>NZ_JAMGSN010000001.1:342500-5142500 GCF_023516725.1 Pseudomonas sp. T1.Ur
CGGCCTGCGCGGAAGATGTAACGGGGCTCAAACCATACACCGAAGCTACGGGTATCACGTAAGTGATGCGGTAGAGGAGCGTTCTGTAAGCCTGTGAAGGTGAGTTGAGAAGCTTGCTGGAGGTATCAGAAGTGCGAATGCTGACATGAGTAACGACAATGGGTGTGAAAAACACCCACGCCGAAAGACCAAGGTTTCCTGCGCAACGTTAATCGACGCAGGGTTAGTCGGTCCCTAAGGCGAGGCTGAAAAGCGTAGTCGATGGAAAACAGGTTAATATTCCTGTACTTCTGGTTATTGCGATGGAGGGACGGAGAAGGCTAGGCCAGCTTGGCGTTGGTTGTCCAAGTTTAAGGTGGTAGGCTGGGATCTTAGGTAAATCCGGGATCTCAAGGCCGAGAGCTGATGACGAGTTACCCTTTGGGTGACGAAGTGGTTGATGCCATGCTTCCAAGAAAAGCTTCTAAGCTTCAGGTAACCAGGAACCGTACCCCAAACCGACACAGGTGGTTGGGTAGAGAATACCAAGGCGCTTGAGAGAACTCGGGTGAAGGAACTAGGCAAAATGGCACCGTAACTTCGGGAGAAGGTGCGCCGGTGAGGGTGAAGCACTTGCTGCGTAAGCCCACGCCGGTCGAAGATACCAGGCCGCTGCGACTGTTTATTAAAAACACAGCACTCTGCAAACACGAAAGTGGACGTATAGGGTGTGACGCCTGCCCGGTGCCGGAAGGTTAATTGATGGGGTTAGCTAACGCGAAGCTCTTGATCGAAGCCCCGGTAAACGGCGGCCGTAACTATAACGGTCCTAAGGTAGCGAAATTCCTTGTCGGGTAAGTTCCGACCTGCACGAATGGCGTAACGATGGCGGCGCTGTCTCCACCCGAGACTCAGTGAAATTGAAATCGCTGTGAAGATGCAGTGTATCCGCGGCTAGACGGAAAGACCCCGTGAACCTTTACTATAGCTTTGCACTGGACTTTGAATTTGCTTGTGTAGGATAGGTGGGAGGCTTTGAAGCGTGGACGCCAGTCTGCGTGGAGCCATCCTTGAAATACCACCCTGGCAACTTTGAGGTTCTAACTCAGGTCCGTTATCCGGATCGAGGACAGTGTATGGTGGGTAGTTTGACTGGGGCGGTCTCCTCCTAAAGAGTAACGGAGGAGTACGAAGGTGCGCTCAGACCGGTCGGAAATCGGTCGTAGAGTATAAAGGCAAAAGCGCGCTTGACTGCGAGACAGACACGTCGAGCAGGTACGAAAGTAGGTCTTAGTGATCCGGTGGTTCTGTATGGAAGGGCCATCGCTCAACGGATAAAAGGTACTCCGGGGATAACAGGCTGATACCGCCCAAGAGTTCATATCGACGGCGGTGTTTGGCACCTCGATGTCGGCTCATCACATCCTGGGGCTGAAGCCGGTCCCAAGGGTATGGCTGTTCGCCATTTAAAGTGGTACGCGAGCTGGGTTTAGAACGTCGTGAGACAGTTCGGTCCCTATCTGCCGTGGACGTTTGAGATTTGAGAGGGGCTGCTCCTAGTACGAGAGGACCGGAGTGGACGAACCTCTGGTGTTCCGGTTGTCACGCCAGTGGCATTGCCGGGTAGCTATGTTCGGAAAAGATAACCGCTGAAAGCATCTAAGCGGGAAACTTGCCTCAAGATGAGATCTCACTGGGACCTTGAGTCCCCTGAAGGGCCGTCGAAGACTACGACGTTGATAGGCAGGGTGTGTAAGCGCTGTGAGGCGTTGAGCTAACCTGTACTAATTGCCCGTGAGGCTTGACCATATAACACCCAAGCAATCTGTAGACTCGAAAGAGACCAGATTGCGGTGTGTGAAGACGAGATGAACCGAAAGTTCGAGTCAAAACCCACAAACTATCGCATACCCATTCGCTGGAACGTGACCGCAAGGCACGCGCTGGCTACCGAATTTCTTGACGACCATAGAGCATTGGAACCACCTGATCCCATCCCGAACTCAGAAGTGAAACGATGCATCGCCGATGGTAGTGTGGGGTTTCCCCATGTGAGAGTAGGTCATCGTCAAGATTAAATTCCGAAACCCCTATCTGCTGACGCAGGTAGGGGTTTTGTTTTGCTCGTTATAAAAGCCTGCGAAAGCTCGTAATAAATTTGCACAGTTATTTTCGAGCTGGAGCACTAGAATAGCCGCACCTTAGTTGAGCCAGAGCGCTTTATGCCCGATTCGTCAGACGTTGATAGGTTGTCAGATCTGCCCCTGAACGATCTGGTCGCGTGTCATGAATGCGATCTGTTGATGCGCAAGCCTAAGCTGGCCCATGGTGAAAGAGCCGAATGCCCTCGCTGTGGATATGAGCTCTACGCTCACCGGCACAATGTAGTGGAACGCAGTCTCGCTCTGGTTATCGCTGCGCTGCTGCTGTTCGTACCGGCAAATTTCCTACCCATCATGCAGCTCAATTTACTCGGACAATCCTCCCAGGACACCGTTTGGAGCGGCGTGGTCGGTCTGTTCGATACAGGGATGCAGGGCGTAGCGGTGGTGGTTTTCCTCTGCAGCATGGCTATTCCACTGCTCAAGTTGCTCTGTCAATTGGTTGTTCTGCTGACCATTCGCTGGAACATCGGACGAAGCTACGGCTTGTTGCTGTATCGCATTTATCACCATCTCAGAGATTGGGGGATGCTCGAGGTGTATCTCATGGGGGTGCTGGTTGCCATCGTCAAGCTGGCGGATATGGCGGCGATTACCGTGGGGCTGGGCCTGGTGTGTTTTGTCAGCTTGTTGCTGGTTCAGGTCTGGCTGGAGGTGGTGATGTCACCGCATCAGATCTGGCAGGCATTGTCAGGAGGGGATACCCATGCGAGCAATTGATGCAGGCATCCTGATTTGCACTGAGTGTCATGAATTGAATCGACAGGAAGCGGATGCCGGTAAACAGACTTGCGCCCGTTGCGGTGCCCGAATCCACCCTCGTCGACCAAACAGTCTGATGCGGACCTGGGCGCTATTGATCACGGCAGCGATCATCTACATTCCAGCCAATGTCCTGCCGATCATGACGATCAACTCATTGGGCCAAGGTGCGCCTAGCACCATCATGTCCGGGGTCATCGAACTGGTTCAGCACGGCATGATCCCGATTGCTGCGGTGGTGTTTGTTGCGAGCATTGTTGTGCCCACCTTCAAGCTTGTGGGTATCGCCTTGTTGCTTTTTTCCGTGCAACGTCACCAACCCATGTCCGCGCGCCAGCGCATCCTCATGTACCGTTTTATCGAGTTCATCGGCCGCTGGTCGATGTTGGATATTTTCGTGATTGCCATCCTGGTGGCAGTGGTGAATTTCGGGAGGTTGGCCAGTGTCGAAGCCGGTCTCGGTGCCATTGCTTTTGCCAGCGTAGTGATTCTGACAATGATTGCCGCAGTAACTTTTGATCCCCGACTGATTTGGGATAACACGGAGTCGGATGACGACCATGAATGATTTGCCTACCGCTAAAACCCGACCGGCTTCGAACTGGTCGGCCATCTGGGTATTGCCACTGATCGCCTTGATCATCGGCGGCTGGCTCGGCTGGCGGGCTTACAACGATACCGGTATCGAAATCAATGTGCGTTTTGAAAGCGGTGAAGGTATTCAGGTCAACAAGACCGAAATCGTCTACAAAGGCATGACGGTCGGCAAAGTGAAAAACCTCACACTCGACGATGAAGGCAACTCGAAAGGCGTCATCGCAACCATCGAGATGAACAAGGATGTCGAGCAGTACCTCAAGACCGGCACCCGTTTCTGGCTGGTCAAGCCAAGCGTGACGCTTGCGGGGATTACCGGACTGGAGACGCTGGTTTCAGGCAACTATGTTGCGATCAGTCCTGGGGAAGGTGAATCGACCCGCAAGTTCAAGGCTTTGGCCGAAGAGCCACCGTTGTCGGACGCCAAACCGGGTTTGCACTTGACGATCAAAGCTGATCGGCTGGGCTCGCTGGACCGTGGCAGTCCGGTTTTTTACAAGCAGATCCAAGTCGGCCAGGTGAAAAGTTACTCACTGTCCGAGGATCAACGCACTGTAGAGATCAAGGTCTTTATCGAGCCGACCTATGCCAGCCTGGTCCGCAAACACACGCGGTTCTGGAATGCCAGCGGCATCAGCATCGATGCCAACCTCTCGGGGGTCAAGGTACGCAGTGAATCCTTGGCCAGCATTGTCGCCGGGGGTATCGCGTTCGCCACGCCGGAGAACCGCAAGGACAGCCCTCCCACTGATCCAAGCCTGCCGTTTCGCCTGTACGAGGATTTCGATGCGGCCGCTGCCGGGATCCGCGTCAAGGTCAAGCTCAGTGACTTCGAAGGGTTGCAGGCTGGCCGGACACCAGTGATGTACAAGGGCATCCAGGTCGGTAGCCTGAAGACGTTGAAAGTCGATCCTGACCTGGCCAGTGCCAGCGCAGAGCTGACGCTCGATCCATTGGCCGAAGATTACCTGGTGGCCGGTGCTCAGTTCTGGGTGGTCAAGCCGTCGATTTCCCTGGCGGGTATCACAGGCCTGGAAGCGCTGGTGAAAGGTAACTACATCGCGGTGCGACCCGGCGACAAGGGCGGCGCCCCTCAGCGCGAGTTTGAGGCCAGGGCGAAGGCGCCGCCGCTGGATCTGCGATCACCCGGGCTGCATCTGGTCCTGTTGACCGAGAACCTCGGTTCGCTGGAGGTCGGGAGTCCGATTCTCTACAAGCAGGTCAAGGTCGGATCGGTGCAGAGCTATCAGTTTTCCCGGAAGAAGAAACAACTGATCATCGGCGTGCATATCGAGAAAGAATATGAAGGATTGGTCAACGGCTCGACGCGATTCTGGAATGCCAGCGGCGTCACGCTCACGGGTGGTTTGACGGGCGGGATCCAGGTCAAGAGCGAATCGCTGCAAAGCTTGATGGCCGGTGGCATCGCTTTCGAAACACCGGAGCCGAACGTGCCGTTGAAAAGGCGCATCCCGCGGTTCCGCTTGCATGCGGACCGCGAAGCCGCGCAGCAAAGGGGCACCGTCGTGACGATCAAGGTCGATCGCGCCGACGGGTTGCGCAGCGGTACACCGATCCGGTTCAAGGGATTGGATGTGGGCAAGATTGAAGGCGTGGACCTGAGCGCCGACATGCAGTCGGTGCTGGTCACCGCACGCATCACCGAAGTGCCTGAGCGTATCGCCCGCACCGGGACTCAGTTCTGGGTGGTCAAGCCGGAGTTGGGTTTGATGAAAACCTCGAACCTGGAAACCCTGGTGACCGGCCAGTACATCGAAGTGCAGCCTGCCGTGAAAAACCTCGGACCGCAGAAAAACTTCGTAGCCTTGGCCGAACCACCCGAAAGTGCCATCCCTGAGGCCGGCTTGAGCCTGGTGTTGAGTGCTGCTCGACGGGGTTCGTTGAAGATTGGCGTGCCGGTGACTTACCGCGAGATTACGGTAGGCAAAGTGACGGGCTACGAGTTGGGCCAGACGGCGGATCGGGTGCTTATCCACATCCTGATAGAACCCAAGTACGCGCCACTGGTGCGTAGCGGTACGCGCTTCTGGAACAGCAGCGGCTTCGGCCTGGATTTCGGCCTGTTCAAGGGCGCGACGGTGCGGACCGAGTCGTTGGAGACACTGATCCAGGGCGGTATTGCTTTTGCGACGCCGGATGGCGAGCGGATGGGTAACCCGGCGAGGCCGGAGCAGACGTTCCCGCTGTTCGACAAGTTCGAAGATGAATGGCTGACCTGGGCGCCGAAGATCAGTCTCGGCAAGTAAGCTGATTGGATGTGATACCTGTGGCGATAACAAAAAAGGCCGCGATCCATTGGATCGCGGCCTTTTTCATATCCAGCTAATCACTTCAAACCGCATTCAGCTCCGGCTCATCGGCCTGTACATTCACCGTAGCTTTCACCGCATCGTGACGACGGATGTATTTCCAGTCCGCCTCATCGATGTAGATGCCGTTCGGGCCGCTGCCGCCTTCCAGGTCGATGGCGACACTGGCGCAGACCTGCGGCTTCACGCTCGCCAGAATCGGCACGAAGCCCAACTGCAGGCTGGTCTCCAATAGTGCCGCCTGGTTCTTCTCGTCGATGTCCGCCGCTTCGTCCAGGTAATACGGCAGGCGCACGCGACCGGCTTGTTCGCGGTCCATCAGGTGCAGCAACAAGTACATGTTGGTCAGCGCCTTGATGGTCATGGTGGTACCGTTGGACGCCGCGCCGTCGATGTCGGTGTGGATCACCGGCTGGCCGTTGACCTTGGTGATCTCGAACGCCAGTTCGAACAGGTCCTTGAGGCCGAGCTGGTTGTGGTTCGCCGCCACCAGCCGCGCCAGGTATTCCTTGGCTTCTTCGTTCTTGTTGTCCTGCTCGGCGCTCTGGCTGAGGTCGAACACCGACAAGGTCTCGCCTTCCTCGTACTGGCCGGCGCTGTGGATGATCTGGTCGATGTGCTTGAGCGCTTCCTTGTTCGGCGCCAGGACGATGCGGAAGCTCTGCAGGTTGGATACCTGGCGCTTGTTGATCTCGCGGTTGAACAGCGCCAGTTGATGCTCGAGGCTGTCGTAGTCGCTGCGGATGTTGCGCAGGGTCCGGGCGATGTCGGTCACCGCCGCACGGCGTGCCTTGCCCAAGGTCAGGGCTTCGTCGGTGCGGTGGGCATAGGCGTTGATCAGCAGTTGCAGGCGCCGCTCCATGTCGTCTTCGCTGTCGAACTTGGCCACGCCCTTGAGGCGCACCTGGGCGTACAGCGCTTCGATCTGGCCGTCGACGCGCAACAGGCCTTGCCAGCTGTCCTGATAGTCGTTGAGCAGCGGTAGCAGATTGTCCATGGAGTCGTCGACCGGGTCCATGAACGGCGTGCCGAACGGCAGGTCCGCTGGCAGCAACTGACGACGGCGCAGGGCATCGTCGAGGGTGCGTTGCTTGGCTTCCATGTCGGCGATCTGCCGGCCGACCAGTTGCAGCTTGGCGGACAACTGCTGGACGCGCTCGGTGAAGGCATCGCTGGAGCGCTTGAGCTCGTCCTGGGCGGCTTCCATCTGCGCCAGTTGCTCGAGCTTTTCCCCTTCTTCGGCGCTCAAGGTCTGGGTGCGACGGAAATCCTCCAGGGCTTTCTGCGCATCGAGGACCTGCTGGTACAGCGCCTCGGTCTGGGTTTTGCTCGCGGCGCGGTCGGCGGCCACGGCTTGCTGGGTCTTGAGCTGCTTGAGCTCTTTTTCCAAACGCTCTTTCTGGTCACGCAGCGCAGCGCGGTCGGCCAGGGCTTGCAGGGCGGGAGGCTCGATGTGGGACAGGTCGATGGACAGGCCCGGCACTTCGAAACGCTCGCCCTTGAAACCGTCGAGGATCAGCTCCATGGATTTGACCCACTCGCCGTTCTCGTCCAGCGCGATGCCGTGTTCGCCCAACGGCAGGCTGAACAGGGCGCTGTTGAACAGGCGCATCAGGCGTTCCACGTCCTGCTGGGAGAATTCTTCTCGCAGACGGGCGTAGCTGTTGTTGTCGGCATGATCGAGTTGCTGCTTGACCGACTTCAGGCGTTTTTCCAGGTCCCGCAGACGCTCTTCCAAGTCTTCGGCGCTGAACTGCCGGGACTGGGCCAGGGCGCCGGCCAGTTCGTCGTGGGCGTCTTTGGCGGCGAGCAGTTGCTGCTCCAGGACCTTGACGTCATCCACCAGGGCAAAGCGGTTCTTGAGCACCGACAACTCGCCGATCCAGCGCTGGATGCCGCTGATTTCCCGCTCCAGGCGCATCAGCTCCTGAGTGCCGCCGCGTTGGTCGTTCTGCAGCGAATCCTGCTCGTTGCGGTAATGCTCGGCCTGGATGGTCAGCTCTTCCTTGCGCGCGCTGGCATAGTCCGACCAGGTGCCCAGCAAAGAGTCGAGCAACGGCGAGAGGCGATGCAATTTGCCCCGCAGGATATCGCGCTGCTTCACGCCATTGGCCAGGGCTTCCACCAGCGGACCGGCCGCTACCAGGGAGTTGTAGTCCTGCTCCATGCGTCGTACGTCGCGGAAGGCTTCTTCGCACGCGGCGATGTAGTCCACGCTGCCCGAGCGCAGGCTGTGCTCGAACGCATCGAGGAACAGTTGCTTGAGTTTGGCCGCGGTGATTTCACGCATGTGCAGCAGGTTGATGAACAGTGCGCGGAACGTCTTGAGGCTTTGCTCGCTGGTGGAGCGCAGCGGGATCAGCGTCAGGTCCAGTGGGATCGAGGTGTGACCACCGACCAGCAGGCGACGCAGCTCATCCGGCTTGAGTTCGTAGGCTTTCAGGCCTTCGCGTTCCAGGTTGGTGAACAGCTCTTTCTGCCGCAGGCAGGTGTCGTTCTTCTGGTAATGGGCCAGGTCCAGTTTGCCGGCATAGGCAAAGAACTGATGACCGAAACCGCCACCAGGGCCGCGACCGACCACGCCAATCACATGCGGGCCATGGGGCAGGGCGACTTCCACGAGGATGTAGCTGGTGTCCGAGGCAAAGTAGAAGCGCCGGGATTGTTCCAGGCTGTACTTGCCGAAACTCATGTCCGACATGCGCGCCAGGATCGGGAACTGCAAGGCGTTGATCGAGGCGGATTTACCCAGGTTGTTCGCGCCGTACACCGACAGCGGTTCTTCCAGGGGGAACAAGCCGAGGCTGTAGCCGGCGGTGTTCAAAAGGGCAAAGCGGCGGATGCCGTAGCGTTCCTTGCTCATGCGTCGGTCTCCTGTTCTTCGGCAATGGCCCGGGCCAGTGCGTCTTCTTCGCTTTCTTCTTCGCCGTCGAACTCGCTGAGGTCCAGCGGGTCATCGGTCTGTAGCAGTTTCTCATCGCTGTCTTCGTCGATGAGGACCGGCGCCGGTAGCGGCAACACGCTATGCAGGCTGGCGGCCAGGTCGCGGTCCTGCTGGACCGACAGGCAGACGTCGAGGAAGCGATGCATCGGCGGCAGGAAGCGGTACACGCCGTTCTCTTCGCTGGCAAAACCCAGTTGGGTCATGCGCCGCATGATTTTCTCTTCCAGTTCTTCCTGGGTCTGTACTTCGGCCTGGATGAACAGGTCGCGGTATTTTTCCAGCAACGACGGCAGCTCATCGCGGCCCAGGCTGCCACCGTCGAGCACGGCGATCGGGTCGCGGCCTTGGTCGGCCAGGTGCTCGACGAGGATGAAGGTGAACAGGGCCAGGCGCTGGGCGGTCTTGTTCACCGCGGCGGCGGCGAGGTCCGGCACGAAGTAATAGAAACCACGGGTGTCGCACACCAGTTCGAAGCCCAAGGCCTTGAACAGCGTGCGGTACTGGTCCTGGAAGTTCGACAGTTGGGCGTACAGTTCCGGGTCGCGGCGGCTGACGTGGTAGCCCTTGAACAGCTCGCGGAAGATCGGCGCCAGCTGGGACAGTTCGGATAGATCAAGATGCATGGGGGATGCTCGCAGAATCCTCGGCGGCGGTGTCGCCGGCCGAGAGCAGGGCGAAGGAGCGCAGGCTGACCTGATGCTCGTGAGTGTGGTAGTCGCGACGTTCCAGACGCTCGCGCTTGAAGCGTTTTTCCCGCGACAGGCGCGAGAACCAGTACAGCAATTCGTCGGTGGCGCCGTCCGGTTCCTGCTCCAGCAGCCACGTCATCAGGTCCGGCATTGGCAGGGCGTCTTCGCAGCGCTCGACCATTTCGCGCACGGTGCGCGGCGCACGCGGCGCATCGCCGCCCTTGTGAGTCTTGTGGGATTTGGGGAAGCGCGCCGGTTTCGGTTCGAAACGGGCCAGGGCATAGACATAGGCTTCGACCTGGCTGGCGCTGCCCAAAAACGTACTTTGCGGCCGGGTGAACAGTGGCATGGCGGCTTGTGGCACGGCATCGATGCCCTTGCGACGAATGGCGGCCAGGGCCAGGGCGGCACCACGGGTTACGGCGTTGTGGCGGCGAGCCTCCTCGCGCAGTGGCAGGAGCAATTCCCGGGCGTGGCGCAAGGTCAGCTGGGCGCTGGTCTGCATCTCCAGGATGCGCGCGTGGGTGCGCAGCAGCATGTCGTCGTCCACCAGGTGACCGAGGCGCTGCTGTTCGGTGAGCATGCGCAACAGCACGTTCTCGACCTTGCGCACACCTTGCTCGAACGCACCGTCAGCGTTCACCAATTGGATCATCGGCTCGACGTACTCATCCCACGTTGCCAGCACTTCCGCGTAGCGCTGGCGCAGCGGGATCTGCCGGTCGCTGGTCTTGGCCCGTTCGGCGACGGCGACCAACGCCTGTTCGTCGTTGGCGAGTTTCTTGAGGACGTCGCGTACGCGCATGTCCAGCAGGCGCAACTGGCGGGCCAGGTCGTTGCCGTCGCGCACATCAAAGGCGTCCTGGATATAGCCGGCCAGGCGCTCGAGGTGGCGCAGGTAGGCTTCGATCTCCAGGCACAGGCCCAGGCGGTGCTCGCGGCGCAGGTAGGCGAGAAAGTCGTGGATCTGGGCGTTGAGCTCGAAGCGGTTCGGGCTTTTTGCCACCGGTACGAGGATGTCCAGGCGGATCCACACGTCCAGCAGGTGGGTGATGTCCTGGGGCGTGCTGTCCAATTGTTGGGCGGCCAGCTGTGAACGCAATTCGTTGAGGCTCAGGGTGCCCTGGTCGAAGTGCTCGCACAAAGGTTCCAGCAATGCCCAGTGTTCAGCGAGGGCGCGCAAGACGCGCTTGGGTTCGATCATCGCAATGGCCGTCGGGTTGGCAATTAAAAGCGGCGATTGTACTGCATCGGACCGGTTGCGATTCACCCCTTGGACGGACTGTCGTCGTGTATTGAACAACTAATCAAGCGACAGGGAAGCGATCCGCGCCGAAGGGCGGTAGAATCGCTGCCACTTTCAGTTATCCACAAGTGGCCGACCCTTGCTTATCGAGTCCCGCCGCCGCGCCTATCTGACCGCCATGCAGGTGGTCAACTGGCTGCCGCGTACCGAATTGCCCTTTGCCGCCCCGTCGCGGCCTGAGCTGTTGGAAGCGCCTGAGCCGGTAGAGATCGCGCCGGCACCAGTGGCGCCGGCGGCCAAGACCGTTGCCGAACCGGCTGCGCCTGTCGCCGAGCGGCCGAAAATCGAAGTCCCGCGTCCGAGCCTGGCCTCGACCCGTACGAATGCCAAACCGGTAGAAGAGGCCGACGAAACGCCGGCCCCGGTCAAGGTTGCCCACGTACCGCCGCCGCGCTTCGCCCTGCAGTTGCTGCGCGCCGGGCGCTGCCTGTTGCTGGTGGAGTTACCCACAGGTGATCCGTTCCAAAGCCGCGATCCTGCTTACCTGCTGCTCAAGGACATGCTTCGCGCAGCCGGCCTGCCGGACAGCCCGCAGATCATCGGTGAACCGGTGCGCTGGCCGCTGTTGTCACGGGGCACGATGGATCAGGGGCCTGAGGCGGCGCGGGATTTCGTCCAGGGATTCGTTTCGGCGCGGCTCGAAGACGAGCCCTGCGTGTGCCTGTGGCTGATCGGCTTGCCGGCGGTGAAGTTTGCCGGCGAGGCGGATGCCGAGGCGTTCAACCGCGAACTGCAGGTCGAAGGCCTGGGCTCGGCCTGGGCGTTGCCCGGGCTGGAACTGTTAATGGAAACGCCACAGCACAAGGCTGACGTCTGGCAAGCGATGCGCCGGCTGATGGCGCGCTGGAAAGAATCGAATGAGTGACGCTGTATCGTTCCGCCCGATGACCGAGGCGGACCTCGACGCTGTGCTGAAGATTGAATACGCGGCCTACAGCCACCCCTGGACCCGGGGAATATTTCTTGATGGGCTGGGCAAATACCAGATCTGGCTGATGTTCGAAGGCGAGCAGCAGGTCGGCCACGGCGTGGTGCAGATCATTCTGGATGAGGCACACCTGCTCAACATCACGGTCAAACCGGAAAATCAAGGGCGAGGCCTTGGCCTGCGGCTGTTGGAACACCTCATGTCGATAGCCTACAAGGCTGAGGCGCGTGAGTGCTTCCTGGAAGTGCGCGACAGCAACCGCACGGCGTTCCGGCTCTATGAGCGCTATGGCTTCAATGAAGTGGGCCGGCGCCGGGATTATTACCCGGCTGTGGGCGGGCGAGAGGATGCGGTGGTCATGGCGTGCACGTTAGTGGACTGAATGGCCACGACCCTTGGGAGCGAGCCTGCTCGCGAAGACAGCGGCAAACGGATCCACCGCTTTCGCGAGCAAGCTCGCTCCCACAGGGGCTTGGCGGTGTAATCAAATCCGAGACCAAATCCAAAATCTGTGGGAGCGAGCTTGCTCGCGAAGACGGCGGTACATTCGGCATTGATGCAAGCTGACCCACCGCTATCGCGAGCAGGCTCCCACAGGGGCTTGGCGGTGTAATCAAATCCGAGACCAAATCCAAAATCTGTGGGAGCGAGCTTGCTCGCGAAGACGGCGGTACATTCGGCATTGATGCAAGCTGGCCCACCGCTTTCGCGAGCAAGCTCGCTCCCACAGGGGCTTGGCGGTGTAATCAAATCCGAGACCAAATCCAAAGTCTGTGGGAGCGAGCTTGCTCGCGAAGACGGCGGTACATTCGGCATTGATGCAAGCTGGCCCACCGCTATCGCGAGCAAGCTCGCTCCCACAGGGGCTTGGCGGTGTAATCAAATCCGAGACCAAATCCAAAATCTGTGGGAGCGAGCTTGCTCGCGAAGACGGCGGTACATTCGGCATTGATGCAAGCTGGCCCACCGCTATCGCGAGCAAGCTCGCTCCCACAGGGGCTTGGCGGTGTAATCAAATCCGAGACCAAATCCAAAATCTGTGGGAGCGAGCTTGCTCGCGAAGACGGTGGTAGATTCGGCATCAATGCAAGCTGGCCCACCGCTTTCGCGAGCAGGCTCGCTCCCACAGGGGCTTGGCGGTGTAATCAAATCCGAGACCAAATCCAAAATCTGTGGGAGCGAGCTTGCTCGCGAAGACGGTGGTAGATTCGGCATCAATGCAAGCTGGCCCACCGCTTTCGCGAGCAGGCTCGCTCCCACAGGGGCTTGGCGGTGTAATCAAATCCGAGACCAAATCCAAAATCTGTGGGAGCGAGCTTGCTCGCGAAGACGGTGGTAGATTCGGCATCAATGCAAGCTGGCCCACCGCTTTCGCGAGCAGGCTCGCTCCCACAGGGGCTTGGCGGTGTAATCAAATCCGAGACCAAATCCAAAGTCTGTGGGAGCGAGCTTGCTCGCGAAGACGGCGGTACATTCGGCATTGATGCAAGCTGGCCCACCGCTTTCGCGAGCAAGCTCGCTCCCACAGGGGCTTGGCGGTGTAATCAAATCCGAGACCAAATCCAAAATCTGTGGGAGCGAGCTTGCTCGGGAAGACGGCGGTACATTCGGTATTGATGCAAGCTGACCCACCGCTTTCGCGAGCAAGCCAGTTCCCACAGGGTCAGGTCAACGCTTGCCATCGAGCGGATCGATATCGGCCATTTCCGCTTCGTCCAGCCCGTCGCCGCCCCCTATGTCATTCTCGCCAACGACACTCAGGTCCCAATCGGCCTGCTCGTCTTCTCCCGCTTCTTGAGCGTCTCGAGCACCGTCTTCATGGATCAGGGTTTCCGGGCTCATGTCATCGTCGGTCGGCTGGCGGTCATCCATCGAGGCACCTGTCATACCGGCCTCACGGACACGCTCCTCCGGTAGCAGATGCTCGCGCTCATCTTCAGGCAATTCATCACCGATCCGGGCATCGTATTCGTCATCGTCGAATTCCAGCTCACGCATCGAGCCCATGCGGTCTTCATTGTCATCGATAGGTTCCGGTTGCGTCGCATCGAAGGGACGTCGTGAATCATTCATGGCAATTCCTCATACTGTGGGCCTTACTAAGAGTCGACCGGCTGCGCGGCCAGGAATTCCAATGCGTCGCCGACGTGACCTCGACCGACGGTCGTCTGTCACAGTTGCGCACTCTCTATCGAGGCTGGACAGCATGAATGAATTACAAGATCTGATTGATAACAACGCGCGCTGGGCCGATGCGATCAAGCAGGAGGATCCTGACTTCTTCGCCAAGCTGGCTCGTCAGCAAACCCCCGAGTACCTGTGGATCGGCTGTTCCGATGCACGGGTGCCGGCCAACGAAATCGTCGGCATGTTGCCGGGTGATCTGTTCGTGCACCGTAACGTTGCCAACGTGGTACTGCACACGGACCTGAACTGCCTGTCGGTGATCCAGTACGCGGTGGATGTGCTCAAGGTCAAGCACATCCTGGTGACGGGCCACTACGGCTGCGGCGGTGTTCGTGCCTCGATGCAGGACCGCCAGTTGGGCCTGATCGATGGCTGGCTGCGCTCGATTCGCGACCTGTACTACGAACATCGCGATGCGTTGGCCAAGCTGCCCACCGAAGAAGAGCGCGTGGACCGCTTGTGCGAGCTCAACGTGATCCAGCAGGTGGCGAACGTGGGCCACACCAGCATCGTGCAGAACGCCTGGCATCGGGGACAAAGCCTGTCGATCCACGGCTGCATCTACGGGATCAAGGATGGACGCTGGAAAAGCCTGGATACGACGATCAGCGGTTTCGAACAACTGCCGCCGCAGTATCGGCTTCGCCCGGTCGACGCACCCTGAGGGCAGCCGTCAGTCGCGATGACAACGACGCCGCCAGTGCCGCAGGAATTCCATTCCCTGCTCGTTCGGCGATTCGTCATAGCCGGTGATCCAGCCGTGGCAGTTGGATGAACCACACCGGCAGGCGAATTGCCGATACAGCTTCTGTTCGGTACTGGCGTAGTCCATCGTCAGGCAATCGCCTTCGCGGATGTCGGTCAGTGACCATAGCCAAAGTTCACTCATGTCCAGGAAGACATTCGGATTGCATGAATGCAGCAGCAGCCCGGCGAAGTGTGGGTCATACATGTGGACATTCGGCAGGACCTGCAACGTATGCAGGCGTCGGCGACTGACCAACAGTCCCGAAACCCGGCACATTCGCGTCATGGGCGCGAACTGCTTGCGTGCGACGATCCCGTTGCCGCGCCCATCTTTCGTCTGGTGCACTTCGAAATCGTACACTGAGGGGTAGCCCTGGTGGCTGCTGAGCTGGGTTTGCAGGTAAATGCAGTCCCGATTCCCTGGGCCAG
Organism: Pseudomonas sp. T1.Ur; assembly: GCF_023516725.1. Taxonomy (NCBI): domain Bacteria; kingdom Pseudomonadati; phylum Pseudomonadota; class Gammaproteobacteria; order Pseudomonadales; family Pseudomonadaceae; genus Pseudomonas; species Pseudomonas sp. T1.Ur. The sequence goes on from NZ_JAMGSN010000001.1 coordinate 357,561, forward strand.
TGCGGTCAGCTTTGAACTGGGTCATGACGGTCCTTGTCGGTGCCAGGCACTCGACTTTTCAGCGCAGGCGTCCTGCCGGCGGTCGTTGAGAACCCTGATAGATTCCTCCAAACCCCAGAGTGTTTCTACTGTCGACTCTGACAGGTGCCGTAAGCGCCTTCCCGTGTGAGCGACGGCTCGCACGGGAAGGCTTGCCAGGGCGTTATACGGCTTCGGCAGGCAATGGCATCGGCACTTTCAGCTGCTGCAGTTCCGACTTGACCGGCGGCGTCTCACATTTTTTCTCCGCGTCCGCTTCGCTCAGCTTACGCACCGAGGTGTAGAACAACTCGCAGGTCTTTTCCTTTTGCGTCACCTGCCAGGTCTGCGTGCACTGGTTCAGCAGTGTGCTCGGGTCGGTGCCAGGCTTGCTGCCCATGCCGGCCTGCCAGCAGGCGGCGCTCAGGTCCTGGCCCATCACTTTCAAGCCCGCCGCATCTGCCTTGGCTTCGTCGCCGTCGTAGCTTGCCGGATCAGCGGCATACCAGATATAGCTGGGATGATTGGAGCCCAGGACCGGGACCTTGGCGCCCGGAGCGGGCTCGATGGTTGCCAGCCCGAGCACGGCGACGGTCTGGCCGTATTGGGTCTTGATCCAGTCCCGGACGGGCGCGCCGAAGGCCACCATTGGCAACGACGTGCCCTTGGCACCTTGAGTGACTTGCTTGACCATGGTGGTCTGGTAATCGTTGAAGTAACTGTAGAGCCCTGCCAGCGTACTGCCGGCATTGGACGGCGCTGCGATGGGCGCGATGTCGATGATGGTTTGGTAAGCCGGCGTGTTGGGGGCGGCAATGCCGTTGGCGGTCAGCAGCGTGGCCCAGCGATCCGTGGTGGCCGATTCCAGGTAATCCTGGGCCTGGGTCAGGGAATAATCCGGCGGGAAGTGCAGCAGTTCGACACTCTTGCGGTTGTCCAGGGCCATGCCCAGGGGCAGGAACAGGTACCAGTTGTAGGCCCATTTATGGTCGTTGTTGAGTTTGGTCGCGCCGTTGTACGCCAAGTCCCCGGCATCGAGCAGGTTCTTCAGCGGTTGGCCGTAGCTCTTCGGCACGCCGCTGATATTCGCATAGACGGTGCCGTTGTCGCTTTTGACGCTGACCTTGGCCGCGTCGTAGCCGTCACGCTGGACGCTTTGCGTCAGGTAATGCTCGACGGTCTGCTCCAGTGTCCAGTCGCGGAAGCAAATGACGTTGCAGTTGTTGGGGTAAGCGAACAGACGGGTGACGCGTTCGGTGCTGCCAAGGTTGACGTCGATGTCAGCGGCTTGGGCGGTGGCGCTCAAGGCCAGGGCGGCAAGAGGAAGTGCGGCGAGTTTGAACATGCTCAGATCCTTTTCAGCGTGGGCCCCTCGAAACAGGGTGTATCCATACTGAAACAGACAGAGCCGAAGAAGAAGTGGGCCGATGGAAAAATCGGCCCTTTTTTATGGCTTTATGGCATCACTGGCGGCAGATAGCTCAGCGTTGTCCCCAGCGCCCACAGCAGCGCCAGCACCAACGGCGTATGCACCAGCAACTGTACGAAGGAAAAGCCGATCAAGTCCCGGGCTTTCAACCCGAGCACGCCCAGCAGCGGAAGCATGTAGAACGGGTTGATCAGGTTCGGCAAGGCTTCGGCGGCGTTATAGATCTGCACCGCCCAGCCCAGGTGGTAGTTGAGGTCGTTGGCCACCTGCATCACATAGGGCGCCTCGATGATCCACTTGCCGCCGCCGGAAGGAATGAAAAAGCCCAGCACCGCCGAATAGATGCCCATCAACAAGGCGTAGGTGTCATGGGAGGCGATCTGTACGAAAAAGGTCGAGATATGGTGGGCCAGCGTCTGGGCATCGCTGCCCTTGACCGTGGTCAGCAGCGCGGCGATCGAGCCGTACAGCGGAAACTGGATCAACACGCCCGTGGTGGTCGGCACTGCCCGGGCGACCGCGTCGAGAAAGCTGCGCGGCCGCCAGTGAAGCAAGGCCCCGAGCATGATGAACAAGAAGTTGTAGGTGTTGAGCCCGGAAATGGCACTGATCGCCGGCTTGGTCGAGAACTCATGGAACAACCAGCCGGCGGCCAGCAGCACCAGGGCGATGGTCAGCAGCGGGCTGTGCTCCAGCCATTCCCCGGGACGAGTCCGCGGTTGCAGCGCCGGCATGCTGAAACTGGGGTCGATCCCGCAAGCGGCGGCATCACGGGCACTGTTGGGGCCGGGAGCGGTGGCATAGGCGATGATCACCGAGATCACGATCAAGGCCAGCAGCATGACGCCGGATTGCCAGAGGAAAATTGTCTGGGTAAACGGAATGACGCCGGTAATCGACAGGATCGACGGCGGCAGGCTGGCCGGGTTGGCCTGCAGTTGGGCGGCCGAGGAAGATAACCCCAACGCCCATACTGCCCCAAGGCCCAGATAGGCGGCAGCGCCGGCGGCACGATAATCCATCTTCAAGTCGGCGCGACGGGCGAGGGCGCGAACCAGCAAACCGCCGAACACCAGCGACAAGCCCCAGTTGAGCAGCGACGCGATCATGGAAATCAGCGCGACCCAGGCCACGGCACTGCGGCCATTCTTGGGAACGCGCGCCAGGCGATCGATCAATTTGACGGCCGGTGGCGAGCTGGCGACCACGTAACCGCCGATCACCACGAACGCCATCTGCATGGTGAACGGGATCAGGCTCCAGAACCCATCGCCAAAGGCCATGGCTGCTGCGGTAGGCGTGGCGCCGATGAGCTGCGTCGCCAGCGCGACCACCAGCACCGCCAGCGCGGCGAAGACCCAGGAGTCAGGGAACCAGCGCTCGGCAAAACTGGAACAGCGCAGCGCGAAGCGGGCGGAACGGCTGTCTTCAATGTCGGTGGTCACGGCAATCACCTCGGTTTTTATGGTTATGGGTATCTGGAGCGACGAAGCATCGGCGGTCAGGCGCAAACAATAGAACAATCCAATGACCGTGGGAGACAGGGCCGCGTTCGAGCAGGACCTGATTATTTTCCAGACCGACCGGCGGCACTCTTTAGAAAAAATTCGCCGGGCCGATGGCAATGGAATAGCAGAAATTCTCCTGCCTGCCGGAGCTTGCCATGTTTAACAATCGCCTGAAGCAGGAGCTGCTTGCTCTTCGCCAAGAACTTTCCAGTCTCATGCAAGTGAAAGAGAGCCTGGACCGTGAAATGCTCGGCCTGACCCTGGATGCGGAAGGACGGGTGCAGTCGGTCAATCAGAACTTTCTCGACGACATGCATTACAAGAGCCAAGACCTGATGGGTCGATCCATCGAAGACCTGGTGCCGGCCTACCTGAAGTCCAATGAATTCCAGATTCGCTTCAAGACCGCGCTGACCCGCGGCGAGCACTTCTCCGGTGCCGTGCGCCTGACGCGAGGCGATGGCAAAGAGGCCTGGTTGCGCTCGATCCTTCAGCCGGTGCGCAATGCTGATGGGCGAGTTCGTTATTTCTCGATGTACTCCAACGACCTGACCCGCACCATCGAGAATTCCCGCGAGCATGAAAACCTGATTGGGGCCTTGGTGCGTTCGACGGCGGTGATCGAATTTGACCTGGGCGGGCACGTCCTGACCGCCAACGACCGTTTCCTGAATGCGATGGGTTACAGCCTGGCGCAGATCAAGGGCAAGCACCACCGTACGTTTTGCGAGCCCGAGGAATACAACAGCCCGGCCTACCAACACTTCTGGAAGCGCCTGAACAGCGGTGAGTTCGTTGCCGGGCGCTTCAAGCGTATCGACAGCAACGGTCGCGAGGTGTGGCTCGAAGCGTCCTACAACCCGGTGGTCGATGCCAATGATCGACTCTACAAAGTCGTGAAGTTCGCCACCAACATCACTGACCAGGTCAACCAGGAAAAAGCCGTCGCCGAGGCCGCCAACATTGCCTACAGCACCTCACTGCAGACCGACAACAGCGCCCAGCGCGGCACCACCGTCGTGACCCAGGCGGTGGATGTGATGCGCGACCTGGCCCGGCACATGCAGACTGCCGGCCAAGGCATCGAGGCGCTGAACGAGCAATCCCTGGTGATCGGCACCATCGTCAAGACCATCAGCGGCATCGCCGAGCAGACCAACTTGCTGGCGCTCAACGCCGCGATCGAGGCCGCTCGGGCCGGTGAACAGGGCCGGGGCTTCGCCGTGGTGGCCGATGAAGTGCGGCAACTGGCTTCGCGTACCAGCCAGGCCACCGATGAAATCGTCGGCGTGGTCCGCCAGAACCAGGACATGGCCCGCAACGCCGTGGCGCTGATGACCGACGGCCAGCACCAGGCGGAGCAGGGCCTGGCCCTGGCGGCCGAGGCGGGGAGCGTCATCGTCGAGATTCAGGATGGGGCGAAGAAGGTGGTGGATGCGGTCAGTCAGTTTGCCAATCAGCTATCGACTTGAGAAAACTGCCGAGCGAACTCGCGACTGGGGCTGTAGGAGCTGTGTAGGAGCTGTAGGAGCTGTAGGAGCTGCCGAGCGAAGCGAGGCTGCGATCTTTTGATGGATACCTCGAGCCTGGAACGAAAGATCAAAAGATCGTCCGAACGCGGCCCGAGCCTTCTCCAACTCCTACAGAGCCGAGCGGGAGCAAGCTCCCTCGCCACAAGTAATTACACGACCTAAGTGAACAGCATTACAGCCTGACAGGCGAGCGCTCAATCCCCCAGCGCCTCGCCTTCGCGCCGCGGATCCGCGCCGCCAGCGAGCGACGCTTTCCCCTGCCCACCACGCACCCGGACGATCGCCTGGGTGCCGCTGGTCATGTCGATCTCACTCACCGCGTGGCCTTTGTCTTTCAGCGCCTGGATCAGCGCCGGGCTGAATTGCCCTTGTTCCAGTTCGGTCAGGCCGTTGCGGCTGCCGAAATTGGGCAGGTTGATGGCGGCTTGCGGATCCAGGTTCCAGTCCAGCAGGCCGATCACCGACTTGGCCACGTACTCGATGATTTGCGAGCCGCCCGGGGAGCCGACCGCCGCCAGCAATTCGCCGCTCTGGCGATCGAACACCAGCGTCGGCGCCATGGACGAGCGTGGGCGTTTGCCGGGTTCGACGCGGTTGGCGACTTTCTGCCCGTTTTCTTCGGGGATGAAGGAGAAGTCGGTCATCTGGTTGTTGAGCATGAAACCCTGGACCATGACGTGCGAGCCGAACGCCGACTCCACGGTGGTCGTCATCGATACGGCACCGCCCTGGTCATCCACCGCCACCACTTGCGAGGTGGAAATGCGCAGCGGCGAACGGTCCGGCGCGTAGGCGACCTGGATGCCCGGCGGCGTCCCGGGCTTGGCAACGCCCATGCTGCGCGGACCGATCAGGTTGGCGCGGCTGGCCAGGTAGCCCGGGTCGACCAGTCCTTTGACCGGCACCGGAACAAAGTCCGAGTCGGCGACGTACAGGGCGCGGTCGGCGTAGGCCAGGCGTTCAGCCTCAGCGATCAGGTGCACCGCTTCGGGCGCGGGCTCGATGCCGGCGGGTTTGTCGGACGTGTGCGGCTTCAATGGTGCGAGGGCCATGCGGGCGTCACGGTGTTCCAGGTTTTCCAACGTCCCGAGAATCTGTGCCACGGCGATTCCACCCGACGATGGCGGTGCCATGCCGCAGACTTGCCAGCGTTTGTAGTCGGTGCACAACGGCGCACGTTCCCGGGCGGCATAACCCTTGAGATCCTTCAGTGAAAGGCTACCGGGATTGGCGTGCCCCTGGACCTTGGCGACCATCTCTTCGGCGACAGGCCCTTCATACAGGGCATTCGGCCCTTCACTGGCAATGCGTTTGAAGACACGAGCCAGTGCCGGATTCTTCAGCAATGTGCCAGCGGCCTTGGGGCTGCCATCGGCGTTCAGGAAATACGCGGCCATGTCGGGCGAGCCTGGCAACGAAGCATCGGCCGCGATCATCGAGTGCAGCCGGGGCGAAATCCTGAAGCCCTGGTTCGCCAGCGCAATTGCCGGCTCGAATAATGTCGCCCACGGGAGGCGGCCATGCTTGCGATGGGCCAGCTCCAGCGCCCGCAACACGCCCGGCGTGCCCACCGAGCGTCCGCCGATCTGCGCGGCGGTAAACGGCATGGGTTTGCCGTCGGCCTGAAGGAACAGCGTTTCGCTGGCGCCGGCCGGGGCGGTTTCGCGGCCGTCATAGGTGCGCACTGCCTTGCCGTCCCACAGCACAATGAACGCACCGCCGCCGATGCCGGAAGACTGCGGCTCCACCAGCGTCAAGACCGCCTGCATCGCAATCGCTGCGTCGATGGCCGAGCCACCGCGCCGCAATATTTCCCGGCCAGCCTCGGCAGCCAGCGGGTTCGCCGCGGCGGCCATGTGTTTGTCCGCATGGCGAGTCTGCAGATCGGTGCGATAACCGGAAGCGATCTCCGGTGCGCTGGGCAAGGGAGGCGTGGAGGAGAGCGGAGTCTTACAGGCGGCGAGCGTCAGGGCGACAGCCAACAGCGAAACGGCTGACAGGCGATTGAGATTCGGTTTGAGGTCTGTAAGCACGTGTCGCTCCATCCGTGGGCCAGGGATATTGAGGCCGACTGTAGCGATACGAGGCGTGGGGTGCAAATCAGTGGGGGATCTGAACAAAGAAACTGGGTGTCGGTGCAGTGCTGCATGTCTAAGGCAGTGCCCGCCTTATCGTGACGAGGGATTAGATCCCCCGCCACAGATTTATCTGTTGTCTTGGGTGAACAGCATTGCGCTGCGCGTCGGGGGCCATTCCGTCATTGCTGCGAAGATCGTTCAGCAAAATAATCGCCATGTTCCCCTGCAATGAACTCTGCGTAAGTCAGCCGCTCGGAGAGCTCGATGGCTCCATCTGCGTGAATAAATGGCATTAGCCTGCGAATAGAAAAACCTTCAGAAATCAACAGGGCCCACATATCATCTACTGCTTCACGATATTCGTCCGTACCGTGGTCGAAGCTGTAGCTTGACCACTCGAAAATGATCTTCAATCGAGGAGAGTTTCTTATCATGGTTTTTGCGCCCGTTATCACATAGGGCTCAGCTGCTTCGACATCACAATGAAGTAAGTCAACAGGGCCTTCGCCGATAACGTCGTCCAACGCCAATGTCTTGGCATTAAATTTATTCATGATCCCTTTGCCGGGCAACCATTGGCCGTTACGGTCGAGAATAGACGGTACAGAGTCTTTTGACCAAAAGGGGTCTCCCATAGACGGTTGTTCTATCGCGTTGAGTTCAAGATGACCTCCGCCAGCAAACTGATAATCAAAGGTAAAGTGGATATGCTCTCCTGTTTCTCGAAAAACGGCTCGATTGAATACCGTCGTTCGATCGGGAATGCCAGCATACATTATCGTTTTTAGCAAAATGGCAAAAACTGCGGGATTTGCCTCAAATGAGAGCACCTTGCCCTTGTTGCCGACAATTAAACCGCCCAGGCTAGTGTAGTAACCAAAGTTTGACCCCACGTTGACATAGGTGTCGCCGAGCTTGAGCGTTTCTTGCACAAGCCGAGTTGTCCAAGGTTCATGCAGACCGTCACGAATGATTCCTACCGCCACGTCAACATTGTAGGATGGCACGACGACGTATCCTCCCCATCGGGTTCTAACCAGGCAGAGATCACGACCCAGATAAGCAACGCTGTGACCGTTGGGAAGGCTCGAACCAATTTCGTTCAGTTTTCGATCGATCTTCCGAAGGGACAGGTCTAGCTTGTTGATGGCGTCCCACCCCTGCAGTGCGATCCTCGCTATGTTACGCATCCCTTTAATTAACATCTTTATCCTATTGCCGGCCAAATCGTTCCCCTCGTTTCGCGTCGGATAGTTCATAAGATACATGCATTCAAATGTTTCTTCGGTTCGGGCAGCGTGCCACGTGTCATTCCAAATCCTGATCCGTCTCAAGCCTGCCGTTGACAAGGCGGATGGTACGATTTGTCATGCGCTTCACCAACTCTTCATTATGTGAAGCAAACAAAAAGCCTTCGTTCTTCTGAATATAATTTTCAAGGCGATCGTTTGCCTTGTTTTGGAAGTTTTGATCAGCAACCCCAATCCATTCGTCTAACAGAAGAATATCCGCCGGCTCTACCGTGCTCATGGCAAATTGAATACGACTGTACATACCTGGGGAGTAGGTACCCAAGGGCATGTCGAAAAACGCTCCAATGTCTGAAAAAGCCTCAACGTCAGAAACATATTCCGACTCCGTGATGCTTTTAATCCCAAGAAGGGCATAGCGTATCTTGGCATTTTGTCTCCCCGTCAGGGCGGGGACTGTGCCTGCGCTAATTGTGAGTAAGGTACGTACAGATCCATGAACCTCCACCGAACCTGACACCACGGGTAGCATTCCCCCGATGAGTTTGAGAAGCGTGGTCTTTCCGTTACCGTTTCCGCCAACAATGCCAATGCGTTCGCCCCGGCGGACTTCTAATGATATGTTTTCCAACGCCCTTAATACGACGGCCCCGTTCTTCCGTCGGATAATTCGGGGGTCCCTTCCAACGACCTCTTGTTTGACTCCCCTCAAAGGAATTTCGACAGTGGCGTCACAAATTCGAACTACCGTATCTGTAGCTTTCATGCTAGGACATCCATCTGTAGACAACAAGGCAGCGGTTTATCGGAAAAAGGAGATACGACATGATAATTCCCATCACTATCAAACCGAGGCTGATGAAAATTGAGGTTAGGGGGAAAACGCCATCGATAATAGGAGCCCGCGCGATTTCTATGAGATGAAAAATGGGATTGAATTCCACAAGCCATCGATGAGACATAAGGCGATCGGGTGACCATAGAATCGGAGTCAATAGATAGGTCGCAAATAGTATTTGTGGCAAAAGTCCCCGCAAAATTCTCACTCTGTCGAAGAGGTACGCCAAGGGGAGGGACCAAGTGAACAACACCAGCGTCAATAAAAATAGACCCAGAATGAAAGCTAAATAGTTAGCCATGAGTACGATTGCCGGGTTCACAAAGACAATAATGACAAACGATCCGCAAATCTTGAGCAGCAAGGCAACGGTAAACTCGTAAGTTGAAGCAAGATTGCTTATGAAGCCCGAAACACTGGGGAACGATATGTAACGCATGGCCTTGTCGTTTGAGTAGGATATATCCGAGACGAAAATGGAAATGCCTTGCCAGATGGAAAATGATATGGCGAAGAATGGTATGAACTCTACCAAGGGCTCGTTAAAAACAAGCGCCATCACTGAGCCCAACAGGAGGACGTGGATTAATACCGATATGAAAGGGGCGATGAGCCCCATTCCTGAATTGCGTTTGTTTTCCGCAATGTCCGCCAAATATAGCTGCCACGCCAGTTTTCGCTGCGATACGAGGACACGCACATCTGCGAAAAAATCACGTTCAATCCATCGCCATTGGTTGCGCTTTAGCATCGTGTTCAGTTCTCCATTATCAGCTGCTTGGCAGCAGCTATGTAACTTGCTGAACGGTGCTCGACGCTGTATTTTTCGAGATATTTTTTCCGAGCGCTGATACGACTAGGCGTTTCACCGTCGGCCAGCAGCAGCTTTTCTGCTAACTCCATATAATTTCCGATTTCAAAAAAAGAAACTGCATCGGGCTGGTACCGATTCAGCTCGCCGAAGCACTTTGTGCGGGAACAATATAAGGGGCGGCCCATGTCAAGTGCCAGAGCGGCTGGTCCTGATGACGTCTGGCCAACCTCCGCGTAGGGCAGTACTACCGCGTTGCACGCTAACATGACTCGGTTGAATTCTTCGTTATCAAGCGCACCGCAAAAATGAACTCGCTTGCTCAATCCCTGTTTTTCGATCAATTTGAGTAATTTCTGAATATAGGGCGCTTTCACGCTTCCCTTGTCGATTCCCTCGGGATGCAAACCGCCTACCACGAGTAAGTGGTGCTTATCGGATAGCGCGCTCAATGCCTTGATTGCGATTTCGATGCCTTTATAGGGTGACAAAAATCCGAAGCAACCTATCAACGTGGCGCTGCTGTGGATGTTCATCTGCTCTGAAACTTTCAACTTGGCGTCATGGTGATCCATTTGCTCCCGAACGCCCCTGCTGATGAAGGCCAGTGGCTGGTGCGTAATGGTACTTTGGCGAACTCCGAGCAATGCGAAGTTCTTTGCTTCGCGTGCGGTTTGAACGATGTGCTGAAATTTTTCAGGGGTCTTGCGGATTTTTGAAAGTAACCTGTTAAATACGTAATTGCCTCGCCATGCCCGCAAATAGTCGATTGCGCCACGCCGACTGAAGTGAAGCCTCGGGCTGTCCAGAGGCGGGACTGTATGGTAGGTGATGATCACTTTTTTGCTTTTGCTTATTATGGCGTTTAGGTTGCGCCATATTTGGCTGGGTGTGAAACCTAAAAGTCCAGGTTCGAATTGGATATTGGTAATATCCGCGCGCTCGACATTTTGCAAAATGGCATTGAATTCAGCTCGTGCCGCCCGTTTTGCATAGGATGATTGGGACCTGAGAAGGTCGACAGGCAAAGGCGCAATTTTTATATCGAAGTCATCTTGTTGCCGCAAAGGGATCTCCAAGAACTCAACGTACTGCGCAATACCACACGCCCGATGATAACTGGAAATGATGAGGAGCTCGGGCCGCTTCACAGCGGGGTCGTTTTTTAAATAGTCCATAAAATTCCAAACAACTATATTGCTGTCACGTTGGATAAATCGATAGACAACGCGCTTGCGCAGTCAAATCAATGGTTTCTTTCAGCCTCATATGGGATGAGGCAACCAAAGCATTCAAGCTCTTTCGGGAAGCGAGAGAGGGAGGGACGCCGGTATAGATAACTCTTTTGGCTTTCCTCCGGACACCATGTCTTGATATACCTCTACGTACGCGCGGCTCATGATATTTCCCGAGAAATTTTCTTCGAAGCGGCGGCGAGCGGCATTCCCAAAGCATTCTGATTCACTCGTCTCATGAGCGACTCTATTGATGGCATCGGCGAGGGCTTGAACGTCATTCGCCTTGACCACCAAGCCGGTTTTTTCATTCAGATTCACGAAACTGGTGCCTGTGCCTATTTCGCAGGTGATCATCGGCTTGCCGAACATGGCTGCCTCGATTAACGAGAGGCCAAAGGCTTCCGAACGCATATTGGATGGGAAGACGAATGCCGTGCATTCTTCAAGCAGCGCGACCTTTTCTCGATCAGACAGTGCGCCGACGAAGTGTATGTTCTTCAGTCCAAGTGTCGCTGCCTGTCTCTTCAGGTCCCTTTCCATCGGACCGTTTCCTACGATGACCACGTCAGAGTCAAACTTTGTCGCGGCTTCCAAGAGGACATGAAGTCCCTTGTAGTAGCGCAGCACGCCAACAAACAGAAAAAACGACCCGGGAAACCGTGAACGCCACTTTGCTTTCTCTTCCAACGTCGCTGGCGGATAGTCGGCCTCATCCAATCCAAGGGGGATCGTCGTTGTCTTTGATTTGTAGCGTTGCAGGACCTTGCTTGTTTCGAGATAGCGGGGCGACGTGGCGACAATACGGTCAACGCTTGACAAAAAACGATGCATCAGTGGCGTATAAAGTCGCAGCAAAAATTTCTGTTTTACGATGTCTGAATGATAAGTGACTACTGTCGGTTTTCCTGTAGAGGAGACCAAGTGAACGTAATCCATCATCGGCCAAGGAAAGTGATAATGAATGATGTCGGCCTTTGCGGCCAACTCACGGAAATGCGCGATTACTTCCCGCGAAAAGCCAGTGGAGGCGAATTCAAAATCGAGCTTTGCCTTATGGGTCATATGCCCACTGAACTCAATGCTGCTGCGTTCGGGATTGCTGCTGAGAGACAGCACGTCGGATTTTATTCCGTAGTTCGCAGCCCCGTTGGCAATAGCATGGATCGAACGTTCGACACCGCCAAAAGTTTCCGGCCAATACGTCTTATAAAAATGCAGGATCCGCATAACACTCCAGAGCTGGCCTTGGACGGCGAGCGACTCTTTCGAACGGTATATCCTCAGTGCCAGGTTTCCCTTGCACAGGCTCAGGGGTGCACCACGAGTGCGGTGGGTGGGTCGTGGGGAGCCGACAGGGGGCGTACGGCTTGCGATGGCCCATGGTCCGCCTTGATGAGGAGCTCGTTGGAGGGCGGCGCCTGTCTCAGCGGTCGCAGTTGAGTCCTTGCCACATAGTCGAGATATTGCGTAAGAGCGCTGACGAGGTGATAGAAAATCGAGGCGGGTACATCTTCGGCCCTTGACCTGCCCTTTTTATCGATCACATCAATCCACAGGCCTTTCGGGGCTTGTTCGATATGCCAGCGGAATAGACGCCCCACCCGTGCCTCGACTTCCGGTTTGAGGTCTGGTCCGCCATTGCCATCGAGGGCAATAGCCGCCTTTACAGCCTCGCTTTGGGGCCAGCTGCGCGAATGGGTATCAAGCGGTAGGCCATGGCGGGAAACAGCGCCATAGGCAAGTCCTGTGGTGCGGTTCAGCCCATTCGCGATGGCTGAGGCATAGAGTTTGCGTGCGTGGCGAATCACATCTTTCTGGCCGGACGCCGCAGCGAAATTGGACAAGAGATAGGCCCATTCAAAATGGTGTCCCGGCTCCGTCCATTCACCTTTTTCGCCCGGTGCGCGCTCCCAGTCCTCCGTAAAGTATTCGCCGAGAGTCCATGTCTCAGTGTCGAAAAAGTGCTGCCGGAACAGGTCGACTACCCGCGCGGCTTGCTGAAGATAATTTCGGTCCCCCGTCACGTCGTACCATGCAAGGAACGATTCAAGTAAATGCATATGCGGGTTGGATCGGCGCAAGCCAGTATCCCCTGGCACTTCCAGGAAGCCGCGAAGCTTGGAGTCGGCAAGATTTTTCTCAAGGAAAGCAAAGGTTTGGGTGGCGAGACCAAGTGCCTGCGGATGACCGGCCCGATGCGCATGCGCCAGTGCCAAGAGCACGAAAGATTGATCATAGGCATCTTCTGTACCGTCGAGCACCGTACCATCAGGATTGAAGGTCTTGATCCAGCCGCCACGATCCGTCCGGCCATTGGCCGTGATGAATTGTATGCCGTGATCTATCAGCTCAAAGGCCGGGCCATCCCAACCCATTTCATGCGCCACTGCAAAGGCATAGATCTGCCGTGCTGTGGTGCGCATCCGCTTGGGTCTGGTGATGGGAGTGGCATCGAACGTCAGTGCCTCGTGAAAGCCGCCGTAGTGACGATCAACACCAGTGGTCGACCAGAGTGGCAGTGTCTCCTCGAACAACCAGTGGCGGACTCGTCTCTCATAGGCGCCAATCTGTGGCAGGCGGTCCTGCGCCGGCGTGAATTTGGCTTCAAGGCGGCCGGTTTTCTCCAGCTGTTCGACGATCTTGCGAACATTCTGGCTTTCGGCGACAGGCGCAACGAATGTTGCATCAGCGGTCGACACAACTGCGAGATCGCGAAGGCCGATGGCGGAAAGCAGGCGACCATTGCTGCGTAGATAACTGTTCTCACAATCGATGGCGATGACATCGCCAACAATTACGTTACCGCTGCCGTCGGTTGAGCTGACTTCGAGAAGCGATTGCCATGACCCTAGATCGTTCCAGCGAAAGCGTGCTGGAACGAGTGCGATGTCCTTCGATTTTTCCATAATGGCGTAGTCGACAGAAATGGACTCCACATCCGCGTAGAGGTTGCGCGGCAGGTAGGTACCCAAGACATTGCTTGCGGCGTTGTCGAGCGCTGCCACGGCGCCGTCCCAGATATTCGGCGCATGCGCCCGGAACGCATCACGCATCGTGCTGGCGCGGAACAGAAAGATGCCGGAGTTCCAAAGGAAATTCTTTGATTCGAGGTATTGGATCGCTGTCGCCTCATTGGGCTTTTCCACGAACCGTATAACGTCATGGATGTTCCGGTTCTGCGGACCGACCTCTATATAGCCATAACCGGTTTCAGGCCTGTCCGGCTGAACGCCGAATACAACGATACGACCGGCCATGGCTGCATCCACACCTGTTTGCACCGTGTTCCAGAAGTCGCGATCCGTGGTGATTTCGTGATCGGACGGCACGACGAGAACCAGATCATCACCGTGCTCGCGCAGCGTGACCTCTGCCGCCAGCACAATGGCGGCAGCCGTATTGCGTCCCACCGGCTCGAAAATCGGCCGTCCGCCTGACAGGTCGACACCGCTAAGGTCTCGGCTGATGCGATTCGCGTGACGTTCTGAGGCGAGTAGGTAGACCGGGACAGGGGCGTCTCCTTCTCGTGCGTTCATGCGTTTGACGGTCCGCAGAAGCATGGAGCCCTGGCCGGACAGGTTGTGAAACTGCTTCGGGAAGTCCTCACGCGACAAAGGCCATAGGCGTGAGCCAACCCCTCCACTCATGACGAAGCTAATGATCGTTGCTTGTTTAGTCATTTCACTTTTTACAGCAATCAAATTAAGAGGAGTTGGAATCGGATAATGTAAGTCAGGAACGCCGTATTATTACCGCCAAAATTTGTCCGGGCCTTTGTGATAGCGGATGGCGCTTTTGCTGCAGCGGATAAAAACAAAAAAAGTTTTCACGGTTACCGGGAAGGAAGCTCTTGAGCTTAAGAAAGTATTAACATCGCCTGCAGGGACGCTGGTTTGTTAGATGGATTTGTTCGCACGGACAAACATCAATCAAATCGGCTTTTTTATGTTCTGGGGAACTCCATAAAGGGCGATTTCTGCAAGACGCACGGGAATCTTGCGGCACCTGATATTTCCCAGGTTCCAAGTAGGCTTAGCCATCCGGGCCAAAGGCTTGCGGCGTCTTTACTTTCCCGCTTGATGACAGACGAAGAGAATGTAGCGAATGGACGACGAGCAATACGAAAAGCAGACGGCAATGGTTGGGCGCGCGGTTATGTCGCCCGACCCGTTACCGCACATTCTCCTTATCGACGACGCCCCGGTGGATATCCGCGCGACGCTTACCCTGCTAAAGGCGCAGCCCTGGCGCCTTTCCGTGGTCAGCGATGCCGGCCAAGGCTATCAGCGGGCGTTGGCACTGCGTCCGGACTTGATCGTTCTGGATGTATGCATGCCACAGATGGACGGCTTCAGCCTGTGTCGGCTACTGCGTGAGGCACCGCCGACTCGGCAGATACCCATCCTCTTTTTGTCTGCGTTAAATCGCCCTGTCGAGCGTCTGGAAGGGCTGACTTTAGGCGGGGTTGACTACATATCGAAATCCTGCGAACCCGAGGAGGTGCTTGCGCGCATCCGCATCCATCTGCAACTGACTTGGCGCGAACGGCCGGCCAGCCAAGGCAGCATGGCAGAGCCAGTATTGGAAGGTGATGAGATCGTTCTACGCGCGGCGATGCGTTTGATTGCGGATCAACTGGACGACATGCCTCCCCTGGCTGAGATTGCACAAAAGGTTGGCACCCATGAGAAACGGCTCTCTCGCATATTCCGCGAGCATCTGGGACTGACCGTGTTCTCTTATATTCGTGATGCGAGATTGCGTCGCGGTCAGGAATTGCTGGCCGAGAGTTCCATGAGCGTCCAGGACATCGCCGAACTGGTCGGTTTCCGCAATGCCTGCAATTTCACCACTGCGTTCGGACAGCGACTAGGCATGGCGCCCAGTCAATTCCGTCAGCGAGCCCAGGGCATTGCAGAGGCAGAGTCGACCGAGGGGCGATAATTGCCCCTACCATTCCTTGCTTTCGGTGATCGGTCGTTATTCTCCGGCCTCCTGTAATGGGAGGGCATCGCATTGATCCACTATTTTTCTCAAGGCATAAAAAAACGGCTTATCTTTCGATAAGCCGTTTTTAGTACTTGGTGGCTACACAGGGACTTGAACCCCGGACCCCAGCATTATGAATGCTATGCTCTAACCAACTGAGCTATGTAGCCAAGTGGCGCGCATTATTCGCTGGTAACGGAGATGTGTCAAGCGCAAACCTAAAATATTTCTTTGCACTTTCAACCGCTTATCCGTCCTCGCTGCAAATGCTCGTCAGCTGAGTTGAAATCTCCCTGTGTTCGCGCTCAAGGCCTGGCTGCCCTGGCTCAAGGTGTCCGCCGCCAGGTTCACTGCGCGGGCGCCCTCCAGCAAGCGCATGGCCGCTTGATCGACCTGCTGGATATTGCCGCTGACCTCATCCGCGGTGCTGGCCTGTTCGTCCACAGCGGTGGCGATCTGCGCCAGGGTATCGGTCACGCTTTGCACGGCGCTGGCAATTTCGCCGAGGCGTTCGCCAAGGCCGGTGACCGCTTGGGCGTCGGTCTGGGCCTGGCCACAGGCCGCTTCCATCAGGCTGACGGCTTCGTTGACCGTCGCGCGCAGGCTGTCGACGGTGCCGGCGATCTGCTGCGTGGAGGACTGGGTGCGTTGCGACAGGCTGCGCACTTCGTCGGCCACCACGGCGAAGCCCCGGCCCTGTTCACCGGCGCGGGCGGCCTCGATGGCGGCGTTGAGCGCCAGCAGGTTGGTCTGCTCGGCCACGCCGCGAATGGTGTCGACGACCAGTTGGATCTGCTGGCCCTGTTCGCTGACTCGGCCCAGCGCGGCGGCGGTCTCGTTGAGCCGCTGGTTGAGCTGCTGGATGCTCGCCGTGGTGCGTTGGCTGTCGCGGCTGCTGTCGGCGGCGATGCGGCGGGTCTGCTGGGCGCTGTCTGACGCCTGTTCACAACTTTTCGCGACGCCTTGGGAGGTCGCGGCCAGTTGGGTCGCGGCGGCGGCAATCTGGCTGATCTGCAGCTGCTGCGCCTCGACTTCGCCCAGCGCTCCGCTGGAGTGCGTGTTGAGGGTGCGCACCGCGTCGCTCAGTTGCAGCGTCTCGTGATCCACGCCCAACAGGCTGTTGCGCAACTGGACCACGGCGACATTGAGGGCGGTGCTGATCGCCGCCAATTCGTCCCGGCCCTGCACCGGTACTTGCAGGCTCAGGTTGCCATCGCGCAGGGCTTCGGCCAGCAGGGTGATGCCGCTGGCGCTGCGGCGGATAGAGGCTTGCAGGCAAACGAAGAGATACAGCGCGGCCAGCAGCAGGCAGCCGAGCACAATGGCCACCAGAGTGAACTGACGGATGGCCGAGCCATGGTATTGGTCCAGGCGGGTATCCAGCGCCACCAATGATTGTTGGCGCAAGGTCGCCAGATCGACGAGGAGGGCGTCCATCTGTTTCTCGAAGCCTTCCGGCTTGAGGTTGATGGAGCCGCCGAACACGCCGTCATCCAAGACTTTCAAACCGCTGTCGAGATTCTTGAGGCTGCCTTGGAATTGACCAGCCCAGCTTTGCAATTCGCTCGGCAGGCGGGTTTCCAGAAGTGCACCGGTCTTGACCAGTTGGTCCCGTGCGTCGCCAATGCGGCTGCGCAGGTCACGCAGTTGCAGGCGGCTCTGCAGCGTGAATTGGCCTGACACCACCGAGGCTTGGCCAACACTGGCCAGGCGCCCGACGCGTTCGATCAGGTCAGGTGTCTGCTGGGTCGAGATTTGTGTCAGCAGGTAGGTTTCCAGCCAGGACGCGAGCGTCAGGCGATTGTCCATGACGATCTGTTCGCGCAGGGCTTGCAACGCGCCCAGGGCGGCGGTGAAACGGTCGTAGCCGTCCGGCCACCAACCCACGCTGCCCAGGCTTTTGGAATCCAGGCCGTTGAGGCTGGTTTGCAAGGCCTGGTACCGGGCGAGGGTATCGGCTTCGGCGCCTTCGGTTTGCAAGGTGGCGCCCAGGTCGGTGGCGGCCTGGTTGAGCGCCGGCTGCACGGCGTCGAACGCCGCCATGGCGGCCAGCGTCGCGGGAGTGGGTTGTCGATTGGTTTCGGTGGCGCGCCAACGGGCCGCGCGATTGCGCTGGGCGGTCAGCAGGTTGTCCAGGTTATCCAGCGCCAGCAACTGACGCACCCCGGCGCGCTCTCCGGAAATCAGGCTGAGCTTGTCGCGGTAATCCTGGCCGATGAGCCACAAGCTGCCCATGAGCGGCAGGATGAATAACAGGAACAACAGCTGAAATTTACGGGCGAAACCAAAATGCCCCAGCAACCGGATCCCCGGTGATAGAAAAGCCTGCATGCCCATTACTCCCCTGAACACCCTTGCACCGAATTTGTGCGTTTTTACACAGGTGCTGAAACAGGTGTTCTTTTAAAAGGCCTCGAAAGCTTGTCCAGGCCGGCTCTGTAGGCCTGCTCTGTAGCGAAACTTCCCATTCTCGATCCCCTTTGTAAGAGGATCACGTCTTAGAGCATTAGCAAGGCAAGATTCAGACCATGGCGTTGCGCTATCACCTTGTTTTTTATAGGTCGATAGCAAGCTAAGGGGATAGCCTTGCCATAGTGAAAAATGGCACATTGATGCGCCTGCCTTGTGCACCCACCCGCCGTATGGAAACTCCCATGGCTATCAGCAATACCCAGGCCGACATGACGTCGGCAGCCGCGACGCCCCAAAGCAGCCCATTGGTCATGCGCATCATTGGTGCGGTGGCGCTGGCGCATCTGATCAACGACCTGATCCAGGCGGTCTTGCCGTCGATCTACCCGATGCTCAAGGACAGCTACGGCCTGACGTTTACCCAGGTTGGCCTGATCACGCTGACTTTTCAGCTCACCGCTTCGCTGCTGCAACCCTGGGTGGGTTATCACACCGATCGGCATCCCAAGCCCTGGCTTCTGCCAGCGGGAACGATCTGTACGTTGGTCGGCATCGTGATGATGTCGATGGTCGGCAGTTTTGCCTTGATCCTGCTGGCCGCCGCGTTGATCGGCATCGGCTCGTCGACCTTCCATCCCGAAGCCTCGCGGGTGGCCCGACTGGCATCGGGTGGCCGCTACGGCTTGGCCCAGTCTACTTTCCAGGTGGGCGGTAACGCCGGCTCTGCCTTCGGCCCGCTGTTGGCCGCGGCGATCATCATTCCCTATGGGCAAGGCAACGTGGCCTGGTTCGGCCTGTTCGCACTGTTTGCCTTGTTCGTGCTGTACCGCATCAGCCGCTGGTACGCCGATCACCTGAACCTGTTCAAGCTCAAGCAGGGCCAGGCGGCGACCCACGGGTTATCCAAGGGGCGCGTCCTCAGTGCGCTCGTGGTGCTGGGGCTGTTGGTGTTTTCCAAGTACTTCTACATGGCCAGTTTCACCAGTTACTTCACGTTCTACCTGATCGAGAAGTTCGACCTGTCGGTGGCCTCCTCGCAGTTGCACCTGTTTCTGTTCCTGGGCGCGGTGGCGGCGGGAACGTTTTTCGGCGGCCCGATCGGCGACAGGATCGGGCGCAAGGCGGTGATCTGGTTCTCGATCCTCGGCGTGGCGCCATTCACCCTGATCCTGCCTCACGTCGACCTGCTGTGGACCAGCATTCTCAGCATAGTAATCGGCTTCATCCTGGCCTCGGCGTTCTCCGCGATCGTGGTGTATGCCCAGGAACTGGTGCCAGGCAACGTCGGGATGATCGCCGGGGTGTTCTTTGGCCTGATGTTCGGCTTCGGCGGGATTGGCGCGGCGCTGCTGGGGCATCTGGCGGACATTCGCGGCATTGAATACGTGTACTGGTTGTGCTCGTTCCTGCCGTTGTTTGGGGTGTTGGCGATCTTTTTGCCCAGGACAAAAAAGGCCTGAGCAGCCTCCAGCCAGACGGCTCGGTGTTCTTGGGAAACACCGAGCTCTTGGCGGCTCGAGTCATGAATAACCGGTACTAAAGTCTCGATCTACATGAGCCTTAAGTTGGCTCTTGTACAAATACCGCTCGTGCTAATTTGCCTGCGTGGCAAATGGTTGGAATGGACTCTGCGGCAAATATCCAGGGGTCGCTTTACGGTGACTGGATAGCGGATTCACATTCTTTCCGCGAAGGCCTTCGTTTCCGGAGGTCTTCGGCTCCTGACGTTGAATGTCCTTTATCGTCCCTCGGACGCATAGAGTGAATCTGCGCGCCATCTCCCCACGTTTCAACCAATAACCAGCTGTATCGCCATGCCCGGCCATCCACTTCGGTGCATGACGTAAGCAGCGTCAGTCGTATTCGCCGAGTCGTGCACGCGGTGGCTGCCGGCGTTCTTCATGGCGGCGCGAAAAATAGAATCGGGTGGGGAATGATATGAAGTTCACGTCGTTGCAGGCACGCATTTGTGTCACGGCGGGCGCATGCCTGTTTGTTTCGTCTGTCAGCCTGGTTGTCTACGGGCTCTTTACTGCCCGGTCGAATGAGCAATATGTCGCGAGCGAGGTCAGTGCGCTGGTTGAAAAATCAACCATCCGGGAAATCCAGAACCTGGCCGAATCCCGTGCCAACGCCATCCAGGCCAAGCTGCAGAATGCATTGGATGCAGCACGCACAATGGCCAATACTTTTGCCGCCAGCAAGGCTTCGCAAAGCCCCCTGGCATTGGGCCGTGAACAGATCAACAGCGTGCTGCTCAATGTGCTCAAGGACAACCCTGACTTCAACGGCACCTATTCCTGCTGGGAGCCAAATGCGCTGGACGGGCAGGACCCCGGGTTCCGCAACGCACAAGACGGCAACAACCCCGTGACCGGACGTTTTACGCCTTACTGGACGCGCAGCGCCGATGGTCATGTCGCGGTGCAACCGTTGGTCGAGTATGACTCGGCCGACCGCCATGCCAATGGTGTGCTCAAGGGCGGGTGGTACAGCGGCCCGCGCGACACCCTGAAGGAAAGCGTGTTGGACCCCATTCCCTACGTGGTGCAGGGGAAAAATGTCTGGCTGACCACCTTGTCGGTGCCCATCGTCTCCGAAGGGAAATTCTACGGGGTGGTTGGCGCTGACTTCGACATCGCCTTCATCCAGAAACTCAGCGAGCAGATGTCTGCCGACCTCTATGGCGGCAAAGGCACGGTGTCGATCCTGAGCAACCAGGGGCTGGTGGTCGCGGACAGCCAGCGTACCGACTTGATCGGCCAGCCTATCAAGGCCCTCTTGCCCGATTCCTGGGAAAAGGTGCTGGGCGATATCCAGGGCGGTCGAGGGGATGGCCTGCTGAATGCGCAAACCCAGAATATCGAAGTGCTGATGCCGATTGTGCTCGGCCGTACCGGCAAACCCTGGGCGGTGTTGATTCGTCTGCCCAAGGCCGTGGTCATGAGCCAGGCCATCGCCTTGGAGCAGGAGCTGCAGGCGCGCAGCCTCGACAACAGTATCTGGCAGGTGTCGGTAGGGTTGGTCATTTCATTGTTGGCCCTGGCCGCCCTGTGGTATGCCGCCGCCAAGATCGTCGGGCCGATTCGCGAGGCGGCTGCCTTGGCCGCGACCATCAGCCTCGGGGATTTTTCGCGCCGACTGGTGCAGCAGTCCGAAGATGAAGTCGGGCAGTTGTCGGCCGCCCTGAACGATATGTCCGAGAGTCTGCAACGGCAGGTGAGGGTGGCGGAGCGCATTTCCGAAGGTGACCTGGATCTGCAGGTCCGGCTGTCTTCGCCCCAGGACACCTTGGGCAAGTCGCTGGAGAAAATGGTCAGCAACCTGAACCAGCTGATTTCCGAAGTTCAGGCCAGCGCCACCCAGATCACCGGCAGCTCGACGCAGGTGACCGACCTGAGCCAGTCACTGTCCGAGGGCGCCTCGAATTCCGCCTCGTCCATCACCGAGATCAGTGCGGTGATGACGCAAATGGCCGCCCAGACCCGGGACAACGCCGCCAATGCCAAGAAAGCCGATGAGCAATCCCAGGCTTCACGCGCCGATGCGGGGGAGAGCGATAAGCTGATGAGTGAGCTGATCGCCGCCATGGCCGAAATCGATAACTCGGGCAAGGACATCACGGCCATCATCACCACCATCGATAACATTGCCGCGCAAACCAACCTCCTCGCGCTCAATGCGGCGATCGAGGCTGCGCGGGCAGGTGAACTCGGCCGTGGTTTCGCGGTGGTGGCGGACGAAGTGCGCAGCCTGGCCGCCCGCAGCGCCGAGGCGGCCCAGCAGACAGCTGCGCTGATCGCCGATTCCTCGAGCAAGACCCAGCGCGGCATGATCATCGCCGGCCGTACCGCCGAATCGCTGAAGAATATCGTCAGCGGGACCAGCGAAGTCTCCAGCCTGGTTTCGCTGATCTACCAGGCCTCCAGCGAGCAGGCTTCAGGCTTGCAACAGGCGAGCATCGGGCTCGAACAGATCGACGAGGTGACCCAGAAGAACCAGTCGAACTCCCACGAATGTGCCATCGCCGCCAAGGATCTCTCCGAGCGAGCCTCGTTGATGCAGCGTGTGCTTGGGCGGTTCAAGGTGAAAGTTTCAAGATAAAAATTTCAAGGTAAAAAAAGGTCAGCGGGGGGGCTTTTTGCTATCCTGCGGGCCCTTCTTCACGGACGAATACCGAGACCTGCCATGGCTAACGACACGCCGTCACGCATCGGACAGACACTGCTGGGATTGCTTTTCGCGCTGATTGGCATTGGTTTGTTGGGCGCCGCCTTCAATCTGGCGCTCGATCGGCGCGAGTTTCTTGCTCGCGCCGAAATGGCTGATGGCATTGTCAGCCACTTGAATGCCGGTGGTTCGCATCCCGAGATCGCCTTCACCACCGCAAGCGGCGAAAAGATTTCCTACCCTCAGGGCGGCTTTATCTTCGGTTATCAGAAAGACCAGCCGGTGCGGGTGCACTATTCGCCCGAGCAGCCGGCTGGCAGCGCCATCGTCGATGATCGGGGTGCCTTGTGGGGGACCTCGGCATTATTGGGCGGCATCGGTTTGGTATTCACTCTGGTAGGACTATTGAAAGTCACCGGCCAGCGCGGTCGCGGTACGGCTCATTCACTTAAAGGACTTTGAACGCATGAGCTACAACATTCCTATTCCGGTCAATGAAAGTCGTTGGCAATACCAGACCGCCAGCGGTGGCGGTCTGACCGTGGTCATGGTGGCGGGCAGTGGCGGCTCGATCATCCTGCGTTCGCCCCAGGGCGAGGACGTCAGCTACCGCTATGGCGGTGTCGGCGTGGGTGTCGGGTTTGGCGCGCGGCTGCCACGTTTCGGCAAGATCAATATCCAGATCAAAGGCAAGGGCGTAAGTGGGGCGGGTGCGGCAGAGGCGTTCCCCAGCACCGGCAAGGTGTTTGTCAGCGATGCCCTGGTCGATCGCGACCTGACCAGCGACGACATCACCGGCCCTTGCATGTACACCGAAGTGGGCGTGGGCCTGGTGGTCGGTGGTTCGGCCACAGCGCTGCTGTTCGGACTCGATCCCAAGCTGTTGGCACTGTCGGTGGCCTTGAGCTCCAATCCGGCGACCTCGCTCATCGCGTCGACCACGGTCAACCGGCAACTGGCACGTTCGGCCAAGGGCGCAGTGGTCATGGCCGGCGTGAACGCCGGTCTGCAGGCCGGTGGCGGCGCGGCGATCTACATGGGCTATCTGTTCTAGTTGCGGCTGGGCGCAGGTAACGTTTGGAGAGGACTCAGTGCGTCTGATTAGAGCACTGAGTCTTGGTGCTCGGCCTAGCCGTTCATAACGGATCGTTGTGCACGGCGGGCAGAGCTGCGGGGTCTGGCGTGGGCAAGTCCTCGCCGACGAATGTCGGCCTATCCCTCTGCGTCCCTCCAGGAATATGCGCACGCCGCACCTGCAGCGACGCGTCCCCCGCGCAGGACAGCGGTTGGCCGAAGGCCAGGAAACGGCCTTCGAGCACTTCGCCGCCGAAGGGACGCAGGGGGTCGCCCAGGCGTATCAAGGGCATCATGAGGCGACCTCCCCATCAAACTCCACCAGCACGCCGGCCAACCGCAGTATTTCGTCGGTCCGTTCGAGACGTTGCAGATGGTCGTCCAGGGCGATCTGTTTCTTCTGCTCGATCACCACTTCGCCGATATGGCGCGTCGGCTGCAGGATCTTTTCCGCGCCCGGCAGGAACGGCACCACCGCACCGCTGACCTTGTCGATCACCTGATAACCAATGGTCGCCGCGCCCATGCCGGCCGCCAGCCCGCCCACGGCGCCAAGCGTGCCGCTGCGCTTGATGCCATACACCGTGGCGCCCGCCAGCACCGCCACGCCCAGCATCCGCCCGGCGACCACCACCGGCGACAGGGCACGGCTGTTCTCGTTGCCGAAATAGGTCATGCGATAGAAAAAGTAACCGGCCCACAGCTCTCGGGACGCCAACTTGTCGTGCATGAACCAGGCCCGCGAATCGTGGATGTGGTCATCGAACAACGCCACCAGCAACGCCAGGCCCGGCTTCCGGCTGGGCAAACCGAACCTGTCCAGGAACAGCTGCTCCTTGCGCAACTCGCCCGCCGCCTTGATGCTTGCGTGGTCCCGCACCTCGTCGTTCTCGTTGAGCAGGTACATCGTGTCGCGCAGAACCACGTCCAGGACAGAGCCCTTCCAACTGGTCTGCTCGCGACCGATGTCCAGATAGTCATGCTTGAATTCAGTGGCGGCCTGGCTGAGCTGGGTCTGATCGATCTGCGGCTCGTAGATCGGTGGGCCGGGATGGTTCATCGCTGCGGCGGGCGCTTTCTGGCGGTTTTTCAGCGCGGCCTGTTTCTGGTCTTCATATTCGCGACGCTGTTCGGCCGTATCGTAGGCGGTGGCTTCGTTGGCCTCGGTGAAGAACGGTTGATGCTTGTAGCTGTCGTTGTATTGATAGCGGCCATCGACCTTTTCGAGGTCGTTGGCAAAACGGCCAATGCGCCAGCCGGTGATCCAGCCTAATTGATCAGCCAGGGTGTCTTCGACGGTGGTGGTGAGGAGCAGAGGGTGGTAGCCATCGGAGGGGGTGCTGTCCTGATTCTCGGGTGGGACGGTGTGCAGGGTTTGGTGGTGCCAGGCGTTGAAGCGTTCGATGACTATGTCGCTTACCTCGAATTCTCTTTCACTTAAGGGGCCCATGATTCGCCAATGCTTTTGCGGCTGAAGACTCGTAGGTAGAACTCCTTCCGGTACTTGTAATGGCGCCCCCGCAGCGAAGGCTGCGGCATACAGATCGTGCAGGACGATCTGCGACACCAGCTCATTCGTACCACCACGGGCCTTGCCCTGATCATTCTTCGGGTACCCACCGCCCACGTCGGAGTGCACGCCGGGGTACACCACTTCATAGGTATTGGGCGGGTAAGTGCCATCCTCGTTACGGACCGAATCCAGCGGGAAACAGGCACGTTGTTCGAACGCCGCGACAAAGTGCCGACAGCATTTGACGAAGTCGGGAAACGTTTTTGCGTCCGGCAATAGCTGGGTGTCATCGGCCCAGTCCATGTGCCCGGCAAAAAACGGCGTGACATGGGCAATACCCACCGATGCCACGGTATCTAGCAAGCCGAGAAACTCGATACTCACCGGCAGCCCCAACAGTGTCTGTTCCGGGTTTTCGGCCCCGTCCGGCGTGTCGAACAGCTGGCTCAGCCAGCTCACGAAAGTGCGCGCTTCCGCCGCGCCGCGGGAAAATCCATAGACGAAGAGCTTGACGCCCAGCACTTCAGGCCTGGCTCTGGGGACATGGGCTCTCAACGGTTCCAGCAAATCTTTCATGACTTGGCGTCGTCGACCGGCGCCGAAGATGCTCATCATGGGGCCTTTGGACGTGCTCATGGACTCGACCTTGGCCTTGGCGACGACTCGGTCGATTTCCTTCTTGTTATCCAGTGCAAAAGACAATGCACTTGCGACTTGCACCAGGGCCCAATTGATTCGGTCTTCGCCACCCGTGGCAAATTGCAAACCGTTCTCGCTGTAATCCAGTTCGCCAATTTCCGGGAAGGGGGTCCCGACACCGGGCATGTAGTAGGAAAAGTAGCCACGCTCTTTTGCTGGCGTACCTCTGAGTGACGCGTGGAACAGCTTGGCAATATTACTTGGATGTTCCTTCTTGGTATCGTTATCTTCGTTATTGTTGGTCCCATCAAAAAATAGGCTGATATGCAAGCTGTGGCAGCACGCGGAGTGCCGTTTTTGTCCCCGGGCGTTGGTCGTTTGGCGAAATAAGTTCTTCTCCTTAATCTGTCTGTTGTAATTTGCGGTCACCTTTCGAATGTCTGTGGGTAACCGGCCACCGACTGGAAAAATCGGTGGTGCCCAAGCCTTGGCTTTTGAATTGTTATTTTTTTCTACGGACATACAGCAGGCTCCTTCATTTGTTTTGGATCTTTAATTGGATTGTGAGGTGAACCGTATCCCCAACAAGAGGTAGTGACCTTGATTTGATTGCAAACAAGGAAATGGACTTTCAAACCGCAGGAGTCCGTTCCTGACCACTCCGGAATTTCCACCGTGGCGCTATGACGTTGAAATTTAGCCTTGTGCGTAGCCCAGGCCTCCTCATCGAAACCAAACCCAGTGGTCTTTCGCTTTATTTTTGCAAAACGATTAGGGTCGACTTCCCATTCGATATGAGCCATCAGACCGGGACGCCATTTGATCGGCAAAATGATGCAACACGAGCTCCCGCCACCGCCGTGCGCTCTATAACCATTGACCGAAAACCAATTAATCGCATTCAAAGTATGATTGACCGCTGCCAAGTTCCCTCCCGCCATTTCATTTTCCGCAGAAGAGCAGCCATACAACATCAATCCCAGCAATGCATAAAGCCCCTGTTGTATCCATTTCCTTAGCATCGACAACCCTAGGTCCTTGTCCGCCTTCGAGTTGTTTTCTATTTCGGGCATATGGCGGGCTCCTTCATTTCTAAGGGTTCTTTAATGGGGTTATGAGGTGAACCGTATCCCCAGCAAGAAGTAGTGACCTTGATTTGATTACAAACAAGGAAATGGACTTTCAAACCGCAGGAGTCCGTTCCTGACCACTCCGGAATTTCCACCGTGGCGCTATGACGCTGGAATTTTGCCTTATGCGCGGCCCATGCTTCCTCATCGAAACCAAACCCAGTGGTTTTTCGTTTTATTTTTGCAAAACGATTAGGATCCACTTCCCACTCGATATCAGCGTTCAGTCCGGGACGCCACTTCGTCGGCATGATGACGCAACAGGAACTTCCTCCCCCTCCGTCAGCCCGATATCCGTTGACCGACAACCAATTAATTGCATTCAACGTATGATTAACGGCTTCTATGTTCCCTCCCGCCATTTCATTTTCCGCAGAAGAGCACCCATACAGCATCACCCCCAGCAAGGCATAAGAGCCTCGCGCCATCGACTTACAGAACATCAACTGCCTCATGGCAAAGTCCTTTTCATTTACATTTCAAACGCAGAACCGTCTCGTCCGCACGGCTCCTTCCATGCGATCTGTTACGCGGCACTATTTTTCGGTTTCAACGCCGAGCCGCTCTTAAGAATTAACAGGCGCAGTTCCCTTCACGTAATCATCGAGTTCCCCGAAGTAATTCTCTTTGCCCGCCTGCACGGCCATTCGATATAACAAGGCGAAACGCTCTTCCTTACTGTCTTCAAGATGGTCAAATTCGCCGCCATTCAACATCTGCTGCGCATCGGAAATGCAGCCGATCAGGTCGCATTGCTCATCGCTCAGTTCGACGAAGGGCGGCATGTCGATGTTGCCCCGCGCCTGACCGGCGCCCCGTCGCCATTGCGGCTGGTCATCCCGGTCCAGCCAAGTCCAATAGCTGACGGGGAGCAGGTAATGGATGCGCTGCTCATCGCTCAAGATGGAGGAGATCAGCAGGGGGAAGATTCGCGGGTCGTAGTACCGCAACAAGCCGGATTGCCCGCCCCACTTCATTTGGGACAGGGCTTGCAGGGCGTGGCTGAGCGCATCGAAGGGCAATGGCGAGATCGCGACCAGCAACCGTGCATCGGTTGCACAGTGAGTCATGAGTTGTTCCAGCCAGGCGCGATGTTGCCAATGCGCCAGATCCAACCGAATCAATAGCGGCGCCTGCTCCAGCAGGTTTTCCTCCGGCGTACCGGTAAACAACGAGTGCCATGGAATCTCTGGCCTTATTTGCTTCAGGGCCGGGATGGCGCAATGGCCCCAGTCAGACTGATCCAGCAGAAGGTCCACTCGCGGTATGTCCGAAGTCATACAGATGTGTTCAATCTGTTTTTGCCATTCGCTTGGTGTTGCCATGGGCATGTACTCCTTTTCTTAATTTTCGCGCGGAAGAATTCCAACAGCGTTTTCGCGAGCCGCCTTGAGGCAGTCCTCACACACCGACTGCGGCAACTCCGGCAACGCAAAACTCTGCCCGGCCGGCAGTTCCCAGACATGCTGCCCCTTGAGGTTCAGCTTGCCGGGGCTGTGGATGTCGATCGCGCCGCTCGGGTTGATCCGGATGAACCCACCGCCACAGGCCAGGGTGATGCCGTTCTTGGCCGTCACTTGCACGTGCCCTTGTACCGACTGAACGGTAATGTCCTGCTGGGCTTTCATGGCCAGCACGTCGCCGTGGGATTCGATTTCAAGCGGGCCTTTGCCCGAGACGAGGCGCAGGCCTTCCTGTTGGGCGAGCAGCGAAATGGCCTGGTTGGCGTGGGCCGACAGGCGCTTGGCGGCGGCGAGGTTGATGTCGTCGTGGCTTTGCAGGTAGAGCGCGTCGCCGCTTTTGAGCAGCAGGCTGGCCGGGGTGACGGCACCAATGCCCTGGGGAGCGCTGAGCAGGAGGGCGGCGGCCTTGAGGTCCTTTGCGTTGGCCTGGAGTTGCTGCAAACCATCCAGGTCAGGCGTGCGGCTGTGATGGGCCTGGGCGATGTGTTGCCACTCGGCCATCTGGCGTTTGGCGCCTTCGATCTGGGCGGTGGCCGGGTCCATGCTGAGGACATCACCCTGCGCCTTGACCTGCTCATCCGCACTGATAAACACCCCCTTGCCACCCCGAATCGCGCCCCAGCCATCGGTGCGCAACTCAAACCCTTCCCCGCGCTTCTGCCGCTCGGCATCCACCAGATGCCCCAGGTTCAACTGGCTCTTGCCGCTGTGTTCGGTGCTGAGCTTGATGTGTTCCTGCCCGCGGGTGTCGTCCAGGCGCAGTTTGTTGTTGGTCGGGGTGCGCAGGACGTTGCGGCGTTCGTTGCGGGCGGTGACCGGGTCGGGGTGGCGGTCATCGTGCAGGGCGTGGGCGATGTAGGGGCGGTCGGGGTCGCCGTGTTCGAAGGCGATCGCCACTTCGGTGCCGGCCTGCAGCGGGAAGTGCAGGCCGTGGGTGTCGCCGCCGTAGGGCCGGGCCAGGCGCAGCCAGGCGCTTTCGCGGCCGGGTTGCCAGGTGTCGCGGTCGAACAGGAAGCGCACTTTGTAGCGGCCTTCGAAGTCGAGGTCGGCGTATGGCGGGTTGACCACCGGGTGGCTGACGCGGGCGGGAATGGTGCCGCTCATGTGCGGCTTGGGCAGCAGCGCTGGGCGAAAGCACACGGTTTCCGAGTAGGGAATGGCTTGGAAGTGAGCGACGAAGCTGCGGTCGCGGGCCGCTTCGGTGCGCAGGCTGACGATCACCGCGCCGGGCTCGAAGGCCTTCGGCGGGCCGCCGGTGATGTCGAGGCGCTGCGCCGGGGCCAGGATGGCGCTGCTGGTGGTGCCGCTGAGGCGGGTCTGGTCGTTGAGGTAGAGTTCATGGCGCAGGCGGGCGTAGAAGAAACCGCTTTCGCTTTGCAGGTCTTCGTCCAGGGCGTAGCGCTCGCCCAGCACCGTGTAGGGTTCGCCGTAGTGATAGGCCTCGCCGTAGGTGCCCTTGGCGCCTCGGGTGTGGTCGACGTCGCCGTCCAGGAAGGCATGGGCCTCGCGGTGATGGTAGGCGCGAAAATTGATGGTTTGCTCGACCATCCGGTGGGCGGTCTGCAGGTTCCAGACGGCGTCCTGGCCATCGGCGGACAAGCCGGACGGCGGGCGGCACGGCAACGTGACGCCGCGCTGGTAGTGCCGCTGGTCGTCGTGAAATTCCACCACGTCGATGTTCAGGCGATCGTCGCTGGTGACGCGGTACCAGATGCCGACCTCGGCCAGCAGGCGCTCGACGAAGGCCAGGTCGCTCTCGTCGTATTGCATGACCTGTTCGCGCCGGGGGTACTGGCGCACCAGGTTGAAATAGAACTCCTCGCCACGAAAATCGTGGCGCGTGCGCAGGATGTGCTCGACGATCTCGGGCACCGACTGCTGCTGGTAGATCCGAAACTGCTTGCCGCGCCCAAGCCGCGCGAAGCGCGGTTGCAAGGTGATTTCATAGCGGGCTTCATCGTTGGAGCCGGACAGGCGCTTGAAGCCTGAGATCACGCCATGAAAGGCGCGCAGCGGCTTGATCACCGGCGGCGTGAAGCCCTTGGGCGTCGGCGGTGGCGGCACGGCGTACAGGTTGAAATAACCCCACCGGTTGAGCACGTCGGTGGCCGCCAGGTCGCGCTCGGTGCAGGTGAATTCGATGCGGTAGAGGTAGGGACGACTCAGGTGTTCCTCGCCGGTGAAGGCGAGGACGTCGAGGTGAGTGTCGAGGCCGGAGATTCGCAGGGTGTGGCGGCTGTGGTCGAAGAAGGTCGGGAGTGGGTTAGTCATGGATGCCCCTGGAAAACCACGCTCATGGCGCGTGGTTTTTTGTTGTCGAGGGGACCAGATTGGCTCACGGCGAAGGGCAGATACCATAGGCAAACCGCCCGTTCTGAAAAATCAGAAGCGTCCTATAGAGGCGGCTTCCTATTCCTTAGGAAGTTGCCTACATATGGCCGATTGCCTAGGGAAATAAGTGGGAAGGGGAGGGTTATTGGCCATCTGTCGTCATCCCCCAGCCAGAAGTGAACTTGCCGCTCGGTGATGCCTCCGAGCAAAAGGGCCATCCAGCCTGCTGACGGCTGCAAGCCACCGGTCAAGCCAATGATCGGGAAGCGTGCAAAGCGTTGTGGCTCTTCCAGAGTGACGAATCCGGCATTTATTTAAAGGACTAAACCATGACAACCTTCGATAGTACGAAAGTGGATTCCCATACCGTGAGAACCGGCCCGGGCACCGTCCAGGTCGACCTCACCGGCCAGTTCGATGATGCCCAGAGCATCACTGTCCAGTCGGACGGCAAGATATTGATTGGCGGCTATACCGAATACCTGGCATGGGGATACCCCGGGGCGCCAGGTGAGGAAAGCTACGGCTACGAACAGAACCATTCCGTTATCCGCCTGAATGCGGATGGAAGCCTGGACACCGGCTTTCATGAAGGTGGCGTCGATACCATACCGGCCGCCACAGCTCCTGCGTCCCGCTATGAGCTGACGGCGGTGCAGTCCGATGGCAAGGTGCTCGTCGCGGTGGCGCTCAACACCGGCATACAGGTGGAGCGCTACAACAGTGACGGGACGCGCGATGCTGGCTTTGGTCAGAACGGCGTCATGACGGTCGACATCGGCCATGACTTCAAGGATATCGACCTGACGGCCAATACGGACGGCACCTTTCAGGTCAGTGCCCGCGGGTTTGACCAAGCTACCGTGACCAAGGTTGGCAATGACGGCAGCTTGTTCGACGGCTTCGGCAACCATGGCGTGCTGACCGTCGATATTTCCGAAGACCCGTTCTTCAACGGCGGGATCTCCACCGCCGTGCTGGCGGATGGAAGCGTTGTGGTCGGGGCTGCCTACAATGCAGCCGGTGCAGGTGACCCGACGTTCGCCTTGCAGCGTTACAACGCCGACGGTCAGTTGGATACCCGTTTCGGTGAGGATGGCGTCCTGCATTTGAGCGCCGCCATGGGGTTTGGCGAAGACTCGGTGGTCACCGTGCAGGCTGACGGCAAGATCATCGTGATGGGCCATGGCGAGGGCGATAGCTTGGCTACCGTGGCGCGGCTCAACGCTGATGGATCCTTCGACAGCAGTTTTGGCAACAATGGCTCGGTGACCTTCGAAGCCGACACGCCGGTGGCTTTGACGGTACAAGCCGATGGAAGGATTTTGGCTGCCGGCACGAACAGCGGAGATTTCAATGTCATCCGCCTGAACGCCGACGGCAGCCTTGATACCAGCTTTGGCAGCCAGGATGGCAAGCTCCATGTGGAGGGGTACGCTGGCGAGGAAATCCTGCGCGGCACCGATGCCGCCGAAATCATCCATGGCCTGGCGGGCGACGATGTGCTCCAGGGCGACGGCGGACGTGATGTGTTGCAAGGTGGCGCAGGCGCGGACATCTTCCGTTTTGCCGAATTGGGCGACAGTTTCCGCACCGCTACGTTGAACAGCAGCGATCGTATCCAGGACTTTGATGTCTCTGAGGACCGCATTGACCTGATCGGCTTGGGCTTCACCGGGATTGGCGACGGGCATGACGGCACCTTGGCCATCCAGGCCAGCGCGGACGGCACCCGCACCTACCTCAAGAGCTTCGACGCCGATGCCGCCGGCCAACGTTTTGAGCTGGCCCTGGACGGCAATCTGGTGGGGCAGTTGAATAGCGGCAACCTGGTGTTTACCGCGCCCACCCTCGAAGGGACGTCTGCCAACGATACGATCAACGGTTCTGCCTTGTCGGAGATCATCTGTGGCCTCGACGGCAATGACCGTATCAACGGCGGCGCCGGAGCGGATGTCATCATCGGTGGCGCGGGCGCCGACCGTCTCAACGGCGGAGACAGGGCCGATATTTCGTTGTGGACGGACAACCGTGAAAACGCCGACGTATTCCGCTATCTCTCCACCGAGGACAGCTACCGGACCGACAGCCAGAGCTTTGCCGACCTTATCGAAGGCTTCACGGTTGACGACAAGATCGATGTGTCGGCGTTGGGCTACACCGGTTTCGGAGAGGGTACGGACACTACGCTGAAGTTGGTTTACAACGAGGCACTGGACCGCACTTACCTGAAGGATGCGGAAGCGGACGCCCAAGGCCATTCGTTCCAGATCGCACTGGCTGGGGACTGGCGGGAAAGCCTTGGCGAAGACAACATGGTCTTTGCTCCCGCCGCGGCGCCCGACGCCGAATTAGGCTTGATCGGGGTGGCGCCAGACGTCGATCAATGGCATTTGCTGAGTTGACGGGCACAAAAAAACCGCGTGGCAGACAGACGCTGCCACGCGGTTTTTTTCACTTCAGACGTTGAAGCGGAAGTGCATCACGTCGCCATCCTTGACGATGTATTCCTTGCCTTCCAGGCGCCATTTACCGGCTTCCTTGGCGCCCGCTTCGCCCTTGTACTGGATGAAATCCGAGTAGGCGATGACTTCGGCGCGGATGAAGCCTTTCTCGAAGTCGGTGTGGATGACGCCGGCGGCTTGCGGGGCGGTAGCGCCCACGCGAACGGTCCAGGCGCGGACTTCTTCGACACCGGCGGTGAAGTAGGTCTGCAGGTGGAGCATTTCGTAGCCGGCGCGAATCACGCGGTTCAGGCCAGGCTCTTCCAGGCCCAGGGCTTCGAGGAACATGTCTTTCTCTTCACCGTCGTCCAGCTCGGCGATTTCCGCTTCGATCTTGTTGCAGACCGGAACGACCATGGCGCCTTCTTCTTCGGCAATGGCCTTGACCACGTCCAGGTGCGGGTTGTTCTCGAAACCGTCTTCAGCGACGTTGGCGATGTACATGACCGGCTTGGTGGTCAGCAGGTGGAAGCCCTTGATCACCTGTTTCTCGTCGGTGCTCATGTTCTTCATCAGGCTGCGCGCAGGCTTGCCTTCGGTGAAGTGGGCAATCAGCTGTTCCAACAGGCCTTTCTGGACGACGGCGTCCTTGTCGCCACCCTTGGCGTTGCGGGCGACTTTCTGCAGTTGTTTCTCGCAGCTGTCGAGGTCGGCGAAAATCAGTTCCAGGTCGATGATTTCGATGTCGCGTTTCGGGTCGACGCTGTTGGAGACGTGAATCACGTTCTCGTCTTCGAAGCAGCGCACCACGTGGGCGATGGCATCGGTTTCACGGATGTTGGCCAGGAACTTGTTGCCCAGGCCTTCGCCTTTCGACGCACCGGCCACCAGGCCAGCGATGTCGACGAATTCCATGGTGGTCGGCAGGATACGCTTGGGATTGACGATCGCCGCCAAGGCTTCCAGGCGTGGATCGGGCATCGGCACGATGCCGCTATTCGGCTCGATGGTGCAGAAGGGGAAGTTCTCGGCCGCGATCCCGGATTTGGTCAGGGCGTTGAACAGGGTGGACTTGCCGACGTTAGGCAGGCCGACGATGCCGCAATTGAATCCCATGGTGTTTCCCCTCGGATAAGTGTCAGGCCTTCTGGCTGTGCAGGTTTTTCATCGCGCGGTTCCATTCACCGGCGAGGATATCCGGCAGCACGCCGAGGGCGAAGTCGATGCTGGCATCGAGTTTTTCCTGTTCGGCGCGAGGCGCGCGACCCAGGACAAAGTTTGAAACCATACTGGCAACGCCCGGGTGGCCGATGCCGAGCCGCAGGCGGTGAAAGGTATTCTGATTACCCAGTTGCGCGATGATGTCGCGCAACCCGTTGTGACCGCCATGGCCGCCGCCTTGCTTGAGCTTGGCAACGCCCGGAGGCAGGTCGAGTTCGTCGTGGGCCACCAGGATTTCTTCCGGCTTGATGCGGAAGAAACCGGCCAATGCCGCCACGGCCTGGCCGCTGCGGTTCATGTAGGTGGTGGGAATCAACAGGCGAACATCCTGACCCTGGTGCGAAAAGCGCCCGGTCAGGCCGAAATATTTGCGATCGGCGGCCAGGCTGACGCCTTGGGCGTGTGCGATGCGCTCAACAAAAAGGGCCCCTGCGTTATGCCGGGTCTGTTCGTATTCGGCGCCTGGATTTCCCAGGCCAACGATCAGTTTGATGGCAGTCACGATAGGGGCCCTTCCTGGAGTGGTGGATAACATGTCGCGTCAGACAGTGTGGCGACAACGAACGAAAATTGCGGATCTACCGTTAAGTAAACTTCGCGTTCTTGCCCGTTGTCTCGCTACGTTCCAGTCCGCGATGTTTCCGGTCACTCCGGCGACAGAGTGAAATTACTCTGCAGCGCCTTCTTCAGTAGCTTCTGGAGCAACACGTGGAGCGTGGACGTTGGCAACAGCCTTGTCATCACCGTGAGCCAGGGCAACAAACTCAACGCCTTTAGGAGCCTTGAGGTCGGACAGGTGAATGATCGTGCCGACTTCGGCGTCAGCCAGGTCGACTTCGATGAATTCAGGCAGGTCTTTCGGCAGGCAGGAAACTTCGATTTCCGAAGTCACGTGCGAGATCTCGCCGCCTTTCTTGACCGGAGCAGCTTCGTTGATGAAGTGCACTGGAACAACAGCAGTCAGCTTCTGACCGGCAACAACGCGGACGAAGTCAGCGTGCATCACGTGGCCTTTGGCCGGGTGACGTTGCAGGGCCTTGATCACGACGTTTTGCTTGGTGCCGCCAACGTTCAGCTCGATGATGTGGCTGTAGGCCGCTTCGTTTTCGAGCAGTTTGGCAACTTCTTTGGCCAGCATGCTGATGGACTCAGGGGCTTTGTCGCCACCGTAGACTACAGCTGGAACCAGGCTTGCGAGACGACGCAGGCGGCGGCTCGCACCTTTCCCCAGGTCGGAACGCACTTCAGCATTCAGAGTAAAATCGTTCATGTTGTATCTCCAAAATAGCCATGACCGAGTGGCGTTTGCGACCAGCGCCAGGCACGGTATGGGCAAAAAAGCCCCGCCCCGACAGGTGATGCCGGGGCGGGGCGCTTTTCGTCAACGAGACATTCAGGAAAGGGCAGGGCCCTTAGCGGAACATCGCACTGATCGATTCTTCATTGCTGATGCGGCGAACCGCCTCGGCAACTACCGGTGCGATATCCAGTTGGCGGATACGCGCACAGGCTTGTGCTGCAGCGGACAGCGGGATGGTGTTGGTCACCACCAGCTCGTCCAGCACGGAATTTTCAATGTTTTCGATCGCCCGACCGGACAGCACAGGGTGCGTGCAGTAGGCAAAGACCTTGGCAGCGCCATGCTCTTTCAGGGCCTTGGCCGCGTGGCACAGGGTGCCGGCGGTATCGACCATGTCATCGACCAGAATGCAGGTACGCCCTTCGACATCACCAATGATATGCATCACTTCGGAGTGATTGGCTTTCTCACGGCGTTTGTCGATGATACCCAGATCAACGCCCAGGGATTTGGCAACGGCCCGTGCACGCACGACGCCGCCGATATCCGGGGACACGATCATGAGGTTTTCGAAGCGCTGATCTTCAATGTCATCCACCAGGACGGGGGAGCCGTAGATGTTATCCACGGGAATATCGAAGAAGCCCTGGATCTGGTCAGCATGCAGATCAACCGTGAGTACACGATCGATGCCGACTACGGTCAGCATATCGGCCACGACTTTCGCGCTGATAGCCACACGTGCGGAACGCGGACGGCGATCCTGGCGGGCATAACCAAAGTAAGGAATAACAGCAGTGATACGAGTAGCCGAGGAACGGCGGAAGGCATCAGCCATCACGACGAGTTCCATCAGGTTATCGTTGGTCGGAGCGCAAGTCGGCTGAATAATGAAGACGTCTTTACCGCGAACGTTTTCATTGATCTCGGCAGTGATTTCGCCGTCGGAGAACTTACCGACAGAAATGTCACCGAGAGGGATATGCAGCTGACGTACGACACGCCGAGCCAGATCGGGGTTGGCGTTCCCCGTAAAGACCATCATCTTGGACACGCGCAGTACCTGAAGGCTGAGGGTATACCTGGATGAGTATAGGAAAATGGCAGGGGCGGCTGGATTCGAACCAACGCATGGCAGGATCAAAACCTGCTGCCTTACCGCTTGGCGACGCCCCTGTATCTGTTGCTGCGAGTGCCCAGCACTCGATTCCTTTTAGAGCAGACTTTGCAGCTTGCGATGCAACATCGAAACGTTGCTTCCTTTCGCTACAAACCCTGTAAGGGTCTCTGTCAGAAGGGCCGAGACTTTATCAGCTTCAGCTTTGCTTGGGAAGCCCCCAAACACACAACTTCCAGTTCCGGTGAGTTTTGCTTCGGTAAAATTACCTAGCAAATTCAATGCGTTACGAACATCTGGATAACGCCTTGCTACCACCGGTAAGCAGTCATTTCGACTGTTTCCCTTGGGAACGGGGCGCACTTTAATGGGAGGAGAGTTACGTGTCAACAGTGGATCTGAAAAAATTTCTGCTGTACTTACAGATACTTGCGGCACCAGCACCAAGTACCAGGGTTCTTCGGGTTCTACCGGCGTGAGTTTTTCCCCCACGCCCTCGGCAAAAGCCGCGTGGCCCCGCACGAAAACCGGCACGTCGGCGCCTAGCGTCAGGCCCAGGGCCGCCAGCCGATCCATGTCCCAGCCCAGTTGCCACAGATGATTCAGGCCCAGCAAAGTCGTCGCCGCATTCGAACTGCCGCCACCGATGCCGCCGCCCATGGGCAGGATTTTTTCGATCCAGATATCGATGCCCAGCGAACAACCGGATTGTTCCTGGAGTTTTTTCGCGGCCTTGACGATCAGATTGCTGTCATGGGGAACGCCATCGAATTCGGTGTGCAAGCGGATCACGCCATCGTCGCGCACGGCGAAAGTGATCTCGTCGCCGTAGTCCAGGAACTGAAAGATTGTCTGCAGCTCGTGATAGCCGTCCGGTCGCCGGCCGAGGATGTGCAGCATCAGGTTGAGCTTGGCCGGGGAGGGCAGCGTCAGGCGTGTCGCGCTCATGTCATTGCCCCAGCTTGCGCGGCTGCCATTGCTTGATGACCAGCGTGACGTCGAGGTTGCTGCCGTGCAGCTTGATGCGCTCGGGCAACCAGTAGCCGTTCTGCTCGGCATAGCTGAGGTATTCGATTTGCCAGTCGTCCTGCTCCAGGTTGGACAGGCGACTGTCCGCGTCGAGGGTCAAGCGGCTTTTGCTGTCCGGTGCCGGCAGGCCGCGAACCCACCAGGTCAGGTGCGACACCGGCAGTTTCCAGCCCAGTTGTTCTTCCAGCAGCGCTTCAGGGGTCGGCGCCTCGTAGCGTCCCTGGTTGGCGACTTCCAGCGAAACCTGGCCCGGCCGGCCGGTCAAGCGTGCGGCGCCACGGCCCAGCGGCCCGGAGAGGCGAATGTCGTAGTAATCCTGGCGCTGCAGCCAGAACAAGGTGCCGCTGCCCGAATCCTTTGGCGCGCGAATACCGATCTTGCCGTCGATCTGCCAGCCATCGAGGCCACTCAATTGTTGCTTGTGCTCGCGCCACTGGGCCTGGTTGCCCTGGCCCTGGACGGATTCACGGGCGCCGAATCCCGCGCAACCGGCGAGCAGGGCGATAAAACTGAAAACGATGAAATGGCGCAAAAACATAATCTTAAAGAGTCTCTGATCCGGTCAGGCGTTTGATGGTGCTGCGCAGGATGGGGCTGTCGGGCTGTTCCTTGAGGAACTTGTCCCAGATCTGCCGGGCTTCGCGTTGTTTGCCGTTGGCCCACAACACTTCACCCAGGTGAGCGGCGACTTCCTGGTCGGGAAAGCGCTCCAGGGCCTGGCGCAACAGGCGTTCGGCTTCGTCGAGATTGCCCAGGCGGAAGTTCACCCAGCCGAGACTGTCGAGTACCGCCGGGTCTTCCGGGTTGATCTGGTGGGCCTGTTCGATCAGCACCTTGGCTTCATCGTAGCGGGTGGTGCGATCCGACAGGGTGTAGCCAAGGGCGTTGAGGGCCATGGCGTTGTCCGGGTCGCGCTGGATGATCAGGCGCAGGTCTTTTTCCATCTGGGCCAGGTCATTGCGTTTTTCCGCCAGCATGGCGCGGGTATACAGCAGGTTCAGATCGTCCGGGTATTGCTTCAAGGCTTGTTGCAACACGCCCCAGGCCTTGTCGCCCTGGTTGTTGGCCGACAAAGTCTCGGCCTCGATCAGGAAGAGCTGGATGCCATAGTCCGGCTGGGTGTCGCGCTGGATGGCCAGGCGACTCTGGGCCTCGGCCGTCCTGCCGTTGCCGATCAGTATGTCGGCCTGGCGTAGTTGCGCCGGCAGATAATCATTGCCCGGGCCGACCTGGGCGTATTCGATCAGAGCGCTCTCGGGGTCGTTGCGCTCCTCGGCGATGCGGCCCAGGTTGAGGTGGGCCGAATCGACATGGCTTTCCCGCGCGATCAGGTCTTCCAGGTAGCCCTTGGCCTCTTCCCAGGCCTTGGCCTCTAGGCAGACCAGCGCCAGGGAATAACGCAGGTCATCATCCTCCGGGTATTGCTGCACGAGGCTGGAAAATTCGACCTTGGCGTCGTCCATGCGGTTGTTCTCGACCAGCATGCGCGCGTAGGTGAGGCGCAGGCGTTTGTCGTCCGGGTATTTCTTGATGCTTTTTTCCATCAGCGGCAGGGCTTCGTCACCGCGGTTCATGCTTTGCAACAGTCGCGCACGCAGCAGGATGGGCGCCACTTCACCGGCCTCTGGCGGGTTGTCTTCCAGCAGGGTGAGGGCACCCTGGGAGTCGCCGTCCTGTTGCAGCAGCAGGGCCTTGCCGAAAATCAGTTGTCCATTGTTCGGATGGCGCTGCAGCAGGCGATCGAAGCTCTTCATCAGGCCGGCGCGGGTTTCCTGGTCGGTATCGGCGGCGGACAGCGCCAGGAAGTCAAAATGGGTGTCGCCTTTGCCCTGCAGGACCTTCTCCATATACGTCATGGCGTCGTCATAACGTCCGGCACGCGCCAGCTGTATGGCGGCGGCGCGTTGCGCTTCGAGATCGTCCGGGGCGTTCTTCGCCCAGATCAGCGCAGTATCCAATGCAGGCTGGTCAGCGCCCAGGTATTCGGCGATGCGAAACGCGCGCTCGGAAATCCCCGGGTCCTGGGTATTGATGGCCTGTGTCACATAGTTGTCCAACGCAATATCGAAGCGATTGCGCTGGCCCG
Organism: Pseudomonas sp. T1.Ur; assembly: GCF_023516725.1. Lineage (NCBI taxonomy): Bacteria > Pseudomonadati > Pseudomonadota > Gammaproteobacteria > Pseudomonadales > Pseudomonadaceae > Pseudomonas > Pseudomonas sp. T1.Ur. The sequence goes on from NZ_JAMGSN010000001.1 coordinate 397,181, forward strand.
CCAGCTCGGCGCTCAGCAGGCTGAAGATGGTCTCCTCGCTGAACGAGCCGTAGACCTTGGGCTTTTCGGGGGTCGGGGAACTGTCTTCGACCGGTGGCGTACCGTCCGTCGAAACGGGGGCCATGGACTGGCAGCCGCCGAGGAAGGCAAAAGCGAGGAGCAACGCAAAGGATCTATTCATATAGGAAGAGGACGACTAACCTGCGGTCGGATCATCATGACACAAGCCATCGGTCAAACATAACCGAGTCTCGGCGGATGCTTTATAGGCACAGGTAATTGTGACAATAGTCGGGGGTGGTTGTTCTGGATCTGGCGAAGTAGGACAATTGCCGGCTTCACGTCACCATCAGCGACCTTGAATGGCCTTCCTTGCACTTGGTATTAACCACAAGACTGCTTCAGTAGACGTCCGCGAGCGCGTGGCCTTTACGCCTGAGCAGCTGGTTGAGGCCCTGCAGCAGCTCTGCCGACTCACCGACAGCCGCGAAGCTGCGATCCTCTCCACCTGCAATCGCAGCGAGCTCTATATAGAACAGGATCACGTTTCTGCCGATTCAGTGCTGCGCTGGCTGGCCGAATACCATGATTTGAGCCTTGAAGAGCTGCGCGCCAGTGCCTATGTGCACGAAGATGATGCGGCCGTTCGTCACATGATGCGCGTGGCCTCGGGGCTTGATTCGCTGGTGTTGGGCGAGCCGCAGATCCTCGGCCAGATGAAATCGGCGTACGCCGTGGCGCGCGAGGCCGGCACCGTCGGCCCACTGCTGGGGCGGCTGTTCCAGGCCACGTTCAATGCCGCCAAGCAAGTGCGCACCGACACCGCCATCGGCGAGAACCCGGTGTCCGTGGCGTTTGCGGCGGTTAGCCTGGCGAAGCAGATATTCAGTGATCTGCAGCGCAGCCAGGCGTTGCTGATCGGTGCCGGCGAGACCATCACCCTGGTTGCCCGCCACCTGCATGACCTGGGCGTGAAACGCATCGTGGTCGCCAACCGCACGCTGGAGCGCGCCAGTACCCTGGCCGAACAGTTCGGCGCCCACGCGGTGCTGCTGTCCGACATTCCCGCCGAGCTGGTACACAGCGACATCGTCATCAGTTCCACCGCCAGCCAGTTGCCGATCCTTGGCAAGGGTGCGGTGGAAAGCGCCCTGAAGCTGCGCAAGCACAAGCCGATCTTCATGGTCGACATCGCCGTTCCCCGAGACATCGAGCCGGAAGTCGGCGAACTCGACGACGTTTATCTCTACAGTGTCGATGACCTGCACGAAGTGGTTGCCGAAAACCTGAAGAGCCGGCAAGGCGCGGCCCAGGCGGCGGAAGAGATGATTACCGTCGGCGCCGAGGATTTCATGGTGCGCCTGCGCGAGCTGGCGGCGGTGGACGTGCTCAAGGCGTATCGTCAGCAAAGTGAACGGCTGCGTGACGAAGAATTGCAAAAGGCCCAGCGCCTGCTGGCCAACGGTGGCAGTGCCGAAGAGGTGCTGGTGCAACTGGCCCGTGGCCTGACCAACAAATTGCTCCACGCGCCCAGCGTCCAGCTCAAGAAACTGACCGCCGAAGGCCGCCTCGATGCGTTGGCCATGGCCCAGGAACTTTTCGCCCTCGGTGAGGCTTCACCGGATAGCTTTTCGGATAAAAAATCGCAATGAAAGCGTCACTGCTCAATAAGCTGGACATTCTCCAGGACCGTTTCGAGGAACTGACCGCCTTGCTGGGCGACGGCGAGGTCATTTCCGACCAGAACAAGTTCCGGACCTACTCCAAGGAGTACGCGGAAGTCGAGCCGATTGTCGCGACCTATAAACAGTTGCTCAAGGTGCAAGGCGACCTCGAGGGTGCCCAGGCGCTGCTCAAGGACAGCGACCCGGACATGCGCGAAATGGCGGTGGAAGAGGTGCGCGAGGCCAAGGAGCAATTGGTCGAGTTGGAAAGCAACCTGCAGCGCATGCTGTTGCCCAAGGATCCGAACGACGGGCGCAACGTGTTCCTCGAGATTCGTGCCGGTACTGGCGGTGACGAGGCGGCGATCTTTTCCGGCGACCTGTTCCGCATGTATTCGCGCTACGCCGAGCGTCGTGGCTGGCGTGTGGAAATCCTCTCGGAGAACGAAGGCGAACACGGCGGCTATAAAGAGGTCATCGCCCGGGTCGAGGGTGACAACGTCTATGGCAAGTTGAAGTTCGAATCCGGCGCCCACCGCGTACAGCGTGTGCCAGCCACCGAATCCCAGGGCCGCATCCACACATCCGCCTGCACCGTGGCGGTCTTGCCCGAGCCGGACGAACAGGAAGCCATCGAGATCAACCCGGCGGACCTGCGGGTCGACACCTACCGTTCCTCCGGCGCGGGCGGCCAGCACGTCAACAAGACCGATTCGGCGATCCGCATCACGCACTTGCCCTCGGGCATCGTGGTCGAGTGCCAGGAGGAACGCTCCCAGCACAAGAACCGCGCGCGGGCGATGGCCTGGTTGTCGGCCAAGCTCAACGACCAGCAGACCAGCGCCGCCGCCAACGCCATCGCCAGCGAGCGCAAATTGCTGGTGGGCTCGGGTGATCGTTCCGAGCGAATCCGTACCTACAACTTTGCCCAGGGCCGGGTCACCGACCATCGCGTCAACCTGACCCTGTATTCCCTGGATGAAATCCTTGCAGGTGGTGTCGACGCGGTGATCGAGCCCTTGCTGGCCGAATACCAGGCCGACCAGTTGGCCGCGATTGGCGAATAAGCACAGGTGAATAAATGACCATCATCGCCAGTCTGTTACGCGCCGCCGAGCTGCCGGATTCGCCTACGCCACGGCTGGACGCCGAGTTGTTGCTGGCCGCTGCGCTGGGCAAGTCCCGCAGCTTCCTGCACACCTGGCCCGAGCGGATCGTACCCAGCGAGGCGGCGCTGTTGTTTTCCGAATACCTGCGCCGACGTCGCTCCGGCGAGCCGGTGGCCTACATCCTCGGGCAGCAGGGTTTCTGGAAGCTCGACCTGGAGGTGGCGCCCCATACGTTGATCCCGCGTCCCGACACCGAGCTGTTGGTGGAGACCGCGTTGGCCTTGCTGCCGGCCGCACCGGCCCGGGTCCTGGACCTGGGCACCGGCAGCGGCGCGATTGCCCTGGCGTTGGCCAGCGAGCGCCCGGCCTGGACAGTCACGGCGGTCGATCGGGTGCTCGAAGCGGTGGCCCTGGCCGAGCGCAATCGCCAGCGCCTGGACCTGCGCAACGTGACGGTGCTGAGCAGCCACTGGTTCAGCGCCCTGGAGGGCGAGCGTTTCCAATTGATCATCAGCAACCCGCCCTATATCGCCACCAGCGATCCGCATCTGGCCGAGGGCGATGTGCGTTTCGAACCGGCCAGTGCCCTGGTCGCCGGGCCGGACGGGCTTGATGACCTGCGCACCATTGTCGACCAGGCACCCCATCATCTCGAGGCGGGCGGCTGGTTGATGCTCGAACACGGTTACGACCAGGCTGAAGCGGTGCGCGACCTGTTGAGTGGCCGAGGATTTGCCGAAGTTCACAGTCGCAAGGACCTGGGCAACCATGAACGCATCAGCCTGGGACGCCTGCCGTGCTGAACGATCAGGAATTGCTGCGCTACAGCCGACAGATTCTGCTGCAACACGTTGACATCGACGGGCAGTTGCGCCTCAAGCAGGGCCGTGTATTGATCATCGGCCTGGGCGGCCTCGGTGCTCCGGTGGCGTTGTACCTCGCCGCCGCTGGCGTGGGCGAGATGCACCTGGCGGACTTCGACACGGTCGACCTGACCAACCTCCAGCGGCAGATCATCCACGACACCGACAGCGTGGGCCTGAGCAAAGTCGAATCGGCGGTGCGGCGCCTGACCGCGATCAATCCCGAGGTCCGGCTGGTGCCTCACTCGGCCGCGATGGACGAAGACAGCCTGGCAGATGCCGTGGCGGCGGTGGACGTGGTGCTGGATTGCTCCGACAATTTTTCCACGCGCGAAGCGGTGAACGCTGCCTGTGTGGCGGCGGGCAAGCCATTGGTCAGCGGCGCGGCGATTCGTCTGGAAGGGCAACTGTCGGTGTTCGATCCACGTCGCGCCGAGAGTCCGTGTTACCACTGTCTCTACGGTCACGGCAGCGAAGCTGAATTGACCTGCAGCGAAGCCGGCGTGCTTGGCCCGCTCGTGGGGTTGGTGGGCAGTCTCCAGGCGCTCGAAGCGTTGAAGCTGCTGGCCGGTTTCGGCGAGCCGCTGGTGGGGCGCTTGCTGTTGATCGATGCCTTGGGCACGCGTTTTCGCGAATTGCGGGTCAAGCGTGATCCGGGTTGCAGCGTCTGTGGCAAGCCGACATGAGTGAAGCGCCGGTCGGTGTGTTCGATTCTGGGGTCGGCGGGTTGTCGGTGCTGGGTGAGATCCGTCGGTTGCTGCCCAATGAGTCTCTGCTATATGTCGCTGACTGCGGGCATATTCCTTACGGCGAAAAGAGCCCGGAATTCATTCGCGAGCGATGCGCGATCATTGCCGGCTTTCTCCAGCGCGAAGGCGCGAAGGCGCTGGTGGTCGCTTGCAACACCGCGACGGTGGCCGGCGTGGCCGATCTGCGTCGCGATTACCCCGAGTGGCCCATTGTCGGCATGGAGCCAGCGGTCAAGCCTGCCGCCGCTGCCACGCGAAGCGGCATCGTGGGTGTGCTGGCAACCACGGGCACCTTGCAGAGCGCCAAGTTTGCTGCGTTGCTCGATCGTTTTGCCACGGATGTGCGGGTCATCACGCAGCCCTGTCCAGGGCTGGTGGAGTTGATCGAGGCCGGCGACCTGAACAGCCCGGCCTTGCTTCAATTGCTGCAAGGTTACGTCACTCCCTTGCTGGCGGCCGGTTGCGACACATTGATCCTCGGCTGCACGCACTATCCATTCCTCAAGCCGTTGCTCAAGCACATGGTTCCCGAACATATCAGCCTGATCGACACGGGCGCCGCCGTGGCCCGGCAACTTCAACGCCTGTTGGCCGAACGGAATCTACTGGCCCATGGGCCGGCCAGAGAAGCGCAATTCTGGACCAGTGCGGATCCGCTACATTTAAGAAAAATCCTACCGACTCTATGGGATTCGTCTGACATTGTGCGAAACTTCGAACTGTAAAAAAAACGTGAAAATTGTGTAAATCGAGCTGAACTTCTGTTTTGGCGCCGATTTCTATAGCTCTGTCCGTTGTAGGAAAAAACTAACTAGGCTGTCGGAAAGGATGTTTCTAATGAAGCGCTTATTCTGCTTTGCCGCGTTTGCGGCTGCATTGCTGGGGCACAGTTACACCGCGCAGGCGGCGGGCGTCGAGTTCGGGGTTGGCCAGACTGGCGACTCGACCATGACCTATCGCCTGGGCATGCAATTCGATTGGGACAAGAGCTGGTTGCAGAGCGACGTTGGCCGCCTGACCGGATACTGGAACGGCGCCTACACGTACTGGGAGGGTGATGAGACTTCCAGCAACCATAGCTTGTCGTTCTCGCCAGTCTTTGTGTACGAATTCGCCGGCCAGAACGTGAAGCCTTATATCGAGGCAGGCGTGGGCGTTGCGTTGTTTGAAAACACCGAAGTGGAAACCAACAAGCTGGGCACGGCGTTCCAGTTCGAGGATCGCATCGGTTTCGGCCTGCGCTTCAAGGGTGGGCATGAAGTGGGCATCCGCGCCACTCATTACTCCAACGCTGGCATCAAGTCGACCAACGACGGTGTGGAAAGCTACGCGCTGCACTACACGATGCCGTTGTAAGAGACAGCTTGGGAACTGTGGGGGCGAGCTTGCTCGCGAAGCGGTTGGTCAGACGATACGATGTTGCCTGATCTACAGCTATCGCGAGCAAGCTCGCTCCCACAAAAATCAGTTCTCAGAATGTTTCGTTACCGATACGCCGTCGCGATGCCCTGACGTTCTTCCAGGCATTCCGGCGCCCCCATTTCGAACTCCCTGCAAATCAGCGGACGCCTCTCGTAGATCGTGCACATCATGCTGTCGCGATCCAGTGCCGCGCACCAACCGTCATCAAGCCGCAGCATCACTTCCCCGCCCCAATCGTCGGTGTCGATAAACCGCTCTGGAACACCGGTGTCGGTGATGAGCATGACTTCGAGCTGGCAGCAGCACGCCGCGCAGGTCGAGCACGTGACGGCCGGCGCGGGGAGTTCAACGAGGGGGATGGTTTTCATGGGCCGCAGTGTAAGGCACCCGGGCCGTTCAGGGTTGTCCCTTGATCGGAGATTGTCCTGTGCCCTGGCAGGCGACGATGTCGCCTTGAGCAGGTTCGCATGACGGTAACGGCCAGAGCTTCGTCATGGCGGCGGCAGGCAAGGCCATTCCATGGGGACGTTCCGCCAGCTGCGCCAGTATGTGGCTCGCTGCCGTTTCAGCAGTCCAACGGACCCCTACTGAAAAGTCTTCATTGAGGTCCGTCGCCGGATTGTCAAAACCCGGGATGACCAGCGTAAGGTCGATCCCGTTGGACGCCAGATCGGTACGCACCGATTCGAATACGTGGCGCATCGCGTTGCCGTCGGCCTCGGCTTGCGAGGGTCGCAAATAGGTGACCGGGCTGGTGATGCCCACCAGATGTGGCTCGGTTCCCCGGCGTAACAAGGGGCGCGCCGCCTCGATGCAGAAACTCGCCGAGAGCAGATTACTGCGAATGATGTGTTCGATCAGCGCATTATCCGTGGGTTGGCCTGCAACGTATTCAGCCGTGCCGGCATTGATGATCACTGTATCCAGTGCGCCCCATTCCTGGGCAAGCCGCTGGCCAATCGCTCGAACGGTCTGGCTGTCGGTCAAGTTGCCCGGCACCATCAGCACCTGGCCGGGATATCGCTGCGAAAGGGCCTCGCAAGAGGGCGCGACGCGAGAACTGACGGCCAACTGCGCACCGGCCTGAAGGATCGCTTCGGCCAACGCAGCCCCCAAACCGTTACTGGCACCGGTCAGCCAATATTTTCGCGCCATCGTTCTCCCCATTTTGCGAACAGCCTTGATTGAAATTAACCAGGCTTGGTCCGTGCATCCTGCACATTGCCTTTAATGGCTCCTGCGATTAGTCAGACTATATAGCCTTCACAACGGATTGCATCCGACCGTCCAATACTTTCATGTTCGATGATCGGCCATCGTGTCATCCCATGTCCTGGCGTGCTGGCAGATTCTTGAAGGCTGTCAGCGCACGTACTCGGGACTGGGCCAGATCAACCATTGGCGGAGGGTATTGCACTGCGTCAAACAGATTGCCTGGTGCATTTGGGCTATGGACCCGTAGCCCGTCGAGATCGTTCAGTTCAGGTATCCACCGCTTGATAAACAGTCCCTCGCGGTCGAATTTTTCCGATTGGCTCAAGGGATTGAAGATTCGGAACCAGGGCGCCGAATCCGTGCCGGTGGAGGCGCTCCACTGCCAGCCGCCATTATTGGCGGCCAAGTCGCCGTCGATCAGGTGGCGCATGAAAAAGCGTTCGCCTTCGCGCCAGTCGATCAGCAAATTCTTGGTCAGGAACATGGCGACCACCATCCGCAGGCGATTGTGCATCCAGCCAGTCTCCAATAATTGACGCATGGCCGCGTCGATAATGGGCAGGCCGGTGCGGCCCTGCTGCCAGGCTTCCAATTCGTCGGGAGCCTTGCGCCAGGCCAGCGCTTCGGTTTCCGGGCGGAACGCGCGATGGCGCGACACGCGTGGATAACCCACAAGGATGTGTTTATAGAACTCGCGCCAAAGCAATTCATTGATCCAGGTCACGGTACCGACACTTCCGCTCTCGAATTCGCCCTGGTTGGCTTGCAGCGCAGCGTGCAGGCACTGGCGTGGTGAAACAACGCCGGCCACCAGATAGGCCGAGAGCTGGCTGGTGCCTGGGTGAGCGGGGAAGTCGCGCTCACGCTGGTAATCATCGATGTGTTGATCGACAAAGGCGTCCAGCCGCCGTTGGGCCTCGTTCTCGCCGGCGGGCCAGTGGGCACGGAGCGCCTCGCTGGGAGGTACGAGACCTTCGGCATGTGCGGGCACCGGATCGCTGGCGATGGCCGTGCGGGCTTGTCCGGTCGGCGCGGGAACCAGGCGGGGTAGCGAAAGGTTCAAGCGCTGGTAGCACACCTTGCGAAACTGGCTGAATACCTGGAAATAGTTGCCGGCCTTGGTCAGGACGCTGCCGGGCTGGAACAGCAGTTGATCAAGGTGACCGTGGAACGCCACGCCTTGATCCTTCAGGGTTCGAGCAACCTCGCCATCACGCCGGGTTTCGTTCACGCCGTACTCTTCATTGACATGCACGGCGCTGACATTCAATTGGCGACACAGCGTTGCCAGTACCTGGGGCGCCTGGTCCCAATGCGAGGCGTGGCGAATCAGCAGCGGGATGTTCAATGCGTTCAGCGCCGTACTCAACGAGGCGAGGTTGCGCAGCCAGAAATCGATCTTGCACGGTGCATCGTCATGGGCGCGCCATTGCCCGGGGCTCATCAGGTACACCGCCACGCAGGGTCCCGCGGCTGCGGCTGCCGCCAGGGCGGTGTTGTCGTGCAGGCGCAAGTCGCTGCGCAGCCAGATCAGTTGCATGCAGTCTTTCATCTACAGGAGTTCCCTGCGGCTCAGTTCGCGGTGAGCGGCCAATGGGTCTTCGGCCCAGGACACGTCCAGCGTCGAGACGCCTGTGGATAACCTGGCTTGATGGATCGACGCGGCTGGGCCGGCGATGATGATCGGACAGTCGATTGCGTTCAGCAGCCTGGGCAGTTGGGACAGGTCCAGGGCGTGGTTGGAATACACCAGCACGGCGCGAACCTTGAGGCGTTCGACCGCCAGGGCCAACTCTCCGGCAGGCAGCGGCCCGTCAAGTACTTCCACGGGACAGTCGGCGCTGCTGGCGAGCCAGGCGGTGAGCCACAGGTGGGGTTCCTGAGGGGATTGCGACTGATTGACCAGCAGCAACGGCGCGCCTCGCAACTGGCGGTTGTTGTGATAAATCCGGCTGCCGAATTTGCTGCGCAGCCAGGTGTGGAAAAACACCTGCTCCAGTTGCGCGCCGAACTGGCCTTGCCAGCGCGTCTGCAACTCGGCCAGCAAGGGCAGCAACAACTGTTCGCAGACCGTCCGCGGCGGATACAGCGCCATCGCCTGGTTGATCAGGTCGTCGACCTGACGCTCGGCCAGTTGCGTCACGGCCAGCAGCAAGGCGTGGCGCTGGCGCTGCCAATCGTCCTGCACGGACTCTTCGGGTGGTTGCGGCGTTTCGAGCAACGGCTTGATCTTGCTCACCGCCACGCCGCGATTGATCCAGGTGAGGATGCTCTGGATCCGCTGCACATGTTCGGCATTGAACAGGCGATGACCCTTGGCGGTGCGGTGCGGCACGATCAAGCCGTAGCGTCGCTCCCAGGCCCGCAGCGTGACGGCATTGACGCCGGTTTGCCGGGCCACTTCGCGTATGGGAAGCCAGCCCTGCGCCAGTGCCTCGGCAAAATCGACGCCGAGGTCTTCGCTGGCGCTTGAATCAGGTTTTGTGTTCATCAAATGGCGTTTCGCAAGCTGAGATTTTCCGGGTGAGGTTGCAGGTACACCTGCTGCGCCAGATAAGGGTCGGGGTGCTGGCGCAGGTGGTGCTTGAGCAGTGTCAGCGGCACCACCAGCGGCACGATGCCGAGGCGATATTGCGCGATGAGGTGTTGCACTTCCTGCTTGTCATCGGCATCGATGGCGCGCTTGAGATAGCCGCTCAAGTGCTGGAGTACGTTGGTGTGGGTACGGCGGGTGGCGCATTTTTTCAACGCGGCCATCAAGGCGCTGAAGTAACGTGTGCCCAATTCGTCGGGGTCGCCCTTGCCCATGTTGCCCAGCATGTTGCCCAGCGCCTTGTACTGCACCGGGTTGTGGGCCATCAGCAAGTATTTGTAGCGCGAGTGAAAATCGATGAGGTCGCGTCGGGTCAGGCCTCGCTGGCGCAGGGGTTGCCAGGCGGCATAGGCGAACACGCGCGTCAGGAAATTCTCCCGCAGCACCGGGTCATTCAGGCGGCCATCTTCCTCCACCGGCAGGTCCGGATGACGCTCGCAAAAAGCCTGGGCATAGATGCCACGTCCACCGCCGTCCTGGGGCACGCCGTTGTGATCGTAGACCTTGACCCGTTCCAGCCCGCAGGAAGGGGATTTCTGCATGAAGATATAGCCACAGATGCCCTCCAACTCCCCGGCCATCTGCCGTCCGTATTCGGCCAGCGGTCCCGTCACGTCGAGGTTGCGATTCACCGTGCCGACCGCGTCAGGACGCTCCGGGTCGCCCACCAGGCGAATCGGCTCGCGAGGAATGCCCAGGCCGATGGCGACCTCGGGGCATACCGGGACGAAATCGAAGTATTCGGTGAGCGTGCGGCTGCACAGTGGCGACTGTTTATGCCCGCCGTTAAAACGAACTTCAGCGCCCATCAGGCAGGCGCTGATGGCAATTCTGGGTTTGGCGTGGGCTTCGCGGGGCATGGGCGACCTCTGATGGCTTAATCTTGTACAGATTTTGTTTTCTGTACAATATTTTCATCATAGGTCCGAACGGGCACAAGTCAACCGCGAATTGCACGAGCGGAGGTCATGACATGTTGGCGCGGGATAGGCTGCTGTCTGTTGCGACAGCAGCGAGCGGTGCGGGATGACGCGATTCACTGAAGGCTGGCGTGCAAGCGGCGAGCCGCCTCCTGGCCGCTGAGCCAGGCGCCTTCGACCCGGCCGGACAGGCACCAGTCGCCACACACATACAAGCCCAGGTCCGCGTCCGCCAGTGCGCCCCATTCATGGCTGCTGGCAGGGCGCGCATACAGCCAGCGATGGGCCACGCTGAAGCTCGGCGCTGGCATCGCGCTGTGCAACAGTTCGGCGAAGGCGCCGTGCAAGTGTTCGATAACCGCTTCCTTGGGCATGTCGATGTGCTGGCGGCTCCAGTCACTCGTGGCGTGCAGCACCCACGTGTCGAGCTTGCTGTCGCGCCCCGGTTTGCTGCGGTTGCGAGCCAGCCAATCGAGGGGGCTGTCTTGTACGAAGCAGCCTTCCATAGGTGTATCCAGGGGATGTTCGAAGGCCAGCGCCACGGCCCAGGTAGGGTCCATTTTCACCCCGGCGGCCACCCCGGCCAGCTTCGGCACGGCCGCCAGCAATGCGGTGGCCTGGGGCGCCGGCGTGGCGATGATCACCTGGCCGAAGGGGCCATGGGTGAACCCTTCCGCGTCCTGCAGGTGCCAATGCTCCTGGCCGCGAAATACTTCGGTGATGCGGCAGGCGAATTGCACCTGCAGTTCGCCGAGCAGGGCGCGGGTAATGGCGCTCATGCGTGGGGTGCCGACCCAGCGGGTCTGTTCGTCGGGGGAGGGGCTCATTTGCCCGTCCTGATAGTGATAGAGCTGCGGGTTCCACTCCGCCGCCCAGCCGTTGGCTTGCCAGCGCTGGACTTCCGTGACGAAGCGCCGGTCGCGGGCGGTGAAATATTGTGCGCCCATGTCCAGCGCGCCAGCGTCACTGCGCTTGCTCGACATGCGACCGCCGCTGCCGTGGCTTTTGTCGAAGAGTTGGATGACGTGCCCGGCCTCCGTCAGGGCCTGGGCGGCTGATAAGCCGGCGATGCCGGTGCCGATGATTGCGATAGGTACAGTCATGAGGGCCTCGTTTAACTTTGCTGTACAGACTACGCCGTCGTTTAATCCTGTACAATTTTGATTTTTGGTATAAGTTTTACCGTTCGCGTTTCGACAGGTTGTCCTATTGTTAGAAACACACCCTGTCCGATATGAACAATCTCTACCTATAAAAATAGACTAATGGGCCGGGTAAAACGCGATGAGAGGTACACCTCATGCACATATTGCTGACCGGCGGTACTGGTTTGATCGGACGGCAGCTCTGCCGGCACTGGTTGGAGCAAGGACATCGCTTGACGGTCTGGAGTCGTCGACCTGAACAAGTGGCTGGAATTTGCGGCGCGCAGGTACGAGGCGTCGCCAAACTCGACGAGATCGGCGAGCCTGTGGACGCGGTGGTCAACCTGGCGGGGGCGCCCATTGCCGACCGTCCCTGGAGTCATAAGCGCAAGATGTTGCTATGGAGCAGCCGCGTCACGCTGACCGAGGTTTTACTCGCATGGCTGGAGCGTTGCGAGCAGAAGCCGCAGGTACTGATTTCCGGTTCCGCGGTGGGTTGGTATGGCGATGGCGGCGAGCGAGAGTTGACCGAGGAATCGGGACCGGTCAGCGAGGACTTCGCCAGCCAGCTGTGCATTGCCTGGGAAGAAACCGCGCAGCGGGCCGAGGCCATGGGCCTGCGTGTGGTGCTGGTGCGCACCGGCTTGGTCCTGTCTGCAGAGGGCGGCTTTTTGTCGCGGCTGTTGTTGCCCTTCAAGCTGGCGCTGGGCGGGCGTATCGGCGATGGTCGGCAGTGGATGCCGTGGATTCATATCGAGGATCAAATCGCCCTGATTGATTTTCTTCTGCACCGCGATGATGCCAGCGGTCCTTATAATGCCTGCGCGCCGAACCCGGTGCGCAACCGCGATTTTGCCAAGGCCCTGGGGCACGTGTTGCATCGGCCGGCAGTGGTGCCGATGCCAGAGCTGGCGCTGAAAGTCACGTTGGGAGAGTTGTCATTACTGTTGCTGGGCGGCCAGCGCGCCACGCCGGCCCGATTACAGGCGGCGGGTTTTTCATTCCGGTTCACTGATTTGCCTGCGGCCCTGGAAGATTTGTCGGGTCGCCTTTGAAATAGGATGTTGCATGACCGATCACGCGTTGCTTCTGGTGAATCTGGGTTCGCCTGCCTCCACCTCGGTGGCCGATGTGCGCCGCTACCTCAATCAATTCCTGATGGATCCGTACGTTATCGACTTGCCTTGGCCGGTGCGTCGGTTGCTGGTGTCGCTGATCCTGATCAAGCGCCCCGAGCAGTCGGCCCATGCTTATGCGTCGATCTGGTGGGAGGAGGGTTCGCCGCTGGTGGTGCTCAGCCGGCGCTTGCAGCAAGCCATGACCCGTCAATGGACTCAAGGCCCGGTGGAACTGGCGATGCGTTATGGCGAGCCCTCCCTCGAATCCACCCTGGTACGGCTGGCAAGCCAGGGCCACAAGAACATCACGCTGGCGCCGTTGTATCCGCAGTTCGCGGAAAGCACCGTGACCACAGTGGTTGAAGAGGCCAAGCGGGTCGTGCGCGAAAAGAAGCTCGATGTGCAGTTCTCGATTCTCCAGCCGTTCTACGACCAGCCGGAATACCTCGATGCGCTGGTCGCCAGCGCCAAGCCGTACTTGATGCAGGACCATGATCACTTGCTGCTGAGTTTCCATGGCCTGCCCGAACGGCACCTGACCAAGCTCGACCCCACGGGTTTCCACTGTTTCAAGGATGCCGACTGCTGCAAGAACGCACCGCCGGAAGTCATGGCGACGTGTTACCGCGCCCAGTGCATCCGCACCGCCGAACTGTTCGCCCATCGCATGGGCCTGGCGGATGGAAAATGGTCGGTGTCGTTCCAGTCGCGACTGGGCCGCGCCAAGTGGATCGAACCGTATACCGAAGCGCGCCTGGAGGAACTGGCCAAGAGCGGCGTGAAAAAGGTGCTGGTGATGTGCCCGGCGTTCGTCGCCGATTGCATCGAGACGCTGGAGGAAATCGGCGACCGTGGCCGTGAACAGTTTCGCGAAGCGGGAGGGGAGGAGTTGGTGCTGGTGCCGTGTCTCAATGACGATCCGCAGTGGGCGCAGGCGTTGAGCACACTCTGCGAACGGGCGCCGATTGCTTTGTGAGGTTCAAGGGCCTCATCGCGAGCAAGCTCGCTCCCACATGGGCCTGCGGCGTACACAAATTTTGTGACCACTCGAGATCCGCAGTGGGCGCAGGCGTTGAGCACACTCTGCGAACGCGCGCCGATTGCTTTGTAAGGTTCAAGGGCCTCATCGCGAGCAAGCTCGCTCCCACATGGGGCTGCGGTGTACACAAATTTTGTGACCACTCGAGATCCACTGTGGGAGCGAGCTTGCTCGCGATGGCTATTTAAGGGGCAAAAAAGCCTTCAAGCCTGAATCAGATCAACGGCTCATCCGCCTTCTTCTCCTTCCAACCGTCGTTACCCGGCAGCAACAGGTTCAACGCGATCGCCACCACGGCGCACAGCGCGATGCCCTTGAGGCCAAAGTCGTCCGGGCCGGTGCCGGTGCCCACCAGCACGCCGCCGATGCCGAACACCAATGTCACCGAAACGATCACCAGGTTGCGTGCTTCGCCCAAGTCGATCTTGTGGCGGATCAGCGTGTTCATGCCGACCGCCGCGATCGAGCCGAACAGCAGGCACAGGATCCCGCCCATCACCGGTACCGGGATGCTTTGCAGCAGCGCGCCGAATTTGCCGATGAACGCCAGGCTGATGGCAAAGATTGCCGCCCAGGTCATGATCTTCGGGTTGTAGTTCTTGGTCAGCATCACCGCGCCAGTGACTTCGGCGTAGGTGGTATTGGGCGGTCCGCCGAACAGGCCTGCGGCGGTGGTGGCAATGCCGTCGCCGAGCAGCGTGCGATGCAGGCCGGGTTTTTTCAGGTAGTCGCGACCGGTCACGCTGCCCACGGCAATCACGCCGCCGATGTGTTCGATGGCCGGCGCCAGGGCGACCGGCACGATGAACAGGATCGCCTGCCAGTTGAACGCCGGCGCGGTGAAGGCCGGCAGGGCGAACCATGGCGCGGCGGCGATTTTTGCGGTGTCCACGACACCGAAGAAAAACGCCATGGCAAAGCCCACCAACACGCCGGAAATGATCGGCACCAGGCGGAAAATGCCTTTGCCGAACACCGCGACGATCAGGGTGGTGAGCAGGGCCGGCATCGAAATCATCATCGCGGTCTGATAGTGGATCAGCTCGGTGCCATCGCCGGCCTTGCCCATCGCCATGTTGGCGGCAATGGGTGCCATCGCCAGGCCAATGGAAATGATCACCGGGCCGATCACCACCGGCGGCAACAGGCGATCAATGAACCCGGTGCCCTTGATCTTCACTGCCAGGCCCAGGAACGTGTAGACGAAACCGGCCGCCATCACGCCGCCCATGGTCGCCGCCAGGCCGAACTGGCCCTTGGCAAGGATGATCGGCGTGATGAAGGCAAAGCTCGAGGCGAGAAACACCGGCACCTGGCGCCCGGTGACGACCTGGAACAGGATCGTTCCCAGGCCGGCGGTGAACAGCGCCACGTTCGGGTCCAGCCCGGTGATCAGCGGCATCAATACCAGCGCGCCGAAGGCGACGAACAGCATCTGGGCGCCGGACAGCACCTGGCGCCAGAGCGGATCGTTGAACTCGTCCTGCATGCTCAGGCGTCCTTCTGCTTGGTGCCGAAGATCTTGTCGCCGGCATCGCCCAGGCCGGGGATGATGTAGCCATGTTCGTTGAGTTTCTGGTCGATGGACGCGGTGTAGATGGTCACGTCCGGGTGGGCATCTTCCACGGCCTTGATGCCTTCCGGGGCGGCGACCAGCACCATGGCGCGAATGTCCCGGCAACCGGCTTTCTTCAGCAAATCAATCGTGGCGACCATCGAGCTGCCGGTGGCGAGCATCGGGTCGATGATCATCGCCAGGCGCTCGTCGATTTCCGGCACCAGTTTTTCCAGGTAGGTATGCGCCTGCAGGGTCTGCTCGTTGCGAGCCACGCCCACGGCGCTGACCTTGGCCCCCGGGATCAGGCTCAGTACGCCTTCGAGCATGCCGATGCCGGCGCGCAGGATCGGCACCACGGTGATTTTCTTGCCGGCGATTTTCTCGACCTGGACCGTACCGGCCCAACCGTCGATTTCATAGGACTCCAGCGGCAGGTCCTTGGTGGCTTCGTAGGTGAGCAGGGCACCGACTTCCTGGGCGAGTTCGCGAAAGTTCTTCGTGCTGATGTCGGCGCGGCGCATCAGGCCGAGTTTATGTCTGATCAGCGGATGGCGGATCTCGAGGATGGGCATGGGGAAGGCTCCGGCGGCGGGCAAAAAAACCGGCCTAGATTAATCTATCCGAGGGTGTTGTCCTATAGACAATACAGAACGTTAGTCCACAAATGCTTGATCTGGCCGGGCGGGATGCGTACCTTTGCCCGCTTTTCCGAACTGCCACCCCTGGAGAGCGCCATGTCCGCTGATCTCGAGCATATCCGTCAAGTCATGCGAGAGGCTGACTGCCTGTACACCGAAGCTGAAGTCGAAGCGGCCATCGCCCGTGTCGGTGCGCAAATCAACGATCAGCTGGCCGAAAGCAATCCGGTCGTGTTCTGCGTGATGAACGGCGGGCTGATTTTCTCCGGCAAACTGCTGACCTATCTGAACTTCCCGCTGGAAGCGTCCTACCTGCACGCCACCCGTTATCGCAACGAAACCAGCGGCGGTGACCTGTTCTGGAAAGCCAAGCCGGAAGTCTCGTTCATCGACCGCGACGTGCTGATCATCGACGACATCCTCGATGAAGGTCACACCCTGGGCGCGATCATCGATTTCTGCAAACACGCGGGCGCCCGTGCGGTGCACACTGCCGTACTGATCGACAAGGACCACGACCGCAAGGCCCGTCCGGACCTGAAGGCCGACTTCGTCGGTTTGCCGTGCATCGACCGCTACATCTTCGGTTATGGCATGGACTACAAAGGCTACTGGCGCAACGCCAACGGCATCTTTGCGGTCAAGGGAATGTAATCGATGACTGGGCCGGCGTTCCTGGATCAAGCCCTGTTCGATGAACTGGCCGGGAAAGCCGTGGTCAGTCCTCGCGGGCGGCAGCATCACAACTTCCACCAGATGGACGAGCCTTGCCATCGCATGGCGGTGGGCTTGCAACCCTCGACCTACATCCCGCCACATCGCCACCTGAGCGCCGACAAGGCTGAGACCCTGCTGGTGCTCAAGGGCCGGCTCGGTGTGCTGATCTTCGACGAAATCGGTACGGTGCTCGACAAGCGAATCCTGCAGGCCGGCGGCGATTGCCTCGGTGTCGACCTGCCGGCTGGCGTCTACCACGGCCTGGTGGTGCTCGAAGCCGACAGCGTGATGTTCGAGTGCAAGGCCGGCCCTTACCGGCCAGTGGGCGAGGGCGAACTGGCCCATTGGGCACCTCGCGAAGGCGAGCCAGCAGTGGCGCAATACCACGCCTGGATGCGGGCTCAGTTCGACTGATCACCCTGCTCCCGCTGAGCCTGTAGGTGCTGTGTAGGGGCTATGTAGGAGCTGCCGAGTGCAACGAGGCTGCGATCTTTTGATCTCCCCCAGCCACTCGAACCTCAAGCGAAAAATCAAAAGATCGCAGCCTCCGGCAGCTCCTTGTATCTCGACTATCGCTCCGTCAGGAGCGATAGTTCTCGACTGATCATCGAGGGAGGGACTTGGAAGCCGCGCAGCTCCTTAGGCTTTTTGCCTGTGATGTAGATCGTGCTCCAGCCCTCCACACTCACTCGTACAGTTCGCACGGTATCTTGGGCCCGCCTCCGGCTAGAGCCCGCATTCGCAAGGTTGGACCGAGTGACGTGATGATCGCAAAAGGGAACAAGTGGAGAAACGATCATGTCTGGTTTCGTTGGCGTCGACGTTGCAAAGAACACTTTTGATATCGCTACACACCTGCCCAACGGCAAGCACAAAACCAAGGCCAAGCTGGCCAACAATCCAAAAGGTTTTAAAGAGTTTGAGGCTTGGCTAGACACAAACGTCGAGCGTTCGGCCCTGATCGTGATGGAAGCCACCAGCGTCTACCACTTGGAGCTCGCCGAGTTCGTTTACAACAAAGGCTTCCGAATCTGCGTCGTGAACCCGGCTACGACCAAAGCGTACGCTGACAGCGAGCTGCGCCGCATCAAGACCGATAAAAGCGATGCCAAACTCATCGCCGACTTCGCCCGGGAAAAGGATCAGAAGCTTCAGCCATGGGCACCTGAGCCACTGAAGTATCGCCAGTTGAAAGCTATGGTGCGCCGCCTGGATGACCTTCAGGAAATGGAACAAATGGAGCTTAATCGTCTGGACGTGTCTGACGAAAAGGTCAAAGACTCGATCAACTCCGTTCTGCGCCATATCGAAAAAGAGATCGTTGAAACACATAAGGCGATCAAAAAGCACATCGATGACGACCCGGATATGCGTCAGATGCGGGATCTGATCGTAACCATCGACGGTATCGGACAAAAAACGCTTGAGCGATTGCTAGCCGAACTGGGCGACTTGCGCAAATACAGCGATCCTCGCCAATTGGTCGCCGCTGCGGGGCTGAATCCCAAGCTGCAAGAATCAGGAAAGCTTAAAGGTCATACCCTAATTTCGAGAATCGGGTCAGCACGGCTTCGTGCAGGCCTTTACATGCCTGGCATGGTGGCGCTGAAACACAATAAGGCGATCATGGCGATGAAAGAACGCCTGGAGGCCAACGGCAAGGCCCCCAAACAAATCATCTGCGCGGCAATGCGCAAACTGCTGCACTTCGTTTACGGAGTGCTCAAGTCAGGACTGCCATATGACCCGAAACTTGCGCTTGCCCGGTGAGACTTAAGACGGTATCTACAGAGCCAAGCGGGAGCAATCTCTGGTGCAGATCAAACCAGTCTTGAATGAGCCGTGCTGTCGGCAGCGAGCCATTTCTCGCTCTTGACCCGCGCCTGTTCCAAGGTCTGCACATACGCCAATTGGCGCTGCTCACGGTGTATGCCAGCGCGGCGCAGTTTCAGGCGTACCCTCGGCGCGGTCGCGACCAGGATCAGGCCGATGCCCTGCTTGCGGTAATCCCTCAGGATATTTTCAAACGCGGCCAGGGCGGTCATGTCCAGCATCGGTACGGCGCTCATTTCCACGACCACCACCCGAACACCCGGGTCGAACTTGCGCAGCACGTCCAGGGCTTTTTCCGCTGCGCCAAAGAACAGCGGCCCGCGAATGGCATAGCAGCGAACATGCTCGGGCATGTCCAGCAGCGCTTGATGGACATGGCGCGGCAGCTCGGCGCTGTCGGTCAGTTCGCTCATGCGCTTGATAAACAGTCCGGCCGCCAGCAACAGGCCGACGGCGACGGCCATCACCATGTCGAACAGCACGGTCAGGCTCAGGCAGGTCAACAGGACCAGCACATCGCTGCGCGGCGCGATACGCAGCGTGTGCAGCACATGCCCGGCCTCGCTCATGTTCCAGGCCACCATCACCAGCAACGCCGCCAGCGCGGCCATGGGCAAGTAGCTGAACAGCGGCGCCAGCAACACAATCGCCACCAATACCACCAGGCTGTGGATGATCGCCGCCAGCGGTGAAGTCGCGCCGCTGCGCACGTTGGTGGCGCTACGGGCGATGGCGGCGGTGGCGGTGATGCCGCCGAACAGCGGCGCGACCAGATTGCCCAGGCCCTGGCCCATCAGCTCGGCGTTCGGGTCATGCTTGCTGCCGGTCATGCCGTCCGCCACTACCGCGCACAACAACGATTCGATGGCACCGAGCATGGCGATGGCAAACGCCGGCCCCAGCAATTGGCGGAACAGGTCATAGGAAAGCACCAGCCCATGACCTTGGCTGTCCGGCAGGTTCCACGGCCAGTCGAAGCTCGGCAGGAAAGGCGGGATGCCGGGATAGGCGATGCCATCGACGACATAGCTGAAGCGCTCGCCCAACGTCGCGATTGGCCATCCGCCGCGCTCCATCGCCAGCCCCAACAGCGCGCCCACCAGCAAGGCCACCAGATGCCCCGGCACCCTGGGTACCCAGCGTGGCCAGGCAACCAGCACGGCCAGGCACGCGGCGCCGATGATGCCATCGCCAAGATGGGCACTGGGCAACGCGACGACCAGTTCGCCGAGCTGTTCGATGTAGTGCTTGGCGTGGCCTGCGGTGGTCAGTCCCAACAGGTCCTTGAGTTGCAGCGTGGCGATCACCACGCCGATCCCGGCGGTGAAACCGAGGATCACGGGATAGGGGATGTATTGGATCAGCCGCCCGGCGCGCATCAATCCCAAGGCGATCAGGATCAGGCCGGCGAGCATCGTGCACAACAGCAGGCCGCCCAATCCGTATTGCTGGGTGATGGGCAGCAGGATGACGACAAAGGCAGCCGTCGGCCCGCTCACATTGAAACGCGAGCCGCCGGTCAGGGCGATCAGTGGCGCCGCCACCAGCACCGTGTACAGGCCATGCTGGGGCGGGACGCCAACGGCGATGGCCAGCGCCATGGCCAGGGGGATGGCGATGATGCCCACAGTGAGCCCGGCCACCAGATCGCCGCGCAGGCGTTCAAGGGTGTAACCGGCACGCCAGGCTTGGCGCCAGGCGGCAAACAGCGGTGGGGCGGAGAAGGACATGGAGACTCCACACGAAATTGAACGGAGTGAAACGCCTGGAACTGCAAGTGACGTTCCCTGTGGCGAGGGAACTTGCTCCCGCTCGGCGGCGAAGCCGTCGTAAAATCGGCAGACGCGTTCCGTCTGGATGGTTGCGTTGGCCTATTTGGGGCGGCTGCGCCCGAAGCGTCGGACCGTCCCAGCGGGAGCAAGCTCCCTCGCCACAAGTGAAGTCACGCTGATGGCCCTTCGAGTATGCCGTGCCAGACACCTGGATGTATTGACCCGGGTCGCTTATTTTTTCCACGGATGCTAGCGTGCCCAGCCAAGTCTCTGGAGCCTGTCATGCGTGTATCGATCCACCGCTGCGCCACTCTGCTATTGATAGCCAGCCTGCCCATGACAGCCATGGCCGCGCCGATGCACAGCCAGTTCCTGCCCCCCGATGACCTGGTGGCGCGCCAGGAACAGCCCGAACAGCAGCAGTTGCTGCAAGTCACGGAGTATTCGGTGGTGCTGGGCAACCAGCGACCGTCCAATCAACAACCGATCCCGGTCACCTCGCCCTTGATGGTGCGGCTCAAAGGCAAACCCTTGAACAAGGGCGCGACCATCAGCCAGGTCATCCTCAATTTCGATGGCGAAAGCAAAAGCCTGAAGAAACCGGTGTTCGACGAGGCAAGCAAGACCCTGACCCTGTCTTATCCACAGGCCCAGTACCGAGTCGTCATCGATCTGCTGCGCAACGACACGGTCTACGTGCAGTTTCTCAGCTACGCCAACGGTCACATCTGGGCCGACCTGCACACTGGCACCGCACGCCCGCGTTGAGCCGCGACGCCTGGCAGGGGTAAACTGCCCGCCCCGTGAACTGTGCGAGCTGGAGCCGGCAATGCGTAAAGACAAGAAACAAGTGATTGGTGACGAGATTGGCGATGAACAGATCAAGCTGTTCCTCAATTTTGAACCGATCGATGCCACGTCGCCGTCGCTGCACAAACTGATCAAGGCCTACCGTGGGCTGCGTGTCGATGACTTCGAGCGCTTCCTGGTGTTTTTCGTCGAGGCGGGCTACGACCTCAATGGCAAGGACGAGCAAGGCAACGATTTCGTTGCGTTGGTCCAGGATCAGCGCAATGCCGAGGAATACATCGAGTTGATTAAAAAGGCGCGTGGCTGACAGGCTGAAGACCTGCTTCGCAGGCCAGCGGGAGCAAGCTCCCTCGCCACAAGATCCTAAAAAAAACGCCCCGCTCTCATGGAGAACGGGGCGTTTTTCTAGCCGATCGAATCAAGCGTAGCTTTGGGTCTCGCTGCTTTCTTCAACCAATTCCAGCGCAATGTTGTTCTGCGCATTGATCTTGCGATACAGCGCCGCGTCGGTTTCCAGCACTTTTTCCCGGGCCGGGAAGATTTCCGCGAGCTTGGTGGCCCATTCGCCCTTGGCTTTTTCCGGGAAGCAGCGCTCGATCAGTTCCAGCATGATCGACACGGTCACCGAAGCACCTGGCGAAGCGCCGAGCAAGGCGGCGAGGCTGCCGTCCTTGGCCGCCACCAGTTCGGTGCCGAATTGCAGGATGCCGCCTTTCTTCGGGTCTTTCTTGATGATTTGCACCCGTTGGCCGGCCACTTCCAGGCGCCAGTCTTCGGCTTTCGCCTCGGGGTAGAAGCGGCGCAAGGATTCCAGGCGCTGCTCCATGGACTGCATCACTTCGCTGATCAGGTACTTGGTCAGGTCCATGTTGTCCCGGGCCACGGCCAGCATCGGGCCGATGTTGCCGGCGCGTACCGACAACGGCAGGTCCATGATCGAGCCGTGCTTGAGGAACTTGGTGGTGAAACCGGCGTATGGCCCGAACAGCAGGGACTTCTTGCCGTCGACCACGCGGGTGTCCAGGTGCGGCACCGACATTGGCGGCGAGCCCACGGCGGCCTGGCTGTAGACCTTGGCCTGGTGGTGCTTGACCACTTCCGGGTTGTCGCAACGCAGCCACTGGCCGCTGACCGGGAAGCCACCGAAGCCCTTGCTCTCTTCGATGCCTGAAGCTTGCAGCAGCGGCAACGCGGCGCCACCGGCACCAAGGAAGACGAACTTGGCGTCGACTTCCCGGGTATTGCCGGAATTGACGTCCTTGATGCTCACGGTCCAGCCATCACCCTTGCGCTTGAGGCCGGTGACACGCTTGCAGTATTTGATCTGGGTGTCTGGCGCGCTGCCCAGGTGCTTGAGCAATTGATTGGTCAGGGCGCCGAAATTGACGTCGGTACCGTTCATGACGCGGGTGGCGGCGACCACTTCGTCAGCCGGCCGGCCTGGCATCATCAGCGGCATCCATTCGGCCATCTGACCCTTGTCTTCGGTGTATTCCATGTCGGCGAAGGCGTGATGCTGGCGCATCAGTTCGAAGCGCTTCTTCAAAAACTCCACGCCTTTCTCGCCCTGCACGAAGCTCAAGTGCGGCACGGGGGCGATGAAGGATTTCGACGAGCCAAACGTGCCCTTCCTGGTCAGGTACGTCCAGAACTGCTTCGACACTTCGAACTGGGTGTTGATGTGCACGGCTTTCTTGATGTCGACACTGCCGTCGGCGGCCTGGGGTGTGTAGTTCAGCTCACACAGCCCGGCGTGGCCGGTACCGGCGTTGTTCCAGGGATTGGAACTCTCCGCGGCACCGGAATCCATCAGCTCGACGACTTCCAGCGAGATCGCGGGGTCGAGCTCCTTGAGCAGCACGGCCAGGGTGGCACTCATGATGCCGGCCCCTACCAGAACTACATCGACTGCTTCGTTATGCGCCATTTAACGCGTCTCCAAAAATCTGCAGCACCAAATTGTCGGCATAGCGGCCAGGAAGCGGGGCAAGTCAGTTGCGCCCCAGGAATCCATGGCCAGGAATCGCCATGTCCGAATCTTCGCAATTTTTCGCAACACTGCGGATGCATGCAGCACGGCCTCAAGAGTCACATGAACTCATTTAAGCGCCGGGCAGGCAATTCGACTTATGGCCGAGACATCCGTTCGTGCAACCAAATCCGTAGCGGACAGGCTTCAGGCGCCGGTTATTGAACGATATCCGGTCCTGTGTCGTTGGGCTGTTCCAGACGCTAATGGTGCTTGTTCAGACGCAAAACTCTTCATTTGCTCGCCACACTCTTGTGAAGTTGTGAAAACCCGTTTTTTCACGCTCTTTTGAAGACGTGAACCTCAAAAAGGGCTGTCCCAGCCTGGCACTGCGCCCGGTTTGGTTGCCCCCATGGAGTACATGACAGGCAAAACGGGCAGACAGCTCAGTGACCGAGCGTAATGACAGCTCTGCAGATTCGTGAAAAGCGGAGATTTTGCCCGGGAACAGCAAGCGCGCCAGCTTCACTCGATCTGTGTGGGCGGCTCTCTGTGGGCAGTGCGAAGTGCCAATACAAGCGCATCAGCGATGTTGCGAGGCCCGATCAGGAGACGTCCTTATAATCGGGGGGAGATTGTAACGAAGAAACGCGTGGAAATGGTCGTGTTTTATGACTTTTATTAGCCTTCCGGTCAGACGGCCAACAGTTGCCGGCTACGGGCGCGTGCACGGGGCGGTTGCACTCGCGCTTCGACGGGCAGAGGCTGGTGCAGCCAGTTGAGGCGGATCTCTTCGATTTCCACCCAGCCTTCGCCCATGGGTTGCAAGCTGCATTGCTTGAACGCCTGGCAGCGACCGGCGCGGTCCAGCAGGGCAAAGCAGCGATGATGGGGACGAGGGGTAAACAGATCGATCAGAAAGCGCATGGTCGGATACCGTGTCGAGGGAACTTGTGGACAGCCTGACAGCCGACCATGACATGCGGGTTTAAGGAGGGTGACAACGGGGTGACAGGAACCGCCCACGGTGGCCCTTGTCAGACATTTCGGTATTCATGCTGCGACGCTGGTTCGCCGCGATGGCGCACCGCTATACTGCCGGCCTGTTTGTGCCCGATTCTGGAGAGAAGAGCATGTTGCAACGCCTGTTGTTCGGTTTGATCGCCGTGACCAGCCTGACCCTTGTCGGCTGTGCCCACAGCCCGCAGCAACTTAACCCGGAACCCAAGCTCAACGCCCAATTGGCGCCGGTGGGTCGTGGCCAGCCGGTCGTGGTGCGTGTCGTGGACGGTCGTCCGTCGCCGACCCTCGGCACTCGCGGTGGGTTGTACCCTGAAACCAGCGTGATCACGGTGCAGGGCGCGCAGATCCTGCCGAAGTTGCAGGCCCAGGCCGAGGCGGCCGTGCGCTTGCTGGGCTTCACCCCGACCGCGAACGCAATGAACGCGCCGCAACTGACCGTGACCCTGGCGGAACTGAAATACCAGTCGCCCAAGGAAGGCATGTACGTGACCGAAGCGACGATCGGCGCGACCTTCCGCTCCGACGTGCAGAACGCCAGCCGCCGCTACAGCGGTCGTTACGGTGCGTCCCTGGACCAGCGCTTCGGCATGGCGCCCAACCAGGAGACCAATACCAAACTGGTCAGCGACGTGTTGAGCGATGCCCTGACCCGACTGTTCAAGGACCCGACCATTGGTCAGGTGTTGGCAGAGTAAGTAACAAGCCCCCTATCCCTGTGGGAGCGAGCTTGCTCGCGATAGCGGAATGTCAGCCACTTTGATGTTGGCTGATCACCGCCATCGCGAGCAAGCTCGCTCCCACAGGGTTTTTTATGGATGAGAAATTCAGGCGGCCTGGGAATAAAGCTCCAGGACGCTGATCCCGGTCAGCAGGTCTGTCTCCGGAAGGTCAGCATGTTGATGGCCGCCGAGGGCGCAATACACCAGCCAGTGCCGGTCCTGCACGTTAAAGGACAGGCTGTCGACGAGGTTCTGTTGTTCGTCGCTCGGGCTGATGAGGTACAGGCGATCCTGGTTTTCGGCGTGCAGCATGACGGGTTCCGTGCAGGTTTGGAGGGCGACAGGGTGGCCTATCCATATGACGAAACCGTGACGGATGGAATTAATCCGCAAACACGCTGACTTGTGGCGAGGGAGCTTGCTCCCGCTCGGTTGCGCAGCGACCGTCAGGTTTTTGGGCCACTTCGCGACCAGCGGGAGCAAGCTCCCTCGCCACAAAAGCATCCAACTCCGTAGGGAATCGTTACCGGTCGGAAAAAGCCGCGCAGCGCGCCGGGCTTTCGGTAGAATCCGCGCCCTGATTTGTAGGTCTTGGGCGCAAGGCGTCCGTTTTTCGCTTGAGGTTCGTGATGTCGTTGCAACTGTTTTCGTTATTCGCTGCCCACCCCGCCAAACTGATCAACCTGCTCGCGCTGCTGTTTGCCTGCCCGGGTGGCTGGGTATTGCACGCAACGCGCCGCCGCGAACAGCGAGCGCGGGCCTGTCTCGAAGCGCGTGGCGGCGAAAGCCATGAACGATTCGAAGCGCTGCTGGACCTGGCGACGCAACGCATGAACCGGTTTTTCTACCGCTTCGGTTTTGCCTGCCTGGGCGTGGCGCTGCTGATGTCGTGGTTCAGCACGAAACTCTGATCACAAAGGCTTTCGTGGCGAGGAGCCAGCGCCCTCGCCACGAAAAACACTCGCCAGGTTTAAAGCGCCAACCCCGCCTTGACCCGATATTGGTTACGCACCGGCGTTGCATATTGCAGCACCAGGAACGGTCGCTGTTCCACCGGGCACTCATCCAGTCGACGCTGCCATTCCTCTTGGGCCTTCGCCAGTTCTTCGGCACCGAACACTTCGGCGGCCGTTGGGACCTGTAGCTGCGGGTCGGCATCGGCCCATTGGGCATAGGCCAGGTAATGCACCGGGAACAGGCGATAACCGCCGAGGATCTGCCGGTCCATCTCCGCCGCCAGTTGCTTGGTGTCCTCGAACAGCTCGGTGATCGGCGCGGCAAAATTCACATGGACCCGGCCTTTATAGCCAGTGATGCCCTTGGCGATGCTGACGTCATCCTCGCCCGGTGCCTTGGTGTAGGTCCCGGTGGTGGCGCGGATGTACAACTCGCGGGCCTTGGCCTGGTCGCACGGATCGTATTCGTAGCTGATCGACACCGGCGTCAGGTTCAGTGACCGGATCACTTCGCCGAACGGTTCGTCCTTGCGGCTCATGTGGAACATCTTGAGGATCGCTGATTCGGTGCGATCGTCACCGTCCTTGGCCCGGCCTTCAGCCTGGGCGATCCAGATCGAGGCGCAATCGTTGCGGATCGAGTGATTGATGTACGCCGACAGCAACTGGTACGCCGCCATTTTTTCCCGGCGGCCGGTGATCGAGCGGTGCACGATAAAACTTTTGTTCAGGCGCATCAGGTCGCTGACAAACGGCTTCTGCAGCAGGTTGTCGCCAATGGCGATGCGCGGAGTTGGCAGGCCGGCGTGGTACACGGCGTAGTTGACGAACGCCGGGTCCATCACGATGTCGCGGTGGTTGGCGATGAACAGGTAAGCGTTGCCGGACTTGAATTGCTCCACCCCGGTATACGTCACGCCATCGGTGGCGCGCTCGATGGTGTGGTCGACATAGAACTCCACTTTGTCCTGCAAGGTGGCGACCGATGTCACACCGGCGAACTCTCGACGCAACTTCTGCGCTATAAGGGGTTTGAGCATCCAGCCGAACGCGCCGGCCAGGCGCGGGAAGCGGAAGTGGGTGAGGATATCTAGAAACGCCTTGTCGCTGAGCAGCCGTGCCAGCACTGCTGGGACTTCACTGTCGTCGTAAGGTCGGATGGCATCGAATTCGCCCATCATGCTCTCTTGTTGGAAACGGCTAGGGTAAGTAAAGGTTCGATCGAAAATACGACAGGGCACGGCCTGGAAAATAAGCCAGACGAGAATAGCCCTGCAAATAGACCGGCGATTATACGCACAAGTCACTTGGGAGACCGCGATGCTGGAAGCCGCTGAGTATGAATGTCCGTATTGTGGAGAAGAGGTAGAGACTTCATTGGATCTTTCCGGTGGCGACCAGACCTATATTCGAAGACTGTCAGGTTTGCTGTCGACCGATTACCTTCGTACTGCAAGTCCACGGTGAGGAGTGGCACCTCGAGGTCTTCAGCGAAAACGAATGATGGGGTGGCCATGCAGCGCATCTACGAGTTGGAAAACCTGATGGAAGGCGAATTGCTCCAAGGCATGCTCGCCAGCGAAGGCATCACGGCACATCTGGTGGGCCGTGACCTGGTGGGTGGCGCGGGGGAGTTGCCGATGCACGGGCTGTTGGGGCTGGCGGTGGACGATGAACAGGCGCAATACGCCCGGGAATTGATCGCCGCCTACAATGCCGCGCTGCCGGTGCCCGGCGACGAACCGGACAGTTACCCCGGAACGCTGGTCTGTTAGGCTGGCCGCCGTTTGATATGAGAGCCGTGTTTCCCCATGTGTGGACGTTATGCCCTGTTTCGCTGGAACCCTGCCTTTGCGGCCTTGCCCGGCTTCCCCGCCGACCAGAAGGCTCAATGGAACATTTCGCCCAACGATTCGGTGTTGATGCTGCGGGTTGGCGCCGACGGCCAGCGCGAATTGGCCCGGGCGCGCTGGGGGCTGACGCCGCCGTGGCTGACCGATCTTTCCCGCACTCCCGCCCACGCCCGGGCCGAAACCGTCGCCGAGCAACCGATGTTCCGCGAGGCCCTGCGTTTGCGCCGGTGCCTGCTGCCGGCCAACGGATTCTACGAATGGCGCGGGGGTTCGCGTAAGCGTCCGTACTGGCTGACGCCGGGAGAGGGTTCGTCGCTGTTTTTCGCGGCGATCTGGGAAGCGTATCCGGTGCAGGAACAGGTGTGGTTGAGCACGGCAGTCATCACCCAGCCGGCGGCTGGCCAGCGTCGGCCATTGATTCTGGACGAAGAAGGCCAACGACTCTGGCTTGATCCCGAGACACCGTTGCATGCCTTGCAAGGGCTGCTGGCGAGCGAGCCGGGACAATTGCGCGAGCGGGTGTTGGCGAACATGGTCAACGACCCGAAACTCAATGGGCCGGAGTGCCTGACGCCGGCTTGAATCTTGTGGCGACAGTCCCAACCCCTTCGCGAGCAGGCTCGCTCCCACCGGGAGTCGGGCCTTTCAGAAAAATCTGTAATCCTCGCGCTGTGTATCTGGCGCCGATACAAATCAACGCCTAGGATACGCGCACGTTTCCAGGGAGCTTCATAGATGAACAAGATTTTGATGGTAAGTGCGCTGAGTGCGGGTCTGCTGCTTGCCGGTTGCCAATCGGTCAACACCACCAGCGGCGGAGCCGTGGGGGTGGAGCGCAAGCAGTACATGTTCAGCATGCTGTCGACCGCTGAGGTCAACCAGATGTATGCCCAGTCCTATCAGAAAACCATGGGCGAGGCGAAAGCCCAGGGCGCTTTGGACAAGACCAGCAGCGATGCCAAGCGTCTCCAGGTGATTGCCGACCGCCTGATTGCCCAGGCGCCTGTGTTCCGCCCGGATTCGGCGCAATGGAACTGGGAAGTCAACCTGATCAAGAGTGACGAGCTCAATGCCAACTGCGGGCCTGGCGGCAAGATCATGTTCTACTCCGGTTTGATCGACCAACTGAAACTGACCGACGCCGAAATCGCCGCGATCATGGGCCATGAAATCGCCCACGCCTTGCGCGAACACGGTCGCGAAGCGATGTCCAAGGCCTATGGCATCGAAATGGCCAAGCAGGGCGCCGGCGCCATATTCGGCCTGGGCCAGGACAGCCTGGCACTGGCCGACACCGTGGCCAACTACGGCATGACCTTGCCCAACAGCCGCGGCAACGAGAACGAAGCCGACCTGATCGGCCTCGAATTGGCCGCCCGCGCCGGCTACGACCCGAACGCCGCGATCACCCTGTGGAACAAGATGGCCAAGGCATCGGAAGGCGCTCCGCCGGAATTCATGAGCACCCACCCATCGTCGAGCAGCCGGATCGCCTCGTTGCAAGCGGCGATTCCGAAGGTGATGCCGCTTTACCAGCAGGCCAAAAAATAAGCTACAAGCTACAAGCTACAAGCTACAAGCTACAAGCTACAAGCTACAAGCGAAGCAGACCGCCTTCGCTTGCAGCTTGAGGCTTGCAACTCGCAGCTCCTACAAAGCCTTGTACACCGCCACGATTGCCAGGATGAAAAACGCCGAGGCGGCCAGGCGGCGAATGAGGGCCAGGGGCAGTTTCTCGGCAGCGAAATTGCCAGCCAATACCACCGGCACGTTGGCAATCAACATGCCCACGGTGGTGCCAATGATCACCAGCCACAGTTCCGGGTATTGCGCGGCGAGCATCACCGTGGCGATCTGGGTCTTGTCGCCGATTTCCGCCAGGAAGAACGCGATCAGCGTGGTCAGGAACGGCCCGAACCTGCGAGCCGTGTTGGCCTCTTCATCGTCCAGCTTGTCCGGGACCAGGGTCCACAATGCCGTGGCCGCGAAGCTTGCCGCCAATATCCAGTGCAACACCGAGTCGGAGAAGAACCCACTGACCCAGGCACCTACCGCGCCCGCTGCCGCGTGGTTGGCCAGGGTCGCGGCGACGATGCCGGCGATGATCGGCCAGGGTTTGCGGAAGCGAGCGGCAAGGATCAGCGCGAGCAGTTGCGTCTTGTCGCCGATTTCGGCCAGCGCAACGATGGCGGTAGGTACGAGTAGAGAGTCCAGCATCAGGAAATTCCTAAGAGGGGCGGGTCGACACGGCTATGACACGTACAGCCTCCCCGCCCCGGGTAAGGTGTGCGTGTCATAGGTCTTGTCAAACCCAGCGACCATCTGCGTGGACGCTTGGGCCGCATACGCCATGGTCTGCTGACCAAGTATGTTGACGTATGCCGGGCGAGCAGGGCGCTCGCGGGAGACTACTCCCCTAGGACGGTGCGGATTCTGCCTAGGCAAATCCGATTGGGCAAGCGCTGTTTTTCAAGAATGCTTCAGCCGCGCTTGGCCCGGTAGATGCGAAAACCCTGGCCTTCGGCCTTGATGGTGCATGTGCCGAGGTGCTCTTCGATCAGCGGCTGATATTTGAGGAAGCTGTTGGCGACCAGCCGCAGTTCGCCGCCATTTTTCAGATGTTTGGCGGCTTTTCGCAGCAGGTTTTCCGTCGCGTGATAATCGGTGTGCACGCCGACATGGAACGGTGGATTACTCAAGATCGCGTTCAGTCCCATGGGCGCGGCGTCGATCCCGTCACCGGTCAGCACGTCGGCTTCCAGGCCGTTGGCGGCTAAGGTCAAGCGACTGCTGGCGGCAGCGAAGGCATCCACATCCAGCAATGTCACGGTGTTGTGCGGGTAGCGACGCTTCACCGCGGCACCCAGCACGCCGGCACCGCAGCCGAAGTCCAGCAGGTGGCCGCTGGGCAGTTTGTCCAAGTGCTCCAGCAACAGCGCACTGCCGCGATCCAGGCGCCCGTGACTGAATACCCCCGGCAAGCTGATGACCTTCAGCGGACCTTCGGCCAACGGCAGCTCATAGGTCTGCGCCAGGCTTTCCAACGGCTTGGCCTCGGGCGCGTTGGCGACGGTGACTTGCCAGAGCTGGCAGTGCCGCGCGCTGTCGAGCTTGCGCGGCTTGCCGAATGGGTTGAGCTGCTTGGAAGCACCCTCGATGCCGCTGCGTTTTTCCCCCACCAGATACACCTCGCGACCGGCCAGGCGCGCGGCCACGGCGTTGAGGATGTAGTCGGTGAGGTCCTTGGCCTTGGGCAGGAACACCACGGCGGTGTCGAACCCGCGCTCGGGTACGTTCACGCCAAAATGGCTGCGCGCCGGGAAACGCGCCTCCAGGGCCGCTTGATCGCCGGCGTGCCAGCACCAGCCATGGCCCTCGGGCAGGCGGCCGAGCAGATCGTCGGCGGGCAGGCCGGCCAGCAGGACCGAACCCTGGAATAACTCAGGCTGACGAAGCAGTACTTCACTGCGCGGGTCCATGGTCTGCTCCTTGAAAAAAAGTGCGGCAGTTTATCAACTGACGACTCGTCGCGCTGTACCGCTGAAAAATCCCTGGGCGTTTTCGCTCAGTTGGCCGACGATCCGCTGCCGTGCCTCGCGGCTGCCCCAGGCGTTGTGGGGCGTGACGATCAACCGTGGGATATCGCCTGCCAACAGCGGATTGCCCTCGGTGGGCGGCTCCACGCTCAACACGTCGGTGGCCGCGCCACCGAGATGACCGCTGCGCAGGGCGTCGGCCAAGGCCTGCTCGTCGATCAGGCCACCGCGTGCGGTGTTGACCACGAACGTACCGGGTTTGAGCAAAGCCAGTTCGCGAGTGCCGATGAAATGACGGGTGTGCTCGTTGAGCGGACAGTGCAGCGTCAGGGCGTCCACTTGCGGCAACAGTTGGTCCAATGGCAGGCGGTCGGGGCGAGCGGGGCGTCCGGGAATCTGTCCCAGCAACACGTGCATGCCAAAGGCTTCGGCCAGCCGCGCGACGGCGCCGCCCAATTCGCCATGGCCGAGCAGCCCGAGGGTCTTGCCTTGCAGCTCGACAATCGGATAATCCAGCAGGCAGAACTGCGAAGCCTGTTGCCAGCGGCCTTCGCCCACGGCTTTTTGATAATCGGCCAGGCGCGTCGCCAGGTTCAGCAACAACATGATCGTGTGTTGGGCGACCGACGGCGTGCCATAGCCTTGGCAGTTGCTGACGGTAATGCCATGGCGGCGGGCCGCGACCAGGTCGACGTTGTTGGTGCCGGTGGCGCTGATCAGGATCAGTTTCAGCCCAGGGTTGGCGGCCATCGCGGCTGCATCGATCACGACCTTGTTGGTGATCGCCACCGTGGCGCCCCTGAGCCGCGCTGCCACCTCATCCTGGCGAGTCCCGGCGAACAGTTGCAGTTCGCTGAAGCATTCGCGCAACGGGCCGAGGTCGAGGTCGCCGAGGTCCAGGGAAGGGTGATCGAGAAAAACTGCGCGGGCGGTATTGGTCATCAGCTGTACCTGTCATGGAAAGGACTGAAGGCGTAATGTGGCGAGCCTATCAGAACATTTGCCGTGGCGAGGGAGCTTGCTCCCGCTGGCCTCTGTAGGCGCTGGCGAAGCCTGCGATCTTTTGATCTTGATCTTGATCTTGATCTTGATCTTGATCTTGATCTTGATCTTGATCTTGATCTTGATCTTGATCTTGATCTTGATCTTGATCTTGATCTTGATCTTTCGCTTGAGATCAAAGTGTCTTTGGAAAGATCGCAGCCTCGTTGCACTCGGCAGCTCCTACGCAGCTCCTACGCAGCTCCTACGCAGCTCCTACGCAGCGCCTGCGCCTACGCAGCGCCTACACAGCTTCTGCACGGCGGCTTATGATGCAGCCGAGCGGGAGCAAGCGCCTTCGCCACGGGATTCATTCAACAGAGATTGTCGCAAGGAGCCGCACCATGTACCTCGCCGAATTCCTCACCGTTGCCCTGATCCATTTGCTGGCCGTGGCCAGCCCCGGCCCGGATTTCGCCGTGGTGGTGCGTGAAAGCGTGACCCACGGTCGTCGCGCCGGGACGTGGACAGCGTTGGGCGTCGGCACCGCGATCTTCCTGCACGTGGGGTATTCGCTGCTGGGCATCGGTCTGATCGTCTCCCAATCGATCGTGCTGTTCAACGCGTTGAAGTGGGCCGCCGCCGCCTACCTGCTGTACATCGGCTTCAAGGCATTGCGTGCGCAGCCGGCCAAGGCCAGCGAGGAAAACCTGCACAAGGAAGTCGGCGAACGCACCGCTCGCGGCGCATTTACCGCCGGCTTCGTGACCAACGGCCTGAACCCCAAGGCGACGCTGTTCTTCCTGTCCCTGTTCACCGTGGTCATCAACCCCCACACCCCGATGGCGATCCAGGCCGGCTACGGCGTATACCTCGCGGTCGCCACGGCGGCCTGGTTCTGCATGGTGGCGATGCTGTTCAGCCAGGCGCGGGTGCGTGCCGCTTTTGCCCGCATGGGCCACTGGTTCGACCGGACGATGGGCGCCGTGCTGGTTGCCATCGGGGTGAAGCTGGCGTTTACCGAGGCCCACTGAGCGGGCTGAACCCGTCCCGATGATGGCTCAAGGCTGGTATTTGCGAGCGGATCAAATCATTCCTTCGGCTGATTTGGTCCGTGAAGAAGCGCTTTAGAGTGCTTACTTTCCAGCCAAGACCGTGCAGTCAGAAAAGGGACACTTATGTTGCAGACTCGCGTAATTCCTCCAGCCGAAGGCGCCTATCAATACCCGCTGCTGATCAAGCGGCTGCTGATGTCCGGCGCGCGTTACGAGAAAACCCGCGAGATC
Organism: Pseudomonas sp. T1.Ur; assembly: GCF_023516725.1. Classification (NCBI taxonomy): domain Bacteria; kingdom Pseudomonadati; phylum Pseudomonadota; class Gammaproteobacteria; order Pseudomonadales; family Pseudomonadaceae; genus Pseudomonas; species Pseudomonas sp. T1.Ur. The sequence goes on from NZ_JAMGSN010000001.1 coordinate 430,669, forward strand.
ATCTACCGCGACCAGTTGCGCTACAGCTACCCGACGCTGATCGAGCGCGTCGCGCGGCTGGCCAATGTGCTGACCGAGGCGGGGGTGAAGGCCGGCGATACCGTGGCGGTGATGGACTGGGACAGCCATCGCTACCTGGAATGCATGTTCGCGATCCCGATGATCGGCGCGGTGATCCACACCATCAACGTGCGCCTGTCGCCAGAGCAGATCCTCTACACCATGAACCACGCCGAGGACCGCTTCGTGCTGGTCAACAGCGAGTTCGTCGGGTTGTACCAGGCGATTGCCGGGCACCTGACCACAGTGGACAAGACCCTGCTGTTGACTGACCTGCCGGAAAAAACCGCCGACCTGCCAAATCTGGTTGGCGAATACGAGCAACTGCTGGCCGGCGCCAGCCCGGTCTACGACTTCCAGGATTTCGACGAGAATTCCGTCGCCACCACGTTCTATACCACCGGCACCACGGGCAACCCCAAGGGCGTGTACTTCACCCATCGGCAACTGGTGCTGCACACCCTGGGCGTGTCGACCATCATGGGCGCCATCGACAGCGTGCGCTTGTTGGGCACCAACGACGTGTACATGCCCATCACGCCAATGTTCCATGTCCACGCCTGGGGCCTGCCGTACGTGGCGACCATGCTGGGGCTCAAGCAGGTCTACCCCGGTCGTTACGACCCGGAGTTCCTGGTGGCGCTGTGGCGCAAGGAAAAGGTCACCTTTTCCCACTGCGTGCCGACCATCCTGCAGATGGTGCTCAACGCCAAGGGCGCCCAGGACACCGATTTCGGCGGCTGGAAAATCGTCATCGGCGGCAGCGCCCTCAACCGCAGCCTGTACGAGGCGGCGAAGGCCAAGGGCATCCAGCTCACCGCCGCCTACGGCATGTCCGAGACCGGCCCACTGGTGTCCTGCGCCCACCTCAACGACGAACTCATGGCCGGCAGCGAAGATGAACGCATCACCTACCGGATCAAGGCTGGCGTGCCGGGGCCGCTGGTGGAGGCGGCGATTGTCGACGGCGAGGGCCGCTTCCTGCCGGCCGACGGCGAGACCCAGGGCGAGTTGGTGTTGCGCGCGCCATGGCTCACCGAAGGATATTTCAACGAACCGCAGAAGGGCGCCGAGCTCTGGAGCGGCGGCTGGTTGCACACCGGCGATGTCGCCACGCTCGACGGCATGGGCTTCATCGACATTCGCGACCGCATCAAGGATGTGATCAAGACTGGCGGCGAATGGATCTCGTCCCTGGACCTTGAAGACCTCATCAGCCGGCACGCGGCGGTACGCGAAGTAGCAGTGGTCGGTATTCCCGATCCGCAGTGGGGCGAGCGGCCATTTGCCTTGCTGGTGATTCGCGAAGGGCATCAGATCGGCGCTCGCGAGCTCAAGGAACACCTCAAGCCATTCGTGGAATTGGGCCACTTGAGCAAGTGGGCAATCCCGAGCCAGATCGCCCTTGTTACGGAAATTCCCAAGACCAGCGTCGGCAAGCTCGACAAGAAGCGTATCCGCGTCGACATCACCGAATGGCAAAGCAACAACAGCACCTTCCTCTCGACGCTCTGAGCGTCCCTGCCGTGCCCGAAAAGGGCACGGCAGCCCCACCAAGCAAGCGCTTGTCTTGTCAAAGTCGAAAATTCAGCCATCCTTGCCGTGCCGACAGGTGTCGGCCTGGCGAAGGACTGTTCCAGAGTGGTCGCGGGCTACAAATCACACTTTAGAGGGATCAAGCCGTACTACCTGCTGGCTATAGTCCGCTCAAGGATTTTCGGAATGGGACGCACGTGCCAGCACGGCGAAGGGTTTCCGGAAATACCCACTGCCATAACAATAAAACACATGGAGTTGCGTCGATGACCTCAGCAAACACTTTCTGGCGCCGGGCAAAATTGCCGCTGGCCGTCAGTCTTGCCTCCTCGCTCGCCGGCCCTGCATTCGGCGTCAGCTTCAACATCGGTGAAATCGAAGGCCAGTTCGATTCGTCCCTGTCGGTCGGCGCGAGCTGGTCCACGGCCAAGGCCAACCGCGATCTGATCGGTGTGAACAACGGCGGCAAGGGCCTGTCCCAGACCTCCGATGACGGCCACCTGAACTTCAAGCGAGGGGAAACCTTCTCGAAGATCTTCAAGGGCATCCATGACCTGGAACTGAAGTACGGCGACACCGGTGTGTTTGTGCGTGGCAAATACTGGTACGACTTTGAACTCAAGGACGAAAATCGTCTTTTCAAAGACATCAGCGACAGCAACCGCAAGGAAGGCGCCAAGTCCTCTGGCGGCCAGATCCTCGATGCGTTCGTCTATCACAACTACGCGATTGCCGATCAACCGGGCTCGGTCCGCCTGGGCAAGCAGGTTGTCAGCTGGGGTGAAAGCACCTTCATCCAGGGCGGTATCAACGCCATCAACCCGGTCGACGTGTCCGCGTTCCGTCGCCCAGGCGCCGAGGTCAAGGAAGGTCTGATCCCGGTCAACATGTTCTATGTGTCCCAGAGTTTGACCGACAACTTGTCGGCTGAAGCGTTCTACCAGATCGAGTGGGACCAGACGGTTGTGGATAACTGCGGGACGTTCTTCTCGCAGCCGGATGTGATTGCGGATGGGTGCTCGGATAATTTGCGGGTTTTGAGTCCAAGCTCCAACTTTACAGCGGGCCAATTAGCCGGATTGGATGCATTGGGCGTCGACATAAACGGTGAAGGCGTACTCGTGCGTCGTGGCGCGGACCGCGATGCCCGAGACAGTGGCCAATGGGGTGCTTCCCTGAAATACATGTTCGAGCCATTGGACACCGAATTCGGCGCTTACTTCATCAACTATCACAGTCGAGCACCAATTTTCAGTGCCACTGGTGCTCCGCAGTCCATCTACAACATCGCACCGGGCCTTGGTCAAGCGGCGCCGGTGCTCGTAGCGGGCAACTCGGAATACTTCGTCGAATATCCAGAAGATATTCGTCTCTACGGCCTGAGCTTCTCTACCACCTTGCCTACCGGTACGGCATGGAGCGGCGAACTGAGTTATCGGCCGAATGCACCGGTTCAACTAAGCACCACCGATATCTTGTTCGCGGGTGTTCGCCCGATCAATTTCGGCCCGGGAGGTCGTCCATTCGACAATGCTTCGCTGCTGACAGGCGTACCAGGCCAGGATCTGCACGGCTACCGTCGCAAGGAAATCACCCAGTTCCAGACCACATTCACCCACTTCCTCGATCAGGTCATGGGCGCCAGTCGTCTGACCCTGGTGGGCGAGATCGGTGTGACACATGTGGGCGGTCTGGAAAGCAAATCCGACGTTCGCTACGGTCGTGATCCGGTATTCGGGCCGGGTGAACTGCCAAATGGCTTCTGCAACACACTCAACACATCGACCGCCGCAGGCGGCGGCCAGACCCTCAGCGGCGTCAACAGCAACTGCAACAACGACGGCTTCACCACCGCCACTTCCTGGGGCTACCGCGCTCGCGCCATCTGGGACTACCCGGACGTCTTCGCCGGTGTGAACCTCAAGCCCAACGTGGCCTGGTCCCATGACGTGAAAGGCTACTCGCCAGGTCCTGGCGCCAACTTCGAGGAAGGTCGCAAGGCCGTCAGCCTCGGGCTGGATGCCGAGTACCAGAACACCTACAACGCGAGCCTGGCCTACACCAACTTCTTTGGCGGGGATTTCAGTACCGTGGATGATCGCGACTTCCTGGCGCTCAGCGTCGGCGTGAACTTCTAAGCACCGTATTTCAGGACGACACACTATGAAAATAACAAAGAATCTGTTGCAAGTCGGTGCGCTGGGGCTATCCCTGTTGGCGGCCAGTGTCATGGCCGCCGTGCCTGCCGCCGAGGCCGATAAGCTGGGCAAGAGCCTGACGCCGATGGGCGCCGAGATGGCCGGCAACGCCGATGGTTCGATTACAGCCTGGAAACCCATGGCCAAGAACGCCGGCAGCGTGGACGGCAAGGGCTTCCTCTCCGACCCGTACGCCAGTGAAAAACCGGTCTTCACCATCACCGCGCAGAACGTCGACCAGTACAAGGACAAGCTCGCCCCGGGCCAGTACGCGATGTTCAAGCGCTACCCGGAAACCTTCAAGATGCCGGTCTACCCGACCCATCGCGGCGCCACCGTGCCGGATGACGTGTTGGCCTCCATCAAGAAAAACGCCGTGAACACCAAGCTGGTGGGCGCTGGCAACGGCCTGGAGAACTTCGAGACGGCGGTGCCGTTCCCGATTCCCCAGAGCGGCCTGGAAGTGATCTGGAACCACATCACCCGTTATCGCGGCGGCAGCGTGACCCGTCTGGTGACCCAGGCCACGCCGCAGCCCAACGGTTCGTACAACCTCGTGTACTTCCAGGATCAGTTCGTGTTCCGCGACAAGATCAAGGGCTTCGATCCGGCCAATCCGGGCAACGTGCTGTTCTACTTCAAGCAGCAAGTGACGGCACCGGCGCGCCTGGCCGGTACCGTGCTGCTGGTGCACGAAACCCTCGACCAGGTGAAGGAGCCGCGCAAGGCCTGGATCTACAACGCCGGCCAACGCCGCGTGCGCCAGGCCCCGCAAGTCGCCTACGACGGCCCGGGTACCGCCGCCGACGGCCTGCGCACCTCCGATAACCTGGACATGTACAACGGCGCGCCGGACCGTTACGACTGGAAGCTGGAAGGCAAGAAAGAGCTGTACATCGCCTCCAACAGCCACAAGATCGATTCGCCGCAGCTCAAGTACGCCGACATCCTCAAGGCCGGCCACATCAACCAGGACCTGGCGCGCTATGAACTGCGTCGCGTCTGGCACGTGACCGCGACCTTGAAGGAAGGCCAGCGCCACATCTACGCCAAGCGTGACTTCTACATCGACGAAGACACCTGGCAAGCCGCGGTCATCGATCACTACGACGGTCGTGGCCAGCTGTGGCGCGTGGCCGAAGCCCATGCCGAGAACTACTACGACAAGCAAGTGCCGTGGTACGCCATGGAAGTCATCTACGACCTGCAGTCCGGTCGCTACCTGGCCCTGGGCATGAAGAACGAAGAGAAATCGGCCTACGACTTCGGCTTCACCGCGTCCACCAGCGACTTCACCCCGGCGGCCCTGCGCCAGGAAGGCGTTCGCTAAATCGCTCCACCCGAGGCCGCATCCTCGAAAAAACGCCCCGACTGGTTCGGGGCGTTTTTTTTGCCAACACAAATCCCCTTAAGAGCTTTAGGAACTGTGTAGGAGCTGTGTAGGAGCTGCCGAGTGCAACGAGGCTGCGATCTTTTCCAAGACACTTGAATCCCAAGGCAAAAGATCAAAAGATCGCAGGCTTCGCCAGCTCCTACAAAGGCTGACCGGCGGCAAGCTTCCTCGCCACGACAGCGACCAACCATTTGTACCTTTTTGTAGCCATTTGTAGCACTCCCTTCAATACCTCTCCGTTTACGGCTAGTCTGCGGACATCTGCAACGCCGCCACCCGCATTTCAACAAGAGCCGGCCATGACTGATTTGTCTTCACTTCCGGATTCTTCCCGCGCAGCCATTGCGGTACAGGAAGGGCGCTTCTACCGCCCACCCTTGCCCGACGGCCATGTCGTGCGGCCGCGGTTGTGCGAGCGCCTGGGTGCCGGGCTTGGTGGCCGGTTGCTGTTGGTGAGTGCGCCGGCGGGGTTCGGCAAAAGCTCGCTGGCCGTGGAGTTCTGCCAGGGCCTGCCGGCCCACTGGCACAGCCTCTGGTTGGGGCTCAGCGCCAGGGACAACGACCCGGGGCGTTTCCTGGAACGGCTGCTCGAAGGGCTCCAGGCATTTTTCCCGCAATTGGGCGGTCGGGCGTTGGGCCTGCTGAAAATGCGCCAGCGCCATCAGCCCTTCGCGTTCGAAGAATGGCTCGACGGTCTGCTCGATGAGCTGTCGGCGCACCTATCCCCCCGCGATCCCTTGTTATTGGTGCTCGACGACTACCATCTCGCCCAGAGCCCGGTGCTGGATCGCTGCCTGCAGTTCTTTCTCAATCACCTGCCTGACGGGTTGCTGGTGCTGGTCACCAGTCGCCAGCGGCCGGATTGGCACCTGGCGCGCTTGCGCCTGTCGCGGCAATTGCTCGAACTCAATGAGCAGGACCTGCGCCTGACCCACGACGAAGCACTGACCTTGCTCCAGCATCACAGCAGTTCACTGCGCGGGGAGGCGCTGGAAAGCCTCATCCTGCGCAGTGAAGGCTGGGTGGCCGGGCTGCGTTTCTGGTTGCTCGCCGCTTCCGAGGCCGGCAATAACGGGCGGCTGCCCCAGGCCCTGCACGGTGGCGAAGGGCTGATCCGCGATTACCTGCTGGAGGAAGTGATCGATTGCCTGCCCGCCGAGGTGCAGGCGTTTCTCTATGACATCGCCCCGCAAGAGCGCTTTTGCAGCGAACTGTGCGATGCGGTGCGCGATGCCCATGACAGTCAGGAAATCCTTCAATACCTGGCCGCGCACCAAGTGTTCCTGGTGCCGTTGGACGAACATGGCCACTGGTACCGTTTCCATCATCTGTTTTCCGACCTGTTGCGCAGCCGTCCCAGTGCGCCGGCCATGGTGCCGGCCGCGACCCTGCACCTTCGGGCCTGCCGCTGGTTCAACGCCCAGGGCTTGATCGACGAAGCCGTGGAGCAGGCGTTGCGGGCCGGGCACCTGGACGTGGCCGCGAACCTGGTGCAGAACCTGTCGGAAGAGCAACTGCTGGCCGAGCAGAACGTCGGCATGTTGCTGCGCTGGAAAATGGACTTGCCCGACAGCCTGCTCATCAGCACCCCGAGGTTGATCGTGCTCTACAGTTGGGCGCTGGGCCTGGCCTGCCAACTGGATGCTGCCGAGGAACTGGCCGCACACTTGAGCCGCTTCCTGCCCGCCCCATCGGCCACCGCGCAAAAGTCCATGCTCGCGCAATGGCTCGCCTTGAGCGGTATCGTCGCCCGGGGCCGTGGCGACCGCGCGGCCACGTTGCGCTATTGCACCGAAGCCCTGGAAAGCCTGCCGCAAAAACGCTATGGCCAACGCCTGATGTGCTTGTCCACCCTGTCGAACCTGGCGATTGCCGATGGCGACTTGTGGCGGGCTCGTGCCTTGAACCGGGATTCCCTGGAGCTGGCGCAACGGGTCGGCAATCCGCTTTTCGAGGCCCTGGCCCATTACGATCGGGCCCGGGTGCTGCAAGCCCGGGGAGAGATCCTGCGAGCGCTCGAAGAGGTGAGACAAGGGCTGCAACGTCTACATGGATTGTCGCCACAACGGTTGTACGCGGTGCGGGCGCGCTTGGTCCTGTACGAGGGATTTCTGCTGACCCTGCGCATGCAATCCCAGGCTGGATTGGCCCGGTTGCAAGCCGGCCTGACCGAAGCCAGGGCCTGCCGTGACATCAGTGTGTTGATCGGCCATTGCGTGATTGCACGCGTCGAAGGCTATAACGGCGAGTTCGCCCGGGCCTTTGCCGAACTGGCCGAGGCTGAGCGCCTGATGCATATCTGGGACGTTCCGCCGGTGTATTACCTGGCGATGGTCACCCTGGTCAAATGCGAACTCTGGCTTGCCCAGGGCCGCACCGAGCTGGCCGAAGCCTGGTTGGCGCGACTGGGACAGACCTACACCGGCGAACGGGCTGCCGCGCCTCCGGAATTCCATCCGCAACTGCCACTGCACGTCGAACTGCAACAAGCGTTGCTGGAATCCATCCGCGGGCAGCCGATGCAGGCCGAAGGGCGCCTCGATGCGTTGTTGGAGCACGCGCAGCAAACCGGGCGGCAAATGCTCAGCGTCATGGTGCTCAATCAGAAGGTCGCGTTGCTGCTCGCTGTGGAGCGTGAGCCGCAAGCACGAAACGCCCTGGCCCAAGCCTTCGAGGCCGCCATCGGCGGGGTGCTGCAACCTTTCGAGTGGTTGTTGAAAGAACATCCCGAGTGGCTGCGCGAGCAATTGTTGCAGGCACCGCCCAGCGATTTGCGCCAACAACTGCTCGAGTCTCTGCCGTCGGCGGCGACGCCAGCCACCGAATCCACGACGCCGGTCGAAACCCTCAGCAGCCGTGAGCGTGCGGTGTTGCAACTGATCGCCCAAGGCTGTTCCAACCAGGAAATCAGCGAGCAGTTGTTCATCTCGTTGCACACGGTGAAAACCCACGCCAGCCATATCAACAGTAAACTCGGCGTGGAACGCCGCACCCAGGCCGTGGCGCGGGCGAAGGCGTTGGGGTTGTTGGGATGAGGTTGCTGTGACAAAACTGTGGCGAGGGAGCTTGCTCCCGCTGGGTTGCCCTGTAGGAGCTGGCGAAGCCTGCGATCTCTTGATCTTGATCTTGGGATTCAGGTGGCTGGAGAAGAGATCGCAGCCTCGCTTCGCTCGGCAGCTCCTACGCAGCTCCTACAGGGCAGCCAGCGGGAGCAAGCGCCCTCGCCACAAAAGCCATTACGCGTGAGTCAAGGGATCCATTCGATGTTGCCGTTGTACAAAACCATCCCATCCCCTGTCGGCGAGCTGATCCTCGTCGCCCGCGGCACGAAGCTGGCGGCTATCTTGTGGGAAAACGAACGGCTCAATCGTGTGCGCCTCGGGCCGCTGGAGCCAGACGACGGGCACCCGACGCTCAAGGAAACCGAGCGTCAACTGCTGGAATATTTCGCCGGCCAGCGCCGCCGTTTCGAATTGGACCTGGACTTCGCCGGCACTGATTTCCAGGTGCGGGTCTGGCAGGCTTTGCTGACGATCCCGTTCGGCGAGACCCGCAGCTACCGCGACATTGCCATCCAGATTGGCCAGCCGACCGCGACCCGCGCCGTCGGGGCAGCCAACGGACGCAACCCGATCTCCATCATCGCGCCCTGCCATCGCGTCATCGGCACGTCCGGCAGCCTCACCGGTTTCGCGGGCGGCCTCGCCGTCAAGCAGTTTTTGCTCAGCCTCGAAGGCCAGCAGAGCCTGCAGCTTGCATTCTGAGCCCAACCCCAATCCCCTGTGGGAGCGAGGCTGCTCGCGAAAGCTGTAGTCCAGTGACACAGCGGTTGGACTTGCTGCCGTCTTCGCGAGCAGGCTCGCTCCCACAATGAATTTTGTGCCAGATGAAAATTCAATGCAGGATCCGGAATCCGTCTACAGTGTCTGTCGCCTGCAAACATAAATCGCCAACGGAGCCACTATGGCCAGCTATGGATTGTTCCTGCTGCTCGCAACCCTGACCATCCTCAGCCCCGGTCCGGGCGTGGTCCTGACCCTGTCCAACTCGGTGCGTCACGGCTGGAGCGGCGCCTTGCCCGGTATCCTCGGCATCGCCCTGGGCGGTTTCCTGGTGGCGGGGATCTCGGCCAGCAGCGTGGGCTTGATCCTGGCGACGTCGGCGACGGCCTTCACCGTGCTGAAGTACATCGGCGCGGCTTACCTGCTGTATCTGGGCGTGAAGATGTGGAACACCAAGACCTTCATTCCGACCCTCAATGACACGCCTTCACGTCCTTGGCGGCGATTTGTCGAGGCGTTGTCGATCCAGTTGCTCAACCCCAAGGCCGGGTTCTTTTTCCTGGCGGTGTTCCCGCAGTTCATTGAGCCGGCAGGCAACTATTACACGCAGTTTCTCCTGCTGGTGGCGTCCTACGGCCTGCTCGTCATCGGCATCCACAGTGGCTATGCGCTGATGGCGAGCCGTGCCAGGGGCTGGCTATCCACGCGCCAAGGCACACGCGTTGTCGGCAAGTTGTCCGGCCTGACGTTTTTTTCCTTCGGCGTGCTGATGGCCTCGGCCAGCAAGTGATCAGCCTGGGGGCGACTTCGGCGCCAGCATGCGTGTCGGCGGCTGGCCGTTGGCGTTGTGCTGGTAGATGTCCGCCGGTTGCCCCTGTTCATTGAAAAACACCTGGCCGATTCCCGCCGAATTCCACAAGCGTTCCCCGGCCTCGGCGTGTTCCGGGACGTGGGGAACGATGCGCATGCTGCGGCGCTTGGTGAACCAGTTCAAGGGTGATCGGGGGGAATAGAGCCAGCGGTTCAGTCGATCGAACCACTCCAGCAGCGCCGGTGGAAATTCATTCTTGATGCCGCTGCTGGTGATCTGCCAGATGCGCGGGCCACCCTTGCGATGTGGGATCAATACTTCATAGACGAAGGAATAATGCACGTCACCCGAGAGCACCACGTAGCTGCCGGGCGTACGTGAATGTCGGAAAATATTCAGGATCACCTGGGCCGCGCCGCGATGGGCCATCCAGTTTTCCGCATCCACCAGCAATGGATAACCGCACCAACTGAACACCCGCTGCATGGTCTCGATCAGTTTCACGCCGAAGATCGGCGCCGGTGACACGATGATCGCCGAGGGATGGTCCAGCAATTCCTGTTGCAGCTCGCTCAGCGCTTCCCAGTCCAGCAGGCCCGACGGCTGCTTGAGGTTGTTTTCGCTGCGCCAGCGGCGCGTACGGGTGTCGAGCACCACCAGCGCCGGCGTGCTCGGCAGCACGTAGTGCCATTGCTGGAAACCGAGCAGCGTGTCGATCAGCGTGTCCTGCGGCGCGCTGTCGAGGTAGCGGTCCTCGGCGGTGGCGCATAACGCCACGGTTTGCTGGATCACCTCGCCAAACACGTCCGGGTTATTGCCCCAGCCCTGGCAAAGCATATACGCGACCAATGCGTTGCCAATGATGCGCTTGGAGAACGGATGCCCGTAGGCCGTTTCCTCCCACTGCGCGGATAAATTCCAATCGTCGGTGATGTCGTGGTCGTCGAAGATCATCAGGCACGACAGGTGCGCGAACACCCGGGCCACGCCGCCAAGCCCGACCTTGAAGGCCTCGATACGCTGTTGTTCCACGTCATAGCGCTGGCGTCGTTCGGCGGTCAATTCGGGTGGTTGCGGGTCGATCAACGTCCACGGCACGGGCGACCACACCAGCAAATACATCGCCATGACTTCGGCGAAGGTCACCAGATGATTGTCGGCGCTGCTGCTGGTGAAGATTGGCTTGCGTGCCCCGCCAAAAAATCGCTCACGCAGGGTTTCGTTGCTTTCGAGCGCTGGCAGCAAGTCTGCACGGTGGTAATAACTGGCGGGGTGTTGGTAAAGCTTGGCGCTGTCTTCAACCACCGCACCTTCGAGGCATTCTTCGAACAGCCCCAGGCGCTCGATCAAGGCATGGATCGCCCGCAACATTGGCCCGGCGACATCGTCGGCATACACCTGGTCGCCGCTCATCATCAACAACGCCGGCCTTTGCTCGGGAGATTGCGCCAACAGCCGGTCGACACAGAGCAAACCGTCGTTGGCCGGGTAGTGGGGTTTGCGGCAGGAGCCATGGACCAGTTGCCCGATGCGCGAATGCAGCACGAAATTCGGGCACTTCGCATCGCCGTACAGCAGGTGCGGCGCCCATTCGACGATGGGCGTGCCGTCTACCAGCAGGTCGTAATCAATCGTCACATCCAGCGGCAGGGCGGTCTCGAGATGCACGTCGATCAAATGCACGAATGCCTGCCGCCCCACGGGCACCACCGTGCAGCGCGTGGCGTCGAGTGCGAGATCGCCTGCTCCGTCGAGGCGCAAAGTCAACGTCAAGGGTCGTGAACCCACCAGCCACATCACCAGCCGCCGGGGTTCCAATCGCCGCAGCAGCGGACCGACGAGGACGCAGGGAAGGGCGGTGGGTGTGTCGGAAGGGGGCGGCAACATTCGTAGGAAAAGCTCTGCTTCAGAAGGAAGCAGGGATCATAACGCAATGCGCCCAAGGGCTGTGGCGGCTGCGATCTTTTCCAAGGTCACTTGAGTTTCAAGCGAAAGATCAAAAGATCGCAGGCTTCGCCAGCTCCTACAAAAGCTCGTAGGAGCTGCCGAGCGAAGCGAGGCTGCGATCTTTCCAAGGTCACTTGAGTTTCAAGCGAAAGATCGTAAGATCGCAGGCTTCGCCAGCTCCTACAAAAGCTCGTAGGAGCTGCCGAGCGAAGCGAGGCTGCGATCTTTCCAAGGTCACTTGAGTTTCAAGCGAAAGATCAGAAGATCAAAAGATCGTCCGAACGCGGCCCGAGCCTTCGCCAGCTCCTACGAAGGCTCGGCAGGAGCAGGCGCCCTCGCCACAGGGTCAGCTCATTCCCAACCAGTTCGGCAGAACCAGCGAAATCCACGGCACATAGGTGATCAACACCAGGAACGCCAGCAAGATCATCAGCCACGGCATGGCCGCGCGGATGGTGGCCGTCAGCGACATGCCGGTCACCGCCGAGGTGACGAACAGGTTCAAGCCCACCGGCGGCGTGATCAGGCCGATTTCCAGGTTCACCACCATGATGATGCCCAGGTGAATCGGATCGATGCCCAGTTTCATCGCGATGGGGAACAGGATTGGCGCCAGGATCAGGATGATCGCCGACGGCTCCATGAACGCACCGGCAATCAGCAGCACAATGTTCACCACCAGCAGGAAGGTCACCGGCGTCAGCCCGGCATCGATCACCCATGCGGTGATTTGCTGCGGTAGCTGCTCAGTAGTCAACACGTGGGCAAAAAGCATGGCGTTGGCAATGATGAACATCAGCATGATGCTCAGCTTGGCCGACTCCAACAGCACCTTCGGCGTCTCGCGGAACGACAGGTCCTTGTAGACGAACAGGGCGATGAACGCCGAGTAGACCGCCGCCACCGCCGCGGCTTCGGTCGGTGTGAACATTCCCGAATAGATCCCGCCGAGGATGATGACCATCAGCAGCAAGCCCCAGATGGCCTGGCGTGCCGTGCTCAGCCATTCACGCAAGGAGGCTCGGGGCAAAGCCGGGAGATTTTTCTTCACCGCGACGATGTAGATCGCCACCATCAAGAAGAAACCCAGCAGTAACCCCGGAACCACACCGGCCATGAACAACTTGCCCACGGAGGTTTCGGTCGCGGCCGCGTACACCACCATCACGATCGACGGCGGAATCAGGATGCCCAACGTGCCGGCGTTGCAGACGATGCCGGCGCCAAACGCTTGTGGATAACCCGAGCGCACCATGCCGGCAATCGCGATGGAACCCACCGCCGCCACCGTCGCGGGGCTGGAGCCGGACAGCGCCGCAAACAACATGCAAGCCAGCACGGCCGCAATCGCCAGGCCGCCGCGAATGTGTCCGACGCAGGCGTTGGCAAAGTCGATCAGCCGCCGCGCCACACCGCCCGTGGTCATGAACGCACCGGCCAGCAGGAAGAACGGAATCGCCAGCAGCGTGTAGTGTTCGCTGGTTTCGAACAGCTTGATCGCCAGGGAACGTACCGAATCGGGGCTGAAGAAAATGATCGTCAGCGATCCGGCCAGGCCCAGGGAAATGGCGATGGGTACGCCGATGAACATCAGCACGAACAGCGCGATGAACAGGAAGGCAATGGTCATGGCTTGTCTTCCTCGATCTCGGTGAGTTTGATCGCTTCCGCTGCTTCATCCGCCAGGCCCAGGCCCGTCTGACGATTCATCAGGATGCGTACGAGAATTTCCACGAAGCGGATGAACACCAGGGCGAACCCCACCGGCACGATCAACCCGACATGCCATTGCATGACGCCGAAATGACCGAGGTCTTCGGCGCCGATTTCGGCAATCATCAAGGTGTTGATCCACTCGAAACTCGCCACTGCCAGCAGTCCGGCATACGCCAGGCAGCACAGGCAGGCGATCACGCCGATGAGACGCTGTACCGGTTTGCTCGCCAGTTTCACCAGCGCATCGACGCCGATGTGCCCGGCGGTGCGCACGCCATAGGACAAACCAAAGAAAATCAGCCAGCCAAACAGGGCCTTGGTCAGGGAGCTGCTCCAGGTCATCGCCTGGGCCATGCCCATGACGCTATCACCAATGGCGAACATCGATTCGCTGGCGGCGGGCCAATGATCGCCGAGGCTATAGAAAATCGCGTAGAGGTTGTTGAGGACCACATAGACGAACGTGACGAGCGTCATGGCGGCCAGGAGGAAAGCGATGAAGCCTTCCTCGAAGTGTTCCCAGGTGCGCCGAAGGGCGTTCATGGATGACATCTCCTGCGAAGAGGACGACAGGCCGGCATTGCCAGGGCGGCAACGCCGGCCGACCCATTACTGAGCCTTGTTGGAGGCTTCGGCGGCCTTGATCAGGTCGGCGCCGATGTCACCTTCGAACTTCTTCCATACCGGTTTCATCTTCTCGCGCCATTCGTCGCGCTGTTCAGGCGTGAGGGTGATGATTTCGGTGGTCTTGGCATCGAGGATGCGCTGTTTGTCATGCTCGTTGAGCTGTGCCGCTTCTTTGTTCACTTGCGCGGTGACTTCCACTAGGATCTTGTCCAGTTCAGTGCGGATGTCCGGCGGCAGGCCGTTCCAGAACTTGGTGTTGGTGATCAGCATGTAGTCGAGTACACCGTGGTTGGATTCGGTGATGTACTTCTGCACTTCATGCATTTTCTGGCTGTAGATGTTCGAGTAGGGGTTTTCCGCACCGTTGACCACACCGGTCTGGAGGCCTTGGTAGACCTCGGCGAAACTCATCTTGCGCGGGTTGGCGTTGACGGCCTTGAACTGCTCTTCGAGCACCGCGGACGCCTGCACGCGGAACTTCAAGCCGCGGGCATCCTTGGGTTCGCGCAGCGGTTTGTTGGCGGACAATTGCTTCATGCCGTTGTGCCAATAGGCGAGGCCGGTGATGTTCTTGCTTTCCATGGACTTGAGCAGTTTCTGACCTTCAGGGCTCAGTTGGAAACGGTCCACGGCGGAGATGTCGTCAAACAGGAACGGCAAGTCGAACAACTGTACCGTCTTGGTGTACTGCTCGAACTTGGCCAGGGACGGCGCGATCATTTGTACGTCGCCCAGGAGCAGGGCTTCCATTTCCTTGCCGTCGCCGAACAGCGAGGAGTTGGGGTACACCTCGACTTTGACTTTGCCCGGCAAACGCTCTTCCACCAACTTCTTGAACAGCAGCGCGCCCTGGCCCTTAGGGGTTTGTTCGGCCACCACGTGCGAGAACTTGATGACCACCGGATCGGCCGCCATGGCCGAGCCCAGCGCGCTGAGGGCCAGCGTGCAGACGAGTGCTTTCCACATAGGTTTGAACATTGGGGTTTCCTTTTATTTTTAGTTTTGCCCGTGCGGGCTCATTCAAAACAAAACGCACGGTGGGACAGTTGCAAGTCTAGGCAGAAAATAGCGTGCCGGGGCATTGAGACATCAAGTGCCGCGTATTACTTCGCCGGGTTGGACGCTTCGGCAGCCTGGATCAGGTCCGGGCCGATGTCCTTTTCAAACTTCGCCCACACCGGTTTCATCTGGTCGCGCCAGGCACTTCGCTCTTGCGGGGTGAGCGTGATGATCTCGGTGGTCTTGGCGTCCAGTACGTGCTGTTTGTCCAACTGATTGAATCGCTCCGCTTCCTTGTTGGCATGGGCGGTGGATTCGACCACGATCTTCTCCAGTTCCGTGCGGATATCCGGCGGCAGGCCGTTCCAGAAGTCCGACGTGGTAATCAACATGTAATCAAGAATCCCGTGGTTGGACTCGGTAACGTATTTCTGCACCTCATGCAGTTTCTGGTTGTAGAAATTCGAATAGGTGTTTTCCGTACCGTTGACCAGTCCCGTACGCAAGCCCTGATACACCACCGAAAAAATCATCGGTTGCCCTTTGGCGCCCACTGCCTTGAACTGCTCCTCCAGTACGGCAGACGTCTGCACGCGAAAGACCAGGCCGCGCGCATCTTCGGGCAGGCGAAGTGGCCTGGTCGCCGACAACTGTTTCATGCCGTTATGCCAATAGGCCAGGCCCGTGATGTTCTTGCTTTCCATGGACTTGAGTAATTGCTGGCCCTGGGGGCTCTGTTGGAAACGGTCTACCGCGGCAATGTCGTCGAACAGGAACGGCAAGTCGAACAGCTGCACCTTGCGGGTGTACTGCTCGAACTTGGCCAGCGAACGCGCAATGATCTGCACGTCCCCCAGCAGTAACGCTTCCATTTCCTTGTCATCGCCATAAAGCGTGGAATTGGGGTAAACCTCCACCTTGACCTTGCCCGGCAAGCGTTCCTCCACCAACTTCTTGAACATCAAGGCGCCTTGGCCCTTGGGCGTCTGCTCGCCCACCACGTGGGAGAACTTGATGACGATGGGGTCCGCAACAGCGGTGCCCAACGTGGTGAAAGCCAGCGTGAAGGCGAGCGCGTTCCATAAGGGTTTGAGCATGGCGATTCTCTTGGAATTATGTTTATCGTTCGGGCTCATCCCGGCCCCGGCGAACTGCAAACATGGCAAGTCTAGGAGAAAAAACGCCGACTGCCGGGATGTTGTAGAGTCGTTTGGAGACGCTGGGTGCCTGGCCGTCTTGGCCTCTCCGACCAGTCTTCCCGGCAACAGCAGGCCGGCGCGAGCTCAAGGCTCCAGTGTTGGCCCCTTCAACTCGATCTGGTTGCCATCCGGATCGAAGCAGTAGACCGATAAGCCTTTCCCTTCCGCGCCATAACGCATCTGCGCTTTCTCGACGTCCAGGCCGGCTGTGCGCAAATGAGCGATCAAGGCCTGCTCGTCAAACGGTTCGATGCGCAGGCAGAAGTGATCGACGTTATGGCCCTGCTTGCCGGCCGCCACGCCACCCTGGCGGCCAAGCGGGCCGTCGACAGCCACCAGATCGATCATCGATGCACCGGCTCCGAGGTGGATCAGGCCCAGGTCATCCCGACGCTTCCTGAGCTCGCAGCCGAACACCGAGGTGTAGAAGGCGAGACTGCGCTCAATGTCGGTTACGCGCAGGACAATGTGGTCGATGCGTTCGAGGGTGAAGTCCTTCATACCGGCCTCCGCGAGGGGTGTCGCGCCAATGACCCAGTCACTTTAGCCCAACAATTCCCGCAGAGGGAGCGAGCTGATTCACTGCGATGACAAAGTCGCGTGGTATGACGACTTTTAAGGTCGTCATCTTTCTTGGAAAGATGGCTTGATGAAAAAATCTCCTGTTTGTTTGGTTTTGTGGGTTGACACGCCGGCGGAAACATTCGAATAATCCGCCACGTTGTATGACGACATACAAATAAAAAATAACAACACGGTGGCCCTCCCATGAGAATCACAGGCGTTAACGTCGAAATCTTTTCCACCCCGTCGCGTCGCGCCCAGGACAGTGCCGGCCACGCCCATCCCGGCGACGAAGTCATGATCAAGATGGCCCTGCTGCGAATCAGCTGCGACGACGGATCGGAGGGTTATGCCTTCGGTACGCCTGAATTGATTCGCCCGCACATCATCGAATCCTTCGTGCGCAAGGTGCTGATCGGTCGCGATCCGATGGACCGCGAGAGCATCTGGCAGGATCTGGCGCACTGGCAGCGCGGTAGCGCCGGGCAATTCACCGATCGGGCCCTGGCACTGGTGGAGCAGGCCTTGTGGGATCTGGCCGGGCGCAAGCTGAAGTTGCCGGTGCACAAGCTCATCGGCGGTTACCGCGACAAGGTCCTGGCCTATGGCTCGACGATGTGCGGCGATGATTTGCCCGGCGGTTTGTCGACGCCGGATGAGTACGGCCAGTTTGCCGAGAAGCTGGTCAAGCGCGGCTACAAGGCAATCAAGCTGCACACCTGGATGCCGCCGATTGCCTTCGCGCCAAATCCACAAATGGACATCCAGGCCTGCGCCGCCGTCCGCGAGGCGGTTGGCCCGGACATCGCCCTGATGCTCGATGGCTACCATTGGTACAGCCGCATGGATGCGCTGACCATCGGCAAGGCCTTGGAGAAGCTGAATTTCGCCTGGTTCGAAGAGCCGATGATGGAAGATTCCGCCGAGTCCTACGCCTGGCTGGCGGCCAACCTGGACATACCGGTGTTGGGCCCGGAAAGCATCGCCGGCAAATTCCACAGCCGCGCCAGTTGGGTCACGCACAAATCCTGTGACATCCTGCGCGCTGGCGTGGCTGGCGTCGGCGGCATCGGGCCGTGCCTGAAAGTGGCGCACCTGGCGGAGTCGTTCGGCATGGATTGCGAAGTCCACGGCAACGGCGCGGCGAACCTCGCCGTGGTCGGGGCAATCAGCAATTGCCGTTGGTACGAGCGCGGCCTGCTGCACCCGTTCCTTGACTACGAGGAAGTGCCGGCGCACCTCAACAGCATCGTCGATCCGATGGACGCCGACGGTTATGTGCATCTGTCGGATCGGCCGGGGTTGGGCGAGGACATCAACTTCGCGTATATCGAAGCCAATACATTATCCCGGCACTGATGGCGCACTGCGTCCGAGGCTGAACGGCCCGGACGACAAAGTCTTTATAAATATAAGAAAGGACTGAACCATGAAACTCTGGCCCAAGCGCCTGACCAGGCTGCTGTGTGTCGTCGTGGCCCTGTGCACAGTGCAGGTGCCCGTCAGCCTGGCCCAAGGCGAAACGCCCATCGACCAATTGGTGGTGGGCATGAGCATGATCAACCTGCTGTCCCTCGACCCGGCTGCCGCGACGGGCCTGGAGGTTGCCGAGGTCAACGCCAACGTCTACGACATGCTCCTGGAGCAAGACGCGGCGAAGCCGGACACGCTGATTCCCGCCCTGGCCACACGCTGGGAAATCAGCCCGGACCGGATGCGCCTGACCTTTCAATTGCGCGACGACGTGCGCTTTCACTCCGGTGCGCCACTCACTGCGCAAGACGTCGCCTGGTCGTTGCAGCGCGTGGTCACGCTCAATCGCGCCCTGGCCTCGACTTGGAAAGCCTACGGCTTCACCGCCGAAAACGTCGTCAAGCTGATGCGCGCCGAAGGGCCGCACACCTTTGTCATGGAGCTGCCGCGCAGCACCGATCCGCTGCTGGTGCTCAACACGTTGGCGACCTCGCCCAGTGCTTTCATCGTTGACCGTTCGGTAGCCTTGCAGCATCAGGTCGGCGACGATCAGGGCGCGGCATGGCTGGCCACGCATACGGCCGGATCCGGCGCGTTCAAGCTGGATATCTGGCGCGCCAACGACGTGATCCTGATGAGCCGCAACGATGACTACTGGCGCGGCGCGCCGAAGTTGCGCCGGGTGATCATGCGCAACATGACCGAATCCCAGGCCTTGCGCCTGATGGTCGAGCGCGGTGACCTGGACGTCGCCCGCGGCATGGCCGCCACCGACATCAAGGCCCTGGGCACGGTCGATGAAGTGCACATCCAGAGCATCGCCCGGGGCACGCTGTACTACGTGGCGTTGAGCATGCAGCAGCCGCTGTTCCAGGACATCCGCGTGCGCCAGGCCATCCGCCTGCTGATCGACTACCAGGGCATCAACGACGTGGTGATGCCGCACTACGGCGTGATCAACCAACGGCCGATGCAACTGGGCTTGCCGGCGCGCCTGGACGATCCGGGTTATCGCCTGGACGTGGCCAAGGCCAAGCGCCTGCTGGCGGAGGCCGGACATGCCGAAGGCTTCAAGGTGAGCATCCGTTCGCTGACCGATCCGCCGTTCATCAACATCGCCACCAGCCTGCAAGCGACGCTGGCCCAGGCGGGCATCCAGGCGACGATCATCACCGGCACCGGAAACCAGATCTACGGGGCGATGCGCGACCGTCAGTTCGACATCCTCGTCGGGCGTGGCGGCGGCGGGGCCGAGCGCCATCCGCATTCGAGCCTGCGCGCCCTGGTGTACAACCCGGACAACCGCACCGAAGCCAAGTTGAGCAACTTCCAGGGCTGGCGTACCTCGTTCTTCGATCCGCAGCTCAACCAGTTGATCGAGCAGGCCGAGCGCGAGCGCGACCCCGAGCGCCAGCGGCAGATGTACGCCCAGGTCCAGACCCTCTACGACCAGCAGGCCGGGGCCATCATGCCGGTCTCGCAGATGGTCGACGAGGTGGTGATCCACGCCGACGTGCGCAACTACATCGGCCACACCGCCGCCACCACGCGCCTTCGCGACGTCTATAAGCAGCGCTGAAATCGACGGCCATGCGGCCAAGGCAGGAATGAATATGTCGACTGCATCCTTTTCAATCTGGACCACCCGGGCCGCTTCGGCGACCCGGCGCGGCGGCTCGGTGGCGGTGACGCTGCTGGGGTTGCTGCTGCTGACTTTCTTTATCGGACGGGTGATGCCCCTGGACCCGGTGCTGGCCATCGTCGGCCCGGACGCCGACGCCTCGGCCTACGCCCAGGTGTACCAGGAGCTGGGCCTGGACAAGCCGTTGTGGAGCCAATTCGCGATCTACCTCGGCGACTTGATCCACGGTGACTTCGGCATGGCCTTGCTGACCGGCAACCCGGTCATCACCGACATCGCCCGGGTGTTTCCGGCGACGTTGGAACTGGCGACCCTGGCCATTCTGTTCGGCGTGTTGGCGGGGCTGCCGCTGGGTGTCTACGCAGCGACCCATCAGGGTCGTGCCGGTGACCATGTCGCTCGGCTGATCACGCTGTTCGGCTACTCCACGCCGATTTTCTGGATCGGCATGATGGCTTTCCTGGTGTTCTACGCCTGGTTGGGTTGGGCCGGCGGTGTCGGGCGGATCGGCCTGGCCTATGACGGGTTGATTCCGACACATACCGGGCTGTTGTTGATCGACACTGCCTGGTCCGGCGACTGGGAAGCCTTTCGCAGCGCACTGCGGCACATCCTGCTGCCGGCGGTGATCCTCAGTTTCAACTCGGTCGCCTACATCAGCCGCATGACCCGCAGCTTCATGCTCGAACAGTTGTCCCAGGAGTACATCATCACCGCTCGGGTCAAGGGTCTGTCCCAGCGCAAGATTGTCTGGGGCCACGCCTTCGGTAACATCCGCGTGCAGCTGTTGACCATCGTTGCGCTGGCCTACGGCGGGTTGCTCGAAGGTGCGGTGCTGATCGAAACCGTCTTCGCCTGGCCGGGCTTCGGCCAGTACCTCACGAGCAGTTTGTTGCTCGGCGACATGAACGCAGTGATGGCGTGCGTGCTGTTGATCGGCCTCATCTTCGTGACGCTGAACCTGATCAGCGATGCGCTCTACAAGATCTTCGACCCGAGGACTCGCTCATGAACCTGCCCCTTGCTTCCAGCGCAGCCGGCAGCGCCGCGCTGCCCGCTTCGAGTACGGCTGCGCTGGTGGCCAGCGCCACTCGACTGCTGCGTTTCCTGCTGCGCAACCCGATGACGTTCGCCGGCCTGGTCGTTGTTTCGACCCTGATCCTGGTCGCAATCTTCGCGCCCTGGATCGCCGGTCACGACCCCTTGTTGCAGAACCTTGGCGGCGCGTTGCAAGCGCCGGGCAGCGCGCATTGGTTCGGCACCGATGAATACGGTCGCGATGTGTTCGCCCGGCTGGTGTATGGCTCGCGCATCACGCTGTACATCGTCTTGCTGGTGACGGTGATCGTCGGTCCCATCGGCCTGCTGGTCGGCACGGTTTCCGGTTACTTCGGCGGTTGGGTCGACAGCCTGTTCATGCGCATCACCGATATTTTCATCTCATTCCCCAGCCTGGTGTTGGCGCTGGCTTTCATTGCCGCCCTCGGCCCGGGCCTGGAGCATGCGGTGATCGCCATTGCGCTGACGGCCTGGCCGCCGATTGCCCGGCTCGCTCGCGCCGAAACGCTGCCGCTGCGCAACGCTGACTTCGTCGTCGCGGTACAACTCCAAGGCGCGTCGAGCACCCGGATCATCCTGCGCCACATCATCCCGATGTGCCTGTCGTCGGTGATCATCCGCCTGACGATGAACATGGCGAGCATCATCCTCACTGCCGCCGCCCTGGGCTTTCTTGGCCTCGGCGCCCAGGCGCCGCTGCCGGAGTGGGGCGCGATGATCTCCACCGGGCGGCGCTACATGCTCGAAAGCTGGTGGCTGGTGGCGGCGCCCGGTGCGGCGATCATGCTGGTCAGCCTGGCCTTCAACCTGTTGGGCGACGGCTTGCGCGACGTCCTCGACCCTCGCAGCCAATCCTGAGGAAAGTCCCATGACTGAGATAAAACTGGCCGTACAGGATTTATGCGTGGAGTTTCGCAATGCGGGCAAAACCTCCCTGGCGGTGCGCGATGTGTCGTTCACCCTGGGCCGGGAAAAACTCGCCATCGTCGGTGAATCCGGCTCGGGCAAATCCACTGTCGGCCGCAGCCTTTTGCGCCTGCATCCACCGACGGCGCGGGTCACCGCCAAGACCCTGCGCTTTGCCGATGTCGACTTGCTGACCGCCAGCGAAAAGCAGATCCAGGCGATTCGCGGGGCGCGCATGTCGATGATCATGCAAGACCCGAAATACTCGCTGAACCCGGTGGTGCGCGTTGGCGAACAAATCGCCGAAGCCTATCTCGCCCACCACAAGGTGCCCCATCGCCAAGCCCGGGAGCGGGCCCTGGAGATGCTCGCCAAGGTGCACATCCGTGATCCTCGGCGGGTCTATGACCTGTATCCGCATGAGGTCTCGGGCGGCATGGGCCAGCGGATCATGATCGCCATGATGGTGATCACCGATCCCCAGGTGATCATCGCCGACGAGCCCACATCGGCGCTGGACGTGTCGGTGCGCCGGCAGGTGCTCAACGTACTGGAGGAGTTGGTCAGCGAGCGTGACCTGGGGCTGATCTTCATCAGCCACGACTTGAACCTGGTGCGGCATTTCTGCGACCGCGTGCTGGTGATGTACGCCGGGCGCGTGGTCGAGTCGATTGCCGCCGCCGACCTGGACAACGCCACCCATCCCTACACCCAAGGCCTGTTGGCTGCGTTGCCCAGCCTGGACCATCCGCGCGCCACGCTGCCGGTGTTGCAGCGCGACCCACACTGGTTGAACCCTTGAGGAGCCTGTCATGAGCATGATCGAAATCGCCGGCCTGAACCTCAGTTTTGGCACCGGCGCGGCTTTGAACGCAGTACTGCATGACGTCGATCTGAGCGTTGGCGAGGGCGAGGCGTTTGGCCTGGTGGGGGAGTCCGGTTCGGGTAAGACCACCGTGCTGCGTTGCCTGGCCGGACAGTACCAGCACTGGACCGGACAATTGCAAGTCGCCGGCCGGGCGGTGGCGCGCAAGCTGCCGCTGGACCACTACCGCACCGTGCAAATGGTCTTCCAGGACCCGTACGCCTCGCTGCATCCGCGCTACACCATTGACGCCGCTTTGCAGGAACCGCTGCGCATCCATGGCATCGACGGGCGTGGGCAAAAGGTCAGCGAAATCCTGCGCAAGGTCGGCTTGAACGACAGCTTTCGCTTTCGTTATCCGCATCAATTGTCTGGCGGCCAGCGCCAACGCGTGGCGATTGCCCGGGCGCTGATCCTGCGCCCACGGGTGTTGCTGTTGGACGAGCCGACCTCGGCGCTGGACGTCTCGGTGCAGGCGGAAATCCTCAACCTGTTGGCCGAACTGCGTCGCCAGGAAGGGCTGACGTATTTGATGGTCACCCACGACCTGGCCGTCGTTGCGCATTTGTGCGATCGGCTGGCGGTGATGCAGCAGGGCAGGGTAGTGGAGACGCTCGACAGTCATCGGCTGGCGAACGATGGCGCCGCCCATGAATATACGCGCCTGCTGGTACAAGCCAGCCGCGACATACAACGAGTCCCTATCGCCGTTTGAAGTAACTAACCCGCTGTACCTGTTTTAAACCGCAGAACACGTTGAACCGCACGTTTCAATGCGCGCACGCGCTCGCCTGCGATTTGGCGTTCAACCCAACTATTGATTTCAACTTACAAGAATAAAAAACATGAAAAAGACCCTGGTAGTTTTGTCGATCGCTTCGCTGTTCACTTCGGTTGTCGCTCAGGCGGATACCGGTTATATCAACGTCCGCCATCAATACGCTGAAAAGACCCGCATGCACGCCGACCGCGCCAAGTTCGGCATCAGGCTGGATAACGGTGTGGGCCTGGAAGGTGAACTCAAATACAAGACTGCTGGTGACCGGGAAGACGTCGCTTTCGACAACACCGTCGGCAGCGGCCATGAATTTACCGTCAACTATCAGCACAAGATCGATGATCGCTGGACGCTGACGCCTTCGTTCGCCATGGAAAGCGACGAGGAATCCACCACCTACAAGACGGGTATGCGCCTGGGCTACAAGATCACCAAGGAGCTGAGCATCGCCGGTCGCTATCGCTACGACGTCAGCAAGCTGGACCGTGACAAGGTCGATCGCGACGTGCCGGACAATGCCCAGGACGACCAGACGATTCATCGCTACGACGTCTACATCAACTATGCGGATCAAGGGCCGTGGGCGTATGAGTATCAACTGACGTATTTCGATGCCGATTACATCCGCTATAACGGCGGCACCGATGACTATGAGCAGAATGCCGTGGTCAAGTACAAATGGGATAAGCGCTGGGCACCGTTCTTTGAAGTGGGTGATATCAAAGTCAACTCGGTGGACAGTGATCGGCAACTGCGCTTGCGGGTGGGGATCCAGTACAACTTTTTCTGAGTTGTGGGAGACGTGGTCAACACTGAATAAAACTGTGGGAGCGAGCTTGCTCGCGATAACGGCCTGCCTGTGCCGGTGATATTGGATGTTCCGCCGCCTTCGCGAGCAAGCTCGCTCCCACAGGGGGCGGTGGAGGATACAAATGCTGTGGTCACTGCAGCCACAAAACTGCGGGGGTTATTCGTTGTAAAAGGCCTGGCGCTGCTGGGTTTCACACAGGCGCATGCGGCTGTTGCTCAAGTGCAGGTACATGGCCGCCCGCGCCGCGTCGACATTGCGGCTGGCGATGGCATCGAAGATCTGCTGGTGTTCGGCATTGATCCCCTGCAGGTAGGCGCTGCGATCACTTTGCCCCGAGTAGGCGGAGTTCATCCGGGTACGCGGGATCAGCTTCGTGCCCAGGTGCTTCATGATGTCGATCAGGTAGTAATTGCCGGCCGCCTTGGCGATCTTCAGGTGGAACTGGAAATCGGCATTGATCGTGGTGCCGGATTTCTCAGGCCCTTGCAACAACGCGTCCAGCGCCTGGGCCAGTTCGGCCAGGGCTTCGGGCGTGGCGCGTGCGGCGGCCATGCCGGCGGCCTGTACTTCCAGGCTCAGGCGAAACTCCAACAAATTGAGCACGTCGGACAACGTGGCAATCGTTGCCGGCCCGAGGGTAAAACCTTCCGGCGCCGGCATGTCCAGCACAAAGGTGCCGACGCCATGGCGCGTCTCCACCAACCCCGCCGCCTGCAAGCGCGACAATGCCTCGCGCACCACCGAACGGCTGACGCCTTCGGCTTCCATGATATGCACTTCGGTGGGGAGCTTTTCGCCGCATTTCAGAATGCCGTCGCGCATGCGCTGGGCAAAACGGTCGACCAGTGTCTCGGCGAGGCGGCGCGGCTTGTTCAATGGAGATAACGCTTGGTCCGTCATCGGCGTGCTCTAGTGTGATCAGCGGGCATTATAGTGAGTTTTGGCGCAAGGTCGCGGCTATAATGCCGCGATCGTCTGGCTTGATGGATAGGTGCAATGGAGCGTGTCACAACCGATCGACGCCTGAGCATGACTCAGCAACTGGTGGTGGACCTGACGCAGCAGATACTCGCCGGGGAGTTGCCCGCGGGCAGCAAACTGCCGACCGAACAGGTCATCATCAAGGAACGCGGCGTCAGTCGGACCGTGGTCCGTGAAGCCATGTCCCGGCTGCAGGCCGAAGGTTTGGTCGAGACGCGCCACGGCATCGGCACCTTCGTCGTCGACACCGCCCGCCCGGGGGACTTCCAGGGCAGCAAGCACGTCAAGGGCGGCGCCTACGACGCATTGGCCGTCATCGAGCTGCGCCTGAGCCTGGAAGTGGACGCCGCCGGCATCGCCGCGCAACGGGCTACGCCGGAGCAATTGCTGGCGATGCGTGAAGCGCTCGACGTAGCGAATGCGCTTGCCCCAACGGATGACGACAGCGCCCGGGCCGATTTCGAATTTCATCTGCAGATCGCCCAATGCACCGGCAACAGTTTCTTCATCGATGCCATGGCCCATGTCGGCCATACACTGCTCGCGGTTGTGCAACAGGCCGGGCCGGTGGCGACGGGTGAGAACCGGGCGTTGGTGGTGCGTGAGCGGGAGCAGGTCTACGCAGCACTGGCGCGCCGCGATGCCGAGGCGGCGCGGGCTTCGATGCGGTTGCATTTGATCAATATGCAGCAACGGGTTCGGGGTGTGGTGGAACTGACGGCGCAATAACTTCCACCACAGACCCCTGTGGGAGCGAGCTTGCTCGCGATGACGGCGGTACAGCCATGGAGATATCTCGGGCAAAGCGTTCCGGCTAGTTGCGTTTCCAGCATTCCGCGTACCGCGCGCACACCCCGTAACGCTCATCCATCAGCGCCATCCTGTCCAGGTGGTGACCCACCGCTTCGACCGTGACCACATTCCCGATCCGGAAATACTCCACCATCATCGCGACGTCCAGGTCGACCTCGGCTTTCTCCGGCTTGGCATTGGCGGTTTTTGGCAACGCCCATTGTTCCAACTGATCGTCCTTCAGTTGGCGCAGGCGCGCCTGGTATTCCTCCTTGAAGCGTTCCATCGAGTGCGCCTTGTTCTGCGCCATGTCATCGCCAAACGTCTTCAGGTTTTCCCGGTACAGCGTCCAGTAGTCAGCCGGCAGGTCGAAGCCGAGCTTGGCCTTGCGTTCGCTGATCAGGGTGTCCAGCTTCTCTGGCGAATAACTTTCGACTTTTTCCTTGGCCGGATCCGTCTTCACCGTGACGACCAGGCTTTTATCGATGACTCGATTCATCAGCTCCAAGCGATGGGGCGTGTCCGGGTAGGTCTTGGGAAACAGCGCATTGCGCCCGGCGCAGGCGGGAAAGTCCTTTTTCAGGATCGGGATCGGTGTGCGCACGTCCTTGCCGTCGACCCGTTGCAAGCGTTGCAACTGAGTCAGGCAGAAGTTCTTCTCGGACTTGAACGTCACCTCGTATTCGGCATTGGCCTCGGGCGTGAAGTTGAAGCCCTTGCCACACACGGCATAACCGCTGTTCATGTTGGTGCGCAGGTGAATCTGCTCGCCGGGCTTGAGCTTGACCTCCAGGTAACCCCTCGCATCCTTGGGCGCCGGAACGCTCATCCCCACCCGCCGCGCGGTATCGCTCAGCAGCATGTTGTTGAGAATGCCCGTGGTTTGCCCGTCGCAATGGGCTGCGTCGAAATAATCCAGGGTGGCGTTGCTGGTGTTGGCGACGAACCGCAACTTGGCGGCGTCCGGTTCGATGGCATCGGGGTAACTGCCATTGACGCTGCAACCGCCGAGCAATACAAACAACGCGGACAACGCTAACAAGGGGGCAGGAGAGCGAGGCAGGGCGAGCATGGGTCATCCTTGAGGAGATCGATGAAGTGGGGTGAATGCTACTGAAGTGCCACTATTGCGTCCATCGCCCGCAGAAGACCGGTAGTACAAAATGCTGCGAGGCTGATGATCAATTGTGGGGGGCGCTTTGAACAGGTTTCGCGCGCGCTATCAAGGTATCTGATACCGTGCGAAAAACTTGATCCGAACGGTGCCCCACGCCCGACAGGCGGTGCTGGCGCTGCGCAAGTTGTTCTCAACGGATGCTTTCTTTTCCCCAGGATGGATGATTTACCCAATGCTCAAGTTCAACGCTCATCTCGGTTTTCAGTTCAAGGCGCAACAGGTGCTGGAGCGTTTTCCGAGTGTCGGGCTGATCCTCGATCTTTACCACGCGCAACGGCTGACCGGGAACGCGGCGGATATCCTGGCCCGTTTCTATGACCGAACCGTCCATGTGCAAATAGCTGACTGCCCGGGCCGTCATGAACCGGGGACGGGGAGCATGGATTTTGCGGGCTTGTTCGCAGAGTTGGAGCAGCGTGGCTATAAAGGATGGATCGGGTGTGAATACCGTCCTACCGGCTCTACCGTGGCAGGCCTTGATTGGATCAAGCAGTTCAGCGCCTGACACAAAGCTGGCGATACGCGCGCTTGTGGGAGCGAGCTTGCTCGCATAGCGGATTCACATTCAACCAAATGGTCGGTGGAGACACCGTCATCGCGAGCAAGCTCGCTCCCACAAAAAACGGCTAGGTTTCTGGTTCGAGTTTGTACCCCTTCGCCTTTGCTACGGTGCTCCGTTTACCCTCATCTCGATTGGGTACGTCCCATTTAATGCGGTCCTCGCCTGCGTGAAAAAATCTTCGTGGTTTCGCGTGAGGAAAAGCCATTCCCGCTGATGTTCAGACGTGATGGTGCAAAGCCACTTCGCCAACCCTTTCTCCTGTATGGCGGGCAGCAACAATGCTTCCACCTTCTTCATCCGGGCCGCGTCTTCGGGCGTCGGCAAGGCCGTCTCGGAGGAAAATTTCCAGCTGACGATCACCGATAGAGTTTTTTCTATAACCATCGGGGTTACTCCGTTAACTCGGGACTTCATTCCTGAAGACTGGTCTTGTTCATTCAAGGTTAATCGCGGCGCGATTCTGCCAGAGGGCTGCGAGTGCGGCGATCTATTGCTGGTTCAACGCATGCCGTCAGAGTCACTATCATTGGATGACCGATTAACACGCGGACACCCGAACCATGAAAAAACAAGAACAAGAAAGCCTCATCCAAACCCTGAAAACCCGCTTCGAACAACACCCGAACCGTCACCCAGACATCCTCTGGTCCGACATCCAGACCCGGCTCGAAAACAACCCCAATGCCCTGAAAACCCTCCAGGCCATGGACGCCACTGGCGGCGAGCCCGACGTGATCGGCCATGATCCGAAAACCGGCGCCGTCACCTTTTGCGATTGCGCCAAGGAAAGCCCCACCGGTCGCCGCAGCCTCTGCTACGACCGTGCGGCCCTGGATGCACGCAAGGAGAACAAGCCCAAAGGCAGCGCGGCCGAGATGGCCGAAGCGATGGGGATAACCCTGTTGACCGAGGAGCAATACCGAGCCCTGCAGACGCTCGGTGAGTTCGATGCCAAGACGTCCAGTTGGCTGGCGACGCCTCCGGAACTTCGTGCGCTCGATGGGGCGATTTTTGGCGACTACCGTTATGGCCGGGTGTTCATCTACCACAACGGTGTGCAGTCGTATTACGCGGCGCGCGGGTTTCGTGGGGTGCTGCAGGTTTAAGCCACACCCGTGGCGAGGGAGCTTGCTCCCGCTGCGTTGCGTAGGAGCTGGCGCAGCCTGCGATCTTTTGATCTTTCGCTTGATATTCAAGTGTCTGGGGGAAGATCGCAGCCTCGTTTCACTCGGCAGCTCCTACACAGCTCCTACACAGCTCCTACAGCGCAGTCGAGCGGGAGCAACTTCCCTCGCCACGGAGTTCGCCGCCGCCGCAGAATCGCCTCACTGAAAAACCAGAACCTCGCAACCCTTGGCCTCACGGATGCGGGCGAATCCCGGCAACTTCGCCACAAAATCCGCCTCGAACGCCAGGTACCGATCCTGCGCCGCCACGTAACGAATATCCGGCTTGATGCGCGGGATATCCTTGGTCGACAGCTTCACCACCTCATGGCTGCGTTGATTCCAAAACCACGCCAGCGTCTGCGTACCAAAGGTGTTGGCGCGGTAACCCCACACCCACCAATCCCCATGCCCGCGGGACACATGAAGTTGCCCATGAAACGTGCGCAACGTGATGACTTGCTTGGGCTGGGTGACGAGCAGGCGCGTGTCCTGGCGCAGTTCACTGCCGAAACCGTCCAGCGTCGCCTGGGTCTTTGTCCCAGTGATGAAATTGAAGCGCCACGCCAGCAGCACCGTCTCCTGATAACCCGAATGCTCGACGTTCTGCCGCGCGCCTTCGCTGAACAGCAAAACCTCATCGCCGCCCAAATACGCCGTCGCCGCCCGTAGCTTATAGGCCTCGGCGGGCATCGGCTTGGCGACGATGGCCTGTTGCGTGTCCTGGTGCCAGACCCAGCAGCGCTTGCCGTTGTGCTGCATGAACAACAACCGACGCCCGCCGACAGGCAGGATGGTGAGCTCGTCCGAATCTTCGAAAATCACCTCGCTGCTGTCCGCCGTGGTCCGCCAGATCCGCGTCAAATGCTTGGGTTCGTAAATGCGCTGGCGCTCGAAAATCGCCTCGTCCACCACGACGCAAGGCTCTTCGAATGCCGGCCACTCCTGCCCGGCAGGACCGAAGTCCTCGATGGCATCGCCCCGGCGAATCTCGTATGTGAATCGATCGTCCGCGCTGTAATCGCCGCGTCTGACCTGGCGTCTCCACAGGCTCCGCTGGGCGTTGGCGTCGATCAGCCGCAGGTCCGCGCCATCCACTTCATCGGTGCGTTGTTCGAGCATGTCCTGTTCGGCGGGCGGCCACTGGTGGTAGTCGATCAAAAAGCACAGCCAGCGATCTTCATCCTGTTCGGTGATTGCAGCCCAGCCGTTGCGGTAGTTGTATTCATGCACGTAGGTGGGGCCGGGGTAGTCATGGACTTCCTGCAACCATTTCAGCTTGCTGCGCTTGGGTTTGGCCGGTTTGCGCGCTTTCACCGCAGGGGGCTCGATCAAGGCCGCCGTAAACCTCGGCTCGCCACGTGGGCTTTGCCAATGCCTGGCAAACGCCTCGCGCTGATCGGAAGGGAAAACCACCGGCCGATAATCATCGCCACCGGCGTCCAGGTTCCACAGGTCATAACCCTGACCTGCCAACACCGCCGCCAGCGCCTCGAAGCAAACCTCGGGCATCTCATTGAACAGCTCATCCAACAGCGCCTCGAACGCCTGCCCGGTAAACACCTCGGGATAGGCGTCCTGCATAAGCCCGAGCCACTCGCCGCCCGGCGTTTTCCAATCGATATGAACCAGCGGATCAAATTGCGATTGCATCACGGTGGTCTTCCTTGTGATTTCTCTGCGCCGATCTTAGGCAAATCAGTAACCCGTGGCGAGGGAGCTTGCTCCCGCTGGGCTGCCCTGTAGATACCGTCTTAAGTCTCACCGGGCAAGCGCAAGTTTCGGGTCATATGGCAGTCCTGACTTGAGCACTCCGTAAACGAAGTGCAGCAGTTTGCGCATTGCCGCGCAGATGATTTGTTTGGGGGCCTTGCCGTTGGCCTCCAGGCGTTCTTTCATCGCCATGATCGCCTTATTGTGTTTCAGCGCCACCATGCCAGGCATGTAAAGGCCTGCACGAAGCCGTGCTGACCCGATTCTCGAAATTAGGGTATGACCTTTAAGCTTTCCTGATTCTTGCAGCTTGGGATTCAGCCCCGCAGCGGCGACCAATTGGCGAGGATCGCTGTATTTGCGCAAGTCGCCCAGTTCGGCTAGCAATCGCTCAAGCGTTTTTTGTCCGATACCGTCGATGGTTACGATCAGATCCCGCATCTGACGCATATCCGGGTCGTCATCGATGTGCTTTTTGATCGCCTTATGTGTTTCAACGATCTCTTTTTCGATATGGCGCAGAACGGAGTTGATCGAGTCTTTGACCTTTTCGTCAGACACGTCCAGACGATTAAGCTCCATTTGTTCCATTTCCTGAAGGTCATCCAGGCGGCGCACCATAGCTTTCAACTGGCGATACTTCAGTGGCTCAGGTGCCCATGGCTGAAGCTTCTGATCCTTTTCCCGGGCGAAGTCGGCGATGAGTTTGGCATCGCTTTTATCGGTCTTGATGCGGCGCAGCTCGCTGTCAGCGTACGCTTTGGTCGTAGCCGGGTTCACGACGCAGATTCGGAAGCCTTTGTTGTAAACGAACTCGGCGAGCTCCAAGTGGTAGACGCTGGTGGCTTCCATCACGATCAGGGCCGAACGCTCGACGTTTGTGTCTAGCCAAGCCTCAAACTCTTTAAAACCTTTTGGATTGTTGGCCAGCTTGGCCTTGGTTTTGTGCTTGCCGTTGGGCAGGTGTGTAGCGATATCAAAAGTGTTCTTTGCAACGTCGACGCCAACGAAACCAGACATGATCGTTTCTCCACTTGTTCCCTTTTGCGATCATCACGTCACTCGGTCCAACCTTGCGAATGCGGGCTCTAGCCGGAGGCGGGCCCAAGATACCGTGCGAACTGTACGAGTGAGTGTGGAGGGCTGGAGCACGATCTACATCACAGGCAAAAAGCCTAAGGAGCTGCGCGGCTTCCAAGTCCCTCCCTCGATGATCAGTCGAGAACTATCGCTCCTGACGGAGCGATAGTCGAGATACAAGGAGCTGCCGAGTGCAACGAGGCTGCGATCTTTGCGCTGCCAATTGAGCCCACAAGCGAAAGATCAGGATCAAAAGATCGTCCGAACGCGGCCCGAGCCTTCGCCAGCTCCTACAGAGCCGAGCGGGAGCTAGCTTCCTCGCCACGGGTCAAAGCAAGCCCATCTCAGAGCTCCGGGAACTCATCCAGATAACAAACCGGCGAACTCCCCCCAGCCCGCTTCTCCACTTCATCCTCCAACCACTGCGCCAACACCACCGCATTATTCTCGACCGTCGACTTGGCGGCATACACCAGCGTCAACAGCCCACCCCGCGCAACATCCATCCATTTCCACCAATGCTCCGGCCGCGCCGCCAGCTCCTGCTGATAGGCCGCGCTAAACTCGGCAAAGGAAACCGCCCCCGCCTTGAACGCCTTGCGCAATTCATGGGACGGTCCAACCTCCGGCAGCCATTGCGCAATTGCCAGCGCATCCTTGCGGCAATTGCGCGGCCATAACCGGTCGACCAACACCCGAACACCATCTTCGGCGCTGGCTGTTTCATAGACGCGTTTGCATTGGATCATCATGATTTGCCTGTCGAAGTGGAACCGCTTCAGCATAGGTCGGCCGCGATGGGACGACCATGGACAATTCGTCGCCTTCAAGTCTTCGCCCGAGCTGCCGCTATTGGTGTAACGATTTTTACCGATCCACGATTGGCAAAAGCACGAGAAGGGAACCTGGCGAATGGACGACGGACGATTCGAAGGGCGAGCGGCTATAACGGGTGGCGCGGCGGCGTCGTCCGAGCCGCATATTCTGCTGATCGACGACGTTCCGGAGGACATCCGCGCAACCATCATCCTGCTGAAACAGCAGCCCTGGCGCGTTTCCCTGGCCAGCGATGCCCTCCAGGGTTATCAGCGCGCATTGGCCTTGCGCCCGGACCTGATCGTGCTGGACGTGCACATGCCGCATATGAACGGTTTCAGCCTGTGCAGGCTTCTGCGCGAGGCGCCGGCGACCCGGCAGACGCCCATTCTCTTTCTGTCGTCGGCCAACAGCTCGATGGAACGCCTTGAAGGCTTGACCGTCGGTGGCGTCGATTACATTCCTAAATCCTGCGCCCCGGAAGAAGTGCTCGCACGCATCAAGATCCACCTGCAGTTGACCTGGCGCGCGCCACCGGCCATGCCTCAAAGCCCGGCCGATCCGGAACCGGAAGGCGATGAAATCGTCCTGCGCGCAGCGATGCGACTGATTGAAAACCAGTTGGACGACATGCCGTCCCTGGCCAGCCTCGCGCAAAAGGTCGGCACCCATGAAAAACGTCTCACCGCGATCTTTCGCGAGCACCTGGGCATGACAGTGTTCGCCTATATTCGCGACGCGCGTTTGCGACGCGGCCAGGATCTGCTCTGCGAAAGCGCCATGAGCGTGCAGGACGTCGCCGAGCTGGTGGGCTTTCGCAACGCCTGCAATTTCACCACGGCCTTCCGCCAGCGAATCGGCATGACGCCCAGCCAGTTTCGCCAGCACGCCCTGGGCCTCGTTGAAACCGAGTCGGCCGGGCGCGCCTGATGCGGCTCCTGCAGTTTTTATTGCTGGCGATAACTATGTTATCCACAGGCTTGCTGCGCGCCGCGCCTGTGGATATCTGCCGGGTTGAGCATCTGGACCTGATGCCTGCGATACAGATCTTCGAGGACACCCAGGCCAGGCTGAGCCTGGAAGAAATCGCGCAACTGCCCGAAACACATTTCAACGCCCCAACCCCTGGCTGGCCGACCCAAGGCTATAGCCGCTCCGCCTTCTGGTTGAAATTCCAGCTCACCCATTCAGGCGCCGTGGCGTGCTCGCGCCTGCTGGTGCTCGGCGCGCCGCGCCTGGAAGACATCCGTGTCTACCAAACGGGGCATGAGACCCACGCCGGAGCCGCCTACCCCGTCAGCGAGTGGCCCCAGCCAGCAACGCGCCAACCGGCGTTTCCAGTCACGCTGGCGGCAGGGGAGAGCGCCACGGTGTACGTTCGGGTGGCAAGCAACTTCCAGATGCTGCTGGAACCGGAACTCTGGTCCGAGCCGGCGCTGCTGCGCAGCCAGCAACAGACCTACCTGAGCGACGGACTGACCCTCGGCATCGTCCTGCTGGTCGTGCCGTTCGGCCTGATCGTTGGTTGGATCCTTCGATCCCGACTGCTCACCGTGAATGCCGGCGCGGTACTCAGTTATATCCTGCTGACCTGCATCCTCAACGGCTACCTGATCTACTGGCCTTCGGCGCTGGGTTGGACGCGCGAGGTGCTGACCGGCGCCAGCGCTCTCTCGTTCGTGCTGTTCCTGGGCTACTTCCGCGTGCTGTTGCAGGTTTCACAGCTGCCCAGGATCATTGGCTGGAGTTATTGGGCGCCGCTGCTGGGCTGTGTCGTCGGCCGCCTCTGGTGGCTGAAGATCGATCCAGTCCAGGGCGGGCAAATCGTCCAGGTCTTCCTGATGAGTTTCTACGGCGCACTGCTCGCTACATGGGTCATGGCTTGGCGCAAGCGGCTGTCCTACCACTGGATGGCGTGGCTGGTGTCGGGATTGATGCTGGCGCAGTTGTTGATACGGATGTTCTTCCCCCAGGAGCAGTTGCCCTGGCAGTCGCCGCAAAGCAAATACAGCCTGTCGTCCACATTACCGGGCGTGGTGTTGCTGGTGTGCACCTTGATCATGGAAGTTGCCCGCAGCCGCAACCGCGAAAAACACGCCCTGTCCACCCTCGACCAACAACGCCAGGCCGAGCACGAACGCCTTGAAAGCACCGTGGCGCTGCGCACCTCGCAGTTGCGCGAGTCCCTGGCGGCGCGCAGCGCGTTGATGGCGCGGATCAGCCACGACCTGCGCTCGCCGCTGGTGCGTATCATCGACTATGCGCGCCTGCTCCACGCTGGGCCGAACCGCGACTATCAAGCCACCATCGAGCGCAACGCCCGCCAGCAACTGGAGCTGATCGACGAGATGCTCGAGTTCTCCCGTGGTGAACTGGAGCAGATGCAACTGACCCTCGCGCCCGCCTATCTGTACGGCTTCCTCCAAGAGATCGCCGACGAGGCTGGCTTCCTCGCCGCGCGCCAGGGCAACAGTTTCAACGCGGTACTGGCGCAAGACCTGCCGCCCCTGGTGGAAGCCGACTTCAAGCGGCTTCGGCAGGTGCTCATGAACCTGTTGGCGAACGCGGCGAAATTCACCCGCGACGGCCAGATCCGTTTCGAAGTGAGCTGTTGTCCCGGAACAACCGCTGACACCGTGGCGCTGCGCTTCAGCGTGATCGACACCGGCATCGGCATCGACCCGCATGAATTCGAACAACTGCTGCAACCGTTCCGCCGTGGCCGCAACGCACAACGCTACGAAGGCAGCGGGCTGGGCCTGTCCATCGTCAGCCAATTGCTGGAACACATGGACAGCCGCCTCGAACCCCAGGCCACGGGGCAGGGCAGCCACTTCAGTTTTCGCCTGCAACTCAAATGCGCCCAGGAACACGACCTGGAAAACGGCATCGTCGACAACAACGTCACGCCGCTGGATGGCCAAGGCAAACATGTGCTGCTGGTGGACGACGTCGAGCAGAACAGCGAATGGCTCTACGACCTGCTGGCCGGCTACGGTTTCGATGTCAGCATTGCAACGAACGGCGAAGACGCCTTGGCCCGCCTGGCGGAGCAACCGATCGACCTGCTGATCAGCGACCAGATGATGCCCGGCATGGACGGTTGGGAACTGCTGCGACAGGTGCGCGACCGTGAGCATGATCTGCCGGTGATGCTTTACTCGGCAGTCCCGCCCCGCAGACCGCAGCATTACCCAGAAGACCTGGCCTTCGACGCGGTGCTGCTCAAGCCCGCCGACAGCCGCGAATTGCTGGCGCGGATCAGGGCGCTGGTTTGCCAGGACACGGTGCATCGCACGATGGCTCGGGAGTTCTAGCATGCCGGGTCTGGGTTATCGGCTGCTCTTGCTCGGCAGCCTTTGCGCGTTACCCTGGGCGTCCGCCCCTGCCGCACAGGAGGCGCCCAGCGCCCTCACGCTCGACGAAACCACCGTCACCGCCCGCCGCCGCGAAGAAGATCCGCAAGACGTGCCGATCCCGATCAACGTCGTCTACGGCGATCAACTGGACGAGGCCGGCCTGCATCGTCTGCAAGACGTCCAACAACGCGTGCCCGGCCTGATCGTGTCCGGCCACGACGCCCGCTACGCCGGCTTCGGCCTGCGCGGCTTCGGTGCGACGGCCTACAACGATGGCCTGGAAGGCAGCGTCGGCACCTATGTCGACGGCGTCTACCAGGCGCGCCAGGGCATGGCGTTCACCGAATTGATGGACATCGAGCGCATCGAAGTTTTGCGCGGGCCCCAAGGCACCTTGTTCGGCAAGAACACCACCGCTGGCGCGCTGAACATCATCACCCGCCAGCCGACCTTCCAGCCCGAAGCCAACTTCGAAGCCAGCTACGGCGAGCGCGGCCTGCGGGAATATCGCGGGACGATTTCCGGGCCGCTGCGAGACGACGTGCTCGCCGGCCGGCTCAACGTTTTCCACAGCGCCTCCGATGGCGCCGTGGAAAACCTGCAAGACGGCAGCCGCCTCGGCGACGCCGACAGCCAAGGCCTGCGCGGCCAATTATTGTGGACACCGAACAGCGACTTCCGCGCCCGCCTGATCGCCGACTACGCCGAGCAGAACGAAGCCGGCAACGTCCTGCTGGTCAATCACTACGGCGAGCCAACCCGCAAGCGCGCCAAATTCCTCGGCTATCCGCTGGCCGAGCCCGACCCCTACAAACGCGAGTCCCGCATCGACGCGCCGGGACATCCGCAAACCCTGCAGAACGGTGTCTCGCTGGAATTGAACTGGGACCTCGACGAGGCCATGCGCTTGACCAGCATCACCGCCTACCGCGACTGGGACTACCGCGCCAGCCGCGACATCGACAGCACCGCGCTGTCGGCGGCCCAATCCGAAACCGAGCTGGGCCATCGGCAGTTCAGCCAGGAATGGCGCCTGTCCGGCACCGCCGGCTCGTCCGTCGATTATGTCGCCGGCCTCTACTACCTGCGCCAGCAGCTCGACCGGCAGGCTGACAACGAATTCGGCAAGGACGCCGCGCCCTGGTTCGTCGGCGACCAACTGGAGCAACTGAAGAAACTGGGCATCAACATCACCGATCCGAGCCAGGTGCCAGCCCTGCTGCTGGACGGCGCCCGGCAACGTTACGACGGCGAGCAGAAGGGCGACAGCCGCGCCGTTTTCGGCCAGCTCTCCTGGCGCCCGATCGACCCGTTGGAACTCACCGGCGGCCTGCGCTACAGCCAGGAACGCAAGGACGGCTGGATCTCCCGCGACGTCGGCAACCTCGCCCCGCTGACCGGCTTGCCTCCAGTGTTCCAAGTGGGAGGGCAATTGCTGCGCGACATCGCCCTCGGCCGTGCTTACTACCGCGAAGACTCGATCAAAGAAGACAACGTCTCCGGCCTGCTCAGCGCCAGCTATCGCTTCAACGACGGGGTGATGGGCTACGTCAGCTGGTCGCGGGGCTACAAGGCCGGCGGCATCAACTTCGACGTGATCGGCCCGTTCACCGCGCCCACCTTCGAGTCGGAGCGCGCCACGTCGCTGGAAGTGGGCATGAAGACGCGGTTCTGGGACCAGCGCGCGATGCTCGATCTCGCCGTCTACCAGACCGACGTCGACGACTACCAAGCGCTCACCTACAGCCCGCCCACCTCGCTGTTCGCGCCACCCCAGCGGGATAACCTGATCAACGTCGGCAAAGTCCGCCTGCGCGGCATCGAACTCGATTCCGCCTGGCAACTCACCCCCCGACTCACCGGGCGCCTGGGCCTGGCCTGGAGCGATGCCCGCTACCGCAGCTTCCCCAACGCGCCATGCCCACCGGCCTCGGGCCAATGGACCTGCGACCTCAGCGGCGAGCGCCTCTACAACGCGCCGGAATGGACCCTCAGCAGCGGCCTCGACCACACCCACCCGCTGCCCTACGGCCTGGAAGCCTACAGCGGCATCGACTACAGCTTTCGCACCGGCTACTCCGGCACGCTCGAAGGCGGCGAGGGCAGCTACCAACCCAGCTACGGCCTGACCAACCTGCGCCTGGGCCTGCGCAGCCAGGACCGTGCCTGGGACGTCGAAGGCTGGGTGCGCAACGTCTTCGACCGCAACTACATCACCGCCGTCTACTCATTGCTCGGCGCCGGCGACTACGGCGTCATGCCCGGCAGCGAACGCACCGTCGGCACCACCGTCAGGTTTCGCTATTGAGTGAAATACACCGCGTCGGACAAAATGCCAGGCGATTACCACCAGCCTTCTTCGACAGGTACATGGCCTGATCCGCCTTGCTGATCAGCCCGTCGATCTCGTGCCCATGGTCAGGGTAAAACGCCACCCCGATACTCGCCGCGATCTCTACTTTTTGCGCACCAATCACAATCGGCGCATTCGCCGCCGCCAACATCCGCTTGAGCAACGGCTCGCTGTCCTCCTCCGCGTGCAACCCCACCAGCCCGGCGACAAACTCATCACCCCCGAGCCGGGCCAACGTATCGCCGTCGCGCAACGTCGCGTTGATCCGCGCCGCGACAATCTGCAACACCCGATCCCCCCAGTCATGGCCATAACTGTCGTTCAACGCCTTGAACCCATCGAGGTCGATAAACGCGATCGCCACCTTCTGCTGATAAATACGCGCCTTGCCCAACGCCTGCCGCATCCGCTCGGCCAACAACAACCGATTGGGCAACTGCGTGAGCGCGTCATACCGCGCATCCCGCTCCAGCAACTGCAAACGCTGCTTCATCTGCGTCATGTCGCTGAACAGCGCCACGTAGTGCCGGACATTGCCGTGACGGTCATGCACCGCACTGACGCTGATCCGCGACGTCATTTCACGGCCGTCCTTGTGGTTGCTTTGGATCTCGCCGGACCAATGGCCGTGGAAATCCAGGGCGTTTTTCATCGGCGCGTAGAAGGCAGTGAGGCGACGGACCATGCGATGGGCATTCAGCTCGCGGCCTTGTAGCTCTTCTTGTCCGTAACCGGTGAGACGCGTAAAGGCCTCGTTCACGGCGATGACCCGGCCGAAGGGATCGACCAGGATGATGCCTTCGCGGGCGTGGCTGAACACGGAAGCCGCCAGCTCTGGGCACAGGCTGTTGAGGTGACGGTCCAGCGCGGCTTCGTCACGGGTGGCGGGCCAAATGTTGGAATCGAAGCCTTGCTGGGCCAGATAGGCGACCAGGGAGGACAGCGATTTGTGCAAGCGGGTCAGGGCATTCGTGGCGAGCCTGGCGTTGAGGCAGTAGCTGCGAATGAAGGTGCGTAGGTTCATGGGGGGGCGCGGTGCTCGGTTGTAGCGCTTGGGGTGGGTGAAGGCGGGGGATTATCGAGGTGGGGGGATTGGCGGGGTGTTTGCTGGAGGGGATGGGGGCTTTGCGGGAGAGGATGGAGTGGGAAGATTTTGGGTGTAGCCTTGGCAACGAATCACAAGGCCGACCCGCAAAGCGTGTGGAATGAACAGAACCGGAGACGTTGCCCCATGACCTGCGAAGCCAGAATCAACAGCGTGAAGCCTGTCCCGGGCCAACGTGCATTTGCAGGTGGAGTTTGCCAACGGCAAGCGCTATGACGTTGACCTGCAGGCACACATCCGACAGTTCTCGGTGCTGAAGCCCTTGGACGATCCGTCCTTGTTCGGCACCGCCCAAGCCGGCGAGTGGGGCTTTGATGTGCGCTGGGGTGATGGTTTGGAACTGGCCGCTGTCACCTTGCATCGGTTGGCGCTGGAGCAAGCCGGTGAGGTTGCCAACAGGCATTTGAGTGCTGGATGTCGAACGACAAGCCCCCCCGACGACCCAGACCCGGCCACTGGTTGATTGGGGCTGCTGCGCAGCCCAGCGGGAGCAAGCTCCCTCGCCACGGGATAACCGGATGTCCAATAAATCCCGGCACAACGCTCTCATTGTGGGAGCGAGCTTGCTCGCGATAGCGGTGTGTCAGTCAACGAGTATTCAAGCGGACCCAACCTCACAGAACGAAACCCGCCCCATGTCCGAAAGAGCAGATCTATTTATCACTACGCTGCTCAGTTGAGTAAACGCCGAACCCCGTGGCGAGGGAGCTTGCTCCCGCTGGGCTGCGCAGCAGCCCCTCTTCATCCATCGGCCAACCGCTCACGCCAGCCAAATGAAGCTCTGTCAGTAACGCCCGACAGACACCGCCAACAAGGCCTCGCCAGCCCACAGCGCCTTGCGCCTTTGCCTACAACTACGCCAGAATCCGCCGGCTTGTGCGCCTGGGGTTGCGTCGGTAGTTTGGGTCCTGTCACTGCTCATCAGTGATCGGGTTTAGTCGCCCGCCGTAGCTAAGTCGCTCAGGCGTCCGTCAGTCAGGTATCCCCATCCCTGCACTCGATGGTGGCTGTGCGCAGGGCGCCTCCGGGCGCGCCGATTTCTTAGCTCGTCGGTCGACTAACCTGCGTACAGCTGCCTCCCAATCGTTTAGTCGCGAACGGGTCGTGGCCTCAACCAAAAGAGAGCTAGGACCATGGTCAAAATTACACCGAATCCCCCAGTTACCGATGAACACGTGTCACGCGCTCAGTCTGCGCGTAAGAAGAAGATTGATGACGCTGCCACGCGGGCGTTGGATTACTACCTGAAGCCCAAGCCTAAGGACGAAAAGTCAGACAAAACCGACTCCATTTTCCGGATTGATCCGGGTGTGGATTCTGAGTGTTTGCTGGCGAATCTGAGTGAGAACCTCGCTTCGGCGAATGCGATGATCAGCGATCTTGCGTTCGATCTGGATGGCTCGCGAAGGCGGGTTGCGTTGGGGATTTTGCAGGTGATTGAGGTGAGTGAGCTGTTGGCGAATCGGGCTTTGGATATTGTTGAGGTGAGGTAGCGCTTAGCTGGTGAAATACAAATAGGTCTTGCTCTGCAAGACCTATTTGTAAATCCGTTACCTTGTCGCGGGAGAGTTAGTCCATTTTATTCCGCAAGCGACTAACTAGAACCACATCCTGAGTTGTCATAAAGCTTTTGGCTCTAATCCAGTCCAATACCGGGCCTTGGGCAGGATTGAAGCTCCACAAAAATCTCTCGCTTTGCTGATTAAGCAATCGGTTGCAACGCTTCCATGTGCCTGAGCCAAGCATCAAATCGAGCGCACTGCGAGCGTATTGCGGGCAGCCCGATCTCAATTGCCGCGAGCGAGCCGTGCAGCGGTTTTTCGTAGCCTTCGTAAAGTTTCAGGAGTCGTTTGCTCGGCGCTGTGACCGGGCTGTTGTTGATGGTTTCCGGTGTGTCGAACTCGTTTCGTATGCGCAGCAGTTTGTCTTCGAGGGTTGGCTGGTTGATTCCCAGGGCTAGCCCTTTGGGGCAACTGAACAGTAATCCCTCGAACTCGTACATCTGAACATACGGAATGAATCGACGCATCGCTTCGTCGCCGAGCTTCTGCCGCAGCTTCTCCACCATGGCTTCAAGCAGGCAATCAGCCTTTCCATCCATGGTCTCTTTGTTGCTAGCCTCGGCCTTGCCGGGAAACGCTTCGGGCAGGCCGTAGAAATCGAAAAAAGTGGTGCAGTAGGCTTGGCGATCACCGAGCAGTCGTTTTTCAAGATCAGTCAGCAGGCGCTCGAAGCGGAAGTTGCCACCTTTATGTCCCGGTTTGCCAATCAACGCAGGCACTAGATAAATGCCCAAATGATGGAAGGCTGCGGCAAGCACCTCGTTGATGAACATTTCCTCTGTCTGGCCTTCGCAAATGACATGGACTCGAATCATTTACGCGGCCTCCCGCCAAGGATGTTTTTCTCCCAGAGTTCACCAACCGAGTAGTCGTCCAACCAAGTCTCGAAATCGTCTTCATCCAATCGCTTGAATACCGTCGCGCCCTTTTCCCGTTCGACAATGATCAGATCGCTGATGGGAAATTCATTGACCAGTGGTACGGACTGCGTCGAGACAATTACTTGCATTCTTGTCGAGGCCGACCTAAGCAGTGAGCCCAGCAACGTGATGGCGTAAGGGTGCAGGCCCAGTTCAGGTTCATCGATGATGATGGTCGACGGCGGATCGGGTTGTAGGAGCGCGGTGACCAAGCACATAAAACGAATCGAGCCGTCCGAGAGCTGGCTGGGCCAAAAGACATAGTCGCTGTCGCTTTGACGCCACAGCAGATTGATCAGCTCTTCTTCCGTATCCAGGCGCCGAGGTCTGAGTACAAAATCATCAAAGAAAGGTATAGCCAGCTGGATGGTTTTGCGGATCTGTTCGTATACATCCGGCGCTTCTATCGTCAGGCGATAAAGATAGGCCGCGAGGTTTGAAGCATCAGGACGCAAGTAGTCATTGATATGAGCGGGGCCAAAGCGCTTGACGCTTGCCGTGTCGCTGGTGTCGTGGAAGTGAAAGACTTTCCAGCTGGAGATCGATTCGTAACAGTAAGCCACGACGTCATTTTTGTAGGGCGTTTGAAATTTTTTGGTGGTGAAAGCTTCTTTGAGCTTCGCTTCTTGATGTCCAGAACCCAGCGTAATCCATTCTTCACCATACTGCGGGCCTTTGAAGAAAAGCCGTTCAGAGGCAAATACAAAATCCCCATCCACCGTCGGCTCCAGCTCGAACCGGTAACCATTTAGGCCAAACTGGACGAAGGACTCAATCTTCCGGGTTTCTTTCACACCGAAACTGACAATGCGATCTGCGGAGCCCTGCTGGGTCGTCCATCTTTTCAGGCGCAACTCCATCATCTCGCTGAGCATACGAAAATAAGATACGAAGCTGCTTTTGCCGGCGCCATTGGCACCCAGAAGTACGTTCAAGCTGCCCAGGCTCATGTCGTCCAGGTGCTTGATGGACTTGAAACCCTTGATTGTTAGCCGGCGGATATCGTTTTTCTTGCTCATTGATGCGTCGTTCCTTAGCGGTACTGGCTTGTGAATCGCAGCCGCTTTCACGAATAGCTTTTCAGAGTTTGCCACTGATTTCAGGGGCTGGCTTGTTTCATCCTAACCCTAATCTTTTCTAGCTAATACCAGCCCTTGAGTAACGCCGCTCACTGAGCGTCTTTCAAATACCCCTTAAGCGCCACCAGTGGATCTTCAAACCGGTCCATTGTCCGTGCAGCGCTGAAATCCGCTGCTAAACGATCCAGTTCGCGACCCAGGGCGGTGCCGGCGCCGCCGACTGCTTGAAGTGCCAGCTCCAGGCAATGATTCACCTTGTTTCGAATTTCGCCTGTGTCGCCTTTACGCACCAACAACCCAAACACCTCCCGATCACATCCGCCCATCAACGGATCATCCCGCAAAATCGGACTATGCCCCTCTGTCTCATAAGCCAGCTTCAGCGAGTAAAGAGCGACCGTTTCCAGCAGCAATTCCATGGGGTGAAATCCTTTGTGACTGGGTGAGGAGGGTGGAGTTGGATTGAGGGTTTGGCGAGTGCTAAAAGTCGGAGTATCGGTGTCGGGGGTGACTATTTTGTGAGCGTTTTGCGCTCAAGCGGGAGCAAGCTCCCTCGCCACGGGGTTTTTCCTGGTACCGGTTCTCTCTTATCGCAGGTTCTTCCTTGTGACTGGGCTGGTCTTGGGGGGCTGCTTTGCAGCCCAGCGGGGATGAATCCCCTCGCCACAAAAGGGATCGCCGTCAGATGAGCTTTGTGTTGATCATGGGCCAAACCACTTTTCTACAGACGAAAAAAAAGACCTTGAATTTCAAGGTCTTTCTTTAAGATGGTGCCCCGAGGGAGACTCGAACTCCCACTCCTTTCGAAAACGGATTTTGAATCCGCCGCGTCTACCAATTCCGCCATCAGGGCTCAATGGCGGCGAAGTATAGAGAGGTGCCTACCGTTGGTCAATCACGTTTCATGGTGAATTTTTAATATTTCCGCTAGACTTTCCGGCCCTGCTAGACGAACCCCATCATGCGTGTTGCTGACTTTACCTTCGAACTCCCGGATTCGCTGATCGCTCGCCACCCGCTGGCCGAGCGTCGCGCCAGCCGACTGTTGACCCTGGACGGGGTCAGCGGTGCCATGGCTCACCGTCAATTCACTGATTTGCTCGAGCATTTGCGCCCGGGCGACTTGATGGTGTTCAACAATACCCGAGTCATTCCGGCGCGGTTGTTCGGCCAGAAGGCCTCCGGCGGCAAGCTGGAGATTCTGGTGGAGCGGGTGCTGGACAGTCATCGCGTGCTGGCCCATGTGCGGTCGAGCAAGTCGCCCAAGCCGGGTTCGTCGATCTTGATCGACGGCGGCGGCGAGGCGGTGATGGTGGCTCGGCATGATGCGTTGTTCGAGCTGGCGTTTGCCGAAGAGGTGTTGCCGCTGCTCGACCGCGTCGGGCACATGCCGTTGCCTCCTTATATAGACCGCCCGGACGAAGGTT
The DNA here is from genome assembly GCF_023516725.1 of Pseudomonas sp. T1.Ur. NCBI lineage: Bacteria > Pseudomonadati > Pseudomonadota > Gammaproteobacteria > Pseudomonadales > Pseudomonadaceae > Pseudomonas > Pseudomonas sp. T1.Ur. Next base: position 475,127 of record NZ_JAMGSN010000001.1, read on the forward strand.
CGGACCGCGAGCGTTATCAGACCGTGTACGCCGAGCGCCTGGGGGCGGTGGCGGCGCCGACGGCGGGGCTGCATTTTGACCAGCCGTTGCTGGAGGCCATTGCCGCCAAGGGCGTGGAGACGGCGTTCGTGACGCTGCACGTCGGCGCGGGGACGTTCCAGCCGGTGCGGGTGGATCGCATCGAAGACCACCACATGCACAGCGAATGGCTGGAAGTGAGCCAGGAAGTGGTTGACGCCGTGGCGGCCTGTCGCGCGCGCGGCGGGCGAGTGGTGGCAGTGGGGACCACCAGCGTGCGCTCCCTGGAAAGTGCCGCGCGCGATGGCGTGCTCAAGCCGTTCAGTGGCGACACCGATATCTTTATCTACCCGGGCCGGCCGTTTCATGTGGTCGATGCCCTGGTCACTAACTTTCATTTGCCTGAATCCACGCTGTTGATGCTGGTTTCGGCGTTTGCCGGTTATCCCGAAGCCATGGCCGCCTACAAGGCCGCCGTCGAGCATGGATACCGCTTTTTCAGCTACGGTGATGCGATGTTCATCACCCGTAACCCCGCGCCACGCGGACCCGAGGAAACAGTATGAGTCGCACCTGTCGCATGTCCTTCGAGTTGCTCGCCACCGATGGCAAGGCTCGTCGCGGTCGTCTGACCTTCCCCCGCGGTAGCGTGGAAACCCCTGCGTTTATGCCGGTGGGCACTTACGGCACGGTCAAGGGCATGCTGCCGCGTGACATCGTCGCCACGGGCGCGGAGATCATTCTCGGCAACACCTTCCACCTGTGGCTGCGCCCGGGCATGGAAGTGATCAAGGCCCACGGCGACTTGCACGATTTCATGCAGTGGAAAGGCCCGATCCTGACCGACTCCGGCGGCTTCCAGGTGTTCAGCTTGGGTGCGATGCGCAAGATCAAGGAGGAGGGCGTGACCTTCGCTTCTCCGGTGGACGGTTCCAAGGTGTTCATGGGGCCGGAAGAGTCGATGCAGGTGCAGCGCGACCTGGGCTCGGACATCGTGATGATCTTCGACGAATGCACGCCGTACCCGGCCGATGAAGACGTGGCGCGGGTGTCCATGGAGCTGTCGTTGCGCTGGGCCCAGCGTTCGAAGAACGCCCATGGCGAGAACACGGCGGCGCTGTTCGGCATCGTCCAGGGCGGCATGCACCGCGACCTGCGCATGCGCTCCCTCGAAGGCCTGGACAAGATTGGTTTTGACGGCCTGGCGATTGGTGGCCTGTCGGTGGGCGAGCCGAAGCACGAGATGATCAAGGTGCTCGATTACCTGCCGGGCGAGATGCCGGCTGACAAACCTCGTTACCTTATGGGCGTTGGCAAACCGGAAGATCTGGTTGAGGGTGTGCGCCGCGGGGTGGACATGTTCGATTGCGTGATGCCAACCCGTAATGCCCGCAATGGGCATCTGTTCATCGACACTGGCGTGCTGAAGATCCGTAACGCGTTCCATCGCCATGATGATTCGCCGCTCGATCCGACGTGCGATTGCTATACCTGCCAGAACTTCTCCCGCGCTTATCTGCATCATTTGGACAAGTGCGGCGAAATGCTCGGCAGCATGCTCAATACCATCCACAATTTGCGCCATTATCAGGTGCTTATGGCTGGTTTGCGCGAGGCTATCCAACAGGGTACATTGGCCGCCTTTGTCGAGGCCTTCTATGCCAAGCGCGGGTTGCCTGTTCCGCCTTTGGACTGAGTTTTCCGATCCCTAGATTCAATACTTGCAACTGGAGTGCTAAATGAGCTTTTTTATCTCTAACGCCATGGCTGACGCGGCTGCACCGGCTGCCGGCCCTATGGGCGGTGGTTTCGAGTGGATTTTCCTGGTCGGCTTCCTGGTCATCTTCTACCTGATGATCTGGCGTCCACAGGCCAAGCGCGCCAAAGAGCAGAAGAACCTGCTCAGCAGCCTGCAAAAAGGTGATGAAGTGGTCACCACCGGCGGCATCGCTGGCAAGATCACTAAAGTGGCTGATGACTTCGTGGTACTGGAAGTGTCCGACACTGTTGAAATGAAGTTCCAGAAGGGCGCCATCGCGGCCACGCTGCCAAAAGGCACGCTGAAAGCGATCTAAGTAACCACTTCTTTTCAATCGACGGGGCGCGCAAGGCGCCCCGCGTCATAAGCGGGCGGCGTGATGCTGAACAAATACCCTCTGTGGAAATACCTACTGATCCTGGCGGTGCTGGCGGTCGGTGTGATTTATTCCGCTCCCAATCTATACCCGGATGACCCGGCCATTCAGGTCAGTGGCGCAAGCACTGCGCTGCAGGTCACCCAGGCCGATCTGGACCGTGCGAGCGCTGCGCTCAAGGCGTCCAATATCGATGTGAAGGCTGCGTCCATTGCCGAGAATGGCAAGGGCGGTCTGTTGCGCCTGGTCAAGGCTGAAGACCAACTGCCGGCCAAGGATGTGGTGCGCAAGGCGTTGGGCGACGATTACGTGGTGGCCCTGAACCTGGCCCAGACCACCCCGCAGTGGCTGCGCAATCTTGGCGCCCACCCAATGAAGCTGGGCCTGGACTTGTCTGGTGGTGTGCACTTCCTGCTGGAAGTGGACATGGAAAAAGCCCTCGACGCACGCCTGAAAGTCTACGAAGGCGACGTCAAGAGCCTGCTGCGCAAAGAGCGCGTGCGTTATCGCAGCCTGCCACAGTTCGACGGTGCCATTCAGCTGGGCTTCAGCGACGAAGACACCCGCGAACAAGCCCGCGCGCTGGTCCGCAAGAGCTTCAACGATTTCGACATTGTGCCGGCCGACCTCAATGGCCAACCGGTGCTGCGTCTGGCGATGACCCCGGCCAAGCTGGCGGAAATCCGCGAATACTCCATCAAGCAGAACTTGACCACGGTGCGTAACCGCGTCAACGAGCTGGGTGTGGCCGAGCCGATCGTGCAGCGCCAGGGCGCCAACCGCATCGTGGTTGAGCTGCCGGGCGTGCAGGACACCGCCGAAGCCAAGCGTATCCTCGGCAAGACCGCCAACCTGGAATTCCGCCTGGCCGCTGAGCCGGGTGCGTCCAAGGCCACTTCCGAGAGCTTCGAGTTCCGTGAAGGCGGTCGTCCGGCGGCGCAGATCGAGCGTGGCCTGATCATCACCGGTGACCAGGTGACCGACGCCCAGGCGGGCTTCGACGAGCAGGGTCGTCCGCAGGTGAACATTCGCCTGGACGGCCATGGCGGCGAACTGATGAGCCGCGCCACGCGCAGCAACGTCGGTCGCAGCATGGCGGTGATCTTCATCGAGCAGAAGCCGACCACCACCTACACCAAGCAAGTGGTCAACGGCGTCGAGAAAGACGTACCGGTCCAGACCTTCAAGGAAGAGAAGAAGATCATCAGCCTGGCGACCATCCAGTCGCCGCTGGGCAGCCAGTTCCGCATCACCGGCCTGAACGGCCAGGGCGAATCCTCGGAGCTGGCCCTGCTGCTGCGTGCCGGTGGCCTGGCCGCGCCGATGTACTTCGCTGAAGAGCGCACCATCGGCCCGAGCCTGGGTGCCGACAACATCACCAAGGGCGTCGATGCCTCCCTGTGGGGCATGCTGTTCGTGTCGCTGTTCATCATCGCCATCTACCGCTTCTTCGGCATCATCGCCACGGTTGCGCTGGCGGTGAACATGGTGCTGCTGCTGGCCCTGATGTCCTTGCTGGGCGCCACGCTGACCCTGCCGGGTATCGCCGGTATCGTCTTGACCATGGGCATGGCGGTGGACGCCAACGTGCTGATCTTCTCGCGGATACGTGAAGAGATCGCCGCGGGCATGTCGATCCAGCGGGCAATCAACGAAGGCTTCGGCCGCGCATTCACTGCGATTATCGACTCCAACCTGACCACGTTGCTGGTCGGCGGGATTCTCTTTGCCATGGGCACCGGCCCGGTCAAGGGTTTCGCAGTGACCATGTCCCTCGGGATCTTTACCTCGATGTTCACAGCCATCATGGTGACCCGTGCAATGGTCAACCTGATTTATGGTGGTCGTGACGTCAAGAAGTTGTGGATTTAAGGGGCTGCCATGTTACGTACAATCAACTTCATGGGCGTTCGCAACATTGCGTTCGGCGTCACATTGTTCCTTACGGCCCTGGCGTTGTTCAGCTGGGCCACCAAGGGCCTGAACTACGGCCTGGACTTCACCGGCGGTACGCTCATCGAGCTGACCTACGAGCGTCCGGCCGACGTCACCAAGGTGCGTGAGCAACTGGCGAGCTCGGGTTATGCCGATGCTGTCGTGCAGAGCTTTGGCGCCACCACCGATCTGCTGGTGCGCATGCCGGGTGAAGACCCGCAATTGGGCCATCAGGTCGCCGAGGCCTTGCAGAAGGCTGGCGGCGACAACCCGGCTCAGGTCAAGCGTGTGGAGTTCGTTGGCCCGCAAGTGGGTGAAGAGCTGCGCGACCAGGGTGGCCTCGGCATGCTGTTGGCCCTGGGCGGCGTGATGCTTTACCTGGCGTTCCGCTTCCAGTGGAAGTTCGCGGTGGGCGCCATTATCTCGCTGATCCACGACGTGATCGTGACCGTGGGCATCCTGTCGTTCTTCCAGATCACCTTCGACCTGACGGTGTTGGCGGCGGTGCTGGCGATCATCGGTTACTCGCTCAACGACACCATCGTGGTGTTCGACCGGGTGCGTGAAAACTTCCGTGTGCTGCGCAAGGCGTCCTTGGTCGAGAACATCAACATCTCGACCACCCAGACCCTGCTGCGGACCATGGCGACGTCGATCTCCACCTTGCTGGCGATTGTCGCGCTGCTGGTGTTTGGTGGCGACAACCTGTTCGGTTTCTCCATCGCGCTGTTCATCGGTGTGATGGCGGGTACTTACTCGTCGATCTACATCGCCAACGTGGTGTTGATCTGGCTGAACCTGAGCTCCGAGGATCTGATTCCTCCTGCGGCCACTGACACCGAGGTGGACGACCGTCCGTAAGGCTCGGTTTTCCGTCCGTCACCGCTGAAAAGGCGCGAGTTGAACTCGCGCCTTTTTTTGTGCTCCAAGGCTGGGAGAAGCGCGGATTATTCCGCTTGTGATGGTCAGGAGGTTCAAGTGAACAAATCGATGCTGGTTGGTGCGGTATTGGGTGCTGTCGGTGTAACAGCCGGTGGTGCGGTCGCCACCTACAGCTTGGTAAAAAGTGGCCCTGAGTATGCGCAAGTATTGGCCGTGGAACCGGTCAAGACCCAAATCAAGACCCCGCGTGAAGTATGCAAGGACGTCACCGTGACTCGGCAGAAGCCCGTCCAGGACCAGCACCAGATCGCCGGCACCGTGCTGGGCGCTGTGGCCGGTGGCCTGTTGGGCAACCAGATCGGCGGCGGCAACGGTAAGAAGATCGCTACCGTGGCGGGTGCGGCCGGTGGTGGTTATGCCGGTAACAAGATCCAGGAAGGCATGCAGGAACGCGACACCTACACCACCACCCAGACTCGCTGCAACACGGTCAATGACATCAGCGACAAGGTTGTAGGCTATGACGTTCGCTACATGCTCGACGGCAAGGAAGGCAAAGTCCGCATGGACCGCGACCCGGGCAACCAGATCCCGGTGAGCAAGGAAGGCCAACTGATCCTGGGCCAGAACGAGCCGGCCCAGTGATCCAACCGCTATGAAAAAAAGCACCCTTCGGGGTGCTTTTTTTATGCCCACAGTTCACGCGCCACCCAGAATCCCCTGTGGGAGCGAGCTTGCTCGCGATGGCGGTGGTTCAGCCTGCATCGATATCGAATGTGCCGGCCTCTTCGCGAGCAAGCTCGCTCCCACATTGGATCTGCGGTGGGCGCAAATCTTATGCCTACCCCAAATCTCCTTGTGGGAGCGAGCTTGCTCGCGATGGCGGTGGCTCAGCTTGCATCTATATCGAATGTGCCGGCCTCTTCGCGAGCAAGCTCGCTCCCACATTGGATCTGCGGTGGGCACAAATCTTATGCCTACCCCAAATCTCCTTTTGGGAGCGAGCTTGCTCGCGATGGCGGTGGCTCAGCTTGCATCGATATCGAATGTGCCGGCCTCTTCGCGAGCAAGCTCGCTCCCACATTGGATCTGCGGCGGGCGCAAATCTTATGCCTACCCCAAATCTCCTTGTGGGAGCGAGCTTGCTCGCGATGGCGGTGGCTCAGCTTGCATCGATATCGAATGTGCCGGCCTCTTCGCGAGCAAGCTCGCTCCCACATTGGATCTGCGGTGGGCACAAATCTTATGCCTACCCCAAATCTCCTTGTGGGAGCGAGCTTGCTCGCGATGGCGGTGGTTCAGCCTGCATCGATGTCCAAGGTGTAATTCATTGTGGCGAGGGAGCTTGCTCCCTCGCCACGGAGTGTTCACATCTGAACTGAGTGGTTGCAACAGGCATAAAAAAGCACCCCGAAAGGTGCTTTTTTTCTAGCCGAACTGCTTAACGCTTCAACGAAGCCGGCAGGTGCGGCTGGATAGCCGTCAGCACAGCCTTGAAGCATTTGGTGTTGCCGGCAACGATGTGGCCTTTCTCAAGGAAGTCGTGGCCACCGGTGAAGTCGCTCACCAAGCCGCCAGCTTCCTGGATCAGCAGGGCACCCGCAGCCATGTCCCATTCGGACAGGCCCGACTCCCAGAACGCATCGAAACGACCGGCAGCGACATAAGCCAGGTCCAGGCTGGCAGCACCGGCGCGGCGGATGCCGGCGGTCTGGCCGACCAGGGCGCGGAACATGCCCAGGTAGTTGTCCAGGTTGTCCATCTGGTCGTCACGGAACGGGAAGCCGGTACCCAGCAGGGCGCCGTCGAGGCTGGTGCGGCCGCTGACGCGCAGGCGACGACCATTCAGTTGGGCGCCACGGCCACGGCTGGCGGTGAATTCTTCCTGGCGAACCGGGTCCAGCACGACGGCGTGTTCCAGGCGACCACGGTACTTGCAGGCGATGCTGACGGCGAAGTGAGGAATGCCGCGCAGGAAGTTGGTGGTGCCGTCCAGCGGATCGATGATCCACAGGTATTCTTCGCCTTCGATGCCGGTACCGGCATGCATGCCGGTCTCTTCACCGAGGATCGAGTGGTTCGGGTAAGCCTTGCGCAGGGCGTCGACGATTTTCTGTTCGGCGGCGCGATCCACCTCGGACACGTAGTCCTTGGCGTCTTTTTCATCGACCTTGATGGTATCCAGGCGCTCGATGGAGCGGAAGATCAGTTCACTGGCGCTGCGGGCGGCGCGCAGCGCGATATTCAGCATGGGCTGCATGGATGTGTCACCTAAGGTTGTTAAAGAAAGCCGCGCATTCTATCAGAACTTTTTCTCAGGAGAAGGTTGGTGTTCGCTTTCATAGCTTAACGGTAGGTGCTTAGGTAAGATTTGCTCCCTTTGTCGTGTTCGAGAGCGCCTCCCTTGTTGCAGAACATTCGTGTCGTCCTGGTCAATACCAGCCATCCGGGAAACATCGGCGGAGCTGCGCGGGCCATGAAGAACATGGGCCTGTCGCGGCTGGTGCTGGTCGAGCCTCGCTCGTTTCCCCATCACGAAGCCGATGCCCGCGCGTCCGGCGCCAATGACATCCTGGCCAATGCCGAGGTCGTCGCCACCCTGGAAGACGCCCTGGTGGGTTGCAACCTGGTGCTCGGCACCAGCGCTCGCGACCGCCGTATCCCCTGGCCGCTGCTCGATCCCCGCGAATGCGGCACCAAAGTGATCGGGGAAGCCGGGCAGGGCGGGCAGATCGCCTTGGTGTTTGGCCGTGAAGATTCCGGCCTGACCAATGAAGAGCTGCAGCGATGTCATTTCCACGTGCATATCCCTTCCGACCCCGGTTTCAGCTCGCTGAACCTCGGGGCGGCGGTGCAGGTGTTGAGTTATGAAGTGCGCATGGCCTGGCTGCAAGCCGAGGGCCAGCCCAGCAAGCTGGAAAAATACGAGGCGACGTCGCCGCGCAGTGAGACACTGGCGACCATGGACGAGCTGGAGCGATTCTATGAACACCTGGAGCAGACCCTGGTGGACATCGAATTCCTCGACCCGGACAAGCCTCGGCACTTGATGGCGCGCCTGCGTCGGTTGTACGGACGAAGCTCGGTGAGCCGGGCGGAAATGAATATATTGCGCGGCATCCTCACGGAAACCCAGAAGGCGGCCCGTGGCGAGCTGATTAAGCGGAAGGAATAAAATGTTCGAACGTTTGCGTGAAGATATCCAGAGCGTCTTTCATCGTGACCCGGCGGCGCGCAATGCCTTTGAAGTGCTGACCTGCTACCCGGGGATGCACGCCATCTGGATCCATCGCCTGTCCGGCGCCCTGTGGAACATGGGCTGGAAATGGCTGGCGCGGCTGGTCTCGAACTTCGGGCGCTGGCTGACCGGGATCGAGATCCATCCGGGTGCCAAGGTGGGTCGCCGGTTCTTCATCGACCACGGCATGGGCATCGTCATCGGCGAGACCGCCGAGATCGGCGACGACGTGACGCTGTATCAAGGCGTGACCCTCGGCGGCACCAGCTGGAACAAAGGCAAGCGCCATCCGACGCTGGAGGATGGCGTTGTCGTGGGTGCCGGTGCCAAGGTGCTCGGGCCGTTCACGGTCGGGGCCGGGGCGAAAGTCGGCTCCAATGCGGTGGTGACCAAGGCTGTTCCGCCTGGTGCGACAGTGGTGGGCATTCCGGGGCGGATCATCGTCAAGTCCGATGACGAGCAGGACGCCCGGCGCAAGGCCATGGCCGAGAAGATCGGCTTCGACGCCTACGGTGTCGGCGAGGACATGCCCGACCCGGTCGCGCGCGCCATCAACCAGTTGCTCGACCACCTGCAAGCAGTGGACGGGCGCCTGGAGGGGATGTGCGGCGCGTTGAAGGAGCTGGGGAGTAATTATTGTGCCAAGGACCTGCCTGAACTGCGCGAAGAGGATTTCGCGTGCGTGAAGGACAAGGATGAGACCCAGGCCAGCTGAACCCCGGTCGACCCCTTCGCGAGCGGGCTCGCTCCCACATTGGATCTGTGTTGGATAGCCCATTGTGTGCCCACCCATGATCCCTGTGGGAGCGAGCCTGCTCGCGAAGAACGATAACGCGGTATCGCTGGTCGTTAGCCGCCTACCTTTGCTATCATGCGCGCGCTCTTTTGCGGGTAAACCCGAGTAAAGCACTAGGTCTTATACTTGACTTAAATACTCGGGAATTGCATACTCGCCCCCATTCTGAACTCCGTGGTAATTGTCCATGCGACTGACTACAAAAGGCCGATACGCCGTGACCGCAATGCTCGATTTGGCATTGCATGCGCAGCACGGGCCGGTGTCCCTCGCCGATATCTCCGAGCGCCAGGGCATTTCCCTGTCCTACCTCGAACAGCTGTTCGCCAAGCTGCGCCGTAGCAACCTGGTCTCCAGCGTTCGCGGCCCCGGTGGCGGCTACCAGCTGTCGCGCGAGATGCAAGGCATCCAGGTCGCCCAGGTGATCGATGCCGTGAACGAATCGGTCGATGCGACCAAATGCCAGGGGCTGGGCGATTGCCATGGCGGCGATACTTGCCTGACCCATCATCTGTGGTGCGACCTGAGCCTGCAGATTCACGAATTTCTGAGTGGTATCAGCTTGGCCGACCTTGTGACTCGCCGTGAGGTACAAGAAGTAGCCCAGCGTCAGGACCAGCGCCGTTGCAATGGCAAGGCGCCGCACCTGGACAAGATCGAAGCGTCCGCCGTCGAATGACCGCCGCAGAGCACGCGGAACGCCAGCCAGCCTGATTTAGGAGAGAGTCCATGAAATTGCCGATTTACCTTGATTACTCTGCGACCACCCCGGTTGATCCGCGTGTCGCGCAAAAGATGAGTGAATGCCTGCTGGTCGACGGAAACTTCGGTAACCCGGCGTCCCGTTCCCACGTCTTCGGCTGGAAGGCCGAGGAGTCGGTGGAAAACGCCCGTCGCCAAGTCGCCGACCTGGTCAACGCCGACCCGCGTGAAATCGTCTGGACCTCCGGTGCCACCGAGTCCGACAACCTGGCAATCAAGGGTGTCGCGCATTTCTATCACACCAAGGGCAAGCACTTGATCACCTCCAAGATCGAGCACAAGGCTGTCCTGGACACCACGCGCCAACTGGAGCGTGAAGGCTTCGAAGTCACCTACATCGAGCCCGGTGAAGACGGCCTGATCACCCCGGCCATGGTCGAAGCCGCCCTGCGCGACGACACCATCCTGGTTTCGATCATGCACGTGAACAACGAAATCGGCACCGTCAACGACATCGCCGCCATCGGCGAACTGACCCGCTCCAAGGGCGTCCTGTTCCATGTCGACGCGGCGCAGTCCACGGGCAAGGTCGACATCGACCTGTCCAAGCTGAAAGTCGACCTGATGTCGTTCTCCGCCCACAAGACTTACGGTCCTAAAGGCATCGGCGCCCTGTACGTCAGCCGCAAGCCGCGTGTGCGCCTCGAAGCGACCATGCACGGCGGTGGTCACGAGCGTGGCATGCGTTCCGGTACCCTGGCGACCCACCAGATCGTCGGCATGGGCGAAGCCTTCCGCGTCGCCAAGGAAGACATGGCGGCCGAGAACGTGCGCATCAAGGCCTTGAGCGACCGTTTCTTCAAGCAGGTCGAACACCTCGAAGAACTCTACGTCAACGGCAGCATGACCGCCCGCGTCCCACACAACCTGAACCTGAGCTTCAACTACGTTGAAGGCGAGTCGCTGATCATGGCGCTCAAGGATCTGGCCGTGTCGTCCGGCTCGGCGTGCACCTCGGCGTCGCTTGAGCCTTCGTACGTACTGCGTGCCCTGGGCCGCAACGACGAACTGGCCCACAGCTCCATCCGCTTCACCTTCGGCCGTTTCACCACCGAAGAAGAAATCGATTACGCCGCGCAGAAAGTCTGCGAGGCCGTGACCAAGCTGCGCGCTCTGTCGCCGCTGTGGGACATGTACAAAGACGGCGTCGACATTTCGAAAATCGAATGGGCGGCGCACTGAGAAGTCGCCACCAGAGCGGCTCCACTGATGAGGATTGAAGCAAATGGCATATAGCGAAAAGGTCATCGACCACTACGAGAACCCGCGCAACGTCGGCAAGATGGACGCGCAGGATCCTGACGTCGGCACCGGCATGGTCGGCGCCCCGGCGTGCGGCGACGTGATGCGCCTGCAGATCAAGGTCAACGAACAAGGCATCATCGAAGACGCCAAGTTCAAGACCTACGGCTGCGGCTCCGCCATCGCGTCCAGCTCCCTGGCCACCGAGTGGATGAAGGGCAAGACCCTCGACGAAGCCGAAACCATCAAGAACACCCAGCTGGCCGAAGAACTGGCCTTGCCGCCAGTGAAAATCCACTGCTCGGTACTCGCTGAAGACGCCATCAAGGCCGCCGTTCGCGACTACAAGCAGAAGAAAGGCTTGATCTGATCCGCGTTACGGTAAGGAGTTTCCATGGCTATCCAGATGACAGAAGCGGCAGCTAAGCATGTGCAACGCTCTCTTGCAGGGCGTGGCAAGGGCGAGGGTATCCGCCTGGGTGTGCGCACCACGGGCTGTTCCGGCCTCGCCTATGTACTGGAATTCGTCGACGAAGTCGGTGAAGACGACCAGGTGTTCGAAAGTCATGGTCAGAAAGTGATCATCGACCCGAAGAGCCTGACGTACCTGGACGGCACCGAGCTGGATTTCGTCAAGGAAGGGTTGAACGAAGGCTTCAAGTTCAACAACCCCAACGTGCGCGGTGAATGTGGCTGCGGCGAAAGCTTCAACATCTGAGGCTGCTCGTGGGTACTCCTTGTCATTTTGCGTTGTTCCAGTTGCAGCCTGCTTTCCAGCTGGACCTTGATCAGTTGTCCGCGCGTTATCTGGAACTGGCCCGTGGTGTCCACCCCGATCGCTTTGCCGATGCCTCCGAGGCGGAGCAGCGGCGGGCGCTCGAGCAGTCGGCGAACCTCAACGAGGCTTACCAGACGCTCAAGAACCCGGCCAAGCGCGCGCGTTACCTGCTCGCCATCAGCGGTCATGAGCTGCCTCTGGAAGTCACGGTCCACGATCCCGAGTTCCTGTTGCAGCAGATGCAATGGCGCGAGGAGCTTGAAGACCTGCAGGACAGCGCCGACCTGGCCGGTGTCGCGGTGTTCAAGCGCCGCCTGAAAGACGCCCAGCACACACTGAACGAAAGCTTCGCAGCCTGCTGGAACGATGCCGCGCAACGCGAACAGGCCGAACGCCTGATGCGGCGCATGCAATTCCTCGACAAGCTCACCCACGAAGTGCGCCAGCTCGAAGAGCGCCTCGACGATTAACCCAGTGCCGCTCCGGTCGCACGCCTGATTACAGATAAGTCCTGATTACGATGGCCCTACTGCAGATCGCCGAACCCGGCCAAAGTCCACAACCGCACCAGCGTCGCCTGGCTGTCGGGATCGACTTGGGTACCACCAATTCCCTGGTCGCTGCCTTGCGCAGCGGTCTTTCCGAACCGCTGGCCGACGAGCAGGGGCGGGTGATCCTGCCGTCCGCCGTGCGCTACCACGCCGATCGCGTCGAAGTGGGCGAGTCGGCCAAGCTGGCCGCAGCCAGCGATCCCCTGAATACCATTGTCTCGGTCAAGCGCTTGATGGGTCGTGGTCTGTCCGACGTCAAGCAATTGGGCGAACAGCTGCCGTACCGCTTCGTTGGCGGCGAATCCCATATGCCGTTCATCGAAACCGTGCAAGGGCCGAAAAGCCCGGTCGAGGTTTCCGCCGACATTCTCAAGGTCCTGCGCCAGCGTGCCGAAGCGGCGTTGGGCGGTGAACTGGTGGGCGCGGTGATCACCGTCCCGGCGTATTTCGATGACGCCCAGCGCCAGGCCACCAAGGACGCCGCCAAGCTGGCCGGCCTGAACGTGTTGCGTCTGCTCAACGAGCCGACTGCAGCGGCCGTCGCCTACGGCCTGGACCAGCATGCCGAAGGCCTCGTCGCGATCTACGACTTGGGTGGCGGTACGTTCGATATTTCGATCCTGCGCCTGACCGGCGGTGTCTTCGAAGTCCTCGCTACCGGCGGCGACAGTGCCCTGGGCGGCGACGATTTCGACCACGCCATTGCCGGCTGGATCATCGAGCAGGCCGGCCTCTGCGCCGACCTCGATCCGGGTGCCCAGCGCCATCTGCTGCAAACCGCCTGCGCCGCCAAGGAAGCCCTTACCGACGCCGCTGCAGTGGAAGTCGCTTATGGCGAGTGGAAAGCCTCCCTGACCCGCGAAGCCTTCGATGCCCTGATCGAACCCATGGTCGCTCGCAGCCTCAAGGCCTGCCGCCGCGCGGTGCGCGATTCCGGCGTGGAGCTCGAAGACGTCAAGGCCGTGGTCATGGTCGGTGGTTCGACCCGCGTGCCTCGGGTTCGCGAAGCCGTTGCCGAAGCCTTCGGCCGCGAGCCACTGACCGAAATCGACCCGGACCAGGTGGTCGCCATCGGCGCCGCGATCCAGGCCGATACGTTGGCCGGCAACAAGCGCGACGGCGGCGAACTGCTGTTGCTCGACGTGATCCCGTTGTCCCTGGGGCTGGAAACCATGGGCGGCCTGATGGAGAAGGTGATTCCGCGCAACACCACCATCCCGGTTGCCCGCGCACAGGATTTCACCACTTATAAAGACGGCCAGTCGGCCATGATGATCCACGTGCTGCAAGGCGAGCGTGAACTGATCAGCGACTGCCGTTCCCTGGCTCGTTTTGAATTGCGCGGCATCCCGGCCATGGTCGCCGGTGCGGCGAAGATCCGCGTGACCTTCCAGGTCGACGCCGACGGCTTGCTCAACGTCTCCGCTCGCGAACTGGGTTCAGGCGTGGAGGCGAGCATCCAGGTCAAGCCTTCCTATGGCCTGACCGACGGCGAAATCGCCAAAATGCTCAAGGATTCGTTCCAGCACGCCAGCGACGACAAGGTCGCCCGTGTGCTGCGCGAGCAGCAGGTTGACGGCCAGCGCCTGATCGAAGCCGTGCAAGCCGCCCTAGAAGCCGACGGCGACCGCTTGCTCGACGCTGAAGAACGCATGGTCATCGAAATGCAGATGCAAGAACTCTCCGAATTGATCAAGGGCACCGATGGTTATGCCATCGAGCAGCAGACCAAGCGTCTGTCGCAGGTCACCGATGCCTTTGCTGCCCGCCGCCTGGACTCGACGGTGAAAGCCGCCCTGGCGGGGCGCAACCTGAATGAAATCGAGGAATAACTGATGCCGCAGGTGATTTTTCTGCCCCACGAGAAGTTCTGCCCGGACGGCATGGTCGTGGAAGCCGAGCCCGGAACGTCCATTCTTGACCTGGCCCATGAACACCACATCGAAATGGAAAGTGCCTGTGGCGGTGTCTGTGCCTGCACGACCTGCCATTGCATCATCCGTGAGGGGTTCGATTCGCTGGAAGAAGCGGACGATCTGGAGGAGGATTTCCTCGATCGGGCCTGGGGCCTGGAAGCGCAATCGCGCCTGGCCTGCCAGGCCATCGTCGGCACCGAAGACCTGACCGTCGAAATCCCGAAATATTCGCTTAACCATGCGGCCGAAGCGCCGCACTGATTCAGGAAGCTACAATGAGTCTGAAATGGGTTGATGTACTGGAAATCGCAATCCAGCTGGTTGAATCCAAACCAGATGTAGACCCCCGTTACGTGAATTTCGTCGATCTGCACAAATGGGTGCTGGCATTGCCGGAGTTCAACGATGATCCGACCCGTGGTGGCGAGAAGGTGCTTGAAGCCATCCAGGCGGCCTGGATCGAAGAGGTGTAGGAGCTGACGAGCGCAGCGAGGCTGCGATCTTGCCCGGGGCAGTTGAATATTGAGCGGAAGATCAAAAGATCGCAGCCTGCGGCAGCTCCTACCGCCGAACGCAGTTAGGCAATACCTAAGAACCCGCGTATAATTCGCGGGTTTAATTTTTCGCAAATTACCGTTTCTGGAGTTACACCATGGCTGTTCAACGTACTTTCTCCATCATCAAGCCTGACGCCGTTGCTAAAAACGTGATCGGCAAGATCGTTACCCGCTTCGAAGACGCTGGCCTGCGCGTTGTAGCTTCGAAAATGAAGCAACTGTCCAAAGCCGAAGCCGAAGGCTTCTACGCCGAGCACAGCGAGCGCGGTTTCTTCGGTGAGCTGGTTGCCTTCATGACTTCCGGTCCGGTTGTCGTTCAGGTGCTGGAAGGCGAAAACGCCATCGCTCGCAACCGTGAGCTGATGGGCGCTACCAACCCTAAAGAAGCTGCTCCTGGCACCATCCGTGCTGACTTCGCTGAATCCATCGACGCCAACGCCGTCCACGGTTCGGACTCCGAAGCCGCCGCTGCTCGCGAAATCGCTTACTTTTTCTCCGCTACTGAAGTAACCACTCGCTAAGCCCAGGCTTTTGAGTGAAGGTGAATCCATGACTACATCGAACGGCAAAACCAACCTGTTGGGCCTGACCCAGCCGGAAATGGAGAAATTCTTCGACTCGATCGGGGAGAAGCGTTTCCGTGCCGGCCAGGTGATGAAATGGATTCACCACTTTGGCGTCGACGACTTCGACGCCATGACGAATGTCGGCAAGGCCCTGCGCGAAAAGCTCAAGGCTGTTGCCGAGATTCGCGGCCCCGAAGTGGTCAGCCAGGACATTTCCAGCGACGGCACCCGTAAATGGGTGGTGCGCGTGGCGTCCGGCAGCTGCGTCGAGACCGTCTACATCCCCCAGGGCAAACGTGGCACCTTATGCGTTTCGTCCCAGGCAGGCTGTGCCCTGGACTGCAGTTTCTGCTCCACCGGCAAGCAAGGCTTCAACAGCAACCTCACCGCCGCCGAAGTGATCGGCCAGGTGTGGATTGCCAACAAATCCTTTGGCAGCGTCCCGGCAACCGTCGACCGTGCCATCACCAACGTGGTGATGATGGGCATGGGCGAGCCGCTGCTGAACTTCGACAACGTCGTCTCCGCCATGCATTTGATGATGGATGACCTGGGCTACGGCATTTCCAAGCGCCGCGTGACCCTGTCCACCTCCGGCGTGGTGCCGATGATCGATGAGCTGGCCAAGCACATCGACGTCTCCCTGGCGTTGTCGCTGCACGCACCCAATGACGCATTGCGTAACCAATTGGTGCCGATCAACAAGAAATATCCGCTCAAGATGCTGCTCGAGTCATGCCAGCGCTACATGTCGTCCCTGGGCGAAAAGCGCGTGCTGACCATCGAGTACACCTTGCTCAAGGATGTGAACGACAAGGTTGAACACGCGGTCGAGATGATCGAGTTGCTCAAGAACATCCCGTGCAAGATCAACCTGATCCCGTTCAACCCGTTCCCGCATTCCGGTTACGAGCGTCCGAGCAACAACGCGATTCGTCGCTTCCAGGATCAGCTTCACCACGCTGGCTTCAACGTCACCGTGCGCACCACCCGCGGCGAAGACATTGACGCCGCATGTGGCCAATTAGTAGGACAGGTGCTGGATCGCACCCGTCGCAGCGAACGCTACATCGCCGTGCGCGAACTGAACGCCACCGACGATGCCGTGCAGAACGCTGCGAACAGTCACTAAGAGAGGAACTCTATGTCCCTGCGCTTCGCGCTCGTTTTGCTGCTGGCCGGTCTCTGTTCCGGTTGTGTCCTGTCGGGTGACTACAACCCGATGAAGACCAGCAAAGGGCGCGACGAAGCCCGCCAGGCCTATGTGCAACTGGGCATCGGCTATCTGCAACAGGGCATGACCGAGCGGGCCAAGGTGCCCCTCAAGAAAGCCCTGGAGCTGGACAGCTCCGACGCCGATGCCAATGCGGCACTGGCGCTGGTGTTCCAGGCCGAGCTGGAATCGGACCTGGCTGACGAGCATTTTCGCAAGGCGCTGTCGGCCCGGCCGCAAGATGCCCGTATCCTGAACAACTACGGCAGTTTTCTCTACGAACAGGCCCGTTACAAGGAAGCCTACGAACGTTTCGAACAAGCGGCCGCCGATACCCTTTATCCCGAGCGTTCGCGGGTTTTCGAGAACCTCGGCATGACGGCCGCGAAACTCGGCCAGCGCGACCTGGCCCGCCAGCAGCTTGAGAAGGCGCTGCGGCTCAACCGCCAACAACCGCGTGCATTGCTGGAAATGGCTGAGTTGTCTTACGAAGACAGGCATTATGTGCCCGCGCGTGACTACTACGAGCGTTTTAGCCTGCTGAGTGAGCAAAATGCACGTAGTCTATTGCTCGGCGTTCGGCTGGCACATGTGTTTGAAGATCGCGACAAGGCTGCAAGTTACGGCCTGCAACTCAAAAGACTCTATCCCGGTACGCCGGAATATCAGCAATACCTGTCGGAGCAATGATGAAAGCGGCGCATCCCGAAGTTGTAGCAGCGACTCGCGTAAATCCCGGTGAGACCCTGCGTCAAGCCCGCGAAAGCAATGGTTGGTCGCTGGCCGAAGTGGCCCACAAGCTCAATCTTACCGTGACTTCCCTGAGCAATCTGGAAGCCGGCGCGTTCGACAAATTGCCAGGGCACACCTTCGCCCGGGGCTACATCCGCGCCTATGCCAAATTGCTCGGCATGGACCAGACCGTGCTGGTCCAGCAATTCGACCAATACACCGGTTCTGACGCCCAGGGCAGCAACGTGCACAGCCTGGGCCGCATCGAGGAGCCCGTGCGTGTTTCCCATACCATTTTGCGCATCGTCAGCCTGTTGCTGCTGATCGCGGTGATTGGCGGCGGTTTTGTCTGGTGGCAGGACCAGGCGTCCTTGCGTACCAAGGAGCCGGTTGCGATGAACACCGAGCACGTCGAAGTCGAAGGCGCCGACGGCACCACCCAGATCCATCCGCTGGATGAGCCGGAAGACCAGGCTGTTGCCGAAGGCGAAACCGCACTGGCGTTGCCTCAGGGCCAGGAGGGCACCGAGGCCGATACCGCTGCCGGCACCGAACCAGCCGCGCCGGCACCTGTTCCCACGCCTGCCGCGCCAACGGCTCCGGCCCATGCCGGCAGCACTCCGACAACACCTGCTGCTCCTGCGCCCCATACGGGCAGCACTCCGGCCGCTCCGACAGCTCCTGCTGCTGTGCCTGCCACGCCAGCACCTGCCGTGGCGACCCCGGCAGTACCCGCTACGCCAGCGGCCCCGGCGGCGGGTGACGGCCAGGTACAGATCCAGTTCACCGCCGATTGCTGGACGCAGATTACCGACGGCAACGGCAAAGTCCTGTTCAGCGGCCTCAAGCGCAAGGGCGACAGCGCGTCTGTCAACGGCAAGCCACCGTTTGCCGTACGCCTGGGTTACGCCCGTGGCGCGCAGGTCAGCTACAACGGCCAGCCGGTCGACATCGCTCCGTTCACCAGTGGCGAGACCGCTCGCCTGAAGTTGGGTCAATAAGTCATGCACGGCGAATCTCCAATCAAGCGTCGCGAATCCCGGAAAATCTGGGTCGGTAACGTGCCCGTGGGCGGCGATGCGCCAATCGCTGTGCAGAGCATGACCAACAGCGACACCAATGACGTGGCCGCCACGGTCGCGCAGATCAACCGCCTGGAAGCCGCCGGCGTCGACATCGTGCGTGTCTCCGTGCCGGACATGGACGCCGCCGAGGCGTTCGGCAAGATCAAGCAATTGGTCAAGGTCCCGTTGGTGGCCGACATTCATTTCGACTACCGCATTGCCTTGCGCGTGGCGGAGTTGGGCGTCGATTGCCTGCGCATCAACCCGGGCAACATCGGTCGTGAAGACCGTGTGCGCGCGGTGGTGGATGCCGCCCGCGACCGCGGCATTCCGATCCGCATCGGCGTGAACGCCGGTTCCCTGGAAAAAGACCTGCAGAAGAAATACGGCGAACCGACCCCGGCCGCGCTGGTGGAGTCGGCCCTGCGCCATGTGGAGCACCTCGAACGCCTGAATTTCCAGGACTTCAAGGTCAGCGTGAAGGCGTCCGACGTGTTCATGGCCGTCGAAGCCTACCGCCTGCTGGCCAAGGAAATCGTCCAGCCACTGCACCTGGGCATCACCGAAGCCGGTGGGTTGCGTTCGGGTACGGTGAAATCCGCCGTCGGCCTCGGTATGCTGCTCGCCGAAGGGATTGGCGATACCATCCGCATCTCGTTGGCGGCCGATCCGGTCGAGGAAGTGAAAGTCGGCTACGACATTCTCAAGTCCCTGCACCTGCGTTCCCGTGGCATCAACTTCATCGCCTGCCCGAGTTGCTCGCGGCAGAACTTCGATGTGGTCAAGACCATGAACGAGCTGGAAGGGCGCCTTGAAGACCTGCTGGTGCCGCTGGATGTCGCGGTGATCGGTTGCGTGGTCAACGGGCCGGGCGAAGCCAAGGAGGCCCATATCGGCCTGACTGGCGGTACACCGAACCTGATTTACATCGACGGCAAGCCGTCGCAGAAACTGACGAATGACAATCTGGTGGATGAGCTGGAACGGCTGATCCGCCAGAAAGCGGCCGAAAAGGTCGAAGCCGACGCAGCGGTCATCGCGCGCGGTTAAGTCGCAAGATTAAGGAATACATGTGAGCAAGTCTCTGCAAGCCATTCGTGGCATGAACGACATCCTGCCCGAGCAGACGCCGCTGTGGCGTTATTTCGAGGGCACCGTGGCGCGTTTGCTGGATAACTACGGGTATCGGCAGATCCGCATGCCGATCGTCGAGTTCACCGAGCTGTTCAAGCGCTCGATTGGTGAAGTCACCGACATCGTCGAAAAAGAGATGTACACCTTCGACGACCGCAACGGCGATTCCCTGACCCTTCGCCCCGAAGGCACGGCGGCCTGTGTGCGTGCAGTGCTCGAGCACGGCATCACCGGCGGCGGCCAGGTGCAGAAACTCTGGTACGTGGGCCCGATGTTCCGCCACGAGCGCCCGCAGAAAGGTCGTTATCGCCAGTTCCACCAGATCGGTCTCGAGGTGTTCAACCTCGAGGGGCCGGACATCGACGCCGAGCTGATCGTCATGACCTGGCGCTTGTGGGGTGAGCTGGGGCTGCGTGATGCGGTCAAGCTCGAACTCAACAGCCTGGGCACCAGCGAATCCCGTGGTCGCTACCGCGAAGCGTTGGTGGAGTTTCTCTCCGCACACGTGGACAAGCTGGATGAAGACAGCCAGCGCCGCATGAAGACCAACCCGCTGCGCGTGCTCGACACCAAGAATCCGGAAACCCAGGCGATCCTGGTGGACGCGCCGAAAATGGCCGACTACCTCGACGAGGAGTCCCGTGCGCACTTCGAAGGGCTGAAGGCTCGCCTCGACGCCGTGGGCATCCCTTACGTGATCAACCCGAAGTTGGTTCGCGGCCTGGACTACTACAGCAAGACCGTCTTCGAATGGGTCACCGACAAGCTCGGCGCCCAGGGCACCGTGTGTGCCGGCGGCCGCTACGACGGCCTGGTCGAGCAAATGGGCGGCAAGCCGACCCCGGGCGTGGGCTTTGCCATGGGCATCGAGCGCCTGGTGCTGATGCTTGAAGCACTGGACAAGGTGCCTGAAGAGCTGTCCCGTCAGGTCGACGTCTACCTGTGCGCCTTTGGCGAGGCTGCCGAGCTGGCGGCCCTGTCGTTGAGCGAGCGGGTTCGCGACCAGTTGCCCAACCTGCGCCTGCAGGTCAACGCCGGTGCCGGCAGCTTCAAGAGCCAATTCAAGAAGGCCGACAAGAGCGGTGCGCTGTACGCATTGATCCTCGGTGACGACGAACTGGCCCAACAAGTGGTAGGTTTCAAACCCCTGCGTGGCCAGGGCGAACAACAAAGCATTGCCTGGGATGCGCTTGCTGCACACCTGGCCACCTGCGTCGTGCAGGGTTGAAGCTGTCAAACAGCCGATTTAGCGATTAAGGAGTATTGGGGTGTCGAGTACCGAAGATGAACAGCTGGCGGATTTGAAGGACTGGTGGACGCGCAACGGCAAGCCGCTGGTCACTGGCGGCCTGTTGGCGCTGGTCATCGTGTTCGGCTGGCAGGCCTACCAGAAATACCAGGGCAACCAGTCGCAGGGCGCCTCGATGCTCTACCAGCAATTGCTGGAAACCACCCTGACCCCGGACGGCAAGCCTGACGCGGCGCGCGTGGCGGACCTGGCCGGCAAGCTGAACAAAGAGTTTGGCGGCACCGCCTACGCCCAGTACGGCAGCCTGTTCGTGGCCAAGGTCGCGGTAGACAGCGGCAAGCTGGACGACGCAGCCACCGAGCTGAAGGCGATCGTCGACAAGCCGGCCAACCCGACCCTGGGCGAAGTCGCGCGTCAGCGCCTGGCGCAGGTGCTGGCGGCACAGAACAAGGCCGAAGACGCCTTGAAGCTGCTCGACGGCGACGCCGACAAGGCGTTCCTGGCGACTCGCGAAGAACTCAAGGGCGACCTGCTGGTACAGCTGGGCCGTGCCGATGAGGCCCATGCGGCCTACCAAAAAGCCAAGGCTGCGCTGTCGGATGAAGCCGCGGTCGGTGGCCTGCAAATCAAGCTGGACGACCTGGCCAAAGGGGATGCGTGACGTGATCCGTTGGAAACATGCAGCATTGCTGGCCCTGGCCATTCTGGCCGCGGGTTGCAGCAGCAACAGCAAGAAAGAATTGCCTCCGGCCGAACTGACCGACTTCAAAGAAGAAGTCGTGCTGCAGAAGCAATGGAGCCGTTCCATCGGTGACGGCCAGGGTGAAACCTACAACATGCTGGTGCCGGCCATCGACGGCGACACCATTTATGCCGGCGACGTGACTGGCGTCGTCATGGCCATGGATCGCATGAACGGCGACGTGAAGTGGGAAAAAGATCTCGAGCTGCCTGTGTCCGGCGCCGTTGGCGTGGGTTACGGGCTGGTCATGATCGGCACGCTCAAGGGTGAGATCGTCGCCCTGGACGCGAGCAGCGGTGAAGAGAAATGGCGCGCCCGCGTGACCAGTGAAGTCCTCGCACCGCCC
Source organism: Pseudomonas sp. T1.Ur (assembly GCF_023516725.1). Classification (NCBI taxonomy): domain Bacteria; kingdom Pseudomonadati; phylum Pseudomonadota; class Gammaproteobacteria; order Pseudomonadales; family Pseudomonadaceae; genus Pseudomonas; species Pseudomonas sp. T1.Ur. Next base: position 496,983 of record NZ_JAMGSN010000001.1, read on the forward strand.
GCCACCAACGGCGACGTGGTCGTGGTCCAGACCCAGGATGACCGCCTGATCGGCCTGGATGCCGCCACCGGCAACCAGCGCTGGTTGTATGACAGCACTCCGGCGGTACTGACCTTGCGCGGCACCAGCGCGCCGATCGTCACCAACCGCCTCGCGGTGGCTGGCTTGTCGACCGGTAAAGTCGTTGCCCTGGACATTTCCAACGGCGTGCCGGTCTGGGAACAGCGTGTAGCGATCCCTCAAGGTCGTTCGGAACTGGAACGTGTGGTCGACATTGACGGCGGCCTGTTGCTGTCCGGCGGTACGCTGTACGTCGCCAGCTACCAGGGTCGCGTTGCGGCACTGGACCTGGAAAGCGGCCGGGTGCTGTGGCAGCGCGATGCGTCCAGCTACGCCGGTGTCGCCCAGGGTTTTGGCAGCGTCTATGTGAGCCTGTCCTCGGGCACGGTCGAAGGCGTCGATGAGCGTTCCACCACCGCGTTGTGGAGCAACGATTCCCTAGCCCGTCGTCAACTGTCGGCCCCGGAAGTGTTCTCCAGCTACGTTGCAGTGGGTGACCTGGAAGGTTACCTGCACCTGCTCAGCCAGGTGGACGGTCGTTTCGTCGGCCGTGAGCGCATCGACAGCGACGGCCTGCGTGCCCGTCCGCTGGTGGTGGGCAGCATGATTTATGTGTATGGCAACAGCGGCAAACTGGAAGCCCTGACCATCAAGTAAGACTATGCTTGGGGCTAATCCCCCAAGCGGCTCCAGTTTTGTAGGAGCGAGCCTGCTCGCGAATGCGGTGGATCAGCGGTCTGTATGGCGACTGCCCCCACTGTTTTCGCGAGCAGGCTCGCTCCCACAAGGTGGCCCCCGAGCACCAGCCGCTGCCTCGCAGCGGCTTTTGTATTTTCTGAAATAACGAAGTGGAGAGCCGCATGGTTCCCGTAATCGCCCTGGTGGGCCGACCGAACGTCGGCAAGTCCACCTTGTTCAACCGCCTGACCAGGACTCGCGACGCCATCGTCGGCGACTTGTCCGGTCTGACCCGTGATCGCCAATACGGTGAGGCCAAGTGGCAAGGGCGTACCTATATTCTGGTCGACACCGGCGGCATCTCCGGTGATGAACACGGCATGGACGAAAAAATGGCCGAGCAGTCGCTGCTCGCCATCGAAGAAGCCGACGTAGTGCTGTTCCTGGTAGACGCCAAGGCCGGTTTTACCGCCGCCGACCAGATGATCGCCGAGCATTTGCGCAAGCGTAACAAGCGTTCCTACGTGGTCGCCAACAAGGTCGATAACATCGACCCGGACATGGCCCGCGCCGAGTTCGCGCCGTTGGGCATGGGCCAGGCGATCCCGATCGCCGGTGCTCACGGTCGTGGCATCACCCAGATGCTGGAAATCGCCCTGGCTGATTTCCCCAAGGATGACGAAGACGAGCCGGAAGAGGGCGAGGAAGAAGTCGTTGCCGAGGGCGAGGAAGCCAAGCGCATTCCGGGCCCGAGCGAAAAAGACGGGATCAAGATCGCGATCATCGGCCGTCCGAACGTCGGCAAATCGACATTGGTCAACCGTATGCTCGGCGAAGACCGGGTCATCGTCTACGACCAGCCCGGTACCACCCGCGACAGTATCTACATTCCCTTCGAGCGTAACGAAGAGAAGTACACGCTGATCGACACCGCCGGTGTGCGCAAGCGCGGCAAGATCCACGAGGAAGTCGAAAAGTTCTCCGTGGTCAAGACCCTGCAGGCGATCAAGGACGCCAACGTGGTGATCTTCGTGATGGACGCCCGCGAAGGCGTGGTCGATCACGACCTGAACCTGCTGGGCTTTGCCCTGGAAGCCGGTCGTGCACTGGTCATCGCGATCAACAAGTGGGACGGCATGACGCCGAGCGAACGGGATTACGTGAAGGTCGAATTGCAGCGCCGGCTGTTCTTCGTCGACTTCGCCGACATCCACTTCATCTCGGCCCTGCACGGCACGGGCGTGGGCAACCTCTACGCTTCGGTGCAGAACTCGTTCAAGTCCGCGGTTACCCGCTGGCCGACCAACCGCCTGACCCAGATCCTCGAAGACGCCGTTGGCGAGCACGCGCCACCGATGGTCAACAATCGTCGGATCAAGCTGCGCTACGCCCACTTGGGTGGTGCCAACCCGCCGATCATCGTGATCCACGGCAACCAGATCGAGAAAGTGCCCAAGTCGTATGTGCGCTATCTGGAGAACACTTATCGTCGCGTCCTGAAGCTGGTCGGCACGCCGATCCGCATCGAGTTCAAGGGCGGCGAGAACCCGTACGAAGGCAACAAGAACACGCTCACCGACCGCCAGGTCAACAAGAAGCGCCGCTTGATGTCGCACCACAAGAAGGCCGACAAGAAGCGCCGCGACAAGAAATAAAAGCAGCTGCAAGTTGCGAGCTGCAAGCTTCAAGTTCCGGCGCACCGGCTTGTAGCTTGGAGCTTGCTGCTGGCAGCTTTTTTTTGGGCTATCCTCGACCTCTCCCGCGCCGCACCAGAGCCGGGTGCAGACCCAGGGAACCCTCGATGATCACCAGCAAGTTGCCGAACGTCGGCATCACGATTTTCACCCAGATGTCCCAGCTCGCCGCACAGACCGGCGCGCTGAACCTGTCCCAGGGGTTTCCCGATTTCGATGGCCCGCAAGCCCTGCGCGATGCGGTCGGCCGGCACATCGCCCAAGGCCACAACCAATATTCCCCCATGACCGGCCTGCCGGTGCTGCGCCAGCAGATCGCGGCGAAGATCGCCCGCAGCTATGGCGCCAGCGTCGATGCCGATCAGGAAGTCACCGTGACCCCTGGCGCGACCCAGGCGATTTTCTGCGCTATTGCGGCGGTGGTTAACCGTGGCGACGAAGTCATCGTCTTCGACCCAGCCTACGACAGCTACGAACCTTCCGTGCAACTGGCCGGCGGGCGTTGCGTGCACGTGCCACTGGGCCTGGACGATTTCGCCATCGACTTCCAGAAGCTCGGCGAAGCCCTGAGCCCGCGCACGCGCATGATCATCCTCAACACGCCGCACAACCCCAGCGGAGCGTTGATCAGCCGTGCCGAGCTGGACCAGTTGGCGGCCTTGATCCGAGATCGCGACATTTACCTGATCAGCGACGAAGTCTACGAGCACCTGGTGTTCGACGGCGTGCCTCATGTCAGTGTGCTTGCCCATGAGGAACTGTATCGCCGCGCCTTCGTGGTCAGTTCGTTCGGCAAGACCTACCACGTCACGGGCTGGAAAACCGGCTACGTCGTCGCGCCACCGGCCCTGACGGCTGAGCTGCGCAAGGTGCATCAGTACGTCAGCTTTTGCGGCGTGACGCCGTTGCAGTATGCGTTGGCCGACTACATGGCCGAGCACCCCGAGCACGTCGATGAACTGCCAGGCTTCTACCAGGCCAAGCGCGACCTGTTCTGCGATCTGCTGGCACCGTCACGGTTCAGCTTCAAGCGCGTCGCCGGCACTTACTTCCAACTGGTCGATTACTCGCAGATCCGCCCAGACCTCAACGACGTCGACATGGCGCTGTGGATGACCCGCGAACACGGCGTGGCGACCATTCCGATCTCGGTGTTCTACCAGAACCCGCCGCAGGGCCAGCGCCTGGTGCGCCTGTGCTTTGCCAAGCGCGAGGAGACGCTGCGCGAAGCGGCGGAAAAACTATGCGTGATCTGAGCACCTTGCCCAACCTGAATGTTGCCTTGATCCAGACCACCTTGGCCTGGCACGACCGCCGGGCCAACCTGGAGCATTTCGACGCGTTGCTCGAGCAGGCGCGCGGGGCGGACCTGATCATCCTGCCGGAGATGTTCACCACCGGTTTTTCCATGGAGTCCGAGACCCTGGCGGAGCCTGAAAACGGCCCCGCCAGCAAATGGCTCAAAGACCAGGCGGCGAAACTGAATGCCGTGATCACCGGCAGCGTGATCATCCAGGCCGCCGATGGCAGCCACCGCAATCGCCTGCTGTGGGCGCGTCCGGACGGCGAAGTGCTGCATTACGACAAGCGGCATCTGTTTCGCATGGCGGGCGAGCACAACCATTACACGCCGGGCGACCAGCAGGTGTTGTTCGAACTCAAGGGCTGGCGGATCCGGCCGTTGATCTGCTACGACCTGCGCTTCCCTGCGTGGAGTCGCGACGCCGAGGACACCGACCTGTTGCTGTACACCGCCAACTGGCCGGGCGCCCGGCGCCAGCATTGGAACCGGCTTCTGCCGGCGCGGGCCATCGAAAACCTGTGCTACGTGGCGGCGGTCAACCGTATTGGCACCGACGGCAAAGGCTTCGCTTATACCGGCGACAGCCAGGTCCTGGATTTCCAGGGCGAAACCCTGCTCAGCGCCGGCGAAGCCGATGGTGTGTTCACGGCGTGCCTGAACGCGGCGGACCTGGCCGCGTATCGCACGCGGTTTCCGGCCAACCTCGACGCCGATCGTTTCGAGTTCATCTATTGAAACGATTCAGCCTCAAGAAGCGCTGTTGCGTGCCGATAACCGGTCAGCCAAGGAGGAGTCTCTATGACCAGTATCAGCGCAACGACCGTAAACCCTTATCCGCTGTCAGCGCCCAAAGTCTCCATTCGCGGGGCTGAAGAAGAGAAGGCAGTCAGTCCGGTGACACCGACTGACAGCAGCGAAGACAAGGACAAGAAACTCGCAGTCGACACCAGCGGCGCGAATATCGCGGGTGCGGGTGGCAGCAGCGGCAGCGGCAATGTCATCGAACAACTGAAGAAGCAGATCGAACAAACCGAAAAATTGCTGGCCGAACAGCAAGCCCAGCTAGCCCGGGTGCAAAAAAGCCGGGCCGATGAAGAGCAGAAAGCCCAGGAAACCATGGCGATCCAGACCCAGATCATGGCGACCCAGGCGACTTTGCAAACCTTGCAGGCCGCGCTGTTGCAGGCGATGACTATTTCGATCGATACCCATGCCTGACATTTTGGTTGTCTGACAGGCCGCCATCGCGAGCAAGCTCGCTCCCACAGGATTTCGGTCCCACTGAAAATCCAGTGTGGGAGCGAGCTTGCTCGCGAAGGGGCCGGAACAGGCGCACAAAACCATCAGCCAATCGGCATAGGGGTCGGCCTTTTCACAGGCCGCTCCCCTGCCACACCACCCGGCATGCGGGTCCGCACCGGGCGGTTCGAGAGATTGAGGTTATGAGAGTCGCACCAGACCCAGCCTGTCGAACCAGGCCACATCCAGCACTCGATTAAGCTCAAAGCGGCTGTTACGCCACCAACTACATGAGTTAGCCGCCACTTTCCGTGCGGTTTGAGCACTGGCCCCCAGAGCCCGCAGTTCGCGATAGATCGTCGGTCCACGCCTCCATTGCTTAAGCTGGATCGCTCGCAGTCGGTGTCGTATCCATTCGTCCAGCTCTCGCCAGACCTTCGGTGTTTGCGATAACCCAAAATAAGCTTTCCAGCCCAAGAGATAAGGACGTAAGTTTTCGACAACCTGCCCCATGCTGCGTCCCCCTGAGCGACGGGTGAGCACGCGTATTCGCTGCTTGAACTGCTTGCGCGCCTTGACCGACACCGTTCTCTTGACGCCTTTGGGTGACGCCCAAAAGGCATAGCCCAGAAACTTGCGACCAAATGCACTCGCCACCGCACTCTTGCTCTCGTTGACACTCAAGTGCAGTTTTTCATACAGACGCTTCAGCAGGACCATCACTCGCTGCCCAGTCTTCTTGCTGCGAACGTACACATTCGCATCATCGGCATAACGCACGAAACAATGGCCCCGACGTTCAAGCTCTCGATCCACTTCGTCCAGCAGCACATTCGCCAACAGCGGCGACAGCGGACCGCCTTGCGGCGCCCCGCAGCGGCTTTTCTCGACTACTCCATTGATCTGCGTTCCCGCATCCAGATACGCCCGAATCAGCCGGATAGCCGCCCGATCCGCAATCCGCTTGCATAAACGATCAATCAAAATGTCGTGGTCGACCCGGTCGAAGAACTTCTCCAAATCAACATCCACTACCACTTTGCGTCCCGAAGACACATGTCGCTGAGCCGCCAAAATGGCGTCCTGCGCACTGCGCCCCGGACGAAAACCGTAGCTGTGTTCACTGAAGGTTGGATCGAGCAGTGGCTGCAGGACTTGCAGCAATGCTTGTTGGATCAACCGGTCGGTGACCGTTGGAATGCCCAACTCGCGTTCGCCGCCGTCAGGCTTGGGGATGACCGCGCGTCGTACCGGACTGGGCCGGTAGACGCCTGAGAGAAGCTGTTCACAGATCACAGGCCATCGGGTCTGCAAAAGTTTCGCGGTCTGTTCAATGTCCAAACCGTCGACTCCTGCCGCCCCTTTGTTAGCCCTGACTCGTTTCCAGGCTCGTTTCAGGTTTGCTCTCGCAAAGGCCCGTTCCAGCAGCCCTTGCCCTGCGTTGTCGGTTTCATTTTGCGGGCAATTGACCTCGTCGCTGATGGGGCTTCTCACGGCTTCACCGCTCGCGTCCTCACATCCGCCCCGCGTTTGGCAGGCTTCTGACTTCCGGTTTCTCGCATCAACATGGCCTATAACGCTTTCTCTCGTTCGGCCCTTCGTCAAAAAAGACTACTACGGCCTCTGCTGACTTCTCGCTCCGGTTTTTTTCACCGTCGCCCTTTCAGGCACAAGGCGAGATCTCCCCAGGTAAGAACGCAATCCTTCCCCGCACAACCGCCGAATTTACGCTGCCGCCCTTTGACCACAAGAGCTTCGCGATTTGCAGCTCGCTCGCCCTGGTCAGCATCGCCTTATATCCAGTTCTTGTTCATCGGCTCGCGGTTTCGATTCACGCTTCCTCCCCACACTCGGTCGCCCTCATGCAGTTGCGCTTCACTTCGTTCGCTGTGGTCAGCTCACGGTGGGACTTTCACCCACAAGATTGCGCCCATGCTGGGCGCACAACAAAAAAGGCCCCAGGGTTCACACCCCAGGGCCTTTTTGCATTTCAGTCTTGGATCAAGCCGCCTTGGCTTCCGGCTGGCTCAGCGAGCGGTTCAGTGCGCTGAACAGCGCCTTGAAGCTCGCCGTGGTGATGTTTTCATCAATGCCCACGCCATGCACCGCACGCTCGCCATTGACTCGCAGCTCGATGTACGCCGCCGCCTTGGCGTTGGTGCCGGCGCCGATGGCGTGCTCGTTGTAGTCCATGATCTCCACCGGAATCGGCAGGCCGGCCACCAGGGCTTCCAGGGCGCCGTTGCCCTTGCCGCGCCAGTGCAGGTTGGTTTCGCCCTGGCCTTTGCTCGCCACTTCCACTTCCACGGCGCTGTTGCCGTTTTCTTCCTGCAGGCGATGGCTGACCAGCGCGTACGGGGTGTTGGCTTGCAGGTATTCACGCTGCAGCAAGGCATGGATCTGCTGGGCGGTCATTTCCAGGCCCAGGCGATCGGTTTCGCGCTGCACCACCTGGCTGAACTCGATCTGCATGCGACGCGGCAGGCTGATGCCGTATTCCTGCTCCAGCAGGTAGGCGATGCCGCCCTTGCCCGACTGGCTGTTCACACGAATCACTGCCTCGTAGCTGCGGCCAATGTCGGCTGGGTCGATCGGCAGGTACGGCACTTCCCACAGGGTGTCCGGTTTCTGCTGGGCAAAGCCCTTGCGGATGGCGTCCTGGTGCGAGCCGGAGAACGCAGTGTGGACAAGGTCGCCGACGTACGGGTGACGTGGGTGCACCGGAATCTGGTTGCACTCTTCGACCACTTTGCGCACGCCGTCGATGTCGGAGAAGTCCAGTTCAGGGTTGATGCCCTGGGTGTAGAGGTTCAGCGCCACGGTCACCAGGTCGACGTTACCGGTGCGTTCGCCGTTGCCGAACAGGCAGCCTTCGACACGGTCGGCGCCGGCCATCAGGCCCAGCTCGGTGGCGGCCACGCCGGTGCCACGGTCGTTGTGGGTGTGCAGGCTGATCAGCACGCTGTCACGACGGGTGATGTTGCGGTGGAACCACTCGATCTGGTCGGCGTAGATGTTCGGGGTGGCGACTTCCACGGTGGCCGGCAGGTTGAGGATTACCTTGCGCTCAGGCGTCGGGTTCCACACTTCGATCACGGCGTCGCAGACTTCCTTGGCGAACTCCAGCTCGGTCGCGCTGAAAGTCTCTGGCGAGTATTCGAACTGCCATTGGGTTTCCGGCTGCTGGGCGGCGTATTTGACGAACAGCTTGGCCGCGTTCACCGCGATTTCCTTCACGCCTTCCTTGTCCTGGTTGAACACGATGCGGCGGAACGACGGGCAGGTGGCGTTGTACAGGTGGACGATGGCTTTCTTCGCGCCGCGCAGGGATTCGAAGGTACGGGCGATGAGGTCTTCACGGGCCTGGGTCAGCACCTGGATAGTGGTGTCGTCCGGGATATGGCCTTCTTCGATAAGGGTGCGCACGAAGTCGAAGTCGGTCTGCGACGCCGCTGGAAACGATGCTTCGATTTCCTTCACGCCGACTGCAACGAGGGTTTTCCAGAAACGCAGCTTCTTGGCCGCGTCCATCGGCTCGATCAACGACTGGTTGCCATCGCGCAGGTCGGAACTGCACCAGATCGGCGCGGCGGTGACGGTCTTCGACGGCCAGGTGCGATCCGGCAGGTTGATGGTCGGGAACGCGCGGTATTTCGAAGACGGGTCTTTGAGCATGCTCATGGGCGGAATCCTTATTGTCGTGGCCGGAAAAAGGCGGCCTGCCGGTGTTTCGAATGGGGTGGCTCTTCAGCCGGGACGAGGTGCCGCGATTCAGCCCGGCAGTCGTGCGCTGACGAGGCACAGGCTGCGGTGCTGGCGAAGCTGGATGAGGGTGTGAGAGGTTTTCATGCCCTCAACCCTAACCGCGTGGACGGGGGGTTGCAAGCAGTCGGAAAAAATTGGGAGAAGTTCTGCTTTTGGGTGGATTTGCGCGATTTAATCGCGCATGTGTCAGGTATGAATGTCAGAAATTGCGTCGATGTTTTGAGCTTGGCAATTTTCGGGAGGGTGGTGATGCGGCTGCCGTCATCGCGAGCAAGCTCGCTCCCACAGGGGATCTCTGGTGGTTGCCAATGTTGTGTTCACCGCAGATCCAATGTGGGAGCGAGCTTGCTCGCGATGAGGCCAGTAGTCTCAACGCAAAATACTCAGGGTTGAAAAGCACCGATAAAAATCGCCGGATCCACCCGCGCATCGTTCAGGCTGATGTTCCAGTGCATGTGCGGCCCCGTCGCCCGGCCCGTGGCGCCGACTTTGCCCACCACGGTGCCCCGGGCCAGTTGCTGGCCGACCTTCACGTCAATCTTCGACATGTGGCAGAACATGCTGATAAAGCCCTGGCCGTGGTCGACAAACACGGTGTTGCCATTGAAGAAGTAATTGCCGGTGAGGATTACCTTGCCGGCGGCTGGGGTCTTGATCGGCGTGCCGGCGGGCACGGCGAAGTCCAGGCCGGCGTGGGGGTTGCGCTCTTCGCCGTTGAAGAAGCGGCGCACGCCGAACTTGCTCGACAGCGGGCCGTTGACCGGTTTGTCCAGCAACAGGTTACTGGGGATGTTCGGGCTGAAGCTGCGGTAGGCCTTCAACTGCACCGCCAGCTCGGCGTTGATGCGCTTGAGGTCCGCCGGGTTCGGGTTGACCTGGCGTTTGTTCGTCAGCGTGATGTGCTGCTCGGGATATTTCTTGTAGCCGACCACGAAAGGCTGGGTGCCGCCGCCACTGCTGATCTGCTGCGTGCCGGGCTGGACCGTCAGCGGGATGCCGACAATCGCCAGCCAGTTCTGCTGTTCCTTGACCACCAGCACAGGTTTGCCCTGGTACGTGGCTTTGGGTGCCTGGGCCGCGCTGCCCAGGTCCACCACGGCCACACCGCCGGGCACCGGTTTGTTCAACAAGCGGGTGATGTAACTGTCGGCGTGGGCGTTGAAGGTCAGGCACAGCAGGAACAAGGAGGCGAGATATCGCGGCATGAATCAATCCAGTAAAGAAAGGGTGACCGGCGTCAGGTGATTGTCTTCGACCCGCACCAGCAGTTCGCCTTCGCCGAGCTTGGCGGTCAGGCGCTGGCCAGTCCGGGTTTGCCCGGCGCTACGGATCGCATGGCCACGCTCGTCGAGCAGGATGCTGTAGCCACGACCGAGGGTCGCCAGCGGGCTGACGATGTGCAGCGTCTGCATCTGGTTTCGTAGCTGGACGCGTCGCGTCTTGAGGCCTTCGCGCATGGCCCGGGGCAAGCGTTCGGCGAGGCTGTCCAGGCGTTGGCGCAGCATGGCCAACTGTCGGCCCGGATGTTGCCCGGCCAGGCGGGTTTCCAGGCGGATCAGGCGTTCGCGGCGGGTATTGAGGCTGCGTTCGAAGGCCCGGCGCATGCGCATGTCCAGGTCGTCGAGGCGCTGGGCTTGCTGGCGCAGGCGTTCGCCGGGATGACGCAGGCGGCGAGTGAGGCCTTCGAGGCGCAATTGATCGCGCATCAGCCGGTCGCGCATGCGCATCACCAGCCGGCGATGCAGGCTCTCGACCCGGCGCACCAGGTCGCCGGCATCAGGCGCCAGCAGTTCGGCGGCGGCGGACGGAGTCGGCGCGCGCACGTCCGCGACGAAATCGCTGATGGACACGTCGGTCTCATGGCCGACGGCGCTGACGATCGGCGTGACGCAGGCGTCCACCGCCCGGGCCACGGCTTCTTCGTTGAAACACCACAGGTCTTCCAGCGAACCGCCGCCCCGGGCCAGGATCAGTGCGTCGAAACCCCGGGCATCGGCCAGTTTCAAGGCGCGGACGATTTGTGCAGTCGCCTCGCGGCCCTGTACGGCGGTGGGAATCAAGGTCAGGGAAATCTGCGGCGCGCGGCGGCGAAATACGCTGATGATGTCGCGGATCACCGCGCCGGTGGGTGAGCTGATGATCCCAATGCGTTGCGGATGGGCCGGCAACGGTACCTTGCGCTCGGCGCTGAACAGGCCTTCGGCACTGAGCTTTTCCTTCAAGGCATCGAAGGCCAGGCGCAGGGCACCATCGCCGGCCGGCTCCACGGTGTCGAGGATCAGTTGATAGTCGCCACGGCCCTCGAACAGCGAGACCTTGCCGCGCACCTTCACCGCCAGCCCGTCCTTCAAGGCCTGGCGCACCCGTGCGGCGTTCTGCCGGAACAGCGCGCAACGCACCTGGGCTCCGCTGTCCTTGAGGGTGAAATACACATGGCCGGAGGCGGGGCGGGCGAGGTTGGAGATTTCGCCCTCGACCCAGATGTTGCTGAACACGTCTTCGAGCAACACCCGCGCACGGCCGTTGAGCTGGCTGACAGTCAGGACCTCGCGGTCCAGGCCCAGTCGGGCAAAGGGATCTTTAATCATGGGCGGCATGATAAGGGGATTCGCCAAGGGTGTGCAGACAATTAGACCGGGTTGTCTGCATCGCGAGCAAGTTCGCTCCCACAGGGGATCCATGTCGCACCGAAGATCAAATGTGGGAGCGAGCTTGCTCGCGATAGCGACAGACCGATCACCACAAATGCTGGATGTCCCCCCATCATCTGGCTAAAGTCCCCGCTCTCCATATCAAGGAAGTGCCGGATGGATCTTCTGTCATGGTTGGGCCAGTGGGCCTTTGCCCCGATGCAATGGCTGGTGATCGCCTCGGCCATCGCCCTGGCCTACATCGTCTTCGGCATCGCCGGGTTCGGTACGGCGCTGGTGGCGGCGCCCATCCTGCTGCTGTTCATGCCCCTGTCGAAGATCGTCCCGCTGCTGGTCTTGCTGGATTTCGTCGCGGCGTTCGGCAATCTGTTACCGTCGCGTCGGGACGTTGCTCGGCCTGAGTTGCTGCGGCTATTGCCGTGCATGGCGGTGGGTTGCACCTTGGGCGTGATCTTCCTGCTCAACCTCAAGTCCGATCTGTTGCTGCTATTGATGGGGCTGTTTATCAGCGCTTATGCGATCTACAGCTTGTTGATAAAGACCCGACCGGCGCAGCTATCGGCGCTGTGGTCGATCCCGATGGGCACGGTGGGCGGATTGTTCGGTGCGCTGTTTGGCAGTGGCGGCTTTTTGTATGCGATCTACCTGAACAGCCGTTTGTCCAAGGAGGCGGCGCGGGCGACCCAGAGTGCGCTGATCAGTTGCAGCACGGTGGTACGCTTGAGCCTGTTCGTTATCGCGGGCGTGTATGCCGAGCTACCCTTATTGGTACTGGCGCTGTGTTTGATGCCGGCCATGGCGCTGGGGTTGTGGGTGGGGCGTCGTCTGACCATGAAATGTCGCGAGAGGCCTTCGTGCGCCTGGTCACGTGGCTGGTGCTCGCCAGTGGCCTCGCGTTGATCGGACGGTACCTGAGTGCTTGACCTGATCCCGCCAGGGATTAAGCTGCCGGCCTAGATCCGCAGGGAAACCGCCAGGCCTCGCCATGAATTCGCAAAGCATCATCGTCCCGAAAATTTCCACCCTGCCGGTCCACGAGCCTCGAGCGCGGGCGATCGTGCGCTGGCTGGTGCGCAAGAACATCGTCGAGGAACAACTGACCACCTGCGGGCGTACCGGCAATCGCATGGCCCACGCCATCGCCCCGGGTGCCCGCGACGTGGTCCTGCATCCCGACGCGTTGCCGTTCGGCGAACCGGTCAACGGCCTGGAGATCATCACCAAGCGCTGCATCTATACGCCGGCCAAGGGCTTTCTCGAAGAGGCGGGTTGTGCCGAGTGTCGCAAGGAGATTGGCGAAGCGCTGTTCGAAAGCCTGGAAGACTGGATGCCGGGGCGCACCGATAATTTCACCTGCCCTGAATGCGGGCATGAGGATGACATCAATGGCTTCCTGTTCCTGCAACCCTGCGCTTTCTCCAACCTGGGTTTCATCTTCAACAACTGGCTGGAGGCGGGATTCAAGCAGGGCTTTATCGATGAATTCGCCGATTGGCTGGATCAGCCGGTGAGTTGGGTGAAGGTGGAGTTGTAGATAGGTACACCACAGGATGCTTTTGTGGCGAGGGGATTTATCCCCGCTGGGCTGCGCAGCAGTCCCCAAGCAGTCGACTCAATCTGCCAGATGTACCGCATGGTCTGGGTTTAGGGCCGCTTCGCGCCCCAGCGGGGATAAATCCCCTCGCCACAGGGTTTGGTGTACAACAAGAATTGTTGGTTTTAGCCCCGTCAATCACCCCCGCAATAATAGACAGAGTTTTACATTGAGCCAGACGGGGTGCATGAGTATAATGGCGCGCTTCCATTTTCCCGCTCGGGAGCCCCCGCGATGCTGCGTATAAGCCAAGAAGCTCTGACCTTCGACGACATTCTCCTAGTGCCCGGTTATTCCGAAGTACTGCCTAACGAAGTCAGTCTCAAAACCCGTCTCACCCGTGGCATCGAACTGAATATCCCCCTGGTTTCCGCCGCCATGGACACCGTGACCGAAGCCCGTCTGGCCATTGCCATGGCCCAGGAAGGCGGTATCGGTATCATCCACAAGAACATGACCATCGAACAGCAGGCCGCCGAAGTGCGCAAGGTCAAGCGGTTCGAGGCTGGCGTGGTCAAGGATCCGATCACCATCGAGGCTGACGCCACGGTCCGGGATCTGTTCGAACTGACCCGCATGCACAACATCTCCGGCGTTCCGGTGCTGCACGATGGCGACCTGGTCGGCATCGTCACCTCCCGCGACGTGCGTTTCGAGAACCGCCTGGATGCCACCGTCCGCCAAGTGATGACGCCTAAAGAGCGCCTGGTCACGGTCAAGGAAGGCACCAGCAAGGACGAAGTCCGCGAATTGCTGCACAAGCACCGCATCGAACGTGTGCTGATCGTCGACGACAAGTTCGCGCTCAAGGGCATGATGACCGTCAACGACATCGAAAAAGCCAAGGCCTACCCGCTGGCCAGCAAGGACGACCAAGGTCGTCTGCGCGTCGGCGCCGCCGTCGGCACCGGCAAGGACACCGGTGACCGCGTCGCGGCCCTGGTCAACGCCGGTGTTGACGTGGTGGTGGTTGACACCGCCCACGGTCACTCCAAAGGCGTGATCGACCGTGTGCGCTGGGTCAAGCAGAACTTCCCTGACGTCCAGGTGATTGGCGGCAACATCGCCACCGGCGCAGCCGCGAAGGCCCTGGCCGACGCCGGCGCCGACGCCGTCAAGGTCGGTATCGGCCCTGGCTCGATCTGCACCACCCGCATCGTCGCCGGTGTCGGCGTGCCGCAGATCAGCGCCATCGCCAACGTCGCCGCCGCCCTTGAAGGCACCGGTGTGCCGTTGATCGCCGACGGCGGTATCCGCTTCTCCGGTGACCTGTCCAAGGCCATCGTCGCCGGTGCCTACTGCGTGATGATGGGGTCGATGTTCGCCGGTACCGAAGAAGCACCGGGCGAGATCGAGCTGTTCCAGGGCCGTAGCTACAAGGCCTATCGCGGCATGGGCTCGCTGGGCGCCATGTCCCAGGCCCAGGGTTCTTCCGACCGTTACTTCCAGGACTCCTCCGCAGGGGCCGAGAAGCTGGTGCCGGAAGGCATCGAAGGTCGCGTGCCGTACAAGGGCACCCTGAGCGCCATCATCCACCAACTGATGGGCGGCCTGCGTTCTTCCATGGGTTACACCGGCAGCGCTGACATCGAAGAGATGCGCACCAAGCCGGAATTCGTGCGCATCACCGGCGCCGGCATGGCCGAGTCCCATGTCCACGACGTGCAGATCACCAAGGAAGCGCCGAACTATCGGGTCGGCTGACGCCGACAGCTATAAGCCACAAGTTATAAGCTGCAAGCGGGGCTGTGTTCATACAGCTACCGCGCAGCCTCCGATTACTTGCAGCTTGCAGCTCGAAGCTTGCAACTGCTTTATAGAGTTTCTTCCATGGCCCTCGACATTCACGCTCACCGCATCCTGATCCTCGACTTCGGTTCCCAGTACACCCAGCTGATCGCCCGCCGCGTGCGTGAGATCGGCGTGTACTGCGAACTGCATCCGTTCGACATGGATGACGAAGCGATTCGCGAATTCGCGCCTAAAGGCGTCATCCTCGCTGGCGGCCCCGAGTCCGTGCACGAAGCCGACAGCCCGCGCTGCCCGCAAGCCGTGTTCGACCTGGGCGTGCCGGTCTTCGGCATCTGCTACGGCATGCAGACCATGGCTGAACAGCTGGGCGGCAAGGTCGAAGGTTCGGACCTGCGTGAGTTCGGTTATGCCCGCGTCGACGTGGTCGGCAAGAGCCGCCTGTTGGACGGCATCGAAGATCACGTCGACGCTGATGGCCTGTTCGGCCTCGACGTGTGGATGAGCCACGGTGACAAGGTCACCAAGATGCCGGAAGACTTCCACATCCTCGCCAGCACTCCGAGCTGCCCGATCGCCGGCATGTTCAACGATGATCGTCGCTATTATGGCGTGCAGTTCCACCCTGAAGTGACCCACACCAAGCAGGGCGGCCGCATCCTGTCGCGCTTCATCCTCGACATCTGCGGGTGCGAAGCCCTCTGGACCCCGTCGAAGATCGCTGAAGACGCCATCGCCCAGGTCCGCGCCCAGGTCGGTACCGACAACGTGTTGCTGGGCCTGTCCGGCGGCGTCGACTCCTCGGTGGTTGCCGCGCTGCTGCACAAGGCCATCGGCGACCAGCTGACCTGCGTGTTCGTCGACAACGGCTTGTTGCGCCTGCACGAAGGCGAGCAAGTGATGGCCATGTTCGCCGAGAACATGGGCGTCAAGGTGATCCGCGCCAACGCCGAAGAGCAGTTCCTGAACAACCTGGCCGGTGAGTCCGACCCGGAGAAGAAGCGCAAGATCATCGGCCGTACCTTCATCGACGTGTTCGATGCCGAATCCTGCAAGCTGGACAACATCAAGTACCTGGCCCAGGGCACCATCTACCCCGACGTGATCGAGTCGGCCGGCGCCAAGAGCGGCAAGGCCCACGTGATCAAGTCCCACCACAACGTCGGTGGCCTGCCGGAAGAGATGAACCTCAAGCTGGTCGAGCCGCTGCGCGAACTGTTCAAGGATGAAGTGCGTCGCCTCGGCCTGGAACTGGGCCTGCCGTACGACATGGTCTACCGCCACCCATTCCCGGGCCCGGGCCTGGGCGTGCGGATCCTCGGTGAAGTGAAGAAGGAATACGCCGACCTGCTGCGTCGCGCCGACCACATCTTCATCGAAGAACTGCGCAAGGCCGACTGGTACCACAAGGTCAGCCAGGCGTTCGTGGTGTTTCAACCGGTGAAATCGGTGGGCGTGGTCGGCGACGGCCGTCGCTACGCCTGGGTCGTGGCCCTGCGCGCCGTGGAAACCATCGATTTCATGACCGCGCGCTGGGCACACCTGCCCTACGAACTGCTGGAAACTGTTTCCGGGCGGATCATCAACGAAATCGAAGGTATCTCTCGCGTAACGTATGACGTGTCGAGCAAGCCGCCGGCGACGATTGAGTGGGAATGAGTCAGGCTTAGATATCTGACTGCTGACGGCCGCTATTGGCCCTGGCGCCCGTTTTGAACAAAAGCCCTGTGGATAACTTCCATGGGGCTTTTTTCATTTTGGCTCAATTCCAGGCTTCGTCAGCTTCCGCCCGTAGTGCCCTAGCGTGACGGTAATGGGAGGGCGGTGCCGTCACCTTTCGCTACGATTACCCGCCTTAGCGGTTTTCCGGAAACGCTTATCATCGGGCGGCATGGCCCCAAGAGTATTTCATCGTACGGTTCACGAGGATCTGTCACATACCAACCTATCTCCTCGTTTGAGACGCTGCTGAGTGGCGCCGCTTGAAGGGGATGCATAGGTTGTCATTTGACAACCTTGCTGATCATGCGAATACTGGAAATAACGGATGATTCGTCCAACGCACCCGAAGAAAGAAATCGAAGAAACGCTTAGGTATGCCGAAGGGCAGGGGTGGCGCGTAGACGCTGGTGGCAGTCACGCCTGGGGGCGGGTTTATTGCCCGTACAAAGACGCGGAATGCCGCTGTGGCGAATTCTGTATTACATCGATATGGAGCACGCCGAAGAATCCTGCAACCACGCGCGAGCATTGCGACGCGTCGTGGACAATTGCACTGCGCATCGCAATAGGCGCGACGCTGAAGGCGATGATGAGGAATAGAACAATGGACTATATTTTTACCTTGAAATATCAGCTTGCTGACGATGGCTGTGCCGTGGATGAACTGGTGGAGCGGCTGGGAGAAGCGGGTTGCGACGATGCCCTGGTCGGCATCGGGCAGCCGGGGCGGCTGGCGCTTGAGTTCACTCGCGATGCGCCTGATGCGGCCAAGGCGGTGCTTAGCGCTCTGGCCGATGTCCATCGGGCGGTGCCGTCGGCCAAATTGATCGAGGTGGCACCTGATTTGGTCGGGCTGACTGACGTAGCGGAGATCGTAGGTGTGTCTCGGCAGAACATGCGCAAACTGATGTTGGCTCATCCAGGCAGCTTCCCGACGCCGGTGCACGAGGGGAGTGCATCTATCTGGCATTTAGCAGACGTGCTGACCTGGCTGCAGGCCAGGGGCAGCTATTCGCTTACCAAGAATGTGATGGAGGTGGCCCAGGTGGCGTTGCGGGTCAACATTGCGAAAGAAGGGCGGCGGTTTCCCGGTAGGGTTTCCAAAGAGCTGGAAGCTTTGGTTGGGTGACAGCCCCCTAGGGAGTCGCTGAAGTAGGACCCCGACAACATGGACGTGTCCCAGGCTTTCAACGAGCCTGAATAAAGGAATATATGGTTTCTATCAGCGTATGCGGTGAAGACAAGACCCGACAGTTCAGCGATTGGAAAATCAAAAGTGACAGGAGCGGTGGGCTCTTGTTGACCGGCTGCTTTCCTTCCGGCAAGAGCTATTCCTGGCCGCTTGAAGATTGTGAGATCGTTCCTACCCGAGTGGAGAGTGGCCAGCTTCTGCGCAGGACGGGCAGTGCAGTGGTCAATCCCATCGAGAGCGCTGTGATCTACGGCGAGAGATATGCGGTTATTCAGTATGCCGGGAAGACGACAAAGTATGTGTTCAGGTTGGACTCCATCGAGCTAGTCGAGTCGACGCAAATCAAGGACGACCCGATCTTTCAATATTTCCGCTCCATCGCCATTGGCCGGGTCGATAACGGCGTGAAACCTGGCGACAAAGAGATCGCCGAAAATGTACTGCGGCAGTTGAACGCAATACCTTCAGTTGCAGGCACGGCGTTGCACGCATATTGCTTCGGGCAGAATGGACAGCAGGCGCAAGCGGGTCATTTCATTTTTCCATTTGGCATCAATGAAAGTCAGCTCCAAGCCGTCGAACGGGCGTTCACCTCCCAAGTCAGCCTGATTGAAGGTCCTCCAGGTACAGGCAAGACCCAGACCATTCTGAATATCATCGCCAATATCCTGCTGCGTGGAAAAACCGTGGCGGTGGTCTCCAACAACAACTCAGCTGTCGCGAATGTTTGTGAAAAGCTGGGCAAGTCTGGCCTCAATTACCTGGTCGCTGAATTAGGCAGTAAAGACAACCGCGAAACATTTTTCGCCAAGCCATGCTCCCGGCCCTCAGCGGTTCCCGAGGTAGCACCCTCGATGGAGCACATCCAGGCTGTCCTGCAGCAACTCCAAGGGCATCTACATGCTCGCAATGCGGTGGCACGGTTGCAGATTGAAATCGATGAGCTGGAGGTGGAGCGGCGTTATCTGCGGCAATGGCAGCAGGATAACGGCGTGCAGATACCGGTTCTGGACAAGTACAAGCTCACCCCGCAAAAGGCCGCTGACCTGATGGCTTATCTGGCCCATCTTGCGGGCGGCCGCGTCAGGGTAAAGGACAGGATTGAGCTGCTGTTCAATTTCAGGATTCTGCGCATCAGGCCATTCGATAACTGGGAAAAGCGCAAGTCGATGTTCTATGGCCTGCAACTCCACTACTACGACAAGGCATTGCAGGAAAAAAGCACGGCACTGGAAAGCCTTCAGCAAACGTTGCGACTTGGCAATTACCAAGCGCTTCTAGAGGAACTGACCAGCGCTTCAATGAAGTATCTCAAGCAGCACCTGCATCAGCATGTGCCCACGCCTGAACCCTTTGACGCCAAGGACTACAAGCGCAGATTCGATGAGTTTGTTAAGCGTTACCCGATTATTTCCAGCAGCACGCATTCAATCATCAACTCCCTTCAAGCAGGGGCGATGCTTGACTACGTGATTATCGACGAGGCTTCGCAACAAGATATCGTTCCGGGAATATTGGCGTTGGGCTGCGCTAAAAACCTGATTATCGTTGGCGATAGAAAACAGTTGGCGCATATCCCGGCAAAGCTGGGCCTCACAGCCCCCAAGGATGACTACGATTGCGAGAAGCACAGCCTGCTCGATTCGTGCGTCAATGTATTCAGCGGTTCTATTCCGGTGACGCTGCTCAAAGAACACTATCGCTGTCACCCGCGAATCATCCAGTTCTGCAATCAGCAGTTCTACGATAACCAGTTGATCCCGATGACGAAGGACAGCGGGGAAAAGCCGTTGTCGCTGCTGGTCACCGCCAAAGGCAATCACACGCGAAAGACAACTAACCTGCGGGAGCTGGATTCTCTGCTGGTGATACTTGATAGTGAGGGCGAAGGTGCATGGGAGGGCGAGGACGGCAGGGGCTTCATTGCGCCGTTCAGGGCACAGGCCACGCTGTCGGGCACGCTTTTGCCGGCTGACTTCGTCAATGACACCGTTCACAAATTCCAGGGCCGTGAGTGCGACGAGATCGTCTTCTCCACCGTATTGGACAAAAAGAGTATTACCCCGAAATTCCTGGAGTTCGTGGATGATCCGCGCATGGTCAATGTAGCGATGTCCCGTGCTAAAAATCGTTTTACTCTGGTCACGGGAGACGATGTTTTCTCTGCGAACAACGGACATATCGCGGCGCTGGTGCGCTACATCGAATACTACGCAGAGGACAGGCAGCTGCATCGCGCGCCAGTGATATCAGCCTTCGACCTGCTCTACGAGGAGTACGACCTGTCGCTTGAGCGCCTCAACAAGCGGTTACGGCAGGAAGACTCCGTTTACAAGTCCGAGCAGATTGTGGCGCAGATACTGCGTGACACCCTGGATCAGGAGGTTTGCCGGGGGCTCAAGTTCCATTCGCAGATTGCATTGAACCTGGTGGCTTCGGCCGCGAATGCGAGTCTGACACCGAGAGAACTGGCGTTCATGGCCAACGGTGCCAGTTGTGATTTCGTGCTCTATTTCAAAGTCGGGAAAACGCCGCTGGGAGTGATAGAGGTCGACGGCGGCAGCCATGACACGCCACAGCAGGCGGAACTCGATGCATTGAAAAACAGCATCTTGCGCAAAAGCGGTATTTCTTTACTGCGTTTGCGTACCGTCGAAAGCCATATCGAACAACGGGTGGCCGCGTTCGTGATGCAGTGGGCAACTAACGTTTCAAAGGAAACAGCAACCTAGATTGAACCACTCAATCATGCCCTGTCCGCCGCTCAAGCGGCCACCGCCGACTTCACCGCCGCGCGGCAAACCTCAAGTCCCATCAGCCCGTGGCGTTGACGCGGCTGCGGGTGGAATTGCGGGATGTGGCACGGATAGACCGGGTCGGGTTGAGCGAGGCCGGTGTGGCGGGCGTGATGACGCTCGACAACGGCGTGGTGCATCTGATTACCGGCTTGCAAGGCTGAACCGCCGTAGAAACTGTGTAGGAACTATGTAGGAGCTATGTAGGAGCTGCCGAGTGCAACGAGGCTGCGATCTCGTCCCAGACAATTGAGTCGCAAGCGAAAGATCAAGTTTAAGATCAAAAGATCGCAGCCTTCGGCAGCTCCTACATGCAGCCCAACGGGAGCAAGCGTCCTCTCCACATGGGAGATCGGCGTGGGTTCCAGGCGCGTTCTATACTCCTGGCAGCCATTGCGGTGGCAAACACATCGCAATAAGGAGCCGTCATGAACGACACTCAAAAACTCGCCGCCCTGCGCATCGTCTTGATCCTGGTTGGTCTGATTGCCGTTTTCGCGATCTGGCCGCTGATGATCCTGTGGCCGTCCGGCTGGGCGTGGCACAGCGGCCATTCCGACTATCCGCTGATGATTGTCGGCATCTACGCGACGCTCGGCGTGTTCCTGCTGAGGGCGTCCCGCGAGCCGATGAAACACCTGAGCCTGATCGGGTTCACCGTGTGGTCGAGCGTCGTGCATGGCGCGATCATGGCCGTGCAGTCGTTTGGCGTCGGGATGGACGGGATGTCGCACTACGGGCATTTGCTCGGCGATGTGCCGGCCTTGTTTGTCGTCGCGGCGGCGCTGGCCTTTTTTACGCCTCGCGGTGTGAAAACACGCTGACCGCTCGGGTCATTGTCCTGTCGGAAAAAGACCGCCGCACGTTTTTTTCATCTTGGTTTCCTTACCGTTTCTCATCTGCGGGTGTATCGTATTCGCCTTTTGCGGGCCCACCGGTCCGTCGCAGATGCAGAGGTAGTCGCGTTCATGTCCTTTACCCGTCGCCAAATTCTCGGTGGCCTGGCCGGTCTTGTTGTCGTAGGTGTGGGTGCAGGCGGCGCGTCGCGGTACTGGTTGGGCAAGATGGCCGATGCCGAGGCCGGTCACGATTATGAATTGATCGCCGCGCCTTTGGACGTGGAACTGGTGGCCGGGCACAAGACCCAGGCCTGGGCGTTTGGTCCGTCGGCGCCGGGCACCGAGTTGCGGGTGCGCCAGGGCGAATGGCTGCGGGTGCGTTTTATCAATCACCTGCCGGTCGCGACCACGATTCATTGGCACGGCATCCGCTTGCCACTGGAAATGGACGGCGTGCCGTACGTCTCGCAGCTTCCGGTGTTGCCGGGCGAATATTTCGACTACAAGTTCCGCGTACCGGACGCCGGCAGTTATTGGTACCACCCCCACGTCAACAGCAGCGAAGAACTCGGGCGAGGGTTGGTCGGGCCGCTGATCATCGAAGAGCGCGAGCCGACCGGTTTCAAGTTCGAACAGACATTGAGCCTCAAGAGCTGGCACGTGGACGAGCAAGGCCAGTTCGTCGAGTTCAGCATCCCTCGCGAGGCGGCGCGTGGTGGCACGGCCGGGCGGTTGTCGACCATCAACGGTGTGCCGCAGGCGGTCATCGATTTGCCGGCCGGGCAGATCACTCGCGTGCGCTTGCTCAACCTCGACAACACGCTCACTTATCGCATCAACATTCCTGGCGTTGAAGCGCAGATCTATGCGCTGGACGGTAACCCCATCGAGCCGCGCCCGTTAGGCAAGGAATATTGGCTGGGGCCGGGCATGCGCATCTGCCTGGCGATCAAGGCGCCGCCGGCCGGCGAAGAATTGTCGTTGCGCAATGGCCCGGTACGCCTGGGGACCTTGCGTTCGGTGCCCAATAGCGACGCGCCGACCCCATGGCCGCCTGCATTGCCGCCCAATCCGGTGTCGGAGCCGGACCTGGCCAAGGCCGAGAAACTCAACTTCAATTTCGAATGGGTCGGCTCGGTGTCGGTCAACACGGACAACGGCAAGCCACCGAGCCTCTGGCAGATCAACGGCAAGGCTTGGGATATCACCGACAAAACCTGCGCCGACCGGCCGATCGCCACGCTGAAGAAAGGCCAGAGCTACATTTTTGAATTGAAGAACATGACCCAGTACCAGCATCCGATCCATTTGCACGGCATGAGCTTCAAGGTGATCGCGTCGAACCGCCACAAAGTCATCCCGTATTTCACCGACACCTACCTGCTGGGCAAGAACGAGCGGGCGCAGGTGGCATTGGTGGCGGATAATCCGGGCGTGTGGATGTTCCATTGTCATGTGATCGACCACATGGAAACCGGCCTGATGGCCGCCATCGAGGTGGCGTGATGCGCCAGATTCGCCCCGCCAGGATCATTGACCGCAGCCGCGACCAGGACTTCATGCGCGAAGCCTTGGCCCTCGCCGCACAAGGCGCAGCCCTCGGTGAAGTGCCGGTGGGCGCGGTGCTGGTGCAGGATGGCGAGGTCATCGGGCGCGGCTTCAACTGCCCGATCAGCGGCCACGACCCCAGCGCCCACGCGGAAATGGTCGCGATCCGCGCCGCCGCCCAGGCGGTGAGCAACTATCGCCTGCCCGGCAGCACCCTCTATGTGACGCTGGAACCGTGCAGTATGTGCGCCGGCCTCATCGTTCACTCACGCATCGCCCGGGTGGTCTATGGGGCGCTGGAGCCCAAGGCCGGCATCGTGCAGAGCCAGGGACAGTTTTTCAGCCAGGGCTTCCTGAACCATCGGGTAATGTTCGAGGGCGGTGTGTTGGCTGAGGAGTGCAGCACGGTGCTGAGCGAGTTTTTCAAGGCCCGAAGAGCCAAGCCTCAAGACTGAACACAAAACCGGTGGCGAGGGTGCTTGCTCCCGCTGGGCTGCGCCTGTAGGAGCTGCCGAGTGAAACGAGGCTGCGATCTTTCCCCAGGCACTTGAGTCTCAAGCCAAAGATCAAAAGATCGCAGGCTTCGCCAGCTCCTACAGAGCCGAGCGGGAGCAAGCTCCCTCGCCACAGTGATCGGTGGTTTTCGGATTTGTGATGCCTGGCTATTTCCGCGCCACAATCACCGCCCGCATCGGCGCCGGCAGGCCTTCGATGGTCTTGCTGTGGTCTTCAGGGTCGAGGAAGTCGCTCAGCGACTGATATTTCATCCACTCGGTACTGCGTTGTTCTTCGACGGTGGTCAGGCTCACGTCCACGCAGCGCACATCGCTGAACCCGGCGCGGCGCAGCCAGCGTTCCAGTGCCGGCACGGACGGCAGGAACCATACGTTGCGCATCTGCGCGTAGCGGTCCTCGGGCACGAGCACCTGGTGTTCGTCGCCCTCGATCACCAAGGTCTCCAGCACCAGTTCACCGCCCTTGACCAGGCAATCCTTCAAGGCAAGCAAATGCTCGATCGGCGATCGGCGGTGGTAGAACACGCCCATGGAAAACACCGTGTCGAAGCCTTCAAGCTCCGGCGGCAGGGCTTCGAAGGGGAACGGCAGGTGCCAGGCGTTGGGCTGCGACAGGTAGCGCTGCACCGCCTGGAACTGGCAAAAAAACAGCCAGTTGGGGTCGACGCCGATCACCGTGTCCGCCCCGGCACCCAGCATGCGCCACATGTAGTAGCCATTGCCGCAGCCCACATCGAGGATGCGCTTGCCCTTGAGATCGAGATGCGGGGCGACGCGCGACCATTTCCAGTCCGAGCTCCATTCGGTGTCGACGTGCACGCCAAACAGGTCGAAAGGCCCTTTGCGCCATGGCGACAGGCCCATCAACGCGGTACGCATTTGCGTCCGGGTTTCGTCGGAACAATCGGTGTCGAGGGTCAGGCCATTCAGCAGATCCACCGTGGTCGGCTGCAAGACCGGTAGCGCATCGAGCGCGCTTTGCCACCGCTCCAGATCGCCATGACCCTTTTCCATCTTGGCGTCCAGCTGCGCCTGCAGCGTCGCGGCCCAATCGGCCAGGGGCGTGCCGGCCAGATGGCGGGCGAGGGGAGACAGATCAATCATGGCAAGGCAATCAACGAGGCGAAGTTTAGACACTGGAACCACGGCACGACTTTCGAGAACCCGGCCGCCAATAGGCGTTCGCGGTGTTCTTCGAGGCTGTCGGGCTTCATGACATTTTCGATGGCACTGCGTTTCTGGGCGATTTCCAGCTCGCTGTAGCCGTTGGCGCGTTTGAACGCCACGTGCAGGTCGGTGAGCAACGCGTGTTCCTCGGCATCGTTGAAGCGCAGCTTCTCCGAAAGGATCAGGGCGCCACCGGGCAGCAACGATTGGCGGATGCGGGTCAGCAGCGCGGTACGCTGGTCCGGCGCGATGAATTGCAGGGTGAAGTTCAACGCCACCACCGAGGCCGGCTGGAACGCCAGGGCCAGGATGTCGCCCTCGATCACCTCTACTGGCAGCAATTCCTGGAACATCGAGTCCTGGCCGTTGAGGTATTCGCGGCAACGCTCGACCATGGCCGCCGAGTTATCCACCGCGATCACCCGGCAACCGTCGGTCCGCACATGGCGGCGCAGGGCCTGGGTCACCGCGCCGAGGGATGATCCCAGGTCATACAGCACGCTGTTGGGCTGGGCAAATTGCGCCGCGAGCACACCAAGGTTCTCGACGATGGTCGGGTAGCCGGGCACCGAACGCTTGATCATGTCCGGGAACACCCGCACCACGTCTTCATTGAAGGCGAAGTCGGGGACCTGGGCCAAGGGTTGGGCAAATAGGCGATCGGGTTCTTTGCTCACGGCGGTTCCAGCGGCTGGAGGGCGAAAAGGCCGGCATTTTAACCAGAAAATCATCGGTTCTGTGCGGCTTTCAAATGGCCGTTTGCCTATCAGCCAACGCTGCTCAATTCACCGAAATGGCGCAATCAAAGGTTTCCACGGGCGGCACTTCCGGTGCCCACGGCTGTTGATAAGTCAGGCGCAAGCGCCCGCTGCCACCCGCGAACGCCTGGAAACGCCAGGTCGATACGCCGGCGGCGCCGACTACGCCAGCGTCTTCTGGGTTGCGATAGACCTCCGGGCCGAGGCCTTTCAGAACGCCGCCGGCCGAGTCCTGGATGCTCCAGCGATAGCCTGTGGTGGGGTTGCTCGGCAGGCTCAGGATCAGGTTCTGCCCGCTGTTTAGTCGTACAGGGCACTGACTTTGCTTTTCGAGCGTCACGTTTTGTTTAGGCTGTGTGGCGCAGGCGCTCAGCAGGGCGAGGCTGACCGGGACGAGCAGGCGGGTAAGGGACATAAAGACTCCGGCATTCACGACGAGCGGCGAGCATAACCGAAGATGCTACTGGGTGTGTCAGGTTGGAGAGGGGCTGGTGCTGATGACGCCTTCGCGAGCAGGCTCGCTCCGACAAGGGTTTGGTGTGGATCATAAGTTCAGTGAGCCACACCTATCTCCTGTGGGAGCGAGCCTGCTCGCGAATGGCGCCTTACAGCCACCCGATGATGATCAGAACAACACCTTCGCCACATCCGCAAACCGCTTGGCGAAATGCACCGTGACGCCTTCCTTCAGATAATCCGGCAGTTCCTCGAAGTTACCTCGGTTGGCGTCCGGCAGGATCAGTTCGTTGATCTTCTGTCGTCGCGCCGCGATGACTTTCTCGCGTACGCCGCCAATCGGCAGCACGTGTCCGGTCAAGGTCAGTTCGCCAGTCATGGCCACGCCTTTCTTCGGAGGCTGGTTGCGCGCCAGGGACAGCAGGGCGCTGGCCATGGTTACGCCGGCACTCGGCCCGTCCTTCGGCGTGGCGCCTTCCGGCACGTGGAGGTGGACAAAGGCCTCGTCGAAAAACTTCGGGTCACCGCCGAACTGCTTCAGGTGCGAGCTGACATAACTGTGGGCAATTTCCGCCGATTCCTTCATCACCTCGCCCAGTTGCCCGGTCAGCTTGAAGCCGCGGTTGAGCGTGTGGATGCGCGTCGCTTCGATCGGCAACGTGGCACCACCCATGCTGGTCCAGGCCAGGCCGGTGATCACCCCGACGCCGGACAGCACCTGCTCGTTGCGGAACACCGGTTTGCCCAGGGAGGCCTCAAGGTCCTTCGGTCCGAGCTTGATCACCGCTTTCGGATCATCGATCAGTTTCATCACGGCTTTGCGCACCAGTTTGCCCAGTTGCTTTTCCAACTGGCGCACCCCGGCTTCACGGGCGTAGCCGTCGATAAGGGCCTTCAGGGCGCTGTCGTTGATGCTCAGGCTGCCCTTGGACACGCCGGCCTTGGCCAGTTGCTTGGGCCACAGATGGCGCTTGGCGATGGCTACTTTTTCTTCGGTGATGTAGCCCGACAGGCGAATCACTTCCATGCGGTCCAGCAGTGGGCCGGGGATCGAGTCCAGGGTGTTGGCGGTGCACACGAAAAGCACTTTCGAGAGGTCCAGGCGCATGTCCAGGTAATGGTCGAGGAATTCGACATTCTGCTCGGGATCGAGGGTTTCCAGCAGCGCGGACGCCGGGTCGCCTTGGTAGCTCTGGCCCATCTTGTCGATTTCGTCGAGCATGATCACCGGGTTCATCACTTCGACATCCTTGAGCGCCTGCACCAACTTGCCCGGCTGGGCGCCGATGTAGGTGCGCCGGTGGCCCTTGATCTCGGCTTCGTCGCGCATGCCGCCGACGCTGAAACGGTAGAACGGTCGCCCGAGGGATTCGGCGATCGATTTGCCTACGCTGGTCTTGCCCACGCCCGGTGGGCCCACCAGCAGGACGATGGAACCGCTGATTTCGCCTTTATAGGCGCCCACGGCGAGGAATTCGAGGATGCGGTCCTTGATGTCGTCCAGGCCGGCGTGATGCTGGTCGAGCACCTTGCGGGCGTGCTTGAGGTCGAGCTTGTCCTGACCGTACACGCCCCACGGCACCGACGTCGCCCAATCCAGGTAATTGCGCGTGACGGCGTATTCCGGTGAACCGGTCTCCAGGATCGAGAGCTTGTTCATTTCCTCTTCGATGCGCTTCTGCGCTTGGGCCGGCAGGACCTTGCCTTCCAGGCGCTGCTCGAACTGTTCGAGATCGGCGCTGCGGTCGTCCTTGGTCAGCCCCAGCTCCTGCTGGATGACCTTGAGCTGTTCCTTGAGGAAGAACTGGCGCTGATGTTCGCCGATCTTGCTGTTTACCTCGGCGGAAATCTCTTTTTGCAGCCGCGCGACCTCGACTTCCTTGCGCAGCATCGGCAGCACTTTTTCCATGCGCTTGAGCATCGGCACGCAATCGAGCACTTCCTGCAGCTCGCTGCCGGTGGCGGAGGTGAGCGCGGCGGCGAAGTCCGTCAGCGGCGATGGATCGTTGGGGCTGAAGCGGTTGAGGTAGTTCTTCAGCTCTTCGCTGTACAGTGGGTTGAGCGGCAGCAGCTCCTTGATCGCGTTGATCAGCGCCATGCCGTAGGCCTTGACCTCATCGGTCGGCTCGCTTGGCTGGTGCGGGTACTCGACTTCCACGAGGTACGGCGGGCGATGATGCTTGAGCCAGGTGCGAATGCGCACGCGGGTCAGGCCCTGGGCGACGAACTGCAACTTGCCGGCTTCACGGCTGGCGTGGTGGACCTTCACCAGCGTGCCGTACAGCGGCAGCTTCGAGGTGTCGAAATGACGCGGGTCTTCCTGGGGACTGTCCATGAAGAACAGCGCCAGGGAGTGATGTTCGGACTTGGCCACCAGTTCCAGGGTTTCGGCCCACGGTTCTTCGTTGACGATGACCGGCAGCACCTGGGCCGGGAAGAACGGGCGATTGTGGATTGGAATGATGTAGACCTTGTCCGGCAGGCTCTGGCCAGGCAGGGCCAGGCCGGTGCCGGAGGAAGTGTGTTCGATGTGCTCGGATTCAGCGTATTCGTTCGTGGCTTCAGTAGAGTGCTGGTCGCTCATGGGGCACCTGCGCAATGGGGTATGGGGTCTTAGATGGGGCAGGTGGGGGGTGGTTTCAATGGGCGGCGATTGTTAACGGCTATTTCATTGGAGGGCGTTGGCCCGTAGGCGCTGCCGAGCGAAGCGAGGCTGCGATCTTTCTCCTGATGCTTGAGTTTCAAGCGAAAGATCAAAGGATCAAAAGATCAAAAGATCGCAGCCTGCGGCAGCTCCTACAGAGGCGGGTCAGGCGACCCGGTTCAAGTCGTTATGACGCGTTTCCTTCAGGCACATCACTGCGATCACGCTGAGCACGGCGGCTCCGGAAACGTACCCGCCGACGTAGCTCAGGCCACCCATCGCCACCAGCTTCTGGGCGAAGAACGGTGCGGCGGAGGCGCCGACGATGCCGCCCAGGTTGTAGGCCGCTGAAGCACCGGTGTAGCGCACGTGCGTAGGAAACAGCTCCGGCAGCAAAGCGCCCATCGGGGCGAAGGTCACGCCCATCAGGAACAGCTCGATGCAAAGGAACAGCGCCACGCCGCCAGTGGAGCCCTGGGTCAGCAACGGCTCCATGAGGAAGCCCGAGGCCACCGCCAGCAGGCCGCCGCCGATCAACACTGGCTTGCGGCCAAATCGGTCGCTGGCCCAGGCCGACAGCGGTGTCGCGGCGGCCATGAACAACACCGCAAAGCACAGCAGGCCAAGGAACGTTTCGCGACTGTAGCCCAGGCTCGCAACGCCATAGCTCAGGGAAAACACCGTGGAGATGTAGAACAGGGCGTAACACACCACCATCGCGGCCGCGCCGAGCAATGTGGGCGCCCAGTACTGGCTGAAGAGCTCGACCAAAGGGATTTTCACCCGTTCCTGGCGGGCCATGGCGCTGGCGAACACCGGCGTCTCATGGAGCTTGAGGCGTACGTAGAGGCCGACAATCACCAGTACGGCGCTGAGCAGGAACGGAATCCGCCAGCCCCAGGACCGGAACTGCTCGTCATCCAGGGTCATGGCCAGGGTCAGGAACAGCCCGTTCGCCGCCAGGAAGCCGATGGACGGGCCCAGTTGGGGGAACATGCCGAACCAGGCGCGCTTGCCTTTGGGCGCGTTCTCGGTGGCCAGCAAGGCCGCGCCGCCCCATTCGCCGCCAAGCCCCAGCCCTTGGCCGAAACGCAGCAGGCACAGGAGGATGGGGGCCCAGGCGCCGATGCTGGCGTAGCCGGGCAGCACACCGATGAGGGTCGTGCAGATGCCCATCAGCAGCAGCGATGCCACGAGGGTCGACTTGCGCCCGATGCGGTCGCCGAAATGGCCGAACAGCGCCGAGCCCAGCGGACGGGCAAGGAAGGCGATGCCGAAGGTCAGGAAGGACGACAGCATTTGTGCCGTGCCCGAGGTCTGCGGAAAGAATACCGGCCCGATCACCAGGGCGGCGGCGGTGGCATAGACGTAGAAGTCGTAGAACTCGATGGCGGTGCCGATGAAGCTCGCGGTCGCCACGCGGCTGGCCGAATTGGTCGGCTGGACAGGCACGGCGTCGTTGCAGGTGGTGGTTGTCATGCGGTTATCCCTGACAGTCATGTGCTCCGTTGGAGCGAATTATTATGGTCGAACACCCAGGGATGTGGGGTGGGCGCTGTCGCTGTTCCGGGTAGGAACAGTCGCAGGGATGAAGCGGATATTGCGGTGAACGACCCGCAACCTTCCGTGCGCAGGGTAGGCTCGGGGCTTGGGCGGGGCTGGATAAGCGAATTGAGTATAAGAAGGAGGCTAACGAATCAACAAGAGCGCTCGCACACAATATTGAAGCGTGCGCTGAGCTTTTTTGTGGCGAGGGAGCTTGCTCCCGCTGGGCTGCGCTGTAGGAGCTGTGTAGGAGCTGTCGAGTGCAACGAGGCTGCGATCTTGTCCCAGACAATTGAATCGCAAGCGAAAGATCCAGATCCAGATCCAGATCAAAAGATCGCAGCCTTCGGCAGCTCCTACACGCAGCCCAGCGGGAGCAAGCTCCCTCGCCACAAGGGTTGTCCGGTCGAAACAGGGATTCAGGAAACAGTAGGCACGGTGCTGTTATGCCACACCAGCACCTGGCTGACGCGGTTGTCGACGGTTTCGATGATTTCCAGCCGATAGCGGCCGATCTTCAGGCAGACCGGGCTTTCCGGGATGGTCTCCAACGCTTCGGTCACCAAGCCGTTGAGGGTCTTGGGGCCGTCGCAGGGCAGGTGCCAGCCGAGGGTCTTGTTCAGTTCGCGGATCGATGCCGCGCCATCGATCATCAAGCGCCCATCGGGTTGGGGATGGACATGCGGGTTGTCGAGACTGTGCTCGCTTTCGAACTCGCCGACGATTTCTTCGAGGATGTCCTCCAGGGTCACGATGCCCAGCACCTCGCCATATTCGTCCACCACCATGCCCAGGCGCCGCTGCTGTTTGTGGAAGTTGAGCAACTGCAATTGCAGCGGTGTGCTTTCAGGTACGAAGTACGGCTCGTGGCAGGCGGCGAGCAGCGCCTCCTGGGTCAGGCTCGCATCCGCCAGCATATGACGGATCTGCCGGGTGTTGAGCACTGCTTCGACCTGGTTGATGTCGCTGTGGAACACCGGCAGCCGGGTGCGCCGGTTCAGGCGCAACTGCTCGATGATCTCGCCGATGGGGTCGTCCAGGTTGATCCCGTCCACCTCGCTGCGGGG
Organism: Pseudomonas sp. T1.Ur; assembly: GCF_023516725.1. Classification (NCBI taxonomy): domain Bacteria; kingdom Pseudomonadati; phylum Pseudomonadota; class Gammaproteobacteria; order Pseudomonadales; family Pseudomonadaceae; genus Pseudomonas; species Pseudomonas sp. T1.Ur. Next base: position 527,964 of record NZ_JAMGSN010000001.1, read on the forward strand.
CACGAGGATGTCGTTGACCGTGATGTTGTCCAGCGCATGGATGCCGGAAATCGGGTGTATCCGACCGTTGCCCTGCTCCTGTTCCTGTTCGGCGCGGGGTGTTGCGGGTGGTTCATCGTCGCTTTGCTGGACTGCGCGGGCCTTGCGGGCAAAGGGGCGTAGCAACAATTGGCTGAGGCCATTGAGCAGCCAGGCGGCGGGGTAGAGCATTTTCAACGGTACGCCGAGCAAGGTGTTGCCCAAGCCCAGCACGGCATCGGGAAAACGGCTCGCCAAGGTGCGAGGCAGGTAATCGGCGAACACCAGCAGGGCCGCACTGGTGCCGAGCCAGGCCAGCCAGGGGCCGTTTTCCAGCCAGGTGAAGAGTGCCAGCAACGTGGCGATGACCACGGCCAGGGTACGGCAGAAGGTATTGCACAGGATCAGGCTGGCCAAGGGGAAGCTCAGGCGTGCCAGCGGTTTGTCACTGGCGCGCGAGGCCCGGCGCTGGGCCAGCAAGTGTTGCTGGGCAGCTTCGATGGCCGTGAACAGGGCCGACCAGAGGATCAGCACGACCATTACCGCAAACATGGGCCCTACGGGCAGGCTCTCCATCAGACTCGTCCGTCAGATATGCAGGATATATTCGCGGACCAACTTGCTGCCGAAGTACGCCAGCATCAGCAGGCAGAACCCCGCCAGTGTCCAGCGAATCGCCTTGTGGCCACGCCAGCCGAGACGGTTGCGGCCCCACAGCAGCACGCTGAACACCACCCAGGCCAGGCACGCCAGCAAGGTCTTGTGCACAAGGTGTTGGGCGAACAGGTTCTCGACGAACAGCCAACCGGAGATCAGCGACAGCGACAGCAGGGTCCAGCCGGCCCAGAGGAAACCGAACAGCAGGCTTTCCATGGTTTGCAGCGGAGGGAAATTGCGGATCAGCCCGGACGGGTGCTTGTGCTTGAGTTGATGGTCCTGCACCAGCAGGAGCAGCGCCTGGAATACCGCGATGGTAAACAGGCCGTAGGCGAGGATCGACAGCAGGATATGGGCGAGGATGCCCGGCTCTTCGTCGATGATCTGCACCGTGCCCGACGGCGCGAACTGCGCCAGCAGCACCGTGGCCAGCCCCAGCGGGAACAACAGCACCAGCAGGTTTTCCACGGGTATGCGCGAGCAAGCCAGCAGCGTCAGGGCAATCACCGCGACGGCAATCAGGCTGGCGGCGTTGAAAAAGTCCAGGCCCAGGCCGATCGGCGTCATCAAGTGAGTAAAAAGGCTGGCTGCGTGGCCGAGCACCGCCAGCACGCCAAGCGTGACCAGCAGGCGTTTGTTCGCCTTGGCGCCGGAGGCCAGGCGGGTGCCTTGATAGAGGGTCGCAGCGGCGTACAGGCAGGCGGCGGCGAGGGAAGCAAGCAAACTGGGTGACAAGGGGAGCATAAGTCCTGTTAGGCAAGCCCGAAAGGCGCTGAGTTTGGCATAGAACCCCCTCCACACGAAAGACCACAGCAAGGTGTACGCCGCACGCTTCTTCGCTATAATCCGCGACCTGCCCACGCCGCAGGCTCGCCGAGCACATATTTCACGGTCTGGGCCGCCATTATCCCGGTCTCATCTGGGCCTGAAAGGATCGCGCATGTTTGAAAACCTAACCGACCGTCTCTCGCAGACGCTGCGCCATGTCACCGGCAAGGCGAAACTGACCGAGGACAACATCAAAGACACCTTGCGCGAAGTGCGCATGGCGTTGCTCGAAGCCGACGTCGCCCTGCCGGTGGTCAAGGACTTCGTCAATTCGGTGAAGGAACGCGCCGTCGGCACCGAAGTGTCGCGCAGCCTGACACCGGGCCAGGCCTTCGTGAAGATCGTCCAGGCCGAGCTCGAAAGCCTGATGGGCGCGGCCAACGAAGACCTGAACCTGAGCGCCGTACCGCCAGCGGTGGTGCTGATGGCCGGTCTGCAAGGCGCGGGCAAGACCACCACGGCCGGCAAACTGGCGCGCTTCCTTAACGAGCGCAAGAAGAAGTCGGTGATGGTGGTGTCCGCGGACATCTACCGTCCGGCGGCGATCAAGCAGCTGGAAACCCTGGCCAACGACATCGGCGTGACGTTCTTCCCGTCCGACCTGAGCCAGAAGCCGGTGGACATCGCCCAGGCGGCTATTAAAGAAGCAAAACTGAAGTTCATCGACGTGGTCATCGTCGATACCGCCGGTCGCCTGCACATCGATGAAGAGATGATGGGCGAGATCAAGGCGCTGCATGCCGCGATCAATCCGGTGGAAACCCTGTTTGTCGTCGATGCCATGACCGGCCAGGACGCGGCCAACACCGCCAAGGCCTTCGGTGATGCACTGCCGCTGACCGGCGTGATCCTGACCAAGGTCGACGGCGACGCCCGTGGCGGTGCCGCGTTGTCGGTACGCGCCATCACCGGCAAGCCGATCAAGTTCATCGGCATGGGCGAGAAGAGCGAAGCGCTCGAGCCGTTCCATCCTGAGCGTATCGCTTCGCGCATCCTCGGCATGGGCGACGTGCTCAGCCTGATCGAACAGGCGGAAGCGACCCTCGACAAGGACAAGGCCGACAAACTGGCCAAGAAGCTGAAGAAGGGCAAGGGCTTCGACCTCGAGGACTTCCGCGACCAGTTGCAACAAATGAAGAACATGGGCGGCCTCGGCGGCCTCATGGACAAACTGCCGAACATCGGTGGCGTAAACCTGGCGCAGATGGGCAATGCCCAGGGCGCGGCGGAAAAACAGTTCAAGCAGATGGAAGCCATCATCAACTCCATGACCCCGGCCGAGCGCCGCGACCCTGAGCTGATCAGCGGTTCGCGCAAGCGTCGCATCGCCATGGGTTCCGGCACCCAGGTGCAGGACATCGGTCGCTTGATCAAGCAACACAAGCAGATGCAGAAGATGATGAAGAAGTTCTCCGCCAAGGGCGGGATGGCCAAGATGATGCGCGGCATGGGCGGTATGTTGCCCGGCGGCGGCATGCCGAAAATGTAAAGAATCTGCGCCGGCTGTCATGTCGGCGTTGCCCCGCACGGACGCGGGGATCTCCAGCAAACCCGCGCCAGGCGGGAGCTGACCTGCCGTTTTTAATGACGGCTTCATGGCAGATCTTGATTGCACGGCACCAGGCGCCGGAAAAAGTCATTTGCAAAAGTCCGGATATTCCTTAGAATATGCGGCCTTTCGGGCACCTATGCCCGCTGTGCATTTAGATTTGCAGCACCGACTACAGGAACGATGTTCACATGCTAACAATCCGTCTTGCCCTTGGCGGCTCCAAAAAGCGCCCGTTTTACCACCTGACCGTAACCGACAGCCGCAATCCGCGTGACGGTTCCCACAAGGAGCAGGTTGGTTTCTTCAACCCTGTTGCCCGTGGTCAGGAAGTTCGTCTGTCCGTGAACCAAGAGCGCGTAGCCTACTGGCTGAGCGTTGGTGCACAACCTTCTGAGCGCGTTGCTCAGTTGTTGAAGGAATCGGCTAAGGCCGCGGCCTGAGCAATATGAACGCGACGCCAAAAGATGCCGGTGATTTGATCGTTGTCGGCAAGATCTACTCTGTACATGGCGTTCGCGGCGAAGTGAAGGTGTATTCCTTTACTGATCCGATCAAGAACCTGTTGGACTACAAAACCTGGACGCTCAAGCGCGAAGGTAGCGTGAAACAGGTGGAGCTGGTCAGCGGACGCGGGAACGACAAGTTCCTGGTCGCAAAGCTCAAGGATCTCGATGATCGTGAAGAAGCACGTCTTCTGGCCGGTTATGAGATCTGCGTGCCGCGCAACCTGTTCCCTGAACTGACCGACGGCGAGTACTACTGGTACCAGCTGGTGGGTCTGAAGGTCATCGACCACCTCGGGCAATTGCTCGGGAAGATCGATCACCTGCTCGAGACCGGTTCGAACGATGTCATGGTGGTCAAGCCTTGCGTCGGCAGCCTGGATGATCGCGAACGCCTGTTGCCCTATACCGAGCAATGCGTGTTGGCCGTCGACCTTGAAGCAGGCGAGATGAAGGTGGAATGGGATGCGGATTTCTAAACGTGGCTAATTTGCGCGTTGAAGTCATCACGCTGTTTCCCGAGATGTTTTCCGCCATCAGCGAATACGGCATAACCAGCCGCGCGGTGAAACAGGAGCTGTTGCAGCTCACCTGTTGGAATCCGCGAGACTACACCACGGATCGGCATCACACTGTGGACGATCGCCCGTTTGGCGGTGGTCCGGGCATGGTGATGAAGATCAAGCCCCTGGAAGATGCACTGGTTCAGGCCAAGGCAGCAGCCGGGGAGGCGGCGAAGGTAATCTACCTGTCGCCCCAAGGCCGCCAGCTGACTCAGTCGGCGGTACGCGAGCTGGCGAATTCGGATGCATTGATCCTGATTGCCGGCCGTTATGAAGGCATTGACGAGCGTTTCATTGAAGCTCATGTCGATGAAGAGTGGTCGATTGGCGACTATGTACTGTCTGGCGGCGAGCTGCCGGCGATGGTCCTGATCGATGCGGTTACACGACTGCTGCCTGGAGCTTTAGGGCATGCGGATTCCGCCGAGGAAGATTCCTTTACGGATGGTCTGCTGGATTGCCCGCACTACACCCGACCGGAGGTGTATGCGGATCAGCGTGTTCCCGACGTGTTGCTGAGTGGCAACCACGCGCATATCCGGCGTTGGCGTTTACAGCAGTCCCTTGGTCGGACCTATGAACGACGCGCCGATCTTCTGGAAAGCCGCTCGCTTTCTGGAGAAGAGAAGAAGCTGCTCGAGGAATACATCCGCGAGCGGGACGATAGTTAACAACGTATCGATGGTAAGTCCGATGACTTGCCTTAGGAGCACAGCATGACTAACAAAATCATCCTTGCACTCGAAGCAGAGCAGATGACCAAAGAGATCCCTACCTTTGCCCCGGGCGACACCATTGTCGTTCAGGTGAAAGTGAAGGAAGGCGACCGTGCACGTCTGCAAGCGTTCGAAGGCGTTGTTATCGCCAAGCGTAACCGCGGCGTAAACAGTGCATTCACCGTTCGTAAGATCTCCAACGGTGTTGGCGTAGAGCGTACTTTCCAGACCTACAGCCCGCAAATCGACAGCATGGCTGTGAAGCGTCGCGGTGACGTACGTAAAGCCAAACTGTACTACCTGCGTGACCTGTCGGGTAAAGCAGCTCGCATCAAGGAAAAACTGGCTTAAGTCCAGCTTCCGATGCAAAAAAAGCAGCCTGCGGGCTGCTTTTTTGTTGCCTGCGATTTGCGCTTTGAGCACCCTGCATAGCTTCATGTCCCTTTTCGACGCCGTGTGTGCCCGTATCTTTCAAGAGTTTTTATGCCCGCTATCGATCATCCGCTGATAGACCAGTTTCTCGACGCCCTGTGGCTGGAGAAGGGGCTGTCCGATAACACCCGCGGCGCCTATCGCAGCGACCTGGCCCTGTTCAACGGTTGGTTGCAGGAAAAGAACCTGGCGTTGGTAAACGCCGGCCGGGAACTGATCCTCGATCATCTGGCGTGGCGCCTGGAGCAGAACTACAAACCGCGCTCCACTGCCCGATTTCTCTCCGGTTTGCGTGGGTTTTATCGCTATTTGCTGAGGGAAAAGTTGATCCCGGTGGATCCGACCTTGCGTGTGGAGATGCCGCAACTGGGGCGTCCGCTGCCCAAATCCTTGTCGGAGGCAGATGTGGAAGCATTGCTGGCGGCTCCCGACCTCAGCGACCCCATCGGCCAGCGTGATCGAGCCATGCTGGAGGTCCTGTATGCCTGTGGCTTGCGTGTTACCGAGTTGATCAGCCTGACGCTGGAACAGGTGAACCTGCGCCAGGGCGTGCTGCGGGTAATGGGCAAGGGCAGCAAGGAGCGCCTGGTGCCGATGGGCGAGGAAGCGATCATCTGGGTCGAGCGTTATATGCGTGATGCCCGTCATGATCTGCTGGGCGGGCGCCCCAGCGATGTGCTGTTTCCCAGCCTGCGCGGCGAGCAGATGACCCGCCAGACCTTCTGGCACCGTATCAAGCACCAGGCCAAGGTGGCGGGGATCAGTAAATCGCTTTCCCCGCACACCTTGCGGCATGCCTTCGCCACGCACTTGCTCAATCACGGCGCCGACCTGCGGGTGGTGCAGATGCTGCTGGGGCATAGCGACCTGTCCACCACCCAGATCTACACCCATGTGGCCCGGGCGCGGTTGCAGGAGCTGCATGCCAAACACCATCCGCGCGGCTGAAATCTGCCGCGATGTTGTCAGTGCTGCCGCCATCGCGAGCAAGCTCGCTCCCACAGGAGATCTATGTCGCACCGAAGATCAAATGTGGGAGCGAGCTTGCTCGCGATGGCGGTGTGTCAGCCTGCATCAATCCTCAAAGCGTCTTGCATCACCGGCATTCGGCCACGCCACCCTTATGTGGTAGGCTTTCCCGGTTTGCACAGTGGGCGGCTGGAACCCGAATCTGCGGGTCGGCGTTTCCTCGTCCCATTTGTTCGCCTCAGGAGTCCCCATGCGTTTGATCCAGATGTTCACCGCCGCCGCCCTCGCGCTGGCCAGTACCTTTGCCATCGCCGATGACGCGGCCGACCAGGCTATCCGCAAGAGCCTGGCCAACCTTGAGCTCGAAGTGCCGATCGAAGCCATTACCGCCAGCCCGATGTCCGGCCTCTATGAAGTCAAGCTCAAGGGCAGTCGCGTGCTGTACGCCAGTGCCGACGGCCAGTACATCGTCCAGGGCAACCTGTTCGCGCTCAAGGATGGCAAGCCGGTCAATCTCACCGAGATCACCGAGCGCCAGGGCATCTCCAAACTGATCAACGGCATCCCGGTTGCCGAGACCGTGGTCTATCCGGCTATTGGCGAGACCAAGTCGCACATCACCGTATTCACCGACACCACCTGCCCGTATTGCCACAAGTTGCACGCTGAAGTGCCGGAGCTGAACAAGCGCGGTATCGAAGTGCGCTACGTGGCGTTCCCGCGCCAGGGCCTGGGTTCGCCGGGTGACGAGCAGCTGCAGGCGGTCTGGTGCTCCAAGGACAAGAAGGCGGCCATGGACAAGATGGTCGACGGCAAGGAAATCAAGGCCGCCAAGTGCGAGAATCCGGTTTCCAAGCAGTTCGCCCTTGGTCAGTCCATCGGCGTGAATGGCACGCCGGCCATCGTTTTGGCGGACGGCCAGGTGATTCCGGGCTATCAGCCGGCGCCGCAAGTCGCCAAACTGGCCCTGAGCGCAAAATGACCAGGGTCGATCGGCTTTTGAAGATCACGGCTCGGCGAAAACCTTCGTCGGGCCGTTAAACACAAAGTCGCGTTGCTGCGCGGCTGTATTTCACGGCCGACCTTGCGTCGGCCGTTTCATGGGGAGTCAAGAGTGAATCCGGTCAAAGTAGGCATCTGTGGGTTAGGTACCGTCGGTGGCGGCACCTTCAACGTACTTCAGCGCAACGCCGAGGAAATTGCTCGTCGTGCCGGGCGTGGAATCGAAGTGGCACAAATTGCCATGCGCACGCCAAAGCCTCAGTTCCAGACGACCGGTATTGCGATTACCAACGATGTCTTCGAAGTGGCCACGAACCCTGAGATCGACATCGTGATAGAGCTGATGGGCGGCTATACCGTTGCCCGAGAGCTGGTACTCAAGGCCATCGAGAATGGCAAGCATGTGGTCACCGCGAACAAGGCGCTCATCGCCGTTCACGGTAATGAAATTTTCGCCAAGGCGCGCGAGAAAGGCGTGATCGTTGCGTTCGAAGCCGCCGTGGCCGGGGGTATTCCGGTGATCAAGGCGATTCGTGAAGGCCTCTCGGCCAACCGCATCAACTGGGTTGCGGGGATCATCAACGGCACTGGTAACTTCATCCTCACCGAAATGCGCGAAAAAGGGCGCACCTTCGAGGACGTGCTCACCGAGGCCCAGGCCCTGGGGTACGCCGAGGCCGATCCGACCTTCGACGTGGAAGGCATCGACGCGGCACACAAGCTGACGATCCTGGCTTCCATCGCCTTTGGCATCCCGCTGCAATTCGACAAGGCCTACACCGAAGGCATCACCAAGCTGACCACCGCCGACGTGAACTACGCCGAAGCCCTGGGCTACCGCATCAAGCACCTGGGCGTGGCGCGCAGCACGGCCAGCGGCATCGAATTGCGTGTGCACCCGACGCTGATCCCGGCGGATCGCCTGATCGCCAACGTCAACGGCGTGATGAATGCGGTGATGGTCAATGGCGATGCCTCCGGCTCGACGCTGTTCTACGGGGCTGGCGCCGGCATGGAGCCGACTGCATCCTCGGTAATCGCCGACCTGGTGGATGTGGTTCGCGCCATGACCTCGGACCCGGAAAACCGCGTGCCGCACCTGGCCTTCCAGCCGGATTCGTTGTCGGCTCATCCGATTCTTCCGATCGACGCCTGCGAAAGTGCCTACTACTTGCGCATCCAGGCGAAGGACCATCCGGGCGTGTTGGCCCAGGTGGCGAGCATCCTTTCGGAGCGTGGCATCAACATCGAATCGATCATGCAGAAGGAAGTCGAGGAGCACGACGGCTTGGTGCCGATGATCCTGCTGACCCATCGCGTGGTCGAGCAGCGCATCAACGACGCGATCGCCGCGTTGGAAGCGCTGCAGGGCGTCGTTGGCCCAGTGGTCCGTATCCGCGTCGAACATTTGAACTAAGCAGCTGCAAGCTGCAAGCTGAGAGCTACAAGTTAAAGCAGACCCGCTTTTACTTGTGGCTTGCAGCTTGCAGCTCGCCGCTCAAACCGAAGGTTTGCCCCTATGCGCTATATCAGTACTCGCGGCCAGGCACCGGCCCTGAATTTCGAAGATGTCCTGCTGGCCGGCCTGGCCACCGATGGCGGTCTCTATGTGCCGGAGAACCTGCCGCGTTTCACCCAGGAAGAAATCGCCTCCTGGGCCGGCCTGCCGTATCACGAGCTGGCCTTCCGCGTGATGCGCCCGTTTGTTGCCGGCAGCATTCCGGACGCCGATTTCAAGAAGATCCTCGAAGAGACCTATGGGGTCTTTTCCCACAATGCCATCGCTCCGTTGCGTCAGCTCAACGGTAACGAATGGGTCATGGAGTTGTTCCACGGTCCGACCCTGGCGTTCAAGGATTTCGCCTTGCAACTGCTCGGTCGCCTGCTGGACTATGTGCTGCAAAAGCGTGGCGAGCGCGTGGTGATCGTCGGCGCAACGTCCGGCGATACCGGTTCGGCTGCCATCGAAGGCTGCAAGCATTGCGAGAACGTCGACATTTTCATCCTGCACCCGCACAACCGCGTCTCGGAAGTACAGCGCCGGCAGATGACGACCATCTTCGGCGAAAACATCCACAACATTGCCATCGAAGGCAACTTCGATGACTGCCAGGAAATGGTCAAGGCGAGCTTCGCCGACCAGGGTTTCCTCAAGGGCACTCGGCTGGTGGCGGTGAACTCGATCAACTGGGCGCGGATCATGGCCCAGATCGTCTATTACTTCCACGCGGCCCTGCAATTGGGCGGCCCGGCCCGTTCGGTATCGTTCTCGGTGCCGACCGGCAATTTCGGCGATATCTTCGCCGGCTACCTGGCGCGCAACATGGGCCTGCCGATCAACCAACTGATCGTCGCCACCAACCGCAACGACATCCTGCACCGCTTCATGAGCGGCAACCAGTACGTGAAGGAAACCCTGCACGCCACGCTGTCGCCGTCGATGGACATCATGGTGTCGTCGAACTTCGAACGCCTGTTGTTCGATCTGCACGGCCGCAACGGCGCGGCGATCGCCAGCCTGATGGACAGCTTCCGGCAGGGCGGCGGTTTCAGCGTCGAGGCCGAGCGTTGGACCGAAGCCCGCAAGCTGTTCGATTCCCTGGCCGTGGATGACGCGCAGACCTGCGAGACCATCGCCGAGGTGTTCGGGCAAAGCGGTGAGTTGCTCGACCCACACACCGCCATTGGCGTGAGGGCCGCGCGCGAGTGCCGTCGCAGCCTGGACATCCCCATGGTCATCCTGGGCACCGCACACCCGGTCAAGTTTCCCGAAGCCGTGGAGAAAGCGGGCGTAGGAAAAGCGCTCGAACTACCAGCACATCTTTCTGATTTGTTTGAGCGAAACGAGCGTTGCACGGTGTTGCCGAACGACTTGAAAGCCGTGCAGGCCTTTGTCAGCCAGCATGGCAATCGCGGCAAGCCTCTCTGACGGCGCTAACCTGTCACATTTTGAAGCCCGTCTCCTGACGGGCTTTTTTGTTTCTACATGCCAAACTGGTCGGGTTTTCGCCCTTGGAGGGATGGGCGGGTAATTTCGAAGGAAGTGCAGATGTTGTTCTTTATCCGATGCAAACCAGTGCTGGGCTGGATGATGGGCCTGGTCCTGATGTACTGGACCCAGTGGGGCGGCGCGGCCCAACTGGCGACCTCCGGTCAACCACCGTTCGAGCCGGGCGGGCGGCTGGCGCTTGATGCCGAGGAGTTGCGGTGGATCAGGGAAAATCCGCGTGTCGTCGTCGCCTCGATGCAGTTCCCGCTGTACCTGTTCCAAGATGAGCGCGGGCGATGGAATGGGCTGAACGAGGATATTCTGCGGCGTATCGCGCACATGACCGGGCTTGAGTTTGTCCATCGGGAATCGTTCTCTCCCGATCAATTGATCGCGATGTTGCAAAACGGCGAGGCCGACATGACGACCACCCTGGCGATGAACGACGAGCGCCGGGAATTCCTGAGTTTCAGCCATGCCTTCGGAGGCGCCGGCTGGGTCTTCGTCGGGCGCAACGGCGCGCCGCTGCTTCGTTCGCTGGAGCAGCTCAACGGCAAGGTCCTGGCATTGCCGGCACGCCACGCGTTGGAAGCGCAGATCAAGCGCGACCATCCGGCGATCGAACTGCGCACGGTCATGACCTACGGTGAGGCGAGGGCGCTGGTGGAGAGCCGGGAAGCCCATGCCACCATCGAGAATGAAACCGTCGCGCACCTTTATCCTGCGGGGCAGCTGCAGGTGGGTAGCAACCTCGAAGGTCGATGGGAACCCGATTATCTGGCTGTGCGCCAGGATCTGCGACCTTTGCTGGGCATATTGAACAAGGCGCTGGAAGCATTCCCGATCGAAGAAATGCGCGCGCTGCGCGCCAAGTGGCTGGCAGGCATTGCCCCGCGCCAGGTACCGTCGCTCTGGACACGTGTTTCCCAGTGGAGCTATTGGTGTGTGGTCGGGGCGGGGGTGTTCGGCCTGTTGTCCCTGCTGTGGAGCCGTCGCCTGCAGGCGCAGATCGATCAGCGTCTCAAGGCCGAGGCGGTGCTCAACGACCAGTTGACCCTCCAGCGAGCCCTGATGGACGCCATTCCCGATCCGATCTTCATTCGTGACCTCGAGGGACGGCTGATCATGTGCAACAGAAGTTACGAGGAACAGTTTTCGACCCGCTTCGAAAAACTGCGAGGGACGCGTTTGACAGACTATTCGGCCTTTCCATTGGCGACTGCCGAGCTGCTGCATGATGAACTGATGGAGCAATTGCAAACCCGCAAGCCGCGATTTGTTGACCGTCAACTGATGTTCAACTGCGGATTACGGGACATCTACCACTGGTCGGTGCCGTTTTATGGCGCCGATGGGCAATTGCGGGGACTCCTGGGGGGATGGATCGACGTCGGGCGGCGGTGGCGGCATTCGAACCGGTTTCTGGCGTAAGTCCGACAACGGGCAATGGCTGTTGTCTGCCTGTCACATTGGACGCGCATGCTCGTTTGAACAGGCCTCGGGTGTGGCGCTTCGTTGCGCTGGCGAACTTTCCGCCAGGCCCAACGGTCACTTACTGTGCAGTTGTTTTTTCGGACTAATGAAGGGTGATCGAATGGAAAGTATCAGCCTGTTGCTGAATGAAGCCTTGAGCCCGTACCAGGTCACGCTCACTCCCTCCGGTACCAAGGGCGAGTGCCTGGTGACGCTGAAGAACCGCTCGGGCGCCATCATCGTCGAGCGAGCGTTCAATCAGGCCCAGTTGGCCGACAAGCGCCAACTGACTGACGTGGTCGATGGCCTGCATCGTGACGTGATGATTGCCGAAGGTCGCTTGGAGCCTTGTGTGATCGCGGCATTGCGTAACCTGGCGCGCGACAAGGTCATGACCGTCCCGAATTGAGCGACATTTCCTAGGGAACCTTCCTACATCCTGGTGAGTCAGACCTTTTACCAACAAGAGCAAGCATTGTGCTCCGGTGCTTGTCGCTTGTTGTACGGACCTGAATGGTCACGTTTAACCCCGAGTTGTCTCCCCACTTCTCGGGGTTTCTTTTTGCCTCGGATTTATGGTCCGGCTTGTTCTCTCTCTGAGCGGCGTCGAACCTTTGTGGGAGCGAGCCTGCTCGCGAATGCGAAGGGCCGGTCAATGATGTATTGACTGAAACCTTGCCTTCGCGAGCAGGCTCGCTCCCACAGTTAAACTCCGATTAATTTTTCGCTGCGGATTTCAAATAGCGCCATCGGCCCGCAGTCTGGCGATTTGCTGTGCATCGTAGCCAAGCTCACCGAGCACCAGCGCATTGTGCTCGCCCAACGCCGGCCCGACCCATTCGGACGTGCCAGGTGTTTCCGAGAGCTTCGGGATGATCCCAGGCATCTTGAACGCCTTGCCGTCCGGCAGCTTGGCCTGCAGGAACATTTCGCGGGCGAGAAATTGCGGGTCGCTGAACATGTCTTCGGCACTGAAGATCCGACTGGCCGGGACTCCAGCCTGGTTCAACTGTTCGATGACAGCCTCCAGCGGCAGTGAGTTGACCCAACGATCGATCACGCCATAAAGCTCGTCGCGGCGACTGTCGCGTCCATCATTGCTGGCCAGTTGCGGGTCGTTGGCCAGGTCGTCACGGCCAATGATTTGCATGAAACGCTTGAAGATGGCGTCACCGTTGGCGCCGATCTGCACGTGCTTGCCGTCGGCGCTGGTATGGATGGACGATGGGGTGATGCCGGGCATGATGTTGCCGGTGCGTTCGCGAATGAAACCGAACACATCGAATTCCGGCACCATGCTTTCCATCATGGCGAATATCGCTTCATACAGCGCCACGTCCACCACTTGTCCGGTTCCGCCATTCACCTCGCGATGACGCAAGGCCATCAGCGCACCGATCACGCCCCAGAGCGCGGCAATGGAGTCGCCGATGGAAATTCCTGTACGCACGGGTGGGCGATCCTCGAAACCGGTGATGTAGCGCAGGCCGCCCATGGATTCGCCAACGGCGCCAAAACCGGGTTGGTCCTTCATTGGTCCGGTCTGGCCGAAACCTGAAAGCCGGACCATCACCAGTTTCGGGTTCAGTGCATGCAACACGTCCCAGCCCAGGCCGAGCTTTTCCAGCACGCCGGGGCGAAAGTTCTCGATCAGGATGTCTGCTTCACCGATCAGCTGTTTGAGGATCGCCAGGCCTTCGGGATGCTTGAGATTCAACGTCAGGGACTTTTTGTTGCGCGCCTGGACAAACCACCACAAGGACGTGCCTTCATAAAGCTTGCGCCATTTACGCAGCGGATCGCCGCCGTCGGGCGATTCGACCTTGATCACCTCGGCGCCGAATTCACCGCAGATGCGCGAGGCGAAAGGGCCGGCGATCAGGGTGCCGAGTTCGATGACCTTGACGCCGGCAAGGGGTTTGGCAGTAAGCGACATAACGAATCCTTGTAGGACAAAGGCGGAACGAGAACAGCGTTTTATCATAGGCCAAGGTCAGTCGCCGCAGGTTGATGGTCGGCAATTCGTGGATTGCCCTTGTCATCGGTTAGACTTGCCGCCTTTCCCCGTATCAAGAAGCCCGTTCATGGCCCAGCCGTCCACGACCTACAAGTTTGAACTGAACCTCACCGACCTCGACCGCAACGTGTACGAGAACGTGAAGCAAACCATCGCCCGCCATCCTTCGGAAACCGAGGAGCGCATGACCGTGCGCCTGCTGGCCTACGCGTTCTGGTACAACGAGCTGCTGTCGTTCGGTCGTGGTCTGTCAGACGTCGATGAGCCCGCCTTGTGGGAAAAAAGCCTGGACGATCGTGTGCTGCATTGGATCGAAGTCGGCCAGCCGGACGCCGAGCGCCTGACCTGGTGCTCGCGCCGCACCGAGCGCACCAGCCTGCTGGCCTATGGCAGCCTGCGTGTCTGGGAAGGCAAGGTGATTCCCGCCGTGAAGACGTTGAAGAACGTGAACATCGCCGCCGTGCCCCAGGAAGTCCTCGAGACCCTGGCCCAGGACATGCCTCGGGTCATCAAGTGGGACGTGATGATCAGCGAAGGGACGATTTTCGTGACCGACGACCGTGGCCAGCACGAAGTGCAGCTACAGTGGTTGCTCGGCGAGCGTGGTTGAGCCTGTAGGCGCTGCCGAGCGAAGCGAGGCTGCGATCTTTCCCTGACGCTTGAGTCTGGAGGGAAAGATCAAAAGATCGTCCGAACGCGGCCCGCGCCTTCGGCAGCTCCTACAGAGCCCATCGCAGGCAAGCGCCCTCGCCACCGTCCAGATGCCCCAAAATATAGAGAAAAATCGTTCCCCCATGCGCATAGAACCCCGCCAGTTACCCGACACCCTGCCATTCCTCGGTGACCTGCCGCCGCTGTTGACCCGCCTGTACGCCGCCCGAGGCGTGCAATCGGCGGTTGAGCTGGATAAAAGCCTGGCACGCCTGATCCCTTACCAGCAGCTCAAGGGGATCGACGCCGCCGTGGACCTGCTGGTGACGGCGCTGGAGCAACGTCAGCGCATCCTGATCGTCGGCGATTTCGATGCGGACGGTGCAACTGCCAGCACGGTAGGGGTATTGGGCCTGCGCCTGCTCGGTGCGGCCCATGTCGATTACCTGGTGCCCAACCGCTTCGAATATGGCTACGGGCTGACCCCGGAAATCGTTGAGGTCGCCCTGGAGCGCGAGCCGCAACTGCTGATCACCGTGGACAACGGCATCTCCAGCGTCGAAGGCGTGGCGGCGGCGAAAGCGGCGGGTCTCAAAGTGCTGGTCACCGACCACCACTTGCCCGGTCTCGAATTGCCGGCGGCTGATGCCATCGTCAACCCGAACCAACCGGGTTGTGATTTTCCCAGCAAGGCACTGGCGGGCGTCGGCGTGATTTTTTACGTGCTGATGGCCCTGCGGGCACGCTTGCGCAGCCTGGGCTGGTATGCCACCAAGCCCCAACCGAACATCGGCGAACTGCTGGACCTGGTGGCGCTGGGCAGCGTCGCCGACGTGGTTCCTTTGGACGCCAATAACCGGATCCTGGTGCACCAGGGCCTGGAGCGTATTCGCGCCGGCCGCGCCCGTCCCGGGATCAAGGCGATCCTCGAAGTGGCCAAGCGCGACCCGTCGCGTATCACGTCCACCGACCTCGGTTTCATTCTCGGCCCGCGACTGAATGCGGCGGGGCGCCTGGACGACATGAGCCTGGGCATCGAATGCCTGCTCACCGATGACCCGACGCTGGCGCGGGAAATGGCGGCGCAACTGGACGGCATGAACCAGGACCGCAAATCCATCGAACAGGGCATGCAGCGCGAAGCGCTGGCCCAGCTCAAGGATTTGCCGGTGGAGTCGATGCCGTTCGGTTTGTGCCTGTTCGATCCGCAGTGGCACCAAGGGGTCATCGGCATCCTCGCCTCGCGGATGAAAGAGCGGTATTTCCGTCCGACCATTGCCTTTGCCGATGCCGGGGACGGATTGCTCAAAGGCTCCGGCCGCTCGGTGCCGGGTTTTCATATTCGCGATGCGCTGAGCGTCGTCGCCGCGCAGCATCCGACGCTGATCAGCAAATACGGCGGTCATGCCATGGCGGCGGGGCTGACGTTGCCGGAGGCGAACTTTCCGTTGTTTGCCGAGGCGTTTGATGCGGAAGTGCGCAGGCAATTGCGCGAAGAAGACCTGACTGGCCGACTCTTGTCGGACGGCACCCTGGCGGTGGAAGAGTTCCACCTGGAACTGGCCCGGGCGCTGCGTCACGCCGGCCCTTGGGGCCAGCATTTCCCCGAGCCGATGTTCCATGGCGTGTTCCAGTTGGTCGAGCAGCGCGTGGTGGGCGAGCGGCACCTGAAGGTCATCCTCAAGAGCGAGTGCGGCTCGGTGAAGCTCGATGGCATTGCCTTCGGCATCGACCGCGAGATCTGGCCAAACCCTACGGTGCGCTGGGTCGAACTCGCCTACAAGCTCGACCTCAACGAGTTCCGCGGCCAGGAAACGGTGCAGTTGATGATTGCCCATATCGAACCGCGGTAGCCGATAAGCTTATCTGCCTCTTTGGCAGGCAAGCTGGCTGGTCCTGGAGCTGCCGAGCGAAGCGAGGCTGCGATCTTTCCATAGCCCGTTGAATCTGGGGCGAAAGAATAAAAGATCGTAGGCTTCGCCAGCTCCTACAGGGTCCAGCGGGGTCTGTAGGAGCTGCCGAGCGAAGCGAGGCTGCGATCTTTCCATGGCCCGTTGAATCTCGGGCGAAAGAATAAAAGATCGCAGGCTTCGCCAGCTCCTACAGGGTCCGGCGGGGTCTGTAGGAGCTGCCGAGCGAAGCGAGGCTGCGATCTTTCCATAGCCCGTTGAATCTGGGGCGAAAGAATAAAAGATCGCAGGCTTCGCCAGCTCCTACAGGGTCCGGCGGGGTCTGTAGGAGCTGCCGAGCGAAGCGAGGCTGCGATCTTTCCATAGCCCGTTGAATCTCGGGCGAAAGAATAAAAGATCGCAGGCTTCGCCAGCTCCTACAGGGTCCGGCGGGGTCTGTAGGAGCTGCCGAGCGAAGCGAGGCTGCGATCTTTCCATAGCCCGTTGAATCTGGGGCGAAAGAATAAAAGATCGCAGGCTTCGCCAGCTCCTACAGGGTCCGGCGGGGTCTGTAGGAGCTGCCGAGCGAAGCGAGGCTGCGATCTTTCCATAGCCCGTTGAATCTCGGTCGAAAGAATAAAAGATCGCAGGCTTCGCCAGCTCCTACAGGGTCCGGCGGGGTCTGTAGGAGCTGCCGAGCGAAGCGAGGCTGCGATCTTTCCATAGCCCGTTGAATCTGGGGCGAAAGAAGATCGCAGGCTTCGCCAGCTCCTACAGGGTCCAGCGGGGTCTGTAGGAGCTGTCGAGCGAAGCGAGGCTGCGATCTTTCCTTGGTCCGTTGAATCTCGGGCGAAAGAATAAAAGATCGCAGGCTTCGCCAGCTCCTACTAGTCTCTAAGCACTGCTTGATAGCCCTTGTGACGTCTTGTCTGTTTCTTTGCCCGCGGGGGCGGGTGTTGCACCTTTTGTCACTCGTCGACTTTTCAAACAGAACCCTGGAGCCTGCCCACTGATTCGAGAGGTGCCCCATGAGTCTGCTGCTGGAACCCTATACCCTTCGTCAACTGACCCTGCCCAATCGCATCGCCGTGTCGCCGATGTGCCAGTATTCGAGCGCCGATGGCTTGGCCAACGATTGGCATCTGGTGCACCTCGGCAGCCGCGCCGTGGGGGGCGCCGGGCTGGTCTTCACTGAAGCCACCGCCGTCACCGCCGATGGTCGCATTACTGCCCAGGACCTGGGCTTGTGGAACGACGAACAGATCGAGCCCCTACAGCGCATCACCCGGTTCATCACCGCACAAGGGGCCGTGCCCGGCATTCAACTCGCCCACGCCGGTCGCAAGGCCAGCACCTGGCGGCCGTGGCTGGGCAAGCATGGCAGCGTCAAGCTGGAGGACGGTGGCTGGGTGCCGGTCGGCCCGTCGCCGATCGCCTTCGATCCGCAGCACACCCAACCGGTCCAGCTGGACGAGGAGCAGATCGCCGACGTCATCCAAGCGTTCGTGGACGCGGCCAAGCGCGCCTTGACCGCCGGCTTCAAGGTCGTCGAGGTCCATGCGGCCCATGGCTATCTGCTGCATCAATTCCTTTCGCCGTTGAGCAATCAGCGCCGCGATCAATATGGCGGGTCGTTCGAAAATCGCATCCGGCTGGTGTTGCAAGTGACCGAAGCGGTCAGGGCTGTCTGGCCTGAAGAGCTCCCGGTATTCGTGCGTGTCTCCGCCACCGACTGGGTCGAAGACGGCTGGAACCCGGATGAAACCGTGGAGTTGGCGCGACGCTTCAGGATGCTGGGGGTGGACTTGATTGACGTGTCGTCGGGCGGTACCGCCGCGAATGCGGAAATTCCCACCGGCCCGGGCTATCAGACGCGCTTCGCCGAGCGGGTGCGCAAGGAGTCGGAAATCGCCACCGGCACCGTGGGCATGATTACCGAGCCGGCCCAGGCCGAGCACATTTTGCGCACCTGCCAGGCCGACATCATCTTCCTGGCTCGGGAGCTGTTGCGCGATCCGTATTGGGCGCTGCATGCCGATGATGACCTGGGCGGACGCAAGGCCACCTGGCCGGCGCAGTACCAGCGGGCGACGCATCGGGACCAGCCGATCCATGAGTCGGACTTGCGGGATTGAGGGCCTGATAAAACAAAAAGCCCCGGTCGATTGGCCGGGGCTTTTGTTTATCGGGCTGGATGATTCGGTGGCTGGACCGACCTCATCGTCGGGCGGCGATCCGACGATTGGGCCAGTCCAGACACTCGATTACTATCAGGGATACTTGCGCTTATCCGGCGCCGGCGGAAAGTACTGGTACAACCAGGTTTCGCTCAAGGTCCGGTCCTTGGAGCGAATGAACAGCCGCATCTCCACCGGGTCCACGCGATCGTCGGTCGGGTACCAGTCGAAGGTAATGCGATAACCCTTGATCGAGTCCAGCACCAGTACGTTGAAATCCTTCACTTCGCCGTGGGAGCAAGTCACCACCGGTTCGATGCCGGTGCCCGGCGGCAACTGGTCGAGGCCGCCGCCGCTGAAGTCCACGGCAAAACGCCGCGCCCAGACGGTCGGGTAATGCTCGCCGGGTGCCCAGCCTTCGATGAAGCCGCCCATGCCGGATCGGGTCGCATCGACGTGCGCCAGGTCCGTGCTGACCGGAGGCAAGGCGCTCCAGTAGAGCTTGTAGCCGTAGTTCAGCGAATCACCGGCGGCGACGGGTTTTTTCGGTGTCCAGAACGCGACGATGTTGTCGAGGGTTTCGCCGGTGGTGGGAATCTCCAGCAGATCGACCGAGCCCTCGCCCCAGGCGGTCGTAGGTTCTACCCACAGGCTTGGACGTTTGCTGTACCAGTCCACGGTGTCCTGGTAACTGTCGAAGTCATGGTCGGTCTGCACCAGGCCGAAGCCTTTCGGGTTCTTGTCGGCGAAGGCGTTGAATTGCAGGGTGGCGGGATTGTTCAGCGGGCGGCAGACCCACTCACCGTTGCCGCGCCACATGGCCAGCCGGTCGGAATCGTGAATTTGCGGGTGAATGGTGTCGCACATGCGTCGTTCGACGGTGCCGCAACTGAACATGCTGGTCATTGGCGCGATGCCCAGTTGCTCGATGGGGGTACGGGCGTTGATATGCGCGTCGATTTCCATGACGACCCGCGTCGGTTGGCAGTCGATGTCAAAACGATAGGCACCGGTGGCGCTAGGCGAGTCGAGCAAGGCATAGACCACGAAACGGGTGCTGTTCTTGTCCGGGGTTTCGAACCAGAACTTGGTGAAATCCGGAAACTCCTCGCGCTTCTTGGCGTAGGTGTCGATGGCCAGGCCACGGGCTGACAAGCCGTACTGGCCGCTGGCGTCGACGGCGCGGAAATAACTGGCGCCTAGGAAGGAAACGATATCGTGGCGGTCCAGCTCCGGTGCCTTGAACACCCGGAACCCGGCGAAACCCAGGTCACCGGTCAGTTGCGAGGTGTTGACCGTGGTCTTCTCGTAATTGAACAGCTCCGGACGGAAATGCACCTCGCGGGCCATGCGCGTCTTCGCATCGACGCTGTACATGCGCACCGGCTGCTTGAAACCCATGCCGACGTGGAAGAACTGGACATCCAGCTGGCCGTCCACCGCGTTCCACAGCGAATGGTTGGCGTCGTACTTGATGGCGTTGAATTGCAGGGGCGACATCTGCGCCAGGGTGGGTGGCAGGACTTGCTTGGTGTCGGTGTAGGGGCTCCTGGCCAACTGCCGGGCCTGGTCTTTCAGCGCATCGAAATCGAACGGCCGGGCTTCGCCATCGGCTGCCTGATCGGCCGCCCAGGCGCGTGCAGCCATGAGCCCGGAAGCTGAGAGCCCGGTGTAGGCGGCAAAGGCCATGGAGGCCTTGAGCAGATTCCTGCGGTGCATAAATACAACCTTCTATCGAAACAATCCCGCGCCGATCCTGGGAACAGGGATTGGTATTAGGGTTCGGACATGCCTTTGGCCAAACGCGACGGACGTTAGAACAGATACCTGAGAGCTGGATCGGTTCACCGAGGCGCAAAATCATAGGGCAAATGATGGAATCGAGAGATGGCAATGCGGGGTTCGGTCAAACTTTCTTACAGAGTTTTCTTTTTTTTACGGCGTTTCGGTGTTTTTTGACTAATTACTCTAAAAAACGCTTTTCACGCTTGGAATCCTCCTTATTCTTTAGCGAGATAGCCGACATAACCGTTCACCAGGCGCTATCAGGCCAACACGACGCAACGAAGGACAAGTCATGACGAAATTACAGGGCATCACCGAAATGCTGGGCGTTTTTCCCGGCCTGGGCACCAAGCGTCGGTCGCGCCGGCTTAGCCTGGAAGAATTGAGATTGGTCGAGCGCTATCGAGAATTATCGGAAAACGACCGGATCGCCATGCGTTACCTCGTAGACGCGATGCGGCGTGTTTCGCAGTTTTGAACACGCTATTTCAAAGGAGAACGCTATGTCGTCAACGGTAGCAAGCAACGGACGGGTGACCATTCCCAAGGCTATTCGCGAGGCCCTGCAATTGGTCCCGGGGTGTGCTGTCGAATTCAGCATCAATGCGCTTGGCGAAGTGGTGCTACGTGCCGTGAGGCACCCTGTGGCAAGGGATTGGGCCCAGGATTGCTTCGAAGTCACCCATGGCAGGGCGAAGATGAAGCAGCGTACGGGTGAGTTGATGGCGCGATTGCCTGCCAGATATAAATGAAGTGAGTGTGTCGCCATGGCCATAAAAAAACACGACCAGACACTGGCGTCCGGTCGTGAGTCAATTGTATTTCGGCTCAGTGCTTGAACATCACATGCCGCACCACCGTGTAATCCTCCAGCCCATACATGGACATGTCCTTGCCGTAGCCGGAGCGTTTCTGACCGCCGTGGGGCATTTCGCTGACGAGCATGAAGTGAGTGTTCACCCAGGTGCAGCCGTATTGCAGTCGCGCTGACAGGCGATGGGCACGGCCGACGTCGGCGGTCCATACCGATGACGCCAATCCGTAGTCCGAGTCGTTGGCCCACGCCAGTACTTGCGCTTCATCAAGGAAGGGGGTGACGGACACCACCGGGCCGAAGACTTCGCGGCGGACGATTTCGTCGTCTTGCTGGGCGTCGGCCAGCACCGTGGGTTCAAAGAAGAAACCGTTGCCGTCCACGGCCTTGCCACCGGTGATCAGGCGGATATGCGGCTGGGCGATGGCCCGCTCGACGAAAGCGGCCACGCGGTCGCGATGCTGGGCGGTGATCAGCGGGCCCATTTCGGTGTCGGGCTCGTTCTGCAAACCGTACTTGATGCTGCTGACCGCAGCGCCGAGTTTCTCGACGAACCGGTCATAGATGCCTTGTTGGGCGTAGATGCGACAAGCGGCGGTGCAATCCTGGCCGGCGTTGTAGAAGCCGAAGGTACGGATGCCTTCCACGGCTGCGTCGATGTCGGCGTCATCGAAGATGATCACCGGGGCTTTTCCGCCCAGCTCCATGTGCATGCGCTTGACGCTGTCGGCGGTGCTGGAAATGATGTTCGAACCGGTGGCGATGGAACCGGTCAGCGACACCATCCGCACTTTCGGGTGGGTGACCAGCGGACTGCCGACGGTTGGCCCGCGACCGAAGACCACGTTGAGCACGCCGGCGGGGAAAATCTGCGCGGCCAGTTCCGCCAGGCGCAAGGCTGTCAGCGGGGTCTGCTCCGACGGCTTGAGCACCACGGTGTTGCCGGCGGCCAGGGCTGGAGCGATTTTCCAGGCGACCATCATCAACGGGTAATTCCACGGCGCGATGGAAGCGATGACGCCCACCGGATCACGACGGATCATCGACGTGTGTCCCGGCAGGTATTCGCCGCCCGCCGAACCGCTCATGCAGCGGCTGGCGCCGGCAAAGAAACGGAACACGTCGGCAATCGCCGGGATCTCGTCGTTCAACGCGGCGCTGAAGGGTTTGCCGCAGTTGTCCGATTCCAGCTTCGCCAGTTCTTCGCCGTTGGCTTCGATGGCGTCGGCCAGCTTGAGCAGCAACAGGGAGCGGTCCTTGGGTGGCACTTGCGACCAGGATTCGAAGGCGCTGTCGGCGGCACGCACGGCGGCATCGACCTGGGCCTCGCTGGCTTCATTGATTTCCACCAGTACTCGACCCAGGGCCGGATTGAATACCGCCTGGCCAGGGCCTTCGCCGTTGACCAGATGGCCGTTGATCAGCAGTTTGGTTTGCATGTCCTTGTCCTCTTGAATGGTTTCCAAGTCTCCTGTGGGAGCGAGCTTGCTCGCGATAGCGGTGGGTCATTCACCGTTGCAGCGACTGACACGACGCATTCGCGAGCAAGCTCGCTCCCACAGGGTTACGGTGCCTGCGATGAGCGAGCTTCGTTGATTACTTCCCGCCGCTCCCGGCCACGCTTTCACCCCCGCGCGTCAGGTAATACGCGCCGAGGATCGGCAACATCGTCACCATCATCACCAGCATCGCCACCACGTTGGTCACGGGCACGTCCCGCGGGCGGCTGAGCTGGTTGAGCAACCAGAGCGGCAAGGTGCGCTCGTGGCCAGCGGTGAACGTGGTGACGATGATTTCATCGAATGACAGGGCAAACGCCAGCATCCCGCCGGCCAGCAGCGCCGACCCCAGGTTAGGCAAGACGATGTAGCGAAAGGTCTGCCAGCCGTCGGCACCCAGGTCCATCGACGCCTCGATCAGGCTGTGGGACGTGCGGCGCAGGCGGGCGATGACGTTGTTGTAGACGATCACCACGCAAAAGGTCGCGTGCCCGACGATGATGGTGAACATCCCGGGCTCGATGCCCAGGGTCTTGAACGTCGCCAACAGGGCGATACCGGTGATGATCCCCGGCAAGGCGATCGGCAGGATCAGCATCAGCGAAATGCCCTGTTTCCCGAAGAAGTCACGGCGGTACAGCGCCGCCGAGGCCAATGTGCCGAGCACCATGGCAATCAGCGTCGCGACAGCGGCGACCTGCAAGGACAGCTTGATCGCCTCCAGCACGTCGGGGCGCGAGAAGGCCACGCTGAACCACTTCAATGTCAGCCCCTTGGGCGGGAAGCTGAACGCAGCGTCTTCGGTATTGAAGGCGTAAAGGAAGATGATCAGGATCGGGAAGTGCAGGAACACCAGCCCGCCCCATGCCGCGATCCGCAAGCCCCACGACGCTTGAGAGTCAGAGTGCATCGAAAGCCCCCAGTCGCTTGACGATGGAAAGGTAGAGGGCGATCAGCACGATGGGCACCAACGTGAATGCCGCGGCCATGGGCATGTTGCCGATGGCGCCTTGCTGGGCGTAGACCATGCTGCCGACGAAATACCCTGGCGGGCCCACCAGTTGCGGCACGATGAAATCCCCCAGGGTCAGCGAGAACGTGAAGATCGAGCCGGCGGCAATTCCCGGGATCGACAACGGCAGGATCACTTGCATGAACGTCTGGCGGGGCTTGGCGCCAAGGTCCGCCGAGGCTTGCAGCAGCGACGGCGGCAGACGCTCCAGGGACGCCTGGATCGGCAGGATCATGAACGGCAACCAGATGTAGACGAACACCAGGAAGCGCCCCAGGTGCGAGGTGGACAAGGTGCTGCCGCCCACGCCGGGAATCCCCAGCACGAACTGCAACACAGGGCCCAGGCCCAGGTGCTGGACGAACCACTGTGCCACGCCGCCCTTGGCCAGCAGCAGCGTCCAGGCATAGGCCTTGACGATGTAGCTGGCCCACATCGGCAGCATGACCGCGATGTAGAAAAACGCCTTCGTCTTGCCGCTGGTGTAGCGCGCCATGTAATAGGCAATCGGGAAAGCGACGATGGCGCTGGCGATGGACACCACGATTGCCATGGCCAGGGTGCGCACGATGATGTCGAAATTCGACGGCTGGAACAACGCCGCGAAATTCGCCAGGGTCAGGTCCGGCGTGACCGCCATGGTGAAGTCGTCGAAGGTGTAGAAACCCTGCCACAGCAAGGTCAGCAGCGAACCCAGGTAGATTGCGCCGAACCAGATCAGCGGCGGCACCAGCAACATCGACAGGTACAGGTTGGGGCGTCGGTACAGCACGTTGGAAAAACGCCGCAGCGGTGAGCCGGGGGCGGGCGTTCGCGTGAGAGCCAAGGTATTCATTTTCAGACCTCGGCCCCGGTGTCATTCAGGGCGATCATTGCCTCGCGGGCCCAGCGCACGGTGAGCTGCTGGCCGGTCTGGTATTGCGTCGCGTTGTCCACCCATTGGGTATTGGCCTGGCTGAGGTTCAGGGTCTGGCCGTTGTCGAGTTTCAGCTCGTAACGCGTGGCGCTGCCCTGGTACTGGATGTCATGGAGCAGGCCCTGGATTTCGATTTCATGGCCGGCCAGCGGGCCTTCGGCGAAACGCACATGCTCCGGGCGAATCGAGAACGGCTGTGGATGACCGCTCAATTGCCGGGCCAGTTCGCCACGGATCACGTTGGAGGTGCCGACGAACTCGGCAACGAAAGTAGTCGCCGGTTTCATATAGAGGTTGCGTGGGGTATCGACTTGTTCGATCCGGCCTTTGTTGAACACCGCGACGCGATCCGACATCGACAGCGCTTCGGTCTGGTCGTGGGTGACGAAAATGAAGGTGATGCCCAGCTGGCGTTGCAGCTTCTTCAACTCGCCCTGCATTTGTTCGCGCAACTTCAGGTCGAGGGCGCCCAGCGGTTCATCCAGCAGCAACACCCGAGGACGATTGACCAGCGCGCGGGCCAGGGCGACGCGTTGGCGCTGGCCGCCTGAAAGCTGCACCGGCTTGCGCTCGCCGTAGCCACCCAGGGCGACCATCTCCAATGCTTCGTCGGCGCGCTTGATTCGTTCTGCCTTGGCCACGCCTTTGACTTTCAAGCCGTAGGCCACGTTGTCGCGCACGTTCATGTGGGGGAAGAGGGCGTAGTCCTGGAAAACCGTGTTGACGTCGCGCTGATAGGGTGCGAGCCCGGTGGCTTCTTCACCGTGGATACGGATCGAACCGGCACTGGGCTGCTCGAACCCGGCGATCAGCCGCAGGCACGTGGTCTTGCCCGAGCCGGAAGGGCCCAGCATGGAAAAGAACTCGCCGTCCTGGATATCGATGGAGACCCGGTCAACGGCCTTCACCTCGCCGAACTGACGGGAAACGTGGGTGAACTGGACTGCAAGCGTCATGGTACGGGGCTCCACAAAACGGGGCGCTATGAATATTGAAATGCAGGCCTGTGGCCGAGGGAGCTTGCTCCCGCTGGATGGCGACGGTAGGAGCTGTCGAGTGCAACGAGGCTGCGATCTTTCCGCTACCCATTGAATCGAGCGCGAAAGATCAAGATCAGAAGATCAAGATCAGAAGATCAAGATCAAAAGATCGTCCGAACGCGGCCCGAGGCTTCGCCAGCTCCTACGCACCAGCGGGAGCAAGCTCCCTCGCCACGGGTTACGCCGGGTTAGCGTCCGCCCATGATCGCAATGTAATCCTGGGTCCAGCGGCTGTACGGCACGAACTTGCCGCCCTCGGCCTGTGGGGTTTTCCAGAACGCGATCTTGTCGAACTGATCGAAGCCGTTGGTCGTGCAACCTTCGGCGCCCAGCAGTTCGCTGGCCTTGCACGCCGCGGGCACCGCAGGCAAGGAACCGAACCACGCGGCGACGTCACCCTGGACGTTCGGTTGCAGCGACCAATCCATCCACTTGTACGCGCAGTTCGGGTGCTTGGCCTCGGCATGCAGCATCGTCGTGTCGGCCCAGCCGGTGGCGCCTTCTTTCGGAATGGTCGAGGCGATCGGCTGTTTCTCGTTCATCAGGCCGTTGACCTGATACGGCCAGGCGCCGGACGCCACCACGCCTTCGTTCTTGAAATCGCTCATTTGCACGGTGGTGTCATGCCAGTAGCGGTGGATCAACGGCTGTTGGCCCCGCAGCAATTCGAGCACCGCCTTGTATTGGGCCTCGTCGAGTTGGTACGGGTCCTTGATACCCAGCTCAGGCTTGGCGGTCTTGAGGTACAGCGCCGCGTCGGCGATGTAGATCGGGCCATCGTAGGCTTGCACGCGGCCCTTGTTCGGCTTGCCGTCGGGCAAATCCTGGGCGTTGAACAGCACACTCCAACTGGTCGGTGCCTGCTTGAACACGCTGGTGTTGTACATCAGCACATTCGGGCCCCATTGGTACGGGGTGCCGTAGGTCTGTTGGTTGACCACGTACCACGGCGCATCCTTGAGGCGCGGGTCGAGGTTCTTCCAGTTGGCGATCAGCGCGGTGTTGATCGGTTGTACGCGCTTGCCGGCAATCAGCCGCAACGACGCGTCGCCCGAGGCGGTCACCAGGTCGTAGCCGCCCTTGGTCATCAGGCTGACCATTTCATCGGACGTCGCGGCGGTTTTCACATTGACCTTGCAGCCGGTTTCCTTCTCGAAGCCGGTGACCCAGTCGTAGGCCTTGTCGCTTTCACCGCGTTCGATGTAGCCCGGCCAGGCGACGATATCCAGTTGGCCTTCGCCAGCACCAACGGCCTTGAGCGGTTCGGCGGCCTGCAGGCTGACGCTGGTCAGCAACGCCGTGGTGATTGCACTGAGCAATACGGTCTTGTGCGCGTACATGGAAATCCCTCTTGCTTTAATTATGGTCGGGGCAGTTTTTTGAGAAATGTGTCGCTGGTTATTGTTTTAGCTTAGCTGCAAGCTGCAAGCTGCAAGCTGCAAGCAAAAGCAGGTAGCGCAGGGCTTGCAGCTTTAAGCTTGCAGCTCAAAGCTCCCGGCCATGCCGGGCCATAATATGGCGCACCACGCTGTAGTCCTGGAGCGAATCGCTGGACAGGTCTTTCCCATAGCCCGAACGTTTCAGTCCGCCGTGGGGCATTTCGCTGACCAGCATGAAATGGCTGTTGATCCAAGTGCAGCCGTATTGCAGCCGCGCCGCCACCTGCATCGCCTTGTCGAGGTTCTGGGTCCACACCGAGGACGCCAGGCCATATTCCGAATCATTGGCCCAATCCACCGCCTGGCTGAGTTCGTCGAAGCGGGTCACGGTGACGACCGGGCCGAATACCTCGCGCTGGACGATTTCATCACTTTGCTTGCAGCCGGCCAGCAGTGTCGGCTGGTAAAAGAAACCGGCGCCGGAATGCACCGCCGCACCTGTGATGCGTTCGATATGCGGCTGGCCGAGGGCACGCTCGACAAAACTGGCGACCCGGTCGCGTTGGCGGACGCTGATCAGCGGGCCGATTTCGTTGTCGGCGTCGCGCTTGCCGGCAAAGCGCAGGCTGCCGACCGCCGCGCCGAGCTCGGCCACCAGCTGGTCATGAATCCCAGCCTGGGCGTAGATCCGGCAGGCCGCGGTGCAATCCTGGCCGGCGTTGTAATAACCATAGGTGCGCACGCCCTCGACCACTGCCCGCAGGTCGGCGTCGTCACAGACAATCACCGGGGCCTTGCCGCCCAGTTCGAGGTGCGTGCGCTTGAGGGTTTTCGCCGCGGCCTGGAGGATCTTCTGCCCGGTGACGATATCCCCCGTCAACGAGACCATGCGCACCTTCGGATGGCTGACCAGATGGCTGCCGACGCCTTCACCGCCACCGCAGATGATATTGATGACGCCGCGCGGCAGGATCTCCGCCAGTGTTGACGCCAGGGCCAGGATCGACAGCGGCGTGTGCTCCGAAGGCTTGAACACCAAGGTGTTGCCGGCGGCCAGGGCCGGGGCGATTTTCCAGGCCGCCATCATGATCGGGTAGTTCCACGGCGCAATCGATGCCACCACGCCCAGCGGGTCGCGGCGCACCATGCTGGTGTAGCCGGGCAGGTATTCACCGCTGAGCTGGCCGGTCTGACAGCGCACGGCGCCAGCAAAGAAACGGAACACGTCCACCGTGGCGCTCAAATCATCCTGGCGGGCCAGGTGCAGCGGCTTGCCGCAGTTCAGGGATTCGAGGCGGGCCAACTCGCTGGCGTTTTTTTCGATGGCGCTGGCGATTTCCAGCAGCAGGTTCGAGCGCTGTTGCGGCGTGGTGCGTGACCAGTCGGGGAAGGCGTGGTGGGCGGCGAGGATCGCGGTCTCGACCTGTTCGAGGCTGGCCTCGGCGATGTGGACGAGTACTTCACCGGTGGCGGGGTTGAGGATCGGCTCGACAACGCCTTCACCCGGGACCAACGCTCCGTCGATCAGCAACGCGGTACAGAACGGGTTTTGCGTGCCAGCCATTTTTTATAGGTCTCAGTTGAAACAAAGAACCTGTGGGAGCGAGCAAGCTCACTCCCACAATGGATTGTTCTCACACAAGGGATTGTGGCGATGCAGCAAGACTAGTGCCCAGCCGCAAGGCCGACAAATTCGAAATACTCAAGGCTGCGTTCGATTAAATAGATGGCTTGCGCCCACCTGGGCGTTGCTCCCGAGCGACGGTCAGGAATGGATCGACCGACGCCGGTCGCGCCGTGCCCCGGCGCCACGCCAGGCCGACGTCGAGCGTCTGGTTGAGGTCGGCAATCGGGCGTGCCTCGATGATGTCGCCCTCCAGCGACCACGGACGATAGGTCATGTCCGGCTGGATCGACACGCCCAGCCCGGCGGCCACCAGGCTGCGCACCGCTTCGGTCGAGGCGGTGCGCAGCGTGACCTGCGGTTGCAAGCCGGCGCCGCGCCAGAGGCGTTGCGCATTGCGATCCATCTCGTCGACGTTCAGCTGGATCAGTGGCTCCCGGGCCACGTCCGCCAGGTTGATGCTGTCGTGTTCCAGCAACGGGTGTTGGGCCGGCAGCCACAAGCGATACGGTGAGTGGGTCAACACCTCGGTCTGCAGGGCGTGGCGGTCTTCGAGGTTGGACAGGATCAGGACGCCGACATCGATTTCGCCGCTGACCAGCAAATGCTCGATATAGGGTCGTTCGTCTTCCATGACGCGGATCGCCACGTTGGGGTAGGCGCGCTGGAAACGGGTCAAGAGGTCCGCCAGGTAGTAACCGGCGACGAGGCTGGTCACGCCGACGGTGACTTGGCCAGCCACCTGGTCGGTGCTTTGTTGCAGGCTGCGCTTGGCATTGTCGACGGTGGCCAGGATCAGGTGGGCCTGGCGCAGGAATTGGTGCCCCTGGTGCGTCAATGTCATGCCCTTGGCGTGCCGGCTGAACAGGCTGACGCCAATCTCTTCTTCCAATTGCTGGATGGCCAGGGTCAGGGTTGATTGGGAGATGAACGCAGTTTGCGCGGCGGCGGAGATCGATCCGGTTTCAGCCACGGCAATGAAATGGCGGATCTGGCGCAGCGTCATCATGGTGGGCTATCCGAGGGCGAATTTATCGATGTCTCGGAGTGTATATCGTTTTTTTAGAAGGCGAGTTGGCGCAGGCACTGGAAGCGTCAGGCAACATCTGGAAGCAATCTCGCCAAGGGCGACAGGGCACTTTCGATCTAGGCTGGTGGCCTCAAGTTGACCTGAAGACGTGGAGGCAACAAATGAACACCCGTGGATTGCTCGATCAGCTTCTCAAGTCCGGCCAGGAACTGCTGCAGAACAAGGCGGGCGGTGCGCAGGGCAAGCCGTCTGGTGGACTGGGCGGGTTGCTCGGCGGCTCTGGCAACCTGGGCGGAATGCTTTCCGGCGCGGGCGGCGGAGCGTTGGCCGCCGGGGCCATGGGATTGCTGCTGGGCAACAAGAAGGCCCGCAACTTCGGTGGCAAGGCCTTGGCTTATGGCGGCTTGGCTGCGTTGGGGGTGATTGCCTACAAGGCTTATGGCAACTGGCAGGCCCAGCAGGGCAACGCGCCGAAGACCGAGCCGCAGACCCTGGACCGCGTCCCGGCGGGGCAAGTCGAGCAACACAGCCAGGCGATCCTCAAGGCCCTGGTCGCGGCGGCCAAGGCTGACGGCCATGTGGACGAGCGCGAGCGGCAATTGATCGAAGGTGAATTCACCAAGCTCGACAACGATCAGGAACTGCAGCACTGGTTGCACGCCGAACTCAACAAACCCCTGGACCCCACCGATGTGGCCCGAGCGGCCAGCACGCCGGAAATTGCCTCGGAAATGTACATCGCCAGCGTGATGCTGGTGGACGAGGAAAATTTCATGGAGAAATCCTACCTCGACGAACTGGCGCGCCAGCTCAAGCTGGAGCCGGGGTTGAAGGCTGAACTGGAGAAACAGGTGCGCCAGGCTTGCGCCTGATCTCCCTCAATGGTGTTGTGTTGGCCAATGTTGTTGAGTTCACCGCACCGTGGCGAGGGAGCTTGCTCCCGCTGGGTCGTAGGAGCTGGCGAAGCCTCGGGCCGCGTTCGGACGATCTTTTGATCTTTCGCTTGGGATTCAAGTGTCTGGGGAAAGATCGCAGCCTCGTTGCACTCGGCAGCTCCTACGCAGCTCCTACAGCCGAGCGGGAGCGAGCTCGCTCGCCACGGTGCGTGTTTCACGCTTGAGCAAACGGTTTCAAAAATCTCCCGCAACCGCCATGCAGACGCACAGCCTCCCTCGGCTATACTCCCGGCAATTCAAAGCGTCCCGAGGTTTTACTGTGAAGAATTGGACATTGCGCCAACGCATCCTGGCGAGTTTTGCGGTGATCATCGCCATCATGCTGCTGATGGTGGTTGTCTCGTTTTCACGGTTGTGGAAGATCCAGGAAAGTGAAGAAAAGGTGCGGGTCGATGCGGTGCCAGGGGTTTACTACAGCTCCATGATCCGTGGCGGCTGGGTGGACAGCTATGTCTTGACCCAGCAGATCGTCGGCCTCTCCGGGAACCGGGAAATCACTGCGGAGGACAAGGCCCGCTATCAAGGCTTCGAGCAGCACCTGCGGGAAGAAATCCAGAACTATAAAGTCCTGATACAGAACCCTGCCGACCAGGCGTCGTTCGATGAGTTCGAGGGCTATCACCAAGCCTTCAACCAGGCCGTGGCCAAGGTCCTGGATCTTTACCAGCGCAAGGATTACGAAGGGGCGCGGCTGGCGTTGGATAAAGAGCTGACGCCTGCATGGTTGGGTGGCCGCGGACATTTGAATCAGATTATCGACCGCAACCGTGACCTGGCTGAAACGGCCACGCAAACCATTGATGATGCGGTGACGGCTGCCAAGGTCGCCATGGGCCTGTCATTCCTGGTTGCGCTGGTCATCGCCTTGTTGTGTGGCCTGTTGTTGATGCGCGCGATCATGGCGCCGATGAGCCGCATCGTCGAGATCCTCGAAGTGATGCGCAGCGGTGACCTGAGCGGACGCCTGGACCTGGCGCGCAAAGACGAATTCGGTGCGGTGGAGACCGGCTTCAACGACATGATGGCCGAGCTGACTGCCCTGGTGTCCCAGGCCCAGCGCTCGTCTGTCCAGGTCACCACGTCGGTGACCGAGATCGCCGCGACGTCCCGGCAGCAACAGGCCACAGCCACTGAAACCGCAGCGACCACCACCGAGATCGGTGCGACCTCCCGAGAAATCGCCGCGACGTCCCGCGACCTGGTGCGCACCATGACTGAAGTGTCCACCGCCGCCGACCAGGCCTCGGTCGCCGCCGGCTCCGGACAGCAAGGCCTGGCGCGCATGGAAGACACCATGCATTCGGTGATGGGCGCCGCCGACCTGGTCAACGCGAAGCTGGCGATCCTCAACGAGAAGGCCGGCAACATCAACCAGGTGGTAGTGACCATCGTCAAAGTGGCCGACCAGACCAACCTGTTGTCCCTCAACGCCGCCATCGAGGCTGAAAAAGCGGGTGAGTACGGTCGCGGGTTTGCCGTGGTTGCCACCGAAGTACGCCGCCTGGCCGACCAGACCGCCGTTGCCACCTATGACATCGAGCAGATGGTCCGCGAAATCCAGTCCGCTGTTTCGGCCGGCGTGATGGGCATGGACAAGTTCTCCGAGGAAGTGCGCCGTGGCATGGCCGAAGTGCAGCAGGTGGGCGAGCAGTTGTCGCAGATCATCCATCAGGTCCAGGCCCTGGCGCCGCGGGTACTGATGGTCAACGAGGGCATGCAGGCCCAGGCCACCGGAGCCGAGCAGATCAACCACGCGCTGGTGCAATTGGGTGATGCCAGCAGCCAGACCGTGGAGTCCCTGCGCCAGGCCAGTTCCGCCATCGACGAACTCAGTCAGGTAGCCGTGGGACTGCGCAGCGGCGTCTCGCGTTTCAAAGTCTGATGAGCGAGCCAGAAGCCCGCCGTGGCGCCGTTTCGGCGGCCCGGCAGACGTTGTTCCTGATGTTTTGCATCGGTAACGAGCGCTACGCCCTGCAAGCCACCGATGTGGTGGAAGTGTTGCCGCGCCTGCCGCTCAAGCCAATTGCCCGGACGCCGTCCTGGGTCGCGGGGGTATTTGCCTGGCGCGGCGTGGTGGTGCCGGTGATCGATCTGTGCGCGTTGACCTTCGGCCAGAGCGCCGAGGCGCGCACCAGCACCCGGCTGGTACTGGTGCAATATCGGCCGGGGGCGCAGCAGGCCGGGCAGGTGCTGGGCTTGATATTGGAGCAGGCCACCGACACCTTGCGCTGTGATCCGGCGGATTTCAAACCCTTTGGCCTGGACAATCGCCAGGCGCCTTACCTCGGTCCGGTACGCGAAGATGCACAAGGAATGATGCAATGGGTGCGGGTCAACGACTTGCTCGACGAATCCGTTCGCGCGCTGCTGTTTCCCTCGCCGCCGCTGAGTCCCGATGACGTCGAGGAACGGGCATGAACAGCGACCAGCGATTCTTCGACTTCCTCAAGGAACGCATCGGCCTGGACGTGACCTCCGTCGGCCCCGCCATTATCGAGCGGGCTGTGCGCCAGCGCGTCCTTGCCGTGCCCGGTCGAACCACCGATGACTACTGGCAAAGCTTGCAGCACTCCGCCCAGGAGCAACAGGCGCTGATTGAAGCAGTGATCGTTCCGGAGACCTGGTTCTTTCGCTACCCCGAGTCCTTCGCGACGCTGGCCCGGCTGGCAACCCAGCGCCTGGCCGACATCAAGCACCTGCGTGCCCTGCGTATCCTCAGCCTGCCGTGTTCCACTGGCGAGGAACCGTACTCGATCGCCATGGCTTTGTTCGATGCAGGCCTGGGGCCGCATCAGTTCAAGGTCGATGGCATGGACGTCAGTCCCTTGTCCGTGGACAAGGCCAGGCAGGCGCGTTACGGCCGCAACTCTTTCCGTGGCGCGGACATTGGCTTTCGGGAGCGATATTTCACTGCCGAGGACGAAGGCTATCGTCTCGACGAGCGGGTACGCGAACAGGTGCGCCTGCAAACGGGGAACGTGCTGGATCCGGCGTTGCTGGTAAACGAGGCACCCTACGACTTCGTGTTCTGCCGCAACCTGCTGATCTATTTCGACCAGCCGACCCAGCAGCAGGTGTTCGAGGTGCTCAAGCGCCTGACCCATCAGGACGGCGTGCTGTTCATCGGTCCCGCCGAGGGCAGTTTGCTCGGGCGGCTGGGCATGCGTTCGATCGGCATTGCCCAGTCGTTCGCCTTCAGCCGCCAGGGCGCACCGGAGCCGCAGCCGTTGCCCACGTTGATGCCGACGCCGCTGCCGATCCGCCAGCCGCCATCGCGCGTCGCAGCGCCCGTGAGTCGGCCGCGCCCGTTCGCCGCGAGTGTGACGCCGATTACCGAACCGAAAAGCAGCGACGCCGCGACGTTGCTGGCCAACATCGCCGCCCTGGCCAACGGTGGCAAGAGCGCCGAGGCGCGTGCGGTGTGCGAAGAATATCTGCGCAGCCACGCGCCAAACGCCCAGGTTTTCTATTGGCTGGGCCTGCTCAGTGACATGGCCGGCAATGCGCTGGAGGCCCAGGGGTTTTATCGCAAGGCGCTCTATCTTGAGCCGCAACACGCCGAGGCCCTGGTGCATCTGGCGGCGCTGCTGGCTTCCCAGGGAGACGCGGTCGGCGCCCGTCGATTGCAGGAACGCGCGGCCCGCAGTGGTCGCGCGGCAGACAGTGAGCACAAACGATGAGCGGTTCGGCTTCCTATAACGTGACCCATGACGACGCCCAGGCCATCGACGACTGCTGGAACCGCATCGGCGTGCATGGCGACAAATCCTGTCCCTTGCTGGCCGAGCACATCCATTGCCGCAATTGCTCGGTGTATTCGGCGGCGGCCACCCGTTTGCTCGACCGATATGCGCTGCGCCAGGATGATCGGGAGCTGGTTTATGTCCCGGTCGACAGCGATATTGTCACGCGTTCGCTGCTGATGTTCCGCCTGGGGGAAGAGTGGCTCGGCCTGAGCACCCGCAGCCTGGTGGAAGTGGCGCCCTTGCAGGCGATCCATTCGTTGCCCCACCAGCGTTCACGAGCCCTGCTGGGCGTGGCGAATGTACGCGGTGCCTTGGTGGCCTGCCTGTTGTTGGTGGAACTGCTGGGGTTGGAGCCGGGTTCGCCGGCGCCCTCCGGTGGGCGGATCATGCCACGCATGCTGATCGTCGCCGCGCAGGGCGGGCCGGTACTGATGCCGGTCGATGAAGTGGACGGCATCCATGCCATCGACGAACGCATCCTGGCGAACGCTTCGCCATCGACGGGCAAATACACCCGTGGCGTGCTGCAATTCAAAGGACGCAGCCTGCGTTGGCTGGATGAAGAGCAACTGCTGTCCGCCGTGTCCCGGAGCCTGTCATGACCCCCGACCAGATGCGCGATGCCTCGTTGCTGGAGCTGTTCAGCCTGGAAGCTGAAGCCCAGACCCAGGTCCTGAGCGCCGGTTTGCTGGCCCTGGAGCGCGATCCGACCCAGGCCGATCACCTGGAATCGTGCA
The DNA here is from genome assembly GCF_023516725.1 of Pseudomonas sp. T1.Ur. Classification (NCBI taxonomy): domain Bacteria; kingdom Pseudomonadati; phylum Pseudomonadota; class Gammaproteobacteria; order Pseudomonadales; family Pseudomonadaceae; genus Pseudomonas; species Pseudomonas sp. T1.Ur. The sequence continues at coordinate 562,938 of NZ_JAMGSN010000001.1, forward strand.
TGCGTGCGGCCCATTCGCTCAAGGGCGCGGCGCGAATCGTCGGGGTCGATGCCGGCGTCAGCGTGGCCCATGTGATGGAAGATTGCCTGGTCAGCGCCCAAGAGCGGCGGCTGGTCTTGCGCGCCGAGCATATCGACGCGCTGCTGCAGGGCACTGACTTGCTGACGCGTATCGCGACCCCCGGCAACAGCGTGTCTGCCGAGGACATCGAGGCCTATGTCGGGTTGTTGGGGCACCTGCTGGATCCGTCCGCAACGCCGGCCCCGGCTCCGGCTCCCACGGTCACGGCGCCGACCATCGAGATACCCGCCGAACCCGTGCGTAGCGAAGCGCCCGAGCCGACGTCCATGGAGCCGCTGGAACCGACCGCCAAGAAAAAACGCACCACCGAGGGCGGCGAGCGCGTCTTGCGGGTCACGGCCGGACGCCTCAACAGCCTGTTGGACCTGTCGAGCAAATCCCTCGTCGAGACCCAGCGCCTCAAGCCCTGGCTGGCGACGATGCAACGGATCAGGCGCCAGCAAAGCAATGGCCTGCGCGCCCTCGAAGACCTGAACGTGCATCTCAAGGATCACGCGCTGAGCCTGCAAGCCCAGGAAGCCCTCAACGATGCGCGGCGGCTGCTGGCCGAAACCCAACAGATGCTCGCGCAGAAGACCGCAGAGCTGGATGAGTTCGCCTGGCAGGCCAGCCAGCGGGCACAAGTGTTGTACGACACGGCACTGGCCTGTCGCATGCGACCGTTTGCCGATGTGCTTGCGGGGCAGGCGCGGATGGTGCGGGACTTGGGGCGCAGCCTGGGCAAACAGGTGCGCCTGGAAATCGAAGGCGAGAAAACCCAGGTCGATCGCGACGTACTGGAAAAACTCGAGGCACCGCTGACGCATCTGCTGCGTAACGCCGTCGACCACGGCATCGAGATGCCCGAGCAACGGGTGCTGGCAGGCAAGCCCGCCGAAGGCTTGATTCGCCTGCGCGCCTCCCATCAGGCCGGCCTGTTGGTGCTGGAGCTGGCGGATGATGGCGCCGGCGTGGACCTGGAGCGGGTGCGACGCACGATTGTCGAGCGCGGGCTTTCTCCCGAGCAGACCGCCGCCAGCCTGAGCGAAGAGGAACTGCTGACCTTCCTGTTCCTGCCGGGCTTCAGCCTGCGGGACAAGGTCACTGAAGTGTCCGGGCGCGGAGTCGGCCTGGATGCGGTCCAGCATATGGTCCGGCAGTTGCGCGGCGCGGTGGTGTTGGAGCAGACGGCGGGCGCCGGCAGTCGTTTCCACCTGGAAGTGCCGCTGACGCTGTCGGTGGTGCGCAGCCTGGTGGTGGAAGTCGGCGGCGAAGCCTACGCGTTCCCCTTGGCCCATATCGAGCGCATGTGCGACCTCGCGCCGCAAGACATCGTCCAGGTCGAAGGCCGCCAGCACTTCTGGCATGAAGGTCGCCATGTTGGCTTGGTGGCCGCCACGCAGTTGCTCAATCGCCCGGTGACGCCCAACAACGGCCAGGTCCTCAAGGTCGTGGTGATCCGCGAACGGGAGGTCATCTATGGCGTGGCGGTGGAACGGTTCATCGGTGAACGAACCCTCGTGGTGTTGCCTTTGGACGAGCGCCTGGGCAAGGTCCAGGACATTTCCGCCGGCGCCTTGCTCGACGACGGCTCGGTGGTGCTGATTGTCGACGTAGAAGACCTGCTGCGCTCGGTGGACAAGCTGCTCGATACCGGACGACTGGAACGCATCGCCCGGCAAAACGAAGCCCAGGCCCCGCGCAAGCGGATCCTGGTGGTCGATGATTCCCTGACCGTGCGCGAACTGGAGCGCAAGCTGCTGCTCAATCGCGGCTACGATGTGGCGGTGGCCGTGGACGGCATGGACGGTTGGAACGCGTTGCGCTCGGAGGATTTCGACTTGCTCATTACCGACATCGACATGCCGCGCATGGACGGTATCGAACTGGTGTCGCTGCTGCGGCGCGACAACCGCTTGCAATCGCTGCCGGTGATGGTGGTTTCCTACAAGGATCGCGAAGAAGATCGCCGCCGTGGCCTGGACGCCGGCGCCGACTATTATCTAGCCAAGGCGAGTTTCCATGACGACGCCTTGCTCGACGCCGTGGTCGAATTGATCGGAGGAGCACGCGCTTGAAGATCGCCATCGTCAATGACATGCCCCTGGCGGTCGAGGCCTTGCGCCGCGCGCTGGCGTTCGAGCCCGCGCATCAGCTGGTCTGGGTGGCCGTCAACGGCGCCGAGGCCGTGCAGCGTTGCCATGAATACACGCCGGACCTGATCCTGATGGACCTGTTCATGCCGATCATGGATGGCGTGGAGGCGACCCGGCGGATCATGGCCGACACGCCATGCGCCATCGTGATCGTCACCGGCGACAGCCAGCAGAACGTCCATCGCGTGTTCGAGGCCATGGGCCACGGTGCACTCGATGTGGTCGACACCCCGGCCCTGGGCGTCGGCAGGCCCGAGGACGCCGCGGCACCGCTGTTGCGCAAGATCGCCAACATCGGCTGGCTGATCGGCGAACGTGGCAACCGCGAACGCGCCGTGCCGGCTGCACAGCGGGCCTCGGTGTCACGCAACAGCCTGGTGGCGATCGGCTCGTCGGCTGGCGGCCCGGCGGCGCTGGAAGTGCTGCTCAAGGGCCTGCCGCGCGACTTCGCCCCGGCGATCGTGCTGGTCCAGCATGTGGACGAAGTGTTCGCCGCCGGCATGGCCGAGTGGCTCAGCGGTGTGTCGGGACTCGACGTCCGCCTGGCTCGCCAGGGCGAGACGCCGCAAAGCGGCACGGTGCTGTTGGCCGGGACCAATCATCATTTGCGCCTGTTGAAAAATGGCACGCTGGCCTACACCGCCGAGCCGGTCAATGAGATCTATCGGCCTTCCATCGATGTGTTTTTCGAGAGTGTCGCCAACTTCTGGAGCGGTGATGCGGTGGGCGTCTTGCTCACCGGCATGGGCCGCGACGGTGCGCAAGGGCTTAAACTCATGCGTCAGCAGGGCTGCGTGACCATCGCCCAGGACCAGCAGAGCAGCGCGGTATACGGCATGCCCAAGGCGGCGGCGGCCATCGACGCGGCTGCGCAGATCCTGGCGCTGGATAAAATAGCGCCACGCTTGGTGGAGATTTTCACCCAATGACCAACCCCCGCACCCTAGGCAGTATTCAGGTGAGCCCCCATGAATGATCTACAGCTCGACGATTTCAAGCGCGATGAGAATGCCGCGATGGTGTTGCTCGTCGACGACCAGGCGATGATCGGCGAGGCGGTGCGACGCGGGCTGTCGAACGAACAGAACATCGATTTCCACTTCTGCTCCGATCCGCACCAGGCCATCGCCCACGCCGTGCGAATCAAGCCGACGGTGATTCTCCAGGACTTGGTGATGCCAGGCCTCGACGGCCTGAGCCTGGTTCGCGAGTACCGCAGTCATCCGGCGACCCGCGACATTCCGATCATTGTCCTGTCGACCAAGGAGGACCCGTTGATCAAGAGCGCGGCGTTCGCCGCCGGGGCCAATGACTATCTGGTCAAGTTGCCGGACAACATCGAACTGGTGGCGCGCATTCGCTATCACTCCCGCTCCTACAAGATGCTCTTGCAGCGCGACGCGGCCTTTCGTGCATTGCGGGTCAGCCAGCAGCAGTTGCTGGACACCAATCTGGTGCTGCAACGGCTGATGAATTCCGATGGCCTGACCGGCCTGTCGAACCGCCGGCACTTCGATGAATACCTGGAACTGGAGTGGAGAAGGGCGCTGCGGGACCAGTCCCAATTGTCGCTGTTGATGATCGACGTGGATTACTTCAAGTCCTACAACGACAATTTCGGCCACCTCGAGGGTGATGAAGCGCTGCGCAAGGTCGCCACGGCGATCCGCGACTCATGCAGCCGGCCTTCCGACCTGCCGGCCCGCTATGGCGGCGAGGAATTCGCGCTGGTCTTGCCTGGCACGTCCCCTGGCGGTGCGCGGCTGATGGCCGAAAAACTGCGCCAGAGCGTCGTCGCCCTGAAAATCCCCCACACCACGCCTGACGGAGGCGAGAACCTGACCATCAGCATCGGCGTCTCGACCTTCACCCCGCAGCAGGGCAGCGATTGCCGGGAGTTGATCCTGGCGGCGGACAAGGGGCTGTACATGGCCAAGCACAATGGGCGGAATCGGGTTGGCGTCGAATAGGCCTCTGCGAGATGGCTGTTGTGGCGAGGGCGCCTGCTCCCGCTGGGTCGTAGGCGCTGGCGAAGCCTCGGGCCGCGTTCGGACGATCTTTTGATCTTTCGCTTGGTATTCAAGTGTCTGGGGAAAGATCGCAGCCTCGTTGCACTCGGCAGCTCCTACGCAGCTCCTACAGCCCAGCGGGAGCAGGCTCCCTCGCCACGGGGGCGGTGTTGAATGTTCATTCCCCCTAAAGCCGCCAGGCGGGCTGCCGCTGACGCTTGATTACGTTATACTCGCCGGCTTTCAAAAGTTCGCCAACGAGTGCTGCCCGCCATGGAAATCAACCCGATCCTGAACACCATCAAGGACCTGTCCGAGCGCTCCGAAACTATTCGGGGGTATCTTTGACTACGATCAAAAGCATGAGCGCCTGACCGAAGTCAATCGCGAGCTTGAAGATCCGAATGTCTGGAACAACCCTTCGTACGCCCAGGAACTGGGCCGCGAGCGTGCTGCGCTGGCGCAGATCGTCGAGACCCTGGACGAATTGTCCAGCGGCCTGGCCGACTGCCGCGACCTGCTGGACATGGCTGTCGAAGAGAACGACGAAGGCGCGGTCGGCGATGTCGTCGCCGAGCTGACGCGCCTGGACGAGAACCTCGCCAAGCTGGAATTCCGTCGCATGTTCAGCGGCGAGATGGACATGAACAACGCCTACCTGGACATCCAGGCCGGTTCCGGCGGCACCGAAGCCCAGGACTGGGCCAACATCCTGCTGCGCATGTACCTGCGCTGGGCCGACAAACGCGGTTTCGACGCGACCATCATGGAGCTGTCGGCCGGTGAAGTCGCCGGGATCAAGGGCGCCACCGTGCACATCAAGGGTGAATACGCCTTTGGCTGGCTGCGGACCGAGATCGGTGTGCACCGCCTGGTGCGCAAGAGCCCGTTCGACTCCGGCAACCGTCGCCACACCTCGTTCTCGGCGGTATTTGTCTCGCCGGAAATCGATGACAACATCGAGATCGAGATCAACCCGGCCGACCTGCGCATCGACACCTACCGTTCCTCCGGGGCCGGTGGCCAGCACGTCAACACCACTGACTCGGCCGTGCGGATCACCCACGTACCGACCAACACCGTGGTCAGTTGCCAGAACGAACGTTCCCAGCACGCGAACAAAGACACCGCGATGAAGATGCTGCGGGCCCGCTTGTACGAGCAGGAAGTGCAGAAGCGCAACGCCGCGTCCCAGGCCCTGGAAGACACCAAGTCCGACATCGGCTGGGGTCACCAGATCCGCTCGTACGTGCTCGACGCCTCGCGGATCAAGGACCTGCGCACCAGCATCGAACGCAGCGACTGCGACAAAGTGCTCGACGGCGACATCGATGAATACCTGATCGCCAGCCTCAAGCAAGGGCTGTAACGCGACACCCACGCGGTGGGCAGGCACGCTTCCCTGGGAGCGAGGCCTGCCCGCAAACTCCGGCCCCGGGGCCGGGGGCAACGAACCTGTGATGGAAACCTTAAAGACATGAGCGACCTAGAACTCGACCCGCAAGCCCTGCAACAGGAAGAAAACTCCCTGATCGCCCTGCGCAAGGAAAAGCTTGCTGCCGAGCGCGCCAAGGGCCAGGCCTTCCCCAACGACTTCCGCCGCGACGCCTATTGCGACGTCCTGCAGAAGAAGTACGCGGACAAGACCAAGGAAGAGCTGGCCGAGGCGGCGATTCCGGTCAAGGTTGCCGGTCGCATCATGCTCAACCGTGGTTCGTTCATGGTGATCCAGGACATGACCGGGCGCATCCAGGTCTACGTCAATCGCAAGACCCTGCCGGAAGAAACCCTGGCCGCCGTCAAGACCTGGGACCTGGGCGACATCATCGCCGCCGAAGGCACCCTGGCCCGCTCCGGCAAGGGCGACCTTTACGTCGAAATGACCAACGTGCGCTTGCTGACCAAGTCCCTGCGCCCATTGCCGGACAAGCACCACGGCCTGACCGACACCGAGCAGCGCTATCGCCAGCGCTACGTCGACCTGATCGTCAACGAAGACGTGCGCCAGACCTTCCGCGTGCGTTCGCAAGTCATCGCCCACATCCGCAGCTTCCTGATGAAGCGTGACTTCCTCGAAGTCGAGACGCCGATGCTGCAGACCATCCCTGGCGGCGCGGCGGCCAAGCCGTTCGAAACCCACCACAACGCCCTGGACATGGAAATGTTCCTGCGTATCGCGCCGGAGCTGTACCTCAAGCGCCTGGTTGTGGGTGGCTTCGAGAAAGTCTTCGAGATCAACCGCAACTTCCGTAACGAAGGCGTTTCGACCCGGCACAACCCCGAGTTCACCATGCTCGAGTTCTACCAGGCCTACGCCGACTACGAAGACAACATGGACCTGACCGAGGAACTGTTCCGCGAGCTGGCGCAGTTGGTCTTGGGCAGCACCGACGTGCCGTACGGCGACAAGGTGTTCCACTTCGGCGAGCCGTTCGTGCGCCTGTCGGTGTTCGACTCGATCCTCAAGTACAACCCGGAAATCACCGCCGCCGACCTGCAAGACATCGACAAGGCCCGTGCCATTGCCAAGAAGGCCGGCGCCAAGGTGCTCGGCTTCGAAGGCCTGGGCAAGCTGCAAGTGATGATTTTCGAAGAACTGGTCGAGCACAAGCTGGAGCAGCCGCACTTCATCACCCAGTACCCGTTCGAAGTGTCGCCGCTGGCCCGTCGCAACGACGAGAACCCAAGCGTGACCGACCGCTTCGAGCTGTTCATCGGTGGTCGTGAAATCGCCAACGCCTACTCCGAGCTCAATGACGCGGAAGACCAGGCCGAGCGCTTCATGGCCCAGGTGGCCGACAAGGACGCCGGCGACGACGAAGCCATGCACTACGATGCCGACTTCGTGCGTGCCCTGGAGTACGGCATGCCGCCAACGGCCGGCGAAGGGATCGGCATCGATCGCCTGGTGATGTTGCTGACCAACTCACCGTCGATCCGCGATGTCATTCTCTTCCCGCACATGCGGCCCCAAGCGTAAGTGATTCAAATAAAAAGCCGCCTCGATGGGCGGCTTTTTATTGCCTGTCTGGTACAAACGTATCAATTGGTTACTTCTGAAATAGCGAGGAAAGACCTGTCGTGAATCGTGCAATGGCTCAAGAAGGTGCAGCGGGCGTCGCCACTGCTGTGGCTGAAAGTGTTCAGTACCAAGGTCGCAAGGCCAGCCGACAGGGCAGTGAACAGCGCCGACAGAAGATTCTCGACGCGGCCATGCGCATTGTCGTGCGCGATGGCGTACGGGCGGTGCGACACCGCGCGGTGGCCGCCGAAGCGGGCGTGCCGCTGTCGGCCACTACGTATTACTTCAAGGACATCGACGACCTGCTCACCGACACGTTCGCCCAATACGTGGAGCGCAGCGCAGCCTTCATGGCCAAGTTGTGGGCCAATAACGAGGGCCTGCTGCGCGAAATGGTCGCCTATGGGGACGGCAGCGCCGAGTCGCGCTCGCAATTGGCCGACGACATCGCGCGGATGACCGCTGATTACGTGCAGCATCAACTGCAGAGCCGTCGCGACTATCTGATGGCCGAACAAGCGTTCCGCCAGGAAGCGTTGCTCAACCCGCGACTGGCGGTGCTGGTACGCTCCCATCAGCAAATCCTGTTGCACGGCACGTGTCAGTTTTTCCAGGTTCTGGGCTCGCGCGAGCCGCAACAGGATGCCAAAGTGTTGACGGCGATTATCGGACGGATGGAATATCAGGGCTTGCTCAATGGCGCCGAGCCGGTAGCCGACGAAGACATGCTCGGCATCCTGACCCGCTACATGCACCTGGTACTGGCGTCGGTGTAGCCCAGATGGGTTCACCACAGCCCTTGTGGCGAGGGAGCTTGTTCCCGCTGGGCCGTAGGAGCTGTCGAGTGCAACGAGGCTGCGATCTTTCCCCAGACACTTGAGTCTCAAGCGAAAGATCAAAAGATCGTCCGAACGCGGCCCGAGCCTTCGGCAGCTTCTACAGCAACCCAGCGGGGCGGTGCGACGTTTCGCTAAATCCCCTCGCCACAGACCATAGGGAGTTTCAATGAAAGCCTGGCGTGCCGTTGTCCTGGCCCTGTCGTTGCTGTTGCTCAGTGGTTGCCTGGTGTCGTTCAAGGCGCCATTGCCCGACAGCGAAGCCGCGCCCAAGGGCCTGCTCGGCCACTGGACCAGCACCAACGCCTGGGGCGAGCCGTTGAACCTGGAACTGACGGAAGTCGGCAAGCACCATTACCAGGCCATCAGTTACTTCAGGGCCAAGCCCCAGGAACGCGAAGCCATTCCCCTGACGGTCTCTCGCCACGGCAGCCGCTGGTACCTGTCGGCAAAAGTGCCGGCCCGGTTTGGCGGACATTTCGTCATCGCCGGTTTCGAACTGACCGACAAGCAGGAACTGGTGGTCTACAACCTGGACATGGAACAGATCAACCAGGCCATCGGCCAGAAACGCCTCAGCGGCCAGCCCAACCCGAGCGAAGAGGGTGATGGTGTGCTGGTGGACAGCGACATGAACACAGTTTTCAGCTACCTCGATGACCCGGCCAATTCCGACGTTTTTTCGGAAGCCGTGCGCTACCAGCGACTGGTCAAATCCCAATAACGGTTACAAGCGGACGTTTTTTCACAGGAGTTCCGGGTGGACGATTACCAGCAGACGATACGCACCTTGTCCGATCGCATTGTGCTGGCGCAGACGCCGATTCGCATTCTCGACGCGGTGAAGTGGGACGAGAACATCCGCAAGGGGTTTCTCAAGGCCAAGGGCAAGGAACTGCCGGCGGTTGACCGCGATTATTACCTCAACCGACCCCTGTCGTTCGACTCCAGCAAAGTGAAGCTGGAGTTCCAGAACATCGAGCGCGACATCACGCGCCAGCTCGGGCAGTTCAACCCGGTTGGCCAGATCATGCGTCGCATGTGCAAGGAATACCGCATGGTGGTGCGCATGCTCGAAGCGCGTGGCACCGAGGATTTCGGGCTGATCTCCCAGGAACTGTACGGCGCCGCCTCCGACGCCTTCCACGCTGGCGACCCGACCCTGGCCGACCTGGGCTTGATGCTGTCCGATTACCTGAACAACATCGACGGCCGTGGCGACCTCAAGGACGAGCCCAAGGTGCTCAGCGCCAAGGAAGCCGTCGGCCTGTTGCAACACCGCCTCAACCGGGTGTTCGGCGAGGCCGAGGAAACCATCCGCGTGTTCGAGTCCGACGGCATCGTCGCTGACGCGGCGGCGGGCGCCGACTACATCAAGATCCGCACTGACGCGATGTTCAACGAGCGCGACGTGCGTGCACTTGAGGTCCACGAAGGGCTGGTGCACGTCGGCACCACCCTCAACGGCTTGAACCAGCCGATCTGCACCTTCCTGTCCAAAGGCCCGCCCTCGTCGACGGTGACCCAGGAAGGCCTGGCGATCCTCATGGAGATCATCACCTTCGCGTCCTACCCGAGTCGCCTGCGCAAGCTCACCAACCGCACCCGGGCCATTCATATGGTGGAAGAGGGCGCCGATTTCCTGCAGGTCTTCGAGTTCTTCCGCGAGCAGGGTTTTGAAATGGCCGAAAGCTACGGCAACGCCAGCCGGGTGTTCCGTGGCTCGGTGCCGACCGGTCTGCCATTCACCAAAGACTTGTCCTACCTCAAGGGCTTCATCATGGTTTACAACTACATTCAGCTCGCCGTGCGCAAAGGCAAGCTGGAGCAGGTGCCGCTGCTGTTCTGCGGCAAGACCACCCTGGAGGACATGCGTACGTTGCGCCAGTTGGTGGATGAAGGCCTCGTCGTACCGCCCAAGTACCTGCCCGAGCAGTTCCGTGACATGAACGCGCTGTCGGCCTGGATGTGCTTCTCCAACTTCTTGAACCACCTGAGCCTGGATCGGATCGAAGCGGATTATTCCAATATCCTCTAATCGCACCACCAATCCCTGTGGGAGCGAGCTTGCTCGCGAAGAGGCCATCAAATTCAACATCATCGTCTCAGACACACCGCTATCGTCGGATCGCCGCCCGGAGCAAGCTCGCTCCCACAAGGGGGGTATAACTTCTGATTTTTACGAGGCTTCACCGGATGCGAACCCTCGGCATCATTTGCCTGCTGCTGGCCCTGACCGGCTGCAGCTCCTTGCTGTTCTACCCGGAACGCGGCCTGCCCTTCACGCCGGAACGGGCCCGGCTCGAGTACCGCGACGTCACCCTGGCCACCGCTGACGGGTTGAAGCTGCATGGCTGGTGGCTGCCGGTTAAACCGGGTGTCGAAGTCAAGGGCACGGTGCTGCATCTGCACGGCAATGGCGGCAACCTGGCCTGGCACCTCGGTGGAAGCTGGTGGCTGCCGGAGCAGGGCTATCAGGTGTTGATGGTCGATTACCGGGGTTACGGCGTGTCCGAAGGCGAGCCGAGCCTGCCGGCGATTTACCAGGACATCGACGCAGCCTTCAAATGGCTCGACCAGTCGCCCGAGGTCCAGGGCAAGCCGTTGGTGCTGCTCGGCCAGAGCCTGGGCGGCGCATTGGCGGTGCATTACCTGGTCGAGCATCCCCAGCGCCAGCAACAGATCAAGGCGTTGGTGCTCGATGGCGTACCCGCCAGTTATCGCGATGTCGGGCGTTTTGCCCTGAGTACGTCATGGCTGACCTGGGCGTTCCAGGTGCCGCTGTCGTGGCTGGTGCCGGACGGTGACAGCGCCATCGGCTCGATCGCGCAATTGAACGGTGTGCCAAAACTGATCTACCACAGCCTCGATGACCCGATCGTGCCCCTTTCCAACGGCATCCGCTTGTATCAAGCTGCGCCGCCGCCCAGGGTGTTGCAACTGACACGCGGCGGGCATGTGCAGACCTTCGCCGACCCGACTTGGCGAACGGTGATGTTGCGCTACCTCGACGACCCCCGGCACTTCGATGGCCTGCGCCGCCTGGGCGAAATTCCGAACTACCCGAAATCCCCCGTTGACTCATCCGAGAACCCGCAATGAGCGAAGAACGTAACGCCATCCCCCTGATCATCACCGGTATCTGCAGCATCCTCGGCACCGTCGCGGTGCTGTGGTACTACGGCTACCTGCATTTCGCCAAGCCCGAGGATGCGTTGCTGCTCAACCAGTTCACCATGCTCAAGACCGTGCCGGGCGAGGACTACAAAGTCTCCCTGGAGCCGGCGCCGCAGGTCGCCCAGTGCATCGATGGCGTGCTGGTGTTGTTCGACACCGAGCAGAAAGGCCTGACCGGCGTGCTGATCAACGAGAAGAAGCGTGCGGTGCGGTGCATGGGGCAGGAAACCCCACAAAAACTGCAGCCGTAATCCAATCTCAAGGACACCGCTATCCCTTGTGGGAGCGAGCTTGCTCGCGATAGCGGTGGATCTGTCAAGGCCTATGTCGACTGACCTGCCGCTATCGCGAGCAAGCTCGCTCCCACAGGGATTGTATACAGCCAAATATCTTCAGCCATGGAAAAGCCCCGCCTGACCCACTCAGGCGGGGCTTTTCGTTTCATTCAACCGATCAGTTGGCGCTCATGGTCGAGCGCGGGGCGACGGGCTGGTTGTCGTTGGAGATGGTCACTTCCACGCGACGGTTCATGGCGCGGCCCGAGACGCTGGTGTTGTCGGCGACCGGGAATTCCTTGCCATAACCCTGGGTCACGATGCGGGCTGGATCGACGCCCATTTTCACCAGGGCCGTGCGCACGGAGCTGGCACGGCGCTCGGACAGCGACTGGTTGTACGAGTCCGAGCCGGTGCTGTCGGTGTAGCCTTCGATGATCACCTTGCGATCCGGGTTTTCCTGGAGGAACTGCGCAAGCTTGCTCACGTTGGTCATGCCGCTGGCGCGCAGGTCGGATTTGTTGGTGGCAAACAGCACGTCGCCGAAGGTCACCAGGGTACCGCGCTCGGTCTGCTTGGCGTTGAGGCTGTCCTGCAGCTGCTTGATCTGCGCGTTACGGGCTTCCAGCAATGCACGGGCGCGTTCGTCACCGGCGTTTTTCAGCTCGGCTTCGGCGTTGCGCAGGGCGATGGTCTGCTTGGCCACTTCGACGCGCTGGTTGGTCAGGTAGGCCAACTGGTCGACCTTGGCTTCGTCTTCGTTATCCAGGTAGGCCTTGTCGGCCTTGGCCAGGAAATCGGCGGCGTCCTTGGTTTCCAGCGCAGCCACTTTAGTCGCCGCCGGATCGGCCTGCAGGCCGTTGTAGTTGGTGCGCGCCTGTTCCAGGTTGGCGTTCGGATCGTGGGAGCAAGCGGCCAGGGCTACGCAGGCGGCAAGCAGGGCGGGCATCATGAAATGTTTGTGCGTCATAGTCTGTCGTCCTTTTATCGATGAGAAATACGTCGTGGCGTGAGCGGTTTACTGAACCTTGTTCATGCCTTCCTGACGCAGTTCCTGAACCCCTTTCTGAGAGTCCTTGAGAGCCTGTTCGGCCTTGGCGGCCTGGGCCTTGCGCTCAGCGACGCGGGCATCCCATTCGGCCTGTTCGGCCAGACGCTTGGCCTCTTCGTAGTTCTCGTCGTGCATGGCGATTTCGGCTTGCTTGAGTTTGTCCTGGGCCGATTTCATTTCCACCGCGGCGAACTCGGTACCACCGGCGCTGACGGCGCTGTTGACCGCCGATTGCGTGACCGCGTATTGCTCCGAAGGTGGATTGCCGGCACAACCGGCCAGGATGAAGCTGCTACCGATAGCCAGGGCAGCCAACTTCAGGCCGCGCAGGCCAGTGGATGAGGGTTTGGCAGTGCAGGTATTCATAGGCTTCAACTCCATTGGAAAACTCCTGAAAAAACACGAATCCATGCTGGGACCGAAGCCGTGACGTCTGTTTTGGCGCGGGCGCCAGGGCGCGTTTATTTAAACGGCCGTTCCAGTATGGTTACTCGGTGTGACCCGAGGCGTTTTTCAAAAGTTCAGGCAAGGATGGCCATTCGCCAAAAGAATTGCTGACTGATCGGTCAGGGGTAAAAAAGCTGAACTTTCAAGGCGTGCAGCGGTATTCCGAGCGCCGTGAGACGTGCATTTTTTGGCGCGATGCGCGTGTAGGAGCTGCCGAGCGAAGCGAGGCTGCGATCTTTCGCCTGACACTTGAATTCCGAGTGAAAGATCAAAAGATCGCAGCCTCGCTTCGCTCGCCAGCTCCTACAGGAGTCAATGCAGGAGTCAGTGTTTGGATTTGTCGTTCTGCGAGGAGAGTTCGTGCAGATGGCGGCGGGACAATGCGAGGAACCGCGGGGTCGGTCCCACGTCTTCGTACAGCGGATCGCCTTCTTCATCGGTGGCCACTACCTGCGATCCCCTGACGTAGGGAAAGCTGGCTTCCAGCTCTTCCAGTGCCGCGCCGATGAGTTCACCGAGCAACTCTTCAGGGTGGCGCTTGGGGTACATGTCGCAGATGGCCGCCAGGCGTGCCGCAGCCTCGACGTCGAGATGAATCGTGTAGCCGGTCTGGGTCAGGCGACCCTTGGCGTTTTCTTCCCAATGCTGGGCAAGCTCACGGATTTTCATGATGACCTCAATAGCCCTGCTTTTGGCGGGCGCGATAGTGACAAGCCGTCGTGTGGCTTATCCATGAGACTAGCTTTGTCCGACAAGGTTTAAAGTCCCTTCGTCGCTTGTCATTAACGACTGGCATCGGCACTCTCTCCTACAAAGCTGTCCGGACCTTTTTGCTGGAGAACTGCTGATGACCGATATCGATGCCCGCTTGCGCGAGGACGTCCACCTGCTCGGCGAACTGCTGGGCAACACCATTCGCGACCAGTACGGGGATACCTTTCTCGACAAGATCGAGCAGATCCGCAAGGGCGCCAAGGCTGATCGCCGTGGTTCCATGGACGCCGAGCTGAGCGCCAGCCTCAACCAGTTGAGCGAGGATGAACTGCTGCCGGTGGCGCGGGCGTTCAACCAGTTTCTCAACCTGGCCAACATCGCCGAGCAATACCAGTTGATTCATCGGCGCGAAGAATCCAAGCCTGCACCGTTCGAAGCGCGAGTGCTGCCCGAACTGCTGGCGCGCCTGCGTGCTGAGGGCCACAGCGCTGAATCGCTGGCCAGGCAATTGGGCCGGCTGGACATCGAACTGGTTCTCACCGCCCACCCCACCGAAGTCGCCCGGCGTACGCTGATCCAGAAATACGACGCCATTGCTGCGCAATTGGCCGCCCAGGATCACCGTGACCTCACCAGCGCCGAGCGCGCGCAAATCCACCAGCGCTTGCAGCGGTTGATCGCCGAAGCCTGGCACACCGAAGAAATTCGCCGGACCCGGCCCACGCCCGTGGACGAGGCCAAGTGGGGCTTCGCAGTGATCGAGCATTCGCTGTGGCACGCCATCCCCAATTACCTGCGCAAGGCCGACCAGGCCTTGCACGCCGCCACCGGGCTGCGCTTGCCGCTGGAAGCCGCGCCGATCCGCTTTGCCTCGTGGATGGGCGGCGACCGTGACGGCAACCCGAACGTCACCGCCGCAGTCACCCGTGAGGTGCTGTTGCTGGCGCGTTGGATGGCGGCGGACCTTTATCTGCGCGATGTCGATCACCTGGCGGCCGACCTGTCCATGCAAAACGCCAGCGCGGCTTTGCGCGCCCAGGCCGGCGACAGCGCCGAACCCTATCGTGCGGTGCTCAAGCAATTGCGTGAGCGCCTGCGGGCCACGCGCAACTGGGCCCAGGCCTCGCTGAAAGCCACGACGCCGGCCAGCGCCGAGGTGTTGCAGAACAACCGCGAGCTGCTCGATCCGTTGGAGCTGTGCTACCAGTCCCTGCACGAATGCGGCATGGGCGTGATTGCCGATGGGCCGCTGCTTGATTGCCTGCGCCGCGCAGTGACGTTCGGGCTGTTCCTGGTGCGCCTCGATGTGCGCCAGGATTCGACTCGCCATACGATGGCCATGACCGAAATCACCGATTACCTCGGGCTTGGGCGCTATGAAGAATGGAACGAAGAGCAGCGCATCGGTTTCTTGCTGGACGAACTGAATAACCGTCGCCCGTTGTTGCCGCCGCATTTCAAGCCGTCGGCCGATACCGCCGAAGTCCTGGCGACCTGCCGGGAAGTCGCGGCGGCGCCGGCGGCGTCCCTGGGCTCCTACGTGATTTCCATGGCCGGCGCGGCTTCCGATGTGCTGGCGGTGCAGCTGTTGCTCAAGGAAGCCGGCGTGCTGCGACCGATGCGGGTGGTGCCACTGTTCGAAACCCTCGCCGACCTGGACAACGCCGGGCCGGTGATGGAGCGTCTTTTGTCGCTGCCAGGCTATCGCGCGCGCCTGCAAGGGCCGCAGGAAGTGATGATCGGCTATTCCGATTCGGCCAAGGATGCCGGCACCACGGCGGCGGCCTGGGCGCAATATCGGGCGCAGGAGCGCTTGGTGGACATCTGCCGTGAGCAGCAAGTCGAACTGCTGCTGTTCCACGGTCGCGGGGGCACGGTCGGTCGTGGCGGTGGCCCGGCGCACGCGGCGATCCTGTCCCAGCCGCCGGGTTCGGTGGCCGGTCGGTTCCGCACCACTGAACAGGGCGAAATGATTCGTTTCAAATTTGGCCTGCCAGACATCGCCGAACAGAACCTCAACCTTTATCTCGCTGCGGTGCTGGAGGCGACCCTGCTGCCACCGCCGCCGCCCACGCCAGAATGGCGTCATTTGATGGACGAGCTGGCCGCCGACGGCGTCCGTGCCTATCGCGCCGTGGTGCGGGAAAATCCGCAATTCGTCGAGTATTTCCGCCAGTCCACGCCGGAGCAGGAATTGGGCCGGCTGCCCCTGGGCAGTCGTCCGGCCAAGCGCCGCGCCGGGGGGATCGAGAGCCTGCGGGCGATTCCGTGGATCTTCGGCTGGACCCAGACGCGCCTGATGCTGCCGGCCTGGCTCGGTTGGGAAACCGCCCTGGGCAAGGCGCTGGAGCGCGGCGAGGGTGAGTTGCTCGGGCAGATGCGCGAGCAATGGCCGTTCTTCCGTACCCGCATCGACATGCTCGAGATGGTGCTGGCCAAGGCCGACGCTGACATTGCCCAGTCCTATGATGAGCGTCTGGTGGAACCGGCGTTGCTGCCTTTGGGTGAGCATTTACGCGACCTATTGTCGCAGGCGTGCTCGGTGGTCCTGGGGTTGACCGGCCAGTCGCAGCTACTGGCACATAGCCCAGACACGCTGGAGTTCATTCGCCTGCGCAACACCTACCTCGACCCGCTGCACCTGTTGCAGGCCGAACTGTTGGCGCGTTCGCGACAGCAGGACGTTGCCCAGGGCAGCCCCCTGGAACAGGCGTTGCTGGTGTCTGTGGCAGGGATCGCCGCCGGTTTGCGCAACACCGGCTGACGTCGGGTCGTTGCACAAAACAGCTCGCCCGGTTCGTCCGGGCGTAGCCGTTTGCGGGGAAGGGCAGGTCGACCAGGCGACAGTTTGTTGCCCGGTTGCGACTCTCGCCACCTCATACAAAGGTCGCGTCGGGCGCGGGTTCCTCCGACTTTCGGCGGCTTGTGTGGCTCGGGCCTGCTGTGTATCTTGAGCAGCCTTTGACCGTTTGGGCGGTCACGATCCTGTTTTTCGAAGATTGGCCCCACGAGGCGAATCCGAGCGTTTTACATAAAAAAATTGAGGAGCACATCGATGCGCGTCATTCTGCTGGGAGCTCCCGGGGCCGGTAAAGGTACTCAGGCAAAGTTCATCACCGAAAAATTCGGTATCCCGCAAATCTCCACCGGCGACATGCTGCGTGCCGCGGTCAAGGCTGGCACCCCATTGGGCGTTCAAGCCAAGAGCATCATGGATGCCGGCGGCCTGGTGTCGGATGACCTGATCATCGCCCTGGTCAAGGATCGCATCGCTCAACCGGACTGCGCCAATGGCTTCCTGTTCGACGGTTTCCCGCGCACCATTCCCCAGGCTGAAGCCTTGGTGAGTGCCGGTGTGGAACTCGATCACGTGGTCGAAATCGCGGTAGACGACGAGGAAATCGTCCAGCGTATTGCCGGCCGTCGCGTTCACGAAGCGTCCGGTCGTGTCTATCACACCGTCTACAATCCGCCAAAGGTCGCCGGCAAGGACGACGTGACGGGCGACGAGCTGGTGCAACGCAAGGACGACACTGAAGAAACCGTGCGTCATCGCCTGTCGGTCTACCATTCCCAGACCAAGCCGCTGGTGGACTTCTACCAGAAGCTGTCCGCTGCCCAGGGCAAGCCGAAGTACAGCCACATCCCGGGCGTTGGCTCGGTCGATGCGATCACTGGCAAGGTGCTTGAAGCGCTGAGCTGAAAAGCCTGATCAGTTGCAACAAACACGGCCCGCTTGCGGGCCGTAGTTGTTTATACTGGCGCACTTTTTTCCCACCTGATTTACGGACACATCGATGAGCACCTTGCTGGCCCTGGACACCGCGACCGAAGCTTGCTCCGTTGCCTTGCTGCACAACGGCAAGGTCACGAGCCATTACGAGGTGATCCCGCGCCTGCACGCGCAGAAATTGCTGCCGATGATCCAGCAATTGCTAAGCGACGCCGGGACGACCTTGCAAGCGGTTGACGCAATTGCCTTTGGCCGTGGGCCTGGCGCGTTCACTGGCGTGCGGATCGCCATTGGTGTCGTGCAGGGCTTGGCCTTTGCCCTCGAACGCCCGGTATTGCCGGTGTCGAACCTGGCAGTGCTGGCCCAGCGTGCCTTGCGCGAACACGGCGCGCGCCAGGTGGCGGCTGCCATTGATGCACGCATGGACGAGGTGTACTGGGGGTGCTACCGCGAAACCGATGGCGAGATGCGCCTGGTGGGCCGTGAAGCGGTATTGCCACCCGAGTCGGCGGCATTGCCGGATGAGGCGAGTGGCGATTGGTTCGGCGCCGGTACCGGGTGGGGTTATGACGAGCGGATAGGCGCCCGCATTGTCGGGCAGGACGCATCGATGCTGCCTCATGCCGAAGACCTGCTGGCGCTCGCACGCTTCGCCTGGGAACGCGGCGAGGCCATTGCGGCAGATGAGGCGCAGCCGGTTTACCTGCGGGACAAGGTCGCGACGCCAAAGTCCGAGCGACCCTGACCTCATTTCAAGCGAACTTGCTCTCGCTCGGCTCTGTAGGAGCTGGCGTAGCCTGCGATCTTTTGATCTAGACCTTTGAGACGCAATTGACTGGCACAAGATCGCAGCCTCGTTGCACTCGGCAGCTCCTACAGGCGCAGCCCAGCGGGAGCAAGCGGCCTCGCCACAAAGGCGTTCGGTTGACCTTGGAGCCGGCGTTCCAAAATTCATTTGCGCCTGCATAAGTCACACCCAACCTTGCCAGTCGTCACTTTTTCAGCTCGTTTTTAAACCTTTTTGACTTTATGTGTTCTAGTTATCACTTGCGCATTTGCGCGGCTGCGAATGTGCCGCTAAATTGCCATCATTGATACCGAGCATTTTGTCATGCGTATAGACGGCGTTTCATCACAGTCCTATCCCATCAAGCGTCGGCCTCGTGCGGGTAAAGCCGCTGAGCCGGAAACTTTTGATGACATCGATGGCGACCTGGAACTTCCGTCCGAAGAGCAACTGGCCGCCCGTGCCGCCAAGGCCTCTGCGCAACGCCTGAGCAATCTCCCCGCCCGCCAGCAAGACATGCTGTACCACCGCGCCATGAGCCGCAGTGTCGCCACGGCCCTTGCCAGTTATTTGAGCACTGCCGGTTTTGTCGACTGGGATATGGAAGTACTGGGGCTCGACCTCTACATCTGATGCGGCTGCCTTATTTCCTCGGCTGCCCGTCCTGGAGCGAAAACGCCTGGCGCGATTATCTTTATCCCCAGGATGCCAAAAGCTCCGACTTCCTGAATCTCTATAGCCAGGTTTTCAATGCCGTGGAAGGCAACACGACCTTCTATGCGAGCCCGTCTGCGGCCACCGTCCAGCGCTGGGCGGAAATCATGCCCGAACACTTTCGTTTCACGGCCAAGATTCCGGGCGACATCAGTCACGGCGGTGACTTGCGCGAACACCTGACCGCCACCGAAACCTTCGTTCAATTGCTCAGCCCGCTGGGTGATCGGGTTTCGCCGTTCTGGCTGCAACTGTCCAAGGCGTTCACGCCCAATCGGCTATCAGAGCTGGCAGCTTTCATCGACGCGTTCCCGCGACCGCTGGCCGTCGAGGTTCGTCACGATGAGTTCTTCGCCAAGGGTGATGCCGAGCGCCAGCTCAATCGCCTGTTGCTCGATCGCGGCGTGGAACGTATCTGCCTCGATCCGCGAGGCTTGTTCAGCTGTGCCTCGACCGATCCGTCAGTGATCCATGCCCAATACAAAAAACCACGGGTGCCTACGCGGCCGGCAGCGTTCACTCAAAGCCCGCAGGTGCGCTTCGTCGGCCATCCCGTGGTGGAAGCCAACGAGCCGTTCCTGGCGCCTTGGGTGGAGAAAATCGCCGAGTGGATCGAAGAAGGGCGCACGCCGTACATGTTCCTGCACACCGCCGACAACCTCCTGGCGGCAAGACTCGCGATGCATTTTCACAGCCGCTTGATGAGCCGTTTGCCTGGCTTGCCGGCCCTGCCTGAGCTATATAGAGAACCCGCCGCCGAGCAACTGGGTTTGCTCTGAGGCGATCTCTTCCCTAGTTCAGGAGCGATTCTCATGGATGCACAAACCCGGCGAGCCCAGGCGTTCAAGGCCTTGCACGAGCGCGAAGGGGCGTTTGTCATTCCCAACCCATGGGATGCCGGTTCGGCCAAAATGCTGGCCAGCCTTGGCTTCGAAGCCTTGGCCACCACCAGTGCCGGCTACGCTTTTTCCCTGGCGCGACCCGATGGCGGGCTTGCCCTGGATGACACGCTGGCTAACGTGCGGGCGATCGTGGCGGCCACGGATCTGCCAGTGGCCGTCGACCTGGAAAATGGTTTTGCCGATGCGCCCGAAGCGTGTGCCCAGAGCCTGCTTCGCGCAGCGGAAGCCGGGGCAGTGGGGGGCTCGATCGAAGACGCCACTGGGCGCCCGGACAGTCCGATCTATTGCTTTGATCACGCCGTGGCGCGAGTCAAGGCCGCGGCTGACGCGGTGCGCAGCTTGCCGTTCCCGTTCCTGCTGACCGCCCGGGCGGAGAATTTCCTGCACGGCAAGCCCGACCTGGACGATACGATCCGGCGCTTGAAGGCGTTCGCCGACGCCGGCGCCGACGTGCTCTACGCGCCGGGGTTGAGCAGCGCCGATCAAGTCCTCGCGGTGGTCCGGGCCGTGGCGCCCAAGCCGGTGAACGTGCTGATGTCCGGCGCGCTGGACCTCACCGTGGCGCAATTGAGCGAACTGGGCGTCAAGCGCATCAGCGTCGGATCGGCCCTGGCACTGGCGGCCTACGGCGAGTTCTTCCGCGCTGCCGAGGAAATCCAGCAGCAGGGCACGTTCACCTTCACTCGTCGTTCGATGCCGTACAGTCAGGCCAATCAATTATTCAAGGGTTGATGCCCGAGGCGTTGTCGTGCGGTTTTTCAAAGTGTTGATGGTATTGGCGCTGGTTGTGGGTGCCGCAGTGTTCAGCGTTTGGCGCGGCTGGTTGTCGGTGCCGCCGGAGTGGAATCCCTGGGCGCCGCTGGACGTCAACGTCCCGCCGAACCTGCTGACCCGCTACAAGCTGATGGCCCTGCGCAACGACCCGCAACTGTGCGACCAGGCGCTTGCGACGTCAGGGCTTCGCACCGCTCGCCAGGCGGACAGCGGCGCCAACACGACGTGTCCGTTGACCAATGTGTTGCGGGTGCAGGGCGGCGAGGTGGCATTGAGCAGCAGCTTCCTGGCCAGCTGCCCGCTGGCCGTGGCTTTCGCGTTGTTCGAGCGTCATGCGCTGCAGCCGGCGGCAACGGCGGCCTATGGGCAGAAGGTCACGCGCGTCGATCACTTGGGCAGCTTTGCCTGTCGCAACATGTACGGCCGTGAAAGCGGCGCGCGCAGCCAGCATGCCACCGCCAGCGCGCTCGACATTGCCGGGTTTCGCCTGGCCGATGGTCGCGCGGTCAGCGTGCTCAAGGATTGGCCGAAGGACAATACCGATGCGCAGTTCCTGCGGCAGGTGCGCGACGGCGCCTGCGACATGTTCAGCGTGGTGTTGAGTCCGGACTACAACGCGGCCCACCGCAACCATTTCCATTTGGATGTCGGACCGTGGTGGATCTGTCGGTAAGATTCAGGCGGCGATGCGCAGGTTCTGCAACACGATTGGACGTGCCCAACGGGTATCGAAATCGAGTTGTTTCTGCTGCGCCACCAGTTCCTCTTCCGGGAACGGCGGGAATGGCTTGTCCAGCAGGTCAAGTTCGAACTCGGCAATCGGCAGGTGCAACGGACGCGGTTGTGGTGCCGGGCCCGGTTCTGGCAGGGGCTGGCCGGCGGTGAGAACGATCGGGCGGACCCAATTGCTTTCGAAGGTCTGCTGCTTTTGCTGGGCGACGATTTCTTCCGGCGGGAAGGGTGGGAACGGCTTGTCCAGCAAGTCGAGTTCGAATTCGGCGATCGGCAGGAACAACGGCTCGGGTGGCTTGACCTGGGTTTCTGTCACGTCGCAGGTGCGTTGGCTGACAATGTGGTCCAGCAGCTCGGCACCGAGGGTCGGTTCAACCGCTTCATCGAGGGCGACGGGCTGGTAGCTGCCAGGCGCCGGTGCGTTTTCACCCAACTGATCGGCCAGGGCCCGGGCGAAAAAATCCTGCCACAGGTGACTGACGCCGCTCAGGGCTTGGGTGTTACGCAGGCTGTAATCGCCGTAAGGGGAGATAACGCCTATCGATGTGGATTGAATGTCTGACATTTTTCTCGGTCGACGCTCAGCTCTGGCAAAATGCCGTTCACCGTTGTTATCGGCCGTTTTCGCCGATCCTTAATTTTTTGAGCGTGTTTTCATGATTGAGCAACCTGCGGCCTGCCGCATCCATGTCGAGGCCCTGGCCCCGGCCTTCCAGGCGCAAGCCGAGCAATGGGCCGAGCGGCTTGGCCTGCCGTTGCAAGTGGACGACGGCGAGTTTGCCTTGCAGGTTGGCGAGCAAGGATTGCAGTTGCAGCAATGGGGTCCGGACGCGCCGGGACCGGTGCGGGTGGACTTCGTCGAGGGTGGCGCGGCCCATCGGCGTTTGTACGGCGGCGGCAGCGGCCAGATGATCGCCAAGGCCGTCGGTGTCGCCCAAGGCGTGCGTCCTCGGGTACTCGATGCCACGGCTGGGCTGGGCAAGGACGCGTTCGTGCTGGCGAGCCTGGGCTGCGAAATGAGCCTGATCGAGCGCCAGCCGTTGATCGGCGCCTTGCTGGAAGATGGCCTGGCCCGGGGCGCGGAGGATTTCGACGTGGCGCCGATCGTGGCGCGCATGCGTTTGCTCAAGGGCAATTCCATCGAGCTGATGCGCAACTGGGAGGGCGAGCCGCCCCAGGTAATCTACCTGGACCCGATGTTCCCTCATCGGGAGAAAACTGCCTTGGTGAAAAAAGAGATGCGCCTGTTCCGGCCGCTGGTGGGCGATGACAATGACGCCCCGGCGCTGCTGGCTGCGGCACTCGCGCTGGCGACCCACCGGGTGGTGGTCAAGCGCCCGCGCAAGGCGCCTTGCATCGAAGGGCCGAAGCCGAGCCATGGGTTGGAGGGCAAGTCCAGTCGGTACGACATCTATCCCAAGAAAGCGCTCAAGGCTTGAGACCGGGTCGTCTGCATCGCGAGCGAGCTCGCTCCCACAGGGTTTGATGAGCACCACAGATCCAATGTGGGAGCGAGCTTGTTCCGGGCGGCGTTCCGACGATGAGGCCCTGACGGCAAGCGCAAGGCTGCCGGTCGAGCTAGGGCCGATAAGCCCGCACAAACAACCCCACCACTTCCTGCACGTGAGCCTCGGCCGCCTCGGCGTCCTGCGGCCCGTCGCAGCCGTACAGCAACCGGAAATTCGCCGCGCCCTTGATCAGGCAGAAAAAGTGCTCGGCGGCATTTCGCGTTTTGTCGATGCTCAAGGCGCCGCTCTGGTTGACCTTGGTCAGCAACCGCTCCATGCCTGAGAGCATGCGCTGCGGGCCGGCCTCGTAGAAAATCGTCGAAAGCTTCGGATCCTGGCTGCCCAAGGCAATCATCAACCGATGCAGGTTGACCGATTCGTCGCTGTTGATCAGTTGATTGAAACCACGGGCGATGTTCAGCAACACGTGCTCAATGGGAACGCCATCAGGCCATTCGAAAAAAAGCGTCGGTACCTGCTCCTCGCACTTGGCAATCACCGCGGCGGCAAACAGGGTTTCCTTGTCGTTGAAGTGACTGTAGACCGTCAGCTTGGACACGCCGGCCTCGGTCGCCACCGCGTCCATGCTGGTGCTGGCGTAACCCAGGCTCAGGAAAAGACGTTTCGCGGCGTCGAGAATGGCTTGGCGCTTGGCCAGATCCTTTGGACGGCCGGGGCCGCTGGGAGGGAGAGGATTGTTCGACATTATTCGCTTTTAATACTGGACTGGTGAGTTTGCTATTAATAACATACTCGCCAGTATAATTATTCCAAGCACCATTAGCGAAAGGTCATCCACCATGTTCCGCTATGTCCTGCCCCTCGCCGTGCCAGTCAGCCTGGCTTTTTTATTGTCTGCGTGTGGCCACGATGAACCGGTCGCCGTTGTCGTCCGCCCCGCCATGGTGGTCAAGCCAGAGCCTTCGGCCCTGGCCATGGACAGTTATCCCGGCGAAGTGCGGGCGCGGTTCGAACCGGACCTGGCGTTTCGTATTGGCGGCAAGGTGAGCCGACGGCTGGTCGAAGAGGGGCAGCGGGTCAAGGCCAATCAACCGTTGGCTGAACTCGATCCTGAAGATGTACGCCTGCAACTGGAAGCGAGCCGGGCCCAGGTCGCCGCCGCCGAGGCCAACCTGAGCCTGGTGCGCGCCGAGCGCGACCGCTACAAGACCTTGATGGAACGGCAGATGGTCAGCCGCTCCCAATACGACAACGCCGAGAATCTCTATCGCTCCGGGGCCGCGCGGCTCAAGCAGATCAAGGCTGAATTCGATGTCGCCAGCAACCAGGCCAGCTATTCGATATTGCGCGCGCCCCAGGATGGCGTCGTGGCCCGGCGTTCGGTGGAGGTCGGTCAGGTGGTGTCGGCCGGGCAAACGGTCTTCACGCTGGCCACCGACGGTGAGCGTGAGGTGCTGATCAGTTTGCCGGAACAGAGTTTCGGCCGGTTCAAGATCGGCCAGCCGGTTTCGGTGGAGCTGTGGAGCCAACCCGACCAGCGCTTCAGCGGGCACATCCGCGAACTCTCGCCCGCTGCCGACCCGAAATCCCGCACCTTCGCCGCTCGCGTCGCGTTCACCGCCGGCAGCGTCCCGGCGGAACTGGGCCAGAGCGCCCGGGTGTTTATCCAGAATGCCGAAAAGGTCCCGCTGTCAGTACCGCTGTCGGCCCTCACCGCCGAAAACGGTGCGACCTACGTCTGGGTGGTCAACGCCAACAACACCCTCAGGAAAGTCCCGGTCCGTGTCGGTGCCTTTGGCGAAAAAACCGTGCCGGTGCTTGAAGGCCTGGACGCCAACGATTGGGTGGTCGCCGCGGGCGTGCATGTGCTCCTCGACGGCCAGCAGGTCCGTCCAGTGGATCGCTCCAACCGCGTGGTCAACCTGGCGGCCAAGGAGTAATCCCCGATGGGTTTCAATCTTTCCGAATGGGCGTTGCGCAACCGCCAGATCGTACTGTTCCTGATGCTGTTGCTGGCAATCGTCGGAGCACTTTCCTACACCAAGCTCGGCCAGAGCGAAGACCCGCCGTTCACCTTCAAGGCCATGGTCATCCGCACGATCTGGCCCGGCGCCACGGCTGAGGAAGTGTCGCGCCAGGTCACCGAGCGCATCGAAAAGAAGCTGATGGAGACCGGCGATTACGAGCGGATCGTTTCGTTCTCGCGCCCGGGCGAATCCCAAGTGACGTTCATGGCGCGCGACTCCCTGCACTCCAAGCAGATTCCCGAGCTGTGGTACCAGATCCGCAAGAAGATCGGCGACATCCGGCATACCTTGCCGCCGGGTATCCAGGGGCCGTTCTTCAACGATGAGTTCGGCACCACGTTTGGCAATATCTATGCACTCACTGGCGAAGGCTTCGACTACGCCGTGCTCAAGGATTACGCCGACCGAATCCAGATCCAGCTGCAGCGGGTCAAGGACGTGGGCAAGGTCGAGCTGGTCGGCCTGCAGGACGAGAAGATCTGGGTCGAACTGTCCAACGTGAAACTGGCGACCCTTGGCCTGCCGTTGGCGGCCGTCCAGCAAGCCTTGGAAGCGCAGAACGCGGTATCCACCGCCGGGTTCTTCGAGACCGGTAGCGAGCGATTGCAGCTACGGGTCTCCGGGAATTTCCAGACCGTGGAAGAGATCCGCAATTTTCCGATCCGCGTGGCTGATCGCACCTTCCGGATTGGCGACGTGGCGGAGGTTCGTCGCGGCTTCAACGACCCGCCCGCGCCGCGCATGCGCTTCATGGGGGAAGATGCCATCGGCCTCGCCGTGGCGATGAAGGAGGGCGGTGACATCCTCGTGCTGGGCAAGGCCCTCGAGGTGGACTTTGCCCGGATCCAGAACACGCTGCCGGCCGGCATGCAGTTGCGCAAGGTCTCGGACCAGCCGGCGGCGGTGAAGACCGGCGTCGGTGAGTTTATCCAGGTGCTGGTGGAAGCGCTGACCATTGTGTTGCTGGTGAGCTTCTTCTCCCTGGGGCTGCGCACCGGGATGGTGGTGGCGCTGGCGATTCCGCTGGTGCTGGCGATGACCTTCGCGGCCATGTATTACCTGGGCATCGGCCTGCACAAGATTTCCCTCGGCGCGCTGGTCCTGGCGCTGGGGCTGCTGGTGGACGACGCGATCATTGCGGTGGAGATGATGGCGATCAAGATGGAGCAGGGCTTCGACCGGATCAAGGCGGCCAGCTTCGCCTGGACCAGCACGGCGTTTCCGATGCTCACCGGCACCTTGATCACGGCGGCGGGGTTCCTGCCGATCGCCACCGCCCAGTCGGGCACGGGGGAATACACCCGTTCGATTTTCCAGGTGGTGACCCTTGCGCTGTTGGCGTCCTGGGTCGCTGCGGTGGTGTTCGTGCCGTACCTGGGGGAAAAATTCCTCCCGGACCTGGCGAAGATTCATGCGGCCAAGCATGGCACGGTCGACGGCCAGCCAGATCCCTACGGCACGCCGTTCTACCAACGTGTGCGGCGACTGGTGGAGTGGTGCGTGCGCCGGCGCAAGACCGTCATCGCATTGACCGTGCTGTTGTTCCTGGGCTCGGTGGTGCTGTTCCGTTTTGTCCCGCAGCAGTTTTTCCCGGCGTCGGGGCGCCTGGAGCTGATGGTCGACCTGAAACTGGCCGAAGGCGCTTCGCTGGTCAACACCGCCGAGCAGGTCAAGCGCCTGGAAGCGCTGCTCAAGGATCACGCCGGTATCGACAATTATGTTGCCTACGTCGGCACCGGATCACCGCGTTTCTATCTGCCGCTGGACCAGCAACTGCCGGCGCCAAGCTTCGCCCAATTCGTGGTGCTGGCCAAGACCATCGAAGACCGTGAGCCGTTGCGCAGTTGGCTGATCGCCACCCTGAACGAGCAGTTTCCGACGTTGCGCTCGCGGGTGACACGCCTGGAGAACGGTCCGCCGGTGGGCTACCCGGTGCAGTTTCGCGTGACGGGCGAGCACATCGAGGTCGTCCGGGCCCTGGCGCGGAAAGTGGCGACGAAGGTTCGGGAAAATCCCTACGTTGCCAATGTGCATCTGGACTGGGAAGAGCCGAGCAAGGTGGTGTATCTGAATATCGACCAGGACCGCGCCCGGGCCTTGGGGGTGACCACCGCCAATCTGTCGAGCTTCCTGCAAAGTTCTCTGACTGGATCCAGCGTCAGCCAATATCGGGAAGACAACGAGCTGATCGAGATCCTGCTGCGTGGCACCGTGCATGAGCGCACCGAACTTTCGCGACTGCCAAGCCTGGCGGTGCCCACCGACAACGGTGCGAGCGTTGCGCTCTCGCAGATCGCAACGCTGGAGTATGGCTTCGAAGAGGGCGTGATCTGGCATCGCAATCGTCTGCCGAGCGTGACCGTTAGAGCCGATATCTACGGCAAGGAGCAGCCGGCGACCCTGGTGCAGCAGATCTTCCCGACCCTGGACGCGATTCAAGCGGAACTGCCGGACGGCTATCTGCTGGAAGTGGGTGGTACGGTGGAGGATTCGGCCCGTGGCCAGAAATCAGTGAACGCCGGTGTGCCGCTGTTCATCGTGGTGGTGCTGACGTTGTTGATGCTGCAATTGCGCAGCTTCTCCCGCACGGCGATGGTGTTCCTCACCGCGCCGCTGGGGTTGATTGGTGTCACGCTGTTTCTGTTGGTGTTCCGCCAGCCGTTCGGTTTCGTCGCCATGCTCGGCACCATCGCGCTGTCTGGCATGATCATGCGCAACTCGGTGATTCTGGTGGACCAGATCGAACAGGACATCAAGGCCGGGCTTGCGCCATGGCAGGCGATCATCGAAGCGACGGTGCGACGGTTCCGCCCGATCGTACTCACCGCCCTGGCGGCGGTGCTGGCGATGATTCCGCTGTCGCGCAGCCTGTTCTTCGGCCCGATGGCGGTGGCGATCATGGGAGGGCTGATTGTGGCGACGGCGTTGACGCTGCTGTTCCTGCCGGCGCTGTATGCGGCGTGGTTCAGGGTCAAGAAGACCTGACGCGGTCCGGAGGCCAGCAGAGATCCAAGTGGGAGCGAGCTTGCTCGCGATAGCGGTATCAGCTTCAACATTTCTGTTGACTGTTACACCGCCATCGCGAGCAAGCTCGCTCCCACAGTTGTTTCAGGTTGCGACTTAGAGCGTACCGAAAACCTTCTTCGCCAAACTGGTGGCCGCAGCCGCCGGATTCTTGCGAAGGGTGGCTTCCTGCTCGCCGATCATCTTGAACAAACCGTCCAGCGCCTGCTCGGTCACGTAGTTCTCGACGTTGGCGCTCTTGGCGTCCACTACACCCAGCGTCGCAGCTTGGCCGGCAAAGGCGTTGTACTTCTGGGCCAGGCCGACCTTGTCGGTGGCTTGCTTGACGATAGGCAGGAACTTGGCGCGAATCTGTTCGCGGCTGCTCTTGTTCAGGTATTGCGTGGCCGAATCGTTGCCGCCGCTCAAGATGCCCTTGGCATCGCTCACGCTCATGTTCTTCACGGCATCGACCAGGATCGGTTGTGCCTGCACCACGGCGGCTTCGGCCGCCTGGTTCATGCTGGTTTCCAATTGATCCACCTGGTCACCCATGCCGAAGGCTTTCATCTTGCCGGCGACTTTGCCGAGCTTGCCTGGCAGTTCGATCTTCACGTCCGGGTTGTTGCTGAAACCGCCCGGCTTGCCCAGTTGCTTGACGGCGATCTGGGCACCTTGGGTCAGTGCATCCTTGAGGCCACCCGTGGCGTCTTTCTGGGACAGATCGCCCAGGGACAAGGCCATGGCGTTGGCGCAGATCAACAGGCCGGCACACAGGCCGGTGAAACGAAGGGTAGAGCGGAGCATGGCAGCTTCCTTGAGGAGTGGAACAGGAATCAGCGTGCGGCGTTGACGCGAATCTTCAACGGCTGCGGATCTTTGCCATCGAGCTGCACGGCGTGTTGTTCAGTGGTGATGAACATCAGCTGGCCGTCGACTTCGATGCGGGCGCTCACGGCATAACGATGACCGGGCTTGACCTGTGTCGGATCATAACTGAGGTGGAACGGCAAAGGGACCTGGCCCTTGACCGGGCCTCGCTGCTCATCGATCACGACGGCTGGCGCGTCGGCCAGGGAAACGTCTTGCAGGCTCACGGTCAACGTAGCCGTGGGCGGCAGGGCGATGCGTTGCAGATAGAACACTTCGCCGTCGAGGCTGTTCTTGCCGGCCAGCGGCGCGCTGGAGCAGGCGCTCAGCAGCGTGGCGGCGGCGACGAGAAAAAACTTTTTCATTAGGCCATTTCCATATTGTGGGCCCCAGCAAAAGGCTGGGGCCTGTGGAGAGTCAATCCTGGATTACTGGCGCGTTCGGATCCGTGGGCTCCTCACTGCGATGCAACGCCACCTGGCGGATCGACAAACGAATCTCCGCCGGCAGCACGCGCTTGGCCGCACCTTCGGCCAGTTCACCGAGCAGCTCGTGATAGCTTAGCTTGCCCGCTTCATCGCGGCGCAGTACGTCGAGGTCGAGCATCGTCTGGATGAAGTGGCGGAACAGGCTCTTGTCGAAGAACTCCGGCGCGTTCAGCCCGTGCAGGATCGACAGGCGCTGGGCCATGACGGTGCAGAGGTCTTCCAGCTCTTCGGCGCTGATGCTGTTCTGGCCGCTGTTGAGCAGCAGCGAAACGGTCATGTAGAAGCGTTGCAAGGTCTGGGCGATGCTCTTCGATAGCAGCGTCAGCAGCACGAAATGCCGTGAACTTGGCGCAGGACGCAGGTACAGGTCTTTCTCGAAGCGCAGCAGGCCCTGCTCGACGAACGATTCGAGCCATTGGTCGACCACCGCGTCCAGTTCTTCCAGAGACCAGCGAATGAACAGCTCCGATTGCAGGTACGGGTACAACGCGCGGGTATAACGCAGGATCTGCTCGCGGCTCATGCGCGAGCTGCTTTGGAAGAAGCTCGCCAGCAGCGCCGGCAGGGCGAAGATATGGAGTACGTTGTTGCGGTAATAGGTCATCAGCACCGCGTTCTGCTCGTCCAGGTACAGGATCTTGCCCAGGGCATCGCTCTGTTCCGACAGCAGGTCCATGCCTTTGACATGTTCGATCAACGCCTGGCCGTCGCCCTCAGGCAGCGTGGTATGCGGTGAATACGGCACTTTGCGCAGCAACGCGAGGTACAAGTCCAGCACGCGGGCCATGGCCTGGTCGTCCAGGGCCAGGCGGCTGGTGGACAGCAGCGCCAGGGCGACAAGGTTGACCGGGTTGATGGCAGCGGCTTCGTTCAGGTGCCGCGCCACGCGTTCGCCGAGGCGGTGGGTGGTTGCGTTGAGCCAGGCTGGTTTGAATTGCGGACCCAGTTCCTGTTGGCGCCAATCGGGCTGTTCGCCGTCGAGGAATTCCGCCAGCTTGATCGGCTCGCCGAAGTTCACCGCCACTTGGCCGAAGCGCTGCTTGAGGGCGCCGATGACCTTGAAGATATCGAAGATCGACTCCTTCTTCTTGCTCGCGCCGCGCAGTTCGCCCAGGTAGGTGCGGCCTTCCAGCACGCGCTCATAACCGATGTACACCGGCACGAACACGATGGGCATGCGCGACGAGCGCAGGAAGCTGCGCAAGGTGATGGCGAGCATGCCGGTCTTGGGCTGCAGCATGCGCCCGGTGCGCGAGCGGCCACCTTCGACGAAATACTCCACCGGGAAGCCCTTGGTGAACAGCGTGTGCAGGTATTCATTGAAAACGGCGGTGTAGAGCGGGTTGCCCTTGAACGTGCGGCGCATGAAGAACGCCCCGCCACGGCGCAGCAGGCTGCCGATCACCGGCATGTTCAGGTTGATGCCCGCGGCGATGTGCGGTGGCGTGAGGCCGTTGCGAAACAGCAGGTACGACAGCAGCAGGTAGTCGATATGGCTACGGTGGCACGGCACGTAGATGACTTCGTGGCCCTGGGCGACGTTCTGCACGCCTTCGATGTGGTTGACCTTGATGCCATCGTAGATCTTGTTCCAGAACCAGCTCAGCACCACTTCCAGGAAACGGATCGCGGTGTAGGTGTAGTCCGAGGCGATCTCGTTGCCGTAGCGCAGGGCCTGGGCCTTGGCTTTTTCCGGAGAAATCTTCTCCCGCTCGGCTTCTTCGGCAATGGCCTGCTTGACCAGCGGTTGGTTCAACAGGCCCTTGACCAGGTTGCGTCGATGGGAAATGTCAGGGCCGATGACCGCCGCTTTCAGGTTGCGGAAGTGGACCCGCAGGATCCGCTGGGCCATGCGCACGGTGCGTTCGTGGCCCTTGTCGTGCTCGATCAGCTCACGCAAGTGGATCGGCGCGGAGAACTGCACGCGGGTCTTGCGGCCCAGGATCATGATGCTCAGCAAGCGGCGCAGGCGTCCGGTGACCGCCCAGCTGTCGGCGAACAACAATTTCCAGGGGCTGGATTCGCTGTCGGGCGACTGGCCCCAGAACACACTGACCGGAATGATTTGCGCGTCTTCGGCAGCGTTGTGGGTCAGCACGTCGACCAGCCGCGTCAGGGTGGGCGGCGCTCCACGCTTGTCCTGGCGCCCGAGCCAGTCCGGCGCCGGCGTCAGGTAGAAGAATGCCGCCGGCTCCAGCAGGTTGCCCACCGAGACCGGCAGCACCGGGCGCGGCAGGCCGGCCTTGGTGCACTCGGTGTCGAGCACCGCGAGGTCGGTGAGCGAAGGATCTTGCAGGACGTAGAACACGGGACGACTGCGGTCGAGGTTGAGGGTAAAGGACGACTGGTTGATCGTCTCGGAGCGAACCCAGAGATACAACAGTCGGCGCAAGGTGCCAAACACAAGACGGCGGAACGGGGAGCGGGTCATACGGCTTCTGCATGAGTGAATGGGATGGCGCGGGCGCCAGTGTGCCGGATTCGTCGAAAATCGGCAAAAAAGCGCCGAAGTAAAGTCAGTTGAGAGTTTTTCCGGGTGTCATATACTCGGCCAGTTACTGCCCCGGCCTTCCACATCGACGACCGGACGGTGGCTAAGTTCGTACGGCTTTCCTGCGAAAAGCCGACTCAAAATAAAAATGGGAGTGAGCATCATGGCAGCACGCGAAACCGGCAATGTGAAGTGGTTCAACGACGCCAAGGGCTATGGCTTCATCCAGCGCGAAGGTGGCGCGGATGTGTTCGTGCATTACCGCGCGATCCGTGGCGAAGGCCACCGTTCACTGACCGAAGGCCAGCAGGTCGAGTACGCGGTCGTGGAAGGGCAGAAGGGCTTGCAGGCTGAGGATGTGGTGGGGTTGTAAGCCGCATTCACTGGCAACACAAAACCCAGTGTGGGAGCGAGCCTGCTCCCACAGTTTTGGATGGGGTGCCACCTGGTTCGTGCCCACCCCATATCCCCTGTGGGAGCGAGCTTGCTCGCGAAGACGGCGTTACATTCAACATCACCGTCTCAGGCAGACCGCTATCGCGAGCAAGCTCGCTCCCACATTGGCTCTTCGGTGGACTGGAGGTCAGCGTCACGCCGTCTTCCAGGTAATCTCTTCTTCCCCATCGGCGCTGATGCGAATCCAGCGGTCCGCTGATTCTTCGCCTTCTTCTTCCACCCAAGAACCGGGCGCGCAACGCACTTCGACGTTCAGTGCGGCGAAAGCGGCGCGGGCGCAGGCGATGTCGTCTTCCCACGGGGTCTGGTCGCTTTCCAGATATAGACTGTTCCATTTTCCTACGGCCTTGGGCAACCAGGTCACCGGAATGCCGCCGGCCTTGCATTTGTAGGTCTGGCCTTTCTGTACCCAGTCGCTGCACGGCCCCAGGGCTTCGCCGAGCCAGTGGGCGATGGCTTTGTGGTCGACGTCGGCGTCCTTCAGGTAAATCTCGATATCGGGTTGGCGCATGGATGTCCTCGCTGCGGTCTTGAAAAATCCATTCGCGGATTTAACTGGCCCCGGACAGTTGCCCGGGGCCCAAAGTAATTATTGAAGAATGAAATAATCGTAGCGCATCGACACCGTGACTTCGAACGGCTCGGCCTGCTCGATCACGCCGGCGCGGCGTTCGGCACTGGCGCGCCAGCCGTGGGGCGTCATCGCCAGCAGGTTGGCGCGGTCCTGCCCATTATCGAGCGTCAGTTTGAATTCGAGGGTTTCGCTGTGATCCAGCACCATGCCCGGCGGTACCAGGGCCAGGTGCTTGTCATCGGTGTATTCGCGGACTTCGTCGTACAGGCGCTCGCGCAACTCCATCAGGTGGCCGGCGGTAGGGCCGACTTTCATCAGGCCGCCGCCGGGGCTGAGCAGGCGCTTGGCCTCCTGCCAATCCAATGGGCTGAACACGCTGGCGAGGAACTGGCAGCAGCCGTCCGCCAACGGCACCCGGGCCATGCTGGCGATCAACCAGGTCAGCTGCGGGTTGCGCTTGCAGGCCCGTTTGATAGCTTCACGGGAAATGTCGAGGGCGTAGCCATCGGCATTGGGCAACGCTTCGGCGATTTGCGCGGTGTAGTAGCCTTCGCCGCAACCGATGTCGACCCAGCGCCCAGGTGCGCGTTCGGCGGCCAGTTCGGCCAGGCGCCGGGCGACCGGGGCGTAGTGGCCGGCATTGAGAAAGTCGCGGCGAGCTTCGACCATTGCCTGGTTGTCGCCGGGGTCGCGGCTGTTCTTGTGCTGCACCGGCAGCAGGTTCAGGTAACCCTGCCGCGCACGGTCGAAGCGATGCCCGGCGGGGCACACCACGCCGTTGTCCACCGCGTTCAGCGGTTCACTGCAGATCGGACAGGCAAGCATCAGGCGAGCAACTTGATCAGCGTCTTGTAGTAGATCTCGGTCAGCACGTCGAGATCGGCGGCCAGCACGCGTTCGTTGACCTGGTGGATGGTCGCGTTGACCGGCCCCAGCTCCACGACCTGCGTGCCCATGGTGGCGATGAAACGACCGTCGGAGGTGCCGCCGCTGGTGGAGGCTTTGGTCTCGCGGCCCGTCACGTCCTTGATGCTCGACGACACGGCGTCCAGCAAGGCACCCGGCTCGGTGAGGAAGGGCAGGCCGGACAAGGCCCAGTCGATGTGCCAGTCCAATTGATGCTTGTCGAGGATCGCGGCGACGCGCTGTTGCAGGCCTTCGACGGTGGATTCGGTGGAGAAGCGGAAGTTGAAGACCGCCTCCAGGTCGCCGGGGATCACGTTGGTCGCGCCGGTGCCGGAATTGAGGTTGGAGATCTGGAAGCTGGTTGGCGGGAAGAAATCATTGCCGTGGTCCCAGTGCTCGGCGGCCAGTTCGGCCAGGGCTGGCGCGGCGAGGTGGATCGGGTTCTTCGCCAGGTGTGGATAAGCCACGTGGCCTTGCTTGCCGCGCACGGTCAGCTTCGCGCCGAGGGAACCACGACGACCGTTCTTGACCACATCGCCCACCAGCGTGGTGCTCGACGGTTCGCCGACGATGCACCAGTCCAGGCGTTCCTGGCGGGCCTTGAGGCGTTCGACCACGGCTTTGGTGCCGTGGTGGGCCGGGCCTTCTTCATCGCTGGTGATCAGGAAGGTCAGCGAGCCCTTGTGGTCCGGGTAGTCGGCGACGAACCGTTCGGCCGCGACGACCATGGCCGCCAGGCTGCCTTTCATGTCCGCCGCGCCACGGCCGCAGAGCATGCCATGTTCGTCGATGACGGCATCGAACGGGTCGAGCTGCCAGGCCTGCACCGGGCCGGTCGGCACCACATCGGTGTGACCGGCGAAGCACAACACCGGGCCGTCATGCTTGCCATGGCTGGCCCAGAAGTTATCCACATCCTCGATGCGCATCGGCTCCAGTGTGAAACCGGCGTCGCCCAGGCGCTGCATCATCAGTTTCTGGCAATCGGCATCGGCCGGCGTCACGGACGGGCGGCGGATCAGGTCGCAGGCGAGTTGCAGGGTCGGCGAGAGGTCGGCGTGGGCCGTCATGTAAAACTCCGGGAATATTGTGTGAACGCAGGCTTGTACAGGCGCGGGCTGGCTCGCGCAAAATGGCGGTTATCTTATAGCAAAACGACCACCATGGGCCCCTGGCGTGGGACAGGTGGAACACAAAACCTGTGGGAGCGAGCTTGCTCGCGATGGCGGTGGATCAGTCGATACTCTATTGACTGGACTGACACCATCGCGAGCAAGCTCGCTCCCACAAGGGGGAATTGGTGGGGTTCAATTCGCGAACAGCTCGAATTGCTGTGGCAAAGCCCTATAATGCGCGCCGGTTTTTGGGGTTATGGTCATGAGTACAGAAGATCCACGGTTTGCCGGCATCGCCCGTTTGTATGGCATCGAAGGCCTGGCGCGCCTGCGGGCGGCCCATGTGGCGATTGTCGGTGTCGGTGGCGTCGGTTCCTGGGCGGCGGAAGCCATCGCCCGTTGCGGCGTGGGCGAGATCTCGCTGTTCGACCTGGACGACGTCTGCGTCAGCAACGCCAACCGCCAGTTACATGCGTTGGACAGCACTGTCGGCAAGCCCAAGGTCGAAGTGATGGCCGAGCGGCTGCGTGGCATCAATCCCGACTGCACGGTGCACGCAGTGGCGGACTTCGTGACCCGCGACACCATGGCCGAGTACATCACGCCGAACATCGATTGCGTGATCGACTGCATCGACAGCGTCAACGCCAAGGCCGCGCTGATCGCCTGGTGCAAGCGCCGCAAGATCCAGATCATCACCACCGGCGGTGCGGGCGGGCAGATCGACCCGACGCTTATCCAGGTCTGCGACTTGAACCGTACGTTCAACGATCCGCTGGCCTCCAAGGTGCGCTCGACCTTGCGCCGCGACTACGGCTTCTCCCGCACCGTGACCCGCCATTACAGCGTGCCTTGCGTGTTCTCCACCGAACAACTGCGCTACCCGAAACCGGACGGCAGTATTTGCTTGCAGAAGAGTTTTGTCGGCGACGGCGTCAAGCTTGACTGCGCCGGCGGGTTCGGCGCGGTGATGATGGTCACGGCGACATTCGGCATGGTCGCGGCGACCAAGGCTGTGGATAAGATTGTCGCGGGCGTGCGGCGACCGGCGGATCGGGTCAAGCCCGGGCGGTAATGCAACGCTGCTCACTAAGGGAGTGGTGAACCTGTGGCGAGGGAGCTTGCTCCCGCTGGACTCTGTAGGAGCTGCCGAAGGCTGCGATCTTTTGATCTTGATCTTTCGCATTAGATTCAAGTGTCAGGGAAAAGATCGCAGCCTCGTTTCACTCGACTGCTCCTACACAGCTCCTACGGGCGCACTCAAGCGGGAGCAAGCTCCCTCGCCACAGTTATTGCGTCAATTCGCGCATCCGCTTCAACACTGCATTCAACCCGTTGCTACGCGACGGCGACAACTGCCGCGACAATCCCAATTGATTGAACCAGTCCGGCAAGTCCACCTGCCGTAATTCTTCAGCGGACAAGCCATTGACCCGCGCCAGCAGCAACGCCACCAGGCCACGGATCAACCGCGCATCGCTGCTGGCGGAAAACTGCCAGTGGCCGTCCTGCAACTGACCCACCAACCACACCTGGCTTTCACAACCGCTGACAAGGTTGGCGTCGCACTTATCTTCATCGCTTAGCGGCGCCAGGCGCTCGCCCCATTGCATCAACAGCCGGGCGCGTTGTTCCCACCCGGCGGCGTCCTGGAAAATCTGCAGTGCGGCGACAGCATCGTCAGGCAGGTTCATCGCAGCATCTCCAGGGCCTGGTCCAGCGCCTCGAAGAAACGCTCGATATCGGCGGAATCGTTGTACAGCGCCAGCGACACCCGGATCGCCCCGGAAAGCTCGAGATGCTTGAACAACGGCATCGCGCAATGATGCCCGGCGCGCACGGCGATGCCTTGCTCGGTCAGCAGGTGCGCCAGGTCGGCGTTGTGGATGCCATCGACCACGAAGCTGACCAGCGCGCGTTGCGGACTGCCGACCAAACGCACGCCGTTGCGCGCCTGCAGACCGTGAAGTAGATAGTCGTGCAGGGCGGTTTCATGATCGATGACCGCCTGCCCGTCGAGACCGGACAGGTAATCCAGCGTCGCGCCCAAACCGATCACACTGGCGATAGGCGGTGTGCCAGCCTCGAAACCCAGTGGCGCCGGGCGGAAGGTGGCGCTGTGGTAATCGGCCTGCTGGACCATTTCGCCGCCAAACTGCCAATGACGCAGTTGACCCAGCGCTTCGCTGCGACCGAACAGCGCCCCCAGGCCTTCGGGGCCGTAGAGCTTGTGGCTGGAAAACACGTAGAAGTCGCAGCCCAGTGCCTCCACATCATGGCGGCCGTGGACCACGCCCTGGGCGCCATCGATGACCGTCAGCGCGCCCTGCGCCTTGGCCATCGCCAACAGCGCCGGCAACGGCTGCCAGGTGCCGAGGACGTTGGACAACTGGCTCACCGCCAACAGGCGCGTGCGCGGGCCGATCAGCTCGGCGGCGGCGCTCGTATCGATCACCCCATCGGCATCCAGCGGCAGCACCACCAGCGTCAACGCGCGACGCTCCGCCAGTTGCTGCCAGGGCAGCAGGTTGGCGTGATGTTCCAGGGCGCTGACGATGATCTCATCGCCCGGGTTGAACAGGTGTTCCAGCCCGTAGGCCAGCAGGTTCAGCGCCGAAGTCGCGCCGTGGGTGAAAACCACCTGCCCACAGTTCCCCGCGTTGAGCCATTGTGAAACCTTGAGGCGACTGTCTTCGAATGCCTGGGTGGCCAGGGCGCCGGGCAGGTGTTGAGCACGGTGTACGTTGGCCGCACCGTTGGCATAGTAATGCGCCAGCGCGTCGAGCAAGGCTTGGGGTTTTTGTGTGGTGGCGGCGTTGTCCAGATAGGTCTGGCCTTGCCTTTGCAGGGCGGCGATGGCCGGGAAATCGGCACGCCAGGGGGATTGAATCAACATGCTTGCGGGCCCTGCTGGAGTTACGCCGGACCCTGTGGGAGCGGGCTTTTTTGTGGGAGCCGAGCTTGCTCGCGATGAACGATGACGCGGTCTTGCAGTAAAACCGTGTCGCTGCCATCGCGAGCAAGCTCGGCTCCCACAGAAGCCTGCTCCCACAGGTGACTGTGTGAAGCCGCTTAGTTATGCGCGTGCAGTGCTTCGTTCAGCTCGATGGCCGACTTGTGCGTCTTGCATTCCACCGCGCCGGTTTCGGAATTGCGGCGGAACAACAGGTCAGGTTGGCCGGCCAGGTCGCGGGCCTTGACCACTTTCACCAACTGGTTGTTTTCATCCAGTAGGGCGACCTTGGTGCCAGCCGTTACGTACAGGCCCGACTCCACGGTGTTGCGGTCGCCCAGCGGGATGCCGATGCCGGCGTTCGCGCCGATCAGGCAGCCTTCGCCGACCTTGATCACGATGTTGCCGCCACCCGACAGGGTGCCCATGGTCGAGCAGCCGCCGCCCAGGTCCGAGCCCTTGCCGACGAACACGCCCGCCGAGACACGGCCTTCGATCATGCCCGGGCCTTCGGTGCCAGCGTTGAAGTTGACGAAACCTTCGTGCATGACTGTGGTGCCTTCGCCCACATAGGCGCCCAGGCGCAGACGCGCGGCATCGGCGATGCGCACACCGGCCGGGACCACGTAGTCGGTCATTTTCGGGAACTTGTCCACCGAGAACACTTCCAGCAACTCGCCACGCAGGCGGGCTTCGAGCTGGTGCTCGGCCAGTTCGGCCAGGTCGATCGCGCCTTGGCTGGTCCAGGCCACGTTCGGCAGCAGCGGGAAGATGCCGGCCAGGTTCAGGCCATGAGGCTTGACCAGGCGATGGGACAG
Source organism: Pseudomonas sp. T1.Ur (assembly GCF_023516725.1). Classification (NCBI taxonomy): domain Bacteria; kingdom Pseudomonadati; phylum Pseudomonadota; class Gammaproteobacteria; order Pseudomonadales; family Pseudomonadaceae; genus Pseudomonas; species Pseudomonas sp. T1.Ur. The sequence goes on from NZ_JAMGSN010000001.1 coordinate 601,497, forward strand.
CAGGTGCAGCTTGAGGTAGGCCTCAGGCGTGGAAGACAGTTGGGCATCTTCGGCCAGAAGGGTGGCGACCAGCGGCTTGTGGCTTTCGGCCAGGCGGGTCAACAGCGCGGCTTGGGTGGCGTCGACGTTGCGCAGTGCTTCAGCCAGTTGGGACGCCTGGGCGGTGGTGAAGGTGATGGCCTGGTTGCCTTCGCTGTAGCCCAGGATCGGGGCGATGGCTGCGACGATCTCTGCCGACGGCTTGAGCAGTGGCTGCGCGTAGAAGACTTCCAGCCAGGCGCCTTCACGGTTTTGGGTGCCGACGCCGAAGGCCAGGCTGAACAGGGTAGTGGACATGGAATTACCTCTACAAAATGGACTGGGCAGGCTTACTTGATTTCTGCCGCATAAATATCTGGCTTGAAGCCAATCAGGGTTCGGTCACCGAGATCGAGCACCGGGCGCTTGATCATCGAGGGTTGGGCGAGCATCAGTTCGATGGCTTTCGTCTGGTCGAGATCGGCTTTGCGTTCGTCGTCGAGTTTGCGAAAGGTCGTACCGGCACGGTTCAACACCACTTGCCAGCCATGCTCGTTGCACCATTGGGTCAGGTGCTCACGGTCGATGCCGGCAGTTTTGTAATCGTGAAAGTCATAGGGCACCGCGTGCTCATCGAGCCAGGTGCGGGCTTTTTTCATCGTATCGCAGGCTTTGATGCCGAAAAGCTGTAAGTGCTTGTTTTCATTGGGCATGAGTGCTCCCCCAAAACGTTCCCGGTATCGTCCTGAAAATCAGCCGACGATTATGCCACGTCGTTCCTTTCAGTGCCTTGACTGTCGCGACGGATCGGACGAGGCGGAACCGATCGGAAGGCGGTGGCCACACAGCACAGGTAGACCCAGCACTTTCCACACAAGAGACCCCGCCCATGGATTCCATCTCCCTGACACCCTTCCATCCACTGACGGATCAAACTGAAGAAACACTCCCGCCCCCTTCAACGACGTCGACCACCGGGACCACTGCGGCCATCGCGATCGGCCCAGTCACGGCTGAACAGGACCTGGCCAATCGGACGGTCGCCATCAAGGCCCAGCTCACCCGGGTATTCGAGCCCCATATGAACGGCGCCAATCGCGAGGCCTTCGAAGCACTGATCGACGATCGTTCCCGGACCTTGGCCAATGACGGCGAAACCGCGGAAAGCGTCGACGCCGTGCTCACCAAGGGCTCGCGCCTGGATCGCGCAGCCCATGACACCGTTGGATTCCTCCGTTCGGTTCCCTTCGGCGCGGCGTCCATCGCGCTGGACTTCGCCCCGGCGGTGACCGGCAATGGCTCGATTACCGCGCCGTTGGCGCTGTCGGCGATTGCCGGCCTGGTCAGCAGCGCCGCCGACACGGTCGGCAATGGCCTGATGAAGCGAGCCACCAGCGATACCCAGTGGCTGGTGGCCGACAATGCCGAGCTGGAGCCGGTCATGCAGGAAGCCGCCCAGGCAGTGAAGCCGAGCCTGACGACCCAGGCTGTCGAAGGCAGCCTGACCTTCCAGACCTTCACCGCCCGAAACGTCTTGCGCACAGTGGTCCAACCCGTGGTGACAAAAACGGTCGATGCGCAAACGGGCAGCAAGGTGGACTCGGTGATGGCGGCTGTCGGTTCCCCGCTTTCCGGCATGGCGGCCTATGACTTGCAACATTCCATCGATAAATCGAAACACCGGATTGGCCCGGAATACCTGTTGGGGCGCCAGGACTGGCATCAGCGCTACAAGGATCTCAAGAATTATGGCGTAGGAAGTGCGGCGATGGGGATTGCCAAGCGGGTCGGCAGCCTGCCGCTGGACGCGATGCGCGATGGCAGCAAATCGCTGCAAGCCTTGGTGACGCCGACGGGCTTGGTCAGTGGGCTCGGCGCGTTGGCCGGCGGTATTACTGCGATCGGCATGGCCCAGACCGCCGCTGTCAACGCGGCCAGGAACGCCGGGATTTCGCCTGCGGGGGTTGCGGCGGCGGGCAAGGCGACCGTCACCGCCACCATGGCCCCGGTGCTCGCCGCCTGGGTGACCACGGCGGTGATGACGCAGCCGTTGGCGGACAAGGCGTCCGCTGCGTTGGACAGGCTATCCGCCGGTCCCGCTCATCCGGATGAGCTGCAGGGAATGTTGCCTTTGGTTGAAACGCCGGTGGCCGAACACGTCGAGGAAGAGAGCGACAATGAGGGTGACAGCATCGATTTTGTCTCGGCCCGCTCGACCCTCAGTGCCGCCGAGCGAGCGGTTTAGCGTTGATTGATTGCCGGTCGCCCCTGCCGCGTGGAGGTTAGGGGCGGCCGACGGACGATGGCGCATTGTTGTCGCTGAGGTGCGACCAATGTGCAAAGGCAGTGGTTCACCTTGGCAGATAATATGGCACTTCAACGGCAAGCTGTTGCCGGAGATGTGTATGGCTGTCATTGGAAGTCCGTTATGCAAAGCGCCTATACCGTCCTGATCCTGTTGATGCTGGTGGGCGTGTCGCGCCTGATCGGACGGCTGGTCCCGCTGCCGTTGCCCCTGGTGCAGATCGGCGCCGGTGCCGTGCTGGCCTGGCCCTCGCTGGGGTTGCACGTGGCGCTGGATCCCGAGTTGTTCCTGTTTCTGTTCCTGCCGCCGCTGCTGTTCTCAGATGGTTGGCGCATGCCCAAGCGTGAGCTTTGGCGCCTGCGGGGGCCGATCCTGACGCTGGCGGTCGGTTTGGTGCTGTTCACGGTCGTTGGGGCGGGGTATTTCATTCATTGGTTGCTGCCCGGTATCCCGTTGCCGGTGGCGTTTGCCCTGGCGGCGGTGTTGTCGCCGACCGACGCCGTGGCGGTCTCGGCAATTGCCCGGGACCGCTTGCCCGCCCCGCTGATGCACATGCTTCAGGGCGAGGCGTTGATGAACGATGCGTCGGGCCTGGTGACCTTCAAGTTCGCCCTGGCAGCGGCGATCACCGGCGTGTTTTCCCTGGCGGGTGCGAGCCTGGCCTTTGTCCTGGTGGCGGTTGGCGGCCTGTTGGTGGGCGTGGCCCTGAGTTGGCTGGTGGGCCGCTTGCGGGCCTGGATGATTGCCCGGGGCTGGGATGATCCGGCTACCCACGTGGTGTTCATGTTGTTACTGCCGTTTGCCGCCTATGTGCTGGCTGAACGCTTGGGTGCCTCGGGGATTCTCTCGGCGGTGGCGGCGGGGATGATGCAGAGCTGGCTTGATCTGCTGCCCCGCCAGACCGGCACCCGCCTGCTCAATCGCAGCGTCTGGTCGCTGTTGGAGTTTGCCTTCAATGGCTTGATCTTCCTGCTGCTGGGCTTGCAACTGCCGGACATCATCAAGGCCGTGACCAGCCATGAGCCGACGTTGTGGCCAACGCTGTTTTATCGCTGCCTGGACGTAGTGGCGATTTTCCTGGTGCTGTTGGTGCTGCGGTTTGTCTGGGTGCAAAGCATCTGGCGCGTGTCCGGGCTGTTGCGTCGTTGGCGCGGTGAGCGCGAACTGACCCTGGTGCCGACGGCGCGTTCCTGCTGGTTGTTGACCTTCGGCGGGGTGCGTGGGGCGGTGACGCTGGCGGGCGTGCTGTCGGTGCCGTTGTTGTTGAGCGCCGGTGTTGAATTCCCGGAGCGAGACTTGCTGATCTTCATCGCCGCCGGGGTGATTCTGTTGTCGCTGATCGCGGCCTGCATCGCCCTGCCATTGCTGCTGCGAGGTATCGAGAAAAGCCCCGACGACAAACGCCGCAACGAGGTCCGCGAGGCCTGGCGCAAAACCGCTGAAGCGGCGATCCATGCGTTGGAAATCGAAGAGGCAAGCGCTGCGCCTGATGCGGCCCAGGCTGCGCTGGCGACCGAGGTCAAGGCCCGGCTGATGTCCGAATATCGCCATCAGCTCGAGGTGTTCAACGACTCCGCCGAAGCCCAGGCGCTGGCGTTCGAAATGGATTTGCTGGAACGTCGGCTGCGGTTGAAGGCCTATCGGGCGCAGCGACTGGAGTTGTATCGACTTAGTCGGCATCACCAGATTGGCGACGATGTGTTGCGGGAGGTGCTGGGGGAGCTGGATTTGGCGGAGGCGAATTTGGGGTTGGGGAAATAGCAGTCACGGCGCAAAGCTAATTGTGGCGAGGGAGCTTGCTCCCGCTGGGTTCTGTAGGAGCTGGCGAAGCCTGCGATCTTTTGATCCTTCGCTCAGACTCAATTGGCAGTGAAAAAAATCGCAGCCTCGCTTCGCTCGTCAGCTCCTACAGATCCAGCGGGAGCAAGCTCCCTCGCCACAGGGATCGTGGTCTGTCAGACGTGTCGAAGTTTCCGACAAGTTTTTAAGGTTGTCCGTCGGAAGCGGGAGCTCGCTCCCACAAGGGCTGGTGTCGATCACGAGTTCTGTGAACACATCCACCCACTGTGGGAGCGAGCCTGCTCGCGATAAATTGAAAGACAACCACAAAATCCCGACAGAACACTGAACCTGTGGCGAGGGAGCTTGCTCCCGCTGGGCTCTGTAGGCGCTGGCGAAGCCTGCGATCTTTTGATCCTTCGCTCAGACTCAATTGGCAGTGAAAAAAATCGCAGCCTCGCTTCGCTCGTCAGCTCCTACAGATCCAGCGGGAGCAAGCTCCCTCGCCACAACAGCGGTCCGCTTCAGTGCGATATAGCCATCAACCCCGACGCTGGATGAATGCGCGGATCCGCTCCGCCGCTTCCACACACTCCGCCAATGGCGCGACCAGGGCCATGCGCACGCGACCGGCGCCTGGGTTGACGCCGTCCACGTCGCGGGACAGGTACGAGCCTGGGACGACGGTCACGTGTTCCTGTTCGAACAGGTCACGGCAGAAGGCTGCGTCATCGCCCGCCACGTTCGGCCACAGGTAGAAGCTGCCGTCGGGGCGTTGCACGTCCAGCACTGGGCTGAGGATGTCCAATACGGCGTCGAATTTTTCCCGGTACAGCGCACGGTTGGCCCGCACGTGGACTTCGTCGTTCCACGCGGCGATGCTTGCCAGTTGAGTCTGAACCGGCATCGCGCAGCCGTGATAGGTGCGGTACAGCAGGAAGCCCTTGAGGATATCCGCGTCGCCAGTCACGAAGCCGGAGCGCAGGCCGGGCAGGTTGGAGCGCTTGGACAGGCTGTGGAACACCACGCAACGCTTGAAGTCCTTGCGGCCCAGTTCGACGCAGGCGGTAAGCAGGCCTGGCGGCGGGGTTTGTTCGTCGAAGTAGAGCTCGCTGTAGCACTCGTCCGAGGCGATGACGAAGTCATGTTCATCCGCCAGGGCGATGAGTTTCTTCAGCACGTCCACCGGAATCAGCGCGCCGGTCGGGTTGCCGGGGGAGCACAGGAACAGGATCTGGCAGCGTTTCCAGATATCCGGCGAGACGGCATCGAAATCCGGGTTGAAGCCGTTGGCATCCAGGCACGGCAGGTAGTGCGGCTTGGCCCCGGCCAGGAACGCCGCGCCTTCGTAGATCTGGTAGAACGGGTTCGGGCTTACCACCAGGGCGTCGTCGCCACGGTTGACCACGGTCTGGGTGAAGGCGAACAAGGCTTCGCGGGTGCCATTGACCGGCAGCACGTGGCGCGCCGGGTCGAGCCAACCGTTCGGTACATTGAAGCGACGCTCGCACCAGCCAGTGATGGCTTCACGCAGTTCCGGAATACCGAGGGTGGTCGGGTACACCGCCATTTTTTCCAGATTGCTGGCCAAGGCCTCGGCCACGAAGCTCGGCGAACGATGCTTGGGCTCGCCGATCGACAGCGCGATTGGGCGCTTGTCCGGGTTGGGCGTGACGCTGCCGAGCAGGGCGCGGAGTTTCTCGAACGGGTAGGGCTGGAGCTGGTTCAGAGCGTTGTTCATCGGGGGCCTCGTCAATGTGGGCACTGCCCTCTGTGGGAGCGAGCTTGCTCGCGATAGCGGTGGCTCAGGCAACATCAATCTGGATGATCCGACGCCATCGCGAGCAAGCTCGCTCCCACAGGGGGGGATTTATTGATTCAGATGCTGATGCGTGTCAGGTGGGCGTCGGGTTCCTGGTTGACGCTCAAATGCTGGACGATCGCTTCCTGCAAGCGGCTGCACAGTTGCGGATCGGACAGCGGATGATTATGGGCGTCGGTAATGAAGAACACGTCTTCTACCCGTTCGCCGAGCGTGGCGATCTTGGCGTTCTGCAGCGACAGGTCGAATTCCAGGAAGATATGGCCGACCCGCGCCAGCAGCCCCGGGCGGTCCGGCGCGCTGAGCTCCAGCACGGTGACCTGGCGCTGGGCGTCGTTGTGGATCGTCACCTGGGGAGCAAAGGCGAAATGCTTGAGCTGGCGCGGCACCCGACGCTGGATGATAGTCGGGTAATCCGCCGGGTTGCGCAGGGCCTCGGTGAGGCCATCGCGAATCTGCTTGATCCGCGCCGGGTTGTCACCGATCGAATCGCCGTCGGTGTCGAGCACGATGTAGGTGTCGAGGGTGAACTGGCTGGTGGACGTAATGACCCGGGCATCATGGATGTTGAGGTTGAGCTGGTCCATCGCCGCCACGGTCACCGCGAAGAAATCGTGCTGGTCCGGGGCGTAGATGAAGATCTGCGTGCCGCCCTCGAACTCGCGTTGGGTGGTTTCCTTGATCAACACCAGCGGTCCGCCGTCGGCCGGCTGCTGCAGGATCGCGTCGCTGTGCCAGGCCACGTCGCCGGCGGTGTGGCGCAGGAAATAATCATCGCCCAGTTGCGACCAGAGCTGCTCGACATCGTCCGGATCGGTGCCGCCACGTACCAGGATGTCCAGGGCCGCGCTCTGGGTGCGACGGATCTGCTCTTCGCGATCTACCGGGTTTTCCAGGCCTCGACGCAGGGCCCGCTTGGTCTCGGTGTACAACTGGCGCAGCAGGCTCGCGCGCCAGGAGTTCCACAGGGTCGGGTTGGTGGCGTTGATGTCGGCCACGGTCAGCACGTAGAGGTAATCCAGGCGCGTCTCATCGCCGACGGTCTGGGCGAAATCGTGGATCACCTGCGGGTCGGACAAGTCCTTGCGCTGGGCCGTGGTCGACATCATCAAGTGGTTTTGCACCAGCCAGACGATCAGCCGGCTGTCCCATACCGGCAGTTGGTGCCGCTGGCAGAACGCCTCGGCATCCACCGCGCCGATCTCGGAATGGTCGCCCTGGCGGCCCTTGCCGATGTCGTGATAGAGCCCCGCCATGTAGATCAGCTCGGGCTTGGGCAGCTTGGCCATGAGTTTGCTGGCCAGCGGGAATTTCTCTGACACCTGGGTGTATTGCAGCTTGCGCAGGTGCTTGATCAGGTTCAGCGTGTGGGCGTCGACCGTATAGATGTGGAACAAGTCGTGCTGCATCTGCCCGACGATATGGCCGAACTCCGGCAGGTAGCGCCCGAGGATCCCGTAGCGGTTCATCCGGCGCAGGTTGCGGTGCACGCCAATCTTGCACTTGAACAGCTCGATGAACAGGCTGGTGTTGCGAATGTCGTTGCGGAAGTCGTCATCGATCAAATGACGGTTTTCCCGCAACAGGCGAATGGTGTCGGCGCGCACGCCCTTGATTTCCGGCTGTTGGGCCATGAGCACGAAAATCTCAAGCATGGCGAACGGGGTGCGGCGGAACACGTTGGCGTTGCGCGCCTCGATGTAGCCGTCGTGCAGCTGGAATCGCGAATTGATCGGCTGCGGCGGCGCCTCATCCTCGGAGGCGAGAATGACCTCTTCGAAGTGCTGGATGATCAGCTCGCTGAGCTGGGCAATGCTCATCACCACGCGGTAATACTGCTGCATGAAGTTTTCAATGGACTGCTTGGCGTCCTGGCCTTCGAAACCCAGCAAGCCTGCGATGGAGCGCTGGTGGTCGAACAGCAGGCGGTCCTCGGAGCGCCCGGCGAGCATATGAAGGGCGTAGCGCACCTTCCACAGGAATTCCTGGGACGAGGCGAGCAGGGCATTCTCGCTTTCCACCAGGAAACCTTCTCCGGCCAGGGCCCGCAGATTGAGCGTGCCGTACTGCCGACGGGCTACCCACAGGATCGTCTGGATATCCCGCAGGCCGCCGGGCGAGCCCTTGACGTTGGGTTCCAGGTTGTACTCGGTGTCGTTGTACTTGTGGTGGCGAGCCTTCTGTTCGGCGCGCTTGGCCAGGAAAAAGTCCTTGCTCGGCCACATGTGCGCCGTGCTGGTGACGTCGAGCATGCGCTGGCGCAGTCGCTCGGGGCCGGCGACGGTGCGGCTTTCCATCAGGTTGGTGATCACTGTCAGGTCGGCGCGGGCTTCGTCGGCGCATTCCTGTACCGAGCGCACGCTCTGGCCGACTTCCAGGCCGATGTCCCACAACAGCGTCAGGAAGCGCTCGATGGAATCGCGGAAAATCTCATGATCGGCGCTGTCCAGCAGGATCAGCAGGTCGATGTCGGAATAAGGGTGCAGTTCACCGCGCCCGTAGCCGCCCACCGCCACCAGGGCGATGTCGGCGTCCTCGCTCCAGTTGAACTGCTCCCAGGCCTTTTGCAGGATGTTGTCGACGAACCAGGCGCGGTCCTCGATCAGCCGGCGGATATCGCGGCCGCTGCGAAAGCGCTGGTCGAGCACTTCGTGGGCCTGGCGGATCGCTTTCTTGAACGCCGAGATGGGGCTTGCCTTCAGGGCCAGTTCAGCCTGGAACTGGCCGCGGTCGAAGAGTTCGGGATCCACCTGCGGCATTGAATGGCTTTCCTTTCTAGCTATATCTATAGGCTGGTTACGGGTCAGGCGGAAACGCGAGGGATGGTGTCATCGCTGCGCAGGGTAAAGATCTCGTAGCCCGTCTCGGTCACCAGCAGGGTGTGCTCCCATTGGGCCGACAGCTTGCGATCCTTGGTGATGGCGGTCCAGCCGTCGCCCAGCACCTTGGTGTCGGCGCGGCCCTGGTTGATCATCGGCTCGATGGTGAAGGTCATGCCTGCCTGCAGTTCCATGCCGGTGCCGGCGCGGCCGTAATGCAGGATCTGCGGTTCTTCATGGAACACCTTGCCAATGCCGTGGCCACAGAATTCACGCACCACCGAGAAGCCGTTCTTCTGCGCGTGCTTCTGGATCACTTCGCCGATGTCCCCCAGGCGGCAGCCCGGCTTCACCAGTTCGATGGCCATGTACATGCATTCCTGGGTGACCTTGGACAGGCGCTCGGCCCACTCCGGGACATTGCCGACGTGAAACATGCGGCTGGTATCACCGTGGTAGCCGTCCTTGATGACGGTGACGTCGATGTTCAGGGTGTCGCCGTCCTTCAACGGTTTTTCGTTGGGGATACCGTGGCAGACCACATGGTTGATCGAGGTGCAGATCGACTTCGGGAAGCCTTTATAGTTGAGCGGAGCGGGGATGGCTTTCTGCTCGTTGACGATGTAGTCGTGGCAGATGCGGTCCAGCTCTTCGGTGGTCACGCCCGGCTTGACGTAGTCGGCGATCATTTCCAGCACTTCGGCGGCGAGTTTGCCGGCGACGCGCATTTTGGCGATGTCTTCGGGAGTCTTGAGGGTGACGGTCATACAGGCTCTCTCTGCGCCCGACGGCGCTGTTCAAAACGAAATGGGCGGCGGATGATGGCTCGCGTGGCCCTGAAAGAGGCGATTCTAACAGACGATCGGCGCAAAGAACTCCCCAGCCCGAACTCTGTGGCAAGGGGAACTCCGCTGGTGCGCGCCCGTACCTCCTACCCGTAGGAGCTGTCGAGTGCAACGAGGCTGCGATCTTTCCCCAGGCACTTGAGTCTCGAGCGAAAGATCAAAAGATCAAAAGATCGCAGGCTTCGCCAGCTCCTACAAAGTCCGGCCGGCGGTGCGATGTTTCGCTAAATCCCCCTGCCACAGAGGATTTCAGAATCCGTGTTCCGTTTTCGCCCTTGCTGTGGTATAAAATGCGCCGCTTTCCGGGGATGACCCCGTAAGCTTAAATCCACACACGTGTCGACACGATGACCTGGGTGCCTTCGGCTTATATAGCCGCTGGTTGGTCATTGGGATACGTGGAGGCCAAACCCGACTTATCAAGGAACTATCATGTCCCAAGTCAACATGCGCGATATGCTGAAGGCCGGTGTGCACTTCGGTCACCAGACCCGTTACTGGAACCCGAAAATGGGCAAGTACATTTTCGGCGCGCGTAACAAGATCCACATCATCAACCTTGAAAAAACCCTGCCGATGTTCAACGAAGCGCTGACCTTCGTAGAGCGCCTGGCCCAGGGCAAAAACAAGATTCTGTTCGTCGGCACCAAGCGTTCCGCTGGCAAGATCGTTGCTGAAGAAGCAGCACGTTGCGGTTCGCCGTACGTCGATCACCGCTGGTTGGGCGGCATGCTGACCAACTTCAAGACCATCCGCGCTTCCATCAAGCGTCTGCGTGATCTTGAAGTCCAGTCCGAAGACGGTACTTTCGCCAAGCTGACCAAGAAAGAAGCGCTGATGCGCACTCGCGATCTTGAGAAGCTGGACCGCTCCCTGGGCGGTATCAAGGACATGGGCGGTCTGCCTGACGCACTGTTCGTGATCGACGTTGACCACGAGCGCATCGCGATCACCGAAGCCAACAAGCTGGGTATCCCGGTCATCGGCGTTGTCGATACCAACAGCAGCCCGGAAGGCGTTGACTACATCATCCCAGGCAACGATGACGCCATTCGCGCCATCCAGCTGTACATGGGTTCGATGGCTGACGCTGTGATCCGTGGTCGCAACAACGTGAATGGCGGTACTGTTGAATTCGCAGCTGAAGAAGCTCCGGCTGCAGCCGCTGAGTAATCGACGCCCCTGGCGTTGACTCAGTAAGCAAAAAGGGGGCTTGGCCCCCTTTTTGCCACCTCGAAAACCATTTGCCGCCAGCGCAGTGACCTGTTTGTAACCTGCCGCGGCCTATAAGCAGTGGTTTTCCGGGAAGAATTGATCGCCCGTTCGGTCGGGTGGAATGGTTGAAAACCTATCCAAGAGGATTTTGAAATGGCAGAGATTACTGCAGCGTTGGTCAAAGAACTGCGCGAGCGTACCGGCGAAGGCATGATGGACTGCAAGAAAGCCTTGACCAAGGCTGGCGGCGACATCGAGAAAGCCATTGATGACATGCGTGCTTCGGGCGCCATCAAGGCTGCCAAGAAAGCTGGCAACGTTGCCGCTGAAGGCGCCATCGCCATCAAGGACGACGGTAAAGCCGCCGTTCTGCTGGAAGTCAACTCCCAGACCGACTTCCTGGCCCTGCAGGACGACTTCAAGGCATTCGTCGCTGCCAGCGTCGACAAAGCCTTCGCTGACAAACTGACCGACGCAGCTCCGCTGATCGAAGCTCAGGAAGAAGCGCGCCTGGTCCTGGTTGGCAAGACCGGCGAGAACGTCAACATCCGTCGCCTGGTTCGCGTTGAAGGTGACGTGGTCGGTACCTACCTGCACGGCAACAAGATCGGTGTTGCAGTTGTCCTGAAGGGCGGCGATACCGAACTGGCGAAAGACATCGCCATGCACGTAGCTGCAACCAACCCTGAGTTCCTGCTGCCGTCCGACGTTTCGGCTGAAGCGATCGAGCGCGAGAAGGGCGTTTTCCTGCAGCTGAACGAAGAGAAGCTGAAAGGCAAGCCTGCTGAAATCGCCGAGAAAATGGTCAGCGGCCGTATCTCCAAGTTCCTCGCCGAAGCCAGCCTGGTTGAGCAGGCTTTCGTCAAGAACCCGGAAATCAAGGTCGGCGACCTGGCGAAGAAAGCCGGTGCTGAAATCGTTTCCTTCACCTACTTCAAAGTGGGCGAAGGCATCGAGAAGCCGGTCGACAACTTCGCTGAAGAAGTTGCTGCCCAGGTAGCTGCTGCCAGCAAGCAATAAGACGGTTTCCATAACGTCGCCCAGAAGAGGCTGCCCGCTTAACGCGCGCAGCCTCTTTTCGGATGGGGATGCCGATTTTTATTGGTTTCCTGTCGGAACTGGCTTACAAAGCCGTGTTCCGATGGCGCTGTGTCAGCGTCAAGCTAGAGTGAACGAGGCTGCAAACAGTCCGTTAAGAACTTTTTTGAAAAAATACGCCGCAGGAGAGATTCGCAATGGCTCAGCAGGGCAGTGGTTATCAGGCTCGCTATAAACGCATTCTACTCAAGCTTAGCGGCGAGGCCCTGATGGGCTCGGAGGAGTTCGGGATCGACCCGAAAGTGCTGGATCGCATGGCCCTGGAAGTGGGCCAGTTGGTCGGGATCGGCGTTCAGGTCGGCCTGGTCATCGGCGGCGGCAACCTGTTCCGTGGCGCAGCGCTGAGCGCGGCCGGCATGGATCGGGTCACGGGCGACCACATGGGCATGCTGGCCACTGTGATGAACGCCCTGGCTATGCGCGACGCACTGGAGCGTGCCAATATTTCGGCCATCGTGATGTCGGCCATTTCCATGGTTGGCGTGACCGATCACTACGATCGCCGCAAAGCCATGCGCCATCTCAACTCCAAGGAAGTGGTGATTTTTGCCGCCGGTACCGGTAATCCGTTCTTCACCACGGATTCCGCAGCCTGCCTGCGAGCGATCGAGATCGATGCCGATGTCGTGCTCAAGGCAACCAAGGTGGATGGTGTGTATACCGCCGACCCGTTCAAAGACCCGCATGCCGAGAAGTTCGATCATCTGACCTACGATGAAGTGCTGGATCGCAAGCTGGGTGTCATGGACCTGACGGCTATCTGCCTGTGCCGCGACCATAAGATGCCGTTGCGCGTTTTCAACATGAACAAGCCTGGCGCCCTGCTGAACATCGTCCATGGCGGCGCCGAAGGAACACTGATCGAGGAAGTTCAACAATGATCAACGAAATCAAGAAAGACGCTCAAGAGCGCATGCAGAAGTCCTTGGAGTCCCTGGCCCACGCATTCGGCCAGATTCGTACCGGCAAGGCTCACCCGAGCATCCTCGGCAGCGTCATGGTGCCTTACTACGGCACTGACACACCGCTGAGCAGCGTCGCCAACGTCACCGTGAAGGATTCGCGCACCCTGCAGGTCGTGGCTTTCGAGCGCAACATGCTCGCCGCCGTAGACAAGGCCATCCAGAGCGCCGGCCTGAACCTCAACCCGACTAACCTGGGTGAGCTGCTGCTGATCCCGATGCCGGCCCTCACCGAGGAAACGCGCAAAGGCTTCACCAAGCAGGCCCGTAGCGCAGCGGAAGATGCGCGTGTTGCCGTGCGCAATATCCGTCGTGACGCGTTGGGTGAGCTGAAGAAGCTGGTCAAGGACAAGGCAATCAGTGAAGACGAAGAGCGTCGTGCCATCGCTGATATCGATAAGTTGACCAAGGAATCCGAGGCCCAGATCACCAAGGCCACGGATGAGAAAGAAAAAGACCTGATGGCCGTATAAGGGTCTCGCTTTAATGGATAAGACCAAGCAGGCCGTGCCGTTCGCGGTGCCGCGCCACGTGGCGATCATCATGGACGGCAATAACCGCTGGGCCAAGAAACGCTTCATGCCCGGTGTCGCCGGGCACAAGGCTGGGGTTGATGCGGTTCGTGCGGTCATCGAGGTGTGCGCCGAGGCTGGGGTCGAGGTGCTCACCCTGTTCGCCTTTTCCAGCGAAAACTGGCAACGTCCGGCCGATGAGGTCAGTGCCTTGATGGACCTGTTCCTCAAGGCGTTGCGGCGTGAGGCCAAGCGTCTGGATGAGAACAAGATCTGCCTGCGGATCATTGGCGATCGTTCGCGTTTTCATCCGGAGCTGCAAGCTGCCATGCGTGAAGCCGAGTCCGCCACGGCGGGCGCTGATCGGTTTGTCCTGCAAATCGCCGCCAACTATGGCGGGCAGTGGGACATCGCCCAGGCGGCCCAGCGGCTGGCCCGGGAAGTCCAGGCGGGCCATCTGCGCCCCGAGGACATCACCCCCGACCTGTTGCAAACCTGTCTGGCGACCGGCGACTTGCCGTTGCCCGACTTGTGCATCCGCACCGGTGGCGAACACCGCATCAGTAATTTCCTGCTCTGGCAGCTGGCTTACGCCGAGCTGTATTTCTCCGACCTGTTCTGGCCGGACTTCAAACACGAAGCCATGCGCACCGCGCTGGCCGATTTCGCTTCCCGTCAGCGTCGTTTCGGTAAAACGAGCGAGCAGATCGAAGCTGGAGCCCGGGTTTAATGCTCAAACAACGAATCATCACTGCCCTGATCCTGCTGCCCATCGCCTTGGGTGGCTTTTTCCTGCTCGAGGGTGGCAGTTTTGCGCTGTTCATCGGCCTGGTCGTGACCTTGGGCGCTTGGGAATGGGCGCGGCTGGCGGGTTTCCCTGCGCAGTCGGCGCGCGTGGCCTACGCAGCGGCCGTGGCGGCCATGTTGTTCATCATGTACGTAGTGCCTGGCCTTGCGCCTTGGGTGCTGGGTGCTGCGGTGCTGTGGTGGGCGATGGCGACTTTCCTGGTCCTGACTTATCCGCGGACGACACACCATTGGGCCAATGCGGCGACCAAGCTGGTGATCGGCCTGTTGATCCTGCTGCCGGCCTGGCAAGGGCTGATCTGGATCAAGCAGGGGGCGCTGGGCAACTGGCAGATCATGGCGGTGATGGTGTTGGTCTGGGGTGCCGATGTCGGGGCTTACTTCTCCGGCCGGGCTTTCGGCAAGCGCAAACTCGCGCCAAAGGTCAGTCCCGGCAAAAGCTGGGAAGGCGTCTATGGCGGCCTGGCCTTGAGCCTGGTGATCACCACCGTGGTCGGCTTTGTGCGGGACTGGACGGTGGCGCAATTGCTGATGGGGCTGTTTGGCGCCGCCCTGATCGTGTTCGTGTCCGTGGTCGGTGACCTGACCGAAAGCATGTTCAAGCGCCAATCCGGAATCAAGGACAGCAGTAACCTGCTGCCTGGTCATGGTGGCGTGCTGGATCGCATCGACAGCCTGACCGCCGCGATCCCGATCTTCGCCGTGCTGTTGTGGATGGCGGCATCGTGAGTCGTCCCCAGCAGATTACCGTCCTGGGGGCCACCGGTTCGATAGGCCTCAGTACGCTGGATGTGATCGGCCGGCACCCGGAGCGTTATCAGGTCTTCGCCCTCAGCGGCTTTACTCGCCTCAACGAGCTGCTGGCGCTGTGCATTCGCCACGTGCCGCGGTTTGCCGTGGTGCCCGAAGCTGGCGTGGCTCGGGCGTTGCAGGATGACTTGAATGCGGCCGGCTTGCAGACGCGCGTGCTGGTGGGGGAGGAGGGCTTGTGTCAGGTGGCCTCCGATCCTGAAGTCGATGCCGTGATGGCAGCGATTGTCGGCGCGGCGGGCTTGCGTCCTACGCTGGCGGCGGTGGAGGCTGGCAAGAAAATCCTGCTGGCCAACAAGGAAGCGCTGGTGATGTCGGGTGCGCTGTTCATGCAGGCAGTGCGCAAGAGTGGCTCGGTGCTGCTGCCTATCGACAGCGAACACAACGCGATTTTTCAATGCATGCCCCGGGATTTTTCCCGTGGCCTGGGTGCGGTCGGTGTCAGGAGGATTCTTCTGACGGCCTCTGGTGGTCCCTTCCGGCAGACACCGCTGGAAGAATTGGTGCATGTTTCACCCGACCAGGCTTGCGCTCATCCGAACTGGTCCATGGGGCGCAAGATCTCCGTGGATTCGGCCAGCATGATGAACAAGGGGCTGGAACTGATCGAGGCCTGCTGGCTGTTCGATGCAAAGCCGGCCCAGGTCGAGGTGGTCATCCATCCACAAAGCGTTATCCACTCCCTTGTGGACTACGTGGATGGCTCGGTGCTGGCCCAGTTGGGTAATCCGGACATGCGCACACCTATTGCCAATGCGTTGGCCTGGCCAGAGCGGATTGATTCAGGTGTCGCCCCCTTGGACCTGTTTGCCATTGCTCGCCTGGACTTCCAGGCGCCCGATGAGCAACGTTTTCCCTGCCTGCGCCTGGCGCGACAGGCGGCCGAGGCGGGCAACAGCGCGCCGGCCATGCTTAACGCCGCCAACGAGGTGGCAGTTGCAGCGTTTCTCGATGGGCGTGTCCGCTACCTCGAGATCGCGAGTATCATCGAAGAGGTCTTGAATCTCGAAGCCGTGGTTTCGCTCGATGATCTCGATGCGGTATTCACGGCGGATGCCAGGGCTCGCGAGCTGGCGGGCCGATGGTTGCAGCGCCACGGGCGCTAAGGCTGCGGTACGTTAGCCAGGGTTGTCCCGGGCAGGATTGTGGAGAAAACAGATGAGCGCGCTCTATATGATTGTCGGCACCCTGGTTGCACTGGGGGTGCTGGTCACTTTTCACGAATTCGGCCACTTCTGGGTCGCGCGTCGCTGTGGCGTCAAGGTTCTGCGCTTTTCCGTCGGTTTCGGCATGCCGTTGTTGCGCTGGCATGACAAGAAAGGCACCGAGTTCGTCGTGGCAGCCATCCCACTGGGCGGCTACGTCAAGATGCTCGATGAACGCGAAGGCGAAGTCCCGGCCGATCAGCTTGATCAGTCTTTCAATCGCAAGACCGTCCGTCAGCGCATTGCTATCGTCGCGGCGGGCCCGATTGCCAACTTCCTGCTGGCCATGGTGTTTTTCTGGGCGCTGGCCATGCTGGGCAGTGAGCAGGTACGGCCTGTCATCGGCGCGGTCGAGGCAGGCAGCGTTGCGGCGCGGGCCGGGTTGGGCGCGGGCCAGGAAATCGTTGCCATCGACGGCGAGCCGACATTGGGTTGGGCTGCGGTCAACTTGCAGTTGGTGCGTCGCCTGGGTGAAAGCGGTTCGCTGCAATTGATGGTGCGCGAACAGGGCTCGACGGCGGACTCGCCTCGGGAGCTGGTCCTGGACAACTGGCTCAAGGGCGCCGATGAGCCCGACCCGATCCGTTCCCTGGGGATTCGCCCATGGCGTCCGGCGTTGCCGCCGGTGCTTGCCGAGCTCGATCCGAAAGGCCCGGCTACCGCTGCTGGCCTGAAAACCGGTGACCGTTTGCTGGCATTCGACGGCCAGCCTGTCAGTGACTGGCAACAGGTCGTCGACTCGGTTCGTGTTCGCCCTGATACCAAAATCATGCTGCGTGTCGAGCGCGATGGTGCTTCAATCGACGTCCCTGTCGCCCTGGCTGCCCGCGGCGAGAGCAAGGCGCCGACCGGTTACCTGGGGGCTGGCGTCAAGGCGGTCGACTGGCCACCGGAAATGATCCGCGAGGTCAGCTTCGGTCCCGTCGCGGCAATCGGCGAGGGTGTGCGGCGTACTTGGACCATGAGTGTCCTGACCCTCGACTCGCTGAAGAAAATGTTGTTCGGCGAGCTCTCGGTAAAAAACTTGAGTGGACCGATAACCATTGCTAAAGTGGCGGGCGCTTCTGCCCAGTCGGGCGTTGCTGATTTCCTGAATTTCCTTGCTTATCTGAGCATTAGCCTGGGGGTTCTGAATTTGCTGCCCATCCCGGTACTGGATGGGGGGCATCTGCTGTTTTATCTGATCGAGTGGGCGCGTGGTCGTCCCTTGTCGGATCGGGTGCAAGGTTGGGGGATACAGATCGGTATCAGCTTGGTGGTCGGGGTGATGTTGCTTGCCTTGGTCAACGATCTGGGTCGTCTGTAACGCTTCGCTGAATTGCGAATCTGCCGCATTTTGCGGCAGTTTGTTTATTGCCAGTTGGAATAAGAAAGGACTTCATGAAACGTCTGCTGCTAACTGCGGTTCTCACCGTATTGATGATCGCCGAAGTTCACGCCGAGTCCTTCACTATCTCTGATATTCGCGTCAACGGCCTCCAGCGGGTTTCCGCGGGTAGCGTCTTTGGTGCCTTGCCGCTGAACGTCGGCGAGCAGGCGGATGATCGGCGCCTGGTGGAATCCACTCGTGCGTTGTTCAAGACCGGTTTCTTTCAGGATATCCAGCTGGGCCGCGACGGCAATGTCCTGGTCATCACGGTAGTCGAGCGCCCATCGGTCGCCAGTATCGAGATCGAGGGCAACAAGGCGATCTCCACCGAGGACCTGATGAAAGGCCTCAAGCAATCCGGCCTGGCCGAAGGCGAGATCTTCCAGCGTGCGACGCTCGAAGGCGTTCGTAACGAGTTGCAACGCCAGTACGTAGCCCAGGGGCGCTACTCGGCCACCGTTGATACCGAAGTCGTGCCGCAACCGCGCAACCGCGTCGGCCTGAAGGTGAACATCAACGAAGGCACCGTTGCCGCTATCCAGCACATCAACGTGGTCGGCAACACCGTTTTCCCAGACGAAGACCTGATCGACCTGTTCGAACTCAAGACCACCAACTGGTTGTCGTTCTTCAAGAACGACGACAAGTACGCCCGTGAAAAACTCTCCGGTGACCTGGAGCGCCTGCGTTCCTACTACCTGGACCGCGGCTACATCAACATGGACATCGCTTCGACCCAGGTGTCGATCACCCCGGACAAGAAGCACGTCTACATCACCGTCAACGTCAACGAAGGCGAGAAATACACCGTTCGTGACGTCAAGCTCAGCGGCGACCTGAAGGTCCCTGAAGACCAGGTCAAGTCGCTTCTGCTGGTGCAGAAGGGCCAGGTTTTCTCTCGCAAGCTGATGACCACCACGTCCGAGCTGATCACCCGTCGCCTGGGTAACGAGGGCTACACCTTCGCCAACGTCAACGGCGTGCCACAGCCGCACGATGAAGACCATACCGTCGACATCACCTTCGCTGTAGACCCTGGCAAGCGTGCCTACGTCAACCGCATCAACTTCCGTGGCAACACCAAGTCCGAGGACGAAGTGCTACGCCGTGAAATGCGCCAGATGGAAGGTGGCTGGGCATCGACCTACCTGATCGACCAATCGAAGACCCGCCTGGAGCGCCTGGGCTTCTTCAAGGAAGTCAACGTCGAGACCCCGGCCGTACCGGGCGTCGATGACCAGGTTGATGTGAACTACAGTGTCGAGGAACAGGCTTCCGGTTCGATCACCGCGAGCGTCGGTTTCGCCCAGAGCGCAGGCTTGATCCTGGGTGGTTCGATCACCCAGAACAACTTCCTCGGTACCGGTAACAAGGTCAGCATCGGCTTGACCCGTAGCGAATACCAGACCCGCTACAACTTCGGCTACGTGGACCCCTACTGGACCGCCGACGGCGTGAGCCTGGGCTACAACGCCTTCTATCGCACCACCGACTACGATGAACTCGATTCCGATGTCTCCAGCTATGCAGTTGACAGCCTGGGTGCCGGTGTCAACGTAGGTTATCCAATCAGCGAGACTTCGCGTCTTACGTTCGGGCTCACCGCCCAGCAGGACGAGATCAGCACCGGCCGCTATACCGTTGACGAGATCTTCGATTTCGTCGAGAAGGAAGGCGACAAGTACCTGAACTTCAAGGCGTCTGTTGGCTGGTCCGAGTCGACCCTGAACAAGGGCGTATTGGCGACACGTGGTCACTCCCAGAGCCTGGTGCTTGAATCGACCGTACCGGGCAGCGACCTGTCGTTCTTCAAGCTCGATTATCGCGGCCAACTGTTCCAGCCGCTGACCGATAACTACACCATGCGCCTGCACACCGAGCTGGGTTATGGCGATGGCTACGGTTCGACTGACGGCCTGCCGTTCTACGAGAACTACTACGCGGGTGGTTTCAACTCGGTACGCGGCTTCAAGGACAGCACCCTGGGGCCGCGCAGTACGCCGAGCCGTGGCGCAGCCGTCACTGGCAACCAAGGGACCATCCGGGATCCGGACCAGGATCCGCTGCCATTCGGTGGTAACGTCCTGATCCAGGGCGGGGTTGAAGTGCTGTTCCCGATGCCGTTCGTCAAGGACCAGCGCTCCCTGCGTACCTCTGTATTCTGGGACGTGGGTAACGTATTCGACTCCAGTTGCGATAACGCCACCAACAACAATGGCACGTCATCCAATGCAGAATGCAACGACATCAGCCTCAGCAACCTTGCCAGCTCCGTCGGCGTGGGCGTGACCTGGGTCACCGCGCTGGGCCCGTTGAGCTTCGCGCTGGCGATGCCGATCAAGAAACCGGATGACGCTGAAACCCAAGTGTTCCAATTTTCCCTCGGCCAGACGTTCTAAGTGTCCGGCCCAAGATAACGACAATGGATTTTGTAGGAGTACATCGTGCGTAAGTTGACTCAATTGGTTCTCCTGGCGACCGTACTGGTCGCAGGTCCGGCTTTTGCCGACATGAAGATCGCCGTGCTGAATTATCAGATGGCCCTGCTGGAGTCCGATGCGGCGAAGAAATATGCCGTGGACGCGGAGAAGAAGTTCGGCCCGCAACTGACCAAGCTCAAGGGCCTGGAAAGCAGCGCCAAGGGTATCCAGGACCGTCTGGTCGCCGGTGGCGACAAAATGGCCCAGGGCGAGCGCGAGCGTCTTGAGCTGGAATTCAAGCAGAAGGCCCGCGACTTCCAGTTCCAGTCCAAGGAACTGAACGAAGCGAAAGCCGTGGCTGACCGCGAAATGCTCAAGCAGCTCAAGCCGAAACTCGACAGCGCCGTTGAAGAAGTCATCAAGAAAGGTGGTTTCGACCTGGTGTTCGAGCGCGGCGCGGTGATCGATGTCAAACCTCAATACGACATCACGCGCCAGGTCATCGAGCGCATGAACCAGCTGAAGTAATCCATGACAGCGACTATCAAGCTCGGCCAACTGGCTGAGTTCCTCGGCGCCACCCTGCGTGGCGACCCGGAGAAGGCAATTACTGGGCTAGCCACTTTGCAAGAGGCTGGCCCAGCTCAGTTGAGCTTTCTGGCAAATCCCCAATACCGTAAATACCTGGCAGACAGCCGGGCCGCAGCGCTGTTGCTGAAGGCCGGTGATGCCGAAGGGTTTGCCGGCGATGCGCTGATCGTGGCTGATCCTTACCTGGCGTATGCACGGATTTCCCATCTGTTCGACCCCAAGCCCAAATCGCCTGCGGGCATTCATCCCAGCGCGGTCATCGCGGCGGATGCGATCGTTGACCCCACGGCCAGCATCGGGCCTTTTGTCGTCATCGAAAGCGCGGCCCGGATCGGCGCTGGCGTGACCCTCGGCGCCCACTGCTTTGTCGGCGCGCGTAGCGCGATCGGCGAGGGTGGCTGGCTGGCTCCGCGCGTTACCCTGTATCACGATGTGCGCATCGGCAAGCGGGTGGTGATTCAGTCTGGCGCGGTGCTGGGTGGTGAAGGGTTTGGTTTTGCCAACGAGAAAGGCGTCTGGCAGAAGATCGCCCAGATCGGTGGCGTGACCGTTGGCGATGATGTGGAGATCGGCGTCAATACCGCGATCGACCGTGGTGCGCTGGCCGACACTGTCATCGGTAACGGTGTCAAGCTCGACAACCAGATCCAGATCGCCCACAACGTCCAGGTCGGCGACCATACCGCCATGGCCGCTTGCGTGGGCATTTCCGGCAGTACCAAGATCGGCAGGCATTGCATGCTGGCCGGTGGCGTAGGGCTGGTAGGTCACATCGAAATCTGTGACAACGTTTTCCTGACCGGCATGACCATGGTCACCCACTCGATTACCGAGCCGGGCGCCTATTCATCCGGTACGGCAATGCAGCCGGCAGCCGAATGGCGTAAGAGCGCGGCGCGTATCCGCCAGCTCGACGACATCGCGCGGCGCCTCAAGCAGGTGGAAAAGCGTGTAGGGGACGTGACCCCTGGCGGTAATGCCTCATCAGATGGCTGATACCATTTCCATATCAAGTGTGCACAGCCGTTAGGGCATCTTGATTTGCTAGCGGAGTGCGCGTCACTCGTGCGCTCCCAATCTTTACATAGGCTTCCCCCCGAAATGATGGACATCAACGAGATTCGCGAATACCTGCCTCACCGTTACCCGTTCCTGCTGGTGGATCGGGTCGTGGACCTGGATGTTGAAGGCAAGCGCATTCGCGCCTACAAGAATGTCAGCATCAACGAACCGTTCTTCAATGGCCACTTCCCCGCGCATCCAATCATGCCGGGCGTGTTGATCATCGAAGCGATGGCTCAGGCTGCCGGGATCCTTGGTTTCAAAATGCTCGACGTGAAGCCTGCCGATGGCACGCTCTACTACTTCGTCGGCTCCGACAAACTGCGCTTTCGCCAGCCAGTGACCCCGGGCGATCAATTGATCCTCGAGGCCAAGTTCATCAGCTGCAAGCGCCAGATCTGGAAGTTCGAATGCCAGGCTTCGGTCGATGGCAAGCCGGTCTGCTCCGCTGAAATCATCTGCGCGGAACGCAAACTATGAGTTTGATTGACCCTCGCGCAATCATCGATCCGTCGGCCGTGCTGGCCGCCGATGTCGAGGTTGGCCCTTGGTCGATCATCGGCGCAGGTGTGGAAATCGGCGAGGGCACGGTGATCGGCCCCCACGTAATTCTCAAGGGGCCGACCCGAATCGGCCGGCACAATCGCATCTACCAGTTTTCATCGGTAGGCGAGGACACGCCCGATCTGAAATACAAAGGTGAAGAAACCCGCCTGGTCATTGGCGATCACAACGTGATCCGCGAAGGCGTGACGATTCACCGTGGCACCGTCCAGGACCGTTCCGAAACGACCCTGGGCGACCACAACCTGATCATGGCCTATGCCCACATCGGCCACGACAGCGTCATCGGCAACCATTGCATCCTGGTCAACAACACTGCATTGGCCGGCCATGTGCACGTGGATGACTGGGCGATCCTGTCCGGCTTCACCCTCGTCCACCAGTATTGCCATATCGGCGCCCATAGTTTCTCTGGCATGGGCACCGCCATCGGCAAGGACGTTCCCGCGTACGTCACCGTGTTCGGTAACCCGGCCGAAGCCCGCAGCATGAACTTCGAGGGCATGCGTCGTCGTGGCTTCAGCGAAGAGGCGATTACGGCGCTGCGCCGCGCCTACAAGGTTGTGTACCGCCAGGGGCTGACGGTCGAGCAGGCGCTGGCCGAACTGGCCGAAGCGTCGACGCAGTTCCCGGAAGTCGCGATATTCCGTGATTCCATCCAGTCGTCGACCCGCGGCATCACGCGCTGACCATGGCTAATCTGCGTATCGCGCTGGTGGCGGGAGAGGCTTCCGGTGACATTCTGGGTGCCGGTCTGATGCGTGCGCTCAAGGCGCAGCATCCCGCAGTCGAATTCATCGGGGTTGGCGGGCCATTGATGCAGGCCGAAGGGCTGGAGTCCTACTTCCCCATGGAGCGCTTGTCAGTCATGGGCCTGGTGGAAGTGCTGGGTCGCTTGCGGGAGCTGCTGGCCCGGCGCAAGAAGCTGATCCAGACGCTGATCGAAGAAAAGCCGGACGTGTTCATCGGCATCGATGCGCCGGATTTCACCCTTAATATCGAACTCAAATTGCGCCAGGCGGGTATCAAGACCGTGCATTACGTCAGCCCGTCGGTCTGGGCCTGGCGGCAGAAGCGCGTGCTGAAGATCCGCGAAGGTTGCGACCTGATGCTGACCCTGCTGCCGTTCGAAGCCCGTTTCTACGAAGAAAAAGGCGTGCCGGTGCGGTTTGTCGGACACACCCTGGCCGATACCATTCCCTTGGAGGCGGACCGCGCGGCGGCGCGCCAGGCGCTGAATCTGCCCGCAGGGCCGCTGGTGGCATTGATGCCCGGCAGCCGCGGCGGCGAGGTCAGTCGCCTGGGCGGCCTGTTCTTCGACGCCGCTGAACGCCTGCGGGCGATGCGGCCCGGTGTACGTTTTGTTCTGCCGTGTGCCAGTGCGCAGCGGCGAGTCCAGCTCGAAGCGTTGCTGGCCGGGCGCGATTTGCCGGTTACCTTGCTCGACGGCCAATCCCATCAAGCACTGGCCGCTTGTGATGCGGTGTTGATTGCGTCAGGCACTGCTACCCTTGAAGCGTTGTTGTACAAACGCCCAATGGTGGTCGCCTATCGCCTGGCGCCGCTGACGTTCTGGATTCTCAAGCGCATGGTCAAGAGCCCTTACGTTTCCTTGCCCAATCTCCTGGCCCAGCGCCTGCTGGTCCCTGAGCTGCTGCAAGACGACGCGACCGCCGAGGCGCTGGCCAGCACGCTGTCGCCCTTGATCGACGGTGGCGAGGAGCAGACCCGGGGTTTTGACGAAATTCACCGTACCCTGCGTCGCGATGCCTCCAACCAGGCGGCTGACGCGGTGCTGACCCTGATTGGCGCAAAACCATGAGCAACGTAAAGCTACAGATGGGCCTGGACTTCAACCTGGTCGCTGAAGTCGAAGAACTCGTCGCCGGTGTCGATGAAGTCGGGCGTGGGCCTTTGTGCGGTGCGGTGGTGACGGCGGCGGTGATCCTTGATCCGAACCGGCCGATCCTGGGTCTGGATGATTCCAAGAAGCTCACCGAGGCCCGTCGCGAGAAGCTCTACGACGAAATCTGCGAAAAGGCCCTGAGCTGGTGCATCGCCCGGGCCGAAGTCGAAGAAATCGATGAACTCAATATCCTGCACGCCACCATGCTCGCCATGCAGCGTGCGGTGCAGGGGCTGCATATCACGCCGAAGCTGGCGATGATCGACGGCAATCGTTGCCCGAAACTGTCGATGCGCGCCGAAGCAGTCATCCAGGGCGACGGCAAAGTGCCGGCCATCGCGGCGGCTTCGATCCTGGCCAAGGTCAGTCGCGACCGGGAAATGGCCGCGTTTGAATTGATCTACCCGGGCTACGGCATCGGCAGCCACAAGGGTTATCCGACCCCTGTACACCTGGAGGCCTTGGCGCGCCTGGGGCCTACGCCCATTCATCGGCGTTCGTTTGCCCCGGTTCGGCTGGCTTATGAAGCGCGGGATGGCTTGGTCGAAAAGACATAGCGTAAGCGTCGCAATGCCCTGTAGGAGCTGGCGTAGCCTCGGGCCGCGTTCGGACGATCTTTTGATCTTATCTTTCACTCCCGACTCAATCGGCAATGGAAAGATCGCAGCCTCGCTTCGCTCGACAGCTCCTACATGTTTTACCCAAGGCCCATTCATCGGCGTTCGTTTGCCCCGGTTCGGCTGGCTTATGAAGCGCGGGATGGCTTGGTCGAAAAGACATAGCGTAAGCGTCGCAATGCCCTGTAATTGGATGGACTCGCCCAAGCCGAGGCGTCTGTAGCGCCACGGTGGCATTCTTAAGAAGCCAACGACAGCGAGGGCGAGCCCGTGAAGAAGCATACGACCAAAACCAGTCTGTCTCCAGCCGATGTATCGGCCTGTTCGACCATGGCGGTGGACCTTGCCAAGAACGTGTTCCAGGTGGCCGGAGAAGACGCTCTCGGCCAGGTGATTTACGAACAACGAATCAAGTCGCGTGAAGCCTTTTTGAAGTTCCTGCACCAATTGCCCACAGGCCTGACAGTGTTGATGGAAACGGGACCAGGGGCGCAGGCCTGGGCGCGGCAGTTGCAGCAACAGGGCAATGCGGTGCGGATTCTGCCAGCGCAGCGTGTGGCCGAGCATCGCAGCGGCGCGAAGAATGATCGAAATGATGTGCTGGCGATATTGCGGGCAGGTCGGGACAAGGGCATTGCAGCCGTGCCGGTCAAAAGTACGGCACAGTTGGCCATGCAGGCACTGCATCGGGCCCGGCAGGGTTACGTGCGACGGCGTACCGCCCTGGGTAATCAGATGCGCGGTTTGCTGCTCGAGCATGGTATTGCCATTGCGCAAGGCGAAACCTCCCTTGGCCGCAATATTCCACGGCTACTGGAGGATGCCACCCAGCCATTACCGGACATGTTGCGCGAGCTGATCGCCGAGTTGCTGGGCGAGTGGAGCCAGATGAGCGAACGTATCCGTATGCTGACGGGGCGGCTGGAAGTCGCGGCTCGTGAAGATGAAACAGCGAAACGGCTGATGACGGTACGCGGCATCGGCCCCATCATCGCCACCGCCGTATTGGCCAAGCAGACCGAACCTGAGCGGTTCCAAAATGCCCGGCAATTTGCTGCCTATTTCGGCACAGTGCCCGAACAACACAGCAGCGGGCAGACGGTGAGACTGGGCAAGATGTGCAAGCGTGGTGATGCCTACCTGCGAAGCTTGACGATCCAAGGGGCGCACGCGGTGTTGAAACAGGTGCGGCCGGATTCGGATCATCCAGATGATCGGCGACTGCGGCGCTGGTTGAACCGTCATGGCCAAAAAGGCGCGGCTGTACGACTGGCCAACCGCAACCTACGAATCATCTGGGTATTGCTTCAAAACGAAGAAACCTATCGTCGCCAACCGGCGTCTAGTCCGGAGGCTGCGATGGACCATTAATTTACCGAGTTGTGCCACCGGGGCGCTGAGCCGCCTCAACCCTTGCTAAGGAACATTGACCCCAGGTCAGACCGTCGCGGATAGATGCCTGAGCTCCTACCGGCCCTTGAGGCCTCACTGTAATCGGCATACCGCGAGCTCACCCAATGTTGGCCAGAAGCTGATCATGCTTCCTCGAACAGGCCTTATACATAGATGCAACCGGGTATCGGTGTTCAAACGCAGGTTGACAGTGGGGACGAGTCCATACATAGGAGCTGGCGTAGCCTCGGGCCGCGTTCGGACGATCTTTTGATCTTATCTTTCACTCCCGACTCAATCGGCAATGGAAAGATCGCAGCCTCGCTTCGCTCGACAGCTCCTACATGTTTTACCCAAGGCCCGGTACAATCCGGGCCTTGTTGTTTTCATGACTTAACGCAGGATCACTATGCCGGCTTCATTCGTTCATCTACGCCTGCACACTGAATATTCCCTGGTCGACGGTCTGGTGCGGATCAAGCCCCTGGTCAAGACGCTGGTGGGCATGAACATGCCTGCCGTGGCCGTTACCGACCAGAACAACATGTGTTCGCTGGTCAAGTTCTACAAGAACGCCATGGGCGCAGGGATCAAGCCGATCTGCGGGGCCGACCTGTGGCTGGCGAACAAGGACCCGGACGCGCCGCTGAGCCGGATCAGCCTGCTGGTGATGAACGCCTTGGGCTACCGCAACCTCACCGAGCTGATTTCCCGCGGCTTTATCGACGGCCAGCGCAATGGCTCGATCATCATCGAGCGCGAGTGGGTGGCCGAGGCCAGCGAAGGGCTGATCATGCTGTCGGCGGCCAAGGAGGGTGAAATCGGCCAGGCCTTGCTCAGCGGCAATGTCGAAGAAGCCGAACAACTGGCCCGCGACTGGATGGCCGTGTTCCCGGATCGCTTCTACATCGAAGTGCAGCGCACCAACCGTCCCAATGACGAAGAACACCTGCACGCCGCCGTAGCCCTGGCCGACACGCTCGGTGCGCCGCTGGTGGCCACCAACGACGTGCGGTTCATCAAGCAGGAAGATTTCGAAGCCCACGAAACCCGCGTCTGCATCGGTGAGGGCCGGGCCCTTGACGACCCGCGTCGGCCGAAGAACTACAGCGACCAGCAATACCTCAAGAGCGCCGAGGAAATGGCGGAGCTGTTCAGCGACCTGCCCGAAGCGCTGGAAAACACCGTCGAGATCGCCAAGCGTTGCAACATCGAAGTGAAGCTGGGCAAGCACTTCTTGCCCAACTTCCCGATTCCCGATGGCATGACCATCGATGAATATTTCCGCAAGGTCTCGTTCGACGGCCTCGAAGAGCGCCTGAGCGTCCTGCTGCCCAAGGACACCACCGAAGATTACGAAGCCAAGCGCCAGGTCTATGTCGATCGGTTGAATTTCGAGCTGGATATCATCATCCAGATGGGCTTCCCCGGTTACTTCCTGATCGTGATGGACTTTATCCAGTGGGCCAAGAGCAACGGCGTACCCGTCGGGCCTGGCCGGGGGTCGGGCGCCGGATCGCTGGTGGCCTACGTACAGAAGATCACCGACCTCGACCCGCTGGAATATGACCTGCTGTTCGAACGTTTCCTCAACCCGGAACGGGTTTCCATGCCCGACTTCGACGTCGACTTCTGCATGGACGGTCGCGACCGGGTGATCGACTATGTGGCCGAGAAATACGGCCGCAACGCGGTGAGCCAGATCATTACCTTCGGTTCCATGGCCGCCAAGGCTGTGGTACGCGACGTGGCGCGGGTGCAGGGCAAGTCCTACGGCTTGGCGGATCGCCTGTCGAAGATGATCCCGTTCGAAGTCGGCATGACCCTGGAAAAAGCCTACGAGCAGGAAGAAATCCTCCGGGACTTCATCAAGGTCGATGAGGAAGCTGCGGAAATCTGGGAAATGGCCCGCAAGCTCGAAGGCGTGGTGCGTAACGTCGGCAAGCACGCCGGTGGCGTGGTGATCGCGCCGACCAAGCTGACTGACTTCTCGCCGATCTATTGCGATGAAGAGGGCGACGGCCTGGTCACCCAGTTCGACAAGGACGACGTCGAGGCGGCGGGCCTGGTGAAGTTCGACTTCCTCGGCCTGCGGACCCTGACCATCATCGACTGGGCGCTGAAGACCATCAACCGCGACCGGGCCAAGGTCGGTGAAGAGCCGCTGGACATCGCCTTCATTCCGCTGGACGACAAGCCGACCTACAGCCTGTTGCAGAAAGCCGAAACCACGGCGGTGTTCCAGCTTGAATCCCGAGGCATGAAGGAGCTGATCAAGAAGCTCAAGCCCGACTGCCTGGAAGACTTGATCGCACTGGTGGCCCTGTTCCGTCCGGGCCCGCTGCAATCGGGCATGGTGGATGACTTCATCAACCGCAAGCACGGTCGCGCCGAGCTGGCGTACCCACACCCCGACTACCAGTACGAAGGCTTGAAGCCGGTACTGGCGCCGACCTACGGCATTATCCTGTATCAGGAACAGGTGATGCAGATTGCCCAGGTGATGGCTGGCTACACCCTCGGCGGCGCGGACATGCTGCGTCGAGCCATGGGTAAGAAAAAACCCGAGGAGATGGCCAAGCAGCGCGGTGGCTTCATCGAAGGTTGCGCGAATAACGGCATCGATGCGGACCTGGCGGGCAACATTTTCGACCTGGTGGAAAAGTTCGCCGGCTACGGCTTCAACAAATCCCACTCCGCCGCCTATGGCCTGGTCTCGTACCAGACCGCATGGTTGAAGGCACACTACCCGGCGCCGTTCATGGCGGCGGTGCTGTCGGCGGACATGCACAACACCGACAAGGTCGTGACCTTGATCGAAGAAGTGCGGACCATGAAGCTGCGCCTCGATGCGCCGGACGTGAACGCCTCAGAGTTCAAGTTCACGGTCAACGATGAAGGCCGCATCATCTATGGCCTCGGCGCGATCAAGGGCGTGGGCGAAGGCCCGGTGGAGGCGATTACCGAAGCGCGCCAGGACGGGCCGTTCAAGGATCTGTTCGATTTCTGCGCGCGGGTTGACCTCAAGCGCATCAACAAGCGCACCCTCGACGGTTTGATCCGCAGTGGCGCGCTGGACCGCTTGGGGCCTTATTTCCACGATGAGCCGAAGGCCTACCAGGCCAACATCGATCGCAATCGCGCGGTGTTGCTGGCCGCGATGGAAGAAGCGATCAAGGCCGCCGAACAGACGGCCCGTACCCATGACAGCGGCCACGCCGACCTGTTTGGCGGGCTGTTCGTCGAGGAAGACGCCGACGTCTATGGCAACCATCGCAAGGCCAAGGAGCTGACCCTCAAGGAGCGCCTCAAGGGTGAGAAAGACACCTTGGGCCTGTACCTGACCGGTCACCCGATCGACGAATACGAAGGCGAGATCCGCCGCTTCGCCCGCCAGCGCATCATCGACCTGAAGCCGGCTCGCGATACACAAACGGTCGCCGGCATGATCATCGCCCTGCGGGTGATGAAGAACAAAAAGGGCGACAAGATGGGTTTCATCACCCTGGACGACCGCTCCGGGCGCATCGAGGCGTCGTTGTTCGCCGATGCGTTCCATTCCGCGCAGTCGTTGTTGCAGACCGATGCGATGGTCGTCGTGGAAGGCGAAGTCAGCAACGACGACTTTTCCGGCGGCCTGCGGCTGCGGGTCAAGCGCGTGATGAGCATGGAGGATGCCCGTACCAACCTGGCCGAGAGCCTGCGCCTGAAGTTGCAAACCCAGGATCTGAAAGGCGATCAGCTACGCTGGCTGGGCGAGTTGTTCAAGCGCCATCGCGGTGCTTGCCCGATCACCATGGAGTATGTACGACCCGACGCCAAGGCCGTGCTGCAGTTCGGCGAAGGTTGGCGGATCGATCCGGCGGATGCGTTGATTCAAGCCTTGCGTGACCAGTTCGGCAAAGACAACGTCTTCCTCCAATACCGTTGACGGCCAGGGGCCACTTCCGTATTCGGAGCGCCCCTGACCTCGACTCGAATTTTTAATCTCGACCTGAACGCGCCTCTCCCTTAAGGTAGGGCGCGAATAGACAACCGGCCGGCCCAAGCTCTCTTGGACGTCGACCCAAGACGGACGCCTATGAACCCGAATTTTCTAGATTTCGAACAGCCGATCGCCGACCTTCAAGCCAAGATCGAAGAGTTGCGCTTGGTCGGTAACGACAATTCGCTGAATATCGGCGATGAAATCTCTCGGCTGCAGGACAAGAGCCGCACGCTGACCGAAGACATCTTCGGCAAGCTGACCAGCTGGCAGATCGCGCGTCTGGCGCGTCACCCGCGTCGTCCCTATACCCTGGACTACATCGACCACATCTTTACCGAGTTCGATGAGCTGCACGGCGACCGTCACTTCTCCGACGACGCCGCGATCGTCGGCGGCGTTGCCCGCCTGGACGACCAGCCGGTGATGGTGATCGGTCACCAGAAGGGCCGCGAAGTGCGCGAGAAGGTGCGTCGCAACTTCGGCATGCCGCGTCCGGAAGGCTACCGCAAGGCCTGCCGCCTGATGGAAATGGCCGAACGCTTCAAGATGCCGATCCTGACCTTCATCGACACCCCGGGCGCTTACCCAGGCATCGACGCCGAAGAGCGCAACCAGAGCGAAGCGATCGCCTGGAACCTGCGCGTCATGGCCCGCCTGAAAACCCCGATCATCGCCACCGTGATCGGCGAAGGCGGTTCGGGCGGTGCGTTGGCCATCGGTGTCTGCGATCAGTTGAACATGCTGCAATACTCCACCTACGCGGTGATCTCGCCGGAAGGCTGCGCCTCGATCCTCTGGAAAACCGCCGAGAAGGCGCCGGATGCCGCTGAAGCCATGGGCATCACCGCCGAGCGCCTCAAAGGCCTGGGCATCGTCGATAAAGTGATCAACGAGCCAGTGGGCGGCGCCCACCGTGACCCGGCTGCGGCCGCTGCGCTGATTCGCGCCGAGCTGAGCTCGCAGCTGTCGATGCTCAAGAAGTTCGACAACGACGCCCTGTTGGCCCGTCGCTACGAGCGGTTGATGAGCTACGGTCTCTGATTCGAACGCTGTACCCTGTGTGGGAGCGCGCTTGCTCGCGATAGCGGTTTAACATTCAACCGATAAGTTGACTGATACGCCGCCATCGCGAGCAAGCTCGCTCCCACATTTGATTGTGTGAAGGCCAGTTTCCATGAATCAGCCCAGGATTGATCTGCCAACCCGGCTCCTCACACAGTTATCCCCCTGGCGCAACGCCGCCGCCTGGCGCATCGCCTTCTCCGGTGGCCTCGACTCCACTGTCCTGTTGCACCTGCTCGCGACCCTTTCGCAACACCACGCCTTGCCCGCGCTGAGCGCCATCCATGTGCATCACGGCCTTCAGGCTGTGGCCGATGCGTGGCCGGAGCATTGCCGTTCGGTCTGTGCGGCCCTGGGCGTGCCGTTGGACGTGGTGAGTGTACAAGTGCGTCCTGGCGCCAGTGTCGAGCGCGCTGCGCGCGAGGCACGTTACGCCGCCTTCGTCGCGGCGATTGGCAGCCATGAAGTGCTGCTCACCGCCCAACACCGTGATGATCAGGCGGAGACCCTGTTGTTTCGCCTGTTGCGGGGGGCGGGGGTGAGGGGGCTGGCGGCCATGCCACGGCAGCGGCCATTGGGCCAGGGGCATCTGCTGCGGCCGTTGCTCGATGTGTCCCGCGTCGAGCTGGAAGCCTATGCGGCGCAGCAAGGCTTGAGCTGGATCGATGACCCGTCCAACGACGATCACCGGTACGCGCGCAATTACCTGCGCCAGCGGGTTTTTCCGATGCTGGCCGAGCACTGGCCGCAAGCCTCGTCAACCCTGTCTCGCAGCGCAGCGCACATGGGCGAAGCCCAAGGCTTGCTGGACGACTTGGCGCGGATCGACCTGGCCCAGGCCGCGACTCCATGTGCGTTCGACTGGCTTGGGCTGCAATCCCTGGCGCTGGCGCCTTTGCGCGCGTTGTCGCCGGCACGTCAACGCAATGCCTTGAGCCACTGGCTGGCGCCGCTGACCCTCCTGCCCGACAGCGATCACTGGGCGAGCTGGGATTCGTTGCGCGATGCCGCGGACGATGCCAGGCCAGTCTGGCGCCTGGCTGGCGGCGAGTTGCACCGGGCCGGCGGGCGGGTCTGGTGGTTATCCGACCACTGGCTGGCTTCGCCGTCAGGCGCCGTCGACTGGGCGGATCCGGCGGTTGCGCTGCGCTTGCCGGACAACGGTCATCTGGTGCTCAACGGCAAGCCGCCTACGGGACCGCTTGTCGTGCGCTATCGTCAAGGCGGCGAGGTGCTGGTGCTGGCGGGGCGTGGTCATCGTGATCTCAAGCGTTTGCTCAACGAAAAGGGCGTGCCGGCGTTCGTTCGCGACCGATTGCCGCTGCTCTATCAGGGCGAGCAATTGCTGGCGGTGGCCAACCTGGCTGGACTCGATACACAGGCTGATGGCACTTGGCAATTGAGCTGGCAGCCATGAAAGCCAAGATCTGGGTTTGAGCTGAAAGGGGCTTTCCGGTAGACTACGCTCCCTTCTTGATACAACTTCTGTGGATTCGCCTGAATTGCAGGAGTTGCCGATTACCAAGCAGTCTTTGCTGGGCGATTCCAAAAAATGTGTAGCGAACAACGTACCGGTGATTTCACCTCCGGTCTGTCCCGACGCGGCGGTTTTTTTGAAAGGTGCACTGTGATTAATGCAGGTGATCGGGGGCTTCGGCCTTCCTTCGCTTTCCCCGGCGGCTCGGACCGCTTTAACGCAGACTTCTAGGGTTTTTCATGACGCGCTACATATTCGTCACGGGCGGTGTTGTTTCTTCATTGGGGAAAGGCATTGCCTCGGCTTCATTGGCGGCCATCCTGGAGGCGCGGGGACTTAAGGTCACCATGCTCAAGCTGGACCCGTACATCAACGTCGACCCGGGCACCATGAGCCCGTTCCAGCACGGTGAAGTGTTCGTCACCCACGACGGCGCCGAGACCGACCTGGACCTGGGCCACTACGAGCGGTTCATCCGCACGACCATGACCCAGAACAACAACTTCACCACCGGCCGTGTCTACGAGCACGTCCTGCGCAAAGAGCGTCGTGGCGACTACCTGGGCGCGACCATCCAGGTCATCCCGCACATCACCGACGAAATCAAGCGCCGCATCATCAAGGGTGCCGGCGACGCGGACGTGGCGATGGTCGAGATCGGCGGCACCGTGGGCGACATCGAGTCCCAGCCGTTCCTCGAAGCCATCCGCCAGTTGCGTTTCGAAATCGGCGCCAAGCGCGCGATGCTGATGCACCTGACCCTGGTGCCGTACATCGCCACCGCCGGCGAAACCAAGACCAAGCCAACCCAGCACTCGGTCAAGGAACTGCGCTCCATCGGCCTGCAGCCGGACGTGCTGATCTGCCGCTCCGATCACCCGATCGACATCTCCTCGCGTCGCAAGATCGCCCAGTTCACCAACGTGGAAGAACGTGCGGTCATCGGGCTGGAAGATGCCGACACCATCTACAAGATCCCGGGCATCCTGCACTCCCAGGGCCTCGATGACTTCGTTGTCGAGCGCTTCGGCCTGCAATGCGCAAGCGCCGACCTGTCCGAGTGGGACGCCGTGGTCGATGCCAAGCTCAATCCAGAGCACGAAGTCACCATCGCCATGGTCGGCAAGTACATGGAGCTGCTGGACGCCTACAAGTCGCTGATCGAAGCGATGAGTCATGCCGGCATCAGCAACCGCACCAAGGTCAACCTGCGCTACATCGATTCCGAAGACATCGAGAACCAGGGCACCGGCCTGCTCGAAGGCGCCGATGCGATCCTCGTGCCGGGCGGTTTTGGCCTGCGCGGCGTGGAAGGCAAGATCACCGCGGTGCAATACGCCCGCGAGAACAAGGTGCCGTACCTGGGCATCTGCCTGGGCATGCAAGTGGCGGTCATCGAGTTCGCCCGTAACGTGATGGGCTGGAAAGACGCCAATTCCACCGAATTCGATCGTGCCAGTGGCCACCCGGTCGTGGGCCTGATCACCGAGTGGGAAGATGCCACCGGCGCCGTCGAAGTGCGTACCGAAAGCTCGGACCTGGGCGGCACCATGCGCCTTGGCGCGCAGGAATGCCTGCTCGAAGCCGGCTCCAAGGTGCACGATTGCTACGCCAAGGACGTGATCGTCGAGCGTCATCGCCACCGTTACGAAGTGAACAACAACCTGCTGCCACAACTGATCGAAGCCGGCCTGAAGATTTCCGGTCGTTCCGGTGACGGTGCACTGGTTGAAGTGGTCGAGGCTGCGGACCATCCATGGTTCGTCGCCTGCCAGTTCCACCCGGAGTTCACTTCGACACCGCGCGACGGTCACCCGCTGTTCAGTGGTTTCGTGAAAGCCGCTTTGGCTCAACACCAGAAAAAGGCATAAGACGATGGCCCAGAAGATCATCCGCGTTGGCGACATCGAGATTGCCAACGACAAACCCATGGTGCTGTTTGGCGGCATGAACGTGCTGGAAAGCCGCGACATGGCGATGCAGGTCTGCGAGGAGTATGTGAAGGTTACCCAGAAACTGGGTATTCCATACGTCTTCAAGGCCAGCTTCGACAAGGCCAACCGTTCGTCGGTGACTTCCTACCGTGGTCCTGGCCTGGAAGAGGGGATGCGGATTTTCCAGGACATCAAGCAAGCCTTCGGCGTGCCGATCATCACCGACGTCCACGAGCCTGACCAGGCCGCGGTGGTCGCCGAGGTCTGCGACATCATCCAGTTGCCGGCCTTCCTGTCGCGCCAGACCGACCTGGTGGTCGCGATGGCCAAGACTGGCGCGGTGATCAACATCAAGAAAGCCCAGTTCCTCGCACCCCAGGAAATGAAACACATCCTGAGCAAGTGCGAAGAGGCCGGCAACGATCAGTTGATCCTCTGCGAGCGGGGTTCGAGCTTCGGCTACAACAACCTCGTGGTGGACATGCTCGGTTTCGGCATCATGAAGCAGTTCGAGTACCCGGTGTTCTTCGACGTGACCCACGCGCTGCAAATGCCTGGCGGTCGCTCCGATTCCGCGGGTGGTCGTCGCGCCCAGGTCACCGACCTGGCCAAGGCCGGCATGAGCCAGTCCCTGGCTGGCCTGTTCCTTGAAGCCCACCCTGACCCTGACAACGCCAAGTGCGACGGCCCTTGTGCCTTGCGCTTGAACAAGCTGGAACCTTTCCTGTCTCAGCTCAAGTCGCTGGATGAGCTGGTCAAGGGTTTTCCGACGATAGAAACCGCGTAACGCGATTTTCTCCGGTAAAGTACCGCTCGATAAACGCTCTGGCCTGCGGGCCGGGCGTTGTCGTCGGCAAGCCTGCCCGCTGCTCTATCCCGCCGACGATAAAGATTTCCTCTCGCTGCGTCGTTTTCGTCAACTTTGGAGTGTTTACAACAATGGCAAAAATCGTCGACATCAAAGGTCGTGAAGTTCTCGACTCCCGTGGCAACCCCACTGTCGAAGCGGACGTGCTTCTCGACAACGGCATCATCGGCAGCGCCTGCGCGCCGTCCGGTGCTTCCACTGGCTCGCGCGAAGCGCTGGAGCTGCGTGATGGCGACAAGAGCCGTTACCTGGGCAAGGGCGTGCTGAAGGCCGTCGCCAACATCAACGGTCCGATCCGCGACCTGTTGCTGGGCAAGGACCCTGCCGACCAAAAAGCCCTCGATCAGGCAATGATCAAGCTCGACGGTACCGAAAACAAAGCCACCCTGGGCGCCAACGCGATCCTCGCCGTGTCCCTGGCCGCTGCCAAGGCCGCTGCCCAGGACCAGGACCTGCCGCTGTACGCGCACATCGCCAACCTCAACGGTACGCCTGGCGTGTACTCGATGCCGGTGCCAATGATGAACATCATCAACGGCGGCGAGCATGCCGATAACAACGTCGACATCCAGGAATTCATGGTGCAGCCGGTTGGCGCCAAGACCTTCTCCGAAGGCTTGCGCATGGGCACCGAGATTTTCCATCACCTCAAGGCCGTGCTGAAGGCCCGTGGCCTGAGCACCGCCGTTGGCGACGAAGGCGGTTTCGCACCGAACCTGGCGTCCAACGAAGATGCACTGAAAGTGATCTCCGAAGCCGTGGCCAACGCTGGCTACAAGCTGGGCACCGACGTGACCCTGGCCCTGGACTGCGCCGCCAGTGAGTTCTTCGAAGACGGCAAGTACAACTTGTCCGGCGAAGGCCAGGTGTTCACCGCCGAAGGTTTCGCCGACTACCTCAAGGGCCTGACCGAACGCTACCCGATCATCTCCATCGAAGACGGCCTGGACGAGTCCGACTGGGCTGGCTGGAAAATTCTCACCGACAAGATCGGCGAGAAAACCCAGCTGGTGGGCGACGACCTGTTCGTGACCAACACCAAGATCCTGAAGGAAGGCATCGACAAGAAGATCGCCAACTCGATCCTGATCAAGTTCAACCAGATCGGCACCCTGACCGAAACCCTGGAAGCCATCCAGATGGCCAAGGCCGCCGGTTACACCGCCGTGATCTCCCACCGCTCGGGTGAAACCGAAGACTCGACCATTGCCGACCTGGCCGTGGGCACCGCGGCGGGCCAGATCAAGACCGGTTCGCTGTGCCGCTCCGACCGCGTTTCCAAGTACAACCAACTGCTGCGCATCGAAGAGCAGTTGAATGGCAAGGCCAAGTACAACGGTCGCGCCGAGTTTCGCGGTTAAGCAGTAAATGGTAAAAAGACAGCGGATTGCGTCGCAAAAGTCGTCAAGGTGGCGGTTTTGCCTCTAATCTGATGCCTTATCAAGCACAAGCCTGGATCTTCCAGGCTTCGTGCTATCAGACGCTTCAAAGTTTGGCATGGCGGTCTTTTTTCACTGGATACCCGATATTCGATGCGCAGTCCCAATTGGTTGTTTCTCGTCTTGCTCTTGTTGCTGGCCGGCCTGCAGTACCGCCTTTGGGTGGGTAATGGCAGCTTGGCGCAGGTGGCCGAGCTGACTCAGCAAATTGCCGACCAGCACGCCGAAAACGAGGCATTGCTGGAGCGTAACCGGGTGATGGACGCCGAAGTGATGGAATTGAAGAAAGGCATGGAGACCGTCGAAGAACGGGCTCGCCATGAACTGGGCATGGTGAAAGAGGGCGAAACCCTCTATCAACTGGCCCAATGAGCATTCGTCCACCGGCCTTCTGGGCCGTGATTCCTGCTGCGGGCATAGGTGCCCGTATGGCCGCGGACCGACCCAAGCAATACTTGCAACTGGGCGGACGCACAATTCTCGAACACAGCCTTGGCTGTTTCCTCGATCATCCGACCGTCAAGGGCGTGGTGGTCAGCGTGGCATCTGACGATCCCTATTGGCCGACACTGGCGTGTGCCAGCGATCCCCGCATCCAGCGCGTGGATGGCGGTGAGCAGCGTTCGGGTTCGGTGCTCAATGCGTTGCTGCACCTTCACGAGCAGGGCGCGGATGATTTCGATTGGGTGCTGGTACACGACGCCGCACGGCCGAACCTGGCCCGGGACGATCTCGATAACTTGCTCCATGAACTGGCGAACGATCCGGTCGGCGGCCTGCTGGGTGTACCGGCGCGCGATACCCTCAAGCGCGTCGACAAGCATGGTCGCGTGCTGGAAACGGTCGATCGCAGCGTGGTCTGGCAAGCCTACACGCCACAAATGTTCCGCCTCGGCGCCTTGCATCGAGCCCTGGCCGACAGCCTGGTGGCGGATGCAGTGATTACCGATGAAGCATCCGCCATGGAATGGGCGGGGCAGGCGCCTCGGTTGATTGAAGGGCGGGCGGATAACATCAAGGTTACCCGGCCGGAAGACCTGGAGTGGTTGCGCCAGCGGTGGGCGAATCGGCGTTAAGCTGGATCTGTTTCCTCGTTGGATCGTCATTGTCTGGGCCGGCGCCATCGCGAGCAAGCTCGCTCCCACAGGGTTTATCGTCGAGTGATGGATGTGTGTTCACACCGGTCCACTGTGGGACCGAGCTTGCTCGCGATGGCGTCATCCCAGACAACAAAAAAACCACTGTCACCCCCGATATTCAGGCCGCTCAGCCAACCCATCCTTCAAGAAATCCACCAACTTTCGCACTTTCGGCGACAGATGCCGTTGCTGCGGGTACAGCGCCCAGACAGCCGTATTCGGCGGCTGATGAGCCTCCAGCAGCGAAATCAACGCACCGCTGTTCAAATGCTCCAGCACGTAATAGTCCGGCAACTGACACAAACCCACGCCTTGCAGCGCCGCATCAAGCACTGCCTGCCCACTGTTACAGCGCCAGTTTCCCTGTACTCGCTGGGAAAATTCCCGCCCATTCTGCTCCAGCTGCCACATGTCGGAGCTGCCGATCAGGCAGTTGTGGCGGCTCAATTCCGACAAGCTGTGGGGGCGACCATAACGTTCCAGGTAGGAGGGCGAAGCGCAAAGGTACATGCGTCGCGGCGCCAGGCGTGCGGCGACCAAGCGTGAGTCCTGCAGGCGGCCAAGGCGAATCGCCAGGTCCAGGCCTTCGTGAACGAGGTCCAACTGGCGATTGCTCAATTCTATGTCCACCCGCAATTGCGGATAGAGGCCCATGAATCGCGTCACCAACGGCACGATAAACCGCTCGCCGTAAGCCACGGCACAGGTCATGCGCAGCATGCCCTTGGGCTCGCTGGTCAAATCGCCAACGGCCCGCAGTGCTTCCTCGCGTCCATCCTGGAGACGCTGACAGTGCTGCAAAAAGGTTTGCCCGGCTTCGGTCAACGTCACACGGCGGGTACTGCGGTAGAGCAGTCGTGTCTGTAGACGTTCTTCAAGCCGTACGATTTGTCGACTGATATGGGAAGACGAAACCCCGAGCCGTTCCGCGGCGGCCGTGAACTGGCTGCATTCGGCCACGGCCACAAACTCGTCGATGCCTTCCCAGCGGTTATCCGGCATGAAGGATTATCCCTGTATGGCAATAATGTTTTGCTTTTGATCGGATTATTCCTCGTCTGGTAGAGGATTACACTCCTGGACTCGTTTTTATTTGCTGGAGTATCCGGATGATCAAGTCCCGCGCTGCCGTCGCCTTCGAGGCCAAGAAACCCCTGGAAATCGTCGAGGTCGACGTGGCCATGCCCAAGGCGGGCGAAGTGCTGTTGCGCGTCGTGGCTTCGGGCGTCTGCCATACCGATGCCTACACGTTGTCCGGCGCCGACCCGGAAGGGATTTTTCCGTCGATCCTCGGCCACGAAGGCGGTGCCATTGTCGAGGCCATCGGCGAAGGCGTGACGTCGGTGGCGGTGGGCGACCATGTGATTCCGCTGTACACGCCAGAGTGCGGCCAGTGCAAATTCTGCAAGTCGGGCAAGACCAACCTCTGCCAGGCTATTCGCGCCACCCAGGGCAAAGGCTTGATGCCGGACGGTACGTCGCGCTTTTCCTACAAGGGCGAGACGATTTTCCACTACATGGGCACTTCGACGTTCTCTGAGTACACCGTGCTGCCGGAAATCTCCGTTGCGAAGATTCCAAAGGAAGCGCCGCTGGAAAAAGTCTGCCTGCTGGGTTGTGGCGTCACCACGGGTATCGGCGCTGTGTTGAACACCGCCAAGGTCAAGCCGGGTGACACCGTGGCGATCTTCGGCCTGGGCGGCATCGGCCTTTCGGCTGTGATTGGCGCCGTGAAGGCCAAGGCCGCGCGCATCATCGCGATTGACATCAACCCGGCCAAATTCGAAATCGCCAAACAACTGGGCGCCACT
This sequence comes from Pseudomonas sp. T1.Ur, assembly GCF_023516725.1. NCBI lineage: Bacteria > Pseudomonadati > Pseudomonadota > Gammaproteobacteria > Pseudomonadales > Pseudomonadaceae > Pseudomonas > Pseudomonas sp. T1.Ur. Next base: position 641,333 of record NZ_JAMGSN010000001.1, read on the forward strand.
GATTGCGTCAACCCGAAAGACTTCGACCGTCCGATCCAGGAAGTCATCGTTGATATGACGGACGGCGGCGTGGACTTTTCCTTCGAGTGCATCGGCAATGTGCAGTTGATGCGTGCCGCGCTGGAGTGCTGCCACAAAGGCTGGGGCGAGTCGGTGATCATCGGCGTGGCCGGGGCTGGCCAGGAGATCGCCACCCGTCCATTCCAACTGGTGACCGGGCGCGTCTGGCGTGGTTCGGCGTTTGGCGGCGTGCGCGGTCGCACTGAGTTGCCGAGCTATGTGGACATGGCCGAAAAGGGCGAGATCCCGCTGGATACTTTCATCACCCACACCATGGGCCTGGAAGACATCAACAAGGCGTTCGACCTGATGCACGAAGGCAAGAGCATCCGTACCGTCATTCATTTTTAAGGAGCAGCGGCAAGCTACAAGCTACAAGCTGCAAGTGGGCATGCTCCTCTCTTGCAGCTTAAAGCTTGCCGCTTGCCGCTGAGGTGAAGAATGAACCTCGAAAACATCTCTTGCCAGAAAAGCTTCGGCGGCTGGCATAAGCGTTACCGGCACCGTTCCGAAGTGCTCGGTTGTGACATGGTGTTTGCCGTGTACCTGCCGCCGCAAGCCGAGCAGGGCGGCAAGCTTCCTGTGCTGTATTGGCTGTCCGGGCTGACCTGCACCGACGAGAACTTCATGCAAAAGGCCGGTGCCCAGCGCATGGCCGCCGAGCTGGGGCTGATCATCGTCGCGCCGGACACCAGCCCCCGTGGCGCCGACGTGCCGGGCGATCCGGACGGTGCTTGGGACTTCGGCCTGGGGGCGGGGTTCTATCTGAACGCCACGCAGGATCCTTGGGCGCGGCACTATCGGATGCATGACTACGTCGTGCAGGAATTGCCGACGCTGGTCGAAGCGCATTTCCCGGCTTCGGATAAACGTGGCATCAGCGGTCATTCCATGGGCGGCCATGGCGCGCTTGTGTGCGCCTTGCGCAACCCTGGGCGTTACCGTTCGGTGTCGGCTTTTTCGCCGATCAACAATCCGATGGATTGCCCATGGGGACAGAAAGCGTTTTCTCGCTACCTGGGGGAAGATCGCTCGAAATGGCGCGAGTGGGATGCGTGCGCGTTGATCGCCGAGGCGGGCGAAAAGCTGCCGCTGCTGGTGGACCAGGGCGATCGCGATGATTTCCTCGCCAACCAACTCAAGCCCGAGGCCTTGCAACAAGCGGCGAAAGCGGCCGGCCATCCATTGGAACTGCGCCTGCAACCGGGCTATGACCACAGCTATTTCTTCATCGCCAGTTTCATCGATGAACACTTGCAACATCATGCTCGCGCTCTAAACGCCTAATGCAGGTAGAATCACGCCCTGACAAAAATCGGGGCGTTTTTTTATGCGTATTGGCCACGGCTACGATGTTCACCGTTTCGCTGAAGGCGACTTCATTACTCTGGGCGGCGTGCGGATCGCACACGGCTTCGGGCTGCTCGCGCATTCTGACGGTGATGTCCTGCTGCACGCCTTGAGCGATGCACTGCTCGGCGCGGCTGCCTTGGGCGATATCGGCAAGCACTTCCCCGACACCGACCCGCAATTCAAGGGCGCCGACAGCCGCGTGCTGCTGCGTCATGTGGTTTCGTTGATCCACGCCAAGGGCTGGAAAGTCGGCAACGTCGACAACACCATCGTCGCCCAAGCCCCCAAGATGGCTCCGCACATCGAAGCGATGCGCCAGTTGATTGCCGAGGATCTCCAAGTTGAGCTGGACCAAGTGAACGTGAAAGCCACCACTACCGAGAAGCTTGGCTTCGTCGGTCGCGAAGAAGGTATTGCCGTCCATTCCGTTGCCTTGTTGCTGCGCCCATGACCGAACTGGAACTGTTGGGGCCACGGGCCCATGGTGAGTCGTTGGGCAGCGCGGTACTCAAGGCCAGCGCTGAGGATTTCCAGGTCGATGAAGTGCTCGACATTCCGTCGACCGGCGATGGCGAGCACCTGTGGATCTGGGTGGAAAAACGTGGCTTGAACACCGAAGAGGCAGCCCGGCGTATCGCCAAGGCCGCTGGTGTTCCTTTGCGAACGGTCAGCTACGCCGGGCTCAAGGACCGTCAGGCCCTGACCCGTCAGTGGTTCAGTGTGCAATTGCCCGGCAAGGCCGATCCGGATTTGTCGGCGGCAGAGAACGACACCTTGAAAATCCTCAAGGTCGCTCGCCACCGTCGCAAGCTGCAGCGCGGCGCGCACTCGGCCAACGGCTTTACCTTGCGGCTGACCCAGTTCAAGGGCGACAAGGACGCCATCGACGCGCGTCTGCAGCAGATTGTGCGTGAGGGGATCCCCAATTATTTCGGCGCCCAGCGCTTTGGCCACGATGGCGGAAACGTGGTCGATGCGCGTGCCTGGGCTGCACGCAAGGCTTTGCCGGAACAGCGCAACGTACGTTCGCGGCTGTTGTCGACGGCGCGCAGTTTCCTGTTCAACAAAGTGCTGGCGGCCCGGGTGGCCGACGGTACCTGGCAACAAGCCCGGGTGGGCGACTTGCTGGCATTCACCGACAGCCGTAGCTTCTTTCCGGCCGGGGAGGCCGAGTGCAGCGATCCGCGCCTGGCGATTCTCGACCTGCATCCCACTGGACCGCAGTGGGGCGAGGGGCCTTCGCCCGCCGCCGGAGATATTTTCGAGCTGGAACAGGCGATTGCCCAAGGCGAGGCTGACCTTCGGGATTGGTTGATAAACGCGGGAATGAGTCACGAACGTCGCATCCTGCGACTGCCCATTGGCGGGCTGTCGTGGCATTATCCCGAGCCTGACATTCTGCAACTGGAATTCGTCCTGCCGGCCGGATGTTTCGCCACTGTCTTGGTGCGCGAACTCGTCGATCTGGTGCCGGTGGGGCAGACGGACAGCCCATGCGTATTCTGATTTCTAACGACGACGGGGTCACAGCGCCCGGTCTTGCCGCGCTTTATGCTGCGCTGGCGGATTTTGCCGAGTGCGTAGTGATCGCCCCGGACCAGGACAAAAGCGGCGCCAGCAGTTCGCTGACGCTCGACCGTCCGCTGCACCCGTGCTATCTGGACAACGGCTTCATCAGTCTCAACGGTACGCCAACCGATTGCGTGCACCTGGGCCTGAACGGCCTGTTGGAGCGCGAGCCGGACATGGTGGTCTCAGGTATAAACCTGGGGGCCAACCTGGGCGACGATGTGCTGTATTCAGGCACGGTCGCCGCAGCCTTGGAAGGCCGTTTCCTGAACCAGACGTCCTTTGCCTTTTCGTTTGTTTCACGGCAGGTCGACAACTTGCCCACCGCCGCCTACTTTGCCCGCAAATTGGTAGAGGCCCACGGTGAGCTGGACCTGCCGCCGCGCACGGTACTGAACGTGAACATTCCGAACTTGCCGCTCGATCACATTCGTGGCATCCAACTCACTCGCCTGGGCCACCGTGCCCGCGCCGCCAGGCCGATGCACGTCGTTGATCCGCGCGGCAAGGCCGGCTACTGGATCGCCGCTGCCGGCGACGCCGAAGATGGCGGGCCCGGCACGGACTTCCATGCCGTGATGCAAGGCTATGTCTCGATCACGCCCTTGCAGCTCGATCGAACCTTCAACGAGGCCTTCAGGCACCTTGATGGCTGGCTGGAGGGGCTGCACTGATGGCGCGTGAACAAGACGATATGCTGCGCCGAGGCATCGGCATGACCTCCCAGCGTACTCGGGAGCGATTGATCCAGCGGCTCTACGAAGAAGGCCTGTCCAACGCCCAGGTCCTGGAAGTCATCCGGCGCACCCCGCGGCATTTGTTCGTCGACGAGGCCCTGGCCCATCGTGCCTACGAAGACACCGCATTGCCGATCGGCCACAACCAGACCATTTCCCAGCCTTATATGGTCGCCCGCATGAGCGAGTTGCTGCTGGAGGCGGGGCCGCTGGACAAAGTGCTGGAGATCGGCACGGGCTCGGGCTACCAGACCGCAGTGTTGTCGCAGCTGGTCGAGCGGGTGTTTTCCGTGGAGCGGATCAAGGTGCTGCAGGATCGCGCCAAGGAACGCCTGGTGGAGTTGAACCTGCGCAACGTGGTATTTCGCTGGGGCGATGGGTGGGAGGGTTGGCCGGCCCTGGCGCCTTATAACGGCATCATCGTGACGGCCGTTGCTACTGACGTACCCCAGGCCCTTCTGGATCAGCTCGCGCCCGGCGGACGACTGGTCATTCCGGTGGGCTCGGGCGAAGTCCAGCAATTGATGTTGATCGTGCGCGAAGAACATGGCTTCTCGCGGCACGTCCTTGGAGCGGTGCGTTTCGTGCCGCTGCTCAATGGGCCGTTGGCCTGAGCATTTATAAACGGGCGCTGAATTCCACGGCCTGGGCTGTGTCTTATAGCAGCACCGATGAGTCCAGCGCCGAATGGCCAAACGGCGTTCAACAGCGTCGAGCAAACGTGTGCGGCGGTGCCTCGGGCTTCCTTTATAGAAGCACGGTATCGGCCAGCCACGGGGCAACATGTCTGCCTGGACAGGCAGTTTTCAATATCTTCAGCCACCACAAAGGGAGCGGCGGGTGAGTCTCACAGTCATTGCGCAGCGTATGGGTATCACGAGCTTTAAGCGCCTGGTGACTGGCCTTTTCTTGAGTACCTTGCTGGTCGGTTGTTCCAGTACCCCGTCGGGTAATGTCCGGGTGGTGGATCGCAACAATGCGACGCCAGAGCGTCCTACGGTAACGACCGGGCAGTATGTAGTCCGTCGCGGCGATACGTTGTTTTCCATCGCTTTTCGCTACGGCTGGGACTACAAAGCCCTCGCGGCTCGGAACAACATTCCTGCGCCGTATACGATTCACCCAGGTCAGACAATTCGCTTTGACGGTCGTAGTGGTTCAACGCCAACGGCGGTCGTCACGCAGTCGGGTTCGACCCCTTCGTCCTCGAGCAAAACCACCGTTATTCGTCGTCCGGCCACTGCTGGAACGGCGACTGTACCGTCCGTCGCGAACAAGCCGGCACCCGCTCCGATGCCCCCAGCGGGCCCCGCCCCGACTGGCTGGGGATGGCCTTCTAATGGCGTTCTCATTGGAAAATTCTCTTCAAACGGTAGTTTGAATAAAGGAATTGATATCGCCGGGGATTTGGGACAGCCTGTTTTTGCCGCGTCTGATGGCACGGTTGTGTACGCCGGGAGTGGTTTGAGGGGCTACGGCGAACTCGTGATCATCAAACACAGCGATACCTACGTCAGTGCCTACGGTCACAACCGCAGGCTGTTGGTTCGGGAGGGGCAGCAGGTCAAGGTCGGGCAGACAATTGCCGAAATGGGATCGACGGGTACAGACCGGGTGAAACTGCATTTTGAGATTCGCCGACAAGGTAAGCCTGTAGATCCGCTGCAATTCCTGCCACGTCGTTGATGTGCATGTCAGCCTGTTCCGTCACGTAGAGGGAACAGGCTCCAGCGTTGCCAAGGATAAAGGCGTCGCTCGAGCTTGAGGTCGAACTCACCAAAGGACTATAACAATGGCTCTCAGTAAAGAAGTGCCGGAGTTTGACATCGACGATGAGGTTCTCCTGATGGAGACCGGCATCGCTATGGATTCGATGTCGAATGATGAAGGGGCGACTCCACCTTCCGTTCGTGCCAAATCCAAACACTCCGCTTCACTTAAACAACATAAGTACATCGATTACACCCGGGCGCTGGACGCCACTCAGCTGTACCTCAACGAAATCGGTTTCTCGCCGCTGCTCTCCCCCGAGGAAGAAGTTCATTTTGCGCGGCTGTCGCAAAGTGGCGACCCGGCCGGTCGAAAACGCATGATTGAAAGCAACCTGCGCCTGGTGGTGAAAATCGCCCGCCGCTACGTCAATCGTGGGCTTTCGCTGCTGGACCTGATCGAAGAGGGCAACCTGGGACTGATTCGCGCGGTCGAGAAATTCGACCCCGAGCGTGGCTTCCGTTTCTCGACCTATGCGACCTGGTGGATCCGCCAGACCATCGAACGGGCGATCATGAACCAGACCCGGACGATCCGGTTGCCGATTCATGTGGTCAAGGAGCTGAACGTCTACCTGCGGGCTGCCCGTGAGCTGACCCAGAAGCTCGACCACGAACCGTCGCCAGAGGAAATCGCCAACCTGTTGGAAAAACCGGTGGGCGAGGTCAAGCGCATGCTGGGGCTGAACGAGCGAGTTTCCTCGGTGGACGTTTCGCTGGGGCCGGACTCGGATAAAACCTTGCTGGATACGCTTACCGACGACCGTCCGACTGACCCGTGCGAGTTGCTCCAGGATGATGACCTGTCCCAGAGCATCGACCAGTGGCTTTCGGAGCTGACCGACAAGCAACGGGAAGTGGTGATTCGCCGCTTTGGCTTGCGGGGGCATGAAAGCAGCACGCTTGAAGATGTCGGGCTGGAGATTGGGTTGACGCGTGAGCGGGTCAGGCAGATTCAGGTTGAAGGACTCAAGCGCCTTCGGGAGATCCTCGAGAAGAACGGCCTGTCGAGCGAGTCGTTGTTTCAATAACCCAAGGCAAGTGCAGCAGAAACGCGCCCTGACTGGCTGTGATGCTGTGCAGTTTGAAAAAACGGTGCTTCTTAGAAATGGGAAGTGCCGTTTTTTTGGGCTTGGGTTTGGGGTATATCCGTTTCAAAACGAGGTGGCCTTGTAGCCGACCTGGTGCTTGGTGAGACCGCGTTACCCTGCGTGCGGGCTTGCTCGCGAAGGCGGCGTTACCGTCGATGATGATTGAATGTGCTGGCCCCATCGCGAGCAAGCGCGCTCCCACAAGGGGCTGGGTGCGCATGAATTTTATGTCTGCTGAAGATCCAATGTGGGAGCGAGCTTGCTCGCGATAGCGGTGGCTCAGCCACATAAGTGCCGGCCTGTGCCCCGCTCTTGCTCTTGCTTTGGATCTTGATCTTGATCTGAGCGCCCCGTTAAACCACGCTGGCCGGAGTGAGGGCACACCGAGCCTAGGCGAGGTGCCGAGTGGTGGGGCAAGAGCGTTTTGGTTACTTTTGCGCTCTTCAAAAGTGACCCGCTGTAAGAGCGGAACCGCCAGTGGCCGTTACCGCAGCAACGGATATACACACCACCCCTGAACCCCCTTCGTAAAACGATACACCAACAGGTTCGAAGCTTCTGCGTTTCCAGAGGGTCGTTTCCCCAACCCAGCTCCATTTATAGGTTCAGCTTGTAAGCTTTTGCCTAGTGTTGCGTAAGCGATCGGTTTCCCAACACCGGGACAGACCGCTATAAACGCCGTGATCTTTTTGTATTTAACTGATTTATAAGGAAAATTTATAGATGAACATAGTGTGACAGAGCAACCCACCTGTATCACCCGCGTTGCACCCGCCTGGGAAAACACTAATATCAGTCCTGTGTCGACGGACAGGCACACCCGTCAGGGACGATGGGAACGGAAGGACATCGCAGGACGCGATTCATCAGGACGATGAAAAGGATTAAAGGGATTAGGGAAAAAATGTGGGCGGGTCAAACCGCCCCTTTTTTTGCCTGCGATTTGGTTCCAGGCAGCAAAAAGGCCCGCAAGGGGCCTTTTCAGCGAACGATGGCTAATCAGCGTTCGAGGTCTTTGATCTTGCCTTTGACGCCATCCCACTCTTCAGCGTCTGGCAACGATTCTTTCTTCTCGGTGATGTTGGGCCAGATTTCCGCCAGCTCAACGTTCAACTGAATGAATTCCTGCATATCTTCCGGGACTTCATCTTCAGAGAAGATCGCCACGGCAGGGCATTCCGGTTCACACAGCGCGCAGTCGATGCACTCGTCCGGGTGAATGACCAGGAAATTCGGCCCTTCGTAAAAGCAGTCCACCGGACACACTTCTACGCAGTCGGTGTACTTGCACTTGATGCAGTTGTCGGTGACGACGAAGGTCATTTCTAATTCTCTCCTCAGGCGGCTGCGGCGAAGCCCCTTCACGGTGGGGGTCGCGGGGTTTGGGAGCGATAGTCTGCAAACCCAGGCTAATAGGCAGCAGCATCCCAAACCGCGCGAGATTCTAACAGCTTGAAAGCCTGTGCGTTAGATCCGTGTCTTCAATGTATAAAGCAATTCGAGTGCACGGCGTGGTGTCAGGTCATCCAGATCGAGCTTGGCCAGTTCATCGAGCACCGGATGCGGCAGGCTGGCAAACAGGTCGCTTTGCTGCGGCGCGGCCGGTTTGCCTTTGGTCGGGCGCGGTGCTTCGTGGGGCAGGCTGGTGGTTTCCAGGCGGCTCAGGTGCTCGCGGGCACGGGTGATGACGTCGCTTGGCACACCGGCCAGCTGCGCCACCGCCAGTCCGTAGCTCTGGCTCGCCGGGCCGGGTAGGACATGGTGCAGGAAGACGATGCGTTCGTTGTGCTCGGTGGCGTTGAGGTGAACGTTGGCCACCAGCGGTTGGCTCTCCGGCAGCACCGTCAATTCGAAGTAGTGCGTGGCGAACAGCGTGTACGCCCGCAACTGGGCGAGACGTTCTGCCGCAGCCCAGGCCAGGGACAAGCCGTCGAAGGTGCTGGTGCCGCGGCCGACTTCGTCCATCAGCACCAGGCTGCGCTCGGTGGCGTTGTGCAGGATGTTCGCGGTTTCGCTCATTTCCACCATGAACGTCGAACGTCCACCGGCCAAGTCATCGCTGGAGCCGATCCGGGTGAAGATGCGGTCCACCAAGGACAATTCGCAGCTGGACGCCGGCACAAAGCTGCCAATGTGAGCCAGCAGCACGATTAACGCGGTCTGGCGCATGTAGGTGGATTTACCGCCCATGTTCGGACCGGTGATCACCAGCATGCGCGTATTGTCGTCCAGGCTCAGGTCGTTGGCCACGAACGGCGTGGTCAGGACTTGCTCGACCACCGGGTGACGACCCTGGCTGATGCGCATGCACGGCTCGCTGACGAAACGTGGGCAGTTGAGGTCCAGGTTCAGCGCGCGCTCGGCCAGGTTGCTCAGCACGTCCAGTTCCGCCAGGGCAGCGGCGGTGTCCTGCAACGGTGGGAGCTGGCTGATCAGGTCCTCGAGCAGCGCTTCGTAGAGCATTTTTTCCCGGGCCAGGGCGCGGCTCTTGGCCGACAGCGCCTTGTCTTCGAACGCCTTGAGCTCCGGCGTGATGAAACGCTCCGCACCCTTGAGGGTCTGGCGGCGGATGTAGTCGGCTGGGGCCTGTTCGGCCTGCTTGCTCGGCAGTTCGATGAAGTAACCGTGGATGCGGTTGTAGCCGACCTTGAGGTTGGCCAGGCCGGTGCGGGCTTTTTCCCGGGCTTCGAGGTCGATCAGGAACTGGCCGGCGTTCTCGCTCAGCGATTGCAACTCGTCGAGTTCTGCGTCGTAGCCGGTTTTCAGCACGCCACCGTCACGGATCACCGCTGGCGGGTTGTCGATAATGGCTTTTTCCAGCAGCGCGGCCAGCTCCGGGTAGGTGCTGGTGATGCGCGCCAGTTGTTGCAGGTGCGGCGCTTCGAGGTCGGTCATCGCCACTTGCAATTCAGGCAGCGCGCCGAGGGCATCGCGCAGGCGCGCCAGGTCGCGGGGACGGGCGTTGCGCAAGCCGATGCGGGCGAGGATCCGCTCGATGTCGCCGATTTCCTTGAGTTGCGGTTGCAACTGCTCGAAGCGATAACGGTCCAGCAGGCAGGTAATGGAGGACTGGCGCGCTGTCAGTACCGTCAGGTCCCGCAGCGGACGGTTCAACCAGCGGGTCAGCAGGCGGCTGCCCATGGCGGTCTGGCAGCGATCGACCACCGATTGCAAGGTGTTGTCGCGCCCACCGGCCAGGTTGGTGTCCAGCTCCAGGTTGCGTCGGCTCGCGCCGTCCAGCACCACCGTGTCATCCAGGCGTTCATGGCGCAGGCTGCGCAAGTGGGGCAGGGCGGTGCGCTGGGTTTCCTTGGCGTAGGCCAGCAGGCAACCGGCCGCGCCAATGGCCAGGGTCAAATTCTCGCAACCGAAGCCCTTCAGGTCCTGGGTGGAAAACTGCTGGCAGAGACTTTTCAGCGCCGAGTCGCGCTCGAAATCCCACGGCGCCCGACGACGCACGCCACGGCGTTTTTCCGCCGGCAGGTCTTTGGGCCAGTCATCGGGAATCAACAGCTCCACCGGGTTGACCCGCTCCAGCTCCGCCAGCAGGTTTTCCCAGCCCTTGATTTCCAGCACCGAGAAATTGCCACTGGTGATGTCCAGCACCGCCAGGCCGAACAGGCGCTCGTCACCGAGGACTGCGGCAATGAGGTTGTCGCGGCGTTCATCGAGCAAGGCTTCGTCACTGACGGTACCCGGGGTGATGATCCGCACGACTTGGCGTTCCACCGGCCCTTTGCTGGTGGCCGGGTCGCCGACTTGCTCGCAGATCACCACGGACTCGCCGAGCTTGACCAACTTCGCCAGGTAACCTTCCGCCGCGTGGTAAGGAATCCCACACATCGGAATCGCCATGCCCGCCGACTGCCCACGCGCCGTCAGGGTGATGTCCAGCAGCTTGGCGGCCTTCTTCGCGTCCTCGTAGAAGATCTCGTAGAAGTCGCCCATGCGGTAGAACATCAGCTGATCGGGGTGCTGGTTCTTCAGGCGCCAGTATTGCTGCATCATCGGCGTGTGGGAGGACAGGTCGTTCACGGCTGTATTCATGGGTGTCAGGCAAAGCTCGTTGAAGGGTGTAGGCAAAAGGAGGGACGTTGGCCCGGCTTTTCCGCGATGGGCGCAAGGTTAACATGGGCGGTCTGGTGCTACCCATATGTGAGTGGTTTTCAGGACTGTGTGCTTATCCGTTTTTCGGTAACGGCTACTTAGGGTGCCGCCCTGACGGCGGGTCACTTTTGAAGAGCCCGCAAGCCGGCCCGTCTCTCCGGCTGTACCCGATCCAATTGTGGGAGCGAGCTTGCTCGCGATGACGGCTGCCAATACAACTTAGTTGTAACTGGACTACCGCCATCGCGAGCAAGCTCGCTCCCACAGTGGTTGCTCGGGCTGATCTCAGGTCTCGGCTTGCACCATGAACGCCTACCTCACCTCAACCACATCCAACGCCCGATTCGCCAGCAACTGGCTCAGCTCGATCATCTGCTGAACCCCCAGCGCTATGTTCCGTCGCGAGCCCTTCAGGTCGAATGCCAGGTCGCTGACCATGGCATTGGCCGAGGCCAGGGTTTCGCTGAGGTTGGCGAGCAGGCATTCGGCGTCGATGTTGGGGGGGGCGATGATGAAGAGGGTATCGGGTGTGTCGCAGGTTTCTTTGTCGGTTTTCGGCTTGAGGTAGTAGTCCAGGGCGCGGGTGGCCGCGTCGTCGAGTTTCTTGGCGTTGGCCGATTGGGTGCGGGATGTATGTTCTTTTTTAGGGGGATTCGGAGTTGGCTTAGTCATAGTCTTGGATCCTTGAGTTGGAGCCACTACCAATCCGCTACTAAACGAGATGGGCGGCAGCTGTACGCAGGTTAGTAGACCGGGGATCCAAGAAACCGGCGCGCCCGAGGGCGCCCTGCGCGCAGCTGCCATTGAGCATCGGTGAGAACTACCTTGCTGAATGAAGCTATGTGCGTCTCTTGGAATGCCGGGCTACTAAACCCGATCACTGATGGGCAGTGACAGGATCAAAAGTACCGATGGGATCCAAGGCGCACAAGCCGGCGGATTCTGGCGTAGTTGTAGGCAGAGGCGCAAGTTGACGTAGCCTGGTGTTGCGCAGTTGAAGGACGTCTTTGAAGCCTTTTCTTAGGGACGTGTAGGACAAATCCCGGGTGTGGGAGTTTGGCTTTGTAGGAGCTGGCGAAGCCTGCGATCTTTTGATCTTTTGATCTTTCGCTTGAGATTCAAGTGTCTGGGGAGAGATCGCAGCCTCGTTGCACTCGACAGCTCCTACACATTGCATATTTATGCAAAACGGCATTTGTCTTCCGCGAAAAGAACAAGCATTATGCGCGTTATGCAAAAACGCAACGTTTCTACCGTATTAAGAGCATTGCTCGATCAGCACGGGATCTCCCCCACGGAGCTTCACCGGCGTACCGGCGTGCCTCAGTCCACGCTCTCGCGGATCCTCAGCGGCAAGATCGTCGATCCTTCGGATAAACACATCTCGAAGATCGCCGACTATTTTGCCGTGAGCACCGACCAGTTGCGCGGGCGCGCCGATGTTGCGTCCGCTGGCAGCAGCCGCCGCGACGAGCCGCATTCCGAACTCAAGGACATAAGCCTGTGGGACGACGAAACACCCGTCGAAGAAGACGAGGTGTCGGTCCCTTTTCTGCGCGAGGTTGAATTGGCTGCTGGATCAGGAAGATTCGTCATCGAGGAAAGCGAGCGCTCCAGCCTGCGGTTCGGCAAGCGCAGCCTGCGCCACAACGGCGTGCAGTTCGACCAGGCCAAGTGCGTGACGGTGCGCGGCAACAGCATGTTGCCAGTGCTGCGCGACGGCGCCACGGTCGGGGTGAATGCGGGCAAATGCGGGATCGGCGACATCGTCGACGGTGACCTCTACGCCATCAACCACAACGGCCAACTGCGGGTGAAGCAGCTTTATCGCCTGCCCACCGGCATCCGCCTGCGCAGCTTCAACCGCGATGAACATCCGGACGAGGACTACACCTTCCAGGAAATGCAGGACGAGCAGATCGTCATCCTCGGTCACGTCTTCTGGTGGGGCATGTACGCCCGCTAACCCTTCCGCTGTCAGATAAAACCCGCCGCCGTGCGGGTTTTTTTTCGCCTCCCTGAAACCCCTCAACCCCCGTACTTACAAGGGCTTCATGCATTTGCGCATTCCGTATGCATAAATAAATGCATTTGCGCATTGACTGTATATGCATCCATGCATATTCTGTGTCCAAGCCGCTCGACAAAGTGGCTGGCAACAAAGCTCTTTAGTTCCACCAACAGGCAGCGATGAACCGGCCTTAACGGTTCAGAGGGTTGGCAACTGGCCCGGGTGTGCAGCGTAAAGCACCAGAAGCAGTTATCCGGCGGGCAGGGACCGCGGCCGGAGGAACAATTTGAATGGATCCGTACCGCGCCAGTCGCGCCGAAAGATCAAGCGCATTACTGAAAAGCCTGGGCGACCGGGCTTTTTGGAATGCCTGTGCCGCGAGGTACTTCAAACCGCCGCCAATGGGAGGGCTTTCGATGCTGAAGGATTTCAGATGCGGTCACTGCAAAAAACTGCTGGCCCGCATGGGCGAGCACACCGAACTCCAGATCAAGTGTTCCCGGTGCGGGACGTTGAATCATGTGAAGGCCGTTGAGCCTCGAGTGAACGCCAGCGAGCGAGATGAGCGCTGTTGATCAACCGCGCGATCAATCGATAACTCAAGAGGTGAATCATGAATCGTTTCAAGAAATATATCGCCCCGCTGTTGCTGTCCATTGCGCTGCTCGGTGTCGGGAGCAACGCCAGCGCCGCCAACCTTCTGGTCAACGGTAGCTTCGAACAGCCGGGCTGCAGCGCAAGTTGCATATTGAATACGCCGGCGAAAGCCAACTTCATTACGGGTTGGACGACGTTTCTGTCTGGAGCCGAGTACTTCAATATGCCGGCCTCGATCGGCGGTTCTGTGGCGGCGGATGGCGTCGTAATTGTCGACTTGGCTAACTATGTCTATAGCAACGGCGGTGGCATTCAGCAGAACTTCGCCACCGCAGTCGGCGCCAAGTACCGTTTGACCTTCAGCGCGGGTAATTCGCGCTACGCCAGCCGCTCCGGCGACGGCACCATCCAGGTCAAGGTGGCGGGGCAGAGTGTCACCTTCAATACGCCATCGGCGAAAGGTACCGCCGTGGAGTGGAGCACCATCACGTATGACTTCACGGCCACTTCGGCTCAAACGACTTTGGCCTTCTCCAACGAACAGAATCCTTACGTCAACTTCGCTTTCATCGACAACGTCATCGTTGAGCGACTGTAGAGCGTCGCCTGTCTTCAACGACCCCCGCCCCAAACGCTCATCACTCACCCCCAGGAAGCCTGACATGACAAACGAGCAACAAGCGTTGCTGGACATGCCGATCTGGCTGGTCATCGCGCTCGCCCTGGTGGGTGGGGTGACTGGCGAGATGTGGCGTGCCGACAAGGAGGGCGCCCGTGGCTGGTCGCTGTTGCGGCGCCTGGCGCTGCGTTCCGGTGCCTGCATGGTCTGCGGTGTCTCGGCGATCATGCTCTTGTACGCCATGGGCCTGTCGATCTGGGCTGCGGGTGCCTTCGGATGCCTGACGGCGATGGCCGGCGCGGATGTAGCCATCGGGCTTTACGAACGCTGGGCCGCCAAGCGGATGGGCGTGAGTGAGCTACCGCCGCACGATTCCCGTTCCGACCCGCATTGATCCCTTGCATGACCTTCGTGCCGCCATAAACAAGGAGGCCTTGATGCCTGCCGTCCTCGAAAAACCGTCGCAGCTGTTCTCGGCCATTGCCCAGACGCTGCGCGCCATTTATCCCACCTTGAAAGTCGGCAGTCCCCAGGATTTCGATGGCACCGACGATCAACCCTGGGTGCTGATTGCCATTGAGCGCGATGCCCCAGGCCACCGCGCCAACGACGGGCGTATTGCCCATGTCCTGACGGTTTCCCTGCAAGTGGTCATGGCGGTGCCGGGATGGGAGGCCTGCGACTTGGCCTCGGAACTCAAGCACCTGGTCATGGACAACCGCTGGGGGCTGTCCAGCGATCAATGCGATCTGCCGACGGAGCTCGATGGCCTGCCGTCCACGTTCATCCACCCGGCGCGGCAATACACCGCCTGGACCCTTTCATTCAGCCAGACCCTGTACCTCGGCCCGACGCTGTTGGATGACCCGCTCGGTATTCCGAAGTTTGCCCGCACCTGGGAAGTCTCGAACATCGACGACCCGGACCAATACACCGCACTCGAGGGCTGAGCCATGTTTGATGCACTGTTACGGATGCATCTGGGGCCGATCATCGAGCGTCTGGCGCAGATGGAAACCGAGTTGGAAGACTTGCATCGACGTGCGGAGAGTTTCTGCCGCATCGGCGTTTGCCAGGAAGTCGACGCGGCCAGCAACACCTGCAAAGTCAGCCATGGTGGACTGCTGACCCCAGCGATCCGCTTCTTCAACCCGAGCGCCGGCGCCCAGAGCGAGTCGCGGATTCCGTCCGTGGGCGAGCAGTGCCTGTTGCTGAACCATGGCGGCGGCGACGGCGGTGGCCAAGCGGTCGCGTTGTTCGGCCTTAACGGCGGTCAGTTTCCACCCGTCTCGACCCAGGCTTCGCTGACGCGTCGCCTCTATCAGGACGGCACGGAAAACGGCTACGACCACGCCAGCCATGTCCTGCATTGGATGAACGGCCCGGCGGCGTTCAGCGGTTCCCGCGAGTCCCTGCAGCTCAGCATCGGCCCATCGAGCCTGGTGATGACGCCGCAAACCATCGAACTAAAACTGGGCGCCGTCGGCGTTCGGCTCGACACCGCGGGTGTGCACTTGAGCGGCCCGGTGGTGGATCACCAGGGGCGCGTCATCAGTACCGCATAAAGGATTTCCCATGATTGGAATCGATCGCAACACCGGCGCGACGGTCGACGACTGGCTGCAATTTGTGCAGCGCGCCACCCGCGCACTGACCACGCCGTTAGGCACTCGCCAGAAGCGTCCTTTGTATGGCTGCGCATTGACCGAGTTGCTCGGACAGAACCTCGGCGACGACCTGCTGATCCTCGCCCAAAGCCACGCGGCCCAAGCGTTCTACAACCCCCACAACGGCATCGATGATTTCGAGCCCCAGGTCATCGTTGCCAGCCGGCACGGTGCGGGATTGCTGCTGCGTTTCGCCGGCACCTGGAAAAACCGCAAACAGACGTTCGAGGTGGTGACATGAGCATGCTGATACCTGGCCAGAACCAACTGGCCGAACCGGCCATCGTCACCGTCGAGGCGTTCGAGGACCTGCTCGCGGAGTTCAAGACTTTCGTGGTGGAGTACGTCGGCGCACGCTCTCCCGCCAGCGCCGCCAAGCTGGTGGACAGCCTCGAAAACGAAAGCGAGTTGCTGACCCTGGCCCTCGAGGCGTTCTGTGTCCGATTGCAGGCCCACGAACGTAAATACAACGCCCGCATCAAGCAGATGTTGGCGTGGTGGGCCACCGGCACCAACCTCGACGCTCGCCTCGCGGACATGGGCCTTGAACGCCAATTGCTCGACCCGGGCGACCCGGCCGCGTTCCCGCCCATCGCCCCGGTCTACGAGAGCGACGACGATGCGCGGTTGCGCTACTACCTGGCGCCCCATGCGCCGGCGGCGGGCTCGCGCATGCAATATCGGCGGGAGATTTTTACCCTGGGGCAACGTCCCGTGGTGAAAGTCGAGAACGCCTCGGCGGGTGTGGTGACGGTCACGTACACCTTCGACCCGGACAGCTACGCGGCGCAGATCAAGGATGGCAACGGACGCCGCACCGCGCCTGGCGAAGTCACGGTCACGGTGCTGTCCCGCGACGGCGATGGCACGCCGTCCGAAACGTTGCTCGACGGCGTCCGCGAGCATTTCGCCCGGCCGGATGTACGGCCGGAAACCGACCGGGTCATCGTCCAACCTGCGCAAATCAAGCACTACAAGATCCGCGTCGTGGCGAAGATCAATCCCGGGCCGGACTCAGGCCTGACCCAGGTTGCCGCCCAGCAGCAACTGCAGGAATACGCCGAGGCCTGCCATCGCCTGGAAGGTCGCGTGGACCCGAGCTGGATCGACTACACGCTGCACAGCGCCGGCGCGGTTCAGCTGCAGATTCTCGAACCGCTTGCGCCGATTGTGACGAGCGCTTCCCAGGCCCCGTACTGCACGGGCGTCGAGGTTGAGGTGGACACGTTATGAGTGACGACACACCTCGCCCGGGCCTGCTGCCGGTCAACAGCTCACCGCTGGAGCGGGCGCTGGATCTTGGGTTTGCCCAATTGCTTGAGCGCATCGATCCGCCGTTTCCGGAGTTGATGAATCCGCAGGAAACGCCTTTGGCGTTCCTGCCGTATCTGGCGGCGGATAGAGGAGTCGGTGAATGGGACGCGGAGGCCAATGAACCGGAAAAACGCTTGACCGTTTCGTTGTCCTGGCAGATCCAACGGCAGGCCGGTACGCGTCAGGCGCTGAATCATGCCGTCGAGTCTATGGGTTTCACACCTCAGGTCACTGCCTGGTATGAGCAACAGCCTCTTGCTCATCCCTACACCTTTGATGTGCAAGCGGTCATCGGCCGCAGTTGGTCGAGCGGCGATCACAATCGCTTGATACGGCGAATCGATGCCGCCAAGAGCGAACGCGACCAGGCCACCATCACCTTCGTACATCACACGAAGGGCAGTTTGATGGTGGCGGCAGCCGGAGACGCGGCCATTAGCGAAGGGGAACTGTTCCTAGACGGAGCGTTGCCATCCATTGACCTAGATATACGGCTTATCAGCACCGGCTTTTTCCAACCCTACACCATTAACGATTACGACCTCAGGGCGCAGCCATGACAGAAGACATTACGCGCTTGGTTCGCTTCACTTCCGCCGGCCTGGCCGAAGTGTTACAGGCGAAAAACCAAGGCTTGAAAGGTGAGATCACTCACATCGGGGCCGGCACCGCCCGCTACGATCCCAATGGATCGGAAACGGCGCTTCGCAATGAACGACAGCGTGTGCCAATCGTGGATTATGAAGACTTGGATCCAGGGCAACTGCGGATGGCTGCTCTGTTTGAAGGGCCGGATGAATATGAAATTGGCGAGTTCGGTTTCTATCTTTCCACGGGTACGTTGTTGGCAGTGTATTCGGTGGCTGGAAAGCTGCTGACCTACAAGGCTGCCGCCGCCCGAGTTTTGCAAAAGTTCACGCTGGATATTTCACCGTTGCCGGCGCAAAGCGTCACGGTGGTGGTCGGGTCCGACAACCTGAACATTCTATTAAGTGAAGAAATTGCCACATTGGCTACCGCCAATATCGACAACATGGCGCGGCACGTTGGTCTGATGTTTCGGGTGATGGCGCTCGAAGCTAAATAATCAAAAAGACAAAAGGAATCTGAATGTGAGTCTGGAAACCACTATCGCGTCGCTGGTATCGGCGGCCAACAACTTGACCACAGTGGTCAATGGAAAAATAGGCAGTATCAATACGACCATGGCCACAGCATTGACGCAATTCAATGAGTGGCGAAGCCAGAAGGATGTAGAAGGGGATCCCAGTGCACTCGGTACGATTCGTCGCAACCTGCTGCAAGGGCATGTCTATGGGACGGGTGGTGTCTATGGCGCTACGGCTCAAGGTGATTTCGTATCGACGAACCTGGGCGCCAGCGCGAACGTCTATATGCATTTCAAGGTGCCGCTTAACATCAATACCCATTCGGAGATGTTCTGGTTCAACATCAAGGGCTATAGCTACGGCACAGCCAAAATAATTGACGAAACGTTGGTTGGGTATTGCTATCAGCCCACTCGGGTTTTGCAGAACGTTTCGACTTTCGGGAATATGACGCCTGCTGTTTATGTGGATTCAAACGGCAATATCGTAATGCGGATCCTGATTCCAAATATTTATTACACCACCGTGCGTATCGACACCATGCGCGTGGGCAATGGTCGGTTATTCAGCCTTGGGGATCTGGTCACCAAGTTGTCACTGGCCGATACCGTCGCTTTTAGCTAAGGAACGAATATGTTTGATTTGTCCAACAATGACACGCCTGAAATTCCGCTTGCCGTACCGTCGCGTGAGATCGAATGGGCCGCCATTCGTACGCGCCGAAACCAACTTCTTCGAGACACGGATTTCACCCAACTACCTGACTTCCCTGCGACAGAAGCTCTGCGTACGGAGATCAAGGCTTACCGCCAAGCCTTGCGTGATATTCCCGAAACGGATGCGGAGCCGTCCAGGCTGCTCTGGCCTGTGCTGCCAGATTTCGTCAAGTAAACCACGACCTCGAGAGCGGTTTTTTTTCGCCTGTACGAAGCCCCGTTATGGGGCTTTTGTGTTTTTGCATCTGGAGAGACCGTAGATGCCCATTCGTAAGCAATACACCGTGCTGCTGCCATTTCCTACCGGCGGCGGCCATTGGTCGAGCGCTGGCCAGACATTGGATTTGTTGGATGTTGAGGCCAGCGCTTTGCGCAGTGCCGGTCGCCTGGAGCTGACAAGCGTCCTGAATACGCGAAAGCAGACTGTTGACCCGCAACCTACCCCAATCACCCCGGCCAAAAAGGCCACCACCAAAAAGGCTGAATAACCATGGCTGAGGTTTTGAACTTCGAGCACAACGGCATCACCGTCAATGCCACTGAATCCCCGGAGGCCATGGGTGGCCTGGGGGACAACGTCATCGGGTTGGTCGGCACCGCGCCAAATGCCAACCCGCTGATTCCGAAAAACACCCCGTTCCGCATCAACAGCTTCACCACCCAGGCCCAGTTGGACCCGACCGGTGCCGAGGCGGGGACGTTGTTCCACGCGGTCTACCAGATCCTCAAAGTGGTCAAGGTGCCGGTCTACGTGGTCATCGTCGAAGAAGGCGCGACTCTGGCCGACACGCAGAACAATGTGATCGGCGGCATCGAGGCACAGACCGGGCGCAAGTTGGGCCTGGCGGCGTTGAGCGGCGTGGCCGAAGACCTGACCATCATCGGCGCGCCGGGCTTCACCGGCACCAAGGCCGTGGCTGGCGAGTTCGCTTCGTTCGGCAAGCGCATCAAGGCGCGTGTGGTGCTGGATGGCAAGGATGCCTCGGTCGCTGATCAAGTGACCTACAGCCAGGAACTGGGCGGCGCCGACCTCGGTTTCGACCGTTGTCTGGTGGTGCACAACATGCCGGCGGTGTATTCCAAGGCCGCGAAGAAAAACGTCTTCCTGGCCCCGTCGAGCCTGGCGATTGCCGCGCTCGCCAAGGTCAAGCAGTGGGAGAGCCCGGGTAATCAGGTGACCTACGCCGAGGACGTTTCGCGCACCGTCGAATACAACATTCTCGACACCTCCACCGAGGGCGATCTGCTCAACCGCTACGGCGTCAGCTACTACGCCCGCACCATCCTCGGCGGCTTCTCGCTGCTGGGCAACCGCTCCATCACCGGCAAGTTCATCAGTTACGTCGGCCTGGAAGATGCCATCAGCCGCAAGCTGGTGAAGGCCGGCCAGAAAGCCATGGCCAAGAACCTGACCAAGTCGTTCATGGACCAGGAGGTCAAGCGCATCAACGACTGGCTGCAAACCCTGGTCGCCGACGAAACCATCCCTGGCGGCAGCGTGTACCTGCACCCGGAACTGAACAGCGTCGAGAAATACAAGAACGGCACCTGGTACGTGGTCATCGACTACGGTCGCTACGCGCCGAACGAACACATGATTTATCAACTCAATGCCCGCGATGAAATCATCGAGCAGTTCCTGGAGGACGTTCTCTAATGTTTACCAACCGCGTAAGACAGGCCATCGCGGCCACCCTGCAAGGCCTGCCGCTGTCGGCGACCGTGGAAGAGTTCACCCCGCCGAAGATCGAATTCGAAATGGAAGAGATGCGTGGCGGCCGCTTCATCGGCGAGGAAATGGCCAAGGGCGGCAAGGTGCTGACGGCCAAGCTGGTGCTGCAAGGCGTCGGGCCGGAAATTATGTTGGCATTGGGCGTGAGCGTCGGCGACGACATTCTGCTGAACATGCGTGAAGCCGGCCAGGATCAGGACGGCAACACCTGGTTCACCTACCACACGGTGGGCGGCAAGTTGAAATCCCTCGACGAAGCCGCGTTGAAGATGAACGAGAAGCCCACCACGACCCTCGAGCTGTCCTGCCGCACCTACAACCGCCTGGAAAACGGCGTGCCGGTGATCGACATCGACGTGCGCACCCAGAAGTTCGTGCTCAACGGCGTCGACATTCTTGGCGATGCCCGCCGTGCGGTGTTGTTGCCTTAAGCCTTTGCCAGCCGGCAGATGCAGTCCCTGTGGGAGCGAGCTTGCTCGCGATAGCGGAGTGTCAGACACCTCGATGCTGAACGCACCGCCGTCATCGCGAGCAAGCTCGCTCCCACAGGTTGTCCTCTGATTCACCAAGGAATTGATTTCATGTCCTGGACGCCTCCAACACATGAGCTGTTGTCGCCGATCACCGGCGACGACGGCTCGCAGATCGAGCGGTTGCCACTCAAGCCGCTGTACTACGCCGCGCAAAAAGACGCCCTGGCCCGCGCTGGCGATGACGAAGACGACCAGTTCTTCGAGTTGGCCAAACTGGCCACCGGCCTGTCGGCCAAGGAGCTGGACCAGCTCAAGCGCCCGGACTACGTCAGCGTTGCGCAATACGTGCACGAAATGTCCACGCGCCCGGCGTCGTACTTTCTGGATGACCCACAGGCCGATCCCGACCAGGTGCCGCTGCTGCAACCCCTCGACGTCGCGGGTCGCAGCCTGACCTCGTTGACCCTGGAAATGCCGGTGCTGCGTGCCACCAAGGCGATGAAGAAACTGAACACGGCCAAGGAACGCGCCGAGTTCATCACCGCCCATTGCACGGGCCTGATGCTGCCCGACCTGGCCTCGCTGACCGTGCCTGACTGGACGCAACTGCAGGTACGCATCGACGATTTTTTAAACAAACCGGCGGACTTCTTTCGCAGCGCGACATCGAAGTGATCCTCGATGTGGTGCCGCTCATTTACTCGGTAAGTGAGGCGGAAATCCTGGAATGGGACGCCGGCAAGGCCTTGCGCCGATACGACATCGCGATCACTCGCCTTGGCGTGAAAAAGGAGTAGAGCGGAATGGCGGACGATAGATATTCCCTCAGATACGCAGCCTTCAATGACAGCGGGGTGGCGGCCCCGAATGCCAACCCCGCGAGCCGTGTGGTCATCTCCGCTGGGGATCGGCTGCCAGGACTCAACCTTGTCCTGGAAAACCTCGGGCTCAAGCTCGGCCGACTGACCACGGCAATCGAATCGCTGACCATCAAGCTTTCGGCGCAACGATTGTTTTCCCAAGCAATGGGAGCTGGCGCCAAGGGCGAGGCGGCCAATGAACCGAAGGGCAAGCCGGCCGGCGGCATCGAGCCACCGGAACTGCTGAAACCCGCGATGGCGATGGACTCGGCCATGGCCGACCTGAAGCAGGCCGCCCAATTCAGCCCTCGCCAGATTGCCGAGATGGCTGAGCCCACCCAGCGTATCGCCAGCGCGCCGTTGGTGGCGGCCGGCGGGACCACGGCGGTTGATGTCGTGAGGATGGAAAGCCTGGCTGCCCGTGCGGGAATTGGCAGTGACCTGCCCAATGTTGCGGACCGGCAATTGGCATTGTTGCGCTTCGCCAGCGATGCAGGCGTCGCCGCATCGACGTTCAAGATGCCGGCCATGGAAGCCGCCGAGATGCTACTTGGCTGGCGTACTTCCATGAAGCTCAGCGCCGAGAAAACCTTTGACCTGGCGGACGCAACCAACCACTTGGGCAAGCTCTCCGGCGGTGCGAAAGCCAGCGAGATCGGCACGGTTTTGCAGCGTGACGGCGCGGCCGCGACCTCGGCAGGTTTGCAACCAGCGCAAGCCGCAGCGTTGACGGCGGCCTTGCTCAACACGGGCTCGCAACAAGCCGAAGCCGGCGCCGCGCTGGATAGTTTCGCGACGGCATTGGGCAAGGGCAATCAGGCCTCCGCGACCGAGCAAGCAGCATGGAAGCAGTTGGGGCTGGACCCCAAGGAAGTGGCGAGTGGGCTGCGTGACAAGGACGCTGCGCCCGGTACGGTGATGTCGGTATTGGCGGCCTTGAATGCGCAGCCCGTCGACCAGCGCCCGAACCTTGCCGCTTCGCTGTTCGGAGTGGGCGACCAAGCGGTGCTGCGCATGGCGCAGAAGCT
Source organism: Pseudomonas sp. T1.Ur (assembly GCF_023516725.1). Lineage (NCBI taxonomy): Bacteria > Pseudomonadati > Pseudomonadota > Gammaproteobacteria > Pseudomonadales > Pseudomonadaceae > Pseudomonas > Pseudomonas sp. T1.Ur. The sequence continues at coordinate 664,145 of NZ_JAMGSN010000001.1, forward strand.
TGATGATGTGAATGCAGCGTTCTGGCAGGTGAAAGACCCGGCCCGATACGCCACGTCGCAATTGGGTAACAAGGGCTCGGTGAGGCAGGACGCGCTGGCGTTGTCGAACACCCAGCAAGGTCGATGGAATGTCTTCAATGCCAGCAATGAGCGTGTGTCGGTGGCCGCTGGCAACGCCGTGGCGCCCGTCGTGGACAGCTCGCTGCAATGGTTGGGTTCGCTGAACAACGGCATGAGCGAGATGGCCGAAACCTCACCTAAAGCCACTGCCGCGATTGTACTGGTGGGAGCGGCGCTCAAACCGCTGGTGGGGGCGCTGCTCAAGGCCCTCACGGATGAATTAACCAGTCGAGCGGCCAAGCGAATATTGGAGCCGGCGAGCGCTGCGAAAGCCGCGATTGGCGTGAGCGCTGGCCGCTCTCTGCTCGGCGCGACCAGTTCATTGCGTACGGTGACTCGTTTCATGCCGAAGGCGATGGTTTTAGGGGCCGCCCCTGAGGTCGTCGGGGGCGCGATCGATGGCGACGCCCGAATGATTGGCGAGGGACTGGGTGCCGCAGGCGGCGGCTGGGCGGGTGCGTCGGCAGGCGCCACGGCGGGTGCGACGATGGGTAGCTTTTTCGGGCCGGGCATCGGCACTGCCATTGGTGGGGCGCTCGGCGCGCTTGTTGGCGGCTTGGCGGGTAGTTGGATGGGCGGGGAGGCGGGGGCCTGGCTGGGTGACAAGCTCGCTACGCCCGCTGACAAGCTCGCCGCCCCGGAGCAGGTCAGCAAAGACTTGACCGGCACCCAGGCGAGCAGTCAACAAAACACCCTGACCGCGAACATCTACATCAACGGCCAGGACCAGGCCAGCGCGAGCCAATTGGCGAACCTGGTCGTGCAGCAGCTCTCGGGCCAATTCGGCTTGATGACCATGCCCAACTCACTCGCCATGCGCAGTGACGCGGCCCTGACTGACGGAGGTACGTGATGCGTCAACAAATGGCACTCGGCAGTTTCATCTTTGGCCTGTCGAGAAATTTTGCGTACCACCAACTGGTGCACACCTCGGACGGTGGCTGGAAAAACATCGACATCCTCACCAGCAAGCCCAAGTCCAGCCAGGTCGGCCAAGGCCTGCAAGGGCTGACGATCACCGGCAAATCGATGTACGCGACTGCCATGGATCGCCTCGATGAATTACGGGCGCTGCAAGCCCTGCGCATCCCTTTGCCGTTGGTCGATGGCATCGGCCGCAACTGGGGCCTGTGGCGGATCGATGAGGTCACGGAAACCCAGACCCAGATCATTGATGACGGTACGGCGATGGTGGTCGGCTGGGTGGTTAATTTGACGGAGTTCGCCAATGCGTAGGGTTCGAAGTATCGCCGGTGACTCGGTGAATCTGTTGCTGTACCGCGAGCTCGGGCGGTGTGACGACGCGGTTGAAGAAGCGCTCTGGCTGCTCAATCCGGGATTGGCGGAATGGGGCCCGGTATTGCCGGCGGGCGTATGGGTGGTTCTGCCGGAAGTGGACCTCAAGCAGGTGGCATCGCCACCGGTTTCGGCCTGGGATTAAGGAGGCGACATGTCATTGGGTTTCACGCCTGCAATCGAGATCTATGGCGCCAACGCCGCGCTGCTCAACGAGCGTCTGCTCAAGTGGGAGCATATCGACGCGGCGGGTATCGAGTCCGATCAGTTGACGCTCACCCTCAGCCTGGAAGGGGTCGAAGGGTTGCCCAGCCTGGGTGGGAAAATCGGCCTGCGGGTCGGTTACCTGGAATCGGGCCTGGTGGACAAAGGTGAGTTTGTCATCACCCGGCGCACGCCGTTCCTGTTTCCGCTGCAACTGGTGCTGGTGGCCATGGCGGCGCCGTTCAGCGCGGCGGACCAGACGGGCTTCAAGCAACGCCGATCCGTCAGCCATGGCCCGACGACCCTGGGGGCGCTGTTTCGTCAGTTGACCTCCAGGCACGGGTTTTCGCCCCGTGTGGCGCCGGAGCTTTCGCTGATTAAGATCGAGCACATTGACCAAACCAACGAAACCGACATGGGCTTCCTGACGCGTCTGGCTCATCGTTATGACGCGGTCGCCAAACCGGTCAACGAGTTGTATGTACTGGCCCGGCGCGGGCAGGCGAAGTCGCTGTCGGGCAAGGTCCTGCCCGAGACGAAACTGTCGGTAACGACCAACAATCGCCCGGGCGACCACGCCTTCATTTCGGCCAAGTTTGATGAAACCGCCCGAGCCAAGTACCAGGGCTGCAAGACCCGTTGGTGGGATGCGGCGGCCGGCAAGCTGCAGGTCGAGGAGAGCGGCATCGCGCCGTTCAAGACCCTGCGCCAGCGTTTCCAGAGCGCCGACGACGCCCGCGCAGCCGGTGAAGGCGAGGTGCGCCGGATGGAGCGCGAAGCGCTCAAGGTGAAGATCGAATGCCCTGGCAACCCGGGGTTGTCCGCCGAGGGCATCGTGCTGCTGGACCCCTCCTGGCCGGATTTCATGCGTGGTCGCTGGTCGATTGACAAGGTCACTGCCAGCGGCGAGCGAGAAAAAAGCTACCGCTGCAGCATCGACGCAACCTGCCTGGACGCCAGGGAGTGATGCCAACCGTTCCGTTGCATCAAGGAGAACGCTATGCCACTCACGCAGGCACAACTGCTGCGTATCCTTCCCAACGCCGGCATCAATGCCGGCGTTTTTGCGCCTGTGCTGAACGCTGCCATGGGCCGCTTTCACATCACCAGCTTGAAGCGCATCGCTGCTTTCGTCGCTCAGGTCGGTCATGAATCCGGCCAGCTGCGTTATGTGTGGGAGCTGGGCAACGATGCCTATCTGTCAAAATATGACGTCGGCCCATTAGCCCTGCGCCTGGGCAACTCGCCCCAGGCCGACGGCGATGGTCAGAAGTATCGCGGCCGGGGGTTGATCCAGATTACCGGCCACGACAATTACCTTCGGTGCAGCCTGGGATTGTTTGGCGATGGGCGCTTGTTGGCCTTGCCCGAACTGCTGGAGCAACCGCAATGGGCCGCGGAGTCGGCCGCGTGGTTCTGGGAGCAGAATGGCTTGAACGAACTGGCTGATCGTGACCAGTTCAACAGTATCACTCGCCGTATCAACGGCGGCTTGAACGGCTTGGCGGATCGCCTGCAACTCTGGGCCCGGGCGAAGGAGGTGTTATGCCACCCTTCGGCCTGATGCCTTTTTCCTTCCGCTCGCTTGGTGTCGTGATGTCGCTGATGCTTTTAATCGGTGGTCCGGCGATGTTGGCGTGGCGGCTTCAGGACTGGCGGTACGGCAGGCAGTTGGCGCAGTTGGCGCAGTCACACTCCGAGGCGCTGAACCAGATCACCCAGGCAGCCGCGATGCAGCAAAAGGTCGAGCAGGACAAACGTCTCGCCTTGGAACAACAACTCTCCACCAGCGAACAAACCCACTACCGAGCCCTGAGTGATGCCCAACGTGACCAGGATCGCCTGCGCGATCGCCTTGCTACTGCCGATGTCCGGCTGTCAGTCCTCCTCGACGCCGACGATGTTGCCGCCGGTTGTGCAGTGCCTGCCGCCCCCGGCACCGGCGGCTTGGATCATGGCGCCCCACGCGCCCGACTTGACCCGGCGCATGCTCGACGAATTATCGCCGTCACCGACGAGGGCGACCGTGGATTGATCGCCTTGCAGGCTTGCCAGGCCTATGTCAGGGCGCTGCGCCAGTAATCCGCCGAGCCTTGCAAGCTTCGAATGCTCGTGTACGGTAGGCGCCAATCGCGTCGAATCAGGAGAGCATCATGGACGACATTACCGAGTTGGCCGCTGAATTGGGCAGGCGCTTGCAACTGCTCAATGCCCACGTCACCACCGCCGAGTCCTGCACCGGTGGCGGGATTGCCGAGGCGATCACCCGGATACCGGGAAGCTCGGCCTGGTTCGAGGCCGGTTTCGTCACTTATTCCAATCGCCAGAAGACCCAGCAGTTGGGTGTGCCCGACGAGTTGTTCGAGAAAGTGGGCGCGGTCAGTCGCGAGGTGGTGGAGGCCATGGCTCGGGGCGCCCAGCAGAAAAGCCTGGCGCGTTTCGCCGTCGCGGTCAGCGGCGTAGCCGGGCCGGACGGGGGCTCGCCGAGCAAACCGGTGGGCACCGTGTGGCTGGCCTGGGCCGTTGGCGAGACGGTGTCCAGTGTGCAGAAGTTCTTCCCAGGCAACCGCGACGAGGTCCGCCGACAAACGGTGAAGGCCGCGCTAGACGGGCTGTTACAACATGCCGCCGGAGAAATCTCAAATCAGGGGTAGGCGATCCCCGATCGCTGTGGAATAATACTGGCTACTTATACAGGTGTTGGCCGTCAGGCCTTATTGATTACGTGAGGACTTTAATGGACGACAACAAGAAGAAAGCCTTGGCTGCGGCCTTGGGTCAGATCGAACGTCAATTCGGCAAGGGTGCCGTAATGCGTATGGGCGATCAGGACCGTCAGGCTATTCCTTCCATCTCCACCGGCTCCCTGGGCCTGGACATCGCGCTTGGCATCGGCGGCTTGCCAAAAGGCCGAATCGTTGAAATCTACGGTCCTGAATCCTCCGGTAAAACCACGCTGACCCTGTCCGTGATCGCCCAGGCTCAAAAAGCCGGCGCGACCTGCGCCTTCGTCGACGCCGAACACGCCCTGGATCCGGAATACGCCGGCAAGCTGGGCGTCAACGTCGACGACCTGCTGGTTTCCCAGCCGGACACCGGCGAACAGGCCCTGGAAATCACCGACATGCTGGTGCGTTCCAACGCGGTAGACGTGATCATCGTCGACTCCGTGGCGGCACTGGTGCCAAAAGCCGAAATCGAAGGTGAAATGGGCGACATGCACGTGGGCCTCCAGGCTCGCCTGATGTCCCAGGCGCTGCGCAAGATCACCGGTAACATCAAGAACGCCAACTGCCTGGTGATCTTCATCAACCAGATCCGCATGAAGATCGGCGTGATGTTTGGCAGCCCTGAAACCACCACCGGTGGTAACGCGCTGAAGTTCTACGCCTCGGTTCGCCTGGACATCCGCCGCACTGGCGCGGTGAAAGAAGGTGATGAGGTTGTCGGCAGCGAAACCCGCGTCAAGGTCGTGAAGAACAAGGTGGCATCGCCGTTCCGTCAGGCTGAATTCCAGATCCTGTACGGCAAGGGCATCTACCTCAATGGCGAGATGATCGACCTGGGTGTGTTGCATGGTTTCGTCGAGAAATCCGGCGCCTGGTATGCCTACAACGGCACCAAGATCGGTCAGGGCAAGGCCAACTCGGCCAAGTTCCTGGCGGATAACCCGGAAGTGGCGGCAGCCCTCGAGAAGCAATTGCGCGACAAGCTGTTGAGCCCGGTCGCCGACGTCAAATCCGTGGCCAATCGCGAGACGGCTGACGACCTGGCTGACGCTGATATCTGATCGATCCGATGACCGCTGTACTCGATACCCTCGTCGCGGTGCGGCGAACCGCAATGGACCTGCTCGCAAGGCGCGAGCATGGTCGAGTCGAGCTGACGCGTAAGCTGCGTCAGCGCGGCGCTCCCGACGAGCTGATTGATACCGCCCTTGACCGTTTGACGGAAGAAGGGCTGCTGTCGGAAGCGCGGTACCTCGAGAGCTTTGTCTCTTATCGCGCTCGCTCCGGTTACGGTCCGATGCGGATTCGCGAAGAACTTGGGCAACGTGGTCTGCAACGCCCGGATATTGAACTTGCCTTGCGCGAAAGCGGTATTGATTGGCAGGAACAGCTAACGGACACCTGGCGTCGCAAATTTTCTGGCCATTTGCCGATCGACGCACGGGAGCGAGCCAAGCAAGGGCGCTTCCTGGCGTATCGAGGATACTCCATGGAAATGATCAATCGCTTGTTCAGCGGTCGCGGTATGGATGATTGAATAAAAAACGGCCCGCTATTTCGATAGCGGGCCGTTTTTTTATGGGCCTTAAGTGACCTTGATCGGTTCCCAGGTGAGCGGGTGGGCCTTGGTGGAAGGTTGCGCCCAGTTTTCCGGCAGGTTGATGTAGTCCACCAGCGCCCTTAAACGGCCGTGATCCCGGGCATTGAACGTAAATGCCAATCGCGTCAGATGGCTGAAAGGCGCCTCCTCGGGTTCTTCGCCGCTATAGGCATGCTGATGAAAGCAGTCGTTCAGGCACAGGTCGGCAAATTCGACCTGCATCTGCTGCAACGCCTGTTCATTGAGCTTGTGGTTCATGCGAATCACAAATTGATGCTTGAGCCAGCGGCTGGAATGGAAGTTGCGGTAGAACTGGTTGATTTCCTCCACCGCCTCCTCGGCGCTGTACACCAGGCGCATCAACTTCATGTCGGTCGGCAGGATGTAGCGGTTTTCCTCCAGCTGTTCGCGGATGAAATCCAGGGCACTCTGCCAGAACTTGCCGCCGGGCGCGTCCAGGAGCACCACTGGCACTAATGGGCTTTTGCCCGTCTGCACCAGGGTCAAAACCTCTAGCGCTTCGTCCAGGGTGCCGAAACCACCCGGGCAGAGCACCAGCGCGTCGGCTTCCTTGACGAAAAAAAGCTTGCGGGTGAAGAAGAAGTGGAACGGCAGCAGGTTCTGCGTACCCTCGACGGTCGGGTTGGCGTGCTGTTCGAAGGGCAGGGTGATGTTGAATCCCAGGCTATGCTCCCGGCCCGCGCCTTCATGAGCTGCGGCCATGATGCCGCCGCCAGCGCCAGTGATGACCATCATCTCCGAGCGAGCCAGCGCCGCGCCCAGCTCTCGCGCCAGTCCATAGAGCGGATGCTCGATGGGCGTTCGGGCCGAGCCGAAGACCGTGACCTTGCGGCGGCCCTTGAACTGTTCAAGTGTGCGAAAGGCATGTTCAAGTTCGCGCAGTGCTTGCAGGGTGATCTTGGCATTCCAGCGGTTGTGATCTTCCTGGGCCATGCGCAGCACGGTCAGGATCATTTCGCGGTAGATGGGGAGGTTGGGGCTGTTGGGCGATACCAGGTTGAGTTGCTCTTCGACCTTGCGGGTGAGGTCGTGGCCATGGTTTTCAAAATGACGGCTGAGCAGATCATTCGGTTTGTACGGCATTCAGCTTCTCCTTCTGAACAGAACCCCCGGCCCTGACGAGAGATTCGTCAGGGCCGCGACACCTCCTGTGCCGTTGTCAGTCCGGGCGCGTGCCCCGGCGTTAACCTGGCTCGACGCAATTTGCAGCAAGGCGGCCAAGCGATCCAATGGGTCCTGCTGTTTCCCTTGGATGAAAAACAAGCATGCGTCACGTATTGGCGAGGGCAGCCTCTGTCTGCCCGATATCAGGTGATACGTTGAATTTAGTCCGTTGCTGATCATGGCGCTCGAATATGAACGTTTGCAACTCCTCCCAATTGTCCAGGGGGCATCAGAACTCACCTCGGACATCGTACCGCTCGTCAGATCGCCGACTGGGTACGTGCCGCTCTGATTTACTCAATAACAAGCGTGTCAAGCAATTCGACGCCCAGGGCTGGGCGTCCGCGCGATGGAGTGAGGCATTGGATGGGCAGGGAGGCGGGAGAGATGACCAGAGTGACTCTGGAACTCGACAGGCAGTTGTACCTGACGCTGTTGGAGGCGGCCCAAGCCAATCGGGTAAGCCTCGAGGAGGAGTGCTGCCGTCGATTGGAAGGCCGGGAGTGGCGCTCGCGCTATTTGCAAGCGCTGGTGGCGGAGCTGCGCGCCGACGAAGAGCAGCGGCGCGCGCGTACGGGCTGATTACTTCTTGGTCTTGGCCGCTTTCGGGCAATCCGATTCCTGGAAGCGTTCGGTGGCGACCGGGCGATTGGTCTTCACTTCAGTGAACTCGTAGCGCATGGTCGCGCCCTTGGCCATCAGCTTGCGGAAACCCGGATTGGTGCACACCGTGGAACCCAATTGGAAGTAAACCGCCTTGGGGTCTGCGCGCATTTTCTGGGCATGGCTGCTTTGCACGCTGAGGTGGTTGATCAGCTCGGTGCCTTCAACGGTATAACCCTGGTCGAGAATGTCCTCGTTGATCGCCCGCGGCGTACCGACACTGCTTTCCTTGGCGACGTTCTGCAGCATCTTGTTCAGTTCGAGTTCTTTCAGCGACGCAGCCTGAGCGCTGATGGACGTCGCCAGCAGAACGGCAACGGTAGGGACGATAAGGCGCAGCATGAAACTCTCCTGGTTCAGTGACTGGTGGTTCGACCGGCCACGTGACTGTGCGTTCAGTGGCGGCGATTATAGGGGAGCCCAGGTGGACGGTACAGGCTTGCGCGCTCTGGTAGACTGCCGGCCTTCACTGTTCTGCCGAGTCCTGTTCGTGTCGAGTTCTCCTGTCTACGGGCATTGCCCGCGATGAATCATGCCCCTAACGCCGTAGCCCGCCTGCGCGACCAGCGTGTCGATGAAGGCATCAAGCCGCTCCAGGCCCGGGGCTGGCGCGCGCCCCGCTGTGGCGCTTGCCGGGTCATCGAGAGTCATTGCCTGTGCGCCTGGCGCCCTAGCGTCGAGACCCACTCCGGGGTCTGCCTGATCATGACCAACAAGGAAGTCTTCAAGCCGAGCAACACCGGTTGGCTGATTGCCGATGTGGTGCGTGACAACCATGCGTTCATCTGGTCGCGCACCGACGTCGATGAGCAACTGCTCGCATTGCTGAACGATCCGCAATGGCAGCCATACCTGGTTTTTCCAGGTGAGTATGTCGAACCGTCGCGGGTCACCCATACGGTCGAGGTCGACCAGGGCAAGCGTCCATTGTTCATCCTGCTGGACGCCACCTGGACGGAGGCGCGGAAAATGTTCCGCAAGAGTCCTTATTTCGACCGTTTACCGATCCTGAGCCTGCTGCCGGACAAACTGTCGCGTTATCGCCTGCGGCGCTCGACGCGCAGTGAACACCTGTGCACCGCTGAAGTGGCGGCCCTGTGCCTTGAACTGGCAGGGGACAGCGACGCTGCGTCGGCGCTGGATGCCTATTTCGATGTGTTCAGCCAACATTACCTGGGCGCCAAGCGCCAACAGGAAGTGGACGTATCGACCCCGGCCCATGCCGAATTGCAGCCCTTTGTCCGTGCCGGCCAAGCGGTATTGGCCTAATAGTGGCCCATACTGGACACAGCGGCGGCCGTGCTGCTTGACCACCCCGGCTTCGCTGGGCATGCTTGGCGCCGACCAGGGTGCGGCCAGAGTTTGAAACGCTGTGATTGGCGTTGAACGTGCCCCTGTGGATGCCGCTGTCGGCGGTGTCTTGAGTTGTTTGGCGAGGCGCGAATGCATCGGGCCTGCCATTAAAAACAGGATCATTTGAAAAATGGCCACATACGAAATCCTGATTGCCGATGACCACCCGCTCTTCCGCAGCGCGTTGCATCAGGCAGTGACCCTGGGCCTCGGCTCGGACGTCCGGTTGACGGAGGTGGCCAGCATTGCGGAACTGGAAACCCGATTGGCCGAGAAGGCTGACTGGGACCTGGTGCTGCTGGACTTGAACATGCCCGGTGCCTATGGCTTTTCCGGCCTGGTGCTGTTGCGTGGGCAGTACCCACAGATTCCCGTGGTGATGGTCTCGGCGCAGGAAGAGGCCTCGGTGATGGTGAAGGCCCGGGAGTTTGGCGCCAGTGGGTTCATTCCCAAATCCAGTTCCCTGGAAATGATCCAGCACGCGGTCAAGGCCGTCCTCAATGGTGACGTATCCTGGCCGCCGCAGGCATTCGAGGCGGTCAGTGTGTCCGAGGAAGCCAAGGCTGCCAGCGAGGGATTGGCCAGCCTGACACCGCAGCAGTTCCGGGTGTTGACGATGGTCTGCGAAGGCCTTCTCAACAAACAGATCGCCTATGAATTGAACGTTTCGGAGGCCACCATCAAGGCTCACGTCACGGCGATCTTTCGTAAGCTCAACGTGCGTACGCGAACCCAGGCGGCGCTGCTGCTGCAACAACTTGAGTCAATTTCCCCGCAATCGTAGCCTGTGAATTCACGCTTTTTTGACCGCGTTTGCATTAGCTTCTCCACTCCTTTCGACCAGTTGCCATTCTATGTCTCCTTTTAAAGGCCAAACCGGCCTGAAACGCATCCTTAACGCTTCCGGCTATTCCCTGGACGGGCTGCGTGCAGCTTTTGTCGGTGAAGCCGCGTTCCGTCAACTGGTGCTGCTCAACGTTATCCTGATTCCGTTGTCGTTCTTCCTGAATGTCAGCCGCGTCGAGCAGGCATTGCTGGTCGCGGTATGCCTGCTGGCCTTGATCGTGGAGTTGCTCAACTCGGCCGTAGAGGCGGCGATCGACCGCATTTCCCTCGAGCTGCACCCGTTGTCGAAAAACGCCAAGGACATGGGCAGCGCCGCCCAGCTTGTCGCCCTGACGATGATTGCCCTGGTCTGGGGCCTCGTGCTGCTCTGATGGCTCAGGCAATGGCCGGCAGGACGATCTCGTCGCTGCGCTGCACCCCTGCGGTGAATGCCCGGCATAGATCGAGGAATTCACGCATGGCTGAAGTCTGGTATTTCTGCTTGTGCCAGATGAAGTAAAACTGCCGCGCCAGGTCCATGTCCGGCGTTTCCACGGCCACGAGGCTGCCGCGGCGGAATGCATCCCGCAGGGCCAGTCGTGAGATGCAGCCAATCCCCAGGCCGGATTCCACGGCTCGCTTGATCGCTTCGGTGTGTTCCAGCTCCAGGCGAATGTTCAACGCGCTGCGGTGGTGACGCATGGCCTGGTCGAAGGTCAGTCGGGTGCCAGAACCCTGTTCACGCAGGATCCAGGCCTCATGGGTCAATTCCTCCATCGTCGCCTGCCCACGCTTGGCCAGCGGGTGCTGGGGCGCGCAGAATACCACCAGTTCATCCTCGACCCAGCTCTGCACTTCGATGTCCGGATGACTGCAGTCGCCTTCGATTAGACCCAGATCAATTTCATAATGGGCGACCTGGTGCACGATATTGGCAGTGTTTTGCACATGCAGCTTCACCTGGCTTTCCGGATGGCGCTGCATGAAGCCACCGATCAGCAGTGTCGCCAGGTAATTGCCAATGGTCAGCGTGGCGCCGACCGCCAGCGAGCCGAAGCCGGACTTGCCGTTGAGCAGGTCTTCGATTTCCTTGGCCTGGTCGAGCAATGCCACGGCTTGGGGCAACAACTGCTTGCCCAGGGCGTTGAGGCTCAGGCGCTTGCCGGCGCGATCGAACAGTTGGCAGCTGGATTGGCGCTCCAATTCAGTAATGGAGGTGCTGGCGGCCGACTGCGACAGATTGAGCAGGCCCGCGGCACGGGACACGCTTTCCTGCTGGGCGACGGCGACGAAGACTTGAAGTTGACGTAGAGTAAATCGCATATCTATATAACCGATAACCCTTATCTTAATAATCCATTTAACAGATATTGTCGCCGCCATTAGAATGCGATGCAATTGCGCAGATTATCGGCGCAGGCATCATTTCCAGGAGTCCCCCGTACATGAGCAACATGAACCACGAGCGTGTCCTCAGTGTTCATCACTGGAACGACACTCTGTTCAGCTTCAAGTGCACCCGCGATCCGGGCCTGCGCTTCGAGAACGGTCAGTTCGTGATGATCGGCCTGCAGCAGCCCAACGGCCGCCCGCTTATGCGCGCTTATTCGATTGCCAGCCCGAACTGGGAAGAGCATCTCGAGTTCTTCAGCATCAAGGTTCCCGACGGTCCGCTGACTTCGCAGTTGCAGCACTTGAAGGAAGGCGACGAGATCATCATCAGCAAGAAGCCTACGGGTACGCTGGTGCTGGACGACCTCAAGCCTGGCAAGCATCTTTACCTGCTCAGCACCGGCACCGGCCTGGCGCCATTCATGAGCGTCATCCAGGATCCGGAAACCTACGAGCGTTTCGAGAAGGTGATCCTGTGCCACGGCGTGCGTTACGTCAATGAAGTCGCCTACCGCGAGTTCATCACCGAGCACCTGCCACAGAACGAGTTCTTCGGCGAAGCGCTGCGTGAAAAGCTGATCTACTACCCGACAGTAACCCGCGAGCCATTCGAGAACGAAGGCCGCCTGACCGACCTGATGCGCAGCGGCAAGCTGTTCCGCGACATCGGCCTGCCGCCGATCAATCCGCAGGACGACCGCGCGATGCTGTGCGGCAGCCCAAGCATGCTCGACGAGACCAGCGAAGTGCTCAACAGCTTCGGCCTGACCGTTTCGCCGCGTATGCGCGAGCCGGGTGACTACCTGATCGAGCGGGCGTTTGTAGAGAAGTAAGCTGTGTGGTGACTGATAGATCACCATCGCGAGCAAGCTCGCTCCCACAGTGGATTTGAGTGTACTCAACATTGCATTCAACCCGATCCAGTGTGGGAGCGAGCTTGCTCGCGATGGCAGCGACTCGGTCCAACTGATGCCCCACAAAAAAGCCCGCGCCGCCTGATAAAGGCGGCGCGGGCTTTTTCGTTTCCGGGTTTTATCCAGCCGCAGGAACCACTTCCAACACGCGAATCGTCCCAGGCTCCGGATAATGCCAACGCACGTCCACGTCCCAGAACTGCGCGCCATATTCCCTTTCAGCTGTAGGAACCTGGTACGCAGGGCGTGGGTCCTGGGCCAAACATTGTTCGATCAGCTCCAGCAAGGGTTCTTCCAGGCGCGTGGCATGCTCGCGCGCTTGAAGCAGGGCAGCGTCCGCCCATTGCACCGGAATCAACTCAGGCGCTGCGCTGGCGATGCTGTTGGAGGCCGAGTCGATGATGTCCGCATAGGGCACGTAGGGCTTGATGTCGAGTACCGGAGTGCCATCCAACAGATCGATGCCTGATAGCCAGAGGCGTCCGGCTTCGACCCGTTCCAGCTTTACCACTGACTGGCCGATGCCGTTGGGGCGATGGGTCGCGCGGGTGGCAAAAACCCCCATGGATTTATTGCCCCCCAGGCGTGGCGGGCGGACTTTCAACCGAGGCTTGTCTTCCAGCGCCTGGTGGAACAGGAACAGCAACCAGACATGGCTGACCTGTTCGAGGCCCTGTACCGCATCACCCTGATCGAACGGCGCCACCAGTTCCAGCACCCCCCGCGCGGCCGGGGCCAGTTGCGGTTGGCGGGGGATGGCGAATTTCTCCTTGAAGCAGGAGCGGACGAAGCCGATGGGGGAAACGCTGTAGGTCATGGGGCTGGGATCGACGCGGGATTGAATGGGCATCATAGCGCGGGCGGCGGGTCTTGCCCTTTGTGGCGCGGGCTTTTGTGGCGAGGGAGCTTGCTCCCGCTGGACTGTAGGAGCTGCCGAGCGAAGCGAGGCTGCGATCTTTTTCTGACGCTCGAATTTCAAACGAAGATCAAAAGATCGCAGGCTTCGCCAGCCCCTACGGCCCAGCGGGAGCAAGCTCCCTCGTCACGAAAGCTCTGCCACCATCCGCAGTGCTTCAAGAATCGGCAGGCCTCGGCATTAGCCGCGAACGCGCAGCGTCAGCCCCTTGAGAAAGTTGCGCAGCAGCTGATCGCCGCACGGGCGATAGTTGGTGTGGCCGAATTTGCGGAACAACGCGCTCAGTTCCGGCTTGGACACCGGGAATTCGGCGGCCTTGAGGATGGCGTGCATGTCGTCTTCCTTCAGCTCGAACGCCACGCGCAATTTTTTCAGGATGATGTTGTTGGTCACCGGCACTTCGATCGGTTGCGGCGGACGGCTTTCGTCCTTGCCACGCTTGAAAATCACCAGGCCATCGAGAAAATGCGCCATGACCAGGTCCGGGCAGAACACGAAGCCTTCTTCCTCGTCCTTCTTGAGGTAGCCGGTGAGGTCCGCGAGGGAGACATCCAGGCCGCCCAGCTTGATGATCTCGATGACTTTCTTGTCGCTGATGTCGAGCATGTAGCGCACGCTGCGCAGTACGTCGTTGTGAATCATGTGTGCAATCCTGATGAATCGGCAGTGGGCGCCCCGGTTCGGCGGGGCGCCGGAAAATTAGAATTTCTCTTTGGCAGACAGGTAGCGCCACTGGCCCAGGGGCACCTTGCCGATGGACACGCCGCCGATGCGGATGCGGCGAATGGCGACGACCTTCAGGCCGACCGCCTGGCAAAACAGCGCGATGACGCCGGGTTGCGGGTTCTTCATGGCGAAGCGCAGGCGGTTTTCGTTCTGCCAGCTGGCCTTGACCGCCGGCAACTCCTTGCCTTTGTAGGTCAGCCCGTGGTTCAAGCGATTGAGGCCGTGGGCGACCATCTCGCCTTCGACTTCCACCACGTATTCCTGCTCGATCTTGGCGGCGTCGGCGGTCAGCTTGCGCAGGATCTTCCAGTCCTGGGTGAACACCAGCAGGCCGCTGGCGTTGGCCTGCAGATCGGCGCTGGCAGTCAGGCGCAGGAAATGGCCCTTGAGTGGGCGCTTGCCGAAGCGATGCTCCTCGCTCAAGGTCTGTGGCCCGAGGGTTGCCATGGCGGTGTCGACGTCCATGCCCGCCGGGACGTTCAGCAGCAGGGTCACGGGCTCCGGCGCGGTGGCTTTGGCCTCGGGATCGAGTTCGACCTTTTGGGTGGTCACCTTGAACTGCGGCTCGTCGATCACTTCGCCGTCGACGGTGACCCAGCCGCCCTCGATGAACAGCTCCGCTTCCCGACGGGAACAGCCGACGAGTTCGATGAGGCGCTTGGAGAGACGAATCGGGTCAGTCATGACGGGGCCGTAACAAAAAGAGGGTGGGCATTGTACCTGTCTGGCGCCGGTTAATCGCGGGTCCATTTGCCTCATGGGGTTTTTAGCCGCGTCCAGCCTTCAGGTCCGCTTGCTTGTAGCGCATGTGCAGCAACGGGTAGGGCTGGTCCATTCCATCGCGTGCCGAACGGCCGACGACTTCGAAGCCTTGCTTGAGATAGAAACCCAGCGCCTGTGGGTTCTGTTCATTGACGTCCAACTGATCGGCGTTCAAGTTCTCCATGGCGTAGCGCAGCAACTGTTTACCCAGGCCCTGGCCCCGATGTTCCGGGTCGATGAAGAGCATCTCGATCTTGCCGGCCGCGACACCGGCGAAACCGGTAATGCGCTGGCGCGCGTCCCGGGTGCAGATGAGCATCACCGCGTCCAGATAACGGGTGAGTACCAGGTTCTTCAGCAGCTCGATGTAGCTGTCCGGCAAGAAATCATGGGTCGCCCGTACCGAGGCCTCCCAGACCCGGGTCAATTCCTGGTAGTCGCTTGGTTTCGGTGTGTGGATGACCGAATGCTGGCGCATGTCCGCCTGTTCCTTGTGGTGGATGTGCTGGGTTTCTCCATACGATAGCCGTAAAAAAGCCCTGCATCTCGTTACAAGAGCGGGGCTTGAGGATTTTTTGGGGGCTGATCGGTGAGTGGCTGAAAAACAACCTGTGGCGACCTTGTTCCTGCTGGGGTGCACTGTAGGAGCTGCCGAGCGAAGCGAGGCTGCGATCTTTCCCGAGGACACTTGAATCTCAAGCGAAAGATCAAAAGATCAAAAGATCAAAAGATCAAAAGATCGCAGGCTTCGCCAGCTCCTACAGGCCGGGAGCAAGCTCCCTCGCCACAACAGCGGTCCCGCTTTGTGCGGATCAGCCGATCTGTTCAGCCCACAAATCATATTCATCGGCGTCGGTGACCTTGCACCAGACCTTGTCGCCCGGCTTGAGGTTGCTGCCGTTGTCGATGAAGACGTTGCCGTCGATTTCCGGCGCGTCGAAGAAGCTACGGCCCACGGCACCTTGCTCGTCGACTTCGTCCACCAGCACTTCGATTTCACGGCCAACGCGCATTTGCAGGCGCGCCGAGCTGATGGCCTGCTGGTGCGCCATGAAGCGCTCCCAACGGTCCTGCTTGACGTCATCCGGCACCACGTCCAGGTTCAGGTCATTGGCCGGTGCGCCTTCGACGGGCGAGTACTGGAAGCAGCCGACGCGGTCGAGCTGGGCTTCGGTCAGCCAGTCCAACAGGTACTGGAAATCTTCTTCGGTTTCGCCCGGGAAGCCGACGATGAAGGTCGAGCGGATGATCAGGTCCGGGCAGATTTCGCGCCAGTTCTTGATGCGCGCCAGGGTCTTGTCTTCGAAGGCCGGGCGTTTCATGGCCTTGAGGACTTTCGGGCTGGCGTGCTGGAACGGGATGTCCAGGTACGGCAGGATCTTGCCGGCGGCCATCAGCGGGATCAGCTCATCGACATGCGGGTACGGGTAGACGTAATGCAGGCGGACCCAGACGCCGAGGGTGCTGAGGGCTTCGCACAGCTCGGTCATGCGGGTTTTCACCGGCGCGCCGTTCCAGAACCCGGTGCGGTATTTCACGTCGACGCCGTAGGCGCTGGTGTCTTGGGAAATGACCAGCAATTCCTTGACGCCGGCCTTGACCAGGCGCTGGGCTTCTTCGAGCACATCGCCCACCGGACGGCTGACCAGCTTGCCGCGCATCGACGGGATGATGCAGAAGCTGCAGCTGTGGTTGCAGCCTTCGGAAATCTTCAGGTAGGCGTAGTGACGCGGGGTCAACTTGATGCCTTGTGGCGGCACCAGGTCGATCAGCGGATTGTGGTCCTGGCGCGGCGGCACCACTTCGTGCACGGCGTTGACCACTTGCTCGTACTGCTGCGGCCCGGTCACCGACAACACGCTCGGGTGCACGTCGCGGATGTTGCCTTCTTCCACGCCCATGCAACCGGTGACGATGACCTTGCCGTTTTCCTTGATGGCTTCACCGATCACTTCAAGGGATTCGGCCTTGGCCGAATCGATGAAGCCACAGGTGTTGACCACCACCACGTCGGCGTCCTGGTAGGTGGACACGACGTCATAACCTTCCATGCGCAGCTGGGTCAGGATGCGCTCGGAGTCGACCAGAGCCTTCGGGCAACCCAGGGATACGAAGCCAACCTTCGGGTTGGCTGGCGCGGTAGTGGTGGACATGTCTAACCTCGGTGTAAAGGGGATCGTCTCTTGCCGAGACAGGGCGCCTGACGCGCCTCTGATCAAAAAGTGCGCAATTCTATCCGTGGTCGACGCACTTGACCAGCTTTATACCGGGAAATGCGACGAGTGCTGCGCTATGCTTCGCGCCTTTGCCTTTTGGCGATTGCTACAGTCAACAAAACGTCTGTAACCAAGCGTAAAACGGTGCATGCTGCGTCAAAAAGCGTACAGCTTCTCTAATAGAAGAAAGGTCTGGAAAATCGGGAGTGTTGGATGGGTCATGCAAATAGTCAGGCGGTGGGTGCCGAGCATTCGGCAGCGAAACCGCTGAGCATGCTGGTCGCGGCGGTCGGGGTGGTTTATGGCGACATCGGCACGAGCCCGCTGTACACCCTGAAGGAAGTTTTTTCCGGCGGTTATGGCGTACCGGTCAACCACGACGGGGTGCTGGGGATTCTCTCGCTGATTTTCTGGTCGCTGATCTGGGTCGTTTCGATCAAGTACATGATGTTTGTCCTGCGCGCCGACAACCAGGGCGAGGGCGGCATTATGGCGCTTACCGCCCTGGCGCGGCGGGCGGCAGCGGGCAGGGCGCGGTTGCGGACGTTGCTGGTGGTGTGTGGCCTGATCGGCGCGGCGCTGTTCTACGGCGACAGCATGATCACGCCGGCGATCTCGGTGCTTTCAGCGATTGAAGGGCTCGGCCTGGCATTTGATGGGATTGACCACTGGGTAGTGCCGATGTCAGTGGTGGTGCTGGTGGCCCTGTTCCTGATCCAGCGCCACGGCACCGCGCGCATCGGCATCCTGTTCGGCCCGATCATGGTGACCTGGTTCCTGGTGCTGGGCGCGCTGGGTGTGTATGGCATCAGCCAGCATCCGGAAGTGTTGCAGGCGGTCAACCCCGTCTGGGCCGTGCGGTTCTTCGTGGTGCATCCGGGCATGGGCGTGTCGATCCTCGGTGCGGTGGTGTTGGCGTTGACGGGCGCCGAAGCGCTTTACGCCGACATGGGGCACTTTGGTCGCAAGCCGATTGCCCGCGCCTGGTTCCTCCTGGTGTTGCCGGGCTTGATGCTCAACTATTTCGGCCAAGGCGCCTTGCTGCTCGGCGATCCAGAAGCGGCGCGCAACCCGTTTTACCTGCTGGCGCCGAGTTGGGCATTGCTGCCGCTGGTGGGCTTGTCGACGCTGGCCACGGTGATTGCCTCCCAGGCAGTGATCTCCGGCGCGTTCTCGTTGACACGCCAGGCGATCCAGCTCGGTTACATCCCGCGCATGTACATCCAGCACACCTCCAGCGCCGAACAGGGCCAGATCTACATCGGTGCGGTGAACTGGTCGCTGATGGTCGGCGTGGTGTTGCTGGTAATCGGCTTCGAGTCCTCCGGTGCGCTGGCTTCGGCCTATGGCGTAGCGGTGACCGGTACGATGCTGATGACCACGATTCTGGTTTCGGCCGTGATACTGCTGTTGTGGAAGTGGCCACCACTGCTGGCGGTCCCGCTTCTGGTTGGTTTCCTGCTGGTGGACGGGCTGTATTTCGCCGCCAACGTGCCGAAAATCATTCAGGGTGGCGCCTTCCCGGTCATCGCCGGGATTGCCTTGTTCGTGCTGATGACCACTTGGAAGCGTGGCAAGCAGTTGCTGGTGGACCGTCTCGACGAGGGCGCGTTGCCGTTGCCGATCTTCATCAGCAGCATCCGCGTCCAGCCCCCCCATCGGGTCAAGGGCACTGCGGTATTCCTGACCGCGCGTTCGGACGCCGTGCCTCATGCGCTGCTGCACAACCTGTTGCACAACCAGGTGCTGCATGAGCAAGTGGTGTTGCTGACGGTGGTGTACGAAGACATTCCACGCGTGCCGCCGCAGCGGCGTTTCGAGGTCGATGCCTACGGCGATGGATTCTTCCGGGTGATCCTGCACTTCGGTTTCACCGACGAACCGGACGTGCCCGAGGCGCTCAAGCTCTGCCACCTGGAGGACTTGGATTTCAGTCCGATGCGCACGACATATTTCCTCAGCCGCGAGACCGTCATCGCCTCCAAGCTCGAAGGCATGGCGCGTTGGCGCGAGTCGCTGTTCGCCTTCATGCTGAAGAATGCCAACGGTAACTTGCGGTTCTTCAACCTGCCGTTGAACCGGGTGATCGAGTTGGGGACGCAGGTCGAGATGTAGACCTGTAACAAGGCCTATGGCAAGGCGGATCCCTTGTGGGAGCGAGCCTGCTCGCGAAAGCGTCGGATCAGCGGACCCTCGACGCTGGATGTGCCACCGCCTTCGCGAGCAGGCTCGCTCCCACAGGGGCACCAAGCGGCCAACAAAAAAGCCCCTGCACCGTGAGGTTGCAGGGGCTTTTTGTCATGCGGGCCTTGGTTATTGCTCGGCAGGCTTGCTCTGCCGCTTGTTGATCTCATCGATCAACCGCTTGGCCAGGGCCGGGTAATTTTCATCGAAGTGGTGGCCGCCCGGCAATTTGATCGCCTCACCCACGGCCGTCTTGTCGGTGCAGCCACTTTCGTCGGCTTCTTCGCCGCCATAGATGCAGACCACTTTCTCTGCGGGCAGCTTGGCCATTTCCGGGCCCGTGGCGGCTTCGGTGCCGGCGTTGCCAAGCCAGCCCTCGACCTCGATCTCGAAGCTGCCGGTACGGGCGAAGGCGAGCAGGATAATCGCATCGACCCGCTGTTGTTCGGTGGCTGGGAGGCGATTGTAGATCGCCGGCAGGACATCGGCGCCGAAGGAGTAGCCGGTCAGGATGAAGCGCTTCGTGCCCCAGATCTGCCGGTAGTGCTGCATCAGTTCGGTCAGGTCGGTCGCACTCTGTTCCGGGCTTTTGTGCTGCCAGTAATAGCGCAGGGTGTCGATGCCGACCACCGGGTAGCCGATCTTGGCCATTTCATCGGCCACGTCGCGGTCCAGGTCGCGCCAGCCACCGTCACCGGAAAGGAACAGCGTCACGGTATCGCGCGTTTGGCTGGCAGGCACTTCCACCACCGGGATGCTCAAGCCGCCCTTGCCCTTTTCGGTACCGACCAGAATCTTGCGCAACTCGTTGTTCAGCACCTGCGGCAGGTTGATGTCGTAGTCACTGATGCTGGTTTCGGCGTTGTGCTGGTCGCGCACGAAACCGGCACTGGTGTCGTCGGGGTTGTCGTTCCAGGCCACCAGCCAGCGACCGTGGGCGGCGCTTTTCGGCAACAGGTGCGTGCAGCCGGGTTTTTCCAGGGCCAGGTCCACCGAAACGGCCTGGGCCTTGTCGTCCTTCTGTTCCGCCAACCAGCGCCAGGCCAGCACGGCGCCAGGGCCGATGCCGCTGACCAGCGTGGCCGGCCCATGAAGCTGTCTCAGGCCAGCCTGCAAGGCGCGGCCCTGCAACATGCAGTCCTTGGGCAGGATCACCTGGACGATCTCTGCCGAGCCGCTGCGGCTGAGGGTCGTCAGTTGGGTGTCGCTGAGCTTCTGGTCTTCATTGACCGCCACCAGCACTTGGGCACGCGACTTGGTGCCAGGAATGACCCGGGTCATCGGCACGCCGTCGGCGGGCTCCAGTTGTTCCAGGGGCGGTTGCGGGGCGGGGCGGTTCCAGTACCAGTAGCCGCCACCAAGAATCACCGCCAGCACCAGCAGGCTGGCTACCAGGTATCGCCAAAAGCGTTGCGTCATCAGCGTTTCACCAATCCAGTCAGGCCGCCTGCAATCAGGGCGGCGGTATCGGCCAGCGCGACCAGCGGATCGAGTCCGGCGGGCACGGCCATGTAACGAGGTTCCCAGTCAGGCTGGAATTTGTCCTTGAAGCGGCGCAGCCCCTGGAAATTGTAGAGCTGCTCGCCACGGCGAAACACCATCGAACCCAGGCGTTGGGTCAACGGTGCGCCACGACGCGGTTGCAGGCCCGAGAGCGGGACCATGCCGAGGCTGAAGCGGGCGTAGTCATGGTTCTTATAATGTTGGATCAGGCCGACCATCATGAACTCCATGGTCAGTTTCGGCGCTTCGGGGTGGGCGCGCATCAAGTCGAGACTCGCCAGTTCATGGCTGTGGGTTTCCAACAAGTTGGCGAACGCGACGGGCTTGCCCTCGAAACGAATCACCGCGATGCGGAAATGCTTGAGGTAGTCGTCGCTGAAGCGGCCCAGGGAAAAACCTTTTTCACGTACGTTCTTGCCGGTCAGCCAGGCATCGGAAATGACCTTGAGCTCATCCATCGGCGCCTGCCCCGGTTCGTGGATCTCCAGGGACAGGCCATCCCGGGTGCCGCGGTTCCAGGTGTACCGCAGGTCCTTCATCTCCTTGCCCTTGGCCTCGAGGTCGAAACGCTTGAGGTTCACCCGCGCTTCTTCGCCCAGCTTGATCGCGGTCAGGCCGATGTCCATGTAGTACGGCAGGTTTTCGGCTCGCACCTGATAGAACACCGGGCGAGCATGGTGGATATCGCAAAGGTCGCGGAACTGCCAGATCATTTCCGCCCGTTGCTGGGTCGGTCCGATCGGATCATACAGTGCCACCAGGCTGCGGCCGCGACGCGCGTACATCAGGAACGCTTCGTCGTTGGGATGAAACAGCAGCGCCTTGTCACCGGTCAGGGCCAGGCCACCGTCCGGTTGCGAGGACGCCATGAGAATGGTCCTGGCACGCTCCAGCTCTTCCGCCGTGGGCTGATGGATCACAGGGCGCGCCGTGCGCAGCAGCCAGGTCAGGGAAACCACCACCAGCAGGACGGCGGCGCCCAACAACGAGCGCAGGCCTCGGGGGGCATCGGCGTCCAGGGTGAACTGCCACCACAATTGGTGACTGTAGGGCACGTCCTGATAGGCAAACAGCAGCAGCCAGATCGATGCGCCCAGCACGCAAAGGCTGGCAATCAGGAACAACGGCGAGAACGGCAGTTCGGTCAGGCGACTCGGACGATAGAAAGAGCGCCGGAACACTGCCAGCAAGGCAGCGGTCAGGGTCAGCAGCGTGGCTTCTTCCCAGTCAAAGCCCTTGAGCAGCGAGAGCAGGGCGCCCACCAGCAGCAAAACGGTGGTCAGCATCCAGGCGGCGGACAGGCGTCGACGCAGGCCTTGGGCCAGCAACAGGCAGAGCACGCCCACCAGGCTCGCGCCGAAGTGCGAGGCGTCCACCAGCCGATGGGGGATCAGGAAGCCGATGTGCTCCAGGCGCGTGTCGATCTCGGGGGTGACACCGGAAAACAGCAGCACCACGCCAGACAGGAAAACCAGTACGGCCAGGATCGGCGCGGCAAAACCTGACGCCGCACGCAGGGTCTGGCGCGTCTGGAACAGCCGTTGCGCCTCGTTGATCAGCAGCAGCACGCAGGCCACCAGCATCGGCAGCAGCACGTAGATCAAGCGATACAGCAACAGGGCGGCGGCAAGCGGCGCGGCGCCCAGTTTATCGGCAAACGCGGCCAGCAGGATCGCTTCGAACACCCCGACGCCACCCGGCACATGGCTGAGCACGCCGGCGGCCAGCGCGAGCAGATACACCAGCAGGAATGGGCCGAACGGTGGCGCTTCCGGCAACAGCAGATAAAGCACAGTGGCGGCCGCTGCGACATCCAGCGCCGTGATGACCAATTGCAGGAATGTCAGGCGCCGGCCCGGCAGGCGCAGCGTACGGCGACCGGCCTTGACCAGCAGGCTGTCCCGGTAGGGTTGCTCGGGCAACCGACGACGATAGATGCCAACGGCCAGCACGCTGGTGAGCAACAGGACCGCCACGGCGATCGAACCCAGCAAGACGGCGGGAAGGTGCAAGGCGGCAGACGCGGCGGGCAGGTTGCTCAGGGTTGCCAGCGCGGCCAAGGGGGGCAGCGCGCAGCCCAGGGACAGGCTGGCGAACAAGGTCATATGGGCGACGTCGGCTGCTCCCAGGCCATGCCGCGCATACAAGCGATAACGAACCGAGCCGCCCGACAGCAATGAGAGGCCGATGGCATTGCCAATGGCAAACGCAGTGAAACCGCCGAGGACCATGGTTTGAGGCGGCAGCGTTACGCCCGCATAGCGGGTGGCGGACCATTCATAACCCAGCAGAATCACGAAGCCGGCGACGGTGGCGACAACTGCGCCGAGCAGCGCCGGCCTCGGCACGTCGAGGATCGAGTCATGCAACGCGTAAAGATCAAGCTCGCTCAGGAGGTGGCGACAGGCGATCAACGCGATCGCAAACAGCAGCAGCGTGACGGCGAGACCGATAGGTTGGCGGTACTGGCTGATCCGATCCAGCCAACGCAGTCGCTCGGCCTTGATCGGTTGTGTCGCAGTAACGGGGTCTTGCGGGTCAGACGAGTGGGCGCGCATCAATCACCTCTTGAGCTATGCGCGACAGGATGGGGGTATCCAGCCAAGTTACCAATCCCTGCGGCGGAAAATAATTACAAAATATTTGTAATGCAGCTTTTTCGACAGACACAAAAAAGGCCACTCTTTCGAGCAGCCTTTCTTGATATTTGGTTGCGGGAGCCGGATTTGAACCGACGACCTTCGGGTTATGAGCCCGACGAGCTACCAGACTGCTCCATCCCGCGTCTGTGTGGCGGCATTCTACAGGCGAACGCCAGCGTGTCAACCGTTAATAAGGCAAAGCGGCAAATTAACGGTCGTTCGCCTAAATGCTCGAAAAACAAAAGAAAATTGTCCTACAACTCAGGGCACCTGGCGGCGACGTCTGTCGGTTGGTATAAAACTGGCGCCCACAAAAAAGGCCACTCTTTCGAGTAGCCTTTCTTGATGTTTGGTTGCGGGAGCCGGATTTGAACCGACGACCTTCGGGTTATGAGCCCGACGAGCTACCAGACTGCTCCATCCCGCGTCTGTGTGGCGGCATTCTACAGAGGATTGGCGCACTGTCAATCCCTTATCCGGAAAAACCTGTTCCGCTTCAATTGGTTAGCCTTCCGAAAGGTAATGTGACAGCGCTGCGACGCACGCCTGGCAAGGGTTCGCGCTCTATTGCCGGGTTCGGTGCGATTGAGGAAATAAATTTACGTAGGCATTTTCCAGGTCTGCTGAAGGATATTTCAAACTACTGGTGCTATATACAGGTACGAATGCGATACTGGCGCTCCGATTGGTCCCCTATGCCGCTTCTTTTATGACGCAACGCAAAATCATCCACGTCGACTGCGACTGCTTCTATGCCGCTATCGAAATGCGCGATGATCCACGGCTGGCCGGCAAGCCCCTGGCGGTTGGTGGTTCGGCGGACCGGCGAGGCGTGATCGCTACTTGCAACTACGAAGCGCGGGCCTACGGCGTGCGGTCGGCCATGTCTTCCGGCCATGCCCTGAAACTCTGCCCTGACCTGACCATCGTCAAGCCGAGGATGGAGGCCTATCGGGAAGCGTCGAAGGAAATCCACGCAATCTTCAGCGATTACACTGACTTGATCGAGCCGCTGTCCCTGGACGAGGCTTACCTGGACGTCTCCGCGAGCGCGCACTTTGGTGGCAGCGCCACGCGTATCGCCCAGGACATCCGTCGACGTGTGTCCAATCAACTGCATATCACCGTCTCCGCAGGCGTCGCGCCGAACAAGTTTCTCGCCAAGATCGCCAGCGACTGGAAGAAACCCAACGGCTTGTTCGTCATAACCCCCGATCAGGTGGAGGATTTCGTCTCGGCGCTGCCGGTGAGCAAGCTCCACGGTGTCGGCAAGGTCACCGCCGATAAACTGAACAGGCTGGGTATCGTTGATTGCCTGCACTTGCGCCAGTGGGACAAGCTCGCGCTGGTGCGCGAATTCGGCAGTTTCGGTGAGCGACTCTGGAGTCTTGCCCGTGGGATCGACGAGCGCCTGGTGCAGAACGACAGCCGGCGACAGTCCATCAGTGTGGAAAACACTTACGACGTCGATTTGCCCGATTTGAAAAGCTGTCTCGACAAGCTGCCGGAGCTGATGCAGACCCTCAGTGGGCGGATGGCGCGGATCGACAGCAGTTACCGGCCGGGCAAGCCGTTCGTTAAAGTGAAATTCCATGACTTTACCCAGACCACCCTGGAGCAGGCCGGGGCAGGACGGGATTTGGGCAGCTACCAGTTGCTGTTGACCCAGGCATTCAACCGGGGCGGCAAGCCGGTGAGATTATTGGGGATAGGGGTACGGTTGGAGGATTTGCGGGGCGGGTTTGAGCAGTTGGAGTTGTTCGAGCGTTGAGCGCTCGCCAAAGGGTAACGCTGTTCATTAAGGTCCTCTGGGCCCTTGTGGCGAGGGAGCTTGCTCCCGCTCGGCTGCGAAGCAGCCGTGAACCGGCGAGTGCGTATCTGGAGCTCCGCATCCGACGGTTTTTTGGGGCCGCTTCGCGCTGGAGCGCCAGCCCGGCCCAGCGGGAACAAGCTCCCTCGCCACGGGAGCATCAGAACTGGAGTCAGTTGGCGCCAGGATCCGCCACCAACCGCCCGCCATCCTTGGTCAAGGCTTTCATGAACTCGGTTTGCAACTCCGGATCGTTGCGGGTCAGCTCGATCAGGCTCTGTTCCAGCTCGCTGGCTTCTTCTTCAAGTCCCAGTTCCGACAGGCGTTTGACCCGGTGGACCCACTGGCTCACTTCGTCATCTTCCAAGTCGTCGTAGATCAGCCCATGGGCCTCCACCAACTTGCTGCGCAGCGTGCTGCTGATGCTCAGGGATGAATCGGTATGCACCTCGTCCTGGGCATCGGTCACGCTGATCTGCAATTTCCCGAATTGGCTCAGGTCATGTTCGGCGAAAGGGCTTTCCAGCAGGTTCAAGCGCAACACGCCATTGCGGTCGGTGCTCATCTCGAACGTCTGGCGGGCGGCTTTCACTTCTACCGGGCGCTCGCTCCAGGGCAGGCTCGAGTGTTCCGTGCGCTTGTCACGCTGGATTTCGTCGATACCGGCCAGGTTCTGTTGCGCACGACCGTTGGAAGGTACGTTCATGAACGGGTTCAGCCCGGCGAAACCGTAGCTGATCCAGTCGCGGGTCGCGGAGTCGGGGAGGCTGCCCAAGGCGAATACATTGACCACGTTCGCGCCGACGCCGGCGACCACCGCGACCGCGCCCAGCGGGATCTCGTAGATCTCCCGCCAAGGCTGGTAGGGCGTGTAGCGATCGTAGTGGCGGGTGACTTCGAATTCGGTGACTTCGAAAGTCTTCTGCTCATTGATCCGAACTCGACGCTGCGGCAGATCGAGCACCTTGGGTTCGCCCACATCGATCTGCAGGCTATGGTCGAGCAGCTTTCGCTCGATCCGTTCTTCGTGCTCGTTGCGTTGCGACATCTGGTTGGCGCAGCCGCTGACCAGCAGGGCGCCGCACAGTGCGGCGCCCCCGAGGCCTAAGGTGTTTCGCTTGAACATGACGTCTCTATCTGGTCTCAGCGGCGGATACGGGCCTGGAGGAAGGGCAGCACGTCGGCGACTGGCAGCGCTTGCGGCTCGGCCTCGGTACGGCTCTTGTATTCCAGGTTGCCTTCGGCCAGGCCACGGTCGCTGACCACGATCCGGTGCGGGATGCCGATCAGCTCCATGTCGGCGAACTTGATGCCGGGGCTGGTTTTCTTGTCGCGATCGTCCAGCAGCACTTCGAAGCCGGCGGCCGTCAATTCGGCGTAGAGCTTGTCGGTGGCTTCGCGAACCTGTTCGGTTTCATAACGCAGCGGTACCAGGGCGATCTGGAACGGCGCGAGCGTGTCGCTCCAGATGATCCCGTTCTCGTCGTTGTTCTGCTCGATGGCGGCGGCCACCACGCGGGATACGCCGATGCCGTAGCAGCCCATTTGCAGGGTGACTGGCTTGCCGTTCTCGCCCAGCACTTCGCATTTCATCGCCTTGCTGTACTTGTCGCCCAGCTGGAAGATGTGACCGACTTCGATGCCGCGCTTGATTTCCAGGGTGCCCTTGCCGTCCGGGCTTGGATCGCCGGCCACGACGTTGCGCAGGTCCGCGACGGTTGGAACTGGCAGGTCGCGCTCCCAGTTCACGCCGAAATAATGCTTGTCATCGATGTTGGCACCGATGGCGAAGTCGCTCATCAATTCCACGGAGCGGTCGATGATGATCGGCAGCGGCAGGTTCAGCGGGCCGAGGGAGCCGGCGCCAGCGCCGATGGCGTCGCGCAGCTCGGCATCGGTGGCCATGACCAGCGGGCTGGCGACGCCAGGCTGGTTGGCGGCCTTGATTTCATTCAGCTCGTGATCGCCACGGATGATCAGGGCAATCAGCTTGCCTTCTTCTTCCGCGCGCACGATCAGCGTCTTGATGGTGCGCTCGATGGGCAGGTTGTAGCCTTCCACCAGTTGGGCAATGGTCTTGGTGTTCGGCGTGTCCACCAGGCGCAACTCTTCGGCCGGCGCGGCGCGGGAGGTTTCCCGTGGCACGGCTTCGGCTTTCTCGATGTTTGCGGCGTAATCGGAGCCGTTGCTGAAGACAATGTCGTCTTCGCCGGATTCGGCCAGGACATGGAATTCATGAGAACCGGCACCGCCGATGGAGCCGTTGTCGGCTTCTACAGGACGGAACTTCAGGCCCAGGCGAGTGAACACGTTGCAGTACGCCTGGTGCATGCGGTCATAAGTGACCTGCAGCGAGGCCAGGTCGGCATGGAACGAGTAGGAGTCCTTCATGATGAACTCACGACCGCGCATCAGGCCGAAGCGCGGACGGATCTCGTCACGGAACTTGGTCTGGATCTGGTACAGGTTGATCGGCAACTGCTTGTAGCTGCTCAACTCGTTGCGCATCAGGTCGGTGATCACTTCTTCGTGGGTCGGGCCCGCGCAGAAGTCGCGACCGTGACGGTCCTTGATGCGCAGCAGCTCGGGACCGTATTCCTCCCAGCGCCCCGACTCCTGCCACAGCTCGGCCGGTTGGGTGCTCGGCATCAACACTTCCAGAGCGCCGGCGGCGTCCATTTCTTCGCGGACGATGGCTTCGACCTTGCGCATGATCCGCAGGCCCATCGGCAGCCAGGTGTACAGGCCGGAGGCGAGTTTGCGGATCATGCCGGCACGCAGCATCAGCTGATGGCTGATCACGACGGCGTCGGAAGGCGTTTCTTTCTGTGTGGCGAGCAAAAATTGACTGGTGCGCATGGTTGGCCGTTGTCGGTTGCTGATGACGAGAAGTGACGCAGCATTGTACGGGCGAGATGCCCTGGCGTACAGGCGCGTGGCCTGTTGCCGGATCCAGGCGCCGGTTTCTTCGGCGCCTGCTGAGCTTTCCTACGACTTTTGGGCCTACGACTCCTGGGCGGGCCGGGTTGGCGTTGATTCCGGCTCCGACTCCGATTCTGGCGTCGGGCCTTGGCGGCTATTTTCCTGGTACCAATGCAAGGCGGTCAGGAGCAGGGTCGGTACGCCGAGCAGGGCGGTGATCAGGAAGAAGTCGTGATAGCCGAATTTCTCCACCATCACCCCCGAGTAGCCGCCAATCAGGCGTGGCAGCAGCAGCATGATCGAGCTGAGCAGGGCGTATTGGGTGGCCGAGAATTTCAGGTTGGTCAGGCTCGACAGGTAGGCGACGAATGCCGAGGTGGCCAGGCCGGAGCTGAAGTTGTCCAGGGAAATCGTGACAATCAGCATCTTCAGGTTCGGGCCCATGTCGGTGAGCATCAGGAACAGGATGTTGGTGGCGGCCGAGGAAACGCCGCCGATGAACAGGATCGGCAGGATCCCGAAGCGCACGATCAGCAGGCCGCCCATCCCGGCGCCGACCAGTGTCATGATCAGCCCGAAGATCTTGCTGACGCTGGCGATCTGGTCCTTGGTAAAGCCTTGGTCGATGTAGAACACATTGGCCATGACGCCCATGACCGTGTCGGACATCCGGTAGGTGGCGATCAGTCCCAGCAGCAAGAGCGCCTGCCAGCGGTAGCGCAGGATGAAGTCGTTGACGGGCGTCAATACCGGCGCCAGGCCTCGACGTCCCATGGACGACAGGCACAGGGCAGTCAGGAGGATGTAGAGGATCGCCCGCAGGAACGCGCGATCCTCGAGCAGCAGGTCGAGCAGGCTGACGCCTTCGAACAGTACGCTGGCGAAGTCAGTGTTGTAGAGCTGGGTGAACATCGCCGGGACCGACACCAGCAGCACGATCAGCACGAAGACCGAGGCCAGTTGGTGAACGAAGGTGTAGCGCCCGGCCTGCAACTGGGTGCGCAGCGGCACGGGGGGCTCGCGCATCAAGAGTGACGTCAGCAAGGCCGGCACCATCAACACGCCAAACAGGAGGTACGTGCCGGCCCAGGCCGAATGCTTGTAGCTGAACCCGGTGGAGCCGAACCCTTCGGCAAAGAACAGCGCGCCGGCGGTAGCGAGCAGCGCGGCGACCCGATAGCCAGACATATAGCTGGCGGCCAACGCGGCCTGGCGGGTGTCTTCGACGATTTCCAGTCGATAGGCATCGACGGCGATGTCCTGGGTGGCTGAGGCAAAGGCGACGATGACGGCAATCGCGATCAACCAGGACAGGTGCTTTTGCGGGTCGCAGAAGCTCATCCCGACCAGTCCGAGGATCACCAGGCCTTGGGAAAGTACCAGCCATGAGCGCCGACGCCCCAGTTTGCCCAGCAACGGAAGGCGCCATTGGTCGAGCAGTGGCGACCACACCCATTTGAAGGCATAGGCCAGGCCGATCAGGCTCGCGTAACCGATGGTTTCGCGGGCCACGCCGGCCTCGCGCAACCAGACCGAGAGGGTGGAAAACACCAACATGTACGGCAAGCCGGCGGCGAAGCCTAGCAGCAACAGCACGAGCGTCGAAGGACTGGCATAGGCGGCGAGGGCGGCGCGCCAGGTTTTACGGGGCATGGGCTGGAGTCTGCCTCAAAAATTGCGAAAACAAAGCGCGCACTCTAACCGCTGTGCTCTACCGGGCGCCAGCCATGGCGCTGAATATCAACACGATTATTCAGGACACTGATCCCTTCCATGCGCAAGCGCGCGCGTTGTTCGTCCCCCGAGGCGCTGCCCGCCGGCAGGCTGATCCGACCGCCGGCCGCCAGCACTCGATGCCAGGGCAGCTTGGTGTCGTTCGGCAGCTGGCTGAGCGTGCGTCCGACCCAGCGGGCCGCGCGGCCAAGGCCGGCCATGTCGGCTAGCTGACCATAAGTGACGACTTTGCCTTCCGGTACCTGCGCCAGGGTCAGGTAGAGCGTGGTTCGTCGGACTTGGGCTGCATTTTCGGGGTCCGCAGGGGTGTCAGTCACGGGGTTGTTCCTGGAAATAGGTCCGTCTGTAGATTAATTCCTACAGATCGCGTTGATAAGTGAACTCATCATCCGTACGTGGGTCAGTCGTTGCTGAGGTGTCATCCTGGGGGATAATGCCGCCTTTTCACCGAAAACTTGAGCCCATTATCGCTTATGTTGTCCAGAACCCTGCTGTGCCTAGCTGTTACGAGCGCCTCCATGCCATTGCTTGCCGATACCGTCTGGTTGAAGAACGGCGACAAGCTCAGCGGCAAGATTACCGTTTTCGATGGCGGCAAATTGTTGATCCAGACCGATTACGCCGGTGCGGTCCCGATTGACTGGAAACAGGTCAAGACCCTGGAAAGCGACCAACAATTGCTGGTCAAGCAGGATGCTTACACTGGCGAGAAGGCTAAATCGCTGCAGGCCGCCGACGATGGCAAGGTCATTCTGGCCAACGGTGAAGCGCCCAAGACCGTCGAACTGGCCAGTATCCAGCAGATCCTCAAGCCCAAGCCGGTGGTCGAAGACTTGGTATGGAAGGGCAATATCGACGCCGCGCTGGATTACCAGCGGGCGGAGAACGATACCGATGACTACGATATCGACTTCAAGACCTCGGCACGTCACGGCAGATGGCGACACACCGCTGAAGGTGAGTACAACCGCGAATTCCAGGATGACGTGGTTTCGGCTGACAACTGGCGCCTGGAGTATTCCCTCGACCGGTTCATCACCGACAAATGGTTCTGGCAGGGTCGCCTCAATTACAAGCGCGATAAAGTCGAAGACCTGGCCCGCCAGCGCGTCGTGGGCACCGGTCCCGGCTACCAATTCTGGGACGACGAGCTGGGCGCGTTCTCGCTGGGTTCGCTGCTCAACCGTACGGATTATGAATATCGCGATGGGGGCAAGGACAACTTCTATTCCGTCGCCATGAAGTGGGATTACAACCGCTACCTGATTGGCAAGCGTGTCGAGTTCTTCACCAACGGCGAAGTTGGCAAGCCGCTATCCGATGTTGCCGACTACGCCTATGACGCTGAGGTCGGGTTGCGCTACAAGGTGACCGACTGGGCGTCGCTCAACCTCAAGGCCGAGAAGGATGTGATTGAGGGTACTGAAGACAGCGACCTGAGCAAGACGCGCTACACGGCTGGGTTTGGCGTGACCTGGTAATCCCGAGCTGACATCGGGCCCTGTGGGAGC
This sequence comes from Pseudomonas sp. T1.Ur, assembly GCF_023516725.1. Taxonomy (NCBI): domain Bacteria; kingdom Pseudomonadati; phylum Pseudomonadota; class Gammaproteobacteria; order Pseudomonadales; family Pseudomonadaceae; genus Pseudomonas; species Pseudomonas sp. T1.Ur. Next base: position 695,352 of record NZ_JAMGSN010000001.1, read on the forward strand.
GAGCCTGCTCGCGAAGGCGGTGGATCAGTTGCACCTGTAGCGACTGGTACATCGCTATCGCGAGCAAGCTCGCTCCCACAGGTTTTTTTGTGCCTGAAAAAATCGACAGGCACAAAAAAGCCCCGCTTTTAAGGGCGGGGCTTCTTACTAAAGCAAGGACAAGTTAGATAACTTGAACTTCTTCAGCTTGCATGCCTTTCTGACCGCGGGTAGCGATGAAAGAAACCTGTTGGCCTTCTTTCAGGCTTTTGAAGCCGTCGGATTGGATAGCTTTGAAGTGAACGAACAGATCGTCACCGGATTGTGGGGTGATGAAGCCGAAGCCTTTTTCATCGTTGAACCACTTAACGGTACCGGTTTGGCGATTAGACATGGTGTAACTCCTTGAACAAAGATAACTGCGACTCAGGAAGAACCCTGGCCGAGACTGAGTGCAAAGAGCAGGAAAAATTCTTGTAGATGGTTGGATCGAAATTCAACATATCGTGTAGAGATTCTCAGTGACACAAGCAGCACAGTGACGCCACCTTAACCCTTTTTCCTGAACGTGCCAATGGTCTTTGCGAAGGTTTCTCGGTTTTAATGACTGACGGCAAGCGCGATGGCCGCCGGGGCCTGGAAATCAAGGCGGATCGGCGAGATTTGCGTCGCGCACTTTGAACCCGACCCGCGCCCCGGTAAGATGCCGGACAGTTTTTTTCCACCTCGCTATTCAGGAACCCGCCATGAGCATCAAATCGGACAAGTGGATTCGCCGCATGGCGCAAGAGCACGGCATGATCGAGCCTTTCGTCGAGCGCCAGATGCGTGGCGAAGGCGCCGACCGGCTGATTTCCTTCGGTGTTTCCAGCTACGGCTATGACGTACGCTGCGCCGATGAATTCAAGGTGTTCACCAACATCAACTCCGCCACCGTCGACCCGAAGAACTTCGACGAGAAGAGCTTCGTCGACATCAAGAGCGACGTTTGCATCATTCCGCCGAACTCCTTCGCCCTGGCCCGCACCGTCGAATACTTCCGCATTCCGCGCAACGTATTGACCATCTGCCTGGGCAAAAGCACCTATGCCCGCTGCGGCATCATCGTCAACGTGACGCCGTTGGAACCCGAGTGGGAAGGCCACGTGACGCTGGAGTTCTCCAACACCACGACCCTGCCGGCGAAGATCTATGCCAATGAAGGCGTGGCGCAGATGCTGTTCCTCGAATCCGACGAGGAATGCGAAGTGTCCTACAAGGATCGGGGTGGCAAATACCAGGGCCAGCGCGGCGTGACACTGCCGCGTACCTGATTCTGACGAGCTGTCGGAATTCCTGAGCGGGCAGGCACTCTATGGAGTGTACTGCCCGTTTTTTTGCGTCAGCCCAATGGGCCTTCGCTCAGGAGTAGCTCTATGAAGATCGATCCGCGAATCAGTGCCGAACTGGCAAGGCTTGAGCCCAATCAGATCGGTGTCCTGGCTTGGTCACTGCTGGCCCATCCTGTCGAAGCGGCGGGTGGCGTTCCCGGTGACCCCGATCCTGATCCCAACCCCACGGATCCCACCGAGCCCGGTGAGCCGACGCTTCCGGACGAGCCACCTCCTGCACCCGTAGCCTGATCCGAATATGGCCCGTCAGTTGAAGCACGAGTGCTTTAATTGACGGGCCATATTTCGTTATCGCCGATGACGAAGATCTTGCAGTCGTTCTCTTGCTCGACCCGATAGCCTCCCGTGAATGCGCCAAACGCCGGCAGCAGGCTGATGTCGCTGCCGAGGCGAAAGCACGGCAGGCGCAGCCGCTGCCGACCTTTGCCACTGAGGTGGTAGACCGGGTGCACGTGGCCGGCCAGCACGTGCCGGCTCGAATGCGGGTGGGGTTCGTGTTGCACGGCGAAAGGGCCCAGCAGCAGCGGCTCGGGAACGACGCGGATATTCAGGTCCGGCGGCGGGTCGCCGGCACGTTTGTCGTGATTGCCGCGTATGAGCGTCATGGCCAGGGAGGGGTGTCGCGCACGCCAGTCCGCCAACGCCCTTAAGGTTCCCGGCGCATGGGAGCCGGGCCCATGGAGAAAATCCCCAAGGAAAATCAGCAGTCGGCAGGGCAGGCTCGCCAGCAATGCATCGAGCTCCGCGAGGTTGCTCGCTGTCGTGCCATGGGGAACCGGCTGGCCCAGGCTGCGGTAGGCGGCGGCTTTGCCGAAATGCACATCCGCCACCATCAACGTCTCCTGGGCGGGCCAGTACAGGGCTTTTTGCGGGAGCAGCCAGAGCGCTTCCCCGGCGAGGTTGACGGGATAGGGCGCGGCCATCAGGCGGTCCCCCGATCGGCGGTTCTTTCCAGTTCGCTGACCATTCGGCGGATGCGGTCGGCGAGCTTTTCCGAACTCATGCTTTCGCGGAACCGCTCCACCAGCAATGGGAAACCCAGCGGGGTCGGGCGCTTGATGACATGCAGGTCGAGCTTCAAGGTGTCGAGGCGTTCCAAGGTCTGCTCCAATCGGCGTATATCCAGTTCTTCGCGCAAGACTTCCTCGCCGGCCTGGGCCAGCAGCAGATTGTCGGCGTCGTATTGCTTGAACACCTGGAAGAACAATCCGCTGGACGCCTGGACTTGCCGAGTGCTCTTCGGCGCGCCGGGGTAGCCGGCGAACACCAGCCCGGCGATCCGGGCGATCTCGCGGAAGCGGCGCAAGGCCAGTTCGCCGGCGTTAAGGCTGGCAAGGACGTCGCCCAGCAAGTGGTCGGTGCGCAACAGCGTCGGGTTCAGGTGCGCGGACCAATCCAGCTCGGTGGCGCTGAGCAATTCCAGGCCGTAGTCGTTGACCGCAATGGAAAACGTCACCGGTTGCCGCTGGCTGACGCGCCAGGCCAGCAAGCTGGCGAGTCCCAGGTGAACCTGGCGTCCGGCGAATGGATACAGGAACAGGTGCCAACCTTCCCGGGACTTGAGGGTTTCGGCCAGCAACGTGCCTTGCGTGGGCAAACCGGACCAGCGCAGTTGCGTGCTCAACATGGGCTGCGCCGCTTGCATTTCCGGGCCGTCGAAATGACCAGCGGCGGCTTCGCTCAGGCGCGCCACGACAGCCGCGGCGAGCTCGCTGGAAAGTGGCATGCGCCCGCCGTTCCAGCGCGGTACGGCGGCTTTCTTCGCCTGGCTGCGCCGCACGTAGGCGGTCATGTCCTCGACCCGGACCAACTCCAGCAGCCGGCCGGCAAACAGGAAACCATCGCCGGGCCGCAGGCGTGCGATGAAACCTTCCTCCACGCTGCCCAGGGTCTTGCCGCCACCGCCCTTGCTCCAGAACTTCAGTTGCAGGCTGGCGTCGCTGACGATGGTGCCGATGCTCATGCGATGACGCCTGGCCAGGCGGGCGTCGGGGACGCGCCAGATGCCGTGTTCGTCCGGTTCGACCCGTCGGTAGTCGGGGTAGGCCGTCAGCGACAACCCACCGTGACGAACGAAGGCCAGGGCCCAGGCCCATTCGGCCAGGTTCAGGTTGCGGTAGGCCCAGGCACCACGCACCTCGTCAAACAGCTCGTCGGGTATGAAACCGCCGCCAAGGGCCATGCTGACCAGATGCTGGACCAGCACATCCAAGGGTTTGTCGGGCGATTCCCGCGGTTCGATGCGTCGCTGTGCCACGGCGTCTTGGGCAGCAGCAGCCTCGACGAGCTCCAGGCTATGGGTGGGCACCAGGGTTATCCGCGAGGTCCGTCCCGGCGCATGGCCGGAGCGCCCGGCGCGCTGCATCAATCGCGCGACGCCTTTGGCCGAGCCGATCTGCAATACCCGTTCGACGGGAAGGAAATCCACGCCAAGGTCCAGGCTGGACGTGCACACGACGGCCTTGAGCTGGCCGTCCTTCAGTGCTCGCTCCACCCAATCGCGGGTATCACGGGACAACGAGCTGTGGTGCAGCGCAATCAGCCCCGCCCAATCCGGTCGCGCGTCGAGAATGGCCTGGTACCAGATTTCCGATTGCGCGCGGGTATTGGTGAAGACCAGGCAACTGCCGCTGGCGTCTATCTCGGCGACAACCTGAGGCAGCATTTTCAAGCCGATGTGCCCGGCCCACGGAAAGCGCTCGAGGGTCGGTGGCAACAGCGTATCGACCTGTAGGGCTTTGCCGTTGGCGCCCTGCACGCTGACCCCGTTGCCTTGCGGGATAAGGACTTGCTCGGCGTGGGCCTGATTACCCAAGGTCGCGGATACACCCCACACAATCAGCCCGGGATGCCAGTGTCTCAGGCGCGCCAACGCCAATTGCAACTGGACGCCACGCTTGTTGCCGAGCAGTTCGTGCCATTCATCCACCACGACCATGCGCAAGGTCGAGACGGCGGTGTGTGCATCGGCACGGGCCAGCATCAGCGTCAGGCTTTCCGGTGTGGTGATCAGCGCAGTGGGCAGGCGCCGGCCTTGGCGGGCGCGTTCGCTGGCGCTGGTGTCGCCAGTGCGCAGGCCGACGCTCCAAGGGATTTGCAACGGCGTGAGCGGCGCTTCGAGGGCTTTGGCGGTGTCGGCAGCCAAGGCCCGCATGGGCGTGATCCACAAGACCGTCAACGGCTCCGCCGGCGGTTTGCGTTTGCGCGGTTTATCCGGTGGCGGCACTGAGCGCGCGAAACGATTGAGGGCGGCAAACCAGACGGCGTAGGTCTTGCCGGCACCGGTGTTGGCATGCAGCAGCCCCGACTCGCCGCGCTTGACGGCGGCCCACACGTGTTTTTGAAAAGCGAACGGCTTCCAGCCCCGGGCATCGAACCACTGTTTCGCGAAGTTGCTGGATGTCGCCATGGGTGCCGTGCATGCCCTGAAAGTCCTTCTTCAGAGACCACGGCAGGAGGTGAAAGGTTTTATGACCTGGTGGTGGCAGGCGCGCTGTTGTGGCGAGGGCGCTTGCTCCCGCTGGTCGTAGGAGCTGCCGAAGGCTCGGGCCGCGTTCGGACGATCTTTTGATCTTGATCTTGATCTTTCGCTTACGATTCAAGTGGCAGTGCAAAGATCGCAGCCTCGTTGCACTCGGCAGCGCCTACGGGCTTGGCTCGGTGCTTTTATTTCAGATTGCCACTGAGGAACTGCTTGAGCCGTTCGCTGGTGGGATTGCCCAGCACGTCTTCCGGCGCGCCTTCTTCTTCCACCAGGCCCTGGTGCAGGAACAGCACCTGGTTGGACACCTTGCGGGCGAAGCTCATTTCGTGGGTCACCATGATCATGGTCCGGCCTTCTTCGGCCAGGCCCTGGATGACCTTCAATACTTCGCCCACCAGTTCCGGATCCAGCGCCGACGTCGGCTCGTCGAACAGCATGACTTCCGGCTCCATCGCCAATGCGCGGGCAATCGCGACGCGTTGTTGCTGGCCGCCGGAGAGGAACGCCGGGTATTGCTCGGCAACGCGGGCCGGCAGGCCAACCTTGTCGAGGTAGCGACGGGCGCGGTCATCGGCTTCCTGCTTGCTGACACCCAGCACCCGGCGCGGCGCCATGGTGATGTTTTCCAGCACGGTCATGTGGCTCCACAGGTTGAAGTGCTGGAACACCATGGCCAGGCGCGTTCGGATGCGCTGCAACTCGTCGGCGTCAGCCACGCGCATGCCGTGGTGATCCTTGATCATCTGGATCGACTGGCCGTCCAGGCTCATGGCGCCGTCGTTGGGTTGTTCGAGGAAGTTGATGCAACGCAGGAAGGTACTTTTGCCCGAACCGCTGGCGCCGATCAGGCTGATCACGTCGCCGGTCCTGGCCTTGAGCGAAACCCCTTTGAGCACTTCATGCTGGCCGTAGCTCTTGTGCAGGCCTTCAATGGTCAGTTTGTACATGGAGCAGGCATCCTCAAGGCGAAAGTAGGTAACCGCTGCGGTAGGCTTCGGTCCCGGCGACATGGGCGATGACCATGCCGGCAGTGGCCATGCGACGCAGCGAGCGGGCATACAGCAGCCCGGCGTTACGGCAATGAACGGGGGTAACGGTGTCGTTGACCGGGTCGATGATCTCGGCGATCAGTTGCCCGGCCTCCATGTACTCGCCGGGCAGGGCGCTGTACACCAGCAGGCCGCCGACCGGCGTCGCCACCGGTTCGACGGCGGCCAGGGGCGTGGCCGGGTAGGGCAGGTCGGGCAACGGCACCGGTTCGCCGTCGATGGCGCCGAAGCGGATCAGGTATTCGATCAAGGCCTGGCAGTCGAGGCTCGCCAGGCCATGGTTGACGTCGCCCTGGCCGCGCAATTCGACAGTGACCGAGAAGCTGCCCAGGGGGATTTCGAATCGTTCGCCAAAACGTTCCTTGAGTTGCCACCAGAGCAGTGTGAAACACTCGTCGAACGATTGGCCGCCCGAGTCGGTGGCCAGCAGGCTGGCCTCGGCACCGATGTAGCGCGCCAGCGGCTCGACCTGGGGCCAGGCTTCGGGCGTGGTGTAGAGGTGGGCCACGGCTTCGAAGTCGCAATGCAAGTCGAGCACCATGTCGGCGTCGCAGGCCAGTCGTTGCAGGACCAGGCGCTGGGATTGCAGTTGCGTGCCGGCGGTCTGCCGACTCAGGGCATCACGCAGGCTGGTACGGATGAGCAACAGGTTGTGCTGCGGGTCGTCGGTGAGCAGTTCTTCGATTTCGTTACCGATCTCTTCGCTCAGGTCGACGAAGCGGCGATTGAAGTTCTGCCCACTCTCCAGTTCGTAGCGGCCCAGGGGCACGTCCATCAAGACCTGTTCAAGGCCGATGGGGTTGGCGACCGGCACCAGCACGATTTCGTGTCGCAGATGGCCGGACTTTTCAAGTTCGGCCAGGCGCTGCTTGAGGTGCCAGGCCACGAGCATGCCGGGTAACTCATCGGCGTGCAGGGACGACTGGATATAGATTTTGCCAGCGGCTTTTTCCGGGCCGAAGTGGAAGCTGTGGATCTTGCGTGCGGTCCCCGGCAGCGGGGCCAGCAGGTCATGGATCTGGTGGCGCATTTACGTGTATGTCCTGGAACGGAAGCCTTAGTGGGTTGGGCCGAGAAAGGCCAGCCAGCGGCGTTCGGCGAGACGGAAGAGGCCCACCAGTGCAAACGTGACGGTCAGGTAGATCAACGCGGCGATCCCGAACGACTGGAACGTCAGGAATGTGGCCGAGTTGGCATCTCGCGCGACTTTCAGTACATCGGGAACGGTAGCGGTGAACGCCACGGTCGTCGAATGCAGCATCAAGATGACTTCGTTGCTGTAGTACGGCAATGAGCGCCGCAGCGCGGACGGCATGATCACGTAAGTGTAGAGCTTCCAGCCGGTCAGCCCGTAGGCCTTGGCCGCTTCGACTTCGCCATGGTTCATGCTGCGAATCGCCCCGGCGAAGATCTCCGTGGTGTAGGCGCAGGTGTTCAACGCAAACGCCAGGATCGTGCAGTTCATCGCGTCGCGAAAGAAACTGTCGAGCAGGGGCTGGGCGCGTATCGCGGCGATGCTGTAGATGCCGGTGTAGCAAATCAGCAATTGGATGTAGAGCGGTGTGCCGCGGAACAGGTAGGTGTAGAACTGCACCGGCCAACGCACATAGAACTTTGGCGAAACCCGGGCGATGGACAGCGGGATCGACACCAGGAAACCGATCAGCAGCGAGGCGCTGAGCAGCCAGAGGGTCATGGCGAGGCCGGTGATGTTGGTGCCGTCGCTGTAGAGGAACGGTCGCCAGTATTCTTGCAGGAGTTCGATCATCGCACGGCCTCCCGGGCTCCGGCGGCGTAGCGACGTTCAAGTCGACGCAGGATGAAGTTGGACGCGCTGGTGATCAGCAGGTAGATCAGCGCCGCCAGCACCAGGAAATAAAACAGTTGGTAAGTGCTCTTGCCCGCATCTTGTGCCGCCTTGACCAGGTCGGCCAGGCCGATGATCGACACCAGGGCGGTGGCCTTGAGCATGACCATCCAATTGTTGCCGATGCCCGGCAAGGCAAAGCGCATCATCTGCGGGAACACCACAAAGCGAAAACGCTGGCCACGCTTGAGGCCATAGGCCGTGGCGGCTTCGACCTGGCCGCGCGGCACCGCGAGAATCGCGCCACGAAACGTTTCGGTGAAGTACGCGCCATAAATGAAGCCCAGGGTGATCACCCCGGCGCCGAATGGGTCGATCTCGATGTATTCCCATTCCATCAGATCAGTCAAAGAAGTCAGCCAGGTTTGCAGGCTGTAGAAAATCAGCAGCATCAGCACCAGGTCGGGTACGCCGCGAATCAACGTGGTGTAGAGCTGGGCGGGAATACGTAGCAGTTTGACGCTGGACAGCTTGGCGCTGGCACCCAGCAGGCCGAGCAGGACACTAAGCAGCAAGGAAAGAGCCGACAGCTTGATCGTCATCCAGGTGCCTTGCATCAGCAGCGGGCCGAAGCCCTTCAGGCTGAAGGCAGAGAGCCCCAGATTTTGTAGGAGTTGTTCGAGCATGGAGAAGGCCTTTGGCAGGAAAAAAGCGCCCACCCGAGGCCGGGCAGGCGCCGCGCATTATTTGCCGCTGTACAGATTCAGATCGCCAAAGTGTTTCTTCTGGATTTCGGCGTATTTGCCGTCGTCGTGTAACGCTTTGATACCTTTATCCAAAAGCGCCTTCAGCTCTTTGTTACCTTTCTTGATACCGATAGCGGTCTTGGCGGGCAGCAGTTCGCTGTCCACCGGCTTGCTGATTTCATAGCCTTCGCCTTTTGGCGATTTCAGGAAGCCCAGCTCGGCCTGGAGCATGTCCTGGATCGCCGCGTCGAGGCGGCCGGAAGTCAGGTCGGAATAGACCTGGTCCTGGTTCTGGTAGGCCTGGGTCTTGACACCGGCTTTGTCCAGCACGGCTTTGGCGTAGGCTTCCTGGATGGTGCCTTGCTCGTAGCCGACGGTCTTGCCCTTGAGCGAGGCGACGTCTTCGCTCAGGCCCGAACCTTTCTTGAATACATAGGCTGTTGGGCCGGAGAACAGCTCGCTGGAGAAGTCGATAGCCTTTTCGCGGGCTGGAGTAACGGTCATGGAGGAGATCACGCCGTCGAATTTATTGGCCTTGAGGCCTGGAATCATGCCGTCGAAATCGCTTTCGACCCATTTGCATTTGACCTTCAGTTCTTCGCAGATCGCATTGCCCAGGTCGATGTCGAAACCGACCAGGCTGCCGTCGGCGGCCTTGGATTCGAACGGGGCGTAGGACGGGTCGACACCAAAACGCAGTTCCTTGTATTCCTTGGCCGTGGCAGCGCCAGCAGCCATGCACAACGCCAGTGCAGAAAGGGTCAGCAGTGCTTTTTTCATTATCGAGTCCCTAAAACCAATTTGAGCGCTTGTGGCGCATAAGATTGTTACCGGTGAAGGTCTGAACGGTATGACGGCATAAAGGTAGCAATTTCCGAACCATAGTGCCGAACAAGTGTTTTAAAAGCACTGGCGGCGGGTGACGGAACGCGATGGTGCGCGGGAAGGAGCGTACACCAAAATATGCACCAGGATGGAGCGACTCCCATTTCTGGCATTACTGGAGCGAGGGCGCGCCTGGCGTTTCTGTCATGGGGTTTTTTTCAGCTGGGTATCGGGACTTGATAGAGGGCCAAGGGCGGTCTTGTTGCTGAGCGCTCGGCCGAAAGATTGCCCGGTCATCTCGACGTACCGGTAGGTGAACATGGACACCAGGACGACCGATCCTGCGACCAGCAACGCGACAAGGTTATTGAGCGCTACGCTGCCGAGGTCCAGGTAACGCGTTCCGTCGATCACCGGGGCAATGTCCAAGCCGGAAAATTTCTTCGCCACCATGAACGCCGACACTACGCAGAAGAGAACGGCCGCATGGGTCAGGTAGATGGAGTAGGACAATTTGCCGAGTAAACCGAAGCCACGTCCCGCCAACAACCGCGACACCGCACCGCCGTCAAAGGCAAATATGACGACGATGACACCGAACAACAGGCTGGCCAGCAGTTGCTTGGCTTCAAAGTCGTTGACCACGAAAACCAGCGCCGCTGCCACCGCTGTCACTTCAAGGGTGGTCAGCAACCCCGTCCGGGCCTGGCTGGGGCGGGGGATTCGCCGGTACACGGCATAAGCCAGGCAGCCGGTGAAAAAATAGGCGAGACCCCGTAGCGATTCGATGGTGAAGAAGGTGTTGCCCCTGTACATCTGCGCCAGGGCCACCAATACCACGGCTCCCCATACCCACGTCCTGACCCCGAAAGCGATGCTGAGTATCAGGGCGAAGATCATGTAGGTGTAATACTCGATACTGATGCTCCAGGACGGGTAGTTGAACGACAATGGATTAGTCAAATGCGTCCACGATTGCAATAACAGCGCATTGGGCAAAATTTCGGAGGGGGCAAATTTTTCTGAAAAAGGCACGTTGTTGAAGTTCATGCCTTTTTCGGATGCTATATATCTCCCGCACTCCAGGGCTATAAAGATGCTCAGCATAAAGAGGTGCAGGGGCAGCAGGCGGAACGTGCGGGTGATGAAGAACTTTCGAAAGTTAAACCGTGCGGAGTTGCCATAGGCATGCGTCAATACGAAGCCGCTTAATACGAAAAAGAATGAGACAAATATTTCGGCGTGGCGAAATAACAACCATTCGGTAAAACTGCCACTGATGCGCAAGTGATAGAGCATTACCGATATGGCCATCAGTCCCCTGAAGCTATCCAAGGATTGAAACCGCTTCTCTGCAAGCATGTCAGGGCTCCTCTGAGTGGCACGCCCCGGCATTCATCCCGTCGGTGGCAGGAATGGCCCCGCTTGGCCTTGCCTGGGTGGCGATGCCGTCCCGCTCTCCCCGAGTGATGGGTCTTCTTTCACGGCGGCGCGAAAGGCTGGAGGATGTTCTGGGCGAAGGGCAATATAAAACAGCGACCGCTAATCTAATGTCACATTAGCAGTGCGCTTTGAAAGAGCAAGTCGGTTTTTCAGTTCATGGAACATGGCCTGGCGCCGTAATTACGGCGTCAGAAATATCGCCGGTCGGTGGGGTGCCGATAGTTTTTTCAACGTCGCTTGAAGTCCATGTATTCCATCTCGTTCATCGTCGGTACGCAGTGTTTTTGTTATAGGCATAACAATGCGACTGTTGTGCAGCGTGAGTATTGGCAGAGTTTATTTCAACAAGTCCTGAAGCGTCGCCAGCGTATCCGCTTCTTCGACAGTCTTATCCTGGCGCCAGCGCAACATCCGCGGGAAACGTACTGCGATCCCGCTCTTGTGGCGCTTGGACAAGGCGATGCCTTCGAAGCCCAGTTCGAACACCAGGGTCGGCGTGACGCTGCTCACCGGGCCGAATTTTTCTACCGTGGTCTTGCGCACGATGCTGTCGACCTGGCGCATTTGCGCATCGGTCAGCCCTGAATAGGCCTTGGCGAACGGCACCAGGGTGCGCTCGCGACTGCCCGGCGGGTTGTCCCACACGGCGAAGGTGTAGTCGCTGTACAGGCTGGCCCGCCGGCCGTGGCCGCGCTGGGCGTAGATCAGCACCGCGTCGACGCTGAACGGGTCGATCTTCCATTTCCACCACACGCCCATGTCCTTGGTCCGACCGACGCCGTACAGCGCGTTGCGGGCCTTGAGCATCATGCCTTCTACGCCCAGGCTGCGAGAGGCTTCGCGTTGGCGGGCGAGGTCGAGCCAGTCCTGGCCAGTGACAATCGGCGAGGGCAACAGCACCGGGCTGTGAATGTGGGCGATCAGTGCCTCCAGTTGTTCACGGCGCTCGGCCTGGGGCCGGCTGCGCCAGTCCTCGCCTTGCCATTCCAACAGGTCGTAGGCCATCACCACCACGGGGGCGTCGTCGAGGATTTTCTTGCCCAGGGTCTTGCGACCGATCCGCTGCTGCAACAGGGCGAAGGGCTGCACCGCCGGTTGCAGCGGCGCGTCCGGGTCGAAGGCGTCCTCGGTGACTGATTGGGGCGCTTTCCAGACCACGATTTCACCGTCGATCACCGTGCCGTCAGGCAACGCCTGGGCCAGTGGATGCAATTCCGGAAATCGCTCAGTCACCAAGTCCTCGCCTCGCGACCAGACCCACAGATGTCCGTCGCGCTTGATCACCTGGGCGCGGATCCCGTCCCATTTCCATTCCACCTGCCAATCACTGGCCGGCCCCAGCAGGCTGTCGAATTGCTCCACCGGTTGCGACAAGGCATGGGCCAGGAAGAACGGATAAGGCTGGCCGCCGCGCTGGGCATGTTCGTCAGCGGATTCGATAGCGATCAGCTTGAGGTAGCTGGCCGCCGTGGGGCGATGGGACAGATCGGTATAGCCCACCAATCGTTGGGCCACCCGTTTGCTGTCCAGGCCGGCCATTGCGGCCAGTGCCCGGGTCACCAACAGCTTGGACACACCGACGCGGAAACTGCCGGTGATGAGTTTGATGCACAGCATCAGGCTTGGCCGGTCGAGCTGCGCCCACAGCGCCGGCAATCGTTCGGCCAGCACTTCGGGCGACTCGCCACGTAAAGGCAGCAGTTTTTCTTCGATCCACCGCGCCAGGCCTTCGTCGGAACTGTGGGGCGACTCCGGCAACACCAGCGAGATGGTTTCGGCCAGGTCGCCCACGGCCTGGTAACTTTCCTCGAACAGCCACAACGACAAGCCGGACACCTGGACCGCCACCTCCCGAAGGATTTTCACTGGCACCAACTGCCGTGGCCGACCGCCGGACAGGAAGTAAACCGCCCAGGCGGCGTCCTCGGGTGGCGCCTTGGCGAAATAATCCTGCATGGCGGCCAGCTTGGCATTGCTGGAAGTGGTGGCGTCCAGTTCGGCGTACAGCTCGGCAAAAGCTTTCATGAGGCAGTCTCATCCGTGCCGACCGCCGAGGCGATGTCTTCTTCATCGTCGCCGTACTCCGTGGTGAAGCCTTGGGCGTCGAGGCCCTGCTCGCGCAGGTGGCGTACCAGCACGGCCACTGAACCATGGGTCACCATGACCCGCTCGGCACCGGTCTGTTCAATCGCCCAGAGCAGGCCTGGCCAGTCGGCATGGTCGGACAATACGAAGCCCCGGTCCACGCCACGGCGCCGACGCGTGCCGCGCAAGCGCATCCAGCCGCTGGCAAACGCATCGCTGTAATCGCCGAAGCGACGCATCCAGGTGCTGCCACCGGCGGAGGGCGGGGCGATGACCAAGGACTGGCCCATGATCGGGTCGTTCTTTTTGACGTCGCCGGCATAGAGGGTTGGCGGCAAAAGCACCCCGGCCTCGCGATAGACCCGGTTCAGCGGCTCCACCGCACCGTGGGCGAGGATCGGGCCGAGGCTTGCGTCGATGCCATGGAGAATTCGCTGGGCCTTGCCAAAGGAATAGCAGAGCAACACGCTGGCCCGCCCAGCGTCAATGTTCCCGCGCCACCACTGGTTGATCTCATCGAAGATCTGCGCCTGGGGTTGCCAGCGATAGATCGGCAGGCCGAAGGTGGATTCGGTGATGAACGTATGACATTTCACTGGTTCGAACGGCGCACAGGTACCGTCGGGCTCGACCTTGTAGTCGCCGGACGCCACCCACACTTCGCCTTGATATTCCAGCCGCACCTGGGCTGAGCCCAGCACATGGCCGGCAGGATGAAAGCTCAAGGTGACGCCATGATGTTGCAGGCGCTCGCCGTAGGGCAGGGTTTGCAGATTGATGTCCTGGCCCAGCCGGGAGCGCAGGATGCCTTCGCCGGGTGCCGCTGCCAGGTAGTGCTGGTTGCCGCCGCGCGCATGGTCACCGTGGGCGTGGGTAATGACCGAGCGTTCCACTGGGCGCCAGGGATCGATGTAGAAATCTCCCGGCGGACAATACAGGCCTTCGGGGCGGGCAATGACAAGATCCATGCGGTTACCGGGGCGATGGGCTTGTCCGGTAGAGGCGGGGGCGGGGGGAGAAGTTCGATTGGGTTTGGGTGGGGATCACGCGACAGCATGGACAACTGTGGCGAGGGGATTTAGCGAAACGTCGCACCGCCCCGTTGGGCTGCGAAGCAGACCTCGAGACACCCAGCTCATTCTTGATACACCGAATTGTCTGGCTTTAGGGCTGCTGCGCAGCCCAGCGGGGATAAATCCCCTCGCCACAATGGGAAATCTATTTACCGGGCACCAACGTCAACCGTGTCTTGCCATACGCCCGGTCGAAGTTCTGCGGTTGCAGCGGCACGCTCTGGTATTGCCCCTTGATCCACGGATCAACACCGTTCAGGTAGCTCGGGCTGGCCGGGTTGCCCGACTGGCCCGCGCCGCCCTGGAGGGTCAATGGCTCGGGTTGGCTGAAGTCAACGAGAAAACGCGTGGCCGGCGCCACGGTCGTGTTGAAGTCCTGGCCCCAGGCGAACGCGGCGGTATTGAGCGTGGTGCCGTCGCCACCCGCCGCCAGCGGCCCGCGTACGACCTGGCCGCTGGCGTTTTTCCACTCATAGCGATGCAGTTTGCCCCACTGCCAGGCAGCGTGATCGCCGCCCAACTGGGTTTCGCCGACGCTGATGGCCGCCGCGAGGCTACGGGCGAGGATTGCCGGCTTGTCTTCTTTCTGCGGCGTGCGGACGTCGTCCCAGAATGGGCTGTCCTCCCGACCGAGCAGATGATCGGCCTGCGCCGAGTAGGACAATTGGCCGTTGGCAACCAGTGCTTTCCACGCCGGGCTGCTTTCCGGACCCAATTCGTCGAGGAAGATCTGCTTCATGCTTTCCTGCAGGAACAGTTCATAGATCGCCGCGTCGGTGGACATCGGACTGAGCCTGCCGTCGAACGCCATCAGGCGGGTATAGGCCTCGCGAGCCTTGGCCCGGTCCGCCACTGGCAAGGCTTCGATCGCCTGTTTCAGCGGCTGGGCCATGCCCGGGGCTTCGAAGGCTTTCTTGAGTTTGGCCGCGAAGGTCGTGGTCTGGTCATATTGCATGGCGCTCAGGCTGCGAACGTCGTGTTTGCCCGCGCCGGCCAGTTCGGCGAGGCGCTCGCCACGCTCCGGCGTCGCCCAGGAATTGGACAACTGCATGCCGTAGCCGTGAGGGATGACGCGCTGGTTGGCGGTGCCAAGCCACCCCTGGGCCGGATCCTGGTCGTACGGGTGCAGCATCGGGTCGGCATAGCCGTCCCAATCATAGCGCCCGTCCCAGCCCGGCGACGGCAGCAGGCCCTCGCCTTCGCGACGGTTCGGATAACGACCGGTGACTTGCCAGCCAATGTTACGCGCGTCGGCAAACACCATGTTCACCGCCAGCGCGCGGATTTCCCGGCTGGCATCCGAGGCTTTCTCGACGTTTTTCGAGCGCGACAGATCAAAGAGCGCGTCCAGGGTTTTGTCGTCGGTGAAACTTGGCAGCTGCAAGGCCAGCCCCAGGCCGTTGGCCATGGCCGGACCCTGGGCACTGTTGAGCAGGGACCCGTGGCGGGTTTCATAGACGGCTTCGCGAATAGTCCGTTGGCCCTTGATGAAATAGGTTTCGTTGCGCACGGCTACCGGCTGCCATTTGCCATTGACTTCGTAGGACAGCCCGTTGCCCTGGCGTCGGATCTTTTCCAGGAACAGGTCCTGGTTGTCACCAAGAACGCTGCTCATGCTCCACGCCACGTTACCGTTGAAACCCGCCAGGATCAGCGGAATACCGGCTACGGAAAGCCCCGCCGCCTGATACTTGGGCGCGCGGATCTGCACCGGGCTCCAGAGCGACGGCACGCCCAGTGGACCATGGCTGTCGCTGGCCAACAGGCTTTTGCCATTGCGACTGCGTTGGGGGGCAATGGCCCAGTTGCTTGAAAACGCTGAGCCCATCAGATTCAGATCGGCCAACTGGGCGCCAGCCTTGCTGATTTCGTTCAGGCCGGGAACCTGGCCATTGAGCCGGACGCCCTGAAGCTTTTCGCCTTCCGCCAGCGGCAGGGGCTCATCCGGGTAGGACGGGCTCAGCCAGGCCAGTTTGTCGTTGGTCACGCCCTGGGCCAGCACCAAGGTCGAGATTTCTTCGGGCAAGTTGGCCGATTGGCTGAAATTCAGCAGGCAGAACAGCAGCGCCGAGTCTTCCGGTTTCCAGTATTCAGGCTTGTAGCCAGTGGCAGCCAGGTCCGACGGCAACTTGTCGCGATAGCGGAACAGGTAGGCGTTGACGCCCCGTGCATAGACTTCAAAGAAGCGCTTGATGCGTGGCGACGATGCCTTGTACAGCTCGTCAGCGCTTTTTTTCAGGTTCACTGCACGCATGTAGCGGTCGATATCCAACCGTTCGGCGCCGGACATTTCCGCCAAGCGGCCCTGGGCGAGCAGGCGCAGGGTTGCCATTTGCGTGATTCGGTCGCTGGCGTGGACATAACCGAGTGCGAACAGGGCGTCGTGGAAGCTGTTGCTCTCGATCAGCGGCATGCCCGTGGCGTTGCGCCGAACCGAGACATTCTGCGCCAGCCCCTTGAGCGGTTGCACGCCGGTGGTGGGCGGGACAGTGTCCTGGGTATTCCAGGCCTGGCAACCGCTCAAGCCGAGCATGCTGGCCACTGCTGCGGCAACGCCGAGCTTGGGAATGAAGGAAATCGAGGCTGGCGAGGCCATGGCAAAGCTCCTGCGGGAGGGGGTGGCACAATAAAGGCGCTACGTTAGTGAGCAGGAGGAGGGCGCGCAAGCCGGCGGTGGGGTTATTTGTTGATTTGGCGATGAAAGCCCGGAATCGCCTGTGGCTTCACGGGCCGATTGATGACTTGCTTGTATGAAAAGGTGATGTTCAAGTGTTGGAAAATCCAACGATCGAGCATGAGAAAACCGGCATGGAGCTAAGAGAAAACGCAGCGCTTGTCCTCATTGACCAACAAAAAGGCATCCTCCACCCCAGGCTCGGCCCTCGCAACAACCCCGAAGCGGAGTTGCGCATGTTGGAATTGCTTGCCCGCTGGCGAGATTCGGCGCGGCCAGTCGTTCACGTCCATCACCTTTCCCGTTCCGAGGATTCGGTTTTCTGGCCTGGGCAATCTGGCGTGGAGGTCCAGGAGCGGTTCGAGCCGATAGCCGGGGAGCGATTGATCCAGAAGCAGGTGCCGGATGCTTTTTGCGGCACGACCCTGGAGGCAGATTTGCGCAGCGCCGGAATCGGACAATTAGTGATCGTTGGCGTGGCGACGAACAACTCGGTGGAGTCCACCGCTCGCACGGCCGGCAATCTGGGGTTCGACGCCTGGGTAGCCGAAGATGCCTGTTTCACGTTCGACAAGGCCGATTACTTTGGCGTTGCCCGTTCGGCTGCCGAGGTGCACGGGATGTCATTGGCGAACCTGCATGGGGAATACGCGACGGTGGTGAGCGTGGAGAAGATCTTGCGGGCGGGCTGAAACGTGGGTATTGGATGTTCCGGCCTCATCGCGAGCAAGCTCGCTCCCACACTGGTTCTGTGACGTTCACAAATCCCTGTGGGAGCGAGCTTGCTCGCGATGGCGGTCTGACAGACTAGAAATCTTCAGCTCGAAGCATCAAGCCCCGTGGCACTTCTTGAATTTCTTGCCGTTGCCACATGGGCAAGGGTCGTTGCGGCCGACATCCTTCAGGGCGTTGCGCACGGGTTCCTGGTGGGCGTGGCCGCAGTTCGGGCCGTGGACGTGGCCATGGTCGTGATGGTGGTCATGATCGTGGTGATGGTCGTGATCGTGATTGCAATCAGGGCCGTGGACGTGGGGCTGTTGGGTCATCGGGGTTACTCCGCAATAAAATCGGCGGCGATTATCACGCCATTGCGCTCCAGGTGCACGTAGTCGGCGATGAATAAACCGGTTTCCAGCTCCCCTTCCAGCCGATAGGGGATCTGTTCTCGCGGTTTCTCCAACAATTTCACCACTTCCCGGACTTGCGGCCACAGGTTGGTACGGATCGGCACCTTGAAATAGGCGCTGTGCCGCGGGCTCACGGTGAACCAATGCTCATGCTCTCCTTCGCTCAGCAAGAGATCGCCCAGGTGGATCCGATAAGTCAGGCCGCGCACAGTGAGGTCGCTGTCGCCGGGATTGTCGACGCGAAAGTGCAGCATGAACTTCTGCTCAAGCAGTCGTGCCCGCACCACCTCGACCTTGACCAGATGCACTTGCGGTTCAGGCGCCTCCTCACCTCGCCAGGACGCGCAACCGCCGAGCCCGACAAACAACAGCAGGCAAGTGATGCGGAGCAAGCGTGATGTCTGGGTCATGTCCGTACCTCGGGTTTATCCCCAGTCTAGTCCTGCTGACCCGAGGACGAGCGTCGGACGTTTCGCAAATCAGCGATTGAAGTAGCCGGCGCAGCATTTCTTGAATTTATGCCCGCTGCCGCACGGGCAACTGTCGTTGCGGCCAGTCTTGACCGGCACGGTGGGGTCGATGAAGTACCATCGCCCGCCGTTCTGCACGAACGAAGACTGCTCTCGATGGCTGTGTTCGCCCTGGCTGTCGTGCCAGCGAGCGGTGAACGTGACAAAGGCATGTTCCGGTTGACCACCGAACACCTCGCTGCTTTCCACTTCCAGCCCGAGCCAGGTGCTGCTGGCACTCCAGTCGCCGATGGATTGGCGATCGAGGCCATCCTGCTGGGCCGGGAGTGTGGTGCCGACAAGGTAATCCACCAGGCCCAACACATAGGCGCTGTAGCGCGAGCGCATCAAGGCCTCGGCGCAAGGCGCCGGATGACCGTCGTGGTAATGGCCACAGCAGGCTTCCAGCGCGTTGCCGCTGCCGCAGGGGCAAATGGTTGAGTGCAGGCTTGTATCCACAGCTACCACCAGTATTTTCCAAAATTTTCAGGGTTGGCCCAAAAGCGCGAGTTGAGCCAGTCGGGCACCTGTTTGTATTCAAGCAGATCGTAGGTGAACAGGGTCAGCACCTGGTCCTCGCGCTGAAAACGCTCGCTGGCCTGCAGGGCCAGGGAAAAGAAATCCGTCTCTTGCCAGCCACAGGCGTTGAGATCCGCCAGTACCGCGATCCGGCTGGCGTTGAGATTGCGAATGCCGCCCAACAGGTTCAGACCGTCGCGCTTGGGCAAATGCTCCAGGCAATCGAGCGCCAGGGCCAGGTCAAAAC
This sequence comes from Pseudomonas sp. T1.Ur, assembly GCF_023516725.1. Lineage (NCBI taxonomy): Bacteria > Pseudomonadati > Pseudomonadota > Gammaproteobacteria > Pseudomonadales > Pseudomonadaceae > Pseudomonas > Pseudomonas sp. T1.Ur. The sequence goes on from NZ_JAMGSN010000001.1 coordinate 714,310, forward strand.
GCCGCGCCGTCACGTCCGCCGGCAACGCGCCGGGCCTGGCGTGGACCACCTCGGCGTCGGGGTGGGCCTGTTGGAATGCCTCGAGTGCGGGAAAGCTGCTCGCACCGATCAACAGCAGGCTTTGCGGGGCATAACGGTCCAGCACGGCGGCGAGGGCTTGCTGGGGCGTACGCGAAGAAATGGCAACGGTCATCGAAGTTCCTCAGTCAGAGGCGCCAAGATAGCCTGCCTGGACATCATGGCCTAGAGCGCTCTGCCCCTGAATGCATGGAACTTGTGCAAATACGAGGGGAAAACCGGCGATTGCTCTGGCTGGCGCAGATTCCAAGACGGGTCTTTACTCCCCTGAATCGGCGCGATGCCGATCCTTCAAGGAGAAAAACCGATGAGCATAGTTCGGACAGCGTTACCCCTGGTTCTGCTAACCAGTGTGTTGACTGGTTGCGCAGGTTTGCAGAAAACCGACTGGCCGATCTGTGCGGCCACGGGCGGTGTCGTCGGCGCGGGGTTGGGCGCCATCGAAAGCAGTTCCTGGATCGGCCCGGGTGCGTTGGTGGCCGGCACGGTGGCGGCGGGCTGGTGCTGGGCCCATGGCGACGGCGACGAAGACGGTGACGGCGTGCCGGACAGCCGCGACAAGTGCCCGGGCACGCCGAAGGGCGTGCAAGTCGATGCCGACGGCTGCCCACCGCCCGCTCCGGCGCCAATGGCCGAGGAGCCTGTGGTGGTCAAGGAAGAAACCATCGTGGTTCGCGATGTGCACTTCGAATTCAACAAGGCCACGCTGACGCCGGCCGACAAGGACGTGCTCAGCACCATCGCGACCCGGTTGAAACAGGAAAGCTCCACCGCGCAATTGCGCGTGACCGGCCACACCGACAGCGTTGGCAGCGATGCCTACAACCAGAAACTGTCGGAAAAACGGGCCAATTCAGTGGTTCAATACCTGGTCGACAGCGGTGTGCCTCGCGCCAGTTTCGTCTCCGTGGCGGGCGCCGGGGAAAGCCAGCCGGTCGCGGATAACAAAACCGCCGATGGACGTGCGATGAACCGCCGTACCGAAATCAAGATAAACCGCTGAAACCCTTGTCATCCGCGGCTTGTACAGTCGCGGATGCGGGTCTTTACTCCTGTGTGACCGGTATGGGCCGGTGACACAGGAGCATTCATCATGAAGGTTCTCATCAGGATTGCCTTGCCGGTACTGCTGGCCAGCGGTCTGTTGTCCGGTTGCGCCACTCACAGCGACGGCAGCGCACCTCTCAACCAGCGCACCTGGCCGATCTGCAGTTTGATCGGTGGGCTGGTCGGCGGCGGGCTGGGCGCCATCGAAAGCAGTGGCTGGGCCGCTGGCGGCGCGGCGTTGGGGCTGCTCGGCGGCGGCTTGATCTGTTACGCCCAGGATGGCGATGAAGACGGCGACGGTGTATTCGATCGCCGCGACCGCTGTCCCGATACACCCGCCGATACGCCTGTCGAACACCACGGCTGCCCACTGCCGCAATATCCGGCCAGCGCTCCACCGGTCGAACCGCAAGCGCCGGCCAGTGAAGTCATTACCCTTAATGACGCAGGCAAGGTGCTGTTCGATTTTGATAAATCCGATCTCACGGCGGCAGCACGCAGTCAGCTCGATGGGCTGATGGGCAAGCTGAGCCATGCCAATGTCGCCAGCATCCGCGTGGTCGGCCATACCGACAGCGTCGGTACCGATGCCTATAACAAAGGGCTGTCCGAGCGTCGGGCCGGCAGCGTCGTGGAATATTTGCTGACCCAGGGCCTGGCTCCGGAAAAACTCACCAGCGAGGGCAAGGGCGAAAGCGAACCGGTGGCCGACAACGAGACCGAGGAAGGGCGCGCCCAGAACCGTCGCGTGGAGTTGCATATTCAGCGTTGAGTCCATGGATTGCGTTGACTCAGCACCGCCGGGTCGTGATGCGAGCGACTCGGCGGACGCCGGTGGACGCCAGGATTAAATTTGTCCCGCCCTCTGGCTTATCCAGCGCGCAAGCCGTTAATGTGCGCCAAACAATAACGTCCGTCGGAGGGCCATATGAAGGTGTTTTGGGGGCTGGGGCGTTTGCTGACGCTGCTGTTCTGGCTGGTGGTGCTGGTTAACCTGGTCGTGCCATTCGTCCATCCGCTGCATCTATTGGTCAATTTCGCCGGTGCGTTCTTGCTGGCACTCCATCTGCTTGAACTGCTGTGGTTCAGGGCCAGCTTTCGTGGCCGTCCCGCCCCTGGTCGTGATCGTCTCCGAGTGTTGATGTTCGGCATCTTCCACCTGCAAACCCTTCCGCCCGCGCCAGAGGCTTCCCATGCGTAAATTGTGTCTGCTTGCAGCATTTGTGTGCCCAATGGCGAGCGCTCAAGTGGTCCAGGTCGAAAGCAACTCATTGGTGCGCCTGCCCAACACCACCAGCTCGCTGGCGCTGGAGCGCTTGGACGTCGCTGATTTCGGCACGTTGCTCGTGCCCTCGAATGTTACGGAACTGTCCGTCGGACAATTGCACCTGGGGCGCGAGGCGCGGATTGCGATCGTGCCGGCGCAACAGGCGTTGGAATTGAAAGTGGTCCAGGCCGAATTGGCCGAGGGAAGCCAGATCGCGGCTCGCGGCGCGCCGGGTACCCATACGAAGGCGGCGCGGCCGGGGCGCAATCTCAATTTGCGCTTCAATGCGTTGAACGCGCCCCTACTGTCGGTGGACGCACGGGGTGGAACGGGGGCGCCAGGTTACGTCGGCCTGGACGGCGCCAATGGACAGGCGCCAGGGTGCACCTGGGGTTCGGCTGGCCGCGGCGCCGACGGCAGCAATGGCGGCGATGGCCAGCCGGGCGCGGCCGGCGCGCAGGTTCGACTTGAGTTGCCCCGGGCCTACCCGGACGAGCAAATCAAGGTGACGGTGGACGGTGGTGCCGGTGGCCCGGCCGGTCACGGTGGCAAACCCGGCGCAGGCGGCAAGGCCAAGGGTTGCCTGGTCTACACCGCCGACGGCGGCAAGAGCGGCCGTCCTGGCGCCGATGGCCAGCCAGGGCCCGCCGGAGCGGCCGGGGCGGTGACGGTGCAGCGGTTCTAAAGACAGCGCGTTTGGACTTGTGGGAGCGAGCTTGCTCGCGATGGCGTTGTGTCAGTCCGTCTAGTGTTGCCTGATACGCCTCATCGCGAGCAAGCTCGCTCCCACAGGGTTGCATGTAGTCTTCAGAACATCGGTCGCGCCGCGCCAATCGCCACCACCAGCAAGCCAATCAGCAAATTGATCCCCACCAATCGCCGAATCTTCCCCAGTACCGCCGCACCCGTTGGCCAGTCCTGCGCTGTCACGGCGTTACGCAACGCGGGCAGTTGCAAGCCCTGGATACGAATGAACAGCGCCGTCATCACCACGTACAAGCCCATCATCACCTGGACATAACGTGGCGCGGTTTCGAAACCGGCGAAGCGCAGGTGGATCAGGCCCACGCCGCTGATCGGCAGCAGCACCACGGCGATCCAGACCCAGACAAAAAAACGCTGAAACACTTCTACCCACAATTTCAGCCGGGCAGGGCCTTCAAGCGCCGTGATTGCGGCGGGGCGCAGGACCATCCAGGCGAAAAACATGCCGCCGACCCAGACCAGGGCCGCCAGTAAATGCAGGGTGTAGACAAGGGCAAAGGGTGTCATTGGGTCACTCCGTTCTGCGCAGGATTCATTAGCGGGGTATGATAGCCGCCGATCCGAACCACTGAAAATTTATCCAGCGTTTTTTGCGCCCGACCATTCATGATCAGCACCGAACTCAAAACCACGATCCAGGGCGCCTATTCGCGTTTTCTCGAAGCCAAGAGCCTCAAGCCGCGATATGGCCAGCGCCTGATGATTGCCGAAGTGGCAAAAGTCCTGGGTGACATCGACACCGACGACGAAGGCCGGCGCAGTGGCGAACCGGCCGTCGTGGCGGTGGAGGCCGGCACCGGCACTGGCAAGACCGTGGCCTACAGCCTGGCGGCCATTCCTACCGCCAAGGCTGCCGGCAAGCGCCTGGTGATCGCCACGGCCACTGTCGCCCTGCAGGAGCAGATCGTCTACAAGGACCTGCCCGACCTGATGCGCAACAGCGGGCTGAACTTCAGCTTCGCCCTGGCCAAGGGCCGCGGCCGCTACATGTGCCTGTCCAAGCTCGACATGTTGCTCCAGGAAGGCCACGCGCAGACTGCCACGGCGCAATTGTTCGAGGAAGAAGGCTTCAAGATCGAAGTCGACGAAGCCAGCCAGAAACTGTTCACCAGCATGATCGAGAAGCTCGCCGGCAATAAATGGGACGGCGACCGCGACAGTTGGTCCACGGCCCTGGAAGATGCCGACTGGTCCCGCCTGACCACCGACCATAGCCAGTGCACCAACCGCCATTGCCCGAACTTCGGCCAGTGCGCTTTCTACAAGGCCCGCGAAGGCATGGGCAAGGTCGACGTCATCGTCACCAACCACGACATGGTCCTGGCCGACCTGGCCCTGGGCGGCGGTGCGGTGCTGCCGGACCCGCGCGACACGATCTACGTGTTCGACGAAGGCCATCACCTGCCGGACAAGGCCATCGGCCATTTCGCCCACTATACCCGGCTGCGTTCCACCGCCGACTGGTTGGAAACGACCGCGAAGAACCTCACCAAACTGCTGGCCCAGCATCCGTTGCCGGGTGACCTGGGCAAGTTCATCGAGCAGGTGCCGGAGCTGGCGCGGGAGATCAAGACGAACCAGCAGTTCATGTTCACTGCCTGTGAACAGGTTGCGGACTTCAAGCCCGGCGAAGATGTCGAGGGCCGCGAGCGACCACGGCATCGGTTTGTCGGCGGGGTGATTCCCGAGCACATGCGTGAAATGGGCATCGAGCTCAAGAAAGGCTTTGCCCGCTTGACCGACCTGTTCACCCGCCTGACCGACCTGCTCAAGGAGGGCATGGATGGAGAGGTCAATATCGGCATCGCCAGCAACCAGGCCGAGGAATGGTACCCGCTGTTTGGCAGCCTGCTGTCCCGCTCGCAGGGCAACTGGGAACTGTGGACGGCCTTCACCACCGAAGACCCGGAAGACAACCCGCCGATGGCGCGTTGGCTGACCCTGGCCGAAAGCGGTTCGCTGTTCGACATCGAGGTCAATGCCAGCCCGATCCTGGCGGCGGAGATGCTGCGTCGCAACCTGTGGAACGTGGCCTACGGCGCGCTGGTGACATCCGCTACGCTGACGGCCCTGGGCACGTTCGACCGCTTCCGCATGCGCGCCGGGCTGCCGAAAAAAGCCGTGACCGCTGTGGTCCCGAGTCCATTCCATCATGCCGATGCCGGTGTGTTGCGAGTGCCGGACATCAAGGCCGATCCACGGGACGCGGCCGCCCATACGGCCGCGATCATTCGCGACCTGCCAGAACTGGTGGAGGGATCGCGAGGCACCCTGGTGCTGTTTTCCTCGCGCAAGCAGATGCAGGACGTCTTCGATGGGCTTGACCGGGATTGGCGCAAGCAAGTGTTCATCCAGGGCAACCTGTCGAAGCAGGAAACCTTGAACAAGCACAAGGCGCGGGTCGATGGCGGCGATTCCAGCGTACTGTTCGGCCTGGCCAGCTTCGCCGAAGGGGTGGATCTGCCTGGCGCCTACTGCGAACACGTGGTGATCGCCAAGATTCCTTTCTCGGTCCCGGACGACCCGGTGGAAGCCGCGCTGGCCGAATGGATCGAAGCCCGGGGCGGCAATCCGTTCATGGAGATATCCGTGCCGGATGCTTCGCTGAAACTGGTCCAGGCCTGCGGTCGCTTGCTGCGTACCGAGGAAGACCGCGGCACCATCACCTTGCTCGACCGCAGGCTGGTGACCCAACGTTATGGCAAGGCGATCCTCAATGCGCTGCCGCCGTTTCGGCGGGAGATTTCCTAGTACACCTGGGCCTGTAGGAGCTGCCGAAGGCTGCGATCTTTTGATCTTTTGATCTTTTGATCTTTTGATTTTTGACTTTCACTTGAAACTCAGGTGCCTGGGAAAAGATCGCAGCCTCGTTGCACTCGGCAGCTCCTACGCAGCTCCTACGCAGCTCCTACGCAGCTCCTACGCAGCTCCTACGCAGGTCCTACAAGCAGTCCAGCGGGAGCAAGCGCCCTCGCCACAGGAGACTGCGCTTAACCAGCCGTCTCACGAAGGTTCACAAAAACACCAATGGCTGAAACAATGCCAGCCACCTGAAAAAAGTCTTTGTTTCAACGGAGTTGCGGGTGCAAATTCAAGGTCATTACGAGCTTCAGTTCGAGTCGGTGCGTGAAGCATTCGCCGCGCTGTTCGACGATCCCCAGGAACGTGGCGCTGCGTTGTGCATCCAGGTGGGTGGCCGCACCGTTATCGACATCTGGGCCGGAAGCTCCGACAAGGATGGCAGTGAGGCCTGGCACAGCGACACCCTTGCCAACCTGTTCTCCTGCACCAAGACATTCACCGCCGTCACGGCCCTGCAGTTGGTGGCCGAGGGCAAGTTGCAACTGGATGCCCCGGTTGCGCGCTATTGGCCTGAATTCGCTGCGGCCGGCAAACAATCCATCACCCTGCGCCAGTTGCTTTGTCATCAGGCCGGTTTACCGGCGCTGAGGGAGTTGCTGGCGCCAGAAGCACTTTATAACTGGCAGGTCATGGTCGATGCCCTGGCCGCTGAAGCGCCTTGGTGGACGCCCGGCGAAGGCCACGGTTATGCCGCGATCACCTACGGCTGGTTGGTCGGCGAACTGCTGCGCAGGGCCGATGGGCGTGGGCCGGGAGAGTCCATTGTGGCGCGGGTCGCCAAACCCTTGGGCCTGGATTTTCACGTTGGCCTGGCCGACGAAGAGTTTCATCGCGTGGCGCATATCGCTCGGGGCAAAGGCAACGTCGGCGACGCAGCGGCCCAGCGCTTGCTGCAAGTGACGATGCGCGAGCCCACGGCGATGACCACCCGGGCCTTCACCAACCCGCCGTCGATCATGACCAGCACCAACAAGCCCGAATGGCGCCGCATGCAGCAACCGGCAGCCAATGGCCACGGTAACGCCCGCAGTCTCGCGGGTTTCTACGCCGGTCTGCTCGACGGCAGCCTGCTGGAGGGTGAAATGCTCGACGAGCTGACCCGCCAGCACAGTTTCGGCGAGGACAAGACTTTATTGACCCAGACCCGCTTTGGCCTGGGCTGCATGCTCGATCAACCGGATGTGCCAAACGCGACCTTTGGCCTGGGGCCGCGAGCGTTTGGTCACCCTGGGGCGGGTGGCTCCCTCGGTTTTGCCGACCCGGAGCATGACGTCGCGTTCGGTTTCGTGACCAATACGCTCGGGCCCTATGTCTTGATGGATCCCCGTGCGCAGAACCTTGCGAGGGTGCTTGCCACTTGTCTATAAAGCGCCACTGAGGTGAGTGGATACAGGAACCTCGTGTTCCTTTCGGTTTCCAAGCGTCTGTTTATGCGGCCGGAACATGGCCTTTGTTTTTTCATTTAGATCATTTTGTGGATTATCCAATGTCATCGAACAAAACCCTCGCTCTGGCGCTGTGCTTCGCTATTACCGGTTGCGCACAAAACCCACAAAATGATGCCGAGGGCGGCAGTGGCTGGTGGCCGTTCGGGTCGTCCGACAAGGTTGCGAGCAAGGATCCGGCCCCGGAGACGCCTGTGAAACCCGCCGCTGTTGCACCTCAGGCGAAAGCCGAAGCCGAGAGCAACGGCAAATGGTGGTGGCCATTCGGCGGCAAGGATCAGGAAACCGCCAAGGCGGTGCCGATGCCTGACCCTAAAGTCACCCAGGCCTGGCTCGACGACTATGAGCCGAAGCTGCGTACCGCCATCAAGGACAGCAAGCTTGAACTGGAGCGTCGCGATAACGTGCTGGTGGTCACGGCGCCCGTGGACGGCTCGTTCAACCCTGACCGTCCGGCCATGCTGCTACCGGTGACACTCGGCCCGTTCACCCGTGTCGCCAAGGTACTTGAAGCTGATCCGAAAACCGCCGTGCTGATCCTCGGCCACGCTGATACGTCCGGCGCGGCGCCAGCCAATCTGAAGCTCAGCCAGGAACGTGCCCAGTCCGTCGCTGCGATTTTCCGCCTCAGCGGACTGCAGCGCGATCGGCTGATGCTGCGCGGCATGGGCTCGGTGGCGCCACGTGCGGCCAACGACAGTGTTGAAGGTCGAGCCTTGAACCGTCGTGTGGAGTTGTTGGTCACCCCGGCGAATACCATGGTTGCCTTGCTGAGCAAATACAACATGCCGGCCCCTGCGCCGGTGACGATGGTCGCTGCCCAGGACGTGAAGCCTGCGGCCCCGGCCCCGGCCGCTACGCCGAAAAAAGCCGCAGCCCCGACCACCAAGAAAGCTGCGGCCAAGAAGACTCCTGCGAAGGCGCCCGCGAAGGCTCCTGCGAAGAAAAGCCCGGCCAAGAAGGCCACCCCGGCGAAGAAACCAGAGCCGGCCAAGGCTGCGACCGATGCGAAAAAAGTCGCTGCCGCCGACACCCCAAAACAGTGATTGGCTGATCACAAGGAACGCGCCATGACCCAAGCGCTGGCTGATATGCGTCGTGACTACACCCGCGATGGCTTGACCGAGGCGCAAGCCCCGGGCGAGCCGTTCGCGCTTTTCCACCAATGGTTCGCCGACGCGGTGAAAACCGAACAGGCCCCGGTGGAGGCCAACGCCATGACCCTGGCGACCGTGGATGCGGACGGTCGTCCCCACTGTCGGATCCTGCTGCTCAAGGGACTGGATTCCCAGGGCTTCACATTCTTCACCAACTACGACAGCGCCAAGGGGCAGCATATCGCCGCGAATCCATTCGCGGCCATGACGTTCTTCTGGCCGACCCTGGAGCGCCAGGTGCGCATCGAAGGCAAGGTTGTGAAAGTCACTGCGCAGGAATCGGACGCGTACTACCAAGTTCGGCCGCTGGGCAGTCGCCTCGGTGCCTGGGCCTCACCCCAGAGCCGGGTAATCGCCGGGCGCGGCGAGCTTGAGGACCTGCTCAAGGCCACCGAGCAGCGCTTCAGCGACAGCCAACCCCATTGCCCCGAGCATTGGGGCGGTTATCGACTGCTGCCCGAGCGTATCGAGTTCTGGCAGGGCCGCCCGAGCCGCCTTCACGACCGTCTCAACTACCGCCTTCAAGGGGCGGACTGGATTCGCGAGCGCCTGGCGCCGTGACATCCGGATAACCTGCCGCAGCGGCCTGGAGCCATTGCGGCAGGTCCCGCCGCTTGATTCGTTGTTCACGGGCGCGGGCCAATTGTTCCAACATGTAGCTTTTCTTGTGCTCGTCCTGCCCCGCCAGTGACAGCGCCAGGTCACGGTCCGCCCAACGTTTGATGCGTACGTACAGCCACCAGTGGAAGTACAGACCGGCCAAGGTGGTCGCGATAATGATGAAGTAATCCATGAAAAATCCTGGGTCGGTGACGCAGACTTTTGAAATTGGCGCTACTGTGTGATGAATTTTTCGGGTGCGCCTGTATCCCACCTGAATGAAAGCAAATTTTCCCGGTGAAGCCGTGACAGGCGTCAAGCCGGGGAGTTTAATGGATCCCTGTCTTTTGGAGTTGATGCTATGCGTAAGTCTGTTTTGCTGGTTGCTTCCTTTTCCACGATGGCGATGTTGCTCACTGGCTGTCAGTCGAGCCTGACCGGTGACTCCTATTCCCGTGATGAAGCGCGTCGCGTCCAGACGATTCGCATGGGGACCATCGAATCCCTGCGCCCGGTCAAGATCGAAGGCACCAAGACCCCGATCGGCGGAGCTGCCGGTGCGGTGGTCGGTGGCGTGGGTGGCAGCGCCATCGGTGGTGGCCGTGGCAGCATCGTTGCGGCGGTAATCGGCGCCGTGGCCGGCGGCCTGATCGGCTCCGCCACTGAAGAAGGTTTGACCCGTACCCAGGGTGTTGAAATTACCGTTCGTGAAGATGACGGCAGCATGCGTGCCTATGTGCAGCAGGTGCAGGAGAATGAAGTGTTCCGCGTAGGTGAGCGGGTGCGGATTTCCACAGTCGGTGGTACGAGTCGCGTATCGCACTAATTAAAAAAAGTAGGAGCGAGCTTGCTGCGATAGCAACGGCTCAGCGACGGAACTGCTGAACGCACGTCCCGTTGCTGTTGCTCTTGCTCTTGCTCTTGCTCTTGCTCTTGCTCTTGCTCTTGCTCTGCTTTTGATCTTGATGCCCCGTTAAACCACGCTGGCCGAACGCAGGCATTGCGCAGTGGGCATCCCGGCATGGATGCCGGGATAGCCGCGCAGGGCCATGGATGGCCCATCGCGGCGGGCCCATGGAGCAATGCCGGAGTGAGGGCACACCGAGCCTAGGCGAGGTGCCGAGTGGTGGGGCAAAAGCGTTTTGCTTACTTTTGACTGGGCCGGCTTCCGGGCTTCTCAAAAGTGAGCCGCTGTAAGAGCGGAACCGCCAGCAGCCGTTACCGCATAAACGGATATGCACACCATCACGAAGCCGTCACACCACCCCTGCGACTGGCCATCGCCGTCACCCCATATCCAATCAACGCCGCCAGTATCGACCCGGTAAGAATCCCCATCCGATCCATGCCCGCGTACTCGCTCACACCCGGCTCAAACGCCAGGGAACCCACGAACAGGCTCATCGTAAAGCCGATCCCGCAAAGTATCGCCACCCCCAGTATCTGACCCCAATTAGCCCCGGCGGGCAGGCTGGCGATGCCGATCTTGACGGCCAGCCAGGTCAGGCCGAACACGCCGACGGCCTTGCCGAGCAACAGACCGATCGCAATGCCCATCGGCACATGGTGAGTGAAGCTCTCCACCGTGACGCCACTCAGCGACAGGCCGGCGTTGGCGAACGCAAACAGCGGCAGGATGCCGTAGGCCACCCAAGGATGCAGGGCATGCTCCAGCGTCAACAACGGCGAGGTTTCGGCGTTTTTCGTGCGCAACGGAATGCAGAACGCCAGGGTCACACCGGCCAGCGTGGCGTGGACGCCGCTCTTGAGCACGCAGACCCAAAGAATCAGCCCGACCACCATATACGGCCCGAGCTTGACCACGCCCATCCGGTTCATCGCCACCAGGCCGGCTATGCACGCGGCCGCCAGCCCCAGCGACAAGGTCGACAAGGCACCCGAATAGAAGATCGCGATGATGATAATGGCGCCCAGGTCATCGATGATCGCCAGGGTCATCAGGAACAGTTTGAGGGACACCGGTACCCGCTTGCCGAGCAATGCCAGCACGCCCAGGGCGAAGGCGATGTCGGTAGCGGTTGGAATAGCCCAGCCAGCGAGGGCGGCGGGGTTGTCGCGGTTGAGGAACCAGTAGCTCAGGGCCGGCACCAGCATGCCTCCGATCGCTGCTGCGCCTGGCAAGACGATTTGCGACGGCCTCGACAGTTGGCCGTCGAGCACTTCACGCTTGACCTCCAGGCCGATGAGCAGGAAAAACAACGCCATGAGGCCGTCATTGATCCACAACAGCATCGGCTTGGCGATCTTCAGCGCACCGACCTGCGCAACCACCGGCGTTTCCAACAGGCCGTTATAGAGCCAGGACAGCGGCGAGTTGTTGATGACCAGGGCGAGCACGGCGGCGGCGATGAGCAACAGGCCACTGGCTGCTTCCAGTTGGAAAAAACGTGATAAAGAATTACGTAGAGCCAAGATTGCTCTCCATTCCATCAATTCAAAAAGATGGCACACCCTAACCCGTACGGTTGTTTGCTAAAACAAAAGTTATATTCTTTTTTGTTATATATCGTTACAAAGCGCCATGTCAGGTGATCAGGCAGTTCCAAGCCATATTGGACCATAGCTGTACCTGTGCGGAATGTCGGTTTTTTCCTAAGCTTGCGTCTCGTATTTCCGAATCAGATCGTGCCCCACGGCCATCGGTCTGCCTGCGTCCGTACCGATCCACTGAGAACACTCACCATGAACGACCACCGCCAGTGGGCGCGCGAGGCCATTCGCATCATCGAGGCCGATTTCCAGCGCAGCGCCGATACGCACCTGATCCCGCTGCCGTTGCCGGGGTTGCCGGGCATAGCGCTGTATTTCAAGGATGAGTCGAGTCATCCCACCGGCAGCCTCAAGCATCGGTTGGCCCGGTCGCTGTTTCTCTACGCGTTGTGCAACGGCTGGCTCAAGCCTGGTGCGCCGGTGATCGAGGCGTCCAGCGGATCGACGGCGATCTCCGAGGCTTACTTCGCGAGATTGCTGGGCCTGCCGTTCATCGCGGTGATGCCCGCGACCACTTCCCGGGAAAAAATTGCACAGATCGCCTTCTATGGCGGCCAGAGTCATCTGGTGGATGATCCTACGCAGATTTACGCCGAATCCGAGCGCCTGGCCCGTGAGTATGACGGGCATTTCATCGACCAATTCACCTACGCCGAACGCGCCACGGACTGGCGAGCCAATAACAACATTGCCGAATCGATCTTCCAGCAGATGCGCTTCGAGCAGCACCCTGAGCCCACGTGGCTGATTTCCAGCCCCGGCACCGGCGGCACGACCGCCACCTTGGGGCGCTACGTACGCTACCGCCAGCATTGCACTCGGGTGCTGTGTGCCGATGCCGAGCGTTCGGTGTTCTTTGACTACTACCGCAGTGGCGATGCCAGCCTGCGCCTGGATTGCGGTTCGCGGATCGAAGGCATCGGCCGGCCACGGGTCGAAGCGTCATTCCTGCCCAAAGTCATCGATGCGATGGTCAAGGTGCCGGACGCCTTGTCCCTCGCGGCCATGCACTACCTGGCCCAACGCCTGGGACGACGGGTCGGCGGATCCAGCGGCACCAACCTGATCGGCGCGCTGATTGCCGCAAAGGGCATGGTGGCCGCCGGCGAATCGGGCTCGATCGTGGCCATTTTGTGTGATGGCGGGGAGCGTTACGCCACGACTTATTACGATCCGGCGTGGCTCAAGGAGCAAGGGTATGAATTGGACGCGTTGATCAGCGCCGTGGCGGCGTGTGTGGAGCGGGGCGAAGCACTGCCGGAGAGTGTGTTGCGGGCCAATATTTGAATCACTGAGGCCTCTTGTGGGAGCGAGCTTGCTCGCGATAGCGGTGGATCAGTCAACAAGTGTGTTGAATGCCGGGCCGCCATCGCGAGCAAGCTCGCTCCCACAGGTCCGGTGTCAGGCTTCGAGGCCGAGCATGTCCCGCGCCACCGCCTCGGCAATCCGGATTCCATCGACGCCCGCCGAGAGGATCCCGCCCGCATAACCGGCACCTTCGCCCGCCGGGAACAAACCCTTCACATTCAGGCTCTGCAGCGTTTCGTCGCGGGTAATGCGCAGCGGCGACGACGTGCGGGTCTCGATCCCGGTCAGCACGGCGTCATGCAGCGAGTAGCCACGGATCTGCTTTTCGAACGCTGGCAACGCTTCACGAATGGCTTCGATGGCGAAGTCCGGCAGGGCCAGGGCCAGGTCGCCCAAGGCAACCCCCGGTTTGTAGGACGGTTCGACGCTGCCCAGCGCCGTGGATGGCTTGCCGGCGATGAAATCGCCCACCAGTTGCGCAGGGGCTTCGTAGTTGCTGCCGCCGAGCACGAAGGCGTGGGATTCCAGGCGCTCCTGCAACTCGATCCCTGCCAAGGGACCACCCGGGTAATCCACTTCCGGGGTGATGCCCACAACGATGCCGGAGTTGGCGTTGCGCTCGTTGCGCGAGTACTGGCTCATGCCATTGGTCACGACCCGGTTCGGCTCGGAAGTCGCCGCCACCACGGTGCCGCCCGGGCACATGCAGAAGCTGTATACCGAACGGCCGTTCTTGGCGTGGTGCACCAGTTTGTAGTCCGCGGCGCCGAGTTTCGGGTGCCCGGCGTACTTGCCCAGGCGCGCGCTGTCGATCAACGATTGCGGGTGTTCGATGCGGAAACCCACCGAGAACGGCTTGGCTTCCATGTACACGCCACGGCTGTGGAGCATGCGGAAGGTGTCCCGGGCGCTGTGGCCCAGGGCGAGAATCACGTGTTTGGAATGGATCTGTTCACCGCTGGCCAGCTCGACGCCGACCAGTTGGCCGTCCTCGATCAGCACATCGGAGACCCGCTGTCCGAAGCGCACTTCGCCGCCCAGGGCGCGAATCTGCTCACGCATGTTTTCCACGACGCCTGTCAGGCGGAACGTACCGATGTGCGGCTTGCTGACATAGAGGATTTCTTCCGGCGCCCCGGCCTTGACGAACTCATGCAGGACCTTGCGCCCGAGGAATTTCGGATCCTTGATCTGGCTGTAGAGCTTGCCGTCGGAGAAGGTCCCCGCGCCGCCCTCGCCGAACTGCACGTTGGATTCGGGGTTGAGCACGCTTTTGCGCCACAGGCCCCAGGTGTCCTTGGTGCGCTGGCGCACTTCCGGGCCGCGCTCAAGGATGATCGGCTTGAAGCCCATCTGCGCCAGCAGCATGGCCGCGAAGATGCCGCACGGGCCGAAGCCGACCACGATCGGCCGTTCGCCCAGGTCGGCGGGTGCCTGGCCAACCACCTTGTAGCTGATGTCCGGCGCTTCGTTGACGTTACGATCATCGGCGAACTTGCGCAGCACGCTGGCTTCATCACGCACCGTCAGGTCGATGGTGTAGATGAAGCACAGCTCGGAGGATTTCTTGCGTGCGTCGTAGCTGCGCTTGAACAAGGTGAAGTCGAGCAGGTCATCGCTGGCGATGCCCAGGCGTTGCACGATGGTGGGACGCAGGTCTTCTTCGGGATGGTCGATCGGCAGCTTGAGTTCGGTGATTCGTAACATGACGGGATCCGGTTCGCGGGGCGCACTACTGCGCCAGGGCGTGTTTCAAACCGGCGATTATAAGCTGCAAACCCGCTTTCGGTGCGGTTTAAACAGCTTCCCGTCGGATCAGTCGTCGCGCGCGCCGCCGAAATAGGCACAACCGCGCTGGACCTGGCCGTTGACCCGCAACTCCGCACTCATGTGTTGCACGCTGCCGGTGATGCTGTCGACACAGCGCGCTGGTGTGACCCAGAGCTCGACTTTCTGGCCGTTGGCTTCGGTGCCGAGGTTGAAGCGGCCGTCGCCCAGTTGCTCCTCGACGTAAGGCACCGCCAGTGGGGGCTGGCCTGCGCGGTCCAGCACCAGGCCTTTGCCGCTGGCCGTGAGGGTCCATTCTGGGCCGTGGCCCGCTGCACGCAGAATCACGCGCTTGAAGTCAGCGTTGTCGCAAGCGGCCCCCGCAGGTTCCAGGCGATACAGTTGCTCAACATCCAACTGGCTGTCGGTGCCGGCCGACGGGCTGGAAACGATGCGACCGCGCAGGTCGGCGAACAACTTGCCGCTATCATCCGCCAAGGTGGCGGCTTGTTGCAGGACGCTGGTACCGCCGGTGTCATTGACTATGTAGCGGCGTTGTTCCTGGCACGGCTGGAACACCAGCTTGCCATCGACCGCCGTCAGTTCGCCTTGCATGCGCGTCTGGCCGGCATGGGACGCACTCTGGCGCGGGGCGTCGAGCAACTGGCAGCCGGCGAAAAGCGGGAGGAGGGCAATACACAACAGGGAACGAGCGGCACGCATCATTGGGTCTCCAGACAGGTGCCGCCACGTTACTCAGACTGATCCTTCATCACAAGGGGGGTTAGCCCACATGAAAAGTCTGGCCGGTTTGTAGGCCTTCGACACTCTTGGCGTAGGCCAACGCCACATCAGCCGCAGGAACCGGCTTATAACCGCGGAAATACGGGGCATATTTGTCCATCGCTTCGAGCAGTACGTTCGGGCTCACTGAATTGACCCGCAACCCTCGTGGCAATTCGATTGCCGCCGCACGCACGAAACTGTCGAGGGCGCCGTTCACCAGGGCCGCCGAGGCGCCGCTCTTGATGGGGTCGTGACTGAGCACGCCGGTGGTGAAGGTGAAGGATGCACCGTCGTTGGCGAATTCGCGGCCGATCAGTAGCAGGTTGACCTGCCCCATCAGTTTGTCCTTCAAGCCGAGGGCGAAGCTGTCCTCGGTCATGTCGCCAAGCGGCGCGAAAGTGACATTGCCCGCGGCACAGACCAGCGCGTCGAAGCGCCCGGTCTTTTCGAACAGGGCGCGGATCGAGGCGCTGTCGCTGATGTCCACCTGCACGTCACCGCTGTGGCGGCCGATGCGCACGATTTCATGGCGCGGCGATAACTCGTTATCGATGGCTGAACCGATGGTGCCGTTGGCGCCGATCAACAGGATTTTCATGGCTGTACCTCAGTAGGGTTGAACGAGGTTGAAGTCTAGAGTGGATTTTCCTGGGGATAAGCGTGCTAATGGGAAACCTTTGGTTTTCATTTGGAAACAATCCAATGAGCGAAATAGACGACCTCGCCGCGTTTGCCGTGTTGGTGGACGCTGGAAGTTTCACCTTGGCGGCGCAGCAGTTGGGGTGCAGCAAGGGGCAACTGTCCAAGCGCATCAGCCTTTTGGAGGAACGGTTTTCGGTGCTGCTGCTCCAGCGCACGACCCGGCGCTTGAGTCTCACTGCGGCGGGCGCTGCGCTGTTGCCCCAGGCCCAGGCATTGTTGGTCCAGGTGGAAAGGGCGCGTCAGGCACTGGCGCGCTTGAAGGGCGACATTTCCGGGCCCGTGCGTATGACGGTTCCGGTTTCGTTGGGCGAAACGTTCTTTGAAGGATTGCTTACGGAATTTGCCCACAGCTATCCCGATGTGCAAATCGAGCTGGAGCTCAACAACGGCTACCGCGACCTGTCCCGCGATGGCTTCGACCTGGCGATCCGCTCCGATGCGGCGATCGATGAGCGATTGGTGGCTCGCCCGTTGTTGGCCTGGCATGAAATGACCTGCGCCAGCCCGGCTTATCTGGAGCGCTACGGCGAGCCGGAAACACCCCAGGCCCTGGCGGAGCACAAGTGCTTGCTCAACAGTCATTACAGCGGACGTGAGGAATGGCTGTACCACCAGCAACACGAATTGCTGCGGGTGCGAGTGTCCGGGCCGTTTGCCAGTAACCATTACAGTCTGTTGAAAAAAGCCGCCTTGGCGGGCGCCGGCATCGCCCGCTTGCCGTCTTACCTGCTCAACGAGGAATTGGCCGATGGACGCCTGCGCTGGCTGCTGCGTGATTTCCAGACCCGGCGCATGCCGATGTACCTGGTGCATCCGTATCAGGGTGGGCTGCCCAAGCGTACGCAGGTGCTGGCTGATTATTTGATTGAGTGGTTCAAGAGGAGTGGGGAAGCGTTGGATCGGTTGTAGGGTGAAACACGCTGTACCCGTGGCGAGGGAGCTTGCTCCCGCTCGGTTGCGCAGCGACCGCAAAATCTTGGGGCCGCTACGCAGCCAGCGGGAGCAAGCTCCCTCGCCACAGGGATTTACGTCCAACATCTGGGCGAAAAAAAAACGGCCCGAAGGCCGTTTTTTCGTTGCGACAGACTCAACCCCCCAAGTACGCCTCGCGCACCTTCGGATCGGTCAGCAGCGCTTCACCGGTGCCTTGCATCACCACGCGACCGTTCTCCAGCACGTATGCCCGGTCGGCGATTTTCAGCGCCTGGTTGGCGTTCTGCTCCACCAGGAACACCGTCACGCCGTCCTTGCGCAGCTGTTCGATGATGTCGAAGATCTGCTGGATGATGATCGGCGCCAGGCCCAGGGAAGGCTCGTCGAGCAACAGCAGCTTGGGCTTGCTCATCAGCGCACGGCCGATGGCGAGCATTTGCTGTTCGCCGCCGGACATGGTGCCGCCGCGCTGGGTAAAACGCTCTTTCAGGCGTGGGAAAAGGTGCAGCACCTTGTCCATCTGTTCCTGATAGTCGCCCTTGTCGGTGAAGAACCCGCCCATGGCGAGGTTTTCTTCCACGGTCAGCCGGGCAAATACCCGACGACCTTCCGGCACCACCGCGATGCTCTTGCGCATGATGCGCGCCGAGTCCTGGCCCACCAATTCCTCACCCATGTAGCGGATGCTGCCGCTGTGGGCCTGGGGTGAACCGCAGAGCGTCATCAGCAGCGTGGACTTGCCGGCGCCGTTGGCACCGATCAGCGTGACGATTTCGCCCTGGCGGACCTCGACGTTGACGCTGTGCAGCGCCTGGATCTTGCCGTAGAAGGTGGAAACGTTTTCGAACTGCAGCATTTACGCTTCCCCCAGGTAGGCTTTGATCACTTCAGGATTGTCGCGGATCTGTTCCGGCGTGCCGTCGGCCAGGGGCGTGCCCTGGTTGATCACGACGATGTGGTCGGAAATGCTCATGACCAGCTTCATGTCGTGCTCGATCAGCAGCACGGTGACGTTGTGCTCCTCGCGCAACACGCTGATCAACGCCTTCAGGTCTTCGGTTTCCTTCGGGTTCAGGCCAGCGGCCGGTTCGTCGAGCATGAGGATCCGCGGACGGGTCATCATGCAGCGGGCGATTTCCAGACGCCGTTGCTGACCGTAGGCCAGGGTGCCGGCGGTACGGTTGGCGAACTCGGTGAGGTTGACCTTGTCGAGCCAATACTCGGCGTACTCCATGGCCTCGCGTTCGCTCTTGCGGAACGACGGGGTCTTGAACAGGCCGGCAAAGAAGTTGGTGTTCAAGTGACGGTGCTGGGCGATCAGCAGGTTCTCGACCGCCGTCATGTCCTTGAACAGCCGCACGTTCTGGAAGGTCCGCACCACGCCCTTGCGAGCGATGTGATGGCCAGGCAGGCCCTGGATCGGCTCGCCGTCCAGCAGGATCGTACCGCCAGTGGGCTGGTAGAAGCCGGTCAGGCAGTTGAACACGGTGGTCTTGCCCGCGCCGTTAGGCCCGATCAGGGCCACCACCTGCTTCTCTTGCACGGTCAGGGCCACGCCGTTGACCGCCAGCAAACCGCCGAAGCGCATGCTCAAGTTTTCGACTTTCAGGATCTCGCGGCTCATTTGCGCAGCTCCATGTGGGGGCGTTGCATAGGCAGCAGACCTTGAGGACGCCAGATCATCATCAGCACCATCAAGGCGCCGAACATCAACATGCGGTATTCACTGAATTCACGCATCATTTCGGGCAGCAGGATCATCACGATCGCCGCCAGGATCACGCCCAGTTGCGAGCCCATCCCACCCAGCACGACGATGGCGAGGATGATCGCCGACTCGATGAAGGTGAAGGATTCCGGCGTCACCAGGCCTTGGCGGGCGGCGAAGAAGCTACCGGCGAAACCGGCAAACGCAGCGCCCAGGGTAAACGCCGACAGCTTGATCACGGTCGGGTTGAGACCCAGTGCGCGACAGGCGATTTCGTCCTCGCGCAACGCTTCCCACGCACGGCCGATCGGCATGCGCAGCAGGCGGTTGATGACGAACAACGCGGCCAGGGCCAGCAACAGGGCAACCAGGTAGAGGAAGATCACCTTGTTGATCGAGTTGTATTCCAGGCCGAAGTACTCGTGGAAGGTCTGCAGGCCTTCGGCGGCCTTGCGCTCGAAGGTCAGGCCGAAGAACGTCGGTTTCTCGATGTTGCTGATGCCGTTCGGACCGCCGGTGATGTCGGTGAGGTTGCGCAGGAACAGGCGGATGATCTCGCCGAAGCCCAGGGTCACGATCGCCAGGTAGTCACCGCGCAAACGCAGGACCGGGAAACCCAGCAGGAAACCGAAGGTGGCGGCCA
Organism: Pseudomonas sp. T1.Ur; assembly: GCF_023516725.1. NCBI lineage: Bacteria > Pseudomonadati > Pseudomonadota > Gammaproteobacteria > Pseudomonadales > Pseudomonadaceae > Pseudomonas > Pseudomonas sp. T1.Ur. Next base: position 733,889 of record NZ_JAMGSN010000001.1, read on the forward strand.
TCATCCCGGCGATCGGCAGGCAGATCCAGAAGCTCAGGCCGAAGTAGTGCGACAGCAGCGCGTAGCTGTAGGCGCCGACGGCGTAGAAACCGACGTAGCCCAGGTCCAGCAGGCCGGCCAGGCCTACGACGATGTTCAGGCCCAGGCCGAGCATCACGTAGATCAGGATCAGAGTGGCGATGTCCACCGCGCCGCGCGAACCGAAGAACGGCCACACCAGGGCCACGACGATCAGGCCCAGCACGATCCAGCGCTGGGTCGACGGCAGGGTCAGGAAGTTGCTGGCCTTGGCCGGGATCACCGGCACGCCGGGCGAGGCTTTCCACGCAGCGCTGATCTGCGTGCTGAACAGCACGCGCAGGAACATCAGCACAGAGCAGATCGCGATGGTGGCGAGGATGGCCGGGCTGGTGCCGTGCACTTCCAGGTTGATGCCGACGATGGTCAGTTTGAGACCGAGTACCGGGTAGGCCACGGCCCAGACCAGCAGGGCGCTGAAGAGCGCCGATTTGAGATGCCTAGTCATACTTTCTCAACCTCCGGACGGCCCAGGATGCCGGTCGGCCGGAATAACAGAACCAGAACCAACAAGCCGAACGCCACGACGTCTTTGTACTGATCGCCGAAGATGTCGGCGCCAAAGGCTTCCGCCACGCCCAGCACCAGCCCGCCGAGCATTGCACCGGGGATGCTGCCGATGCCGCCCAGTACCGCGGCGGTGAAGGCTTTCAGGCCGACCAGGAAACCGGCGTTGGGGTTGATCACGCCGTATTGCATGCTCAACAGCACCGCGGCGATCGCCGCCAGGGCGGCACCGATGACGAAGGTCAGGGCGATGATGTTGTTGGTGTTGATGCCCAGCAGGTTGGCCATCTTGATGTCCTCGGCACAGGCGCGGCAGGCGCGGCCCAGGCGGGAACGGGAGATGAACAGCGTCAGGCCGAGCATGGCGACCAGGGTCACCACGAACACCACGATTTGCATGTAGGAAATCAGCACTTCATGTGCCCCACCTGGCCCGATGGCGAAGTTGCCCGGAATCAGGTTGGGGATTGCTTTGTCCTTGGAGTCTTGCGAAAGCAGAACCGTGTTCTGCAGGAAGATCGACATGCCGATGGCGGAAATCAGCGGGATCAGACGGTTGCTGCCGCGCAACGGGCGATAGGCGATCCGTTCGATGCTGTAGCCATAGGCACTGGTGACCACGATGCTCGCGAGAAACGCCGCGGTCATCAACAGCGGGACACTGTCGAGTCCCATCATGGCCAGCCCGGCGATGGCGATGAACGCCACGTAGGAGCCAATCATGTACACCTCGCCGTGGGCGAAGTTGATCATTCCAATGATGCCGTAGACCATCGTATAGCCGATGGCGATCAGGGCATACGTGCTGCCAACGGTCAGGCCGTTAACCAGCTGCTGGAAGAAGTGATAGATGTCAGGCATTACAGCGCTCCTAAAAACCTGATACGCATTTCACTGGTGGAGTCATTTTCCCGCCCGGGCCCCGTGGATCTGCATCCACTTCGAACACGAGGTTTGCCAGCGAACCGCTGATGACGGTTTTGAGATTTTCAGGTGGGGAGACTGGCGGATCACGCCAGCGCGGCCCAATACATTTAAAACAAAGCCCACGGCACGCCGTGGGCTTTATTGGCAGTCAGTCAGGCCAGGCCTTACTGAGGCGATACTTCAGTTTTCGGCTTGCCGTTGTGCCACTCGTAGACCACGAACTTGAAGTCCTTCAGGTCGCCCTTGTCGTCGAAGCTCAGGTCGCCGGTCGGGGTCTTGAAGGAGCCTTTATGAATGGCTTCAGCCACTTTGGAGGCGTCTTCGGACTTGGCAGCCTTGATGCCTTCGGCGATCACTTCAACAGCCGAGTAGGACGGGAACACGAACGGACCGCTCGGGTCTTCCTTCTTGGCCTTGAACGCGTCCGCCAGGGCAACGTTGGCAGGGTCCTGGTCGAAGGATTTCGGCAAGGTCACCAGCAGGCCTTCGGACGCATCCTTGGCGATCTGGGTGATCGAGTCGTTACCCACGCCTTCCGGACCCATGAACTTGGCTTTCAGGCCTTTTTCCTGGGCTTGACGCAAGATCAGGCCCAGCTCCGGGTGGTAGCCGCCGTAGTAGACGAAGTCGACGTTGGCTTGCTTGAGCTTGGCGATCATCGAGGAGAAGTCCTTGTCGCCGGCGTTCACGCCTTCGAAGACGGCTACTTTCACGCCTTTGCCTTCGAGGGTTTTCTTCACTGCGCTGGCGATGCCTTCACCGTACTGCTGCTTGTCGTGCAGGACCGCAACGATTTTCGGCTTGACGTGGTCGGCGATGTAGTTGCCGGCCGCCGGGCCTTGGGCGCTGTCCAGGCCGATGGTGCGGAAGATCATCTTGTAGCCACGAGCGGTGATGTCCGGGCTGGTGGCCGCTGGCGTGATCATGATCACGCCTTCGTCTTCGTAGATGTCCGAAGCGGGCTGGGTGGAGCTGGAGCACAGGTGGCCGACCACGAACTTGACGCCGTCGTTGACGACCTTGTTCGCGACCGCGACCGCTTGTTTTGGATCACAGGCGTCATCGTATTCAACGGCGACGAGTTGCTTGCCGTCGACGCCGCCCTTGGCGTTGATCTGCTCGATGGCCATTTTCGCGCCACTGAACTGCATGTCGCCGTATTGGGCTACAGGGCCGGTCTTGGGGCCGGCGATGCCGATCTTGATGGTGTCGGCGGCAAACGAATGGCTGGCAACCCCGGCCAGAACCATAGCGGCAAACAGTTTGGAAATCTGCTTAGTAGCCTTAGTCATAGTGCTCCACTCATGCTGTTGTAGTTTTTATAGTCCTGGCGCCGTAGCAGCAGAACCGGGTCAGATATCTTGGATACCCTCGCGGAAAATGCCCCCGGCAACTGTACCGGTACAGTGTAGAGCGCCGATTGTTGGCAAGGGAAGCTGGCGCTTGGGGGCAAAACCTGAGGGTGTCGCTTTATTGAAAGAAAAAGACAGATTCGCGGCGGGGTTTGTCCGGTCAAATCGGCAATCCTTGGCTTTGCTGCGCTTTTCAATCGGTGCTGCAATTGCAACCGGGTTTTTCTGCCAGACCACCGACGTTATCATTCGCGCCGATTTCTTTTCCGGACAGCTCCCATGAATCAAGAACCTAGCACCCTCTATGCCAAATTGCTCGGTGAAACCGCATCTATCACCTGGAAAGAGCTGGAGCCGTTCTTTGCCAAGGGTGCCCTATTGTGGGTCGACCCGGCACTGGATCTGATCGCTGCCGCCGAGGCCGTTGCCCAGGACGAAGGTACCAAAGTCGCCGCCTGGCTGGGCGCCGGGCAGGTCGCCAAGCTGTCTGAAACGCGGGCGCTGGATCTTTTCGAGCGCGATCCAGAACTCTGGGCCGTGGTGGTTTCGCCGTGGATCATGATCCAGGAAAGGGCATCGAATTGATCGGCGCACCAAATGAGTTCGCGCGTGGGCCCGCTGGAAAGTGTGTAGGCGAGTAGCGTGATGGCAGCCTGCCGTGGCGAAACGCCACAAGGGAGGGTGACGTATACGTAACGGGAACAGTTTATTGAGCAGCCTTTTGGCTGCTCAATTGTTTCTGGATGTTGTTCGGGGGGAGAGATTCAAGACCGCTATCGCGAGCAAGCTCGCTCCCACAATGGGCCTGCGTGCACAAAACCCTGTGGGAGCGAGCTTGCTCGCGATTGAAGGCGACACGGTGTCAAGCCAACCTCAATACGTCCTGCCCGTATGGTTATTAAGCGAAATAACCTTGGTCTTGCCGATCCGGTGACGGTAGATCTCGCGCAGGTACTTGATCGACTTTTTCACGCAGTCACGGGACAGGCGAATGTCGTTGATCGAGACGAACTTCTCCTTGTCGCTGATCAGCTCGCGGTATTTCTTCTCGTACATCGGCTTGATCGCGTACCAGTTGGTGTCGAGGATCTTCGCCGGGTTCTCGAATTCATTGAGCAGGTCGTCGATGCGCGCCTCGTCGAATTCTTCGTTGATGATGAAGTCGAGGATCGAGTTGTCGAGGGTCTCGTCGAAGCGGTACGGGGTGCGGGCGAAGCAACGCTTGATGAATGCCACGATCAGCGTCAGGAAATCGTCCGACAGACACGGGCTCTTGGCGATCAAGGTGGTCAGCGACAGGTTCGCCGAGGCGCCGATCACCAAGGCGTAGCGCTTGAGCGTGGTGTTGGGGAACAGGCTGTTGAGGTGGGTCTTGAGCCGGTTCAGGTCCATGTAGGACAGTTTGTAGTCCTTGGGCAACGAGACAATCGATACCACCGACGAGCAATTCTTGAAGAAGTGCAGGTCATGCAGGGCCGCTGCGTCGTAGCCGGAGTTCTTGTATTGCTCAAGCGAAGCCCGGTAGCGCTTGGACTCGATGGGCAAGAGGCTGATGCCTTCGATGGCCTGGGTGACTTTGTTGAAGTGCGGCAGGTCGATGGAGCGGAAGAACAGATCGTCGATGTTCAGGCGCGGCGGTTCTTTTTCGAACACCTTGAACTTGTCGCCGCTCGGCGCCGGGGATTCCGGGACGACGGACTCGGCGTAGGCAATCGCCACCGGACCGGCCAGGCTCATGAACAGGTCGTTGGCGTCCAGGCGAATGGTTTCGCCGATGTCGATGCCGGCGCGACGGAAGTAGTTCTGGTCGTAGTCGGTGGTGACCGCCTGGGCTGTCAGGATGTTGAATATCTGCTGGGAAATGTACTGGTTGGCGTGTTTTTCCATGGCATTGACATCAATGTTCTGGATGTTGCCGTCATCGCTTTCTTCGGCGTAGCGCATGATGTCGTTGGAGATCAGCATCATCGCGTTCCATGGACGGATACGCCCCATCACGCTCGCTTCGCTGCTGTCTTCGTTGGCGAAGTTGTACGAGAAATCCCATTCTTCCGAGAGGTATTTGCACAACAGCCGTCCGGCGTTGATGTGCAGGGCCTCGGACATTTCACTGCGGTGATCGGAAATATTCGGCAGCACGCAGATGCCACTGGTGAAGATCGGCTCGAAGACGAAGGAATGACCGCTCTTGCTGTCGTGTTCGTCCATCGGCTTGGTGTCGAACGTCTTGTTCATGTACGAATACTGCTGGGCCAGGCCGAACTCCGAGGCCATGCCCGAACCGGTACCGCCGCCGGCGCTGAAGATCGAGAAGTACAGGCGCGACTGGTTGGCCTTGATGCCGCAACTGTCGATCAGGTACGAGTGGATCATTTTCCAGTCGGGGCTGGAGAAGCGCTGGGTGTCCTTGTTCAGGATGATCTTCGCCAGGTACTGGCCGAGGATCGGCGCGTTACCGGCGCCGCCGGCATGGACTTCCGACAGGTCCATGATTTTCATCTTGCTGTAGTCGCGCAGGAAGCCGCTTTTTTCGCCTTTGCGTGAAAAGCGGATACGCCCGGCGATGTCTTTGTCCAGGTCGCCCAGCATGACCAGCGGCTCCACCAGGAACACCGGTTTGCTGGCCTTGCTGGTGCCCAGGCGCAGGTTGCGCATCCATTGCGCCGGGCGATAGCCCTTGTCACCGTAGGTCTTGTCTTCGGCGTTGAATTCGTTGAGGTAGAACTTGCGAGCGTTGTAGACCAGCTCCGCCACGTCCAGCGCGATATTGGAACCGCAGCGCCCCAGGCCGATCAGGCACACCGACGGGAATTCCTGCTGGCCGCGTTCGCTCTCGTCATCCACCAGGTGCGGCGGGCGCGGGAACACGGCATCACGCAGGCCGTCGAGGTTGTCGAGGATGCGGTCGGTGTTGGTCTCGGTGAAATACAGGTATTGCTGGGTTGCGAGGGATCGCGAGCTGCTCGACAGCGTCGAGGCTTCAGGGCCGTTGGCGGCCGGGCTCAGGGTCAGATCGGAAACCGCAGTGGCTGTTTTTTTGGAAGTCATTGTGCGCCGTATGCCTGAACTGGTTGGTGCGTCGATTTCGTCGACGAACCGTCGCGGATGGGAGCTCGCGTCCTTGAATGGCGCGAATGTCGACCCAAGCGTCCAGGGCTGCAGCCTGAGCAGCGCTCGGGGAGAATCTATTCCTGATCATGTTGGATCGGCCATGCCACGGCGTTCTTTAATCGAAAACAGGCGAAATGATGGCAATTGTTACAGGAAATTGACCGCCGTCATGAAACACGCCCGGCGCCATGGCCGGGTATCAGCCAGGCGAATGATTGGAGACAGCCTGCGCATCGCTGTCTAGATTGCAGGTTCCGGGCTCGGAAGCCTCGCCCATAACAATAAAAGAGACGGACCCATGCAGAACTCGACCCAAGCGGCGAATGCCTGGCGCATTCTGTTCCTGCTGTTCCTGGCCAATCTGTTCAACTTCTTCGACCGCACCATCCCGGCGATCATCATCGAACCGATCCGTATGGAATGGAGCCTCAGCGACTTCCAGATCGGCATCATCGGCACCGCGTTCACCATCGTCTACGCCATTGCCGGCTTGCCGCTGGGGCGCATGGCCGATACCGGTTCGCGCAGCAAGTTGATGGGCTGGGGCCTGGCGGCCTGGAGCGGCCTGACGGCGGTAAACGGCCTGGTGGGCAGTTTCTGGGCGTTCCTGGTGGTGCGCATGGGCGTGGGCATCGGTGAGGCCAGCTATGCACCGGCGGCGAACTCGTTGATTGGCGATCTGTTTCCGGCTCACCGCCGGGCGCGGGCGATGGGCATTTTCATGCTGGGTCTGCCGCTGGGCCTGCTGCTGGCGTTCTTCACCATTGGCGCGATGGTCAAGGCCTTCGACAGCTGGCGTGCGCCGTTCTTCATCGCCGCGGTGCCGGGGCTGGTGCTGGCGGTGTTCATGTTTTTCATCAAGGAACCCAAGCGCGGCGCGGCGGAAACCGTGCAGGTGTCCCAGGAGAAAGTTGATAAACCGGTTCGCCGGGTGCTGGCGATCCCGACCTTTCTCTGGCTGGTGCTGGCGGGGCTTTGCTTCAACTTTGCCACCTATGCCTGCAACTCGTTCCTGGTGCCGATGCTGCAGCGGTATTTCGGGATGCCGCTGCACGAGGCGGCCGTGGCCACCGGCATCATGGTGGGCGTGACCGGATTGTTCGGGCTCACCTTGGGCGGTTGGGTCGCCGACAAGATTCACCAACGCGTGCCCAACGGTCGCTTGCTGTTTGCGGCGTTCAGCCTGGCGATTTCCACCGTCACCACGGCGTGGGCCCTGCATGCAGGGCGCATCGAGATCGGCGTGTTCGTGGCGGTGTTCAGCGTTGGTTGGCTGTTTGCCTACAACTTCTACACCTGCGTCTACACCGCCATCCAGGATGTGGTGGAGCCACGCCTGCGTGCCACGGCGATGGCCTTGTATTTTGCTGGATTGTATTTGCTCGGCGGTGGCCTGGGGCCGGTGGTGGTGGGTGGCTTGTCCGACTACTTCGCCCGCACGGCCATGACGGCCGCCGGTGTCGACCAGATGACCGAAGCGTTCAAGGCCATCGGCCTGCATGACGCGATGTACCTGATCCCGGTGGCGCTGCTGCTGACCATGGTGTTCCTGTTCCTGGCGTCTCGCTGCTTCGTGCGCGATGCCCGGCGGATGAAGGAGGGGATGAGTGTGGTGGTGGAGCCGGAGGGTGTGGTGGCGACGGCCTGAGAGATTGGGTCGCCCTATTGCTTTCGTGGCGAGGGAGCTTGCGCCCGCTGGACTGTCTGTAGGAGCTGCGTAGGAGCCGCGTTGGAGCTGCGTTGGAGCTGCGTAGGAGCTGCCGAGCGAAGCGAGGCTGCGATCTTTACCCCAGACACTTGAATCTCAAGTGAAAGATCAAAAGATCAAAAGATCAAAAGATCAAAAGATCGCAGGCTTCGCCAGCTCCTACAGAGCCCAGCGGGGATAAATCCCCTCGCCACAGGGTTCAGTGCCGTCCGTGCTACCGAGCCTTTTCTTCGCGCCCGCGCAACAGGCGATCGGGCATCGCCACCGCCGCCGCCAGCCCCAGCAACGACACCGCCGCGCTGATCATCAGCAGGTGGCGGAACGTTGCCTGCAGTTCTTCGCGCAAAGCGTCCAGCGCCTCGCCAGGCGCGGCATTCAGGCCATCGAGCAGCACGTTGCCTGAATGCCCTTCGCCAATCACCGACGAACCGGCGAGCTGGGCAAAGCCGGAATCCTGGAGCAACGCCAGCAGCAGCGCTGACATCAACGCCACGCCCACCGCGCCGCCCAATGAGCGGAAGAGGTTGGTGGTGCTGGTGGCGACGCCGATGTCCCGTTGCTGCACCGAATTCTGCGAGCCCACCAGCGAGGTGGGAAATTGCATGCCGGAGGCGATGCCGCTGAGCAACATGAACAGACCACTGAGCCATAGCGCGCCGGGTGGCGTGAAAGCCATGCCGAGAAGGGCGAACGGGAAGAGCACGGCGCCACTGAGGATCATCGGTTTGTAGCGCCCGGTGACCGAGGTTCGCCGCCCGGCGAAATAAGCACCGATCGGCAGTCCCATCGCCAGCGGCAGCAAATGCAGCGCGGCACTGTCGGCGCCGGCGCCGGTCACGCTCTGGAAGCGCAACGGCACCAGCACCGTCAGTGAGATGGCCTGGAAACTGGTGAAAAACACCGTGCACCAGCACAACACCGCGCTGCGGTTGACGAACAGGTGCATGGGCAGCAACGGCTCGCGGGCGCGGCGTTCATGCCAGGCGAACAGGCCCAGCACGACCACCGCGCAACCCAGCAGCCCGAGCACTTCCCGGCTGTGCCAGGCGTGCCCCTGGCCGATCTGAGTAATGCCCAGCAGCAGCGCGGTCAGGCCGATGATCAGCAACACGGTGCCCAGGTAATCGATGATCGGCGTGCGTTGCGGCACCGGCAGCCCCACCAGCGTGCGCCGGGCCACCAGCCAGGCGCCCAGGCCCAGCGGCAGGTTGATCCAGAAGACCCAGCGCCACGACAGGTATTCGGTCATGTAGCCGCCGAGCACCGGCCCGGCGACGCTGGCCACTGCGTACATGCTGCTGAAATAGCCCTGGTAGCGACCGCGCTCGCGGGGCGGGATGATGTCGCCGATGATCGCCTGGCTCACGGAAATCATGCCGCCGGCGCCGATGCCCTGGAAAATCCGCGCCAGCACCAACTGTTCCATGTTCTGCGCCATCCCGCAGAACAGCGAGGCGAGGGTGAACAGGCCCATGCCGAACAGCATCAGCGGCCGCCGGCCATACAAGTCGCCCAGCTTGCCGTAGATCGGCACCGCAACGGTCATGGCGACCATGTAGCCGGAGATCACCCAGGCCAGCAGGCTGACGTCCTTGAACTGCGCGGAAATGGCCGGCATCGAGACCGCGACGATGGTCTGGTCCAATGCCCCGAGGAAAATCGCCAGCATCAGCGCCACCAGCACGCTGCGGATGGCGGGCTGTTGGGCTTGGGGAGTATTGAGCTGAGTCACGGTGGAACCTGCGGGCATCGTGCCTGGCGGCGAAATGCTCGCAGTTTAAATCGATAGCCGGCTATTCGATAGCCTCGTAAGGAAGACCGACGTAATTTTCCGCGATGGTTTTTCGACCGGCCTCGGAGTCGACGAAATACTCCAGTTCCGCCTCGCTGATGCGCTGGTTGAACGCATCGTCATCGAAGCGGTGCAGCATCGACGTCATCCACCAGGAAAACCGCTCGGCTTTCCAGACCCTTCGCAGGCAGATGTCGGAGTAGCGTTCCAGCAGATCCACGCGACCGTCGCGATAGACCTTGAGCAAGATATTGAACAGCGTGCTGACATCGCTGGCAGCCAGGTTCAACCCCTTGGCACCGGTCGGCGGGACAATGTGGGCGGCGTCGCCGACCAGGAACATCCTTCCGTATTGCATCGGTTCCACCACAAAGCTGCGCAGCGGCGCGATGCTTTTTTCGATGGAAGGACCGGTCACCAGCGTTTCGGCCAGGTCGGCGGGCAGGCGGTTTTTCAGTTCGGTCCAGAAGCGCTCGTCCGGCCAGTCGGCCACGTGTTCCTCGGCGGGCACCTGCAGGTAATAACGGGTACGGGTCCGTGAGCGCATGCTGCATAGGGCGAAGCCGCGCTCGTGACGCGCATAGACGAGTTCTTCGTGGACGGGCGGGGTATCGGCGAGGATGCCGAGCCAGCCGAACGGGTAGACGCGCTCGAAGACCTTGAGTTTTTCCGCCGGAATCGACTGCCGCGCCACGCCGTGGAAACCGTCGCAGCCGGCCACGTAATCGCAGTCCAGGCGCCAGGTTTCGCCGGCGTGTTCGAACGTTACGAAGGGGTGATCGTTCGTGAGATCGTGGGGTTGGGCATTGTCGACCTGATACAGCGTCCGCGCGCCGGATGCCTCGCGCGCCGCCATCAGGTCGCGGGTGACTTCGGTCTGGCCGTAGACCATGACGTTCTGGCCGCCCGTCAGCCCCTTGAGGTCGATGTGCACGCGACGACCATTGAGGACCAGTTCAAAGCCGTCGTGGGGCAGGCCTTCGGCGTCCATGCGCTGGCCAACCCCGGCCTGGCGCAGCAGCTGGACCATGCCTTGTTCGAGCACGCCGGCGCGGATGCGGCTGAGGACGTAGTCGGGTGCCTGCCGTTCGAGGATCACGGTGTCGATCCCAGCGTTGTGCAGCAACTGGCCGAGCAGCAGTCCAGAGGGGCCGGCGCCGATAATGGCGACTTGGGTCTTGAGGGTTTTCATTGTTGTTATGACTCGCAAGAAGCACGCGACCAGGGTCGGTGTTTATTTTTAGTAATCCTGGCGTGCATTTTTCGCTTGCGGACCTGTCAGTTGAAGGGGAAAACTGCGCTGAAACCTGTACTTTCTGCCAATCGGTGCGATTACCGCCCGTAACCCGAGGCCGATCCTCGTTATGAAGAAAACTGAGCTGCCTTCGATCCCGGTGTTCAAGCTCTATGGCGAAAGCCAGGATTGGCCCACGCCGGATCTGCTGCACTGCGAAACCATTTCCAGCCGCAGCAGCGAGCACCAATGGGAAATCAAACCCCATCGGCATGCCGACCTGTGCCAGTTGCTGTTTGTCTTCAAGGGCCAGGCAGAGCTGGAAATTGAAGGCCAGCGCACCCGGCTCGACGAGCCGGCGGTGCAGATCCTGCCGCCGCTGTCGGTCCATGGCTTTCGGTTTTCCGAGGATGTGCAAGGTTACGTAGTCACGCTGGCGGCGCCGCTGGTGACGCACCTGCAGGGGCAGCTCGGTCATTCGGTGAACATCCTGGCCCAGGCCGAAGCCTACCCGGCCGGCGAGAACGCCGATTATCTCAACAGCTTGTTCAGCGCCTTGCAGGCCGAGTACGTCGGGCACCAACCGGCCCGGGAAATGCTGATGCATGCGCTGGTCAGCGTGATCATGGTCTGGGTCAGTCGCCAGGTGATGAGCCGGCGCACCTCGACCCAGCGCCCGCAACGGGCCCGGGAATACCTCAACGGCTTCATCCAGCTGGTGGAGGAAACCTATCGCCAGCACGTCAAGGTCGAAGACCTGGCCCATCGCCTGGGTATTTCGGTGTCGCACCTCAACGGTACCTGTCGCGAACTGGCGGGGCAGCCGGCGCTGCAGATCATGCATGAGCGGCAATTGTTGGAAGCCAAACGGCTGCTGACCTACACCGGCATGACGATCTATGAGATATCCGAGATGCTCGGCTTCTCTGACCCGACCAACTTCACCCGGCTGTTTCGCCGGCGCGTCGGTATCTCGCCCAAGGTATTCCGGGACCGGCTCAAGACCGATCAACCGGACGACTGACCACGCCTCAGCGCAGGGCGTTCAGGGTTGCGCTGTGGGGGATGCAGCGTTCGAAGTTGCAGCTGGCGTATTCACGGGGCAACTGCCTGGCCTGCTCGACCCGATAAGCCGCGGTGCCGTACAACGCAAGCGTGGCGGTGCAGGTGATGAAGATGGCGAGGCGTCTTCTTGTTTTGATGTTCATGGCGATGACCTCTGAACGAATACCCGGGGGTACTGCTTTCAGCATAGGTCAGCTGTGGCGGGTTGCCAGCGAGGCAGTGAGGGTGTTTAACCGATATTCAGAACACTGATATCCCTTGTGGGAGCGAGCTTGCTCGCGATGAGGGCGGGTCAGTCACCCTGAGTGTCGACTGATCTACCGCTATCGCGAGCAAGCTTGCTCCCACAGGGGATTGGGGTGGTCTTTTAACCGGGTTATTCCAGGTGCTCTGGCTTCATCGGGTCCCCCGGCTTGACGTCCAGTTGGTGGCGCACGTCTTCGAACATCTCGTCGTAGTACTTATGCATCGAGCCAATGCTGGCGGTCTTGGGCAAGCCGTATTGCTGGGCGATGCGCGTGGCGTGGCGGGCGAAGTCGAAAGCCTGGTCCTTGGCCAGGAAAAACGTCTCGTCCACGTTCTTGTCTTCCACCGTGCCGTGCAGGCGGAAGGACATGCCCGTTCCCTCCTTGGGATCCTGTGCAATCTCGTAGTCGATGCACAGGTTGTAGCTGTAATCATCCTTGTTCAGCGCATGGCGCTCCATGTGCAGGTGACCGGGTTTGAACATGGCCATTGACGACTCTCCTTCGAAGGCGTGGAGAACGGCAGACACCGCGCCTGCCGCATAAGTTTTGCTGTCACCGATAAACGATCCCCGGCGTTGCCATGCTGATGCGGGTGCCGGCAGTGCCCTGGACGATAGCATCGATGTCCGACAGCGATCCGATCACCGCGTCCTTGCCGGTGTGGCGGGCGAATTCGCAGGCGGCTTGCACCTTCGGCCCCATGGACCCGGCGGCGAAACCGAGCCGTTCCATGTCGTCGGGGTGGGCCTGGGCAATGGCTTTCTGGGTCGGCTTGCCAAAATCGATGAATGCGGCGTTGACGTCGGTGGCGATCACCAGCAGATCGCTGTCCAGTTGTTCGGCCAGCAGCGCCGAGCACAGGTCCTTGTCGATCACCGCTTCCACGCCCTGCAGCTTGCCGTCGGCGTCATACAGCGTCGGGATGCCGCCGCCCCCGGCGCAGATCACGATGCTGCCTTTCTCCAACAGCCATTTGATCGGACGGATCTCGAAGATGCGCTTGGGGCGTGGGCTGGCGACCACGCGGCGGAACTTGTCGCCATCCGGGGCGATGGCCCAGCCTCTCTCGACGGCGAGTTTTTCCGCCTCTTGCTGGCTGTAGACCGGGCCGATGGGCTTGGTCGGGGCCTGGAACGCCGGGTCGTTGGCGTCCACTTCAACCTGGGTCAGCAGCGTGGCGAAGGGCACTTCGAAGTCCAGCAGGTTGCCCAGTTCCTGTTCGATGATGTAGCCGATCATGCCTTCGGTTTCGGCACCCAACACGTCCAGCGGGTACGGCGTGACCGAGGTGTACGCCGCCGCCTGCAACGACAGCAGGCCGACCTGCGGGCCGTTGCCGTGGGCGATGACCAGTTGGTTGCCGGGGTGGATCTTGGCGATCTGTTCGGCCGCGGTGCGGATGTTGCTGCGTTGATTGTCTGCGGTCATGGGTTCCCCCCGACGCAGGAGGGCGTTACCGCCCAGGGCAACGACGATGCGCATGGTGCTGTCCTTTCAAAATATAACGAACAATGCAGTTACCCTGTGGGAGCGAGCTTGCTCCGGGCGGCGATCCGACGATGGCGGAGTGTCAGCTTGCATCGATGTTGGATGGGCCGCCGCCATCGCGAGCAAGCTCGCTCCCACAATGAAAAGCACTTCAACCGGATTCAGATATCCGCCAACGCCGCCACCAGGATCGCCTTGATGGTGTGCATGCGGTTTTCCGCCTGTTCGAAGGCAATGTTGGCCGGCGACTCGAACACCTCCTCGGTCACTTCAACGCCGTTGGCGAGATTCGGATAACGCGCTGCGATGTCCTTGCCGACCTTGGTTTCGCTGTTATGGAACGCCGGCAGGCAGTGCATGAATTTCACCCGCGGGTTGCCCGAGGCCTTCATCATCTGCGTGTTGACCTGGTAGGGCAGCAATTGCTCGATGCGCTCGTCCCAGGCTTCCACCGGCTCGCCCATGGACACCCAGATATCGGTGTGGATGAAATCCACGCCCTTGACCGCTGCTTGCGGGTCTTCAGTGATGGTGATCCGCGCGCCGCTTTCGGCGGCGAAGGCTTGGCATTGGTCGATGAAATCCGGGTGCGGCCACAGCGCTTTCGGCGCGCCGATGCGCACGTCCATGCCCAGTTTGGCGCCGATCATCAGCAGCGAATTGCCCATGTTGTAGCGCGCATCGCCCAGGTAGGCGTAGCTGATGTCATGCAGCGGCTTGTCGCTGTGCTCGCGCATGGTCAGGGTGTCGGCGATCATTTGGGTCGGGTGGAATTCGGCGGTCAGGCCGTTGAACACCGGCACCCCGGCGAACTTGGCCAGTTCTTCGACAATTTCCTGTTCGAAGCCCCGGTATTCGATGGCGTCGAACATCCGCCCCAGGACGCGGGCGGTGTCCTTCATGCTTTCCTTGTGGCCGATCTGCGACGACACCGGGTCGATGTAGGTGACGTGGGCGCCCTGGTCATGGGCCGCGACTTCGAAGGCGCAGCGGGTGCGGGTCGAGGTTTTTTCGAAGATCAGCGCGATGTTCTTGCCCTTGAGGTGTGGCTGCTCGGTGCCCGTGTATTTGGCGCGCTTGAGGTCACGGGACAGGTCCAGCAGGAAGTGCAGCTCGCGGTTGGTGTGGTGCATCAAGCTCAGCAGGCTGCGGTTGCGCATGTTGAACGCCATGGTGGATCTCCTTGGGTGTCGGTTATCCCCTGGGCCGTTTTCGATAAAAACGGCCCAGGCTCGAAGGTCAGTAATCGATAGGGTCGCGGATGATCGGGCAGGTCATGCAATGGCCGCCGCCCCGGCCCCGGCCCAGCTCGCTGGCGCTGATGGTGATGACTTCCACGCCGGCCTTGCGCAGCAGGGTGTTGGTGTAGGTGTTGCGGTCGTAGCCGATCACCACGCCCGGCTCCAGGGCGACCACGTTGTTGCCATCGTCCCATTGCTCGCGTTCGGCGGCGAAGCTGTTGCCGCCGGTTTCCACTATCCGCAGCGCCGGCAACTTGAGGGCGGCGGCTACGGTATCGAGGAAGCTGCCTTCCTCGCGGCGTACGTCGATGCCGCCGGGTTTGCTCTCGTCCGGGCGCAGTGAAAACGCCACGATCTGGCTGACGACCTCCGGAAAAATCGTCACCAGGTCGCGGTCACAGAAACTGAACACGGTGTCCAGGTGCATGGCTGCGCGGGATTTCGGCAGCCCTGCGACGATCACGCGTTCCACGGCGTTGTGCTTGAACAGATTCAGCGCCAGTTGGCCGATGGCCTGGCGCGACGAGCGTTCGCCCATGCCGATCAACACCACGCCGTTACCGATCGGCATCACATCGCCGCCTTCAAGGGTGGCATTGCCGTGGTCGTGGTCCGGGTCGCCGTACCAGATCTGGAAATCGGCATGGGTGAATTCCGGGTGGAATTTGTAGATGGCGGTGGTCAGCAGGGTTTCCTGGCGTCGCGCCGGCCAGTACATCGGGTTGAGGGTCACGCCGCCGTAGATCCAGCAGGTGGTATCGCGGGTGAACTGGGTATTGGGCAGCGGCGGCAGGATGAAGCTGGAGTGCCCGAGGAAGTCGCGGAACATCTGGAGGGTCTTGCCGCCGAAGCTGTCGGGCAGGTCATCGGCCGAGACGCCGCCGATCAGGAACTCGGCGATGTGGCGCGGCTCCAGGCTGCGCAGCCACGAACCGACTTCATTCACCAGGCCCAGGCCCACCGAGTTGGCGGTGATCTTGCGTTGCAGGATCCAGTCCAGGGCTTCGGGGATGACGACAATGTCGGTCAGCAGGTTGTGCATCTCCAGGACATCAATCCCGCGTTCGCGCATCTTGGTGACGAAATCGAAGTGGTCGCGCTTGGCCTGGTTGACCCACAGCACGTCATCGAACAGCAGCTCGTCGCAATTGTTCGGCGTCAGCCGCTGATGGGCCAGGCCGGGTGAACAGACCATGACTTTGCGCAATTTTCCGGCTTCGGAATGGACGCCGTATTTCACTTTTTCCGTGGTCATTACACATCCTCCAGATAAAACAGTTGACCGGTCAGAGGGTCAGGAAACCCGCGTAGAGCCCATAGGCAGCCACCAGGGCTCCGACGATCACGGCGGCGAAAATCAGCTTCTCGACCGAGGTGAAAACCGGCTTGCCCAGTTCGTGCTTGGCCTTGGCGAACAGGATCGCGCCGGGGGCATAGAGCAGGGCGGAAAGCAGCAGGTACTTGATCCCGCCGGCATACAGCAGCCACATGGCGTAGATCAGGGCGATGGCGCCGATGGCCAGGTCCTTGCGGCGTTCGGCCAGGGCGTTCTGATAGGTCTCGCCGCGGACCGCCAACAGCACCGCGTAGGCGGCCGACCACAGATACGGCACCAGGATCATCGAAGTGGCGAGGTAGATCAGCGACAGGTAGGTGCTGGCCGAAAACAACGTGATGACCAGGAACAGCTGGACCATCGCGTTGGTCAGCCACAGGGCGTTGGCGGGCACATGGTTGGCGTTCTCCCGGCGTAGGAACGCCGGCATGGTGTGGTCCTTGGCGGCGGCGAACATGATCTCGGCGCACAGCAGGACCCAGGACAGCAGGGCGCCGAGCAGCGAGATGATCAGGCCAACGCTGATCAGTACCGCGCCCCAGTGACCCACCACGTGTTCCAACACGGCGGCCATCGACGGGTTCTGCAGCTTGGCCAGTTCAGGCTGGGTCATGATCCCCAGGGACAGCACGTTCACCAGCACCAGGAACAACAGCACGGTGATGAAGCCGATGACGGTGGCCTTGCCGACGTCGCTGCGTTTCTCGGCGCGGGCGGAGAAAATACTCGCGCCCTCGATGCCGATGAACACCCACACGGTCACCAGCATCATGTGTCGCACTTGGTCCATCACGCTGCCCAGGTCGGGATTCTTCAGGCCCCAGATGTCGGCGGTAAAAATCTCCAGCTTGAAGGCGAATACCGTGATCAACACGAACAACAGCAGCGGCACGATCTTGGCGACGGTGGTCACCAGGTTGATGAAAGCGGCTTCCTTGATGCCCCGCAGTACGAGGACATGCACGGCCCAGAGCAACACCGAGGCGCCGATTACCGCGGCGACGGTGTTGCCCTCGCCAAAGATCGGGAAGAAATAACCCAGGGTGCTGAACAGCAACACGAAGTAGCCGACGTTGCCCAGCCAGGCGCTGATCCAGTAGCCCCAGGCCGACGAGAAACCCATGTAGTCGCCGAACCCGGCCTTGGCGTAGGCGTATACGCCGCCGTCCAGGTCAGGCTTGCGGTTGGCCAGGGTCTGGAAGACGAAAGCCAGGGTCAGCATGCCCACTGCGGTAATGGCCCAGCCGATCAATACGGCACCGACGTCGGCGCTGGCGGCCATGTTCTGTGGCAAGGAAAAGATCCCGCCGCCGATCATCGAGCCCACAACCAGCGCGACCAGCGCACCCAGTCGAAGTTTTCCGGGGGTATCGGACATTGCATGACTCCCATGCGGGGGAAGAGAGTCAACAGCCTAAGTCGATTGGGAAGGCTGGCATCTGATCTAGGTCAGGTAACTGTTAGACGTGGATGTGGTGGTGACTCATGCGCCGCTATCGCGAGCAAGCTCGCTCCCACAGTTTCACGCATATCCCTGTGGGAGCGAGCTTGCTCCGGGCGGCGATCCGACGATGGCGATCGGGCGATCACCACTGCGCCCGGTGAGCCCCCAAATCCGCGGCCGGCAACGCCCATTGCAGCGGCGTTCCGGTGATCTTCAGCGGTACCTGCAAACGATGCGCCGGCCCCCACGGCGTCTGTTCCACCAGCAGCCCCTGGTCAGCCTCGTCTTCAGGGCGCAACGCAACCTGAGCGCCGGCGCCTCCCTCGATCAACAGCTTCGCCGTGCGCGCCAGGGACAAGCGCGCCGAGCCGCCATGGCCGGTGGCCAAGCGGCGGGAGACCAACACGATCGCACTGGCCGCCATCAGGTAACCGGTGCCGTGGTCCAGCGCCTGGACCGGCAGCGGCGTCGGCTTGTCGGCGTGTTTCCAGGCCATGCCGGCCTCGGCGATGCCGCTGCTCATCTGCACCAGGCTGTCGAATCCGCGGCGGTGTTGCCAGGGGCCGCTCCAGCCGTAGGCGTTGAGGCACACGTCGATCAGGCCGGGGGCCAATGGTTGGCGCTGCGTGGCGCCATAGCCCAAGCGTTCCAGTGCGTCGGCGCGGTAGCCGTGCAGCAGGATGTCGGCCTCCTTGAGCAGCGCCTCGAACGTCGCGCGGTCAGCGGGTTGCTGCAAGTCGAGGCGGGCGCACCGTTTGCCGAGGGTGACTTCCGGCACCACGCCGGGTTCGTTCCAGGTCGGCGGGTCGATGCGCAGTACGTCGGCGCCCAGGCCGGCGAGAAAACGGCTGGCAATCGGACCGGCCAGCACGCGGGTCAGGTCCAACACCTTGAGGCCCGCCAGGGGCTGGGCGACGGAGCCGAGCCAGGGCGTAGGCGAGCCTTCGACGCCGTCATCCAACTGAACGAGAGGCTCGGCGTTGACCGCGATGCCCTGCGGATGGATTTGCCACGCCTGCCATGAGCGCATCTGCGCGGCGCAACCACCGGCGTCGACCACGGCCTGCTCCAGTTCAGCCTTGTTCCAGCGGATCACTTTGCTGGCCATGTCGGTGCGGTCGGTGCAGGCGCCGAGGACCTTTTCCGCCGCCCGGCGATGATGCGGCGCGTTGGTGTGCAGGCGGATCCAGCCGTCGGCGGTGGCATAGTCGCCAGCCACCGGATCCCACATCGGCGGCACGCTCCAGCCGATGGGTCGCAGGGAGGTGGAAAACCAGAACGAGGCCAGGCGCCGGTCGACTTCAAGCGTCGGCAGGCGACCGGTTTGCTGGTGGATGAGCGCGGCGACCGCTTGACCGGCCACACCGATGCTCGCGCTGGCCAGTTCCGTGACCGCGAAGGCCGAGGGCAGGGTGCCTTCGCCTGTGAAGGGGATCGGTGTCGCGGGCAAGCCGATGGCGGTTTGCATGGATGTGAGTAGGTCTGACATTTAGAAGCCCTCCTGAACCAGAGAGCGAGCATAGATCAAACGAACATCGGGGGGCGCTACGCCCGAGGCGTCGGACCGCCCCAGCGGGAGCAAGCTCCCTCGCCACGGTGTTCCGGGCGTGACCAGATCCAGAGATTGCCCAGGCCCATGCCCGCGAGCGCGAGGTAAACCGGCCAATGGTGGTCGAGCACCAGCAGCATCAACCCCATACAGCACAGCATGCTGACCGTCGCCGCGATCTTGGCCCGGCGCGGGATGACCTTGCCGTTGCGCCAGTTGTGCAGCATCGGTCCGAACAGCCGATGGCCTTCCAGCCAGGCACTCAGGCGCGGCGAACTGCGGGTGGCGGCCCAAGCGGCGAGCAGGATGAACTCAGTGGTCGGCAAGCCGGGCACGACGATGGCCACCAGGCCGATGGCCAGGCTGGTGTAGGCGATGAGCGCGAAGAGCAGTTGGCTGAGTTTCGAGGGTGTGCGGCTCATGTATTTCTATCCGATATCCACTTTCCCCTGCGGGAGCTCGCTCGCGATAGCGGTGTATCAGGCGCATGAAGGTCGACTGATCTGACGCCATCGCGAGCAAGCTCGCTCCCACACGGGTTCTTGGTGACTGCAGAATATGCATCCACCATGAATCTCCTTTGGGAGTGGTGTGAGTCAGGCCAATTCCGACGCGTAGGCTTGCTCCAGCAACACCGTAAACCGGTTGAACGCCGCCAGCGCGCCTTTGTCCGCCTCGGCTTCCTGCTGTTCGGTGAAGGGCAGCTCGTCGAGGGTCCGGGTGAAGGTTTTCCAGCCTTCGGCGCGCCCGCCCGCCGGTTCTGCCAAGTGTCTGGCACCGAAGGTTTCGTTCATTCCAAGGGCGACGGCGCGCTTGATCAAGAACGCGGCGCCAAGCTTGGATCCCTCGGAGACGAACAGCCAGCCGAGGGCTTCGGCCTGGGTCGGGTTCTTCACCGCGCCGGCCATGGGCGCCGGCACTTCGGTGTCCAGGTCCGCGAGGTCGGCCTTGGCCGCTTCGGCGCGGCAGCGCGCGGGCAAATCGCTAATCAGCGCGGTCAGTTGCGCGTCGTTGTACAGGGCCGCCAGTTCCGACTGGAACTGGTACTGGGCGACAACGAAGCGGGCGTAGCTGGCCTGGGTTTCGAATGGGGCGTGTGCCTTGACCAGCGCGTCGAGCCTGCCGTGAGGCTCGTGGGTGATCTGGTTCAGGCGTTGGGAGCGGGAAACGGGACGTTGTGTGGTCATGAAAAATTCCTTCGAATGAAATACATCGTGGCGAGGGAGCTTGCTCCCGCTCGGTCGGTCCGACGCCTCGGGCGCAGCGACCGCAAGTTCTTGGGACTGCTGCGCAGTCCAGCGGGAGCAAGATCCCTCGCCACAGGGCATTTGGCTTGTCGACAGAAATCCTGGTCAGATATCCCAGATCAGGTTGACCGCGAAGTTGCGCCCAGGCGCCGTGAGGCGATCGAGATTGGCCGGGTTCAGCACCGCCGCTTCGCCGACGCTGTCGTAGCCGCGAACGTCGTCCCACAGCCAGTACTTCTTGTCGGTGAGGTTGTAGAGGCCCCCGCTGACCGTGACGTCATCGGTGACCTTGTAGTACCCGCTCAGGTCGACAATGCCGAAACCCGGCGTCTTGAATTGGCTGCTGACGCCGTCGGGGGAGTTGAAGTTGCTGTCATCGACACGGTCTTGCTTCTTCACCAGGGTCCAGCTGAGCAAGGTGCCAAACTGCGCCTGGTCGTAACCCAGGCCGAACACGCCGGTCAGTGGGTTGATGCTGTTGAGCGGTTCGCCGGTGTCGTTGTTGCGGCCATGGAGGTAAGCCACCGAGCCTTGGGTATAGAGCCCCCCTGGAGCGCCGAACACGTCCAGGTCCAGGCGACCCTTGGCTTCGATGCCCTTGATGGTGGCGTGCTTGATGTTGTTGCTCTGGAAGGTCAACTGGTCGGCGCCGGGGATGATGGCGTCCTCGTTGATGAAGTCGCGGTACTTGTTGTAGAACACCGCCAGGTCGAACGAGCCGGAATCGAAGCGCCCACGCAAGCCAGTCTCGTAGCTCTTGCTTTTTTCCGGTTCCAGGTCGGGATTGGGTTTCACGCTGTAGCCAATACCCGCATTGTCGAAACGGCCATACAGGGCCTTGGCGGTCGGCGTGCGGAAACCTTCGGCGTACTG
The DNA here is from genome assembly GCF_023516725.1 of Pseudomonas sp. T1.Ur. NCBI lineage: Bacteria > Pseudomonadati > Pseudomonadota > Gammaproteobacteria > Pseudomonadales > Pseudomonadaceae > Pseudomonas > Pseudomonas sp. T1.Ur. The sequence continues at coordinate 755,089 of NZ_JAMGSN010000001.1, forward strand.
GCCGTACCAGGTGTATTGGTCAGTCAGGTCATAGGTCAGGCCGAACTTGGGCGAGACGCGATGCCAGGTCTTGTCCTGGCCACTGACCGTGCCGCCGGCGGTGGGGGCCACGGTGCTGAGGAATTCCTCGGTCAGGTGTGGCTTGAGCCGGGTGTAGTCGTAGCGCAGTGCTGGCGTGAAGGTCCATTTGTCCCAGCTGATCTGGTCCTGGGCGAACAAGCTGTAGGTGTTGATCGTCGGGTCCGGGAAGTCACTGGCTTTTGCCAGCACGTCCCGCGTGCTGATCGCGCCGACGGCGGAGCAGCCCACGCCGACCGCCAGGCACACGCCATTGCCGCTGCGCGAACCGGTGACCTTTTGCTGCTTGAGCGTGGTGCCGTAGGTCAGTGCGTGATCGGTGTCAGCAACGCTGAAAGACTTGTCCAGTTGCGCGTCGAACACCCACTGCTTCTCTTCGTAGAGCGTTTCTCGCGTGCGCAGTACCTGGCGCGTGATCGGGAAGTAGAACTCGGCGGTGCTCTGGTCGGTCTTGGCGACCTGGTGGTTCAGGCTCCACTTGATGGTGTCGGCCAGCAGGCTGTCGAGGACGAAGCTGTGCTCCAGGCCGAAACGTTCGCGGGTGATGGTGTCGTTGCCGGTGCGCCACTGGTACATGCCGCCGGGCAGGATCGCGCCGGGAATCGTCGGGCGGCCATTGGAATAGGGACCGCCATAGGCACTTTTCAGATCGATGTCGCGATCATCCTTGTACTTCTCATACACCAGGCTCAGGCGTGCGTCATCGCTGTAATTCCAGCCAAGTTTGGCCAGCACGTTGTTGGCGCGCACGTCTTCCGGGTTGGCCGCGGTGCGGTCCAGGCCGGTGCCGTTGTTGCTGCCGTAGGATTCGGTTTCATGACCGTCGCGCTGGCTGTAGTGCAGCAGCGCGTCGAATGGCCCGCTGCGACCGGCGACAGTGGAGGACTTGAGCCAGCTCTCGTCGACGGAGCTGTAGCCGGTCTTCAGGCGTGCGCCGACGTCCTGGCCGGGCTTGATGATGTCATCCGCGTCGAGGGTGAAATAACTGACGACACCGCCGATGGCATTGCTGCCGTACAGCACCGAGGCCGGGCCACGGAGGATCTCCACGCGCTTGATGATTTCCGGGTCGACATAGTTGCGCTGGGTCTTGGCATAGGGACCGTTGAAGAAACCGCCAGGCACTTCCACGCCGTCGACCTGGGTCAGGATCCGGTTGCCGTCGATGCCGCGGATGTTGTAGCCGCTGATGCCGCCACGCTGGCCCGCGCCGCCCACGGAAACACCGGGCTCGTAGCGCACCAGGTCCTTGAGGGTGTTGACGTTGTTGCGATCGAGTTCCTGGCGATCATGGATGGAAACGGTGCTCGGTACGCTGGTGATGTCCTGTTCCTGGCGGGTGGCGCTGATGGTCACCTGCTGCAAGTCCAGCACGGTGCTGGCGCTGCGTTTTTCCAGAACGATGTTGTTATTGCTCAGTTTGCGGTAGCTCAAGTCGGTCCCCACCAACAAGCGCTCCAGGGCTTTTTCCGGCGACAGCGAGCCGTTCACACCCGGCGAGGCAATGCCTTCGGCCAGTTCAGCCGGCAAGCCGACTTGCCAGCCCGTCACGGTCGTGAATGCGTTGAGCGCGGAGACCAAGGGTTGTCGGGCGATGTTGAAGGTGTAGTCACCCATGTTGTGGGCGGGCGATTGCCCATTGACGGCGAAGGCTGCTGGTGCGGCACCGGCCATCAGGATGGCGGCGGTCAGCAATGACAGCGCGCGGGAAGGTGCGAGAAACCGGCAAGTAAGGCGAGAGGACATCGATAGCGCTCCGTGTCGCATCTGTTATAGGTGCAGATCGGCATCGTGAAGATGCGAATCAATTGCATTGGCTATAACGAGACGAACCAGCGAAGGTTATCGAGTAAAAATAATTCTCATTTAGTTCAGGATTACCAGCGCCGGGAATTCCTGCAACCGCGCAGAGGTGATGTGCGCCAGGGAGCGGACCACATCCAGCGGCTGGTCGAGGCGGTAATTACCCGTGACCGCGACGTTGGCCAGCCGTTCGTTGGTGTTGATGATCCAGCCTGGGTAGTAGCGTCGTAACTCTGTCAGGACTTGGCTCAGCGGCCGGTTTTCGAACACCAGCCGCCCCTGGACCCAGGCCAGGTCCGTTCCCGCATCGAGCCGCGCCGGGCGGTCGAAGCCGTTGGGGCCGATGCGGATGCTTTCGCCGGCCGACAGCCGCACGTGGGTGTCGTACCGGGTGGCCCGCAGGTCGATGTCGCCGCGCTGCACCTGGACTTGGGCCACGCCGTCGAGGTAACGCACGGCAAATGTGGTGTCGCTGACGCTGGCGGTGACCGGGCCGGCATCAATTTCCAGCGGCAGGTTGCGGTTGCCCGGCACTTCGAAGAATGCCTCGCCCTTATACAGGCGGGCCACGTGCCGTTGTTCGCTGAACGTGCTGGAAAACGCCGAATCGGTGTTGAGCAGGACCTTGGAGCCGTCTTCCAATTGCAGGCGCTGGCGCTCACCGACCACCGTCAGGTGATCGGCTTCGAAGTGCAGGGGCAAGTCGCTGAAATTGAACAGGCCGAGAAACAGCACGGCGGCAGTTGCCAACGGCTTCCAATGGGCACGCAGGCGCGACAGCGCGGTGACTTTGGGCTGGTCTCGCAGTTGTCGGGCGCTTTCGATGACGTGCGGGCCATTCCAGATCGCCTGGGCCCTGGCGAACGCTTCGCCATGGCGAGGATCGGCCGCCAGCCAGGCCTGGAAGTCTCGGCGCTGCTCCTCGCTGGGGTTGTCGAGCAGGATCAACCAGTCCAGCGCCTGGTCCATGGCGTGGGCAGTGTCCTGTGCCTCGGCGGCTTCAGGTGGGCGATGGTTGTCCGTCACGGTGGATTCTCATTATTGGCGGCAGGCACACGCTACAAGCCGCAAGCGGTGGCTGGCAAGCTTGCATCCAGCTTGCGGCCCGAAACGCCTGGCTTGCCGCTTGATTCATGGGTTGCGTTCGGCCACGCCCACGCAGATGGCCATGATCAGTTTCAATTCTTTTTGCACGGTACTCAGGGACACGTTCAATCGTTGCGCGATGTCCTGGTAACTGTGGCCATGCAGCCGGCTGAGAATGAAGATTTGCTGTTGGCGGGGGCTGAGGGACCGCAAACTGACGTTGAGTCGTTCGAGCATTCGTTCGGCATGGGCGGCGTCTTCGGCGCTGCTTTGGGGGGCGATCACATTGTTCACGACGTCCAGCGGCACGTCATCGACCAGGGTCCGCGACTGGATTCGCCGCGCGCGCAAATGGTCCAGCGCCAGGTTGCGGGCGGTCTGGAAGACAAAGGGTTCGAGATGATCGACGGTGCGCTCGCTCAGGGCGCGGGTGACGCGCAAGTAGGTTTCCTGAAGCAAGTCTTCGGCGGTGCTCGGGTTGTTGACCATCCGCTCGAGGGTGCGCAACAGCGGGGTGCGCTGGGTGAGGAAGACGTGGTGAAAGCGTGATTGACTCACGGTAGGGCCCGATCCGGTTCGAGTAGATGATAATGCTTATCATCTACTCTTTTGGTCAAGCGCTAGTTTCCTGTAGGAGCTGCCGCAGGCTGCGATCTTTGGATCTTGATGTTTCGCTCGCGATTCAATTGGACCGGAAAAGATCGCAGCCTGCGGCAGCTCCTACAGTACCGAACACTATTCGGCGTTACACAACGCCAGGCAGTTATCCAGCATGCGGTTGGAGAAGCCCCATTCGTTGTCATACCAGGCCAATACCTTGAGCAGCTTGCCGCTGGCCTTGGTGTGGTTGGCGTCGAAGATCGAGGACAGCGGGTTGTGGTTGAAATCGCTGGAGACCAACGGCAGGGTGTTGTAGCCGAGGATCTTCGAATGCTGGCTGGCATGGCGCAGCAATTCGTTGACTTCTTCGGCCGACGCTTCGCGCTTGAGCTGCACGGTGAGGTCGACCAGGGACACGTTGATCACCGGTACGCGCACGGCCATGCCGGTCAGCTTGCCCGCCAGTTCCGGCAGCACCAGGCCCACCGCTTCGGCGGCGCCGGTCTTGCTCGGGATCATGTTCTGGGTCGCCGAACGGGCGCGGTATGGGTCGCTGTGGTAGACGTCGGTCAGGTTCTGGTCGTTGGTGTAGGCATGGATGGTGGTCATCAGGCCGCTTTCGATGCCCAGCTCGCGGTGCAGCACCTGGGCCACCGGGGCCAGGCAGTTGGTGGTGCACGACGCGTTGGAGATGATCTGGTGGGACTGGCGCAGGATGTCATGGTTGACGCCATACACGACGGTGGCATCGGCGCCCTTGGCCGGAGCCGAGATGATCACCTTGCGGGCGCCTGCGCTGATGTGGGCGGCAGCCTTGGCGCGGTCGGTGAACAGGCCGGTGCATTCGAACACCACGTCGATCTTCTCGGCGGCCCAGGGCAGTTCGGCCGGGTTGCGGATGGCGCTGACCGAGATGCGGTCGCCATTGACCGTCAGGCTTTCGTGATCGTGCTGGACGTCGGCATCGAACGTGCCGTGCACGGTGTCGAACTTGAGCAGATGAGCATTGATCGCACTGTCGCCCAGGTCGTTGATGGCGACGATCTGCAGGTCGCGACGATAGCCTTGGGTATACAGTGCACGGAGGACGTTGCGGCCGATGCGGCCAAAACCATTGATTGCGATTCGAAGAGTCATTAACTGCGCCGCCGTCGATTTGTTGTTGGAATTACAAGATTATTCGCATAAAAATAGAAAACAAGCCTTTTTAGTGGCAATATTTTGTTTTATCTACAACGAGTGACCTGAATCAACTGGTCCGATTGGTCAAAAACCGTTTGTCGCCCGGTCTTTCCCGCGGTGTACAAAGGGCTTTTGAACCAGCATAGACAATCAGGTCGCCACACCCGTTAGCCTGGAGTTCTACCTATGCATCCCCGCGTACTTGAGGTCACCGAACGGCTTATCGCCCGCAGTCGCGCTACTCGTGAGGCTTACCTTGCACTGATCCGCGGTGCAGCCAGCGACGGCCCGATGCGCGGCAAGCTGCAGTGTGCCAACTTCGCCCATGGCGTGGCCGGTTGCGGCACGGAAGACAAGCATCACCTGCGGATGATGAACGCCGCCAACATCGCCATCGTGTCGTCCTATAACGACATGCTCTCGGCCCACCAGCCGTACGAAACCTTTCCCGAACAAATCAAGAAAGCCCTGCGCGAGATCGGCTCGGTCGGCCAGTTTGCTGGCGGTACGCCGGCCATGTGCGACGGCGTGACCCAAGGCGAGGCCGGGATGGAATTGAGCCTGCCGAGCCGCGAAGTGATCGCGCTGTCCACGGCGGTGGCGCTGTCTCACAACATGTTCGACGGCGCCTTGATGCTCGGCATCTGCGACAAGATCGTTCCGGGCTTGATGATGGGCGCGCTGCGCTTCGGTCATCTGCCGACGATCTTCGTGCCCGGCGGGCCGATGGTCTCGGGCATTTCCAACAAGGAAAAAGCCGACGTGCGCCAGCGCTACGCCGAAGGCAAGGCGACCCGCGAAGAGCTGCTGGAATCGGAGATGAAGTCCTACCACAGCCCCGGCACCTGCACCTTCTACGGCACTGCCAACACCAACCAGTTGCTGATGGAAGTGATGGGCCTGCACTTGCCGGGCGCTTCGTTCGTCAACCCGAACACGCCGCTGCGCGACGCCCTGACCCGTGAGGCGGCGTTCCAGGTCACGCGCCTGACCAAGCAGAGCGGCAACTTCATGCCCATCGGCGAAATCGTCGACGAGCGCTCGCTGGTCAACTCCATCGTTGCGCTGCACGCCACCGGCGGCTCCACCAACCACACCCTGCACATGCCGGCCATTGCCATGGCGGCGGGCATCCAGCTGACCTGGCAGGACATGGCCGACCTCTCCGAGGTGGTGCCGACCCTGAGCCACGTCTACCCGAACGGCAAGGCCGACATCAACCACTTCCAGGCGGCGGGCGGCATGTCCTTCCTGATCCGCGAATTGCTGGAGGCCGGCCTGCTTCACGAAAACGTCAACACCGTGCTGGGTCACGGCTTGAGCCGCTATACCCAGGAGCCGTTCCTCGAGGATGGCGAGCTGGTGTGGCGCGACGGCCCGATCGAAAGCCTCGACGAAAACATCCTGCGCCCGGTGGCCCGTGCCTTCTCGCCGGAAGGCGGCTTGCGGGTGATGGAAGGCAACCTCGGCCGTGGTGTGATGAAGGTGTCGGCCGTGGCCTTGGAAAACCAGGTCGTCGAGGCGCCGGCCATGGTCTTCCAGGACCAGCAGGATCTGGCCGATGCGTTCAAGGCCGGTCTGCTGGAAAAGGATTTTGTCGCGGTGATGCGCTTCCAGGGCCCGCGCTCCAACGGCATGCCTGAGCTGCACAAAATGACGCCGTTCCTCGGCGTGCTGCAGGATCGCGGCTTCAAGGTGGCGCTGGTCACCGACGGGCGCATGTCCGGCGCATCGGGGAAAATCCCGGCGGCCATTCATGTCAGCCCCGAAGCTTATGTCGGCGGCGCGTTGGCTCGGGTGCAGGAGGGCGATATCATCCGCGTCGATGGCGTCAAAGGCACCTTGGAACTGAAGGTGGACGCCGAGGAATTCGCCGCGCGCGAGCCGGCCAAGGGCCTGTTGGGCAACAACATCGGCACCGGTCGCGAGCTGTTCGGTTTCATGCGCATGGCCTTCAGCTCGGCAGAGCAGGGCGCCAGCGCCTTCACTTCTGCCCTGGAGGCGATTAATTGAAACTGGCTTTGGTCGGTGACATCGGCGGGACCAATGCGCGTTTCGCCCTGTGGAAGAACCACAACCTGGAGAACATCCAGGTGCTGGCGACAGCGGATTACGCCTGCCCGGAAGATGCCATCAAGGTTTACCTGAGCGGCATGGGCATGGCGCCGGGTTCGATTGGCTCGGTGTGCCTGTCGGTGGCTGGCCCCGTGAGTGGCGATGAGTTTCGCTTCACCAATAACCATTGGCGACTGAGCAACCTGGCGTTCTGTAAGACCTTGGAGGTGGAGAAGCTGTTGCTGGTCAACGATTTTTCCGCCATGGCCCTGGGCATGACCTGCTTGCGTCCCGATGAATACCGGGTCGTCTGCCAAGGCACGCCGGAGCCGATGCGCCCGGCGGTGGTGATTGGCCCGGGCACCGGGCTGGGCGTCGGGACGCTGCTGGACCTGGGCGAAGGTCGCTTCGCGGCGTTGCCGGGGGAGGGCGGCCATGTCGACCTGCCGATGAGCAGTCCGCGCGAGACCCAGCTCTGGCAACACATCTACAACGAAATCGGCCACGTCAGCGCCGAAACCGCGCTGAGTGGCAGCGGCTTGCCCCGCGTCTACCGGGCGATCTGCGCGGTGGACGGTCATGAGCCGGTGCTCGATACCCCTGAATCCATTACCGCCGCCGGCCTGGCCGGGGACCCTGTTGCGCTGGAAGTCCTTGAGCAGTTCTGCCGATGGCTGGGGCGCGTGGCGGGCAACAACGTACTCACGGTGGGCGGGCGCGGCGGTGTCTACATCGTTGGCGGCGTCGTCCCGCGGTTTGCCGATTTCTTCGTTGAAAGCGGTTTCGCCAAGTCCTTCGCCGACAAGGGCTGCATGAGCGATTATTTCAAGGGCATTCCGGTCTGGTTGGTGACGGCGCCGTACTCCGGCCTGATGGGCGCGGGCGTGGCGTTGGAGCAGTCGACTCCCGTTTGAAAGATGATCCCCTGTGGGAGCGAGCTTGCTCGCGATAGCGGAGTGTCAGTCGCCATTGATGCTGACTGATGCACCGTTATCGCGAGCAAGCTCGCTCCCACAGGGTTTTGTAGTGTGTTTTGTGGTGTGTTTGTAGTCCTCATCCATCAGGCATAATCGCCCCCAATCCAAACAACAAGGACGAGGCCCCGTGAGTTCAGTGAACAAATCGATTTTGTTGGTCGACGACGACCAGGAGATTCGCGAACTGCTGGACACTTACCTCAGCCGTGCGGGTTTCCAGGTGCGCACCACGCCTGACGGCGCCGGGTTTCGCCAGGCCTTGAACGAGGCGCCGAGCGATCTGGTGATCCTCGATGTGATGCTGCCCGACGAAGACGGCTTCAGCCTTTGCCGCTGGGTTCGCGAGCACCCGCGCCAGGCCCATGTGCCGATCATCATGCTCACCGCCAGTTCCGATGAGGCCGACCGGGTCATTGGCCTGGAGCTGGGGGCCGATGATTACCTGGGCAAGCCGTTCAGCCCGCGTGAATTGCAGGCGCGTATCAAGGCGCTGCTGCGCCGGGCACAGTTCGGCCAGGAACGGTCGGGCGGCGACGTGCTGGCCTTCGACGAGTGGCGGCTGGACATGATCAGCCATCGCCTGTTCCACACCGATGGCGAAGAAGTGATCCTCTCCGGCGCCGACTTCGCCTTGCTCAAGCTGTTCCTCGATCATCCCCAGGAAATCCTCGACCGCGACACCATCGGCAACGCGACGCGGGGGCGTGAACTGATGCCCCTGGACCGGATCGTCGACATGGCGGTGAGTCGCCTGCGTCAGCGCCTGCGCGACACGGACAAGCCGCCGCGGTTGATTCGCACGGTGCGCGGCAGCGGTTATCAATTGGCGGCCAGTGTGGTTGCCAGCAATGGTCACTGAAGCGATCAGGAAAATCGTCCGGCGGATACCGGTGCCGCGCTCGTTGCTCGGGCGGATGCTGCTGTTGACCTTGCTGGTCGTGCTATTCGCCCAGACGCTGTCGAGCCTGATCTGGGTTTCGCAATTGCGCGCCACCCAGCTCGAAGGCCTGGTCACCAGCGCCCGCAGCCTCGCCCATTCGATGACCGCCACGGTCAGCTATCTGCGTTCGCTGCCGGTGGCCTATCGGCCCTTGGTGCTGGATCAATTGCGCAGCATGGGCGGTACACGATTCGTCGTCACCCTCAATGACAAGCCGTTGGGCATGGACGTGTTGCCCGTGACGCCACGCAAACTGGCGGTGCTCCAGGCGGTGGATGAAGTGCTGCGGCGCTCCCTGGGCAACAACGCCGACATCTCCGTCAAGTTCGTCAGCCCCGAAGACCTTCGGATCTTCAACGGCGGCCTGAAACTCGATGAGCTGCCGCGCTCCTGGGCCCATTACGCCCTGACGCTTGAGCCGGTGAATCCGCCGGTGCTGGTCACGCAGATCCAGATGGCGCCGGGTGAATGGCTGTACATCGCCTCGCTGCTGCCCGAGCCCTATACCAGCCTCGAAGAGCAGGACCTGCCCAAGCAGCAGGTGGGTTTCATCGTGCTCACCAGTAGCCTGTTGCTGTTGTTCATCGGCTTGCTGGTGCACTGGCAGAGCCGGCCACTCAAGCGCCTGGCCCGGGCGGCGCGGGACATGTCCCTCGGCGCTGAAGTGCAGCCGGTGGCCGAGGGTGGCGGCAGTGAGGTGGTGGAAGTCGGCCGGGCATTCAATGCCATGCGCGAGCGCATCAGCCGCTACCTGACCGAGCGCAGCCAGTTGTTCAGTGCGATTTCCCATGACTTGCGCACGCCCATTACGCGGCTGCGGTTGCGGGTCGAGCTGCTGGAGGATGAAAACCTGCAAGCCAAGTTTGGCCGTGACCTCGACGAGCTGGAGTTGCTGGTCAAGGGCGCGTTGCAATGCGTCAAGGACACCGACATCCACGAGAACATCGAGCCGGTGGACCTCAATCATGTGCTGGATTGCCTGGTGGAGCCTTACCTGGCGCCCAACGGTAACGGCCGGGTCACCCAGGATGGTCGGGCGCTGGCGCCGTATCCCGGCAAGCCGCTGGCCCTCAAGCGCTGCATCGGCAACCTGATCGACAACGCCTTGAAATACGGACAGCGGGCCCACCTGCACATCGATGACGATGAAACAGCGTTCATCCTGCACGTCGACGACGAAGGCCCGGGCGTGCCGGAACAGCGTCTCGAACAGGTCTTCGAGCCGCACTTTCGCCTGGCCGGGCAGCAGCAGGGTTACGGCTTGGGACTGGGCATCGCCCGCAACATTGCCCACAGCCATGGCGGCGAAGTCAGCCTGCAGAATCTGCGCGAGGGCGGGTTGCGGGTGACGTTGCAGTTGCCTCGCAGTGTGGATTGATTGGACCGCGTCATCGTTCATCGCGAGCAAGCTCGCTCCCACAGGGTTTGTGAACGCCGAAGATCCAGTGTGGGAGCGAGCTTGCTCCGGGCGGCGTTCCGACGATGGCGCCAGTCGCCTCAACCCATCTCTCCCAGCCAAATGTCACAGCTCGGTGACATAACTCGCCCCTTTCGTTACCTGCCGCCGCCCCTCCCTTGTTTAGACTCCCTGGGTCAAAACAACAAAAAAGGTCACGTCGATGGACACCTTCCAACCGGCGTTCAGCAGTTGGTTGAACGCGCCTGCCCACCAGCAATGGCTTGCCGCCGAAGGCTTGCGGCTGCTGGCGTTTGCCAAGGCCTCGAAGCTGCCGGACGGTTTCGGCAACCTGGACGAACTGGGTCGCCTGCCCGCCGATGCCCGCGCCGAAACCATGAACACCGCGCGCATGACCCACAGCTTCGCCATGGCCCACATCCAAGGCCTGCCGGGGTTTGTCGAGCTGGTGGATCATGGCGTGCAAGCCCTCATGGGGCCGCTGCGCGATGCCGAGCATGGCGGTTGGTTCGCCACGGCCAATCCGGCTGAAAACGAAACCGGCAAAGCCGCCTACCTGCACGCTTTCGTTGCCCTGGCCGCCAGCTCTGCGGTGGTGGCCCAGCGCCCCGGCGCCGAGGCCCTGCTCAAGGAAGCCGTGCGGATCATCGACGAGCATTTCTGGTGTGAAGAAGAGGGTGCCTTGCGCGAATCCTTCAACCGCGACTGGCGCGAAGAAGAAGCCTATCGCGGCGCCAACAGCAACATGCACGCCACCGAAGCCTTCCTGGCCCTGGCCGATGCCACGGACGACCCGCGCTGGCTGGCCCGGGCCCTGCGCATCGTCGAGCGCGTCATCCATGGGCATGCGGCCGCCAACGACTACAGGGTCGTCGAGCATTTCGACCGCCACTGGCAGCCGCTGCGCGAGTACAACCACGACAACCCGGCCGATGGTTTCCGCCCATACGGCACCACGCCCGGCCATGGTTTCGAATGGGCGCGGCTACTGCTGCACCTCGAAGCCGCGCGCGTCCAGATCGGCATGCTGACGCCGGGCTGGCTGGCCCAGGACGCGCAAAAACTCTTCGACCAGAACTGCCGCCACGGCTGGGACGTCGATGGCGCGCCGGGCATTGTTTATACCCTGGACTGGGACAACCGCGCCGTGGTTCGCCATCGCCTGCATTGGGTGCATGCCGAAGCGGCGGCAGCCGCCAGCGCGCTGCTCAAGCGTACCGACGAGGCACAATACGAAGCCTGGTACCGGCGCTTCTGGGAATTCTGTGACAAACATTTCATCGATCGCTGCGACGGCAGCTGGCACCACGAACTCGATCCACAAAACCGCCCCAGCGCCGACATCTGGCCGGGCAAGCCGGACCTTTACCACGCCTGGCAAGCCGTGCTGATACCTCGGCTTCCCCTGGCGCCCAGCATGGCGTCTGCGTTGGCGAGGTTATCCGCTCCCGCGCCTGTGTAACCATGCAGTGACATATCCGCGTCCCTTCGTTACCTGCGAAGGGATAACCCCTGATTAGAATCCATGCAGCGCAAGCACCAGACTTGCATGCATAACAACAAGAAAGGTACTTCTAGATGAATGCGATTTCTCGCCTCGCTACTGTCATTTCTCTTGCTTCCTTGCTTCCCGTCGCAGCATTCCCTGTCAGCGCCCTGGCCGCCGAATCGAAAGGTTCCGTGGAAGTCGTCCACTGGTGGACGTCGGGTGGCGAAAAAGCCGCGGTCGATGTGCTCAAGGCCCAGGTAGAAAAAGACGGCTTTACCTGGAAGGACGGCGCTGTCGCCGGCGGTGGCGGTTCCACTGCCATGACCGTGCTCAAGAGCCGCGCCGTGGCTGGCAACCCACCGGGCGTCGCCCAGATCAAGGGTCCGGACATCCAGGAATGGGCAACCACTGGCCTGCTCGACACCGACGTCCTCAAGGACGTTTCCAAGGCGGAAAAGTGGGACAGCCTGCTCGACAAGAAAGTCTCCGACACCGTGAAGTACGACGGTGACTACGTCGCCGTGCCGGTGAATATCCACCGCGTCAACTGGCTGTGGATCAACCCGGAAGTCTTCAAGAAAGCCGGCATCACCAAGAACCCGACCACCCTCGAAGAGTTCTACGCCGCCGGTGACAAGCTCAAGGCCGCAGGCTTCATTCCCCTGGCCCACGGTGGCCAGCCATGGCAGGACAGCACCGTGTTCGAAGCGGTGGTGCTCTCGGTCATGGGCGCTGATGGCTACAAGAAAGCCCTGGTCGACCTGGACAACAAGGCGCTGACCGGTCCGGAAATGGTCAAGGCATTGACCGAGCTGAAGAAAGTCGCGACCTACATGGACGCCGACGGCAAGGGCCAGGACTGGAACCTGGAAGCGGCCAAGGTCATCAACGGCAAGGCCGGCATGCAGATCATGGGTGACTGGGCCAAGAGCGAGTGGACCGCGGCGAAGAAAGTCGCCGGCAAGGACTACGAGTGCGTAGCGTTCCCAGGCACTGACAAGGCCTTCACCTACAACATCGACTCCCTGGCGGTGTTCAAGCAGAAGGACGCAGGCACTTCGGCGGGGCAGCAGGATATCGCCAAGGTCGTGCTGGGTGAGAACTTCCAGAAAGTCTTCAGCATCAACAAGGGCTCGATCCCGGTGCGCAACGACATGCTGGCCGACATGGGCAAGTACGGTTTCGACTCCTGCGCCCAGACCGCCGCCAAGGACTTCCTGGCAGACGCCAAGAGCGGCGGCCTGCAGCCAAGCATGGCGCACAACATGGCGACCACATTGGCGGTACAAGGCGCGTTCTTTGACGTCGTGACCAACTACATCAACGACCCGAAAGCCGACCCGGCCGATGCCGCCAAGAAATTGGGCGCAGCGGTTCAGTCGGCCAAGTAAAGCGGCAAGCTGCAAGCTGCAAGCTGCAAGTGGGCACGGCTTTAGCTTGCAGCTTGTAGCTTGTAGCTGCTCTTAGTCCTTATTCTTTGTTTTGGATCTTCCCATGAGTTCTGTTGCTGTGTTCAGCAAGGCCTCGCCGTTCGATGCATTGCAGCGCTGGCTACCAAAACTGGTGCTGGCGCCGAGCATGTTCATCGTCCTGGTGGGCTTCTATGGCTACATCCTGTGGACGTTCGTCCTGTCGTTCACCACGTCGACTTTCCTGCCCACCTACAAATGGGCGGGCCTGGCGCAATACGCACGGCTGTGGGACAACGACCGCTGGTGGGTAGCCAGCAAGAACCTCGCCGTGTTCGGTGGCATGTTCATCGGCATTACCCTGGTCATCGGCGTGCTGCTGGCGGTGTTCCTCGACCAGCGTATCCGTCGCGAAGGTTTCATCCGCACCATTTACCTGTACCCGATGGCGCTCTCGATGATCGTCACCGGTACCGCCTGGAAATGGCTGCTCAACCCGGGCATGGGCCTGGACAAATTGTTGCGTGACTGGGGTTGGGAAGGCTTCCGCCTGGACTGGCTGATCGACCCTGATCGCGTGGTGTATTGCCTGGTGATCGCTGCCGTCTGGCAGGCCTCGGGCTTCATCATGGCGATGTTCCTGGCCGGCCTGCGTGGCGTGGACCAGTCGATCATCCGCGCCGCGCAGATCGATGGCGCGAGCATGCCGCGCATCTACTGGAAAGTGGTGCTGCCGAGCTTGCGTCCGGTGTTCTTCAGCGCCGTGATGATCCTGGCACACATCGCAATCAAGAGCTTCGACCTGGTGGCGGCCATGACGGCCGGTGGCCCGGGTTACTCCTCCGACTTGCCGGCGATGTTCATGTACTCGTTCACCTTCAGTCGCGGCCAGATGGGCATGGGCTCGGCCAGTGCAATCCTGATGCTCGGTGCGATCCTCGCGATCATCGTGCCTTACCTGTATTCCGAGCTGAGGGCCAAGCGTCATGACTAGTCTCGCTGCGAAACCTTCCATCAGCCTGAGCCGCATCGCGATCTACGCGGTGCTGATCCTCGCGGTACTGCTTTACCTGGTGCCGCTGGTGGTCATGCTGTTGACCAGCTTCAAGACGCCGGAAGACATCAGCACCGGTAACCTGCTGAGCTGGCCGACCGTGGTCAGCGGCATCGGCTGGGTCAAGGCCTGGGCCACGGTCAACGGCTACTTCTGGAACTCGATCAAGATCACCGTGCCGGCGGTGCTGATTTCCACTGCCATCGGCGCGTTGAACGGGTACGTGCTGTCGATGTGGCGCTTCCGTGGGTCGCAGTTGTTCTTCGGCCTGCTGCTGTTCGGTTGCTTCCTGCCGTTCCAGACCGTGCTGCTGCCGGCCTCGTTCACCCTCGGCAAGATGGGCCTGGCCAGCACCACCACCGGCCTGGTGTTTGTCCACGTCGTCTACGGCCTGGCGTTCACCACGCTGTTCTTCCGCAACTACTACGTGAGCATTCCCGATGCGCTGGTGAAGGCTGCGCGCCTCGATGGGGCCGGGTTCTTCACGATCTTCCGCCGCATCATCCTGCCGATGTCGACGCCGATCATCATGGTCTGCCTGATCTGGCAGTTCACCCAGATCTGGAACGACTTCCTGTTCGGCGTGGTGTTCTCCAGCGGCGACTCCCAGCCCATCACGGTGGCGCTGAACAACCTGGTCAACACCAGCACCGGGGCCAAGGAATATAACGTGGACATGGCGGCGGCGATGATCGCCGGGCTGCCGACCCTGCTGGTCTATGTGATCGCAGGCAAGTATTTCGTGCGCGGCCTCACGGCTGGCGCGGTCAAGGGGTAATCATGGCTACGCTTGAACTTCGCAATGTAAACAAGACCTACGGTGCGGGCCTGCCCGACACCTTGAAAGACATCCAGTTGTCGATCAAGGAAGGCGAATTCCTGATCCTTGTAGGCCCGTCGGGTTGCGGCAAATCGACCCTGATGAACTGCATCGCCGGCCTCGAGACCATCACCGGCGGCGCGATCATGATCGGCGACCAGGACGTCAGCGGCATGAGCCCGAAGGATCGCGACATCGCCATGGTGTTCCAGTCCTACGCGCTGTACCCGACCATGAGCGTGCGCGAGAACATCGAGTTCGGCCTGAAGATTCGCAAGATGAAACAGTCGGACATCAACGAAGAAGTGGCGCGGGTCGCCAAGCTGTTGCAGATCGAGCACCTGCTCAACCGCAAGCCCGGCCAGCTCTCCGGTGGCCAGCAGCAGCGCGTTGCGATGGGCCGGGCCTTGGCGCGGCGGCCGAAGATCTACCTGTTCGACGAGCCGCTGTCCAACCTCGACGCCAAGCTGCGGGTCGAGATGCGCACCGAAATGAAACTGATGCACCAGCGCCTGAAAACCACCACGGTCTACGTGACCCACGACCAGATCGAAGCGATGACCCTGGGCGACAAAGTGGCGGTGATGAAGGACGGGATCATCCAGCAGTTCGGCACGCCGAAGGACATCTACAACAACCCGGCCAACCTGTTCGTGGCGAGCTTCATCGGTTCGCCGCCGATGAACTTCATCCCGCTGCGCCTGCAACGCAAGGACGGTCGCCTGCTGGCCTTGCTCGACAGCGGCCAGGCCCGTTGCGAGTTGCCGCTGGGCATGCAGGACGCCGGCCTGGAAGATCGTGAAGTGATCCTTGGCCTGCGGCCGGAGCAGATCGTGCTGGCCGGCAACGAGCCGAACGGTTTGCCAACCATTCGCGCTGAAGTCCAGGTCACCGAGCCTACCGGTCCGGACACCCTGGTGTTCGTCAATCTCAACGACACCAAGGTCTGCTGCCGACTGGCGCCGGACGTGGCACCGCAGCCGGGGGAGACCCTGACGTTGCAATTCGATCCGGCGAAAGTGTTGCTGTTCGACGCCAAGTCCGGCGAGCGCCTCGGCGTGGCCGCGCAGCCGCAGGCCGGAGACCGGCCCGCCAATGTGGCGCAGTTCAAGGGCCGATGATGAACATATGTGGGAGCGAGCTTGCTCGCGATGGCGGTACATCAGTTGCGGCTGAAGTGAATGACACACCGCTATCGCGAGCAAGCTCGCTCCCACGGAAAAAGGAGTATGCGGTGAGTGGGGGACCATCCATCGCAATCGTTGTAAACCGCGTTAGATAAAAACAGTTAATAACAATAAAGACGAGGATGTAGGGATGAAGAAGAAAAACAATGCCCAGCTTATCTGCCAGTTGTCAGCCGTTGCGGCGATGATGCTGGCCGGTAGCGCACAGGCTGCCGACGCGTTCAGCGCCGATTCGCAGTGGATGACGGGCGACTGGGGCGGTGAACGGACCAAACTGATCGAGCAGGGTATCGACATCAAGGCCGACTACGTCGGCGAGGTGGGCGGCAACTTGCACGGTGGCTACAACAACGACAAGACCGCGCGTTACGCCGACCAGTTCGGCCTGGGCGTGGCGCTGGACCTGGAAAAGCTGTGGGGCTGGGATAACACCCAGGCCAAGATCCAGCTGACCAACCGTAACGGTCAGAACATCTCCAACGACCGTGTCGGTGACCCACGCGCGGGCACCTTGAGTTCTTCCCAGGAAGTCTACGGCCGTGGCCACATGGTTCGTCTGACCCAATTGTGGATCAAGCACCAGTTCCTCGACGGCAAGCTGGACGTCAAGGCCGGTTACTTCGGCGAAGGCGAAGACTTCAACACCTTCCCTTGCGAATTCCAGAACCTGGCGTTCTGCGGCTCCCAGGTGGGTAACTGGGCGACCGGTATCTGGTACAACTGGCCAGTCAGCCAGGCCGCGATCCGCGTGAAGTACAACATCACGCCTGAGTTCTACGCGCAAATCGGTGCGTACAACCAGAACCCATCGCAGCTGGAGCACGGCAACGGCTTCAAGCTCAGCGGCAGCGGCACCAAAGGTACCGTCATTCCTGTCGAACTGGTCTGGTCGCCGAAGGTCAACAACCTGCCGGGCGAATACCGCGTCGGTTACTACAAGAGTACGGCTGACGCCAACGACGTCCGTGAAGACGAAGACGGCAACGATGCCGCCACCACCGGCAACGCCTACCGCAGTCACGACAGCAAGCACGGCTACTGGTTCGTGGCGCAACAGCAACTCACCACTCACAACGGCGACGCTTCCCGCGGCCTGAACATCGCGGCCAACGCGACCTTCCACGACAAGGACACCAACGTCGTCGACAACTACCAGTCGTTGATGTTCGTGTACAAAGGGCCGTTCGACGCACGTCCGAAGGATGACATCGGGATTGGTTTCTCCCGTATCCACGTCAACGAAGACGTGAAGAGAAACGCCGAGCTGACCAATGCCGCCAACGGCGTCACTGACTACAACGATCCACTGTTCGCGCCACTGCGTAGCACTGAGTACAACTACGAACTCAACTACGGCGTGCACGTGACCAACTGGCTGACCGTACGTCCGAACCTGCAATACATCACCCACCCGGGCGGTGTTGACGAGGTCGATAACGCCTTGGTCGCCGGTCTGAAAATTCAGTCGGTGTTCTAACGCTGTTGCGATAAGCTCCTCTCTATGTGCGCATATTTGCGGACGGCCAAGGCTGTCCGCTTTTTTTTGTGAGATGGCGGGCATGAATCTGGGGCGAGGGAGCTTGCTCCCGCTGGGTTCTGTAGGCGCTGGCGAAGGCTCGGGCCGCGTTCGGACGATCTTTTGATTGTGATCTTTCGCTCTCGATTCAATGGGCTGTGGAAAGATCGCAGCCTCGCTTCGCTCGACAGCTCCTACAGGGCCGAGCGGGAGCAAGTTCCCTCGCCACAAAAGCAGATGAGCAACTCAATGATTTCCAGGACCGCGGCCCATGCATGAGCATCCGCTACAACGCTTTTTCAAATCCTTGCGCGAGCGTCCGGTGTTTGCGTGGGAGCGCTATCGGCAGCGTGATGTGTTGGTCATCGATCATCCGCTGTGCCAGGCGGTTTTCAGTCGCCAGGGTGCGCAGTTGCTGCACTTCCAGCCGCGCGGCCAGAAACCCTGGCTGTGGTGCGCGGCGAAGTGGCCGCAGGTCGGTGCCATACGCGGCGGCGTACCGGTGTGCTGGCCTTGGTATGGCCGCCATCCGAGCGAGAATGCCTGGCCGTCCCATGGCTGGGCGCGTTTGATCAATTGGAAACTGCTCGACAGCCGCAGCGATGACGACGGCGTGCATTTGCACTGGCAATTGCAATTGTGCGACTGGCAAGTGGACCTGCATGCCGACCTGGGCGAGCGCATGGAGCTGCGCTTGAGCACCGAGCATCAGGACAGCTTGCCTTGCCAGTTGAGCCAGGCGTTGCACGCCTATTGGCGTATTGGCGACGTCGGTGAGGTAGCGCTGTCTGGGCTCGAAGGTGCACAGGGTTATGACCAATTGAACCGTGAGATTTGCCGGCAGCAAGGCGAGTTGCGGGTGGACGGTGGCTGCCAGCGGGTGTTCCAGCACGAAGGGGAATTGCAGCTCAAGGACCACGCCTGGCAACGCGAACTGTGCATCGACACCGGTGACACTGCCGACACCGTGGTCTGGCATCCGGGCGCACGGCCGTTGCTGGGGGTGAGTTGGGATGAGGTCAACGAATTCGTCTGCGTCGAAGCGGCCAGTGGCGGCACCGACAGCCTGTGCCTGGCGCCGGGGGAGCGGGCGCATTTGAGTTTGCAGGCGCGGGCGGGGGCTTAGCTCTGGATCTCCGGTCTGGCGGCTGCCGTCATCGCGAGCAAGCTCGCTCCTACATGGGTTCTCTGGCGTTCATGAAACCCCTGTGGGAGCGAGCTTGCTCGCGATGACGGTCTATCAGGCACCCAAAGTTCCGGACCGAATCAGTTGAACTCATCCCCCACCGGATACCGGCTGGCATTCAGGCTTTCCTTGATCTTGCGCAGGTGCGGCTGGAAGTCCACGCCCCGGCGCAGGGTCATGCCGGTGGCGAGCACGTCCAGCACGGTGAGCTGGATGATCCGCGACGTCATTGGCATGTAGATGTCCGTGTCTTCCGGCAGCGGAATATTCAGGCTCAAGGTGCTGGCCTTGGCCAGCGGCGAGCCTTCGGCGGTCAGTCCGAGCACCGATGCGCCGTTCTCCCGGGCGATGCGCGCCACTTCCACCAGCTCGCGGGTGCGCCCGGTGTAGGAAATGATCACGAACAACTCACCGGTGTGGGCCACCGAGGCGATCATGCGTTGCATCAGCACGTCGGCGTGGGCGGTCACCGCCAGGTTGAAGCGGAAGAACTTGTGCTGGGCATCCAGTGCCACCGGGGCCGAGGCGCCGAGGCCGAAGAAGTGGATCTGCCGGGCCTGGATCAGCAAATCCACCGCGCGACTGATCAAATTTGGATCAAGGGCCTGGCAGGCACTGTCCAATGAGGCAATGGCACTGCCAAAGATTTTCTGGGTGTAGGCTTCCGGGTTGTCGTCGGCCTCTACCGCGCGGCTGACATAGGCCGCGCCGCTGGCCAGGCTTTGGGCCAGCTGCAGCTTGAGCTCCGGGTAACCGCTGACACCGAACGAGCGGCAGAAGCGGTTGACGGTCGGTTCGCTGACCGAAGCGGCCTGGGCGAGGGCGGCGATGCTGAAACGGGTTGCCTGCTGTGGGTTGAGCAGGATCACTTCGGCCACCTTGCGTTCGGCCTTGTTCAGGTCTTCCAGGCGACTCTGGATCTGCTCCAGTAGATTTCGCACGCGGTCCATACAAGATTCCTAGAGAGGCGGGTCTTTGATACGACCCTTTGCGGTGGCCTATCCTACTGATGGCTCCGACGGACCACCACTCGGAATCGGTATTTTCGAAAAATGTTGTGGTTATTACTACATTTTTCCTTGAGTGATACCTTGAAAAAAGGTATTTGTAGCTTAACTTGATAAAAGAACAAACATCATGCATTCGATTACGGTTGAACCGTGCACCTTTGCCTTGTTCGGCGCGTTGGGCGACCTGGCGTTGCGCAAGCTGTTTCCTGCCCTTTATCAGCTCGATGGCGCCGGCCTGTTGCACGAGGACACGCGGATCCTGGCGTTGGCCCGCGAACCTGGCAGCGAACAGCAGCATCTGGCGTTCATCGCCACCGAGCTGCGCCGTTATGTCGGCGATAAAGACCTGAACGAAGCCGTGATCGAGCGCTTCCTGGCGCGCCTGACTTACCTGCACGTGGATTTCCTCAAGGCCGAGGATTACGTTGCCCTCGCCGAGCAGGCCGGTTCGACCCAGCAACAGGTCATTGCCTATTTCGCCACGCCGGCCGCCGTCTACGGCGCGATCTGCGAAAACCTGGCGAAATTCGGCTTGAGCGAAAACACCCGTGTCGTGCTGGAAAAACCCATCGGCTCGGACCTGGAATCCTCGCGCAAGGTCAACGACGCCGTGGCGCAGTTCTTCCCGGAAAACCGCACCTACCGTATCGACCATTACCTGGGCAAGGAGACGGTGCAGAACCTGATCGCGCTGCGCTTCGCCAACAGCCTGTTCGAAACCCAGTGGAACCAGAACTACATTTCCCACGTGGAAATCACCGTGGCCGAGAAGGTCGGTATCGAAGGCCGCTGGGGCTATTTCGACAAGGCCGGCCAATTGCGGGACATGATCCAGAACCACTTGCTGCAACTGCTTTGCCTGATTGCCATGGACCCGCCGGCCGACCTGTCCGCCGACAGCATCCGTGACGAGAAGGTCAAGGTGCTCAAGGCCCTGGCGCCGATCAGCCCGGAAGGCCTGACCACCCAGGTGGTGCGCGGCCAATACATCGCCGGCCACAGTGAAGGCAAGGCGGTTCCGGGCTACCTGGAAGAACCGAATTCCAACACCCAGAGCGACACCGAGACTTTTGTTGCCCTGCGCGCCGACATTCGCAACTGGCGCTGGGCCGGTGTTCCGTTCTACCTGCGCACCGGCAAGCGCATGCCGCAGAAGCTGTCGCAGATCGTGATCCACTTCAAGGAACCGTCCCACTACATCTTCGCCCCCGAGCAGCGCCTGCAGATCAGCAACAAACTGATCATCCGCCTGCAACCGGACGAAGGGATTTCCTTGAGGGTGATGACCAAGGAGCAAGGCCTGGACAAGGGCATGCAATTGCGCAGCGGTCCGCTGCAACTCAACTTCTCCGACACCTATCGCAGCGCGCGGATTCCCGATGCCTACGAGCGGTTGTTGCTGGAAGTCATGAACGGCAATCAGAACCTGTTTGTCCGTAAAGATGAAATCGAAGCCGCGTGGACGTGGTGTGACCAGTTGATCGCCGGGTGGAAGAAATCCGGCGATGCGCCCAAGCCGTATGCCGCTGGGTCCTGGGGGCCGATGAGCTCCATTGCACTGATCACGCGGGATGGGAGGTCATGGTATGGCGATATCTGAATTGCAACTGCCCCAGGGCGTCACCGCCCTGGCGTTCAAGAGCCCGGTGGCGCTGGCGGAAAAACTGGCGCTGAACGTGGCCGAGCAACTGCGCGCCGCGATCGATGCCAAGGGCGCGGCGACCCTGGTGGTTTCCGGTGGTCGCAGCCCCGTGGCGTTTTTCCAGAACCTGGCCAAGCAGGCGCTGGACTGGTCGAAAGTGGTGGTGAGCCTGGCCGACGAGCGCTGGGTGCCGGTTGAACATGCCGACAGCAATGCCGGCCTGCTCAAGCGTTACCTGTTGCAAGGCGCCGCGGCGAAGGCCCAGTTCCTGAGCCTCTACAGCGCCAGCGCCAACCTGGAAGCCGCCGCCGAACAGGCGGACCGCCTGCTGGCCGAGCTGCCGCCGATCGATGTGCTGGTCCTGGGCATGGGCGATGACGGGCATACCGCGTCGCTGTTTCCCGACAGTCCGAACCTGGCCCAGGCCTTGGATAAGGATGGCGAGCGCCGTTGCTGGCCGATGCTGGCACCGACCGTGCCGCACCAGCGCTTGACCATGAGCCGCGCCTTGCTGGCCTCGGCTCGACACAAAGTGCTGTCGATTTCCGGTCAGTCGAAATTGACCACCCTGAACGCTGCGGTGGCCGGTGACGATGTCGCCGAAATGCCGGTCCGCGCGTTTCTGCAACCTACGTTAGAGATTTACTGGTGCCCATGAACCAAGGATCAGCCGCTATGAAAAACCCATCCCCGACCGTTTCCATGGCGGACAAAGTTGCCCTGATCGACAGCCTCTGCGCGAAGGCGCGGATCCTGCCGGTGATCACCATTGCCCGTGAACAGGACATCCTGCCGCTGGCCGATGCCCTGGCCGCGGGTGGTCTGACGGCGTTGGAAGTGACCTTGCGCTCGCAGTTCGGCCTCAAGGCCATTCAGGTGCTGCGCGAACAGCGTCCGGAGCTGGTGACCGGCGCCGGCACGGTGCTTGATCGCCACATGCTGGCCGCCGCCGAGGCAGCCGGTTCGCAGTTCATCGTGACCCCAGGCATCACCCGCGATCTGCTGGAAGCCAGCGTCCAGAGCCCGATCCCGTTGTTGCCGGGGATCAGCAACGCCTCGGGCATCATGGAAGGTTATGGCTTGGGCTATCGCCGCTTCAAGTTGTTCCCGGCGGAAGTCAGCGGTGGCGTGGCGGCGATCAAGGCCTTGGGCGGACCGTTCGGCGAAGTGAAATTCTGCCCGACGGGCGGCGTCAGCCCGGCGAATATCAAGAGCTACATGGCGTTGAAGAACGTGATGTGCGTGGGTGGCAGTTGGATGCTCGATCCGGAGTGGATCAAGAACGGCGACTGGGCCCGTATCCAGGAATGCACCGCCGAGGCACTGGCGTTGCTGGACTGATTGTCTTATCGAACTTCGTTGTGTGTTCTACGGCTTTACGGTGCGCTTGGTCGGCGCGCCGTTTTTTTTTGCCCGGTTTTTTTGTGGCGCCCGCAGGATTCTCGTGGCGAGGGAGCTTGCTCCCGCTGGGTTGTGTAGGAGCTGTGTAGGAGCTGACGAGTGCAACGAGGCTGCGATCTTTTCACTGACAATTGAGTCGAGAGCGAAAGATCAAAAGATCAAGATCAAGATCAAGATCAAAAGATCGCAGGCTTCGCCAGCTCCTACGGGGTTCAGCGGAGCGAGGGATCTAGGTATGGCTCAGTTCAAGCAGTGCCTGGCTCAACCGCTCCATATCCCGTGCCAACGTAATCAATCCCGGCGTGATGCGAATGCACGGTCCAACGCTGGTTTCGCGCACCACGGTGAAAATCCCATGGTCCTTGAGCAGTCGGTCGGCCATCGCCTGCTGGTCCGGCTGTGCGGTGAATCGCATGGACGTGATACCGCAATACAGGCGCCGGTCATCCGGGGTCATGACTTCAATGCCCGGTACGTCACGAACGGCGCTCACCCACATGTCGCGCAGGTAACAGAGCCGCGCGCCTTTGGCTGACGCACCGCCCAGGGCGCGATGTTCTTCGAACACCAGGGGCAACGTCAGCAACGCGGGGATATTGGGCGTGCTGTGGGGCGTGCGTGAGCGTATGTCGGTGGCAGGGTAGTTGGCTTCGTCCATGTCCGGGTCGATGTCGGCCAGCCGTTGTGGCGCGATGTAGAGGAAGCCCAAGGCCAGGGGGCCGCCAATCCATTTCTGCAGGTTGAACCCGGCGAACGGGATGCCGAGCTTCTTCAGGTCGAAGTCGATCTGCCCCAGGGCGTGGGCACCGTCGAGAATGATGTCGACCTCGAACTCCCGCGCCGCCTCGGCAATCGCCTGGACCGGCATCACCAGGCCAGTCAGGTGATTGACGTAGGTCAGCGCCATCACCTTCAGGCGCGGATAGCGGATGAAGGCTTCTCGATAGGTGCCCACCAGGCTGTCGAAACTGGCGGGGTAGGGAAGGACCAGCTCAACGACTTCCGCGCCGCGCTGGCGAGCCAGCCAGCGCATGGCGCTCTTGACCGAGGTGTATTCCACGTCGCTGATCAGCACCTGGTCGCCAGGCTTGAGCCCGTTGTAGTTGCGAATGAGTGTCTGCAGGGCATCCACCGCGCTGTTGGCCAGTGCCACGGTGGACGCGGGGGCACGGATCAGTTGCGCCACCTGGCGGCGAATGGCTTCGCCGTGTTCCCGGTCGAACTGCTGGCGCACGTACACCGAGTTGCTGCGGTTGATGAGTTCGATGTTGCGCTGGTATTCCTCGACCACGGTGCGCGACATCCGACCGAAGTAACCGTTTTCAAGATTGAGCAAGCCGTCGGCGTCGACATCGTAGCGACCGATAAAGGTTTCCCAGAAGGTTTCGTCGTGGGCGCGCAAGGTATTTTCGGGCATGGCGGGGCTCAATCAATCGGCGGCAGTGGTCAATGGCGAGGCTTGGGCAAGCCATGTTTGGCCCGAAGCGGGTCCAGCAGGTCCGACAAGCCGTTGTGGTCGATTTCCTGCATCAAAGCCAGCAACCCGCCCAGTTCGCCCTTGGGAAAACCCTCCCGTGCGAACCAGTTCAAGTACTGACCGGGCAAGTCGGCAAGGATTCGCCCCTTGTATTTGCCGAAGGGCATCTGGCGCGTCACCAGCAGCTCAAGTTTTTCCGGATTCATTGCGATTTGTCTTGATAGGAACCATCGGCAAAATACAGGCATTCTGCATGCAGGCCAAATGACAGATCATGCAAATAACGCGGATACAGATTTGGCGTTGTTTTTTAACTGGTTGATTATTAAGGATTTATTCCGTTGATAAGGGCTGGCATGGCCGATGCAATATTCCTTGCAGGTTTTTATTCACCAAGCAAAGGAACTGAAAAATGACTGACATCAACAAAGAATCCATCTCCGTCTTGAACGACCTGATCGAGACCAGCAAGGATGGCCAGGAAGGATTCAAGACCTGCGCGGAAGACATCAAGCATCCTGAACTCAAGGCGCTGTTCGTCAAGCGCTCCGCCGATTGCGCAACCGCCGCGGCCGAACTGCAGGCTGCGGTCCGTTCCCTGGGCGGCGATCCCGAAACTTCCACCAGCGTCTCCGGTGACCTGCACCGCCGTTGGGTGGACGTGAAGTCGATGTTCACCGGCAAGGACGAAGAAGCGGTGCTCAACGAAGCCGAGCGCGGCGAAGACCATGCGCTGAAGGCTTACAAGGAAGCCATCGAGAAAATCAACAAGCACAACCTGGTGGGCATTCGTGATCTCGTCGAGCGCCAGTACCACGGCGTACAACGCAACCACGATCAGGTCAAGGCGCTGCGTAACCAGGCGCGTGCCAGCTGATACGCCTCTGTGACGCAAAAAAACGCCAGCTTGCCTGGCGTTTTTTTTTGTGTGGAGCGACTCAGGCTGACGGGGAACACTCTTGTGGCGAGGGAGCTTGCTCCCGCTGGGCTGCGCAGCAGCCCCAAAAATCAGGGGTCGCTGCGCAACCCAGCGGGAGCAAGCTCCCTCGCCACGAAAGCCCTCCCATGACGGGTCGACAAACAACTCTGGACTCGAATAGGTAGCTAGCTAATAATTGCGCCACCTTTCCAGCGATCTATCGTTACAACATTCCCCAAAGAGTTTCTCGCGTGCCCATTACTCTCCAGGCCTTGTTCGCCCCCGATCGCCTCGCTGTGCAGTTCGCCATCAAGACCGTGCTCGGTGGCGGTCTGGCGCTGTGGCTGGCGTTGCGCTGGGGCCTGGAGCAGCCGTCCTGGGCATTGATGACCGCATTCATCGTCGCCCAGCCGTTGTCCGGGATGGTGGTGCAGAAGGGCTTGGCGCGGTTGCTCGGCACCTTGGTGGGAACCATCATGTCGGTGGTGTTCATGGGCCTGTTCGCCCAGACGCCATGGTTGTTCCTGCTGGCGCTGGCGCTGTGGCTGGGCGTGTGCACGGCCTGTTCGACGCTGTTGCGCAGCGCCTGGTCCTATTCATTCGTGCTGGCGGGCTACACGGTGGCGATTATCGCTTTGCCGGCCATTTCCCATCCGCTTGCGGTGTTTGATCAAGCCGTTGCGCGTTGCACCGAAATCAGCCTGGGCATCGCCTGTGCCACGGCGGCCAGCGCGTTGCTCTGGCCGCTGCGGGTCGAGCGACAGCTGGCGGATCAGGCCCGTGCGGCTTGGCTGAGCGGCATGCAGGCGGCCCGCGCCACGTTGGCGGGTGATGCCCAGGCGCGCAAGGGTTTGCTCGAAATCCTCGGCAAGATCGTCGCGGTGGACGCCCAACGCGAACACGCCTGGTTCGAAGGCAGCCTAGGTCGCCAGCGCGCCCGGGCCATCAGCGGCTTGAGCCAGAAATTGTTGATGCTGTTGCGTATTTCCCGTTCGGTGCGCAGGCAGTGGAAACAGCTGGAGCCGCAGGAAGCCGAAGCGCTTCAGCCTTGGATGGACGAGGTGCAGCAAGCCCTGGAGGCGGACAGCTCGGCATTGCAGGCGTTACGACCGCGGGTCTGGGACGCCTCTCACGACCCGCAGATCAGCTCGGCGCAAAGTTATTGCCTGGCTCGGTTTGCCTTGCTGCTCGATACCGCCCTGGCTGCCTGCACTGCGCTGGCGGCGGTGCAAGAGGGCAGGGCGACGGTAGACCCGCCGCGAACCCTGGCGCCGCACCGCGATTTGTCCCTGGCCATGGTCTTTGGTGCTCGCAGTGCCCTCGCATTCCTGGCGGTGTCGTGTTTCTGGCTGGCAACCGCCTGGCCTGCCGCGTCCGGTGCCCTGGTGCTCACTTGCGTGGTGTGCAGCCTGTTCGCCAGCCGGGAAAACGGCGCGCAGATCGGCATGAGTTTCTTGCGGGGCATTCTGCTGGCGGTGCCGACGGCGTTCGTGATTGGCGAAATCCTGCTGCCGCAATGGAACAGTTTCGCGATGCTCTGCATGGCCATGGGCGTGCCGCTGTTCCTCGGGGCGCTGGGGATGGCCAAGCCGCCGATATTTGCCACGGCCACTTCGTTCTGCCTGCATTTCGTGGTGTTGGTGTCGCCGCTCAACGCGATGAAGTACGACGTCGCGGCTTTTTTCAACAATGCCCAGGCGATGATGATTGGCGTCGGCGCGGCGGTGTTGGCGTTCAAGCTGCTGATTCTGCGCAACCCGGCCTGGCACAGTCGTCGACTGTTGGCCGCGACCCTGGATGACCTGGTGCGCCTGACCCATCGCAACCTGGGCGGTGCCGAGAGCTGGTTTGGCGGGCGCATGGCCGACCGCTTGCTGCAACTGGCCCGGCACTATCCCGAACTGCCTGTGCCGGCGCGCAGCCGTTGGGATGATGGTTTGCTGGGCCTGGACATCGGCGATGAACTCTTGCATCTGCGCTTGAGCCTGGCCGTTGCCCAAATCCCCGAAAGCCCAGCCCAGCGCCGTTATTTCGAAACGCTGGAACAGGTTTTGGAACACGGTCCGGCCGGCGACCAGGCCGAGGCGTTGGCCCGGGTAAGCGACGACTATCTGCAGGTGTTGGCACAGCACCCTTCCAGCGATGCGCTGAAACTGGCCCAGGGCGCCGTCGTGCAACTGCAGAACAGTTGGCGCGCCTGGTGTCGCCAGCACGAATCCGAACGAGGGGAGCTTAGCCATGGGCTTGCGTGAGTGGTCGATTGGCGGGGTGTTGCTCAGCCCGTTCCTGATTTACGTGGTGCTGGCCTTGCTGGCGACCGGTGCGCTGCGCCTGTTGCTCGGCCTGCTGCCGGTCGGGCGCTGGATCTGGCACGAAGCCTTGTTCGACTGCGCCCTGTATGTCTGTGTCCTGACTGTCATTACCCTGGTCCTCGGACCGTTATGAGGAGTTGAACATGCGTACCTCCGTACGTGTCGCCGTCACGTTGTGCGTGGTGGCCGTGGCGATCTTTGCCGGGTTTCATTTGTGGCAGTACTACATGCTCACGCCCTGGACCCGTGATGCGCGAATCCGCGCCGACGTGGTGGTGATCGCCCCCGACGTCTCGGGTTGGGTGCGCGAGCTCAAGGCCGTGGATAACCAGCAGGTCAAGGCCGGCGATCTATTGCTGAGTATCGATCGCGAGCGTTTCGAGGCCGCCGTGGAGAAAGCCCGGGCGGTGGTCCAGACCCGTCAGCAACAGTTGAGCCTGCGTGAACACGAAGCCAGTCGCCGGGCCGCCCTGGGGCCCCAGGCCATCAGTGCCGAGTTGCGCGAGAACGCCCAGATCAACGCCGGCATCGCCCGTGGTGAACTGCGCGAGGCCCAGGCCGAAGCGAAGGTCGCCGAGCTGAACCTGGCCCGCAGCCAGGTAGTGGCCCCCCGCAGCGGCCACATCACCAACCTGCGCCTGGCCGAAGGCAACTACGTGAATGCCGGGCAACCGGTCATGGCGCTGATCGATGACTCGACGTTTTATGTGCAGGCCTATTTCGAAGAAACCAAACTGCCGAGGATTCGCGTGGGCGATCCGGTCAAGGTCTGGTTGATGAGCGCCGGGCATGCGCTGGAAGGTCATGTGGAAAGCATCAGCCGCGGCATCACCGATCGCAACACCAACCCTGACGCGCAACTGCTGGCGGAGGTCGAGCCGACCTTCAACTGGGTGCGCCTGGCCCAGCGCATTCCGGTGCGGATCAAGCTCGACAAGGTGCCGGAAGGGGTGACGTTGAGCGCGGGGATGACGGCGAGTGTGCAAGTGCGGGACGAGCAGCAGTAATCGCCGCACTGCACATCCCTTGTGGCGAGGGAGCTTGCTCCCGCTCGGCTCTGTAGGAGCTGGCGAAGGCTCGGGCCGCGTTCGGACGATCTTTTGATCCAGATCCCTCGCTCCTCTTGAAAAGGATCGCAGCCTCGCTTCGCTCGACAGCTCCTACAGAGCCCAGCGGGAGCGTCGTCAGGCGTCAGCCGACGGTGATCGCCGGCAACTCCGGCAACGTCACGGTCTGCTGCTTGCGCGGAGCGAGGATTTCGGCTTCGCCGTCCACCACCAGTTCATCGCGCTGGTTGAACACGCGGGTGGCGATGCGCACGCGGAACTTCGGCAGCTTTTCCAGGATTTCCAGGCGGACGGTCAGGGTGTCGCCGATTTTCACCGGTTTCTGGAAGCTCATCTGCTGGCCGATGTAGATGGTGCCGGGCCCAGGCAGTTCACACGCCACCGCCGCGCTGATCAGCGCACCGCTGAACATGCCGTGGGCGATGCGTTCCTTGAACATGCTGGCGGCGGCGAATTCGGCGTCCAGGTGCACCGGGTTGTGATCGCCCGACATCGCGGCGAACAGCTGGATGTCGCGCTCCTCGACTGTCTTGCTGTAGCTGGCGGTCTGGCCGACTTCGAGGGCTTCGTAAGGGATGTTGGTGACCTGGGTCATGTCTGGTTCCTGTGACGGTAAAAAGGAAAAACGCTGTCGTTCTATTCGCTGCGAGGTGGCCGCTTGTGGCTCAGGGCCTGGGCGATCCAGGCAAGCACATCGGCAGTCACTTCAGCGCGGTTGGTTTCATTGAACAATTCGTGCCGGGCCTGCGGGTAGATCTTCAATTGCAGATGCTGATTGCCGGCGCCGCTCAAGGCATCGGCCAGATCCTTCAGACGCTTGCCTTCACTCACCGGATCACATTCGCCGCCAATCACCAGCAGCGGCAGGCCTGGATCGATCTGCGCGAGATTGGACGCTTTGCTGATCTGCTGCAACCCGCCGAGCAGGTCGATCCAGAATTGATTGGTGCAACGAAAGCCGCACAGCGGGTCGCGGACGTACTTGTCCACTTCGGCGGCGTCGCGGCTGAGCCAGTCGAAGGGCGTGCGCGTCGGTTTGAATCTTTTATTGAAGCTGCCGAAAGACAGCCATTCGATCAGGGCGCTGCGTCCGGTGGCCCCCTGGCGCCGTCGCTCGAAGCGGGCGATCAGTCGCGCCGCGCGATAAAGCGCCACGGGTTGGAAATTCGAACCGCTGAGGAGGGCACCATGCAGGCTGGCGCTGTGGTGCAACAGGTAACCTTGGGCGACGTAGCTGCCCATGCTGTGGCCCAGCAGCAGAATTGGTGTTTCTGGATGTTGCTGGCCGATGTGGTGGTTGAGGCTCGCCAAGTCGCCCACAACCTTGGTCCAGCCGTCCTCGTCCGCAAAGTGCCCAAGGATGGCCGCTTCGCCGGTCTTGCCATGCCCGCGCAGGTCTGGCGCGTAGACACCATAGCCTTCGTCGCACAACGCTTGGGCCAGGCGTCCATAGCGACCGCTGTGTTCGGCCATGCCGTGGGCCAGCATGATCACCGCCAGCGGGGCGGCTTCGGGCAACCACTGATTGACGAACAGGCGGCTGTGGTCAGTCGCG
Organism: Pseudomonas sp. T1.Ur; assembly: GCF_023516725.1. NCBI lineage: Bacteria > Pseudomonadati > Pseudomonadota > Gammaproteobacteria > Pseudomonadales > Pseudomonadaceae > Pseudomonas > Pseudomonas sp. T1.Ur. Next base: position 785,271 of record NZ_JAMGSN010000001.1, read on the forward strand.
GTCAGCCAGAACGTTTGGTGGATCATGGCGTTTCCTTTGCACAAAGTCAGACGCAGCGTCGCTGCATTGTATAGCGCATCCGTTGCGTCTCGCCTGATCAGGCGAGGGCGATCCACGAAGATTCACACAATCTATGACGCAAGTTGCCATATTTGCCTGAATGGCCATAGCTGCTAGTGTCCCAAGAGCTCCGTCTCCACGAGCGATACAGAGGCGGCCCGGATAGGTTCAGGTAAAGAGGACAAAAACAATGCAGCCTGATTTCTGGAATGACAAACGCCCGGCCGGCGTGCCCTCGGATATCGAGCAGGGCGCCTACAAGTCGGTTATCGAGGTGTTCGAGCGTTCCTGCAAGAAATTTGCCGATCGTCCGGCGTTCAGCAACATGGGGGTAACGCTCACCTACGCCGAGCTCGAGCGCTACAGCGCGGCCTTCGCCGGTTACCTGCAAGCCCATACCGACCTGGCGCCTGGCGATCGCATCGCGGTGCAGATGCCCAATGTCCTGCAATACCCGATCGCGGTTTTCGGTGCCCTGCGCGCCGGACTCATCGTCGTCAATACCAACCCGTTGTACACCCCTCGGGAAATGCGCCATCAGTTCAAGGACTCCGGTGCCCGGGCGCTGGTGTACATGAACCTGTTCGGGCAGAAGGTCCAGGAAGTGCTACCGGACACTGACCTGCAATACCTGATCGAAGCGAAGATGGGCGACCTGATGCCCACCGCCAAGGGCTGGCTGGTCAATACGGTGGTGAGCAAGGTCAAGAAAATGGTCCCGGCCTATTCGCTGCCCCAGGCCATTTCCTTCAAGAGCGCCTTGCGCCTGGGACGCGGCCAGGGCATCAAACCGTTGAATGTCAGCCTCGATGACATCGCCGTGTTGCAGTACACCGGTGGCACCACCGGCTTGGCGAAGGGCGCGATGCTGACCCACGGCAACCTGGTGGCCAACATGCAACAGGCCCGCGCCTGCCTGGGGCAGATCGGCGACGACGGCCAGCCACTGTTGCGCGAAGGTCAGGAGGTCATGATCGCGCCGCTGCCGCTGTACCACATCTATGCTTTCACGGCGAACTGCATGTGCATGATGGTCACCGGCAATCACAACGTGCTGATCACCAATCCGAGGGACATCGGCGGTTTCATCAAGGAGCTGAAGAACTGGCGGTTTTCGCTGCTGCTGGGGTTGAACACGTTGTTTGTGGCGCTGATGGACCACCCGGATTTCAAGACGCTGGATTTCTCCAACCTCAAGGTCACCAACTCGGGCGGCACCGCGTTGGTCAAGGCCACCGCCGAACGTTGGAAACAGCTCACCGGTTGCGGCATTACCGAGGGCTATGGCCTGACCGAAACTTCGCCGGTGGCCAGTGCCAACCCTTATGGCGGCAAGTCGCGCCTGGGGACGGTGGGACTGCCGGTACCGGGTACGTTGATGAAGGTCATCAACGACGATGGCGTCGAAATGCCCCTCGGTGAACGCGGCGAGCTTTGCATCAAGGGGCCGCAGATCATGAAAGGCTATTGGAACAAGCCCGAAGCGACTGCCGAAGTGCTGGACAGCGAGGGCTGGTTCAAGTCCGGCGATATTGCGGTGATCGACCCCGACGGGTTCGTGCGGATCGTCGACCGCAAGAAGGACATGATCATTGTCTCGGGTTTCAACGTGTACCCGAACGAAATCGAGGATGTGGTGATGGCCCATCCGAAAGTCGCCAGTTGCGCGGTGATCGGCGTGCCGGACGAGCGCTCGGGGGAGGCGGTGAAGCTGTTCGTGGTCGCCCGTGAGGCTGGGGTCAGCCTCGAGGAACTCAAGGCGTACTGCAAGGAAAACTTCACCGGCTACAAGGTGCCCAAGCACATCGTGTTGCGTGAGTCGCTGCCGATGACGCCGGTGGGCAAGATCCTGCGTCGGGAGTTGCGCGATATCGCCTGAGGCCCGAAAGTGAAAGTGGAACCCTGTGGGAGCGAGCTTGCTCGCGATAGCGGTCTGTCAGTAACAGAAATGTTGGCTGACCCACCGCCATCGCGAGCAAGCTCGCTCCCACAGGTTCTTATGTATTCGGGTCAATCAGGCAAGGCTTAGGTTTTTTACTCTAAAAATGACCATTGCATATTCTTGAGTCATGTTTATGACTGTAGGGGCCACTTTTGGCTCTAGGCGACCCTTGGCAAAGCTGCTACTCTCGGCGCGCTTTTGTGACTTCTCGGCCTTTATCCAAGCCAGATTCACCCAATAAACAAACACCAATAATAATCGCATCAAATGCGGTGAGAATTCGCGTTGCTGAGGAGTGGGGCTTCCATGATCGAAGACTTTTGGAAGGATAAGTACCCAGCTGGGATTGCTGCCGACATCAATCCAGATGAGTATCCGAATATTCAGGCGGTGTTGAAGCAATCCTGCCAGCGCTTCGCCGACAAACCGGCATTCAGCAACCTTGGCAAGACGATCACCTACGGTGAGCTGTACGAGCTGTCCGGTGCCTTTGCCGCGTACCTGCAACAGCATACCGATTTGCAGCCGGGCGATCGAATCGCCGTGCAACTGCCCAACGTCCTCCAGTACCCCGTCGCCGTGTTTGGTGCCATCCGCGCCGGCCTGATCGTGGTCAATACCAACCCGCTCTACACCGCGCGGGAAATGGAGCACCAGTTCAACGACTCCGGCGCCAAGGCGTTGGTGTGCCTGGCAAACATGGCGCATCTGGCCGAAAACGTGGTGCCCAAGACCCGCGTCAAGCACGTGATCGTCACGGAAGTGGCCGACCTGCTGCCGCCGCTCAAGCGTCTGTTGATCAATAGCGTGATCAAGTACGTCAAGAAGATGGTCCCGGCGTATCACCTGCCCAAGGCCATCAAGTTCAACGATGTGCTCCGCAAGGGCCACGGCCAGCCCGTGAACGAAGCCAACCCCGCCCGCGATGAAGTGGCGGTGCTGCAATATACCGGCGGCACCACTGGCGTGGCCAAGGGCGCGATGCTGACCCACCGCAACCTGGTGGCGAACATGCTGCAGTGCAAGGCGCTGATGGGCTCCAACCTCAATGAAGGCTGCGAAGTACTGATCACGCCGCTGCCGCTTTACCACATCTATGCCTTCACCTTTCATTGCATGGCGATGATGCTGATCGGCAACCACAACATCCTGATCAGCAACCCGCGCGATTTGTCGGCCATGGTCAAGGAACTGTCGAAGTGGAAATTCAGTGGCTTCGTCGGCCTTAACACCTTGTTCGTGGCGCTGTGCAACAACGAAGCCTTCCGCAAGCTGGATTTCTCGGCGTTGAAAGTCACCCTGTCGGGCGGCATGGCCCTGCAACTGGCTGCGGCGGAGCGCTGGAAAGCGGTCACCGGTTGCCCGATCTGCGAAGGCTACGGCATGACCGAGACGAGCCCGGTGGCGACCGTCAACCCGATCCAGAACATCCAGGTTGGCACCATCGGCATTCCGGTGCCGTCGACGTTATGCAAGGTGATCAACGACGCGGGCGAAGAGCAGCCGTTGGGAGAAATCGGCGAGTTGTGCGTGAAGGGCCCTCAGGTGATGAAGGGCTATTGGCAGCGCCAGGACGCCACCGACGAGATCCTCGACAGCGAAGGCTGGCTCAAGACCGGCGACATTGCGGTCATCCAGCCGGACGGCTACATGCGTATCGTCGATCGCAAGAAAGACATGATCCTGATCTCTGGCTTCAACGTGTACCCGAACGAGCTGGAGGATGTATTGGCCACCTTGCCGGGCGTGCTGCAATGCGCGGCCATCGGCGTGCCGGATGAGAAGTCCGGCGAGGCGATCAAGATATTCATCGTCGCGCGTCCGGGTGTCACGCTGACCAAGGAGCAGGTGATGGAGCACATGCGCGCCAACGTCACCGGCTACAAGGTGCCAAAGACCGTGGAGTTCCGCGATGCACTGCCGACCACCAATGTGGGCAAGATCCTGCGGCGCGAGTTGCGCGATGAAGAACTGAGGAAGTTGGGGCTGAAGAAGTAACAACGCTGCCAATGAAAAGCCCCGCTGATGCGGGGCTTTTTGTGGGTGCGATGAAGCCCTGGGAGCAGGCAGCGCTTGTGGCGAGGGAGCTTGCTCCCGCTGGGCCCCGTAGGAGCTGGCGAAGGCTCGGGCCGCGTTCGGACGATCTTTTGATCTTTCGCTTGAGGTTCAAGTGTCTTGGGAAAGATCGCAGCCTCGTTGCACTCGGCAGCTCCTGCACAGCACCTACCGGGTATAGCGGGAGCAAGCTCCCTCGCCACAAAAGCGCTTCTGCAACAATGGCAGGTAGGGGCGTTACAACCGAAACTGCGAAAAATCCAGGTGAGTGCCACCCGGTCGCATGTCCTGCAAGTAGGAATCCTTGTCGGCGCTCAGTTCCAGGCTCAGGGCGGCCTTGCGCTTGCCCTGGTTGCGCACTTCCAGGCCTTCCATTTTTTCCCGCAGGAACACGGTAGGCACTTTCAGGTGCAGCAGTTCGTCGGTGGCCGGGGTGTGCAGCAGCAGGTGAATCCATTCGTACTGACCGATGGCCAGGCGCACCACCGGAATATCGAACCAGAAGATGTTGCGGTTGCGGTTCAATTCGCTGAAATGGCAATTGTTGACACCCAGGACGGCACCGCCCAGTTCCTGGTTCCTGCGGGCGATGGCCTGCTTCTTATCGAGTTTCATAACGTTCCTACGGGATTGGAGCTTCGGGCCACGGCCTGAATACGAGGGGCATTCTCGACGGTTGCCGGCCAAACATAAAGCCCCGCTTGCATGAACGATGAAACTTGCCCGGTGGATCTCCGGTCAATTCTGCGTCAGTTGGTAAAACGATGAAATTGCTCCAAAGTCGCCAAACAGGCTACTTTGTTGTAGAAAACGGCCCTTGAGTCGCCACGCGACCCCTCTTTTTGCGGCGAAAGGAGACGCTCATGATGTTCCCGGCCTTGAAAGGCTTGCCCTTGCACCGTGTGATGATGCGCACGGTGACCGAGTTTCTCGACGACGAGATGTCGACCTACGCCTCCGCTCTGGCTTACCAGATGCTGTTTTCGTTGTTTCCCTTCATTCTTTTCCTGATCGCGCTCATCGGCTTCCTGCACCTGCCGGATTTTTTCTCCTGGCTGCGCCTGCAGTCGGAACTGGTCCTGCCGCCCCAGGCGCTGGAGCAGGTCAACCCGGTGATCGACCAGTTGCAACAATCCAAGGGCGGCTTGCTGTCGGTGGGTATCGTGGTTGCGTTGTGGACCGCTTCCGCTGGCGTGCGCCTGATGATGAGCGCCATGAACGCCGCTTATGACGTGGTCGAGGGCCGCCCGGCCTGGAAGCGTTTCCCGCTGTCGATCCTGTACACCGTCGGCATCGCCGGCATGCTGTTGGCCGCCGCCGCGCTGATGGTGCTGGGGCCGCAGGTGATGGGGTGGATTGCCGCGCAGATCGGCCTGGAGGAATTCATCGTTACCGTCTGGACCCTCGTGCGCTGGCCGGTCATCGTGTTTCTGCTGATGGTGGCCGTGGCGTTGATCTACTACGTGATGCCCGACGTGAAGCAGGAGTTTCGCTTCATCACGCCGGGCTCGGTATTGGCGGTGGTGGTGTGGATCATCGCGTCCCTGGGCTTTGCGTTCTACGTGAAGACGTTTGCCGACTACAACGCGATGTATGGCAGTATCGGCGCGATCATCGTGCTGTTGCTGTATTTCTACATCTCGGCGGCGGTGCTGCTACTCGGCGCGGAGATGAATGCAGTGATCGAACACATGTCCGCCGAAGGCAAGGACACGGGCGAAAAGAGCCCGGGCGAGCACGAGAAACAGCATGTGGCGGGCCTGGGGCGCGATCATTCCATCCATCACAACCACACTGACGAAGCCCGACCATGATCCGTGAAATCCTGAAGATGGGCGACGAACGCCTGCTGCGTATCGCTCCGCCGGTGCCGCCGGAAATGTTTGACAGTCCCGAATTGTGGCAGTTGATCGACGACATGTTCCAGACCATGGAAAGTGTCGGTGGCGTCGGGCTGGCGGCACCGCAAATTGGCGTGGATTTGCAGCTGGTGATCTTTGGCTTCGAGCACAGCGAGCGCTATCCGGATGCCGAGGCGGTGCCGCAGACCATCCTGATCAACCCGCTGATCACGCCGCTGAGCCCACTGATGGAAGAAGGCTTTGAAGGCTGCTTGTCGGTGCCAGGCTTGCGTGGCGCGGTGAATCGCTACCAGCAGATCCGCTACGAAGGTTTCGACCCGAAGGGCGAGCCGATCGTGCGCGTCGCTTCAGGCTTCCACGCCCGGGTGGTCCAGCATGAATGCGATCACCTGATCGGTCGCTTGTACCCGTCGCGCATCACCGATTTCAGCAAGTTCGGCTTTACCGAGGTGATGTTTCCGGATCTCGACCCCATGGCCGACGATTGACAACCCACCACCACTAAAACCCTTGTGGGAGCGAGCTTGCTCGCGAATGCGGTGTATCAGCCGCATCATCTGCTGGATTTTAAATCGCATTCGCGAGCAGGCTCCCACAGGGATGTGCAGCGCCTTGGAGCTGTGCAGGCACCCACCCCATGGCAATCATCGGCTTGCTGCGCGCATACCGGCTCAGTCGTTCAGCCATCGCATAAGGCAACTCAGGATTGAAGCTGAACCCGCGTCGCTCATAAAAGCCGCGCAGATCCGGGTGGCAGAACAACCACACCGGCTCATCCAGGTCTTTCACTGCTTCGGCGATCAACCGCCCCGCGACGCCTTGCACGCGGTACGCCGGGTCGACGAACAATCCCGTCAGCCAGTGGCCGCCCGAAACCGGCCGCAAGCACAGCGCCGCGACGATATCTTCCCGCCGTGCTACCCAAAGCCGCGCGTCGCGCACGGCTTTCATCGACGACTGATGGGCCCGGTAGAACTTGTTCATCAACGGCCACAGCGGCTCGTCGAGGCGTGTGTAGTGGAATTCGGGCATGGCGCAGGCGCGGTGTGTAATGGAGGCGGGCGATTATAGGGGAACAAACATTGCGCCGGGGTATGCCCGGCGCTTGTCTGAAGGAGTCACTGCGAGGCGAGGAACATGTCCGTGGCCGGATTCTTCCCATCCGCCCGGCTGTCCTGGGCTTTCTCGACCTGTGCCATCGCCGTCTTGTCCTGCATGCGCTGGGCAATTTCCTGGCCGACCGCCAGTTGTTTCTCGGGCGGCATCGCCTCGTATTCCTCTTCGGTAATGCCCATTTCTTCAAGGATGCTGTCACGCAGGCGCTCTTCAGGCGTCTTGCTCATGTAGTCCTTGAATTCCGCCAGGGCAGCGCTGGCGTCTTCGGAGGCTGACGAGGCAGCGGTTTGCAGTTGCACGCGGGTCTTGGCGAAGGCTTCATCGACATTGTCGCTGATCGTGGTGGCAGCGTTGACTTGTTGCGTGGCTTGTCCGGTGAGGGATTCCTGGACCTGAGTAGTGCCCTGAGTGGCCTGGGCCTGGATGTTGTCGCGCAGCGCTTGCAACGCGGCGCCTTGCAGGCCGCTGGCGGCCTCGGCGGTTGGATCTTCACCCGGGCGCTTGAGCGGCAGGATCATCGCTTGCTGTTTTGCACTGACCAACATGATATGCACCTGTAGGGGATGGCTGAGCCAGTGTGGAGGCAATTACCATGCCGTCGTGAAAAGCCCCGTAGTTCGGAGGCCGCGGGGCACATTCCGTGCGACGGGGCGGCCAATCCTTGCCGTTCGTCGGCATGGATCGACCGCATCGTGCCGGGAACCTCAGGTGCTTTCGCGAATCTTGAGTTCGAAGCCCAGGTCCACGACCGGCTGGGCGATGCGGTTGCCGGCCATCAAGGTGAGCATCTGTTCCGCGGCGTGGCGGCCGACGGCTTCCCTGGGGGTACTGATGCTGCTCAGGCGCGGCACCATGTGGGCCGAGGCGGGCAGGTCGTTGAAACCGAGGATCGAAACCTGTTCGGGGATCTTGATCCCACAGCGCAACGCTTCGAGCAGGGCGCCATGGGCCAGGTCATCGTTGCCGAAGAAGATCGCATCGACGTCCGGATGGCTCGCCAGCAATTGCAGGAACAACTCGCCGCCCAGGCCGACCGATGACGGGCGAGGGGTCAACACTTCCAGGTCCGGGTCGTAGAGCCCGACCTTCTGCAGCGCGCGACGAAAACCTTCGCCGCGCAGCAACGTCCGTTGGTCCAATTGCGCGCCGATGTAGGCCAGGCGCTTGCGCCCCCGGGAAATCAGATGCTCGGCGGCGGTCTCACCGGCCTTGAGCTGGGAAAAACCCACGCAGTTGAGGCCGGCTCCGGGGTCCAGTTCCATCATGTACACACAGGGAATATTGCTGGCCTCGATCATGCGCCGTGCGCTTTCGGTTCGGTCGAACCCGGTCAGCAACAAACCCCGGGGCTGATAGGCCATGTAATTGCGCAACAGGTCTTCTTCTTCGTCCCGGGAATAGTGGTAGTTGCCGATCACCACTTCGAAGCCCTTGGGCCGCAAGACCCGATGAATGGCTTCCAGGGTATCGATGAACAACAGGTTGGACAGCGATGGCACCAGCACCACCACAGAATGGCTCTGGGCCGAGGCCAGGGCGCGGGCGGCTGGATTGACGACGTAGTTGAGTTCCAGAGCAGCCTGGCGGACCTTTTCCACCAGTTCCACGGCCACGCTGCTGACGCCGCGCAAGGCACGGGACGCGGTGATCGGGCTGACGCCGGCCAGGCGTGCGACTTCATTGAGCGTGGGGCGACCGGTGGTGCGAGTATTCTTATCGTTTTTAGTGACGGTCATCAGGGCGGCTTGCCAAACAAAAATCAAGGCACTAAGGTAGCGCTGTCTCGGCGCGGCTGCAAATACGTTGATGGGGTTTGCCTGATCCCTGTGCGCTGGTGTCGTGGACGAACATGCTGCAACCACAAAAATGACAAGAAGGCGTCGGCAACTTCTGCTTTTGCTGCGGTGTCATAACTGGCAAAGGTAGCGCTGTCTGCGCGCTGAGGTGTTACATGAATAATCCAATCACCGCCCTGGTCATCATGGGCGTTGCCGGTTGCGGCAAAACTTGCGTCAGCCAGGCCCTGTGCCAACTGAGCGGCGCCACCGCCATCGAAGGCGACACGTTCCACCCCGCGGCCAACATTCAGAAGATGAGCGCCGGTATTCCCCTGAACGACGACGACCGTGCCGGCTGGCTCGACAGCCTGTGCGATGAGTTGCGCCGTGTCGACGCCACGGGCGAGCGCCCGGTGCTGACCTGCTCGGCCCTCAAGCACAGCTATCGCGAACGTCTGCGCAGCGCCTTGCCGGGCCTGGGCTTCGTATTCCTTGAATTGACCCCGGAAGTGGCCGCCGATCGCGTCTCCCATCGGCCCGGTCATTTCATGCCGTCGACCCTGATCGACAGCCAGTTTGCCACCCTTGAATCCCCTGTCGGCGAGCCCCTGACCCTGGCCCTGGATGCGTCCAGCCACAGCATTGATGAATTGGCACGTCAGGCTTACGTCTGGTGGCTGGCCCACGGTTTGAAGCTGGCCAGTTGAGTTTCAACTTTTTGCGTCAGAAAGATAGCGCTGTCCCGACGGTCCATAAATAACTGCTTCAATAACAACAACAAATCAGGAGACACCCCCCATGTTTGGCATGTCCCACGAGACGTACCTACTGCTTGATGCAGTGGTCACGGTGATCGGACTCATCGTCCTCATCACCAAGTTCAAGATCCACCCCTTCATCGCGCTGACCATCGCCGCCGCGTTTCTCGGCCTCACGTCGGGCATGCCGATCGGCACCATCATCAAGGCGTTCCAGGACGGCTTCGGTGGCGTGCTCGGCTTTGTCGGCATCATCCTCGCGCTGGGCACCATGCTCGGCAAAATGATGGCCGAGTCGGGCGGGGCCGATCAGATTGCCCAGACCCTCATCCGCGCCTTCGGCAAGGACAAGGTGCAATGGGCCATGATGTTCGCCGCGTTCCTGGTGGGCATCCCGCTGTTCTTCGAAATCGGTTTCGTGCTGCTGATCCCGCTGGTGTTCATCGTTGCGCGCCGCACTGGCGTATCGATCATCAAGATTGGCATCCCGTTGCTCGCCGGCCTTTCCGCAGTCCATGGCCTGGTGCCGCCGCACCCGGGCCCGTTGCTGGCGATCGGCATCTTTGGTGCTGACATCGGCAAGACCATTCTCTATGGCCTGATCGTCGCGCTGCCGACCGCCATCATTGCCGGACCGATTTTCGGTACGTTCATTGCCAAGCACATCCCCGGCCATCCGAACCAGGAACTGGTGGATCAACTGGCGCGCGAGACCGACGGCACCGAACTGCCGAGTTTCGGCATCACCCTGGTCACCGTGCTGTCGCCGGTGTTCCTGATGCTGCTCAAGACTTTTGCTGACGTGACGCTGCCGGACGGCAACTTCTTCCGCACCTGGATGGACATGATCGGCCACCCGATCTCGGCGTTGCTGTTGGCGTTGCTGTTGTCGCTCTACACCTTTGGCTACAAGCAGGGCATCGGCTCCAGCCAGATACTGAAATGGCTGGACGCCAGCCTGGCGCCGACGGCCGCGATCATCCTGATCATCGGTGCCGGTGGTGGCTTCAAGCAGATGCTGGTGACCAGCGGCGTGGGTGACGTGATCGGCCACATGGCGGTCAGCGCGCAGATCTCGCCGATCCTGTTGGCGTGGCTGGTGGCAGCGGTGATCCGGATTGCCACAGGTTCTGCGACCGTGGCCACCATTACCGGTGCCGGCATCGTGGTGCCGGTCGTTGGGATGATGCCGGGTGTAAACCGTGAGCTGCTGGTGCTGGCGACCGGTGCCGGTTCGTTGATCCTGTCCCACGTCAACGACGCGGGCTTCTGGCTGGTCAAGCAGTACTTCAACATGACCGTGGCCGAGACCTTCAAGACCTGGACGGCGATGGAAACCATCCTGTCCGTGGTGGGCTTGATCTTTATCCTGCTGCTGTCGTTGGTGATCTAAGAACACCCTGGGCTAACGGTGGCGAGGGAGCTTGCTCCCCCTCGACGCTGTAGGAGCTGGCGAAGCCTGCGATCTTTAGATCTTTCGCTTGAGACTCAAGCGCCGCGCGAAAGATCGCAGCCTCGCTTCGCTCGGCAGCTCCTACACAGCTCCTACAGGACCCAGCGGGAGCAAGCTCCCTCGCCACAGAGGTTGTGGTTGGCTGTCAGGCTTTGCCGGTCAACCCATCCGCCCGGAACATACCCCGGATCCCCCGCACCGCCTGGCGAATCCGGTCCTGGTTCTCGATCAGCGCAAAGCGCACGTGATCATCTCCATATTCCCCGAACCCCACCCCGGGCGAGACGCAGACCTTGGCCTCGGCCAACAGCTTCTTGGCAAATTCCAACGACCCCAGGTGCGCATAGGCATCGGGAATCTTGGCCCAGACGTACATCGACGCCTTCGGGTTTTCCACCCTCCAGCCCAGCTCATGCAGGCCCTTGACCAGCACGTTGCGGCGTTGGCGGTATTGCTCGGCGATATCGCGCACGCATTGCTGGTCGCCTTCGAGGGCGGCGATAGCGGCCACTTGCAGCGGGGTGAAAGTGCCGTAGTCGTGGTAGCTCTTGATCCGCGCCAGGGCGCTGACCAGTTCCGGGTTGCCGACCATGAAGCCGATGCGCCAGCCAGCCATGTTGTAGCTCTTGGACAGGGTGAAGAATTCCACCGCGATGTCTTTCGCGCCGGGCACCTGCATGATCGACGGGGCTTTCCAGCCGTCATAGACGATGTCGGCATAGGCCAGGTCGTGGATCACCAGCACGTCGTACTGCTTGGCCAGGGCGATGACCCGCTCGAAAAAGTCCAACTCCACGCATTGCGCGGTCGGATTGGAGGGGAAGCCGAGGATCATCATCTTCGGCTTGGGGATCGAGCCGCGAATGGCCCGTTCCAGCTCATCGAAGAAATCCACACCAGGCACCAGCGGCACCGAACGCACCTGGGCGCCGGCGATCACCGCGCCGTAGATGTGAATCGGATAGCTCGGGTTGGGCACCAGCACCGTGTCGCCCTGGTCCAGGGTGGCCAGCATCAAGTGCGCCAGGCCTTCCTTGGAACCGATGGTGACGATGGCTTCGCTTTCCGGGTCGATGTCGACTTCGTAGCGGTCCTTGTACCAGCGCGAAATGGCGCGGCGCAGGCGTGGGATGCCTTTGGACGTGGAGTAGCCGTGGGTGTCTTCACGCTGGGCGACGGTGACCAGTTTCTCCACGATGTGTGGGGGCGTGGCGCCGTCGGGGTTACCCATGCTCAAGTCGATGATGTCTTCGCCGCGCCGACGCGCAGCCATCTTCAGCTCGGCAGTGATATTGAATACGTACGGGGGGAGTCGATCGATGCGCGCAAAGCGGCGCGGCGAACCTTGTTCGGCCATTGTTGCCTCGAGATACGTGAGCGCCCGGAACCGTCCGAGCGACGTTGGCCACTGCGGTGGCCTGCGGCGCAAGATAATCGGGCTGATGTCAGATTGTCCAGTAGCCGCATCGAACTATTTTCGACGACACTGTTGCCCCCGGCTGCGGTGCTATCGAAAGCCCGTGGACCGGTGATCACTGCACACCCAATCCTGATGGAACGAATGATGGAATTTTCCAGTGGCTTCCTGCTGAGCCTTTCGCTGTGCCTGGACATTGGCGTGGCCAATATCGCGATGATCACCCTGGCGATGCAACGTGGCTATCTCCAAGGCTTTGCCCTGGGCCTGGGCACCTGTGTAGGGGATTTGATCTACGCAGTCCTGGCGTTGGCCGGGATGACTGTGTTGTTGCAATACGACGCGGTGCGCTGGGTGCTGTGGATTGGCGGCTCGGTCCTGTTGTTGTATTTCGCCGCGAAGATGGTTCATTCGGCGATCTACCATCATGCAGTGTTGGCCGAGGCCGGCGAAACTCGAGTCAACTCGCCACGGCAGGAGTTCTTTCGGGGTATCTTCCTCGCGATGTCATCTCCAAGTGCCATTCTCTGGTTCGCGGCGGTGGGCGGGACGCTGATTGCCCGCTCTGGTGGTGGCACTGTGCTCAGTTCGGCATTGTTCCTGGGAGGATTCCTCAGCGCCGGGTTGCTTTGGAGCGCGGGCCTGTGCCTGGCGGCGACCCAAGGCGGAAAATTGTTGGGGGACAAATTGCTGCGCTACTCCTATTGGGCTTCCGCCGCGATCTTCTGTTATTTCGCCGTTTACGTGATTGTTTCTGGCTACAACGAGTTTGTAGGAAAAAACGCTACGGCTATCCTGCCTGGACTTTGACAAGCGAAACGGTCTGGCAATCACGGTTTGGCTTCTATACTGCCAAGCCCGACTTCAAGTTTTCCGGAGTGTTGAAGCAATGGAAACGCAAGAACGCGTTAACGCAGGCGAGCCGCGCTTTGAACAGGGACGCTTTCAGCTGATCGCCGGTTTCGGCGCGCGTTTTACCCAGGACACTGCCCAGGACATCCCGCAGCTCTGGGAAAAATTCCTGCCTTGGCTTGGCAAGGTGCCGGGGCAGAAAGACGAAGTGACCTACGGGGTGTGCTGTAACCCGGACGGCAAGGGCGGCTTCGAATACATCGCCGGCGTGGAAATCAGCCGCCTCGACGACCTGCCCGAGCAATACCGTTGGATCGAGATCCAGCCCGGGCCGTACGCGGTGTTCGAGCACAAGGGGCCGCTGAAAAAACTGCCGGACACCTTCCAATACATCTGGAAGGAATGGCTGCCGCAATCCGGCCACCAAGCGGCGGATGAGCCGGAGTTCGAGCGCTACAGCGAGGACTTCAACCCCAGGACTGGCCAAGGCACCCTGGAGATCTGGATCCCGCTCAAGTCGAGCTGATCGTTGGGGATTCCCTGTGGGAGCGAGCTTGCTCGCGATAGCGGCGGATCAGCCAACGTCGATGTCGGCTGACACGCCCTCATCGCGAGCAAGCTCGCTCCCACATTTAGCGCCTATTGATCGTTGAGTCTGTTTGTCAAAACACCAACCCCATCCGCCGCTCATAACCGATGCGGCCTTTGTAGGCTTCTCCGCTGTCGACCCAGCCCAGCCGGGCGTAAAGGCCGATGGCCGAGTCGTTGTCGGCATCGACCGAAAGCTCCAATCCCTTGATTTCCGGCCACGCCGCCCGGGCCACGGCGGGGAGCGCTTGCAGGCAGGCCTTGCCGTAGCCTTTGCCCTGGGCACGATGGTCGACTTGCAAGGCGTGCAGGGTCGCGCTGTGTTCGTTGGCCCAGGCCGGCAGCACGGGCGGACGCTTGAGCAACAGGAATGCCACCGGAACCTCGCCCGCCAGCAGCGCGAAACCCTTGACCCCTGGCCCGGGCTTGGACAGCAGTGTGTGCAACGCGCCGTGGATGTCGCCGGAAAACTTGATTTGTTCGGGGTGGATTTCGATGGATTCGACCTGTTGCCGTTGCAGCGGGGTCAGGTCTTCATAAGGCACGAGCTGGGCGGTCATCAAAACGTCCGTTGTTTGCCGACAGAATGGGCCTTGGATTCTAGCGAAATTTTTTCTTTGGATTATTTTTGTTTGGCTGTCGATTCGCCGTTTCTCCAAACGACAAAGGATGTCTCTAACAAAAAACCTGCGGAGAACCACCATGAACACCCAAGCTACCGAAACCGAGATCCAGGCCCTGATCGACACCTATCGCCAGGCTGTCATGGCCAAGGACGTGGAAAAAGTCATGGCGCTCTACGACGATAATATTGTTTCGTTCGACGCCATCCAGGCCCTGCAATTCAAGGGCAAGGTCGCCTACCGGGCCCACTGGGAGGCCTGCATGGAAATGTGCCCCGGCCCGCACAAGTTCGATTTCCATCAGGTGCAGATCACACCGGCGGAGAATATTGCGTTCGCCCACTGGCTGGCCTATTGCGGCGGCACCAATGACAAAGGCGAGGAGCAGGCTTGCTGGATGCGCGTAACGGCGTGCTACAAGCGTTCGGCCGGGCAGTGGAAAATCGTCCATGAGCACTGGTCGGCGCCGTTCGATCCGATGGCCGGGACGGCGATTTTCGATCTGCAGCCCTGAGCGGCTGCGGTTCGCTTCTGCCATCCTTGTCGATCAGTCCGATCACGGAGTTTTCCATGAAGTATTTATGCCTGGTGTACAGCAACGAACAGGTTCTGCATAACTCGCCGGACAGTCCCGAGGACGCCGAATGCATGGCCTACGCCGAATCGATCCAGGGCAGCGGCCGGATGGTCGCGGCCGAAGCCCTGGAGTCGGTGCAAACCGCCACCACGGTGCGCATGCGCGGCGGCAAGCTGTCGATGACCGACGGCCCGTTCGCCGAAACCAAGGAGCAACTGGCGGGCTTCTATCTGATCGACGCCAAGGATCTGAACGAAGCTATCCAGGTCGCCGGCAACATACCGGCGGCCCGGGTTGGCTGCGTCGAGGTCCGGCCTGTGCGGCCATTGAATCCCTGAACGTCCATCCTCCACGGGAGCGCTTTCATGAGGCTTGAGCCTGTTTCCAGCCGAGCCATCAGGCCGGTGATCCAAGGCCTGTCCGCCTGATGCCCGCCGACGCGGTCAAGGCGCGGGTCGAGCAGGTTTATCGCCAGGACTCGCGGCGAATCCTGGCGACCCTGATTCGCCTGCTGGGGGATTTCGACCTTGCTGAGGAAGCCCTGCACGAGGCCTTCTTTATCGCGGTCGAGCGCTGGCAGCGTGACGGTGTGCCCGATAACCCGCGGGCCTGGCTGGTATCGGCCGGACGCTTCAAGGCAATCGACAGCCTGCGTCGGCGGGCGCGCTTCGCCGCCTCGCAGCCCATGCTGATTGCCCAGCTTGAAGAACTGGAACAAACCGAGTGGAGCGATGAAGACGTGGAAGACGATCGGCTGCGGCTGATTTTCACGTGTTGTCACCCGGCACTGGCGGCTGACGCGCAGGTGCCGTTGACCCTGCGTGAGGTCTGTGACCTGACCACCGAGGAAATCGCCCGGGCCTTCCTCGCCGCGCCAGCGACCATTGCCCAGCGCATCGTGCGGGCCAAGGCAAAGATTCGCGACGCGAAGATTCCCTATCAGGTGCCGTCCCGCACGGAGCTGCCTGAGCGGCTCGACAGTGTGCTTCGGGTCATTTACCTGGTGTTCAACGAGGGCTATTCGGCATCGATGGGCGCCGAATTGACCCGCGAAGACCTGACGCGCGAAGCCATCCGTTTGGCGCGCCTGTTGATGGAGTTGCTGCCCGAAGCCGAAGTCATGGGGCTGCTCGCATTGATGCTCTTGCACGAGTCGCGGCGGCCGGCGCGAACCTCATTGACCGGCGAGTTGGTGTTGCTGGACGAGCAGGACCGGTCGCAGTGGGATCGCGCCATGATCACCGAAGGCTGCGCCATGGTCGAGGCGGCGCTCAATACCCGGCGGTTCGGGCCTTATTGCCTGCAAGCGGCGATCGCTGCGGTGCACGCCGAGGCACCGACGGCGCAAGAGACCGACTGGCCGCAGATCGTCGGCCTCTACGACGTGCTCTTGCGCGCGGTGCCATCACCGGTGATCGAACTCAACCGGGCGGCCGCCCTGGCCAAGCGCGACGGGCCACAGGCGGGGCTGCAGCTGGTCGACGGGATATTGGGCCGGGGCGAATTGACCGACTATCACCTGGCCCATTCGGCGCGGGCGGAGTTCTGTCGGCAGTTGGGGCGGGTGGAAGAGGCGAGGGCGGCGTATCGCCGGGCGCTTGAACTGACGCAGCAGTTGCCGGAGCGGCGGTTTATCCAAGCCAGGTTGGCGAGGTTGCAGCGATAGCCGAGAGGGGCGCCGAGCTCCGTGGCAAGGGAGCTTGCTCCCGCTGGGCTGCGTGGCAGCCCCCTTGATCTAACTGACACACCGCAGAGGGCCGCTTCGCGCCCCAGCGGGAGCAAGCTCCCTCGCCACGGGTTCTCATTATGTCCACGTGCTGGATGGGCTCAAACAAAAAGGCGACCCGAAGGTCGCCTTTTTCAATCGTCCAACATGGATCAGAACTCGTGATCAGCATTGTCCGGGTTCAGGTCGCTGATGCCCAGCTTGCCCGCGGCCTGTTCGATCGAACCGGTCTGCTTGACCAGGGCGGCGATGGCGTCGCGTACGATCTGGTTGCCCGCGGTGTTGCCAGCAGCGATCAGTTGGTCGTAGTGCTCACCCTTGTTGGCGTGATCGACCATGACCTGGATCTTGGCTTCGGTGTCGGCCAGGTCGGTCTTGAGCACGGTGTCGGCGGCCGGGTCGGCCTTGTCCACGAGGGACGACAGGCTGGCGCCGGTCATCTTGGTGCCGTCGACGCGGGTGTATTCGCCCAGGTAGACGTTACGCACGCCTTTGGCATCGTAGAAATGCGAGTTGTGGGTGTTGTCGCTGAAGCAATCCTGTTCGTCTTCCGGGGAGTTGGCTTCCAGGGAAACTTTCATGCGCTCGCCCGCCAGTTCGCCCAAGGACAGGCTGCCCATGCCGAACAACATCTTGCGCAGGCCGGTTTCGGCCGGTTCGGCTTCCAGGGTAGCGCGGTAGTTGTCGGCCACGTTCGGCTTCCAGTTGCCGACCATTTCCTGCAGGTCGTTGACCAGCAATTGGGTCACGGACTTCAGGTAGGCACGACGACGGTCGTTATGGCCGCCAGTGGCGCCGGCGCCTTCCAGGTAATCCGAGGCCGGGCGATTGCCGGCGCCAGGGCCGGTACCGTTGAGATCCTGGCCCCACAGCAGGAATTCGATGGCGTGGTAACCGGTGGCAACGTTGGCCTCGGAACCACCCAGCTCGTTCAAGCTGGCGAGTTTTTCCGGGGTGATGTCCTTGACGTCGACCTTGTCTTCGCCAACCTGGACTTCGGTGTTGGCGATGATGTTGGCGGTGGCGCCCGGGTTGCCCAAGGCATGTTCGTAGGATTTGTCGACGTAGTCGATCAGGCCCTCGTCCAGGGGCCATGCGTTCACCTGGCCTTCCCAGTCATCGATGATGGTGTTGCCGAAGCGGAACACTTCGCTCTGCAGGTAAGGCACGCGCGCGGCAACCCAGGCAGCCTTGGCGGCTTTCAGGGTGTCGGCATTCGGCTTGGCGAGGAAGGCGTCGACGGCGGTTTGCAGGGTCTTGGCGGTGGATTCGGCATCGCTGTAGACGGCATAGACGATGTCGGCGTAGTGCGCGACAACAGCCTTGGCGGCGGTTTCGTCGATCTTGCCAGCGGCAGCGGGGGCCGCCGGTGCAGCGGCGCTGGCGGCCGGCGTTGGCGCTTGCGGCGCGGCGGCCTTGTCCTTGCCTTCGCCGCAACCGGCGAGGGAAATGGCGATGGCCAACAGACTGGCGGTAGCCAGAGGCATACGAATCATGGCGTAGATCCTGCTTCGATGATGAGTGGGGCTGGCGCGAGGGTGCGCAAAAACTGCGACATAATGCGAAAGATTTGCATTATGTGTAAAGGGTGCGGCTGTAAATATTTCTTGTTTGATAATGCAGATCGCCGCCTTTCGGCGGCGTCTGTAGGAGCTGCCGAGCGAAGCGAGGCTGCGATCCTTTGATTGACCCTTGAATCCCAAGCGAACATCAAGGGATCGCAGGCTTCGCCAGCTCCTACAGGTGCATGGCAGCAGGGATCAGACGATGGAGGCCTTGATGCGCTCCGCCTGCTTCAGATAGAGGCCCAGCTCCCGGGCCGGCAGGGGTTTGCTGTAGTAGTAGCCCTGGCCTTCGTGGCAGCCCTCGGAAATGATGTAGGCCTCTTGCTCGATCGTTTCGACGCCTTCGGCAATGACCTGCATCCCCAGGCTTTTGCCCAACTGGATGATGGCACGGACGATGGTCGCGTCGTCTTCGTCATCGAGCAGGTCCTGGACGAAACTCTTGTCGATCTTGATCTTGTCCAGCGGCAGGCTCTTGAGGTAACTCAGTGACGAATAACCGGTGCCGAAGTCATCAATGGCGATCAGCGCTCCGGAGCGACGCAGGCTCAGCAGATGCTGGGCAGCAGTGGTGATGTCTTCCATCAGGCCGGTCTCGGTGACTTCCAGTTCCAGGCTCCGTGGCGGCAAGCGGTACATCTGCAGGAAGTTGTTCACCACCCGTGGCAGCTCGGCGTGGTGCAACTGCACGGTGGACAGGTTGACCGCCATGCGCATGTCGACGAAGCCCTGGTCGTGCCACTCGCGCAATTGCTTGCAAGCCTGGTCCAGCACCCATTCGCCGATGGCGATGATGGTGCCGTTCTGCTCGGCGAGGGGAATGAACAGGTCCGGCGGCACCAGGCCGTGTTCGGGATGATGCCAGCGAATCAAGGCTTCGGTGCCCACCACGCGCAAGTCGCGGTAGCTGATCTGCGGCTGGTACACCAAGCTGAATTGTCCACGGGCCAGGGCTTCGCGCAGGTCTTTTTCCAATTCGCGGCGGCGCCGCATCTCGCTGTCGACGCTGGCGATGTAGAACTGATAGCGATTGCGCGAGCGGGTCTTGGCCAGGGTCATGGTCTGCTCGGCTTTTTGCAGCAGTTTCTCCGTGCTGTCGCCGTCTTCGGGAAACAGGGTGATGCCAATCGTGGCGCGCAGGCGAATCTCGTGATCATCGAGGGCGAACGGCGCTTCCAGGTCGTCGAGGATGCTCTGGGCCAGTTCGGCGGCCTCGTAGGGTTGCTCGATATCGGCCTGGACCAGGGCAAACTGGTCACCGCCCAGTCGCGCCAGGGCGCCGAGACGACCGCTGTGGGCACGCAGCCGGTCGGCCAGGGCCAAGAGCAACTGGTCGCCAGTCTGGTAGGTGAATTGTTCATTGATGCTCTTGAAGTCATCCAGCCCTACGCACAACACCGCTACGCGGCGTTGCAGGCGCCCGGCGTCCACCAGGATCTTGTCCAATTGCTGCTGAAGTTGCTGGCGATTGGGCAGGCCGGTCAGGAAGTCGTATTGGGCCATGCGCAACAGGCTGTTCTCTGCTTCATGACGCAGGTGCGTATTGCGCTCGATGGAGGCGAGTAATTGATTGGCGGTATTGATCCACAGGCCCAGCTCATTGTGCTCGTGCCCCGGCAGTTGCGGGATCTTGTGCGCGCTGGGGCGGTCGGGGTTGATTTCGGTCAGGTGCTGGATAATCCGCGACAGGGGTTTGGTCAACAGCCAGTGATAGACCAGGTACAACACCAGGCCCATCGCCAAGGCACGCAGCATTCCGGAAGTGAAGATGATCACCGAACTGATGATGAAACCCTGGCCATAGGTGGCGGTGTCCAGGGTGATGCTGAGGTCGCCGTAATATTCGCTGTAGGGGCCACGACCCACCAACTGCGTGGTGAAGGTTCGTTCCTGGCCAAGAATCAGGTCGGTCAGCCAACGGCTCCTGGAATGCTGCAAAGGCCGGGTCTTTTCCGCGAGCATGGTTTCACCAGGGTGGCCGATGGACGCCATGCGCACGGCTTCGTCCCGGAACAGCCCTTCGATCACCTGCATGCCCATTTCCCGGTCCAGGCTGTAGACCGCCTGGGTAGAAGGATCGCGGAACATATCGAGGATGCGCTGGGCGTCGTCAGTAACGGCCCGGTTGGTTTTGTAGGCATCGAACACGATCTGGGCACAGCTCAAGATCAAGCCAACGATCAATGCCGAGAGGAGCACGACCCGGAGCAACTTCACAGACAAGCTGTTCTTGAGTTCCAGCTTCAAAGAGAGATTCCTTGTTCCGTGCGGGTAGCGTCAAGTTGCCATGAGTATTGGCAATCCTGTGATGTCAGTCAAAGGGACAATCAAACACAAGGGTTTTCGCCTGAAACCTGGCCGTTATACGGTGTTTACAGAGTGATTACTCTACGACCATTGTTTCGGTTGGAAGGGCCTGCAACTTGAGGCCTGGTGGGTTTTTTTGTTGGATTTCAGACGCGAGGTCTTTTGCCTGGTGCAAGATCGCTCGTTCACCGCGAAGATTGTTGTGGTAGCGGGCTTGCTCGCGAAGGCAGTGTGTCAGACAACCTATCCGTTGGTTGACACTCCGCTTTCGCGAGCAAGCCCACTCCCACGAAACAATTCAGTTGCCCAAAAAAAACGGCGCCTTCCCGTCGGGAACGCGCCGTTTTTAGTGGCATCACAGCTTACGCAGTGAAGGCCTTGCCTTCGAACTGCTCAGCCACGAACTTCCAGTTGACCAGGTTCCAGAACGCTTCGACGTACTTTGGACGAAGGTTGCGGTAGTCGATGTAGTAGGCGTGTTCCCAGACGTCGCAGGTCAGCAGCGGGGTGTCGCCGCTGGTCAGCGGGTTGCCGGCGCCGATGGTGCTGGCCAGGGCCAGGGAGCCGTCCGCTTTCTTGACCAGCCAGCCCCAGCCGGAGCCGAAGGTGCCGATGGACGTCTTGCTGAATTCTTCCTTGAACTTGTCAAACGAACCGAAGGCGGCGTTGATGGCTTCAGCCAGGGCGCCGGTTGGTTGACCGCCGGCGTTTGGCGCCAGGCAGTTCCAGTAGAAGGTGTGGTTCCAGACCTGAGCGGCGTTGTTGAAAATACCGCCCGAGGAAGTCTTGACGATTTCTTCCAGGGTCTTGCCTTCGAACTCGGTGCCAGGCACCAGGTTGTTCAGGTTCACGACATAGGTGTTGTGGTGCTTGTCGTGGTGGTATTCCAGCGTTTCTTTGGAGATGTGTGGCGCCAGTGCGTCGTGTGGGTACGGCAGCGGCGGCAATTCGAAAGCCATGGTGATTCTCCTAATCAGGTCAGTTGCGGTGAGCGCAAGGCCGATCACGGGCGGCCAGACTAGCGCCAGCGAGTTTGTACTCTTTGGGCGCAGGAGTCGGATCATAGCACCGGGGGTGCGGCATAACCACGCAACAACTGTGTGGGATAGAGGTTCCAGAGCGGTTTGGAATATCAGCCCGAGACGATTAACTGCATCGCCACGGTGAACATCATTACCGCCACCAGAAGATCCAGGACGCGCCAAGTAGCGGGCCGGGCCAGCCAGGGCGCCAACCACGCGGCACCGATGGCGAGAATGGAAAACCACAGCAGCGAGGCGCTGGCCGCCCCCAGGACATACGCACCGGGTACGCTTTGCTGGGCGCCGAGGGAACCGATCAGCAGCACGGTGTCGAGGTAGACGTGAGGGTTGAGCAACGTGACCGCCAACGCACTGAGCAGCACCGTGCCCAATGAGCGCGCCGCCTGTTTCTCGTCCCGTTGCAGGCTTTGTTTCGAAAAGACCCGGCGCAATGCCTGGCTGCCGTACCAGAGCAAGAATACGGCGCCCCCCCAGCGGGCGATCGACAGCAGCAGCGGGCTTTGGGCCAGCAGGGTTGCCAGCCCGAATACCCCGGCAGCCACCAACAGCGCATCGCAGGTCACGCAGAGCGCCGCCACGGGCAAGTGATGCTCGCGGCGCAAGCTCTGGGCGAGGACGAAGGCATTCTGGGCGCCAATTGCCATGATCAACCCGAGGGCCACCAGCAGGCCGTTCACATAGCTTTGCCACATAAGTAGTTCTCCATCCGGGTTCGCAATGCTGGCCATTCTCCGGTTCGTCGAGTTATAAGAAAAACCAATCTTGCTGATTGCTCATTAGGAAAACTGATGTTCGACTACAAATTGCTTTCCGCCCTGGCGGCCGTGGTCGAGCAGGCCGGTTTCGAACGTGCCGCCCAGGTTCTGGGATTGTCGCAATCGGCGATTTCCCAGCGGATCAAATTGCTCGAGGCACGCGTTGGCCAGCCCGTACTGGTGCGCGCCACGCCGCCGGCGCCGACCGAGATCGGCCGTCGTCTGCTCAACCATGTCCAGCAGGTCAGGTTGCTGGAGCGTGATCTGCAAAGCCTGGTGCCAGCATTGGACGAGGAGGGACTCCCCGAGCGCCTGCGGATTGCCTTGAATGCCGACAGTCTGGCGACGTGGTGGGCCGGTGCCGTGGGGAAGTTCTGCGCCGAACAGCATCTGTTGCTGGACTTGGTGGTAGAGGACCAGACCGTTGGCCTCAAGCGCATGCGTGCTGGCGAAGTGGCGGCTTGTGTTTGTGCCAGCGAGCGTCCCGTGGCCGGTGCCCGCAGCGTATTGCTGGGGGCCATGCGTTACCGTGCCCTTGCCAATCCGGCCTTCATCGCCCGGCATTTCCCCGATGGAGTGCGCGCCGATCAACTGGCCCGCGCGCCGGCGCTGGTGTTCGGCCCGGATGATTTCCTGCAGCACCGATACCTCGCTTCCCTCGGCGTCGAAGGTGGTTTCGAGCATCACCTGTGCCCTTCATCCGAAGGTTTCATTCGCCTTGCCGAGGCGGGACTTGGCTGGGGGCTGGTGCCTGAATTACAAGTCCGTGAGCAACTGGAGCGGGGCGAACTGGTGGAATTGGTGGCAGATAAACCGATCGATGTGCCGCTGTACTGGCATCATTGGCGCAATGGCGGGCAGTTGCTCGGCTTGTTGACTGAACAACTGATCGCAGCGGCAAGCAGCGAGCTGCAAGTGGTGAGCTGATCGCAACTGGCTTACAGCTCGTGGCTTGTGGCTCGAAACTGATTTAGGAGCACTACATGAAAATTCTCGTCACCGGCGCGAGCGGCTTCATCGGCGGACGCTTTGCGCGTTTCGCCCTGGAGCAAGGCCTGGATGTTCGGGTCAACGGCCGCCGGGCCGAAAGCGTCGAGCACCTGGTGAGGCGCGGCGCCGAATTCATCCCTGGCGACCTGAGCGACTCGGAACTGGCCCGTGAACTGTGCCGGGACGTTGATGCGGTGGTGCATTGCGCCGGCTCGGTAGGGCTGTGGGGTCGCTATCAGGATTTTCACCTGGGTAATGTCCAGCTCACCGAAAACGTTGTCGAGGCTTGCCTCAAGCAGAAGGTTCGGCGGATGGTGCACCTGTCGTCCCCGTCCATTTATTTCGATGGCCGTGACCACGTGGGGCTGACGGAAGAACAAGTGCCCAAGCGCTTCAGGCATCCCTATGCCGCCACCAAATACCTGGCGGAACAGAAAGTCTTCGGCGCCCAGGAATTCGGCCTGGAAGTGCTGGCGCTGCGGCCGCGCTTCGTCACCGGGGCCGGAGACATGAGCATTTTTCCGCGCCTGTTGAAAATGCAGCGCAAGGGTCGGCTGGCGATTGTCGGCAACGGACTGAACAAGGTGGATTTCACCAGCGTCCAGAACCTCAATGAAGCGCTGCTCAGCAGCCTGCTGGCCACGGATTCGGCGTTGGGCAAGGCCTACAACATCAGCAACGGGACGCCGGTGCCGCTGTGGGACGTGGTCAACTACGTCATGCGAAAAATGGAAGTTCCACAGGTCAGGCGTTATCGGTCCTACGGGCTGGCGTACAGCCTTGGTGCGGTGAACGAAGGCTTGTGCGCGCTTTGGCCCGGTCGCCCTGAACCGACGCTGTCGCGCCTGGGCATGCAGGTCATGAACAAGAATTTCACCCTGGACATCAGTCGGGCCAGGCATTATCTCGATTATGATCCACAGGTCGGCTTGTGGACCGCCCTCGATGAATTTTGCGCCTGGTGGCGTGTCCAGGACGCCCGCTGATCGCCCCGTCGTGAACCGAGTGCCCGGTTCGGGGTCAATGGGTGCGGCGGGCGAGGGGGTTATACTCGCCACATCAAGCCATCCCCGGTTTCCCAAAGGTTAGACCCATGCCCATGCGTAACGATGCCAACGACGACTTCGATGATGTACCGAGCCTGCGGATGCGGGCCGACATTCCCGATGACGATGACTTCATGCCCAACCGCCAGCCCCACGTGCAAGCACGTCCGGCGCCCGTGGCGGCGGCCAAGGTCAAGGGGCCGAGCACAGGGCCGTTGTGGGCACTGATCGGCGCGCTGCTGTGTGCTTTCGCTTTCCTGGCGTGGTGGAGCTTCCAGCAGATTTCCCTGATGGAACAGCAACTGGTGGCCACCCAGGAAAGCTTCGCCCGGATCAGCGAGGATGCGGCGGGGCGCTTGCAGGACATTTCCGGCAAGGTCGTCGCCGGCCAGTCAAATGTCATGAGCGACAGTGAAGCTCTGAAATTGCAGATCAAGCAGTTGGACAACAAGCTGCAGGAACAGGGTCGGCAATTCGAAAGCCGGTTGCAGGAAGTGAACAAGCCGCAGCAAGGCGCGTTCGGTCCGTCCGATGACCTGGGCAAGGAACTGGCCCAGATCATTACCCAGGCCAGCGCACAGGAAAACGCCACCGCTCAGTTGCAAGCGGCCAATAAAGAACTCCAGGCCCAGCTCAAGACGCTGACGGCTGAAGTGACCGCCCTGAAGAACCAAGGCGAGGGCGGAGCCCTGGATGCCCAGCTCAAGAGCATCGGTGCCGACATCACGGCCCTGAAGCGAGCCACTTCCAACTCGGCCATCGAACGCCTGGAGCAGGACATGGTCGTGCTCAAGAGCCAGCAGGACAACCGTTCGGGCAACACCGCCGAATTCGATGCGTTCCGTGGCCAGGTCACCCGCAACATCAACACGTTGCAATCGCAGATTCAGTACCTGCAGCAACAACTGAGCGCTCGGTCCCAATAAGCCTGGGCAGCTCTTGACCAGCGCCTCCCCCCCCGTAGGAGCTGGCGAAGCCTGCGATCTTTTGATCTTTTTGATCTTTTGATCTTTCGCTCAAGACTCAATGGTCAGGGAAAAGATCGCAGCCTCGTTGCACTCGGCAGCTCCTACTCACCCCACGCCGTCTACGCTCTTGAAACACCAACAAGAACGAGGGCGCGCGCATGGGGTTTATTCGAAGGCTGGCCGGGCTGGCCGCACTGCTGATATTGGCCCAGGCCCAGGCCGCCGCACCGGACGACGGCCAGGCGGCCCGGGCATTGCTGGAAAAGGCCTTGGCCTACTACCACGATAACGGCGACAAAGCGTTCGCCGCGTTCAGCCGCCAAGGCGAATTCGTCGACAAGGACCGCTACGTGTTCGTGGTCGACACCCAAGGTGTAATGCTTGCCAGCGGCGGTCCTTCGTCAGCGTTGATCGGTCGCGACGTTTCCGAGGTGCTGGGACCTGACCTGCGCAAGGCCTTCAAAGAGGCGCTGAAAACCCCCGAGGCCAGTGGTATCCAGCAAGCTGATTATCGATGGCAGAACTGGGCGGACGGCAAGGTCGAGCGCAAGCATGTGTATTTCCAGCGGGTCGGCGAGCGGATCCTCGCCGTCGGCTACTACCTGCCAAGGGCCTCCGCCGAACAGGCCAGGGCGCTGTTGGACAAAGCAGCGGGTGATTTGCTGAAGAACGAAAAAACCACGCTGACGGCAATCAACTCGCTCAAGGGCGGCTACCTTCAGGACGACTTATATGTATTTGTCGTTGACCTCGATACCCGTCGCTATGTTGGGCACGGCACCAACCTGCGGTTGATCAATACCGATTTCGCCAAGATCAAGGATCCGGACGGCAAGCCTGTGGGCGAGCCGATCCTGGCCATGATCGGCAAGCAGGACGCGGGGGAATATGAGTATCGCTGGAAGAATCCGGTGACGGGGAGGGTTGAAAACAAGCATGCGTATCTGAAGAAGGCAGGACATTTCCTGGTGGCGGTGGGGTATTACAGTCCTTGAGTTTCTAACATGAGACTGGTGACTGTTGGAGAACCCCTGTGGGAGCGGCGTACGCAAGACCAGTGGCTGTTGATAAACCAGTGTGGGAGCGAGCTTGCTCGCGAAGGCGATGTCACGGTCGATGATGATGCTGGATGTACCGGCCCTTTCGCGAGCAGGCTCGCTCCCACAGGGGCTGCGGCGTACGCAAGACCAGTGGCTGTTGATAAACCAGTGTGGGAGCGAGCTTGCTCGCGAAGGCGATGCCACGGTCGATGATGCTGCTGGATGTGCCGGCCCCTTCGCAAGCAGGCTCGCTCCCACAAGGGAAACGCAGTGAAACAGCATCAGGTCAGCTTATGGCTGAAGAAATGGGTATACACCCATAACCCAGCCGAAAATCAGCCCGCCACCAACACCCGAATCGCCTCCAACCGTAACGCCGCTTTCTCCAACATCGCCAGCCCCTGCTCACGCTGCTGGCGCAAAGCCTCCAGCTCACTGTCCCGAACAGTGGGGTTCACCGCTTGCAGCGCGGTCAAGCGGGCCAGTTCTTCCTCGGTATCAGCCGCCAGGCGACGTTGGGCCTCGGCCACGCGTTCGGCGTGACGCGGGGTGATCTTCTCTTCGCCGGCATTGATCCGCGGCGCGAGCTGGTCACGCTGGGCCTGGATGAACTTGTTGGCGCTGGCGCGAGGCACGCTTTCGAGCTGGTCATTCAAGGTCTCGAACGAGACCCGGGCCGCCAGGTCGTTGCCGTTGGTGTCCAACAGGCAGCGCAAGGCGGCCGGTGGCAGGTAGCGGCCAAGTTGCAGCGAGCGCGGGGCAACCACTTCGCTGACGTAGAGCAGTTCCAGCAGCACGGTGCCGGGCTTGAGCGCCTTGTTCTTGATCAGCGCCACGGCGGTATTGCCCATGGAGCCGGACAGCACCAGGTCCATGCCGCCTTGCACCATCGGGTGCTCCCAGGTGATGAACTGCATGTCTTCGCGAGACAGCGCCTGGTTGCGGTCATAGGTGATGGTCACGCCTTCGTCGTCGCCCAGCGGGAAACTGGCGTCGAGCATTTTTTCGCTCGGCTTGAGGATCAGCGCGTTGTCGGAGTGGTCCTCGCTGTCGATGCCGAAGGCGTCGAACAGGGTCTCCATGTAGATCGGCAGGGCGAACTGGTCGTCCTGTTCGAGAATCGCTTCGACCAGCGCGTCACCTTCGCCTGCGCCGCCGGAATTGAGCTCCAACAGGCGGTCGCGACCGGTGTGCAGCTCGGCTTCCAGGCGCTCGCGCTCGGCGCGGGCCTCGTCGATCAGCGCTTGCCAGTCGCCATCGTCGGCTTCTTCCAGCAACGGCAACAGGCGCGGACCGAACTGGTGCTGCAAGGCGTTGCCGGTCGGGCAGGTGTTGAGGAAGGCATTCAGCGCTTCGTGATACCACTGGAACAGCCGCGCTTGCGGGCTGGTTTCCAGGTAGGGCACGTGCAGCTCGATGGTGTGTTTCTGGCCGATCCGGTCCAGGCGGCCGATCCGCTGCTCCAGCAGGTCGGGGTGCGATGGCAGGTCGAACAGGACCAAGTGATGAGCGAACTGGAAGTTGCGGCCTTCGCTGCCGATTTCCGAACAGATCAGCACTTGCGCACCGAACTCTTCGTCGGCGAAGTAGGCGGCGGCGCGGTCACGCTCGAGGATATTCATGCCTTCGTGGAAAACCGTGGCAGGAATGCCGGAGCGCACGCGCAGGGCGTCCTCCAGGTCCATGGCGGTTTCCGCGTGGGCGCAGATCACCAGGACCTTGGTGCGCTTGAGCATTTTCAGTTGGTCGATCAGCCACTCGACGCGCGGGTCGAACTTCCACCAGCGCTCTTCTTCGCTGGCGTCGGGCTGGGCCTGGAAGCTGACTTCCGGGTACAGCTCGGCGTGATCGCCCAACGGCAGTTCGAGGTATTCGTCCGGGCACGGCAGTGGGTAGGCGTGCAGCTTGCGCTCGGGGAAGCCTTGTACGGCGGCGCGGGTATTGCGGAACAGCACGCGGCCGGTGCCGTGGCGGTCCAGCAGCTCGCGAACCAGGCGGGCGCTGGCTTCGATGTCGCCATCGTTGACGGCGGTCAGCAGTGCTTCGCCTTCATTGCCCAGGAAGCCGTGGATGGTCTTGTGGGCTTCGGGCGACAGTCGACCTTTGTCGAGCAGCTCCTGGACGGCCTCGGCCACCGGGCGATAGTTTTCGCTTTCGGCGCGGAAGGCCTGCAGGTCATGGAAACGATTCGGGTCCAGCAGGCGCAGGCGGGCGAAGTGACTGTCCTGGCCGAGTTGCTCCGGGGTCGCGGTGAGCAGCAACACGCCGGGGATGGTTTCGGCCAATTGCTCGACCAGCGCATATTGGGGGCTGACGTGATCTTCGTGCCACACCAGGTGGTGAGCTTCGTCGACGACCATCAGATCCCAACCCGCGGCAAACAGTGCGTCCTGGGCCTTCTCATCCTCCACCAGCCACTCCAGCGCCACCAGCGCCAGTTGGGTGTCTTCGAACGGGTTGCTGGCATCGCTTTCGATAAAGCGCTCTTCGTCGAACAGCGCAACCTGCAGATTGAAGCGCCGACGCATTTCCACCAGCCATTGGTGCTGGAGGTTTTCCGGCACCAGGATCAGGATGCGGTTGGCACGGCCGGAGAGCAGCTGCCGGTGAATGATCAGGCCGGCTTCGATGGTCTTGCCCAGGCCCACTTCGTCCGCCAGCAATACGCGTGGCGCGATGCGGTCGGCCACTTCGCGGGCGATGTGCAATTGGTGGGCAATCGGCTGGGCACGTACGCCACCCAGCCCCCACAGCGGGGACTGCAATTGGCGGCTGGTGTGTTCAAGCGTGTGGTAGCGCAGGGAAAACCACGCCAGGGGATCGATCTGGCCGGCGAACAGGCGGTCGCTCGCCAGGCGGAACTGGATGAAGTTCGACAGTTGGGTTTCCGGCAGCGTGACGACTTCGTTCTGTGCATTGAGGCCGTGATAGACCAACAGCCCGTCGACGTCATCGACTTCGCGCACGGTCATTTTCCAGCCTTCGAAGTGAGTGATCACGTCACCCGGCGAAAACCGCACGCGAGTGAGGGGCGCATTCCGTAGCGCGTACTGGCGAGTGTCGCCAGTGGCCGGATAGAGCACGGTCAACAAGCGGCCGTCCTGTGCCAGAACGGTGCCTAAACCCAGCTCGGCTTCGCTGTCACTGATCCAGCGTTGCCCCGGTTGATACTGCTGCGCCATGCTGCCTGACTCCCGCCTTGAAAAAGCCGGCTATCTTAACGGAATGCTCCGTCAGACCAAAGGATTTACGCACGCATGCAGCCTTCGCGGCGACTTGTCCGTCAGTGATCCAAGGGAACTTAAGCGGGCTCGGTGATCAAACAAGCTTGTGTCCTGCCGGGGCGTAATGCCAACCAGGTCACAAGTTTCGGACCAGCGGTTCAAGCCGCATCTCCCTTGGCCGACAACCTGAAGACAGGAGACCTTTATGTTGCCACCCATGCTCCCTTTGAGCGCCGTACCCATCACCGCTCAACAGGATCCGGTTCGCCAGCGACCGGACATACCGCCCGTGGTCCCGGTGCAACAAAGCTCCAACGAAAGCACCATTGACCTGCAGAACCGTGATCCGGAAGAGGCCGCGCTGCTATTGCGCGAGGAACAGCAGCGCCAGCAGGAGCGCAACCGGCGCCGCCGTGAAGCGGATGAGGATCCCGAGGAGCACCTGGCGGTCCCCGGCACGGAACTGAACGCCGATAACACCGTGCCGGTTGTCCCGCTGGTGGAGGGTGAATCGCGCCAGGGCCTGTGGGTCGATATCCAGATCTGACCCGGGCTTTGCCAATATGGCCGACAGCCCGCATCATGGGCGCATCGCCATTTACAGCACGATGCCGTACGCCATGAGCCAAGACGACAAACTGATCGACTTCAGTGCCGAACGCGCCAAGCGCGTTCACGACCTCAATGAAAAGCGCCTCAATGAAGTTCGCCAGGCTTTCGAACAGGCGATGCCTTTGGGCAAACCGAAGAAAAAGCCGAAAAACAAACCGAAAAAGCGCTGACACCCCCTCGATCCATTGATGCAGATCAGTTATTTCCCCCTCTTCGCGCCCCGTTGCGGGCGTTATTGACGCCGGTCAATTTTCATCCAGGCCTGATTGGTTAACTTGAACCCATCGCAACAGGGACAAGACCAGGAGGCCAGTCATGTTTATCGATAATGTGGTGTTTGCCGGTGTATTGACGGTTGGCCTCATGTTCGTGTTTTTCGCAGGTTTCGGATTATTCATCTGGAAAGACGCTCACAAGCGCAAAAAGCCGTAGGCCTTTCCAGCGACAACGAGCACGCAAGGCATTTTGGGCGACTTCGGTCGCCCTTTTTTTTGTGCGTGATTTCCCGGCCCGATACCCATCAACTGTGGGAGCGAGCTTGCTCGCGATGGCGGTGGGTCAGTCAACACATGCCTCTACAGACATACCGCTATCGCGAGCAAGCTCGCCCCCACAGGTGTCGGACGTCAGGGCATAAAAAAAGGTGCGAACCGCAAGGAACGCACCTTTTTTGTGAGCCGCTGGAATCAGCTGCCCAAGGCCTTGGATGCCAGCCAGAACAGCCCGGCCGACAGGGCGACTGTCGCTGGCAGGGTCAGCACCCAGGCCAGGAGGATGTTGCGCACGGTGCCACCTTGCAGGCCGCTCTTGTTGGCGACCATGGTGCCCGCCACGCCGGAAGACAACACATGGGTGGTGGAAACCGGCAGGCTGAAGATGTTCGCCGCGCCAATCATGCACGCGGTGGTGATCTGCGCCGACATGCCTTGGGCATAGGTCATGCCTTGCTTGCCGATCTTCTCGCCGATGGTCAGTACCACGCGTTTCCAGCCGACCATGGTGCCCAGGCCGAGTGCCAGGGCAACCGCCAGGATCACCCAGAACGGGGCGTATTCAGTGGTGGCGGTCAGGTCCTTGCGCAGCTTGTTCAGGTCGTCTTTCTCGCGGGCCGCCAGGCCTGGCAACTTGCCGACCTTCTTCGCCGTGTCGTCCAGGCAAAGCAGGTAGCGACGAACCTCGATACGTCTTTCCGACGGCAGCGAGTGATAGTCCGCCACGCCTTTGAGGGTATCGAGCAGGGCGTTGATCGTCGGTTCGGTCTGTTGCGGGTTGCAACGGAATTTCTCCGGCAGATCACCTTCGACGCTTTTGCCCAGGGCCAGGAACTCACCGAGGGAGTCGCTGTTGCGCGTGTAGAACTGGCTCAGGTGAAGGGTCGCGTCACGCGTACGCTCGATCTGGTAGGTGGTGCTGGTCAGGTCGAGTACGAACTGCGCCGGCACGATACCGATCAGCACCAGCATGATCAGGCCGATACCTTTTTGGCCATCGTTGGAACCGTGGACAAAGCTGACTGCCATGGCCGAGATCACCAGGACCAGGCGATTCCAGAACGGCGGGTGCTTCTTGTCGTCGATCTTGCGACGCTGTTCTGGCGTCTTGTGCATCTTCGACAGCGGACGCCACCATTTCAGGCCAATCAACACCAGGGCGGCGATCAGGAAACCGGCCATGGGCGAGAACACCAGGGAAGCGCCGATATCGATCGCCTTCTGCCAGTTCACCCCGTCGGCCAACGGGATATCGTTGATCAGCGCATTGGCCAGGCCGACGCCGAGGATCGAACCGATCAGCGTGTGGGAGCTGGACGCCGGAATACCGAAGTACCAGGTGCCCAGGTTCCAGGTGATGGCCGCTGCGAGCAGCGAGAACACCATGGCCAGCCCGTGTCCGGTGTTCACATTGATCAGCAGTTCCACCGGCAGCAAGTGAACGATGGCGTACGCCACCCCCACGCCGCCCAGCAGCACGCCGAGGAAATTGAACACACCGGAAAAGAACACCGCCAGGTGAGGCGGCATGGCTTTGGTGTAGATAACAGTGGCAACCGCGTTAGCGGTGTCATGAAAGCCGTTGATGAACTCGAAGGCGAGGACAAAAGCCAGGGCGAGCAAGAGGCTCACAAGCACCCAAGCATCCAGTCCGCTGAATAAATCGATCATGAAGGTTTTCTGACCCGGTCATAAGGGGGCGCGATTATGCCAGAAAACCTCGGTAATCGATGCATTGCCTGCTCATCGGTAACATTCTTCTACGAAATAATCGGGAGGAAACCGTGCCTGGCATGGTTTTGCCGGGGAGCTGCAACCCTTTGTTTACAAGGCAGAAAGCCCTGTGGGCAAGTCTCTCCTCGGGATAGGAAGGGGCCTGAAAATGTGTATGAAATATCTGAAAGAGAGGTCGGTCATGAACGGCCCCAACCGGCGGAGGCGAAAATGGCGGCCCGCTTTTGGCGGGCGCTTGACGACGAGGGCCGGCCAGGGTGGCGACCGGATACCGTCCATAGGAAACATCAAGCCCGGACGTTAACTCTCTTCGGCCTTGAGTTCCTTTTCCATCTTCTGAAGTTCCTGGCTGAACGCCTGATCCTGGACGGTGGCGCGTTTACGCCAAGGTTTGCGTTCCGGTTCAGGTTGCGCGGCGTAGGTGGTGATTTCCCCGCCGTAAACTTCCTTGTAACGTTGTTCCTGGCGCTCAAGTTCCGCGCGCAGTTCGTCTTTCGTCACAGTGTTACCTAATTATTTAATTGAATCTGGTGATACGCACTGCATGGAAACATGCAGACGGCCACGGCACCAGAGCTGACAGCTGACGTAGCATCAGGGCTTCGTGTTGTTGCCGATACAGGGGAAGCAGCCATAGGTACTTCAGGCACCGGCAGGCGACACAACAGCGATGAACTGTCGTGCCTGCGGACGGAAAGGTCAATGGGCCTCGCCGTCACTGAAACGCATTATAGCGGTCCGTTGGAAGAACACTATCGGTAAAGATAAAACCGCTGGTTGTTTAAGTGAATCAATATTTGTATGGACTAGTTGTGTCAACAGACGTATTTCCCTAACTGTCGATATCCTGACGTCATTGTTAGCGACAAGTTCAATTTTCGAGTGGGGACATTCCATTGCCGGCTGCTTGCGAAAGCGCTGCGCGGGTCAGTCGGAACGTGGATTCATCCTCACTTGATTGCGATTATCGATCGGCGGTTCGATAATCGCACGGTGTCGGCGATCCGTCCTTGTGCGCCTGCCGGCCCGCCCGTTGTAATAGCCGATATTCCGCAGAGGATCCGACATGAACGACCAATTGCGCAACGCTTTCACTTCAGTCGCGCCGCCGATCGTTGCTTCGCCCGCCAAGCGGATCCAGGCGTTGACGGGCGATCCGGATTTCATGACGTCGCTGGCCCGCGGCCTGGCCGTGGTCCAGGCATTCCAGGAGCGCAAGCGGCACCTGACCATCGCCCAGATCAGCCACCGCACGGAAATCCCCCGTGCGGCTGTCAGACGTTGCCTGCATACCTTGATCAAGCTCGGCTACGCCACCACCGACGGACGTACCTATTCGTTGCTGCCCAAGGTGCTGACCCTGGGTCACGCCTATCTGTCGTCGACACCATTGGCCGTTTCCGCCCAGCCGTACCTGGACCGCATGAGCGAGCAGCTGCACGAGGCCTGCAACATGGCGACGCTCGAAGGTGACGACATCCTCTACATCGCCCGGTCGGCCACCACCCAGCGGCTGATTTCCGTGGATCTGTCCGTGGGCGGCCGTCTGCCGGCGTATTGCACATCAATGGGCAGGATCCTGCTGGCGGCCCTGGACGATGCGTCGTTGCGCGATTACCTGGACCACGCCGACTTGCAGGCCAAGACCAGCCGGACGCTGCATACGCCCGAGGCGTTGCTCGAATGCCTGCAGCAGGTCCGGCAACAGGGCTGGTGCATCGTCGACCAGGAACTGGAACAAGGCCTGCGTTCGATCGCCGTGCCGGTGTACGACGCATCGGGCCAGGTGGTCGCGGCGCTGAATGTCAGTACCCACGCGGGACGGGTCAGCCGCAACGAGTTGGAGCAGCGCTTTCTGCCGGGCCTGCTGGGCGCCAGCCGAGACCTCAGCGCGCAACTGTTCAGTTAAGTGTTCAGCTAAGTTGTTCGATAAACGCACACAGTCGGCCCGGATGAATTGACGGTATTTGCCAGGTGTCATTAATGTCGCGCAGCGTCATCTGGCGTCCCTTGCCTGGAATAAAAATAAAATGAACCAGCCCCAGACCTCCGTAGGCACTTGCCTCGATGTGCAGTCCTTCATCAACGCTCAACCGATTTCGCGCTATCAGTGGCGCGTGGTCATTCTCTGTTTCCTGATTGTTTTTCTCGACGGCCTCGACACGGCGGCCATGGGCTTCATCGCGCCGGCCCTGTCCCAGGATTGGGGCATCGACCGGGCCAGCCTTGGACCGGTGATGAGTGCCGCGTTGATCGGCATGGTCTTCGGCGCGTTGGGTTCCGGGCCCCTGGCGGACCGCTTCGGGCGCAAGGTCGTGCTGGTCGGGGCCGTCGCCCTGTTCGGCGCATTCAGCCTGGCTTCTGCCTACAGCACCAATGTCGACCAATTGCTGGTGCTGCGTTTCCTGACGGGGTTGGGACTGGGCGCTGGCATGCCGAACGCCACGACGCTGCTCTCCGAGTACACGCCGGAGCGCAAGAAGTCGTTGCTGGTGACGAGCATGTTCTGTGGCTTCAACCTCGGCATGGCCGGCGGCGGGTTCATTTCGGCCAAGTTGATTCCGGCATTCGGCTGGCACAGCCTGTTGATGATCGGCGGTGTCCTGCCACTGATCCTGGCGGTAGTGCTGTTGTTCTGGTTGCCCGAGTCGGCGCGTTACCTGGTGGTGCGTAACCGTGGCACGGACAAAGTGCGCAAGACCTTGGCGCCAATTGACCCGCCGACCATTGCCCAGGCGTCCAGCTTCAGTGTGCCGGAACAGAAAACCGTGAAGGCGCGCAACGTGCTGGCGGTGATTTTCTCCGGCACCTACAGCGCCGGCACCTTGTTGTTGTGGCTGACATATTTCATGGGCTTGGTGATTGTTTATCTGCTGACCAGTTGGCTACCGACCCTGATGCGTGACAGCGGCGCGAGCATGGAGCAGGCCGCGTTTATCGGTGCGTTGTTTCAATTCGGCGGCGTCCTGAGCGCGGTCGGCGTGGGTTGGGCGATGGACCGGTTCAATCCGCACAAGGTCATCGGCATCTTCTACCTGATGGCCGGGTTGTTTGCCTACGCGGTGGGGCAGAGCCTGGGCAACATGACCTTGCTCGCCACCCTGGTATTGGTGGCCGGCATGTGCGTCAACGGCGCGCAATCGGCGATGCCTTCCCTGGCGGCGCGCTTCTATCCGACCCAGGGCCGGGCCACCGGGGTTTCATGGATGCTGGGCATCGGCCGGTTCGGGGCGATCCTTGGCGCCTGGATGGGCGCGACGTTGTTGGGCCTAGGCTGGAACTTCGAGCAGGTCCTGACAGCGTTGGTCATCCCGGCGGCCCTGGCGACCACGGCGGTGGTGATCAAGGGCATGGTCAGCCATGCGGATGCGACCTGAGTTTTTCCGAGCCTGAGTCCTCACCCGTGGCGAGGTAGCTTGCTCCCGCTGGGTGGCGTGTAGGAGCTGCCGAGCGAAGCGAGGCTGCGATCTTTCCAAGGACACCTGAATATCAAGCGAAAGATTAAAAGATCAAAAGATCGTCCGAACGCGGCCCGAGCCTTCGCCAGCTCCTACAAGCCCAGCGGGAGCAAGCTCCCTCGCCACAGGTTCCGCGTGTTTTCGATGGCAGGGGAAATCGATAGCCAAACAACAATCTGTTCGATAAACGAACACTTAGTCGATTATCGGATTGTTTTGCCGCCATCCCGAAGCTTAATCTTCAGTCACTCCGGCGCTTGACCTCGCGCCTTTTTCTTCACGTCGGTCTACTGGAAAACGGGAGCCTGCCCCATGGCTGAAATCCTTTCGCTGCACGACGCGGTGAAGCAATTCGTCAACGACGGCGACACCGTCGCGCTCGAAGGCTTCACGCACCTGATTCCTACGGCGGCGGGTCATGAAATCATTCGCCAGGGCAAGAAAGACCTGACGTTGGTACGCATGACGCCTGACCTGATCTACGACCAGTTGATCGGTGCCGGTTGTGCTCGCAAGTTGATTTTCTCCTGGGGCGGCAACCCTGGCGTCGGGTCCTTGCACCGCCTACGCGATGCCGTGGAAAAACAATGGCCGCACCCGCTGGAGATCGAAGAACACAGCCACGCCGACCTCGCCAACGCCTACGTCGCCGGCGCCTCCGGCCTGCCGTTCGCGGTGCTGCGGGCCTACGCCGGTTCCGACCTGCCGAAGGTCAACCCGCTGATCAAGAGCGTGACCTGTCCCTTCACCGGTGAAGTGTTGGCCGCCGTGCCTTCGGTGCGCCCGGACATCACCGTGATCCACGCCCAGAAAGCCGACCGCAAGGGCAACGTGCTGCTGTGGGGCATCCTCGGCGTGCAGAAAGAAGCCGCCCTGGCGGCCAAGCGCTGCATCGTCACCGTGGAAGAAATCGTCGACGACCTGAACGCACCGATGAACGCCTGCGTGCTGCCGACCTGGGCATTGAGCGCCGTCTGCCACGTACCGGGCGGCGCCCATCCGTCCTACGCCCATGGCTACACCGAGCGTGACAACCGTTTCTACCAGGCGTGGGATCCGATCGCCCGGGACCGTGAGACCTTTACCGCCTGGATCAACGAATACATCCATGGCACTAAAGACTTCAGTGAATTCCAGGCCCGGCTGGCAGCCGCTTCGCAGGTGCAACCATGACTTACTCCACCAACGAAATGATGACCGTCGCCGCGGCGCGTCGCTTGAAGAACAATGCCGTGTGCTTCGTTGGCATCGGCCTGCCGTCGAAAGCGGCCAACCTGGCGCGCCTGACCTCGTCGCCAGACGTGGTGCTGATCTACGAATCCGGCCCGATCGGTGCCAAGCCCAGCGTGCTGCCGCTGTCCATCGGCGACGGTGAGCTGGCGGAAACTGCCGATACCGTCGTGCCGACCGGTGAGATTTTTCGCTACTGGCTGCAGGGCGGACGTATCGACGTCGGTTTCCTCGGCGCGGCCCAGGTCGACCGTTTCGGTAACATCAACACCACGGTGGTGGGCAATTACCATCAACCGAAAGTCCGCCTGCCGGGTGCCGGTGGCGCGCCGGAAATCGCCGGTTCGGCCAAGAGTGTGTTGATCATCCTCAAGCAGTCGGCGCGTTCGTTTGTCGACAAGTTGGATTTCATCACCTCGGTCGGTCACGGCGAAGGCGGCGATTCGCGCAAGCGCCTGGGCCTGCCGGGCGCAGGGCCCGTGGGCATTATCACCGACTTGTGCATCATGGAGCCCGAAGCCGGCAGCCATGAATTCGTGGTCACCGCGCTGCACCCCGGCGTGACCCGCGAGCAAGTCATTGCGGCCACCGGGTGGGCGATCCGTTTCGCCGACCAGGTACAGACCACCGCCGAGCCGACCGAGGTGGAGCTGCGCGCATTGCGCGACCTGGAAGCTCGCACCGCGGCGGCCCAC
Organism: Pseudomonas sp. T1.Ur; assembly: GCF_023516725.1. Classification (NCBI taxonomy): domain Bacteria; kingdom Pseudomonadati; phylum Pseudomonadota; class Gammaproteobacteria; order Pseudomonadales; family Pseudomonadaceae; genus Pseudomonas; species Pseudomonas sp. T1.Ur. The sequence goes on from NZ_JAMGSN010000001.1 coordinate 823,236, forward strand.
GGCCAGGCACCGGGAGAAGCCTGATGCGCGACGTGTATATCTGTGATGCGATTCGAACCCCCATCGGCCGGTTTGGCGGCGGTTTGTCCGCCGTTCGCGCTGATGACCTGGCCGCCGTGCCGATCAAGGCGCTGATGGAGCGCAATCCATCGGTGGATTGGAGTGCCGTGGACGAAGTGTTCCTCGGCTGCGCCAACCAGGCCGGCGAAGATAACCGCAACGTCGCGCGCATGGCGCTGCTGTTGGCGGGCCTGCCGGAAAGCATTCCCGGCGTGACCCTCAACCGCCTCTGCGCCTCGGGCATGGACGCCATCGGCACCGCGTTCCGCGCCATCGCCAGCGGCGAGATGGAACTGGCGATTGCCGGCGGTGTGGAATCGATGTCCCGGGCCCCGTTCGTGATGGGCAAGGCCGACGCGGCGTTTTCCCGCAACATGAAACTGGAAGACACGACCATCGGCTGGCGTTTCATCAATCCATTGATGAAAGCCCAGTACGGTGTGGACGCGATGCCGCAGACCGCCGATAACGTGGCGGATGACTACGCGGTGTCCCGCGCCGATCAGGACGCTTTCGCCTTGCGCAGCCAGCAGCGCACGGCGGCGGCCCAGGCGGCAGGGTTTTTCGCCGAGGAAATCGTGCCGGTGCGCATCGCCCATAAAAAAGGCGAAACCGTGGTCGCGCAGGATGAACATCCTCGCGCTGACACCACGCTGGAAACCCTGAGCAAACTCAAACCGATCAACGGTCCGGACAAGACGGTCACCGCCGGCAACGCTTCGGGCGTCAATGACGGCGCGGCCGCGTTGATCCTGGCGTCGGCCGAAGCAGTGAAAAAACATGGCCTGACGCCGCGCGGCAAAGTGCTGGGCATGGCCAGCGCCGGCGTCGCGCCACGGGTGATGGGCATCGGTCCGGTGCCGGCGGTGCGCAAACTCACCGAGCGCCTGGGATTGGCCGTCGCGGATTTTGATGTGATCGAGCTTAACGAAGCCTTCGCCAGCCAAGGTTTGGCGGTATTGCGGGACTTGGGACTGGCGGACGATGCGCCGCAAGTCAACCCGAACGGTGGTGCGATCGCCTTGGGTCATCCGCTGGGCATGAGCGGCGCGCGGTTGGTGATGACAGCGCTGCATCACCTGGAAAAAACAGGCGGCAAGAAAGGCTTGGCGACCATGTGTGTCGGCGTCGGCCAAGGTCTGGCGCTGGCGATCGAACGCGTCTGATGCGTCGCTCTACTCATAAGAAACCGAGGAATGCTTCATGACTGACAAGCCTGGTTATCGTCGCCCACAAGCGGGCACCCAGCCGGAGTATCTGCACCCGCCGTACCAGTCCACCAACCTGCGCTCGCCGTCCAAGCCGCTGGTGTACCTGCCTCACTCGCTGTCGGAAATTACCGGCCCGACCATCGGCGCCGACCGTATTCAAGAAAAGGATCACGACCTGACCGCCCAGCATGCTGGCGAGCCGTTGGGTGAACGAATCATCATTCACGGGCGCGTGCTGGATGAGCATGGCGAGCCAGTGCCGGGCATCCTCTTGGAGATCTGGCAGGCCAACGCCGCCGGCCGCTACAACCATGACCGTGACGACCATGACGCGCCGCTGGACCCGAACTTCACCGGCACCGGGCGCACCGTCACCGATGCCGACGGCTGGTATCAGTTCCAGACCATCAAGCCCGGCGCCTATCCGTGGGGCAACCACCACAACGCCTGGCGGCCGGCGCATATCCATTTCTCGCTGTTTGGGCCGAGTATTCTGACGCGCCTGGTGACGCAGATGTATTTCCCCGGCGACCCGTTGCTGGAATACGACCCGATCTACAACTGCGTGCCGGACACAAGTGCCAAGGAACGCCTGATCGCCCGTTTCGACCTGGAAAAAACCGTCCCTCACTACGCCCTCGGTTATCGCTGGGACATCGTCTTGCGCGGCCGCGATGCCACGCCGATGGAGAAATAAGATGACGCTCAACGCCACTACGTCCCACACCGTCGGGCCTTACTACCACATCGGCCTGACGTGGCTGAACCGCGAGGACCTGACCGTCACACAAACGCTCGGCCAGCGCGTGGCGATCACCGGGCAGGTGGTCGACGGTAACGGTCAGTTTGTCAACGACGCGATGCTGGAAGTCTGGCAGGCCAACGCCGCCGGCAAATACGCCCACCCGGAAGACGACCAGGACAAGCCGCTGGACCCGCACTTCGACGGCTTTGGCCGGGTGCCGGTGGATGCCGAAGGGCGCTTCCGCTTCACCACCATCAAGCCCGGCACTGTGCCAGGGCTGGGCGGTACGACCCAGGCGCCGCACCTTGTAGTGCTGGTGTTTGCTCGCGGGTTGGTCAAGCATTTGCTGACACGCATCTATTTCGATGGCGAACCTGCCAACGAAGCTGATCCGCTGCTGGGCTGCGTTCCCGAGAAACGCCGCGGCACCCTCATCGCCAAGCCCGATGCGTCGGGCGTGTATCAGTGGAACGTGATCCTGCAGGGCACCGATGCCGAAACGGTGTTCTTCGACTATTGATTGAAACCCTTGTGGCGAGGGAGCGTGCTCCCGCTGGCTCTGTAGGAGCTGGCGAAGCCTGCGATCTTTTGATCTTTCACTTGGGACTCAAGTGTCTGGGGCAAGATCGCAGCCTCGCTTCGCTCGGCAGCTCCTACGCAGCTCCTACGCAGCTTCTACGGGCGCAAGTCGAGCGGGAGCAAGCTCCCTCGCCACGGGTGCCAGGATTGTGGAACGGGACTGTTACTAAGTGTGTCTAGACTTTGTTAAGTCCCCAACGAGTGAATAACCCATGACCACCCCAACCAGCCACTACACCGGTGAGGAGCGCAGCAAGCGCATCTTCGCCATCGTCGGTGCCTCATCCGGCAACCTGGTCGAATGGTTCGACTTCTACGTCTACGCGTTCTGTGCGATTTACTTCGCGCCGGCATTCTTCCCCTCGGACAACCCGACGGTGCAACTGGTCAATACGGCCGGTGTGTTCGCCGCCGGGTTCCTGATGCGTCCCATCGGCGGCTGGATCTTCGGGCGGGTGGCGGACCGTCATGGGCGCAAGAATTCGATGATGATCTCGGTGCTGATGATGTGCTTCGGCTCGTTGCTCATCGCCTGCCTGCCCACCTACAAGGACATCGGTGTCTGGGCACCGCTGTTGCTGTTGTTCGCGCGCTTGCTGCAGGGCCTGTCGGTGGGCGGCGAATACGGCACCACCGCCACCTACATGAGCGAAGTCGCCCTGAAAGGCCAGCGCGGCTTCTTCGCGTCGTTCCAGTACGTGACGTTGATTGGCGGACAACTGCTGGCGGTGTCGCTGGTGGTGATCCTGCAACAGTTCCTCAACGAGGACGAACTGCGTGCCTACGGCTGGCGGATTCCGTTCGTGGTGGGCGCGGTGGCGGCGTTGATTTCCCTGTTCCTGCGTCGTTCGCTGAAGGAAACCAGCAGCAAGGAAATGCGCGAGAACAAGGACGCCGGCAGCATCGCCGCACTGTTTCGCGACCACAAGGCGGCGTTCATTACCGTGCTGGGCTATACCGCGGGCGGTTCGTTGATTTTCTACACGTTCACCACCTACATGCAGAAATACCTGGTGAACACGGCGGGCCTGCACGCCAAGACCGCCAGTTACATCATGACCGGCGCGCTGTTCCTGTATATGTGCATGCAGCCGCTGTTCGGCATGCTGGCGGACAAGATCGGCCGGCGTAACTCCATGCTCTGGTTCGGCGGCCTGGGGGCGTTGTGCACGGTGCCGATCCTGCTGACGCTGAAAAGCATCAGCAGCCCGTTCCTGGCCTTTGTCCTGATCACGTTGGCGCTGGCGATCGTCAGTTTCTACACCTCCATCAGTGGCCTGGTGAAAGCCGAAATGTTTCCACCTGAAGTGCGGGCACTGGGCGTAGGGTTGGCGTATGCGGTGGCCAATGCGATTTTTGGCGGATCGGCCGAATACGTCGCCTTGAGCCTGAAAGCCCAAGGCATGGAGAACGCGTTTTATTGGTATGTCACGGTGATGATGGTGGTGGCGTTCCTGTTCAGCCTGCGCCTGCCCAAGCAGCCGGCGTATTTGCACCATGATCTTTAAGGCTGGTTTGATTCATTGTGGCCAGCAATTGCACCGCTGGGCCCCGTAGGAGCTGGCGAAGCCTGCGATCTTTTGATCTTTTGATCTTTCGCTTGGGACTCAAGTGTCAGGGGAAAGATCGCAGCCTCGTTGCACTCGGCAGCTCCTACGCAGCTCCTACGCAGCTCTTACACAGCTTCTAGGGGGGCAAGCCAGCAGGAGCAATCGTTGACCACAAAGGCATCCATTTTCCGAAGGACTGTTTATGAGCGAACGACCGGGCAATCAGCTGTTCGATGCCTACTTCACCGCCCGCGACATGCGCGAGGTGTTCTGCGATGCGGGGCGGGTCCAGGCGATGCTGGATGTCGAGGCCGCGCTGGCCCGTGCCGAGGCGCGAGTAGGGTTGATCCCCCAGGACGCGGTGGCACCGATCGAGAACGCCTGCCGTGCCCAGTTGTACGATTTTTCCGCGTTGAGCGAAGCGATTGCCAGCGCCGGCAATTCGGCGATCCCGCTGGTCAAGGCGTTGGGCAAGCGCATCGCCACTGAGAGCGCCGAGGCTGAACGCTACGTGCACCTGGGCGCCACCAGCCAAGATGTGATGGACAGCGGGTTGGTGCTGCAACTGCGCCAGGCGCTGGCGCTGATCGAGGAAGAGTTGGCGCAACTGGCCGTCATCCTGGCCCGACAAGCCGAACGCTACGCCGCCACGCCAATGGCCGGACGCACCTGGCTGCAACACGCCACGCCGGTAACGCTGGGTATGAAGATCGCCGGTTGGCTGGGGGCGATCACCCGCAGTCGCCAGCGCTTGAAAGAGGTCAAGCCGCGCTTGCTGGTGCTGCAATTCGGCGGCGCCTCCGGGACACTCGCCGCCTTGGGCGACCAGGCGCTACCGGTCGCCGAAGCCTTGGCCGCGGAGCTGCAACTGAACCTGCCGGAGCTGCCGTGGCACACCCAGCGCGATCGTCTGGTGGAGTTCGGCGCGGTGCTGGGCTTGATCGCCGGCAGCCTGGGCAAGTTGGGGCGCGACATCAGCCTGTTGATGCAGACCGAGGCCGGCGAAGCGTTCGAACCTTCTGCGCCGGGCAAGGGTGGTTCATCGACCATGCCCCACAAGCGCAACCCGGTGGGCGCGGCGGTGCTGATCAGCGCGGCGACGCGCGTGCCTGGCTTGTTGTCGACGCTGTTCAGCGCCATGCCCCAGGAACACGAGCGCAGCCTGGGCCTGTGGCACGCCGAATGGGAAACCCTGCCGGAGATCTGCTGCCTGGTCTCCGGCGCCTTGCAACAGGCGCGGCTGTTGGCCGAAGGGCTTGAAGTGGATGCGGCGCGCATGGCCCGCAACCTGGAGTTGACCCAGGGCTTGGTGCTGGCGGAAGCCGTGAGCATCGTCCTGGCCCAGCGTGTGGGGCGCGACACTGCGCATCATTTGCTCGAACAATGCTGCAAGCGCGCGGTGGCCGAACAGAGGCATTTGCGCGAGGTGCTGGGGGACGAACCCCAGGTCACCGCGCAGTTATCCGCGACCGAGCTGGACCGCCTGCTCGACCCGGCCCACTACCTCGGACTAGCCCAGGCCTGGATCGCCCGGGCCGTGGCCGAACACCTAGCCTTGAATGCCTGAAAGGAGATTGTTGTGGGATTCGTCAAACTCGCCGAGGGCGATCTGAATTACCGAATGGACGGGCCGCAGGACGCCCCGGTGTTGGTGCTTTCCAACTCCCTGGGCACTGACTTGCACATGTGGGACGAGCAGATCCCGGCTTTCAGCGAGCATTTTCGCGTGCTGCGTTTCGATACGCGGGGGCATGGCCAGTCGTTGGTGACCGAAGGTCCCTACAGCATCGAACAACTGGGCTGCGATGTGCTGGCGATGCTGGATCAGTTGAACATCGACAAGGTGCATTTCTGCGGCTTGTCCATGGGCGGCTTGATCGGCCAGTGGCTGGGGATCAATGCCGGCGAGCGCCTGCACAAATTGGTGGTGTGCAACACCGCCGCCAAGATCGGCGACCCGTCGGTGTGGAACCCGCGCATCGAAACCGTGCTGCGCGATGGCAAGGATGCGATGGTGGCCTTGCGTGATGCGTCGATTGCCCGCTGGTTCACCCCGGACTTTGCCGAGGCCCAGCCTGCGACGGCGAAAAAAATCACCGACATGCTCGCCGCCACGTCGCCCCAGGGTTACGCAGCTAACTGCGCGGCGGTGCGTGATGCCGATTTTCGCGAGCAGTTGGCGTCGATCCGCGTGCCGCTGCTGATAATCGCCGGTACCGAAGATGCCGTGACGCCGCCGTCGGGTGGGCATTTTATCCAAGCGCGCGTCAGTGGGGCCGAGTACGCCGAGTTTTACGCAGCACATCTTTCCAACGTCCAGGCCGGCGCTGCGTTCAGCGCGCGGGTGGTGGATTTCCTGCTTGATTCTGGCCGGGCCTGAGGAGTTTTCTGTGGACGAGAAACAACGTTACGACGAAGGCATGCAAGTGCGCCGCGCGGTGCTGGGCGATGCTCATGTCGATCGCAGCCTCAATGCGCTGACCGAATTCAACAGCGAGTTCCAAGAGATGATCACCCGCCACGCCTGGGGCGACATCTGGACCCGCCCGGGACTGCCGCACCATACCCGCAGCCTGATCACAATCGCCATGTTGATCGGCATGAACCGCAATGAAGAACTCAAGCTGCACCTGCGCGCCGCCGCCAACAATGGCGTGAGCCGCAGCGAGATCAAGGAAGTGATCATGCAGAGCGCCATCTACTGCGGCATCCCGGCAGCCAACGCCACCTTCCACCTGGCCGAATCGGTCTGGGACGAGCTGGGTGTCGAATCCCGGGCTTGAGAAACACCGCCAATCCGTGTGGGAGCGAGCCTGCTCGCGAAAGCGGTGGGTCAGCTTGCGATGATGCTGAACGTACCGCCGCCATCGCGAGCAAGCTCGCTCCCACACTGATGTCCAGCGCTCATCGAATCTGCGTCCACCATCAATCCCTTGTGGGAGCGAGCCTGCTCGCGAAAGCGGTGGGTCAGCTTGCGATGATGCTGAACGTACCGCCGCCATCGCGAGCAAGCTCGCTCCCACACTGATGTCCAGCGCTCATCGAATCTGCATCCACCATCAATCCCTTGTGGGAGCGAGCCTGCTCGCGAAAGTGGTGAGTCAGCTTGCGATGATGCTGAAGGTACCGCCGCCATCGCGAGCAAGCTCGCTCCCACACTGATGTCCAGCGCTCATCGAATGTGCATCCACCATCAATCCCTTGTGGGAGCGAGCCTGCTCGCGAAAGCGGTGGGTCAGCTTGCGATGATGCTGAAGGTACCGCCGCCATCGCGAGCAAGCTCGCTCCCACACTGATGTCCAGCGCTCATCGCATCTGCATCCACCATCAATCCCCTGTGGGAGCGAGCTTGCTCGCGATGACGGTGGTACAGCCTCCCTCCAAGTCTGGCTTCTACAGCAGGCTGATCGGGTAGCTGACGATCAACCGGTTCTCATCGAACTCATTGGTATTGAAGTCCCGGCGCATCGTCGAGTTGCGCCACTTCACGTTGAGACTCTTCAGCGCACCGCTCTGCACGGTATAAGCCAGTTCGGTTTCACGCCCCCATTCCTTGCCGTCATCCACCGTGGCGGTGTGCACGTTGTCGCCGCTGATGTAGCGGTTCATCAGGGTCAGGCCCGGCACGCCGACAGCAGCGAAGTTGAAGTCATGGCGCACTTGCCAGGATTTTTCCTTGGCGTTGTCGTAGCTGGAGTTGTAGCTGTCGTTCGCCAGGGTGCCGCCGCTGGTGCCGTTGACGCGCATCCAGGCATCATCGCCGCCGACTTTCTGCAGGCCGACGTAGAAGGTGTTGCCGCCGTATTTGGCGGAAAGCATGGCGAACGCGGTTTTGTTGTCGAGGTCGCCGGCCAGTGCGCTGCCGTCTTCCTTGCCGGTGAAGTAACCGAGGTTGGCGCCCAGGGTCCAGTCGCCGATCGGCTGGCTGTGGGTCAGGTTGAAATACTGTTGCTGGTAGATGTCGGACAGTTCCGCGTACCAGACGCCGACCTGGGTGCGTTTTTCGTTGAAGGCGTATTCGCCACCGCCGAAGTTGAAGCGGTCGGAAGTGAACGCGCCACGGCCGTTCATCGACATGTCTTCCATGCTCGCGTCGTTGCGCGGGCTGTTGGCGCGGAACTGGCCGCCATAGAGGCTCAGGCCGTTGATTTCGGTCGAGGTCACCTGGCCGCCACGGAAAGTCTGGGGCAGGGAACGACCGTCGTCGGAGCGCAGGATCGGCAGCACCGGCATCCACTCGCCGACCTTCAGCTCAGTCTTCGAGACCTTGGCCTTCAGGGCCACGCCCAGGCGACCGAAGTCATCGGCGGGGCGACCGTCGTCATGCACCGGCAGCAACTGGGTGCCGGCGGTGCCTCTGCCGCCGTCGAGCTTGATCGAGTAGGTCCCCAGCACGTCCACGCCGAAACCGACCACGCCCTGGGTGAAGCCGGACTTGGCGTCGAGGATGAAGCTCTGGGTCCATTCCTCGGCTTTGCCTTGGGCGGCGTTGTCGTTGGTGAAGTTGCGGTTGAAGTAGAAGTTGCGCAGGTTCAGCGTGGCCTTGGCATCTTCGACGAATCCCGATTCCGCGGCCAGGACGGGCAGGGCGGTGCTGGTCAGGGCGACGGCGATGAGGCTGGGGAACAGGTGCTGTGTGGGCTTCATGGGCGTTGTCTCTTATTTTTTATGGACGAAGCGAGTTGTTGCCGCAACCTTTGGGTGCGAACGGTTCGGTGGGGCCAGGTTGTTAAAGCGGTCCGGAATCAGCCGGACAGGGCGGGGCGTAGGGACATGGCGTCGGACCTGTTGTTATTGGTTTTGTGCGAGGGATGGTGAAGGGCGGCCTGGGATCGGTTCAATTGCCATTTGCGGGTTTTGGGCGATTATCGAACGGCAAAGTAACCGAATGGATGGTCGCAATCCCCTGTGGGAGCGAGCTTGCTCGCGATGGCGGCCTGACAGCTGGCCTGGATTTTTGACCGGGTACATATCCGTTGCTGCGGTCACGGCGGCTTAGGGTTCCGCCCTTACGGCGGCTCACTTTTTTTCAGACGCCAAAAAAAGTAAGCAAAAAAGGCTTGCCCCACCGCTCGGTGCCTCGCCTAGGCTCGGCATGCCCTCACTCCGGCATTGCTCCGTGGGCCGCCGCGAAGGGCCATCCATGGCCCAGCGCGGCTAACCCGGCATCCATGCCGGGTTACCCACTCCACAATGCCTGCGTTCGGCCATCGTGGTTAACGGGGCGTTGAGATCAAAAGCAAGAGCAAGAGCAAGAGCAAGAGCAAGAGCATGGGGGCTTTCGCTGCACCTATGTGATAGAGCCATTGCTATCGCGAGCAAGCTCGCTCCCACAGAGTTTGTGGCCGGTCTGACAGACGCGGCGACTTTTCCGACGAAGTTTTAAGGTTGCTGCTCGGAAGCGGTATCTCTAGCTTGTTCATGTCGCTGCCAATCCAGCGACCGGGACTGCAAGCCCGCCGAATTCGTTAGGCGCCAGCGCCCGGACCCAATGTCTCGGGCTCCAATTGATGCAGGAGCGCCGTTATGAAAAAACATCATCCTTCTTCGCCATCAGAGAGCACCTTCCCCTACAACGACCCCGATCCAGAAAAGCTCCAAGAGGCCGCAGACCGAGCACTCGATTACCATCTGGGCACCCACCCTGATCCCAAACCCAAAACCTCAACTCAAGTTTTCACCGTCATCGATACCCTCGACACCGAGTGCCTACTGGCAAATCTCAGCGAAACCCTGGCCTCGGCCAGTGCGATGGTCAACGACCTGGCGTTCGACCTGAAAGGCTCTCGGCGGCATGTCGCGCTCGGCGTGGTGCAGATGATTGACTTGAGTGAGTTGTTGGCCAATCGAGCGCTGGATCTCGTCGACCCGCGTTAACCAAGTGTGGCGAGGGGATTTAGCGAAGCGTCGCATCGCCCCGCTGGGCTGTGGGAGCAAAGCTTGCTCGCGAAACGGGCGCCTCGGCTCCTGAAAGCCCGCATCGCCTCCATCGCGGGCAAGCCTTGCTCCCACATAGGCCAGCGTTAAAGCGCATACAAACAAAAAGCCCACCTTTCGGTGGGCTTCGTGTTTCAACACTCAGGCATCAGATCAGAACAACTTCGTCTCCGGCGCTTTCTCCGCCACCGGTTCGCTCTTGCCCGTCTCGGCATTCCAGCCACCGCCCAGGGCCTTGTACAAATTGACCTCGCTGGTCAGTTGCGCAAGGCGGTCGGTGATCAGCGATTGTTGTGCGCTGAACAACTGGCGCTGGGCGTCGAGGAAGGTCAGGTTGCTGTCGACGCCGATGCGGTAGCGACGCTCGGCCAGGCGGTAGTAGTCCTGGTTGGCGGCGACGAAGTCGGTCTGGGCCTGCAACTGTTCGTTGTAGGTCTGGCGCGCGGCCAGGCCGTCGGAGACTTCCTGGAACGCCGTCTGAATCGACTTCTCGTACTGCGCGACGTTGATGTCTTTCTGGATCTTGGCGTAATCCAGGCTGGCCCGCAGGCTGCCGGCGTTGAAGATCGGCAGGTTGATCTGCGGCGCGAAGGTCCAGGTGCCTGAACCGCCCTTGAACAGGCCGGACAGGTCCGGGCTCAGGGTGCCGGCGTTGGCCGTCAGGCTGATGCTCGGGAAGAACGCGGCCCGCGCGGCGCCGATGTTGGCGTTGGCGGCGAGCAGGTTGCGTTCGGCCTGGAGGATGTCCGGACGACGTTGCAGCAGGTCCGATGGCAGACCGGCCGGCACTTCGCTAAGCAGGTCATCGCTCAGCGGCTGGGAGCTCAGGTTCGCCGGCAGGCCGGTGCCCAGCAGCAGGGTCAGGCTGTTTTCATCCTGGGCCACCTGGCGGGTGTAGCGGGCCAGTTGCACGCGGGCGTTTTCCACCGCCGTGCGCGCCTGGCTCAGGTCCAGGGCCGAGGCCACCCCGACTTCGGCGCTGCGCGAAGTCAGCTTCAGGCTCTGCTCGTAGGTGCCCAAGGTTTCCTGGGTCAACTTGAGCAGTTCCTTGTCGGCCTGCCAGGTCAGGTAGGCGTTGGCGACGTTGGCCACCAGGCTGATCTGGGTGCTGCGGCGGGCTTCTTCGGTGGCGAAGTAGCTTTGCAGCGCTTGCTCGCTCAGGCTGCGAACCCGACCGAACAGGTCCAGTTCATAGGCGCTGATGCCCAGCGTTGCCGAGTAGGAACTGCTGATCGCCGCTTCACCGGTTTGCGAGGCCCGTGCCGGTACCCGCTGGCGGCTGCCGGAGCCGGTGGCCGAGACCGCCGGGAACAGGTCCGCGCGCTGGATGCGGTATTGCGCGGCGTAGGCATCGATGTTCAGCGCCGCGACGCGCAGGTCGCGGTTGTTTTCCAGGGCGACCTGGATCAGCTGTTGCAACGCCGGGTCATGGAAAAACTGCTTCCAGCCTTGCTCGGCGGCAGCTTGGCCGGGCGCATTGGCCGGCTCGTAGGCCGGGCCTTGCGGGTACTGCGCCGCGACCGGTGCTTCGGGCCGCTGATAGTCGGGGATCAGCGAGCAACCGCTGAGCACGACGGCGGCGATGGTCAGGGAAAGTAGCGACTTGCTCATTGGCCAGCCTCTTTGGAAGTTTCAGGAGTGTCGTGCTCGTCGGTATTTTTTCGACGGCCTATCGACGACACGGTCACGAAGAACAATGGCACCCAGAAAATAGCCAGGATGGTGGCGGTGATCATACCGCCAATCACCACGGTACCGATGGCGTGTTGGCTGCCCGAGCCGGCACCCGTGGAAATGGCCAGTGGCACCACCCCGAGGACGAAAGCCAGGGACGTCATGATGATCGGGCGCAAACGCATGCGGCAGGCCTCAATGGCGGCCTCCTGCAAACTCTTGCCCTGTTCATGCAGGTCTTTGGCGAACTCGACGATCAGAATGGCGTTTTTCGCTGCCAGACCGATGGTGGTCAACAGACCTACCAGGAAGTACACGTCGTTGGAAAGACCACGCAGGCTGGTCGCCATCAACGCACCGACAATCCCCAGCGGGACGACGAGCACGACCGCGATCGGAATCGACCAGCTTTCATACAGCGCCGCCAGGCACAGGAACACCATCAGGATGGACAGCGCGAACAACGCTGGTGCCTGGGAGCCAGCCAATCGTTCTTCGTACGACAGGCCCGTCCAGGAAATACCAACACCGGCTGGCAGCTTCTTGGCCAGTGCTTCGACTTCGGCCATGGCTTCACCCGTGGAGTAGCCCGGCGCCGGGGTTCCGAGGATTTCCATGGCTTCCACACCGTTGTAACGAGCCAGCTTGGGCGATCCGTACACCCACTCACCCTTGGCGAATGCAGTGAATGGCACCATGGTCCCGGCGCTGTTGCGCACGTACCACTTCTTCAGGTCTTCGGGGCTCATGCGCGCACCAGGCTGGCCTTGCACGTACACCTTCTTCACCCGACCGCGGTCGATGAAGTCGTTCACGTAGCTACTGCCCAGGGCAATCGACAGGGTGTTGTTGATATCAGACAAGGTGATGCCCAGCGCGCTGGCCTTCTCGTCATCGATCTCCAACTGGTATTGCGGTTCGTCGTTCAGGCCGTTCGGACGCACCTGGGCCAGTACCTTGCTCTGGGATGCCATGCCCAGGAACTGGTTACGGGCTTCCATCAACTTTTCGTGACCGATACCGGCACGGTCTTGCAGGAATACGTCGAAACCGGTGGCGTTACCCAGTTCCATCACCGCCGGTGGAGCGAAGGCGAACACCATTGCGTCGCGGAAGGTGAAGAAATGTTGTTGGGCGCGGCCAGCGATCTTGAACACGGAGTTGTCAGCGTTACGCTCTTCCCACGGTTTGAGCATGATGAATGCCAGGCCGGAACTCTGGCCTCGACCGGCGAAGTTGAAGCCGGTCACGGTGAACACCGAGGCCACGCCATCACCTTCACCGCCATCCTTGCTCGGACGCAGCAGGAACTCCCGCATCTTGTCCACCACCACCTGGGTACGCTCGGCGCTGGACCCGGCCGGTGTCTGCACTTGGGCAAACAACACGCCCTGGTCTTCTTCCGGGAGGAACGAGGAGGGGATGCGCATGAACAGCCAGATCATGCCGGCGAAGATGATTACGTAGACCAGCAGATACGGGGCCTTGTTGCGCAGAATATTGCCAACGCCACGTTCGTAGCTCATCACGCTACGATCGAAGTTGCGGTTGAACCAGCCGAAGAATCCGCGTTTTGGTACGCCGTGCTCGCCTTTTGGAATGGCTTTGAGCATGGTGGCGCACAGGGCAGGGGTGAAAATAAGCGCCACCAGTACCGACAGGGCCATGGCCGAGACGATAGTGATGGAAAACTGCTTGTAGATCACGCCGGTGGAGCCGCCGAAGAACGCCATCGGCAGCAGTACTGCCGAAAGCACCAGGGCGATACCCACCAGGGCACCCTGGATCTGGCCCATGGATTTCTTGGTGGCTTCCTTGGGCGACAGGCCTTCTTCGCTCATCACCCGTTCGACGTTTTCCACCACGACGATGGCGTCGTCCACCAGCAAGCCGATGGCCAGCACCATGCCGAACATGGTCAAGGTGTTGATGCTGAAACCGAACGCCGCGAGGATCCCGAAGGTCCCCAGCAGCACCACCGGTACGGTCATCGTGGTGATGATGGTGGCGCGGAAATTCTGCAGGAACAGGAACATGACCAGGAACACCAGCGCGACCGCTTCGACCAGGGTTTCAACCACACCCTTGATCGACTCGCTCACCACCGGCGTGGTGTCGTAGGGGAACACCACTTCCAGGCCTTGCGGGAAGAACGGCTTGAGATTTTCCACGGTCTGGCGCAGGGCCTTGGCCGTGTCGAGGGCGTTGGCGCCAGTGGCCAGCCGCACCGCCAGGCCGGAGGCCGGGAGGCCGTTGAACTGGGCATTAATGGCGTAGCTCTCACCACCCAGGCCAACATCCGCCACGTCGCCGACACGCACTTGCGAGCCGTCCGGATTGACCTTGAGCAAGATGGCCTTGAACTGCTCGGCGGTTTGCAGGCGGGTCTTGCCGATGATGGTGGCGTTCAATTGTTGACCGGGTACGGCAGGCAAGCCGCCGAGTTGGCCGGACGAGACCTGGACGTTCTGCGCGGAAATGGCGTTGCTCACGTCCACCGGGGTCAGGTTGAAGTTGTTCAGCTTGGCCGGGTCGAGCCAGATCCGCATCGCGTACTGGGCCCCGAAGACCTGGAAGTCACCGACGCCCTTGGTCCGCGAGATCGGGTCCTGCATGTTGGACACGATGTAGTTGGACAGGTCTTCCCGGGTCATGCTGCCGTCGCGCGACACCACGCCGATCACCATCAGGAAGTTTCTCACTGACTTGGTCACGCGGATGCCTTGTTGCTGCACTTCTTGCGGCAGCAGCGGGGTGGCCAGGTTCAGCTTGTTCTGGACCTGGACCTGCGCGGTATCGGAGTTGGTGCCTTGCTCGAAGGTGGCAGTGATGGTCATGCTGCCGTCGGAGTTACTTTCCGACGATACATAACGCAGGTTGTCGATGCCGTTGAGCTGCTGCTCGATCACCTGCACCACGGTGTCCTGCACGGTTTGCGCGGATGCGCCCGGGTAGGTCACCTGGATCGCAATGGCCGGCGGCGCAATGCTCGGGTACTGGTTGATCGGCAACTTGAGGATCGACAGAGCCCCGACCAGCATGATCACCAGGGCGATCACCCAGGCGAAAATCGGACGGTCGATAAAGAATTTCGACATGGTTTACTCCCCTTTGCCGCCGGCGGCTTTATCAGCTGCCTGTGCGGGGGCCGGGTTCTTGGTATTGACGTTGGTGGCCTCGGTGGCTTTGACTTCCACGCCCGGGCGTACGAACTGCAACCCTTCGGTGATCACGCGATCGCCGGCCTTGAGCCCGTCTTCGATCAGCCATTGGCTGCCGACGGTGCGGCTGGCCTTGAGTTGACGCAGTTCGACCTTGTTGTCAGCGCCAACGACCAAAGCGGTCGGCGTACCCTTGAGGTCGCGGGTCACGCCTTGCTGCGGAGCGAGGATCGCCGCGCTGTTCACGCCGGCCTGTAGTTGTGCATGGACGAACATGCCCGGCAGCAGGGTGTGGTCAGGGTTGGGGAACACGGCGCGCAAGGTCACGGAGCCGGTGGTCTGGTCGACCGAGACTTCGGAGAATTCCAGTTTGCCTTCGTGCGGATACTGGCTGCCGTCTTCCAGGGTCAGCTTGACCATGGCCGCGTTCTCGCCAGCCTTCTGCAGGCGGCCACTTTCCAGTTCGCGGCGCAATTGCAGGAGCTCGACGGAGCTCTGCGTCACGTCAACGTAGATCGGGTCCAGTTGTTGGATGGTCGCCAAGGCATCGGTCTGACCGTTGCTTACCAAGGCGCCTTCAGTCACCGAGGAGCGACCGATGCGACCGGAAATCGGCGCATAGACCTTGGTGTAGCGCACGTTGATCTGTGCGGTCTGGAGATTGGCTTCCGACTCCAGGCGATTGGCCACGGCCGTGTCGTATTCCTGGCGGCTCACAGCCTGTTCGTCCACCAACTGCTTATAGCGATCGGCAATCGACTTGGTGGAGCGCAGGTTGGCCTCGGCACTCTTGAGGGTCGCTTCATAAACGGCTGGGTCGATCTGGTAGAGCTGCTGGCCGGCCTTGACGTCAGCACCTTCCTTGAAAAGACGCTTGAGGATGATGCCGTTGACCTGCGGGCGCACTTCCGCGACGCGGAACGCACTGGTGCGGCCCGGCAGTTCGGAGGTCAGGGTAAAGGGCTGGGTCTTGAGGGTTACCACACCGACCTGAGGAGGAGGAGGCGCAGGCGCAGCCTCTTCCTTTTTGCATCCGCTGAGCAGCGATGCCAGGGCGATGGCAGTGACCAGAGCGGTAACAGCTGGCTTGAATTGCATGGAAATCCTCGGGTCCAGGCGCGTAACAGGCGCGCTCGAAGGTGGAAGGTAAAAAAGAGCAAGATAAGCAATTAGTAGGATGCTAAGAAATATACTTACGTACACGGTTGTTTGTAAACAGCCAAATTGCGTACCATCCGTATTTACAAAAGCCTTACAAAGGCCGATGCGAATCGGGAGCGCATTTCGACGGGCGCCGCCTCATGGATTGTCATGCCGAACCTTTCGCATCGCTTACGCATCCTGATTGAGGTGTTTACTGCCATGGTCCGTCGTACCAAAGAGGAGGCTCTGGAGACTCGCAACCAGATACTCGAAGCGGCCGAAAAAGCGTTTTTCGAGCGAGGCGTGGCGCGTACGACATTGGCTGACATCGCGACGTTGGCCGGCGTGACGCGAGGTGCCATCTATTGGCATTTCAGCAACAAGGCGGATCTGCTCCAGGCCATGCTCGATACGTTGCATGAACCGCTCGATGAGCTGGCCCGCGCCAGCGAGAACGAAGAGGAACTTGATCCCTTGGGGTGTGTGCGCAAGCTGCTGGTGCGGCTGTTCCAGCAAGTGGCCCTGGACCCGAAGACCCGGCGCATCAATGAAATTTTGTTCCATAAGTGCGAATTCACCGATGAAATGTGCGACTTGCGACAACAGCGACGCCAGGTCAGCCTCGATTGCAACGTGCGCATCGCATTGTCGTTGCGCAATGCCATGAAACGCGGCCAGCTGCCGGAGGACCTGGACCCTGAAAGGGCTGCGGTGGCCATTCATGCCTATATCGACGGCATCCTCTATCAATGGTTGCTGGCCCCCGACAGCTTCGCGCTGGCGGGCGAGGCCGAGCGCTGGGTGCAGATCGGGCTGGATATGCTGCACCTGAGCCCCAGCCTGCGCAAATGAAACAAATGCGTAATTGAGTCGGTTTGTGTCAATACCAGACCCGGACGTACCCCGCCAGAATTGCCACGGGCGGGATACTTTATAAGGGCATGCTAGAGCGTGGATAGATAGCGGGCGCTGAATTTTGTAGTGGAATTGTTGCGCTAACGTGCCACCAGGCTTCCAGCTGGCCCACCGGCATGCCGGGTAACGAATCGATCAGCCCAGCGTGACCACCATACTAAAGCTGTACGGATCGGTCGTTAATGCACGTGTGATTCGGGCAGTGCAAGCGATTGGAATAGAACCGGTAGACGTAACTTTGCATGTTCGCACCGGTTTAATCGTTGGTGTAAAGACACCGAATGAAGTGTTCACGCGCAAACCAAATTCAACGCGTACTCCTAATGTCTGGTCGCCGAACACGATGAAGTGACGATACATGGTCTTGCTTGGCGAACCCAGTTTACGGACGTAAGGAAAGTCCTGTGCGAAGGCGGTGACATCTTTATCGGATAGTTGCAGCGAGGCTAGGATGTCGGCGTTCAGGTTAAGACTGTGTTCACTAACATCGAAAGCGTGCTCGGAATTGTTGACCATTTTTAAAATGAAGCGTGTTTTACCTTCTTGGCTCGGTGCCGCCTCCAGGGCCTGGATCTGCTTGTCGTAATGTTCATGGAGCGTTTCCATTTCTGTAGAATCTGTTAGTTGGTTTTGTTCGGGTGTTTGCGGAGGAGTACTCATATTTGTTCTCTCTGAATCGTTATTGAAAGTTGTTGGTCGGCCGTTTTGTTGTGTCGACGAGAACAATATGATGGGCGGCGGTATTTTTTAAAACTCATTGATCTTGACTAAATATTTAACTCATAAAAAAGCCCCGGCTCTTTGAAGTCGGGGCTTTTGATGGGGCAGGTTATTTACATTACTGGGTAATCGATATAACCCACGGGTCCCTTGCCATAGAACGTTTCGGGATGCGGCTCGTTCAATGGCGCGTCGGCTTTCAAGCGTGCTGGGAGGTCCGGATTGGCAATGAACGGCACGCCGAACGCCACGGCGTCAGCCTTGCCCTCTGCCAGCCAGGCATTGGCGCTCTCTTTGGTGAAGCGTTCGTTGGCAATGTATGGGCCGCCGAAGGCTTGCTTGAGCTGTGGGCCTATGCTGTCTTCGCCTTCTTTCTCGCGGGAGCAGATGAAGGCAATGCCACGCTTGCCCAGTTCGCGGGCCACGTAGCTGAAGGTTTCCAGACGATTCTCGTCGCCCATGTCATGGGAGTCTGCGCGTGGCGCCAGGTGCACCCCAACTCGGCCGGCGCCCCAGATTTCGATGGCGGCGTCGGTGACTTCCAGCAGCAGGCGTGCACGGTTCTCCAGGGAGCCGCCGTAGTTGTCGGTGCGCTGGTTGGTGCTGCTTTGCAGGAACTGATCGAGCAGGTAACCGTTGGCGCCGTGGATTTCCACGCCGTCGAAACCGGCGGCCTTGGCGTTTTCGGCACCCACGCGGTAGGCGTCGATGATGTCGGCGATTTCAGCGGTTTCCAAGGCGCGGGGCGTCGGGTAGTCGGCCAACGGGCGCACCAGGCTCACGTGGCCCTTGGGCTGGATGGCGCTCGGCGCCACCGGCAATTCACCGTCCAAGTACGAAGGGTGGGAGATCCGGCCGACGTGCCAAAGTTGCAGGAAAATCTTGCCGCCAGCGCCGTGGACTGCTTTGGTGATGTTGCTCCAGCCACGCACTTGGTCGTTGGACCAGATGCCTGGGGTATCGGGGTAGCCCACGCCCATCGGTGTGACGGAGGTGGCTTCGCTGAGGATCAGGCCGGCGGAGGCGCGTTGGACGTAGTACTCGGCCATCAAGGCGTTGGGTACGCGGCCCGCGTCAGCACGGCAGCGGGTGAGCGGGGCCATGATGATGCGGTTCTTCAGCTCGATGTCGCCGAGTTTGATGGGGTCGAAAATAGTTGCCATGAAATACAACCTCGCAAGTGAAGGATTAAAAGTCAGTGAGTGGCAGGGGCCAGGTCGGCATTGCCGCCCTGGCGGAAAGTGATCAGGGTCACCAGCAGCGCGAGCACGGCCAGCGCGCCCGCCGCCAGGGGCACGGAAGTCAGGCCCAGGCCATGGTCGATGACACTGCCGCCGACCCAGGCGCCCAAGGCATTGCCGATGTTGAAGGCGCCGATATTCAGGGTGGACACCAGGTTGGGTGCGTCTTTGCCGAAGGTCACCACGTTGACCTGCAGTGCCGGCACTGCGGCGAAACAGGCGGTGGCCCAGAGGAACAGCGTGATTTCGGTCGGGATCAGCGCCACGCTGGTCCAGCTCAATACGGTGGACACCACCGCCATGGTCAGGAAAACGCCCATCAGCGTGTTCGCCAGGCTCTTGTCCGCCAGCTTGCCGCCGATGATGTTGCCCAGGGTCAGGCCAAGGCCGATCAGCACCAGGGTCCACGTCACGCCACGGGGCGATACGCCGGTCACTTCACCGAGCAGCGGGGCGACATAGGTGAACAGGGTGAACACCGAGGCGGAGAACAGCGCGGTCATGCTCAACGACAGCCACAGGCCCGCCCCTTTGAGCGCCACCAGTTCCGAACGCATGTCGAGTTTTTCCTCGTCGCGCTTGGCCGGCAGGAAGCGAATCAGGCCGATCAGGGCGACTACGCCGATGATCGTCACCGCCCAGAAGGTCGAACGCCAGCCGGCTTGCTGGCCCAACGCGGTGCCCAGCGGTACGCCAAGCACGTTGGCCAGGGTCAGGCCGGTGAACATCAGGGCCACGGCCGAGGCACGCTTGTTCGGCGCCACCAGGCCGGCCGCCACCACCGAACCGATGCCGAAGAACGCACCGTGGCACAGGGCGGTGACGACTCGCGCAAACATCAGCACGTTGTAGTCGCTGGCGACGGCGCAGAGCAGGTTGCCAATGATGAAAATCCCCATCAGCGCCACCAGCGCGGCCTTGCGCGGCAGCCGCGCGGTGGCCAGGGCCATGAATGGCGCACCCATCGCCACGCCCAGGGCGTAGCCGGTCACCAGCCAGCCGGCGCCGGGAATCGACACGCCGAGGTCCGCCGCTACATCGGGCAACAGGCCCATGATGACGAATTCCGTCGTGCCGATGGCGAAGGCGCTCAGCGCCAGGATGAAGAGGGAAAGGGGCATGTCGAATCCTTGTCAGGTCAGAGCTCTTGGCTCATTTGCTTGAGGAACTGCTGGATCACGTCTTCGTTGCGTTTGAAGAAGTGCCACTGACCGACCTTCTGGCTGGTGATCAACCCGGCCCGTTGCAACACCGCCAGATGCGCGGAGACCGTGGATTGCGACAGGCCGCAACGCTGGTCGATCTGGCCGGCACAAATGCCGAATTCATGGTTGTGCAACTGCTCGGGAAACTGGACCTTGGGGTCCTTGAGCCAGTTGAGGATGTCTCGCCGTACTGGGTGCGCCAGGGCTTTTATTATTTCGTCGAGGTCGAGGGTCATGGTGGCAGGCTCGGGTGAGTAAAACGCTATATCGCGATGAGGCGAACCTTAAATCGTTATTTCGCGATATACCAATATGTATTTGATCTGAACCCCGAACAAATCGCTATATCGGGTTATAACGATATGGGCGCGGTGGTGCTAAGCTGCCCGCCATGAACTACCTCGCGCACCTGCACCTCGGCGGCCCTGGCCGGGAACAACTGCTCGGCAGCCTCTATGGCGACTTCGTCAAAGGGCCGCTGCAAGGGCAATTCGACCCGCGGATCGAAGCAGCGATTGCCCTGCATCGACGCATCGACATGTACACCGATCGCCATCCGTTGGTGGATATCGCCTTGTCGCGCTTTTCCACGGTGCGACGGCGTTATGCCGGGATCGTGCTCGATGTGTTTTTCGACCATTGCCTGGCCCGGGATTGGACGCTGTACGGTGAGGGGCCGCTGATGGACTTCACCTCCCGCGTCTACCAGGTTCTCGCCGCCGAACCGCAGTTGCCGGGGCGCCTGGCGCACATCGCACCGTTCATGGCGGCGGATGACTGGCTGGGGTCCTATCAGGAATTCGAGGTGATCGGGCAGGTGCTGCGCGGCATTTCCCGGCGCTTGTCACGGCCGGAGGCGCTGGCGGGGGCGATGGGGGAGTTGGTCCAGCTTTACGAGCCGTTGAGCGAGGACTTTCGGTTGTTCTATCCGCAGCTTCAGGATTTTGTGCGAAACCAAGTCACACCATGAACCCATGTGGGAGCGAGCTTGCTCGCGATAGCGGTATATCAGCCAGAACATCTGCTGAATGTTGAATCGCTATCGCGAGCAAGCTCGCTCCCACAGGGATCTCACACGGATCAAGCCGCAATCGCCGCCGGCCGCACCGGCACTGGCTGCTTCTCTGGCATCTCGCCAAACAACGCCCTGTGCACCGCCTGCTGCGCCTGGAACGCCAGCGCCGCGCGTTCCTGGCCGTGGCAGGCAATCGGTTCCAGCAGATGGATTTCCACGTCGCCACGATCATTGGCGAACAGCCGCATCAGGTGCGACAGCAAATCATCGTCACCAATGAACGGGGCCAGTGAATCCGGTTCGCCGTTGCGCAGGTAACGGATCGCCACCGGTTGCAACGCGACGTCGGCATCGATGGCCGCCGACAACAGGCGACCGTGGAAGGTGCGCAGCGAACGGCCATCGGTGGTGGTGCCTTCCGGGAACATCAACAGCGGATGAGCCTGTTCAAGATGACGGCTCATCTGTTTGCGGATCAGCTGGCTGTCGCCCGAACCGCGACGGATGAACAGGCTGCCGGCCTTGGCAGCCAGCCAGCCGGCCACCGGCCAGGTGCGCACTTCGGCCTTGGACAGGAACGACAGCGGCGTGAGCATGCCCAGCAGCGGAATGTCGGTCCAGGACACATGGTTGCTGACCCACAGCATCGGCTGGCGGGGCAGTTGGCCGTGGACCGTCACCGAAAAGGGCAGGGCATTGGTCAACCGCGTCATGAAAAATCGCGACCAACGCTGGCGACGGACCATGGAGTTGGCAATGCCCAGGCGTTCGAACAGGCCGAACACGCTGGCCATGCCCAGGCCCAGCGCAACCACCAGCAATACTCGCGCGATGCGCGCGTACACCCGCAACCGGCTCATCAGACCGCAGCCTTGAAGTGACGGGCGTAGCGTGGGCAGAGTTCGTCGCGCTTGAGCAGGATGAACACGTCGGCCACCTGGAAATCTTCATCCCAGCACGGCTCGCCGCAGATCTTCGCGCCCAGGCGCATGTAGGCCTTGAGCAACGGTGGCATCTCGGCGATGACGTTGGACGGTACGTCCAGGCTCGGCAGGGGCTTTTTCGGCACCGCCTGCAGGTGTTCGGTGCACAGGTAGCGTTCGCGCAGGCGCTGCATGATCGCCTGGGCCTGGATGCCGCCGTCCTGCATGGGGATGCTCGCGCAACCCATCAGGTAGCTGTAGCCGCCTTCGTTGAGGACTTCGGCCAGTTCGCCCCAGAGCACCGCGATGGTGCCGCCGTTGCGGTAGGCCGGGTCGACGCAGGTACGGCCGATTTCCAGGATCGGGCCTTGCAGATGAACCAGGCCGTGGAGGGCGAATTCTTCTTCGCTGTAGAACCGGCCCAGGCTGCTGGCAGCCTGGTGATCAAGCAGTCGGGTGGTCGCCACGAGGCGGCCGGTGTTCAGGTCGCGTACGCCGATGTGGGCGCAGTGAACATCATAGTCATCCATGTCCAGACCCATTTCCGCGCCTTTGAGCTTGGCGTTGAATTCGCCGCTGAAGACGTTGAAGCGCAGGGCCTGTGCTTCTTGCAAGGCCTGGGCGCCGATCAGGCGTTCGGCTTGCAGGCGGCGTTCATTGCCGGTGTCGCGGATGCGGGCGATCTGGGTCATAGCGAATCTCCGTGCGGGCTGTCGTCTTGGGTTGAGCCAATCGACTTTCTTTATGCAGCCATGTTGTGCAAAGTCAGGCTATGTAGCCCCGGTGTCATCGCCATGAAGCTTTGGTGATGCTTATATGACAGCCCACAAAGGAGGCCCTCATGCCTTGGCAAACCCTGATCGAACGCGGCGAGCGGCTGCCCGCCTGGGCGGATCTGGCTGAAGGTTATGCCGCGTTGTTGCACCGCCTGGGGTCGGTCACGCCGTTCGAGTTGGCCGTGGTCGGGGCGCGGTTGATGGCGACGCCTGGGCTGGCGTTCCTGGTGGGCTACCAGGCGGCGCTGCGGGCGCTTTGGCCGAGCGCGCCGCAAAGCCTCGGCGCGTTGTGTGCCACCGAGCAGCGCAGCCTGCGACCGGCGGATATGCAGACCCGGCTGACCGACTTGCGAGTGAACGGACGCAAGGATTTCGTCACCGCGGGCGATGCGGCCGAATGGCTGTTGGTCGCGGCCCGAAGCGAGGCGCCGGAAGATGAGCGAGCACGATTGAGCCTGGCGGTGGCCTACGCAGGCGAACCGGGTGTGGTGCTGGAAAAACTCCCGAGCCTGCCCTTCATGCCGGATGTCAGCCATGGTCGGGTGCTGCTGGATGGCGCGCAGTGCGAACTGCTGGCGGGTGACGGCTGGGACGCCTACGTCAAACCGTTTCGTTCCCTGGAAGACCTTTACGTGCTCAGCGCGATGACCGCCTGGTTGTATGGCGTCGGCCAGGAATGCGCCTGGCCCCAGGCGTTGCGGTTGCGTCTGTTGGCATTGCTCGCCGGTTGCGCGGAGGCGAGCCGCCACAATCCTTCGAGTGCTGCCACGCATGTGCTGCTGGGTGGGCTGTTCGCCCAGTTCCAAGGGCTCGACGCCGAACTGAACGACGCCCTGGCCGGTGGACCTGCGCCGTGGCGTGAGATGTGGGGGCGTGACAAAGCGGTGATGGACATCGCGGCGGGGGCGCGGGCCAAGCGGTTGGACAAGGCGTTGGGGTAGCCCTCCAAAACACCTGACCCTTGTGGGAGCGAGCTTGCTCGCGATGGCGGAGTGTCAGTCAAGAACAGGGCGACTGCCGAACCGCTATCGCGAGCAAGTTCGCTCCCACAGGGACTGCCCAACACTCGAAACTGTCATCGAGTCTGAATAGGATTTAAAGGTTCACCTCTGCGAGCCCCGTGCATGTCCAAAGGCTGGTTGTTGCTCCCGTTCCTACTGCTGACCCTGACGGCCCAGGCCGAAGACTGGCCCGCCGAGCAATGGCCGACTGGCCCGACCCCAACCGGGCCGGCCATCGAAGCCCTGGAGCAATACGCCTTCGTGCCACGGGACGACGCCACCCGCCAAGGCATTCGCACCGACGCGCTGCTGGTGATCCAGGACGGTCGGCTGGTCTACGAACGCTACGCCGGACCGACTGACGCACAGACCCCGCACCTGACCTGGTCCATCAGCAAAAGCCTGCTGGCGACGGTGTTCGGCGTGGCCTACGGTGAAAAACGCTTTGCCCTGGATGACCCGGCGGCCCGGTACTACCCGCCGCTGAAGCGACACCCGGGCATGACCCTGGCCGATCTGTTTCATTGGGCGTCCGGCCTGGACTGGCAAGAAGACTACGAATACGCGCCGCTCAATTCTTCGGTCGTGGCGATGCTCTATACCCGCGGACGCCAAGACATGGCGGCGTTCACCGCCGCGCACGACAGCTTCATCCCGCCCGGCCAGGTGTTCCGCTATTCCAGCGGCGACAGCAATCTGCTGGCGGCAGCACTTACATATATCGTCGGCCCGGCGAGCTATGCCGATTATCCCTGGACAGCCTTGTTCGATCCCTTGGGCATCCGTCACGCGACCTGGGAAACCGACGCCAGCGGCACCTTTGTCGGTTCGTCCTATGCCTATCTCACGGCTCGGGACCTGGCGCGTGTCGGCCTGTTGATGCAACGGGATGGCCGCTGGGGCGAGCGGCAATTGATTCCCAAGGATTGGATTGCGTTCAACCGCGAGCCTTTCACCCGCTTCCAGGCCGGCCAGGACGAAGCCGTGCCCGGCGGACACTGGTGGCTCAATCGCGCCGCCGATCCATCGATCCGCCCGTGGCGGGATGCGCCACCGGATACCTTCGCCGCGCTGGGGCATTGGGGCCAGGCGCTGTACATCATTCCCAGCGCCAGGTTGGTGATCGTGCGCTACGGCGACGATCGCGACGGCAGCTATCGCCACAACGAATTGCTCAAGCGCGCCATGGCGGCTTTCGCCGGGACGGTGCAGCCATGATGCGCAACGTGTCGCTTACCTTGATGGCGGTGCTGCTGGTTGCCCTGTCCGGTTGGTTCTGGCAGGAGCGGGTGGCGTTGCGCGCGTTTCCCGACATCATCAGCGCCTATACCGCCAAGGAATATTGTTCGTGCCGCTATGTGATGCAGCAACCGGCCGACTATTGCCGCGGCTATGTGAAGCAGTCGGTGCCCACCCACGACTTTCTCGACACACCTGAAGCCAAGCGCATCACCGTCAGCGGCTTGGGGCGCAGCCACAGTGCGCGGTGGATGGGGGAGCGGCAGGGGTGTCGGTTGGAACCCTGAATGGCGAGGGGAGCTTGCTCCTCCGGGCTCTGTAGGAGCTGGAGAAGCCTGCGATCTTTTGATCTTTCGCTTGAGATTCAAGTGCCTGGGGGAGAGATCGCAGCCTCGCTTCGCTCGGCAGCTCCTACACGGCTCCTGCGCAGCTCCTGCATAGATCTGCGCGCCTAAGCCCAGCTGGAGCATTGTTACAAAGACAGTTTGCAAGCGCCCTCGGCCCGGTTAAGGTTCGCCACAGGTTTATCTGCCCCCCGAGTCTGTATGTTCAAGCGGTCTTTCTCCCATATCGTCACCACCTTGCTGCTGGCCTGCGCCGCGCTGCCGGCCGAGGCCGATTGGTACCTGGATGGCGAGTCGTCACGGCTCTCTTTTATCAGCAGCAAAAACGGCAACGTCTCCGAGGTCCAGCGTTTCCTCGTGCTGCACGGCCAGGTCCAGCCCAAGGGCCTTGCGCGACTGGAGGTCGAACTCGAATCCATCAACAGCGGCATTCCCCTGCGGGACGAGCGCATGCGCGCCGAGTTGTTTGAAATCAAGCAGTTCGCCGAGGCCACCATCACTGCGCAGCTCGACCTGATACCGATCCAGGATTTGGCCAATGGCGCGCAACTGGAACTGCGCCTGCCGGTGACGGTGGATTTGCATGGCAAGCAGCACGAATACAACGTTCAACTGCTGGCGACGCGCCTGGACGAGCGTCGCTTCCAGGTCGTGACCCTGGAGCCAGTCGTGCTCAACGCAGCGGATTTCGATCTGGCGCCGGGTTTGGAAACGCTTCGGACATTAGCCGGATTGTCGGCCATCAGCTTGTCGGTGCCGGTGAATGCGGTACTGATCTTCACGGCGCGCTGACATGAGCGGCCCGGTATTCCCTTGGCGCGAAGGCAATCGCTTCGAGCTGTTGATCGACGGTCCGCAGTTTTTCCCGCGCATGCTGGTGGAGATTGCCCGCGCCCAGGAACAGGTCGAACTGGAGTTGTACCTGGTGGAGGCGGGCGCGTGCGCCGAGGCGATGGTCCAGGCCCTCGTCCAGGCCGCCGAACGCGGCGTTCGCGTGCGCTGCCTGTTCGATGACTATGGCAGCCTGGCGTTTACCCTGGGCCTGCGCAATCGCCTGGTCCAGGCGGGCGTGGAGCTGCGTTTCTACAATCGCCTGAGTTGGCGCCGCTGGGTGCGCAATCTCTACCGCGATCACCGCAAGCTCCTGCTGGTCGACCAACGCTTGGCGGTGGTCGGTGGCACCGGGGTGACCGATGAGTTCTGGAACCCCTTGGATGACCACAGTGACTGGCATGAAGTGATGGTGGAAATCGTCGGTCCGCTGGTGCTCGATTGGCAGTTGCTGTTCGACCGCCAATGGCTCGCCAACCGCCATCGACGGGCCTGGAAACCAGCGTCCAATTTCGGCTTGCCGCGCCTGCCTCGCGTACCACCGGTGGGCGAGGGCATGGGCCGGGTGGCGTATGCCGACGCCCGCCAGCACCGCGACATCCTGCAGTCACTGTCCCGGGCATTGAACAGTGGCCAGAAACGCATCTGGATGGCCACGCCCTATTTCCTGCCGACCTGGAACGTGCGCCGCTCGCTGCGCAAGGCCGCCGCGCGGGGCATCGATGTGCGCCTGCTGCTGACCGGCCCGCGCACCGATCATCCGTCCGTGCGTTACGCCGGCCATCGCTATTACCCGCGCCTGCTCAAGGCCGGGGTGAAAATCTACGAATACCAACCCTGTTTCCTGCACTTGAAAATGGTGCTGGTGGACGATTGGGTCAGCATCGGCTCGTGCAATTTCGACCACTGGAACCTGCGCTTCAACCTCGAAGCCAACCTGGAGGCACTGGACTCCGGGCTGAGCAAGGCCGTGGCGGCCAGTTTTGAACGGGACTTCGAGCAGAGCCTGCAAGTGAGCCTCGACGCGTGGCAGCGCCGGCCATTGTGGAAGCGTTTCAAGCAGCGGTTGTGGGGGCTGGTGGATCGGGTGGTGGTGAACCTGCTGGATCGGCGGGGCTAACCCATCCACCGCAAAACCAATGTGGGAGCGAGCTTGCTCGCGATGGCGGCCTGACAGTCGATGATGCGGTGACTGATGAGGCCTCATCGCGAGCAAGCTCGCTCCCACAGGGTATTTCAATGTTGCTGGGTCAGAGCAACTCGAAACTCTGTTGCTTCACATCCTGGGAATCCAGGCCGATCTGCACGTTGAATTTGCCCGGCTCTGCGGCGTACTTGAGCTGGGCGTTGTAGAACTTCAGGTCGTCTTCGGTGATGTCGAAGTGGATGACCTTCTTCTCGCCGGCCTTGAGCATCACCTTGCGGAAGTTCTTCAGCTCTTTCACCGGCCGGATGATCGAGCCGGTCACGTCCTGGATGTACAACTGCACCACGGTCTCGCCGTCGCGGTCGCCGGTGTTTTCCAGGGTGATGCTGGCATCGAGCTTGCCGGTCTTGTTCAGCGTGGTGGACGACAAGGCCATGTCCGACAGGCTGAACGTCGTGTAGCTCAGGCCGTAGCCGAACGGGTAGAGCGGGCCGGTGGTGTCATCGAAGTACTGCGAGGTGTAGTTGCCTGGTTTGCCCGGCGTGAACGGTCGACCGATGCTCAGGTGGTTGTAGTAGGTAGGAATCTGCCCGACGGAGCGTGGGAAGGTGATTGGCAACTTGCCCGAAGGGTTGTAGTCACCGAACAGTACGTCCGCGATGGCATTGCCGCCTTCGGTGCCGCTGAACCAGGTTTCCAGGATCGCATCGGCCTGTTGTCTTTCTTCGAGCAGCGACAGCGGACGGCCATTCATCAGCACCAGCACCAACGGCTTGCCGGTGGCTTTCAGGGCCTTGATCAGCTCGCGCTGGCTGGCGGGGATGTTCAGCTCTGTGCGGCTCGACGATTCATGGGACATGCCACGGGACTCGCCCACGGCGGCCACGACCACGTCCGCTTCCTTGGCGGCTTTTACCGCTTCATCGATCAATACCTGGGCCGGACGCGGGTCGTCCACGACTTCAGGGGCGTCGAAGTTGAGGAAGTTCAGGTAGTCGAGCACTTTCTTGTCGCCGGTGATATTGGCGCCACGGGCGTAGATCAGCTTCGACTCGCCGCCCAATGCGCGGGCCATGCCGTCGTACACGGTGACCGACAGCGCCGGACGCCCGGCGGCGGCCCAACTGCCCATCATGTCGATCGGCGCCTTGGCCAGCGGGCCGACCAGGGCGATCTTCGCGGTTTTCTTCAGGGGCAGGGTCTGGTTGCGGTTTTCCAGCAGCACCAGGCTGCGGCGCGCCACGTCGCGGGCATCGGCGCGGTGCATGCGGCTGTCGGCGTAGACGTCGGCAGGATCATCCTCGGCCTTGCCGATACGCAGGTACGGGTCCTTGAACAGGCCCATGTCGTACTTGGCGGCCAGCACTTCGCGCACCGCATTGTCGATGTCGCTCTGCTCGATCTCGCCAGCCTTGAGCAGCCCCGGCAGTTCCTTGCCATAGAGCGAGTCGTTCATGCTCATGTCGATGCCGGCCTTGATCGCCAGTTTGGCCGCCTCGCGACCGTCCCGGGCGACGCCATGCTTGATCAACTCGAAAATCGCGCCGTGGTCGCTGACGGCCAGGCCCTTGAAACCCCATTCCTTGCGCAACAGATCGTTCATCAGCCAGGTGTTGGCGGTGGCCGGTACGCCGTTGATGGAGTTCAGCGCGACCATCACGCCGCCCGCGCCAGCGTCGATGGCGGCGCGGTAGGGCGGCAGGTAGTCCTGGTACATTTTCACCGGGCTCATGTCCACGGTGTTGTAGTCCCGGCCGCCTTCCACCGCGCCGTACAGGGCGAAGTGCTTGACGCTGGCCATGATGCTGTCGGCCGCGTTGGCGCCGCTGCCCTGGAACGCCTTGACCATCACCCCGGCAATGCGCGACACCAGGTAGGTGTCCTCGCCAAAGCCTTCGGAGGTCCGGCCCCAGCGTGGGTCGCGGGAAATATCGACCATCGGTGCGAAGGTAATGTCGAGGCTGTCGGCCGCCGCTTCCTTGGCTGCGATGCGGCCGGAGCGGTAGATGGCGTCCATGTCCCAGCTCGAGGCCAGGGCCAGGGGAATCGGGAAAATCGTGCGATGGCCATGGATCACGTCGTAGGCGAAGAACATCGGGATCTTCAGCCGGCTGCGCATGGCCGCGTCCTGCATCGGACGGTTTTCATCGCGGGTAATGGAGTTGAACGTGCCGCCGATGTTGCCGGCGGCGATTTCCTTGCGGATCATCTCCCGGGGCATTTCCGGGCCGATGCTGATCAGGCGCAGTTGGCCGATCTTTTCCTGAAGGGTCATCTGTTTCATCAGGTTACTGATGAAAGCGTCCTTGTTCTCTATGGGGGCTGGCGGGTTGTCGGCTAATACGGATTGACTGGCCAGGGTGACAAGCAGGCCCAGCAAACACAGCTTCTTCATGAATAGTTTTCTCGCAAGCCTAAAGGGCGGTGATCAGTACACGCCGGTCAGCCTAAATGTGAGGAGCGGCTATTGTTGTTCGGGTGTTATCCAATTAAATGCAGCACACTTTCGAACCTGTGGCGATGAACTTAGTTTCGCACCGCGCATCTTTTAGCCCATAGACCCGATTCGATCCAGTGCGGCGGCGATTATGCCCCAGACACCGGCAAGATAGGTGGCGGTGTTTTGTTAATGCGATGCAACGGAGAGCTACACCTGATGAATCCACGACTGAACCACCGCAGCGCGCTGCAACTGCTGGCCCTGATGCTGTTCACCACACTGCTGGCCGGTTGCGGCATCAACAACATCCCGACGCTCGACGAACAGGCCAAGGCGGCCTGGGGCCAGGTGCAGAACCAGTACCAGCGCCGCGCCGACCTGATTCCCAACCTGGTGGAGACGGTCAAGGGCTACGCCCAGCATGAGCAGGAAACCCTGACAGCAGTGATCGAAGCGCGGGCCAAGGCCACTTCGATCCAGGTCGATGCCAGCACTCTGGACAATCCGGAAAAACTCAAGCAGTTCCAGCAAGCCCAGGACCAGTTGAGCGGCGCATTGAGCCGCTTGATGGTGGTGTCCGAGCGCTACCCGGACCTGAAGGCCAACCAGAACTTCCTGGCCTTGCAGTCGCAACTCGAAGGCACCGAAAACCGCATCGCCGTGGCGCGTCGTGACTTCATCCTGGCGGTGCAGAAATACAACACCGAAATCCGCACCTTTCCCGGTCGCCTGTGGCACAGCGTGATGTACAGCGACTTGCCGATCCGCGAGACCTTCGAGGCCACCAGCCCGAATGCCGAAAAAGCGCCTGAAGTGAAGTTCTGATGAAACAGCCTCAAGTTTCAAGCTGCAAGTTTCAAGCTCAGGTAACGCGTACTGCTTTCGGCTTGAGGCTTGCTGCTCGAGGCTTGAAGCTGTTCGCGTTGTTGCTGTGGGCTTTGGCAGCCACCGCCCAGGCCGAATTGAGCTTCCCGGCATTGACCGGGCGGGTGGTGGACTCCGCCCAGATGCTCGACCCGTCGGTTCGCACGCAACTCGATGCGCAACTCAAGGCCCACGAACAGGCCACCGGTGAACAAGTGGTCGTCGTCACGCTGGCCAACCTCCAGGGCGCCAGCATCGAAGACTTCGGCTATCAATTGGGCCGCCACTGGGGCATCGGGCAGAAAGACAAAAACAACGGCGCGCTGCTGATCGTCGCCCGCGATGATCGTAAACTGCGCATCGAAGTGGGCTACGGCCTGGAGGATCGTCTGACTGACGCCCAGAGTTCGGTGATCATCAACCAGGTGATCACCCCGGCGTTCAAGACGGGCAATTTCAACAAGGGCATCAGTGATGGCGTGGCGGCGATGCTCGTGGTCCTGGGCGGCAGTTCCCTCGATGAACCGGCAGCCGCGTACAACGCGGGTGAGCAGGACGAGAGGGATTTCGTCGAGCGCCACCCGGGGCTGTTCATCTTCCTGGCGATGCTTTTCATCCTGACGATATTCGTCTGCCAAGTGCTCGGTATCCTGCCCAGCGGCGGCGGTTCCGGTGGTAGCAGTTACAGAAGCGGCGGTGGTGGCTTCGGTGGCAGCGGAGGCGGTGGCTTCAGCGGTGGTGGCGGCAGTTTCGGGGGCGGCGGTTCGTCGGGCGGCTGGTGACAACAATAATGGGCGGGCTTTTTTAAACATGGCATTACTGACTGAACACGAACAACGCAAAGTGGCCGAGGCCATCGCCCGGGTCGAGCGCGATACCGACGCCGAACTGGTCACGGTGCTTGCCGCCCGCGCCGATGACTACGCCTACATCCCGTTGCTCTGGGCCAGCCTGCTGGCACTGGTGGTTCCCGGCGCCCTGCAATACCTGACGGGCTGGCTGACCCTGCACAGTCTGCTGTGGGTGCAATGGGCCAGTTTCATCGTGTTGTGCCTGGTGTTTCGCATTCCTCGCGTCACCACGCACCTGATCCCTCGCTCCGTACGCCACTGGCGGGCTTCCAACCTGGCGCGCCGGCAATTTCTCGAACAGAACCTGCACCATACCGTGGGCAGCACCGGCATGTTGATCTTCGTCTGCGAGGCCGAGCGCTATGTGGAGATCCTGGTGGACGAGGGTATTTCCAAGCAACTCGACAATACACATTGGGATGCGATTGTCGCGGCGTTCACCCAGCAGGTTCGCCAAGGGCAGACGTTGCAGGGTTTTGTGACATGCATCGAGGCCTGCGGCGAATTGCTCAAGGAGCACGTACCGGTGACCCATGCGCGTAATGAATTGCCGAATCGGTTGGTGGTTTTAAGCTGATGTTTGCCCGGTCATCGTGGCGAGGGCGCGTGCTCCCGCTGGACCGCGCGTAGGAGCTGCCGAGTGCAACGAGGCTGCGATCTTTCCACAGACATTTGAGTCTTAAGCGAAAGATCAAAGATCGTCCGAACGCGGCCCGAGCCTTCGCCAGCTCCTGCAGAGCCGAGCGGGAGCAAGCGCCCTCGCCACAAAAGCGCGCTGCCACCCAGATTGCGCTGCGCATTTCGCACCGTTGGGGAAATT
Organism: Pseudomonas sp. T1.Ur; assembly: GCF_023516725.1. Classification (NCBI taxonomy): domain Bacteria; kingdom Pseudomonadati; phylum Pseudomonadota; class Gammaproteobacteria; order Pseudomonadales; family Pseudomonadaceae; genus Pseudomonas; species Pseudomonas sp. T1.Ur. The sequence continues at coordinate 855,628 of NZ_JAMGSN010000001.1, forward strand.
CCCCGTGCCCTGGCCTCCCATCCCCCCTAAAATACCCGCCATTCCCGATCCGCCCGCCCCGAGGCTGCTTCTCCATGTCCGTCACTGTAACTCCCGCCCGTCCCGCGCCGGATCATCACGCCCAGTTCATCGAGCTGCTGCAAACCAGCCTCGAGCAGAACGCGTTCATCAAGCTGGTGCTGGCCAAGTACGTCGGTGACGAAACCGATCTGCAGCGGCTGATCATCAAGCAGCTTACGGTCAAGGATCAGCCTTGCCTGTCCTTCGTCTATCGCTACAAGACCCGCGATATCACCAAGAACTTCCCGCTGGCCGACGGCGTGGAAACCATCGCCGCGCTGTTGCCGGCTTCGTTCAAGAACGCGCATCTGCTGGCGATCACCGATGAGGCGCAATTGGAGTACAGCAAGAAGGGCAAGAGCTCGCTGTTCAAGAGCAAGCCCCAGCAACTGCGAGAAGTGCCATCGGCCGAGCACAACCGCGAGAAGAACCGCTTCCTCGACTTGAGCCGGCCATTCCTGGCTGACCTGGGCGTGACTAACCATAAGCACGAACTGATTCCGGCGATGTCGCGCAAGTGGAAGCAGATCAACAAGTTCATCGAGGTCTTCAGCCATGCGCTGACGTCTTCGCCGCTGGTCCTGGACAAGCCGGTGCGGGTCTCGGACTTCGGCTCGGGCAAGGGCTACCTGACCTTCGCCATCCACGATTACCTGCGCAACACCTTGCAGGCCGAAGGCGTGGTGACCGGTGTCGAGTTGCGTGAAGACATGGTCAAGCTGTGCAACGAAGCCGCCGCGCGGCTGGAGCACCCGGGCCTGAGTTTCCAACACGGTGACGTGCGCAGCGTGGCGCCAAGCGCGGTGGATGTGATGATCGCCTTGCACGCCTGCGACATTGCCACCGACTACGCGATCCACATGGGCATTCGCTCGGGCGCCTCGATCATCATGTGCTCGCCGTGCTGCCACAAACAGATCCGCCTGCAGATCCAGAGCCCAGCGCTGCTCAAGCCGATGCTGCAATATGGCCTGCACCTGGGCCAGCAGGCGGAAATGGTCACTGACAGCTTGCGGGCGTTGTTCCTCGAAGCCTGCGGCTACGAGACCAAGGTGTTCGAGTTCATTTCCCTGGACCACACCAACAAGAACAAGATGATTCTCGCGGTCAAGCGTGCCGAACCGGCGCATCCCGCCGAACTGCTCGCCAGGATCGAAGAACTCAAGGCGTTCTATCACATCACCGAGCACTGCCTCGAAACGCTGCTGCGAGCGGATGGCTACCTCGCCGCACAGCACTGACCTCTCGTGGGAGCGAGCTTGCTCGCGATGAAACGATAACGCGGTGTGCCTGAAACACCGCATCGCCTGAATCGCGAGCAAGCTCGCTCCCACGAGGGGCAGAGGTACAGCCCGTCAGGTAATCAGCGCTTATCCCTCACCTACCGATGTACCGGTCTACCTTTAATGCGTCCACCCCCACGCATTCCAAAGGAGCCCATTCCATGGCCGCGAAGAAAATCCTCATGCTGGTCGGCGATTACGTCGAAGATTACGAAGTCATGGTGCCGTTCCAGGCGTTGCAGATGATCGGCCACACGGTGCATGCCGTGTGCCCGGATAAAACGGCTGGGCAGACCGTCCGCACCGCGATCCATGATTTCGAGGGCGACCAGACCTACAGCGAGAAGCCGGGGCACTTGTTTGCCCTCAACCATGACTTCGCCAAGGTCCAGTCCGCCGACTACGATGCGCTGCTGGTGCCGGGCGGTCGCGCTCCGGAATACCTGCGCTTGAATGAAGAGGTCCTGCAACTGGTGCGTGATTTCGATTTGGCCGGCAAGCCGATCGCCGCGGTGTGCCACGGTGCGCAATTGCTCGCGGCGGCGGGCATCCTGGAGGGCCGCGAGTGCAGCGCCTATCCGGCGTGTGCCCCGGAGGTGCGCTTGGCCGGTGGGACGTTTATCGACATCCCGGTGACCGAAGGCCATGTCCAGGGCAACCTGGCCACGGCACCGGCCTGGCCGGCGCACCCGAACTGGTTGGCGGGGTTCCTGACGTTGCTGGGCACGGCGATTACCCTGTAGGCGTCACCAGGAGACTAGACCTCCACCGGCACCGCCAGCTTCGGATCACCGAGCGGATGACTCTTGGCATCGAAGAAGCGCAATTCGATGTCCAGGCCTTGGAATAGCTTGGCGTAATGCCGTTTCTGGTGCTGGATAAAGGCCTGGCTGCGCGGGTAGATCGAGATGGCCAGGGTCCTTGGCGCGGCCTGGCGCAGGGCATGGACGATGTGGCTGTCCTGCTCGCCCAGGGCGTGGCCGAACAGGCACAGGTTGTCGCCGTGGTGCAGGAGTTGGTCGTAGCAGAACGACAGGTAGTCACTGCTGCGCAGGGTCTTGAGTTTGTCCTGGCTCGAACCTTCGTTGACGAACAGTGGGATGTCGTCGAGGGTCTTGAGGGTGTTGTTGATGGCGAAACTGCCCAGCAAGGTGCCCTCGGTGGAGGTGAGCTTGCGCGCCGTGCCGTCCTGGTTGCGCACCAGGTGCAAGCCACCGTGCAGGTACAGCAGGCGTGGTTTGTCCGTGTTGGCCTGGCTCAGGTCGAAGCTGTGATCGGCCCCCAGGAACAGGTCGGTGACGGTGTCGGGAGCGTGCTGGATCGCCCAGTAGCTCAGCAAATCGTAGTTGGTCGTGAACACCGTGCGGTAGCGGCCCAGTTCCTGGTTCAGGCATTGCAGGGTCGACGCTTGCACCAGCCGCCAGGGGATGTGCATGGCGTGCACGGCGTTGATCAGCGCTTCCTTGATCGCGTAATAGCGATTGCGCGGCGCGGCGGAGCTCACCGCCAAGGCCTTGTTGACCCGGCTGGTGGTTTTCAGCGCACCGAGCACGTGTTCGAAACTGCGCGTCTGCAGGGCATCGAACACGCTCAGCTCCGAGGCGCTCAGGGGCTTTTCCTCGACGGTACGGGCGTTTTCGAACAACGAGTCATAGCCGAAATCGTCCCACACGGCGCGGCTGGCGCCGTTGCCTGCCAACAGGCCACCGAAGGCCGTGTCGGCGCGCAAGGTCTCCCAATCTTCGAGCCGGGCGTCGTATTCCTGGAAATCGGTCATTGCGAAAGTCATCTCAAAACGTGGCAAAGGCAGGGCGTGACTTTATCACGACCCAGTCTTGAGCCAGATCAAGATACGTTGTGACCAGTCGGTCAATCCTGTATGCCCCTGCCGATCCGGCCTCTTTCAGGAGCGTGTCCCCATGAGCAGCACTTTTTTCATTCCCGCCGTGAACATCATGGGCCTGGGTTGCCTCGACGAGGCGATGACCGCCATCCGCAACTACGGCTTTCGCAAGGCGCTGATCGTCACCGATGCGGGGTTGGCGAAGGCCGGCGTCGCCTCCAAGGTGGCCGAACTGCTGGCCTTACAGGATGTCGACGCGGTGATCTACGACGGTGCCAAGCCCAACCCGAGCATCGCCAACGTCGAGCTCGGGCTCGGCTTGCTGAAGGAAAGCCGCTGCGATTTCATCGTGTCGCTGGGTGGCGGCTCCCCCCATGATTGTGCCAAGGGCATCGCGTTGTGCGCGACCAATGGCGGGCAGATCCGCGACTACGAAGGCGTCGATCGCTCCAGCAAGCCGCAACTGCCGCTGATCGCGATCAACACCACGGCAGGTACCGCCAGTGAAATGACCCGTTTCTGCATCATCACGGACGAGGCGCGTCACGTGAAAATGGCCATCGTCGACCGCAACGTCACGCCGCTGATGTCGGTCAACGACCCGGCCCTCATGGTGGCGATGCCAAAAGGATTGACCGCCGCGACCGGCATGGATGCGCTGACCCATGCAATCGAGGCTTACGTCTCCACCGCCGCCACGCCCATCACCGACGCCTGCGCCCTCAAGGCGATTACCTTGATCAGCAACAACCTGCGCCTGGCCGTGCGGGACGGCAATGACTTGGCGGCACGGGAAAACATGGCTTATGCGCAATTTCTCGCGGGGATGGCATTCAACAATGCTTCGCTGGGTTTCGTGCATGCGATGGCGCATCAGTTGGGCGGCTTCTATGACTTGCCCCATGGCGTGTGCAACGCCGTGTTGCTGCCCCATGTGCAGAGCTTCAACGCCACGGTCTGTGCCGTCCGGCTGACGGACGTTGCCCATGCCATGGGGGCCGACATTCGTGGGTTCAGCCCTGAAGAAGGTGCGCAATCCGCCATCGCGGCGATTCGCAGCCTGGCCGCGGATGTGGATATTCCGGCTGGCTTGCGTGAATTGGGCGTGCGCCTCAATGACGTGCCAGTACTGGCCGCCAACGCCTTGAAGGATGCCTGCGGCCTGACCAACCCGCGAGCGGCGGACCAGCGCCAGATCGAGGAGATTTTCCGCGGCGCGTTCTAACTGACCCGAGGCGGCATGAACCTGACGCACAGCATCGCCGCCATCGCCAACAGCGTGCACAACAGCGCCAGTGGCCAGGCCTGTTGACTCAACAACAGGCTGGCCAAGGCGCCGATCGCGGAGGCCATCAACTGGTGCAGGAAACCGCTCAGTGCCATGGCGTATGCGCCGGCGACCGGCGAGCCCTCGTTCGCCAATGACAGGCTGATGGGGTAGTTCAACGACTGGCCGAATACCGCGAAGCAGTACGGGAGCCAGAACAGCAGGGCAACACTGCCCAATGCAATGCTCCCCGCCAGCATGGTTACGCTGCCGCCCAGCACGAGCGCGATGCCCCAGCCCATCAGTCGACGCTGGCCGGTGCGTAGCACGAATGCATTCACCGCCAACGCGCCGAGCAGGTACGCCGCGCTGATCGGCCAGCCCAACAGGCCGTATTCGATGGCGGACCAATGGAAACTTTCCTGCAGGATCAGCGGCGCGCCGGTGTTGAAGGCGATGATCACGCCATACCCCAGCCCACCTGCCAGTGCAGGTAGCAGAAAACCGCGATGCCTGGCGATTTGGCCGTACACGTGCCACGCCGATTGCCCGCTGCTTACTTCGGTCAATATCGGAAACCGGGCCCTGGACACCGCCGCTGCCATCGCCAGGCTGACCGCACCCAAGCCCAGGAAAATCGCCTCCCACCCGAACGCGACCTGGATCAACGAACCGAGGTACTGGCCGATGCCGAGGGCAACCACGAAGGCGATCGATATCCACGACAGCGCCTTGGCCAGCAGGTCGCCGCTGAACGTGTCGCGGATCAACACCCGCGCCATCACCGAAATACCGCTGGCACCGATGCCCTGGATCAACCTGAACGTCAAGAACGCTTCCAGTGACGTGCCCAACGGCAAGGCCAGGTTGCCCAGGCCGTACAGGACCAATGCCGCGAGCAAGACGGGTTTGCGCCCGAGCCGCTGGCTCAGGCTGCCCCATAACAGCATGGGCAGCGCCATGCCGATCAGGTAGACCGACAATCCCCACGACACCTGGGCCGCGTTGGCCTTGAGGTCCAGGGCAATGTCAGGCACGGCCGGCAGGTAGATGCTCATGCCCAGTTGTGCGAGAAAAACGGTGGCGCAGGTGACGATCAGGGTTGTGCGGTTGTTCATCAAGGGCTCGATTCAAGGGCGAGTGTCGCGCCCGTGGGCCAACAGCAGGTCAATGACCTGCTCGCAGAACGAACGAATCACCTCCGGCGCCATGTCGGCACGCAGGGTGATCCGGATCGCGGCTTTGTCTTGTGGAACCACGGGGAAAAAGACCGCTGAGGTGAAATACCCCAGTTCGGCGAGTTCAACCGCGAGACGCGTGGCCAGGGCCGCCTCGCCGCAGTGCACCAGGCGAATCGCCATGGGACTGGCGTACTGTTCGGTGCGGATGAGGCTGTCGAACAGGCGGATATTAGCTTGCAAACGCTCCTGCAACGAACTGAATTCGGGACTGCGGTGCACGCGGATCGAGGCCATGCCTGCGCCGATAGCGGCTGAATTCAGGCTTTGCGACCAATTGCTTGGGCCGCCGTAACGTTGCACCAGGGTCCTGTGCCGTTCACTGCCAAACATGGCCAGTCCACCGCTGGCGCCGAATGATTTGGCCAGCGAGGCGACAATCAGGGTGCGTTCGTCCACCGCCGGAGTTCGCGATCGCACCAGGCCTATGCCGCAGGGTCCCACCGCGGACAGCGCATGGGAGTCGTCCAGATAAAGGAACAGGCCATGACGCTGCTTGAGGTACATCAGGCTATCCAGGTCCGCCATGCCGCCCATGCTGTAGGCGCTGTCCGCCACGTAGGTCACGTTAGCATGGCGTTTGCAGACGTCTTCGAGGAAGTCCATGTCGTTGTGCGGGCAGGTGATGACCTGGGCTTCATCCGCACAGGCGGCCTTGATATGGTTCATCGAGTAGTGGGCCTGCTTGTCGAACACCATGACCGGCGGTCGATTGCCGGTAAAGGCACCGCTGGCCAGCAATGGCAGTATCCCCGAGCTTGCTGCGCTGCAAGACAATGCGCTGAGGCAACTGGCGCCGAACAACTCCGACAGCTGGCTTTCGAATTGGTCGAGGATTTCCAGCTTGCAGCGATTTTTCGAGTTGGCAACGCGCAGGGTTCTGGCTTCCCATAGCGTCGTCATGGCACCGTCCAGCAAGGCGGGGTGGTAATCCAGGCCCAGGTAGGAGGTCGTACAGAAATGATGCAGGGTGCGACCGTATTGGTCCACCAGCACATTGGGGCTCTTGACCTCCACATTCAGTCCTGTGGCTTTTCCAGTGTCGGCGTTCTGCCAATCCTGGTCCGCCAGGGAAATCACCTTGCGATAGTTGCTGAAGCGATGGGGTGGTAGCGCAGTCTGGTTCATGGTTCGAGTACATTCCTTGGTTATGCGTTGCTGTCCGTGGGTGTTTCACTTTGTGTGTATGTCGAGACTTTACAGACTGCTGGGCAGGGCTTTGAATCGGCTGTTTCCGGTGTGTTTGAGTGTGATCGGAGAGTTCTACGTAGGACCTTGCCTAGGGAAATGGACGGGGAATCCATTTGCGGCGTGGGAGTAGGGGTTCGCCCCGTGAATCTGCTGCGTTTGCTACCCTGTGCGCTTGGTCAACCCATTGAATATGGATTTCGCTTCGGTCCTGTCCATCGTGTGTTGGCAAAATGATGTCAATTTTCCAAGGGCGGTCCGATTGCCTGCGCTATCCTCATCGGTAATGTGGGTATAGGTGGTTGCGCACGTCTGCAGGGCGGCGCGGATTGACGGATGCCCGGTTCTCCCATGGCTGTATCACCCGGATGGCTTACCGCGTCATGGATACTCGAAATCCCGCGCCGCTGGCCAGTTACCTCGATTTGCTGCTGGACGCCGTATGTGCCGTCGACGCCCAAGGCTGTTTCGTGTTCGTCAGTGCGGCGTGCGAGCGCATTCTGGGCTACACGCCACAGGAGCTGATCGGCCGGCGAATGATCGACCTGGTGCATCCCGCCGACCGCCAGCGAACCCTCGACGCTGCGCGGGAAATCATGGAGGGCGAGCCTAAGCTCAACTTCGAGAACCGCTACCTGCGCAAGGACGGTGGCGTGGTGCATATCCTGTGGTCGGCCCGCTGGTCGGAGGCTGACCAACTGCGCATCGCGGTGGCGCGTGACATCACCGAGCGCAAGCAGGCGGAGTCCCGTCAGGCGGCGTTGTATGCGATCTCCGAGGCAGCCCATGCTGCCGCCGACCTGCTGGCCTTGTTCAAGCGCATCCACCTGATCATTGGCGAGTGGCTGCCGGCGCTGAATTTTTCGGTGGCGCTGTATGACGAGCAATGCGAGCAGATCGACTTTGCGTACCACGTCGACGACCGGGAGCGACAACCCGAATTGCCCGGCACGATGATCGGACGCTTGTGCGCCGAAGTCATCCGCAGTGGTCAGCCGATCCTGCTCACCCCCGGTTGCAGTGCCTTGCCCGCGGAGTTCCATGACCTTGTGTCGACGCCGCAATCGCCTTGTTGGCTGGGCGTGCCGCTGAATTCGCAGAACGGTACGATCGGTGCCTTGATCGTCAAGAGTGCCTCGGACAGCGAACGCTACACTGAGCAAGACAAGGAGCTGCTGCAATACGTCTGCGCGCAGATCACCCTCGCCATCGAGCGCCAGCAATTGCACACCCGGTTGCAACACATGGCGCAGTACGACCCATTGACCCAGGTGCCCAATCGCGAGCTGCTGCGCGAGCGGTTCAAGGCTGCGCTGGCCACGGCCCGTGCCGCGTCGGGGCGGATGGCCTTGCTGTATATCGACCTGGATCGTTTCAAACAGGTCAACGACACCTATGGCCACGGCGTTGGCGACATGCTGTTGCAAGCGGTGGCAAGTCGGCTCAGGGGCTGCATACGTGAAACCGACACGGTGGCGCGCATTGGCGGTGATGAGTTCGTCGTGCTGCTGCACAGCATCCAGAACGTCACGGACGCCGAAAGGGTGCAAGGAAAAATCCGCCGTGCCTTGGCTGAGCCGCTGCGGCTGGATGGCCACTGCCTGAGTATCGAACCGAGCATCGGCGTGGCGTGCTTCCCCGACCATGGCACCGAAGACATTACCCTGTTCCGCCACGCCGACGAGGCGATGTACGCAGCCAAGCGTCACAACCACCGAGCCTTTGGCATCTGATTCTGCGCCACCGTTCGTCGTGGCACTCGCGTGTTTTCCAAACCTTGAGTCTTGAGCCATTTCCAATGAAATACGGGGCATGCGTGCCCGTCATTTCTTGCAATACGGAGGGCCGGGCCATGCGCGGATCAAGCAACATTTATCCGGGAAACATTGCTCACGATCGAACGAAGGTGTCCGAAGCAGGTCGCAAAAGTGGGAGAACCACCATCGCGAGCGTCGATAAAAGCCCGCTGAAAGCCGAGATTGGCCGCAAGCCGGGTCGCACGTCTCGCTGAATATCCAGCGGTGGTTCTGATTTCTGCGACGGACATTCCGTCGCGATTTTCTTTCAGAGGAGGGCGCGACCATGAGCCGGATGGCCACCTTTTTACGCACCACCAGTGTTGTCGTGCTGATGGGCCTGGGTGCCAACAGTGCCTGGGCCCAGTCACCTGTCGAATTCATCAACGATGCATCCGCCAAGGGCATGGCTGACATCGAGGCCAGTCGTGAGGCGCATTCGAAAGCGGAGACGCGGGAGGTCAAGGACTACACCATCATGGTGATCAACGACCGCACCACCGCCAACCAACATTTGGCGAAAATCGCCAAGAAGCTCGACTTGCCTGTCGCGCCACGGGAAGAGGTGGCGGACAAGGCCAAGACCCTCATGCCGCAAGTGGCCGAGGGTGAGTCGTTCGAGGCGGCTTATGCCGCCAGCCAGGTCAAGGCCACTGAAGAAGCCATCGAGCAGATCCAGCAGCAGGCCCAGACCACCGACGTGCCGGAGATCAAGGCGTTCGCTGACGAAACGCTGCCCAAGCTGCAAACCCATCTCGAGATGGCCAGGGCGTTGCAGGCCAGCCGCTGATCCACCGCACCTGTTTCACGTTCAGGACCGGGGCGCCAACGTCCCGGCTCGTTTTGCCCGCAAGAAAGGAGAACCTCGATGTCTACACGCCGAGAACCCAACCAGTACGCGATGCAGGATCCGCTGACCCAATACCCGCGTCCGGAATTTCCGGACCAGCCGCAGTCCCCGCCAGGCATCGACCAGGACATGCTGCCGCAACCCGATCATGGTGAAAAAAGTTATCAAGGCTTTGGCCGCCTGGAAGGGCGCAAGGCACTGATCACCGGCGGTGACTCCGGGATCGGTCGCGCCGCCGCCATCGCCTACGCCCGGGAAGGCGCCGATGTCGCGATCAATTACCTGCCCAGCGAAGAGCGCGACGCCCAGCAAGTCATCGAACTGATCAAGGCTGAGGGCCGCAAGGCCATCGCCATTCCAGGCGACCTCAAGGACGAAGCGTTCTGTGCGCAAATGGTCAAGATGGCGCAACAGCAACTCGACGGCCTGGATATCCTGGTCAATGTCGCCGGTAAGCAGGAGGCGCAAAAAGACATCGCCGACATCACCACCGCGCAGTTCGACGACACCATGAAAACCAACATCTATGCGATGTTCTGGATCTGCAAGACTGCGGTGCCGCTGATGCCGGCCGGTGCGACCATCATCAATACCGCCTCGATCCAATCCTACGATCCGTCCGCGACGTTGCTGGACTACGCCACCACCAAGGCAGCGATCGTGGCGTTTACCAAGGCGTTGGCCGGGCAGGTCATCAGCAAGGGCATCCGTGTCAATGCGGTTGCGCCGGGGCCGATCTGGACCGTGCTGCAACCCAGCGGAGGACAACCTAGGGAGAAGATTCCTACGTTCGGCTCCCAGGTTCCGATGAAACGTCCGGGGCAGCCAGCGGAATGCGCGCCGCTTTATGTGCTGCTTGCATCGCAGGAGTCGAGTTATATCACTGGGGAAGTGTTTGGCGTGACGGGTGGCAACCCGTTGCCCTGATGCTCGAAAAAAAGCGCGAGTGGCATGGACCACTCGCGCATCCGATCAGCACTTGTTCAAGTCGATCTTTTTCTTCTGCTCCACACCGTCAAGGCTCTTGGCTTCGTCTTTTCCCATGTCCTGATATTGCTTGCGCAGCGCTTCAAGTTGCTTGAGGTCCAGCGACTCGAGACCGAGCATTGCGTTCTGCGCGTCCTTGGACGCCCGCAGCAATTCATCCACTTTCAAATGCAAAATGTCCGTATCGCGGTTCTGGGTGTTCTGGATCAGGAACACCATCAGGAAAGTGATGATGGTGGTCGAGGTGTTGATGATCAGCTGCCAGGTGTCGTTGAAGCCGAAGAAAGGTCCGCTGGCGGCCCAGATTGATAACAACACGATGGCGCCTAGAAAGGTTTTCGGACTCCCCGCCCAAAGGGACAGTTTTTGCGCGATTTTTGCGAACGTCATTGCCGTGTTTCCTTATTGGATGCACCTGTCTGGTGTGACAGCAACGAGTCGGTGAAAATTCTACTTACATTTCAACCGTAAACGTTCGTCGACGTTCATCGTCCGGCACGATGACAGTCGCAACCATTGCCACGCTCGCAGGTCACTCCTTAAAGCCCTCAGCATCGGAGTCCATCATGAATGTTGCCCGCACGTTTTGCCTCGCCTGCTGCCTGTTCGCCCTGCACGGCTGCTTCGACAACTCGGATAACGAGACCAAGAACAATACTGACGGCACCAAGTCCTCGGTGCAGATGCAGGAGTCCAAGTCGGAGAGCAAATAAGGACCAAACCTGTGGGAGCGAGCTTGCTCGCGATGGCGTCAGATCAGCAGCCTCGCTGTCGACTGATTAGCCGCTATCGCGAGCAAGCTCGCCCCCACAGGTTTGTGTTTTGTCTGCGGTTGCTCAGCGGCCTTGCTGCAGCACCTTCAGCGCTGCCGAAGCCAGAAAGCCGGAGCGGCTCTTCTCTTCAGGATGATGCAACACATATTCATCGATCCGGTTGAGCAGGTAGCCGGGCAACGTGATGTTGAGTTTCTGCGCCTTGCCCAGGTACTTGGTCACATCAACATCCACTAGCGCCCAGGTGCACCCGGCATATTGCGGATTGGCTGCGTGCAGGGTAACGGTATTGGCCGATGGGATCGGTGAGCCGTCTTCAGCCAGAATCTCAAAATGGCCCTCGATAGCCTCACGCGCCATCGCCATGGCCTCATCCAGGTCATCACCCGCGGAAAAACAACCGGGAATGTCCGGCACTTCAACACCCCAGGCATGCTTGTCATCGCCCATGGAAATCGCAATCGGGTAAAGCATCAATCGTCCTCCGGAAAAGCGGGGCAACTGGCCGTCTGGAGAAGGGCCTGTTGCAAGATACTGATGGCCGTTTTCTTGAGCAGGTCCTTCTTGGGATGAGGAACCGTGACCAGCCCCGGTTTGGTCGGGTGCTTGAAGTGATGGTGACTGCCTCGGATACGCACCAGAAACCAACCATCCGCAACAATTTGGCTTATCAAGAATCGGCTATTCACAACACCTCCCTGGTGTCATTGGTGGTTACTATACCTACTGCGAAGGAATGATCAACACCATAACCACCGTGAGCGACGGTTGGGACTGGTGGGCGCTTCGCTTGAAGTCTAGAAGCGGTGTTGGGCCAGGGCGGGAGAGGGCGGGGTTGGCTTCATTTCGGGATGTGAGATGGGGGCTGATATCGACGTGGCGAGGGAGCTTGCTCCCGCTGGGCTGCGAAGCAGCCCCGGTTTTGAGCCCGTTTCCCCAATAGGACTCCTTCATCCACAGGACCTACGACTGCTGCACAAACGTCAGCCGCACCGCAAAACCAATCAGCAGGCTACCAAACAACCACTGCTGCACGCGCTGGGCCGAAGGCGAGCGTTGGAGCCAGTGCCCGAGTGCGACACCCACTAATGCATAGGCGCTGTCGAACAGCAGGCCGACGCCGACCAGCACCATGCCCAGGATCGCGAACTGCTCCAGCACCGGCCCGTCCTGTGGATGGATGAACTGTGGCAGCAACACCGAGCAAAACAGCAAGGCCTTGGGGTTGAGCAGGTTCGTCAGCAGACCGCGCTGGACCGCCTGATGCCATTGCCGCTTTTCGATCGCAGCGGAGCCTCCTTCGAAGCTGGGCAACAACGTCGTCCGCAAGCATTGAAGCCCGATCCAGGCCAGATAGGCCGCCCCGGCCAGGCGCACCACATCAAAGGTCCAGGGTGCTGTCTTGAACAACACCGAAAGCCCCATCGCTGCCAACGCGACATGGCATGCCCGGGCAACGCCCAATCCCACCGCTGTCGCCAGCGCCGCGCCCTTGCCCTGACGGGCGCCGGTTTGCAGCACCAGGATCATGTCCGGCCCAGGCAACAGGTACGCCACCGTCAATGCCATGAAAAACAACCAGAGTTCTGTCATTGCATGCCCCCCGCATTCAGTGGATTGGAAAAGTGCCAGTCTATGGCCGAAGGGCTGGGCAGGTGGTTGCGTAGTCAGCTTCTAAAGCTTTGGAAATTGGCATAACCTGCCAAGTGGTTCAGTCATATGAATGGAAAATGCCAAATCATGAAACTTGATGCCTACGACCGCAAAATCCTGGCGGCACTGCAACGGGACGGCCGGCTGAGCAACGTGCAATTGGCCGAAGAAATTGGCTTGTCGCCGTCACCATGCCTGCGCCGCGTGCGAATGCTCGAGGAAGCGGGCGTGATTCGCGGCTATCAAGCTGTCCTGGACCGCGATGAAGTAGGCCTCGGAATGACGATCTTTGTTGGCATCAAGGTCGAACGGCATACCGACGAACGAGCCGAAGCGTTTCGTCAGGCAGTGACTGCGTTGCCAGAGGTGATCTCGGCGTTCCTGGTGTCGGGCGAGTCCGACTTCCTGCTGCAGGTGGTGGTGCCCGACCTGCGGGCCTATGACCGGTTCGTCACAGGCAAGCTGCTGAAGCTGCCGGGAGTGAGTGATATTCGCAGCAATTTTGCGATTAACACGGTGAAGGCGCCGGGGCCGTTGCCGTTGGGGCATTTGGCTGGGGACTGAGGCCGTTGTCTGTCGTACGCAACTTGCTGGTTTTGCCTACAAACCACGCGGAAATCACCCGCTATCCGTAACCGAGCAGATAGGAAATAGTGTTCCTCAGACGAAATGAATGGCTGGCATGAGCGATTGACGCGGGGCAGTTTTCCCGGCTTCGCAGAAAGAGACGCTTAGGGCGGTGGCTTAATTTCTAAAAAGGAGGATGGATGCTCCAGAACGACCGCGATAATTTGGAACTTGATAAACTGCTGGTCGAAACCCGAAAATTGTTGGCTGAGACTCGTAAGCTTACGGCGGAGGAAACAAAGCTCTAGCATGAAGCCTTATGGTACCCGTACGCAGTTGGGGCAGCGGTAGTGACCGCCATTGTCGCCGTTGCGGGACTTGGGATTGGAATTTAAGTGCTGGTACGCCACGATGTGCCAATACCCGCGCTACGGTACTTGAACCAGGGTAGTACTACACTCACATTGTCCGGCATAGTTCAAAGACTCAGCACGAGCCGCAGCCCCGGAGGAGAAACAGACGTGTCCACACCTCGTAATTATCAAGCGAGCATCGAGCAATTGCATCAAGAGGTGGAAGCGTTAGCCGAAGAAATGAGGCGCCCGGCCCCGACTAGAATCCGGGTTACGTTGCTGCCGTTCAGCATCGGTGCTGCGTTTGCCCTGACCATGTTTGCAGTCGTCGCTTTTGCGTTGAAGCATGTTTGATTCTCGCTAAATCAAATCGTCGGTGTGGTCCCCTGACGTACTCTTCAAAGCTCCTGCCGCGCAACGTCTCGCAATCGCCTTCAGCATGCGCCGACGGATGAGGCCACTGACCGGACGAATCAGATACCAATAGGCAGTAAAACTTCGCAATGCATCAGCGTCGATGCACTGTACCCGTGTCTGGGTAGTGACTCTTGTCAGACCCGGTTGTAGGGAGTTGCAGGTGAAGTTTATCGCCAGCTTCACATTGCCCGGTTCGTTGAAGGCCTCGAACGCTTCGGCATCAGCGATGAAGACTTGGCCGTAATCGGCTTTCCAAAGCTTACCGGCGAGCCCGTAGGCAATTTCTGCGTCGCCATTGCGCTGGAGCAGCGTGAAGTTATCCAGGCCGAATGACGCGGATTGACCGGTGCGGTGGGATTGGGATTGGGATTGGCCCAACAGGCGCATCGGCAACTCGCGAAGCTTGATTGCGTACCGAAACAATCGGACGTCTTCGGGGCGATGGGCCAGGATTGCCGCCATTGCGCTGGGTGGATCTGTCGGAACGTCCAAGGCATGCATCTCCCGAAATTGGTACGCAGCCAGGTATGAGTCGATCAGGTGCATCCTTGCTTCCTTCTATATTTGCTGGGATTCCACAAATCGCGGACCAAAAAAAAACCGGCCACCAAGAGCCGGTTTTTTCAATCCCCCGTCAAAACCACCACGACGCAGGACCACAATTCGATTGGAGCGGGTGAAGGGAATCGAACCCTCGTTATCAGCTTGGGAAGCTGGAGTAATGCCATTATACGACACCCGCTCAGAGCGGCTGACTTTGTACCAGATGTCGCCTTGGATTTGAAGTTTTTCTTTCCGGACGGTGTGGGTGTCCGTCTGCGCAAGCCTCAAAGCAGAGCGGTCTTCGCGGACAGGCCTCATTGTCGGAGGCTCGCCCGCGATGACTTTCTTCAGATAGCCAGTGCGTGGTAGTCCTGCACATAGCTGTAGCGCGGTCGGCTTTCGTGGCGGGTCGGCTTGAGGAAGCCCAGCAACGCGTCGCGGCTGTCGCGGCAGGCGGCTTTGTGTTCCATGTCCAGGAAGTGCCCGGTGGCTTGCAGCGTAGTGAAGGTGCTGTGCTGGACGTGGTCGGCAAAGAGCCGGGCGTCGGTGGCCGAGGTGTACTCGTCCAATTCACCGTTCAGGAACAGCACCGGTACGTTGACCTTTTTCGCCGCGTTGACGTAGCACTGCTGGTCGCTGTGGAGCACGTCGCTGATGTGGAAATGCATCTGCCCGTATTCATGCTCGGCCAGGCTGCTGACGTGGCGATAGTTGAAGCGTTTGAACAGCGGCGGCAGGTGCTTGCCGATGGTGCTGTTGACCAGGTGCCCGACACGGTCGCCGTCCAGGCTGCTCAGGTAGTCCACGCCGCGTTCGAGGTAGTCGCGCATCGGCGCGTTGAGCACCGGTGAGAACGAGCTGATCACGGCTTTTTCGATGCGCCGTGGCCGCTGCGCCAGGGCGCTCAGCGTGGCGGCGCCGCCCCAGGAAAACGACAGTACATGCTCGGCGGCGAAGTGGTCGATCAACTCCAGGAGAATCTGCCCTTCGATTTCCTTCGTCAGCATTTTCTCGTGGCGGTTGTGGGCCTTGGACTTGCCCGCGTAGGGCTGGTCGTACAACACAACGTTGAATTGCGGGTAGAGGTTTTTCGCAGTCTGAGCAAACGACGCGGTGGTGGCCATCGAGCCGTTGACCAGGATAATGGTCTTTTGCGCGGCGTCTGCGCGATAGAACTCCGTGTAAACCCGATACTGACCCTGTATATCCAGCACAGCGATTTCTGGCCTCATGTCATAAGACTCCTGGCAAGCGGGTATGCGCGCAATGAGATTGCACGGGCAATGTGACAGGTAGGCATTCGCCTGGAAGATAAGCCCATGTCGATCCATGACAGCCGGTCGACGGGTATTGTTATGGCGGGCAGTTTGCCGACGCATGAGGCGGAACCTGAGGGTTCCAGCCGGCAAAAAGTTTCTTAGAGGTATGGTGTGACTCATCGGTCACATTTCGGCCGACGGTTTGATTCAAGCAGGGGACCGGCCGTTGCGCAAGTGCTCTTTGGAAATTGTTCGACACTTCTGCCCAGCGGTCATTCCTTCAGACCAGGCAGATTTCTTCCGGGCCCAAGGCGCGATATCCGCCGGGCTCCAGATGGGCGTCCAGCACCAGCGGGCCCATCCGTTCGCGATGCAGACGCAGCACTTTATTGTTGAAGTGGCCGAACATGCGCTTGACCTGATGGTAGCGGCCTTCAACGATGCTCAACCGTGCGGACGTCGGTCCTAGCAGCGTCAGTTCCGCCGGTTGGGTGGTGAGGTCCTCGAACGCGAAGTACAAGCCTTGGGCGAAGGTGACGGCGTACTCGGCGGTGATGGTTTGCTCGGTCTCGACGTAATAGACCTTCGGCAGCTTGGTTTGCGGCTGGGTCAGGCGTCGTGACCAGCTGCCGTCGTTGGTGATCAGCATCAGCCCGGTGGTGTTGAAATCCAGGCGACCGGCGATGTGCAGGTCATCCTTGTCCGGTTCGTCGAGCAAGTCGAGCACGGTACGGTGCTGCGGATCGCGTGTGGCGCTGACGCAGCCGGGCGGCTTGTGCAGCATGAAATACCGCGCCGGTCGCCCTGCTTGCAGCACTTCGTCATCCACCTCGACGCGGCTGAACTCACGCACGTGTGCCTGTGGATCGATGACGGTCTGGCCATCGATCCGTACCCGACGTTCCACCAACAAGAGGCGGACCTGTTGGCGGTTGAAACGCGGCAGATTGCTGAGGAAGCGGTCAACGCGCATGGACAGTACGGGCCAGGAGATAGAGGGCGGGCATCTTACGCGATCGGTCGGGGCTTGGCGCGCAGTTGCTCATCCACTCGGGCGCACCGTGGGCACAGGCAGGATTTGTCGCGCAGCTCGGCCGGCAATGCCTGGAGCACAGCCGGGTCGATGCTCACGCCGTAGCACCAGCAGGCGCGATCGGCGGTTTTCGGGTTGGCCAGCGTGCAGTCATTGGCAGCACCGCAGGCCGGGCAGAGGTCAGGTTTATTCATAACTGGAGTGGGGCATTTCCACGCAGGTTCGATTGCTCCCGGTCTGTCGGGCGCGCAGCAGCGCATGATCGGCCCGGGACAGCAGGCTGTGCAAGGTGTCTTCATTCTGCAGCGTGGTGACGCCGATGCTGATGGTGACCCGCAATTGTTTGCCGCTGCAAAAATAGCGCTGCTGTTCGATGTGCTGGCGAATTTTCTCGGCGATCTTCCGACCGTTCTGGCCGTCGGTGTCCTTGAGCAGCAGGGCGAAGGCATCGGTGCTCCAGCGGCAGATAATGTCCGAATGTCGCAGGTTATCGGTCAGGTCACGGGCGAGGCCGGTCAACAATTGATCGCTGGCGATGTGGCCATGGGTGGTGTCCAGTTGCTTGAAGTTGTCCACCTCCAGCAACAAGGCGCTCAAGGGCTTGGGCTCGCGCTGGGCTTCGTGCAGGGCTTGCACCGCCAGCAGGTCGAAACCCCGGCGATTCGGCAGTTCGGTCAGGCCGTCGAGAATGGCTTGGGCGTCGATCCGGCGCTGGTAGCTGGCAATCAACCGATAAAGCACCACGAGCGCTGCCGCTGTCACCAGCAGGCCGATCAGCAGATTGAGGTAAAACGCCTTGAGGGCATTTTCCCGCAGCGAGGTGTTGGCGGCGTAATAGCCCAGCAACGAAGTCACCAGGAAGCCGGCCCCGAGCAAAATGGTCAACAGCAGCAATGGTGAGCGCTGGGAATACAACGGCGAGCGAAGCGACATGGCGATTCCCCAGGAGTGACCCGATGGAATCAGTTTAGTGGCCTTGCGGGAAAAGGCGCTTGGATTTGCAGTTTGTAAAACCATGGCGAGGGAGCGGGCCCCCTCGCCGTGGTTTTATCGCGATGCCAGGCTTCGCAGGTAAGCCCGCCATCCGCCCAAATGACTGATGTCCTCTGCGCCGTCCAGGCCATACGGCTCGCAAATGAAACCGCTTTCCCAACGCCCGTCGGCCAGTTGCACCTTGCCTAGCCCAAGCGGCGCGGGAATACCGGTCAGGAACGAGCCCACCTCACTGCTCGGCAATTCCCAGATCTCCACCTCAATCGCCACGCCGCCCTCACCGACGCGAAGCATGCCGGGGCGCAGGGGCGGGCCGCCGGCCAGGGCGTAGAGGCGGTAATCCGGCGAGCTGTGGGTCGCCTCGATCAGGCGGGCGCCGCGTTGCTTGAGTTGCCCGTTCAGTGCCAACCCATCCAGATGCGCGCCGCACACCACTAATCGAGCCCGATCATGGCGCGCCGGATGGGCGGGTGTTGGCAGGTCAGGCAGTTGCTGGCGTTGCAAGGCGTCAGCCACGCCCAGCAGGTATTGATCGGTGAAAGCCCGGCCGAACAGCGTGACGCCCCAAGGCAGACCGTTGGCCATGAAAGCGCTGGGCACGGCGACGGCGGCGTAGTCCAGCAGGTTCATGAAATTGGTGTAATAACCCAGCTCCGCGTTGCGCAGCAGCGGTTCGGCAGCGAGTTCGGCGAGCGTCACCGGGCGCCCGATGGTCGGGGTGAGCACGCAATCGAGGGCTTCCATCGCACGGTCGCATCGGGCCTTGAGCGCTTGCAGACGGTACTGGGCGCGGAAGGTTTCGACGCCCGTCACCGTAGGCGCTTTCGCCAAGACGGCGCGGATCACCGGCAACACCGCGTCGGGTTCGCGCTCGATCAATTCCCCGGCGATGCTGTAGCGTTCGGCGACCCAGGGCCCCTCGTAGAGCAAGCGTGCGGCTTCGAGGAAGGGCGACATGTCCAGTTCGACGGCTTCGCCGCCCAGGCGTTCGAGGCGCTCGATGGCTTCGCGGAACAACCGTGGGCCTTCGTCACAGCCGAAAAATTCGAGGTCTTGCCAACGGGGCACGCCGAAGCGAAAGCGTCGTGGCGCGCCGAACGCCGAGCCGTCGTTCCATTGCGGGTTGCGGCGGCTGTATTCGTCGCGCGGGTCGAGGTGCGCAGTCAGTGCCAATAACTGGCTGGCTTCCCTCGCCGTCGCGGTGAACGTGGTCACGCAATCCAGCGTTCGGCAGGCCGGCACCACGCCTGCGGTGGAAATCAAACCTTTGGTGGCTTTCAGTCCGACCAGATTGTTCAACGCCGCAGGCACCCGACCGGAGCCTGCGGTGTCGGTGCCCAAGGCAAAACTTGTCAGACCCAGGGCCACCGCCAGCGGCGAGCCGGCACTTGAGCCCCCCGACGGATAATCCGCCAGCACGCTGTTGCGACAGGCACCGTAGGGGGTGCGGGTGCCGTTGAGCCCGGTGGCGAATTGATCAAGGTTGGTCTTGCCCAGGGGAACAGCGCCCAGCGCCAGCAACTGCTCGACCACCGTCGCCGAACGTTTCGGCACGTAGGCAAACGCCGGGCAGGCGGCGGTGGTGGGAATGCCGGCCAGGTCGATGTTGTCCTTGATGGCGAACGGCACGCCATACAGCGGCAGGCTGTCCGGGGCGCGGCTTTCCAGTGCTGTCAGGTAGGGCTCCATCTCCTCGGGCGACAGCAGGTGGATGAACAGGTGATAGTCCGGGTTGAGCGCAGCGGCTTTTTCCCGCAGGGCAAGCAGCAGTTTGCGCGGTGTGATATTGCCGTTGCGGTAGGCGTCGCGCAGGTTGTCCAGGCGCAGAGAGAGGTTCATCGCATTAATCCCTTGATTGAGTTCAGTCACGTTCCAGCACCACGACACGCTGTCCGGCGCGCACCGCCGAACCGGGTTGGACGCGGACCTCGCGAACCACGCCGGCCATCGGCGCAAGCACCGGGATCTCCATTTTCATGGACTCCAGGATCACCAACACGTCACCGGCGGCGACCCGCGTGCCCACTTCAATTTGGACTTGCCAGAGATTGCCGGCGATGTGGCTGTCGACGCTCAGTTGGTCCTCGCCCAGCAACGTCTCTTCGCTCGGCGCGGGTGCCGGTTCCTCGCTGTCGAAATGCGCCTGGCCGCTGGCGATCCAACGCTCGCGCTCGGCCTTGAAGGCTTGTTGTTGCTGCTGACGAAACGCGGCGATGCTGTCCGCTTCCCGGGTCAGGAAACCCTGATAGTCGGCGAGGTTGAGCTGGCTGTGTTCGATGTGCAGGTCGAAGCGGCCCAGCGGAAAGTCCCGCCGGATGTGCAACAGTTCATCGGCGCTGACCGGGTAGAAGCGGATCTGGTCGAAGAACCGCAGCAGCCAGGGCTTGCCATCGAACGCGGCCACGTCCCGGTAGCGATTCCACATCTGCAACGTGCGCCCGACGAACTGATAGCCGCCCGGACCTTCCATGCCGTACACGCACATATAGGCGCCGCCGATGCCCACCGAGTTTTCCGCGGTCCAGGTACGGGCCGGGTTGTATTTGGTGGTCACCAGCCGATGCCGCGGGTCGAGCGGCGTGGCGACTGGCGCCCCGAGGTAGACGTCCCCCAGGCCCATCACCAGATAGCTCGCGTCGAATACCGTGCGTTGCACTTCGTCGAGGTTGGGCAGGTCGTTGATGCGCCGGATGAACTCCAGATTGCTTGGGCACCAAGGGGCGTCCTTGCGCACGGTGGTCATGTATTTTTCGATGGCCAATTGGCAGGCCGGGTCGTCCCAGGACAGCGGCAGGTGGACGATGCGCGACGGCACTTGCAGGTCTTGCGCGGCGCACACGGCGTCCCATTCACCGGCGACGATCGCCAGCAGATCGGCCAGCGGCAGTTGCTCGGGCTGGTAGTGCACTTGAAGCGAGCGAATGCCCGGCGTCAGGTCGATCACGCCGTGCAGGTGCTTTTGTTCCAGGGCCTGCATCAAGGCGTGGGCGCGGAAGCGCAGCACCAGGTCCAGTTCAGGGGCGCCGATTTCCAGCAGCAGATGGGTGTCGCCGGATAATCTTGCCACCAGACGCGTATCGTCCTGCCCGATATCCAACACCACCGGCGACACCACTCCCTGTGGGAGCGAGCTTGCTCGCGATTGCGGCGGGACATCCAGAATCGATGGGACTGACAGACCGCTATCGCGAGCAAGCTCGCTCCCACAGGGGGGGCATTGCAGGACCAGTGATCGGGCGGTCGAGATATCCACCGGCACAAACCGCACCTTGTCCCCCGCCTTGAGCTGCCCCAACTGCCACAGGTCTGCCTCGATCACCGTCACCGGGCAGACGAAGCCACCCAGGCTCGGGCCGTCGGGGCCGAGGATGACGGGCATGTCGCCAGTAAAATCCACGGCGCCGATGGCATACGGGTTGTCGTGAATGTTAGAGGGGTGCAGGCCTGCTTCGCCGCCGTCGGCCCGGACCCATTCCGGCTTCGGCCCGATCAGCCGCACGCCGGTTCGGCTGGAGTTGAAATGCACTTCCCATGAGGTGTCGAAGAACGTCTGGATGTAGCGTTCGGTGAAATATTCCGGCGCGCCATGCGGGCCGTAGATCACGCGGATCTGCCGCACGGCTGGCAAGAGCAGAGGAGGCTCGTCCACCGTCGGCCACACGGCGCGCTCATCCAGCGCAGCCAGGTGCAGCACGTCGCCGGTGCATAGCGCTCGTCCGCCATGACCACCGAACTGGCCGAGGGTAAAGGTGCTTTTGCTGCCCAGGTAATCCGGCACCTGCACACCGCCTTGCAGGCACAGGTAGCTGCGGGCCCCGTCGCCGGCGATGTTGCCGATCGCCAGGGTAGAGCCGGCAGCAATTGACAACGGGGTGTTCATCGGCACGACGTCGCCATCGAGCGCCAGGGCAATCGCCGCACCGGTCACCGCCACCCGGGCATCGCAGTTGAAGCGCAGCAACGGCCCGCTCATGGTGATTTCCAAGGCCGCCGCACCCTCTTCATTGCCGAGCAGGCGGTTGCCCAAGCGCAGCGAGCGGCTGTCCATTGGTCCTGACGGCGGTACGCCCACTGCCCAATAACCGAGGCGACCGGGATAGTCCTGGACGCTGGTCTGGGTGCCGGGGCTGAGCACCTCGAACGTGTTGGCGCGGTAGGCCAGGGTCGCCAGGCAACGCGTCCAGGGCTGGCCGGTTGCGAAGGGCGCGTCGAGGAGAATCTGCTGCAAGTAGGTGCGGTTGGTTTCCACGCCGTATAGCAGACAGTCTTCCAACGCTTGGTGCAGGCCCAGGCGCGCCTGCTCGCGGGTCGGCGCCCAGCGAATCACCTTGGCGATCATCGGGTCGAAGTAGGGCGGGATCTGGCAACCGGCCTCGACCCAGGTGTCGATGCGCAGCCCTTGGCCGTCGGCCCGGGGAAATTGCACGGCGGTGAGCAGGCCCGGGCTCGGCTGGAAATCTCGGCCCGGGTCCTCGGCATACAGGCGCGCCTGGATCGCGTGGCCGCAGGCTTTCAAACCCAGGCTCAGTTCGCTCAGTGGCGGCAGCTCACCGGCGGCCAATTGCACCATCCAGCGCACCAGGTCGACGTCCCAGACCTGCTCGGTGACGCCATGCTCGACTTGCAGCCGCGTGTTCACCTCCAGGAAGTAGAAGCGTCCGGCGTCACTGTCGTAGACGAACTCCACGGTGCCCGCGCTGCGGTAGTTCACCGCCCGGGCCAGTTTGATCGCCGCCGCGCAGAGTTCCTCGGCCATGCCTTCGGGCAGGTTGGGTGCCGGGGTTTCCTCAAGGACTTTCTGGTTGCGCCGCTGCACCGAGCAATCGCGCACGCCCAGGGCGATCACTTGGCCCTGGCCGTCGCCGAAGATTTGCACCTCCAGGTGACGAGCCCGCTCGATGTACTTCTCGATGAACACGCCGGCGTCGCTGAAGTTGTTCTGCCCGAGGCGCTTGACCGCTTCGAAGGATTCGCTCAACTCGGCGGCGCTACGGCACACGCGCATGCCGATTCCGCCGCCGCCCGCCGTGCTTTTGAGCATGACCGGGTAACCGACCCGCGTTCCGGCCAGCAGCGCGGTGTCGAGGCTGTCGAGCAATTCAGTGCCTTCCAGCAGCGGCACGCCGTGCCGGCGGGCGAGGTCGCGTGCGGTGTGCTTGAGACCGAACACGCGCAGTTGCGCCGGTGTCGGCCCGATGAAGGCAATATTCGCGGCCTCGCAGGCTTCGGCGAACGCGGCGTTTTCCGAGAGGAAGCCGTAGCCGGGATGAATCGCCGTCGCGCCGCTGCTCTTGGCGATCGCCAGCAGCTTATCCACCGCCAGGTAAGTACCGGCCGCCGCGCCTTCGCCCAGGCAGTGGGCTTCGTCGGCCTGGAGGATGTGCAGGCTGGCAGCATCGGCTTGGGAGTACACCGCGACGCCTTGGACATTCAATTCGCGCAACGTCCGCAGGATGCGGCAGGCGATGGCGCCACGGTTGGCGATGAGGATTTTTTCGAACATGGCATTGCCCCCTCAGGCGTGCGTGCTGCCTGAACTGGGATGCGGGCCGTCCCGCAGTTTT
Source organism: Pseudomonas sp. T1.Ur (assembly GCF_023516725.1). Taxonomy (NCBI): domain Bacteria; kingdom Pseudomonadati; phylum Pseudomonadota; class Gammaproteobacteria; order Pseudomonadales; family Pseudomonadaceae; genus Pseudomonas; species Pseudomonas sp. T1.Ur. Next base: position 879,295 of record NZ_JAMGSN010000001.1, read on the forward strand.
CGATGGCCGACGGGGTCGTCCCCGGCGGCGAGCCTTCCTTAAAAACACCGCCAGACCTTGTGGGAGCGAGCTTGCTCGCGATAGCGGCGGCCCATTCAACCTGGATGTAACTGACAGACCGCTATCGCGAGCAAGCTCGCTCCCACAGAGGCAACCGGTGGCGTCCATTCGATTATTTGATGCACTGCCCCGACCGGCTCTGGCACAACGTGAACAGCCAGCGGCGCAGGCGCACGAATTTCAGTTCCATATCAACAGCTCCGCTGGCGTGGGGTTGTAGGCATTGCACGGGTTATTCAATTGCGGGCAATTGGAGATCAGGACGATCACGTCCATCTCGGCCCGCAGGTCGACGTATTTGCCCGGCGCCGAGATCCCGTCTTCGAACGTCAGGCCGCCATCGGCGGTGACCGGCACGTTCATGAAGAAGTTGATGTTCGGCCCGATGTCGCCCTTGCCCAGCCGACCGTCGTGGGCACAGGCCCGCAGGTAGTTGTCGCGGCAGCTGTGCATGTGGCGTTTTTCCAGGGCGTAGCGCACGGTGTTGCTTTCCTGGGCGCAGGCGCCGCCGAGGGTGTCGTGGCGTCCGCAGGTGTCTTCGACGATGGTCAGCATCGGCCGGCCGAGGTTGGAATACAGCACGCTGCCGGTGCCCAGGTAGACGCTGTTCTGCCGGCGCAAGGTGCGCTGCACGTCATAGCGTTCCCTGGGGTTGGCCAGGCTGTAGAACAGCGTATCGACCGCCTGGTTGCCCTCCAGGTCGAGGATGCGCAGGGTCTGGCCGGCCTTGACTTCGGTCAGCCAAGGTTCTCCAGAGGGAATCGTGGCGCGATAGACGGCGGTCTCGGGTTGCTTGTGTGGGGTGGCGATGGCGAGTGACATGGTGACGGTCCTCAGGCGAACAGGCGGTCGGTGTTGATGAAGCCGCGCTGGTTTTCCGGGCGCGATTGGCGGCAGTGTTCGGCGACGCTGGGGTTGGCGTTCATCCAACTGAGCTTGAGCGGTTGCGGGGCGTATTGCGGGTTCGGGTCCATCGGGTGCTGTAGCGCGGTCAGCACTACCAAGGTGTCCATCGGCGCGTACAGCTCGATGTAATCGCCGGCTTTGGAATTGCCCTCGACGAAGTGAAAGTGGCCGGCCGCGTCCACATCGACCCGGCTGAACAGATTGAGGATCATCAGCAGGTCGGACAGGCCCAGTCCCCATTTGCCCAGCTCCACCAGCAGGTTGTCGGTGCCGTTGCGAAAGAAGCCGTTGCGCAGTTCCTGGTAACGACCCTGACCATACTTTTCAGCCACTTCTTCGGCGCAGAGCAACCCACCAAAACTGTCGCTCCAACCACAGGTGTCAGCGGTGATCGCCGCCAGCACTCGACCCATGTCCGAATACAGGCAGTGGCCGGCGGTGAGCTTGGCGGTGTGTTGGCACTTGAGGCTGTCCGGCAGGTTCAGGCGTTCGGTTTTTTCGTTGGCATTGAGCAGCGTCAGGCTCACGTTGGCGCCGCCGCGCAGATCGGTCAGGCGCAGCAGTTGGCCGCGCTTGAGCACGAACGAGCGATGGCCGCCACCGGGCAGCAGTTCTTCGGCGAAGGGGGGAAACAGCTGGATCGAATCGGTCATGGAAAAACTCCTTTCAAGCGATACGCAACGTGCCGGCCAATTCGGCGGGCAGGGCGTCGACGGCGGCACGGGCGGTGCGGCGGTCGCTGTTCAATGGAATGTCGTAGGTGATGCGTGCACCGTAGGCGCCCGGTGCGTGGGGATCGACGCGGACCTTGTCGAACACCAGCAGGCGCGTGCCGAGGCTGAAACCTTCGCAGAGGTCGTGAGTGACCATGAACACCGTCAATTGGGTCTCGCGCCACAGCTCCAGCAGCAGCGCGTGCATGTCCTTGCGAATGCCGGGGTCCAGGGCGCCGAAGGGTTCATCCAGCAGCAGCACTCGGGGCTTCATGATCAGGGCCTGGGCAATCGCCAGCCGTTGCTGCATCCCGCCGGAGAGCTGCGCCGGGTATTTGTCCAACGCGTGGCCGAGGCCGACCTTGTCCAACAGTTGCGCAGCCTCTTCGCGAGCCTGGCGCTTGGCACGGCCGAACAGACGCCCCAGCAACGGCGAACGCGGCAACTCCAGGCCCAGGGCCACGTTGTCCAGCACCGTGAGGTGTGGGAACACCGAATAGCGCTGGAACACCACGCCCCGGCTGGCGTCTGGTTCGCCGGCCAAGGGTTCGCCATCCAGCAGGATTTGTCCGCGACTGGCGCGCTCCTGGCCGAGCAACAAGCGCAAGAAGGTCGACTTGCCGCAACCCGATGCGCCCACCAGTGTGCAGAACTCACCCTCGGCGACGTTCAGGTTCAAGCGTTCCAGCACGACCTGATCGTCGTATTGCTGCCAGACGTTGTTTACCGTGATGAAGCTCATGCTCTTGTCCCCTCGTACCAAGGGAACGCTCGAAGGGTCAGGCGCTTGAGCCCCCAGTCCATCAGCCAGGCGAGCAGCGTGATCCACACCACGTACGGCAGGATCACGTCCATCGCCAAGTAACGACGCACGAGGAAAATCCGATACCCGAGCCCATCGGTGGACGCGATGGCTTCGGCGGCAATCAGGAACAGCCAGGCCGAACCCAGCATCAATCTCAGCGAGATCAGCAAGCGTGGCAGCAGTTGCGGCAGGACCACGCGCAGCATCAGCGTCCAGGTCGAGGCGCCGAGGGTCTGGGCCTTGATCAGCAGTTCGGACGGAATCTCCCGGGCGCGCTGTTCCAGATCCCGCGCCAGGCACGGCGTGACGCCGATCACGATCAGCATCACCTTGGACAACTCCCCCAGGCCGAAGACGATGAACAGGATCGGCAGGATCGCCAGGGGCGGCACCATCGAGACCACGGTCAGCAGCGGCGACAACGGCGCGCCGAACAGCGGCAGCGTGCCAGCGGCGATACCCAGGCACAGCCCGGCCAGGGCGCTGATGCCCAGGCCGATCGCCAACCGGCGCAGGCTCGACGCGGTGTCTTGCCAGAGCAGGTAGTCGCCACTGCGGGCATCGGCGGTGAAGGCCAGGCGTTTCACCGCATCGATCATCTGCCCGGCGCTGGGCAACAGCTTGTCGTTGGGGTTGTCCGTCAGTCGTTCGGCCGAGCCCATGAAATAGGCGAACAGCACCAGCGCGAATGGCAGGATGACCAGCAGCAAGCGGCTGGGGCGATCCGGGTAGCGGTTGATCAGGCGCATGCCAGCTCCTCCGGTCTACAGCTTGGCGTCGGCGGCCAGCTGTACGTAGGTGGGGTCGAAGCGCAGCTTGAGGTTGGCCTTGTCGCCGCGGGTCACGCCATTGGCGAATGCCATGCCGACCGCGTTCGTGTCCTTGGCGCCTTCGCCCAGCAAGCCGTGCTTGAACGAGAAATCGGCCACCTTGCCCATGGTGGCAGGCAGTTGATCGCTGGTGGCGAAGCCCAGCGCTTCCTGGGGCGTGGCGAACAGCTTGGTGGTGTCCAGTTGCGCCTGGAAACCCTTGAGGTCGGTACCCGAGGCCTTGGCCATGTGTTCCAGCGCGGCATTGGCGGCGGCGTTCCTGGCGTTCATCAGCGCCACCACTTCGAACCAGGCGCCGGTCAAGGCCTTGCCCAGGGCGGGGTTGTCCTGGAGGGTCTGGGTGTTGACCACCATCATGTCCATGATCTCGCCAGGCACCTGGCTGGAGTTGAACACTTCGCTCACGCCTGGCTGCGCCTTGATGTCCGAGAGCATCGGGTTCCAGGTGGTGACGGCCTTGACCTGGTCGGTGTTGAAGGCGGCGGAAATGTCGGCATCGGAGGTGTTGACGACTTTCAGGTCTTTCTCGGCGAGGCCGACCGAATCCAGCGCGCGGGCCAGCAGGTAATGAGACACCGACAGCTCCACCAGATTGACGTCCATGCCCTTGAGGTCGGCGACTTTCTTGCCGTCGCCCTTGAGGACGATGCCGTCGTTGCCGTTGGAGAAATCACTGACGATCAGCGCGGTGCTGTCTACGCCACCGGCGGCGGGGATGGTCAGGGCGTCCATGTTGGTCATGGTGCAGCCGTCGAACTGACCGGCGGTGTACTGGTTGATGGATTCGACGTAGTCGTTGAGCTGCACGACATCGATGGTGATGCCGTATTTTTCGCCCATTTATCGACGATGCCTTGGCTGCCGGCGTATTCCCAGGGCATCCAGCCGGCGTAAATGGTCCAGCACACGCTGAAGTGGTCTTTTTGCGCGGCGACGCAAGAGAAGCTCATGAGGGCCGAGAGAGCGGCGAGGAGCAGGGCGGACAGACGAAGCTTGAACATGGTGGTTCTCCAGTTGATCAAGGGCGGACAGGAGCAACGCGGCACCGCGAACGGTGGCTTGTCTCCCGGGCTTTTGTCCCGCCGTGTAACCTCAACTGGAGGTCGCCAACTCTCGGACCAGCCACTCGCCAGAGGCGAGCCGGAACCCTAGTCAGCCATTGCAAATTGTGGTGCCGCGAACCTGTGATGACTCCTGCACGGGGATTGTTAAAGCGAGAGCCGTGCCAATTCGGGCAAAGGCCCATGCCAGAGCGGGCGAGCGTCGGAGAGGGATGATAGAGGGCAGAGTTGTGCTTGCTTGTGGTGCCATGGCGCACCGGAAGAGGGCGACGAGTGACATGTTTCCAGTTGTTGCCATGTCGCACCAGATTCCGATTTTGCTGTCTGAATATTCGTCAGTCACACAACGTTGACTGCCGCCCATCAGCGTCGCTGATGCGGCCCATTCGCGGTCCAGGAGGCCGCCATGTATCGACGACTGCTCCTCATTGCGTTTCTTGGTCTGACTCTTTCGGCATGCGTGCCTTACTACGACGGAGACTCGAGCTATTACCGTTCAGAGGTCTACACCTCGCCAGGGCCGGCCTATTACAGCGGAGGATATTATTCGGCACCGCGTGGCTATTACGCACCACGGTATTACCAACCAGCGCCACGCTATTACTCGGCACCGCGGTATTACCAGCAAGGCCCACGCTATTACTCGCCGCCGCGCGCGTATCGGTCATATCCGGATCGGGGTGGCTGGGGTGGCCATGACCGGGGTGGCTGGCGTGACGATCGGGGGGGGCGAGGCGGCCGGGATCATTGGGGACACGGCGATCGTGATCGCGGACAGGGTGGTCGCGATGGACGAGGCAACCACCGCTGATCCCAGGGCAATAGAAAAAGCGGCGCATTGAGCGCCGCTTTTTTGTGCCTGGCATAAACCCGCCCTGTGGGAGCGAGCTTGCTCGCGATGGCGTCGGGTCAGCCAATATCGATGTGTCTGGCATGCCTCTGTCGCGAGCAAGCTCGCTCCCACAGGAATCTTCTAGCTCGGCTATTCATTGGACAAATCCGCCAACGGATGCCGCCCCTCCCACACCTTGTGGAAATGCGCCTCCACCGCCGCTTCGGGCACATGATTGATGTCCGGCCAGTGCCAACGGGGCTTGTGGTCCTTGTCGATCAACCGTGCCCGCACGCCTTCGCTGAACTCCGGATGACGACAGCAGTTCAGGCTCAGGGTGTATTCCATGCGGAACACACCGGCCAAGGACAAATGCCGCGCCCGGCGGATCTGCTCCCAGACCAGGTGCGCCGTCAGCGGTGAGCCTTCGGTCATGGTCTTGGCTGCCCGGGCGATCAGCGGATCGGGATGATCCACCAGTAAGCTCAGGGCTTTCCAGGCGCAGCGCACATCGCTGACATCCAGCCATTCGTCGATCTTCTCCCTGCGAGGCAGCCATTGGGCTTCGGGCAGTTGGGCGAGGGCTTCTTGCTGCAAGGCCTTGAGCAGACTGTTGAGCTGCATCTCGGTCTGTTCCTGCCAGTTGAGTTGCAACAGGCCCTCGATCAGGTCGTCCTGTTGCCCATCGAGCAGGAAACGGTCGGCCAGGCCGAGGTCGATGGCGTCACGTGCATTCATATGGGCACCGGTCAGGCCGAGGAACAGCCCGAGCTTGCCCGGCAGGCGCGACAGGAACCAACTGGCGCCGACATCCGGATACAGGCCGATGCTGGTCTCCGGCATTGCCAGGCGACTGCTCGGCGTGACGATCCGCGCGCTTGCACCTTGCAGCAAACCCATGCCGCCGCCCAGCACATAGCCGTGGCCCCAGCACAGCAGCGGCTTGGGGTAGGTGTGCAGGTTGAAGTCCAGGCGGTACTCAGCCGCGAAGAATTGCGCGGCCAGTGGCGGCACCTCACCGGGATGAGCGCGGCAAGCTTCCACCAGGCTGCGCACTTCACCACCGGCACAGAACGCCTTGGCGCCGTTGCCGCGCAGCAAGACACAGACGATCTGCGGCTCCCTGGCCCAGGCATCCAGGCGATCATGCAGGGCATTGATCATCGGCAGCGTCAGGGCGTTCAGGGATTTTTCCGCATCCAGGGTGGCGATGCCGAGCCGCGCACCATTGATACCCGTAAGTTCTTCGAAGTGCAGATTCATCGTGACCTCGATCAGAAATTTGAATGATCAGTATGACTGCTGTGGTGGAAAGTGTCGGATCAGCGTCAGATCAATTGACAAGCCTTGTAGGCTTTCCTAGGGTGCGCCCATTGTTTTTACCGGGTGTGCCCATGACTGCTGATGACCGTATCAAACTCGAACCGAGCTGGAAGCAGGCACTGCGTGCCGAATTCGACCAGCCCTACATGGCAGAGTTGCGCGAATTCCTGCGCCAGGAGTACGCCGCGGGCAAGGAAATCTACCCACCCGCGCCGTTGATCTTCAATGCCCTCAATTCCACGCCGCTGGACAAGGTCAAGGTCGTGATCCTTGGCCAGGATCCGTATCACGGTCCAGGCCAGGCACATGGCTTGTGCTTTTCGGTGCAGCCGGGCGTGCCGACACCACCCTCGCTGGTGAACATCTACAAGGAGTTGAAGCGCGACCTGAACATCGACATTCCCAGCCACGGCTACCTGCAAAGCTGGGCCGACCAGGGTGTGTTGCTGCTCAACACGACCCTGACCGTGGAGCGCGCCAATGCCAACGCCCACGCCAAGAAAGGTTGGCAGCACTTTACCGACAGGGTTATCGAGGTGGTCAGCGAACACCAGCCTCACCTGGTGTTCCTGTTGTGGGGCGCCCATGCCCAGAGCAAGCAGAAGCTGATCGATGCGACCAAGCATCTGGTGCTGACCTCGGTGCATCCGTCACCACTGTCGGCCCATCGGGGATTCATCGGCTGCGGGCATTTCAGCCGGACCAACAAGTTCCTCGAGCAACATGGCGAGAAGCCGATCGAATGGCGGTTGCCGCCGGTTTGATGCGCTAGTCGGGCTGGCCCCTTCGCGAGCAGGCTCGCTCCCACACTGAGCTTCAGTGGCCGCCCGATTTTTGTACGCCGCAAATCCCTGGTGGGAGCGAGCCTGCTCGCGAAGGGGGCAACTCGGTCTACAAGTCCGAACCCGGCTTGCGCGTCCAATACCTGAACAACGGCTCCGCCAGAAACAGCACGAACAACAGCCGCATCACCTGCAACGCCGTGACCAACGGCACCGACAATTGCAGCGTTTCCGCCGTCAGGCTCATTTCCGCGATGCCACCGGGCATCATGCCCAGTGTCAGCGAACGCAAGTCCAGTTGGGTCAAGGTGCTCAGGCCCAGGGCCGCAAGCGTTGCGATCAGCATCGTCAATACCGTGCCAACCAGCGTGCGCCCCATGAACGACGGCGCCCGACGGAAGAACTGCCGGTTGAAGTGGCAACCCAAGCCACTGCCGATTAACCACTGGCCGACCTGGCTGGCACCGTGGGGCAGGCCGATGTGCAGGTCCCAGCCAATGCTCACCGCCGCGCTGACCAGCAGCGGACCGAACAGCCATGGGTTGGGTTGGCGCAAGCGTTCCCAGATCCAGGCGAGCAGGGCGCCAGCCGGGAACAGGATTGCCAGCCACAACCAGTCCACCGTCGTGGCGTGTTGCACCGGGGTTCCATCGCCCAACAGATACTTGAATGCGGCCGGCACGCACAGCACCACCACCAGGACCCGCAGGCTCTGGCCCGCGGCAACATGGCTGAGCATCGCACCGTTGCGGGCGCCAAGGTTGACCATTTCGCCGGAGCCGCCCGGCATGCTGGAGAAGAAAGCGGTGGCGCGGTCTTCGCCGGTGCGACGCATCAGCCAGACACTCACCACGCTGGACACGCTGGTGATCAGCGCGCCGAAGAAAATCAGGCCGAAGTGGCTCAGGACTTGTTCCATCACCACCGGCGTAAAGTGCAAACCGATGCCGATGCCCACCACCCATTGGCCGCATTTGCGGCCGCCGGGAATTTCCATCAATTGCCACGGTGTGAGGCAGCGCACCAGGATGATCGCCAACAGCGAGCCGACCATCCAGGGCAAGGGCCAGCCGATCAGGCTGGCCAGATAGCCGCCGGCCAGACCGACCAGCGGCGTTCCCCACCAATGCCTGAACGTTGTTGCCTCAGACATTGGCCAGGGCACGACGCTGGGCACTGCGACGACGCCAGATTCGCAGCAGGGGCATGAACAACATGATCGCCGTCAGGATCCAGCAACCGAAGGTGATCGGGCTCGACCAGAGGATTTCCAGCGCACCGTTGGAGATCGACAGCGCACGGCGCAGGTTCTGCTCCATCAGCCCGCCGAGGATGAAGCCCAGCAAGACCGGCGACAGCGGGAAGTCCAGCTTGCGCAGGATATAGCCGAAGATGCCGATACCGATCATCAGGAACAGGTCGAACGTGGTGGCGTGCACCGCATAGACACCGATGCCAGTGATGATGGCGATGACCGGAACCAGCGCCCAGTTCGGCACGGCCAGGATACGGGTGAAGATGCGGATCATCGGGATGTTGAGGATCACCAGCATGACGTTGGCGACGAACAACGAGGCGATCAGGCCCCAGACGATATCCGGTTGTTGCTGGAACAGCAGCGGGCCAGGGGTGATGTTGTACAGCGACAGGGCGCCGATCATCACAGCAGTGGTGCCCGAGCCAGGAACGCCGAGGGTCAGCATCGGCACCAGCGCACCGCAGGCGGCGCCGCCAATGGCGGTTTCCGGCGCCGCGAGGCCGCGCTTGTCGCCCTGGCCAAACGTGCCGCTGGCACCGGCGATACGTTTTTCGGTCATGTAGGCCACGGCACTGGCCAGCGTCGCACCGGCGCCCGGCAGTACGCCCATGATGAAGCCCAGCACGCCACAGCGCAGGTTGACGACGAATACCGACGCCGCTTCCTTGAAGTTGAACATCATTCGCCCGGTGGCCTTCACCGCTTCCTGGCCACGGTGGGTTTTTTCCAGCAGCAACAGGATCTCGCTGATGGAGAACAGGCCCAGCACCAGCACGACGAATTGAATCCCATCGGTCAAATGGATGTTGTCGCCGGTGAAGCGGTAGACGCCGCTGTTGGCGTCAATCCCGACGCTGGAGAGGAACAGGCCGATCAGCGCGGCGATAAAGGTCTTGAGCGGACGATCACCGGCCATGCCGCCAAGGCAGACGATGGCGAACACCATCAGGACGAAATATTCCGCCGGTCCGAAGGCAATCGCCCATTTGGCCAGCAACGGTGCGAACAACACCATGCCGCAGGTGGCGATGAGCGCGCCGATGAACGAACTCCACGCCGACAGCGACAACGCCACCCCGGCCAGGCCCTGGCGAGCCATCGGGTAGCCGTCGAGGGTGGTCATCACGGTGGAGGCTTCGCCCGGGATATTGAGCAGGATCGAGCTGATGCGCCCGCCGTATTCGCAACCCAGGTACACCGCCGCCAGCAGGATCAACGCCGATTCCGGCGGCAGCCCCAGTGCGAAGGCAATCGGGATCAGCAGCGCCACGCCGTTGATCGGACCCAGGCCGGGCAGCAGGCCGACCACGGTGCCGATCAGCGTACCGCTCAACGCCGTGACCAGGTTGTACGGGGTCAATGCAACGCCAAAACCCTGGCCGAGATAATTCAGGGTATCCATATCAATTCTCCAGGACGTCGAGCAGGCCCAAGGGCAGCGGCACGTCCATCAGCTTGTCGAACAACAGATAAAGACCAATGGCCATCAGGCTGATGATCACCACGCTCGGCACCCAGCGACCGCCGTACAGGCGCGCCATCGGCACGCCGATGAGAATGCTGGAGAGGATGAACCCCAGGGGTTCGAAGGTTCCGGCGAAGACCAACAGCAGCACCACGCAGATGCCGATCTTCTGCAGGGTTTCGCGGTCCAGCTGTGGGTCTTCATCGCTGTGCACGATGGGCGCGGGACGGAACACCATGTACAGCAGCGCCAGGCCCATCAGCCCCAGCATCAGCAAGGGAAAGGCGCGCGGGCCGACCGGCTCGTAGGAAAAAGCTGCCTGATACGGCCAGGCCATCAGCGCCAGGCCGATGCACGCCAGCAGCAACACCGAGGCAAAAATACGTTGGATGGTGAGCATGACAAACTCCTAGGTAGCGCCGAGTTCAGCTCAGCGCCACCACGAGAACAGAGGCGATTACTGAATCAGGCCGAACTCTTTGGCCAGCACCTTGTAGTCGGCTACCTGCTTTTTCACATAGGCGTCCAGTTCCGGGCCGGTCATGGCGAACGGGAACAGTTCGCGCTGGTCGCGCAGCTTGGCGAATTCTTCGGAGGCCAGTAGTTTGTCGAAGGCGTTTTTCCACCAGGCGTATTCTTCATCGGTGACTTTCGGGCCCAGGTAGAAGCCACGTACCACCGGCCAGCGGATGTCGTAGCCTTGTTCCACGGCGGTCGGAATGTCCTTCATTTCCGGCTCGTCCAGGCGTTTGTCGGAGAACACGGCCAACAGACGCATGTCACCGCTCTGGATGTGGGGCATGGAGTCGGAAATGTCCGTACTGCCTACCTGGATGTGACCACCGAGCAGCGCGGTGGCGATTTCGCCGCCGCCTTCAAGGGCCACGTAGCGCAGTTTGCGCGGGTCGATACCGGCGGCCTTGGCGATCAATGCGGTCTGCATCCAGTCCTGGCTACCGACGGTGCCGCCGGAACCGATGACCACCGAGCCCGGGTCTTTCTTCAGGGCCTGTACCAGGTCATCGAGATTCTTGTAGGGCGAATCGCTTTTCACGGCGATGGCGCCGTAGCTGGTGCCGACGGCGGCGAGCCAGCGCACGTTGGTTTCATCAAAACGGCCGAACTTGCCTTGCGCCAGGTTCAACAGCGAACCGCTGGACCAGGCCACCAGCGTGCCGGCGTCTGCCGGACGCTGGGCCACCACCGCGTTGTAGGCCACCGCGCCGACACCACCGGGCATGTAGGTCACACGCATCGGCTTGGTCAGCAGTTTTTCGTTGACCAGTGCGCTTTGCGCCAATTTGCAGGTCAGGTCGAAACCGCCACCCGGTGCGGCGGGTGCGATGCATTCCGGGCGCTTGGGCTCTTTGGAGGCGTCAGAGGCGAGCAACGGCCCCGCGAACACGAGGCATCCGACGGCCAGGGCTACTTTACGCAGTGATAGGTTCATTTTTGTCTCCACAGGAGTTGTTGTTGTGTGTTGCAAAAAATAGGGCCAAGGCCGGGCGAAGTCGGCCGGCACCGGCATTCACGGGTGCGGCAGATCGCGCTGCGCGGATGCATCCTGACGTCGATGAACATCGGCGCGGGCAACGGCACAGGAAAGGGTAGTCTGGTTGAGGCTGGAAAGACGGACGGGCATTGAAGCCTGAAGCTGTAGGGACAGCATGGTGATGACTCCGCTTTATTGTTTTTATTTGGCGAAAACGCTTCGAGGCGTTTTTCGTTCGCGATCGGTTACGCGATCCGCAGTCGTAACTGTTCGTTTCAGGACTCTAGCCGGCCAACCTTTCGCTAACCTTTCAATAGCTTTCAGGATGCTTTTTGGCTTCACAGTTGCGGATGCGGCTGTAAACTCCGCGCCAAAGAATGGCGTCGGCCATACCTTGAATCGAGGAAAAACCATGCGTGTTCTGCTCGTCGAAGATCATCTGCAGCTCGCCGAAAGTGTCGCCCAAGCCCTCAAGAGCACCGGTTTGACCGTGGACGTGCTGCACGACGGCGTGGCCGCCGACCTGGCGTTGGGCAGCGAGGAATACGCCGTGGTGGTCCTCGACGTCGGGCTGCCGCGCATGGACGGTTTCGAGGTGCTGGCGCGCCTGCGAGCCCGGGGCAAAACCACGCCGGTCCTGATGCTGACCGCTCGCAGCGACGTCAAGGACCGCGTCCATGGGCTGAATCTCGGGGCCGATGATTACCTGGCCAAGCCGTTCGAACTCACCGAACTGGAAGCCCGGGTCAAGGCATTGCTGCGTCGTAGCGTGTTGGGTGGCGAGCGCCAGCAGCGCTGCGGAGGACTGGTCTACGACCTGGACACCCGCCGCTTTACCCTCGACGATGAGTTGATGACGTTGACCTCTCGCGAGCAGGCTGTCCTGGAGGCACTGATTGCCAGGCCCGGGCGGGTGATGAGCAAGGAGCAGCTGGCAGCCCAGGTCTTCGGCCTGGACGAAGAGGCGAGCCCCGACGCCATCGAGATCTATGTGCATCGCTTGCGCAAGAAACTCGACGGCCACGCCGTGGCGATCGTGACGTTCCGGGGGCTGGGCTACTTGTTGGAAACCCGTGATGCATAAGCCCGACAGCCTGCGCTGGCGGCTGCTGCGCAACCTGGCTTCGCTGCTGGTGGTGCTGATGCTCGCCAGTGGCCTGAGCGCTTATTGGAACGGCCGCGAGGCCGCCGATACCGCCTATGACCGGACGCTGCTGGCCTCGGCCCGGACCATCGCCGCCGGCCTTTCACAGCGAGACGGTACGCTCAGCGCGGACGTGCCTTACGTGGCCCTCGACACCTTCGCCTACGACAGCGCCGGACGTATCTACTACCAGGTCAACGACATCCACCAACAGCTGATTTCCGGGTACGAAAATCTCCCGGGTCCGCCGCCCGGCACGCCGCGCACTGACGATTATCCGGCGTTGGCACGTTTCTACAACGCGCGTTACCAGGGCCAGGACGTTCGCGTGGTCAGCCTGCTCAAGGCCGTGAGCGAGCCGGAAATGAACGGCATGGCGGAGATCCGCGTGGCGGAAACCGAAGAAGCGCGGATCAGCATGGCCCGGGGCCTGATGGCCGATACGCTATTGCGGCTGGGCATGCTGGCCGTCGGTGCGCTGTTGCTGGTGTGGTTCGCGGTCAGCGCTGCGTTGCGTCCACTGGAGCGCCTGCGTACGGCGGTGGAAGAGCGTCAGCCAGACGATTTGCGGTCGCTGCCCCTGGTGGAAGTCCAGCACGAGCTATGGCCGCTGGTACGGGCGCTCAACCATTTCACCGAGCGCCTGCGTGGCCAATTCGAGCGGCAAGCGCAATTCATCGCCGATGCCGCCCACGAACTGCGCACGCCCCTGGCCGCCCTGAAGGCGCGCCTGGAACTGGGCTTGCGTGCCAGCGAGCCGGCGACCTGGCGTGAAACCCTGGAAACCGCGGCCCAGGGCACCGACCGGCTGACCCATCTGGCGAACCAATTGCTGTCACTGGCGCGGGTGGAAAACGGCGCCCGGGCGATTGCCGAGGGCGGTGCCCAATTGCTCGACCTGAGCCAGTTGGCCCGTGAGCTGGGCATGGCCATGGCCCCGCTGGCACATGCCCGTGGTGTCGCGCTGGCCCTGGAAGCCGACGAGCCGGTCTGGTTACGGGGCGAGCCAACCTTATTGAACGAGCTGTTGAGCAATCTGGTGGATAACGCGCTGGCCCACACGCCGTCGGGTGGCAACGTCATCCTGCGGGTCGTCGTGCCAGCGGTGCTGGAAGTCGAGGATGATGGCCCCGGTATTCCCGAGACTGAACGGGAACGGGTGTTCCAGCGCTTCTATCGGCGAAACCAGCAAGTGGCCGGCTCGGGCCTGGGGCTGGCGATCGTCGGGGAAATCTGTCGTGCGCATCTGGCGCAGATCAGCCTTCACGACGGTCAGGACGGTGGGCTGAAGGTACGGGTGAGTTTCATCCCTGGCTCAGAATAAGCCCCAGGTGAATGCTGTCGTGGCGGGGTATTTATTTGTGGCGAGGAGATTTATCCCCTCGCCACGGGACTGATGCAAGGTTCAGGTTCGATGTCCGGGCTGTTTAATAAAACATCGTCCGTGCTTCTTCAATGTCCGCGCACCGATCCTTATCGTCCAGGTCGATGCCCAGCTTCTTGATTGCCGGCACTCCAAACGCGTCGATCCGGCTCAGCGGGTGGTCGGTGTCCTTGTAGCAATACAGCGCGGCGACTTGCACCAGGTCGACATAATCGAGTTGGGTGGAGTCTCGGGTGAAGTCCAGGTACAACCCCGGCAGCTTCACCAACCTTTCCGGAAATTCCCAGACACTGAGCAGCTTGTCGCCCAGCACCGGGTGGATCGTCTCGATGACGTGGTTGAGGCTGATAGGGTCCGACAGCAATTCATTATTGTCTTCGGCATACGTCAGGATCGGCAGGACGCCGATCTGATGGACCAATCCGCCCAAGGCCGCCTGATCAGGCTTGAGGTGCGTGTAGCTGCGGCAGAGGGCGTAGCTGACACCCGCGATTTCCAGGCTCTTGCGCCAGACTTCGCGCATCTTCTGTTCCACGACCTCGGAGCGGGCATGGAAAATCTGCTCCATGACCAGGCCAATCGCCAGGTTGCTGCTGTAGTTGACGCCCAGCCGAGTGATTGCCGTATGCAGGTCCGTCACTTCCTGCGTGGCACGCAGCAAAGGGCTGTTGACGACTTTTATCAGGCGCGCCGAGAGGGCAGTGTCACGGCCAATCACTTTGCTCAAGTTGCTGACGCTGATTTCCGGGTCTTCGGCGGCCCGGCGAATCTGCATGGCCACTTCCGGTAATGTTGGCAAGACTAGGTCATCATTATCGATGGCCGCCACCAAATCCCGCTGGACCTTATCCGCCAAATCGCTCATTTCGGTTCTCTAGGTGTTGCGACAAAATGTTGCGATCAACGCTGGATTTCGCGGTCGCGGTCCAGTTCGTAAGGCAAGTCCAGCAATTGTAGCGCGGGTCCTTCCAAAGCACCGAGGTGCAAATTGCCATCTTCTGCCGCTTCGGCCTGCAATACTGCCAGCAGTTCAATGTTTCGCTCGGCACGGGCGGCAATGACGACTTCGCCGATAGAGCTGCCATGGGTGGGAGAAAACAGCGGGGTGCCTGGCGCCGGCAGTTCGTCCGCTTCCAGTTGCAGGCGATACAAGCGACGCTTGAGCTTGCCCAGGTACTGCATGCGCGCGACGATTTCCTGGCCGGTGTAGCAACCTTTCTTGAAGCTCACGCCGCCTACGGCTTGCAGGTTGAGCATCTGCGGGATGAACAACTCGCGCGTGGTCGCCATGACCTGGCCGATTCCCGCGCGGACCTGACCCAGCAGCCAGCGGTTCAAGTCGCCTTCGGGCAGTTGCTCGCGCAGTTGTGCCAGTAGTGCATCGGCCTGTTCGGCGCGAGCCCAGAGTTCGGCGCGGCCGGGGGAGACGCGAATAGCGATCAGGGATTGCTGGCGAACCACGCTGTCGGTTTCGGCCGGCAGCTCCAGGCCCAGCCCGCTCAGCACGGTGTCCGCGTTTTCCAATCCGAAGCGAACCCATGCCGGGCTTTCATCGGTGAGTTTGGATTTGGAGAACACCGCATATTTCTTCAGGTCCGCCAGTTGCGGCTCCAGCAACTCCGTGGCCATGGCCATCAGCACGCCGTCGCCTTCGAGGACGATCCGAAAGCTCGATTGCATCCGGCCTTTCTGGGTGCAGCGGGCGCCGAGGCTGGCCTGGGTGTCGCTGAGGTAGTTGAGATTGCAGGTCAATTGGCCTTGCAGGAATTTGCCGGCATCCACGCCGCGGACCGCGAGTATGCCTTCGTGGGAGAGGGTGCAGAAAAATGCTGAATCAGCCATGGGTCATCGCAGGGTAAAAAGTCTGGTAGACATCATAAGGGGGCGCCCATGAAATGGGTAGTTCACAAAGGATTGACGGCGCCCGACCAAAGCCGTCTGTTATGCCACGGCGGGGCCTGTATACTTGCGCCCTATTTGAGGAGCGCTCCATGGTCGAAGATGTTGAACTGAATCGCCTCTACTGGCATAGCCGCCGCGGCATGCTTGAGCTTGACGTACTGCTGGTGCCGTTCGTGAAAGAGGTCTATCCTCACCTTAACGAGGTCGATCGTGCCTGTTACGTCCGTCTGCTCGAGTGCGAGGATCAGGACATGTTCGGCTGGTTCATGGAGCGCAGTGAATCCGAAGACCCGGAACTGCAACGCATGGTCCGGATGATCCTGGATCGTGTCCAACCCAAGTAATCGCTTCGAATGTCGCTGGCGGGCCTCCGGGCAACTGCTGGCGGCGTACCTCGTGGCCCAGGTGTTCGCACTGGGCTCGTTGCTGCTCCTGGCGGTCCCGTCCGGGTTCGCGGCCGTTGGCATCATGTTGTGCCTGGGCCATGGCGCCTGGGTATTGCCGCGACATTTGCTGCTGACCCATCGACAGGCCTTCCGTGGCTTGCGTCGCGATGCCGATGGTTGGCAGCTCTGGAACATCGACGGCGGTTGGCAAGCGGTGCAGCTGCGACCTGACAGCCTCGCATTACCCATGATCGTAGTGCTGCGCTTTCGCCTCAAGGGCGAGTGGCGGATCCGCTCGTTGTGCGTGCCCCGTGACGCGCTGGCGCCGGATGTCCACCGGCGCCTGCGGGTACGGCTCCGGTTCAGCCGGCGTAGGTGGGCGGCACCAGGATAGTGTCCAGCGCCTCGGGCAGCAGGTTCGGATAATCAAGCGTGTAATGCAGGCCGCGGCTTTCCTTGCGCTCCATGGCCGAGCGAATCATCAGTTCGGCTACCTGCGCCAGGTTGCGCAGTTCAATCAGGTCGCGGCTGACTTTATAGTTACTGTAGAACTCATCGATCTCATCGAGTAGCAGGCGCACCCGGTGCTGCGCCCGTTGCAGGCGCTTGTTGGTGCGCACGATGCCGACGTAGTCCCACATGAAGCGCCGCAGTTCGTCCCAGTTGTGAGCGATGATCACGTCTTCGTCCGAGTCGGTGACCTGGCTGGCGTCCCACGAGGGCAGGGCGGCCGGGATGGCAATCTGAGGTAATTGCGCCAGGATGTCTGTCGCCGCCGAGCGCGCGTAGACGAAACATTCCAGCAACGAGTTGCTGGCCATGCGGTTGGCGCCGTGCAGTCCGGTGAAGCTGGTTTCGCCAATGGCATACAGGCCGGGCACGTCCGTGCGGCCATGCTGGTCAACCATCACCCCGCCACAGGTGTAGTGCGCTGCCGGTACCACCGGGATCGGCTGCTTGGTGATGTCGATGGAGAATTCCAGGCAGCGCTCGTAGACCGTCGGGAAATGGCTCTTGATGAACGCCTCGGGTTTATGGCTGATGTCCAGATAGACACAGTCGATGCCCAGGCGCTTCATTTCATGGTCGATGGCCCGCGCGACGATGTCCCGGGGTGCCAATTCGGCGCGAGGATCGAAGCGCTGCATGAAGCGCTCCCCGTTGGGAAGCTTCAGATGGGCACCTTCGCCACGCAGGGCTTCGGTCACCAGGAAGCTCTTGGCCTGCGGGTGATACAGGCAGGTGGGGTGGAATTGGTTGAATTCCAGGTTCGCCACCCGGCAGCCCGAGCGCCAGGCCATGGCGATGCCGTCACCACAGGCTCCGTCGGGGTTGCTGGTATAGAGATAGACTTTTGCCGCGCCACCGGAGGCCAGGATCACGAAGCGCGCACCGTAGGTGTCCACTTCTCCCGTGCCGCGGTTGAGCACATAGGCGCCCAGGCAGCGATCACCGTCCAGGCCCAGGCGCTTCTCCGTAATCAGGTCGATCGCGACTCGCTGCTCCAGCAATTCGATGTTGGAGCGCTGCCGGGCCTGGGCCAACAGCGTCTTGAAAATGGCCGCGCCGGTTGCATCGGCGGCATGGATGATTCGCCGATGGCTGTGTCCGCCCTCGCGGGTCAGGTGGAACTCGAAGCCGCCATCTTCGGTGCCGGACTGTTCATCGCGAGTGAACGGCACGCCTTGGTCGATGAGCCACTGGATGGCTTCCTTGCTGTGCTCGACGGTGAAGCGCACCGCTTCCTGATTGCACAGCCCGCCGCCCGCGTTAAGCGTGTCGTCGACGTGGGATTGGACGGTATCGGCGTCATCCAGCACGGCCGCGACGCCGCCCTGGGCCCAGAACGTCGAACCGTTGGCCAGGTCTCCCTTGCTCAGCACGGCGATGCGCAAATGTGCAGGCAGGGTCAAGGCCAGGCTCAACCCGGCGGCGCCGCTGCCGATTACCAGAACATCATGTTGGAACTGTTGGCTCATTCGAATGGTTTCCGCTTGAAGCGACCCGGGTCGGGGTTAGCGCCAGACACCGCTTCGACGGGTCAGGCAGCCACGCAGCCCACTAGTATATAGAGGGGGGGATCGGCACAATAGCCGGGCGTTCATGGCAATGTGAAACCAGTGTGACAGGAAAGCGATGCGCTTCGTCGGGTCAAGGTTTCGATGAATGTGCGACAACGCGGCCTTTTCGAGGACAGAACGCTGTTTATCTCGTCATGGTCGCTAAATCTTCGCGTTGAAGAGCGATAAATAGTGGGAACTTTTGCCAAGCGCATACGTTCAATAGACGGTTGTCTGCAGAAGGGAACAGCGTCGGGTTGGTGCAGGGATTCATCTGAATCCTCGTCCGACAGGCCCGGCGACAGATTATTCGCGCGGCCGGGGAATCTCGTGCTGCGTTTTTCGTGCGTGCCGGATCAGAGCGCGCCGGAAACTTGCTTTGAAGGGGGAGAACTTTTGCGAAAAGCCCGAGTCTATGTTTGCAAGCCCGATCAATTGGTAATGCAAGCCTCCTTCGAGCTCATCGAGGAGTGTTCATGCTAACCCAGGAAGAGGATCAGCAGCTGGTCGAACGCGTTCAGCGCGGCGACAAGCGAGCTTTCGATCTGCTAGTGCTGAAATACCAGCACAAAATTCTCGGGTTGATCGTGCGTTTCGTGCACGACACCCATGAAGCCCAGGATGTTGCCCAGGAAGCCTTCATCAAGGCCTACCGCGCACTTGGAAATTTTCGCGGGGATAGCGCGTTTTACACGTGGCTTTACCGCATCGCCATTAACACGGCGAAAAACTATCTGGTTTCACGCGGCCGCCGGCCGCCGGATAGCGATGTGAGTTCCGAGGATGCCGAGTTCTACGATGGCGATCATGGCCTCAAGGACCTCGAGTCACCTGAACGTGCATTGCTGCGGGATGAGATCGAAGGCACCGTCCATCGAACCATCCAGCAACTGCCTGAAGATTTGCGTACGGCTTTAACTTTACGTGAATTCGACGGTCTGAGTTACGAGGACATTGCGAGCGTCATGCAATGTCCGGTGGGTACCGTGCGCTCCCGGATCTTCCGCGCTCGGGAGGCCATCGATAAAGCCCTGCAACCGTTGTTGCAGGAAAACTGAGACAGCGGCGACAGCCAAGAGAGGAACGCCATGAGTCGTGAAGCCCTGCAGGAATCGCTGTCCGCAGTGATGGATAACGAAGCGGACGAATTGGAATTGCGTCGGGTATTGAATGCCTTTGACGATGTTGAAACCCGTGAGACCTGGGCTCGTTACCAGATCGCCCGGGCTGTCATGCACAAGGATCTGCTGCTTCCGCGTCTGGACATCGCTGCGGCGGTTTCTGCTGCACTGGCGGATGAAGCCGTACCGGCGAAAGCCTCCCGCGGACCCTGGCGCAGCCTGGGCCGACTGGCTGTTGCCGCTTCGGTCACCGTTGCTGTGCTGGCGGGTGTGCGCCTGTACAACCAGGATGAGATCGCTGGCGTGCAAATGGCGCAGCAGTCCAACCAGCCAAGCCTGGCGACGCCACAGGTCAAAGGTCCTGCGGTTCTGGCCGGCTACAGCGAAAGTTCTGAAGCCGCAGGTCCCATGACGAATGGGGTTCTGCAAGGACAGCCTGGTTGGCACGATCAGCGTCTGCCCAACTATCTGCGTCAGCATGCTCAGCAAGCTGCGTTGAAAGGTACTGAAAGCGCTCTGCCATACGCTCGTGCAGCCAGTCTGGAAAACCGTTAAGGAGGACCATGCGCGCCATACCTCTCGTTTCGCTTCTGCTCGGTGGCTGGTGTGTGGCTCCAGCCTATGCCGGTGAAGCTCAGGACTGGCTCAATCGTCTGAGTCAGGCCGAGCAACAGCAGAGCTTCCAGGGCACTTTCGTTTACGAGCGTAACGGTAGTTTTTCTACCCATAACATCTGGCATCGCGTCCAGGATGGCAAGGTCCGCGAGCGGTTGCTCCAGCTCGACGGTTCGGCACAGGAGGTCATGCGCATTGATGGACATACTCAATGCGTCAGCGGCACCTTGATCGCCGGGCTGGGAAACACGCCTGATGGCACTGCACGTGCGCTCGATCCGCAAAAACTCAAGAATTGGTACGACCTTGCCGTCATTGGCAAGTCGCGCGTGGCCGGGCGTCAGGCTGTCATTGTCGCCCTGACGCCTAAAGACCAGCATCGCTATGGCTTCGAGCTGCACCTGGACAAAGAGACGGGTTTACCGCTCAAGTCCCTGTTGCTCAATGACAAGGGCCAATTGCTTGAACGCTTTCAGTTCACTCGACTGAACACCTCCGAGCCTTCGGAAGGTGACCTGCAGGCCAGTGCCGAGTGCAAGGCTGTCGTTCAGGAATCCAATAAAGCTACCGCCGTGAAGACTTCCTGGCATTCAGACTGGCTTCCGCCTGGCTTTGAATTGACCAGCAGCGTGGCACGCAATGATCCGGATACCAGGATCCAGGTCAATAGCCTCATGTACGACGACGGGCTCGCTCGTTTCTCGGTATTCCTGGAGCCGCTGAATGGCGCCACCGCAACCGACACTCGTACCCAGCTGGGTCCGACGGCTGCTGTTTCTCGTCGACTCACCACGCCCCAAGGCGAGATGATGGTCACGGTGGTAGGTGAGATTCCCATTGGCACGGCGGAACGGATCGCGCTGTCCATGCGCTCCGATGTCGCGGCAGCCCAATAGCACAGTGCTCAGGTGGCTCGATTGCGCAAGAGGCCGATGACGCCAAGGCTTGATCGAAATGCCGAAACTTCCTGTCAGCATTTTCATTTGCAAAAAAACCAATTTTTTTCTATTAGGTCAGAGCCGCTCGGCTCTGGCCTTGTCTGTTTGCGGAACAATAATACCGGCGTATCGTTCTCCGGTAGTCCTTGCTCCATATCGCTTAACCATGCTCGTCGTAACGGGAGCCGTATGTCGATACCACGCTTGAAAACCTATCTTTCCATATTTGCCACCGTGCTGGTCCTCGGTCAGGCCGTACCTGCCGTGGCAGTGGAATTACCGGACTTCACACAACTGGTTGAACAGGCTTCGCCCGCTGTCGTGAATATCAGTACCACGCAGAAGTTGCCGGATCGCCGTGTCTCGGACCAGCAGATGCCGGACCTGGAAGGTCTCCCGCCGATGCTGCGCGAGTTCTTCGAGCGCGGTATGCCGCAGCAACCGCGTTCGCCTGGGGGCGGTCGCCAGCGTGAAGCCCAGTCCCTTGGGTCAGGTTTCATCATTTCGTCGGATGGCTACATCCTGACCAACAACCACGTGATCGCCGATGCCGATGAGATCCTGGTGCGCCTGGCCGATCGCAGCGAGCTGAAGGCCAAGCTGGTCGGCACCGACCCGCGCTCCGATGTGGCGCTGTTGAAAATCGATGGCAAGGACCTACCGGTGCTCAAGCTGGGCAAATCCCAGGATCTGAAAGCCGGCCAGTGGGTCGTGGCAATCGGTTCGCCGTTCGGTTTCGACCACACCGTGACCCAAGGGATTGTCAGTGCTATCGGACGCAGCCTGCCGAACGAAAACTATGTGCCTTTCATCCAGACCGACGTGCCGATCAACCCGGGCAATTCCGGTGGCCCATTGTTCAACCTCAACGGTGAAGTGGTGGGCATCAATTCCCAGATCTATACCCGTTCGGGCGGTTTCATGGGCGTTTCGTTCGCCATTCCGATCGATGTCGCCATGGATGTATCCAACCAGCTGAAAAGCGAGGGCAAGGTCAGTCGCGGTTGGTTGGGTGTGGTCATCCAGGAAGTGAACAAGGATCTGGCTGAGTCGTTCGGGCTGGAGAAACCCGCCGGTGCGTTGGTTGCGCAGATTCAGGAAGGTGGCCCGGCCGCCAAGGGTGGCTTGCAGGTGGGTGACGTAATCCTCAGCCTCAACGGCCAGCCAATCATCATGTCCGCCGACTTGCCACATCTGGTGGGCGCGCTCAAGGCTGGCGCCAAGGCCAACCTGGAAGTGATCCGCGAGGGCAAGCGCAAGAATGTCGAGTTGACTGTCGGCGCGATCCCGGAAGAGGGTAAAGAACTCGAATCGCAGCCCAAGTCCGGCGTTGAGCGCAGCAGCAATCGCCTCGGTGTCGCGGTGGTCGAGCTGACCGAAGAGCAGAAACGGACCCTGGAGTTGCAAGGTGGCGTGGTGATCAAGGAGGTGCAGGACGGTCCTGCTGCGCTGATCGGCCTGCAACCTGGCGACATCATTACGCACCTGAACAACCAGGCCATCGGCTCCGCCAAGGAGTTCACTGACATTGCCAAGGCATTGCCGAAGAACCGCTCGGTGTCGATGCGCGTGCTGCGTCAGGGACGTGCCAGCTTCATCACCTTCAAACTGGCCGAATAAGCCGAGCTGAAAAAAAACCGCCTCGAGTCGAGGCGGTTTTTTTATGCCTGATGGATATTCAACCCATCATGTCCTTGACCATCCGCTCTTGTTCCATGAGCTCCCGCTGTCGGGCATCGATGCGCGACGACAACGGGAAATTGCTCCCCGCGCGTCGTTTGGCGAAGTCCAGTTGCTGGATGGCCTGGCGGTAATCGCCAACCAGCGCGAAATACTCGGCACGGGCCTGGTGCAAACCGATGATATTGCCCGACAAGCCGCGAGTCTCCGCCACCATGTACCAGACGTCCGGATCGTCCGGACGGCTTTTGAGCAGGGTTTTCAGCGCTTTTTCCGCATCGGCGGGACGATTCTGCTTCAGTAGCAGGTCGACGCGGACCTGGTTGAGCGGGTAATTGCCCGGGTACTGGGCCAGTAGCCGGTCGACCCGAGATTGAGCGTCTGGCAGCTTGTTGCTGGTGATGTCCAGATCCACTTGGGCCAGGTTGTAGATGATTTCGTTGGGTGATTTGGCCAGCAGCGGCTTGAGGTTTTCACGGGCTTCATTCAACTGGCCGCCCTTGACCTGGGCAATTGCCAGGCCATAGCGAGCCACGTCGTTCTTCGGGTTTTCGTCGAGCAGGGCGCGGAAGCGCTTGGCGGCCAGTCCCGGGGTTTCTTCATACGTCAACTGGACCCGCGCGCGAATCAGTTGATAGCGCATGCTGTCCTCGATGCCCCCCGGCTTGGCCTGTTCGGCACGGTTGCGGGTGTCGGCGATACGCGACTCGGTCACCGGGTGAGTCAGCAGGAACTCCGGGGGACGGGCGTCAAACCGGTACTGGCGCATCAGCCGTTCGAACATGGTCGGCATCGACCGTGGATCATAGCCGGCCTTTTCCAAATTCTGGATGCCGATGCGGTCGGCCTCCTGCTCGTTCTGGCGCGAGAAACGCCGTTGTTCCTGGATGGCGGCGGCCTGGGTCCCGGCGATGGCGGCAATCCCGGCATCGCCCCCGCCAGCCGCGGCGACCACGATGCCCGCCAGCAGCGCCGCCATCATTGGCACTTGCATACGCTGCTGGGCTTCCACGCCACGGGCGAAGTGGCGTTGCGACAAGTGCGCCAGTTCGTGGGCCATGACCGAGGCGTATTCGCCTTCGGTCTGCGCATTGAGGAACAGGCCGCCGTTGACCCCGACGATTCCGCCGGGTGCGGCGAAGGCGTTGAGCTGTGGGCTGTTGATCAGGATGAACTCCAGGCGCCGGTCATTGACCTGGCTGGTTTCCACCAGTTTGTAGACGCTGGTTTCGACGTAATCCTTGAGCTGCGGGTCGTTGAGTTGCGAGACCTGGCTACGCAGCAGGGCCAGCCAGGCGCGACCCAACTGGTGCTCCTGTTCCGGCGAGACGATGGCAGAACTGGCATCGCCAAGTGACGGCAGGTCGTCGGCGAAGCCCGGTGAGGCGAGCAGGCAAGCGAGCGTCAGCAGGGTGGGGCGCAGAAATGTCATGCACGAAGCCTTAGTCGACAAAGACCTTACTGTAGCCGGACAGCGTGTCCGGGACCAGATATTCTAGGCGGCTCGACGACCTGTTGCGGAGTGAAGCAATGACCGATGATGTAGCCCACGATGCCGAACTGGACGCCAGCGGCCTGAATTGTCCGTTGCCGTTGCTCAAGGCCAAGTTGGAACTCAATCGCCTGGCCAGTGGTGCCGTGCTCAAGGTAACCGCCACGGACGCGGGCTCCCAGCGTGATTTCCGCACCTTCGCGCGATTGGCCGGTCATACGCTGCTGCGCGAAGAGGACAACAACGGCGTCTACCGTTACTGGTTGAAAAAGGCCTGAAAGCCGACAGCCCTCCTAATAAGGATTTTTAATGTTCAAAGTGTTACGCGACTGGATCCAGCGCTACTTCTCGGATGAAGAAGCCGTGGTGTTGGCCGTGCTGCTGTTCCTCGGATTCACTGCGGTCCTGACACTGGGCGGCATGCTCGCACCCGTGTTGGCGGGGATGGTGTTGGCGTACCTGATGCAAGGCCTGGTGACCACGTTGGAGCGTATGCGGCTGCCGGGTTCCTTGGCGGTGGGGCTGGTGTTCGCCTTGTTCATGGGCCTCCTGGTGGTGTTCCTGGTGGTGATCGTGCCCTTGCTCTGGCATCAGTTGGTGACCCTGTTCAACGAGCTGCCAGGAATGCTCGCCAAGTGGCAATCGCTGCTGCTGTTACTGCCTGAGCGCTACCCCCATCTGGTTTCGGATGAACAGGTGCTGCAGACGATCGAAGTGGTGCGCGGTGAGATCGGCAAGTTCGGCCAGTGGGCGCTGACGTTTTCCCTGTCCAGCTTGCCGCTGCTGGTAAACATCATGATCTACCTGGTGCTGGTGCCGATCCTGGTGTTTTTCTTCCTCAAGGACCGGGAAATGATCGGGCGCTGGGTGCGTGGATATCTGCCCCGGGAGCGGGCGCTGATCACCCGGGTCGCCCAGGAAATGAACCGGCAGATCGCCAATTACATCCGCGGCAAGGTCATCGAGATCTTCATTTGCGGCGGCGTGACCTACATTGGCTTCGTCGCCCTGGGCCTCAACTACGCGGCATTGCTGGCCTTGCTAGTGGGCATTTCCGTGGTGGTGCCTTACGTCGGCACCGTGGTCGTGACGGTGCCGGTGGCGCTGATTGCACTGTTCCAGTGGGGCTGGAGCGATCAGTTCATCTACCTGATGGCGGTCTACGGAATCATCCAGACGCTGGACGGCAACGTGCTGGTGCCGCTGCTGTTTTCCGAGGCGGTGAACCTGCATCCGGTGGCGATCATCTGCGCGGTGCTGTTGTTTGGCGGGTTGTGGGGGTTCTGGGGGGTGTTCTTCGCGATCCCCCTGGCGACGCTGTTCAAGGCGGTGCTGGATGCGTGGCCGAGCAAGGAGCCGGTGGTGGCGCCGTTGCTATAGCGGTCAATCTGAACGAGCTGGTGAGGCTGATGGCCCCTTCGCGAGCAAGCTCGCTCCCACAGGGATTTGATTAACGACACAATCCAGTGTGGGAGTGAGCTTGCTCGCGATAGCGCCAGTACAGGCAACGAGATTTCAGGCCTTGTTAAGGGCCTGAGCCGCCGCCAACACTGCATCCACATGCCCCGGCACTTTCACGCCGCGCCATTCCTGGCGCAGCACGCCATCCTTGTCGATCAGGAATGTGCTGCGGTCAATGCCCAGGTATTCCTTCCCGTATAGTTTTTTCAGCTTGATCACATCGAACAGCTGGCAAACCGCTTCGTCCTTGTCGCTGATCAGCTCGAAGGGGAACTCCTGCTTGCACTTGAAGTTCTCGTGGGACTTGAGGCTGTCCCGGGAGACGCCGAACACTTCGGTGTTGGCAGCCTGGAATTGCGCGTACTGATCGCGGAACCCCTGGCCTTCGGTGGTGCAGCCGGGGGTGCTGTCTTTCGGGTAGAAGTAGATGACCACCTGCTTGCCCTTCAAGGCCGCGAGGTTGATGGTCTGCCCGCTGGTGGCGGGCGCTTGGAAATCGGTAACCGGCTGGTCGACGGCAACGGCCATGAACGCTTCCTTACATTGGGTTTTGTGGGCGCCACGGTTCGATCAGGGCATCCAGGTTCATCGCGTCGGCGAAATCCAGGAACTGATCGCGCAGCCAACTGATCTGGGTGCCGGCCGGCAGTGTCACGGTGAACGTAGCGTTGAGCATGGTCCCGCCGGTCTGCGGCGCCTGGTAGGTGTCGCAGGTCAGGTTCTCCAGCTCGACGTGATGGTCCATGAAGAACTGGCACAGCTCGTTGATGATGTCCGGGCGGTAGGCCGAGCTCACGTAGGCCACATAGGGCAGGGCCTGGGGACGATTTTCCAGTGCCGCGCTGCGGACCACGTTGACGGTGAACGCGTGCTTCTTGGCCAGTACGGGCAGGCTGCCCTCCAGGCGGGCCAGGGCGTCCCAGCTGCCGGAGATTTCCAGCACGAGCGCGCTGCATTCGCCATGGCGAGTCAGGCGTGACGTCACGACGGCACAGCGATTCTCATGGCTGGCGCGGCACAGGACGTTAGTCAGCTCCATGGGGTTGGCGCCAAGGGCACTGATGACAAGGAATTGTTCGCGGACTGTGGGGGTGGACATGCAGCATTCCTAAAGCGATGAGCGGTCGATACGTTTCAGCTCGGCGCGGTGACAGCCCTGGGAAAACGAACGGTTCAAGCCCTGTGCCTGGAGGGGGCAGTGCGTTGCGGGACAACACAAATACACCCGGGACAAACGCAGGATCGGGGCTTGTAGCGACGAAAACGGAGGCTGGAAACCGGCGTATGAGCTTATCAGTACCGATCAAAGCCTGAAGGGTAGCGAAAACCGTCGCCAAGGGGAATGGGAGTTCGCTTGTACAAGCATCTTGGCGCCAGTACCATTACCGCTCTCTTTTTCCGGCAGGAGCGGTTTCATGATTGCGGGCAGTATGGTGGCACTGGTCACTCCCATGGATGCACAAGGGCGTCTTGACTGGGACAGCCTCAGCAAACTCGTGGACTTCCACCTCAAGAGCGGCACCCATGCCATCGTCGCAGTCGGTACTACCGGCGAGTCGGCAACCCTTGATGTTGAAGAACACATCGCCGTGATCAAAGCCGTGGTCAAACAGGTTGCCGGACGCATTCCGGTCATCGCCGGCACGGGCGCCAACTCGACCCGCGAAGCCGTCGAACTGACCCGCAACGCCAAGGCAGCCGGCGCCGATGCCTGCCTGCTAGTCGTTCCGTACTACAACAAGCCGACCCAGGAAGGCTTGTACCAGCATTTCAAGCACATTGCCGAAGCCGTCGACATCCCGCAGATCCTCTATAACGTTCCCGGCCGCACCTCCTGCGACATGCAGGCCGAGACCGTGATCCGCCTGTCCACCGTGCCGAACATCATCGGCATCAAGGAAGCCACCGGCGACCTGAAGCGCGCCAAGGCCATTCTCGATGGCGTGGACAAGGATTTCCTCGTGCTGTCCGGTGATGATCCGACCGCTGTCGAGCTGATCCTGATGGGGGGCAAGGGCAACATTTCCGTCACCGCCAACGTTGCCCCGCGCGAAATGGCCGACCTGTGCGAGGCCGCTCTCAATGGCGACGCCGAGACCGCTCGGGCACTGAACGAAAAACTGATGCCGCTGCACAGGGACCTGTTCATCGAAGCCAACCCGATCCCGGTGAAGTTTGCCCTGGTCGAAATGGGCCTGATGCACGAAGGCATCCGCCTGCCACTGACCTGGCTGAGCACCCCTTGTCACGAAACGCTGCGGCAGGCCATGCGCCAGTCCGGCGTCCTGGTTTAATTGAGGAAGTACAACGCATGAAGCGAATGGCCGGACTTTCCGCACTTGCCTTGATTATCTCCAGCACCAGTGGCTGCGGATGGATCTGGGGGCCGGAAGGTTACTTCCGCGATCGTGGTAGCGATTACCTGCAAGCGCAACAGACTGCACCGATGCAACTGCCGCCGGACGTCAGCGTCGCCAAGCGCCTGGATCCGCTGCTGCCGATCCCGCGCAACGTCGCCGACGACAGCGTCAAGGGCGAATACGTTGTCCCGCGTCCTCAGCCGCTGTCGGCCGTGGCCGATGCCAGCGACTACACCCTGCAGAAGAGCGGCGATTCGAGCTGGGTCATGGGCCAGCATCCACCGGCCGAAGTCTGGCCCGTGGCAATCCAGTTCTTCCAGGACAACGGTTTCCGCCTGGACGAGCAGCGCCCACAGACCGGCGAGTTCACCACCACCTGGCAGCGTTCCGATGAACTGTCCGCCGCCATGGCCAAGCGCCTGAGCGCCGCCGGTGTCGCAACCGACAGCGAAACCCGCGTGCGCGTGCGGATCGAGCCGGGCGTGCAGCGCAACACCAGTGAGATCTACGTGGTCAGCGCCGAGCGTCCCGCCGGCAGCACCGCCGACGTGGCCTTCACCAACCGTTCGGTCAACACCGGCCTCGATGCCGCGCTGGTGGACGACATGCTTGCTAGCATGAGCCGCACCGCCGAGCAGGGCGGCTCGGTGTCGATGCTCGCCACCCGCGACTACGACACGCCAAGCCGCGTCAGCCTGAGCGAGGACGGCAGCGGAAACCCGGTGCTCAACGTCGGTTCCGACCTCGACCGTGCCTGGTCGAGCGTAGGCCGTGCGCTGGAGCAGGGCGAATGGCGTGTTGAAGACATCAACCGCAGCCTGGGCCTGTACTACATCAACCTCGCCGAAAAAGCCGAGAAGAAAGACGACAAGCCTGGCTTCTTCAGTGGCCTGTTCGGCAGCAAGCCGGACAAGGAAGAAATCGAAGCCCGCGCCGAGCGTTACCAGGTTCGCCTGAGCAAGGTCGGCGACAACGTCCAGGTCACCGTCGAGAAGAACATCAACACCGTGGCGCCGGCCGATGTGGCTCGCAAGGTGTTGGGCGTGATTCAGGACAACCTGGGCTGATCCGATGCGTTTTGCCGTTCTCGGCAGCGGTAGCCAGGGGAACGGCACGCTGATAGCCAGTGCTGGCACGTACGTGCTGGTCGATTGTGGTTTCTCCCTGCGGGAAACCGAGAAGCGCCTGTTGCGCCTGGGTGTGCACCCGGCGCAACTGAGCGCGATATTGGTGACCCACGAACATGCCGACCACGTGCATGGCGTGGGTTTGCTGTCTCGGCGCTACAATCTGCCGGTGTACCTGAGCCGTGGGACGCTGGAAGGCCTGCGCAAGCCCATCGAGCCAGCCGGGTTCGTGGCCGGTGGCGAACAACTGCGTATCGGCGGGCTGGATATCAATGTGGTCAGCGTGGCCCACGATGCCCGGGAGCCGACGCAATATGTGTTCAGCGACGGCGAGCGGCGCTTCGGATTGCTCACCGACCTGGGGTCGTATTGCGACCGGGTCATGGACAGCTACCGGGATCTCGATGCATTGATGATCGAGTCCAACCACTGCCGTGACATGCTGGCGCGTGGTTACTACCCGTACTTCCTCAAGCAGCGGGTTGGCGGGGAGCACGGACATTTGAACAACCACCAGGCGGCGTACCTGGTGGCCGAGTTGGGCTGGCAAGGCCTGCAACACCTGGTCCTGGCCCATCTGAGCAGCAAGAACAACCTGCCGCAGCTGGCCCGGCAATGTTTTGTCGACACCCTCGGGTGCGACCCGGACTGGCTGCAACTGGCCGATCAAGATTCAGGGCTCGACTGGCGACATATCGCCTAGCCCACTACTTAGCAAGCGGAGCCCATCATGGAAAAACGTGAAGAACTCTACCGCGGCAAAGCCAAGTCGGTTTACAAGACCGACGACGCTGACCGCTTGATCCTGCTGTTTCGCAACGACACCTCGGCGTTCGACGGCAAGCGTATCGAACAGCTGGACCGCAAGGGCATGGTGAACAACAAGTTCAACGCCTTCATCATGCAGAAGCTCGAAGCCGCCGGCGTGCCGACCCAGTTCGACAAGCTGCTGGGCGACAACGAATGCCTGGTCAAGAAGCTGGACATGATCCCGGTCGAGTGCGTCGTGCGTAACTATGCCGCCGGCAGCCTGGTCAAGCGCCTGGGCGTGGAAGAGGGCATGAAGCTCAACCCTTACACGTTCGAGCTGTTCCTGAAGGACGACGCCAAGGGCGACCCGTTCATCAACGAATCCCACGTCGTGGCATTCGGTTGGGGCACCGCCGAGCAACTGGCACGCATGAAGGAATTGTCCCTCAAGGTCAACGAAGTGCTGACCAAGCTGTTCGACGACGCCGGCCTGCTGCTGGTGGACTTCAAGCTTGAATTCGGCGTATTCAGCGACGGCTCCATCGTCCTGGGCGACGAGTTCAGCCCGGACGGCTGCCGCCTCTGGGACAAGGACACCAAGAAGAAGATGGACAAGGACCGCTTCCGCCAGGGCCTCGGTGACGTCATCGAAGCCTACGAAGAAGTCGCCCAGCGCCTGGGTGTACCGCTGTAATCCACGCAAGCATCTGATAGCACGGAAAAAATTTCGCCCGGGGGTTCGCTTCCGGCGAATGTGCTGGTATGATGCGCGCCACTGGAGAGATGCCGGAGTGGCCGAACGGGACGGATTCGAAATCCGTTGTACTGGCGACAGTACCTAGGGTTCAAATCCCTATCTCTCCGCCATACTTAGAGAAGCCCCGCAGATTAACGTCTGCGGGGCTTTTTCGTTTCTGGATTGTACGTAGGGTTTGTACGTAGGCGTCAACCGCTAGCTGAGCGGTAATTGTATGTTGGAATCGTGGGGGTCTTTTGCTCGGCGATGCCACCTCAAGCTTGAGGATGACGTGCTCATTCGCGGTCTGCCTAAGTGCCCACAATCCCCCTTAGGTCTTTAATGGCATAACGACATCTTTTATTTGCATATCCGTCCTGTGGCGGTTATAAATGGGTTGTTGGGCGTACCGTCCAAGTGCTCTTTAAACATGGTTATATTCTCTGGGCTTGCAGTTGGTGGTCGGGTAACCGACCGGCTTTGATGTTCGTCAAGGCTACCTCTCCGCAACGACCCGTTCCTCACGTCGTACCTGTACGCTGACGTGAAGTCCTGCTGTCCTAAGGTTTCGCCTATCATTCGCTCTGAGCGGTATTGCGGCCTTAGGCGTTGGCCAGGTGCTTCGCTGTTCGTTGGCTGATGCAATTAGCGTTAGCTCAATGCTTCGCTATTCGTTGATGGGTGCAATTTGAGGTGACGTGGAGCAATACGTGGCGGCGGCGGCTTATCGATCTTGATAAATCAAGATCGATAAGCAGAACTGTGGTTTGTAGTGGTGTCTTGGTAGTTCCATTCGGCCCGGAATGCTTTGGCGGCGGCAATTCCCACCACCAGGAGCTACACCCATGTTGCGTTTAAAGAAAGCGGCTCGTCCTCGGACTGAGCTGAAACAGCACAATAACCAAGACACCCGCGTTACAGTCGACAATCAGGACTCAAAGAAGGAAAGAGGGAAGGGTAATCGTATCAAGCGCCTCCGCGATGTAATCGAGGCTCTTGTGATTCGCCAAGTCCTTCTGGATGTCTGGGAGAACCGGCTAGAGTACTGGGAGCTTGCCTGTGATAAAGCGGACAAGCTCATTGAGGTGCTAACCTCATGACGCAGCAAACCACATCATTCGAATTCTGAAGGGCCGATATCTGTATCGGCCCTTCGTCGTTTCAGGGATGGAAGATGGAAGCCCCCGTATATCCGTATAGGTCAATCCACAGCATCAGAGCCTTGGCGCTAGCGCTTGGTGAGAGCGAACAGTTGCTCGAAAGGCTTGCCGTTCGCGCGGACCGCATGTATCGCCATGTGCCTCAAGAGAAGAAAGGCAAGCCTGGCGAGACGCGGGACACTTACGATGCTCATGAGCCGCTTAAGCGGGTTCAGCGAAAGATCGTTGATAGAGTGCTGTCCAGGGCGAGCTTTCCGGTGTATCTGCATGGGGGCATAAAAGACCGCAAGTCTCCAAGGAGTATTCATAGCAATGCTGCTGTGCATGCTGGTGCAAGATTCGTCATTCTTCAAGACATCAAGAACTTCTATCCCTCCATCTCAAAAAACCATGTGGACGCCATGTTCCAAGGGTTATTCGGATTCGGAGCCGTTGTAGCGGCATTGTTGTCATCGCTATGTACTCGTGATGGAAGTACGCCTCAAGGGGCTAGCACGAGCGGCTACATCGCAAACTTAGTGTTCTGGGATGTGGAGCCGAAGATTGTGCAAGACCTTCTGGAGAAAGGCTTTCAGTACTCTCGCTTCGCTGATGACATTACCATCTCCTGTGCTCGTGAGCCTGTGACGGACGAGCTTTCCACTATTATTTCAACCATTACTGGGATGCTCGCTGCTAAAGGGTGTCATCAGAAGCGGAGCAAGCTCCACGTGCGCGTACGTGGGCAGGGTATTCAGGCAGAAGACTCTACTTTCCAGCCGGTCACGGTCACAGGATTGAGCGTTTTCAATGGCTCTCCTGGTCTCACCAAGTCGGAGCGGAAGCGAATACGATCTGCAGTCAGGGAGCTTGAGCTTTGCACCGAGTCGATCCACGATTGGGCTGCGCTTGAGCCGATGTATCACCGTGCAATGGGCCGTGTCGGAAGGTTGCTGGCCTGCGGTCACCCTGATGGTGAGCTTTTGAAGGCTCGGCTCAATGTGGTTATGCGGTCTTATCAGAAACCCTTGCTTGAGCGCTATCAGCAAGAGCTTGCAGAGCGCTGTACGGGCATAGCTGATGTTGCCCGCAGCGCTATACCGCGACCTATTCAGTCATCTGAATCGGTTGGCCCCTTGCCCTGGGAGTGATAGCAGGGCGAAGTATTGCTATTCCCCGCAACCCTGGGAAAACGGGGACAGACCACGATTATGCGGCAGGGCGATTACAAGTGAACTCAAAATCGTGGTCTGTCCCCCGTTTCTCGCCGTTTCTCCTTTTTTCAGATTATCTAGAAAACCTTGTGATTCAATGAGTTATGGTTGTTTTTCTTTTTGGGTTGTACTACTCGTTTGTACTACTAATCCCGGTAGGTTTGCGGGATTTCCCCCAAGGTACATGCGATTGAGCAGTACACCACATGCCCGTAGCGAATTCTGAAGCTCCACGGTTCCCTCCAACGCCTCTCGAACCCAGCACGCGGGGTAGTCTTTCTCCCTGTGTCTGAAGCCTTCGACCTTGCCTCCCCTGTTCTCATCTATGAATGAAATGGACGGATTGTGAACGATCAGTTGATGATGTTTGACCATGTTCATGAAGGCATGCGTATACCCAAACCACTCTGAAGTGAGAGCGCCGCTCAGGCAATCTTTGAGTTCTCCAGTGGGAAGGGCGGCTTCCACATCTTGGATATAGAAATTGCGTTTCAGCGGCACTGGCACTACAAGGCCATTCAGCAACTGCCCAAAGCTGTCGTATGAATTGCGGGTGATTGCAATGCAGGCAATCAGGTTGGCCTCGCTGACTAGGCCAGCTTCATGAACTGCACCGTCCTCGTCATCGCATCCAAGTATTCGTTGGGCAAACTTTATTCCGTGAGGATCGTTTTCAGCGTTGAATGCGGTGAAGGCATCGCGAGCGAGGCACTTGTGGTATGTGAAGATATCGCGTGAGCGACCAAGAGAGTTGATGATCTGAACAAGCCTTTTGCTTGTCTCTGGCTGGCGAATCTTAACCTGTGCCCTCAACGCTTCCAGGTTCCATGCTTCATTCATATTCACTTCCTTTTGCGTGGTAGTGACCGAGTTTAGCCTGAGTCTCTGCCCGGCAGACGTCTGTAATACGCTCGCTACGTTCCTGTCTGTCTTGGCTCTGCCGCCGTCTAAGGACTGGTGCTCCGGCAATGATGGCGGGTTGCAATGCTTGCGGCTAACCTGTGCGAATCAAACAGGGACGTTCGCCATGAACACTCAGATCATGATTGCAGTGCTCATATTTAGCATCGGGGGCGCCATCATGCCCTCGGCTCAAGCCTTAACGCAGGATGAGGCTGATCGTGCTGTCAAGGCTATGAGCGAAAGGGATGCTCGCCAAGCGAGGGGGCAATCGACTCGACTTGAAGACTGCAAGCCCTACTCCTCAGCACAGACCAGTCTTTCAAAAGAATTCCTCGATTGTGTTTTTCGAAACCAGTCAATACTGAACGCGGAGCGGGCAGAGAAGCAAAAGGTGGAGACCGAGCAAGCGCTACAGGCAATGCGTCGGAACAGCCCTTCGCACTCCGGCTGGTCTTACCAACGGTGCGTTATAAAGAATGTACCGGACGCACAGAACGATTTTATCGCTCGAACAATAGATCAGGACTGCCAACAATATCCTTACTATGCAAAAAAGTTGGAGACCGATTTTTTCGGGTACAAAACCGCAGATGAATGCACGCTCGATGCTGGAAAAAAGAAGGCCAGCCGAATTGCTTACATCCTGATCAAGCGTGCATGTGACGGTCTGTATCCGTAAGGTGCTTTTTGAACGGGGACGCGAGACAGACCACGATTATGAAGTGGGGCGATTAAAAGTGAACTCAAAATCTTGGCCTGTCTCCCGTTTCCTTCAGAGTCTTGCCGTTTCACAGCAAACCACTGTTGGAACTGTGTAAAAGAAACTATGCAAGAGCGGTGCAATATCGTCATGATGTGTAATATTGCGGGAGGGTTCTGTGTCCGAGAGAAGTTATGTCTAAAGATAATGCCGAAAAAAATATGAAGACTCAGGAAGGCGTAGGATCTGTCGACCTGCTCAATAGGGACATCAAGGACAATCCTGAGAGTGTTCAGCCTGTCTCTCATGGCCTGTTGCAGCGAATTCAAGTTATTCGCAATCAGGCAGAAGCCAATCGTCGTCGCGAGCACCAAGAAGACTAAGCGTGGCTGAAAGGCATAATTAATATCGATACAGGTCTTCGAAGCGGAGAGCACGAATATTTTGCTTAGAGAGTTAGATAGCGTCAGTCATCTAGCTCAGGAAAAACGATTTTTCCTACAATCCAAGGCTGCACGATGTCGTTATGAACCGTACGTAAAAACGATCCCCATTCCGTACGGTTGTGAGCGTCTGGCCCAATGATCGTTAGCAGTAGGTAAGCATCTTTGAAATCATCATAGGCATAGATAAGCCAGAAGTCGTTGTCAGGGTCTTCTGTTAGGGCTGTGCGATAGTACTGACGGTCGATTTTGGCCCAGCGAGCTTGTGTTTCTGCAGTGCTCGCCAAATGGATGTGACACATATCACTCAGATCGAGCTGTTCATCTCTGCCAAAGATAGCCGGAAGCTCGCCGCACACTTTGTAATTGTAAAAGTGTGCGGCAAAATTTTTCCAGTTCTGTGTTTCTTCAAAAAGTGCGGAAATTTTAACGTCTGGCATCCACGCCTACTTTGTAATAGGAAGCTTGCCAGTGATTACAAATTTATCGAACACTTTCTGACCATCACGTGCAGCTTGTCGAACGTCAAGAAATGTCAGCTCTTCGTGAGTGACTTTTCTGCGCGCTTTCTCGACTTTTTTTGTGGTAGCCATCGGAGCCTCCGAGGTGTGTGTATTCATGCTGATCAGCTTATGTGATTAATTGGGTCCGGGCAAACCGCGGTTTGGGTGTCATCGAACCATGCTCGCTTTGCCGAAATGGGCCCCGTGAGAGGCCCTTTGAGCTAGGCCGGCTCTGCGTCCAAGCGTCGGGCGATGACATCAAGCACGTCACAACCATCCCTCAAGGAGATGCAGCACAGTTGTGCAAAGTCCTGGAGGACCACTGAATCGCTCGGAATGTCCCCTCGCATTGCGAGGTTCTCTAAAAGCTGGGTCACTGCGCGGATTCTATAGCCCGCCGTGTCAAGCAGGATGTGTAAAGGCGCAGTGGTATCGACGAAGAGGGGTTGATCGTCGGCATTACTGGTAAGAGCCATGTATCTGTTCATTTTTTAAATTCCATTTGATTGAGAACCTTCTTAATCGTCGCCAAACGAATAAGGTGGTAGCTGTACGCGGGTTGGCGAACCGGGACAAATGGAAAAACCGGCAGATCCGAAGATCTCCCACGCACAGCTACCGAAAAGCAGCATATTGCGCACGGAAGCATTCCGCAATCCGCGAGAGGTTCCTGCATATTTGTCATGGGTCGCCAAACCCAAGCCGCTCTTACGAACGACAATTGGACTATAGAGCCCTTCTGTAGAAATCATCAATCAGATGATGCGTAAGAAGATTCCCTGAATTATGTGGGCTGGAAATGTCAGAAAATTCCCTCTCTGCAATTGCGTCCCGCCGCCCTTTTTATTGCGCCCACCCCATTCTGGGATCTACATAATCACGGCGTATCGGTCGCAGTTTTGCGGCAGGTCGTCAGCAATCCAACGCCGGCCCGCTTGGGTAAGCTGGGCGTCGGCGAGTCGATAAACACTATTTCTGACGTTTGGCTTTGGCGGCTTTTTGCACGGCTGGGTAGTAACTGATGTCCAGCCTCCCCATCTTCGGCAAGGGGACGCAGGCATAGACGCTTTGGTTCGGTGCAAACCAATCTGAATCGAATAAAACCTGGACTTCATGATTCAAGTCGAACTTTGTCCGGTGGGTCAGTCCGCTTGAAGAAAAGCCAGGATCTGCGGGATCTAACACAAACTCACCAGGGTAAAGCTTCTCCGTTTTTTGAGTCGTTCCATAGGCGATTCTTACGGCGTGGTCGTCATCAAAAACAGCGACTATTAAACCGGGTCGAGCTTTTGGGCCGGGTTTCCCGACAACCTCTGGAAAATGGCACCAGACAAAATCGCCTGGTGCAGGCAGTGGACGAAAAGGAACGGTCATTAATAGAGCCTTCTGGTTACGCGTTCCTCCGGAATATCCGTAGCAGGGCTAGCGGCACGAATCGCGGCGATTTGTTCTTGGGTTAACGGGCCGTCATCCAGCTCGTACTTTGGTAAATAACGGTCAGCTAGCTGACGCAGTGCGAGGTGAGCGATTTCGGTTTTACTCAGGCCGGTCTGACGCATAAGTAACTCGATGGTCGAGAGACTGACCCCCGTCGGTGTGTCCTGTTTACGTAACCGCAGCAGGAAGCTTTCGGATTTTTCAGCGATGCTGGGCATGATGTGCTCCATGTGTAGCGTGGTCTCAAGTAAGGGAGCGTCCTGCTCCTGTACATCTCCTTCCTGAAGATGATATCTATTGTATATCAGTTTTCCAGGGTGAACATTCTCTCGAATCCTGACGGTAAGGTGCTATCTATGGCGATCTTTGAAGCCTATCGCGGCTGGAGAACCCGTGCGACGGGCTTGTATTGAGATGAAGGCTATCAATGTGGTTTTCAGAAAGGTCCTACGAAGCGCCTCACTTGGTTGAGTCGTTTCGTCACTTCTTTGTGACAATGAGACTAATGGTCTATAGCTCAAGACAAGGCTGCCGATAGGCAGGTAATCCCCCCGTGTAAGGAATGACACCATGCTGCGGTTCTTCGCCGACTTGGGCTTTCGCTGGAAAATCACCCTCCCGATGGTGTTCCTGGCTGTATTGCTGGTGCTGATGGGGGGCGCGGGCATGCGTGGGATCGGCCAGGTGACGGAGTCCAGCACGCAGCTGACCAAGCGTTATCTGCCGGCCATCAGCCTGTTGCTCAATGCGGATCGGGACCTGTACCAGGCGTTCGTTGCCGAACGGAGCTTGCTGGGCGACGGGGTGGGGACTCATGTCGAGGCGCTGCGGGCCAGTCACAGGGACAACCTGAAGCAAGCGTACGATCGCGTACAAAAATACGCGGCGATGCAGCCGGGTGCAGAGGCGCAGGCGCTGGTCGGTCAGTTCAATGACCGCTTTGCCCAGTGGTCGCAAATTTCGCGGCAGGTCGTTGAGCAAGCCGCAAGCAATCCGCAGGCGGCCAGTGCGCTGAGTTTTGGTGATGGCGAGAGCAAGTTCAACACCATGCGCGATGCCATCGACAAACTCGGTGAGTTGGAAGACGAGGCATCGCAACGGGAAGGCCAGGCGGCGATCGATCACGGACAAGCCGTGGGCCTGCAGCAGGGAGCGATTCTGTTGGTCGGTCTGCTCGGTTGCATCCTGCTGATCGTGACCTTGCCGATGGTGGTGTTGCGTCCGATGCGTCGCTTGTTGCACCGGGTTGAACAGATTGCCGAGGGCGGCGGCGATCTGAAGGGCCGTCTCGAAGTACGTTCGGCTGATGAGTTGGGCCAGCTCGGCAGTGCGTTCAACCGTTTCCTCGACAAGCTGCAACCGCTGATTGCCGAAGTGGGACGAGTGACCGGGGAGGTCGATGCCGCTGCGCGCGCCATGGCCGATATGGCTGCGACGAATGATCGGCTGATCAGCAGCGAACACGCGGCACTGGATCAAGTCAGTACCGCGGCCACCCAGATGAGCGCCGCCGTGCATGAGGTTGCGCATAATGCAGTAAGCGCCTCGGACGCCGCGCAACAGGCGAGCAGTCAGTCTCGCGACGGCACCGCAGTCGTCAGCAGCACCATCGAGTCGATCCGCCAGTTGGCCCAGGAAGTCGAAAGCGCCTCGGGCACGATCGAGGCGTTGGCCCAGGAAACTTCCAGCATCGGTGCTGTGCT
The DNA here is from genome assembly GCF_023516725.1 of Pseudomonas sp. T1.Ur. Classification (NCBI taxonomy): domain Bacteria; kingdom Pseudomonadati; phylum Pseudomonadota; class Gammaproteobacteria; order Pseudomonadales; family Pseudomonadaceae; genus Pseudomonas; species Pseudomonas sp. T1.Ur. Next base: position 918,020 of record NZ_JAMGSN010000001.1, read on the forward strand.
CGAAGTGATTCGTGGCATCGCCGAGCAGACCAACCTGTTGGCACTGAACGCTGCAATCGAAGCCGCGCGGGCCGGTGAGCAGGGCCGTGGTTTTGCCGTGGTGGCCGATGAGGTGAGGGCGCTCGCGGCTCGTACCCAGGATTCGACCAAGGACATCCAGGTTCGTATCGAACGCTTGCAAAGTGGTGTCGCCAAGGCTGTCCAAGCGATGCAGGTCGGCAGCAGCAAGGCTCGTGACAGCGTTGAGCGCGCCGCGGGTGTCGACCAGGTGCTCAGCGGCACCGGTGGTTCGATCCAGCGGATCAACGACATGGCCGCGCAAATCGCCAATGCCTGTGAAGAGCAAAGTAGCGTCACCGAGGAAATAGCCCGCAATATTTCCGACATCCGTGATCTGTCCAACGAAGCGGCGGCCAATTCCGCCCAGAGCATGCACGCCAGCCAGCAGCTTTCCAGCCTGTCGAGAAACCTCGCAGAGCTGACCGGCCGCTTCCGTACCTGAAACGGGTGGTGTCGTGTCGACTGACGACCTCCTGCGAGCCCTGCATCAGGACGGTTATGTCCTGATGCCTGGTGTGTTGGATGCCGCGCAAGTCGCTGACGTGCGTCGTGCTATCGACCAGCTGAAACCCCAGCACTGGGATTACAGCGGTGTCATCGATCATTACAAATGCGTGTTCAATCGCGACCCGTTCTGGTTGCCTTACTTGGAGGTGAGCGGGGTGATCGAGCTCGCCGAGGCGGCGTTGGGCGATGATTGCCACATCATCGGCCAGACGGCTTGGCGCTGCCATCCCGGTTTCGTCGGCGCTCCACTGCATCTGGATTATCTGCCGATGGAATTGCCGCCGGGCTTGTTGGCCGATCCCGATTTCGAACTGCCGATGCAGGTATTCACCGCACAGTTCTACCTCGACGACATCGATGCCGACCTGAGCCCGACACGGGTGATACCCGGCAGCCACAAGGCGGGGCGAGCGCCTGCTGCCGGCGAAACGCAATGGAATGGGCGCTCGGCGCAGCCGGTGCTATGCCGGGCGGGCGATGTCTTGATATTGCGCAGCGAGCTATGGCACGCCGGCAGCGACAACCGGACCTCCGATCGCACGCGCTACATGCTCCAGGTGCACTACGGCGGGCGGATGGTCGCGCAGAAGTTCTCGCCCTATCTGCACTGGCAGTTCAATCCCGTGGTACTCGCCGCCGCGACGCCTCGCCAGCGCCGGCTGCTCGGTGACCACGAGGAAGCGGAGTACGACTGAGCCTGGCCCGGTCAGATCCAGACGTCATTGACCGCCGTTCGCTCGTTGGTCTCTTCACCGGTATTGATGACGCCGCGAGGCTCGATCAACAAGAGTTTCACTTCCTGCACGGCACTGGGTTTGTGCTCGACACCTTTCTTGACCACGTACATTTCGCCCGGGCCGATCATGACGGCGCCGTCACGAAAGTCGATACGCAGTTCGCCGTCCAACACGATGAACGTTTCATCGGTATCGGCATGGGCGTGCCAGATGAAATCGCCTTCGAGCCGGGCGATCTTGAACTGGTAGTCATTCATTTCGGCAATGACTTTGGGCGCCCACTGCTCGGCGAACAGCGCGTATTTCTGGGCGAAATTGATGGGGGAGTAATGATTCATTGGGGCACGCTCCGTGGTGGTATATGAGCGCTACCTTACTGTCCGGGGTGAGGCGGGTATTGGATGATCGTGCAGCTTTTCACAGCGTTCGGCGCAGGATTTCAACGCAGCATCTTCAGCCAGCGTGCCGGCGAAATGCCGAAGGCCTGGGTGTGCAGCCGGGTCATGTGGCTTTGGTCGAAAAAGCCACAGGCCAGGGCAGCTTCGCTCAATGGCAGGCCCTGCAATACCAGGCGCCGGGCTTCGTTCAATCGGCGCTGGGTGATGTAGCGATAGGGGCTGGTGCCGTACAGGGCGCGGAAATCCCGTGACAGGCTCCAGCGATCCCGACCGCTGGCCTCGACCAGATCGTCCAGGGTGATCGGTTGGCCAAGGGCATCATGGATGAACAGGCGCGCACGCTCCGCGGCGGGGTAATCCAGCAGCCGACGCCCGCGTCGGCGACCCGCCGCGACAGCGAGCGCCTGGGCCACATCATAGATGGCGTCGTCTTCCTCCAGTGGATCGAGGCGATGCTCCAGTGTACTGAGCAACCTGCGGGTCGCGATGTTGAGCCGGGGATCGTTCGACAGTCCGCCCTCGATGAAGGGCAAGGGCCTGCCACCCAGCACTTGCTGGATCAACGAGGGTTCGATGTAGGACATCCGGTAATGAAAGCCATCGCGGGTGCCTGCTTCGCCGTCATGAACCTCATCGGGATGCAGCACGATGGTTCCACCGGGCTGGCTATGACGTTTGCTGTGCCGGTAGTTGAAGCTCTGGACGCCGGACAGGGTGAAGCCGATGGCGTAGGTGTCATGCCGGTGGGCGCTGTAGCCGTGACCACTGAAATAGGCCTCGATGCGCTCCAGTTTCCTCGACTCAGGCGCGCGCACCAGCCAGTCGCTACGGTTATCGGGTTGAGTCATGGGCGCGACCTCTCGCTGTTCGCTGCATACGATACTTCAGATGGTCGGCCCGTGGACGCTTCAGATTTCCTTTACAGGTGTCTCGCCGTGAGCGCTCTTGATCAACCCGATGACATGCAGGCAGTCAGCCTTGTTCACGTAGGATTCACCGCTGGCGATGGTTTCGTGGTTACCGGCTCTCAAGCGCCAGCGCCATTGGCCTCGTCCGGTGCTTGGGGTGCCTCGGGTCTGTCGATAGATTTCAAAATACATCGGTTCGCTCCATGCGATTTATTTATTCATGACATGTTCTGCACATGTCGTCGCACAGCCTAGCCAAGCTGATAATTTTCGCTAATGAGAATACGTTTCCAGTGATTGTGAGATATTTCAGAAAATTGCAGTGCCTGCCTTACCGACTGGAACCAGGAGCAATGGATGAACCGCAACGAACTGCGCAAGGCCGACATCAACCTGATGGTGGTTTTCGAAACGCTGATGCTCGAGCGTAACGTGACGCGGGCTGCGGAAAAACTGTTCCTCGGCCAACCGACCATCAGCTCGGCCCTCAATCGCCTCAGGGCGATGTTCAACGACCCGTTGTTCATCCGCGTCGGGCATCGCATGGAGCCGACGGCGCGGGCCGAGGAAATCATCCAGCACCTGTCGCCGGCACTGGACTCGCTGTCGGTGGCGCTGAGCCTGACCCATGATTTCGACCCCGCCAGCAGCACCATGACGTTTCGCATCGGCCTGTCGGACGACGTGGAATTCGGCCTGCTGCCGCCGCTGTTGCGCAGCCTGCGCCAGGAAGCTCCCAACGTCGTGTTCGTGGTCCAGCATGTCGATTACTGGCGCATTCCCGACTTGCTTGCCTCAGGCGACATTACGGTCGGCATCAGCCAGACCCGGGGGCTGCCGGCCAATGCCAAACGCAAGCTGCTGCGGCACATCAGGGCCCGCGTGCTGCGGGCCGATGCCTCGGAAACACCGCTGACCCTGGATGAATACTGCGCGCGGCCACAGGTGCTGGTTTCCCATACGGCCAACATTGCCGGCCTGGCTGACGAATGGCTGGCCGAAATCGGTCGCAAGCGCCACGTGGTGCTGTCGGTGCCACAGTACAGCGCCTTGCCGGCGTTGCTGGCCGGCACTGATCTGATCGCCAGCCTGCCGGACTACACCGCCACGGCCATGGCCGCTTCCGGCCAATTGTTCTGTGAACCTTTTCCCTTCGAGACGCCGACGGTGGATTTGTCCATGGTTTGGCTGAGCCACGTCGACAATGACCCGGCCGAGCGGTGGCTGAGGTCGCGGTTGGAGGCGTTCATGAGCGAACGGATGCCGCTGGCAGACGAAACAAAACCTGCCTGACCCGACCCAGTCGAGGTATCGTTGCGACAGCTGTCACCCCACCCTCGCTTTTTCGAATCGGAGTCGAAACACATGCCTCACCTGCACATGGAATACACCGCCAACCTGACTGAGCTGAACGCCGATGTCGCACTGCTGCGCCTGAACAACGCACTGGTGGCCTCCGGTCAGTTCGCAGCTGAGCACGACATCAAGAGCCGTGCGGTGAAGATCGATACATTTCGGGTCGGCACCGGCATCGGCGAGCGCGGGTTCGTGCATTTGAAACTGGCCTTGCTCAGTGGCCGCTCGGCGGAGATCAAGAAGCAGTTGGCCGACAATCTGCTGGCGGTGCTCCAGGATCTGGGACCCTGGCCCGCCGGTGTCAGCGTGCAGTTGTGCGTGGAACTCCTCGACATTGATCGTGGCCCTTACGCCAAGGCTGCCATCGGTCTTTAAGCTTCAGTGTCCAAGGCAGGCCTCGATGACCTGCTCACGCAACCAGATGTTGGCGCTGTCCTGATCGGCGCCCAGGCTCCACTGCATGTCCAGGGTAAAGCCAGGCAAGCCTTCAGGTGCGTCGTGGTGATGGAAGCCCGCGTCATTGGCGAGCAGTTGCTGGATGCGGCGGGGCAGGGTGAGGATCAAATCGGTACCCGCGATCATCTTTAACGCCGCGCCGTAACTGTTGGCGCGCGCGGCGATCTGGCGTTGCTGCGCCTGCATCGCCAGCCAGCCGTCGATCATGTTGCTGGACGAAGCCCAGGGTGTCGGAAAAACGTGACGACGCTGTAGGAATGTTTCGAGACTCAGCGGCGGTTCCAGTGGCGCGGCCCGTTTATCCACGACGCAGACCAGGTCGTCGTCCAGCAGCGGCCTGGATTTCAGGTCGGCATGATTGCTGTGGAAATTCGGGCCGAAGCAGATCACCAGGTCCAGGCTGCCATTGCGCAGGGCTTCGACGGGAATGTCCGCTTCGAGCTTGCTCACGTTCACCGTCACCGGCAACTCGGCGTGATCGAAACCCCGCAGCAGTCGCGGCAGGATCAGCTGTTCGAAGTATTCAGGCGCGCCAATATTGAAGGTGATGGCCTGGCGCCTTGGATCGAAGGTAGGTGACCCGGCATGACACTGGTTGATTCGCTGCAGGATGGCGCGTACATGCTCGTACATGCCCTCGGCTTTATAGGTCGGGCGCATGCCGGTACGGCTGTTGATGAACAGTTCATCTTCGAAACAGGCGCGCAGTTTCTTCAGGCAATAACTGACGGTCGATTGACTGACACACAATGCTTCGGACACACCGGTGACGCTGCCTTGTTCATACACGGCGCTAAACACCATGAGGTCCTGCATGTCGAGCTTTCTGAGAGCGTTACTGTTCAGCATCCGTTCTGTCTCGCTGTGTCCTTGCGCGGATCTTGCGCAAACCAGGTAGGTGATCCTAGCGGAACGAGAGGCTGGGGAGAATGTTGCCCACGGCGTCATTCGTTTGCTTATGTTTAGCTCGCCCTGATCCAAGCTCCATCAAATCCAGGTTTAAGGGTCCGTGGGGGCCGTGGGACGCTTGCCAGGTACTGTCCCTGTGATGCGCTCATGAACGGTTGGCCCCTGGTGCTCCGATACCTTTCAACCGCCGCGGTCGATCCGCTCGGCAGGTCCACGCTTGCCATGCCTGCGTCCCTCTGTGCGTTGCCGTCCGAGCTGGCCTTCTGGGCCTTGTGGCACTGTCGCCACGCGCGTCCTCCGGATTCCCGTATTTCCTGTTGATCACACATTGTGTTCGTCGCCGACGAGCACAGACCGACGGCGCCTGGTCGTCCGTCCGACATGGAAATACGAGCCTTCCCATGAGCCTTGCCAAAAATGCTTTCGCGCCCGTGCAACACGCCCAGGCGTTTCTCGACCAGAATCCTGATATCGAACTCTTCGAGCTGTTCATCCTTGATAACAATGGCGTGCCACGGGGCAAGTTATTGCACCGGGACGAGTTGCTGGCGGTCTACGAAAACGGTCGACCGCTGCCCAGTACGATGCTCGGGCTGACCCTCAATGGCGACGACGTCGAAAACTCCGGGTTGGTGTGGGATGTCGGCGACATCGATTGCCGCGCCTACCCCGTCAGTGGCAGCTTGCAACGCATGCCGTGGCGGTTGATTCCCACCGCCGCCGTGCAAGTCGGCATGCACCCCGAGGAAGGAATGCCTGCGGCGGTGGCCGACCCGCGCCATCTGCTCAGCCGGGTGATCGACGCCTTGCAGGCCGACGGTTATTACCCGGTAATGGCGGCGGAGCTGGAGTTTTATCTGTTGGATGCCCAGCGCGACAGCCAAGGCCGGCCCCAACCGGCGCGTGACGCTGACGGCGGCAGGCCACGGGCCACGCAAGTCTATGGGTTGCGGGAGCTGGAGCAGATCGAGCCGTTCCTGGCCGACCTGTATGCCGCCTGCAAACAGCAGGGCATTCCGGCCCGAACCGCTATTTCGGAATACGCACCGGGGCAGGTCGAAATCACGCTTGAACACCGCACCGATGCCTTGCAAGCCATGGATGAGGCGGTGCGCTATAAGCGCCTGGTCAAGGGCGTGGCGCATAGACACGGCATGGCGGCGTGTTTCATGGCCAAGCCATTCGAGCATCTGGCGGGCTCCGGCATGCACATGCACGTCAGCCTGGCGGACCGGGACGGGCGCAACCTGTTTGCCAGCGAAGCCGCCGACGGCACGCCACTGCTGCGTCACGCGGTAGGGGGGATGCTCGATACCCTGCTGGATTCGCTGTTGATGTTCTGCCCGAACGCCAACTCCTACCGTCGATTCCAGAGCAACAGCTATGCGCCGCTGGCGCCGACCTGGGGCGTGGACAATCGCACCGTCAGCCTGAGGGTGCCTGGCGGCCCGGCGTTTTCGCGACACATCGAGCACCGCGTCTGCGGCGCCGATGCCAACCCGTATCTCGCCGCCGCCGCGATATTGGCCGGGATTCACCGCGGCATACGGCAACAGCGTGATCCCGGCGCGCCGGTGGAAGGCAATGGTTACGCCCAGGCGACCGCGTTGCTGCCCACCGACTGGCTTACAGCCTTGAATGCGCTTGAGGCCTCGCCATGGGCACGAGAAGCGTTTGGCGGCGAGTTTCTCGGCGTCTATCTGGCAGTCAAACGCGCCGAATATCGCCAATTCATGGGGGAAGTAGGTGAGCAGGACTGGCGCTGGTACCTGAACCAAGCCTGACGAGGGTTTTGAAAAGGTTCCCTTAAATAATTATTTACTGGCAACTTTTTCACGAAAAATTGATGGTGGGCTGCCTAAAGTTTGTGTTGCCGTAGGAAATGAATTTTTCACATTTGCCTGCGGCACTTTCTTTTAAAAGAGCAACTTCAGGAACCCTCCAACCATCATGCTGACTATTAAAGCCGTGCGCCCCGAGTGGGTGACGCTGGTCGCCAGTGCCTTTTTGTTAGTGGGCTTCAACTTTATTCTCTGGCAGCACCTGCTTGTGATTACTGCGGCGGATGGCCGCGGACTGCTGCTGTGCCTGGCATTTGCCGTCATCGTGTTCTGCGCGTTCAACCTGGTGTTGACGTTGTTGGCGTTCCGCCCGGTGCTCAAGCCGTTGTTGATGTTGCTATTCATGATCAGCGCGGGCGTGGCGTATTTCATGGCCCAGTACGGGGTCTTGATGGATGCCGGCATGTTGCGAAATTTCGCCGAAACCAATGCCACGGAAGTTCGCGATCTATTGTCGTTGAAGTTGTTCTTCTACATCGGTTTGTTAGGTGTCTTGCCTTCCTGGTTATTGTTCAAGACACCCATTAGTTATCGCCGCTGGCCGAGGGAGTTATTGAGCAAGTTGCTGGTCGGCGTGGCCTCGGTTGCGGTGCTCGGCGCGGTGGCCATGATCAACTATCAAGGGCTGTCTTCGTTGTTTCGCAACCACCATGAACTGCATCTCATGGTGGTGCCGAGCAACTACATCGGGGCGTCGTTCGGCTATTTGCGCGAGCAAGTCGCGTCGGCCAAGCAACCATTCGTCACGTTGGGCGAGGATGCTAGCCGCAACCCGGCCTGGCAAACCCATGCACGAAAATCACTCACTGTCCTGGTGGTCGGGGAAAGCGCTCGCGCCGAGAACTTCGGCATTCTCGGCTATCACCGCGACACCACGCCGCAACTGGACAAGGAAGCCGGCCTGATCGCTTTCACCGACGTGCATTCCTGCGGGACCGAGACGGCCGTGTCAGTGCCGTGCATGTTTTCCAACATGGGCCGCAAGAACTACGACGCCAGCAAGGCCAAGAATGAAGAGGGTCTGCTGGACGTGCTAAAGCGCGCTGGACTGGACGTGATCTGGCGGGACAATCAGTCCGGCTGCAAAGGCACCTGCGATCGGGTCACGTTGCAGGACGTCAGTAATCTCAAGGATCCGTCCCTGTGCGCCAATAGCGAGTGCCGCGACGAAATCCTGCTGCAGGGCTTGCAACATTTCATCGACACCCTCGACAAGGACACCGTGCTGGTGCTGCACCAGATGGGCAGTCATGGGCCGGAATACTTCAAGCGCTACCCGAAGGAATATGAGCATTTCACCCCGGTGTGCGAAAGCAACGCGCTGAACAATTGCAGCCGCGAGAGCATCGTCAACGGCTACGACAACACGCTGGTGTATACCGATCACGTGCTGTCGATGTTGATCGATTTGCTGCGGGCCAACCAGGACAAGGTCGACACCGCCATGCTGTACCTGTCGGACCACGGCGAGTCCCTGGGCGAATACAACCTGTTCCTCCATGGCACGCCCTACATGCTGGCCCCTGAGCAACAGAAGCATGTGGCGATGCTGGCCTGGTTTTCCGACAGTTATCAGAAGTCCTTCTCGGTCGATACGCATTGCCTGCAAATGAGTCGGGATAAACCTTTGAGCCAGGACAACCTGTTTCATTCGATGCTCGGGCTGCTGGAAGTCAACAGCAAGGTCTACAGCCAGGACTTGGACATGTTCGCCAGTTGCCGCAGCGCAGTGATCGATGGGGTGTTGGCCAGGGAATAATCTTCCTACACCTTTTTTTCACGTAGCCCTGTTTAACCTGTCGTCCAACCTTTTCCGTGAGCCGTGAGTATGCCCGGGCAAACCCCCTCCACCGTCGAGCTTGAGTTCGCCAGGCAGCATGACCAGGAGCATGCGCAGATTTGCCGTCAGCCGACGCCTCGGCGGCTGCGCCTGACTTTCTGGCGTGATGAGCAATTGGCACGCAACGCCTTGAAGGTCGCGGGTGAGCCTGGGTTGGTACTGGATGTCGCGTGTGGGGCGGGGCGGTTCTGGCCGGTGTTGGGTGAGCATGCCAACCGGGTGATCCTCGCGGCGGACCCCTCGCCAGATACGCTCGATCATGCCCGCAGCCACCATGGCGGTGCGCTGCTCCAGCGGATCAAGACTTTTCCCAGCTCGGCGTTTACCCTTGGGCTGTCGGCGAACGCGGTGGACTGCATTTTTTGTCTGCAATTGTTTATGCACATCCAGGCCAGCGAACATCGCCTGGCTTTGCTGCGGGAATTCCACCGGGTCAGCCGGGACACGGTGATCGTGTCAGTCCAGATCGAGGGGCGTCTCAAGCTCGGCCATGCTTCGCAACGAAACCTGGCCGACAAGGCCTGCGTCGAAGCCGAATTTCTCGCGGCCGGTTTCAGCGTGGTGTGGCATCAGGATTTCCTGCCTGGCCTGGCATTTAAACGGGTGTATGTATTACGTAAGACCGGATAACGGCGGATGTAGGACTATTCTTACGTGCGCGCAGGCGATTTCTCTCAAGCTCTTGCTCCGTAGATGCTCGCAATCGCCGACGGCGATATATACTGCGCGCCATTCTTCAAGGGAGAGCCGTGTGGCCATCGATATTCATTGGATTCGCGACAACGATAGCCTCGGTCGGTTTTGCGCCGAATGGCAACAGTTGCCGTTCGTCGCCCTCGACACCGAATTCATGCGGGTCGACACCTTTTATCCCATTGCCGGCCTGCTGCAGATCGGTGATGGCAAAAGCGCGTACCTGATCGACCCCTTGACCATCGACGATTGGAAACCCTTGGCCGCGCTGCTGGAAAACCCGGCGGTGCTCAAGGTCTTGCACGCCTGCAGCGAAGACCTTGAAGTCTTGCTGCGCCTGACCGGCAGCCTGCCCGCGCCGCTGTTCGACACGCAATTGGCCGCCGCCTACCTGAACCTGGGTTTCTCCATGGGTTATTCGCGGTTGGTGCAGGAAGTGCTGGGCATCGAATTGCCCAAGGGCGAGACCCGTTCCGACTGGTTGCAGCGGCCCCTGTCCGAAACCCAGATCAGCTATGCCGCCGAGGATGCAGTGCACCTTGCGGAAGTTTTCGTACAACTGCGGCCGAAGCTGTCCGACGAAAAATACAGCTGGGTCCTGGAGGACGGCGCCGAACTGGTGGCCAACCTGCGCCGCGAAATCGACCCGTACGAGGTGTACCGCGAGGCCAAGTTGGCCTGGAAGCTGTCCCGGGCGCAATTGGCCGTGCTGCGCGAACTGTGCGCCTGGCGTGAGCGCGAGGCGCGCGCCCGTGACCTGCCGCGCAACCGCATCATTCGCGAACATTCGCTATGGCCCCTGGCCCGCACGCAGCCAGATAACCTCGGTGCGCTGGCGAAGATCGAAGACATGCATCCGCGTACCGTGCGCCAGGACGGTGAGTTCCTGCTCGACCTGATCAAGCGCGCAGGCAGCGTGCCACCTGAACAATGGCCGCCCGCAGTGCCCGAACCGCTGCCGATCGAGGCCTCGGCGCTGCTCAAGCGGCTCAAGGCCCTGGGGCAGGCTGAAGCCGAGCGCCTGGGCATTGCCCCGGAACTGATGCTGCGCAAGAAAACCCTCGAAGCCCTGATCAAGAGTGGCTTTCCCGAGGGGCCTTACCAATTGCCCGATTCGCTGCGTGGCTGGCGCCGCGAGTTGATGGGCCAGGCATTGCTCGACAGCCTGGCCACCGCCGGAGAACAGCCTTGAAACGTATCTGCTCCATCTACCGCAGCTCGAAGAAAAACGAAATGTACCTCTACGTGCTCAAGAGCGAGGCATTGGCCCGCGTGCCCGAGCCGTTGATGGCCGCGTTCGGCAAGGCCATCCATGCCTTCGACCTGGTATTGAGCCCGGAGCGGCAACTGTCCCGGGAGGACATCAACAAGGTGCTGGAAAACCTCGACACCCAGGGCTATCACTTGCAGATGCCTCCGGCTGAAGACGAATACATCGAGCATCTGCCCGAAGAGTTGCTGCGACGCAACGACCCGGTCTGATACTTCGGGGCGCCCGTCCTGGGGCCCCTTGAATACTGAAATGATTATTGGCGATGGGCCGCATGGATGGAGCGATACTCTGTCAGCGGCCGTCTGCACTGTTTGGAAAGGTTTGATTCATGCGCGTTCTGATTGCCGAACACGACCACGCGGTCTATGCCCAACTCTTGCGTCAGGCTGCGCCCGACATCGAAGTGCTGACCAGCGGCGATTCCGCCGAGCTGTCGCGGCTGGCGACTGATTGCCCGGTCTGGCTCGGCCAGCCTGACCTGTTGGCGACCCTGTTGCGTCAAGGTCACCGGCCCCGTTGGTTGCAATCGACCTGGGCGGGCATCACGCCGCTGCTGGCCGAAGGCCTGACGCGCGATTATCGCTTGACCCGCGCGGTCGGCATATTCGGCCAGGTGATGGCCGAATATGTGCTCACCTACATGCTGGGGCATGAACGCGAAGTCCTGGCGCGGTTGGTCAGCCAGGTGGAGCGCAAGTGGGACAACCGCCAAGGGCAAAGCCTGGCGGGGCGCAAGGTGTTGATCGTCGGCACTGGCGATATCGGCCAGCGGGTGGCGCAGTTCCTGGTGCCGTTTGGCGTGCAGTTGTACGGCATCGCCAGTGAAGCCCGTGAGTTGGCGCCGTTTATCGAGGTTGGGGCGTTGAAGGATTTGCCGCGTCTGGTGAGCGAAGCGGACTACGTGGTCAACCTGCTGCCGAACACGCCGGATACCCATGACATCTACGACGCGGCGCTGTTCCAGCAATTCAAGCCCAGCGGGTTGTTCATCAACGTCGGCCGTGGCGTGGCGGTTGTGGACGCGGACCTGGTGCAAGCCTTGAAGGAAGGGCACCTGGCCGGCGCGGTGATCGACGTGTGTCGCCAGGAGCCGTTGCCGCAGCGGCATCCGTTCTGGACGGCCTGGGGCCTGCTGTTGACCGGCCACAGCTCGGCACCGACCTCGCCGCCGATGATGGTGCGGTTGTTCCTGGAGAACCTGCGCGCCTACCAGGCTGGCGAAGCGCTGCGTGGGGAAGTGGATTTCGCCCGAGGTTACTGAAGCCCAACTTTACTCAAGGTTTGTAAACCACCGTGGCGAGGGAGCTTGCTCCCGCTGGACTGCGAGTAGGAGCTGCCGAGCGAAGCGAGGCTGCGATCTTTCCCCTGTCACTTGAATTTCAAGCGAAAGATCAAGATCAAAAGATCGCAGGCTCCGCCAGCGCCTACAGAGCCGAGCGGGAGCAAGCTCCCTCGCCACGGGTTCGGTTTCGCACGTGAGTGTTTATAGGCTGAAATCACCCTCGGCCACCAACTCGCTCAACGGCCGACGCGGGCTTGGGACTTCGCGGGCCTGGAGGTAGTCGGCCAAGGTGGATTTGTCCCCCAGCTTGCCGATCGCCACGGCCGCGTGCAGGGCGTAGCCGTCCGGGATCTTCAGTTCCTTGCGGGTCAGCTCCTGGTCGAAGCCGGCCATGCCATGGGTATGCCAGCCGCTGAGGCTCGCTTGCAGCGCCAGGTGGCCCCAGGCCGCGCCAGTGTCGAAGGTGTGGCACTGGGCCGGGGTTTCTTCCGTGGCGCCGGGCACCGCGAAGGTGGTTTTCGAGGCGATGATCACCAGCGCCGAGGCATGTTGGGCCCAGCCACGGTTGAACTCGTTGAGCAGGCCCAGGTAACGCTCCCAGTTCGGCGTGTCGCGACGCGCGTACAAGAAGCGCCACGGTTGCGAGTTGTACGCCGAAGGGGCCCAGCGCGCGGCTTCGAAAAAGCTCAGCAGGGTTTCTTCGGCAATGCTCTCGCCGGTGAAGGCGCGGGGCGACCAGCGCTCGATGAATTGAGGATGGATGGTGTAATCGGCGATGCGGGAATTGGCGCTCATGGGCTCACCTGGGCTGGGTTCGGAAACGTGATCAAGCAACCTACGTCCCGGCGTCCGGCCTGACAAGCCCCTTCTACCGACAGTCGCCAATGCTTGGCCTCGGGAGGTCGCGGCACTAGACTGTCGGCCTTTTCACCACATGATGTTGATGCTTGAGCCATGGCCGCCAAAGTCGAACCGTTCTGGATACGCAAAACCCTCGATCAGCTCGATCCACAAGAGTGGGAATCGCTGTGCGACGGCTGCGGCCTGTGCTGCCTGCAAAAGCTCGAGGATGAAGACGACAACACCGTCTATTACACGCGTATCGCCTGCAAACTGCTGGACCTGAAAACCTGCCAGTGCACCGACTACGCCCATCGCCGCGACTTCGTTCCCGACTGCATTCAGCTCACGCCGGGCAAGGCCGATCAGTTCAAATGGCTGCCGCCGACCTGCGGTTATCGCCTGGTCAGCGAGGGCAAGGACCTGCCGCTGTGGCACCACCTGGTCTGCGGTGATCGCGACGCCGTGCACCACGAACGCATTTCCCAATCCGGGCGCATGCTGGCCGAAGGCAGCGTGGCCGAAGAAGACTGGGAAGACCACCTGATCTTTCGCGCGGGCTGAACACAAGGCATCGCATCACCAGGGAGCGCCCATGGCTGCAGGATTGAAATGGATGCTGGCGGCGGGGCTGCTGGCGGTGTGCGGGCCGCTGTGGGCAGCACAGAAAGTTGATCTGGATTACCACGTTCACCTGTTGCCGCAGAGCGACCAGGCTGAAGTGCGCCTGACCCTCGCGCGAGGCTCGGCAGTGCGTAGCCTGGATTTCGACCTGGGCGATGACGGTCGCTACAGCGGATTCAAGGCGGACGGCCAATGGCAGCTCACGCCTGGCAAGGCATCGCGGGGCGTTTGGCGTCCCGCCGCCGACAAGGCGAGCCTGACCTACCGCGTGCGCATCAGCGAATCGCGCAAGAACGGCTCTTTCGAAACCCGCATGACGCCGAGCTGGGCGCTGCTGCGCGGCGATGACCTGGTGCCACCGGCGAAGCTGGACCAGCAGGACGGCATCGAGTTGGTCTCTCGCCTGGAGTTCGAACTGCCCAACGGCTGGAAAAGCATCGAGACGCCTTGGCCGCGTATCGGCAAGCAACGCTTTCGCATCGATAACCCCTCGCGCTTGTTCGATCGCCCCACGGGCTGGATGCTCGCCGGCAAACTCGGCAGTCGCCGCACGCGCCTGGGCGAGACCGAAGTGACAGTGGCTTCGCCCTTGGGCCAGGGCATGCGGCGGATGGATGTGCTGACGCTGCTGACTTTTGTCTGGCCGCAGGTGCAGGCAGTGGTGCCGCGTCATCCGGCCAAACTGCTGATCGTCGGTGCCGGGGATCCGATGTGGCGTGGCGTCCTGGCGGGCCACGAATCGATCTACCTGCACAGCCGCCCGCCGTTGGTCAGCGAACGGGGCAGCAGTCCGTTGTTGCGGGAGTTGATGCAGATGCTGGTGCGCATCAACGATCAAGATCGCAGTGACTGGATCAGCGAAGGATTGAACGAGTACTACGCCATCGAACTGTTGCGCCGCGCCGGCGGCATGAGCGACGAGCGCTATCAGGCCCTGAATGTTCGTCTCGCCCGGGACAGCAAGGGCGTCACGACGTTGCGCGGCGACCAGGTGAGCCCGGCGATGGTCGCCAAGGCGGTGCTGTTGCTGCAGGAACTGGACCGGGAGATTCGCCTGAAGACCCGCAACAAGCGCTCCCTCGATGACGTGCTGCAAGGGGCGATGCGCCTGGAAACGGTGGACACCCCGGAGTTTGTGCAGCTCAGCGAGAGCATCCTGGGTGAGGGCTCTACCGTGTTGGATACCCGGTTACTTCAGTAATACCGCTATCGTCGGAACGCCGCCCGGAGCAAGCTCGCTCCCACAGGGCTCTTGCGAACACCACAAATCCAATGTGGGAGCGAGCTTGCTCGCGATGAGGGCATCAGCGGCACTGCAAAAATCAGAGCCCAGCCCTAGGTGAACTCAACGAATCATTCCCCGTTACCGTAGCCGTGCCAGTCGCCGCCTCGGCATTGGCCTTCATGCGGCTCAGCTCGTCGCCGGCCTGCTCGATGCGGGCGCGGGCGTCATGCAGATGTTGGCGATTTTTTTCCAGCAGGCTTTTCGCCGAACAATGCCCGGTAATCCCGCGAGCCAGGGCCATGCCACCGATTGCCAGTTGCGCCAGGCCGATCACACCGCCACGGCGCAAGCCCTTGCCCATCATCAGGACCCCACCGGCCAATGAACCGATGCGCTCCCAACCGTGCACGTTCTGCGGGCTGCGGGATTGGAAAGGGGTGGTATCCACCGGCCCGAACGGATTGTTATCGCTCATGATCTGTCTCCAGTGTGGGGAATTGTATAAAGCTGACTGCCAGAGCGAATCCGTCGTTCCATGGAATTTCCCGCCGGTCAGCGGAATTGCGGGCCCGAGCGCGTGTTGTTGCCTTTGGCCATGCGGTCGTACAACACGACATTGACCGTGGCCGCCAGGTTCATGCAGCCGTTGGTGGGGATGTAGATCACGTCTTCGCACCAGTCGCGGATGTCTTTGTCCAGCGAACCGTCCTCGGGGCCGAAGATGTACAGCGCTCGGTCCGGATGGGTGTATTCGGGCAACGGACGGGCGCCTTCCACCAGCTCGACGGCCACCGGCACGCAGCCCAGGGGCAGGATCTTCTTCAAGTCGTCGATGCCGATCAGCGGAATGTCGTAATGGACCTTCTTGGTGTCGGTGACGAAGTCGGCGGCGCGTTCATAGCGCTTGCCGGTGTAGAACACCGACGCCACGCCGTAACAGCCGGCGGCACGCATGACCGAACCGACGTTTTCCGGCGACTTGGGGTTGAACAGACCGATGCAGCTGTAGCGTTTGTTGGCCACGGACGGGGTGCCTTTGGGAAAAGGCGCGATTATACGGGGAATGGGGAAGGGTGGTCAGGTTCGAGATGTGTGGTGTTTGTTTGATTGCCATCGCGAGCAAGCTCGCTCCCACAGGGTTTTGTGAACGCCGAAAATCCACTGTGGGAGCGAGCTTGCTCGCGATGACGGCCTTGCAGCCTGTAAAAATGCTTGGGTGATGACGATTACTCGTCTTTCTTCATCAAGCCAGCCAACGCGGCGAACGGGTTGTGGGTCGCCTTGGCAATCTTCGGCGTGCTCAGGGAGCCGTCGCCAAAATATTGCTGGTCGGTGTAGCGCGAGTGCTCGTTGTCGTGGCAATACAAGCACAGCAGCTCCCAGTTGGAGCCGTCCTGTGGATTGTTGTCGTGGTTGTGGTCGCGGTGGTGAACGGTCAGTTCGCTCAGGCGCTTGCCGGAAAACTCACGGGCGCAGCGGCCGCAGACGTGGGGGTACATTTTCAGGGCTTTGTCGCGGTAGCCCATCTCCCGGTCGCGCTGGGCGTCGGCGAGGATGCGGTCCAGCTTGGCGGTGTTGGACGGTGGGGTGGACGAACTCATGGGTTCACCTTTGTAGAAAAGACAGATGACGGTTGGACAGAGTTTAGCTCAGCCCTTGAGTTTCTCGGCAATCCAGATGGTGTGGCGGGTGCCTTTGTTGCCATGGGCGAACACTTGCACTTCTTCGGCCTTGAAGCCGGCCTTCTTCAACTTGTCGGAAAACTGCCGGTCGGCGCTCGCCGACCACACCGCCAGGACGCCTTTAGGCCGCAGGGCCTTGGCGCACGCCGCCAGGCCTCCTGCCGAATACAGCCAGCTGTTGGCTTTCTGGGTCAGGCCTTCCGGACCGTTGTCGACATCGAGCATGATCGCGTCGAACCCCTGGGGCTCGGCTTGCAGCACCTTGGCCACGTCTTCCATGCGGATCACGGTGCGCGGGTCGGACAGGGGGCGCCCGGCCTTTTCACCCAAGGGGCCGCGATTCCACTCCACCACGCCTGGCACGAGTTCGGCCACTACCACTTCGGCGCTCTTGCCCAGGTGCTTGAGGGCGGAGGCGAGGGTGAAACCCATGCCGAGTCCGCCGATCAACACGCGCGAGCCGGGGCGACCGGCGACTTTGCGGCAGGGGATCTCGGCCAGGGCGTCTTCGGAACCGTGCATGCGGGTATTCATCAGTTGCCCGCCGTCGCCGCCCTGGATCTTGATCACGAAATCTTCGCCGTACTCGAACAGGCACAGGGCGCCGCCGTTGTCAGGGATAGGCGTGGTGTCGAGCAGAACAAAACGTTTCATGGAAATCTCATGGGGAAGGAGCAGACCGGCCCGGCAGGGGCTAGCCTGAAAGCAGACAATAGCCACGGAGCCATTGATGAAGTGCATCATTCTAACGGCCATTGCCCTGACGGCGCTCTCGATAAGTTGCGCCCAGGCCCAGCAGCCGACCATTCCGGTCAGCCCGCCCAGCATCCCGGGGGCGCCGGGCACCGCCACGCCCATGCCCTATCCGCCGGTGACACCCAGCGGAGTGCCCAAGGTGGCACCCGGGAACGGCCCGCCCCTGTTGCCGCCCATCGAAATGCCCAGGCCGCCCAAGGACCAGCCGATACCGGGTATGGAGCCGAAGCCGCCGAAGGTCAAGACGCCGGGGGGGTAGGACGCCTACACAATGCAATAACCTGTGGGAGCGAGCTTGCTCGCGATATCGGTGTATCAGTCAACATTGATACTGGCTGAACTGACGCTATCGTCGGATCGCCGCCCGGAGCAAGCTCGCTCCCACAGAGGGCTCCGGCTAGGTTTAATGGTGGTCAGACCTGCTGCGACAACAACTGTCCATCCGCCATGCGCAAGCGCTTGGACAGGGAGACGGCGAGGGCGCGGATGATCTTGGCGGCGATCTTGGGCGCGTCGTTGAGCATTTTTTCCAGGGAATCCTTGCCCAGGTTAAGCAACTGGCAATCGGTGGCGGCGATGCAACTGGCCGAGCGCCGTTCGCCGTCGAGCACGGCCATTTCACCGAACGCCCGGCCGCTGCGCAGCGTGGCGATGGTCACTGGCTGGCCGTCGGGACCGGTTTTCTGCACGGCCACCTGGCCGGTGTGAAGGATGCACATGAAGCTGCCGGCATCACCTTCACGGAAAATCGCCTCGCCCTGGGCGATGGTGCTGATGCTGAAGTAACCCGAGGCGGCGGCAAAGTCGACGGGCAGCAATTGGTCGAACAGACCGCAGTCCATCAGCCAATCGCGAATTTCTTTGTTCAGTAAGGTCGGTTCTGACATGTCGTCACGGTCTTTTCTTATCGTTTTTGCGGTTATGGATTGTCATGAATGTATGGCGAAACCCTTGTGGGAGCGAGCTTGCTCGCGATGGCGTCAGCTCAGCCAGCATCAATGTTGACCGACACACCGCTATCGCGAGCAAGCTCGCTCCCACAGGGGATTGTGTTGCATCCGGGGCCCAGCGCATGGAGCTAAGACCCAGCCATCCCACAGAGTTCCTCAGGCCACTTCCAAAACCTTCAATACAAACGCATATTCGAGTGCTACGTCACGCAATCCCTGGTAGCGACCGCTCATGCCGCCATGGCCGGCGCCCAGTTCGGTCTTGAGCAGCAGCGGGTTGTCATCGGTCTTGGTGGCCCGCAGCTTCGCGACCCACTTGGCCGCTTCCCAATACTGCACGCGGCTGTCGTTGTAGCCGGCGATCACCAGCATGGCCGGGTACGCCTGGGCGCGGACGTTTTCGTACGGGGCGTAGGCCCTGATCCGATCATAGGCGTCCGGCTCCTCGGGATTACCCCATTCGTCGTATTCGGTCACGGTCAATGGCAGCTCGGGATCGAGCATGGTGTTGAGCACGTCGACAAACGGCACTTCCGCGATCGCGACCTTGAACAGTTCCGGGCGCTGGTTGAGCACCGCGCCGATCAACAGCCCGCCGGCACTGCCGCCGCTGATCGCCAACTGGTCGGCGGTGGTCAATCCCTTGGCGACCAGGTGTTCGGCGCAGGCAATGAAGTCGCTGAAGGTGTTGTGCTTGTGTTCTTGCTTGCCGGCGCGATACCAGGCCTCACCCAGTTCACCGCCACCACGCACATGGGCGATGGCGAACGCCACGCCGCGGTCCAGCAGGCTCAGCCGCGAATGGGAAAACCACGGGTCGAGGCTTTCGCCATAGGCGCCGTAGCCGTACAGGTACAGCGGCACGGGTTTGCCGAGGGATTCTCGCTTGACCACCAGGCTGATGGGCACCTGTGTGCCGTCCGGCGCGGTGGCCCAGAGTCGTTGGCTCACGTAGGCATCGGCATCGAACGGGCCCAGCACCGGGGTTTGCTTGAGCACGACCTGATTGCCGCTGGCCAGGTCCAGCTGGCGGATCTGCGCCGGGCGATTCAGCGCCTCGTAGCGCAGGCGGATGCGCTCACTGACGAACTCCAGGCTGTTCTGTACGTGCAGGCTGTAGGCCGCGTCTGGCAATTGCACCCGATATTTCGGCGAACCCTGTGGGTGAACTTCGATGATCGGCAGGCCACCTTCGCGCAGGCTCAAGGTCATGGCCGTGGCGTTCAGGCTCAGGCCGTCGATCATCACCGTGTCGCTGTGGGGGATCAGGTTCTGCCAGTCAGCCTCGATCGGCGCCGCACCTGTGTCGGCCGCCTGGTACAACGCGAAGTTGATACCGTCGCGGTTGCTACGGATGAACCAGGTCCATTGATCGTCAAGCAGGCCATGATCGATGTCGTATTCATGGTCCTCTACCCGTGGCGCCACGCAGGTGAACGGCTGCTGCGGTTGCGTCGCGTCGAGCACCCAGACTTCGCTGGTGGTCTTGCTGCCCAGGGACAGGATCAGTTGGCGCTCCGAGCTTGAGCGATAGCAATGCAGGAAAAAACGCCCGTCCGGCTCGTGGAACACCTCTTCGGCGGCGGTGCCGTCCAAGCGATAGCGGAACAGCTTATGGGGGCGATGGGTCTCGTCCAGCTCGCCGAAGAACAGCGTCAGGCTGTCGTTGGCCCAGGTCATGCTGCCGTCGCAGTTTTCGAAGGACAGTTCGCTGACCTTGTCGTTGGACAACTCCTTGACGAACAGCGTGTAGATCTCATCGCCCGTGGTGTCCAGGCTGTAGGCCAGGCGCTGGTGATCGGGGCTGATGCTGAACGCGCCCAGGGCAAAGAACCCACCACCGGCCAGGGCGTTAGGGTCCAGCAGCAGCTGTTCACGGCTTTCGTCGACGGTCAGGCTGTCGTCGGCCGGACGCGGGCAGCGGTAGTGGCGCGGATATTCGTCGCCGGCCGTGGTGCGGGTGTAGTAAAGGTACGGGCCCCACGGTGAAGGGAGCGACAGGTCGGTCTCGAGGATCCGTCCCTTGATTTCCTGGAACAGCGTTTCGCGCAGTTCGGCCTGGTCGGCGAGCACTGCTTCCTGATAGCTGTTTTCAGCCTTGAGGTATTCGAGCACGGCATCGGTGTCGCGCTCCTGCAGCCAGGCATACGGGTCGACGCCGGGGTCCTTGCGGGCAATCGGGGCATCGCAAATTTGGGCAGATAGGGGCATGGAAAAACTCTCGAGCGTGATACGAAAAGGGACAAGTGGCCTGCAGGGTCGGTTCGGTCGCCGAGCTGGAAATTTGACCGCATCAGTCTGCTGCAGAAGCCGGGGCAGCCTGGCGAGCGAAAAGCCGTTACTATAAGCGCCTCTTTGCCTGCCTTGCCATGGACACCATGACCGAGAACGACTATCTGATTGCCTGGGGCTTGTACGCCTTTGCCGCCCTGGGCTGCCTCCTGGTTTGGATGCGCATGACCCGCTTCATGTGGCGCTGGTTGCGCGAGCCGCTGCGGCTGCTGATGGCAGTGCTGCTGTTCAGCCCCACCATCGTGGACCCGGTGAAGGAAAAATTTGCCCCAGCGCTGGCCATCGCCGCCCTGGACGTGTTGTTCAAGGTCGGTAACAACGTCTGGCGCGCGGCGTCCGATCTGCTCATGTACGGCATGATCGCCTTCGGCCTTTATCTGATTTTCGTGCTGATCCGCTTCCCCATCGAGCGCGCTGCCAACGCTCGCAGGGAGCGGGCGGCCGCCGCGAAAGCCGCCGCCGCTGCGGAGCCGGATGACGAGCCACCGTTCGGTGTAGCCGGTGACGACCGTTACGGTCGGCCACCCGTGCCGAGCAATCCCCAGCGTTCGCGAATCGAACCACGCCTGTAGCCGGGCTGCCCAATCAATCGAGGGTTCGAGCATGTGTGAGTTATTGGGCATGAGCGCCAATGTGCCGACCGACATCGTGTTCAGCTTCACCGGGCTGATGCAGCGCGGCGGCAAGACCGGGCCGCACCGTGACGGCTGGGGCATCGCGTTCTATGAAGGCCGTGGCCTGCGCCTGTTCCAGGACCCGGCTGCGAGCAGCGAGTCGGAAGTGGCGAACCTGGTGCAGCGTTATCCGATCAAGAGCGAAGTGGTCATCGGGCACATCCGCCAGGCCAACGTCGGCAAGGTCTGCCTGTCCAATACACACCCGTTCGTGCGCGAGTTGTGGGGCCGCAACTGGTGTTTCGCCCACAACGGCCAACTGGCCGATTTCCAGCCGGGCGTGAGCTTCTACCGCCCGGTGGGCGATACCGACAGCGAAGCGGCGTTCTGTGATTTGCTCAACCGCGTGCGCCAAGCCTTTCCCGAGCCGGTGGAAGTGGAGCAGTTGTTGCCTTCGTTGATCGCGGCTTGCAGCGAATACCGCAGCAAGGGCGTGTTCAATTGCCTGCTCAGCGACGGCGACTGGCTGTTCTGCTATTGCTCGACCAAACTGGCCCAGATCACCCGGCGCGCGCCGTTCGGCCCGGCGCGGCTCAAGGATGTCGACGTCATCGTGGATTTCCAGGCTGAAACCACCCCCAACGATGTGGTCACGGTGATCGCCACCGAACCCTTGACCGAAAACGAAACCTGGACCCGCTACGAACCGGGTCAATGGAGCCTGTGGCGACGCGGTGAATGCGTCAGCCATGGCCGCACCGAATAAGGACGTCACGTTATGTTGCTCAGTTATCTACGGCTGGTGTTGTTCGCGGTGGGCCTGTTGGTTGGGGTCCAGGTGCCGGGTTTCATCAATGATTACGCCAAGCGGGTCGAGGCACACCTGATCGAGGCGCAAACCGGCCTGCAAGGTTTTCAGGGCACCGCCAATCAATTCTTCAAGGGTGACATGCAGGCCCTGGTGGCCCATTACCGTGCCAGCGAGGACCCTATCTTTCGCAGCGACGCCGACAGCCTGAACACCTTGCTGGTGCGCCAGCAGGCGTTGGACAAGCAGTTCCAGGCGATGCAAGGCCCGTGGTACATCCGCTTGTTGCAGGTGGCGCTGGCGGCCGATCCGGATATTCGCAAGGAAACCTGGAACGGCTACAGCTACCAGATCCTGCTGACCCCCGAAGCGATGATCTGGGGCATCAGCGGCGCGATGCTGCTGTCGTTCGGCCTGGAATGCCTGTTCCGCCTGATCGACTGGGTGGTGCTGGGCGGCAAGCGGCTGCGCCAGAGTCGGCCGATCGAAGAGCGTGACCTGCGCGGGCTCTGACTCGATGGTTCAGTGAGCTTCCTGTGGCGAGGGAGCTTGCTCCCGCTGGGCCTGTAGGAGCTGCCGAGCGAAGCGAGGCTGCGATCTTTCCAAGGACACTTGAATCTCAAGCGAAAGATCAAAAGATCAAAAGATCAAAAGATCAAAAGATCAAAAGATCGCAGGCTTCGCCAGCTCCTACAGAGCCCAGCGGGAGCAAGCTCCCTCGCCACAAAAGCGGTCCACTTTTCCTGGCGATGCTCTGCCCAATCAAATTTTTCTTATGACCCGGCCAAGGTTTTATTCGTTGGACGCGATTGGCTGCGCGCTCAAGAATCGGGGCAACGGTCTCCACGTCTGCGTCGTCGAGACTCACAACAATAAAACCGTGGAGAACCACCATGAGTGCACCCGACACGCTCGGCGTCCCCCAACCCCAGGCCCGTTCCGGTCCGTTCGATTGGTACCGCAACATCAACCAGCAGGAACGTCGTACCTTCTGGAGCTGCAAGATCGGCTACGCCCTGGACGGCATGGACACGCAAATGCTCAGCTTCGTGGTGCCGACCCTGATTGCGATGTGGGGTATCACCACCGGACAGGCCGGGTTGATCCACACCAGCACCCTGATCGCCTCGGCCTTGGGCGGCTGGGTCGCCGGCATTCTCTCGGACCGCATCGGTCGGGTGCGCACGTTGCAACTGACGGTGCTGTGGTTCGCCTTCTTTACCTTCCTGTGCGGCTTTGCCCAAAACTATGAACAACTGCTGATCGCCCGCACCTTGATGGGCTTCGGTTTCGGCGGTGAATGGACCGCTGGCGCGGTGTTGATGGGCGAGGTGATCCGTGCCAAGGACCGCGGCAAGGCGGTGGGCATGGTGCAGTCGGGTTGGGCGCTGGGCTGGGGCATGACGGCGATTCTGTACGCGCTGCTGTTCTCGGTGTTGCCACCGGAAGACGCCTGGCGCGCCTTGTTCATCCTCGGCATCGTGCCTGCCGTGTTCGTGATTTTCGTTCGCCGGTTGGTCAAGGATCCGGAAGTCTATAACCAGACCAAGGCGCGGCTGACGCCAGAAAATCCGGCGAAGTTCTACGAGATCTTTGCCCCCGGCATTCTCTTCACCACCCTTCGTGCTTCGCTGTTGACCACCGGTGCCCTGGGCGGCTACTACGCCATCACGTCCTGGTTGCCGACCTTCCTCAAGAACGAGCGTGGCCTGAGCGTCCTGAGTACCGGTGGCTACCTGGCGATGGTCATCGTCGGTTCTTACGTGGGTTACGTGATCAGCGCGTACCTGAGCGACATCCTCGGTCGCAAGAAAAACTTCGTCCTGTTCGCCGTGGGTTCGTTCACCATTGTATTGCTGTACACCCAGGTGCCGGTGAGCAACAACGTGATGCTTTGGCTGGGCTTTCCCCTGGGCTTCTTCGCCTCGGGAATGTTCAGCGGCATGGGCTCGTTCCTCACCGAACTGTTTCCGACCCGCATCCGGGGTTCAGGGCAGGGGTTCTGCTACAACATCGGCCGGGCAGTGGCGGCGTTGTTCCCGTTGTTGATCGGTATCCTGAGCCAGAAGGTACCGTTGAGTGTCGGTATCGGGGCGTTCGCGGCGGTGTCCTACGGCGTGGTGATCCTGGCGGCCCTGAGCCTGCCGGAAACCCAAGGCAAGCAGTTGGAAGCCGAGTAACTGATAACCTGTGGGATGCAAATCCCACGGTCAAAGAAGAAAGAACCTACAGGAGCGTTCACCGTGAACCGCCTGCTATTGAACTGCGACATCGGCGAGAGCTTCGGCAGCTGGACCATGGGTCTGGACGCCGAGGTGATGCCCTTCATCGACTGCGCCAACATCGCCTGCGGCTTTCATGCCGGCGACCCGAGCATCATGCGCAAGACCGTCAGCCTGGCCCTGGGCCACGGCGTGCGGATCGGCGCGCACCCGGCCTATCAGGACCTGGCGGGCTTCGGCCGTCGTTCCATGGCCTATGGCGCCCAGGAACTGCAGGATCTGCTGCACTATCAGATCGGCGCCCTCGACGGCATCTGCCGTGCCCAGGGCGGGCGCGTCAGCTATGTGAAGCCCCACGGCGCGATGTACAACGACATGATGGCCAACCCGGCGCAACTGCGCGCCGTGATCCAGGCCGTCGCGGCCTATGACCGGCAACTGCCGCTGATGCTGATGGCGACCCGTGACAACGGCGCCGCCCAAGCCCTGGGCGACGAATATGGCGTGACCCTGTGGTTCGAAGCGTTTGCCGACCGGGCCTACGATAACGCCGGCCGCCTGGTCTCGCGGCAAGCGCCGGGCGCGGTGCACCACGATCCCGAAATCATTATTGGGCAGGCCCTGACGATCGCTCGCGGCGATGCGTTGACCGCCAACGACGGCAGCGCCTTGCACCTGAAGGCCAACACCTTGTGCGTGCACGGCGACAACGCCAGTTCGGTGGCCGCCGTGCAACGCATCCGCGAAGCCCTGGACCGGCAGAGCGCGCCATGAAGCCACGCGTGGAAGGGGTAGCGGTGGATTGCCTGATGGTGCGCCTGTTCGACGAAATCGCCGAGGCCAACATGCCGTGGATGCTCGCCGCCAGCGAGCGTCTGCGTCAGGTTTTCGCCGACGATCTGATCGATCTCGTGCCGTCCTATACGACCTTGATGGTGCATTACGATTTGCTTGCCCTGACGCCGGCCCAGGCGCGCGATTTGATCGGGGAAGCGCTGAACAACCTTTCCCCGGATGCCCGGTCTGCTGGGCAATGCCATGTGCTGCCGGTGTGGTACGACCCCAGCGTCGGACCCGAGTTGGGTGTGCTGGCGAGTCGCAGCGGGCTGACGGTGGAGCAGGTGATCCGTCGCCACAGCGAGCGCGAATACCAGGTGTTTGCCCTGGGCTTTGCGCCAGGTTTTGCATTCATGGGATTGGTGGACGAAGCACTGGCCGCACCGCGCCTCGACACCCCGCGCAAGCGCGTGGCGGCGGGCAGCGTTGGCATTGCCGAGCGCCAGACTGCGGCGTATCCGGTGGTGTCACCTGGCGGCTGGAACCTGATCGGACGAACCCCGGCCAAGTTGTTCGACCGCGAGCGCGACGGCTACAGCCTGATGCAGCCCGGTGACACGGTGCGTTTCGCCGCCGTCGATCACGCTGAATTCATCGCCTTGGGCGGTGACGACACACCGCTGGAGGCCCAGGCATGAGCCGTTTGTTGATCGAGGCCAGCACCCCGCTGTGCCTGTTGCAGGACGCCGGCCGGTTCGGCGTGAGGCACCTGGGCGTGACCCAGGGCGGCGCGGCGGACTGGCTGTCGATGAGCTGGGCCAATTGGATGCTCGGCAATGCGCCGGACGCGGCGGTGGTGGAGATCACCCTTGGCGGCTTCACGGTGTTGGCCGAAGACGATTGCGTGCTGGCGTTGGCCGGGGCGGACC
This sequence comes from Pseudomonas sp. T1.Ur, assembly GCF_023516725.1. Taxonomy (NCBI): domain Bacteria; kingdom Pseudomonadati; phylum Pseudomonadota; class Gammaproteobacteria; order Pseudomonadales; family Pseudomonadaceae; genus Pseudomonas; species Pseudomonas sp. T1.Ur. The sequence continues at coordinate 943,999 of NZ_JAMGSN010000001.1, forward strand.
TGGGCGCGCGCATTGACGGCCAGGGCGTGGCGTCGTGGCGCTTCTTCAGTTTGCGCAAAGGCCAGGTGCTGGCGCTCACTCAGCCCGTGCTTGGCGCCCGGGCCTACCTGGCGGCGCCTGGCGGGTTCGATGCACCGCAAGTCCTGGGCAGCCGCTCGACGGTTGTACGTGAAGAGCTCGGCGGTCTGGATGGGCGGGGGCGAGCGCTGGGTCGCGGTGACCGCTTGAGCTATTCAGGCCCGGCGACGCCGCGTCCAATGCCGTACACGCGGATTCCTGATTTCCAGCAGGTGCAGCCGCTGGACCTCATCCTCGGCGCGCAGAACGGTGCGTTCAGCGGGCGTAGCCTGTTTGATGCGTTCAATACCGATTGGACGCTGGACAGTCGCGCCGACCGCATGGGCATGCGGTTGTTGGGCTCGACGCTGGAATACCAGGGGCCGGCGATGATTTCCGAAGGCATTCCGCTGGGCGCCGTGCAGGTGCCGCCGGACGGCCAGCCGATCGTGCTGCTCAACGATCGGCAAACCATCGGCGGTTATCCGCGCCTGGGCGCCTTGACCCCGCTGTCCCTGGCCCGGTTGGCACAATGCCTGCCAGGGACGCAGGTGCGGTTGCGGCCGGTGGTGCAGGAGGTTGCGCATCGGCAGCAGGTTGAATGCCTGCAGGTGTTTTTGAAAGGCTAGAAGCATCGCGAGCAAGCTCGCTCCCACAGAGATCTTCGTCACACCTGAGATCCCTTGTGGGAGCGAGCTTGCTCGCGATGAGGCCTGTACAGGCAACCAAAAATCCTACTTGGAAAGAAACCGCATCCCTTCCTCCAACCCCCGCAACGTCAGCGGGTACATCCGGTCTTCCACCAACTCGCGCACGATGTTGGTCGAGGCGGTATAGCCCCAGGTGTCCTTGGGGTACGGGTTGATCCAGATGAGCTTCTTGTATTTCTCCATGAAGCGCTGCATCCACACATAACCGGCTTCTTCGTTCCAGTGCTCGACGCTGCCGCCGGCCTGGGTGATTTCATAGGGCGCCATGGCCGCGTCACCAATGAAGATGACTTTGTAGTCGGCGCCGTATTTGTGCAGCAGATCCTGGGTCGAGGTGCGCTCCGAGGTACGACGCAGGTTGTTCTTCCACACCGATTCATAGACGAAGTTGTGGAAGTAGAAGTATTCCAGGTGCTTGAACTCGGTCTTGCAGGCCGAGAACAATTCTTCGCAGATCTTCACGTGGGCATCCATCGAGCCACCGATGTCGAACAGCAGCAACAACTTCACGGTGTTGCGCCGTTCGGGGCGCATCTGGATATTCAGCAGGCCGGCATCCCGGGCGGTGTGGTCGATGGTGCCGTCGATGTCCAGTTCTTCGGCCGCGCCCTGGCGGGCGAACTTGCGCAGGCGGCGCAGGGCAATCTTGATGTTGCGGGTGCCCAGTTCCACTTGGTCGTCGAGGTTCTTGTACTCGCGCTGGTCCCAGACCTTGACGGCCTTGCCCTGGCGCTTGCCGGCGTCGCCGACCCGGATGCCTTCCGGGTTGAACCCGCCGGAGCCGAACGGGCTGGTACCGCCGGTGCCGATCCACTTGTTACCACCGGCATGGCGTTCCTTCTGTTCTTCCAGACGCTTCTTGAATGCTTCGATCAGCTTGTCCAGGCCGCCCAGGGATTGGATCTGCGCCCGTTCCTCGTCGGTCAGCGAGCGCTCGAATTCCTTGCGCAACCAGTCTTCGGGAATCAGCGCCTGGAGGTGATCGTCGAGTTTTTCCAGGCCGTTGAAGTACGCGGCGAACGCCCGGTCGAACTTGTCGAAATGCCGTTCATCCTTCACCAGGATCGCCCTGGACAGGTAATAGAACTCGTCCATGTCGGCGAAGATCACCCGCTGTTTCAGCGCGTTGATCAGGTCCAGCAGTTCACGCACCGACACGGGCACCTTGGCGGCGCGCATCTCATTGAACAGGTTAAGCAGCATGGCAATCGCCCTCGCTCTTGTTGGCCGAAGAGACTCAGCGAGTGCCGCGGCGGCTCATGAACGCCAGGCGCTCGAGCAGTTGCACGTCCTGTTCGTTCTTGACCAGGGCGCCGGCCAGCGGCGGAATCGCCTTGGTTGGATCGCGCTCGCGCAGCACCGCCTCGCCGATGTTGTCGGCCATCAGCAGTTTGAGCCAGTCAACCAGTTCGGAGGTGGACGGTTTTTTCTTCAGGCCGGGCACCTTGCGCACGTCGAAGAACACGTCCAGCGCTTCGCTGACCAGGTCCTTCTTGATGTCCGGGTAGTGCACATAGACGATTTTCTGCAGGGTGACGCGGTCAGGGAAGGCGATGTAGTGGAAGAAACAGCGGCGCAGGAAGGCGTCCGGCAGTTCCTTTTCGTTGTTGGAGGTAATGATGATGATCGGGCGCTGCTTGGCCTTGATGGTTTCGTCGGTCTCGTAGACATAGAACTCCATCTTGTCGAGTTCTTGCAGCAGGTCGTTGGGGAATTCGATGTCGGCCTTGTCGATTTCATCGATCAGCAGGATCACCCGCTCCTCGGACTCGAAGGCTTCCCAGAGCTTGCCCTTCTTCAAGTAATTGCGCACGTCATGGACCTTGTCCACGCCCAACTGGGAATCGCGCAGGCGGCTGACCGCGTCGTACTCGTACAAACCCTGGTGGGCCTTGGTGGTGGACTTGATGTGCCAGGTGATCAGGCGCGCGCCGAAGGACTCCGCCAATTGTTCGGCCAGCATGGTCTTGCCGGTGCCCGGCTCGCCCTTGACCAGCAACGGTCGCTCCAGGGTGATGGCGGCGTTGACGGCCAGTTTCAGGTCATCGGTGGCCACGTAGGCGCTGGTGCCTTCGAACTTCATCTGCAATTCCTCGAACGGTGTCGCCGGCCCGGCGAGGCGGGGCGCGCGAAATAAATGTCGTGCCCGACTATACCGCGAGGCCCCGCCGACTGTGAACGCAGACGCTGTATTCAGTCTCTGAATGGGTCGTCACATGTTGACTCAGTCTCGGCGGCTTGCCAGTGTTGCATATCGCCAAATTGGCGATATGTTAAGGCCCAAGTTTTGTTAAAGGCGAAGCGCTGTTGTGGCGAGGGAGCTTGCTCCCGCTCGAGTGCGCAGCGCTCGCGGGCTTTTTAGGGCCGCTTCGCAGCCCAGCGGGAGCAAGCTCCCTCGCCACAAGTGCGCAACACGAAAGTTATGTTTTGGTCGCTGGACTGGGTCAGGGCTAATCAGGCGCAATCGCTGGAGGATTGGCAACGATGCTACCCATGAAAAGGCCGCGGTTATTAGCCGTGCAGCCTTCATTACCGTTCAGTCTCGAGTTGACGTTTATCGACGGCCAGCGATTGACGCTGGACTTGAGCGCCGACGTGCAACATTACCCTGGCTTGAAGCCCTTGTTGGATAAGGGCGCGTTTGCGGGTGCAACCCTCGGTGACGATGGCTGGAGCGTGGAATGGCCCGATCTGGATATCCAGATCGGCGCTGATACCTTGTATCTCGATGCGCTGGCGCAGAATGCCGTGGATGAAAACACCCGCATTTTCATCGACTGGCGCGCCCGCACCGGTTTGCCGCTGAACAAGGCAGCCGAAGCGCTGGGGGTCAGTGCTCGTAGTATCAGTCGCTACAGCGGCGGTCGTGAGGCTGTGCCGCGATCGCTGGCCCTGGCGTGCCTGGGCTGGGACTCGCTGCAAAGCGGAGCGGGCCGAGCAGTGGCTGAGCAAAAAGGCCGCTATCGCGTAACGCCCAAGACTTAATCCTTCGAAGGTGGCGGTTGTTCATAGCGGGCATTGAAGGCCTGGACGAAACCATTGCGCAGAATCTGCAGGAAGGCTTCGAAGGCGCTGATGTCCTGCTGATGGACATTGCCACTGAGCTCGACCCGGGTAGCAAACTGGTTCTTGCGCTGGTTTTTCAGAGCGGTTTCGCTTGTGCCGACCAAGGCTTCCCAGACCGAGCGGAAGATGTTCTTGTTCTGGTTCTCCACGTCTTGCTGCCAGTCGAATACGTCCACATCACGCAGCAGTGGCTTGATGTAGCCGCTGAGCCGGGCGTTGTCGGCTTCGGCCTCGATCACCAGGTCGCCGTGGCCGGCGTTGAAGTCGAATTTTCCATAGGCTGCGGCAAAATCGTTCAGGCGCTTGAGCTCGATGTGGGTGGCGCGCAAGCGGAAGTCGAAGTCCTCGAAATTGCTCAAGGGGTCGAATGTCGCCTGGACTTCCAGTGGTGCGTGTTCGGCCACCAGGGCCTTGCCTTCGAAACGGGCGTCGCGCTTGCCTTCGGTATCCACCACGTTGGTCAGGTTATAAAAGCTGGCGTTGACGTTGGTGGCCCGCAGGTTTACCGGCGGCTTGGAGTTGAAGTTGCGAAAGGTGAGCTTGCCGTCATTGATACGCACCTCGTTGAGTGTGATGGGCATCAGCTTGCTCAGTTGTTCTCGCCAGTTGGTGCCCCGGCCTGTCTGGGAATTCTCGCGGTTGGCCCCGCCGTCGACGAAGTTGACTTCTGGATGGGCGAACTCCACTTCGGCGACGACCGCATGGTCATACCACAGCGAGTGCCAGCTTACGGACAAGTCGACCAATGGGGCGTCGACGAACGGCACCGGGACCCTGCCGTCGACCTTGGTGATCTTCAGGCCATTGATCCGATAGGCGCCGCGCCAGAGGGCCAGATCGACGTCCGTGACTTGGCCGTGGTAATCGCCCATGTTGGCCAGTTTGTCGTTCAGGTAATCGCGCACCAGGTAAGGCAAGGCGAAATGCACGGCCACCAGCAACGCAACGATGGCGACGAATGTCCACAGTGGCCAGCTGTATCGACGCTTCATAAGAGTAGTCTCCGTTGTTAATGCCATTGACTGTTGCAACAACGGGAACGTTCGGTGCAACTGGACGGCCTTCGGCAACAGGCTTACCTTTAAACGCTAAATTTTCTCTGTATTAAGGACCCGGCCATGAGTCGTATATATGCTGACAACGCCCATTCCATTGGCAATACGCCATTGGTGCAGATCAATCGCATCGCCCCGCGCGGCGTGACCATCCTGGCGAAGATCGAAGGGCGTAACCCGGGTTACTCGGTCAAATGCCGGATCGGCGCGAACATGATCTGGGACGCGGAAAGCTCCGGCAAACTCAAGCCTGGCATGACCATTGTCGAGCCGACCTCAGGCAATACCGGTATCGGCCTGGCGTTCGTGGCCGCCGCCCGTGGCTACAAGCTGACGCTGACCATGCCCGCCTCGATGAGCATCGAGCGGCGCAAAGTGCTCAAGGCCCTGGGCGCGGAGCTGGTGCTCACCGAACCGGCCAAGGGCATGAAAGGCGCCATCGAGAAAGCCGCCGAGATCATGGCCAGCGACCCGTCGAAATATTTCATGCCGCAGCAGTTCGATAACCCGGCGAACCCGGCGATCCACGAGAAAACCACCGGTCCGGAAATCTGGAACGATACCGATGGCGCGGTAGACGTGCTGGTCGCTGGCGTAGGCACCGGCGGAACCATTACCGGGGTTTCGCGGTATATCAAGAACACCTGTGGCAAGCCGATCCTGTCGGTGGCGGTGGAGCCCGAAGCTTCGCCGGTGATCACCCAGGCACTGGCGGGACAGGAGATCAAGCCCAGCCCCCACAAGATCCAGGGGATCGGCGCGGGTTTCGTGCCGAAGAACCTCGACCTGTCGATCGTGGACCAGGTCGAGCGGGTCACGGATGACGAGTCCAAGGCCATGGCCCTGCGCTTGATGCAGGAAGAGGGCATTCTTTGCGGCATTTCCTGCGGCGCAGCCATGGTCGTGGCGGCGCGCCTGGCGGAGAAGCCGGAAATGCAGGGCAAGACCATCGTCGTGATCCTGCCGGATTCGGGCGAACGGTACCTGTCGAGCATGCTGTTCAGCGATTTGTTTACCGAGCAGGAGATTCAGCAGTAACCACAGGGAGTGGCGCAGGGCTTTCTGTGGCGAGGGGATTTATCCCCGCTGGGCTGCGAGCAGCCCCCATTGCGATCAATTGCAGGATCTGTTTGGCCTTGTTGGGGTCGCTTCGCGACCCAGCGGGGATAAATCCCCTCGCCACAATAGGTTTAGTTGCTCTGAAGATTGATTCGGTGTCAGCCAAGGTTCAGGCGACACATGTTAACAAGGGCTTTGTTGCGTAATCCTCAACAGTGAATGTTGCGCCCGGCGGTGTTTAATCGGGATAGGGACGTATAACATGGCCGGCCGCCGCGTCGGGCTGATGACGTTGCGTAAGTGGTTCCAGACAAGGAGTTGAAAGAATGACCGTTTCGTTTGTCGCCAAGGCCTCGGTGCTGCTGCTTTTCCTGGGCAGTACGCTGTATGTGCATCTGCGTGGCAAGGCGCGTTTGCCGGTGCTGCGCCAGTTCGTCAACCATTCGGCATTGTTCGCCCCTTACAACGCCTTGATGTACCTGTTTTCCGGCGTGCCCTCCAAGCCTTACCTCGATCGCAGCAAGTTCCCCGAACTGGACGTGCTCAAGGAGAACTGGCAAGTGATCCGCGACGAAGCGATGCAACTGTTCGACGAGGGTTACATTCGCGCCGCCGAGAAAAACAACGATGCCGGCTTTGGCTCGTTTTTCAAGAAGGGCTGGAAGCGTTTCTACCTCAAGTGGTACGACAAACCGCTGCCGTCGGCCGAGTTGCTGTGCCCCCGGACCGTCGAGCTGGTCAGCCAGATCCCCAATGTGCGAGGCGCGATGTTTGCCTTGTTGCCGGGGGGCAGCCACCTGAACCCCCATCGCGATCCCTTCGCCGGGTCCCTGCGTTACCACCTGGGGCTGTCGACGCCCAATTCTGATGATTGCCGGATCTTCGTCGACGGGCAGATCTACGCCTGGCGCGACGGTGAAGACGTGATGTTCGATGAAACCTATGTGCATTGGGTCAAGAATGAAACATCGCAGACGCGTGTGATTCTGTTCTGCGATGTCGAGCGGCCGTTGAGCAACCGGTTGATGACCCGGCTCAACCGCGCCATCAGCGCCTTCCTCGGGCGGGCCACCGCACCGCAGAACCTTGATGACGAACGTGTCGGCGGTATCAACCGGGCCTATGCCTGGAGCAAGTCGTTCAGCGACGGCATCAGTGGCAAGGTCAAGCAATTCAAGCGCAAGCACCCCAAGGCCTATCGGGTCATGCGTCCCGTCCTGGCCGTAGCCGTATTCACGGCGCTGGGCTACTGGTTGTTTGTCTAGATATTGCGTTATGCATCGAGCGCTGGTTATAGTCGGCGCTCGGTTTTCGGACCCATCCCCCAAGAGATCGGCTCATGCCTGCATTCCCTTTCACCGCGGTCGTGGTTCCAGCGTTCAACGCTGGCGTCGTGCCGTGCGGGAATAGGTCGCCTGAGCAGATCGGTCAATACCCTCCACCTGTCAGTCGCTCACCGGTATACGCCTGCGTATCACCGTCGGGTGTTGGCGTTCAGGGCTGATCGGCAACGGTTGCCGTTCCCTGTGCCCGCCTGAAAAAACGACTGGATTTCAGCTTCGGCTGAGTTGGCTTCTTGCCTGACTACAGGTGGTATTCATGTTTTCCCTTTCCAAAAACGCCTTATTGGCGATGGCTTCCACGAGCCTGTTCGTTCTGCTGTGGAGCAGCGGGGCGATTTTTTCCAAACTGGGCCTGGCCCATGCGTCACCTTTCGCTTTCCTGCTGATCCGTTTTGCTATCGCACTGTGTGCGTTGGTGCTGTTGATACCCATGTTGAAGTTCACGTTGCCCAAAGCCGGCAAGCCGATGTGGTACGCGGCGGCGACCGGGCTGGTGTTGTTGGGTGCCTACCAGATTTTCTATCTGCTGGCGCTGCAACTGAACGTCACCCCCGGGGTGATGGCGACGCTGATGGGCGTGCAGCCGATCCTTACCGTGGTGCTCATGGAACGCCAGCGTTCCTGGCAGCGGATGTTCGGCCTGGCGCTGGGATTGGTGGGTTTGATCATGGTGGTGTACCAAGGCATCGGCCTGGCCGGTATGTCCCTGGCGGGCATGCTGTGCGGGTTGTTGGCGCTGGTGAGCATGACGGCGGGGTCCATCATGCAGAAGCGCATCACCAATAACCCGCTGGGCACATTGCCGGTCCAGTACTTGGCCGGGCTCGTGTTATGTGCGGTGTTCGTTCCGTTCCAACCCTTCCACTTCGAGCACAACGCGGGTTTCATCGTGCCGGTGTTGTGGATGGGGCTGGTGGTGTCGGTGTTGGCGACGTTGCTGCTGTACCGGCTGATCGCCCGGGGCAACCTGGTCAACGTCACCAGTCTTTTCTACCTGGTGCCGGCGGTGACGGCGATCATGGACTACCTGGTGTTCGGCAACCGGTTGGCGTTGTTGAGCTTGCTGGGGATGGGGCTGATCATTGTTGGGCTGGTGTTTGTGTTTCGTAAGAGCCGATAGCTAATCGCTGGCAGCACCATCGCTTTCGCGAGCAGGCTCGCTCCCACAGGTTACGCGCAATCCCTGTGGGAGCGAGCCTGCTCGCGAAGCTTTTCGGCTACACCCATGAACTACCGGCTAGACACCGCAGGCTTCAACACCAACCACAACGCCGCCGCAATCAACACCCCGCCATACACATGCGCCATGCCCAACGGCTCATCCAGCAACAACGCGCCCCACAACACCCCGAACGGCGGGATCAGAAAAGTCGTGGTCATGGATTTGACCGGGCCGATGGAGCTCAGCAGCCGAAAATAAAGGATGTAGGCCAGCGCCGTACACACCAGGCCCAGGCCCAGCAGCGACAGCCAGACGCTCCAGCCACCCCAACTGGCCGGCGGTTGGGTGATCACGCTGTAGCCAAACAGCGGCAGCAAGAAGAGCGTGGCGCCGAACATGCTGCCCAGGGCGGACAGGCGACTGTCCAGGCCGCCTTGATGATCGAGCCAGCGCCGGGTGAGGAAGCCGGCAAAGCCGTAGCAGGTGGTTGCGAGCAGACAGGCGAGGGCGCCCATCAGCAGTTGCAGGTCGAACGCCACCGGGCCGGCCCGGGTAAGGATCGCGACGCCCATCAGGCCGAGAAAGACCCCGCTGACCTTCGCCGCCGTGAGTGGCTCGCGGAAAAACAGCCCACCGATCAACACGCCCATCAGCGGTGTCGTCGCGTTGAAGATCGCCGAATAACCGGCCGGCAACACTTGCGCTGCCAGGGAGTAGAACGTTGCCGGAATACCCGAGTTGATCAAGCCCAGTACCATCACGGCTTTCAGCTTGCCGCGAAAATTCCAGTCGACGCGCATCAGCGCAAGAATGACTAACAGGCCGACGAAGGCGATGGAAACGCGGAAGAAGGCCGTGGGAATCGTGCCGATGACCGGGGCGATGATGCGCATGAACAAAAAACTCGCGCCCCAGATGGCGGCCAGTGACAGCAAACGCAGGATATCGACGAGGTTCACGAATGTGTCCTTCCTTGATCGGGCCGCAAGTGTCGCCCCGCCAAACACCGATGGCAATGGTTGCGTTGCCGAGCAATTGACCTCTAAGCTCAATCGCCAATAACAAGCATGACCCGCCGAGGTTTACCCTATGCCGCAGCCATGGCCCGCCACCGATATCGCCCGTTCGATCCTCGACGGCTTCGACGATTATCGTGAGCATTTCCGGCAGATCACCGATGGCGCCCGCGCCCGGTTCGAGCAGGCCCAATGGCTGGAGGCGCAAGCGGCATCGGCGGCGCGCATCAATCTGTATGAAGAAAAAGTCTTCGAAACCGTCGCCAGGTTGCGCAACGCCTTCGCTGCCGAATCCCTGATGGATGTCGGCTGCTGGCCGCTGGTGAAAAGCGCCTACATCAGCCTGATCGACCTGCGCTTTGACGACGAATTGTCGGAGACCTGGTACAACTCGATCTTCTGCGGCCTGTTCAGCCATGACCTGATCAGCGACGGCACCATGTTCATCCACACGACCCGGCCGAGCCTGCGCCGCGCCCGTGCGGCCCAGACCCGTAGCTACAAGCCCCAAGGGCAACTGGACAAGATGCTGGTGGCGATCTTCGCCGATTATCGCTTCAGCGAGGATTACGCCGACCTGGCCGGCGACCTGCAACGCCTCGAAAGCCAACTGCGGGAGAACCTGCCGGACTGGGTCTGCAAGGACCCGGAACTGACGGTCGAACTGTTTTCCTCGGTGCTCTATCGCAACAAGGGCGCCTACCTGGTGGGCCGCATCTACACCCGCGACGACCAATGGCCGCTGGTGATCCCGCTGCTGCACCGCGAAGGTCGCGGTATCCAGATCGACGCGCTGATTACCGACGAGGCGCAGGTGTCGATCATCTTCTCGTTCACCCGCTCGTACTTCATGGTGGACGTGCCGGTGCCGGCAGAATTCATCGGCTTTCTCAAGCGCATCCTGCCGGGCAAGCACATCGCCGAACTGTACACCTCGATTGGCTTCTACAAGCACGGCAAGTCGGAGTTCTACCGCGCCTTGATCAACCACCTGGCAAACACCGACGATCGGTTCATCATGGCGCCGGGCGTGCGCGGCATGGTCATGAGCGTATTTACCCTGCCGGGCTTCAACACGGTATTCAAGATCATCAAGGACCGTTTCTCGCCGTCGAAAAATGTCGATCGGGCCACGGTCATCGAGAAGTACCGACTGGTGAAAAGCGTCGACCGGGTCGGGCGCATGGCCGATACCCAGGAATTCGCCGATTTCCGCTTTCCCCTGAGCAAGTTCGAGCCGGCCTGCCTTGAAGAATTGCTCGAGGTGGCGCCGTCCACGGTGTCGGTGGAGGGCGACACGGTGTTGATTCGCCACTGCTGGACCGAACGCCGGATGACGCCCCTGAACCTCTACCTGGAAAGCGCCAGCGAAGCCCAGGTGCGCGAGGCGCTGGAAGATTATGGCCTGGCGATCAAGCAACTGGCGGCGGCCAATATCTTCCCCGGCGACATGCTGCTCAAGAACTTCGGCGTGACCCGCCATGGCCGCGTGGTGTTCTACGACTACGATGAAATCTGCTTCCTCACCGAAGCCAACTTCCGCCACATCCCCCAGCCCCGCACGCCGGAAGACGAAATGGCGTCCGAGCCCTGGTATTCCATCGGCCCGCTGGACGTCTTCCCCGAAGAATTCCCGCCGTTCCTGTTCGCCGATGCCGGCCAGCGCAAGCTCTTCGACCAGTTGCATGGCGAGCTGTACAACGCCGACTACTGGAAAAGCCTGCAAGAGGCGATTCGGGCGGGGAAGGTGATCGATGTGTTCCCGTATCGGCGTAAGGGGTAGAAGCAGCTTCAAGCTTCAAGCGGCAAGTTTCGGGTTTCAGGCCGGTGCCGCTTGCAACTTGTCGCTTGCAGCTTGAAACTTGCCGCTGCTCCTACTCCCCTGCGTACCTGATGACCGACCAAGCCCCCACCATCGACAAACTGCTGAAAAACCTCGATCACGCCATGCTCGCCGACCGGCACCGGTTGCGGCGGCAGTTGCTCGAGCTGCGCAAGAAACCCGACGAAGCCAAGCTGGCCCAGTGGGTGGCGCGCATGCAGGCGTCGTGCGACCAGGTGCTGGCGCGCAAGGCGAGCGTGCCGTCGATCCGCTACGACGACAACTTGCCGATTGCCGCCAAACGCGACGAGATCAAGGAAGCGCTGCTCAAGCATCAGGTGTTGATCATCGCCGGCGAAACCGGCTCGGGCAAAACCACTCAGTTGCCGAAGATCTGCCTGGAAATCGGCCGCGGCCAGCAGGGCTTGATCGGCCACACCCAGCCGCGCCGCATCGCGGCCCGCAGCGTGGCGAGCCGGGTCGCTGATGAACTGGCCACGCCGTTGGGCGCGCTGGTGGGTTATCAGGTGCGGTTCGAGGACCAGAGCGACGCCAACACCCTGATCAAGCTGATGACCGACGGTATCCTGCTGGCCGAAACCCAGAACGACCGTTACCTCGAACGCTACGACACGATCATCGTCGACGAAGCCCACGAGCGCAGCCTGAACATCGACTTCCTGCTCGGCTACCTCAAGACCCTGCTGCCGCGTCGTCCGGACCTGAAAGTCATCATCACCTCGGCGACCATCGACCTGGAGCGCTTCTCCAAGCATTTCGATGACGCGCCAATCGTTGAAGTCTCGGGCCGCACCTTCCCGGTGGAAACCTGGTATCGCCCGCTGACGCTGGAGCAGGATGAGGAGGGCAACCGGGTCGAGGACGACTTGACCGTCGACCAGGCGATCCTCGCCACCCTCGACGAAATCGCCGCCTACGAGCGCAGCGAACGGCGCAGTCCCGGCGATGTGCTGGTGTTCCTGCCGGGCGAGCGGGAGATTCGCGACGCCGCGGAGATGCTGCGCAAGGCCCAGCTCAAGCACACCGAAATCCTGCCGCTGTATGCGCGCTTGTCGCCTGCCGAACAACAACGGATCTTCCAGTCCCACCCGGGGCGTCGCGTGGTGCTGGCGACCAACGTCGCCGAAACCTCGCTGACCGTGCCGGGCATCCGCTACGTGATCGACAGCGGCACCGCGCGCATCAGCCGCTACAGCTATAGGGCCAAGGTCCAGCGCTTGCCCATCGAAGCCATTTCCCAGGCCAGCGCCAACCAGCGCAAGGGCCGCTGCGGACGGGTCGAGCCGGGGATTTGCGTGCGCCTGTACAGCGAGGAAGATTTCCTCAGCCGTCCCGAGTTCACCGATCCGGAAATCCTGCGCACCAACCTGGCGGCGGTGATCCTGCAGATGCTGCACCTGCGGCTTGGCGAAATCACCGACTTCCCGTTCATCGAGCCGCCGGACGGCAAGGCCATCAGCGACGGTTTCAACCTGTTGCAAGAACTCTCGGCGGTGGACCGCAACAGCCAGCTGACGCCGTTGGGGCGGCAGCTGGCGCGTTTGCCGGTGGACCCGCGCATGGGGCGCATGCTGTTGGAGGCGGCGAAACTGGGCAGTCTCCAGGAAGTGCTGATCGTCGCCAGCGCCATGTCGATCCAGGATCCGCGCGAACGTCCGCCGGAGCGCCAACAGGCCGCCGACCAGGCCCATGCCCAATGGAAGGATGCGGATTCGGACTTTGCCGGGCTGGTCAATCTGTGGCGCGGCTTCGAAGAGCAGCGCCAGGCCTTGACCGCCAGCCCGCTGCGCAACTGGTGCCGCAAGAATTTCCTCAACTATCTACGCCTGCGCGAATGGCGCGATTCCCATCGCCAGTTGAGCCTGATCTGCCGCGACATGCAGCTGAGCCTCAACAAGGACCCGGCCGACTACCCGAAACTGCACAAGGCCGTACTGTCGGGCCTGTTGAGCCAGATCGGCCAGAAAACCGAAGACGGCGATTACCTCGGCGCTCGCCAGCGACGCTTCTGGGTCCACCCCTCGTCAGGCCTGGGCAAGAAGCGTCCGCAGTGGCTGATGACCGCCGAGCTGGTGGAAACCACCAAGTTGTACGCACGCATGGTGGCGAAGATCGAGCCGGACTGGATCGAACCGCTGGCCGGGCACCTGATCAAGAAAAACCACTTCGAGCCCCATTGGGAGAAGAAGCGCGGGCAAGTGGTGGCCTACGAGCAGATCACGCTGTTCGGGCTCATCGTCGTCGGTCGCCGGCCGGTTCACTACGGGCCGGTGGACCCGGTGGTGTCCCGCGAATTGTTCATCCGCGAGGCGCTGGTGCGCGGCGAGATCCAGTCCAAGGCCAAGTGCCTGAGCGCCAACACGCGCTTGCTGGAACAGCTCGATGAACTCGAAGCCAAGGCCCGTCGTCGCGACATTCTCGCCGACGAGGAAACCCTGTTCGCCTTCTACGATGCGCGCCTGCCCGCCGAGATCCACCAGACCGCGACGTTCGACAGCTGGTACCGGATCAACAGCCAGAAAGACCCGCAGCTGCTGATCATGCGTGAAGAAGACGTACTGGCCCGCGAGGCCAGCGAGGTGACGGCCAATCTGTATCCCGACACCTTGCGCGTCGGCGACCTGACCTTGCCGTTGAGCTATCACTTCGAGCCCAACCATCCCCGCGACGGCGTGACCTTGCGGGTGCCTGCGCCGCTGCTGCCGATGCTGCCGCCGGAGCGCCTGGAGTGGCTGGTGCCGGGGATGATCGAAGCCAAGTGCATCGCCCTGGTGCGCAACCTGCCCAAGGCCTTGCGCAAGAATTTCGTGCCGGTGCCGGACTTCGTCAAGGCGGCGCTGCAGCGCATCACGTTTGCCGAGGGCTCGTTGCCGCAGTCATTGGGGCGTGAGCTGCTGCGCATGACCGGTGCGCGGGTCAGTGACGAAGCCTGGGCCGAAGCGGCGCTGCAGGTGGACAGCCATTTGCGCATGAACCTGGAAATCGTCGACGGCCAGGGCAAGTTTCTCGGCGAGGGACGCGACCTGGCCGAACTGACCGCGCGGTTTGCCGAAGCCAGCCAGGCCGCGTTGGCCGTGCCGCAAACGGCCAAGAGCCAGGCGCCGGTGGAGGCGAAAGTCTTCGCGCCGGTGGCCGAGAAAACGCAGCAGAAGATTGCCGGGTTGTCGATGACGATCTACCCGGCGTTGGTGGAAGAGGGCGGCGTGGTCAAGGAAGGACGCTTCCCGACCCCGGCCGAAGCCGAGTTCCAGCATCGTCGCGCGTTGCAGCGCTTGCTCATGCAGCAACTCGCCGAAACGGCGAAATTCCTCCGTGGCAAGCTGCCGGGATTGACCGAGTTGGGCCTGCTTTATCGCGATCTGGGACGCGTCGACGGTCTGGTGGAGGACATCCTGCTGGCCAGCCTCGACAGCTGCATCCTCGAAGGCGAGCCGAGCCTGCCCCGTGACGGTGTCGCACTGGCGGCTCTGGCCGAACGCAAGCGCGGCGGCTGGACCGAGCACGCCGAACGCCTGGCGAAGCTGACCCTGGACATCCTCAAGCTCTGGCACGGCCTGCAAAAACGCTTCAAGGGCAAGATCGACCTGGCCCAGGCCGTGGCGCTGAATGACATCAAGCAGCAGCTTAGCCACTTGGTGTATCCGGGCTTCGTGCGGGAAACCCCGCACCAATGGCTCAGGGAGCTGCCGCGCTACCTCAAGGCCATCGAGCAACGCTTCGAAAAACTCGGCAGCCAGGTGCAGAAGGACCGGGTCTGGAGCGGCGAGCTGTCCAACCTCTGGGCGCAATACCAGGCCCGCGCCAGCAAACACGCCCAGGAAGGCAAGCGCGACCCGCAATTGGAGCTGTACCGCTGGTGGCTAGAAGAATACCGCGTGTCGCTGTTTGCCCAGCAGTTGGGGACCAAGGTGCCGATTTCCGACAAGCGCCTGGGCAAGCAGTGGGGGTTGGTGGAGGGGTGATGGCACACACCATCAACCCCCTGTGAAGCCCTGTGGGAGCGAGCTTGCTCGCGATAGCGGTGTATGAGTCAACATCAATGCAGGCTGAACCCCCGCCATCGCGAGCAAGCTCGCTCCCACAGGGTAGGGTGTTGTAGTGAATGGAGAATGGGCCAAACGCCAGCGTTTATGGCAAACTTCGCGCCTATAAATGCCGGTCCCGTGGTTTTGCGCTTCAATCTCACGGGCGGATCGGAATAAAGCGATGCCTGGGCTGCTTCCCCGGATGGGAAAAGTCCCTTTGTGTGTTGGTACGTCGGTGCCAATACTTTCTGCCTGAACAGATCAGAGACACGACCATGCATAACGTCGTCATCAGCGGCACCGGCCTGTACACCCCGGCCAACAGCATCTCCAACGAAGAGCTGGTGCAATCTTTCAATACCTATGTCGCGCAGTTCAACGCCGATAACGCCGAAGCCATCGAGCGCGGCGAAGTGGAAGCATTGACCGAATCCAATGCGGCGTTCATCGAAAAGGCGTCGGGCATCAAGAGCCGCTTTGTCATGGACAAGGACGGTATCCTCGATCCACAGCGCATGACCCCACGCCTGCCCGAGCGCTCCAACGACGAGTGGTCGGTGCTTTGCGAAATGGCCGTCGGCGCCGCGAAACAAGCCCTTGAGCGCGCCGGCCGCAGCGCTGCCGACATCGACGGCGTGATCGTCGCCTGCTCCAACCTGCAGCGTCCATACCCGGCGATCGCCATCGAAGTCCAGGAAGCCCTGGGCATCGAAGGTTTTGGTTTCGACATGAACGTGGCCTGTTCCTCGGCGACGTTCGGCATCCAGGCCGCCGCCAACAGCGTGCAACTGGGCCAGGCCCGGGCGATCCTGATGGTCAACCCGGAAGTGTGCACCGGCCACCTGAATTTCCGTGACCGCGACAGCCATTTCATCTTCGGCGACGCGGCCACGGCCGTGATCATCGAGCGCGCGGACCAGGCGACCTCGCCGTACCAGTTCGACGTGGTCAGCACCAAGCTGCTCACCAAGTTCTCCAACAACATCCGCAACAACTTCGGCTTCCTCAACCGCGCGGCGGAAGAGGGCATCGGCACGCGGGACAAACTGTTCGTCCAGGAAGGCCGCAAGGTGTTCCGTGATGTCTGCCCGATGGTGGCTGAGCTGATCGGCGCTCATTTGGCAGAAAACCAGCTGAACGTCGGCGAAGTGAAGCGCTTCTGGCTCCACCAGGCCAACCTGAGCATGAACCAGCTGATCGTGCGCAAGCTGCTGGGACGCGAAGCCACCGAAGAGGAAGCCCCGGTGATCCTCGACCGCTACGCCAACACTAGCTCGGCCGGTTCGGTGATTTCATTCCACATGTACCAGGATGACTTGCCCAGCGGTTCGGTCGCGGTGCTCAGTTCGTTTGGCGCCGGCTATTCGATCGGCAGCGTGATTCTGCGCAAGCGTTGATCTGCCCCTGCTCGATTTCCTGTGGCGAGGGAGCTTGCTCCCGCTGGGGTTTGTAGGAGCTGGCGAAGCCTGCGATCTTTTGATCTTTGATCTTTGATCTTTCGCTTGGGATTCAAGTGTCTGGGGAAAGATCGCAGCCTCGCTTCGCTCGGCAGCTCCTACGCAGCTCCTACGCAGCGCCTACAGCCCAGCGGGAGGCGCTTCATCGCCCAAAACGCCTGCCGCCGCTCTAGCTTGCCGCTCGCAGCTCCCCGCTCGAAGCTGCTCTTTTTTTATTCCCTTTCGAAGTAAAAAGTTCCGCTGTCATAAAACCTTTATGTGATAGCAACTCGCCTGACATCACCCATCGCCAAGATCCCCTCCCAACACCAGCGGGCCCAGTTCCGCGTGTTTTCTAACGCATAGACTACCAACTAGGGGAATTCTTCGATGATCCGTAAGCACTTCGCAGGTGTTGCCGCCAGCGCACTGGCAATGGCAGTAACCGCCCAGGCTTTCGCCGGCACCGTGACCACTGACGGCGCCGATATCGTGGTCAAGACCAAGGGCGGCCTGGAGGTCGCTACCACTGACAAAGAGTTCAGCTTCAAGCTCGGCGGTCGTTTGCAGGCTGACTACAGCAAATTCGATGGTATCTACACTGACAACGGCAACTCGGCAGACGCCGCTTACATCCGCCGCGCCTTCCTGGAATTGTCCGGCGTGCTGTACACGGACTGGGCCTATACCATCAACTACGACATGTCCCACAACAGTGGCGACTCCGACAACGGCTACTTCGACGAAGCGTCGCTGGCCTACAACGGCTTCAAGCCTGTTTCGATCAAAGTCGGTCGTTTCGACCCCGATTTCGGCCTGGAAAAAGCCACCAGCTCCAAGTGGGTGACCGCTCCAGAGCGTAACGCCGCCTACGACTTGATCGACTGGGCCAACAGCCACCAGAACGGCCTGGGCCTCCAGGCGTCGAGCACCTTCGCCGATTCGTTCTATGCCTCGGCTGGCGTCTTCAGCAAGGACACCGACGACACTGACGGCGACAGCGTCAAGCAGGTCAACGGCCGTTTCGTCTTCGCGCCGATGCACGACGCCGGCAACGTGCTGCACTTCGGCCTGAACGTGGCTTCCCGTGACGTGTCCGACACCGTGTTCGATGCGCGCTACCGCTCCCGCCTGGGCATGCGTGGCGTTGAAACCCTGGGCGGCAATGACGCCGGTCCAAACGGCAACCGTCCGGTACTGGGCGGCGCCAACAACTCCCCGGCCGGCTCGTACGACCGTGACACCGCGTTCGGCCTGGAAGCTGCTTTCGCCATGGGCCCGGCGTCGATCCAAGGTGAATACATCACCCGCAAGACCAAGGCTGACGCCGACGGTTTCGAAGACATCAAGGGCCACGGTTTCTACGTCCAGGGCGCGTACACCCTCACTGGCGAGTCCCGTGGTTATAAAGTCGGCAAGTTCGACGCGATCAAACCTCAGAACAAGTCCATCGGCGCCTGGGAAGTGTTCTACCGCTACGACAGCATGACCGTCGAAGACGACAACATCACCACCGCGACCGCCACCCGCGAAGTGGGTGATGCCGAAGCCAAGGTGCACAACCTGGGCGTGAACTGGTACGCCAACGAAGCGGTGAAAATCTCGGCCGCCTACGTCAAGGCCAAGACCGACAAGGTCACCAACGTCAACGGCGATGACGACGGCGACGGTTTTGTCATGCGCGCCCAGTACGTGTTCTAAATCGCTGACCTGATACACCGCTACATCTTCATCCGTTACAGCTCCTTTGAACCCCGCCTCTGGCGGGGTTTTTTTATCCCCGTCTGCTCAGGATCGGCGATACTCGCGCAATCCGTCGTCTGGATCCCGGGGAACCGCATGCCGCTTCACGTCTTGGACAGCCTGTCCGCCATCGCGCCACACGAGTGGGACGCGCTGGTGCCCGTCAACCAACCCTTCCTGCGCCACGCCTTTCTCACCGCCCTGGAAGACAGCGCCAGCCTGGGCTCGCATACCGGGTGGCAGCCCGAGCACCTGCTGCACTTCGAGGAAGGGCGGCTGCTGGCGGCGTTGCCCAGCTATCGCAAATGGCACTCCTATGGCGAGTATGTGTTCGATCACGGCTGGGCCGACGCTTGCGCCCGGGCCGGCATCGACTATTACCCCAAGCTGCTGACGGCGGTGCCGTTCAGTCCGGTGAGTGGCCCGCGACTGTTGACGGCGCGTGCGGAGGATGGCCTGGAGTTGCTGGGCAGCTTGCCGGGTTACTTGGAAATCGAGGGGCTTTCCAGCGCCCACATCAACTTCACCGATGCCTTCACCGATGCGGCACTGGCCGGGCAGGAGGGCTGGTTGCAGCGGATCGGCTGCCAATACCACTGGCAGAATCGCGGCTATCGGGACTTCCAGGATTTCCTCGATGCGCTCAGTTCCCGCAAGCGCAAGCAGATGCGCAAGGAGCGCGAACAGGTGGCGGGGCAGGGCATTGATTTCGAATGGCTGGAAGGCCATCAACTGGACGAAGCAGCGTGGGATTTCGTCTACGCCTGTTACGCCAACACCTACGCGGTGCGTCGTCAGGCGCCCTATCTGACCCGTGCGTTCTTCAGCGTGCTGGCCGAGCGTATGCCCGAGGCCATTCGCGTGGTGCTGGCCAAGCAAGGCTCACGGCCCGTGGCGATGGCGTTCAGCCTGGTGGGCGGCGACAGTTTCTATGGACGTTACTGGGGATGCCTGGCGGAATTCGATCGCCTGCATTTCGAGACGTGTTTCTACCAGGGCATGGACTACGCGATTGCTAACGGCCTGCAGCGTTTTGACGCCGGAGCCCAGGGCGAGCACAAGTTGATCCGCGGGTTCGAACCGGTGATCACGCGCTCGTGGCACTACCTGCGTCATCCAGGCCTGAAAGCGGCGGTGGCGGATTTTCTAGCTCGCGAACACGAGGGCGTGCTGGCGTATGCCGAAGAGGCCAGGACGGCACTGCCTTATCGGCAGTGTTGAATAGTCCGGTACGCACTGACTCCCGCTGGGCTCTGTAGGAGCTGGCGAAGCCTGCGATCTTTTGATCGTTTTGATCTTTCGCTTGGGATTCATGTGTCCTTGGAAAGATCGCAGCCTCGCTTCGCTCGGCAGCTCCTACATAGCTCCTACGCCCCAGCGGGAGATAGAGATCAATCGATCCCCACGAACCCACCCGTCTGATGCTGCCACAGCCGCGCATACAACCCACCCTGGGCCAACAGCTCGGCATGGCTGCCTGTCTCGGCGATGCGCCCCTTCTCCAGCACCACCAGCCGGTCCATCCGGGCGATGGTGGAGAGGCGGTGGGCGATGGCGATCACGGTCTTGCCTTGCATCAGCGTCTCGAGGCTTTCCTGGATCGCCGCCTCGACTTCCGAGTCCAGCGCGGAGGTCGCTTCGTCCATGATCAGGATCGGCGCATCCTTGAGCAGCACCCGAGCGATGGCGATGCGCTGGCGCTGGCCGCCGGAGAGCTTCACGCCGCGCTCGCCGACGTGGGCATCGAAACCGGTGCGGCCTTCGGCGTCCGAGAGCAGCGGGATGAACTCATCCGCCCGGGCCTTGTGCACCGCCTCCCAGAGTTGCGCGTCGGTGGCGTCGGGCTTGCCGTAAAGCAGGTTGTCGCGGATCGAACGGTGCAGCAGCGACGTGTCCTGGGTGATCATGCCGATGCGCGCGCGCAGGCTTTCCTGGCCGACGTGGGCAATGTCCTGGCCATCGATGAGGATGCGCCCGCCCTGGACGTCATAAAGACGCAACAGCAGGTTCACCAGCGTCGATTTACCTGCGCCGGATGGTCCGATCAGGCCGATTTTCTCGCCCGGCTTGATCACCAGGTTCAGGTCGCCGATCACGCCGCTTTTCTTGCCGTAGTGGAAATCCACGTGCTCGAAGCGCACCTCGCCCTGGGCCACCGCGAGCGGCTTGGCCTGCTCGCGGTCGGTGACGCTGACGGGTTGGGAGATGGTCTGCAAGCCATCCTGGACCATGCCGATGTTTTCGAAGATGCCGGTGACCACCCACATGATCCAGCCAGACATGTTGACGATGCGGATCACCAGGCCGGTGGCCAGCGCAATCGCGCCGACGCTGATCAGCGATTGGGTCCACAACCACAGCGCCAGGGCCGTGGTGCCCGCGATCAGCAAGCCGTTCATGCTGGTGATGACCACGTCCATGCTGGTCACCACGCGGCCGGCCAGTTGGGCTTTTTCGGTCTGTTCTTCGATGGCTTCGCGGGCGTATTGCTGTTCGAAGTTGGTGTGGGCGAACAGTTTCAGGGTGGTGATATTGGTGTAGCCATCGACGATCCGCCCCATCAGCTTGGAGCGGGCATCGGACGACACCACGGAGCGTTCCTTGACCCGGGGTACGAAGTAATACAGCGCGCCGATGTAGGCCGCGATCCACATCAACAGCGGAATCATCAGGCGCCAATCGGCTTCGGCGAACAGCACCAGGGAACTGATGGCATAGATCAGCACGTGCCACAACGCATCCACGGCCTGCACCGCCGAGTCCCGCAAGGAGTTGCCGGTCTGCATGATGCGTTGGGCGATGCGCCCGGCGAAATCGTTCTGGAAGAAGTTGAGGCTCTGCTTGAGCACGTAGCTGTGGTTCTGCCAGCGGATCAGGCTGGTCATGCTCGGGCTTAGGGTCTGGTGGACCAGCAGGTCATGCAGGGCCACGAAGATCGGCCTGAACACCAGCGCAACCACGGCCATCCAGGCCAGTTCAAGGCCGTGGACCTTGAAGAAGTCGGCGCTGGGCGTCGCCTGGGTCAGGTCGATGATACGGCTCAGGTAGCTGAACAGCGCCACTTCGATCAGCGCGCCGATCAGGCCAACCACCAATAGCGCGGCGAAGCTGGGCCAGACTTGTTTCAGGTAATAGGTGTAGAAGGGCAGGACGCGGTTCGGCGGGGCCGATGTCGGGGCGTCGCGGAAGATGTCGATCAGTTTTTCGAAACGGCGATAAACCATGGGTACATAGCCCGGGCAGGGCTCTCCTTTTTTGCTGTGGGCGGCGCGGGATCGCCGACGCCGCCCAGGCTTGCCCTGCGGGTTTAGTCGATGCGCTTGGCCGACTTGATGATCACAGGGTCGATCGGCACGTTTTGCATGCCTTGTTTGGTGGTGGTCTGGGAGTTGACGATGATGTCCACCACGTCCATGCCCTTGACCACCTTGGCGAACACCGCGTAGCCGGCATCGCGACCCGGATCCAGGAAGGCGTTGTCGGCCACGTTGATGAAGAACTGGCTGGTGGCCGAGTCCGGGTTGGAGGTGCGGGCCATCGACAAGGTGCCGCGCACGTTGTGCAGCCCATTGCTGGCTTCGTTCTTGATCGGCGCCTTGGTGTCTTTCTGTTGCATCTGCTGGGTAAAGCCGCCGCCCTGGGCCATGAAGCCCGGGATCACGCGGTGGAAAATCGTGTTGTTGTAGAAGCCGCTGTCGACGTACTCAAGGAAGTTCTTGGTACTGATAGGGGCCTTCACCGGGTCCAGTTCGATTTCGATCTGGCCGTTGGTGGTGTCCAGCAAGACGTGCGGCGCCTTGGCCGGTTGCGCGGCCATCAGGTTGGCAGCAAAGAGGACGGAGCCGGCGGCGAGGGCGAGTTTTTTCAGCATGGGTTCAATGATCCTGGGTAGTGGAATCGATAGCGGTCAAGAATTCGAGCAGGGTCTGGTTGAAGCGTTCAGGTTGATCCAGCGGCGTAGCGTGCCGTGAATCGGTGATGACTGCCAGTCGTGCGTCAGGCAATAGCTTTACATAAGCCTCTTTCAGCGCCACCGGGGTGTAGTCGTGATCGGCGCAAATAATGAGGGTTGGACAGGCAACTTGCGCCAGGCGTTCCTGTACGCCCCAGCCGACAATGGCGTCGAAGCTGGCGAGATAAGCACGTTTGTCGTTCGTTGCCCAGCGCCGGGCCATTTCCAGGCGCAGCTCGGTCTGTTCGGGCTTGGGAAACAGCTTGGCGCCGAGGGCCTTGCCGATGGTTTCCAGGCTGAGCAGGCGCATCAGGCTCCAGCGCTTGAACCATTGCCAGCAATCATCGGGCGTGCGGACCTTGACCTCGGGGGCACTGTTGACGATGCACAGGCTCTTGACCCGCTCGGGCTCGTCCACGGCCAGTTGGAAACAGATCATGCCGCCCATGGACCAGCCCACCAGGTGCACGGCCCCCAGGTCGAGGTGGTCGATCAGCGCGCCCAGGTCAGCGCTGAAACCGGCGATGCTGTAGCGCTCGCGTGGCTTGTCGGAGCGACCGTGGCCGCGCACATCCATCACGATCAGGCGATAGCGGGCGGACAGCACCGGGATCTGCTTTTCCCAGTCCCGTGTGCTGGAACCCAGCCCGTGGACCAACACCAGGGGCGCGCCTTGGCCATATTCCTCGTAGTGCAGGTTGCAACCTTCGTGCGCAAAATAGGCCATCGGCGAAGTCCTTGTCAGGCTTGTTCAGGGGCGGCAAACGGTGCATCCAGCGGCGCCGTGTCAAAGGTGCGCAGCAGTTCGATGAGGATTTGCGTGGCCGGGCCCAGGGGTTTTTCCTTGTTGGAGAACAGATAGAAGGTCGAATTGCGGCTGCCTCCCTGCTCCAAGGGTAGACGCTTGAGCAAGCCTTCCTTGAGTTCTCGTTCGATCATGTGCCGGGGCAGCCAGGCGAATCCCAGGCCACTGCCGACAAAAGTCGCGGCAGTGGCGAGGCTACCGACGGTCCAGCGTTGTTCGGCGCCGAGCCAGCCGACGTCCCTGGGCTGTTGGCGGCCGGAGTCGCGGATGACCACTTGCAGGTGGCTTTCCAGATCCTGGAAGTTCAGCTCGCGGTTGAGGCGGTGCAGGGGATGCTCGGGATGGGCCACCGCGATGAACTCGACGTCGCTCAATTCCGCGCCCAGGTAACCGGGAATGCTGAAGCCGCTGATGGCCAGGTCGGCCACGCCTTCGAGTAGCACTTCTTCGACGCCGGACAACACTTCCTCACGCAGCCGCACCCGGCAGCCTCGGCTCTGCGGCATGAACGCCGTCAGTGCCCGGACGAGGCGGGCACTCGGGTAGGCCGCGTCGACCACCAGGCGCACCTCCGCTTCCCAACCTTGCTCCATGTGGTGAGCCAGGTCTTCCAGTTGGCTGGCCTGCTTCACCAGTTGCCGCGAGCGGCGCAACAATACGCCGCCGGCCTCGGTCAGCACGGCCTTGCGTCCATCGATGCGCAGCAGCGGCACGCCGAGCTGGTCCTGCATGCGGGCCACGGTGTAGCTCACCGATGATTGGGAGCGGTGCAGCACTTCGGCGGCCTGGGCGAAACCACCGTGGTCCACCACCGCCTGCAACGTTCGCCATTGATCAAGGGTCACGCGGGGCGCTTTCATATTGAGCTCCTCTTGTCCTAAGCTGGCGGTCCCTTGGTGGAGACTGCCGAATGAAAAAAATCTGTTGTGCGCTGCTGGCCCTGCTGCCGCTGACTGCCTTTGCCTACCCGATCGACGTGGAAAAACACCTCAACGGCCTGAGCATCGACTACAACGCCTACGACACTGATGCCGACATCGGCTCGATCCAGGTCAACAACTACGGCAGCACCGATGCGGCCTGCAAGGTGGTGTTTCGCAACGGCCCGGAAGCGCCGCGCACCCGCAACATCGAAGTCGCCGCCGGCAAGTTCAAGAACGCCACCGCCAAGTTCAACCGCAACATCATCAAGCTGCGCATCGAGCTGACCTGCAAGCCGAAATAGCCAGCGGCGGGGCAGCGTCCTAAAGCTTGCTCCGCTTATAAACGAAAATATCGATGCATTACAGCAATTATTTGCGCTTTTTCATCGATATGATCGCGCTTAACCTTCACTCCATCGACTGACAACATTTTCAGATGGAGCCTACAAGCCATGTCCCGCGTCCTGATCATCGAAAGCAGTGCCCGCCAGCAAGATTCGGTTTCCCGTCAACTGACCCAAACCTTCATCAGCCAGTGGAAAGCTGCGCATCCGTCCGATGAAATCACCGTTCGTGACCTGGCCGTCAATCCGGTGCCGCACCTGGATGCCAACCTCCTGGGCGGCTGGATGAAGCCGGCCGAGCAGCGCAATGACATCGAAAATGCGTCGTTGGAGCGCTCCAACCAACTGACCGAAGAGCTGCTGGCTGCCGACGTACTGGTCATGGCCGCGCCGATGTACAACTTCGCGATCCCCAGCACCTTGAAAGCCTGGCTCGACCACGTGCTGCGTGCCGGTGTGACCTTCAAGTACACCCCCACCGGCCCTCAGGGACTGCTGACCGGTAAACGTGCCTTCGTGCTCACCGCACGCGGCGGCATTCATGCTGGTGGCGCTTCCGATCACCAGGAACCGTACCTTCGCCAGGTCATGGGTTTCATCGGTATTCATGACGTGACCTTCATCCACGCCGAGGGCATGAACCTGGGCGGCGACTTCCAGGAGAAGGGGTTGAACCAGGCCAACGCCAAGCTTTCCCAGGTCGCCTGAACCGTTAATCCTCGGGTAATCGCCGGGTGGTCTAGTGACTCGGCGCTTCCCTTCAAACCGTTTTGCGCATCGAACCTCCCTTTGCACTTTTGCTCCTGAGTGCATCAGCCCGATTGAACGCTTTAGCGAGATCGGGCTTTTTTTTGTATGGGATTTGATGGGCTCCAAGGACCCTGTGGGAGCGAGCTTGCTCGCGATAGCGGTGGATCAGCCATGTAGATGTTGACTGGCCGGCCGCCATCGCGAGCAAGCTCGCTCCCACAAGGTCCTGCGTGTCGAGAGAGTCGCGACAACCACCAAAACCCGCTATCTTCGCCGCCATTCAAAGCGAGGGGCGGTATGGGCTATCTACTTTTTGTGACCTTGATCCAGGCATTTTCCTTCAGCCTGATCGGCGAATACCTTGCAGGGCACGTCGACAGTTATTTCGCGGTGCTGGTGCGGGTCGTGCTGGCGGGGCTGGTGTTCATTCCCCTGACGCGCTGGCGTCAGGTCGAGCCATCGTTCAGGCGCGGGATGCTGTTGATTGGCGCCTTGCAGTTCGGCGTGACCTACGTCTGCCTCTACCTGAGTTTCCGGGTATTGACGGTGCCGGAAGTGCTGCTATTTACCATCCTCACGCCGCTGCACGTGACTTTGATCGAAGACGCCCTCAACCGGCGCTTCAATCCCTGGGCACTGATCGCGGCACTGGTGGCTGTGGTCGGCGCGGCGGTGATTCGCTACGACCGGATCAACCCGGACTTCTTCATGGGCTTCTTGCTCCTGCAACTCGCCAACTTCACCTACGCGGCCGGGCAGGTGCTGTACAAGCATTTGGTGGCGCGTCACCCCAGCGATCTGCCGCATTACCGGCGTTTTGGTTATTTCTACCTCGGCGCGCTGATGGTGGCGTTGCCGGCGTTCCTGCTGTTCGGCAAGGCTGATTTCTGGCCCGAAGCACCGTTGCAGTGGGGCGTGCTGGTCTTCCTCGGCCTGGTCTCCACCGCGTTGGGGCTGTACTGGTGGAACAAGGGCGCGTGCCTGGTCAACGGCGGCACGCTGGCGGTGATGAACAACTTGCACGTGCCGGTGGGGCTGCTGGTGAACCTGCTGATCTGGAACCAGCACGAGGCGCTGGGGCGGTTGCTGCTGGGCGGGTCGGTGATATTGGCGGCGGTGTGGATCAGTCGGTTGGGGGTACGACAACCTAAGCTTTCACCCTGAGTCCTGAATATGAACCCTGTGGGAGCGAGCTTGCTCGCGATGGCGGAGTATCAGTCAGCATCTATTTTTCTGACACACTGCTATCGCGAGCAAGCTCGCTCCCACAGGGGGATGGGGTTGGCTTTAGACCACCTGCTTCTGCGCCTCCGGCAGGTGACTCGCCCCCAGCACCGCCGGCAGCAACCCCGCCCGCAGATCCGTGCCGCTCGGCTGTTGGTACAAGCCCAACCCGAACTCCGGCATCACCGCCAGCAGGTAATCGAAAATATCCCCCTGGATGCGCTCGTAGTCGGCCCACACGGTGGTGCCGGTGAAGCAGTAGATTTCCAGCGGGATGCCCTGGGCGGTGGTCTGTAGCTGGCGCACCATGCACGTCATGTTCGGCTGGATCTCCGGGTGGCTTTTCAAATAGGCCAGGGCATAGGCGCGGAAAGTGCCCAGGTTGGTCATCCGCCGACGGTTGGCCGACATCGCCGCGACGTTGCCCTGGGCTTCGTTCCAGGCCTTGAGCTCGGCCTGTTTGCGGCCCATGTAGTCGGTCAGCAGGCGAACCTGGGACAGGCGCTGCTCTTCGTCGTCATGCAGGAAACGCACGCCGCTGGCATCGATGAACAGGCTGCGCTTGATCCGTCGTCCGCCGGATTGCTGCATGCCGCGCCAGTTCTTGAACGACTCGGACATCAACCGCCAGGTCGGGATCGAGACGATGGTCTTGTCGAAGTTCTGCACCTTGACCGTGTGCAGCGTGATGTCCACCACATCGCCGTCGGCGCCCACCTGCGGCATCTCGATCCAGTCGCCGACCCGCAGCATGTCGTTGCTGGTCAACTGCACGCTGGCGACGAACGACAGCAGCGTGTCCTTGTAGACCAACAGGATCACCGCCGACATCGCACCCAGGCCCGACAGCAGCAACAACGGCGAACGATCGATCAGCGTGGCGACGATGATGATCGCGCCGAACACATACAGCACCATTTTCGTCAGTTGCACATAGCCCTTGATCGAGCGGGTGCGTGCGTGTTCGGTGCGGGCGTAGACGTCCAGCAGGGCGCTGAGCAGGGCACTGATGGCGAGCAACATGAACAGGATGGTGAAGGACAGCGCGACGTTGCCCAGGAAAACCGTGCTGGTCTTGCTCAGCCCCGGCACCAGGTGGAGGCAGGACTGAATGATCAGCGACGGCGTCGTCTGCGCCAGGCGATGAAAGACTTTGTTCTGGCGCAGGTCGTTGACCCAGTGCAGGGCCGGTTGCCGGCCGATCAGCTTGGCGCCGTGCAGGATCAGGTAGCGCGCCACGCGCCCGAGCACCAATGCGATCGTCACCAGCAGCACCAGCGCAAGGCCGGAATGCAGCAGCGGATGTTGATCCAGGGCGCCCCAGAAATCCTGGAGGTTGAGCCAGAGTTGTTTGATATCCATGGGCGAGACGGTCTTCTGTGAGCGCGATGGGGCGAATTAGAGCATTTAAGCGCCGCGAAGTGACCGTTGATCGTGAATCCAGTCATCAAAACACGTCGATTTGCTGCCGTTTGCACAAAGAAACTCGGCCTTCGCGCTCGAAACCGTTACCCTATGCAGCTGTTTTTTTGCATTTCTTCGAGGTAGCACCCGTGTTTTCCCAATTCGCCCTGCACGAACGCCTGCTCAAAGCCGTGGCCGAGCTTAAATTTGTCGAGCCAACCCCGGTGCAGGCAGCGGCTATTCCGCTCGCGCTCCAAGGGCGTGACCTGCGGGTGACGGCGCAAACCGGCAGCGGCAAGACCGCCGCGTTCGTGCTGCCGATCCTCAACCGCCTGATCGGCCCGGCCAAGGTCCGCGTCAGCATCAAGACCCTGATCCTGCTGCCGACCCGGGAACTGGCCCAGCAGACCTTGAAGGAAGTGGAGCGCTTCTCGCAGTTCACCTTCATCAAGTCCGGCTTGATCACCGGCGGCGAAGATTTCAAGGTCCAGGCTGCCATGCTGCGCAAGGTGCCGGACATCCTGATCGGCACCCCGGGGCGGATGATCGAGCAATTGAACGCCGGCAACCTCGACCTCAAGGAAGTCGAAGTGCTGGTGCTGGACGAAGCCGACCGCATGCTGGACATGGGCTTTGCCGAAGATGTGCAGCGCCTGGTGGACGAATGCGTCAACCGCCAGCAGACCATGCTGTTCTCTGCCACCACCGGCGGTTCGGGCTTGCGCGAGATGATCGCCAAGGTGCTGAACAACCCGGAGCATTTGCAGCTCAACGCGGTCAGCCAACTGAACTCCACCACCCACCAGCAGATCATCACCGCTGACCACAACCAGCACAAAGAGCAAATCGTGAACTGGCTGCTGGCCAACGAGACCTACGAAAAAGCCATCGTCTTCACCAACACCCGGGCCATGGCCGACCGCATCTACGGTCGCCTGGTGGCCCAGGAATACAAGGCGTTCGTGCTGCACGGCGAGAAAGACCAGAAGGACCGCAAGCTGGCCATCGACCGCCTGAAGCAGGGTGGCGTGAAAATCCTCGTCGCCACCGACGTCGCCGCCCGTGGCCTGGACGTGGATGGCCTGGACATGGTCATCAACTTCGACATGCCCCGCAGCGGCGACGAATACGTACACCGCATCGGCCGTACTGGCCGTGCCGGCAACGACGGCCTGGCGATCTCGCTGATCTGCCACGGTGACTGGAACCTGATGTCGAGCATCGAACGCTACCTCAAGCAGAGCTTCGAGCGCCGCACCATCAAGGAAGTCAAAGGCACCTACAGCGGGCCGAAGAAGGTCAAGGCATCGGGCAAGGCCGTTGGCGTGAAAAAGAAAAAGGTCGACGCCAAGGGCGACAAGAAGAAAACCGGCGCCAAGGCCCCGACCAAACGCAAGACCGCCAACCGCCCGAAGACCGACGCCCCGTCGCTGGTCAGCAAGGACGGCATGGCCCCGCTCAAGCGCCGCAAGCCAGAGGCGCCGGCGGCTGAGTGAGTTGGCGGTAGCGCTGCATGAAAAAACCGGACCTTGGGTCCGGTTTTTTTATGCACAGATGAATCTGACACGACGCCCGTGGCGAGGGGATTTATCCCCGCTGGGGCGCGAAGCGGCCCTAAATCTGGTAACTCGGTATGTCAGATTAATCGGGAGGGGTCGCAGCCCAGCGGGGATAAATCCCCTCGCCACAGAAGCTGGTCATGCCTGACCCCGCGATCACTCCGCCTTCTTCTGCGCCTCTTCCAACTCCTGCAGACGCTTGTCGATCAACTGGCACTTGTCCGGCAGATCCTTGCTGGAAGTCCCCAGATCCATGGCTTGCAGTTCGTCATTCATTTCCTTTGCCTTGGACGGGTCCTGCTCGGTGAGCTTGGCGACCTTGTCTGCCAGTTGCTCGCGCTTGAGGGTGGCTTCTTCAGGCGTGCACGTAGCCCAGGCGGGCAGGGCGCAGGTGAGGGTGGCGGCGAGGGTGAGTTTGATGAGGGTTTTCATGGCAGGGCCTCATATTCCTTGTTGGGCAGGTAATGGGTTGAGGCCCGGGGTGAGGGGAAAGTTCATTAGCTGGCGATTTGTCTGCTGCTTGGCAGATGTTCGATCGCTGTCCGTTTTGTAGGAAGTTTCCAGCTCAGCCCGGGACCTTTCGTACCCCCGTACCGGAGCTGTCTGATTTCAGATGAATGATCAGCTCAAGGGACAATGACTGGAGTGCTTCGATTGAAAGCGGCGGTGACTTAACCCTGGCCGCCGATCATATCGAGAATCGCAAGGATGTGTTCGAGGCTACGGGTGGGTCGGTTTCGGGTGCGATTGGGGTGCAGTGTTATTCGTGTGTTCGTCGTTTGAGGACTATAGCAGCAGTACCCAAGCTATATGGTTTGGGTTGAAAACTATCAGCCGGAAATTGTTCAAGACTCACCTCGCAATAGCTCTGGATCGGTGAGCAGCTTGAAGAAAGCATGAGCATTGCTGTTCGTGGCGTGCTGGCGCATACGGTGCTGTTGATGTCGGACGATTTGGCGTCTACGATTCAATCGGGCTGTGTCCTTGCTTGATCGGTGTGTGTTCGCGACTATCACCGTAGACCAAGGCCAGTCTTTTTTCTTTTTTTGCAGGCGTATCAGCTAGTTAGCCGTTAAGTAAGTGCCATTCAAATCTGTTCCCTTTTTGCCGCTTTTTGCTTTTTTGCCAAAAAATCTGGCTATTTCAGAGTATTCCTAGCAGTTCTGCTAGTAGGCAGCATTGGCCAATTGCGCAAGAGTGAAGGCCTGCTTCGACGGTCCTTCCAGGGAACACACCTTCATGCCAACGAACCACAAAAACCTGCTCTGTCACTATCATTACGACGCGCTGGATCGCCTGGTCAACTGCGCGCCCTCGATGCAGGCGAACACCCAGCGGTTTTATCTGAGAAACCGCCTGACCACAGAAATCCAGGGCCAGGTACAGCGCACGGTGTTTCAGCACGACGACCTGCTATTGGCGCAGCAACAGCGCCAGGGCAACGTCGTGAACACCGCCCTGCTGACCACCGACCAGCAACGTTCGGTGTTGAACGTACTCGATGCAGTGCAGCTTTATCCCTTCACTTACACACCTTACGGCCATCGTGCACCGGAAGATGGCTTGCTTAGCCTACTGGGATTCAATGGCGAGCGCCCTGACCCGGTGACCGGGCATTATTTGCTGGGCAATGGTTATCGGGCGTTTAACCCGGTATTGATGCGCTTTAACAGCCCGGATAGTTGGAGTCCGTTTGGGGAGGGTGGATTGAATGCGTATGCATACAGTATAGATCCCTTGAACTTCCTAGACCTCACTGGACATACTCCTCAGCCTATCAAGAATCTATTCAAGGTTCTGCCGGGAGTTACCCGAACAATAACCAGAACCCGTGCTGTCAGCAAGATGAACGTTGGCGCTCAAAAGCTAGCGGTGCAACCGGGAAAAATGGAGAATATTCGCCCTATCAACGAAGATATCTTCAGTTTTGAAGACCTCCATCGGGGGGCTAAACGACTTAATATTCTTGCACATGGGTCTCCGTCTTCATCGAAGAATGGCTATCACCGAATCGGCTCGGCGCGCGAAGCTCTATCTCCTGATGATTTATACGACGCAGGAACTAAGGCCGGAGTTAACTTCATCGACTCCGATAAAATTCGTTTATTAATCTGTTTCTCAGCTAATGGAAATTCCAACTCCTTCGCCGCGCGCCTGGCACAGCTAACGGGTAAACCAGTGAAAGGTTACGTTGGAAAAGTACTTACATCCCCAGGCACAACCATATTCAAAAGAGAATATTTACGAAAATCCCCTGACCTTCTGCTCAATGCGGATGGAAGTTATACATACAGTTGGGGGATGCTTGTCATAAAAAAACAACAAATCAGATTGAGTAGTAACAGAATTATTTCAGATCCGAACTTCCACTCTGTTACTTACAGTCAATTCAATAATCCTTAATAGCAGCCCTCTATCTTCTATGCTGCAATATTTAGCTCATTAATTTTACGTCACGGTTGAGGAAGTGAGAAAGGGGGCAATTTATTTTTCGAGCTGGGGCTGAGTTTTGGGTTTGTAAAATAAATTTGTCCCCTTTTTCATCCTTTTTCATCTGGCAGAGTTTCAATTTGTTGGGGAGGGCTGTGAGCTGCATGTCTATGACACCACGCAGCCTCAGCAGTGTATTCCCGTTACGAGTGTCCCTGACCTCTGATTCGATTTGCGAATGCGAAACGGGCGACTCGCAAGTCGCCCGTTTTCATTACTCCGCAGCCTGCGCCCGCAATCTTCGCCCAATCACATCCATCACATCACACCCATCGCGCAGCGATATCGTCAGCATTTTGCAGAAGTCGGATAGCACCACCGTATCGGAACTGATGTCCGAGCGAAATGCGATGTTTTCCAGCAGTTGGGTCACGGTGCGGATGCGGTAATCGGCGGTTTCGAAGAGGACGTCGAGTGGAGCTTCGGTGTCGATGAGCAGGGTGGCAGGCGTGCAGTCGACGCCAGTGATGGGCATGTATCTGGTCATAGCAAGAGCCTCGGAAGTTGATGAGCCTCTCTGTTGATGCGAGTCGCCAAACCCGGTCGTCTTTTTGAGCGACGAGGGACTATAGGCTGGCCCGCTCTAGTGCCACAAGACACCGCTTTCCGAGCTTTGTGTAGGACGTTTGGCCTAGCATTTGTCGGCTTAAAGCAAGCGACTGCTGTGCAGTCGAGCGGGAGCAAGCTCCCTCGCCACGGGGCGGTGCTCGGCTTGAAGATTGTGCTTATCCGCATCAGTGGCCGCAGGGCTTGGCCTCTTAGCGTCCGTTGGGATGCGGATAAGTCCTCGTTTCTTCCATTACGAGCTGTTTTGTCATCTGTCCGTTTGTAGGAAGTTTCAACCTTCGAGCGGGATCCTTCGTACTTCTATACGGGACGTGTCTGATTTCAGAATGACGGTTTCGACAGTAGTCTCTTTGGTCAGAGGGGCGCCGCGTCGAACCTTAGGTCTGATCAGTATGTGGTTGACGTGATTGGCTGCACCGTACGGCGAGGCGATGAGGTCTGCATGTCTCCACCCGATAGCTACTAGAAGGCATACGTTATGTCGGAAACATCGAAAACCGATTGGGAGCGCCTGCTCAAGATGAACGACTCGGACATCGATACCAGCGATATACCTCCGCTAGACGAGGACTTCTTCCACCGCGCCGAGCTGATTAACATGCACAACCCTCCCCATCCCGGGGTGTTCATTACTGAGACTTATCTAGAGCCGAACGGCATCAGCAGCCGTGAGCTGGCAGAAAAACTCGATGTAGCCCCCTCGGCACTGAACGGTGTCTTGAAGGGCACTAGCCCCGTGTCGCCCGAAATGGCGATGCGGTTGTCTGTAGTATTTGGCCGCTCGCCGGAGAGTTGGCTGGCGATGCAGGATGCTTACGATCTCTGGGTGGCTCGTCAGCACGTTGATTTGTTGTAGTTAAGAAGCTCGCTTTCGCCTAAGCCATCCTGTTGGTGCCCGCGGACACAGAAGGCGACTGCTACGCAGCCGAGCGGGAGCAAGCTCCCTCGCCACGTCGCTCGACTGGACGGGCTGACGTATCAGCTGTGGCAGCAACTATGGGGCTTGGCCTCTTCGTATTTATCGTGATGTCGCACCCAGTCCATGATTTCGTCTTCGTTGCGGCCCTTGGGCGTCAGGTCGAGGTAGTTGTAGGTGCCGACCAGGATGTCGAGGCCGCGGGCGTAGGTGGAGTAGGTGTGGAAGATGTCGCCGGCTTCGTTGCGATAGAAGACGCTGAGGCCTGGGAGTTCGCCTTCGGCGGTGTCGGTTCTTTCGTAGTTGTAGGTGGCTTTTCCGGCGGCGCTGTCTTCGGCTTTGAAGCTGACGCCGAAGTCGTAGTTGAAGTCGCAGCCCTCGGATGAAACCCAGTCGAAGGCCCAGCCCATGCGGCGTTTGAAGGGTTGGAATTCGGCGAAGGGGGCGCGGGAGACGGCGACCACGGCGACGTCGTGGTGGGCCAGGTGTTGGTTGGCGCCGTCGATATGATCGGACAGGAACGAGCAGCCTTGGCAGCCTTCGGCCCAGCCGGGGCCGAACATGAAGTGGTAGATGATCAGTTGGCTGCGGCCGCCGAACAGGTCGGCCAGGCTCAGTTCGCCGTGGGGACCTTGGAAGCGGTAGGGTTTGTCGATTTTTACCCAGGGCAGGGCGCGGCGTTCGGCGCTGAGTTTGTCTCGTTCGCGGGTGAAGGCTTTTTCGTGGGCCAGGTGTTCGCGGCGGGCGGCGAGCCATTCTTCACGCGAGACGACCGGAAGGTGCTCGATGTTCATGGGGCTTCTCCTCAGGGATGGATTTTACCGACGATTGCAACGGTTAGTCGTTTGGCTGGCGGCGGATTCGACAAACCGTTGGTCGGCTTGTGGATAAGGGCGGTCGAAAACCCGGCTGAACGGCGCTGAACCGCTTCGGTCACACGTTAGGTAGGCATCTCTCTCTCAAGCTTTAGAGGATGGACCAGGATGACGACTTATAACTGGGACTTGATCGAACGGTTGCTCCACGAAGTGCAGAACGGCGCCGGCCACAGTTTCACCCCTCGGCCTTATGCGGAGCAGCACGCGGCGGAAAAGGCGGCTCAGGGCGAGGAAATCGAGAACCTCGATCATCTGAAAGCGGTCGCCGGGGAGTACGAAAAATTACTGCTGGAGCGTGGGTATATCGAGCCCCGGCCAGAGGAGGAGGGCGGCAACGGCGAGAATTTCGTGCTGACGCCTCGCGGCTCGCGGTTGTTGAGCCTGATCGACAGCAGCATTCCGGGCAATGATCATCCGCGCCAGGTGTTGGATGAGCAGGAAGATGCGCTGGATGAGTTTACCTTTGATGATCTGGCTTCTAAGGCGCAGATTGCCTGATGGTCTGCGCTGAACCCTGTGGGAGCGAGCTTGCTCGCGATAGCGGTCTGACATTCAACTGATGTGTTGCCTGTTCAGCCATTATCGCGAGCAAGCTCGCTCCCACATTGGATCTACAGTGGTTTTACGAGCGCGCCGTCTTCAAGCATTTCAGATCACTGAAATCCTTCTTCACCCCATCGATCTTCTGCAACAACCGTTCACGCTGCGCCGGGGTGCTGTTGGCCATCAGGTCCACCAGCAGGCTGCGGGCCTGGGCTTCGGTTTTGTTGTAGGCCTCGCGGTAAGCGGGCGTCCATAGGCTCTCGCGGTTGACCAACAGTTGTTCGATGCGTTTCGGGAAGTCCGGGCTGTGGCGCTGGGCGACGGCTTCGCTGAACTGGTTTTGCCAGTGGGCGCGGTTGGCGATCCATTGCTGGTTCTGGTCGCCCAGGGCGGTGGACCAAGCCAACACCCGCTGGCGCTGTGCGTCGTTGATCGGGCCGATCCAGTCGTTGAGGCGTTTCTCCATGCGCTCGGCGCGCTCCTTGATCTGCTGGTCCAAGGTCGGCTTGAGGTATTCACGCTGCCGCTTGCGCTGGTCCTTGACGAACGCGGCGTCCATGTCGGCAACCTGCTCGTCGCTCAGGCCCTGCAGCAATTCGATGGCCGAAGGTGTGATCGCCCGGGCGGTCTCGGCGATCGCGGCCTTGGCCTCGCGGGTACGCTGCTGCAAGGCTTCATCAGTCACCTGGTTGGTCTGCACCATGGTCTTCAGGCGGTCGAGCCAGTCCAGGTAGCCGGGCAATTGCGTGGTGCAATGCCAGCTCAAGTGCTCCTTGAGGCGATCGTCGAACCAGTCTTTTTGCTGACCGTTGATCTCCAGGTAATCGTTGAGTGTCCAGGGAATGATCAGGTCGAGGTTGCGGTAGGCCAGGCCGACACGGCTGCAAGCGGTGAGTGTCAGCAGCAGGGCGAGGAACATGGCGGTGCGTGTTAACCAGCGCGACATGAGCGAGTCCTTGCGAAAGCGGAGGTGCTTTGTTTGAACATGGCAGGCGCGCGGCAGTTCAGCCGATTGAATAAGTAACGCTTAGGCTTTGTACGAAAAGTCGCCGAGCGGCGATCAGGCAAGGCGAAAACAGGCGAGGAAGCGCAGTTGACTGGTTGTCAATGAGCATTCCGAGCCTGTTTTCAACGTAGCATGATCGTCGCGCAGGCATTTTTCGTACAAAGCCTAGTAAAAAGGATGGGCCATCTTCAGGGTCAACAGGCTATCGCATTCGCTGTTGTGGCCGGAGTACGCCGAACAGCTGCTACCGCTGAGGCTTGAGTCGCTGTAGATCAGGTCCAGGTCGATGCCTCGCCACGGACGGGAAATTTTCAGCGACCAGTCACTGAAACTGCCTACATAACCATCTTCCACCGAGACTGGAGTATTGAGTTGGTGGGTGGTGTATTTGGCGCTGATGCCGATGCCGAAGGGCACGTTGCCACCGAGGTCGGCAAACAGGGTGCTGTTCTGTTTGTCCGGGTCGTTGCTCAACGCCGCACCGAAGCGGCTGCCGAGGATGGTCAGGCCGCCGTAGAATTCCTGGCTGTCGAGGGTGTCGACGGTGGGGTAGCTGTAGTGGATCAGGCCGACTTCGTAGCCCAGGGTCTGGTCGAAAGGGTGTTTGAAGCCCATGTAGGAATCGACTTCAAGGTCGGCGGAGTAGCCGGCACTGGGTGACCATTGTCCGACGTACCAGCCACTGTCGTGGCTCAGGTCCAGGCCGCCGTGGAACGAGCCGGTGCTCGACGGTGTGACCAGGCCTTGGGCCATGCTGCGGCTGGGGGTGGTGCCGAGCTTGAGGTCGAAGTCACCGAGCTCGCGCTGGAATACCTGCCCATAGGCAAAGGGGCAAGCGAGCAGGCTGAACGTCAGCAGGACAATAGGAATGCGCATGCTTCACTCCATGAATAGCGAGGAGCAGGGAACCGTAACCAAGCTGGAACGCTTGAGTTAGAGAGGTGCAAGCATACCGGCGAATGTTCGGCAGCGATGGCCGTTCGTCGATTTCTGCGGGAATGGATTTCAGGAGAGGGGTTCCAGCCCAAGCGCTTCGGGATTCAAAGCGCTTTGGGACCAGGTGACGCGGGGGATTACTTCTTGCCCAGGCTGATCTGCTTGGACGGACCGAAGGTCTGGCCGCTGACACCTTTGGCAATCTGCTGGATTTCACCGCCGGACTTGAGGAACGCAGCGATCTGGTCGTTGATCGACTCGCTGGTTTCAACGGCTGGAGCTGGCTTTGCTTTGCTGTTGGATGCTTTTACGCGCATGACGGCCATTAACCTATGGATAATTAATTGGGCCAGGCATCGTACAGGAAATACTTGACAATTGCTTGGCAAATATCCCCTTGGATTATTTTCGCCAAGGTCTGAATATCGGCCGATGCATGCCTGTTTATTACTGCTAAGCCACTGTTTTTAAATAACAACCGTGCCTTTTATTCAAAGCTGAAGCGGCACGGCTCGACCCCTTCGCCGTCTGACGAATGGCCTTGTCAAAGGCGAAAACCCTTGAAAATCAAGGCCTAGATGGGCAGATCCTTCAACGTCACGAATCGCACCGCAAAACCGGGTAGAATGCCGCCCACGCAATGAGGGTATTTGGAAATGGCTTTAGTCGGGCGCTACAACAGTTTGCAAGTGGTTAAACACACCAACTTCGGTTTATACCTGGACGGCGGCGCGGACGGTGAAATCCTCCTGCCCAACCGTTATATCCCCAAGGATATTCCCAGTGAAGATGAAGACTGGCTCAATGTTTTCATTTATCTGGACAGCGACGACAAACTGATCGCCACCACGGAAAAACCGAAAGTCCAGGTTGGGGAATTCGCCAGCCTGAAAGTGGTTGAAGTCAACAGCATTGGCGTGTTCCTGGACTGGGGCCTGCCAAAGGACCTGCTGCTGCCGTATTCCGAAGAAAAACGCCAACTGACGGCGGGCGAGTACTGCGTGGTACACGTCTACCTCGACAAGCACACCCGCCGCATCACCGCCACCGCGCGGTTGGATCGTTATCTGGACAAGACGCCGGCCAACTACACGCCTGGGCAGGAAGTCGATTTGCTGGTTGCCGAAGCCACCGACATGGGCTTCAAGGCGATCATCAATAACAAGCACTGGGGCTTGATCCACAAGAACGAAATCTTCAAGTTCATGCGCGCCGGCAAACAGGAAAAGGGTTTCATCAAGGAAATCCGTCCGGACGGCAAGATCAGCTTGAGTTTGCAGCCGGTGGGTCAGGAAGCGGCCACCAGCCTCAACGCGAAGATCCTCGCCAAGTTGCGTGAGAACAACGGCACGCTGCCGGTCAGCGACAAGAGCGACCCGGTGTTGATCAGCAGTCTGTTTGGCGTGAGCAAGGGCAACTTCAAGAAGGCCATTGGTGCGCTGTACAAGAATGGGCAGATTGTCATTCATGCTGATCGTATTGAGCTGACTTGACCAAACGCAGAATCCCGGCCCTATAGCCACACTGTGGCGAGGGAGCTGGCCCCTGCAGGCGCTGGCGAAGCCTGCGATCTTTCGACTCAATGGGCGTTGGAAAGATCGCAGCCTCGCTTCGCTCGACAGCTCCTACAAAGCCCAGCGGGGATAAATCCCCTCGCCACAAATCATCGCTGTATACAAAAATATTGCACCTTAACCACGCATCTACGCCCCGTTCGTGGGCGTTTGCCTGTGCTCGCCAGGCTTCTTCCTGCTCCGCAAACCACGGTTTGTCTCGCATCCAGCGCCTATGGCACGCATTCTGCGTAGCAACCCGTATACAAACCATGCCGGCTCCCGTGCGCAGTGTGGTGGACAATCAACTCGGGGGCACGGCGGCACCCAAAGGAGCCCCGCAATGTCCGAGCAATTGCCCAACGGCTACAGCCCCCGCCTCTATAACGAAGACCTGGGCCCGCTGCCGCAGAAATGGAATTGGTACAACATCTTCGCGTTCTGGATGAGCGATGTGCACAGCGTCGGCGGCTATGTGTTTGCCGCCAGCCTGTTCGCCCTGGGCCTGGCGAGTTGGCAGGTGCTGATCGCGTTGCTCGGCGGGATTTGCATCGTGCAATTGATCGCCAATCTGGTCGCGAAGCCGAGTCAACAGGCGGCGGTGCCTTATCCGGTCATTTGCCGGCTGGCATTCGGCGTGTTCGGGGCAAATATCCCGGCGGTGATTCGCGGGCTGATCGCGGTGGCCTGGTATGGGATCCAGACGTATCTGGCGTCAAGTGCGCTGATCATCGTAGTCCTGCGGTTTTTTCCTTCGATGGAAGCCTACGCGACACCTCATTTTGCCGGCTTGTCCTACCTGGGCTGGTTCGGTTTCCTCAGCCTGTGGTTCGTCCAGGCGCTGGTGTTCTGGACCGGCATGGAGTCGATCCGTCGTTTCATCGATTGGGCTGGGCCGGTGGTGTACGCCGTGATGTTCCTGCTGGCCGGTTGGATTGTCTGGAAGGCCGGTTGGAGCAACATCAGTTTTACCCTGGCGGAAAAATCCTTATCGGGTTGGCAGGCATTCGGCCAAGTGATCGTGGCGACGGCCCTGGTGGTGTCCTACTTTTCGGGTCCGACCTTGAATTTCGGCGATTTCAGTCGGTACTGCCGGAGCATGTCCGACGTACGTCGTGGAAACTTCTGGGGCTTGCCGGTGAATTTCCTCGCGTTCTCCCTGGTCACCGTGGTGATTGTTTCCGGCACGTTGCCGGTGTTCGGTGAGATGCTCCACGATCCGATCGTCACCGTGGCGCGCATCGACAACAACGTCGCCGTCCTGCTGGGCGCCTTTGCCTTCGTCACCGCGACGATCGGCATCAACATCGTCGCCAACTTCGTGTCCCCGGCCTTCGACTTCGCCAACGTCGCGCCGAGCAAGATCAGTTGGCGCGCCGGCGGCATGATTGCGGCGGTGGCTTCGATTTTCATCACGCCGTGGAATCTGTTCAACAACCCTGAAGTGATCCACTACACCCTGGACGTCCTGGCGGCGTTCATCGGCCCGTTGTTTGGCATCCTGCTGGTGGATTACTACCTGATCAAGAAGCAGCAGATCGATGTCGATTCGCTGTTCAACGACGGCCCGACTGGGCGTTATTACTACAGCGGGGGTATCAACTGGACAGCGGTGAAGGCGTTGATCCCGGCGACGCTGATGGGCGTGGCGATCACGTTCACGTCGTTTCTCCAACCGATGGCCAACTTTGCCTGGTTCACCGGCTGCTTCCTCGGCGGTGTGTTGTATTTCGCCTTGGCGCGACGCGAACCTTTCCCACAACTGAACACATCGTTGAACCCGGCCGGCCAGGCCTGATCAACGCAGGACAGTTTGGGCGCAGTGCTTCGCCGCGCTTCGGTTGGCAGGCCGCAGCAACAGGCCGCCCGCCAGCACCAGGCCACTGCCGGCAATGATCAGCGCGGGTTGCAAGCCGCCACTGAAATGGCTGCTCAGCGCCGCCAGCAACGGTCCGCTGAGCTGGCCGATGGCGAAACATGCGGTCAGTAGACCGATGTTGCGCTGGATGGCATGGGGCGCCAGTTCACGGGAGCGCAGCACCATCAATTGCATGCAAGCCAGGAACGGCGTGCCACACAGGATCACGCCCAGCGCCAATCCCGCGCCGCTGCCCAGCAGGCAGGCAAACACGCCAGCGGCTTGCAGCCACAAGGTCGCCATCAGCCATCGGCTGGTGGTGTTCGGGTCGGGCTTGCGCAGGCTCACCAACAGCACGCCGATGGCGGCGGCCAGGCCGAAGCAAGGCCAGAACAGGTCGGCCTGCCATTGCCCGTGGAACTGGGCGGAAGCCATCTGCGACAGGAAGGTCGCCGGAATGATGTAGCCCACGCCATATAAGGCGTAGACCACGCAGAGCCGGGCGATGCCGCGGTTGCAGGTCACGGCGGCTGGCGCTGCAACAGTGGCCGCAGGCACGGGTTTCGGCAGGGCCGGCAGGATCACCAGCAACATCAACAGCGCCGCCCCGGCGTATACCAGCCACAAGATGTCGGATGTCTGGCCCAACAGGTTCGAGCCAAGCGCCAGCAAGCCGGTCAGAAAAATCCCCAAACCGGGTCCGGCGAATACCAGTGCGCCCAGCCGTGGGCGGCCCGTCGCCGCAGCCAAGGGTTGGCTCAGGGCGGTAATCATCACCATCACCCAGGCGCTCGCCACGCCCGTGCCGAAGCGCAACGCCAGGTGCGCCCAGAAGCCCCAGGCCCAGTACGACGCGAGGGTCAGCAGCACACACAGCCAAAGGCCTGCAAATAAACGCCGGCGTACCTGCTCCGGACGCCGCGCGAACATCGCGTCGAGCGCGCCGAGTAAATATCCCAGGTAGTTGGCGGCGGCGATCAGACCGGCGGCGGTCAAGTCCACCTGACCTTCGCCGATCAAATGAGGTAACTGCGGTGTAAGGGCGAAGCGGCCAATGCCCATGGCCATCATCAGGGCAATGAAGCTGGCGAGGAGGCGAATCAAGGGCGACATGGTCGATCTCCGGTGTCGAGGTGATTGACCGTCAGGCTAGAACCGATTGACTTTCATTAAAAATGAATAATAGTGAGCAACTTGTTCGTTTTTGGAGAAGGTCGTGGAGTTCAGCCAGTTACGAATTTTCCAAGCGGTGGCCGAAGAGGGTTCCATCACTCGGGCCGCCGAGCGTCTGCACCGGGTGCCATCGAACCTGTCGACCCGGCTCAAGCAGCTCGAAGAGCAGTTGGGCGTGGATCTTTTCCTAAGGGAGCGTCAGCGTTTGCAGTTGTCGCCCGCGGGAAAAGTCCTGTTGGACTATGCGACCAAGCTGTTCGCCTTACATGACGAAGCTCACGCGGCGGTGCAGGGCGGCCAGCCGGCCGGGGATTTTGTCCTGGGCACGATGTACAGCACGGCGGCGACGCATTTGCCGGACCTGCTGGCGGCTTATCACCGGGCTTATCCGGCGGTGAACCTGCAAGTGCAATCGGGGCCGAGTGGGGAGTTGCTTGAAGGCCTGCTCACCAATCGCCTCGATGCGGCGCTGGTGGACGGCCCGCTGGAACTGGCGGGGTTGGATGGCGTGCCGTTGTGCGACGAGCGGTTGGTGTTGATCACTGAGACCGATCATCTGCCGGTGCGCAGTGCGCTGGATGTGCAGGGCCGTGCGGTGTTCACTTTCCGGCGTGGCTGTTCCTATCGGATGCGCCTGGAAGCCTGGTTCGCCCACGACCATGCAACCATGGGCCGGGCGATGGAGATCGAGTCATACCAGGGAATGTTGGCCTGTGTGATTGCCGGCTCCGGGGTGGCGCTGATGTCCGAGTCGATGCTCGCCAGCCTGCCGGGGCGCGAACGTGTCATGGTGCATCCGCTGGCCGAGCCGTTTGCCAGTGCGACGACGTGGTTGATGTGGCGCAAAGGCATGGTCGGCGCCAACCTGAACGCCTGGATCGAATTGCAACAACAAGCCTGGCCGCGTACGCCAATGATCCCGGCGCAATCGGCTTGAACTCACCACCTGGGATTTGGATCAATTCAGTAACAGATCATTGCAATCTGTAACGAGCATTGAACAGGACTTCGGACTATTATCAGTGCGAAGGGGCCACAGAAATCTGCCGCTCGCACCACCTGAGGGGGCACCACGATGAAAGAGAAAATCCAGAACTGGCTTCATGACCTGGGTGTCGCGCTTGGCCTGATCGAGCCGCCCATGCAGCCGATACCGATCCGCACTGACGACGAGCAACGTCGCCGCCAGCCGCGCCGCCGGTAAACCCACCAGGAATTTGGAGAGATCGCAGTTCCGGACCATTTCAATCGAGATGGCCCGGAACTGCGATCTTTTTATTGGCGGAGTGAGTCCCTGTGGCGAGGGAGCTCTCGCTGGGTGCTGTAGGAGCTGGCGAAGCCTGCGATCTTTTGATCGTTCGCTTGAGATTCAAGCGTCTGAGGAAAGATCGCAGCCTCGTTGCACTCGACAGCTCCTACCGGGCGGTGACGCTGTGCCATACCGATCAAGCCGCCTTGGCCACCACATTCGACCTTGGCGACAGCAAACTCACCACCACGAAACTCACCAATGCCACGCTCAGGCTGTAGTAGATCGGCGTATTCGCGTCCAGCCCATCCTTGAACATGAAGAACAGTGCCGTCACGAAGCCCAGCGACATGCTGCTGATCG
Organism: Pseudomonas sp. T1.Ur; assembly: GCF_023516725.1. NCBI lineage: Bacteria > Pseudomonadati > Pseudomonadota > Gammaproteobacteria > Pseudomonadales > Pseudomonadaceae > Pseudomonas > Pseudomonas sp. T1.Ur. Next base: position 987,007 of record NZ_JAMGSN010000001.1, read on the forward strand.
CGCCCGCGGTGGTCGCGCGTTTCCAGTAGATGGCGCCGATCAGCGGGATCAGCATGCCGCCCACCAGCAGGTTGTAGGCCAGGGTCAGGGCGCTGATGACGTCACTGACCACCAGGGCGATTGCCAGGACCACGGCGCCCAGCAGCAGGGTCGCGATGCGGTTTTCATGGACGTCGCCGTTGCCGCTTTCACGCCCCTGGCGCAGACGCGGCAGGAGGTCCTGGACGACGGTGGTCGAGGCCGCCAGCAGTCCCGCCGCTGCGGTGGACATCAGCGCCGCGAGGGCCGCGGCGATCACCAGGCCGCGGATCCCGTTGGGCAAGCTGTGTTGCACCACGCTTGCAAAGGCGTTGTTGACGTTTTCCAGGTCCGGCAGCAACACCTTGGCCGCCATGCCGATCAGCGCACCGGCCAGGCCGTAGAGCACGCAGTACAGGCCGGCGGCGGTGCCGGCGACTTTGGCCACGCCTTCGCTGCGGGCGGTGAATACCCGCTGCCAGATGTCCTGGCCGATGAAGATGCCGAAAAAGTAGATCAGGAAGTACGTGACGATGGTGTCCCAGCCAATCGCGGTGAAATCGAAATAGCGCGCCGGCAAGGCCGCCACCATCGCGTCCCAGCCACCGGCGTCACTGATGGACATCGGCATCAGCAAGAACACCAGGCCGATGGTCATGATCAGGAACTGCACGATGTCGGTCAGGGTCAGCGACCACATGCCGCCGATGGTGGAATACAGCACCACCACGCCGCCGCCCACCAGGATCGACACCCAGAAGGGCAGGCCGAACAGCACCTGCATGACCGTGCCGATGGCGATGGTCGACGTGGCGCCGATCATCAGCGCGTAGACCAGCATGATCAGTGCGCTGGCGTGGCGCGCGGCCGGGTTGTAGCGGCGCTCCAGCACCTGGGTCACGGTGTAGATCTTGAGCTTGAGCAACGGCTTGGCGAGGAACAGGCTCAGCCCGACGATGCCCAGGCCGATGGCGCCGCACAGCCAGAATCCGGAAATGCCATGGACATAGCCCAGGCGCACGGTGCCGATGGTCGAGGCGCCGCCGAGCACGGTGGCGGCCATGGTGCCCAGGTAAAAGCCCGGGCCGAGGTTACGCCCGGCGACGAGGTAGTCGTCACGGGTCTTGGCGCGGCGCATGCCGTACCAGCCGAGGGCGATCATGCCGGTGGCGTAGATGAGAACGACGATTAAATCCAAGGCCATGATGGCGTGTCTCCGATTGTCTTTTTTATGTACGGGATGAAGTGCTGCTGTCCCTGGCGAACGAGCTTTTGTGGCGAGGGAGCTTGCTCCCGCTCGACTCTGTAGGAGCTGGCGAAGCCTGCGATCTGGGACTCAAGTGTGTTGGGAAAGATCGCAGCCTCGTTGCACTCGGCAGCTCCTACACAGCTCCTACACAGCTCCTGCACGGCTCCTACGGACGCAACCCAGCGGGAGCAAGCTCCCTCGCCACGGGAATCGGTCAGTCAGGCGGTCTGCCGCAGTTCTGACGGGGTGAGCGGATCAGTGCTCCGCGGATCCTGCGGCCCATACACCGCCGCCGGTTCCGGAAACAGCCCCAGCAACACCAGGTACACCACCGACGCCAGCCCCAGGGTCACCGGCAGGCTGATGTCGATCCCACCGGCCAATTCCCCTAGCGGGCCGACGAACTGCCCAGGCAGGTTGACGAAGCACAGGCCGACCAATGCGCTGGGAATCCACGCGCCCAGGCCACGCCAGTTCCAGCCGTGGCTGAACCAGTAGCGTCCGCCGGTTTCGCCGCGGGTGAACACCTGCAGGTCATCCGGGCAGTAGAAGCCACGACGCACCAGCAGGCCGATGATCATGATCACCATCCACGGCGTGGTGCAGGTGATGATCAGCACGGCGAAGGTCGACACGCTCTGCACCAGGTTCGCCGCGAAGCGACCGATGAAGATGAAGGCAATCGACAGCACGCCGATCAGCAGCGTTGCCTTGACCCGCGACAGCAGCCGTGGGAACACGCTGGACATGTCCAGCCCGGTGCCATAGAGCGAGGTGGTGCCGGTGGACATGCCGCCAATCACCGCGATCAGGCACACCGGCAGGAAGAACCAGCCCGGCGAAACCGCGAGCAGCCCACCCACGTAGTTGTTGGCCGCGATGTAGTCCGGCGCCTTGATCGCGACGATGGTGGCCGTGGCGAGGCCGAACAGGAACGGGATCAAGGTCGCCAGTTGCGCGGCGATCACGGCCAGCATGATGCGCGGCTTGGGCGTGTTGCGCGGAATGTAGCGCGACCAGTCACCCAGGAAGGCCCCGAAGGAAATCGGGTTGCTCATTGCGACCAGCGCCGCGCCGATGAAGGCGGCGTAGAAGCCCGGTTGGCCGAGGGCGACGGTGCCGGCGAACTGGCTGTCGAAGCTTGGCGCGAAGGCGAAGATGCCCAGCAGGAACAACAGGCTGGCGGCCCACACGGCGATGCGATTGACCCACAGCATGAAGCGAAAGCCGTAGATGCACACCGTCAACACCAACAGGGCGAACAGGCCGTAGGCCAGGCCCAGGCTCAGGTCGGTTTCCGGCACGCCGACCAGTCGCTTGGCGCCGCCGATCAAGGCATCGCCCGAACTCCATACCGACAGCGAGAAAAACGCGATGGCGGTCAGCAGCGACAGGAACGAGCCGACGATTCGCCCGTGCACGCCGAAATGCGCACCGGAAGACACCGCGTTGTTGGTGCCGTTGAGCGGGCCGAACAGGCCCATCGGCGCGAGGATGATCGAACCGACCAACACGCCCAGGACGATCGCCCAGACCCCGGCCTGGAAGGATAGGCCGAACAGCACCGGGAAACTGCCGAGCACGGCGGTGGCAAAGGTGTTGGCGCCGCCGAAGATCAGTCGAAACAGATCACCCGGGCCGGCGGTTCGTTCATGGTCCGGGATCTGCTCGACCCCGTTGGTTTCAATCTGCGTAAGGCTTTTATCGTTATTGTTATGCATGATCTGCTCCGATCATCGAGGCGCGTTCATCGTGCGTGAACGTCGCCTGCTTGGCTAAGGGGGTGGCAGCCCTTCCGGCATTGCGGACAAATGTTCATGACAGGCCAGCCATAGGCCTTGTTGTTCTTGGCGAAACACAATGGTTTCGCGCTCCTGGCTAAAGTGAAGCTCCCCTTGCATGCGCAGCTCGGTGGCCACGTCATGGATGAAAATCGCCACGTCCCCTTGCAGGCTGACGAAGGCGTTGCGCGAGGTGCAGCTCAACACCTCGAAGCCATCCTCGGACCGCCAGCGATCCCACAACGCCCGGTAGGCATCGCGCGACAGCAGGGGCCGTTCGAGGGTGTGGAACACAAAACTCGCATCGGTCGTGAACGCGCCAAAATAGGCGTCGCGGTCATTGCGGGCGAAGGCCGACACCAGCTCAGCGGCGGCCTTGAGAATCGGGTCTCGATGGCTCATGGCGGCGCCTCAGCGATGGACCACGCCAGGCAGTACGCAGAGCATCTCGTACAGCAGGTTGGCGCCCAACAGCGAGGTGTTGCCGGTGGTGTCGTAGGGCGGCGAAACTTCTACCAGATCGCAACCGACCAGGTCGAGGCCCTGGCAGCCACGGACGATTTCAATTGCCTGGATAGTGGTCAATCCACCGATTTCCGGGGTGCCGGTGCCCGGCGCCCAGGCCGGGTCGATGCCGTCGATGTCGAAGCTCAGGTACACCGGGCCGCCGCCGACTTTCTCGCGGACTTCAGCCATCAGCGGGGCCAGGGATTTGTGCCAGCACTCTTCGGCCTGGACAACGCGAAAGCCCTGGTTGCGACTCCAATTGAAATCCTCGGCGGTATAGCCCTGGGCGCGCAGGCCGATCTGCACCACGCGGTCGCAATCGAGCAGGCCTTCCTCCACGGCGCGGCGGAAGGTGGTGCCGTGGGCGATTTTCTCGCCGAACATATGGTCGTTCACGTCGGCATGGGCGTCGATGTGCACGAGGCCGACCTTGCCGTGTTTCTTGTGGATCGCCCGCAGGATCGGCAGGGTGATGGTGTGATCACCGCCGAGGGTCAGGGGGATGACGTTGTGTTCGAGAATCTTGTGGTACGACGCTTCGATGATCCGTACCGCGTCCAGCAGGTTGAAGGTGTTGATCGCCACGTCACCGATGTCCGCCACCGACAGCGAGTCGAACGGCGCGGCGCCGGTGGCCATGTTGTAGGGGCGGATCATCACGGATTCGGCGCGGATCTCCCGCGGCCCGAAACGGGTGCCGGCGCGCAGGGAGGTGCCGATGTCCAGCGGCACGCCGACGAAGGCCGCGTCGAGGCCGGCAGCGGTTTGCAAATGGGGGAGTCGCATCATGGTGGCGATGCCGCCGAAGCGCGGCATTTCGTTGCCGCCCAGTGGTTGGTGAAGAATCTTGTCCACGGGTAGGGCCTCATCGTTGTTTTATTTATCAGGGGCCGATTCTGCGAAAAGCCGTTGCCGTGAAGAATCGCTGGCGGCAAATACTTAGTTCAGATTTTTCTAAACTAATGGCGGGCGGGGCGATAGACTTCGCATCAGCGCAATCCTGGGGGACATGCCCCTGTGGCGAGGGAGCTTGCTCCCGCTGGGCTCTGTAGGAGCTGGCGAAGCCTCGGGCCGCGTTCGGACGATCTTTTGATCTTGATCGTTCGCTTGAGACTCAAGGGCCTGGGGAGAGATCGCAGCCTCGCTTCGCTCGGCAGCTCCTACACAGCTCCTACAGAGCCGAGCGGGAGCAAGCTCCCTCGCCACAAGAGCGCTACCAAGCCCTGAGTAATTCGGAGACCCCAATGGCCAACGCTCTACCCGACCTGAAGCTGCTGCGCATTTTTGTCAGCGTGGTCCGGCACCAGGGCTTCGCCAATGCCCAGCACGAGCTCAACCTGTCCACGTCGGCCATCAGCACCTACATGAGCCAGCTCGAATCGGCCCTGGGCCTGGTGCTCTGTCATCGCGGCCGGGGCGGGTTCAGCCTGACCAGCAAGGGCGAGTTGTTCCATCAGGAAACCTTGCGCCTGTTGGGCGAGCTCGAAGGCTTCGAGCAGTACGCCGCCGCCCTCAAGGGCGAGTTGCGCGGTACGTTGAACCTGGGGGTGATCGACTCCACCGTCAGCGACAAGGCCTTGCCCTTCGCCGAAGCCATCGGTGCGTACAGCCAGGAACATCCGGCGGTGCATCTGCACCTGTCGGTCCTGAGCCCGTATGAACTGCAACTCGGCGTCCAGGACAACCGCCTGGACCTGGCCATCGGCGCGTTTTCCACGCGCATGAGCGGACTGGTCTACATGCCGCTGTATCGCGAGCAGCACTGGTTGTATTGCAGCAACCGCCATCCCCTGTTCACCGAACGGCGCATCCCCGAACCAGTCATCACCCAGCAGCGCATGGTCGGGCGCGGTTACTGGAGCCAGGCCGAATTGGCCCGCCATGGTTTCAAGCACAGTGCGGCAACGGTGGAGAGCATGGAGGCGCAGTTGATCCTGGTACTGTCGGGCGCCTACATCGGTTATCTGCCCGAGCATTACGCCCAGGCCTGGGTGGACAAGGGCGATTTGCGCGTGTTGCTGCCGGCAACGTTTGGTTATCAGGCGCCGTTTTCGATGATCGTGCGCCGTGGCCGCAGCCGCGAGCCGCTGATCCAGACCTTCCGTGATCTGCTCAAAGCTCAACTGAACCAGGCGTGACCATGTCCAGAATCCAATGCCCGCGTTGCCTCAGGCCGCAAAGCCACTGCCTGTGCCCGTTGATCCCCAGCCTCGACAGCCGTACCCGCGTTCTGCTGTTGCAGCATCCCAGCGAAGTGAACCATGCCTTGAACACCGCGCGGCTGGCGGCGTTGGGGCTGACGAATGCCGAGTTGATCGTGGGCGAGGTGTTCGAGGATTTGCCCCGGCTGCTCAACCAACCGGGTTACCAGGCGCGGTTGTTGTTTCCCGCTGACGATGCACAGCCAATCCAGACCTATGGCGCGTCCGATGAGCCGCTGCTGTTGGTCGTGCCCGACGGCACCTGGCGCAAGGCGCGCAAGATCCTGCACCTCAACCCGTTGCTGGCAGCGCTGCCGAGGGTGACGTTGGTTGATGGCGGCGTGTCCCGCTACCGCTTGCGCAAGGCGCCAGGGCCGGGGGCGTTGTCGACGGTGGAGGCGATTGTCCAGGCGTTGCAGGTCCTGGAGGCGCCGGTGAGCTTCGAGCCGTTGCTGAGGCCGTTCGAGGCGTTGATCGAGGGGCAGATTGCGGCGATGGGGGAGGAGACGTTTCGGCGTAACCATGCTGGGAAATAATGGTTGTCCTCGCTGACGCCATCGCGAGCAAGCTCGCTCCCACAGTTGATCTTCAGTGCACTCAAGGTTAGTGGTCACCACAAATCCAATGTGGGAGCGAGCTTGCTCGCGATGGCGATAGCCCAGCCACCGAAGATCCCAGCCAAAGCCTACCGCTCGCGCATCGCCTCGGTCCGCGCTTTCAACACGGGCTTGAGCAGGTAATCCAAGACACTTTTCTCCCCAGTGATGATATCCACCGTCGCCACCATGCCCGGGATGATCAGCAGCGGTTTCGCATCCCCGCCCAAATGGTTCTTGTCGGTGCGTACCTGGATCAGATAGAAACTGTTGCCCTTGTCATCGGTGATGGTGTCGGCGCCGATCAGTTCGAGCTTGGCGCTGAGTCCGCCATAGATCGTGTAGTCGTAGGCACTGAACTTGACCATGGCTTTCTGGCCCGGGTGCAGGAAGGCCACGTCTTGCGGTCTGACCTTGGCTTCGATCAGCAGGTTGTCCTCCAGGGGCACGATCTCGATCATGTCGCTGCCGGGTTGGACCACGCCGCCGATGGTGTTGACCTTCAATTGCTTGATCACCCCGTGCACCGGCGAGACCACGGTGGTGCGGGTCACGCGGTCGTCGATGGCGATGCTCGTGGCGGTGATTTTTGACAGCTCGGTGCGTTTCTCGTTGAGGTCTTTCGCGGCATCCGAGCGGAAGGTCTGTTCCGATTCGTCGATCTTGCTCTTGATCTCGTTGATCGCTGATTCGGCCCGAGGGATCGCCAGCGTCGTGGCGTTGAGCGAGCCGCGGATTTCCACCGCGCTGCGCTTGAGCCGCAGGATTTCGACGGGTGAAACCGCCCCGGTGCGCACCAGCGGTGCCGACATGTTCATTTCTTCTTGCAGCAAGGCCAGCGCCGAGCTGAACTGGCCTTGCTTGGAGCGAAACTCTGCGAGTTCCTGGGTTTTCTGCCGCAGCTGTTCGGTCAGCGTCCGCTGCTCGCTGGCCAGGCGCCGCTGGCGTTGCTCATAGAGCGCGCGCTCGTCCTCGGCCACCTGCGGCGCCTTGCCGGTCACTTCGGTGGACAACTGCAAGGGCCGTCCTTCGGCCTCTGCCGATAAACGTTCAACCTGGGCCATCAACGCATAACGATCCGCCTCGCTCTCGCCCTTGTTCGACAGGAACCGCGTGTCGTCCAGGCGCAGCAGGGTGTCGCCCTTGTTCACCATCTGGCCTTCGCGCACGAAAATCTCGGTGACGATGCCGCCTTCGAGGTTCTGGATTACCTGGATCTTGCTCGACGGAATCGCCTTGCCTTCGCCGGTGGTGACTTCCTGCAACACTGCCAGTTTGGCCCAGACCAACCCGCTGATGATCAGCCCGGCGGCCAGCCACACGGTAACGCGCGAGCGGCGGGGCGAATCCTGCAGCGTGGCGCCGGCGGTTTCCGGCATGAACTCGCTTTCGGCGCTTTTGCTGAAACTGCCGAAGTAGCTTCGGGCGGCTGAATCGGGTGTTTGAGCAGACATGGGGCGGTACCCGTCGATTAATAAAGGTTCATCAGTACTGCTTTTTTGGCGAGGGAGCTTGCCCCGCCGGGTTCTGTAGGAGCTGGCGAAGCCTGCGATGTTTTGATCTTTCGCTTGGGACTCAAGTGTCAGGGGAAAGATCGCAGCCTCGTTGCACTCGGCAGCTCCTACGCAGCTCCTACGCAGCTCCTACGCAGCTTCCTCGCTGGTTTTTATACCGCCGCGGAGCCCACCCGCCCTTTGCGCAACGCCTCGATCACCGCGTCCTTCGGCCCGTCCGCCACGATCCGGCCGTTATCCAGCACCACCAACCGATCCACCAGGCTGAGCATCGAGGTGCGATGGGTGACCAGTAGCACGGTCTTGCCCTGTACGTGGGTATGAAGTTTCTGCCGCAGGACGTCTTCGCTGCTGTTGTCCATGGCGCTGGTGGGTTCGTCCAGCAGCAGGATCGGCGGGTCGAGCAACAAGGCCCGGGCCAGCAACACGGCCTGGCGCTGGCCGCCGGACAGCAACTGCCCGCGCTCACCCACCGGACGATCAAAGCCCTGCGGATGCTGGCGCGCCAGTTCGGTGACACCGGTCAGTTCCGCCACTTCGAGCATGCGCGCGTCGCTGATGTAGCGGGCGCCGAGGGTGAGGTTGTCGCGCAGGCTGCCGGCGAGCAGCGGCAGGTCATGGGCGACGTAGCCGATCTGTTGGCGCAAGTCGGCGACGTCCAGTTGCCGCAGGTCCAGGCCGTCCAGCAGTAACTGGCCTTCCTCCGGCGCATAGAACCCCATCACCAGCCGCGCCAGGGTGCTTTTGCCCGAGCCGCTGCGGCCGATGATCCCGACCCGTTCACCCGGCTTGAGGCTGAAACTGACGTTCGCCAGCGCCGGGGTGCTCTGGCCGTTGTAGTGGAAGGTCACGCCGCTCACCTCCAGCGCACCCTGCAATTGGGTGCGATCAAGGGGCCGCTGCTTGGCATCGCGCTCCTGGGGCAAGGCCATCAGGGCATCGGTGCTGCGCATGGTGAGCTGGGCCTGCTGGTAACGGGTGATCAGCCCGGCGATCTGGCCCAGCGGCGCGAGGACCCGGCTGCCGAGCATGTAGGTCGCCACCAGCGCTCCGACGCTGAGGTTGCCGGCGATGATGCTGTAGACGCCGGCGACAATGGTCGTCATGCCGGCAAGTTGTTGCAGGAACAAGGTGCCGTTGGTCGCCAGCGCCGAGAGGTTGCGCGCATGACTGTCGAGGCGGGTGAGGGCGCCGTGGGTGCTTTCCCATTGATGCTGGCGCTCGCTTTCGGCGCTGCAGGCCTTGAGGGTTTCCAGGCCGCCGAGGGTTTCGATCAGCAGGGCCTGGCGTTGGGCGCCCAGGGCCAGGCTTTTTTGCACGGTGTCGCGCAGGCGCGCCTGGATGATCATGGCGAAGACAATGGTGATTGGAAACGCCACCACGGGAATGACCACTAGCCATCCACCCAGCAGGCCGATCACCACCAGCATCAGCAGGGCGAAGGGCAGGTCGATCAGACTGGTGAGGGTGACGGCGGTAAGAAATTCACGCAGCCCCTGGAAGTCATGGATGCTCTGGGCGAAACCGCCGATGGTCACAGGCTTGGCCTTCATCGCCATGCCGGTGATGCGTTCGAACAGGGTCGCCGAGAGAATCACATCGGTCTTCTTGCCGGCGGTGTCCAGCAGGTGAGCGCGCACGACCCGCAACACCAGTTCGAAACCGGTGCCGATCAGCAGCCCCACGGCCAGCACCCATAGCGTTGATGTCGCCTGGTTCGGCACTACGCGGTCGTAGGTCTGCATGACGAACAGCGGCACCATCAGCCCCAGCAGGTTGATCAGGAAACTCGCCAGGATCGCGTCGCTGTACAGCCAGCGCGACAGTTTCAAGGTGTCGCGAAACCACGCTTCGACCCGTGGCACCAGGGGCGCGCGCAGGTCTTCGAGTTCGTGACGCGGCCGGGCGAACAAGGCCTGGCCGCTGTAGTCGGTGGTCAGTTCCTCGCGACTGACCCATTGTTCGCCGCCATCGGCCTCGCTGGGCAGGATCAGCGCGCGACCGTCCTCGCCCCAGCGCCGCAATATTGCGCAGCGGCCCCCGGCGAGGATCAGCATCACCGGCAAATTCAGCGCCGAGATGTCCGCCAGGTCGCGACGCAACAACCGCGCCTGCAAACTGGCCCGGGCCGCTGCACGCGGCAGCAGGTCCAGGCTCAAGCGTTGGTGCGCCATAGGAAGCCCGGCGCTGAGGCTGGCGCGGCTGACGGTCGCGCCATGGAGTTTGCAGAGGATCAACAAGCCGTCCAGCAAGGGATCATCGAAGTTCAAGCGCGGGTCGGCGCTCGGGGTGCTGGGTTCCATGCTGGTCAAATCGGTCGCTCCCACGGGATTACTTCAGTTCCGGCAGCCGTGCCTGATTCTTGACTTCGGTCTGCGCGACCGCATCGGCCGGCAGCACGATCCGTTGCTTGTGCAGCAGCAGGCCCATGTTCGCCAGCACCCGGTACATCGAATATTCCTCGGTGTAGCGCACCTCGGTGTAGCGACGGTTGGCGTTGTACAGCTCGTTTTCGCTGTCGAGCAGGTCAAGCAGGGTGCGTTGGCCGAGGCCGAACTGATCCTGATACGCGGCGCGCACGCGGGCGGTGGTGTCGGCGTACTCGCGGGCCGTCGGGGTCTGCTTGCGCGCGTTGAGCATGGCGTTCCAGGCCAGGCGGGTGTCTTCGTTGAGCTGGCGCAGGGCGTTGTTGCGGATGTCCATGGCCTGGTTGATCTGGTGCGCGTTGGACGCCAGCCGCGCCTTGTCGCTGCCGCCGCGGAACAGGTTGTAGTTCATCACCACGCCCAGCCGCCAATTGTTGTCGTGACCTTCTTCGCCGCCGATGTTGTTGTTGGCACCCACGGCGGCCTCGGCGTCGAAGCGCGGATAGAACGGCGATTTCGCCACTTCATATTGGCTTTCGGCGGACTGGATGTCGGCCTGGGCCGATTTCAGGTACGGGTTGTTATCCACCATGCTTTGCTGGGCTTCGCGCAGTTCGGCGGGGATTTCGCCTTTGGTGGACGGCGGTGTTTCCAACTCATCGGGCATGCGCCCGACCACGCTATAGAAATTCGCCTCGGCGTCGGCCAGGTCGACCTGGGCGGTGTCGTAGTTGTTTTCCGCCAGGGCCCGACGGGCATTGGACTGATCGGAGTCGGCGGTGCTACCCACCCCGCGCTCGGTGCGCAGGCCGATCTGGTCGTTGACCCGCAGGTGCGCCTGCAAGTTGTTCTTGGCCAGGGTCAGCAGCTCGCGGCGCTTGAGGACTTCCAGGTAGACCTCGATGGTGCGCAGGGCCAGGTCTTGCGCGGTGCCCTGGGCGTAATAGGCCCGGGAATTGACCACGCCCTGGGTGCGTTCGACTTCATTGGCGGTGTTGAATCCGTCGAAGATCATCTGCCGCAGGCGCAGCTCCGACTGGGTGTAGGTCAGGATGTTCGTGTGATGGTTGCCCAGCGCCCGGGTATTGGTGTTGTCGCTGTAGCCGCGACCGTATCCGGCGTTCAGATCCACTGATGGAAAAAAGCCCCCTCTTGCCACTTTGACGTCTTCATTGGCCGACAGGCGGCTGTCCACCCGTTGCGCCAATTCGGGGTGCGTCGCGATGGTGCTCTGGATGGCTTCGGTCAACGACATCGCCTGCGCCTGAGAAGAACAGGCCATGGCCAGCAAAACCGCGCTGCAGAGGGGTGTAAGAACGCGCATGGGGTGTATCTCCTGAGGTCTGTTGTGCTTCGTTGTCGCCAGAAAATTGACGTTTAAAAGATCAAAACCGTTTCAACCTTGTAACAACACAGCTAAGAACATCCTGCGGAAAACCTAAGAAGAATTTCTCATAACGCTTATTTCGAAAAAAACTTATGTCGTTAAAAAAAACCGGCACATTGTTCAGAGCAAGAGCCTTTGTATTTACGGGTTCTGACGGTTTTAAGACGTCAATAAAAAGTTCCATTCAAATTTTGAAACGACGTGAAGAACAGCAAAAAAGTTGAAAAACGGGGCGATTCAGTGTGACGGTTTTTTGTCGTTATGGCGAAGCGCTAGCGTCGCCAGGCCCCGTGAAAGCTGGCAGATTTTCCAGATTCTGACGGTCGACTTGAAAATGACTTCTTCACCCAGACAGGTGCCGACCACGGTTGGCAAACAGAGGGAATGCACATGGCAGCGCTCATCGGTACCGTCAGCAAGGTGGTAGGGCAGGTTTTCGCGGAGGCCGCTGGTGGGGTGCGACGCCCATTGGTCGAAGGCGATCGTTTGTATGCCGGCGAGCACTTGGTCACCGGGGCCGATGGTGCAGTGGCCGTGCATCTACAGAACGGCCATGAATTGACGTTGGGGCGCGGCAGCGACCTGACCCTGACCCCGCAATTGCTGGCTAACCAGGCGCCGCATGTCGACACGCCTGAAACCGCAGCGCCGAGCGACGCGCAACTGACCGATGTGCAAAAACTGCAGCAAGCCATCGCCGCCGGCGCCGACCCGACCCAGGCGGGCGAAGCCACCGCGGCGGGGCCCGGCAACGCCAGCGCGGCGGGAGCCTTGGGTGGCGGTCACAGCTTTGTGCTGTTGGAGGAGGTGGGTGGAGAAGTCGACCCGCAGATCGGCTTTCCCACGGCGGGGTTCAACGGGATTCCGGAGTTTCCCCAACTGGAATTGGCGGCCGATCCGGATAATAACGACGACGGCACTGTCCCCCCCGTAACGCCCGAGACCCCGGACAACCCTGTCACCCTGGATGGCCTGACCGTGAACGGCGGCGAACTGACCGCCAATGAAGCCAACCTCGCCGACGGTACCGCCAGCAATCCAGGCGCGCTGGTGCAAAGCGGTACGTTCACGATTTCTGCGCCCGACGGGCTGAGCAGCCTGAGCATCGGTGGCATCAATGTGATTACCGGCGGCGTGCCCGCAGGTTTCCCACAATCCGTCACCTCGCCCTTGGGCAACACCCTGACCGTCACAGGCTATGACCCGGCCACGGGCGTCGTCAGCTACAGCTACACCTTGAACGACAACGAAACCCATCCGGCGGGTGGCGGTGCCAACAGCATCAGCGAGCAATTCCCAGTGGTGGCCGTCGACACCGATGGCGACACCGCCAACGGAACCCTGGACGTCAACATCACCGACGACGTGCCCCAGGCGATCGACGACAGCCACGCCAGCACGGCATCGGAAACCCTTGTCACGCTCACGGGCAATGTCTTGCCCAACGACCACCAGGGCGCTGACCGAATTCCCACCGGCCCCGACAGCGGGCCGATCATTGGCGGCACTTTCACAGGTACCTATGGCACCCTGGTGCTCAATCCCAACGGCACCTACACCTACACGCTGGACACCAGCGATCCGCAGTTCGTCGCGTTGCACGGCGGCGGCAACGGCACCGAAACCTTCGCCTACACCCTGACCGACGCCGACGGCGACACCAGCACTGCCAACCTGGTGCTGCAAGTCCACAACAACGACGATCCAGTGATCATCACCGGCCTGGACACCGAAGGCGGCGAGCTGACGGTGCAGGAGAAAAACCTCAGCGACGGCAGCAGCCCGGACGCTCCGGCACTGACGCAAAGCGGCACCTTCACCGTGACCGCGCTGGACGGCGTGCAAACCCTCAGCGTCGGCGGCATCACCGTGGTCAGCGGTGGCGTGGCCGCCGGCTTCCCGCAATCGATCACCACGGCGCTGGGCAACACCTTGACCGTGACCGGCTTCAACGCCGCGACGGGCGTGGTCAGCTACAGCTACACCTTGCTCGACAACGAAGCCCATCCGAACGCGAGCGGCGCCAACAGTTTGGGCGAGCAATTCCCGGTGGTGGTCACCGACGACAACGGCACCACCGCCACGGGCAATCTGGACGTGAACATCGTCGATGACCTGCCCAAGGCCGTGGACGACAGCAACGCCGGCACCGCCTCGGAAAGCAACCTGACCCTGACCGGCAGCGTGCTGACCAACGACACCCAAGGCGCCGATCACGTGGCGTCCGGCCCGATTACCCCCGGCACCTTCACCGGTACCTACGGCACGCTGGTGCTCAACGCCGACGGTTCCTACACCTACACGCTCAATACCTCCGACGCCGATTTCAAAGGCCTGCACGGCGGCGGCAACGGCACGGAAACCTTCGCCTACACCCTGACCGACGCCGACGGCGACACCAGCACTGCCAACCTGGTGCTGCAAGTCCACAACAACGACGATCCAGTGATCATCAGCGGCTTGGACACCGAAGGCGGCGAGCTGACGGTGCAGGAGAAAAACCTCAGCGACGGCAGCAGCCCGGACGCTCCGGCACTGACGCAAAGCGGCACCTTCACCGTGACCGCGCTGGACGGCGTGCAAACCCTCAGCGTCGGCGGCATCACCGTGGTCAGCGGTGGCGTGGCCGCGGGCTTCCCGCAATCGATCACCACGGCGCTGGGCAACACCTTGACCGTGACCGGCTTCAACGCCGCGACGGGCGTGGTCAGCTACAGCTACACCTTGCTCGACAACGAAGCCCATCCGAACGCGAACGGCGCCAACAGCCTGGGCGAGCAATTCCCGGTGGTGGTCACCGACGACAACGGCACCACCGCCACGGGCAATCTGGACGTGAACATCGTCGATGACCTGCCCAAGGCCGTGGACGACAGCAACGCCGGCACCGCCTCGGAAAGCAACCTGACCCTGACCGGCAGCGTGCTGACCAACGACACCCAAGGCGCCGATCACGTGGCGTCCGGCCCGATTACCCCCGGCACCTTCACCGGTACCTACGGCACGCTGGTGCTCAACGCCGACGGCTCCTACACCTACACGCTCAATACCTCCGACGCCGATTTCAAAGGCCTGCACGGCGGCGGCAGCGGCACCGAAACCTTCGCCTACACCCTGACCGACGCCGACGGCGACACCAGCACTGCCAACCTGGTGCTGCAAGTCCACAACAACGACGATCCAGTGATCATCAGCGGCTTGGACACCGAAGGCGGCGAGCTGACGGTGCAGGAAAAAAACCTCAGCGACGGCAGCAGCCCGGACGCTCCGGCACTGACGCAAAGCGGCACCTTCACCGTGACCGCGCTGGACGGCGTGCAAACCCTCAGCGTCGGCGGCATCACCGTGGTCAGCGGTGGCGTGGCCGCCGGCTTCCCGCAATCGATCACCACGGCGCTGGGCAACACCTTGACCGTGACCGGCTTCAACGCCGCGACGGGCGTGGTCAGCTACAGCTACACCTTGCTCGACAACGAAGCCCATCCGAACGCGAGCGGCGCCAACAGTTTGGGCGAGCAATTCCCGGTGGTGGTCACCGACGACAACGGCACCACCGCCACGGGCAATCTGGACGTGAATATCGTTGATGACTTGCCCACGGCCCACGCGGACTTCGCCTCGGTGGACGAGGGCGGCACCGTCAGTGGCAACGTGCTGAACAACGACGAGGGCGGTGCCGACGGGCCCGCCGCGAGCGGCGCGGTGGTTGGCGTTCGTGCTGGCGGCGATACATCCACGTCGGCCATCGGCGGCCTCGACATGCAGATCAACGGCGCCTACGGTTACCTGACGCTGGACACCAACGGCAATGCGGTCTATCACAGCAATCCGAACGCCGTGAGTGCACCGGGCGCCACCGACGTGTTCACCTACACCGTGCGCGACGCCGATGGCGATGAAAGCACCACGACCATCACCATCGATGTGCACGCCAGTTGTTTCGTCGCTGCGCCGGATCATGAAATCAGCGTGCATGAAAGCGCGCTCGACCTGAACCAGGACGGCCAAGACCTGGCCCCCGGCACCGTCACCGGCAGCGACCCGGGCGCCACCGGCGAAACCGCCACGGGCAGCCTCGTGGATGCGGTCACCGGCGCCATTGGCGCCGTCACCTTCGCCCTCGTCGGCAATGCCACGGGTGCCTACGGTCAACTGCTCCTCAACCCCGATGGCTCCTACACCTACACCCTGACCTCGCCAGCCTCCACTTCGCCCGCCGCCAACGACGGTCCGAACGTGCTGAGCGAAAGTTTCACCTATGAGGCCACCGATTCACTCGGCAACACCGTCACCAGCACCATCGTCATCAACATCGTCGACGACGTGCCCCAGGCACATTGCGATAGCGCTGCGGTGGTGGAGGGTGGGACGGTCAGCGGCAATGTGTTGGACAACGACGTGCTTGGCGCCGACGGTGGCGCAGTGGTAGGTGTGCGGGCCGGCGGCGATACGTCCAACCCGGTCACTGGCGGCTTGAACACACAGATCAATGGCACGTATGGCTACCTGACCCTGGATGCCAATGGCAACGCGGTCTATCACAGCAACCCCGGCTCCGTGGGCGAAGCGGGCGCCACCGATGTGTTCACCTACACCGTGCGCGACGCCGACGGTGATGAAAGCACCACGACCGTCACCATCGATGTGCACAACAGTTGCCTGGTCGCGGAAACCGATCATGACGTCACCGTCTATGAAAAAGCCCTGGACCTGAAACAGGATGGCCAGGACCTGGCCCCCGGTACCGCGACGGGCAGTGAGCCGGGTTCCACCGGCGAAACCGCCAGCGGCACCCTGGTGGGTTCGGTCAGCGGTGCCACCGGCGCCGTGACGTTCACGCTGCTGGGCGACGCCACCGGCACCCACGGCCAGTTGTTGCTCAACCCCGACGGTTCCTACACCTACACACTGACGTCACCGGCGACAACCTCGCCCCATGCCAACGATGGCCCGAATGTACTGAATGAAAGCTTCACGTATCAGGCCACCGACGCCCTGGGCAACAGCACCACCGGCAACCTGGTGGTCAGCATCGTTGACGACGTGCCCAAGGCTATCGCGTCCGAACGCTCGGTCACTGCTATGGAAGTCGATACGAACCTGCTGATCGTGCTCGACGTCTCCGGCAGCATGAAAGACGATTCAGGCGTGCCGGGACTGTCGCGCATGGACTTGGCCAAACAGGCGATCAACGCCTTGCTCGACCAATACGACGACATGGGCGACGTGAAAGTCCAGCTCGTGACCTTCAGCGGCAGCGCCACCGACCAGAGCACCGTCTGGGTGGACGTAGCGACTGCCAAGACGCTGATCTCCACGCTGATCGCCCATGGAGACACCAATTACGATGCGGCCGTGGCGATGGCGCAGACTGCGTTCGCAACTCCCGGCCAACTGACCGACGCACAGAACGTTGGCTATTTCTTCTCGGACGGCAAGCCGACCTTGGGCGAAATCGGCACGGCGGACGAGGTGGCGTGGAAAGCCTTCCTCGACGCCAACGGCATCAAGAACTACGCCATCGGCCTGGGCAGCGGCGTCAGCAATGCCCATCTCGACCCACTGGCCTACGACGGCAGTAGCCACACCAATACCAACGCGGTCGTAGTGACCGATCTCAACCAGCTCAGCTCGGTGCTTTCCGGCACTGTCCAAGGCGTGCCCGTCACCGGCAACCTGTTGGGCGAGGGTGGTTCGTTCGGCGCCGATGGAGGTTTCATCAAAAGCCTGGTGGTGGACGGCACGACCTACAGCTACAACCCGGACGCCAATGGCGGCCAAGGTGCGCTGACCGCCGGCGGCGGGGCGAACCACGGCACGTTCAACACCGCGACCAACACCGTGAGCATCGCCACCGACCATGACGGCACGCTGGTGGTGAATCTCGACACCGGTGCGTTCAGCTACACCTCGCAGACCACCACCAGCGCCTTGATCACCGAGCACATCGGCTACACCGTCAGCGACAACGACGGCGACCTGGCCGGTTCCAGCCTGGTGATCAACGTCGTGCCCAACAGTGCGCCCGTGGCGGTCGCCGACAACATCATCACCAACGTGTTGTCGGGCAATATCGTGGTGCCTGGGGAGTTGCTGCTGGGCAACGACAGCGACGCCAATGGCGATCCGCTCACGGCTACGCCCACCGGTTTCAATACGGGCTGGGCCGCCAAGGGTGGGGACTTCACCGGCACTACCGGCACCGCCAGCTTTACCGGCAACAATGTCCAATCGATCAACCTCGACCGCAGTGCCTTCGTCGCCAACGCCGCGAGCATGACGGCGATGCTGGTGGTCAGTGGCGCGCTGGGGGCGGTGTCGAATAACAACACCAACGATGAAGACCGGCTCAACATCAGCCTCAAGCAAGGCGAAACCCTGACCTTGGACCACAACCTCGCCACCGGTCGCGTCGCCATGGAGTATTCCCTGAACGGCGGGCCTTTCGTCGCCATCAACGACGGCGCCTCGTTCACTGCCGCGGCGGATGGCAACTATCAGATCCACATCACCAACATCCCCAACCCTGGCAACGGTAACGTCAATGGCTCGGAAAGCTATCAACTGACCATGACGGTCAATTACGCCGGCGCCCAGGACAGCACGACGGATTATCACGGCACCTACACCGCCAGCGACAACCACGGCGGCAGCGACAGTGCTGCGGTCGACATCAGCTATCAGGCGGGCCACACCCTGGCAGGGACGGCGGCGGACGATGTGTTGCTGGCCGGCAACGGCGACAACGTGCTCAACGCCGGCGATGGCAATGACATCCTCAGCGCGGGGACGGGCAACAATGCCTTGCATGGCGAGGCGGGCAATGACGTGCTCTACAGCGGCAGCGGCAATGACCTGCTCGACGGTGGCACCGGCAACGACACTGCCAGCTACGCCCATGCCAGCGCAGGCGTAACCGTGAACCTCGGCTTGCTGGCCGCGCAAAATACCCTGGGGGCCGGGACGGATACCCTGGCCAGCATCGAAAACCTCGTCGGCTCGAACTTCAACGACAATCTGACCGGCAACAGCGCGGGCAATCGCATCGATGGCGGGCTTGGCCATGACGTGCTCAATGGCGGTGGCGGCGATGACATCCTGATCGGCGGCCTCGGAAACAACATCCTCACTGGCGGCAGCGGCGCCGACACCTTCCAGTGGCAGGCGGGCAACAGCGGCCACGACGTCATTACCGACTTCACCCCGGGCCTCGACAAACTCGACCTGTCCCAACTGCTACTGGGCGAAAACGGCAGCGCAGCGTCCCTGGACGATTACCTGCACTTCACTGTCACCGGCACCGGCGCATCGGTCATTACCAGCATCGACGTCAGCAGCACCGCCGGCGCCACGCCGAACCAGACCATTGACCTGGCCGGCGTCGATCTTGCCAGCCATTACGGTGTTACGCCGGGGTCGGGGGGAATGATCGGTGGTGCGGACACTGCGACGATCATCAATGGGATGCTCAATGATCATTCGCTGAAGGTGGACACGGTGTGAGGTGAGCTGAAATGACAAAACCCGGTGATGTGCCGGGTTTTGTCTGCTGTATCCGCTGTGGAGCGAGCCTGCTCGCGATAGCGGTGGGGCAGTCGACTGTAATGTCGTGTGTGCCGACGTTTTCGCAAGCAGGCTCGCTCCCCATGGGAACAGGCACGGCAGGGTCGAGCACATCTGCAGGGTCGGCTTCCGCGAGTTTCGGACAGGGTAGGGTGGCGCGCAGGGTATCGGTCATGACCGGCAGTCGCTCGGATTCGCGAAGCTCGTAAAGCGTTGCCCGATTGTCTGGAGAGGCGAAGGGTATAAAAGGAATTGATGGGCCTGGCATGACCACGCTCCTCGCGAAGACGGCTCTCTGGGGTAAAACATGACGGAATGAAGACATTGGACCTTGGCGACGCCGGGCTGGCTACTGTCAGGTTTGACAGGTGCTGACAGGTTTTGGACCAGCGGTTGAGCGGGGCGGGAGCGCGGCGAGACGCCGGTCAAGGCTTGCGCAGGGTTTTCTGCCTGAGGATATAGACCGTCACCAGCACCGCGCTGGTCAGCATGAACCCCCGCGCCCACGGCAGTGGCACCAGATAGCAGGAAAACAGGATGCTGGCCCACATCAAACCGATGGCGTAGACCTTGCCCTTGAGGGGAATGCCGTTGCCGCTGAGGTAGTCTTTGATCCACGGGCCGAGGCGGGGGTGTTCGACCAGCCATTGGTAGAAGCGCGGCGAGCTGCGGGCGAAGCACGCGGCGGCCAGGAGCAGGAAGGGCGTGGTGGGAAGGACGGGAACGAAGATGCCGATGACCCCCAGCACTACGCTCAGCCAGCCGATGGCCAGCAGAGCGTAACGCAGGATCAGCGGGCGCTTGCCGATTGGCGAGGGCACCCGGTCACTCAGTGGTGGCGAGGCTTGAGGATCGCCGGTTTCTCGTCCGGGGCGTTGCACAGCAGATACAGGGCGGTCAGCGCTTCGGGGATCTGCACGATCATGTCGTCCATCAGGTTCGCGTCGGCGGCGATGTCCGAAAACTCCGGTTGCTCGTCGAACAGGCCCGAACCGACCATGATCGGCAACAGCATTTCGCTGACTTCTTCTTCCGCGGTCTCGAACCAGGCGGCTTCGCGCAGGAACACGCCTTCCATGAAGCCGATGCACCAGCCGCGCAGTTCCGAGTCGTCCGGGTCGTCGCCCAGGTCCAGCTCGCACGGCAATTCGAATTCTTCGTCGGAAGCCAGTTGGCGGGCGATGTGGGCCTTGAGGCCAACCAGCGTGGCTTCGATTTCAGCGCGCTGGGCTTCGTCGCTGTAATGTGGCTCTTCGGCGAACAGGGCGTCGATCCACTCACGGTCCGGCACTGGCTCGGAGCAGATGGACAGGGCGGTCAGATAGCCATGAGCGGCCACGTAATCCAGCGCCTCGTCGTGCAGCTCATCGGCGTCGAGGAAGACTTGCAGGCGGGTCAGTTGCTCAGCGAAGGACATTACGGGCTACCTTGGGGAATAAACAATGCGGGAATTCTAGGCCTTCTTGAGCGGGCAGGCCAGCCGCGTGGTGGATTTGCCTCGACTTGGGTGCACGGACGGGTCGTGATACCTGTAGGAGCTGCCGAAGGCTGCGATCTTTTGATCTTATCTGTTGGTCGTTCGCTTTGGATGCAATTGGCTGGGGAAAGATCGCAGCCTCGTTGCACTCGGCAGCTCTACATCCCATGGCGTGCAGTCGCCTGATTGCTCACCTCCCGTCAGCAGCCCCCTTCGCAACGAAGCCCTCGGGTATACTGCCGCGTTTTGTGATGCCCTGCGGTCGGTTGGAAACGCGCACTTACGATTTGCCGGTGCAACGTTTGTGATTCTGAACCAGCCTTGCAGGGATGTTTCGGTGATTTTGGAGTTTCTATGCTCGAACAGGCTCAACGCGTTCTCAAGGACATCTTCGGCTACGACAGTTTCCGTGGCCGCCAGGGTGCCATTATTGAGCGCGTGGCCAGCGGTGGCGATGCCCTGGTGCTCATGCCCACCGGCGGCGGCAAGTCGCTGTGCTTCCAGGTGCCGGCCCTGTTGCGCAACGGCCTGGCGGTGGTGGTTTCGCCGCTGATCGCCTTGATGGACGACCAGGTCGCCACCCTTGAAGAACTCGGGGTCGCCGCTGCGGCGCTGAACTCCACCTTGAGCGCCGAGCAGCAACGGGACCTGGCCGCGAGGATCAAGCGTGGCGAGGTGAAGATGCTTTACCTGGCGCCGGAACGCCTCGTGCAGCCACGCATGCTGGCGTTTTTGCAGAGCCTGGAAATCGCCCTGTTTGCCATCGACGAAGCCCACTGCGTGTCCCAATGGGGCCATGATTTCCGTCGTGAATACCTGCAATTGGGGCAGTTGGCCGAATTGTTCCCCGACGTCCCGCGTATCGCCCTGACCGCCACGGCCGACAAGCGTACCCGCGAAGAAATCGTCGATCGACTGCACCTGCAGGACGCCGAGCGGTTCCTTTCCAGTTTTGACCGTCCGAACATTTTCTACCGCATCGTGCCCAAGGAGCAACCGCGCAAGCAGTTGCTGGCGTTCCTTGCCGAGCGCCGCAGCGACGCGGGCATTGTCTATTGCCTGTCGCGCAAGAAAGTCGAGGAAGTGGCGGCGTTCCTCAGCGAACAGGGGTTTCCTGCATTGCCTTACCACGCGGGCCTGCCCAACGATTTGCGGGCCTATCACCAGAAGCGCTTCCTCAATGAGGAAGGCCTGATCATGGTCGCCACCGTGGCGTTCGGCATGGGTATCGACAAGCCCAACGTGCGCTTTGTCGCCCACTTGGACTTGCCCAAGTCCCTGGAAGCCTATTACCAGGAAACCGGGCGTGCCGGTCGTGACGGCTTGCCTGCCGATGCCTGGATGGCCTACGGCCTGCAAGACGTGGTGATGCTCAAGCAGATGTTGCAGAACTCCGAGGGCGATGAGCGGCACAAGCGCCTGGAGCAGCACAAGCTCGACGCCATGCTGTCGCTGTGCGAAGAGACCCGCTGCCGTCGCCAGACCTTGCTGGCCTATTTCGACGAAGACATGCCCCAGCCCTGCGGCCATTGCGACAATTGCGTCGATGGCGTGGAAACCTGGGACGCCACGGAGCCGGCCCGCCAGGCGTTGTCGGCGATTTATCGCACGGGCCAGCGCTACGGCGTCGGGCATCTGGTGGATGTGTTGCTGGGCAAGGACAACGAGAAAGTCCGCAGCTTCGGCCACCAGCACCTGTCTGTGTTTGGCGTGGGCAAGGCCCGCAGCGAGAGCGAATGGCGCTCGTTGTTCCGGCAGTTGGTGGCGCGCGGCCTGGCGGACATCGACCTCGAAGGCTACGGCGGCCTGCGCCTGAGTGCGACGTGCCGGCCCTTGCTCAAGGGCGAAGTCACCCTGGAGCTGCGCCGCGACCTCAAGCCGGCGACCGCGGTCAAGAGCAGCAAGAGCCAGGCCAGCCAACTGGTGCGCGGCGAAGAGCGCGATCAGTGGGAAGCGTTGCGCGCCCTGCGCCGCAAGCTGGCCGAGGAACACGGCGTGCCGCCGTACGTCATCTTTCCCGATTCCACTTTGCTGGAAATGCTCCGCAGCCAACCGACCTCCCTGGCGGAGATGGCCCGGGTCAGCGGCGTCGGTGCGCGCAAGCTGGAGCGTTATGGCGAGGCCTTCCTCCAGGTGCTGGGCGGCGAAGCCGAGACCCCGCCGGCGGTGGCCGATGTTCGCCATGAACTCATCACCCTGGCGCGGGCCGGCATGACCCCGCTGCAGATTGCCAGTCAATTGCAGTGCTCGGAAAAGAACGTCTACACGATGCTGGCCGAGGCCATTGGTCAACAACAGCTTTCGTTGGAGCAAGCGCTGGACCTGCCTGAAGAACTGATGGGCGAGGTCCAGGATGCGTTTCTCGATGGGGAAGGCGAGCTGCCTCCCGTATCGGAAGTCGCCGCGTTGTTCGCAGGGCGGGTTCCGGAAGGGGTCCTGTATTGCGTCAGGGCCGCACTGCAATCGGAATTTGAAGTCTGATCAAATAGTTACGCTCCTTTAACGATTCACTACAGCGCGAGCCTTGCTTGAATCCGAAGGTCATGCTTAGCTGACTAATAATTAGTTTTTCTCTATTTCAGATCTGATGAGTTTTTTATGCCTTTGACCGATCAACACCGTTTTGGCATGCAACTGGCGCAGATGTCCCGTGGCTGGCGCGCTGAGCTGGACCGTCGCCTCGCCGGGCTGGGCCTGTCCCAGGCGCGTTGGCTGGTGCTGCTGCACCTGGCCCGTTTCGAACAGGCCCCGACCCAACGGGAGCTGGCCCAGAGCGTTGCGGTCGAAGGCCCGACCCTGGCCCGTTTGCTCGACAGCCTGGAAACCCAGGGCCTGGTTCAACGCCAGGCCGTGGCCGAGGACCGGCGCGCCAAGAAGATCGTACTGTGCGCGCCGGCATTGCCGCTGATCGAACAAATCGAAACCATTGCCACGCAGTTGCGCCGGGAATTGTTCGAAGGCGTCGACGAAGCGGATATGCGCGTTTGCATGCGGGTCCACGGCACGATCCTGGCCAACCTGGAAAGATCCTGAGGCATATCCCTGACGCCAGACTTTTGAGATTCGGCGGTTAGCGAACTATAACCAGTACTAAGCGATCGTATTGGAAGCGTTTCGCACAGGTCGTTGATCAAAGGGATACCCATGCTTGAAAGTTTGCAGTCCACGTTGCGCAGTTGGATCAACGTGTCGGTCGTCGTGGGTGCCCTGGGGTTTCCAGCCTTGGCGTCGGCGCTGGGGCTCGGGGAAATCACGCTTCATTCCGCCTTGAACCAACCGTTGCGCGCCGATATCGCCCTGGTTGATGCGGCGGGACTCAGCGAGGGTGATCTTTCCGCCAGCCTGGCGAGTCCGGACGACTTCAGCCGTGCCGGGGTGGAGCGCGTTTTTTTTCTCAACAACCTGCGCTTCACCCCCGTGCTGCGGGGCGGACGCAGTTTCATCCGGGTGACTTCCAGCAAACCGGTGGAGGAACCGTTTCTCAACTTCCTCGTACAGCTCAACCAGCCCAACGGGCGCCTGTTGCGCGAATACACCGTGCTGATCGATCCGCCCGGTACGCCAGGCCTGGTGCCGACCGTCGACGAACCCTCCAGCTCGGCCGAGGCGACACCCGCCATCAAGCCGCCCCCGGCGACACAGGGCAAGCGCTACACCGTCGTGCAGGGCGACAATCCCTGGGTGATCGCCAAGCGTCTGCATGATGCGGGCAGCAATGCGTCGGTCAATGAATTGATGCAGGGGATTCAGGCGCTGAACCCTGGCAGCGAACGACTTTCCATCGGCCAGCGCTTGTTGCTGCCTGATTCGGCCATCTTGCCAGCGCCTGCCCAAAAACCTGCCACCCCGGCTCCTGCCGCGGTCGACAGCAATACCGAGCAATTGGCCGCCAGCGTGCTGCAAAGCCAGCAGCAACAGCAGACCATCGAACAATTGCAGGCTCGGATCCAGGCCCAGGATCAGGAAATCGCTGGGCAACGCCAGCAGATCAGCGAGCTTCAAGCGCAACTGACCCAGGCCTCGCCACCTGCGATGACCTCGGAACTTGCCCCTGAACCTGCCGAATCCACCGAACCCACCGAGCCCGCACCGACAGTCGAGGCGGCGCCAGTGGCGGAAACCGAAGGCATCGACTGGCTGTGGGTGGGTGGATTGGCGGGAATGCTCGGGTTGCTGGCGCTTTTGCTGTTCCTGCGTCATCGGCAACAGCAGGAGACGGCGGACCCGGTGCCATTGGCCGCCCGTCCCGACCTGGCCCTGGACGACAACACCGACACCTATATGGAGAGCGCCGACGTCGAGCCCCCCGAAGGCGCCGCGTCGTTCAACAACGGTGATGCTCCTCTGGGAGACGTGCTCGAAGGCGTGGGAATCTACCTGACCTATGGTCGTTTCACCGAAGCTGCCGGCCTGCTGCGCGCGGCATTGCTGGCCGAGCCGGAGCGTACCGACCTGGGGCTCAAGTTGTTGGATGTGCTCGGCAAGCAGGGCGATGTCATCGGCTTCCAGGCCCAGGAGAACCACCTCTTGGCCCAAGGCGTCGATCACCAGACGCTGGAGGAAACGCGCAAGCGCTACCCCAAGATCGCCATGGTTAACGCCCCGATGGAGACCCCCCCGGAGCCCCCGGAGCCCCCGGTTCCAATGCTCGCCCCCGAACCTGTTGCCGCGCCCAGTGATGAGTTCGAGTTGAACCTGGACGGGCTCTCCCTGGAGAACAGTTGGGACCTGGCCGATGATCCGTCGGCGGCTCCTGCACCCGGAACGCCGCCGTCTACCCGTGCCGACACGCTGGCGCTATCAGGCTTCGACGAACCGGACCTGCAATGGGGCGCACCGTTGGAAACCGAGTCGCTGGATGATGATTTCCTCGATGGGTTTGCCGACGAAGAGCAGGCGCTGGAACTGGAACCGCTGTCCGTTGAGCCTGAGTTCGAGTCGCTGTCCCTCGAACCTGTCTCCTTCGAGCTGCAGGCGTCGGAGCAT
Source organism: Pseudomonas sp. T1.Ur (assembly GCF_023516725.1). Classification (NCBI taxonomy): domain Bacteria; kingdom Pseudomonadati; phylum Pseudomonadota; class Gammaproteobacteria; order Pseudomonadales; family Pseudomonadaceae; genus Pseudomonas; species Pseudomonas sp. T1.Ur. The sequence goes on from NZ_JAMGSN010000001.1 coordinate 1,012,652, forward strand.
TCGGAAAAGCTGGAAGAAGCGCAGAATTGCATCGATGAAGGCGACCTGAAGAGCGCCATCACCTTGCTGGAAGAGTTGTTGCAAGAGGGCGATGAACCGCTCAGGGAAACCGCCCGGGTCTTGTTGGCCGGGATTCGTTGAGGCGATTGCGAGGCTGACGCAGATTCCCTGTGGGAGCGAGCCTGCTCGCGAAGAGGCCATCACCTTCAAAATATTCATCGACTGACACTCTGCCTTCGCGAGCAGGCTCGCTCCCACATAGGGCTAGGTGCAGGGCTTAGAACGTCTGCCCCAGGTTCAAGTACACCGCCTGCTCACCGTCATCGTTGAAGCCGTAGCTGAAATTCAATGGCCCCAACGGGGTGTCGAAACCCAGGAAGACACTGGCGGCGTTGATGTAGCCACTGTCGAACTCGTTGTCGTTGTTCCACGCCCGGCCGCGCTCCAGCGAGCCGCCGATGTACAGCGGAAAGTCCAACGGCAGGTAGGCCCGAGGCGTGAGCCGGCGGTAATACACGGCGCGCATCAGGCTCATGTTCTGGCCGGATATCCCATCTTCGCGAAAACCTGACAACTGCCGCGCGCCGCCGAGCACGAAACTGGAGGTCACGACTTCGGCCGTGTCCAGCGTTCGACCGTAGCGCCCGCCCAGGATGAAGGTGTCCGGGCCGCTGCTCAGGGCCTTGTCCAGCTTGAATTCCCACTGGCGATAGCGTTGATCGGACCCCAGGCCAGGTTCGTATTGGCGCCATGACAGGCCGATGTCTTCACCTTCATGGGGGAAGTAGACGCTGTCGAGGGAGTCGAACGAATACTTGAGCTCGTAGAAGCCTTCGTTGAAGTTTTCGCTGGGCTGGTCGTGATCGCCAATACGCACGTCCGCCTTGCCCCACGCCTGGCCAACCCCGAAGCGGATCTCTCCGCTGTTGCCGATCTGGCGACCCAGGTTCAGACCGAAGCCATAGCGCTCGACCCGATATTGGGCCACCGGATCGTTATCGAGGATCGACTCGACGTTACGTGATTCGAACTCCCCGTAAGGCGCGATGAAGTAGCGTGAGCCGACGTCCAGCGGCTGATAGAACTCGCTGTACAGCTCCTGTTTGTCGCCGATCTGCGCCCGGGTCAGCCATTCGGCGCCCAGGCGATTGATCCCGTTGACCCGGTAACTGGCGCCGAGGTTGAACGCGCTGTCACCGCGCATGTCGTCCGACAGGCTCAATCCCACGCGCAAGTAATCAGTGCCGGTGCGTCTGCCTCGGGCATTGATCACCAGCGTGTTGTCCGCGCCTTTGTGCACGACGCGGTATTGCACCTGCTCGAAGTAATCCAGGCCGTACAGCGTGCCCATGTCGGTCTGCAGGCGGCCCAAGTCCAGCGGTTCGCCGATCTGTTGGCGAATGTAATAGCGGATCACGTCATCGCCGACTTTAGAATCGTTTTCCACCCGGATCGCGGTGATGATCGGAGTGCGCTCGCTGGGTGTACGCGCCGCCATCAGCACGGCGTCGGTCGGCTCGGCGGGCCGCAAGTGCGCCAGGCGCGCTTCGAGTATCCGTGTGGCGCGGTAACCGGCGTCGACAATTTCCTGCGCCCGACCGAAGTCGGTGGAACCGAAGCTTGCCAGGGCCGGTTGGATCAACACGTCTTCTTTTCCCAACGTGGCCAACTGCTCTTCGGAGTTGCGTCGTGTCATGAGTGTCGTCGACTGGTTCAGCACATCCAGCACTGTGACCAGTTGCTTGCGGGTGCGCAGCGGTGTGCCGATGTCGACTACGATGGCCACGTCCACGCCCATTTCCCGAGCCACGTCCAGGGGGATGTTGTCGGCCATGCCGCCGTCCACCAGCAGGCGACCGTCCAGTTCCACCGGGGCGAATACGGCGGGGATCGACATGCTGGCGCGGATGACCTTGGGGAGATGGCCTTTGCGAAACACGACTTTTTCGCCGGTGGCGATGTCGGTTGCCACGGCGCGGAAGGGGATCGGCAGTTTGTCGAAATCCCGGGTGTCACTGGCGTGGGCCAGCAGGCTTTCCAGGAGCAGGGCAAGATTCTGTCCCTGGATCACTCCCAGCGGCAGGCCGAGGCTGCCGTCGTCGCGAAAGCTCAGTTTCTGTTTTACCAGGAAATCCCGGTCGTCCTGCTTGCGCCGAAAGGGCACGTCCTTGCGCGGCGGGGCATCGGACAGGGCTTGCTGCCAATCGATGTCCAGGGCGAGCTTCTCCAGTTCATCGATCTTGTAGCCCGAGGCATAGAGCCCGCCGATGACTGCGCCCATGCTGGTGCCGGCAATGGCATCGATCTTGATGCCTTGTTCTTCCAGGGCCTTGAGTACGCCGATGTGGGCCAGGCCACGGGCCGCGCCACCGGACAGTACCAGGCCGATCTTCGGGCGCGGTGTCTCAACGGCGGGCTCGTTGGCATGGCCGAGCAAGGGCAATAGCAAAAGAAGCAGGCAAGGCAGCAGGCGGCGCATGGTCGATCTCGGAGCGGGCGATCAAAGGCGAGTAGTATAACGACGCCTTTGGAACCAGGAGTTCAGCCGCAATGAGCGCACACAAACCGGAAATCATCATCACTTACTGCACCCAGTGCCAATGGCTGTTGCGAGCCGCCTGGCTGGCCCAGGAACTGCTCAGCACATTCGGCGACGACCTCGGCAAGGTGTCCCTGGTGCCGGGCACCGGTGGGGTTTTTCATATTGGCTGCGATGGCACGCAGATCTGGGAGCGCAAGGCCGACGGCGGATTCCCCGAAGCCAAGGTGCTCAAGCAGCGGGTCCGTGACCAGATCGACCCGGCGCGCGACCTGGGGCACAACGACAGAATTCAATGAACGGGATCAGTGGGACGGTGCCTGGGCGCCGGCGCTGGATTGCTTCGTGCCGTCCAGTTGGCTCGACACCACGATCGCAACGATGATCAGCACGCCACCGAGCAACATGCGCAGCGTCGGGTTTTCATCGAACAGCAGCCAGGCGATGGTGATGCCGTAGACCGGCTCCATGGCGAACACCACGGCGGCGGTGCGGGCTTTGATCACCGCCAGGCTGGCGACGAACAGGCTGTGGGCCAGGCCGGTGCAGAACACGCCCAGCAGGCCGATCCACAACCAGTCGAGGGGGCGAACGTCGCTCAGTTGCGGCGCAGCCATCGGCAACAGGCAGAGGCCGACCACGACGTTCTGGCACAGCGCGACCTGTACCGGTGGTACACGGGCGGAGCCGGCGCGATTGGTCAGCGACAACAGTGAGAACAACAGCCCCGAGGCCACCGCCCAGAGCAGGCCGGTGGTGGCGCCGCTGGCCAGGTCGAAGGTTGGCGTGACGAGTACCAGGCCGATGCTCACCAGGACCACCAGGAGGATTTCGTTGGCGCGGATTCGTTCGCGGAAAACCAACCCTTCGAGCAGTACGGTGAAGGCCGGGAAACTGGCGAATCCCAGCGTGGCGATCGCGACGCCGGCGACTTTCACTGAAATGAAGAAACTCACCCAGTGCCCGGTCAGCAAGAGGCCGCCCAGCAGCAACCGGCGCAGGTCCCGGCCCTGGAGTTTTTGCCAGCGGGTAGGGCTGGCGAATCGGGCAAACGCCGCCAGGGCCAGCACGGCGAATACCGCGCGGCCAAACACGATCACGGCGGGCGAGGCAGCGGCGAGTTTGCCGAAGACGCCGGTCAGGCCGAACATGAGTGCGCCGATGTGCAGGGCGCCGAGGGCGGTACGGGGTGTCATTGCAATCCTTGTTCAACGGTTGGACGTTTGGCTATTAAGCCCGTCGCCAGCCGTTTTTGTCTGTCGCGATCCTAGCGATTTTTAGCGCGAGACTAGCGTGGCCGCCGAAGCTTGCCCGGCGAGACGCCGAATTCGCGCAACACGGCCGCGGCAAAGGCGCTCTGCGAACTGTAGCCAACCCGTTGGGCGATTTCGCCGATCGGCAGGTGCGAGTCACGCAGCAACGCCACGGCCTTGTGCAATCGGCGGCTGCGGATGTACTCCATCGGCGTCTGCCCGCATTCGGCGACGAAACGGGCATGCAGGCGCGCACTGGAAAGCCCGGCGACCTGCGCCAGGTCCGCGACTTGCAGCGGGTAGGCGGCATATTGATCGATATGGGCGTTGAGTGCGGCATAGGGCAGGCGTCGGCCACCGGTGGTTTCCTGGCGCCCGCCGTTGAGGCTGGCGAGCAACAATACCGCGCCTTGCTGGGCGATCACCGGGTCGTGCACCGGGCTGCCGGCCAGCCAACTGACCAACTGGCTTTGCCCTGCATCCAGGAGCAGGCGAGTATTGCTGTCGAGCAAGCGACGGCTCGCGTCGGCATGATCGCCCAGGCATTGCCCGACCCACTCATCGTCCGGCACGTCCAGCACCAGGCAGCGGCTGCCCTGTGGGCTGCCGCACGCATGATGGGCGCCCGCCGGCACGACCACGAAACTCTGCTGCACCACCTGGCTGCCACGCCCTTCGACTTCGAAGTCCAGCGCGCCGGACAAGCCAAACACCAGTTGCGCGTGGTCGTGGCTGTGGTCAATCAGGTCGTGGCTGTAGTGGCGTAGCGTGAGGATCGGTCTCATCGCAGTCTCCCGTGGCTGGCGGTCAGTCTACACCGAGGGCGCGGCGCCTCGCGCTGTCATGCAATCGACTTATTGTTGTCATGGGGCATTAACCGCTGGGGTGCACTGTGGTGAAAACGATCAGAGGGTTGCCCAATGACCAGCGCCGAGCTCGCCAGACCCAGCCGCAAGCAGCGTGTTCGCACCCTGTGGATTTCCGATGTGCACCTGGGCACCCGGGATTGCCAGGCCGAGCACCTGTCGCACTTTCTCAAGGGCTACCACGCCGACAAGATCTACCTGGTGGGCGATATCATCGACGGCTGGAAGCTGCGTGGCGGCATGTATTGGCCCCAGGCCCACACCAACGTCATTCGCCGCTTGCTGACCATGAGCAAGCGTGGCACCGAGGTGATCTATGTCACCGGCAACCATGACGAATTCCTGCGGCGTTATTCGAAGCTGATCCTCGGTAATATCCAACTGGTGGACGAAGCGGTGCATGTGACCGCCGACGGCCGGCATCTGCTGGTGATTCATGGCGATCAGTTCGATGTGATCACCCGTTATCACCGTTGGCTGGCGTTCCTCGGGGATTCGGCCTACGAATTCACGCTGACGCTGAACCGCTGGCTCAATCACTGGCGGGCCCGTTATGGCTATGGCTATTGGTCGCTGTCGGCGTACCTCAAGCACAAGGTCAAGACCGCCGTCAGTTTCATCAGCGACTTTGAAGAAGCCATCGCCCATGAATGTGTGAAGCGAGAACTGCATGGCGTGGTGTGCGGGCACATCCACCATGCCGAGATCCGTCAGGTCGGCGAAGTGGAATACCTCAACTGCGGCGACTGGGTCGAATCCTGCACCGCGCTGATCGAGCATTGGGACGGAACGATCGAGTTGTATCGTCTGGCGGACGCCCAGGCGCGGGAGGCGCAATTGAAAACACTCAAAGTCGCCGAACCTGCGTAGGAGCTGCCGAGTGCAACGAGGCTGCGATCTTTTGATCTTTCGCTTGAGACTCAAGCGTCAGGGAAAAGATCGCAGCCTCGTTGCACTCGGCAGCTCCTACGGCAGCTCCTACGGCAGCTCCGCAGCTTCTACAGGGCCGGCTGCTCCGCCATCGCCGCCTTGTAGATCGATTGCTTCGGCGCGGCAAAGACCCTTTCCAGCATCGGCTCGAAGAAACTCAGCGGCAGCGTGTCGTACTCGGGATCGAACGCCGCGGCATCGTATTTTGCGCAGAAATCAATGGTCGCCTGGTACTGCGGATGTTCGGAAAACTGCTCGCGCAGGTGCCGATCCATGCCCAGGTGATGGAAAAAATAATAACCCTGGAAAATCCCGTGTTTCTCCACCATCCACAGGTTTTCGGCGCTGACGAACGGCTTGAGGATCGCCGCGGCGATGTCCGGGTGGTTGTAGCTGCCCAGTGTGTCACCGATGTCGTGGAGCAGGGCGCAGACCACGTACTCCTCGTCCCGCCCGTCGCGGCAGGCGCGGGTGGCGGTTTGCAGGGAGTGGGTCAGGCGATCCACCGGGAACCCGCCAAAATCGCCGTCGAGCAATTTCAGATGGGCGAGAACCCGCCCCGGCAACTGCCGCGCGTAGGCGCTGAAGTCCTCCGCAATGATCGCCCAGTCTTCCCGGGTCCCGTCCTGCATGTGAGTGAAACGTGCGTGAGCGTCCACCGGCAATCCTCCTAGAACGCCACCTTGCCCAGCAGCATGTCGCGGTACATGACGAAGTCACCGAGCAGGCTGTAGAACGGATGTTGGAAAGTGGCAGGACGGTTTTTCTCGAAGAAAAAGTGCCCGACCCAGGCGAAACCATAGCCGGCCACTGGCAAGGCGACCCACAGCCACCAGGCGCCGATGACCAGGGCCAGGGCGAGAACCAGGATGACCAGCGAGGTGCCGATGAAATGCAAGCGTCGGCAGGTGCTGTTGCGATGTTCGCTGAGGTAATACGGGTAGAACTCGGCGAAGGTGTTGAATCGTTTGGTGTTTTCCAAGATTGCAGGCTCTTTGGTTTTGTTGTGAACCGATGTTTCAGCGGCATCGGATCTGAGTTTAGAGCGGTCATTCGCAACAGCCAGTGACAATCAGCGCCACTCTAGTGTCCTGTCTTACAAATACTGTTCCTTTTGGACGGGGTCTGTTGCCGCCATGCTGCGTTGCCGCTCCTCGCCATAGCGGGCTATGACTTGTCGCGGCGCCTTGCCTGACGACAACAGCCACTCGTCAAAAAGGAACGTATTCATAAGACAGGACACTGATATCCTTCGCAAATCCAGCCGTACCCTGCGGCTCGTCATGCAAGTAAACGTCATGAGCGAACGAACCACTTCTTCAAGCTGGGCGATGGGGATTGTCAAGGCGTTGGAAATGGACGGCCTGGACTGTCGGGCGCTGTTCAAGCAATTGGGGCTGGATTTCGAGGCGCTGGACGATCCCGACGCGCGTTTCCCCCAAGACTCGATGACGCGGCTCTGGCAATTGGCGGTGGAGTTGTCGGGCAACCCGGCCATCGGCCTGAACCTGGGCAAGGTGGTGCGCCCGGCATCGTTCCATGTGGTCGGCTACGCGTTGATGTCCAGTCGGACGCTGGCCGAAGGGTTCCAGCGGCTAGTGCGTTATCAGCGGATCATTGCCGAAAGTGCAGACCTGAGCTTCCGTCGCTTGGAAGAAGGCTACGGGTTGATCCTGACGGTCCATGGCGATCATCTGCCTCCGACCCGGCAAAGCGCCGAAGCGTCGCTGGCCTGCGCGCTGGCCCTGTGCAACTGGCTGACCGGACGGCCCTTGCATCCGGTGAAGGTTCTGTTCCAGGGCGCCGAACCTGTTGACGTTGCACCTTATCAACGCGCCTTTGGCGCGCCGTTGGTGTTCGATGCTTCCTGCGACGCGCTGATTTTCCAGCGTGGCGACATGGAGGCGCCGTTGCCCACCGCCAACGAGGCCATGGCGCTGCTCCATGACCGGTTTGCGGGGGAATACCTGGCGCGGTTCTCCGGCAGTCGCGTGACTCACCAGGCGCGCCAAGTGCTGTGTCGGCTGCTGCCCCAGGGCGAGCCCAAGCGTGACGTGGTGGCGCAGACGCTGCACCTGTCGCAACGCACCTTGCAGCGGCGGTTGCAGGAAGAGGGCACCAGCTTCCAGAGTCTGCTGGACGACACCCGGCGCGAGCTGGCCGAGCAATACCTGGCGCAGCCGGGCATGACCTTGCTGGAAATCGCTTATCTGTTGGGGTTTGCCGACCCGAGCAACTTTTTTCGGGCCTTCCGCCGTTGGTTTGGTACCACGCCCGGCGAATACCGGGCACGGGGCGTGGCCAAGCCGGTCAGTGACGCCAGAACGCCGGAATACACAGCACGAACACCGTAATGATCTCCAATCGGCCCAGCAGCATGCCAGCCGAGAGAATCCACTTGGCCGCGTCCGGCAGCGGGGCAAAGTTGCCGGCCGGGCCGATGGTCTCGCCGAGCCCCGGGCCGACGCCAGAGACCGTGCTCGCCGCGCCGGTCAACGCCGTCATCCACTCCACGCCCAACAGGGACAGCAGCAAGGCGATCACACAGATGGTGATGGCGAAGAAGAACGAAAAGGTCAGGATCGACCGCACGATTTCTTCGTCGAGGCGATGGCCGTTGTACTTCTGCTTGATCACCGCACGCGGGTGAATCAGTTGATTAAGGTTGGCCCGGAGCAGGATATAGGCAACCTGGAAACGGAAAATCTTGATCCCGCCGGCGGTCGAGCCCGAGCAGCCGCCGACGAATCCCAGGTAGAAGAACAGCATCAGCGAGAAATTGCCCCACAGGCTGTAGTCCCCCAGGGCGAAACCGGTGGTGGTGACAATGGATGTCACGTTCAGCGCCACGTGTCGCAGCGCGTCGAGCCAATGCAGGTCGGTGGTCGCCCAATACCAGGTGCCAAGCACCAGCCAGGTAATCAGCAGCACGCCGATCAGCCCCTGGACTTGCTGGTCCTTGATCAGCGCCCGGCGATTGCCTCGCAGCATCGAAACGTACAAGGCGAACGGCAGGCTGCCGAGGATCATGATGACGATCGCGACCCAGTGCACCGCTGGCTGGGTCCATTTGGCCAGGGACAGGTCCGAGGTGGAGAAACCACCGGTGGAAATCGCCGACATCGAATGGTTGATCGCATCGAACAGGCTCATCCCGGCCCACCAGAGCGCCAGGGTGCCGAGGATGGTGATGCCCACGTAGGACGCCACGATCAGTCGCGCCACCATGTGCGAGCGCGGCATGACTTTTTCCGAGCGGTCGGACGATTCCGTCTGGAACAGCCGCATGCCACCGATGCGCAACAGCGGCAGGATCGCCACGGCCATGCCGATAAAGCCGATACCGCCGAGCCAGTGAAGCAACGAGCGCCACATCAGGATGCCCGGCGACATCGTGTCCAGGCCGCTCAATACCGTCGCTCCGGTGGCGGTAATCCCCGACATGCTTTCGAAGAATGAATCCGTGTAACTGATGTGTTGGGTCAGCAAAAAGGGCAGCGCGGCGAAGACACACACCACCAGCCAACTGCTGACGGTCAGCAGGTACATGTCCCGGGGGCGCAGGTGCACGTGTTCCGGGCGTCCGGGAAGGATCAGGGCCAGGCCGGCGACAAACGTGATCATGCTCGACCAGAGGAACGAGGGCAGGTCGCTGGTGCGTTCGAAGACCAGCAGCGTCGCCATCGGCACGACCATGAAGATCGCCAGGGTGATCAGGAAGATGCCGATGATGAAACCAATGATCCGCAGGGTCGGCAACGCCATGAAGTCCGCTCGGGCTGAAGAGGAAAGGGCGCCATTCTACCTGCGACAGGTGGCATGTAAACCGGCGTCCGGTGTCGCTTGTAACTGAATTTGAACTAACGAACTGGCGGTACAAGCCCTAGAATAGCCGAACATTTTTTCCAGGAGGTGGCCGATGCAGGCTCTCGACGCTTTGCTCAACCGTGTTTCCGTCCCGCGCCTGGTGGACCCGGCGCCCACGCCGGAGCAGCGCGAAGTGATGTTCGCCGCCGCGATGCGTGCGCCCGACCATGGTCAGTTGCGGCCATGGCGTTTCCTGACAGTCGAAGGGCAGGCGCGCCATCGCATGGGTGAACTGCTGGCCGAAGCGGCACGCTTCAACGACCCGCTGGTGGCCGAAGCCGTGGTGGAAAAGGCGCTTAACGGCCCGTTGCGCGCGCCTCTGGTCGTGGTGGTGATCGCCCGCCTGCAGGACCATTTCAAGATTCCGAAATCCGAGCAGCTGCTGGCGGCCGGCTGCGCGGCCCATGGCATCCTCCTGGCGGCTTATGCCCAGGGAATCGGCGGGGTCTGGCGCACGGGTGAACTGGCTTACTCGCCGCATGTGGCCAGGGGGCTGGGACTTGAAGAAGGCGAAGAGGTGATTGGCTTCCTCTACCTGGGTACCCCGCAGAAAGAGGCGCGCACGGCGCCGCAGGAAGATATCGGGCTGTTTGTCCGGGAGTGGACAGGCCTGTAGGCGCTGCGTAGAAGCTGCGTAGGAGCTGCGTAGGAGCTGCCGAGTGCAACGAGGCTGCGATCTTTCCTCTGCTCATTGAGTCGTGAGCGAAAGATCAAGATCAAGATCAAGATCAAGATCAAAAGATCGCAGGCTTCGCCAGCTCCTACAACGTGTGCTCCGATTACTTGCAAACATCCGCAATCGCCACCGCCAGCGCATCCAGGCGCGTGGCATCGATACCCGCCACGTTGGCCCGGCCGGTGCCGACCATGTAGACGCTGTGGCGCTCGCGCAGGTGCCGGACCTGTTCCGGGGCAAGGCCGGTGTAGGAGAACATTCCCCGCTGCACGCCGATATGGGCAAAGCGCTCACGCAACCCGTGGGGTTCGAGCGCTTCCAGCAGCCCGCTGCGCAGTTGCGCGATGCGCAGGCGCATGGCTTCCACTTCGTCGGCCCATAAACCCTTGAGTTCCGGATTGCCGAGGATTGTCGCCACCACCGCCGCGCCATGATCCGGCGGCGTCGACCACAGGTTGCGGGCGATGTTGGCCAATTGACTGCGAATGTCCGTCAGTTTTTCGGCATCGCGGGCGCAGACGATCAGCGCACCGGTTCGGTCGCGGTACAGGCCGAAGTTCTTCGAACAGGAGCTGGTGACCAGCACTTCGGGCAACGCTTCGGCAAACAACCGCACGGCCCAGGCGTCCTGCTCCAGCCCATCGCCAAAGCCTTGGTAGGCTAAATCGATCAATGGCAGCAGGTCGCGGCTGCGCACCACGTCCAGCACTTGGCGCCATTGGTCGTGGGACAGGTCGAAGCCGGTCGGGTTGTGGCAGCAGGCATGCAGCAACACCACGTCACCCTTCGGCACCTGGCCCAAGGTTGCCAGCATGGCCTCGAAATCCAGGCGGTTATCAGCGCCTACATAAGGGTAATGGCTGGCCTTGACGCCGGCCGTGGCGAAGATGGTTTCGTGGATCGGCCAGGTCGGGTTGCTCAACCAGACGCCACGGCCCGGCAGGCATTGGGCAATGAAGTCGGCACTCAAGCGAAGGGCGCCGGTGCCGCCCGGGGTCTGGGTGGCGCCGGCGCGTTTGTCGGCGATCAGCGGTGAGTCCGCCCCCAGGACCAGTGCGTTGATCAACTGGCCGAACGCGGCGTCGCCATGACCACCGATGTAGGTCTTGGTGACCTGGCGATCCACCAGTCGCTGCTCGGCCTGTTTCACCGACTGCAGAATGGGCGTCAGGCCCTGGGCATCCTTATAGACGCCTACGCCCAGGTCGAACTTGCCAGGGTTGCTGTCCGCCCCGTAGGCCTCCATCAGGCCGAGGATCGGGTCGCCGGGCACCCGGCCGATGGCATCGAAATGCATTACTTGCGGCCCTCGGCGGTCTTGGCCACTTCGTCGGTGCGAGCGGCCATGATGAAGTCGTTGCGGTGCAGGCCCTTGATGGAGTGGCTCCACCAGGTGACGGTGACTTTGCCCCACTCGGTGAGCAGGCCTGGGTGGTGCCCCTCGGCCTCGGAGATCTCACCGACCGCATTGGTGAACGCCAGGGCGTGCTTGAAATTCTTGAACAGGAAAACTTTTTCCAGCTGCATGACGCCGTCGCGAACTTCGATGTTCCAGTCCGGGATCTGCTTGATCAGTACCGGCAGTTCTTCGTCGCTGACTTGCGGTGCATCGGCGCGGCAGGCTTCGCAGTGGGCTTGGTTCAGAGTGTTCATGGTGTGTTCCCGGATCGAATATTTGAAAAACGTCGATGCACCCACGCTAAAGCAAAGCCGTGTCGTGCAACAGACTCAATTGAGATCAAAAATGGCGGTTCACGCCGCTTTCGGTGGAAATTTTGGCGCGTGCAGGCCCAGTTCCCGGCCGCGCTTGACCATCCCCATGATGTCTTCGTGGGCCAGGTCGAACAGGCGCTTGAGTTCAGGCAACACGAAATACACCGGCTGCAGGATGTCGATGCGATACGGCGTGCGCATGGCTTCCAGCGGGTCGAAGGCCTGGTGCTCCGGCTCGTCCGACAGGCAGTACACGGTTTCCTTGGGCGACGAAAGAATGCCGCCGCCGTAGATGCGCCGGCCTTGCGAGGTTTCGACCAGGCCGAATTCGATGGTCATCCAATACAGGCGAGCGAGATAGACACGCTCTTCCTTGGATGCCTGTAGGCCGAGTTTGCCGTAGGTGTGGGTAAATTCAGCGAACCAGGGGTTGGTCAGCAGCGGGCAATGGCCAAAGATCTCATGGAAAATGTCCGGCTCTTGCAGGTAATCCAGTTCTTCACGGGTGCGAATAAACGTCGCGACCGGAAACTGCTTGCTGGCGAGCAACTCGAAGAACGTCTGGAAGGGGATCAGCGCCGGCACCCGGGCAACCTGCCAGCCCGTAGTTTCGCCGAGGACTTTGTTGATTTCCCCCAGCTGCGGAATGCGGTCGTGGGGCAGGCCCAGCTTGTCGATGCCGTCCAGGTATTCCTGGCACGCACGGCCCTCGAGGACTTTGAGCTGGCGGGTGATCAGCGTGTTCCACACCGCATGTTCTTCAGCGGTGTAGTGGATAAAACCCTGCGCATCGGGCTCGCGGGCCACGTACTGCGTCTGCTTCATGCTGCTCTCCTGCTGATTTCCCTCAGGGGGATGACTTGTTTGTTGTTATGTCCAGCGATGCATTAGAGATAACCCGAAGCAGAGGTGTTCGCAGCAGGCCCTTCCGAGGACCGGCGGTGCGCCAGGGCTCATATCGTAAAGTTTTCGTTACGTTTCGCGAGGTGTCACGCCGTCTCAGGCATTTTCGCTTGGGAAACTTCCTACAACTGTCACATAATCTTGACGATTATTTCCGTCGCCATGCAAAAAAAACCTCATGGCGAGCAACCGGTCCGCACCGTGTAGGAGCTGCCGAAGGCTGCGATCTTTTGATCTTGATCTTTTCGCTTGAGATTTAACTGTCTGCGAAAAGATCGCAGCCTCGCTTCGTTCGGCAGCGCCTACGGGCGGAAGCAACCTCGCTACGAATTTCCAACAAACATCGGGCCTCTTATGCGCATCAAAGTCCATTGCCAGAACCGCATCGGCATCCTGCGGGACATCCTCAACCTGCTGGTGGAATACGGCATCAACGTCGCCCGGGGTGAAGTGGGGGGCGAGCATGGCAACGCGATCTACCTGCATTGCCCGAACCTGATCAACATCCAGTTCCAGGCGTTGCGTCCGAAATTCGAAGGCATTGCCGGGGTGTTTGGCGTCAAGCGCGTAGGCCTTATGCCCAGCGAGCGTCGGCACATGGAGCTCAACGCCTTGCTCGGCGCCCTGGAGTTCCCGGTGTTGTCGATCGACATGGGCGGCTCCATCGTCGCGGCCAACCGGGCGGCGGCGCAGTTGCTCGGGGTGCGGGTGGACGAGGTGCCGGGAATCCCGTTGTCCCGCTACGCCGAGGATTTCGACCTGCCGGAGCTGGTGCGCGCCAACCAGTCGCGGATCAATGGGCTGCGGGTCAAGGTCAAGGGCGATGTGTTCCTGGCCGACATCGCGCCGCTGCAATCGGAGCATGACGACAGCGAGGCCATGGCCGGCGCGGTGTTGACCCTGCACCGCGCTGATCGGGTCGGCGAACGCATCTACAACGTGCGCAAGCAGGAACTGCGCGGCTTCGACAGTATCTTCCAGAGTTCAAAAGTGATGGCCGCGGTAGTCCGGGAGGCCCGGCGCATGGCGCCGCTGGACGCGCCACTGTTGATCGAAGGCGAAACCGGCACGGGCAAGGAACTGCTGGCCCGCGCCTGTCACCTGGCGAGTCCGCGCGGGCAGTCGCCGCTGATGGCGCTTAACTGCGCCGGGTTGCCGGAGTCGATGGCCGAGACCGAACTGTTCGGCTACGGCCCTGGCGCCTTCGAAGGGGCTCGGGCCGAAGGCAAGCTCGGGCTGCTGGAACTGACGGCGGGGGGTACGCTGTTTCTCGACGGGGTCGGGGAAATGAGCCCTCGTCTGCAGGTGAAATTGCTGCGCTTCCTGCAGGACGGATGCTTCCGCCGCGTAGGCAGCGATGAAGAGGTGTACCTGGATGTCAGGGTGATCTGCGCGACCCAGGTCGATTTGTCCGAACTCTGCGCCCGAGGCGAATTCCGCCAGGACTTGTATCACCGTTTGAACGTACTTTCCCTACATATCCCCCCGCTGCGCGAATGCCTCGACGGGCTGGCCCCGCTGGTCGAGCATTTTCTCGACCAGGCCAGTCGCCAGATCGGCTGCCCACTGCCCAAGCTGGCCCCGGCGGCGATGGATCGTCTCAGCCATTACCATTGGCCGGGCAATGTCCGGCAGTTGGAAAACGTGCTGTTCCAGGCGGTTTCCCTGTGCGATGGCGGGAAGGTGAAAGCCGAGCACATCCGCCTGCCGGACTACGGGGTGCGTCAGCCCCTTGGCGATTTTTCCCTTGAGGGCGGGCTGGACGAGATCGTTGGGCGTTTCGAGAAAGCGGTGCTGGAGCGTTTGTATTCCGAACACCCGAGCAGCCGGCAACTGGGCAAGCGGCTGGGGGTTTCCCATACGACCATTGCCAATAAGTTGCGCGAGTACGAAGTCGGCAAAACCGAGTCATAGCTATTTATCTGTTGTTTTTTTGCTGGCCTCATCGTCGGATCGCCGGCGATCCGACGATGGCGGCAGCGGTCATTACTCAAGGACAAGCATTGCCACCCACCGGCATGACACCGCCGGTTTTTCGTCTTCGATACGTTTCCATAATCCCTTCCGATCCCCTCAAGTCCTTTGTTTACCGGGTCGGTCAGCGCCAGAAAAAAGTTGGTCTGCAATTTGCTTAAGGCTGTGCAACACAGCAGTGGGCGGCAAACGTCCGGCATGCAGAGGAACGACAGTGGACAAGTACCTTTATGTGGCAATGACCGGCGCCAGCCAGAACGCACTGGCGCAGCGGGCCCATGCCAACAACCTGGCGAACATCTCCACCAATGGTTTTCAGAAAGACCTGGAGCAGGCACGTTCGATGCCGGTGTTCGGCGACAGCTTTCCGGCGCGGGCGTTTGCCATGTCCGAGCGGCCTGCCACTGACTTCACCCCGGGAGCGCTGGTGCAAACCGGTCGCGACCTGGACGTGGCGGTCAGCGGGCCGGGCTGGATGGCGGTGCAAAACCCCGATGGCGGTGAAAGCTACGTGCGCACTGGCAGCCTCAATGTTGACGCCCTGGGCGTGCTGCGGGCCGGCAACGGCATGCCGGTGATGGGCAATGGCGGGCCGATCGCCGTGCCACCGGAGCAGAAAATCGAAATCGGCCAGGACGGCACCATCAGCATCCGCGCCATGGGCGAAGGGCCGCGTGTGATGGCTGAAGTGGACCGCATCAAGCTGGTCAACCCGGACCTGAAGAACATGACCAAGGGCCTGGACGGTTCGATCCGTACCAAGGACGGCCAGCCGGCGCCCATCGATGCCAACGTGCAGCTGGTGTCGGGGTTCCAGGAGGCGAGCAACGTCAACGCCGTGGATGAAATGACTTCGGTGCTGGCCCTGGCCAAGCAATTCGAGCTCCACGTCAAGATGATGAACACCGCCAAAGAAGGCGATGAAGCCATGGCTCGGGTCTTGCAGATCTAATCATTAATTACAGCGCTGCGCCGAAAAACAGGCGTACGAGGAGAATCGAATGCTTCCGGCTCTATGGGTTGCCAAAACAGGCCTGTCCGCCCAGGACACCAACCTGACCACCATTTCCAACAACCTGGCGAACGTTTCGACCACGGGTTTCAAACGTGATCGCGCCGAGTTCCAGGACCTGCTGTACCAGGTAAAACGCCAGCCAGGCGCCCAATCGACCCAGGACAGCGAATTGCCGTCGGGCCTGCAAGTGGGTACTGGTGTGCGCATCGTTGGCACGCAGAAGAACTTCAACGCCGGCAGCCTGCAAACCACCGAGCAGCCGCTGGACATGGCCATCGACGGTCGCGGTTTCTTCCAGATCCTGCAGCCGGACGGCACCACGTCCTACACCCGTGACGGTACCTTCCACCTCGACTCCAATGGCCAGATCGTCAACGCCAGTGGTTTCGCCCTGGAACCGGCCATCATCATTCCGAACGATGCCCAGACCTTTACCGTGGGCCGCGACGGCACCGTGTCCATCACCATTGCGGGCAACCCGGCCTCACAGGTGATCGGCAACCTGCAAACCGCCGACTTCATCAACCCGGCCGGCCTGCAAGCGGTGGGCAACAACCTGTTCCTGGAAACCGCCGCCAGTGGCGCGCCGCAAATCGGCACGCCTGGCCTGAACGGTTTCGGCACCACGCTGCAGAACACCCTGGAAACCTCCAACGTGAGCACGGTCGAGGAGATGGTCAACATGATCACCACCCAGCGCGCCTACGAGATGAACTCCAAGGTGATCTCCACCGCCGACCAGATGCTCTCGTTCGTCACGCAGAACCTGTAATCGCGTCGCAACATTCGTCATCACGTAGACAGGGCGGCCCCAGGGTCGCCTGCAACACCAAGAGGTAGGGTCATGAATCGCTTCGTATCTGTTCTGGCATTGAGTGGGATCACCGCACTGGCGGGTTGTGTCGCGCCAACGCCAAGGCCCAATGACCCGTACTACGCTCCGGTGTTGCCGCGCACACCGTTGCCGGCGGCCGCCAACAACGGTTCGATCTACCAGGCCGGTTTCGAGCAGAACCTGTACAGCGACCGCAAGGCTTTCCGGGTCGGTGACATCATCACCATCACCCTGAACGAGCGGACCCAGGCCAGCAAGAACGCCAACTCGCAAATGGACAAGACCAGCCAGACCAGCGTCGGCCTGACGTCGCTGTTCGGTTCGGGCTTGACCACCAACAACCCGATCGGCAGCAACGACCTGAGCCTCAACGCCGGCTACGGTGCCGACCGCGCCACCAAGGGCGACAGCAAGTCGGGCCAGAGCAACAGCCTGACCGGTTCGATCACCGTGACCGTCGCCGATGTGCTGCCCAACGGCATCATTGTTGTGCGGGGCGAGAAGTGGCTGACGCTCAACACCGGTGACGAACTGGTGCGCATCGCCGGCATGGTCCGGGCCGATGACATCGCCACCGATAACACCGTTTCGTCCACTCGCGTGGCCGATGCGCGCATCACCTATTCGGGCACTGGTGCCTTTGCCGATGCGAGTCAGCCAGGTTGGTTCGACCGTTTCTTCCTCAGCCCGAAGTTCCCTTTCTAGGTGGTCAAGTTGAATCTTAAGCAGCTGTTGATCGGAGCCCTGGTGATGTCGGCAGCCTTCACCGCTCAAGCCGAGCGCCTGAAGGACATCGCCAGTATTTCCGGCGTGCGTTCCAACCAGTTGATCGGCTACGGCCTGGTCGTGGGCCTCAACGGTACCGGTGACCAGACCACCCAGACCCCGTTCACCCTGCAGACCTTCAACAACATGTTGTCGCAGTTCGGCATCAAGGTGCCGGCAGGTTCCGGCAACGTGCAGTTGAAAAACGTCGCGGCGGTGTCGGTCAGTGCCGATCTGCCGGCGTTCGCCAAGCCCGGCCAGCAAGTGGACATCACCGTGTCGTCCATCGGTAACTCCAAGAGCCTGCGTGGCGGCACCTTGTTGCTGACCCCGCTCAAGGGTATCGACGGCAACGTCTACGCCATCGCCCAGGGCAACCTGGTGGTGGGCGGTTTCGACGCCGAGGGCCGCGACGGTTCGAAGATCACCGTCAACGTTCCGTCGGCCGGTCGCATCCCTGGCGGTGCATCGGTTGAGCGTGCCGTGCCAAGCGGTTTCAACCAGGGCAACAGCCTGACCTTGAACCTCAACCGTTCCGACTTCACCACGGCCAAGCGCATCGTCGACAAGATCAACGACATGCTCGGCCCAGGCGTGGCCCAGGCCATCGACGGCGGCTCGATTCGCGTCACCGCGCCACTGGATCCGAGTCAGCGGGTCGACTACCTGTCGATCCTGGAAAACCTCGAAGTCGATCCAGGCCAGGCGGTGGCGAAAGTCATCATCAACTCGCGCACCGGCACCATCGTGATCGGCCAGAACGTCAAGGTTTCGCCGGCCGCCGTGACCCACGGCAGCCTGACCGTGACCATCACCGAAGACCCGATCGTCAGCCAGCCGGGCCCGTTGTCCAACGGCCAGACCGCCGTGGTCCCGCGTTCGCGGGTCAATGCCGAGCAGGAAGCCAAGCCGATGTTCAAGTTCGGCCCGGGCACCACCCTGGATGAGATCGTCCGGGCGGTGAACCAGGTCGGCGCGGCACCGGGCGACCTGATGGCGATTCTTGAAGCCTTGAAGCAGGCCGGCGCGTTGCAAGCCGACCTGATCGTGATTTAAGGAACGCGGCCATGGTGGATATGCGCAAAGGCGCCTTGGTCAGCGGGGATTCGGGTTCCTACTCGGACTTGAATCGCCTCAACCAGCTCAAGGTTGGCGACAAGAACAGCGACGGCAACCTGCGCAAGGTGGCGCAGGAATTCGAGTCGCTGTTCCTCGGCGAAATGCTCAAGTCCATGCGTTCGGCCACCGAGGCCCTGGGCAAGGACAATCCGATGAACACGCCGGAAGCCAAGCAGTACCAGGAGATGTACGACCAGCAGTTGGCCGTTTCCATGTCCCGCGAGGGCGGCGGTATCGGCCTGGCGGATGTGCTGCTGCGCCAGATGTCCAAGAACAAACCCTTGGCGCCCGGCGAAGCGGCCACGCTGTCGGCGGCCAAGCAGCAGGAAGCGCTGGACAAGGCCACCAAGGCTGCGGTGCCCACGCCTGTTGCGGCCGGAACGCTGCCCGACGGGCCTTTGTCGCGCAGCAACGGCCAGCGTCCGCTCTGGGCCTCGCGCGCCGTGAGCACGCCGCACGGGGCGGGCGAGGGCGAGCACCGCAACGACATGGAATTGCTCAACCAGCGCCGCCTGGCCTTGCCGCCAAAATTGGCGGATCGCTTGCTCGCCGGCTTGGTGCCTTCGGCGTCGACTCATCTCGACGCCCCGGCGCAGAACCTCTTGCCAGACCGCGCTGTCGCTGCCGTGAAGCCGGCCACCGGCGAACTGGCCAACGGCGATTGGCTGGCCGCGCTCAAGGCTGCCGAGCCGAAAGGCGACATGCAGGTCTATGGCCGCGCCGTGGCCCAGCCGCCCCTGGCGCCGGCCCGCAAGGCCTTCCGCGATGCCGACGAATTCGTCAACGCCATGCTGCCAATGGCCAAGGAAGCCGCCGACCGTATCGGCCTCGACCCACGCTACCTGGTGGCCCAGGCTGCCCTGGAAACCGGTTGGGGCAAATCGGTCATGCGCCAGCCCGATGGCAGTAGCAGCCACAACCTGTTCGGCATCAAGGCCAGCAAGAACTGGACGGGCGATTCGGCGCGGGCGATCACCAGCGAATTCCGCAATGGCGAGATGGTCAAGGAGACGGCCGAGTTCCGTTCCTACGCCTCGTACCGCGACAGCTTCCACGACTTGGTCAACCTGCTGCAAAGCAACAATCGCTATCAAGCTGTGCTCAAGTCTGCCGATAACCCGGAACAGTTTGTACGCGAGTTGCAGAAGGCCGGTTACGCCACCGACCCGAACTACGCCAGCAAGATTTCGAACATAGCCCGGCAGATGACGAGTTACCAGAACTACGCGTCGGCCGGTGCCACCACGACTTTATAAGGTCTGAACCATGAGTTTGCTCAATATCGGGATGTCGGGTCTGTCCGCAAGCCAGACCGCACTGGTGACCACGGGTAACAACATCGCCAACGTCGATACCGCTGGGTATTCACGTCAGCAGACCGTGCAGACCACCAAGGCGTCGAACCAGTACGGCAACGTGTTCATCGGCTCCGGCACGACCCTGGCGGATGTGCGCCGGGTCTATAACTCGTACCTTGAAGCACAACTGAAGACCACCACTTCGCTCAACAGCGATGCGGCGGCCTACCAAGGTCAGATCACCCCGCTCGATTCCCTGCTGTCGGACAGCGGCACCGGCCTCAACGGCGCGCTGACCAAATTCTTCGCCTCGGTGCAGAACGTCAACGCCAAGCCGGGCGACGACGCGTCCCGCCAGTTGCTGCTCAGCGATGCCCAGGCCTTGAGCAACCGTTTCAACTCGGTTGCCAGCCAATTGACGGAGCAGAGCCAGAACATCAACGGCAACCTGTCGAACATGGTCGAGCAGATCAACAATCTGGCCACCACCGTCGCCCAGTTGAACAAGAAAATCGCCGAGGTCTCCAACGCCGGCGGCGCGCCGAACGACCTGCTCGACGCCCGCAGCGAGACCATTCGCCAACTGTCGACCTTCACCGGCACTCAGGTGGTCGAGAACGGCAGCAGCCTGGACATCTACCTGGGGTCCGGCCAGCCACTGGTGATGGGCAACATCACCAACAAACTGGAAGCGGTGCCGGACAAGAACGATCCCGGCCGCATTGGCATCCAGCTCAACAGCGGCTCCAGTGTCATGGACATCACCCAGGTCATGACCGGCGGTGAGATCGGCGGCCTGATGCGCTACCGCACCACCGTGCTCGACCCGGCCATGAACGAGCTGGGCCGCGTGGCACTGGTTGTCGCCGACCAGATGAACAGCATCCAGGCCTCGGGTATCGACAAGAACGGTGCGTTTGGTTCCAACCTGTTCAGCAGCATCAACAGCGCCGCCCAGATGAGCCAGCGCAGCGTCGCCTCGCTGGGCAACAGCGCCGGGTCCGGCAACTTCAACGTGTCCATCGAAGACACCGGCAAGCTGACCACCAACGACTACAAGATCACCTTCACCAGCGCCACCGACTACACCGTGCAGCGCCTGCCGGATAACACGTCTATGGGGGCGTTCAACACCGCCACCACGCCGGCACCGGTGGTCGATGGCTTCTCGCTGACCTTCGCCAGCGGCACTGCCGCCGCCGGCGATTCGTTCAAGATCACCCCGACCCGCAACGCGGCGGGCAGCATCAAGACCGAGATGACCGACTCCAAGCGGCTGGCGATTGCCGCCCCGCTGGGCGCCGCCATCACGCCGGGCGGCAGCGGCACGCTGACCATTCCGGCCAGCGGCCAGCCGACCATGACGACGAAGCTGGACATCTACGATGAAGCCACCACCAGCATCATCCAGAACGGCATCAAGAATTCGATGCCGGTCAAGGTGGTGTTCGGCGCGACGTCGGCCGGTGGCACCAGCCAGGCTTACCAGTTGCTCGATGCCAAGGGTGGCCTGATCAGCAGCGGCACGATCAAGCCTGGCCAGAGCAACACCTTGAGCCTGAGCGTTCCGCTCAAGGATTCCACCGGCGCCCCGATCATGGACTCGTCCGTACCGCCGGTGCAGCGCACTGTCACGTTCGACATGTCCATCGCCGGCGCACCATCCGACGGTGCCGGCATCGATATAAGCCTCAGCCAGCCCGGCAGCCTGGACAACCGTAACGGTACCGCGCTCGCCGGCTTGCAGACCGCCAAGACCGTGGACACCAACTCGGCCAGCAAAGGCATTTCCCTGAACGATGCCTACGGCAAGCTGGTGGAAGGCGTCGGCGCCAAGGCCGCCCAGGGCAAGCTCGACAGCGCCGCCACCGGTGCGATCCTGGACAACGCCAAGAACGCCCGCGACTCGCTGTCGGGCGTGGACCTGGATGAAGAAACCGGCAATCTGGTCAAGTTCCAGCAGTACTACACCGCGTCTTCGCAGATCATCAAGGCTGCGCAGGAAATCTTCAGCACATTGATCAACAGTCTTTAAGGAGCCGTAGCCCATGCGCATTTCTACTTCTCAGTTCTACGAAAGCACGGCTGCGAACTACCAGAAAAACTTCGCCAATGTGGTCAAGACCAGCGAAGAAGCCAGCAGCCTGGTGCGTGTGAACACCGCCGCCGATGATCCGGTGGGGGCTTCGCGTCTGCTGCAACTGGGCAACCAGGCCTCGATGCTGTCCCAGTACGAAGCCAACACCAACACGATCAAGGCCACCCTGGGCGCCACCGAATCAGTGATGACCAGCATTGGCAACGTGCTGCAGCGCGCCAAGGAACTGGCTGTCGGTGCCGGCAACGCTGGTTACACCGACGCCGACCGCCAGGCCAACGCTTCGGAGCTGGCACAGATCGAAGAACAATTGCTGAGCCTGATGAACAGCAAGGACGAAAACGGCAAGTACATCTTCGCCGGTTCCAAGGGCGACACCATCCCTTTTACCCGCAACACCGATGGCAGCTACAGCTACAACGGTGACCAGGTGACGCTCGACCTGCCGATCGGCGACACGATGTCGATGGCCACCAACAGCACCGGCTGGGAAGTGTTCCAGCAAGCCGTCAACACCAGTCGCAGCCAGGTCACCCGCACCGCGCCGCCGGTGGATGACGGGCGCGTGGTCTTGTCCGACGGCCAGGTGTCGTCCAGTGTCAGCTACAACAGCAAATTCCGCAGCGGCGAGCCGTACACCGTTGAGTTCACCAGCGGCACGCAACTGAAAATCACCGACTCGCTCGGCAATGATGTGACCGCCGAAGCCAGCCAGGGCGGCGCGTTCGACCCTAACAGCAAGAGCGGGCAGGCGGTCCAGTTCCGTGGCCTGGAACTGACGCTGAATATCAATCTGCAAACGGGTGATGTCCCTGGCACGGTGTTGCCAGGCCATACCTTCACCCTGGCGGCCAAGCCGGACACCTTTGTTCCGATGCGCAGTCCCGGCAACCCGACCGCGGTGCAGATCACCGGCAGCCAGATCACCGACCCGGTGGCCTACCACGCCAGTTTCCCTACGGGGGCGGCCGTGCTGAAGTTCACCAGCGCCACCGACTTCGATCTTTACGCGGCGCCGCTGACGGCTAACAGCCAACCGGTGTCCAGCGGCACCCTGGCGGGTAACGTCGCCACCGCTTCGGGCGTGAGCTTTACCCTGGACGGTACGCCAGCCGCGGACGATCAGTTCAGCATCGCGGTCAACACCCACGAAACCCAGAACATCCTGGACACCGTGAACCAGTTGAAGACAGCCCTGAGCACGCCTGCCAGCGGCAACCCGATCGCGTTGCAGAAACTGCAGGCTTCGCTCGCGTCCGGTATCGGCAACCTGGCAAGCGGCACCGATCAGTTGTCCAGCGCCCTGAGCTCCGTGGGTGGTCGTGGTGCCGCTCTGGAAACCCAGAGCGACACCAACCAGAGCCTGATCCTGGCCAACAACCAGACCCAATCGTCGATCCGCGATTCCGATGCGGCCGAAGTGATGACCCGCCTGACGTTGCAACAGACCATGCTGCAAGCCTCGCAACTGGCGTTCAGCAAGATCGCCCAGTTGGGTCTGTTCAACAAGATCTGAGCCGGTATCGACCGAGCCGCCAACCGTCTTTTTTTAAGCGGTTCCGGGGCTCCGACCTGAAAAGGCCGGGGCCCGCCGCTCGAGAGTTTTAACCGTGAAGTCACTTCCCCTCGTCAGCATCGTCATTCCTGCCTACAACCCTCGGTTTTTCGACCAGGCACTGCTCAGTGCCCTGGCCCAGACCTACGAAAACGTTGAAATCATCGTTTGCGACGATTCGCCTGGCGATGAAATCCGCGACATAGTCGCGTCTTTCAAAGAGCCGGCCCATCCGGTCCGCTATCTGAAAAACCCTCAACGGCTGGGACTGCAGGGCAACCTGTTGCGTTGTGTCGAAGAGGCGCAGGGCGAGTTCATCAAGGTACTGTGCGATGACGACCGTCTATTCGCACCGTGCATTGCGATGCAGGCCCAGGCGTTGCTGGAACATGCTGATGTCAGCGTGGTATTCGCGCTGCGTCTGTTGTGCGACGCAGGCAACTTCATCTTGCCGCCCCGGGTGGACAACTGCCGCTTCTCGCCCAATGACGCCTTGCTCAAGGGCGATGACATGTTGGCAATTTTTGAGAGCACACTGACCAACTTTGTTGGCAATTTCAGTTCGACCCTTATGCGTCGGGCCGATGTGCTGGAACTGCTGCCCGCCTTGATACAGGACGGTGCCGGTTTTGTCGCGGTGCTCGACTTCGCCTTGTTTGTCTGCCTGATGCGACGCGGCAACCTGATTGCCTTGAATACCGTGTTAAGTATCGAGCGCCTCTACTCGGAGCGCTTGAGCAAGACCCCGGAAATGCTCAAGGCAACAAAAACCGAGTTGGAATGGCTGGCGCAGATGCTCGTCACACGCAACGGCGAAGCGGCGCCGGCCTCGGGTTGGGTGCGCTGCATTGACCTGGACAAGATCACCGATGAGCCGCATGCCTGGCAGGAACTCTGCGTAACCCGTGTATTGGGCAACCGCAATACCGTCGTGAATGGTCGAGTGGGGGCGCAAAGTGAGAGTTATGCGGACTTTTATCGCGAATGGCTGGCCGTCCGCCGGTTCAGTGAGGTGGAGCGACGCGTCATGCCCGCGCGCATCGATAGTTGGCCGTTTCGGCCGAACATCGTGCCTTTGGTCATCGACGCTCTCGGCGATTCGACGTCGCTTGCAGTGACGTTACGTAGCATCAAGGACCAGTTGTACCCAGCCCAGGCCGTAGTGGTGCTTTCCGATGCTCATCGCGAAGTGGAAGAACGAGTGCTGCAGCTGCCTTATCACGCCGATTGGCCGAGTCAGTTCAATGCCATCGTTCCGCAGCTGGAAGGCGCGCACTGGTTCTACGTGCTGCGCGCGGGCGACGTGCTGCGCGATTCGGCGTTGCTGATCCTGGCCGAGCGCGTTGCCGGAAGGCCGGGCATCCTTTGCGTCTACAGTGATGAAGGCGCGTTGGTGGATGGGGAGTCCTTCGAGCCGGTGTTCAAACCGGATTTCAACCTGGACTTGATGCGCGCCTACCCTTATGTCGGTCGGACCCTGGCTTTCGAGCGTGAACGATTCATGGCCCTTGGTGGCTTTGAACCGAATCACGGTGAGCTGGCCCCTCACGATCTGCTGTGGCGCCTGGTGGAAGAGGCCGGTCCCCAGACCATCGAACACATCGCGGAAATCCAGGTCGAGTCGGTCCAGAGTTTCGCCCAATGGTTATCGCTGCCCGAGGTTATCGAGGGCAATGCCCGGTTGGTGGGCGCGCACCTGGACCGTATCGGCATCGATCATGGCATTTCCCCGGACACGTTGCCGTTGATCAACCGCATCGACTACCGACACGGCAAGCGCCCCCTGGTATCGATCATCCTGCGCACCGGTGATTCGCTCGCAGCCTTGCAGCGTTGTGCCGAGAGCCTGATCGAGCGCACGGCCTATCCTCATTATGAAATCCTGATCGTGGACAGCGGTGTTCGAGACCCAGCCATGCTCGATTGGTTGGAGAACATGTCGCAGTTGGGCGCGAGCATGTTGCGAGTGTTGCGATACGCCGGCGAGGGCAGTGATGCCGCGGTTCATAACTTTGCTGCTGGCCAGGCCCGGGGGGACTACCTGCTTCTGCTCAGTTCGAATCTGGTTGTTTGCGAAAGTGACTGGCTGGACGAGATGCTCAATCAAGCCCAGCGCCCAGAAGTCGCCGTGGTCGGCGCCCGGATACTGAATCCCCAGGGCGCGATTGCAGGTGGAGGGCAGATTCTTGGGCTGGCCGGGCCCGTGGGCACGCCGTTCTACGGCGAAGCGGCGGCTTCGCGCGGCTACATGCAACGGTTGCATACGACCCAGAACTGGAGTTCGGTCAGCGGCGACTGTCTGATGGTGCGCAAGCAGGTTTTCGATGAACTCGGCTGCCTGGACGATGCGTCCTTTACTCTTGGTCTCAGCGATGTCGACCTGTGCCTGCGCGCAGGTAAAAGCGGCTACCTTGTGGTCTGGACGCCTTACGCCACGGTCATGAAGGTCGCCCCACAACTGACCGCTGCCCAATCTGAAGAACCCCCGTTGGTGGAGCGCGAGCGCGAAGTCTTTTATCGCAAATGGCTGCCGCAGGTTGCCCGGGATCCGGCCTACAATCCTGCGCTGAGTCTGGGGGCGTCCAGTTTCAGCCTGGAACCGTCGCTGCGCAATAACTGGAACCCGTTCTGCACCCGGGCCCTGCCATTGATACTTGGCTTGCCAGTCAACGCCACTGCAGTCGGTCATTATCGTGTCACGGCGCCGTTGGCCGAATTGGAGGCCGCCGGACGAGTCATCGCCCGGGTCGCTTACGAGTCGCCTTCCACCGTCGAGATCGAGCGCCTGTCGCCGGATACGATCGTATTGCAGGGGCGCTACAGCGAAGGGGCCGCCGGCGATATTCTTCGCATGAAGAAATACTCCGGTGCCTTGCGGATCTTCGAACTCGACGATTACGTCGTCCAGGCACCGAAGAAAAACACGCACGCGCGCAACAAGCCGGCCAATATCGAGCAGATGCTGCGTGAAGGCATCGGGTTGTGTGATCGCGTGGTGGTGACCACGCCTTCGCTCGCTGACGCCTTGTCCAGCATGCACAATGAAATCCGTATCGTGCCTAATATGTTGACGCCCGAGCCCTGGGCGAAGCTGACCAGCCGGCGCGGCACGTCCTCCAAGCCTCGCGTGGGCTGGGGGGGCGGGACCAGTCACAGTGGTGATCTGGAAATCATCGCGGACGTGGTGCGTGAGCTGGCAAATGAAGTGGAGTGGGTGTTCTTCGGTATGTGCCCCGATGCACTGCGTCCGTATATCCACGAGTTTCACAGTTCGGTCGGCCTGGGCACCTACCCATTCAAACTGGCCAGCTTGAACCTCGACCTGGCCCTGGCCCCGCTGGAATTCCACATCTTCAACGACTGCAAGAGCAACCTGCGCCTGCTGGAGTACGGTGCGTGTGGCTATCCCGTAATCTGCACCGACACCAAGGCCTACGACGGTTTCCTGCCCTGCACCAAAGTGCGCAGCAACAGCACCGAGGAATGGATCGCGGCCATCCGCATGCACCTGGCCGACCCGGACGCCAGCTACCGCATGGGCGACGAACTGCGCGAAGCGGTGTTGCGGGACTACATGCTCAGCGGCAAGAACCTGCAGCATTGGTTGTGGGGGTGGTTGCCGGATTGATCGTTGCCCTATGCAGCGTTCACCGTCGCGGTGGGGGAGTTGGCTCCCTCGCCACAAAGGCCGCGTGCGGCCGTCTGAGTGACCTCCACCGCCGATTCGTCCCGCCAGAGCTGGCGCGTTTCCTGCAAGACCCCCTCATATCGCCATAAAACGAGCGCTCGCGGCCTATCGCAGCGCTCGGATCGGCATCGAAGGTGTAATCCCCGTGCCCGCAAAGCGAAACAACGCTTGGCCGAGCCCGGTGATGAACGAGAGGGGAGACGATGAAGGCAGTTATCTTGGCAGGTGGTCTCGGCACGCGGATCAGCGAGGAGTCGCACCTCAAGCCCAAGCCGATGATCGAGATCGGTGGCAAGCCAATTCTTTGGCACATCATGAAGCAGTATTCCGCCCATGGAATCCACGACTTCGTCATCTGCCTGGGCTACAAGGGCTACGCCATCAAAGACTTTTTCGCCAACTACTTCCTGCACACCTCCGATGTCACCTTCGATATGTGCAACAACCGCATGGACGTTCACCAGAACTACAGCGAGCCATGGCGCGTGACGCTGATCGACACGGGTGAAGAAACCATGACCGGCGGGCGTCTGCGTCGGGCGGCGCGTTACCTTGAAAATGAAGAGGCGTTCTGCTTCACCTACGGTGATGGCGTGTCGGACCTCAATATTGGCGCGCTCGTGGATTTCCATTTGTCCCACGGCAAGCTCGCCACCGTGACGGCGGTCCAACCTCCGGGACGTTACGGTGCGCTGGAGCGCGACGGTGATGCTGTCCTGGGTTTCACCGAAAAACCACGGGGTGATGGCGGTTGGATCAATGGCGGGTTCTTTGTGCTCTCGCCGAAGGTCTTGCCTTATATCGCCGATGACCAGACTTCCTGGGAAGCCGAGCCGCTGGCGGCGCTGGCGACCGAGCAGCAGCTCCAGGCGTTCCAGCACGATGGTTTCTGGCATCCGATGGACACCCTGCGGGACAAAAACCACCTCGAAGCCCTCTGGCAAAGCGGCGAGGCCCCATGGAAACAATGGTCTTGAAAGCGGAATTCTGGCGTGGCAAGCGCGTACTGGTCACCGGCCATACCGGCTTCAAGGGCAGTTGGATGACGCTGTGGCTGCAAAGCCTGGGGGCCAAGGTCAGTGGTTTTTCTCTTGACCCGGCCACCCAGCCGAACCTGTTCGAGCTGGCCCGCGTGGGCGAGGGCATCGATGACCGGCGTGGTGACTTGCGCGACCTCGGCGCCTTGTTGGAGCTGCTGGCCGACGTGCAGCCGGAGATCGTCCTGCACCTCGCGGCGCAGCCTTTGGTGCGCGAAGGTTATCGCGATCCGCTGGGCACGTATTCCAGCAACGTCATGGGCACGCTCAACCTGCTGGAAGCGGTTCGCCAGGTGGGCGGCGTCAAGGCGTGTGTGTTGGTCACCACGGACAAGGTCTACGCCAACCAGGAATGGTTATGGCCCTACCGCGAAAACGAGGCCCTGGGCGGTCACGATCCCTATAGCAGCAGCAAGGCCTGCTGCGAATTGCTGGCGCAGTCTT
Source organism: Pseudomonas sp. T1.Ur (assembly GCF_023516725.1). Lineage (NCBI taxonomy): Bacteria > Pseudomonadati > Pseudomonadota > Gammaproteobacteria > Pseudomonadales > Pseudomonadaceae > Pseudomonas > Pseudomonas sp. T1.Ur. The sequence continues at coordinate 1,041,227 of NZ_JAMGSN010000001.1, forward strand.
ATGCCGCCTCATTCTTCTCGGCTGAGCGCTATGCCGAACATGGCCTGGCCTTGGCGACGGCGCGGGCCGGCAACGTGCTGGGTGGCGGTGATTTCGCTCCCGAGCGTCTGATTCCCGACGTGCTTAAAGCCTGGTCGGCAGACGAGCCGGTGACGCTGCGTTATCCGCAAGCCGTTCGTCCTTGGCAGCACGCCCTGGAGCCGTTGGCCGGTTATCTGCAATTGGCTGAGTGCCTGTATCAACAAGGGCCGGAGTTTGCCGGTGCCTGGAATTTCGGTCCAAGTGACGCCGATATGTGCAGTGTCGGTGAAGTCGTCCAGCTGCTGGCCGAGCGTTGGCCGCAAGCGCCCGGCCTGCGCATCGAGCCGAGCGATTTGCACGAAGCTGGCCTGTTGCGCCTGGACAGCAGCCGCGCCCGGCAGTTGCTCGGCTGGCAGCCGCGCTGGTCGTTGCAACAATGCCTGGCCCAGACCCTGGATTGGCATTTGGCGTGGCAGAACGGTGATGACATGCGTCAAGTCACTCTCGGCCAACTGAACCTGTACCGAGGCGCGTTGTGAGCGAGTTTTCCTTGAAGGCATTGCCGCTGGCCGGTCTGTTCAGCGTCCGGCACAAACGCTTCGAAGACCAGCGCGGGCATTTCGCCCGGCTGTTCTGCGAAGGCAGCCTGAGCGCATTCGGCCAGCCGTTCCATATTCGTCAGATCAACCACTCCTGCACACGTGAGCGCGGTAGCGTGCGCGGGTTGCATTATCAGAATGCCGCGCAGCCGGAAGCCAAGCTGATTACCTGCCTGCGTGGCGAAGTCTGGGACGTGGCCGTGGATTTGCGTCCCGATTCCGAGACCTTCCTGCATTGGCATGCCGAGCACCTGAAGGCCGGCGATGGCCGCAGTCTGTTGATCCCGGCTGGATTCGCCCATGGGTTCCAGACCCTGAGCGACGACGCCGAGCTGCTTTACTTGCACAGTGCTGACTACGCCCCGGAGCACGAGGGCGGCCTGTCGGTGAATGATCCGCGGCTGGCGATTGCGTGGCCGTTGCCTGTCAATAATCTGTCGAGCCGGGACAGCAACCATCCCTTGCTCGACGAGCGTTTCGCTGGAGTGCGTCTATGAACTGCCGAGGTTGCGGGACTGCCCTGGCTTTGCCTTTGATCGATCTCGGTACTTCGCCGCCGTCCAACGCTTATGTGCGGGCCGACCAATTGGACCAGGCCGAGCAGTGGGTGCCGCTCAAGGTCGCGGTGTGCCAGCAATGCTGGTTGGTGCAGACCGAGGATTACACCCGCGCGGACACATTGTTCGACGCCGAGTATGCCTATTTCAGTTCTTTTTCCAGCACCTGGCTGGCCCACGCCGAGCGCTACGTTGCCGAGATGGTCGAGCGCTTCGACCTGGGTGCTGACAGTCGCGTGGTGGAAATTGCCGCCAACGATGGCTATCTGTTGCAGTACGTGGCCAAGCACGGTATTCCCTGCCTGGGCGTCGAGCCGACACGCAGCACCGCAGAGGCCGCCCGTGCCAAAGGCCTGGAGATCCGTGAGTTATTCTTCGGTCGCGAAACGGCCACGCAACTGATCGGCGAAGGCTGGGCAGCGGATTTGATGGCGGCCAACAACGTATTGGCCCACGTGCCGGACATCAATGATTTCCTCGCCGGCTTTGCCACTCTGCTCAAGCCAACCGGTGTCGCCACGTTCGAGTTTCCGCAACTGCTGACATTGATGGCCGGACAGCAGTTCGACACGCTGTACCACGAACATTTTTCCTACTTGTCGCTGACGTCCGTGCAAACCCTGTGCGAGCGCAACGGACTTGAAGTCTTCGATGTCAGCCAACTGTCGACCCATGGCGGTTCGTTGCGAGTCTTCGTCCAGCGTGCTGACGGCGTTCGACGGCCCGTCGACGCTTCGGTGCAGCAACAATTGCAGGCCGAGTTGGACGCAGGGGTGAAAACCTCCACTTATTACGCCACTCTGGCGCCGGCCGCCGAAGCCATCAAGCACGGCTTGCTGCGCTTCCTGCTGCAGGCCAAGGCCGACAGCAAGCGCGTGGTCGGTTATGGCGCAGCGGCCAAGGGCAACACATTGCTCAACTATGCGGGGGTCAAGCCTGACTTGCTGGCGTGGGTGGCGGATGCCAATCCGCACAAGCAGGGCAAGTACTTGCCGGGCAGTCGGATTCCTATCGTGTCGCCTGAGCGTATCGCCATAGAGAAACCCGACTACGTTCTCGTCCTGCCCTGGAACTTGCTGAGCGAAGTCAGCCAGCAATTGGAAGCGGTGCGTGGGTGGGGCGGCCGATTCGTAGTCGCCGTACCTGAGTTGACGCTCCTATGAAGGTGCTGGTGACGGGGGCAACCGGATTTGTCGGTCGACATCTCGTCGAGGCTTTGCTCGCGCGTGGTTGTCGGGTCCGTGCCGTTGCGCGTCGGGTCGAGCCGGCCAAGGCGCAGCCCTGGTTCGACCAGGTTGAATTCGTCGCGGCCGATGTTCATGCAAAAGAGCTGGACGTCGCTGCATTGGTCGAGGGTGTCGATGCCTTGGCGCATCTGGCGTGGCCGGGACTGCCGAATTACCAGGCACTGTTTCATTTCGAACATAACCTGATGGCCGATTATCAGTTCATCAAGCAGGCGGTCGTGGCGGGGGTGGGACAGGTGTTGGTCACGGGTACCTGTTTCGAATATGGCCTGCAGAGTGGGCCGCTCGACGAGCAGACTGCGCCACAACCGGCCAACCCTTACGGCTTGGCAAAAAATACCCTGCGCCTGTTTCTTGAACACCTGCAACGCGAGCACCCGTTTACGTTGCAGTGGGCACGTCTGTTCTATTTGCACGGCGACGGTCAGAACCCCAACAGCCTGCTCGCGGCGCTGGACCGGGCCATCGATGCCCAAGCACCGGTATTCGATATGTCGGGTGGCGAGCAGTTGCGCGATTACCTGGCCATCGAAACAGCGAGTGCTTATCTGGCAGGTCTGCTGTCGCGGCGCGAATTCAATGGTGTCGTCAATTGCTCAAGCGGCGAACCGGTGTCGGTTCGCGCGCTGGTCGAAGCACGACTGCGCGAGCGTGGCGCAGCCGTTCGCCTGAACCTGGGCCATTATCCCTATCCGACTCACGAACCCATGGCGTTCTGGGGCGTGGCCGAACGTTTGCAAACCTTGTTGGGAGCCGAACATGACACGTGAGCTGTACCGGGCCGTTGGCCTTCCGGTTCTGCAGAACCGTACCTTCGCCGATGAGCAGTCGGCCAGAGCCTCGGCGAGTGCCGACATGGTGTTGGTCCAGGACGAAGTGAGCGGATTGGTTTTCAACCAGGCGTTCGATGCCGACAAGCTCAGCTATGACAGCGACTATCAGAATGAACAAGCCCATTCCGCTCAGTTCCAGAAGCATCTTGCAGACGTGGAGGGGATCATTTGCCGGCATTTCAGCGGCCAGGAATTGATCGAGGTCGGTTGCGGCAAAGGCTATTTCCTGGAACTGCTCAAGGAACGTGGTTACGCGATCACGGGCATCGACCCGGCCTATGAGGGCGACAACGCCGACGTGATCAAGGCGCCGTTTACCCGTGACCTCGGACTGTCGGCCGATGCGGTCGTGCTGCGTCATGTGCTGGAGCATATCCAGGATCCGGTGGGCTTCCTGGCTGAAATCGCAGCGGCCAACCGAGGCGGACAGATTTACATCGAAGTGCCGTGCCTGGACTGGATCCTGGAACACCGGGCCTGGTTCGACCTGTTCTACGAACACGTCAACTATTTCCGCCTCGATGACCTGCGCCGGATGTTTGGCACGGTGTATGAGGCCGGGCACCTGTTCGGCGGTCAATACTTGTACGTCGTTGCGGATCTGGCCACGTTGCGCCTGAAGCCGGAACAGCCCGTTCCAGCCTTGCAATTGCCCGACGGATTCACCGCCAGCCTCGGTCGCGCCGTGCAGATAGTCCAGGCTGCGCCGCAACGAGGCTCGGCGATCTGGGGCGCATCCTCCAAAGGCGTGATCTATTCACTATTCCTGCAACGAGCCGGTGTAGCGGTGGACTGCGTAGTGGACATCAATCCGGCCAAGCAGGGGCGATATCTGCCGCTGTCGGGTGCCCGGGTGTCTTCGCCGCAAGAAGCCATGAGTGCATTGCCAGAAGGCGCCAACCTGTTCGTAATGAATTCCAATTACCTCGAAGAGATCAAGCGGATGACCGGTGGGCGCTACGTCTACCACGCCGTTGACAGCGCTTCGTTCCAATAACCGCGAGATTCGAAAAATGACCGACAACACTATCCATAAAGCTTTCGAAGCCCAATGCCAGACCGAAATCGCCGGGCAAGGCCAAGATCAGAAACTGGTCGGCCTGGCCAAGGAGTTTTTCAACGAATCGGCCCGCCACAAGTACAGCTACCATTTTTCGTGGATGGGGCGGCCGATCATCCAACTGCCGCAAGACATGATGGCCATGCAGGAGTTGATCTGGCAGATCAAGCCTGACCTGATCATTGAATGCGGTATCGCCCACGGCGGTTCGATCATCTATTACGCTTCGTTGCTGGAGTTGCAAGGCCACGGCGAAGTACTGGGCATCGACCTGGATATCCGCCCGCACAATCGCGAAGCAATCGAGAGCCATCCGATGAGCAAGCGTATCTCGATGATCGAAGGTTCGAGCATCGATCCGGCCATTGCCGAGCAGGTGCATGCAGCAGCCAAAGGCAAGAAAGTCATCCTGGTACTCGATTCCAACCACACCCATGACCACGTGCTCGAAGAGCTGCGTCTGTACGCGCCGCTGGTTTCGGTGGGCAGCTATTGCGTGGTGATGGACACGGTGGTGGAAGACATGCCGGCGGACTTCTTCCCGGATCGCCCTTGGGGCCCGGGCGACAACCCGAAAACCGCGGTGTGGAAATACCTCGAGGAAAACGACGGTTTCGAAATCGACCAGCAACTGCAGAACAAGCTGCTGATCACCGTTGCACCGGATGGCTATCTGCGTCGGGTTCGTTAATCCATCCGTTTCAAGTCATTAGCGTCTGGCAGGTTGTGGGGACTAGGAAATATGCAGGTTCGAAATACGCTTCAAAACAACGTGGCACCGCTGGGCGAGCGGTTCACCGTGGTGGTCATCTCCCACAACCGCAGCGCATTCCTGCGCCGCACATTGCATTACTACAGCAGCTATCCGTGCTCGGTGCTGGTGTTGGATTCGTCAGTGGAGCGGGATGATCAGATCGCCGAGGATTTTCCGTCGGTCGATTACCGCCACTTGCCTCAGTTCACCTACAAAGGGCTGCAGGAAAAATTGACCTATGGTGTCAACCAGGTCAAAACGCCTTATATGGTGTTCGCCGCCGATGACGATTTCCTTTTGCATGATGCCTTGACCGAGTCGGTGGAGTTTCTCGAAGCCAACCCCGACTACGGCCTTTGCCACGGCTACGGCATCATGTATTTGTCCTGCGCGACCGAAGTCTGCTATTTCCGCCGTGACCGCAAGGTGCACGAGGACTACGACAGCGAACTGGCCGAGGACCGTGTGATCCGTTTCATGGATCAGTTCCTGCCGCCGTTCTATGCCGTGACCCGCACTGACCTGTTGCAGCAGTGGTACGGCATGCTGCCGCCAGGCACCAGTTTCGAGTGGCAGGAAATCGGCCATACTTTTTACCTGCTAGCTTGCGCCAAGGCACGGATCCTGCCGATTCCGTTCGCTGTGCGCGAACTCAACTACGGCGGTTCCGAACACAACACCAACGTGCTGACGGTGCTGAGCTACAAAGACGCCAAAAGCGTCGCCGAGCGTGAGCAGTTCGCCGAGTTCCTGGCATCCGTGCCTACCCAGCTCAGCGAGCAGGCTCCAGAGCGCATCAAGCAGATCGCTTTGGACAGTTTTGCGGCCATGGCCGACTGCTTGCAGCAAGGGCGTTCGCTCAAGGGAACGCAGATCATTCGTTCGGCCTGGCTGGAAGCTGGGGGCGAGCCGATACGTTCGTTTGGCCCACAGCAGTTTGTCGAAATGCCATTTTATAATCAAAAGGTGTTCGATCTGCTGACCCAGTTTGAATTCCTGCTGCACGCCATGCCAGCCGGTCGCCTTCAGCTCCAGCAGTTGGAAGGCATCCTGCTGCGCCAGCATGAATTGATGCGTGTGCAACCCAACGATAACGAACGCACCCTACGCAGCCGTCTATGGGAAGCCCAAGGTCTGTATGCGTTCAACCGCACCGTGGTCAAGCGCCTGGCCGAGTCGTTGAAAAGCAGCGATGAGCCTGATGAGGCAGTGAAATTCCAGGCCTGGGCCGAGCGTCTTGACTCGGTGCCAGGCCAGCAGGATCGCCGGTTGCTGGAAAACATGCACTCCGGCCGTTTGTTGAATTGGCTTGAGACGCGTAGTCCAGATGCGCAGCAGCTCAAGTCCATCGCGGCTCACCTGGCCGAGCATCAAGGCGGCCCGCGGTTCGGCATCCTGCTGCTGGACCTGGACGCTGACATGTTCAAGCTGCAGGCGACCTTCGACAGCCTGGTCAACGGCCACTGCAAGGCGTTCAACGTGGTGGTCTTCACCACCGGCGACCTGCCGGCGACCACCACCGTGCGCGACACCGTTCATTTCGTCAAAGTCAGCGCTACCAACTATGTCGAGCGCATCAACCAGATTATCGGGCAATCCTCCGCCGACTGGATGGTGCTGGTCGAGGCTGGTGACCAGTTCACCCAAAACGGCCTGCTACGTGCCAGCCTCGAATTGATTGGCGCCGATGGCGTGCGTGCCGTGGCCATGGACGAAATCCAGCGCAAGGCCGACGGCAGCCTGGTCGATGTGTTCCGCCCTGGCGTCAATCTCGACTTCCTGCAATCGGTGCCTTCGCTGATGGCGCGGCATTGGCTGATTCGTCGTGAGGTGCTGGTACAGGTGCGCGGATTTACACCTGAATACACCCAGGCCCTGGAATTGGACGTGCTGTTGCGCCTGATCGAAGACGCCGGGCTTGCCGGCCTGGCGCACCTGTCCGAGCCGTTGCTGATCTGCAACGCCCCGGCGCAAGAGGAAAATGCCCAGGAGCGTCAAGTCCTGACACGCCACCTGGCGGCCCGAGGCTATCGTGCCCAGGTCACTTCGGCGCAACCGCTGACCTATCAAATCGACTATCAGCATGCCGAGCGGCCGTTGGTATCGATCATTCTCGAAAGCCGGGACAACTTCGAACAGATCCAACAGGCGCTGGTCAGCGTCCTGCAGCGCACCCGTTATCATCGCCATGAAATTCTGATCGCCGATAACCATAGCCAGTCCGAAGCAATAGCCCAGTGGCTCGACAGCCTGGAAGGCAAGGGCGACCGGATTCATATCCTGCGCAGCGATCAGCGCCTCAGCACGTCGGCCCTGAATAACTGGGCAACTGCCCAGGCCAAGGGCGAGTACCTGGTATTTTTGTCGGCCGAGGCTCAAGTGATCAACGCCAATTGGCTCGACAGCCTGCTCAACCAGGCCCAGCGTCCGGAGGTGGGGATCGTCGGCAGCAAGCAGATGGACATTCGCGGCATTACCACCCAGGCTGGCCTGGTGCTCAAGCCCGATGGCGAGGTGGCCTCGGTGTTCGTTGGCGAACGCAAGGACGCCAAGGGTTATCTCAATGGTCATCAGGCGGAACAGAACTACTCGGCGGTATCCGGTGTTTGCCTGATGATCCGCAAGGACTTGTTCGAAGCCGTAGGCGGACTGGACGAAGAACATTTTGCCGAGGCTTTTGCCGACGTCGACCTTTGCCTGAAAGCCGCCGACGCGGGTTATCTCACGGCCTGGACACCCCAGGCGCAGATGCTGCACGCCGGTACGTTCCCCGATGTGCCGGAGGCGGTCGAGGCCTTGCGCAGCAAGTGGCAGGCGCGCTTCGACCATGACGCGGCCCGTAACCCGAACCTGGCCTTGACCGGCACCGGTTTTGCGCTGGGTACTGCCACGGCTGTCGATTGGGCGCGGTTGCTGGCGTAAGCCTGCCAGGCAAAAGGAATCAGGATATGTTCAACGGTAAATCGATTTTCATCTCAGGCGGCACCGGTTCGTTCGGGCGCAACTTCATCCGCCGGTTGCTGGAGCAATACCAGCCCAAGCGCGTGGTGGTGTTTTCCCGCGACGAACTCAAGCAGTACGAGATGCAACAAACCTTCAATGCCCCGTGCATGCGTTATTTCCTGGGAGACGTGCGCGACGGCGACCGTTTGCGCCAGGCCATGCGCGGGATTGATTACGTGGTGCATGCGGCGGCGCTCAAGCAGGTGCCCGCAGCGGAATACAATCCCACCGAATGCATTCGCACCAACGTCAACGGCGCAGAGAACATCATCGCGGCGGCCATCGACAACGGCGTGAAAAAAGTCGTTGCGCTGTCCACTGACAAAGCGGCCAGCCCAATCAATCTCTACGGCGCGACCAAGTTGCTGTCGGATAAGTTATTCGTGGCGGCCAACAACATTGCGGGGGAACAGCAGACCCGCTTCGCCGTGGTTCGCTACGGCAACGTCGCCGGTTCGCGAGGCTCTGTGGTGCCGTTCTTCAGCAAGCTGATCGCTGAGGGCGCGACGGAGCTACCAATCACCGATGAACGCATGACCCGCTTCTGGATCACCCTCGATCACGGCGTGCAGTTCGTGCTGGACAGTTTCGCCCGCATGCACGGCGGCGAGGTATTCGTGCCGAAGATTCCATCGATTCGCATCGTCGACCTGGCGTCGGGCATGGCTGGGCACCTGCCTCATAAGAACGTCGGCATTCGGCCCGGTGAAAAGCTTCATGAGTTGATGGTGCCGCTGGATGATGCGCGCATGACGATCGAGTTCGCCGATCACTACACGATCCAGCCATCGATTCGCTTCACCAGTGTGGACGTGGATTTTGCTGTGGATAACCTGGGTGAACGAGGCAGGCCCGTCGCGGAGGACTTCGAGTATCGCTCCGACACCAATCCGCACTTTTTGTCGGTGGAGCAGATCGCTGATCTGCACGCCCGGCTGTCGGTATGATTCCTTACGGTCGGCAAAGCCTCGATCAGGCTGACATCGATGCGGTGGTGACCGTGTTGCAGTCCGATTGGCTGACGCAAGGGCCGGCGATCGAGCGTTTTGAGCAGGCCATGGCTCGCCGCTGCCAGGCGGGCCATGCCGTGGCTGTGTGCAATGCGACCGCCGCGTTGCACATCGCTTGCCTGGCGGCGGGGCTTGGGCGGGGGGACCGTTTGTGGACCACGCCCAACACCTTTCTGGCCTCGGCCAATTGCGGCCGCTACTGTGGCGCGCAGGTGGATTTCGTCGATATCGATCCGCTGACCTGGAACCTAGACGCCGTTGCCCTGGCCGCAAAGCTTGAACAGGCCGAGCGTGACGGGACCCTCCCCAAGGTGTTGGTGGCGGTAGCGTTCTCCGGGCAAAGCTGTGACATGCGCGCGATTGGTCGCTTGTCCGAGCGTTACGGTTTCACGGTCATTGAAGACGCCTCTCACGCGGTGGGTGCGTCTTATGCTGGTAGGCCGGTGGGGTGTGGCGAATTTGCCGACATGACGGTGTTCAGTTTCCACCCGGTGAAAATCATCACCAGCGCCGAAGGCGGGATGATCCTCACCAATCGCCCGGAGTTGGCGCAGCGTCTACAACGCCTGCGCAGCCATGGGATGACCCGTGACGCCGGGCAGATGACCGAGCCCAGCCATGGGCCTTGGTACTATCAGCAGGTGGAGTTGGGTTTCAATTACCGCATCACGGATCTTCAAGCGGCTCTGGGGCTCTCCCAGCTGAACAAGCTCGATGGGTTCATTGCCCGGCGTCGTGAACTGGCGGCGCGCTATGATCGGTTGCTAGGTGGTTTGCCCCTGACCTTGCCCGGCTTGCAAGCCGACGCCGAGTCGGCCTGGCATCTATACGTAGTCCGCTTGCGGCTCGATGAGATCTCCCTCAGTCATCGTCAGGTCTTCGAAGGCTTGCGTGCTGCAGGGATTGGCGTGAACCTGCACTACATACCGGTCCACCTGCAGCCGTATTACCGCGACCTGGGATTTGCCCCTGGAGACTATCCACAGGCTGAGCGTTATTACGCCGAGGCCATCAGCTTGCCGATGTTTCCTTCCCTCAGCGATGAACAGCAGGACTATGTGGTCGGGCAACTGCAACGATTGCTTGAGGAGTAACGACGCGTGAGCGCAATCGCGATCATTCCCGCCCGTGGCGGCAGCAAGCGTATTCCTCGCAAGAACCTGAAGCCGTTCGATGGCGTGCCGATGATTGCCCGCTCGATTCGCACAGCGTTGGACTCGGGTCTGTTCAACGAGGTGATCGTCAGTACCGATGACGAAGAAATTGCCCAACTGGCGCAAGCTCACGGTGCGCAAGTGCCATTCTTGCGACCGGCCGCGTTGGCGGATGATTTTACCGGGACGGCGGCTGTGATGGTTCACGCCCTGGGTGAGCTACGTGAGCACTCATTCGATTTTGCCTGCTGCATCTATGCCACGGCACCCCTGCTGCAAGCGCGGTTTCTGCGTGAGGGTTTTGACGTGCTGCGCGGGCATCCAGACAAGTCATTCGCATTTTCCGTGAGCAGTTTCGGTTTTCCCGTACAGCGTGCCTTGACGCTGGACGAGCAGGGCGCGTTGACGCCGCTGTATCCGCAGTTTCGCGACACCCGCTCCCAGGACCTGGCCGAAGCCTTTCAGGATGCCGGCCAATTCTACTGGGGGCGCCGGGATGCCTGGTTGCGAGGCGATGTGCTGTTTTCGTCGAAAAGCCTGCCGGTGGTGCTCCCTCGTCATTTGGTGCAAGACATCGATACCGCCGAAGATTGGAAGCGCGCCGAGTACCTCTATGCAGCGTTGAAAGCGGGCGGTGAATTGCAATGAAGGTGCTGATCCGCGCCGACGCTTCGCCAACCATCGGCAGCGGGCACATCGCCCGTTGCCTGACCCTGGCGCGGGAATTGCGCAGGCAGGGCGCGCACGTCGCATTTGCCTGTCGCTTGCTCGCCGGGCATCGTCTGCAGGCTCTGGAGGCCGAAGGTTTCGAGACGCTCTCCCTGCCGGACTCATATCCCGGGGAAGATCCGCAACAGGCCATCGAATCGTTGCTCCCCTGGCAAGCGGATATCGAAGCGTTGGAACACGTGTTGGCCGATCGGCCCGGGTTCGACTGGATCATCGTTGACCACTATGGCCTGGACCATCATTGGCAGACGGCTGCCCGGCGCTTCGCGCCAAGGATCATGGCGGTGGATGACCTGGCGACGCGGACTTACAGCGTCGACCTGTTGCTCAATCAGAATCTGTCGGGCACTCAAGCGGTGTACGAAGGATTGCTGCCCGAGCATTGCCGGACGCTGCTGGGACCGCGTTACGCGTTGTTGCGCGAGGAGTTCCGCTGTGAGGCAATTGAGATAAAGCCTAAGGTCAAGCGCGTGATCGTCAACTTTGGCGGGTTTGATGCGGCTATGCAGACCCATCACGCGATGCTGGCACTGGCGGATTATCCAGGGCTGGAAGTGGATTTTGTGGCGGGCGCGGACAATCCGGCCTGGGCTCGAATGCAACGGATGGCGGCGAGTCGGCCTCATTGGCGATTGCACAGTTTTGTTGGTCAGTTTCATCAGCTCATGCTGGAGGCCGATCTGTTCATCGGGGCCGGGGGCGGAACCAGTTGGGAGCGGGCCGCCATGGGCTTGCCCACGATCTGTATCGCGGTATCGAACAATCAACGGGCCAACGGCGACGTCATGGCGACGTTCGGTGCTCATGTCTACCTCGGGCCCAGAGAGACTGTCACCGTCGAACAGTTGCGTCAGGCCATCGGGTTCGTCGTGGATAACCAGTGCTTGCGTCAGAGCCTGGCGGAGCACTCCCGGCGATTGGTCGACCGCTTGGGCGCCTCACGCGTCGCCGTCGCGCTGGCCGGCGCCTTGTTGCGGGTTCGTCCGGCCACGCAAGCCGACGCCCGGTTGCTTTTCGAGGGACGTAATGCCGAGGCCGTGCGCCGCGTATCGCTGGATCATTCGGTTGTCGACTGGGATCGTCATTGCCAATGGCTGCAAGCCAGTCTGGTCAATTCACAGCGTTTATTGTTAGTTGGCGAGGCGGCCGATGGACCCGTCGGCGTCTTGCGTTACGACTTGCAAGACAGTGAAGCCCTCGTATCGATTTATCTGTTCGAGAACCGCCTGGGGTTGGGGTGGGGCAGGGCATTGCTGGCCCGTGGCGAGGCGTTTGCTACCGCCCATTGGCCACAACTGCGCAGCTTTACCGCTCAGATCCTGCCAGCTAACCAAGCGTCTCTGGCGTTGTTCCGCCAGGCAGGTTTCAGTCAGGGCACATGCGTGTTTACCCGCGTATTGAAGGATGAAATTGATGAGTAGTTTCAAGATCGGTCAGCGCAGCATCGGGGCTGACGCACCGCCTTTCATCATTGCCGAAATGAGCGGCAACCATAACCAATCCCTGGAGGTGGCTTTGCAGATCGTCGAAGCCGCCGCCCGGGCCGGCGCTCACGCCTTGAAGCTGCAGACCTATACCGCCGATACCATGACGCTGGATCTGAGCGAAGGGGAGTTCTTCATCAAGGATCCCGGCAGCCTTTGGGCTGGAACATCCCTCTACGATCTGTACGAAAAAGCCCATACGCCGTGGGAATGGCACGCTCCGATTTTCGCCCGGGCCAAGGCGCTGGGCATGCTCGCCTTCTCGACGCCGTTTGACGAAACGGCTGTGGATTTCCTCGAAAGCCTGGATGTGCCCGCCTACAAGATCGCCAGTTTTGAAAACACCGACTTGCCGCTGATTCGCCGGGTCGCGGCAACCGGCAAGCCGTTGATTATCTCCACCGGCATGGCCAGCATCGCCGAACTTGACGAAACCGTGCGCACCGCCCGGGAGGCCGGTTGCAAGGACCTGGTGTTGCTCAAGTGCACCAGCACCTATCCGGCGACACCGGCCAACAGCAACGTGCGCACCATTCCCCATCTGCGGGAACTGTTCGGTTGCGAGGTGGGATTGTCGGACCATTCCATGGGCGTCGGCGTGTCCGTGGCTGCGGTGGCGCTAGGGGCCACCGTCGTTGAAAAGCACTTCACCCTTGACCGTGCCGCAGGTGGTGTGGACGCCAGTTTTTCCCTGGAGCCAGCGGAGCTGGCGGCCCTGGTGATCGAAACCGAGCGTGCGTGGCAGGCCATGGGGCAGGTGCGTTATGGCGTAACCGAGGCTGAGCAGAAATCCCTGATCTATCGTCGTTCACTGTATGCAACGCAGGACATCGCCCCCGGCGAAGCGTTTACATCGCAGAACGTACGGGCCATCCGACCAGGCCTTGGGCTGGCACCGAAACACCTGGATTCCTTGCTGGGACGTCGCGCTCGGCAGACTATCAAGCGCGGCACGCCGCTGTGCTGGGCATTAGTGGAATAGCTTTTGATCGGGCTTATTCGGCAATTTAGCGTGACCTGCGAGTCATAACGCGCATCTTCACTGTATTGTATTGACCGGGAAGATGGCGCCTGGCCCTTATCAGGACCAGTGATAGCCCTTTACACTTCCCGATTGTCGGCGCCCCTCGATTCCTTGCGAGCGGTGGTATTGGGCTGTTTTTGATTGGGAAGCCGTAATGATTGGCATAAAAAGCATTGCGAGCTACGTTCCTGTAGCCGGCGTGGACAATTACGCACAAGGTGCAAAATTCGAAAAGGATGAAGAATTCATCCTCGGCAAGATCGGTTCCGCCTTCTTGCCACGCAAGGATGACGGCCAGGAAACCTCGGATCTGTGCGTCGAAGCGGCCAATGCGCTGTTTGCCAGCAATCCCGATCTGAAGCGCGAATCCATTGATGTGCTGATCGTCGTCACCCAGAACGGCGATGAAGAAGGCTTGCCCCACACTGCGGCCATTGTCCAGGACAAGCTTGGCCTGCCCACCAGCGTAGCGGCGTTCGATATTTCCCTGGGCTGCTCGGGTTATGTCTACGGCATCTACGCCATCAAGGGCTTCATGGAAGCCGCCGGGCTGAAGAACGGCCTGTTGGTGACCGCCGACCCGTACTCGAAGATCGTCGACCCCGAAGACCGCAACACCACGATGCTGTTCGGCGACGCCGCCACCGCTACATGGATGGGCGAGGATGCGCCGTGGCAACTGGGCAAGGCCAAGTTTGGCACGGACGGTTCCGGTGCGCCGCACCTGAAGGTCAGTGATGGCGTGTTCTTCATGAACGGGCGCCAGGTGTTCAACTTCGCGTTGCTCAAGGTGCCGGCTCATTTGCATGAGCTGTTGGCCGATTCCGATCTGCAACCCAGTGACATCGATGCGTTCTGCATTCACCAGGGCAGCGCGGCGATCGTTGATGCCGTGGCGCGGCGTTTCGAAGGCGAGCCGGAGAAGTTCATCAAGGACATGGTCGAGACCGGCAACACTGTGTCGTCGAGCATTCCGTTGCTGCTGGAGAAGCATGTGCTCGATTCCGACTGGAAGCGCGTGGCATTGAGTGGTTTCGGTGTAGGTCTGTCCTGGGGCTCGGCGATCATCTATCGCCCGTGAGCCGATAAAACCCGGGCACAAAAATAGCGTCCAAGGTGTAACCTTGAACGCTATTTTTTTGCCTGATGCAAAAGCGAGACGCCATGAGCGAGTACTTTGAGCGCAACCTCCAGGTGATCCAGCAGCGTTGGCCGGCCTTGGCCGAGCGTCTGCTGCTGGAGGACGTGGGTGGGTTGCAGGCGGATCTGGTCGAGGGGCTTGGATCGACCTTGAGCATCAACGGCATTCAGTTGACCAGTCGCCATGACCGACTCGCCGAGGCTGACTTGCAAGCCGCCAGCTTGCCGCCGGAGGCTGCCATTGTGCATGTCTATGGCACGGGGCTGGGGGATCTGCAGAGTCGCTTGCTGGAGCGGACCGGGCTTGAACGGTTGTCTGTGCATATCCTCAACGGTTCGGTGTTTGCGATGGTCCTGCAACTGCTGGATCAATCGCCCTGGCTTGCCGATCCGAGAGTGGCGTTGCTCTACGCCGGTGATCTGGCGGAAATCCAATTGCCATTTTTCGCACTCCCCGCCGAGTTGGTGCTGGCCGATGATTACAACGCCAAGATTCGTGACCGATTGATCAGTGAGATTCATCTGGACTTCACCAACCAAGCGTTCGATCCCCAGTCCCCTGAGATTGTCGAGCGCTTGCAATCGACGTTCAGTCTTGTGCAGGAAGATCGTGACGTTGCCGAGTTGTTCGGCAACTTGAAGGGGGGCGAGGCGTTTATCATTGCCACCGGTCCCAGTCTTGAGCGGCATTTCGAGAAATTGCATCACCTGAGCAAGCAAGCCGAGCGACCCTTGTTGATTTGTGTCGATACGGCCTACCGACCGTTGATCGACCATGGCATTGCCCCGGATATCGTGGTCAGCATCGACCAGCGCATCTCGGCGCGTCATCTTCCGCCTGAAAGCACCGACAACATTGCGTTGGTCTATCTGCCAATGGCCGATCCTTCGGTAATCCGAGCATGGCGGGGCGCGCGCTACGCTGGGTATTCATCAAGTCCTGTCTATCGGGTGATGCGCGAGCAACTGCGCCGGGCCGAACTCCATGTAGGCGGCAGCGTGATTCACCCGGCCGTCGACCTGGCGGTGAAAATGGGCGCTGCGCAGGTCACGCTTTTCGGCGCCGATTTTGCCTTTCCCCATGACAAGACTCATGCAGGTTGGGGCGATGGTGACCTGGGGCCGCAACTGGGGGCGTCCAGGCATTGGGTGCTTGACGGGTATGGTCGGCGAGTCAAGACCCAGCTCAACTTCCGCAGCTATCTTTGCGAGCTGGAGCGTTTTATCGCCGGCCACCCCCAGGTGCGTTTCTTTAACAGCAGTCGGGACGGGGCGATGATTGTCGGCACCGATTTCCACCCGGAGTATGTGCAATGACCGAGCTTGAAAAGGTGAACGATGACGCCCGCGAGTGCGCACGCTTGTTTCGCCTTGGGCGGGACGTTGAGGCGGGGTTGGCGATGGTCACGCTGATCGAGTCGGCGCAGCCCCTGGTCGAACGGATGCCAGGCGAGGTCTCTTCGTCGTGGAGCGCGCTGCTTGCCCTGATGCTTGATGATCAACAGGCGCAGAACTGGATTTCGCTTGCTGATTATCTCGAGTATGAGTGGGTCCAACTGCTGACCGCTGGTCAGTCCATCTAGCTTTTTTTCTCAGCTTCACTGCTGTCATGCGCTTCCAGCGACGTCAGCGGCGTTTCCCTGACGCCATTTTTTCAACCTTTAATCGCAGCCAAGTCCTTGATTTACGAGGGGTGGCACCCTGATGGCAAAATTTTTGAAAAATCCGCTAAAGCAAGTTCCGAATACGACGATAACTATTACGAAGGTTCTCTAGGCCACACCCGGCGGTTGCCAGGGCCGGAAGCCGCAGTACCCAACCAACGAGGAATTCGTCATGGCTTTAACAGTAAACACTAACGTCACATCGTTGAACGTTCAGAAGAACCTGAACAAGGCTTCCGATGCTCTGTCCACTTCGATGACCCGCCTGTCGTCCGGCCTGAAAATCAACAGCGCCAAAGACGACGCCGCCGGCCTGCAGATCTCCACTCGTATGACTTCGCAAATCCGCGGTCAGACTGTTGCGATCAAGAACGCCAACGACGGTATCTCCATCGCTCAGACCGCTGAAGGCGCTCTGCAGGAATCCACCAACATTCTGCAGCGTATGCGTGAACTGGCCGTACAGGCACGAAACGACAACAACGGTACAGCTGACCGTGATGCTCTGAACAAAGAATTTGCTCAGATGTCCGACGAGCTGACTCGTATCGCTGATTCGACCAACCTCAACGGCAAGAACCTGATCGACGGTTCCGCTGGCACCATGACCTTCCAGGTCGGTTCCAACACTGGTGCTACCAACCAGATCACTCTGACCCTGAGCGACAGCTTCGACGCTGCTACCCTGAGCGTTGACTCTGGTGCCATCGCGATCAGTGCTGCGGACAGCGCCGAAGCTGAAACCAACACCTCTGCTGCAATCGACGCGATCGACGCTGCTCTGGCGACCATCAACGCCAGCCGTGCGGACCTCGGTGCTGCCCAGAACCGTCTGACCAGCACCATCTCCAACCTGCAGAACATCAACGAAAACGCCGCTGCTGCACTGGGTCGCGTACAAGACACCGACTTCGCTGCTGAAACTGCCCAGCTGACCAAGCAGCAGACTCTGCAACAGGCTTCCACCTCGGTTCTGGCCCAGGCCAACCAACTGCCATCCGCTGTACTGAAGCTGCTTCAGTAATAGCCGGATGAGTTTTAGCGGGGGAGTGCGCTTGCGTGCTCTCTCGCTTTTTCCGTTCAAGAGGTGATGGACATGGATATGAGCGTGAAGCTGAACTTGTCTTATCCGGCGGCGAAACCGGCGCCCAGTGTGGCCGATAAGCCCGTGGAGAAGCCTCGGGCCGAGGTTGCTGTGGTAGCCCCGGTCAAGGAAGTCCCCAAGGATGCCGCTGCCGAGCAGGACAAACTGAAGAAAGCCGTCCAGGAAATCGAGAAGTTCGTCCAGTCGGTCAAGCGTAACCTGGAGTTCTCTATCGATGAGCCTTCAGGCAAAGTAGTGGTCAAAGTGATCGCCAGTGGTTCCGGTGAAGTGATTCGCCAGATCCCGAACGAAGAAGTTCTGAAACTGGCCAACAGTTTGAATGATGCAAACAGCTTGTTGTTCAGCGCAGAAGCCTGACAACCGGCACGAATTCTGTTGTTATGTTCTTTTGGGCGTTGTAAAGGTCAAAAGGCCGGCGACACACTGAAGGGAGTCCCACATGGCAAGTCCAATTCTACCTGGCTTGGGTTTAGGCTCTGGCCTTGATACCACTGCTATCGTCAAGGCACTGGTTGATTCTGACAAAGCGGCCAAGCAAGGTCAGATCGACCGCGCCACCAAGACCAACACCGCCAATATTTCAGGGATCGGTACCCTGAAGTCGCTGCTGGCTACCTTTCAGTCCGCACTTGAAAGCCTGGGCAGCACGACCTCGCCTCAATTCACCGGGGTTGCTGCCACTTCGGCCAACACCAGCGCCTTGACAGTAGTGGCCAGCAACTCGGCGGTCAGCGGTACTTACTCGGTAAACGTCACTCAGTTGGCGACGTCATCAAAAGTCGCTACCGCCGCGTTCGCGGGTGGTCCTTCCAGTGTCGTAGGGGCGGGCACGCTGACGATCAGCCAGAGCGGCAAGGATTACACGATTGATGTTCCGGCGGACGGGACGCTGCAGTCGGTTCGCGATGCGATAAACAGCAAGTATTCCTCCAGCGGCCTGACCGCCAACATCGTCACCGACAACTTTGGTTCCCGCCTGGTAGTGGGTTCGACAAAGACCGGTGCCGGCAGCGATATTTCGCTCAGCGGTATTGCCAGTCTTGCTGCCGACGGATCTACGTTGATGGGGACGCCCAGTGCAACCTCTTCGGGCTCGATCGGCCTGGCCAAGGATGCAATCTTTACGGTTGATGGACTGTCGATGACCAGCCCAACCAACAAGCTGGATAATGTTATTTCGGGCTTGAACATGACATTGCTCGTCGCCGGCTCCGGACCGACGACGGTCACCGTCGCCACTAACGCCGACGGCTTGAAGGCTTCGATCCAAAAATTTGTCGATGCTTATAACGCTATTGCCAAGGCGGTCACATCGTTGACCAAACCGTCGACGGATGCTGATGGTAATTCAGTCCCTGCCGCGTTAACGGGCGACTCTTTGCCGCGTTCGCTCCTGGCGGCCATTCGTGCTCCGTTGTCTGAGGCGGGGGCGGGCGATAAGTTGACCGTGTTGTCACAGTTGGGCATCACGACCAACCAGACGACCGGTGCCCTGGACTTCAACAGCGTGAAGTTTACGGAAGCCCTGAACACCAAACAGTTGGGTGGCGAGGTCCAGACTCTGTTCACCGGCGAGAACGGTTTGATCGAACGCATGCAGAATGCACTCAAACCCTACACGGAAAAAAAGACAGGGCCTGATGGGAAAACGGTAATCGATAGCATCTTGACGACGAGATCGAAGAATCTCGACATCATCAAGGCGAAATTGAGCGCTGACCAGCTGGCGCTGGACCGTCGGGTCGAGACGCTGACGGCGGTATTGACTAAGAAGTATAACGACATGGACACTCTGGTCGGTAAGCTGAAGGCCACTGCCAGCAATATCACTTCCATGTTCGAAGCGATGACGGCCCAGCAGAAAAACAGCTGATTCCGATTGATGCAAAAAAGCCCGGCAGCGTCTCGCGACGTTCCGGGCTTTCGGCTTTTTCGGTCTAAAGTTTTTTGACGCAGCGTCGATACGCTGTTTATACGAACCGAAGTTTTTGATGAGGTAGAACATGAATCCGATGTTAGCCCTTCGCCAATACCAGAAGATTGGCGCCCAGGCGCAAACCTCCGAAGCAAGTCCCCATCGTCTGGTGCAGATGCTCATGGAAGGTGGATTGGACCGTATCGCCCAGGCCAAGGGCGCTATGGAACGCAAGGATATCGCCAACAAAGGCGTACTGATCAGCAAGGCCATCGGTATCGTGGGTGGCCTGCGTGAAGGCCTGGACCTGGAAAACCAGGCCGAGTCGGTAGCCGAGTTGGATGCGCTCTACACCTACATGATGAAACGCCTGGCCGAAGCCAACGCCAAGACTGACCCGAAGATCCTCGACGAAGTCGCTGATCTGCTGCGCACGGTCAAGGAAGGCTGGGACGGCATCGCGCCAGCTGGCCCGCAATTCTGAGGAATATGCTCATGAGTCTTGTCTTGCAGCGAATTGAACAAACCCGCGATGCCTTGGTTGGCGCCTTGGCTGAACGCAATTGGGAGGCCATCGGTCAATTGGACCTGGCGTGCCGTTCCTGCATGGAAGACGTCTTGAGCGAGTCCGAGGTGGACGAGGCGGCGTTGCGTAACAACCTGGAGGAGTTGCTGGGGGTATACCGGCAGTTGCTGGAGGCGGCGACGGGAGAGCGTCAGGCAATCGTCGATGAAATGTCGCAGATTCATCAGGCACAGAACGCGGCGAAGGTTTATCACTTGTTCGGATGATTTAATTTTCATTTAATCCGAACAAAGTGCGCCATAAATTTGACTGTGCACGATTTTTTGACTTAACTAGTGGCTGTTTACAGATTTCAGGCGTCTACAGGCATGACAAGTCTGCAAGCGTCTAGCTTGCCCCCAAATTCGGGCACTGAGTTGACTAGGGAAGTTGCTATTGCATGTGGCGTGAAACCAAAATTCTCCTGATCGATGACGATAGCGTCCGCCGCCGTGACCTGGCGGTGATTCTGAATTTTCTTGGCGAAGAAAATTTGCCCTGCGGCAGCCATGACTGGCAGCAGGCTGTCGGCTCTTTGTCGTCCAGCCGTGAAGTCATTTGTGTCCTTATCGGGACCGTAAATGCTCCCGCATCGCTTTTGGGCTTGCTAAAGACACTCTCAACCTGGGATGAGTTCCTTCCAGTTTTGTTAATGGGCGAAAATTCTTCCCTTGACTTGCCTGAGGACCAGCGTCGCCGGGTACTTTCCACCTTGGAAATGCCACCGAGCTACAGCAAATTGCTCGATTCGCTGCACCGTGCCCAGGTTTATCGCGAGATGTACGACCAGGCCCGTGAGCGCGGTCGGCATCGCGAACCCAATCTTTTCCGCAGCCTTGTCGGCACCAGCCGTGCGATCCAGCACGTGCGCCAGATGATGCAGCAGGTGGCCGACACCGACGCCAGCGTGCTGATCCTGGGCGAGTCCGGTACCGGCAAGGAAGTGGTCGCGCGCAACCTGCATTACCATTCCAAGCGCCGCGAAGCGCCGTTCGTGCCGGTCAACTGCGGGGCGATTCCTGCCGAGCTGCTGGAAAGCGAACTGTTTGGCCATGAGAAGGGCGCGTTTACCGGTGCAATCACCAGCCGCGCCGGGCGTTTCGAACTGGCCAATGGCGGTACGCTGTTCCTCGATGAGATCGGCGACATGCCGCTGCCGATGCAGGTCAAGCTGCTGCGGGTGCTGCAAGAACGCACGTTCGAGCGTGTGGGCAGCAACAAGACCCAGAGCGTCGACGTGCGGATCATCGCCGCGACCCACAAGAATCTCGAGAGCATGATCGAGGTCGGCAGTTTCCGCGAAGACCTCTATTACCGCCTCAACGTGTTCCCAATCGAAATGGCGCCGCTGCGTGAGCGGGTCGAAGACATCCCGCTGCTGATGAACGAATTGATCTCGCGCATGGAGCATGAGAAGCGCGGTTCGATCCGCTTCAACTCGGCGGCGATCATGTCCCTCTGCCGCCATGGCTGGCCGGGCAACGTCCGCGAGCTGGCGAACCTGGTGGAGCGCATGGCGATCATGCACCCCTACGGTGTGATCGGCGTCGCTGAGCTGCCGAAGAAATTCCGCTACGTCGATGACGAAGACGAGCAAATGGTCGACAGCCTGCGCAGCGACCTGGAAGAGCGCGTGGCGATCAACGGCCATACGCCGGATTTCACCAGCAATGCCTTGTTGCCGCCGGAAGGCCTGGACCTCAAGGACTACTTGGGCGGCCTGGAACAAGGCCTCATCCAGCAGGCCTTGGACGATGCCAACGGCATCGTGGCCCGCGCGGCGGAACGCCTGCGTATCCGCCGTACGACCCTGGTGGAAAAGATGCGCAAGTACGGCATGAGCCGGCGCGAAGGAGACGAACAGGCGGATGATTGACGCCTGTTTTATAACCGCCTGATTTTCAGGCGGTTTTTTTTCGGCACGGGTATTGCTACAGCCCTCGCAACGTTCCGTTTAACTGACGGTCAGCCAAGCGAGAGAGCACGATGACCCAAGCCGCCCTGATGTCGCCTGTCCCCGAGCCGGGACACATGCCGTCCGCCGAACAGGCTAGCCGGCTTGGACTTGAACAGGCGTTTTCGCTGTTTAACCAGATGTCCAGCCAGTTGACCGATTCCTACAGCCTGCTTGAAGCCCGGGTGACCGAGCTCAAGGGTGAGCTGGCGGTGGTCAGTGCCCAGCGCATGCAGGAGCTGGCGGAAAAAGAACGCCTGGCCAATCGGCTGCAAAACCTTCTTGACCTCTTGCCTGGCGGCGTCATTGTCATCGATGAACACGGTTTCGTGCGCGAAGCCAACCCGGCGGCGTGCGAGCTGCTCGGCCTGCCGTTGGAGGGCGAGCTTTGGCGGCACGTTATCGCCCGCTGTTTCGCTCCTCGCGAAGACGATGGCCACGAAATCTCCCTCAAGGACGGTCGGCGTCTCTCTATCTCGACCCGTTCGCTGGATGCCGAGCCTGGGCAGTTGGTGCTGCTCAATGACCTGACTGAAACCCGTCACCTGCAAGACCAGCTTGCCCGCCACGAGCGCCTGTCTTCCCTTGGACGGATGGTGGCGTCGCTGGCCCATCAGATCCGCACCCCACTGTCCGCCGCGTTGCTCTACGCCAGTCATCTGACGGAACAACAATTGCCCAGGGACACCCAGCAACGCTTTGCTGGCCGCTTGAAGGAGCGCCTGCATGAGCTGGAGCACCAGGTGCGCGACATGCTGGTGTTCGCTCGCGGCGAGTTGCCGTTGACCGACCGCGTAACGCCCAAGGCATTGCTGCAATCCTTGCAGGCTGCGGCGTTGACCCATGTGCAGGATCTGCCGATCCGCTGGCAGTGCGACAGCCATGTGGGCGAGGTCTTGTGCAACCGTGACACCTTGGTGGGCGCGGTGTTGAACCTGATTGAAAATGCGATCCAGGCCAGCGGCGGTGACGTTCGGTTGAAGGTGCATCTGTACACCCGTGGCAGCACGTTGCGCCTGTGTGTCAGCGACAGCGGCAGTGGCATCGATCCAATGGTGTTGACCCGCCTGGGCGAACCGTTTTTCACCACCAAGGCCACTGGGACAGGCTTGGGCCTGACCGTGGTCAAGGCCGTGGCGCGTGCCCATCAGGGAGAATTGCTGCTGCGCTCGCGGCAGGGGCGTGGCACTTGTGCGCTGATCGCCCTGCCGCTGTTTTCCAGTGCGCCAGGGGTGGAGTGAAGGCAATGGCGATCAAGGTTTTGCTGGTGGAGGACGATCGTGCGCTGCGCGAGGCGCTGACCGACACGCTGCTGTTGGCCGGGCATGATCATGCCGCCGTCGGTTCGGCGGAAGAGGCGCTGCTGGCTGTCGCCCGTGAGCCGTTCAGCCTGGTGGTCAGCGACGTCAACATGCCGGGCATGGACGGTCACCAGTTGCTCGGATTGCTGCGTGCGCGCCAGCCTCAATTGCCAGTCCTGTTGATGACCGCCCACGGTGCGGTCGAGCGTGCGGTGGATGCCATGCGCCAAGGGGCGGCGGATTACCTGGTCAAGCCGTTCGAGCCCAAGGCGCTGCTTGACCTGGTGGCGCGTCATGCCCTGGGAAGCCCGGCAGTCGAGGGTGAAGGGCCGGTGGCCATCGAGCCGGCCAGTGCTCAGTTGCTGGACTTGGCCGCGCGGGTGGCGCGCAGTGACTCAACCGTGTTGATTTCCGGCGAGTCGGGTACGGGCAAGGAAGTGTTGGCCCGCTATATCCATCAGCAATCCCGTCGCGCCAATGAACCGTTCATTGCCATCAATTGCGCGGCGATTCCCGACAACATGCTTGAGGCGACGTTGTTCGGGCACGAGAAGGGCTCGTTCACCGGCGCCATCGCGGCCCAGGCCGGCAAGTTCGAACAGGCGGATGGCGGCACCATCCTGCTCGATGAGATTTCAGAAATGCCCCTGGGCCTGCAGGCCAAGCTGTTGCGGGTGTTGCAGGAGCGTGAAGTTGAAAGGGTCGGCGCCCGCAAGCCCATCAGCCTGGACATCCGCGTGGTCGCGACCACCAACCGCGACCTGGCGGGCGAAGTGGCGGCGGGGCGTTTCCGCGAAGATTTGTATTATCGGCTATCGGTTTTTCCGCTGGCCTGGCGTCCGTTGCGCGAGCGCACCGCCGATATCCTGCCACTGGCGGAGCGCCTGCTGGCCAAGCACGTCAATAAAATGAAGCACGCGACGGCGCGGCTGTCCGCCGAAGCCCAGGCTTGCCTGATCGCTTATCCCTGGCCTGGCAATGTCCGTGAGCTGGATAACGCCATCCAGCGGGCCTTGATCCTGCAGCAGGGCGGCTTGATCCAGCCTGAGGATTTTTGCCTGGCCGGGCCGGTGGCTTGTGCGCCGTTGCCGGTCTTGCAGCCCGCGCCAGCGGTGGTTCCGCCGGTGGAAGCGATGGAGTCCGCAGGTGCGCTGGAGGACGATCTTCGTCGTCGCGAATTCCAAATGATCATCGACACCCTGCGCGCCGAGCGCGGTCGTCGCAAGGAGGCGGCCGAACGCCTCGGGATCAGTCCTCGCACCTTGCGCTACAAGCTGGCGCAGATGCGTGATGCGGGGATGGATGTGGAGGCCTACCTTTTCGCCAGTTGAATATTCGCCACCAATCCCTGTGGGAGCGAGCTTGCTCGCGATAGCGGTGGGTCAGTCAAGTTGATGTCGGATGTGGTGGCATCGCGAGCAAGCTCGCTTCCACAGTGGAGCGGTGCGCGCAATTGTTTCTGCCGGCCATCGAGCTGGCACCCTTGTTGCTAATACCTACGTACCCGCTGAGTAAGTGTCAAAAAAACGCGGGCCGCCAGAGAGAATAGACCATGAGCCAAGGTATTGAATTTAATCGATTGATGTTGGACATGCGGGCCATGCAAATGGACGCCATGGCCCAGCCGAAATCGGTCGCGGTCCCCCAGGTGGGTGGCAGCAGCTTTTCCGACATGCTCGGTCAGGCCGTCAATAAAGTGAACGATACCCAGCAGGCTTCGAACCAGTTGGCCAGTGCTTTTGAAATTGGCAAAAGTGGCGTCGACCTGACGGACGTAATGATCTCTTCGCAGAAAGCCAGTGTCTCGTTTCAGGCGTTGACCCAGGTACGCAACAAACTGGTTCAAGCCTACCAAGACATCATGCAGATGCCGGTCTAAGGAAACTATTGAGTCATGGCAGAAGCAGCCGTTGATAACGTTCCAGCCAAGGCCACTCCGGTAGACGGCAAACCGCCGTTGTTCGGTCTGTCTTTCCTGGAAAACCTCTCCGAGATGACCATGCTGCGTCAGGTTGGCCTGTTGGTCGGCCTGGCTGCCAGCGTGGCGATTGGTTTCGCCGTCGTGTTGTGGTCCCAGCAGCCAGACTACCGTCCGTTGTACGGTAGCCTGGAAGGCATGGATGCCAAGCAAGTCATGGAAACCCTGGCTTCTGCCGACATTCCCTACACCGTCGAACCCAACTCTGGCGCCTTGCTGGTCAAGGCCGACGACGTGGCGCGCGCGCGCCTCAAGCTCGCTGCCGCGGGCGTGACACCGACCGATGGCAACATCGGTTTCGAGATTCTCGACAAGGACCAGGGCCTGGGCACCAGCCAATTCATGGAAGCGACGCGTTATCGTCGCGGCCTGGAAGGCGAACTGGCGCGCACCATCTCCAGCCTCAACAACGTCAAGGGTGCCCGTGTGCACCTGGCGATCCCGAAAAGCTCGGTCTTCGTGCGCGATGAGCGCAAGCCGAGTGCGTCGGTCCTGGTTGAACTGTATTCCGGCCGCTCCCTGGAGCCAGGCCAGGTCCTGGCCATTATCAATCTGGTGGCGACCAGCGTTCCCGAGCTGAGCAAGTCGCAGATCACCGTGGTCGACCAGAAGGGCAACCTGCTCTCCGACCAGGCGGAAAATTCCGAACTGACCATGGCCGGCAAGCAATTCGACTACAGCCGCCGCATGGAAGGCATGCTGACCCAGCGTGTGCATAACATCCTGCAACCCGTCCTGGGCAATGGCCGCTACAAGGCCGAAGTCTCGGCGGATGTGGATTTCAGCGCGGTCGAATCGACTTCCGAGCAGTTCAACCCGGATCAGCCGGCGTTGCGCAGCGAGCAGTCGGTGAACGAACAGCGCACCGCCAGCAATGGCCCGCAAGGCGTGCCGGGTGCCCTGAGCAACCAGCCGCCATCGCCGGCCAGCGCGCCGCAAACCACCGGTGGCGCCACCGCCGCCGCAGGCATGGTGCAGCCAGGCCAGCCGCTGATCGATGCCAATGGCCAACAGATCATGGACCCGGCCACCGGCCAGCCGATGCTCGCGCCGTACCCGGCCGACAAGCGTCAACAATCCACCAAGAACTTCGAGCTCGACCGTTCCATCAGTCACACCAAGCAGCAACAGGGCCGTTTGAATCGCCTGTCGGTCGCCGTGGTGGTGGACGATCAGGTCAAGGTCAACCCGGCCAATGGCGAAACCAGCCGTGCGCCATGGACCGCTGACGAATTGGCGCGCTTCACTCGCCTGGTACAGGACGCGGTCGGTTTCGACGCCAGCCGTGGCGACAGCGTCAGCGTGATCAACGTGCCGTTCTCCCTGGAGCGCGGTGAAGAAATCGCCGACATTCCGTTTTATTCGCAACCCTGGTTCTGGGATGTGGTCAAGCAAGTATTGGGTGTGTTGTTCATCCTGATACTGGTGTTCGGTGTGTTGCGTCCGGTGCTCAACAACATCACCGGTGGCGGCAAGAACAAGCAGTTGGCAGGCTTGGGCGATGTAGAGCTGGGAGGCATGGGCGGCCTGGATGGCGAATTGGCCAACGATCGCGTCAGCCTCGGCGGGCCGCAGAGCATCCTGCTGCCAAGCCCGAGCGAAGGCTATGACGCTCAGTTGAACGCCATCAAGAGTCTGGTGGCAGAGGATCCGGGTCGTGTGGCCCAGGTCGTGAAAGAGTGGATTAACGCAGATGAGTGATAATCGAGCCGCTGTTGCCAAATTGTCCCGGGTCGACAAAGCCGCGATCTTGCTGCTGTCCCTGGGTTCGACCGACGCCGCCCAAGTGCTGCGGCACATGGGGCCCAAGGAGGTCCAGCGCGTCGGCGTGGCCATGGCCCAGATGGGCAACGTGCACCGCGAACAGGTCGAGCAGGTCATGAGCGAGTTCGTCGACATCGTCGGCGACCAGACCAGCCTGGGCGTCGGTTCCGACGACTACGTGCGCAAGATGCTCACCCAGGCCCTGGGCGAGGACAAGGCCAACGGCCTGATCGACCGGATCCTGCTCGGTGGCAACACCAGCGGCCTGGACAGCCTGAAGTGGATGGAGCCGCGTGCCGTTGCCGACGTGATCCGTTACGAGCACCCCCAGATCCAGGCGATCGTGGTGGCGTACCTCGACCCGGACCAGGCCGGCGAAGTGCTGGGCAACTTCGACCATAAGGTGCGCCTCGACATCATCCTGCGCGTGTCCTCGCTGAACACCGTACAGCCGGCCGCCCTGAAGGAATTGAACCAGATCCTCGAGAAGCAGTTCTCGGGCAACTCCAATGCTTCGCGCACCACCTTGGGCGGTATCAAGCGCGCGGCGGACATCATGAACTTCCTCGACAGTTCGATCGAAGGTCAATTGATGGACTCGATCCGCGAAGTCGACGAAGACCTGTCCGGTCAGATCGAAGACCTCATGTTCGTGTTCAACAACCTGGCCGATGTCGACGACCGCGGTATCCAGGCACTGTTGCGCGAAGTGTCCTCCGACGTTCTGGTGCTGGCCCTCAAGGGTTCGGACGAAGGCGTCAAGGAGAAAATCTTCAAGAACATGTCCAAACGGGCGGCCGAACTGTTGCGCGACGACCTCGAGGCCAAGGGCCCGGTGCGTGTCAGCGACGTGGAAACCGCACAGAAGGAAATCCTCACCATCGCCCGCCGTATGGCCGAAGCCGGAGAAATCGTGCTCGGTGGCAAGGGCGGCGAAGAGATGATCTAAGGTCGTTATGTCTGCCAAGAGTGATGATTCACCCAGCGACCTGATCCGCGCCCGTGACGTCGGTGGTTTCGACGTCTGGTCGCTGCCCAGCTTCGACCCCCACGTGCCCGAGCCTGAGCCTGCACCGGTGGAAGAACTGCCGGAGATGGAAGAGGTGCCGCTGGAAGAAGTCCAGCCACTGACCCTCGAAGAAGTCGAAAGCATCCGCCAGGAGGCCTACAACGAAGGCTTCGCCATCGGCGAAAAAGAAGGTTTCCACAGCACCACGATCAAGGTTCGACAGGAAGCCGACGTGGCGCTGACGGCCAAGCTGCGCGCATTGGAATCGTTGATGCAGAACCTGTTCGAGCCCATCGCCGAGCAGGACACACAGATCGAAAAGTCATTGGTCGGGCTGGTGCAACACATCGCCCGTCAGGTGATCCAGCGCGAACTGGCCATCGATTCGAGCCAGATCGAACACGTCATGCGCGAAGCCCTCAAGCTGTTGCCGCTGGGCGTGGGCAATGTGCGGCTGTACATCAACCCGCAGGACTTCGAACTGGTCAAGGCTTTGCGCGAACGCCACGAGGAAACCTGGCGCATCGTCGAAGATGAAACCCTGCTGCCGGGCGGTTGCCGCGTGGAAACCGAGCACAGCCGCATCGACGCTACCGTCGAGACCCGCATCAGCCAGATCATGGCCAAGCTGTTCGACCAACTGCACGAACAGGCTTTGCACCCGGCGCCCGCCGACCTGAGCCTGGACTTGCCGGACGAACCCAAGCCGGCCGCCATCGTCGATCCCGACAGCGGCGAGCCGATCACACCTGAAGTGGTAGGCCACGATGCGCCTTGAGCGAACCAGCTTCGGCAAGCGCCTGGGCAGCTACGCCGAGGCCACCGAGCTGGCCGGCCAACCGATCCTGGAAGGTCGCCTGCTGCGCATGGTCGGCCTGACGCTCGAAGCCGAAGGCTTGCGCGCTGCCATGGGCAGTCGCTGCCTGGTGATCAATGACGACAGCTATCATCCGGTCCAGGTCGAAGCCGAGGTCATGGGTTTTTCCGGTAGTAAAGTCTTCCTGATGCCGGTCGGCAGTGTCGCCGGTATTGCCCCGGGTGCCCGCGTGGTGCCGTTGGCCGACACCGGCCGCCTGCCCATGGGCATGAGCATGCTCGGCCGTGTGCTGGACGGCGCCGGTCGGGCCCTGGACGGCAAGGGCGGGATGAAGGCCGAGGATTGGGTGCCGATGGACGGCCCGACGATCAACCCGCTCAAGCGCGACCCCATCAGCGTGCCGCTGGACGTGGGCATTCGTTGCATCAACGGTTTGTTGACCGTTGGACGCGGCCAGCGCCTGGGCCTGTTCGCCGGTACCGGCGTGGGCAAGAGTGTGCTGCTGGGCATGATGACCCGCTTTACCGAGGCCGACATCATCGTGGTGGGGCTGATCGGCGAACGGGGCCGCGAAGTGAAGGAATTCATCGAGCACATCCTTGGCGAGGAAGGGCTCAAGCGCTCCGTCGTCGTGGCTTCGCCGGCGGACGATGCGCCGCTGATGCGCCTGCGCGCTGCCATGTACTGCACGCGCATCGCCGAATATTTCCGCGACAAGGGCAAGAATGTCCTGTTGCTGATGGACTCGTTGACCCGTTTCGCCCAGGCCCAGCGGGAAATCGCCCTGGCCATCGGCGAGCCGCCGGCGACCAAGGGCTACCCGCCTTCAGTCTTCGCCAAGCTGCCGAAGCTGGTGGAACGTGCCGGTAACGCGGAGAAGGGCGGCGGTTCCATCACGGCGTTCTACACCGTGCTGTCCGAGGGTGACGACCAGCAAGATCCCATCGCCGACTCGGCCCGAGGCGTGCTCGACGGCCACATCGTATTGTCCCGGCGCCTGGCGGAGGAGGGGCATTACCCCGCCATCGACATCGAGGCGTCGATCAGCCGGGTCATGCCCTCGGTCATCAGCCCCGAGCACATGAAGCGTGCGCAACAGTTCAAGCAGTATTGGTCCCGTTACCAGCAAAGTCGCGACCTGATCAGCGTCGGTGCGTATGTACCAGGCGGCGATCGTGAGACCGACACGGCCATCAGCCTCTATCCGTCCATGGCGGTGTATCTGCGCCAGGCGCTTAACGACAGCATCGGCATGGGCGCCAGCGAAGCGCACCTGCAAACCATTTTCGCGCCTGTCTCCGGCACGTAACCGATCATGGCCACGAGTCGTGCGGCGCGCCTGGCGCCAGTGGTGGACATGGCCGAAAAGGCCGAGAAGACCGCCGTCCAGCGGCTGGCCTATTTTCAGGGGCAGGTGGCGGTTGCCGAAAGCAAGTTGGCGGACTTGGAAAATTTTCGCCTCGAATACCAGGAACAATGGATCGCCCGAGGCAGCCATGGCGTTTCCGGACAATGGCTATTGGGCTACCAAGGGTTCCTCGCGCAGTTGGGCACGGCCATCGACCAGCAGCGCCAGAGTCTGGTCTGGCACCAGAACAACCTGGAGAAGGCCCGCCAGAGCTGGCAAGAGGCGTTCGCCCGCGTCGAAGGGTTGCGCAAACTCGTACAGCGCTACATCGACGAGGCGCGGCAATTGGAGGACAAGCGCGAGCAGAAACTGCTGGATGAATTGTCCCAGCGCCTGCCGCGCCAGGATCCGTATTGATATCGGCGGTAGAGTTTTGTCGGGTAGGCGATTTGAACCTTGCTCAGACCTCTACCAAGTGCTAAACCTTGTACACGTATGTCCATGACAAGGAAGTGAATATGTCTGTCATTGCTGAAGTATCCGACAACGGTAAAAAGCTGACGATTTCGGTTGAAGGGCGATTCGATTTCGGGCGGCATCAGGAGTTTCGCGAGTCTTACGAGAGACTTAATAGTAAGCCCGAGTCCATTGTGGTGGATTTGAAGAAGGCCACTTACCTCGACAGTTCTGCGTTGGGCATGCTCCTGCTGTTGCGTGACCATGCCGGTGGCGACGAATCGGATATCCGCGTCGTCAACAGCAGCAGCGACGTCAAGAAAATCCTCGCGATCTCCAATTTCGACAAGCTGTTCGATATCAGTTGATCGCCATGCAATCGTCGCCGGAGCCGCTGACGATCCTGATTGCCGAAGACAGTGCCGCTGATCGACTGCTGTTGTCGACCATCGTCCGTCGCCAGGGCCATCACGTGCTCACTGCGGCTGACGGTGCCGAGGCGGTCGAGGTCTATCTGCAACGGCGTCCGCACCTTGTGTTGATGGACGCGATGATGCCGGTCATGGATGGCTTTGAAGCGGCGCAGAAGATCAAGCAGTTGGCCGGGGATCAACTGGTCCCGATCATCTTTCTCACCTCGTTGACCGAAAGCGAAGGGCTGGCCCGTTGCCTCGAGGCTGGCGGTGACGACTTCCTGGCAAAACCCTATAACCAAGTGATCCTGGCCGCCAAGATCAAGGCGATGGACCGTTTGCGTCGGCTGCAAGCCACGGTGGTGGAGCAACGCGACCAGATCGCCCGGCACCATGACTATCTGCTCAACGAGCAGCGGGTCGCCAAGGCGGTATTCGACAAGATTGCCCACTCCGGTTGCCTGAGCGCGCCGAACATCCGTTACCTGCAATCGCCCTACGCCTTGTTCAACGGCGACCTGCTGTTGGCCGCATTCAATCCGGCCGGCGACATGCATATCCTGCTCGGGGACTTTACCGGGCACGGATTGCCGGCGGCGGTGGGGGCGATGCCGCTGGCGGAGGTGTTCTACGGGATGACCGCCAAGGGTTATGGCCTGGCGCAGATCCTGCGAGAGATGAATGCCAAGCTCAAGCGCATCCTGCCGGTGGACATGTTCTGTTGCGCGACGCTGCTGTGCCTGAGTTTCCAGCGCTGCACCGTGGAGATCTGGAACGGTGGCATGCCCGACGGTTATCTGCACGACAGCCTCACTGGCGTACGCACACCGTTGCCGGCGCGGCATTTGCCATTGGGCGTACTGACGCCTCAGTTGTTCGACGACCGCACCGAAGTCCACCCCATGTCGGTGGGTGATCGGGTGTTCCTGCTGTCCGATGGCGTGATCGAGACCAGTGACCGCGACGACCAGCCGTTTGGCGTGGAGCGGTTGCAACAGGTATTTTCGGCCAACCGTGAGCCCGACCGCCTGTTCGAAGATATCCAGCAAGCCCTGCAGGATTTTCGCGGCGAGGCCCGTGACGACTTCAGCATGATCGAGGTGCGTCTCGTCGCGCCGACGCAACTCAATCCGCCGCCTCCGGTCTATTCCGATAGCGGCCAATCCAGTCCGCTGGATTGGTCGGTAAGCTTTGAATTCCGGGCGCAGACGCTCAAGCGGTTCAACCCGATGCCCTACCTTTTGCAGTTGCTGCTTGAGGTTCATGGGCTCAGGGCACACAGTGGCGCCCTTTACAGCGTACTGTCGGAGCTGTATTCCAACGCCCTGGAACATGGGGTGTTGGGGTTGGACTCCAGCCTCAAGCGCGATGCGACGGGTTTCGCCCGTTACTACCGCGAGCGCAACGAGCGCCTGGACGCGTTGAGCGATGGCCATGTGCGGGTGCATTTGCATGTCACCCCCCAGGGTGACGGTGGCTGTCTGGTCATTGAGGTCGAGGACAGCGGCAAGGGCTTCGATGTTGCGAAGGTGATGGCGCGCCCCGTGGATCGCGACCGATTATCGGGGCGCGGCGTGAGCCTGGTGCGTCAACTCTGCCAGCGGGCCTCCTGGTCCGACGATGGTCGTAGTGCACGCGTGGAGTTTTTTTGGGAGGCTCTGGCATAATCGGAGCCGATCTTGATCAGGGAGCGAGCAAGTGAGTGAAATTCATCTCGATCGCGACGTGCTCAGCACGTTGAGGGAAGTCATGGAGGACGGGTATCCGGAATTGCTGGACACCTTCCTCGAGGATTCCGAAGCACGCCTGCGTGTGCTGCATGAAGCCAGGGACGCCGAAAAGCTGAGTGCCACGGCCCATAGTTTCAAGGGCAGCAGCAGCAACATGGGTGCCCTGCGCCTGGCTGAGCTGTGTGGTGAACTGGAGCAACGCGCCAAGCAGCCGTCGCTGGGTGGCATCGAAAAACTGGTCAATGAAATCGACAGCGAGTTTGCCTTCGTCCGCACGCTTTGCCGGGAAGAGCGTGAAGGCTTTCATTGCTGAAACGATGTCGTCCGACGCGTTGGCCCGTCCCTTGCATTGTCCTGTCTCGACTGCATCTTGATTCCAGTGCAGCGGAGACCATTTTATGCCTGTTACGCCCAATACACTCCTGCAGGCCACCGCCCCGGCCAAGCCGCAGGCCGCCGTCAATCCACTGGCAGCGGGCCCGGAAGCCGGGGATAAAGCCTCCAGCTTCGCTCAGGTCTTCGCCAAGCAGGCCCCCGTCAAATCACCGACGGTCGCTGAGCCGTCGGTAAAGCCGGGGCGCGACAAGACTTCCGACACCTCCGTCAAAAAGGATGCCGACAGCGATACGGCTGCCGCTCCGGAGCCGGTGGTTGCCGATAGCGGCAAACCCTTGCCCGCCGACAAGCCGGCCGCTGCCGACGATAAGACTGCCCAGGACGACGCTACCGACGCGGCCGAAGGGCCCGTAGCGGACGCCGCGCCTGTCGATCCGACCCTCGATCCTGCGTTGTTGCCCGTTGTTGCGGTGACCACTGCCGAGGTCCAGCCCGCCCCCGTGGTGAATGCGACCGATGCTCAAGTCACCGCTGCGGTGGCGGCTGCCGTTGCTCCGACGACGGCGGCCAATGCCCCGGCACCCGTGGCTGATCCGGCGTTCGATCCGCAGGCTGATCCGCTCGACGCGCTGCCAGCCTTGCGGTTGGCGATGGAGCAGGGCGGCCATGTGTCGGCTTCCAGCCAGGCGCAGCCCAAGGCCGCCCCGGTGGCCTCGCCCGATGGCGAACCGACCTCGGCCCAGACTTTCGCGGCCGGCATGGCCAGCATGCTCACCGTGCAAGCCGACCAGGACAGCACCGGTGCCGGCAGCCAGGGGGGCGACAAGGCGTTCAGTGGCCTGATCAGCGAAGGCCTCAAGGACCTGACCGCGGCTTCCAGCGATACCCGCGTCGATGACTTTGCCAATCGCCTGGCGGCACTGACCCAGGCGGCCACGCCGAAAACCGCCAACGCGGTGCCGGTCAACCAGCCCATCGCCATGAACCAGAGCGGCTGGACCGAGGAAGTGGTCAACCGAGTGATGTACTTGTCGAGCGCCAATCTCAAGGCGGCCGACATCCAGTTGCAACCGGCCGAGCTCGGGCGCCTGGACATCCGAGTGAACATGGTTCCGGACCAGCAGACTCAGGTCACCTTCATGAGCGCCCACGCTGGCGTTCGTGAAGCCCTCGAAGGCCAGATGCATCGCTTGCGCGACAGCTTTGCCCAGCAGGGCATGGGCCAGGTCGACGTGAACGTGTCGGATCAATCCCGTGGTTCGCAGAACCAGGACCAGCAAGCCCAGCAGCAGGCCCAGGCCGGACGCACCACGTCCTCGGGCGGACGGGTGGATTCGGTGGACGAAGCCGCTCCGGCCAGCATCGCTGAAGTGGCTGCCAGCACGACCAGCGTCATCGGCACCAGTGCGGTCGATTACTACGCCTGATCCAGCGCGGCTCACCCCTGTGGGAGCGAGCTTGCTCGCGATAGCGGATGGTCAGTCACCCTTGCAGGGGCTGGTCCACCGCTATCGCGAGCAAGCTCGCTCCCACATTCGTTTTCATGGGGTCTGAAGATCGTATCTGCCCGTCATCTCAAGTGCCGACACTTCTGGCATAACACTTGCTCCTGCCTAGCCATGCAACAGTGAACCCCCCGATTAGTGACGGATTATTGGCATGGCGAAGAGTGAAGCAGCAGCTGTAAAAGACCCTGCAACCAAAGGCAAACTCAAGATGATCATCCTGATCGTGGTGGGCTTGCTCCTGGCGATGGGCGTTTCGGTGGGGGCGACCTGGTATTTCATGCACAGCGCCCAAAGCAAGCCGGCACCGGCGGCGGAAGCCGCTCCGGTGGGCAAGCAGCCGGCGATTTTCGAACCCATGGCCCCGGCCTTCGTCGCCAACTACACGCAGAACGGTCGTCAGCGCTACATGCAGGTCAGCATTACCCTGCTGGGCCGCAACCAGGCGGACCTGGAAGCGTTGCGGGTGCACATGCCTTTGATCCGCAATAACCTGGTGATGCTGTTCTCCGGACAGAATTTCGACACCCTGGCCACCCCGGTCGGCCAGGAAATGCTGCGTCAGAAAGCCACGGCCAGCGTGCAGGAAGTGGCTCAGAAAGAGCTCGGCAAAGTGGTGATCGAACAGTTGCTCTTCACTAACTTCGTATTGCAGTAGGAAACACGACATGGCCGTGCAGGACTTGTTGTCCCAGGACGAAATCGACGCGCTGTTGCATGGTGTCGACGACGGCCTGGTGCAAACCGAAAACGCTGCTGACCCGGGCAGCGTCAAAAGCTACGACCTGACC
Source organism: Pseudomonas sp. T1.Ur (assembly GCF_023516725.1). Taxonomy (NCBI): domain Bacteria; kingdom Pseudomonadati; phylum Pseudomonadota; class Gammaproteobacteria; order Pseudomonadales; family Pseudomonadaceae; genus Pseudomonas; species Pseudomonas sp. T1.Ur. The sequence goes on from NZ_JAMGSN010000001.1 coordinate 1,076,493, forward strand.
AGCCAGGATCGCATCGTTCGCGGACGCATGCCGACCCTGGAAATGATCAACGAGCGTTTCGCCCGCTACACCCGCATCAGCATGTTCAACATGTTGCGGCGCTCGGCCGACGTGGCCGTGGGGGGCGTGCAGGTGATGAAGTTCGGCGAGTACGTGCACTCGCTGTACGTGCCCACCAGCCTCAACCTGGTGAAGATCAAGCCATTGCGCGGCACGGCCCTGTTTATCCTCGACGCCAAGCTGGTGTTCAAGCTGGTGGACAACTTCTTCGGCGGCGACGGTCGTCACGCCAAGATCGAAGGTCGCGAATTCACCCCGACGGAGCTGCGCGTCGTGCGCATGGTGCTGGAACAGGCCTTCGTCGACTTGAAGGAAGCCTGGCAGGCAATCATGGAAGTGAACTTCGAGTACATCAACTCGGAAGTGAACCCGGCCATGGCGAACATCGTCGGCCCGAGCGAAGCCATTGTCGTCTCGACGTTCCATATCGAACTCGACGGCGGCGGCGGCGACCTGCACGTGACCATGCCGTATTCGATGATCGAGCCGGTGCGTGAAATGCTCGACGCCGGTTTCCAGTCGGACCTCGACGACCAGGACGAGCGCTGGATCAACGCCTTGCGCCAGGACGTGCTGGACGTCGACGTGCCGATCGGCGCGACGGTTGCCCGGCGCCAGCTGCGCCTGAGGGACATCCTGCACATGCAGCCCGGGGACATCATCCCTGTGGAGATGCCGGAAGACATGATCATGCGCGCCAACGGCGTACCGGCCTTCAAGGTCAAGATGGGCTCTCACAAAGGCAATCTGGCGTTGCAGGTGATCGAGCCGATCGAACGCCGCTGAGCGCTGTCAACTTCTTAAGTTTTCGTTTTTAACTGAATTTTTGCCCGCCGAGGAAACATGATGGCTGACGATATGAATACCCAGGATGACCAGGCGCTGGCCGACGAATGGGCTGCGGCCCTGGAAGAAACCGGCGACGCCGGGCAGGCTGACATCGATGCATTGCTGGCAGCCGACACCGGTGCCCACGCGTCCAACCGCCTGCAGATGGAAGAGTTTGGCAGCGTGCCGAAAAGCAACGAGCAAGTGACGCTTGACGGGCCGAACCTGGACGTGATCCTCGACATCCCGGTGTCGATTTCCATGGAAGTGGGCAGCACCGACATCAACATCCGCAACCTGCTGCAGCTCAACCAGGGTTCGGTAATCGAACTCGATCGCCTGGCCGGTGAGCCGCTGGACGTGCTGGTCAACGGCACCTTGATCGCCCACGGCGAAGTGGTGGTGGTCAACGAGAAGTTCGGCATTCGCCTGACGGACGTGATCAGCCCGAGCGAACGCATCAAGAAGCTGCGCTGAATGAAAGGTTTTTTCGCCGCAGCCTTGATGCTGCCGTTCAGTGTGCTGGCGGCCGAGCCGGTGGCCAATGCGGCCGTTGCGCCGGCCAGTGGCAGCGGCATCGCCGGGCAATTGGCGCAACTGGTGCTGGGCCTGCTCCTGGTGCTCGGGGTGATTTTCTTCCTGGCGTGGATGCTGCGGCGCGTGCAACAGGCGGGGCCCGCCGGCAAAGGTCAGGTCATCGACATCATCAGTTCCCGGGCGTTGGGCCCGCGGGATCGGCTGGTGCTGGTGCAGGTAGGCAACGAGCAGATTCTGCTGGGGCTGAGCCCCGGCACCATCACCGCGCTGCACGTCCTCAAGGAGCCGGTCCAGGTGCCTTCCACCGAGCAGGCCACCCCCGAATTTGCCCAGCGGCTCATGGAACTGCTGGGTAAAGATCAAAAGGATAAGAAGTAATGCCGTTGCGCATTCTGTTGGCGTTGGCCCTGATGCTGGCCGCGCCGTTGGCGTTTGCCGCCGATCCGCTGTCGATCCCGGCGATTACCTTGGGCACCAATGCCGAAGGGGCACAGGAATACTCGGTCAGCCTGCAGATCCTGCTGATCATGACCGCGCTGAGTTTCATCCCGGCGTTCGTCATGCTGATGACCAGTTTCACCCGGATCATCATCGTCTTCTCGATCCTGCGCCAGGCGCTGGGCCTGCAACAGACGCCGTCGAACCAGATCCTCACCGGCATGGCGCTGTTCCTGACCATGTTCATCATGGCGCCGGTATTCGATCGGGTGAACCAGGACGCCCTGCAACCCTACCTGGCGGAAAAACTCAGTGCCCAGGACGCCGTGGCCAAGGCCCAGGTGCCGATCAAGGATTTCATGCTCGCCCAGACCCGCAGCAGCGACCTGGACCTGTTCATGCGCCTGTCCAAGCGCACCGATATCGCCAGCCCCGACCAGGCGCCACTGACTATCCTCGTGCCGGCGTTCGTGACGTCCGAGTTGAAGACCGCGTTCCAGATCGGTTTCATGATTTTCATCCCGTTCCTGATCATCGACCTGGTGGTCGCCAGTATCCTCATGGCCATGGGCATGATGATGCTGTCGCCGCTGATCATTTCCCTGCCGTTCAAGATCATGTTGTTTGTGCTGGTGGACGGCTGGGCGTTGATCATCGGCACCCTGGCGGGCAGTTTCGGCGGTGTCTAGACCACTTGTGCGGGTAACACGATATGACGCCTGAAGTTGCGGTAGACCTGTTCCGCGAGGCCCTCTGGCTGACCACCATGATGGTTGCCATCCTGGTGATCCCGAGCCTGCTGGTGGGCTTGCTGGTGGCGATGTTCCAGGCCGCCACGCAGATCAACGAACAGACCCTGAGTTTCCTGCCGCGCCTGCTGGTGATGCTGGTCACGCTGATCGTCGCCGGTCCCTGGCTGGTGCAAACCTTCATGGAATACATCCTGCAGTTGTACGGCAGTATTCCGCAGTTGATCGGCTGACCGGATGTCGATGCTCGCGCTGACGGACACCCAGATCAGTAGCTGGGTGGCGTCGTTTGTCCTGCCGTTGTTCCGCGTCACTGCGGTGCTGATGAGCATGCCGGTTTTTGGCACGACTCTGGTGCCGCGGCGCGTGCGCCTGTATTTCGCCCTGGCAATCACCGTCGTGATAGCGCCCGGGCTGCCACCGATGCCGCCGGTCAATGCGCTGGACCTCAGTGCGCTGATGCTGGTGGCCGAACAGATCCTCATCGGTGCCTTGCTGGGCTTTTCGTTGCAGTTGTTTTTCCAGGCGTTCGTGGTCGCCGGGCAAATCATTTCGATCCAGATGGGCATGGCCTTCGCCTCGATGATCGACCCCACCAATGGCGTCAACACCGCGGTGATCGGGCAATTCCTGACGATGCTGGTGACGTTGTTGTTCCTGGCCATGAACGGGCACCTGGTGGTGTTCGAGGTCTTGACCGAGAGCTTCACGACGATGCCGGTGGGCAGCGCGATGCTGGTCAATCATTTCTGGGAAATCGCCGGCAAGCTCGGCTGGGTCCTCGGCGCGGCCATGGTGCTGGTGTTGCCGGCGATTACCGCGTTGCTGGTGGTCAACATCGCCTTCGGCGTGATGACCCGGGCGGCCCCGCAGTTGAACATCTTCTCCATTGGCTTCCCGCTGACCCTGGTGCTGGGCATGGTGATTTTCTGGGTCAGCCTCGGGGACATCCTCAACCAGTACCAGCCGCTGGCCACCCAGGCCTTGCAGTTGTTACGCGACATGGCACAGGCGCGCTGAACCATGGCCGAGAGCGAAAGCGGTCAGGACAAGACAGAAGACCCCACGGAGAAGCGCAAGAAAGAATCCAGGGAAAAGGGTGAAATTGCGCGTTCCAAGGAGCTCAACACCCTGGCGATCATGCTCGCTGGCGCCGGTGGCTTGCTGATTTATGGCGGTGGGCTGGCGTTGGATCTGCTGGAAATCATGCGCCTGAATTTCTCCCTGCCTCGAGAAGTGCTGCTGACCCCCGGCGCCATGACGCAATACCTGCTGCATTCGGGCAAGATCGCCATCGTGGCGGTGCAGCCGGTGCTGATCTTCTTGTTGCTGGCTGCTTTCCTGGGGCCTATTTCCTTGGGCGGGTGGTTGTTTTCCGGTAAGACCATGGCGCCCAAGTTCAGCCGAATGAATCCTGCGAGTGGGCTCAAGCGGATGTTCTCCACAACGGCCCTGATGGAGCTGCTAAAAGCGCTTGGGAAGTTTTTCCTGGTTCTTTTCGTGGCGCTGACGGTATTGCAGGCTGATATCGATGACTTGCTGCGCATTGCCCATGAGCCGCTGGAACAAGCCATTATCCACAGCGTGCAACTGGTGGGCTGGAGCACTTTGTGGATGGCCTGTGGCTTGATCCTGATCGCCGCCATCGACGTGCCGATCCAGCTCTACCAAAGCAAGCAGAAGCTGATGATGACCAAGCAGGAAATCCGCGACGAGTACAAGGATCAGGAGGGCAAGCCGGAGGTCAAGCAGCGGATCCGCCAGCTGCAGCGCGAGGTCTCCCAGCGCCGGATGATGGCGGCGATTCCCGACGCCGACGTGGTCATCACCAACCCGACCCACTATGCCGTCGCGCTCAAGTACGACCCGGACAAAGGCAATGCGCCGGTCCTCTTGGCCAAGGGCAGCGATTTCCTGGCGTTGAAGATCCGCGAGATCGCCGTCGCCAACGAAGTGATGCTGCTCGAATCCCCGGCATTGGCGCGGTCGATCTACTACTCCACCGAACTCGACCAGGAGATCCCGGGAGGCCTGTACCTGGCCGTGGCCCAGGTCCTGGCGTACGTCTATCAGATTCGCCAGCACCGCGCGGGCAAGGGCAAGCGCCCCGAACCGCTCAAGGACCTGCCGATCCCGCCGGACCTGCGCCGCGATTCCTGATCCCGGCTAACCCAAGGCCTGTGGGAGCTGATGCTGCTCAATCAAGGCAATCGATGAACCCGTGGCGAGGGAGCTTGCTCCCGCTGGGCCGCGAAGCGGCCCCCAAACCGGCCAAATGGGGCATCAGGCACGCCGCACCCGCCGATTTACGACTGCTTCGCAGCCGAGCGGGAGCAAGCTCCCTCGCCACGGGTTCCCATTCTTCTCAAGTGAACCGTATTACCCTGTGGGAGCGAGCCTGCTCGTGAATGCGGTTTGTCAGCCAACCTTTCTATCGACTGGGTAACCGTATTCGCGAGCAGGCTCGCTCCCACAGGTTGAATGTGCGCCAAGTCGTTCTATTTCAAGCTTTCGCAAAAGTTGGAAAGCTTCTTGCAATACCCCGCCTGCGCCCCCTCCGGGCGTCAAAAGTTTGCTTCACAGGAACGGGGAATATTGGTGGATCGCTCTCAGTTACTCAGCACCGCGCGCAGCAATGTCGTAGACCTCAGCCGGGGTAATCTGGGCGTGCCGCTGTTGCTGCTGGTCATGCTCGCCATGATGATGCTGCCGGTGCCACCGTTCCTGCTGGACGTGTTCTTCACGTTCAACATCGCTTTGTCCATCGTCGTGCTGCTGGTCTGCGTGTACGCCTTGCGGCCGCTGGATTTCGCCGTCTTCCCGACCATCCTGCTGGTGGCGACGCTATTGCGCCTGGCGCTGAACGTGGCGTCCACCCGCGTGGTCATGCTCCACGGCCAGGATGGTCACGCCGCCGCCGGTAAGGTGATCCAGGCCTTCGGTGAGGTGGTGATCGGCGGCAACTACGTGGTCGGTATCGTGGTCTTCGCCATCTTGATGATCATCAACTTCGTCGTGGTGACCAAGGGTGCCGGGCGGATTTCCGAGGTGAGCGCGCGTTTCACCCTCGACGCGATGCCCGGCAAGCAGATGGCGATCGACGCCGACCTCAACGCCGGCCTCATCGACCAGGGCCAGGCCAAGCTGCGTCGCCTGGAAGTGGCCCAGGAAGCCGAGTTCTACGGCTCCATGGACGGTGCCAGCAAATTCGTGCGCGGCGACGCCATCGCCGGCTTGCTGATTCTGTTCATCAACCTGATCGGCGGCATGGCCGTCGGTATCTTCCAGCACGGCATGTCCTTCGGTGACGCCGGCAAGGTCTACGCCTTGCTGACCATCGGTGACGGTTTGGTGGCGCAATTGCCATCACTGTTGTTATCCACAGCCGCCGCCATCATGGTGACCCGCGCTTCGGGCTCCGAAGACATGGGCAAGCAGATCGGCCGGCAAATGTTCGCATCGCCGAAGGCCTTGGCGGTTGCCGCCGGCCTGATGGCGGTGATGGGCATCGTGCCGGGCATGCCGCATATTTCCTTCTTGACCATGGCGGCCCTCGCGGCCGGTGGCGCCTACCTGTTCTGGAAGAAGCAGAACGTGCAGAAGGTCCAGGCGCTGGAAGAGGTCAAGCGCCAGCAGGAACTGCTGCCATCGCCGGCCCGCGCCATGGAAACCAAGGAGCTGGGCTGGGACGACGTGACGCCGATCGACATGATCGGCCTGGAAGTCGGCTATCGCCTGATCCCATTGGTCGACCGCAACCAGGGTGGGCAATTGCTGGCGCGGATCAAGGGCGTGCGCAAGAAGCTGTCCCAGGACCTGGGTTTCCTGATGCCGACCGTGCATATCCGCGACAACCTCGACCTGGCGCCGAGCGCCTATCGCCTGACGCTCATGGGCGTGATCCTGGCCGAAGCCGAGATCTACCCGGACCGCGAGCTGGCGATCAACCCGGGTCAGGTCTACGGTTCGCTCAACGGTATTACCGCCAAGGATCCGGCTTTCGGCCTGGAAGCGGTGTGGATCGAAATCAGCCAGCGCGCCCAGGCCCAGTCCCTCGGCTATACCGTGGTGGACGCCAGCACGGTGGTGGCGACCCACTTGAACCAGATTCTGTACAAGCATTCCAGCGAGCTGATTGGTCACGAAGAAGTCCAGCAACTGCTACAAGTACTGGCCAAAGGCTCGCCGAAGCTGGCTGAAGAGCTGGTGCCGGGCGTGGTTTCGCTGTCGCAGCTGCTCAAGGTGTTGCAGGCGCTGTTGGCTGAACAGGTACCGGTACGCGACATCCGCAGCATTGCCGAAGCGATCGCCAACAACGCTTCGAAGAGTCAAGATACCGCCGCCCTGGTGGCTGCGGTGCGGGTCGGCGTATCCCGTGCAATCGTCCAAAGCATTGTAGGCACTGAGTCTGAGCTGCCTGTGATCACTCTGGAACCAAGGTTGGAACAGATATTGCTCAATAGTCTGCAGAAGGCAGGACAAGGCTCGGAAGAGGGTGTCCTGCTGGAGCCAAGCATGGCCGAGAAGCTGCAACGTTCGTTGATCGACGCAGCCCAGCGGCAAGAGATGCAAGGCCAACCGGTGATCCTGCTGGTGGCCGGTCCGATTCGCGCGATGCTCTCGCGATTCGGGCGCCTCGCGGTCCCGGGGCTGCATGTGCTGGCGTACCAGGAAATACCGGACAACAAGCAAGTGACCATCGTTGCGACAGTAGGGCCCAACGGCTGAGGTAGTGGTTTATGCAAGTGAAGCGTTTTTTCGCCGCCGATATGCGTCAGGCCATGAAGCTGGTACGTGACGAGCTGGGCGCTGAAGCAGCCATCATTGGCAATCGCCGGATCGCTGGCGGTGTCGAGCTGACGGCTGCGCTGGATTACAAATTGTCGGCGCTGGCCCCGCGCGTTCCGAACATGGAACTCGAGGATGAGCTGCGCAAGACCCAGTCGCGCATCGCCAGCGCCCAGGCCGAATTGAGCCTGCGCAGCAGCGAAGGCGCGGCGAGCGCGGGCACCAATCGTCAATTGTTCGCCGGCCAGCCACTGACTGCAGGCCTGCCGCTGACCGCCGCCGAACCGCTGGTCGAGGCCACGCCGGCCGAGCCGCGTCGTCCGGAGCCAGCACCCGCCGCGCCTGCCCGGGGTGTCGACCCGCGCGCCCTCGACTCGATGCGCTTCGAACTCAACAGCCTGCGCGAGCTGATGGAAGTCCAGCTCGGTTCGCTGGCCTGGAACCAACTGCAAGGCAGCCGTCCAGCCCAGGCCAACCTGTGGCGTCGCCTGCAACGCATTGGTCTGTCCGGCCCATTGGCGCGCGATCTGCTGGCGCTGATCAATGGCATCGACGAGCCTCGCCAGGCCTGGCGCATGCTGCTGGCGCACCTGGCGCGGATGATCGCCACGCCGGAAGTCGAGCCATTGGAAGAGGGCGGTGTCATTGCCATGGTCGGCCCGGCCGGCATGGGCAAGACCACCACCCTGGCCAAGCTCGCGGCCCGTTATGTCCTCAAGTACGGCGCCCAGAGTATCGCCCTGGTGAGCATGGACAGTTTCCGCATCGGCGCCCAGGAACAACTCAAGACCCTGGGGCGGATCCTCAATGTGTCGGTGACCCATGTGGATCCGGGCCAGTCCCTGGCCCAGGCGCTGGAACCGTTGATGCGCAAGCGCGTCGTGCTGATCGACACCGCTGGCCTGCAAGCCAGCGATCCGGCCCTGCGCATGCAGCTGGAAAGCCTGGCCGGACGTGGCATCAAGTCAAAAAATTATCTCGTGTTGGCAACCACCAGCCAGAAACAGGTTCTAACCGCCGCATACCACAGCTACAAACGCTGCGGGCTGGCCGGCTGCATCCTGACTAAGCTGGACGAAACGGCAAGCCTGGGCGAGGTGTTGAGCCTGGCGATCGGTCATGAACTACCGGTGGCCTACCTGACCGACGGGCCGCGGATCCCGGATGATTTGCATCTGCCGCGCCGTCATCAATTGGTCAGTCGTGCCGTGAGTGTGCAAATGCAGGAAGAACCCAGCGAAGAAGCCATGGCTGATATGTTCGCTGATATCTACCACAGTCCGACCAAGCAGGTTGGCTGAGGTATTCATGAATATTTTTTGTACCTACATCGATGGTCTGCCATGCATTGTTCCATATGTGAACGCGCAGCCAGTAATGTGGCCTCCGTCTAAGTAAGACAAGGTAAAGAACGAACATGGGCAGCATGCATCCCGTACAGGTGATCGCGGTGACCGGCGGCAAAGGTGGCGTCGGCAAGACTAACGTGTCAGTGAACTTGTCCCTGGCCCTGGCAGAGCTAGGCCGACGGGTCATGTTGCTGGACGCCGACCTGGGCCTGGCGAACGTCGACGTGCTGCTGGGGCTGACACCCAAGCGCACCCTGGCGGACGTGATCGAAGGCCGCTGCGAACTGCGCGACGTGCTCCTGCAGGGGCCCGGCGGGATTCGCATCGTGCCGGCCGCTTCCGGCACCCAGAGCATGGTGCACCTGACCCCGGCGCAGCACGCTGGCCTGATCCAGGCTTTCAGCGACATCGGCGATAACCTCGATGTGCTGGTGATCGACACGGCTGCCGGCATCGGTGACTCGGTGGTCAGTTTTGTCCGCGCCGCCCAGGAAGTCCTGCTGGTGGTCTGCGACGAACCGACGTCCATCACCGATGCCTACGCCCTGATCAAACTGCTTAACCGCGACTATGGCATGAACCGGTTCCGCGTCCTGGCCAACATGGCCCAGAGCCCGCAGGAAGGACGCAACCTGTTCGCCAAGTTGACAAAGGTCACGGATCGCTTCCTGGACGTCGCCCTACAATACGTCGGCGCAGTGCCTTACGACGAAAGCGTACGCAAGGCGGTCCAGAAGCAACGTGCCGTATATGAAGCCTTTCCACGTTCCAAATGCGCGCTGGCGTTCAAGGCGATCGCCCAGAAGGTCGATACCTGGCCACTGCCGGCCAACCCACGCGGGCATCTGGAATTTTTCGTCGAGCGTCTTGTGCAACAAACAGCAGGGCCCGTGTTATGACAGCCAGCGGTTACAACCATCTCTACAAAAAATCGGCACGGGACGCCCAATACGAATTGATCGAGCGTTACGCGCCATTGGTCAAGCGCATCGCCTATCACTTGCTGGCACGCTTGCCAGCCAGCGTCCAGGTCGAAGACCTGATCCAGGCAGGCATGATTGGCCTGCTGGAAGTGGCGAACAAATACGACGCGAGCAAAGGCGCCAGTTTCGAGACGTATGCCGGTATCCGCATTCGCGGCGCCATGCTCGATGAAGTCCGCAAGGGCGACTGGGCGCCGCGCTCGGTGCACCGCAATACCCGTATGGTCAGTGACGCGATTCGCGCGATTGAAGCTAAAACCGGGCGTGACGCTAAAGATCATGAGGTTGCGGCCGAACTCCAATTGAGTCTCGACGATTATTACGGGATTTTGAACGATACCTTGGGCAGTCGCCTGTTCAGTTTCGACGACCTGTTGCAGGACGGCGAACACGAGGGGCTGCATGAGGATGGCGCAAGTGCTCACATGGAGCCATCGCGCGACCTGGAAGATGAACGCTTCCAGAGTGCGTTGGCCGAAGCGATTGCCAATTTGCCGGAGCGTGAGCGACTGGTCTTGGCGCTGTACTACGACGAAGAGCTGAACCTCAAGGAAATCGGTGAGGTCCTGGGAGTCAGCGAATCGCGGGTCAGCCAGTTACACAGCCAGTGCGCGGCCCGTTTACGGGGGCGTTTGGGGGAGTGGCGAGCACGCTGACAGGCGGTGCGGAGATGCTGCGAGCGGGGCAGGCATGGCAAATGCCACGCCAGTCTCCATCCGTTGTGCTCCAGACCGTTGTCGAGTGTTGTGCCGGATTGATTGAAATGGCGCGTTCAGGTGCTGGGCGCGTTTAAGACTGCTTGGAGGTCGAATTGGACAAGAACATGAAAATCCTCATCGTTGATGACTTCTCAACGATGCGGCGGATCATAAAAAACCTGTTGCGTGACCTTGGGTTCACCAACACGGTCGAGGCCGACGATGGCACTACTGCCATTCCGGTTCTCAACAGCGGGAGCATCGACTTTCTGGTGACTGACTGGAACATGCCTGGCATGACCGGTATCGACTTGCTGCGCCATGTGCGCGCCGACGAAAAACTCAAGCATCTCCCGGTGCTGATGGTCACTGCCGAAGCCAAGCGCGAGCAGATCATCGAAGCGGCCCAGGCCGGTGTAAACGGCTATGTGGTCAAACCCTTCACGGCCCAGGCGTTGAAAGAGAAGATCGAAAAAATCTTCGAACGCATCGGTTAACGGCGCCACGGGGGAGCTATGGACAACGAATCTTCAATGGGCGATTTCGAATCGACCCTGAAAAAACATGCCCGCGAACTGGTCGACAGCCTTGAAAAGGGCCGCTTCGGCGATGCGGTTCAAATGATTCATGAGCTCAACCAGACCCGGGATCGTGGTCTGTACCAGGAAGTCGGCAAGCTCACCCGTGAACTGCACAGCGCGATCGTCAATTTCCAGATCGATCCGAACATGCCGCAGGCCGAGGAAGTCTCGCAGATTACCGACGCGACCGAGCGCCTTGGCTATGTGGTCAAGCTGACCGAAGCCGCGGCCAACCGCACCATGGACCTGGTGGAAAGCGCAACGCCCCTGGTCAACGGCCTGAGCGAGGAAGCCCAGGCGTTGAGCACCGATTGGGGACGGTTCATGCGTCGCGAAGTCGGCGCCGAGGAATTTCGGGAGCTGGCCCGGCGGGTCGACGGTTTCCTGACACGCAGCAGCGCCGAGAACCGCGCCGTGGCAAGCAACCTCAACGACATTCTGTTGGCCCAGGATTACCAGGACCTCACCGGCCAGGTAATCAAGCGCGTGACCCAACTGGTCACCGAAGTGGAAAGCAATCTGCTCAAACTGGTGTTGATGGCTAGCCAGGTCGACCGCTTTGCCGGCATCGAACACGACCGTGAAGCGATGCTTGCTGAAAAAGATCCACAAAAACATCTCTCTCAGGGTGAAGGTCCGCAGATTCATGCCGATAAAAGAGAAGACGTTGTGTCCGGTCAGGACGATGTGGACGATTTGCTGTCCAGCCTTGGATTCTAGTTTTTAGCCCTATTTTAGGAGCAGCCATTAATGAGCTTCGGCGCCGATGAAGAGATCCTTCAGGATTTCCTGGTTGAGGCCGGCGAGATTCTAGAGCAACTGTCCGAACAGCTGGTCGAGCTGGAAAGCCGACCTGATGATGCGGATCTGCTCAATGCAATTTTTCGCGGTTTCCACACTGTAAAAGGAGGCGCCGGCTTCCTCCAGCTCAACGAGCTGGTGGAGTGCTGCCACATTGCCGAGAACGTGTTCGACATCCTGCGCAAGGGGGAGCGTCGCGTCGACTCGGAACTGATGGACGTGGTGCTCGAAGCGCTGGATGCGGTCAACAGCATGTTCAGCGAAGTGCGCGAGCGCTCGCCGATCACCCCGGCCACGCCCGAGCTGCTTGCCGCGCTGTCGCGCCTGGCCGAGCCGCAGTCGGCTGACGAAGCCGCACCGGTGGCCGAGCCTGTTGTGGAAGAGCCGGTCGCCGAGGAATCGGGCGACATCACCGATCATGAATTCGAATCGCTGCTGGACTCGCTGAACGCCGTCAAGGCCGAAGCCGAGGCGCCTGCCGCACCTGCTGCGCCAGCCGCCGATGCCGCTGCCAGCGATGAAATTACCGACGATGAGTTCGAGTCGCTGCTTGACCAGTTGCACGGCAAGGGCCAGTTCGCCCCCGATGCGGTCGCAGCGCCGGCGGCCCCGGCTGCGCCAAAGGCAGCGGGGGATAACTCCGACATTACCGACGACGAATTCGAAGCCTTGCTCGACCAGTTGCACGGCAAGGGCAACTTTGCCGTCGATGCGCTGGATTCGGCCATCGCCTCCGCGCCGAGCCCGGCCAAGCCAGCAGCGGCGGCGGCCGGCAGTGACCTGATCAGCGACCACGAATTCGAATCGCTGCTCGATGAGCTGCATGGCAAGGGCAAGTTCAGCGAAGTCGGCAAGGCTTCCGCCGCGCCCGCCGCTGCAACCACCGCCGCCGCGACAGCCGCACCCGCCGCGAAGGCTGCGCCCAAGCCGGCCGCCAAGGCACCGGAACCGAAGGCCGAGACACCGAAACCCGCTGCTGCCGCCGCTCCGGCGCCAGCCCGTGCTCCAGCGGCTGCACCCGCGGAAAAACCGGCCAGCGAAGCCGAGACCACGGTGCGGGTCGACACCGCGCGCCTGGACGAGATCATGAACATGGTCGGCGAACTGGTGCTGGTGCGTAACCGCCTGGTGCGCCTGGGCCTCAACAGCCAGGACGAAGCCATGTCCAAGGCCGTGTCGAACCTCGACGTGGTCACGGCCGACTTGCAGACCGCGGTCATGAAGACCCGGATGCAGCCGATCAAGAAAGTCTTCGGGCGTTTCCCGCGCCTGGTTCGCGACCTGGCTCGCCAGCTCAAGAAAGAAATCAACCTGGAACTGGTGGGTGAAGAGACCGACCTCGACAAGAACCTTGTCGAGGCCCTGGCCGACCCGCTGGTCCACTTGGTGCGCAACGCGGTCGACCACGGCATCGAGTCGCCGGAAGAACGCGAAGCGTCTGGCAAGGTCCGCAGCGGCAAGGTGATCCTGGCCGCCGAGCAGGAGGGCGACCACATCCTGCTGTCGATCTCCGACGACGGCAAGGGCATGGACCCGAACGTCCTGCGAGCGATCGCGGTGAAGCGTGGCGTGATGGACAAGGACGCGGCCGATCGCCTGAGCGACACCGAGTGCTACAACCTGATCTTCGCCCCGGGCTTCTCGACCAAGACCGAGATCTCCGACGTGTCCGGTCGTGGCGTGGGCATGGACGTGGTGAAAACCAAGATTTCCCAGCTCAACGGCTCGATCAACATTTACTCGACCAAGGGCCAGGGCTCGAAGATCGTCATCAAGGTCCCGTTGACCCTGGCGATCATGCCGACCCTGATGGTGATGCTGGGCAACCAGGCGTTCGCCTTCCCGCTGGTCAACGTCAACGAGATTTTCCACCTCGACCTGTCGCGCACCAACGTGGTCGACGGCCAGGAGGTGGTCATCGTGCGGGACAAGGCGCTGCCGCTGTTCTACCTCAAGCGTTGGCTGGTCAGCTCTGCCGCCCATGTCGAGCAGGGCGAGGGCCATGTGGTGATCCTTTCGGTGGGCACCCAGCGAATCGGCTTTGTCGTCGACCAGTTGGTGGGCCAGGAAGAAGTGGTCATCAAGCCGTTGGGCAAGATGCTCCAGGGCACCCCGGGCATGTCCGGCGCCACCATCACCGGCGACGGCCGCATCGCGTTGATCCTCGATGTGCCAAGCATGCTCAAGCGCTACGCCGCCCGGCGTATTTGATTCTGGAGGGGCGCGGCCCGACGCCGCGCCTCGTCTAACGGAGTGTTTATGGTAGTTAAAGTCCTGGTGGTGGACGATTCGGGGTTTTTCCGCCGCCGCGTCTCGGAAATTCTTTCGGCGGACACGAGCATTCAGGTCGTCGGTACGGCGACCAACGGCAAAGAAGCGATCGATCAGGCCCTGGCGCTCAAGCCGGACGTGATCACCATGGACTACGAGATGCCGATGATGGATGGCATCACGGCGGTGCGGCATATCATGCAGCGCTGCCCGACCCCGGTTTTGATGTTCTCCTCCCTGACCCATGAAGGCGCTCGGGTCACCCTCGATGCGCTGGACGCCGGGGCGGTGGACTTCCTGCCGAAGAACTTCGAGGACATTTCGCGCAACCCGGACAAGGTCCGCCAGTTGCTGTGCGAGAAGGTCCACAGCATTTCCCGCAGCAACCGCCGCGTCAGTGCCTACAGCGCACCGGCGCCTGCGCCGACTGCTGCGCCCGCGCCAGCGCCGACGCCTTCGGCGTCGAGCAACTTCAATCCGGCACCGGTCCGCAGTGCTCCGGCACCTGCTCCTGCTCGCCCGGCGCCAACCAGTCCGTCGTCGCCAGCGCCCAAGCGCAAGGCCTACAAACTGGTCGCCATCGGCACGTCTACCGGTGGTCCGGTGGCACTGCAACGGGTCCTGACCCAATTGCCGGCCAACTTCCCGGCGCCGATCGTGTTGATCCAGCACATGCCCGCGGCCTTCACCAAGGCGTTTGCCGAGCGCCTGGACAAACTCTGCCGCATCAGCGTCAAGGAAGCCGAGGATGGCGACATCCTGCGGCCAGGCCTGGCGCTGCTGGCGCCAGGTGGCAAGCAGATGATGATCGACGGTCGTGGCGCGGTGAAGATCCTGCCGGGCGACGAACGCTTGAACTACAAGCCTTGCGTGGATATCACCTTCGGTTCCGCGGCGAAATCCTACGGTGACAAAGTTCTGGCGGTGGTCCTCACCGGCATGGGCGCCGACGGTCGTGAGGGCGCCCGCTTGCTCAAGCAGGGCGGCAGCGCGATCTGGGCCCAGGATGAAGCCAGCTGCGTGATCTACGGCATGCCGATGGCGATCGTCAAAGCCGACCTCGCCGATGCGATCTACAGCCTGGATGACATGGGTAAGCATCTGGTCGAGGCCTGCCTGTAATGGATGTGCTCAGCCTGATCGGCATCATCATGGCGTTCGTCGCCATCATCGGTGGCAACTATCTGGAAGGCGGCCACCTTGGCGCGCTGGCCAACGGTCCCGCCGCATTGATCGTGCTCGGTGGCACCGTCGGCGCTGCGCTGTTGCAGTCGCCCATGAGCGCCTTCAAGCGAGCCATGCAGGTCCTGGTGTGGATTCTGTTTCCGCCTCGGGTCGACCTGGCCGGCGGCATCGACCGCGTGGTGAACTGGAGCCTGACCGCTCGCAAGGAAGGCCTGCTGGGCCTGGAAGGCGTGGCCGACGCCGAACCCGACAACTACTCGCGCAAGGGCTTGCAGTTGCTGGTGGACGGCGCCGAACCCGAAGCGATCCGCAGCATCCTGGAAGTGGATTTCTACACCCAGGAAGCCCGCGACATCGAAGCGGCGAAAGTCTTCGAGAGCATGGGCGGCTACGCGCCGACCATCGGCATCATCGGTGCGGTCATGGGCCTGATCCACGTGATGGGCAACCTGGCCGACCCATCGCAACTGGGCAGCGGCATTGCCGTGGCCTTCGTCGCCACCATCTATGGCGTGGCGAGTGCCAACCTGGTGTTGCTGCCGATCGCGGCCAAGCTCAAATCCATCGCGTTGCGCCAGTCGCGCTACCGCGAAATGCTGCTGGAAGGGATCCTGTCGATCGCCGAAGGTGAAAACCCGCGTTCCATCGAGTTGAAGCTCCAGGGCTTCATGGACTAAGGCCATGGCACGTCGCAGACATCACGAAGAACACGTCAACCATGAACGCTGGCTCGTTTCCTATGCCGACTTCATCACGCTGCTGTTCGCCTTTTTCGTGGTCATGTATTCGATCTCTTCGGTCAACGAAGGCAAGTACAAGGTTATTTCCGAGGCGTTGATCGGCGTCTTCACCGATTCCGACCGGGCCCTCAAGCCTATTCCGATTGGCGAGGAGCGGCCCAAGACCGTGACCCCCGCCAAGCCGCTGGTCAAGGATGCCGAACAGGTCGACGCCGGCATTGCCGGTGGCAGCGATCCGTTGAAAAGCATTGCCGATGACATCAGCGCCGCGTTCGGCGACTTGATCAGCTCCAACCAGATGACCGTGCGTGGCAACGAGTTGTGGGTCGAGATCGAACTCAACTCCAGCCTGCTGTTCGGCAGCGGCGACGCCATGCCCAGCGACATGGCCTTCAACATCATCGACAAGGTCGCGGCGATCCTGAAACCGTTCGACAACCCGATCCACGTCGAAGGCTTCACTGACGACCAGCCGATCCGCACCGCGCAGTATCCGACCAACTGGGAACTGTCTTCGGCCCGTTCGGCGAGCATCGTCCGCATGCTCGCCATGCAGGGCGTCAACCCCGGTCGCCTGGCGTCGGTGGGTTATGGCGAGTTCCAGCCGGTGGCCAACAACGCCACCGCAGAAGGGCGCGCGCGCAACCGGCGAGTGGTGCTGGTGGTCTCGCGCAACCTCGATGTGCGTCGCAGCCTGACCGGCACCGGCACGGCCAATGCAAAACCGGATGCGGCATTGAAGCGGGCTGGCACACAAACTGCACCGACCCCGGTCAAGTCGCCGGTAAGACAGAACGCCGTCAATTCTCCGTCACCGGCTTTATAACCGAGCTATTTCTCGGTCGAGCGCGTCTCGACCGGGAGGAACGATCCGAATGAGAGTCTGGGCAGTCGCCAATCAAAAAGGTGGTGTGGGCAAAACCACATCCTCCATCGCTCTAGCCGGTTTGCTGGCTGAGGCGGGCAAGCGCGTGGTCATCGTCGATCTGGACCCCCACGGCTCGATGACCAGTTATTTCGGCTACGATCCCGACAACCTGGAGCACAGCAACTACGACCTGTTCCTGCACAAGGGCACCGTGCCCGAGGGCTTGCCGGGGCAATTGCTGCTGTCGACCAGTGATGAGCGGATTTCCCTGTTGCCGTCGAGCACCGCCTTGGCCACCCTGGAGCGCCAGTCGCCGGGCCAGAGCGGCCTGGGCCTGGTGATCGCCAAGAGTCTGGCGCAACTGTGGCAGGATTTCGATTACGCGATCATCGACAGCCCGCCGTTGCTGGGGCTGCTGATGGTCAACGCGTTGGCGGCCAGCCAGCAATTGGTGATCCCGGTGCAGACCGAACACTTGGCGGTGAAAGGCCTGGAACGCATGGTCAACACCCTGGCGATGGTCAACCGTTCCCGCAAGCAATCGTTGGCGTTCACTATCGTGCCGACCTTGTTCGACCGTCGCACCCAGGCGTCCCTCGGTACCCTGCGGGTATTGCGCGACATGTACCCGGATGACATCTGGCAAGGCTACATCCCGGTCGATACCCGCCTGCGAGATGCGAGCCGTGCCGGTGTGACGCCGTCGCAGTTCGATGGCAAGAGCCGTGGCGTACTGGCCTATCGCGCGCTTCTCAAGCACCTGCTGGCCCAGCAGCTCGTTCCGCAGCAGGTGGCCTGATTGAAATCTCTGTATGTGGAAGCAGGTGTTGTAGGAGCTGGCGTTGTAGGAACTGGCGTTGTAGGAGCTGGCGCAGCCTGCGATCTTTCAGTGAGCATGGATACTCCGCAGACCAAGATCAAAGGATCGCAGCCTTCGGCAGCGCCTACTCGGATGCCTGACAGTTTTGCGAGCTCAAGTCTCATGGCATTCATGCCGATAACCTTTTCAAGTGGCGCACAGTTCCCATGAACCGCCCGATCAAGACAACCTCGCGCCCGCAAATGGCCTTGCAGTCCTATCTGGATGGGCTCTTGCAGGAAGCGACCGAAGAATTGCCAGCGTCGCCGAGCGCGGTCGAGGCATTGCCCGAGCCCGTCGAAGCCGAGGTGGTGCTGGACGAGTTTCAGGCGGCCGTGCTCGAAGAGCAGGCCCGTGACGCACAGGCGTCGGTGATTGTTGCTGCGGTCGAGGCACCGTTCATCAAGCCTCAGGTGGCGGTGATGGAAGCCCCCGCGCCGATCCTGGCGCCGGTCTCCACCGTAGCCCCGTTGCTGCAGGGGCTGGTGACGCCGGTGGTGGAAATCCACCTGCCGCCGAGCAATACACCGCCGCCGGTGCAGGTCGATGACCGTCCGGCGTGGGCCGCCGAGCCATTTGAGTGTCTGTTGTTCGACGTGGCCGGGTTGACCCTGGCGGTGCCGTTGGTTTGCCTGGGGTCGATCTACTCCCTGGCCGGCCAGGAATTGACGCCGTTGTTCGGCCAGCCGGAGTGGTTCCTCGGAATCCTGCCGAGCCAGGCCGGCAACCTGAAAGTGTTGGACACTGCGCGCTGGGTCATGCCGGACCGTTATCGCGATGATTTTCGCCAGGGCCTGCAGTATGTGATTTCAGTGCAGGGTTACGAATGGGGATTGGCGGTGCATCAGGTCAGCCGTTCGCTGCGCCTGGACCCGAATGAAATCAAGTGGCGCAGCCATCGAGGGCAACGGCCATGGCTGGCCGGTACGGTGATCGAACACATGTGCGCCTTGCTGGACGTTTCCGAACTGGCGGAGCTGATCGCCAGCGGCGGGGCAAAACACCTGGACGGCGCCAAGCCGGTCCGGAAACCGAAATAAGACAACCGGCGGCGCAGGGCGCCGCCGGACAGAACACACACCGCCACAGGCGGTTTTTCGAGGGGTCAGGGTATGAATGATAAGGCGTCGTCTCTCAAGGGTTCCGAAGATCCGATCTTGCAATGGGTGACGTTCAAGCTCGATAACGAAACCTACGGCATCAACGTGATGCGCGTGCAGGAAGTGCTGCGCTACACCGAGATCGCCCCGGTTCCGGGTGCACCAAGCTACGTGCTGGGCATCATCAACCTGCGCGGTAACGTCGTGACCGTCATCGACACCCGCCAGCGTTTCGGCTTGAACTCCACCGAGGTCAACGACAACACCCGTATCGTGATCATCGAGGCCGACAAGCAAGTGGTCGGTATCCTGGTCGATAGCGTGGCCGAAGTGGTTTACTTGCGTCAGTCGGAAATCGAAACCGCGCCTAACGTCGGTAACGAAGAGTCGGCGAAGTTCATCCAGGGCGTCTGCAACAAGAACAATGAGTTGCTGATCCTGGTCGAACTGGAAAAAATGATGAGCGAAGAAGAGTGGTCGGAACTGGAGAGTATCTGATTTGATTCTTGAGGTAGCAGTCATTGTCCTGTTCCTTTTCTGGGCAGGCACGCTGGCGATGTTTTTGTCCTACATACGTGGCCAGCGGGATATCGCCGCTCAACAGGCCCAGGGTGATGCGCTGCGCGACCAGCGCATCAAGGACCTGGCCAAGCGTGTCGACGACTATCAGAACGGCACCGTGCGCATGGGCGAAGCGCTCCATGAGCTGCGTGCCGTGGTCGCGCCGTTGCCGGACAAACTGGCGCAACTGGAACAGCGCGACCCCTCCAGCCTGTCCTTCGCCCAAGCCGCCCGACTGGTCGGCATGGGCGCCAGCATCGACGAACTGACCCAGGCGTGCGGCCTGACCCAGGCCGAGGCGGAATTGATGAGCAAGTTGCACAAGGGCGGCTGATTGCCATGAGCTGCCGAGCGCAGCGAGGCTGCGATCTTTTGATCTTGATCTTTCGCTTGATATTCAATTGTCTGGGAAAAGATCGCAGCCTCGCTTCGCTCGGCAGCTCCTACACGGCGCCTGACTTCAAATCGCTGAAGGCTCAGTAATCATCCCCACGTTCCGTCACATCTTTCTCCACACTCTGCGCATGCGGATCAAACCCCTGCGGGAACTTGCCCTTCAGGTTCCACGCAAACGCAATGATCTCGGCAATCGTGCGGTACAACTCTTCCGGGATGCTGTCGCCCAGCTCCATGCGCGCCAGCAGCTTCACCAATTCGGCATTCTCATAAATCGGCACTTCGCTTTCCCGGGCGATGCGCAGGATTTCCTCGGCCAGGGCTTCGTCGCCCTTGGCGGTGAGGGTCGGGGCGTGGTGGCCGTCGTACTTGAGGGCGATGGCCTGGCGGGGTTCTGTGTTCATGCGGTTTCGTCCACCCAGCGTTGTTCCAGCCGAGTCTTGGGGCCTTGGGGCGGGGTGCCGAGGTGGCAATCGAGGTCGCCGACGTTCAACCCGCACGTCACCAGGCGTTCACGCAATGCGGTCAGGTTCCGTTCGATCAGGCTGGCGGTGTACGGCCGTTCTGCCCAGAGCTGGCTGGACAGGCTGCCACTGAGCAACTGGGCCTGAATCTGCAGCGGCCCCAGCGGCTCCATGTCGAATGCCAATTCGACCCGCCAAAGCTGCTGTTTCGGTTCGGGTTGTTCGCGGCGTTCGTCCGGCTGTTCCCGGGCGGCGGTGTCCTCGCGCTGGAACTTGACCTGCAGCGGCACGATGTCCTGCAG
The DNA here is from genome assembly GCF_023516725.1 of Pseudomonas sp. T1.Ur. NCBI lineage: Bacteria > Pseudomonadati > Pseudomonadota > Gammaproteobacteria > Pseudomonadales > Pseudomonadaceae > Pseudomonas > Pseudomonas sp. T1.Ur. The sequence goes on from NZ_JAMGSN010000001.1 coordinate 1,097,051, forward strand.
GTTGCGCATCGGAATCTCCAGTTGCCACGTACTCATCAGCCGACCGTCATCGGTCAGCCCGGTTTGCTCCAGGCTCGACAATTGATGGCTTTGCAGCCGTGAAACGGCGGCGGCTGCCAGGCGCAGCAGGTGCTCCAGGTCGCCTTCTTCGTCTTGTCCCTTCAACAGCCGCGAGGGCAATGGAAAACTGGTGGGTTGTGGCTTGGCGCTGACTTGGCCGAGCATCCCCAGGGCGCTGCGGACAAAGCTGGGCAGGGCTTGGGCCAGTGTGTTGGCGGCAATGACGGCAGAGAGGTTGGTGGAGGCGGGCAGGGCGGGTGTCAACTGGGCGATCAGTTTCAGCAGGTCGCCCTTGAGGTCCGGCGCCAGGCTTGGTGGCTGTCCGGCCAGCAGTTTGCTTTCGAGAAACGCGCCGCTGGCGACCATGGCCTGGGCCAGGCCCTTGGGCGTGGTCAATTGCTGGATATCCGGCAGGCCGGCCAGCAGGCGCGTCACCGCTGCGCGCAGCTCGGGGCCGGTGTCATCAGTGGCGGGAAGGTTCTGCAGGGCGCTGAGCAGGCTGTCCAGCGAACCCTGGCGGCTCATCTGCGTCACCAATTGCTGGCTCACCGCCAGTTGTTCCTGGCGATTGCTCAGGGGCACGAATTTCAGCGTCTGCGCATCTTGCACTTGGGCACTCAACAGCATGCCGATGCGCAGGGGTTGCGGACTTTCGATGTCCAAGGTGCTGCCGGCCTGGGCGGTATTGAGCAAACTCACCAGCGAACGATACACGGCGGGTTGCCCGGGCAGTTGCGGCAAGGCCTGGCTGGTCAGCACCTTGCCTTGCAACAAGGTGCCCACGGGCAACTGCGCGGTGTCGATTCGGGTGAGGGTGGCGACACTGGAGGCAAGGGCCTGCTGCACGGTGATCGCCAGGTTGCTGGCGGACGGCTGGGTCACGGCCAGGCTGGTGCCCTGGGGCAATGGCTGGGTGCTGGTGGCCTGTACGGTGGCTTGGCGACCGCTTTCCAGCGTGACCTTGAGCAGCAACTGAAACGTCTGGTCCGCCTGCTTGAGCGACAGCACCTCGGCCTGGGCCGTCTGGCCAGGGCCGATCAGCCCTTCGGCGGGTGCCAGCAACTTGAGCAATTCGCCCGTCACCGCGGGCATGCGTGTCGTTGCCGTGACCTGGGGCAGTGGCGGGATGTTCATGTCGCCTGTCATTCGCGGTCTTACCTTGGAATCAGCCCGGAGGGGGCTTCACATGTATAATGCCGCCCGCCTTCCGGAGAGTGGCAAAAACCTTGCAATTGTTTGACGCAGCTCTGTGGAACAGGCCATCAATGCATCTATGCTGCACTACTTTAACGGCCGCTGCATGGCCGACTTGAACCGTATAAGGCCCGCGATCCCTTGACCAGTCCTCTCCTGCAAACCGTCGGCCTCGCCTGTGAGCGAGACTTGCGGCTGCTCTTCGAAAATCTCGAATTGAGACTCTCGCGTGGCGATATGGTGCAGATCAGTGGCCCCAACGGCAGTGGCAAGACCAGTCTGCTGCGCCTGCTGGCCGGGTTGATGCAGCCCACCGCCGGCGAGATCCTGCTCAACGGCCAACCGCTGCATAGCCAGCGCAGCGAGCTGGCGCGCAATCTGTTGTGGATCGGCCATGCCGCCGGCATCAAGGATCTGCTGACTCCCGAAGAAAACCTCAGTTGGCTCTGCGCGCTGCATCGTCCGGCCGGGCGCGAGGCGATCTGGCAGGCGTTGGCGGCGGTAGGATTGAAAGGTTTCGAGGACGTGCCGAGCCATACCTTGTCGGCCGGCCAGCAGCGCCGCGTCGCCCTGGCGCGGCTGTACCTGGACAGTCCGCCGCTGTGGATCCTCGACGAGCCGTTTACCGCCCTGGACAAGCAAGGCGTGGCGCAGCTTGAAGAACACCTCGCCCGGCACTGCGAAAACGGCGGCATGGTGCTGCTGACCACGCACCACACCTTGGCCCGGATGCCCTCCGGTTATCGCAGCATTGACCTGGGGAACTGGGCGGTATGAGTGTCTTTGGCCTGTTGCTTGCCTGTGAAGCGCGCCTGTTGTTCCGTCGTCCGGCCGAACTGGCCAACCCGCTGGTGTTCTTCGCCATCGTGATCGCGTTGTTTCCGCTGGCGGTTGGGCCGGAGACTCAATTGTTGCAAACCTTGTCGCCGGGACTGGTCTGGGTGGCGGCACTTTTGTCGGTGCTGCTCTCGCTGGACGGGCTTTTCCGCAGTGATTTCGAAGACGGATCCCTGGAACAGTGGGTCCTTTCGTCGCACCCCCTGGCCCTTCTGGTTTTGGCCAAGGTACTGGCACACTGGGTTTTTTCCGGGCTGGCGCTGGTGCTGCTCTCGCCATTGCTGGCAATGATGCTGGGTTTGCCTGCCGCCTGCATGCCGGTGCTGTTGTTGTCGCTGCTGCTGGGCACACCGGTGCTGAGCCTGCTCGGCGCGGTGGGCGCGGCGCTGACGGTCGGGCTCAAGCGTGGTGGCTTGTTGCTGGCCTTGCTGATCCTGCCGTTGTACATACCGGTTTTGATCCTGGGCAGCGGCGCTTTGCAAGCCGCGCTGCAAGGCATGCCGGCCACCGGTTATCTGCTGTGGCTTGGGAGCTTGACCGCCCTGGCGATAACCCTGACACCCTTTGCAATAGCCGCTGGCCTGAAGATCAGCGTCGGCGAATAATAACGAGGCCTGGTCAAGAATTGACCACTTCTTAGGAAGGAAAAGGCCGACCCGGCGGTTCGCGATGCGAGCCGCAACCGTGATGGAAACAGCAATGAACTGGACCTGGTTTCACAAGCTCGGCTCACCCAAGTGGTTCTACGGCATCAGCGGCAGGATGCTGCCCTGGTTGAGCGTCGCCGCCCTGTTGCTGATCGGCATCGGCGTGGTCTGGGGCCTGGCCTTCGCGCCGCCGGACTACCAGCAAGGCAACAGCTTCCGCATCATCTATATCCATGTTCCGACGGCGATGCTGGCCCAGTCGATCTACGTGATGCTGGCGGTCTGCGGTGTGGTCGGGCTGGTGTGGAAAATGAAACTGGCCGACGTGGCCCTGCAATGCGCCGCGCCCATCGGCGCCTGGATGACCGCCGTGGCACTGGTCACCGGGGCCATCTGGGGCAAGCCGACCTGGGGTTCGTGGTGGGTCTGGGATGCGCGACTGACGTCGATGCTGATCCTGCTGTTCCTGTACTTCGGTCTTATTGCGCTGGGCAACGCCATCAGCAATCGTGACAGCGCCGCCAAGGCCTGCGCGGTGTTGGCGATTGTCGGGGTCATCAATATCCCGATCATCAAGTATTCGGTGGAGTGGTGGAACACCCTGCACCAGGGCGCGACCTTCACCCTGACTGAGAAACCGGCGATGCCGGTGGAGATGTGGCTGCCGCTGCTGCTGACCGCGCTGGGTTTCTACTGCTTCTTCGGCGCGGTGTTGCTGCTGCGCATGCGCCTCGAAGTGCTCAAGCGCGAGTCCCGGGCCAGTTGGGTGAAAGCCGAAGTACAGAACAGCCTGGAGGCCGCTCGATGAGTTTTGCGTCATTCGGCGATTTCCTCGCCATGGGCCATCACGGCCTGTATGTCTGGTCGGCCTACGGCATTTGCCTGGCGGTGCTGGCCCTCAACGTGGCGGCGCCGATCCTGGCCCGCAAGCGGTATCTGCAACAAGAGGCGCGTCGTCTGCGCCGGGAGAACGGTCAGTGAATCCGCTGCGTAGAAAACGTCTTGTCATCATCCTGGCGATCCTGGTCGGCGTCGGCGCCGCGGTCGGCCTGGCCCTCAGTGCCCTGCAGCAGAACATCAACCTGTTCTATACCCCGACCCAGATCGCCAATGGCGAAGCGCCGAAGGACACCCGCATTCGCGCGGGCGGCATGGTGGAGAAGGGCTCGCTGGAGCGTTCCGGGGATTCGCTGGACGTGAAGTTCAATGTCACCGATTTCAACAAGACCGTGACCATCACCTATCGCGGCATCCTTCCTGACTTGTTCCGCGAAGGGCAGGGCATTGTCGCCTTGGGCAAGCTCAACGCCGACGGCGTAGTGGTGGCCGACGAGGTGCTGGCCAAGCACGACGAGAAATACATGCCGCCGGAAGTCACCAAGGCCCTGAAAGACAGCGGCCAGTCGGCGCCCGCGCCCGTTAAGGAGGGTTGATCGATGACCACCGGCATTTTTATCCCCGAGCTGGGCCATCTGGCCATGATCCTGGCACTGTGTTTTTCCCTGGTCCAGGCCGTGGTGCCGTTGCTCGGTGCCTGGCGTGGCGATCGCCTGTGGATGAGCCTGGCCCAGCCAGCGGCATGGGGGCAGTTCGCGTTCATGCTGTTCGCCTTCGGCTGCCTGACCTACGCCTTCATGACTGACGATTTTTCCGTGGAATACGTCGCCAGCAACTCCAACAGCGCCTTGCCCTGGTACTACAAGTTCAGCGCGGTGTGGGGCGCCCACGAAGGTTCGCTGCTGCTCTGGGCATTGATCCTCGCCGGCTGGACCTTTGCGGTGTCGGTGTTCTCCCGGCAGTTGCCCCAGGTGATGCTCGCCCGCGTACTGGCGATCATGGGCATTATCAGCACCGGTTTCCTGCTGTTCCTGATCGTCACGTCCAACCCTTTCGAGCGGATCCTGCCGCAAGTGCCGATGGATGGCCGGGACCTTAACCCGCTCCTGCAGGACATCGGCCTGATCGTCCATCCGCCGATGCTCTACATGGGCTATGTCGGTTTTTCCGTGGCGTTCGCCTTTGCCATCGCCGCCTTGCTCGGTGGTCGCCTCGACGCCGCGTGGGCGCGCTGGTCGCGCCCGTGGACCATTGTCGCCTGGGCCTTCCTCGGTATCGGCATCACACTCGGTTCATGGTGGGCCTATTACGAACTCGGCTGGGGCGGCTGGTGGTTCTGGGATCCGGTGGAAAACGCTTCCTTCATGCCATGGCTCGTCGGCACGGCGCTGATCCACTCGCTGGCGGTCACGGAAAAGCGCGGCGTATTCAAGAGCTGGACGGTGCTGCTGGCCATCGCGGCATTCTCCCTGAGCCTGCTGGGAACGTTCCTGGTGCGCTCCGGCGTGTTGACCTCGGTGCATGCCTTTGCCTCGGACCCTGAGCGTGGCGTGTTCATCCTGATGTTCCTGTTGTTTGTCGTTGGCGGTTCGCTGACGCTGTTCGCCCTGCGTGCGCCCGTGGTCAAGAGCCAGGTCGGCTTCAACCTCTGGTCCCGGGAAACCCTGCTGCTGGGCAACAACCTGGTGCTGGTGGTGGCCGCGTCGATGATTCTGCTGGGCACCTTGTATCCGCTGGTGCTCGACGCGTTGTCCGGTGCCAAGCTGTCGGTCGGCCCGCCGTACTTCAACGCGCTGTTCATTCCGCTGATGGCGATCCTGATGGGGGTGATGGCGATCGGTGTGCTGGTGCGCTGGAAGGACACGCCGGTCAAATGGCTGATGGGCATGCTCACGCCGGTGCTGTTGGGCACGGCTGCCCTGGCCGTGGTAGCCGGCATCGCCTACGGCGACTTCAACTGGGCGGTGCTGGCGACCTTCGTGCTGGCGGCCTGGGTGTTGCTGGCCGGTGTCCGGGACATCTTCGACAAGACCCGCCACAAAGGCCTGATCAAGGGCCTGCCAACCCTGACCCGGAGCTATTGGGGCATGCAACTCGCCCACCTGGGCATCGCCGTTTGCGCCCTCGGCGTGGTGCTGTCCAGCCAGAACAGCGCCGAGCGTGACCTGCGCCTGGCGCCGGGCGAGTCCATGGACCTGGGCGGCTACCAGTTCGTCTTCGAGGGCGCCAAGCATTTCGAGGGGCCGAACTTCACATCCGACAAAGGCACCGTGCGGGTCATTCGCAACGGCGAGGAGATCACCGTGCTGCACCCGGAGAAACGCCTCTACACCGTGCAGAACTCGGTGATGACCGAAGCCGGCATCGACGCCGGCTTCACCCGCGACCTGTATGTGGCGCTGGGCGAGTCCCTGGGCGATGGCGCCTGGGCGGTGCGGGTCCACGTCAAGCCGTTCGTGCGCTGGATCTGGTTCGGTGGCCTGCTCACCGGCCTGGGCGGAGCACTGGCAGCGCTGGATCGGCGTTATCGCGTCAAAGTGAAGACCCGGGTGCGTGAAGCCCTGGGTGCAACAGGAGCCACTGCATGAAACGTTGGTTGATGGTAGTGCCGCTGGCGCTGTTCCTGCTCGTTGCGGTGTTCCTTTATCGGGGGCTGTTCCTGAACCCGTCGGAGCTGCCTTCGGCGATGATTGGCAAGCCGTTCCCGGAGTTTTCCCTGCCATCGGTGCAAGGCGACAAGACCCTGACCCGCGCCGACCTGCTGGGCAAGCCGGCCTTGGTCAACGTATGGGGCACCTGGTGCATTTCCTGCCGGGTCGAGCACCCGGTGCTGAACAAGCTCGCGCAGAACGGCGTGGTGATCTACGGCGTCAACTACAAGGACGTCAATGCCGACGCCTTGAAGTGGCTGGCCGAGTTCCATAACCCCTATCAGCTGGACATCCGCGACGAAGAAGGCACCTTGGGCCTGAACCTGGGTGTATACGGTGCGCCGGAAACCTTTTTCATCGACGCCAAGGGCGTCATTCGCGACAAGTTCGTCGGTGTGATCGACGAGCAGGTCTGGCGCGAGAAACTGGCCGCCAAGTACCAGGCCCTGGTGGATGAGGCCAAGCCATGAAGCGTTGGTTAGCCGCGGCCATTCTCGGCTTGAGCCTGGCCGGCGTGGCCCACGCCGCCATCGATACCTACGAATTCGCCAACGACGCCGAGCGCGAGCGGTTTCGCGACCTGACCAAGGAACTGCGCTGCCCCAAGTGCCAGAACCAGGACATCGCCGATTCCAACGCGCCGATCGCGGCTGATTTGCGCAAGGAAATCTTCCGCATGCTCGGCGAGGGCAAGGACAACCAGCAGATCATCGATTTCATGGTGGATCGCTACGGTGAGTTCGTGCGCTACAACCCGGCCCTGTCCTCCAAGACCGCGCTGCTCTGGTTCGGCCCCGCCGGGCTGCTGCTGGGTGGTTTCGTGGTGATCGCGGTGATCGTGCGCCGCCGCCGGGTGCAGCGCAGTGCCACCCCGGACACGCTTTCTGTCGAAGAGCGCCAGCGCCTCGACCAACTGTTGGATAAAACCAAGCATGATTGATTTCTGGCTCGCCGCAGGGCTGCTTCTCCTGGTTGCCCTGAGTTTCCTATTGATCCCCGTGTTGCGTGGCCGTCGTGCCCAATTGGAAGAAGACCGCACCGCGCTGAACGTGGCGCTGTATCAGGAGCGCGTCGCTGAATTGCAGGCCGAGCGGGAGGAGGGCGTGCTCAATGCGGCCCAACTGGACACCGGTCGCGCCGAGGCCGCCCGTGAACTGCTGGCCGATACCGAGGGCGCCGATGCGCCGCGTGAATCGCGCCTGGGCAAGCCGTTGCCGCTGCTCGCCGCCGTGTTGGTGCCGGTGTTGGGCCTGGCGCTGTACCTGCATTTCGGGGCCAGCGACAAAGTCGAGCTGACCCGCGAGTTCGCCCAGGCGCCACAGTCGATGGAAGAGATGACCTTGCGCCTTGAGCGTGCGGTGGCGGCGCAGCCGGACTCTGCCGAGGGCCTGTATTTCCTTGGCCGGACCTACATGGCCCAGGACCGGCCGGCGGACGCGGCGAAAATCTTCGAACGCACCGTGGCGGTCGCGGGTCGCCAGCCGGAGCTGTTGGGCCAATGGGCCCAGGCGCAATACTTCGCTGATGGCAAGAAATGGTCGGACAAGGTCCAGGCATTGACCGACGAGGCACTGAAGCTCGATCCAAAGGAAGTCACCAGCCTGGGGCTGTTGGGCATCGCCGCGTTTGAAGGCGAGCGCTATCAGGACGCGATCGATTACTGGGGCCGCCTGCTGGCCCAGTTGCCTGAAGGCGATAAATCCCGTGAAGCGTTGCAAGGGGGTATCGCCCGCGCCACCGAGAAGCTCCAGGCCAGTGGTGGCAAGGTCGTCCAGGCGCCGGCAGCCAAGACCGCTGCGCTGCTCAAGGTTCGTGTCGACCTGGCTCCGGCACTCAAGGCCAAGGTGCAACCGGGCGACAGCGTGTTCATTTTTGCCCGCGCCGTTTCCGGTCCGCCGGCACCGCTGGCAGCCAAGCGCCTGACTGTCGCCGACCTGCCGGCCAGCGTCGAACTCGGGGACGCGGACGCAATGATGCCGCAACTGAAACTGTCGAACTTCCCGGAAGTCCAACTGGTGGCACGCATCTCCCGGGCCGGCCAGCCGACCGCCGGTGAGTGGATCGGTCGCAGCCAGCCCTTGGCGAGCAGCACCACCGCGCCGCAACAATTGACCATCGACAGTCCGGACCAATGACAGGAACACGCCCCATGACCGCCATCGCTCGTATCACCCTGCTCACGCTCGTCCTGGGCCTGAGCGCTTGTGCGGTCCAACGCCCGACCGAGCCTTCGGCGCCGTTGCCACCCATCCCGCCCTCGACACCGACCACCAAGCCGGTTCCGTCGACCGCGCCGGGCAAACCGGTGACGCCGAACAAACCGGCCAAGCCGCTGCCGCGTACCTCCGCCAGTTTCGCCCCGCCGCCGGGCGGCAACAGCCATTGGGATGCCAAGCTCGGGGTCTATGTACTCGATAAACAGCCCAATACTTTTTATCGCCAACGCACCTACTACCGCTGGAATAACGGCTGGAGTCGTTCCGTCAGCCCGAACGGTCCGTGGGAAGACACCACCATCGAAGGCGTGCCAGCAGGGCTGGGGCAGAAGTTTCACTAAAAGCCCCCGTGGCGAGGGAGCTTGCTCCCGCTGGGCCCTGTAGGAGCTGGCGAAGCCTGCGATCTTTCGCTTGGGATTCGAGTGTCATTAAAAAGATCGCAGCCTCGCTTCGCTCGGCAGCTCCTACAGGTCCAGCGGGAGCAAGCTCCCTTGGCTGCGTTGCGTCGTCAGACAGTTGAGGTTCGACCTGTCATCCCCAGCGTCGTAGAATGCGCGCCTTTGCGAGCCTCATTGGGCAACCGCGTATTGATTGGAGCATTTGACCATGACGACCACCCCGACCGGCGATTACCTGGAAACCCTCTACGAAGGCTATGGCCAGCGTTTTCGCATGGACAAGCTGCTGCACGAAGTGCGCACCGAACACCAGCACCTGGTGATCTTCGAAAACCCGCGCATGGGCCGGGTCATGGCCTTGGACGGGGTGATCCAGACCACCGAAGCCGACGAATACATCTATCACGAGATGCTGACCCACGTTCCCATCCTGGCCCATGGCGCGGCCAAGCGTGTATTGATCATCGGTGGCGGTGACGGCGGGATGCTGCGGGAAGTGACCAAGCATGCGGGCATCGAGCACATCACCATGGTCGAAATCGACGGTACCGTGGTGGACATGTGCAAGGAATTCCTGCCCAACCACTCCAAGGGCGCCTACGACGACCCGCGCCTGAACCTGGTGATCGACGACGGCATGCGTTTCGTCGCCACCACCGAGGAAAAATTCGACGTGATCATTTCCGACTCCACCGACCCGATCGGTCCGGGCGAGGTGCTGTTTTCGGAAAACTTCTACCAGGCCTGCCGCCGTTGCCTGAACGAGGGCGGGATCCTGGTGACCCAGAACGGCACGCCGTTCATGCAACTGGGCGAAGTCCAGACCACCGCCGGGCGCCTGCGTGGCCTGTTCGCCGATTGGCATTTCTACCAGGCCGCGGTGCCGACCTACATCGGCGGTGCCATGACCTTCGCCTGGGGTTCGACCGATACGGCCTACCGCAAGCTGTCCCGTGAAGCCTTGCGCGAGCGGTTCATCGGCAGTGGCATCGTGACGCGCTACTACAACCCCGAGATTCACATCGGCGCGTTCGCCATGCCGCAGTATGTGTTGCAGGCGATCAACAAGCCGAGTAACGACTGAAATCCTGAAAGTTGTCGCAAGATGCTTTTGTGGCGAGGGGATTTATCCCCGCTGGGCCGCGCAGCGGCCCCAACAAACATTCAAGCAATTGGGTGTGTCAGGTAAGTCCATGGGGCTGCTGCGCAGCCCAGCGGGGATAAATCCCCTCGCCACAACGGTGTTCGGCTCTGGTGAGTGGGCACTTTTGTGTTGCGAAATATTCATTGAACGAAATTTTCACAAAACCTTGCGGACAATCCTCCGCGCTTTTACGCCCGGTTATTTAATGGCAATGCCATGGCCGTTCGTGCAAGATCTGCGCTTTCGCGCAAGCCCCGGCCTTGAATGGCTCGACAGAGGGCGCGCTGTAATTCCTACTTTTGACCCCACTTCAATAGGTCCTCAAACGACATGGCAATCCCGGACGCCCTGAGTCAGCAGCGCACCACGCATCGCCTGCTGCAACCGACCGTCAAATCGCACCTGGCCTACACGCTGCTCTGTGCCCTGGTGCTGATGATCATGTTCAGCCTGCTGCGCGTGGCGTTGCTGGTCTACAACCGCGAGATGATCCTCGACACGCCGGCCTCGACCTTCGTGGAAGCGTTTGTCAATGGCCTGCGTTTCGACCTGCGGCTGGTCGTCTATCTCTGCATTCCGTTGCTGCTGGCGTTGTTCAGTGCGCGGGCCATGGCGGCACGTGGGTTCTTTCGTTTCTGGCTGACCGTCACCTCCAGCATCGCGCTGTTCCTGGGCTTGATGGAGATGGATTTCTATCGTGAGTTCCACCAGCGCCTCAACGGCCTGGTCTTCCAATACGTGAAGGAAGACCCGAAAACCGTAATGAGCATGCTTTGGTACGGCTTCCCGGTGGTGCGCTATCTGCTCGCCTGGGCCGGCGGCACGATCATCCTGAGCCTGGCGTTCAAGGGCGCCGACCGCGCCACTCGCCCACGTGGGCCGTTCAGCGGTGGCAGCATCGGTACGCGCCAGATCGCTCCGTGGTACGCGCGTATTGCCGTGTTCATGGTCTGCCTGCTGGTGGCCGTGGTCGCGGCTCGTGGCACTTTGCGCCAAGGTCCGCCCTTGCGCTGGGGCGATGTCTACACCACCGATTCGAACTTCGCCAACCAGCTGGGCCTCAATGGCACGCTCTCCCTGGTAGCGGCGGCCAAGAGCCGGATGTCCGAAGACCGTGACAACATCTGGAAAGCCACGCTCGAGCAGCCGCTGGCACAACAGACCGTGCGCAACATGCTGGTGCTGCCCGACGATAAACTCGTCGACACCGAGACCGCCGCGGTGCGCCGCGACTACACGCCGCCGGCCGACAAGACCCTGCCGATCAAGAACGTGGTCGTGATCCTGATGGAAAGCATGGCCGGTCACTCGGTGGGCGCCTTGGGCGCGCCGGGCAACATCACGCCTTACCTCGACAAGTTGTCCAAGGAAGGGCTGCTGTTCGATCGTTTCTTCTCCAACGGCACCCACACCCACCAGGGCATGTTCGCCACCATGGCGTGCTTCCCGAACCTGCCAGGTTTCGAATACCTGATGCAGACGCCGGAAGGCAGCCACAAGCTGTCGGGCCTGCCGCAATTGCTCAGCGCTCGCGATTACGACGACGTGTATGTCTACAACGGCGATTTTGCCTGGGACAACCAGTCAGGTTTCTTCAGCAGCCAGGGCATGACCACCTTCATCGGCCGTAACGATTTCGTCAACCCGGTGTTCTCCGATCCGACCTGGGGCGTCTCCGACCAGGACATGTTCGACCGTGGCCTCATCGAGCTCAAGGCCCGGGAAAACGGCAAGCCGTTCTATGCCTTGCTGCAAACCCTGTCCAACCACACGCCCTACGCACTGCCGACGCCGTTACCGGTGGAACCGGTCACTGACCGTGGGCGCCTGAACGAACACTTGACCGCCATGCGTTACTCCGACTGGGCGCTGGGCCAGTTCTTCGAGAAGGCGCGCAAGGAGCCTTATTTCAAGGAAACCCTGTTTGTGGTGGTCGGCGACCATGGCTTTGGCAACGAGCGCCAGATCACCGAGATGGACCTGGGCCGTTTCAACGTGCCGATGCTGCTGATCGGGCCAGGCGTCCAGGAGAAGTTTGGCCAGCGCAATCACACCGTTGGCACCCAAGTCGATATCGTCCCGACCATCATGGGCCGGCTCGGCGGAGAAGTGCGCAACCAATGCTGGGGCCGCGACTTGTTGAACCTGCCGCCAGGCGACAGCGGCTTTGGGGTGATCAAGCCGTCGGGCAGCGACCAGACCACCGCGCTGATCCACAACGACAAGATCCTGGTATTGCCAGAGGAAAAGGCAATGGCACCGAAGATGTTTCGCTATGAACTGGGCGCCAACCCGCACGCAGAAATCATCCCGGATGCCCCGGAGACTGGCGAGATGAAAACCCAACTTGAATCGTTCTTGCAAACCGCGACCAAGAGCCTGTTGGATAACACCGCCGGCGTTGTTGACGGCAAGCCGGACTGATATTCCAGTGAATAAAAAAAGAGGCCTTGAAGGCCTCTTTTTTTTTGCGCTTGGGATTTATATCTTGCCAAGTAACAGCAGGATCAACAGCACCACCAAGACTACGCCGATGATACCGGACGGGCCGTAACCCCAACTTCTGGAGTGCGGGAAGACCGGCAGGCCACCGATCAGCAGGAGGATCAGGATGATGATAAGAATAGTGCCCATTGTTGATTTCCTTATTGGTCAGTTCATCAGTGATTAAAACTTTCAACTGCCAGCGCGCATGCGTTAAATCCGGGCGGCTTATAAAGTCCGACCGTAACGTCCTGTAAAAAATTCAAAGTTTTTTGCCGTTCGATATAGCGCATGGCCCTGGCGTCGCCACTGAGTCCCAAGGCATGACTTCAAGACCTCCCATGGTTTGCCCTCGCCATTCAGCAATCTGATGGAGCGTGGGTCGGGCCGGTGCCTTCGCTACACTCGGCCTATCTCTCCCGGAACAACAAGGCTGTTTCCCTATGCAAAATCGCATGATGATCACCGGTGCCGGCTCAGGCCTGGGCCGCGAAATCGCGCTGCGCTGGGCCCGCGAAGGCTGGCGCCTGGCCTTGTCGGACGTCAGTGAGCCAGGTCTCCAGGAAACGCTCAGGCAGGTGCGCGAAGCGGGCGGCGACGGGTTCGTCCAACGCTGCGATGTCCGTGACTACAGCCAACTCACGGCATTCGCCCAGGCCTGCGAGGAAAAGCTCGGCGGCATCGACGTTATCGTCAACAACGCCGGCGTGGCGTCGGGCGGGTTCTTCAGCGAACTGTCCCTGGAGGATTGGGACTGGCAGATCGCAATCAACCTGATGGGTGTGGTCAAGGGCTGCAAGGCGTTCTTGCCGCTGCTGGAAAAAAGTCGCGGCAAAATCATCAACATCGCCTCCATGGCGGCGCTGATGCAAGGCCCCGCCATGAGCAACTACAACGTGGCCAAGGCCGGCGTCGTGGCCTTGTCGGAAAGCCTGTTGGTTGAGCTGGCCCAGCAGGAAATCGGCGTGCATGTGGTCTGCCCGTCATTCTTCCAGACCAATTTGCTGGATTCTTTCCGCGGGCCGACCCCGGCCATGAAGGCCCAGGTCGGGAAATTGCTGGAAAGCTCGCCCATCACGGCTGCTGAGATCGCCGATTACATCTACCTGCAGGTCGCCGAAGGGCAGTTCATGATCCTGCCCCACGAACAGGGGCGCGCGGCCTGGGCCATGAAGCAGAAAAACCCACAGTCGCTCTACGACGAAATGACCGCCATGGCTGACAAAATGCGCGCCAAGGCCCGCCAGAACCTGGGTTGACCCGCGTTCCCGGCATCCATCAGGATGGCGCCCTCGTGCCTTCCTGATGGACCACCCCCCATGTTCAATTACCTTTGGTTCTTTCTCGCCGCACTCTTCGAGATCGCGGGTTGCTACGCCTTCTGGATGTGGTTGCGCCAGGGCAAGAGCGCCTGGTGGATCGCGCCGGCACTGCTCAGTCTCACACTGTTCGCCGTGTTGTTGACCCGTATCGAAGCCACTTACGCCGGTCGTGCCTATGCCGCCTATGGCGGGATCTACATCGTCGCCTCGATCGGCTGGTTGGCGGTGGTGGAGCGTGTGCGACCGTTGGGTTCCGACTGGATTGGCGTGGCCCTTTGCGTGTTGGGGGCGGGAGTGATTCTGTTCGGCCCGCGACTCACTGGGCCATGAATCAGGTCGAAATCGGGTTTTTGCAGGACATTTCCTTCAGGCACTGGGGTCCCTGTTTGTAGGGGATTACTGATTTATCGCCAGCATCTTGTGCATGGAAAATAGGCCGGGCATGGTCGAGGTCCAGACCTTCTTAAGGAACATAACCATGCTCGTATTAAGCCGCACCATTGGTGAACTGATTTCCATCGGCGATGACATTTCTGTCCGCGTGTTATCGGTCAGTGGGAGTACCGTGCGTTTCGGCGTGGAGGCGCCAAGGCACGTCGATGTCCACCGGTTCGAAATCTACGAGAAGATCCAGAAGAAAAAGGCCCGGTCCGCGCGCAAGGGGTGTTCAGTCGAATAGATGCTTGGGCACATCGTGCTTGAGCATCAACTGGCACTGTTCGCTCTCGGGATCGAAGACAATCAAGGCCTGGCCTTTGGCCAGGGCTTGCCTGACTCGCAGGACGCGGGTTTCCAACGGGGTGTCATCACCGTTGTCAGTTCCGTCGCGGGTCACGAAATCCTCGATCAGGCGGGTGAGGGTATCGACTTCGAGTTGCTCGTGTGGGATCAGCATGACAGGGCTCCGCTAGACATTTGGGCGGATGCTACGGCGGATGGGCTGTGGCGGCTAGCCTGGGTTTTGCGCGGTGTGTCCTGGGCTCGTCGCGAGCAAGCTCGCTCCCACAGTAATCCGGGTTGATCGCAGGATAGGTGTCCACCTCTGATTCCTGTGGGAGCGAGCTTGCTCGCGATGCCGATATGTCGGGCGGTGAACGTGGGTCAGCTATCCGAACGCTGCCCGATCAAGCTGTCCACCGACGGCACTCGGGTATCGCTTTCCATCTGCGCATCGTGTTCGATCTGGTGGCTGAACCGGTCCAGGGACCCTTGGGCCGGTTGTGCGTCGCTGGCGAACACCGGTGGGCTGAGGATGTAGGCGCCGAGCAGGCGACTGAGCGCGGCCAGGCTGTCGATGTGGGTGCGTTCGTAGCCGTGGGTGGCGTCGCAACCGAAGGCGAGCAGGGCGGTACGGATATCGTGGCCGGCGGTGATCGCCGAATGGGCGTCGCTGAAGTAGTAGCGAAACAGGTCGCGGCGCACCGGCAGTTCGTTTTCCTTGGCGAGTTTCAGCAAGTGCCGTGACAGGTGATAGTCATACGGACCACCGGAATCCTGCATCGCCACGCTCACCGCGTGTTCATTGGAATGTTGGCCAGGGGCGACCGGGGCGATGTCGATTCCGACAAACTCGCTGACGTCCCAGGGCAGCGCCGCCGCCGCGCCGCTACCGGTTTCCTCGGTGATGGTGAACAGCGGGTGGCAATCGATCAGCAGCTCTTCACCACTGTCGACAATGGCCTTGAGCGCCGCCAGCAGCGCGGCGACCCCGGCCTTGTCATCCAGGTGGCGGGCGCTGATATGGCCGCTTTCGGTGAACTCCGGCAAGGGATCGAAGGCCACGTAGTCGCCGATACCCACGCCCAATGTTTCGCAATCGGCGCGGGTGGCGCAGTAGGCGTCCAGGCGCAGTTCGATGTGGTCCCAGCTGATGGGCATTTCGTCCACGGCGGTGTTGAAGGCATGACCGGATGCCATCAACGGCAGGACGCTGCCGCGAATCACGCCGGTGTCGGTAAACAGGCTGACCCGGCTGCCCTCGGCAAACCGGCTCGACCAGCAACCCACCGGGGCGAGCGTCAGGCGGCCGTTGTCCTTGATGGCCCGTACCGAGGCGCCGATGGTGTCCAGATGCGCCGAAACCGCCCGGTCCGGGCTGCTCTTGCGGCCCTTGAGGGTGGCGCGGATCGTGCCGCGCCGGGTCATTTCGAAAGGGATGCCCAACTCTTCGAGCCGCTCGGCGACATACCGCACAATGGTGTCGGTGAACCCGGTCGGGCTGGGAATGGCGAGCATTTCCAACAGGACTTTCTGCAGGTATTCGAGGTCCGGTTCGGGAATTTTACTGATCATGGAAACTCCTCGCGGAATATTGGAATGACGGAGCCCGTGGCGGGGGAGCTAGCTCGCGATGGGCCTGTAGGAGCTGGCGAAGCCTGCGATCTTTTGATCTTTTCGCTTGGGATTCGAGTGTCACTGGAAAGATCGCAGCCTCGCTTCGCTCGGCAGCTCCTACAGGCCCGGTGGGAGCAAGCTCCCTCGCCACAAAGGTCTCAGGCCACCGCCTGGCTATGGGGAAACAACAAATCCACAAAACGCTCGGCGGTGGGCTGCGGTTCGTGGTTGGCCAGGCCGGCGCGTTCGTTGGCTTCGATGAACACGTAATCCGGTTGATCGGCCGCCGGGACCAGCAGGTCCAGGCCGACCATGGGAATGTCCAGCGCTCGTGCAGCGCGCACCGCGGCATCGGCCAGGGTCGGATGAAGGATGGCGGTCACGTCTTCCAGGACGCCGCCGGTATGGAGGTTCGCCGTGCGTCGCACGAAGAGATGTTCGCCCGCCGGCAGCACGCTGTCGTAGTCATGGCCGGCGGCGCGCAAGGTACGCTCGGTCTCGGCGTCCATGGGGATCTTGCTCTCGCCGCCCGTCGCCGCCTGCCGTCGCCGGCTCTGGGCTTCGATCAGCGCGCCGATGCTGTGCTGGCCATCGCCGATCACCTCCGCCGGACGACGGATCGCCGCAGCGACCACTTCAAAACCGATCACCAGGATGCGCAGGTCCAACCCTTCGTGGAAGCTTTCCAGCAGCACGCGACTGTCAAAGCGCTTGGCGGCTTCGATGGCGGCCTGCACTTCCTCGATCGTGCGCAAGTCCACCGCGACGCCTTGGCCCTGTTCCCCATCCAGCGGCTTGACCACCACGCGCTCGTGCTCATCGAGAAACGCCAGGTTGTCATCGGCGTTGCCCGCCAGTTGCTGTGCCGGAAGGTTGAGGCCAGCGTTTTTCAATACCTTGTGCGTCAGGCTCTTGTCCTGGCAGAGCGTCATGCTGATCGCGCTGGTCAGGTCGCTCAGGGATTCGCGACAACGAACCCGACGGCTGCCGTGCACCAAGGTGAACAGCCCCGCTTCGGCGTCATCCACCTGCACTTCGATGCCGCGTCGGTGCGCCTCTTCGACGATGATGCGGGCATAGGGATTGAATTGCGCCTCGGGGCCGGGTCCGAGGAACAGCGGCTGGTTGATGCCGTTCTTGCGCTTGATCGCGAAGGTCGAAAGGTTGCGGAAGCCGAGCTTGGCGTAGAGGTTTTTCGCCAGGCGATTGTCGTGCAGCACCGACAGGTCGAGGTAGCTCAAGCCACGGCTCATGAAATGTTCGATGAGGTGACGCACCAGCACTTCACCGACGCCGGGACGTGGACAGTGCGGGTCAACCGCCAGGCACCAGAGGCTGCTGCCGTTTTCCGGATCGTTGAAGGCTTTCTGATGATTGAGGCCCATCACGCTGCCGATCACCGCACCGGTATCGTCGTCCTCGGCCAGCCAGTACACCGGACCGCCCTGGTGCCGTGGCGTCAATCGCTCCGGGTCGATGGGCAGCATGCCGCGGGCCTGGTAAAGCTGATTGATGGCCTGCCAGTCGCTGTCGCTCTGGGCGCGGCGAATCCGGAAGCCGCGAAACACCCTCGTGGATTGCCGGTAGTCGCTGAACCACAGGCGCAAGGTGTCGGAGGGGTCGAGGAATAGCTGCGTTGGCTCCAGGCCCAAGACCTGCTGGGGCGCGGCGACGTACAGGGCGATATCACGCTCGCCGGGTTGTTCGTTGAGCAGCTCTCGGGCCAGGCTCGCCGGGTCAGGAAACGTATGGCCGATCAACAGCCGGCCCCAGCCGCAATGCACCGCGATCGGATCGGCGCCCAGTTCGCTGCCGTCTTCGGCCAGCCGCGCCTGCAAGCGTTCGTAGGACGGCGGCTGGCCGCGCAAGAGTCGTTGGTTATGAAGGTTCGCATGGGGTTTCATCGATCAGATTCCTTGCTCGCTGAGCCACAGGTTCAGCGCCGCCAATTGCCACAGCCGCGAGCCGCGCAACGGCGTCAGTTGGCCGTTGGGGTCGGTCAGCAGGCGATCGAGCATGGTCGGGTTGAACAGGCCGCGATCCTGGCTTGGATCCAGCAGCAGTTCACGGACCCAGGCCAGGGTGTCGCCTTCCAGATGCTTGAGACCCGGCACGGGGAAATAGCCTTTCTTGCGGTCGATGACCTCGCTCGGGATCACCCGGCGTGCGGCTTCCTTGAGCACATGCTTGCCGCCGTCGGGCAGCTTGAATTTCGCCGGTACCCGCGCGGAAAGCTCCACCAGCCGGCAGTCGAGGAACGGTGTGCGCGCCTCCAGGCCCCAGGCCATGGTCATGTTGTCGACACGCTTGACCGGGTCGTCCACCAGCATCACCGTGCTGTCCAGGCGCAAGGCCTTGTCGACGGCGGCATCGGCGCCCGGCTGGGAAAAGTGTTCCTTGACGAAGTCTCCGGCGGCGTCGTTGGCGGTGAGCCACTTGGGCTGCACGGTGGCGGCATATTCTTCGTAGCTGCGGTCGAAGAAGGCCGCGCGATAGGCCGCATACGGATCGCTCGCCCCGTCGACCTGCGGGTACCAGTGATAACCCGCGAACAGCTCGTCGGCGCCCTGGCCGCTTTGCACCACTTTGCAGTGCTTGGCCACTTCCCGCGACAGCAGGTAGAAAGCGATGCAGTCGTGGCTCACCATCGGTTCGCTCATGGCGCGGAACGCCGCGGGCAACTGTTCGATGATTTCTGTTTCGTCGATGCGCAATTGGTGATGGCGCGTGCCGTAGTGCTTGGCGATCAGGTCCGAATACTGGAACTCGTCGCCGCGCTCGCCGCCGGCGTCCTGGAAACCGATGGAGAACGTCGACAGGTCGTCAACGCCGACCTCGCGCAACAGCCCCACGAGCATGCTCGAATCCACGCCGCCCGACAGCAGCACGCCGACATCGACGGCGGCGCGTTGGCGAATGGCGACGGCTTCGCGGGTGCTGTCCAGTACGCGTTCGATCCAGTCTTCCAGGTTGAGGTTCTGCTCATCGGGCCGGGGACCGTAGGGCAGCGTCCACCAGGTTTTCTGCTCGGTGCTGCCGTCCGCCTCGATGCGCATCCAGGTCGCCGGCGGCAGTTTCTCGATGCCGGCCAGCAAGGTGCGCGGTGCGGGGACCACGGCATGGAAATTCAGATAGTGGTTGAGGGCGACCGGGTCGAGCACCGGGTTGATGTCGCCGCCCTTGAGCAGTGCCGGCAATGCCGAGGCAAAGCGCAGGCGCTGGCCGTTGCGTGACAGGTACAGCGGCTTTACGCCGAGTCGGTCGCGGGCGATGAACAGCCGCTTGGCGTCACGTTCCCAGATGGCGAAGGCGAACATGCCGTTGAGCTTGGGCAGGAGCGCTTCGCCCCAAGCGTGATAACCCTTGAGCAGCACTTCGGTATCACCGCCGGAATAAAAGGCGTAGCCCAGGCCTTCGAGTTCAGTCCGTAGTTCCGGGTAGTTGTAGATCGCGCCGTTGAACGCCAGGGACAGGCCCAAGTGATTGTCGATCATCGGCTGGGCCGAGCCGTCGGACAGGTCCATGATCTTCAGGCGTCGATGGCCGAGGGCAATGGGCCCCTGGCTATGGAAACCCCACGCGTCGGGGCCGCGAGGGGCCAGGTGATGGGTCATTCGCTCTACGGCCGCAAGGTCCGCAGGTTGTTGATCGAAACGTAACTCTCCAGCTAATCCGCACATAAGTCCTTACCGGTTTTTCCGTTGGGGAGGGGGCAAGCCATACACGCCGAAAGGGCGGGTACTCAGGAACTGACCGGTGGGATGGCTGTGAGTTTTATATCGATGCGTTATAAGCCGACGGGTGGGGAGTGCAGGCCCTTCAGACCGACGAAGACTTTGTGGGAGCGAGCTTGCTCGCGATGGCGTTGTGTCAGGCACCCTATTAACGTCTGATCTACCGCTATCGCGAGCAAGCTCGCTCCCACAGAGAAGTTGGTTAACCGTCGATTGTTGTCAGGCCTTGCCCCGAATCACCGCCCGCAACGCAAACCGGTTTGGATGGCAGGCCTCGGCGACGCTTCGCGGCAGCGGCAGCGGTTCGTTTTCCAGCCAGGCGGCGATCAATTCGCCGGACAGCGGCGCGGTGATCAGGCCTCGGGAGCCGTGGCCGCTGTTGACGTAGAGGCCGTCGAGCCAGGGGCACGGCGTGTCAGGCACTTGGCGCGCATCCTTGGCCAGGGCCGAATATGCTTCGATGAAGGCTGGGTGATCGGCCAGCGGCCCGACAATCGGCAGGTAGTCCGGGCTGGTGCAGCGAAACGCCGCACGGCCCTCCAACTGCCCCGGGTCCAAGGCGCGGGCGTCCAGCCGATCCATCAGGTCGACGGAAATCTCTTCGAGCATCTGCAGGTTGCCGGCGTGCTCGGCGGCGGTGGGGGTCAGGTCGTCGCTGTGGAAATCAAAACTGGCGCCCAATGTGTGTTCGCCCATGCGTGGCGGGGCCACATAGCCCTCGGCGCAGACCACCGTCGCCAGGCTTTGGCTGCGGGCGGTTTGCTGCAGGCGGGTGATCTGTCCGCGAATACGCTTGAGGGGCAGCTCGGCGGCGGGCTCGAAGCGTTTGATCTCAGCGGCGCTGGCGAGGATTGCGACGGGTGCGCTGGCCACGCAGCGTTCACCGTCCCAGGCCTGCCATTGGCCGTCGACGCGGCGCAGCTCCAGCACTTCACGGTGTGGCTGCAGCGCGATCGCCGGGTTCGAGGCCTGCCAGCGACACAGCGCTGGCGGGTGCACCCAGCCGCCTTCGGGGTAGAACAAGCCGCCGCTGGGCAAGCCGATGCTCGATTTCGCCTCGGCCTCGTCGCGATCGAGGACCGTCAAGAGACTTGCCGGAAACGCCTCGGCCAAGCGCGCCTGACGCTCGGCTTCCTTGGCGTCGAAAGCCAGTTGCAGGACACCACAGCCGTCCCAGTCGAGGCCTCGTTGCAGGTGTTCGAGCAAGCGCCGCGTGTAGCCGAAACCGCTGAGGATCATCTGCGACAGCGCGGTGCCATGGGTCGACAGCTTGAGGTACAGCACGCCTTGCGGATTGCCGGAGGCTTCCTCGGCCACACCGGCGTGACGCTCCAGCAAGGTCACCTGCCAGCCACGAGCGGCGAGGCTGGCGGCGCTGGCGCAACCGGCCAGCCCGCCACCGATCACCAGGGCCCGACGCTCGCAGGCAGGCAGGGCGGGGCGGGCGTACCAGGGTTTTGCCGGAGCAGGCTTAGGCGCCTGATCCGGCCAGCCGAGGAACACACCGCGAAGAATCTCCCATTTATGGCCGATACCCGGCGTGCGTTTCATCTTGAAACCCGCCGCGTTGAGCAATCGCCGAACCCAACCGGTGCTGGTAAACGTACTGAGGGTGGCCCCCGGCGCGGCCAGTCGCGCCAGTTCGGCGAACAGCTCGGCGGTCCACATCTCGGGGTTTTTCGCCGGGGCGAAACCGTCGAGGAACCAGGCGTCGATGTGTCCGTCCAGCTGCGGCAACTGCTCGAGGGCATCGCCAATCAGCAGCGTCAGGGTGACTCGACCGTTCGCCAGCGTCATGCGTTGGAAACCCTGGTGAATCGCGAGGTACTGCCCAAGCAACTGATCAGCCTGGACCTTCAGTTCGGGCCACAAGGCCAGTGCCCGGCGCAGGTCCTCGGGGCCCAGGGGAAACTTCTCGACACTGACAAAATGCAGCCGCGCCCCCGCCGGCGCGCATTGCTCGAACAACTGCCAGGCGCAGAGAAAATTCAGCCCGGTGCCAAACCCGGTTTCGCCGATCACCAGCCGCCCGTTGTCCGCCAGCGCGGCAAAGCGCTCGGCGAGGTTGTTCTGCTGGAGGAACACGTAGCGGGTTTCTTCCAGGCCCGACCGGTCGGAAAAATACACGTCGTTGAACACCCGGGAACGCGGGCGGCCCTGGTCGTCCCAGTCGAGTTGGGCGTGGTGTTGAATGGGCGTCATGACAGGCTCGGTAAAAACGAAGGCGCCATTCTAGCTGATCGATTGTCAATTGCTGCGTTGCTTGCATGCTCGTAGGAGCTGCCGAGCGAAGCGAGGCTGCGATCTTGTCCCAGACAAATGAGTCGAAACGGGTCGCATCCAATCCGCTAGTCTTGCCCCATTCCTGGAAGGAGCTGCCCATGTTCGAATCCGCTGAAATCGGTCACGTCGTTGATAAGGAAACTTTCGAGGCGCAGGTCCCGGCGCTGCGGGAGGCGTTGCTCGAAGCGCAATTCGAGCTGCACCAGCAAGGTCGTTTTCCGGTCATTGTGCTGATCAACGGCATTGAAGGCGCGGGCAAGGGCGAGACGGTGAAGTTGCTCAACGAATGGATGGACCCGCGACTGATCGAAGTGCGCACCTTCGACCAGCAGACCGATGAAGAGCTGGCGCGGCCACCGGCCTGGCGTTATTGGCGGATGTTGCCGGCCAAGGGCCGCATGGGGATTTTCTTCGGCAACTGGTACAGCCAGATGCTGCAGGGGCGGGTGCACGGTGAGTTCAAGGACCCGCGGCTCGACCAGGCGATCAACGGTGCCGAGCGCCTGGAAAAAATGCTCTGCGATGAAGGCGCGCTGATCTTCAAGTTCTGGTTCCACCTGTCCAAGAAACAGATGAAGGCGCGCCTCAAAAGCCTCAAGGACGACCCGCTGCACAGCTGGCGCATCAGCCCGCTGGATTGGCAGCAGTCACAGACCTACGACAAGTTCGTCAAGTACGGCGAGCGGGTGCTGCGCCGCACCAGTCGCGACTACGCGCCGTGGCATGTGATCGAAGGCGTCGATGCCTGTTACCGCAGCCTCGCGGTCGGGCGGATCCTGCTCGAAGGGCTGCGCCAGGCCTTGGATCGGCCAAGGGTGAAGGCGGAAAAGGTTAACGTGGCACCATTGCCCGCGCTGGATGATCAGGTGACGTTGATCGACAGCCTGGATATGACGCTGCGCCTGGACAAGGTCGATTATGAGGAACAGCTGATCACCGAGCAGGCCCGGTTCGCTGGCCTGCTGCGGGACAAGCGCATGCGCCGGCATGCCTTGGTGGCGGTGTTCGAAGGCAACGATGCGGCGGGCAAGGGCGGGGCGATTCGCCGGGTCGCGGCGGCGCTCGATCCGCGCCAGTACAGCATCGTGCCGATTGCCGCGCCCACCGAGGAGGAACGTGCCCACCCCTACATGTGGCGGTTCTGGCGGCACATTCCGGCGCGGGGCAAATTCACCATGTTCGACCGCTCCTGGTACGGGCGGGTGTTGGTGGAGCGGGTCGAGGGCTTTTGCAGCCGTGCCGATTGGCTGCGGGCCTACGGTGAGATCAACGATTTCGAGGAACAGCTGGCCGACGCCGGCGTGGTGGTCGTGAAGTTCTGGTTGGCGATCGACAAGCAAACCCAATTGGAGCGCTTCCAGGAGCGCGAGGAAATCCCCTTCAAGCGCTTCAAGATCACCGAGGACGATTGGCGCAATCGGGACAAGTGGGACGCCTATCGCTCGGCGGTTTGCGACATGGTCGATCGCACCAGCACCGAAATTTCGCCCTGGACCTTGGTGGAAGCCAACGATAAGCGTTGGGCTCGGGTCAAGGTATTGCGAACGCTCAATGATGCCCTGGAGGCCGCGTTCGAGCGCTCCGCCAGGCAAGCGCGGAAAAAGAACTAGCCCGATGGGCACGCATACGCGGGGTGAATGATTGTCGCGTTCGGTTATGGGGTGGATCTATCCTCGATTCCACTCTTAACCGATAACAACAATGAGGTGCCGCCATGCGTGAAGTGGTGATCGTCGACAGCGTACGGACCGGATTGGCCAAGTCCTTTCGCGGCAAGTTCAACATGACCCGTCCGGACGACATGGCGGCGCATTGCGTCAACGCGTTGCTGGCGCGTAACGACATCGACCCGGCCAACGTCGAGGATTGCATCGTCGGCGCCGGTTCCAACGAGGGTGCCCAAGGCTTCAACATCGGGCGTAACGTGGCGGTGCTCTCGCAACTGGGCATCGGCACGGCCGGGATGACCCTCAACCGTTTCTGTTCTTCGGGCTTGCAAGCCATCGCGATCGCCGCCAACCAGATCGCCTCGGGTTGCAGCGAGATCATCGTCGCCGGCGGCGTCGAGTCCATCAGCCTGACCATGAAGAGTGTCAACACCGACAACCTGATCAACCCCCTGCTCAAGGAGCAAGTGCCGGGAATCTATTTCCCCATGGGCCAAACCGCCGAGATTGTCGCGCGCCGCTACCAGGTCAGCCGCGAGGAACAGGACCGCTACGCTTTGCAGAGCCAGCAGCGCACGGCCCGGGCCCAGGCCGAAGGGCTGTTCAACGATGAAATCGTGCCGATGAAGGTCAAGTATCGGGTCGAGGACAAGCACACCGGTGCCGTGCAGATCCTGGATGGCGTGGTCGACCGTGATGACTGCAACCGTCCCGATACCACCTACGAAAGCCTGGCCGGCTTGAAGCCGGTGTTCGCCGAAGACGGCTCGGTGACGGCGGGCAACTCTTCCCAACTGTCCGACGGCGCCTCGATGACGCTGGTGATGAGCCTGGAAAAAGCGCTGGCCCTGGGGCTCAAGCCCAAGGCGTTTTTCCGCGGCTTTACCGTGGCCGGTTGCGAGCCGGACGAGATGGGCATCGGCCCGGTGTTCTCGGTGCCGAGGCTGCTCAAGGCCAAGGGCCTGCAGATCGGCGACATCGATATGTGGGAGCTCAACGAGGCGTTTGCCTCCCAATGCCTCTACAGCCGCAATCGGCTGGAAATCGACAATGAGAAATACAACGTCAACGGCGGGTCGATCTCCATCGGCCACCCGTTCGGCATGACCGGCTCTCGGCAAGTGGGGCATCTGGTGCGGGAACTGCAACGGCGCAACCTGCGCTATGGCGTGGTGACCATGTGCGTCGGCGGTGGGATGGGTGCGACGGGGTTGTTCGAGGCGGTTCGATAGCCGCTGTTTTCAACAGCTATCGCGGCGAGGGGGCTTGCTCCCGCTCGACCCCGTAGGCGCTGGGTAGGCGCTGAGTAGGCGCTGGGTAGGAGCTGGCGAAGCCTGCGATCTTTTAATCTTTAATCTTTTGATCTTTTGATCTTTTGATCTTTTGATCTTTTGATCTTTTGATCTTTTGATCTTTCGCTTGAGATTCAAGTGTCTGGGGAAAGATCGCAGCCTCGTTTCACTCGGCAGCTCCTACACGTACCGGTCCGGCGGGAATAGGCTCCCTTGCCGCGGGCGCCTCGAACCTTTCTGCTGGCGGTTTGGCCAGCAGCATCATGCGTTGGATATACGCCGCGACCTCCTGCTCCGCAACCTCGCGAGTCTCGAACGGACCTTCCTGGGTGCCTTCGCGCGTATTGAAATAAAACTCGCCGTTTACCCGACAGATCCGGTCACTGCGGAATATTGTCTTCGGGGCGTCTGTATCTTGGGCGCGCGTTCCTGGCATTTCGGGTCTCCATAGGGGGGCAGCGTGGTCGTCTCAATTGAGCATATGTGGTGTCGTCGATTTGCGCCTGTCCAGCCGATCGACGGCTACGACCCCTACAATTCCATCAGCGGCGAATGCCCAACTGTGCCTGTGTGCACCGATCGATCCGGGCCTAGAATGGGCGTTCATGTCTTGGCTTCGAGGGTTGCATGCACATTTCGTCCGGTCGCTGGGTCTACGGGCTGTTCCTTGCCTTGTTGACTGCCCTGCTGTGGGGAATCCTGCCGATCAAGCTCAAGCAAGTGCTGCAAGTGATGGATCCGGTGACGGTGACCTGGTTTCGACTGATAGTGTCCGGCAGCCTGCTCTTCGTCTATCTGGCGGCCACCAGGCGCTTGCCCAGCCGCAAGGTGCTCGGCCGCCGTGGCGGTTGGCTGGTGGGAATGGCGGTGTTGGGGCTGGTGGGTAACTACGTGCTGTACCTGATGGGCTTGAACCGCTTGAGTCCCGGCACCGCGCAACTGGTGGTGCAGATGGGCCCGATCATGTTGCTGGTTGCCAGCCTGTTTGTGTTCAAGGAGCGTTTCAGCGTGGGGCAGGGCATCGGCTTGCTGGTGCTGCTGATCGGTTTCGCGCTGTTCTTCAACCAGCGCCTTACCGAGTTGCTGACATCCCTGAGTGACTACACCGCGGGCGTCTTGCTGGTGCTGCTGGCCTCGACCGTCTGGACGTTCTATGCCCTCGGCCAGAAGCAACTGCTGACGGTATGGAATTCGTTGCAGGTGATGATGGTGATCTACCTGTTCTGCGCGCTGTTGCTGACACCTTGGGTCCATCCGCTGGAGGCGTTGCAACTGAGTCCTCTGCAAGGCTGGCTGTTGCTCGCCTGCTGCCTCAATACCTTGATTGCCTATGGCGCGTTTGCCGAGGCGCTGGCCCATTGGGAAGCTTCGCGGGTCAGCGCGACCCTGGCGATCACGCCGCTGGTGACCTTCGCCGCCGTGGCGATGGCGGCCTGGTGGTGGCCCGATTACGTTCATGCCGAACAGATCAACCTGCTGGGGTATGGCGGGGCGGTACTGGTGGTGCTGGGATCGGCGCTGGTCGCATTGGGCCCATCGCTCATCGCCGGGCTCAGGGCCCGGCGTGAGCGTTTGGCTGTCGGTCGCTAGACCGCTGAGGGAGCGAGGTGGCTGTCAGGTGCGGTGATATCGAGCCTGCCGGCGCCATCGCGAGCAAGCTCGCTCCCACCCGGATTCGCCTGCGAACACGACATTGACGTCCACACTGATCCTGGCGGAGCGAGCTTGCTCGCGATGACGGTCTTTGAGACAACAAAAAACTCAGCCCTGGCCACCGGCCTCCAGCATGTTTTCCGGCCGGACCCAGGCCTCGAACTCCTCATCGGTGAGGTACCCCAGCTGCAACGCGGCCTCCCGTAACGTCAGCCCTTCGCTGTAGGCCTTCTTGGCGATTTCCGCCGATTTGTCGTAGCCGATGTGCGGATTTAGCGCCGTCACCAGCATCAACCCGCGTTCCAGGTGCGCCGCCATCTGCTCGGCGTCCGGTTCGAGGCCGGCGATGCAGTGCTGCTGGAAGTTGCTGCAGCCATCGGCCAGCAGACGGATCGATTGCAGCAGGTTGTGGATGATCACCGGCTTGAATACGTTCAATTGCAAGTGGCCCTGGCTGGCGGCAAAACCGATGGCCACGTCGTTGCCCAGTACCTGGCAGGCCAGCATCGACAAGGCCTCGCACTGGGTCGGGTTGACCTTGCCGGGCATGATGGAACTGCCTGGTTCGTTGGCCGGCAGTTTCACTTCGGCAAAACCGGCGCGAGGCCCGGAGCCCAACAGGCGCAGGTCGTTGGCGATTTTCATCAGCGTCACGGCCAGGGTTTTCAACGCGCCAGACAACGTGGTCAGCGGCTCATGGCCCGCCAGGGCGGCGAACTTGTTGGGCGCGGTGACGAAGGGCAAGCCGGACAGCGCCGCCAATTCAGCGGCAATCGCTTCGCCGAAGCCATGGGGCGAGTTGAGCCCGGTGCCCACCGCCGTGCCGCCCTGGGCCAGCTCGCAGACCGCTGGCAAGGCTGCGCGAATCGCCCGTTCGGCGTAGTCGAGCTGGGCAATGAACGCAGACAGCTCCTGACCGAAGGTGATCGGCGTGGCGTCCATCATGTGGGTGCGGCCGGTCTTGACCAGTTTCATGTGGCGCGCCGCCAGTTCCGCGAGACCGCCGGACAATTCACTGATGGCCGGCAGCAACTGCTGGTAAACGGCCTGGGCGGCGGCGATGTGCATGGCGGTGGGGAAGCAGTCGTTGGAGCTCTGGGACCGGTTGACGTGATCGTTGGGGTGCACCGGGCTCTTGCCGCCGCGAGGATTGCCTGCCAGCTCATTGGCGCGCCCGGCGATCACCTCGTTGACGTTCATGTTGCTCTGGGTCCCGCTGCCGGTCTGCCAGACCACCAGGGGAAACTGGTCGTCATGCTGGCCAGCCAGCACCTCATCGGCGGCCTGTTCGATCAGGCGGGCGATGTCGGCGGGCAGGTCACCGTTGCGGTCATTGACCCGCGCGGCGGCCTTCTTGACCAGTGCCAGGGCGTGCAGCACCGACAGCGGCATGCGTTCGTTGCCAATGGCAAAGTTGATCATGGAGCGCTGTGTCTGGGCGCCCCAATAGGCCTCATCCGGGACTTCAACCTGGCCAAGGCTGTCGGTTTCGATACGGCTCATCGGGTCAAACTCCTGTAAGGCTGAATGCGCAGTTTAGGCCCTGGTGGGCCCTACCGGTTCCCTCAATCTAGGAGTGTACGGTTCGGTCCGTCAATCGGACCCGCCAAGGGTCGGGGTTGAGCCCCGGCGTTTTTTAGGCGCAGAATGGTCGCCCTTGGGGTTTTACCTCGCCTGTTAGATAAGGAAACTCGATGACCCGTCTTCGTGCCATCTGTACCGCAGTTGCTCTGGTGTGTGCCAGCGGCCCTGTCCTCGCCGATACCGCCAGCCACAACGCCAGTGCCGAAGCGTTCCTGACCCTGGCGCACGCCGACAAGCTGGGCACCCCGGTGTACATGCAAGTGCAGCAGATGTTTGCCCAGCGCTTCGAGCAGACCAAGGCTCCGGAATCGAAAAAAGCCACCCTCGAGACTTACCAGGCCAAGGCCAACGCCGCGCTGGACCAGGCCATCGGCTGGAACAAGCTCAAGCCGGACATGGTCAAGCTCTACACCAGCAACTTCAGCGAGTCGGAGCTCAAGGACCTGGTGTCCTTCTATCAGTCTCCCCTGGGCAAGAAAGTCCTGGAAAAAATGCCACAGCTGACCCAGCAGTCGGCGCAACTGACCCAGGCCAAGCTTGAAAGCGCGGTACCGGTGGTCAACAAGCTGCTGGCGGACATGACCGCCGAGCTCGAACCAAAAGCCGCCGCGCCGGCCAAGAAAAAGCCCTGAGCGGAGCCCGGCATGAGCATGCAACAACGCATTGAATCGACCCTCGGGCTCTTGCAGCCCGAGCACCTGCAAGTGCTGGACGAGAGCCACATGCACAGCCGTGGGCTGCAAACCCATTTCAAGGCGGTGGTGGTCAGCCGGCAGTTCGAAGGGCTCAATCGGGTCAAGCGTCACCAGAAGGTCTACGGCACGCTGGGCGAGCTGATGGGCGAATTCCACGCGCTGGCGCTGCACACCTACACGCCTGAAGAGTGGGCACAGATCGACGCGGCCCCGGCTTCGCCGACCTGTGCTGGGGGTAGCGAGCTATAAGTTTCAAGCTACAAGCTACAACCCTGAGGCTTGCCGCTTGAAGCTTGAAGCTTGAAGCTGCTTTTTTGCTACAATCCGCAACGCGCCGCTCACCCGGCGCGTTTTTTTTCGCATCCGGTTCACCCTTTGCGAGGGTAGCCACCTGGAGAAATACCCATGACACCCCCCATTGTCGTGGCGGCACTGTATAAGTTCGTCACCCTGGAAGATTACGTCGAGCTGCGCGAGCCCCTGCTCAAGGCCATGCTCGACAACGGCATCAAAGGCACCTTGTTGATCGCCGAAGAAGGCATCAACGGCACCGTTTCCGGCACCCGCGAGGGGATCGACGGGTTGATGGCCTGGCTCAAGAACGATCCGCGCATGGACGACATCGACCACAAGGAGTCGTACTGCGACGAGCAGCCGTTCTACCGCACCAAGGTCAAGCTCAAGAAAGAGATCGTCACCCTTGGCGTGGAAGGGGTGGACCCGAACAAGCGGGTTGGCACCTATGTCGAGCCGCAGGACTGGAACGCGCTGATCAGCGATCCGCAAGTGCTGTTGATCGATACCCGCAACGACTACGAAGTGTCCATCGGCACCTTCGAAGGCGCCGTCGATCCCAAGACCGCCAGCTTTCGTGAATTCCCCGAGTACATCAAAGCCAACTTCGACCCGACCCGGCACAAGAAGGTCGCCATGTTCTGCACCGGTGGCATTCGCTGTGAAAAGGCTTCGAGCTACATGCTCGGTGAAGGTTTCGAAGAGGTCTATCACCTCAAGGGCGGCATCCTGAAATACCTCGAAGAGGTGCCCCAGGAAGAAACCAAATGGCGCGGCGACTGCTTTGTATTCGATAACCGCGTGACGGTGCGCCACGACCTCAGCGAAGGCGACTACGATCAATGTCATGCGTGCCGCACGCCGGTAAGCGTGGAAGATCGCGCTTCGGAGCACTATGTGCCGGGCATCAGTTGCCCGCATTGCTGGGACAAGCTGAGCGAGAAGACCCGTCGCAGCGCCATCGACCGGCAGAAGCAGATCGAGCTGGCCAAGGCTCGCAACATGCCTCACCCGATCGGCTACAACTACAAGCAATCATCCTCCGAGGCTTAAGCCATGGCATCGCGCCTGCTGTATGTGATGGACCCGATGTGTTCCTGGTGCTGGGGCTTCGCGCCGGTGGCGCAGGCATTGGTCGAGCAGGCGCAGGCCGCAGGCGTGGAGTTGCACCTGGTGGTGGGCGGCTTGCGCACCGGCAGCGGCTCGGCCTTGGAGCCGACGACCCGGCGCTACATTCTTGAACATTGGCAGGCGGTCACCCAGGCCACCGGCCAGCCGTTCAACTTTGAAGGGGCATTACCCGACGGTTTTGTCTACGACACCGAGCCTGCTTGCCGGGCATTGGTGACGGCCCGCAGCCTGGCGCCGGACCTGGCCTGGAAACTGGTGAAGCTGATCCAGCAGGCTTTTTACGTCGAAGGTCGCGACGTGACCCGCGCCAGCATCCTGGTTGAGTTGGCCGAACAGGCCGGACTGCCGCGGATCGAGTTCGCCGCGGCATTCGACCGTGCCGACCAACACGCTGCCACCGCTGCGGATTTCACCTGGGTACAGGACCTTGGCATCGCCGGGTTCCCCACGCTGCTGGCCGAGCGTGACGGGCAATTGGCCCTGCTGACCAATGGCTACCAGCCCCTGGAGCAGTTGGCGCCATTGCTGGGACGCTGGCTGGAGCGGGCGACCTGTGCCTGATGACCTGCCCAACGTCAACGCGTCGGCCCCGTCGCCTATCGATCGGTTGAGCTGGGCAGAAATCCGTCGCCTGGCCCTCAAACATAAAAAAGCCTTGTGGATCGCCAACGGCGTGGCCGTGCTGGCCACCTTGTGCAGCGTGCCCATCCCGTTGCTGTTGCCGCTGTTGGTGGATGAGGTGCTGTTGGGCCACGGCGATGCGGCGTTGAAGATCATGAACCTCGCCTTGCCAACGGCTTGGCAGAGCGCGGCCGGTTATATAGGACTGATGCTGTTGGTCACCCTGACGCTGCGCTGCTGCGCCTTGGTGTTCAACGTGTTGCAGGCGCGCCTGTTCGCCAGCCTGGCCAAGGACATCGTCTATCGCATCCGTGTCCGGCTGATCGAACGCCTCAAGCGAATTTCATTGAAGGAATACGAAAGCCTGGGCAGCGGTACCGTGACCACGCACCTGGTCACCGACCTCGACACCCTCGACAAGTTTGTTGGCGAAACCCTTAGCCGCTTCCTGGTCGCCATGCTGACGCTGGTGGGCACTGCCAGCATCCTGATGTGGATGCACTGGAAGCTGGCACTGCTGATCCTGTTGTTCAACCCGCTGGTGATCTACGCCACGGTGCAGTTGGGCAAGCGGGTGAAGCACCTGAAGAAACTGGAAAACGACAGCACCTCGCGCTTCACCCAGGCCCTGACCGAGACCCTGGATGCGATACAGGAAGTGCGCGCCGGCAATCGCCAGGGTTTTTTCCTCGGGCGGCTGGGGATGCGCGCCAGGGAAGTGCGCGATTACGCGGTGAGTTCGCAGTGGAAAACCGACGCCTCGAACCGTGCCAGCGGTCTTCTGTTCCAGTTCGGCATCGATATCTTTCGCGCCGCGGCCATGCTCACCGTGCTGTTTTCCGACCTGTCCATCGGCCAGATGCTGGCGGTGTTCAGCTACCTCTGGTTCATGATCGGCCCGGTCGAACAACTGCTGAACCTGCAGTACGCCTTTTACGCGGCGGGCGGAGCCTTGAACCGTATCAACGAACTGCTGGCGCGGGCCGATGAGCCGCAGTACAGCGGCGGCGTCGACCCGTTCACGGGGCGCGACACCGTAGGCATCGATATTCAAGGGCTCACGTTCGGCTACGGTGAGGAGAGGGTTCTCAACCGATTGAACCTGTCCATTTCGCCGGGTGAGAAGGTCGCTATCGTAGGGGCCAGCGGTGGCGGTAAAAGCACCTTGGTGCAATTGCTGCTGGGACTCTACACACCCCAGGCCGGCAGCATCCGGTTTGGTGGCGCGACGCAGCAGGAAATCGGCCTCGACACCATCCGCGAAAACGTCGCGGTGGTGCTCCAGCATCCGGCGCTGTTCAACGACACGGTGCGGGCCAACCTCGCCATGGGCCGCGACTGCAGCGACGAGGCCTGCTGGCGGGCATTGGAAATTGCCCAGCTCCAAGATACGGTGCGGGCGCTGCCCTTGGGGTTGGAAAGTATTGTCGGTCGTTCCGGCGTGAGGCTGTCGGGTGGCCAACGCCAGCGGCTGGCTATCGCCCGCATGGTGTTGGCCAATCCACGGGTGGTGATTCTCGACGAAGCGACATCGGCGCTGGACGCCGCCACCGAGTACAACCTTCACCAAGCATTGGCGCGGTTCTTGAGTGGGCGTACCACTTTGATCATCGCTCATCGGTTGTCCGCGGTGAAACAGGCGGACCGAGTATTGGTATTCGACGGCGGGCAAATCGCCGAAGACGGCGACCATTTGCAACTGATTGCCGAGGGTGGTTTGTACGCAAGGCTCTATGGTCACTTGCAACAAACACAGCGACCTTGAGTTTCCTGCACTTTTCTGTGCTTAGTATCGGAAAAAAATCAGCCAAATCCCCCGATTTTTCCAAATCTCCACCAAAAGCCAGGCGATCCGGTCATCCCGACGTTCGAAGGATTGAAAACTAGCCTAGGCTGTGGAATCAGGAGCGGAATTCTCGCGGGTGCTCAATGGCAATGTCTGTGCAAGGGACCTCATGAAGCAAAAGCGGACTCTCGGAACGCCACGGTTGTTGGGTATCGTCTGGCCTTTTATCGCCGTTGTGCTATTTCAAGCATTGCTTGGAGGCGTCAGTCTTTACGTGTTGTCGGCAGTCCGCGGTTATGTAGCAGGGGAAAGCCTTTGGTCCAAGGGCCAGAAAGACGCCATTTATTACCTCAACCTTTACGCTGACAGCCGTGACGAGGCGATTTTTCTCAAGTACCAGCAAGCCATCGCCGTGCCCGAGGGCGGTCACGAGCTGCGGGTAGCACTGGATCGCCAGCCGCCTGATCTCGACGCCGCGCGGGCCGGGATTCTCAAGGGCGGCAATCATCCCGACGACGTAGCCAGCGTGATCTGGCTGTATCTCAATTTCCGTCATTTCAGCTATCTGGAGGAGGCCATCGATCTCTGGACGGTGGGGGATGGCTACCTGATTGAACTGGATAACGTCGCCCGGCAGATGCACGCCAGCATCAGCGCCGGCCAAGCCTCGGAAACGGATATCCGTGGCTGGAAGGCACAGATCTTCGCCATCAACGATTCCGTGACCCCAGCCGCGAAGGCATTCAGTGATGCCTTGGGCGAGGGCTCGCGGTTTATCCTGCGCCTGTTGCTCGTGACCAATTTCGCCACGGCCCTTGGGTTGATTGTCCTCGCGCTGTTGCGCACCCATAAACTGCTGGCCCAGCGGCAGGTCTTCGCCAATGCGCTTCAGTTGGAGAAGGAGCGGGCCCAGATCACCCTGCAATCGATTGGCGACGGCGTGATCACCACCGACGTCGAGGGCGCCATTGCCTACATGAACCCCGCCGCGGAAGCGATGACCCACTGGAAAGCCGAGCACGCCACGGGGTTGCCCCTGGCGGCGCTGTTCAATCTGCTCGATGACAATGCCCAGACTGAAGGGCTGACCTTGATCGAGCATATCTTGAGCGGACGATTGGGGGGCGGCAGCGAGCATTCCAAATTGATCCAGCGCCTGGACGGCAGCACGGTGTCGGTCACCCTGGTGGGGGCGCCGATCCGCCACGCCGGCAAAGTCAGTGGTGCGGTGCTGGTGCTGCACGACATGACCCAGGAGCGCCAGTACATTGCCAATCTGTCTTGGCAAGCCACTCACGATGCCCTGACCGGCCTGGCGAACCGCCGAGAATTCGAGTACCGCCTCGAACAAGCGCTGCATAACCTGACTCGCCAGGTCGGGCGCCACGCCCTCATGTTTCTCGACCTGGATCAATTCAAGCTGGTCAACGACACCTGTGGCCATGCGGCCGGTGACGAGTTGTTGCGACACATTTGTGCATTGCTGCAATCGGGGTTGCGGGAAAACGACACGCTGGCGCGATTGGGCGGTGATGAATTCGGCATCCTGTTGGAAAACTGCTCGCCGGAGGCCGCGGAGAAAATTGCCGAAGGCCTGCGCCAGACCGTACAGAACCTGCATTTCGTCTGGAAAGGCCGGCCATTCGTGACCACCGTGAGTATCGGCCTGGTGCATATCGCCCAGAGCCCGACCACCCTGGAGGCGTCCCTGCGTGCCGCCGACATGGCCTGCTACATGGCCAAGGAAAAGGGACGCAACCGGGTCCAGGTCTACCATGCCGACGACTCGGAGTTGTCCCTGCGCTTCGGCGAGATGGCCTGGGTGCAGCGCTTGCACATGGCCCTGGAGGAAAACCGTTTCTGCCTTTACGCCCAGGAGATCGCCGCATTGGGCCCGGGGGATCATGGCGGTGGGCATATCGAGATATTGCTGCGCCTGCATGACGAGGCCGGGCGGATGATTCTGCCGGACAGTTTCATTCCGGCGGCGGAGCGCTATGGCTTGATGACTTCGTTGGACCGCTGGGTGGTGGAGAATGTCTTCAGGATCATTCGCCAATGCCTGAACGAATCCCGGCAAGGCCCGTTGGCCATGTGTGCGATTAATCTGTCAGGCACGACTATAGGAGATCAGGCGTTCCTGGACTTCTTGCGTAAACAGTTCGCGGCCTACTCGATTCCGCCGGAAATGATTTGTTTTGAAATTACTGAGACCAGCGCCATTTCGAATCTGGGTAGCGCGATCCGCTTTATCAATGAACTCAAAGGTTTGGGCTGTTATTTCTCACTGGATGACTTTTGCGCCGGAATGTCTTCATTCGCTTACTTGAAACATTTACCTGTAGACTTCTTGAAGATCGACGGGAGTTTCGTAAAGGATATGCTGGACGACCCGATCAACCGGGCAATGGTCGAAGTGATTAATCATATCGGCCATGTCATGGGTAAGCGTACGATTGCCGAGTTTGTTGAAACGGCCCAGATCGAGCAGGCATTGCTGGAAATCGGTGTGGACTACGCTCAGGGGTATGTCATCGAGCGGCCACAGATGTTTACCTGTGACACGTTGCAATGTAGGCCGGCCAGGCCTCAGCCGTTGTTGTTCAAGGCCCCCGGCACGTTCCGCTGAAACTCTTGTTGATCCGCAGAAAATCACAATCAAAAGGAGCCCGACAGTGATCGACACATTCAACCGAACAGGCCCGCTCATGGACGCCAAGAGCTATCCGCAATGGGCACAGCAGCTCATTGCAGATTGCGGCGAGAGCAAGCGCCGGGTTGTAGAACACGAACTGTATCAACGCATGCGCGACAACAAACTCAGCGCCAAGACCATGCGCCACTACCTTATCGGTGGTTGGCCCGTCGTCGAACAGTTCGCCTTGTACATGGCACAAAACCTCACCAAGACGCGCTTTGCCCGCCATCCCGGCGAGGACATGGCGCGCCGCTGGCTGATGCGCAACATTCGTGTCGAACTCAATCATGCCGATTATTGGGTGAACTGGAGCGCCGCTCATGGCGTGACACTCGAAGATCTGCAGGCGCAGCAGGTGCCACCTGAGCTGCATGCGTTGAGTCATTGGTGCTGGCACACCAGCTCGGCGGACTCGTTGATCGTGGCGATTGCCGCGACCAACTACGCCATCGAGGGCGCGACCGGGGAGTGGTCGGCGGTGGTCTGTTCCAGTGGCGTCTACGCGGCGGCTTTCGCCGAGGAAGACCGCAAGCGGGCCATGAAGTGGCTGAAGATGCACGCCCAGTATGACGATGCCCACCCTTGGGAAGCGCTGGAGATCATCTGCACCCTGGCGGGCACGAATCCGAGCAAGTCGTTGCAGATGGAACTGCGCCAGGCCGTCTGCAAAAGCTACGACTATATGTATCTGTTCCTGGAGCGCTGCATGCAACTGGAACACTCAGGCGTTGCAGAGAAAACCGCGCCCAGCCGTGAACGCCTGGCGTTGGCGGGTAGCTGATCCCCAATAGCTTGACCCTCCTGTGGGAGTGGGCTTGCTCGCGAAAGCGGTCTGACCATCAACCTGCGTTGACTGATCCGGCCCCTTCGCGAGCAGGCTCGCTCCCACATTGGTTTTGTGGCGACCGGAAGTTTCAAATGCGCCGCCATTCCCTTGTGGGAGCGCGCTTGCTCCCACATTGGTTTTGTGGCGACCGGAAGTTTCAAGTGCACCGCCATTCCCTCGTGGGAGCGCGCTTGCTCCCACATTGGTTTTGTGGTGACCGGAAGTTTCAAGTGCACCGCCATTCCCTTGTGGGAGCGAGCTTGCTCGCGAAAGCGGTCTGACCGTCAACCTTGCGTTGATTGTTCTGGCCCCTTCGCGAGCAAGCTCGCTCCCACATTGGTTTTTGTGGTGACCCAGAAATTTGAAGTGCGCCGCCAATCCCTGTGGGAGCGAGCTTGCTCGCGAAGGCGGTGTGTCGACGAGAAGCAGAACAAGTCTCAGCCCGCCATCGTCAGCCGGTTCCGGCCTTCGCGCTTGGCCACGTATAACGCGCTGTCGGCCCTGCGCAGCAGGCTTTCAGCAGACTCACCGGGCAGCAGCGTTGCGCATCCCAGGCTGACGGTCAGTTCGATCCGAGTGCCTGCGGCAAAGTAATCCTGTGCCTGGGCGGCGTAACGCAGCCGTTCGCCGACCATGGCCGCCGCGTCCCGGCTGGTATTGGCCAGCAGGATCAGGAATTCTTCGCCACCAAACCTGAACACCATATCCACATTGCGCAGTTGGCTCTTGATCGAGTCGGCCACGGCTTTCAGCACTTCGTCGCCGACGCCATGTCCATGGCTATCGTTGATCCGCTTGAAATGATCGATGTCCAGCATCAACAGCGAGAGTGGCTGCATGTGACGCCTGGCCATGTCGATCTCACGTTCCAGCGTCTGGTCCATGGCGATACGGTTGCCGGTACCGGTCAGCGGATCGCGCAGGGCGCTTTGCGTGGCGGCGCGATAGAGCAAGGCGTTGCGCAGTGGGAAAAACAGCGTGGAGAGTATCGACTCGAGTTCGCTCTGCTCCGAGTTGGTGAAGCGCTGGTTGCGGCGGAACACCAGTTCACCCAGGTGTTCGCCTTCATGGCTAAGGTTGTAACTGAGGCTGTGATGTCCGCGCTGGCCAAATTCAAGGCGCAGGTCGCTGGGTTTGTGCTGGTAGGCCAGCGCATCCAAGGGCACCAGCCGCTGCACTTCGCGGAAGAACAGGCCAAGGATCCTCTGCGGCTCCAGGCTGGTCTGCAACTGCTGGCTCAATTGCTGGCGCAGTTGTGAAAGGCTGACGGGCCGCGTCACGAGCGGCGACGGCTGGGCAAGGCCCAGGCGCTGCAGCTTGGCGCTGTCAAAGTCGATCGCATTGGTCTGCGTGGGCGTTTTCATATGGCGTGAGCCCCTAACTGAGTCGATCCTGGCCGGCGGGTGAAGCGGCACTGGGCTACGCGTCGTACTGATCCTTCAGTCCCGAAGGACATTGGTTTGAGTTTAGTCCGCTTTCTTGCGCTGGCGGATCCCGTCTCAACGTCCATTGCTTGCCGGACATGGCGTGCTTGAGTGGTTAGAGCGAAAGTCGTGCCATTCGGTTCATCTTTAAAAAAACACGCAAAAAATCAGCATGTTACTGACGGGTGAGGGGCGATAAGAGGGGCAGCTGGCGGCAAGGTCTTGGCGCTTCGCTGGGTAATGCACCGAAGGTGTCTGCGCCGCGACGGTAAACCGCCGCGACGAGAGGTGGGCAGTTACTGCGCGTTGAAAGCCTGGCCATTGACGCCTTGGCTGTCTGGTCCCATGAGGTAGAGGTAGACCGGTAGGATTTCCTCGGGCGTCGGGTTGTTGAGCGGGTTCTCCCCCGGATAGGCTTGGGCCCGCATGCTGGTGCGGGTGGCGCCGGGGTTGATGCTGTTGGAGCGCACCGGCGCAACGGTGTCGACTTCGTCGGCGAGCGTCTGCATCAGCCCTTCGGTGGCGAACTTGGAGACGCCATAAGCCCCCCAATACGCCCGGCCCTTGCGCCCGACGCTGCTGGAGGTGAACACCACGGACGCGTCCTTGGACAGCTTCAGCAATGGCAGCAGGGTGCTGGTGAGCATGAACATGGCATTGACGTTCACGTGCATCACGCGCATGAAATTCTCACCGGACAACTGCTCCAGCGGCGTGCGAGGGCCGATGATCGAGGCGTTGTGCAGCAGGCCGTCGAGGTGGCCGAACTCGGTCTCGATCATGGCTGCCAGCTCATCGTATTGATGGGGCAGGGCGGTTTCGAGGTTGAAGGGGATCACCGCCGGCTGTGGATGACCGGCCGCTTCGATTTCATCGTAGACCTGGGTCAGGTTGGCCTCGGTCTTGCCCAGCAACAGAACGGTAGCGCCATGGGCGGCATAAGCCTTGGCGGCAGCGGCGCCGATACCACGACCGGCACCGGTGACCAGGATGACGCGGCCTTCGAGCAGGTCGGGGCGGGCGGAGTAGTCAAACATAAAGAAACCTCACGAAACAAAACAATGCGTAGTGGTGCGCAGTTGTGGCGAGGGAATTTAGCGAAACGTCGCACCGCCCCGCTGGGTTCGATTTGATGTACTGCGGTGGCAGATATATTTTGGGGGCGCTTCGCGACCCAACGGGGATAAATCCCCTCGCCACAGCAAGCTCCCTCGCCACAAAAGCGGTACTCAGATCAGCAACTGCACAACGCGTTATCCAGCACTTCACGCAGCGCCAGGGGGTGGTCGATCACCACATCCGCGCCCCAGTGCTTGGGGTTGTCGTCCGGGTGGATATAACCGTAGGTCACCGCGCAGGTCTTGGTGCCGGCGCTGCGGCCGGACTCGATGTCCCGCAGATCATCGCCCACGAACAGCACGCTGGCCGGGTCCAGGTCGAGCATCTTGCACGCCAGGATCAGCGGTTCCGGGTCCGGCTTGCTGTTTTTCACATGGTCTGGGCAAATCAACACTTTCGAGCGCTCGGCCAAGCCCAACTGCTGCATGATCGGCTCGGCGAAACGTACCGGCTTGTTGGTGACCACGCCCCAGATGAGGTTGGCCGCCTCGATGTCGGCCAACACTTCGGCCATGCCATCGAACAAATGGCTGTGGACCGCGCATCCCTTGAGGTAGCGGTCGAGGAATTCCTGGCGCAGCTCCTCGAACCCTGGCGATTCCGGGTCCATCGAGAACGTCACGGCGACCATCGCCCGGGCACCGCCGGAAATTTCGTCGCGGATGTGCTGGGTGTTCATCGGCGGCAGGCCACGGTCGGCGCGCATGGCCTGGCAGATGGCGATGAAGTCTGGCGCGGTGTCGAGCAGCGTGCCGTCCATGTCGAAGAGAACCGCTTTGAGACGCATCGACTTATTCCTCGCGCAGGGTCTGGATCATGTAGTTGACGTCAACGTCGGCGGCCAGCTTGTAGTGCTTGGTCAACGGGTTGTAGGTCAGGCCGATGATGTCCTTGACGGTCAACCCGGCCATGCGGCTCCAGGCGCCCAGTTCGGAAGGACGGATGAATTTCTTGAAGTCGTGGGTGCCGCGTGGCAGCAGCTTCATGATGTATTCGGCGCCGATGATCGCGAACAGGTAGGCCTTCGGGTTGCGGTTGATGGTGGAGAAGAACACCTGGCCGCCGGGCTTGACCATCTTGAAGCAGGCGCGGATCACCGACGAAGGGTCCGGCACGTGTTCGAGCATTTCCAGGCAAGTCACCACGTCGAACTGGCCGGGCATTTCCTCGGCCAGGGCTTCGGCGGTGATCTGCCGGTACTCCACGCTGACGCCCGATTCCAATTGATGCAATTGCGCAACCGCCAGCGGCGCCTCGCCCATGTCGATGCCCATGACGGTGGCGCCACGCAGGGCCATGGCTTCGCTGAGAATGCCGCCGCCACAACCGACGTCGAGGACTTTCTTGCCGGCCAGGCTGACCCGCTCGTCAATCCAGTTGACCCGCAGCGGGTTGATGTCGTGCAGCGGTTTGAATTCGCTCTCGCGGTCCCACCAGCGATGGGCCAGGGCTTCGAACTTGGCGATTTCAGCGTGGTCGACGTTGCTCATGTGCAGATCCTCGAAAAACTTGAAAAATCAGTGACCCCGAGCCGTGGCTCAAGGGGCGTGCTATTCGTTCTGGCCGCTCACCCGGCGGCCCCAGGCCTGGGCCGTGGCGGTCAGTTGCGCCTCGTCCATGCGAGTCAGGCGACCGTCCTCCAGCAACGGCTTGCCGGCCACCCACAGGTGTTTCACGCAATGGCGGCCGGTGGCGTAGATCAACTGCGATACCGGGTCGTAGATCGGTTGTTGCGCCAGGCCGGACAGGTCGAAGGCCACCA
This sequence comes from Pseudomonas sp. T1.Ur, assembly GCF_023516725.1. Lineage (NCBI taxonomy): Bacteria > Pseudomonadati > Pseudomonadota > Gammaproteobacteria > Pseudomonadales > Pseudomonadaceae > Pseudomonas > Pseudomonas sp. T1.Ur. The sequence goes on from NZ_JAMGSN010000001.1 coordinate 1,137,744, forward strand.
GGTCGGCGGCCTTGCCGACCTCCAGTGAACCGACGATCGACTCGATACCCAGCGCCCGCGCGCCATTGAGCGTGGCCATGCGCAAGGCCCGATGGGCATCCAGTGCGGTGGCCGAGCCGGCGACGGCTTTCGCCAGCAGGGCGGCGGTGCGGGTTTCGCCCAGCAGGTCCAGGTCATTGTTGCTTGCTGCGCCGTCCGTGCCGACCGCGACGTTGACGCCGGCCTGCCACAGGCGCTCCACCGGGCAGAAACCGCTGGCCAGTTTCAGGTTCGATTCCGGGCAATGGATCACGCTGCAGTTGTGTTCTACCAGCAGGGCCTGGTCCTCGTCGCTGACCTGAGTCATGTGCACCGCCTGGAAGCGCGGTCCCAACAGGCCAACCCGGGCCAGCCGGGCCATTGGCCGCTCGCCGGTGTTATCCACAGCCTGCTGCACTTCGAAGGCGGTTTCGTGAACGTGCATGTGAATGGCCGCGTCCAGCTCCTCGGCGATCACCCGGATTTTCTCCAGGTTCTCATCGCCCACGGTGTACGGCGCGTGGGGGCCGAATGCGACTTTGATCCGTGGATGGTGCTTGAGATCGCCGAACAGCTCGATGCCCTGACGAATGGCGTCATCGGCGCTGGCGGCACCGGGTATCGGAAAGTCGAGGATCGGGATGGCGATTTGCGCGCGGATGCCGCTGTTATGGACACGCTCGCTGGCAACCTTGGGGTAGAAGTACATGTCGGAGAAACAGGTGATGCCGCCCTGGATCTGCTCGGCGATCGCCAGGTCGGTGCCGTCGCGGACGAAATCTTCATCGACCCATTTGCCCTCGGCGGGCCAGATGTGCTGTTCGAGCCAGGTCATCAGCGGCAAATCATCCGCCAGGCCACGGAACAGTGTCATGGCCGCGTGGCCGTGGGCGTTGACCAGGCCCGGGCTGAGGAGCATGCCAGGTAGCTCGCGGATTTCCGTGGCATCGCACTTCAACGCCTCGGCTCGTGGCCCGATGAACACGATGCAGCCATCACGGATGCCCAAACCATGATCCTTGAGCACGACACCGGCGGGTTCGACAGGCACCAACCAGGTCGGCAGCAATAATAAGTCGAGCGCAACGGCAGGCTTGGGCATCGTGGAACGGTTCCATGGGTTATAAAGGATGGCGAAGTATACCCGAGCGTCTTCGCGGAGGGATCGCTATAATCGGCGGCTTTTGTTCATGAGTGCGGGGTGAAGGATGCGCGATCGACTGTTGGCTGCGGAGAAGGTGAAGGCCATCGATTGGCGCGATGGCGCTCTTTATCTGCTGGATCAGCGTGTTTTGCCGTTCGAGGAAAACTGGATCGGCTACACCAGCGCGGCCGGCGTGGCCGAGGCCATCCGTTCGATGGTGGTGCGCGGTGCGCCGGCGATCGGCATCAGTGCGGCGTATGGCGTGGTGCTGGCGGCGCGGGCGCGGTTGGCCGAGGGCGGAGACTGGCAGGCGGCGCTGGAAGCGGATTTTGCCTTGCTGGCCGATTCCCGGCCGACGGCGGTCAATCTGTTCTGGGCGCTGGATCGCATGCGCGACCGATTGGCGCGTCTCAAGGAGCAGGCCGACCCGCTGGCAGCCCTTGAGGCTGAGGCCATCGCGATCCATGAAAGCGACCGCGAGGCCAACCTGACCATGGCCCAGCTCGGCGTCGACCTGATCCGCAAACACCAGGGCAACGCCCAGGCCATCCTGACCCATTGCAACACCGGCGCCCTGGCCACCGGTGGCTTTGGTACCGCCCTTGGGGTGATTCGCGGGGCGTTCATCGAGGGGATGGTCGAGCGCGTCTATGCCGACGAAACCCGTCCCTGGCTGCAAGGGTCTCGCCTGACCGCCTGGGAACTCGCCAACGAAGGCATTCCGGTGACCCTCAACGCCGACTCCGCTGCCGCCCACATCATGAAGACCAAGGGCGTGACCTGGGTGATCGTCGGCGCCGACCGCATCACCGCCAATGGCGACGTGGCGAACAAGATCGGCACCTATCAACTGGCGGTGTGTGCCATGCACCACGGCGTGCGCTTCATGGTGGTGGCGCCGAGCTCGACCATCGACATGAACCTGGCCAGTGGCGACGATATTCCGATCGAAGAGCGTGATGGCCGTGAATTGCTGGAAGTCGGCGGCAAGCGGGTCGGGGCGGACGCCGATGCCTTCAACCCGGTCTTCGATGTGACCCCGGCGGACCTGATCGATGCCATCGTGACGGAGAAAGGCATCGTCGAGCGGCCGGATGCGGCGAAGATGGCGCAGTTGATGTGTCGCAAGCGCTTGCATTGAAGGCTTTCGGCGTCTGAGCTGGCCCCATCGCGAGCAAGCTCCCACACATTGGATGCGCGGCGTGCCTGAATTCCCAGGCATACAAAAATCCCTGTGGGAGCGAGCTTGCTCGCGATGGGGCCGGCAAAGCCCGAAAATTAGCCGAATCCAGCCACGAATCGCGATTCCCAGCGCCTCTGAGCCCCTCTCGTCCCATTCCAGCCTGTCATCGGTCAACTAACTACACACCATGCGCATCTGGGGGATAGGTGCGTGGCGGCTCTTGTGATAACATCCGGCGGTTTCCAAGGCTGCCTCGCGAGGTGGCCTTTACTGCGCAGATCCATGGCATAACTCGTTGATTTGTCGTAAGTCGCTGCATGGCATTTGTTCTGCAGCGGCGAGCTTCGTTCGTCCCATCTGGACGTGACGAGGTTTCACCAGAAAAAGGAATCAGGCTTCTCATGGGCGAACTGGCCAAAGAAATCCTCCCGGTCAATATCGAAGACGAGCTGAAACAGTCCTACCTCGACTACGCGATGAGCGTAATCGTCGGGCGGGCGCTGCCGGATGCGCGCGATGGCTTGAAGCCCGTGCACCGCCGCGTGCTGTTCGCGATGAGCGAGCTGGGCAACGACTTCAACAAGCCGTACAAGAAATCCGCCCGTGTCGTCGGCGACGTGATCGGTAAGTATCACCCCCACGGCGACACTGCCGTGTACGACACCATCGTTCGTATGGCGCAGCCATTCTCCCTGCGCTACCTGCTGGTGGACGGCCAGGGCAACTTCGGTTCGGTGGACGGCGACAACGCCGCGGCCATGCGATACACCGAAGTGCGCATGACCAAGCTGGCCCACGAGCTGCTGGCCGACCTGCACAAGGAAACCGTGGACTGGGTGCCGAACTACGACGGCACCGAAATGATCCCGGCGGTCATGCCGACCCGTATCCCCAACCTGCTCGTCAACGGCTCCAGCGGTATCGCCGTGGGCATGGCGACCAACATCCCGCCGCACAACCTCGGTGAAGTCATCGACGGCTGCCTGGCCCTCATCGACAACCCCGAGCTGACCGTCGATGAGCTGATGCAATACATCCCTGGCCCGGACTTCCCGACCGCGGCGATCATCAACGGTCGCGCCGGCATCATCGAGGCCTATCGCACCGGTCGCGGTCGCATCTACATGCGCGCCCGCTCGACCGTCGAAGACATCGACAAGGTTGGCGGCCGCCAGCAGATCGTCATCACCGAGCTGCCGTACCAGCTGAACAAGGCCCGCCTGATCGAGAAGATCGCCGAGCTGGTGAAAGAGAAGAAGCTCGAAGGCATCACCGAACTGCGCGACGAGTCCGACAAGGACGGCATGCGCGTCGTGATCGAGCTGCGCCGCGGCGAAGTGCCGGAGGTGATCCTCAACAACCTCTACGCCCAGACCCAGTTGCAAAGCGTGTTCGGCATCAACATCGTCGCGTTGATCGACGGCCGTCCGCGGATCCTGAACCTCAAGGACCTGCTGGAAGCCTTCGTCCGTCACCGCCGTGAAGTCGTCACCCGTCGTACCGTATTCGAACTGCGCAAGGCGCGCGAGCGTGGCCACATTCTTGAAGGCCAGGCTGTTGCCCTGTCGAACATCGACCCGGTCATCGCCCTGATCAAGGCTTCGCCAACCCCGTCGGAAGCCAAGGAAGCGCTGGTCAGCACGCCTTGGGAATCCTCCGCGGTGGTGGCAATGGTCGAGCGTGCCGGCGCCGATTCGTGCCGTCCGGAAAACCTCGACCCGCAATACGGCCTGCGCGAAGGCAAGTACTTCCTGTCCCCGGAGCAGGCGCAAGCCATCCTGGAACTGCGCCTGCACCGGCTGACTGGCCTGGAGCACGAGAAGCTGCTGGCCGAGTACCAGGAAATCCTCAACCAGATCGGCGAGCTGATCCGCATCCTCAACAGCGCCACGCGCCTGATGGAAGTGATCCGCGAAGAACTGGAAGTGATCCGCGCCGAATACGGCGACGTGCGCCGCACCGAGATCCTCGACGCGCGCCTGGACCTGACCCTGGGCGACATGATCCCGGAAGAAGAGCGCGTGGTGACCATTTCCCACGGCGGCTACGCCAAGACCCAGCCGCTGGCCGCCTACCAGGCCCAGCGTCGCGGTGGCAAAGGCAAGTCGGCCACGGGCGTCAAGGACGAGGACTACATCGCTCACCTGCTGGTCGCCAACAGCCATACCACGCTGCTGCTGTTCTCCAGCAAGGGCAAGGTGTACTGGCTGAAGACCTACGAAATCCCAGAAGCATCCCGCGCCGCCCGCGGCCGTCCGCTGGTCAACCTGTTGCCGCTGGATGATGGTGAATACATCACCACCATGCTGCCGGTGGAGGAATACACCGAAGGTCACTACATCTTCATGGCAACCGCCAACGGCACCGTGAAGAAGACCCCGCTGGAATCCTTCAGCCGCCAGCGCAGCGTCGGCCTGATCGCCCTGGAGCTGGACGAAGGTGACGTGCTGATTTCCGCCGCGATCACTGACGGCGAGCGCGAAGTCATGCTGTTCTCCGACGGCGGCAAGGTCACTCGCTTCAAGGAATCCGACGTTCGCGCCATGGGCCGTACCGCCCGCGGTGTGCGCGGCATGCGCCTGCCGGAAGGGCAGAAGCTGATTTCCATGCTGATCCCGGAAGAAGGCAGCCAGATCCTCACCGCTTCCGAGCGTGGCTACGGCAAGCGTACCGCCATCAGCGAGTTCCCCGAGTACAAGCGTGGCGGCCAGGGCGTGATTGCCATGGTCAGCAACGAGCGTAACGGCCGCCTGGTCGGTGCTGTCCAGGTGCTTGATGGCGAGGAGATCATGTTGATCTCCGACCAGGGCACGCTGGTACGTACGCGGGTCGACGAAGTGTCCAGCCTGGGTCGTAACACCCAGGGCGTGACGCTGATCAAGCTCGCCAAAGACGAAAAACTGGTCGGGCTCGAGCGCGTCCAGGAGCCGTCGGAAGTCGAAGGCGAGGAGCTGGAAGGGGAAGAAGGCGAAGAAGGTGTAGCGTTCGATGGCACCCTCGGTGCCGATGTCGACGACACCGTCGGCGATCAACCACTCGACGCTGCCGCAGACGAAGAAGAACCGCAGGACTAAGCGGACACACAGGGGGCGGATGAAGATTCGCCCCCTTGTTGTTTGTTCCGTTTGAAAATTTGCGACACTGCACATTCCCCTCTGGGGTGATGCTGCTCCACTGAGGTTTCATGCCTTGAGCGAACGGCCCCTGTGGGAGCGAGCTTGCTCGCGATGACGGGCTGGCATTCAACATCAATGTTGACTGTTGCGCCGCTATCGCGAGCAAGCTCGCTCCCACAGTTAGTGCGGTGCAGACCAAAAGATTTAGTGACCACCAGATCAGAGCGAGATTGGATGTGAGCAAGAGAGCCTATAACTTCTGTGCCGGCCCGGCGGCGCTTCCTGAAGCGGTCCTGAAGCGTGCCCAGGGTGAACTTCTCGACTGGCACGGCAAGGGCCTGTCCGTCATGGAAATGAGTCATCGCAGCGATGAGTTCGTGTCCATCGCCACCAAGGCCGAGCAGGACCTGCGTGATCTGCTGAACATCCCGTCCAACTATAAAGTGCTGTTCCTGCAGGGCGGCGCCAGCCAGCAGTTCGCCCAGATCCCGCTGAACCTGCTGCCGGAAAACGGCAAGGCCGACTACATCGACACCGGCATCTGGTCGCAGAAAGCCATCGAAGAGGCGTCGCGCTACGGTCACGTCAACGTGGCGGCTACCGCCAAGCCCTACGACTACTTCGCGATTCCCGGCCAGAACGAGTGGAACCTGTCCAAGGACGCTGCCTACGTTCACTACGCGCCGAACGAAACCATCGGTGGCCTGGAATTCAATTGGATCCCGGAAACCGGTGACGTGCCGCTGGTGGCCGACATGTCCTCGGACATTCTTTCGCGCCCGGTGGACATTTCCCGTTTCGGCATGATCTACGCCGGCGCCCAGAAGAATATCGGCCCGAGCGGCATCCTGGTCGCGATCATTCGCGAAGACCTGCTCGGTCGTGCCCGTTCCCTGTGCCCGACCATGCTCAACTACAAGGTCGCGGCCGACAACGGCTCGATGTACAACACCCCGCCGACCCTGGCCTGGTACCTGTCGGGCCTGGTCTTCGAGTGGCTGAAAGAGCAGGGCGGTGTCGAAGCCATCGGCAAGCTCAACGAAGTGAAGCAGCGCACGCTGTATGACTTCATCGACGCCAGCGGCCTCTACAGCAACCCGATCAACAAGTCCGACCGCTCGTGGATGAACGTCCCGTTCCGCCTGGCCGACGATCGTCTCGACAAGCCGTTCCTGGCCGGCGCCGACGAGCGCGGCCTGCTGAACCTCAAGGGCCACCGTTCGGTCGGTGGCATGCGCGCCTCCATCTACAACGCCGTGGACATCAACGCCGTCAATGCGCTGGTTGCCTACATGGCAGAGTTCGAGAAGGAACACGGCTGATGTCTGAGCAAGAACTCAAGGCGCTGCGCCTGCGCATCGACGCCCTGGACGAAAAGGTCCTGGAGCTGATCAGCGAGCGCGCCCGCTGCGCCCAGGAAGTCGCCCGGGTGAAAATGGCCTCCCTGGCCGAAGGCGAAGTGCCGGTGTTCTATCGTCCCGAGCGTGAAGCCCAGGTGCTCAAGCGTGTCATGGAGCGCAACAAGGGGCCGCTGGGCAACGAAGAGATGGCGCGCTTGTTTCGCGAAATCATGTCCTCGTGCCTGGCCCTCGAACAACCGCTGAAAGTCGCCTACCTAGGGCCGGAAGGCACCTTCACCCAGGCAGCGGCCATGAAGCACTTCGGTCATGCCGTGATCAGCAAGCCGATGGCAGCCATCGACGAAGTGTTCCGTGAAGTAGCCGCCGGCGCGGTGAACTTCGGCGTGGTGCCGGTGGAGAACTCCACCGAAGGCGCGGTCAACCACACGCTGGACAGCTTCCTCGAGCACGACATGGTGATCTGCGGCGAAGTCGAGCTGCGCATCCACCACCACCTGCTGGTGGGCGAGAACACCAAGACCGATAGCATCAGCCGGATCTATTCCCACGCCCAGTCGTTGGCGCAGTGCCGCAAGTGGCTGGACGCCCATTACCCGAACGTCGAGCGCGTGGCGGTCTCGAGCAACGCCGAGGCGGCCAAGCGGGTCAAGGGCGAGTGGAACTCGGCGGCCATCGCCGGTGACATGGCGGCGGGCCTCTACGGCTTGACGCGCCTGGCCGAAAAAATCGAGGACCGTCCGGACAACTCCACGCGGTTCCTGATGATCGGCAGCCAGGAAGTACCGCCAACCGGCGACGACAAGACGTCGATCATCGTCTCCATGAGCAACAAGCCCGGCGCGCTTCATGAGCTGTTGGTGCCGTTCCACGACAACGGTATCGATCTGACACGTATCGAGACCCGTCCGTCGCGCAGCGGTAAATGGACCTACGTGTTCTTCATCGATTTCGTCGGCCACCACCGCGATCCGCTGGTAAAAGGTGTGCTGGAGAAAATCAGTCAGGAAGCAGTGGCACTCAAGGTGCTGGGTTCCTACCCCAAGGCAGTTCTTTAAGGGCGGATAGCTAATGAGTGGCAACTTCCTCGCACTGGCCCAGCCAGGCGTGCAACAACTCTCGCCTTACGTTCCAGGCAAGCCTGTGGACGAACTGGCCCGCGAGCTGGATCTGGATCCGGCCAGCATCGTCAAGTTGGCGAGCAACGAAAACCCGCTGGGCGCGAGCCCCAAGGCGCTCGCGGCGATCCGTGACGAGCTGGCAGAGCTGACCCGTTACCCCGATGGCAATGGCTTTGCGCTGAAAAGCCTGCTGGCCGAGCGCTGCGGTGTCGAGCTGAACCAGGTGACCCTGGGCAACGGTTCCAACGACATTCTCGAACTGGTTGCCCGTGCGTATCTGGCGCCGGGCCTCAATGCCGTGTTCAGCGAGCACGCGTTCGCGGTCTACCCGATCGCCACCCAGGCCGTCGGGGCCAATGCTCATGTGGTTCCCGCCAAGGATTGGGGGCACGACCTGCCGGCCATGCTGGCCGCCATCGACGCCAACACCCGCGTGGTCTTCATCGCCAACCCGAACAACCCGACAGGCACCTGGTTCGACGCCCAGGCCCTGGACGATTTCCTGCAAGACGTGCCCGAGCACGTGCTGGTGGTATTGGACGAGGCCTACATCGAGTACGCCGAAGGCAGCGATTTGCCGGACGGCCTGGATTTCCTCGCGGCCTACCCGAACCTGCTGGTGTCGCGCACCTTCTCCAAGGCCTATGGCCTGGCGTCGCTGCGGGTCGGCTATGGACTGTCCACCGCCGTGGTGGCCGATGTGCTGAACCGCGTGCGCCAACCGTTCAACGTCAACAGCTTCGCCCTGGCTGCCGCTTGCGCTGCATTGCAGGATGAAGCCTACCTGGCTGAAAGCCGTCGCTTGAACGAAGCCGGCATGCAGCAGTTGGAAGAAGGCTTGCGTGAGTTGGGCCTGGGCTGGATTCCTTCCAAGGGCAATTTCATTTGTGTCGACGTAGGTCGCGTCGCGGCGCCGGTCTATCAGGGATTGTTGCGTGAAGGCGTGATCGTGCGTCCGGTAGCGAATTACGGCATGCCGAACCACCTGCGCGTCACCGTCGGCCTGCCGGCGGAAAACAGCCGTTTCCTCGACGCGTTGAGCAAGGTCCTGGCTCGTGGTTGATGTCACCTCGCTGCAACCTGCGGCACCTATGATCGGTCGCCTGGTGGTGGTCGGCCTCGGGTTGATTGGCGGTTCGTTTGCGAAGGGCCTGCGCGAAAGCGGGCTGTGCCGTGAAGTCGTCGGCGTCGACCTTGATCCGCAATCGCGCAAGCTTGCTGTAGAGCTGGGCGTGGTGGACCGCTGTGAAGACGACTTGCTGCTCGCTTGCCAGGGAGCGGATGTTATCCAGCTGGCGGTGCCGATCCTGGCCATGGAGAAACTGCTGGCCCGATTGGCTGGCATGGAGCTCGGGCAAGCGATTCTCACTGATGTGGGTAGCGCCAAGGGCAACGTGGTACGGGCGGCGACCGAGGCGTTTGGCGGCATGCCAGCGCGTTTCGTGCCCGGTCACCCGATCGCCGGCTCCGAGGAGAGCGGGGTGGAGGCATCCAACGCCGAGCTGTTCCGTCGCCATAAAGTCATTCTGACGCCGGTGGACCAGACGGATCCGGCGGCGCTGGCGGTGGTGGACCGCCTGTGGCGCGAGCTGGGTGCCGATGTCGAGCACATGCAAGTCGAGCGACACGACGAAGTATTGGCCGCCACCAGCCATTTGCCGCACCTGCTGGCGTTCGGTCTGGTGGATTCATTGGCCAAACGCAATGAAAATCTTGAGATCTTCCGTTACGCTGCCGGCGGTTTCCGCGATTTCACGAGAATCGCGGGGAGCGACCCGGTCATGTGGCACGACATCTTCCTCGCCAACCGCGAAGCTGTCCTGCGCACACTCGATACATTTCGCAGCGACCTCGACGCCTTGCGCGACGCGGTCGATGCAGGGGACGGGCACCAATTGCTGGGCGTTTTCACACGCGCCAGGGTGGCCCGCGAGCATTTCAGTAAAATCCTGGCCCGTCGGGCCTATGTGGACGCTATGAACTCCAACGATCTGATTTTCCTGGCACAACCTGGTGGCTCCCTCAGTGGGCGGATTCGTGTACCGGGCGATAAATCGATTTCCCACCGCTCGATCATGCTCGGCTCATTGGCCGAAGGCGTGACCGAGGTGGAAGGTTTCCTCGAGGGCGAAGATGCCCTGGCGACGCTGCAAGCGTTTCGCGACATGGGTGTGGTCATCGAAGGCCCGCACCACGGCCGCGTGACCATCCACGGTGTCGGCCTGCACGGCCTCAAGCCTGCGCCGGGCCCGATCTACCTGGGCAACTCCGGTACCTCGATGCGCCTGCTGTCCGGCCTGTTGGCCGCACAAGACTTCGACAGCACCCTGACCGGTGATGCCTCGCTGTCCAAGCGTCCGATGAACCGTGTCGCCAACCCGTTGCGGGAAATGGGCGCGGTGATCGAGACCGCGGCTGAAGGTCGCCCGCCGATGACCATTCGTGGTGGCAACAAGCTCAAGGGCCTGACCTACACCATGCCGATGGCCAGCGCCCAGGTGAAATCCTGCCTGCTGTTGGCGGGGCTCTACGCCGAAGGCAAGACCACCGTCACCGAGCCCGCCCCGACCCGCGACCACACCGAACGCATGTTGCGTGGCTTCGGCTATCCGGTCACCGTTGATGGCGCCACGGCGTCCGTTGAATCCGGCAACAAACTGACGGCGACCCACATCGAAGTGCCAGGCGATATCTCATCGTCGGCGTTCTTCCTGGTGGCGGCGTCGATCGCCGAAGGCTCCGACCTGGTGCTCGAGCATGTCGGCATCAACCCGACCCGTACCGGCGTGATCGACATCCTGCGCCTGATGGGCGCCGACATCACTTTGGAGAACCAGCGTGAAGTGGGCGGCGAGCCGGTTGCGGACTTGCGCGTGCGAGCGGCTAAACTCAAGGGTATCGAGATTCCGGAAGCGCTGGTTCCCCTGGCGATCGACGAGTTCCCGGTGCTGTTCGTCGCGGCTGCATGCGCAGAAGGCCGCACCGTGCTGACCGGCGCCGAAGAGCTGCGGGTCAAGGAATCGGATCGTATCCAGGTGATGGCGGACGGCCTGCTGGCGCTTGGCGTCAAATGTGAACCGACACCGGACGGCATCATCATCGACGGCGGCCAGATCGGTGGCGGCGAAGTCCATGGGCACGGCGATCACCGTATCGCCATGGCGTTCAGCGTTGCGTCCCTGCGCGCCAGCGCGCCGATCCGCATCCATGATTGCGCCAACGTCGCCACGTCGTTCCCGAATTTCCTGGCGCTGTGCGCGCAGGTTGGTATTCGAGTAGCACAAGAGGCACAGTCGTGAACATCAAGGCACCGGTCATCACCATTGATGGCCCAAGCGGATCGGGCAAGGGCACCATCGCCGGCATGCTGGCCAAGCAACTGGGCTGGAATCTGCTCGATTCCGGTGCCCTGTATCGCTTGCTGGCTTTCGCCGCGGCCAACCATGGCGTCGACTTGACCAACGAAGAACTGCTCAAGGCCCTGGCCGCGCATCTGGACGTACAGTTCATCGCCGCCACCGATGGCCAGTTGCAGCGGATCATCCTGGAAGGTGACGAAGTCAGCGACGTCATCCGCACCGAAAGCGTCGGCGCCGGGGCTTCCCAGGTCGCCGCGCTGCCGGCGGTGCGCGAGGCATTGCTCCAGCGTCAACGGGCATTCCAGGAACCGCCGGGGCTGGTGGCGGATGGCCGGGACATGGGCACGGTGGTGTTCACCGATGCGCCATTGAAGATTTTCCTCACCGCCAGCGCGGAGGAGCGGGCTCGTCGCCGATATTTGCAGTTGAAGGGCAAAGGCGAGGATGTTAGTCTGTCGAGTCTGCTAGATGAGATCCGTGCACGCGACGAGCGTGATACCCAGCGCGCAGTGGCCCCGCTAAAGCCGGCGGCCGATGCGATACAGCTGGACTCCACGGAGTTGTCCATCGACCAGGTGTTGCAACGCATCATGAGCGAGATCGCGCTTCGCGATATCGCCGGGTGACCAGGAAGCTCCGCAGGGGACCAGTCATAGTCCTGCGGCGCTTCTTATATATGAAACTAACCCACATCGTCTGGGGTGTGGAGATGGGCGTTTACTTCGCCCTAATCAACAGGAATTAAAATGAGCGAAAGCTTTGCGGAACTCTTTGAAGAAAGCTTGAAAACCCTGAACCTTCAGGCAGGCTCCATCATCACCGGCGTTATCGTTGATATCGATTACCAGGCTCGCTGGGTAACCGTTCACGCTGGTCTGAAGTCTGAAGCGCTGATCCCGCTTGAGCAGTTCTACAACGACGCTGGCGAACTGAACATCAACGTTGGTGACGAAGTTCACGTGGCGTTGGATTCGGTTGAAGATGGCTTCGGTGAAACCAAGCTGTCCCGTGAAAAAGCCAAGCGTGCTGAATGCTGGATCGTTCTGGAAGCGGCCTTCGCAGCTGAGGAAGTGGTCAAGGGCGTTATCAACGGTAAGGTTAAAGGCGGCTTCACTGTCGACGTTAACGGCATCCGTGCGTTCCTGCCAGGTTCCCTGGTTGACGTCCGTCCAGTGCGCGACACCACGCACCTGGAAGGCAAAGAGCTGGAATTCAAGGTCATCAAGCTGGACCAGAAGCGCAACAACGTTGTCGTTTCCCGTCGCAGTGTCCTGGAAGCCGAGAACTCCGCCGAGCGTGAAGCTCTGCTGGAATCGCTGCAGGAAGGCCAGCAGGTCAAGGGTATCGTCAAGAACCTCACCGATTACGGCGCATTCGTCGATCTGGGTGGCGTCGATGGCCTGCTGCACATCACCGACATGGCCTGGAAGCGTATTAAGCATCCTTCGGAAATCGTCAACGTTGGCGACGAGATCGATGTCAAGGTTCTGAAGTACGATCGCGAGCGCAATCGTGTTTCCCTGGGCCTCAAGCAACTGGGTGAAGATCCATGGGTCGCTATCAAAGCCCGTTACCCAGAAGGCACCCGCGTCACCGCTCGTGTTACCAACCTCACCGACTACGGCTGCTTCGCTGAGCTGGAAGAAGGCGTTGAAGGCCTGGTACACGTTTCCGAAATGGACTGGACCAACAAGAACATCCACCCTTCGAAAGTCGTACAAGTCGGCGACGAAGTGGAAGTCATGGTCCTGGACATCGACGAAGAGCGTCGTCGTATCTCCCTCGGCATCAAGCAGTGCAAGTCCAACCCATGGGAAGACTTCTCTGGCCAGTTCAACAAGGGTGATAAAATCTCCGGCACCATCAAGTCGATCACCGATTTCGGTATCTTCATTGGTCTGGACGGCGGCATCGACGGCCTGGTTCACCTGTCCGACATCTCCTGGAACGAAGTGGGCGAAGAAGCCGTACGCCGCTTCAAGAAGGGCGACGAGCTGGACACCGTTATCCTGTCGGTTGACCCAGAGCGCGAGCGCATCTCCCTGGGTATCAAGCAACTGGAAAGCGATCCGTTCTCCGAGTACGTTCAAGAGAACGACAAAGGCGCAATCGTTAAGGGCATCGTGAAAGAAGTTGACGCCAAAGGCGCCATCATCACCCTGGCCGACGATATCGAAGCGACTCTGAAAGCCTCCGAAATCAGCCGTGACCGCGTTGAAGACGCGCGCAACGTTCTGAAAGAAGGCGAAGAAGTAGAAGCCAAGATCATCAGCGTTGACCGCAAGAGCCGCGTAATCCAGCTCTCCATCAAGTCGAAAGACGATGCTGAAGAGAAAGAAGCAATCCAGAGCCTGCGCGACAAGCCAGCCACTGACATTGCTGCTGGTCCTACCACTCTGGGCGACCTGCTGCGTGCACAGATGGAAAAGCAGAACTAAGTTCTGTCAGACCATAGAAAAAGGGCGACTTCGGTCGCCCTTTTTTGTGCCTGCGATTTCTCATGTTATCCGGATCGAGCAAGGAGTGGTCATGATCATTCGGGCGCGGCGAAACCAACCGCTTCATCAGGCTGTCTCTTTTATGACACATGAATACAAACATCCTGAGGCTGTGTTTTGCCTCATATCGAAAGGATCTGAATGAACAAACTCTTTTTGGTAGTCATTGTGCTGGCGTTGGCGGGGTGCGCGACGAGCGCCAAGACCCACGCGGTACGTGGTGTAAGCGGCATCGAGATCGACTGCTCGGGGTTGGGTTCCGGCTGGGAGAAGTGCTACAAGCGCGCCGCCAGGGAGTGCAAGGATCAAGGTTACAAGATAATAACCCGATCAGATGATGCCAAGGACCAGGATCAATATCCTTTCGGCTTCAATCCGGCGGGTTACTTGACGAGAACGATGCTGGTCATGTGTCGCTAGTTGAAGGTTCCTGCCCGTTTGCACCGAAAAGGGGCGATCAACAGGCGTGGCAGATATGTCAATAGTTGGGCTGTTCAAATTCCTCCGGGCATGCTAAAACCTTTGAAGCGATTTTCCTAGCTGCTTGAAAAAGAAGGGAAAAACATGACGAAGTCGGAGTTGATCGAACGGATTGTCACCCATCAAGGGCTGCTCTCGTCCAAGGATGTGGAGCTGGCCATCAAGACCATGCTCGAACAAATGTCCCAATGCCTGGCCACTGGAGATCGTATCGAAATCCGTGGGTTCGGCAGCTTCTCCCTGCATTACCGCGCCCCGCGGGTGGGTCGCAACCCAAAAACCGGCCAATCGGTCAGCCTCGATGGAAAATTTGTACCTCACTTCAAGCCGGGCAAGGAACTGCGAGACCGGGTGAATGAGGATGAGGATGACGACGTCTGAAACTGCCCAAAAAAAGAGGTCTCCATGCGGAACTTTAGGCGCCTGGCGCTTGTCGTACTTGCGGTGCTCGTGGCTTCGGCTATCGTACTGTTCGTGCTTGAAAACAATCAACCTGTCGCATTGTTGTTCCTCGGATGGTCGGCACCGCAACTTCCTGTTTCGGTTTTTGTCTTGCTGGCGCTCCTCTCTGGGATGATCATTGGTCCCCTATTGGCGTGGTTCGCCGGGAGAGAACGGCGGCTGAAATAATGGATATGTGAGCCCAGTAGTCTCGGAGTACGGAGTAAGGATCACTGCCGCAATTTTCTGACTTTGGGTATGTTGCATTTGTTTAATTTCTATAAAAATATCGTCGTGTCCGCCGGGGACTTGCCCGTCTTACCTTTTAATGCGTCCAGTGTGTCCGCAAGCGTAAAGCTAAAAAAAGGAAGCGAGGCTATCCATGCAAGATAATCGTATTGCAGTGCGCGACGAAGATGAAATCGACCTGATCGCCCTTGTACGTGGGCTTTGGGCTCAAAAGTGGTTGATCATCGCGATAACTCTTTTGGTGACTGCTGGCGCGGCCGCATACGCGTTCCTCAGCAAACCTGTCTATGAAGCAAAGCTTTTTATTATGCCGCCGACTCAGAACGGGATCGCTGAGTTGAACTATGGGCGTGGGAAAAGTACCGAGCTGGAAACCTATTCCATCAAGCATGTTTACGATGTGTTTGCTCGTAACCTGCAAGGTGAGTCTCTTCGTCAGAACTTTTTCAATCAAGTTTATCTTCCTTCGCTGGATGAATCGCAGCGAAAGGGCGCTCTCGATCGTCTGTATGAACGGTTCTCGCGGGAGCTGGTGGTAAAGGGGCCGGGCAAGGACACGCCCGACCGTTTCTCCGTAACCGTTCAAAACGGCGATCCGGTGAAGGCGACTGAATGGGCCAAGGCCTATGTGGCGCGCGCCAGCGAGGCTGCGGAGGCGGAGTTGATCAAGAACGTGACGACTGAAGCTTCGGTGAGGGCGCGGAATCTTGAGCAGCGTATTGTCAGCTTGCGGGAGACTGCGCAGCGGATACGGGAGGACAGGATTCAGCAATTGCGGGAAGCGTTGAAGATTGCCGAGACGATTGGGCTGACCTCGCCGACAATCAACTCTTCTGCTGCTGTGGATATTACTGTTGATACTGGTAACAAGATGGATTACCAACGTGGTAGTAAGGCGTTGGCGGCTGAAATTCAGACGTTGGAGTCCAGGTCTTCGGATGATGCGTTTATATCTGATTTGCGGACGTTGCAAATGCGGTATAACTTTTATCGTAAGTTGAATATCGATCCTGAGCTCATTTCGGTTTATCGGCAGGATGGCAGTGTTGAGGTGCCGGAGAGTCCGGTTAAGCCGAGGAAGGGTTTGATTGTGATATTGGGCTTCGTTGCGGGTCTGATGATTGGCGGTTTTTTTGCTTTGGTCAGATATGTTGTAATTCGTGATAAAAGTGTCCAGCTTTAACGTGGCTGCGGTACATTTTTATTTCTAAATCCCAGGGGCTATCTCATGTGTATTAACCTGTTTGGTGTTTTGCCTGACAGGTTTTTTAATGTTTGGGAGTTTGATGTTGATTTTCGCTAGCGCGCAGCTAGTTGATAGCCGAAGGGAGGGCGAAGGTTGGATATTCGATGCTAACGTGCAGGTGGTGTGTTTAGTGGCGTCTTGATGGCGTTGTTGGGAGCTTAGGCTGTGTTATAAGGGTGGTTTGTTGCAAAAGATGTGTAAGCATTCATGTTGCGCTTCTATTTGGCATGGCCGACAATTATGCCCTTGCCCCGAATAATAATCTGACGAGCGTATGGGTTTGGGACCGTGAGCGACTAAGCAATCCGTGTTCTGAAGGTCAAGCTAGGCCAGGTTCTCGGCGGTTGCCCCGTATATTTAACTGATTGAGCTTAATGTCCAATAATCACTTCTTGCAACTGTCCAACGTAGCGATTCGCGGCTTGACGTTAGCCAGCAAATTCTTACTTATCTTTTTTCTCGCCCGATTTCTCGAGCCGGCTGAGCTGGGTATCTATGGCTTGCTGACGGCAACGGTGGGATATTCCTTATATCTCTTGGGTTTCGATTTCTATACCTACAGTACCCGTGAGCTGCTCAAGCGAGGTCGCGAGGAATGGGGTGGGGTGATCAAAGCCCAAGCCGCTTTGACCGTGCTCCTCTACGCGATTTTCCTGCCACTGTTGAGTTTGATCTTTGTTGAAGATCTGTTGCCGATGAGCGTTATCGGTTGGTTTTTTGCGCTGCTGATACTCGAGCATCTTACTCAGGAGCTAGGTCGTTTGTTGGTTGCGGTGTCGGATCAGCTCTATGCCAGTCTCATGCTGTTTTTTCGCTCAGGAGTCTGGGCGGTCCTGGTTACTGGGCTGATGTTTGTCATGCCTGAGGCCCGAGACCTTAACGTCGTATTTGGGGCTTGGGCAGTGGGTGGGGGGATAGCTCTGCTTCTAGGTATTTGCAGAATCAAGCGTATGGGGCTCGACGGATGGCGACAGGAGGTAGATTGGGCTTGGATCATTAAAGGGCTGAAGATAGCCTTTGCGCTCCTGGTTGCGACGTTAGCGATTCGAGGCCTCTTCACGCTGGATCGATACTGGTTTCAAGCATTGGCGGGTATGGAGGTGTTGGGCGCTTATGTCCTGTTTACGGGCATCAGCATGGCGCTAATTTCGTTCCTTGATGCTGGTGTATTTGCGTTTATTTACCCTGATTTGATCAGTTCGTACCAGCGGTCCGATGGCGACGGGTTTCGCCGGCTCTTTCGCAAGCTACTCCTTCAGACTGCGGCCCTTTCAGGGCTGTTTGCGATGGTTGGATTGCTGGCGATAGGTCACCTGTTGGATTGGCTTGGTAAGCCGCTCTATGCTGAACAGCAAGGCTTATTCGTCTGGATCCTGCTGGCTACGGTATTATATGCGCTAGGCATGGTTCCGCATTATGGTTTGTACGCCCAAGGGCGTGACAGGCCTATCATCCACAGCCACATTGCCAGTTTGCTAATATTCGTTCTGGCTACCTGGATTTTCGCGCAGTACTGGCCGCAGCTGGCTGTGCCGCTGGGGTTGTGCATCAGTTTCTTTTTCATCCTGTGTTGGAAGGCTTGGAGTTTCCATCGCCTGACTCCGGCGCCTTATCGTTTATTTCAATCCTGACTTCGGGCAGGAAGCAACCAAGGGACGCGTCAATGTTCACCAATAAGACCATTCTCATTACCGGTGGTACCGGCTCGTTTGGTAACACATTCGTGCCGATGACCCTGGCCAAGTACAACCCGAAGAAGATCATCATTTTCTCCCGGGATGAAATGAAGCAGTGGGACATGGCGAAGAAATTCGAAGGCGATTCGCGTGTTCGTTTCTTTATTGGCGATGTTCGCGACAAAGAGCGGCTTTATCGTGCCCTTGATGGCGTTGACTACGTCGTGCATGCAGCTGCTACCAAGATCGTACCGACTGCGGAATACAACCCTTTCGAGTGCATCAAAACCAATATCAACGGCGCCATGAACCTGATCGACGCCTGTATCGATAAGGGCATCAAGCGTGTTGTCGCGTTGTCCACCGACAAGGCCAGTAGCCCGATCAACCTGTACGGTGCTACCAAGTTGGCGTCCGATAAATTATTCGTTGCCGGTAATTCATATGCAGGCGGCCACGAAACTCGCATGGCCGTCGTGCGTTATGGCAACGTCATGGGCTCGCGCGGCTCGGTCATCCCCTTTTTCATGTCCATCAAGGACAAGGGCGAGCTACCGATTACCGATGAGCGCATGACTCGCTTCATGATCTCGCTGGAGGAAGGGGTCGAGTTGGTTTGGCACGCTTTCGAGGATATGGAAGGCGGCGAAATCTACGTAAAAAAAATCCCTTCGATGAAGGTGACGGACCTCGCCCGCGTGGTCGCGCCGGACGCCAAGCAAAAGATCGTCGGTATCCGCCCGGGGGAAAAGCTGCACGAGCAGATGATCAGCGCCGAGGACTCCTATTACACCTACGAATATCCCGAGCATTTCAAGATCCTGCCGGTCATCAACGAGTGGGCGACCTGCCCGAAACGTATCAAGGACGGCAAGAAAGTCGCGGAAGGGTTCGTCTACGCCAGTGATAACAATACCGAGTGGATGAGCGACGAGGATCTACGCAACTGGATCACTGCCAACGAAGCGAAGATCGGGAGTATCTGATCCATGATTCCATACGGTCGCCAGGACATAACCCAAGCCGATATCGACGCGGTTGTCGGTGTACTGCAATCTGATTTCCTCACCCAGGGGCCAATGGTGCCTCGTTTTGAGCAACAGGTTGCTGCCCATGTGGGTGCTAGTCATGCGCTAGCAGTGAATAGCGCTACATCGGCGCTGCATATCGCATGCCTCGCCTTGGGGCTGGGTCCTGGTGATCGTTTATGGACGAGTCCCGTTACGTTCGTCGCTTCTGCGAATTGTGGTTTGTATTGCGGTGCCCAGGTTGATTTCGTTGATATCGATCCTCGAACCTACAACCTTTGCCCCCAAGCGCTGGAGCGCAAGCTGGTAAAGGCTGAGCGAGAGGGTACGCTGCCTAAGGTGGTCGTGCCGGTACACCTCTGTGGCCAGCCCTGCGACATGCAGGCAATCCATAGGCTCGCCAAGCGCTATGGCTTCATGGTGATTGAAGATGCCTCTCATGCCATCGGTGGAAAATACCAAGGCGAGTTCATCGGAAGCGGCAAATATAGCGACATCACTGTATTCAGCTTTCATCCGGTAAAAATCATCACTACCGCGGAAGGCGGGATGGCGTTGACCAATGATGCCGAACTGGCGAACAAGATGGCGCTTTTGCGCAGCCATGGGGTTACTCGCGATCCGCAGCAAATGACTCACGAGTCCGACGGCCCTTGGTACTACCAGCAGATCGATCTGGGTTTCAATTACCGAATGACCGAACTGCAGGCAGCCTTGGGCGTCAGCCAGATGGAGCGTCTGGATCAATACATTGCTCGGCGTCACCAATTGGCGGCGCGTTATAACGATCTGCTCGCGGCGTTGCCCGTAACTGTCCCATGGCAACATCCCGACAGTTATTCAGGCCTGCACCTATACGTGATTCGGCTACAGCTGGACAAGATCAGCAAGAGCCACCGTCAAGTGTTCGAATCCCTGAGGGAGCAGGGGATTGGGGTGAACCTGCATTACATTCCTGTCCATACGCAGCCGTACTACGCACAGATGGGGTTCAAGCCGGAAGATTTCCCGGTAGCCCAGGATTACTATCGCGAAGCTATCAGCATTCCGATGTTCCAGACCATGAGTGATGAACAGCAAGACCAAGTGGTAGCTGCCATTAATCAGGCGGTAAACGCATGAAACTTGCCGTCATTCCTGCCCGGGGTGGCAGCAAGCGAATCCCGCGAAAAAACATCAAGATGTTTTGCGGCAAGCCAATGATCGCTTGGTCAATCGAGGCGGCGCTCGACAGTGGCTGTTTTGATAAGGTCATTGTGTCTACGGATGACGAAGAGATTGCCGGTGTTGCGCGTGATTGCGGAGCCAGCGTTCCATTCATGCGTCCAGCTGAGTTGGCTGACGACTACACCGGAACGATACCGGTTATTCAGCAAGCAATTGAACGTCTCAGGGCTGATGGGTTTGAAGCCCAGCAGGTTTGCTGCCTTTATGCGACAGCCCCGTTTGTCAGTCCTGAAGATTTGCAGCGAGGGCTGGCGACTCTTGAACGAACGGGCAGCCAATACGCATTTTCAGTCACCAGCTATGCATTCCCCATTCAGCGAGCGATTCGCCTGACTGAAAACGGACGCGTGGAGATGTTTCACGCCGAGCACTTCAACACTCGCTCACAAGATCTGGAAGAAAGCTATCACGACGCCGGGCAGTTTTATTGGGGGCTGGCAAGTGCATGGTTGGCTGGGCATGTGATTTTCAGCCCAGAGTCCAGCGCCGTGGTGCTGCCGCGCCACCGCGTGCAAGACATCGATACCCTTGAAGATTGGGTTCGTGCTGAATGGATGTATAAAGCCTTTCAAGCGGAAAGCGCCAAAGCATGAAAGGCATGAAGGTCGTATTCAGAGCCGATGCCTCGCTGCAGATTGGCAGTGGGCATGTAATGCGTTGCTTGACCCTGGCTGAAGCCCTACGTGCAGAAGGCGCTACATGCTATTTCATTTGTAGGGAGCACTCAGGGAATCTGCTTGATTTCATTCGGAGTAAGCATTTCGAAGCGTTTAGTCTGGACGCGACGGAGGCCGCTGACCCTGATGCCTCCCTAGCTTCGCAGGAAAGCCAATTGGCTCACTCCGCTTGGCTCGGAGCGCCCCAATCCCAAGATGCCAGCGAGTGCGCTGCTCTGTTAGGCAACTTAATGCCCGACTGGTTGGTGGTGGATCACTACGCTTTGGATGCCCGGTGGGAAACCGCCCTGAAAAAATACTACAACGATCTTTTGGTAATAGATGACCTTGCGGATCGTCCGCATGTTTGCAAAATACTTCTCGATCAAAACCACGGACGTACGGAACGAGACTACATAGAGCTGGTGCCTGATAGCTGCCAGATATTGGCTGGTGCACGATTTGCCCTATTGCGCCCGGAGTTTGCCCAGCTGCGTAAGCGAAGCCTTGAAAGACGAAACGCCCCAGTGCTCCAGCATCTGCTGATTACGATGGGCGGCGTTGACCAGGCAAATGCCACGGGACTTATATTGCAAGCCCTACGAGTCTGCCCTCTGCCTGACGATTGCCGGATAAGTGTAGTCATGGGGCTTAAGGCTCCTTGTCTGGCATCGGTAAGCGAAATCGCGGCGACCATGCCTTGGCCTACCGAAGTGTTGGTTAACGTGACTGATATGGCCGAACGCATGACGTCGGCAGACCTAATCATCGGTGCCGCCGGCAGTACCTCTTGGGAGCGCTGTTGTTTGGGGGTACCGACAATCATGGTGGTGTTGGCGAATAATCAGAAGCCTGGGGCAGAGGCGCTTTTGCGTTCCGGCTGTGTCGTACTCATTGGGCAACCACACGATATTCCCGAACGCTTACCGGCTGCCATATTCGATTTAGCACAAGGCAGTTCCTTGTCGGAGCTAAGCCGGCAGGCAAAGAACGTCTGCGACGGTTTAGGTGTTGAGCGGCTGCTCGGGAGCATGAGTAATGGATAACGTGCAGCGGGCGTCATCTATCCGGAAGATGAGGGCAGACGATTTGGACGTTGTACTTGCCTGGAGGAATCATCCGGATATACGTCGTTTCATGTATACCCGGCATGAGATCAAGCTTGAAGAGCACCATGCCTGGTTCAAGCGTGCCTCCGTTGATTCGAGCAAGCATTTGTTGATTTTTCAAATAGACGGCGCAGCCCAAGGCTTCGTGAATATAACCGAGCTCGGCGTACCTGGAGTCGCTGACTGGGGGTTCTACATCGCGCCTGAAGCAGAGAAGGGCACAGGCCGAGAATTGGGAAAAGCAGCGCTGGATTACGCGTTTAAAATTCTCCATCTGCATAAGATCTGCGGACAAGCGCTTGTCTATAATGAACGCTCAATCAAATTTCATCTTGGTATGGGTTTTCAGCAAGAAGGTGTTCTTCGTGATCAACATTACGACGGCGAAAACTATCATTCAGTTATTTGCTTTGGATTATTGAGCGCCGAATGGCAGCCAGAAGAGAGTCAATCGTATGCGAAATCCTAGTATCAATATAGCCGGCAGAAAAATTGGCGCAGACGAGCCCCCGTATATTATTGCAGAGCTGTCCGCCAATCATAATGGCAATTTTGAGACTGCAAAGCGGATTATGGAAGAGGCCAAGAATGCGGGCGCCGACGCGATCAAGCTGCAGACATATACCGCTGACACTATTACGTTAGATTGCGATTCGGCCGACTTCCAGATTCGTGGTGGGTTGTGGGATGGGCGGACATTGTATGAGCTTTATAAAGAAGCCCACATGCCCTGGGAATGGCATGCTCCGCTTTTTGACTATGCAAAAAAGCTCGACATCACTATTTTCAGCTCGCCTTTCGACTCGACGGCAGTTGATCTTCTCGAAAGTCTGAACGCACCTGCTTATAAAATTGCTTCGTTCGAAGCGATTGACCTACCGCTAATAAAATATGTGGCCAGTACGGGCAAGCCGATGATCATCTCTACTGGGATGGCAGACGCAGACGAGATAGCCGAGGCTATTGAGGCTGCGCGAGAGGGTGGCTGCAAGGAGCTGGCTGTCCTTCATTGTGTTAGTGGTTATCCAGCTCCGGCAGAAGATTATAATCTACGTACTATTCCGGATATGATCCATCGCCATGGTTTGGTGACCGGATTATCTGACCATACATTAGATAACACAACGGCGCTTACCAGCGTTGCACTCGGGGCGTCGATTATCGAGAAGCACTTTACCCTTGATCGCAGCGGTGGCGGCCCTGATGATAGTTTTTCACTTGAGCCTGCGGAGCTTGTAGCGCTCTGCCGGGATAGTAAAACTGCATGGGCGGCTTTAGGTAATATTAATTACGGGCGCAAATCCAGTGAGCAAGGGAACGTGCAATTTCGGCGATCTCTATACTTCGTGAGGAAAATGAGGGCTGGGGAGATTATCACGGCGGATTCGGTTAGAAGTGTGAGGCCGGGATTTGGTTTGCCTCCAAAACGGTTAAGTAGTGTTGTTGGTAGTGTTTTAACGCGCGATGTCGAAAAGTACTCTCCCGTCAAGGCGGATGACTTCTATGTTAAATAAAAAAAATATAAGGGCAGTTATCGGTTCTTTGCCGCTTTCGCTTCAATTTTGTGCCATGCGCGTAATATTTTTTTTCGAATCTATCCTGCAGTGGGTACGAGTATCTAAACTCAAGCGTATGGGGATGCAAGAGTTTTCAATTCCCGTTAATGCGTACGATGAATCACTTGAATGTCACATCCTTGCCTCTGGTTGGAGCTTGAATCATTCATACGAGTCTATAGATCGAAAAAAATCTTTTGTTATTGGTTTTAACTTTTCTTTTCTGAAATGCGGCAATCCAGATCTCCATTTTATTGAGAATGCATCTGTAAAAAACGTTATTTTTTTTATGAATACATTTCAAATATTTTTCGGACTGAAAAAATTTAAGGTGCTAGAGGGATCTAGAGTAGTATTTAAAAATATCTCTGAGCTGAAAAATTCAATAGGGCTTATTGGTATGCTGTACTCAAAGAAAGCGTACTTCATTAAAGATAGGCATTATAGGATATTTGGCGGTGGGGCTGTAAAGCCTGTTGTTCAGCAGATGTGCGCAGAAACAGAAGTACTACCCCAAGCAGTGTCGAGCGTCGTCGGCTTGGCTATTTTGGCTAAGACAATGGGATTTAAGAAGATCGTCATACATGGCCTGGATTTTAAGGGGGCACATTTTTATGGTGCTGATGCTTCAGATATTATTTTTAACGAGGCGCATGTCCCACAGGTCTCAACGGATGCTGAAAGTTTCGAACTTCATAAAACAGCGCTAGGCGAAAACGGAGTGGGAGTGATATCGGTAATGCAAGAGTTAAAAAACGAGTTTAATAAACTTGGCGTGAATATTTTGGCGGCCAGCGAGTTATCTCCTTCCGCCAAAATTTTAGGCTGGGATGAGCCGAAATGTCAGCATATCCCGTAAGGGTGGCTTAAATGTACGCTGTCCTACGCAATAGCGCTTCCTTTTTCGCATGCATGTATGTGCTGTTTTCTGCGCTTGCTTTTTACTACGGCTCGATTAGTTTTCGTACAGCTGCGGTGGTGGTCGGATTTCTGGTTTTTATGACTATGCTTGCTGTTTCTGCTGCTAAACGGGGGCTGTCCTTTTACGCGCTAATACTTTTGCCTTTTTGTTTTTTTGTTATTGCATTGTTTAATTACGAATGGTCGGAATATAGAAGTATTTTTACGGTTTTTGTTTTTGTTTCAGCGCTTGGTGTCGCTTGGTTTGCGTTAGAATTTAGAAAGACAGTAATATTATTTGAGTTTCCCTTCATCCTTTTTTTGGCTTTCACTCTTTGGCTTGTTTTGGTAGAGGGTTATGGTTCGGCTGAGTTTAATAAAATTCTTATAGGGTCGAGTCGTAATGTTTATTCTGGGATATTGTTGGCGCTCGCGAGTGGGTATATTTTTTCTAAAGAGTACACTGGAAAAAAAATATCTGTAACGTTGTTTTTTTTGGTTTTCTTAGTAAGTTTTCCTTTATACAGTCGAAACGGAATGTTTGTTTCGTTTTTGTTATTTTTATGCGTGTTATACCGTAGAAGTCCGCTACTGGCTGGAGGAGGGGGCTTAGTGGCTGTTGCAATGCTTATTGTTGGTTGGGACGATATCTATGAATTTGTTCAGGTGAGAACTAACTTATCGGCGGGGCTTGAAAGTGACAGGTATTATATTGCCCAAGATTATTTTGCTCATGTAGATTTGGTGGGTTTTTTCTCCGGTGTAGATCTCACGGCCGTACCGATGGTCGAAGCTTTTGGCGGGAATCCGCATAGCGCCTTTCTGAGGCTGCATTCTTTTTTTGGGTTTTCTTTTTTTTTGCTGTTGGTTGTTGCTACCCTTTCTTTTTGTGCGTTGCTGCTTGAGCGAAAATTTTTGTTAGTGGTTGTCTTCTCGCTGTACCTGTTTAGAGCAGCTTTTGATATATTTTATTTGTTTAATCTAATGGATTACCTTTTGTTCCCGTTGTTTTTTTATTGGTATTTTAGGCGATTCTTTCCCAGGTTCAGAGATGCTAAGCTTAATCTTTCGCGAATTCAGGCGTTGTCGCCTAGAGATGCTAAAACTTAAGAGGTTGGAGAGATAAATGATGAAAAGGGCTTTGATTACCGGGATTACGGGCCAAGATGGCTCCTATTTGGCCGAATTGTTGTTGGAGAAGGGGTATGAGGTGCATGGCATTAAACGTCGCGCCTCGTCGTTCAATACTCAGCGTGTAGACCATATCTACCAGGATCCTCACGTTGATAACCGTAATTTTGTTCTTCATTACGGTGATCTGAGCGATTCATCGAACCTTACAAGAATCATCCAAGAAGTTCAGCCGGATGAAGTTTACAATCTTGGAGCCCAGTCTCATGTGGCTGTTAGTTTTGAGTCGCCTGAATACACCGCTGATGTTGACGCGATGGGTACACTCCGGATTTTGGAGGCTATCCGTCTACTAGGCCTGGAGAAAAAAACTCGTTTCTATCAAGCGTCGACATCCGAATTGTACGGTTTGGTTCAGGAGACGCCCCAAAAGGAAACAACACCTTTTTATCCGCGTTCTCCATACGCGGTGGCCAAGCTCTACGCGTACTGGATAACCGTTAACTATCGTGAGGCGTACGGGATGTACGCGTGCAACGGTATCCTGTTCAATCATGAATCTCCACGCCGTGGCGAAACCTTTGTTACGCGTAAAATCACCCGCGCGCTGGCAAATATCTCGCAAGGCTTGGAGCAATGTCTGTTCTTAGGCAATATGGATGCTTTGCGAGATTGGGGGCATGCGAAGGACTATGTCCGCATGCAATGGATGATGCTGCAACAAGAGCACCCTCAAGATTATGTAATTGCTACAGGTGTCCAATATTCTGTACGAGATTTTGTGCGCTGGTCAGCCGCTGAGCTTGGCGTCACGTTGCGCTTTGAAGGTGAAGGTGTGGAGGAGCGAGCGATAGTTGAACGTGTAGATGGAAATCTAGCCCCTGCGCTGAAGACTGGAGACGTGATCGTCCGTGTAGATCCGCGCTACTTCCGGCCTACCGAGGTCGAAACTTTGTTGGGTGATCCTAGTAAAGCTAAGAAAGACCTTGGTTGGGTACCTGAAATCACAGTGCAGGAAATGTGCGCAGAGATGGTCCGTGAGGACCTTAAGGCGGCCCAGCGTCATGCCTTGCTCAAGCAACACGGCCATGATGTCCCGGTCGCTTTGGAGAACTAATGATGTCCCGCGAATTGAACCAGACCGTTTTCGTCGCAGGCCATCGAGGCATGGTGGGGTCCGCTATCGTGCGCCGGCTCCAGGCTCTTGGCTATCGCTCTGTTCTCTGTGCTGGTCGGGAAGAGTTGGATTTGCTGGATCAGCAAGCGGTTCATGCATATTTTTTAAAAAATCGGATTGACCAGGTCTATCTTGCGGCAGCTAAGGTAGGGGGAATCCAAGCCAACAATACGTACCCTGCGGATTTCATTTATGAAAATCTGACGATACAAGCGAATGTGATCCAGGCTGCGCACCTATCTAACGTTCAGAAATTACTGTTTCTTGGGTCGTCCTGCATTTATCCGAAGCAGGCTAAGCAACCGATGCAGGAAAACGCTTTGCTTACTGGCTTATTAGAACCGACTAACGAGCCCTATGCGATTGCCAAAATTGCTGGGATCAAGTTATGCGAGAGCTATAATCGTCAGCACGGTCGCGATTATCGCAGCGTCATGCCAACCAATCTGTACGGGCCGCATGATAATTACCATCCTGAAAATAGCCACGTGATTCCGGCCTTGCTTCGACGTTTTCACGAGGCGGTGCGAGCCAGTCAAGCGGAGGTTGTCATCTGGGGAAGCGGCAGCCCAATGCGGGAGTTTTTACACGTCGATGATATGGCCGCGGCTAGCGTACATGTGATGGAGCTTGATCAAAACACGTATCACGCCAACACTCAGCCCATGCTGTCGCATATTAATGTCGGGACGGGAGAAGACTGCACCATACGTGAGCTCGCACAAACCATCGCCAAGGTTACTGGTTTTAAAGGACAACTCTCTTTTGATGCAAGCAAGCCTGACGGTGCGCCGCGTAAACTAATGGACGTCTCTCGTCTTCGCGCGTTGGGTTGGCAAGCTACGATTGGTCTCGAGGAAGGGCTCAGCGATGCTTATCAATGGTTTGTAGAGCATTGGCTGGAGGCTAGGAAGTGATGGCTGTGTGGCTGGTTTTTCGCGATCATTAGCCTTGCAAAAACAGAAATAGCAGCACCCTGATAGCGTCAGTAAGGACAACCTTCAATGTTTCTTCCGGTAATCATGGCAGGCGGCACGGGATCCCGCCTCTGGCCGCTTTCTCGCCAGCTTAATCCCAAGCAGTTCCTGCCTTTGGTTGATACCGAGCGGTCGTTGCTGCAGTCCACAATTCAGCGGCTGGATGGGCTGAATCACGAGCTCCCCTTGCTGATTTGCAACGAACAACACCGATTCCTTGCGGCGGAACAACTCCGGCAGATGGAGATGGACCAAGCCAAGATTTTGCTTGAGCCGGTGGGACGCAATACTGCTCCAGCTATCGCGCTGGCGGCGTTGGAGGCCACCGCTTCCGGAGTTGACCCGGTTCTGCTGGTTCTTCCCGCAGATCATCTTATTAAGAACGTTGGGGCATTTCATGCCAGCATCGCTTGTGCTTTAGCTTTGGCTGAGACGGGAAAATTAGTCACGTTCGGGATAGTGCCTACCCACCCAGAAACGGGTTTCGGTTATTTGGAAAGGGGGAAAGAGATAGCCGAGGGGGCCTATGTTGTTAGCCGATTTGTAGAAAAACCTGACTCAGCTACGGCTCAGAAGTATCTGGACAGCGGAGAGTATTTTTGGAATAGCGGCATGTTCATGTTTCGAGCCAGTCGTTATTTACGGGAGTTAGAACTCTTCGCGCCGGATATCCTTCGTTCCTGCCAGGCTTCGTTTGCAGGTGCGCAGCAGGATATGCATTTCACCCGCGTCAACGCTCAAGCGTTCAACGAATGTCCGGATATATCCATCGATTACGCCGTCATGGAGCGCACTTCTGATGCGGTAATGGTGCCTCTTGATGCTGGATGGAGTGACGTCGGATCGTGGTCGGCTCTCTGGGATACATCAGATAAAGATTGTAACGGAAACGTATCTAATGGGGATGTGCTCACCGAGCGAACGACTAACAGCTACCTACATGCAACTCATCGACTGGTGGCCGCCATCGGCGTTGATGACCTTGTTATTGTAGAAACCAAAGATGCGGTACTCGTGGCACACAAAAATGATGTTCAAGAAGTCAAGAAAATTGTTGACCAGCTAAAGAGCTGTAAGCGACCTGAGTATGCTAACCATCGTGAGGTCTATCGTCCTTGGGGAGTTTACGATTCCATCGATAACGGACCGCGCTATCAGGTAAAACGTATTACAGTAAATCCGGGCGCTAAACTATCTGTACAAATGCATCATCATCGGGCGGAGCATTGGATAGTCGTAAGCGGAACGGCTCAAGTAACCAACGGTGAGCGGACCTATCTGGTAACGGAAAATCAATCTACATACATAGCTGTCGGCCAGATTCATGCTCTGGAGAATCCTGGTGTGATTCCGTTGGAGCTAATAGAAGTCCAGTCCGGCACCTATTTAGGTGAAGATGATATCGTTCGCTTTGAAGATCGATACGGTCGCGTGAAGGATTGATGTTTTGAAGATTTCCATTATTACTGTTTCTTATAATAGCGCTTCCACGATTCGTGACACTATAGAATCAGTTCTTTCGCAGCGGTATGAAAATATTGAATATATCGTCGTGGATGGCGCCTCGAGCGACACGACCATGGCTATCGTTAATGAGTATGGAAGTAAGATAGCCAAAGTCGTGAGTGAGCCGGACAAAGGTATATATGATGCTATGAACAAAGGCATCTCTTTGGCGACAGGTGATATCATTGGGATCTTGAATTCGGACGATTTCTTCGAGACAGATGACGTTGTTGGTTCTGTTGCCAGTTGCTTCGCTTCGTCGCCAGAAAGTCAGCTTGTTTTTGGTGATATTGTTTTTGTTGATCCTAATGATTTAAATACTGTGACCCGCTTTTACAGTGCAGGCCATTTCCGGTCTTGGAAGCTTCGTTTTGGTTGGATGCCACCTCATCCTGCGACGTTCATAAGGGCAGAAGCATATAAGTTAGCAGGGCCGTATTCGATACTCTACAGGATTTCGGCTGATTATGAGATGTTTGTGCGATTGCTAGTGGTTCATAAGCTGCCCTTTGCCAGGCTTGATCAGGTATTAGTTCGGATGCGCGCCGGTGGGGTCAGCACCTCAGGTGTAAGGAGTAGTCTCCGCCTGAATAGAGAGATTGTTCAGGCTTGTAGGAGAAACGGCATCTACACGAATTTAGTAATGGTCCTGAGCAAGCTGCCTTTCAAGTTGGTTGAGTACTTCAAACGCCCCAAAGGAAATTCTCAATGACGCGCCTGTTGATCACGGGGGGGACTGGATTCGTTGGGGCTGCGCTTATTGAAAGAGCTAAAGCAGATTCTTGCTTTGAGATATGTGCCTCGGTTCGTACTGGACAGCAGGTATCTGGTGTCCGCACCTATCAAGTGCCGGATCTCAGTGCGACCACCTCTTGGACAGCAGCACTTGATGGGGTTGAAGTCGTTATTCATACGGCTGCGCGCGTGCATATAATGCACGACGCCTCAAGTGATCCTCTGAGAGAGTTTAGAGAAATCAATGTAGAAGGAACTTTAAATCTTGCACGTCAAGCTGCTGCAGCAGGTGTTCGGCGATTTATTTTCATAAGTTCCGTTAAGGTCAACGGAGAAAGTACCGAGCCGGGATATGCTTTCAAGCCGGACGATAAACCGAACCCGCATGATCCTTATGGTATTTCAAAAATGGAAGCCGAAGCAGCGCTTCTCTCACTTGGTGAGCAAGGGCAAATGGACGTAGTTATCATTCGTCCCGTTCTTGTTTACGGCCCAGGTGTCAAAGGCAATTTTCTCAGCATGATGAGATGGCTTAATAGGGGGGTACCTTTACCCTTGGGGGCCATTAAAAATATGCGAAGCTTAGTCGGGATTGATAATTTGGTTGACTTGATAGTGATCTGTATAAATCACCCGCTCGCAGCCAATCAAATTTTTCTCGTTAGCGATCGAGAGGATTTGTCGACAACTCAGCTGCTAACTAAACTTTCGATAGCACTTCATAAACCCTCGCGTTTAGTTCCCATCCCCTCTTATTTGATCGGCCATGTTGCGAAGTTGGTGGGAAGAAACGATCTTTTCAAGCGTCTTTGCGGCTCTCTGCAGGTCGACACAAGTAAAACCCATGAGTTGCTGGGCTGGACCCCAAAAGTTAGCGTTGACCAAGGATTGAGAGACACTGTAAGCAATTTTTTGAATCAGGGTAAATAATGGGCTGGCAAATTTTTTTAATTATCTTCGCGGCGTCATCCTTGATGACATGGGTCCTGCGTCGTTATGCCTTGGCTCGAAGCATCATAGACATCCCCAACGCCCGTAGTTCCCATTCTGTACCAACCCCACGCGGCGGTGGCGTAGCCATTGTATTTAGTTTCCTAGCGGCGCTGCCAATATTAGCGGCTAATGAATCGCTGCCTTTGCACGCTTTGTGGTCAATGCTAGGAGCGGGAGCTGTAGTCGCTGTGCTCGGTTTCCTCGATGATCATGGCCACATCGCTGCCCGTTGGCGCCTGTTGGGGCATTTCATAGCATCTATATGGGCACTTTACTGGCTAGGCGGGATGCCGGTAATCACGATGTTTAACGTCGAAATTGACCTGGCTTGGCTTGGTCACGTCCTGGCAGTTCTTTATTTGGTGTGGATGTTGAATCTCTACAATTTTATGGACGGCATCGACGGTATTGCCAGTGTGGAGGCTATCTGCGTGTGCCTCGGGGCGTGTCTGCTTTACTGGCTGGGAGGTTTTGGATCTTTGATTATGGCTCCGCTATTGCTCGCTCTTGCGGTAGCTGGCTTTCTATATTGGAATTTTCCCCCAGCTCGCATTTTCATGGGAGACGCGGGCAGCGGATTTCTCGGTATCGTCTTGGCGCTCCTATCGCTGCAAGCAGCTTGGACTTCACCCAAGCTACTTTGGGTTTGGTTGATTTTGCTCGGTGTATTTATTGTCGATGCAACGGTCACGTTGATACGACGTCTTCTTCGCGGCGACAAGGTGTACGAGGCTCATCGCAGTCACGCGTACCAGTTCGCTTCGCGTCAGTTCGGTCGGCATCTACCTGTGACCTTGGCGGTAATGGCAATCAATTTGTTATGGCTGCTGCCGTTGGCTGCATGCGTTGTATTGTTGGACATTGACGGAGCCTTGGCTTTGATAGTGGCTTATGTGCCATTGGTGATGCTTGCTGTCAGGTTTCATGCAGGCGAGCTTGAAAACGTCTGATTTCAAGCTAGGTTCGCTTTTTGGGTTATTGATTGTCCAACGCACGGTGATGTACCACCGGCGTACGGGCGGACGGGGTTTAGGAGCTGGCGAGGGTGCAGGAAGGATTCATGGATAAATTAAGAACAGTCTTGTTGGGACTCCCGAGGCGCCATAAGCGAGCAATCCAGGTAGCCATGGATATTGTGCTGGTCTGGATTGCGCTGTGGCTTGCATTTGTCGTGCGACTGGGTGTCGACGCGTTGATAGCACCGATCGAAACGCATCTGTGGCTGTTCGCATCGGCTCCGCTGGTCGCCATTCCTATTTTCATCCGTTTCGGCATGTACCGTGCTGTCATGCGTTACTTTGGTAACGATGCGCTGATCACTATTTGTAAAGCAGTCAGCCTCTCAGCGCTGCTATTGGCCTTGGTGGTGTATTGGTACAGCAACCACAAGACGGTCGTCCCGCGCTCGATTATCTTCAATTATTGGTGGTTGAGCCTGATCATGATCGGCGGGCTTCGTCTCGTGATGCGCCAATACTTCCTGGGCGACTGGTTCACTGCGGCCCAACATGTACCCTTTACCAACCGTGACGATGGCCTACCCAAGGTCGCTATCTATGGCGCCGGCGCAGCAGGCAACCAACTCGTCGCTGCCTTGCGCATGGGACGGGTGATGCGCCCTGTCGCGTTCATTGATGATGACAGCAGCATCGCCGATCGCGTCATCGCAGGGCTCCAGGTCTATCAACCCAACCACATTCAAAAAATGATCGATGCGACTGGCGCACAGGAAATATTGCTCGCCATCCCTTCTTCATCACGTGGTCGCCGTCGAGAAATCCTGACCCTGCTCGAAGGCTTCCCTCTGCACGTACGCAGCGTCCCGGGCTTCATGGATCTGGCCAGCGGCCGGGTCAAGGTGGACGACATCCAGGAAGTGGATATCGCGGACCTTCTAGGACGTGATGCAGTGCCGGCACAGCCTGACCTATTGGAACATTGCATCACAGGCCAATCGGTCTTGGTCACGGGTGCTGGCGGTTCGATCGGCTCAGAGCTTTGCCGACAGATCCTTGCGCTGAAACCCACCACGCTGCTGCTTTTCGAGCACAGCGAATTTAATCTCTACAGCATTTTGTCCGAGCTGGAGCCGCGAATCGCTCGGGAATCTCTGTCTGTTCGCCTGTTACCGATCTTGGGATCGGTCCGCAACCAAGAGAAACTGCTTGATGTGATGAAGACCTGGAATGTCGACACGGTCTATCACGCAGCCGCCTATAAGCACGTGCCGATGGTTGAGCACAACATCGCCGAAGGTGTCTTGAACAACGTAATCGGTACGCTGAACACTGCGCAGGCTGCACTGCAGGCGGGTGTGTCGAACTTTGTCTTGATCTCCACCGACAAGGCCGTACGCCCGACCAATATAATGGGCAGCACCAAGCGGCTCGCTGAGCTGACACTACAGGCATTGAGTCGTGAATTGGCGCCGGTGCTGTTCGGTGATCAGGCCAACGTCTCGCGGGTAAACAAGACCCGCTTCACCATGGTTCGCTTCGGTAACGTACTGGGCTCCTCCGGATCGGTTATCCCGCTGTTCCATAAGCAGATCAAATCCGGCGGGCCGTTGACCGTTACCCACCCCAAGATCACGCGATACTTCATGACCATTCCCGAGGCAGCTCAGCTGGTGATTCAGGCGGGTTCCATGGGCTTGGGTGGAGATGTGTTTGTGCTGGACATGGGCGAGCCGGTGAAAATCGTTGAGCTGGCGGAGAAAATGATTCACTTGTCTGGCTTGAGCGTTCGGTCCGAAAAGAATCCGCACGGTGATATCTCAATTAAATTCACCGGCTTGCGCCCCGGCGAGAAGCTTTATGAGGAATTGTTGATAGGCGACAACGTCGTCGCGACCCAGCACCCAATGATCATGAGCGCCAATGAAGACTTCCTGCCTTGGGATGTCCTCAAGCTAAGGCTGGCAGACTTGCTGACAGCCATCGAAGAAGATGATTACGCACGAGTCCGTCAGTTGCTTCGCGACACCGTCAGTGGTTACGCCCCGGACGGAGAAATTGTCGACTGGATTTACCAGCAGCGCCATCTCGAGCCCTGATTGTTACATACCTCGTAACGTACACACTTTTGACAGCTCCACACCATCGCCTAAGTTTGAGGAGCAGCTTCGGAAAAGCTGCTTCTCTCTCAACGATGTCATGGAGCGTCACTTATGCGTACAGGCTATTTCTACTCGCTGATTTTTGCCTTCCTCACCAGCGCCTCGATTGCTGTTATTGCTGCCCCAGCGGTCAAGCCGGAGTCGGTATCTTCGCCGTTGGCGGTGGAGCAGCCAGCGAAAACGCAAGGCGCCAAGGTGGATTTGAACGGGGCAGATGCCGCAACGTTGCAGCGCGAGCTGTCAGGGATAGGCAAGGGCAAGGCCGAGGCGATTGTTGCGTATCGAGAGAATAATGGGCCTTTCTCGTCGGTGGACGAACTGCTTGAGGTCAAGGGCATCGGCAAGGCGATTCTCGATAGGAATCGTGACAAGCTGGAAGTGAATTGAGGGTTGTTTAAGGGAGGCCAGTCGGATGACTGGCCTTTTTGCTGTTCAGCGAATGCAACTGAATTGTTCCGCGCGGGTTGGCACAAAAACTGATTACCTAACGCCAACTGATTGTTCAACAATCCAAGGCCCTCAATGACTAGCCCTCTCTCCCTAGCGGACCAGATCACCCTCGAACTCCGCGCCGACATCATCGGTGGCCGCCTCATCCCCGGCATGGCGCTGATCGAAAACAACCTGGTCTCAGCCTACAACGCGTCCCGTAACACCATCCGCGAAGCGTTACACCGTCTCGGCCAGGAGGGCTTGACCCGTTACGTGCGTAACAAAGGAGTGATGGTTCGCAGGTTAGGTGTCGATGACGTGCGGGACGTGTTCAAGGTCCGTCGCACCTTGGAGCTTCAGGCCATTCTCACCAGCAAGCCATTGAGCGAATACCAGTCCGACAGCATGCTCGAAGCGCTGGAAGCCGCCGAGCTGGCTCGCGAGCGCGAAGATTGGCGAGCGGTGGGCACCCACGGTCTGGCCTTCCATCAGCACATCGTGGGGCTGATGCGCAGTCCCTTGCTCGATGAGTTTTTCACCAACGTAGTCGCACAGTTGCGTTTGGTGTTTTGTTCCGCCCCCGATGAGGCGCGTTTCCAGGCGCCGTGGCTTGCCCGTGACCGGCAGATCCACGATTTGCTGGCCGATGGTAACAAGCGCGCTGCTCATGACGAGCTGAGTCTTTATCTCGACGATTCCGAGCAGTTGCTCCTGCACCTGCTGACTCCCGCCAACCCTCACTGATCAAAGGACCCGAGCCATGTACAAAGACTACCCAGCCGCCTACCAGGTCAGCAAAGGCTCCGCCCTGCAAGTGGACAGACCCTTTTACGACCGCATCCGCACCGAGCAGGACAAGCGCACCCTGGTCGAAAAGTTCGAAGTCCCGATCCGCACCGGCCGTGCCTGGCATGTGCCGGCCGGGCATGTCTTTCGCGTGACCACCCCGGTCGGTCCGCAGGTGGGGGATTTCAACGTCTGGAATGCCAACGATCCGCGTGAGCGTTTGTGGGCGGCTCGGACGCGTCAGCTTCAGGGCGCGCATGTCAGCACCTACGATCGGTTGTGGTCGAACCTGCCATTCCTGCGCCCGCTGGTGACGATCACCGATGATAGCTTGGCCGGTTACGGCATCGACGAACACGGCGGACGCTTGCACGATTTGTTGGGGACGCGGTGCGACCCGTATGTGAACAAGATGCTGACCGGTGAGGATTTCCATCATCACTGTCACTCGAACCTGACCCGTGCGGTGTTGCCCCACGGCCTGACGGAGTTCGATGTGCATGACGTGTTGAATATCTTCCAGTGCACCGGGCTGAATCATGACGACATGTATTTCATGAAGGCGTGTCCGGCACAGAAGGGCGACTACCTGGAATTTTTTGCCGAGATTGATTTGTTGTGTGCGCTGTCGACTTGCCCTGGCGGGGATCTGTCGCTGGCGATGTGGGGGCCGGAAGCGCAGGATCCTTTAAGCGTCTGTCGTCCGCTGGGGGTGGAGATTTATCGGTTGGAGGATTCGTTGCTGCAAGGCTGGAGTCAGCCGGAGCGGGCGGCTTACAAGGGGCTGCACGGGTTGCATATTGCCAGGGCGGATTGGGAGATGTAGCAGGCGCCACCGTTTGGTGGTGAGAGTGGGTTTTGTAGGAGTTGTCGAGTGCAACGAGGCTGCGATCTTTTCCCTGACACTTGAGTCTCAAGCGAAAGATCAAAAGATCGCAGGCTTTGCCAGCTCCTACAGGGCCCAGCGGGAGCAAGCTCCCTCGCCACGAAAAGCGGGTCAGCGATCCTTCGCCTCTTTCGCATCCATTTCCGCATTGCGCTCGGCAACACGCTTGCGCTGTTCGTCCGTCAGCTCAACCTTGTGGGCGGTGTCGCGCAGCATCATCAAACCACCCACGATCGAGCCGATGGCGACGATCAGGATTAACCAGGCATACCAGGGCATAGGGCTCTCCTTGAGGGGCAATGGCCAGACGAGTATTTCGCTGGTCATTGCCCGTACCACTTATGAGCGAAGACCGTTCGCAGTGGTTCCATACTACGCCGGTTATGCCTGGCTCACCTTATAGCCCGGTCAACATCGCATCCGCCGGTGCATCTGCACGCAACTGCGCGGTCAGCACGAAATACACAAAGCCCACCGCCATGAAGCCGAGGAATATCAGGCCGATCAGGGCATTGAACCAGGCCATCGCCACCAGGCACACCACCGCCAGGACCAACGCGATCCCCGGCACGATCGGATAGCCCGGCGCGCGGAAGGTGCGTTCCAGGTTGGGCTCGGTTTTGCGCAGCTTGAACAGGCTGAGCATGCTCATGATGTACATGACGATGGCGCCGAACACGGCCATGGTGATCATTGCGGCGGTGAGGGTCATGCCGCCGAGGTTGATCAGGCCGTCGCTGTAGATGGCGGCGATGCCGATCAGTCCGCCGGCGATGATGGCGCGGTGCGGGGTCTGGAAACGCGAGAGCTTGGCGAGGGAGGCGGGCAGGTAGCCGGCGCGCGCGAGGGCGAAGAATTGGCGTGAGTAGCCGAGGATGATGCCGTGGAAGCTCGCCACCAGGCCGAACAGGCCGATCCAGACGAGCATGTGCAGCCAGCCGGAGCTTTCGCCGACGACGGCTTTCATGGCTTGGGGCAGCGGGTCGTTGATGTTGGACAAGGTGCTCCAGTCACCCACGCCGCCGGCAAAAAACATCACGCCCATGGCCAGCACCACCAGGGTCAGGATGCCGCTGATGTAGGCCTTGGGGATCGTGCGTTTCGGGTCCTTGGCTTCTTCGGCGGCCATGGCCGCGCCTTCGATGGCGAGGAAGAACCAGATCGCGAAGGGGATCGCCGCGAACATCCCGGCAATGGCTGGCGCGCCGAACACGTCGGAACCGGCCCAGCCGTTCAGGGCGAAGTGGCTGAAGCTGAACGCCGGCGCGACCACGCCCATGAACACCAGCAACTCGGCGACGGCCAGTACGCAGACGATAAGTTCGAAGGTTGCGGCCAGTTTCACGCCGAGGATGTTGAGGCCCATGAACACGATGTAGGCGCCGACGGCAGCGTGTTTCGGGTCGAGCGCCGGGAATTGCACGTTCAGGTAGGCACCGATGGCCAGCGCGATGGCGGGCGGGGCGAAAACGAATTCAATCAGGGTCGCGAGCCCGGCGATCAAGCCGCCTTTCTCGCCAAAGGCTCGACGGCTATAAGCGAACGGCCCGCCGGCGTGGGGAATGGCGGTGGTCAGTTCGGTGAAGCTGAAGATGAAGCAGGTGTACATGGCCGCGACCATGAACGATGTCACCAGAAAGCCCAGCGTCCCGGCGACACCCCAGCCGTAGCTCCAGCCGAAATATTCGCCGGATATCACCAGGCCGACGGCAATGCCCCATAAGTGCAGGGTGCCAAGCGTGGGTTTGAGTTGTGTGTTCATCGGTGGCTCCCCTCGATAAATAGCAAAAGCGCTGGGGGAGGGCAGTGCAGTGGGCGTGCCAGTGTGGGTTGGGCGGTCGTAATGGGGGAAAACGTGTCGTATCGGGGATGTTGGCTACCGGATGGGCTGGGTTTGTGCCCCAGTTCGGAGCGACGATGCCTGGGTGGGCCTCATCACGCGCAAAGATTTCAGGGCGCGGCTGGCTCGGTTGAGCCAACTTAGAGAATTGCCCTACATACGCTGCTTCTTTCCCTGACTTCTTTCCCCTGCCAACCTCGGCACAGTCTCGCGCCCACCTCTGTGTTGCGAGATGTCTGCATGCTTCCACACGACAAGATCCCGTCTTTGATAGGCGCCATTGGTTCGCTGGTCTTGGCCGCTAGGAGCACGCCCGACGTCGAGGAAGTACTGCAGGACTTTCGCCGCTGCCTAGGCGACTACGACAGTTGGGCAGAAAAGTTCTGGACCGGTCGGACGCTGGACATCCAGCAGGTGTTCAAAGTTGGGAAGGAGGTATCGCTCGCACCCTCCAAGAGCGGCGGCAAGCAGGTCAACTCCGTCGTGGCGAGGTGTCCGGCACAAGGGCCACTGACGCTGGTGCATATGTTCCAAGCCTCGCGTTTCGTGCCAATCGGTGACACGCCGGTGGTGCTGGAGCCGATCATCAAGGGTGAGCAGGGAAAGGAAACGTTCGGCGATCCGGTCCCTCATGTCATTGGCCCCAGCGGCATTTTGGAAATACCCGAATGCGACCGCGGCCAGCGTTACCGCATCAGTTTTTTTCCAAATATCACGAGCGATCATGTCAGGGCGCTGTACAGCTCTTACCAGCTTTCGATCGTCGAGCTCGAAGGTTGGCTGACAGCCGAGTGGAACGAGTTTCAACCGCTGTGGAAGGAGGCTTCCGAGAGCGGTTTTGCAAAGCGCTTCAACACATTGCAGGAGGCTCAGTTACGCGGTTTCGAAAACGCCCTGCTCAAGCTATGGGACGACATCAAGCAGATCTTCGATCTGTTGGCGGATCTACAGGCCAACAGCGAAAAGCTGCTGGAATACCTCACCGAGGCCGAGCTTGAGCAACTGCTGAAAGCTTCATCGGAGGCGATTGCCAAAGCCCTGATGGTCCTGAGCGATGAGCCCTTGCTCTTCGTTTACACCGCGGCGTTCACCAGTTGGGTGCGATTGCTGCCGCCGCAGTACATGGCCGAAGTCATAGGGGAAATGCGCGCCGAGATTCTGATCAATTTCATCTTGGCGCGCGTGACCGGTGGCCTGGGCGTGGGGCTGCGCTTGAGCGGCAAGGTGTTGCGCCATCTCCGCTCGGAACAGGCTCGCAAATGGTTGCAGGCGTCCAGTCAGCGCCTGGGGCAACTCGGCGACGACAGCCTCGACAAACACGCCGATGTTCTAAAACCGCTGGTGGTCAGTGGTCGAGGAGCGTCGACGGGACCGGCGCCGGTCACGCCTTTACAGATCACCCCTGGGGATTCCGCGCCGCTGTCGGTCAGTAATCCGCTCCCGGTCGTGCGGGAAAAATCCCTGCCTTCTACACAGCTAAGCAGATACGAACCCCACGACGACGCCCCCGCCCAATCGAAAAACCCCAAAGGCGACCCGGCCGACAGCGCCGCCCAGACCCGCACCCACGGCTGCCCGGTGTCGATGGTCACCGGCGAAGAACTGCTGACCCTCGAAGAAGGCACCCTCGACGGGCGCCTGCCGTTTACCTTCACCCGGCTCTATCGCACCAGCGCCGCCGAACTGGACATCGGCCTCGGCCGCGGTTGGAGCCATGCCCTGGCCCATCGCCTATTGATGCAGGGCGAGCAGGTCATCTGGATCGACCAGGAAAACCGCCGCACCACCTTCCCCCGGCCCAACCTGCAACGCCCGGTGATCCACAACAGCCTGGCCCGCGCGGCGATCTACCTGAGCGGCGAGCCGGAGGAACTGATCATCGCCCAGCCCGGCGAAGACGCTCCTTTCCTACACTTTCGCGACGGTTGTCTGATCGCCCTGAGCGATCGGTACGACAACCGTCTGACGATCCAGCGCAACATCTACGGCGACATCAGCCGCCTGGACAACGGCGCTGGACGCTGTCTGCGCTTGCGCTACGAACATCGCCACCTGGTCGCCATCGACTACCAGAGTTTTCAGCCAACGCCGACTCGCGACGAAAGCTGGCGCACCGAACACACGCTGGTTTCCTACCGCTACGATGGCCGTTTCCGACTGATTGAAGCGACTAACGCCGCTGGCGAAAGCGAACGCTACGACTACGACGACCAGCACGTCATCCTCCAGCGGCAACTGGCCGGGGGCGCGAGTTTTTACTGGGAGTGGCAAGGCCTCGGTCCCGCGGCGCGCTGCGTGCGGCATTGGGCGTCGTTCGCGCAAATGGACAGCCGCTACACCTGGGGCGAGGACGGCAGCGTCACGGTCCATAACCTCGATGGCAGCGAGGAGGTCTACGTTCACGACGACCGCGCGCGACTGGTGCGCCAGGTCGATCCCGCTGGCGGCGAGCACCTCAAGGCCTATGACGAACAGGGCCGCTTGATCGCCGAGCAAGACCCGCTCGGCGCCGTCACTGAATACCGCTACGACGAAGTCGGACGGCTGGTGGCGCTGATTCCGCCTGAAGACGAGCCCACGTCCTACGAATACCGAAACGGTTTCCTGCACGCCCGGCAGCGCGGCAAAGCCGTGTGGACCTACCGCCGCAACGACCAGGGCGACGTCATCGAGGCCATCGACCCGGACGGCCAAAGCACCTGGTACCACTACGACGGCCAAGGGCAACTGAAAACCATCAGCTACCCGGACGCCAGCGCCCATTATTTTGTGCGCAACCGCCTGGGCCAGTTGACGAAAGAAACCCTGCCCGACGGCAGCCAGCGGTGTTTTTCCTACGACGCCCTCGGACGTTTGCTGACCCGCCAGGACGAACACGGCGCCATCACCCACTACCAATGGGACGCCGTGGGCCGCTTGCTGCAGACCACCTTGCCCACCGGCGCGACCCGCGCCTGGCGCTATAACGCCTACGGCAAGGTCATTGCCGAACGGGACGAACTAGGGCGCACCACCCGCTACGAATACGCCGACGACCTGCACCTGATCAGCCGCCGCCTCAACCCCGACGGCAGCGAGCTGAAATATCGCTACGACTCGGCGCGGCTGTTGCTGACGGACATCGAGAACGAATCCGGCGAACATTATCGGCTGGACTACACGCCCAACGGACTGATCCGGCAGGAAACCGGCTTCGACGGCCAGCGCACCGGTTATGCCTACGACCTCAACGGTCACCTGCTGGAAAAAACCGAGTTCGGCGCCGATGGCAGCCAGCGCATCACTCATTACCAGCGTGACAGCGCTG
The DNA here is from genome assembly GCF_023516725.1 of Pseudomonas sp. T1.Ur. Taxonomy (NCBI): domain Bacteria; kingdom Pseudomonadati; phylum Pseudomonadota; class Gammaproteobacteria; order Pseudomonadales; family Pseudomonadaceae; genus Pseudomonas; species Pseudomonas sp. T1.Ur. The sequence goes on from NZ_JAMGSN010000001.1 coordinate 1,178,997, forward strand.
GCCGACTGGTGCGAAAAACCTTGCCAGATGGCGAGGCGGTCAACTATCGCTACGACGCCCTCGGCCGCTTGGTCAGCGTCGACGACGGGCATTGGCCGCTGGCTTATGAATATGACCACCAGGACCGCCTGGTTGCCGAACACCAGGGCTGGGCCACCCTGCGTTATCGCTACGACAGCGTCGGTCGCTTGATCCACTGCCGACTGCCAGACCGCAGCACCCTCGACTATCACCATGCTCGAGGCGGCGCGCTGATCGCCATCGACCTCAACGGCACCTGCCTGACCGAACACCGCTTCAAGGGCGGCCGCGAAACCCAACGCCAGCAAGGCCTGCTGCTCAGCGACTACCGCTACGACGAACAAGGCCGCCTCAAGGCCCAGACCGTCTGGCAAACCCAGCAGCATCAACTGTTCTGGCGTGACTATTCCTACAGCGCCAACGGCAACCTCGCCGCGCTTTCTGACAAGCGAAACCGCCGCCGCTACCAGTACGACGCACAAGATCGCCTGGTCCGCATCGACTATGCCCACAGCCAAGGCCCCGAACGCTTCGCCCACGACCCGGCCGGCAACCTGCTGTTGCAAGACCGCCCCGGCCCGACCACCCTCAAGGCCAACCGCCTGCTCATGGAGGGCGACCGCCACTACGACTACGACGCCTACGGCAACCTCATCCGCGAACGCCGCGGCAAGGCCCATTGCCTGGTTACGCACTACCGCTACGACAGCCAACACCGCCTCATCGGCGTCACCAGCCCGGACGGCAGCGAAACGTCCTACCGCTACGACGCCTTTGGCCGACGCATCGAAAAGACCGTGGCCGGCCAGACCACGGAATTTATCTGGCAAGGCGACCAAGTCATCGCCGAAAGCAGCGATAGCCACTACCAAAGCTACGTCTACGAACCCGGTACTTTCCGCCCCCTGGCCCTGCTCGAAGGCGAAGGCCCACAAAACGCCACGCCATTCCACTACCACAACGACCACCTCGGCACGCCCCAGGAACTGACCAGCCACCAAGGCGAAATCGTCTGGAGCGCACGCTACAACGGCTACGGCAAACTCACGGAACTGCGGCACGGCAACGGCAAGCGCCTGGAACAACCGCTGCGCTTCCAGGGCCAATACCACGACCGGGAAAGCGGCCTGCACTACAACCGGCACCGGTACTACAATCCGGAGACGGGGCGGTACCTGACGCTGGATCCGAGCAAGCTCAAGGGCGGGCTCAATGGGTATCGGTACACCCTGAACCCGACGGGGTGGGTGGATCCGTTGGGGTTGGACGACTGTCCGGGCGATGGGTGTAAAAAGCCGGCGGTTGGCGAGCAGGATCCGGCGGCTAAGGTTGGGGTGGATAAGGATGAACCGGCGCTGCCGATGGCGGAGCAGCGGCGGGCCAGAATTGATGATCTTTCTGAAGAAAATGCTAAGCGTCGAGTTGCGGAAATTCAGGAAAAATACGATATGCACACCATTGAAAAACATGGGCCCCACATTCCCGATATCGTGCTTAGGCAACGTGCTATAGACGGATCAGATCCGATAAGCGGAGCTCGGGGTAGATTAAATAAAAGCTCTCAGTTTAAAAATTGGAAGATACAACTGCATGCTCTTAATGAAGCTTTAACAAGAAAGGCTAGAGGGCTGCCTGCCCACACGGGCTTAGATAGAGAACAAAATCCTATTGTGAGAATAAAAAGTCCCGGAACTGGTCGTGGTTACAAACCCAATAGAAGAGATAGTCAAAATCCAATTTTGAACGAAAATATGAACGGTTCGGAGATCAAGTTCGACAAGGAACAGACAGATAGGCCTTTCACTGCCTTTCCTGTTGATTAAACGAGCATATGAGGGATATGACCATGCTAAAAGCTCCATTTACTGAACTGCCTTACGAGCCAACCGTTGATACGTTTTTAGCGGGACTTGAAACTGAATATAGAGGGCAAAAAAATAGAGATGAATTGTTGAAGCTTGACCCAAATAGCAAGGCGGATCGAATAAAAATAGTTAAAGAATACATTATCAAGGGGCAAGAATATTTGACGTACAGGCATAAATTTTTGCTTATAAGAGAACTAGGGAACGCCCTAAAAAACAATAATTATGATTTTTCTGCCGCTTTTGAATATAACTACGAGACGGACGAACCATCTCCTTCTCCATGGTCGGCGTCGGAAATAGATACACCTCGTGGCTTCTTCGAGGATGTCTACAGTATGGCAAATGAAAATTGGAAAGATGAAATCTATAAAGCCGCCAAGGAGGATCCTTCAACATGGTGATACCAAATAGATTATTACAGCATCAACGAATCCTGAATGTAGCCGCACGCAACACTTACCCGCTCCACTAGTTGAGTCAGGATACGAAACCTAAAAGATTGAAGGTGATATCGAATATCTGAACGCGCCCCCCTGCTGTGAACATGGAATCCTTTCAAAGGCTTCAGGTGACGAAGCAGCAACGGGACAGTTTTAGTTTTTAATAAATCCGTCCCGAATGGTAATTTTGAAGCTTGTAAAGTACATCGCTCGCCACAACGGCACATCGAACAGCATTGATGAAGTTGCTAACTCAGCAAAAAAAAGTAGGTTTGACCGACTGGAGCAGCATAGAAAATGGATAACCAAGGAACCTTAGGGGAGTTAGCTCGTGACTTCCTTTAGAGCGTCGACGAAGCCACTTTTCTGCTTGAGGAGAAATTTGGCCCCCGGTGTATTTTAAGATTATGGGGCAGCGGAAAAATAAAGCGCTGCGGGGTGGTTAAGGGAAACGTAACCTACGAACTTCATGGCGTGGGATGCGCCGTGAACCTACCACATGTACTAGTTGATTTTGATTATGGTCCCGACGGAAGAACAGATGGCTTTGATGCATGGCGATTGTTTATCTACGCTAGCGAACTCCCCGAAAAGCACCCCAAATATCAGAGCAAGGAAGTTCTAAATTTGGAGTTCGAAGAATATGTCGCATCAGGTCGATTTGAACCGATGCCTAAAGGTCGAAACGGTTTTTATTGCTTATCGAAAAACAATTGAAGGCTCATACAGCGATAGCTGAAAGAATTCGATTCAAGAGACTTTGCCAAACAAGGCATTTCTCCGTTAAAAATATACAGACAATACCGAATATCTGAATGCGCGGCCGTGCTGTGAACATTGAATCCTTTCAAAAATTTCAGGTGACGAAGCAGCAAAGGGACAGATTTAGTTTTAATAAATCCGTCCCGAATGGTAATTTTTAAGCTTATAAGGGCCATCGCTCGCGACAACGGTACATCGAATGGCATCGATGAAGTTGTTGATTGAGCAAAAAACGTGGGTCTTGACCGATTGGAGCAGCGTCGAAGATGAATAATCAAGAAAACTTAGAGGAGTTAGCTCATGACTTCCTTTCGAGCGTCGACGAAGCCACTTTTCTGCTTGAGGAGAAATTTGGCACTCGGTGTATTTTGAGATTATGGAGCAGCGAAAAAATAAAGCGCTGCGGGGTGGTTAAGGGAAACGTAACCTACGAACTTCATGGCGTGGGATGCGCCGTGAACCTACCACATGTACTAGTTGATTTTGATTATGGTCCCGACGGAAGAACAGATGGCTTTGATGCATGGCGATTGTTTATCTACGCTAGCGAACTCCCCGAAAAGCACCCCAAATATCAGAGCAAGGAAGTTCTAAATTTGGAGTTCGAAGAATATGTCGCATCAGGTCGATTTGAACCGATGCCTAAAGGTCGAAACGGTTTTTATTGCTTATCGAAAAACAATTGAAGGCTCATACAACGATAGCTGAAAGAATTCGATTCAAGAGACTTTGCCAAACAAGGCATTTCTCCGTTAAAAATATACAGACAATACCGAATATCTGAATGCGCGGCCGTGCTGTGAACATTGAATCCTTTCAAAAATTTCAGGTGACGAAGCAGCAAAGGGACAGATTTAGTTTTAATAAATCCGTCCCGAATGGTAATTTTTAAGCTTATAAGGGCCATCGCTCGCGACAACGGTACATCGAATGGCATCGATGAAGTTGTTGATTGAGCAAAAAACGTGGGTCTTGACCGATTGGAGCAGCGTCGAAGATGAATAATCAAGAAAACTTAGAGGAGTTAGCTCATGACTTCCTTTCGAGCGTCGACGAAGCCACTTTTCTGCTTGAGGAGAAATTTGGCACTCGGTGTATTTTGAGATTATGGAGCAGCGAAAAAATAAAGCGCTGCGGGGTGGTGAAGGGAAACGTAACCTACGAACTTCATGGCGTGGGATGCGCCGTGAACCTACCACATGTACTAGTTGATTTTGATTATGGGCCCGACGGAAGAGTAGATGGCTTTGACGCATGGCGATTATTTATCTACGCCAGCGAACTTCCCGAAAAATATCCCAAATATCAGAACAAGGAAGTTCTAAATTTGGAGTTCGAAGAACACGTCGCATCGGGTCGATTTGAACCGATGACCGGGGGGCGAAACGGCTTCTATTGCTTATCTAAAAATAATTAAGGATCACACAATGATAGCTGCAAAAAAAACATCCAAAAAGATTTTCCAAGCAAGGCCTTTTTTATCTCAAAAATATAACCATTCCTTTTCCGATGTTAACTTTTGAAAAAGCACATTAAAATTAAACAAATTACGCGCCTGACAGCGATAAAAAATATAGCTGAGAGGAATAGCACTTACTTAACAGCTAACTAGTGCGCTGTTCTCGAAATAATTTTTCCGCAATCTTGGCTACACTCTCCTCATCATCCAGTGCTCGGGGAACGCCAGTGAATGCCCAGGAGATTATCCTCAGTCCAGAAGGGCAGGCCGAACTGAAGCGCCGCGTACGCTCAGCCACCATCAGTCAGCGCGACGGCCGTCGCGCCCGAGTGATTCTCCTGGCAGCCCAAGGCTGCTCAAGGGTGGAAATTGCTCGATTGACCGGTTTCTCACTGCCCACTATCACGTGTTGGTGTCAACGCTTCCAGACGTTACGGCTGGACGGTTTGCTCGATAAGCCAGGTCGGGGCCGCAAACCTTTTCTGCCTCTTGAAACGGTGCGCCGTGTCCTTGAGCAAGTCACTCAACCGCGTATCGGTGAGCCTCGATGGAGCTGCCGAAGCATGGCCCGAGCGGCTGGAATTTCGGCCACCAGCGTGCACAAACTCTGGGCTGCCAATGACTTGAAACCCCACCTGACCCGCACTTTCAAACTGTCCAATGACCCGCACTTCGAAGAGAAGTTTTGGGACGTGATCGGGTTGTACTTGGCTCCGCCAGACAAGGCTCTGGTACTCTGCTGCGATGAAAAAAGCCAAGTGCAAGCCCTTGAGCGCACCCAGCCTGGGCTGCCATTGGGGATCGGCCATATCCGCACGCAGTCGCACGATTATGTGCGTCATGGCACCGTCACTTTATTCACTGCGCTGGATTATCTCCAGGGACGCTTGATCAGCTCCATTGAGCGCCAACACCGGCATCAGGAATGGCTGGAATTTCTCAAGAAGATCAATCGAGAAACGCCCAAACATCTTCAGCTGCATTTGATCGTCGATAACTACGCCACGCACAAGCACCCCAAAGTGAAGGCGTGGCTGGAGAAACACAAACGCTTCCACATGCATTTCACCCCGACATCCAGCTCGTGGATGAATATGGTTGAACGCTTCTTTCGCGATATCACGGTGTACCTGCGTGAGGGCAGTTTCTGTTCAGTTCGCGAACTGGAAAGCTCAATCACCACGTTTCTGGCGCTACGAAATGCGCAACCGACTCGATATGTCTGGAATGCAAAAGGTGAGGATATCTTGAACAAAATTCAGCGAGCCCGCGAGGCAATGGCCTCACAGGCTAATGGGTAGATTATTTCGAGAACAGCACACTAGCGAACAACAACAAAGGTAAATCAAGGTTTGCATTTGTTGGAACCAACAACAAAAATGAGATTACGACAGCCCATGTAAAGACAGGCAAGGATTTTTGGAAAGCACTTAACGGCGACGCAAAAGACAAGACAATAAGACATTATGAATAACATGACAAAAGTTAAAATTCTTGCTATTGACGACATAGTAGAAGACTGCGCAATCCTCCTTGTCGAAGGAAACATCTTGGAGTGCTTTGTCAACTCCTATCCGAGCAAGATAAGTGTTGGCGAAACGCACTTGGCAGAGTTAACGATTGATTATTCAGACCCCGTCCAAATTGAACTATCGGCTACGCCTGACGCACCGCTTGAGAAAAACGGCAAAGGATTCGGCTACTACCTGCATGGCTTATTGGAAAACGATATCTTCAAAACCTTTATCGACTTCCCGGATGAAGACCTACATTTCGACTACCCTGGGCTGCTGGGGCGATATGTAAAAATAAAAGTGGACCGGATCAACGTCAATTTTTTATAGCCATTAAAAACCGTGTCAGCACGTTGCTGAGGATGGTCAGAAATAGCCGGATATTTTCCGGCTATCGAGCCGTCAGTACTTTTCAAAAAACGATCCGTGTCGCAATTGCTTGCGGGTCTGCTTGCGTTTGCCGGCGTACTCGGTGTCGGCAAAGGTCATCTGTTTCATCATCGAAAAGCTCGGCGACTGGTATCCGGCGATTTTGCCAAATTAGAAAATCTTTTTCGAAATCGCAAAAAACTGGATACAGCTGGAATAAGCATTAGCGAACGTGCTAAATAAAATAAAAAAGATAGGCATCGGCAACAGGTTCAGTTCAGCTGATTGACACTGACTAAACGAGAGAGGCCCTCAATCGCGAGCAAGATTGACGGCGTTATTTCTAAAGGGCCTCCACGACTTGGCCAGTTCCGCCGCCTCGTGAATGGGTCACCCCCTCAACCCCATCCCGATTTTTTTACAGTTTCTTTATCCCCCAACCCCACCCTCGATCTCGCACCTTTACACCCTCCCTACCGACAATCCCTCCACACACGGCACGACGCCGTACCACGGAGAAATCCCATGAGTGTTCTGGACGGGGTGTCACTGCTGCTGGCAGTGGCGCTGTTCATTTATCTGTTGGTTGCGCTGTTGCGCGCGGACCGGGGTTAGGAGCGGCTATGCACGGTTATGACTACGGGCTGATCCTCGGCTTTTTCGCGCTGGTGCTGATTCCGGCGCCGTTCTTGGGCCGGTTTTACTATCGGGTGATGGAGGGCCAACATACCTGGCTGTCGCCGATTCTTGGTCCTTTAGAACGCTGTTGTTACAAGGTGGCCGGTGTCGATCCGACTGCCGAGCAGAGTTGGCAGAAGTACACCCTGGCCTTGCTCGCCTTCAACCTGGCAGGTTTCGCCTTTTTGTTCGCGGTCCTGCTGTTGCAGGGTGATTTGCCGCTCAACACCGAAAACCTGCCCGGCATGGAATGGACCCAGGCGTTCAACACAGCGGTCAGTTTCATGACCAACACCAACTGGCAGTCCTACAGCGGTGAAGCGTCCCTCAGTTATTTGAGCCAGATGATCGGCTTGACCGTGCAGAACTTCGTCAGCGCCGCCACGGGCCTGGCCGTGCTGGTTGCGCTGTGCCGTGGGATCGGGCGCAAGTCCGCCACCACGCTGGGCAATTTCTGGGTCGACATGACCCGTGCCACGCTCTATGGGTTGTTGCCGCTGTGCCTGTTGTTGGCGTTGTTCCTGGTGTGGCAGGGCGTGCCACAGACCTTCGCGCATTACGTGCACGGGGTGACGATGCAGGGCGTGGAGCAGGTCATTCCACTCGGCCCGGCGGCCAGCCAGATTGCGATCAAGCAACTGGGCACCAACGGCGGTGGTTTCTTCGGCGTCAATTCGGCGCACCCGTTCGAGAACCCGACCGCTTGGACCAATCTCTTCGAAGTCGCGTCGATCATCCTGATCCCGGCGGCGCTGGTGTTTACCTTTGGCCATTACGTCAAGGATCTGCGCCAGAGCCGGGCGATCATCGCCTGCATGCTGGCCTTGTTCCTGATCGGCGGGGCGACGTCGCTGTGGGCCGAGTACCAGCCCAATCCAGCCCTCGACAACGCAGCCGTCGAACAAGCCGCGCCGTTGGAAGGTAAGGAGGCACGCTTCGGCACCACCGCCACGGTGCTTTGGTCGGTGACCACCACGGCGGCGTCCAACGGTTCGGTCAACGCCATGCACGACAGCCTCAATCCGCTGAGCGGGATGGTGGCGCTGATGAACATGATGGTCGGCGAAGTGATCTTCGGCGGCGTCGGTGCCGGGCTCTACGGGATGCTCCTGAACGTGCTGATCGCCGTATTCCTGGCCGGTTTGATGATCGGCCGCACGCCGGAATACCTGGGCAAGAAGCTCGGCGCCCGGGAAGTGCAGTTGCTGGTGGTAACGCTGCTGGTGATGCCGGTGAGCGTGCTGGTGCTCGGTGCTGTTGCCGCGACCCTGCCCGGCCCTGCGGCGGCGGTGAGCAACCCTGGCGCCCACGGTTTCAGCCAATTGCTTTACGCCTACACCTCGGCGGGGGCGAACAACGGTTCGGCGTTCGCCGGCTTCGGCGCCAACACGCCGTTTCACAACCTGATGCTCGGCCTGGGCATGTTGATCGGTCGTTTCGGCTACATCCTGCCGGTGCTGGCGTTGGCTGGCAGCCTGGCGCTGAAGAAAACCGCACCCATCGGCCAGAACAGCTTTCCCACCCATGGCCCGCTGTTCGTGACGTTGTTGACCGTGACCATTCTGTTGGTCGGCGGCTTGACCTTCCTGCCGACGCTGGCCCTGGGCCCGATTGCCGAACACCTGAGCCTGGGTTTCTGAGGATTTGATGATGAACATGCCGATGAGCAAGACCGTCGTCGCGAAGGCGCCGGAGCAAGCCAAAACCAATCTGTCGGCGCTGTGGCGGCCAGCGCTGGTGCAAGCTTTCGTCAAGCTTGATCCACGCCAGCTGCACCGTGCGCCGGTGATGCTGGTGGTGGAACTTACCGCGATCCTCACCACCGTGCTGTGCCTGGTTCCCGACAGCGCCGTGCCGACTTTCGTGGCCGCGCAGATCGCCCTGTGGCTGTGGTTCACCGTGTTGTTCGCCAACTTCGCCGAAGCCTTGGCCGAAGGTCGGGGCAAGGCTCGGGCCGACAGCCTCAAGGCCGGCAGTGAAGGCTTGAGCGCCCGTCGCCAGACCGCGGACGGCTTTGAAGTCGTACCCGCCACCCGCTTGCGCAAAGGTGATGTCGTGCGGGTCGCGGCAGGGGAGATGATCCCTGGCGACGGCGAAGTGATCGAAGGCATCGCGGCGGTCAATGAAGCCGCGATTACCGGGGAGTCGGCGCCGGTCATCCGTGAGTCCGGCGGCGATCGCTCGGCGGTCACCGGCAACACGCGGCTGGTCTCCGACTGGTTGTTGGTGCGCATCACCAGCAATCCCGGCGAATCCACCCTGGACCGCATGATCGCCCTGGTGGAAGGCGCCAAACGCCAGAAGACCCCGAATGAAGTGGCACTGGATATCCTGCTGATCGGCCTGACGCTGATCTTCCTGCTGGTGGTGGTGACGTTGCAGCCGTTCGCCCATTTCGCCAATGGCAGCCTGCCGTTGGTGTTCCTGGTGGCGCTGTTGGTGACGTTGATTCCCACCACCATCGGCGGATTGCTGTCGGCTATCGGCATCGCCGGGATGGACCGCCTGGTGCGCTTGAACGTGATCGCCAAATCCGGCCGTGCGGTGGAGGCAGCTGGGGATGTGCACGTATTGATGCTGGACAAGACCGGCACCATCACCTTTGGCAACCGCCGCTGCGCAGCGGTCTACGCCGCCCCAGGCGTGAGCGCCAAGGCGTTGGCCGAAGGCGCCTTGTTCGCCTCCCTGGCCGACGACACGGCCGAAGGCAAGTCCATCGTCGAATATTTGCGCGGGTTGCATCCGCAGGCCGAACCCGCTTTGGACGCACTGACTGCCGTGCCCTTCAGCGCCGAAACCCGTTTGTCCGGGGTGGACTATCAAGGGCGCGTTTATCGCAAGGGCGCGGTGGATTCGTTGCTGAGTTTCATCGGCTTGCCCCGTGACGGGCTGCCCACCGCACTGGCGCGGGAGGTCGACAAGATCGCCCAGAGCGGCGGCACGCCGTTGCTGGTCTGTGTGGACGGCAAATTGCTCGGCGCCATTCACCTCAAGGATGTGGTCAAGCCCGGCATCCGCGAGCGCTTTGCCGAGCTGCGCAAGCTGGGGATCCGCACGGTGATGGTCACCGGCGATAACCCGCTGACTGCCGCTGCGATTGCCGCCGAAGCGGGCGTGGATGATGTGTTGGCCGAGGCGACGCCGGAGAAAAAGCTGGCGCGCATCCGCCATGAGCAGAACGATGGCCGGCTGGTCGCCATGTGCGGCGACGGCGCCAACGACGCTCCGGCCCTGGCCCAGGCCGATGTGGGCATGGCGATGAACGACGGCACCCAGGCCGCGCGCGAGGCGGCCAACATGGTCGACCTCGACAGCGATCCCACCAAGTTGCTGGACGTGGTGCAGATCGGCAAGGAATTGCTGGTCACCCGGGGCGCGCTGACCACGTTCTCCATCGCCAATGACATCGCCAAATACTTCGCGATCCTGCCGGCGCTGTTCGCCTCGATCTATCCGCAGCTCGGCGTGCTGAACGTCATGCACCTGAGCAGCCCGCAGAGCGCGATCCTGTCGGCCATCGTCTTCAACGCCTTGATCATCGTCGTGCTGATCCCCCTGGCCCTGCGCGGTGTGCGAGTGCAGGCAGCGAGCGCGGCGGCCCTGTTGCGGCGCAACTTGCTGATCTACGGCCTGGGCGGGATCGCGGTGCCGTTCGTGGGGATCAAGGCAATTGATTTGTTGTTGACGGGTCTGCACTTGGTTTAAAAAAAAACGGGAAATTTGGACAAGAGCGCTTTTGTGGCGAGGGAGCTTGCTCCCGCTGGGCTGCGCAGCAGCCCCCAAAAAAGCTGAATGCAATGCACCTGACACACCGCGGTCGCAGGTTTGGGTCTGCTTCGCCCGAAGCGTCGGACCGGCCCAGCGGGAGCAAGCTCCCTCGCCACGGTGTGTACACCCCTGAGGTTCTTAAAAATGTTCACCCTGATTCGCCCGGCCTTGAGCCTGTTACTCCTGATGACGCTGCTCACCGGCGTCGCCTACCCATTGCTCGTCACCGGCGTGGCGCAAGTCGCCTTCCCGGACCAGGCCAACGGCAGCCTGATTCATGATGCCGACGGCAAGGTCCGTGGATCCCGGCTGATCGCCCAGGATTTCACCGGCGATGGCTGGTTCCATCCGCGCCCCTCGGCAGGTGCCTTCGCCACAGTGGCCAGCGGCGCGAGCAATTTTTCGCCGAGCAACCCGGCGCTGGCCACCCGCGTGATCGATGACGCCCACAAGCTGCAAGTCCCCAATCAGGGCCCGGTGCCCCTGGCGCTGCTGACCACCTCCGGCAGTGGGCTGGATCCGCACTTGCCTCCGGCGGCGATTGCCTATCAACTGGCGCGTGTCGCCGCCGCCAGGAATGTGCCGGTGTCGACGCTGCAGCAGTTGCTCGATGACAACACCGAGCAGCCCTTGGTAGGCCCGCCGGTGGTGAACGTGCTGGCGCTGAACATGGCCCTGGAAAAAATGTAGAAACCTGTGGGAGCGAGCTTGCTCGCGATAGCGGTGGGTCAGTCAATGACAGTGGCGGCTGAACGACCGCCATCGCGAGCAAGCTCGCTCCCACAGAGGTTCAATTCCATCCCTGAAACAAGAGACATAGCATGAGCGACGCCGGCCGCGCCGATGCACTGTTAGCCAACCTGCCGCGCCACGACCGTGGCCGTCTCAAGGTCTTCCTGGGCGCCGCTCCGGGCGTTGGCAAGACCTACGCCATGCTGCAAGCGGCCCACACCCGGTTGCGTCAAGGCACGAACGTCGTTGCCGGAGTGGTGGAGACCCACGGGCGCGCCGAGACCGAAGCGCTGTTGAATGGCCTGGCGCAGCAGCCATTGGTACGTTCGGAATATCGCGGCGTGATGCTTGAGGAAATGGACCTCGACGGCCTGCTCGCCGCCCGCCCGAGCCTGGTGCTGGTGGACGAACTGGCCCACAGCAACGCGCCCGGCAGTCGTCACGCCAAGCGCTGGCAAGACATCCAGGAACTGCTCGCCGCTGGCATCGACGTCTACACGACGGTCAACGTCCAGCATTTGGAAAGCCTCAACGATCAGGTGCGCGGCATCACTGGCGTGCAGGTGCGCGAGACGCTGCCGGATTGGGTGTTGCAGGAAGCCGATGAACTGCTGTTGATCGACCTGCCGCCGCGGGAACTGCTGGAGCGCCTGCGCGACGGCAAGGTCTACGTGCCGGAACAGGCCCGGGCGGCGATCGATGCGTTTTTCTCCCAGACCAACCTGACTGCCCTGCGTGAACTGGCCATGCAGACCGCCGCCGCGCAGGTGGACAATGACCTGGCCCAGGGCTATCGGCAACTGGGCCAGTCGGCGCCGGCGGTGCAGGGGCGGCTGTTGGTGGGCGTGGACGGCGACGTGCAGGCCGAACGGCTGGTGCGCCACGCCAGCCGCGTCGCCCAGCGCCGGCACCTGCCCTGGAGCGTGGTGCACGTGGATAACGGCGCGACACGGGACGAGGCGTCGCGCCAACGCTTGCAAAACGCTCAGCAACTGGCGGAAAGGCTCGGCGGGGAAGTGGTGCTGCTGCGGGCTGGCGAAGTCGCCAAGACCCTGATCCAACACGCCAGGCAACGTCGCGCGACATTGCTGCTGGTGGGCCAGTCCCGGCCGCGCCTGCGCCGGAACCTGTTTGGCGGTGGCCTCGCGTCGCGACTGCTGCGCAACGCCCGTGGATTGGAAATCAACGTGCTGGACAGCGATGAGTCGCCGCCGCCCGCCCGCCAGCGCGCAGGTTCCGTCCGGACCGGGTTCGACTATGCGCTGGCGCTGGTGGCGACGGTGGTGGCGAGTGCCTTGGCCTGGGGGATCTCCGGGCTGCTGGCGCTGCCCAACATTTCCCTGGTGTTTCTGATGGCGGTGTTGCTGGTGGCGGTGCGCAGCAGCCTCGGGCCGGCGCTGGCCTGTGCGGCGCTGTCGTTCCTGGCCTACGATTTCCTGTTCATTCCGCCGAATTTTTCCCTGACGATTCAACGCGAAGAGGACGTGCTGACGCTGGTGTTTTTCCTGCTGATGGCGGCCTTGACCGGCAATCTCGCCGCCCGTCAGCGGCGCCAGTTGCAGGCGCTGCGCGACACCCAGCAGGAAACCGGCGAGCTGCTCGACTTATCCCGCAAACTGACCGCCGCGACCGATCGCCAGGCGGTGATCAGTGCCGCCGTGCTCCACCTCAACAGCGAGTACGACTTGCAACTGTGCCTGCTCAACCGGGACGGCCAGGCTGGCTGGAAAGTCGAGACCCCCGAACCGCTGACGTTCAACGAGGCCGAGCGCGCCGCCGCCGACTGGTCGTGGCAACACGACCAACCGGCCGGCGCCGGTACCGCGACGCTGCCGTCCGGGCGTTGGTGGTGGTGGCCTTTGTCGGCGGAGGGCGGGCCGCTGGGTTTGCTCGGCGTCTGCACGAAAGACGGCAAGCCGCTCAGCGATCAACGTCGACGGTGGCTGGCGGCCCTCAGCCAGCCGCTGGCCCAGGCCCTGGCCCGGGCACAACTGGCCCAGGACCTGGAAGCGGCGCGCCTGCACGGCGAAACCGAACAATTGCGCAGCGCCTTGCTCGCCTCTGTCTCCCATGATTTGCGCACGCCGCTGACGTCCATGCGCGGCAGCATCGACAGCTTGTTGGCGTTGGGCGAAGCGATTCCGATCGAGGACCGTCGTGAACTGCTCGAAGGCACCCGCGATGAGGCCGAGCGGCTGGATCGTTATATCCAGAATCTGCTCGACATGACGCGCCTGGGTCACGGCGCCCTGAAGCTGGCGCGGGACTGGGTGTCGCCGGCCGACATCGTCGGCAGTGCCCTGAACCGCTTGCGCGCGGTGCTGGCGCCGCTGGCCGTCAGCGTCGAAGTGCCGGCCGGCTTGCCGTTGTTGTATGTCCACGCTGCGCTGATCGAGCAGGCTTTGGTCAATGTGCTGGAGAACGCCGCGCGGTTTTCCCCGGCCCACGGCCGATTGCTGCTCAGCGCCGAAGCGACGTCAGACGAAATCCTGTTCGCCGTGGCGGATGAAGGGCCAGGCATCCCCGAGCAAGAGCGCGAGAAGATTTTCGACATGTTCTACACCGCTGCCCGCGGCGATCGAGGCGGGCAGGGCACCGGGCTCGGATTGACGATCTGCCAGGGCATGGTCGGTGCCCATGGCGGGCGGATCAGCGTCGGCTACGGCCTCGATGGGCGCGGTACCTGCATCACCTTGCACCTGCCCTTGCAGGCACAACCGGGCATGGACGATGAAGCCTGAGCGGCGCTGCGTTATGCTCTCGCGACTTGATTGTGATGAACGGAACCCATGAGCCAGAGCGCGACCCTTTTGGTCATCGATGACGAACCGCAGATCCGCAAGTTCTTGCGCATCAGCCTGGCCTCCCAAGGCTACAAGGTGCTCGAAGCCGAGACGGGTGCCGACGGGCTGGCCCAGGCGGCGTTGAACAAACCGGATCTGCTGGTGCTCGACCTGGGCTTGCCGGACATGGACGGCCAACAGGTGTTGCGCGAGTTTCGCCAATGGTCGGCGGTGCCCGTGCTGGTCCTGTCGGTACGCGCCAGCGAAGCGCAGAAAGTCGAGGCGCTGGACAATGGCGCCAACGACTACGTGACCAAGCCATTCGGTATCCAGGAGTTCCTCGCCCGCGTGCGTGCGCTACTGCGCCAGGCGCCAGCAGGCGAGGCACCGCCAGCGGCATTGACGTTGGGCCCGCTGACGGTGGACCTGGCTTATCGCCGGGTCCTGCTGGACGGCGCGGAAGTGGCCCTGACCCGCAAGGAATACGCGGTGCTGGCGCAGTTGGCGCGGCATCCGGGGCGGGTCATCACCCAGCAACAGTTGCTCAAGGACATCTGGGGCCCGACCCACGTTGAAGACAGCCACTACCTGCGCATCGTGGTCGGTCACCTGCGCCAGAAACTGGCCGACGACCCGACCCGGCCTCGGTTTATCGTGACTGAAGCGGGGGTGGGGTATCGGTTATTGGAGGAGGGTGGTGCTTGATTTGACGCTGTTGTGGCGAGGGAGCTTGCTCCCGCTCGGCCGTAGGAGCTGTCGAGTGCAACGAGGCTGCGATCTTTCCCCAGGCACTTGAATCTCAAGCGAAAGACCAAAATCAAAAGATCGTCCGAACGCGGCCCGAGCCTTCGGCAGCTCCTACCGCAGCCCAGCGGGAGCAAGCTCCCTCGCCACGGAGATTTTGCGGTCCTTCAGCTCTGCTCACGCTCATACCGATCCAACGTATCCCGGGCAATCTCCCGACCCAGGGCGATCAGCTCCGGCGCCTTGTAGAACTCGAAGAACCGGCACACTCGCTTCGGCACGTTGATCAGCACATCCGGCGGGTAACCGGCGATCTTGTACTGGGCCAGCGACGTCTGCATCACCTCGAAACTCTGGTTGATCAAATCCAGCAAGGACGCCGGCCCGACGTTGTCGATGATGAACGAGCCGGTGGCGGATCTTGGTGCGCCTTCGGTTTCCGGCGCGGCGGCCGGTTGCTGGCCTTCGGGCTCGGCGGAGTCGATCCAGGGGTTGATATCGGCCGCTTCGGCCTTCAGCGCTTCCTGTTCCAACAGCAGCAACTGCTCGGCCTGTTTGCGGCGAAACGGCAGCCGTGAACCCAGGGAACTGACCAAGGTGTCGAAGCGGCGCCGGAACGCCGCGGGGCGCTGGATCACGGGCAGGCTGTATTGTTTCTGGTTGGTGGCGTTGAGGTTGACCGCGATGATCAGGTCGCAATGGCTCGACACCACCGGCACGATCGGCAACGGATTGAGCAGGCCGCCGTCCACCAGCATGCGGTTGCCTTGCATGACCGGGGTGAAGAGGCTGGGAATGGCCGCCGAGGCCCGCATCGCCTGGTGCAGGCAACCTTCCTGGAACCAGATTTCCTGCTGGTTGGTCAGGTCGGTGGCGACAGCCGTATAGGGAATGCGCAGGTCTTCGATATTGAGTTCACCGACGATCTTGCGGATCTGTCCGAACACCTTCTCACCACGAATCGCCCCCAGACGAAAACTGACGTCCACCAACCGCAACACGTCCAGGTAATCGAGGCTTTCGATCCAGTTGCGGTAATCCTCGAGCTTGCCGGCGGCATAGATTCCGCCCACGACGGCGCCCATGGAACAGCCGGCGATACAGGCAATGTCGTAGCCGCGCCGTTCGATCTCCTCGATCACTCCGATATGGGCGTAGCCCCGGGCGCCGCCCGAGCCCAATACCAATGCGACACGTTTTGTCATGAGGTGGCCTCTCGTCGAACAGACGTCAACAATGCACTGATCGACGGCCCGGCTCAAATCGTTGTGGCGCAGACGTCGTTTTTTGACACGCCACGACGGCATTTGCGTATTCTCGTCCACACTTGAATATACCGGTCGAGCCGAGGCACTTTTTATCGGCAAAGCCGTCATACCAGCACGACTGTTTACCTGACTTGAGGTGTTATCGATGAAAGCCCGGATCTGCCTGCCCCTGATGGCATCCTTGATGGTTCTGGCCCTGGCCGGTTGCGCCGGCAAGACCGCCTACCGCGACAGTTGCGGCAGCCAGCTCGACAGCGCATGGCGTGAACTTGACCTGGCCAAGGCCGAAGGGTTCGCCGGTACCGTCAGCTACTCCAAGGCCCTGTCGTTGCTGACGGGCGCCAAGACCCAGCAGCAATTCGAAGCGTATGAAGGCTGCACCAAAAAAGCCGAGAAGGCCCGCTTCTACATCCGCGAATCCCGCGCAGGAAGATGATGAAGGCAGCTGCAAGCTTTGAGCTTCAAGCGGCAAGAGGGCGACGCGTCGCTCCACTTGCCGCTTGAAGCTTATCGCTTGAGGCTGCGTACGGAGTACGCCCCCATGATCGATCGGCTGGTGGCCCGGATACTGGGCCTGGAAGTCCGCCTGCTGGCCTGTCAGGCCCGCTTGAACGCCCAAACCGACAGCGAAGCATTGCATGACCTGCGGACCACGGTCCGTCGGTTGCGCAGCCTGCTTCGTCCGTTGCGCGGACTGCCCGGCGTCGAGCAGTTGGAAACGGCCGCGTCGGCAGTCGGTACCCTGACCACGCCCTTGCGCGACCGTGAGGTGCTGGCGGCCTATCTCGAGAAGCACGGCAAGACCGAGGCGGCGCAGCGGCGCCAGGTGCAAATGGCCGAGGCGTATCCCGCCGTGGCCGGCAGCCCCGAGCTGGCGCAGCTGTTGATGATCCTTGACGCGTTCCCACGCTTCATCCGTGCAGCCCAGCGCCAGGGCTTGCTCGACGGCCTGCGCAAACGCATCGAAAAACGCCTCGACAAACAATGGAAAAAACTCGGCGAGGCCTTGCGTGATCCGGCTCATGACCGTCATCGCCTGCGCCTGTTGATCAAGCGCGTGCGCTACGCCATCGAAGCCTATCCTGAACTCGATCGCTTGCCGGAAGCGGCCATGCCACGGCTCAAGTCCGCACAGGGCGCATTGGGCGATTGGCACGATTGCTGGCAATGGCTGGCGCGGGCCGAGCAGGAAGCCGACCTGCGGCCCTGTGTACCGGTCTGGCAAATCACCATGGAAAAGGCCGAGGCCAAGTCCGATCGGGTGCTGGATAAACTGATTGCCAGTTGCTTCGATAAATCCTGACGTCACTCTTTTCCCACAGGGAGCTGGGGTGGATTCGTGGCCCACGGCTTTTCTGTCAGTCTCTTTGGCCGGAATGAGCGCTGTACTGCCCGTCCAGGCTGGTTAAGATCCCTTCATCTTTTTTCCTGCTTCCGAGGTCGACATGCGCTTTTCCGATTTGATCGATGCCGTGCGCAATCAGCCAGGCGCCGTGGTGATCCCGCCTGAATGGGGCCAGGGGCGTGCCAGTTTTGGTGGCTTGGTCGCGGCGCTGCAATACGAGGCGATGCGTGCATGCGTCCCGGCGGATCGCCCGGTGCGCTCGCTGGCGATCACGTTTGTCGGTCCGGTCGAGCCCGACGTGCCGGTCAGTTTTCAAGTCGATGTGTTGCGCGAAGGCAAGGCCGTCAGCCAGGTGTTGGGCCGTGCCGTGCAGAACGGCCAGGTCGTGACGGTGGTGCAGGGCAGCTTTGGCGCGTCGCGAACTTCCGCCGTGGCGGTGCAGGCCGACCCCGCGCCGCCCTTCAAGGATGTCGAGCAGTGCCAGGAGTTGCCCTACATCAAGGGCGGAACCCCGGAGTTCATGCGTCATTTGGCAATGCGTTGGAGCGTTGGAGGATTGCCGTTTACCGGCAACAAATCCCGCAGCATGGGAGGCTGGGTGCGCTTGCGCGGGGACGTCAAGGAGGAGCCGTTGGACGAAGGTCACATCCTGGCATTGGTGGACGCCTGGCCGCCAGCGCTGCTGCCGCACCTCACCCAGATGGCGCCGGGCAGCACGCTTACCTGGACCATCGAATTCGTCCAGCCATTGCTGGAACTCACGACGTTGGACTGGTGCCAGTATCTCGCCGAGATTGAACATGCCCAGGACGGCTACGGTCATGTCGCGGCGAAATTCTGGAGCGCCGATGGCCGGCTGATCGCCATGAGCCGGCAGACGGTGACGATTTTCGGTTGATCAATCAGTCGTTCAATGGTGGTGGCGATCGCGCCAGGCGCGCCACCATCCGCCGCTGAGGAAGAACCGGGGAAAGGTCAGGAATTGCTCCACCAGCAGGCGCGACGCCGCGTCTTTGCGATCACTGAACGGCTCGGAAGCCTGTGTTTCCAGGCTATGGCCGTGGCGTTGCAAGCCGAGCGCGGCGAGTACGCCGATTACCCCGATGGCGACATCGCCCAGGCTCAGGCTGAACACGCCCGAGACAATCAGCAAAAACGCAACGATGAACAGCGGCACCGCGATCAGGTGCAAGACCAGGTTGGTCGGGTGGCGATGATTGTCAGGGTAGGCGCGCCATTGCCAGGCCGGAAGGTTGGGGTGACGTTTGCCCATGATGCTGTTCCTTGAGTCCGTTAAACCGAATAACCCAAGGATAGGTCGGGCCGGGCAGGGCGGCGAATCGCGGTTGGCTATCGTGGCGATAGTGGCCATAGCCATAAGGCCAGGTTGCTCTGGTCAGGTGGCCTGCTCTTGTGGCGAGGGAGCTTGCACCCGCTCGGCTCTGTAGGAGCTGCCGAGTGCAACGAGGCTGCGATCTTTCCCCCGCTCATTGAGCCCTGAGCGAAAGATCAAGATCAAAAGATCGCAGGCTTCGCCAGCTCCTACAGCGCTCTGTAGGAGTTGCCGAGCGAAGCGAGGCTGCGATCTTCCAAATCAACTGGCATCTCTAGCGCAACATCAAAAGATCGCAGGCTTCGCCAGCTCCTACAGCGCCCGGCGGGGGCGAGCGTACCCCTTATCCAGGAGGTCAAAGCTTCAACTGCCCGATCGCTTTGTTCAATTCACCCGCCAACGTCGCCAGTTCATGACTGGTAGTGGCCGACTCCACGGTCTGGCGCACGGTGTTTTCGGTCACGTCGCGAATGCTCACCACCGCCCGGTTCATTTCTTCAGCGACATGGCTCTGCTGTTCGGCCGCGACGGCGATCTGGGTGTTGCTCTCGCGCATCTGCGCCACCGCCTCGGTGATCTGTGCCAAGGCGTCACCGGCCTCGCAAGCCTGTTGCACGCAGTCGTCGGCCTTGTGCGAACTTTCCTGCATGAAATCCACCGCATCGCGGGTTCCCGCCTGGAGGGCCGAGACCATGGTGGTGATTTCATCCGTTGAGGTCTGGACCCGCTTGGCCAGGTTGCGCACTTCATCGGCCACCACGGCGAAGCCCCGTCCCATCTCGCCGGCGCGGGCCGCTTCGATGGCCGCATTGAGCGCCAACAGGTTGGTTTGCTCGGCGATGCTGTGGATCACACTGACCACGCCGTTGATCTTCCGGCTGTCTTCGGCCAGGCGCTGGATCATTTCGGCGGTCTGCTGGACGCCGGTAGACAGCCCGGTGATCGATTGCTGTACGCGACTGACCACTTCGCGGCCATTGCCGGCCAGGGTGTCGGTGGTTTTCGACAGGTCGCGGGTAGCGCCGGCGTGCTGGGCAATGTGATAAACCGTGGCCGACATCTCGTTGATCGCCGTGGCGGCCTGATCGGTTTCGCTCTGCTGGCCGAGCATGCCGTGGCGCACTTCGTTCATGCTCGACGCCAGTCGCGCCGCGCCGCTGTCCAGTTGTCGGGCGGTGCTGGCAACGGTGTCGACCACGCGTTGATAGCCGGCCTGCATGGCGTTGAACGCAGCGGCCATCTGGCCCACTTCGTCCTTGCAGGCCAACGGCACGCGGGCAGACAGGTCACCGGTTTTCTCCACGTGCAGCATCACGTCTTTCAAGGTGTTGAGCTGACTGAGCAGAAAGCGGATCAGCAATTGCGACGCGCCGAGCATCGCCAGCATCAGCACGAACACCGCCATCGCGTACTGACCGAAGCGTTCGCCGAAGACCTGGCCCAGGCTCACCCCTCGGACCTGTTGTTCAAGGTGCATGGCATAGAGCACCAGCAGCAATGTAGTGGCGAAGGCGACGGCGTTGACCGCCCAGAATTTGTATTTCAGCGAAATATTGCTAAGCCAGGCACCCATGGAAGGTCTTCTCTGATAGCGGAAACAGTTTTGGCAAGGTGCCATTATTTTGCTGCTATTCGGAAGACCGGGTTTTGATGTGGGTCAACGAACGCCCAAACCCACTTGTGGGAGCGAGCTTGCTCGCGATAGCGGTAGGTCAGTCACATGCTTGCAAACTGATGCACCGCCATCGCGAGCAAGCTCGCTCCCACAAGGGCCCTCATTTAATTGGAGAGGTTCGGCAAACCAAAAAACGCCCGGGCGCAGGCAGTGCTGTGGGCTGCCAGGTCTTCCTGGGTTTCGCCCCGGTGCAAGGCCACTTCGCGCAACACGTCCGTCAGGTAGGCCGGCTCGTTGCGACCGTTCTTCGGTTTGGGCCGCAGAGTACGTGGCAGCAGGTACGGCGCATCGCTTTCGAGCATCAGCCGGCCGCGGGGAATCTCGCGCACCAAGGGATGCAAATGCGTGCCCCGGCGCTCATCGCAGATCCACCCGGTAATACCGATGTGCAGATCCAGGTCGAGGTAGCTGAACAGCGCTTTCTTCTCGCCGGTAAAGCAATGCACCACCGCCGCGGGCAATCGGTCACGGAAATCCCGGAGGATTTCCAGCAGGCGCTGGTCGGCGTCGCGCTCATGGAGAAAGACCGGCAATTGCAACTCGACGGCGAGGGCAAGGTGCTCCTCTAGGACTTTTTCCTGCTGGGGGCGTGGAGAAAAATCACGGTTGAAGTCCAATCCGCATTCACCCACCGCGCGGACGCGGTCCTGCTTGAGCAGATCCTTCAGGTGCCGGGCACTGTCGGCGGTCCAGTCGCTGGCGCTGTGCGGATGGATACCTGCGGTGGAAAACAGTCGTTGCCCGTCTTCATCGAGATGCTGGCACAGTTCGAGCGCCTGTTCGCTGCCCTCGATGCTGGTGCCGGTCAGCACCAATTGGCAGACCCCGGCTTCATAGGCGCGCTCAAGCACGGCCTGGTGTTTGTCGGTGAAACTGGGGTTGGTCAGGTTGACGCCGATATCGATGAGTTGCATGGTGCTACCTCGGCCCAAAGGGCGGAAAGCATATCAGAGCTGTAGAAATACAAGAAAAGCCAAGAACTACAACGAGTTGGAGCTGTCTGTTGAGGCCACGAGACAGGTCGGGGTGGTGCAAATGCCATCGCTGTGCCAGTCTTTCGCACTTTTCAGCGCCCCAAGCGCTCTGTTTCTGTCGACCCAGTCTCGCTTTTTCAAGGCAATTGGCTCGCCAGTATCGTTCCGGAGAGTGGATGACACGTCCCCAGGTGTTGCTACTGTTGTGTTGTTCGCTGCTGTTGCCGATGCTGGCCGACGCCCGGCTGCCTGGGCCGGTGCAGGCCGTTGCGCCGGGGACGGCGCGCGACCTGGCGCAAATACGCAGCAGCCGGGTATTGAAGGTCCTGGTCAATCAGAGCCGCAACAGTTCCGGCGAAGTCCAGGGCCAACCCATCGGCGTCGAATATCATCGGTTGCGTGCTTTCGAGCAATACCTCAATGGCCATGCCCGGGATGGCCAGGAAATTACCCTCAAGATCATTCCTAAAGCCAAGGACCAGTTGCTCGGTGCCTTGCAGCGTGGGGAGGGGGACCTGGTGGCGCCTGGCGAATTGCTTGAGCCACAAGCGGGCCATGCGGTCAGCGCCAGTGATCCGATCCGCACCGATGTGCCCCTGCTGCTGGTGGGCATCAAAGGCGAGAAGCGTTATACCCGTGTCGAACAATTGTCTGGCAAGACACTGGCCTTGCCCAACGGCAGCGCGGCGGGGGACGCGGTCAGCCAGATCAACCAGAAGCTGGCGTTGCTGAAGTTGCCTGCGGTGAAGATCGAATGGGTCGATCCCACGCTGGCAGTG
The DNA here is from genome assembly GCF_023516725.1 of Pseudomonas sp. T1.Ur. NCBI lineage: Bacteria > Pseudomonadati > Pseudomonadota > Gammaproteobacteria > Pseudomonadales > Pseudomonadaceae > Pseudomonas > Pseudomonas sp. T1.Ur. The sequence continues at coordinate 1,201,509 of NZ_JAMGSN010000001.1, forward strand.
GAGGACGTGCTGGAAATGGTCCAGGGCGGAATCTTCCACCTGACCATCGTCGAGCAACCGATCGCCGAACGCTGGGGCAAGATCCTCCCCAAGCTGCGCTTTGACCGGCAGGTGCTCATCGGCGAGCCAAGCGACGAATATTGGTTCGTTCGCCGTGACGCCGCGATGTTGCGCGCCAGCATCGACCGGTTCCTGGCAACTTATAAGGTGCCGGCCAATGAGGATGCGGCTTTCTTGCGCATCTACCGCCGCTTGTATCAGGTTCACTATCCGCTGGCCCGGGCCGATCGCCAGCGCCTCGAAAAACTGCGGCCGGTCCTGCAGAAGCATGCCCAGGCCCAAGGCATGGACTGGCTCAACCTGGCGGCCCTGGCGTTCAAGGAATCCGCCCTGCAACCCAAGGCGCGCAGCGGTGGCGCCCCTACGGGCCTGATGCAGATTACGCCGTCCGCGGCCCAGCGGGTTGGAGTCGATAACATCCAGGACTTGGATGCCAATGTGCAGGCCGGTGCCAAATACCTGGCCATGATCCGCCGCAAGTTCTTCGCCAGTTCCAAGCTCAACGAGCGCGAGCGGATGGCGTTTGTCCTCGCCGCCTACAACATGGGCCCCGAGCGCGTCCAAGGCATGCGTGCCGAGGCCCGGCGGCGAGGCCTCAATCCTGACCAGTGGTTTTTCCAGGTCGAGCGAATCGCCATGGAGCAGGTGGGAATGGGCGCCGTCAGCTACGTTAATAGTGTGAATAAATACTATCTGGCGTTTGACCGGGAGCGAGAGTCGCTGGAGTCCCAGGAACGAGAGGTGGTTTTGCGGAAGTGATCGAGTAATTTGATTGTTATAGCGGAGATTTTGCGCTATTCAGATAAAATTATTTGATTAATATGGCGTCCAACCACACATATACCAAGGAATGCACCCATGAGCACTCTCATCAACAAAGTACTGTCCTCCCGCGCTGGCTACGGCCTGACTGTTTTGCGCATCGTCGTCGGGATCATCTTCGCCGCCCACGGTTCGCAAAAGCTGTTCGGCCTGTTCGGCGGTTATGGTCTGGCAGGGACGGCGCAATGGATGGAAAGCATTGGCCTGGCTCCGGGTTACCTGATGGCAACCTTGGCTGGCGGCACCGAGTTCTTCGCCGGGCTGGCTTTGATCATCGGTCTGTTGGTGCGCCCGGCGGCGCTGGGGCTGGCGATCTTGTCGCTGGTTGCGATTTTCTCCGTGCATATCGGCAATGGTCTGTTCATGGCCAACAACGGTTACGAGTTTGCCTTGGCCTTGTTGGCGGGCAGTGTCGCGGTGCTGATCGAAGGCGCAGGCAAGCTGTCCGTGGATCGTTCCATCGCTGGCTGATCGCTCGCTTGAATCATCGAGGCCCGTCCAGTACGGGCCTTTTTTGTGGGTGGCGATTCTTGACACTGCCCGCCCGGCTTCTCTAGGATGCCGCTCATGCGCCGATTTAAACAGCTACTTGCGGGGCGCCAGGTGACTCATCCAGTTGCCGATAGAAGCCAGGACACACGGCTTCGAAATACCGCTAAAGCGCTGGTTCGGTGTTGCCTCTCACCTGCCATGCAGACTTTTGAGGCAGAGACACGACACGATGAACACATCCAGCCCCCTTGTACGTCTTGCGCCAATCACGGCGAACCTTGTCCGACGCAACCCAAAAATTCTCCTCGGCGGTACTCACCAGCCAACGCTGTTGCGTTATCTCGATGGCTGGCCGCGGCGTAGTCATGGCCCGGCGGCGTTCCTGATTCAGTTTGTCGAGGACGGTGAGTCGTTGGCGCGTTTCGCCAATGACAGTTTCGACCTGGCGGTCATCCAGTTGCCTACGGGGGCGCACGCTCCCGAAATGATCAAGCAACTGACCCGTGTAGCCAGGCAAGGGCTGATTACACGCCGTTAAGGGCGTCAGCCTTTGGCCCGGGCCCTGATTTGGTTGGCGTGCATGCAGTTGAGCACGATGTTGCTTCGTGTCGACCAGTCGGTGTTGATGATATGAAAGCGCTGGATATAGCTCTCGCTGTCCTTGGACGCGAACCAGAGGTCCACTTTGTCGCTGAAATCGTCCGGGACAAAAAAACCTGTGTATTTGGCGCATTGGATGGCACGCAGAGCGTAGGTCCTTTTGGGCTCGGAGCTGGCTTTGTCCATGAAGTCTTTCAGCGTCGAAGTGCTTATGTAGTTTTTTTCGATCCATTGTTGTTCGACACCGGGCCAGTAACCGTCCCCGGAGCGCCGGTTATAGGAAATGACGACGTTCTTTCCAGGCAACTGTTGTCGCAGTTGCTCCAGCGTAAGATAACTTTGAGCGTACGGTATTAAGCGGTGCCCGATCGTTTGATTGATCAGGGCGTGGAGTTCTTCATGTGACGCTTCGGTAAAATTCTTGAATTGATGGAAGTTTAAAATGATTATTTCATTCTGGCGTCCGGGAATCGCATAGAAAGCATTGAGCGCGCCTAGCACATCGTCGGCCACGGTGCGGCCAGAAGCGGTGAGGTGATACAGCTGAAAACGACGTGGATGGCCAATGGGTTGGCGAGGGAATAGCTCTACACGCAAGTCGAGCACCCGAAACCCCCGCATGATCTGATCGCGGACAGGCACGTCCTGGGTGATTTCGTTGGGCAGCATCATTTTCGGGGCTTCCCTGTCAGCCCCCGAATCATGCGTGCCGGGCAAGATCAATTCATCGATACGAAGTTTATAAATGCCCGGTGTGTTATCCATCCAGCGGTCGCTGAAGTTTGCGTTCATGTTATTCATCCTTGAATAGTCAGGTGGTTAATTAAATGTGCGCGCCTGGTGCATATTTAATCTCCTGCATGAGCCAGTTGAAGTCAAACCCAGGATGTGTTCGTCTTGTACTTCAATGTTTCGTTGGTGAAAAAAATATAATCGGGTTAGTTATAAGTATTCGATGCGGGTGATATAGATCAGTTGTTCTCCGGCAGGTGTCTGGACTCGGACTTCGGCATCCAGGGCCTTGCCAATCAATGCCCGGGCAAGCGGCGAATCGATACTGATCAGGTGCTGTTTCAAATCCAGCTCATCTGGCCCGACGATGCGATAGCGCGACTCGTTGCCGTCCTCGTCCTCCACAGTGACCCAGGCGCCGAAATACACCTTGTTCGGGTCACTGGGCTTTTCACTGACGACTTTGAGCGCTTCGAGGCGTTTGGTGAGGAAACGCACGCGACTGTCGATTTCCCGGAGCATTTTCTTGCCGTAGGTGTACTCGGCGTTTTCCGAGCGATCGCCCTGGGCCGCCGCTTCGCTGACCGACTGGGTCACCTGGGGACGGCGCACGTGCCAGAGCTCATGAAGTTCGGCGCGCATCCGCGCTTCACCCTCGGGGGTGATCAGCGCGGTGCCGGCGGTGCGGGGAGGGCGATAGCGACTCATGGCGACTTCTTGTGATGACGAGGCCCGAAGTCTATCAACCCTCGCGCAACACTGTCAGCGGGCTGGCGTTGAGCGCTCGGCGGGTACCGAATACACCCGCGCCACCGATCAGCAATGCCCCCACCAACGGCAGCACCAGTAGCCATGGGTGTGGATGCCAAGGCAGGTCAAGGGCATAGCGGTAGAGGACCAGGCTCACCAGTTCCGAACCCAGGGCGGCCAGCAGGCCGCTGACCGCACCCAGCAATCCGAACTCGATACGCCGGGCCTTGGTCAGCAGCGGCCGCTCGGCGCCCAGGGCGCGTAGCAATGCGCCTTGCCGGATCCTTTCGTCAAGGGTGGCCTGCAAGCCCGAGAACAGCACGGCCATGCCCGCCGCCAGCACGAACAGCAAGACATACTCCACGGCCAGCGTCACTTGGGCGAGGATACTGCGCAGCTGTTCCAGCAACGCCTCGACTTGCAGGATCGTGACTGCCGGGAAGGCCCGGGACAGGTCGACGATCTGTTGATCATGGCCGGGCGCCAGATAAAAACTGGTGAGGTAGGTGGCTGGCAGATCCTTCAGGGTACCGGGCTGGAAGATCATGAAGAAGTTCGGCTGGAAATTGTCCCAGTTGATCTCCCGCAAGCTGGTGACCTTCGCTTCCCGATTGACGCCGCCAACGCTGAACACCAGGCGGTCGCCCAACTTGATCTTGAGGTTTTCAGCGACCTTGCCTTCGACCGAGACCCCCGGGATATCGTCCGACGGCTGTTGCGACCACCAGGACCCGGCAGTCACGACGTTGCCCGCCGGCAAGTCCGCAGCCCAGGTCAGGCTCAGGTCTCGCTGCAATGCCCGGTCACCGGCCGAATCCTTGGTGACGAATTCCGTGGCCGGCTCGCCGTTGATGCTGATCAGGCGCCCGGGTACCACGGGATAAAGCGGGGCCGATTGCGCCGACAGGGCGACCAGTTTGTCGGTGAAGGCCTGCTTGTCGTTGGGCAGGATGTTCAGGGCAAAATAGTTCGGCGCGTTTTTTGGCAGCTGGTTTTGCCAGGTGTCCAGCAACTCGCCGCGCAGCAGCGCAATCAAGGCCATGGACAGCAGGATCAGGCCGAACGCCAGCGCCTGGCCGGCAGCCGCCAGGGGATGACGCAGCAGTTGGCCGAGCCCCAGCCGCCAAGGCAGCGAGGCACGCGCCAGCATCTTGCGCAGGCTTTGCAACGCCAGTAATAGCAAGCCGCCAAGCACCAGCGCAGCAATCACACCACCACCGAGCAAGGCGAAGGTCAGCACCAGGTCCAGGCTCAGGCGCCACATGATCAGCCCAAGCGCGCCCAATGCGGCGCCATAGACGACCCAACTGCTGGAAGGTATCGGCAGCATGTCCCGTCGCAACACCCGCAGTGGCGGTACCCGACCCAGGGCGGCGAGCGGGGGCAAGGCGAACCCTGCCAAGGCCACCAGCCCGGTGCCGATCCCGGCGATGGCGGGCAGCATCCCGCCTGGCGGCACGGTGGTGGGCAGCAGGTCATGCAGCAAGCCAAACAACCCCAACTGGGCGATCCAGCCAAGCAGCGCGCCGCTGATGCTCGCCAACAGGCCCAGCATTGCCAGTTGCAGGCTGAACAGCACCATGGTTTCGCGGCGGGACAGGCCCAGGCAGCGCAACAGTGCACTGGCATCGAAGCGTCGGGTGGCGAAGCGGTTGGCCGAGAGGGCGACGGCGACGCCGGAGAGCAACACCGCCACCAGGCTGGCCATGTTCAGGTAGCGCTCGGCCTTGCCCAGGGCACCGCCGATCTGTCGATTGCCATCCCGGGCGTCTTGCAAGCGCTGGTTGGGCTCCAGGCCCGGCTTGACCAGGTCGCGGTAGGTTTGCAGCGCTGGCGCCGGACCGCGCCAAAGGTCGCGATAGCTGACCCGGCTGCCCGGTTGCACCACGCCTGTGGCATCCAGGTCCTGGAGATTGATCATGACCCGAGGCGTCAGGCTGTAGAAATTACCGGCGCGATCCGGTTCATAGGTCAGCACCCGGCTCAGGCGCAGGGTCTTGTTGCCGACATCGATGCTGTCGCCAATCTTCAGGTCCAGTGCCGTCAACAGGCGCGCTTCTACCCAGGTTTCCCCCGGGGCCGGTCGTCCACCGGTTTCTTCCGGGGCGAAAGGGGCCGGGGCGCTTTTCAACTCGCCACGCAAAGGGTAGATGTCATCGGCTGCCTTGACGCTGGACAGCTGGATGCCGTTGTCGGTGGCGACCACGCTGGAAAACTCGACCACACGAGCATGTTCCAGACCCAGCTCGGTGCCGCTGCGGATCTGTTCCGGGCGGGCAGGGGAACTGCCTTCGAGCAACAGGTCGGCGCCGAGGAATTCGGTGGCGCGCATCATCATCGCGCCATTGAGCCGGGCGCCGAAATAACCGATGGCGGTGCTCGCCGCCACGGCCACCAACAGGGCGAAGAACAGCACGCGCAGTTCACCGGCGCGGGCATCGCGCAGCAACTGGCGGATGGCAAGACTGAACAGGCGCAACAGGGGCAAGCGTGCCATCAAGGCTCCAGGGGCGCGACCATCTGGCCGGCTTCAAGTCGGATCAGGCGCCGGCAGCGATGGGCCAGGCGTTCGTCGTGGGTGACCAGCACCAGGGTGGTACCGCGCTCCTTGTTCAGCTCGAACAACAGATCGCTGATGCGTTCGCCGGTGTGGCTGTCGAGGTTGCCGGTGGGTTCGTCGGCAAACAGCACGTCGGGTTCGGCGGCAAACGCACGGGCAATCGCGACGCGCTGCTGTTCACCGCCGGAGAGCTGGCGTGGCGAATGGGTCAGCCGCTGGCCAAGCCCCACCCGTTGCAGCAGTTGGGTGGCGCGCTCGCGGGCGTCCTTGCGACCGTCCAGTTCCAGCGGCAGCATGACGTTTTCCAGCGCATTGAGGCTGTCGAGCAACTGGAACGACTGGAAGACGAAGCCGACGTGTTCGGCGCGCACGCGGGCCCGTTGATCTTCATCCAATGTACTGAGGGCCTGGCCGGCAAGGGTGACTTCACCGCCGCTGGGCAGGTCGAGGCCGGCGAGCAGGCCCAGGAGCGTGGATTTGCCGGAACCGGATGCGCCGACAATGGCGAGGCTGTCGCCTTTGTTCAGTTCCAGGCTGAGTTCGTGCAGGATGGTCAGTTCACCTTCCGCGCTGGGAACCACTTTGCTAAGGTCCGTCGCGGTGAGAATGCTTGAGCCCATGGAGAATCCGATGCGAGTGTGGTTTTTGAGTGCCGGCCTGGCCTTGATGTGCATGGCCCAGAACGCAGCGGCGGGTACAGTCCTGATCGTTGGCGATAGTATCAGCGCGGCTTTCGGCCTGGATACCCGGCAAGGCTGGGTGTCGTTGCTCGAACAACGGCTCAAGACCGAGGGTTTCGACGATAAGGTGGTCAATGCTTCGATCAGTGGCGACACCAGCGCAGGAGGGTTGGCGCGGCTGCCGGCGCTGCTTTCAGCCCATAAGCCGGACCTCGTCATCCTGGAGCTGGGGGGCAACGATGGCTTGCGCGGACAACCGCCAACACAATTGCAACAAAACCTTGCAGCGATGATCGACAGCTCCCGCGCCAGCGGTGCGAAAGTGCTTTTGCTGGGGATGCAACTGCCCCCCAACTATGGACGCCGCTATACCGATGCGTTCGCACGGGTCTACAGCACGTTGGCGGAGGAGAAAAACGTGCCGCTGGTGCCGTTTTTTCTCAAGGAGATCGGAGGTGTGCCCGGGATGATGCAAGGCGACGGATTGCACCCGTCCGTCGCGGCCCAGGGCAAGTTGCTGGAAAATGTCTGGCCGACGCTGAAACCGCTGCTTTGACGCTTTTCTACACGCGGTGTTTCGGCTAATGTGGCGCCCCCGATTTGGAGCCCCCGATGCCGCGTCCAGCCTGGTCCCTGTTTGCCTACCAACTGATCGAGCCCGACGAGCAGTTGGATCTGTTCGCCTGCCAGGAAGTACGGGTGCACTTGGTGACCCGGCAGTTGGAGCTTGGCGGTTCGGCCGACCGGACCCTGTGTGGCAGCCTGCTGCCGGCCCAGCCGCGCTGGTCGAGCGTCGATCGCAAGATTTTCCAGGACCATCGCCTGTGCTCGTTGTGCCGGGCAATCCTGGAGTCCCAGAAACGCGGGACTTCGCCGATCTGGCCGGAGTTGCGGTTCGAGTTGTGATCCCAGGATTCAAGGTCTTGCCTTTGTGGGAGCGAGCCTGCTCGCGAAGGCGCCCGCACATTCAACGCTGATGCAAGCAGGCCCACCGCTTTCGCGAGCAGGCTCGCTCCTACTGGGGCCTGTTCTTGTATGAAAGATGCTGCGCATCGGGCCCTTCAGCGCCGCTCTCCCCGAAATAACGGGTGGCAGTGTACAATCGCCGCTTCCACACCCTCTGTTCGATCTGCGAAGGATTTCCCGGATGTTGCCGCGCTTGCCTGCCGTCGCCCGCTGCCTGTCTCTTGCCGCCCTGTGTATGGCTGGTCCCGTTGCTGCCCTGGAGCTGCCCCTGCCACCGCCGGGTGAAGACATCGTCGGCCAGGTGCAGGTCATCAAGGCCAAGTACGAAGACACCTTCGCCGACCTGGGCACCACCTATGACCTGGGCTACAGCGAGATGGTCGCGGCCAACCCCGGGGTCGATCCGTGGCTGCCGGGCGCAGGCACCGAAATCGTCCTGCCGACCCGCTTCATCCTGCCGCCAGGCCCGCGCGAAGGGATCGTGATCAACCTCGCCGAATACCGTCTCTACTATTTCCCCAAGGGGCGGAACGTGGTCTACACCTTCCCGCTGGGGATCGGCCGTGAAGGCTGGGGCTCGCCTATCGCCCACACCAGCATCATCGCCAAGACACCGAACCCGACCTGGACGCCTCCAGCTTCGATCAAGGCTGAACACGCCGCCGATGGCGATCCGCTGCCCAACGTCGTACCGGCCGGCCCCGACAACCCGCTGGGCCCGTTCAAGTTCACCCTGGGCACCCCGGGCTACCTGATCCATGGTTCGAACAAGAAGTTCGGTATTGGCATGCGTACCAGCCACGGTTGCTTCCGGATGTTCAACAACAACGTATTGGAAATGGCGAGCATGGTGCCGGTGGGGACGTCGGTGCGAATCATCAACGACCCGTACAAGTTGGGCGTAAGCGGCGGCAAGGTTTACCTGGAAGCCCATACCCCGCTGGACGACAAGGGCAACCCGTCCGTAGTGGACAAGCACACCGCGGTCATCAACGCGATGCTCAAGCGTGAAGACATCACCAGCAACTTGCGCATGAACTGGGACGTGGTGCGTGACGTGGTGGCTGCCGAAGACGGCCTGCCGGTAGAGGTTGCCGTTCCGAATACTTCGGCACCGATGGTATCGAGCGCGCCGGTCGATCTGACCCAATAAGCGACGCTACGACAACCCGCCCACATTCCAGGATGTCGGCGGGTTTTTTATCGCCAGGAGAATACCGGGCAATAAAAAAGCCGACCCACTAGTGGGTCGGCTCGATAACAATCCCGAAGGACTATTACTTGCGGCTAGCTTTTTCCAGCATGCGCAGAGCACGCTCGTTAGCTTCGTCAGCAGTCTGTTGTGCTTTTTGAGCAGCAGCCAGAGCTTCATCAGCTTTACGGTAGGCTTCGTCTGCACGAGCTTGGGCGCGAGCTGCTGCGTCTTCGGTGGCAGTCAGACGTGCTTCGGTTTCTTTCGATGCGCTGCTGCAACCGGTAGCCAGAACTGCGGCCAGGGCCAGAGCAGAGAATTTCAGAACGTTGTTCATCGTGTTCCCCTTCAAGGACTTTCTATTTAGTGACTGTCTCCCCAGAGTGAGGAGTTAGCCGGCGTACATACTACTCATTACTTGTAGTAAGTAAACTGACGTAGCGCAAGAAGCAAAAAAATTGTAGGCGGTGATTCTTTTTCAGGCAACTTTTCTGTTGATTGTTTAAAAAATACACAGCCTCAACGGTGGGAATGGAGCGTGCCGCTGAAAAAAAGTTCCGCGGACCCGTCAACTCAGCCGAAGGCGCTAAAAGTCGCTGCTTATTGATTCTCCTAGACTTTTGTTCATTTTTTGTGCAGTCCGCCAGGGATCTTTTATTGCTAATGGCGGTGACTTTAACAGCGGGCGCTCGTCTCAAGACTCAACAACTGGCGATGTTCAGCTATAGCGTCTGGACCGACTAGCGCTTGAAAGTGAGGCTCAACCGATAAACCCGTCGAGGTTCAGCACTTCAGTGACAGGCGTGTCTTGAGCATTTGCGTCATTGGTGCCTACTATTCACGACGTGCTCAGGTTTGGGCGGCTGGTTTTTTGCCCTCGGTGACCGGATTGGCACGGGGTGGCGTAGAGGTTCCTTCGCCGGAAAAACATCGGTAAGGTAGGGGTCGGCATTCAGACCCGCGAGGAGTAGTGATGAGCGAGGCGGTTTCCATCCACCATGACCAGGCTGGTCATCAGTTCGAGACCATTGTGGACGGTCATCGTGCCTATCTGACCTATATGGACCTGGGCAAGCAGACCTTGGACATCTATCGCACCTTCGTGCCCAACGCATTGCGCGGCAGGGGGATTGCGGCGAAATTGACCGAAGAAGCGCTGCGGTTCGCTGAAGAAATGGGCTATACGGTGATCCCGTCCTGCTCCTATGTAGAGCGCTACATGGAACGCCACCAGCGCCACGCGGCGAAGCTTTGATAGACCAAGAATTCACCATAAAAAAAACGCCGGGCTGCAAAGCCCGGCGTTTTTTTATGTCTGAAGGAAGCCCAAAGATCGCAGGCTTCGCCAGCTCCTACGTCCCTGCGCCAAAGTGTAGGAGCTATGTAGGAGCTGTGTAGGCGCTGCCGAGTGCAACGAGGCTGCGATCTCTTCAGCCGCGCTGGCGCTTAGGCAACACATCCTTGAGCTTGGCGTGCATGCCGCGCAAGGTCTTCTCGGTCGCGCTCCAGTCGATGCAGGCATCGGTGATGGAGACGCCGTATTGCAAGTCGGCGAGGTCTTTCGGAATTGCCTGGCAGCCCCAATTCAGATGACTTTCCACCATCAGGCCGATGATCGACTGGTTGCCTTCCAGGATCTGGTTGGCGACGTTTTCCATCACCAGCGGTTGCAGTGCCGGGTCCTTGTTGGAGTTGGCGTGGCTGCAATCGACCATGATGTTCGGCTTGATCTTCGCTTTGTTCAGCGCCTGTTCGCACAGCGCGACGCTGACCGAGTCATAGTTCGGCTTGCCGTTGCCACCGCGCAGCACGACGTGGCCGTAGGCGTTGCCCTTGGTGGTCACGATCGACACGCCGCCTTCCTGGTTGATGCCCAGGAAACGGTGGGGGCTGGAAACCGACTGCAAGGCGTTGATGGCGACGGTGAGGCCGCCGTCAGTGCCGTTCTTGAAGCCGACGGCCGACGACAGGCCGGAGGCCATTTCGCGGTGTGTCTGGGATTCGGTGGTACGCGCGCCGATAGCCGACCAGCTGATCAGGTCCTGCAAGTATTGCGGGGAGATCGGATCCAGGGCTTCGGTGGCGGTGGGCAGGCCCATTTCGGCCAGGTCCAGCAGCAACTGGCGGCCGATGTGCAGGCCGTCCTGGATCTTGAAGGAGTCGTCCAGGTACGGGTCGTTGATCAGGCCCTTCCAACCAACGGTCGTCCGAGGTTTCTCGAAATACACCCGCATCACCAGGTACAAGGTGTCGGAGACTTCCGCCGCAAGCACTTTCAAGCGCTCGGCATACTCGTGGGCAGCCTTGATGTCATGGATCGAGCAAGGCCCGATGACCACGAACAGGCGATGGTCGGTGCCGTCGAGGATGTTGCGGATGACTTCCCGACCCTTGGTCACGGTGCGCAGGGCAGCGTCGCTCAAGGGAATGTCGCGCTTGAGCTGGTCAGGCGTGATGAGGGTTTCGTTGGAGGCGACGTTAAGGTCGTTGATCGGTAAATCAGCCATCGTGTTACTCGTCAGGTCACGGGTGCCGGCCGCCAGCGATCCCCGCGCGGCGGTGCACAGCGGATTTAAGCGCGTCGGGGAGCCGAACCTTAGCGCGTTAAGAGGTGGCTCGACAATGGGCAGGCATGGGTTTAATCCCTATTTGTCTGGCCATCGACACCGAAGGCAGGCCGGGGATTAATTTCACGGCTGCTTACAATCTGGATTGCATGCCATCTGGCCCCCGTTGATAGTGTGCACGGATTGTTTTCAAAGAGGGCTACGGTAATGCAGTCAGGCGTAAAAGCGCGGATAGGAATGATCGGAACCGGGGCGATTGGCGGCTTCTACGGCGTGATGCTGGCACGTGCCGGCTTCGATGTGCATTTCCTGCTGCGCAGTGAATTTGCCGCCGTGGCCGAAGGCGGCCTGCGAGTCGACAGCGCAGTCCATGGCCCGCTGGCCCTCAACCCGGTCCAGGCGTACCGTTCGGCAAGCGAAATGCCGCCTTGCGACTGGCTGCTGGTGGGCGCCAAGACCACCAGCAATGCCGACCTGGCCCCGGCCATCATCCAGGCTGCCGCCGATGGCGCTAAAGTCCTGTTGCTGCAGAACGGTCTCGATGTCGAGGACGACCTGCGACCGCTACTGCCCGACTCACTGCATTTATTGGGTGGCCTGTGCCTGGTCTGCGTGCACCGTGTCGGACCGGGCAGCGTTGTCCATCAGGCGCTTGGCGCAGTCAATATCGGTTATCACAGCGGTCCTTGCCAGGGCCAGGACGAACGCATGGCGATTGTCGAGGAGGGGGCAGGGTTGTTTCGTGCGGCCGGTATCGACTCCCAGTCCATGCCCGACCTGCAACAGGCTCGCTGGCAGAAGCTGGTATGGAACGTGCCGTACAACGGCCTCTCGGTGCTGTTGGGCGCCAGCACCACGCCGTTGATGGCCAATGACGACAGTCGTGGTCTGATCCAGGCGTTAATGAAGGAGGTCGTACGCGGTGCGCAAGCCTGCGGGCATCAAATCGCACCTGGGTATGCCGACTATCTCTTTACGATGACCGAAAAGATGCCCGACTATTGGCCGAGCATGTATCACGATTATTCCCATGAACGGCCGCTGGAGCTGGATGCGATCTACGGCCGGCCACTGGCAGCAGCGAAGGCGGCGGGCTGCGATTTGCCGAAGATCGAAGCCTTGTACCAGGCGCTGGCGTTCCTGGACCGCCGCAATCGTTGATGGATGAAGGGGGACAGCATGGCGAATAACATTGATGACAAACTGGTGCTGGCGATTTCATCGCGTGCCTTGTTCGACCTGAGGGAAAGCCACAAGGTCTATCTTTCCAGCGGTGTCGAGGCCTATCGGCAATACCAGATCGAGCATGAAGACGAGGTCCTGGCGCCCGGGGACGCCTTTGCCCTCGTGCAGAAATTGCTCAACCTCAACGAGCACCTGGGGCGAGCCCGTGTCGAGGTGATCCTGGTGTCGCGCAACAGCGCCGACACCGGTCTGCGGGTATTCAATTCTATTCATCATTACGGCCTGGCGATTTCCCGCGCCGCGTTCGTTGGCGGTCGAAGTCCTTACCCGTACCTCAAGGCGTTCGGCTGCGACCTGTTCCTCTCCACCCACGCCGAAGACGTGCGCAGTGCGCTGGATGCCGGATTTGCGGCGGCAACGATCCTGTCAGGCGGGGCCAGCCGTGCCGCCAGCGAGGAGCTGCGCATTGCGTTTGACGGTGATGCGGTGCTGTTTTCCGATGAGTCGGAACGCATCTACCAGAGCGGTGGCCTCGAAGCCTTCCAGGCCAGTGAGCGCCAGGCCGCGCGCGAGCCACTGCGAGGCGGCCCGTTCAAGGGATTCCTGGCGGCGCTCAATGCCCTGCAGCGTGAATTCCCGGAGGATGCCTGTCCGATCCGCACGGCGTTGGTCACGGCTCGGTCGGCGCCGGCCCATGAACGGGTCATCCGTACGCTGCGTGAATGGGATATTCGCCTGGACGAGTCGCTGTTCCTGGGCGGCCTGACCAAGTCGGCATTCCTCGAAGCCTTTGCCGCCGACGTGTTTTTCGATGACCAGACCGGCCACTGCGAGCTTGCCCGCGAGGTGGTTGCCACCGGCCATGTGCCCCACGGCATCAGCAACGAAGTGAAGCTCTGACCGCCCGTACTTTGAGGCGTTACGCCACACGTCATGCTCGTTGGCGCGCTGCTAAGCTGAATCAATCTCCGCCATTCTGGCATTCGAGGAGGTCACATGATTCGTTCGATGCTGTACGCCACAGACCTGGGGCTTTATGCCCCTTATGTGATGCAGCATGCCTTGGCGTTGGCACGGACGTTTGAAGCCGAGTTGTATGTAGTGCATGCGGTGGAGCCGATGGGGCTGTTCGCCGAGTCGGTGTTGCAAAGCTATCTGGACGAGCAGGCGCTGAACGAATTTCATCGCCAGGGTCTGAATACGGTGATGGCCAACATCGAGCAGCGAGTACTGGACAGCTTTCGCGAGGAGTTGGGGGAGGGCCAGCAAGACTTGCAACTGATCAAGTCGGTGAGGGTGTTCCAGGGTGACCCTTCCCAGGTCATTCTCGAGCAGGCTGCGAAACTCTCCGTCGATTTGTTGATCGTAGGCAGTCACTGCCAGGGGGCGAATGGAGAGACTCCTTTGGGCAGGACCGCCGCACGGGTATTGCAGTTATCCCGGGTGCCGGTCTACCTGGTGCCGCTGGTCCAGCGCCGGCGGCAAGGAGAGGCCTAAGGCTAAATGATGGCTTTTTTATAAAAAGTTCTAGATTTATTAATACAACCATTCATATAGTTATATGCCGTCGCTGATGCCCGTCGCATCCAACTGCTTTGAGGGATACATATGAAGCTTCAACAATTGCGCTACATCTGGGAAGTGGCGCACCACGACCTCAACGTTTCCGCTACCGCACAAAGCCTCTACACGTCGCAACCTGGCATCAGCAAGCAGATCCGCCTGTTGGAAGACGAACTGGGCGTCGAAGTCTTCGCCCGCAGCGGCAAGCACCTGACCCGCGTGACCCCGGCCGGCGAACGCATCATCACCACGGCTGGCGAGATCCTGCGCAAGGTCGAGAGCATCAAGCAGATTGCCCAGGAATTTTCCAACGAGAAAAAAGGCACGCTGTCCATCGCGACCACTCACACCCAGGCCCGTTATGCGCTGCCCCCGGTGATCAGCAATTTCATCAAGCAATACCCGGATGTCGCGCTGCACATGCACCAGGGCTCGCCGATGCAGATCGCCGAGATGGCCGCTGATGGTACCGTGGACTTCGCCATTGCCACCGAAGCCCTGGAGCTGTTCGGCGATCTGGTGATGATGCCGTGCTATCGCTGGAACCGTTGCGTGGTGGTGCCCCAAGGCCATCCTTTGACCAAGCTGCCGAAGTTGACCCTCGAAGCCTTGGCCGAATATCCGATCGTGACGTACGTGTTCGGTTTCACCGGTCGCTCGAAACTCGACGAAGCCTTCAGCCATCGTGGCTTGACGCCGAAAGTGGTGTTCACCGCCGCCGACGCCGACGTGATCAAGACCTACGTTCGCCTGGGCCTGGGGGTGGGCATCGTCGCGAAAATGGCCGTCGATACCAAACTCGACAGTGATCTGGTGGTGTTGGATGCCAGTGAGTTGTTCGAGTCCAGCGTGACCAAGATCGGCTTCCGTCGTGGCACCTTCCTGCGTGGCTTCATGTGCGACTTCATCGAGAAGTTCGCACCGCACCTGACGCGCGAAGTCATGGCCAAGGCCATCCAGTGCCACAACAAGCAGGAACTCGAAGAGCTGTTCGACGGCGTCGAATTGCCGGTGCACTGACCGATAGCTAGATAGCCTCGGTGACTGCGAACTGTTGCCGGGCACCCGCCACGACGATTTCCACTTCATCCCCTTCGAACTTGCCCAGCAGGCTTCGGCCTAGCGGCGAGCGAGGGGTGATGACGGTGATCGGTTGCCCCACCAGCGAGACCTTCAGCCCCGCCGCGTCCGGCCCAAGGAAGAGCCACTGTTGGCGACCGTCCTCGTCTTCCAGCCCGATCAGGGTGCCGACCTGGATACCGCGCTCTTCATCGTAAGGCCTCAATGTCAGGTTCTGGCAGAGAGCGAGCGCCTGGCGGATCTCCTCGACGCGCCGGGCTTGTCCGGCGGCAAGGTATGAAGCTTCCAGGCCGAGGGTGTCGTACTTGTTTTCCGCGATATTTTCTTCGTGGGTCGCGGTTTCGTAGGCGGTCTGCGCGGCGCGTTCGGCAATGTCGAGGTCAATCCCGAGTTTGTCGAGGATCAACTGGTGGACAGTCTGTTTGTTCATGATCACTCGCAAAACTGAAGGACATTGGCTCGGCTTTTCTCGCTCGGCGCGTTCTGGTCCTGTTGCAGCCAGAACTGGCATTTGGGGTTCGACAGGTTGCGCGGGTTGCTGCGCACCTGTTCCAGCGCCTGGCGCTGCTCGTTCTTCTGTAGATTCTGCTGGTATTGCTCGAACATCGGCGTGGGCGGCTCGGGCGCCGGTTGCACCGCTGGCGGTTGCGCCAGTTGATGAACCGCAGCGGCCACCGGGGCCAGTTGTTCCGCGAAGAGGAACCTGGACAGCAACCAACTCGTCAGGATGATGGCGACGAATCCCAGCCACAGGCCCAAGGCGATACTGACGGTCAATTTCAAGGCTGAGAGGCGCGGGGGCGATGGGTAATCAGGCATGACTGCTTCCTGGCAGGGGCATGGTTAGGCGCTGATTGTCGCATGAAGATTAATCGCCGTCGGCCCTTCTGCATCATGGGTTGAATACGGGACAATCAGGCTTTGCCACAGGGAGTCGGGAATGACCGTGCGTTGGGATATTTTTTGCACCGTCGTGGATAACTTCGGCGACATTGGCGTCACCTGGCGCCTGGCGCGGCAATTGGTGGCCGAGCATGGGGTCGCGGTTCGGCTTTGGGTCGATGACCTGCGTGCGTTTGAACGGCTGTGTCCGGAAATAGATCCCACGCTGTCCGAACAGTGGCAGCAGGGCGTTCAAGTGCGTCACTGGCCCAAGGATTGGCCGCCTGTCGAGGCGGCCGATGTGGTGATCGCCGCGTTTGCCTGCCAGTTGCCCAGCGCCTACATGGATGCGATGGCCGAGCGCCAGGTTACGCCGTTGTGGATGAACCTCGATTACCTGAGCGCCGAGGACTGGGTGATCGGTTGTCACGGTCTGCCGTCGGTGAAGTACAAGCACGTGCAGAAGTATTTCTTCTTTCCAGGTTTCCAGGAAGGCACCGGTGGCTTGCTGCGCGAAGCGGGTCTGTTGGAGCGTCGTCGACAATTCCAGCAGGATGGCGCGGCACAACAGGCTTTCCTCCGGGAGCTGGGCGTCGAGCGGGAGCCCGGGGCGCGCCTGATTTCGTTGTTCGCCTATGAGAATGCGGGGTTGCCGAGCTGGTTTGATGCGATGGCGACGGATACCCGTCCGTGGCATGTCCTGGTTCCGGAGGGACGCATCCTGGGCGACGTCGAGCGTTGGGCGGGCATCGATGGCCTTGGGGCGGGTGCCTTGTATCGCCGTGGCGCCCTGACGGTGCAGGTACTGCCTTTCGTCCGCCAGGATGAATACGACCGGCTGTTGTGGTGCTGTGATTTCAACGCCGTGCGCGGCGAGGACTCCTTCGTGCGGGCGCAATGGGCGGGGCGGCCGCTGCTCTGGCACATTTATCAACAGGAAGAAGATGTCCACCTGGAGAAACTCGAGGCATTTCTCAAGCTGTACACCGAAGGACTTTCCGAGCCAGTGGAAAAAGCGATCAGCGGTCTATGGCGCGCCTGGAATGCCGGTCAAGACATGGCCGAACACTGGAAAGCCGCCTGCGAGAAGGATCGGGAGTTGGCCGAACATGCCCAGTCGTGGTGCCTGGAACAGGCGTCACGAGCCGATCTTGCCACGGCGCTGGTGAAGTTTTACCGAAATTGGATATGATACGCGGCCTAGATTTTTGTAAATCCCATCCAAATTCGGATATTCGCAATGAAAACTGGTAAAGAACTCAAACCCGGTACCGTGATTCGTATCGACAACGATCCTTGGCTGGTTCAGAAAGCTGAATTCACCAAGTCGGGTCGCAACAGCGCGATCATGAAGACCAAGCTGAAAAA
The DNA here is from genome assembly GCF_023516725.1 of Pseudomonas sp. T1.Ur. NCBI lineage: Bacteria > Pseudomonadati > Pseudomonadota > Gammaproteobacteria > Pseudomonadales > Pseudomonadaceae > Pseudomonas > Pseudomonas sp. T1.Ur. Next base: position 1,219,008 of record NZ_JAMGSN010000001.1, read on the forward strand.
CCTGCTGACCGGCTACAAGACCGAAACCGTCTACGGTGCGGACGACAAGCTGGATGACGTGATCCTGGACCGCAAGGAAGCGACCCTGTCGTTCATCAGCGGCGACACCTACACGTTCATGGACACCACTGACTACACCATGTACGAGCTGAACGCCGAAGACATCGAAAGCGTTCTGCCATTCGTTGAAGAAGGCATGACCGACGTTTGCGAAGCCGTATTCTTTGAAGAGCGCCTGGTTTCCGTAGAACTGCCGACCACTATCGTGCGTCAGGTCGACTACACCGAAGGCTCCGCTCGCGGTGATACTTCCGGCAAGGTGATGAAGCCTGCCAAACTGAAGAACGGTACCGAGCTGTCGGTTGCTGACTTCATCGAAATCGGCGACATGATCGAGATCGATACCCGCGAAGGCGGTTCCTACAAAGGCCGCGCTAAATAAGCGAAGTCTTCTGTATGAAAAAGCCCGACCATTGAGTCGGGCTTTTTTATATTTCTATTTTGACCCGGCCCCTGTGGCGAGGGAGCTTGCTCCCGCTGGGCCTGTAGGAGCTGTCGAGCGGAGCGAGGCTGCGATTTTTCCTCAGAGACTTGAGTCTCAAGTGAGAGATCAAAAGATCAAAAGATCAAAAGATCAAAAGATCGTCCGAACGCGGCCCGAGCCTTCGCCAGCTCCTACGCAGCCGAGCGGGAGCAAGCTCCCTCGCCACGAAGGCTGCGGACTCCCTTCACTTCAGGTGTTGCTTAAGCTCTTGCGACGCCTGCAACATCGCCGAACGCACCGCTGGCACCTGGCTCACGACGTTGAGCAAACCATAGTCGTGGATCATGCCGTTGTAACGGACCGCCGTGACGGGAACGCCGGCCGCGTCCAGCTTGCGAGCGTACGCTTCGCCTTCGTCGCGCAGTACGTCGGCCTCGGCAGTCTGCACCAGCGCGGGCGGCAGGCCCTTGAGTTGCGCGGTGGTTGCCCGCAGTGGCGAGGCATAGATCTCGTTACGCTGCCCGGCATCGGTGGTGTAGTTGTCCCAGAACCACTTCATCATGTTCTTGCTGAGGAAATGTCCTTCGGCAAACTGGTTGTAGGACGCCGTCTCGAAACTGGCATCGGTCACCGGCCACAACAAGGCCTGGAAGCGGATTGCCGGGGTACCCTTGTCCTTGGCCATCAGCGCCACGACCGCCGCCATGTTGCCACCCACGCTGTTACCCGCCACGGCCAAGCGCTTGCCATCGACATTGATTTCCTTGCCGTGCTCGGCAACCCATTTCGTCGCGGCGTAAGCCTGGTTGATCGCCACCGGGTAATGCGCCTCGGGTGACGGCGTGTAGTTGACGAACACCGCGACGGCACCCGAACCCGCTACCAGATCCCGAACCAATCGTTCGTGAGTCGGGAAATCCCCCAGCACCCAACCGCCGCCGTGGAAGAACATGAACACCGGCAGCTCGCCCTTGACCCCGGCCGGACGGACGATGGTCAGGCTGATCGATTGGCCGTCGACCTTGATGGTTTTCTCGCTGACGTCGGCCTTGGGCAGGGTCAATTTCACACCTGCCTGGGCGCCGACCAGTACCGCGCGGGCATCCTTGGGCGACAACTGCTCCAGGGGCTTGCCAGTGCCGGCATTCAGTGCGTCGAGAAACGCCTGGGTATTGTGTTCGACGATATCGTCGGCAAAGGCATTGCTGATGCTCAGGGCGAGAAGGGCGCCGGTCAGGGTTTTGCTGATGTTCATGTCTATCTCCTTGAAATTCGGTCGGGGGCGAGGGTTAAACGGTTACGTGCAGGCGCACATCAACGTTGCCGCGGGTGGCGTTGGAGTACGGGCAAACCTGGTGCGCTGCGTCAACGAGGCTCTGGGCTTCGGCTTGATCCAGGCCCGGCAAGCTGATGTGCAAGTCGATGTCGAGACCGAAACCACCGGGAATCTGGCCGATGCCAACATGGGCGGTGATCGAGGCGTCATCCGGGATTTTGCGTTTGGTCTGGCTGGCGACGAATTTCAGCGCACCGATAAAGCAGGCCGAGTAGCCGGCGGCGAAGAGTTGCTCAGGGTTGGTCGCCGCACCGCCTGCACCGCCGAGTTCCTTGGGCGTGGCGAGCTTGACGTCGAGGATGTTGTCGCTGGAGATGGCACGACCGTCACGGCCGCCGGTGGAGGTTGCGATTGCGGTATAGAGAGTTTTCATGGTGGAGGCCTCGTTTCTGGTTGAGTGTTTAGCGCTAAATGTTTGCGCGCTAAGTAGGTGTGGGGAGAATGTAGTGCGCTAATAACTTGTGCGCAAGATAAATTTTCAGGGCAAGATAGAATCGGCAAACTGAAAAGGCCTGAAAGCCTTTAGCTAGAGCGGTTTTTGAGAGTGGAAATTTTTCGGGGGGGGAGTGTAGACAGGGCTGCCGCTATCGCGAGCAGGCTCGTTCCACAGAGGTTGCTGGATGACGAGACCTAGCTCACATCAGAAATCCAATGTGGGAGCGAGCTTGCTCCCACAGGGATTAGCGGTGTTTCGGTGATTTAGAGGCTGTCTTGCAAATGCCCGCGCAGCTCTTGCAGGTCAAGCTGCAGTTTTTTCAGCTGTTCCAGGGTCTGGCCGCTGGCGGCAAGGATGCATTGCGGGATGTCGAGGGCCTTTTTTTGCAGGGCGCGGCCCTGCTCAGTGAGCTCGACGATCACCACGCGTTCGTCTTCCCGGCTGCGGGTGCGGCTCAGCAAACCTTCGGCCTCCAGGCGCTTGAGCAGTGGCGTCAGCGAACCTGGGTCGGTGAGCAGGCGGTTGCTGATTTCACCGACGGTTAAACCGTCTTTTTCCCACAACACCATCATCGCCAGGTATTGCGGATAGGTCAGGCCCAATGCCTGGAGCAGCGGCTTGTAGACCTTGGTCATCAGCAGCGACGTGGAATGGAGGGCGAAACAGACCTGGTTATCCAATAACAGGGCGTCGCAAGGGTCGGGACTGTCGTGTTGGGTGCTCATGGCGAAACCTTTCAATCAGTAGTCCTAACGAATCTAGCGGACGAACCTTTAATGCACCAGATAATTCTGACGACCTGATCAGCTATGCATTTCCTGGTTATCGCCAACTGCGTAGGATAGGCGCCCTGATAAAGGGAGAATCGTCTGTGGTCGAGGTCGTGCTGTATTTGCTGTTGGGCGCCGCGCTGGGCACCCTGGGGGGATTGTTTGGCATTGGTGGCGGATTGATTGCGATACCGGTGTTGGGCGTATGGTTCGGTCTGGACCAGCAGATCGCCCAGGGCACGGCGCTGGTGATGGTGGTGCCCAACGTGATGCTGGCGCTGTGGCGTTATCACCAACGCAATCGCATCGAGATGCGTCATGTCCTGCCGTTGGCCTCCATGGGGTTCTGCTTCGCGTGGCTCGGCTCCATCTGGGCCGTGGGCATTGACGCGCAAAGCATGCGAATCGGTTTCGTGGTGTTCCTGGTCGTGCTGGCGGCCTACAACCTCATCCGAATGTTCGCCGCGACGGCACCCGCTTCGGCGCAGATGCGCCACGGCTGGCCATGGCTCGGCGTGTTGGGGGCGGCGTCAGGGACGATGGGCGGTCTGTTTGGTGTCGGCGGGGCCGTTGTCGCCACGCCGATCCTCACCAGTGTGTTCGGCACCACCCAGGTCGTTGCCCAGGGATTGTCGCTGTCGCTGGCCCTGCCCAGCACCGGCGTGACCCTCGCCACCTATGCGTTTCACCATGAGGTGGATTGGTGGATCGGCCTGCCGCTGGCCGTCGGTGGGCTGATGAGCATCAGTTGGGGCGTGAAAGTCGCCCACGCCTTGCCGGAGCGACTGCTGCGCGGGCTGTTCTGCGGTTTCCTGGTGCTGTGCGCGATGTTGCTTATCTTTAAAGCTTGAAGCCTTCGACAATGTGTTCGGCCAGGCACTCGGTGATCGGCGACGGGTTGTGCAAGTTGCGGATCAACATGATGCTGGCCTCGGGCAGCTCCGGCAGGTTCTCCGCTTCACCGAGCACCCGCATGTCCGGGGTCAGCAGGCTTTCCAGTTGCGCGGTGATCGCCAGGCCCGCGCCCACCACGGCCATCAGCGCCGACAGGCTCGAACTGTTGTACGCCACGCGATAATCGCGGCCCATGGCATCCAATGCATTGCACGCCCATTGCCGACAGAAGCAATCACTGTTGAACATCGCCAGCGGCAGCGGTGTTTGTTCATGGACGTTGAAGCAGGCGGCTTCGGCCCAGACAAAGCGTTCCTTGCGCAGCAGTTGGCCGATCTCATCCCCGGGCTTGCGGGTGACGATGGACAAGTCCAGGTCCTGGCGCAGCAGCAACTGCTTGGATGATTCGCAGTGCACTTCAATTTCGATCAGCGGATAGAACTGGGCGAAGCGTTGCAGGATCCCGGGCAGGAATCGCATCACGTAATCATCCGGCGTGCCGATGCGCACCGTGCCGACCATGTGCGGTTCACGCAGCGTATTGAACACTTCGCTGTGCAGCTTGAGGATCCGCCGGGCATAACCCAGCAACACCTGGCCCTCGGCGGTGAGCTTGACCTGGCGTCCGTCGCGCTCGAACAGCCGCCGCTGCAATACGTCCTCTTCCAGGCGCTTCATCTGCATGCTGACGGCGGATTGCGTGCGGTTGACCAGTTCCCCGGCACGGGTGAACCCCCCTTGGTCGGCGATGGCGACAAAGGTGCGCAGCACTTCGGTATCGATGCTCGGGTAACTCGACAATTGATCAATCTCCGAGATGTATTGCATAAGAAACATTCGTTGGATTGATCTTAGCCTTGGCGCGAGACTAGAGCCATCCCCAACGGAGGACATCACGATGAAAGGTCAAAAAGGGTATTTACTGATCGACAAATTCTCATCCCATGGTTTTTCGCTCAGCGCGCTGTTGCACAAGTTTAGCCGCTGGTACGAATTGCACCATGAACGTGAATTGCTTGCTTCGATGAGCGACGAGGCGCTCAAGGACATCGGCGTGAGTCGTGCTGACGTGGAACAGGAAGTGGTTCGGCCATTCTGGGATGACCCGATGCACAAATGAGCCATCCTTCCCTACACAAACCGTTCAATGGTGAGGTAGGTTGCGAGCAGACAAGGAGATCTCCATGCCCGCGACTGTATCCTTTACCCTCAAACAGGCCCGGCGTCTGGCGTTGGCCGCCCAAGGATTCGATGGGCGGCTGTCGCCAGCTTCGGTGCAACCCTCGCGCCTCAACCGCTTGATCGAACGCCTCGGCGTCTTGCAGATCGACTCCGTCAATGCGCTGGTGCGCTCGCATTACCTCCCGCTGTTTTCCCGCCTCGGTCATTACAATCGCGATTTGCTCGATCAAGCCGCCTGGAGCCAGGGCCGCCGGCGCACGCTATTTGAATATTGGGGGCATGAAGCCTCGCTGCTGCCGGTGGCGATGTACCCGTTGATGCGCTGGCGCATGGCCCGTGCTGCGCGCGGCGAAGGTATCTATCAACAACTGTCGCGTTTCGGCCTTGAACAGCAAGACGTGATTCGCCGCGTCCTGCAAGCGGTCCGGGACCAGGGGGCGATTGGCGCGGGCAGTTTGTCCACGCGCCAGGAAAAGGCCGGCCCGTGGTGGGACTGGAGCGCGGAAAAGCATGCGCTGGAATGGCTGTTCGCGGCGGGCGAAGTGACGGTGGCGGGACGGCGGGGCTTCGAGCGGCTTTACGATTTGCCGGAACGGGTCCTGCCGGACTCCGTGCTGCAACAACCTCTGCCGGACGAAGCCCAGGCCCAGCGCGCTTTACTCATCCATGCCGCCGAAGCCTTGGGAGTCGCTACCGAAAAGGACCTGCGCGACTACTTTCGCTTGAGTCCGGCGGACAGCCGTGAACGGCTTGCCGAACTGGAGGAGGCGGGCGAGTTGCTGCGCTGCCAGGTCCAGGGCTGGAAGCAGCCGGCCTGGTGCCGACCCACGGTGAAAATTCCGCGCAAGGTCGCCGCCAGTGCGCTGCTGTCGCCGTTCGATTCGCTGGTCTGGGAGCGCAGTCGTACCGAGCGGCTGTTCGATTTTCACTATCGACTGGAGATCTACACGCCGGTGCACAAGCGGGTGTATGGCTATTACGTCTTGCCGTTTTTGCACAACGAGCGGATTGCAGCGCGGGTGGACTTGCGGGCGGAGCGGGCGTTGGGGCAATTGGCAGTGCATGCGGTGCATGAGGAAGAGGCGGGGCTGGACGAGGAGGGGATGCTGGCGTTGGCGACGAATCTGCGGCGCATGGCCAACTGGTTGGGGTTGGAGCGGGTTCAGCTCAATTGTGGGAGGGCGAGTGGGGTTCGGTTGGCGGTGGCGCTGGCGCAGATCGAGGCTGATTGAGCTGGCCTCATCGCGAGCAAGCTCGCTCCCACAGGAGCTTCGGTGACCACAGATTTTGTGTCCACAGCAGATCCAATGCGGGAGCGAGCTTGCTCCCACAGGGGCTTCGGTGACCACAGATTTTGTGTCCACAGCAGATCCAATGTGGGAGCGAGCTTGCTCGCGAAAGCGATAGGCCAGGCACTACAAAACTGTCTGGCTCATCGCCTCACCTGCTTCAACGTCTCGGCAATCAAAAACGCCAGCTCCAGCGACTGATCGGCATTCATCCGTGGGTCGCAGTGGGTGTGGTAGCGATCCGACAGGCCGTCTTCGGTGATCGGTCGCGCACCACCGATGCATTCGGTGACGTTCTGCCCGGTCATCTCGATGTGGATACCGCCGGCATAGGTGCCTTCGGCTTCATGGACCTGGAAGAACTGCTTCACTTCGCCCAGGATCTGCGCAAAATCCCGGGTCTTGTAGCCGCTGCTGGCCTTGATGGTGTTGCCATGCATCGGATCGGAGCTCCACAGCACTTGCTTGCCCTCGCGCTGCACCGCGCGCAGCAGTTGCGGCAGGTGATCGCCGACCTTGTTGGCCCCCATGCGCGCGATCAGGTTCAGTCGGCCCGGGTCATTGTCCGGGTTGAGCACGTCGATCAGGCGGATCAGGTCGTCAGGGTTCATGCTCGGGCCGACCTTGACCCCGATCGGGTTGTTCACCCCACGCAGGAACTCGACGTGGGCGCCGTCCAGCTGACGGGTGCGGTCGCCGATCCACAGCATGTGGGCCGAGCAGTCGTAATATTCATTGGTCAGGCTGTCGCGACGCACGAAGGCTTCTTCGTAATTGAGCAGCAGCGCTTCGTGGGCGGTGAAGAAACTGGTTTCGCGCAATTGCGGCGAGCTGTCCATGCCGCAGGCACGCATGAACGCCAGGGTTTCGTCGATGCGGTCGGCCAGGTGGCTGTATTTTTCCGCCAGGGCGGAGTTGGCGATGAAATCCAGGTTCCACTTATGCACCTGGTGCAGATCGGCAAAGCCGCCCTGGGCGAAGGCGCGCAGCAGGTTCAAGGTGGCGGTGGACTGGTGGTAGGACTGCAGCAATCGCTCCGGGTCCGGCACGCGGCTTTTTTCGTCGAAACCGATGCCGTTGACGATGTCACCGCGATAGGCCGGCAGCGTGACCCCGTCAATGGTTTCGTCGTTGGCCGAGCGCGGCTTGGCGAACTGCCCGGCCATGCGCCCGACCTTGACCACCGGGCAACCGGCCGCAAACGTCATGACGATCGCCATCTGCAAGAGCACCTTGAAGGTGTCGCGGATCTTGGCGGCCGAGAACTCGGCAAAGCTCTCGGCGCAGTCGCCGCCTTGCAACAGGAACGCCCGGCCCTGGGTGACCTCGGCGAACTGACGGCGCAACTCCCGGGCTTCACCGGCAAACACCAATGGCGGATAACTGGCCAGGGTCTGCTCCACCTGCGACAGGTGCGCGGCGTCGGGGTAGCGGGGTTGTTGCTGGATCGGCAGGGCGCGCCAGCTGTCAGGGCTCCAGGGTTGGCTCATCATGATCTCTAGGTGGTTTACGCTCGGGCGCTCATGTTATCAGCAAATTAGTGCGTGACCTGTTCCGCTTGCTTCGCGGACAATCGCGCCTTTGCCCCGTATGCGCAGGCCCATGCCCGCCCGGCAACATCAGGAGATGAAATGACAGAGGAGCGCGTCGAGCATTTGCTCGCCGAGGTGCACGACGAGTTCGGCATGATCCGCGTGTTCGAAGTGGCCGATTACCGGTTTCTCGAATTCGGCGATGCCATCGAGCAGAGCTGCGTGTTCACGGCCGACCCGAGCTGGCTCGAATATGACTACACCCGCGCCATGCTCATTGGTGCGTTGTGTCATGAGCAGCCTGAAAGCGCGTTGTTCCTGGGGCTGGGCGCTGGGACGCTGACCCAGGCCTGCCTCAAGTTCCTGCCGTTGGACGATGTCGAGGCGATCGAACTGCGCCCCGACGTGCCGCGCCTGGCCATTGAATATCTTGGGCTGGATGACGATCCGCGTTTGTACATTCGCGTCGGCGATGCCTTGGAATTGCTTGAAACGGCAGAGCCGGCGGACCTGATTTTTGTCGACCTCTATACCGACGTCGGTCCCGGCGTAGGCCATCTGGCCTGGGGCTTCCTGGAAAACTGCCAGAAGCGCCTCAATCCAGGTGGCTGGCTGGTGATCAACCAATGGGCGACCGATGACGGCAAGCCCTTGGGCGCCGCGTTGTTGCGTGGTCTTTATCATCGGCATTATTGGGAGCTGCCGGTGAAGGAGGGCAACGTGATCCTGATCGTGCCGGCGGACCTCGACCAGGAGCTGGATATGGACGGCCTGGTTGCCCGGGCCGAAGGGCTGGCGCCGCGGTTGGGTTACTCGTTGCAGTCGTTGATCAAGGCGATCCGACCGGCGACGTGATACACGATCCCTGCGACAAATGAGTTCCCCGTGGCGAGGGCGCTTGCTCCCGCTGGGCCTGTAGGAGCTGTCGAGCGGAGCGAGGCTGCGATCTTTCCCCAGAGACTTGAGTTTCAAGTGAAAGATCAAAAAGATCAAAAGATCGCAGGCTTCGCCAGCTCCTACACAGCCGAGCGGGAGCAAGCTCCCTCGCCACGGGGGCCGCGTTTGGAGATGAACCGTTTTAGCCGGCTGCCCCAAGGCTTTTGGTGGCGAGCCCTATCACGGTGTTTTCAGTAAAAAAATCTCCCTTTTTTGGCGAATTCCGGTATAGTGCGCGCCGGCCTTTAGCCGGGCCGCGTCAAGGTAGCGCAATTCCCCGAAGCCAGCTTCGGTTGCATGTCCGCACAACGGATGCTTCCGCGACGTTCTTTTTCATTCATTCGTTTTCGCAAATCCCCGCCGACAAAGCTGCCAGGGCGACTCTTGAGTCTCAACACGGCATGCGCAGCTTTGGAGCATGGGTCTTTGCGGATGCACTTAGAGGCAGACCCATGACCCAGGAAATCGGCGGCTTCGCCGCTCTTGAACTTCATCCCAATATTGTCGCTGCAGTAGTCGCTACCGGCTATGAAGAGCCTTCGGCCATTCAGCAGCAGTCGATCCCGATCATTCTCGCCGGTCACGATATGATTGGTCAGGCGCAAACCGGTACGGGTAAGACCGCCGCGTTCGCACTGCCGATCCTGCACCGCATTGATCCGTCCAAGCGCGAGCCGCAAGCTCTGATCCTGGCCCCAACTCGTGAGTTGGCGCTACAAGTTGCAACCGCTTTCGAAACCTACGCCAAGCAAATGCCAGGCGTGACTGTTGTGGCTGTCTACGGCGGCGCGCCGATGGGCCCACAGCTGAAAGCAATCCGTAATGGCGCACAGATCGTTGTCGCCACCCCGGGCCGTCTGTGCGACCACCTGCGTCGCGACGAAAAAGTCCTCGCCACTGTGAACCACCTGGTTCTCGACGAAGCGGACGAAATGCTCAAGCTGGGCTTCATGGACGACCTGGAAGTCATCTTCAAGGCCATGCCTGAGACCCGCCAGACGGTCCTGTTCTCGGCCACCTTGCCACAATCGATCCGTGCCATCGCCGAACGCCACCTGCGCGATCCGAAGCACGTGAAGATCCAGAGCAAGACCCAGACCGTCACCGCGATCGAGCAGGCTCACCTGCTGGTTCACGCCGACCAGAAGACCTCTGCCGTCCTGAGCCTGCTGGAAGTCGAAGATTTCGACGCCCTGATCATGTTCGTGCGCACCAAGCAAGCGACCCTGGACCTGGCCAGCGCCTTGGAAGCCAAAGGCTACAAAGCCGCTGCGCTGAACGGTGACATTGCCCAGAACCAGCGTGAGCGCGTCATCGACTCCCTCAAGGATGGCCGCCTGGACATCGTTGTGGCGACCGACGTTGCTGCCCGTGGCCTGGACGTTCCGCGCATCACCCACGTGTTCAACGTGGACATGCCGTACGATCCGGAATCCTACGTTCACCGTATCGGCCGTACTGGCCGCGCCGGTCGCGAAGGTCGCGCGCTGTTGCTGGTTACCCCGCGTGAGCGCCGCATGCTGCAGGTGATCGAGCGCGTGACTGGCCAGAAGGTGGCTGAAGTTCGCCTGCCGGACGCCCAGGCTGTTCTCGATGCGCGCATCAAGAAACTGACCAACAGCCTGTCGCCGCTGGTGGCTGACGCCGAATCGACCCACGGTGATCTGCTCGATCGCCTGACCGCCGACATCGGTTGCACCCCGCGTGCCCTGGCCGCTGCCCTGCTGCGCAAGGCCACCAACGGCCAAGCGCTGAACCTGGCTGCGATCGAGAAGGAACGTCCACTGGTGCCGAACAACGCACCGCGTGGCGACCGTCCTGAGCGCAGTGGCGATCGTCCGGACCGTGGTGATCGCGAGCGTCGTGCACCGATCCCGTTGGCCGAAGGTCGTGCCCGTTGCCGTACCGCGTTGGGCGCTCGTGACGGCATTGCCGCCAAGAACCTGCTCGGCGCGATCCTGAACGAAGGCGGCCTGGCCCGCGAAGCCATCGGTCGCATCCAGGTGCGTGACAGCTTCAGCCTGGTGGAACTGCCGGAAGATGGCCTGGAGAAGTTGCTGACCAAGCTCAAGGACACCCGCGTGGCCGGCAAGCAGCTCAAGCTGCGTCGCTACCGCGAGGATTGATCGACCTGCGGGTTGATTGATCGAGCATGAAAAATCCCCGACTGGTTCGGGGATTTTTTTTGCCGTGCGCCCAGCATGGGCGCAATCTTGTGGGTGAAAGTCCCACCGTGAGCTGACCACAGCGAACGAAGTGAAGCGCAACTGCATGAGGGCGACCGAGTGTGGGGAGGAAGCGTGAATCGAAACCGCGAGCCGATGAACAAGAACTGGATATAAGGCGATGCTGACCAGGGCGAGCGAGCTGCAAATCGCGAAGCTCTTGTGGTCAAAGGGCGGCAGCGTAAATTCGGCGGTTGTGCGGGGAAGGATTGCGTTCTTACCTGGGGAGATCTCGCCTTGTGCCTGAAAGGGCGACGGTGAAAAAAAACCGGAGCGAGAAGTCAGCAGAGGCCGTAGTAGTCTTTTTTGACGAAGGGCCGAACGAGAGAAAGCGTTATAGGCCATGTTGATGCGAGAAACCGGAAGTCAGAAGCCTGCCAAACGCGGGGCGGATGTGAGGACGCGAGCGGTGAAGCCGTGAGAAGCCCCATCAGCGACGAGGTCAATTGCCCGCAAAATGAAACCGACAACGCAGGGCAAGGGCTGCTGGAACGGGCCTTTGCGAGAGCAAACCTGAAACGAGCCTGGAAACGAGTCAGGGCTAACAAAGGGGCGGCAGGAGTCGACGGTTTGGACATTGAACAGACCGCGAAACTTTTGCAGACCCGATGGCCTGTGATCTGTGAACAGCTTCTCTCAGGCGTCTACCGGCCCAGTCCGGTACGACGCGCGGTCATCCCCAAGCCTGACGGCGGCGAACGCGAGTTGGGCATTCCAACGGTCACCGACCGGTTGATCCAACAAGCATTGCTGCAAGTCCTGCAGCCACTGCTCGATCCAACCTTCAGTGAACACAGCTACGGTTTTCGTCCGGGGCGCAGTGCGCAGGACGCCATTTTGGCGGCTCAGCGACATGTGTCTTCGGGACGCAAAGTGGTAGTGGATGTTGATTTGGAGAAGTTCTTCGACCGGGTCGACCACGACATTTTGATTGATCGTTTATGCAAGCGGATTGCGGATCGGGCGGCTATCCGGCTGATTCGGGCGTATCTGGATGCGGGAACGCAGATCAATGGAGTAGTCGAGAAAAGCCGCTGCGGGGCGCCGCAAGGCGGTCCGCTGTCGCCGCTGTTGGCGAATGTGCTGCTGGACGAAGTGGATCGAGAGCTTGAACGTCGGGGCCATTGTTTCGTGCGTTATGCCGATGATGCGAATGTGTACGTTCGCAGCAAGAAGGCTGGGCAGCGAGTGATGGTCCTGCTGAAGCGTCTGTATGAAAAACTGCACTTGAGTGTCAACGAGAGCAAGAGTGCGGTGGCGAGTGCATTTGGTCGCAAGTTTCTGGGCTATGCCTTTTGGGCGTCACCCAAAGGCGTCAAGAGAGCGGTGTCGGTCAAGGCGCGCAAGCAGTTCAAGCAGCGAATACGCGTGCTCACCCGTCGCTCAGGGGGACGCAGCATGGGGCAGGTTGTCGAAAACTTACGTCCTTATCTCTTGGGCTGGAAAGCTTATTTTGGGTTATCGCAAACACCGAAGGTCTGGCGAGAGCTGGACGAATGGATACGACACCGACTGCGAGCGATCCAGCTTAAGCAATGGAGGCGTGGACCGACGATCTATCGCGAACTGCGGGCTCTGGGGGCCAGTGCTCAAACCGCACGGAAAGTGGCGGCTAACTCATGTAGTTGGTGGCGTAACAGCCGCTTTGAGCTTAATCGAGTGCTGGATGTGGCCTGGTTCGACAGGCTGGGTCTGGTGCGACTCTCATAACCTCAATCTCTCGAACCGCCCGGTGCGGACCCGCATGCCGGGTGGTGTGGCAGGGGAGCGGCCTGTGAAAAGGCCGACCCCTATGCCGATTGTCATTCAAGGGTTACATGATGGCGTTGGGGGAGGCCATTCGCGAGCAGGCTCGCTCCCATATTGGATTTCCGCACTCACAAATCCCCTGTGGGAGCGAGCCTGCTCGCGAATGGAGCGATTCGGTCCCTCAGTCGAACCGATAGATGTCCATCCCCAGCGTCCCCATGGTGAACCCCGCGTGGGCAACGCTGAAGGTCCCGCCAGCACCCCGGGCGAAATACAGTGGCAACAAATGCTCGTCGCTGGGATGGCTGCGCACGGCATTGGGCGCCTGGCGGCGATAATCGTGCAGCGCCACCTCGTCGTTCGAAGCCAGTTGGGTGACTATCCAATCGCGAAACGCCTTGGCCCAGGGTTCGACGGTTTCAGGGCCGGCGTTCCAATCCAGGTCCCGCAGGTTATGCGTAATGCTTCCGGAACCGATCACCAGCACGCCTTGTTCCCGCAGGCTCGCCAATGCGCGGCCGACTTGCGTTTGCAGTGTCGGGCCTTGATGGCTGGGCAAGGAGACCTGCACCACGGGAATGTCGGCCTCCGGATACATCAACGACAGCGGCACCCAGACCCCATGGTCGGAAGGGCGTCCCGTGTCGAGGCGTGCTGGCAGATGCGCGGCATTGAGCAGCTCGGCGACCTGTCCTGCCAGCTGGGGTTCGCCTGGCGCGGGATATTGCACCTTGTACAGGTCGGGTGGGAAACCACCGAAGTCATGCCAGGTGCGCGGTCGCGGGTTGGCGCTGACCAGCAGTTCGTCGCTCTCCCAATGAGCCGAGACAATGACGATCGCCTTTGGCCTGGGCAATTGCGCGGCCAGGCGAGCCAACGCCGGGCCGCTTTCGCCGGGCTCCAGGGCGAGCATCGGTGAGCCATGGGAAATAAACAGGCTGGGCAGCATGGACGGGCTCCTGAGCGTTAAGATGTGCCATCTTCTGTCAGGTCAATGATCAAAATCTAATATAAGTTTTAGCCTGTTTTGATCGAATTTATGGAGCGGACCCATGGACCCCGAGTTTTGGCACAAGCGTTGGTCAACCAACCAGATCGGCTTTCATCTGCCGGAGGTGAACCCTTATCTCCAGCGTTTCTGGCCCCAATTGGGATTGCCCGAGGAAACTCGAGTGTTGGTGCCCTTGTGCGGCAAGAGTCTGGATCTGCTGTGGTTGGCGCAACAAGGTTTTTCCGTACTGGGAATCGAGTTGTCAGAGAAAGCCGTCACTGATTTTTTCCAGGAGCATCAGCTTGAGCCGAACGTGAGTGAGGAGGGCGCTTTCAAGATATTTCGTGCCGGTGCCATCGAAATCCGCTGCGGTGATTTTTTTGCGCTGACGCCTTTGGACGTGGCCGATTGCGCGACGTTGTATGACCGTGCTGCATTGATCGCCTTGCCTGCGCCGATGCGCGAGCGGTACGTGGCGCATTTGCTGAAAATATTGCCAGACTGCGTCGGGCTGTTGATTACCCTCGATTACAACCAGGACGAAATGCCAGGGCCGCCGTTTTCCGTTGGGCATGAAGAAGTGCAGCGGTTGCTGGGTGGCGCTTGGCGCCTGGAGGTTTTGCAGGAGCAGGATGTGCTTGGGGAGAGCTGGAAATTCTTGCAGGCGGGGGTGAAGCGGTTGGACGAGCGGGTGTATCTGATTTCCAGGCGTTGATGTGTAGTGTTTGTGCCAGGCGAGGTTGCAGATGAATTGGAAACCCAAAAAAAGCCCGCATTGCTGCGGGCTTTCCTTTTGGGGCTCTAGCGATCAACCACGGCGACGCAGCGCGTCAATTCGCTCTTCCAGCGGCGGGTGGCTCATGAACATGCGCGCCAAGCCCTGCTTGATGCCACCGTTGATACCAAAGGCGTTCAAGGTGTCGGGCATGTGCACCGGCAGGCCTTGTTCTGCGCGCAGGCGCTGCAAGGCGCCGATCATCGCGCTGGTGCCCGCCAGGCGTGCACCGGCGTCGTCGGCGCGGAACTCGCGTTTGCGCGAGAACCACATGACGATGGCGCTGGCGAGGATGCCCAAGACCAGTTCGGCGAAAATGGTCGCCACGTAGTAGGCGATGCCCTGGCCTTCTTCGTTCTTGAAGATCACCTTGTCGACGAAATTGCCGATGATGCGGGCAAAGAACATCACGAAGGTGTTCACCACGCCCTGGATCAGTGCCAGCGTAACCATGTCGCCGTTGGCAACGTGGCCAATCTCGTGGGCCAGCACGGCCTTGACTTCATCCGGCGAGAAGCGTTCGAGCAGGCCCTGGCTGACGGCGACCAGTGCGTCGTTCTTGTTCCAGCCGGTGGCGAAGGCGTTCGCCTCGTAGGCCGGGAAGATCCCGACTTCGGGCATTTTGATCCCGGCTTCACGAGACAACTGCTCGACGGTCTGCAGCAGCCATTGTTCGTGGCGAGTGCGCGGCTGGCTGATGATCTGGGTGCTGGTGCTCATCTTCGCCATCCACTTGGAGATGAACAGCGAGAACAGCGAACCGGCGAAACCGAACACCGCACAGAAGATCAGCAGCTGATTGAGGTTGAGATCAACCCCGTTGGCCGCCATGAACCCGTTGAAGCCAAAAAGGCTCAGGGTGATGCTGGCAATCAGCACGACCGCCAGGTTAGTGGCCAAAAACAGCAGGATGCGCATCATGGTGGTAGCAATCTCCTCATGCTAAAGATGTAGCGTTATGCGGGGTATATAAGGTGCTGCCGCGGGCTATTCAACTCGCCTACTATTTCAAACTGTGTCCTACAACCGTCCTAAATGTTTGAAAGACTTTTCTGAAAGTGACTCTGGAAATGAGATTCGGCATCCGCGTCCCGCGAACGTTGAGTGGCGTCGACCATCCGCTCTTGAATCCCAGTGTAGAAGGCCTGGTGGCGCTGATAGAACGGATGTGTTGCTGAATCAGACAGCGTGCGAGGTGAGGGGCCTCGCACGCTGTCTGGATCATTGGCGGTAGGACTTGAGGAAATTGCCGATGCGGCCAATGGCCTGGTCCAGGTCATCGACCCGCGGCAAGGTCACGACACGGAAATGGTCCGGCCATGGCCAGTTGAATGCCGTGCCCTGGACGACCAGCAGTTTTTCCGAGAGCAGCAGGTCCAGGACGAATTTTTCGTCGTTGTGGATCGGGCAGACTTTCGGGTCGATCCGTGGGAAGGCATACAAGGCGCCCATTGGCTTGACACAGCTGACGCCAGGAATGTCGTTGAGCAGTTCCCAGGTACGATTGCGTTGTTCCAGCAGCCGCCCCTGGGGCAGGACCAGGTCGTTGATGCTCTGGTAGCCGCCCAGTGCGGTCTGGATAGCGTGCTGGCTCGGTACGTTGGCGCACAGACGCATGTTGGCCAGCATGTCGATGCCTTCGATGTAGCTTTGGGCATGATGCTTGGGCCCGGAGATGGCGATCCAGCCGGAGCGGAAACCCGCCACCCGGTAGGATTTGGACAAGCCATTGAAGGTCAGGCACAGCAAGTCCGGCGCCAGGGAGGCGGTGCAGACGTGCACGGCGTCGTCATAGAGGATCTTGTCGTAGATCTCGTCGGAAAACACCACCAGGTTGTGCTGGCGCGCCAGTTCCAGCATGCCCAGCAGCACTTCCCGGGAATAGACGGCGCCGGTCGGGTTGTTCGGGTTGATGATCACCAGGGCCTTCGTGTTCGGGGTGATCTTGGCCTTGATGTCCGCCAGGTCAGGGAACCAGTTGGCCTGCTCGTCGCACAGGTAATGCACCGGGTTGCCGCCGGACAGGCTCACGGCGGCGGTCCACAGCGGATAGTCCGGTGCCGGCACCAGCACTTCGTCGCCGTTGTTGAGCAAGGCCTGCATGGACATGACGATCAGCTCGGACACACCGTTGCCCAGGTAGATGTCTTCGATACCGATGCCTTCTACCTGCTTTTGCTGGTAGTACTGCATCACGGCCTTGCGCGCGCTGAACAGGCCTTTGGAGTCGCTGTAGCCCTGGGCGGTCGGCAGGTTGCGGATGACGTCCTGGAGGATTTCATCGGGCGCTTCGAAACCAAAGGGCGCCGGGTTGCCGATGTTCAGCTTGAGGATACGGTGGCCTTCCTCTTCCAGGCGCTTGGCGTGCTTGAGCACCGGGCCGCGAATGTCGTAGCAGACGTTGGCGAGCTTGTTCGATTTGCTGACCTGCATGGCGATGTGTTCCCGAAAATGAACGATCCAGGCGGCATATGAACTACCGTACTGGGGATCCTGCGTCTGTGCCCGGGCCGGACGCGGTAGATGCGCCACAATCCATTTGAATGCGCATGACGTGACTGCCAGACTGGCGCCTGACGAGGCGCAATCATACGTGCCGCCCGATCCGCGGAAAAGCGTCGGAACGGGCTTTTTCAATTGCCGAGGTAGGACGATGGAAAAGTTGCAGAAAACCCTTGAAGAATGGCGTGACATGCTCGACCCGGAGCAATACAACGTCTGCCGGCTCAAAGGCACCGAGCGACCGTTCTCCGGGAAATACAACGCGACCAAGACCGACGGTGTGTACCACTGCATCTGCTGCAACGAGCCGCTGTTCGATTCGACGACCAAATTCGATTCGGGCTGTGGCTGGCCGAGTTTCTACGCGCCGATCGAAGGCAGCGCGGTGGTGGAGGTGCGGGATGTGAGCCATGGCATGATCCGCACCGAGGTGGTCTGTGCCAAATGCGATGCGCACTTGGGGCATGTCTTCCCGGATGGCCCGCCGCCGACCGGGCTGCGTTACTGCATCAACTCGGTGTGCCTGGATCTCGTGCCACGCGAGTAAAATTCTGCGCGGTCCTGTGGCGAGGGAGCTTGCTCCCGCTGGGCGGCGCAGCCGCCCCAAAACCGATTTGCCGGAGTTTGCCAGATAGACCGCGTCCGCCGGGGTTACGACGGCTGCGCCGTCGAGCGGGAGCAAGCTCCCTCGCCACAAAAGCCTCTCGACACGTCGGTGTGTCCCGATAATTAAATTGCACACAATTTAATTGCTCGCTATCTTTACCCCTCCAACTTCTCCAGGAGCCGCCCCATGACCGACACTCTGCTGAGCATCCCGTGCACAACCATCAAGGGCGAGCAAAAGACCCTTGCCGATTTCGCCGGCAAGGCCGTGCTGGTGGTCAATACCGCCAGCCAATGCGGCTTTACCCCGCAATACAAGGGGCTCGAGGCGTTGTGGCAGTCTTATAAGGATCGGGGGCTGGTGGTACTGGGCTTTCCCTGCAACCAATTTGGCAAGCAGGAGCCGGGCAATGAGGGGGCGATTTCCGAGTTTTGCGAACTCAACTTCGGCGTGAGCTTTCCATTGTTCAAGAAAATCGAGGTCAACGGTGCCAATGCCCATCCGCTGTTCGTCCAGCTCAAGCAGCGGGCGCCTGGCGTGCTGGGGTCCAAAGGCATCAAGTGGAATTTCACCAAGTTCCTGATTGGCAAGGATGGCCAGGTGGTCAAGCGCTTCGCCCCGACCACCAAGCCCCAGGACCTCACTGCCGAGATCGAAGCCCTGCTCAAATGAACGATCTGTCAGTCGATTCGCTGAAGCTCGACAGCCAGCTGTGCTTCAAGCTGTATGCCGCGTCGCGGGCGGTGATTCGCGGCTACAAGCCGATGCTGGATCAGCTCGGCCTGACCTACCCGCAGTATCTGGCAATGCTGGTGCTGTGGGAATGGCAGGAAAGCGCTCCGGAACAACCCACGGTCAAGGCACTGGGGGAGCGTCTGCTGCTTGATTCCGGCACGCTGACGCCGTTGCTCAAGCGTCTGGAGCAACTGGAGTTGGTCCAGCGCCAGCGTTCAGCCCGTGATGAGCGCGAGGTCCATTTGAGCTTGTCGGACAGCGGAAAGGCCTTGCGCGGGCAGGTCGGCCCGCTCAAGGCCCGTCTGCTCTGCGACAGCGGCATCGACCTGGATCGCATAGGTGACCTGCGAGACAGCCTGGATCATTTGTTGGCCCAGATCAAAGCGCTGACGTAGTCGGCACCCACTGATCCAACAATGCCGCGAGCTCTTCGCGTCGGAACGGCTTGGACAGGTAATCGCTCATGCCGGCGGCGCGGCAGCGCTCGCGTTCCTCGGGCATCGCATTGGCGGTCAGGGCGACAATTGGCAGGTTTAGCCAGCGCCCGCTGCGACGAATCTGCCGGCTGGCTTCATAACCGTCCATGACCGGCATGTTGCAGTCCATCAACACCAGATCGAAATCCTGCTGTTCGAGCTGGTCAAGGGCCTCGATGCCGTGGGCCGCGACGACGACCTCGCAGCCCAGTTTCACCAGCATGCCCTTGGCCACCAACTGGTTGACGGGGTTGTCTTCCACCAACAGCACTCGCCCGCGGCGCGAAGGCGCCAGCGCCTCGATCTGCGCGTCGTTGATGGTGGTCGCCTCGCTTTGCAGGGCGCGCCGCAAGATCTGATAAAGCGCATGGCGCGCCAGCGGCCGGGCTTGTTGCAGCAAGGGGGCGAGGGCGGCCGCCTCTTCGCTGGGCATGAAGCTGCCGTAGGCGGTCACCAGCAGGATCGGCGCCGCGAAAGTTGGTCGCAGATTGAACAGGCATTCCGGGCAATCGGTGATCAGGATGTCGGGCTTGAGCCCCAGCAGCCCGTCGTCCACGGAACGTTGTACATAGTCCAATCCCCAGCCGGGCACCAGCATCCCCAACAATTCGGCCAATCCGCTATTGGCGGTAGTAATGGCGACGACATTGCCACGCAAGGGCTCGATGGGGGCGGCGGGCGTGTGACAAGGCAGTGGCAGGTCTGCGCAGAATTGGCTGCCGAAGCCAGCCTCGGAGCTGATCGTCAACCGGCCTTGCATGGCTTCGCAGAGGTTGTAGGTCAGTGCCAGCCCGAGCCCGGTGCCGCCGAACTGGCGCGTGATGCCGGCGCCAGCCTGGGTGAACGGCTGGAGGATCCGGGCCTGGGCCTCCAGGGGTATGCCGATGCCCGTGTCGCAGACCTCGATCCGCACGCCGCCTTCGTGTTGGCTCAAGCGCACGTCGACCCGGCCGAAGCGGGTGAACTTCAAGGCGTTGGACAGCAGGTTGCTGACGATCTGGCGAACGCGGGTCGGATCGCCCAATACCTGGGCGGGGAACTGCGGTTCGATCAGGCATGCCAGTTCGACGCTCGGCGCGGCATTTTGGGAAAGCAGGTTGGCGGTGTCCTCGATCAGCGAGCCGAGGTCGAACGGTATGCGTTCAAGTTCCAGTTGGCCGGCGTCGAACTTGGACAGGTCGAGGATATCGTTGAGCAGCTCCACCAGTACCTTGCCCGAGTCGTGGGCAATTGAGAGCTGTTGCTGTTGTTCGGCTGTCAATGGACCGTCCAGGGACAACGCGATCATCCCCAGCAGTCCGTTGAGTGGCGTTCGGATTTCATGGCTCATGTTGGCCAGGAACGCGGAGCGGGCTTCGGCCATGTCCAGGGCGGTACGCCGGGCAACTTCCAGTTCGTCGTTGGACTGGCTGAGGCGGGCATTGATGGCCTTGAGTTCGGCGGTGCGCGCTGAAACGATGTTTTCCAGCTGCGCAAGATAGTCGGTGAGGCGATTTTCAGCCGTGCGCCGTTGCTGTATTTCGGTCGAGATGTTTTCAAACTGCTGGTTGGCAACCGACACCAGCACACCGATTTCGTCGTATTGGTGGCCGGTAGGGCATTCCAGGGGGCTTTGCTCGCTGCTGCTCGGGTCGCGGCTGCTCAGCTCGCGGATGACCCGTACCAGCGGCTTGGTCAGCATGACGTAAAACAAGGCGAGCAGCAGGCCGGTCAGGATCAGGCTGCGGGCGAAACCGTTGAGCAGGGTGACCTCGGCCCGACGCAGGAAGCGACTGCCGAAGGAATACGTATCGACATCCAGTCGCAAGATACCCAGGGACTCATCAGGCAAGTGATTCAAATAGAGTCGGTCTTCGAACTGGCGCTGGGCGCCGAAAAGAAAGTCGCTGATAAACCGGTAGTTGCTTTGCAGTTCAGGACGCTTGACGCTCGCCAGCACCGTATTGTTGTTATCGATCAGTTCGGCGCCGATGATGGCCGGTGAACGCAACAGGCCCAGGGCCAGTTCCTGGGCGAGTTCGGCGTCAATGTTGTAGGCGATGCGCGATGCCGGGTTGTGGCTGATTTCCAGCAGGGACAGGATTTCACGGTTGATCGACGCGTCTTCGCTGGCATAATCGATGCCGATTTGCACCAGGCTTAACAACGTGCCCAGCACGAAACCCACCAGGACGGTCAGTCGGGCCTGCTTGTACGACAGCCGTTGGGTGAACCTGATGTCCATGGAATGGTGAACCACTTACGTTTCCCTTCGCCGGTCAAGCATAGCTGATCATCTCTGAATACCGGTGCGACCGGTGTGTAGTGTGTGAAACAGACCCGCCATCGGCTTCGTCGTTTCGTCGTTTCGTCGCTGTAGCGTCATCATTACCGTGAACCTGTCCGAGGAGAAGACGTGGACGCTCGATTAATTGCTTTTCTTGACCGCGCCGATGCGGTGCTGGCGCGCATAGAACCCTTCTTGCCGGCGCCAAGGCCCGCCATCGACTGGACGCAGACCCTGGCCGCGCGCTGGCAACGTGACGGGCGCAGCGGTTTCCTGCTGCCGCTTGAAGTCAGTCTCGACATGCGCCTGTCGGACCTGATTGGCGTGGATCGCCAGGTTGAACAGTTGGGCCGCAATACCCGGCAGTTCATCGACGGCATGCCAGCCAACCATGCGCTGCTCTGGGGATCGCGCGGCACGGGCAAGTCCTCCCTGGTGCGGGCGTTGTTGGCCGAGCACGCCGGGCATGGCCTGCGGCTGATCGAGATCGAGCGTGATCACCTGGCCGATCTGCCCCGGGTGGTCGAGCAGGTCGCCCAGCTGCCCCAGCGCTTCGTGGTGTTCTGCGACGATCTGTCGTTCGAATCCGGTGAAGGCGACTATCGCGTGCTCAAGAGCGTATTGGACGGTTCCCTCGAACAGGCGCCGGATAACGTGCTGCTGTATGCGACTTCCAACCGGCGTCACCTGGTGCCTGAAAAGGAAAGCGACAACGAGAACTGGAAGCGGGTCGACGGCGAGCTTCACCCCAGCGAGGCTGTCGAAGACAAGATCGCCTTGTCCGACCGTTTCGGCTTGTGGTTGTCGTTCTATCCCTTCACCCAAGAGCATTTCCTCGACGTGGTAGAGCACTGGATCGGCACACTCGCCGCCAAGGCCGGGCTGGCCTGGCAACGTGACGAAGCGCTGGACATAGAAGCGGTCCGCTGGGCGACGGGGCGCGGCAACCGCAATGGACGGTGCGCCTATCAATTTGCCCGTTATTGGGTAGGCCTCAAGCTTCTGGAGCACAACGCATGATCGATTTGACGAACACCGGCGCAGGCCTCGAAGGCTACGGACTGCTGTCGGCGCAGCTGCAATCGTTGCTGGCGGATGAGCGCGATTTCATCGCCAACGCGGCGCAGTTCTCGGCGTTCCTGTTCAATCAGCTGGACGACCTGAACTGGGCCGGTTTTTACCTTAATCGCAACGAAGAACTGGTGCTGGGCCCGTTCCAGGGGCAGATTGCCTGTGTACGGATTCCCTTCGGTCGCGGCGTGTGTGGTGCCGCCGCCGCGACGCTCCAGACCCAGCGCGTCGAAGATGTCCACGCCTTCCCCGGGCACATCGCCTGCGACAGCGCCTCGAACAGCGAGTTGGTCGTGCCGCTGGTCAAGGACGGGCGCCTGATCGGCGTGCTGGACCTGGACAGTCCGAAACTGGCGCGTTTTACCGAGCATGACCAGGCCGGCATCGAGCAATTGGCGGCGATATTCCTGCGTTTGACCGAGTGCTGATCACGCGTTCAATCCCGCCTTGGCCAACAGGCGGCCCGGATCGATTTCATCGATCTGGCGCGGGTCAAGATATTCCTCGGCATAGCGCAAGTAGATCCGCTCGTCGATGAACAGCTTGAAGAGCTCGCAATCGATATGGGCGTCACGGCACATGGTGGCCATGATGCCCAGGGCCTCGCTCAGTTTCTTGGCTTTCTTATACGGTCGGTCCGCCGCTGTGAGGGCTTCGAAGATGTCGGCGATTGCCATCATTCGCGCCGGCAGGCTCATCTGTTCGCGCTTGAGTCGCTTGGGATAACCGGTGCCGTCCATTTTCTCGTGATGACCGCCGGCGATCTCCGCGACGTTTTCCAAGTGGCTGGGAAAGGGCAACTGGCTGAGCATCAGGATGGTCTGGACCATGTGGTGATTGATCACGTAGCGCTCTTCGCGGGTCAGCGTGCCGCGCGTGACGCAGAGGTTGTAGAGTTCGCCGCGGTTGTATTTCCAGGTGGGCACGTCGAGCTGGAAGCCCCACGGATTGTCCGCCGGAATCAGCTCGGCCTCATGCCGCTCGAACAGGTGCTCGGGTTTGTCCGCCAGCAATGATTCGGTGACGGGCAGCGTCGGTTTGGGCACGCGTGCCTGGCGGCGGTTTTCCTCCCAGGAGACGCCCAGGCGATCATCCAGGGTGCGGGTCCAGGTGCGCTGGGCGATATGTTGCAGACGTTGCAGGTCATCGTCGGCCATGGCTTCGGAGCCCAGGTTGCAACGTGCGACGAAGGCGAAGTCATCATCCAGGGCGGCCAATGCCGCATCGCGTTGCCGCGCCAGGGATGACGCTTCGCCACCGCTTGCCAGCGCCTGCCAGTAATCGATCCAGGCATCGCGCTTGAGGACTTCGAAGCGGGTACGGACCTCATGGATGCGGTCGTTCAAGGTTTCCAGCTTGGTGGCTTTGTCCACCACGTACTCAGGTGTAGTGACCTTGCCACAGTCGTGCAGCCAGGCCGCTATGTGCAGCGCCTCCCATTCGTCTTGCGTCGGTCGATACCCTTCGAACGCAGGCGCCTGGCTGGCGGCTGCCGCTTGGGCGAGCATCAGCGTCAGCGCGGGCACTCGCTGGCAATGGCCGCCGGTGTAAGGGCTCTTCGCATCGATCGCGCCGGCGAGCAGTTGAATGAACGAGTCCAGCAGTTGCTTCTGCCTGGCTTGCAAGCGCTGGCTTTCGATGCTCACCGTCGCGGCGCCGGACACGGCCTGCAAGAATGCGATGCGGTCTGGCTGGAGTTTTTCCAGGTCGGCGTCGGTGCCGCTGTCGCCGATCAACAGCACCAGCACGCCGACGGTTTCCTGATGACGGTTGCGCAGGTGAATGCCGATCAGGTGGACGCGTGGTGCGTCCATCGCCAGCAGGACACCGCGCAGATCGCCGGCCTGTTCGAAGCCGAGGGAGCACACCAGTGTTTCCGCGACGGCCAATCGTTGAAACCAATGCGGGCCGCTCGGAGCATTCAGCGTATAGCTTTGCAGTTCGAGCGTTTGCAGGTCCCGAGGGGTTCCGTCGATGACCAGTCCATACGGCTTGACCTGCTCGCCATCGCTTTCGCGCAGATAGATCAGCCCGGCCTGGGCCTGGCCGATCTTCACGGTCTCGAAGAGCACCCTTTCCAAAAGCGGGGCGAAGCGGGTTTCGGCACGCAGGCTGGCGGTGATCTCGAAAAAGCTCGCCAGGGTCTCTTTCATGCGGGCCATGGAAACGCCCAATTGATCGACCTCCAGCACCGGGGAGCGGCGGGACGCCGGGTAATCGAAGTCGAAGCTGCGAATCGCATCGGCCTCCTGCACCAGGGACCGTAACGGCTTGACCAGGATCCTGGAGGTCAGCCAGCCCAAGGGCAGGCACAGCAGCAAGGTGGCGAGGGTAATCAGGGCGCCTTGCCAGCGCATGCGATAGGCATCGGCCAATAACTCGTCTTCCGGCACCAACAACGCCAGTTCCAGGCCTTGTGGCCCGCCTTCCTGCATGTGGCTGCGGGAAACGATCCATTGGCGACCCGCCGACTCCAGGCGCGGCGTGTCGCTGTTTTCATCGAGCGCGGCGGCAATCGCCGGGTTCAGGTCTCGGGCCTTGATCAGCCGTGATGATTCGGTATCAACGATCAGTCGGCCGCTGTCTGGGTAGCCCACCGCGTTGCCTTGGGGGTCGAGCAGGACGATCTCGGTGCCAGGGGTGACCTTGTGCTTGGCCAGCGTCTGGGACAGGGCGGCCAGGGTCAGGTCGGCACCGATGACCGCACGCTCGCCGCTGCGGCGGGCGAGGGTCGTGCCGATGTTCCGGGTGGAAAAGAACACATAGGGCTCGGTTGTAATCTGCTCCGCCGTTTCCATGGCGCTGCGAAACCAGCCCCGGCCGCGTGGATCAAAGGTTTCGTCAGGATTGTCTTGTTGGCCGACGAGCGTCAGGGCCTGGTCATAGAACAGCGATCGGGAGTGAACCTGGCCATCGCTCGTACGTTCCACGGTCCAGACCTGATACGTCGCGTCGGCCGGGGCCTCGAGGGCGGTTCTCAAGGTCCCGGTGCGTAATGGCCGAACCATCAGAAAGTCGCCATTGCGATCGCCCAGGTACAGCGACGCCAGGTTCGGGTTGTCCCGCAGCGCCCGGCTGAAAGGTGCGAGCAAGGCCAATCGTTCCGCCATCCGGGGCTCGCGGGTTGCCGGATAATCAGCCAGCAGGCCCAACAGATGACGGATCGGTTCGTAGGTGTCGTACAGGTCCACGCGCACATCCTGTTCGACGCGATTGAACAGTTTTTCGCTGCTGGACAGGATGATCTGGGTGGTTTGCTGGTAATTGAATACACCCAACACCACGCCCGTCAGGAGCAAGAGCAGCGTGAACATCACGCTGATATGGACGTGCAGGGGAAACCGGCGTTTTTCCGGACGCGGTGCGCTGGGCATTTCCGTCACTCCAAGTGTTCGGGGGGATCGCCCCCGCTACGCACTGCTGAGCGAACAGCATAGTAAACACTGGATTATTCTGCCTTGACGATCTCCGTTTGCAGGGCCTGCCCCAGTTCTGTCATCGCCTGTTCGAGGGCCTGGGCATGCCCTTCGATTCGCCCTGGCGCTTGATGACAGGCTAGCTCCAATGCCTCGCAGAGTTGAACCAACGCGGTCGCCTGTACGATGCGGGCGACGCCTTTGATTTTATGGGCTGTCTCGGCCAATGCTCGCCTGTCTCCGTTTTCAGCGGCGTCAAGCAACTCCTGCCGGTCCGAACGGTTGCTGCTGAGCAGTTCCGCCAGCAGGCGTCGCGTCGCCACGGGGTTGCCTCCGGTCAGGGCGCGCAGGCATTGCGCGTTGAATGCAGGGGGACGCTTGGCGGGTTTGATCTGGTTCATCCATTGATTCAGCGCGCTCAGACTGATCGGCTTGAACAGGCAATCGTTCATGCCGGCATCCTTGCAACGCTGTCTTTCCTCGGGTTGTGCGTTGGCCGTGAATCCCAGGATGGTGCAGGGCGATAGTTGCTGTTCCGTCTCGCGCAGACGGATCGCCCTGGCGAGTTCGTAGCCGCTCATGATGGGCATGTTGCAATCAGCGATCACCAGGTCGAAATCCCCGTCCAGCCAGGCCTTGAGCCCTTGCTCGCCGTCGTGGCTGAGGTGGTGGCGATGACCCAGGTATTCCAATTGCTGGGACATCAGCAGGCGATTCGCCGGATGATCGTCCACGACCAGGACGCTCAATGCACAGGCGGCGGTTTCGACCGTGGGCTCGGGGTCAGGGTGCGCCGGGGCTCCCGGCAGGGCGGTCAATTGCAAGGAGACCCGGACCTGCGTGCCAACGCCTGGCTGGCTGTCCATCCGCAGATCGCCTCCCATCATCCGACAGAGGTGGCGGCTGATCACCAGGCCCAGGCCCGCGCCGTTGCGCGCCATCCGGTTGCTGTTATCGGCCTGGGCAAACGGCTCGAACAGCCGCCCCAGGTCCGCCGGGCTGATACCGATGCCGCTGTCGCTGACCTCCAGTTGCATGTGCAGCGTTTCTTCGTGGACGGTTGGCGACAGCTTCACGCTCACCTTGACCTCACCTTGCTCGGTGAATTTCAGGGCGTTGCTGATCAGGTTCGAGATGACCTGCTTGAATCGCAATGGGTCGATGTGCACGTTCGGATTGCCTTCGGCAGGCTCGAAGTGCAATGACAACGCCAGGTTCTTCTGCCGGGCCAATCCTGCGAACACGCGAATGACCGACTGCAACAGGGCTCTCAGGTCGACACGTTCGGGCGCCAGGCTCAGATGGCCTGATTCGATACGGGCGATGTCGAGGATATCGCCGATCAGCTCCAGCATGCCGGAGGCCGATTCGTACGCGACCTCTATGGTCGAGCGGTCCACATGGCCTTTGTCGGCGTGCTTGAGGGCGAGCTCGAGCATGCCGATCACGGCGTTCATCGGCGTGCGGATCTCATGGCTCATGGTCGCCAGGAAGGTACTTTTGGCTCGGTTGGCATTCTCGGCCTGCTCCTTGGCGGCACGCAATTCGTCGAACAACTCTCGCCGTTCGCTGATATCGATCCAGCCGCCGATGATGCCTTGTACTTGGGCGGCCGAATTACGATAGGGCAGGATCCAGTGGTAGATCGTGAGCTTCCGGTCGCCGATGTGCAGCGGCCGATCAACGATCAGCGGGATGCCTTCGGTCATCACCCGTTGATAGTCCGCCTGATACTCCTGCGCCTCGAAGGCATTGCTCATGGCACCGGGCATGACATTCTTGCCGATGACGTCCTCGCGTCTCGCATTGAACGTTTCAAGGTAGCTGTCATTGCAGCTTTGCAGAAAACCCTTGCGGTCCCGTACATAGATCGGATGGGGCGTGCCGTTGAGCAGGGCATGCATGAATTCGAGCTGGTCATTGAGCGCCAGCTCCGCCTGCTGACGTTGCCTGATCTGGCGCTGCATGTAGGCATTCCAGGCCAGGGAGAGCAGGAGCAACAGGCCAGCGCCCGCGGCGACCTGCAGGAATACGCGGTTATAGGTGCGCCAGGCCACCTCCGACGCCGGGACGTAGCCACGCCAACGGTTATTAATGACGCCCAGCTCGTCCGGGTCGATGCTGGTCAAGGCTTTGTCGAGGATGGAACTGAGCTCCGTGGCATTCTTTCCGGTGGCCAGGGAGAACATTGCCTGCTGGGTGCCCACGGTGCTACTGATTTGCAAGGTGTCGCGCAAGGTATGGGAGGACATGAAGTAATTGGCCATGACCAGGGAATTCACGCTGCCATCCGCTTGCCCTTGGGCGAGCAACTGGACGGCGTGCAGCGAGTCGACGGTTTCGATTATTTGCAGGCCCGGGTACTGGCTGCGTAGCCAATCGATGACGGGGTTGCCTTTGGCGATCGCCAGGCGCTTGCCCGCGAACTGGTCCAGTGTCGCCGGGGTGTCGGACTGCTTGCGCGTCAACAGGACGAAGGAGCTGTCCATGTAGGGACGGCTGAATCTCAGCAGTTGTTGCCGTTCGCGGCTGGGCGAGAGCGCGGCAATGACGTCAGCCTGGCCGTTCAGGACTGCGGCGATCATGCCGTCGTCTGTCCCGTGGCGCTGGACGTCCAGGCGCAGGCCGGTACGCAGCCTGACCAGTTCCAGCAAGTCGGCGCTGATGCCGCGAAAATCGCCGTCCGGATCGAAAAAGGTAAACGGGGCGAACGTTTCGTTCACTGCCACTCGAATCCTGGGGTGCTGGGCCAGCCAGCGTTGTTCGCGGTCGGTCAGTTGTATCTTGTGATCCGTGAGGTACAGATCGCTGCCGGCACTCCAGCGCTTGGAAATGGCCGCTTGTTCAGCGAGGGGGGTCTGGTTGAGCGTGGCGTTGATGATGTCCAGCAATCGGGTGTCGTCGTGTCGCAGCGCGAAGGCGAACCCGGACGACTCATGTTTGGCGAAGCTGGCCATGCGGATGTTGCCCAAGTACCCCTTGTTGATCATGTAATGGGTGGAAATGGTGTCGCCGAGAAATACATCGGCCTGCCCGAAGGCAACTGCATTGATGGCGTTCTGGTACGAGGGGTAGGCGGTGATAGACGCTTTGGGGTACAGCTTTTCGATTTCGTGCAGGGGCAGGTAGTGATAGACCATGCTCAACCGCAGCCCTTCGAGATCGTCGGTCAGGGGCCGGTTTTCACTCGTCCGGGTGACCAGGACCGGTTGATCCACGGCATAGGGAGTCGACAGGACGATGCCGGTGGTTCGGGCTTCGAAACCGTTGGCACTGCCGAGCAGGTCGATTTGCCCCTGCTTGAGCGCTGTAATGGCCGCCTCGCGGGAGGCGAAGCGCAGGACTTTCATTGGCAGGCCGGTCGCCTTGGCGATGAGGCCCGCATAATCGGCGGTCATGCCTTCATAATCGCGCCCGCTGGTGGAAAGGTCGAAGGGCGGGTAATCCGGCGCGGAAGTTCCGAGGACCAATTCTTGACGACCTTGCAGCCAGGCTCGTTGGGTCTCATCGAGACGGATTTCGATAGGATCCGTCGTCGCACGACTCAATAGCGCGTAGCGCTGGGGCATATTCGGCGTCGCCATGAGCATCTGCGCATATAACCCTGCGCCTAACAGCAGAAGATAGTTGCTTATGCGTTTGAACATCCGATGGGTTCTCACACCAGCGAGTTTCGCTTTGCCATTTCTATCAGGTCTACCAACGACTTAACTTTAAGTTTCTGCATGAGCCGTTTTTTATAGGTGCTGACTGTTTTATTGCTCAGGAACATGCCCTTGGCTATTTCCTTGTTGGTGCGGCCTTGGGCAAAAAGTTGCAGAACCATCAACTCGCGGTCATTGACACTCTTGAAAAGGTCCAGCTCGATACTGCGGGGATCGTCATGAGCGAGGGGCGTCAGCGCCTGGCTGGGAAAATAGTTGTAGCCGGACAGTACGGCTTTTATTGCGCTGACGAGTTCGCTGAGATCTTCCTGTTTGCAAACGTAGCCGGAGGCGCCGGATTGCATGCAGCGAATGCCAAAGAGCGCTGGGGATTGAGCCGTCAGCACTAATGTCTTGAGCGGCGTGGTCATGGCATTGAAGCGTGAAAGAATCTCCAATCCGTCGAGTTTGGGAATGCTGATATCCAGGATGACCAAGTCGGGCATGCACTCGCGCACCATTTGCATCGCATCGACGCCGTTGTCAGTTTCCCCTACGACTTTAAAACCTTCATGCTCCAGCAGCATTCGAACGGCGAGACGGATGACCGGATGATCGTCGACAATGAAAACGGAGTTCATGAATAAAGTCCCCTGCAAGCTTAAATAAAGCGCGCACCTTAGCCCAGTTAAGACCAGCTCGTACGAGGAGACGGGCTACGCGCGATCAATTTCAGAACTTTCCTACAAAAAAAGGCGCGAGATACCACGATGTACTTAGCCAATTAGTAGGTGGGTAGCGTGGGAAGGGGATGTTTATCTTCGAGTCTGTGTATGTATCTTCAAGTTATGAAACTAAGCAGGGCTGCAGTTTTCAGCTATTTCCAGCCACTCGCCGGCGTTTTCCAAGCCATTGGAAAATGTTTATTGAAAAAGCAGTTAGACCACCGATTGCGGGAACGCGGCCGCTCGCTCCCGCAGGATTCCGGTCGTTGGCCGGGTCAGTTCATTGGCGGGTGCGCCCCGTCATTTCCTGGGCCATTTCGCTGGCGTAGCTGTCGGTCATGCCGGCGATGAAATCAATCATCCGCAGGAAAGCGCCATGCAGCGGCCCGTCAGGATCGGGGGCGTTGTTGCCCAGCAAATCGAGGATCCGGCGATTCTTGAATGAGGGCGTTCGGCCACCGTGTTGTTCCAGGGCAGCGCCGCAAAAACCGTTGAGCAGGATTTCCAGCGTGGTGTAGGCACCGATCTCGTTGAGCGTCTTGCGCTTGTCCTGGAATATTTTCTTGCGGGCCATGTCCTTGGCATTCAACACGCAGCGCTTGGCCGGCCCGTGCATATGCTCCACGAGGTCGCCCTGCAGTGTGCCGGCAAGCAGCGCATCCTGTTGTTCGACGAACGCACGGGCGGCGGCGTTGGTCAGGTGTTCGATGGCCTTGCCGCGCAAGATGGCCAGCTTTCGCCGCCTGGAATCCAATGGTCCAAGCTGGCGATAGGTTTCCGGCAGATCGTCTCCGACCAGGTCCAGCAGCAGCGATTCCACCTGCGAATATTCCAGCAGGTCCATTTCCACGCCGTCTTCCAGGTCGATCAGCGCGTAACAGATGTCATCGGCGGCCTCCATCAGGTAGACCAGCGGATGCCTGGCCCAGCGCTGATCCTCGATCTGCGGCAGGCCAAGTTTGTGGGCGATTTGCTCCAGAAGCGGCAATTCGCTCTGATAGCAGCCGAATTTGTGCTTCTTGTAGCCCAGTGAGTCGGCGTGACGGGCTGTCCAAGGGTATTTCAGGTAAGTGCCCAAGGTTGCATAGGTGAGCCGGGTGCCACCGTCGAACTGATGATATTCAAGCTGGGTGAGAACCCGGAATCCCTGGGCGTTGCCTTCGAAATTCAGGAAGTCGTTACGCTCGGCCTCGCTCATCGCATCAAGCCAGCCACGCCCTGCGGCCTGTTGGAACCAATAGCGGATGGCGTCCTCGCCGGAATGGCCGAACGGCGGGTTGCCGATATCGTGGGCCAGGCAGGCCGATTGCACGACCATGCCCAGGTCGCTGGGTTCACACCAGTCTGGCAGGGCGCTGCGGATGGTCTCTCCGACGCGCATGCCGAGCGACCGACCGACGCAGCTGACCTCCAGCGAATGGGTCAGGCGCGTATGGATATGGTCGTTGCTGGACACCGGGTGCACCTGGGTCTTGCGCCCAAGGCGACGGAATGCACCGGAGAAGATAATGCGGTCATGGTCTTTGTGAAATGGACTGCGGCCCAGTTCTTCCGGACTGTGCAGCGTTTTTCCCAGGCGTTCGCGAGTCAGCAGGGTGTGCCAATCCAAGGCCGGTTGCTCCGTTTGTTGAGTCGATGCCCTAGCTTCCCGGTTCGCGCGGAGTCCTGCAAGGCCTGAGGGCTGCGATCAGTTGTGCCAGGGTGTTGCGTTGACAGTCGAATCGGGCCGTTCGATGAGAAGGGCCCGTCGAGCAGCATCAGGGTTTACGCGTACTCTTGGCCAGCTTGATCAGCGGAAGCAGCGTCGTTGCCAGCCGGATCAGGCGCGACAAGCCCCCGGTACGGCCGCGTCGGGTTCGCTTGCCGCCGAGGAAACCCAGCAAAGTGACTGCGGCAACGCCCCAAAGCGAGGCATGCTTGAGCCCGAAGCCCTCATGCCAACTTTGCGTAAACCCCCGCACCCGTTGCAGCGGGTGCAGGAGTTGCCGCGTTTCCTGGCGAATCTCCTGGCGGTGCATCTCCATGCGCAAACGCACCAGCGCCTTGCGCATCTCCTGCCGGGTACGGGCTTGGGGAATATCGGGCAGGCTCATGGCAACAGGCGCTCCCGGTCATTGGCCAATTCTTCGAGAGTGGCGTGGAAAGGTGAGGATTCGTCGTAGATCGCTGCCTTGAGCCGAAGCCCGCAGAACAATGCCGCCAGCAGGTAAAACAGGCAAAGGCCAATGATCCCCGCCAGGCGGTAGGTGTCCCACACCAGAATCAGCACGAGCGCCGACAGGCCAACCAGCAGCAGCAAGGCAAAAACCAGCGCCAGGCCGGCAAATAGCAACAGGCTGACGGTACGGGCCTTCTGTTCCTGCAATTCGATGCCGAACAATTCGACGTGGCTGTGCAGCAAGCCGAGGAACGCCGCGCCCAGGCGTCGTGCGGTAGGTCTTGTGCCCGTTTCGGGCGAGCCGGATTCGTCGATACCCATCATTAGCGCCGTGTCGCCAGCAATCCGATCAAAAAGCCAACGCCTGCGGCAATACCAACCGATTGCCAGGGATTGGCCTGTACATATTCTTCGGTGGCGATCACGGCGGCCTGGCCGCGCTCGCGCACGGACTCTTCGGTCAGCTTGAGCGTCTCGCGGGCGCGCAGCAGGGTCTCGTGGATCTGGCTGCGGAGTTCGTCAGCCTGGTCGCCCGCCAGCGTCGCGGTGTGATCCAGCAGTCGCTCGGTATCGCTGACCAGCGTCTGAAAGTCTTCCATCAGCGTTTCTTGAGCAGTCTTTGCCTGGGTTCTGGCCATGGGTGGATCTCCGTAGGTGGCGTCTGAAGCGTTCGAGTATGAGCCATGCAGGAAGGTTCAGTGAAACTGACTGGTACAACTTTTGCTCGGCTTTTTGCCATGTACTGGTGCGTGAGCTCGCGCCAGTGCGCTGAAGCTGGGCGAGCGCCCTAAAACCTTGATCCAGAAAATCAAAAAACGCAAAGCACGACGAAGCAGGGCATCGGTTCGCCCATTGTCATGCACCAAAGCGGTTCGACCGCCTTCGACAGGCTGGCGGATTGTTTTAATTTGGTGCGCTAATGGCGCGAAATGAACCGCTTCGGTGCTTTTTCAACTTTTTCAGGTCTGCCAATCACCATGGAAAATATGCAAAGCGCCGTGGACAGTCTGGTCCATAGTTCCAACACGCTGTTCATCCTGCTCGGTGCTGTCATGGTCTTGGCCATGCATGCCGGGTTTGCGTTCCTGGAAGTCGGGACGGTCCGGCAAAAAAACCAGGTCAACGCGCTATCAAAGATCCTCAGTGATTTTGCTGTCTCGACCCTGGCCTATTTTTTCATCGGTTATTGGGTTTCCTACGGCGTGACATTTGTGCAACCGGCGGCGACCCTTGCCGCGGACCACGGCTATGGCCTGGTGAAGTTTTTCTTCTTGCTGACATTTGCCGCTGCGATCCCGGCCATTATTTCCGGCGGAATAGCCGAGCGCGCTCGATTCGCGCCGCAACTGTGCGCCACGGTGTTGATCGTGGCGTTTGTCTATCCCTTTTTCGAAGGCGTGGCCTGGAACGGTAATTTCGGCTTGCAAGCTTGGCTGCAGAGCCATTTTGGTGCCGGTTTCCACGATTTTGCCGGTTCCGTGGTGGTCCACGCCATGGGTGGCTGGCTGGCGTTGGCCGCTGTTCTTCTGCTCGGACCGCGTAACGGGCGTTACCGGGACGGGCGCTTGGTGGCATTCGCCCCGTCGAGCATTCCATTCCTGGCGTTGGGGTCGTGGATCCTGATCGTCGGCTGGTTCGGCTTCAACGTGATGAGCGCCCAGACCTTGCCCGGTGTGAGCGGGTTGGTGGCGGTCAATTCCTTGATGGCGATGGTGGGCGGGACCGTGGCGGCGTTGATTGTCGGGCGCAACGACCCAGGCTTCCTGCACAACGGGCCGTTGGCTGGCTTGGTGGCGGTTTGCGCGGGCTCCGACCTGATGCATCCGATTGGAGCGCTGGCGACCGGCGCGATTGCCGGCGCTCTGTTCGTGTGGTGTTTCACAGCGGCCCAGGGCAAATGGAAAATCGATGACGTACTGGGTGTCTGGCCGTTGCATGGGCTGTGCGGTGTCTGGGGCGGTATCGCCTGCGGGATCTTTGGCCAGCAGGCCTTGGGCGGCTTGGGCGGGGTGAGCCTGGCCAGCCAACTGATCGGTACGGCACTAGGCGTGGGGATTGCGCTGATCGGCGGGTTCGCGGTGTACGGGGCGATCAAGGCGTTGTTGGGGCTGCGTCTGACCCAGGAAGAAGAGTATTACGGCGCCGACCTGTCGATCCATAAGATCGGCGCGGTCAACCTGGACTGATCGGTATCACGGCTCCTTGTCCTGGTTGCCCGGATAAAAGCCGTGCAGGAGCCCATAACGCTCGTGGCGGACTTGATCGACATGATGTCGGACACGCTGTTCAGGCAGCCCGAGCATGATCAGCGCGTGGGACGCCAGCATCAGGCTGGACTCCAGCAGTTCCGGGACCACTTCGGTGGCTCCGGCGGCCTGCAATTCGGCCAGTTGACTGTCGTCGCGCGTGCGCACCAGGACAGGTACGTGCGAATTCACCCGCCGGACCTCCTTGAGTACCGTCATCGCGATGTCCGTCTTGTCCACTGCGATCACCACCAATCTTGCGCGACCGAGCCCGACCGCGGTAAGCAGGTCCGCCCGGCGTGAGTCGCCATAATGCACGCAATGTTCGCCCGCAGTGGCTTCCCGGATGATGACCGGGTCATCGTCCAGGGCGACGAACTCCAGCCCCTCGCGACGCAAGAAACGGCCAATGGACTGGCCGACGCGACCATACCCGCAAATGACCACGTGGCCAGACAGGCCTGCATTGAGTTCGCTGATCTGCTCCAGTTGCGCTTCTTCGTTGGGTTTTCGGTGCAGCCGGGCAGCTATGCCTGGCGCGGCGCGGAGGAATAAAGGAGTCACCAGCATCGAGCAGAATGTCGCGGCCAGTAGCAGGCCACCGATATCGGCGGGCATGAAGTGGTTCTGTTGCATCAGAGCCATCAGGGCGAAACAGAACTCGCCACCCTGGGCCAGGGCCAGGCCGCTGCGCCAGGCCGTTTCGCCATCGCTGCCGCGCCATTTCACCAGTGCGGCCACCACGCAGCCCTTGATGACCATCAAGCCGAGGGTCAATCCAAGGATCAGCAGGCCATCATCCATGAACAGTTGCAGGTCGATCAGCATGCCGATGCTGACGAAGAACAGCCCGAGCAGGATGTCGCGGAACGGGCGGATATCCGCCTCGATCTGGTGCCGGTAATGGCTTTCACCCAGCAGCATCCCAGCCAGGAACGCTCCCAGGGCCGGTGACAGGCCGAGCAGGTGGGTAAGCCACGCCGTGAGCAACACAATCACCAGGGCCAGCAAAACGAATAGCTCGGCGGAGCGGGATGCCGCCACTTCATGGAACAGGCGCGGCAGCAGTAGCCGGCTGGCCAGCAACAGGCCGCCGAACAGCACCAGCGTCTTGCCCAGGGTCAAGGGCAACGCCCAATACCAGGCGTCGTCACTGTTACCTGCAAACACTGGCACCAGGGTCAACAGCAATACCGCGACGACGTCCTGGAACAGCAGCACTCCGATCGCGTTCTGGCCGTGGCTGCTGAAAATCTCTCCCAGGCTGGACAGCTCCTTGCTGACAATGGCCGTAGAAGACAGTGCCAGACCTGCGCCGAGTAGCAGTGCCGCCGCCAGCGGAGCGCCGCTGCCTGCCAGCAGCACGCCCAGCAGCGCGGCCGAGCAGAGGACTTGCAGGCTTCCAAGGCCAAACACGACCCGACGCAATTCGAGCATCTTCGACAGCGAGAACTCCAGCCCCAACGAAAACAACAGGAAAACCACCCCAAGCTCGGCGAGGTCTGGCAGCTCTTCGCTGTCATTCACCCAGTCCAGCGCAGTGGGCCCGACAGCCAGGCCGACGCACAAATAGCCCAGTACCGGTGGCAGGCGCAGGCGCCTGAACAGGGCGATGACCACCAGGGACGAGGCGAGAATGATCAGCAGGTTGGCGAACAAGAGAAACTCCGTTTCAAGGTTTACGAGACCCAGCGTAGGACAGAAAAAACATCGAGCATCACTGGAAAAGCATTTGGGCTCAGTGATTTGCGTCAGCGTTTTACCGAAACAACCTGCGACATGGTACCCGGCTCGACGGTTGCGTGGGGCGGGCCTAGAATGGCGATCTGTCTTTTTTGGGTACCTGCCATGACACCGGAATGCCAGCTGTTCGGCACCGTAGGTTGCCATCTGTGTGAAGCCGCCGAGGCTCAATTGATGCCTCTAGTCGAACATGGGTTATGGGTGGAACTGTTGGACATCGCCGAAAACGAGGCCCTGTTCGAAGACTACAGTTTGCGCATTCCCGTATTACGCAGGCTCGATACGGGGGCGGAGCTGGATTGGCCCTTCGATACCGATCAGGTTGTCGCCTTCCTGCGTTGATGCCTTCCATCGGTTGAACCTGCATGCCGCCATTGGCGAAAGGGTGTTCTTCGGTTACTGTATGTCCATACAGCTACTGGAGTGCAGTCCTTGGTCAATGTCGAGCAATTGAAAAACAGCGTGAACCGGATGTCCGCGGACGTCGTGCGCGAAGCGGTACTGGAATTGCGCCTGGACGGTCTGGTCACGGAAGGCAAGACACCCTTCAACAAGCTGCACTTCAATACCTGTTTCGCCGAGATAGAAGCGCTGTTTCAGCGCGCCGGCTACCACAGGCAACTGGATGTGGTGGGGTATCAGGGCCTCTTGTATGCCTTGTACGATCCGGGGCGCTGGGAGGCGGTCGAGGTGCTGCGCTGGTTGAAGGAGTTCACCGAAGCCGCAGCAAGGCGGACGACGGTCTCTGCCTGAGCCAAGTATCGCTGGGCTGGCGTAGATGACTGTCGGATAATGCGGGCCCCAGCAAAAGGTAAAGAGTCTCCAATGCCCGGTTCATCGTTCTCCGCAGCTCATCATCAGGCCAGCACGTTGTACCTGCCGCCCGGTGCCTGGCAGACCGTGCTGGAGTGCCTCTGCGAGCATTTCAGCGCGATCAGTCGTGAGCAATGGTTGGACCGGATTGCCCGGGGCCGGGTGCTGGACGGGGAGGGCAAGGCGATCCATGCCGATCTGCCATACCGTGAAGGCCTTCGTATCCACTATTTTCGTGAAGTGCCCGATGAAAAACCGATCCCGGTGCTCGAGTCGATCCTCTATGCCGACGAGCATCTGGTGGTGGCAGACAAGCCGCATTATCTCCCTGTCACGCCAGCGGGCGAATATGTCGAACAGACCTTGTTGCGGCGATTGATCCGTCGGCTGGATAACCCCCATCTGGTGCCCCTGCACCGTATTGATCGGCACACGGCCGGGCTGGTGCTGTTTTCAGCCAACCCGCAGACCCGTTCGATCTATCAATCATTGTTTCCGACACGCCAAATCGAAAAAAGCTACCAGGCGATTGCACCCGCGTTGCCTGGATTGAGTTTTCCGCGCGTGCATGAGAGCCGGTTGGTCGATGGCGAGCCGTTTTTCCGAATGCAGGAGGGGGCGGGCGCACCCAATACCGAGACGGCCATCGACGTGCTGGAAAAAAACGGTGACCTGTGGCGCTATGGACTGTATCCGGTCACCGGTAAAAAACATCAGCTGCGCGTGCATATGAATGCCTTGGGCGCGCCTATCTGTAACGATCCGTTCTACCCCGATGTGATTCGGGATGCCCAGGATGACTACTCCAATCCGCTCAAGTTATTGGCCCAAGGACTGCGTTTCATCGATCCGGTCACGAATCAGGATCGGGTTTTTGAAAGCAACATTACGCTGCAGTGGTAGCCATTGTGTTTTCGACAGGCAACAAAAAGCCCGCAATCAATGCGGGCTTTTCTGTATCTGGCTGTGACGTTGAAGATTACAGATCTTTAACGGTACGAACCTGGTCCTTGTTCACGCGAGTCTGCTTGCCGTCCAGTTGCTCGAATTCGTAGAAGCCGCTCTCTTCGTCGTATTTAGGCGTGTCGACGGCCTGGATTTCGCGACCGTCATTCAAGGTGATCACTGTTGGCGATGCACACCCGGCGAGAGTGGCGAGGCCCAGCGCGAGCATGAAAGTAGCGAGGGTCCGTTGGTTCATGGTGTTTCTCCGAAATGGATTCTTCAAGTTACTGACCTTCAGACGTATACATCGCGCGCAAGTTCCTGGCTAGTGTCAATCTGACACGCCTTTGTGTTGGGCGAGGAGTTCCGGCGTGTTGAGATTGGCCAGTCGGGGATCGTTGGACGGGCATTGCAAGGCGACTGCTTGCAGCGTGCGCATGATGCGACCGGGGCTGCGTTCTCCGTCGCTCCAGGCCTGTTCGAACGTGGCTGACAAGGCGCGGGGAATGATGCACAGCAGCGGCTCCCAATGTTCGCCGTGACGCACCATCAGTGGTTTGTCAGGATGTTTGCTGGCAGTTTCGCGCATGCTGTCCAGCAGACTCGAGTCGATTTGCGGTACGTCGCACGGCAACACCAGCAGATAGGGATGCTTCGCTGCCTTGAGACCTGCCCGGATTCCAGCCAGCGGGCCCGGAAAGTCACCTTCGTCGTCATGAACCAACTGGTCGGCATACGATGCATAGCGTTCCAGGTTGCGGTTGCAGGAAATGATCAGGTCGTCGCTCAGGGTGCGGGTTTGCCGATGAAGGTGGGCAATCAGCGGTTCACCTCGCCATTCCAGCAAGCCCTTGTCCTGCCCCCCCATGCGTTGACCGCGTCCGCCGGCAAGGAGCAGGACAGAGCAAGGTGGCAGGGGATTATTCAAGCTCATCGGGTGTCTCCGCACGGGCGAAAAAATGGGACGCTGTGATATAACACCAGGCTGTTTCCCCTACAACTGGACGAGCCTATGAAAGCCAAGGCTGATGTACCTTTCGTGCCGCTCAATGTCGCGGTGCTGACTGTCAGTGATACCCGTACCCTGGAAACCGACACCTCGGGCCAGGTCTTTGTCGATCGCCTCACGGAGGCCGGGCACAACCTCGCGGCACGGGTCCTGCTCAAAGATGATCTGTACAAGATCAGGGCGCAAGTTGCCGCCTGGATCGCCGACGATGTCGTACAGGTGGTGTTGATTACCGGTGGTACTGGCTTTACCGGGCGCGACAGCACGCCGGAGGCCGTTGCGTGCCTGCTGGACAAGCAGGTCGATGGTTTCGGCGAGCTGTTCCGGCAGATTTCCGTGGCGGACATCGGCACTTCCACTGTCCAGTCACGGGCACTGGCCGGCCTGGCCAACGGGACGCTGGTATGTTGCCTGCCTGGGTCGACCAACGCGGTGCGCACGGGATGGGACGGAATCCTCGCCGAGCAGCTCGACGCGCGGCACAGGCCGTGCAATTTCGTGGCCCATTTGAAACAGGCGGCGCCTTGTGAATCCCGTGGGTAAACCGGGCAAGACGGGTGCCTTGATGGCCGTCGAGGTCGCCTTGGAGCGCTTGCTCGAGAGGGCGGCCGCCACGCCCATCGTCCAGCACGAACGAGTGCCGTTGGCCGAGGCCCAGGGAAGAGTGCTGGCGGAGGATCTGGTCTCGACGCTCGACCTCCCGCCATGGCCCAACAGCGCCATGGACGGTTACGCCTTGCGCCTGGCTGACTGGGACGGTGAAACACCGCTGGTGGTCAGCCAGCGGATTTTTGCCGGGCAATCTCCGGCCCCCCTTGCCGCAGGCACCTGTGCACGGATCTTTACGGGGGCGCCGACCCCGATGGGCGCCGATTGCGTCGAGATGCAGGAAAACGTCATCGTCGAAGACGACCAGCGGGTGCGATTCAGCCAGCCCATGGCCTGCGGGCAGAACATCCGTCCTCAAGGACAGGAAACAACCGTTGGAGAGCAGGTTCTCGGCGCCGGCACTCGCCTGGGGCCGATTGAGTTGGGGCTTGCGGCATCCTTGGGGTGTGCATCGCTGGACGTGATACGCAGGGTGCGAGTTGCTGTGCTGTCCACAGGTGATGAGCTGGTAGAGCCCGGCCAGCCCTTGGGGCCGGGGCAGATCTATAACAGTAATCGCGTATTGCTCTGTGGTTGGTTGCAACGCCTGGGTTGTGATGTGGTCGATGCGGGTATCCTGCCTGATGACCTGGCCACTACTCGCACATGCCTGGCTCAGCTATCGGACGTCGACCTGATTCTTTCCACGGGCGGTGTATCGGTGGGGGAGGCGGATTTCCTGGGCATTGCGTTGCGTGAAGAAGGAGAGCTGACGCTCTGGAAACTCGCCATCAAGCCGGGAAAACCGCTGACGTTCGGGCATTTTCGCGGCGTGCCGGTAATCGGCCTGCCTGGAAACCCTGCCTCGACCCTGGTGACCTTCGCCCTGTTGGCGCGGCCTTATCTGTTGCGTCGCCAAGGCGTTCAGGCGGTGTCGCCTCTCAAGTTCCAGGTGCCCGCCGGTTTCGTCTGGACGAAGGCAGGCAATCGACGAGAGTTCTTGAGAGGACGCATCGAAAATGGTCGAGCCATCATCTATCGCAACCAGAGCTCCGGTGTCCTGCGTAGTGCCGCCTGGGCCGAAGGGCTGGTGGAAGTCCTCGAAGGAAGGACGCTGGCTGAAGGCGATATCGTCAGTTTCATCCCCTTGAGCGAAGTCCTGGACTAGCCCGGCAATCGCTAACGCGCTGCGGCCCGATTCTGCATCGGGTCTCTACGCGCTGTTGCCTTTATCGCGACAGCAGCATCACCAACTGGTCGAAACGATTGTTCGCGACCCACCCCAGCAGCCCGACCACGACTGCCGCCGCACCCGCCAGATAGGCAAGGCGGTGTCGTACGGCCTTGACGTCGGTACGGATTTCATCCATGTCCCTTCGGATGTATTTGAGGTGGGTTTCCAATTCAACGACGCGCGGTTCCAAATCAATTCCTCCAACGGGATTACTGCAACGTTTGCATGCGCTTTTGAGATCTGCCGGTTCGTTCCCGAAGGACGCGAGGTGGCGGGGTGACAGCTTGTATTCATGGCTATGCATCGGGCATTTCCTCCCTGTCGCCATGATTTCTTGAGCGCGTGAGCGGGCCCCAGGGGGCC
This sequence comes from Pseudomonas sp. T1.Ur, assembly GCF_023516725.1. Lineage (NCBI taxonomy): Bacteria > Pseudomonadati > Pseudomonadota > Gammaproteobacteria > Pseudomonadales > Pseudomonadaceae > Pseudomonas > Pseudomonas sp. T1.Ur. The sequence goes on from NZ_JAMGSN010000001.1 coordinate 1,260,148, forward strand.
GTGACATATCCATCCATGGGTTACACATCCTTGTCTGATGGTTGTTTAGAGGTTTAGCACAACACCCTGTCAAGGTGTCTCAATACGGTTAGGGGGTCAATTGAGCTGATTCGCCAAGTCTTGTAAGAAAGTTCTTGGAATCGAGAAATTGATCCGGTTTTTTATGGATATCGCCCAGTCCGGGGCTATTTCCAGCGAATGTGCGGTCCCATTTCCTGAACCTTCCAATGACGGAGACAACGATGAGCAAAGGCAAGGCGCTATTGATCCTGCACGGCAAGCAAGCGCTCAACGAAGAGGTTCGCGCGGCAGTGATGCTCAAGCGCAAACAAGGCTGGGACCTGGCCGTGCGGTTGACGTGGGAAGCGGGGGATGCCCGGCGGTGCGTGGATGAGGCCCTGGACGCGGGTTATAACCGGGTGATTGCTGGCGGCGGGGATGGGACCTTGCGCGATATTGCCGAAGCCATTGCCCAGCAATCCGGCGATGCCAGCCTGGTATTGCTGCCTTTGGGTACCGCGAACGATTTTGCCCGGGCCGCCGGCGTGCCGCTGGAACCGGATCGCGCCTTGGACTTGCTGGATGTCACGCCGCGGGCGGTCGATCTTGGTGAAGTTGGCGGGCAGATCTTTCTGAACATGGCCACGGGCGGTTTCGGTAGCCAGGTGACCGCGAACACCTCCGAGGACCTGAAAAAAATCCTCGGTGGCGCTGCCTATCTGTTCACCGGCTTATCGCGCTTCAGCGAGTTGAGCGCAGCCTATGGCGAGCTGCAGGGGCCCGGTTTTCATTGGCGGGGCGATCTGTTGGCGCTGGGCATTGGCAATGGCCGGCAGGCCGGAGGAGGGCATTTGCTGTGTCCGGAGGCGCTGGCGGACGATGGCTTGCTCGATATCAGTATCTTGCCGGCGCCTCAGGAAGTGGTGAGTACGCTCAAGGATTTGCTGGCCGGTGGGCTGGGCATCGACAACATGTTCGTGCGAGCACGCTTGCCGTGGGTGGAAATCAAGGTGGCCCAAGGCCTCGACATCAATCTGGACGGCGAACCGTTGCAAGTAGACGACCTGCGTTTTACGGTTCGCCCCCAGGCGCTACGTGTCCATCTGCCCGCCGATTCGCCTCTGCTGGGAGGCTCGACGAAGCTCAATCGTCCAGGCTGATGATCTGCTCGCGCACGGCAAACAAGACCAACCCGGCCACGTCGTGGATTTGCAGGCGCTTCATGATTTGAGCCCGGTGGGTTTCCACCGTCTTGATGCTCAGGCTCAGGCCGTTGGCGATTTCCCGGGTGGACTTGCCGCGAACGATCAGTCGCAGGATTTCCAGCTGGCGTGCCGTCAGGTTGTGGGTCTGGGCAGGATCTGGCTGATATTTTTGGACGCGGGTCAGGGCCTGGTTGATCACGGTGTGGGCAATGGCCGGGCTCAGGTAGCGTTCGTCGTTGCGCAGGGCTTCCAGCGCGTGGCCCAGTTCGGTGGGGGTCGTGTCCTTGAGCAGGTAGCCGTGCGCTCCTGATTCCAGCGCCTGCATGATGAGCGCGGGGTCGGTGTGCATGGACAGGATCAGGACCTTGCTGTGCGGACGCACTCGTTTGAGTTGCTGCAAGGCTTGCAGGCCGCTGGTGTCTTTCATGGAGATATCCAGCAGCACGATGTCGGGATTGAGCCGTTCTACCAGCTCCAGCAACTGCGAGCCGTCATTGGCTTCGCCGACAACGGCGTAGCCAGGCAGGTCCAGGACCAGGGCGCGCACACCCGCACGGATAAGCGAATGGTCATCTACCAAGAGCAAATTACAAGTCAATGGAGAACCTTATTCTTGCTGGCCCGCTCCAGGGCGCGGGGTGCCCAGGGAAAACGAGCTTCGATATGCGTGCCTTTGCCGGCCTCGCTGACTACTTTGAGCGTGCCGCCCAGTTGCTCGACCCGCTCCGACATGCCGGCCATGCCGCGCTGTCCTTCGCGGGCAGGGTGGTCGGCTGGGACAAATCCCTGACCGTCGTCGCTGATCACTAATGTCAAACCTTCGGGCAGCCGTTGCAGGCGCACGAGGAGATTCTTTGCCTGGGCGTGGCGCAGAATGTTGGTGACCGCTTCCTGGGTGATGCGAAAGGCGGCGACGGTCATTTCTTCCGGTATGCCGGTCATGCGCTGCTGGCAATCGAGGCTCCAGTTCACGGGCGTATTGGCCAGTGTCTTGAGCAAATGCGCACGCAGGCTGGCTTCCAGGCCCAGGCTGGTCAATTGCCTCGGATTGAGAATCGCCGACACATCGCGCACCTTGTTCAGGGTCTCGTCGAGCGTTTCGCTGAGGACGGTGCATTGGTCTTGCAGCTCTTGCGGCATGCGGCGCTTGAGCCATTCGCTCTGCAGCTTGGCCGCGGTCAGCAACTGGCCAATGTCATCGTGCAATTCGCGACTGAGTCGATGACGTTCGTTTTCCTGGACTTCCAGCAGTCGGTCGGCCAGTTCCTGGGGCTGGAACTTGATCGACTTGCGCGACAGTCGATACTGGATCCAGACGCAGGTCAAGGCCGCCATGTTCAGTGTCAGCAAGCTCAGCGGCACCGTCATGGCCGACCAGTAGGCCAGCAGGCAGCCGAGGGTCGAGCAGATGCACAGCAAAAGTGTGAGCCGACGGGCGTTTTCTCGGGAAGGTGGCCAGGAGGTAAATGACTTGAAGCTGGCGTACATAACGGATGGAGCCAATGGATGTTCGCTGCGGGCAGGCCAGTCAGGGAATCTGACGGGCCGGGTCGGGTAAAAGGTTCAGGTCGAGGACGGCTTCGGTTGGCGGCTTTTGGCGCGGCGGTTCGAAGTGACTGACGGAAGACATAGTACCACTTCAAATATCGTTGGTCGCGCTCGGCTTGGTGGTAGCAAAGCTCGGTGAGCCGGGCACTTGGCTGGCTGCCACGACGGGCGGTTTCATGCTTGTTTCTGAGCGTAGGGTACCAGCGCCAGCGGGCGTGGAGTTTGCGGCCCCTGGCAAGGATTCTGGCCCACCTGGAACGCGAACGCTTCGATCAGAGAGGTCTGTTCGCTGCTGTCCAGGCTCAATTTGCCGGTGGTTTGGTCAACCAGTTCGAGCTGCCAGGCCATCAGTGTGAAGCAGTCTTTCAATGCGCCCAACGCCTGGTCGTGCAACTCCATGTGATTTTGCGCATGGGTGAGCAGGCCATGGATATGCAATGAAAAATCCGAAACGGCCTCCAACGCCAGGGCATCGGCCTTGTTTGCCAATTTCAGCAACGTGCTGAGCATGCAATCAATAGCGTCCTTGTCGTTGTTGATCAGTTGCAGGTGGCTCAGGCATTCCTCCGACTTGGCCAAGAGTGTCTCGGCTTCGGTCAGGAACTCTGGAAGGCGCTGGCTCCAGTTCTTGCGATCGTTCGGCATGCTTATCTCCACAACATCATGTCAGGCGAAAGTAAATCGCGTGTGGCGAACGCTGGATCTCATGGCCGTGAACGAACGACGGCGCCTCGCGCATCCCCGCCGCTTGGCAGAGTCCGGCACGCAAACGATTGCACGGGTGGGATCGGCCGAAAGGCTGGAAGGTCGATGTCCTGTGGTCGCGCACAAAAGCCTGACTCCGTTCAGCAATGAGAATGGCGTCACATTAATGGCTATTGAATAGCGGGAATATCAGGTTGGACCTGATTGTGCCTAGGGGAAACCCTTAGGTAGGGGAACTTTGTCCGCAAACCGAAGTCGCGCGGCGGGAAACAGGGGGTGAAAAAAGCAGGAGGCCAGTAAAGCATGATGTTAATGTGATATCAATCTCTCGCCTTGATATTTCATTTCAGGGTCAAGATTTGGCGCAGGGCGCCGATAGCGCCATTACAGGATTCATCCGAACAAGCCCAGGAGTCATCGATGGCCGGCATTCTCGACACAGTAGATCAACGAACCCAACTGGTGGGTGAGAATCGCCTGGAAATTCTCATGTTTCGGCTGGCCGGGCGGCAATTGTTCGCCATCAACGTGTTCAAGGTCCAGGAAGTGTTGCAACTGCCGAAGCTGACCTTGATGCCCCAGCGCCATCCATTCGTCTGCGGCGTGGTCAACCTGCGTGGCCAGACGTTGCCAGTCATCGACCTGTCCCAGGCCATTGGCATGCGTCCGCTGGTGCCGGGGCCGAACAGTACCATCATCGTCACCGAGTATAACCGCTCCGTCCAAGCGTTCCTGGTGGGTGGCGTGGACCGCATCGTCAACATGAACTGGGAAGCCATCCTGCCACCCCCGACCAGCGCTGGCCGGGAGCATTACCTGACCGCCATCAGCAAGGTGGACGACCAGTTGGTGGAAATCATCGACGTGGAAAAAGTCCTGGCCGAAATCGTCCCTTACAACGCCAAGGTTTCCCGGGACAAGCTCGAAGACCCGGTGTTGGAGCGCGCCCGTGGCCGTGAGGTGCTGCTGGTGGACGACTCCAACGTCGCGCTCTCGCAATTGCGTGACACCCTGGGCCAGTTGGGCGTGAAGATGCACATCGCCAGCGACGGCCTGAAGGCGCTGAACATGCTCAAGGCCTGGGCGGACTTCGGCGAGGTGATGACTGACAAGTTGCTGATGATCTTCACCGATGCCGAAATGCCGGAAATGGACGGTTATCGCCTGACCACCGAGATTCGCAACGATCAGCGCTTGCGTGGACTCTATGTGGTGCTGCATACCTCGCTCTCCGGCAGCTTCAACGAGTCGATGGTCAAGAAGGTCGGCTGTGACAATTTCCTTTCCAAATTCCAGCCGGACAAGCTGGTAGACGTGGTGCGCCAGCGGCTGATGCTCGACTGATACCGATCCCGGTTTGCTTCGGTGGCCGGCTCGTATAAGGTGGCTTTTTTTCGCCTGGGGAGCTGACCATGTTGCGGCTGAGCGCGCTGTATCGTTATCCGTTGAAATCCGGCAGGGGGCAGTCGCTGCAAGGGATTGGCCTGGACAAGCTGGGGTTGGACGGTGACCGCCGCTGGATGCTCGTCGATGAAGGCAGCGGGCGATTCCTGACCCAGCGGGCCGTGGCGAAAATGAGCCAGCTGTCGGCCTTGTGGAACGAGGCGGGCGGCCTGACGCTCAGTGCGCCGGGCTACGGCACCTTCGAAGCGGCGTTGCCGCCGGTCATCGAAGAACAACGACGCGGCGTGATCATCTGGCGCGACACCTTGCGGGTGCCAGACGCCGGGGACGAGGCGGCGGCCTGGGTCAGCGAATTCATCGGCCAGCGCACCCGGCTGGTCCATGTCCCGGTGGAATTGGCCCGTACCACGGCAGCCGGCTATGGCCGGGACGACGACAAGGTCGCTTTCGCCGATGGTTTTCCTTTGTTGTTGATTGGACAGGCCTCATTGCAGGATCTGTCTGGCAAGGTCGGCCGCCCCCTGGAAATGCTGCGCTTCCGTCCCAACCTGGTGATCGAGGGCAGCGAGGCATTTGCCGAAGACGGCTGGAAGCGGATTCGTATCGGCGACGTGGAATTCCGGGTGGTCAAGCCATGCTCAAGATGCATCATGACCACCGTCGATCCGCAAACCGGTGAGCGCGATCCGAATCGTGAGCCTTTCGCGACGTTGCAGCAGTACCGTTCGACGCCTGACGGCGCGATGTTCGGGCAGAACCTGGTGAATGACGGCAACGGCAGGCTTGAAGTGGGGATGCCGGTCGAAGTGCTGGAATAAAACACCCAAGAACAAAAATGCCCGTGTCCAATGACACGGGCATTTCTATTTACCAGACAACGTTCTCCACGAAAATATCAGGCGCGATATTCACACAGGTAGGCCGTGTCGACGGCGACCTTGAGCTGGAACTTGCTGTTGGCCGGGACGTTGAACTGGCTGCCGGCCTCGAAGGTTTCCCAGTGGGTGCTGTCAGGCAGCTTTACGGTCAGGGCGCCAGACACGACGTGCATGATTTCCCGCTGGGCAGTGCCGAATTCATATTCGCCCGGTGCCATGACGCCAATGGTCGCTGGGCCTTCGGCAGTGCCGAACGCGATCGACTTGACGGTGCCGTCGAAGTACTCGTTGACTTTAAACATGGGCGATTCCTCGAGAAAGGGCTGAAAAAGGCCGGCCAGTATGCACAAGGCCACAACAGTCGTCATCTGTCGCGCCCGGCAACCGCTCAGCCTGTCAGCACAAGGGGCAATAATCGCGCCGTGTTGCGGGCGTCCTCCAGTGCGCGGTGCTGTTGCCCACAGAACTGCAACCCGGCCAATTGCAACGCGGCATTGAGCCCCAAGGGGCGCTCCAGCCGGCGGACCTTGGCGAAGCGTTGCTTGAGATTCATATGCTGAACCTGGCCAAGCACGCTTTGCAGTTGTTGTTGCTGCCATTCCTGCAGCAATTGCTTGCGATCGTAGTCACCCCAGCTGATCCAGCCCTCAAGATTGGCGTGATAGGGCGCCAACCAACGCTCGAACACAGGCCAGACCTCGGTCAGCGGGGCGGCGCTGTCGATGTTGGCCTGGCTGATGTGAGTCAGCTGGCGACAAAAAGGGGTGAGCAGCGGTCGCCGCAGTGGCCGGACAAACCGCTGGAAATGATCCACCTCACGGCCGTCTCGGTTCACCAGGCTGGCGCCGATTTCGATAATTTCCATTTCGCTTACCGGCCAGCCACCTTCATCAGTGGTGGCCTCCAGATCAATCACCAGCCAGTGAGGCATCGCTAAGGTTCCCGGTATCGGCGTGCTGATGGGTTTGAGCGTAGTCAAACCCGGCGTATCCGCCTAGTCCTGGCCCCGAGTGCTTGCTAGGTTGCCCCGGCCAGCTTAAATTGCCCACGCCGTTGGCGATTTGATGAAATGGCCGTGCATGGGTTGATCGACTGTGGGAGAACGCAGGTGGACGAGCAAAAAACCCAGGGTGTGATGCGCGAGCTGGTCGACAACGGTCAACTGACCGACCCGGACAGCGCTCGCGGCAAACTGCTCCAGACCGCGGCTCACCTGTTTCGCAACAAAGGCTTCGAGCGCACCACTGTGCGCGACCTGGCGAGTGCCGTGGGCATCCAGTCGGGGAGCATTTTTCATCACTTCAAGAGCAAGGACGAGATCCTTCGGGCGGTGATGGAGGAAACCATCCGCTACAACACTGCGTTGATGCGCGCGGCCCTGGTCGAGGCTCGCGGTGTGCGTGAGCAGGTGCTGGCGCTGATCCGCTGCGAATTGCAGTCGATCATGGGCGGCACCGGCGAGGCGATGGCGGTGCTGGTCTATGAGTGGCGTTCCCTGTCCGCGGACGGACAGCGCCACGTCCTGGCCCTGCGCAATATTTATGAAGATGTCTGGCTTGAAGTCTTGGGGCGGGCCAAGGAGGCCGGGTATATTCGCGGGGACGTGTCCATTACCCGGCGCTTCCTGACCGGTGCGTTGTCCTGGACCACTACCTGGTTTCGCACCGAAGGCAGCCTGAGTCTCGATGAACTGGCCGAGCAGGCCCTGATCCTCGTGTTGGCAGAAAAACAATAAGCAATCGCTGGCTTAAAATTGGCCGCATGGCTGGCTAAGCGGCTGAAACCGCCTAGCGTCACTGTATTGATGGGTCTTTTAGGGGAGTGGGGTATCTTGACGTTATTGCCGATGGGGATGACCTCACGTGTTTTGCTGGCCGCTCTGGCTCTTTTCCTGACGTCTTCCCTCGAGGCGGCGCAGCGGGTGCGGATTGGCGCGGCACATTTTCCACCCTATACCGTTCGACCCGAAAACGGCGCCGACACCGGCCTGCTGCCGCAACTGGTGGAGGCCTTGAACCGATCGCAGGCCGATTACCAGTTCGTCCTGGTGCCCACTTCGATTCCGCGCCGCTTCAATGATTTCAAGCAGGGACGCGTCGACATGGCGATCTTCGAGAACCCGGACTGGGGCTGGCAGGATGTGCCACACACCGCAGTCGACATGGGACTGGAAGACGCCGAGATCTTTGTGACCCAGCGCCAGCCAGATCGCCAGCAATCCTATTTCGCTGACCTGAGGGGCAAGCGCCTGGCGTTGTTCAGCGGTTATCATTACGCCTTTGCCAAGTTCAACCCCGACCCCAAGTTCCTTATCGGGCAGTACAACGCCACGCTGACCTATTCCCACGACAGCAACTTGCAGATGGTGCTGCGCGGGCGCGCGGATATTGCCTTGGTGACCCGCTCTTACCTCAGCGACTACCTGTTGCGAAATCCTGAGGTAGGCCCCCAGTTGCTGGTTTCCGAGCGCATCGACCAGATCTATCACCATTACGCGCTGATCCGACCCCAGGCGCCCCTCAGTGCCGATGTGTTCCAACAGTTGCTGCAGAAACTGCGGGGCAATGGGCAGATGTTGGAGATCTTCCAGCCCTACCGGATCGAGTTGGTGCCACCACACGCTCATTGAGCCAGACTAAATTTCCCATGCTGGCTCACGTCACTCGTTGACCATCGACGAATACGTGAGCCGCTTCAATGCCCATCTCCAAACCTTCCACAACGCTGCCCTTGCCGGGTGGCCGCCACCTCGGCGCTGATGAAACCGAGCGTCATCTGAGCCTGATGCTCGAAGGCGCGCCCTTGATTCGTCTGCGCCTGGAGCGCGGCCCTCAACTTCATGTGCATCTTCAAGAACCCAATGACCGGCCTGTAGGGCCGGCGCTGTGGGCCGCCTGCTATTGGTTGTTTGCCAGGGATCCCGATTGCCAGCAACTGGTCTGGCACCTTGACGAACGTCCCGGCGAAGCCTTGCTCAGTGGCCTGCTGGCGGGCACGCCAGAGGTGAACGAATACGTCTGTGAGCGCGTCTTGTTCTGGCAACTGCCGCAACCCTGGCTGGGGGAAGCATTCAATGGCAGTTATCCACAGCAAATGATCATCACCGATGGCAAGCGCCATCCTCGTCGACCGATCAAGCCACGAGGCGAGGTGTATCGACGTTTCGATGCGCGGCTGGGGGCTTGGGTGTCCCTGCGAACCCTCGAAATCGAGCAGGACCTGACGCGCTTCAATCGCTGGCAGAACAGCCCTCGGGTTGCCAGCTTCTGGCAAGAAGAGGGCAGCCTGGAGCAGCATCGCGAGTATCTGGGCAAACTGCAGCACGACCCTCGGATCTTGACGCTGATCGGCTGTTTCGACGAGCAGCCATTCGCCTATTTCGAAGCCTATTGGGCCAAGGAAGATCGAATCGCGCCGTTCTATGACGCCCACGATTACGACCGCGGCATCCACATGCTGGTGGGCGAGGAGCAACACCGGGGCCCGCATAAAGTCGCGAGCTGGCTGTCAGCGCTGGTGCACTACTTGTTTCTCGACGATCCACGCACCCAGCGCGTGGTGGCCGAGCCGCGGGCCGACAACGCCCGGATGATCGGGCATTTGCACAACCAATGCTTCCATTGTGAAAAGGAATTCGACTTCCCGCATAAGCGGGCGGCGCTGATGATCCTGGGGCGGGAACGGTTTTTCGACCGCTGTTCGTTGATGTAATCCCCAGGGTCCCATCGCGAGCAAGCTCGCTCCCACGCCAGTATCGCAGCAGTCCATGTGGGAGCGAGCTTGCTCGCGATGAGGCCAGTCAGTCCACCGAAGGATCACCGCCGCGCAAACGTATCCCCGCGCACCCCCGACACCTTGCGGCAATGCACCAGGGCGTCGCGGATCATGAAGTTCACCAGGGTTGGCGAGACGCCCAATTCCTTGGCGATGTCCTTCTGCGGCACCCCGTGCAGGCGGTACATCTCGAAGGCGTAGCGAGTACGGCTGGGCAGCTCGGTCAACGCGTCGGCGATGTGCTCGAGCGTGGAAAAGTTGATATGCGACGTTTCCGGCGAAGCTCCCTGGATCACCACGTTCAAGCCTTCCTCTTCAGGGCCCGAGTATTTCTGTTCCAGCGCTTGCTTGCGGTAATGGTCGATCGCCAGGTTGCGCACGATCTGGAACAGATAGCTGAGCTGGGCCTTGATGGAGGAGGTGATTTGCGGCGCCGATTGCAGCCGGAAAAACGCGTCTTGAACCACATCTTCCGCGCGGGATCGGCAACCGGTGATGCGCGCTGCGATCTTGACCAGGATGGTTCGGTTATCGACGAATGCCTGAAGTAGCGGTGAGTCGCACCTGCTTGTGGATACTTGTTCCGTCATGGAATTCACCTTGCTGCAATTAGTTAGCAGGACGGTCGGGCCAGCGGATCCGTCCTACACATCGGGGGCCAAATTAGGCTTAATGATAATTATTGTCAATTGAGAAGAAGAATTATTGATGAAAGGAAGTCCAGCCTGGACGCTGCGACTCGTTGTCACGGGGTCCTGCGCGCCTGAGCGCCGCTGCGCGCGCGGTGCCCGAGGGCGGCGACTAATTATCTGGCGGTGTTATCCGTCCCCATGGGTGACTACTTGCAAGCCGAATTTCAGGCAGGAACCCCCATGACCGACGCGTTCGAACTCCCCAGCACCCTGGCCCATGCCCTCCAGCGCCGCGCCGCGTTGACACCGGATCGGGTCGCCTTGCGCTTCCTGGCCGACAATCCGCAGCAGGGCGTGGTACTGAGTTATTGCGACTTGGACCGGCGCGCCCGGACGATCGCGGCGGCGTTGCAGGGCGAAGCGAAAATCGGCGATCGGGCGGTGCTGCTGTTCCCCAGCGGCCCGGATTACGTCGCGGCGTTCTTCGGCTGCCTGTACGCCGGCGTGATCGCCGTGCCGGCCTACCCGCCGGAGTCCACCCGTCGGCATCATCAGGAGCGCTTGCTGTCGATCATCGCCGACGCCGAGCCGCGGCTATTGCTGACCACTGCTGATTTGCGCGAGGCCTTGCAAGCCATCGAATCGGCGCCGTCGGTGATGTGCGTCGACGCCCTTGATCCGGCCTGCGCCGAGCAATGGCGGGCGCCGGACCTGCAAGATGATGACATCGCTTTCCTGCAATACACCTCCGGCTCCACCGCATTGCCAAAGGGCGTGCAAGTCAGCCACGGCAACCTCGTCGCCAATGAGCTGCTGATCCGCCATGGCTTCGGCATCGATGTGAACCCCGACGATGTCATCGTCAGCTGGCTGCCGCTGTACCACGACATGGGGCTGATCGGCGGGTTGCTGCAGCCGATCTTCAGTGGCGTGCCTTGCGTATTGATGTCGCCGGCCTATTTTCTCGCCCGGCCGTTGCGCTGGCTCGAAGCGATCAGCGAATACGGTGGCACCATCAGCGGCGGCCCGGACTTCGCCTATCGCTTGTGCAGCGAACGGGTCAGTGAGTCTGCCCTGGGCCGCCTCGACCTGAGCGGCTGGCGCGTCGCTTATTCCGGCTCCGAGCCGATCCGCCTCGACAGCCTGGAGCGCTTCGCCGGGAAATTCGCGGCGTGCGGCTTCACGGCGGACAGTTTCATGGCCTCCTACGGGCTCGCTGAGGCGACGTTGTTCGTCGCCGGCACGCCGCGTGGCCAGGGCATTCCCTCGATGCGCATGGACGACGCGGCCTTGACGCAAAACCGCGCCGAACCGGGGCAGGGCAGCGCGGTGATGAGCTGCGGTGTGAGCCAGCCGGGCCATGCGGTGCTGATCGTCGAGCCCAACACCTTGCAACCGTTGGCCGACAACCAGGTCGGCGAAGTCTGGGCCGCCGGGCCGAGCATTGCCCAGGGTTACTGGCGCAACCCCGAGGCTAGCGCCAAGACCTTCGTCCGGCATGACGGCCGCACCTGGCTGCGCACCGGCGACCTGGGTTTTGTCCGCGAAGGCGAGCTGTTCATCACCGGACGCTTGAAGGACATGCTGATCGTACGCGGGCACAACCTTTACCCGCAGGACATCGAGCAAACCATCGAGCGTGAAGTGGAGGTGGTGCGCAAAGGCCGTGTCGCGGCCTTCGCCGTCAATGAGGCGGGCGAAGAGGGCATCGGGATTGCCGCCGAGATCAGCCGCAGCGTGCAAAAAATCCTGCCTCCCGAAACCCTGATCAAGACGATTCGCCAAGCCGTGGCCGACGCCTGCCAGCAAGCGCCGAGCGTGGTGGTGCTGCTCAACCCGGGGGCGCTGCCGAAGACGTCCAGCGGCAAGCTGCAACGTTCGGCGTGTCGCACCCGATGGGTGGACGGCAGCCTCGACAGCTATGCGTTGTTTCCCTCGGCCAAGGCTGAGACGGTCGACGAGTCCGCCTCGGTGTCCGAGCTGCAAGCGCTGATCGGCCGAGTCTGGTGCGAGCAGTTGCAGATCGATCGGGTGCGGGGCGACGACCATTTCTTCCTGCTGGGCGGCAACTCCATCGCAGCCACCCAAGTCATTGCGCGGCTGCGTGAAGTCCTTGGCCTGGCGCTCAACCTGAGCCTGCTTTTCGAAGCGCCGACCCTGGGCGCCTTTGCGACGGCGGTGGCGAACCTGCAACAGGACGGTGGCCAACCCCAAGGCGCCATCAAGGCGTTGGCGCGCGATGAAGCCCTGCCGCAGTCCCTGGCCCAGAACCGTTTGTGGCTGACCTGGCAGTTGGACCCTGCTAGCCGCGCCTACAACATCCCCGGCGCCCTGCGCCTGCGTGGCGAGCTGGACGAACAAGCGCTGCGCCAGGGCTTCCAGCAATTGATCGAGCGCCACGAATCCTTGCGCACGCGCTTTCTGGAGCGCGATGGCGTGGCCCTGCAACAGATCGATCCGGCCGGTGAGTTCAATCTTCAGGTGATCGACCTCAGCGACATGCCTGCCTACGAGCGCGAAGCCCGGGCGCGGCAGATCCGCGAAGACGAAGCGGCCACTCAATTCGATCTGGAAAAGGGACCGCTGCTGTGGGTCACCTTGTTGCGCCTGGCTGAAGACGATCACCAATTGCTGGTGACGATGCATCACATCATCGCCGATGGCTGGTCGATGAACGTCTTGATCGACGAGTTCTCGCGGCTGTATGCCGCCGCGTCCCAAGGACACACCGCCGAACTGGCACCGCTGCCCCTGCAATACGCCGACTACGGCAGTTGGCAGCGACAATGGCTCGCCCAGGGCGAAGCCGAGCGCCAACTGCGCTATTGGAAAGAGCAATTGGGCGACGAGCACCCGACCCTGGCGTTGAATACCGACCATCCGCGCAGTACCCAGCGGCATCGCAGCGCCGCGCGCCATAGCCTGCGCCTGGACAAAACGCTCGGTGATGCCCTGCGCCAGGTCGCCCAGGCGCACGACGCCACGGTATTCATGCTGTTGCTGGCGGCGTTCCAGGCCTTGTTGCAGCGCTACACCGGCCAATCCGACCTGCGCATCGGCGTGCCCAACGCCAACCGCCCGCGCCTGGAAACCCAAGGGCTGATCGGCTTCTTCATCAACACCCAGGTGCTGCGCGCGCAAACCGATTCGCGCCAGCCCTTCGCCGCGCTGCTGGCCCAGGCCCGGGAGGCGACGCTCGGCGCCCAGGCTCATCAGGACCTACCCTTCGAACAATTGCTGGAAACCTTCCCCCAGGCTCGCGAACAAGGCCTGTTCCAAGTGATGTTCAACCACCAGCAGCGCGACCTTGGCGCGTTGCGCCGCCTGCCGGGGTTGTTGGCCGATGAATTGCCGTGGCACAGCCGCGAAGCCAAGTTCGACCTGCAATTGCACAGCGAAGAAGACCGCCAGGGGCGGCTGACACTGTCGTTCGACTACGCGGACGAGCTGTTCGAGGCGGCGACCATCGCACGCCTGGCCGAACACTTTTGCAGCTTGCTGCGGGCGGTCAGCGCTGATCCGCAACAGGCCCTCGGCGATTTGCCGCTGCTGAGCGCCGAAGAACTGGCTCAGCAGCAGTGTTGGGCGGCGGCGCCCTGCGCGCCCGCCACGCAATGGCTCCCGGAGCTGCTCAACGAACGGGCCCGCCGCACGCCGCAACGCACTGCATTGCAGTGGGACGGTGGTTCGCTGGACTACGCCGAGCTGCACGCCCAGGCCAATCGGCTGGCCCATTATCTGCGGGACAAAGGTGTCGGCCCGGACGTGTGCGTGGCGATTGCCGCCGAACGCTCGCCGCAGTTGCTTATCGGCGTGCTGGCGATCATCAAGGCCGGCGGCGCCTACGTGCCGCTGGATGTCGATTACCCGAGCGAACGCCTGGCCTACATGCTCCACGACAGCGGTGTCGATCTGCTGCTGACGCAAACCGCGCTGCTCGACCGCTTGCCGGCCTGCGAGGGCGTCAGCGTCATCGCCATGGACGCGCTGCATCTGGAGCAATGGCCGAGCAATCCGCCGGGGCTGCACCTGCACGGCGATCATCTGGCCTACGTGATCTACACCTCCGGCTCGACCGGCCAACCCAAGGGCGTCGGCAATACTCACGCGGCCCTGGCTGAGCGCCTGCAATGGATGCAGGCCGCCTATGGGCTGGATGAGACCGACGTGTTGATGCAAAAGGCGCCGATCAGTTTCGACGTGTCGGTGTGGGAGTGCTTCTGGCCGCTGATCACCGGCAGCCAATTGGTCCTGGCGGGCCCGGGCGAACACCGCGACCCGCACCGCATTGCGCAACTGGTCGAGCAGTTCGGCGTGACCACGTTGCACTTCGTCCCGGCGCTGCTCAGCCTGTTTGTCGACGAGCCCTTGAGTGCCCGTTGCACGAGCCTGCGGCGGATTTTCTCCGGGGGCGAAGCCTTGCCGGCCGAATTGCGCAGCCGCGTGCTCGCGCAGTTGCCGGCGGCGCAGTTGCACAATCGCTACGGCCCGACCGAAACCGCCATCAACGTCACCCATTGGCATTGCACCGCCGACGATGGCGAGCGCTCGCCCATCGGTCGTCCCTTGGCTAACGTGCTGTGCCGCATCCTCGACAGCGAACTCAATCCCGTGCCCGTCGGCGTGCCGGGTGAGCTGTGCATCGGTGGCCTGGGCCTGGCCCGGGGTTACCTCGGGCGTCCCGCGCTGACGGCGGAACGTTTTATCGCCGATCCCCAGGGACTGGCTGGCGCGCGGCTTTACCGCACTGGCGACCTGGCGCGCTGGGATGCCGACGGCGTGATCGAATACCTTGGCCGCCTCGATCAGCAGGTCAAGCTGCGCGGTTTCCGCGTCGAGCCACAGGAAATCGAGGCGCGCTTGCTGGCCCAGGATGGCATCGTCCAGGCAGCGGTACTGGTGCGTGACACGGCGGCCGGTCCGCAGTTGATCGGTTATTACACCGCAGCAGCGCTTGATGAAGCTGCCGCCGCCCAGGCCGCTCGCCTGAAAAACGCCCTCGCCAGCGAGCTGCCTGACTACATGGTGCCCGCGCAATTGTTGCGCCTGGACGCCATGCCCTTGAGCCCGAGCGGCAAGCTCGACCGTCGCGCCTTGCCGGAGCCGCAATGGCAGGTGCGCGAACACGTCGAGCCGGCCACCGCCCTCGAACAGCAGATCGCCGGAATCTGGCGCGACGTACTCGGTCTTGCCCGCATCGGCCTGCGGGATGATTTTTTTGCCTTGGGCGGCCATTCGTTGCTGGCGACCCAGATCATCTCCCGCACGCGCCAGGCCTGCGACGTCGAGCTGCCGTTGCGTGCGTTGTTCGAAGCCAGCGAGCTGGGCGCCTTCGCCGAGCAGGTGCGGCTGATCCAGGCCAGCGGCCGGACCAACCGCCAGCCGCCGATCGAGAAAGTCGACCGCAGCCAACCGGTGCCGCTGTCCTATTCCCAGCAGCGCATGTGGTTCCTCTGGCAAATGGAGCCGGACAGCCCGGCCTATAACGTCGGCGGCATGGCACGCCTGCGCGGGGTGCTGGATGTCGGGCGCTTCGAAGCGGCGTTGCAGGCCTTGATCCTGCGCCATGAAACCCTGCGCACCACGTTCCCAAGCATCGACGGCGTGCCTCGCCAACAGGTACACGACGAGACGGGCCTGCGCATGGACTGGAAAGATTTTTCCATGCTCGACGCCGACCTTCGCCAACAACGCGTGCAGCAACTGGCGGACAGCGAGGCCCACGAACCCTTCGATCTGGAAACCGGGCCGCTGCTGCGGGCCTGCCTGGTCAAGACCGCCGAGCGCGAACATTACCTGGTGCTGACGCTGCACCACATCGTCACCGAAGGTTGGGCGATGGACATTTTCGCCCGCGAGCTCAGTGCGCTGTACGAAGCCTTCATCGATGACCGCGAGTCACCGCTGGAGCCGTTGCCGGTGCAATACCTCGACTACAGCGCCTGGCAGCGCCAATGGCTGGAGTCCGGCGAGCGCCAGCGCCAGCTCGATTACTGGACCGCGCAACTGGGCCGCGAACATCCCTTGCTGGAATTGCCGGCGGACCGCCCGCGTCCGGCGGTGCAAAGTCATCGCGGCGAGCTGTTCCGTTTCGACCTCAGCGACGACTTGGCCGCGCGGGTCCGTGCCTTCAACGCCGAACATGGCTTGACCCTGTTCATGACCATGACCGCCGCCCTGGCCGTGCTGCTCTATCGCTACAGCGGCCAGACCGACCTGCGCATCGGCGCGCCGGTGGCCAATCGCATCCGTCCGGAAAGCGAAGGGCTGATCGGCGCGTTCCTCAATACCCAAGTGCTGCGTTGCCAACTCGACGGGCAGATGTCCGTGGGCGAGCTGTTCGAGCAGGTGCGCCACACGGTGATTGAGGGCCAGTCCCACCAGGACCTGCCGTTCGATCATCTGGTGGACGCTTTGCAGCCACCGCGCAGCGCGGCGTACAACCCGCTGTTCCAGGTGATGTGCAACGTGCAGCGTTGGGAATTCCAGCAGAGCCGCACGCTGGCCGGCATGAACGTCGACTACCTGGTCAACGATGCGCGGGCGACCAAGTTCGATCTCAATCTGGAGGTCACTGACCTTGACCAGCGCTTGGGCTGCTGCCTGACCTACAGCACCGACTTGTTCGACGAACCCCGCATCGCCCGCATGGCCGGGCATTGGCGCAACCTGCTGGAAGCGCTGCTGGTGGATCCGGCTCGGCGGCTGAGCGAGCTGCCGCTGCTGGACGCCAGTGAACAGCAGCAGTTGCTCGACAGCCTCGGCGAAGAGCCGGGTGAGCATCGCCTGGATCAATGCATCCATTCATTGTTTGAAGAGCAGGCCCGGTTGCGCCCGGATGCGCCGGCGCTGACGTTCGCCGGGCAGACCCTGACCTATGGCGAACTCGAACGCAGGGCCAATCGCCTGGCCTGGATGTTGCGCGACCGCGGCGTCGGCCCGCAGGTCCGGGTAGGGCTGGCCCTGGAGCGCTCGCTGGACATGGTCGTCGGCCTGCTGGCGATCCTCAAGGCGGGTGGCGCCTACGTGCCGCTGGACCCGGAATACCCGCTGGACCGCTTGCTCTACATGATCGAGGACAGCGGCGTCTGCTTGCTGCTCAGCGATCGGGTCATGTTCCAGGCCCTCGGCGAACTGCCGGAAGGCGTGCAGCGCTGGTGCCTGGAAGACGACCGTGCGGCCCTGGCGGATTATCCCGACCAATCGCCGTCGCCGATCAACCTGCCGCAACATCAGGCCTATCTGATCTACACCTCCGGCTCTACCGGAAAACCCAAGGGGGTGGTGGTGTCCCACGGTGAGATCGCCATGCATTGCCAGGCGGTAATCCGACGCTTCGGCATGCGCTTTGATGACTGCGAACTGCATTTTTATTCGATCAATTTCGACGCCGCCACCGAGCGCTTGCTGGTGCCGTTGCTCAGTGGCGCCCACGTGGTGCTGCGTGCGCAGGGCCAGTGGGATGCCGAAGAAATCTGCGGCCTGATCCGCCAGCACCGCATCAACATCCTCGGTTTCACGCCCAGCTATGGCAGCCAATTGGCGCAATGGCTGGCAACCCAGGGCCAGACGCTGCCGGTGCGCATGTGCATCACCGGTGGCGAAGCCCTGACCGGCGAACATTTGCAGCGCATCCGCGCCGCGTTCAGCCCGAGCCTGTTCTTCAACGCCTATGGCCCGACCGAAACCGTGGTCATGCCCCTGGCGAGCCTCGCCCCGGAACAACTGGAAGAGGGCGCGGGCAGCGTGCCGATCGGCAGCGTGATCGGCGCCCGCGTGGCCTACATTCTCGACGCCGACCTGGCATTGGTGCCCCAAGGCGCGACGGGTGAGTTGTATGTCGGCGGCGCCGGGTTGGCCCAGGGTTATCATCAGCGTGCGGGCATGACCGCCGAGCGTTTCGTCGCCGACCCGTTCAGCGCTGACGGCGGACGGCTGTACCGCACCGGGGACCTGGTGCGCCAGCGCGGCGACGGTCAGGTGGAGTACCTGGGACGGGTCGACCATCAGGTGAAGATTCGCGGTTTCCGTATCGAACTGGGGGAAATCGAAAACCGCCTGTTGGAACACGACGCCGTGCGCGAGGCCGTGGTATTGGCCTTGGATATGTCGGGCGGCAAGCAATTGGCCGGTTACCTGGTCAGCGACATCGCCGAACAGGATGCCGCCGGGCAAGCGGCGCTGCGCGAAGCGCTGAAGCATCACCTCAAGGCGCAACTGCCGGACTACATGGTGCCCGGGCACTTGATCCTGTTGCCGAGCATGCCGCTGACCGCCAACGGCAAGCTTGACCGACGCGCCTTGCCGATGCCCGATCCCGAACTCAATCGCCAACAGTACGTGGCGCCGAGCAATGCCCTGGAGCAAGCGTTGGCGGCGATCTGGTGCGACGTGCTGAACGTCAAGCAGGTCGGCCTCAACGACAACTTCTTCGAGCTGGGCGGCGATTCGATCCTGTCGATCCAGGTCGTCAGCCGGGCCCGGCAACAAGGTCTGCATTTCACGCCGCGGGACTTGTTCCAGCACCAGACCGTGCAGGCCCTGGCGACCGTCGCCACGCACAACGAGCAGGTGAGCGCCGAGCAGGGATTATTGAGCGGTGAGTCGGGGCTGACGCCGATCCAGCATTGGTTCTTCGCCAATGAAATACCCAACCGACATCACTGGAACCAGGCGCTGTTGCTGGAGCCGACCCTGCGTTTGGAGCCGGGTTACCTGGAGCAAGCGTTGCGCGCGGTGTTCGAGCAGCACGACGCCTTGCGCCTGGGCTTCGGCAACAGCGCCGGTCAGTGGCGCGCCGAGCATCAACCCGTGTTCGAAGGGGCGCTGCTGGAGGCCGTGTCGGTGGATTCGCCGCAAGCCTGCGAAGCCGTGTTTGCCCAAGCGCAGCAGGGCTTCGAACTGACGACTGGGCCGCTGCTGCGAGCCGTGTTGGCGGAGCTGCCTGACGGTCGGCAGCGTCTGCTGATCGCCATTCACCACTTGGTGGTGGACGGCGTGTCGTGGCGGGTGTTGATGGACGATCTGCAGACGGCCTACCGCCAATGTGCCGACAAACAAACGCTGCAATTGCCGGCCAAGACCAGCCCGTTCCGTGACTGGGCCGCTCGGTTGCAGGCCTATGCCGGCAGTGAATCCCTGCGCGAAGAGTTGAGCTGGTGGCAAGGCCAGTTGAGCGGCCCGGACGTAACGCTGCCTTGCGCGCGTCCCGACGGCGGGCGGCAGGAACGGCATGCCGAGATTGTCAGACTGCGCCTGGACGCCGAACTCACACGGCAATTGCTGCAACAAGCCCCAAGCGCCTATCGCACCCAGGTCAATGACCTGTTGCTCACCGCGCTGGCCCGGGTGCTGTGCCGTTGGAGCCAGCATGAATCGGTGCTGGTCCAGCTCGAAGGTCATGGCCGTGAGGCGCTGTTCGATGACATCGACCTGACCCGCACCGTGGGTTGGTTCACCAGCGTCTATCCGCTGCGCCTGTGCCCGTCCGCCGCTGATATCGGCACCTCGATCAAAGCCATCAAGGAACAGCTGCGCGCGGTGCCGCACAAGGGCCTCGGCTATGGCGTGCTGCGTTACCTGGCAGACATTGGCACCCGCGAGGCGATGGCCGGCCTGCCGCAAGCGACGATCACCTTCAACTACCTCGGCCAGCTTGACCATGCCCTCGGCCAGGACGCGCTGTTCCGACCTGTGGACGAAGCGCTTGGCGCGATCCATGACCCCGACGCACCGCTGCCCAACGCACTGAGCCTCGACTGCCAGGTCAGTGGCGGCGAACTGGCGTTGCGCTGGACCTTCAGCGCCGAGCGTCATGACCGCCAGGCCATCGCCGCGCTGGCCGCCACCTACCTCGACGAGTTGCAGCACCTGATCGAACACTGCCTCGCGGACGAGGCGGGCGGCCTGACGCCGTCGGACTTCCCGCTGGCGAAACTGACCCAGGCACAGCTGGACAACCTGCCGGTGCCGGCGGCGGAGATCGAAGACGTCTACCCACTGACGCCGATGCAGGAAGGCATGCTGCTGCACACATTGCTGGAACCGGGCACGGGCCTGTACTACATGCAGGACCGCTATCGCATCAACAGCGAACTCGACCCCCAGCGTTTCGCCCAGGCCTGGCAAGCAGTGATCGCCCGTCACGAAGCCCTGCGCGCCTCGTTCTGCTGGAATGTCGGCGAAGACATGTTGCAGGTCATCCACAAGCCCGGCCGCACACCGGTGGAATACCTCGACTGGACGCAAGTGCCCGAGGACGCCCAGGAGCCCAAGCTCCAGGCGCTGCTCAAGCGCGAGCGCGAAGCGGGTTTTGATCTGTTGAACGAGGCGCCGTTCCACTTGCGTTTGATCCGGGTCGGCGCGGCGCGCTACTGGTTCATGATGAGCAACCATCACATCCTCATCGACGCGTGGTGCCGTTCGTTGCTGATGGATGATTTCTTCGAGATCTACTCCGCCCTCGGTGAACAGCGCGAGCCTCGCCTGGCCGTGCCGCCGCGCTATCGCGACTACATCGGCTGGCTGCAACGCCAGGGCCTGGCCGAAGCCCGGCAGTGGTGGCAGCAGAACCTGCAAGGCTTCGAACGGACCACGCCGATCCCGGGTGACCGACCGTTCCTGCGCGAACACGCCGGTGACAGCGGTGGCATGGTCGTCGGCGATTGCTACACCCGCCTCGACGCCCGGGACGGTGCGCGCCTGCGGGAGCTGGCCCAGGCCCATCAATTGACCGTCAACACCTTCGCCCAGGCGGCGTGGGCCCTGGTGCTGCGCCGTATCAGCGGTGATCGCGACGTATTGTTCGGCGTCACCGTGGCCGGGCGTCCGGTGGAGCTGCCGCAGATGCAGCGCACGGTGGGGCTGTTCATCAACAGCGTTGCCTTGCGGGTGCGGATCCCGGCGGATGACCAGCGCTGCAGCGTGCGCCAATGGCTCAACGGCTTGCTGGACAGCAACATGCAACTGCGCGAGTACGAATACCTGCCGCTGGTGAGCATCCAGGAGGTCAGCGAGCTGCCCAAGGGCCAGCCGTTGTTCGACAGCCTGTTCGTGTTCGAGAACGCGCCGGTGGAAGTCTCGGTGCTGGACCGCGCCCAGAGCCTCGATGCCACCTCGGATTCGGGCCGCACCCACACCAACTTCCCGCTGACGGCGGTGTGTTATCCGGGCGATGACCTGGGGCTGCACCTGTCCTACGACCAGCGCTACTTCGATGAGTCGACGGTCCAAGGGCTGCTGGGCGAGTTCAAGCGATTGCTGCTGGCGTTGATGGAAGGTTTCCACGGTGACATGGCCGAGTTGGCGCTGATCGGATCTGAAGAGAAGGATTTCCTCATCGAAGGTTGCAACCAGAGCGCGCGGACCTATCCGCTGGAGCAGAGTTACGTCGAGCTGTTCGAGGCCCGGGTGGCGGCTCATCCGCAACGTATTGCCGCCAGTTGCCAGGACGACACCTGGACGTATGCCGAGTTGAACGAGCGCAGCAACCGCCTCGGTCACGCGCTGGTGGAGGCGGGCGTCGGTCCCGACCAGCCAGTGGCGCTGCTCGCTGAGCGCGACCTGGATTTGCTCGGCATGATCATCGGCAGCTTCAAGGCCGGCGGCGGTTACCTGCCGCTGGATCCAGGCCTGCCGAGCCAGCGCCTGAGTCGCATCATCGAGCTGAGCCGCACACCGCTGCTGGTGTGCACGCGGGCTTGTCACGAGCAGGCGCTGGCCTTGCTGGAGGCGTTCGCCTGTGCCGGGCGGCCGAAGCTGCTGGTGTGGGAAGACGTCCAGGCCAGTGATAGGGCGGTGGACAATCCCGGCGTTTACAGCGGGCCGGACCACCTCGCCTACGTGATCTACACCTCTGGCTCCACCGGGTTGCCCAAAGGCGTGATGGTCCAGCAGCGCGGCATGCTCAACAACCAGCTCAGCAAGGTGCCGTACCTGGCGCTAGATGAAACGGATGTGATTGCCCAGACCGCGTCCCAGAGCTTCGATATTTCGGTGTGGCAGTTCCTCGCCGCGCCGTTGTTCGGGGCTCGGGTGGACATCGTGCCCAATGCCATCGCCCACGACCCTCAAGGTCTGCTCGACCATGTCGGGCACCAGGGCATTACCGTGCTGGAGAGCGTGCCGTCGCTGATCCAGGGCATGCTCGCCCTGGAGCGCATCGGCCTGGATGGCTTGCGCTGGATGCTGCCCACCGGCGAAGCGATGCCACCGGAATTGGCTCACCAATGGCTGGCGCGGTACCCGGACATCGGCCTGGTGAACGCCTATGGCCCGGCCGAATGTTCCGATGACGTGGCGTTCTTCCGGGTCGACATGGCGTCGACCCGTGGCATCTACCTGCCCATTGGCGCGCCGACCGACAATAACCGTTTGTACCTGCTCGACGGCGCGCTGGAACTGGTGCCATTGGGCGCGGTGGGCGAGTTGTGCGTCGCCGGCACCGGAGTGGGGCGTGGTTATGTCGGCGATCCGCTGCGTACCGCGCCGGTGTTCGTGCCTAACCCGTTCGGCGCACCGGGCGAGCGGCTGTACCGCACCGGCGACCTGGCGCGCCGCCGTAGCGATGGCGTGCTGGAGTACGTCGGGCGCATCGACCATCAGGTGAAGATCCGTGGCTACCGCATCGAGCTGGGGGAAATCGAAGCACGGTTGCACGAGCAGCCCGAAGTCCGCGACGCGGCCGTCGGTGTGCAGGAAGGCGTCAATGGCAAGCACCTGGTGGGCTATCTGGTTGCCGCCGACGCCACGCTGAGCCCGAGCGAACGCCTGGATCGAATCAAACAGCGCCTGCGCAGCGAATTACCGGAATACATGGTGCCGCTGCACTGGCTGTGGCTCGACCACTTGCCCCTCAACGCCAATGGAAAACTCGACCGCAAGGCGTTACCGGCGTTGGCAATCGGCCAATTGCAAAGCCAGGACTACCAGGCGCCCGCCAGCGATCTTGAACAAATCCTGGCCGGTATCTGGGCCGAGGTGTTGAAGGTCGAACGGGTGGGCGTACGGGACAATTTCTTCGAACTGGGCGGGCACTCGTTGCTGGCGACACAAATCGCCTCCCGCGTGCAAAAAGCCCTGCAACGCGACGTACCGCTCAGGGCCATGTTCGAGTGCAGCACCGTGCGGGAATTGGCCGAATACATCGGTGGGTTGGAGGCCAGTGAAATCACCGGGGAGAAGGTGGATCGGTTGAATGACCTGATGGCGGAATTGGAAGGGTTGTAGTGCTGCGGTGCCTGTAGCGGCCCCATCGCGAGCAAGCTCGCTCCCACAATTTGATCTCTGGACTCCGATCCATTGTGGGAGCGAGCTTGCTCGCGATGGGTTCATTGGCAGCCCCCCAAAACCCAAGGTTGACGACTGGCTCGCTGCGGCCCAGTCTCCCAAGGTTTTTAATTCCCAAACAAGAAGGCCACCGATGCCCTTTGCAACGATTGACGGACAACCGCTGCATTACCTGGACCAGGGCCATGGCCCGGTGGTGGTGCTGGGCAGCAGTTATCTGTGGGACCACAGCATGTGGGCGCCGCAGATTGATGCTTTATCGGAGCACTATCGAGTCATCGTCCCGGAGCTTTGGGGCCACGGGCAGTCCGGGCGTTTGCCTGAGGGCATCAACTCGCTGGACGACCTGTCCCGTCAAACGCTGGCGTTGATGGATCACCTGGAGATCGACTGCTTCAACCTGGTCGGATTGTCGGTGGGCGGGATGTGGGGCGCGCGGCTGGCGCTGGCCGCGCCCGAGCGCGTGAAGTCGCTGGTACTGATGGACACCTACGTCGGCGTCGAGCCGGAGCCGACCCGGCTGTATTACTTTTCGCTGTTCGACAAGATCGAAGCCAGCGGCGCAATTCCGGAGCCTTTGCTGGACATCATCGTGCCGATCTTCTTTCGGCCGGGCATCGATCCGCAATCGGCGCTCTACCAGCAGTTCCGCGCCAGCTTGGCCGCGCTGCCGACTGAGCGCCTGAAGGACAGCATCGTGCCGTTGGGGCGGATCATTTTTGGTCGGGATGACATCCTGGCGCGCCTGTCCGGATTGGATGCCAAGCGCACGCTGGTGATGTGCGGTGACCAGGACAAGCCTCGGCCACCGTCCGAGGCGTTGGAAATGGCCGAGCTGATTGGCTGCGATCATGTGCTGATTCCGCAGGCGGGGCATATTTCCAACCTGGAGAACCCGGAGTTTGTGACGGAGGCGTTGTTGGCGTTCCTGAAACAAATGCGCTGAAACTGTGGCGAGGGAGCTCTCGTTGGGCTCTGTAGGAGCTGGCGAAGCCTGCGATCTGTTCGCTTGAGATTCAAGTGGCTGGGGAAAGATCGCAGCCTCGCTTCGCTCGGCAGCTCCTACGCAGCTCCTACGCAGCTCCTACAGAGCCCAGCGGGAGCAAGCTCCCTCGCCACAGTTCAGTGTTCCGGATCATTTAGGTCCGAGGATTTTCAGCAGTTTGTCCGGCGACGGCGCGCCTTGCTGCTGTTGCAGTTCGCCCTGGTCATCCAGATAGAAGATCGCCGGCGTGGCGGAGAGCTCCAGCTCGTCCATCAACGCCTGGTTGGCGTCCAGTTTTGCCTGGATGGCCGGCGGGATCTCCTTGAGCGGCTTGAGCGGACTGGCCTTGCCGGCCTTTTCATGGTCCGCCAGGGCTTTTTCCGGCTCCTTGGCGGCGAGCAGCGCGGCCGATTTGCCCGGGCTGTCTTCGCGGATGATGCCCACCATGATGTGGCGCAACTGTACCTTGCCGGCCTTGACCCAGGGCCGGGCCTGTTCCCAGAACATGTTGCAATACGGGCAATTCGGATCGCTGAAGAGGTACACCGTGCGCGGTGCGTCCTTGTTGCCGTCGGCGATCCAGTGGCTGGTCTCCATCTTCGCCCAGATGGCCTTGGCCATCGGGGCGTAGACCAGCTTTTGCAGCGGCTCGGCGCTCAGGTCCTTGCCGTCGGCGTCATACAGGTTGCCCAGCAGCACGTGCTGGCCATCCGGCGTCAGGTACAGGGCCATGCCACGGTTCTGGTACTGCGCTGCGTAACCGCGCAAGCCGTCCGGTGCTTCGAAGGTGCCGACAATCTTCGCGCCCTTGGCTTCGATCTTCTTGATAGCCGCAGGCAACTCTTCGGCCTGGAGCAGCGGTGCTTGCAACAGCGCGCCGGCGAAGGCCAGGGTCAGCAGGTGGTGGAGGCGGGGCATGGCAGTTTCCTTGTCGCGGGGTGGGCCGCCGTGGTGGTATCCGGCGTATCGAAATTTTCCAGGGCGCGGGCCAGGCTCGCCTCAGACAACTCGCCCAGGTGACTGCCCAGCAGGCGGCCATCGGCGCTGTAGAACAGCGTTGTCGGCAAGGCCATCGAGCCCACGGCCTGGCCAAGGCGGCCGCTGCCGTCGAACAGCACGTTGGTGAGGCTCAAGCCCTGCGTGGCAAGGTAGGTGCTGACGCTTTGCATGCTTTCGGCCTGGTTGACGAACAGGAACGTCAGGTCCGGGCGCTGTTTCTGGGCTTCTTCCAGCACCGGCATTTCACGTCGGCAGGGCGGGCACCAGGTGGCCCAGAGATTGATCACCAGCGGGCCGCCCTGATAATCGATGAGGTTCACCGTTTCGCCGTCGGCGGTGCGCAGGTCGATCTCCGGCAAGCGGGTGCCTTGTTCATAGATCGTCAGCGACATTGTGCCCACGAGCCAGAACAGCAGGCCGCCGGTGACACTGAAAGCCAACGGTCGGCGCAGGCCCGGGCGGCGCCGAGCCCATAGCAGGGCGCCGACCAGCAGTGCGACGATGCCCGGCCAGGCCAGGAAGCCGCCGTCGCGCAGGTCGACGATCTGCCACGGGTCATCCCGATAATGGGCCCAGTAAGCGATGACAAACCCGATCCTTGCGGCCAGGAGTCCCAGCAAGAACAGTCCGAACAGCACCGATTCGGGGTTTTCGCCGCCGCGCCTTGCGACCCTCCAGCCGACGAAAGTCGCCAAGGCCAATGCGCTGATCAGCAGCAAGTGATTGAGGGCGATGGCAAAGGTGCCCAAGGTCAACGTCAGCATCAAGGCGCGTTCCGGGTCATGTTCCAGCGCTCCAGGAAACCCTTGGCGTCGACTTCGCCGGTAATCCGCTGGTTGCGACGTTCTTCACCGTCGGTGCCGATCCACAACAGGCTGGGTGGTCCCGGTACCTGATAGCGGCTGAGCAGTTCGCGGCTGGCGGGCGTGTCGGCGGTGACGTCGAGGCGCAGCAGGCGCACGCCTTTCAGGGCGTCGAGCACCTCTGCGCGGCCGAATACCTGTTTTTCCATGATCTTGCAGGACACGCACCAGTCGGCGTAGTAATCCAGCATGACCCACTGGCCCTGGGCCTTGGCGGCGTCCAGTTCGCTTTGCAGGGCGGCGGGTTCGCTGACGGTGGTGAACGCGTCCCGGGCCTCGGCGGTCGCAGTGGCGCGGGCACCGCCATAGACCTCCAGCGGCTTGAACAGATCGTCGCTGCCGCCCGCTGCCCCAATCACCAGCAGGCTGCCCCACAAACCGAACAGCAGCGATGCGCTGCCCCAGAGATAGACGGCGCGACCGAACCCTTCGGTCTGGCGCCAGGCGCAGTAGGCGGCGATCACCAGCAGCGCGCCCCACAGGCCGATCCACAGCGAGCCATCGATGACCGGGCGGATCATCAGCAGCGCGGTCCCCAGGAACAAAAAGCCGAACACGCCTTTGAGCAGGTTCATCCAGGCGCCGGGCTTGGGCAGGAAGCGATTGCCGACAGTCACCAGCAGCAACAGCGGCAGGCCCATGCCGACGCCCA
This sequence comes from Pseudomonas sp. T1.Ur, assembly GCF_023516725.1. Lineage (NCBI taxonomy): Bacteria > Pseudomonadati > Pseudomonadota > Gammaproteobacteria > Pseudomonadales > Pseudomonadaceae > Pseudomonas > Pseudomonas sp. T1.Ur. The sequence goes on from NZ_JAMGSN010000001.1 coordinate 1,287,080, forward strand.
TGGTGAACAGGATCAGGCCGCCGTGCAGCGCATTGCCGCTTTGGGCGATGTACAGCAGCGCGCCGGCCAAGGGGGCGGTCATGCAAGGGCCGACCAACAGACCGGACAACGCCCCGAGAATGCCGGCGCCCACCAGGCTGCCACCGCGGCGCTGGCGGCCGGCGTTTTCCAAGCGATCACGCAGGGCGGCTGGCAGTTGCAATTCGAAAAAGCCGAACATCGGCAGCGCCAACACCACGAACACTGCCGCGAAAGTCCCCAGCAACCAGGGTTGCTGCAGCACTGCCTGGAGATTGGCCCCCAGCAGCGCCGCGAGCACACCCATGGCGGCATAGACCAAGGCCATGCTGATCACGTAGCTGCCAGCCAAGGCCAGGCCGCGCCGGGGGCCGGCGCCGCTGCCCACCACCAATCCCGCCAGGATCGGCAGCATCGGCAGCGAGCAGGGGGTAAATGCCAACAACAGCCCCAGGCCAAAGAACACCAGCAGGCTCCAGCCCAGTGCGCGCTGTTGCAAACCGCTGGCCAGGGCCTGGTCCTGCGCCTCGCCCGAGGCTGTTGCCGGCGCGGCACCGCCCAGGTCGACGACTTGGGTCTGGGGTGGATAGCACAGGCCCGCATCGGCGCAGCCCTGGAAGCCGACCTTGATCTTGCCGGTCGCCCCGGCGGGAATCTTCAGCTCCAGGGCCTGGCGATACACTTGTTGGTCGCCAAAAAACTCGTCGCTGTGTGCTTCGCCCTCGGGCAACGTCGGCTTTTGCGCGTCGGCCAGGCCATCGAACTTGAGCCGCTGCTGATACAGGTAGTACCCGTCGGCGATCTGCCAGAACAGTTGGGTCTCACCGGAATCCAGGCGTTCGGAAGTAAAGACGAATGCCTTCTCCACCGGCAGGAAATCGGGTTTGGTTTCGAAGGGATTGGCGGCCTGGGCCAGGCCCGAGATCAGGAACAGCCACAGCAAAAACAATCGACGCATGGACAAAGCCTTAACGAAGCAAGTGAAGGGCACAGTGGCGACCGGCGATTAACCGTCGATTAACCCAGCGATACCGACGGGCGCCAATGATCGCCCATATTTGCCCGACTCGTCGCATAATGTCGGCTTAATCGGCCGCCCGCCTAATCTACCTTTTTCCGTGGGGCTTACCATGCACGTACTGGTCTGTGAAGACGATGAGTTGATTGCCAGCGGCATCGTTGCCGGGCTCACGGCTCAAGGCCTGACCGTCGAGCACGTCGCCACGGCATCGGCGGCGCGGGCGATGGTCGGCGTGGCGACATTCGACGTCATGGTGTTGGACCTGGGCCTGCCGGATGAAGACGGCCTCAAGTTGCTCAAGCAGCTACGCCAGCAAGGCCTGGAAATCCCCGTGCTGATCCTCACCGCACGGGATTCGGTGACCGACCGGGTCGACGGCTTGCAGGCCGGGGCCGATGATTACTTGCTCAAGCCCTTCGACCTGCGCGAACTGGCGGCGCGCTTGCACACGTTGCTGCGGCGCGTGGCCGGGCGCAGTGTCAACCTGATCGAGCATGGTCGCTTGACCTATGACCCGAGCAGCCGGGAAACCACCTTGGACGGCCAGCCGGTGGACCTGTCCCGCCGCGAGCAGTCGCTGTTGCAGGCGCTGCTGCACAGTCGTGGCCGGGTGCTCTCCACCGAGCAGCTCAAGGACAGTGTCTATGGCTTCAACGACGAGCTGGAAAGCAACGCCTTGAACGTCCATATCCACCACTTGCGGCGCAAGTTAGGCAACGGGATTGTCGAGACGGTGCGCGGCCTGGGCTATCGCCTGGGGCCGGCCGATGGCGGGGAATCGGCCAAGTGATCAGCCTGCGACTGCGCCTGAGCCTGACCCTCGGCGCGGCCTTTGCCCTGATCTGGGCCTTGGCTGCGGCGTGGATGCTCAGCGACCTGCGCAACCAGATGATGTTTTCCCTCGACCAGCGCCTGGTGGCTTCGGCGCGGATGGTCGCCGGGTTGCTGGAGCAGTTGCCGCCGGTTCCGAGCAACGGCGAGGGCACGCATTTCAGCGCTGAACAATTGAGTGTCCCAGGTGGCATGGCCTGTCAGGTCAGCTCCCTGCGTGGGGAGATTCTTGCGCGCAGCCATGACACCCCGGGGCAGGCCCTGGAAGCCGAGAAAATGGGTTTCCACGACCAGATGATCGACGGCGCGCCATGGCGCAGCTTTACCCTGGCCCGAGGCGACTTGCGCATTACCACCGCTGATCGCCAGATCGAACGCGAGGCCTTGAACCTGTCGGTGCTGCTGGCGGCCTCGGTGCCGGTCGGCGTGGCCTTGCTCGGTTGCCTGTGCCTGCTGTGGCTGGGCATCGGCCAGGGCCTGGCGCCGCTCAACCGCATGCGTGATGCACTGACGCGGCGCAACGCGGATTCCCTCGAGCCGCTGCAGATTCATCCACTGCCCAGCGAATTGCGGCCTTTGCTGGAGACCCAGAACCAGTTGCTCCAGCGCATCGGCAAGACCATCGAGCGCGAGCGACGGCTGACCGGCGATGCCGCCCATGAATTGCGCAGCCCGTTGACCGCCATCAAGACGCACCTGCAGGTGGCGCGCATGACCGAGGGCGCCGCCCGTGACCAGTCCCTGGCCCGGGCGGAGGAGGGCGCCGACCGGTTGCATCGCACGCTGGAACAACTGTTGCTGCTGGCCCGGGTGGAGGGCAGCCTGTCGTTCGATGACGGGGTGCAATGCAACGCCGAGCAGGTCGCACGGCTGGCCATTCAGGACGCGACCGGCGGCGCGCCCCAGCGGATCAGGCTGCGGGTATCGCCCCAACTGACCGATGCGCCGGTGCAAATGCCGGCCGTGCTGTCCATCGCCGCGCTGCGCAACCTGCTGGAGAACGCCGTGCGCCATACCCCGGACGACACCGAGATCGAGTTGAACGTGGAAATGATCGGCCAGCGCGTGCGGTTCCAGGTACGCGACCACGGTCCCGGCATCGCAGCCGACGATATCCAGCACCTGACCCAGCGCTTCTGGCGCAATGGCCAGAGCAACGGCTGCGGGCTCGGGCTGGCGATTGTCCAGGCCATCGTCCAGCGTTGCGGTTGCGGCCTGCAGTTCGACAGCCGCCCGGACGGGTTGCGGGTCGAGCTGACCGTGCCGGTGCAAGCCGGTTAATCCCGTAGGAGCTGCCGAGCGAAGCGAGGCTGCGATCTTTTGATCTTCGCTTGGGATTCAATCGCCCGGAGAAAGATCGCAGCCTCGCTTCACTCGGCAGCTCCTACCAGGCAGTCACAGCCCGCTCCTCTGCTGTCGCAGTAAATCCTTGCCTCGCTGATGCGTTTCCACAACAGGAAACCTGCATGTGCGCTTCGGAATGCGCACCTGCCCGGTGCGCCTTTTGGTCATTCATCCCGGGGTCGAGAACATGCCAGTCACCCGTCCTATCCAAGCACCGCCAGCACGGCTCAGCCCTGCTCCGGTCGAGACGCTTTATCAATTCAACGAATCGCCATTGCTGGCTCGCCAGAACCGCCAGGAATCCAATGCCCGCAGCTATCCGCGGCGAATCCCCCTGGCCCTCAAGCGCGCCAAGGGGCTGTATGTTGAAGATGTCGAAGGCCGCACGTTCATTGACTGCCTGGCCGGCGCCGGCACGCTGGCGCTCGGGCACAACCACCCGGTGGTGATCGAGGCGATCCAGCAAGTGCTCGCCGATGAGCTGCCCCTGCATACCCTGGACCTGACCACGCCGGTCAAGGACCGTTTTGTCCAGGACCTGTTCGGCCTGTTGCCGCCGGCCCTCGCCGCCGAAGCGAAAATCCAGTTCTGCGGCCCCACCGGCACCGACGCGGTGGAAGCCGCGCTCAAGTTGGTCCGCACCGCGACGGGACGCAGCACGGTGTTGTCGTTCCAGGGCGGTTATCACGGGATGAGCCAGGGCGCGTTGAGCCTGATGGGCAGCCTGGGGCCGAAGAAGCCTTTGGCGGCGTTGCTCAGCAATGGCGTGCAGTTCATGCCGTATCCCTATGATTACCGCTGCCCGTTCGGACTGGGCGGCGCGGAGGGGATCAGGGCCAATCTGCATTACCTGGAAAACCTGCTGAACGATCCGGAGGCCGGCGTGCAATTGCCGGCAGCGGTCATCGTTGAAGTGGTGCAGGGTGAGGGCGGTGTCATACCGGCCGACCTGGATTGGCTGCGTGGCCTGCGGCGGATCACCGAGCAGGCCGGGGTGGCGTTGATTGTCGACGAAATCCAGAGCGGTTTTGGCCGGACGGGGAAAATGTTTGCATTCGAGCACGCCGGAATCATTCCGGACGTGGTCGTGCTGTCCAAGGCCATCGGTGGCAGCCTGCCGATGGCGGTCGTGGTGTATCGCGACTGGCTCGACACCTGGCTGCCGGGCGCCCATGCCGGGACCTTCCGGGGCAACCAGATGGCCATGGCCGCCGGTTCTGCGGTGATGCGTTACCTGGTGGAGCACAACGTCCCGGCCCACGCCGCCGCCATGGGCCAGCGCTTGAGTGAACACTTGCATATCCTGCAAAGGGATTTCCCGGAGTTGGGCGACATACGCGGTCGCGGCCTGATGCTCGGTGTCGAGCTGGTGGATCCGTCCGGCAAGCCGGATGCCTTGGGGCATCCACCGGTGCATGCAGGCCTGGCGCCGCGGTTGCAGCGTGAATGCCTCAAGCGCGGATTGATCCTCGAGCTGGGCGGCCGCCAGGGCGGCGTGGTGCGTTTCCTGCCGCCGTTGATCATTACCGCAGCGGAAATCGACCGGGTCGCCGAGATTTTCCGGCGCGCCCTGGAAGCCGCCGTCGCCGACGCCTAATTTTTATCCGGCCCGGTACGTCCCTTTTCATACCTTGGCCGCGCCCGTGGCGCGGCGAACCTTGAGCAACGACGGAGAAACACCATGACTTCAGTATTCGACCGCGAGGACATCCTCTTCCAGGTCGTGGTCAACCACGAAGAACAATATTCGATCTGGCCGGACTACAAGGCCGTTCCCGAGGGCTGGCGCACCGTCGGCAAGAGCGGCTTCAAGAAGGAATGCCTGGCCTACATCGAAGAAGTCTGGACGGACATGCGGCCGTTGAGCTTGCGCAAGAAGATGGAAGAACAGGCGGCAGCGGCTCACTAACTGTTGAAGCTGTGGCAGCACGGAAATTTTCCAGTAGGGCTGTAGGGAAATACAAATCTTGCAGTCACGTCGGGCCCCATGTGGGAGCGAGCTTGCTCGCGATAGCGGCGGATCAGCAACATTGATGCTGACTGACACTCCGCAATCGCGAGCAAGCTCGCTCCCACAGGGGGTGGGGTTTACCACCTATTGTTCCGCCATGAAATCAATCAACGCCCGCGCCGCCGCCGGCAATTGTCGATGGGGCGGGTAGATGATTGAAAACGTTCGGCTGCGGCCGCCAAAGTCCTTCAGCAATTCCACCAGTTCCCCTCGCTCGACTCGTTCCCGGACGATGAATTCATAGCTCTGGCAGATCCCCAGTCCGGCCTGTGCCAGGGAAACGATGCCCAGCACGTCGTCGGACACTTGCACATTGCCCGTTGGCAACCATTCCCGGTCTTCCTCGTTCTCTCGGAACAGCCACGGCGCGATGCGTCCGCTGCTGGGCATCACGAAGGGCAGGCAGGTATGGGCGGCCAGTTCGTCGAAATGCCTGGGCGTCCCGGCGCGCGCCAGGTAGCGCGGCGCGGCCACCAGACAAAGTCGGGCGTCTTCCAATTTGCGGCCGACCAATCCGCTATCCGGCAGCAGCCCGAGACGGATCGCCAGGTCATACCCTTCGGCCACCAGGTCGACGTTGCGGTTGGTGATGCTCAGCTCGACTCGCACCTGCGGGCACGCCTGGGCGAAACGCGACAGCAGCGCCGGCAGGCGGTAGTGGCCATAGGTGGTCGGCACGCTCAGGCGCACACGACCGGTCAACACGCCGTCCTGACCCTGGATTCGTCGCTCGGCATCGTCAATCAGGGCAAAGGCCGAGCGCGACTGTTCCAGGTACAACGTCCCGGCATCGGTCAGGTTCAGCCGACGCGTCGTGCGGCGCAACAGTTGCACCCCGAGCCGGGCTTCGAGGCGCGAAATGGCGCGGCTCAGGACCGAAGGCGTGGTCCCGAGCGCCACGGCGCCGGCGCTGAGGGTGCCTTTTTCCACGACGGTGACGCAGGCTTCCACGTCGGCCAGATGATCGAAGCGACGGGCCATTATTGCCTCCAGAGGCCAAGTGATGTTCCTGGCGGCCAGTTTATCGCCGGCAGGCGCATCAATACAGTGGGCGCAACTTTTATCGAAGCGTTCTGGAGTCATCATGAAAAAGCTCACCACCTTGGCCACGTCCATTGTTCTGACAGGCATCAGCGTCGCGGCCCAGGCCGACAATGTGCTGGTGGTCCTGTCGGACGCCGATCACCTGGACCTGAAAAATGGCCAGGTCTTTTCCACCGGGTTCTACCTCAACGAGCTGCTACAGCCGGTAAAACTCTTGCTGGATGCCGGCCATCACGTGACCTTTGCCACGCCTGGAGGCAAGGCGCCGACCCTGGACCGCACCTCGGTGGACAAGATGTATTTCAATAACGACGCGGCGGAGCTTGAGCGCTACCAGGCGTTGCTGGCTCGACTGAAAATCACCGTGCCTGAGGATTCACCGGTGATCAGCCTGACCCGTGTCGAACAAATGGGCCTGGATCGGTTCGATGCGCTGTACATTCCCGGTGGACACGCGCCGATGCAGGATTTGCTCACCAGCGCGCCGCTGGGGCGGGTCTTGACGCACTTCCATGAGAAAGGCAAAACCACAGCGCTGGTCTGCCACGGGCCAATAGCCTTGTTGTCGACGCTACCCGATGCCAACGGCTTCGTCGGCCAACTGACCACCAAAGGCCAGGCCTCGGCCCAGTCCGGCTGGATCTATGCCGGGTACAAGATGACGGTCATCAGCAATCAGGAAGAGGAATTGGCCAAGGGGCTGCTGGGCGGCGGCGCCATGAAGTTCTACCCGCAGACTGCAACAGAGCAGGCGGGCGGCCAATACAGCAGCAATGCGTCGCCGTGGACGTCCCATGTGGTCATGGACCGGGAGTTGATCACCGGCCAGAACCCGGCGTCGGCGCTGGAGGTGGGGCAGGCGCTGGTGAAGCGACTAAAGCCTTAAGCCGCAAGCCTTAAGCTACAAGCTAACAGCGGCCACTCTGGCTTGCAGCTTGCAGCTTGCAGCTTGCAGCTTGCAGCTGCCTTATTTGAACCGCCGCTCCACCCCTTTCTCCACCAGGATCTTCGCCGAAATCTCTTCCACGGAAAAATGCGTGGAGTTGATGTGGGGAATGTTCTCCCGCCGGAACAGGTTCTCCACTTCGCGCACTTCGAACTCGCACTGGGCGTAGCTTGAGTAGCGGCTGTTGGGCTTGCGCTCGTTGCGGATCGCGGTGAGGCGGTCGGGATCGATGGTCAAGCCGAACAACTTGTGCTGGTGGGCGCGCAGGGCGTTGGGCAGTTGCAGGCGCTCCATGTCGTCTTCGGTCAGCGGATAGTTGGCCGCGCGGATGCCGAATTGCATCGCCATATACAGGCACGTCGGCGTCTTACCACACCGCGACACACCCACTAGGATCAGGTCGGCCTTGTCGTAATAATGCGTGCGGGCGCCGTCATCGTTGTCCAGCGCGAAGTTGACCGCCTCGATCCGCTCCATGTAGTTGGAGTTGTGGCCAATGGAATGGGACTTGCCGACCGAGTAGGAAGAATGCTCGCTCAGCTCCTGCTCCAGGGGCGCCAGGAACGTGGAAAAAATGTCGATCATGAAACCATTCGACGTTGCAAGAATCTCACGGATGTCTTGATTGACGATGGTGTCGAAGATAATCGGCCGGAAACCGTCGGTTTCGGCGGCTTTATTGATTTGCTGTACCATGGCCCGCGCCTTGTCGACGCTGTCGATGTACGGGCGTATGAATTTGGCGAAGGTAATGTTTTCGAACTGTGCCAACAGGCTTTGGCCTAGCGTTTCGGCCGTGATGCCGGTGCCGTCGGAGATAAAGAAAGCAGATCGTTTCATTTGCGCCTTGGGCCTTAAGCTAGTGAGCTAGTCACGATTCTTGGATATGATAGGCGCGATTTGCCGGCCGCCCGTGGCCCGCATTCTCACTTATTTTCCAGGTCCAGGCCATATCGCCGGCTAGCGCTCCCCTGGAGCCGTCGGTGCCTTGAGCTTTTCCAACACAGTTAGTGGAGAGATCACCTTGGTAGAGTACGTAGTTTCCCTCGATAAGCTCGGCGTCCATGATGTAGAGCATGTGGGGGGCAAGAACGCATCCCTGGGCGAGATGATCAGTAACCTCGCCGGCGCCGGCGTCTCGGTGCCAGGTGGCTTCGCCACGACCGCCCAGGCTTATCGTGATTTCCTGGAACTGAGCGGCCTGAACCAGCAGATCCACGATGCGCTCGATGCCCTGGATGTCGACGACGTCAATGCCTTGGCCAAGACCGGCGCCCAGATCCGCCAATGGATCATGGAAGCCGAGTTCCCCGAGAAACTGAACGCCGAGATTCGCACCGCTTTCGCCAAGCTCTCCGAAGGCAACCCCGACATCGCCGTCGCCGTGCGCTCCTCGGCCACCGCCGAAGACTTGCCGGACGCCTCGTTCGCAGGCCAGCAAGAGACCTTCCTGAACATCCGTGGCGTGGAAAACGTCATCCGGGCCGCCAAGGAAGTCTTCGCCTCCCTTTTCAACGACCGTGCCATTTCCTACCGCGTGCACCAGGGCTTCGACCACAAATTGGTCGCCCTGTCCGCCGGTGTGCAGCGCATGGTCCGCTCCGAAACCGGCACCGCCGGCGTGATGTTCACCCTCGACACCGAGTCGGGCTTCCGTGACGTGGTGTTTATCACCGGCGCCTACGGCCTGGGTGAAACCGTCGTGCAAGGCGCGGTGAACCCGGATGAATTCTATGTCCACAAAGGCACGCTGGAAGCCGGCCGTCCGGCCATCCTGCGCCGCAACCTGGGCAGCAAGGCCATTAAGATGGTCTACGGCGACGAAGCCAAGGCCGGTCGTTCGGTCAAGACCGTAGATGTGGACAAGGCCGATCGCGCGCGCTTTTGCCTGACCGACGCCGAAGTCAGCGAACTGGCCAAGCAGGCGATGATCATCGAGAAGCACTACAAGTGCCCGATGGACATCGAATGGGCCAAGGACGGTGACGACGGCAAGCTGTACATCGTGCAGGCCCGTCCGGAAACCGTGAAGAGCCGCACCCAGGCCAATGTCATGGAGCGCTACCTGCTCAAGGAAACCGGCACCGTGCTGGTGGAGGGCCGCGCCATCGGCCAGCGCATCGGCGCCGGCAAGGTGCGGATCATCAAGGACGTCTCGGAAATGGACAAGGTCCAGGCCGGCGACGTATTGGTGTCCGACATGACCGACCCGGACTGGGAACCGGTGATGAAGCGCGCCAGTGCCATCGTCACCAACCGTGGCGGCCGTACCTGCCACGCGGCGATCATCGCCCGTGAGCTGGGCATTCCGGCCGTGGTCGGTTGCGGCAACGCCACCGAGCTGCTCAAGGACGGCCAGGGCGTGACCGTTTCCTGTGCCGAAGGCGACACCGGCTATATCTTCGAAGGCGAGCTGGGCTTCGACATCAAGAAAAACTCCGTGGACGCGATGCCGGAGCTGCCGTTCAAGATCATGATGAACGTCGGCAACCCGGACCGCGCCTTTGACTTCGCGCAGTTGCCGAACGCCGGCGTGGGCTTGGCCCGCCTGGAATTCATCATCAACCGCATGATCGGCGTGCACCCCAAGGCATTGCTGAACTACGACGGCCTGCCGCAGGAAATCAAGGACAGCGTCGACAAGCGCATTGCCGGCTACGACGATCCGGTCGGTTTCTATGTCGAGAAACTGGTGGAAGGCATCAGCACCCTGGCGGCGGCGTTCTGGCCGAAAAAGGTCATCGTGCGCCTGTCGGACTTCAAGTCCAACGAATACGCCAACCTGATCGGCGGCAAGCTCTATGAGCCGGAAGAAGAGAACCCGATGCTGGGCTTCCGTGGTGCTTCGCGCTACATCAGCGAGTCGTTCCGCGATTGCTTCGAACTCGAATGCCGCGCCCTCAAGCGCGTGCGCAACGAGATGGGCTTGAGCAACGTCGAGATCATGGTGCCGTTCGTGCGGACCCTCGGCGAAGCGAGCCAAGTGGTCGACCTGCTGGCGGAAAACGGCCTGGCCCGTGGCGAAAACGGCTTGCGCGTGATCATGATGTGCGAACTGCCGTCCAACGCGATCCTGGCCGAGGAATTCCTCGAATTCTTCGACGGCTTCTCCATCGGTTCCAACGACCTGACCCAGCTGACCTTGGGCCTGGACCGGGATTCCGGGATCATCGCCCACCTGTTCGACGAGCGTAACCCGGCGGTCAAGAAGCTGCTGGCCAATGCCATTGCTGCCTGCAACAAGGCCGGCAAGTACATCGGCATCTGCGGCCAGGGCCCTTCGGACCACCCGGACCTGGCCAAGTGGCTGATGGAGCAGGGCATCGAAAGCGTTTCGTTGAACCCGGACTCCGTGCTGGAGACCTGGTTCTTCCTGGCTGAGGGTCAGGCTGCGGTCTGATCGAGTGAAGGGGCCGCGCCGATAATATAAGCCGGATAACCTTTGTGGGAGCGAGCTTGCTCGCGATAGCGGAGTGTCAGCTAGCATTGATGTTGCTGACCCACCGCCATCGCGAGCAAGCTCGCTCCCACAGGGTCCATGGCTGTCAGTCTATCGGTCCCTTTTGATTTGAAGTAGGGCGGGCTCCACAAGGAAGCCGCCCTTTTTTGTGCAAGAGCCTCATGCAAAGCAGCAGCAATCTATTTCCCGTCGCCCTGATCAGCGCCGAGCGGCGCGGTGATCTGAGCGAAGATGTCTATCGCCTCAAGCCCGGCAACAGCCCGGACTACAGTGTCGAGCTGGCCGTCACCCGGCTGGGCATGGCCGATGCCGGCGAAAGCCGTGGTGTCCCGGTGATCCTGTTGCACGGCAGTTTTTCCAACCGACGCTTCTGGTACTCGCCCAAGGGCCTTGGCCTGGGGGCGTACCTGGCACGCCTGGGCTTCGATGTCTGGATACCCGAGATGCGCGGCCATGGGTTGTCCCAGCGTAACCAGGGTTATCGCAACAACCGCGTGGCCGACTACGCCCGTTATGACTTGCCAGCCATTGGTGCCTTCGTGCGTGAGCAAAGCGGGCAGGTGCCCCATTGGATCGGCCATTCCCTGGGCGGCATCACCCTGGCAGCAGCCCTGGGCGGCCATTACCTGGGCGCGCCTGCCGTGGCGTCGACGGCATTTTTTGGCACACAGGTCAGCCGCACCTATTGGCCGTTGAAAATCCCGCCGGTGGAATGGAGCGGGCGCTTCATTCTCAAGCGTTTCGCGCAATTGTCTGGCGCCAGGCTCAAGCGCGGTCCCGAGGATGAGCCCATTGGCCTGGCCCTGGAGAGCATGCGCTGGTACGGCCTGTTCGGGCGTTTCGGCGATGCCGAGAAAAATTGGTGGGCAGGCCTGGCCGATGTGCAGGTGCCGGTCCTGGCCGTGAGTGCGGCCGGCGATCACCAGGATCCCACCTGGGCGTGTCGAAAATTGTTCGAGCAGATCGGTTCCGAGCACAAGCAGTTTGTCTGCCTGGGACGGGAACAGGGCTTCACCGGTGATTTTGGACATGTCGAGATGCTCGTCAGCAAGGCTGCGCAAGCGGAGGTCTGGCCGCTGGTGGCGCGCTGGCTGCAAGACCAGCAGGCGTCATTGCTGGCGGATCAGCCCAGGCTGGCCGAAGCGGTCTGATACCGAGGCTCTGGCCAGGGGCATTTCGCTCTGGCCGGCTTGCGGCTAAGATATGACGCGCTACGTTGTTCCGGTCACAAACGGTTGTTCAGTCAGCCAGACGTTCAAGCCCAGCAGGAGTTGTTCGATGAACCATTACCTCACGCCCGACCTGTGCGATGCCTACCCGGACCTGGTGCAAGTCCTGGAACCGATGTTCAGCAATTTCGGTGGCCGCGATTCCTTTGGCGGTGAAATCGTCACCATCAAGTGCTTCGAGGACAACTCGCGGGTCAAGGAACAGGTTGAACTCGACGGCAAGGGCAAGGTGTTGGTAGTCGACGGCGGTGGATCCCTGCGCCGGGCGTTGCTGGGCGACATGCTGGCCGAAAAAGCTGCGAAAAACGGCTGGGAAGGGCTGGTGATCTACGGTTGCATCCGCGACGTCGACGTCATCGCCCAGACCGACCTCGGCGTCCAGGCCCTGGCCAGCCACCCGATGAAGACTGATCGGCGTGGCGTCGGCGAGCTCAACGTGGCAGTGACCTTCGCTGGCGTGACCTTCCGTCCGGGCGAATATGTCTACGCGGACAACAACGGCGTGATCGTCTCGCCGAGCCCGCTGAAAATGCCTGAATAAGCGTCTTAGCCATAAGGGATGAGGATGTTCGAGGAAGAAAACGCGCAATGGGGGCTGGTGCATGCCCTGGTGCTGGATGGAAAAGGCGGCGCGCGTTCGATAGCCCGGACCGAACTTGACGATCTGCAACTGCAGGCCCACGAAAGCCTGTGGCTGCATTGGGATCGCAGTCATCCGCAGACCCATACGTGGTTGCGCAAATCCAGTGGCTTGAGTGAGTTCAACTGCGACCTGCTGCTGGAGGAGAACACCCGGCCGCGCCTGCTGCCGCTGCCCAACGCCGAGCTGCTGCTGTTTTTGCGTGGAATCAACCTGAACCCGGGCGCCGAGCCGGAAGACATGGTCTCGGTGCGCATCTTCGCCGCCGCCCAGCGGGTGATTTCCCTGCGGCTGCGGCCGTTGCGCGCCACCGATGAGTTGCTGGCCGAGCTGGCCGAGGGCAAGGGGCCCAAGACTGCGTCGGAACTCATCCTTTATATGGCGCAGTACCTGACCAACAAAGTGCAGGACCTGGTGACGTGCCTGTCTGAAATCGTCGATGGCGAGGAAGAAAAACTCGACACCGACGAACGGTATACCCCTGAGCATGACGCCATCCTGCACATCCGCCGGAGGGCCGCCGGGCTGAAGCGGTTCCTGGCGCCGCAACGGGATATTTTCGGGCAGATGTCGCGAACCAAGTTGCCCTGGTTTGTCGAGGACGATGGCGACTACTGGAATGAATTGAACAACAGCCTGACCCGTTACCTCGAAGAGCTGGAATTGACCCGAGAGCGCGTGGGGCTTGTGCTGGAGGCCGAGGACCGACGTCTTTCGGTGCGCATGAACCGCACCATGTACCGCTTCGGCATCATCACCGGGATTTTCCTGCCGATGAGTTTTCTTACCGGGCTTCTGGGTATCAACGTCGGCGGCATTCCGTTTTCCGAAAGCCCCTACGGCTTCATGGTCGCCTGCCTGCTGATGGTCTGCGTGGCCCTGGGGCAATGGTGGCTGTTCCGCCGTTTGCGTTGGGTGTGATGGGATTTCATGTGACCCGGCGAAATTTGATCGCGTCTTCCACAGACATCACGAGAGGTGCGTATGCACGATCCGTTTGAACAGTCTCTGCGCGACATGCTCAAGGCCTCGCCGTCCAGCCGGGACGATGACGCCTGCCTGGGCCGTGTACTCAAGACCGCCAACCGCCAGGTCGGCGCTGGCGATCTGTTCAGCCTGCTGGGCCGTTGGCTGCCCGCGCTGATGATCGCCCTGAACAACGGGTCGGCCCACGTCTCGCCGGTTTCCCGTCGCAAACCTGTTACTCGCACCGCTGATAAGGCTGACTGAATATGGAACTCGATCTCTGGACCCAGAGCCTCGTCACGGCAATGACCGCGTTGTGGACCAAGGTGGCTAATTTCATTCCCAATCTCTTCGGTGCCCTGGTGGTGCTGTTGTTGGGCTTCGTCGTGGCCAAGCTGCTGGACACATTGCTTTCCAAACTGCTCGCCAAGTTGGGCCTCGATCGCCTGATGGGCGGCACTGGCCTGACCAAGCTGTTGTCCCGTGGCGGCATCCAGGTGCCGATCTCCACGCTGGTGGGCAAGATCGTCTATTGGTTTGTCCTGCTTATATTCCTGGTCTCCGCCGCTGAGTCCCTGGGACTGGAGCGCGTTTCGGCGACCCTCGACATGCTGGCGCTGTATTTGCCGAAGGTCTTCGGTGCCGCGCTGGTGCTGCTGGTCGGTGTCTTGCTGGCGCAACTGGCCAACGGGCTGGTGCGCGGCGCGGCCGAGGGGGTTGGGCTGGATTACGCCGCCGGCGTCGGGCGAATTGCCCAGGGCCTGGTGATCATCATCAGTATTTCGGTTGCGATCAGTCAGTTGGAGGTCAAGACAGACCTGCTCAACCATGTGATCGTGATTGTCTTGATTACCGTTGGTCTGGCGGTCGCGCTGGCAATGGGATTGGGAAGCCGGGAAATTGCCGGTCAGATTCTTGCGGGAATCTATGTGCGTGAATTGTATGAGGTTGGGCAACAAGTGCGTGTTGGCGAGGTCGAAGGCCAGATCGAAGAGATCGGCACGGTGAAAACCACATTGCTGACCGAGGAGGGCGAGCTGGTGTCGCTTTCCAATCGGATCCTGCTGGAACAGCATGTGAGTAGCCGCTAACCCGGCAAATCCTGCTAATGTATGCCGCCGCAAAATGCCTGTCATCGCAGATTGCGGCGCACATTGACCTAGACTGTCGGCCCGACTTGTTTTGAACAAACCCCAATCGCTATCCACGCGCTACGACCCCCGTGATCTCTCCGATGAGGAGTTGGTTGCGCGCGCGCATACGGAGCTGTTCCACGTAACACGCGCCTACGAAGAACTGATGCGGCGTTACCAAAGAACATTATTTAACGTTTGTGCACGGTATCTTGGGAACGATCGCGATGCTGACGATGTCTGTCAGGAGGTGATGTTGAAGGTGCTGTACGGCTTGAAGAACTTCGAGGGGAAATCGAAGTTCAAGACGTGGCTATATAGCATCACCTACAACGAATGCATCACACAGTATCGCAAGGAAAGGCGAAAGCGTCGGTTGATGGACGCGTTGAGCCTTGACCCTCTCGAGGAAGCGTCTGAAGAAAAGGCGCCCAAGCCCGAGGAAAAGGGTGGACTCGATCGCTGGCTAGTTTATGTGAACCCGATCGACAGGGAAATTCTGGTGCTACGATTTGTCGCAGAACTGGAATTCCAGGAGATCGCAGACATAATGCACATGGGTTTGAGCGCGACAAAAATGCGTTACAAGCGCGCTCTCGACAAGCTGCGTGAGAAATTTGCAGGCATTGCCGAAACTTAGTTCGGCGCAAATATCTCTTACGTGTAGGCAAGTTCTGATAGACTTGCCGCCGAGTTGTCCCCCGGTTTGCGGGACTGCTTCACAATCACCAGATGGGGATTTAACGGATGAAACTGAAAAACACCTTGGGCTTTGCCATTGGTTCTTTGATTGCTGCCACTTCGTTCGGCGCTCTGGCACAAGGCCAAGGCGCAGTTGAAATCGAAGGCTTCGCCAAGAAAGAGCAATTCGACAGCGCTCGTAACTTCAAGAACAACGGCAACCTGTTCGGCGGTTCGGTTGGTTACTTCCTGACCGACGACGTAGAACTGCGTCTGGCTTACGACGAAGTGCACAACGCACGCACTGACGACGGCACCAACGTCAAGGGCGCCAACACCGCTCTGGACGCTCTGTACCACTTCAACAACCCAGGTGACATGGTTCGTCCTTACGTCTCTGCCGGTTTCTCGGACCAGAGCATCGACCAGAACGGCAGCAACGGTCGTAACCGTTCTACCTTCGCCAACGTCGGTGGCGGCGCCAAGCTGTACTTCACCGAAAACTTCTACGCCCGTGCCGGCGTTGAAGCTCAGTACAACATCGACCAGGGCGACACCGAGTGGGCTCCTAGCGTCGGTATCGGCGTGAACTTCGGTGGCGGCTCCAAGCCAGCTGCTGCTCCAGTTCCAGCTCCGGCTGAAGTCTGCTCCGACAGCGACAACGATGGCGTGTGCGACAACGTCGACAAGTGCCCAGACACCCCAGCCAACGTAACCGTTGACGCTGATGGCTGCCCAGCTGTTGCTGAAGTCGTACGTGTTGAGCTGGACGTCAAGTTCGACTTCGACAAGTCTGTTGTCAAAGAAAACAGCTACGGCGACATCAAGAACCTGGCTGATTTCATGAAGCAGTACCCATCCACCAGCACCACTGTTGAAGGTCACACTGACTCCGTCGGTCCTGACGCTTACAACCAGAAACTGTCTGAGCGTCGTGCAAACGCCGTCAAGCAAGTTCTGACCAACCAGTACGGTGTTGAATCGTCCCGCGTTCAGTCTGTTGGCTACGGCGAATCCCGCCCAGTGGCTGACAACGCCACTGAAGCTGGTCGTGCAGTTAACCGTCGCGTAGAAGCGCAGGTTGAAGCCCAAGCTAAGTAATTAGCCCAAAGCTTTGGAAAAACCCGGCCTAGGCCGGGTTTTTCTTTGCCTGGGATTTGTACAGGGAACATAAAACCTGTGGGAGCGAGCCTGCTCGCGAAGGCGACCCTACTGCCGACTTATCTCCCCCGGCGTACGCAGATCCAACTGTGGGAGCGAGCTTGCTCGCGATGGCTGTGTGTCAGTCATTGTACGTGTGACTGGACCACCGCTATCGCGAGCAAGCTCGCTCCCACAGGTTTTGGGGTTGTCTTTTAGAGGACTGAAGCCTGCGCGAAGGCGGAGGGCGAGGCGGCCAATTCGGCAGCACCGGCCACCGCGCCAATCACCAGGATCGCCGGGCTCTTGAGTTGAAACGCTCCGGCGTCGGTTTCCATCGAGGCCAGGTCGCTGCGGCAGTCGCGCTGATGGGGCAGGGAAGCATTTTCAATCATCGCCACGGGCGTATCCGCCGCGAGGCCACCGGCCAGCAATTGCTCGCGGATTTCGCTGAGTTTTGCCACGCCCATGTACACCACCAGGGTGGTCCCGCCTTGCGCCAGGGCTTGCCAGTTCAGGCTGCTGCCATCCTGGGTGTGGGCGGTGACCAGCGTCACGCCCCGCGCAACGCCGCGCAACGTCAGGGGAATGTCGCACTGGGTGGCGCCGGCAAGCCCTGCGGTGATGCCATTGACCAGTTCCACCTCGACACCACGCTCGCGCAGCCACTGCGCTTCTTCACCGCCCCGGCCGAAAATGCACGGGTCGCCGCCCTTGAGGCGTACCACGCATTTGCCTTGGCGGGCATAACGCAGCATCAACCGGTGAATGAACGCCTGGGGGGTCGAGCGGCAACCGCCGCGCTTGCCTACGGCGATGATGCGTGCACCGGGGCAGTGCTCCAGTACCGCGTCGTTGACCAGGTCATCGATCAACACCACGTCGGCTTCGCCCAAGGCGCGCACGGCTTTGAGGGTCAGCAATTCAGGGTCGCCGGGACCCGCACCCACCAGCCAGACTTTTGCGTTCATAGTGTTTTCCTCACGATATCGCGGCGACCGGTTGCGCGGTGGCAACCAGCAGGCGCTTGATTTCCGGTACGCAGGAACCGCACTGCGTGCCGCAGCCCAGTTCTTTTTTCAGGCCCTGCAAATCCAGGCCGCGCTCGATACCCGCGCACACTGCGCGCTGGCTGACGTTCATGCAGTTGCACAGTGTCTTCCCGCCGCCCATGGCCGCGCCGGCGTTGCCCGGTGGCGCACTCAAAGGCGCCAGCAGCCAACGCCGCAGTTGTTCGTCGGCACGACCTTCCTGCCATAGGTTCTGCAGCCAATGCCGAGCCAGGGTTTCGCCGGCCAGGCGTATGGCGGTGATACGTCCGTTTTCGATCCGCACCCGTTTACCGATGGCGCGACGCGGATCGTCGTAGGCCAATACCGGCCCTTCGATCAGGCCCAGTTGTTCGTCAATCGCCTGCAGCAGTTGCGGTTCGGGTGCAACGGCACTGGCGGCGCGAATCAGCAGCGCGGGACGTTCACGACCGGTCAGGCTAAGGCTGACGTAGGCAAACGCCTCACACAGCGGGCGCAACGTCTCCAAATGTTGTTGGACATCGCCTTCGACCAGGGCGAAAAGTTGCCAGGGCAGGTTCACAGCTTCCAGGCGCACGCCGCTGTGCTTGAGCTCTGGCTGTTTGGATAGAGGATCGAACGCCGGCTGGGTCAAGGTGTTCACCCCACCCTTGAGAAACCGATCGCCCCAGTGCATCGGCAAGAAAGCCTGGCCGGGGCGCACGCTGTCGTCGCTGTCGACGGCCACGATCAGGCTGCCGCGACGGCTCTTGAGGCTGACCAGGTCACCGGCTTGCAGGCGATGGCGAATCAATTCGTCGGGATGCAGGCTGAGCACCGCTTCGTTCACGTGGCCAAACAACTGCGCCGCGGTACCGGTGCGGCTCATGCCGTGCCACTGGTCACGCAAGCGACCGGTGTTCAGGGTCAGCGGATAGCGGGCGTCACGCAATTCCTTGGCGGCGCGATAAGGGTCGGCGACGAATCGGGCACGGCCGCTTTCGGTAGGAAAAATTCCATCTACGTACAAACGGGCGGTGCCGACCGTGGCGCCTTCGCGGAAGGGCCATTGCTGCGGGCCGAGTTGATCGATCAGCGCGTGGCTGATCCCGGACAGGTCCAGGTCGCGACCACGGGTCAGTTGCTTGTATTCATCGAACAACTGGGCCGGCGCGTCAAAGGCGAACAGGCTGGATTGCCCCGGGCGCAGGCGTTTCTCCAGGCGTTGTGCGAAATCCACCGTGATGGCCCAGTCCGGTCGCGCTTCTCCCGGTGCGTTGATTGCCCGGCGAACGTGGGAAATGCGCCGTTCGGAGTTGGTCACCGAACCTTCTTTTTCGCCCCAACTGGCCGCCGGCAGCAGCAGGTCGGCGAACGCGGCGGTCTCGGTGGTGCGGAAGGCCTCTTGCAACACCACGAACGGGCAGGCTTGCAGGGCTTCGCGTACCGCGGCTTGGTCAGGCATCGACTGCGCCGGGTTGGTACAGGCGATCCACAGGGCCTTGATCTTGCCGCTGCGCACGTGATCGAACAGTTCGATCGCACTCAAACCGGTGGTCGCGGGCAGTTGGTCGACGCCCCAGTAATCGGCCACTTCAGTGCGATGCTCCGGGTTGGCGGCTTCGCGATGGCCCGGCAGCAGGTTCGACAGGCTGCCGGTTTCCCGGCCGCCCATGGCGTTGGGCTGGCCCGTCAACGAGAAGGGGCCCGCACCCGGCCGGCCGATCTGGCCGGTGGCCAGGTGCAGATTGATCAGCGCGCTGTTTTTCGCGCTGCCGGCGGTGGACTGGTTCAGGCCCATGCACCACAGCGACAGGAAACTGGGTGAGGTACCGACCCATTCGGCGCATTGGTGCAGGTGTTCGACACTGATACCGCAGAGCTGGGCGACCAGGGTGGGCGTGTAGTCGCGCACCAGGTTCTTCAGGTCCGCGAGGCCTTCTGTGTGAGCCTTGATGAAGCTGCGGTCGATCCAGTCTTCCCACAACAGCAGGTGCAAAATCCCATGGAACAGCGCGACATCGGTGCCCGGCAGGATCGCCAGGTGCAGGTCCGCCAGGTCGCAGGTGTCGGTGCGCCGGGGGTCGATGACGATGATTTTCATCTCTGGCCGGCGGGATTTGGCTTCTTCGAGGCGACGAAACAGGATTGGATGGGCGTAGGCCATGTTACTGCCGACGATCATCACGCAATCGCTCAGCCCCAGGTCTTCGTAGCTGCAGGGTGGGGCGTCAGCGCCGAGGCTGCGTTTGTAGCCCACCACGGCAGAAGACATGCACAGCCGAGAGTTGCTGTCGATGTTGTTGGTGCCGACCAAGGCCCGGGCCAGTTTGTTGAAGGCGTAGTAATCCTCGGTCAGCAATTGGCCGGAGATATAGAACGCCACGCTGTCGGGGCCGTGCTCGGCGATCGTGTCGGCGAATACGCTGGCGGCGTGGTCCAGGGCGCTGTTCCAGTCGGTGCGGCTGCGAGCCAGCCCTTTTCCCAGGCGCAGTTCGGGATACAGGGCGCGGGCGGCTAGATCGCCGGTCAAGTGCAGGGTCGAGCCCTTGCTGCACAATTTGCCGAAGTTGGCCGGGTGGCTGGGATCGCCGCTGACGCCGAGGATGCGCTCGCCGTCATGCTCGATCAGCACGCCACAACCGACCCCGCAATAACAGCAGGTCGAGGCGGTGGTCTGGCGGCTCATGAGCTTGCTTCCCGCAGGGCCAGCATGACACGGCCGTTCTCGACCCGGGCCGAGTGGTGATGGGCGCAACCCACGTCCGGGGCTTGGGCCAGGCCGGTTTCCAGGTCGATCTGCCAGTTGTGCAGCGGGCAGGCCACGCGCTTGCCGTAGATCAGGCCCTGGGACAGTGGGCCGCCCTTGTGTGGGCAGCGGTCATCGAGTGCGAAAACTTCATCGTCACTGGTACGAAAAATCGCGATATCGCCCTTCGGTCCTTGGATGATGCGTGAACCCAGGGCGTTGATTTCGTCCAACGCGCAGATATCCAGCCAGTTCATGCCGGCACCTCCAGGTTTTTCACGGGGATGACCTCGAACTCTTTTTTCAGTTGGGGCTGTTCCAGCCGCTGTTTCCAAGGGTCTTGTTCCAGCGACAGGGAAAACTTCAACCGCTCGTGAAGGGCCTTGCGCCGCTCCGGGTCTTCCAGCACGGCTTTCTTGATGTGCTCCATGCCGACCCGCTGCATGTAATGCACGGTGCGTTCGAGGTAGAAGGCTTCTTCGCGGTAGAGCTGCAGGAAAGCACCGTTGTATTCGCGCACTTCTTCGGCGGTCTTGAGCTTGACGAAGAATTCGGCGACCTCGGTCTTGATCCCGCCGTTGCCGCCGATGTACATCTCCCACCCGGAATCGACGCCGATGATTCCTACATCCTTGATGCCCGCTTCCGAGCAGTTGCGCGGGCAACCGGAGACGGCCAGCTTCACCTTGTGCGGCGACCACATGTTGAACAGGTCGTGCTCCAGCTCGATCCCCAACTGAGTGGAGTTCTGCGTGCCGAAGCGGCAGAACTCGCTGCCCACGCAGGTCTTCACGGTGCGGATGGATTTGCCGTAGGCGTGGCCGGACGGCATGTCGAGGTCTTTCCACACGCCGGGCAGGTCTTGCTTCTTGATGCCCAGCAAATCGATGCGCTGACCGCCAGTGACCTTGACCATGGGTACGTTGTATTTGTCGGCCACATCGGCAATGCGCCGCAGTTCGGACGGGTTGGTCACGCCGCCCCACATCCGCGGGACCACGGAATAGGTGCCGTCTTTCTGGATGTTGGCGTGGGCGCGTTCGTTGATCAGGCGCGACTGCGGATCGTCCTGGGCTTCCCCAGGCCAGGTGGAAATCAGGTAGTAGTTCAGGGCCGGACGGCAGGTGGCGCAGCCGTTCGGGGAGCGCCAGTTCAGGTAGCTCATGGTCCCGGCGATGGTCAGCAGATGCTGGTCACGGATCGCCTGGCGAATCTGGCCGTGGTTGAGGTCGCTGCAACCGCAGATGGCTTTTTCGCTTTTCGGCTTGACGTCCGCCGCGCCGCCGACGGTGTTGATCAGGATCTGCTCCACCAGCCCGGCGCAGGAGCCGCAGGAACTGGCGGCCTTGGTGTGTTTTTTCACGTCATCGACGCTGAACAGCCCGTGTTCCTGGATGGCCTTGACGATGGTGCCCTTGCACACACCGTTGCAGCCGCAGACTTCGGCGGTGTCGGCCATGCTCATGGCTTTGTCCTGGCCCTGGTGGCCTACGTCGCCTAAGGCGTTTTCCCCGAACATCAGGTGATCGCGGATCTCGCTGATGGCGTGATTCTCACGGATCTGGCGGAAATACCAGCCGCCATCCGCCGTATCGCCGTACAGACAGGCACCGACCAGCACGTCATCCTTGATCACCAGCTTCTTGTAGACGCCGCCGATGGGGTCGGAAAGGGTGATGGTCTCGGTGCCTTCGCCGCCCATGAAGTCGCCGGCGGAGAACAGGTCGATGCCGGTGACTTTCAACTTGGTCGACGTCACCGAACCCTTGTAAGTGGCGAAGCCCAGTTGCGCGAGGTGGTTGGCGCAGACCTTGGCTTGCTCGAACAGCGGCGCCACCAGGCCGTAGGCGGTGCCGCGGTGGCTGGCGCATTCGCCGATGGCGTAGATGCGCGGGTCGTAGGTCTGCAGGGTGTCGTTGACCAGGATCCCGCGGTTGCACGGGATGCCGGCTTTTTCCGCCAGTTCGGTGTTGGGGCGGATGCCGGCGGCCATCACCACCAGGTCGGCGGGAATGATGTCGCCGTTCTTGAACTGGACCGAGCCGACCCGGCCATTGCCGGCGTCGTGCAGGGCCTGGGTCTGCTCGCTGAGACGGAATTTCAGGCCACGGCTTTCCAGGGCGGTTTGCAGCAATTGGCCGCTGGTCTTGTCCAGTTGCCGTTCCAGCAGCCATTCACCGATGTGCACGACGGTCACGTCCATCCCGCGCAGCTTCAAGCCGTTGGCGGCTTCCAGGCCGAGCAGGCCACCGCCGATCACCACCGCGTGCTTGTGGGTCTTGGCGGTGTTGATCATCGCCTGGGTGTCGGCGATGTCGCGGTAGCCGATCACGCCGTCCAGGGTGTTGCCGGGGATCGGCAGGATGAACGGCGTGGAGCCGGTGGCGATCAGCAAGCGGTCGTATTCGGCTTCGCTGCCGTCTTCGGCGATGACCCGGCGCTTGACCCGGTCGATCTCCACGACCTTGCGGTTGAGCAGCAGCTTGATGTTGTTGTCCAGGTACCAGCTCAGGTCGTTGAGCACGATCTCTTCGAAGGTCTGCTCGCCGGCCAGTACCGGCGAGAGCAGGATGCGGTTGTAGTTGGTGTGGGGCTCGGCACCGAACACCGTGATGTCGTAGAGCTCGTTGCTCAGCTTGAGCAGTTCCTCGAGGGTTCGAACCCCGGCCATGCCGTTGCCGATCATCACCAGTTTGAGTTTTTTCATCAGGGTTCTCCGCGGGCTCAGGCCTGTCTCATCACGGCGGTCAGGCTGGCTCGGCAATTTTTTCGAAAACAAAAAAAGGCGTCCCGCTAGCAAAACTAGCGAGGACGCCTTTGTCCTGGTCCCGTTCTCTCGGGAAGCACCGCCCTCATCGTTGAAGGCGTTGCCAAATGTATGTTGATGGACGTTATGCAGCGGTTGTGCCAAGTGGCCCGGGTGCCTGGATCTACTGGCCGATTCCCAGGTCGGGCGAGTGGCCGGGGAATTTATTGCACCGAATCAAAGCGTATTGCCCAGTAATGGAGCGTCGGGCCCGATGGCTTGGTAATGGCAGGCAAGCGGTCAGTGCGTGGGGGCCTGGATCCCGGTCGATCAGCGCTTGCTGACACTTATTCCCAATCGCTAATTTTTCCGGTTTGCATTCGTTTCATAGGGACGACATGCCTTTGTGCCTTGTGCCCACTGATTCCGGATACCCAGAAATGAATGCTGAAGACGCCTTGAAACTTGCTCGCCGGTTTATCGGGCTGCCCCTGGACAAGCGCCAGATGTTCCTCGCCGCGCTGGACAAGGAGGGCGTGGACTTCAGCCGTTTCCCGATTCCCCAGGGCGTCGAAGCCGAGGATCGCCAGGCACTGTCCTACGCCCAGCGGCGCATGTGGTTTCTCTGGCAACTGGACCCGCAAAGCGGCGCCTACAACCTGCCCGGGGCGGTGCGGCTCAAGGGGGCGTTGAGCCTGTCGGCGCTGGAACAGGCCTTCGCCAGCCTGGTGGCCCGGCATGAGACCTTGCGCACGGTGTTCCAGCGCCAGGCCGACGACAGCCTGCTGCAAGTGCCCACCGATGCGCCACTGGTGATCGAGCAACAGGACCTCAGTGGCTTGCCGGCAGCCGAGCGCGAGCAAGCGGTGCGCCAGGCTGCGCAGGCACAATCGATGCGGCCCTTCGACCTCTCCAACGGTCCCTTGCTGCGGGTCGAACTGCTCACGCTTGATGCGCAGGAGCACGTTTTGCTGCTGACGCTGCACCACATCGTTTCCGATGGCTGGTCGATGAACGTGCTGATCGAGGAGTTCATCCGCTGCTACGACGCCCATGAAGCTGGCGTGTCGCCGCAGCTGCCTGACCTGCCGATCCAGTACAGCGACTATGCCCTGTGGCAACGCCGCTGGCTGGAGGCCGGTGAGCAGGCGCGGCAACTGGCGTACTGGCAGGCGCAACTGGGCGATGAGCATCCCGTGCTGGAATTGCCCACCGACCACTCGCGTCCGGCCATGCCGAGCTACCGTGGCAGTCGGTATGAATTCGCCATCGACCCAGGGTTGGCGGAGCAACTGCGCAGCACCGCCCAGCAGCAGGGCGTCACGCTGTTCATGCTGTTGCTCGGCGCGTTCAACGTGCTGCTGCATCGCTACAGCGGCCAATCCGACATCCGTGTCGGCGTGCCCATCGCCAACCGCAACCGGGATGAAATCGAAGGCCTGATCGGTTTCTTCGTCAACACCCAAGTGCTGCGCACCGAGCTGGATGGCCAGACCCGGGTCGACGAGTTGCTGCACCGGGTCAAGGAGACCGCGCTCGGTGCCCAGGCTCATCAGGACTTGCCCTTCGAGCGCCTGGTCGACGCGTTGAAGCTCGAACGCAGCCTCAGCCACACGCCGCTGTTCCAGGTGATGTACAACCACCAACCCCAGGTGGCTGACGTCACTACGATTCGAACGGCGTCCGGCCTCGAACTCGGCATGATCGAGTGGCAGACCCGCACCACCCAATTCGACCTGACCCTGGATACCTATGAAAAAGCCGGCACCTTGCACGCCGCGCTGACCTACGCCGAGGATTTGTTCGAGGCGCGGACCATCGCGCGCATGGCGCGGCATTGGCTGCGATTGCTCGCGGCGATAATTGCCGATCCGTCCCGGCGTGTCGGCGAGCTGCCGCTGCTTGATGCGCATGAGCACGCCACGCTGGTCCATGGTTGGAACGCCACGGCCCAACGCTACCCGACCGAGCTGTGCATGCATCAACTGATCGAAGCCCAGGTGGCGCGCACCCCGGACGCGCCGGCGTTGATGTTTGGCGAACAAAGCCTGAGTTATGCGGCGCTCGATGCCCGCGCCAATCGCCTGGCCCATCTGCTGCGCGGGCGCGGTGTGCGACCGGACAGCCTGGTGGGGATCTGCGTCGAGCGCTCGCTGGAAATGGTGGTCGGCCTGCTGGCGATCCACAAGGCCGGCGGCGCCTACGTGCCACTGGACCCGGAATATCCACGGGATCGCCTGGCCTACATGATCGAGGACAGCGGCATCGGATGGCTGCTGACCCAACGTTTGCTGTCGGCGGGGCTGGCGACCGAGGGAATCGAGCTCATCGCGCTCGACCAGCCCGACGGTTGGCTCGACGGTTACAGCGACAGTCGCCCCGACGTGACGGTCGACCCGCTGAACCTCGCCTACGTCATCTACACCTCCGGCTCCACCGGCAAACCCAAGGGCGCCGGCAACAGCCACGCGGCACTGGTCAACCGCTTGTGCTGGATGCAACAGGCGTATGGCCTGGACGGCGGCGACGCGGTGTTGCAGAAAACCCCGTTCAGCTTCGACGTGTCGGTGTGGGAATTCTTCTGGCCGCTGATGACCGGGGCGCGACTGGTGATTGCCGCGCCCGGTGCCCATCGTGATCCGCGGCAACTGATCGACACCATCAACCGTCATGGCGTCAGCACGCTGCACTTCGTGCCATCGATGCTCCAAGCATTCATCCATGAGCCGAGCGTGGACACCTGCAAAGGTTTGAAGCGCATCGTCTGCAGCGGTGAAGCCTTGCCGCTGGATGCGCAGCAGCAGGTCTTCGCCAAACTGCCGGACGCCGCGCTCTACAACCTGTACGGCCCGACCGAAGCGGCCATCGACGTGACCCATTGGACCTGCGTCGACGAGGGCGCGGATTGTGTGCCGATCGGCCAGCCCATCGCCAACCTGCGCACCCACGTGCTCGACGCCGACCTGTCGCCGGTGCCGTGGGGCGTGGCGGGCGAGTTGTACCTGGGCGGGGCGGGGCTGGCGCGCAGTTATCACCAGCGTCCGGCGCTGACCGCCGAGCGTTTCGTGCCGTGCCCGTTCCATGACGGCGCACGCCTGTACCGCACCGGCGACCGCGTGCGCCAGCGCGCCAACGGCGTGATCGAATACCTCGGCCGCCTCGATCATCAGGTCAAGCTGCGCGGCCTGCGCATCGAGCTCGGCGAAATCGAAACCCGCCTCGTGCAACATCCGCGGGTGCGCGAGGCCGTGGTGCTGGTCCAGGACGGCAAGCATCTGGTGGGCTATGTGGTGCTGGAAAACCGCGACCCGCACGAGCAGTGGCAACAGGACGTCAAGGCCTGGCTGCTCGCCGGCCTGCCGGAATACATGGTGCCGACCTACCTGATGCCGTTGGCCAGCCTGCCGGTGACCGCCAACGGCAAGCTCGATCGCAAGGCCCTGCCACAACCGGACGCCGCGCCCCGGCAAGCGTTCGTCGCCCCGCAGGAGGGGCTGCAAATCGCCCTGGCTGAAATCTGGCAGGACGTGCTCGGGGTGGAGCGTGTCGGCCTCGAGGACAACTTCTTCGAACTGGGCGGCGATTCCATCATCTCGATCCAAGTGGTGAGCCGCGCGCGGCAGGCCGGTATCCCTCTTCATCCCCGTGACCTGTTCCAGTACCAGACCGTGCGCAGCCTGGCGTCGGTGGCTCGCCGTGACAGCCACAGTGCCGTGGACCAAGGTCCGGTCACTGGCGATGCCGTGCTCGGACCGATCCAGCAGCAGTTTTTCGCCCAGGCGATGCAGGCCCGCGGACACTGGAATCAATCGCTGTTGCTGACCCCGCGGGAACCGCTGGATGCACAGCGGCTCGACGCGGCGCTGACCTGCGTCATCAACCATCACGATGCCTTGCGCCTGCGCTTTGTCGAAGGTGCCGACGGCTGGCGGCAGAGCCATGGACCGCTTTTGCAAAGCGCCGATCTGTGGCAACGCGATGCCCGATCCATCGAGCAGTTGAACGCGCTGTGCGACGAGGCGCAGCGCAGCCTCAACCTGCAAGACGGGCCGCTGGTGCGCGCCCTGCTGGTGAACCTGGCCGACGGCAGCCAGCGGCTGGCGCTGATCATCCATCACCTGGTGGTGGACGGTGTGTCATGGCGGGTGTTGCTGGAAGATCTGCAGCAGGCCTATGAACAACTGGCGGCCGGTGGCGGCGTGACGTTGCCGGCCAAGACCAGCGCCTTTCAGGACTGGACTGCGCGGTTGAGCGCCGAAGCCTCGCGCTTCGCCGATCAGTCGGCCTATTGGAAAGCCCAGCACGAGGGCGCGCGGGACCTGCCGTGCGAGCGCCCGCAGGGCAGCTTGCAAAACGTCCACGGTGCGAAGATCGAATGGCGCCTGGAGGCCGGACTGACCCGGCAATTGCTGCAACAGGTCCCCGCGGCCTATCGCACCCAGGTCAATGACTTGCTGCTCACCGCGCTGGCCCGCACCATCCGCCGCTGGAGCGGGCAGCCGGGCACATTGATCGAGCTCGAAGGCCATGGTCGCGAAGACCTGTTCGATGACATCGACCTGACCCGCACGGTGGGTTGGCTGACCAGCCTGTTCCCGGTCAAGCTGACCGCCACCGACGACATCGGCGGCTCGATCAAGGCCATCAAGGAGCAACTGCGCAGCGTCCCGGACAAGGGCCTGGGCTACGGCGTGCTGCGTCATCTGGCGACGCCGTCGGTGCAAGCGCAATGGGCCGATCTGGCGCCTGCGCGCATCACCTTCAACTACCTCGGCCAATTCGACCGCCAGTTCGATGAGGCGGCGCTGTTCGTGCCGTCCGGCGAAGGCAGTGGCCTCGCCCAGGACCCGACGGCACCGCTGGCCAACTGGCTGACGGTGGAAGGGCAGGTGCACGGCGGCGAGCTGGCGATAAGCTGGGGCTTCAGCCGTGACATGTTCGACAGCGCGACCGTGCAGCAACTGGCCGATCAATACGCCATTGAGCTCAAGGCGCTGATCGACCATTGCGTCCACCTGCCTGAGCCGCAAGCCACGCCGTCGGATTTTCCGCTGGCGCGGATGACCCAGTCGCAACTCGATCATTTGCCGGTGCCGGCCGGTCAGTTGGACGATGTCTATCCGCTGTCGCCGATGCAGCAGGGCTTGTTGTTCCATACGTTGTACGAGCAGGCGGCCGGCGAATACGTCAACCAGTTGCGGGTGGACGTGCAAGGCCTGGATGCCGAGCGGTTCCGCGCGGCGTGGCAGGGCACCGTCGCGGCGCAAGACATTCTGCGTAGCGGGTTCGTCTGGCAGGGAGAACTGTCGCAACCGCTGCAGATCGTCCACAAGCAGGTGCAGTTGCCGTTCACGGTGCTGGACTGGCGCGAGCAGGCCGACCCGGCCCAGGCCCTCGCCGCGCTGGCCGACGCCGAGCGTGCGCAAGGTTTCGACTTGAGCCAGGCGCCGCTGTTGCGCCTGGTGCTGGTGCGGACCGGCGTCGAGCAATGGCACCTGATCTACACCCATCACCACATCCTGATGGATGGCTGGAGCAATGCGCAGTTGCTCGGCGAGGTGATGCAACGCTACAGCGGCCGCGCGCCGGCCCCTAGTGGTGGGCGTTATCGCGATTACATCGCTTGGCTGCAACGCCAGGACGGCCAGCTCAGCCAGGACTTCTGGCGCGTGCAGCTGGCCCCGCTGCAGGAGCCGACCCGACTCGCCCGCGCGGCCTCGGGCGGTGGCGAGAGCGGCCACGGCGATCATTTCCTGACGCTCGACGCGCAGCGCACCCAAGCGCTGGAAGTGTTTGCCCGCCAGCAGAAAGTCACCGTCAACACGCTGGTGCAAGCGACCTGGCTGCTGTTGCTGCAACGCTACACCGGGCACCAGACCGTGGCGTTTGGCGCGACCGTGGCCGGTCGGCCAGCGGATCTGCCGGGCATCGAGCAGCAGGTCGGCCTGTTCATCAACACCTTGCCGGTGATCGGCAGCCCACGTCCGGACCAGACGGTCGGCCAATGGCTGCAAGCGGTGCAGGCACAGAACCTGAGCCTGCGGGAGTTCGAGCACACGCCGTTGGCGGACATCCAGCGTTGGGCCGGGCAGGGCGGCGAGGCGCTGTTCGACAGCCTTCTGGTGTTCGAAAACTACCCGATTGCCCAGGCCTTGCAGCAAGGCACCGGCAGCGATGTCACGTTCGGCGACGTTGCCAACCGAGAGCAGACACATTACGCCCTGAGCGTGGCGGTCACCCTCGGCGAACAACTGGCGCTGCACTACAGCTACGAGCGCCGTCAGTTTGCCGAGGAAATGATCGAACACATCAGCGCCCATCTGCTGCACCTGCTCGAGCAATTCAGCCAGGACGCCGGACGCAACCTGGGTGAAGTCGCCTTGGCCAACGGTGTAGAACACGCCCGGCAACAGGCTGACAACCACCCGCAGCCGTACCCGGTGGACATTCCCGTGCACCAGCGGATCGCTGCGCTGGCGACCGAACGCCCGCAGCGCACGGCGGTGATTTTCAATGGCCAACATTTCAGCTACGGCGAGATCGACCGGCGCGCGAACCAACTGGCCCACGCCTTGATCAGCCGCGGCGTCGGCCCGGAAACCCGCGTGGGCGTGGCCCTGCCGCGCAGCGAAGGGGTGATCGTCACGCTGTTGGCGGTGCTCAAGGCCGGCGCTGCCTACGTGCCGTTGGACGTCAGCTATCCCCGTGAACGCCTGGCGTACTTGATGAAGGACGCCGGGCTGGCGCTGCTGATCAGCGACTCCTCGGTATCGGCGCAGTTGCCGGTGGATGAGTCGTTGCCGCTGCTGGAGCTGGACCGTGTCGACCTGCGCGAGCTGCCGACCAGCGCGCCAACGGTTCAACCCGACCCGCATAACCTCGCCTACGTCATCTACACCTCCGGCTCCACCGGCAACCCCAAGGGCGTCAGCGTGGCCCATGGTCCGCTGGCGATGCACTGCCAGGCCATTGGCGAGCGTTATGAAATGCGCGACAGCGATTGCGAGTTCCATTTCATGTCGTTCGCTTTTGACGGTGCCCACGAACGCTGGCTCACCAGCCTGACCCACGGTGCGTCGCTGCTGATCCGCGATGACAGCCTGTGGACCCCGGAACAGACCTACAACGCCATGCACGAGCACGGCGTGACGGTGGTGGCGTTCCCGCCCGTTTATTTACAGCAACTGGCCGAACACGCCGAGCGCGAAGGCAACCCGCCGAAGGTGCGCGTCTACTGCTTCGGCGGTGACGCGGTGCCCATCGCCAGTTTCGAACGGGTCAAGCGCGCCTTGCGTCCCGAGTACATCATCAACGGTTATGGCCCGACTGAAACGGTGGTGACGCCGCTGATCTGGAAGGCCGGTCGCGAGGTGTCGTGTGGCGCCGCCTACGCGCCCATCGGCAGCCGCATCGGCGACCGCAGCGCCTACGTGCTCGATGCCGACCTGAACCTGTTGCCCCAAGGCATGGCCGGTGAGCTGTACCTGGGCGGCACGGGATTGGCCCGCGGTTACCTGAACCGGCCGGGGCTGACCGCCGAGCGCTTTGTCGCCGACCCGTTCAGCGTTGGCGGCTTGCTGTATCGCACCGGAGACCTGGTGCGCCAGCGCGTCGACGGTACGTTCGATTACCTGGATCGCATCGACAATCAGGTGAAGATCCGCGGCTTCCGCATCGAGCTGGGCGAGATCGAAGCTAGCCTGCAGGCCCTCGATGGCGTGCGTGAAGCGGTGGTCGTGGCCCAGGAAGGCACCGCCGGCAGCGGCAAGCGTCTGGTGGCCTATGTGGTGGCGGCAGAATTGGCCCGCGAAAATTTTGCCGAGTACCTGCGCGAGCAACTCAAGGCGACGTTGCCGGCGCACATGGTCCCGGCTTATCTGTTGCTGCTCGAACGCCTGCCGCTGACCCCCAACGGCAAGCTCGACCGCAAGAACCTGCCCAAGCCCGACGCCAGCCAATCGCAACACGCCTACCTGGCGCCGCGCACTGCGCTGGAACAGCAACTGGCGGCGATCTGGCAGGACGTGCTCAAGCTTGAACGGGTGGGCCTGCGGGATAATTTCTTCGAGCTGGGTGGCGATTCCATCGTCTCGATCCAGATGGTCAGCCGCGCCCGCCAGGCCGGCATGCATTTCACGCCCAAGGACCTGTTCCAGCACCAGACCCTGGAAAGGCTTGCGACGGTGGTTCGCCAGGGTGAAACCGCGCAAGTCATCGACCAGGGGCCGGTGACCGGGGAGCTGGCGCTGTTGCCAGTGCAGCGTGTGTTCTTCGAGCAGGCGATACCGCAGCGTCATCACTGGAACCAGGCGGTAATGCTCAAGCCGACCCAGCGCCTGGACGCATCAATTCTGAACCAGGCGTTGAACGCGCTGCTGCAACATCACGATGGCCTGCGTTTGAGCTTCACCGAGCAGGACGACGGCTGGAGGGCGGCTTATCGTCCTGCTGGCACTCAATGCGAAGACCTGCTTTGGACCGGGGACGCGCCTGATGCGCAGGCCTTGCAAGGCATCGCCAACGAGGCCCAGCGCAGCCTGGACCTGCAAGACGGGCCCTTGCTGCGGGCGGTCCTGGCGACGCTGGCCGATGGCAGCCAGCGTTTGTTGCTGGCGGTGCATCACTTGGTGATCGACGGCGTGTCGTGGCGAATCCTGTTCGAGGATCTGCAACGTGCCTATCGCCAGTTGTCCAGCGGCGTGGCGGTGCGATTGCCGCTGAAAACCACGTCGGCGCAGGCTTGGGCCGAGCGCCTGCAAGCGCATGCCCGCAGTAACCGGCTGGCGCAGGAATTGGCGTTCTGGCAGGCCCGGCTCGAAGACGTCGATGCCTCGTTGCCGATGGATAACCCGGCGGGCGGCCAGCAGAACCGCCTGGCGGTGACGGTGCGTACGCGACTCGGCGCCGCGTTGACCCGGCAACTGCTGCAAGACGCCCCCAAGGCCTATCGGACCCAGGTCAACGATTTGCTGCTCACGGCACTGGCACGGGTGATGGTGCGCTGGACCGGCCACGACAGCGCGCTGATCCAGCTCGAAGGCCATGGTCGCGAAGCGTTGTTCGATGACGTCGACCTGACCCGCACCGTCGGCTGGTTCACCAGCCTGTACCCGGCCCGGCTCACGCCACGGGCGGACCTGGGGGATTGCCTCAAGCAGATCAAGGAGCAACTGCGGGCGATGCCTGACAAGGGCCTGGGCTTTGGTGCCTTGGCCCATCTGGCGGACGACGCGACACGGGCGATCCTGGCCGGGCTGCCGACGCCCAGCCTGACCTTCAACTACCTGGGCCAGTTCGACGCCAGCTTCAACGAAGCCGACGGCGCCTTGTTCATCCCGGCCGACGAAGGCGCCGGCGATGAGCTGGACGCCGAAGCACCCCTGTCCAATGCGCTGGCCTTGAACGGCCAGGTGTTCGGCGGCGAACTGAACCTGGGCTGGACCTTCAGCCGCGAGCAGTTCAACGAATCCACCATCCAGGCGCTGGCCGATGATTATGCCCTGGAGTTGCAGCGGCTGATCGAGCATTGCTGCCGTGGCGAGCACAGCGGCGTGACGCCGTCGGACTTCCCGCTGGCGAGCCTGAACCAGCAGCAACTGGACGGACTGCCGCTGCCGTCCGAGCAGATCGTCGACCTGTATCCGTTGTCACCGATGCAACAAGGCATGCTGTTCCATGGCGTGTACGGCGATGCGAGCGGCGACTACATCAACCAACTGCGCCTGGACATTGAAGGGCTGGAGCCGGAACGCTTCCGCCAGGCCTGGCAGGCGGCGGTGGATGCCCATGACATCCTGCGCACGCGGTTTGTCTGGCAGGGCGATTTGCCGGCACCGGTGCAAGTGGTCGGCAAGTACTTGGAACTGCCTTATAGCCTGCACGATCTGCGCGCTGATCCGCTGCCTGACCAGGCCTTGCAGGCCCTGGCCGATGCTGAACGGCAACAACTTCACCTGAGCGCGCCGGCCCTGGTGCGGCTGATGATCGTGCGCCTCGATGAACAGCGTTATCACCTGATCTACAGCCACCATCACATCCTCATGGACGGCTGGAGCAATTCGCAGCTGCTCGGCGAAGTGCTGCAACGCTACAGCGGGCAGTCCATTGCTGTGTCCGGCGGACGCTATCGGGACTACATCGCCTGGCTGCAACGCCAGGATGGGGCGGCCAGCGAGGCGTTCTGGAAGCCTGCGCTGGAACGCCTCGAAGCACCAACGCGGCTGGCCGATGCGGTTGGTAAGCCGACGGACGCGGGTGTGGGGTATGGCGATCATATGCAGGTGCTGGACGAAGCACTGACCCGACGCCTGGAAGCCTTCGCTCGCGCCTCGAAAGTCACCGTCAACACGCTGGTGCAAGCCGCTTGGCTGCTGCTGTTGCAGCGCTACACCGGCAAATCCACCGTGGCGTTCGGCGCGACGGTCGCCGGTCGTCCGGCTGACCTGCCCGGCGTCGAGCAGCAGATTGGCCTGTTCATCAACACCTTGCCGGTGATCGCCAGCCCTCGGGCGGAGCAGTCCCTGGACAGTTGGCTGCAAGCGGTGCAGGCGCAGAACCTCGCCCTGCGGGAGTTCGAGCACACCGCGTTGCTGGATATCCAGCGCTGGGCCGGGCAGGGCGGCGACGCGTTGTTCGACAGTTTGCTGGTGTTCGAGAACTACCCGATTGCCGAGGCCTTGGAGCAGGGCGCGCCGGACGGTTTGCGTTTTGGTTCGCCAATCACCCAGGAACAGACCCACTATCCGTTGACGCTGCTGGTGGGGTTGGAGCGGCAGTTGTCGGTGCACATGAGTTATCAACGGGCTAGCTTTGCCCCGGCCACGGTGGAAAGGCTGGCGGCGCATCTGGCGCAGTTGCTCGGGCAGATGACCGCTCAGGGCGAGCGCCCGTTGGGTGAACTGTCGATGCTGGAATTCGATGAGCATCAACGCCTGACCCATGACTGGAATCCTGTGGATGCGCCGTTCGAGCAAGACCTGTGCATCCATCAGCTGATCGCCCGCCAAGCGGACAACACCCCGGATGCCTTGGCAGTCACCTTCGCCAACACGCGCCTGAGCTACAGCGAACTCGACGGCCGGGCCAATCGCCTGGCCCACAAGCTCATCGAACTGGGCGTCGGCCCGGAAGTGCGCGTGGGCGTGGCGATGCCGCGTTCCGAGCAATTGCTGATTGCCTTGATGGCGGTGCTCAAGGCGGGCGGTGCGTATGTGCCGCTGGACCCCGATTACCCGGCTGAGCGCTTGACGTACATGCTTGATGACAGTCGGGCGCGGGTGTTGCTGACCGAGCAGGCGGTGGCCCTGACGGTTCCGGCGGGAACCGAAGTGTTGATGCTGGACCGGGTGGAGTTGACCTCGTATCCCGTCACCGCACCGGTCACAGCGGTCACACCAGGCAACCTCGCCTACGTCATCTACACCTCCGGCTCCACCGGCAAACCCAAGGGCGTGGCCATCGCCCACTGCAACGTCCTGGCACTGATCGACTGGTCCAGGACCGTCTACAGCCGCGACGACATCCAAGGCGTGCTGGCATCCACTTCGGTGTGCTTCGACCTGTCGGTGTGGGAGCTCTTTGTCACCCTGGCCAACGGCGGCTCACTGATCATCGCCCGCAACGCCCTGGAACTGCCGCACCTGCCGGCCCGCGACCAGGTGCGCCTGATCAACACCGTGCCCTCGGCCATCGCGGCGTTGCAGCGCAGCGGGGATATCCCGCAAAGCGTGCGCATCATCAACCTGGCCGGTGAACCGCTCAAGCAAAGCCTGGTGGACTCTCTCTACCCACCCAAAACCTGTAGGAGCGAGCTTGCTCGCGATGGCGTCCTGTCAGTTAGCCCATCATTGATTGACCCACCGCTATCGCGAGCAAGCTCGCTCCCACAAGGGATTGAGCATGTCCATGGCATCATCAACCTGGCCGGTGAGCCGCTGAAGCAAAGCCTGGTGGACTCTCTCTACCCACCCAAAACCTGTGGGAGCGAGCTTGCTCGCGATGGGGTCCTGTCAGTTAGCCCATCATTGATTGACCCACCGCTATCGCGAGCAAGCTCGCTCCCACAAGGGATTGAGCATGTCCATGGCATCATCAACCTGGCCGGTGAGCCGCTGAAGCAAAGCCTGGTGGACTCTCTCTACCCACCCAAAACCTGTGGGAGCGAGCTTGCTCGCGATGGGGTCCTGTCAGTTAGCCCATCATTGATTGACCCACCGCTATCGCGAGCGAGCTCGCTCCCACAGGAGTTGGGTGGGCAGGTGGAGGGTGGTGTCGAGCATGTCTACGATTTGTACGGCCCATCGGAAGACACCACCTATTCCACCTGGACCCGCCGCACCCCTGGCGGCACGGCCAACATCGGCCGCCCGCTCAAGCACACCGCCAGCTACCTTCTGGACGCGAACCTGCAACCGGTCCCCCAAGGCGTCTGCGCTGAGCTGTACCTGAGCGGCGCCGGCATCACCCGGGGCTACCTCGGCCGCGCCGCCATGACCGCCGAAAAATACGTGCCCAACCCGTTCTCCACCAGCGGCGAACGCCTGTACCGCACCGGCGACCTGTGCCGTTATCGCGCCGACGGCGTGCTCGAATACCAGGGCCGTATCGACCATCAGGTGAAGATTCGCGGCTTCCGCATCGAGCTGGGGGAAATCGAGGCGCGGCTGTTGCAGCAGCCCGAGGTCAACGAAGTCGCGGTGCTGGCCCAGGAAGGGCCGGGCGGTCAGCAGTTGGTCGCCTATGTGGTGGCCTCGGCGGACGCCGACACACTGCGCGAATCACTCAAGGCCCGACTCAAGCAGCATCTGCCCGACTACATGATTCCGGCGCACTGGCTGTTCCTCGATCACCTGCCACTGACCCCCAACGGCAAGCTCGACCGCAAGGCGTTGCCGGGCATCGAGGCCGGGCGCTCGCAAAGCGCATACGAAGCACCGGTCAGCTCACTGGCGCAGCACGTCGCGGCGATCTGGGCCCAGGTGCTCACCGTCGAGCGCGTGGGCCTGAACGATCACTTCTTCGAGCTGGGCGGCCACTCGCTGCTGGCGGTCACCGCTGTCTCGCGCATGGCCCTCGAACTGGGGTTGAGCCTGACCCCGCAACTGCTGTTCCAGCACCCCGTCCTGCAGGATTTCGTCGCCCGACTCGACAGTACGGACGGGCCAATCAATGAAGAGAAACTGAACAAGCTGGACGCCCTGCTTGATGAAATGGAGGAAGTCTGATGGACAAGAGTGTTGCTTTGAGGGTTGCCAAGCGCTTTATCACTCTGCCGCTGGACAAACGCAGGCTGTACCTGGAGAAGATGCTGGAGGAGGGCGTCTCGCCGGCCAACCTGCCGATCCCCGAAGTGCGTTCCGGGTTCGAGCACATTCCGCAGTCCTACGCCCAGGAGCGCCAGTGGTTCCTCTGGCAAATGGACCCCCACAGTTCGGCCTACCACATCCCCAGCGCCCTGCGCCTCAAAGGCCAGTTGGACGTGCCGGCCCTGGAACGCAGCTTCAATGCCCTGGTCGAGCGCCACGAAAGCTTGCGCACCACGTTCGGTGAGCTCGGCGAGCAAGCGGTGCAAATCATCCACCGGCAGATGCCCCTGAGCATCGCTGTCGAGGCGCTGCCTGCTGGTTCACCGATCAGCGAGGACGCGCGCATCAAGGCTTACGTCGAAGGCGAAACCGCGCGCCCGTTCGATGTGCGCCAGGGGCCGTTGCTACGGGTTTCGCTGTTGAAAATCGCCGAGGACGACCATGTGCTGGTGCTGATCCAGCACCACATCATCGCCGATGGCTGGTCGATGCGCGTGCTGGTGGACGAACTGGTGCGCTGTTACGCCGCCGACACCGGCGGCCAGCCGCTGGCATTGCCGGAGCTGCCGGTGCAATACGCCGACTACGCCATCTGGCAGCGCCATTGGCTGGAAGCCGGCGAGCGCGAACGCCAGTTGGCTTATTGGGTCCAGACCCTGGGCGACGAGCAACCGGTGCTGGAGTTGCCGTTCGATCATCCGCGCCCCTCGGTGCAAAGCCTTCGTGGCGCACGGCTGGATGTGACGCTGGCGCCGGAACTGGCCGCCTCGGTCAAGCAACTGGCCCAGCGTGAAGGCGCCAGCCTGTTCATGGTCTTGCTCGCCTCGTTCCAGGCATTGCTGCACCGCTACAGCGGCCAGCCGCAGATCCGCGTCGGCGTGCCGACGGCCAATCGCAACCGGGTCGAGACCGAAGGGCTGATCGGTTTTTTCGTCAACACCCAGGTGCTCAATGCCCACGTCGATGGGCACATGCCGTTTGATGAATTGCTCGCCCAGGCCAAGCAAGCGGCCATGGCGGCCCAGGCCCATCAGGACCTGCCGTTCGAGCAACTGATCGAAGCCTTGCAACCGGAGCGCAGTCTCAGCCACAGCCCGATTTTCCAGGTCATGTTCAACCACCAGAACGCCGGTGCCACGGACCACCGACAGATGCAGCTGCCACGACTGCGAGTCGAGGACCTGACATGGGAAGGGCGCACCGCCCAGTTCGACTTGACCCTGGGCACCTACGAAACCGAGCTGGGCATCGCCGCGGAGCTGACCTACGCCACTGATCTCTTCGAACCGCAGACCATCGAGCGCCTGGCCGAGCACTGGCAAAACCTGCTGCAAGGCATCGTCGATGCACCCCGCCAGCGGGTTGGCGAACTGCCGCTGCTCGACCCGGCGCAGCAGCGCCTCACGCAACAGCAATGGGTGCGCGTCGCCGACCACGGCGTCGAAGCCGTGTGCGTCCACCAGCGCATCGCCGAACAGGCACATCGGGCGCCCGATGCACTGGCGCTGACTGTTGACGGGCAATCCCTGAGCTATCGGCAACTGGACGTCCGCGCCAATCAACTGGCTCACCGCTTGATCGATCTGGGCGTGTCGCCAGGCGAGCTGGTGGGCATCGCGGTGGAGCGCAGCGTCGAGATGATTGTCGGCCTGCTGGCGATCCTCAAGGCCGGCGGCGCCTACGTGCCGCTGGACCCGGCGTATCCCGAGGATCGCCTGGCCTACATGATCGAGGACAGCGGCATCGGGTTGCTGCTGACCCAGGTCCCTCTACAGGCGCGATTGCCGATCCCGGAAACCCTCCGGACCCTGCTGTTGGACCAGCCGGACGCCGCCCTGCCAGACGCTCCGCAAACCTGCCCGGTGGTGCCGTTGACCGGCGAGCACCTGGCCTACGTCATCTACACCTCCGGTTCCACCGGCAAGCCCAAGGGCGTGATGGTGCGCCATGGCGCGCTGGGCAATTTCATCACCAGCATGATCGCCCAGCCGGGGCTCGTAGCCAGCGACCGCATGCTGTCGCTGACGACCTTCTCCTTCGATATTTTCGGCCTGGAAATCTACGGGCCCCTCTGCGCCGGGGCCCGCATCGTGCTGACCGGGCAGCACGTGCACCAGGATCCGCAAGCGGTGCTGGCGCTGGCCGAACAACACGA
The DNA here is from genome assembly GCF_023516725.1 of Pseudomonas sp. T1.Ur. Lineage (NCBI taxonomy): Bacteria > Pseudomonadati > Pseudomonadota > Gammaproteobacteria > Pseudomonadales > Pseudomonadaceae > Pseudomonas > Pseudomonas sp. T1.Ur. The sequence continues at coordinate 1,325,508 of NZ_JAMGSN010000001.1, forward strand.
CGTCACGGTGCTGCAAGCGACGCCGTCGAGCTGGCGCATGCTGCTCGACCACGAGCAGGCCTCGGTGCTGGCCGGCCGGACTTTCCTGTGCGGCGGCGAAGCCTTGCCCCAGGAACTCGCGCAACGCCTGTTGGCACTCTCGCCGAAGCTCTGGAACCTCTATGGCCCGACCGAAACCACCATCTGGTCGGCGCTGCACCCGTTGAGCCCCGAGCGCGACCGGCCCTTCCTTGGCCAGCCGCTGGACAATACCGCGCTCTACATCGTCGGCTGCGACCTGACGCTCAACCCGCCCGGCGCGCCGGGTGAGCTGCTGATCGGTGGCGCCGGCCTGGCCCGTGGTTATTTCCAGCGCCCGGGGCTGACCGCCGAACGCTTCGTGCCCGATCCGTTTTCCACCTGCGGTGAACGGCTGTACCGCACCGGCGACCTGACCCGTTATCGCGCCGAAGGGGTGGTCGAATACCTCGGCCGCATCGACCATCAGGTCAAGATTCGCGGCCTGCGCATCGAGCTCGGAGAAATCGAAGCCGCGCTACTGGCCCAGGACAGCGTGCGCGAAACCGTGGTGGTCGCCCACGAAGGCCCGACCGGTGCGCAACTGGTGGGCTACGTCGTGCCGGCCAGCGGCGCAGTGCCGGCGCCCGATGCGCCGCTGCGCGCAACGCTCAAGGCGACCCTCAAGGCGCAGTTGCCGGACTACATGGTCCCGGCGCACCTGTTGTTCCTGGCAAGATTGCCGCTGACGCCCAACGGCAAGATCGATCGCAAGGCCTTGCCGGCGCCCGACGCCAGCGACTTGCAACAGGCCTACGTGGCGCCTCGCAGCGAGGTCGAGCAACAAGTCGCGGCGATCTGGCAGGACGTGCTCAAGCTTGAGCGCGTGGGCCTGAAGGACAATTTCTTCGAATTGGGCGGGCATTCGCTGCTGGTGACCCAGGTGGTGTCGCGGATCCGTCGGATGCTGGGCATCGAGGTGCCGCTGCGCAGCCTGTTCGAACACAGCACCTTGCAGGCGTTTGTCGCCGCGTTCGAGGCCACGCCCGGCGAACAGGCTCCGGCGCTGGTGCCGGTGCCGGTGCCTCGCGATGCGCCACTGCCGCTGTCGTTTGCCCAGGAACGCCAATGGTTCCTGTGGAAAATGGACCCGGACAGCGCCGCCTACAACATTCCCACGGCCCTGCGGATGCGCGGCACGCTGGACAAGGAGGCGCTGCGCAAGAGTTTCGCCGCGCTGATCGAGCGTCACGAAAGCTTGCGCACCTTGTTCGTTGAAGAAGATGGGCGCACCTGCCAGGTCATTCGCGGGCAGGGGGAGGTCGACTTCGTCGAGCAGCGCCTGGAAGGGCGTGACATCCACGGCTTTGTCGAACAGCAGACACAACGTCCGTTCGATCTGTTGACTGATTCGTTGCTGCGCGTCGCGCTGCTGGAAGTGGACGAGCAGGATCACATCCTGGTGTTGACGCTGCATCACATCGTCTCCGATGGCGGGTCCTTGCAGGTGATGGTCGATGACCTGATGAGCCTGTATTCGGCGTTCGTCCAAGGCCAGCAAGCGCATCTGCCACCGTTGGCGGTGCAATACGCCGACTACGCCGTCTGGCAGCGGCAATGGATGGCGGCCGGTGAGCGGGATCGCCAGTTGGCCTATTGGTCCGGGCAACTGGGCGGAGAGCAACCGCTGCTGGAACTGCCCATCGACCATCCGCGCCCGGCGCAGCAAAGCCTGCGCGGCGCACGCCTGCCTATCGTGTTGGACGCGGCCTTGAGCGCTGGTCTCAAGGCCCTGGCCCGACGGGAAAACGTCACGTTGTTCGTGCTGTTGCTCGGTTCGTTCCAGGCGCTGCTGCACCGCTACAGCGGCCAGGCCGACATCCGCGTCGGCGTGCCGATCGCCAACCGACAACGGCTGGAAACCGAGCGGCTGATCGGTTTTTTCGTCAACACCCAGGTCCTGCGCAGCGAATTCCACAGTGAGCTGACCGGTGCCGCGCTGCTGCAGCAGCTCAAGCAAACGGCGATGGCCGCGCAGATGCACCAGGACCTGCCGTTCGAGCAACTGGTGGATGCCTTGCAACCGCAGCGCAACCTCAGCCACAGCCCGCTGTTCCAGGCGATGTTCAACCATCGCAATGAAGCCGATTCGGCGTTCGCCAATGCCTTGCCGGACCTTTGCGTCGAACCCCTTGGCTGGACGCAGCGCACCGCGCAGTTCGACCTGAGCCTGGACACGGTCGAAAGCCCGCAGGGCCTGCACGCAGCCCTGACCTATGCGACGGATCTGTTCGAGCCGGCGACCGTCGAACGCATGGCCCGGCATTGGCTCAACCTGTTGCACGAGCTGGTGCACGACCTGCATCGCCCGGTGGCGCAGTGGTCGCTGCTGGACGCGGACGAGCGCCGGCACATGCTCATCGATTGGAACGCGACGGCGCAGCAATACCCGCTCGAGCGCAGCGTGCAAAGCCTGATCGAGGAACAGGTGCGCCGGACCCCGGACGCGCCCGCGCTGGTCTTCGGCGGACAGCGCCTGAGCTACCGCGAACTCAATGCCCGGGCCAACCGCCTGGCCCATCGCTTGATCGACCAGGGCGTTGGACCTGACGTGTTGGTGGGCATCGCCGTGGAGCGTTCCGTGGAGATGGTGCTGGGCCTGTTGGCGATCCTCAAGGCCGGCGGCGCCTATGTGCCACTGGACCCCGAATACCCGCGTGATCGCCTGGCCTACATGTTCGAAGACAGCGGCATTGGTTTGCTGCTGACTCAGCAACACCTGCTGGAGGCCTTGCCGATCCCGGACGGGCTGCGCAGCCTGGTGCTGGACTCGCCCGACGACGGCGTGTACGCCAGCCGCGACGGCAATCCCGACGTCGAAGTCCACGGCGAAAACCTGGCTTACGTGATCTATACCTCCGGCTCCACCGGCAAGCCCAAGGGCGCGGGTAATCGCCACAGCGCCCTGGTCAACCGGCTGTGCTGGATGCAGCAGGCGTATGGCCTCGATGCCTCGGACCGCGTGCTGCAAAAAACACCGTTCAGCTTCGACGTGTCGGTGTGGGAATTCTTCTGGCCGCTGCTGACCGGTTCGACGCTGGTGGTGGCTGCACCGGGCGCCCATCGCGACCCGGCGCTGCTGATCGAACTGATCACGGCCGAGGGCATCACGACGCTGCACTTCGTGCCGTCGATGCTCCAGGCGTTTGTGCAGGATTCGCGCGTGGCCGAATGCACGAGCTTGAAGCGGATCGTCTGCAGCGGCGAAGCGCTGCCGGTGGATGCCCAGCAGCAGGTGTTCGCCAAGTTGCCCAACGCCAATCTGTACAACCTCTATGGCCCGACCGAGGCGGCCATCGACGTCACTCACTGGACCTGTGTCGACGAGCAGCGCGACAGCGTGCCGATCGGCCAGCCGATCGCCAACCTCGGCACCTACATCCTCGACGACGAGTTGACGCCGGTACCGGTGGGCGTGATTGGCGAACTGTATCTGGCGGGCGAGGGGCTGGCGCGGGGTTACCACCGACGCGCGGCGTTGACCGCCGAGCGCTTCGTCACCGGGCCGTTCGGCCATGGCCAGCGCTTGTATCGGACCGGCGACCTGGCGCGTTATCGCCCTGGCGGTGTGATCGAATATGCCGGGCGGATCGACCATCAGGTGAAGATCCGTGGCCTGCGCATCGAACTGGGCGAAATCGAAGCGCGCCTGGCCGAGCACGATGCGGTGCGCGAAACGGTGGTCCTGGCCCAGGATGGCACGCTGCTGGTCGCCTATGTGGTGCCGGCGCGCGCCGAGCTGCTGGCCGCCGATGACGCCGTTCGCCAAGCGCTGCAAGCGCGCCTCAGGGAACATCTGAGCCAATCCTTGCCCGACTACATGGTGCCGCAACACTGGGTGTGGCTGGAAAAAATGCCGGTCAGCCCCAACGGCAAGCTCGAGCGCAAGGCACTGCCCAAGGCCGAGCCATGCGCCCATCCCCAGGCCTACATCGCAGCCATGACCGCGCAGGAACAGACGCTGGTGGATATCTGGCAAAGCGTGCTCGGACGCGATCGCGTGGGCGTGACCGACAATTTCTTCGAGCTGGGCGGCGACTCGATCATCTCCATCCAGGTGGTGAGCCGGGCCCGTCAGGCCGGTATCCATTTCAGCCCCAAGGACCTGTTCCTGCACCAGACCATCCAAGGGCTGGCTGGCGTGGCGACAACGGGGGACGGCGGGCCGGTCATCGACCAGGGCCCGGTGACAGGGGACGCGTTGTTGCTGCCGTTCCAGCAGTTGTTCTTCGAGCAGGCCATGGCCGAGCCTCATCACTGGAACCAGTCGGTGCTGCTCAAGGGCGTGCGACCGGTGCACGCCGGGTATCTGGAGCAGGCGTTGCAAGCCTTGGTCGAACATCACGATGCGTTGCGCCTGGCCTTCACCCATGAGGATGGCGGCTGGATCGCTGGCCATAAAACCTTGATGGAGCAGCGTTCACTCTGGCAGCACTCACCCCTGCTGTGGACCGCGTCGGTTCCCGACGCGGAGGCCCTCGAACGCCTGGCCGAACGCGCCCAGCGCAGCCTTGAACTGGACAGCGGCGCGCTGCTGCGCGGTGTCCTGGCGACCCTGGCCGATGGCAGCCAGCGGCTGTTGCTGGTGATCCATCACCTGGTGGTGGACGGCGTGTCGTGGCGGGTTCTGCTGGAAGATTTGCAACGGGCCTATGAGCAACTGCAGGCCGGCCAGACGCCGACATTGCCGGCCAAGACCACGTCTGCACAGGCCTGGGCGCAACGGTTGCAGGCCCATGCCGGCAGCGCGGCGTTGCAGGGCCAAGTCGCGTACTGGCAGGCGCAACTGGAAGGCGCTTGCCACGATATGCCTTGCGACCACCCCGGAAGTGATTTGCGCAGGTGCCATGGGGCGCAAGTCCAGACGCGGCTGGACAAGGAACTGACCCGACGATTGTTGCAACAAGCGCCGGCGACCTACCGCACCCAGGTCAACGATCTGCTGTTGACGGCGCTGGCCCGGGTGATCGGCCGTTGGACTGCCCGGGCGTCGACCTTGATCCAGCTGGAAGGCCATGGCCGCGAGGCGCTGTTCGATGATCTGGACCTGAGCCGCAGCGTGGGTTGGTTCACCAGCCTGTTTCCGGTGCGCCTGACCCCGACGGCGACTGCCGAAGGCTCGATCAAGGCAATCAAGGAGCAACTGCGGGCGATCCCGGACAAAGGGCTTGGTTTCGGCGTGTTGCGCTACCTGGGCGATGAACCGACGCGTCGTGCCCTCGCGGCACTGCCGGTGCCGCGCATCACCTTCAATTACCTGGGGCAGTTCGACAGCGGCTTCAATACAGAGGCCGACGGCTTGTTTGTCCCGGCCAGCGAGTCGGCGGGCGCGGCCCAGAGTCCGTTGGCACCGCTGGATAACTGGTTGACCCTCAATGGCAGCGTCTATGCCGGTGAGTTGAGCATCGACTGGACCTTCAGCACGCAGATGTTCGACGAAGCGACGATCCAGGCACTCGCCGTGGATTACGCTCGGGAATTGCGCGGATTGATCGAGCACTGTTGCGAGACCCAGCGCCACGGCTTCACGCCGTCGGACTTCCCCCTGGCCGGGCTCGACCAGGCGCAATTGGACGCCTTGCCGCTGGTGGCCCGAGAGGTGGAGGACCTCTATCCACTGTCGCCGATGCAGCAGGGCATGTTGTTCCACACCTTGTATGAACAACAGGCCGGCCACTACATCAACCAGATGCGCGTCGAGGTCGAAGGGTTGGATGTCGAACGCTTCCGCCAGGCCTGGCAAGCGGCGACCGACGCCCATGACGTGCTGCGCAGCGGTTTTGTCTGGGAAGGCGAGTTCAAGCGTGCGTTGCAGGTGGTGCACAAGCGTGTGGAGGTTGCGTTGCAGGTGCACGATGCGCGCACGGAGGCTGATTTGCCTCGCTACCTGGAAAACCTCGCAACGGCCCAGCGCCAGCAAGGGTTTGCCCTGGAAGCGGCGCCGTTGTTGCGGTTGGTGGTCGTGCGCGTGGCGGACGACCGCTATCACTTGATCTACACCTGTCATCACATCCTCATGGACGGCTGGAGCAATTCGCAGCTGCTCGGCGAAGTGCTGCAGCGCTACAGCGGGCAGTCCATTGCTGTGTCCGGTGGACGCTATCGGGACTACATCGCCTGGCTGCAGCGCCAGGATGGGGCGGCCAGCGAGGCGTTCTGGAAGCCTGCGCTGGAACGCCTCGAAGCACCAACGCGGCTGGCCGATGCGGTTGGCAAACCGACGGACGCGGGTGTGGGGTATGGCGATCATATGCAGGTGCTGGACGAGGCACTGACCCGACGCCTGGAAGCCTTTGCTCGCGCCTCGAAAGTCACCGTCAACACGCTGGTGCAGGCGGCATGGCTGCTGCTGTTGCAGCGCTACACCGGCAAATCCACCGTGGCGTTCGGGGCGACGGTCGCCGGTCGTCCGGCTGACCTGCCTGGCGTCGAGCAGCAGATTGGCCTGTTCATCAACACCTTGCCGGTGATCGCCAGCCCTCGGGCGGAGCAGTCCCTGGACAGTTGGCTGCAAGCGGTGCAGGCGCAGAACCTCGCCCTGCGGGAGTTCGAGCACACCGCGTTGCTGGATATCCAACGCTGGGCCGGGCAGGGCGGCGACGCGTTGTTCGACAGTTTGCTGGTGTTCGAGAACTACCCGATTGCCGAGGCCTTGGAGCAGGGCGCGCCGGACGGTTTGCGTTTTGGTTCGCCAATCACCCAGGAACAGACCAACTATCCGTTGACGCTGCTGGTGGGGTTGGAGCGGCAGTTGTCGGTGCACATGAGTTATCAACGGGCTAGCTTTGCCCCGGCCACGGTGGAAAGGCTGGCGGCGCATCTGGCGCAGTTGCTCGGGCAGATGACCGCTCAGGGCGAGCGCCCGTTGGGTGAACTGTCGATGCTGGAATTCGATGAGCATCAACGCCTGACCCATGACTGGAATCCGGTGGATGCGCCGTTCGAGCAAGACCTGTGCATCCATCAACTGATCGCCCGCCAAGCGGACAACACCCCGGATGCCTTGGCGGTGACGGTCAATGATGTTCGTCTGAGCTACAGCGAACTCGACGGCCGGGCCAATCGCCTGGCCCACAAGCTCATCGAACTGGGCGTCGGCCCGGAAGTGCGGGTGGGGGTGGCGATGCCGCGCTCCGAGCAATTGCTGATCGCCTTGCTGGCGGTGCTCAAGGCGGGCGGTGCGTATGTGCCGCTGGACCCCGATTACCCGGCTGAACGCGTGGCCTATATGCTCGATGACAGTCGGGCGCGGGTGTTGCTGACCGAGCAGGCGGTGGCCCTGACGGTTCCGGCTGGAACCGAAGTGTTGATGCTTGATCAGCTCGACCTTTCACGTTATCCGTTGAGCGAGCCGGTTACCCAAGTCACACCGGACAACCTCGCCTACGTCATCTACACCTCCGGCTCCACCGGCAAACCCAAAGGCGTGGCCATCGTCCACCGTAACGTCCAGGCACTGATCGACTGGTCCAGAACCGTCTACAGCCGCGACGACATCCAAGGCGTGCTGGCATCCACTTCGGTGTGCTTCGACCTGTCGGTGTGGGAGCTCTTCGTCACCCTGGCCAACGGCGGCTCACTGATCATCGCCCGCAACGCCCTGGAACTGCCGCACCTGCCGGCCCGCGACCAGGTGCGCCTGATCAACACCGTGCCCTCGGCCATCGCCGCGTTGCAGCGCAGCGGGGATATCCCGCAAAGCGTGCGCATCATCAACCTGGCCGGTGAGCCGCTGAAGCAGAGCCTGGTGGACTCTCTCTACCCACCCAAAACCTGTGGGAGCGAGCTTGCTCGCGATGGGGTCCTGTCAGTTAGCCCATCATTGATTGACCCACCGCTATCGCGAGCAAGCTCGCTCCCACAAGGGATTGAGCATGTCCATGGCATCATCAACCTGGCCGGTGAGCCGCTCAAGCAAAGCCTGGTGGACTCTCTCTACCCACCCAAAACCTGTGGGAGTGAGCATGTCCATGGCATCATCAACCTGGCCGGTGAGCCGCTCAAGCAAAGCCTGGTGGACTCTCTCTACCCACCCAAAACCTGTGGGAGTGAGCATGTCCATGGCATCATCAACCTGGCCGGTGAGCCGCTGAAGCAAAGCCTGGTGGACTCTCTCTACCCACCCAAAACCTGTGGGAGCGAGCTTGCTCGCGATGGGGTCCTGTCAGTTAGCCCATCATTGATTGACCCACCGCTATCGCGAGCAAGCTCGCTCCCACAGGAGTTGGGTGGACAGGTGGAGGGTGGTGTCGAGCATGTCTACGATTTGTACGGCCCATCGGAAGACACCACCTACTCAACCTGGACCCGTCGCACTCAAGGCGGCACGGCCAACATCGGCCGCCCACTCAAGCACACCGCCAGCTACCTCCTGGACGCGAACCTGCAACCGGTCCCCCAAGGCGTCTGCGCTGAGCTGTACCTGAGCGGCGCCGGCATCACCCGGGGCTACCTCGGTCGCGCCGCCATGACCGCCGAAAAATACGTGCCCAACCCGTTCTCCACCACCGGCGAACGCCTGTACCGCACCGGCGACCTGTGCCGTTATCGCGCCGACGGCGTGCTCGAATACCAGGGCCGCATCGACCATCAGGTGAAGATTCGCGGCTTCCGCATCGAGCTGGGGGAAATCGAGGCGCGGCTGTTGCAGCAGCCCGAGGTCAACGAAGTCGCGGTGCTGGCCCAGGAAGGGCCGGGCGGTCAGCAGTTGGTGGCCTATGTGGTGGCCTCGGCGGACGCCGACACACTGCGCGAATCACTCAAGGCCCGACTCAAGCAGCATCTGCCCGACTACATGATCCCGGCCCACTGGCTGTTCCTCGATCACCTGCCACTGACCCCCAACGGCAAGCTTGACCGCAAGGCCCTGCCGGGCGTGGAAACCGGGGCGACGCAAAACGGTTACGCGCCACCTGCAAGCGAACTGGAGCAACAGATCGCCGACATCTGGCGAGAAGTCCTGGAAGTAGAACAGGTTGGCCGCAACGATCATTTCTTCGAGCGCGGCGGTCACTCATTGCTGGCGACCCAGGCCATCTCCCGGCTGCGCAAACTCACGGGCTATCCGCTGAGCTTGCGCGATCTGTTCGACCATCCAAGGCTCAGCGCATTGGCGGCGCTGATGAGCGAGGCCGGTGACACAACCGTGCGCGCAGGCGATTCCAGCAAGGTCCGGCTCAAGGCCCATGGGCCAAGGCAATCGGCACCGCTGTCGCGGGTGCAACGGCGATTGTGGATCGCCGAGCAACTGTCCGGCGGTACTTCGGCGTATGGCATGCCCATGGCCCTGCGCCTGAGCGGCGAGTTGTCGGTGGAGCGGCTGATGAGCAGCTTTGCCGAAGTGACGCGACGTCACGCCGTGCTGCGCACCGCGTATGTCCAGGACGACGAAGGCGATCCGCTGGCGGTAATCGCCGACGACGTCCAGTTGGTTTTCCCGCTGGTCGACCTCTCCGACCTATCGTCTGGCGCCCAGCAGGAGCAGGTGGCCCAGGCGACGCTGGACAATGCTCGCACCCCGATCGACCTGGAACAGGCGCCGCTGCTGCGCGGGCGGATCCTGCGCCTGGGCCCGACCGAGCACGTGTTGTTGTACGCCATGCACCACATCATTTCCGATGGCTGGTCGATGGGGTTGTTGATCAACGAACTGGTGCAGATCTACGAAGCCGCTTCGCGCCATGAGCCGATGCCGCTGGCGCCGCTGGAGGTCCAATACCATGACTTCGCCCTGTGGCAGCAGGCGCTGGAAGACCAGGGCGTGCTGGCGCGCCAGGCCGACTATTGGAAACAGCGGCTCGACGGCTACAACGGGCGTCTTGACCTGCCGCTGGACAATCCTCGTGGGCAGACCTCGTCGTATGAGGGCGATGCGTTGCAGTTCGAACTGCCTGCCGGGCTCAGCGCGGCATTGCGGCGGCTGTCGAGCGAGGCCGGTGTCACGCTGTACAGCACGCTGCTGGCGTCGTTCCAGGTGTTGTTGCACCGCTTCTGCGCCACCCGGGATCTGGTGGTGGGTGCTGACGTAGCCGGGCGCGAGCAACCTGAGTTGGAGCGCCTGATCGGCTTCTTCGTCAACGTCCTGCCGCTGCGTTCGCGCTTCGATGCGGGCGTGACCTTCAGCCGATTCCTGGCCCAGGCCCAGGACGATCTGCTCGGCGCGCTGGAGCATCAGGACCTGCCGTTCGACCAGATCGTCGACGCCTCGGGCGTGCCTCGTCACAAAGGCATGAACCCGTTGCTCCAGGTGCTGTTCGTGATGAACAACGTGCCGGTGCGCACGCGCTCCATGGCGGGCTTGAGCGTGGAGTTCCTGCCGGCGCTGCAGACCCATTCTAAATTCGACATGGCGTTGTTCGTTGACGAAGAAGAAGGGCAATTGCGCGGTAATTGGCAGTTCGCCACAGCCTTGTTCGGACATGAGCGCATCCAGTACCTGATCCGGGCCTGGACGGCCCTGTTGGAACAGATCGTCGCTGATCAGGACATTCAATTGGGAGCTATCAGCATGCCAGTCGACAACGTGGCGACAGCCGCCGCGCCAACCAACGTCCCGGGGCCCAAGGCCGACAAACTGGGCAAATTCCTCAAGCGCTCGGCGACACCGGCCGCGCGGCCGCGCCCGGCGTTGGTGCGTGAATCGCTGGTGGCGGCGCCTCAACGTTTCCCGCTGATGCTGGAGCCCGGCGAGCCGCACCTGGACGTCATCGAGTGGATCCGGCAGAACCGACCCCTGATCGAGCAGAAGCTGGCCGAACACGCCGGCATCCTGTTCCGTGGTTTCGCGCTGGACGGTATCCAGGGCTTCGAAGCGTTCGCCGAAGCGATTCAACCGGGGCTGTACGGCCAGTACGGCGACTTGCCGAAGAAAGAAGGGGGCAAGAACACCTACCGTTCCACGCCGTACCCGGAACGCAAGATGATCCTGTTCCACAACGAAAGCTCCCACCAGGACCGCTGGCCGCGCAAGCAGATGTTCTACTGCGAGCAGGCCGCCCCCGTCGGCGGCGCGACGCCGGTGGTGGACTGCCGCCTGATGTACGAGAAGTTGCCAGCGGACCTTCGCGAAAAATTCGAAGGCAAGGGGCTGCTCTACGTGCGCACCTTCACCGACAAGCTCGACGTGTCGTGGCAGCACTTCTTCAAGACCGAGGATCGCCGCGAAGTGGAGGCCCGCTGCCGGGCAGGCGGCATCCAGTGGCGCTGGCTCGACAACGACGAGTTGCAAACCCGCACGCCAGGGCCGGCGATCATCACGCACCCGATCACCGGGGAAAAATCCTTCTTCAACCAGGTGCAGCTGCATCACATCCACTGGCTGGAGCCGGATGTGCGCCAGGACCTGTTGTCGATGTACGGCCTGGAGCGCATGCCCCGGCACGTCTATTACGGCGACGGCACACCGATCGAAGACGAGGTGATGGCGCGTATCGGTGAGTTGTACGAAGCCTGCGCGGTGCGTTTCGACTGGCAGAAGGGCGATGTGATCCTCCTGGACAACATGCTGGTGGCCCACGCCCGCGACCCGTTCGAAGGACCACGCAAAATCGTCGTCGCCATGGGTGATATGTACGACCACGCCAGCCTGCAACGGCCAGCGACCGTCGGGCAACCCGCCCGGGGCGCATTCACTACCGAGGAAACAGGAGCATGAACGAGGTGATGATGGAGGCGCAGGATGCGGGTTTCGCCCTGGCACCCGAGCAGCAACGGGCGCTTGAACAATTGTCGGGCACGGTGACCTGTGGCGAGGCCTTGCGCTGGGTGAGCGTGGCTATCGACGGCGATCTTGATCCGCAGCGGTTGCAGGGTGCCTTCGACACACTGGCGGCGCAGCAGCCGATGTTGCTGGCGCGGTTGGTCAAGGTCGCCGGTTTCCACGGCTTGCGTCAGTTGGCCCACGCCGGGCGCTTCCCGCTGACGATAAACGCAAGCGAACAATCCGCTGAAGAGGTCCAGGCGCAGATCAACGAAACCCTGGGCCAGGCTTTTGTGGTCGGCGAATCGGCCGGCGTCCAGGCGGTGCTTTATCGTTTGGCGCCACGGCAATGGCAATTGTTGCTGGGCATTGCGCGCTACGGTGCCGATGCGCCATCGATGAACCTGCTGCTCGGACAGGTACGGCAAGCGTATGCGGGCCAGTCTTGCGAAGACGAAGCGCCGGGCGAATTCGCCCAGTACCTGGAATGGCGCAGCGAAGTGGTGCTGGATGAAGATGCGGCCACAGCGCGGACCTATTGGCAGCACCATCTGCAAGGCGTGCAGACGCAGATCGACACGCCGTGGCTGGCGGCGCGCCGCGCCGGCAGCGGGACCGCCGATGCGCGTGTGTCATTGGCGTTGGAACCGACCCGGCGCGATGCTTTGCAATGCTTGGCTGATGAGCTCGGGCAACCGCTGGCGACGTTATTACAGGGCGCATGGTGGCTGCTGCTGGGACGCCTGGGCGGTTCCGACCAGGCACTGGTGGGCGTGCGTCATGACAGCCGCAGCGACTACGATTACTTCGCCAATGCCATCGGCGTGTTCGAGAAAACCCTGCCGCTTTGCGTACCGTCGTCCCCCAGTGCACCGTTCAGCGAGTGGCTGGGAGCGTTGGCGACGCGGCTCGAAGCCCATCGCACCTGGCAGGAATATTGGATGCCGGAACTGGCGCCTGACGCGGCGTATCCGGCCTATGGATTCGCAGTCGCTCCGGCCAGTTTCGTCCACGGCGACAGCAGCCTGAAGTGGACGGGATCCTCGCCTGTGCAGGCTGATCCGCTGGAGCTGCTGTTGCAGGTTCAATTGGACGATGCCCAGCAGCTTGTCGCGATCGGCCTGCATTATGCCGCCGCTCGTTACTCGCAAGCCGCTGCCAGCGCCGTGCTGGAACAATACGACGTGCTGCTGGCCTCTATCGCTGCGGATGCGCAAACGCCGCTGGCGCAGCTCAACCTGCTGGGCCGCAGCGAGGAACAGCGCTTGCGCGCGATCAACCCGCCGATGCAGGCGTTGGCCGATCACCGTTATCTGCCGCAACGTATTGCAGATCTGGCGCTGCGGACGCCGGACGTTATCGCGCTGACCGACGCCCATCAGTCCTTGAGCTACGGCCAGTTGAAGGTGCAGGTCGAACGCGTGGCCCTCGGCCTCCAGAACCAAGGCCTGGGCGAGGGTTCGATTGTCGCCCTGGCCTTGCCGCGCTCGGCGGAGCTGGTGATCGCCATGCTGGCGAGCTGGCGCATCGGTGCGGCGTATCTGCCGCTGGACACCCAATGGCCCCAGGCCCGTCAGGCATTGATGCTGGAACAGGCCGGCGCCGCAGTGGTGCTCACCGATGCGGCATACCTGCCGGCGTGGCAGGACCAGCCGTACACAGCGCTGGCATTGGCCGGGCTCAACCCAGCGAACGCGACGTTGCCGGCGCTGGCGACCAAGGGCAACGACATCGCCTACGTGTTGTTCACGTCCGGCTCCACCGGTGTGCCCAAGGGCGTGGTGATCGAGCATCGGCAATTGCTCAACTACACCGCCCAGGCCAGCCAGGCGCTGGCGCTGGATCAGTGCAGACACGTGGCCTTCAGCTCCACCGTGGCGGCGGACCTGGGCAACACGGCGCTGTTTGGCGCGCTGTTCAATGGCGCGACCCTGCATGTCGCCAGCGATGAGCAGATGCAGGACGGCGCGCTGTTCGCCACGTTCATGCGCCAGCATCAAATCGATTGCCTGAAGATCGTGCCGTCGCACCTCGCGGCATTGCTTGACGGCGAACAGGCGACATTGCCGCGCACCCTGGTGCTCGGTGGCGAGCTGATAGCGCCGGCGTTGATTGGACGCATCGCCCGGTTGCGCAGCGATTGCCGGGTGTTCAACCACTACGGACCGACCGAGGCGACCGTTGGGGTGATGATTCATCCGGTGTCGTTGGAAGGTGCTGCCGAGGATTGTTCGGCGCTGACCCAGGTGCTGGGCAACAACCAAATCTACGTACTGGACGCCGAGCGGCGGCTGGCGCCGGTGGGCGTGCTGGGCGAGTTGTACCTGGGCGGCGCGCAGTTGTGCCGGGGCTATCTGAATGCCGAGGCCGATGGGCAGACGTTCATCCAGAGTCCGTTCGATCCGGCGCAGCGCCTGTACCGCACGGGCGACCTGGCGCGCTATCGCCCGGACGGCGGGATTCAACTGCAAGGGCGGCGCGATCAGCAGGTCAAGGTGCGTGGCTTCCGTATCGAGCTGGCGGAGATCGAAGCCGAGCTGCTGCGCGTGCCCCAGGTGGCCGAGGCGCTGGTACTGCCGGCCGAGCAGGGCTTGCTGGCATTTATCGTGGCACCGCAAGGCTTGCCTTCGGATGTGCTGGACGCCGCGCGGACGCAACTGAGCGCACGCTTGCCCAGCGTGATGGTGCCGCAGCATTGGCACCTGATCGAGCGCTTCCCTCGGTTGGCCAACGGCAAGATCGATCGCCAGGCGTTGCAGCAGTTGGCAGTCGCGACGGGCGATGAAGAGGGCGCCGCGCCCCGTGACGGACTCGAACAATTGCTCGCTGCGCGCATGGCCCAGTTGCTTGGGCTGGAGCGATTGGGCATCGACCGCGACTTCTTCGCTGCCGGTGGTCATTCGTTGCTGGTGATCAAGTTGGTGGCCGGCATTCGCAAGCTGTTGCAGTGCGACATCCATCCGGGACTGGTCTTCGATCATCCGACCGTGGCTTCGTTGGCGACGGCCTTGCGCGCGCAGGAGAGCAGCCCTGGGCAACTGGAGAAAATCGCCCAGGCACGCCTGCGCATGGAGGCGATGAGCCCAGAGGAAAAGGCCCGCCTGACCGAACAGGCTCGGCAGCTGCAAGCGGCCAAGGCGGCGCAGGGTCGTTGATCTGATCGTTCCCACGCGGGAGCGCAGGAACGATGGCTCAACCCAAGAAAAGGCCGACGCCCGCATGCGACGGCCTTTTTTGTAACTTTCTCGCGAATGATAAATAAACTCATTCCGGTTTTGCCCAGGTGCTGCGTCTTACTAAGGTATGCGGGCAAATCGGCTCGGGCAGGGCAGCCCAGGCGCCGGTTATGTCCAGGAAAATTTCGCTGTCGTCCAGCCGGATGACCGTGCCCGGGGAGGGGCCGGTCAGCCGTTAGACCGTGCTGGCGAACGGCAGGCCATTCGGCCCCCATGGACTTTTCACTTCTACCAATAATAGAGAGCACGATGTCGGCAATTCATGAGTTGAAACCGTTGTTCAAGGCACTGGTCATGTCCCGCGGCCTGCGTTCGCGCCGAGTGTTGTCGGGCCTGGGTCTGGTCGGTGCATTGTCGTTGAGCGCCCAAGTGATGGCTGAAGACATCAGCATCGACATCCCCGCGCAACCGCTGCCGCAGGCGCTGCAAGCGTTCGGCCAACAGACCAACCAGCAAGTGATCTACAACGCCGACGAATTGGCCGGCCTGAAAAGCAATCGCGTCAGCGGCAAGATGAGCCCCCAGGCAGCCATCACCGAATTGCTCAAGGGCACCGGCGTGCGCCACAGCGTCGAGGGCAACACCTTGATGCTGGTGAAGGGTTCCGCCAGCGCGGGCCTGGAACTGGGCGCGACGACCATCAATGCAGAGCAGTTGAGCGCGACGACCGAAGGCAGCCACTCGTACACCAGCAATGCCGTGACGATCGGCAAGGGCACCCACACCCTCAAGGAAATTCCCCAATCCATCACCGTGATGACGCGCAAGCAGATGGATGACCAGAACCTGGTCAACCTCAAGGACGCCGTCAACCAGACCACCGGCATCGTCGGCCTGCAGGGCGTCGGCCAGGGCATGATCCTGTCGTCGCGCGGTTTCCAGATCGATGACTGGCAGTACGACGGCGTGCCGATCCCGCGTAACACGTATTCGCTGGGCAACTGGGCGACCCAGGACCTGATTTTCTACGACCGCCTGGAAATCCTTCGTGGCGCCTCCGGCCTGCTGCAAGGCACCGGCAGCCCCGGCGGCGCCGTCAACCTGGTGCGCAAGCGCGGCCAGAGCGCACCGACCGTGACCCTCACCGGCAAGGCCGGCTCCTGGGATCACTACGGCCTGCAACTGGACGCTGGCGGCCCGCTGAACGACGCCGGCAATGTCCGTGGCCGCATCGTCCTCGACGAAGACCAGAGCAATTCCTTCGTTGACCATGCCTGGAGCAAGACCCATTCGCTGTACGGCGCGCTGGACGTTGACCTGAGCGAAGACACCACCCTGGGCTTCGCGGTCAGCCAATCCAATGGCGAGTCGCGCGGCAACATCCGTGGTTTGCCGCGCTACGCCGACGGTTCGATGCCGGACGTGTCGCGTTCGACCTACACCGGCGCGCGCTGGAACCGATCTGAAATCGATGTCACCACCTACTATGCCGATCTGGAGCACCGCTTCAATGAGGATTGGGCGTTCAAGGTCGGGGGCGTGTACATGACTGAGGACAACCAGGCGAAGAACCAGCGGGTCCAACGAGGCGGTGGCCTCTTGCCCGATGGCAGTGGCGTGCAATATGCCGACTTCCTGACCGACTTCCAGTCCACCAAGGCCGGTCTCGACATGAACCTGACCGGCAAGTTCGAAGCCTTGTCGATGGAACAGGAGGTTATGCTGGGTGGCAACTTCTCGCAGTTGGAGACGGATGATAAATATGCCCGTACCTTCAACAGCACCAGCGACTCGATCTTCGACCTGGACAATGACCGCCCGGACATCAGCTACGACAGTCTGATCGCCGCGGGTGGCATGGGCGTCCTGAGCAAGTACGACGTGCGCCAGAAAGGCATGTACGGTACCTGGCGCGTCAAGCCGGTGGATGACTTGACACTGATCCTGGGTTCCCGGGTCAGCTGGTACGACTTTAGCTACAAATCGAAGAATGAACTGGCAGCCGGAATTACACGCAACACGCCAAGCTACTCAACCGAAACCGGCGTGGTCACGCCCTATGCCGGTATCGTCTATGACCTGAGCCGCGAATGGGCGGTTTACGCCAGCTATACCGATGTGTTCCAGCCGCAGACTAACGTTGATGCCAGCGGTTCCGTGCTTAAGCCCGTCGTCGGCACCAATTACGAGGTGGGTCTTAAAGGTGAGTTGATGGACGGTCGGGTCAATACTTCCCTGGCTGTCTTCCGCTACGATCATGAAAACCGTGCCCTCAATGACGGCGGTTCGGGGTGTGGTGGCTTCGGCTGCTCGACAGCCTCGGGCAAGGTGCGCAGCCAGGGCATCGAGGCCGAAATCAGTGGTGAAGTGATCGACAATCTGCAACTGTTCGCGGGCTACACCTACAACACCACCAAGAGTCTGAATGGCGCGGATGAAGGCAAAGTGTTCAGCAGCTGGACGCCGAAACACATGCTGCGCGTGTGGGGCAACTACCAGTTCACTGGGGACTGGAATCGTGTCAGCACCGGTCTGGGCTTTACCACCCAAAGTCATACGTTGGGTTATCAAGCTGACTATGAGGTCCCGGGTTACACGGTATGGAACGCCCGTGTCGGCTACAAGCTGACGTCAGAGATCGATCTGGCGCTCAATGCCAACAACCTGTTCGACAAGACCTACATCACGCCGGCCTACAACCAGCTCAATGGCAACAACAACTTTGGCGATCCGCGTAACTTGATGTTCACCGTGAAGTACACGCCACAGTTCTGATCTCCTCCAAAACAAAAAAAGACCCGCCTAGTGCGGGTCTTTTTTTATGGGGGCAACCTGGCTGAACACGCAAACCCGTGGCGAGGGAGCTTGCTCCCGCTGGGTTGCACCGTAGGAGCTGCCGAGCGAAGCGAGGCTGCGATCTTTTGATTTTGATATTGATCGTTCGCTTGCCACTCAATTGCCTGGATCAAGATCGCAGCCTCGCTTCGCTCGGCAGCTCCTACACAGCTCCTACAGAGCCGAGCGGGAGCAAGCTTCCTCACCACGGGGAAGTGTGTTCCTACAAAAAATGTGGCGAGCCGGAAATTTCTGACGAGTCGTGTCGGTTGGTGGTTCGGAAGCGGAGGGGGTAGGCTTTGTCCGTCGCTGCAAAATCAGCGACCGGGTTTGGTCACCTGTTCGAAGTCAGGCGCACAAGCGCAACTCAGCATCTCGGCGCTTTTGCCGGTATGCTTTGCGGCGGGCTGTGCGCGGGGCACTCTCGAGTGCGCCGGGTGCCTGACTTCCCGGTTGACCAACCTGCGCATAGCCCACCACCCTCGTTTGGTCACGAGGTGGGTGAGCTCACTATCAAGTCAGGAGTTTCTAGATGGTCAAGAACACCCCCAACCCCCCAAAAAAAGCCGCAGATCTCTCCGCGTACACCCGCCTCGACTCAGCAGAACGTCGCGAAGCGGCCGATCGAGCACTCGACATCCACTTATCGCCCAACAAGCCAGCCAAGCCCGACACCCAGGACGGCCAGATCTTTACCGTGGTCAAGGGCCTCAACACCGAATCCATACTGACCACCCTCAGCGAAACCCTGGCCTCAGCCAATGCCATGGCCAACGACCTGGCTTTCGACCTGGAAGGCTCGCGGCGGTATGTGGCGTTGGGGCTTCAGCAATTGATCGAGTTAGGAACGCTACTGGCCAATCGAGCGCTGGATGACATCGAGCTGCCCCAGCCTCCACGCTAACCGCAGCACCGCAGCCCCCCGTGGCGAGGGAGCTTGCTCCCGCTGGGTTGCACTGTAGGAGCTGCCGAGCGAAGCGAGGCTGCGATCTTTTGATTTTGATTTTGATTTTGATCGTTCGCTTGCCACTCAATTGCCTGGATCAAGATCGCAGCCTCGCTTCGCTCGGCAGCTCCTACACAGCTCCTACACAGCTCCTACACAGCTCCTACAGAGCCGAGCGGGAGCAAGCTTCCTCGCCACGGGGAAGTGTGTTCCTACAAAAAGTGTGGCGAGCCGGAAATTTCTGACGAGTCGTGTCGGTTGGTGGTTCGGAAGCGGAGGGGATAGGCTTTGTCCGTCGCTGCAAAATCAGCGACCGGGTTTGGTCGCCCGGGGTTAGAATGGCGCACTTTCAGCCGCGTGAGCGGCTGCCTGCCTTATGGCTGACTGTGCGTGGGAGGGCTTCGGCCCTGCCGGGTTCCATTCCCTGGTCGACCAACCTGCGTACAGTTCGCCACCCCTCTGCTTGGTCGCGGAAATGGTGAACTCCACTTCAGAATGGAGCTGCACGTCATGGTCAAGAACACCCCCAACCCCCCAAAAAAAGCCGCAGATCTCTCCGCGTACACCCGCCTCGACTCAGCAGAACGTCGCGAAGCGGCCGATCGAGCACTCGACATCCACTTATCGCCCAACAAGCCAGCCAAGCCCGACACCCAGGACGGCCAGATCTTTACCGTGGTCAAGGGCCTCAACACCGAATCCATACTGACCACCCTCAGCGAAACCCTGGCCTCAGCCAATGCCATGGCCAACGACCTGGCTTTCGACCTGGAAGGCTCGCGGCGGCATGTGGCGTTGGGGCTTCAGCAATTGATCGAGTTAGGAACGCTACTGGCCAATCGAGCGCTGGATGACATCGAGCTGCCCCAGCCTCCACGCTAACCGCAGCACCGCAGCCCCCCGTGGCGAGGGAGCTTGCTCCCGCTGGGTTGCACCGTAGGAGCTGCCGAGCGAAGCGAGGCTGCGATCTTTTGATTTTGATATTGATCGTTCGCTTGCCACTCAATTGCCTGGATCAAGATCGCAGCCTCGCTTCGCTCGGCAGCTCCTACACAGCTCCTACAGAGCCGAGCGGGAGCAAGCTTCCTCACCACAATATTGTGCCGACCGAAGATCCACTGTGGGAGCGAGCTTGCTCGCGAAGGCGGTGTCACCGTCAATGAAGAGGTTGGATGTGCTGGCCTCTTCGCGAGCAGGCTCGCTCCCACAGGTTCCATAGGACCAGGGGGGTTATTTCCCTTCTACCGTACTGGCCAGAAAAGTCTCGACCAGCTCCCCCAGCAGCCCCTCATCAAAGATCATGCCTCGATGGCGCAACGGCGAATGCACCGAGCATTGCAGCTCACCCGTCAGGCTGTGTTCCATCAGCAGGGCTTCGCAGAATGCCATTTCCTCGGCGGTCTTCTCCGCCTGTGTCCACCAGCAACTGGGCCGTACCCGAACCGGCTTGAAACTGAACCCCTCAAACGCCTCCAGCAACCGATCATGCACCGAGAACGCCTGGGCATTCATGACCTCTTCCTTGACGCTCTGCACGATCGATAGCAAGTCGCCTCGCCCAGGCTCGATCTGGCCGGCCGCCCACTCATGGAACGCCTTGACCGAACTGTCCGGTCGCTCCTGCCGATAAGCCGCCGTGCGCTCCGTCAGCGAAGGGAACAGCAGGTCGAAGTATTCAATGGCTTCAAGCAGATCCTGGGAGGCGGCATCGTCGTTTCGGTCACCCGCCAAATGCCGATGACGCGGCAATCCTGAGGGATACAAGTGTTCCGGGATGGTGCTGTCCACCAGCCCGAGAAAACCAACCATGTGCCCCTGGCTTTCCAGCATCGCCGCGATGTCGAACGCGATCGCCCCGCCCAGGGACCAGCCCATCAAGTGATAGGGACCTTGCGGTTGGGCGGCGACGATTTCCTTGCTGTAGTCGGCAATCATCTCGTGCCAGGCGTCAGGACCTGCATGGGGTTCGCTGAAGCCGCGGTGCATGATGCCGACAGTGCGTGCCCGGTTTTGCAGTTTGCGCGCCAGCGGTTGATAACAGAACACGATGCCGCCGCTGGGGTGCAGGCAAAACAGCCGCGGTGCGCTGGCGGGGGCGTTGTTCAGGGCGACGAGGCATTGCGTCTGCTCGCGGTGTTTCTGCGAGATGAACAGGGCCAGCTCGGCGATGCTCGGGTTGGCCAGCAATTCTTGCAGGCGCACGGTGATGTTCAGGCTCGCCTTGAGCTTGGCGATCAGCTCGATCGCCAGGATCGAATGCCCGCCCAGTTCAAAAAAGCTGTCGCTGATACCCACGCGTTCGACCTTGAGGGACTGCTGCCAGAGTTGCGCCAAGGCTTCCTCCAACGGCGTGCGGGGCGCCGCGTAATTCGTATGCCGGAGTGTGGCGTCAGGTTCGGGCAAGGCCCTGCGGTCGAGCTTGCCGTTGGCATTGAGCGGCAGGTGATCGATGAACAGCAGATGGCTGGGCACCATGTAGTCCGGCAATTGCGCCTTGAGCGCGGCCAGCAGGTTTTCGCGCAGCTCGGCCGTGGTCGGTTGTGTCGCAATGACGTAGGCGATCAATTGCAGGCCACCCGGGCCGTCGTGGGTCAGCACCACACCATCGCCCACGCCCGGCAGCGTTTGCAGGCGTGCCTGGATCTCGCCCAGTTCAATGCGGAAGCCGCGGATCTTGACCTGGTGATCCAGGCGCCCGATGTACTCGATGCTGCCGTCGCTGAGGTAGCGGGCCAGGTCCCCGGTGCGGTACAGGCGCCCACCTGGCAGCGGGTCGAACGGGTCGGGAATGAAACGGCTGGCGGTGAGATCGGCACGCTGGTGATAACCACGGGCCAGGCCGGCGCGGCCGACATACAGCTCACCGACGCAACCCTTGGGCACCGGGTTCAGGTGCGCATCGAGCACATACCAGGACAAATCGACAATGGGCTCGCCGATGGGGCTGGCGGCCTGGCTATGCAAGTCCTGCATCGTCAGTGGCCGCCAGGTGACATGAACGGTGGTTTCGGTGATGCCATACATGTTGATCAGCTGTGGTGACTGGTCCCCGAAACGTTCGAACCAAGGGCGCAGGCTCTGCACGTCAATCGCTTCGCCGCCAAAAATGATCTGGCGCAATTGATGGACGAGAGGCTGGCGAGGCTCGCAGGCAACGCGTAGCAAGGACTTGAACGCCGACGGCGTCTGGTTGAGCACCGTGACCTTTTCCTGGCAGAGCAGGGCGTAGAAGTCCTCGGGTGAACGGCTCACGGCGTGGGGCACGATGACCAACCGACCACCGTGCAGCAGGGCACCGAAAATCTCCCACACCGAAAAGTCGAAGGCGTAGGAATGAAACAGGCACCACACGTCCCTGTGGTCGAAATCGAACCAGCGCTGGGTGGCCCGGAACAGCCGGCTGACGTTGTGGTGCGCGAGCAATGCGCCCTTGGGGTTGCCGGTCGAACCGGAGGTGTAGATCACGTACGCCAGATTGTCCGGATCCATGGGCACATCGGGATTGTGCTCAGGCCAGGCGCTATCGGCATCGCTCGGATCCAGCAGCAGGCAGTCGATGCCAGCCGGCAACGCCAATGACTCAAGCAGGTGGGCCTGGGTCAGGATCTGCCGGACGCCGCTGTCCTGGATCATGTAGGCCAGTCGGTCGGCCGGGTAGGCCGGGTCCAGCGGTACGTAGGCGCCACCGGCCTTGAGAATCGCCAGCAGGCCGATGATCATCTGCGGCGTGCGCTCGACGGCGATGCCCACCAGCACGTCGGGGCCAACGCCTTGCTCGATCAAGCGATGGGCCAGTCGATTGGCGCGGCGGTTGAGCTCGGCATAGCCCATGTGCTGCCCGTCGAACGTCAGGGCGATTGCCTCACCTGTGTGGGCGGCATGGGTTTCGATCATCCGGTGCAGGCATTCTTCGCTGCGTAGCCGGGTGGGTTGGCGGTTCCAGTCGTTCAGGATCAACCGGCGTTCATCGGCGCTCAACAATTGCAGTTCGCCCACAGCGCAGTCGGGCGCCTCGATCAGGCCTCGCAACAGGTTCTGCCAATGCTCGGCCATGCGCTCGATGGTGGTCGTGCGGTACAGGTCACGGCTGTATTCGAACGTCGCGAGTATCTGCTGCTGTGAATAGTCGACGTCCAGCGATACATCGAATTTGGCCTGGCCTTCACCGGTGTCGAGGAATTCCAACGTCAACAGATCCGGGCTTGGCAGCGCCGCCTGTGACCCGGTGCGCCAGTTGAACAGGACCTGGAACAGCGGGTTGGCGCCCAATTGATCGAGGATCAATTCCGGCGGGTAATCGGCATGCTCCAGCGCGGCGAGGGATTGCCCGCGAAGCGCCCGTAAAAAATCCAACGCGCTGCGGGTCGAGTCGATCCGCGCCCGATACACCTGGCTGCTGACGAAAAACCCCACCAGATCCTGGCTTTCATGGCTGTTGCGGTTGGCGTTGGGGACGCCGACGGTGAAATCGTCCTGGCGGCTGTAGCGGGCCAGCAGCAATTGCCAGGCGCCCAGCGCCACCACGAACGGCGTCAGCCCCTGGCGTTGGCAAAAAACCTCCAGCGCTTGCGCCAACGACGGACCCAGCGATACGTGTACGCGACCGGCCCGGTGTTGCTGGGTCGCGCTGCGCGGGAAATCTTGGGGCAATTCCAGCGTGGGCAAGTCACGGCCCAGGTACTGGCTCCAGTATTCGCCACTGCGTCGGCAGGCAGCGCTTTGCAGATAGTCGCCGCGCTGGTGGGTCGCGTAGTCGGTGTATTGCATCGGCAGCGATGGCAGCTCAGACCGATCACCCAGCAGTGCCCGGCCATACGCCTGGGTCATGTCCTGCATCAGGATCGTGTTGGACCAGGCATCGGAAACGATGTGGTGCATGTTGAGCAACAGCACATGTTCGGCACGGCTCAATCTGAGCAAGGTTGCCCGCATCAGCGGCGCCTGGGTGAGATCGAACGGGTGTCGGGCGTGTTGCTCGATGCGCTGCGAGAGCGCCGGCTGGTCGAGCCCGGTGAGGTCTTCGCGGTGCAGGACCAGGCAGGCGCTGCGCTCGACCACCTGGGTGGCGGCGCCGTCGATTTCGATGAACGCGGTGCGCAGGATGTCGTGTCGGTCGATGACCCGGTTCAGCGCGTCTTCCAAGGCGTCGGCATTCAGTTCGCCGGTCAGGCGCAAGGCCCGTGGCAGGTTGTAGGCCGAACGGGTGGGGTCGCGCTGCTGCTCCAGCCACAAGCGTTGCTGGGCGAAAGACAGGGGCGCGCGGTCCAGCCTGCCGCGGCTGGCCTGGGCGTGCAGGTCGTCGGCGACCTCATCGAGCAGCAGCGCCAGCAGATCATCATCTAGCAGTTCGTTCATGGTGTTCTCGCGGTAAGCGGCATTGGCGTCGGGCAGGTTCAGGCGAAGGCTGCGGGGACCTTTTCACTGATCACCCGGCCGGCCTGCATCCGCACCAGTTGATCGGCGATATCGAAGTAACGGTCGTCGTGGGAAATGACGATGATGGTTTTGCCCAGGGCCTTCAGCTCCGGCAGCAACTCGGTGTAGAACACCCGCCGGAACACCGGGTCCTGGTCGGCGGCCCATTCGTCGAAGACTAGGACCGGGCGTTCTTCCAGCCAGGCATTGAGCAGCGCCAGGCGCTTGCGCTGGCCGGTGGAGAGATCGGTGGTGCTGAAGGCGCCATCGAGAATGCTGACTTTATGGCCGATCTCCAGGCGATCGAGGTAGCGGTTGGCGTCCCCGGGCACTTGCTGGTCGCCCTGTACCAAGTCGTCGAACAGGTAGTAGTCGGCGAAGATCGTGGTGAACAGCTGGCGATAATCGTCGCGTCCCGCCGCCGATACCGGCTTGCCGTCCAGAAGGATTTCGCCGCCCTGGGGCGCATAGAGGCCCAGCAGCAACTTGATCAGCGTGGTCTTGCCGCCGCCGTTCTCGCCGACGATGAACACGATGTCGCCCTGGGCGATGGACAGGTTGACCGGTCCGAGGGCAAAGGCCTGGCTGCCGGCGACCGCTGGGAAGGCGTAATGCACGTCACGCAATTCAAGCTGCTGGATCGTCGGCTTGGGCACACTCTTGTCGTTGAGCAGCAGGTGCGGCTCCGGCGAGGAAAACTGCTCGGCCAGTTCGGCAATGCGCTTGAAGGCGATGTTGGCGCGGCTGATGACCGGCAGGGTCATGACCAGGTATTCCAGCGGCCCCTTCATGTACAACAACACCAGCACGAAACCGCTGAGCACCGCTTTGTCGGTGCCCAGCCACAGCGATTGCAGGGCCAGGACCAGGCCGATGACCACGAAGAACAGCATCGAGCCGAAGGTCTTGGCGACCACAAAGGTGTTGACCGCGCGGATGTTGGTGTCGCAGATCTGCTCGGCAGTGGCTTCGATGCGCTGGCTGAACATGCGTTGGCGGCGTGGGCGGTGGATGCGCAGTTCCTTGGCGCCTGCAGCGATGGCGCTGTAGTGTTTCTGCAGCGCATCTTCAGCCTCGCGGGCCGCTTCGAACCCCCGAATCCCACGGGCTCGCGCCACGTACTGGATAACCGTGCCGATCACCAGCGCCACCAACAGCAGCGCAAACATCGGCAACGACAGGTAGGCCAGGTAGGCCAGGCAACCGAGGGTGACGGTGAAGGCAATTGCCAGCGGCGCGAAGGAAAACGCGAAGTTGCTGACCATGTTGACGTCGTGGGTCAGGATCGGGATGAGTCGATGACTGCGGAAACGCTCGATCTGCTCGATGGGCGCCAGCAGGACTTTCTGGCCGAGGGATTTGCGCAGGGTGGCGATAATGTTCTGGCCGACGTGGTTGGTGCCGATGTCCGACAGGATCGAGGTCAGCAGCGCCGCCACGCACAGGCCGGCGAAGGTCATCAGGACTTGCGGCGTCGGCCCGGCGTCGGCGTTCAAGGCGTCGTTGATGGTTGCCAGCAGGGCGGTGATGCTCAGCCCGCCGAGCATGCCGAGCAGGATGGAGCCTGCGACAATCAGCCGGAAGGGTTTGAGCAGGATGAACAGCTCAGCGATCACCCCGCGTTTTGGTTGGCTCATGGAGGTTTCCCTGCTAGATGAAAAAAGGCGAAGGCCATCGCGGGCATTCACCGCATGGGCTGGAGGACAGCGGCACGCCGGTTGGGGCGCGCCCACCTAAGGAACGATTGGAGGGGAAGGGGATTTAACGCGGAACCATCTAACCCACATCATTTGTGGCGAGGGGATTTATCCCCGCTGGGCTGCAAAGCAGCCCCCAAGCAGGCAACACCGATCAGTCCGAGATCACGCGGCGATTTCATTGGGGCTGCTTCGCAGCCCAGCGGGGATAAATCCCCTCGCCACAGGGCCACCATGTCCAAAGAGGTATTTGGGTGGACCTGCCGATCTACATATCCCGAGCCACCCGAAACCCCAGCCAGTCACCACGTGCATCGGAAAACACCGCATTGCGGTTGCCCGAACGGGAAAACACCGGCGCTTCGCCCCAGTCGTTGCCACGGATGCGCCGTACCTTGCAGTTGCCCGTCAGCGCGGCGCTGCCGTCGCTCGGCGCATCGGTGTAGTTTTCGTTGAAACAATCGGCAGTCCACTCATAGACGTTGCCGTGCATGTCGAACACACCGAAGGCGTTGGGTGCGAAGCTGCCGGCCGGGGCGGTGAAGTTGTAGCCATCGGCGGCGCCGTAGGTGTTGGCGTGCTGCGCGATGCTGTAGTCCTTGCCCGCGTCAAACGGGAAGGGGAACGGGCCGCTGCTGCCGCCGCGCGCGGCGTATTCGCGCA
Source organism: Pseudomonas sp. T1.Ur (assembly GCF_023516725.1). Classification (NCBI taxonomy): domain Bacteria; kingdom Pseudomonadati; phylum Pseudomonadota; class Gammaproteobacteria; order Pseudomonadales; family Pseudomonadaceae; genus Pseudomonas; species Pseudomonas sp. T1.Ur. The sequence goes on from NZ_JAMGSN010000001.1 coordinate 1,351,995, forward strand.
GGGATTCGCTGACCAGTCGATACGGCTTGCCGGTTTTTTTCGACAGCCACGCCACGTAGGCGTTGGCCTCTTCGAAGTCCATGCACACCGCCGGGTGCCGGTCGGTGTATTGCTTGCGCGGGTCGCTGCCCTGGTAATCCGGCACCCCGGCCTGGCATACACGGCCGGGGCGCTTGTCGCCGTCGGGCATCACGTAGCCGGTATCGTGCAGATAGGCGAACCATTCACCCTTGAGCACCTGGAAACGGCTGATCGCGACGGGCTTGTCGAAGGTCACCGGGTGCATCGGGCCTTCGTCGGGCTCGCGGCCGACTTCATCTTCGGGCGTGCCCATCTGGAAGGTGCCGGTGGGCAGCACGACCATCTCGGGGCAGTCCTTGCAGTCGCGGAACACCTGGCCCGGCTGCGAGGCCTGGGCACTGGCGGGCAACAGGGCAGTGAGGGCCAATGCCGGCAGCGTCTTCAATAAAAATCGGTTCATCGATTGCTCTCGATCAGTCATCAGAGTGTCTTGCCCAACAGCGCCATGAAGCGATCGATCTCGGCTTCGGTGTTGAGCAGCCCCGGCGCAGTGCGGATTACCGGTCCGGCATCGCGGTGCACGGCATCGGCGACCACGCGGTTTTGCATCAGGTAGGCAGCGATCTCATCGCTCTTGCGATCCTTGACCCGGAAGAAGGTGAAACCGGCCGACAGTTCGGGGCTCAGCGGCGTCACCAGCTCGATCTGCGGCAGCGCGAGCAAGCGTTTTTTCAGATCAGTGTTAAGCGCGTGGATACGCGCCTGGACCTCGGCCTTGCCCAGTTGCAGGTGCAGCTTGAAGGCTTCGTCCGCCGCCCAGCGATGCTCGAAGGCGTGGTAGCCGCCCGGGGTCATGGTGGTGGAAAACGTCGTGGCTTCGGAGAAGGTCGGAATGATCGGTGTGACGTACTTGACCTCTTCGCGGCGGCTGCACACCACGCCGGTGCCCCGTGGGCCGAACATCCATTTGTGGGTGCCGGCGATGAAGAAATCGCAATTCATCTGCGGGAAACTCACGTCCTCGACGCCGAAACCGTGCACGCCATCCACCACATAGACGATGCGTTGTTCATCGCTGCGGCCCTGGTTGTGCTGGTCCACCAGGGCGCCGATCTTGCCGATGGGCAACTTCACGCCGCTGCCCGAATGCACCCAGGTCATGCCGAGCACGCGGGTCTCGGGGCGGATGTTGCGGTCGATGGCGGTGAGGATTTCCGCCTCGCTGGCGCCGTGGGCGTTCTCGAACAGCTTGATTTTGCGCACCCGTGTTCCGTCCCGTTGCTTGCGCAGGTCGAGGATGGTGTGGGTGGCGTAATGTTCGTGGGCGGTGGTGAGGATTTCCTGGTCGGGTCGTACATGGACGCCGCCATAGATCATCGCCAGGCCTTCGGTGGTGCTGCCGGTGAGGGCGATCTGCTTCGGGTTCGCTTGCAGGTAGCGACCGGCCCAGGTCCGCACGTTTTCCTCGCGCGCTTCGGTGACGCCCAAGTCCCAGTCCATCAGCAGCCCGGGGTTTTTATCCAGGGCGGCGCGGTGCCGTTCGATGGCCTCGCGCACCGGGCGCGGGTGGGTGGTGACCAGGAAGTTGGAAAAGTGCAGATAGTCCGGGTCCTGGTTGAACAGCGAGCGCAACTGCGCCCATTTGTCCTTGGGCAGCGGTGGCATTGGATCGGCGCTCGCCGTGGCGGGCAGGCTGGCGGGCAATGACAGGCCGGCGGCAAGGACCCCGGCTTGCTTGAGAAAGATCCGGCGCTCGTTCATGGCTGGGCGGCCTTCTGCGCCGAGGCGATAGCGGGGCTTGCGGCTTTCTGCACCTGGTCCCAGACCCGCAAGAAGTTGCCACCCCACAGCTTGGCGATGTCGGCCTCGGAGTAGCCGCGGGTCAGCAGCTCGGCGGTGACGTTGCGGATGTCGCCGACGTTCTCCCAGCCCTTCACGCCGCCACCTTCGTTGAAGTCCGAACTGATGCCGACGTGATCGATGCCGATCTTGCGCACGGCATAGTCGATGGCATCGCCCAAATCCTTGAGGCTGGCCTTGGGTTCCTCTTCGAGAATGCCGTAGAGCTGGCCGGCGTATTCGCCGAACTTCTGTTCCGGCCACGCGGCGATGATCGGGTCGCCCGGCATCAAGGCCATCGCCAGGTTGGGCAGCGGCGGCAGGTCGAAGCGTTCGCGCAGGGCGTTGAGTTTGTCCTGGGTCTTTTGCGTCAGCGGGCGCAGGTACTGGGAGAACCCCACGATCTGCACCACGCCGCCACTGGCCTTGATCAACTGCATTTCCTTGTCGCTGAGGTTGCGCGGGATGTCCACCATCGCCCGTGGCGCGGAATGGGAGGCCACCAGGGGCGTGCGGCTCAGGTGCGCGACTTGCTCCAGGGCCTGGGTCGACATCTGCGACACATCGATGATCACGCCCAGGTCGTTCAGGCGCGTCACTGCTTGCTTGCCGATGTCCGACAGGCCGCCGAGGGCGTCGGGCGAGTCGTTGAAGAATGGCAGCGGGCGCGAGGAGTCGGCCCAGTCGTTGTTGCCGATGTAGCTGAAGCCGAACATGCGCATGCCCCGCGCCGTCCACAGGTCCAGCAGGCTCAGGTCGTGGCCGAGGGGATAGGCGTTGAGCATGCTGATGAAAATCGCGAACTTGCCTTCACCGTGCAGGCGGCGGAAATCGTCCGGGGTGTAGGCAATGGCGACCTGGTTCGGGAAATCCCGGACCATGCCGGTGATGATCTTGTAGCGCACCTCCTGTTGGTTGCGCGCTTCCTCGACGAACCCGGCGGTGGGCCTGTGTGGCGCATTGGGCCCGTTCCACAACTCGGGCCAGCCGAAGATCGTCAATGCGGCACCGGAGAGGTGGCCGCGATTGGCTTTCACCAGGTCGAACTGGCCCTTGCCGTCTTTATCCGCTTCGTTGCCGGCGGTGCCGAAATCCAGCGGCACGGTGATATGGCTGTCGAAGGACAGCAGCCGTTCGTGCAATTCCCGAGCTTCTTTCATGACCTTGACCGGATAGCCGGGATTATCCCGCCACCAGTGATCCCAGGCCGCGAGCCCGCCACCGACGACCAGCGCCAGGGCCAGGGGCACGCCGGTGAAAAGAGCCTTTCTAGAACGTGGTGTTGTCATTGCCGATCTCAGTCTGGTTCGCCTTGGAAGGACAGGCGCGGGGGCCTTTGCTATCTGGGGGGAACGAGTGATCGGCGGGGAAATTTAGGTGTTCTCGAGACCGCCATCGCGAGCAAGCTCGCTCCCACATTTTGGAATGCGCTCACCTGTGGGAGCGAGCTTGCTCGCGATGAGGCCCTCACAGCCTCTATAAATTTGTCAGGACGCCCATCGTTCTAGCTTGGATAAAGCCCACCCCAGGGCGAACACAGGTAAGGCAATGACGATTTCTCGACGATGGTTCATGGCAGGCCTGGCGCTGACCGGTGCCGCCGTGCCTGCGGTGTATTACGGGCATCGTGAACTGACCCGGCCAGACCCGACCATCACGCCCGGCGAGGCTTCATTCGATGTGGCCGACGTTGCCGGACAGCGTCGGGCGAACGTGCTGCGGGGCGTCTGGACGATCCGTTTCAGCGGGCGCGACGCCGGCCTCGACGGCTTGCCGGACGACAACCTGGAAGTATTCCTCGACATCGCCCACAAGGGCCGTGGCCTGGTGGGTTACCTCGACACCGCCGAGCGCCTGCGCGCCGGGGATGAGCCGCGTTACCGGGTGTTGGGTGACCTGGCCGGTAGCGATCCAAAGCAGTTGAGCTGGCGCTTGATCGGCGCCGAGCATGACGCGCCGGACTACGAATTCATCATGACCCTCGACGAAGTCTGGGCCGGTTTCGGCAATGCCGGCACGGCGACCCTCAGCGGCCGGGTGTTGCGGTTGGATCGCCCGTTGGCGCTGCCGGAACTGGACAATCAGTTCGTCGCCGTCAAGCAACGGTTCCCCGAAGCCCGGGAACGCACGCCGCTAAGCCCGAAACTGCTGGCCTGGCTGGTGTCGCCCGAGCACCGGCTGTTCCATCAACTCTGGCACGCCTCGCGGGACAAATGGCACACCCTCGACGAAGACAAGCGCGATGCCCTGCGTGGCATCGGCTGGCAACCCGGGCCGCGAGACAGCGAGCGTGACGCCCGTGGGCCGCGCAAGGATCGCAACGGCTCGGGCGTGGATTTCTTCTTCATGCACCGGCATATGCTCGGCACCGCGCGTTCTTTCCAACCGTTGCCGTCATGGCAACGTTTCCCATTGCCGCAACCCGAATTGGAGCGTGATCGCCTGGGCTTTGCCCGGTATTTCGACAACGTCGACGGGACGGCGCTGCCCCCGACCTGGCTGGCCCGTGGCGACGAGCAATACGCCCAGTGGGTCAGCGACATCAAGACCGCCGAGACCTACCACAGCAATTTCCAGGTCTGGGAATCGCGCTATCGCGACCCGCGCTATCTATCCCAACTGACCTTGGGCCAGTTCGGTTCGGAAGTGGAATTGGGCCTGCACGACTGGCTGCACATGCGCTGGGCCTCGGTGCCGCGCGATCCGTCCAACGGCCATCCGGTACCGTTCGCCCGTGATCAGGCGGACTTCGCCCAGCGCTGGTTCGAGCCGGAAAACGATTTTCTCGGCGATCCGTTTTCCTCCCACGTAAATCCGGTGTTCTGGGCCTTCCACGGCTGGATCGACGACCGCCTCGAAGACTGGTTCCGCGCCCACGAACGTTTTCATCCTGGCGAAGTGAGTCGGCTCGACGTCAACGGCGTGCCCTGGTTCGCCCCGGGCCGCTGGGTCGAAATCGCCGACCCGTGGCTCGGCCCGGACACCCACGGTTGTAGCTCGACGCCGGGGTTGCAGGTCGGGCGCTCGGTGGAGATGGACCCCGAAACCATGAAACTGGCGTTGCGCATTACCTTTGGCAGCGATGACGACAAGCTGGCGCAGCTGTTGCGCCGCGTGCCGCAGAGGCCTTGGTATGCGCGCAATCTCAAGGCCAAGGTGGTGTGAACCCAGGCTCGAACTTTATTTACAAGGCGCTGCCAGACATCACTTGCAGATGATCGGTGGCAGCTATGCGCGGGTCTGCAAGACCGGGAAACCAGGAACCCGGCAGACCCGAAGGTCTCCCGCACACAGCCGCCATTGAGCGACACGGATCTGTCGATTGGCTTGGGCTATGCGCCTGGTATTTCGTCGGGCTTGCAGACCCGATCACTGATCAGCAGTGACGGGGAACAAGTTATCGACAGGGGGCTAGGCGCACAAGCCGGCGGATTCTGGCGTAGTTGTAGGTAATGACGCAAGGCAACGTAGCCTTACTCGGTAGTCCTACATGACCGGATAAACAGAACCGAAGCCGAACACCGTTTATGAGAACTAGAGAATCATTTGTGGCGAGGGAGCTTGCTCCCGCTGGGCTGCGAAGCGGCCCCCAAAACCAGTCACCCCAAAACAACTGGCCCACCGAGGTGCTAGCCATTGGGGCTGCTGCGCAGCCCAGCGGGAGCAAGCTCCCTCGCCACTGGGGATAGCCTTAGCCACACTCTATTACTGGGTTTGCGTCTCGGGTCTCATCGGTAGGTTGAGCTTATCGCCGCCTATCGCATTGGCCTGTATTTCCATGCTGATCTATACTGAGCATGCATGAGCACAGTTTGTATTTAAAAATCGTTATAAAACAGTAGCTTATGTATTTTTTAGGCGCAAGTGCTGTTGGAGGTGAGGAGTGATTGTCGAGGAGCGTATCAAGAGATCAATCGCCTTGCGAAAGGACGACGTATTTCTGCGCTCTGAATTTTCCAAGTTCGGCAGCTCCGCACAGGTATCCCGAGCATTGCGTCATCTTGTAGCTAGCGGTGTCTTGGTCAGGCTTGGTGTTGGCGTCTTTGCAAAGGCTAAAACCAGTGTGCTCTCCGGTAAGCCAATTCCGATACGTCCGCTTGAAGTTCTGGCGCCTATGGCTCTGCAAAAACTTGGCGTAAAGATCACGGCGGGGCGCGCGTTGCGTGAATACAATGCCGGCGACAGTTTGCAGCTACCGGCGGGCGTTGTTTTCGATACGGGCTCACGCCGTATTAACCGGAAGCTCGGCTTTGGTGGGCGCTACGTAGTCTATGAAAACCATCACGCCTGAGCAGGTCGAGTTGATTGATGCGGTACTGGCTGAGGTTGACGTCGGTTTTCTGACCGCCAGCATCTTGGAAAAAGACATCCACGTAACCGATGCCTTGCAGCATCTGATGAACATGCCATTCCCTGGCATTCGATAGTATTTTGTGGTGGGACGAGCCTGTCCAAGGCCTATCGATTGATCGAGCGCATGTCAGAAGACATCGACTTGAAGATCGTATGGGATGAGTCGAACACGTTCAGTGCTTCGGCTAAAAAGCGACACCTCAGCCAACTTAAGGCTGAGGTCGCCCAGGTCCTCGCTAGGCTTGGTTTCGAAGAAACTGTGGATGCGCGTATTGCCCGGAATGAAAACCGATATTTCTCCAGTCGCTGGCAATATGCCCCCCAGTACCCGCACGACGTCAGTTTGCGACCTTATCTGAGTCTCGAATTGACCGTACGAACGCCCGAGTTCGAAGTGACTCTGCGACCGCTGGAAAACTTGGTGGATAGACTTGCCGCAAGGCCTGGGTACATGGGGAGTATCCTCTGTGTTGCGGTCGAGGAAACGCTTGCAGAAAAAGTAATTTCATTCCTTCGGCGTTATGCCCAACACCAGGCCGGGGCTATGCTTCAGCCGTGGGACGAGGCATTGGTGCGTCATATCTACGATGTTTATTGCATCAGCCTTGACGATCCGGCAGTCAGCAAACGAGCCGCCAGCGGTTTCAAAAAGTTGGTTGAATTTGACGCCGCTGAGTTTGGTCGACAGTTTCCTCCGTTCGCTGCCAATCCAGGAAAGGTCATGCAGAGAGCCTTGGATCAAACAAGCTCGGACGCGGCGATTCGTGGCCAATATAACGCGAGGCTGATGCCGCTGATTTTTGGTTCCGTCCGCCCAAGTTTCGATGAAGCTTTTACAGTGTTTCGAAAGCACGCCGAGGCGTTAATTCGGACTCTTTGAGTTCTTGGTCAAAGTCGTTGGCCCGCTGCTCTGAATGTCATCTAGCTTTACCTTCGTCCCCCGCCAACCCCCACCCAGCGCCTTGTACAACGCCACGCTCGCCTGCACCCGCGCCAGTCGCAACTGCACGTTCATGTCCTGCGCCGCGTACAACGTGCGTTGGGTTTCGAGTACGGTGAGCAGGTCTTCGGCGCCGGCCTGGTAGCGGCGCTGGGCGATGTCGAAGGCGCTTTGGGCCTGGTCCAGTTCTTCGCGCTGCCACTGGCGCTGCTGGTCCAGGCCGTGGATGCCGTTCAGGGCTTTTTCGACGTCGGCGAAGCCGTTGATGATGGCGGCGCGATAGAGCTCCAGCAGTTCCTCCTGGCGCGCGGTTGTCCTGTCTCGTTCGGCCTTGAGGCGACCGTTGTTGAAGATCGGCACGGCGAGCCCGGCGGTGAGGTTGTAGACGTTGTTGCGCAGCAACTGGTCGGCGATGTCGGCGCCGGTGGCCAGGCTCAGGCCCAGGGTGGCCGAGGGCAGCATGGCGGCGCGGGCGACGGTGATGTCGGCCTGGGCGGCGGCGAGGCGTGCTTCGGCGGCGGCGATGTCGGGACGGCGCAGCAACAGGTCGCTGGGCACCCCGGCGTCGATGGCGGGCCAGCGCAATGCGTCGAAGGGTTCATCGTCGAGCTTGAGCGATTGCACCGGTTCGCCCAACAGGGCCGCCAGGGTGATCAATGCCTCGCGGGCCTGTTGCTGCACTTGCGGTAACCGTCGTTCCTGGGCCGCCACCAGGCTCTTTTGTTGGGACAATTCCAGGGCCGTGGCGCTGCCGGCGTCATGGCGGGTTTGCACCAGGTCGAGCACATTGCGAGCGTTAGTCAGGTTCAGCTCGGCGATACGCTGTTGTTCACGCAGTGACAACGCTTGGCTGTAGCTATTGGCGACGGCGCTGAGCAGCGTCAGCTCCACGGTCGCCCGATCAAACTGGCTGGCCGACAATGCGTTCAGCGCGCTGTCCCGGGCCGCCCGTTTGCCGCCCCAGAAATCCAGCTCGTAACTGGCGCTGAGGTGGGCATCGTAGTAGTCGATGGTGCGGTTGTTCCGATCCACGTCCAACTGGCTGTAGCCCTTGCCGCGCAGCAGTTCCTGGCGATTGCCGTTGAGCCCGGCGCTGATTTCCGGCAGCAACGGCGCGCCGGCGATCACCGCGCTGGCTTGGGCCTGGCGAACCCGGGCCATGGCGGCCGCGAGGTCGAAACTGGCCTGGCGTGCTTGTTCGATCAACCGATCGAGTTGCGGGCTGCCGAACTGCGTCCACCATTGCGGGTTATCAACAGCAGCGCTTGGCTTGTCCAGGTTCTGCCACGCCTCGGGCGGTTGAATGCCGCTGTCGGGTGTCGACAGCGGGGTGCCGCACGCCGCCAGCAACAGGCTGGCGGCCAGGAGGGTCAGGTGCGCTTTCATAAGATGGGGTTCATTCACTGGTGAGGGCCGCGACCGGGTCGAGGCGGGCGGCCTTGCGGGCGGGCATGAAACCGAAGACGACGCCGGTGACCAACGCGCAACCGAAGGCGCCGAAGACGGCCAGCCATTCGAAGGCCACGGCGATCTTGCCCAGCAGCAATGCACCGCCCACCAGCAGCGCCAGGCCAATACCGGCAAGCCCGCCGACCACCGAGAGCATCACCGCTTCGGTGAGGAACTGGCGCAGGATGTCGCGCTGGCGGGCGCCGGTGGCCATGCGGATACCGATCTCCCGGGTCCGTTCGCGCACGGTCATGAGCATGATGTTCATCACGCCGATGCCGCCCACCAGCAGCGAAATCGCCGCAATGGCGCCGAGCATCAACGACAGCGTGCCCTGGGTGCGGGCCTCGGCCTGGATCATCGCGGCGTTGTTGGTCAGCTCGAAATCCTGCTTGCCCTTGTGCAGCCGCAACAAGGTGCGGGAAACGGCCTGCTCGGCCTCCTTGACCTTGCCCGCGTCACGGGCGGCGATCACCACGTATTCGGGATGGCGCGTGCCGAACAGTCGCACGCTGGCGGCGGAGTAGGGCACGGCGATGCGATTGTCGGCGTCGGAATCCCCGGAGCTGGCGCCTTTTTCCGCCAGTACGCCGACGACCTGGAACGGCACGTTTTCGATCAGGATGTAGCGGCCGATCGGGTCGGCGACGTCCTTGAGCAGCTTTTGCCGGACCTTGTGACCGATCACTGCCACCGCCGCCGCGCTGCGTTCATCGGCGTCGCTGAAATACGTGCCCTGGGCCACCGGCCAATTGAAGATGATCGGGAAATTCGTGTCGTTGCCGCCCACGTAGCTGGTGTGGTCGAGATTGGCGAAACGCACGCTGGCGTTCTTGCCGTTGACCGGCATGATGCGTTGCACTTCGGGCAGGGCAGCGAGGGCGGCAATGTCCTGTTCGCTGATGATGCCCTTGGTCGCCCGCGGGTTGGGAGCGGTGCCGTTGAGGTAAATGATGTTCGAGCCGAAGGCGCCCATCTGGGCCATGACCTGGCGCTTGCTGCCCTCGCCAACGGCCAGCATCACCACCACCGAGGCCACGCCGATGACGATGCCGAGCAGGGTCAGGGCGGTGCGGAAGCGATTGATCCACATCACCCGCCAGGCCGCCTGCACCGCGTCCACCAATTCACCTTTCCAGGCGCCGTTGTGTTCGCTGCCGGTGCTCAGGCGCTGGCGCAGGTCCACGGCTTGCAACGCCTTGGCATTGGCCGGCGGTGCGGTGGGGGCGCTGTCGCTGATGATCAGTCCGTCGCGGATCTCGATGATGCGCTTGGCCCGGGCCGCGACTTCGCGGTCGTGGGTGATCAGGATCACCACGTGGCCCTGGCTCGCCAATTCGTCCAGCAGCGCCATGACTTCGATGCCGCTCTGGCTGTCGAGGGCGCCGGTGGGCTCGTCGGCGAGGATGATGTGGCCGCCGTTCATCAAGGCCCGGGCAATCGACACCCGTTGCTGCTGCCCGCCGGAGAGTTGATGGGGCCGGTTGCCGGTGCGGCTCGCCAGGCCCAGGCGTTCGAGCAGGGCGCTGGCCCGGGCGTGGCGCTCGGCGGCCGAGGTGCCGGCATAGATGGCGGGCATCTCGACGTTTTCCTGGGCCGTGCCGGAGGGGATCAGGTGATAGCCCTGGAACACGAAGCCGAATGCTTCGCGGCGCAGCCAGGCCAGTTCATCGCTGCCCAGCCTGGCGACGTCTTCGCCGGCAAAGCGGTACTCGCCGCTGGTGGGGCGGTCGAGGCAGCCGAGGATGTTCATCAGCGTGGATTTGCCGGAGCCGGACGCCCCGACAATCGCCAGGAATTCGCCGGCATGAATCGCCAGGTCGATGCCCCGCAGGACCTCGACCCGAGGGCTGTCGCCGCCGCCGTAAGCCTTGCGAATGTCCCGCAGTTCGATCAGGGGTGTGTCCATTCAGCCTCCGGTGCCGGTGGCCGGGCCGATCAATACGCGGTCGCCTTCGCGCAGGCCGTCGAGTATCTGCGTGCGCAAGCGGTCGCTGACACCGGTGCGAACGGTACGTGGCTGGACGTCGCCGTTGTCGGCGAGCACTCGCACTTGATCGGCGTCTTGCACGGCGGCGATGGGCACGGTCAGCACATCCTTGGCCTGGGCGGCGACAAAAAACACTTGGGCGGTCATGTCGGTCATCAAGGCGCGGTCGACATTGTCCACATCGAGCAACACGGTGTAGAGCACCACCCGCTCGCTGCCGCTGCGCCCACCGGAGGGGCTGCCGCCCTGGCTGGCCTCCAGCGGACGCGGCGGCACCGGCAGGACTTGCCGGACGGTGCTGCTCCAGCGCCGGCCGCCGCCGGCGAGGGTGGTGAAATAGGCGGTCATGCCCGGCTTGACGTGGCCGATGTCGGCTTCCGAAACCTCTGCCCAGACGGTCATCGGCGACAGCCGGGCGATGCGCAGGATCAACGGCGTCTGCTGCTGGGCGTTGAGCGTCTGGCCTTCCCGGGCGCCGATGGCAACCACCGTGCCGCTCATGGGCGCATAGATGCGCGTGTAGCCCAGTTCCGCTTCGTCGCTGCGCAGGTTGGCTTGGGCCTGGCGGATCTGCGCCTGGAACATGTCGATGCGCGCCTGGGTCGCGCGCACCTCGGCCTGGGCGGTCTGCACGTCTTCTTCGCGGGTGGCGCCGCCGGCCTTGAGCTGTTGTTGGCGACGGAATTTCTGCTGCGCCAGGTCGTGCTGGGCGCGCTGTTCCTGAAGCTGGGCCTTGAGGTTTTCGATGGAAAACCGTCCGGCGTCGAGCCTGGCTTTTTGCGTCGATGGGTCGATCTCCACGAGCAGTTGGCCCTCCGTGACCTCGTCGCCGGCCTCGACGTGAATCTTCTGGATCTGCCCGGACGCCTGGGCGCCGACATCCACGTAGCGACGCGGCTGCAAGGTACCCAGGGCGGTGACGCTGTTTTCGATATCGCCACGGGTGACCGGGGCGGTGGCGACAGGCTCGTGGCCCGAACCGACCGCTTGCCACGCGGCGAAAGCCACGGCCGGAAGCAGGGCGACAGTCAGGAGCCAGGCGGGGCGGGTGAGGCGGGGACGTTTCATGCAGGGTTCCGGCCGGTGGTGTCGGGCCCGTCGCACGGAGGATCGGGACGGGAGGCTGTTCTGGTAGACGAGCGTTCGGGGCGGGAATTTAGCGGCAGGAATACTTCATAGGATGGTGGAGGACCGTAGGAGCTGCCGAGCGAAGCGAGGCTGCGATCTTTCCACGGCCAGTTGAATCCGAAGCAAAAGATCAAAAGATCAAAAGATCAAAAGATCAAAAGATCAAAAGATCAAAAGATCAAAAGATCAAAAGATCAAAAGATCAAAAGATCAAAAGATCAAAAGATCAAAAGATCAAAAGATCAAAAGATCAAAAGATCGCAGCCTCGCTTCGCTCGGCAGCTCCTACAGCCCCAGCGGGAGCAAGCTCCCTCGCCACAGAAGCGGTTTCAGACGCCCAATCAGATGAAGGATTCGGCCCTGATACAAACCAAAGCTTTAAATCTATATGAGAATTACTATAAATTACGCGATTGAATCTGCCACCATCGTGCCATGCGTTTTCCGGCATGCCGAGTGGCCCAGGGAAAGCTGTCGCAGGCATTGCGCACGGGAGCCATGTTGGAAAACTACTATCGCGAACTGGTGTGTTTCCTCAACGCCAGGCTAGGCAACCGCCAGGCGGCCGAAGATGTGGTGCATGACGCTTATGTGCGGGTGCTGGAGCGCGCCAGCGATACGCCCATCGAGCAGCCAAGGGCGTTCTTGTATCGCACGGCACTGAACCTGGTGATCGACGGGCATCGGCGCAACACACTGCGCCAGTCCGAATCCCTCGATGTGCTCGACACTGAAGAACGCTTCTTCACCCCGTCGCCCCATACCAGCCTTGACCACGGCCAACGCCTGGACATGCTGCAGCGCGCCCTGGCCGAACTGCCACCGCTGTGCCGCGAAAGCTTCCTGCTGCGCAAGCTCGAAGGCCTGTCCCACTCGCAGATTGCCGAGCGCCTGGGCATTTCCCGCGCCCTGGTGGAAAAACACATCGTCAACGCCATGAAGCATTGCCGCGTTCGCGTACGGCAGTGGGACGCGACCTGATTCATCCGGCGTGAACCCAGCGGCGGTAAATTTTCCGACATCCTCCTCGTTCCTCTGAACAGACGATCTGGCGGCACGATGCGCGCCGAACAGGTCACCGGCTTTCGTGCCCTGTTGAGGGGCTTTTCCAGAGGACACTGGACATGACTCAGGCAATTGCAGCGCCCCACGTTCACGACTTGATCGGCATCGGCTTCGGCCCCTCGAACCTGGCGCTGGCCATCGCGCTGCAGGAGCGTGGCCCGGTGCAGGGCGAACTGGACGTGCTGTTCCTCGACAAACAGGCTGACTATCGCTGGCACGGCAACACCCTGGTGACCCAGAGCGAGCTGCAGATTTCCTTCCTCAAGGACCTGGTGACCCTGCGCAACCCCACCAGCCCTTACTCGTTCGTCAATTACCTCAAGCACCATGGCCGCCTGGTGGATTTCATCAACCTCGGGACGTTCTACCCGTGCCGCATGGAGTACAACGACTACCTGCGCTGGGTGGCGGCGCAATTTGCCGGGCAGAGCCGCTACGGCGAGGAAGTGCTGCGTATCGAGCCGGTGCTGCATCACCAGCAGGTCGAAGCCTTGCGGGTGATTTCCCGCACCCGCGAAGGGGAAGAGTGCGTGCGCATCAGCCGCTCGGTGGTGGTCAGTGCCGGTGGCACGCCGCGTATTCCTGAGGCGTTCAAGACGTTCAAGGATGACGCCCGGGTGTTCCATCACTCGCAATACCTGGAGCGCATGGCAAGCCAACCGTGCACGAGCGGCCAGCCAATGAACGTTGCGATCATCGGCGGCGGGCAGAGCGCGGCGGAAGCGTTCATCGACCTCAACGACAGCTTCCCGTCGGTGCAGGTCGACATGATCCTGCGCGGCTCGGCCCTCAAGCCGGCGGATGACAGCCCGTTCGTCAACGAAGTGTTCTCGCCGGAATTCACCGACCTGGTGTTCCAGCAGCCTCACAGCGAACGCGAGCGCCTGGTCAACGAGTACCACAACACCAATTATTCGGTGGTGGACATCGACCTGATCGAGCGCATCTACGGGATTTTCTATCGCCAGAAAGTCTCGGGCATCGCCCGTCATGGGTTCCGCACGCTGACCACGGTGGAGAAGGCCACGGCGACGAAGGACGGCGTCGAGCTGGCGGTGCGCAACAACGCCACTGGCGAATTGTCGGTGCGCCGTTACGACGCGGTGGTGCTCGCCACCGGCTACGAACGCCAGATGCACCGCACCTTGCTGGAGCCGCTGGCGCAATACCTCGGGGATTTCGAGGTGGATCGCAACTACAAATTGATCACCGACGAGCGCTGCAAGGCCGCGATCTATATGCAGGGTTTCTGCCAGGCCAGCCACGGGCTGAGCGACACCTTGCTGTCGATCCTGCCGGTGCGCGCCGATGAGATCGCCGGCTCTCTCTATGAGCATGGAAACAATCGCGGACAGGCTCGTCCGGAGCGCGATTTGCGATTGGCCGCGGTGTAGAAGCTGCCTGTAGGAGTTGCCTGTAGGAGCTGCCTGTAGGAGCTGCCGAGTGCAACGAGGCTGCGATCTTTCCCCTGACATTTACATCTCAAGCGAAAGATCAAGATCAAGATCAAGATCAAGACCAAAGATCGCAGGCTTCGCCAGCTCCTACAGGACAATCGCAAGTCCGTCAGGAAATTCCTCAGAAACTTCCTACACTCACCTCACATTCCTCCTGGTTATCCGGGGGGTACGTAGACGGTTCACTGTTCCCTTGCATTGGCAGTTCGAACCGATCAGCCGGTCGCTGATGTAGCGTCCGGGCCGATTTCGCCAAGCGAAACCTGATCGAATGATGCTGTTCCTGCGCACAGGCCTGGCGGCGATATGGCTGGGTCTATCAAGTGTGGCGCCGCAGGTGGGCGCGGCACCCGAGTCGCTGCATGTGCTCGGGCGTTCTGCCGTGAGCGACTATTCGGTGACCCTGGACGAGGCTGACCGGACCTGGCTGCGGCGCAAGGGCACGTTGCTGCTGGGGGCCTCGGCACCGGATTACCCGCCGTTCAGCATCACCGGCAATGGCAACGATTATGAAGGCCTGACGGCTGACTATGGGCAGTTGCTGGGGCAGCTGTTGCACATCGAGGTACAGGTGCGGCGGTACGCGTCGCGGGATGCATCACTCCAGGCCCTGCGTAGCGGGGAAATCGATCTGCTCGGCACCGCCAACGGTTTCGAGGCCAGCGACCCGGCTTTGGCAATGTCCCGGGCGTATGCCGATGACGTGCCGACGCTGGTGACCCGTGTCGACGACAGCGAAGAGCTGCCGGCGGACCTGGCGGGCAAACGGCTGGCCATGCTCTATCACTACCTGCCACCGGAGACGGTCGAAGCGTTTTATCCGGACGCCTCCTTGCAGCTGTTCCCCTCGACCTTGAGCGCCATCGGCGCCGTGGCGTTCGGCCAGGCCGACGTTTACCTGGGGGATTCGATCAGCGCCCATTACCTGATCAGCAAGAATTATCTGAACAACGTACAACTGACGGATTTCTCCCGCATGGAAGTGCAGCCGTTCGCCTTTGCGGTCAGCCGCGAGAACGGGCGCCTGTTGCGCATCGTCAATGCCGCGCTGCAGGCCATTCCCGTCGGCGAACGCATGGGCATCCTGCGGCGTTGGAGTGCCGGTGGGGCGAGCGTGCCGGGCCAGCAAACGCTGCATTTCAGTGTCAATGAACAGCGCTGGCTCGATGCTCATCCGCGTATCAACGTGGCCGTCAGCGCAGATTTCCTGCCGTTGACCTTCTTCGATGAGCAAGGCCAATTGCGCGGCATCGGTGCCGATGTGCTGGCCAGGATCAGCTTGCGCACCGGGCTGAAATTCGACATCCAGCGTGGCGACTCGGTGGACGACCTGATCGCCCGGATTGCCACTGGCAAGGCCGATGTCCTGGCAACCGCGATCCCCAGCGCCGAGCTTGAAAGTGAACTGCGCTTCACCCGCCCGTACCTGACAAGCCCTTTCGTGTTGGTGGTGCCGGCCAAAGCCACGACCGCCCTGACCGTGGACCGGATGGCCGGCAAGCGGCTGGCGCTGGTGCGTGGCAACGTGTTGCGTGAGTACCTGTCGGAGCAGTTCCCCGGGGTGCAACGGGTGCCGGCGCAAAACATGGCCGATGCCATGGCCATGGTCGCCGCGGGCAGGGCGGATGGCGCGATCAACTCGCTGATCAGTGCCCGCTACATGATCTCGCGCCAGTACCGCGACACATTGCAAGTCACCAGCACCGTGGGCACGGTGCCCGCCCGCGTTGCCCTGGCGACGAGCCGCAACGCAACCGAGCTCTACTCGATCCTGGACAAGGCGCTGCTGAGCATTTCCCCAGAGGAAATGGACGAGCTCACCAACCGCTGGCGCAGCGAAGTGGTGATCGACGACAGCTACTGGCTGCGTAATCGCACCGCCATTGTCCAAGGGTTCGCCATCGCTGCGCTGCTCTTGCTGCTGGCATTGGGCTGGGCCATCTACCTGCGGCGGCTGTTGGAGCAGGTTCGCGAGGCCAAGGCCAGCGCCGACGACGCCAATCGGGCCAAGACCACGTTCCTCGCGACGATGAGCCATGAAATCCGCACGCCAATGAACGCCGTGATCGGCATGCTGGAACTGGCCCTGAAAAAAGCCGACCAGGGCGTCATGGACAAGTCGGCCCTCGAAGTGGCTTCCGCTGCCGCCCGTGGCTTGCTGGACCTGATCGGTGACATCCTCGACATCGCTCGCATCGAATCCGGCAAGCTTTCCCTGGTGCCGGCGCGGGCCAACCCGCGGGAACTGGTCGAGGCCGTGGCGCGAATGTTCGATGGCCTGGCTCGGCAAAAACAGCTGCGCTTGGGTCTGGACCTGGATGCAGCCAGCGACCATGACGTCTTGATCGACCCGCTGCGCTTCAAGCAGATCCTTTCCAACGTACTGAGCAACGCCATCAAGTTCACCGAACAAGGCCAGGTGCGCCTGAGCCTGGGCGCTGGGCCGGCGGAGGATGACAAGCACCTGGCCATTCGCGTGTTGATCGAAGACACCGGCCCCGGCATTTCGGCGCAAGACCAGCAACGCCTGTTCAGCCCGTTCACCCAGGTCGGCGACCACGCCCAGGGCACTCGCGGTGGCTCCGGGCTGGGGTTGGTGATCAGCCGCACCCTGTGTGAAATGATGGGCGGCACCCTGGTGTTGAGCAGCGTGCCGGGGCAGGGCACGCAGGTCGAGATCCGGCTGGCGGTGCCGTTGCTGGAGGCGTTGCCCCGCGTGCCCGCAGTCGAGGTTCAGACGTCGCCGGGCCAGGTGCTGAAGATCTTGGTCGTTGATGATCATCCAGCCAATCGTTTGCTGCTGTGCCAGCAAATGACGTACCTGGGGCACCCGGTGCAGCAGGCCGAAGACGGCGTCCAAGGGCTGCGTGCCTGGTGCGACGGCCAGTTCGACGTGGTCATCACCGACTGCAACATGCCGTTGATGAGCGGTTATGAAATGGCCCGCGCCATTCGCGAAGAAGAGCGGGCCAGGGCCTTGTCGCCAACGGTAATCCTGGGGTTCACGGCCAATGCCCAGCCCGAGGAAAAGGCTCGCTGCATCGAGGCGGGCATGGATGACTGCCTGTTCAAACCCATCAGCCTGCAGCAATTGAATGCGCGCCTGGTATTGATCACGCCCCAGCGCGACGCGCCGGCATCCACGGGCGACTTCGATTTGACCACCCTGGAGCAGTTGACCGGTGGCGACAGGCTGTCGATTCACAAATTGTTGATGGAACTGGTCGCCAGCAACGCCATGGACAGGGCGCGATTGCTGGATTTATCCGCGCGCCATGACGTGTCGGGATTGACCGACCTGGCGCATCGGATCAAGGGCGGCGCACGGATTGTCCAGGCAGAGCCGCTGGTCGTGGCGTGCGAAGCGCTGGAAAGCGCTTGCCGCGAGGGTATCAACGCGGCGCTCACCGAATCGGTGGAAATGGTGTGCCAGGCGATGGAGCACCTCACGGAACGGCTGCACTTTTATATGGCTGGAGAGTCCGCTCCCCCCGGGCCGGCCGGCGAAGCTCTTGAGGATTCGCCCGATCACCGCCAGACCAAGGCGCCCTGAGCCGCAAGTCGGGTGCGGATTTTTCCGTGATTTATTTGGGAATTATCCTACAGCGTCCTAATAAACCTTCCTCTAGCCTGTCGCGACTTAACGTTTCCGACCCGGTTTACACCTGTCGCGTTGCCATTGGAATGCCAGCCATGCCGAACAAAGCACTACGAATCATGATTGCCGACACGGAGCATTATCATCGGATGAAGCTTGAACGGCTGCTCAACCATCACGGCTATTTCTGCATCGCGCCGGTGGGTAGCCTGGCGGAACTCCTGACGTTGGTGGAATACGGCAGCAAGCCTTTCGACCTGATCCTGGTGAATGCCGACCTCGCAAACGGTTCACTGGATCTGACCGGATTCCTGCGCGGCAACCTGCAGGTTCGTCATTCAATGATCTATAACGCCCAACAGGCACTCTTGGAATCGGTGCCCGTCGCGCATCCGCCCTGCTTGCAGGTGAGCACTGCCGCGTTGCCCGATTCGGCCGTGCTGGAACGCCTGATGACCCTCATTGACCCCGAGGCCAACGAGTCGGCCCAGCCTTGGCCTCATGCCTGCAGGCAGGGCTTGGGAAGCTGATCGCACCGTTGGTCGGCACTGTCAGGTCTGACAGGTGGCGCGGCCTGTCGCTTATGTAACAGTCCGCTGGAGTTTGAGCATCGGGCGTGGTTTGCATTCATCCGGGGAGCTGTCTTGAAGCATGTAATGATCGTGGATGATCACCCTGTCATACGTGGCGCTTTGCGGCTCGTGTGCCAGAACGAAGGATTTACCCATATCAGTGATGTCAGCGGCGTGGTTGAGGCCAAGGCGCAGATCAAGGAGGCGCGAGCCGACCTGGTGATCCTGGACCTGGTGATGAATGGTTTTGATGGCCTGGACCTGCTGGTTTGGATCCTGACGGAATTTCCCAGGTGCGCAGTGCTGGTGTTCACTTCCCAGGATGCCCAGCATTTCTGCAACCGTTGTATTGCGGCCGGGGCCAGGGGGTTTGTCACCAAGAGAAGCGACCTGAAGGAGTTGATCAAGGCGATTCATGCGTTGAAATCCGGTTACTCCTATTTCCCACAGCTGTCCGTCAGGCTGGATTTTCAGCAGCGTGGCGAACAGCAGGCCCTGGAAAGCCTCTCCACCCGTGAGCTGTCCATCCTGCGGATGCTGTCGATGGGCATGCGTGGCAAGGACATCGCCGATGCATTGTTCATCAGTCCGAAAACGGTCAGTACCTACAAGACTCGCCTGTTGGAGAAACTCGGGCTCAGCTCCCTGGTGGGGCTGTCGGAATTTGCCAAGCGCAATCATCTTTAAACGGTAAAGCGAGCCTGTTGGCTGTTCTGCCAATAGAACGCTATGGCCGGTTTTTGCAGTCTGGTGCATCAACGGTACGGGTTTTAAGCTGTGTCCATCGAATCGCAACACCAGATTTGGAGACACGGCTTGAAAAATATCATCGGCCTCTATACCAGCCCGCGGGCCCACTGGGTCGGCGACGGCTTTCCGGTCCGCACGTTGTTTTCCTACGACAACCTGGGCAAGCACATCAGTCCGTTCCTGCTGCTGGACCACGCGGCGCCCAGCGAATTTTCCCCAACTTCAGAGCGACGTGGCGTCGGCCAGCATCCCCATCGCGGTTTCGAGACCGTGACCATCGTCTATCAGGGCGAGCTTGAACACCGTGATTCCACCGGCAGCGGCGGCAAGATCGGCCCTGGTGATGTGCAATGGATGACCGCCGCCTCCGGGATCATCCACGAGGAATTCCATTCCGAGGCCTTCGCTCGACAGGGCGGGTTCATGGAAATGGTCCAGTTGTGGGTCAACCTGCCGGCCAAGGACAAAATGGCCCCGGCCGGCTACCAGACCCTGCTCAAAAGTGACATTCCCAACATTGCGTTGAAGGATAACGCTGGCAGCCTGCGACTGATCGCCGGGCGTTTCGAGGGGCATCGGGGCCCGGCGAAGACCTTCACGCCCATCGAGGTCTGGGATATTCGCTTGAATGCCGGGAAGGACCTGACCCTCGATTTGCAAGAGGGCCATAACACGGCGCTGGTGGTGCTGCGAGGTGCGGTCCAGGTCAATGGTCGCGAGCGGGTCGAGGCGGGACAACTGGCCTTGTTCGATCGGGCCGGCGACCAGGTGAATCTGCAAGCCGATAACGACGCCGTGGTGCTGCTGCTCAGCGGCGAGCCCATCGACGAGCCGATTGTCGGCCATGGTCCGTTCGTGATGAACAGCGAGCAGGAGATTCACCAGGCCTTCGAGGATTTTCATTCCGGACGCTTTGGGCGGATGGAAGGCTAGTTAAGCAGCAACACGAATCCATCGTGGGAGCGAGCCTGCTCGCGAATGCAGTAGGACATTCAATGATGAGTTGACTGTCCCGCCGCTTTCGCGAGCAGGCTCGCTCCCACAAGGCGTCTTGCGGTGATCTCTACAGCGTGTTGATTCTGTGCCAATCTTCACGCCAACGACCCTTCTGGAGCTGTCCCCGATGTTCTCCCTGATCACCGACCACCCGCTGCTCAGTGCCTTGGCATTGCTTGTGCTCGATTTGCTGGCGTGGCGGTTCGTCAGTGCCGAACGGATGTACTGGAAGATCGGTGCACGGCTGGTGATTTTCATGTTGTTCAGCATGCTGCTGTTCAACGAAGGCCTCAACCCCATGCAGACCGCACAGTGGGTCGATGACGTGCCACGGCACCTGGCGGCGACCGGTTTGCAGATTGCCTGGTGGTTGTTCGCCGCGCGGACCCTGACGGTGATGATCGGCGCGGTCATGATGCAACGGGTCGGCCATACGGGGCGGCTGTTGCAGGACCTGCTGGGCGCGCTGATCTTCCTGGTCGCGGTCATCGCCGCGCTGGCCTATGTGCTCGACCTGCCGGTCAAGGGCGTGCTGGCGACTTCCGGCGCGATGGCGATCATCGTCGGCCTGGCCTTGCAGAGCACCCTCAGCGACGTGTTTTCCGGGATCGTGCTCAACACCACCAAGCCCTACCAGGTCGATGACTGGATTTCCATCGACGGCACCGAAGGCCGGGTCACCGACATCGACTGGCGCGCCACGCGATTGCAGACCTCCCAGGGCAGCATGGCGGTCATTCCCAACTCGCTGGCGGCGAAAGCCAAGATCGTCAACTTCAGCCGACCCAGCGACATGCATGGCTTGTCCATCAGCGTTCAGGTCAGCCCACATGCGCGACCGCAAAAGGTGATCGAAGCGCTGGAACGGGCAATGATCGGCTGTCGCGCGTTGCTTGCGAGCCCGGCGCCCTGCGTCACGCTCAAGAGCGCCAGCAGCGCCGGGGCGGAATATGAAATCAGCGGATTCGTGGCCTCGATGGGGCAGAAACGCGAGGTGCGCAATCAACTGTTCGACCTGGCTTTCCGGCATCTGCATGCATCGGGCGTGAGCCTGCTGTCCACCAGCGAAAGCACTGCGGCCCTGGCGGTGTCGCGGCCCCGCGCATTGTTGGAAAGCTCGAGCATTTTTTCCACGCTGCGCCCGGACGAGAAAGACACTTTCAGCCAGAACATGACCCTGCAGACGTTTCGCGCCGGCGACGTGATCCTGGCCGCCGGGGAGGTCAGCGATCATCTGTTCATCATCGAGTCCGGCGTCGTCAGCGTGAGCCTCCTGCGTAACGGCCAGCCCATCGAGGGCGGGCGCATGGGGCCAGGCGAAGTAATCGGTGAAGCCGGGATCGTCGCCGAACAAGCGGCGTTGGCGAATTTCAACGCCAAGACTTTCTGCACGCTTTATCGCATCGAGAACAGCTACCTCAAACCTTGCCTCGAGGCCCGTCGCGACATCGGCGACGCCATGAAAAACCTGTTGGACGTGCGCATCCACCTGGCCCAGAACCTGACCCGCGAACTGCCCAAGCCGATCGCCAAGAAGCGCTTCTTGCAATGGTTGCGCAGCCGGGCCTGACACCCTTCGAAAGCACGCCGCGCCCTTGTGGCGAGGGAGCGTGCTCCCGCTGGGCCTGTAGGCGCTGGCGAAGCCTGCGATCTTTTGATCTTTTGATCTTTTGATCTTTTGATCTTTTGATCTTTTAATCTTTTAATCTTTTAATCTTTTAATCTTTTAATCTTTCGCTTGAGATTCAAGTGGCCTCGGAAAGATCGCAGCCTCGCTTCGCTCGGCAGCGCCTACAGAGCCCAGCGGGAGCACGCTCTCTCGCCACAAGCGCTTGCGTCATTTTCAGGGGAGGCCTTGGTTCCCATTGGCCACCCGAACTTCCCAACAATTGGCTATTTGTCCTGCGCCAGTGCAGGGCTAACGTAGCGCTACACCCCATTGTTCAGGAGTTCACCATGCAACCGCGTATCGATTTCTATGCCGCTTCCCCTGATGCCTACAAGGCCATGCTGGGCTTGGAGAACGCGGTCTCTAAACTGGGCCTGGAAAAGTCCTTGATCGAACTGGTCAAGCTGCGCTCTTCGCAAATCAATGGCTGCGCGTTCTGCATCGACATGCACACCGCCGATGCGCGCAAGGACGGCGAGACCGAGCGGCGCCTGTATGCCGTGACCGCTTGGCGCGAGACACCGTTCTTTACCGGTCGTGAGCGCGCCGCGCTGGCCTGGACCGAAGCCCTGACGCGCCTGAGCGAGACCCACGCGCCTGACGCCGACTACGAACTGCTGAGCGAACACTTCACGCCCAAGGAAATGGTCGACCTGACCGTGGCGATCAACGCCATCAACGGCTGGAATCGCTTGGCGGTGGGCTTCCGGAAAATGCCCGAGGCTTGATCCCGCTCAGGTCGTATCCTGTGGGAGCGAGCTTGCTCGCGATTGCGGTATGTCAGTCAATGGTGAAATCGACTGACCGACCGCTATCGCGAGCAAGCTCGCTCCCACAGCAGTCATCATCAGCCGCTCAGGCTCCAGTCATCCCGCGCCGGGAACTTCGCCCGTTTGATCTTCTTCTACCTACAACAGGCGGCGCCAGCCGTCTTTTGCAAAGGAGTCGATCATGCAAGTTCAAGTCAACAGCAACCATATCGAAGGCAGTGCCCGTCTGCAGGAGTGGGTCGGCAGTACGGTGGTGGACGCATTACAGCGTTTCGAGGAGCAACTGGCCCGCGTCGAGATCCACGTCAGCGATGAAAACGCCCAGAAGGGCGGCGCCGCCGACAAGCGCTGCCAGATCGAGGCGCGCGTGCAAGGTCTTTCGCCGATGTCGGTCAGCCACAAGGCCGAGAGCCTCGAACTGGCCGTGGAGGGCGCCGCCGAGAAAATGCTGCATGCGCTCGATCACCAGATCGGCAAACTCAACCCCGCCGTCGAGTCGATGGGGCGTGTGACCGCACCCACCGATGAAGCGCCGCCCGAAAGGGTGGACGCGATGCTGGAGGAAGACTTCCTCGAAAACCAAGAGGCTCGTGGCAAAGAATAAGGAGGCGATCATGACCGCTCATCAACCCTTCAGCCGGCAAGTGCTGGCCGAGCTCCTGGCGTTCGAGGAACAGCCGAGCCTTTCGCTGTACATGCCCACCCACCGCACATTCCCCGAGCGCAGCCAGGACCCGATCCGCTACAAGAACCTGGTGCGCGACCTGCAGACCCAGCTGGAACAGCAACACCCGGACACGGACTGCGCGCCCTTGCTCGAGCCATTCCTGGCGCTGGTGGAGGACCAGGGCTTCTGGAATTCCAACCGCGACGGCATCGCAGTGTTTGGCGCCCGTGACTATTTCAAAGTCATCTCGTTGAGCCAGCGCGTGCCGCCATGTGCCTTCGCCAACAGCCATCCTTACCTCAAGCCGTTGTTGCGCCTGGTCCAATCCACCGAGCGTTATCAAGCGCTGTGCCTGACCCGTAACGAAGTCTGGCTCTACGAAGGTTCCTCGGAGCAGTTGGAGAAAATCGAGCTGGCCGAACAAGTGCCGCGCAACCAGAACGAGGCGCTCGGTGACGAGCTGACGCCGGGTGACCAGCAGGGCTTTCCCAATGGTTTCAGCCGCAGCGGCGAACGCGGCGATGCGATGATGCATGAGGCCGCCGGCGGCGGTAAGCAGGACGAAATCAACCTGGACCGCGAACGGTTCTTCCGCGCCGTGGACAAAGCCATCCTGCAATACCATTCGCAACCGTCGGGCCTGCCGATGATCCTGGTGGCCCTGCCGGAGAACCAGGCGGTGTTCCGTGCCGTCAGTCACAACCCGAACGTACTGGCGCAGGGCATCGAGGGTGATCCTTCGCGATTCAGTGTGGAGGAGTTGCGTGTCCACTGCTCGAAACTCATGGCCCACAGCCACGCTGACCGCGTTGTCGACAGCTTGAATCGCTATGGCGTCGCGGTGGGGCAGGGGCGCTCGCTGGACAAACTGGCGGAGATCGCCAAGGCCGCCTGGGAAGGCCGCGTCGCGCTGTTGCTGGTGGAGGCGGAGCGCCAGGTTCCTGGGCAGCTCGACCTGGACAAAGGCCGGCTGCTGATCGACGAGACGGGCGATGAGCAGGTACCCGATGTGCTTGATGAGCTGATCCTGGCCGTGACCCGCCAAGGCGGCGAAGTCGTAGTAGTGCCGCCCGAGCATGTCATGCCGACCGGCACGGGGGCGGCGGCGGTGTGCCGATTCTGACCTGCCCCTGTGGGAGCGAGCCCGCTCGCGAAGGCGGACCGACCGTCAATAAAATGATTGACCGACACACCGCTTTCGCGAGCAGGCTGGCTCCCACACTTTTATTTTGATGCCAGCCGGTCGGGCGGCGTTTGCTTCCTATTAATAGGAAGCATTACTATTCACGCCCCGTTCCCACAGCGCGCCGCGATGATCCCCAAGCTGCCCCGCAGACCCGGCTTTTTCGAGCATTACGAAGAGTTGATTGGCACCTGGACCCGTCGCCTGCGCAATCGCCAGCAGGCCGAGGACCTGGCCCACGATACCTTCGTGCGGGTGCTCGAATCCGATTCGGCGCAAGTGGAGCAGCCACGGGCCTACCTGCACCAGACGGCGCGCAACATTGCGGTGGACGGCTATCGGCGTGAAGATCGACGGGGCGCCCTGGAGGAAGTGGCGTTCGATACCCCATCGCTTGCGAGCGACCCGGAGCACTACATGCACGCGATCCAACTGGCGGACTCCATCGAGCGGGCACTGGCCGAACTGCCGGCCAACTGCCGCACGGTGTTCGTCTGGCAGAAGATCGAAGGCCTGACCCAGGCGGAAATCGCCGAGCGCCTGGGGCTGTCAAAAAACATGGTGGAAAAGTATATGATCCGCACCCTGCGCCATCTGCGGGATCGCCTGGACGGGCCTGCTCAATGACCCGCCGTCCTCTTCCACCTGAGCCACAGGACCCTTCCATGATGGATAGCCGTGAATGCCCGTGCGGGCAGAGCAGGGTTCGCGACGAGGCGGCGCAATGGTTCATGCGTTTGCAAAACCCGGTCATGGGCATCGAGGAGCGCCAGCGTTTCGATGCCTGGTTGGGCGAACACCCCAACCATCGCGATGAGATTCAACTGCTCCAAGGCATCTGGAGCGCAACGGATCTGCTGCCCAAGGAGCGTCTGCAAGCGTTGTGCGAGCAGCCCGCCGAACGTGCGAAGCGCCGACCGCTGCTGCGTTTTGCCGTGGCCGCGGGGCTGCTGGCGGTGGCGGTCGGGTTGGGGCTGTTCAGTGGCCTGGACGCTGCGGGCGATTACAGCGGCGAATTTGCCACCGCGCTGGGTGAGCGTCGGCATGTTGCCTTGCCGGATGGTTCGGCAATCGACCTCAACAGCCGTAGCCGCGTGCGTGTCCAGTTCGCCCATCACCAACGCCGGGTGGAACTGGTCGAGGGCGAGGCGCTGTTCAGCGTCGAGCATGATACGGGGCGCCCGTTCACCGTGGACGCGGGCAACGGCCAGGTGACGGTCACCGGTACGCGCTTCGATGTGCGCCGTGATGTCGACGGTTCCCGGGTGGCGGTGGAGCAGGGCAGCGTCCGGGTCCTGGGTCGCGACAGGCCCGTCCACCTCACGGCCGGCCTCGGTACCCGGATCGATGCCCAGGGCAAGGTCGCGTCACCCTATGCGATCAATGCCGGTGAAGTCACGGCATGGCGCAACGGCAAACTGGTGTTCAACAATGCGCCCTTGAGTGAAGTGGCCGAGGAAGTGTCCCGTTATCGCGCCAAGCCCCTGCGGGTCGCCAGCGCATCGGTGGGCAACCTGCGCCTGACCAGCGTGTTTCGTTCGGACAATCCCGAGGCACTGCTCAAGGCCTTGCCGAACATCCTGCCAGTGGCCGTGCGCACGCTGGATGACGGCAGCCAGGAAATAATTTCGAAATAGATTCAGGTTTTTTTCGAGTTCTTCGTCTTCTTGTTCAACTGCAACTGGTTTGCATTAACAGACGCGTATTCTTGCGATTCGACAGGACAAGGTTCGACGTGAAAACTTCCGCCAAAAACAACAAACGCCTCCCCGTACGCTGGCTGCCGCTGGCCCTGAGCCTGGCTGTCAGCGCCGGGTTGCCCCAGGCTTTTGCCGACCAGGTCGCCACGGCGATCCATATCCAGGCGCAACCCTTGGGCCAGGCGCTGAGCCAACTGGGCCAGCAGACCTCGCTGCAGGTTTTCTTCAGTCCGGAACGGGTGGCTGGCAAGCACGCGCCGGCGGTGGAAGGCAACTTGTCCCCGGAGGCGGCGCTCAGCCAACTCTTGCGGGGCAGCGGCCTGCAATACCAGATCGATGAAGGCTCGGTGACTATTCTGCCGGCGCCCACGGCGGGCCCGCTGGAGCTGGGCACCACCGACATCCAGGTGGTCGGCGACTGGCTCGGCGATGCCAATGCCGAAGTGGTGCAGAACCACGCCGGCGCGCGGACGGTGATCCGCCGCGAAGCCATGGTCGAGCAGGGCGCGATGAACGTCGGCGATGTGTTGCGTCGCGTGCCCGGTGTGCAAGTGCAGGACGCCAACGGCACCGGCGGCAGCGATATTTCCTTGAACGTCGGCGTGCGCGGCCTCACGTCGCGCCTGTCGCCACGCTCCACGGTGTTGATCGACGGCGTACCCGCGGCGTTCGCGCCCTACGGCCAACCGCAACTGTCCATGGCGCCGATTTCATCCGGCAACCTGGACAGCATCGACGTGGTGCGCGGCGCCGGGTCGGTGCGCTATGGGCCGCAGAACGTCGGCGGGGTGATCAACTTCGTCACCCGCGCCATTCCGGAGAAAGCCACCGGGGATATCGGCAGCACCCTGGAAACGTCCCAGCGCGGCGGCTGGAAGCACATCGACACGGCTTTTCTCGGCGGCACCGCTGACAACGGCCTGGGCGTGGCGCTGTTGTATTCCGGCGTCAACGGCAACGGTTTTCGCAAGAGCAACAACGGCAACGACATCGACGACGTCATTCTCAAGACCCATTGGGCGCCGACCGATGTCGATGACTTCTCGTTGAATTTCCATTACTACGACGCCAAGGCCGACATGCCGGGCGGTTTGACCCAGGCCCAGTACGACGCCGATCCGTACCAGTCCGATCGCGACTGGGACAACTTCAGCGGGCGGCGCAAGGATGTGTCGTTCAAGTGGATTCGTGAAATCAGCGATCGTACCCAGGCCGAGGTGCTGACCTACTACTCCGACAGCTACCGTGGCAGCACCATCGCGTCCCGGGACCAGCGCAACCTGGTGTCCTACCCGCGCACGTATTACACCTTCGGCATCGAGCCTCGGGTTTCCCATGTGTTTGATTTCGGGCCCACCACCCAGGAAGCCAGTGTCGGTTACCGCTACCTCAAGGAAGGCATGCACGAAGAGGCCAGCCGCCTGGCGCTGCGTAACAACGAACCGGTTGTGCGTCCGGGTTCCGACGGCCACGTCTATCAGGACCGGACCGGTGGCACCGAAGCGCACGCGGTCTACATCGATGACAAGATCGATGTGGGCAAGTGGACCATCACCCCAGGCATCCGCTTCGAACGCATCAGCACCGAATGGCACGACCGCCCGGTGCTCGACACCGCCGGCAATCCCGTGCAGGAAAAGCGCCGCAGCATCGACAGCAACGAACCGCTGCCGGCCTTGAGCGTGATGTATCACCTGTCCGACGCCTGGAAGCTGTTCGCCAACTACGAAACCTCGTTTGGCAGCCTGCAGTATTTCCAATTGGGCCAGGGCGGTGAGGGCAACAACACCGCCAATGGCCTGAGCCCGGAAAAGGCCAAGACCTACGAGATCGGTACGCGCTACAACGATGACGTATGGGGCGGCGAAGTGACGCTGTTCTACATCGATTTCGACGACGAATTGCAGTACATCAGCAACGACGTCGGCTGGACCAACATGGGCGCCACCAAGCACCAGGGCGTGGAAGCGTCGGTGCACTACGACATGGCCGCGCTCGATCCGCGCCTCGAGGGCCTGACCGCCAGTGCTGGTTTTACCTACACCCGCGCGACTTATGAAGGGGATATCCCAAGCTTCAAGGGCCGCGACCTGCCGTTCTACTCTCGCCAGGTAGCCACCGTGGGCTTGCGCTACGACGTCAATCGCTGGACCTACAACCTCGACGGCTTCGCCCAGTCCAAGCAGCGTTCACCGGGCAACAGTGTCAATCCTGACGGCAGCTTCAGCGACAACTACATCACCGACGGCAGCGCCGATGGCCAGTACGGCGACATGCCGGGCTACATGCTCTGGAACGTACGGGCCGGTTATGACTTCGGCGAGCAATTGTCGAACCTGAAAGTCGGCGCCGGGGTCAAGAACCTGTTCGATCACCAGTACTACACCCGTTCCAGCGACAACAACTCGGGTATCTACGTTGGCGCGCCGCGGACGTTCTTTGTGCAGGCGAGCGTGGGGTTTTGATCAAGCCGCAAGGTTGAGGTCCCCCCGTGGCGAGGGCGCTTGCTCCCGCTCGGCTCTGTAGGAGCTGGCGAAGCCTGCGATCTTTTGATTTTTCAATTGAGTTCAAATACCTGGGAAAAAGATCGCAGCCTCGCTTCGCTCGACAGCTCCTACAGGCCCAGCGGGAGCAAGCGCCCTCGCCACGGGAAAATCTGCAAGGCTTCAGACTTTCAACACCTTCCCACTGGCCGCCACCGCCACCAACGACAGCGCAATCAAGCCGAACGCAATGCCCAGGCTGCTGCCATGGGCAACAAACCCGATCAATGCCGGCCCCGCAAGGATGCCGGCGTAACCGATGGTGGTGATGGCCGGCACGGCGATGGCTTCGGGCATCAATGTCTGTTTGCCGACGGCGGTGTACAGCACCGGCACGATGTTCGAACACCCGGCGCCGACCAATGCATAACCCAGCAGCGCGGCTTGCCACATCGGCGCGACGGTGGCCATCAGGAAACCCGCCGCCGCGATCGACCCGCCGTAGATGATCACGCGCTTGGCGCCCAGGCGATGCACCACCGAATCGCCGGTCAGCCGGCCGACGGTCATGGTCAACGCAAACGCGGCATAACCCAACCCGGCATAGGCGGTATCCACCGCGCGCTCGCTAGCCAGGAATACGGCGCTCCAGTCCAGCACCGCGCCTTCGGCCAGGAATACGATGAAGCACAGGATGCCGATAAACAGCACCACGCCGTGGGGAATGGCAAACGCCGGTCCTGAACTTTCACTGCCGTAGGGCAGCAGGTGCGGCGCCGCCTTGAACAGCGCCACCAACAGCACGGCATTGACGGCCAGCGTCGCCACCAGCGGTGAAAGCCCCAGGCCGAGGAGCGCACTGACGCCGGCCGCGCCGATGATCCCGCCGAGGCTGAACATGCCGTGGAACCCCGACATCATGGTCTTGCCGCTGGCGCGCTCGACGATGACCGCTTGCAGGTTCACGGTGGAGTCCACGGTGCCGAGCCCGGCGCCGAATAAAAACAATGCAGCCACCAACCACGGCAGGGAACTCATCGTTGCCAACAGCGGCAGCGCCAGGCAGACCAAAAGCGTGCCGCCACTGAGCACCCGACGGCAGCCGAACCGTGCCGCCAGCGCACCGGAAATCGGCATCGCCAGGATCGACCCGACCCCAAGGCACAACAGCAGCAAGCCCAGGGTGCCTTCGTCCAGGTTCGCCCGCACCTTGGCGTAAGGCACCAGCGGCGCCCAGGCGGCGATGCCGATCCCGGCGATGAGGTAGGCGATGCGGGTGGACATCTGTTCCAGGCGTCCGGGAGCAAAGGTAGGTGGAGGGGTAATCGCGGTCATGAAACATCCTTGGCTTTGGTGCGGTACGGTGTTGCGAGCAGGCGCCTATGCTTGCATATCCACTGACCTCACTGCGACCTCAAGGTGCCGACGCGAATGCCAGGGTGTCCGGCAAGCTTTGCCCTCGTAGTCTTCGCCGGCATACAGTAACGGCCCTTGTTGATCGATCCGGGTTTGTCCATGGCACAGTTCTACGATGCACGCGGCAATATCTATGGCGTCGCTTCGCCACGGCAAGTCCGTGCCCTGGGGATCGACCTGCCGTCGTCTGCTGCCCAGGCTGCGCAAACCCGAGAGACCTGGAGCGCTGCCGCCGTGCAGGCTTTTTGTGCATGGGCGCCGGGTGAAGCGCCGCCGGATGCCAAGGCCCATCGCAGTGACGGCCTGCTGATCGGCCCGTTCCAGGACGCACCGCCGTTTGATCTGTTGATCGTCAATACCGATGGGACGTTGGCCGAGCGCAGCGGCAATGGCTTGACGATTTTCTCCCTGGCCTTGCAGGCGCGAGGTTTGCTGGTGGGCGACGGTGAATGTCTGCTGCAGGTTCATCACGACAAACCTGAAGGCGTCTCACCGGTGCAGACCTCGGTTCGCGCTGCTGAATTCGAAGGTGTCCAGGGTTTTTGGTTGGACCTGGGCGCGCCGTTGTTCGGACCACGAGCCGTGGCTGCCCAAGGTGTCGAAAGCGTGATGTTCGGCCCCTGCGAAGTGAGCCGTGTGCCAGCGCTTCATGCGTTGAACAGGGCGTGGGGCTACAGCCAGTTCGTGCGCATCGGCAATCCTCACTGCGTGACTTTGCTCGGTGATGCGGCGGCGTTGCCGAGTCTTGCGCAGATGCGCGCGCCGGCCCTCTCACAGCACCTGACCGACATTGCCTATGCGGCGCCCGGCGGCTCGGGGAACCCATGTCTGGCGGGGATCAATCTGCAGTGGGCGTGGCTTGAAGCCGAAGGACAAATCGCCGCCCGGGTGTTCGAGCGGGGCGAAGGCCCTACCGCGTCGTCGGGCACCAGCGCCAGCGCCGTGGCCAGTGCCGCGTGGCGGGTGGGTTGGGTGAAGGCCGGGGTGGTCAGGGTCGTGATGCCGGGCGGGACTGCGCCGATTCTGCTGGAAGAAGAGGCGGGGGAGCTGGTGCGGGTCAGATTGTTTGGTGCGGCGCGGCCTGTGCCTTAGCGTCTGCGCAAATTTTGCGGTGTGGTCAATGCCCTCTTCGCGAGCAAGCTCGCTCCCACATTGGAGCGACGCCGGACACAATATTTGTGTCAGCTGAAGATCCCTGTGGGAGCGAGCTTGCTCGCGAAGGCGTCAGCCCAGCCGCAAAGGTATTAACTGGGAGACTGCTATCGTCGGATCGCCGCCGGGAGCAAGCTCGCTCCCACGTGTTGGGGATTTCATCCCAGCTGCGGCCCGAACTCCACCACCGGCATCTGCCGCTTCATCAACACTTCACCGTTGCGAATCGAGTAGAGCGGCAGGCCTTGGCTGCGGATCACTTCGTAGTCGCTGTCGGCGGAAAGGACCAGCAGGTTGGCCGGGCGTCCGGGCTCCAGACCGTAGCGCTCGCCCAGGGCCATGGCCTTGGCGCTGTTGTCGGTGACCAGGTCCAGGGCGCTTTGCAGGTTGCGGTAGCCGAGCATGTGGCAGATATGCAGCCCGGCTTCGAGCACTCGCAGGATGTTGCCGTTGCCCAGCGGGTACCACGGATCGACGATGGAATCCTGGCCGAAGCACACGTTCATCCCGGCTTCGAGCAGCTCATTGACCCGCGTGACGCCGCGGCGCTTGGGAAAATTGTCGAAGCGTCCCTGCAGGTGGATGCTCTCGGTCGGGCAGGACACGAAGCTGATGCCCGAATGC
This sequence comes from Pseudomonas sp. T1.Ur, assembly GCF_023516725.1. Taxonomy (NCBI): domain Bacteria; kingdom Pseudomonadati; phylum Pseudomonadota; class Gammaproteobacteria; order Pseudomonadales; family Pseudomonadaceae; genus Pseudomonas; species Pseudomonas sp. T1.Ur. Next base: position 1,383,817 of record NZ_JAMGSN010000001.1, read on the forward strand.
CCGAGCAGGCGGAACAGCTTGGCGCAATAGGCGTTGTCGTAGGAGCCCATGGCGGTGGTGTGGCTGGCGGTGACGCGGGCGCCCATGTCGCGGCTGCGGGCTTCTTCGGCGAGCACTTCGAGAAAGCGCGAGTGCGGGTCGTCGGTTTCGTCACAGTGCACGTCCACCAGGCAGCCGGTGCGCTCGGCCAGGTCCATCAGGAATTTCACCGAGCTGACGCCCTGGTCGCGCGTGTACTCGAAATGCGGAATGCCGCCCACCACGTCGGCGCCCATGCGGATCGCTTCTTCCATCAGCTCGCGGCCGTTGCGGTAGGACTCGATGCCTTCCTGGGGAAACGCGACGATCTGCATGTCCACCAGATGACGGCTCTCTTCGCGCACTTCGAGCATTGCCTTGAGGGCGGTGAGTGCGGGATCGGTCACGTCGACGTGGGTGCGCACATGTTGGATGCCGTGGGCGGCGAGGGCCTGGAGGGTTTTCCGGGCGCGGGTCTTGGTGTCTTCGTGGGTGATGGTGGCCTTGCGTTCGCCCCAGCACTCGATGCCCTCGAACAGCGTGCCACTCATGTTCCAGCGCGGTTCGCCGGCGGTCAGTGTGGCGTCCAGGTGAATGTGTGGCTCGACGAAGGGCGGCACCACCAGGTTGCCTCCGGCATCGATGTCTTCAGGGCCGAGGCTGGGAGCCTCGGTCTGGCGGGCGATACTGGCGATCAGGCCGTTTTCCAGGTGCAGTTCATGCAAGCCTTCACGATTGCGCAGGCGGGCGTTGATGATGTGCATCGGGCGAGTCCTTTAGAGGTCTTGTAGGGGCGCGTCAGCAGTACGAGTGCCGGTTACGCCGATCAATAGCACATACGTTAGCGCGCCGGCGGCGATTCCTACCAGTGGTGCGATCCATGGCGCGTTGAAAGCGGCCAGGGTGCCAACGCCATAGGCGCACAGCCCGGGCCAATTGAACGCTGGCAGCTGTGTCTCTGCCAGGCGCGGGTAACGACCGCGCCAGCGAAAGAAGAAATCGGCCATGATCACGCCGCCAATCGGCGGGATGACCGTGCCGAGCAGGATCAGATAAGGCACCAGCATGTCGTACATGCCTAGCAGCGCCAGCAGTGTGCCGATCACCGCGCCGGCCAGGGTGACGGCCTTGCGCCGACGGGTGCGCAGCAGGTTGCAGCCGGCCACGGCGAAGTTGTAGATGGTGTTGTCCTGGGTGCTCCAGATGTTCAGCAGCAACATCGCCATCGCGGCCATGGCAAAGCCTTGCAACAGCAGCACTTCGACCACGTCAGGCTGTTGGTAGACGATGGCCCCGTAGGCGCCGATCAGCACCATCAGGCCGTTGCCGAGGAAAAAACCGATCAGGCTCGCCAGCACCGCGACCTTCGCCGAACGGGAAAATCGAGTCCAATTGGTCGCCTGGGTGGCGCCGCTGACAAACGTGCCGAAAACCAGGGTGATCGCGGTCGACCAGTCCAGGTTGCCCGTGGGCACCACCGCCATCAGTCCGTCGAGGCCGCCAACTTTCTGCGTCGCGACCCACATCGAGAGCATCAGCAGCAACAGCATGGCCGGTACGGCGACGTACGAGAGGATTTCCAGTCCGCGATAGCCGATATACGCCGTGGCGCAGAACCCCAGCCCGAACAGCACCATCAGCCCCAGCACCGTCCCCTGGCCCAATTCGAAATACTTGCCCAGCACCACCGCCGCGGTGGCCGTGCCCCAGGCGTACCAGCCGATCTGGGTAAAGCCGAGGATCAAGTCGCTGAGCTTGCTGCCCACCTCACCAAAACAGAAGCGGCCCATCAATACCGAATTGAGCCCGCTCTTGAAGGCGATATAACCCAGGCCTGCGGCATAGAGGCCCAGCAGCAGATTACCGATGACAATGACCGTGAGCATCTCGGCAAAACCGAACGCCACGCCCAGCTTGCCGCCGGCAAACATGGTCGCGGTGAAAAACGTGAAGCCCAACAGCACCATGGCCGTGGAGGCCAAACCCTTGCGAGCATTCATCGGGACCTCGCTCAAGGGATAATCGTTGCCTGGATCGTTCTGAGTCATTGTGGCGGTCCTTGCGTAGGAGAGGGAAAGTCGCAAGCGTGCAGCGGCCGTGCCAAGCGGCTGAGGGCTGGTTATTTATAGTCAATCCACGGGTAGGGTGTGCTGCGAGGAGCAAAAGCGGTGCGGCGGTGATTCAAGTTGGAACACAGGCCTTGATGTGTAGGCGGTTACTTTGTGGGAGCGGTTCCTTCAGGAGGCACGATGCACCGCCAAGAACCGCAAAACCGCCGCGACAATCACTTCCGGCGCGTCTTCCTGGACCAGGTGTCCGGCGCTCGGCACGGGCTGAAACAGCGCCCCGGGAATCATCCCGTGCAGCGCCCGGCCGCGCTCGATGGGGATCCATTGGTCATCCTCGCCCCATAGGATTTGCGTTGGGCAGCGCACCTTCGGATACAGGACCTCGACCTCGTCGGTATAGCGCTCGTCCATCTGCGCAATTTGCCGATAGAACGCCGCCTGGCCCGGCTCGCCAAGCCACGGCTGCACGTAGGGCGCCAATTCTGCGTCAGGAATGTCTCGCTTGATCGCGCCGCGGATGTAAGTCGGGACGATGGCGTGCTGGATGTAGTCGGGCAGGCCGCTGAACGCCGCTTCATGTTGGCGTACGTGCTGGACAAAAGGTGAACCCCACGGTGACAGGGCCACCGGGTCGATCAGGGTCAGGCTCCGGTAGTCCTTGTCATTGAGCAAGTGCGTACGCAGCGCGGTGGCGCCGCCGAAGTCATGGGCCACCACGTCCGGGCGTTCCAGCTTCCAGTGTTCCAGCAGTTGGGCGAGCAGTTGGTTCTGTACGCCCAGGGACACATCGGCATCTGGTTGCGCGGACTGGCCATAACCCAGCAGGTCGAAGTAGTGCACTCGGTGCGTAGTGAAGAACAGCGGCGCGATCCGATGCCATACATAAGAAGAAAACGGCGTGCCGTGGACGAATACCAGCGGCGGGCCATCGCCGTGGATGGCGTAGCGGACAGAGTGCCCGTTGAAGTTGTAGACCTGATCCAGCAGCCAGTGGGTCATGCTCGAACTCCCGTCTGAATTGGCTTTGGAATCATAGGCCAATACATCGGTAGAACAAACCGTGGCGAGGGAGCTTGCTCCCGCTGGGCTGTGTAGGAGCTGGCGTAGCCTGCGATCTTTTGATTTTGAGCGTTCGCTTGCCACTCAATTGCCTGGACCAAGATCGCAGCCTCGCTTCGCTCGGCAGCTCCTACACAGCTCCTACACAGCTCCTACAGAGCCCAGCGGGAGCAAGCTCCCTCGCCACCAAAGCGCCTTTGCCGCAGAGCGGCGTTATTCGCCGTGATAGATGCAGCCGCTGGTGCAGGTCTCGTGGATGCGAATGGCGCTGAGTTCCGGCAGCAGCGGCTTCAACTCATTCCAGATCCACTTGGCCAGGACTTCGCTGGTCGGGTTTTCCAGGCCAGGGATGTCGTTGAGGTAGTTGTGGTCGAGGCGTTCGTAGAGCGGCTTGAAGATCGCCTTGATTTCCGAGAAGTCGCGAATCCAGCCCGTATGCGGGTCGATGTCGCCACTGAGGTGGATCGCCACCTTGAACGAGTGACCGTGCAGGCGGCCGCACTTGTGGCCTTCGGGCACGTGGGGCAGGCGGTGGGCGGATTCGAAGGTGAATTCTTTGAAGATTTCCACAGGTTCAGGCTCTTTAAGGTAGCGGTCGCGAGGCAGGCGGCGGAGTTTATCAGGTTGATTCGTGTGATGCGCGAGCATGCTGACTAAAGGGTCAGCAAATGCAGTCGTGCTAGCGGGTCTTTGCCGAATCGTAGACGTTGCTACGCTCTCGCTTGCCGATCGCTACTACCAGGATAACGATCCTTTCATCCTCAACTCGATAGACGAGTCGATAACCCGCCCCGCGCAATTTGATCTTGTAGCAATCCTTCATTCCGTGAAGGGCATCGCCCGGTATACGAGGGTGCCCCTGTCGTTCTCGAAGTTTCTTCAATAACTGCAGACGGACGGCACCGTCCAGTTTCTTGAGTTCCTTCAGGGCCTTTGGGTCCCATTCAACACCGTATTCAATGCCCATTGGCTATATCAGCCTCAGCCTCGCCAATCAAATCATCGAGTGATACCCGAACGGGTGTTTCGTTGGCCTCGAGCCGCGCCTTGACCACTTGGGCCAATTCCAATTCATCCAGGCGCTCGATCATCGCCTCGTAGACATCGGCCGGTACCATGTAGCCCATCACGCGGTTATGGTTCAACACCGCCACGGGCGAACCGTTCGCTCCGCTCAGGACCGCAGATGGATTTTTTTTCAGTTCAGAGACGCTGACGGCCACATCAGCCAAAACGGTTTGCATGAAGTTGGCTCCTTTAAAAGGGCTTTATTTTGGTCTTGTTTGGTTCGTTCAGACAAGCTTTAATCCAAGACCTCCTACCTTCACCGCCGTGATGCGCGAGCATGCTGACTAAAGGGTCAGCAAACGCTCGCCCAATCCACCGTTGGCCGTCAGTTCCAGGAATTCGTCGCCGAGCCGGCGGCTTTCGTCCATCGCCGTGCGCCAGTATTTGCGACGGCTCGGGTCGTCGCCCATGAAGCGCTTGAAGTCGTTGCGATCCGGCAGTTTGCCGTAGGGCAGGCGGGCGAGGTATTCGCGCGACGGGGCGAGCAACAGCACGTCCTGGAGGCGTTCGGCGTTGCCCTTGCGCCATGGCAGGCCCTTGTCGAACCAGCCGGGAATGATCCGGTCGGTGAAATGCGGATAGAGGACGATATCCTCGCCGCTGTAGGGCAGGTCGAGGTGGTAGTCCAGCAGTCCACCGTCGCGGTAGGTGCCCGCGCCGGCGCCGGGCAGGTTGCGCACGCCTTCCATCACCATTGGAATCGAGCCGGACGCCAGCAATGCCTGGCGCAGGTTGCCGGCCACCAGCGGCACGAAGCGCGATGGGAAGTCTGTCAGCGGATGCAGCGGTGGGGCCAGGCGTGGGTCGTGCACGATCAGCCGTTCGAAATGCCGCGACAGGCGTGCACGGCCCCGCAGGTTGTCGGCGATCACCGACGACAAACCCAGGCCCAGCCGGCCTCGGTGGTCTTGTGATAGCAGGCCGTGGCTCTTGACTACCATAATGTTGAGCCGGTAATGCGGGTTGTCGAGGATCGTCAGGTCGCGGCCTTCCAGCAAGTCATCGAGCATGCGCCGGGAGCTTTGGCTGACGCCGGCCATGGTCACGCCTTTGGCGAAACTCTGTTCGTTATACAACGTGCCCAGGCGCTGGATGCCCTCGGCGGCGTTTGGCAGGCAGGCGCTGGCAAAGCGCCACGAGCCGACCGAAGCGCCGATCAGCGAACGCTCCCGGGGCGCGGCGGGGAGCCATTCACCGAACAGTGCCAGGTCCAGCCCCTGGATACCCAATGCCTTCGGACCACCGGCGGCGCCGGGCAGGGTGCCGACGTCGGCGGCACTGAGGCCCGCCTGGCGGATACGCTGGAAGGCACGGGGGCCGGCCTTGAGGGCAAGGGCGGGGAACTTGATATGGATGGCGGTCATACCGGTCTCATGGTCTAGCGGGTGCAGCGATTATAGGGAGTCTTGCAGGGGAGAGGCGTATTCCATGATGGCAATTCAGTTTCAGTTAAGTTCACCCCGATACAGTTTTCCGGTAAAGATTATAAAAAGGAGATAACCCGTGAACCGCCTGACTGCCTTTTTTATCGCGACGTTCATGATCCTGACCGCTGGCTTGGCTCAAGCAAGAGACCTCCATGACCACGAGGCCAAAAAACTGCTGGACGCTGGTACCATCCTGTCCTTCGAGAAACTCAACGCCGCTGCCCTGGCCAAACACCCGGATGCCAAGGTGACCGATACCGAGCTGGAAGAGGACTACGGCAAGTACCGTTACAAGGTGGACCTGCGTGATGCCAAAGGCATCGAGTGGGACCTGGAACTCGACGCCGTTACCGGCGAGGTGCTCAAGAATCATCAGGATACGTAATGAAGCTTAATCTACGCGCCCGCAGCCGCTGGGCGCTGGCGCTGTTGACGTTTTGCTCGCTGGCGGCAGCCCGAGACCTGGATCAGGACGAAGCCCTGCAATTGCGCCAGCAGGGCGTGATCCTGCCCTTGGAACACTTGCTCCAACAGGCACTGGACCGCCACCCCGGCGCCAAGTTGCTGGAAGCCGAGCTTGAGGAAAAGCACGGCGTCTACATTTATGAAGTCGAGCTGCTGGATACCGATGGCGTAGTGCGCGAACTGGACCTTGAGGCCGCAACCGGCCGTTTACTCAAAGATAAGGAAGATTGATGCGCCTGCTCCTCGTGGAAGACCATGTGCCCCTGGCCGACGAGCTGATGGCCGGGCTGGCCCGACAGGGTTACGCAGTCGATTGGCTCGCCGATGGTCGCGATGCGGTGTACCAGGGCAGCAGCGAGCCCTACGACTTGATCATTCTCGACCTCGGCCTGCCCGGAGTGCCGGGGCTCGATGTCCTGGCCCAATGGCGGGCCGCAGGCTTGAGCACTCCGGTGCTGATCCTCACCGCCCGCGGTTCCTGGGCCGAGCGCATCGAAGGGCTCAAGGCCGGGGCCGATGATTACCTGACGAAGCCGTTCCACCCCGAGGAACTGCACCTGCGCATCCAGGCGCTGCTGCGCCGTTCCCATGGACAGGTCAATCAGCCGACGCTCCAGGCGGCGGGGTTGCATCTGGACGAAGGTCGGCAATGCGTGATTCGCGACGGCGCGGAAATCCAACTGACCGCCGCCGAGTTCCGCCTGTTGCGCTACTTCATGCTCCATCCCGAGCAAATTCTTTCCAAAAGCCACCTCGCCGAGCACCTGTATGACGGTGAAACCGAGCGCGATTCCAATGTGCTGGAAGTCCACGTCAACCACCTGCGCCGCAAACTGGGGCGCAGCGTGATCGAAACCCGCCGCGGCCAAGGCTACCTGTTCGGCGGACAGGCGCAGTGAGATCCATCCAGCGGCGCCTGAGCCTTGGATTGATCGGTGTGATGGTCGTGGTCGGCCTGATCCTGGCACAGACCAGCTTGTGGTTATTCGAGTTGGGCTTGCAGCGTTACCTGGAAGCAGGATTGCGCAACGACAGTGAAAACCTGTTGGTGGCCCTGGTACGCGGACCGCAAGGCCTGCAACTGGATGAGCGGCGCTTGTCTCCGGCTTATCTGAGACCGTTTTCGGGGCATTACTTCCGTATCGATTTTGCCGAAGAGCATTGGCGCTCCCGTTCCCTTTGGGACCAGGAACTGCCCCAACTCGACCATCCGGGGCTGCACAGCAACCTGCAACTGGGCCCCGAAGGCCAGAAACTGCTGGTCTTGCGCACCGACTATCGACGCTTGGGCCAGGCCATTTCCATCAGCGTCGCCCAGGACTACACCCCGGTGCGTGACAGCTTCCTGCGAATGCAGCAGGTCGGCCTTGGCCTTGGCTTGGCGGGCTTGCTGCTGATTCTGCTGTTGCAACGGCTTACGGTGCAGCGCGCCTTGCGTCCCTTGGAGAAAGCCCGGGAGCAGATCGCCCAGTTGCAGCGCGGGCAGCGTTCGCAACTCGATGAACAAGTACCCAGGGAACTGGAGCCGCTGGTGGCACAGATCAACCACCTGCTGGCCCATACCGAAGACAGCCTCAAGCGTTCACGCAATGCCCTCGGCAACCTGGGCCACGCCTTGAAAACCCCGCTGGCGGTGCTGCAAAGCCTGGCCTCGAACGAAAAGCTCGATCCCTACCCGGAGTTGCGCAAGCTGTTGCTTGAACAACTTGAGCAGGTCCGCCAGCGCCTGAACCGCGAACTCAACCGCGCCCGGTTGGCGGGCGATGCCTTGCCGGGTGCGCACCTGGACTGCGACGCCGAATTGCCGGGGTTGCTGGCGACGCTGAACATGATCCATGGCGAGCACCTGCATCTGGCCTGCGTCGCGCCGCCCGGCTTGCACCTGCCGTGGGATCGGGAAGACCTGTTGGAACTGTTGGGCAACCTGTTGGACAACGCCTGCAAATGGGCCGACGCCGAAGTGCGCCTGAGCGTGACCGAGACGGCCGAAGGCTTCCGTCTGACCGTGGAGGACGACGGCCCGGGCATCCCAGAAGACCGCCGCGACCAGGTCTTCAGCCGCGGTACGCGCCTGGACGAGCAGACCGACGGCCACGGCCTGGGCCTGGGCATCGTGCGCGACATCGTCGATACCTGGGGCGGGACGTTGGCGTTGGATGCGAGCGAGTGGGGTGGATTGAAGGTCGTGATCGAATTGCCCAGGCGCTGAAACATACCAATGGTGGCGCAGAGCCCCTGTGGGAGCGAGCTTGCTCGCGATAGCGTCAGTTCAGCAAAATGAATATCAACTGACCCTCCGCTATCGCGAGCAAGCTCGCTCCCACAATGGATGGGCAGTGACTGCAAAACCCGCTGCATGACCCTTGCAGCTTGCCGCCGCTTGCTGCAAAGTCGCGACCTTTTTGTCCGGTGGCTTTCCATCGCTGTGCTTTGAGGTAACGATGATAAATGCAGTAATTGCCGCGGTTGGCGTCATGCTGGTGCTCAGCCTGTCCCGCGTGCATGTGGTGATCGCGCTGATTGTCGGCGCATTGGTCGGCGGCTTGATGGGTGGCCTGGGGATCGAGGCGACGCTCAAGGCATTCAATGCAGGCCTCGGTGGCGGTGCGACGGTGGCATTGTCCTACGCGCTGCTGGGCGCCTTCGCGGTGGCGATTGCCAAATCCGGTATGGCCCACGCCTTGGCCGACAAGGCCCTGGCCTTGGTGGACCGCCAGGAAGCCGCCGGCGGGTCTGGCGTCAAATGGGTGCTGATCGGCCTGCTGGGCACGGTTGCGGTGGCTTCCCAAAACATCCTGCCTATCCACATTGCCTTCATTCCGCTGCTGGTACCGCCGCTGCTTTACGTGCTGACCAAGCTGCAGCTGGACCGCCGGCTGATCGCCTGCGTCATGACCTTCGGCCTGATCACGCCCTATATGTTCCTGCCGGTGGGCTTCGGCAACATCTTCCTCAACGAGATCCTGCTCGCCAATATCGCCCGCAGTGGCGTGGACGTCACTGGCATCAACGTCACGCACGCGATGGGCATTCCAGCGTTGGGCATGGTGTTTGGCCTGGTGCTGTCGTTTGTCACGTACCGCAAGAAGCGGGTCTACGACTTGAAGAAAATCGCTCGGGTCGAGCAAGTCGCGGTGCGTTACAACCCGCTGACCCTGCTGGTAGCTGGGCTGGCGATCGCGGCGGCGTTCGCCATCCAGCTCTTGCTCGATTCGATGATCATCGGTGCGCTGGCCGGCTTCCTGATCTTCTCGGTCTCGGGTGTGGTGCGTTGGCGCGAGACCGATGACCTGTTCACCGAAGGCATGAAGATGATGGCGATGATCGGTTTCATCATGATCGCCGCCTCGGGCTTCGCCGAGGTGATGAAGGCCACCGGTGAAGTCCAGAGCCTGGTGGAAACCTCGGCGGCCTGGATCGGCCACAACAAGGCTGTCGGCGCGCTGCTGATGTTGCTGGTGGGACTGTTGGTGACCATGGGCATCGGCTCGTCGTTCTCCACGGTGCCGATCCTGGCGACCATCTTCGTGCCGCTGTGCCTGCAGCTGGGCTTCAGCCCGCTGGCGATCGTCTGCATCGTCGGCACCGCGGGTGCCCTGGGCGACGCCGGCTCGCCCGCCTCGGACTCGACCTTGGGCCCGACCTCCGGCCTGAACATCGATGGCCAGCACCACCACATCTGGGACACCGTGGTCCCGACCTTCATCCACTACAACCTGCCGCTGTTGGCGTTTGGTTGGGTGGCGGCGATGGTGTTGTAACTCGGGACCGAGTCGCCTTCATCGCGAGCAAGCTCGCTCCCACAGGGGAGGGCGGTGTGAACACAGAAGTTGTGTACGCCACCGAATTCTGTGGGAGCGAGCTTGCTCGCGATGGGGCCCTTAAAGTCAATCCTTCCCATAAGCCCTGTTCACCTTGTCCTACAGTTTTGCCGTGCGCTGCCGTTAACCCAGCTAACCACGCCATAACATCTACAAGAGTGAACAGCATGCGCCTGAGCCTGAAGGCTAAAGTCCTGTCCCTGGCAATACTGCCGGTTTTGCTGTCTGCGGTGATCATCAGCCTGACCACCGCATTCATCTTGAAAGAGCAGGCCAGCAACGAAGTCCAGCAAACCCGTGAACGTCTGCTCAGCGAAGCCAAGGCCACGTTGCAGAACTACGTGGCGGTGGGTCTTACCGCGATCAAGCCGCTCTACGATGCCGCCGCGCCTGGCGACAACGAGGCGCGCGCCCAGGCGATCAAGCTGCTGTCCAACGTCAGTTATGGCAAGGATGGTTATTTCTTCGGCTATGACTCCGAGACCATTCGCCTGTTCAAGGCCAACAGCCCCGATGGCGTGGGCAAGAGTTTCAAGGACAACCGCGACCCGAACGGTGTCTACGTCAACCGTGACCTGGTGAAAGTCGCCAAGGACGGTACGCATTACCTGGAATACAGCTCGCCGCTGCCCGGCAGCAAGGACCTGGTACCCAAGCTCGGCTATACCGAATACCTGTCCAAATGGGACATGGCGGTCGGCAGCTCGGTCAACCTGGACGGCATCGAAGCCCAGGTGGCGCTGGTGGAAGCCAAGGTCCACGATCGTGTGCAAGGCGTGATCCTGAGCATCGTCGGGATCGCCGCCGTGGTGTTGCTGGTGATCGCGGTGGTGGGCCTGCTGCTCGCCAACACCATCCTGCGTCCGCTGCATTTGATGAAAGACAACCTCGATGACATCGCGGCGGGCGAGGGCGACCTGACCCGGCGCCTGGCGATCACCAGTCAGGATGAGCTGGGCCAACTGGCCGGTTCGTTCAACCGTTTTGTCGACAAGATCCATGGCCTGGTGCGGCAGATCACCGACATGACCTCGCAACTGACCGGCTTGGTAACACAGGTGTCCGAGCAGGCCCAGCGCTCCGAACAGGCGATGGAACGTCAGCGCCACGAGACCGATCAGGTCGCCACGGCGATCAACGAGATGTCGTCCGCGGCCCAGGAAGTCGCTCGCAGTGCACAGGGCGCCGCCGTCGCGGCCCAGCAGACCGATGAAGAAGGCCAGTCCGCCAAGCGGGTGGTGGCCGGCAGCATCCAGCAGATTCATGCACTGGTGAACGATATCCGCAGCAGCGGGGTGTCCCTGGACAGCTTGCAACAGGACGTGGCTTCGATTGTCAGCGTGCTTGGGGTGATTCGGTCGATTGCCGAGCAGACCAACCTGCTGGCCCTCAACGCTGCTATCGAGGCTGCGCGTGCCGGTGAGGCGGGGCGTGGTTTTGCGGTGGTGGCGGATGAAGTTCGCGCCCTGGCCAGCCGGACTCAGCAAAGCACCCAGGAAATCCAGGGCATGATCGACCGCCTGCAGTCGGGCACCCATGCGGCGGTGGAAGCGATGCGCCGTTCCAGTGAGGCCGGCGACGGCACCTCGGAACGGGCCAACGAGGCGGGCGCCTCCCTCGACACGATGGCCCAGCTGATCGGCACCATCAACTCGATGAACGCCCAGATCGCCAGCGCCGCCGAGGAACAGACAGCGGTGGCCGAGGAAATCAACCGCAGCGTGCACCAGATCGCCGTGGCCGTGGACAGCGTCGCCGACGAAACCCAGCTCGGCGCGCAGACTTCCCGTAGCCTGGCCGACCTGGGCCAGCGGCTGGGCAAGTTGGTGGGGCAGTTCCGGATCTGATCCCGGGGCAGCAGGAGCTGCCGAAGGCTGCGATCTTTCGCTTTCGATCCAGATGTTTTCGCCTGGGCTACCAGGCCCTATCGGAAGCGGAGGATCGCAGCCTTCGGCAGTTTCTGCCGGCAAGTCGTTCCCCCAACTCAAGTCATACACATTGTGGCGAGGGACCTTGCTCCCGCTAGGCTCTGTAGGAGCTGGCGAAGCCTGCGATCTTTTGATCTTGATCTTGATCTTGATCTTTCGCTTGAGATTCAAGTGGCTGGGGAAAGATCGCAGCCTCGTTTCACTCGACAGCTCCTACGCAGCTCTTATGCCCCCGCAGGAGCAAGCTCCCTCGCCAAGAATCGCTCTCAGGGCGCCGTCGCTACATCCCGCATCAACAACCCGAACCGCAAATCCACCGCATCCGGAATCGGCACATACACCACGTGCCCATCCCCCGGCGCGACGTCGATGCTTTGGCCTTTGACGTTCTGCAACTGATGCAGGTCGAAGTGGAAATTGCCCTTGGGTGTCATCAGCTCCATGTGATCCCCCAGGCCGAAGCGGTTCTTCACCCGGACCTCGGCCAAGCGCTCGCGCCGGGCGCCGGTCAGCTCCCCGACGAACTGCTGGCGCTCCGACACCGAGCTGCCGTTCTGGTAGTTCTGGTATTCATCATGCACATGCCGGCGCAGGAAGCCTTCGGTGTAGCCGCGCTGGGCGAGGGATTCCAGGTCGGCCATGAGGCTGCGATCGAACTCCCGACCCGCCACCGCGTCATCGATGGCGCGGCGATACACCTGGGTGGTGCGCGCGCAATAGAAATGCGACTTGGTCCGGCCCTCGATCTTCAATGAGTGCACGCCCATGTGGGTGAGTTTTTCCACATGGTGCACGGCTCGCAGGTCCTTGGCGTTCATGATGTAGGTGCCGTGCTCGTCTTCGAAGGCAGGCATGGCTTCGTCCGGGCGATTGGCCTCTTGCAGCAGGAACACCTGGTCGGTCGGCGCGCCGAGGCCCAGGGTCGGTTCCGGCTGATACACCTGGACGATATCACCCACGGTGTTTTCCACCGCTGGTTGCGCCGAATATTTCCAGCGACAGGCGTTGATGCAACTGCCCTGGTTGGCATCGCGCTTGTTCAGATAGCCGGACAGCAGGCAGCGTCCGGAATAGGCCATGCACAACGCGCCGTGGACGAACACTTCCAGCTCCATGGCCGGCACCTGCTGGCGAATCTCGGCGATTTCCTCCAGGGACAACTCCCGGGACAGGATGATTCGGCCCAGCCCCTGTTGTTGCCAGAACTCGACGCTCGCCCAGTTCACCGTATTGGCCTGCACCGACAGGTGGATCGGCATCTGTGGGAAATGCCGGCGGACCAGCATGATCAGGCCGGGGTCGGACATGATCAAGGCGTCCGGCCCCATGGCGATCACCGGTTCGAGATCCTTGAGGAACGTGCGCAACTTGGCGTTGTGCGGGGCGATGTTCACCACCACGTAGAAACGTTTGCCCTGCGCGTGGGCCTCGTCGATGCCGACGGCCAGGTTGGCGTGGTCGAATTCATTGTTGCGCACCCGCAAGCTGTAGCGCGGTTGGCCGGCGTATACCGCGTCGGCACCGTAGGCAAAGGCATAGCGCATGTTTTTCAGGGTGCCAGCGGGGGCGAGCAGTTCGGGGGCTACGAGGGGCATGGTGGCGTCGGATCGCAAAAGGCGGCGAGGGTATGCCACGGCCGGCCCGGTGGTATTGATCTGGATCAAGGGTGCGCTGCAGACGCGACGGCACTCCGGCGAGTCCTGGCGGACTAACGTTTAACTGCCAAGGACATGGAAAGCAAATGAACCGAAAGAACCTCCAAAACAAATCGCAGATGGTGTTGCTGATCCTGGTCAGTATCGCCTTCGTCTGGATCCTGCTGCCGTTCTATGGGGCGGTGTTCTGGGCGGTCATCCTGGGCATCGTCTTCGCGCCGCTGCAGCGTCGCCTGCAATTCAAGCTCAACTGGCCACGCAACCTCACCACGCTGTTGACCCTGGCCATCTGCACGCTGATTGCGATCTTGCCGGTGATTGTCATCAGTACCTTGCTGGTTCAGGAAGGTGCTGCGCTGTACAAGAGCCTGGAAAGCGGCGAGCTGGACGTTGCCGATTACCTGGCTCGCTTCAAGGACGCGCTGCCGCCGTACTTCCAGCACCTGCTGGATCGTTTCGGCTTGGGCAACCTGAGCGGGCTGCGGGACAAGATCGTCAAGAGCGCGATGCAGGGCAGCGAGTTCTTCGCCACCCAGGCATTCAGTTTCGGCCAAGGGACGTTCCAGTTCCTGGTGAGTTTTTTCGTGATGCTTTATTTGCTGTTCTTCTTCCTGCGCGACGGTCCGGAGCTGGTGCGCAAGGTGCGCTCGGCCGTGCCTTTGGCCGAGCACCAGAAGCGCCGCCTGCAACTGAAATTCAACCGGGTGGTGCGGGCGACCGTGAAGGGCAACCTGCTCGTCGCGATCACCCAAGGTGCGCTGGGTGGTTTGATTTTCTGGGTGTTGGGCATTCCGACGGTGTTGCCTTGGGCGGTGCTGATGGCGTTCCTGTCGCTGTTGCCGGCCGTGGGCGCGGGTATCGTCTGGGCGCCGGTGGCCGTGTATTTCCTGCTTTCCGGGTCGATCTGGCAGGGCGTGGTGCTGGTGCTGTTCGGCGTTTTCGTGATCGGCCTGGTGGACAACTTCCTGCGTCCGATCCTGGTGGGCAAGGACACCAAGATGCCCGACTACATGGTGTTGGTCTCGACGCTGGGCGGGCTGGCGGTGTTCGGCCTGAACGGCTTCGTCATCGGCCCGTTGATCGCGGCGCTGTTCATGTCCTGCTGGGCGTTGTTCGTCGAGAACACGCCTCGGGTGCAATTGCCCTAGGCGCGCAGCAAGTAAGGACCGATACGCTGCGACATGGCTTGGGCGGCGGGCAGGGAAGTCAGCGGGCCGCTGACGGTCACGCCGTCCTGCACCAGGTACCAGCAAGCCAACAGGCCGCGCTCCCTGAGCGGGGCGGGGACGGCGCTGCCAACAACAGACATGATTTGAACCTTGGGCATGGGAACCTCCATCAATCGATGGGGTTACCTTACGTGTCCTGCGGGATGGGGAAAAATCAACAGGCTCGATAGTGGGAATCGACGTCGCTCAATCGACCACCAGATCGAGCATGTGCACCACCTCCTGCTCGTTGAGCAGGCCCTTGCGGACCAGGTTTTCCGCGAGCAGGGAAAGGAACTTGGCGCTGCGGTGGCCTTCCAGGTGCTTGAGCTCGGTCAGTGCGTTGTACACCTTGCTCGAGGTGCACAGTCCAACGATGCGGTGAGGGTTTTGTGTTGGCATGGCTTCGTCCTTGTTGTTGTGAAGCTGCAATGGCGGACCGGGACAGTGTGCGGCACCGCCATGACGCTCAGGTGACAGCTTGGGGAGTCGAAAAAACAAAGCAGGATTCAGACCATGATGCCGCATTGGCGCCAGATTATTGTTCTGGTAGCGACCTTGGGCAGGCGGTCCACGGCCATCCGCGGGCCTTGAAGGCTGAAAAGCGCCCACAAAAAAGCCCCTGGATCTTTCGATTCAGGGGCTTTGATTGTTGCTGTCTGGCTCCACGACCTGGACTCGAACCAGGGACCCAGTGATTAACAGTCACTTGCTCTACCAACTGAGCTATCGCGGAATGACGCGTATGTTACTGATTGGAAAAGAGAAGTCAAGCTTGGGTTGATGATTGGGCGGGATTTTTGTGGCTGAGGTGTTTGGGTAGCAAAATGTTACCGCTTCACACAGTTACTCGGGGCTTTCGTGGCGAGGGAGCTTGCTCCCGCTGGGCTCTGTAGGAGCTGGCGAAGCCTGCGATCTTTTGATCTTGATCTTTCGCTTGAGATTCAAGTGGCTGGGGAAAGATCGCAGCCTCGTTGCACTCGACAGCTCCTACGCAACTCCTGCGCCCCAGCGGGAGCGAGCTCCCTCGCCACAGGGTTTGGCCCAAAAAAACGGGAGGCCAAGGGCCTCCCGTTTTTCAACCCATCGAGCGTCAGATCACCTGGACGATGGCCTTGGTCACCGCTTCGATGTTGTTCTGGTTCAGCGCGGCCACGCAGATGCGGCCGGTGTCCAGGGCATAGATGCCGAACTCGTTGCGCAGGCGCGTCACTTGTTCAACGGTCAGGCCGGAGTAGGAGAACATCCCGCTCTGGCGTGCGACGAAACTGAAGTCGTGGTGCGGCGCGGCCTTGGCCAGCATGTCCACCATCTGGTCGCGCATGCCGCGAATGCGCAGGCGCATCTCGGCCAGTTCTTCTTCCCACTGGGCCCGCAGCTCTGGGCTGTTGAGCACCGCGGCGACAATGCTGGCGCCGTGGGTCGGCGGGTTGGAGTAGTTGGTGCGGATCACGCGCTTGACCTGGGACAGCACCCGGGCACTTTCTTCTTTCGACTCGCTGACGATCGACAGGGCGCCGACGCGCTCGCCGTAGAGCGAGAACGACTTGGAGAACGAGCTGGAGGCAAAGAAGGTCAGGCCCGACTCGGCGAACAGGCGCACGGCGGCGGCGTCTTCATCGATGCCTTTGCCGAAGCCCTGGTAGGCCATGTCCAGGAACGGAACGTGGTTCTTGGCCTTGACCACGGCCAGCACGTTTTTCCAGTCTTCCGGGCTCAGGTCCACGCCGGTCGGGTTGTGGCAGCAGGCGTGCAGCACAACGATCGAACGGTCGGGCAGGGCGTTGAGGTCTTCCAGCAGGCCGCTGCGGTTCACGTCGTGGGTGGCGGCGTCGTAGTAGCGATAGTTCTGCACCGGGAAGCCGGCGGTTTCGAACAGGGCGCGGTGGTTTTCCCAGCTCGGGTCGCTGATGGCGACGACGGCGTCAGGCAGCAGTTGCTTGAGGAAGTCGGCGCCGATCTTCAATGCGCCGGTACCGCCTACGGCCTGGGTGGTGATGACGCGACCGGAGGCGATCAGCGCGGAGTCCTTGCCGAACAGCAGGGTCTGGACCGCTTGGTCGTAGGCGGCGATGCCGTCGATCGGCAGGTAGCCACGGGAAACGTGCTGGGCCACGCGAATCGTCTCGGCTTCGACCACGGCGCGCAGCAATGGAATGCGCCCTTCTTCGTTGCAGTAAACACCCACGCCCAGGTTGACCTTATTGGTACGGGGGTCGGCGTTGAAAGCTTCGTTGAGGCCCAGGATGGGGTCGCGTGGTGCCAATTCGACAGCGGAAAACAGGCTCATTAGTGCGCGGCTCTGAATGGAGAGTGAGGGGACGTGTCGCGCTCCAGCCGGATGCACTAGAGCGGTGCACAAACGGGGAGCTAGTATAGAGGCCATCACCGAACACGGCGACAGGCTATTCGGTGTTTACCGTAAGTATTTTCGATTTTTTTCGACCGTTAGTCCCTTCGCAGCGTCAAAGTCTGCAAGGCGTGTAGGACGTTCGTCTTGAAAGCGAAGGCATTCACCTCCACATTGTGTGAATTCCAACTTTTTCCTCGGGCGGCGTCAGTCGTTTCGGTCTTTCTTGTTCCCGTCGCCTGGCTGATGGGAATGAACCCAGGGGTCATGTCATGTCTGAATTCCAGCTCGTCACTCGCTTCCAGCCCGCCGGCGACCAGCCAGAGGCCATCCGCCTGATGGTCGAAGGCATCGAGGCCGGGTTGGCGCACCAGACATTGCTCGGTGTGACCGGCTCGGGCAAGACCTTCAGCATCGCCAACGTGATCGCCCAGGTGCAGCGGCCGACCTTGGTGCTGGCGCCGAACAAGACCCTGGCGGCGCAGTTGTACGGCGAGTTCAAGGCGTTTTTCCCGAATAATGCCGTGGAGTACTTCGTTTCCTACTACGACTACTACCAGCCCGAGGCCTACGTGCCGTCGTCGGATACCTTCATCGAGAAGGACGCCTCGATCAACGACCACATTGAGCAGATGCGACTGTCGGCGACCAAGGCATTGCTCGAGCGCAAAGACGCGATCATCGTCACCACGGTGTCGTGCATCTATGGCTTGGGCAGTCCCGAGACCTACCTGAAGATGGTGCTGCACGTGGACCGCGGCGACAAACTCGACCAGCGCGCCTTGCTCCGGCGCCTGGCGGATTTGCAATACACCCGCAACGACATGGATTTTGCCCGGGCGACGTTCCGCGTGCGCGGCGATGTGATCGACATCTACCCGGCGGAATCGGACCTGGAAGCGATCCGCATCGAGCTGTTCGATGATGAAGTCGAGAGCATTTCGGCGTTCGATCCGCTGACTGGCGAAGTGATCCGCAAGTTGCCACGCTTCACGTTCTACCCCAAGAGCCACTACGTGACGCCGCGGGAGACCCTGCTGGACGCCATCGAAGGGATCAAGGCCGAGCTGCAGGAGCGCCTGGAATACCTGCGTTCGAACAACAAGCTGGTGGAAGCCCAGCGCCTGGAGCAGCGGACCCGTTTCGACCTGGAGATGATCCTGGAGCTGGGCTACTGCAACGGCATCGAGAACTACTCGCGCTACCTGTCGGGTCGTCCGGCGGGCGCGCCGCCGCCGACCTTGTATGACTACCTGCCGCCTGACGCCTTGCTGGTGATCGACGAATCCCACGTCAGCGTGCCCCAGGTTGGCGCCATGTACAAAGGCGACCGTTCGCGCAAGGAAACCCTGGTGGAATACGGTTTCCGCCTGCCCTCGGCCCTGGACAACCGGCCAATGCGCTTCGACGAATGGGAAAGCGTCAGCCCGCAGACGATTTTCGTCTCGGCCACCCCTGGCAACTACGAGGCCGAGCATGCCGGTCGCGTGGTCGAGCAAGTGGTACGGCCGACCGGGCTGGTCGACCCGCAAGTCGAAGTGCGCCCGGCGCTGACCCAGGTCGACGACCTGCTGTCGGAAATCACCAAGCGCGTGGCGCTGGAGGAACGGGTGCTGGTCACCACGCTGACCAAGCGCATGGCCGAAGACCTCACCGACTACCTCGCCGACCATGGCGTGCGGGTGCGTTACCTGCACTCGGACATCGACACGGTTGAACGGGTCGAGATCATCCGTGATCTGCGCCTGGGCACCTTCGACGTGCTGGTGGGCATCAACCTGCTGCGCGAAGGCCTGGACATGCCCGAGGTGTCGCTGGTGGCGATCCTCGACGCGGACAAGGAAGGTTTCCTGCGTTCCGAGCGCTCGTTGATCCAGACCATTGGTCGCGCGGCGCGTAATCTCAATGGCCGGGCGATTCTGTATGCCGATCGCATCACCGGCTCCATGGAGCGGGCCATCGGCGAGACCGAGCGCCGCCGCGACAAGCAGATCGCCTTCAACCTGGCCAATGGCATCACCCCCAAAGGTGTGTTCAAGGACGTCGCCGACATCATGGAAGGCGCCACCGTGCCCGGCTCGCGCAGCAAGAAGCGCAAGGGCATGGCCAAGGCCGCCGAAGAGAGCGCCCGCTACGAGGCCGAACTGCGCTCGCCGAGTGAGATCACCAAGCGGATCCGGCAATTGGAAGAGAAAATGTACCAACTGGCCCGGGACCTGGAATTCGAGGCGGCGGCGCAGTTGCGTGATGAGATTGGCAAGTTGCGGGAGCGGTTGTTGGCTGTCTGAGGTTTTGTGGCGATGCCTAGGACCTCATCGCGAGCAAGCTCGCTCCCACATTGGACCGTGTCCAGCCCGGACAACCTGGTTCCCTGTGGGAGCGAGCTTGCTCGCGATGGGCGCGACTCGGTCTAACGGCAGGTCACACAAATCCCGCTCTCACTGGAGCCCGCCCACCATCGCCTGTTACCATTCGCCCCCTGTTTGATCTTCGCTTTTATCTTCTTTCCGAGACATGCCATGACCACCGTCCGTACCCGCATCGCGCCTTCGCCCACTGGCGATCCCCATGTCGGCACCGCTTACATCGCCCTGTTCAACTATTGTTTTGCCAAGCAGCACGGCGGTGAGTTCATCCTGCGGATCGAGGACACGGACCAGTTGCGTTCGACCCGCGAATCGGAACAGCAGATTTTCGACGCCCTGCGCTGGCTCGGTATCGACTGGAGCGAAGGCCCGGACGTTGGCGGCCCGCACGGCCCGTATCGCCAGAGCGAGCGCGGCGAGATCTACAAACAGTACTGCCAGCAGTTGGTGGACATGGGGCACGCATTCCCTTGCTTCTGCACCGCCGAAGAACTCGACCAGATGCGCGCCGAGCAGATCGCCCGGGGCGAAACCCCGCGCTACGACGGTCGCGCGCTGCTGCTGTCCAAGGAAGAAGTCGCCCGTCGCCTGGCCGCTGGCGAGCCCCACGTGATCCGCATGAAGGTGCCGACCGAAGGCATCTGCGTAGTGCCGGACATGCTGCGTGGCGATGTCGAGATCCCGTGGGATCGCATGGACATGCAAGTGCTGATGAAGACCGACGGCCTGCCGACATACTTCCTGGCCAACGTGGTCGACGACCACCTGATGGGCATCACCCACGTCCTGCGCGGTGAAGAATGGCTGCCGTCGGCGCCGAAACTGATCCTGCTCTACGAATACTTCGGCTGGGAACAACCGCAGCTGTGCTACATGCCGCTGCTGCGTAACCCGGACAAGAGCAAGCTGTCCAAGCGCAAGAACCCGACCTCGGTGACCTTCTACGAGCGCATGGGCTTCATGCCCGAGGCGATGCTCAACTATTTGGGACGCATGGGCTGGTCGATGCCGGACGAGCGCGAGAAGTTCTCGCTGCAGGAAATGGTCGAGCACTTCGATCTGTCCCGCGTCTCCCTGGGCGGGCCGATCTTCGACGTCGAGAAACTGTCCTGGCTCAACGGCCAGTGGCTGCGTGATCTGCCGGTCGAAGAGTTCGCCACTCGCGTTCAGAAGTGGGCGTTCAACCCCGAATACATGATGAAGATCGCGCCGCATGTGCAGGGCAGGGTCGAGACGTTCAGCCAGATCGCGCCATTGGCCGGGTTCTTCTTTGCCGGCGGCGTGACGCCTGATGCGAAGCTGTTCGAATCCAAGAAGCTCTCGGGCGACCAGGTACGGCAGTTGATGCAACTGATCCTGTGGAAGCTCGAAAGCCTGCGCCAGTGGGAGAAGGAGAGCATCACCGCGACCATCCAGGCCGTGGTCGAATCGCTGGAATTGAAATTGCGCGACGCCATGCCGCTGATGTTTGCCGCCATTACCGGCCAGGCGAGCTCGGTGTCGGTGCTCGATGCGATGGAAATCCTCGGGCCGGACCTGACCCGTTTCCGCCTGCGCCAAGCCATCGATCTGCTCGGTGGCGTGTCGAAGAAGGAAAACAAGGAGTGGGAAAAACTGCTGGGCGCGATTGCCTGACGCCCCGTTGGAGCTGTGTAGGAGCTGTGTAGGAGCTGACGAGCGCAGCGAGGCTGCGATCTTTTGATCTTTTGATCTTTTGATCTTTCGCTTGAGATTCAAATAGCTAGGGGTAAGATCGCAGCCTCGCTTCGCTCGGCAGCTCCTACACAGCTCCTATGGAACAGGCGAGGCCCCAGTTTTATTGGGGAAGGTGGTAAGTGATTGTTATCCCGGCAAAAAATTTTCAAATTCTTTGAAAATAAATTTGACAGCCCTCCGATACGCCCTTAAGATTCGCCCCGTCCTCAGCGATGAGGGGCTATAGCTCAGCTGGGAGAGCGCTTGCATGGCATGCAAGAGGTCGACGGTTCGATCCCGTCTAGCTCCACCAATTTACACTTCAAGGCCTGGCCACACCGGTCTTGAAGCGATCAACACTCAGCGTTGATCAGTTGTATAGAAGGGTTTGCGTCCCCTTCGTCTAGTGGCCTAGGACACCGCCCTTTCACGGCGGTAACAGGGGTTCGAGTCCCCTAGGGGACGCCAGTTTTACAGAAGCGATGTTACAAAATGTCGCTCCGCCGCGAGGCGAAAAATCCGGGGCTATAGCTCAGCTGGGAGAGCGCTTGCATGGCATGCAAGAGGTCGACGGTTCGATCCCGTCTAGCTCCACCAATTTACACTTCAAGGTTTGGCCACACCGGCCTTGAAGCGATCAGTCCTCAGCGCTGATCATGTTCAGAAGGTTTGTGTCCCCTTCGTCTAGTGGCCTAGGACACCGCCCTTTCACGGCGGTAACAGGGGTTCGAGTCCCCTAGGGGACGCCACGATTACCCGCTCTGCGGGATTTTATAAGGGTCATTCAATTATTGAATGGCCCTTTTGTTTGTCTGGCGTTCAGCCAATTCCCTTATCCTCGAAAAATACTTCTGACCAGCGGTCAATATTTCGCTTGCAGAAATTTATTATGGGAATAATATTTCAATCGTAATATTCGGAGGCAACGATGAGCGATAAAAAAGCACAAACCCGTGAGCGCATTCTCAAGGCCGCCAGCGATGCACTGATCCAGCGCGGACCGGCCGAGCCGAGCGTGGGCGAGGTGATGGGCGCGGCCGGGCTGACGGTGGGTGGTTTCTATGCCCATTTCGAAAGCAAGGACGCGTTGATGCTGGAGGCGTTCAAGCAATTGCTGAATCGCCGCCGTGGCTTGATCGCTGACATGGATTCGGAACTGACGGGTGAGGAGCGGCGCGCCTTGGTCGCAGCGTTCTACCTGTCGCGCAAGCACCGTGACTCCACCGAGCAGGCGTGCCCGATCCCGGCGTCGGTCGGTGAACTCGGGCGGCTGCCGGATGCGTTTCGCGAGGTGCTTAACGAACATATCGAGTTGATGGTCGCGCAGTTGGCGGCCAGCCCTGAAGACGCAGACAAAGCGCTGGCCGACATTGCCTTGATGGTTGGCGGCCTGGCCCTGGCACGGGCGTTGGGCCCGGGCGAGTTATCGGATCGTTTGCTGCGCGCCGCCAAGTCGGCGGTGCGCTGAGCTGAGGCGCAAGCCCTGGAGATGAGCATGGACAGGTTGAGCTGGATTCGTGGCGTCAATGGCACCCTTGGCCGGATAGCACCGCGCCTGGTGGCGAAGAAAATGCGTAAGGTGTTCATGAGTCCCCGCAACCTGCCACCGCGAGATTGGGAGCTGCCATTGCTGGCCTCGTCAGAGCGCATCACCTTGCGCTTCGGCCTGTCCGCCTTGCGTTGGGGCAAAGGCCCGGCTGTCCTGCTGATGCACGGTTGGGAAGGGCGGCCAACCCAGTTCGCGGCCTTGATCAATGCGCTGGTCGATGCCGGCTATACGGTAGTGGCGCTGGATGGGCCGGCCCATGGCCGCTCGCCCGGTCATGAGGCCAACGTTCTGTTGTTTGCCCGGGCAATGCTTGAGGCCGCGGCGGAATTGCCGCCATTGCAAGCGGTGATCGGCCATTCCATGGGCGGCGCCAGTGCCATGCTGGCGGTTCAGTTGGGCTTGCGCACCGAGACGCTGGTGAGCATCGCCGCGCCGGCGCGTATCCTCGGCGTGCTGCGTGGCTTTGCCCGGATGATGGGAATGCCACCCCGGGCGCGCTCGGCTTTCATTCGGCAGGTGGAGCAAGACGTGGGCATGCGGGCTTCGAAGATGGACGTCGCGCAATATCAGTTGGATATTCCGGGGTTGATCGCCCACGCCGAGGACGATACGTCGGTTTCGGTGAAGGAGTCGCAGCTGATCCATGAGGCCTGGTTCGACAGTCGCTTGTTGCGGTTACCCCAGGGCGGGCATCAGCGAGTCCTGGCCGATCCCCGTGTCATTGATGGCGTGTTATCACTGTTGGCCGGACGCAGCCTGCAAGCGCGGCAATCGGCTTGAGCTTCCGTTACACTGCCCCGATCCACATTTGACAGGAGACGGGCATGGGCTGGGATCGGGCAACGCCGTTCATCATTGACCTTCAGGTGAATGCCGAGGACATCGACGGGCTGGGCCACGCCAACAATGCGGTCTACGTCACCTGGTTGGAGCGCTGCGCCTGGCGGCATTCCCAGCGCCTGGGCCTGGACTTGGTGGAGTACCGCCGACTGGATCGGGCCATGGCGGTGGTGCGGCATGAAATCGATTACCTGGCGGCGGCCTATGAGGGCGATGAATTGCAGTTGGCGACCTGGATCGTCGACTGGGACCAGCGGCTGAAAATGACCCGGCATTTCCAACTGGTCCGTCCCAGCGACAACACCACGTTGCTGCGGGCCCAGACCACTTTTGTCTGCATCGAACTGTCCACTGGCCGGCCCAAGCGCATGCCGGCGGAATTCATCGAAGGTTATGGCCCGGCCCTGGAACCGTCCGGCATCCTCATAGACTGACCCACCGCTTTCGCGAGCAAGCTCGCTCCCACAGGGAATTGGCGGCGGATTGCGATGTCATGTACGCCTCGGAACCCTTGTGGGAGCGAGCCTGCTCGCGAAAATGGCGGTACAGCCAACATCGCCGCAAGCAGACCCACCGCCATCGCGAGCAAGCTCGCTCCCACAGGGATTGGTGGTGGATTGCGATTCAGTGAGCACCTTGGAACCTTGTGGGAGCGAGCTTGCTCGCGAAGGCGGCGGTACAGTCAGCATCTCCACAAGCAGACCCACCGCTTTCGCGAGCAGGCTCGCTCCCACAAAGAACTCATAGTGATGCCGGATAGGTAGCAAAATCCGCTAAACTGCCCCACGTTTTTCGTTCGAGTGTGTGTTTCCATGCAAATTGCCCTGGCGCCCATGGAGGGGTTGGTCGACAACATCCTGCGGGACGTCCTGACCCGTGTTGGCGGTATCGACTGGTGCGTCACCGAGTTCATCCGCGTCAACGACCGTCTGCTCACGCCGGCTTATTTCCACAAGCTCGGCCCTGAACTGCTGACCGGTGCCCGGACTGCCGCGGGCGTGCCGCTGCGAGTGCAATTGCTGGGCTCCGACCCGGTGTGCCTGGCGGAGAACGCGGCGCTGGCCTGCGAGCTGGGTTCCGAGGTGATCGATTTGAATTTCGGCTGCCCGGCCAAGACCGTGAACAAATCCCGGGGTGGAGCGGTGTTGCTCAAGGAGCCTGAGCTGCTCAACGAAATTGTCGAGCACGTACGGCGCGCGGTGCCCAAGCATATCCCGGTTACGGCGAAGATGCGCCTGGGCTTCGACAGCCCGGATGGCGCGCTGGTCTGCGCCACCGCGCTGGCCGAAGGCGGCGCGGCGCACATCGTCGTGCATGCGCGGACCAAGGTCGACGGTTACAAGCCACCGGCTCATTGGGAGTGGATTCCCCGGGTCCAGGACGTAGTCAAGGTGCCGGTGTTCGCCAATGGCGATATCTGGAGCGTCGAAGACTGGCGCCGGTGTCGCGAAATCAGCGGTGTCGAAGACATCATGCTCGGCCGTGGCCTGGTGTCCCGTCCCGACCTGGCCCGGCAGATCGCCGCCGCCCGGGCCGGTGAAGAGGTCACCGAGATGACCTGGGCCGACCTGCAACCGATGCTTCAGGATTTCTGGTTGCAAGTGGTCGAGCAACTGACGCCACGCCAGGCGCCGGGTCGATTGAAGCAATGGCTGGCCATGCTGACCCGCAACTACCCTGAGGCGGTTGAGCTGTTCAGCGCCGTGCGCCGGGAAACCGACCTGGACGCGGTGGGCCATTTGCTGGGTGTGCAGCGCACCGAAGCGGCCTGAAAAAATTTCAAAAAAGGCTCTTGAAAAGTTTTTGGCGGACCCTAGATAAGGGGTACGCGATGCCGAATTCGGGTCGCGGAGACAAAAAAACTTGCTGAACTTTCAGGAGATTTGAATCATGAGTACTGCATTTTCGCTGGCCCCTCTGTTCCGTTCCTCGGTGGGCTTCGACCGTTTCAACGACCTGTTCGAAACCGCACTGCGCAACGAGCCGGGCAGCAGCTATCCACCCTACAACGTGGAAAAACATGGCGATGACGAATACCGCATCGTAGTCGCCGCCGCCGGGTTCCGGGAAGAAGACCTGGACCTGCAAGTGGAGAAAGGTGTGCTGACCATCAGTGGCGGCAAGCGCGAGGCCAGCAACGACAGCGTGACCTTCCTGCACCAGGGCATCGCCCAGCGTGCGTTCAAGCTGTCCTTCCGGTTGGCGGATCATATCGAGATCAAATCCGCCGGCCTGAGCAACGGTCTGTTGAGCATCGACCTGTTGCGCGTGGTACCGGAAGAGGCGAAAGCCAAGCGCATCCCGATCAATGGTGCGCAGCAGAAACCTGCGCTGGAGAATTGATCCATCGCTGTTGAAGAAGGGCGCCGAAATGGCGCCCTTTTTCATTTTTGAGATCGGTGGAAGATTAATTGTGGCGAGGGGATTTATCCCCGCTGGGCTGCGAAGCGGCCCCAAAAAAGAACAGGCGACGCTGTTTATCCTGACACACCGAGGCGACGGCTTTAGGGCTGCTTCGCAGCCCAACGGGGATAAATCCCCTCGCCACAAGGGTTCCCCGCCGCGTTTCCATGTTAGGGCAACAACCGCTCAAACGCCTCCAACGGCAACGGTCGGCTGTGCAGATAACCCTGGTACAAATGACAATCGAGCCCTTGCAGGAACTGCAGTTGCTCCAAGGTCTCCACGCCTTCGGCAATCATCACCAGGTTGAGGCTGCGGGCCATGGCGACGATAGCGCGGATGATTTCGGCGTCGTTCGGGTCGCTGGTGGCGTCCCGCACGAATGACTGGTCGATTTTCAATGTGTCGACCGGTAGGCGCTTGAGGTACGTCAGCGACGAATAACCGGTGCCAAAGTCATCCATGGCGAAACTCACTCCGAGCTTCTTGAGCCGGCGCATCTTGGCGATGGTGTCGTCCAGGTTCTGGATCACGATGCCTTCGGTGATTTCCAGTTTCAACATGCCACACGGCAGGCCGTGGTGGGCGAGGCTGTTTTCGATGCGTTCGACGAAGTCGCTCTGGCGAAATTGCCGTGGGCTGATGTTCACGCACAGGCTGAATTGCTGCGGATCGACCTTGCCCTTGGCAATCAGTTGCCTGAAGCCATCGCAGGCTTCATCGAGGATCCAGGTCCCGACCTCCAGGATCAGCCCGCTGTCCTCCAGGACCTTGATGAACTCGTTGGGCGACTGGGCGCCCAGGTCCGGGTGATGCCAGCGCACCAGGGCTTCGGCACCGATGATGCGGTTGTCCCGGGCGTCGACCTGGGGTTGGAAATGCACGCTGAACTCATTGCGGGCCAAGGCCTGGCGCAGGTCGGTTTCCATGCGCAACCGTTCGCTGGCGGCTTTTTGCATCGTGGTGTGAAACATCTGCGAGGTGTTGCGTCCCGAATCCTTGGCGCGGTACAGGGCGATGTCGGCGCGCTTGAGCAGGTCGGTGGGCGTCGAGCCATGGTCCGGAATCAGTGCCATGCCGATGCTTGGCGTGACTTGCAGCCGTTGACCGTCAAGGAACATCGGCTCGGAAAGCAGTTCGCGCAGGGTATCGGCGAGGTTCTGCACCTGTTGGCTGACGGCACCGCGCGTCCCCTCCAGACCGCTGAGCAACACCACGAACTCATCGCCGCCCAACCGCGCCACCGTGTCTTCGAGGCGCACGCTGGCTTCGAGGCGAGCGGTGATGATCTTCAGCACCGTGTCGCCCACCGGATGACCGAGCGAGTCGTTGATGTGCTTGAAGTGGTCCAGGTCGAGGAACAGCAAGGCCCCGCGCAGATTGTGGCGCTTGAGCAAGGCGATCTGCTGGCTCAATCGGTCCATCAACAGCGCCCGGTTGGGCAGGTTGGTCAGGGAATCGTGGTAGGCCAGGTGGCGGATCTGTGCTTCGGCGTTGCGCAGCAGGCTCACGTCCCGGGCGGTCAGCAGCAGGCAAGCCTTCTCGTTGAGTGTAATAGGTTCGACCGACACCTCCACCGTGAGGATTTCCCCGCGCTTGTTGCGCCCGAGCATTTCCTGGTGAAGAACGCGACCCTTGAGCTGCAGCTCCGCCAGCAAGGCTGCGCGCTGTTTCTCCTCGGCCCAGATGCCGACTTCGTAGACCGTATGCCCAATCACCTCGTCAGCGCGATAGCCGGTCAGGCGACAGAAGCCGTCGTTGACCTCCAGGTAGCGGCCGCTCTCGAATTCGGTGATGGTGATGGCGTCCGGGCTGGAGTGGAATGCCTTGGCGAACTTTTCCTCGCTGGCCTTGAGCGCCGCTTCGGAGCGTTGCTGCTGGGTGATGTCCCTCAGGGTGGTGACGATGCAGGGCTGGTTGCCGACGTTGATCTGGCGGCTGGAGATGACGCAGGTCAGCGGCTGGCCATTCTTGTGATAGACCACCACGGCGACATTGCTCAGCGATTGTTCGCGAATCACTCGTTCGATGCGTTGCAGGCTGCTGCCCGAGGCGTCCCACAGGCCAATCTCGTCGGCACTGCGACCGAGCACGTCGCTGGCAGCCCAGCCGAAGGTCTGGGTGAAGCTGGAGTTGATTTCGATAAACCGGCCATCGTCCTGGTGGGTGACGCAGATCGGATCGGGGCTGACCTGGAACAGCGTGGCGAATTTCTCTTCCGAGGCCGCCAGGCTCTGTTCGCGCTCCACCTGGTCGGTGATGTCGAGCAAGGTGCCGGCCATGCGCAGGGGGCTGCCGTCGTCGTTGCGGTAGAGGCGGGCACGGCTTTCCAGGTAGCGCGAGCTGCCGTCCGGCAGTTGCACGCGGTAGGTCAGTTGATAGTTGCCCGCCGGGCCTTCGCGCAGGCTGCGGTAGGCGTTGCGCATGTTGTTGCGTTCTTCGGTGGGCACGCCCTCGAAAAACGCATCGAACGATTCGTGGAACGCCTTGGGCTCCAGGCCATGGAGCTGTGCCGCCCGGGCCGAGCCGTAGAGCATGCCGCTGGGAATGTGCCAGTCCCAAGTCCCCAGTTGCGCCGAGTCGAGGGCCAGGTCGAGGCGCTCCTGGCTGTCCTTGAGAGCCTGTTCGGCGAGTTTGCGCTCGGTGGTGTCGAGGAACGTGCTGAGCAGGTAAGGCTGGCCTTCAAGCTCGACCTTCTGGGCGCTGAGAATGCCGTTGTGGATCTGGCCGTTACTGGCGCGGAATTCCACTTCCATGCTGATCAGCTCGCCCTTGGCCTTGGTCGCTTCCACCAGTCTCGCTCTCTGCGAGGGATCAACCCACAAACCCAGTTCCAGGGTGGTACGGCCGATCACATCATGCACCGGCCAGCCGAACAGGCTTTCGAAATATTGGTTGGCCTCGCTGATCAGCCCGTCCTCCTGGCGGGTGAGCAGGACCATGTTCGGGCACAGGTGAAAAAGCGTGGCGAAGCGCTTTTCCGAGCTGCGCAGCGCTTGTTCCCGTTCGCGCTGGTGGGTGATTTCCCGAATGACCCCGATCATGCGCGGCCGGCCGTGCTTGTCGGGCAGTACGCTGCCGCTGATTTCCAGCCAGTGCAGGCTGCCGTCGGGCCAGACGATGCGGTGGTGCATCGCCTGTTCAAGCGGTGCACCGGCCACCGCCGCGTGAAATGCGCGCACGGCCCTGGCCCGGTCTTCAGGCAGCAGCAGGTCGAGGTAATCCACGTCCGCCGGCAACGGCTGGCGCGGATCGAAGCCGAACAATGCCTGGGTGCCCCGCGACCAACTGATCTGCCCGGTATCGATGTCCCACGACCAAGCCCCCAGCCGCGCTCCGTTCAGGGCGGCCAGCAACTGTGGCGCGCTATCCCAGCTTTGCTCGGACCGTTTCGGGTCCAGCGCCTGGATACGCGGCAGGGGCGGGATATGGTCAGCGGGTTTGGGCATTCTCTAGCGGGCCTTGGGCAGATGGGCATTATGCGCAGGCGTAGTGGCCCTATAGGAGTAGCACAACTTATGCCCTTGTCCCTGGCAGATCGATTTGTGCGTCCAATAGAGCCATGAAGGCCCGCGCGGCGTTCGACAGCGTCCGTTCGGTGTGCAGGATATAGCCTAGCTGGCGACTGAGCTGTATGCCCGGCAAAGGAATGCGCGCTACCTGCTCATCGAGCATGGTGCGGGGCAAAACGCTCCAGGCCAGGCCGATGGAGACCATCATCTTTATGGTTTCCAGATAATTCGTGCTCATGGCGATGTTCGGCGTCAGGCCCTGGGCTTCGAACAATCGCCGCACGATGTGATGAGTGAAGGTATTGCCGCCCGGGAAGACTGCTGGGTGCAAGGCAATGTCCGCCAGGCTCACCGCGCCGTTTTCCAGTAGCGCATGCTCCGGGGCCACGACGAAATCCAGCGGGTCGTCCCATACCGGCTTGGCGCTTACCAAGGCGTGGGGATCGGGGGCGAGGGTGATGACGGCCAGTTCCGCCCGGCCATGGAGGATTTCTTCGTAGGCCACTTCCGAATCCAGGAACTGAATATCCAGGGCCACCTGTGGGTAGCGTCGGGTGAACTCCCTCAATAATGGCGGCAAGCGGTGCAGGCCGATGTGGTGGCTGGTGGCGAGGGTCAGGCGCCCGGTGACTTCACCGGTCAGGTTGGTCAAGGCGCGGCGAGTGTCGTCGAGTACGTTGAGGATCTGGTAGGCCCGCGGCAGCAGGGCCCGACCGGCTTCGGTCAGGCCGATTTCGCGGCCCAGTCGATCGAACAGGCGCACGTTGAGCTGCTGTTCCAGCCCGGCAATCCGCTTGCTGATGGCGGGTTGGGTCAGGTGTAGGCGTTCGCCGGCACCGGAGAAGCTGCCCGTCTCGGCGATGGCAATAAAGGCGTTGAGGTTGGCGAGGTCCATGGCCGTTTCAGTCGAATTCCTGTTGGTTATGCAAAGTATGAAAAATATGAATTTGAGTTATTTAATGTAGCCTCATAACATCAGCCTCACAAGCCAAGGGGTCATTGACCTGTTCAAGGCCCGGGGCATAGAAACAAGCTGATGAGGAAACCGTCTGATGGCCGGCAAAACGCTCTACGACAAGCTCTGGGATTCGCATTTGGTCAAGCAGCGCGACGATGGCTCGGCGCTGATCTACATCGACCGTCACATCATCCACGAAGTGACCTCGCCGCAAGCCTTCGAAGGCCTGCGCCTGGCCGGGCGCAAGCCGTGGCGCATCGATGCCAACATCGCGACCCCGGACCACAACGTACCGACCACGCCGGAGCGCAAGGGCGGCATCGAGGCGATTGCCGACCAGGTCTCGCGCCTGCAAGTCCAGACCCTCGACGACAACTGTGACGAATACGGCATCGTCGAATTCAAGATGAACGACGTGCGCCAAGGCATCGTCCACGTCATCGGCCCGGAGCAGGGCGCGACCTTGCCGGGCATGACCGTGGTCTGCGGCGACTCGCACACCTCGACCCACGGCGCATTCGGCGCCTTGGCCCACGGTATTGGTACGTCCGAGGTCGAGCACGTGCTCGCCACCCAGTGCCTGGTCGCCAAGAAAATGAAAAACATGCTGGTGCGCGTCGAGGGCAAACTGCCGTTCGGCGTGACCGCCAAGGACATCGTCCTGGCCGTGATCGGCAAGATCGGCACCGCTGGCGGTAACGGCCATGCCATCGAGTTCGCTGGCAGCGCGATCCGCGACTTGTCCGTCGAAGGCCGCATGACCATTTGCAACATGTCCATCGAGGCCGGTGCACGCGTCGGGCTGGTGGCCGCCGATGAAAAAACCGTGGAATACGTCAAGGGCCGTCCGTTCTCGCCAAAGGGCGCGGAATGGGACATGGCGGTCGAAGCCTGGAAAGACCTGGTGTCCGACGCCGATGCGAAGTTCGATACCGTGGTCGAGCTCGACGCGACGCAGATCAAGCCGCAGGTCAGCTGGGGCACGTCGCCGGAAATGGTCCTGGCCGTGGACCAGAACGTGCCGGATCCGGCCAAGGAAATGGACCTGGTCAAGCGCGACTCTATCGTCCGCGCCTTGAAATACATGGGCTTGAGCGCCAACCAGGCGATCACCGACATCCAGCTCGACCGCGTGTTCATCGGTTCCTGCACCAACTCGCGGATCGAAGACCTGCGCGCCGCCGCAGTCATCGCCAAGGGCCGCAAGGTCGCCTCGACCATCAAGCAGGCGATCGTGGTGCCAGGCTCGGGCCTGGTGAAGGCCCAGGCCGAAGCGGAAGGCCTGGACAAGATTTTCCTCGAAGCCGGTTTCGAATGGCGTGAGCCGGGGTGCTCGATGTGCCTGGCCATGAACCCGGACCGTTTGGAGTCGGGCGAGCATTGCGCTTCCACCTCCAACCGTAACTTCGAAGGCCGTCAAGGCGCCGGTGGCCGTACGCACCTGGTGAGCCCGGCGATGGCCGCCGCGGCGGCCGTGAATGGCCGTTTCGTCGACGTCCGCGAATTGATCTGAAGGAGCGCAGCATGAAAGCTTTTACCCAGCACACCGGTCTTGTCGCGCCTTTGGATCGTGCCAACGTCGACACTGACCAGATCATTCCCAAGCAGTTCTTGAAGTCCATCAAGCGCACCGGTTTCGGCCCGAACCTGTTCGACGAGTGGCGCTACCTGGATGTCGGCCAGCCGTACCAGGACAACTCCAAGCGTCCGCTGAACAAGGATTTCGTGCTCAACGCAGAGCGTTACCAGGGCGCCAGTGTGTTGCTGGCCCGGGAGAACTTCGGTTGCGGTTCGAGCCGCGAGCACGCGCCATGGGCCTTGGAAGAGTACGGCTTCCGCAGCATCATCGCGCCGAGCTACGCCGACATCTTCTTCAACAACAGCTTCAAGAACGGCTTGCTGCCGATCATCCTCAGCGACGCCGAAGTGGATGAGCTGTTCCAGCAGGTCGAGGCCAACCCTGGCTACCAGTTGCAGATCGACCTGGCGGCCCAGACCGTGACCCGTCCCGACGGCAAGGTACTGGGTTTCGAGATCGATGCGTTCCGCAAGCATTGCCTGCTCAACGGCCTGGATGACATCGGCCTGACCTTGCAGGACGGCGAGGCGATTGCCGCGTTCGAAGCCAAGCATCGGGCGAGCCAGCCTTGGTTGTTTCGTGATGCTTGATTGACCTGAGATCGATGTAGTCAGTGCGGGCCCCATCGCGAGCAAGCTCGCTCCCACAGGTGTTTTGTGAACACCGCAAATCCTCTGTGGGAGCGAGCTTGCTCGCGAAGGC
This sequence comes from Pseudomonas sp. T1.Ur, assembly GCF_023516725.1. NCBI lineage: Bacteria > Pseudomonadati > Pseudomonadota > Gammaproteobacteria > Pseudomonadales > Pseudomonadaceae > Pseudomonas > Pseudomonas sp. T1.Ur. The sequence goes on from NZ_JAMGSN010000001.1 coordinate 1,416,489, forward strand.
GGCAGTACCGACACCACAAGGCTATACCCCAAAAGGAAGTCACCATGACCAGCACCGCCCACAGCCAAGTCGTACAAAAGCAATTCGGTGAACAGGCCTCGGCCTACCTGAGCAGTGCCGTGCACGCCCAGGGCGCTGAGTTCGCGCTGCTACAGGCTGCGTTGGCCGGTCGTGGCGATGCCCGTGTGCTGGACCTGGGCTGCGGCGCCGGCCATGTGAGTTTCCACGTGGCACCGCTGGCCGGTGAGGTGGTGGCGTACGATCTGTCGCAACAGATGTTGGATGTGGTGAGCGCCGCAGCTGCCGAGCGTGGCCTGGGCAATATCAGCACGGTCCGTGGCGCCGCCGAGCGGTTGCCGTTCGCCGACGGTGAGTTCGACTTCGTGTTCAGCCGTTATTCGGCGCATCATTGGAGCGATCTTGGCTTGGCGCTGCGAGAAGTGCGCCGGGTGCTCAAGCCGGGCGGGGTGATGGCGTTCATCGACATCCTGTCGCCGGGCACACCGTTGCTGGACACGTACCTGCAAAGCATCGAAGTGCTGCGCGACACCAGCCATGTGCGCGATTATTCGGCTGATGAGTGGTTGCGCCAGGTCAGCGAAGCGGGATTGCACACGCGCAGCACTTCGCGCCAGCGGCTGCGCCTGGAATACCAATCCTGGGTCGAGCGCATGCGCACCCCCGAGGTGATGCGTGCGGCGATTCTCGAGCTGCAGCGTTCGATGGGCGACGAAGTGCGTGAATATTTTCAGATTGAGGCCGATGGTTCGTTCAGTACGGATGTGCTGGTGCTGTGGGCCGAGCGATAGGATTTTTCCCGGCCAGCCCCAGCGGGTGGTGCCGAAAACCGAACAAACGAGGAAAGCATGAGCAAGCAGATTCTGATTCTCCCAGGTGATGGCATCGGCCCGGAAATCATGGCCGAGGCGGTCAAGGTCCTGGAACTGGCGAACGACAAGTACGGCCTGGGCTTCGAACTCAGCCACGACGTGATCGGTGGCGCGGCCATCGACAAGCACGGCGTGCCCCTGGCCGATGAAACCCTCGACCGTGCCCGTGCCGCCGATGCCGTGCTGCTGGGCGCCGTGGGCGGCCCGAAATGGGACAAGATCGAACGCGACATTCGCCCTGAACGCGGCCTGCTGAAAATTCGTGCGCAACTGGGCCTGTTCGGCAACCTTCGTCCGGCGATCCTGTACCCGCAACTGGCCGATGCCTCGAGCCTGAAGCCGGAAATCGTCTCCGGCCTGGACATTCTCATCGTGCGTGAGCTGACCGGCGGCATCTATTTCGGCGCCCCACGCGGCACCCGTGAGCTGGAAAACGGCGAGCGCCAGGCCTACGACACGCTGCCGTACAGCGAAAGCGAAATCCGCCGTATCGCTCGGGTCGGCTTCGACATGGCCCGCGTGCGGGGCAAGAAACTGTGCTCGGTGGACAAGGCCAACGTCCTGGCTTCCAGCCAGTTGTGGCGCGAAGTGGTCGAGCAGGTGGCCAAGGATTACCCGGACATCGAGCTGAGCCACATGTACGTCGACAACGCCGCGATGCAACTGGTCCGTGCGCCGAAGCAGTTCGACGTGATCGTCACCGACAACATGTTCGGCGACATCCTGTCCGACGAAGCGTCAATGCTCACCGGCTCCATCGGCATGCTGCCGTCGGCTTCGCTGGACGCCAACAACAAGGGCATGTACGAGCCGTGCCACGGCTCGGCACCGGACATCGCCGGGCAGGGCATTGCCAACCCGTTGGCGACCATCCTGTCGGTGTCGATGATGTTGCGCTACAGCTTCAACTTGAACGATGCCGCCGACGCGATCGAAAAAGCCGTCAGCGTGGTCCTGGACCAAGGCTTGCGCACCGGTGATATCTGGTCGCAAGGTTGTACCAAAGTCGGTACGCAGCAAATGGGCGATGCAGTAGTCGCCGCGCTGCGGAATCTGTAATCTTTCGGGCCCACCGCTTCGACGGTGGCCCACTTTTGTAAAGGTGTAGTTGCGATGAAACGTGTAGGTCTGATCGGTTGGCGCGGCATGGTCGGTTCCGTGCTCATGCAGCGAATGCTGGAAGAGCAGGATTTCGATCTCATTGAGCCGGTGTTTTTCACCACCTCCAACGTTGGTGGCCAGGGCCCGTCCGTGGGCAAGGACACCGGTGTGCTCAAGGATGCCTACAGCATCGAAGAGCTCAAGACCCTCGACGTGATCCTGACCTGCCAGGGCGGCGACTACACCAGCGAAGTCTTCCCCAAGCTGCGCGAAGCCGGCTGGCAGGGTTACTGGATCGACGCCGCTTCCAGCCTGCGCATGCAGGACGACGCGGTGATCATCCTCGACCCGGTGAATCGCAAGGTCATCGACCAGCAACTGGACGCGGGCACCAAGAACTACATCGGCGGCAACTGCACCGTCAGCCTGATGCTGATGGGCCTGGGTGGCTTGTTCGAAGCCGGCCTGGTGGAGTGGATGAGCGCCATGACCTACCAGGCGGCGTCCGGTGCCGGCGCGCAGAACATGCGTGAACTGATCAAGCAGATGGGCGCGACGCACGCCGCCGTCGCCGATGACCTGGCCAACCCGGCCAGCGCCATTCTCGACATTGACCGCAAGGTCGCCGAAGCGATGCGCAGCGATGCCTACCCGACCGAGAATTTCGGCGTGCCGCTGGCCGGCAGCCTGATCCCCTGGATCGACAAGGAACTGCCGAACGGCCAGAGCCGTGAAGAATGGAAGGCCCAGGCCGAGACCAACAAGATCCTCGGTCGCTTCAAGAGCCCGATCCCGGTGGACGGCATCTGCGTGCGCATCGGCGCCATGCGTTGCCACAGCCAGGCGCTGACCATCAAGCTGAACAAAGACGTGCCGATCGCCGACATCGAAGGCCTGATCAGCCAGCACAACCCTTGGGTCAAGCTGGTGCCGAACAATCGCGAAACCAGCATGCAGGAGCTGAGCCCGACCAAGGTTACCGGCACCCTGAATGTACCGGTGGGTCGCTTGCGCAAACTGAACATGGGGTCGCAATTCGTCGGTGCCTTCACCGTCGGCGACCAGCTGTTGTGGGGCGCGGCCGAGCCGCTGCGGCGCATGTTGCGGATCCTGCTCGAACGTTGATCGATTGCTGCTGTGAAAGAACCCGCACCTTGTGAGAGGTGCGGGTTTTTTATTGGAAGAGCCGCTTGAGGCATGTGGTGTCAGGGGCGGCCTCATCGCGAGCAAGCTCGCTCCCACATGGGATCTTCAGTGGCCGCAAGACTTGTGGGAGCGAGCTTGCTCGCGATGGGGCCAGCCCAGGCTCCGCAAATCCCTTGCCAATTGCCTGCCCACCCACCACCCGGTAAAGTGCCGCTCCCCACGTTTTACCTGAGGTAGACCCATGAGCCAGTCCTTTGATATTGCCGTGATCGGCGCCACCGGTACTGTCGGCGAAACCCTCGTCCAGATTCTCGAAGAGCGCGACTTCCCTATCGGCAACCTGCACCTGCTGGCGAGCAGCGAATCGGCGGGCAGCTCGGTGATGTTCCGTGGCAAAAACGTGCGGGTGCGCGAGGTCGATGAATTCGATTTCAGCAAAGTCCAACTGGCTTTTTTCGCGGCGGGGCCGGCGGTTACCTTGAGCTTCGCCCCGCGTGCCACCGCCGCCGGTTGCGCGCTGATCGACCTGTCCGGTGCGCTGCCGGCCGACCAGGCGCCGCAGATCGTGCCGGAGGCCAACCCGCAGGTGCTGGCCAACCTGCCCAGGCCCGTGCAGGTCAGCAGCCCCAGCCCCTCGGCCACGGTCCTGGCCGTGGCCCTGGCTCCGCTGCGCCAATGCCTGGATATACAGCGCGTGAGCCTGGCCGCCAGCCTGGCCGTATCGGCCCAAGGCCGCGTTGCGGTCACTGAGCTGGCGCGCCAGACGGCCGAGTTGCTCAATGCTCGTCCGCTCGAGCCGAAATTCTTCGACCGGCAAATGGCATTCAATCTGTTGGCCCAGGTGGGCACTCCCGATGAGCAGGGGCATACCCAGCTTGAAAGACGCCTGGTGAGTGAATTGCGCCAAGTGCTGGAGCGACCTTTGTTAAAGATTTCCGTCACTTGCATTCAAGCCCCGGTGTTTTTTGGCGATAGCTTTAGCGTGACCGTGGAGTCTGCCGGTCCTGTTGACTTGGCCAAGGTCAACGCAGCCCTGGAGGCGGCGCCTGGTATCGAGCTGGTGGAAGCGGGGGATTACCCGACCCCGGTAGGCGATGCGGTAGGGCAGGATGTGGTCTACATCGGTCGCGTGCGCGGCGGTATCGACGATCCGGCGGAACTAAATATGTGGCTGACGTCAGATAACGTGCGCAAGGGCGCGGCGCTCAATGCGGTGCAGGTGGCTGAGTTGTTGATAAAAGACCTGCTGTAAAAGATACTTGGCAACAATTTGTCGAATGATTCTAGCTGGGCGCTATGCTTGGCCAGAGTGCTGAAGGCGAACCTCCCTCCCGGGGACGCTTCCCCGGGCATGAGTGAAACGATCGCGCGCACCGTCGCTTCGGGGCTGCGCGCAATGCCTTACGGCAGCGGCATCAATACCTTCTCGCTGGCCGAGGAATGTTCAAACAAAGGAAGAGGCTATGGTTCAAGTTCGCAAACTGGTGTTAGCAATAGCGGCCGCCTCGGCGCTGTCCTCCGGTATGGCGCATGCGCTCGGGCTCGGGGAGTTGACCCTGAAATCGCCGCCGAACCAGCCTCTGGTGGCCGAAATCGAACTGCTCGATGTCCAGCAACTGACCGCCGCCGAAGTCGTGCCGAGCCTGGCCCCACCCGAAGAATTCGCCAAGGCGGGCATTGATCGCCAAGCCTTTCTCAACGATTTGAGCTTCACCCCGGTGATCAACGCCAACGGCAAGAGCGTCCTGCGCGTTACGTCCAGCCGGCCCGTGTCCGAGCCGATGGTCAAGTTCCTCGTGCAAGTGATGTGGCCCAACGGCCGCTTGCTGCGCGACTACAGCGTACTGCTCGATCCGTCCAAATTCTCGCCGCAGGCCGCCGATGCCGCCCGGGCGAAACCGTCCCAAGCGGTCTCCACGCCGGTCACTGGCGCGACCAAGCCGTCCCAGTACACCACCACGCCGCGCGACACCCTGTGGGAAATCGCCGCCAAGGTGCGCAACGGTGGGTCGGTCCAGCAGACCATGCTGGCGATCCAGGCGTTGAACCCGAATGCTTTCATCAATGGCAACATCAATCTGCTAAAGACTGGCCAGGTATTGCGCCTGCCCGACCCGGTGCAGAGCACTGCGCTGCCGCAACCCCAGGCGATCGCCGAAGTGGCGGCCCAGAATGCCGCTTGGCGCCAGGGCCGTCGGGGCGTGGCGGGTAACGGCCGGCAACAGTTGGATGCCACCAGGCGTGGCGGCCAGGACGGTGCGCCGGCCCAGGCCGCCGGTCGCGATAACCTGAGCCTGGTTTCCGCCGAGTCGGCGAAGGCGGGCGGCAAGGGCAAGGGGGCTGCGGGCGATGCCCAGGCGCTGAGCAACAAGCTTGCCGTGACCCAGGAAAGCCTCGATTCGGCTCGTCGCGACAACGAAGAACTGAAAAGTCGCATGGCGGATTTGCAGAGCCAGTTGGATAAGCTGCAGCGTCTGATCGAGCTGAAGAACAATCAACTGGCCAAGATGCAGGCCGAAGGCGCCGCTGTCCCGCCTGCGGGCGGATCGACCCCGGCGATGTCGGCAGAACTGACGCCCGCACCGTCGTCACAAGCACCGGCAACCGCGCCACCCGCGACTCCCGAGGCGGCTCCTGAAGCGACGACCCCACCGGCCACGCCGGTCGAGCCGACGCCGGCGGCTTCCGATGAGAAAAAATACAACGACCTGCTGACCAACCCGATCCTGCTGGGGTTGATTGGCGGCGGTGCGTTGGTCCTGTTGCTGCTGCTATTGCTGCTTGCGCGTCGCCGCAAGGCCCAGCAGGAAGCCGAGAAACATTTGCGCATGGCCCGAGCCCTCGAGGAGGAGGCCGACTTCTCCCCGGAGCTCGATCTGCCCCCGAGCAGCTTCGAGGGCATTGAGGTCCCACCACCCAGCGTAAAACTCGAACCCAAGCCAGCCCCGGCACCGGCACCGAAGCCAGCCCCGGTGGTCGCGCCCGTGGTCGTCACGCCACCGATCGCCGCGCCGCTGGTGGCCCCGGCCGCCGACCGTTCCGACGATGTGTTGCCCCAGGCACAATCCCACATCGACCGTGGTCGCTTGAACCAGGCGGCTGACCTGCTTGAGCAAGGCATCAAGGCCGAGCCTCAGCGCAGCGACCTGCGTTTGAAACTGATGGAAGTCTACGGCCAGCAGGGCGACCGCGATGCGTTCATCGCCCAGGAGCGCCAATTGGTCGCCAATGGCGAGAACTATGCCCAGGTGGAACAGCTCAAGAGCCGTTTCCCGGCCATGGTCGTTGCCGCCTCGGCTGGCCTGGCTGCAGCGGCCGTGGCCGCCGAGCTGGACGCGCAGTACGTCAAGGACCTGCTGGAAGACAAGCCGGCAACCGATGAAGAACTCGACAGCGCCTTCGACCTGAGCCTGGATGACCTGGACACAACTCCGACCGCCCCGGCACCCGAGCCGCTGGCCGAGCTGGACGCGTTTCCGGAAGACGACGACCTGAGTTTCGAATCGGTGCTCAAGCAGCAGACCCAAGCCAATGAAAGCCTGGACGATCTGCCGGAGTTCGACCTGGACCTGGGGGCCGATGCTCCGGCACCGGCCCTGGCCGACGAAGATTTCCTGCTGGACCTGGATGACGACCTCAAGGGGCTGGACGTTCCAGCAGAGCAAACGCCGCTCCTGGACGATACGCCGTCTGACGATCTTGAGCTGCCGGCGGATTTCGACCTGTCCCTGGCCGACGAGATGGATGCCCATGAGCAGCCAAAGGATGCCTTCGAATCCGAGCTGGACGATGTCAACGCCGAGCTGGACCGGCTCTCCGACAGCCTGGCCCAGCCAACCTTCACGGCTGAAGATGCCCTGGCGACCGCCGACGACGAGCCGGACTTCGATTTCCTCAGTGGCACCGACGAAGTCGCGACCAAACTCGATCTGGCCCAGGCCTATATCGACATGGGCGACAACGATGGTGCGCGGGATATCCTTGGCGAAGTCCTCAGTGAAGGCGATGCGACCCAGCAGAGCGAAGCGAAGGAGATGTTGTCGCGACTGGCGTGAGTCGGCAGTAAAACTAAAAACGGCAGCCGGTGAGGCTGCCGTTTTTGTTTGCGGGCAGTTCACGCGGCTGTTGTGGCGAGGGGGCAAGCTCCCGCCAGTCTCTGTAGGAGCTGGCGAAGGCTCGGGCCGCGTTCGGACGATCTTTTGATCTTTTGATCTTTCGCTTGAGATTCAAATATTTCGGAAAGATCGCAGCTTCGTTTCACTCAGCAGCTCCTACGCAGCGCCTACAGAGCCTGGCGGGAGCAAGAGCCAGTCGTTCCAACCCGGGATCATCGTTGCACTGGCATCCCTCCGCACCCGCTTTATAATGCCCGCCTTTGCGTACCTCAGCAGGCTGTAATTCCTTGGCAAACATAGACAACCCGGCCGCCGAAATGGCGGCCGACGGCTTTTTCCGAATCGCCTTGGGCGTTGAATACAAAGGCTCTCGCTATCGCGGCTGGCAGCGTCAGGCCTCCGGTGTCTTGACGGTGCAGGAAACCCTCGAGAATGCGCTGTCCAAAGTCGCCGATTCGCCCGTGTCGCTGCATTGCGCTGGCCGTACCGATGCCGGCGTGCACGCTTGCGGCCAGGTGGTGCATTTCGACACCCAGGTCGAGCGCTCGATGAAGGCCTGGGTCATGGGCGCGAACATCAACCTGCCGCACGATGTCAGCGTCAGCTGGGCGAAGGTGATGCCGGCGCATTTCCATGCGCGCTTCAAGGCCATCGCCCGACGCTATCGCTACGTCATCTACAACGATCAGATCCGCCCGGCGCACCTGAACGAGGAGATCACCTGGAATCACCGTCCGCTGGACGTCGAGCGCATGGCCGAGGCTGCGCAATACCTGGTGGGTGTGCATGACTTCAGCGCCTTCCGTGCCGGCCAATGCCAGGCCAAGTCGCCGATCAAGGAGTTGCATCACCTGCGCGTGACCCGTCACGGCAAGATGATCGTGCTCGACATCCGCGCCAGCGCGTTCCTGCACCACATGGTGCGCAACATTGCCGGCGTGCTGATGACCATCGGTGCCGGCGAGCGGCCGGTGGAATGGGTCAAGGAAGTGCTCGACAGTCGCATTCGCCGTTCCGGCGGCGTGACGGCTCACCCGTTCGGCCTGTACCTGGTGCAGGTCGAATACCGTGACGAGTTCGAGCTGCCGGAGCGTTACATCGGGCCACATTTCCTCACGGGCTTCTCGGAACTCGACGGCTGACGCCCTTCGTTGCATTTGTTACCATCCGGGACTTTCACGGATTTGCCTGAGGTTTTAACCACCATGCCGGTCGTTCGCAGCAAGATATGCGGAATCACCCGGGTCGAAGACGCGCTGGCGGCGGTCGAGGCCGGTGCGGACGCCATCGGGCTGGTGTTCTACGCCAAGAGCCCGCGGGCGGTGACGGTGCAGCAGGCGAGGGCGATCATCCAGGCCCTGCCACCGTTCGTGACCCCGGTGGGGTTGTTCGTCAATGCCAGCCGTTGCGAGCTGGGCGAAATACTCGATGCAGTTTCGTTGGGCCTCTTGCAGTTCCACGGTGACGAGGCCCCGGCTGACTGTGAAGGCTGGCATCGTCCGTACATCAAGGCGTTGCGGGTCAAGGCGGGCGATGACATCGCGGCCAGCTGTGCAACCTTCGCCAGTGCCAGCGGTATCTTGCTGGACACCTATGTGGAGGGGGTTCCAGGAGGGACCGGCGAAGCCTTCGATTGGTCGCTGGTGCCGCAGGGCTTGAGCAAGCCGATCATCCTGGCCGGTGGCCTGACGGCGGAAAATGTCGGCGAGGCCATGATGCGGGTTCGCCCTTATGCGGTGGACGTCAGCGGCGGAGTGGAGCAGGCCAGGGGCATCAAGGACCCGGCGAAGATCCGGGCGTTCATGGCGGCTGTGCGCAGCAGCCAATCGTCAATGTGACGGCTGGCAGACTGCCGCCGTCCATACCTGCACTGTACAAAGCAGGCAGGCGCCGCCTCCGGGTGGGCCGATAGGGTAGTGGCAATCGCGGTGCAGCGGTTGTCGGGAATGGCAGGGATGGTTGAGCTGGGCGCAGGTCATGTTTCGCGCTGACCGCGGTGGTTCCTCGATCCTCGCCGCACAATGAATTTAAGCTCAAGGGCATACGCGGGGCCGCGAACCAGAGCGTTCGGGCCGCCGGTACTGGAGAAAGAAAGCATGAGCAACTGGTTGGTAGACAAACTGATCCCTTCGATCATGCGTTCCGAGGTAAAGAAAAGCTCGGTGCCTGAAGGTCTGTGGCACAAATGTCCATCCTGCGAGGCGGTGCTCTACCGTCCCGAGCTGGAAAAGACCCTGGACGTTTGCCCCAAGTGCAACCACCACATGCGCATCGGCGCGCGTGCCCGTATCGATATTTTCCTGGACGCTGAAGGCCGCGTGGAGCTGGGCGCTGACCTGGAGCCGGTGGACCGCCTGAAGTTTCGCGACGGCAAGAAGTACAAGGATCGCCTGACCGCTGCCCAGAAGCAGACCGGTGAAAAAGACGCCCTGGTCTCCATGAGCGGTACCCTGCTGGGCATGCCGGTGGTGGTATCGGCCTTCGAGTTCTCCTTCATGGGTGGCTCCATGGGCGCCATCGTCGGCGAGCGTTTCGTTCGTGCGGCCAACCATGCCCTGGAAAACCGTTGCCCGATGATCTGCTTCGCCGCTTCCGGCGGTGCGCGGATGCAGGAAGCCCTGATCTCGCTGATGCAAATGGCCAAGACCTCCGCGGTGCTGGCGCGTCTGCGCGAAGAAGGCATTCCGTTCATCTCGGTGCTGACCGACCCGGTCTACGGCGGCGTTTCCGCCAGCCTGGCGATGCTGGGCGACGTGATCGTCGGCGAGCCGAAAGCGCTGATCGGCTTTGCCGGCCCGCGTGTGATCGAGCAGACCGTGCGTGAAAAGCTGCCGGAAGGTTTCCAGCGCAGTGAGTTCCTCCTCGAACACGGCGCCATCGACATGATCATTCATCGTCAGGAACTGCGTCCGCGCCTGGGCAATCTGTTGGCGCAACTGATGGGCCTGCCGACGCCCAAGTTCGTCGCTACGCCGATCGAGCCGATGGTGGTTCCGCCGGTGCCTGCAGGCCTATGACCCAACGTACCCTGGGCGAGTGGCTTGCCTACCTTGAGCGGTTGCACCCATCGGCCATCGACATGGGGTTGGAACGCTCGCAAGCGGTAGCGTCCCGCATGGGACTGGCCAAGCCGGCGCCCCGGGTCATCACCGTCACCGGCACCAACGGCAAGGGGTCGACCTGCGCCTTCCTGGCCTCGCTGCTGCGGGCCCAGGGGTTGAATGTCGGTGTCTACAGTTCGCCGCACCTGCTGCGCTATAACGAGCGCGTGCAAGTCAACGGAATCGAAGCCTCTGACGCGCAACTGTGCGAAGCCTTCGCGGCGGTGGAAGCCGGGCGCGGCGAGACCTCCTTGACCTATTTCGAGATGGGCACCCTCGCGGCGTTCTGGCTGTTCGCCCGTGCCGGCCTGGATGCCGTCGTGCTGGAAGTTGGCCTGGGTGGGCGGCTGGATACGGTCAATCTCGTGGATGCGGACGTCGCGCTGGTCACCAGCATTGGCGTGGACCATGCCGACTACCTCGGTGATACCCGCGAATCCGTGGCTTTCGAGAAGGCCGGCATCTTTCGCCAGGGCGCGCCAGCGCTCTGCGGCGATCTCGATCCGCCGCAACCGCTGCTGGATAAGGTGCGCGAGTTGAGCTGTCCGTTTTTTCTGCGCGGGCGGGATTTCGACCTCGCCATGACCGAGCAGCATTGGCAATGGCGCGGCAGCGATGCCAAGGGCAACCCGGTGGAGCTGCATGACCTGCCGCCGCTGGACTTGCCGATGGAAAACGCCGCGCTGGCGCTCCAAGCCTACCTTCTGTTGGGCCTGCCGTGGGAAGCCGGGCAGATTGTCCAGGCGTTGCAGGCGACCCGGGTCGTCGGTCGTCTCGATCGCCGCTCGTTCGATTGGCAAGGCAAGCGCCTGAACCTGTTGCTGGACGTCGGCCACAACCCCCACGCGGCGCTGTATCTGGCGGAACGCCTGGCGCGCCGCCCGGTGGCAGGTAAGCGCCTGGCGGTGTTCGGGCTGCTATCGGACAAGGACCTGGATGGCGTTGTCGACGCGTTGAATGCTAGTGTCCAGCACTGGGCCGTGGCGCCGCTGGATTCGCCGCGTTCGCGTCCGGCCAGTGAGTTGCAGGCCGCCTTGCAGCGTCGTGGCGCTTCGGTGGATGCTTATGGCAGCGTCGCCGCCGCCCTGGAAGGGCAGTGCGCCCTGGCGACACCCGATGACGAGATCCTGTTGTTCGGCTCATTTTTTTGCGTTGCCGAGGCCCTGCAATGGCTGGCCCGGCGCTCCACGGAGGAAGCTGCAGATGGCATTGCTGGATAAGGCGTACAAGCAGCGCATGGTCGGGGCCCTGGTATTGGTGGCGCTGGCGGTGATCTTCCTGCCGATGCTGTTTTCCCGTCAGGACGAGCAGCGCCAGGTCACGGTTGATGCGCCGGCCGCCCCACAGGCGCCTTCGGTGCCGCCTGTGCAGGTTGAGCAGGTCGCGGTTCCCGAGCCCCAGGCGCTGCCCCAGGAGCCAGTGCCGAGCGATGAAGAGCTGGCCCAGGAACCTGCAGCGCCAACAGCGCCAACAGCGCCTGTCGCGCCCGCTCCGACTGTGCCGAGCAAACCGGTCGCCGCTCCAGCGCCTGTTCCGGCGGCACCTGCTATCAAGCCAGCCCCGACCCAGCCGATCACCGCAGCCCCCAAGCCGGACACCACGCAAAGCCGCGTGGATGCCAATGGCCTGTCGGTCAGCTGGTCGGTACAACTGGCCAGCCTGACCAGTCGTGACAGCGCCGAAAAACTGCAGAAAAACCTGCGCAGCCAGGGCTACAACGCCTACATCCGTTCTGCCGATGGCAAGAATCGGGTCTTTGTCGGTCCGTTGATCGAGCGTGCCGAGGCCGACCGCCTTCGCGACCTGCTCAATCGCCAGCAGAACCTCAAGGGCTTCGTGGTGCGCTTCCAGCCGGAGCGCGGTTGACCGCCATTTGGCTGATTTGAATCACGCAGCTTACCGACAGCCCTGCGCTCTGCTAAAATGCGCCGCCTTATCCGTCTGTAGGCTGCACCGTGCCATTTACCTGGGTTGACTGGGCGATCGTTGCAATCGTCGCCATCTCCGCTTTGATCAGTCTGAGTCGCGGCTTCGTCAAGGAAGCGCTCTCGCTGCTGACCTGGATCATTGCGGGAGTCGTAGCCTGGATGTTTGGTGGCTCGCTGTCCCAGTACCTCGCCGGATACATCGAAACACCGTCGGCCCGCGTGATCGCGGGCTGTGCCATCTTGTTTATCGCCACCTTGCTGGTGGGCGCAATGATCAATTATCTGATCGGCGAACTGATTCGCGTCACCGGGCTTTCCGGGACGGACCGGTTCCTGGGCATGGCCTTCGGCGCGGCGCGTGGCGCGTTGCTGGTGGTCGTCGCCGTCGGGCTGTTGAGCCTGGGGCCGGTACAGCAGGATACGTGGTGGCAGGAGTCCCGGCTCGTGCCACAATTTCTATTGGTCGCAGACTGGTCCAAGAACCTGATCCTGGGTTGGAGCAGTCAGTGGCTTGCCAGCGGTATCAGCGTACCCGCTGAAATACCGTTCAAGGAACATCTCTTGCCGACGGCCAAAACGCCGCAGTGAGTGTTGTTCAGTTCAGATCCATTAAGTAGGGGTTGCGTCGCATGTGTGGCATCGTCGGTATCGTCGGTAAGTCGAACGTCAATCAGGCGCTGTATGACGCGCTAACCGTGCTCCAGCACCGCGGCCAGGACGCTGCCGGTATCGTGACCAGCCATGACGGCCGGTTATTCCTGCGCAAGGACAACGGCCTGGTGCGTGACGTGTTCCACCAGCGTCACATGCAACGCCTGGTCGGCCACATGGGCATCGGCCATGTGCGCTACCCGACAGCGGGCAGCTCGACTTCGGCCGAAGCCCAGCCGTTCTACGTCAACTCGCCGTACGGCATCACCTTGGCGCACAACGGCAACCTGACCAATGTCGAGCAGCTGGCCAAGGAGATCTACGAATCTGACTTGCGCCACGTCAATACCAGTTCCGACTCGGAAGTGATGCTCAACGTCTTCGCCCACGAGCTGGCCCAGCGCGGCAAGCTGCAGCCGACTGAAGAAGACGTGTTCGCCGCCGTGACCGACGTGCACAACCGTTGCGTGGGTGGTTATTCCGTGGTAGCGATGATCACCGGCTACGGCATCGTCGGCTTCCGCGACCCGCACGGTATTCGTCCGATCGTGTTCGGCCAGCGTCACACCGACGAAGGCGTCGAGTACATGATCGCCTCCGAGAGCGTGTCCCTGGACGTGCTCGGTTTCACCCTGATTCGCGACCTGGCCCCGGGCGAAGCGGTCTACATCACTGAAGACGGCAAGCTGTACACCCGCCAGTGCGCGACCAACCCGAGCCTGACCCCGTGCATCTTCGAACACGTCTACCTGGCGCGCCCGGACTCGATCATCGACGGTATCTCGGTCTACAAGGCGCGCCTGCGCATGGGCGAGAAACTGGCCGACAAGATCCTGCGCGAGCGTCCGGACCATGACATCGACGTGGTCATCCCGATCCCGGACACCAGTCGCACCGCGGCCCTGGAACTGGCGAACCACCTGGGTGTGAAGTTCCGCGAAGGCTTCGTGAAGAACCGCTACATCGGCCGTACCTTCATCATGCCGGGCCAGGCCGCACGGAAGAAATCCGTACGCCAGAAACTCAATGCCATCGAGCTGGAATTCCGCGGCAAGAACGTGATGCTGGTGGACGATTCCATCGTGCGCGGCACCACTTGCAAGCAGATCATCCAGATGGCCCGCGAAGCTGGCGCCAAGAATGTCTATTTCTGCTCGGCGGCCCCGGCCGTGCGCTACCCGAACGTCTACGGCATCGACATGCCGAGTGCCCATGAGCTGATCGCTCATAACCGCACGACCCAGGAAGTGGCCGACCTGATCGGCGCCGACTGGCTGATCTACCAGGACCTGCCGGACCTCATCGAAGCGGTGGGTGGCGGCAAGATCAAGATCGAGCAGTTCGATTGCGCGGTATTCGACGGCAAGTACGTCACCGGCGACATCGACGAGGCCTACCTGAACCGGATCGAGAACGCGCGTAACGACGCGTCCAAGGCCAAGACTCAGGCGGTCAGCGCGATCATCGATCTGTACAACAACTAAGTGACACCCAACCGGCCCTGAGGGGCCGGTTTGCGTTCAACCGAATAAAGGAGTGGCAGCATGAGTCAGGATTGGGATGCCGGTCGGCTGGACAGCGACCTTGAAGGCGTAGCGTTCGATACCCTGGCGGTTCGCGCGGGCCAGCACCGTACGCCGGAAGCCGAACATGGCGATCCGATGTTCTTCACCTCCAGCTACGTGTTCCGCACCGCTGCCGATGCGGCTGCGCGCTTTGCCGGTGAAGTGCCGGGCAACGTCTATTCGCGTTATACCAACCCCACCGTGCGGGCTTTCGAGGAGCGTATCGCCGCCCTGGAAGGTGCCGAGCAAGCGGTTGCCACTGCCACTGGCATGGCCGCGATCATGGCTGTAGTGATGAGTTTTTGCAGTGCCGGCGACCACGTGCTGGTGTCGCGCAGCGTCTTCGGCTCGACCATCAGCCTGTTTGAAAAGTATTTCAAGCGTTTCGGCGTGGAAGTCGATTACGTGCCCCTGGCGGACCTTTCCGCTTGGGATGCTGCCATCAAGGCCAATACCAGGCTGCTCTTCGTCGAGTCACCTTCCAACCCCCTGGCCGAGCTGGTGGACATCGCCGCGCTGGCGGAAATCGCCCATGCCAAGGGCGCGATGCTGGTGGTCGATAACTGCTTCTGCACGCCGGCGCTGCAACAACCGCTGAAGCTGGGCGCGGACGTGGTGGTGCATTCGGCGACCAAGTTCATCGATGGCCAGGGCCGTTGCATGGGCGGTGTCGTCGCCGGTCGTGGCGAACAGATGAAAGAGGTCGTGGGCTTCCTGCGCACCGCCGGGCCGACCCTCAGTCCGTTCAACGCCTGGGTCTTCCTCAAGGGCCTGGAAACCCTCGGCTTGCGCATGAAGGCCCATTGCGCCAACGCCCAGGCCCTGGCCGAGTGGCTGGAGCAGCAGGACGGCATCGAGAAAGTGCATTACGCCGGCCTCAAGAGTCATCCGCAACATGAACTGGCCTTGCGTCAGCAACGCGGTTTCGGCGCGGTGGTGAGCTTCGAAGTCAAGGGCGGCAAGGAAGGCGCCTGGCGCTTCATCGACGCGACCCGATTGATTTCCATCACCGCCAACCTGGGTGACAGCAAGACCACCATTACCCATCCGAGCACCACGTCCCACGGTCGCCTGTCGCCGCAGGAGCGTGAGTCGGCGGGTATTCGTGACAGCCTGATCCGCGTGGCGGTCGGCCTCGAAGATGTGGCGGATTTGCAAGCCGACCTGGCTCGCGGGTTGGCGGCCTTGTGATCGAGCTGGCTACGCCGCCGAGCGGTACTCATGGCCGGGTTGCATTGGTTACGGGCGCCGCGCGGGGCATCGGCCTCGGTATTGCCGCCTGGCTGATCTGTGAAGGTTGGCAGGTGGTGCTGACCGACCTGGACCGCGAGCGCGGTTCCAAGGTGGCGAAAACCCTGGGTGACAACGCCTGGTTCATCGCCATGGACGTGGCGGATGAGGCGCAGGTGGCCACCGGCATCGCCGAAGTACTCGGGCAGTTCGGAAGGCTCGACGCGCTGGTGTGCAACGCGGCCATCGCCGATCCGCACAACATCACCTTGGAAAGCCTGGACCTGGCTCATTGGAATCGAGTCCTGGCGGTGAACCTGGGTGGGCCGATGTTGCTGGCCAAGCACTGCGCGCCGTACCTGCGGGCCCACAACGGCGCCATCGTCAATTTGGCCTCGACCCGCGCCGCGCAGTCGGAGCCGGACACCGAGGCCTATGCGGCAAGCAAGGGCGGCCTGCTGGCCCTGACTCACGCCCTGGCGATCAGCCTCGGGCCGGAGATCCGGGTCAATGCCGTGAGTCCTGGCTGGATCGACGCGCGAGACCCCTCACAACGTCGTGCGCAGCCGCTCACCGACGCCGATCACGCCCAGCATCCGGCGGGCAGGGTAGGCACGGTGGAGGACGTGGCGGCGATGGTGGCGTGGTTGTTGTCGCGCAACGCCGGTTTTGTGACCGGGCAGGAGTTCGTGGTGGACGGCGGCATGACCAAGAAAATGATTTATGAGTGAGGGGCAGCTGCAAGCGGCAAGTTTTAAGCTGCAAGCAGCGTGGTGCGGGTCCGGTGCTTTTACTTGTAGCTTGGCGCTTGCCGCTTGAAACTGTTTTTGAAAAAAATCCAACGCTGCTATTGACTTAGCTTCGGTACCTGCGTAAATTTCGCGGCCTCAACGCAGCAAAGGGTGATTAGCTCAGCCGGGAGAGCGTCTGCCTTACAAGCAGAATGTCGGCGGTTCGATCCCGTCATCACCCACCATGTTTCTTGAGAGTCTTGCGAAAGCAAGATGGAAGCTGTCAAAAGCCTCCACCGACGCGCAGCGGTAGTTCAGTCGGTTAGAATACCGGCCTGTCACGCCGGGGGTCGCGGGTTCGAGTCCCGTCCGCTGCGCCATATTTTCCGAAGCAGGTTCGCCTGGTTCGAGATCCAGGCCGAAAGGCTTTGATCAGACGAGTTAACTGGACGCAAGTCCATAGCGATACGCAGCGGTAGTTCAGTCGGTTAGAATACCGGCCTGTCACGCCGGGGGTCGCGGGTTCGAGTCCCGTCCGCTGCGCCATATCTGCTTCGAGGCCCACTGAACGCCTTGAAGCTAAGAAGAAAGCTACAAAGCTCCTTCTAGTCGATAGCAAAGACCCTGGTCGAAAGACCGGGGTTTTTTGTTTTTGTGGCTTGGTTTTTTTCTATCTCCCCTCATGCGCCCCTTGCCAATTCTGATGGCACGTTTGACGATGCATTCTTATTCAGTATGATTAACTTTAAATCGAATCGCCGAAGAACTGCGTAGAATCAGGCGACCTGAACTCAAGAAGCAGTAACGATTTGGAGTAATCCCGACATGACTACCACCGCCAAAACCCGATCTGTCACGGCCCACGTCCCTGAGCACCTGGCCCAAAAAGTTGATTTGATGGCAGAGCGTCTGGAGCGCTCCAAAAACTGGATCGTTAAACAGGCACTGGCGGCTTGGATAGATCAGGAAGAAGAGCGTAGTCGCTTGACTCATGAGGCCCTGGCTGATGTTGACGCTGGTCGGGTGATTGACCACCAAGCTGTCCAAGCCTGGGCTGATAGCCTCAGCACCGACACTCCGCTGCCGGTACCACGCTGATGGAGTTGAAGTGGGCAAGCAAGGCGCTCTCTGATATCTCACGGCTTTACGAGTTTCTGGCGGCAGTGAATCAGCCTGCTGCAGCACGAACGGTGCAGCAGCTCACCGCTGCAACGATCACGTTGTTGACCAATCCGCGTATTGGTGAGCGCCTTGAAGAGTTCGAGCCACGGGATGTCCGCCGAATTCAAATCGGCCACTATGAGATGCGTTACGAAATAATAGATTCCACTGTTTACCTGTTGCGTCTGTGGCATACCCGCGAGGATCGATAACAGGGTTAACCGGCAGCGGGTGACGGATCGCGAATCTCAGAACCCAAGCTTGTCCCTCAACCCGTAATACCAAGCCCCCATCGCCGCAAACGGCGTACGCAACAATTGACCACCGGGGAAGGGGTAGTGCGGCAGGTCCGCAAACGCATCAAAACGCTCAGCCTGCCCACGCAGCGCCTCGGCCAGCACCTTGCCCGCCAGGTGCGTATACGTCACGCCATGGCCGCTGCAGCCCTGGGAATAATAAATGTTATCCCCCAGTCGCCCGACCTGCGGAAGACGCGACAACGTCAGCAGGAAATTGCCGGTCCAGGCGTAGTCGATCTTTACATCCTTGAGTTGCGGGAAGGCCTTGAGCATCTTCGGCCGAATGATCGCCTCGATGTTCGCCGGATCCCTCGCGCCATACACCACGCCGCCACCGAAGATCAGGCGCTTGTCGCCTGTCAGTCGGTAGTAATCGAGCAGGTAGTTGCAGTCTTCGACGCAATAATCCTGCGGCAACAGGCGATGAGCCAACTCTTCCCCCAAGGGCTCGGTGGCGATCACCTGGGTACCGCAAGGCATCGACTTGGCCGCCAGTTCCGGCACCAGATTGCCCAGGTAAGCATTGCCCGCCACGATAATGAACTTGGCCCTGACCTTGCCCTGCGGCGTATGCACAACCGGGCTGGCGCCACGCTCGATGCGCACCGCCGGCGATTGCTCGTAGATCACTCCGCCCAGCGACTCCACGGCCGCCGCTTCGCCCAACGCCAGGTTGAGCGGATGAATATGCCCGCCGCTCATGTCCAGCATGCCGCCGACGTACTCCTCGCACGCCACCACCTCGCGAATACGCCGCTGATCCAGCAGCTCCAGCTGCGTATGACCGAAACGCTCCCATAAACGCTTCTGCGACTCCAGATGACCCATCTGTTTGGCGGTGAGGGCGGCGAACACACCGCCATCTTTCAGGTCGCACTGAATCTGATACTTCGCCACCCGCTCACGAATGATCCGCCCACCCTCGAACGCCATGTTGCCGAGCAACTGCGCCTGCTGCGGACCGACGCTGCGTTCGATCACATCGATGTCGCGGCTGTAGCTGTTGACGATCTGCCCACCGTTGCGACCCGAAGCACCAAACCCAACCTTGGCTGCCTCAACGATCGTGACCTTGAAACCGTGCTCCAGCAAAAACAGCGCGGAAGACAACCCCGTATAGCCCGCACCGATCACGCACACATCGGTTTCGACCTCATCCTGCAGGGCAGGGCGCGACGGCGCCGGATTGGCCGATGCGGCGTAATACGACGCTGGGTAGGATGTGTTCGTCATTCTGGAACCTCTGTTTTATATTTTTTACGAATGCGGCGATCCTACCCGAGATAAAAATCCGCCGCCAGCCACCCCTAAATCTTCGTTGTATCTGTGAAATTAAATATTTTGCATATTCATAGGGTTAGGTGAAAAAAGGTGTTGACACCCCTCCGGAATTCCGTAGAATGCCGCCTCACAGCAGGCACGTAGCTCAGTTGGTTAGAGCACCACCTTGACATGGTGGGGGTCGTTGGTTCGAGTCCAATCGCGCCTACCAAACAAAATCCGCTCTGCTGGGCGGTCTAGAAGGGCTCACCGAAAGGTGGGCCCTTTTTTGTTGGCTGCGATTTTCAAAACTTTTGCAAAACTTTTGCAAAACTCCCACCTCAGAACGCCAGTTCGGCGCTCACCTCAACATAGTCGATCGTCTTGTCGCCGTGTCCCTCCTGATAGTGCTTGGTCATCTTCTCGTCCGCGTGGCCCAACAGCGCCTGGATGTATTCCTGCGGGAAGTTCTGCTGCTCGTAGAGCCACGCTCCTAAAGCGCGGATTTCGTGAAAAGTGGGGCGCTCACCGGCGGGCACATGGTCATAAGCGTGCGCCGCGTCCCGCGCCTTGCTGAACTCCTTGGTCAGATAATCCGGCGTTACCGACGTCCAGTGATCCTTCGCTTCGATCTGTTCCCGACGCCGCGCCTTCGGCTTGTAATGGATCAGGTAGGGCGAGACCAGCGGCGAGCGCAGGCACTCGCCGACGACTTCACGCAGCGCTGCACCCATGGTGATCTTCAGGTGAACCGGATTGTCGTAGCCCTGTGTCTTGCCCGGCGACACGGTCAGCGTGTTCTTGTCCATGTCGACCGCCGACTTCAACCAGGTCACGATATCCTCGCGGCGCTGGAGACTGGTCAGTGCCAGGCGAATTGCTCGCTTCAGCCAAGGTGGCGTTGTCGCTGCGTCGATGATCGACTTCAACCCCTCTAGTGTGTGCCGCTGCCGCTTCTTCTCCGCCTCTTTCTTCACCAGAGTTAGCTCGGCATTATTTCGCTCGGCCAGGCCCTTGGCCACGGCAAACGCGAATATCTGCACCCACAGCCCCCGGTGCTTGGTGTAGGCGTTGTTGCTGAACTGGTCCAGATACTCGGCCATCGCCAGCACGTCCATCTGCCCGATCAGCCTATCGCCAAGGTCCTGCCGGTAGCGCTCGATCTTGAATTTGATCTCTTCCAAGGTGCGAGCGGCGTATCCCTTATCCACCAGCCATTCATCGTGGAAGCGCTGGAGCAGGTTGCTGACAGTCGGCAGGCGGTCGCCCGTCAGCAGGGTGAGCAGTGCGCCATCGTCCACAACGAGCGCCGCCAGTTTCAAATTCGCCGCCCGGGCTAGTTTTATTGCCTCCTCTATGGGGCGGTTGATGCTCGTCATCAGGCCGGTGATTGGGTTGCGGTACCGCCAATACTTCCCGTTGGGGTAGAGGTTCGGCGGTAACTTCCTGTTTTTCAGTGTGCGCGGCCGGGCAGCCATCAGCCGATCTCCATCATTTGGGCCAGCAGCGGGTCAGTAGAGCCCATCACTGCGGCCTGGACGTCCACAAAATACATCCCGCCTTTCACTTCTCCTGCCACCTCGCCTTCCTCAATCCATTTCTTCAGCTGCTGAACGCTCGGCTTTCCCCCGACGTAGCGCAGCTTCCTGTATTCGCTCACCTCCATAAGCCGGGGGAGCTTGATCGTCATTTGTGCAATGACCTTTGCCATGATGGTGCTCCATGCCGCGCGTGGCGGCAGAAGGTGGTGAGGGGGTCAGTCGCTGCTGGAGCGGGAGCCGCTGTCGCTCGAACTGGACGAGCTGCAGCTGTCACTCGATGAGTAACTGCTACCGCCGTCGTAGCTGGAATAACTGCTGGTATCGCAATGACTGGTCGACCGAGCTGGCTCGTAGGTATCGACCTGGTTCAACGGGTTGAAGGGGCTCAACGGGCTGAGAGGATTGAGTGGGTTGAGCAGATCCGATGACGGATCGTTTCTTGCCGACTGGGACGCCGAAGCGGAGAAGCTGCTGGCCGATCGGCTGGCCGGACTTGGTGCGACGACTTTATCGGCGGGCTTGCGGCGGAAGCGCTTTTTCAGGAAATCGAACATGTAGGAATTCCTCGCCCGCTGTTTATCGGTGGGCATTTTCGTTTAATTGAGTGGGAAATTTCTTAAACAGCTTTTTCGCGGGAGGTCACAGGCGATTGCTGGTTAAACGCCGTGTTTAATAAGGGCTCA
This sequence comes from Pseudomonas sp. T1.Ur, assembly GCF_023516725.1. Taxonomy (NCBI): domain Bacteria; kingdom Pseudomonadati; phylum Pseudomonadota; class Gammaproteobacteria; order Pseudomonadales; family Pseudomonadaceae; genus Pseudomonas; species Pseudomonas sp. T1.Ur. The sequence goes on from NZ_JAMGSN010000001.1 coordinate 1,437,891, forward strand.
ACCAATCAATGAGGCGTGATTCATGCGAGAAGCGTTGCGGTGGTTAAACAGGATTTTGCAGTCGGTGTTTGTGGTGACGGCGTTGCTTGCTTTCGGTACGGCGTTGGCGCTCACCGTTTTGCGGCACTCTTTCTGCTGAAGTGCTGCCGCCCGCCGTTCACCGGCAGGCTGTAGGTGGATTGGGGTTAGGAGCGGTGGCCGCGTTTACAGAACCAGTCGAGCGCATTGCAGATCAGTGGGTTGTCGAACCAATCCTCTATCTCTCGGCACTCTTCGCGATCACGGTAAAAGGTCGGGCCGAGATAGTTGTGCCAGACCATGAAAACGCGGCTCCCATCGGATAAACGGAGCTTGTGCAGCGGCGACATGCAGATGAATCCGTGCTCGATCCGGATGCACGTCATGGCCTCGTCCCCCGATATATCAGGTGGGCCATGTAGAGCATGGGGAGGATCATGGCTGTGGCTCCTTGCGTGAGGCGATAACCGCGTCGACAAGCACGTCAAGCTCGCCGCCGTTTACCACGACGTTTTCGGGAGTGAGCCCGGCGAACAGGCCGCCGTTATGGATGGTGTCCAAGTCGGCCTGGCGCAGGACCTCGTAGCGCTCAGCATTCTTGCGCAGCGCGGTCAGCTCGGCATCCCAGTCGAAATTCGCAAGTTCAACTATTTGCGCTCTCCCAATCTGGGCGCGAAGCTCCTCGTTCTCGTCCCGGAGTCGATCGATCTCTTTTTTCAGTCGCAGCCCGCAGGCGTACTTCATGCCGTTGCGGGCTTCGTCGAGATCGTCCAGCAGGGCCAGTACTACGGCGGGGTTGGCGGCGGCAATGAAGCGCGCTGTAGGGCAGTCGCCATCCTCCTCGAAGGTTTCGCATACGGCCTCACAGTCGCGGTCGACGACCTGCTTGATTCCGCCATGCTGATACCAGGGCCCGGCTGGCGCAGCTATGGCCAGCCGCTTCAGTTCGGCGTTGTCGGTCATGGCGTCACCAGTTCGTCAGGTACATCAAAGAAGCCGAGCCGGCCCTTGAGCGGGGTAAATGGCAGCGGTTTCGGATCGCGCAGCAGGAAGGCCTTTTGCCCCATGTACCAGGGCGAATCGCTGGAATCTAGGCTGTCGCCCAGCTCAGCCGAGCCGATGATGCCGCCGCACCAGTACTGCTTCAGCTCATCGAAACACGGCGGCTGATTCAGTCCTTGGCTGTGGCAGAAATTGCAGGCATCTGCGTATTCCTTTTGGGTCATGCCCTTGGCGGCGTGTACCAGGAATCGACCGCGCAGCTTCGTGTGCCAGGAGCGGTTCTCGATGTCCTTGCCGCCGTGGATGATCAGCCATGACCAGGGCTGGCGAATGGATAGGGCTTTCATCGGCAACACTTTTCCTTGCCGCTATAGCGGCTGACTTTGAAGGGGGAGGGTTACGGGTAGTTCTTGCTGACGCGCTTGGCGATGGCTTCGAGCCTTTCGGCCATGGCCCACATGTCGTTGTTGTCGCGGCGGGATGTCACGGGGGAGCGATGGACGTTGCGACCCATCAGGATTCCCGCTGCCATCAGGATCAGCCAGGCCTCAAGCTTTCGTCGCAGGGCGTGTTTCATGGTTTCACCACCGCTACCGGCGCGGGCTGCTCGGCGTAGAGTGGCTGAGCCTGTCCGCCGTCAGAGCTGTTGTGAAACATTTCTGCCACCGATGCTTTGGTCGTAGCGAACCAATCGCTAGAGTCTGAAACCCTGAATCGCCACGCCACCGGCTGGCCCCGCCCCTTGTCGGCTGGCGCGGATTGCTCACCCACAACGATCATTTCTCCGGCAAGTTCCTCAGCCGCTTCGATCTCATCTTCAAAGTCGCCGGATTCATCAGTTGCACCGATAGTCTGCGCCATTCGTTCGATCAGGCTGCCTCCTTTTACCAACAACTCCCGCGCCTTGGTCAGTTCGGCTTGCTTCTGCGCGTGCAGGTTTACGAAACCTTGGCAGGTGGATTTCAGCCGTTCCACCTCAGCCCGTAGGTCGATGGCGTTCTGTGCATAGGCCTCTTTGTCAGCGTTTGCGCTGGTCAGTTCGGATTGCAGGTCGGCGCACTGGCCCTGCAGGTCAACTGTTCGACCAACGGCCTTTGTTACCTCTTCGCTTTGCGCTTTGCGTATGCCAGCAGCCGCTTCTTTCCAGCTTGAAAAATCTTTGCTCAGCCGTTCCACCTCAGCCTGTAGCCGGGTGACGTTTCCTATCAGCTCATCAAACAGTGGGCGACTGGTCTCTACCGCGATACGCATCCAAGCATCTGGGCAGGCCTTGCGGTCCAGCGCTTCGCGCACCTTGAGGGCCAAGTCGAAGCCATCCCCGCCAGCAGGCGGCACAGGGTCAGCGAGTAATTCTCGGATCTCGGCCTGCGCCCGGCCACGGGCGATGATGTCCGCGTTGTTCACTGCCAACGATTCCTTGCCGGGGCGCATCACGGCGCGCTCGACCAGCTCCCGCGACAGGGTGATTGTTTTATTGGTCATGGCTTTCAGCCTCGGCGGTTGGTTTGAGGGCGGCGGCGCTGTGCCGGTATAGGTAAACGATCAGATCATTCAGGGATTTCCGCTGCATGCCGAGGCTTGAGTCCCGGACCTTCTCGGCCAGTGACAGTGCCTCGTTCAAGTGCTCCCTATAGACCGAACAATTGTCAGCACGGCTTTCTGCCAAACCCTTGAGTGATAGCTTCACGCGATTCAGGCGCCCAACCTCTTCCTCCAGCTCATCAACCCGCTGATCCTGCACTGTGAGGCGCAGCTGCAGGGCGTCACGCTCGGCGGTGACCCGGTCGAGCTCAGTGCTGGCGCTGGCATCGATCATCGGCAGCCATCCGACGGGTGTGCCGACGCCCTGCGTGAAGTGGTCGTGAGTCCAGCACCACCCCGCGAAACGCCAGGCATCCTCGCCATCGTTGTCGAAGTTGTTCGCGCCAATCGTCGGAGCTTCGTCAGCATCTTCGGTCGAATGCTCATCGAAGCTGACCAGCAGGCGAAGCAGCGTTCCATCCTTCGGTGCGCTCTCCATGTCGCGCCATTTCGGATCGTGGTTTTCTTGGGTTCCGCATTTGGTACAGACCAGCAAGAACTCGCCGTCGTCAGTCCATTCGTGATCGCACACCGACTTTGCATCCGATTCAGGCGGTGCAGGGGCGGCGGCCATGGCCTCGAACCACATCTGCAACACCCCATTCCCTTTCTTCCGCTCGGTCGTCATCGCGTCAAGAATCGATTGCGTAGGCTCAACCGGCACCAGCTTCCACTTACTGCTCATCCTGCAATCTCCATCGATACCAGATCATGGGCATTCACGAGCCGCATGCCGAGTTCCTTGCCGATGTGCACTTCGAGGCTGGCGCCGCGGGAATCCTGCCAGCCGGGCAGGGTGGCCACGGTGTCGCATTCCATCAGGGCCTTGATGTCGCGGCGCATGCATTCGCTCCAGGTGACCGGGTCCGGGTTGAGCTCGGCGGGGTTGATGACGCTGTGCCCGGCGGCGCGCAGGGTGGCGGCCGTGGAATGGAACAGCGGGAAGTTCAGGTCCAGCATGTTGGTCATGGGACCGCTGAGGTAGATGCGCTTCATGCGGCCTCCTGGGCTTCGGCTGGCTTGCGAATCAGCCCAAGGCGAACGCCTTCATCGCGAACAATCAGGATGTCATCACCGTATCCCCATGGGTTTTCGAAGCCGTTGTCCATCTTTGGCTGGAAGTACCCGTAGCGCATCTTCGAGTCATCGAGGACGAATCTGCCGATCGACCCGACCAGGCTCTTCAGCGTGCCGCCGTGCGAGAAGCCATCCCATTCACCCTCTTTGGCGACGTTGACCCGGGCGCTGGTGTAGTCGTCGTGAAGCCAGACAATTGTTCCGCGGGCGTTCATCGACAGGTAGGCGTCATGGCCCGCGCCTTTGTTGCGGAAAAAACGCCGGCCGCAGCGGGCAATGACCTGGATGAAAGCGTTGGCGGCATCGAGTCGTTCCTGGCGGAGCTGGCCGAGGGATTTCTTTTCTGCGGGCATGGCTATGTCCTTGCCGGGGCATGCCCGGGCGGTGGAGTGGGGGAGTTATGCGGCGAGGCGCTGATAAAGCTCGATGATGTCGGCGGCGTTGGCAGCGACCAGGGCTTCGGCTTCGTCGGGACAGACGCTGTTGCCGATGAGCCGCACCTGGTCGACCTTCTTGATGTCGCGCCATTCCTCGGTACCGGTGACCGGGTCAACGAACAGCCCGCGATCGATGATGTAGTCCTTGTCGAAGCCCTGGGCCGCCTTCAGTTCCGGCGGTTGCAGCATGCGAAGCGTGATGTCCACCAGCACGTAGCCGCCGACCATCACCATGTCAGCGGGGTCCTTGAAGTGCTCCGGCAAATACTTGTGCATGAATGCTGCGCAGCGCTGGACCCCCCTCAATTGCTCGGGAGTCAACGTGTTCGGCACTTGGGTCACCTCAACCAACGCAACCCGATCCTTCGTCGGCAGGGTATGCATTGGCTCTGTCAGTGAAATTCCATCCTTCTCGCTGCCGTAGTACTTCACCAGGTAGGCGCTTACGAGCCGCTGGTTGGCCCCGGATTGGCAAATGGTGGATATCGGATCGTGAGCTGAGCGCCCGTCGCCCTTGTAAAAGCCGCCATTAGCCTGCTCGAAGAACGCTGAGACAACTCCGTGGCGCGCGGCGCCGGCCAGAACTGTTTGCGTTGGCTCATCCGGTGAGCTGCCCACTGCGTTCTGCCCGAAGGCGGTCATGTGTGCTGCTGCCATCGCGAAGTGGCCGCCTTTGACTTGGGCAACCTGCGTGCGCAGCGGCTCCTGCACGTCGAAGTTGCGCTGTGCTGATCCGTTGGCGCATTCAGTCAGGAATGGAGCTGCCACCGGCTGTACCAGCGCGTGGTGGGTGCCGCCCGCGCTGATCGTGGAAAGCGCTTCGTCGGTACCGTGTGTGCTGGTGTGCGCCGATGAGGTGCCGCGCATTGGCACGATGAAAGGCTTCGCACTGGTCAGCACATGCCGCCAGCAGCCCTTGGCCACTCGGCGCATGGTGTTCTCGGCCATCGGTTTGTCTCGGAAGATCGTGCGCCCGAGGTTGTTCCAGTCGATGCATTCGGCGGCGGAGCGCCATGGCAATTGTTTCGCCGCGGGCCGTTTGTGACGCTTAGGCGCCGGCCAAACGATCGGCTTGCCGTCGCTTCGGGCCACCAGATAAAGGCGCTTGCGGATGGTTGGAGTGCCGGCGTTCGCCGCGATCCGCTCCCGCCACTCGGCGTTGTAGCCCAGCCCGCGCACTAGGGCTTCCATCGGCACGAACTCTCCGATCGCCTCGATGATTTCCGGCATGTCAGGATGATCAGCAGGCAGGCCGGAACTGATCGCAGCAATGAACGCCTTGAAGGTGCGGCCGCGCTCAGACTTGATCGGCTGGCCTTCATCGTCGATTGGGCCCCAGTCGCAGAACTCTTCAACGTTTTCGAGGAAAAGAAGACGGGATTTCGTGACGAACAACCAGCGAATCACTACCCAAGCCAACCCACGCACACCGCGATCGCGAGGCGCGCCGCCCTTGGCCTTGCTGTGATGGCGGCAGTCTGGCGATGCCCAGATGATCGCGACTGGCTGCCCGCCAGTGGCTTCGCGCGGATCAACTTCGAACACGTCGGCCACATAGTGCGCTGTCTTTGGGTGGTTGGCGCGGTGCACAGCCAGGGCGATGGGGTTGTGGTTCACGGCCACGTCCGGCTCCCGGTATGCCCGGGCGATGCCGGTGCTGGCTCCGCCACCGCCGGCGAACAGGTCAACCACCAGTTCCTTTTCGAACGGCAGGCCCATGCTCGGCTGGCCATGGATGAACTGAGGCAATTTCTGTTGTGCGGACATAGAGGATCCTCGCCGGTTGGCGTGATTCGAGTTTGTGGGCTATTGGTTGATGGTCCGGCATGAGGCCGGATCAAGGAGAGCAAGATGGGTATCGAAGAAATGCGCGACGACGAATTCAAGCCAACCTGCCCTAAATGCGGGGGTATTGAATTCGCAGCGGTGTACAACCGCTACGTTGCAAGGACAACCCAGGCGATCAGCATGATTATCTGTGCCGATTTGAACTGCCAGGCTGTCGCTGGCGTGCTTCCGACTACGGAGGTCTTCCCGGAATAATTCATGCAGCTTTGCGCTGTCCCAGGACCGTCTGGCGCGCTGTTTCAAACTCGCTGCCGAGTATCTCGGTGGCGCCCTCAATCCGTTCCACTCCATCCTCAAGGCGAACGCTCAAGTTCAGATAGACCGTCCCATCCAGCTCAAAAAATACCCCACCGCCAAGCCATAGCGAGCCTGGGTTAAGGCCGATCGCTTCCCATGCCTCATCCTGATCAATGCTGGTCGGGCAATGCTCCTTCCACAGCACGCTCAGTCGCTCATGTTCGGCGACTTGCGCGGCGCGGTCCTCTTTCGATGTTCCCTTGGCTGGCTTGGCGCTTGATCGGAGCGCGCGGTAGCCGTATTGATCGGGCCGGCACCAGTGGACATCCAGGTCACGACTTGCACTGAGTTTGACGCCGCCGACGTAGCTGCGACTTCCCGAGCGCATAGGTGATGTCTCGCCGCCGAAAACTTCGCCCAGCTTGGCCCGTTGTGTATTCCAAGCAGCGCGCTTGGCGTCCCAGGCAATGACCGCGGCCACAACGGCGGGAGCTGTCGTTTTGTAAAGGTAGGTGCTCATGGGTTATCTCCAGTCAGGCGCCGCCCTCCGTGGACCGGATGCGCAGCGTGGGGTAGGGGTTATGCGAATATGTCGAGCTGCTGCCCGGTGGACATCTTCCTGGACAGCTCAAGGCAGGCCGCCTCAAGTTCTCCGGCGTAGTGGTCGCGGGATTTGTCGATCTCGACGACAGAGCCGTCAGGCCGGCGTATCGTTCGCGATTTGCGTGGGCCGCGCTCGATGGTGTAGCCCAGGCGCTGCCACAAGTCGTTGGGGCTGCCGGGTTGGGCGGTCATGGACTGTCCTCATCACGGCAGATGCGAAGGGATTCGCGCTGATACGCCAGGGTCAATTTTGCCGACACGTTTTCAGGGATCACGTATTCGTGTCGCGGTGCCGAAAGGAACTGAGCAGATCCAGCCGGGCCCAGTCCGTGCAGATGGTGAATCATCAGCGTCATGGCCTCGCCCTGTTCCTCAATACCGTTCCAGGCCATCAGGTCGGCCAGGGCCTGGCGGGTGCCGGCCAGCGTGTGCAGCCGCAACTCCTCTTCGCCGCGGCTCTTTCGCTTCGCCGCAGTCTTTGCTGACCGGTCTTTCTGAGCTGCAGCCATGGCAGGTCTCCGTTATTCCACTGGCCGGCAGTGCCAGCCAGGTCTGTCGTTTGCGTTGTTGGGTGCGGAAACGTCTCACGCTGCTACCTTCACCTGGTGCCAGGCGCCGGCGGCGTAGAACAGCTTCGCCGCCTGGGCCTCATCCATCGAAACCTCATCCGGAATGGCGATCCAGCCTGATGCCACCAGATGGTTGGGGTTCGCGCTGTTGCGCAGCTCCAGGTAGTAATGCTCGATGGCGTCGGTCAGGCGCTCGACCTTGTAGATACCCTCCGGCGAGATCTCTACCGACTTGATGTACTCGGCGCCGCGCTCGTCTCGACACATGGCGGCGATGTAGATCGTCCAGTGATAGGAGAAGTCGAAGATGGCATTGGCAACCGCCACGCTGCGGATCTGGCGGCAACTCTTCCAGTTCACCATGACCTGACTGCCGCTGGGGTCGATGTTCACCACTGCGACGTGATTGGTGCGCAGCAGCGCCCGGCAACTGCGCTCGGCCCGGGCAAAGCCGTTATTGGGTTTGCGTTTCGACTTCATAGCGATTCCGCCATCTTGCGTAGGGCGCGGCGCTCGGCCAGCGACAGCGGCCTGGGTTTGCGCTTGAGGACCGTTTCAGGGTCTATCCGAGTTGAGCGGGGCGGTGGGATGGGGTTGCGCGGCGGGCTTGGCAGTTCGTTGACCTGGCCCCCGGCCGCCAGGAACTGGGCGATTTGCTCGGATATGGCGTCCGCCTTTGGTCGATGATGCTCGACCAGACTTAGGTGATTGCTGATCATGCTGCGATCCCCAGTACTTGGTTCATGCGGTCATCGAGGATTTCGTAGAAGGTTTTCACCCGCTCCGAGAGCTTGCGGATCATTGCTTCGTCGCGGTAGGCGCGCTTGATGAACAGCGGCATTCCCGGCCAGTAACAGACGAAGTCGATCCACTCGCGCTCGGAGATCCACAGGCCGCCCTGGCATTGAGCGACGTGTTCTTTTGGGATTTCGCCGGAGAGGATTACCTCGACCTGAAACTTCGGCAGTTTGGTTTTTATTTCCGTCAGCCCATTCGGCCCGACAAGCGAGTCGGGTGAGTAGCCGGCACCGTGGTTGAGGATGATCGCCACCTGCTTGGTTTCGACCTCCTCGCGCTGCTCATACAGCTTACGGGCAACACCTTCCAGTTCATGGCCTCGCTCCGTGTGCCGGTTTCCCTGGAAAGGGTCGGCAGCCTCGCCGGTGATGCGCTCGCCGATGAGCGTGTTCATGTAGGTGAAGGCGCCGGCGCCAAAGCCGGCTTCGCCTTTCCCGTTGACCAGCAGGCATTCCAGCTCGGAGCAAGTGACAATGCCAAGGCGAAGATCCAGCCATTCCTGCGAGCCCTGCTGAACTTCTGTGATGATTTGCATGGCCATTACCCCGCTTGCTGAGCGGCCTTGGCTGCTCTTGAGATTGAGTTGTTCAGACCTGCCACGACGCCATCGAACGCGGACTTGGCAATCTGTCCGGGATCGCCGTACATTTTTTCAAAGTTGGCGTGGACAGCCTCGCTGCATTTATCCAGCAGAGCCTGAATCTGCCTCGCTTGGGCAGGCGTCACCAGTTGATCAACTGGCTCTACATACCCGTCATTGTCGTTGTCGTCGCCGCTGGTGATGTTCAGCAGGGCGCACATGACGTAGCGCTTGCCATAGGTGGTGGTCGAGCCAACCGACTGAACAGCACTGCGTCCCGCGCCAGTATCAAGCGGCAGGATCATCGTCGTTTCTTCTCGGTGCCCGGACTTGTGCATCAAGATTCCGGTGATGCTCACGCCATTGGCCTGGTTCACGATCTTGAAGGACACGCCAAAGCCGAACTTAGCCATTACGGGACGCACCGCGTAGTTGATGTCGTCGAGGTCGGCGTACATCTTCTTCGTGTGCGTGTTCTCGGTGCGCTTCTCTACAGAAGGCATTTCGCACTGCATCTCTGCAAAAGCGGCGTTGAATGCCTCCAGCGCGCTCTTCGCTTCCATTCGATCCTGAAGCGAGATCAGTCGCTCCAGCTTGTCCATATCGCAGCGGGGGTCGAGGGCGAGCCTGCTGATTGTGGACAGCATGCTGATCTCTTGGCCCTGCTGGTTGGGTGCAAGGGGCTGGTGCCGCTCTTCCGGCATGATGATGTCAGTACTCATGGAAACCTCAGTATGAGATAGAGATTGAGGGGATCTTGCGCTGGGCGATCAGGGTGATTGCCTGCTTGGCGCATTCCTCGGTCATGCCGCCGGCGACGAATGCTTCTAGGGCGGCGCGGTTGACTGATTTCTTGTGCTCCAGGTCTGCCTCACGGGCTTCCTGTTGGCGAATGATTTCGTCCGCCGCGGCTTTCTGCCGGGCGATTTCGTCGAGGCGGGCGTTCTCGACCGCTTGCTTCTGGTCCTCGATCGCTTGCACACGGTCACGCTCGGCCTTTTGGTCGGCTTCGATCTTTTCCCGTTTGGCCTGCTCTGCTTTGCGTTCGGATTCAGCGGCGGCCAGCTTCAGGTCGTTCTCCCGCTTCTCGGCGGCTGCCTTCTCGTCTCGTTCGCGTTGGGCGGTGGCATCACGCTCACGTTGAGCCTTTTCCTCTGCTTCGCGGGTGGCGCGTTCGGCGGCTTCACGGGCGATACGGTCTTCGCGCTCTTTCTTCTCGCGGGCCTCGTCTTCGGCGCGGCGCTGAGCCAGCTCGGCCTGCTCGGCTTCGTACTGTTCGCGCTTTTCCAGTGCAGCCCGCAGCGTTGCCAAGGTATCCGCCTTCAATCGAAGCGCCTCGGCTTCGTACTCGCCCAGCCACTCGCCGTCGATCACGATGCCCTCAAAGGCTCCGATGCTGATCTTCAAGTATTCGGAGTCGGCAGCGCTGATGATCTGCGGGTCGAGGCGCAGCTTGCCAACCCAGGCTTCGATCTCTCGTTTCTTGGCAGCCTCGGCCTCTTCCCACTCCGTCAGCGGCTGGCGAGTGGCGTCACGCAGGGCATCCATCTTGTTCACAAACTCGCGCAACTCGGCCTCGACAACCTTCGGCATTTCCTTCAGGCGCTTCAGGTAATCGCGGCCCGGCTTTTCAACGGCCGTCTTCGACTTGCTGACGGTTGCTGCCAGGCTGGCGATGCGGGCCCGGCCTTTCGCCGTTTTGAGGTCAGGAACTTCGCTGCTGACCTCGGCCTGCACCTTTTCATAGAATGGCAACAGGCCGCCAGCGACGTAGATGGCCGGGGCGTTCTCTTCGCTGATGTCGTCAATGGTGATGACTTGCTGTTGTGCGGACATACGGAATCCCTGCCGCGACGTGCGCAGCGCTTGAAGGTTTGAGTTAGGAGGTGATGCGGTCTGCGTAGGCGCTTGCGAGCATCCAGGCAGTGCAGAGAAGAAGAACAATGGCTGAGCCGCGCCAGGTGTATATGCGGCGTAGGCGTTGGCGTTCGGTCATTGCAACACCTGTGATATCTGAGTGACCGAGCAGGCCCTGGAGCGCTCCTGTACCACGGTGTAGGCCAGCATGGTAATGAGCAGGGCTGAGGCGAGGATCCAAGTGATGGCTTTCATGACCGAGCTCTCACAGCGATCCGCCCGCCTTTCATCGTCACCGACAGAGGCATGTTCAGATCCTTCACCAGATCCTCGCGCTTGCGGCCGATCACCTCATTGAAGGGCAGGCCGAAGCCGAGGATGGCGATGCGGCGCTCGATGTCGTCTATCTGTTCGTCGATCAGGGTTTTTACTGGTGCAGTGCTCATGACGCCTCCTTGCGCTGCCTGGTGATTTTCAGGAGGCGCTTGCAGTAGTGGTTGAACTCTTCAACGCTGATGGCGCCGCCTTCCATCATTTTGGTGATCATTTGCAGCACGACTTTTCCGGCGCCTGGCGGGCTTTCTGGGTGATCCAGGCTGTCCAGTGCCTCGTCGATGAGGATGTGAGGGCTCACAATTCGTTGTCCTCTGCCTGGGCGATCACAGCGTCATCGGCCAAGGGCCCAAGCAGGGCCTGCGCGATTTCGCCGAGCTTGCCGAAGGGGTGGTCGCTGGGGCCGAGAAGTTCGGCCACGGCGTTCTTGTCGGCCCGGCCATCCGCTGACAGCAGCAGCCAGCCCAAGGCCGGAGTGCTAACCTCACAGTTCGCCAGCCGGTTGTTCACATGCTCATCCACCGCCAAGGCGAACTGAGCCACCGTCACACCCTGCGGCTGACGCATCCGGCGCTGGAACTTCACATCAGTGCGGAAACGAACCAGTTGCTCGACCGCGTTATACAGCCACTCAGCCCGAGCAACCTCCCGAGGACTCTCGCTCACAATCGGAGGCAACTGCGCGTCGTGCATGGCCTGACAAATCTTCAGTGCGGCGTTCATGGTTGCCTCCAGGGTGGCGGGTCAGTCGGTGGGCGGGGTGATGAAGGGTTGCCAGTGCGTCACGCGATGCTCGAAACGAGAGCCGTCCGGGTAGCGCCAGTCGATGCCGTTCCAGTAGAGGAAGCGCGAACCATTGGCGAACCGCTGTGCTGCCCTGGCGGGTGTGTAGGCGATGACGTGGTGCTTGCCGCCGCCCTCCGGCAGATCGGGCAGCCGTTCCGAGCACTTCATCCAATCACTCATGGCGACCTCCAGTGTTTGGGGTTAGGCGGTGGCGGGAACGGCCTCACGAAAGCGCGAAGGGCTCCAGTCGCACGACTCATCCGCCGGGATATGGCCGAACATCGCGGTGCAGCGGCGGCAATGCACACAGTCGCCGCAGGTCTTGCCCTCGGGCAGGTTCATCTGATCAGCGTTGTCTGCCGACCGTGGATACGGCGCTCGTTGCTCGGCCATGACTCTCTCCATCTGGTTGATCCGGTTAGGCGGCGACAACTGCCGGCTCGTCCTTGTCGTACTTTTCGCCGCAGAACATGCAGTAGTTAGCGATCATGCTCATCGACCTTTTCTTGTCCTTCATCACGCCAGCCTTGGTCGGGGCCTGAAACGTGACTTCGATTGGCATGACCTGCTTGAACTGCGCCCTCTGGCCGCCAAACATCATTGCGTAGCCGGTCAGCCGAGCACTCAAGCCCTTGAAGCCGTCCGGGAGTTCGGCGGGCAAAGCCTCAAGCAGCCGAGCCTCGGTATCTTGTTTGCAGGTACACATGCTGGTTTCCTCATCGGTTGATCCAACAAATTCCGGCTGCACACGATCCTTCCGCTGGTTGCCGTTGGGCGCGGTGTCATGTGCATGCGGGATTGGTCGGTTGTCTGTGGGAGCGAGAAGGGTGGTTACTGCGTGCTTTCGTTCGCCAGGGCCCGGAATAGAGCGGATCGCCTGTGGGAGCGAGAAGTGAAAAGGCCCAACTGGACAGAAAGGCCTTTTCGAATGATGCAGCGTCAGCTTGAGGATTTGGATCGGGGCAGCGTGCGCCAGAACGAACGCTGACCCTCAGTACATCGCCAGCGCTCACGATGGAAGCGCAATGGACCGGTTGGCAGGCCGTCATCAGTTGGCGGTTCTGGCCGCGCATGGCTGAGCGCTGCGCCGATCAGGAACAGTAGGAGCATGGTGATCTCCGGTTGGGGGGGGGTGATGCAGATGTCAGGGGCTGGCGAACCGTCCCCTTTCCAGGCGTTATGACCTCGCGGGCTTTCAACATGCACCGCTTCCGTATCCTGGCAACGATATGTAGTTGACGCTTACTGCGCTTCATCTGCGTTGCTGGTTACGTCTCCAGCGCCGAGTTCCACGGCCGTCTCCAGTTCGCCAGCGCTCGATAACAACCGATTCTTGCGATTTGATGCAGGTGGGCGGTTATAGGCCGCAGTTTCGTCCGCATCGGGGTGTGATCTGGCCGGCGCTGATCTCCGGCTTGTTGGAGTTGCCGCTTCGGGTCGTGAGCCTGAATCCAACCGGGCCTTGGCGCTTCAGCATGCGCATTCAGATCACACCCCGATGCGCTCTCGTAGAGAGGATCGGGCAGTTAACGACAGGCTGTCGTGGCGCTGGTTGTTCGGTAATCAGTGAGTGGCGAATCGATGGTTCCAGCGCTCAACCAGTTTTAGTGCCCGGTCTCGCGACCTGACAAACCGAACGGGCCTCATCTCATCTTCCTGTGCGCTGGGGAGTGAGCTGCATTCCGCATCACTCCAGGACCTAGAGATGGCCCAGCCCTTGCTGACACTGTGCCCTTCGCAGTAGAGCTTCATGCGGCAGCCTTGCAGTCAGCCGCCGTCATTCGATGGCCATCTTCCAGCTCAACTACGCGCACGCCACTGGTGAATCCACGCTCAGCGTTGAGCCTGTTTGCCTCGCGGATGCAGGCGCCCAGGTCGTTATCCGCAAATACCTGCAACTCTCCGCGCAGGGTGATGTGAATGACCTTGTTCATCGTCTTGCTCTCTCTTCAGAGACCTTTTCAAGAACTTCCCGGCTGAAGGCCTGAATATTCATGTGCGCCTTGACCGTCATCTGGCGACGTTCTTTGACATGGTCGCGCAGTGCGATATCGGCCAGGCCGGTAGGATCAGCTTCAAGCGCTGCAATCGCCTCGTCGATGCCGCCGAACCACTTGGCGAGACGCCGGGCGCAAGATGCCGCCGCCTCGTTCACTACCTCATCACTCACTTCAAAAACTGAAGTACTCATCGCGCACCTCCCGGTTGTTTTCCCAATGCACCCGTCACCAGGTGCATCAGTGAAAAATTCCGTGTTTCTCCGCACCCGCTTACCAGGTCATTCACTCAGTTCGGTCAACACCTCGTCCGCCGTCGCAGTGGGCTGCGCGTGGGCAGGCTTTCGGGCCTGTCGGATCGCCGGTCGCCGGTAGAGGCAAGTGCGGTTTTGTTCACCTGACTTCATCTCGCCCCACAGGTGTGGCCGGGGCTGACCTCCCAGCGTGAGCCGGGTAATCGTTTATGGCGCGGGTTGTTAAAGAGCGGCGCAGCTTTCGCTGCTGGGCCGGTGCTGCTTGGCTTGGAACAAACATTACTAGCGATAATATTAATCGTCAAGACCGCAGGTAATAAAAATTATCGCGGGCAATAAAAAGCCCGCTCGGTGGCGGGCTCGGGGATGGGGTGGGGTGGCTCAGGCTTCGCAGTATTCGCGCCAGCCGATCCTGACGGTTCCGTCCTCCAATCGTTCTATTCGAACGCCGCTGGTTTCTTCAATTTCCTGAAGGACTTGGTGCCAGGCCTCCGAGCTTTCATCCTCACGTCTGGATACGACGACGGCCTGGGTCTTTTGAACGGCAGGCGAGGCGATGAGGCGCTGGATTCGCCGCCCCACAAGTTCGTAGGAATTCTTTGGTTGCAGTTTGACGGCTGCGATCTGCTGCATATTGCGCTCCTTGTTTTAGCTGTATGTATATACAGTATTGATCCTGGCATATTTTGGCAAGGTCGTGTGTGGCGATTAGATTTCAGTCTTGATTTGGCACAAAAAAGCCCGCACTTGGCGGGCTTCGTCATCGCTGGATGTTTAGGTGGCTGGCTCGATCAGAAATAGCTCTCCATGCAGATCGCAGTGGGATATCAGACTTTCGCGTGCACTAGCTGCCTCGGATTCAGAGGGGAACGGGCCAGCAATTAGGAGTTTTGGGGTGCCTTTAGTCAGCGGTAGTCCGATACGCTTGATGGCCTTGGTTGCTTCTGCATGCTGCCAGGGCTCGCACTCTATCTGCACAGCCCAGCCGTGCGCCAAAGGAGCTTGTCCGGAGCGAGATGGAGAAACGTCGGCGCCGCAATGTCTGCATTTGATTGCTGCGTTTTTAATGGGCTCTGCACAAAGCGGGCAGGGCCGCGTGTCGAATTGCGCTGCTGTTTGCGCTGCCGAGGTCTTGCCTCCAAGCAGAACCATTAGCAAGCCTGCAAGCGCGATCATCCCACCAACAATAGTGTGGATCTGGCGGTCAGCCATGAGCCCCAGGTTGTTCACTCTGCCGCCGGCGCCTGTAGCGACAGATACGTCCATGCTCAACGCGAACACCAGCCAGCAGATGCCAATGATCAGTGCAAGCGTTCCAAATCCTTTCATTGGATAACCCCCGAAATTGAGTACGCACTTTACCATCCGTGGCGTACGGCCACCATTGGCATGCTGGGAAGGGCATGTGCTGGATAGGATTTGGGATTGATCAAGTTAGTAATGAAACTTCTGTGTTGCCTGCACCACGACGCCCACGATCCGGCAGTTCTCATCAAATACTTCCGTGGGATACCCGGGATTCAGCGGCTTCAGGAACAGCTTTCCGCCATCACTGACAAGCTTTTTGAAGGTTGCCTCATTGCTGTCGGGCAGCTTGGCTACGACCAGCTTGCCCGGCGCAGCTTCGACCTCTGTATCGACGAGGATCAGTGAGCCTTGGGCGATGCTGGTGCCAACCTGCGAGGTCATTGAGTCGCCCTTGACTTCAAGCCAGAACGCTGGGCCCTTCGAGTCGTATTCGGAAAACTCGTATCGATCTGAAAATCCAGCCGGGTAGGGCTCGATAGCTTCAGACCAAGCGCCGGCGGCAACCCAACTGATAACTGGGTAGCGGAAAGACTGCTTTGGTTGTCTCACTTCCCCCACGTTTGAATTCGAATCCTCAGAAAGGCGATCGATTTCTTTTGCCAAGCGCGCACTGAAGTCCGACACCGGGACTTGAAGGTAGCGAGCGAAGACAGCCGCCGCCTCGATGTTCAACGCGTTTCTGCCAGTCAAATAGTGGCTGGCTGCGCTTTGACTATTCGCCTTGAGTCCTTCAATGGCGATCTTCTCCTGGCTGATTCCCAGTTCCTTTTTCTTCGCCTTGTAAATCGCGTTAAGCGCAGCGCACTCGGCCTTCTCAACCTCGGAAAGCTCGCGTTTTTTGGTCAGGTTTTTTTCAGTCGTTTTCATCAGGCAACTGTATTACTTCAGGTATTAACATTCTAAGACCGCCAATATTGACTTAATAAAGACCGCAAGTAATACTTGCGCATGCATCGCGCAGGAGAACCCCGTATGCAACGCACACCCCTGAAAGAGTTCGTGACAAAGGTCGGGCAGATCAAGGCTGCCGCCGCGCTTGGGCTTACCCAGGGCGGAATTAGCAAGGCGCTTAGGGCTGATCGCGAGGTTTATGTGATTGATCTCGGCGACGGCTCCTACAAGGCCGAAGAGATCAAGCCCTTCCCTGGCCAGGCCCAAAGGCTCGCCAGCTAACTGAACATCCTTTCCACCGAATCATTGAAGCCAGATTAGAAGAGAGCGGCCCCCATGGAAACGTCGAACTTGCGACACGAAACACGCGATGTGGTCTTGGTCGCTATTGCGCGAGACATGATCGCTCGTACGAGCATGAGCCAGGACGGCTTTGCAGAGCAGTTGAATCACCAGCTCTTTGATCGTGCGCCGGGGCGCTGCAAAGAGAAGGGGTTCCCTGATCTGCACGAAATGACCAAAACCGCAGACATGCAGGCCTATGGCCGTGCCTACAAGGCATGGAGTAAGCGTGTAGAGCGCTGGCTGGACGACAGCGGCGAGCGCATCGAGATCCCTTCGTGGATTGAAGAGTCATGGGTTTCCGCCCTTGATCAGCCCTGGCGCGATCGCGCATTGATTGAGCTGTCGAGCAGATACGGCCTTCTCGCCGTGAAGCAGGTAGGCGCGGGTATTGACGACGCGCTGCAGGTATTCGCCGGCATTTCGACAAGCTTTGGTCACGTCGCCGGACTGGGCGGGAAGGTTTTCGCTGATGGCGTGTTCGACCACAAAGACAAGGGCTACGCCGAGTCCTTCGAATCTTTCTGCCGCTCACTAGCCGCCCATGCGGTTTCGATGGCCGATCAGGCTGCATCGGTCAGATCAAAGATTCACTAAATCCCAGACACAAAAAAGCCGGGGTGCGATCCCGGCTCTTTCAACAGCAACAAACTTGTGAGGCCGATTATATGCAAACCCAGCCACATATCAATACCCAGGCCAATGTCGCGACACGTTTCGCCGGATCTGAAAACGTGTCGCGAAATTCTTCAGTTATTCCGTTTGACTTCGACGGCGCCGCGATCCGGGTCATCACCGACAAGCTCGGCGACCCTTGGTTTATCGCCCGTGATGTCGCTGACGCACTTGGGTACTCCAAGCCGGAGAACGCCGTGGCCCGTCACTGCAAGGCCGCGACCACTACCCCGAAACAGGGTGGTGGTTTCATGACCATCATCCCGGAGCGTGACCTTTACCGATTGGTGATGAAGTCCAAGCTGCCCGCCGCCGAAAGGTTCGAAGAATGGGTTGTGGGCCAGGTACTGCCGAGCATTCGCAAGGCCGGAAATTTTTCAATTCAAGGCCCGAACAACTCCAAGATTGTCGGCGAGCTCGCCATCTTGGAATGCTTCGATCGCCTACTCAAGCCAGCACCGTCGAGCAAGATGATGATGCTCGCCAAGATCGCCGCCAACAATGGTCTGGACTCCAAGTTCCTCCCCGGCTACGCAATCGACGCCGCGCCCGATGCAACGGGCGGCTCATCGATGCCTACGAAGTCCGCCACAGCCATGCTGAAGGACAGCGGCATCCGTTGCGCGCCTGCGGCCTTCAACACTGCCCTGGCTGCCCATGGCTTCCTCAAGCAGCTCCAGCGCAAGAACTCCAAGGGCGAAATGGTTCCGTTCTGGTCGGTGACTGATAAAGGCCTTCGTTATGGCAAGAACCTGACCAGTCCCAATAACCCCCGAGAGACCGCCCCGCACTGGTACGTGGATCGCTTCCTTGAACTGGCCGGCCTTGTCGGCAAAGGAGCCAAGTAATGGCCCGCATTCGTACGATCAAACCCGAATTCTGGTCAAGCGAGCAGGTGATGGAAAGTCGCCCGCTCGCTCGACTGCTGTTCATTGGACTCTGGAACTTCTGCGATGACGGCGGCAACCACCCGCTGACCCCTCGCACGATCAAGGCCCTGGTATTTCCAGGCGACGACATCACTACTGAGTTGGTCAGCGAATTACTGGGCGAGCTTGAAGGCTCTGGTCTGACCCGCAGCTATTCCGTAGCCGGAAAGCAGTACCTCCACGTCAACGGCTGGAAGCACCAGAAGATTGAAAAGCGCACCTTCAAGTACCCGAAGCCTCCGCAACTGATCGTCGAGGACGAAGAGCCTGCCCGAGAAGATAAGTCGATCAATCAGGAAGAAGTCGTCGAGCGGTCGTCGAGTGGTAGCGTAGAAGTCGTCGAAGAGTCGTCGAATGATCGTCGAGACCTCGACCCCGGAAGGGATGTAGATGTAGAAGGGAATGGAAGGGATCAACACCACTCTCACAACGCGGGCGAAGAAATTCCGGGCTCAAGCTTCGAAGGCTTCGATGATCTAGAAGACCTTCCCCTGAAAGATGGCGAGCCACCCGTTGATCCAAAGGCGCCTGTCGAGATGACGCTGGATTGGATGCCTGACGCCAATCTGCTGAAGACCTACTGCGTCCACTTCGGCGTTTCGACTGACCTGTTCACCAAGGACGCCGTGGCCCCGTTCACTGCTCACCACGAAACAACCGGTCTGCTGCAAACCCAATCCAAATGGGTTTCCTTGCTGGTGAAGTGGGTCAAGGACGACAAGATCCGGGCCAGCAACGTCCGTCCGTTCGTGAAGCGTGAGGCGCCATCTCGCCACACCGGCTTCGCCGATCGCGATTACACGTCTGGCCTGAAAATGCGGGAGGACGGCAGCTATGCGCTCTGAGCCAGTCCAAGCAACTCCAGAACTGCCGCCGGGTACTCGCATCCAGCCTGCAGAGTGCGAAACCCACGGCGCCTACGAGCAGCGGGTCTTTCCTGTGCTGGGTCGGGAGCTGAAAAGCAACTGCCCTGAGTGCACTCGTATCTCCCGCGAGAAAGCCGACGCGGCCGAGAAGGCCAACAAGGCGATGGAGCTACGCATGTCCCTCGCTCGAAAGCTGGGCGATGCGTTGATCCCGAAACGATTCGCTACTCGCACCTTGGGCAATTACCAGGCCGAGAACGACGGCCAGCGCAAAGCTCTCCGGTTCTGCCAGCACTACGTGCAGATCTTTGACGAGATCCTGAAGACCGGTCGCTGCATGGTGCTGATCGGGAAGCCCGGTACCGGGAAAACGCACCTCGGCGCTGGCATGGCCAACGAGCTGCTGCACAACACGTCGCGCACGGCCGTGTACCGCACTGTCGGCGCAATCCTTCAGGCGATCCGCTCCACGTATGACAAGCACAGCGAACGAAGCGAGGCCGAGATTCTGTCCAGCCTGATCGATCCCGATCTGCTGGTGCTGGACGAGGTAGGCGTGAGCAAGGAGCAGCCGAGCGACTTCGAGCTGACGACCCTGTTCGCAATCATCAATGGCCGGTACGAGCAGGAGCGCCCGACGGTGGTGATCTCCAACCTCGAAGCCAGCCAGTTGCCGACCACCATGGGTGACCGCTGCGTCGACCGCCTGCGCGAGGGCGGAATGATCGTGGTCCCGTTCGACTGGGAATCTCAGCGCGGCAAGGAGGGTTTCTGACCATGAATGAATTTGTTGAAGTTGGTACGTGGGAGCTGTCTGGTGATGCGTTGGACTGGGCTGTCTCCCAAGCCATCGGCGCCTACCGTGGTGAATATCGATTCTCTGAAAATGGCCCGCTTGATCAGGCTTGGATCTTCCCAGGCGGCTTTCCCTGCAAGGCAACAACCGGAAAATTCTGCCCATCTACGGACTGGAGCCAGTGCGGCCCGCTGATCACGAAAATCAAAATCGGTTTCGGCCCGGCTCTCGGCGGTTGGGTAGCTCACCCGCATCGCCCGAACGCGCCTACCGACTGGCTCACCGCTGACGAGCCGCTGGTTGCGATCTGCCGCGCCATCGTCGCCGACAAGCTCGGCATGGTCGTGAGCGTTCCAAAAGAGCTGATGCCATGACCATCGACAAACGCAAACTCCAGAAGCTGCTGTGGGCGGAAGCCGCGTCCTTCCATGCCGACTGTGCAGGCTGGAAGCGCAACACCGAGGCGCTGCAAGAGTTCCTGGGCGAGAAGACGCTTGAGGAAGTGGCGTTGGAGCTGCTGGCCGAGATCGAGGCGCTGCGCGGAGATGCGGAGCAATGGCGGGCTCTTGTTGCGCGGGCGAAGAGCCCGTTAAGCAGTGCGGTGCTCTCATGAATCCCGAATACACCATCCGCGACCAGCGCGACGTGAACCGCCTGGCCGGCGTCCTGCACGCAATCGACCTAACCAAACCCAAGGTGGTGATCATCCGCGACGAGAAGCGTCCGGACATTTGCAATCGCAAAATGTGGGCAATGCTCAAGGACGTCTCCAGCCAGGTCGAGTGGTACGGCAAGAAGCTCAGCGATGAGGACTGGAAGCACGTCTTCAGCTCTGCCCTCCAGAAGCAGGATGTGGTGCCCGGCATCGACGGCGGCTATGTCGTCCTGGGCGTATCTACCCGCAAGCAATCCCAGAAGTGGTTCAGCGATCTGTTCGAGCTGATGCACGCCTTCGGCGCCGAGCATGGCATTCGCTGGACGGAGCAGGACAAGTGGGGAGGTCGCTACTGATGCTCGCCGCTAAACAACGCCGCGCCAAGAAGTGCAGAGTCGCAGAGTGCGGGGCCCCATTCGTCCCACAGCGGCTGGGTCAGGCTGTTTGCAGCTTGACCTGCGCGATTTCCGACGCCACGAGGAGCGAGGCGAATCAGGAGAAGGCCAGAAAGGCGCTGGATGAGGTAGGGCGCCGGGAGATCAAGCTGCGCAAGGAGAAGATCAAGTCACGCGCCCAGCACCTGAAGGACGCCCAGACCGCATTCAATGCCTGGATCCGAGAGAGGGATATCGGCCTGCCGTGTGTGAGCTGCGGAAGGCATCACAACGGCCAATGGCACGCAGGGCACTACCGGACCGTCGGCGGCAACCCAGAACTCAGGTTCGAACCGCTCAACGTCTGGCGCCAGTGCGCCCCGTGCAACAACCACAAGTCCGGCGACATCGTGAACTACCGCATTGAGCTGGTGAAGCGCATCGGCGCCGAGGCTGTCGAGTGGCTGGAAGGCCCTCATGAGGCCAAGAAGTACACCATCGAGCAACTGAAGGCGATGACCGCCGAATACCGGGCCAAGACCCGCGAACTGAAGAGGGCTGCAGCATGATCTATCGCAACGTGATTTCCGCAGTGGTCCGGGCCCTGGCCGCTGAGACTATCAACTCCGCCGGCGGCTGCGACTTCGAGCCGAAGGTACAGACCAGCAAGCTCAAGGGCGAGATATCCGGCAAGGACGCCACCCTGCTGGCCGACTGCATCGTCCACAAGTTGCTCCATGCTCAACTGACCCCGCGGCAGTGGAACGCCCTGGTCGCCAAGTACAGCACCCATAAGGGGCGGAAAGTGGACTCGATCGGTAGGCTCGTCAGTGCGATCAAGAGCCCTGCGCCCCAGCGGTTCACCCAGCAAGCTGTCCTAGTCTGGGCAGTTCCGCAACAGGTGAAGGGTATCCAGCGCCAGGCACGCCAAGCCGCTGCGCCGGAGAATATCCAGGACTCGAGTGGGAAGTGGGATTGGCGCAACAGGGCAGCCGAGGAAGCAGTCGAGCGCGCCAACCGTCATGCAAGGTCTGTCGCCGAGGCTCGCCCTGGGGAAATGATCGTCCTTGCCGCGTCAAACTATGACATGACCAACTGGGACAGCCAGGGTCTCACGGAGCGGACATACCAGCGCTGGAACAAGGCAATCAAGGATGCTTTAGAGGGCTTGGTGGACGAGGCATTGATGGATGCGCAGCGCATGCTTGAGGTAGCCGGAGTGCTGGAAAACGAGGCGGCATGAAATAGTCCCTCAAAAGGGCTTGCAATGGCATGTCGCCATGTCGCATTATTCACCCATCCTGTCATTCCTGCGCGTATCGAGGAGTGATCCAAAGAAGCCCGGCCACTGCGCCGGGTTTTTTATTGGCCGCGATTTAC
Source organism: Pseudomonas sp. T1.Ur (assembly GCF_023516725.1). Lineage (NCBI taxonomy): Bacteria > Pseudomonadati > Pseudomonadota > Gammaproteobacteria > Pseudomonadales > Pseudomonadaceae > Pseudomonas > Pseudomonas sp. T1.Ur. Next base: position 1,460,084 of record NZ_JAMGSN010000001.1, read on the forward strand.
CTGCAGCCAGGACAGCCCTCGGGACGACTTGGACGCCGATTAGCCGGACAGTACGGCGTACGGAAATAACACCGGCAGCCCGCGCACCCTGTTCACACCTGACTTCCAGGGTGGCGCGAGACTTGAGCGGCGAGATCGATGCACTGGGGCGTCGACGTTGCAAAGGCCTTCGGCAGACAGCGGGAAACACTGCGCACCTATTCAGGGCCTCGACATGATCGGGGCCTTTTCTTTTTCGGCTCCACCAAACCCATTGCCCCGAGCTGGGAGTTCTGTTGGAGCCGATTCAATTGCATGGGCTGGTGCAGACACAGACAATCGGCACGCGCTTAGATGAGCGCTAGGCTATCGACCTCTCGCGCTGTTGCTGGGTCGACCATTCGGGATCGACGAAATACACCAGTTGCTACAAGGGCATCTATGACCGGAACGGTAGCTTGTCGAGTGTTGCGACTGGCAGGGTGTGCAAAATCACGCAAGATGAAGTCGACGCTGTAATCCTTGATTTCATCTTTGTTGGCATTGGATTTACCGACCACCAATTCACGATCTTCGCCAAAGGCTTCGACAAGCTGTCGTACTGCAAACCGGGCAGAAATTCGCGATTCTGGGAGGTTTATCCAGATATCGAGCGGGTCAACGATCGTCTCTTGAGTCAATCGAAGCTTGACGTTCAGCGCATATAGAGCAGCTTCCAGTTGCTCCATCTTCGATGTGTGCAGGAAATCCACAAGGCGATCGCCCTGGGCCTGGTGCACACCGAGCAGGCGGCACAGATCAGCCTTGCGCATATCCCGCTCCATCATAGAGTTCCACAGCGCGATCTTCGCCACGGTCACCGCTGGTAGATGAACGACGTGCTCGCCTTCCTGTGGGGAAGAAGCTGGCGGAATAGCTCGACGCTCGTCCACGTAGATGGAGAGGGCGCTTTCAATCCCGTCCAGGGCCTCACGGATAGCGTGCTCCCTGTCATCCCCATAGCTGTTGAGCTCTGGCAGGTCACGGCAGAACACGGCAACGCCTGGAGCGCTACCGTCCTGTTCGAAGCGGATTGCATAGTCGTACATGGTCACTCCTTGGAGGTGATCGCTCAGCATTCAGATGTGGTGAAGGGGCTCATCAGAGCCCCAGTTGTTTAATGATCGCCTTGCGGGTCGGTTCCGGCATTTCCTTGGATCCGTGGTCCGCGAAGGTTGTCCTGTTGCCGTTTGGGGCGGTGACTTTGAAGTGGCTTCCTTTGCCGGCTTCGAAGGTCACCCCTTGGGCCTTCAACCATCGCCTGAATTCGCTGAACTTCATCACCTCGCCTCGTTGTTTGGATGTGTCCATTCTACAACACTTTTGTGTTAATACAACACTTGTGTGTTATTTATTCTCGGGCAATGCCCAGGCCTACGCAGGCCATTTTCTTCTGGAGTAGCGATGGACCCTACCGACCTCGGCCCAGGCACGGCTACCTGGCTTGGCGGTAGTGCCACCGTCGTGCTGGGCGGCCTTCTGTGGCTGCGCAAGTTCCTGTCCAAGGATGCCGCTGACCGAGCCATGGATAACGCCGACATTGGCACCGTCCGCCGCCTAAATGAACTGCTCGACTCTGAGCGTACCGCCCGAAAGGAAGCTGAAGCCCGCGCCGATCAGTTCGCGAAAGAGCGGAACGACCTAGCAGCGGCTGTTGGCCGCATGGAAGGGAAGATCGAAGCGCTGACCAGCCAAGTTGCCCAGCTTACGGAGCGGGTGACATTGCAGAGCGATGAGATCAACCGCCTGCGCACAAAGCTGGGAGGAGTCGTCTGATGGACAGATGCGCAATGGAATTCATCGCTCGCCGCTGGTGGCGCCGGGCTGAGGTCTGGGCAATTGCGATTGTCCTGGTCGGTGGTGGTGCGGTGCTCGGGTATCAGGCCTGCTACTGGTCGCTCGCTGAGAGCCAGTCCAAACAGGTCGAAGACATCCGCAGCGCCTACGCCACAGCTATGGCAGAGCGCGACAAGCGCTTAGACGAGCTGACCCGCAAGACCAGCACGGCAGCCGAAAAGGCAACCAAAGCAGCGACGACCGCCACCCAGGCAGCGGACAAGGCTATCGAGGCCGTCGACCGGGTAAGCCAGTAAAGCGCGACAAGCGACACGTTTCGCGCATAAGCAAATTGTGTCGCGAAATTGAGAGTGTTCCGCAGGTGAGTGTGGGACGGGTTCCGAGCTACTACTGCTTTGCAATCGCCGCCTGGATTTTGTCCGCGTAGCTGGACAATCTGTCCAATTCAAACTCAAGGACGGTATTCGAATTGGCGGTGACCTTTTTAGCGATCAAGTCGAGGGCGGATGCAACTGCAAAGTGTCGCTTTCCTGAAGCGTCAGATTTGAAGTACGCAGGTACGTTCAGGATTTCGTTCGGGCCAGTATCAGACATGTTGCTTTCCTTGCGTTGAGTTGATTCTCACCAATACCGGCAATCAGCCATTATTTCAAGCTCAAGGTGATTCATGGAAAGGCCATACCCTCCATCGTCACTGGTTGCACTGGCCGAGCTCTCCGACTTCGGTATCCGCCTGACCCCTGCACCTGGAGCATGGGAATGGCTCCAAGCCGAGATCCTTGCCGACACCGGCAGCATTTACAACGAAGACCATGCCCATCTACTGGACGCAGACATCCGGGTCATGTGGGCGTCCTCGAGTTTCAATAAGCAGGGCCGCACAGTCCTGGGCCAGGCCGAGCAGGTGGCGTTCCGTGCAGGGGGTTGGCAGAAGGCCCGGATGGAGCAACAGATGCGTGATTGGTTCGGCGGTGTGCCGGCATTCATCATCACCCTGGCAGCCGACTACTGCGCTCAGTGCAGTGACGCTGACTTCTGCGCACTGGTGGAGCATGAGCTGTACCACATCGCTCAAGCGACCGATCAGTACGGCGCACCCAAGTTCACCCAGGAAGGCCTGCCCAAGCTTGAGATGCGCGGACACGACGTTGAAGAGTTCGTCGGTGTGGTCCGCCGCTACGGTGCGAGCCTTGACGTTCAAACGCTGGTGGACGCTGCAAACAGTCCTGCTGAGGTGGGGAAATTGAACATTGCGAGGGCCTGCGGAACCTGTCTACTCAAGTCGGCCTGACTCAATGACAGGTTTTGACGGATGACAACCATATGGCAGTACTACGAAGTGAGGTCAAAGCCTTCATCGTCCAGGCCCTGGCCTGCTTCGATACGCCATCTCAGGTGGTTGCATCGGTCAAGACAGAATTCGGGATTGAAATCACCCGCCAGCAGTGTGAATCCCACGACCCGACAAAGTTCGCGGGTCGCGCGCTGGGAGCGAAGTGGGCTGAGTTGTTCCATGCCGCCCGCAAGCGTTTCCGTGAAGAGACCACGGACATCCCGATCGCCAACCGCGCCTTCCGGCTTCGCACCTTGGGGCGCATGGCCGAGAAGGCCGAGAACATGAAGAACATGGCACTAACTGCCCAGTTGTTGGAGCAGGCAGCCAAAGAAGTGGGCGACGTTTACGTGAGCCGTCGCCTCGAACCTGAAAAACCTCTGGGCTCACAAGCGGACCAGCAGCACGCCGTTGCTGAGTACACCCTGGAGCCTGACGAGAATGTCCCCGTTACCCCGTACCTATGAAGCTCCGGTCAGGCTGACGCCGAAGCAGGCGAACATCTACGTCTGGGGTTACCAGCGTAATGCACGCTTCCGTGACGCGGTGTGTGGTCGCCGGTTCGGCAAGACCTTCCTCGGCAAGGCAGAGATGCGCCGTGCTGCCCGGCTGGCTGCTGAGTGGGGCGTGAGCGTCGAGGATGAGATCTGGTACGCCGCTCCGACGCAGAAGCAAGCCCGTCGGGTCTTCTGGCGCCGCTTGAAGCAGGCCATCCCCCGTGAGTGGCGGGAATGCAAGCCGAACGAGTCGGACATGCTGATCACGTTGAAGAGCGGGCACCTGATCCGCTGCGTCGGCCTGGAGAATTACGACGACCTGCGCGGCTCCGGCCTGTTCTTTGTCCTGGTGGACGAATGGGCAGACTGCAAGTGGGCGGCCTGGGAAGAAGTCCTTCGCCCGATGCTTTCCACCTGCGAATACATCGTCCCCGGCGTGGGAAAGTGCAAGGGAGGCCATGCCTTGCGCATTGGCACCCCAAAGGGCTTTAACCACTGCTTCGACACATATCGCGATGGGCAGCCAGGCGGCGAGCCGGATCACAAGAGTTGGCTCTACACCTCGCTGCAGGGCGGCAATGTCCCGGCTGAAGAGCTTGACGCGGCGCGCCGCAAGATGGACCCGCGCACGTTCCGGCAGGAATACGAGGCCAGCTTTGAGAACTACGCTGGCGTCGTCTACTACACCTTCAGTCGCAGCGAGAGCAGGACAAGCGAGCGCATCAAGCCCGGAGAGGCGCTGCATATCGGCATGGACTTCAACGTCATGAAGATGGCCGCGGTTGTCTACGTGGTGCGTGAAGGACTGCCGCTTGCTCTGGATGAGTTCCATTCGGTGCGTGACACGCCAGAGATGATCGAGAAGATCCAGGCGCGCTTCCCAGGGCACGGCATTGCGGTCTATCCCGACGCCAGCGGCCAGAACACCAGCAGCAAGAACGCCAGCGAATCCGACCTATCCCTGCTGCGTAAGGCTGGGTTCACGGTAATCGTGGACAGTCAGAACCCGGGCGTAAAAGACCGCGTGAACGCCGTCAATGCCATGTTGCTGAATACATACGGCGAGCGACGACTGAAGGTCAACACAGACCAATGCCCGCAGCTGACGCTATGCCTGGAGCGGCAAACCTATGACAAGCACGGCGATCCTGACAAGGACCCAAAAAAGGGTCACGACCACATGAACGACGCCGCCGGCTACTTCATCGCCAAGCGCTATCCAATCAACGTGGAAATGACCACCAGCCAGCCTCTGAGAATGTAACCATGAGCAATAACCCGAGTGACACGCTGCCGGCCGTTGACGCCATGCGCAAGTACTGGAACGTGATCACTCCGCTCATGGGCGGAACTATGGCGATGAGGGCGGCAGGCAAAAGCTTGCTCCCGCAGTATCCTGCTGAAGACGACGAGTCGTACAAGGAGCGCCTGCGCCTCTCTACGTTGCTGCCTGCCTACTCGGAGACAGTCGGCAACATGACCTCCAGGGTGTTCGCCGAGCCTTTGCAGGTCGGCGATGATGTGCCAGGGCAACTCGTAGAGATGACCGCTGACATCGACCACTCCGGCAACGACCTCAACTCATGGGCTGTTGAATTCTTCCGCGAAGGGTTGAGCCACGGCCTGTGTCATGCGCTCATTGACCACTCTCGCACTGAGGGAGTGCGCACCCAGGCGGAAGAGATTGCCGCCGGAGTGAGGCCCTATGCCGTTCTGGTGAAGCCTGAGCAGGTGCTGGGCTGGAGGGCCAAGGGCGGACAGCTCACGATGTTCCGCTATATCGAGATCGTCGAGGAGGAGGATGGTGAGTTTGGCGCGAAGTGCGTCGAGCAGATCCGTGTTCTTGAGCCTGGAGCCTGGCGGACGTACCGCAAGGCGGAAAAAGGCGGATGGGGTTTGCATGACGAGGGAGCCAACAGCCTGGCATACATCCCTTTGGTGACCTTTTACACCGGACGGACCGGCTTCATGACGGCCAAGCCGCCACTCCTGGAGCTGGCCCACCTCAACGTCAAGCACTGGCAAAGCCAGAGCGACCAAGACAACATCCTTCACGTCATCCGCGTGCCGATCCTGGTACGCATCGGTGTGCAGGCTACATTCGACAACCAGGGCAAGCCAGTCCCGCCAGAATTCAAGGTTGGGACTGGCTCACTGACCGACCTGCCCATGAATGGCGACCTCAAGTACGTCGAGCACACCGGGGCGGCGGTAAAGGCGGGCAGGGAAGCGTTGCAAGACTTGCTCGATGAGATGCGCATGGCCGGTGCCAAGCTGCTTACGCCAGAGAAGAGCCCCACCAAGACCGCCACTCAGGCGGACGAGGAGGCAGCGCAGGAGCTATCGCCGTTGGCGCGGATGGCGAACCACTTTGCAGATTGCCTGGCCCAGCTTCTCCAGCTCATGGCCGATTACCGTGGCCTGGCCGATGGCGGCACGGTCGAGATGCGCGGCAACTTCGACGTGGACTACATGCCGGAGGTGTCGCTGCCGACGCTCGTAGCGATGGCGAATGCCGGGATGCTGTCCAAGGAGACGCTGTTCGCAGAGATGCAGCGACGCGGCGTCATCAGTGATGAATACGAATGGGGCACGGAACTAGCGAAAATTGATGCCCAAGGCCCCGCACTCGGAACCCTGTGATGAAAACCGCCAACGAGAAGCTACTCGACAAGCTGATCGGGCACGAGGTTGACCTGCAACACCTGAGCAATGCCCAGGTCGTGGCGATCATCAAGATCCTCAACAGCAAGGACGTCGAGCTGCGTGCTGCGCTGGTTGCAGCGCTCGACAACCTCGGCGCTAATCTGTCGGCGGCTTCGGTAGACGCGTCCCTGTCTGTCGTCCTGCGCCTGAATCAGTCAACCTTCGTGGATATCCGCCAGGCGTTGGACCAGGCAAACGACGGCTTGATCGGCTATGAGATCGCCTTCCAGCAAGGCGCGCTCCAGGCGGTGATTCCTGCCGTTGTTCAGGAAGCCTTCCCGATTGCGGCCGCTAGGTTCAGCCAGGTCAAGGCGATTGCCCAGGCTCGGCCATTCCAGGGCCGTTTGCTCAGGGAGTGGATGGACGGCATCGAGGCGTCACGCGCTGCCTCGGTTCGCGATGCTGTGCGTGCTGGCGTGGTCGAGGGGCGAACCACTGCCGAGATCGTCCGCAGCATCATGGGCACCCGGGCGGAGAAATATGCCGACGGCATTCTTCAGAAGTCGCGCCGAGAGATCGAGGCCGTTGTCCGGTCTGCTGTCTCAAGCACGGCTGAGGCCGCCAGCGACAAAGCCTACGAGGCGAACAGCGACATCATCCGCCACGTTGAGTGGATAAGCACGCTCGATACGCGCACCTCGACCACCTGCCGCATCAGGGACCGGCTGCCGTACACGCTTGGGACCTACCTGCCAATCGGGCACAAGATCCCTTGGCTGGCCGGGCCCGGGCGAATCCACTGGTGTTGTCGCTCGACGAAACTGCCGATCCTCAAGAGCGCATCGAAGCTTGGCTTCAGTAATGGCGCCACGCGCGCCTCCATGGACGGCCAGGTGCCCCAGTCAACGACATACGCCGAATGGCTCGGCCGGCAATCAGCGGCACGCCAGGACGAGATCCTGGGGCCAGAGCGCGGAAAGTTATTGCGGCAGGACAAGCTCAAGCTCGATGACTTTTACAACGACAAGGGCAAGTTCCTGACTCTGGAGGAGCTGCGAGAGCGGCTCGAGTAATCACGCGCTACGAAACAGAGAGCTTCGACTTCGTGGCGCACTTCTACTTGAAGCAATCGTTCCTCCGGCTTTCAAATTTATCCATCAGACCAAAATACTGTTTGGGCCAATCGGTCATTGCTGTGGGAGCCATGGATATCGATGCAAGCTTCTCTTCGGTTGTCTCAGCCATGAGTCCTATTTGAACCGTAGCTGCCAACTTGAGTGTCGGGATTACCAGCTCTGCCGGAGCATATGCAACGAGGCGCATGGATGTCTCCACCACTACCTGGCCGAGACTTTGAAATAGAGCCTCGTTGTCTGCGGCGCTGTTCGGCGCCTGGATCTTGCTGCCGAATGATGCAATTGCGCTGAGCACGGCCTCAGACTTTTCTCGAATGATTGCTTCCTGCTTATCGACCCGCTGCATGCAGGTCTCAATGGCTACTTGGCGGGTGGAAAGATAGCTGGCGTAGTACGTCAATCCCGCCGCGCAGATACTGGCAAATATGCCTAGCACGCCAATCGCAATTGTCCACCGGGCGGTTGTGGATGAGCCTAGATCCATCTGATGCTCCAAGGGTTCTGTGATTCCAAGCTGCGGATCCTACCCTAACCAATGAGTTCTCAACTAACAGCCCTGGCCACAGCCGGGGCTTTTTTCTGCCTGCGGTTCGGATGGACGGGGCGCGACAGGGCCGGATGGCTCACCAACTGGCCGGATGGCCCAGAGAGACGAGATGAAACTGAAGACTGTTGAAGTGGATGGCAAGCAATACGCTGAGATCCAGGATGGCAAGCCCGTGTATGTCGAAGACGACGGCAAAGAAGTCGCTTTTGATGCGGTGGGCACTCGCAGCACCATCACCCGCCTGAACGCTGAGGCTAAATCTCATCGTGAGCGCGCTGATGGATTTGAGAAGGTCGCCAAGGCCTTCGAGGGCATCGATGATGCCGCCGCAGCCAAGAAAGCCCTGGAAACCGTCGCCAACCTCGACGCCAAGAAGCTGGTGGATGCCGGCGAGATCGAGAAGGTGAAGGGAGAGATCAGCAAGGCCTTCCAGGCTCAACTGGATGAAGCCAACGGCAAGGCGCAGACCCTCGAGCAGCAACTGTACTCCGAGAAGATCGGTGGCAGCTTCGCACGCTCGCAGTTCATCGCCGAGAAGATGGCGATTCCCGCGGACATGGTTCAAGCCGCATTCGGTAGCAACTTTAAGATCGAGGACGGCAAGGTTGTGGCCTATGACGGCCAAGGCCAGAAAGTCTTCAGTCGTGCGCGCCCGGGTGAGCTGGCTGACTTCAACGAAGCGCTGGAAACCCTCGTTTCGCAGTACCCCCATCGTGACCACATCCTGAAGAGTTCCGGCGCCAATGGCGGCGGCGCTCCCAATGGCGGTGGATCGAACAACCAATCCAAGGGCAATTTTGGTGGCAGCAAGGAAGATCGAGTCGCTGCTATCAAAGGCCTGACCGCTAGCGAATAAGGAGGCCCAATGGCCCTTTCGAACATGAAGGTATTCAACGAATACCTCAAACGCGTCACCATCGAGACCCTGGCGCAGGACGTTGAGAAATTCAACGCTGCTTCGGCAGGTGCCATCCGCCTGACCACTCAGGGCATTGACGGCGACTTCCTGCAAGAGTCGTTCTGGGCTGGCCTGCACAGCGCCCAGCGCCGTGTTGACCGTTACGCCGCCAACGGCAACCAGGCAGCAACCCCTCTGGCCCAGAAGCAGTACGACTCCGTGAAGATCGCGGGCGGTTTCGGTCCGATCTTGTGGGAGCCTTCCCAGCTCTCCTGGATCCAGAAAAACCCGGAGGAAGCGCTGGAGGTCATCAGCCGCAACCTGTCCGAAGCCATCATGTCGGACCAGCTGAATACCGCCATCGCTGCCCTGGCGGCTGCGATCGGTAACCAGCCGACCGCAACCAACGATGTTTCGGCCACTGCTGGCGTGAGCTACATCGCCATCAACAACGCCCACGCGCTGTTCGGTGATGCCTCGCAACGCCTGGTTGCCCAGGTCATGACCGGCGCCATGTACCACAAGCTGCTGGGCCAGAACTTGGCGAACGCCGAAAAGCTGTTCACCTTCAGCGGTGTGCAGGTGGTCGACATCCTCGGCAAGGCGGTGATCATCACCGACGCCGCGGCTCTGTACGAGGCCGGCACGCCGAACAAGCAGAAGGTGCTGAGCCTTGCCGACGGTGCTGCGGTGGTGATGGACGGTTCCGACCTGATCACCAACATCGAGACCTCCAACGGCAAGGAGCGCATCGAAACCACCATGCAAGCCGACTACACCTTCGGCCTGGGCCTCAAGGGCTACACCTGGGACACCGCCAACGGCGGCAAGTCGCCAACCAGCGCCGAGCTGGCAACCGGCACCAACTGGGACCTGGTTGCGAACAGCATCAAGGCCTCGGCTGGCGTGCTCACCATCGGCGACGCCGCTCAGTAATCGAGACGGCGGCCTTCGGGTCGCCTGATCCACCTACCAGGAGTCCACCATGGACGAGAAAGTCATTTACGAGAAACACCCGGTCACCGCTGAGCGTAAATCTGAGCTGCGCCAGAAGGGCTACAAGATCATCGATGCCAAGTTCGCGCCGGATGACTACAAGCACCCGGAGCCGATGAAGAAGGGCTCTTCGGGCGGTGACAAGCCATCCAAGGGCCTGCGGATCGAAGAGATCAAGGCGAAGCTGACCGAGAAAGGCATCCTGTTCGACGATAACGCCGAGCGCCCAGCCCTCGCCGAACTGCTCGACAAGCCGCAGGAGTAAAGCCCCGTGACGACCTACATCACCGTGGCGGACGTGGACGCCCTGCTTGGGCCGACATGGACCACCGAAGACAAGAAGCCGCGCGCGGTGCTGATGGCGAACACCTGGCTTACCAATCTCGGCCTGCCAGAGTTCGACCCGATCCCGGATGATGTGATCCAGGCCGGCGCCGACGTTGCCACGGAGGCAGCCGCCGGCAGGATCTACGGTTCGAAGGAAACGGGCGTCACGGAGAAATCCGTGAGCGCTGACGGCGTGTCGAGTAGCAAGTCGGTCTCCGAATCATCCCGGACCATCACCGCCGGCGAGTCTTTCGCCCTGGCGCTGCTGTCCCATTACCTTGGCTCAGGCCAGGTCAAAGTCGTGAGGGGCTGATATGGGACTGCGCGACGATCTACAGAGGGATCTGGCCGAAGCCTTCGATACTGACCTGGCCGATGCTGTGAGCCCGGTCGTGGGTGTGCGCAAGGTTCAGGGTGAGTACGACCCGGACTCAGGCACGACGCCCGAGACCATCACGAATTACGCCGGTCGCGGGGTGCTTGGCCGATACCTCGCAAAAGAGATTGATGGATCGCTGATCCAGACCACCGACGAAAAGCTCACCATCTTGCAGAACGAGCTGTTCATCACGCTGCTGGGCCAGCCAACCGAAACCCTGGCTATCCCGGAAATCGGCGACCTCATCGGCAGCAAGCGCGCGATGAATGTCCGCCAGGACCCGGCCGGCGCCACTTGGACCGTTCAACTGAGGAAGTAGCCATGGCTCGCGGGTCGCACATGACGGAGCGTTACGGCGGCAGGAGTGGCAGCTTCGAGCTGCAACTGGCCGAGTTCGCTGCGCAAGCAAAAGACGCTGTCGATGCCAGTCTGCGGGAAATAATCATCGAGCTTGGCGGTTCGCTGATCCGCATGTCGCCAGTGGATACGGGGCGGTTCCGTGGTAATTGGCAATTCAGTATAGCTGCTCCCGCCGGCGGAACGCTGGACACCGTTGACCCGACTGGGGCAGAAGCCACGGCGCGCCTTGTGGGTGATTCGATTGAGTTTCGCGCCGGGACCACGGCTTTCATCGTGAACAACCTTCCCTATGCCATCGCTCTCGAATATGGACATTCCGACCAGGCGCCCGGCGGAATGGTGCGCATCACCCAGGCGCGCTTCCTGCAGATAGTCCTCGAAGCCATCAGGAACAACCAGGTATGAGCCACAAGATCATTCGCTCCCTGCTGGAAGCGCGCCTCAAGGCCTGGGCCGGTTCTCGAACGCCTGCATTGCCCGTCGCCTACCAGAACGTGGCGTTCACCCCGAACAACGGCGAGACCTACCTGCGAGCGTTCCTCATACCAGCCGGAACCGACAGTAACGACCTGGCCGGTGCGCACCGGCTCTATACCGGGGTGTTTCAAATCACCATCGTGACACCGACAGGCGATGGTCCGTCAGGCGCTGAAACAATCGCTGATGAGCTTGCGATTCTGTACCCGCTCAACGACCGGCTGGTTCGCAACAGCCTCACAGCCCTGATCATGACGCCAGTTGAGCCTGGTCCCGAGTTGGCCGAAGACACCGCCTTTGCATTGCCCGTGTCATTCCAGTACCGAGCTGATACCACAACCTAATTCGCCCGTTGGGCAACCCCTGAACCCGCCATTGAGCGGGTTTTGTCATTTCTGCACAGAGGAAAAAACCCAATGAGCGTTTTTCTACCCAACGGCTCGACCGTCAGCATCGCTGATTCGTACGACACGCCTGTCGTCTTCACCGCGATCACCAATGCCACAGAAGCCGTCGTCTCGTCCGTCGCCCACGATCTGCTGGCTGGCGACTACGTCGAGGTGACCTCTGGCTGGGCTCGCCTGAACAACCGCGTGGTTCGCGTGAAGAGCGTGCTGACTGATTCGTTTGTCCTGGAGTTGGTCAACACCACCAACGTCGCACGATTCATCCCGGGCGCTGGCATTGGCTCCGTTCGCAAGATCCTCACCTGGACGCCTATCACCCAAATCACTGACTCCAACAAGTCCGGCGGCGAGCAGCAAAACGTCACCTACTCGTTTCTCGAAGAAGACGACGAGCACCAGATCCCGACCTCCAAGTCGCCTCTGTCCTTCACGCTGACCATGGCCGATGACCCGAGCCTGCCGCACAACGCCGTGCTGCTGGAGGCTGACGACGACAAGGCTGCGCGCGCAATTCGTATCAACCTCGCGTCGGGGGGCGTTATCGCCTACAACGCGTTCGCGTCTTTCGACAACGTGCCGTCGCTGACCAAGAACAACGTCATGGCCGTTACTGCGGTGTTCGCAGTGGTCGCCAAATTCATCCGCTACGCCGCGTAAGGGGGAATCATGGCGAAGATCAAGATTTCCCAGAACCCGACCTTCAAGGCGAAGGTCGCGATCCCTCGCGTTGGCGCCGACCCGGTTAGCGTCGAGTTCGAGTTCAAGTACTTGGACCGGCTGGCCTTGGCGCAGTACTTCGACAAGTGGAATGGCGCCAGTGAGCAGCACATCAAGCAGGTTCAGGAGGACGGCCTGACTTGGCAGGAGTCCACGGCGGCAGAGATTGCCATCCAGGTCGGCCAGCTCAAGGACATCGTCCATGGGTGGGAATTCGACGAAAAGCTTTCAGATGAATCGCTGACTGCCCTGTGCACGACCTGCGTAGGCGCCCCGCAAGCGGTTTTGGCTGCCTACCAGACTGCCTATCAGCCGGCCCGCCTGGGAAACTCGTAAGCGCCGCTCGCGCTCTGTATCAGCCAACCTTCGAAGGATTCGATGCGTTTGGCTTTTCGGCTGAGGACTACGGCGTGGATTGCGAGGTCTGGCCGGACAACTGGTCAGCCTTCCGCCTCTTCGAAGCGATGTCGACGCAGTGGCGCACAGGCATGGGCGGGGCCTCAGGCTTGGACTACAGCGCCCTCCCGCCGGTCGCCAGCATGCTGGGCATCAAGCGGCGCGAACTCTCAGAAGCCTTTCACGACGTCCGCGTCATGGAAGCAGAAGCCATGCTCGTGATGAGCGAATCGAAATAACGGAGCCCGCATGACTTCTATTGCTGAACTCGGCATCAAGGTCGATTCGACCGATGCTGCGCAGGCGAGCTCCGACCTCGACAAACTCGCCGCGGCGGGTGGCCGGGCGGAAAAGGCTGCCGAAGGTGTTGCCCGTGGCGCTGACAAGGCCACGGCTTCGATCAAGAAGCAGAAGGACGAACTGGGCGACCTGCTCGGCGAGATCGACCCGACCGTCAAGGCCCTGGGCCGGCTGGACGAGCTCGAAAACAAGTTGGCGAAGCAGAAGAAAATCGGCGCGCTCGATGCATCGACCTTCAGCGAGTACCAGGCCAAGATCGAACAGTCCCGGTCTAACCTTGGCCGCTTTGACGACTCGCTGACTCGCACCGGGAACACCGCCAAACAGACAGCCGCTGCGCTGCGCGGCGTGCCCGCGCAGTTCACGGACATCGCTGTGTCGCTGCAAGGCGGCCAGAACCCGCTGACTGTTCTACTCCAGCAGGGCGGCCAGCTCAAGGACATGTTCGGCGGCGTTGGGCCGGCGGCGCGAGCCATGGGCGGCTACATCCTCGGCTTGGTCAATCCGTTCACCCTTGCGGCAGCAGCGGCAGCGGCTCTTGGCCTGGCCTACTTCAAAGGCAGCCAGGAAGCCGACGAATTCAACAAATCGCTGATCCTGACCGGCAATTACGCCGGGACCACGGCTGGCGGCCTTGCCTCTTTGGCAAAACAAGTCAGCTCGACTGTGGGCACGACAGGCGCAGCGGCGGCGGTTCTCGCTCAACTGGCGGGCAGTGGCAACATCGCAGCCTATAGCTTCGAGGAGATCACCAAGGCCGCCCTGACCATGGAGGAGGCGACAGGCAAGGCCGTGCAGGAGACGGTTGCCCAGTTCGCCTCGATCGCCAAGGAGCCTGTCGCCGCGTCGATCAAACTCAATGAGCAGTATCACTACCTCACGGCTTCGGTCTACGAGCAGATCGTCGCCCTGGAGAAGCAGGGCGAGCAGGCAGCCGCCGTAAGGCTGGCGACCGATGCGTTCGCCGACGCCATCCAATCCCGCGGAGATCAAATCACTCAGCGCTTGGGCCTGATCGAAGGCGCCTGGAACAAGGTCGCCAAAGCTGCCAAGTGGGCGTGGGACTCGGCGCTTGATGTTGGTCGAGAGAAAACCTACGAAGAAAAGCTGTCTGACTTGGAGCTGCAAGCGCAAAACGCCGCGCGTCTCGGCTCTGGATCTCGCGGTAGCGGTGCGCGCGGAAAGACGCAGATCGATGCCGATATATCCTCGCTGATGCTGGAGGAGCAAGAGCGCCGCAACCGTGCTCAGGCCAAACAGCAGGACCAGCAGCGCCAGGAGGCTGCCGTCAGCGGCATGCAACTCATCGCTCGCGAGGCTGATTCTGCGCAAACACAGGTCCAGAAGCTTGAGAAAAAGCTTGCTGACCTGGACAAGGCCCGCCAGAAGAACATCGCAAACAACACCTACTCACCCGACCTTCAAAAGCAGTACGAGAGCGCTGTTGCTGGCGTCAATAAGCAGATCACTGATGCGCAGAAAAAGGCCGCTGGCCCAGCAGGCGCATTAAACCTGACTGAGTTCAACGACTCGAAGAACCAGCTTTCGCTGATCCTCGACGAGTACAAAAACGCGCAGAAGGAGCTGGAGGCGGCGCAGAAGGCCGGACTGGTCAGCCAAGAAGACTATCTGCTCAAGCGCCAGGCGTTGATCGGCAACGAGCGGGATGAGGTCACGGCTGCCTACCAGGCGGAGATCGCAGCCCTCGAAGCATCCAAGGGCAAGGCCGGCACCTCGGCGGCCCAGCGCATTCAGCTGGACCAGAAGATCGCCGATGCCAAGGCCAACATGGTCAAGGCGCAGAAGGAGGCCGATAGCGAACTCGAAGTCATCGCCACCAACGAGCAGGGCAGGCTCGCCAAGCAGGCCCAGGCCATCAAGAGCTACACCGATGCCCTGGACCAGCAGAACGTCGCCCTGCGGCGCGCTGGCAGCCGTGCAGCGGATGGTGTTGGCCGGGGTGACCGTGAGAACGCCATCAACGGCGAATTGAACGGCATTGCCGACCGAGCCAACCAGCAACGCCTGGACCTGGCCCGCGACAAGGCAGACGCATCGCGCAACATGAGCGCCGAGGAGTACCAGGCCAAGCTGGACGCAATCAACAAAAGCGAGAAGGACCTGAGCGAAACAGTGCTCAGCAATTACGAGCAGATGTCGGAAGCGCAAAGCGACTGGCGCAAGGGTGCGACCTCGGCCTTCAGCAATTACCTGGAAAGCGCACGCAACGTTGCCGGCCAGACGCGGGATCTGTTCACAAACGCGTTCAGCTCCATGGAGGACTCGATCGTCAACTTCGCAATAACTGGGAAGGGGTCTTTCGGGGATTTCACCAAGTCCATCTTGGCCGATATGGCGCGAATTGCGACAAGGGCTGCGGCGTCCTCCGCGATGGAGGCTCTGTTCGGCCTTGCGTCCTCTGCTGTCGGCTCGTATTTCGGTGGCGGTGCAACATCTGCTGGCTCTACCCAGGCAGGGTACTCCGGCGATCTATCAGGCTTCACCCCGGGCAGCGTCCAGGCCAAGGGCGGCGCCTGGTCGGGCGGCGTGCAGATGTTCGCTAATGGTGGCGCCTTCACCAACTCCGTCGTCAGCAAGCCGACAGCATTCGGCATGGCTGGCGGCGGGATTGGCGTGATGGGCGAGGCTGGGGAGGAGGCAATCATGCCGCTGACCCGGACTGCAGGTGGTCAGCTTGGCGTTCGTGCGCTCTCTGCCGGGGGCTCCGGTACATCAATCAGCATCAACGCACCTGTGACCGTCGTTACTGAGGATCGCAGCTCTGAGGGCATGCAGATCGACCAGCAAGCCCTATCGAAGAGTCTTCAGTCGCAAATGCTGTCGGTGGCGGAAAAGGCTGTCGCTGATTCCTGGCGCGCAGGCGGTACCAGCTTTCGCAACGTCAACGGGAGGGCCTGATGGCTATCGAGACATTCACCTGGCCCACTCAGCATGGGGACGCGCCCGAGATAACGTATCGGGTGCGCACCTCAAGGTTCGGAGAAGGGTACAAGCAAACCGCCGGCGACGGGCCGAACAACAAGGAAGACTCCTATCCGATCAGCTACACGGGCCAACAGGCCAGCGTGAAGCTGATCATGGACTTCTTCGACCGGCACGCTGGCGCGAAAGCCTTTCTTTGGACGACACCGCTGGGTCAGCTTGGCCTGTTCACCTGCGTCAACCCCGTTCCAACCCCGGCAGGTGGCGGGGTCTTCAAGCTCACAGCCACGTTCGAACGTGCATTCCAACCATAAGGGGCAACCATGCCGCTGATCAGTGACATCCAGGTTCTTGAGCCTGGCAGCGAAGTGCTGCTCTTTGAATTGGACGGCTCCGACTACGGTGCCGACATCCTGCGCTTCCACGGGCACGCGATACCGCACACCGAGGCCGAGCTGATCGCCGCCGGCGCCGCTGCCGATGAACTGCCAGCCAAGCCGATCTACTGGCAGGGCAACGAGTACAGCGCCTGGCCGATGCAGATCGACGGCATTGAGTCCAACGGCGACGGTACGGCGGTCCGCCCAACGCTGTCGGTGGGTAACGTCAATGGACGCATCACGGCGCTGTGCCTGGCCTTCGATGACTTGCTCGAGTTCAAGTTGACCATGCGGCACACGCTGGGCACCTACCTCGACGCGGTGAACTTCCCCGGCGGCAACCCAACGGCAGACCCCACCCAGGAGACGATCGAGGTCTGGTACATCGACCAGAAGACGAACGAGGACGGGGAGACGGTCACCTGGGAGCTTGCCAGCCCGGGCGACGTGGGCGGGGAGTCCATTGGGCGCCAGGCCACAACCCTGTGCCATTGGTGCCTCACTGGCGGGTATCGGGGGCCCAACTGCGGCTACACCGGTCCCTACGTGACAAAGGATGGGGTGGTCACCGATAACCCAGAGCTCGACGAATGCGATGCCACGTTGGGCCGGGGCTGCATTCCGCGCTTTGGCGAAGGTAACACGCTGCCCTTTGGTGGCTTTCCCGCTGTCTCCCTGATCGCCCGGAGCTGACCATGCGCAAACACATCTTGAGCGCGATCCAGGCGCACGCGGCGGCCGAGTACCCGAAAGAGTGCTGCGGGCTGCTGCTGGCCCTGGGCCGGAAGCAGCAGTACTTCCCCTGTACGAACACCGCGACCGAGCCGAACGAAGAGTTCCGTATCGATCCGGAGGAATACGCAGCGACTGAAGACCTGGGCGAGGTGATCGGCATCGTTCACTCGCACCCGGACGCCACCAGCCGACCTTCGCCGCGTGATCTGGCGATGTGCGAAGTGACCGGGTTGCCCTGGCACATCCTGAGCTGGCCCGAGGGCGACCTGCGGACGGTGGTGCCCACTGGCGAGACGCCGCTGCTCAAGCGCCCATTCGTCCACGGTGCCTGGGACTGCTGGCAGGTTTGCGCAGACTGGTACAAGCGCGAGTGGGGGCTGGAGTTCGAAGCCTTCAAGCGCGCCGACGGCTGGTGGGAGAACAAGAACAACACCAGCCTGTACGAGGAGAACTACGAGGCTGCCGGGTTCTACCGGGTCGACCAGCCACAGCGCGGCGACATGGTCGTGATGGAGGTTGGCCGGACGGTTCATCCTAACCACGCCGGGATATTCCTTGGCGCCAACCCGGCACTGCCCGGCGAGGATGCCGAGACCTTCGGGCCAGGGCCGTTCCTGCTTCACCACCTATATGGCCGCCCGTCGGAAATCATTGTGTTCGGCGGGCCATGGCTGGATCGAACGCGACTTGTTCTCAGGCACAAACAGGCGCAGTAGGCCGCAGGCGGACGACCGAATGCCCAGTCATTTGACTGAAATCAATTCAACCTATCGTATTGATAGCCGATACGCTTCATGAACCAGTTGTTTGTGCGGCCGTCTGATCTATAGTCACCGTACGAGCGACACGAAATCGTTAGTAATGGTTTTGTGTCGCGGATTTCTGTTGACATGGACATCAACGAAGAGATAATCGCGCCCCGGCGAACCCTTCGCCAGGGTTTCAATAAAGGAATTTATGATGAATTCGGCAAACCATCACCATTTAGCGGATGCGCTTTTTGCAGCAGAGCTGATGGGTGTTGGCGCTGTTCGTACTCTTGACCTGTTAAGAGATATCGACGGCACAATTGAAGCCATCTCCCATCACTGCCGGCTTCTCAATGCAGCCGCTACTGCTTTTCTTGGAGTCAAAGAATCCATTGCTTCTGGAGAGGCCTCAAAGCTGATTCCAGAAGAGAACGTGGTTCCTGTTCTGGAAAAGCTGCAAGACAGCCTGGTTAAATCCTACGCGGAATCCAAGGCAAAAATGCAGTGCGCGATCAACGATACACGTCTCAGTGATGAAGACGGTGTTGTGGATGCGTATGCGAATTTGCTTAAAGAACTGACTTCGCTGAATGCGCTGACCGAGGATCTCCGCTGGAGCATCCTGGAGAGTAATGCGGATAAAGAGATCGCTCACACCCCAGAGGTTATGAGTGATCCAGCCGAAATCGACACATTCCTCGACGATCTGTGAGGCTGGAGATTGCGGCCATCGACATGGGCCGGAAGTCGTTTAAGAACTCCTACAAGGCACTCCCGGAGGACGTAAAGAGCGCTTTTAAGGAAGCGTATCGGTTGCTCCTGCAAGACCCTCAGCCCAAAAAGCTGCGCCTGGAAAAGCTGTCTGGATATAAAAGGCCGGGTATTTATACGATTCATATCACTGCGAATCACAGCCATAAGCTCAGCTTTGAGTTGATTGGTACCGTAGCGGAGTTGAGGCGTATAGGTACACATAAAGAAATCGACAGAACCCCTTAATAGCCCAGCCAACCCGCTGGGCTTTTTCATTTCTGATATCTTGTGGCCATCTTCCACAGGAGTGACCCCATGAGATTGTTCGTAGGCGCGGTAGCTGTTGCTTTGCTGGCGGGGTGCGTTTCCCCAGGCGACCTGGAGTCGAAGGATCCCAGTATCTCGGCCAGTACGGCGAAGGACCCGAAGCGGTACGCGCTTTGCGTTCTCCCGATATGGCAAGACGCGCGCAGCGACGTGACCATGTCCGAAACGGAGCATGGCTACCGGCTGATCGCTGCAACCAACAACATGACTGACGAATTGCTGAGTATTCGCAAGACGCCAAAAGGCAGCGCTGTAAAGCTGTACCAGCGTATGGCCTGGGCCCCTGGTTATGGGCGAGGCGATATGGAACGGGCGGTTAGAAGCTGCCTGTAAAACGAAATAGCGAACACCAAGCCGCCTCCGGGCGGCTTTTTCATGTCTGGAGAAACGCGTGTCAGCAATTAATTGCAGCCATCAAACAATGACCACCATCCTGCTGTCCGGTCCGCTCATCAAGTTGTTTGGCCGTGTCCATCGCCGCGAACTTGGAAGCAAGTCGGTCGGTGAAGCGTTCAAAGCGCTGAAATGCACGCTTGATGGTTTCGACGTGGCTATCAAGGATTTGGAGCGCCGAGGCATGAGGTTCGCAATCTTTCGGAACCGGAAGAATGTCGCGGAAAAGGAGTTCGCGCTGGGTGGCGCCGAGGAGATTCGTATTGTTCCGGTGATCTCGGGCAGTAAGCGCGCCGGGTTGCTTCAGACAATTGTCGGGGCGGTGCTCATTGCTGCCTCGTTCATTCCGGGATTCCAGGCCCTGGCACCGGTGGGGATTGCTCTAGTCGCCGGCGGCGTCATCCAGATGCTCAGCCCCCAGGCCTCTGGCCTCAAGCAGAGCGCATCCCCCGACAACGCCCCGTCCTACGCCTTCGGCAGCGCCAAGAACACCACGGCCAGCGGCAACCCTGTGCCGATCTGCATCGGCGACCGGCGGTGGGGCGGCATGATCATTTCCGCATCGATCTACGCCGAAGACAAAACGTAACCCGAACGCAGCAAGCAGGCCGCCCATGAGGCGGTTTTTTTTCGCCTGGAGGAAAGCATGGGCGCAGCACACAAGATTGATATCTACGGCGAGAAAGGTGGTAGCAACAAGCCCAAACAGCCGGTAGAAGCCAGCGACAACCTGCGCTCGACCAACGTGGCGAAGCTGCTCATTGCCGTGGGCGAGGGTGAGTTTGAAGAAGCGCCTACCGCAGCGAACATCTATCTGGACAACACGCCAATCAACGATCCCAGCGGGAATGTCAACTTCCCGAATGTGAAATGGGAATGGCGTTCTGGCTCGGTTGACCAGGCCTATATCCCCGGCATCCCATCGGTAGAGAACGAGACGTCGCTCAATATCGAACTGCGCAATGATGCGCCGTGGGTTCGGTCGGTCACGAACATTCAGCTCTCGGCCGTGCGTATCCGGTTCGCCTGGCCTGCGCTTCAGCGCCAGGACAACGAAGGCAACATCGGCGGCTATCGGATCCAGTACGCGATCGATGTTGCGACCGACGGCGGCGCCTACCAGCAAGTGTTGGCGGAAGCCGTCGACGGCAAGACCACAACCCGCTATGAACGGTCACGTCGTATCAACTTGCCTGATGCCACCAGTGGCTGGCAGATTCGTGTGCGCCGCATCACACCCAACCAGAACAGCAACCGCATCGCTGACACGATGCTAATCGCGGGCTTCACCGAGGTCATCGACGCGAAACTGCGCTACCCGAATACCGCACTGCTTTACATCGAATTCGACGCCGAGCAGTTCACCAACATTCCCGCCGTTACCGTGAAGTGCAAGGCCCGAAAATGGCAGGTCCCAAGCAACTACGACCCGATCAGTCGGACCTACACCGGTACCTGGGATGGCAGCATGAAGCTGGCCTGGACCAATAACCCTGCCTGGATCACGTACGGCATTTGCACTGAAGACCGTTTTGGCCTGGGCAAGCGCATCAAGCCGTTCATGGTCGACAAGTGGGAGCTGTACCGGATCGCCCAGTACTGCGACCAGTTGGTGCCCAATGGCCTGGACGGGACAGAGCCGCGCTTCCTATGCGACATGAACCTGCAGGGCAAAGCAGACGCCTGGACGCTGCTGCGGGATATCTCGGGCATCTACCGCGGTATGACCTACTGGGCCCAGGGCCAGTTGATCATGCAAGCCGACATGCCGCGTGCCCAGGACTTCGACTACGTCTTCACCCGGTCGAACGTCATTGATGGGAAATTTTCCTATGGCAGCGCCTCGGCAAAGACCCGATACACCCGAGCCTTGGTCAGCTACGACAACCCGGCCAACAACTACGACACTGACGTCATTCCGTTTTCAGACCTTGCCCTTCAGCGTCGGTATGGCGACAGGCCAACCGAGCTGAGCGCCATTGGCTGCACCCGTGCATCCGAGGCCCAGCGCCGGGGCAAGTGGGCAATCTTGAGCAACAACCTGGACCGCACCGTCACCTTCAAGACGGGCATGGAGGGTGTAATCCCGCTACCGGGTCATATCATCCCTGTGGCCGACTCGCTGCTGGCTGGTCGGGAGATCGGTGGGCGGATCTCCCTCGCCGCGGGCCGCGTCGTGACCCTGGACCGTGACACGTTGGCAAAGCCGGGGGACAGGCTGATTATCAACCTGCCCGGCGGGCGCGCCGAAGGTCGCACCGTGCAAAGTGTCGCCGGCCGGGCTGTGACCGTTACCGTTGCCTACAGCGAGGCACCTCGGGCCCAGCTTCAATGGGCTCTTGATGCCGACGACCTGGCGATTCCTCTGTATCGCGTGCTCCGCACCAGACGCACCACCGAGGGCGATTTCGAAATCAGCGCCCTGCAGTATGAGCCGAGCAAGTTCGCCTTTATCGATACCGGCGCCCGACTGGAAGAGCGTCCAATCAGCGCGATACCGATCACCGTCGTTCCTGCGCCTGCGAGCGTCACAGTCGCGTCGACCTCTTCGATTGTCCAGGGGTTGGCCGTGGCCACGATGACCATCACTTGGCCCGCTGTTGAGGGGGCAGTTGGTTACGACGTGGAATGGCGCAAGGATAACGGCAACTGGATCAAGGTCCAGCGCACAGGCTCGACGAGCGTGGACGTAGAAGGAATCTACGCGGGCACCTACGTGGCCCGCGTCCGTGCGGTAAGCGCCTTCGATATCTCGTCGATCTGGCGTAACTCCGTGTTGACCGAACTCAAGGGCAAGGAAGGTCTGCCGCCGGCAGTTTCGTTCCTGACGGCGACCCCGCTGATGTTCGGCATCTACCTCAAGTGGGGATTCCCGGAGGGATCGAGTGATACCCAGCGCACGGAGATCTGGTATGGACCGACCACCAGCCAAGAGGCGTCGACCAAGCTGACGGACCTGGCCTACCCGCAAAGTGACTTCTCCCTGCTCGGCCTGGCCGCCGGGGTGACATTCTATTTCTGGGCGCGCCTCGTAGATCGGATCGGCAATATTGGACCGTGGTATCCAGTGGGGATCGGCGTACAAGGGCAATCAAGCGCTGAGGCTGGTCCGATCCTCGACATGATCGGCGGCCAGATTGGCGAAACCGAACTCAGCGACCGCTTGCGCGAAGAGATTGGCAAGATCCCCGGCCTGCAAGACCAGATCGACGCGCTTGATGGCCTTTCGGCTTATGACCCGGAAGCGACCTACGAGGAATACGACCTGGTCGTTTCCGGCAAGCGCATCTATCAGGCAATTGGCCCAGTCCCAAGCGACACGCCACCGCCCAATCCGGCCTATTGGCTGGATGTCGGCCAGACGGTGGAGTCTGCCAACGGCCTGGCGCAGCAGGTCGCTACGAACACCGCCGAGATTGTCGAACTGGACGGAGTTATCACCGCCCAGGCCACGGCATTCCAGGCGCTTCGGGCGTCCTATCGTGAAGACGACGGGGAGGGTGACCTGGCCGACGCCATCAAGGGATGGACCAGCACCGCTGCAATTGCAACGGAGAGCAGCGTGCGGGCGAATGAAAACGAGGCATCCGCGCGCCGGCTGACGACCTTGGACGCCAAGATTGGCGAGAACGCGGCGAACCTCACCACGCTTGAAGAGGTGGTAGCCACCAACGAGTCGGCGACGGCGACAAAGATCGATCAGTTGAGCGTGAAGGTCGGCGACAACTCGGCGGCGATTCAGCAGACGTCCGAGGCCTATGCCGATACCAGCGGCAAGCTGGGTACGATGTGGTCGGTGAAAATGCAGCTCAACGCGAATGGGCAGTACGTTGCGGCAGGTATCGGTCTTGGAATTGAGAACGTTGGCGGGACGCTGCAAAGCCAGTTTCTGGTCAGCGCGGATCGATTCGCGATCGTCAACACCATTGCCGGTGGCGCCATCTCGGTCCCGTTCGCGGTCCAAGGCGGTCAGGTCTTCATGAACTCGGCGTTTATCCAGGACGGCAGCATCACGATGCTGAAGATCGGGCAGTACTTGCAGTCGGACAACTATGTTGCCGGCTCGCAGGGCTGGCGCCTGGATAAGGCCGGCAACCTTGAATTTAACGGTCCAGCCCCGGGCGGTGGTCGCCTGACCATGACCAATCGCGCGGTCAAGGTCTACGACGAGAACGGGGTTAAACGGGTACAGCTTGGGGACCTTTCCGCATGAGCTTTGGGCTGAAGATTTGGGACGAGAACGGAAACGTAACACTGGATGAGACGTCGTTCACGATGCGAGTGGTGTACAGCGGAGTTGTGAAAGGGACGAACTCCGCAACCTACCAAACGATATCGGTCCCCGGCCTCACGCCTACCAATGGCGCTGCTTTTGTCGTTCCGATTGGTAGCTATAACGTCAGCACTGATATGCAGCTTGAAACCGAAGTTATCGCAAACGCCGTTAGGGTTTATAGCTTTATTCGGGGAAGAGCGCAGTACAGCAGTACCACCAGCTCTACCATGCGCCTCATTGTAATAAGGTTTTCCTAATGCCATACGGACTAGAGTTTACTAACGATAGCAAAGTGGTGACCGTGGATTCCGAGTTTACGCGACTTGTTGTTCTGGCGAAGGGTACGTATGTGCCGAATCTGGAGTCAGGGTTAGGCTCGATCACTACATTTCCTCGAACAATTACAAGTCAAGAGCCGCCGCTTGTGTTTATTCGGCCCTCGGCTACCAGCGGTATAGCTGGGTTATGCTTGATGCGGGTTGTCGGCTCTCCCGGAGCTTGGACAGGTTTCTATGTAAGAGCCTATGACGTCAATACGCATCGGCCCAACGGTTCCTACTTCGCCTGCGGCTTCTCTGCTACACCATTGGCTAAGTTTGGGATGCGTTTGTGGGATGGTAGCTCGAAACTTTTGTTTGATAGCGGAACGCCGTACGCTAGGTTCACCCGGGCATTTCAGAACTGGGCCTATGTTAAAACAGACCATACTGCTCAGGGCACGCCTAGAAACTATTACCGTGTCGCTTTCAACTTTCCAGCAGGCGAACACATGCTGATAAATACCTTCAGCATGCCGATGCTCAATGATGACCCATTTAACAGATCCCTGTATTGCTGGTGGGATTTCTCAGGTGGGAACCTGTACGCACTAACTGTGGGCTCAGGCAACCCGTTTGCCTTCTTCTTGCCTGCTGTATTCGCAAAACTCTAAAGGATAATTACTATGCCCTGGTATAAGGCGGGGACGGTTTCCGTCACCCTGAATTCCAATGCTGTAACCGGTACCGACACGGCTTTCATCGTGAACTCCCGGGTCGGCGATGCGTTTCGTGGACCGGATGGTCAGTGGTATGAAGTCACGAACGTGGCGAGCAACACAGCGATTGCCATCGATCCGCCTTATCAGGGCCCGACAGCTGCCGCTGGTGCTTACGCCTTGGCTCCGATGCAGGGCTACGTGAAGGACTCGGCAGACCAGCTTCGCGCTATCGTGAATACCTACGGCGCCAAACTGGCGGCACTCAGGACAACGGGCAACTACGACATCCTGCCGGTTGCCAAAGGTGGTACAGGCGGTACCACACAGGCCGAGGCTCGGAGCGGAATCGGCCTCGGGACGGCAGCCATAGTCAATCATGGCGTCACTGGGCTTGCTGTTATGCAGGCCTCTACTCCGGCTGCCGGGCGAACCGCTTTGGATCTGGGTGATGCTGCAACCGGTACGTTAGCGGCGAGTCGTTATGACACGACAATCGGTCGAATTATGAAGGTCGGCGACCACGGAATAGGCGGAGCCGGAATACCCTCCATCGCGGCAATTGATATTGGCTCCATACGGACAAACAGTCTGTATTACGTCGCTATTAACACGGGGCAGGGAACCCTGCCAGTAAATCAGAACGGATACTTGAACTCGAAAACAGTAACTGCCGACTACGCCATTCAGGACTATTGGCCGGTAGCACAGGGCGATCAATATACCCGAGTACTTAACAATGGTGCATGGACCGCCTGGAGTAAGAATTTTAAACAGTCAAACGTCGTGGGTACGGCGACCCAGTCGGGCGGTGTGCCGACTGGCTCGATAATGGAGCGAGGCCAGACAACCAACGGTGAATTTATAAAAATGGCCGACGGTACTATCCATTGTTGGTTACTTATAGTGCAAACGGCATTCACGGCCGGTTCTGATGGCGTAATCAATTGGACGCTTCCTGTTCCGGTTATTACCTCTGCATCTGGGTGTCAAGTAATCGTTAGAGCACCGTCGTCTACCAACACGTATACCATCCAGAAATTAGCAGCCGTTGTGAATGCCGCCAATAACGTCGAGATTAGGGCTAGATTTGACGCTACCCAGAATTACACCTTTTATGCATATTTAATCGGCAGGTGGTATTGATGAGAATAATTTTAAGCCCGCAGCGGCGCGATGATACGTTAGAGGTTGTAAAAGCTGGCGATATTCTTGTAGTGAACGGGGAAGAGTTCGATTTTTCCCCAGTCGAGGTGGGTGACACGCTGCCACGCAGTGCTATAGACTCAATGTGGTTTTCTGGACCGGTAGAGCGAGTTGAAAACGAACTGGTATTGACGTTGTTGCTGCCTATTCCATGGAACTATAGCCAAGCTCAGGCTTTTCCACTTCCGCTGGAAGACGTACCTGACGGTGAAGTGGTATTTCCACAACCATTAAGAGAAAGCGAAATCGCGGCCAAGTTGGCAACAGAAACGGAAGATCAAGCATGAGCAATATCGACTGGTCTCAACTCATTACCCAGCAGATGAAGGATGCGGCAGCCTCCGCTGTGCGTCTTGCGGAAACCAAAGCCGTACTCGTCCAAAAGAACGCTGACGCTATTGTGCAGATTGCTCGCATTCAGGATCGAATCGACACCCTGGGTTACGGCATCGAGATGGGCGAGGCTACACCGGAAGAGGAGGCCGAACAGGCGGGCCTGGCCGCGCCACTGAAAGCCTGGAAGCTCTATAAATACGCTCTCGGCAAAGTCACCGGGCAGCCGGGATGGTTCGAGTCGCCGGTTTGGCCGATTGAACCGGAAGTTCAAGAGATTGCCGCTACGCCGACCGTGTCGTCCATCGACACCATCTGATTCGTCAGGAACACCGCAACCCGCCATCGAGCGGGATTTTTTTTGCCTGGAGAAAAGTATGAGCACAATCGAAAAGGACCGCGACATTCTCGCGCGCACGCTGTGGGCCGAAGCCCGCGGGGAGGGGCTTGCCGGCCAGGTCGCCGTAGCCTGCGTGATCCGCAATCGCGTTAACGACGGCAGGGACAAATCATGGTGGGGCGAGGGCTATGCCGGGGTTTGCCTGAAGCCGTACCAGTTCAGCTGCTGGAACAAGAACGACCCGAATTATCCCTACCTGAGCGGCGCCAAGGAGATCCCGCCAAAGCAGTTCGCCCAGGCGCAGCGTGCGGCGGATCTGGTTATCTCCGGCGCCGAGGCTGACATCACCAATGGCGCGACCCACTACTACGCGACCACGATGCCGAAGCCGCCGGCCTGGATCAAAGACGCCACCCAGACCTTCCGCCTGGGAAATCACATTTTCTTCAAGGACGTGCCATGAATCCCGCCCGCCTGAAGCTGTTGATCGCCGGTGTGGCTGTGGCGTTGATCCTGGCGATCAGCGCGACGTGGAAGGTGCAGGACTGGCGCTACGGGAAGCGGCTGGCGGAGCAGGACGGATTGCACCAGTCCGACCTGGCCGAGATCAGCATGGCGGCTGCCGCCCAGGTCCAGGCGGCACAAGCCAACCGCCTGGCGCTCGAGCAGAAGCTTTCCACCAGCGAACAAACTCACCACCAGGTGCTGACCAATGTTCAGAAAGATCAGGATCGCCTGCGCGATCGCCTTGCCACTGCTGATGTCCGGCTGTCAGTCCTCCTTGCCGAGGATCCAGCCAGTTGCAACGCAGTGCCTCCCACCGCCGGCGCCGGCGGCGTGGTTCATGGAGGAGCAAGAGCCCAACTTGACCCAGCGCATGCTCAACGAATTATCGCCATCACCGACGCCGGCGACCGGGGGTTGATCGCACTGCGTGCGTGCCAGGCCTACGCTAAAGAAGTGAGTCGGCGATAGGCCTGATCAGCTCCGGGCCCTGGTTGCGAACATTGCCGATGGCGCGGTCCACCTTGAACCACTCGAAGGCCTCGGCCGGTTCGCCCTGATGCAAAGCTATTTGCTCGGCGCGTTCCTTCGGCGTGGCCGGATCCAGCCATTCCCGGGCAAGCTCTGGCGTCAGCACAACGGGCCGACGGTCGTGGAAGTCGACCATGCCGCCCGCGCTGTCGGCGGTGATGATGACGAAACCGTCGTGCTCGCCCGGTTCCCTCCCGCTGGTGGGGAACTGGCCGATCGAGGCACAGAGTACTGGCGCCTGGTCCCGCCGGCGGATCAGGTAGGGCTGCTTCTTCGGCCCGCCCTCATCAACCCACTCGAACCAGTTGTTGATCGGCGTGATAGCGCGATTCGGCCAGATCGGCCGGTAGAACGGGCCGTGGGCCACTTTTTCTACCCGGGCATTGATAGGTGCGGCGCGGTCCTTGGCCCAGTGCGGCCGCCAGCCCCATCGCACCAGATCAGCGTGCAGCGCGTCGTCTTCTTGATGGAATAGGGCCAGCTGTTGCGACGGTGCGCCGTTGTACCGCTCCAAAGGCTGGTCGCCCACGGCACTGACCATGGCATCAGGCATGCTCAACACAGCCACGAAGTCGTGGATGCCAGAGTACTGTGAGAGACGACCACACATGAAATACCCTCCTGTTCGCTACCTTGGCTGGTTGTTGGTGATGATGTACTCGGGGAGGCTGTCCCCCTCGTAAACCTTCAGGCGCCGGTACAGGTCGGCGATCAGCGAAGTTCTCGCCATATAGTCGCAATCCGACTTGTTCTTGAGTTCGACATATCGAAGATGCTCTGAATTCCATTGCTCCTTTGCCTGCTTCAGCTCAGCCCGAAGCCTGGCGCATTCTTTGGCTTCGGCACCGTGCATTTCGATTAAGCCGAAGATGTCCTGGCGCGCCTTGCGCAGCTGAGTGGTGAGCTCCTGAACCTCGTTCTCAAGCATGAGGCAGGAGTGCTTGTACATCTCCAGGGGCGTGGGGGTGCCCAGCCAGTCGCTGGTGTCTTCGATTTCGTAGGGGTCCATGACCATGCCTTGCGGATACTGTTTAGATATACAGTAATCGAGGCGGCTCGATAAGGGCGACGATGAGACGACGAGCTGTAGGATTTTTGGGGATGATCGGTCGGCAGGACGCCGGAGGAAGGGGGACTACTGTAGGAATATCCAACGCTAAGTTATTGATTCATATAGCGCGATACGGCGCTTTTAGTTAACGCGCTTTGGCTGCACTTTCCTTTATTTTTCAGGGTGTTATGATCGCTTCACGGTCACCTTGACATGGTGGGGGTCGTTGGTTCGAGTCCAATCGCGCCTACCAAACAAAATCCGCTCTGCTGGGCGGTCTAGAAGGGCTCACCGAAAGGTGGGCCCTTTTTTGTGGGCTGAAGATTTTACAGCAGGATTTGCCCCTTTTATTGGGCGGACCTCGATTACATAAGGATATGGTCATGCGGGTTGTCGGTTTCGTAACTTTTTTTGCTGCAGCACTTGCTGGCTGCTCTGGAATACCATCAGTACCCTACGAAGAGCCTGCTCAATCAGAGGGCACGGCGCGTATACGCGTTATCACGAACTCCGACGTGTTAGGCGATAGCATCGTCGGCGGTTGTGCTCCTGCTACCCAACACAAGATGGCTGAAGCCGGACGTTTCGGGCAGGATGGAACGGCGAACATCAATTATCCGCAGTATCCCCTGAAGTCGGCGAGCTTAGGCATGCCGCAGAGAGTTTGGCCCAGTCTTACCGAGTACATCCCTGCGCTTCGCAGGGGCGAAGGGGTGTACAAGGAGGTCGTAACCGAGTATCGCGTCAGGACGGATCTGCCTTTCCAACTTGCAACCCGGGGCGCGACCATTGCGGGCAATGGCAACACTTACCGAACCTGCGGTGGCCGGGCGCTCGTTTACAAGCTGGAGCCGGGAAAAGACTACGAAGCAGTGGTAGGGGTGGATAGCAGCCTAAACAAAGATGGCGGGCAAGCGCTTATCTGCATGTTGGCGGTTCTCGAACTGAGCGCGGTGCCTGGCACTTCAATTGTGATTCCCCAAAAGCTGACGCCTGCTGCGGCTCCGCAGGTGGCCTGCAAAATTTGATGACAGGAAAATAAGCGGCATTTGGCCTTAATTGCGATGATGGCAGCAATGAAGCAGTTCGTGCTTGCTTGGCAAATAGAAGGATAGGGGCATTATGACAAGCTGTTTGAGGACGCTCGGAGCTAACCTCGCTAACAGTGTAGTGATCCCCGCCGCCTGGTTATCGGGGCTTGCGACGACAGGACTCTTGTGGGGCATGATACGGTTTTCGCCCGATAAGCTTACAGTCGAAGGACGTCAGCTCTTCCTGGCTTCCATTTCTATTTTTTGCCTCTCCATAGGGTATTTGATAGGGCGCAAGAGACGAGCGAAAGCACTTGTAGCATCCATCAACCTAAAAGAAGGTCTGAGCCTTGATGATACTCAGATGCTCGGCTATCCAAGGCCCCTGTTTTGTGTATTTGACCTTTCCAACAAGAAACTTGCTCAATGCCAAAGCGCCACCGGCCACTATCAAATTCAAGACTTCACGTGGGTAACAGGCTGGCAGTGTGAGTGGCAACAGATTGACAGCAAGGTATCGGGCGGCGTTCTTCAAATAGTCGAAGGGGCAGGCACGAGCGTTCCAGCCGACGAGATTCGGCGTAGATTCATAAGATTCTCGCTGGTTTTGACGGTTGCCGATGCAGGTCATCCTCTGCTCCGTTTTCCAATGAACCGGAGCGCAGCTGAAGGGTGGTGTGCCCGGTGCAATGTACTTTTCAAGTGCTGAACACGAAGCATCACAGCAGAATTCGGTGATCGATGGTCTCTGCTGATCATCCGCGCCGGGCTCCAGGCTCTTTGAGCAGGTGAGTCAAAATCCTGCGCAGGTGATTGAAGAGGTGAAAGCGCTGTTGCGTGGAAGGGGATGTATTTTTCCAGCGGGTAACGAATGAGCGTGCGGCGTTTTTGACGCCATCGCCTGTGGTCATTGGAGGCCTAATGCAGACTTCGCTGGATCATTTAGTCATCGTGGCGCCTACGCTGGAAGCGGGCGATCGCTTCGTGAGTCAGCGACTGGGTGTAGAACTTCAACCAGGCGGTTGCCATCGGCTTATGGGGACTCACAACAAGCTGTTGCGGCTAGGTACGCATACTTATCTAGAGGTGATCGCTGTTGACCCAATGGCCCCGCCGGCCCATCGCCCTCGATGGTTTGACCTGGACAGGCTGCCAGCCAACGTGTCTCCTCGCTTGGCCCACTGGGTCGCCAAAACCGACACATTGAAAACGCTTGGCCCGAAGTTTGAAGAAGTCGTCGGTCAGGTGCAGCCCATGAGCCGAGGCGAGTTATGTTGGGATATTACAATTCTGGCGGACGGCAGCCTGCCTTTGAAAGGTGCCGCGCCCAGCCTGATTCAATGGGAACAGCCAGTGCATCCGGCATCGATGCTTGAAGACAAAGGCTGCTTTTTGCAGATGCTCGATATCTTTCATCCTGAGCCAGAGAGGATCAGCCACCTGCTTGATGCCCTGAATTTTTCCGGGCCAGTTCGGCTTCATCGGTGCGACAGCGTTGAGACTTCGCGCTTGGTTTCCTGTATCGGAACGCCAAGTGGCCTGAAGAATTTATAGGGTGAACATTCAACGTTGAAGAAAAGGGGACAGATTTATTTCGCCGCGCTGAAAGTCTTTTTTTGGCTGGTTTGTAATAACTGTCCTCTTTTCCGTCTCCTTTCCCCTGCGTCTCTTCGCTGCGGCTTATGACGACTCAAACGAGTGCCGCGAGGGGCAGCGACGCAAATTCCTACACAAATCTCGGAAGCCAGCGCATTGCAGCATTTCAATGCGCGACCTATTGTCTCTCTGTCGCCCAGATGGCGATTCGGGTTTGGCGACTCGATTGAATGAAGCGCAGAAGCTCCTGCTACACTGTGGAGCTTTTTTGCAGCTGCAAACTGCATTATGGCAGCTGTGTGCGGGAGACTTCCGAGTCTGCCGGTTCGCTTTCATTCCCGGTTCGCCAACCCGAGCACAGCTGCCACCCATTCGTTTGGCGACGATTGAGTGGTAGTCCTTATCAATTGAATGAAGGTACTGCTCATGACTCGATACATGCCCATCACCGGCATCGACTGCATCCCCGCAACCCTGCTCATCGACACCGAAGCACCGCTGGACGTCCTTTTCGAAACCGCGGATTACCGCATCCGCACGGTGACCCAAGTCTTGGAAAATATCGCGTTTCGCTCTGACATCAGCTCAGACACGGTGGTGCTGACTGATTTTTGTAAATTGCTGACCACGTCATTGCGCGATGGCTGTGACGTCGTGGATGTGATCGGGCGACGATTGCGAGCGCAGGTGGCGGAATAAATGAAACGGGCGACTTGTCAGTCGCCCGTTTCTCTGACAAATGTATGGCTGCAAAATGTGCGTGGTGCTGGCCTGATTGCCGGGCTCTTTCGACTCCTTGGGCCTTCCAAAAGCTCTCTCGCACTCTCGCCCCAAGCATCAGTCTTCAACGATATGCGCCATATCTCGGGCCTTGGCTGCATGACCGATCGCTCGGACAAACTCTTCGCTGTCACCATCAGCTAACACTTGAGAAAGATATTCAATGGCTGCTTCATCGCTATCGAGCAGCGCAGCCATATCGAATGTCGTCAGGTTTTGACTCATGTTCAAATCTCCTTTGCCACTTTCTCGCTCGCCAAACAGGACGGGGCAGGGGCCGGCTGCGGTTTGCGATGCGGGCCGGATACAAGCGGACCCAAAATAGCGATCTCTCCCAGTCGGCAGCTCAAGCTGCCGCTTGTTTCAATCACCGATTTCCCGCAATCACCCCACGCATATACTGATTCAAATCCCGCAGATCCATAACGCTCCAAGCATGTGGCGGTAACCGTACCCCGTTCTCTCGCAACGTCTTTGGAATCAAGTCGCCATTCGGGCGAAGTATTATCGAGGACACGATAACGCCTGGATAATCACTCAGTCGCTTTTTGAAGGCGGACGTCGTGAGGTCGGGTGTGGGCGGGGTGCTTTTTCTAGCCAGTGGGCCCGTTGCCTTGAGGTCTGTTCCATGGCACATGGCGCATCTCTGCAGATAGAGGTTTTTGCCGTTGGCGTTATCCGCAAAGGAAGATACAGGTTGGATGAGCGACAAGTTTCCTAGCGCAGCGATGAACAGCATTTTTGCAATCGATGGGAAAGTGCTTGGCACGCGTTTGCTCATGAGGACCGTCCATGGTTCGAAGGGGTCATAGGATGGCGCATATACCCGCTGGCTTGCAAAAATTGATATCCGCCGGGACGGACGCCCGCTAGCATGAAGACGCTTCGTAGGAGACGGAGCGGTTCATTTCCATAAAAAAGGAGCGTCGAACTTTGAAAACCATTGACCGGATTTTGCTGGGACTGGGGCTGTTGATTCCTCTTTGGTTGTTCGCGGGTGTGGCGCTGACGTCGCTGGGGTATCCGGGTTATAGCCATCTCGACCAGGCGATGAGTATGTTGGGCGCGGTAGGGGCTCCCACGCACGGTTATTCCCCCTGGGTTAATAACTTTCCGCTGGGCGTGCTGTTCGTACTGTTCGCGATAGGTTTGGCGCGAAACTTCGCAGGATCACGCCTCGCCCTGTTCAGCGCCGTTTTAATATTACTCCACGGCCTGGCGAGCTTCGCTACTGGCTATTTTTCCTGTGATCAGGGATGTACGCCGGTTCAGCCTTCAACTTCTCAGCAGCTTCATAACCTGGCCGGTTTGATCATGTTCGTCTCACTGGCTCTGGCCATTGGCTTGTGGAGTTTCCTCGGCAAGGCACTCCTGTCGTCACCTGGATTTGGAAGGTTCTCGATGCTTTGCTTGATCCTGGCAGTCGTGACGGTAGCGATGATGTCCAAGGCGTTCGCCGAGGGGCATGGATTTGGCCTGTACCAAAGGCTTAATTACGGCGTATGCGTCGTGTGGATCTCAGTCTTGGCATGGATCGCTCTTCGTGCTGAAGTGACCCTGGCAACCGTCCGTTAATGGGCGGCTCATAACCCGTCTGCGCCGGCGGACACACTTAACCTCCATCTCACCGATTTCGGGAGCAAGGGATTCGTGGTGTCGCGGCTCAGGCAGCCAAAGGCCAACCCACGCGCGCTGCACGGCGGAGGCTGGCCTTGACGACCAAACGGTGAAACGGAGCAATAACAAAGAGGTAGGCCCGGCCCAGACGGTTGTGACAATGGACCACGGTTGCAAACACCAGTTGGCGACGGCCCTCTGCCTCTTCTGAACACAGGATCGATATCCGGAAGTCCAGGTGCTTGTCGTCCTCTCCCAATACGATTTCGGTCTGGTTCGAGCTGTAGACCTTGAAGATTTGAATCCGATCAGCAAGCGTCGCCAAATGTCTGGCTGTCTTGAGACCAAAGCAGGCCGCGATGGTGTCCCGGACTTTCATGAGCCGTCCGATCCAGGATGGTTGGTTGGAAAGGATGAAGCGAGCCAGCGAATCTGGATCGCCGGATGTGCCCGCAGGTAGCTGGATCGCAAAAGCGTCCGCCAGGTTCATCGACTTGTAAAGGTGCGTGATGCCAGACCTTGAGGGGACTGGCACGGACGTGATGAGCTCAAATTTGCGGGGCATAGGGGATCTCTCCTGAGTTCTCATTACCAATTGGACGACATGCCTTGTCGCTTTTTTTGTTGGGCGGCGCCCATTTCTGCTTGTCGGATACTGAGCGCGATCAAGGCATCATAGAGTGCTTGCTGCCCTGCTGGCAGAACAGGGAGTAATGTCGCACGGCGCTTGTCGACATCGAACCAGGATTCGATCAACCATCCCACCAGATAGAGCGCCGAAAGGCATCCACCCGCGGTTGCCACATTCCCTTGGCAAACAAGCGGCTGGTCCACGGATTCGAGTCCCAGGGCTTGCAGGCCCGATCGTGCGTCCGGGTGCGTAGTTGCCCGGCCGCTGAGCAGCCCAAGCCGTTCGAGAATGAAAGCTCCAGCGCAGATGGAGCCGATGCGCTGGCGCCTGGGGTCAAGTTCGAACGTCGGCAGGAAGTCCGGGGCGGCCAGTGCGGCGGGTATCCCTTCCTTGCCGCTGACGAACAATACCGCGTCGGCACTGTTGGCCTCGGACAGTGGACCATGCACTGAAACAGGCAGGCCATGGGCCGAACGCACGATAGCGCTGGAACCCAATATTCGAACGTGCCAGTCTTTGGTGTTGCGGCCCAAGATGTCCCACATCAGGAACAGGTCGATATCCGTGAACTGGTCGAAAGCAACTAGAACGATTTTCTTCAAGGCGAGCTCCATCAAAACTGCTGGCGTATGAAACGCAACGGCCATCTTTGCCGGTGCTCGCAAGGTATCAATTGGTTGCATGCCATACACAGCCTGTATGGCGCTGGATAGGGAGCGAAATAGCGGATGGAAAAACTAACGCGTAACCATTGGATCTCGGCTGGTTTTGAGGCCCTCGACCAGGTAGGGCATATTGGCGTTTCAGCCGAGAGTCTATCGCGCCGATTGAATGTGACCCGCGGATCGTTCTATCACCATTTCCGCAATCGCGAAGACTTTGTCCGTACGTTGCTAACCGCTTGGGAAGAAGACTACACGGGGCGCATGCTCGCTTATGCAGGGGAGGGGCGTAGCGCAGGCGAAACCTTGACACGCTACTTGAGCATTGCCGCTGAGAAACAACCTGGCCGGGAAATTTCAATCCGGGCCTGGTCGCTGCACGATCCGTTGGTTGCCGAGTTTCAGCAGCGCGTCGACACAACACGACTCGACTTCGCGATACGGACATGTCGCCGCTTGGCCCATAGGCCGGGCGAAGCAGAAGTGATAGGGCAGGTGGCCCACCTGTGCCTGATTGGGGGGCAACAAGCAGGCCTGCGGCGTGATGCCGCTCGCTTCAATAGTTTCGTACATCGAGCTTTTTCATTTTTCGAGAGAGCTCTTCCACGGTGGCGGGCCTAGGTCATGCCGTTAGACGGCGCAACCGTGCGCCGCGAGGGGCAGAAAGGGGGACTCGGCCGCTGAACCGGGTTTTTATGAGCTGAAATCTGAATTGGGAACGATTGATTTGGGGCCGTCACTAAGCGGAAGGTCAGCCAGTTGAAACTTCCGCCATGACGAGACGATCTCCTAAGCATCGGCAAACAGGAGATCAGCCATGAAGTGCTATCTATGCGGGTTGGAAGCGAAGCAGTCCGAAGCGGATCAAAGTGGAGAGCTTGTTGACTGCGGTGACTGCGGCACCTACAAAATTTCAAGTCTTGTGCTGAAAGAGTTGGCGACCAAGAAATTCGATTACCCGAAAATGCGCGATGATCTGCACCGCCAGCGGCAGTTCAATGCTACTTCTGTCGCAGAGATCAACACAGAGTCTGTCATCTGGGCTTAGGCGTGGGGCTTTGCGATAGGAGGGTATAGCTTGCAGCGTAAATGCCTCTACCAACCTTGAAAGAAGCGTCAATCAAAATGCCAAAGAAACAACCAGACGACAAAACGACAGCCAGTGCTGCCGAAATCGAGCGATCGATCCTGGCGCTCAACAAAATGGCTGAGCGCCTGTGGGGAGATGGCCGGGAATCCGAGGCGCAGGCACTTTTAAAAGCGCTGGATGCGTTAAACCGCGCCCTTGACCGCATAAGAATAGGGGAAAGTCGTAGAGTGCTTCATTGAAGACCGGGCCTGGTGCCGGGCTTGTCTGTCGTCAGGCGTGTGCCGCTCGTTCAAACACTTCGTCCGCCCACGGGTTCTCTTCTATCTGATATTTCCTGGCTTCCTTGCGACGAGATAACTCCATTCACATCCTGCGATTCTGACGTGGCTTTCTGTACAGAATCACCTCATCCGGGCAACAGGTTCCTTTTCATGTTGCTTTCCAACTCAACCCACATTCTGCCCCAATACCCACTCACTGAAAGCCCGCACCTCCACCTGCCGCTCCCGCCCCGGCACGCACACCACCGTATACCGCGCCCCCGCCAAACGAACCTCAGGCCGGTAATCAATCAACTCCCCACGCGCAACCGCGTCGGCAACCAGCACATTGCTGGCAAGCACCAGCCCGTGCCCGGCGACCGCCGCCTGCAAGGCATGCTGTTCCTCGTCATAACGTCGAAAGCGCGCGTTATCCAGCCAGCCCAGGGTGTCGGCCTTGGCGCACCATGCAGCCCAATCGACCGCGACGTTTGCGCTGCTCAGCCATGGCACGTCGATGAGTTCGACGGGCGAGCCCGCTGTGGGCGGTTGCCAACCGGGTTGGCAATAAGCACCAAAGTATTCATCCAATAGAGGTTGCTCGAACAGGTGAGGGTCTGGCGTGAAGAGGGCCCGGATCGCCAGGTCGATGCTGGCGTCACGTTGTAGGTCGACCACGTCGTTGCTGCTGTGCAGCCTGACATCAATCTCCGGATGCAACCGATGAAAGTCTCCGAGCCGAGGTATCAGCCACAGGCTGGCAAACGCTGGCGTTGTGCTCACCACCAGGGACTGCGCGGTACACGACGGTGCCAGCATTTGCAGGCCGTGTTGGATGTCGAGCAGGGCGCGGTGCAGGTAGGGCTGAAGGCGTTCGCCGTCAGCGCTCAGGCGCACGTTTTGGCTGGAGCGTTCGAACAGTCGCACGCCGAGAAACGCTTCGAGGCTTTTGACCTGATGGGAGATCGCTGCCGGGCTGACGTTCAGTTCCTGGGCCGCCGCCTTGAAGCTGCCCAGCCGTGCGGCGGATTCGAAGCCGCGCAAGGCGGTAAGGGGCAGTTTGGCGAACATGGGCGGGAAGGTTACTCAGGTTGAGCGTGGCTCAATTTAGCTCAATTGAGCGCGAGCGCTCAACTTGCCAGGCTGTGGTTCCTTCTCAGTTGCTGGAGTCCATCGATGCAAGGCGCAGTTCGCAAAATTCTTCAGGCCATACTCTACGAGGCCGGTGGTGTGCTTTTTGTCGCGCCCTCCCTTGCGCTCGTCTACGGGCAGGGCATGGCTTATTCGACCCTGCTGTCGCTGGTGATTTCTGCCGTTGCGCTGGCCTGGAACATGCTTTTCAACGGTCTGTTCGAATGGTGGGAGCGGCGTCAGCGCAGCCGCCATCGCAACTGGCAACGCCGACTGCTTCATTCCCTGGGGTTCGAGGGCGGCTTGACGCTGATCCTGACGCCGGTGATTGGAGCCTGGTTGGGTATCAGCCTGTGGTTGGCGCTGGTGACGAACCTGGGCTTGTTTGTGTTTTTCTTTTTTTACTCACTGGGTTTTCAGTGGGTATTCGACCGAGTGTTCGATGTTCCACTTTCGGCGCAGCCGCGTTCTGATTGAACTGCCGGCGCGATGAACACGGCGGATTCCTAATCACTCGACCATGCAAACCCAATGATGATCCTGCCGATACGGTGCGCGAATAAATGCCACGTCGGATACCAATACCATGCCGCGTTCTTGAAGTGCTTCGGTCAGTTGTACGAGTGTCTCTGCTTCGATAGTCATCGCTGTTACCTCGTCAGATTACTGCGTTCATAATTGTTGACCGAACGCCTCGGCGGGTAATTCATTTTTTCTAACAGGCTTATCGAGGGGCGCGAGTACTTACAAAAAAGCCCTACAGTCATGCAGGGCTTTTTTGATTACTTTTTCAGTTGCCTGCGAACATCTTCGGCTCCTGCCCCAACGGCCTTGACCGCTGCCTTGAGCTCGTCTTCGGTTACGCCGAACTCTTTTGTCCAGTATCTCAGTTCCCACTCTTCGGAAGTGTTGATGCGGCTCCGGTCTCGCGGCCCGCGGTTGCTCAAGTCGTCAGCCATTTTCGAGCTCCTTGGAAGAAAGCCTGGTTATCCCAGGCGACTTCCAATAGACAATCAGGCTTGACGGTTTGCGCCATTTTTATGCGCACTGACGATTAGGCCCGTTTTCAGAGACGCATGCCCTTGAGCGGATTCCAGTCTTGCTCGCCTTTGATTTCTTTCAAGTAGTAAGCGTAGTTGGTCATCAGCGCGTACATCATCGACATCGCGACGTTCAGGCCCATGCTCAAAGGTCGGGGGAAATCCATGCCGATCATGGCGAAGACCACGCTCAATACGATGTTGATCGCCAGGAAGGCCCCAAGCAGGGCCAGGTTTTTCTTCCAAAGTCCCAGGACAAACAGGTAGATCGGGCCGAAGAAAAACGCGATCACGTTGGCGTTGATCAGGATTTTTTTCTTGAAGTCCGGCAACGTCTTGACGGCTTCCTTGTAGCGCGGGTCGTTTGGCGCGCCATAGGTTTCAAAGAAGTCAAAGCGTTCTTGCCATTTGGCGCTGTATTTGTCGGTGCTTTCCACGTGCTCGGGGATGCTCATTTTTATCGTTCCTTGTTTTCCATGAGAGAATTCGTTCTCTCGAGAGGTCGCGCGACTTTGAAGCAGTTTTTACTGTCCGCTTTATAAGCGTTCGCGCACGAAAATACCGCACTGGCTGTTTAGCTGACTATCTGATCTGTGATGGGCATCACGGTAGATCCTGCGGACGCAGGCATGGCGCTTGGGGAAAGGCTAGGGAAGTTGAAGGCAGGCGAACGTGACGCGCCCGTTTTATAACGGGCGACAGGTTGATCAAGTACCAGGGCAAACCGTCAAATCACGGCCTCGGCAAAAACATGCTCCGTCGCTATGGTCAAGAAGTGCAGCGGCATTTCATGCGTAGGCTGGGTGGACGGCATTTCAAAACTGCCCACTATCTGGCTTTGAAGCGCATTCAGCCGCATCGACTCTTCTTCCTTTAACTTTGCCATTCTCGCGTGGTTCGCTGCGATTTCGTTGAGAGTTGACACGGTACATCTCCAGTGGCTGACCAAGCGTTGAGAATTTGCTGCCGCGCCAGGAAGACGTCGTCCTGCGCTGCTACCACGGTCCGCTGCAAACCTTGAGCCAGACACGCCCGCGTGACGTTCGCGAAGTTTCAAAGGCGACCAGTGGCCGTCGAGGCCGGCAACGTTTCAACCATGCCTCAGAAATAAGTCACTGATAATACAAAACCAACTCAATCAACCTGTGGCGCAGGGTGGCGGCGTTTTCGGGCAACAGTGGACCCGGTCGGGCCGGCGAATGACGTAAGCGTGATATGGAACTAATATCACCGTTAGTCTCTATATCTTTACAGGGGACATCCCCTTTTTGAGAGAACTGCCATGTTCAAATCGCGCTCGTTGATTGCTGCAGTCACCTGTCTCGCCCTGGCCGCAGGCCCTGGGATCGTTGTCGCGGACCCGGGTAACGGTAAGGGAAACGCTCAATTCGATCAGGGCCAGGGGCACGGTCAAGGAGGCAAAGGCGGGCAGGGCAACAAGGGAGGCCAAGGTAATAAAGGTAATCAGGGCGGCAAGGGCAACCAAGGCGGTGGCGGCGATTGGCATAACGGCCCGAGCATCGATCGTGGCGGTATTCTTGGCGTGATTGGCGGTTATCGCGATTATTGGAGCCCAGGCCCGGCACTGCCGCCGGGTATCCAGAAAAACCTTGCCCGGGGCAAACCGTTGCCCCCCGGCATCGCCAAGAAGCTCGACGGACGACTGCTGGGGCGCTTGCCGCACTATGACGGCTATGAGTGGCAGCAGGTCGGCACCGACCTGATCCTGGTGGCGATTGCCAGCGGGATCATCTATGAAGTGCTCAACGGTGCGTTCGACTGATCCGTTGTTTCAATGAAATGGCAGCCTGTGGGAGCGCGCTTGCTCGCGATGGCGTTGTATCAGTCACCTCGTCATCGGCTGAACGGACGCTATCGCGAGCAAGCTCGCTCCCACAGGATTTGCATCAGCTGTCAGATTGGCGCAAGCGCTTGTACAAGGTATTGCGGCTGACCCCCAGCCGCCGTGCCAAGTGGGAAATATTCCCGCCCACCGCCTGAAGTTGACGGTTCAAATCCTCGGCATCGTTCAGGTCTACCGCCAACGGTTCCGGCGTCTCCACTGGTTCCATCTCCAGATCGACAAAAAAATCGTCGGGAAGGTGCTCGGGGCGGATCGGTTGTTCCTCGGCCATTGCCAGGGCCACTTGCAACACGCTACTGACTTGCCGCAGGTTGCCCGGCCAAGGATGACGCTCGAACAGCTCCAGGACTTCACGGCTCAGGCCAGCCCATTGGGTCGGTTCGCGGTGATGTTCCCAGAGGCGTTTGAACAACGCCTGCTTGTCGCTGCGTTCGCGCAGGGGCGGCAGCTCCAGGGTCAGGCCGCCGATGCGGTAATACAAGTCTTCACGAAACCGCCCCAGTTGCACCTGTTCACGCAGCGAGCGATTGGTGGCGGAGATGATGCGGATATCCACCGGGAAAAGCTCGGCGCTGCCCACCGGTTGCACGCAACGCTCCT
Organism: Pseudomonas sp. T1.Ur; assembly: GCF_023516725.1. Lineage (NCBI taxonomy): Bacteria > Pseudomonadati > Pseudomonadota > Gammaproteobacteria > Pseudomonadales > Pseudomonadaceae > Pseudomonas > Pseudomonas sp. T1.Ur. The sequence goes on from NZ_JAMGSN010000001.1 coordinate 1,501,114, forward strand.
GCAGGACTCGCAGCAGTCGGGCCTGGGTCGGCAGCGGCATGTCGCCGATTTCATCGAGGAACAACGTGCCACGGTCGGCCTTGCGGATCAGGCCTATGCTGCCCTTTTGATTGGCGCCGGTGAAGGCGCCTTTTTCGTAACCGAACAGTTCCGATTCCACCAGTTCGGCAGGAATGGCCGCGCAGTTGACCGCAATGAACGGCTGCTTGCAGCGCGAGCTGGCCTGGTGCAGGGCCTTGACGAACACTTCCTTGCCGACGCCGGTTTCGCCGTGGATCAGTAGCGGAATATCTTTCTCCAGCAGGCGTTCGGCCTGGCGCACGGCTTTTTCCACGCGGCTGTCGCCGAAGTGCAGGGTGTTGAGGCTGATGCCGTTATCAGTGGGCGAGGGCGTCGGTTCAGCGAAGATGCGCGGCTTGACCGAAACCTGTTTCGGCCGCTTGAGCAGGCATTGGAAGCGATTGCGCCCGGACGCCTGCAAGGCGAACGGGAGGCCGTCGGGCTGGTTCAGCAGTTCCATTAGCGAGACCTTGAACAGGCTTTCGATGCTCACCCGCGACAGGCTCAGGCCCAGCAGATTGTCGGCGCGGCGATTGGCCGAGAGCACTTGGCCGCTTTCATCGAAAATCAGCAATCCGGCCCATTGGCTGTCGAGGTTGTTCAGTCCGGTGTTGAACGTCAGCTGGAAGTGTTCACCGCGAAACAGGTTGAGGATCAGCCGGTTCTCCACGGTCTGGCTCATCATCTTGACCATGCCCAGGGTGTGGGACGGCGGCAGGTAGCTGTCGCTGGAGACGTCCAGTACCGCGATGACCTTGCGTTCGGCGTCGAAGATCGGCGCCGCGGAACCGGTCATGAAGCGGTTGGCCTTGAGAAAGTGTTCATCATGTTCGATGTGCACCGCCTGCTCGCAGGCCAGCGCGGTGCCGATGGCGTTGGTCCCGGTGCAGCGCTCCATCCAGCTCGCGCCGGCGCTGAAGCCATGGGCCAGTTTCGGGTCGATGAAGCGCTGGGTGCCCCAAGACGTCAGGACCTGGCCTTGATGGTCGGCCAGCATGATCAGGCAATTGGAATTGCTCAGGATGTTCTCGTAGTACGGCAAGACTTCCTGGTGGGTGGTCTGCACCAGTGAATGCTGGCTCTCCAGCAACTGGGCGATGCCGTCGGCCGGTAGCTGATCGAACGCGGGCACGCTCTGGTGATTCAGGCCAAAGGCACGGCAACGGGACCAGGAAGCCTGGATGATGGCCTCGTGGGACAAGGCAGGAGCAGGTGCGGCCATGGGGCACTCTCGCAGGAGCTGTTTTTATTGTTGTGGCAAGTCTCGCACAGGTTCCTTGTGCTGGGGCAGGCCTGAATAGACTTCATACATCAACCCTGTGGGGGCATGGCCAGGCTAACCGAAAAGCGTTCATTCAGTGTTGTTCAAAATTGTTCATTGTCAACCGGTCGGTTGTTCAATTGTTCATTCATGGTTGTTCACTTGTGTTCACCAACGAACGTCTTTTCCCAAGGAATCAAGGGGAATATCAATCTGATCAATAGGTTGCGATTTCTGGCACGGCTTTCGCTTTCCAACTCGGGTCGCTTGACTCCAAATAATAAAAAGGCCGAGCCATGTCATTAAAGCTTGAGCACATCTGTCGCACCGTCGAAGGCCAGCCCTGGATCGACGATGCCAATCTGAGTTTCGAACCCGGATCCTTCAACGTCCTGTTGGGCCGCACGCTGTCCGGCAAGACCAGCCTCATGCGCCTGATGGCCGGTCTGGACAAGCCCGACAGCGGCCGCATCCTGATGAACGGCGTCGACGTTACCCACCGCCCGGTGCGGCTGCGCAACGTGTCGATGGTTTACCAGCAGTTCATCAATTACCCGACCATGACCGTTTTCGAGAACATCGCCTCGCCGTTGCGCCAGGGCGGTGTGTCCGAAGACATCATCCAGGGCAAGGTCCTGGAAACCGCAAAAATGCTGCGGATCGAAAAATTCCTCAAGCGTCACCCGCTGGAATTGTCAGGCGGTCAGCAGCAACGCACGGCAATGGCGCGAGCCCTGGTCAAGGACGCCGAGCTGATCCTGTTCGATGAGCCGCTGGTGAACCTGGACTACAAGCTGCGCGAAGAGCTGCGCCAGGAAATGCGCGAGCTGTTCCAGGCCCGCCACACCATTGCCGTCTACGCCACCACCGAGCCCAACGAAGCGTTGGCTTTGGGCGGCACCACGACGATTCTGCACGAGGGCCGGGTGATCCAGAGCGGCAAGTCTTCTTCCGTCTATCACCAGCCACAAACCGTGTTGGCGGCCGAATTGTTTTCCGAACCACCGATCAACCTCATGCCCGGGCGGATCGCCGGCAATGAAGTCAGCTTCGCCAATTTCGTCCACTTTCCGCTGAACGTCGACCTGCGCCCGGTGGGTGAGGGCGAGTTCCGTTTCGGCGTGCGCCCCAGCCATATCTCGCTGGTGCCCAGCAATGACGACGACCTCGAACTGGCCGTGACCGTCGAGGTGGCCGAGATCAGCGGCTCGGAGACGTTCCTGCACGTGCGCAACGAACACTTCCTGCTGGTGCTGCATTTGCCGGGCGTGCATGAATACGACGTTGACGCGCCGATCCGCATCTACATCCCGACCCATAAACTGTTTGTCTTCGACGCCCAGGGCAAGCTGGTCCAAGCCCCAGGCCAGCGTATTGCGAGGGTTGCCTGATGGCCGAAATTCGTTTGCAGAACCTCGCCCACAGCTACACCAGCACCCCGGCGGGCCCCGAGGACTACGCGATCCGCGAGATGAACCACATCTGGGAGCAGGGCGGCGCCTACGCGTTGCTCGGGCCTTCGGGCTGCGGCAAGTCCACATTGCTGAACATCATTTCCGGCTTGCTCAGCCCGTCTGAAGGGCAGGTGATGTTCGACAGCAAAGTCGTCAACGAGCTGACCCCGGAGCGCCGCAACATTGCCCAGGTGTTCCAGTTCCCGGTGGTGTACGACACCATGACGGTGTTCGACAACCTGGCCTTCCCGCTGCGCAACCAGGGCATGGCCGAGGCGCGGATCCACACCAAGGTGCAGGAAATCGCCGAGGTCCTCGACCTGCAGAATCTGTTGGATAAAAAGGCCCGCAACCTCACCGCCGACGAAAAACAGAAAGTGTCCATGGGCCGTGGGCTGGTGCGCGACGATGTCTCGGCGATCCTGTTCGACGAGCCGTTGACGGTGATCGACCCGCACCTGAAATGGAAACTGCGGCGCAAGCTCAAGCAGATCCACGAGCAGTTCAACATCACCATGGTCTACGTCACCCACGACCAGTTGGAAGCCTCGACGTTCGCCGACAAGATCGCCGTGATGTACGGCGGCCAGATCGTGCAGTTCGGCACCCCACGGGACTTGTTCGAGCGGCCGAGCCACACCTTCGTCGGCTACTTCATCGGCAGCCCGGGAATGAACCTGATCGAGGTCACGGCGCAGCCCGGTGGCGTCGGCTTTGCCTCGACCCACTTGCCGCTGTCGGACACCTTGCAACAGCGTGTCGCCGAAGTCGAAGGCAAAAGCCTGAAGGTCGGCATCCGTCCCGAGTTCGTGCATGTCTGGGACGGGCCTTACGACGACGCCATGCGCGCGGACGTCGTGCATGTCGAAGACCTGGGCACCTACAAGATCCTGACCCTCAACCTTGATGGCGCACCGCTGAAAGTGCGCCTGGCCGAAGATAAACCGGTGCCGGAAGGAACGGCGTACATCAGTTTTCCGGCGCAGTGGCTGATGGTCTATGCCGATGAATATTTGCTTGAACCCGTGGGCGAGGTGCAGCCATGAACAAGGTGCAGAACAACAAGGCCTGGTGGCTGGTGTTGCCGGTGTTCCTGCTGGTGGCCTTCAGTGCCGTGATCCCGATGATGACTGTGGTCAACTATTCGGTGCAGGACATCTTCGACCAATCCAGCCGTTATTTCGTCGGCGCCGACTGGTACAAGCAGGTGCTGCTCGACCCACGCTTGCACGATTCGCTGCTGCGCCAGTTCATCTACTCGGCATGCGTGCTGCTGATTGAAATCCCCCTGGGCATCGCCATCGCCCTGACCATGCCGACCAAGGGCAAGTGGTCGTCCCTGGTGCTGATCATCCTGGCAATCCCGCTGCTGATCCCATGGAACGTTGTGGGCACCATCTGGCAGATTTTCGGCCGTGCCGACATCGGCTTGCTGGGTTCGGCGCTCAATGGGCTGGGCATCAACTACAACTATGCGGCCAACACCATGGACGCCTGGGTGACGGTGCTGGTGATGGATGTCTGGCACTGGACTTCACTGGTGGCGCTGCTGTGCTACTCGGGACTGCGGGCGATTCCCGACGTGTACTACCAGGCTGCGCGGATCGACCGGGCGTCGAACTGGGCCGTGTTCCGCCACATCCAGTTGCCGAAGATGAAAAGCGTGCTGCTGATCGCCGTGATGCTGCGTTTCATGGACAGCTTCATGATCTACACCGAGCCGTTCGTACTCACCGGCGGCGGGCCGGGCAACGCCACCACGTTCCTCAGCCAGACCCTGACGCAAATGGCCATCGGTCAATTCGACCTGGGCCCGGCGGCGGCGTTTTCCCTGGTGTACTTCTTGATCATTCTGTTGGTGTCCTGGCTGTTCTACACCGCCATGACGCACGCCGACGCCAACCGTTGAGGCCCGCACAATGAGCAACCGAAAGCTGATTCCGCTTTTGATCTACATCCTGTTCCTGCTGGTGCCCATCTACTGGCTGCTGAACATGTCCTTCAAGAGCAACACCGAGATCCTTGGCGGCCTGACCCTGTGGCCACACGATTTCACCTTCCACAACTACAAGGTGATCTTCACCGATCCGAGCTGGTACACCGGTTACCTCAACTCGCTGTACTACGTGAGCCTGAACACAGTGATTTCCCTGGCGGTCGCGTTGCCGGCGGCGTATGCGTTTTCCCGCTATCGGTTCCTGGGGGACAAGCATCTGTTCTTCTGGCTGCTGACCAACCGCATGGCGCCACCGGCGGTGTTCCTGTTGCCGTTCTTCCAGCTGTATTCGTCCATCGGGTTGTTCGACACCCATATCGCCGTTGCCCTGGCCCATTGCCTGTTCAACGTGCCGCTGGCGGTGTGGATCCTCGAAGGATTCATGTCCGGGGTGCCGAAAGAAATTGACGAGACCGCCTACATTGACGGCTACAGTTTCCCCAAGTTCTTCGCCAAGATCTTCGTCCCGTTGATCGGCTCCGGCATCGGCGTCACGGCGTTTTTCTGCTTCATGTTTTCCTGGGTCGAACTGCTGCTGGCACGCACGCTCACGTCGGTGAACGCCAAGCCGATCGCGGCGGTCATGACTCGCACGGTGTCGGCGTCGGGGATTGACTGGGGCGTGCTGGCGGCAGCGGGGGTGTTGACCATCCTGCCGGGCATGCTGGTGATCTGGTTCGTTCGCAACCACGTGGCCAAGGGCTTTGCCCTGGGCCGGGTCTGAGGAGTCGATGATGGAATGGATGAACTGGACCGCCCCCACGGCGGCATTCTTCGGCGTCATCGCCTTGTTCCTGGCGGGGATGACCGCTTGGGAACTGCGTTCGCCGAGCATCCCTCGGCGGGGTTTCCTGCCGATTGCCACCACCCGTGGCGATCGGTTGTTTATCGGTCTTCTCGGTAGCGCCTACCTGCATCTGCTGGTCATCGGCGCCACCGACTGGAGCATCTGGATAGCGTTCGCGTTGTCCTGGGTGTGGCTGTTGGCAGTGATGCGGTGGGGCTAGTCGGTTCGCGATCAGGCTCTTAAACCCAAACAGGAGGTCTCTATGTTCGATAAAAACAATAAGCTGCGACATAGCGTTTCATTGGCAGCCATGCTGGCACTCAGCGGGCTGAGCGCTACGGCCTGGGCCGACGCCTATGAAGACGCCGCAAAAAAATGGATCGGCAGTGAATTCAAGCCGTCGACCCTGACGGACGCCCAGCAGCTCGAAGAACTCAAGTGGTTCATCAAGGCATCCGAGCCGTTTCGCGGGATGAAGATCAACGTGGTGTCGGAAACCCTCACCACGCACGAATACGAGTCCAAGGTACTGGCCAAGGCCTTCACCGAAATCACCGGCATCCAATTGACCCACGACCTGCTGCAAGAAGGCGACGTCGTGGAAAAAATGCAGACGGTGATGCAGTCGGACAAGAATATCTATGACGGCTGGGTCAACGACTCGGACCTGATCGGTACGCACTTTCGCTACGGCAAGACCGAATCGATCACCGACCTGATGGCCAACGAAGGCAAGAACTACACCTCGCCGACACTGGACATCAAGGACTTCATCGGCATTTCCTTCACCACCGCGCCGGACGGCAAGATCTATCAACTGCCCGACCAGCAATTCGCCAACCTGTACTGGTTCCGCGCCGACTGGTTCGAGCGCGCGGACCTGAAGGCCAAGTTCAAGGAAAAGTACGGCTACGAGCTGGGCGTACCGGTGAACTGGTCGGCCTATGAAGACATCGCCAAGTTCTTCTCCGAGGACGTCAAGGAGATCGACGGCAAGCGCATCTACGGCCACATGGACTACGGCAAGAAAGACCCGTCCCTGGGCTGGCGCTTCACCGATGCCTGGTTCTCCATGGCTGGCGGCGGCGACAAAGGCCTGCCGAACGGGTTGCCGGTGGACGAGTGGGGCATTCGCGTCGAAGACTGCCATCCGGTCGGCTCCAGCGTCACCCGTGGCGGCGACACCAACGGCCCTGCCGCCGTGTTCGCCACCACCAAATACGTGGACTGGCTGAAGAAATACGCATCACCGGAAGCGGCGGGCATGACCTTCTCCGAGTCCGGCCCGGTGCCGTCCCAGGGCAACATCGCCCAGCAGATCTTCTGGTACACCGCGTTTACCGCCGACATGACCAAGCCGGGCCTGCCGGTGGTGAACGCCGACGGCACGCCGAAATGGCGCATGGCGCCTTCGCCACGCGGTCCGTATTGGGAGCAGGGCATGAAGCTGGGGTATCAGGACGTGGGTTCCTGGACGTTCATGAAGTCCACGCCTGAGAAGCAGAAGCTCGCGGCCTGGCTCTATGCACAGTTCGTGACGTCGAAAACCGTGTCGCTGAAAAAGACCATCGTCGGTTTGACGCCGATTCGCGAGTCGGACATCAACTCCCAGGCGATGACCGACCTGGCACCGAAACTCGGTGGCCTGGTGGAGTTCTACCGCAGCCCGGCCCGCGTGCAATGGACCCCGACCGGGACCAACGTGCCGGACTATCCGCGCCTGGCGCAACTGTGGTGGAGCCACATCGCCGAAGCGGCCAGCGGCGAGAAGACGCCACAGCAGGCCCTCGATGGCTTGGCCAAGGACCAGGACGCGATCATGACGCGCCTGGAACGCTCCAAGGCCCAGGCCACCTGCGCGCCTAAGATGAACCCTGAGCGCGACGCGCAATACTGGTTCGACCAGCCGGGCGCACCGAAGCCGAAACTGGCGAACGAGAAGCCTAAAGGTGAAACCGTGAGCTACACCGAGCTGTTGAAATCTTGGGAGGCGGCGCGCAAGTAACCTTGTACCGGCCATAAAAAACGGCACCGAAAGGTGCCGTTTTTTATTACCCAGGATATGAAGTAACCCAATCCCCTGTGGGAGCGAGCTTGCTCGCGATAGCGGTGGTTCAGTTTGCATCCATGTGAATGTGCCGCCGCCATCGCGAGCAAGCTCGCTCCCACAGGTGGTTGTGGATCAACCCGCTTTGTCCGGCCTGGCCTGGGCGTTTCCAGCCACCGACGAGGGGGTACTTTTCATCAACGCGTCCAGCGCCTGCCGATACGTCCGGCCTGCCAGGCTCATGCTGTTGTTATGCGTGGCTCCGGGCACCAGCAGCAAACGCTTGGGTTCCCGGGCGGCGTTGAACAACTGTCCGCTGAAGCGGGGGGGCACGTAGCGGTCGGCCGCACCATGGACAATCAACAGCGGCATGTTGATCTCGCCGATCTTGTCGATGGAGTCGAACTTCTGCGAGAGCAACCAGCGCACCGGCAAGGACGTGTCGGCCATGGCGGTGGCGACATCGCCCAGGGATGTAAATGTGGATTCGATCACCAGGCCTCGGGCCGGCACCGGGGTGCCGTTGCTTGCCGCCTCCTGACCCAGTTCCGCCGCCAGGTCCACCGCGACGGCGCCACCCAGCGAATGACCGTAGATCAGCCGCAGGGCCGGATCCGGTTGCAACACTTCGAGACGCTTCCAGGCGACTCGCGCATCTTCGTAGACGCTGGCTTCCGACGGCAGGTCCCCCTGACTCTTGCCGAAGCCACGGTAATCGATTGCCAGCACCGAATAGCCCAGCGCCCTTAATTGCTGGATGCGAAACAATTGCCCGGTCAGGTTCCAGCGCACACCGTGCAAGTACAGGATGGCCGGTGCGTTCTTGCGTTCAGCCGGCCACCACCAGCCATGGATATTTTCCCCGGCCTTGAAATTCTTGGGCTTGAGATCGAATTCCTGTAGACCGCTGGGAAGGCCGCTGAACCAGCTCGCCGTTCCCGGCTCGATGCGAAACACCAGCTCGCGCTCCTTGTGCTGCAACGCCGCGCAGCCCACCGGCAAGCCGACGACCATCGCGGTCATCAACGACCAGGCCAGCCAGCGCTGTTTGAAGCGAGAAAATAAAAATGCGGACATCGATGCGATTCGCTAATCGAGACAGAAGCTGCCTTTTAGCAGATTCCCTGGACCGCGCGCAGGGATTTCGGACAGTTTGCCCGTGGCCGGGTCCTGCCTTCCGAGGGGGGCATGCAACCCGATCGAACTCTCGCCGTCTGGCCCCACTCGAAAATTCAACAGCCATCACATCGAGGACGACGTCATGACGATCGAACAGGCCAAAGGGCAGACGCCAGCGGGCAACAGCGCACCGGCGAAAGACGCTTCCGGTGAGCCGGTGGATGTGGTCGAGCGCGATGTGCGCCACCCGGACCCGGCGACTGACAAAGTGGACAAGACGATCACGCCCAAATCGATCAAGAGCCATGAGCAAGACGCTGAAAAGTTGCGCGATGAGGTCGGGCAGGTGGAGAAAAAACTGGACCGCTGAAACAGCGACTGTCATTCGTCAGAAGCGCGCTTTTCGGCGCTGGAAATTACCCTGTTCGTGTGCCTTACTGCCTGTTCCTGAGGGGGAGGGCAACGGGATGCGACGTAGAAGCGCACAGTATTGGCTTTGGGTGAACAGCCGGTTGCCAGGTCGCAACCACGAAGAAGTTCTTGGGGACGGCACGCAGGTCGAGGTCCAGGCACGGATCAACCAGCAGAGCATCACACAGGTTTTCGTTTGTGTTTACCGGCCGGACGGCTCCGTCTGGGTCGAGGAATTCCATGACCGCGCCTTGCGTGAACCGCTTCCCCAGGCGCTGGAATGGGGCCTGGGTCGGGCGCGGGAAATCGTCGCCGGTACGGCAGGCTTCAAGGCACCTCACCGGATCCAGATGACCCTTGGGCCGCTGATCCAGGACGAATGCACCCTCGCGCTCAGGCGCATGGACATGAGCGATGAAGAACGACACAGGCTCAAGGCCCGGGATGCCTGGGTTGAATACCTGAATGCCAAGGCAGCGATGCTTAGGTTGATGCGTTCGGCCCGGGTCGATGCCAACGTGTGGGAGGCGCAAAAACGTCGGCTGCGCGAAGCCATCGATCGCTGTGCCTCGCTGGCGCGGGTGAGCCTGGGTCACTGACACACGACACCGCCCTGTGGCGAGGGAGCAAGCTCCCTCGCCACAGGCGTGCACTCGTCAGTGCACATCCCCGAATTCCACCAGCACGAACCTGCGCCCATTCTCGCCATACCCCACCTTCGGCACCCCCGCCAGGCGCTGGTGCAGCACCTGGGTCAGTGAGTCGCCCGGTAGCAAACTGGCGTCACCGAAGTCGCCATCCAGTTCCAGTGGATGAACGATTACTTCCAGCGAACCGTGGCCCGGCGGCGCGGCGTGGTCAAGGTCCGCTGGTGTGCAGACGTAGTCGGCGGTCGCGCCGCACAGCCGGCGCAGGCGATGGTTGAACAACGTCTTGAAGATGCGCTTGGGCACGCTCAGGTTGGCCCCCAGGTTGCGAGCCAGCCGCACCGGTACGCCGTGTCGCGCGGCGAAGCGTGCCACCAGCTCTCCGACGGGCCAGATGTTATGCACGTGCTGATGCGAGTCCAGGTGGCTGGGGCGCAGGCCACGGTCCAGGCAATGTTGCCACTGGGCCTGGAGCTCTTCTTCCACCGCCGCCAGATCTCGCGACCCAAGGCGCAGGCAGTATCGCGAGAGGTTGAGGTCGAACTCGCCCGCAGCATTGCAAAACCTTTTCCGTGACCTGATCGCCTGGCTCAGCGGCGGCCCGTAGCTGAGGTTGAAATGCAGGCCGACGCGCCCTTCAAGCAACGGGTGCCGGGACAATTCGCACGCCTGGTCGAACCCCCGCATGTTGGCCATCGCCGTGGCGGAGCTGATCACCCCCGCCTCGAAGGCTCGCAGGATCAGGTCGTTTTCACGATGGCTGAGCCCGAAGTCGTCAGCGTTGACGATCACTTGGCGGGGCATTCGTGTTCTCCTGGTGCTTGGTGGAAGACGATGCCGTCTTCGCGGCTGGTTTGGCCTTGCGCTTGCCGAGCCAGGGTTTCAGGCTCTTCCATAGCCGCAAGGCAAACCCCAGGAGCAAGCCATCGGGTTGCCAGGAGTAAAAGCTCCAACGCCACTGTTCCAGTTGTCCGGTCATGCGCTCGTGCAGTTGGTGGTTGGAATTCTCCAGGCTGACCCGCGACGCATCGATCCACCGCCAGTTTTCGTCCAGCCCCCAGCGAATCCACTCTTCGAGCAATACCCGGCCGCTGCCCAGGTCGGCGTGTTGCGGCAGGAACGCCAGGTTGTAGTCATACAGCCGGCCCTGATCCAGCAGGCCGAGGCGATAGCTGATGCACTCGCCGTGCAGCTCCAGCATCACCACTCGCACCAGGCCTTGGGCGGCGAGGGCGGTGAAGGCGAGGTTCATCCATTGCCGGCGAACGGGGGTGGCGAAGATGCCGACACCTTCCTCGCCTTTCCAACTGGCATCCTCGACATCGGCCAGGGCGCGCAACAGTTGCCCCATGCTGATGGCGTCTGGTGTTATCCGACGGATCTCGGCACCACAAGCCGCGATTCGCTTGCGCGCTCGACGCAGCTTGTAGCGTGGATCGCCAGAAATCTCCTGATGGTCGCTTTCAGTGATCAGGTGCACCGGAACCCGGCAACTGAGGCGCCGTTCTCCGGTGGAGCTCAGCGCCATCCAGGCGCTGAGGACGCTTTGCTCGCCGACCGGCTCGATCACTTCATTGATTTGCAGCAACGCGTGGGGCAAATGCTGACGGATCTGCATCAGCGCCTGGCCCATGCCTTCGGCGTCCATGCGCGCCAGCAGGGCGATGCGGTCGGTCATTGGAAAACCCAAATGACGCAACACCCGGAACCGCAGCCCGCCGATACGTTCCAGTCCTGATATCAGGGGCAGGCAGAAGCACAAGGTCTGGTCCTGCCAGCCCAGCAGGATATGCAGTTGCTGCTCCGGCACCAGGGCGAATTCCGCCGCCTGCAGCCAGGCCAGGGTGTTGAACGGTGTGGCGTCGGCCACCTGCGTTCGCAGCTGTTCATAAGCTGTTGCAGGGAAATCCTCTGCGCCCAGGGAGCGACACCATTGGAACCGGATCGCCATGGAAGTCAGGCCGCGGCTGTCGAGGTAACCGGCTGGGCCGGTTTACGAAAGCCGTCCAGCACGGAACCGCGGTAAAGCGTGTCGCGAAAGAACCTCCAATGTCCGAACAGGCGATACACGTGGGTGATCTTGCCGCGCTCCTGGAAGCCCATGCGGATATGCATCTTGATCGCCTGGACGTTTTGCAAATCGCAGACATCGACCATGGTGTGGCAACCCTGGTCCGCCATGACTTTCCATACCTCCAATTGCATGTCCGCCGAGATACTGGTTCCCCAGTATCGACGAATCGCCTCGCCACCGAACTGGAAGTACTCGCCCGGCTTGATCGGAAAGTTGCAGCGATAGAAATGACGGTCGAAATAATCCCGTGTGCTGGCCCAGGCGAAACCCACGCTATCGCCCTGATCATCCAGGTACATCAAGCCTGTATAGCCTTCGGCCGCCAACTCGCGCATGGTTTCGACGCGATCGCCGAAGTGCCGGGCAAATGCGTCGGCGTTGGCGATTGTGATGAATTCCAGGCGCATCGGTGGGTAGGGCTTGAGGTTGTGTGGGGGGAGCGGGGTTCGTATATCGTGCTCCAGCCACACCAATCGGGTGTGGGAAAATACGTAGCGCCTGCATAGCTGCTTTAGGACGGCGCGCAGACCTTTTTTCTGGATGTGATCACGCAATGTTTGCAGAGCGTTCATGGTGCCTCCTGACGGGTGGCGGGTTGGGGTGAAAGCGGAGCTGTCCAACCGAGGGCGAACACGGTTTCCCCTGGCAGGAGAAAGCCGACCTGGCCGGCCTTGCAATCAAACGGAGCGCTGTGGCTGCGGTTGTCCGGGCCGAAATACAGCAGGCTCATGCCTGGCTTGGGGCAGGCCGTGCCGTCGAGGCTGACCTGATGGGCTCGCGTGCTTTTGTTCACGCCCAGCAGGTTGCGTTGCTTGCCGGTGGCCATGGCCAGTACGTCGACTTCAAACGCGTCGTTGTCCAGGCGCAGCACCTGGTCGAGCCAGTGCTGTTGAATGAACTGCTGGGCCAGGCCCACGGGCTTGAGCTCGAAGTGCTGATCGTCCAGCACCCGCACCATGCCTTTGGGGTACTCCGGTTCGTCGGCGGCCATGAACCAGTTGAGCATGTCCAGCCAGCCGTCTGCCGAGGCGTTAATGACCACCGACGCCCACCAGAGGGCGGCGTAGTGGGTTTCCTGGTCGTAAGGGCTCAGGCTCGAACCGGCGGACATGTTGGTCTGGTCCAGCAGCAAGGCCTTGCGCGGCCGACCCTGGCCGTCCAGTCCCACCAGGTGGGCGGCCTGACGGACACTGTCGCGGTAGACCCGGGTCGCCAGCAGGTCGCGGATCATCCATTCATGCCAGGCCAGGGCGTCGATCTGGTCGTCGGACGTCGCCAGCAGTCGCCGTGCCCAATCGATCCCGCGTTTGTCAGCAGCATTTTCGATGAAGGGGCCGTTGGTGAACTGGGAGCTGGCCGGCATGGCGATGCGGACACCGGCACGTGCGTTGGCGGGATCGGCGCGGACCTCGGCCGCCATGCTCTGGAACAGTTGCTGGAAACTGGCGAAGTCTGGGTAGTTGAGGTTCGGCTCATCGGCAAAACTGAGGTAATGGAGGCCTTTGCCGCCCAAGGCACGGGTCGACGTGAGCCAGGCTTGCAAGCCGCTGTGACTGGTCCGGTCGGTCTTTAGCTCTACTTGGCGCTGGCTGGTTGCCAAGAGGGTGATGTTTTGGCTGACGGCGAAGCGCTCCTGGTATAAACGCCGGAAGGCATCTTCATAGGTGCCCCTGGCCGCCGTGATATCGACGAAGCTGTAAAGGCTTGCCGCCTGGGGCTTGAGCGCATCGAGCACGGCGTAGGTGGACGGCGGCAATAACTCGTAGGGCAGGGCTATGCCCAGCTTGGGGGTCGTGCCGAGCGCCTCGTCGTACAGTTTCAGGTGGGTCTGGCCTGGATCCTCACGCAGTGGCAGCAGGTGTGCCGGGTCTTGGGCGAACAGGTTGGCGGTGCCGTCCAGCCAGAACGCGGCCTTGCCGTTGCCCTGCAGATGCAAGCGCCAGATTTGCTCGACGTCAGCCATCGGCAGGGCGACCTGATCGAACTGCCAATAGGCCCGGTAGGGCTTGAGGTTCAGTTGCAGCTGCTTGCCGTCGCCGACGCGCCGGGCTTGCAGCGCACGTACGCCGCCGTGGAACTTGCCTGCCAGCACCGCCTGTTCGCCAGGCGCCACTTTGAAATACAGCTCGTCGCCGTCGTGGGTTTCGGCGTTGAAATGCACCTTTGCCGGGGCAAACAGGGCCCGGGTGCGCGCGTCGTGCTCGACGGTGTAGCGACGGAAGCTGTAGCCGGGGATTTCCAGGCGATAACTGGTTGCACCTGGCGGCAGCGGCCATTGCTGTTCGCCACGGGGCTGATCCGCCTTGACCAGGCGCTCACCCGCCAATCGTCCCTGGCCGTCGAGCAGATACAGGTGTTCGGTATTGGCCTCGGCCTGCCAGGCGGGCACCCAGCGCACGGTGACAGCGTCCGGGCGGTCGGTTTGCAGGTACAGGCTGCCGTCACGGATACCGGTCCATTGCATGGACGCGCCTTGCGCCGAGGTTACCAAAAGCAGGAAACACAGACAGCCGCCCATTTTGAGCAAGCGCCGCACTGGCCCCATCGCGAGCAAGCTCGCTCCCACAGTGGACCTGCGGTGAATGCGGATGCCATGTCCAACACCGGCCCCTTGTGGGAGCGAGCCTGCTCGCGAAGGGGCCGTCACCTTCAACATCACCGCAAACTGACCCACCGCTTTCGCGAGCAAGCTCGCTCCCACAGTAGATCTTCGGTGGATGCAGATGCCATGTCCGCCACCGGTCCCTGTGGGAGCGAGCTCGCTCGCGATGGCGGTTTGGCGGGCGGCGGTGTTCATGCAGATTTCCCCAACAGCATCTGACGCATCGGCAGCAGATCGCTGGGCAGGATAATCAGCGTCTGCCACAGCGCCACGCCGCTGAGGCGGCAATACATGGCGAGCATCGGCAGGGTCACGCCCAGGTAGGCAATTGAAGACGCGGCGGCGGCGCCGACGATGCCGTAGCGCGGAATCAGGATCACGTTCAGCGCCAGGTTCAACAGCGCCCCCCCGCCCATCATCAGCGAAACAGCGCCGGGGCGGTTCTTGCCCAGCAGGTCCAGGCGCAGGATGCTCGCGTAGCACAACCCGAACACCCCTGGCAGCAGCGCCAGCAGGGCCGGGTACGCCGGTTGATAGGCGATGCCGAACAGGGTGACGATCAGCCATTCGCCGACCAGTGCCATGCCCAGGCAGGCGCCCAGCATGGCGGTGGCGGTCAGGCGCAAGGCCAACGGGGTCAGGCGCTTCATATCTGTGTCTTGCTGCAGGAGCCTTTTCATCAGCGGCGTAGTGACCGCTTCCGGGACGATATGCAGCAGTTCCGCGGCGGCGCTGGCCATGGCGTAGTGTCCCAGCGCCGTGCTGCCCAGCAGTGCGCCGATGAACAGGTAGTCCGAGCGCATCATCAATTGCTGGAACAGGATATCCGGGTGACTGCGGACACCGTAATGCAACAGTTCGTTGTGGCCGGTGCGGTCCCAGCGCAGGGTGATCGAATGGTCGCGACGCAACCACATCCAACCTGCCAGCACCACCAGGCTCAGGCCCGCCAGCCAGCTGATCAGCGCCGCTTCCAGCGCCGTGTCTTTCCATATCCAGAACAGCGCCACGAAGAGCAACAGCGGGACCAGGGATTCCAGCAGCCGCAGTGCGTTGAACGTGCCGACGCCGCCGGAGGCGTTGTGCAGCGTCAGCAGGCTGGTCTTGAGTACCGCCAGCGGCACGGCCAGCAACAGCAGCCAGGCCAGTAGCCCCAGTTGTACGGCGATGTCCAGTTCGGCGCCGAACTCACGTACCAGCGTCACCACCAGCAGCGTCAGCAACCCCGCCAGCAGGCAACCGAAGACCAACACATGGCTGAGCAGCAGGCTCATCGAGCGGTGCTGCGCCGCCTGATAACCCACGGCGGAATTCAGCCCGCCACTGGTGATGGCGCTGATCAGGTCCGGCAGGGTGCTGAGCAGCGCCAACAGCCCGCGTTCGCTGGGCCCCAGGATCCGTGCCAGCAACACGTTGCGCAACAGGCGCAGGCCGAGCATCGCCAGGCTTGTGCCCATGCTCATCACCAAGAGCCTGAGGTAACGTGCTCGGTTCATGAACGGGCTCCTCGGCGAATACGCCAGGCCAATAACTCAGGGTGACAGGCGTTGCGCTGGCTGACGCCGAAACGGGGCAAATTCAGAGGGTCGCCGTCATGGCGATACAGCCCGGCCTCCGTGCCCAGCGCGAACGCAAAACCGTGGGCCGCCACCTGCTCGCGCACACGAGCATCATTGTCACCGTTGGGGTAGCAATACACCGGCAAGGGCTGGGCGCAGCCGTTTTCCAAGGCCGTCCAACTGCGGGTCAGTTCTTCATGCAGGGTCTGGTCGTCCAGCCCGGTCAGGATGGCGTGGCTGGCGCCGTGGGGGCCGAAGCGGACCAGGCCGGAATCCTCCAGCATGCGCACCTGGGTCCAGTCCAGCGCCTGGGGCTGGGAGCCTTGTGGGCAGACGTCGGTGAGATCGCCCAATATTTTTGGATCGAGGGTCTTGAGGCTTTGCAGGTAGTGCAGCAGTGCCAGGCTGCGGCGCTCGTCGTCGATGTCATCGAGCAGCACCGGCAACGGTCGACCGACATGCTGCAAATGCTCGATCAGCGAGCGCCGCGCCACCTGGCCGTGGCTACCCCACAGCGTTTCGCCGATGCTTTCCCACCAGAAATGCTGCCGGCTGCCAACGAAATCGGTGGACAGGAAAATGCTCGCCGGCACTTGGTACTGGCGCAGCAGGGGAAAGGCGTTCATGGCGTTGTCGCGCCAGCCGTCGTCGAAGGTCAGGGCCACCCGGGGACGATTTGGAACGCTTTCAGGATCGGCCAGCAACAAGGTCATCAACGGCACGCATTCAAAATGCTGTTGCAGCCAGATCAACAAGTGTTCGAACGCTTCGGGCCCCACGCACAACTCGTTGCGATGGGGCAGTTCGGCGGCGCGGTCGTTGTTCAGCACCCGGTGCAACATCAGAATGACGCCGGCGCCGCGTAATGCATGGCGACCCAGGGACGTGTTCAGGTACAGCCAGCCGCCGGTGCGCTTGATTGTGGTCTTGATGCGGGTATTGATCGGCATGTCAGGCACTCATCGAGTCTGATCGGGGGTCCATTGGTTGTAGCTGTGCCCGCGCAAGAACTGCCATACGCCGGCGACCATGCCGGCCAGGGTCACCAGCACGAACGCGGCGAGGCGAAACGGTCTGGGCAAACGATGACGCACGTCCAGCAGGCCGGCCACGGCGAAGGCATAGCCGAGTAGCTGGGCAGACAAGGCCAGGCGATAGAAACCATGCTCATCGAGCAGCCAGAGGTTGGCCACCAGCAGGGGCAGCAACAGCACCGGTGCCAGCCGGCGGATCAGCTTGTGGCTGATCAACGCGATGGCGTAAAGGCCATGGCACAGCGGGTTGAGTAGCTCACGCCGCGCCGCCAGACTGATCAGGCCGCCGACGGTGACGCGCTGGCGGCGGCTGAATTGTCGGCCGGCTTCGTCCACGCCTTGATCGAGCACCTTGGCGTCGTCGACGTAGACGACGCGCTTGCCGGTGACCGGTGCGCAGGTGTTGATAAAAAAGTCGTCGTTGACCAGGGCTGGAATCGGTTGGTACAGCTCGCGGCGCAGCGCCTGCAACGCACCGTCGGCCGAGACCGTGCAACCGGTGCGACTTTCCACCCGGCGCAGCCAGGCTTCATAGTGGCGGTACAGGCTTTCGCCCACGCTCAGGCCTGAGCCCGGTACGGGAATGTTCATATTACCGACAGTGCCGCCGACCCCAGGATCGGCGAACGGCGCCAGCAGCCGCTCAAACGTGCCGTCGAGCCAATGAACGTCAGCATCGGTAAACACCAGGATATCGCCCGTGCAATGACTGACCGCGGCGTTGAGCACGCTGTTCTTGCCTTGGCGCGGCAAGTCGAGCACCTCGATGCGCGGATCGTCGAAGCGGCGCGCCAGGGCCACGGTCTGATCGGTGGAGCCGTCGCTGGCGACAACGATCTGCAGGCTGGCGGCCTGATAGTCCTGGGCCAGCAGATTGCGCAGTTTGTTCTCGATATTGCGTTGTTCGTTGTGCGCCGCAACGATCACACTGACCCGTTGCGCAGGCAGGGGCTCAAGCCTGAGCCTGGGAAAAAATGGCCCGGCGAGCGTCAGCAGCAATGGGTAACCCAGGTAGGCGTAAACCGGCAATAACAGGCACGACCAGAAAATGAATTCAGCCACGGGCAGGCCTCCTTGCTTTCCAGTGACACAAACTGAGGATGAGTGCGGCGCCGGCCAGGTGCAGGCGCACCCAGTGCAGGCCCCAGAGCTGCAGGGTCAGCCACGGGTTACGGTGCTTGTGGCTCTGGTGCAGGCTCAGCACCAACCCCGGCACGGTCGTCAACAGCCCTATCATGAATGCGGGTTGAGGCGCGCCAGTGACCAGCGCGAAGATCGCCAGCAAGTCCAATAGCCAGACGAGCACAGCCAACATCGGGAAGCGCAACAGGCGCAGGCTCAAGCCGTTGGTTCGCAGCAATTGCACCAGGCTGCCCTGGCGCCACAACTCCTTGCCCATCCACTCGCGCCAGTTCATTTCATAGCCCCAGTGCAGGGCGGTGTATTCGTTGACCGACAGTAACCGTGCGCCGTTGGCCGTCTGGCGCAGGGTCAAGTCCTTGTCCTCACCGGTGCGCAGCGTCTCGTTGAACCCTACGACCCTGTCGAACCATTGGCGTCGCATCAGCAGGTTGGCGGTGGGGAGCCAATCCGCGCGCTGCATGGTATGTCGCAAGGGGAGTGAGGTCCGCCGATGCCAGGCCGTGGCGTACCAGGGGGCCTGCGCCGGGGTGTACAGGTCCAGGCCGAATACGTCGGCGACGTCTGCGGTCTCCAGCGCCAGCAAATGCGTCAGCCAGTCCTCGGGCATTTCGATGTCGGCGTCGATGAAGGCCAGCCATTCACCGCTGGCAACCTGCGCTCCGCGATTGCGCAGGGCACCGATCGGCACGCCTGGAACCACCAGCACCTGCGCACCGAACTGCCGGGCAATCTCCGGGCCCTGATCCTGCGAGCCGTTGTCGACCACGATCAACTCGCACGCAAGACCGGCGGCGTTGGCGGCGCGCTGTGCGGCAAGCAGCGTGCGGCCGATGTGCCGAGCCTCGTTGTACATCGGGATGACGATACTGATGCGGCTCATGGACGGGCCTCCTGCGGCGCGACCTGTTCGGCGTCGTAGCGCAACACACTGGTCAACGCGAGCATGATCCACAGTAGCTTGTGGTTCGGCGCGCTGAGGAACATCAGGAACAACGCCAGCGACAGGAAGCTCATGCCCAGGTGCGTCAACAGGTCCGCCTGGGCCCAGTCCCGGCGCTGGAGCCAGAGTCGGCGCGCGTGCATCAGGTTGTAGAGGCCCAGCCCAATCATGCCGACAAACATCAAGCCGCCTGGTATGCCGATTTCGCTGAAGATTTCCAGGTAGGTGTTATGGGCCTGGCGGTACAGGTCCCCCCGTTTGCGATTGGCCGAGAACGCCTTGGCGTAGCCGGTGGGGGCATAGTGCTCTGGAAACGTTCCCGGGCCTGAGCCAAGTATCGGCTTCTCGCGGATCATCTGGCTGCCCACCACAATGTATGAGGTGCGGCGACCCAGGGACCCGTCCTTGTAGTCGTTGGTGCCGGAGCTGAGGATGCTCAAGGACTGGATGCGTGCCACGTAGCTGGCAGGCATCAAGGCGACTGCCGCCGGGATCATGAGTGCCAGGCCGAGCATCGCGAACCCCAGGTGCCGAGGACGCACGCGTGGGAGCTGCGCCCGATAGTGATACAACCCGATCATCAGGGTCAGCAACAGCACGACCAATCCTGAACGCGATTCGGTCTTGGTCATTCCACCCAACAACAGCATGAGACCGCCACCCCAGAACAACCGGTGCAGCAGGTTCCGGCTGCGTAGGGTCAACAACAATGCCAGCGGTACGGTAAACGCAATCAACAGTGCAAAGCCGTTCGGGTCTTCCAGCAAACCCAAGGCGCGGCCCTGTTCCTGGTATTTGGCGGAAAACATCGCGAGCCCGCAGGTCGCGGCGACGCTCACGGTCATCAGCCGGGCGAACATCTCCAGGTTCAGCTCGCGACCGATCAACAAGGTGATTACGAACAGAGTCGGCCCTACGGCGAGGTCACGCAGCTGCGTCAGGGACAGGTCCATGTTTTCCGAAATCAACAGGCTCAGGCCATACAACACCATGAAGCCGAGCAGTGGCTTCCAGATATTGCTACGCAAGCGCGTTGCAGGGATCTGGTGCAAGGCCAACTGCAACATCAGGATCAGGATCAGCGCCACGCCGAGGAACTTGCTGCCGGAAAACGCATTGTCCTTGAACAGGCCTTCGAGCGGCAGCAGCGCGGTAATGCCGAGCAAGCCCCAGCCAGGCTTGCGGTACAGCACAGCAACACCCACCAGCCCAAGCACCGCACCCGGTGCGAGAAACGGATAAGGACTGGCGAGCAATGCCAGGCACACCAGCCCCAGCAGACTGACGATCGAGAGCGGGACGATCATGGCCGAGCCTCCCGTGCCGTGCGGATATAAAGTTGCGACCAGCGTTCGGCCAGCATGCGCAGGTCGTAGCGGTCGCGCTGGGTGCGGCGCGCGTTGTCGGCGAGGATCCGCGCCAGTGGCGGTTCGCTGAACAGCGTTTCGATCTGGCGTGCCAGCTCCTCGCTATCGGCCGGTGTGGCGAGCAGGCCGTTGTGACGGTCTTGCAGGATATCGGGAATGCCACCGACGCCGAACGCCACCACGGGCACGCCGGCCTGCATGGCTTCGAGCAGGATCATCGGCGTGCCTTCGGTGCGTGAACTGATCACCAGCACATCGAGGCGGCTCCACCAGTCGTTCATGTCCGTCTGATAGCCGGGCAATTCGATGCGCAGGGGCAGCCCGGCGTCAACGATGCGCTTGAGCAAGGGCTGGCGTTCCGGCCCGTCGCCGAGCATGACCGCGTGCAGCGACGCATGGCGCTGGCACAACGGGATCATCGCGTCGAGGAACAGGTCCGGGCCTTTCTCGCTGCTCAAGCGGCCGACGTAGCCGACCCGCCAGCGTTGCCTGTCGTTGCGGTGGGGCAGCGGCGTCGTGACGGCTGGCAGACCGTTGGGGATCACGTCGAGTTTTTCCGCGTTGACACTGGCCTGGCGGTGCAGCGCCGCGATGCTTTCGGCCACGCACACCACGCGCTTGACCGGCGCGGTACGGCACAGTTGCAGGCTCAACCACGTATAGAACCGCTGCTTGGGGCTGTGTGGCGTGAAGCCGTGCTGGGTGATCACCAGCGGCAGGCGCAGCATCGTTGCTGCGGCCCAGCCGAACAACAGGCCCTTGAAGTTGTGCGTATTGATCAGCGGTCGCTCGACGCGCCGTTGCCGTAAATGCTGCAACAGCTCAGCCCAGTTGGCGCAATTGCAGCAGTCAACCCCGGCTTGACGGAAGCGCATGATCAAGGTCGGTGGTGCCGACAGGAACACCACTTGGTGCTGTCCTGGTGTCGCCAGGCAATGATCAAGCAACATCCGCTCGGCCCCATAGAAGCCTCCGCTGCCGAGCAGATGAATGATCGACAGGGGGAGGCTGCGGTGGGACGGGCTGAGCGGCGCGTTCAATTTTTCACCCAATGGACAAGGCTGGGCACGCTCCAGTTGCGGTAGGGGTTGACCTGATCGGGAGACTGCTCGTTGATGACCAACAGCACAGGCAAGTCCAATTGATGGCCGATTTGCGCTGGATGCTTGAAGCGATGGTCGAAGAACTCCCGCACATAGACCAAGGCGATCGCCAGCAGCAAGCCGCAGAACAGGCCGAAGGGGATGATCAGCATCGGCTTGGGAAACGCCGCCGCAGTGGGTTCGAATGGCGGGCTCAGCACTCGGGCGTTGGACAAGTCGTTGTCCAGCGAACGGGCGGAGCTGGCTTCGGCGAACCGTTGGGCATAGGTGGAGAACGCCGCGTGGAGCGCATTGATCTCGGTGTCCATCTGCCGCAGCTTGCTCTGGGTTTCCTGAAGTTGGTGGATGCGCTCCTTGAAGGCAGCGATACGTTCGACTTTCTGATTGATCACCGAACTGACCACCGCGAGGTCGGTGGTGCGCTCCTGGATGCGGTTGTTCACCACTTTGAGGAATTGCTGGCGAGTGCGCACGATCTGCTCCCGGGCCAGAAGCATGGGTTCGCTGCTGGGTTGGAAGATCGCCAGGTCGTTCATGTAGCGGCTGACCTGGCTGGTCAATTGCTCACCCATTTGCCTGATTTCCCGATCGTCGAAGGCAACGTTGTCCACGGTAGTGGTGAAGGTGTACGGGAAGGTGTAGTCGTTGAATCGCGAGCTGTTCGCCGCCGCCAGGCTGGTCTTGAGATAATCGAGCCAGCGTTGGCCTTGCAGCAGCCGGTCCTGGTACAGGTTCAGGGCCTGTTCCTCGGTGTTGATCGCATTCAAGCGAAACGTGATTTCTTCCTTGGGATCGGAAGAACCCACGCCTTCAAGCAGCGTCAGGCGGTTGCCCTCCAAGCCGTCAAGGCGGGTCTGGTACTGGACTTTTTTCTGCTCGTAGAACGTCTGGGGCAACTCGATCGATTGCAGGTCCTGGCGGCCGGTGAGGTAGTTTTCCAGCAGTTGCGCCACGAACCGGGTGCCCTGGGCCGGGTCGCCGAAGCTGTAGACGATCGAAATGACGTTGGAGCCGGGGAGGGTTTCGATCTTCAGGTTTTCGATGGCCTCGTCGGTCAGCGTATCGAGCACGGTGTCGCGCACCGGATCCACTTCCAGCCCCAGGCCGTCGCGCAGCGGATTGATGACGTATTCGCGCAAAGGCTGGGTGATGTATGTCTTGAGCGGTTCGCTCACCCACTTGTTGAGGATGCCCGGGCTTGGGGTGTATTCACCCTGGTCGCGCAGGGTCTTGATGGTTTCGCGAATCAACGCCGGCGAGCGCAGGATGTTGCTCTCGGTTTCCATGTCCGCCAGGGATGGCGGAACGAACGTCGCGTTTTCCTGGTTCAGCGAAGTCGTGGCATCGCCTTGGGAGAGCTTTTTCGACTGGACGATCACCTGGGCGGTGATGTCGAAGCTCTGCTTGAGCATCAACGGCAGCACCAGGGCGATCACGGCGAAAATCAGGAAGACGCGCTTCACCCACTGCTTGTTGGCGAAGAAGATCCTGAAGAACTCGTGCAGGTAGTTTTCCTTGGGATTCATGATCATTCACCCGGGTCAGTTGCCGCTGCTATTGTTGTCGAGGTCGTAGCCGAAGCTGACGCCAACGCCCTGGAACAGCACCACGTCGGCCAGTTGCCGGGCCATTTCACCGGCTTTGGCCAGGCCGGTCTTGGGCACGAAAAGCATGTCTTCCGGTTGCAGGTAGGCGATCTGCGAGGCGTCACCGCTCAGGGCCTTCTCTACATCGTAGTGACGGGCTTCGACCTGATTGCCGTTGCGACGCATGATCACCACCGAATCGAGCCGGGCCTTGACGTTGGTGCCGCGGGCCAGGGTCAGCGCCTCGAGGACCGAGATGGGTCGGCGGATCGGGTAGGAACCGGGCTGGGCCACTTCACCGAGGACATAGATTTCGTTGCCGCCGGTGGACTTGAGCAGCACGTCCACCGTCATGTGGCCAGGCAGTTGGGCATAGCGCTCGTTGAGGAAGGTTTCCAGCTGGGTGACGGTCATGCCTTGCAACGGCACGGCACCGATTTCCGGGAAGCTGGCGTAGCCATCCCGGCCCACGATGATTTCCCGGCTCATGCCGGTGGCCGGGTGGGTCAGGGTATTGCGCAGGCTCGTCTCGCCGGACAGCGGGCTGGTCACCAAAACGCTCAATTGGTTGCGGTTGGGTTGGAACAGCATCTTCTGGTTGTAGACACGCTGTACTTCCAGGCGCGCCTCGTCGGTGGTCAGGCCGGCGACTTTCACCGAGGTGTTGGCGCCGGGCAGTTCAATAGTGCCGTCGGGCATCACCTGTTGCGTGCCGTTGAGCTGGCTGGCGGCGGTAAAGTTCAAGGCAACCTGGTCACCTGGCTGCACGCGATAAGCCTGGGAAGAGGTCGTGTCGATGTGAAAAATCACATCCAGGATATCCTGGGGTCTCAAGGTCTGTTCGACCTTGGGCATGTCGGTGGCCTGGGCGTTGGCCGGCGCGGCCGTGAGGATCTGCACCGGCATCGAGCGGGTATCGGTGGTGCTGGAGCAACCGGCAAGCGGCAGCAACAGCAGGACAAGTATTCTGGCGTTCATCTCGTCATCCTTTTGCAGGCTTAAAGGTTGTTGTAGAGCCATTTGGGCATGTAGTACTTGCGGCGGTTGAACACGCTGCCGACCACCTTCGCGCCAGCCTGGACCAAGCGCTGCCGCGCGGCCTGGGCGACTTCCCAACGGGTGTCTTCGCCGCGCACCACCAGCACCACGCCGTCCACCTGGGTGCTCATGACCAGGGTGTCGGTGGCCGAATACACCGCGTCGGCGTCGATCACCACGAAGCGGTACTGCGCCGCCAGTTGCCTGAACAACGGACGCAGTCGCTCGGGGCTCAGGCGCTCGGCGTTGTGTCCGAGGCGACCGTTGGGCAGCACATCGAAGGGCAGGCTGGAAACCTGCACCACGCAGTCCTGCAACAGGGGCGGGGCGAGGCTGTTGAACAGCAGGTCACTGAAGCCGCGCTCTTTTTGCAGCGACAGTTGTTGGCTGAGGTTATGCGGCGACTGGCTTGCATCCACCAGCAACACGCGACCGTTGCTCATCTGCGCCAGCTGGGCGGCCAGCGCCATCGCGCTGGTGCTCGTGCCGGTGCCGGTGTTGGCGGCCGTCATCAGAAGGATCCGCAGATCCGGGTCGAGCACGGTCGAGGTCAGGTTGGACTCGCTCGGGCTGGCTATGGTCAGGATATTCGTCGAACCGTCCATTTAACTCGCTCCGTGGCCGCTGAACACTTTGAAGGGGGTAATCATCAGGATCTTCAAATCCAACAGCAGGCTCTGCTCGGCGATGTAGCTGAGGTCCAGTTCCACGCGCTGGTCGAAGTCGATATTGCTGCGCCCGGAGATCTGCCACAGGCCGGTGAGGCCGGGGTAGATGCTCAGGCGCACAAGATGGTTGTCCTTGTAGCGATAGGCATTGAACGAGGTGGGCCGGGGGCCGACCAGGCGCATGTCGCCGGTCACTACGTTGATCAGGTTGGGCAGTTCGTCGAGGCTGCTGCGTCGCAGGAACCGGCCAATGGGGGTGATGCGCGGATCGTTGTCGATCTTGAAGTCGAT
The DNA here is from genome assembly GCF_023516725.1 of Pseudomonas sp. T1.Ur. Lineage (NCBI taxonomy): Bacteria > Pseudomonadati > Pseudomonadota > Gammaproteobacteria > Pseudomonadales > Pseudomonadaceae > Pseudomonas > Pseudomonas sp. T1.Ur. The sequence goes on from NZ_JAMGSN010000001.1 coordinate 1,526,301, forward strand.
GGCGTCGGCGCCGTGCTTGTTCAGGTGGCGCAACGACTCTTTCAGGGCTTCGGCGTCGGCGACCATGGTGCGGAATTTGTACATGCCAAACACGCGACCGCGATAACCGGTGCGTTTTTGCACGAACAGCACCGGGCCAGGGCTGGAAAACTTGACCAGCAATGCCAGGCCCAGCAGAACCGGGGCGAGCAGCACCAGCATCGCCAATGCGCCGAGGCAGGCCACCACCCGATTGGTCCGCGAGACCGTCCAGGGCCGACCGCCATCGCGACCGGTCAACCAGCCGCGACCCTGGCGGTGAATCGCCGCGTCCAGGCGTCGGCGGTGCTCGGGGTCGACACGTTTGTCGCGTCCGAAGGCGCTGATCGGGATGCCTTGTTCATGTCGGGTCATAGACTCCTCCGCTGAGATTCGGCCGCAAGCGGCGCGTGGACGATGGGGGGCGCGTAGTAACCGAGGAACCAGTCGACGAAGCGACCCAGGCCGTCGTCCAGTTCGATGCGCGGTTGGAAACCGGTGGCCCGGGCCAGGTCGCTGGCATCGGCGCAGGTGTTGAGCACGTCCCCCGGCTGCAGGGGCAGCAGCTCGATCCGGGCCGTGCGGCCCAGGTGTTTTTCCAGCAGCGCGACGTAGGTCCGCAGCGCCACCGGGTGCTGTCCGCCAATGTTGTAGAGGCACCATGGCGCCAGGCTGGTGGCCGGGTCTGGTTGCTCGCGATTCCAGTCCGGTGTGGCCTGGGGCGGGCGTTCGATCAGCCGGGCGATGCTTTCGACGATGTCGTCGATGTAGGTGAAGTCGCGTGCGTGCTCGCCGTGGTTGAACAGTTGCAACACCTGGTTTTCGGTGATGGCCTTGGCGAACTGGATCGGCGACATGTCCGGCCGGCCCCAGGGGCCGTACACGGTAAAAAACCGCAGGCCGGTGCAAGGGATGCCGAACAGGTGGCTGTAGCTGTGGGCCATCGATTCGTTGGCCTTTTTCGTCGCCGCGTACAACGACAACGGATGGTCCACGCCGTCCTGCACCGAATAGGGCGTGCGCTGGTTGGCGCCGTACACCGAGCTGGAAGAAGCGTAGATCAGGTGCTTGACCGGGTGATGGCGGCAGCTTTCGAGAATGTTCAGGAACCCGACGAGATTGCTGTCGACATAGGCGCGGGGATTCTCCAGCGAATAACGCACACCGGCCTGGGCGGCGAGGTGAATCACCACGTCCGGGCGACGGAACTGGAACAGTTCATCGATCGCCGACGCGTCGGTCAGGTCGATGTGCGCCAGTGGAAATTCCCCGACCTGGTCCTTCACCCACGCCACGCGGTCGTGCTTGAGTTGCGGGTCGTAGTAGTCGTTGAAATTGTCCAGCCCGCACACGTCGTGGCCGTCGCGCAGCAACCGCAGCACGCAATGGGCGCCGATGAAACCGGCCGCGCCGGTCACCAGGATGTTCACGCTTGTGGCCCCGGGATGCTGGGCACGGTGTGCCGCAGGCCGATGCCGCGATACAACAGCCCGGCAGCGGCGAGGTGCTCGGGGTTGTACAGGTTGCGGCCATCGATGATGACCCGCGCGCGCAGCTTGCCGGCCAGGAAATCGAAATCCACCACGCGGAAATTCTTCCATTCCGTGCAGATCACCAGGGCGTCGGCGTCTTCCAGCGTGTCATCGCGGGTCGCGCACAGGTTCAAGTCTTTGCGGTAGCCATACAGGCGCCGGCATTCGGACATGGCTTCCGGATCGTAGGCGTGGACTTTCGCGCCTTCGCGCCACAGCGCTTCCATCAGGTAGCGGCTGGGCGCTTCACGCATGTCGTCGGTGTTGGGCTTGAAGGCCAGGCCCCAGATGGCAATCGATTTGCCGGCCAATCCGCCCGGGAACTGCTGCGCCAGTTTTTCGAAAAGAATGTGCCGTTGGCTGTCGTTCACATCGGTGACGCTGCGCAGCAGGCGCAGGGGCATGCCGCTTTGCTCGGCGGTGTGCAACAACGCCCGAAGATCCTTGGGAAAGCACGAGCCGCCAAAGCCGCAGCCTGGATAAATGAAGTGATAGCCGATGCGTGGGTCCGAGCCGATGCCCTTGCGCACGGCCTCGATGTCGGCGCCCAGGCGTTCGGTAAGGTTCGCCAGCTCGTTCATGAAACTGATGCGGGTGGCGAGCATGGCGTTGGCGGCGTACTTGGTCAGCTCCGCGCTGCGGTTGTCCATGAACATCAGTTTTTCGTGGTTGCGGCAGAACGGCGCGTAGAGCTCGCTCATCTGATCGCGCGCCAGCTGATCGCTGGTGCCGATGATGATCCGGTCCGGGCGCATGCAATCGGCCAGGGCGCTGCCTTCCTTGAGAAATTCGGGGTTGGATACCACGCGCACGTTCAGCTGCTTCAGGCCACGCCGCGCCAACGCCTGCCGGGCACATTCGGCCACCTTGTCAGCCGTGCCGACCGGCACCGTGGACTTGATGATCAGGGTGCGATCGCTGTCCATGAAGTCGGCGATTTGCCGGGTGACCGCCAGCACATGGCTCAAGTCCGCCGAGCCGTCTTCATCGGCGGGTGTGCCGACGGCGATGAAGATCAGTTCGCCATGGTTCACCGCATCGCTGGCCTGGGAGCTGAACGACAGGCGTCCGGTCTTGATGTTGTCTTCGAGCAAGCCGGACAGTCCCGGCTCGCTGATCGGCGGTACCGCGTGCTGCAATTGACGGATCTTGTTCGGGTCGATGTCGACGCACAGGACGCGGTGCCCGACATCGGCCAGCGCCGCCGCCTGGATCAGACCTACATACCCCGTTCCAAATACGCTCACGTCCATCTTTCGCGCGCCTCGTAAACCGATTGATGTAACTCGGATGAAACTGTTTAGAGGGGTATAGCGCAGGTTCTGAAAAGCGTGTCAGCAAAATGACAGTTGTCAGTGTTGGCAAACTCGAGAGATTGGGGCTTTTTGATATCAAGTCATTGACAGACTTGGAGAAGTGCCGTTTTTAAAGGGTGATATCGTTGTTTAACGAGGCGATGAACGGTATCTATCCATAGTTTTTTATATTTTTTGGGTGTCAAAGGTGTCATTTTCGGGCTAACGTTTTTTTGACGCTCTAGCCGTTCGTCCAGTTTCTTGCGCTTTGAAAACCCGCTGCTAGTGTGCAGAAAACGAACCCTCCATTGCTGCGCGACGCCGTCGAGAAACCCATGACCCGATACCTCAAGGAAGTGCTGCTGGTGCTGTACCTTTTCCGGGGGCATGACTTGTACCTGGAACGTCTGGCGGCCCTGGGTTTTGGTTTTGCAACGGTGCTGTTTGGCGCGATGTTCCTGGCCTTGGTGCTGGCGCTATGGATGACCGCCTACATTCGCCCGGCGTTGGTCAGGCATCTGTTTGCCCTGGCGATGTTTGTCTCGGCGGTGTTCTTCGAGACGTACATGCGGGTGACCGACAGTTACCTGACCTACAGCCAGTTCGTCTCGCTGGTGTATTCCGGTGGTTTTATCCAGGAGGCGGCCTATCAATATCGCGAGGTCATCATCAGCGCGGTGGCCGGCGGTGTGTTGCTGTTGTTGGGCATCGCCCTCAAGCCGCGACGTCGGCTACCGCTGCCCGGCTACGTGCCGATCGTCGCGCCCGTGTTGGGCGTGCTGCTGCTCAGCGCTGTGCTGTTCGTGCGAGCGGGCGAGGGCGCGCGCGGCCTGCCGGTGATGTACACGCCGCTGGCCTATCTGAACCTGTTCATCTACGAGACGTTGCACAACACCGTCGGGCCTCGGGAGCCGGTCAGTCTCGCCCGGCAATCGTCTCCGATCGACCACGATATCGTGCTGATCATCGACGAAAGCATTGCCGGCAACTACCTCGACATCAACACCCCGTCCGGCATCTCCACTGGGCTGAAGACACCGCCACCCGGCGTCGACATCTTCAATTATGGCTACGCGGCGTCTGTTGCCAATTGCAGCGCCGACACCAACGTTACCCTGCGTTATGGCGGCACCCGAGGCGACTACGTGCGCATCAACAGCACACAACCGTCAATCTGGCAGTATGCCCACCAGGCCGGGTTGCGCACTGTCTACATCGACGCCCAGCGCACTGGCGGCAACCTGCAGAACCTGATGACCGAGCTGGAAAAAAAAGCGATCGATCAATTCGTCCAATTCGACCAGACCCGCGTACGCGACCGGGACATGGCGGCCGTGGCGAAGCTGGTCGAGTTGCTGGGCAACGACCGGGCCGAGCTGGTGGTGATCAACAAGGTCGGCGCGCATTTTCCAGTCCATGACAAATACCCCGATGACTTCATGACCTACCGTCCGGCCCTGCCACGCGGGCAGTTCCAAGACGTGAGCGACACCGGCAGCCGCGATGGTTTCAACGGCGAGAAAGGCGATTGGGCGCTCTACCGCAACGCTTACCAGAACACCTTGCTGTGGAACGTCGGCGAATTTTTCCAGCGGCTTTTCCGTGAAGGCAACCTCACGAACGCCGTGCTGATCTACACCTCCGACCACGGCCAGGACCTCCACGAACGCGGCAACCCCGGGCTCAACACTCACTGCGGCGGTGATCCAGTGGAGGAAGAAGGGCTGGTGCCGCTCGTCGTGATCCAGGGCAGCCAACTGCAGACGCTGGACTGGCGTAGCACCTTGGCACAGAACAAGGACCGCTCCAGCCACTACAACATCTTCCCGACGCTGCTGGAGTTGATGGGCTACGACCCGGCCGCGGTCATGGCCCACTATGGCAAGCCGTTGAGCCAACCGACCGAAGACGACTTCACCTTCAACTACCGCTTCAATGCCCGGCTGGGGGCCAAGCCGGCCTGGAAACATATCGACTTGGACAGCATCGTCACACCAGGGCCGGTGAAGACCGAAGTGGCGGCGGGGCAGTGAGGATCGACCCTGGTTGATCCAGCGCCATGACTGAAGGGACCGCGCACCACAGATCCCTTGTGGGAGCGAGCTTGCTCGCGATGAGGTCAGCCCATTCAAAATCTTCATCGACTGTCACACCGCCATCGCGAGCAAGCTCGCTCCCACAGTTGGACACTAGGCCAAGCATCTTTTTGGAACTCTCACAACCCTCGAACCTCCGCTATCCTGACGCCTTCGCCGATCTGTCCCCGAGTCTTGCCCATGCTGGAAGTCCGCAACGTCTTCAAAAGCTACGCCACCCCCCAAGGCCCGCTGCCCGTGTTGCAGGGCGTCGACCTCACGCTACCTCCCGGCAGCAGCCTGGCGCTGATGGGCGAATCGGGCAGCGGCAAGAGCACCTTGTTGCACCTGGTCGCCGGCCTGGACAAAGCCGACCGAGGCAGCATCCGCAGCGGCCGCTACCGGCTCGACGGCATGAGCGAACCCCAACTGGCGAATTGGCGACGCACGGAAATCGGCCTGGTGTTCCAGCAATTCAACCTGATCAGCAGCCTGTCGGTGGACGACAACCTCGCCTTCCAGGCGCGCCTGTGTGGGCGTTTCGATGCTGGCTGGCAGGCGCATCTGGTACAGCGGCTCGGGCTATCGGACCTGTTGCGGCGCTATCCCGAGCAACTTTCTGGCGGACAGCAACAACGGGTGGCGCTGGGGCGGGCGCTGGCTTCACGGCCGCCGTTGCTGTTGGCTGACGAGCCCACCGGGAGCCTCGACGAAGCCACCAGCGACGAAGTGCTGCGATTGTTGCTGGAATTGCTCGACGGCAGCCCCACCAGCCTGTTGATGGTCACCCACAGTCAACGGGTGGCGGCGCGCCTCGCGCATCGTGTGGTGCTGCAAGGCGGGCGTCTGGCACAGGCGGTCCAGGCCTGATGGTTTTTCGCCAGACGCTCAAGGCCCTGCTCAGCCACTGGCGACGACACCCGGTGCAATTCTTCAGTGTGCTGACCGGGCTCTGGCTCGCCACCAGCCTGCTCGTCGGCGTCCAGGCACTGAACAGCCAGGCTCGCGACAGCTACGCCCGGGCCAGTCAGTTGATCGGTGGCGAACCCCAGGCCAGCCTGAGCGCGCCGGGTGGCGGCACCTTCGCGCAGCAATGGTTTGTCGACCTGCGTCGCCAAGGCTGGCCCGTGTCGCCGGTGTTGCAGGCGCGGGTGACGCTCAAGGGGCACGAAGAGCAGCGGCTGCAAGTGATGGGTATCGACCCGGTGTCGCTGCCGCCGGGTTCGGCCGTGGCGGGGCAGGCCCGGGAAATCGATGAGGTGGTGGAGTTTTTCACCGGTGCCGGGCGTACCTGGATCGCCCCCTCGACCTTGCAAGCCCTGGAGCTGAAGGAGGGCGACAGGCCTCGCACCGTCGGCGACCAGGCCTTGCCGCCCTTGCATGTGCAACCCGACATGGCGCCGGGCGTGTTGTTGATGGACATCGGCTTCGCCCAGCAACTGCTGGGCTTGCCGGAGCAGGTTTCGCGATTGCTGCTGCCCGCCACGTTCACGGCCACTTTGCCCGAGGCATTCAACGGCCTGTTGCAATTCAAACACGCGGACGAGGAAAACAACCTGTCGCGCCTGACCGAAAGCTTCCATTTGAACCTCGACGCGCTGGGGTTCCTGTCGTTTGTGGTGGGGTTGTTCATCGTTCATGCGGCCATCGGCCTGGCATTGGAACAACGCCGCAGCCTGTTGCGGACCCTGCGGGCCTGCGGCATCAGCGCGCGGGTGCTGATTACCAGCCTGGCGCTGGAGCTGGGCGCGTTGGCCTTGTTGGGCGGCGTGGCTGGGGTGCTCAGTGGGTATTGGCTGGCGAGTCTGTTGCTGCCCGATGTGGCGGCGAGCCTGCGGGGCCTGTACGGCGCGGAAGTGCCCGGGCAATTGAACCTCAGCCCCTGGTGGTGGCTGGGCGGAATTGGGCTGGGCCTGCTCGGCGCGCTACTGGCCGGGGCCCAGAGCCTGTTGCGCGCAGCACGCCTGCCTCTGCTGGCACTGGCCAATCCCCAGGCCTGGCACCAGGCCCATGCGCGATGGCTGCGGCGCCAGGGCGCGGTGGCGACGTTGGCCGCGCTGATCGCCGCGTCCGTGCTGGTCTGGGGCGACAGCCTGGCGAGCGGTTTTGTCTTGATGACGGCATTGTTGCTGGGCGCGGCGCTGGCCTTGCCGGTGCTGCTCAATGGGGTGTTGAACCGGTTGTTGCGCGGCAGTCGTTCGGTGCTTGGGCAGTGGTTTCTCGCCGATTGCCGCCAGCAATTACCCACGCTGAGCCTGGCGCTGATGGCGTTGCTGCTGGCGTTGGCGGCGAACATCGGCGCCGGTAGCATGACCGGCGGTTTTCGCCAGACGTTCAGCGATTGGCTGGAGCAACGATTGACCGCCGAGTTGTACATCAGCCCGCAAACGCCTGCCCAGGCCGGCGAGCTGTACGCCTGGCTCAAGCAGCAACCGACGGTTACCGCCGTATTGCCCAACTGGCAGGTGTCGATTCCCTTGCAAGGCTGGCCGACGGATATTTTCGGCATTATCGACCATGCTTCCTACCGCCAGCACTGGCCGTTGCTGGAGTCGACCGACGGCCAAGCGTGGGAGCAACTGGCCGGCGCCGATACGCTGATGCTCAGCGAACAACTGGCCCGGCGCCTGAAGGTGCGGATCGGTGATCGATTGACCCTCCCGACCCCACAAGGCCCCTGGATGCCACGCATTGTCGGAATCTACGCCGACTACGGCAATCCCAAGGGCCACGTATTGATCAACGCGAAACACCTGCTGGCGCATTGGCCGCAGCTCACGCCGTATCGTTTCAACCTGCGCATCGAACCGTCGAAGATCCCGCCCTTACTGGCGGCGTTGCAGGATCGGTTCAACCTCGACGACAGCCGCATCGTCGATCAGGCCCGGCTCAAAGGCTGGTCGACCCAAGTGTTCGAGCGCACCTTTGCCGCCACCGCCGCGCTCAACAGCCTGACCCTGGCCGTGGCCGGGGTGGCGTTGTTCATCAGCCTGTTGACCCAGAGCCAGAGCCGCCTCGGTCAATTGGCACCGCTGTGGGCAGTGGGCGTCACGCGGCGGCAGTTGATGCTGCTCAACCTTGGCCAGACCTGGTTGCTGGCGCTGCTGACGTTGCTGTTGGCCGTGCCGCTGGGCATTGCCCTGGCCTGGTGCCTGGATGCGGTGATCAACGTGCAGGCCTTTGGCTGGCGCCTGCCGTTGCGGGTTTTTCCGCTGCAATTGGCGCAACTGCTGGCCTTGGCGATGCTCGCCACGCTGCTGGCATCGGCCTGGCCGCTGTACGCGCTGTACCGTACGCAGCCGACGGATTTGCTGAGGACGTTCGCCCATGAAGATTAGCGTCGGCCTGATGCTCCTTGCACTGCTTGCCGGTTGTGATGACTCGACGCCGCGGGAGAAGGGGTTTGCCGGTCTCGGCACCCACGCCGTTGCGTTCACGCCCGTGGTACCCGGGCGCGTGTTCAGCTTCCCAGCCGATCACGGTGTCCATGAAGGTTTCCGCATCGAATGGTGGTACATCACCGCTAATCTCAAGGACGCCGAAGGGCGAGATTTCGGTGTGCAGTGGACGTTGTTCCGCAGCGCCCAGGACCCTGCGGTGCAGGGCAGCGGCTGGCGCAACCAGACGATCTGGCTCGGCCACGCCGCCGTGACCTCCGCCAGCGTCCACCATGCCGCCGAGCGCTACGCCCGGGGCGGCGTCGGGCAGGCCGGGGTGCGGACTACGCCTTTCGATGCCTGGATCGATGATTGGCAATTGACGACTCAAGCCACTGGCAATGATCCCCTGGCGGCGATGCAACTCAAGGCGCGTGACGCACACTTCAAGTATGAACTGCAGCTCACATCGACGCGTCCGCTGGTTCTGCAAGGCGACCAGGGCTTCAGCCAGAAATCCGAGCAGGGCCAGGCGTCGTATTACTACAGCCAGCCGTTTTTCCAGGCTCGCGGTCATCTGGAAATCGATGGCCAGCGCTACGAAGTCAGCGGCCCGGCCTGGCTTGACCGTGAGTGGAGCAGCCAGCCGCTGACGGAAAACCAGACCGGGTGGGACTGGTTTTCGCTGCATCTGGAAAGCGGCGAACAGGTGATGCTCTATCGCATGCGCCACAAGGAGGGCGCACCCTATCTCACGGGAACCTGGATCGACGCCCAGGGCCAGGCGACGACATTGCATGCCGGCGAAATCAGCCTTGTAACGCTGGACACCGCCAAGGTCGAAGGGCGCGCGATGCCGGTGCGCTGGTCGGTCAAGATCCCCGGCAAGCAGCTCGACATCACCACCCGCGCCCTGAACCCCGGCGCCTGGATGAACCTGCGCATTCCCTACTGGGAAGGGCCGGTGCAACTGAGCGGCAGTCATGGCGGCAACGGCTATCTGGAAATGACAGGCTACTGAGAATCGCCGGAACTCCCTGTGTCCGTCGGCCCTCATAGCTTATGAATGCCTCGCGGGAGCCCTTCATGAGCGATGACCTCAAACCACCGTCGCTGGCCGATTGGCAGCGACTGTTCGACGACAAGGCTTATTTCCAGCAATCGCCCGACGCTCATTTCACCGAGCTGATGCGGTTGGCCAACGATCTGTTCGGCCGGGGAGAGATTGACCTGGACCGCTGGCAAGAACTGAAGACCAGGGCCGAGGAACTTCACCAGCGTTCGCCAGATGCCAACGTCGCAGCGGAAGTGGCGGACCCCGACGCCTGATTTTCTGACGGCCCTTTCGCGAGCAGGCTCGCTCCCACAGAAGCATGCATGCCAATGTGGGAGCGAGCCGGATCGCGAAAAAGACCACCCGGTCCTGGATCAAGACGCCATCGCCGCCATCCAATCCCGCGCCAATAGCAGGCGCTGCAGCTCAAGGAATTCACGATGAAACCGACGTCCGACCAAACCGAACACAACCCCGATAAGCCGGCCCTGCCCGGTGAAGTAGAGCGGGACAACGACGCGGCCAAGCGAGAGCAACGCCAAGGTCATCCTGGCGCGCAGGAAACCGATGCACAGAAAACGGCGCGGCGCGACTGAAGCTGCCGACGGGAGAGGGCAAGGGTCCTTGCCACAGGGTGTGAAGAATTATTTAAGTGGGGCTCACGGACATCCCGCGCAAGCTCCACTATTATTGTCTGCGTTCGCCCAGTGTCAGGCTCTTTACCAGTGCATGGAATGCCGAGGCCGTCGCACTGGGCGAACACCTGTGCGACTTAGCCGGCGACCGGTGAACGCCAGTCGTCGGAGCCCGACGTGCCGCTGACTTCATGAGTCCAGGTGATCTTGCGATACGTGAAGTGGACATCCTCCAGATGGGTGAAGTGGCTGTTGTTCGGGTCCTGGCAGTTGAGCATGTAGTCTTTCATGTCAACGATGATCGCGTCTTCCAGGGTGGTGGTGTAGTAGTGCTCCTGGGTGCCTGCGGCTGACGTGCGAAACCACTGGATCTCGACCTTGGTCAGGCGTTCGCCGCTGGTCAGGGCAGCGAGCAGAAGCGGCGAGGCCTTGTCGAAAACCTTGGTGATGACCAGTGGCTTGTGCACGCGCTGACCGGTCGGCTGGCCAGACTGGGCATCGCGCGGGATGATCACCTGATGCTCGAAGCCTTGCACCATGACCTGGTCTTCATGACCTTCCTGATAGGTGTTGCCCACCGAGTCGGCGGTAAACGCGCCGGCAGTGATCAGGCCTTGTTTGGTGCCTTCGATGGACATGTAAGCGGGGGTAGCCAATGGATGCTCTCCTTGCGGAATAATCTGAAAGCCCGGGTCGCGAATCGTCCCGAGGCTGCCTGAGTTATCAAGAGCTGTGCCATTCGCTAAAAAACATCTATAAATCAATGGGTTGATGAGGCGTTGCTGTCGAATCCGGCATCAAGCGCCGGACATTCACGCAATGGACTGCGCCGTGTATCCCCGTCGATTGCACACTGCGCTGGGGCGGCTGAAACGGCGACCAGCGCTGGATTGGAGCCAGCGCCCCCGTGCAACTTCTTGCGTCGCCTGGCTTTCGGCTTTTCTACGCACCCAATGCAGACATGCACTCATCGATGGAGCGCTGCTGTGTCGCGGCATACAGCGCCAACTCATCGATGGTTGATCGTCCCAGTGCGGTTTCGAATGCCTGCCGATTGGATTGTCCGGCGTAGTGGCTCTGGGCGGCATCGCCCAGGTTCGACTGGAAAATACCGGCGGCGCTGACCGGCAGGAAATCTTCGTACACCAAGGGCTCGGCGCGCAGGTATTGCTGTTCCAACAGGTGCTCCAGTGTGAGCGGTCTGGCCAATGTGCCCTTGGCGGCCAGGCCCTTCGGTGTCGGAAAGTAGCGGAAGTAGGCCAGTGCCTGCTGGCGTAACTCATCGAGGGTGTCCGGGAATTGGGCGAAATGTTCAGCCATCAACGCGTTGTAGCGTTGCGCGTTGGCTTCGTTGGGAAATTCCCCCAAGGCGTCCCGTGCGGCGTTGAGCAATTGATCGTACAGCGCACGACCTTTGGGCGTGAGGGCGGCGCCGCGTTGTTCGATCTCGCCGAAACGCGCGCTGTGGCTGCCCTTGGACTGAGGCGAGTCAGTAAACGCGACGGGTTCGTCGAGGGCCTTGAAGCTGGTCTGGCGCAGCAGGATCGGACACTGTCGGCGAGGTGGACCTTCGACCACGGCCTTCGGCGTGATGCCATGCCGCGGCATCTGGGCCTGGACGATGTCGATGTCCAGGGTGCGCGGCGTCAGGTGATTGATGTGTGGGCCCTTGAAGGCCACGACGTCGGCGATCAGCCGATGCTGGGCGCTGAGTTGTCGATATTGTTCGGCGGTGACCGTGGCGCTGTGGTGCCAGCGGAAAGTTTCCAATGCTTGCAGGACAAACTCGTCAGCCTGGTGCTCCGTCAGGCCACCCTGGCGCTCGGCCAGCTCAATGAGATCGAGGGCGTCGGCGGTGAAAATCTGCCGTTTGGCCAACACCGACTCGGCAAAGGTCCGAAGCTCGGTGTTTTCAATCAGCTCCAGGCGCAACAGCGAGGTGAAGACCCGGAACGGGCTTACTTGCAACGATGCCTCGTGAACAGCGCGAAATGCCGTGGAGTGCACCGGTACCCCGGCAGGCGTGAGGTCGTAATAGCCCACCGGCTCCATGCCCATCACCGCAAACAGGCGACCGAGCATCGCCAGCTCGGCGGCGGTGCCGACGCGGATCGCACCGTGGCGTTCCAGGTCCAGGCGCTCGAGCTCGCCGGTGCTGCGCAGGTGCCCGGCCAGTGATGAGTCGTTTGCAAGCACCCGGGCGTTGGTCTGTTCCACCAGGTTCATCAATGCACCGTACAGCGGCACCTCGTCGCGGTACATGTCGGACATCGCCCTGGAAAAGCGTTGGCGGATCAAGTCGGGGCTGACGAAGCTCATCGTAAGAATTCCTGGCGAGACTGTGGGAAAGTTGAACGAAAGATCGCAGCCTTCGCCAATGCCGGCAAACGAAGAATCTTCAGGACTTCATTCTGCCAGGGACTGATCCGAAGGCTCCCGCCGAAGACGTCGTCGCAAGCAATCAAGCCTGCCTTGTGTTCACTGCCCCAATCCCCTCAGGAAATCCCGATACAACGCCGCGGTTTTCCCAGGTTTTTCCACCATCGGCATATGGCCGACGCCGTCCCAGATTTCCACGCGCAGGTCGGCGATGCCCTTGCTCCAGACCGGCACGCTGCTGACGTCGATCAACCGATCCTTGCGCCCCCAAAGCAACAACGACGGCGCGCGGATGTCGGCAAGGCGGGGCTCCATCGGTGGGCTGGCGCGAAAGTCGACGAAAATTTCCGCCAGTTCCTCCCGGCGCTGTTCGTAACGCTCGGCCAGCGCCGCCAGCACCACGCTGGGCAACCAGGGCGGCGAGGCCATGGTCATGGCGTAGAACGGTGCGAAATCATCCCGCGAATACATCAGGAACGGGTTATGCCCAGCGGCCAGGTGGCGTTCCATGTCGCTGGGTTGGGGGGCGGTGACGCCCGCCGGGTCGATCAGCGCCAGGGTCAGCACGCGGTCGGGTGAGGTCGCCGCCAGCCACGCCGCGAGGTGGCCGCCCATGGAATTGCCGATCACATGGACCTTGTCCAGGCCGCAGGCATCGAGCAGCTCGATCACCCGTCGGGCCTGGGTCGGAATGTCATAGCCGCCGCCAGCCTTGAAGCCGGTTTCGCCATGGCCAGCCAGGTCGGGAATCACCACGCGGTATTGGCTGACGAAATGCCGGGCGAAGCGCAGCCAGAGGTTCTTGTCGGCGCTGTAGCCATGCAGCATCAGGATGCTGCCGGACGCTTCATAAGGGCCACCTTGCCAGGTCGATACCGTCATCTCGCTGATGGGCACCGTGATCTTGTGCAGCCGGTAAATCCGCGCTTCCAGGGCCATACCCAGGTCATACAGCACGTGGCCGATGCCCGGATACGTCAGCCAGCTCCAGGCGATGAACACGGCGAGGACCACCCACAACACCAGCATGTCGTTGCCCTCCATGGGTCACGTGAGATGTTGACGCGTCGGTATGAATCGACGGATCAAGGTAAGTGAAGCTGAAACCTCGGAATATCGCGATGTCAGGCAGGTGTCTGCTTTGATACGCGCTGTGTCGGACAACAATTCCCCCTCCTCATGTATAGCCAAGATATGCGAAGAACTACGTTCGTCCGGTGGGATAAATACCCCTGTATGGAGTAATGGCTATTTGACGCCACCCTGATAGACTCCCAACAACCCCATCCCGGTGATCGGGAGACCTGCGGTGCAGAGGCCTCTATGCATAAGACGGGAAAAAAGGGACTTTCGCTGGCCAGGAGGCTGTACACATCACGCATCCTCGGCCTGACCCTGGGGTTGCTCGTGGTGAGCGTCGCCGTCCAGCCTCTCGACCCGGCGCCCTGGGTCTGGGGCTTCATGCTGTTCAACGGCTTGCTCTGGCCGCACGTGTCCTATCAATGGGCCCGTCGCTCGGCGGTGCCGTATCACGCCGAACACCGCAACCTGCTGATCGATGCCTTTCTCGGCGGCTTCTGGGTCGCCGCGATGCAATTCAATCCGCTACCCACGGCCGTCACCCTGGCGATGATGGCCATGAACAATGTCGCCATCGGCGGCCTGCGTTTCCTGCTGGTTGGGGCCGCGGCCCAAACGGCAGGCATTGCGGTGGGCAGTGTGATTTTCCCGTTGGCCAGCGTGCCCATGACCAGCCCTGCACAGCTTTATGCCTGTCTGCCGCTGCTGTGCCTGTACCCACTGGCGCTGGGCTGGATCTGTTTTCGCCAGGCCTACACCCTCGGCCGGCAAAAGCGAGAATTGCTGGCCTTGAGTCGCACCGACAGCCTCACTGGGTTACTCAACCATGGCGCCTGGAAAGATCGACTCAACGAAGAATTCCAGCGCTGCCTGCGTCATCCATCGGACGGAACCCAGGGCGCGATCGCGCTGATCGATATCGACCATTTCAAGACCATCAACGACACCTACGGCCACGGTGCCGGCGACGTTGTGCTGCGCCAGCTCGGCAAGCTGCTCAGGCAAAACCTGCGGGCTGCCGACATTGTCGGGCGCTACGGTGGCGACGAGTTTTGCGTGATCCTGCCGGACCTGACCTTGCACAACGCGGTGCAGGCCATGGACGGTTTGCGCGAGCGCTTTGCCACGCTCGCCTATGAGCAGGATCCGGCCTTGAAAGTCAGCCTGAGCATTGGCCTGGCGGCGTTCAACCCGGCTTATGGCGATGCCACTGCATGGCTCAACGACGCTGACCAGATGCTCTACGAGGCCAAGACGGGCGGGCGTAATCGGCTTGTCTGCCAGCGACATCGACCGGTGTTGGAGACGTCGACGGTCTAGAGCGTTGGCGTTTTGTCGGGTAGGGTGCCCTTGACTCCCTCAAGGGTACTTTCCCGACGAAACAAGGATGAACTCATGACCGTTATCGCTCGTCGCTCCCGTCTGGCCGTCAGTCTTGGCCTGAGCCTGGCCCTCAGTGCCTTGGCGCCTGCTGCTTTTGCCCAACCCCATCAGCAAGTGCTGGCCGATGCCGAGCAGTACAAGGGCGAGGCCCTGAAACTGCTGGAACGGCTGGTCAACATCGACTCCGGCTCCGGCTATGTGCCGGGGCTGACCCAGGTCGGCGACATCGCCATCGACGAATTGCAGAAGCTCGGGGCGACCATCGAGAAGGTGCCGAATTCGGACGGCACTCAGCATGTCCTGGCGACATTCAAGGGCACCGGCAAGGCGAAGATCCTGCTGATGGCCCACATGGACACGGTGTTCAAGGAAGGCTCCGCCGCCGAGCGACCTTTTCATATCAAGGATGGCCGGGCCTACGGGCCGGGGGTGATGGACGACAAGGGTGGCATTGTCGCCGGCATCTATGCGTTGAAAGTGCTGAAGAACCTGGACTTCAAGAATTACGCGCAGATCACGTTCCTGCTCGACGCCAGCGAAGAAACCGGCTCGGACGTCGCCACCGACCTGATCAAGAAAACCGCCAAGGCCCATGATGTAACCCTCAATCTCGAGCCGGGGCGTCCGGCTGACGGTTTGGTGGTGTGGCGCAAGGGCAGCGCAACGGCGCTGGTGGAGGTCAAGGGCAAGGCGGCCCACGCGGGCGTGGCGCCGGAGCTGGGGCGCAACGCGGCGATGGAGGCGGCGCACCAGATTCTGCAACTGGGCAAGCTCGGCGACGCGGAGAAGAAAACCACCATCAACTTCACCGTGCTCAAGGCGGGTGACCGGACCAACGTGATTCCCGACCAGGCCACGGCGAAGGCCGACGTGAGGGCGGCGGTGCCAGAAGAATTCGATCGCATCGAAAAAGACCTCGCGCGAGTCTCGAAGGATAAATTGATCACCGACACTGAAGTCACCACCAGCTTGCAGCGCGGTTTGCCGCCGATGCCACAGACGAAGGAGTCGGATCGATTGATGGCCATGGCCCAGGGTATCTACGGCGAACTGGGGCGCAAACTCACCGAAGAAGGCAGTGGCGGGGCGGCGGACGCCAGCCTGTCTGCCGGGGTTGGCACGCCGACGCTGGATGGCTTTGGCATCGTCGGCGGCAATATCCATACACCCGAGGAATATGCCGAGGTCGAAAGCGTGGTGCCGCGAATCTATTTGCTCTCGCGGATGATCATGGAATTGGCGGGGCGGTAGCTGTCCACTCCCGGACCCCAAAAATCCTTGTGGCGAGGGGATTTATCCCCGCTGGGCTGCGAAGCAGTCCCAAAACCAAGTGGCGCGGTACACCAGATAAACCCCGCCAGCAGGGTTGCGACTGCTCCGCAGCCGAGCGGGGATAAATCCCCTCGCCACAACAGGGTTGTCCTCGACTAGCGTGGGTCGACGTTATCCAGCGCGCGATTCGCCAGCAACCCGCTCAGTTCGATCAATTGCAGGATGCCCAGGGCGACGTGCCGGCGCGAGCCGTCCAGGTCGAAGGCCAGGTCATTGATCATGGCGTTGGCCGAGGCCAGGGTTTCGCTGAGGTTGGCGAGCAGGGCTTCGGTGTCGATGCCGTTGATGAGGGTGAAGAGCTGGCCTGGGTCGGTTTTCGGCTTGCTGGATTTGGGTTTCAGGTAGTAATCGAGGGCGCGGTCTGCCGCCGCTTTGTCGAGTGCTGGTGAGTCGGCTGGATCGTTGTCCGGCGGGTTTGGGGTTGCTTTGAACATGATGAAACTCCTTGGTAATGGGAGCCGCAACCCTTTGCTACCAAACATTGGGTGGCGGCTATACGCAGGTTGGTAGACCGGGTACCAAGGCAAACCCAGCGCGCCAAGAGGCGCCCCGCGCACAGCCGCCATAATAAATATGCCGGAGCTGTGCGCCTTAGTTTTACCCGGGCTACCAAACCCGATCGCTGATTTTCAGCGACCGAGCAACAATAAGGCCCGCCCCCAAGGCGCACAAGCCGGCGGATTCTGGCGTAGTTGTAGGCAATGGCGCAAGAAGAGGGCGTTCGTTCCTACGCCGAGAATATCGAGATAAACATCAGCGCTTTTGTGGCGAGGGGATTTATCCCCGCTGGGCTGCGCAGCAGCCCTAAAACAGTGAACTCAATTTAATGGCACACCGAGTTGGCTGGTTTGGGGGCCGCTGCGCAGCCCAACGGGGATAAATCCCCTCGCCACATGACCGGGTTCGCTTTGATTGCGTAACTTTCTAGTAAACCCAAACCTCCACCCGCCGATTGCGAACCCGTCCTTCATCTTCACTGTTGGCCGCCACCGGCATCAACGCGCCGAAACCGCGCACCTCACGCAACGCCACGCCGAATTTGACCAATTCACGCCGCACCGCCATCGCTCGCAGTTTGGACAGCAGGTCGGCCCGCGCCGGATCATCCTTGGCGTCACCAAAACCCACCAGGGTCACGCGCCGGTCGGCCTTGCCATGCTGCTTGATGTAGTCGAGTACGCGACCCAGGTCCTGATGCGCCTTGTTGTCGAGAGTGGCGCTGCCTTCTTCGAAACGAAAATTCACCGTCAGGCGCTGGGCATGGCGGCTGAGGGCTTGATAACCCTCGGGCATCAAGGCGTTGGGGGTGACGGACATCGCCTGGACGGTCTGGGCGATGAAGCCGTTGGCCGCGACGATGGCCTGGCCCTGTTCACTTTGGGTGAAGTCCACCAGCGCCTCGGCCCACGGATTGGTCTGCAAGGGCGGTAAATAGAAGAACAAACGCCGGGACAGGGGATAGTCCTCGGTGGCGATCAGGTGGTTCAGCGGCAACATGGGTTGGGAGTCACCATCGACAATCGCCAGAGGTTTCGCCTGGCGCACATAGGGCAGGCCGATGAAACCGATGCCTTGCGGGTCTTGGCTGACAGCATCCGACAGTTGATCGCTGGATTCGAAGCGTCTGGCCGTAGGACCCAGCTTTTTTCCTTGTCGGCTGAGTACCAGTTCCTTGAAGGTGTCATAGGTGCCGGACTGCTCATCCCGGGCATACAGATGAATCGGGCCACCGACGCCACCCACCGCTTCCCAGGTCTTTACCTCGCCGCTGAAGATGCGTGCCAGTTGCACGGTGTCGAGCTGGCGCAATGGGTTTTGTGGGTGAAGGATAATCGCCAGGCCGTCGATGGCGATGACTTGCTCGGCGGCAGGACTTTTCAGGTCCCCCAGCGGCATCAGTTCTTTCAGTTCGCTGTCCTTGATCGGCCGGGAGGAGGCAGCCAGGTCCGCGCTGGATTGCTTGAGCGCGGCGAAACCGGTGCTGGACCCATGGGCCGCAATGTCGATTGCCACACGGCGTCCATCGGCGGTCTGGCCGACGATGCGCTGTTCATTGTCGCGACCGGTGATTTCTCTACTGACCTTGAGCAGGCCCTGGTTTTCCATCAGCCCGCGGACCAGGGCTGGCCCCAACGCCGCGCCGATGGTGTTGGAGCCCTGGAGGCGCAGGGCAGGGCCGTGATCAGGAATGGGCAAGCGGTCCGCCCATGCGGCGCACGGCAGCCAGAAGCCGAGGAAAAACACAACGCACAGCCGCATGCCGGCACCTTCTGACCTTGGGAAGTGCCGGAAGATTAAGTCAGTCGCGTTACTGAAAGATGACAGGGGTGCGACGCCGGCGAATAACCGGCGCGGCAACTGTGGGAGCGAGCTTGCTCGCGATGACGGCAGCACAGTCAGTATTGATGTGGCAGATAAACCGCTATCGCGAGCAAGCTCGCTCCCACAGGGGATCTCTTACAGAGAACCTGAAGGTTTGGATTCAGCTCAATTCCAACCAGATCGGCGCATGGTCCGACGGCTTTTCCATGCCTCGCAGTTCATAGTCCACGTCCGCGTCCTTGACCCGTGGCAGCAGGCCGTGGGACGCCAGGATCAGGTCAATGCGCAGGCCGCGCTTGGGTTCGTCTTCGAAACCGCGGCTGCGGTAGTCGAACCAGCTGAAGCGGTCGGTCACGTCCGGGTTCAGGTGGCGGAAGCTGTCCACCAGGCCCCAATTCTTCAGGCGCGCCATCCACTCGCGCTCTTCGGGCAGGAAGCTGCATTTGCCGGTCTTGAGCCAGCGCTTCATGTTGTCCGGGCCGATGCCGATGTCGCAGTCTTCCGGGGAAATGTTCACGTCGCCCATCACCACGACCGGCTGGTCGTTGCTGAAGCGGGTTTCCAGCAATTGCTGCAGATCGCTGTAGAAACGCTCCTTGGCCGGGAACTTGGTCGGGTGATCGCGGCTTTCACCTTGGGGGAAATAACCGTTCATGATGGTCACCGGCACACCGTTGGCATCGGCAAACGTGCCCCAGATGAAACGCCGCTGCGCATCTTCGTCGTCCGTCTCGAAGCCTTTGTGCAGGGTCAATGGCGCTTGGCGCGAGAGGAGGGCGACGCCGTAGTGGCCTTTCTGGCCGTGGTAATGCACGTGATAACCCAGGGCTTGCACCTCGGCCAGCGGGAACTGTTCGTCGTGGACCTTGGTTTCCTGCAACCCGATCACGTCCGGCTGGTGCTTGTCGATCAGTGCCGCCAACTGATGGGGACGGGCTCGCAGGCCGTTGATGTTGAAGGAGACGATCTTCATGGTCGGCTGTCCTGGCAAAACTGCGATGCTAGCTGACATGTGGGAACGGGGCCAGCGTGGCAGTACGACAAATGCACTGCTAATGTCCTGTGGTGAGGAGATTTCCCCGTTCGGCTTTGTAGGCGCTGGCGAAGCCTGCGATCTTTTGATCTTTTGATCCTTCGCTTGAGATTCGGGTGTCAGGGGAAAGATCGCAGCCTCGTTGCACTCGGCAGCTCCTACGCAGCTCCTACGCAGTTCCTACGCAGTTCCTACAGGGCTCATTGCCAAGCCTCGCCTCCAGGAGATCCAGCACCATGCCTGAAACTGCAACCGCCATCGCTGATATCCATATGCTCGACAGCGGCTATTCCCGCGAAGCACGTTCGTTGTTGTACCAGGCCTATCGTCATGAGCCGACCTTCAGCTACCTGTTCGAGTCCGAGCGGCCCGGCTATGAACAGCGGGTACGGGCGACCGTGCGCGAGCTGGTCAAGCAGCATTTCCTCCAGGAGCTGCCGGCGATCGGCCTGCTGGTCAACGACCGCCTGATCGGCATCGCCCTGATCGCCCCGCCGCAACGCCGGCTGGGCATCACTGAAAGCTGGGCCTGGCGCCTGCGCATGGTCTTGAGCACGGGGTTCCGTTGTACCCGACGGTACCTGGAGTACCACGCCGCGGTGCTGGCCTGCCTGCCTTCGGACGCGGTGCACGTATTGCCACTGCTGGGGGTTCATCCGCAATTCCAGGGTAAACACTACGGCGAACAGTTGCTCGAGGCGGTGCACAACTGGTGTGCCGTGGACGAGCATTCCCAAGGCGTGGTGCTGGACACTGGAAATCCGCGTTATCTCGAATTTTATAAACGCCAGGGTTATGAGGAAATTGGCGAAATTGCGGTAGGACCGATCCGCGAGCATGTTTTCTTTCATGCGAACCCGCAGGTCCTGCAGAGCGCGACGGCTTAGTCGCACGAACTTTTGGGAATCGTCTGGCTCTATCAGGCTCCCAACCTCGTGATAGCATCCGCGCCATGAATTTCCCAGGACGAATGACCGGTGGCGCGCTCTTGCTGTCCCTCAGCTGCGTGGCGCTGGCACAAAGTGAATTGGATGTGCGGGTCAAACCGTCCAATGACGAACTCAAGGCCAACGTAGAAGGCTACATCGGTGGCGTGGGTGATCGTGACGAAGAGGCGTTGCTGCGCTTCAGTCGCGGCGCCGAGGAGCAGGCGCGCAAAGCGGCCCAGGCGTTGGGCTATTACCAGCCGCAGATCGACAGCGAGGTCACGACGGGCAAGGCGCCGCGCCTGATCCTGACCATCGACCCCGGCGAGCCGGTGCACTTGCGCAATGTCACGATCCGCATCGAAGGCCCGGCGGCGTCGCTCAAGGGCTTCCGCGTGCCAGGCAATGCGGGCCTCAAGCCAGGCGCGGTGCTCAATCATGGTCGCTATGAAGACGCCAAGCGAACGATCCTGAACCAGGCCTCGCGCTATGGTTTTTTCAGTGGGCGATTCGTCAGCCAGACCTTGCGCGTGGACCCGCAGGCCGGCATTGCCGACATCGAGTTGATCTACGACAGCGGCCCGCGCTACGCCCTGGGCCCGGTCAGTTTTGAAGGCGACACACCCTTCGACGAGGACCTGCTGCGACGCATGGTGCCGTTCAAGGCCGGCGCGCCCTACGACTCCGAGCTCATTGCCGAACTCAACCAGGCCTTGCAATCGAGCGGCTATTTCGAGGGTGTTCGGGTCGATGCGGCACCCACCGCGGCTACCGATAATGTCATTCCAGTCGCGGTTAAGCTCGACACCCGCAAGCCGCGCACCATGGGCCTGGGGCTGGGCTTTTCCACCGACGTCGGGCCACGGGCCAAGGCCAACTGGACGCGCCACTGGGTCAATCCGCAAGGGCACAGCTACGGCTGGGAAGCGGAAGTCTCGGCGCCCCGGCAAAATGTCGGCCTCTGGTACGACGTGCCGCTGGACCCGCCGTTGACCGACAAGCTGCGCTACGCCGGTGGTTATCAATATGAAGAACTGGCCGGTACCGACACCCTCAGCAAGCTGCTGACCGTGGGGCCCGAATGGCACAGCAAGTTGCCCAGCGGCTGGCAGCGGGTGGTGTCGCTCAAGTGGCAGCGCGAGGAGTACCGCCTCGGCGACGATGCGGGCTTGAGCACGTTGCTGATGCCGGGCGTCAGCTATTCGTACCTGCGCAGCGATAACCGTATCGACCCGCACCATGGCTATCGCCTGCAATTCGACACCAAGGTCGCCAAGGAAGGGCTGGGCTCGGACAACAACCTTCTATACGGCACCGCCATGGTCAAGGGCCTGACCACGGTGTTCGACAAGCATCGTTTCCTGGCTCGGGCCCAGATCGGCGGCAGCGCTACCAATGGCTACAAGTCCATTCCACCGTCCCTGCGGTTTTTCGCCGGTGGCGACCAGAGCGTGCGCGGCTACGACTACCAGAGCCTGTCGCCGGAGAACTCCGAAGGTGATCGCATCGGCGGGCGCTACATGGTGGCCGGCAGCCTCGAATATCAATATTCGGTTGCCGAAAAATGGCGGGTGGCGACCTTCGTTGATCAGGGCAACTCTTTCAACAGCCTCGACCTGCCGAGCCTCAAGACCGGCGTGGGCATCGGCGTGCGCTGGGTGTCGCCGGTCGGCCCGATCCGCCTCGACCTGGCCCACGCGCTGGACGACGAGGGCGGCATTCGATTGCACTTTTCCATGGGGCCAGAGTTGTGAATCGCGGTTTGAAAGTCACCTTGCTGGCGCTCGGCGGGCTGCTGGTGACCATTGCACTGGTCTTGAGCATCCTGCTGGGCACGGCGTTTGGCAGCCGCTGGGCCCTCGGCCTGGTGCCGGGTCTGACGGTGGAGAATTTCCAGGGGCGGTTGGGCGGCCAATGGAGCGCCGACCGGGTGCTGTGGCAGCAGGACGCCAGCCGGGTGGAGCTCGACCAGCCGATAGTCGCCTGGTCGCCGTCGTGCCTGTTGCGCATGACCTTGTGCATCGATCAGCTCAAGGCCGACACCATCGCCTTGCAACTGCCGGCCTCTTCCGATGAGCC
Source organism: Pseudomonas sp. T1.Ur (assembly GCF_023516725.1). Lineage (NCBI taxonomy): Bacteria > Pseudomonadati > Pseudomonadota > Gammaproteobacteria > Pseudomonadales > Pseudomonadaceae > Pseudomonas > Pseudomonas sp. T1.Ur. Next base: position 1,548,821 of record NZ_JAMGSN010000001.1, read on the forward strand.
GAGCAGCGGTCCGATCAGCCTGCCGGACCTGGACTTGCCATTGGCGATCGAGCTGGGCGATGTCCAGGTGGGCAGCCTGTCATTCAACGGCACGGAGCAGCTCAAGGGTTTGCAACTGGCGGCGCACTGGACTGCAGAAGGTTTGCAGATCGACTCGGTGCAGCTCCAGCGCGACGAACTGAGCCTGAAGTTGTCCGGCCTGTTGCGGCCGCGTGGGGACTGGCCGCTGAGTGCTGCGGGCCGGTTGACGCTGCCGGCGCCGGGTGCGACGCCTTGGGCGCTGGATTTGAAAGTCGACGGCGATCTGCTCAAGACCCTTGATCTCACTGCTGACAGCAGCGGTTATCTGCAAGGCCGCCTGGCCGGCGAACTGCAACCCCTGGCGGACAACCTGCCAGCCAAGGTGCGCATCACCGCCGACGGCTTCAGGGCCAGCGCCGGGTTGCCGGACACATTGCTGCTTGATCAGTTGGAGTTGACCGGCGAAGGCGACCTGAAAAGTGGCTACCAGCTGCTTGGCAAAGCGACCCTTCCCGCCGAAAAAGGACCGGTGGCGTTGCTGTTGCAAGGCAAGGTGGACGCCAACGGTGCGCAGATCGCTGGCCTCGATCTGGAGGCGGGCGAGCGGCAAAGCCTCAAGCTCAGCGGGCAAGTGGATTGGCGCGAAGGCCTGAGTGCCGAAGCGAAAGTCGCGTGGCTGGATTTTCCCTGGCATCGCCTCTATCCGCTGATCGACGAACCGCAGGTCACGCTGCGCAGTTTCAATGGCGAGGTCTCGTACACCGATGGCCAATACCTCGGCAACTTCCAGGCGGCGTTGGACGGTCCGGCCGGGGCATTCAGCCTGGACAGCCCGTTCAGCGGCGACCTGACGCAGATCCATTTGCCACAGCTCAAGCTCGTCGCCGGGCAGGGCAAGGCCGAAGGGCACTTGAGCCTGCAATTTGCCGACGGCATTGCCTGGGATACGGCGCTGCAATTGTCGGCCATCAACCCGGCGTATTGGCTCGGCGAGCTGCCCGGGACCCTGGCCGGGCCGTTGCGCAGCAAGGGAACGATGAAAAACGAGCGCCTCGAGCTCGACGCGGACCTGGACCTCAAGGGCAAGCTGCGCGGTCAGCCGGCGCTGTTCCAGGCCAAGGCCAGTGGCGCGGGCGAACAATGGAACGTCGGCGCACTGGACATTCGTCTGGGCGACAACCGCATCAACGGCACGGGCAGCCTGCAGCAGAAACTGACAGGGCAGATCGATATCAAGCTCTTGCGCCTGGCCCAGCTCTGGCCGCAATTGCGTGGCCAAGTCAGCGGCCGCGTCGATCTCGCCGGCACGCTGAAGGCACCGCAAGGCAAGCTCGACTTGCAAGGCACGCAACTGGCCTTCCAGGACAACCGCCTGCAAAGCCTGAACCTGGACGCGACGCTCGACAGTGCGCAGCGGGGCAAGGTCGACCTGAAGGCGAGCGGCATCCGGGCCGGCGAAACATCACTGGGCGTGTTGACGGTCAGCGGCCAGGGCGACATCAAGCAACAGAAGCTCAACGTCGACCTGCAGGGGCCGCAGTTGGAAACCGCCTTGGCCCTCAACGGTTCGCTCGACCAAGGCAACTGGCGCGGACGCCTCGCCAGCGGCGACGTGCAGGTCGGCGGACAGACCTGGCGCTTGCAGGCACCGGCGAAGCTGGAGCGCCTGGCCAACGGGACGCTGAACTTCGGTGCCCACTGCTGGCGATCCGGCCAGGCCAGCCTCTGCGGGGAAGATCAGCGATTGATGCCGGAGCCAAAGCTGCGTTATCACCTCAAGCAATTCCCCATCGAAAGCCTGGCCCAGTGGATGCCCAAGGATTTTGGCTGGCGCGGACAGCTCAACGCCGACCTGCAACTGGACCTGCCAGCCAGCGGCCCGAATGGCCGAGTGTCGGTGGATGCCAGCGGCGGTACGCTACGGATTCGAGATAAAGAGCAGGGCAAGGGGCAATGGCTGGATTTCCCCTACCAGACCCTGACGCTCAGCAGCCGCCTGACGCCCACGCGCATCGATACGGACGTCAATTTCGTCGGTGCGAGGCTGGGTGAGCTGACGCTCCAGGCGCGGATCAATCCGTTGCCGGCCAGCAAACCTTTGAGCGGCTCCTTCCGACTCAATGGCCTGGACCTGTCGGTGGCCCGGCCGTTCGTGCCGATGGTGGAAACCCTGACCGGCCATTTGAATGGCAGCGGCACGCTGTCCGGTGGATTGCTCGCGCCCCAGGTCAACGGCAACCTGGTGCTCAGCGACGGCGAAGTGTCCGGCCCGGAACTGCCGATCAGCCTCGAAGCCCTGCGACTGCGAGCCATGATCGCCGGTGATACGGTACGGCTCGATGGCGCCTGGAAAAGTGGCAAGAGCGGGCAGGGCAGCTTGACCGGAAGCATCGGCTGGGGCGAGGCCCTGACCATGGACCTGGCCCTCAAGGGCTCGCAACTGCCGGTCACCGTTGAACCTTATGCAGTGCTGGACGTGGCGCCGGACCTGAACATCACGATGCAGGGCGAGCGCCTTTCGATTGCCGGCAAGGTTCTGGTGCCCAAGGGCGAGATCACCGTTCGCGAGCTGCCGCCGTCCACGGTCAAAGTGTCGGATGACACAGTGATCGTTGGCCACCAGACCGAAGAGGGCAAGGCACCGATTGCGATGGCGATGGACATCGATGTCATTGTCGGCCAGGAAAAGCTCGCCTTCTCGGGTTTCGGCCTGACCGCCAACGTACAAGGGCAGGTGCATATCGGCGACAACATGGACACGCGCGGCGAACTCTGGCTCAACGACGGAAAATACCGGGCCTACGGACAACGCCTGACGGTACGCCGGGCGCGATTGTTGTTCGCCGGACCGATCGACCAGCCGTACCTGGACATCGAGGCGATCCGCCAGACCGACGATGTGATCGCGGGTATTCGGTTGAGCGGCAGCGCCGAGCAACCGACCACGCAGATCTTCTCGGAGCCGGCGATGAGCCAGGAGCAGGCGTTGTCCTACCTGGTGCTGGGGCGGCCGTTGAGCACCACCGGCGAGGACAACAACATGCTCGCCCAGGCAGCGCTGGGCCTGGGCTTGATGGGCAGCGCCGGCGTGACCACCAGCCTGGCCAACAACCTGGGGATCGAAGATTTCCAGCTCGACACCCAGGGCAGTGGCAACGACACCAGCGTGGTCGCCAGTGGCAACCTGTCGGAAAGACTCAGCCTGCGCTATGGCGTGGGTGTGTTCGAGCCGGCCAATACCATCGCGTTGCGCTACAAGCTGAGCAAGAAGGTCTACCTCGAAGCCGCCAGCGGCGTCGCCAGTTCGCTGGATATCTTCTACAAGCGCGATTTCTGATCCCTTCCCAAAAAACAAAATCCCCTTGTGGGAGCGAGCTTGCTCGCGATAGCGCCATCAGATTCAGCATCTTCGTTGACTGATACACCGCTATCGCGAGCAAGCTCGCCCCCACATTGGGTCACCGATTTTCTTCCAACATCATACGTAGCTAACTAACTATTTGTTTGACATTTGCTGCCTAAGCAGTAATATCTCGACATACATTCACTGCCTAGGCAGCAAACCGTCTTCCGACAACGGTATTCAGATGAAACATTTCACCCCAGGCGACTTCCACAACTGCCAACTCGGCATGCTGCTCGGCCGTGCCGCGCTGCTCAAGGATCGGATCATCGACACCCACATGGAGCCCGTCGGCATTACCGCCGCGCAGTTCAAGGTGTTGATCATCATGGCCCAGCACGGCATCGACACTCCGGTCGAGCTGTGCCGGTACCTGTCCCTGGACAGCGGCTCGATGACTCGAATGCTCGATCGCCTGGAGCAGAAAGGCTTCCTCGCCCGCCAACGCTCGGCAGAGGATCGGCGCCAAGTGCAATTGGTGCTGACCGAAGCCGGCCAGGCTCTTGCCGATCGCCTGCCGTTCATTGGCGCCGACGCGATGAATCAGCTGGCCAGTGCCATCAGCCGCGAGGAGCTGCAAACCCTCGAAGACATCCTCAAGAAAATACTGCTCGCCGCCGGTGACCCCATCACCGTTTTGCGATTGGGGGAAAAATGAAGCATCAAACCTTGCGTACCCGCTTGAGCCTGGTGCTGCTGGCCATGAGCCTCGCCGGTTGTGCCAGCTACAGCGGCCTGAAGACCGAAGGGGTCAGCCTCGAAGCCAAGAGCCTCCAGGCGGGACAGTCCCTGACTGGCGTCAAGCTGTCTCCAGCCTCGTGGCCGAAAAGCGACTGGTGGAAAAGCCTCGGCGACCCACAACTCGATGGCCTGATCCGCGAAGCGCTGCACGACAGCCCGGACATGCAGATCGCCAGCGCCCGGGTCCACCAGGCCAGTGCCGCCGCCTATGCCGCCAACGCCGCACGCCTGCCGACCCTGGACGCCAGCGGCAGCGTCAGCCGTTCACGCCTGGCTCGCGACCAGGATCCGCAAGGGCAGGGCGGTGCCTACAGCACGTTGCGGTCGCTGAGCATGGATTTCAATTACAACTTCGACCTCTGGGGCGGCCAGCGCGCCGCCTGGGAAGCCGCCCTCGGCCAGGCCCGCGCCGCCGAGATCGACCGCCAGGCCGCGCAACTGACCCTGGCCGCCGACGTGGCCCGGGCCTATAGCGACCTGGGCCAGGCCCACATCATCCATGACTTGGCCAGCGAAGACCTCAAGCGCACGCGGCAAATGCTCGACCTGGGCAAGCGTCGTCTCGGCGCCGGGATCGACAGCCAGTATCAGTTCCAGCAGACCGAAAGCCTGGAAGCGAGCGCCGATGCAACGTTGATCGACGCGGAGAAACGTTTGCAGAGCGCCAAGATCGCCTTGGCGGTGTTGCTGGGCAAAGGGCCGGATCGTGGCAACGAAATCGCCCGGCCCAACGTACTGCAGGCCAGCGCCGTCGCCTTGCCATCGAATCTGCCGGCCGAATTGCTGGGCCGTCGTCCGGACCTGGTCGCGGCGCGGTGGCGGGTCGAGGCGGCGAGCAAGAATATCGAAGCCGGCAAGACCCATTTCTACCCCAACCTCAACTTGAGCGCGGCGGCCGGGGTCCAATCGCTGTTGGGTGATGCGATGTTCGGCTCGGCCAGTCGTTTCTTCAATGTGGCGCCGACGGTGTCGCTGCCGATTTTCGACGGCGGACGCCTGCGGGCCGACCTCGATGCCCGGGACGCCGACTACGACCTGGCGGTGGCGCAATACAACAAGAGCCTGGTCGCGGCCCTTGGCGATGTCAGCGACACCATCAACCAGTTGCGTGACATCGGTCGGCAGATCGGCGCCCAGCAACATGCCGTGGATATCGCACAAAGCTCCTATGACACCGTGGTCCAGCGCTATGGCTCCGGCATCGGCAATTACCTGGACGTGCTGAGCATCGAGCAGCAACTGCTCCAGGCCCAACGCCAACTGGCGACCCTCAATGCCGAGCAGATCGACCTGTCGATCCAACTGATGCAGACCCTGGGCGGTGGTTTCGAGACCCAAACCGTGGCTTCGGCCACACCGGCCGCCACCGCGCCGACTCACTGATTCGAGGTATTTGTCATGGCAACTGCCGAAACAACTCAACAAACCCCACAGGACGGCAGCAATCCGCGCAAGCGCAAGGTGATGCTGCTGGCCCTGGCCCTGATCGTCATTCTCGCCGGCGTGGGTGTCTGGGGCTGGCACGAACTGTATGGTCGCTGGAACGAAAGCACCGACGATGCCTACGTCAACGGCAACGTCGTGGAAATCACCCCGCAAGTCACCGGCACGGTGGTGAGCATTGGCGCCGATGACGGTGACCTGGTGCGCGAAGGCCAGGTGCTGGTGCAATTCGACCCGAACGATGCCGAAGTCGCGCTGCAAAGTGCCCAGGCCAACCTGGCCCGCACGGTGCGCCAGGTGCGCGGCTTGTACAGCAATGTCGATGGCATGAAAGCACAGGTGCATGCGCAAGAGGCCGAAGTGCAGAAGGCCCAGGAAAACTACAGCCGACGCAAGAACCTGGCGGCCGGCGGAGCGATCTCCCAGGAAGAACTGTCCCACGCCCGGGACGACCTGACCTCGGCGCAGAACGCCTTGGCCAACGCCCGGCAACAGCTCAAGACCACTAGCGCGTTGGTGGATGACACGGTGGTGTCGTCCCATCCCGACGTGCAAGCGGCGGCCGCGCAACTGCGCCAGGCCTATCTGTCCAACGCGCGCAGCACCTTGATCGCGCCAGTGACCGGTTATGTTGCCAAGCGCACCGTGCAGCTGGGGCAGCGAGTGCAGCCGGGCACGGCGTTGATGGCGGTGATCCCGCTGGATCAGTTGTGGATCGACGCCAACTTCAAGGAAACCCAACTGCGCGACATGCGCATCGGCCAGCCGGTGGACATCGAGGCTGACCTGTATGGCAGCGATGTGAAATACAGCGGTACGGTCGACAGCCTCGGCGCCGGCACCGGCAGTGCGTTTGCCTTGCTGCCCGCGCAGAACGCCACCGGTAACTGGATCAAGATCGTCCAGCGGGTGCCAGTGCGCATTCATATCAATGCCGAGGAGCTGACCAAGCATCCACTGCGGGTCGGCCTGTCGACTCAGGTCAACGTCAATCTGCATGACCAGAGCGGACCGGTACTGGCCCAGCAGCCACCGCAAAAAGCTTCGTTCAGCACCCAGGTCTACGACCGCCAGTTGGCCGATGCCGACGCGATGATCAGCCGTTTGATTCATGAGAACAGCGCGGCGACGAGCAATACCGCGCAGCGCTGAGGCAGCCCCCTCGAACCCTGTGGCGAGGGAGCTTGCTCCCGCTCGGCTCTGTAGGCGCTGGCCAAGCCTGCGATCGTTCGCTCCAGACTCAATTGGCAGTGGAAAGATCGCAGCCTCGCTTCGCTCGACAGCTCCTACAAACCCAACGGGAGCAAGCTCCCTCGCCACAGGGCGTCATTCCATTCCATCGGGGCGCCTGTAATTCGCCACCTCCGTTTCATAGGATTCTCGCAATGAGCAATAACGCGTCCTTCACGCCGCCCAGCCTGTTGCTCAGCACCGTTGGCTTGTCGCTGGCGACATTCATGCAGGTGCTCGACACCACCATCGCCAACGTCGCCTTGCCGACCATTTCCGGCAACCTGGGCGTGAGCTCGGAGCAGGGCACTTGGGTGATCACCTCGTTCGCCGTGAGCAACGCCATCGCGCTGCCGTTGACCGGATGGCTGAGCCGTCGCTTTGGCGAGGTGAAGCTGTTTTTGTGGGCGACGATGCTGTTCGTCCTGGCGTCGTTCCTGTGCGGGATATCCACCTCCATGCCAGAGCTGATCGGCTTCCGCGTGCTCCAGGGGCTGGTCGCCGGGCCGTTGTACCCGATGACCCAGACCCTGCTGATTGCGGTATACCCGCCGGCCAGGCGCGGCATGGCCCTGGCGTTGCTGGCGATGGTCACGGTGGTGGCGCCGATTGCCGGGCCGATCCTCGGCGGCTGGATCACCGACAGCTATAGCTGGCCGTGGATTTTCTTCATCAACGTACCCATCGGGATTTTCGCGGTGATGGTCGTGCGCCAGCAGCTCAAGGCGCGCCCCGTCGTCACCAGCCGCCAACCGATGGACTACGTCGGCTTGATCACGCTGATCATCGGCGTCGGTGCGTTGCAGGTGATTCTCGACAAGGGCAACGACCTGGATTGGTTCGAATCGAACTTCATCGTCATTGGCGCGCTGATTTCAGTCGTTGCCTTGGCGGTCTTCGTGATCTGGGAGATGACCGATGGACACCCAGTGGTCAACCTGCGGCTGTTTGCCTATCGCAACTTTCGCATCGGCACCATTGTGCTGGTGGGCGGTTACGCCGGGTTCTTCGGGATCAACCTGATCCTGCCGCAATGGTTGCAGACCCAGATGGGCTACACGGCCACCTGGGCCGGCCTGGCGGTGGCGCCGATCGGCATCCTGCCGGTGTTGATGTCGCCCTTTGTCGGCAAATACGCCCACAAGTTCGACCTGCGCCTGTTGGCCGGGCTGGCGTTCCTGGCGATCGGCCTGAGCTGCTTCATGCGCGCCGGGTTCACCAATGAAGTGGACTTCCAGCACATTGCCCTGGTGCAGTTGTTCATGGGCATTGGCGTGGCGCTGTTCTTCATGCCGACCCTGAGCATCCTGATGTCGGACCTGCCGCCGCACCAGATCGCCGATGGCGCGGGGCTGGCGACGTTCCTGCGCACCCTGGGCGGCAGCTTCGCCGCCTCCTTGACCACCTGGATCTGGATCCGTCGCGCCGACCAGCACCATGCGTACCTGAGCGAAAGCATCAGCACCTTCGAGCCGGCCACCCGCGAGACGATCCACCAACTCGGCGGCGCGAGCACGCCGGTCTATGCCCAGCTCGACCAGATCCTCACCAGCCAGGCGTACATGCTCTCCACCGTGGATTACTTCACGCTGCTGGGCTGGGCGTTCATGGGGTTGATTTTGCTGGTGTGGCTGGCGAAGCCGCCGTTTGCGGCGAAGGCGGGGCCTGCGGCCAGCGGTCATTGAAGCAACCTAAACCCTGTGGGAGCGAGCTTGCTCGCGATGGCGGATTCACGTTCAACATCACTGTCGGCTGATCCATCGCTATCGCGAGCAAGCTCGCTCCCACAAGGGATCTATATGCAGTCAGGGATTGTATCGGGTGCCGGAAGTTGCGGCGGCGGGGCAAACCCGAACGGCGCCAGCGCAAACCCCTGTTCATCCACCTGCAACGCCCAACCCTGCTTGTCCCAATCCCCCAGCACGATGCGCCGGGCGGCGTGTTCGCCCAGTTGCAGCTTGTGAATGGCGGGACGGTGGGTGTGGCCGTGGACCAGAGTCTTCACGCCGTATTGCTGCATGATCCGCGGGATCTCTTCTGGCGTGACGTCGACGATGTCGTTGGCTTTCATCCGCGTCTGGGTGCGGCTTTCGCTGCGCAGCTTGCGCGCCAGTTTCTGGCGACTGCCCAGTGGCAGGTGGCGCAGGATGAACAACGTGACCGGGTTGCGCAGCCAGCGGCGCATCTTCATGTAGCCGATATCCCGCGTACAGAGGCTGTCGCCGTGCATCAGCAACACCGGTTCACCGTTGAACGGCACGACACTCGGATCCTTGAGCAAGGTGCAGCCAGCCGCTTTGCAGAAAGCCTGCCCGAGCATGAAGTCACGATTGCCGTGCATGAGGAAAATGGCCGTGCCGCTGTCGCTCAATTCGCGCAGGGCCTGGCAGATGGAACGCTGGAACGGCGTCATGGCATCGTCGCCAATCCAGGCTTCGAAAAAGTCGCCCAGGATGTACAACGCTTGCGCCGAGCGGGCGCGTGTGGCGAGTAAATCCAGAAACGCCCGGGTGATGTCCGGGCGCTCCTCTTCCAGATGCAAATCTGAAATCAGCAATATCACGCTTCGATGATCTCGGCTTTCTCGATGATCACGTCTTCTGCCGGCACGTCCTGGTGGCCGGCCTTGGAGGTGGTGGACACGCCTTTGATCTTGTCGACCACGTCGGTGCCAGCGGTGACTTTACCGAATACCGCGTAGCCCCAGCCCTGGACGTTCTTGCCGCTGTGGTTCAGGAAGGTGTTGTCGGCCACGTTGATGAAGAACTGCGCGGAGGCCGAATGCGGCTCCATGGTGCGGGCCATGGCGACGGTGTACTTGTCGTTGGAAAGACCGTTGTCGGCTTCGTTCTGGATGCTTGGGCGCTTGTCTTTCTTTTCTTTCATGCCCGGCTCGAAACCGCCGCCCTGAATCATGAAGTTGCCGATGACGCGGTGGAAAACGGTGTTTTCGTAATGGCCGGCCTCGACGTACTCAAGGAAGTTCTTAACGGTGATCGGAGCCTTTTCGGCGTTCAATTCCAGGACGATGTCGCCATGGTTGGTGGTCAGTTTGACTTGGGTCATGATCACTACTCTTTCAAGGAATTCGTGGGTTTCGGGGGCGCGGACGCCCGCAACCGGTCTGGCAGCAATCGCCAGGTTGGGCAGTTTAGCGTGCCGGGCACGAATTTCGAGGCTGTTTTTCATCGGCTCATCGATTAAATTCAATCGTTTGCCGGCTCGGCCTGTCAGGTGCTTGACAGCATCGGCTATGATACGGGCTTTGATTTATCAGGCCGCACCCGGCCGCGCACTTGTACGTTCAAGGATCCTATGAGCAAGCCCACTGTCGACCCTACCTCGAATTCCAAGACCGGCCCGGCCGTGCCGGTCAATTTCCTGCGCCCGATCATCCAGGCGGACCTGGATTCGGGTAAGCACACGCAGATCGTCACCCGTTTCCCGCCGGAGCCCAACGGCTACCTGCACATCGGTCACGCCAAATCCATCTGCGTGAACTTCGGCCTGGCCGAGGAGTTCGGTGGCGTCACGCACTTGCGTTTCGATGACACCAACCCGGCCAAGGAAGACCAGGAATACATCGACGCGATCAAGAGCGACGTCAAGTGGCTGGGTTTCGAATGGGCCGGCGAAGTGCGCTACGCCTCGCAGTATTTCGACCAGTTGCATGATTGGGCGGTCGAGCTGATCAAGTCCGGCAACGCCTACGTGTGCGACCTGACCCCGGAGCAGGCCAAGGAATACCGTGGCAGCCTGACCGAGCCCGGCCGGAACAGCCCGTTCCGTGACCGCGGCGTGGAAGAGAACCTGGACCTGTTCGCCCGCATGCGCGCCGGTGAATTCCCGGACGGCGCCCGTGTGCTGCGCGCCAAGATCGACATGGCCTCGCCGAACATGAACTTGCGCGACCCGATCATGTACCGCATCCGTCATGCCCATCACCACCAGACGGGCGACAAGTGGTGCATCTACCCGAACTATGACTTCACCCACGGCCAGTCGGACGCCATCGAAGGCATCACGCATTCGATCTGCACCCTGGAATTCGAAAGCCATCGTCCGCTGTACGAATGGTTCCTGGAACACCTGCCGGTGCCGGCCAACCCGCGCCAGTACGAATTCAGCCGCCTGAACCTGAACTACACCATCACCAGCAAGCGCAAGCTCAAGCAACTGGTGGACGAGAAGCACGTCAGCGGCTGGGACGACCCGCGCATGTCGACGCTGTCGGGTTTCCGCCGTCGTGGCTACACGCCGAAGTCGATCCGCAATTTCTGCGAGATGATCGGCACCAACCGTTCCGACGGCGTGGTGGATTTCGGCATGCTGGAATTCAGCATCCGCGACGACCTCGACCACAGTGCGCCGCGCGCCATGTGCGTGTTGCGTCCGCTGAAAGTGGTCATCACCAATTACCCGGAAGGCCAGGTCGAGAACCTCGAGCTGCCGTGCCACCCGAAGGAAGACATGGGCGTGCGCGTCCTGCCGTTCGCCCGGGAAATCTACATTGACCGTGAAGATTTCATGGAAGAACCGCCAAAAGGCTACAAGCGCCTGGAGCCTGCCGGCGAAGTGCGCCTGCGCGGCAGCTACGTGATCCGCGCCGACGAAGCCATCAAGGATGCCGACGGCAACATCGTCGAGCTGCGTTGCTCCTACGACCCCGACACCCTGGGCAAGAACCCGGAAGGTCGCAAGGTCAAGGGCGTGATCCACTGGGTGCCGGCCGCCGCCAGCGTCGAGTGCGAAGTGCGCCTGTACGATCGCCTGTTCCGTTCGCCGAACCCGGAGAAGGCCGAAGACAGCGCCAGCTTCCTGGACAACATCAACCCTGACTCCCTGCAAGTACTCACTGGTTGTCGTGCCGAACCTTCGCTGGGCAACGCACAGCCGGAAGACCGTTTCCAGTTCGAGCGCGAAGGTTACTTCTGCGCGGATATCAAGGACTCGAAACCCGGTGCTCCGGTGTTCAACCGTACCGTGACCTTGCGCGATTCCTGGGGTCAGTGATCAAGTCTTAAGGGAAACCCCGTGCTTACGATCTACAACACGCTCACCAAGAGCAAAGAAGTCTTCAAGCCGCTGGATGGCAACAAGGTCCGCATGTACGTCTGCGGCATGACCGTGTACGACTACTGCCACATCGGCCATGGTCGCAGCATGGTCGCCTTCGACCTGGTGACCCGCTGGTTGCGGTTCAGTGGTTATGACCTGACCTACGTGCGCAACATCACCGACATCGAAGACAAGATCATCAACCGTGCCCGTGAAAACGGCGAGCCATACGATGCGCTGACCGAGCGCATGATCAAGGCCATGCACGAGGACGAGGCGCGCCTCAATATCCTCAAGCCGGACCTGGAGCCCCGTGCCACGGACCACATTCCAGGCATGCTGGCGATGATCCAGACCTTGATCGACAAGGGCTACGCCTACGCACCGGGCAATGGTGACGTGTACTACCGCGTCGCCAAGTTCATGGGCTACGGCAAGCTGTCGCGCAAGAAGATCGAAGACCTGCGCATCGGCGCGCGCATCGAAGTCGACGAGTCGAAGGAAGACCCGCTGGACTTCGTGCTCTGGAAAGGCGCCAAGCCGGGCGAGCCGAGCTGGGATTCGCCATGGGGCGCCGGGCGTCCGGGCTGGCACATCGAGTGCTCGGTGATGTCGACGTGCTGCCTGGGCGAGACCTTCGACATTCATGGCGGCGGCAGCGACCTGGAATTCCCGCACCACGAGAACGAAATCGCCCAGAGCGAGGCGGCCACCGGCAAGACCTACGCCAACGCATGGATGCATTGCGGCATGATCCGCATCAATGGCGAGAAGATGTCCAAGTCCTTGAACAACTTCTTCACCATCCGCGACGTGCTCGACAAGTACCACCCGGAAGTCGTGCGTTACCTGCTGGTGTCCAGTCACTACCGCAGCGCCATCAACTACTCGGAAGACAACCTCAAGGACGCCAAGGGCGCCCTCGAACGTTTCTACCACGCGTTGAAGGGCCTGCCCGCCGTGCCCCCTGCCGGTGGCGAAGCGTTCGTGGTGCGTTTCACCGAAGTGATGAACGACGACTTTGGTACGCCGGAAGCGTGCGCGGTGCTGTTCGAGATGGTGCGTGAGATCAACCGCCTGCGTGAGAGCGATCTTGATGCGGCGGCAGGCTTGGCCGCGCGCTTGAAGGAACTGGCCAGCGTGCTGGGTGTGTTGCAGCTCGAAGCCGATGACTTCCTGCAGGCTGGCGCCGAAGGCCGCGTGGACGCCGCCGAGGTTGACGCCTTGATCCAGGCGCGCCTGGCAGCGCGGGCCAACAAGGACTGGGCCGAATCCGACCGCATCCGCGACCAGCTCACCGCCATGGGCGTGGTGCTGGAAGACGGGAAGGGCGGGACGACCTGGCGATTGGCGGATTAAGATCTCTTAGAAGCGCAATGCCCACTGTGGGAGCGAGCTTGCTCGCGATGGCGGAGTGTCAGTCAGCATGTTTGTCTGCTGATATATCCCCATCGCGAGCAAGCTCGCTCCCACAGTTTTTTGCATTCCAACCTGGCAATCGATTAATTATGAGCTAGTACTGTCAGGTCAATTCGACATCCTCTGACAGGAGTCCTTCCATGCTCGCTCATTGGTCTCTCGCGGCCATCCATCTCCTGGCGTTCGCCCTCGGGTTCTGGGCGGTGCTGACCCGTGGCACGGCGTTGCGCCGCTTCGCAGGGGGCGCTGACGTGGTTCGCAATGTCCTGGTTGCGGACAACGTATGGGGGCTGTCAGCGTTGGTGTTGCTGGTAACGGGTGGGATGCGCGCTTTCGGCGGGTACGAAAAAGGCGCTGACTATTACCTGCATCAGCCGCTGTTTCATCTGAAGATGACGCTGTTCGTGGTGATCCTGTTGCTTGAAATCGCGCCGATGATCGCCCTGATCAAATGGCGGATAGCCCTCGGCAAAGGGGGCGCGATCGATCCGTCAAGGGCGGGGCGCTTTGCTCGGATCAGTCATTTGGAGGCGTTGCTGTTGATCCTGATGGTGATCGCCGCCACGGGGATGGCTCGCGGCGTGAGTTTGGGTTGACCGGCCACGAACGCCTGCTTCATCGCCATTAAAACGAAACGTCTGACAGCCATGCTACGAGGCAAGCCATTAATATCGGTTTCACGGCTGGACGAGGTCAAGACGGATGGGGCAGGGCGAGGCGCGGTCGATATGCATCTTTAGCCAGCCTTGCGGTGATGCAAGCGGGCTGGCTGCGGACTGCGGCAAGGCTCAGGGCGTTTGAGGCTTGTCCGGGGCGGTAAGGCCGGCCTGGATACGCTGATAAATCTCTTCACGATGCACTGCAACGTTTTTCGGGGCGTTGATGCCGATCCGGACTTGTTGGCCGCTTACGCCCAGAATGGTGATCGTGATGTCGTCACCAATGTTTATGCTTTCACCGACTTTGCGGGTGAGTATCAGCATGGTGTTCTCCTTGATAGCTTTATAGGGCACCTGATTCAGACAGTGCAGATGTCGGTACTGCTTATAGATTAGTGCTAAGTGTCACAATGTGGGTGCCTCTTTCTGACGTGCAGACGCAGCATTAATTCCCAGGGTGCGACTATACAGAGACGCCGGACAGGATTCTCGTGTTTTGCGTACTGTTTAGGCTTTGTATGAAAAGTTGCCGAGCGGCGATCAGGCAAGGCGAAAACAGGCGAGGAGCGGCCGGGGTCGCGTTCGACTTGACTGTCTGTCAATGAGCATCCAAGCCTGTTTTCAACGCAGCCTGATCGTCGCGCAGGCATTTTTCATACAAAACCTGGGGCGTTCCTGGTGAGAGTGGATGCTAAAATCCGCGCTTCATGTCTTGCGAGGGAATCGTTGTGCGTAAATTGGCTTGGGTTATCGCGGTACTGGCGCTGGCTGGATGTGGGGAAGGGCGCGACGTCGAGGCACCCAAGCCGAAAGCAGTGGCGAGCTCCACGCCGGCGGCCGCTGCGGCGCCGCAATGGGCGGTCGAGGTTCGCGGCGAGACTCCCCAGGCCGTCAGCGATCTCACCGGATGGCTGATCGAGCACAGCTTCATGTCCACTGTGGTCCGGGAAAATGGCAAGGATCGGGTTCTGGTCGGGCCGTTGGGCTCCGAGGCCGAGGCTCAAGCGAAGCAGGAGCAGATCACCGCTGCCCTGGTCCGCGCCAAGAAGCGCAACATCGAGACTCAGGTTGTGGGTTATCCGCCAGCACGATAAACAGGCGGACAAACAAAAGGCCCTGGACGCGCACGTCCGGGGCCTTTTGTTTTCCAAGTGTTCAGCCGCAGGCCTTCAGGTCCACCGGGCCGACGAATTCGTTTCCGCGACCCATCACGCACGCAACGCTCTGGTTGCGCTGGCGTTCCCAGGCCTGCACGGGATAGGTCTTGTCCCAGGCTTCATACAGGCTCCGGTCCTGTTTCGAAAGGCGCAGGCCGTACTGTTTGCTCATGTAGAAATACGTCCTGGCGATCATCCCCCGGATGGAAGGGCGGGGCATGACTTTCTTGGCCTTGAAATCCACTTGGGTCAGGCATGAGCCGTACTGACCCTTCTGCACCGGCAACCAACCGAAGCTGAAATTGCTGCGGTCGCCATTGACCTCGCCAATGCTGGGCACCAGGTTGTGAAGATCGGCCTCGGCCCGTTGGTACACCGGGTCGTAGCGCGTGCAGTTCTTGCGCCCGCCCTGTTGCCAGCATTGACGCTGATGGCCAATTTGCCAAGCCGGCACGATGTGCTCCCACTCGATGCGCGCGGCGCGACTGGCATTCTTGCGCGGCACATAACCGCAGGCCGCCAGGTTCACCCGATTGCCGGTGTATTTGCAGCCGCAGTAGAACTCGGTGGATTGCGGGGCGTAGAGTTTCCAGGCGACTTTCTTGGCTTCGTTGAAGGTGCGGGGAGCAGCGGCTTGCGCGCCCATGGCAACGAAGACGAGCGATAAAGCTAAACAGCGAACAATCATCAGGCTCAATCTTCCTTCGGCACAACCCAGAAAACCTGCACGCCGCCATCGTCGCGATAAGCGAGGGTGACGTTGTCGTTCTCGTCGATTTCTTCCAACAGCCGTTCCCACTCATCCATCGGCTCATCAGGAAGACGGAAGATCAGCGCGGCCTTGGCTTTTTGTGCGGTAGGGGAATTGATGATTTTCGAGACCCGAAGACCGAGTCGTGTATAGGAGTCTAAGGGAGTAGTTGCAGCGGAGGGCGTGGCCACAGGATTATCCTTATTAATCTGTACGTGCATACAGTATTTAACTGTAGGCATTTACGCAACTGCTTAAAAATCAAGAAAATCGTCTGACAGCGCTTTTTGCGTTTTGATGTAGGAAGAGGGATTTTTTTATTGAGAAAGATCTTCTGTCTGCAGCAGATTCCGCCAGAAGCCTAAAGAAAATTCCCTGGCGGACGATCTTGTTTGTAGGAAATTTTTTCACGGAGCGAGACATGTCCCTTTCTATCGGCTTTCCAAATGCCGCCGCCGTCACCATTGGCGGAAAATCCGCAGCCACATTGAATGCCTTGAGCGAGGCGAGTGCCGACGCAGCCGACGAGGCCCTTGGCGAAACGCAAGCGCCTGGCAAGGTCCGTGCGAATCTGGCGACCGAAGCCCAGAGCAAGACCGAAAAAAGCGACAGCGACCAAAGCATCGCCACAAAAATATTGCTCAAGCGCATGCAGGAGCTTCAACAACAGCTGCGCGAGCAACAACAGCAACTTGCCGCGGCACAGGCGCGTCCTTATCCGACGCCTGAAGCCAAGGCGACTGCTATCCTGTCGATCCAGGGTCAGATCGCCGACACCACCGGCGCGCTGCAGCAAGTTACGGGCAGCTTGATCAAGGAGCTGGCGAAAGATTCCAGCTCGGGTTCGCTGGTCAACACCACGGCTTGATCGATGGCGTTCCGGATGAAAACGGGACGTTGACAAAACGCCGATGCTTTACCATAGTTCATTCCACGCAAACGTTTGCGCGATTGCCGTGCGACGATTTTTGCTCACAATAATCATAAAATCGGAGTGAACCCATGAAGCTGCCATTCGCTGGACGCCTTCTCGCCGTCGCCATGCTCGCGGCCGCATCCGCAGCGCTGCCTTTCTCCTCGGCGCTCGCCCAGACCACGGAAAAACCCAAGGTCGCGCTCGTCATGAAGTCCCTCGCCAATGAATTCTTCCTGACCATGGAAGATGGCGCCAAGGCGTATCAAAAGGAACACTCCGCCGATTTCGACCTGATCTCCAACGGGATCAAGGATGAAACCGACACCGCCAATCAGATTCGCATCGTCGAACAGATGATCGTATCCAAAGTCGATGCGCTGATTATCGCGCCTGCCGATTCCAAGGCCATGGTGCCGGTGATCAAGAAAGCCGTCGACGCCGGTATCACCGTGATCAATATCGACAACCAGCTCGACCCGGCGGTGGTCAAGAGCAAGAACATCAACGTGCCGTTCGTAGGTCCGGACAACCGCAAGGGTGCTCGCCTGGTGGGGGAATACCTGGCCAAGCAGCTCAAGGCTGGTGACGAGGTAGGCATTATCGAAGGCGTGTCGACCACCACCAATGCCCAGGCGCGCACCGCAGGCTTCAAGGATGCGATGGAGGCGGCGCAGGTCAAGGTCGTTTCCCTGCAATCGGGCGATTGGGAAATCAACAAGGGCAACCAGGTTGCCTCGTCGATGCTCAGCGAATACCCGAACATCAAGGCGCTGCTGGCCGGCAACGACAGCATGGCGGTTGGCGCGGTCTCGGCCGTGCGCGCTGCTGGCAAGGCAGGCAAGGTACAAGTGGTCGGCTACGACAACATCAATGCCATCAAGCCGATGCTCAAGGACGGTCGTGTCCTGGCCACGGCTGACCAGTTCGCTGCCAAGCAGGCTGTGTTCGGTATCGAGACCGCGCTGAAGATCCTCAAGGGTGAAAAAGTCGACAGCGGCGCCAACGGCGTCATCGAAACTCCGGTCGAGCTGGTGACCAAGTAGTTATCCTGGCGACACAACGGCGCTCGCCCGTCCGGGCGAGCGCATTGGAGAGTTTGTTATGTCCGTTCGCGACCCGAACGCTGTCCTGTGCGTCAGCGGTATCGGCAAGACCTATGCCCAGCCGGTACTGAGCGATATCAACCTGACGTTGATGCGCGGTGAAGTGCTGGCGCTGACCGGCGAAAATGGTGCCGGCAAAAGTACCTTGTCCAAGATTATCGGTGGCCTGGTCACGCCAACGACCGGGCAAATGCAATTCCAGGGGCAGGATTACCGCCCCGGCAGCCGGACCCAGGCGGAATCGCTGGGTGTACGCATGGTCATGCAGGAACTCAACCTGCTGCCGACCCTTTCCGTGGCCGAGAACCTGTTCCTCGACAACCTGCCCAGCCACGGTGGCTGGATCAGCCGCAAGCAGCTGCGCAAGGCGGCGGTCGAGGCCATGGCCCAGGTGGGGCTCGACGCAATCGATCCCGACACCCTGGTCGGTGAGCTGGGAATCGGCCATCAGCAAATGGTCGAGATCGCCCGCAACCTGATCGGCGATTGCCATGTGCTGATTCTCGATGAGCCGACCGCGATGTTGACGGCCCGCGAAGTCGAAATGCTCTTTGAGCAAATCACGCGCCTGCAGGCTCGCGGCGTGTCGATCATCTACATCTCCCATCGCCTCGAAGAGTTGGCGCGGGTCGCCCAGCGCATTGCGGTGCTGCGCGACGGCAACCTGGTCTGCGTCGAGCCGATGGCCAACTACAACAGCGAGCAATTGGTCACGCTGATGGTCGGCCGTGAGCTGGGCGAGCACATCGACCTGGGCCCACGGCAGATCGGTGCTCCAGCGCTGACTGTCAAGGGCCTGACCCGGTCCGACAAGGTCCGCGACGTATCCTTTGAAGTGCGCAGTGGTGAAATCTTTGGCATCTCCGGGCTGATCGGGGCTGGGCGCACCGAGTTGTTGCGGTTGATCTTCGGCGCCGATGCGGCCGACAGCGGCACCGTGGCGCTGGGTTCACCGGCCCGCGTCGTCAGCATTCGGTCGCCGGCCGATGCGGTGGCCCATGGCATCGCCTTGATCACCGAGGATCGCAAGGGCGAAGGCCTGCTGCTGACCCAATCCATCGCGGCGAATATCGCCTTGGGAAACATGCCGGAGATTTCCAGCGCCGGCCTGGTCAATGGCAGCGCCGAGGTGGCGTTGGCGCAGCGGCAGATCGACGCGATGCGCATCCGCAGCTCCAGCCCGACGCAATTGGTGTCCGAACTGTCCGGCGGTAATCAGCAAAAAGTCGTGATCGGCCGCTGGCTCGAGCGCGATTGCTCGGTGCTTCTGTTCGACGAGCCGACCCGTGGTATCGACGTTGGCGCCAAATTCGACATTTATGCATTGCTCGGTGAGTTGACTCGCCAGGGCAAGGCGCTGGTCGTGGTCTCCAGCGACCTGCGGGAGTTGATGCTGATTTGTGACCGCATCGGCGTGTTGTCTGCCGGGCGCCTGATCGATACCTTCGAGCGCGACAGCTGGACCCAGGATGACCTGCTTGCCGCCGCGTTCGCCGGCTACCAGAAACGTGATGCGCTGCTCAACGAAGCAGCGCCTAGGGATCTCTCATGAAAACCGCACCTGCCGCTGGCAAATCCACTGGCAATTTCTATGGCCTCGGCACCTACCTGGGCCTGGCTGGCGCGTTGCTGGCCATGGTCGCGCTGTTCTCGGTCCTGAGCAGCCACTTCCTGTCCTATGACACCTTCAGCACCCTGGCCAACCAGATTCCGGACCTGATGGTATTGGCCGTCGGCATGACCTTTATCCTGATCATCGGTGGCATCGACCTGTCGGTGGGATCGGTGCTGGCACTCGCCGCCTCGACAGTCAGCGTGGCGGTGCTCGGCTGGGGCTGGAGCGTCTGGCCTTCGGCCTTGCTTGGCATGGCCGTGGCGGCGTTGGCGGGGACGGTCACCGGTTCGATTACCGTGGCCTGGCGTATCCCATCGTTCATCGTCTCGCTGGGCGTGCTGGAAATGGCCCGGGGCCTGGCGTACCAGATGACCGGTTCGCGGACCGCCTACATCGGCGACTCGTTCGCCTGGCTGTCCAACCCGATCGCCTTTGGCATTTCACCTTCGTTCATCATCGCCTTGCTGGTGATCTTCATTGCCCAGGCGGTGCTGACCCGCACCGTGTTCGGCCGCTACCTGATCGGCATCGGCACCAACGAGGAAGCCGTGCGCCTGGCCGGCATCAATCCAAAACCCTACAAGATCCTGGTGTTCAGCCTGATGGGCTTGCTGGCCGGCGTTGCGGCGCTGTTCCAGATTTCGCGCCTGGAAGCGGCGGATCCGAACGCCGGTTCAGGGCTTGAACTGCAAGTCATCGCCGCTGTAGTGATCGGCGGCACCAGCCTGATGGGCGGGCGTGGCTCGGTGATCAGCACCTTCTTCGGCGTGCTGATCATTTCAGTGTTGGCGGCGGGCCTGGCCCAGATCGGCGCCACCGAGCCGACCAAGCGCATCATTACCGGCGCAGTGATCGTGGTGGCGGTGGTGCTCGATACGTACCGCAGCCAGCGCGCCAGTCGGCGGGCTTGAACCATGGCGACGATCAAGGATGTGGCGGCGCTCGCAGGCATTTCCTACACGACCGTGTCCCACGTCGTGAACAAGACGCGGCCGGTCAGTGACGAGGTGCGACGAAAGGTCGAGGCGGCGATCGAGCGGTTGGACTACGTGCCCAGCGCGGTGGCGCGCTCGCTCAAGGCCAAGACCACGGCAACCATTGGCCTGCTGGTGCCCAATAGCCTCAACCCGTACTTCGCCGAACTGGCTCGGGGGATCGAGGATTACTGCGAGCGCAATGGTTACTGCGTGATCCTCTGCAACTCCGACGACAACCCGGACAAGCAGCGCAGTTATCTGCGGGTGCTGCTGGAGAAACGCATCGACGGGCTGATCGTGGCCTCGGCCGGGGGCGATGTCGGCTTGGCCGAAGGGCTGGCCAACGTGCGCACGCCCATGGTGATCGTCGACCGTGGGCTTGATGGCGTGGACGCGGACCTGGTGCGCATCGACCACGAGTACGGCGCGTACCTGGCGACTCGGCACTTGCTGGAGCTGGGCCATCGTGACATTGCCTTCATTGGTGGTCCGGCGGACACCAGCGTGGCGCAAATGCGCCTGGCGGGCTATTGCCGTGCGCTGAAAGAGGCGGGGATCGAGCTGCCTGTGGAGCGCATGCTCGAAAGTGATTTCACCAGTACCGGCGGCTATCGGGCCGCGGCGCAGTTGCTTGAGCAGCAACCGCCCAGCGCGATTTTCGCCGCCAACGACATGATCGGCATCGGTGCGCTGCGCGCCGCCGCCGAACGCAATGTGCGCGTGCCCAGCGAGCTGTCGATCATCGGCTTCGATGACATCCAGATGAGCCGTTATGTCTACCCGGCGCTGACCACGGTGGGGCAGTCGATCCTGCAGCTTGGCGAAATGGCGGCAGAAGTTTTGCTGCGACGCATCGCTACGCCGGGGCTCGTCACTGACCAGCGGATCGTGACGCCGAGCATTGTCCTGCGAGAATCGACTGCACCGCTGTCCGGCACATTCGCCCAGTACCGCTGAACCGAATAGATGAGTAATGAAGCAATGCCAGCAAACGTAGTGGTAATAGGCAGCCTGAACATGGACCTGGTGACCCGTGCACCGCGTCTGCCTCGCGGTGGCGAAACCCTGATCGGAGAATCCTTCTCGACCATTCCAGGCGGCAAGGGCGCCAACCAGGCGGTGGCCGCCGCGCGCCTGGGGGCGCAGGTGTCCATGGTCGGCTGCGTCGGCAGTGACGCCTACGGCCAGCAATTGCGCGGTGCGCTGTTGGCCGAGGGCATCGATTGCCAGGCGGTCAGCGTCGTGGACGGCTCCAGCGGTGTGGCGCTGATCGTGGTCGATGACAACAGCCAGAATGCGATCGTCATCGTCGCCGGGGCCAATGGCGAGCTGACGCCAACGGTGCTCGAGCGTTTCGACGCCGTGCTGCAAAGCGCCGATGTCATCATCTGCCAGCTCGAAGTGCCGGATGCCACTGTGGGGCATGCGCTCAAGCGCGGACGCGAACTCGGCAAGACCGTCATCCTCAACCCGGCGCCGGCCTCCCGTGCGCTGCCGGCCGAGTGGTACGCGTACGTCGACTACCTGATCCCCAATGAAAGCGAAGCGATGGTCTTGAGTGGTCTGGCGGTGGACTCCCTGGAAACCGCCGAAGCCGCCGCGACGCAGTTGATCGCCGCCGGTGCCGGCAAAGTGATTGTGACGCTGGGAGCCCAGGGGCTCATGTTCGCCAACGGTTCGAGCTTCGAGCACTTCCCCGCGCCACGGGTCAAGGCCGTGGACACCACGGCGGCCGGCGATACGTTTGTCGGTGGCTTCGCAGCCGCGCTGGCGAGCGGCAAGGACGAAGTCGAGGCGATTCGTTTTGGTCAGGTCGCCGCTGCGCTGTCGGTCACTCGCGCGGGCGCTCAACCCTCCATCCCCACTTTGCTGGAAGTACAGGCGTTCGAATCATGAAAAAGACTCCGTTGCTGAACGTGGCCATGTCACGGTTGATTGCGTCCC
This sequence comes from Pseudomonas sp. T1.Ur, assembly GCF_023516725.1. Taxonomy (NCBI): domain Bacteria; kingdom Pseudomonadati; phylum Pseudomonadota; class Gammaproteobacteria; order Pseudomonadales; family Pseudomonadaceae; genus Pseudomonas; species Pseudomonas sp. T1.Ur. The sequence continues at coordinate 1,571,258 of NZ_JAMGSN010000001.1, forward strand.
TCGGCCATGGTGACAAAGTGGTCATTGGCGACGCCGGCCTGCCGGTCCCGCCACACGTCGAGCTGATTGACCTGGCGCTGACCCATGGTATTCCTGATTTCGTCAGTACCTTGAAGGTGGTGCTCAGCGAAATGCAGGTTGAAAGCCACGTGTTGGCCAAGGAAATCGTTGATAAGCAACCGTCGGCCCTGGCCACGCTGGAGGCGCTGCATGCCGAAGGCGCGTTGGGCTCGCGGGAGCTGGTCAGCCACGAACAGTTCAAGCTGCTCAGCCGCGAGGCGAGGGCGATTATTCGCACGGGGGAGTGCTCTCCCTATTGCAACGTGGTGCTGGTCGCGGGCGTCACGTTCTGAGTCTTACCCACCTGCACAAGGAGTGCGCCATGCACCGCTATGCTCGGAAAGTCCATCAACTGCTGCGGAGTCTGCTGCTTTTGTCCCTGATCACCACCGCAAGCGCCCAGGCGGCAGAAAAAATCGACCTGATCATCGACACCGACCCGGGCGCCGATGACGTGGTTGCGCTGTTGTTCGCCCTGGCGTCGCCCGAAGAATTGCATATCCGCGCATTGACCACCGTCGCAGGCAACGTGCGCCTGGACAAGACTTCTCGCAATGCGCGCCTGGCCCGGGAGTGGGCAGGGCGCGAAGAGGTCCCGGTCTATGCCGGTGCGCCAAAGCCGATGATGCGTACACCGATCTACGCGGAAAACATCCATGGCAAGGAAGGCCTGTCGGGTGTGACCGTGCATGAGCCGAAGAAAGGCTTGGCCCAGGGCAATGCGGTCAACTACCTGATCGACACCCTCAAGGCCGCCAAGCCGCACAGCATCACCATCGCCATGCTTGGGCCGCAGACCAACCTCGCGCTTGCGCTGATCCAGGAGCCGGACATCGTCCAGGGCATCAAGGAAGTAGTCATCATGGGCGGCGCGCATTTCAACGGCGGCAATATCACGCCGGTAGCCGAGTTCAATCTGTACGCCGATCCCCAGGCGGCCGAAGTGGTTGCCAAAAGTGGCGTGAAGCTGACCTATCTGCCGTTGGACGTGACCCACAAGATCCTCACCAGCGAGGCACGCCTGAAGCAGATTGCGGCGCTCAACAACAACGCCAGCAAGTTGGTCGGCGATATTCTCAATGAATACGTCAAGGGCGACATGGAGCACTACGGGATGACGGGTGGACCGGTGCACGACGCGACGGTGATTGCCTATCTGCTCAAGCCGCAACTGTTTAGCGGTCGTTCGGTCAACCTTGTGGTGGACAGTCGTGAGGGCCCGACTTTCGGGCAAACCATTGTTGATTGGTATGACGGTCTGGGGGCACCGAAAAATGCCTTCTGGGTGAAGGACGGCGATGCCCAGGGCTTCTTTGACCTGTTGACCGAGCGCCTGGCGCGCCTGAAGTAACCTGCCTGGCCATGTGCCCGCGGCCTGGACCTGCGGGCACATGAGTTTCAATCCACCGCGTCGACGATGCTCGGGTAGCGTTCGAACGCCTGCTGGATGAAGTCGCGGGCGACCTCCGTTCCCAATTCTCTCACCAACAATTCTATGCAGATGACTGCCAGTTCCTCCGGGCTGCCCGGGCTATAGGAACTATGGCCCTCCGACCATTTGGCATTGATGGTGGCTTCGATGCTGACGGTGCTCATGGTAGGGCTCGCGAGTTGGAGGTCGGTAGGCTGAGTTAAACATTTTTGCCAGGGATTTGGCACTGCGACTTAGGCATCGTGGGAGGGCTGTGCGACACTCGTCTTTTTATTTTTCAAGGGAGTCCCGCCGTGCAGATCGATTTGAATGCTCCTGACGGCCTCACCGTCGAGGCGGTTCGTCAATTGCTGGCCTCGGCGAGTGACGACGAGCATACACAGCTGCGCGTGACCAAGAACGGTATCGCCTATTTGTCTTCGGGTGTGGTCGGTGGTGCTGATATCGGCGGCTTGCGGTTTCGACTCGAGACCTGGGCGAAGGGCTCGGGATACGTCGGCCGGGTCGCTGCCAGCGATGAGGTCTGGGTCATGCAGATCTACAACGCATTGAAGGACAACTGGCCGAATCCGCCTTTCGATTACATCGACGTTTATTGAGCCGCGTTCATATCCAGTCACGATTCTGGGCTGAACAGGTTAGTGGGCTCAGGCAAACTGCCAGCTTTGCCCTGGCGGATGGCAACGGTGCTGAAACCAAGCCCCGTTTGGGTTGTCGCACGCTCTCTGTTTATCAATCAAGAAAGGAGGCTTCATGCCTTGGAAGCTCGCGTCACTGAGTACTTTGCTGGCCGTCGCGCTGTTGAGCGGTTGCAGCAGCACCTCGGAATCGACCCCCGAACCTGCGGCGGCAGAGACCGGCCATGACCGCTGCGAAGCGAAGTCTGCCGAGTTTGCGATCGGCAAGAAGGCCTCGCCGGAGTTGTTGGAGCAGGCACGGACTCGTGCGGGTGCGCAGATTGCTCGTATTCTCAAGCCCAACGACATGGTGACCCTTGAGTACCGCTCCGATCGCCTGAACCTCAATACCGATGCCAACCTGGTGATCAATCGGGTGAACTGCGGCTGATCCGGTTTTCGACCGGCCATAAAAAACCCCGTCACTTGGACGGGGTTTTTTTAGCGCGCCGGGAAATTACTCTGCGCGAACTTGTGCAGCTTGCATACCCTTTTGGCCTTTCTCAGCCACGAAGGAAACGGTCTGGCCTTCTTTCAGGCTTTTGAAACCGTCGCTTTCGATAGCTTTGAAGTGTACGAACAGGTCGTCACCGCCACCTTGAGGAGTGATGAAGCCGAAGCCTTTTTCATCGTTGAACCATTTAACGGTGCCGGTTTGGCGATTAGACATGGTGTATCTCCAAGAAACATATATTTTCAGTGTACTGTGCTGCTCAGGCCAACTGGGCACACCCGGGTATCATAGTCGAAATGTTCGATTTGGGAGCCCCCCGGACGAGCTGTTTGCCAATCAGTCGTGTTTTCTCTATCGTCCGAATTGGCTGAAAGCCCCGGTTTCAAAGGCTTTCAGTCGAAAGTAAAGACGATAAAAAAAGCTGAAAAACCTGAAAAAATCGTACGAAAAAGCGTTTATTCGGCCCTTTTTATCGGCTCCGAGGGCCTTGCGCGGTACCGATTATTCATTTTTTCGCAGGTGGATTGGCCTTGCATTTGGCGATTTGACCGAGCGCTTTCTGCTGCAGTTCAGGGGTGGCCTTGTTGTCCATCAACGCCTGGATGTCACTGGCCGGATAGGATTTGATCGCGTCGGCGCCACAGGCGCAGTGTGACTTGGCCGCTGCTGCGCCAATCTGGGGAGTGGCCGCTTCAGTGCACTGGGCCATGTATTTTTCACGCTCGCCCTTCGGCCATTCGGCGTGGGCGGCCGGCGGAAGCAGCAGGGCGAGGGGGGCGACTACTGCCAGTAGTGTATTCAGACGCATGCGAGGATGCTCCTTTTGGGGTCGATGTCTTGTTATCTGAGGCGTTGCAGGCGCTTCGGTTCAGCACTTTGGCATAAAAAACGTGAGTTTACGCGCGCTTCCATCCGGAGGCGGCGATGACCGTTCATCTGTGCTAGGATGCCGGGCTCGGGTATTTCTCAGGCGCCGGATGACGACAGGTCCCGGTGGCGGCAAATGTTCGATTAACCCTGATTTGAATCCCAGTCACTCTGGTTCGGTTTTCCCGGTTGGCCGCAAGGCTCCTGCCGCTGTAAGGCAGGCGTTCGTCATTGAATGGCCTGGACTGGATCTTGTACTGGCTCATCCCAACCCACGTGACCTTTGGTAGGGGTCACCACTAGGAGAGGAGGCGCCATGCCAACTATTACTCTTCCCGACGGCAGTCAACGTTCATTCGATCACCCGGTTTCCGTAGCCGAGGTCGCCGCATCCATTGGCGCGGGCTTGGCCAAGGCCACCCTGGCCGGCAAGGTCAACGGCAAGCTGGTCGACGCCAGCGATGTCATCGACAGCGATGCCTCGCTGCAAATCATCACGCCCAAGGATGAAGAGGGGCTGGAGATCATTCGTCACTCCTGCGCTCACCTGGTTGGCCATGCGGTCAAGCAGCTGTATCCGAGCGCGAAAATGGTCATCGGGCCGGTCATCGACGAAGGCTTCTATTACGACATCGCCTTCGAGCGTCCTTTCACGCCGGACGACATGGCGGCCATCGAGCAGCGCATGCAGCAGCTGATCGAGAAAGATTACGACGTCATCAAGAAAGTCACCCCGCGCGCCGAAGTCATCGAAGTCTTCAAGGCCCGTGGCGAGGACTACAAGTTGCGTCTGGTGGAAGACATGCCGGACGAGCAGGCCATGGGCCTGTATTACCACGAAGAATACGTCGACATGTGCCGCGGCCCGCACGTGCCGAACACGCGTTTCCTCAAGTCCTTCAAACTGACCAAGCTGTCCGGCGCCTACTGGCGTGGCGATGCGAAGAACGAGCAGTTGCAGCGCGTCTATGGCACTGCCTGGGCGGACAAGAAGCAACTGGCGGCCTACATCCAGCGTATCGAAGAAGCCGAGAAGCGCGATCACCGCAAGATCGGCAAGCGCCTGGGCCTGTTCCATACCCAGGAAGAATCCCCGGGCATGGTGTTCTGGCACCCGAACGGCTGGACGATGTACCAGGTGCTGGAGCAGTACATGCGCCAGGTCCAGCGTGAAAACGGCTACCTGGAAATCAAGACGCCGCAAGTAGTCGACCGCAGCCTGTGGGAGAAATCCGGGCACTGGGCCAACTACGCCGACAACATGTTCACGACCCAGTCGGAAAATCGCGACTACGCCATCAAGCCGATGAACTGCCCTTGCCACGTGCAAGTGTTCAACCAGGGCTTGAAGAGCTACCGCGAGCTGCCGATGCGCCTGGCCGAGTTCGGTGCCTGCCACCGTAACGAGCCGTCGGGTGCGCTGCACGGCATCATGCGCGTGCGGGCATTTACCCAGGACGACGCGCATATCTTCTGCACGGAAGAGCAGATGCAGGCCGAATCCGCCGCCTTCATCAAGCTGACCATGGACGTCTATCGCGACTTTGGCTTCACTGAAGTCGAAATGAAGCTGTCCACTCGTCCGGAAAAACGCGTCGGTTCCGACGAGCTGTGGGATCGCGCCGAGGCCGCCCTGGCCGCCGCCCTCGACAGCGCGGGCCTTGCGTACGACCTGCAGCCGGGCGAAGGCGCTTTCTACGGTCCGAAGATTGAATTCTCGTTGAAAGATTGCCTCGGTCGCGTCTGGCAGTGTGGTACCTTGCAGCTCGATTTCAACCTGCCGATCCGTCTGGGCGCTGAATATGTGTCCGAAGACAACAGCCGCAAGCACCCGGTCATGCTTCACCGCGCGATCCTCGGTTCGTTCGAGCGTTTCGTCGGGATTCTGATCGAGCATTACGAGGGCGCGTTCCCCGCGTGGCTGGCGCCGACCCAGGCAGTGATCATGAATATCACTGATAAACAGGCAGATTTTGCCGCCGAGGTCGAAAAAATTCTCAACCAAAGCGGATTTCGTGCCAAGTCCGACTTGAGAAATGAAAAGATCGGCTTTAAAATCCGCGAGCATACTTTGCTCAAGGTTCCCTTTCTCTTGGTTATTGGAGATCGGGAGGTCGAGATGCAGACTGTCGCTGTGCGTACTCGTGAAGGTGCTGACCTGGGCTCGATGCCCGTCGCCGAATTCGCTGAGTTTCTCGCGCAAGCGGTTTCCCGGCGTGGTCGCCCAGATTCGGAGTAATTATTATTAAGCGTGAAATGAGACAAGATAAACGAGCTGCACCGAAAGCCCCGATCAACGAGAATATCTCGGCACGCGAGGTTCGGTTAATTGGCGCTGATGGCGAGCAGATTGGCATCGTCTCGATTGATGAAGCGCTTCGTATTGCTGAAGAAGCCAAGCTTGATCTGGTGGAAATCTCCGCGGACGCAGTCCCGCCCGTTTGCCGGGTGATGGACTACGGCAAGTCGATCTTCGAGAAGAAGAAGCAGATTGCCGCGGCGAAGAAAAACCAGAAGCAGATTCAGGTAAAAGAAATCAAGTTTCGTCCAGGGACGGAGGAAGGGGATTACCAGGTAAAACTGCGCAACCTGGTACGTTTCCTGAGTGACGGGGACAGGGCCAAGGTATCCTTGCGATTCCGCGGCCGTGAGATGGCCCACCAGGAGCTGGGGATGGAACTCCTCAAGCGGGTTGAACAAGACCTGCTCGAGTACGGTTCGGTCGAACAGCATCCTAAGATGGAAGGACGCCAGCTGATCATGGTCATCGCCCCGAAAAAGAAGAAGTAATCAACAGGGCACGGCAGGCCTTGCGATTATGTTTATCAACTGAATGCGGAGTATCCGAACATGCCAAAGATGAAGACCAAAAGTGGTGCTGCTAAGCGGTTTCTGAAAACTGCTAACGGTATCAAGCACAAGCACGCTTTCAAGAGCCACATCCTGACCAAAATGTCGACCAAGCGTAAGCGTCAACTGCGCGGTAGCAGCTTGCTGCATCCGTCTGACGTGGCAAAAGTCGAGCGCATGCTGCGCCTTCGTTAATTTTTGGATCAAGAATAGAGGAAGTAACTCATGGCTCGTGTAAAGCGTGGCGTCATTGCCCGTAAGCGTCACAAAAAAATTCTGAAACTTGCTAAAGGCTACTACGGCGCGCGTTCCCGCGTATTCCGTGTTGCCAAGCAAGCGGTAATCAAGGCAGGCCAATACGCCTACCGTGACCGTCGTCAGAAAAAACGTCAGTTCCGCGCTCTGTGGATCGCTCGTATCAATGCTGGTGCTCGTGTTAACGGTCTGTCCTACAGCCGTTTCATCGCTGGCCTGAAAAAAGCGTCCATCGAGATCGACCGTAAGGTTCTGGCTGATCTGGCAGTGAACGAAAAAGCGGCGTTTGCTGCGATTGTCGAGAAAGCTAAAGCCACCTTGGCTTAAGTACCCCCGGCAGTCACCGGGGTCCGCATCTGCGGGCCCAGGTGTCAAACGTCATAAATAGGGGAAGAGCCTTAAAGCTCTTCCCCTATTTTGTATCTGGAGTCTGTACATGGAAAACCTGGACGCGCTGGTCGCTCAAGCACTAGAGGCTGTGCAAAGCGCTGAAGATATCAATGCCCTGGAGCAAATCCGGGTTCACTACCTTGGCAAGAAAGGCGAGTTGACTCAGGTGATGAAGACCCTGGGGAACCTGCCGGCCGAAGAGCGTCCGCAGGTCGGTGCGCTGATCAACGTCGCCAAGGAACGTGTCACAGAGGTCCTCAATGCGCGCAAGGCGTTGTTCGAGGAAGCAGGGCTGGCTGCCAAGCTCGCCGCCGAGTCCATCGACGTGACCCTGCCTGGCCGTGGCCAGACTTCCGGTGGCCTGCATCCAGTGACCCGGACCCTGGAACGCATCGAGCAGTTCTTCACCCACATCGGCTATGGCATTGCCGAAGGCCCTGAGGTCGAAGACGACTATCACAACTTCGAGGCGCTCAACATCCCAGGCCATCACCCGGCCCGGTCGATGCATGACACCTTCTATTTCAATGCGAACATGCTGTTGCGCACCCATACCTCGCCGGTACAGGTCCGCACCATGGAATCGCAGCAGCCGCCGATCCGCATCGTCTGCCCAGGCCGTGTGTATCGCAGCGACTCCGATATTACCCACTCGCCGATGTTCCACCAGGTCGAAGGCCTGCTGGTTGATCGCGACATCAATTTCGCCGACCTGAAAGGCACTATCGAAGAGTTCCTGCGGGTGTTCTTCGAAAAAGAACTGGCCGTGCGTTTCCGCCCTTCGTATTTCCCGTTCACCGAGCCATCGGCTGAAGTCGACATGGAATGCGTGATGTGCAGCGGCAAAGGTTGCCGTGTCTGCAAGCAGACCGGTTGGCTGGAAGTCATGGGCTGCGGCATGGTTCACCCGAACGTGCTGCGCATGTCCGGGATCGATCCGGAAGAATTCTCGGGCTTTGCCTTCGGCATGGGCGTCGAGCGCCTGGCCATGCTGCGTTACGGCGTGAATGACTTGCGTCTGTTCTTCGACAACGACTTGCGGTTCCTCGCGCAATTTCGCTAGTCGTAACGAACCCTTAGGAGAGCAGGATGAAATTCAGTGAACAATGGCTGCGTGGCTGGGTAAGCCCGCAGGTGAGCCAGGACGAGCTGGTTGCTCGCCTGTCGATGGCCGGCCTTGAGGTCGATAGCGTGACGCCGGCCGCCGGTGCCTTCAGCGGCGTGGTGGTGGGCGAGGTGTTGAGCACCGAGCAGCACCCAGACGCCGACAAGCTGCGGGTGTGCCAGGTCAGCAATGGCGCGGAAACTTTCCAGGTCGTGTGCGGTGCGCCCAACGTGCGTCCGGGCCTGAAGATCCCGTTTGCCATGATCGGCGCCGAACTGCCGGGCGACTTCACGATCAAGAAAGCCAAGCTGCGCGGTGTCGAGTCCAACGGCATGCTGTGCTCCCAGGCGGAGCTGCAGATTGGCGAAGGCAACGATGGCCTGATGGAGCTGCCGGCCGATGCGCCAGTGGGCCAGGACATTCGTGAATACCTGGGCCTGGACGATGCGAGCATCGAGGTTGACCTGACCCCGAATCGTGGCGACTGCCTGTCGGTGGCCGGCCTGGCCCGCGAAGTGGGCGCGCTGTATGACGCCCCGGTAACGCGTCCGGTGATCGCGGCTGTACCCGCCGTGCACGATGAAGTGCGCTCGATCGAGGTCCTGGCGCCGGCGGCATGCCCTCGTTACTTGGGTCGAGTGATCCGAAACGTCGACCTGTCGAAGCCGACCCCGCTGTGGATGGTCGAGCGCCTGCGTCGCTCTGAAGTGCGCAGCATCGACGCGGCTGTCGACATCACCAACTACGTGATGCTGGAACTGGGTCAACCGCTGCACGCGTTCGATCTCGCCGAAATCAACGGCGGCATCCGCGTGCGCATGGCCGAAGAAGGCGAAAAACTGGTACTGCTCGACGGTCAGGAAGTGGCCTTGCGCAGCGATACGCTGGTCATTGCGGACCATTCCCGGGCCCTGGCGATTGCTGGCGTAATGGGAGGCGAGCACAGCGGCGTGTCTTCGACGACTCGCGATGTATTCCTCGAAAGCGCATTCTTCGACCAGATCGCGGTTGCCGGCAAGGCGCGTTCCTATGGCCTGCACACCGACGCCTCGCACCGCTATGAGCGCGGCGTGGACTGGCAACTGGCCCGTGAAGCCATGGAGCGCGCCACTGGCCTGCTGCTGGAAATCACTGGGGGCGAAGCCGGCCCGGTCATCGAGACGGTCAGCGAACAGCATCTGCCAAAGGTTGCACCGGTTACCTTGCGTGCCCAGCGCATCACCCAGATGCTGGGCATGGAAATGGCTCCAGCCGAGGTCGAGCGTCTGCTCAGCGCCCTGGGCCTGGGCATCCGTGCCGATGGGGAAGGGCAGTGGCAGGTTGAAGTGCCAAGCCATCGCTTCGATATCAGCCTGGAAGTCGACCTGATCGAAGAACTGGCTCGCTTGTACGGCTACAACCGCCTGCCGGTTCGCTATCCCCAGGCGCGCCTGGCCCCGCAAGCCAAGGCCGAGGCTCGCAGCGAGCTGCCGGAACTGCGCCGCCTGCTGGTGGCTCGTGGGTATCAGGAAGCAATCACCTACAGCTTCATCGATCCGCGTCAGTTCGAACTGTTCAATCCCGGTGTCGAGCCGCTGTTGCTGGCGAACCCGATCTCCAACGACATGGCGGCCATGCGTTCGTCCCTGTGGCCGGGCCTGGTCAAGTCGCTGCAGCACAACCTGAACCGCCAGCAGGATCGCGTGCGGCTGTTCGAGAGTGGCCTGCGCTTCGTGGGTCAGCTGGACGGCTTGAAGCAAGAGCCGATGCTGGCCGGCGTCGTTTGCGGCAGCCGCCTGCCGGAAGGCTGGGCACAAGGGCGCGATGTCGTCGACTTCTTCGACGTCAAGGCCGACGTGGAAGCCGTGCTGGGCTTTGCCGGCGCGCTTGACGCGTTCACTTTCGTGCCTGGCAAGCATCCGGCGCTGCACCCGGGGCAGACCGCGCGCATCGAGCGAGACGGTCGTGAAGTCGGTTATGTCGGCGCAATCCACCCTGAATTGTCCAAGACCCTGGGTCTGGACCGTCCAGTCTTCGTTTTCGAGCTGGTCCTGGCCGAAGTCGCCCAAGGAAAAATGCCGAAATTCCAGGAGTTGTCGCGCTTTCCTGAAGTGCGCCGCGACCTTGCCCTGGTGGCTGACGTCGGTGTCGCATCCAGCGCGGTTCTGGCAGTAATTCGTGAAAATGCAGGCGAATGGCTGACGGACCTCAGGCTATTTGACGTGTATCAGGGTAAAGGCATTGATCCTCATAGAAAAAGCCTTGCCGTCGGCTTGACCTGGCAGCATCCATCGCGCACTCTTAATGACGATGAGGTGAATACCGCAACGCAGAATATCCTCACCTCGCTCGAACACAGGTTGAACGCCACGTTAAGGAAGTGACGTATGGGGGCTCTGACGAAAGCTGAGATGGCGGAACGTCTGTATGAGGAGTTGGGCCTGAATAAACGGGAGGCCAAAGAATTGGTCGAACTGTTTTTCGAAGAAATCAGGCACGCTCTCGAGGACAACGAACAGGTCAAATTGTCGGGTTTCGGCAATTTTGACCTTCGGGACAAACGCCAGCGGCCTGGCCGCAATCCGAAAACGGGAGAAGAAATCCCGATCACGGCTCGCCGTGTGGTCACCTTTCGTCCAGGGCAGAAGTTGAAGGCCCGAGTTGAGGCTTATGCTGGAACCAAGTCATAACGACGAGCTACCCGTCATCCCAGGCAAACGCTACTTCACCATTGGTGAAGTCAGCGAGCTGTGTGCGGTAAAGCCGCACGTGCTGCGCTATTGGGAGCAGGAGTTTCCTCAACTCAACCCGGTCAAGCGCCGCGGAAACCGCCGGTATTATCAGCGCCAGGACGTGCTGATGATCCGGCAGATCCGCGCGCTGCTGTATGACCAGGGGTTCACCATCGGCGGCGCGCGCCTGCGCCTCTCCGGTGACGAGGCCAAGGACGACACAACCCAGTACAAACAAATGATCCGCCAGATGATCGCCGAGCTTGAAGATGTACTGGTGGTGCTCAAGAAATAAATTTCTGCTTTTAAATACTTCCAGTTTTCAAAAGCTTGCGATATATTCCTGAGCGTTCCGTTGAGAAGCGGAACAAGATTCACGCCTAGTCGGGGCGTAGCGCAGTCCGGTAGCGCACTAGCATGGGGTGCTAGGGGTCGAGTGTTCGAATCACTCCGTCCCGACCATATTTCCTGAGTAGAATCAGACAGTTAAGCCGATCAGCTAGATCGGCTTTTTTGTGCCTGCGCAAAACTATCCAGTGATTTCGCTGATATTCAGGTCGGGGATTGCCTCCGACCACACGATATCCGCGTGATCCTTCTGGTAGTTTCTGGTCATGCTCTCGCTGGCGTGACCGGCTATCTTCTGCCCATCCTTACCTGCTTTTTGGTACAGGTGCAGCGACAACTCCCGCACTTCGTGGAAGCCCGGCATTTCCTCTTCCTTCCATCCTTTGTAACAACCCGCCGCCTCCCGTGCCTCTTTGAAGGCCCGCGTCAAATATCGCTCTTCGACCTGCGTCCAGTGGTCCTTTGTCTGCGCTTGCTTCTGCTTCTTGCGGTTCTGCCGGCGATGGATCAGGTAAGGCGAGACGATCTCATCCCTGCACCGGCTGATCACAGCTTGTAGTTCGTCGGTCACCTTGAACCGGATCCACGCTGTGTCACTGGCCTTGGCCGTCTTCTGCTGCACCACATACAGGTGTCCCTCCCGAACCCCGTCAAATCGCATATTCAAGATGTCGGTGCGCCGCTGCGCAGTGATCAATGCCAGGTCAATTGCGTTTTGCAGCCAGGCAGGCGATTTTTCTCGAATGGCCTTAAGATGCTCGACGGTGTGCCGCTTGCGCTACTTCTTCTCGATCCGGTTGATGGTGCTGGCCGCCGGGTTGTCCGGGCATAGGCCCTTGGCCGCTGCGTGGTTGAAGATGTCGATCAGCAGCGCGCGGCACTGATTTGCCGTGCGCGGAGTGAGCGCATCCAGCATTTCGGCAATCATGCGGATTGTGATTTGGTCGACCGCTTTGCCTTCGAACTGTTTCTGAAAGCGGCGAAAGTGCACGGCGTACAGGCCCAAGGTCCCTTTTGCCAGTTCCCGTGGCGGCAGCACGTCGCGTTCGTAGGCATCCAGGAAGCCGGCGAAGGATTCCGATGTGCTGCCCATCACGGCGCCGATAAGGTCTGCGCCGCGCATGAACTCCAGATTCAACTGCTTCGCGGCATCGATCGCTTTGATCCGGTAGCCGCCGAATTGGAACCACTTACCGTCGGTAGGCCGGCGGTAGCGATAGGTCGAGCGCCGCGAATCGAAGTACAGGTTCTGTGGGAGGCTCTTGTTCGCTTTGTTGCGCGGCCGTGGGACCATCATGCAGCTCCTTTCAATACCATTGCGACCAGATCATTACCGTTCGACCGGCTGAATGCTGTCCAATCAACGTACCAGAGTTTCCCGATCTGCTCGCCGGGCACCTGGCCGTTACGGATGTAGTTGCGAATCGCCTTGGGGGCAGGGTGGTGTGCCGTTTTCACCCCAGCGCCGGCGCTGGAATTCACTGATCTTGATCAGCTCTTTATTCATTGGTGTGCTCCGTGCCGCGCGTGGCGGCAGAAGGTGGTGATCAGTTGGTGGCAGTGGCCGTAAAGTCTTGGCGGAGCTTCCGCGCCATGTCGCACCGGGTCAGGGCCGTCTGGGCGTTTCCGGTAAAACCAACGTGTCCAGAGCCTTAGGCTTCAAACTGCGCCCCGTGCTAAAACAAGGTGAGAATCCCGACCTCGGCCATTTCATGAATGAGGACTGCTGTGTCACCCAGGTGAGAGTCGGGGCGGAACGGAAACGGCTCGCCGCCCGGTCCAGTGTCTCGATAAAGGCACGGCCCAGAGGCGTACAGCTTGATTCGCTTCCTGTCTCCAATGCCCTGGGCACGTGCAGCCCACAGGGTCAGGTCAGCACCATGCAAATCTTGGATGGATTTTTTCTCAGGCATACGAATTCCTTGCCCGCCGTACACCGGCAGGCATTAGTTGGATGAAGAGGGTTGTCTTGACAGGAGTCAGGATTCTGGTCGAACATCACCGCAATTTTAAAAAATTGCGGTGATGATGTGGCAAAGATACTTAAACCCAAGCCTTTCAGAGTTCTACTGAAGGAGCACGCCCAAGTTGTATTTGATTTGCTTGGAGACTTTAAAGCTGTCGACTCGAAAGGGAGATATCTCCATTGGCATGAGTTTAGCCGCAGGGTTAAATCGGGGATAAATAAAGAAGCTGCATGGGCGGCGGTAAAGATTGCGAGATCAAGTGGCCTTAAAGATCTATCGCTCTTTAGCGAAGATCACCAACCTTTCAAATTATATATGACCGATTACTGTCATAAAGTTATTCATGATATCGAACAGCTAAGTGGCCGGTTGGGAGGAGCTGCGGGGTCTTCGGCGGGGCACGGTCAGAATACTAAGTACTTAGTAGATTCATTGATGATGGAGGAGGCGATTTCAAGTGCTCAGCTTGAAGGCGCTGCTACGACGCGAAAGGCCGCAAAGGAAATGTTGGTTAAAGAAAGAGAACCGCAAAATGATGATGAGAGGATGATTCTCAACAATTATCTTCTTATGCGGCACGCGAAGTATAATAAAGATCAGCCTCTTTCACTTGAACTCATATGCGAGTTTCACAGGATAGCAACCTTAGGTGTTAAGGATGAGGAAGTAACTCCAGGAAGATTTCGGGAGACGGACGATATATTCGTTGGAGGCCGCGACGACGAAGTAGCCCACCAACCTCCAAAAGCCGATTTGCTTTTGGATCGTTTGGAAAATCTCTGTGCTTTCGCCAATGAAGCGCATGACGGGCAGGATGGTAGGTTGTTCATTCATCCATTAATCAAGGCTATAACTCTCCACTTTATGATTGGCTATGAGCATCCTTTTCGGGATGGAAATGGCAGGACGGCAAGGTGCTTATTTTACTGGTTCATGTTAAAAAGTGGATACTGGGCATTTGAATACATATCGATAAGTGCGCTGCTTAAGCAAGCGCCTGTCCAGTACGGGGAGTCATATCTTTTTACTGAGAATGATGATTTTGATATGACGTACTTTGTATTGTATCAGCTAAAAATCATTGAGCGGGCAGTGGTTGAATTTATACAATATTTTGAGGGCAAGAGAAGAGAGTTTTATGAGTTGATGAGTTGGCTAGATGAGTGTGGGATTAGTAAAATGCTTAACTACCGGCAGGGGCACATGCTGAAGAAAATCATCCGTAATCCAGGGAGGGTCTTCATATCTAAAGAGTTGATACATGACTATGATATCTCGGAGAATACCGCGAGGAAAGATCTCGAAGGCTTGGTCGATCTAAAGGCCCTCGCAAAGATAAAAGAAGGTAAGAGCTTTCTATATGTTGCGAGGAGTGATGCAGCAGAAAATCTGAGGCGAGGTAAAGTTGATTTGAAAACTATAATTAGGAAAACGGATTTGGGAGGGTTGCGTTATGAGCCGCCCAAGTCCTGAAATTCAATGTTTCTGAGCCGGTGTGAACTGAAGGTCTCAAGCCACCCAGTCGGCATGGTCTGCTCTAGAACTCGTATGACGCTCGATGGTTGTATTTGCTGAACTGAACGCGGATTAGTGAGAGTCGTGGAGGCCCCTCATGGGCCCGCTGAGATAAAAACGCTTCGTGCTGCCACTTGCTACTGTTCTTGCCGTAATGCGCCCTGTACCGCTTCCACCACTCGGCGCCGGTAGTTGAGTTCGTGATTCTCCTCGACCGCCTTGTCGCCAACCGGGTAGTGCCATTCATTGCCAAACAGTTCAGTCAACAGCCTGTCGTGACGCCAGCATTCGTTTGGCGACTCGACGCTTCGCAGAACGTCGATGTCGTGCCAGAGCTCACGAGCCTCATCCTTGCTCAGCTCATCCAGCTCCAGTCATGTCGGCCGGTCTGTTGCCGGCGGCGCTGGACGATGCACTTTTTCGCGAAGGTATGGAGCGCGTCTCCGCTGAACCTCGTGCTACTGATACCGCGATCGAGGCAGTTCAGGATGTAATGCCAATCGCAGTCGGCGACAAATTTCGCGACTGTGCGCGGGCCCATGCCACCCCAATAGGCGTTCCAGCTGTTGTCTCAGCAGTTGATCGTGATCTTGCCTTTGGGCGGTCTGGTAGTTCGGGTCTGATCCAGTCGGGCAGTCGCGCCGGCCGAAGTCCTCGTGGAATAAGGTTATCGGGTCAAGCCGCGGTGCGCCGGTGATCAACAGCTTGGTGACCGTCGAGCGCTCAACCTTCAGCAGCTCGGCCGGGTTATTTTCTGTGGGCAAGGGGGGCGTCCTATGCCGGGGCATGCCCGGGCGGTGGAGTGGTTTTTGGTTGACGTTCCGGATTCCGAACTATCCTTGAGGTTCACTTCGTTCGGAGTTACTGCGATGGGCCAGGCCAAGAACGCGATGATGGAAGAGGAAGAGAAGGAAGCGGTGGCAATTAGCATTGCCGTTAGGGCGGGGGTGCTGAAGTATTGCGAAAGACATTCCAACCATTACAATCCCGGCAACGATCCGACTCCCGCCTACAAGCTCGGAAACTTTCTCATGACCAGCGGAGAGGTGGGCAACTTTGACGACCCACGAGACATGACCGATCACGTCAAGGAAGCTGTCGAATCTGCTGCGGACGAGTGCTACGCATGCGCGGATATTCGCGATAACGATTAGGCCGCCTTTGTCTGCTGCTCGCTGATTCGCCACGGATCGTTGGCCATGCCAAAGCAGCCATAGGCGGCGGGCTGATGCTGTTGCGGTCGCGACGTGATGTCAATATGCTCCTACCTCAACCAAGGAGGTGAGCATGAGCAAATACGCGCCATTAGCAAATCATCTGAAAGCCCAGTTGGAAGACTCGGTCGAGCTAGCATTTACTCACATCGACTCCTTAGTAAATGGCTTGCCACCCAGCGCAAGGAACCATGACGCTTGGTGGGCAAACTCACGCACCGAAGACAGTCATACTTGGGCCCACCTCTGGATTGCTGCTGGGTGGGAATGTGACTCGGTTGATAGAGCAAATGAAATCGCGGTATTCCGTCGTGCTTCCCACAGTCTTTCCAAGCCAGCGCATCGTTATTGGTGGGTCAACCATAAGCAAACCCACCTTGATGAATACTCTGGTGGATACATTTGGGCGCCCAAGACAAAAAAGAATGGCAACTCCAATGAGGGGTACTTGAACCTTACGAAGGCAAAAGTCGGCGACAGAATTATTTCCTATGCAAACGGCGTCATCAAGTCCATTGGTGTGGTGACCAATGATCATGTCGATGCACCTATTCCGAAAACTCATTGGGAGGCAGCTGAGTATTGGGGAAGTTCCGGATGGCAAGTTTCGGTGGAGTGGATGCCACTGACGACACCTCTTCGGCCCAAAAATTTTCTTTATCGGATAGCGCCGTTGCTCCCTGAGAAATATTCTCCAATCCAGAAAAACGGGGATGGCAACCAAGGAATCTATCTCGCGAGTATTTCGCAGGATCTCGGCAATTTAATTCTCAGCTTGGTATGCGAAGTCGACCCGACTGCAGTCCAGACCGTTAATGAAATCGAGATCGAGGGAGAGGACGCGCTGCAGGAACAAATCCTCCGGTCTTCTGAGATCCCCGAAACTGAAAAGCAGCAATTGGTCCGATCTAGGATAGGGCAAGGGATTTTCAGGATGCGGGTGGCTCAACAGGAAAAACGATGCCGGCTCACCGGTGTCGATAACCTAGCGTTTTTGGTGGCAAGTCATATCAAACCTTGGAGATACTCTGATAACGAGGAGCGCCTCAGCGGCAGTAACGGTCTCTTGCTTTCCCCTCACGTAGATAAATTGTTCGATAGGGGTTGGATATCCTTTTCCGATGACGGGCGGGTCCTGATTTCAGAACAAGCGAAGTCGGTCGCGCAGGCATGGGGATTAGCCGGGACTCCGAATGTTGGCGCTTTTGATCCTATTCAGCGGACCTTCCTAAAATACCACCGCGAGAACATCTTCAAAGGTGCAGGCGCATAGGAGATCCTCGCCAGTAGCGTCAGTGGAGAAATTGGGTTATTGATGTTTAGGTTCTTTCTATCCGACCTTCGGAGGCGTCATGCAGATCAACAGCGACAAAACGGTAGAATTCGAAGTGGGTGATTTCGTTTGTGATGTAGTCACTGGTGTCGAACGTTGTGGCGAAGTTGTGGAACACGACGGCCTCTCTGTGCGCGTGTCGGGAGATGCTTCTGAAGAATGGTGGGTTGAGGAGAAAGCCTGCTATCCGGGGTGATGACGTCGATTGAGCTGACTAGTCACCGCAGAAGCAATCGATGTCTTCAGCGAGATAATAAAAACCGAAGTCGGTCTGTTGGGAGCGTTGTTCGGCAGACCAGCCCATGGTTTTGTAGTCAGCGCGGTCTTGCCGGAACACCTGGCCGAACTGCTCTTCAGTATCTGACCACCAGATAACCCGAGAAGGATCATCCATGATGGTCTTGATCAGCTTGCCTTCATTCTTCTTCCAACACAGGTCGCAATTTCCGAAATCCGAATCCATGCTCAGATCGAAGGGCTGGGCCGCCCAGAATTCCGAGACATCTTCCTTCGTGATTCCGGCGGTGTAGGAGGGGCAGACATTGTCCCAGCGCGTGCCGTCGCGGTCGTTCGCCGCCATCATGCGGTGGTAGCGCTTCGGCTCGTCGTAACGGATGCCGACGACGCAATCCCATTCGGTGTAGCCAAGGGCGCGCATGTGCTTCTCGCCGATCTTCACCTTCAGATATGCGGTGCACATGTTGTTCGAGAAGTTCGGCAGCACTGGCGCCAGGTTCTTCTCTGCCTTCCGGTACGCGGCGTAATATTCGAGCATCATCGTGAACGGCTCGCCGTTGCGGCTGGCCGTTTCGAAGTCCACCGGCTTGTACCAGGGCGCGTCTTCCGGCTGGCCGTACAACCGGCACCACTCCATCCAGATAATGTTCACGCTCCAACGCTTGGCTATCTGGTCGATGAAGATCAGCGTCTCCTCGCGCTCTTTGCCGGTGTTCTGAAAAAACAGGTGAACGTCCTGCGGCAGCTCCGCCGTGGGCCTCGAGGATTTCGTAGACCATGTGTCCGCTGGTGCGACCAACGCTGATGCCGATCTGGGCCGGGGCCCTGGATCATATACGGATTCATGTTTGCTCCAGACAGCCAGCGGCCTCATCGGCTGGCGTGATTCGAGTTTGTGGGCTATTGGTTGATGGCCCGGCATGAGGCCGGATCAAGGAGACAGCGATGCCGTCGCAGCAGGAGATACAGAGCCTTTTCGTGAGTCGAGGCTCTGACCACTTGATCTACAGGAAAAGCGAAGGGCGGCCGCCGCTGTATCTGGTGCGATCCAGCGAGGGCATTTACACGGTGAGCCTGAAGTCTGGTCAATATGGTTTCGGAGCGGACGAAACAGGCCCGGGGGAAGCGACAATCGATATCGTAGGCGGCGGAATCCATGATGCCCAAGTTGTCTCGACGGTACCGGAGAGTCTTCCAGAAGGATCGACCGCCGCAATCGATATCGTTTTGATCCTGAAAGGTTAGAGTTGCTGCCGCCCTCGGTAACGGTCGGTGGCAATTGGTTCTGTATGGGGTATTAGGTTTGATCGGCACGGGGGCAGCTCAAGGAGTGTTGTTTATGCAAACACAAGGCGTTGTTGGAATGATCAATCGCAGCAGGGGCATGGCAGGCATCTGGGTCGATGAGCATGGTGGATACACAATCATCGAAATGCTCTCGTCGCATCCTATTGAAGTTGGCGATGAAATCGCTTGGTCAGACGGTTACACAATGGGTTCTTGTAGTTACCGAAACATCACGAAGGGCTGGGTTGCAGATGTTTATGTGCAGAACCACGACGTCAGTACTGGCAACCTAAGGCAACAGCTCCTCGCTTAATCTTCTCCACAGATGCGAAGAGCTTCGCGCTGATATGCCAGGGTCAATTTTGCCGACACGTTTTCGGGTATCACGTATTCGTGTCGCGGCGGGGCGAAGAACGGCGCAGATCCGGATGGGCCCAGGGCGTGTAGGTGATGTAAGGCCAGGGTCATCGCCTCGCCTTGCTCATCAATCTGATGCCATTCCATCAAATCAGCGAGAACCTGGCGGGTTCCGGCCATGGTATGCATCCGCAACTCCTCTTCGCCGCGAATCTTTCGCTTCGCCGCGGTCTTTGCTGACCGGTCTTTCTGAGCTGCAGCCATGGCAGGTCTCCGTTATTCCACTGGCCGGCAGTGCCAGCCAGTCCATGCCGATGCGCTGATTCGGGTTGCAGTCGGCCTTCACCCCTTCGTAGAAATGCTCGAGGACATCCGAAAGCCTTTCCACCCTGTGTACGCCCTCCGGCCTGATGTCGATTGACTTGATGTACTGGGCGCCGTCCTGGCGCACGCAGATTCCGGCGATGTAGATCGTCCAGCGGTGCGCGACGTCACAGAGCGCGTCAGACACTGGCCTTGAAAGAATCTGCTTTCCGTTCTTCCAGTTGATCATCACCTGCAAGCCGCTAGGGTCGATGTTGATCACTGCGGCGTGATTCGTGTTGACCAGAGCCCGCATGCTGCGCTCGTTTGGACTCGCCGATTGCACGGCTTGCGCTTGCTCATAGCGAATCCGCCATCTTGCGTAGCGCGCGGCGCTAGGCCAGTGACGGCGACCGGGGTTTGCGCTTGAGGACCGTTTCAGGGGCTATCCGGGTTGAGCGGGGCGGTGGGATGGGATTGCGCGGTGGGCTTTGCAGTTCGTCGATCCGGCCGCCCGCCGCCAGGAACTGGGCGATCTGCTTGGATATGGCGTCCGCCTGTGGCCCATGATGCTCGACCAGGCTGAGGTGGTGCTGATCATGGTTGCCTTAATTGATGCAGTTCGAACTATCGCCACGCTCAAGGTGCGCCCATGCCGGCTCTTCGATCAGTTCGTGTTCTGCGTCTTCGCCGGCGGCCATGCGCTTGCGAACTGTCTCGTTGTGGTCACGGATTTCCTTGAGCTTGGCGGCGATCGCATTCTTGTCCGGCGCGATACTGGTTTTCACAGCGGTCAGCTCATCCGGCACTGCATCCTCTTGCCGGCACGCGAGTCGTTCACCGATGCTGTCCAGCGATAGGCCGGAGAACCTCAGCAGGTGCGCGATCTCCACGCCGCCGCCCAGGCATTTACTGCAACCCGCCCCTTCACCCTGCGCTAATGCGGCCTTCCACCTGAGTGCGTGTCTCGCCGCCGATCCAGATTTGGCCTGCTTCATCGCGAGTTACGTGAATGCGCCCTTGGCGGCCGAGGCGGGTGCCTTGGGCGGCGACATAGTCTTGCTCAACCACACCTGTGTCGAATAACCACTGTGCCAGTGAGGCATTAAGGCTGCCTGTAACCGGGTCTTCGACAATGGCACCGAGGTGATTGCTGAAAAAGGCGCGAACTTCGAAGGTGGCATCGCCATGGGGGTGACGACCCATGACGCCGAAGTCGATTCTGCGCGGCCAGCTCCGGGCCGGTTGCAGGGAAAGGACTTTCTCTGCTGAAGCCAGGCGGATCCCCAGCCATCCGGGACCGTTGTCGATCCACGCCGCATCAACGATCTCACAGGGTTCAATGCCGAGACACTGCAGCACCTCGGTTAATTCTTCCTTCGACGGAGCGCCGTAACGGAGCAGTGGGGGAGCGCCAAAGGCAAGCCGTCCTTGTTCACGGCGAATGGTCACGAGGCCCACACCGCATTCCTGGACAATGTGCGTTTCGTTCCTCGGCGCCCGTCCGGTCGACAGCCAGGCATGGCAACTTCCCAGCGTCGGGTGTCCAGCAAATGGCATTTCCCTGTCCAAGGTGAAAATCCTCAGCCTGTAGTCTGCCTGCGGATGCGTGGGCGAAAGCACAAAGGCTGTCTCCGACAGGTTGAGCCAGCGCGT
This sequence comes from Pseudomonas sp. T1.Ur, assembly GCF_023516725.1. NCBI lineage: Bacteria > Pseudomonadati > Pseudomonadota > Gammaproteobacteria > Pseudomonadales > Pseudomonadaceae > Pseudomonas > Pseudomonas sp. T1.Ur. The sequence goes on from NZ_JAMGSN010000001.1 coordinate 1,592,276, forward strand.
CAGGCGCTGCATGTCATCTGTCTGCAATGCGTCGGCGTCCATGACCACCGCCAGTGGGTTTCCACTCAGGGCTTTTGCTCCGAATACGTCGATCATATGGATCACATGGGTCATCACGTTCTCTCTCACCTGTGTGGCGACACTGGCTCGCCTGACCTGCCTTGAAGGGGAACCAGGCCCATTGGTTTCAACACGAAATCAATTTGTAGAGACCAGAAGCTTCAACCCCGCGACGCCAAACAGTACCGAGAAAAGCCCCTGGATCCAGCGCCTTGAGCGGGCGTAGCAGGCAATCATCGTGGCGGTCGAGAAAACGATGGCGTAGCCGCCGAAGATGATGACGCCGAGCACTGCGCAACCACCGATGATTGCCGATAAGGTGCCCGCTGGAGCGTCCTCCCGGAGTCCGAGCGACATGATCGACATCCAGGACATGATGGCCTTGGGATTGCTGATGTGCATAAGGACACCCTGGCGGTACAGCGACCGGTAACGCGGCGCCTGTCCCGCGACCGTGCTGGTGTGGTCGGCGGTCGACTGCATGGCGGATCTGCCGGCACGCAGCGCGAGATAAAGCAAATAGACACCGCCGACCACCTTGATCAACAACAACGCTTGGGCATAGGCGGCCAGCAAGGCGCTGATACCCGTGGCCGCCAGGATCGCCCAGAAGAGCGAGCCGGAGATGACGCCGGACGCCAGCATCAGGGCGCGCGTGCGACCATCACGCATCGCCACATCCATGATTGCCATGTTGCTGGGGCCTGGACTTGCAGCGGCAAGGACATAGGTGCCGAAGGCGAGCAGGATCGGGCTGCCGATCATTGAGCGGCTCCTTGGAATGGAGACCGCAAACCATGAAATGGATGCGGCGATCCGCTGCACGGTAAAGCGTGGTTTTTTTTCATGGTTGCAGCAGATCCGCGCGATGAACGATATGAACCTTGTTTCCATCGGGGTCGAGAAGGTATGCGCCGAAATAGCCGTCGCCGTAGCGGGGACGCGGCCCGGGCGCTCCTACGTCCGTCCCGCCATGGGCAAGTCCCGCCGCATGGGCCAGCGCCACGGCGTTCTCAGAGGACGCCAGGAAGGCGACCATGCTGCCGTTGCCGATCGACGATGGCTCGCCATTGGCAGGGATGTAGACATAGAAGCGCGGCAGAGGCGCTTCGGCGGCGACCCAGCAGAGCGCCGCCGGACCGCCATCAGGCACTACGACTCGTCGTTTCAGACCCAGTGGCGCGAGGATAGCGTCATAAAAAGCGCCTGCACGCTCAAGATCATTCGTGCCCACGGTCACATGGCTAAACATTGGACGCTCCGCTGCCTCGCTCCGTCATCGCGGCCAGGCTGATGGTGAAAGGTTGATTTCGTGAAATACCCTAATATGCGTGACACTTTATGGCTATTTATATAGTGTCACGCGACACTATTAATCAGTTTGGAGAGTAGCAATGCGTCTGCAATCGCCTTGGATGCCCCGCCTTGCAGACATCGAGGCAAGTGTCGCCGAGCGCCTGGTGCTCGCCCTGGCCGACGACATCATCGAGGGGCGACTGAAAGGGGGTGACCGTCTGCCTGCCCATCGAGACCTCGCGTGGCAGTTGCAGATCGGTCTTGGCACGGTGACCAAAGCCTATGCGGTGCTGGAGCGACGAGGTCTGGTGCGCAGCGTCAAGGGCCGGGGAATGTTCGTGGCGATCCATCAGGCACATGAGGACCGGCAGATCGACCTCTCGTCCAATGTGCCGCCGGCGATGCTGACGGCCGGTCTTTTGGCGCGGACGCTGACCGGTATGGCGCGCAAGATCGACACCGATCATCTCAACCTGTATTCACCGCCCGCCGGGCATCTGGAGCATCGCCGTCTGTTGGCCCGCTGGCTTGAAACGCTCGGCATCGTGGTCAAACCGTCGCATCTGGCGCTCACGAGTAACGCCCGCCAGGCCATTTCCCTGGCCTTCGATCTTGCCTGCGGTCCCCAGGGGGTGATTCTGACAGAACGCGTCACCTATCCCGGCGCGATTGCCCTGGCCCGGCGCAAGGGTTACCGGATGCAAGGTGTCGAGATTGATGCGCAAGGCATGCTGCCTCAGGCGCTTGCGGACGCCCTCGCTGGCCTGGCATCAAGCGCAGCCAAAGCGGTTTATCTCACCCCGACGCTGCACAATCCGACGACGGCCACGATGGACACGGCGCGACGGCAGGCTATCGTCGATGTCTGTCGACGGTCCGGGGCCTGGATCATCGAGGATGGCGTCTACGCTTTAGGACCTCCACTTGAACCTGCGCTTGTGACGCTGGCGCCCGAGAGAGTCTTGCACGTCAACGGGCTGTCCAAATCCATTGGTCCTGGGTTGAGGATCGGCATGCTCACGCTACCGGACGGCATGAATGCCGCCGCACAAGCAGTCTTGCAGGATGTCCCCATGACCCCGTCGCCATTGTCCTGCGCGGTGGTGGAGGAGTGGCTGTCCAGTGGCGTTATCGCATCGATCCCCCAGGACCTGCGCCATGAAGCGCGACGCCGAGCAGACCTGGCCGCTTCGCTGTTCGGCGCGGCCGGGCTTGTCTGGCATCCGGACGCCTTTCATGTCTGGCTACCGATGCGACGCGACGCTGCCGATCGCTTTGCCACAGCGGCTGCCGCGATTGGCATCAAAGTGACTGCGCCAGAATCGGTCATGGTCGATCACACTGACCAGGCGGCCGGCATTCGGCTTTGTCTCGGCGGCCCAACCTTCGAAGACCTGACGCAAGGATTGATGTTCCTGACAAAACTTGAATGTTCGAATCACTCTGTCCAGACCCTGTATCCTGACTGATCCAGGTATCTAAGCCGATCAGCTCGATCGGCTTTCTTGTGCGTGTGCAAAACATGCGTCCATGCGCCTTCGTATCCATCGCTGGGTTTCCTGGTCTACCCGGGCTTTGCAAGAATCAACAAGGACATTACGTGCTACGGAAAGCAATTCTACTGATCTTGATCACCAGCTTGAGCGGCTGCATGGCCACCGCGATGCGGATGGATTACGACAAGCACAGATGCCCCTACATCGGCCTGCGCTTCGACTGGTGGCTGGTGGGCACGTCCAAAGGAAAGCTGATTCCATTTCTACTTATCGACGCACCGTTTTCCTTGGTGGTCGATACCGTATTTTTCCCTTTCGAATATCAGTACGACTGCAATCTCTAGGCGCCCTCCACCGGATGTCCAAGGGATGCCCGGTAATCCGCCTCATCAACCTCCGTCAACGTCCCATACCCATCGTAGTAATAGAACCGATACCTGTCCCGGGCATAACGCTCAGTCAGGAATTCGAGGGTGGAGAGATCAAAACGCTTGGCGCTCAGCGGCCGTCGATGGCAGAACAACTTGCGTGTCCCCAGTTGCAGGAAATCCGGATGCGGCACACGAACTTCATCAGGGTCGAAGTCGACATCCAGCCACTTGCCCTCCGAAAAGATCAGGGTAGGGCTGATGGCATAGATGCCGAGCACGCGGGTCTCAGCGGGATGGAGGCGTTTTTTCGCCTCGCCGTAGTAATACACCGCCTCCCGGTCCTTGGCCCAGCCATGTCCACAGGACTCGAAACTCGCTGCGTGAGCCTTACGAATCGGTTCGGGGGGATGATAGAAGACCCGGTGGCAATAAACGGTTTTTCCGTCTGTCAGGTAAGGCGGCCCCAGTGAGCGGAAGTGCTCGGCAGGCTCCGTGGAGAATCGTTCGGGCACTTGTGTTTCGGCGTTATGGAACGGGATCAGATAGAGGCCATGGGCATCGCCGCACAAGTGGGTGTCCAGCAGTTTGAAACTCGCCGCGTCCAGCCCGTTGATCGCCCGTCCATGAAAATGCACTTGGCCGCCCACCTCGAAGCCGAGGCCGATGGCGCGTAAAGGCGCCGTTTCTGAAGATATTTGCGCGGCGCCAGCCTCTGCCTGCAAGCGGTGCCACCAATAATCCTTCAGTTGCGGATGGGCCTCGAAATACGGTGCCCAGGCTTGTTGCATGGCCGCATCGATTATTCCGCCAGAACCCAGCGGGCCATTCCTGTCACCTGCCAGCACGGGGGAGTCATCCTGGTCATTGCGATAGAGCTGGGCCACTACGAAACTTTCCACGTCGACATCGAGGCGTTTCTGGTGTTGATAGACGTACTGACGGTCACGGTAGTAATCGAATCCCAAGTGACGAAAACTCGGGCCGTGGGCATCACGCAAGCGGGTCCCGGCGGCGTAGACGAATGTGTCGTCCACGGCAAAATAGTCATCCTCGTATTCACTGGCGCTGACCACGCGGCCGCACTCATCGAACACCGGCTGCCAACCCTTGAGCAGGTGGAAATCGCCGACGTAGCGGATGGTTTTCCCCGTCAGGTAATAGGCCCGTCGACTGTCCTTGGCGTAGCGTTCGTTAAGCACGGTGAAGGTGGTCAGGTCGGCATTGTCGATGCGGTAGAAGTATTCATACGAAACACTCGAGCCCTGCTGCGCTTGCACGATGATCGAGTGCCCGTCGGTTCCCCAGCGTTGGGCGAGCATGTGGAAGCCGTCGGGGTTTGTTATCGGCAGCGGCGTGCCGTCCTTTTGGTGCACGGGCTTGAAACCCTTATGGACTTGTCCGTCGATCACTCGATAAGACGGATGGTTGCAGTACCGCACCCGAGCGGTGGCGGCGGCGATGAATTTTCCATGGAGAAAGATGTTCACCCCGTCGCTGAACAACGCAGAGGTTGAAGCCACCGAGGCGGGCGACAATGGCAACAGCGCCAGGCTGTCGGGCCGTGCCTGTGGGATTTCGGTGATTGCGTATTCGCCGAACCAATAGGCGCCGGTTTCGTCACGCCAGTATTGGTGGCCGAGACTTTCCAGACCCTGCTCGAACCGAAAAGACAGGGCCTGGAGGGCATGGTAACCATGGCGCTGCCAGTAACCTGGAAGCAGATAATAATCGTGCGATGCATCACGCAGGATCCATGGGTTGCGTCGATGCCGCCAAACCGGCTGGCCGGCCATCAGCGGCGAGGGCGGATAACCTCCGTCCCCGGCACGTTGGGCTAGCTCGCCGGGTCGTGCGCCTTGAGGGCTGAGCAGGATGTAGACGTCTGGCACGCGCCCATCGCCCAGAAGTACGTCGTCCATGAACGCGAAGCCTTGATGCCACTCAAGATCAAGCGGTTCCCAGTCAGCGAAGACTGTCTCTGTGTCCGTCATGTCATTGCGGCCTGGAGGTCTGATGGTTGGTCCCACTCAGCGACTTATAAATTCCGAGACGTCTCTTCCCCGAGCGTTCCCGACTTTATATCCTACGGCTCCCATCCAAACGGAATCCGCCAATGCATCTGCGTGCAAGCTTGTTGTGCCTATGCCTGTTCAGCAGCCTGGGTCAGGCCGCCGTGAATGTTAACTGTTCGGCCCTGGCGGAAAAACTCTCGGGAACAGTGCCTGAGTTTCATCCTTCGGTGCAAGGCAAGGTCATCGGCACCGGGCGCTTGCATTTCCACGAGGCACCGGATGAAGCCTGTGCCAACAAGAAGATTTTTGTCATACCGGGCGACTCCCTCACCGTCTACTCCAGCCTGGAGGACGAATCATGGCTGGAAGTGAATTTCATCGCCAAGGATGGCGAGGACTATACCGGTTGGGTAAAGGCTGACCGGGTCGAGATTGGCAAGCCGTATGGAGCGCCACCGGAGGATGCGGACGCAGCGTCCGCCGAAGACTCGCAATAATCGTTCGGGCAACTGTGCGAAAGAACTGAAGGGCGCGACAAGGTGCGGCGATCTTGGTCCGCAGGCAGTAGAGGCTGTTTTTATCAATAAGGAGTTTTGAATGTCGCTGTTAAGGATTTCTACGTTTTCTCTTTGCCTGGCTGGAATCAGCGTTGCTGGCAGCTCGCTCGCGAATCAGCAAGATCAAGAGCACCAGGGTTACGTCGTCTTGGTGGCCATGGAACAGATATGCAACAAGAATAACCCTGGCCTGAACGGGGATGTGGAGAACGCTATGGCCACTGAACCAAAATTCAACGAAGCAGCCAAGGCCCAGATCAGGAAGATAAAGTCCGATCCCGCCTATAAATTCCAGGTTTCAAACATGGTGAGCACGCTGGCTAACTCACCACTCGGGGCCATGGCCCAGGACATGTGCAAGGAATACGCGCCCAAGTAATTCGGGCGTTTTTTCTGGCGGCATTGCAAACGATGGCGACATCAAGACCTTCGCCATCGTTTGCCCGGTTCAGCCGTTCAGGCCTGGGTTTTTATAGCGCTCGGCAACCGCCGATTGCTTGATCTCGGACAACAACCCCTGCCGCGCCCCCTGCAACGCATCCCAGCGCGCACCGTCCTGCAGCGGCGGGATGGTCACCGGTTCGCGACGGTCGAAGCCGACCAGCGCGGCATCGACCAGGTCGCCCACTTCCATGATTTCGCTCAAGGTATTGATGTCGATGCCGGCGCGTTCCCAGATTTCGGTCCGGGTGGCGGCGGGCAGGACGGCTTGCACGTAGACGCCTTTTGGGGTCAGTTCGAGGCTGAGCCCTTGGGACAGGAACAGCACGAAAGCCTTGGTCGCCCCGTAGACTGACATGCCGAACTCCGGCGCCAGGCCAACCACCGAGCCGATGTTGATGATCGCGCCGTCGCCGGCGTTTGCCAGGCGCGGGGCGATGGCGCTGGCGAGCCGGACCAGCGCAGTGGTGTTGAGTGAAACCAGGTGCGCGACGCTGTCGGTGGTCTGTTCGATGAAGCTGCCGGACTGGGCGGCGCCCGCATTGTTGACCAGGATGCCGATGCGGTCGTCATCACGCAGGCGTGCTTCGACTGTGTGCAGGTCGCCGATTTGGGTCAGGTCGGCCTGGAGCACGTCGACGGTCACGTTGTGTTCGTGGCGCAGTTCAGTCGCCAGCGCTTCGAGTCGCGCGCTGTCGCGGGCAACCAGCACCAGATCATGGCCGCGCTGGGCGAAGCGCTTGGCATAGACGGCGCCGATACCGGTGGAAGCGCCGGTGATGAGAACGGTTGTGCGAGTGGTCATGGTGTCGGTCTCTTCAGGATTGGGGGGCGATCAACTGCGTGATTTGTTTCGGCGCTATTGGGCATTCGCCTCGGCGCGCGTCGGGTAGTCGATGTAGCCTTCGGCGCCGCCGCCGTAGAGGGTCGCGGGATTGAGGGCCGCCAAAGGGACGGCGCTTTTCAGGCGCTCTACCAGGTCTGGATTGGCAATGAACGGGCGGCCAAAGGCGATCAAGTCGGCCTTGTCTTCCAGGAGCTGCGAAGTGGCCAGGTCCAGGTCGTAGCCGTTGTTGGCGATGTAGGTATTGTTGAAGCGTTGGCGCAAGCCGGCGAAATCGAACGGTGCCACATCACGCGGCCCGGCGGTCGCGCCTTCGACGACGTGCAGGTAGGCGATGTCCAAGGTGTTGAGCTGATCGACGATGTAGTCGAACTGCGCCTGCGGTGCGCTGCTGGACACGCCGTTGGCCGGCGACACGGGCGAGATGCGCAGGCCGGTACGTCCGGCACCGATCTCGCTCACCACGGCGGCGGTCACTTCCAACAGCAGTCGGGCGCGGTTTTCAATCGAGCCACCGTAGGCATCGGTACGGATGTTGGCGCCGTCCTTGATGAACTGATCGAGCAGATAGCCGTTCGCACCGTGGATCTCCACGCCATCGAACCCGGCGGCGATGGCATTGGCTGCCGCTTGGCGAAAATCCTTGACGATTCCCGGCAACTCGCTCAGGTCGAGCGCTCGTGGTTCGGACACATCCTCGAAACTGTTGTTGACGAATACCTTGGTGGCGGGGCGCAGGGCGGAAGGCGCTACCGGGGCGGCGCCGTTTTCCTGCAGGGCCACGTGGGACACGCGCCCGACGTGCCACAGTTGCAGGAATATCCGACTGCCCTTGGCATGGACCGCATCGGTCACTTGGCGCCAGCCGTCGATCTGCGCCTGGGTGTAGATGCCGGGCGTGTCCTGATAACCCTGTCCCTGCTGCGAGATCTGCGTGGCCTCGGCAATCAGCAAGCCTGCCGATGCGCGCTGGCTGTAGTAGGTCGCCGCGAACTCACTGGGGACGAAGCCTTTGGCTGCGCGGTTACGCGTCAGCGGCGCCAGCACGACTCGGTTGGCGAGGGTGAGGGAGCCCAGGGTATAGGGGGTAAACAGAATCTGATCGGTCATGTCTCTCGTTTCCGTGCCAATAGATGAGCGGTGGGTGCGGCTGGCACTTAGGATGATGATCGAAATCTAAACTGTCAACGAATTTGATTACGGTTGGCATCTATGTATGATGAGGACCTGATTGGAGTGGTACGAGGTAAACGAACATGAGAGTGACCAAGGCCCAGGCACAGGCAAACCGGGAACACATCGTCGAGACAGCGTCCGTGTTGTTTCGCGAGCGAGGTTTTGACGGCATAGGCGTGGCGGATCTGATGGCCGCTGCCGGCTTCACCCACGGCGGTTTCTACAAGCATTTCGGTTCGAAGGCCGACCTGATGGCCGAAGCCGCTGCGGACAGTCTTTCGCGCTCATTGACCAGCGCCAGCAACCTGGATGTCGCTGGGTTCTTCGCCATGTATGTCTCGCGGGAGCACCGCGACGCTCGGGGCAACGGCTGCACGATGGCGGCGTTGTGCGGCGACGCGGCGCGTCAGTCCGATGAGGTAAAGGCCACGTTTGCCAATGGGGTGGAAGGCACGCTGGCTACCCTTGAGGAAAAGTTCGAGCCGACAGGAGAAGGCGGACGGGCAAAGATGATCAACTGGCTCGCCCATGCCATCGGCGCGGTCATGCTCTCGCGCGCTTGTCCGGATGATTCGCCGTTGGCAGACGAAATACTTGAAGTCTGCCGTGATCAGATCCTGGCGTCCTTGCCAGCGTCCGAACCCGAGGAAAACCAGCGGTAGCGCAGTGCGCTACCGCTGTGTCGGATCAGAAGATGAACTTGAACAAGGCAATGACCACGATCAGGCCGATCAGGAAAATGATCCCAACGGTACCACCAAGAAATTTCAACATAGGAACGCTCTCATCGGATGGGCTTAATTTTCTAGACCCTTGGCGAGAGCGCACAGTTCGTTAAATTTGCGTGATGGGTAAAAAGTCTGGGAGCCGCTCAGTGAACCGCCAGGGACCTCGGCACGGACACATGTTCGAACTTCGAAACGGTCTTGATCCAATAGCGCCGATACTCGGTCTTGTCCGGCGCCAAGGGTTTTTGGCTGGACCAAGGGTGTTCCGCTTTCAGGCTGGCGCGATAAGCTTCCCATTCCTTTTGCTCGGCCGCTTCCCTGGCTTTGTTTCGATCATCGAACCAGCCCAGGACGTACGCATCGCTCTGGTCCGTGCCGCTCGCTATCAGCAGATATATGTCTGTCATCACCGGTTCCCGCCGCATTCCAACCACCCAATCACTGGGCTCTTGTCATGGTTATCGGCTGCGGGCGCTGATTTTTGAAGCTAATTGATAAACGGGTTCGAGGCGCCATGGGTCAGACATCCTCTGTCTGTGCCAGGTGCGCCATCAACCATTCGCGGAAGCGGTTGACGCTTTGCCGGTTCGGTACTTGGCCCAGGGGCTCCAACAAGCAGAATTGCGCATCGGTGCACAAGATGGCGGATGTCGGGCGTACGAGATTGCCGGTCTGTAGGTGGTCGCCGAGCAACCGCGTCCAGGCCAGGGCGATTCCCTGGCCCGCCAGCGCCGACTGGATCAGCATCGAGTAGTTGTTGATGTTGATGCGCCGACGAGGTTCTGGCGCTGGATGGCCCAGGCGCTGGAACCATTCCATCCAGCCAATCCAGTCCCGATGCTGGTCCTCGAGCCACAGCCAGGTACAGGCGCCGAATTGTTCAAGGTTGCCCGCCTCGGGATGCTGAGACAGGTAGGCCGGGCTGCACACCGGGAAAATTTCTTCATTGAACAGTGCGGTGACCTTCATGTTCTTGGGGGGCGTGCTGCAGTAGTACAGCGCCAGGTCGCAGTCGAGCCGGGAGAAATCCTCGACTTGATCGGTCGCGATGATGCGCAGGTCGATCTCCTCGTGCTGACGCCGGAACTCCGATACCAACGGCAGCAACCACAGCGATGCCATCGCCGTGCTGGTGACCACCGTGACTTGCTGCGCGCCTTGCCAATGACGCACGCCAGCCGTGGCACGGGCGATCTGTTGCAGCGTATCGCGAACACTTTCGTAGTACTGGCTGCCCGTCGCAGTGAGGTTGATCTCACGGGTCGTGCGGACAAACAGCGCTGTTCCCAGGTAATCCTCGAGCAGGCGTATCTGGCGGCTGACAGCGCCCTGGGTGACGTTCAGTTCGCGGGCCGCCACGGTGAAACTCAGGTGGCGTGCGGCGGCTTCGAACGCTACCAGGCTGTTGAGCGGCGGCAACGGTTGCAGTTTCATCGGGCTGGGTCACTGTCTTGTTGGTTTCAAGCGCAGGGCGATTGTGCAGAAGCCTGCGCGCAGTGACTACCTAATCCGGCATGACGGCTAGAGATCGATCACCAGGTTGGACGTGGGCTTGCTGCAACACAGCAAGCGCAGGCCCTTGTCGATCTCCCGTTGCCGTATGCCGCCGTTGTGGTTCATGTCCACGGTGCCTTCCAGCAGGGCGGTCTTGCAGGTGCCGCAAACGCCCTGGCTGCAGGATGAAGGCACAATCGCACCGGCCTTTTTGGCTGCGCTCAGCACGGTCTGGTGGCCGGGCATGCTGAAGGTCTTGCCCGAACGTGCCAGCGTGACCGTGAAGATGTCCTGTTGATCCAATGGAGCGGCTTGCTCGATCAACTGTTCTTCATTCAGCACCGCGATATCGAAGCTTTCCTGGTGATAGTGGTTAAAGTCGAATGCAGCTTCCCTGAGCAGCGCCTTGACCGCTTCCATGTAACCCTGGGGGCCACAGGTAAAGATTTCCCGCTCCTTGTAGTCCGGCACGTGCTGGCTCAACAAAGGCAAATCGAGACGACCCATGGGCTGTTGCCAGTGGCTGGCATCGCCAAGCCCTTCACAGATATCGATGACCCGCAGTCCCGGCATATCGGCCTGCATTCGCGTCAACTCGCCGTGGAAAATGATATCCGCCGGCGTGCGAGCGCTGTGCACGAAAACAATGTCCAGGTTGGCAGCCATGTCGCAGGCGGCGCGGGTCATCGACATCAACGGGGTCACGCCGGAGCCGGCGGAGAGGTACAACAGTTTTGCCGCCGGATGACCAACCGGCGTGAAGCTGCCCGCCGGCCCGGATGCCTTGAGGTTGTCTCCAGGCTTGAGATGGTCATGCAGCCAGTTCGACACCACGCCTCCGGGCACGCGTTTGACGGTGATCGAAAAAGCGAACGGGCGAGTCGGTGAAGACGACAGGGTGTAGCACCGCGCAATGGCCTGCCCATTGATGACGAGCGACAGGGTAATGAACTGGCCCGGCTCGAAACTCAACGCACTGAAGTCCGCGCATTGGAACGTGAACGTTTTTACATCATGGGTTTCCTGTCGCACGGCGCAGCATTGCAACATCTTCTGCTCGCCGCTGTGCCATTGCGCGCCAAACGCTCCCCAGGTCGTCGGATCGGTAAAACGTTCAGGGCGCGTCAGCTTTTCGTAAATCGTCATGTTCATCCCTCACACGCCGTGGGCGGCCAGACGCGCCGCGTACCAGCGCGAGAACTGGTCGACATAGGTTTCGGTAAATGCCGAGAACGGTCCGGGCGTGTAGGCCGGGTCCTGGGTGCCGCTATGGGTGATGCCGACGAGGCTGGCGTCCTGGAGGTTGGTCGCCGCCCAGACTTCGGTCAGCTTGTCCAACGCGTAGTCCACGCCTTCGACGGCGTCGGCGTGCACCAGCCATTTGGTGCGCACCAGGGTTCTATCGGGCGCGAGCGGGATGATGTAGGAGACGATCGCGTGATCGCTCATGATGTGGGTCCATGAGTTATGGGTCCACAAGTGCATGTCGCCCAGGTCGCGGCGCGTGAGGTCGCCAAACAGTCGGGTGCAGGCCACGCGGGTATCGAGGGTCTGGGATTCGCCGTTGCCCGCGATGACCAGGCGCTGGGAGCGGAACTGAGTCACCGCGTCCTCGCCCAGGTGCTCGACGGCGTCACACAGGTAGCCTTCGCGTTCCCAGTCCTGCTTGGTGTTGGCGTTGCGCTGGTGGTACTCCTGCAACGCCTGGAGCGAGTCCTCGCCCAGTCCATCGGTGCAGAAGCCGAAATCCTCCGGCAGGAACGACGCCGTCAGTTCGGGGTGGGTGGCGGCGCAGTGGTAGCACTCGCGATTGTTCTCGATCACCAGTTTCCAATTGCCGTTCTCGATGATCTCCGACTCGTAGGCGATCTTGGAATGGGCAAGGTCATATTGAGCGAAACGCGGCGTCATGACCTGGTCCAGGTACAGGATGTCTTCTGGCGGCTCGTCACTCAGGCAGACGAAAACATGGGTGCCGACCACGCACGTATGGACAGGGATCAGGCTCTTGCACCCCGGGTCGAAATCCTTGCCCATGTGGGCGGCATGTTTCAGGCTGCCGTCGAGGTCGTACGTCCATTGGTGATAAGGACAGACCAGCATGCCCACCGTCGATTTGCCGGCCTGTTTCAGGCGCGCCCCACGGTGGCGGCAGACGTTGCGGAAGGCCTGCACATGCTCGTCGTCATCGCGCACCAGGAGGATGGAGGATTTGCCGATGTCGATCGTGGAGACATCGCCGGGTTCGGCAACGTCGCTGGTGACCCCCACCAGAATCCAGTGCTTGGTAAAAAAGACATCGACATCGGTATCAAAAATATCCTGGCGGCCGAACAGACCGCCGGGCATGCCATGGCCGGGGGCGCGATCGGCCAGCAGTTCACGATGGGTTTTCAAGGTAGGGTTCATCGTCGATCTCACTCAAGGCAAATGATCGGTGGTTGGCGGACAAGCAGTGCTGCAGGAAAAATGGGTGTCGTTTGTTCAAGCCACCGAAGGCTGCGGCAATGGCTCGGGTAAGACCGGGTGCGACAGGTCATGGCCGAGCAGCGCCCGGTACAGTTCCACGTCGCCCAATACGCCCAGGACGGTTTGGGCATCGTCGACGACGAGCAATGGATGACCTGTTTCATAACGGATCCCCAAGGCGACTCGCATGCGGGTGTCCGGCGTTACCAGCGTGACTTGGCGGCGCAAGCTTCCGAAGGCCTTGCTGTCCTCCCAGTGTTGCGCCGGCAGGGCGGTTGCGCCTCGTCGGATGCTGGCCAGTCCTCGGGATTGATCCAATGCCATCCAGAGGTTCTGTACCGTATCCAGGCAATATTCATCCCGGGCGAAAACGCATCGGTCCAGCGGGGTCATCAAGCTTTTCGCGCACAGCACATTCAGCGGATTGGTGTGGGCCACAAAGTTGCGCACGTAGTCGTCGGCCGGGTTCAGGACGATTTCTTCGGGCTTGCTGTACTGAATGATCTTGCCGTCCTTCATGATCGCGATCCGCGTCCCCAGCTTGAGGGCTTCGTCCAGGTCATGACTGACGAACACAATGGTCTTGTGCAACTTGCGCTGCAGGTCGAGCAATTCGTCCTGCAAACCTTGGCGGATCAGCGGGTCGAGGGCCGAGAACGGCTCGTCCATCAGCAGAATGTCCGCGTCCATCGCCAGGGCGCGGGCCAGCCCCACACGCTGTTGCATGCCGCCGGACAACTCGTCCGGCTTCTTGTTGCGCCACTGGGTCAAACCCACCAGTTCAAGCTTTTCGTCGACCAGTCTGCGCCGCTCCTTCTCCGGGCGACCCTGCATCTCCAAACCGAAACCGATGTTCTCGCGCACCGTCAGCCAGGGCATCAGGGCGAACTTCTGGAACACCATGGCGATGCGCTGGGTGCGCATCATCTTCAACTCGGCTGGGGTGCAGGCGGCAATGTCGATCTGCCGACCTTCGTGTTCGACGAAGAGCTTGCCGCGGCTCACCGTGTTCAAGCCGTTGATGCAGCGCAGCAGGCTGGACTTGCCGGAACCCGACAAGCCCATCAATACGCAGATTTCGCCTTTGTTGATCGCCAGGTTGGCCTTTTCCACGCCGACGATCAGGCCTGTCTTCTGCAGAATGTCTGGCCGGGAAAAACCTTGATCCAGCAGGTCCAGCGCGGCCTTGGGACGATGGGAGAAAATGACGTCGACGTCTTCGAAACGAATGATGCTCATACGTCACCTCGTCTTACGGTTTCGCGTTGTTTGCAAATGCGGTCGAGGATGATCGCCAGCAACACGATCGCCAGGCCTGCTTCGAAGCCCATGGCGATATCAGCTGTGTTCAAGGCGTTGACGACGGGTTTGCCCAAGCCGTCCGCGCCCACCAGCGCGGCAATGACCACCATCGACAGCGACAACATGATGCATTGGGTGATGCCGGCGGCGATGCTCGGCATCGCATGGGGCAACTCGATGCGGGCCAACAACTGGCGACGCGAGCAACCGAACGCCTTGCCGGCGTCCATCAACTCTTGTGGGACGTCACGCACGCCCAGGTACGTAAGGCGAATCGGCGCGGCGATGGCGAAGACCACTGTGGAGATCAACCCGGGAACCACACCGAGGCCGAACAGCGTCAAGGTCGGGATCAGGTAGACGAAGGTGGGCACGGTCTGCATCAAGTCGAGCACCGGTCGCAAGGCTGCGTAGAACCAGGGGCGATGCGCCGCGACGATCCCCAGCGGCACGCCGACGATCACGCACACCAGCGTGGCGAATGTCACTTGGGCCAGGGTCTCCATGGTTTCCTGCCAGTAGCCCAGGTTGAGGATCAACAGGAACGACAGGGCGACGAACAGCGTCAGGCTCACCTTGCGTTGAATGTAGAAGGCGAGCAGCGCCAGCAGCCCTATCAAGGCCAGCGGATTGAACCAGAGCAGGGCGCTGGTGAAGAGGCTGATGATTTCGGAGAGCGACGACGATATGGCGTCGAATATATCCGCGCCATGCTGGGTCAGCCACTCGACGTACCGGGCGATGTGCTCGCCCAATGGAAGTTTTTCTTGCGTAGTCCACATAGAGGCGGCTCGTTGTTGTTTTGGTTTGCCTGGAGCAGATACTCGTCCGGGGCCTGCCACGCTGACAAACCATTTAAAATCAGCCACTCATGATTTTTTCTCATCAATCTTTTTGCGGTCTCGGGGGAAGAAGGGGCGGTGAGTCGATAAAATGTACTTAGGTGTACATTTAGCGGGCATCCGAGTACATTCGCGTTACGTATGTTCAATAAGGTGGATGCAAGATGCCCCAGGTAGGGAAGGCACGTGGCAAGGCCCAAGACGCGGGTTGGCGGGGGTCGCCAGAAGGGTGGCTGGAGGCGGCCTACGAGGCTTTGAAGGAGTCCGGCATCGATGCGGTCCGGGTCATGCCGTTGGCCAAGCGCCTGGGTCTGTCGCGCACCAGTTTCTATTGGTTCTTCGAGGATCGCGAACAGCTGCTGGCGGCCTTGCTGTCGCGTTGGCGCGAGACCAATACCGGTGGCCTGATCCGGCAAAGCGAAAGCTACGCCGAGAGCATTTCCGAGGCGATCCTGAACGTCTTTGAATGTTGGTTGAACCCTCAGCTGTTCGACTCGCAGTTTGAGTTCGCGGTGCGCAGTTGGGCGCTCCAGTCCGCCGACGTCGCCCAAGAAGTTGCGATCGTCGACGAGCAGCGAATGGGCGCCCTGGCGAGCATGTTCAAGCGCTTTGGCTACGACAGCCAGGGGGCCGACGCACGAGCCCGGACGATCTATCTGACGCAGATCGGCTACATCACCATGAACACCAGCGAGCTGATCACCGTGCGTTTCCAGCGCATCCCCCATTACGTGAGCATCTTCACCGGCAAGGTGCCCAAGCAGCGCGAGCTGGATCGTTTCTATGGCAAATTCGGCTATGCCGAAAAAGAGCCTGGGGTCTTTGTGCCGCTGGTGGAAACGTTTGAAGAGACGGCTGAAAAATGACCGAGCCGACGCTGGGCATCATTGGCGGTACAGGCTGGCTGGGCGGGGCGATTGCCCAGGCCGTGCTGGCGAAGGCCTTGTTGCCGGCGGGTAATCTGATCCTCTCCAATCGCTCCGGGGCACATCCACTGGCGCAGCAAGGCGTTTGCCTGGTCACCGACAACCA
Source organism: Pseudomonas sp. T1.Ur (assembly GCF_023516725.1). NCBI lineage: Bacteria > Pseudomonadati > Pseudomonadota > Gammaproteobacteria > Pseudomonadales > Pseudomonadaceae > Pseudomonas > Pseudomonas sp. T1.Ur. Next base: position 1,608,396 of record NZ_JAMGSN010000001.1, read on the forward strand.
GGCACTGGTGGACCGCAGCGACGTCATCGTCATCGCGGTACGACCCGAGCAGTTCGCCAGCCTGACCCTCGACGCGATGGGCAAGACGGTCATTTCACTGATGGCCGGAATCACGGCGCAGGCTATTGCCGCGCAGACCTCGGCTTCAAGGGTCGTACGGGCGATGCCCAACGCGGCGGTGGAGATCGGGCAATCCTTTACGCCGTGGTATTGCGCTGGCGTGGCGGAGCCGACGACGAAAAGCCTGGTCCAGCGCTTGTTCGAATGCGTCGGCACGGCTGCCGAGGTCCAACAGGAGGATTTCATTGATTACCTGTCCGCGCTGTCGGGCACCGGCCCGGCCTTTCCTGCCTTGTTGATGACGGCGTTGGCGAATCAGGCGATGGCAGCCGGCATCCCAGCCGAGATTGCCCAGCTTGCCGCGAGGAATGTCGTGGTCAACAGCAGCCAGCTGCTGGCCAGTCATGACGCGCAACACATGATCGATGCCCTGGTCGCCTATCGCGGCGTGACGGCCGCTGCCTTGCAGTCAATGACCCAGGGACATTTCGAGGCGCAGGTGGGAAGGGCGTTGCAAGCCGGCGCCGCAGTGGCGCGCAAAGGGCTCCAAGCCTGATCCATTGCCCGGAAATTGTGGGAGCGGGCTTGCTCGCGATGATGTCAGCCGATCCAACATTCCTGTCACTGACCCGCCGCTTTTGCGAGCAAGCTCCATTTCATTACTCAGCCTTGAAGCAATACACCGCCAGCTTGTTCCCATCCAAGTCCCGGGCATAAGCCGCGTAGGCATTTTCCGCCCAGCCGCGAGAGCCCGGCAGCCCCTCGCACACGCCGCCATTCACCAGCGCGGCGCTATGGAAGGCATGGACCGCCGCCCGGTCCGGCGCTTCGAAACTCACGGTGACGCCGTTGCCGATGGACGCGGGGTTGCCGTTGGCCGGGTTCAGTACAAAGAACGAAGGCTTGTCGACGCCCCAGATGGAACCGGCCTCATCAAGGTCGGCAACGCGCTTGAGGCCGATTTCCTTCAAGGTGGCGTCATAAAACGCACGGGCCTTTGCCAGGTTGTTGGTGCCGACGGTGACATGGGTAAAAACGGACATTTCATTTCCTTTCTGTTGGTTGTAGAAGTTTACGGACGGGATAACCGTGGCGAGGGAGCTTGCTCCCGCTTGAGTGCCAAGCGCTCATAACAGGTCTGCTGCGCAGCCCAGCGGGAGCAAGCTCCCTCGCCACGGATTGAGCGCATTTCTTATTCAGGGCGAACGTTGCCCGATCCTTATCGGGCCGCGTCTTCAGATGTCCTTGACCAGCCGCAGCGCATCGTAGATCGCGGCATGGGTATTACGCGCCGACACCGCGTCGCCGATGCGGAACAGCTGGAAGCGGCCCTCGGGGTTGGTCACGATGTTCTGGGTTTTCCCGGTAATCAGGTCGTGCTGTTCGACCGCGCCGTTGTTGCTCGAATGCGGGCGCAGCTCGAAGTACAAGTCATCCAGGGGCAGGGTGCCGTGGTTGACCACCACCTGATCGACCACGCGCTGCTTGTGCACCTGGCCGTAATCGCTGCCGAAGCTGGCGACCAACTGCCCGTCGCGTTTTTCCACGGCGTCGACCCGATACGTGACGGTGAAGGTGACGTTCAGGTCCTGCAGGCTGCGCATGTACGGCACCAGGTTCATGGCCATCACTTCCGGCGCGAACGATCGGTCGGGCGTGACGATCTCCAGTTTCGCACCGCTGTTGGCGATCACCTCGGCCGCCTGTAGCGCCGCGTGGTCGCCGGCATCGTCGAAGATCAGCACGTTCTGGCCGGGTTTGACGTCGCCGGAAATGATGTCCCAGGTCGACACCACCAGTTCGTTGCCTTGCTTGAGCACCTCGGTGTGGGGCAGGCCGCCCGTGGCGACGATCACCACGTCCGGCTCCTCGGCCATGACCGTCTCGGCCTCGGCCCAGGTGTTGAATTGAAACTTCACGCCCAGCCGTTCGCACTGCGCCATGCGCCAATCGATGATGCTGATCATCTCCCGGCGCCGCTCGCTCTGCGCGGTCAGGCGGATCTGCCCGCCTGGCTGGTCGGCCACTTCGAACACCGTGACGTCGTGGCCACGTTCACCAGCCACCCGTGCCGCTTCCAGCCCCGCCGGGCCGGTGCCGATCACCACGACCTTGCGCTTGACCGGCGCCTTGGGGATGTCGTGGGGCATGGTGGTTTCGCGCCCGGTGGCGGCGTTGTGGATGCAATACGCGGCGCCGCCCTGGTAGATGCGATCCAGGCAATAGTTGGCGCCGACGCAGGGGCGGATGTCTTCTTCGCGCTTTTCGATGATCTTGCGCACGATGTGCGGGTCGGTCATGTGGGCTCGCGTCATCCCGATCATGTCGACCTTGCCCGAGGCAATGGCATGCCGCGCAGTGGCGACGTCCGGGATCTTCGCCGCGTGGAACGTCGGGAAACCGGTGGCCGAGCGGATCTCGCCGGCAAAATCCAAGTGTGGCGAGTTGCGCATGCCCTGGATCGGAATCACGTCGGTAAGGCCGGCATCGGTATCGATATGCCCGCGCACGACGTTAAGGAAATCCACCAGCCCGCTGTCCTTGAGCATGTGGGAAATCTGGATGCCGTCGCTGGCACCGAAGCCCCCTGGCAAGTCTTCGTCGCCGGTGTAGCGCACCCCCAGCAGGAAATCTTCACCGCAACGCTGGCGGATACCGCGCAACACATCGAAGGTGAAGCGCATGCGGTTTTCCAGCGAGCCACCGTAGGACCCGTCGAGATCGTTGGTCAGTGGCGACCAGAATTGATCCATGAGATGCCCGTAGGCCTGCAGCTCCAGGCCATCCAGGCCCGCGGCCTTCATGCGTTCGGCAGCGTCCACGTAATCCTTGATGATCCGGTCGATGTCCCAGTCTTCCATCTTTTTCGGGAAGGCCCGGTGGGATGCTTCGCGGCGATGGGACGGCGAGACGACCGGCAGCCAGTCAGCCTTGTCCCAGCGCGTGCGCCGGCCCAGGTGGGTCAGTTGGATCATCACCGCCGCGCCGTGCTCGTGGCATTCGTCGGTCAGGTCCTTCATCCATTTGACCACTTCGTCCTTGTACGCCAGCACGTTGTTGAACACCGGCGGGCTGTCCCGGGAAACAGCGGCGGAGCCCGCGGTCATGGTCAGCGCCACGCCGGCCTTCGCCCGCTCGACGTGATAGGCACGGTACAAGTCCTTCGGCATGCCATCGACGGGATACGCCGGTTCATGAGAGGTGGTCATGATCCGATTCTTGAGCGTCAGATGCTTGATTTTGTAGGGCTGCAGCAGAGGATCACTGGACATGGTGTTGCTCCGGGAACAGAACATCAGGCTTGGTTTTGACATAACGGTATGTGCAATGTTCATGTGTGTCAATGATTGAGACACAGGTGTACATTTTTCTTGCGCCGCGGAAAAACCAGGATTACCATCCAGTCGAAACAGGGGTGATGGCACGTGTAGCCGGTCGCCCGCGTCGATCCAGAGTGCGAGGGGGATGCGAGGAATCATGAAAGTGCTCGTTGCGGTAAAGCGCGCCATCGACCCGAATGTGAAAGTCCGGGTAAAGGCTGACGGTTCGGACGTCGAGCTCAACGGCGTGAAAATGGCCTTGAACCCGTTTTGCGAGATCGCAGTGGAGGAGGCAATCCGCCTCAAGGAGAAGGGGCTGGCGTCCGAGGTCGTGGTGGTCTCGGTGGGCAGTCCTGCGGCGCAGGAACAATTGCGCACCGCATTGGCGCTGGGTGCGGATCGAGCACTTCTGGTTGAGACGAGCGCGGTCCTTGAGCCGCTCAACGTCGCCAAGTACTTGAGCAAGGTGATCGACCAGGAAAAGCCGCAACTGATCCTGTTCGGCAAGCAGGCGATTGACCAGGAGAACAATCAGGTCGGGCAAATGGTGGCGCAGTTGATCGGTTGCGGTCAGGCCACTTACGCCTCGGCGGTCAATCATGTCGACGGGCAATGGGTCGTCGAGCGTGAAGTCGACGGCGGCAGTCAGGTCGTCGCCCTCACGGTGCCCGCCGTGGTGACCTGTGATCTGCGCCTGAACCAACCGCGCTACGCCTCGTTGCCGAACATCATGAAAGCCAAGAAAAAACCGCTGCAAATCATTGCCGCCGACACCTTGGGCGCGAGCGTGAAGGAACACGCTCGATTGTTGGGCGTGGTCCCACCGCCGGTGCGCAAGGCAGGCATCACGGTCGCTTCGGTGGCTGAGCTGGTGGATAAACTGAAAAACGTGGCGGGGGTGATTTGATGCGCAGTTTAGTGATCGCCGAGCACAGTGCCGGTCAACTGACGGCAGGTACACGCAGCGCCGTGACCGCCGCCCTGGCGCTGGGGGGCGAGACGGATTTGCTGGTCTTGGGTGGAGCGGATGCGCCGGAAGTGGCGCGCCAAGCTGCGCTCGTCCAAGGCCTGGACCGAGTCCTGCTCGTACAGGATGCGCTGTTCGAAAAAACACTGGCCGAAAATACCCAGCCGCTGATCACGTCGTTGGTCTGCGAGGGTTATACGCACGTTTTCGCCGACGCCAGCAGCATGGGCCGCAACCTGTTGCCGCGGGTCGCGGCCAGCCTGGATGTCGGCATGCTTTCAGACGTTACCGCTATCGTTTCGGCGGACACTTTCCAGCGCCCCATCTATGCCGGCAACGCGATCGCCACGGTTCAATCCCTCGATCCAATCAAGTTGCTCACCGTTCGCGCCTCGGCGTTCGCCCAAGCGCTGACCCAGGACAAACCCTGCGAAGTCATCGCGGTGGAGGGCGGCCAAAGCTCAACCCACGCCCGCTTTGTCAGTGAACAACTGACAACCAGCGCAAGGCCCGATCTGTCGAGCGCCCGCGTCGTGGTGTCCGGCGGCCGGGGGATGCAAGCCAAAGACAATTTTGCCTTGATCGAACGCGTGGCGGACAAGCTCGGTGGCGCGGTGGGTGCCTCCCGCGCAGCGGTGGATTCAGGGTTTGCCCCCAACGATCTGCAGGTGGGGCAAACAGGAAAGATCGTCGCGCCAGAGCTTTACATCGCGGCGGGTATCAGTGGCGCCATCCAACATCTTGCGGGCATGAGCGGTTCAAAAGTCATCGTCGCGATCAACCAGGACGCCGAGGCGCCGATTGCCCAGGTGGCGGATTACCTGTTGGTGGCGGATTTGTTCGAGGCTTTGCCGGCACTCGAGAAGGCGTTGTGAATAAGCCGGTCATTGCGGTTGGAAACGCCAGAGGGCGGAGGAGGGCCGAAAAACTTCAGTCCCCGTGATTTTCATAACGAGAACCCACCGGATGGCCGCGTGCGGTCGTGATGGGAAATAAATGCTTCTGCTGCCCTGCCAATAACTATTAATACAGTCTGCGGAGATGCACATGATGACGTTATCCAGTAAAACTTTAATCGGCTGGTTTGCAGGCCTTGCTTTAGCCTGCAGCAGCCTGATCGTCCAAGCCGAGGAACCCGCGCCCATCCGTATCGGTTGGGTGAACTGGTCGGATACGGAAATCGCGGTGAAACTGGCGAACACCGCGTTGCAGGATCACCTCAAGCAACCGGTCAAGTTGGTGCTGGCCGACATCGGCATCCAGTTCCAGGCGCTGGCTAACGGCAATATCGACTTGATCCCGATGGTCTGGCTGCCCAGCACTCACAAGTCCTTCTATGACAAGTACAAGGACAGGCTCGAAGACCTCGGCGTGCTGTACGAAGGCCGGATCGGCATGGCGGTGCCCACCTCCATTCCCACCAGCGAGATCGCCAGCGTCGAGGACCTCAACAAGCCTGAAGTGCGGGAAAAACTCGGTGGCAAGATCCTCACCTCGGAAGTGGGCAACGGTCAGTACAAGCTGACGGAAAAGGCCATCAAGGAATACAAGCTCGACGGCTACAAGATGGTGGCTTCGTCGGAGTCCGGGATGCTGAGCGAGCTGGATCGCAACATCAAGCGCGACAAATGGTCGTTGGTCAACGCCTGGAGCCCGCACTGGATGTTCGCCAAATGGCCGCTGCGCTACCTCGATGATCCAAAGCAGATCTTCGGTGGCGCCGAGCAGATCCACGCCGTCGCACGCAAAGGCTTCAGCGCGGAGCACCCTGAGGTGGCGCGCTTCTTCGCCAACTTCAAGATTCCCAAGGCAGACCTCGAGAAGTTGATGGCGGACGCCCGTGACAGCTCGGCGGACAAGGTGGTCGCAGAATATTACGCAACCAACAAGCCGCGTTTCGAAGCGATGTTTGGCAGCCAGACGGCTTCTGCGACGCCGGCCCAGTAATCGTCGTTGCTATCCGATAGTTGTTGCAGTCCGGTGCCCTTCGTGAGGGGCACCGGATGCACTATATTTCGTAACGACTTTCCCTTGAAGGCGGACAACCAAAGAGCGTGCTGTAGCACTTGCTGAAGTGAGGGGTCGAAACGAAACCGCAGGCAATGGCAACCTCAGTGACGCTCAGCCTGGAATTCTGCAGCAGGCGTCGTGCCTCGGTCAGCCGTAGTTCCAGATAGTACCGTTGGGGGGACATATTGATCTGTTTTCGAAACAGACGTTGGACCTGGCGCTTGGAAAGTTGAACGCATTGGGCGAGCAGATCCAGGTTCAACGGTTCTTCAAGATTGCACTCCATCAAGGCAATGACTTCTCGCAGGGAGGCACTGACTTTGCGGTCCAGCACCTTTGCCGAAGTCCGAAACCGAGACTCGTGATCCAACAGGTCAAATACGGCATCCGCGACGTTGGGGTCGAGGGCGGCGTAAAGCCACTTGATCATGATCTGGAACGCGCCGGCAGGGTTTGACGCGGTGAACCGGTCCCTGTCGAACACCACCGTATCCAACGTCACCGTTGTCTTGGGGGCGCACTCTGACAAGGCCATACGTTGTTCGGCGTGAATGGCGCATCGGTAACCATCCAGCAGTCCTGCCTTGCCCAAGTACCAGGCGCCGTTCCATAACCCGCCGAGTGCAATGGGCATGTTCGCCAGCTTGGTCAGCAGTGTTATCAGCCCGTTGGGGAGTGCCCTGGGCGTGCGCAGCCCGCCGCAGACAATCATCAAGTCCAGCGCCGCGATCCTGATATCGGTCAACGGTGTGTCTGGCCTGATAGGGATTGCCAGGTCGCTGATCACTTCAGAGTCGTTTCGACTGAACGTATGGATTCTTATCGATCCGGGCTGGATGAGGTTGGCGGTGACCAGCACGTCCAGGCATTGGGTGAAACAGGTCAGGGAGAAGTTGTCGAGCAACAGGAATCCCACGCTCGATGTTTTCTGGGGCTCGATCATCGGGTTCATGAGGTGTGCTTCGCATCCCGCAGGAAACTGTCATCGAAAGGGTAGCGGGTGAGTAATTCATAACCGGTCTGCGTCACCAGCAGTTGGTTCTCCAGCTTGATGCCATCCCGTCCGCCCACCTCGCCTACATACGCCTCGACGCAAAGGGTCATGCCCGCCTGGAGCTCGCCCTCGTATCCGTAGGATTCCAGATCTTCTGGATATCGGATGCTTGGGTATTCGTCACACAGCCCGACGCCGTGATAAAGCACGCCATAGCGTTGGGCCCGGCACGGTTCGGGCAATCGGTGCGCCTTGGCGGTCAATTCGGTGAAGCGTACGCCCGGCTTGATCAGTTCGGTGTTGTGGACGATATGGTCATGGGCGATTCGATACAGGCGCTTCTGTTCGGCGGTGGGCTCCAGCCCTCCGCAAATCCAGCTGCGGGACATGTCCACGCACATTCCGTAGGTGCCGATCAGATCCGTGTCGAACGACAACAGGTCGCCGTCGCTCAACACCCGTGGGCCAGACTCCTGGAACCAGGGGTTGGTACGGGGACCGGAACTGAGGATGCGCGTCTCGATCCATTCGCCACCACGGCGGATATTGCCGGCATGCAGCGCGGCCCAGACGTCGTTTTCGGTCGCGCCGGCGCGCATGGCCTGGTGCATCTCGGCGACTGAGGCTTCACACGCGGCCACCGCGCAGCGCATCGCCTTGATTTCATCCGGGCCTTTGATCATGCGTGCGAACTCGGTCACTTCCTGGCCGCTGCACATCTCGATCGCCAGGGCATCCAGTGCGCGCACGCCGGCGACTTCGATTCGATCGACCGCAAGGCGTCGGTTGGTTCCGGCGTGTTGGCGCAGCAACTCGTCGATTTGCGCGGCGAAATGCCTGGCGTGGCGATCCGTGTGCTCACCGGTCTCGAAAAAGAAAAACGATGCACCGCTGCGCAGTTCAGTGACCAGTGGCAAGTGGGCGGAAAGGTGATCGCAGCCATGGAAGTCCCACAGCACGACGTGCCCACTGGCGGCGACGAAGCAGGCCCGTGCGGGGTTATGGGTCGTCCATAACTGCATGTTGGTGGTGTCGGTCGCGTAGCGGATATTCAATGGATCGAACAGCAGAATGCCGCCCAGGTCACGGGCGACCAACTGATCAACCAGTCGTTGCAATCGGTACGTACGCAGCGTGGGCAAATGGGGCGGCTCCAGGCCCAAACGCTCCCACTCCGCAAAAGCCAGCGGAGTAGGGCCTATTTCGACACGGTCGTTGTCATTGGCGGAGCCATCTTTTTTTAAGGCGGTTGCACGCTGCCTGGCCGGGTCGATGCGCTGGGCATTGGCTGGAATCGAAAAAGGTGAAGGGGTCATGATGGCGTCCAGTGTTCGGTCTGCCTGAGGTATTGCCCGCTGTGCCGGCCCCATCGCGAGCAAGCTCGCTCCCACAGGGTCATGTGTACCCCGGAGGAATGTGGGAGCGAGCTTGCTCGCGATGAGGCCAGTACAGCCGCCACAAAATCGCGATTTCGATCAGGTTACGAAGCGTCGATCCAGATGGTTTTCAGCTCGGTGTACTGATCATGGGCCCAGACGGATTTGTCTCGACCCCCAAAGCCAGACTCCTTGTAGCCGCCGAACGGCGTGGAGGCGTCGCCTTCACCGAAACAGTTGACCGTGACCACGCCCGCGCGAATTTCCCGCGACAGCCGCAAGGCGTTACGCAGGCTGCCGGTGTAGGCGGACGCCGCCAGGCCGTAGACCGTGTCATTGGCCAGCTCGATGGCTTCGTCGATCGTGCTGAAGCTGGTGACGCTCAATACCGGCCCGAAGATCTCCTCGATAAACAGGCGACTGTCACGCTCCACGCCATCGATGATCGTCGGCTGCACGAACACGCCGGACTCGGTCTCGCCACCTTGCATCACATTGAGTTTGTGCTCGGCTGCGTATTCCAGATACGAACGTACCTTGTCGAAATGCGTTTTGCTGATCATGGCGCCGAGGCGATTTTCAGGATCGAGCGGGTCACCCATTTTCCAATCGCACAGATGCTTGCCGATCAGTTGCAGCAGTTCATCCTTGACGTCTTTATGGACGATCAGCCGTGAGGAGGCCGAGCAGTTCTCGCCCATGTTCCAGAACGCGCCGGCGGTCACGTACTGGGCCACCTGATCGAGGTCTTCGCAGTCATTCATCACCACGGCGGGGTTTTTACCCCCCAGTTCCAGCACCACGCGCTTGAGGTTCGACTCGGACGCGTACTTGAGGAACAACCGGCCCGTGTCGGTCGAACCGGTGAAGCTGACCATCGCCACATCCATGTGCCGACCGATTGGCTCGCCAGCCTCCCGGCCACCGCCCGGGGTGATGTTGAACACGCCTGGCGGAATACCGGCCTGATGGGCCAGCTCGGCAACACGCAGCGCGGTCAGGGTGGTTTCCTTGGCCGGCTTGACCACGATGGAACAGCCGGCGGCCAAGGACGGGCCGATCTTCCAGGCCAGCATCAACAGTGGGAAGTTCCACGGCAGGACCAGGCCGACGACACCGATCGCCTCGCGCACCACCAGGGTGACGGCACCGTGGCCGGTCGGCGCGGTGCTGTCGTACACCTTGTCGATCAACTCCGCATGCCAGCGCAAGGTATGGATGGCATCGGGCACATCGACGTTCTGGCATTCGCTGACCGGCTTGCCACTGTCCAGGCTTTCCAGCACGGCGAGTTCATGGGCATTGTCTTCCAGCAATTGGGCGAAACGCAGGAGCACCTGTTTGCGTGCGCCGGGCGACAGCTTATGCCAGCGACCGTCCTCGAACGCTTGCTTGGCGGCCGCCACGGCAACGTCGACGTCACGGCTATCGCACGCCGCTATCTCGGCAAGCTGTTCACCCGTGGCCGGGTTCGTCGTGATGAAGGTTTTTCCAGAGAGTGCATCACGGAACTCGCCGTTGATGAACGCCTGGGTAGGAAACTGCAACTGGGCGGCGATGGCCGCGTACTGTGCTTTGCTCAGTAAATCAGCCATCTCAGGCACCTCCAGTGATCTGCGCGATGTTGCGCTTGAGCTCGGTGACGACGCCTTGTAGCGCCTGCTTTTCCTCAAGGTCCAGGCCGTGCAGGGGGGCGCGCAGGCCACCGGTGCTCAAGCCGTTCATTTCACACCCGTACTTGATGGACTGGACAAACTTCCCGCCTTCCAGGAAGTCCATCAGCGGCATCATCGCCGCCATGATGCGGCGGCCTTTGTCGAAGTTTTTTTCGACAACGCAGGCTTCATACAACGCGACGTGCTCGCGGGGAATGAAGTTGGAACCGGCACACACCCAACTGCGGGCGCCCCAGGCGAAAAACTCCAGGGCTTGATCGTCCCAGCCGCACGACAGGGCAATGTGCGGGTACTTGCAGGCCAAACGGTGCATCTGCGCCATGTCACCGGAGCTTTCCTTGATGGCAACGATGTTTTTCACATCGCCGACTTCATCAAAGAACTCCTCGCCCATGCTCACGCCCATGCGGCCTGGGTAGTTGTAAAGCATGATGGGGAGACTGGCGGCGCGGTCCACCGCCTTGACATGCAGGGCGATCTCTTTTTGTGTCGGCAGTGCATAGGGTGGCGAACCCACCAACAATGCATCGGCCTTGATGGCCTTCGCCGCTTCGGCGTAGGCGACCGAGTCTTCAGTGCGGATGGCGCCGGTGCCGACGATCAGCGGCAGACGACCACACAATACGTCCTTGGCCTGGGCAGCCAGGTCGAAACGCTCCTGGGCGGTGTGTGCGTAATATTCGCCGGTCGAGCCGCCGATAATGATGCCGTGTACCTTGGCGTCCACCAGATACTCCAGGACTTCGGCGAAGGCGGTCTTATCGATACTGCCGTCAGGGGTCAGCGGCGTAACGGCCGGTGTGTAAATGCCTTCAAATTTCATTTATCTCGCTCCAGTTAGTGTCACTGCCTACCAAGCGGCGCTACCTCGATAGAGTCAGCGCAGCCAATCTTTAAACCAAGGGAGGCCGCTTGTTGAAAGTCGAATGAACGACTTCAAGTTCTTAAAGTTTGTCGGGCCGGATTAACTTTCTTTTCCCGCTCGGTATTGCCCCCAGCGCAAACTTATATTGACGCCCGCTGAAACCAGCGGGGCGGGTGGGTTAGGGCAGGGGCCCGGTGACTTCAAGACAAAATCAATGAGCTCGGATTGTTCTCCGGCCAGCCAATCCGCCAAGAGTTTTCCGGTCGCCGTGCCGCGGGTAACACCTAGTCCGTTGCAGCACAGTGCCCCATAGACGTTGGGTGAAAGTTCGCCGAAATAACCCATGTGGTTCCGTGAAAGAGCCAGTGCGCCGCCCCAGGTATAGTCGAAGTTCATTTCAGGCAGCATGGGAAACCGTTGTTCGAAAGAGGCCTGATGCCGGGCGACAAAACGCTTCAAGTATTTTGAATCGCTGCGGCCGTCCGGGTTGAAGCTGAAACTGTTACGGATCAAAAGACGGTTGTCCGGTGTGCGACGTACCGTGGTGCCGAATGGGTCCGCAGGAATGACACCCCAATAAGGCAAGCCGCCGAGACGAGCTTGCTCTTGCTCGGTCATGGGGCGGGTCAGGCTGGCGTAGGTGAACACCGGCAGCATGCGGCCCTTGAGGAAGCCGAAACTCATGCCAAAGGCATTATTGGTCAGGATCAGTTTGTCCGCGGTAATTGAGCCCGCGGCGTGCGTGAGCACGGTCTTGGTGCCGTACTCCACATGGGTGATCGGGGTGTTTTCGTATAGCGTCACGTTGCTGGGAAGGCTGTCGGCCAAGCCTTTGACCAGCGCCGAAGGCTGAAGCAACGACGTCCCCGGCGTAAATAAGGCCTTGCGGTAAAAATGCGTGCCGATATGTTCGGGCAGTTCGTTGGCCTCGATCATCTGGTAGGGCTGATCGAGTTTATCGAGTCCGCGACGGTAGGCCTCCAGGACGGCGATGCCCCGTGGTTCAACGGCTGCCTGATATTTGCCGCAATGCTTCATTTGGCAATCGATGCTGTGGCGTTCAACCAATTCCTTTAAATAACTCAGGCCACTCAGATTAAGTTTCAGTGTTGTTTTAGCCGTGGCGATATCGCCGATGTAGTCCTCAGCGGCGATGTCATGCGGCAAGTCGATCGCGAACCCGGCATTGCGACCGGAAGTGCCAAAGCCCACTTCCTGTGCGTCGATCAACACGACCTGATCGTCGGGGAAATGAGTCGCGAGCTGACGGGCGGCGGCAAGCCCGGTGAAGCCGGCACCGACAATGACCCAGCGTGCGCTGCCATGGCCTTGATGGGCGGGCTTGACCTGGCGCCCCCGGCTCAAGTGGTACCAACCGCAAGATTGATCATCGGCAGGTAATGACGATACTTTTAACATTTCAAGATCCTGTTCATTCAACCGATCCGACGTCAGTCATGCAAAAAAAGAGAGCTTGGTAACTTCACGTGAATTGAGTATTCAGCGGGCGTAACGGTTAAGTTTTGCAGTTTCAATTGGCGGTAGGGCCATGGCCAAATCTATTCGGGTGGTTGCTTGATATCCAACAACATTTAATAGCGAAAAAAGATAACCCTCCGTTATAAGTAATCGGAACGGAGGCTTTCAGTGGGTTGTTCACGAGTTGAATTCTACGTGGAGCGGAACGCCATTAAAGAGGCGGGGAGCCATCGACTCGTCCCGCCTCTTATCCACATTAATTTTTAGCTTGTGTCGCCGCCGCGCGAGCGGTTTGCAACCAAGCATCAAATTGCTGCCGATGGGCGGCTACCCACTCCTTGGCGTGACGTTGGATATCAGCTGGCTTTTTCTCGCCCTGTTGCATTTTCAAGTTCTGGGCACTTTCGTCGGCCGTAGTAATTTGCATCACCGAAAGGAACTTCAAGGCCGCCGGGTTTTTCTCGGCGAAGTCTTTGTTCAACACGGCCTGGACTTTGTCTACCGCAAAGCCGAGGTTCTTGCCCTTGTACATTGTGTCGACCGTATTGTTGCCATCAGGCAAGTCGGTTTTCGGTACTTCCAGCCAGACCACATCCTTGTCTTCGACCAAGACAGTGGCGATCCATTGTGGGACCCAGGTGAAGTAGAGAATCGGCTGCCCTTCCTTATACCGAGTGATGGTGTCCGCCATCAGTGCGAAATAAGAACCCTGGTTGACGGTGACCGTTTTTTCGAGGCCGTAGGCCTTCATGTGGTGCGCGATGACCAGCTCGCAGCCCCAGCCAGGATTGCATCCCGTCAGGTCCGCCTTGCCGTCGCCGTTGGTGTCGAACAGCTTGGCGATTTCCGGTTTTTTCAGGTCAGTGATGTATTTGATGCCATGGGCGTCGGCGGTCTTCTTGTCGATCAAATAACCTTGGAGTACGCCGGGCATGATGTCGCCCGCCTTGACCATGGTCTTGTCGCCCCCGGCCTGCTGGTAGAACTTATCGTGCAATTTGTCCCACAAGTGCACCGTAAAGTCCGCGTCACCGCTACTCAGCGCCATCATCATGACGCCGTACTCGGTCTCCTTGGGGTCCTGCACCTTGTAACCCAGCTCTCGAAGACCTTCCATTGCCACTTCACCGCGGAATCGTTCCTCAGCGATGGAAGGGAAGATGGGGGTGATCTTTACACCGTCGCCCGGTTGGTTGGCCGAGGCGTTTGCGCAAAGCGACATCGCTGCTATGGCGAGGGCTGTAGCGCAATTGAGAATGCTGCGGGAAAGCTTGAACTCAGACATTATCGCGTACCTTTTTTGGGTTTTTATCTTCGAGAGCGGCAGATTTGGAGAGGAGGGTTCAAGCGGTCTTGCTTCGCCCCGCAGGTTGTCTTGCGCCGAACAGGCGCAGCAGCAGACCTACGGGACCGGTGTGATACCAGCGCAGGCTCGGGTCGGCTCCGGTGCGCGCGCCCATGGCTTGGGTCAAGCGGTCAAGGAAGATGGCGAGCAGCACCAGGCCAGTTCCGCCGACCGTGGCCAAGCCCATGTCCAGGCGACCGATGCCGCGCAGGACCATCTGCCCAAGGCCGCCCACCGAGATCATCGACGCGATGACCACCATCGACAGCGAGAGCATCAGGGTCTGGTTGAGTCCCGCCATGATGGTGGGGGTCGCCAGTGGCAACTGGACGCGGGTCAACATCTGCCGAGGCGTGCAGCCAAACGCGCGGGCCGCTTCTATCTTGTCTTCCGGTACCTGGCGGATGCCCAGGTTTGTCAGGCGCACCAGCGGGGGGAGGGCGAAGACAATGGTCACCAGGATGCCCGGCACGTTGCCGATGCCGAAGAGCATGACGACAGGGACAAGGTAAACGAACGCCGGCAATGTCTGCATGGCGTCGAGTACGGGCCGCAAGATCCTTTCCAGGTTGTCGCTGCGGGCGCAGAGAATACCCAGGGGGATGCCTAGCAAGGCGCAAAAGAAGACTGAAGTCAGTACCAGCGCCAGCGTGGTCATCGACTCGGACCAGACACCGATCAGACCCAGCAGCGTGAGCGTCACAAAGCACAGTAACGCCATGCGTTTGCCGGCGAGCTGCCATCCCAGTAATGAAGACAGAATGATCCCAATGCTGGGTGGGATGCTCTGCAGTGTGTATTCGACACCGTTGAGTACTTGGTCAATCGGCCAGCGGATGGCACGGAACACATCGCGGAAGTTGTGCACCAGGAAGTTGAGGGTGCTTTCCACCCAATCACCCAATGGAATAGTGACGACTTGAAACGGATCGAGAAAACTGAACTCGGACATCAGGGCTTACCTCTTCATCATCACCGCAGCGGCGTTATGAAAGCCGCAGGTACTTCAGGTCAGGGACGCGCCGGCGTAGAGGGGCGCGGCTGTATCAATGGCGGCTCAGCGTTTGCAGTAACTCGCTCTTTGACAGGGTCCCGGTGAGCGCGCCCGAACGGTCGAGTACAGGGACCGGGTAGGGCAGGTTGGCTGCGATCTCCAGCACTTCGTGCAGAGGGGTATCGGTAAATACGGGATGCTGTTGGTGCTGGGTGTAATGCGTGCTGCCACCCGCGCCGCTGGTATCGATATCCACGACCCCGAGCAGTTGCCCGCCTTCATCGATCAAGTAACCAAACGGTAGGCCGGCCTTGAACTGTGGCGCTTGGCCGTTCAGCTTGCGCACCCATTCCGGGTCAAGCCTGGCCACGTCGCCTGCCTTCAGGATTCGGGAGCTGTCGAAGCCTTTGAAGAACGTGCGGACATAGTCATTGGCCGGTTGACTGATCAGCTCTTGAGGCGTGCCGATCTGTACCACCTGGCCGCCTTCCATGATCGCGATGCGGTGACCGATGCGGACGGCTTCCTCGATGTCGTGGGAAATGAAGATGATGGTCCGCTTCTGCTCGGCCTGGAGGCGAATGAGCTCTCCCTGCATCTCGCTGCGGATAAGCGGGTCCAGGGCGGAAAAGGCTTCGTCCATCAGCAGGATGGTCGGGTCGTTCGCAAGCGCACGGGCCAGGCCCACGCGTTGTTGCATGCCGCCGGAAAGTTGGTGCGGATAACTGTGCTCCTGTCCGGCAAGACCGACCTGGCTGAGGGCTTCCCTGGCGCGGCTATGGCGTTCCTTTTCACCGATACCGGAAATTTCCAGGCCGAAGGCGGTGTTTTCCAGGACACTCATGTGGGGCATCAAGGCAAAGGACTGGAACACCATGCCCATTTCTTTGCGGCGGACATCGAGAAGGGCTTTATCAGCCAACCCGGTAATTTCCCGACCATTCAGATAAATGCTGCCTGACGTGGGCTCGATGAGGCGATTGAACAAGCGCACCATCGTCGACTTGCCCGAACCAGAGAGCCCCATGATCACAAAGATTTCGCCACGCTTGACAGCAAAACTGGCGTCGAAAACACCGATCACTTGACCTGTTTTCTCAAAGACTTCTTTTTTGCTTGCCCCGGCGGCGACCATTTTCATCGCCGCGTCGGGTTGTGCACCAAATATTTTAAAGACGTTCTTAACGGAAATGATTTCGTCTGGACTCGTCATTGCGTCCCTCCTTTGCGTGTAACGCTACAAGCGCGCGAAATCGAATTGAATTCGGGCGTTGTTAAATTAGGCGGGCAGTAATAGAAGATGAACCTGCGCATGACATGTACCTGTTTTTATTGTTTGCCCCTAGGGTCGGGCTTTTTCTCAATCTATAAGTATCCCGATCTTTAATCCAACAACATTTACAGGGCTTTATGGATAACCTAACGTTATCGAGACCTGCCGAAACGACTGCCTTGGCCCAATCACGACGCTTTGGTATGGCCTGGTCTAGGCTATTGAGTTACGCTCCGGCGCTTTCGCGGATGATAGGAGGATGAAGGCTCGCCATGCTCAGCAGACACGTTGACCCCGATACATTGCTGCTTAGAATGCCTTCCCTCCGGGCTGTCAGGGCATTTGTCGCCGCCGCTAAATATGAAAGCTTCACACGGGCTGCGGAGGCGCTGTGCGTATCGCAAGCCGCGATCAGTCGGCAGATTCGAGAGCTTGAGGACTCATTGGGCGCTCAACTGTTCATGCGTGCCGGGCGCACGGTAGAACTAACCGCCGAGGGAAAGATCTTTTTTGAGGCGGCACAACTGTCGTTCGTTAATATCGCGCAGGCGGCCGAAAGGATTCGTACCGCGCCGACGCAGAAACATATCCTGACGGTTTGTTGTTCACCGGCCTTCTCGGCATTATGGCTGTCCGAGCATCTTCCAGAGTTTCGTGCAACTAACCCGGATATTGAGTTCAACCTGATAACCACGCAGAATTTTGTGAATATGGAGCCTGGTGTAGAGCCGGACATCATCATTTCAAAAATTCGCAAGGTTGGAGACGGGTATAAAAGTTATCAGTTGTGCCACGATATTATTTATCCTGTCTGCTCTCCCGCGTTTCTGGACGCGCATCCCGAACTGACCTCCCTTGAAGGGGTGCGTGATTCTTTACTACTCAATCTAAGCCCCTATGGACGGTCGGGGGTGGCCGAGCATGTGGACTGGGGGGTGTGGCTGGCTTTTCTGAACGTGGATATCGATGAGCGTCCTGCCGACTGTCCGCCTATTTTTCATGCCAACGACTACAACCTGATCATGAACATGGTCCTGACCCATCAAGGCGTTGCACTGGGCTGGAACCAGCTGGTCGGCGCGATGGTCGAGAGAGGCCAGCTCGTTCGACCCGTCGAGCATCAGGTGACGCTTCGAAACAGTCTTCATTACGTGGCCTGCAATGAAAGGAGTGAATACGAAGATGCCTGCCGCAGAGTACGGGACTGGATCCTTTCGAAGTTTTCCAGGTGGAGCGTATAAATTTCCCGCTGCCTCTAAGTTTCTCGGTCGGTAGTGATTGTCGGCTGGGTATCGTCTGGATTCGCAGGGTCATAACGCTAAGTTATCAGTTGAACGACGAAAATGTAGTTTTGTCGACTGGACAGGCTGCCGTACCCTTGGTGTTAAACATGGCTAAAAATACTTGTTCAGCGGCTGCGTTGGACGATTCTGCGCGCAGGATCCGTTGGCCATGACACCGTTTTCCAGGCGTACTTGCCATTAACCGTCAGGTTGATGTGTAGAGGATAATAATGAATACCAAGGCATCCGTGATCGACCTGATTCAAAAACGTAAGGCGCGCCACGCGCTTCCCCGTGAACTCTATATTGAACCTGAGGTTTTTCGTCAGGATCTTGAGCAGATCTGGCACAAGGATTGGATTTTTGCCGGGCATACTTTTGAGCTTGAAAAACCCGGGCAATACTTGACGTTGCAGATCGGCGATTATCCCGTCTTGATCATCAGGGATAAAAGTGGCGAGGTCCGCGCTTTTCACAATGCTTGTCGTCATCGGGGTTCCAAAGTTTGCGAGCACGCCCAGGGCAAAGTGGCGAAACTGGTCTGTCCTTATCATAAGTGGACGTTCGAACTGGATGGCAATCTTTTGTTTGCCAGTAATATGGGGGCCGATTTCGACAGGTCCCAATACAACCTGAAACCTGTTCATTGTGAGATTGTTCATACCTACATTTATGTTTGCGTCGCTGACGAGGCGCCGGAATTCGACAGTTTCAGGGATTCTGTAAGTCCTTTCATCGCTCCGCATTTCCTGGATAACTGCAAGGTGGCTTTCGAGTCCAACCTCATCGAAAAGGGTAACTGGAAGCTCGTGTTTGAAAACAACCGCGAGTGTTTCCACTGCGACGGCACGCATCCCGAGTTGATGAACTCTTTTGTCGAGAACCTTTCGGTGGCAGGCGTCGGGGGCGAAGATGATCCCGAACTGACTGCGCACTGGAATCGCTGCGAAATCGCGGGAATGCCCAGCAAGCTGGTCATGGACCCGAATGGCCGTTTTCGTATGACACGCATTCCACTTTCCGCAGGTGCCGTGAGTTACACCATGGACGGTAAACCGGCTGTGGCGGGGCGCCTGGATAAAAGCGGCGAGCCGGATATTGGCGCGCTGCTCTACTTTAACTATCCGTCTACCTGGAACCACTTTCTCGGCGATCACGCCTTGAGCTTCCGGGTACTCCCGATCGGACCAGGCGAAACGCTTGTGACCACCAAATGGCTGGTGCCCAATACCGCTGTTGAAGGTGTGGACTACGAGATCGATCGGCTGACGAAGGTTTGGCTGGCCACCAACGATCAAGACCGTCGCCTGGTAGAAGGCACGCAGGCAGGTGTGACCTCACCGACCTACGAGCCGGGACCCTTTTCGGACATTGCGGAAAATGGTGTATGCCAGTTTGACGATTGGTACTGCGAAACCATGCTGGCGCGCCTCCAGGCCCAGATTCCACTTAAATCGGTGGGTTGATTACCCGATCACTTAAGGTCGTCTAGACACCTGTGGCGAGGGCGCTTGCTCCCGCTGGGACGGTCCGACGCTTCGGGCGAAGCGGCGCCGGAACTGACGAATGCGGAGCTTTAGCTGTACCGCATTCGCCGGATTTACGGCTGCTTCGCAGCCGAGCGGGAGCAAGCTCCCTCGCCACGGGGGCCGTCGTTTTTCCTAAGTGAAGCATTGCCCTGCATATGGAATGATCTATGAGCAATCAGTTGGACAGCGCGGCACATGCTTACGACGTTCCCAGGCCCCAGTTCGGCATTCTCCTGTGCCTTCTGTCCATGCTGATCTTTGCAGCCCAGGATGGCGTCACCAAGGTACTGGTCAAAGACCTCCCGATCGCTCAACTGGTCATGGTGCGCTATTGGGTGTTCCTGGCTTTTGCCGTCGGTTATAGCGTCTATCAGGGAAACCTGCGGACCGCGTGCCGAAGCCACCATCCTTACCAGCAGGTCATTCGTGCGCTCATCGGGGTCGGTGAAAGCGCCTTGTTCGGACTCGGGCTGCGCTATCTGGGGCTGGCGGAAATGCACGCCCTGTATGCGGTGTTCCCCTTGATGACATTGGCATTGGCGGGGGTGTTTCTAGGCGAGTTCATTGGTGTGCGTCGATGGATTGCCGCCGCCATTGGCTTCACGGGGACGCTGGTTATCCTTCGTCCCGGCTCCGGCGTCTTCGAACTGGCTGCGCTGATTCCGCTGTTGTCTGCGCTGGGTTTCGCGATTTTCAGTGTGCTGACCCGACGTATCAGCCGGCAGGACTCGTTCGCCACGAATATGCTTCACATGGGTTTTTTTGGCGCGGTAGCGATCACCTTGTTGGGCCTTCCGGGTTGGGTAGCGCCGAGCCCGGCGCAATGGGGCCTGATAGCGGTGCTCTCCATGACCGGCGTGGTGGCCCAGCTGTTATTGCTCCAGGCACTGAAGGTTGCAACGGCGGCCACGCTTCAACCGTTCAACTATTCTCTTCTGGTGTTCGCCACGCTGATTGGCCTGTTGGTCTTCGGCGAGCTACCCGACACCTGGACCGTCGTGGGCGCCTGCCTGGTGATTGCCGGCGGGATGTATGCGATCAAGGCAAAAGGGTAGCGAACGGGCAGGCGAGCCGTCCTTGGCTCGAAAGGTCGCTACTGATTCTTGTCCAGCGTCCTCAACGACTGCGGCAAGCCCCACATCAGCAAGGCCCCGGCCAGGATGCAGGTGCCGCCGATGACATACAGCGCTGGCGTGGTGCTGCCGGACATGTCCTTGATGTAGCCCACCATCACCGGGCTGACGATGCCGCCGAACTGCCCCAGGGTATTGATCAGCGCGATCCCTCCCGCGGCGCCGGCTCCTGCACCTGCGAGCAGCTTGGGAGGAAGTGCCCAGAAGGCCGGGATCGAGGCGATGATGCCGCTGCCGAGCAACGCCAAGGAAATGGTCAGCAGCAGCGTGTGGCTCGCAAAGATGCCGGCGCTGAAGAAACCGATCGCGCCGGCAAGCACCAGGCCGCAGACGAATTTGCGCCGCTCCCCGGTGGCGTCGGACCAGCGCCCGATCACAATCATGCTGATGGCGCCGCAGACATAAGGCACCGCGGTGAGCAGGCCAATGACGGTCGGGCTTTCGGTGCCGGCGCTGCGGATGAGTTGTGGTGCCCAGAAATTGAGCCCGTACGAGGCGACCTGGATGAGGAAGTAGATCAGGCCCAGCATCAGGAAGCCCGGCAATTTCAGGGCCGTCATCAATGAGCCGCCATGCTTGTGGGGTTCCTGGCTGGCGATACGACTGGCCAGGTAGGTTTTCTCGGCATCGGTCAGCCATTTGGCGTCCGTGACGCGGTCCTTGAGGGTGAACAGTACGACCAGGCCCAGGCCCACGCAGGGAATGCCACCGAGCAGGAACAACCAGTGCCAGCCGCGCATCTGCAGGACGCCGTCCATATGACCCAGGACGAGGCCGGACACCGGTGCGCCGATCAACCCGGCAAAGGCTGAGGCCAGGAACAGCGTGGAGGTGATGCGCCCGCGGTAGTTCTGTGGAAACCACAGCGTCAGGTAGTACAACACGCCCGGGGCGAAGCCTGCTTCCATGGCGCCGATGATGAAGCGCAGCACGTAGAACTGCCACTCGGCGGTGACGAATACCATCAGCGCCGTCGCGATACCCCAGGACATCATGATGCGAGCGATCCAGCGACGGGCGCCGACCTTGTAGAGCATCATGTTGCTCGGTACTTCGAACAGCACATAGCCGACCACGAACAGTCCGGCGCCCAGGCCGTAGGCGGTGTCACTCAGGCTCAGGTCGGCTTGCAGTTGGAACTTGGCGAAGCTGATGTTGATGCGGTCGAAGAACGCAAACAGGTAGCAGACCATGATCAAGGGCATCAGGCGCCACGCCACTTTTGCGATCAAGGCTTTTTCATCGTTGGCCACGGTGGCGACGCCGTCGCCCTGTGAGGTTACGGATACGGACATGAGTTTTTCTCCAGGCGAGTTTCCCTAGGGGAACCCTTTTGTTTTTGTTGTCTGGCTGGCGACCCGAGTCGCCTCGTTGTGTGTCAGTCGATGCCAGGAGGCAGCGGATGAAGGTCACGATTTCGTCCCGCCTTGGCCACTTGCCCAGGCATCTCGTGCCCGAGAAGCGAGGGCAGGGTGCGGGACAGTTTCAGCAAGTGGGGCAGGTCGATTCCGGTGTCGATGCCGATTTCTTCGCAGAGATTCACCAGGTCTTCGGTGCAGATATTTCCTGAGGCACCCGGGGCGAAAGGGCAGCCTCCCAGTCCACCGAGCGAGGCGTCGAAACGCCGGGCCCCGGCCTCGTAGGCTGCCAGCACGTTGCACAGGCCCAGGCCTCGGGTGTTGTGGAAGTGCAACGTCAAGGCACTGGCGGGAAGTCGTTCCAGCACCCGGCGTACCAGTCGGTAGACCTGGCGTGGGTTGGCCATGCCGGTGGTATCGGCCAAGGTCACGCCCTGCATGCCGAACGTTTGGTAGGCATCGACCAGGCGCATGACCACGTCTTCATCGACCGGCCCTTCGAACGGGCAGCCAAAGGTCGTCGCTACCGAGCCGTTGAGGCTGACGCCGCTGTTGCTCACCAGCGAAACCACGTCGGCGAAGGCGGCCAGGGACTGCTCGCGGGTCATGCGCATGTTGGCCAGGTTGTGGCTCTGGCTCGCTGACAGCACCAGGTTCAGTTCGTCAGCCTCGGCGTGGAGTGCCCGTTGTGCACCCTTGAGGTTGGGGATCAGCGCGACATAAATGACGCCGGGGCGCCGCGTGATGCCCTGGAACACGTGCTCGCCATCGCGCAGCGCGGGAATGGCCTTGGGCGACACGAAGGATCCTGCTTCAATTCGCGTGAAACCGGCCAGGGACAACTGATCGATAAGTTCGACCTTGTCCGCCGTTTCGACCCAGGTCGGCTCGATCTGCAGGCCATCACGGGGCGAGACTTCCTGGACGATGAGGCGTTGCGAGTAGTCGGTGATCATTGCACGACCCCTTCATTTTTTAGGCGTTGGATGGCGCTTTCGTCCAGGCCCAGTTCGCCCAGGACGGCTTGGGTGTGTTGCCCCAGGCTCGGTCCTTGCCAATTGACGGTGCCCGGTGTGGCCGACAGCTTGGGGACAATCCCGGGCATCTTTACCGCGGCACCGCCAGGAAGCTGCGCATCCAGGATCATGTCGCGCGCCTGGTAGTGCGGGTCGCTGACGATGTCCTCCACGGAGTAGATTCGCCCCGCCGGCACCTCGGCTTTTTCCAACGTGTCGAGGACCTCATCGATGGGCAGCCTGGTGCTCCACTCGCTGATGGCGCGATCGAGCTGTTCGCATTCCGCGACCCGTCCGTCGTTATGGGCGAATGCCGGATTTTCGCCCAGGTCGGGTCGCCCAATGGCGATCATCAGGCGCTTGAAGATGGGGTCGCTGTTGCCGGCGATGACGACGTAGCCACCGTCCGCCGTCGGGTAGGTATTGGACGGCGCGATGCCCGGCAAGGCGCCGCCGCTGCGTTCGCGGACATGGCCGAGCATGGCGTATTCCGGCACGAGGCTTTCCATCACGTTGAACACGCTTTCGACGAGGGAAACGTCGACGACCTGGCCGTCGCCCTGGCCGGTCTTGACCCGCAACAACGACATCAGCGCGCCCATGACCGCATGCATCGAGGCCAGCGAATCGCCGAGGCTGACGCCCATGCGCGCGGGCGGCGATTGCGGGTCGCCGGTGGTGTAGCGAACCCCGCCCATGGCCTCGCCAATCGCACCGAATCCCGGGCGGTCGCGGTAAGGGCCGGTCTGCCCATAACCGGAGATCCGCACGAGGGTCAGCTTGGGATTGAGCGCATGCAGCACGTCCCAACCCAGCCCGAGTTTTTCCAATGCACCAGGGCGAAGATTCTCGATCAGCACATCGGCGCTTTCCGCCAGTTGCTTGACGATCGCGATGCCTTCGGCGGGTTTGAGATTGAGTGCCAGGGATTTTTTGTTGCGTGACTGCAGGTACCACCAGAGCGAGGTGCCTTCATGCAGCTTTCGCCACTTGCGAAGTGGATCGCCTTGGCCAAGGCTTTCGATCTTGATCACCTCGGCACCAAATTCAGCCATCAAGCGCGCGGCAAAAGGGGCGGCGATGAGTGTCCCGATCTCGATGACGCGGATTCCGCTAAGAGCAGTCATGGTGCAGCCTCGTGTTTCTTGGAATTTGTGCCAAGACTAGGGGCTGACCCGAGGCGGATTCCAACCTTGTGTTGGAAAGGGGCGTTCGCGTTTCGCGAACGCGGCGTTGGATCATTCGCTGAGCTGAAGGTGGTCGAACAACAACCGGCTCACGGGGGACAGGGCGTCGCGCTCGCGAACCACCAGCAGCAGGGTTCGATGGGACCAATCATCGGTGAGCGGCACGACCGTCAATCCAAGGCCTTGCCCGAACAGTTCGTAGGCCTTGTACGGCAGGACGCCGATGCCCATGTTCGCCTGCACCATCCGACACACCGCGTCGAACCCCGGCACATGGATGCGCACGCGCAAGGATTCGCCGAGGGCGTTGGCGGCGGCGTGGACGCGGCTGTTGATCGAGCTCGCGGCGTGCAGGCCGATATGGTCGTATGGCAAGGTTTCCGAAAAGGCCACCTGGGCCCGGCCGGCCAATGGATGGTCAGGGCGCATGACCACGGCCAGGCGGTCGTGGCGGTAAGGCACGCTGGACAGGTCCTTGGTGTCACTGTCCATCGTGCAGATGCCCAGGTCGGCCACACCGTCGATGATCCCTTCGACCACACCGGTGCTGGGGCGCTCCTCCAGGTCGACTTTCACCCGCAGGTGGGTGGACACGAAGCTGTGCAGGTCTTCAGGCAGGAATTGGATGATGGCCGAGAGATTGGCAAGCATGCGCACGTAGCCCCTGAGCCCCTGGAGATGCTCGCCGACTTCGATGCCGACTTTCTCCACCTCGGCCAGCATGCGCCGCGCGTGGTGCAGCAATGTTTCGCCGGCGGCGGTCAGGGACATGCCCTTTGCGGTACGCGAAAACAGCGCGACGCCCAGCACTTCCTCAAGCTCCATCAAGCGTTTGCTGGCCGCCGACACCGCAATCGCCTCCCTCGATGCCGCGCGGGTCAAGGTGCCTTCTTCATGGACGCCGACGAACAGCTGAAGCGTGATGAGGTCCAGGCGTCTGATCAGTTGCTTGTGGAGCATGGAGCCTGTCCTGTTGGTTGAGCTTGCCCCGGACGTGTAACACAAAACCATTTGTGGGAGCGAGCCTGCTCGCGAAGAGGCCGGCACAGTCTATATGCTTCGTCGACTGTGACACGGTCTTCGCGAGCGGGCTCGCTCCCACATTTGATTTTTAGCGGGACCTAGGCTCTGTACGAAATGTGTTTGCGCGAAGGCCAGACAAGGCGAAACGGGGCGAGGAAGCGCAGTGTACTGGAGTACATGAGCATTCCGAGCCCCGTTTCAACGCAGTATGGGCGAGTGCGGATACATTTCGTACAGAGCCTAAGTCCGGTTCAGAACTTGAAGCGCCCCACCAAGCCCTTGAGCTGCCCGGAAATATCCGTCAAACGGCTCGAACCGGTCTGTGCCGTGTGGGCGAATTCCTCGACCAGTTGCGCATCGGAATGAATCTGGGCGATGTGCCGGTTGATGTCTTCGGCCACTTGGTGCTGTTGCTCCGCAGCGGTGGCGATCTGGGTGTTCTGGTCGCGAATCGAGTCCACCGACGTGCGGATCTTGTCGAAGCTGTCGCGGGCCTGCTGGATGCGCTCGACGCTGGTGTGCGACACCTGCAGGCTGTTCTGCATCTGGTGCGTCACTTCCTGGGTGCGTCGGGCGAGGTTGCCGAGCAGGCTGTCGATCTCGCCGGTGGAGTCGGCGGTACGCCGCGCCAAGGCGCGTACCTCGTCGGCCACCACGGCGAAGCCGCGGCCCTGGTCACCGGCACGGGCGGCTTCGATGGCCGCGTTGAGCGCGAGCAGGTTGG
Organism: Pseudomonas sp. T1.Ur; assembly: GCF_023516725.1. Taxonomy (NCBI): domain Bacteria; kingdom Pseudomonadati; phylum Pseudomonadota; class Gammaproteobacteria; order Pseudomonadales; family Pseudomonadaceae; genus Pseudomonas; species Pseudomonas sp. T1.Ur. The sequence goes on from NZ_JAMGSN010000001.1 coordinate 1,634,008, forward strand.
TCTGCTCGGCAATCGAGCGAATGGTGTCCAGGATCGTGTTGATGTTCTTGCTGTCCTGCTCCAGCGCCTGCATGGTCTGGGTCGACTGCTGCAATTCCTCACTCAGCTTCAACACGCTGCCGGTGGCTTCGCCGATGTGGTGCTGGCCGTCGTGAACGTCGCGATAACCGGTGTCGGCGCTGACGGCGGCCTGGCTGCAGGAGCGCGCGACTTCGTTGGCGGTGGCGACCATTTCGTTGAACGCGGTACTCACCAGTTCCACGGCCTGGCGCTGGCGTCCGGCGGCTTCGTTCATGTTCTGGGCGACATCGCGGGTATCGGCGGCGGCATTCTGCAGGTCGGAGGAGGCGCTGCCGATGCGTTGGACCAACTGCGCGATCATGCCCAGGAACTGGTTGAACCAGCTTGCCAGGGTGGCGGTTTCGTCCTTGCCTTGCACGGCCAGCTGACGGGTGAGGTCGCCTTCGCCTTCGGCGATTTCCTGCAGGCCGTTGGCAACGCCACGAATCGGCCGGACGATAACGCTGGCGAAGCTCGCGCCGACGATTGCGAAGACCACGGCCAGGGCGGCGGCAATAACGGCGATCAGCCAGGTCATGCTCGAGGCACCGGCCATCACTTCGTCGCGCTTGATCAGGCCAATGAAGCGCCAGCCCAGGCTCTTGGAGGTGACGATGTTGGCCATGTACGGCACGCCATCGATCTCGATCTGGGTGGCGCCATCGCTGCTCTTGGCCAGTGCGGCGTAGTTCGGGCCGAGATCGGCCAGCGGCTTGAAGTTGTGCTTGGCATCGGCGGGGTCCACCAGCACGTTGCCGCTGGCTTCCACCAACATCAGGTAACCGCTGTCACCGAGCTTGATGTTCTTGACCAGCTCAGTCAGTTGTTTGAGCGACACGTCCAGGCCCACCACGCCCACCAGTTTGCCGGCGGCATCGGTGACGGTGTGCACGATGCCGATCAACGACACGTCGTCCGGCGCCCAGTAATAGGCGTCGGTCTTCACGGTGGTGCCCGGCGCGGCGATGGCGGCCTTGTACCAAGGGCGTACGCGCGGATCGTAGTTGGAAATCTTCGGATCATCCGGCCAACTGGCGTAGCCGCCGTCCGCCAGGCCCAGGGAAAGGTAGGCGGTGGTCGGGTGGCTCTTGGCGAACTGATCGAAAATCGCCAGGAGTTGTTTGTTGTTCTCGGTCAGCGGAATTTGCGCAGCGTCAGCGCTGGAATAGTTCTTGAGGTCCTTGGCTGCGACGATCCGCGGATCCTTGGCGAAGAATTCGACGTTTTGCATGATGCCGTCGAAAAACTGCTTCATGCCGTTGTCGATCTGGCGGATCTCGCGACCGCTGCTGTCCAGGAAGTTGGCTTGTGCCGCATCGCGCAGGTTCAATACCACGAGCACCGCCACCAGGATCACCGGCACGCAGGCAATGGCCGCGAACGCCCATGTCAGCTTCTGTTTGATATTCATGACTTCTCCCGCAGGTATTTATCGGTGTTGGAACGGCGGAAACATTAGCGGTGAGCGTTGCGAACTCTGGAAGGGAAAGCGCCCATGCCTACCCATAGGCTATCGACCAAGGTCGTATTCCCTTGAGACTGCCATTTGTCGGAGGTCGTTATCGCTGACAGTGATGTCGCGCAGGCGATGGTCGCTTGGGTGGTTAATCGGGAAGATGGCAGGGTTCGGGCCGTGTGCCCGGCTCCGGTCCAGATCGCCTTCCTGTCTCCCGAGGCCCCATGCCAAGCGCATTCGAAAGCGTACTCAAGAACAAGAACATGGCCTATCGGCCCCAGGGCGCTGCGTCGCCCGGCCAGGCGCCGGTCCGTGTCGCGTTTGTATTGATGGACAATTTTTCGATGATGTCCTTTACCGGCGCGGTGGACGCGCTGGTCACCGCGAACCTGATGAGCGACATGCCGCTTTATGAAGTGTTGACGGTCGGCGCGTCGGGCGGGCAGGTGACGAGTGACCTGGGCATCGTCATTTCGGCCGATGCCGAGCTGGCGCAACTGCCGGACAACCTGGACGTGCTGATTGTCGCCGGCGGCTTTCGCGTCAAGCTGCAAGGCTCGCCGTTGCTGCGGCGCAAACTGCGCGCCAACGCAACCTCTGGCGCCTTGTTGGGCGGGTTGTGGAACGGCGTGTTTTTTGTCGCTGACGCGAATCTGCTGGACGGCTTCGAATGCGCGGTCCATCCGGAAAGTCGCGCGACCATGGCCGAAATGTTCCCCCTTGTGAAGGTCTCCAGCCGCGCTTATGTGGTGGATCGCGAGCGCGTCAGTTGCGCGGGCGCCAACAGTTCGCTGCGCATGATGCTGCAGTTGATTCGCCGCACGGGTGGGGAAGCGCTGGTGGGGGCGATCGAGGAGATCCTGCGCTGCGACGAGTCGGGCGACGACGCCAGCGACCTGCCGCCGATCTTCGTCGAGACGGACCCGACGCTGCCGCAAAGTCTCAAGCTGGCACTGGAACTGATGTGGCAGAACGTCGAGGAGCCGTTGACGATCGATGAGCTGGCGGCGTGCGTCAAGGTGTCCAAGCGTCAACTGGAGCGGCGGTTCTGCCGGTTTCTCGGGGCGACCCCGACGCGGTATTACCTGGAACTGCGCCTGACCCGTGCGCGCCAGCTCATCCAGCAGACCAATCGATCAGTCACGGAAATCGCCGTTGCCACGGGCTTTGTCAGCTCCCCGCATTTCCAGCGACGTTTCCGGGATTTTTTTGGTGTTCCGCCCGGCAGCTACCGCTCGGCGTTCGGGCGAAAACACGTATCGCAATGAGCCGTATCAGGCCGTGCGCATCCGCTGGACGACGTACAGGACGATACAGCCCGTGGCACACAGCCAGATGATGGAGCCAAAAGCGGCGGCTATGAGGGAAAAGTCGGAATCCAGTTCGATCATCCCCGGGACGGCGTAGACGAACCAAAGCAGTGAGATCAAGACGTAGCCCAGCGATGACATCAGCAATTCGAATAGCTTTCTAGCGTGCATCAAGATTCCCCGCCCGCCGATCAAGGCGGGTGTTCAAGCGATCGGTCAGGTTGGCTTTTTTTCTGTCTGGGCAGAAATAAAAGAAGTCTTCGAGCAGTTGATTGGCGAGCCGCAAGGCCTTGCCAATCAACTGCGGGACATCCAATGTCCGAGAGCTTCAGGAACTCGTTCTGCAATCGCCTTCGCGGCTACGAATGGTAGCGTTGAAGGCCAGCGATTAGATTCAGCTCTTGTCGTCCAATAAATCTTCGGTCGGCAATTCTTCTGTCTGCGAGGCGGTCAAGGTCGTGCCCTTGCACAGCACCTTGCCCACTTCGTCGGCGATCGAACCGTCTATGATCCGGCCTTGCATCTGGTCGAACTCGGCTTTTTCAACACCTTCGACGCTGTTGTACATGCCCATGTGACGGACATTCCGGTTGGCGCAATCAAGTTCGAGCCTGGTGTAATTCGTGAAATAGGCACCGGTTCTTCGTACCGTTGCCTGCACAGCCGAACCCGTTTCGACGAACGAGACGATGGCGTACTCGGCATTCGAATCATCGTAGCTGTACTGGATCTGCTGTACGTCTGCTGTCGCTGGGCAAGCCGCGAGGACAGCGACCAGAGAAATAACCCTTTTCATTCTTTTCTTCCGTGAAAGGACCTACGACAGAGGATGATGGCCAAGTGAAATCATTTTGCTTGGCTTGTCGGAGCGAGTCAACATTGCAATATGATGGCAATGCTGACCGCTGGTCGGACTCCGACGAATTTGCGGAACTTTAAGCTTTTGTGTCAGACACCGCAATGCGAGGAATGTAGTCGAACAAAAAGGCAATGACAACCGCGCCAGCGGAAATCAGGAAGAGCAACGCATGGTGCCCGCCACTGGCGTTGAACAGCGCGGAATAGGCGAAACCGGCGACCGCCTGGAACGTGGCGAATGACACGGTTGCACGGCTCCAGGCCACCTGTTGGCGGTGATGGTTTGGCACCAGTTCATGCACCCGCGCCAGGGCCAGCGGCACGATACCCGGCGGAAACGAACCGATCAGCACCGCCAGAACCGCCAGTGCCAGGAACGTCTGCGAAACTGCCAGCAAACCCAGGGCAACGGCCTGCACGGCGAGCACCAGGCGAATGCTTCGGCGCGCGCCCAGATGATCCGCGAGAAAGCCATAGCTCACGGGCCCGATAATCGCGCCGACGCCGTACATCACCCAGACCAGCGCACCGACATGCGCACCGGCCTTCAGGCCACGGGTCACGTAATCCACCAGGAACACCATCGCCGGTACCAACCCGGCCGCCATGAAAGCGTATTGGGCGAACAACAGATAGACGGCTCGGGGCGTGGTGTCTTCCGGCGTGCTGTGTTTCGCGGCGGCCACGTGGGGCAGATCCTGCGGCCAACCGAACCAGCTCAGCCCGGTCAGCACCAGCGACAGCACGCCGAGCCCCAGCCAAGTGGCCTCAAGGCCCAGGCTCAACAAGGGTGGCACGATCGTCCCTGAGCCCGCGATACCCAGCCCGATCCCGAGGAAAATCGCGCCGCTGGCCAACCCTCTGCGCGCGGCGGGTACATGGGGCAGCACGGTCGCGGCCACCAGCACCATGATCGCGCCACCGGCAATTCCCGACAGCAGCCGCCAGGCGAAATACCACGTCACCGACAGTGGAAAGGCGCAGGCGAAAAACGCAGCGGTCACCGCCAGCATCATCAACCGCAGCGCGTTTTTATGGGGCAGTCGCCGAGCCATGGGCCGACCGAGCAGGGCGCCGATCAGGTATCCGACGAGGTTGGCCGCGCCGAGGTAGACCACGTCGCCCGCGCTGAACCAATGCGCCTCGATCAGCGATGGAATCAAGGGGGTATAGGCGAATCGCGCCAAGCCGATACTGACGAGGCTGGCGCAAAGACCGGCGAATATTGGCAGCCAGATGCCGCTTGGAGGTGAGTCGAGCGCTGCGGATGATGTACGCATGATGGCGATCCCGTGAGAGGTTTATGGCGCCCAGCATATCGGCTATCGTTGTTGCGTTTATGCAGCGATTACGCGGCACAGCGATGCAGTTATGCATCACCGGAGGATGGATGAATTGGGATGACGCACGGGTGTTCCTGGCGGTCTGTCGAGAGTCGACCTTGCGTGGCGCCGCACGGGTATTGGGGGTGGACCAGGCCACTGTCGGGCGGCGTATCGTGGCGCTGGAGAAATCCCTGAGCGCGGCGCTGTTCCTGCGGACCCCCGACGGTTATGCCTTGACGGCAATGGGCGAAGCCGCGCTCAAGTCCGTGGAAAAAATGGAGCAATCGGCGCTGGAGCTGGAGCGACGGATCCAGGGCCTGGACGATCGCTTGATCGGCAACGTGCGCGTGGCCACGACCGATTCGCTGGCGATCGATTTCCTGATCCCGGCCATTGCCCGCCTGCATCAACGGCACCCCGATGTGCGCGTGCAACTGGACGCCTCCACGCAGATCATCAGCCTGGTCAAGCGCGAAGCGGACATCGCCGTGCGCAACACCCGGCCAGACAATCCTGACCTGATCGCCCGGCGGATCGCCCGTTGGCCGGTGGGGCTTTTTGCTTCGCGCGATTATGTAGCCGCCCACGGGGAGCCGACGCCCGGTAGCGCATTCGAAGGCCATGACCTGGTGGTCTATCAGCCGTACTTGCAAGGGCAGAAGGAGTTCACCCTGGTCGCCGAGCCGGTCAGCCGGGGGCGGATCGTTGCCAGCCTGAGTTCAAGCCTGCTGGTGCGGCGGTCGATTGCGGCGGGTATCGGTGTCGGGGAAATCCCGGTGTACATGGGCGAGCGTGATGGCTTGGTGCGCCTGTGGCCGGAACGCACGCGACCGCTGCCGTACGAGGTCTGGTTGGTGACGCACGCAGACCTGCGCCACACGGCGCGGGTGCGGGCGGTGATCGATGAGATCGTCGGGGCGTTTGCCCAGGAAAACGAATAACGCGCCGGAGCGGCCACCCATTCAATGTCAAAGCTCCACTATGGAAGACCTATTATGAAGGACCCATTGTGGGAGCGAGCTTGCTCGCGATGGCGTCAGGTCAGCCGATACTCATGGGGCTGACCCTCCGCTATCGCGAGCAAGCTCGCTCCCACAGGGGTTAAAGGATGCTTCATGGCATTTGCGGCAGTTCCTGTGGCCGCAGGTCAAACACCAGCACCTCGGCATCCTGGCCATTGCCCAGTGTCAGCGCCTGTTCCTGGCGCACCCGCACGCCATCGCCTTCCTGCAACCGCACGCCATTGAGTTCGACGCTGCCCCGGGCCACATGGACATAGGCGTAGCGATCGGCGGCCAATGCCAGCGTGGCGCTTTCCTGGCCGTCGAACAGCCCGGCATACACCCGTGCGTCCTGGCGAACGTGAAGCGATCCCTCGGCGCCGTCCGGAGAAATGATCAGTTGCAGGCGACCGCGTTTCTGTTCGGGGCTGAAGTGCTCCTGCTGGTAGCGCGGCGTGGCGCCGACGACATTGGGCACGATCCAGATTTGCAGGAAGTGCACCGGCTCGTCGGCACTGTGGTTGAACTCACTGTGCGCGACGCCACTGCCGGCACTCATCAGTTGCACGTCGCCCGGGCGAATGACCGAGCCGGTGCCCAAGGTGTCCTTGTGCTCCAGCGCGCCTTCGAGCACGTAGGAAAAGATCTCCATGTCCCGGTGCGGGTGCTGGCCGAAGCCTTTGGCGGCGGCAACCCGGTCATCGTTGATGACCAGCAGGTCGGAAAAACCTTGTTGGTTGAGGTCGCGGTAGCTGGCAAAGGAAAAGGTGTGGAACGAGGTCAGCCAGCCATGACGAGCGATGCCGCGATCTGACGCTTTGCGAAGAGTGAGCATGAAGATTCTCCTGGTTCTGTGGGCGTTGGCCGTGGCCGTTCGCCGGGTTCAGAAGAAGATTAATGGTAATCGACTTATTCAATAAGCGGCTCAATGGCGAAATACTGTCCGGCCTGAGTGGACAATCTCGCAGCGGGCGCTTGGCTTCGTCATAATGCCAGCCGATGATCCTTGTGGGAGCGAGCTTGCTCGCGATAGCGGCGTGTCAGGTGCATGGATGCCACTGGAAGGACGCTATCGCGAGCAAGCTCGCTCCCACAGGGTCCGGCATGTTCTTCTCGATTTTGGCGTCTTTCCCATGAAAACCGTTGCAATGGTGCTGTTCCCTGATTTCCTGCTGCTCGACATGGCCGGGCCGCTCGAAGTGTTTTCCATCGCCAATCGTTTTCTTGCTCCCGACCAGCACTATCAACTGCTGACCCTGGGCACCGAGCGGGGCCCGTTGCGGGCCTCCAACGGGGTGACGGTCCAGGCCGATTTCCACATCGACCAGGCGTGGGCCGCCTATGACGTCTTGCTCGTGCCGGGCGGTCCTGGCGCCTATAACGATCGCCATCCCGGCTTGCACGCCTGGCTCCGGGCCGCGGCGCTACGGGCCACGCGCTACGGCTCTATCTGCACCGGTGCCTTCGTGCTGGGCGAGGCGGGCCTGCTCGACGAACACCGCGTCACCACCCATTGGCATTACACCGAGCGCCTGATCCAGCGTTTCCCCAAGGCGCTGGTCGAGACCGACAAGATCTACCTGCAGGACCGGCGCCTGATCACCTCTGGCGGTGTCACAGCCGGTATCGACATGGCGTTGTCCATCGTCGCCCAGGACTATGGACGAAAGATCGCGCTGGACGTGGCCAAGGTGCTGCTGGTGGTGATGAAACGCCAGGGTGGTCAGGCACAGTTCAGTCCGCTGGTGGCGGCGGTGGCGACCCAGGAGTCGGCGGTTACCCGCGTGCAGCACTACGTGATGGAGCATTTGGAAGAGCCGTTCACCATCGAGCGCATGGCGGCGTTGGCGGCCATGAGTTCCAGGCACTTCGCCCGGCTCTTCGTCCGGGAAGTGAAGATGACCCCCATGGAATTCCTCCAGGGCGCGCGCATCGATCGAGCGCGCCAATTGCTCGAATCCACCGACTTGCCGCTCAAGACCGTGGCCTTTCGCAGCGGGTTCGGCAGCGTCCGCCATATGCGCCTGCTGTTCAGCGAAAAGCTCGGCCTGACCCCGGTCCAGTACCGCCAGCAGTTCAGTTGAGCCGTCGGTGTCCGTCCAGGGCACCGTGATGTCCGTGATGCGTCCTGTGCCAGCATTGTTCTCTGGCGGGCGGCTGCCAAGATAAGGGCGAACCCTCTGGAAAGGATGCGCAAAGAGCCAGGGCAGACGCGTGCGACGATTCGCAACGCCACGCCCGGACCGGTTATCTGGCGCAGGATCGCTCATGGACAGTTTCGTCAAACCTGGCACCGAACAGACGGTGGGCTTCGGTCCGTTTGTCTTTCACCGACAGCAACGACTGGTCACCCGCGACGGCCAACCCCTGGCGTTGGGCGGTCGCGCCCTGGATATTCTGCAACTGCTGGTGGCGCACGCCGGCACCTTCGTCAGCAAACAGACGCTCATCGCCCACGTCTGGCCTGACAGCGTGGTGGAGGAGATCAACCTGCGGGTGCATATCGCGGCGTTGCGGCGAACGTTCGGCGACGGACGGGACGGCAAGCGCTACATCCTCAATCACCCCCACCAGGGCTACTGCTTTGCCGCGTCGCTGGTTGTCGAGCCGAGTGCCGGCGGGCCCGACGCCGAACAGGGCGAGCGGCACAATCTACCGGCGCGCCTGAGCTCGGTGATCGGTCGCGACAAAGTGCTGGGGCGGTTGCTTGTCGAAGTCCCGCGCCAGTCCCTGACCACCGTCACCGGCTCGGGCGGCGTCGGCAAGACCACCGTGGTCCTGCGGGCGGCGGAGTTGCTGCTGGAGCATTTCGACCAAGGCGCCTGGTTCATTGACTTGTCCGACGTCAACGACCCGAGCCTGATTGCGCTGCGGATCTGCCACGCCCTCGGTGTGGAGTACGGGCCGTTGGAGCAGCGGTTGCAATCCTCCCGGGTTTTGCTGGTGCTCGACGGTGTTGAACATTTACTCGGGGCTTGTCGAGAGTTGGCCTTGATGCTGCGTGCGTCGGCCCCCGGCGTGTCCCTGTTGTTGAGCAGCCGTGAAATCCTCGACCTGGCGCAGGAAAATGTGCTGCAACTGCCCGGCCTGACGGTGGCGTCGCCCCGCGACCCGGATCACCAGGTGCTGGCGTGCCCGGCGGTGCAGTTGCTGATGGATCGCGTCGGCGCTCGACAGCAAGGCTTCACGCCGGGGGAGCGTGACCTGGCGTTGCTCGCGCAGATTTGCCGGCGCCTGGATGGCGTGCCGCTGGCGCTGGAATTGGCGGCGGCCCAAGTCGATGTCCTGGGGATTGCTGGCGTCCTGGAACAATTGGACGGCGGTCTGTCGGTGCTCAGCCACGGGCGTCGCACGGCCGTGGCGCGTCACGGCAGCCTGGAGGCCGCGCTGGACTGGAGCTTCGAGCGCTTGAGTCGCGATGAACAAACCGTGTTCCAGAGACTGGCGGTGTTTGAACAGGCGTTTTCCCTGAAAGCCGCGATGGCCGTCATCAGTTGCACTGACCTGGGCATGGAGCGGTTGCCCTGGCTGCTGTCACGGCTGGTGAGGCAATCGCTGGTGATGGTCGAACAACGGGCCGAAGGGACTCGGTTCTATCTGCTGAACACCACCCGCAGCTATGCCCTGGAAAAATTGCGGCGTAATGGCCAGTGGCATCTGCTGCGGCGCCGCTACGTGCTCCAGAACGCGTGGCAGCTGCGCCATTCACGACCCGAGCCGACGAGCCAGCGCCTGGAGCAGCACGCCGGCTTCCGTTAGATCGGGGGTGTCGAACCCTTCCGTAAAACCTCGATAGACCGGGCCGAGCAGGTCATGCGCGGCCTCGTCCTGACCTTGCCGCTGCCACAGGCGGGCCAGGGAGATGGCACCGCGCAGCTCCCAGGCGCGCGCGCCTTGGCGCCGGGCCACGGCCAGCGCGGCCAGCAAATGGGCCTCGGCATTCGCTTCGGCCCCCGCACCGCCCTGTGCCAGCAAGGCTTCGGCGGCGGCACGCAGGATCTCCGCCGAGCACCAGCCCGCCGCGCCACTGTGGGCACGTTCGATCTGGGTCGGGCTGACGGTATCGGGCCGGACCGTCACGACCATGTCCTGGATGAGACTGGTAGGGGACGGGCACGCCTGGAGGGGCGCGCCGTCGAACGCGCGCTCGAAGTGGCAGGCCCAGCCGTGGAACAGCATCACCGAATGTTTCCGGGCCTGGTGTTTCAGCATATCGAGCCGTTCCCGGGCGATGGAGTGATCGCCGGTGTACTGCGCGATCACGCAACCGCTCACCGCCAGGGTGTAGCAGATCGACAGGCCGTGGTTGATTTGCAAGGCAATCTGCAACGCGAGGTTGGCGGTGCGCCGGGCTTTCTCGGGGAACCCCTGGAGCCAGAGGATCCGCGCCAGGATCGTCAGCGCCGCCACGCTCTGTTCGTATTGCACGCCGAAACCGTGAGTGAAGCGGCTCAAGTGACCGTTCTGGGCCAGGCGCTGGATGACCTGCTCGGCATCGTGCCGCGCCGCGCCCTGGTCACCGATGAAATGCAACGCCAGCACCCGCAGGCGTTGGGTGCTCAACGACATGACCGGGTCGCCCGGCAGTCCCAGCCGGTCGAAGTCCTGGCACTGTTCGAGCGCCTGCTGATAGCGGCCGCAACTGAGGTTGACCGTCATGTGCCCGGACAGGGCCCGTAGTTCACCGGCCAGGTCTTGATACGCTTGGGCGAGGCGCCGAGCCGTGACAAACGCCGCGACGGTGGCGGGCGTGCCGCCCTCGGTGTGGTAGTTGAGACTGGCATGGGCCAGCTCCAGGGCGAGGGTCAGCCTGGGGCATGGCGAGGCGCTGCCGTGCAGCAGTTCCCGGGCCTTGTTGACGTAAAGGCCATGCTCCTTGAGGAGTGACAATTCCTGCCAGAGGGGCAGGGTGCGCGCTGTCAAGCGGATCGCCACGCTGTGGGAACCGTGCGGGCCCAGCCCTCGGTCCAGCGCCGCGCGAATGTCGTCGCGGTAGGTCGCGTAGCGCGCAATCCACAGCCGCGTCGGGGTCTGTTCCCAATCTTTTTCAGCCTGCTCCATGAGGGTCAGGCAGCGCTCGGCGTGGCGCGCCTGGCTGGCGGCGAGCTCGCCTGCCGCGATCAATTTCTCCAGGGCGTAGCTGCGGGTGGTATCCAGCAGGCAATAGCGGACCTCTTCGTCACCGATCTCGACGTTGAGCAGCGATTTGGCGACCAGTTGACTGACCGACACCAGCACCTGTTCGGGCGCGACATGCTGGCCGACGATGACCGCTGCCGCCGACGCCAGGTTGAAGCTGCCCATGAACACCGCCAGCCGTCGCAGGCAAGTCTGCTCGCACCCCGTGAGCAGCGCGAAGCTCCAGTCCAGCGTGGCGCGCAGTGTTTGCTGGCGCGGTGCGCTGGCGTGATTGTCATGGGCAAGCAGGGCGACGCTGTCCTGCAATTGCCGGTGAAGCTCGTCCAGCCCGAGGCGTCCCACTTGTGCGGCCGCCAGCTCGATGGCCAAGGGAATGCCATCCAGCCGCTGGCAGATGTCGACGACCAGCGGTACCTCACGGTCGGTCAGCTCGAAGTCGTCCTGGCTGGCCATCGCCCTCTCGGCAAACAGTTGCAGTGCCGGGTATTCCAGGGCCGGGTAGCCTTCGATGGCCATTCCCTGTGGCGGCAGCGCCAGCGAATCAAGGCGCTGCACATGTTCGCCCTCGGCGCGCAGGCCCTCGCGGCTGGTGGCCAGGATGTGCAGGTGAGGAGCGCCGCGCAGCAAGGTCTCGCAGAGCAGGGCGACGGCGTCGATCAAATGCTCGCAGGTGTCAATCACCAGCAGGAAATGGCGATCCTTGAGCGGTCGCAGGATCGTTTCAAGCGGTGCGCCGTCTTGCGGCGACAGCTCCAGCAGGGCGCAGAGGTTCGGCGCGATCATGGCCGGGTCGTTGAGCGAGCCCAGGTCCAGCAGGTGGGTACCATCGCGATATTGTCCGATCAGCCGCTCGGCGACGCGCAAGGCAACGGTGGTCTTGCCGATGCCGCCACTGCCGACCAGGGTGATAAAGCGTTTTCGCGGCAACTGGGCGACCAGGCTTTCCACCAGGCCCTGGCGTCCGATCACGCGGGTGCGGCGCGGCGGCAGGTTGCCGGCCAGGGAAGGGTGGGGAATACGGGCCAGTTGTTCGGGCGGTTCGCTGGTGACCGGCGCGACAAAACTGTAGCCGCGCTGCGCCACGGTGACGATGTAGCGCTGGCCAGCCTGGCCGTCGCCCAAGGCCTTGCGCAGGGCCGCCACGTGAACCCGCAGGTTGGTGTCTTCCACCACGCTTTTGGGCCAGACGCGGGCGATCAATTGCTGCTTGCTCACCACCTGGCCGGCGTGTTCGAGCAGCACCAGCAGAATCTCCACCGCCCGCCGACCCAGGCGCAATGGTTGCCCGCCCTCCAGCACCAGGCGCTGGCGCGGATGGACCCGATAGGGGCCGAAATGCACCGTCTTCTCGACGGGCAGGCTGAGGTATTGGCTCATGGCGTGCTCATGGTTCTGTCCCCTGGAGATGGGCTGTACCCGAGTATATTCCTCAGGTTTTATGTCAAGCGCAACGGCGGGTGGTGTTGCCATGTCCTTGCGCAATGCCAAACCCGTGGCGAGGGAGCAAGCTCCCGCTGGGCTTTCGTAGGAGCTGCCGAGCGAAGCGAGGCTGCGATCTTTCCCCAGACACTTGAGTCTCAAGCGAATCAAGATCAAAAGATCGCAGGCTTCGCCAGCTCCTACAGAGCCCAGCGGGCGCAAGCTCCCTCGTCACAAAAGCACGTCAGTCCCGAAAAAATTAACAACGTTTAACTCACGCAACTATCTCCCCTGGCCGGACCATTGAGCGATCCACCCACCTCAAGGAGTCATGTCATGAGCACGTTCATCACCCGCGACGGCACAGAGATCTACTACAAGGACTGGGGCACTGGCCAACCGGTGGTCTTCAGCCACGGCTGGCCGTTGAACTCCGACAGTTGGGAGGCGCAGATGATGTTCCTCGCGTCCAACGGCTACCGGGTGATTGCCCACGACCGTCGTGGCCACGGGCGTTCCAGCCAGCCGTGGGATGGCAATGACATGGACACTTACGCCGACGACCTGGCCGAACTGATCGAGCGCCTGGACCTCAAGGACGCGGTGTTGCTCGGTTTCTCCACGGGGGGTGGCGAAGTGGCGCGCTACATCGGTCGCCATGGCGCCGCCCGCGTCGCCAAGCTCGGCCTGATCTCGGCCGTCACGCCGCTGATGCTCAGGACCCCGGCCAACCCTGGTGGCTTGCCCATCGAAGTCTTCGACGGTTTCCGCCAAGCCTCCCTGGCCGACCGTTCCCAGCTATACAAGGATGTGGCCAGCGCATTTTTCGGCGCCAACCGTCCGGGCGCCAAAGTCTCCCAAGGCATGATCGACTGGTTCTGGATGCAAGGCATGCTCGCCGGCCACAAGAACACCTACGACTGCATCAAGGCGTTCTCGGAGACCGACCTTTCCGAAGACCTGCGCAACATCGACGTGCCGACCCTGGTGGTCCATGGCGATGACGACCAGGTGGTGCCGATCGAAACCGCCGGCATCGCGGCCGCCAAGTTGCTCAAGAACTCGCAGCTGCTGGTTTACCCAGGCGCGCCCCACGGCCTGACCGATACCCACAAGGACCAACTGAACGCTGACTTGCTGGCGTTCATCCGAGGCTGATCAGGGCGCAAACCTGTGGGAGCGAGCTTGCTCGCGATGGCGGTGAGTCAGCTTGCATCGATGTTGGATGTGATGACGCCATCGCGAGCAAGATCGCTCCCACAAGATCGGTATTGAACAGGAACAACACCCATGAACCGCAATGACCTACGTCGTCTCGACATGAACCTGCTGGTGATCTTCGAGGCGTTGATGTTCGAGAAGAACCTGACCCGCGTCGCCGAAAAGCTGTTCATGGGCCAGCCGGCGGTGAGCGCGGCGCTCGGGCGGCTGCGGGATCTGTTCGATGACCCGCTGCTGATCCGTCACGGCCGAGGCATGGAACCCACGCCTCGGGCCCTGGCGATCCTGCAGGAATTGCAGCCGGCCATGGACACCATTTCCAGCGCGGTCAGCCGGGCCAAGGCGTTCGACCCGTCCACCAGTTGCGACGTGTTCCGCGTCGGTCTGTCGGACGATGCCGAGTTCGGCCTGTTCCCGCCACTGCTGAGTCAACTGCGCGAAGAAGCGCCGGGCATCATCGTTGTGGTGCGCCGGGCCAATTTCCTGCTGATGTCGTCGCTGCTGGCCAGCGGCGAGATCAGCGTCGGCGTCAGCTACACCACCGACCTGCCGGCCAATGCCAAGCGCAAGAAACTGCGGGACATTCCCTGCAAGGTGTTGCGCGGCGACAAGCGCCCGGGGCCGTTGACCCTGGACGAGTACTGCGCGCGGCCCCACGCCATGGTTTCGTTCTCGGGCGACCTGAGCGGCAACATCGACCTGGACCTGGCCCGCATCGGCCGGGCGCGCAAGGTCGTGCTGGCGGTGCCGCAATTCAGCGGCCTGCGCGCCTTGCTGGCCGGCACCGAGCTGATCGCCACCGTGCCTGACTACGCCGCCTGTGCACTGGTGGAAGGCTGCGCGTTGCGCGCCGAAGACCCGCCGTTCGAAATCAATGCCGCCGAGTTGTCGATGGTCTGGAGCGGCGTGCATGACAACGACCCCGCCGAGCGCTGGCTGCGTTCGCGCATCGCCACCCACATGTCCCAACCGTTGCCTGCCGCCGCGGCCGTCTCGACGGACCCGGCCGGAGCCCACCGATGAATAGCACTGATGAACGCCGCATGCAGGACCTGGGCCTGCTGTTCCTGCGCCTGAGCGGCGCGTTGTTCCTACTGTGGGTGCATGGCTTGCCCAAGTTGCTGAACTACAGCGCCGAGCTGACCCGCATCGAAGACCCGTTCCACCTCGGCGCCGCACCCACGCTGATCCTGGCGATTTTCGCCGAGGTGCTGTGTCCGTTGCTGATCATGGCCGGCGTGCTGGTGCGGCTGGCGTGCCTGCCGATCCTGTTCCTGCTGGCCGTGGCGTTGCTGGTGGTGCATCCGCAGTGGAGCCTGGAAGAAGGGCAGTTCGGTTGGTTACTGCTGATCATATTTACCAGCGTATTCATTGCCGGCCCCGGACGCCTGGCGATGAACACGCGTTTTGATGGAGTGCTTCGCCATGTCTGAATCCCCAACCCTCGAATCCACCACGAAGCCGGCCATGCCCGGCTCCGACGAAATCGTCACCCTGGTGGTCAAGCACCGGATCAAGGCCGGCCAGGACGGCGCCTATGAGGCCTGGTTGCGACGCATCGTCAGCGTCGCCGGCCAGTGGCCGGGGCACCTGGGCGTGGATGTGGTCCGGGGCAAGCAGGGTGGATTGTCGCTGTTTACCTGCGTGCTGCGTTTCTGTTCCACCGAGGCCATGCAGCGCTGGCTGGATTCGTCCGAGCGTCGCGAATTGGTGAATGAGGCCGCACCGCTGCTGGCCGACGGCGACCAGACTGAAGTCGCCTCCCACAAGGAATTCTGGTTCGCCCCGCTGGCCGATGCCGCTACGCCGCCACCGCGCTGGAAACAATCGGTGGTGACGCTGTTGGTCATCCTGCCGCACACGCTGCTGGTGCCCTTGCTCTGGGGCCCGCTGTTGCAACTCAACGCGTTCCTGTCCAACTACGTGGTCGCCACGTTCCTGATCACCGTGACCATCGTGCTCTCGGTGGTGTACGTGTGCATGCCACTGGCGACCCGCCTGTTCGCGCCCTGGCTCGAAGCGTCCAAGGCCCACGAACACCTGGAGCCCGGCCATGGCCAATAACGACGACCCGACCGATCCGCTGCGCCGCCAATTGCTCGCCGCCGGCTCCTTGCTCAGCGCTGCCGCGGCTTTCTGGCCGCGCCTGTCCCTTGCTTCTTCCCATTCACAAGGAAACCCTATGAACGCCGATCTGATTCTGTTCAATGGCCAATTCCACACCGTCGACCGCGAGAAGCCTCGCGCCAGCGCGGTTGCCATCAGCCAAGGGCGCTTCGTCGCCGTGGGCACCGACGCCGAGGCCATGGCCTTGCGTGGCAGCGGCACCCAGGTCATCGACCTCAAGGGCCGCACCGTCATTCCCGGGCTCAACGACTCGCACCTGCACCTGATCCGTGGCGGCTTGAACTACAACCTGGAATTGCGCTGGGAAGGTGTGCCGTCCTTGGCCGATGCCTTGCGCATGCTCAAGGACCAGGCCGACCGCACGCCGACGCCACAATGGGTACGCGTAGTGGGCGGCTGGAATGAATTCCAGTTCGCCGAAAAACGCATGCCGACCCTGGAAGAACTCAACCAGGCCGCGCCGGACACTCCGGTGTTCGTGTTGCACCTCTACGACCGCGCCTTGCTCAACCGTGCCGCCCTGCGCGTGGCCGGCTACACCCGTGATACGCCGAACCCGCCGGGCGGCGAGATCGTCCGTGACAGCAAGGGCGAACCTACCGGCATGCTGGTGGCGCGTCCCAACGCGATGATCCTTTACTCGACGCTGGCGAAAGGGCCGAAGCTGCCGCTGGAATACCAGGTCAACTCCACCCGCCAGTTCATGCGCGAGCTCAATCGCCTGGGCCTGACCAGCGCCATCGACGCGGGCGGCGGCTACCAGAACTACCCGGACGACTACGCGGTGATCGAACAATTGGCCCGCGAGCAACAGATGACGGTGCGCATCGCCTACAACCTGTTCACCCAGAAGCCCAAGGAAGAACTCACCGACTTCAAGAACTGGACCGGCAGCGTCAAGCTGCACCAGGGCGACGACTTCCTGCGGCACAACGGCGCCGGCGAAATGCTGGTGTTCTCCGCAGCGGACTTCGAAGACTTCCTCGAACCGCGCCCGGACCTGCCGCCAGGCATGGAGCAGGACCTGGAACCGGTGGTTCGTCATCTGGTGGAGCAGCGCTGGCCATTCCGCCTGCACGCGACCTACGACGAATCCATCAGCCGCATGCTCGACGTGTTCGAGAAGGTCAACCGCGACATCCCGTTCAACGGCCTGCCATGGTTCTTTGACCACGCCGAGACCATCACGCCGAAGAACATCGAACGCGTGCGAGCACTGGGCGGCGGTATCGCAATCCAGGACCGCATGGCCTTCCAGGGCGAGTACTTCGTCGACCGCTACGGCGCCAAGGCCGCCGAAGCCACGCCGCCGATCAAGCGCATGCTCGCCGAAGGCGTGCCGGTGGGCGCCGGCACCGACGCCACCCGCGTCTCCAGCTACAACCCGTGGACCTCGCTGTACTGGATGGTCAGCGGTCGCACCGTTGGCGGCCTGTCGTTGCACGAAGAAGGCCTGCCGCGCCTGACCGCCCTGGAACTGTTCACCCATGGCAGCGCCTGGTTCTCGTCCGAGCAGGGCAAGAAAGGCCAGATCAAGGTCGGCCAACTGGCGGACCTGGCGGCCCTGAGCGCGGACTTCTTCAGCGTCGAGGAAGAAGCCATCAAGTGGATCGAGTCGGTGCTGACCGTGGTCGACGGCAAGGTGGTCTACGCCGCCGGCGACTTCGAGAAGCTCGGCCCGGCCAGCGTCCCGGTGCTGCCGGACTGGTCGCCAGTGGTCAAGGTCCCGGGCCACTGGCGTCCGACCTCACCGTTGCAGGCCCAGGTCCACCAGTGCAGCGGTCCGTGCACGGTGCACTCCCACAGCCACGAACGGGCGCGCTTGTCGAACGTTCCGGTCAGCGACTTCCAGGGTTTCTGGGGCGCGTTTGGCTGTTCGTGCTTCGCCTTTTAACTGACAAACCGATTCTCCCTGTGGGAGCGAGCCTGCTCGCGAAGACGTTGGTACATCCGACATTGTCGCCAACTGACACACCGCTTTCGCGAGCAGGCTCGCTCCCACAGGTTTCGTAATATCCATCCCAAAGGAGTCATCCCATGAGCAACGTTCCCGCCTACAACCGCCTGAACAAAGACGACGCGGTGGTCCTGCTGGTCGACCACCAGACGGGCCTGATCTCCCTGGTCCAGGATTTCTCGCCCAACGAGTTCAAGAACAACGTGTTGGCGTTGGCTGACCTGGCTAAATTCTTCGGCCTGCCAACCATCCTGACCACCAGCTTCGAACAAGGCCCCAACGGCCCGATCGTGCCGGAGCTCAAGGAAATGTTCCCGGACGCGCCGTACATCCCACGTCCAGGCCAGATCAATGCTTGGGACAACGAAGACTTCGTCAAGGCGATCAAGGCCACTGGCCGCAAGCAACTGATCATCGCCGGCGTGGTGACTGATGTCTGCGTGGCATTCCCGACCCTGTCGGCCCTGGCCGAAGGTTTCGACGTATTCGTCGTGACCGACGCCTCGGGTACCTTCAACGAAACCGTGCAACAAGCCGCCTGGGTGCGCATGACCGCCGCTGGCGCGCAGATGATGAACTGGTTCTCGGTGGCCTGTGAGCTGCACCGCGACTGGCGCAACGACATCGAAGGCCTGGGCAACTTGCTGTCCCAGCGCATTCCGAACTACCGCAACCTGATGAACAGCTACTCGGCGCTGACGGCCAAGTAAGCGGTTCATGCTCAATGACGCCCGCCTTGTGCGGGCGTTTTTGCGCCCGGCATCAGAGCCTTGCAGCTGACCCACCGCTATCGCGAGCAAGCTCGCTCCCACGATGTTCGAGTCGTTCACAAAACCTGTGGGAGCGAGCTTGCTCCGGGCGGCGATCCGACGAAAGCGTCAGCACATCCAACCGCTATGCAACCTGATTCACCCAGATCACAATGCCCACCTGAACCGGCAGACTGTCCACCCATGGAATGACAATGAACCCCTTCGAAGAAATGCGCATCTTTGCCCAGGTCATGGAGTCGGGCAGTTTCACCGCGGCGGCGGACAAGCTCGGGCTGTCCAAGCAATTCGTCAGCCGCAAGCTCATGGAACTGGAGCAACGGCTGGGCGTGCGCCTGCTCAACCGCTCGACGCGCCGGCTGGACGTGACGCCGCTCGGCCAGCGCTACTACGAGGCGGCGTTGCGCCTGCTCAGTGAAGTCGAGCAAGTGGAGCAGGGCATCAGCGGCCAGACCAGCGAGCCGCGCGGGACCATTCGGCTCAGCGCGCCGTTGTCGTTCGCCGTGGCGCACCTGGGCTGCCTGCTGCCGCTGTTCCTGCAGCGCTACCGGGACGTCAGCGTCGAGGTGGACCTGAGCGATCGCTCGGTGGACCTGCTCGGCGAAGGCTACGACCTGGCGCTGAGGATCGGCGTGCTGGAGGATTCAACCCTGATCGCCCGGCGCATCGCGAGCATCGAACGGGTGTACTGCGCCAGCCCGGCTTATCTCGCGGAGAAAGGCACGCCCGCACGACCTGAAGACCTGCGCAATCACGACTGCCTGCCCTATGGACACAGCCGTCAGGTGCAGTGGCGTTTCGAGGGCAATGGCAAACCGCTGGTCCTGGAAGTGGCGGGGCGGATGCGGGCCAATAACGGCGACCTGCTCAGGGATGCGGCGATCGCCGGGATGGGGATCACCTACCTGCCAACTTTTATCCTGGGGGACGCGTTGAAGGATGGCCGGCTGGTCAAGCTGCTGGAGGGCTTTGAAACCGAGCCGTTGGCGCTGTCGGCGGTCTACCCGCAACATCGCCAGGCTTCGCGACCGGTGCAGGCGCTGGTGGAGTTTCTGCGCGAGCAGATGCAATAAAGGCCGGAACGCTTCAACCTGATGAGTGGCTGAAGCGTTCGCGGCCTTCGATCAAGCGGCGAGGTTGGCGCTGCTCAATTCTTTCTTGTACTGCGCCTTCATGGTTTCCATCTGCTCACCCAGGGCGTCCAGCTTGGCCTTGCCCAGTACCTTCTTGGCTTTCGGGAACATTTCCTTTTCTTCTTCCTCGATGTGGTGCTCCAGCAGCTCCTTGACCACCTTCACCCGGCCTGCGAATTCCGGCTGGGAAGGATCGGTGGTTTTCAGGTCGGGCAGCACCAGCGAGTCGACGGTACGGTGCTCTTCCTTGGCTTCGTAGTACATCTCGGCTTCTTCCTTGCCGCCTTCCTGCTTGAAGGCCGGATAAAGGATTTCTTCTTCCAGGCGGGTGTGGATGGACACTTCCATTTCCAGCTTCGCCAGGAGCTCGGTGCGTTTCTTGATGGCGCGATCAGTCGATTCACTCAGCTGAGTGAGAATGGCTTTGACGCGTTCATGGTCGGCTTTCAACAGGTCGATGGCATTCATGTGCTGCTCCTCGGTCATTCACGGATGCGGGCCGGCTTCGAGCGCCGACGCCACGTGACATGAAAGGTGCATCCCTCGTGCCAGCCGAGTCGCTTTTAAATTCTCTTTAAAAACAGGTGGTTATGAAGGAGTCGAATTTTGTCATCGTGCAGGCTGCATGAGCCGCGGTTAAAACGCCTTGCACTTTGCGCTGCCGGGTCAGGAGTTGTCGATCTGTTGCCGAACCCGTTCCGCCAGCGCCAGGCAAGATGTCAGTCCGGGCGATTCGATGCCGAACAGGTTGACCAGCCCCCGTATCCCATGCTCGGCGGCAGCGCTGATCAGAAAGTCCCGAGCCGGCTCCCCCGGTGCAGAAATTTTCGGGCGAATCCCGCTGTAGGCAGGTTGCAGGCTCTGATCGGGCAGGCCTGGCCAGTAATTTCGAATGGCCTGGTAAAAGGCTACGGCCCGAGCCGGATCCACTCGGTAATCTTGCGCATCGACCCATTCGGTGTCAGGACCGAAGCGCGCCTGGCCGGCCAGGTCGAGGGTCATGTGGATGCCCAGGCCAGCGGCTTCCGGCGCGGGATAGACCAGATGGCGGAACGGTGCCCGCCCGGTCAGTTGGAAGTAGTTGCCCTTGCACAGGTAATCATCGGGAATCCATTGCCGGTCGAGGCCTTCGATCCGGCGGGCGAGGGCAGGGGCCTGGAGGCCGG
Organism: Pseudomonas sp. T1.Ur; assembly: GCF_023516725.1. Classification (NCBI taxonomy): domain Bacteria; kingdom Pseudomonadati; phylum Pseudomonadota; class Gammaproteobacteria; order Pseudomonadales; family Pseudomonadaceae; genus Pseudomonas; species Pseudomonas sp. T1.Ur. Next base: position 1,654,950 of record NZ_JAMGSN010000001.1, read on the forward strand.
CGGCGTTGATCAGCCGGCGGCAGGCCAATGTCATCTGCGCCGTGCCGCCCAGCGCCAGGCTGAAGCCATCGTCGATAACACGAGCCTCCAGCAAGGGCGTGCGAAACACCACGCTGGCACCGGCCGCCTCGGCATCGCCCAGCAGCGCCAACATCAAGGCATGGGCGTCAACGATACCGGTGGAGGGCGAGTACAACGCGCCGACACAGGACAGCGCCGGCTCCAGTGCCTGTGCTTGTTCCTGATCGAGCAGGCGCAGATCGTCCACACCGTTGAGCAGGCCGCGCGCCAGCAGCGTCTCAAGCCCGGCCAACTGTGCCTGATCCTTGGCCACGATCAGCTTGCCCAGGCGGCGAGTCTCGACGCCGTGGCTGTCGCAATACTCATACAGCCGTCGCCGGCCCTCGACGCACAACTGCGCCTTGAGGCTGCCCGGCGGGTAATAGAGGCCAGCATGGATCACTTCGGAATTGCGTGAGCTGATGCCCATGCCGATGGCATCGCCTGCTTCGATGACGAGCACTTCATGCCCGGCACGCGCCATCTCCCGCGCCACAGCGAGGCCGACGACGCCTGCGCCGACGACTATGCAATCGATATCGACACTCAACGCTGGGTCTCCTTCATGAGCAAATGATGGCGTTCAAGCATAGCCCCACACACTGATGATATTTATTCCGCGGATGATACAGGCATCGCCCCGCGCACCTATCCCTCCGCCGCCTCGCGTCCCTCCAGGAATATCCGCCCCGGCAACTTGAACCCCCGCAACTTCAGCAGCGTCATCGGCCCGGCATCGAGTTCGGTGCGCAAGTGCCAGGTCAGGCCCAGGCCATCGGGGGCCTTGAGCACCATGCGGTAGCGGCTGTCGCCGTCGTCCAGCGGCGTGAACTTGGCCTGTTCCAGCAAGCGGATCAGCCCCCAGGTGCCGGCGTAGTCGGCGAACAACCGCTCGCCGGTGTGGACGCTGGTCCACGTCAGGCTGACCCCGGGATAGTCGCTGCGCCCTGGCCAGCCGAAGCGCTGCCAGCGTTCCTTCTGGTTGAAGTATTCGTGTTTTTCACCGTTGAGGATGAAGGTGGTCTGCACCACATCGCGCACGCCTTTGCCGCTCAGCTCGAAACTCAAGCCCAGGCCGCCGTCGGTGAAGAGCACGTCGGCCAGGTCGCCGAGTTGGTTGATTGCCGTCAGGAACTGCGGATCGACCCGCAAGCCGCGGCCATGACGCGGATCGGCCACCCAGCGGTTGCCTTCCTTGCGCAGCACGCCGCTCAACTGGCTGTGCAGGAAGCGCTCGATGCGCCCCGTGTCGGCGCGGATCATCTGCCCCAGCATCGGCAGCGAAGCATCGCTGGCCGTCGCGGCGAACGGGTAGCGCCCGGCGAAGGCCGCGTTCCAGTGCTCGACGATCGAGCGCTGCCACTGGCTGTTGAGGCCCGCCGTCGACGGTTGCAGCACCCGCTGCCAGGCCTGTTCCAGCGGCTGGACGAACAGCGTCTCGCCAACGCCGGCCCATTGCGCGCCAAGGCTGGCAGCCATCAATCGGCCGTAGGACTGAGTGTCGGTCAGGTCGATGCCGCGGCCCTGGAACACCGTCTGCGCCAGCGCCTGGGTCATTTCCATGGGGTCGGTGGCGGTGCTGATCTGTTGCAGCTTCAGGCGCACGCGGGTCACTTGGGTGAGGTAGGCCTGCAGGCTCAGATGGTCGCTGGCGTTTCGGTCTTCGGCGCCCTTGCCCAGCAGCGTCAACAACGGTCCGAAGGTGGCGTCCAGCGGTCCACCGGGCAGATCCACGAATTGATCGATCACCGGCGCCTTGTCCGGCCCGATCAGCTTGTGCGCGGACTTCATCAGCGAATCACTCAAGGCCTGACCGCGAGTGCCGGCCTGCCCCTGGTAAGCCAGCGTATTGATCAACGCGATCAGCGGCGACTGACGTACGTCGCTCATCAGCGTCAGTTGCTCGATCACCCCGTCCAGGTTTTTCGGTTGGCGGGCGCGCAGGCTGTTGAGAAACCCGAGCCAGGCGCTGGCGTAGTCCTGGAAATAGCGTTCGGTCAGGCGCGTCTTCAGCTCGTCCGGCGTCAACCGGGGATCGACCTCGCCGGGTCTGTCGCTGAGCACCCAATCGATTTCCTCACGCCGCGCCTGGGCGATGTCATCGATGGCCTGGCGCACCTGGCCCTCCCAGGCCTGGCGCGTGAACACCCCCGGCACGCTGGCCTTGCTGGAAAACAGCCCGGTGGCCTCGGTGTCGCCGACCATCTGCGCCAGGCCCAGGGCCGAATAATGCTGGCCGACGTCATCCAGCACCTGTTGGTACAGGCTGGCCTCGGCGTTGCGCTGGCCCAGTTGATCGAGCAAGGCCTGGCGCACCTGCGCCACCAACCGAGGATCGGCCTCGATGCGCCAGTCGGGGTGCGCGGCCAGCTGCTCGGCGTAGAACTGCCAGAAGCCGGGCGCCAGCGTTCGCCAGAGCGCGGGGGCCACCTCTTCCCGGGTGGGTTCGGCATGGGCGAGCGTCTTGGCCAGGAGGTCCGCCTCGGCTTTTTCCGGCCGCGCCATCATCAGGTACGCCTTGAGCTGATCATAGGCAACCGCCGAGCGCTCGACGCGCTCGGCACTGCCCGGCGCCAACTTGACCAACGCCTCCAGTTGCTCGCGCAACCGCGCCGCCGCCGGGTCGCGCACCAGGCGATTATTGGCCTCGACATAACGCGGCCAGAGCCTTTCAAGCAGGACGGGATTGCGGTTCAAGCCAAAGCGCTGATGCCACGGCGCACCGGCCACGGCACGGTGATCCAGGCGCGCCAGCACGTGAACCAGCTCGTTGAAGGCGAGCAATTGCTCATCGGCCCGCGACGACGCGTCCAGCCCCGCCAACACCGCTTGCACCTGAACGATCTGCGCCCGATTGCCGACAAAGGACAGCGCCATTCCCACGCCCCACACCACGGCCAACCCCAGGCACAACGCATAAACGACCCGCGGCGCCCCCCAGCCCAGCCGCGCGCCAACCGCCTTGTCGTGCTGCACGCCCTGCCACACCGGATCCGGCCACCAGAAATGCTCGCCGTCAGCGCTCCGGACCTCGCGCAGCGGCTGGCTGAACCACAGCCCACGCAGCCTCACCCCCGGATTGAACCCACTCAACGACGGCGCCAGCGCCTGACGCCAACGGGCGATGCCATCGGCGTGCAAATCCCGGGACAAGCGCAGCAGGAAATCGTGGTGCAGTTGCTTCTTGAGCTTCATCTGCACGATGCCCTGGTGACGCAAAGGCTCGACCAGTTCCTCCAGGCATTCTTCCAGCATCGCTGGGGTGACCTTCGCCGGCAGCAGACACCCCACCGGCTGACGCTCGCGCCCCTCCTGCGACCACGTCGCCTCGCACACCTGCCACAGGTGCAACGGCACCTGCCGCCGCATCCGACGGGCCAGCCCCTGCAAATGGCGCATGCCCTTGGCCAGCGGCACTGCATCGGCGCTTTGCTCTGGGGTCAGTGCCCAGACCACGCCGTCCAAGGGGCGCCAACGGCGTAAGCCAAGCCAATGATCCAGCAATGGGTTTTCCAGGTTCTCTTGGAGGCTGCCGCCCCAAAGCAGCACGGTGCGCTGGCCTTCGAGCCATTTCTTCTCCGCCAGCTGCGGGGCGATGGCGGTGATTTCGGTGGGTTCGCCGACGATGAGCAGGAGGCGGACTTTGTGGCGCCAGAGGGGGCCGTATTGGTGACGGAGGGTTTCGCGGAGCCTGGCCAGCTTCTCTTCGTCGTCCTTCAAATCAGGCGGCGGATTCAACCGGGACGCAGCGACGCTGCCATCGCCCCCCAATGTGGTCCGCTGCGCCTGGCGTACCGCCAACAGGTCCCAGGCCAACAGAATCAATGGGCAGAGCAAAACGAGCGCTAACCATACGCCCAGCCCCCATGCGCCCAATTGTTTCAAGGTCAACGCCGGCCAGCCGAGGTCATCACCCCCCAAGCGATACAGCAGGCAACCGAGCATCACCACGAAGGTGATGCAAAACAGGTAGCCCGATCCCAGCCCTATCAATGAGCCCTTGCGCTCGTGTTTATCCGTTGCCATGAGGTTGTGCCACTCCTATTGCCAATCGCTTGTCCGCATCCTGGCTCAGCCAGCCACAGGGCTGTCCGGCCTCCTTTGCTTGCAACAACGCCAACGACATGCCGATAAACGGCGCCAGATGCGCCAAGGCGCCCCAGTGTCCCGCCAGTTGATGTTCGAGCGCCGACCAACCGCCGGCCAAGAACGCCTCCTGGCTGGCCTGGTCCATGGCCAGACAAGTCGGCGGCGGTGCTTGCAGCCCGGCGTAACGCTGTATTTGTGAGCAGAGTTCTGCGGCCGGTTCATGAGTCTCGCCGGACAGGTATTCACTCCGATGCAGTAGCTGCCGTCCCTGTCGACTCACCACCCACAAAAAACCGCCTTCGCCGGGTGGCGCGGCTGCTTCGCCGCGCTGCGCCGACACCACGCCGGCGCACAGCAGCCAGTCGTCTGCGTGACGGCATTCTTGGTTGAAGATGTCGATCAGTTCGTCCAGGTCCGCCAGGTCCTGCAACGGCAAGCGTACGTTGGGCAGCTCGTTACCTTGGCTGCCCAGCATCTTCTCGAAGGCAGCCCAATCGCTCTCGCCGCCCGCCCAGGCAATCGCCCGCAGCCTCGACCAGCGCTCCGACACCGTGGCAAGTTCCAGGACCAACCGGGCCAAATGTTGCGCCAGTGCCGGAGCACGCTCGGCGGACTGACCGAGGACCACCGGGCAATTCAATGACAATGCAGCCGTGGGCGTCGGCAGGGGCGTGTCGTTCATCAGGTTCTGAAAGTGTGTTTGATCGTCCCCGGACGGCCCCAACAACAGCATCTCTTCCACCGGCAACGCCAGGCTTCGCCAACGCCACCAGCGTCGAGTGTCGTCGTCCTGGGTGCGGCGAAAGACGTCGCGCCTGAACAAACCGATCTGCCAGGGCAACACCCGCAACGCCAATGCCAGCCCCCAACCCAAGGGCAGCACGGCGCTCCACAGCCATAACTCCAAACGTGGCTGGTCTTGTGGCCAGAGCGACAACAGGACTGCCGACTGCATCCCCCACAGCAACGGCAACGCCAGCCACCAACGGCCCCAGCGCGGTTCGCATGGCTCGGCGAACGACGGATAGCGCGGCGGGCGGTTCATGGTTTCACCGATATGGACGACAGCGGCAGTGTGCTGACCAACGTACAACCACACTCACAGCGGTACCCGTCCAAGGCCAACAACTGCCCGTTGAAGCTGAAACCTGTCGCGCCCTGGACGATGCGATTCTCGCCATGCTTATCGCAGCGAACCTTGTCCCCTGCGCAGGACAGCCCTTGGCCGAATGCCAGGAAACGGCCTTCGAGCACTTCGCCGCCGAAGGGGCGCAGGGGGTCGCCTCTACGTATCAAGGGCATCATGAGGCGACCTCCCCATCAAACTCCACCAGCACGCCGGCCAGCCGCAGTATTTCGTCGGTCCGTTCGAGGCGCTGCAGATGGTCGTCCAGGGCGATCTGTTTCTTCTGCTCGATCACCACTTCGCCAATATGACGCGTCGGCTGCAGGATCTTTTCCGCGCCCGGCAGGAACGGCACCACCTCACCGCTGACCTTGTCGATCACCTGATAACCAATGGTCGCCGCGCCCATGCCGGCGGCCAGCCCACCCACCGCGCCCAGCGTGCCGCTGCGCTTGATGCCATACACCGTGGCGCCCGCCAGCACCGCCACGCCCAGCATCCGCCCGGCCACCACCACCGGCGACAGGGCACGGCTGTTCTCGTTGCCGAAATAGGTCATGCGATAGAAAAAGTAACCGGCCCACAGCTCTCGGGACGCCAACTTGTCGTGCATGAACCAGGCCCGCGAATCGTGGATGTGGTCATCGAACAACGCCACCAGCAACGCCAGGCCCGGCTTCCGGCTGGGCAAACCGAACCTGTCCAGGAACAGCTGTTCCTTGCGCAGCTCGCCCGCTGCCTTGATGCTCGCGTGGTCCCGCACCTCGTCGTTCTCGTTGAGCAGGTACATCGTGTCGCGCAGAACCACGTCCAGGACAGAGCCCTTCCAACTGGTCTGCTCGCGACCGATGTCCAGATAGTCGTGCTTGAACTCAGTGGCGGCCTGGCTGAGCTGGGTCTGATCGATCTGCGGCTCGTAGATCGGCGGGCCGGGATGGTTCATCGCTGCGGCGGGCGCTTTCTGGCGGTTTTTCAGCGCGGTCTGTTTCTGGTCTTCATATTCGCGACGCTGTTCGGCCGTATCGTAGGCGGTGGCTTCGTTGGCCTCGGTGAAGAACGGTTGATGCTTGTAGCTGTCGTTGTATTGATAGCGGCCATCGACCTCTTCGAGGTCGTTGGCAAAACGGCCAATGCGCCAGCCGGTGATCCAGCCCAATTGATCGGCCAGGGTGTCTTCGACGGTGGTGGTGAGGAGCAGAGGGTGGTAGCCGTCGGTGGGGGGGCTGCAGTTCTGATCTTCGGGTGGGACGGTGTGCAGGGTTTGGTGGTGCCAGGCGTTGAAGCGTTCGATGACTAGAGGGCTTATATCGAATTCTTCTGTCACGTCCAGCCCTAGGGCCCGCCAACTTTTATCGGGTCTCAGGCTGTCCGACAATACTGCCTCCGGTACCTGCAACGGCGCCCCCGCAGCGAAGGCTGCGGCATACAGATCGTGCAGGACGATCTGGGACACCAGTTCATTCGTACCGCCACGCGCCTTGCCCTGATCATTTTTCGGGTAGCCACCGCCCACGTCGGAGTGCACGCCGGGGTACACCACTTCATAAGTATTGGGCGGGTAAGTGCCATCCTCGTTACGGACCGAGTCCAGCGGGAAACAGGCACGTTGTTCGAACGCCGCGACAAAGTGCCGGCAGCATTTGACGAAGTCGGGAAATGTCTTCGCGTCCGGCAACAATTGGGTGTCATCGGCCCAGTCCATGTGCCCGGCAAAAAACGGCGTGACATGGGCAATACCCACCGACGCCACGGTGTCCAGCAGGCCGAGGAACTCGATGCTTACCGGCAGGCCCAGCAGTGTCTGTTCCGGATTCTCGGCCCCGTCCGGCGTGTCGAACAGCTGGCTCAGCCAGCTCACGAAAGTGCGCGCTTCCGCCGCGCCGCGGGAAAAACCGTAGACGAAGAGTTTGACGCCCAGCACCTCAGGTCTGGTTTTGGGGACGTAGGGCCTCAATGGTTCCAGCAGGCCCTTCATGACTTGGCGCCGCCGACCGGCTCCGAAGATGCTCATCATCGGAGCTTTGTACGTATCCATGGATTCGACGGCTTTCGCCCGTCGATCTTGTGACAACGGCGTTTTGATCAGGGCTGTGTGCAAGGCATCAGCCAAAGAGACCAAGGCCCAATTGATACGGTCTTCGCCACCCGTGGCGAACTTCAATCCATCCTCGCTGTAATCCAGTTCGCCAATTTCTGGAAAGGGGGTGCCGACACCGGGCATGTAGTAAGAGAAGTAACCATTTCTTTTGGCATCGTCGTCTTGAATCGACGCGTGAAACAGCTTGGCAATATTGCTGGGGTGTTCTTTCTTGGTATCGTTGTCCTCGTTATTGTTTGTCCCATCAAAAAACAGGCTGATGTGCAAACTGTAGCAGCAGGCGGAATGCCGTCTTTGTCCACGAGCGTTGGTCGTTCGACGAAATGCATTTTCTTCAGCAGTCTGCTTATTGTAGTTCTCGGTCACCTTTCGTATTTCTATGGGTAAACGTCCACCGATTGGAAAAATCGGCGGCGCCCAGGCCTTGGCCTTCGGGTCCATATTTTTTACGCTGGGCATACGGCGGGCTCCTTCATTTGTTTTGCTTCTTTAATTGGGTAGTTGGGCTGACCGTATACCGCGCACGCAGTAGTAACCTTCACCTGGTTGCAAGTCAGAAAATGCACTTTCAAATCGCAGGACTGCGTTCCTGGCCACTCCGGAATTTCTACCGTGGCGCTGTGGTGCTGATAGTTAGCTTTATGTTTAACCATAAAAGCTCGGAATTCATCGGTTCCTAAAGGCGGCGCAGCCGCAAAAGGATCAGGATCAAATTCCCACGTGATATAAGCCAGCAAGCCGGGACGCCATTTGGTCGGCATAATAATGCAGCACGAACTGCCTCCTCCGCCGTGAGCCCTATAACCATTAACTGAGAACCAATTAATTGCGCCCACGGTGTGGTTGACCGCTGCCAAGTTCCCTCCCGCCATTTCATTGTCCGCAGAAGAGCAGCCATGCAGCATCAATCCCAACAAGGCGTAGAGTACCCACTGCGTCCATTTCCTTAGCATCGACAACCTCAGTTTTTTGTCTGTTTTCGAGTTAGTTTCTATTTCGGGCATACGGCAGGCTCCTTCATTTGCTTTGTTTCTTTTATGGGATAGTTAGGCTGACCGTATACCGCGCATGCGGTGGTAACCTTCACGCGGTTGCAAGTCAAAAAATGCACTTTCAAATCACAGGACTGCGTTCCCGGCCACTCCGGAATTTCCACCGTGGCGCTATGACGTTGAAATTTAGCCTTGTGCGCAGCCCAGGCCTCCTCATCGAAACCAAATCCAGTGGTCTTTCGCTTTATTTTTGCAAAACGATTAGGATCGACCTCCCATTCGATATGAGCCATCAAACCGGGACGCCACTTCGTCGGCATAATGATGCAACACGAACTACCACCGCCCCCGTCAGCCCTATATCCATTGACGGACAACCAATTGATCGCGCTCAAAGTATGGTTGACGGCTTCTATGTTCCCTCCCGCCATTCCATTTTCCGCGGAAGAGCACCCATACAGCATCAATCCCAGCAAGGCATAAGAGCCTCGCGCCATCGACTTACAGAACATCAACTGCCTCATGGCAAAGTCCTTTTTATTTAAATTTCAAACGCAGAACCGTCTCGTCCGCACGGCTCCTTCCATGCGATCTGTTACGCAGCAATATTTTTCGCTATCAACGCCGAGCCGACTTTAAGAACTAACAAGCGCAGTTCCCTTCACGTACTCATCGAGATTTCCGAAGTAATTCTCTTTGCCAGCCTGCACGGCCAGTCGATATAACAAGGCGAAACGCTCTTCCTTACTGTCCTCAAGATGGTCAAATTCGCCGCCATTCAACATCTGCTGCGCATCGGAAATGCGACCGATCAGGTCGCATTGTTCATCGCTCAGTTCGACAAAGGGCGGCACTTCGATGCTGCCCCGTGCCTGACTGGCGCCCCGTCGCCATTGCGGCTGGTCATCCCGGTCCAGCCAGGTCCAATAACTGACGGGGAGCAGGTACTGAATACGTTGCTCGTCGCTCAAGATGGAGGAGATCAGCAGAGGGAAGATTCGTGGGTCGTAGTACCGCAACAAACCGGGTTGCCCGCCCCACTTCATTTGGGACAGGGCTTGCAGGGCTTGGCTGAGCGCATCGAAGGGCAATGGCGAGATCGCGATCAGCAACCGTGCGTCGGTTGCACAATGCGTCATGAGTTGCTCCAGCCAGGCGCGGTGTTGCCAATGCGCCAGATCCAAGCGCATCAACAGCGGTGCATGCTCCAACAGGTTTTCCTCCGGCGTACCGCTGAACAACGAGTGCCATGGAATCTCTGGCCTTATTTGCTTCAAGGCCGGAATGGCACAGTTGTTCCAGCCAGTCTGGTCCAGTAGAAGATCCACACGCGATATATCCGCTGCGGCGCAAACGTGTTCAATTTGGTCTTGCCATTCACTTGGTGTCGCCATCTGTATATCTCCTTGTTTTAGCCTTCGCGCGGCACTAGGCCAACGGCGTTTTTACGTGCCCTTTGAAGGCAGTCCTCACACACCGACTGCGGCAACTCCGGCAACGCAAAACTCTGTCCGGCCGGCAGTTCCCAGACATGCTGCCCCTTGAGGTTCAGCTTGCCGGGGCTGTGGATGTCGATCGCGCCGCTCGGGTTGATCCGGATGAACCCACCGCCACAGGCCAGGGTGATGCCGTTCTTGGCCGTCACTTGCACGTGCCCTTGTACCGACTGCACGCTGATGTCCTGCTGGGCTTTCATGGCCAGCACGTCGCCGTGGGATTCGATTTCAAGCGGGCCCTTGCCCGAGACGAGGCGCAGGCCTTCCTGTTGGGCGAGCAGCGAAATGGCCTGGTTGGCGTGGGCCGACAGGCGCTTGGCGGCGGCGAGGTTGATGTCGTCGTGGCTTTGCAGGTAGAGCGCGTCGCCGCTTTTGAGCAGCAGGCTGGCCGGCGTGACGGCACCAATGCCCTGGGGAGCGCTGAGCAGGAGGGCGGCGGCCCTGAGGTCCTTTGCGTTGGCCTGGAGTTGCTGCAAACCATCCAGGTCAGGTGTGCGGCTGTGATGGGCCTGGGCGATGTGTTGCCACTCGGCCATCTGGCGTTTGGCGCCTTCGATCTGGGCGGTGGCCGGGTCCATGCTGAGGACATCACCCTGCGCCTTGACCTGCTCATCCGCACTGATAAACACCCCCTTGCCACCCCGAATCGCGCCCCAGCCATCGGTGCGCAACTCAAACCCTTCCCCGCGCTTCTGCCGCTCGGCGTCCACCAGATGCCCCAGATTCAACTGGCTCTTGCCGCTGTGTTCGGTGCTGAGCTTGATGTGTTCCTGCCCGCGGGTGTCGTCCAGGCGCAGTTTGTTGTTGGTCGGGGTGCGCAGGACGTTGCGGCGTTCGTTGCGGGCGGTGACCGGGTCGGGGTGGCGGTCATCGTGCAGGGCGTGGGCGATGTAGGGGCGGTCGGGGTCGCCGTGTTCGAAGGCGATCGCCACTTCGGTGCCGGCCTGCAGCGGGAAGTGCAGGCCGTGGGTGTCGCCGCCGTAGGGTCGGGCCAGGCGCAGCCAGGCGCTTTCGCGGCCGGGTTGCCAGGTGTCGCGGTCGAACAGGAAGCGCACTTTGTAGCGGCCTTCGAAGTCGAGGTCGGCGTACGGCGGGTTGACCACCGGGTGGCTGACGCGGGCGGGAATGGTGCCGCTCATGTGCGGCTTGGGCAGCAGCGCTGGGCGAAAGCACACGGTTTCCGAGTAGGGAATGGCTTGGAAGTGAGCGACGAAGCTGCGGTCGCGGGCCGCTTCGGTGCGCAGGCTGACGATCACCGCGCCGGGCTCGAAGGCCTTCGGCGGGCCGCCGGTGATGTCGAGGCGCTGCGCCGGGGCCAGGATGGCGCTGCTGGTGGTGCCGCTGAGGCGGGTCTGGTCGTTGAGGTAGAGCTCATGGCGCAGGCGGGCGTAGAAGAAGCCGCTTTCGCTTTGCAGGTCTTCGTCCAGGGCGTAGCGCTCGCCCAGCACCGTGTAGGGTTCGCCGTAGTGATAGGCCTCGCCGTAGGTGCCCTTGGCGCCTCGGGTGTGGTCGACTTCGCCGTCCAGGAAGGCATGGGCCTCGCGGTGATGGTAGGCGCGGAAATTGATGCTTTGCTCGACCATCCGGTGGGCGGTCTGCAGGTTCCAGACGGCGTCCTGGCCATCGGCGGACAAGCCCGACGGCGGGCGACACGGCAACGTGACGCCGCGCTGGTAGTGCCGCTGGTCGTCGTGAAATTCCACCACGTCGATGTTCAGGCGATCGTCGCTGGTGACGCGGTACCAGATGCCGACCTCGGCCAGCAGGCGCTCGACGAAGGCCAGGTCGCTCTCGTCGTATTGCATGACCTGTTCGCGCCGAGGGTACTGGCGCACCAGGTTGAAATAGAACTCCTCGCCACGAAAATCGTGGCGCGTGCGCAGGATGTGCTCGACGATCTCGGGCACCGACTGCTGCTGGTAGATCCGAAACTGCTTGCCGCGCCCAAGCCGCGCGAAACGCGGTTGCAAGGTGATTTCATAGCGGGCTTCGTCGTTGGAGCCGGACAGGCGCTTGAAGCCTGAGATCACGCCATGAAAGGCGCGCAGCGGCTTGATCACCGGCGGCGTGAAGCCCTTGGGCGTCGGCGGTGGCGGCACGGCGTACAGGTTGAAATAACCCCACCGGTTGAGCACGTCGGTGGCCGCCAGGTCGCGCTCGGTGCAGGTGAATTCGATGCGGTAGAGGTAGGGACGACTCAGGTGTTCCTCGCCGGTGAAGGCGAGGACGTCGAGGTGGGCGTCGAGGCCGGAGATTCGCAGGGTGTGGCGGCTGTGGTCGAAGAAGGTCGGGAGTGGGTTAGTCATGGATGCCCCTGGAAAACCACGCTCATGGCGCGTGGTTTTTTGTTGTCGAGGGGACCAGATTGGCTCACGGCGAAGGGCAGATACCATAGGCAAACCGCCCGTTCTGAAAAATCAGAAGCGTCCTATAGAGGCGGCTTCCTATTCCTTAGGAAGTTGCCTACAAGGAGCCGATTACACACGGAAAAAAGTGGGGGAGGGGACGAATATGGGTGGAGGAGGCTGTTGGGCTTCAGGTGGGATCCGCTCGAATCCCAAGCAAAAAAAAAGCCCGCATCTCACGATACGGGCATTTTTGTTACCGATGACGCTCAGGCAATCAGCCGGTCAAACCAGCCTGCTGAACCAACGTCAGCAACGGCTGCGGGTACACACCGAGGAAGAACGCCAGGATGGCGATGGCCAGCAGCATCACGCCGCCTGCCTTCTGTTCCCAGTGCAACTCGGCGTCGTGACGACGCAGGTTCGGTTCCATCAGGTACAGGGTGACCATGACGCGCAGGTAGTAGAACACGCCGATGGCACTGCCCAGCACCAGGGAGCCGACCAGCCACCATTGGTGGGCCTCGACGCCGGTGGCGATGATGTAGAACTTGCCGATGAAACCGGCGGTCAGCGGGATGCCGGCCAGGGACAGCATCATCACGGTCAGCACGGCGGTCAGGTACGGACGGCGCCAGAACAGGCCGCGGTATTCGTACAGGGCGTCGGCGTCGCGGCCGTTGTACGGCGAGGACATCAGGGTGATCACGCCGAACGCGCCGAGGCTGGTGATCACGTAGGTGACCAGGTACACGCCGATGGCTTCCACGGCCAGGCCCTTGCTGGCGATCAGGGCGATCAGCAGGTAGCCGAAGTGGGCGATGGACGAGTAACCCAGCAGACGCTTGAGGTTGCTCTGGGTCAGTGCCAGCAGGTTACCGAACAGGATCGACGCGATGGCGATGATGGTCAGCACGTTGCTCAGCACGCCGCTGCTCGCCACTGGGGAGATCTGGAACAGTCGCACCATGACCGCGAACACCGCCACTTTCGATGCGGTGGCGAGGAACGCCGCCACGGGCGCCGGGGCGCCTTCGTAGACGTCCGGGGTCCAGAGGTGGAACGGAACCAGCGACAGCTTGAACGCCAGGCCGATCAGCATCATGCCCAGGCCCAGTTGCGCGATCGGGCTCGGCAGGCCGGTGGCCGCCAGGGCCTGGCCGATGCCGACGAAGCTCAGGGTGCCGGCTTCGGCGTAGAGCAGGGCCATGCCGAACAACAGGAACGCGGAACCGGCTGCCGACAGCACCATGTACTTGATGCCGGCTTCCAGGGAGCGCTTGTTGAAGAAGGCGTAGGCCACCAGGCCGTAGACCGGCACCGACAGCAGCTCCAGGCCGATGAACAGGCTGGCCAGGTGCTGCGCGCTGACCAGGACCAGGCCACCGGCGGCGGCCATCAGGATCAGCAGGTACAGTTCTTCGCGGTTGCCCGGGTAACCCGAACCGCCATCACCCAGGTAGGCGTGGGCGAGGGTGACGCAGGCCAGGGTGGCGACGAGGATCAGCGCCATGTACAGGCAGGCGAAGCTGTCGATCTGGATCAACGGCGTGACCGCCAATGGCGCGACTTTCAGGGCCGGCAGAATCGACAGCAAGGCCAGGTTCAGCCCCGCCACCGACAGCAGGAAGGTTTGTGCGTGATTGCGGCGCCAGGCGATCGCCAGCATCACCACGATGATCGTGGCGCTGGTGATCAACAGCGGCGCAAGCGCGATAAAGTGTTGAATCGTGAATTCCATAGCGCTCTTACCGGGCCGAAGCGAGTTGAGAGAAGGCGGTGCCGAGCCACTGCTGCACGCCATGCATCGTGGCGGCGGAAGTGTCGAGGAACGGCTGCGGATAGACGCCGAGGTAAACCAGCAGCACCGCAAGGCCAAGCACCATGATCAGTTCGCGACCGTCCATGCCACGCAGCACTTCGTCCGACTTGGCCGGACCGAAGTAGGCGCGGTGGATCATGATCAGCGAGTAGACCGAACCGAACACCAGGCCGGACGTGGCAATTGCGGTGATCCATGGCGCGCTGACGAACGAGCCGATCAGGATCAGGAACTCGCCGACGAAGTTGCCAGTACCCGGCAGGCCCAGGGACGCAGCCGCGAAGAACAGGCTGATGGCCGGCAGGTAGGCGATGCGCGACCAGATGCCGCCCATTTCACGCATGTCACGGGTGTGCAGGCGCTCGTACAACTGGCCGCTGAGGATAAACAGCGCCGCCGCCGACAGGCCGTGGGCCAACATCTGGATCACCGCGCCTTGCAGGGCCAGCTGGCTGCCGGAGTAGATCCCGATCAACACGAAGCCCATGTGCGAAACGCTGGAGAAGGCGATCAGGCGCTTGATGTCGGTCTGGGCGAAGGCCAGGAACGCACCGTAGAAAATCCCGATCAGGCCCAGGGTCATGGCAATCGGCGCGAACTCGGCCGAGGCATTCGGGAACAGCGGCAGGGCAAAGCGCAGCAGGCCGTAGGCCGCCGTCTTCAACAGGATACCGGCCAGGTCCACGGAACCGGCGGTCGGTGCCTGGGCGTGGGCGTCCGGCAGCCAGGAGTGGAACGGCACCACCGGCAGCTTCACCGCGAAGGCGATGAAGAAGCCCAGCATCAGCACGTACTCGGTGGTCTTGGACATTTGCACTTTCAACAGGTCGGCGTAGTTGAAGGTAATCACGCCAGTGTTGTTGAAGTTCACCAGGACCAGGCCAAGGATCGCCACCAACATGATCAGGCCGGAAGCCTGGGTGAAGATGAAGAACTTGGTCGCCGCGTAGATCCGGGTTTTCTTGCCGTCCGAAGAACTGTGACCCCAAAGCGCGATGAGGAAGTACATCGGCACCAGCATCATTTCCCAGAAGAAGAAGAACATGAACAGGTCCAGCGCCAGGAACACGCCGACGACACCGCCCAGGATCCACATCAGGTTCAGGTGGAAGAAACCGACGTGGCGCTGGATCTCTTTCCAGGAGCAGAGTACCGAGAGGATACCCAGCAGGCCGGTCAGCAGGATCATCAGCAGCGACAGGCCGTCGAGGGCCAGGTGCACGCTGATGCCGAAGCGCGCGATCCAGGTGTGCTTGAACTCAAGCGCCCAGGTCGGATCGGCGCCAGGGGCCGGTGCAAATGAATAGTCGCCGGTCGCCCACAGCCAGAGGCCGAGCGCGAGTTCCAGGGACATGGTCAGCAGCGCAATCCAGCGCGGGAGGGTAGAGCTGGAACGCTCCGCCATCCAGCACAGCAGGCCGCCGATGAAGGGGATCAGGATTAGCCAGGGCAGAATCATGACGGGCTCGTTTCCTTTCGCAAGTTCGCAAGGTTCATATCAGACCGCTACCAGCACGATGGCGCCGATAACCAGCACGGCGCCAGCCGCCATGGAAGCCGCATACCAACGCAGTTGACCGGTCTCGGTACGGCTCAGGGCGGTGTGGCCGCCCTTGGCCATGCGCGGGATCAGGCCAATGGTCTGGTCGAGCGGGTCTTTGCGCAGAATGTGGCTGATCGCAAGGTATGGCTTGACGAACAGTTTGTCGTAGATCCAATCGAAGCCCCAGGCGGCGAACCACCAGGCCGAGAGGAAACGCCCGATGCCGCTGTTGGCGATGGCCGTGACGAAGCGACGCTTGCCCAGGAACAGCAGGGCGGCCAGCAGGATACCCGCCAGGGCGATGGCACCCGAGGCGATTTCCAGGCTGTGCTTGGCTTCGCCGCCGGCATGGCCGACGCTTTGCGGCAGCACATCGGCCAGCGGCGGGGTGATCATGGCGCCGACGAAGGTCGACAGCACGATCAGCACCGACAGCGGCAGCCAATGGGCAATGCCATGGCCGGCGTGGGCTTCGGTCTTGGCCTCACCGTGGAACGCGATGAAGATCAGGCGGAAGGTGTACAGCGAGGTCATGAACGCACCCACCAGACCGGCGTAAAGCAGACCCTGGTTACCGCTGGCGAACGCTTCCCAGAGGATTTCGTCCTTGGAGTAGAAGCCGGCGGTGACCAGTGGCAGGGCCGCCAGGGCCGCGCCGCCAACGATGAAGCTGGCATAGGCCAGCGGCAGTTTCTTCCACAGGCCGCCCATCTTGAAGATGTTCTGCTCGTGATGGCAGGCCACGATGACCGCACCGGAGGCAAGGAACAGCAGGGCCTTGAAGAAGGCGTGGGTCATCAGGTGGAAGATCGCGCCTTCCCAGGCGCCGACGCCCAGGGCCAGGAACATGTAGCCGATCTGGCTCATGGTCGAGTAGGCGAGGATGCGCTTGATGTCGGTCTGGACCAGTGCGGCAAAACCAGCCAGCACCAGGGTTACGCCGCCCACGAGGCCGACCAGGTGCAGGATGTCCGGCGCCAGGGCGAACAGGCCGTGAGTACGGGCGATCAGGTAGACACCGGCGGTCACCATGGTCGCGGCGTGGATCAGTGCCGAAACCGGCGTCGGGCCGGCCATCGCATCCGCCAACCAGGTTTGCAGCGGCAGTTGCGCGGATTTACCGACCGCACCGCCCAGCAGCATCAGGGTCGCCAGGACGATCCAGAAGTCGCCGGCCTTGAAGTGCTCGGGGGCCTTGACCAGCAGTTCCTGGATATTCAGCGTGCCCAGTTGCTGGAACAGGATGAACAGGCCGATGGCCATGAACACGTCGCCGATACGGGTGACGATGAAGGCCTTGAGTGCGGCGTTACCGTTGTTGCGGTTGCTGTAGTAGAAACCGATCAACAGGTACGAGCACAGGCCCACGCCTTCCCAGCCGAAGTACAGGAACAACAGGTTATCGCCGAGCACCAGGAACAGCATGCTGGCGATGAACAGGTTGGTGTAGGCGAAGAAGCGCGAGTAACCGGCTTCACCGCGCATGTACCAGGAGGCGAACAGGTGGATCAGGAAACCGACGCCGACCACCACGCCGAGCATGGTCACCGACAAGCCGTCCAGGTAGAGGGCGAAGTTCGGCGTGAAGCCTTCTACCGCCATCCAGCGCCACAGCACCTGCACGTACGCGCCGCCTTCCGGTGGGGCGACGTTGAACTGCCAGATCACGTAGGCCGTGACGATGGCGGACAGGCCGATGGAACCCACGCCAACCAGCGCCGAAAGGTTTTCCGACCAGCGTCCACGGGAGAACGACAGCAGCAGGAAACCGATGAGGGGGAATATGAAAGTCAGGAAAAGAAGGTTCATCCGCGCATCTCGCTGGCAGCGTCAATATCGAGAGTGTGGAAGCGGCGATACAGCTGCAACAGGATCGCCAGGCCAATACTGGCCTCGGCGGCTGCCAGGCTGATCACCAGGATGAACATGATCTGTCCATCCGGCTGCGCCCAGCGAGCGCCCGCGACGATGAAGGCCAGGGCGGAGGCATTCATCATCACCTCCAGGCTCATCAGCACGAACAATATGTTGCGGCGGACCATCAGGCCGACCAGACCGAGACAGAACAGGATGCCGGCAACCGCCAGGCCATGTTCGAGAGGGATAGCAGGCATGTGATTACTCCTTCGCCTCGTTACGGCCCAAATGGAACGCCGTGACGACTGCGGCAAGCAGCAGCATCGAGGCGAGTTCGACCACCAGCAGGTACGGACCGAACAGGCTGATGCCCACGGCTTTCGCGCCCACGGTGGTGTGGCCGATGGCCTGGCCGCTCTGGTGGGCGAACAGCACATACAGCAGTTCACCCAGCAGCAGGGCGGACAGGATCACCGGTCCCGCCCAGATGCCGGGCTTGAGCCAGGAGCGTTCCTGCTGGATCGCCGCCGGGCCGAGGTTGAGCATCATTACCACGAAGACGAACAGCACCATGATGGCACCGGCGTAGGCGATCACTTCCAGGGCACCGGCGAACGGTGCGCCGAGGGCGAAGAAGGTCATGGCCACGGCGATCAGCGAAATGATCAGGTAGAGCAGGGCGTGCACGGGGTTGGTGTTGGTGACCACACGAAGCGTGGACACCACCGCGATACCCGATGCGAAATAGAAAGCGAATTCCATCTTTCTTCCTTAAGGCAGCAAGCTCTTCACGTTGATCGGTTCGGCTTCGTTCTGCGCGGCGCCTTTCGGCTTTCCGGCAATGGCCATACCTGCAACACGATAGAAGTTGTAATCAGGGTTTTTACCGGGACCGGAAATCAGCAGGTCTTCTTTCTCGTACACCAGGTCCTGACGCTTGAACTCGGCCATCTCGAAATCCGGCGTGAGCTGGATCGCGGTGGTCGGGCACGCTTCCTCGCAGAGGCCGCAGAAAATGCAGCGCGAGAAGTTGATGCGGAAGAAGTCCGGGTACCAGCGACCGTCTTCGGTCTCGGCTTTCTGCAGCGAGATGCAACCCACCGGGCAGGCCACGGCGCACAGGTTGCAGGCCACGCAGCGCTCTTCGCCGTCGGGGTCGCGGGTCAGGACGATGCGACCGCGATAACGCGGCGCCAGGTAGACCGGCTCTTCCGGGTATTGCAGGGTGTCGCGCTTGCGAAAGCCATGGCCGAAGATCATGACCAGGCTTCGCAGTTGGGTACCGGTACCCTTAACGATGTCGCCAATATATTTGAACATGGGTCAAATCCTCACTGAGCTCAAAACGATCGCAGCGGTCACCAGCATGTTGATCAGGGTCAGCGGCAGGCAGAATTTCCAGCTGAAATCCATCACCTGGTCGTAGCGTGGGCGCGGGATCGAGGCGCGCAGCAGGACGAACAGCATGATGAAGAACGCGGTCTTCAGGGCGAACCAGACGAAGGACAGTTGCGGCAGGATGCCGAACGGACCGTGCCAGCCACCGAAGAACAGCGTCACCAGCAGCGCCGAGATCAGGATGATGCCGATGTACTCACCGACGAAGAACATGCCCCATTTCATGCCGGCATATTCAATGTGGTAACCGTCGGCCAGTTCCTGTTCCGCTTCCGGCTGGTCGAAGGGGTGACGGTGCGTCACGGCAACGCCAGCGATGAAGAAGGTACAGAAGCCGAAGAACTGCGGAATGATGAACCACAGGTTCTGGGCCTGGTATTCGACGATGTCGCGCATGTTGAACGAGCCGGCCTGGATCACGATGCCCATCAGCGACAGGCCCATGAACACTTCATAGGACACGGTCTGGGCCGAGGCCCGCAGGCTGCCGAGGAGGGCGAACTTGTTGTTGCTCGACCAGCCGGCGAACAGCACCGCGTACACCGACAGGCCGGCCATCGCGAAGAAGAACAGCAGGCCGATGTTCAGGTCCGCCACGCCCCAGGTCGGGGTGATCGGGATGATCGCGAAAGCGATCAGCAAGGCGCTCATGGCCACGACCGGTGCCAGGGTGAAGATCACCTTGTCGGCAAACGGTGGTGTCCAGTCTTCCTTGAAGAACATCTTGATCATGTCGGCGGCGATCTGGAACATGCCGAACGGGCCAACGCGGTTCGGACCGTAGCGGTCCTGCCACCAGCCCAGCAGGCGACGTTCGACGAAGCTCAGCAACGCGCCGCAGACCACCACGGCCAGCAGGATCACGATGGCCTTGAGGACCGTCAGGATCACAGCGATCACTTCAGGGGTGAACCAGCTCATTGCGCTGCCTCCTGCAGACCGTCGACAGTCTTGCCGAAAATCGCCGGTGGAATACCCGCCAGGCCAGCCGGCAGGGCCACCAGGCCGGCGCCCAGTTCTTCATTGATGCGCAGCGGCAGACGCAAGGTCTGGCCCGCCACGTTCAGGCTCAGCAGGGCACCGTCGTTGACGCCGAGGCGATCGGCTTCGGACTTGGCCAGCGACACGTAGGCGGCCGGGATGCGTTCCTGCACCGGTTCGGCCTTGGAAGAGTTCTCTTCGCTGCCGAACAGGTGATGGAACGGCACGACCTGCCAGGTGCCCGGTGCCGGATTGAAGGCCCGTGGGACGCTGGCGAACCAGCCGAGGCCATCGCCCTGGCTTTCGATCAGGCGAGTGCCCG
This sequence comes from Pseudomonas sp. T1.Ur, assembly GCF_023516725.1. NCBI lineage: Bacteria > Pseudomonadati > Pseudomonadota > Gammaproteobacteria > Pseudomonadales > Pseudomonadaceae > Pseudomonas > Pseudomonas sp. T1.Ur. The sequence goes on from NZ_JAMGSN010000001.1 coordinate 1,675,079, forward strand.
GATCACCGGCACGCAGGTGACCGCCGACTTCGTCCTGGAACTTGTTCCAGGCTTGTGGCGAGTTCCAACCCGGCGACCAGGCGAACGGCACTTGCGAGCGCGGTTCGGCGGAGCCCGAGTAACCTTCCATGGAGAACGAGAACGCCGTGTCGTTGTCCTGGGAGGTGCGAGGTTCGTGGACGCTGATGTTGGCGCGCATTGCCGTGCGACCGGAATAGCGCAGCGGCTCACGGGCCAATTTCAGGCCCTTGATGCGGAACGCGGCGGACGGCGCGGCATCGACGATGCGCGCCAGTTGCGGGCTGCTCGAAGCGACGGCGGCGGTGACGTGGTCCAGTTGCGTCCAGTCGATCGGCTGGTCCAGCAGGGTGGCGCGCAGGGCGTGCAGCCAGCGCCAGCCTTCGTGGACCAGGATGCTGGCGTCCAGGTATTGCGGGTCGAAAACCTGGAAGAAGCGCTGGGCGCGGCCTTCCTGGCTGACCAGCGTACCGTCGCCTTCGGCGAAGCTCGCCGCCGGCAGCACCAGGTCGGCGCGGTCGCTGGTGGCGGTTTTCTGGTGGTCGGCAACGATCACAACCTTGGCGGCGTTCAGCGCGGCATCGACCTTGGCCTTGTCAGTACGGGTGAACAGATCGTTCTCCAGCACCACGATGGCGTCGGCGCTGCCGTCGATCACGGCTTGCAGGGCTGCATCGACCGATTCGCCACCGAGCATGGCCAGGCCAAGGCTGTTGGCTTCCGGCACGACCAGGCTGATGGAACCGTTCTTCTCGCGCAGCTTCAAGGCCTTGGCGATGTTGGCGGCGGCTTCGATCAGCGCCTTGGAGCCCAACGAGGTGCCGGCGATGATCAGCGGACGCTTGGCGGCCAGCAGGGCATCGGCGATGCGTTGGGCGAGGGCGGCGGCTTCGCTGTCCAGGCCGTCGACGGCCGGGGCGCTGGCGTCCAGGGCGTGGGCCACGGCGAAACCGATGCGCGCCAGGTCGTCCGGGGCGGCGTGGACGCATTCTTCGGCCACGTCGTCGAGCTTGGTTTCAGCGAGGCTGGCGATGAACAGCGGGTTCAGCGCGTGCTGGCCGATGTTCTTCACGGCGGCGTCGAGCCAAGGCTGGACGCGCATGGCATCGGCCATGTCCTCGGCCTTGCCCTTGACCGACTGGCGCAGGGCCAGGGCCATGCGGGCGGCGGTCTGGGTCAGGTCTTCGCCAAGGACGAACACCGCGTCGTGGTCTTCGATGTCGCGCATCGTCGGCACCGGCAGCGGGCTGTCCTTGAGCACTTGCAGCACCAGGCGGATGCGTTCCAGCTCGCCGGCCTCGATGCCACTGTAGAAGTGCTCGGCGCCGACCAGCTCACGCAGGGCGTAGTTGCTTTCCAGGCTGGCGCGAGGCGAGCCGATGCCGACGATGTTGCGTCCGCGCAGCAGTTCGGCGGCCTTGTCCAGGGCTTCGTCCAGGCTCAGCTTGGCGCCATTGGCCAGCAGCGGCTGGCGTGGACGGTCCTTGCGGTTGACGTAGCCATAGCCGAAACGGCCACGGTCGCACAGGAAGTACTGGTTCACCGAACCGTTGTAGCGGTTTTCGATGCGACGCAGTTCGCCGTAGCGCTCGCCCGGGCTGATGTTGCAACCGCTGGAGCAGCCGTGGCAGATGCTTGGCGCGAACTGCATGTCCCACTTGCGGTTGTAGCGCTCGGAGTGGGTCTTGTCGGTGAACACACCGGTCGGGCAGACCTCGGTGAGGTTGCCGGAGAACTCGCTTTCCAGGGTGCCGTCTTCAACGCGACCGAAGTACACGTTGTCGTGGGCGCCGAACACGCCCAGGTCGGTGCCGCCGGCGTAGTCCTTGTAGAAACGCACGCAGCGGTAGCAGGCGATGCAGCGGTTCATCTCGTGGGAAATGAACGGGCCGAGGTCCTGGTTCTGGTGGGTACGCTTGGTGAAGCGATAACGGCGCTCGTTGTGGCCGGTCATCACGGTCATGTCTTGCAGGTGGCAATGACCGCCTTCCTCACAGACCGGGCAGTCGTGAGGGTGGTTGGTCATCAGCCATTCGACGACGCTGGCGCGAAACACTTTCGCTTCTTCGTCGTCGATGGAGATCCAGCTGCCGTCGGTGGCGGGGGTCATGCAGGACATGACGATCCGACCACGCTTGTCGTTCTCGTCGGTGTACTGCTTGACTGCGCATTGGCGACAGGCGCCAACGCTGCCAAGGGCGGGGTGCCAGCAGAAATAAGGAATGTCGAGGCCCAGCGACAGACATGCCTGCAACAGGTTGTCTGCGCCATCGACTTCGAGCTCTTTGCCGTCTACGTGGATAGTGGCCATGGTTCAAAGTTCTTCGTTGGCCCGGTGTCAGCGGGCGTGGCTAATGGAATCTTGTCATTCGTCCGAATCCAAACAGCCTCGGTGAAAAGGCGTCATCGAACGAAAGGCGAAGGGCACGGACCCTTCGCCTTTTTAAGCGTCGTTACGCGCCGACCATGGTCGGCGTGACCACCTGATTGAGATCGCCCGCGCGGGTTGGCGCGATGCCGGCCTCGAATTCAGGGCGGAAGTATTTGATTGCGCTGCCCAACGGCTCCACGGCACCCGGTGCGTGAGCACAGAAGGTCTTGCCTGGGCCGAGGAAACCCACCAGGCCCAGCAGGGTCTCGATGTCGCCGGGTTGGCCTTGGCCTTTCTCGATGGCCATCAAGAGCTTGACGCTCCAGGGCAGGCCGTCGCGGCAAGGGGTGCAGAAACCGCAGGATTCACGGGAGAAAAACTGCTCCATGTTGCGCAGCAGCGAGACCATGTTGACGCTGTCGTCCACCGCCATCGCCAGGCCGGTACCCATCCGGGTGCCGACCTTGGCGATGCCGCCGGCGTACATTTGTGCGTCCAGGTGCTCCGGCAGCAGGAAACCGGTACCGGCGCCGCCGGGCTGCCAGCACTTGAGCTTGTAGCCGTCGCGCATGCCGCCGGCGTAGTCCTCGAACAGCTCGCGCGCGGTGACGCCGAACGGCAATTCCCACAGGCCAGGATTCTTGACCTTGCCGGAGAAGCCCATGAGCTTGGTGCCCATGTCTTCGCTGCCGTCACGGGCCAGGGATTTGTACCAGTCCACGCCGTCGGCGATGATCGCCGGCACGTTGCACAGGGTCTCGACGTTGTTCACGCAGGTCGGCTTGCCCCACACGCCAACGGCGGCAGGGAAGGGCGGCTTGGAGCGCGGGTTGGCGCGGCGACCTTCCAGGGAATTGATCAGCGCGGTTTCTTCACCGCAGATGTAACGCCCGGCGCCGGTGTGGACGAACAGCTCGAAATCGAAGCCGCTGCCCAGGATGTTCTTGCCCAACAGGCCCGCGGCCTTGGCTTCTTCCACGGCACGGTTCAGGTGCTTGGCGGCGGTGGTGTATTCGCCACGCAGGAAGATGTAGCCACGGTAGGTCTTCAGCGCACGGGCGCTGATCAGCATGCCTTCGATCAACAGATGGGGCAGTTGCTCCATCAGCATGCGGTCTTTCCAGGTGTTGGGTTCCATCTCGTCCGCGTTGCAGAGCAGGTAGCGGATGTCGATGGACTCGTCCTTGGGCATCAGGCCCCACTTCACGCCGGTGGGGAAGCCCGCACCGCCACGGCCCTTGAGGCCAGCGTCTTTCACGGTCTGGACGATGTCATCGGCGGCCATGTCGGCGAATGCCTTGCGCGCGGCGGCATAGCCGTTCTTCGCCTGGTATTCGTCCAGCCAGACTGCCTCGCCGTCGTCGCGCAGGCGCCAGGTCAGGGGATGGGTTTCGGCCGAACGCTGGATGCGGTTGGCGGGCCCGAAGGAAGTCAGGGTCATACGTAGCCCTCCAGCAGTTTGGCGACGCCGTCAGGCTGGACGTCACCAAAGGTGTCGTCGTCGATCATCAGCGCCGGTGCCTTGTCGCAGTTGCCCAGGCAGCACACCGGCAGCAGCGTGAAGCGGCCGTCGGCGGTGGTCTGGCCCAGGCCGATGCCCAGCTTGCCTTGGATCTCGCTGACCACCGATTCGTGGCCGCCGATGTAGCAGACCATGCTGTCGCAGACACGAATGATGTGACGGCCTACCGGCTGGCGAAAAATCTGGCTGTAGAAGGTAGCGACGCCTTCGACGTCGCTGGCCGGGATGCCAAGGATCTCGCCGATGGCGTAGAGCGCGCCGTCAGGCACCCAGCCACGTTCCTTCTGGACGATCTTCAGGGCTTCGATCGACGCCGCGCGCGGGTCTTCGTAGTGATGCAGCTCGTGCTCGATGGCCGAGCGCTCGGTTTCGCTCAGGGCGAAACGGTCTGTCTGGATAAGCGTGCTGTTCATGCTTAGCGGTCCACGTCGGCCATAACGAAATCGATACTACCCAGGTACGCGATCAAGTCCGCGACCATGCTGCCTTTGATCACCGAAGGGATCTGCTGCAGGTGCGGGTAGCTTGGGGTGCGAATCCGGGTGCGGTAGCTCATGGTGCCGCCGTCGCTCGTCAGGTAATAACTGTTGATGCCCTTGGTCGCTTCGATCATCTGGAAGGATTCGTTGGCCGGCATGACCGGGCCCCACGAAACCTGCAGGAAGTGCGTGATCAGGGTCTCGATGTGTTGCAGCGTGCGCTCTTTCGGCGGCGGCGTGGTCAGCGGGTGATCCGCCTTGTACGGGCCTTCCGGCATGTTGCGCATGCATTGCTCGATGATCTTGACGCTCTGGCGCATCTCCTCGACGCGAACCATGCAGCGATCATAGGCGTCGCCGTTGGCGGCCAGCGGAACTTCGAACTCGAAGTTTTCGTAGCCGGAGTACGGGCGCGCCTTGCGCAGGTCGAAGTCGCAACCGGTGGAACGCAGGCCGGCACCGGTGACGCCCCATTCCAGGGCTTCCTTGGTGTTGTAGGCAGCGACGCCGATGGTGCGACCCTTGAGGATGCTGTTCTGCAAGGCGGCCTTGGTGTATTCGTCCAGGCGCTTGGGCATCCACTCGACGAAATCCTTGACCAGTTTTTCCCAGCCGCGCGGCAGGTCGTGGGCCACGCCACCGATGCGGTACCAGGCCGGGTGCAGGCGGAAGCCGGTGATGGCTTCGATCACGGTGTAGGCTTTCTGGCGGTCGGTGAAGGTAAAGAACACCGGCGTCATCGCACCCACGTCCTGGATGTAGGTCCCCAGGAACAGCAGGTGGCTGGTGATGCGGAAGAACTCGGCCATCATGATGCGGATGACATCGACCCGGTCCGGCACCTTGATCCCGGCGAGTTTCTCGACCGAGAGCACGTACGGCAGGTTGTTCATCACGCCGCCGAGGTAGTCGATGCGGTCGGTGTACGGAATGTAGCTGTGCCAGGACTGGCGCTCGGCCATTTTCTCGGCGCCACGGTGGTGGTAGCCGATGTCCGGGACGCAGTCGACGATCTCTTCGCCGTCCAGCTGCAGGATGATGCGGAACGCGCCGTGGGCCGAAGGGTGGTTCGGACCGAGGTTGAGGAACATGTAGTCCTCATTGGCGCCCGAACGCTTCATGCCCCAGTCTTCCGGCTTGAAGCGCGCGGCTTCTTCCTCGAGCTGTTGCTTGGCCAGGGACAGGCTGAACGGGTCGAACTCGGTGGCACGGGCCGGGAAGTCCTTGCGCAGCGGGTGACCTTCCCAGGTCGGCGGCATCATGATGCGCGACAGGTGCGGGTGGCCGGGGAAATCGATCCCGTACATGTCCCACACTTCGCGTTCGTACCAATTGGCGTTCGGCCAGATGCCGGTCACGGTCGGCACGCTGAGGTCGCTCTCGGACAAGGCGACCTTGATCATTACGTCACTATTACGTTCGATCGACATCAAGTGATAGAACACGGTGAAGTCGACGCCGTCGGGCAGCCCTTGACGCTTGGTGCGCAGGCGCTCGTCCACGCCGTGCAGGTCATAGAGCATGACGTACGGCTTGGGCAGGTTGCGCAGGAAAGTCAGGACTTCGACGAGTTTGGCACGGGCAACCCAAAGCACCGGCATGCCGGTGCGGGTCGGCTGGGCGGTGAACGCCTCGGGGCCAAAACGGTTGTTCAGTTCGACGACCACATCCTGGTCGTCTGCCTTGTAAGGCGGGATGTACAGAGCACTGCCTGTAGTCATGGTTATTTATCGCTTTCGGTCAACGTAAAGAATGAAGCCAGGTTCTCGTTTCTTCTTCAGAACAGAGCTTGGATCAGACTTCGTCGGGGCTGCGCAGGTGGGTGACTGCGATACGCTGTTCGCGGCGCTGTTCCTTTTGCGACGGCATCTCGGCGCGATAGACGCCTTGATCACCAACGACCCAGGACAGAGGGCGACGCTCCTGGCCAATCGATTCCTGCAGCAGCATCAAGCCTTGCAGGAACGCTTCGGGGCGAGGAGGGCAGCCGGGCACGTAGACATCCACGGGCAGGAACTTGTCCACCCCTTGAACAACGGAATAGATGTCGTACATGCCACCGGAGTTGGCGCACGAACCCATGGAGATAACCCACTTGGGTTCGAGCATCTGCTCGTAGAGGCGCTGGATGATCGGCGCCATCTTGATGAAGCAGGTACCGGCGATAACCATGAAATCCGCCTGGCGCGGCGATGCCCGGATAACCTCGGCGCCAAAGCGCGCGATGTCGTGGGGCGCCGTGAAGGCGGTGGTCATTTCCACGTAGCAGCACGAAAGGCCGAAGTTGTACGGCCACAGGGAGTTCTTGCGACCCCAGTTGACCGTGCTGTTCAGCACGTCTTCGAGCTTGCCCATGAAGATGTTCTTGTGGACTTGATCTTCTAACGGATCGGCGACGGTTTCCCGCTTGCCGATCGGATACTGCTCGTTAGGAGCATCGGGGTCGATCCGGGTGAGATTGTATTGCATTGCCAAAGCCTCATTGTTTCAGCTTCGCTTGCCGCTTGCGCCGAGCTTCCGGAGCCCAATCAAGAGCCCCCACCCGGTAAAGGTAGACAAGACCTGCCAACAGAATTGCTATGAAAACGAGAGCTTCGACAAATCCGGTCCAGCCGCTTTCGCGGACGGACACAGACCAGGCAAAGAGAAAGAGGGCTTCGATATCGAAGATCACGAAGAGCATCGCGACCAGATAGAATTTGGCTGAGAGCCGCAAGCGGGCGCCACCGGTAGGCAGCATGCCGGACTCGAACGGTTCATTCTTGCTGCGGCCCCAGGCTTTTGACCCGAGCAGGCTCGACACGCCGAGCATGAAGGCACACAGGCCGACCACGCCCAGAAGGAAAATGGCAAAGCCCCAGTTGTGGGCCATGAGTCCTGTCGCTTCGGGCATGCTGGAAATCCTTAACAGAGAGCAATGGTCTCTGAGCTTGAAAAGAAATAACGCAGTGACGATATGTCGCAGCAATCAATCGCGGTGATTTTATGGCTAAACACCGGGCAAGTAAAATTCCTATAGCGAAATTATTTATTGGAATAAGGACATAGCGTGCCTCCATGACCTCGCAACCCAGGCCGGGTGGGCACTGGACGTCACTTCATCAATAATATTTCGCGCGGAATGTAACAATGATAATGCCTTCCAAATGATAATTATTATTATCTGTGGCGACCTTTCCACGATGCACTTACTGCCGTGCATGAGAGTCTTTCTTACATCGCCGCTACTGCAATTGTCAGCGCCGGACGTTTTACTCCTTTTCAGACACCCCGATACTGCGTTCGATCAATTTTCATTCGATCAACACGCTTCAGTGCTTCAGCCCAATCTCTTGCCGGTTTTTGACGGCCAGCCCTCCGCGCCAGCCGGACATCGTCAACTTGTCTTGAAGATCTGATATCAAATGGCTATCTTTGCGGCTCATTCATCTAATCATCTATATCAATACGTGATTAGGCTAACGCCCGCTTCCTGGATAGCCGCGCCGGCCTTCCTTGTTCGCGGCTGAGTACCGTAAGGAACGTCATGAACTCTTGGATCGCGAATATGAGCGTTATGCTCAAGCTGGCTTTGGGCTTTGCCGTTGTGCTGCTTCTGACCGCCATTCTCGCCGCGACCGGTTGGTTCAGCCTGGGGAAAATGATCGAGCGTACCGATCGCATGACCAGCATCACCGAACTCGGCAACCGCCTTGATCACTTGCGCAGGGCCCGCTTGCAGTACCAGGTCGACAGGGGCGATGAGCAAAAGGGCGCATTGATCCAGGCCTCGCTGGAGCAGTTTGTCGCCAAGCAGAAAAGCCTCGCAAGCGAGCTGAAAAAACCTGAGAACCTGAAGAAGCTTGCGCTGATCGAACAAGCCAGCACGCAGTATCAGGTGGCGCTGAATACGATGCGCGAGGCGTATCGCAATGACGCAGCCATGCGCAAGGAGATGGGCGTCAATGCCGTCAAGGGCGCCGCGCTGATTGCCAAGGTCATTGAAGATGTACAAGCAATGCCTGCCTCGGATGAGCGCCGTTTTGAGCTGTACAGGATCATCCTCAAGGCAAAAGAGGACGTGGCGCTGGTGCGTTACGAAGTGCGTGGCTATACCGGCAACCCCAACAGCGTCACCGAGCAGGCCGCCAACCGTCAGCTCGATAATGCGCTCAAGGGCATCGAAACGCTCAACAGCGCCTTCGGTCCGGCCTACGCCGACACCTTCAAGCAACTGGAAGCCGCGCTGGTTGCTTACCGCCGTTCGGTGCAGGACTTCACGGCCAGCACCCAGGCCATTGGCAAGGCCGTGCAGGACACGGTCGATCTGGGTGAAACCATCACCCGCCTGTGCGACGAGATGTATGCCAGTCAACTCGTCTCCCGGGACGAAGACAGCGCCCAGGCGCGCGTCCTGCAGTTGAGCTGTGCTGCCTTGGCGATGGTGTTGGGGGTTTTTGCCGCCCTGATCATTACCCGCCAGATTACCCGGCCGTTGCGAGACACATTGGCGGTGGTCGATCGCATTGCCGCAGGCGACCTTACACAACACAGGGTCGTGACCCGTCGTGATGAGCTGGGGATGTTGCAGCAGGGTATTCAGCGCATGGGCGCCACCTTGCGTGACCTGATCGCTGGCATTCGTGACGGTGTTACCCAAATCGCCAGTGCCGCCGAAGAGCTGTCGGCTGTCACCGAGCAGACCAGCGCAGGGGTCAACAGCCAGAAGACCGAGACCGATCAGGTGGCGACCGCCATGCACGAAATGTCGGTCACTGTGCATGAGGTCGCGCGTAATGCCGAACAAGCGCGCGCGGCCGCATCTGAGGCCGATGCGCAAGCCCGTATTGGCGACCAGGTGGTCGCGCAAGCCATCGTTCAGATTGAGCGCCTGGCCAGCGAGGTCGGTCGCTCAGTCGAAGCCATGAGCGAGCTGGAACAGGAAAGCGGGCGCATCGGCACGATCATGGACGTGATCAGGGCAGTGGCTGAACAGACCAACTTGCTGGCCCTCAACGCGGCCATCGAGGCCGCCCGCGCGGGCGACGCCGGGCGCGGTTTTGCCGTGGTCGCCGACGAAGTGCGTGGGCTGGCCCAGCGTACCCAGCATTCCACCGAAGAGATTGAAAGCCTGGTGGCGGGCTTGCAGAACGGCACGCGCCAGGTATCGAGCATGATGCGAAATAGCCGCGAGCTGACCGACAGCAGCGTGGAATTGGCGGGCAAGGCTGGCGCATCCCTGGGCAACATCACCCAGGCGGTGTCTGGCATCCAGGCCATGAACCAACAGATTGCCGCCGCTGCGGTGCAGCAAAGCTCGGTGGCCGAGGAAATCAGCCGGAGTATCCTGAGCGTGCGCGATGTATCCGAGCAGACCGCTTCGGCCAGCGAAGAAACCGCAGCCTCCAGCGTCGAGCTGGCGCGGCTGGGCAACCAGTTGCAGCAGTTGGTCAGTCATTTCAAGGTGTGAAAAGCGAGCCGGGGAAACCGGCAAAAAAAGCCCCGAACCAGTCGGGGCTTCAGATCGTCGGCTTTGCGGTTAGTTTTTATTCGGTCCGCAAGGGCCGTTTGCTTTTTGGATCAGTGGAACTGTTCTTCTTCGGTCGACCCGGTCAGCGCGGTCACGGACGAAGCGCCGCCCTGGATCACGGTGGTCATGTCGTCGAAGTAGCCAGTGCCCACTTCCTGCTGGTGAGCCACGAAGGTGTAACCCTTGGCGGCGTCAGCGAACTCCTGCTCTTGCAACTTCACGTAGGCAGTCATGTCGTTGCGGGCGTAGTCGTGCGCCAGGTTGAACATGCTGTGCCACATGTTGTGGATGCCAGCCAGGGTGATGAACTGGTGCTTGTAGCCCATGGCGGACAGCTCGCGCTGGAACTTGGCGATGGTCGCGTCGTCCAGGTTCTTCTTCCAGTTGAAGGAAGGCGAGCAGTTGTACGACAGCAGTTGGTCCGGGTATTCCTTCTTGATCGCTTCAGCGAAACGACGGGCTTCGTCCAGGTCCGGCTTGGCGGTTTCGCACCAGATCAAGTCGGCGTATGGCGCGTAGGCCAGGCCACGGGCGATGGCCTGGTCGAGGCCGGCGCGTACCTTGTAGAAGCCTTCCGGAGTGCGGGTGCCCGTCACGAACGGCTGGTCGTATGGGTCGCAATCGGAAGTCAGCAGGTCAGCGGCGTTGGCGTCGGTACGGGCCAGGATGATGGTCGGTACGCCGGCCACGTCGGCGGCCAGGCGGGCAGCGGTCAGCTTCTGTACGGCTTCCTGGGTCGGGACCAGTACCTTGCCGCCCATGTGGCCGCATTTCTTCACCGAGGCCAGTTGGTCTTCGAAGTGAACGCCAGCGGCGCCTGCCTCGATCATGCTCTTCATCAGCTCGTAGGCGTTCAGCACGCCGCCGAAGCCGGCTTCGGCGTCAGCCACGATTGGCGCGAAGTAGTCGATGTAGCCTTCGTCGCCTGGGTTCTTGCCGGCTTTCCACTGGATCTGGTCGGCACGACGGAACGAGTTGTTGATGCGCTTGACCACGGTTGGAACCGAATCCACCGGGTACAGCGACTGGTCAGGGTACATGGACTCGGCGGAGTTGTTGTCCGCGGCCACTTGCCAGCCCGACAGGTAGATGGCCTGGATGCCGGCCTTGACCTGCTGCACAGCCTGGCCGCCGGTCAAGGCGCCCATGCAGTTGACGAAATCTTTCTCGGGACGGAAGGCTGGCTTGGCGCCCTGGGTCACCAGGTTCCACAGCTTCTCGGCGCCCATCTTCGCGAAGGTGTGCTCAGGTTGAACCGAGCCACGCAGACGGACGACGTCAGCAGCGGAATAATTGCGCTTCACGCCTTTCCAGCGCGGGTTCTCAGCCCAGTCTTTTTCAAGGGCTGCAATTTGCTGTTCGCGTGTCAGTGCCATGGAAATAAACCTCGTCGCGTCTTGTATGGATGGTCGTTCTGGGCTGGAAGATTCCAGCTTGCCAATCGCACCCGTCATGGGTGTGAAGGGCTGCTCGCTGACCAGGAGGCTGGCATACAAGTCGGTTAAGGCGGGGTGGCGACGGGATGAACGATGGGCTCGAGGGGAAAGTGAGCAGGTAGAGGCGAACTGCGGGCGCATTCGGGCGTCGTGGGCCTTCATACGAACTCAGAGTGATGCCGGGTTACCTAGTTACGCTTCCGTCCCTCGGGACAACTTCGTTCCAGTCGCAACCTCGTCAAACACACCTTGTGGGCGGTACAGACACGAATCGGCTCGCAGGGTGGTTGCAAGCATCGACCCGAAGGCCCTTGCCAGGGCCCCTGATTAGCGGGAGCGAGGCCATCATGCCTTCGGTTTTTTGGCTCGTCAAACGTTTTGTAGTGCTTTTTTGCGAGCACTACATCTTTGGTCTAATACGAATCATCAGTCAGTTTCTGGTGCTTCAGTTCAGGGTATCGACCTTCACCCGCAGAATCATGTCATCCCGGCCTTGGGTCGAGTAGCTGCGGGTCAGGCCTTGTTTATCGGCTTGTGTCTGGCGATTCACCCCGGCCAGGGTGATCCATTCGCCAAGGCGTCCGCTGACGGTTGTGTCGGTGCTTTGCACGTTCACTACATCGGGACGTTCCTGGCTCATGCGGTCACGGTTGGTGCTGATGCTCAGATGAACGGTCTCGCCGGTGACGCTGGCGGTGACGTAGAAGCCTTGGGTGACGTTGCGGTATTCGGTCTGGCTTTGCATGCGACCGTAGCCGTCAGTCTGGTTGCTGGTAAAGGGCACGCTCTGGCCGACCTGGATCAGCGCCGGCTGGCCCTCGCTGGCCTGCACTTGCTGCACGCCGCCGTCACGGCTGGCGGTGCTGCGGTTGATGATGCGGGTCTGGCTGGGGGCGGCGCCGTTGATCGAGTAGCCCTGGTCGCCTTGGAGGTTGTTTTCGTTGGTGTCGACGGTGATCAGCAGGCGCTTGGGCGCGGTGTCCAATTGAGCCAGGAACTGCCGGAGTTCTTCGATCTTGCCCGGCTCTGCGTTGACGATCAGTTGGTTGCCGTAGGCGCTGACCTGGCCGTCCTTGCCGATGAAGTTCTGCGCCACCGGCAGCAGGTCGGCGCTGGTGCGGTAGTTCAGTGGCACGATTTGCGTGTCGGCCATGACTGACAGGCTGCAACCGAGCAGCAGGGTGGTCAGCAAGGTACGTAGGGACATGTCCATTTCTCCGCGAGACAAAGGCTTGATATTGCCAGTTTGTCGGCCCCGGGTGGGGCAAGTTGAAGGGTAGACGGCAAAACGCCCCGGCATTGGAGGATGGCGGGGCGTTTCAAGGGTGCTGATGATGCTCTGTGGCAAGGGAGCAGCCTGTAGGAGCTGACGAGTGCAACGAGGCTGCGATCTTTCCCTTGCCAATTGAGGCTGAAGCGAAAGAACAAGATCTAAGGATCGCAGGCTTCGCCAGCTCCTACATCCTGCGGGTGTCAGGCCGAGCGCCGCACCATGTCCACATGAGGAATCCCGGCCTCCAGGAACTCCTCGCTGACCACTGCGAACCCCAGTCGCTCATAGAACGGCGTGGCATGCACCTGGGCACTGAGCATCTGCTGCTTGAGCCCGCGCTTCTCGGCTTCGGCGATCACTGCCTGCATCAGCGCGTCGCCGACCTTCAGCCCGCGCCAGTCCTTGAGGACTGACACGCGGCCGATATGGCCATCGGTCAACAGGCGCGCGGTGCCGATCGGAAAATCGCCTTCGAGAGCCAGGAAATGCACGGCGTCCTGATCATCCGAATCCCACTCCAGCTCCGGTGGCACGGATTGCTCGGCAATGAACACCGCTTCACGAATGCGCCGGATCTCGGCGTTATCCTTTTGCCAGTCTGCGACACGAACGTGAATTTTATTCATCGGCGAACCCCAGGCTGCCTTGCTTGACCAATTCATGGATGAGGCCGCGACCGTCTTCATCGGCCAGCCATGGGCCGAGGTTTTCGATGTGCAGCGCGTCGGCGGCGCAGATCATCTTCAACAGGTCACGCAGCTTGCCTGGCAGGTAACGGCTCTGGCCACTGGCGAACAGCAGCAGGTCGTCATCGACTTCCGACCAGGCCAGGCGCGCGCTCGGGTTGCGGATGATCACCGCGCCCTGTTCCAGGCCGGCCAGCAAGTCGTCTTCTTCCAGTTCCGGGCCGACCACCAGCTCCGGGTATCGCGGCTCGGTCATGAATTGGCCGAACCAGGTCAGCAGCAAACGCTCGTCACTCATGTGTTCGGCCAGCAGGCCCTTGAGGCGGTCCAGGGCGTCGTGCTGGATCTGGTGCGGGTCGGCCACCGGGCGCGCATCGGCATCGGTGTAGCGCTCTTCATCCGGCAAGAACTGGCTGAGGAAATCGGTGAAGTGGGTCAGGACTTCGGCGGCGCTCGGTGCGCGGAAACCGACCGAGTACGTCATGCAATCGTCCACGGCGATGCCGCAGTGAGCCAGGCGTGGCGGCAGGTAGAGCATGTCACCGGGTTCCAGGACCCACTCGTCGGTGGCCTCGAAATCGGCGAGGATGCGCAGGTCTGCGTGGGGCAGCAGCGGGCTTTCGGAGTCGCACATCTGGCCGATCTTCCAGTTGCGCTTGCCATGGCCTTGCAGCAGGAACACGTCGTAATTGTCGAAGTGCGGGCCCACGCCGCCACCCGGGGCGGCGAAGCTGATCATCACGTCGTCGATGCGCCAGCTCGGCAGGAAGCGGAAATGTTCCAGCAGCTCGCTGACTTCCGGGACGAATTGATCGACGGCCTGCACCAGCAAGGTCCACTCGCGCTCGGGCAGTTTGCTGAACTCATCTTCGGCGAACGGGCCGCGACGCAACTCCCACGGGCGCTCGCCGTGCTCGATCACCAGGCGCGATTCGACCTCTTCCTCCAGCGCAAGGCCGGCCAGTTCGTCGGCATCGATCGGGCTTTCGAAATCAGGAATCGCCTGGCGGATCAGCAGGGGTTTTTTCTGCCAGTAGTCGCGCAGGAACTCCCGTGCCGTAATACCGCCCAGGAGTTGCAGTGGAATATCAGGATTCATGTGTAACCTATTGAAAAAATATACTTTTCAGACGCGAATAAAAACGCCCGGCGCGGCCGGGCGTCTCAAAGGTGAAGCGATGGATCAGATGCGCTTGGCTTGTGCCGCCGCGTTGCCGATGTAGCTGGCCGGGGTCAGCTTCTTCAGTTCGGCCTTGGCGTCGGCTGGCATGTCCAGGCCATCGATGAAAGTCTGCAACGCTTCAGGGCTGATGCCCTTGCCACGGGTCAGTTCTTTCAGCTTTTCATACGGGTTCTCGATGTTGTAGCGACGCATCACGGTCTGGATCGGCTCCGCCAGGACTTCCCAGCAGGCGTCCAGGTCTGCGGCGATCTTCTGCTCGTTGAGCTCCAGCTTGCTGATGCCCTTGAGGCTGGCTTCGTAGGCGATGACGCTGTGGGCGAAACCCACGCCCAGGTTGCGCAGCACGGTGGAGTCGGTCAGGTCGCGCTGCCAACGGGAAATCGGCAGCTTGCTCGCCAGGTGCTGGAACAGCGCGTTGGCGATGCCCAGGTTGCCTTCGGAGTTTTCGAAGTCGATCGGGTTGACCTTGTGCGGCATGGTCGAGGAACCGATTTCGCCGGCAATGGTGCGCTGCTTGAAGTAACCCAGGGAGATGTAGCCCCAGATGTCGCGGTCGAAGTCGATCAGGATGGTGTTGAAGCGAGCGATCGCGTCGAACAGCTCGGCGATGTAGTCGTGTGGTTCGATCTGGGTGGTGTACGGGTTGAAGCTCAGGCCCAGCTCGTCTTCGATGAAGGCGCGGGCGTTGGCTTCCCAGTCGATGTCCGGGTAGGCCGACAGGTGGGCGTTGTAGTTGCCCACGGCGCCGTTGATCTTGCCCAGCAGTGGCACGGCGGCAACCTGGGCGATCTGGCGCTCCAGGCGGTAGACGACATTCGCCAGTTCCTTGCCCAGGGTGGTCGGCGAAGCCGGTTGGCCGTGGGTGCGCGACAGCATCGGCACGTCGGCGAAGCGGATCGCCAGCTCGCGGATGGCCTGGGCGGTCTGGCGCATCAGGGGCAGCAGCACGTCGTCACGACCTTCGCGCAGCATCAGGGCGTGGGACAGGTTGTTGATGTCCTCGCTGGTGCAGGCGAAGTGGATGAACTCACTGACGTTGGCCAGTTCCGGCAGCTTGGCCGCCTGCTCCTTGAGCAGGTATTCGATGGCCTTGACGTCGTGGTTGGTGGTGCGCTCGATCTCTTTGACGCGCTCGGCGTGCTCCAGGGCGAAATTGTCGGCCAGGGCGTTCAGTACTGCGTTGGCTTCGGCGGAAAAAGCCGGGACTTCACCAATGCCAGGGTGAGCGGCCAGGCGCTGGAGCCAACGCACTTCAACCAGGACGCGGGCACGGATCAGGCCGTACTCGCTGAAAATCGGGCGCAGGGCCTGGGTTTTGCCGGCGTAGCGGCCGTCTACAGGGGAAACCGCAGTGAGCGAAGAGAGCTGCATGGGGTGTTCTCGGACAGTCGGGCAACGAAATGGGGCGCGTATCATACATGAAAACAGACGCCGGTCCGTCGCCAACTGACCGGCGTGTTACGCGTAACGAGATAAAGCTGTTTATTACCTGTGGCAAGGGAGCTTGCTCCCGTTGGGCTTGCAGGAGCCGTGCAGGAGCCGTGTAGGAGCTGTGTAGGAGCTGCCGAGCGGAGCGAGGCTGCGATCTTTTGATCTTTTGATCTTTTGATCTTTTGATCTTTCGCTTGAGATTCAAGTGTCAGGGGAAAGATCGCAGCCTCGCCTCGCTCGGCAGCTCCTACACGCTCCTACACAGCTCCTACGGTTCAGTGAGGCAAGCTCCCTTGCTACAAAAAAAGGTCGAGGCGACTTATTCGTTGCGCATCAACGGGTAAAGCTCTTTCAACAATTTGCGTCGGCTGATCACCAGTTGCCAGCGATGGCCGCCCAACTGCCGCCACAGGCGTGCCGAGCGGATCCCGGCCAGCAACAGGGCGCGGATCTTCGAGGCATTGCTCGGTTGTTGCAGGTTGCGCATGTCGCCATGCACCTGGATACGCTGGCGCAGTGTGCTCAAGGTGTCCTGGTACAGCGCGCCGCACGCGGCGATCACGTTTTCGTGGGACGGGCCAAAATGTTCGACTTGGGATTGGATCTGCGGCAGGCGCTTGCCGATGGTTTCCAGCAGGTCGTCGCGCTTGGCCAACTGACGCTCCAGGCCCAGCATCGACAAGGCGTAGCGCAGCGGTTCACGTTGCAGGGCGCTGGGGTCGCGTTCCAGGGCGCCAATCAAGGCGCGATAGCCTTCGCGCAGGTTCAGGTCATCGCCGCCGTAGACTTCCAGGGTGTCCTTGGGGTCGCGCACCAGCAGGCTGCCGAGCATGCAGCCCAGCCCGGCTTCGTTGGTCTGGCCGGTCTTGGCGATGCGATCCACCAGCACGGCGGCGAGAAACACCCCGCCCAGCGCCGTCAGTTGTTCCTGGATCGGCGTCATGCCTTGCTGCTCCATGGCTCGGCGACTTCGATCACGCCGCCGCCCAGGCAGGTTTCGCCGTCGTAGAACACCACGGATTGGCCGGGCGTGACCGCTCGCTGTGGGTCATCGAACGTGGCGCGATAACCGCTGGCGGTTTTTTCCAGGGTGCAGGGTTGGTCGCTCTGGCGATAACGAACCTTGGCCGTCAGGCGGCGCGGTTCGCTGAGGTCGATCGGGTTGACCCAATAGATGTCGGAGGCGAGGAGGGCGCCGGAGAACAGCCAGGGGTGGTCGTTGCCCTGGCCGACGATCAGCTCGTTGTGCTCCAGGTCCTTGACCAGCACGTACCACGGCTCTTCGCCGGCATCTTTCAACCCACCGATGCCCAGGCCCTGGCGCTGGCCGATGGTGTGGTACATCAGGCCATGGTGACGGCCGATGACATCACCTTCGGTTGTCTTGATCTCGCCCGGCTGGGCCGGCAGGTACTGCTTGAGGAAGTCGCTGAAACGACGCTCGCCGATGAAGCAGATGCCGGTGGAATCCTTCTTCTTGGCGGTGGCGAGCTGGTGTTTCTCGGCAATCGCGCGCACTTCGGGCTTTTCCAGCTCGCCGACCGGGAACAGGGTCTTGGCGATCTGCTCGCCGCCGACGGCATGCAGGAAGTAGCTCTGGTCCTTGTTCGGGTCCAGGCCCTTGAGCAGTTCGGTGCGGCCATCGATGTCGCGGCGGCGCACGTAGTGGCCGGTGGCGATCAGGTCGGCGCCGAGCATCATCGCGTAGTCGAGGAATGCCTTGAACTTGATTTCGCGGTTACAGAGGATGTCCGGGTTCGGCGTGCGGCCGGCCTTGTATTCGGCCAGGAAGTGCTCGAACACATTGTCCCAGTACTCGGCGGCGAAGTTGGCGGTGTGCAGCTTGATGCCAATCTTGTCGCACACGGCCTGGGCGTCCGCGAGGTCGTCCATGGCGGTGCAATATTCGGTTCCGTCGTCTTCTTCCCAGTTCTTCATGAACAGGCCTTCCACCTCATAACCCTGCTCCATCAGCAGAAGGGCGGAAACGGAAGAGTCCACGCCACCGGACATGCCGACGATGACGCGTTGCTTTGGGGTGTTCGAAGAGGCTGGATCACGCATAGGAATTCAATGAGTGTCTTGAAAAAGGACGCGATTCTATCAGGCCCGGGCGCGCAAGGCTAAAGAGAAGGGCGGATAAGCGCCAGGCTATGGCGATGGCCGGCCAGGTAATCGTCGATGCAGCGGATGATCAGCTCGCTGCGCCAGTGGTCGCGCTGTTCGAGCAGTTCGTCGCGGGACAGCCATTTGGCGCCGAGGATGCCGTCGTCCAGTGGGTCGTCGGGGTGATGTTTCAAGGCCCTGGCGGCGAAGCAGACCCGTTGGTAGGTCACGCCGTTGCTGGGGGCGGTGTACAGGTAGATGCCGACCACGGCGGTGGGTTCGACGTCCCAGCCGGTTTCTTCCAGCGTCTCGCGCACGGCGGCTTCGATCAGTGTCTCGTTCGGATCCAGGTGGCCGGCGGGCTGGTTGAGCACTGCGCGTCCGCCCTTGGATTCTTCCACCATCAGGAAGCGGCCGTTGTCCTCGACGATGGTGGCGACGGTGATGTGGGGGTTCCAGTCCATAAGAGTCCTTTATTTCCCAGGTTGGGATGACAGCCGGCCTGTCTCTGCTGGCTCTACTTCAACCCAACTGTGGGGGATTATATTGTCAGGGGAAACTGGGTGTGGCAGAAACACAAACCCCGGCACAAGGCCGGGGTTCGTGGTGCTTCCTTGCAACCTTACACCAGCGCAGCAATCGCCGCGTTGAAGGTGTTGCTCGGACGCATGGCCTTGCTGGTCAGCTCGGGGTTGGCGAAGTAGTAGCCGCCGATGTCCACGGGCTTGCCCTGGACCGCATTGAGCTCGGCAACGATTTTTTCTTCGTTGTCGGTCAGGGTCTTGGCCAGGGTGGTGAACTGCGCCTTGAGGGCTGCGTCGTCATCCTGGGCGGCCAATGCCTGGGCCCAGAACAGGGTCAGGTAGAAGTGGCTGCCGCGGTTGTCGATGCCGCCGACCTTGCGCGAAGGCGACTTGTTGCGGTCCAGGAACTCGCCAGTCGCCTGGTCGAGGGTCTTGGCCAGCACCAGCGCCTTGGGGTTGTTGTAGGTCACGCCCAGGTGTTCCAGGGAGGCGGCCAGGGCCAGGAACTCGCCCAGGGAATCCCAGCGCAGGAAGTTTTCTTCCAGCAGTTGCTGCACGTGCTTGGGAGCCGAACCGCCGGCGCCGGTTTCGAACAGGCCGCCACCGTTCATCAGCGGTACGATCGACAGCATCTTGGCGCTGGTGCCCAGTTCCATGATCGGGAACAGGTCGGTCAGGTAGTCGCGCAGTACGTTGCCGGTCACCGAAATGGTGTCCTTGCCTTCGCGCGTGCGGGCCAGGGTGAACTTCATCGCGTCGACAGGCGACATGATGCGGATGTCCAGGCCGCTGGTGTCGTGGTCCTTCAGGTAAACCTGGACCTTCTCGATCATCACGCCGTCATGGGCGCGCATCGGGTCGAGCCAGAAGATCGCCGGGGTGCTGCTGGCGCGGGCACGGTTGACGGCCAGCTTGACCCAATCCTGGATCGGCGCGTCCTTGGTCTGGCACATGCGGAAGATATCGCCAGCCTCGACGTTCTGCTCCAGCAGGGTGCGACCGTTGTTGTCCGAGACACGGACCACACCGTCCGCCTTGATCTGGAAGGTCTTGTCGTGGGAGCCATACTCTTCGGCTTTCTTGGCCATCAGGCCAACGTTTGGCACGCTGCCCATGGTGGTCGGATCGAAGGCGCCGTGTTGCTTGCAGTCTTCGATCACCGCCTGGTAGATGGTGGCGTAGCAGCGATCCGGGATCACGGCCTTGGTGTCGTGCAGCTGGCCGTCGGTGCCCCACATCTTGCCGGAGTCACGGATCATGGCTGGCATCGAGGCGTCGACGATGACGTCGCTCGGCACGTGCAGGTTGGTGATGCCCTTGTCGGAGTTGACCATCGCCAGTGCTGGACGAATGGCGTAGACCGCCTGGATGTCGGCTTCGATCCGGGCCTGCTGCTCGGCCGGCAGGGCCTTGATGCGGGCGTACAGGTCGCCGATGCCGTTGTTCAGGTTGAAACCGATCTGCTCCAGCACTTCGGCGTGCTTGGCCAGCGCGTCCTTGTAGTACTCGGCCACGATCTGGCCGAACATGATCGGGTCGGAGACCTTCATCATGGTGGCTTTCAGGTGGACCGACAGCAGGACGCCTTTTTGCTTGGCGTCTTCGATTTCAGCGGCGATGAAGTTGCGCAGGGCATTCTTGCTCAGCACGGCGCAATCGAGGATCTCACCGGCTTGTACGGTGGTTTTTTCCTTCAGGACGGTGGCGGTGCCGTCCTTGGCGATCAGCTCGATCTTCACGCTGCCCGCGGCGTCGATCAGGGCGGCTTTTTCGCTGCCGTAGAAATCGCCGGCGCTCATGTGAGCGACGTGGGACTTGGAGTCGGCAGCCCAGGCGCCCATTTTATGCGGGTGCTTGCGGGCATAGTTCTTGACCGACAGCGGTGCGCGGCGGTCGGAGTTGCCTTCGCGCAGGACCGGGTTCACGGCGCTGCCCTTGACCTTGTCATAGCGAGCGCGAGCTTCTTTCTCGGCGTCGGTGGTCACGGTTTCCGGGTAGTCCGGCAGTGCGTAGCCCTGGGCCTGCAACTCCTTGATCGCGGCCTGCAGTTGCGGCACCGAGGCGCTGATGTTCGGCAGCTTGATGATGTTTGCTTCAGGCGTGACGGCCAGGTCGCCCAGTTCGGCGAGGTGGTCGGCTACGGCTTTGTCACCCAGTTGCTCGGGGAAGCTGGCCAGGATGCGCCCTGCGAGGGAGATGTCGCGGGTCTCCACGGCGATGTCGGCCGAAGCGGTGAAGGCTTCGACGATCGGCAGCAGCGAATAGGTGGCGAGGGCAGGCGCTTCGTCGGTGAAGGTATAGATGATCTTCGAGCGGGTGGGCATATTCGGATTAACTCTCTTCTTTGCTAAAGCATGCGCAGAAACTCGAGGGGCGCCGGGTAAGCGCGTTCGTTCAAAGTCATCCGTGAGCCGAATGTCGAGGTTTCTTCGCGGTGATGTTGGGTGCATCAGTCGAGCGTCAAGCGGTCGGGCCGCGGTAACGGTCCGGCTTTCAAAATGGCGGAAAGTCTCGTTATAGAGCCGTCAGCCGTCGTGACCCTGTGGTCAGCGGCGGCATTATACATAGGTAGCTGGCGATCTGCCGACGGTTCATAGACTTCCGTACACGTCCATTGGTCTAAACGTCGCATGCCAAGGGCGGTGGACTATGCTCATGTTTGGCGCTTTTCCCTTGGTTTTCAGGC
Organism: Pseudomonas sp. T1.Ur; assembly: GCF_023516725.1. Taxonomy (NCBI): domain Bacteria; kingdom Pseudomonadati; phylum Pseudomonadota; class Gammaproteobacteria; order Pseudomonadales; family Pseudomonadaceae; genus Pseudomonas; species Pseudomonas sp. T1.Ur. The sequence goes on from NZ_JAMGSN010000001.1 coordinate 1,696,303, forward strand.
TTGTACATCGCGAACTGCGGCACTTTCGTCCTTGATGAGCCTAACGTAGGGTTTGCGTGCCGATTCAACTGGGTTACGCTCGAACGCAAGCCAGATGTTCAATCCAAGCAATGGAGTTCAGCATGGGGTATCAAAAGATTCAGGTTCCGGCCGTCGGTGACAAAATCACCGTCAACGCAGACCATTCTCTTAATGTTCCCGACAATCCGATCATCCCCTTCATTGAAGGCGACGGCATTGGCGTTGATATCAGTCCGGTCATGATCAAGGTGGTCGACGCCGCGGTCGAGAAGGCGTACGGCGGCAAGCGCAAGATTTCCTGGATGGAAGTCTACGCCGGTGAAAAAGCCACCCAGGTCTACGACCAGGACACCTGGCTACCCCAGGAAACCCTGGACGCAGTCAAGGACTACGTGGTTTCCATCAAGGGTCCGCTGACCACGCCGGTCGGTGGCGGTATCCGCTCGCTGAACGTGGCGCTGCGCCAGCAGCTCGACCTGTATGTCTGCCTGCGCCCGGTGCGTTGGTTCGAAGGCGTACCCAGTCCGGTCAAGAAGCCTGGCGACGTGGACATGACAATCTTCCGCGAGAACTCCGAAGACATCTATGCCGGCATCGAGTGGAAGGCCGGTTCGGCCGAAGCCACCAAAGTCATCAAGTTCCTCAAGGAAGAAATGGGCGTCACCAAGATCCGCTTCGATGAAGATTGCGGCATTGGTGTCAAGCCGGTTTCCAAGCAGGGCACCAAGCGCCTGGCGCGCAAGGCCTTGCAATATGTCGTCGATAACGACCGCGACTCGCTGACCATCGTGCACAAAGGCAACATCATGAAGTTCACCGAAGGTGCCTTCAAGGAATGGGCCTACGAAGTGGCGGCCGAAGAGTTCGGCGCGACCCTGCTCGACGGCGGGCCATGGATGCAGTTCAAGAACCCGAAGACCGGCAAGAATGTCGTGGTCAAGGACGCCATCGCCGACGCCATGCTCCAGCAGATCCTGCTGCGTCCGGCTGAATATGACGTGATCGCCACCCTGAACCTCAACGGCGACTACCTCTCCGATGCCCTGGCGGCGGAAGTGGGCGGTATCGGCATCGCGCCGGGCGCCAACCTGTCCGACACCGTGGCTATGTTCGAAGCCACCCACGGTACCGCGCCCAAATACGCAGGCAAGGACCAGGTCAACCCGGGGTCGCTGATCCTGTCGGCGGAAATGATGCTGCGCCACATGGGCTGGACCGAAGCGGCCGACCTGATCATCAAGGGCACCAACGGCGCGATTTCGGCCAAGACCGTGACCTATGACTTCGAACGCCTGATGGACGGTGCCAAGCTGGTGTCGTCTTCCGGCTTCGGCGATGCGCTGATTTCCCATATGTAAGCGAAGCCTGGACACAAAAATGCCCGGTTCGAGCGATCGAAACCGGGCATTTTCATGGGTGGGGCAGGTTTAGTGGTCTTCGGTGACCCGAGGGTTGATGTGGACCCTGGTCGGCTCTGGCTTTTCGCTGGCCGGAGTGCTCTCGGCGTCGACGGCGACCGGACGAATTTCAACGGCATGTATACCCTTTGGCCCTTGTATCATGCTGAACGTCACCGGCTGACCAGCCTTCAGGGTTCTATAGCCGTCCATCTGGATGACGGAGTAATGAGCGAAGAGGTCTTCGTCCTTCCCGTCCTGGATAATGAAACCGTAGCCCTTGGCATTATTGAACCATTTGACCTTTCCCTTGACTCGCATGCTGGTGGTACCTGACATACCAATTTCCCTCTGCAACACACCCCGGCAACGGAGTATCATCCTGATCATCCGCCGTCGATCAATGGAAATCGGATTGACTTCGCGGACCTTTTTAACCCACGGTGGGCTCTATTGGTTGTAACACCGATTTGCCGTTAGTCAAGGTGATCGGGCGGTAGCGGTTGAAATCGCCCGCAAGCGGCCCCATCACTGTATTTGCCAACTAAACGAACCTTTCTTTCCATGCATGCAATCAGCCAGATTCGACTAACATTCAATCAGGATCGCCCGGATCAACATGACGACGATTCAGCGGGCATTGCTGTTCAGGAATCAAAGCCCGCTTTACAGGCTCCACCGATGTACAAGGTGGTTTTGTTCAACGATGACTACACACCGATGGATTTCGTCGTCGAAGTGCTCGAGGTGTTTTTCAACCTGAATCGTGAGCTGGCGACCAAGGTCATGCTGGCCGTTCATACAGAGGGACGGGCAGTGTGTGGTGTGTTTACCCGCGACATCGCGGAAACCAAGGCCATGCAGGTCAACCAGTACGCCAGGGAAAGCCAGCATCCGCTACTCTGTGAAATCGAGAAGGACGGTTAACGCCGACCACTTGGGTATGAGGTGAACCATGTTAAACCGCGAGCTCGAAGTCACCCTCAATCTTGCCTTCAAGGAGGCCCGTTCGAAGCGTCATGAGTTCATGACTGTCGAACACCTGCTGTTGGCCCTACTGGATAACGAGGCTGCCGCCACCGTTTTGCGTGCCTGCGGCGCGAACCTCGACAAACTCAAGCACGATTTGCAGGAGTTCATCGACTCCACCACGCCACTGATCCCCGTTCACGACGAGGACCGCGAAACCCAGCCAACCCTGGGCTTCCAGCGGGTGTTGCAGCGTGCTGTCTTCCATGTGCAGAGCTCGGGCAAGCGTGAAGTGACCGGGGCCAACGTGCTGGTCGCCATCTTCAGTGAGCAGGAAAGCCAGGCGGTGTTCCTGCTCAAGCAGCAGAGCGTCGCGCGTATCGATGTCGTCAACTACATTGCCCATGGCATTTCCAAAGTGCCGGGGCATGGCGATCATTCCGAGGGTGAACAGGATATGCAGGACGACGAGGGCGGTGAGTCTTCTTCCTCAGGCAATCCGCTGGACGCGTATGCCAGCAACCTGAACGAGCTGGCCCGCCAGGGCCGCATCGATCCGCTGGTTGGGCGCGAGGCGGAAGTCGAACGCGTTGCGCAGATTCTCGCCCGGCGCCGCAAGAACAACCCGTTGCTGGTGGGTGAGGCTGGCGTGGGCAAGACCGCGATCGCCGAAGGCCTGGCCAAGCGCATCGTCGACAACCAGGTGCCGGATCTGCTGGCCAACAGCGTGGTGTATTCCCTCGACCTGGGCGCCTTGCTGGCCGGTACCAAATACCGTGGCGATTTCGAGAAGCGCTTCAAGGCGCTGCTCGGCGAGCTGAAAAAACGCCCGCAAGCGATCCTGTTCATCGACGAGATCCACACCATCATCGGTGCGGGCGCTGCCTCGGGTGGCGTCATGGATGCCTCGAACCTGCTCAAGCCGCTGCTGTCCTCGGGTGATATCCGTTGCATCGGCTCGACCACGTTCCAGGAATTCCGTGGGATCTTTGAGAAGGACCGTGCCTTGGCGCGGCGTTTCCAGAAGGTTGACGTGTCGGAGCCGTCGGTGGAAGACACCATTGGTATCCTGCGTGGCCTGAAAGGGCGTTTCGAGCTGCACCACAACATCGAATACAGCGACGAGGCATTGCGCGCCGCTGCCGAGCTGGCGTCACGCTACATCAATGATCGGCACATGCCGGACAAGGCCATCGACGTCATCGACGAGGCGGGCGCCTACCAGCGGCTGCAGCCGGTGGAGAATCGCGTCAAGCGTATCGAGGTGCCGCAAGTCGAGGACATCGTCGCCAAAATCGCGCGGATTCCGCCAAAACACGTCACCAGCTCCGACAAGGAACTGCTACGTAACTTGGAGCGTGACCTGAAGCTGACGGTGTTCGGCCAGGATGCGGCCATCGACTCGCTCTCGACCGCCATCAAGCTGTCCCGTGCCGGGCTCAAGTCGCCAGACAAGCCGGTCGGTTCCTTCCTGTTCGCCGGGCCTACCGGTGTCGGCAAGACCGAGGCGGCGCGGCAGTTGGCCAAGGCGCTGGGCATCGAGCTGGTTCGCTTCGACATGTCCGAATACATGGAGCGTCATACCGTATCGCGTCTGATCGGTGCGCCTCCGGGCTATGTCGGTTTCGACCAGGGCGGCCTGTTGACCGAGGCGATCACCAAGCAACCTCACTGCGTACTGTTGCTCGATGAGATCGAGAAAGCGCATCCGGAAGTCTTCAACCTGCTGCTGCAGGTCATGGATCACGGTACGTTGACCGACAACAACGGGCGCAAGGCGGATTTCCGCAACGTGATCATCATCATGACCACGAACGCCGGTGCCGAGACCGCGGCGCGCGCTTCGATCGGTTTCACCCATCAGGACCACTCGTCCGATGCGATGGAAGTGATCAAGAAGAGCTTCACGCCTGAATTCCGCAACCGCCTGGACACCATTATCCAGTTTGGTCGCCTCAGCCATGAGGTCATCAAGAGCGTGGTGGACAAGTTCCTTACCGAACTTCAGGCGCAGCTCGAAGACAAGCGTGTGTTGTTGGAAGTCACCGATGCGGCGCGCAGCTGGCTGGCGGAAGGTGGTTACGACGTGACGATGGGTGCGCGGCCGATGGCTCGCCTGATCCAGGACAAGATCAAGCGTCCACTGGCCGAGGAGATCCTGTTTGGCGAACTGGCCGAGCATGGCGGTGTGGTTCACATCGACATCAAGGACGGCGAGCTGACCTTCGACTTCGAAACCACGGCCGAAATGGCCTGATCGTTAGCTGCAACAAGGCAAAAAGGCGCCGAAAGGCGCCTTTTTGCTGTGCCCACACCATGCGCTGCTGTGGGCATGGCACAAGATTGGGTTTCATCACCAGTCCCTGTGGGAGCGAGCTTGCTCGCGATAGCGGTGGGGCAGCTTGCATCAACGGTGCTTGTGCCGCCGCCTTCGCGAGCAAGCTCGCTCCCACAGGGGGGCGTGTGTTTCTGAAGATTGGAGCAAATAGCAGGCAAACAAAAACGCCCGACATGAGCCGGGCGTTTTGTATTGACTTGTTAGCGAGCGCGGTAAGTGATGCGCCCTTTGCTCAAGTCATAGGGCGTCAGCTCGACGCGCACTTTGTCACCGGTAAGAATACGAATGTAGTTCTTGCGCATCTTGCCGGAGATATGCGCGGTTACGACGTGCCCATTTTCCAACTCCACACGAAACATGGTGTTGGGCAGGGTGTCGACGACAGTGCCTTCCATTTCGAAGCTGTCTTCTTTCGACATGCAGTAAAGCCCTCGGTATCCAGTGAATGGCCCGGTGCAACTGCGCCAGGCAAAAGCGGCGTGCATTGTGCCCGAAAAAGGGGGGGCAAGCCAAGGGGTTCTTCGGAGTTACTCAATGAATGCGGCGCGTGGATAAGGCGCAGACTACGAGCGGCCCCTAGGCTTTGTCCGAAAAGTGCCTGCGCGACGATCATGCTGCGTTGAAAACAGGCTCGGAATGCTCATTGACAACCAGTCAACTCCGCTTCCTCGCCTGTTTTCGCCTTACCTGATCGCCGCTCGGCGACTTTTCGTACAAACCCTAGTTCAGGACAACCCACCGCTGGTTGATGAGTAATTCAATGGGCCGATATTGGGTCTTGTAGTTCATTTTCTTGCAGTTTTTGATCCAGTAGCCCAAGTACACCGCTTCCAGGCCCAGGCGTCGGCATTCATTGATCTGCCAGAGGATCGCGTAACGTCCGAGGCTGCGCTTTTCTTCGTCGGGCTCATAGAAGGTGTAGACCGCCGAGAGTCCGTTGGGCAGCAGGTCGGTGACGGCGATGGCCACCAGCCGACCCTCGAGGCGGAACTCATAAAAACGTGAGAACGGCAGGTCGCGTACCAGAAAGGTCGAAAACTGGTCCCGGCTGGGCGGGTACATGTCGCCGTCGGCGTGGCGTTGTTCGATGTAGCGCTGGTACAGGTCGAAATATTCTTCGGTGAACTGCGGCTTGGCGGGGCGGACCTGTACGTCGGCGTTGCGCTTGAAAATACGCTTCTGCTGCCGGTTGGGGGTGAATCGGGCCACGGGGATGCGCGCCGGAACGCACGCATTGCAATGCTGGCAATGGGGCCGGTAGAGGTGATCGCCGCTGCGACGAAAGCCCATCTCCGACAGATCTGCGTAGACATGCACATCCATGGGCTGGCTAGGGTCGAGGAACAGGGTCGTGGCCTGCTCCTCGGGCAGGTAACTGCAGGAGTGGGGTTGAGTGGCATAGAACTTCAAGCGCGCCAACTCGGTCATGATCAACCCTCGGTATAAGCTTCAAATTCAAGTGTAAGCCAGGAGCGCGAATATCGCTCAGCAAACCCAGGTGGCATGGTTCGGTTGGTCCAGATGCGCCTTCAGGTAGCCGGCAAACGTCGGGCGGGGGATCGACCGCGCGCCCAGGCTATGCAGGTGCTCCGTGGGCATCTGGCAGTCGATCAGCACGAAACCCGCCTCCTTGAGATGTTGGACCAGGGTTGCGAAGCCGAATTTCGACGCGTTGTCGGCCCGGCTGAACATGGACTCGCCAAAAAACAGTTGCCCCATCGCCAGGCCGTACAGGCCACCCACCAGTGCGCCTTGATCCCAGACTTCCACCGAATGGGCGAAGCCGCGCCGGTGCAGTTCCAGATAAGCGGTCTGCATGGCTTCGGTGATCCAGGTGCCGTCGGCATAATCGCGGGGCGCGGCGCAGGCCTTGATGACGGCGGCGAAATCCCGGTCGAACGTCACTTCATAGCGGCGCTTGCGCAGTAGCTTGCCCAGGCTGCGCGAGACGTGCAGCTCGTCGGGAAACAGCACCGTACGCGGATCCGGCGACCACCACAGGATCGGCTGGCCTTCCGAAAACCAAGGGAAACAGCCGTGGCGATAGGCCTGGATCAAGCGGTCGGCGGACAGATCCCCACCGGCGGCGAGCAGGCCGTTGGGGTCGCGCATGGCTTTTTCCAGTGGCGGAAAATCGAAAGTGTTGCGTTGTAACCAAGTCAGCATGGGTGTCCGGGCTTGCAGAAGGGGAGGGCGGCGCTCCAGATGAACCAGAGCCCGCCTAGAGGTTAACCGTCAAACGGCCGGGATGTCATCGAGATACTTTTCCGCATCCAGGGCGGCCATGCACCCGGCGCCGGCGGAAGTAATGGCCTGGCGGTAGACATGATCGGCCACATCGCCGGCGGCAAACACGCCTTCGATGTCGGTGGCCGTGGCGTTGCCTTCGCTGCCGCCGCGCACGATCAGATAGCCGTCGCGCATCTTCAGTTGGCCCTGGAACAGGTCGGTGTTGGGCTTATGACCGATGGCGATGAAGACCCCGGCCAGGGACAGCGTACTGGTTTCGCCGGTCTCGCTGTGCCGCAGGCGCGCGCCGGTCACGCCACTGGCATCGCCGAGAACTTCATCCAGGTTCTGGTTCCAGTGCAGGCGGATATTGCCGTTGGTGGCTTTCTCGAAAAGCTTGTCTTGCAATATCTTTTCCGAGCGCAGCTTGTCCCGTCGGTGGATCAGGTGCACCTCCTTGGCGATATTCGACAGGTACAGCGCTTCTTCGACTGCAGTGTTGCCGCCACCGACCACTGCCACTACCTGGTTTCGGTAGAAAAAACCATCACAAGTCGCGCAGGCTGAAACGCCTTTGCCGGCGAAGGTTTCCTCCGATGGCAGGCCAAGGTACTGAGCCGAGGCGCCGGTGGCGATAATCAGTGCGTCGCAGGTGTAGGTGCCGCTGTCACCGACCAGCTCGAACGGACGCTGTTGCAACTTGGCGGTGTGGATATGGTCGTAGACGATCTGCGTGTCGAAGCGCTCGGCGTGTCGCTGCATGCGCTCCATCAGCACCGGGCCGGTCAAGCCTTCGACATCGCCCGGCCAGTTATCGACTTCGACCGTGGTGGTGAGCTGGCCGCCGGCCTGCATGCCGGTAATGACTACGGGTTTGAGGTTGGCACGGGCCGCATAGACAGCTGCGCTGTACCCTGCAGGGCCGGAACCGAGAATAATCAGGCGTGAATGCTTCGCTTCGCTCATAAAAACACCTCATAAGCCTTTGTCACAAAAGAGAATGCATGCTCAAATTGGCGCCCGAGAACCCTGATCATGGCTATGCTGTCGCCGAGCGTGCGGGCAATGCCTTGGGCATGACAAACCCGTACAATGCTTGAGTTTTGAGCGCAGGGAGGGCAAAAGATCAAAATCTTCGGCAACACCTGCGGTTTTCCGGACGCATGCCACAGTGGTAAAAGTAGTACCGGATGTGCACATTCACTTTTTTACCTGCTCGTCACGGGCAGTTTTTCATAGTCATTCAACAGATGGACGCGCCATTGGCGCAGGAAAAGAAGCGTTTTGAAGAAATCCACCGCAGCACCCAAGACAGTCGTTCCGCTCTGGCGCCAACAATTGCACTACCGGCTCAAGGAAGGTGCGTTGATCGCCATTGGTGCCCTGTGCCTGTTCCTGATGATGGCCTTGCTGACCTACGGCAAGGACGATCCGGGCTGGAGTCATAACAGCAAGATCGACGACGTGCAGAATTTCGGCGGTCCCGCCGGTTCCTATAGCGCAGACATCCTGTTCATGGTGCTGGGCTATTTCGCCTACATTTTCCCCTTGCTGCTGGCGATCAAGACCTATCAGATCTTCCGCCAGCGCCATGAGCCCTGGCAGTGGAGCGGCTGGCTGTTCTCCTGGCGCCTGATCGGCCTGGTGTTCCTGGTGTTGTCGGGGGCCGCGCTGGCCCATATCCATTTCCATGCGCCCACTGGCCTGCCGGCCGGGGCGGGTGGCGCGCTGGGTGAAAGCCTCGGCGACCTGGCCAGGAATGCGCTGAATATCCAAGGCAGCACGCTGCTGTTCATCGCCCTGTTCCTGTTCGGCCTGACGGTGTTCACCGACCTGTCGTGGTTCAAGGTCATGGACGTCACCGGCAAGATCACCCTCGACCTCATCGAATTGATCCAGGGCGCGCTGAACCGCTGGTGGGCGGCGCGCAACGAACGCAAGCAACTGGTGGCGCAACTGCGCGAGGTGGACGACCGGGTCCATGACGTGGTGGCGCCGACCACGCCGGACAAACGCGAGCAGGCCAAGGTCAAGGAACGCTTGATCGAGCGCGAGCAGGCCCTGAGCAAACACATGTCCGAGCGCGAGAAGCAGGTGCCGCCGGTCATCACCATGGCCCCGGCCAAGCCGCCCGAGCAAAGCAAGCGCGTGCAGAAGGAAAAACAGGCTCCGTTGTTCGTCGACAGCGCGGTCGAGGGCACCTTGCCGCCGATTTCGATCCTCGACCCGGCCGAGAAGAAGCAACTCAATTATTCCCCCGAGTCCCTGGCAGCCGTCGGTCACCTGCTGGAAATCAAGCTCAAGGAATTCGGTGTCGAGGTTTCGGTGGATTCGATCCACCCGGGCCCGGTCATCACCCGTTACGAAATCCAGCCGGCCGCCGGTGTGAAGGTCAGCCGTATCGCCAACCTCGCGAAGGACCTGGCGCGCTCCCTCGCCGTGACCAGCGTGCGGGTGGTGGAGGTCATTCCCGGCAAGACCACCGTGGGCATCGAGATTCCCAACGAAGACCGGCAAATCGTGCGCTTCTCCGAAGTGCTGTCGACGCCGGAATACGACAACCATAAATCGCCGGTCACCTTGGCCCTGGGCCACGACATCGGTGGCAAGCCGGTCATCACCGACCTGGCGAAGATGCCCCACCTGCTGGTGGCCGGTACCACCGGTTCCGGTAAGTCGGTGGGTGTGAACGCGATGATCCTGTCGATCCTGTTCAAGTCCGGCCCGGAAGACGCCAAGCTGATCATGATCGACCCGAAGATGCTCGAACTGTCGATCTACGAGGGCATCCCGCACCTGCTGTGCCCGGTGGTCACCGACATGAAGGATGCGGCCAACGCCCTGCGCTGGAGTGTCGCCGAGATGGAGCGTCGCTACAAGCTCATGGCGAAGATGGGCGTGCGCAACCTGTCGGGCTTCAATGCCAAGGTCAAGGAAGCCGAAGAGGCCGGCACGCCATTGAGCGATCCGCTGTATCACCGCGAAAGCATCCACGACGAAGCGCCGCTGCTGCACAAGCTGCCGACCATCGTGGTGGTGGTGGACGAATTCGCCGACATGATGATGATCGTCGGCAAGAAGGTCGAAGAACTGATCGCTCGTATCGCCCAGAAAGCCCGTGCGGCCGGTATCCACTTGATCCTTGCCACGCAGCGGCCATCCGTGGACGTGATCACCGGCCTGATCAAGGCCAACATTCCGACCCGCATGGCGTTCCAGGTGTCGAGCAAGATCGACTCGCGGACCATCATCGACCAGGGCGGCGCCGAGCAGCTGCTGGGCCACGGCGACATGCTCTACATGCCGCCGGGCACCAGCCTGCCGATTCGTGTCCACGGCGCGTTTGTTTCCGATGATGAAGTACACCGCGTGGTGGAAGCCTGGAAGCTGCGCGGCGCGCCCGAATACAACGATGACATCCTCAACGGTGTCGAAGAGGCTGGCAGTGGCTTTGAAGGCGGCAGCGGCGGTGGTGGCGATGACGATGCCGAGACCGACGCGCTCTATGACGAAGCGGTGCAGTTCGTCCTGGAGAGCCGCCGGGCCTCGATTTCCGCAGTGCAGCGCAAGCTGAAGATCGGCTACAACCGCGCCGCCCGCATGATCGAAGCCATGGAAATGGCCGGGGTCGTGACGGCCATGAATACCAACGGTTCGCGCGAAGTGCTCGCGCCGGGCCCGATGCGCGACTGACTACCCGGGCGGCGTGATGACGCGCCGCTCGACCCCCCACGAATTCATGAGGATTCCCATGCGCCTGATTCGCATGCTGCTGTTGCCCGTATTGGCCTTGAGCACGTTGTCGGCCCACGCCGGCGAAAAGGACGTGGCCCGCCTGACTCAATTGCTGGGTGGCTCCCAGACCCTGACGGCACGTTTCTCCCAGTTGACCCTCGACGGCAGTGGCACCCAATTGCAGGAAACCGCCGGTGACATGGCCCTGCAGCGCCCCGGCCTGTTCTACTGGCACACCGATGCACCCGCCGAACAACTGATGGTGTCTGATGGCAAGAAAGTCTCCCTGTGGGACCCGGACCTGGAGCAGGTCACCATCAAGACCCTCGACCACCGCCTGACCCAGACGCCGGCGTTGCTGCTGTCCGGTGACATTTCCGAGATCAGCCAGAGTTTCGACATCACCTCCAAGGAAGCCGGTGGCGTGATTGACTTCACGCTCAAGCCCAAGACCAAGGACAGCCTGTTCGACAGCCTGCGCCTGTCGTTCCGTAATGGCCTGGTCAATGACATGCAACTGATCGACAGCGTTGGTCAGCGCACCAATATCCTGTTCACCGGGGTCAAGGCCAACGAGCCGATCGCCGCGTCCAAGTTCAAGTTCGACATCCCCAAGGGTGCGGACGTGATCCAGGAATAACCCCAAGCCCCCTTTGTGGGAGCGGTGTTCAACAGGACCCCAGTGGAGGTTGCATAAGCAGTGATGGACCTGTTTCGAAGCGCCCCGATTGCCCAGCCATTGGCCGCCCGTCTACGCGCGACCAACCTGGATGAGTACGTCGGCCAGGAACATGTGCTCGCCCGCGGCAAGCCTCTGCGCGAGGCCCTGGAGCAGGGCGCCCTGCATTCGATGATCTTCTGGGGGCCGCCAGGCGTGGGCAAGACCACCCTGGCGCGATTGTTGGCGGAAGTCTCGGACGCGCATTTCGAAACGGTGTCGGCGGTGTTGGCCGGGGTCAAGGAAATTCGCCAGGCGGTGGAAGTCGCCAAGCAACAGGCTGGCCAGTACGGCAAGCGCACCATCCTGTTCGTCGACGAGGTCCACCGCTTCAACAAATCCCAGCAGGACGCATTCCTGCCCTATGTCGAAGACGGCACGCTGATTTTCATCGGCGCGACCACCGAAAACCCTTCGTTCGAACTCAACAACGCCTTGCTGTCACGCGCGCGGGTGTACGTGCTCAAGAGCCTCGACGAAGTGGCCATGCGCAAGCTGGTGCATCGCGCGCTGACTGAAGAGCGTGGCCTGGGCAAGCGTCACTTGAGCCTCAGCGATGAGGGCTTCCAGATACTGTTCAGCGCCGCCGACGGCGATGGCCGGCGCTTGCTCAACCTGCTGGAAAACGCCTCGGACCTGGCCGAAGACGACAGCGAGATCGGCGTCGAGCTGTTGCAAAGCCTGCTGGGCGATACCCGTCGGCGTTTCGACAAGGGCGGCGAGGCGTTCTACGACCAGATATCGGCCCTGCATAAGTCGGTACGCGGCTCCAATCCTGACGGTGCCCTGTACTGGTTTGCGCGCATGATCGACGGCGGCTGCGATCCGCTGTACCTGGCCCGGCGGGTGGTGCGCATGGCCAGCGAGGACATCGGCAATGCCGACCCGCGTGCCTTGAGCCTGTGCCTGGCGGCCTGGGACGTGCAGGAGCGCCTTGGCAGCCCGGAAGGCGAGCTCGCCGTGGCCCAGGCCATCACCTACCTGGCTTGCGCGCCGAAGAGCAACGCCGTGTACATGGGCTTCAAGGCCGCGATGCGCAGCGCCGCCGAGCACGGCTCCCTCGAAGTGCCACTGCACCTGCGCAACGCGCCGACCAAGCTCATGAAGCAGTTGGGCTATGGCGACGAATACCGCTATGCCCATGACGAGCCCGACGCTTATGCCGCCGGCGAAGACTATTTTCCCGAAGAACTCGAACCCCAGCGCTTCTACCAGCCCGTCCCCCGTGGCCTTGAGTTGAAGATCGGCGAGAAGCTCAACCACTTGGCGCAGTTGGATCGCCTGAGTCCACGGCAGCGGAGAAAGCCTTGATCCCCCTGATACTCGCAGTTTCCGCTGGCGGCGTTGCCGGCACGTTGTTGCGTTTCGCCACCGGTAACTGGATCAACGCAAATTGGCCCAGGCACTTCTATACTGCGACGCTGGCCGTTAATATCGTGGGCTGTCTGCTGATCGGCGTTCTTTACGGGCTGTTTTTGATTCGCCCCGAGGTGCCCATCGAGGTGCGTGCGGGGCTGATGGTCGGCTTTCTTGGCGGCCTGACGACCTTTTCATCCTTTTCACTGGATACGGTGCGCCTGCTGGAAAGCGGCCAAGTGCTGCTGGCCCTGGGCTACGCGGCCATCACCGTATTCGGCGGGCTGCTCGCCACCTGGGCCGGCCTGTCCCTGACCAAACTTTGATAACGAGAGACCGACATGCTCGATTCCAAACTGTTACGTAGCAACCTTCAGGACGTAGCGGACCGCCTGGCTTCCCGTGGCTTTGCCCTGGACGTCGCGCGCATCGAAGCGCTGGAAGAACAGCGCAAGACCGTCCAGACCCGCACCGAAGCCCTGCAGGCTGAACGTAACGCGCGCTCCAAATCCATCGGCCAGGCCAAGCAGCGCGGCGAAGACATCGCGCCGCTGATGGCCGATGTCGAGCGCATGGCGAACGAGTTGAGCGCAGGCAAGACCGAACTGGACGCGATCCAGACCGAGCTGGATTCGATCCTGCTGGGTATTCCGAACCTGCCCCACGAATCGGTGCCGGTCGGTGAAGACGAGGACGGCAACGTCGAAGTACGCCGCTGGGGCACGCCGACCACCTTTGATTTCCCGGTACAGGACCACGTGGCCCTGGGCGAGAAATTCGGCTGGCTCGACTTCGAGACCGCCGCCAAGCTGTCGGGCGCGCGTTTTGCCTTGCTGCGCGGGCCGATCGCCCGTCTGCATCGCGCCTTGGCGCAGTTCATGATCAACCTGCATGTCACCGAGCACGGCTACGAAGAAGCCTACACCCCGTACCTGGTCCAGGCCCCGGCGCTGCAAGGCACCGGCCAGTTGCCGAAGTTCGAGGAAGACCTGTTCAAGATCAGCCGCGACGGCGAAGCCGACCTGTACCTGATCCCGACCGCCGAAGTCTCGCTGACCAACATCGTCGCGGGCGAGATCGTCGATGCCAAGCAACTGCCGATCAAGTTCGTCGCCCATACGCCGTGCTTCCGCAGCGAAGCCGGCGCGTCGGGCCGTGATACCCGCGGCATGATCCGCCAGCACCAGTTCGACAAGGTCGAGATGGTGCAGATCGTCGAACCGTCGAAATCCATGGAAGCCCTGGAAAGCCTGACCGCCAACGCCGAGAAAGTCCTGCAACTGCTGGAGCTGCCGTATCGCACCCTGGCCTTGTGCACCGGCGACATGGGCTTCAGTGCGGTGAAGACCTATGACTTGGAAGTGTGGATTCCGAGCCAGGACAAGTACCGCGAGATTTCGTCGTGCTCCAACTGCGGCGACTTCCAGGCCCGCCGTATGCAGGCCCGCTTCCGCAACCCGGAAACCGGCAAGCCGGAGCTGGTCCACACCCTCAATGGCTCTGGCCTGGCGGTGGGGCGCACCCTGGTGGCTGTGCTGGAAAACTACCAGCAGGCCGACGGTTCGATCCGCGTGCCCGAGGTGTTGAAACCGTACATGGGCGGCCTCGAGGTCATTGGTTAAATGAACTATTTGCCACTGTTCCACAACCTGCGCGGCAGCCGCGTGCTGGTGGTCGGCGGTGGTGAGATTGCCTTGCGCAAGTCTCGCCTGCTGGCCGATGCGGGCGCGTTGCTGCGGGTGGTCGCACCCGACATCGAACCGCAACTGCGGGAACTGGTCAGTGGCAGCGGCGGCGAATGCGTCCAGCGCGGATACGTCGAGGCAGACCTGGACGGTTGCGGGCTGATCATTGCCGCCACCGACGACGAGCCGCTCAATGCCCAGGTCTCGGCCGACGCCCACAAGCGCTGCGTGCCGGTCAACGTGGTGGACGCGCCGGCCCTGTGCAGCGTGATTTTCCCGGCGATTGTCGATCGCTCGCCCCTGGTGATCGCGGTGTCCAGTGGCGGCGATGCGCCGGTGCTGGCGAGGTTGATCCGCGCCAAGCTGGAAACCTGGATTCCCTCGACATACGGGCAGCTGGCCGGTTTGGCGGCGCGTTTTCGCAACCAGGTCAAAGGCTTGTTCCCCGATGTCCAGCAACGGCGGGCGTTCTGGGAAGAGGTGTTCCAAGGCCCGATTGCCGACCGTCAGTTGGCCGGGCAGGGCGCGGAGGCCGAGCGGCTGCTGCGGGAGAAGATTGATGGCGAGGCGCCGAACGCGCCGGGTGAAGTCTATCTGGTGGGCGCGGGGCCGGGCGATCCGGACCTGTTGACGTTCCGGGCGCTGCGCCTGATGCAACAGGCGGACGTGGTGCTCTACGACCGCCTGGTGGCCCCGGCGATCCTCGAGCTGTGCCGGCGCGACGCCGAACGGGTCTATGTCGGCAAGCGTCGTTCCGAGCATGCGGTGCCGCAGGATCAGATCAACCAGCAATTGGTCGACCTGGCCCGGCAAGGCAAGCGCGTGGTGCGGTTGAAGGGCGGCGACCCGTTTATCTTTGGTCGTGGTGGCGAAGAAATCGAAGAACTGGCGGCCCATGGCATCCCGTTCCAGGTCGTTCCGGGCATCACCGCCGCCAGCGGTTGCGCGGCCTACGCCGGGATTCCGCTGACCCATCGCGACTATGCCCAGTCGGTGCGTTTCATCACCGGTCACCTCAAGGACGGCACCAGCGACCTGCCATGGGCTGACCTGGTCTCGCCGGCGCAAACACTGGTGTTCTACATGGGCCTGGTCGGCTTGCCAGTGATTTGCAACGAGCTGATCAAGCACGGTCGCGCGGCGGACACGCCAGCGGCATTGATCCAGCAAGGCACCACTTCAAACCAGCGGGTTTTCACCGGCACTTTGGCGGATCTGCCACGGTTGGTGGCCGAGCATGAGGTGCATGCGCCGACCCTGGTGATCGTTGGGGAAGTGGTGCAGTTGCGCGAGAAGCTGGCTTGGTTTGAAGGGGCTCAAGGGCAGGTCTGAGGACCTCGTTGTCCCCATCGCGAGCAAGCTCGCTCCCACAGGAGGCCATGTTTGAACACAGTCCACTGTGGGAGCGAGCTTGCTCGCGATTAGGCCTTCAAATACCGCGAGAATCCAGGATCAGTTCCCAGCACCTCGCCAGATCCCTTTCCCACTCAACCGTCCCCGGTCATGGGCCACGGTGAAATCCTGCTTCGGCCCCTTGGGCACAATCCCATTCGGGTTGATGGTCTTGTGGCTGCCGTAGTAGTGCCCCTGGATGTGGGTGAAATCCACGGTCTCGGCAATGCCCGGCCATTGGTACAGCTCTCGCAGCCAGTTCGACAGGTTCGGGTAATCGGCGATGCGCCGCAGGTTGCATTTGAAGTGACCGAAGTACACCGCGTCGAAGCGAATCATCGTGGTGAACAAGCGGATATCGGCTTCGGTCAGGTATTCGCCCGCCAGGTAGCGGCGGGTTTCCAATAAGGCTTCCAACCGATCCAGTTCGGCAAACAGCTCATCGAAGGCCTCTTCATAAGCGGCCTGGCTCGTCGCGAACCCGGCGCGATACACACCGTTGTTCACCGCTGGATAAATCCGCTCGTTCAAGCCATCGATCTCGTGGCGCAGGGGCTCGGGATACAGGTCCAGGTCGTTGCCGGTCAAGCCATCGAAAGCGCCGTTGAACATGCGGATGATTTCCGCCGATTCGTTGCTGACGATACGCCGTTGCTGTTTGTCCCACAGCGCCGGGACGGTCACGCGGCCCGTATAGTCCGGCGTGTCGGCGGTGTAGCGCTGATGCAGGAATCGGAGATGGTCGAGCTTGTCGCCCGTCGAGCCGTGGGCCTTGTCGAAGGTCCAGCCGTTCTCCAGCATCAAGTAGCTGACCACCGAGACGTCGATCAGGTTTTCCAGGCCCTTGAGCTTGCGAAAGATCAGCGTCCGGTGCGCCCAGGGGCAGGCCAGGGAGACGTACAAATGGTAGCGCCCGGCCTCGGCGGCGAAACCGCTCTCACCCGAGGGGCCGGCGCTGCCGTCGGCGGTCACCCAGTTGCGCCGTTGTGCCTGTTCACGCTGGAAGCTGCCGTCCTTGCTTTCATACCACTGGTCCTGCCAGCGGCCCTTGACCAACAAACCCATCTGGATGTCCTCGCTCAATCATCATTGGAGACGAGTCTATTCCGATAGGTTCGAACTAATAGCGCAAAGGTTGGGCGCTGATGATCGATTAAATCGATCTGTCTCGGGCATCCCAATACTGGCGGGCCTTGTCGAACGCTTCGTCGCGCGTGTCGCCCAGGCCGCGCAAGGCCAAAGCCATGGTGGCGATCAGCGCCAGTTGCGGGTAACTGTCTTCGACGTCGCCACGCCAGATCGCTTTCAAATGCTCGGGGTCAAGACTCTCCGGTTTGACGTGGCGTTGCTCGGACAGGCGCGGCCATTCCTCATCCCAGCTGCTGCCGCCGGCGGTGCCGTACAAATGGCTGTCGGCGTCCGGATTGATCTCGATCTCGCCGCCGTCGCCCTTGATCACGATGGCGGTGTCGCCCAGCAAGCCGCTGGCCTCGCGGTGCACGGCCTGGTAGCCCGGATGGAAGATGCTTTGCAGGCCGCAGCGTGCGCCCAGCGGATTGAGGATCCGCGCCAGGGAATGGATCGGCGAGCGCAGGCCCAGGGTGTTGCGCAGGTCAATCATGCGCTGCATCTGCGGTGCCCAATCCACCAGCGGCATGAAGGCCAGGCCGCCGTTGTCCAGTGCCGTGCCGACCTGCTGCCAGTCGCGGCACAAGGGGATGCTCAAGAAGCCCAGCAGTTGCTCGGTGTAGAGCCGGCCCGCCGTGTGGGCGCCGCCGCCGTGCATGAAGATGCGCACGCCGTTTTGTCCAAGGCATTTGGCCGCCAACAGGTACCAAGGCAGATGACGCTTCTTCCCGGCGTAGGTTGGCCAGTCGAGGTCCACCGCCAATGTCGGCACCTCCAGGCGCTGACGCAGGGCGTCGGTGAAGCCGGCCATTTCCTCGGCGCTTTCTTCCTTGTGCCGCAACAGCATCAGGAATGCACCGAGTTGGGTTTCTTCAACCTGCTCGTCGAGCACCATGCCCATGGCTTCCCGCGCTTCTTCACGGGTCAGGTTGCGGGCGCCGCGCTTGCCTTTGCCAAGGATGCGAACGAACTGGGCGAACGGGTGCTCGGCGGGGGTTTCGAGGGTCAGTGCTGGGAAGTCGGTCATAGGCAATTCGTCGGTTTGGGCAGGCCCGCCAGCTTGGCGGCGAGTTTGGCGGGAGTGCCTTTGAACAATCGGTTCAGGTGCAGGCTGTTGCCCTTGTCCGGCCCCAGTTTCAGCGCGGTGTACTTGATCAGCGGCCGGGTGGCGGGGGACAGCTGGAATTCATCGTAGAAGGCCCGCAGCAGTTCGAGGATTTCCCAGTGTTCGGGGCTCAGCTCGACGTCTTCGGCAGTGGCCAGGGCCGTGGCTACGGCGGCGGACCAGTCATTGAGGTCGGCCAGGTAGCCATCCTTGTCCAGCGCAATGCGGCGCTCGCCTACGGTCAGGGTCTTCATAGCCAGCTGTTGACCTTGTCATGCTGGATCGACAGTTCGACGAAGGCTGGATAATCAATGGCCTCGGCCCAGTCCGGAATAGGCAAGGCGCGGGCCTGTGCGTCTTCGGTCAGGACGAACACTTTGCAGCCGCCGGCGTGCAGCGTGGCGAACGGCGCGGTACCGGGTTGCAGCGCGTAAGCCGCGTCGCCGCATAGCAGCAGCGCGTCGTGAGTGCCCAGGATCCGCAGGCAGCTGGCGAGACGGCTGTCGCCGAAGGGGGAATGAGACAACACATGCAAGGTCGACATCAGAGGGTGATCACCTGGTCATAGCGGTCAATGAGCGCGGCGATGTCCGCTGCGCCCAATACGTTCAGGTCGTCCAGCGCCAGGGCATCGACAGCGAGACCGCGTTCGGCGGCGCTGTCGGCGCAGACAAACAGGTCGTCGACGCCAAACATCGGCAATGCCTGCAAATTGGCGCTCAGGTCCTTTTGCTGGACAACCTTGGCGTGCTGTCCGGCGGCGAGCTGGAACACGCCGTCATCGAGAAACAACAGGCCGATGGGCAGGTCGAACGCGCCGCCGGCCAAGACGATGTCCAGCGCTTCCCGGGCGCCAGGGCCCGACCATGGGGCCTGACGGCTGATGAGCAACAAAGACTTGGCCATCACGCGCCTCCAAAACAGATCAAGCGGTCGGCGTCCTGGATCGCATCGTGCAGCTGGCCGAGCCCGGACAACGCCCAGGGCGCTTCGACACTGGCCGCCGAACGCTGGTAGCGCTGGGCTTCTTCCGCGTTCAACACGCCACGGCGCAACGCCGCTGCGATGCAGACCACGCCGTCGAGCTGATGCTCGGTGACGAATGCGCGCCATTGCTGGGGCAGGTCTTGTTCGTCCTGAGGCGTGACGACGCTGTTGGCGGCGTTGTAGACGCCATCCTGGTAGAAAAACAACCGCACGATCTCATGCCCACCGGCCAGGACGGACTGGGCAAACAGCATGGCGCGGCGCGAGGAGGGCGCGTGGGCGGCGGAAAACAGCGCGATGGCGAACTTCATGACAGACCCGATCAGCAAAACTGCGGCCATGATAATGCTTTATGGACGAGGGGGCGATTGCCAGAAGGGCAAGACCTGTTGGACCGCGGGTGTAGGCGCTGGAGGGGAGCTGGTAGGAGATGGTAGGAGCTGTGTAGGAGCCGTCGAGTGCAACGAGGCTGCGATCTTGTCCTGACGATTAAGTCTCAAGCGAAAGATCAAGATCAAGATCAAGATCAAAAGATCGCAGCCTTCGGCAGCTCCTACAGGGGGGCCTGTGTTCAGCCTTGGCTTTCGAGGCCATGTAACTGGCAATACTCCGCCCATTCCATCCCCGCCATTTCCGCGACTTCCTTGTGCACTTCCATGCGTTGGGCCTGGTAGTCCTCGGCGGAGTCGGTCGTCAGCAACAGCGTCAGTTCCCAGGCGAACAACCCGAGGCTTTCGGCCTCGGCTTCGAATGCTTCGTGCAAGTGTTCGGCGCGGTACTGTTCGGCCGACTCGCCCTTGGCCTGGGCCAGCAACGGGTTGAGAGTGTCCAGTTCGAGACGCAGCTCGGGGCGCTGGGCGAGAAAAATCTGCAAGGCTCGTTCGTGTTGCTGTTCGGTTGTCGCCATGGTCGCTCCTTGGTCATAAGCCAACAGGTTGCGCGAATCGACAGTCGTTGTCGCGTGCAAATTTCGGTAAAGCCGCACGGCAACAGGGGGCGCAATGCTACAGTCCGTTTTTTTCTCGATGAGTGAATGCGATGCGAATGCTGATGGTGGCCGTGGCCGCGACCCTGCTGGCCGGCTGCGCGGGGTCGGCGATGGAACAAGCCCGGACCCAAGCCCCCTACAAGACCCTGGCCTCCGACAAGCCGCAGCAGAATGTCGCCGAGTGCGTGAAATTCGCCTGGGAAGATGAATCGGTGTTTGGTGTCGATGCCGGCGCCTACCTGCAACCGGGCAAGAATGGCGGCTCGACGGTGTACACCCGCTCGGCCGAATCGTTTGTCGATCTGCAAGCCAGTGCCACGGGGACCGCGTTGAGCTACTACGCCAAGCATGACGACTTCGTCGCCAAGCGCCGGTTGGCGGCGTTGGCGACGTGTCTCTAAGCACCCAAACCACTGTGGGAGCGAGCTTGCTCGCGAGGGGTTTGATCTTCTTGCGTGGCAGTTGACTGATTCACCGCGATCGCGAGCAAGCTCGCTCCCACAGGGGCGTTTCAATTTTCGGAATTCAGGCGCTTCTGGAAGAAGAAGCGTCGGTGCCCCGGCGGATAGTCCTCGATCTTGCCGCATTCGGTGAAACCATGCCGACGGTAGAAATCAGGGGCCTGGAAGTCGAAGGTGTCGAGCCAGATCCCCACGCAATCCTTTTCCCTGGCCAGCTGTTCGGCCATCTGCATCAATTCCGAGCCTGTGCCCTGACCCCGGGCCTGTTCCGGCACCACCAGCAACTCGATATAGAGCCAACGGAAAAATACCCGGCCGTAGAGTCCGCCGACGATTTCGTCGTGCTCGTCGCGCACCAGCCAGGCGACCGGTTCTGGCGCGCTTCCGCCTGTCTGGGCGATGTTATAGGTCCGCAGTGGCGCGAGGATGGCCTGGCGTTGTTCATCGGTTGGAGCGTCCGTGCGTTCGATTCGCAGCGTCATCAGTGATGTCCTTGTGCATTGGGATGATCAAGCGCAGTGAGCCTATCCCAAGGACGACGATGACGTAAGCCGCTCGACGGGAAACGGGCATATTGCGTAAATCGAGCCATACTCGTCTGTGCTTTTGAAGCGATCCCGACCCTTAAAACAAGAAGAGACCGACTCATGAAGTTCGAATCCCTGGCCCGGACCCTCATCGCCACCTCGCTCTCCCTCTGCTGTCTGACTGCCCACGCTGCGTCCCAAGCCCCGGTTGCCGCCGAGAACGGCATGGTGGTGACCGCCCAGCACCTGGCCACCCACGTTGGCGTCGATGTGCTCAAGAACGGTGGCAATGCGGTGGACGCGGCGGTCGCGGTGGGGTATGCCCTGGCGGTGGTCTACCCGGCGGCGGGCAACCTCGGCGGTGGCGGTTTCATGACCCTGCAAATGGCCGACGGTCGCAAGACCTTCCTGGACTTCCGTGAAAAAGCGCCCCTGGCCGCCACGGCCGACATGTACCTGGACAAGGACGGCAACGTCATTCCCGAACTCAGTACGCGCGGCCATCTGGCGGTAGGCGTGCCCGGCACCGTCTCCGGCATGGAACTGGCGCTGAAGAAATATGGGAGCAAACCGCGGGAAGAGCTGATCGCCCCGGCCATCAAGTTCGCCGAGGAAGGCTTCACGCTGGAGCAGGGGGATGTCGATCTGCTGGAAACCGCCACCGATGTGTTCAAGAAGGATGCGCGTGATTCCGGCGCGATCTTCCTGCACAACGGCGAGCCGATGCAGGCCGGCCAGAAACTGGTGCAAAAGGACCTCGCCAAGACGCTGCGGGAAATCTCCACCAAGGGCGCCGATGGGTTCTACAAAGGCTGGGTCGCTGACGCTATTGTCACCTCCAGCCAGGCCAACAAAGGCATCATCACCCAGGCAGACCTGGACAAGTACAAGACCCGCGAGCTGGCGCCGGTGGAATGTGATTATCGCGGCTACCACATCATCTCCGCGCCGCCACCCAGCTCAGGTGGCGTGGTGCTGTGCCAGATCATGAACATCCTCGACGGTTATCCGATGAAGGACCTGGGTTTCCACTCGGCCCAGGGCATGCACTACCAGATCGAAGCCATGCGTCACGCCTACGTCGATCGCAACAGCTACCTGGGCGATCCGGATTTCGTGCAGAACCCCATCGACCACCTGCTGGACAAGAACTACGCGGCGAAGCTGCGCGCCGCGATCGAGCCGCAGAAAGCCGGTGACTCGAAAAAAATCAAACCCGGCGTGGCCCCCCATGAGGGCAGCAACACCACCCATTATTCGATCGTCGATAAGTGGGGCAACGCCGTTTCCGTCACCTACACCCTCAACGACTGGTTCGGCGCCGGCGTGATGGCGAGCAAGACCGGGGTGATCCTCAACGACGAAATGGACGATTTCACCGCCAAGGTCGGCGTGCCCAATATGTACGGCCTGGTGCAGGGCGAAGCCAACGCCATCGCGCCGGGCAAGGCGCCGCTGTCGTCCATGAGCCCGACCATCGTCACCCAGGACGGCAAGACCGTGATGGTCGTCGGGACCCCGGGCGGCAGCCGTATCATCACCGCGACCTTGCTGACCATCCTCAACGTGATCGACTACGGCATGAACCTGCAGGAAGCGGTGGATGCGCCGCGTTTCCATCAACAGTGGATGCCGGAGGAAACCAACCTGGAAACCTTCGCCGCCAGCCCCGATACGCTCAAGTTACTGGAGAGCTGGGGCCATAAGTTCGCCGGGCCGCAGGACCCGAACCACATCGCCGCAATCCTGGTGGGCGCGCCGTCACTGGGCGGCAAGCCGGTGGGCAAGAACCGCTTCTACGGCGCTAACGATCCACGCCGCAACACCGGATTGTCGTTGGGCTACTGACCATTCGAAGAGGGAAACATGAGCACCGCATTACTGATTATCGATGTCCAGGAGGGGTTGTGTGCTGGCGAGGAGGAGTGCTTCGACAGCCAGCGCCTGGTCCAGACCATCAACGACCTCAGCGCCAGGGCGCGGGCTGTCGACCTGCCGGTGATCCTGGTCCAGCATGAAGAGCTGGACGGTTCGCTGGCACATGGCAGTGCCGCCTGGCAATTGGCCGGCGGCCTGCTCACCGGACCTGATGACTTGCGGGTGCGCAAGACCACGCCGGACGCGTTCTACCAGACCGACCTGCTGGCGCTGTTGCAAGCCCGGAGCATCGACCGCGTGGTGATCTGCGGGCTGCAAACCGACTATTGCATCAACGCGACCGTGCGCCAGGCCCATGCCTTGGGGTACGAAGTGGTCCTGGCCGCCGACGCCCATTCGACGGTGGACAACGGCAGCATGACGGCGGAGCAGATCATCGCCAATCACAACCATCGACTGGGACGGTTGAGCAGCGCGGTGTCGCGGATCGATGTGATGCCGGCGGCCAAGATCCGGCTGTAGCCGATGTGGCAGGACTAACCTGTGGCGTGAGAGCTTGCTCCCCCTGGCCTCTGTAGGAGCTGGCGAAGCCTGCGATCTTTTGATCTTTGATCTTTTGATTTTTTGATTTTTTGATCTTTCGATCTTTCGCTTGAGATTCAAGTGCCCTTGGAAAGATCGCAGCCTCGCTTCGCTCGGCAGCTCCTACAGTGCCACCCAGCGGGAGCAAGCTCCCTCGCCACAAAAAGGTCATCCTTCATGGATCACGAAATCACCACGGCGGGGCGCGCATTGGCGGCGGGGGACCCGGTGGCTGCGCTCAATCGTGTCGCCTTGCGCAACGATGCCCCGGCCCTCGCGCTTCGTGGCATTGCCATGGCCCAGTTGGGAGAGCTGGAAAAAGCCAAGGGCCTGATGCGGCGGGCCGGTTTGGCCTTCGGGCCCAAGGAGGCCATGGCTCGGGCGCGGTGCGTCGTGGCCGAGGCTGAAATTGCCCTGGCTTCCCGTGACCTCGCCTGGCCGATGAAGCGCCTCGACGCCGCCCGGGTGGTGCTCGAAACCCAAGGCGATCGAGCGAACGCGGGCCATGCGCGGACCCTTGAAATTCGCCGGTCGTTGTTGATTGGCCGGCTCGACGAGGCCGAGCTCAAACTCGTCGAACTGGACCTTGACGGCCTGCCTTTGGCGTCCCGGGCGGCCTGCGAATTGGCGACCGCCGGCATTGCCATGCGACGGTTGCAGGCGCAGACCGCCCGCGCGGCCCTTGAACGGGCCGGGCACGCCGCACGGCAAGCGGGCATTGGCGCGTTGAACGCTGAAATCGAAAGCGCCTGGCAAATGCTGCGTATGCCCGCAGCGCGCCTGGTCGCCCGAGGCGAAGAGCGCTTGTTGCGACTCGAAGAGGTGCAAGCCCTGTTGGGCGGCGCGGCGCTGGTGGTCGACGCCTGCCGATACGGGATCAGTAGCGCAGGTATCCAGATTTCCCTTGCCCGGCGCCCGGTGCTGTTTGCCCTGGCCCGCGAACTGGCTCAAGCCTGGCCCGGCGATGCCTCGCGGGAAGTGCTCATGACCCAGGCCTTTGGCTTGAAATTGACGGACGACTCCCACCGCGCCCGGCTGCGGGTCGAGATGGGGCGGTTGCGCAAGGCCCTGCGCCCGGTGGCCGACGTGGTCGCGACCCGGCGCGGTTTTATCATGACGCCACGCCATGCCGACGCGATCCAGCTGCTGGCGCATGTCGTCGAGCAGCCCTACGGGTCGGTGTTGGCGCTGTTGGCGGACGGAGAAGCCTGGTCCAGCTCGGCGCTTGCGCTGGCCCTGGGCACCAGCCAGCGCAGTGTGCAGCGAGCCTTGGAAACCCTGGCGGCCAACGGCAAGGCGCAGTCGTTCGGTCGCGCCAGGGCCCGGCGCTGGACGGCGGCACCGATGCCCGGATTCGCGACGGTATTGTTACTCACTGCGCTGCCGTTCGATGGCTAGGATGCAATCACACCCACCGATGAGGCGATGTGAGATGAAACGTTCAGAGGCACAAATCCTGCGTGAATACGGCCCGTTTCCAGGCGTCGACTGCGTGCACGGCGTGAGCCATGACGGCGAGCGCGTCTGGTTCGCCTCGGGCGAAAAGCTGCACGCCCTCGATCCCGCCAGTGGCCAGACCGTGCAGTCCCTTGAGGTTCCAGCGAATGCGGGCACGGCATTCGACGGTCAGCATCTGTTCCAGATCGCCGGCGACAGCATCCGCAAGATCGATCCATGCACCGGCCAGGTAGTGGCGACGATCCCGGCGCCCAACAGTGGTGATGATTCCGGCCTGGCCTGGGCCGAAGGATCGCTCTGGGTCGGTCAGTACAAGGCGCGCAAGATCCTGCAGATCGACCCGGCCGACGGCAGGATTCTGCGCACGATCGAATCCAACCGCTTCGTCACGGGCGTGACCTGGGTTGACGGCGAGCTGTGGCACGGCACCTGGGAAAATGATGAAAGCGACCTGCGGCGTATCGATCCGCAAACGGCGCAAGTGCTGGAAAGCGTGACGATGCCGCCGGGGATCGGCGTGTCGGGGCTGGAGTCCGATGGCGCGGACCGGTTCTTTTGTGGCGGGGGCGGCAGCGGGAAGGTGAGGGCGGTGCGCCGGCCGGCTTGAGGCCGAAAGACGTGTACGGACCTCCGTGGCGAGGGAGCATGCTCCCGCTGACCTTTGTAGGAGCTGGCGAAGCCTGCGATCTTTTGATCTTTTGATCTTTCGCTTGAAATTCAACTGCTCTTGGAAAGATCGCAGCCTCGCTTCGCTCGGCAGCTCCTACGGTGCAGTCGAGCGGGAGCAAGCTCCCTCGCCACAAAGGTGTGCGTCTGTATATCAAGGCGCGCCAAGCACCATCGTCCAGTACACCCCCGCATCGCTGCGCGAATCGCTGGCGGACGCGGCGCCCATCTGGGTGAACATCGGGTTCATCAGGTTGGCACAATGCCCGGGGCTGGCGAGCCAGTCGCCCATGGCCTGGCTCGGCGAGCGTTGTCCGGCGGCGATGTTCTCGCCCAGCTTATGTCCGCGAAAGCCGGCGCCCTTGGCTCGATCGGACGTGGAACGGCCGTCCGGGTCGCGATGGGCGAAATAATTGCCACGGGCCATGGCCCGGCTATGCCCGAGGGCAGCGGTACCCAGTGCGGCGTTCCAGCTCAACGGCCGGGCGGCGGCAAAGCGCTGGCGCCCGCACATCCGTGGCTTGGCCCTGGCGGCGTTGACCTGGGCCAGCAGCGTCTTGTCCGACGCGCCCGCATCGCTCATTCGCGTGCTGCCCCCCATGGGTTGCGCCAACACCACGCGCCACTCGTCACCGACCCGATTGACACCGATATCGGCGTATTGATTGTCCAGCAGCGCCGCGCAATGTTCGTCCGCCAGCATCTCGAAGGCTTCGTCGGCGTCCCGTGCGTCGGTCAGGCGAATGCTGCGCACCTCGCGGGCTTGATAGCCAACATCATTCAGGGCGTCGCGCAGGCCACCACGAAAACCGATCGGCAAGGCCAGGTTCGAGCGCAGAGCCAAGGGTGGCGCGGCGCGCGACCTTCGCCAGTCACACCGTTGGGACTGGCTGCGGTAATCGTTGATGGCGCTCACCAGTTGCCCTTCGCCCCGGGCATGGGCCGGACTGGCGAGCAGAGAAGACAGGATCGTGAGGCACAGCGAGGCGAAACGGCGAGAGCGAACAGGATGGCGCATGGGGCGAACGGCTCGGGAGGGAATTGCCTTGACGCCAGAACGGCGCCGGTCAGCCCTGGACGTGGTTGTTCAGGGCTGGGGTAGGACTGCGGGTTTCAGAACTAGTTTCAGGCTGGGCGAACACATAATGTCTGGACCACACGAGGTCCTTGTGGCGAGGGAGCTTGCTCCCGCTCGACTGTACTGTAGATACCGTCTTAAGTCTCACCGGGCAAGCGCAAGTTTCGGGTCATATGGCAGTCCTGACTTGAGCACTCCGTAAACGAAGTGCAGCAGTTTGCGCATTGCCGCGCAGATGATTTGTTTGGGGGCCTTGCCGTTGGCCTCCAGGCGTTCTTTCATCGCCATGATCGCCTTATTGTGTTTCAGCGCCACCATGCCAGGCATGTAAAGGCCTGCACGCAGCCGTGCTGACCCGATTCTCGAAATTAGGGTATGACCTTTGAGCTTTCCTGATTCTTGCAGCTTGGGATTCAGCCCCGCAGCGGCGACCAATTGGCGAGGATCGCTGTATTTGCGCAAGTCGCCCAGTTCGGCTAGCAATCGCTCAAGCGTTTTTTGTCCGATACCGTCGATGGTTACGATCAGATCCCGCATCTGACGCATATCCGGGTCGTCATCGATGTGCTTTTTGATCGCCTTATGTGTTTCAACGATCTCTTTTTCGATATGGCGCAGAACGGAGTTGATCGAGTCTTTGACCTTTTCGTCAGACACGTCCAGACGATTAAGCTCCATTTGTTCCATTTCCTGAAGGTCATCCAGGCGGCGCACCATAGCTTTCAACTGGCGATACTTCAGTGGCTCAGGTGCCCATGGCTGAAGCTTCTGATCCTTTTCCCGGGCGAAGTCGGCGATGAGTTTGGCATCGCTTTTATCGGTCTTGATGCGGCGCAGCTCGCTGTCAGCGTACGCTTTGGTCGTAGCCGGGTTCACGACGCAGATTCGGAAGCCTTTGTTGTAAACGAACTCGGCGAGCTCCAAGTGGTAGACGCTGGTGGCTTCCATCACGATCAGGGCCGAACGCTCGACGTTTGTGTCTAGCCAAGCCTCAAACTCTTTAAAACCTTTTGGATTGTTGGCCAGCTTGGCCTTGGTTTTGTGCTTGCCGTTGGGCAGGTGTGTAGCGATATCAAAAGTGTTCTTTGCAACGTCGACGCCAACGAAACCAGACATGATCGTTTCTCCACTTGTTCCCTTTTGCGATCATCACGTCACTCGGTCCAACCTTGCGAATGCGGGCTCTAGCCGGAGGCGGGCCCAAGATACCGTGCGAACTGTACGAGTGAGTGTGGAGGGCTGGAGCACGATCTACATCACAGGCAAAAAGCCTAAGGAGCTGCGCGGCTTCCAAGTCCCTCCCTCGATGATCAGTCGAGAACTATCGCTCCTGACGGAGCGATAGTCGAGATACAAGGAGCTGCCGAGCGAAGCGAGGCTGCGATCTTTCTAAGGACACTTGAATATCAAGCGAAAGATCAAAAGATCGCAGGCTTCGCCAGCTCCTACAGAGGTCAGCGGGAGCAAGCTCCCTCGCCACAAAGGTGTTCAGTTGTGAGCTTCCACCGGCGCCTTGGCCCGCTCGACCTTGCGCCACGTCAGCAACACGATGCCGGTCACTACGATCGCGCCGCCGAGGATCTGGCCCGGGTTGAGCATCTGGTCCAGCACCAGCCAGCCGATCAGCAGGGTCGCCAGTGGTTCGATGTTCATCACCGGGGCGTTACGCGGCATGTCCAGGCGCGGCACGCACATGAACAAGACAATGAACCCGGTGCCATAAAGCACCATCAGGGTGGCGAGCGCCAGCCAGCCGGTGCTGCTGGCGGGGAAGGCGAGGCCGCCGGGCAGGGCGCCGGTCAGGCCGGCGAGGTTGACGCTGCTGAACACAATGAAAATCGTCAGCAGGCTGCGCACCGAACCGCGCACCTGGGACAGTTTGTGATCGGTGATCCACAACGCGCACGCGAAGACGCACGCGGCGCAGAACGCCAGGCCCACCCCCAGCAACCATTGCGGGCCGACATCCGCCTGGGACGCCAACCGCGTCGGCACCTCCAGCACGAACACCAGGCCCACCAGGATCATGCCCATCAACGTTGCGGTACGGGCAGTCGGCCGCGGGCCGCCGAGGGCCCAGGTCAACAGGGCCAAGAGGATCGGGAACACGTTGCCCACCAACAGAGCCAGCGCCACCGGCACCCGGGCCACGGCGGAATACAGGCACAGGCTCTGGGCGCCGATCAGCAGGCCCAACGCCAACTGCCAGCGCCAGGCACCGGGCGGCAGGCGCAAGCTCTGGCGTTGCCACAACACCATCGTCGCCAATACCAGCAACGTCCCGCCCGAGCGCAGCAGGATCGCCAGCAACACGCCGGCACCGTCATCGAACGCCGCCCGCGCGGCGACATGGTTGCCGGCGAAGGCGCAGCCCATGCACAGCAGAATGAGCACGGCGATGGGGCGGGAGAAAGGAATGGGGACATCGGCTGCGGCGGTGGAGCGGGTCATGGCAGGAATCTCAAAGGTGTACCACCGCTGCAACGAGGCTCCGGTGGCTGATCTAGTAGTTATAGGTTGTCGTACAACATCGGGATTTGTACCGGATCAAGCCGACGGAGACAAGCGATGGTCTGCGATCGTCGAGCAGTTCCTTGCAAATGTTCGCAGACCCTTGTGGCGAGGGAGCTTGCTCCCGCTCGGCTGCGAAGCAGTCGTCAGCGCCATTAGCCCAATCAATTCCAGACGCCTGCATACGCCCCCCGACGATTTGCTGTACAACAACCTGAGCGCTGTGTTGTTTCCGGCACCGATCCCCCTGAGTTTTCCGCGGAGCAACCCATGCGCCTGGCTGATTTCATTGTCGACAACATCGAACCGATCCTCCAGGCCTGGGAAGACTTCGCCAGGACCATCAGGCCGGCGTCCATCGGCATGGATTCGACGGCGCTGCGCGACCATGCCGAGCAGATGCTGCGAACCATTGCCATTGACCTGCGCACCGCCCAGACCACCGAGGAGCAGATCGCCAAGTCCCAGGGCGAAGCGCCGGCGGCAGAAGCCGAGACTGCGGCGGAGACCCATGCCGTCATTCGCCAGTCCTCCGGCTTTACCGTGCAGCAGATGGTCTCGGAGTACCGCGCGTTGCGCACCAGCGTGCTGATGTTATGGATGCCCCACGCACAGTTGGGCCAGGCGCAGGCGATGTCGGATGTGATCCGCTTCAACGAGGCCGTCGACCAGGCCCTGGCGGAATCGGTGGTCAGCTACTCAGGCGCTGTCGATGCGGCGCGCAATATCTTCCTCGGGATCTTGGGCCATGACCTGCGCAGCCCGCTGGGCGCGATCCTGTTGAGTTCCGAAGTGCTCCTGCGGGCGGGCGATCTACCCGCCAAGGCCACCAAGATTTCCTCGCGCATCTACACCAGCGTCAAACGGGCCAACAAGATTGTCGGCGACCTGCTGGATTTCACCCGAACCCAGCTGGGCGCGGGCATACCGGTGCAGCGCTTCAATGGCGACCTGGTCGCCGCGTGCGAAGGCATGGTGGAGGAGGCACGGGCGTTCCATCCGGAAAGCAGTATCCTTTTCGAGCCCCACGGTCCGCTCGAAGGGCTGTTCGATCCGGCGCGGATGGAACAGGTTTTTTCCAACCTGATCGGCAACGCGGTCCAGCACGGCGCACAGGGCGCGCCGATCACCGTATCGCTGAGCCGTGAAGAGGATGACGCCGTCATCGCAATCAACAACCAGGGCAAGCCTATCGAGAAGGACGCCATCGCGAGCCTCTTCAATCCCTTGATCCGACAAGTGCGCAGCGGCGACCTGCAATACGGCCCCACGGCCGGCCTGGGGCTGGGTCTCTACATCGCCTCGGCGATCGTCGCGGCTCACCAGGGGACTATCGAAGTTCATTCCAAGGCGCGCGGGGGCACCACGTTCACCGTTCGGATTCCGCTCCGTGGCGAGTGATGGGCAAGGCATTCATATTTACTTGTACGATGTCTTATCACGAGGTAAAACAGACGTCCCCGTCCAATAATAATTAACGGAGACGTACGATGGATGCTTCGCAACCTGCAATCGCCGATCAGGGGCGCCGGATCTTCCTGAAACAATCCCTGGTGGTCTCGGCCGCCGCCGCGACACTGGGCAACTTGCCCGGGCTCGCCCAGGCCGAGCCGTTGAGCCAGCGTTATCCAGACCCCCTGGTGAATATTCTCGACCCTTCGTTCATGGACCTGCGCGTTTTCAACGCCAGCGTGGAAAAACTCGCCAGCGGCCTGCGTTGGGCAGAAGGTCCGGTATGGATCGGCGACGGTCGCTATCTGCTGGTCAGTGACATCCCCAACAACCGCATCGTGCGTTGGGACGAAGTCACCGGCGGGTTGTCGGTGTACCGCGAGAACTCGAATTTCTCCAATGGCATGTGCCGCGATCGCCAGGGGCGGTTGCTGGTCTGCGAAGGCTCGACCACGACGAGCGAAGGTCGGCGCATCACGCGCACCGAACCCAACGGCACGATCACCGTGCTGGCCGACAGTTTCGACGGCAAGCCATTGAATTCGCCCAACGACATCGTCTGCAAGCGGGACGGCTCGATCTGGTTCACCGATCCACCGTTCCAGACCGGCAACAATTATGAAGGGCACAAAGTCACCCCGGCGCAGCCCCACGCGGTCTACCGCATCGACGGTCAGACCGGCAAGCTCAGCCGGGTCATCGACGACCTCGCGGGGCCGAACGGCCTGTGCTTTTCCCCGGACGAAAAAATCCTCTACGTGGTCGAAGGCCGGGCCAAGCCCAACCGCTTGATCTGGGCGATCACGGTCAAGGATGACGGTACGCTGGGGGAACGGCGCAAGCACATCGAAGGCTTGGACTACGCGGCTATCGACGGGATCAAGTGCGACGAGAGCGGCAACCTCTGGTGCGGGTGGGGCGGGAACGGCGACCCCAAGGCCGACCTGGAAAAACTCGACGGCGTGCGGGTGTTCAACCCCGAGGGCAAGGCCATTGGGCACATCTCGTTGCCCGAGCGCTGCCCCAACGTCTGCTTTGGCGGCAGGGAGGGCAACCGGCTGTTCATGGCCGGCAGCCATTCGCTGTACTCGTTGTTCGTGAACACCCGAGGGGCGACGTTCGCCTGACCCCCAGGCTCCACCAATAACTGGCTGGGGCGCTTGAGTTGCCATTGCGATTGCTGCGCAATCGAGCGGGAGCAAGCTCCCTCGCCACGAACATCTGGCTTTCATCGATAGAGGGCGTCCCGGACGCCCTCGACTTCAACCCAGCTTCACGTTCATGGTGATCTGAGCCGTGAACACCTTCTTGCCTTCCACGTCATGAATGTCCACCGGCACGATCTTGTCGCCTTCGGTCTGCCAGTCCACCTCGTCGCCGTTCGCAACGGCCGTCACGTCGCTCTTGGCCTTGGCCAGGTATTGCACGGTCATGCCTTTGGGAATCCAGCGGGCGCCTTCCGGAATGGAGACGTTGGTCATCATGCCGGCGGCCAACTCGGCGGCGTTGCACATGGCGATGGCGTGGACAGTGCCCAGGTGATTGGTGATTTCCTTGCGAAACGGGACCTGCACGGTCGCCGCACCTTGGCGCAGCGCTGTGACCAGCGGGTTGATCGTGGAAAAGTACGGTGCCATCTGACAGGCCATTTTGCTGAAGGCGTCCGGACCTGCGCTGTTGAACATACCGAGAACCTGATTCATGTGAAGCCTCGCTGATAAGTGATTTTGCGGAACAGTGTTCCGTAACAGAATAATATTCTGTGACAGAACGGTATTCTGTTGGCGGCGAATCTGTCAAGCTGCGCTCACTTCGTCACGGGCAACCCAGCGCCCGGTCCATCCAACGAACCGGTTAATGCCAAGCATGGAAACAGCAGATTTACTCGAACGCGCCTTTCCCGGCAGAAGAGCCGAACTCAAGCGCGATATCTTTCGCAAGGCCCTGGCCCTGTTTAACGAACAGGGCATCGAGGCGACCACCATTGAGATGATCCGCACCGAATGCCAGACCAGCGTCGGCGCCATCTACCATCATTTCGGCAACAAGGAAGGCTTGGTGGCGGCACTGTTTTTCACTGCCCTGGAGGATCAGGCGCGTTTGCGCGAGCAATACCTGTCCGAAGCGACAACCGCCGAGCAGGGTGTCCAAGCGTTGATCTACAGCTACGTTGATTGGGTCGACAGCCAGCCCGAATGGGCGCGTTTCCAGTATCACGCGCGCTTTGCGGTGACCAAGGGACCGTTCAAGGACGAGCTCGCCAGCCGCAACACCTCACGTAACGGTCAGTTGTGGCAGTGGTTGGGCGCCGCCGAGCAGGGCGAGGCGCTCAAGCGTTATCCCGCCGAGTTGATGTTTTCGCTGATCATCGGCGCGTCTGAAAGTTATTGCCGGGCATGGCTGGCGGGGCGAGTGCCCTCCAGTCCGAAGGTTCACCGGGAATTATTGGCGCAAGCAGCGTGGCGCTCCATCAGCGCTGACTGAACGATCACAGCGGGCAGCTCCACAATTCCACGGCTGGTTGCTGTGCGGAAGGCGGCCCCAGCCAATGCGCCATCGACCGGCAAACGCCGGCATCACACAGCTGGTAATCACCGGCCTGGGGCGTGCGGCCGAGCTTCAACGGTTGCAGCGGTGGCAGTTCGCGGTGGTATCGCCAACTGCCGTTTTCCAGCCGAGCGCCCTCGGGTATCTCCATGCCGGCGCCATTGCCCTTGACCCTGGCCTCACCCGGGACGAAGCCGATCTCATCGGTCAGCGGCAGCGCCACCACCAGCAATGCACCGACGGCCAGGAGGTGAAGCGCTTGTTGACTCGCATTGAAGACTCTTCGGATCTGAGCTGTAGGGGACCGTAGGAGCTGCCGAGTGCAACGAGGCTGCGATCTTTTCGCTGTCGATTGAATCGGAAGCGAAAGATCAAAGACCAAAGATCAAAAGATCAAAAGATCGCAGGCTTCGCCAGCTCCTACCCGCGACGCCGAACTGCCGCGCACAGTCAGTTCGAACGGCAGTTGCACATGCTGCTGGGCGATGGGTTTCTTCTCGATCAGCGCGATGAGCATCTCCACGGCTTTGTGACCAAAAGTTTCAGCCGGTTGGGAAATGGTGGTCAACGGTGGATCGCAATACGCGGCGAACGGGATGTCGTCAAAACCCACCAGGGAAATGTCCTCGGGCACCCGCAGGCCCGTCTGCTTGATGCGCTTGAGCGCGCCGATGGCCATTTCGTCGTTCTCGCAGAACAGCGCGCTGGGGCGCTCGGCCAAGGCGAGCATCGTCCCGGCTCCTTCGTAGCCGGCCTTGAGGGTGAAGTCGCCGTGGCAGATCAGCTCAGGGTCGAGCGCGATGCCGGCGTCGTGCAAGGCGTCCTGGTAACCGGCCACGCGGTCGAGGGTCAGCGGGCTGCTGCGCGGGCCCTTGATGATGCCGATGCGCCGATGGCCGAGCCCGATCAAGTGCTCGGTCATGGCGCGCGCGGCACTGCGGTTGTCCAGGCTGATGGTCGGGTAGGGCGCATCCTTGACCACCTCGCAGGCGTTGACCAGCGGCAGCGCATCGGTGCCGGGAGGCAGTGAGACAAAGGGGTCGCTGGCGCGCAATTGGATCACGCCGTCGGCCTGATGGGCGTAGACCAGCGCGGCGAATTCCTGCTCGATGGCTTCGCGGCCCTGGGTGTCGCACAGCAGCAGTCGATAGCCGGCCGCTTGCGCCGCTTGTTGGGCGCCGCTGATCACCCGGGCGAAAAACGTGTTGGCGATTGTCGGCACGAGGATCACCAGGTTGCCGGTGCGCCGGGAGCGAAACTGCACCGCCATCAGGTTCGGGCGATAACCGGCCTGGAGTACCGCTGCGTTGACCTTGTCCCGGGTCTCGGGCAGCACGCGTTCGGGAGATTTCAGTGTTCTGGACACCGTGGCCACCGACACACCGGCCAGCCGGGCCACTTCACGGATGTTGGACAAGGGCACCTCGATTCGGCGCCTGGCGACCCAGGCATGGCGGCGAGCTTACCGCAGGTTTGTCGCCCGACACATCTCAAGCCGGTTCCATAGCGTTTGACAGGCGACAAAACCAAGCCTAGATTCCCGTCATGATGTAACCGGTTACATCATCGATCCGAACAGAAGAGAATCGCGATGAATCCTGTAGCACCGAAAATAAGAATGGGCTTCGTTGGCGGTGGGGAGGGCGCCTTCATCGGCCAGGCCCATCGTCAGGCCGCGGGCCTGGATGGCGGTTTCGAGCTGGTGTGCGGCGCGTTCAGCCGCGATCCCCACAACAACCGGCAGACCGGCGCGGCACTGGGGCTGGCGGCATCGCGTTGTTACCACGACTGGCAACAGATGCTCGACGACGAAGCGCTGCTGCCGCTGGATCAACGCATGGAGTTGCTGGTGATCGTCACGCCCAATCACCTCCACGCACCGATTGCCAGCCAAGCGCTGAAGGCCGGCTTCCACGTGTTCAGCGAGAAGCCCGCCGCGCTGAATCTCAAGGAGTTGCTGGCCCTCCAGGACGTGCTGCAAAACAGTCGCTGCCTCTACGGCCTGGCCCACACTTACCTCGGCTATCCCATGGTCTGGCAGGCTCGTGAGATGGTGCGCTCGGGCGTGATCGGCCAGGTGCGCAAAGTGTTCGTCGAATACCCCCAGGGCTGGCTCAGCCAGGACGTCGCGGCGTTGGGCAACAAGCAGGCGCAGTGGCGTGATGATCCGGCCCAGTCCGGCTTGGGCGGTTGCATCGGCGACATTGGCACCCACGCGTTTTCCCTGGCCGAGTTCGTCGCGGACCAACCGATCCAGCAGCTGTGCGCCGCGTTGGGCAGCCATGTTCCGGGCCGGCAGTTGGACGATGACGCCGCGATGCTGTTCAAGATGGACGGCGGCGCCAGCGGCGTGTTGCTCGCCAGCCAGGTCTGCACCGGCGAAGAGAACCCGCTGAAGATCCGCGTCTATGGCGACAAAGGCGCGCTGGAGTGGCGCCAGGAAGAACCGTCGAGCCTGATCCACCGTGCCTTCGACCAACCGCTGCGCGTCCTGCGCAGTGGTGTCGGCCAGCCTTGGCTCTGTGATGCGGCGACCCGGCGAATGCGTCTGCCGGCGGGGCATCCGGAGGGTTATCTGGAGGCAATGGCCAACCTCTACGGCGATTTCGCCCGGGCCATTCGCGGCCGAGTCGAAGGCCCTGACGTGCCAGGCGTACCCGGCATCGAAACCGGCTTGCGCGGCATGGCGTTTATCGAGGCCGCCATCATCAATCACCGTGGCGAGGCGAAGTGGACCGCGCTGGAAACCGGAGAATCGCAGCTGTGAAGACTCACGACCAAACATCGCGCGGCCTGCGCGGGCCGGCGATTTTCCTGGCGCAGTTCATGGCCGACGAAGCGCCGTTCGACAGCTTGGCGAACATCGCCCGATGGGCCGCTTCGCAGGGCTACAAAGCCATCCAGGTGCCGACCCTGGGCACGCGTTACATCGACCTGGCCCGGGCTGCCGAGAGCCAGGCGTATTGCGACGAACTCAAGGCCACTTGCGCAGCGGCCGGCGTCGAGATCAGCGAATTGTCGACGCACTTGCAAGGCCAATTGGTGGCGGTGCATCCGGCGTTCGATGCGTTGTTTGACGACTTCGCCCCGGCCCACCTGCGCGGCCAGCCCCAGGCGCGTACCGAATGGGCCATCGAGCAACTGAAACTGGCCGCCCGCGCCAGCCAGCGCCTGGGCCTCAAGGCCCACGCGACGTTTTCCGGTGCGTTGCTGTGGCCGTACATGTACCCGTGGCCACAGCGCCCCTCCGGCCTGGTCGAGCAGGGTTTCGCCGAGCTGGCCCGGCGCTGGCGGCCGATCCTCGATGACTTCGACGCGGCCGGCGTGGACCTGTGCTACGAAATCCACCCTGGCGAAGACCTGCACGACGGCGCCTCGTTCGAGCGCTTCCTCGAGGCGGTCGACCATCATCCACGGGCCGCGATTCTCTACGATCCCAGCCACTTGCTGCTGCAACAGATGGACTACCTGGGCTTCATCGATCGCTACCACGACCGTATCCGCATGTTCCACGTCAAGGACGCCGAATTCCGTCCCGACGCCCGCTCCGGTGTCTATGGCGGTTACCAGGGCTGGGTGGATCGCCCGGGACGGTTCCGTTCCCTCGGCGATGGGCAGATCGATTTCAAGGCGATTTTCAGCAAGCTGACCCAATACGGTTTCGACGGTTGGGCGGTGCTGGAGTGGGAATGCTGCCTGAAGGATTCGCAACAGGGTGCGGCCGAAGGCGCGGCATTCATCCAGCGGCACATGATCACCAGGACCGCCAAGGCATTCGATGACTTTGCCGGGGTCACGGCGGATGAGGCATCCAACCGGCGGTTGTTGGGGTTGTCTGGGTAACGGCTGATCGCAGAACCCTGTGGCGAGGGAGCTTGCTCCCGCTCGGCTGCGAAGCAGTCGTAGAACCAGGCGATGCGGTCCGCCTGGAACATTGTATTGGGGCGGCTTCGCCACCCAGCGGGAGCAAGCTCCCTCGCCACAAAAGCAATCCACAAAGCAGGTCACAAAAAGCAGGCCGCAATAACAGCGCACGACTTTGTTTCAACAAGAACAACAACAAGACGGTGACAGTCATGACCACGATGAATGCACGCCTCAGCGTGATGATGTTCCTGCAGTTCTTTATCTGGGGTGGCTGGTTCGTCACCCTCGGCACGTTCCTGTCCAGCACGCTGCAAGCCAGTGGCGGGCAGGTCGGCATGGCTTTCGCCACCCAGTCCTGGGGGGCGATCATCGCGCCGTTCGTGATCGGCCTGATCGCCGACCGCTACTTCAACGCCGAGCGCATCCTGGCGGTGTTGCACCTGGTGGGCGCGGTGTTGCTGTATCAGCTGTATTCGGCGGTGGATTTCGGCGCGTTCTACCCCTTCGTGCTGGCGTACATGGTGATCTACATGCCGACGCTGGCCCTGGTCAACTCCGTGGCCTTTCGGCAAATGCGCGACCCGGCGCTGGAATTCTCACGCATCCGGGTCTGGGGCACCCTGGGCTGGATCGCCGCGGGCGTGGTGATCAGCTTCGTGTTCGCCTGGGATTCGCGCGAGGCGATTGCAGCGGGTGGCCTGCGCAACACCTTCCTGATGGCGGCCATCGCCTCGCTGGCCCTCGGACTCTACAGCTTCACGTTGCCCGCCACGGCACCGCTCAAGGAGCAGGCGAGTGCGAGCGGCATCAAGCAGTCCCTGGGGCTCGATGCGTTGGGCCTGCTCAAGGACCGCAGTTACCTGGTGTTCTTCATCGCCTCGATCCTGATCTGCATCCCCCTGGCGTTTTATTACCAGAACGCCAATCCCTTCCTGGCCGAAACCGGCATGACCAACCCGACGGCGAAAATGGCCATCGGGCAGGTGTCCGAGGTGCTGTTCATGTTGCTGTTGCCGCTGTTCATCCAGCGCTTTGGCATCAAGTTGGCGCTACTGGTGGGGATGTTGGCGTGGGCGTTGCGCTACGTGCTGTTTGCCTACGGCGACAACGCTGACCTGGCGTTCATGTTGTTCATCGGCATCGCCCTGCACGGCATCTGCTACGACTTCTTTTTTGTCTCGGGGCAGGTCTACACCGACGCCAAGGCGCCGAAACACCTGCGCAGCTCGGCCCAGGGCTTGATCACCCTGGCGACTTATGGCGTGGGCATGTTGATCGGTTTCTGGGTGGCGGGGCAGGTGACCGATCATTTCGTGGTGGAAGGCGGCCATGATTGGAAAAGCATCTGGCTGTTCCCGGCCGGTTTTGCGCTGGTGGTGTTCGTGGGTTTCCTGTTGACCTTCAGTGGTCGGCAAGGGGCCGTGACACCGTCCGAGGCGTGAGGGGAGCAAGAACGTCAGTCATTTGTGACTGACGTTCAGTTTGGTGTAGGTGACTTTGCCGCCTTCGTTGGAATAACCCTTGTTGTCCAGCGTGTAGACGCCAGCCTTGAAATAGAAGTCGTAGCCGTACCAGGACTTGTCCAGCTTCACCTGTTTGCCGCTGCTGCCGATCAGTATCGTGAGCTGGCCTTGCTTGTCCATTTGCAACGTGTAGGAGAAGGATTTGTTCAACGGCACCTTGGGCACGGTGTAGATCACCGGGCTCTTTTTGTCGTTGGGCTTGACCCGGTATTCCACGTCAATGTTGCCGGTGCCCTTTTCATAGCGGTAAACCAGTTTCAACAACGGCGTCGGGGCATTCTTGGCGTGAATCTGCGCCACCACCACACGGCCTTCCGACGGCACCTGGTTGACCGACAGTTCGCCCTTGAGGGCGTTGGTGCCGCTGTTGTAGCGCCAATTGCGATGTTTGCCGTCCTTGCTGGTTTCCCGCAGTTCGGAACGCGGAAATTTGCTGTTACCGGTATGGGAGCCGGTGACGGGCGCCCAGAAGACGATCCGCTGGCCGTTATTGTCGAAATACTTGTTTTTCAAACTCGGCATGGCTTTGGTCGCCACGACCTGCGCGGGCGTTTGCACCGGCAGGGTAACGCTCCAGACTGTTACGTCGATCATGATGAAACCCTCCAACGGGACCGGCCGTTACCTGGCGGTCGTCAAGACAAGAAACTGCCTTCCGTGGCGCAGTTTTCATGCTATCGACGCGAGTCTGTTTCGCTGGAGGCGCACCTGACGAATGGCTCTGCCATGGGCCTTTCGAGCCCTGAAATGGGCGGAGGATGTTGTGTCATTTTATTGCTGATCGGTTAGAGTACGCGCCGCCCGAGAGATGGATCCCGGGCGTTTATCCATGGAGCCTCAAATGAACCACATCAGCAAAGTTGTCGCCGGCGCACTGTTCGGCCTGGTCCTGGCGGGTTGCACCGGCACCCCGATGAAGACCCAGCAGTACGACAGCAGCCAATACACCGTCGTCGGTCACAGCGAAGCCAAGGCCACCGGCCTGCTGCTGTTCGGCGTGATCCCGATCCGTCAGAACAACCGTTTCGTCCGTGCCCAGACCGCGGCGATCCAAGCCAAGGGCGGCGACGCCATGATCAACACCCAAGTCCAGGAAAACTGGTTCTGGGCGTGGGTCCTGACCGGCTACACCACGTCGGTGTCCGGTGATGTGGTCAAGCTGAAGAACGTTCAGTAAAAAACCAGCTTGCCCCTGTCTGACGGGGACGTTGTAGGAGCTGCCGAGCGAAGCGAGGCTGCGATCTTTCCCCAGCCACTTGGGCCCCAAGCGAAAGATCAAAAGATCGTCCGAACGCGGCCCGAGCCTTCGGCAGCTCCTACAGAACGCACTTATTCAACGTCCGCCCACCACCATATGACTGAACGGCGCCACATACGCCTGCAACGTCACCAGCCCGCCCACCAGGATCGCCAGCACCACCGAGTGGAAAAACACGTAGCGCAGGATTTCCCCTTCGTGGCCGTACCAACGGGTTGCGGTGGAAGCGACCACGATCGACTGGGCGTCGACCATCTTGCCCATCACCCCGCCTGAACTGTTCGCCGCCGCCATCAGCACCGGGCTGATGCCCAACTGCTCGGCCGTGACCCGCTGCAAACCGCCAAACAGCACGTTCGAAGCCGTGTCCGAACCGGTCAGCGCCACGCCGAGCCAGCCCAGCAGCGTGCCGAACATCGGGTAGAAAATGCCCGTCGCGGCGAAGGCCAGGCCCATGGTCGCGTCCAGGCCCGAATAACGCGTCAGGAAGCCCAGCGCCAACATTGCCACGATGGTGATCAGCGAATAGCGCACCACCCACAGCGTTCGCAGGTACTGGCGCACCAGTTGCGGGATCGAATAGCCCATCAGCAAGCCGCCGAGCACCGCCGCCAGGAAGATGCCGCTGCCGGTGGCGGTGAACCAGTTGAACTTGTAGACCGCTTCCTCGGTTTTAGGCTGGGGCACCACGGGCGGGACCTTTTCGATCTGCTGGTGGATGGTGCCGAAGGTCAGCAGCGGCGAGAAGATTGGGTTCGCCTCGCGCATCGGCTTGCCCTGGGGATCGAGCTTCGCCGATTGCGTCTGCGGGTCGATGGCCGGGCGGGTGTCGAACAGGTTCTTGAAGCCCTGGGTGCCCCAGGCAAACACGAACACCGTGAGGATGATCCACGGCATCCAGGCGCGCAGCACGGCGGGACGGGCATCATTGGAAAACGCGGCGCTGGCGACCGGCGCCTGTGCTTCGCTGGCGTCGATCTTCGAATCATCGTGTCGGCCCGACAGCGCTGCGGAGGTATGTATCGTGGCCGGTTTCCAGACCTTGATGAACCCGGTGAGGCACGCCATGGAGATCAGCGCGGCGATCACATCCACCAGCATCGGCCCGTGGAAGTTCGACACCAGGAATTGTGGGATGGCGAAACTGACGCCGGCCACCAGGATCGCCGGCCAGATCTCCAGCATCTTGCGCCAGCCGGCGAACGCCCAGATCAGCCAGAACGGTACGATCACCGAGAAGAACGGCAACTGTCGACCGACCATCATCGACAGCTCCATCTCATCGAGCCCGGTGACTTTGGCGAGGGTGATGATCGGCGTGCCCAGGGCGCCGAACGCCACCGGCGCGGTGTTGGCGATCAACGCCAGGCCCGAGGCGGCCAGCGGCGAGAAGCCCAGCCCGATCAGGATCGCGCCGGTCACCGCCACCGGCGTGCCGAAACCCGCCGCGCCTTCGAAGAACGCGCCGAAGCAGAAGGCAATCAGCAGCAGTTGCAAGCGGCGGTCATCGGTAATGCGTGCCAGGGAATCCTGCAGGACCTTGAACGAACCGTTCTCGGTGGTCAGCCGGTGCAGGAAGATGATGTTGAGCACAATCCACCCGATGGGCAGCAGCCCGTTGGCCGCGCCATAAAGCGCCGCCGAGCCGGCCATGTTGGCCGGCATGCCGAAGGCGAAAATCGCGATGAGCAACGCCGAGGCCAGGGCGTACAGCGCCGCCAGGTGCGCCTTGACATGAAAGAACGCCAGGGACGCCAGCATCACCACCACCGGAACCGCCGCCAGGAACGTCGACAGCACTGCATTACCGAAGGGATCGTAGACTTGTTGCCAGACCATGTTCCACCTCTGCTTTTTATTGTTGGAAGTGCAGGCCCCCGGGGGGATTGGCAGAGAAGTATAGGCGGGGATTTGCCAGGCGATGGCCAGCCAAACCCCTGTGGCGAGGGAGCTTGCTCCCGCCAGGTCTGTAGGAGCTGTCGAGCGAAGCGAGGCTGCGATCTTTCCCCTGCCCATAGAATCGAGAGCGAAAGATCAAGATCAAGATCAAGATCAAGATCAAAAGATCGCAGGCTTCGCCAGCTCCTACAGACCAGCGGGAGCAAGCTCCCTCGCCACAAAGGTGATGTGCAGCGGCGGCTAGCGCGCTTCGACGTTGTCCAGCGCACGGTTGGCGAGCAGCGCGCCCATTTCGATCAACTGCAGGATGCCCAGGGCAACGTGCCGTCGCGAGCCGTCCAGGTCGAAGGCCAGGTCATTGATCATGGCGTTGGCCGAGGCCAGGGTTTCGCTGAGGTTGGCGAGCAGGGCTTCGTTACCCACGCCGTTGATCACGGTGAACAGTTGGCTGGGGTCGGTTTTTGGTTTGCCGGGTTTGGGCTTGAGGTAGTAATCGAGGGCGCGGTCGGCGGCTTCGTCGAATGCCTTCGCGTCGGCTGGATCGGTGTCGGGAGGATTCGGGGTTACTTTGAACATAGATGAAACTCCAAGTCGGAAAAAGGAGCCATCCACTCTCGCTACCAAACGAAGGGTGGCGGCCATACGCGGGTTGGTAGACCGGTGACCTGGCAACCGGCGCGTCCGAAGACGCCCTGCGCATGACCGCCATAACAAATGCCAAAAAGGCTTGTAGGGCTGTGCTATGCGCCAAGTCAAAAGCCGGGCTACCAAACCCGATCGCTGATTTTCAGCGACCAAGCAACAGTAAAGCCCGACCCCAAGGCGCACAAGCCGGCGGATTCTGGCGTAGTTGTAGGCAACGGCGCAAGACGACGTAGCCCGAACGCGAAGGATCCTACAACCGAATAAACACAGCCCTCTGTAGGCTGAAAAGATGGGTAACACAGAACCCGTGGCGAGGGGAATTCGCGAAACGTCGCCCGCCCCGCTGGTTCT
The DNA here is from genome assembly GCF_023516725.1 of Pseudomonas sp. T1.Ur. Lineage (NCBI taxonomy): Bacteria > Pseudomonadati > Pseudomonadota > Gammaproteobacteria > Pseudomonadales > Pseudomonadaceae > Pseudomonas > Pseudomonas sp. T1.Ur. The sequence continues at coordinate 1,739,054 of NZ_JAMGSN010000001.1, forward strand.
GTAGGAGCTGCCGAGCGAAGCGAGGCTGCGATCTTTTCTTCTGGTCTTGAGCTGAAGGATCCAGATCAAAAGATCGTCCGAACGCGGCCCGAGGCTACGCCAGCTCCTACAGAACCAGCGGGAGCAATCTCCCTCGCCACAAAAGCACCTCGCTTGTCTGAGGTGTGTGGTTCAGCCCTTCGCCGCCATCGCCGTCACTTCCACCCGCATCCCTTCAACCGCCAGCGCCGCCACGCCAACAGCCGCGCGCACTGGCCAAGGCTTGGCGAAGAAGCGTTTGTACACCTCGTTGAATGCCGCGCGATCCGCCATGTCGGTGAGGTAGATGGTCAGGTGCAACACGCGGTCCATGGAACTGCCGGCGCGTTCCAAGGCAGTCTTGAGTGCCTGCAACGTGCACTCGCTTTGCAGCGTGATGTCGCCCAGTTCCAGGCTGCCGTCGGCGCGGGTCGGGATCTGCGTGGAAACCAGCAGGCCGCCGAAACCGGCGACGTCGGAGGAGATGGAGTCTGCGTCCGGGTCGGGGGTGAACGTAATGTCTGGGTTGCTCATGCAAAACCTCATGCTGGAAAAAAAGGACCGCGGCAGTTTAGCGCCCATTGCTGCAACGTTCCTGCATTCCGTTATCCCAGCGCTCCCAGGCCGCTGCGTTGCACCAGCGCCTCAATGTAGACCTCCAGCGTCGTGGTGCCGTGCAGGGCCGCGTCATCGCCCACATCGAAGCCGCTGTCGAGGCTGACGGCGCTCATGCGCGCATAGGATTGCGCCGCGGCGGGACTGAAGCCGAGGTGCTGGAAGGTGCTTTCCCATTGGTCCCTGGGTATCACCTGGACCTCGACCGGCCGGCCGAGCGCCTTGGAAAAAGCCTGCGCCACATCGTTGGGCGAATACAGGCGAGGTCCTTGTACGTGACGCACGCCAACGTCGTCGATCGACGATAGCATCCGTGCGGCCGCCACTTCGCCCAGGTCCCGAGGCGCCACCATGGGAAAGGCCAGGTCGGCGGGAAATAGCGTGGGGAGCTTGCCGGTATCGCGGACGGTGTCGAGCAGGCTGTCCCAGTTGCTCATGTAATAGGCGCCGCGATTGATCGCCGCCGGGATAGGCAGGTCGTGCAAGCCTTCTTCCAGTTCCCACAAGACGCTGAGATCGCCGATACGTTCGCCGGGCTGGGCGCCAGCGGTGGATTGCACCACGATTTTCTCAAGCCCCGAGCCATCGAGGGCGGACAGGATATTGGCGACGGTGCCTCGTTCCACCACATCGGTATCGGTACTGGGGGCCGCCGGCGGGTTGAGAATGAACGCCCTGCGCCCAAGTTGAAAGGCGGCGCGCAGTGACTCGACGTTTTCAGCATGCGCTTCGACGATCTGAGCGCCCCTGGCGTGCCACTCCGTGGCGTGGCTGGCGTTGCGGGTCATGACAATCACCGCATGCCCTGGCGCCAATAAGGCTCGGGCCGTGGCCGATCCAACGTGGCCCGTGGCACCCATGATTACGTACATGGCTTTATCTTCCAGGATCAAAGGCCGCCCTGGGCCGGGCGTTGAACGGTCATCCCCGGTTCAAGGTGCGGCGGCGTGGCATTCATGCGCTCGATCAGCTGTTGTGCCTGCTCCCATCCCAACTCCGGCTCCAGCCAGTCGAGTGCATCTTCGGCGCTGAACGCCAACACTCGCTGATGCTGGTTGGCGATGTCGCCATAGGTCACCAGGGCCAGGCCGTCACAGCCTAAAGGGGTTTCGCTGGCTTGGGCCAGGGCGGCGAGGAAGATCGGCGTCGATTGCGGTGATGTCGTGTAGACGTAGCGTGGCGTCTGCCCGGGTAACGACGGTTCCGGCGATTTATACCAGCCATCGACGGCCACCAGTACACGCCCCTCGCGCTTGATCTGATCGAAGACCTTGGAGCGCATCACCAGGTGGAGCGGCAGATGGGTCAAGGGAGGCATGGTCCCCACCGACCAGATGGGCGACCAGCCCCAGCGAACCTTGATGCACTCCAGGCGACCACCGCGACGGCGAATGGCGCTGACTTGCATGTTCGGTTTGATCAGGCCGTGCAGCTCCTGCTTCTGTACAGCGCTGGTCACGCGAAGGTCCACGGGCGTTGCGTGTGTCCCGAAACGACTGCCAGGCGTGTCTCGCTGGGCGAAATACGCCAAGGAGTCTTTTGGGGAAACATGTTGAACAAGACCGTCACACATAGCGAAACTCCCGGCAGTGAAGCGCAGAGGAACCTGATGATCCCGCCGTCCAAGCCTTGGCTTTCGGCGGTGTTATGTAGGTCCGAGCCGTGGCGAAATGCTTGGTTCGAAAATCCTTGCGGCGGGGAGACGAGCGGGCAGTGGGGTGGTTCAGTGTGTGGAGATGTTGGATGTGCCGGCGTCTTCGCGAGCAGGCTCGCTCCCACAGTGGACGGTGTTGTTCGTTCCGTCCCGGTGCTCATTGATGAAATCCACGAACGCCCGCAACGGCGAGGGCAGGTAGCGGCGCCCGGGGTAGTAGAGGAACGGTCCGGTAAAGCGCTGCCACCAGGGTTCGAGCACGGGTTCGAGCAGGCCGCGGTCCAGGTAGGGCCGCAGCCAATCTTCGAACAGATGGACAACCCCCAGGCCGTCGATCGCCGCCTGCACCGCCAGGTCCATGGCGCCGCCGATGCGCACGATCAACGGGCCGTTCGGCTCGACGCTGATGGTTTCCCCGTCACGTTCATATTCCCAGAGCGGAAGGGCGCCGCTGGGGAACTTGCCGGCCAGGCAGGCGTGTTGAAGCAGATCCCGCGGGTGCCCGGGCCGGCCCCGGGCGTCGAGGTACGCCGGCGAGGCCGCGGTGGCGAAGCGCTGCAAGCGCGGGCCGATGGGAATGGCGATCATGTCCTGTTCAAGGCGTTCATCGTAGCGAATGCCGGCGTCACACCCGGCCGCGAGCATGTCGACGAAGCTTTCTTCGGTGACCACTTCAAGTCGGATGTCGGGGTAGGTTTTCAGGAACGGCGCGATGAGCGCGGGCAGCACCAGCCGGGCGGCGCTGACCGGCACGTTCAACCTGAGGGTGCCTGAGGGGCGGTCGCGAAAATCGTTGACCACGTCCAGCGCCGATTCGACTTCGCCCAAGGCCGGCACGATGCGTTCCATCAACCGTGCGCCGGCCTCGGTCGGCACCACGCTGCGGGTGGTGCGGTTGAGCAGGCGCACGCCGAGGCGGCTTTCGATCCGCCGCACGGCATCGCTGAGGCTGGACGCGGATTTGCCGCTGATCCGCGCGCCTTCACGAAACCCACCCGCATTCACCACCGCCACGAAGGACAGCAAATCCTGGATATCCGTCGCCATTGTTCTCTCCGCCGTACAACCCGTTCGGATTGCACCCGATTATCAGTGGAGTGGTCAACGCCTATAGTCGGCCCAGGCACATTTGATCCAAGGGGTACGAGATGAGCAGGGCAGACACCGCAGGGACTTTTCAACTGGGCGATCGTACGGTCAAGCGCATGGGCTACGGCGCGATGCAACTGGCGGGGCCCCAGGTCTTCGGGCCGCCCAAGGATCCGGCAGCGGCCATCGCCGTGCTGCGCGAAGCGGTGGCGGCGGGCGTCAACCATATCGACACCGCTGATTTCTACGGGCCCCATGTCACCAATCGGCTGATCCGTGAGGCGCTGCACCCTTACGCCGAGGATCTGGTCATCGTGACCAAGGTTGGCGCCGTTCGCGGTGCCGATGCGTCGTGGAACCCGGCCCACAGCCCGGCCGAGCTGACCCGCGCCGTCCATGACAACTTGCGCAACCTTGGCGTGGATGCCTTGGAGGTGGTCAACCTGCGCGCCTGGGGCAATCTGCATGCACCTGCCGATGACGACATCGAGGAACAATTCTCGGCACTGGCCGAATTGCAGCGCCAGGGCTTGATCCGGCATTTGGGCCTGAGCAACGTCACGGCGTCCCAGGTCAGGCAGGCCCAGGGCATCGCAAAGGTGGCCTGTGTGCAGAACCACTACAACCTGACCCATCGTGACGACGAACAACTGATCGCCGAGTTGGGCAAGCAAGGCATCGCCTACGTGCCGTTCTTCCCGTTGGGTGGATTCACGCCGCTGCAGTCGCAAACCCTTTCGAGCGTCGCGGCGCGCCTGGAGGCGTCGCCGTTGTGTGTCGCGCTGGCGTGGTTGCTGCAACGTGCGCCGAACATCCTGCTGATTCCCGGTACGTCATCCGTGACGCACCTGCGGGAAAACCTCTCGGCGAGCGAACTGAAGATCCCGGCGCAGATGCTGGACGAGTTGGATGGGTTGGTTCACTGAAGACGCGCGCCGGCGCCGATTGCGCTCGCAAAGTTGACACCCGTGGCGAGGGGATAAATCCCCTCGCCACAGATGTTTCAGACAGGCCGCACCAGCCCCTAGCCGTCGCTTTTTTCCGTCTCGTTTCGGTGATGTTCAGGCCAGCTGTCAATCGGTCGCTGGCGGTCCTCGTTGAACATCTCGGTGAGCAGCGCATTGGCACGACGGTAGGCGTCGTGGCGGAACTTGAGGTCGTCTTCCGGCTGGGCGACGATTTCCTCGAGCATGCGCAGGTTGAGGCGGCGGAACTGATCGGCGCGTTCACGCGCCTCGTACGCGCCGACGCCCATCTGCACCAGAGCGCTGCGACCCAATGCCAGCGCGCTTTCGAAGGTCTCGCGCTCGGCGCTTTCCACGCCCAGTTGCCGCAGGGTGATCAGGTGCGCCATGTCCCGCGCCCGCACGATCAGTTTCAACCCGGGGAAATGCTCCTGGGCCATGCGGGTCAGCGTCAGGTTGTCCTGCTGGTCGTCGATCGCATTGATCAGCACCACCGCCTGGGCCGCGCCGGCCGCGTGGAGCAGGTCGAGGCGCGTGGCGTCACCGTAGAACACTTTCACGCCGAACTTGCGCAGCGTCTCGATGTTGTCGGGGTCATGGTCCAGGACCACCACGTCGACGCCGCAGGACATCAGCAAACGCCCGGCAATCTGCCCGAAACGACCGAAGCCGGCGATGATCACCCGTGGGTTTTGCTGATCGACGAGGTCCGATTCCTGGCGGTCCTTCTTGCTGGCCGACTCCACGCGGTCCAGCAGCAGGATCAGCAGCGGCGTCAGGCACATGGACAGGGCCACCGCCAGCGTCAGGCTCTTGCCCCATTGGTCGGTGAGGATGCCGGCCAAGGTCGCGGCGCCGAACACCACGAAAGCGAATTCGCTGCCCTGGCCGAGCAGCACCGCTTGCCAGGAACGTTGGCCGGCGGGGACGTTGAGGAAGCGGCTGACGGTCTTGATCACCAGTAGTTTGATCAGGATGAAACCCAGGGTCAGGGTGATGACTTTCAGCGGTGCGTTGATCAGCGTGCCGAAATCGATCGACATGCCCACGCCAATGAAGAACAGCCCCAGCAGCAAGCCTTTGAACGGCTCGATGTCGCTCTCCAGGGCGTGGCGGTATTCCGAGCTTGCCAGCAGCACGCCGGCGAGGAACGCGCCCATGGCCATCGACAGCCCGGCTTCTTCGAGAAGAAAACCGAAACCGAACACCAGGAACAGCGCCACGGCACTGAAGATCTCCCGCAGGCCTGAGCGCGCGGCGAAACGCAGCAGCGGTCGCGTCACGTAGCGCCCGAGCAGCACGACGACGCTGATGGCGGCGACGATCTTCACGACCGACAGCGCCAGGGCCATGCCGGATGGGGTTTCGCCGTGGGCCGACAACAAGGGGATCATGGCGACCAGGGGAATGGCCGCGATGTCCTGGAACAACAACACGGCGAAGCTGCTGCGCCCGACGGCGGTGGCGGTCAGGTTGCGTTCGCTCATCGCCTGCATGGCGATGGCCGTGGAGGACAGGCTCAAGGTCAGGCCGACCAGCAGCGCCGCCGTCCAGTTGAGCCCCAGGGCGGCGCAGAACGCCGCGATCGCACCGCCGCAGGCCAGCATTTGCAAGGCGCCGCCGCCGAACACCATCCGGCGCAGCGCCCACAGGCGCTTGGGATCAAGCTCAAGGCCGATGATGAACAGCATCAGCACGACGCCGATTTCGGCGAATTCCAGGATGGCCTTCACATCGGTGATGAGCTTCAGTCCCCACGGGCCGATCAAACACCCGGCCAGCAAGTAACCCAACACCGGGCCCAGGCCGAAGCGCACGGCAATCGGCACGATCAGCGTCGCCGAGGCGAGGTAGATGAGCATTTCAATCAGGCTGTGCGTCTCCATCTCAGTCTTCCTTCCAGCCGGCCAGGCGTGCGCCGTAGTGTTCGATTTGTGCGCGTTGGGCTTCGGACTCGGCGGCATATGCGCCGTGCACGACGACCGGCTCCAGCCAGCGCATGTGGCAGTAAAGCGCCGTGGCGTGGAGTGGCTGGGCCAGCGCTGAGAAGTCCGGGTACGCGCCGATCTGGAAATGCTCCCGCTCGCCACCCGTGGTCACGGCCCACAGCATGCGCTTGCCGTTGAGGGCCGTGGCGCCTTTGCCGTAGGCCCAGCCGTGGGTGAACACCTTGTCGATCCACAATTTCAGCAGCGGCGGCATGCTGTACCAGTACATCGGGTGCTGGAGGACGATCAGATCCGCCTGTTCGACGGCGCGCTGTTCCGCCTCGACGTCGATGGCGAAGTCCGGGTAGAGCGCGTAGAGCGACCGTATGACCACGTCCGGATGGGCCGACGCACGCTGGAGCATCTGCTGGTTGACCCGCGACTGGTCGGGGTAGGGATGGGCGTAAACGATCAGGATCATCGGGGCAATTCCACGAAACAGGGGCCAGGTCAAAAGGCCGCACATCCTACCGAAATCGCGTGGGGTTTAGGGCATCGTTGTTCAGCGCGCCTCGCCGGGGTCAATTGAGCGGCAGCGAGACCCTGGCTTCCAGGCCGCCATCACGACGATTGCTGAGCACCAGTGTCCCGCCATGCTCCAGTACCGTCGCCCGCGCGGCCGACAGGCCCAGGCCGACACCGCCGGTATGCTTGTTGCGCGAGCCCTCGACGCGGAAGAACGGCGCGAACACCTGCTCTTGATAGTGAGGCGCAATGCCCGGCCCGCGGTCGACGATGCGGATCTCGACGCAATCGGCGAAGGCCTTCAAACGAACGCCGGGCTCGCTGCCATATTTGACCGCGTTGTCGATCAGGTTGGTCAGCGCACGCTTGATCCCGATGGGCCGGCCGACATAGACAAAACGCTGCGCGCCTTCGAACGACACTTCGGTGCCGGCGTCCCTGAAGTCATCGACGACGGTGTGCAGCAGCTCAGCCAGATCGAATGCCGTGGCGTGTTCCAGGCGCGCTTCGTCGCGGAAGAATTCCAGTGCGGCATTGACCATCGCCTGCATCTCGTCGACGTCCCTGAACAGCTTCGATTGCTGGTCGGCGTCCTCGATGAATTCCCCGCGCAGGCGCATGCGGGTCAACGGTGCCCGCAGGTCGTGGGAGATGGCGGCGAGCATTTGCGTGCGGTCCTGGACGAAGTGCTTGAGCTGGGCCTGCATGGCGTTGAACGCGAGGATCGCCTGGCGTATTTCATAGGGGCCCACGACTGGGATCGGCGGCGCCCGGAAATCCACGCCGAAGCGCCGGGCGCCCTCGGCAAAGTGCTCCAGGGGGGTCGCCAGGTGTCGTGTGGCGATCAGGGCGACGATCAAGGTTGAGAGCAGGATCAGCGCGATGATGATCAGGTTGCGTTGCCATTCCCCCAGGCCCCAACTGCGGGATGACACCGAGAATATGACCCAGGTGTGGTCGGTCAGCTCGATGATCACCGCGTAGCGCCTGTCAGGACTATCCTTGGTTGGCCAATCGTCCGGCTCATAGGCTTCGATTCGGGCGTCGGGCCTGTTCAATTGCCGGCGCAGGAAAACCGAGCCTTCACTGAACTCAGGGTCCCCGATGACTGGCAACCGCGCGTCCTCATAGCGCTGCAACCATTGCACGCTGAGCCCCGGGTCGCTGGCGGTCTTGGCGATGTCGTGACGTTGCCCGGGGGCGGCGGAATCGATGATGCGCGTGATTGCCGCGGCCTTGTCCATCAGGCCGGTTTCCATCAGGGGAGGGCGTGCCCAGGCACCGGCCAATACCCCGAACAATTCGTTGAGGGCCAGCAACGTCAGCATCGCCACCATCGTGGTCAAGGCGATCCACCGCGCCACGGTGTCCCGTGGTCGAGGCACCTTCGTGCCGCCCGCTGTCATCGCTTCACCACGTGGGGGCTGAACAAGTAGCCGCTGTTGCGGACGGTGCGGATCATCGACGGGCCCGTGACGTCGGTCTCCAGCTTGCGACGCAGTCGGCTGACCTGCACGTCGATGCTGCGGTCGAACGCATCGAAGGTTTCGCCGCGGGCCAGGTCCAGCAGTTGCTGGCGGCTGAGCACCCGACGTGGATGTTCGACGAAGACCAGCAGCAGTTCGAACTCGCCGCTGGACAAGGGAATCATGACCTTGTCGGGGGAGCGCAACTCGCGGCGGGTGACGTCCAGTTGCCAGCCGTCGAATTCCAGGACCGGGCGGGTCAAGTCGCCCACGGCGCCCCTGGCTTCACCGGTGCGCCGGAGGACGGCGCGCACCCGGGCCAGCAACTCACGGGCGTCGAAGGGTTTGGTCAGGTAGTCGTCGGCGCCCATTTCCAGGCCGACGACCCGGTCGCTCAACTCGCCCATGGCGGTGAGCATGATGATCCCGACCCGGTGCTCGGTGCGCAGGCGCTGGCAGAGCACCAGTCCGTTGTCGCCCGGCAGCATCACGTCGAGGATGATCAGGTCCGGCTGCCGGCGTTCCACCGCTTGCCACAGGGCTTTGCCGTCGGCGGCGACTTCGACGCTATAGCCATGTTGTTCGAGGAATTTGCGCAGGAGGGCGAGGACTTCGAGGTCATCGTCCACCAGGAGTAAATGGCTCACGGGGGTCACGTCGGGCAGTGAATACGGGATGGAATACTAGGGGCAATCCGGGGCTTGCGTCATATATTTCAATCCGGAAACAAAGCTGCCGGCGGGCAATATTCCGGAAATCTGCGGGCAAGAAAACGGCGGCAGGATGGGGTCGATTCCAGTTGGTTAGACGATGGCAAACGGAACCCGTGGCGAGGGGATTTATCCCCGCTGGGTTGCGAAGCAGCCCCAAAGCTGTTGACTCAATGAACCAGACGTACCGTGGTGCCTGGTTTTGGGGTCGCTTCGCAACCCAGCGGGGATAAATCCCCTCGCCACAGGAACCGCGTCATTGGCTGATTGGTATCGTCCCCATTCCTCCCCGAGATAGCCCCGCATGCCGATCACCAAACCCGCGCCGTTGCTTGTCCGATCCACCGTCATCGTCGCGCTGGCGGCACTCGCCAGCGGTTGCACCAGCACCCCCACTGCCACGCCGGGCAGTTGCGAGAGCGTGCCCTTCGCCGTTCATGATCCAGCCGAGCCGGTGAACCGCGGCATTTTCGTCTTCAACCGCACCGTCGACGATTACGCCCTGGCCCCCATCGCCCGTGGCTATCGCAAACTGCCGGACATGTTCCAGGCAGGGGTGCACAACTTCGTCGCCAACTTCGGCGAGCCCAAGGTATTCATCAACGATTTGCTGCAAGGCAACGGGCAACGTTCGGTCAACACGCTGGGTCGCTTCGTCATTAACACCACCGTGGGCGTAGTCGGTCTGATCGATGTGTCGGGCAAGCTGGGCATCGAGCGCCACGAGTCCGATTTCGGCCAGACCTTTGGCGTCTGGGACATCGCTCCCGGACCGATCGTCGAGCTGCCGTTGCTGGGCACCGCCAACCTGAGGGACGCGACCGGGAAAGTGGTGAGTTTTGCTGTCGATCCGTTCGGCGACAACAGCGATACCGTCGAAACCCTGGGCACCATCAAGACCGTGGGGGGCGTCGTCGATGGCCGTGCGGAGGCGTTGCCGCTCACCGACAAACTGCAGGCCCAGCCTGATTACTACGTGGCGCTTCGCGACGCCATCGCCCAGCGGCGTGCCGATTTCGTCGCCCAGGGGAAATTGGGTTCCGTCCAGGACGCGCCGCGTTGTGGGGAAGAGGGTGCCGCGAATGAATAGCCAGGCGCTGGTCCTGCACCGGCGGGTAAAAAGCCTCGACCAAGGTACGTTGCATTGCCGCGAAATGGAGTTGCGGTTGGCCGAGGATGGCCGCCATGTGCTGCTCAGCCGCTACGTCGAATGGTACGACCCGCAGGAGGTCGGTCAATCTGCAGCCCAGCACTATCGGGTGCCGTTGGCGAGCATGATTCGCTGGATGATCAATAACGGCGAGCGAGGGAGTGCGCCGTGACAAAGGGTGCCTGTCGCGCCATCAATTCGACATCCGTGCGTGAAACATTTTCACATAATTACAGCTTAATTTTGGTTGTACGACGTCGTACGTAATGTGGTCGACTGTTTCCGTTTCTCACAAAAAAAATAACGGAGACTCCATCCATGTCGAGCATTCCTTCCGCCGAGGGCCAGGCAGTGGCCCCTGCGCAAAGCCGTTTCGTGCGACTGCTGAAGCTTCTAGGCCCCGGCATCATCGCGGTGCTGTCCTGGCTGGGCGCCGGCGACCTCATCACTTCTTCCGTGGCTGGCGCGAACTACGGCTACGCCATGATGTGGGTGCTGGCAGTGTCCCTGCTGTTGCGATATTTGATCGTCAACATCATCGCGCGCTTCCAGCTCTGCAATAACCAAGGCATGACCATCCTCCAGGGCTACGCCCAGCTCAATCCGTTCTTCGCCTGGTTCCTGCTGGTGTACGCGCTGCTCATGGGCCATTTGATGAACGCCTACATGATCAAGGGCGCCGGCGAGGCCCTGGCGATGTTGCTCAAGGTCGACTATCCGCTGCTGTGTTCGGTGGCGGTGGTGCTGGCGGTGTGGATGCTCGTCGGGCGCAATATCTACTCGATGATCGAAGGCGTGATGAAGGCCCTGCTGGCGATCATGACGCTGGCGTTCCTGGCCCTGGCGGTCATGTCCGGCCCGGATGTCGCCGGGATCGTCAAAGGCACCATCGGCTTCAGCATTCCGCCCGATGAAGGCGTGCACGGTGCGCTGCTCGTGGCAGTCTCGGTGATCGGTGCGGTGGCGGGTTCCATCGCCAACTTCGTCCACCCGTATGTCATGCGCCAGAAAGGTTGGGTCGGGCCGGAGCACAAGCGTATCCAGCGCAACGACCTGCTGTTTGCGGTGTTCGTCGGGATCGTCATCAACCTGGCGATCTGGATCGTCGGCGCGGAGATCCTGCGGCCCAATGGCATCGAGGTGAAGACCCTGGGCGACCTGGGCAAGGCCTTGGAAATGTTCTTTGGCTCGATCGGTTGGTACGTGTTCTTCATCGGCGTCTTCGCCACGCTGTTCGCCAGCATTTCCGGCAAGACCACGGCGTTCCCGATGTTGATCACCGACGCCTTCCAGCACGTGCGACCCGAGCGTCGCGAGCGCTATGGCAAGGAATTCCACCGCGACCCGATGCACAAGTGGTTCATGCTGTTCATCCTCGTCACGCCGTTGGTCTGGTCGTTGCCGGGCATGCCGGACTTCGTGACCCTGACCATCGGTGTCAATGCGCTGAACATCGTTGGCCTGCCGGTGATCTCCCTGGGCCTGCTGATCATGTCCAACCAGAAATCGCTGCTGGGCAAGGAGTACCGCAACAACCTGTTCGAGAACGTTGCGCTGGTGTTTGCGACCGGCCTGGCGTTGTGGGTGGCGTTCCAGTTGGGCGTCGATCTGTTCACCTGAGTCCATTCACTTGCGGAGGGGCTGCTAGACTTCACGGTCCAGTCCCTTTCGGAGAGTCCGCATGAACAACAAGAACAGGATCTGCCTCTGGTACGACGGCACTGCGCAAGAGGCCGCGGAATTTTACGCAAGAACCTTTCCCGACAGCGCGGTGAACGCCATCCACCACGCGCCGGGCGACTACCCGTCGGGCAGCCAGGGCGATGTGATCACGGTGGATTTCACGGTGATCGGCATCCCTTGCATCGGCTTGAATGGCGGGGCGATGTTCAAGCACAGCGAGGCGTTTTCGTTCCAGATCGCAACCGACGACCAGGCCGAGACCGACCGCTTGTGGAACGCGATCATCGACAACGGCGGCCAGGCGAGTGCCTGCGGCTGGTGCAAGGACAAGTGGGGCGTGTCGTGGCAGATCAGCCCGCGGGTGCTGGTGGATGCGGTCACCAGCGCCGACAAAGCCGCCGCCAAGCGCGCCTTCGAGGCCATGATGACGATGACCAAGATCGACATCGCGGCAATCGAGGCGGCGGTGCGAGGGTAGCCTGCGGTCGGCAGTAAAAACCATGCAGGCTGACCCTCAGCCATCGTCGGATCGCCGCCCGGAGCAAGCTCGCTCCCACAGGGATCCGTACTGGCAGAAAAATCGAAGTTACCCCCATCAAATGTGGGAGCGAGCTTGCTCGCGATGGCTGAGGGTCAGCCAACACACTCACCGCTGACTCTCCACACGCCAGATGCTACAGGGAGGGTCCAGGCAGCCTGGCAACTACCTTGATCTCGAACTGGAAGCCATACAGCCACGTCACGCCCACCGCCGTCACCGTCGGGTGCGGCGCGTTGCCCCAGAATTCGGGCACGACGCTCCAGACCCGTTCGAAGATCGACTCGGGATCGACCATGAAGACGGTAACGTCAATCACATCGTCAAAGCTGCAATCGGCGGCTGCGAGGATCGCGTTCAGGTTGGTGAAGGCGCGGCGCACCTGATCTTCCAGCACCGGCTCGGGCGAGCCGTCCTCGCGGCTGCCGACCTGTCCGGAGACGAACAGCAAACCGTTGGAGCGAACAGCCGGTGAATAACGGTTGCGCTCGTAAAGCGCCTGGCGTCCGGGTGGGAAAACGACGTCACGGGTGGTCATGGGGATCTCTCCATCAATGGCCGAAAGCGGCCGGAACTCAACGATGAAGTCACTCTAGGGGCTTGTGCCCGGGCGATAAACGAGCAACCTTGGCGATCACTGTTTGTAGAAACCAAACAATCCGAGGCAAAGAATGGATCGTTTCGACGCGATGCAAGCGTTCGTGCGTGTCGTGGAGGCGGGCAGTTTCACCAAGGCCGCCGAGACGCTGCACATGAGCAAGACCACCGTGACCCAGTTGGTGCAACAGCTCGAAGCACGGCTGCGGGTGAAATTGCTCAACCGCACGACGCGCAAGGTCAACGTCACGGCGGACGGCGCGGTTTTCTACGAGCGGGCGATACGCCTGCTGGCCGACATGGACGACGCCGAGACCAGCCTGTCCGGCGCCCAGGCGTCGCCGCGCGGCCGACTGCGGGTCGATGTGCCGAGCCCACTGGCGGCGCTGATCCTGATCCCGGCGTTGCCGGCATTCTATGAGCGTTACCCGGACATTCAGATCGACATGGGCGTCAGCGACCGCATCGTCGACATGATCGATGAGAACGTCGACTGCGTGGTTCGCGGCGGCGAGCTGACGGACCAATCGCTGATCGCCCGGCGTGTCGGCGACCTGGCCCTGGGCGTCTTCGCCGCGCCGAGCTACCTGGCGCGCTTGGGCACCCCGGCGCATCCGCGCGAGCTGGAGGATTCCCCACATCGCGTCGTCGGTTTCCTCTGGGCACGCACCGGCAAAGCCTTGCCCTATGCCATGCACAGACAGGACGAGCACCTGCACATCAAGGGGCGCTACGCCCTGGCAATCGACGATGGCAACGCCTACCTCGCCGCCGGCCTGGCGGGGCTCGGCGTGCTCTGGTTGCCCACCTACATGTCGCGGATCCACCAGGCGCAGGGGACATTGGTGCCGTTGTTCGAAGACTGGCGCCTGGAGTCGATGCCGATGTACGTGGCTTACCCGCCGAACCGGCATATCAGTGCCAAGCTGCGGGTGTTCATCGATTGGGTGGTGGAGTTGATGGCGCAACATGCGCCTATCCTTGATCGGCATGCGCCATGACATTTTTCTTGACCAGAGGAGAGCAGCGATGGACCGATTCACCGGCGGTTGCCTGTGCGGCAACGTTCGCCTTGAAGCCTCCGGCCGCCCTTACCGGGTCGGCCTTTGCCACTGCCTGGATTGCCGCAAGCACCATGGCGCAGTGTTTTTCGCGGCGGCCGTGTTCCCCCGGGACGCGGTGACTGTTACGGGCGAAACCCGGGACTACGCCGGACGCTTTTTCTGCCCCCACTGCGGCTCGTCACTGTTCGCCCGCAGCGACGATGAGATCGAAGTGCACCTCGGCGCGCTCGACGCCCCTGATCAACTGACACCCACTTACGAATGCTGGACCGTGCGCCGAGAGTCCTGGCTACCGGCATTTGCGTTGGCGCGGCGGTATCAGGGTGATCGCGAGGGCAGGGGGCGGTCGGAGGAGTAGGGCGTTTACTCGAACCCGACAATCGCCTTGATCTCCAGATATTCCTCGAACCCATGGACCCCATATTCACGCCCATTGCCCGAGCGCTTGTATCCGCCGAACGGGGCCATGGGGTTCCAGGCCGGGTAATTGAGCAGCACTTGCCCGGCGCGGATGCGCGCGGCGACGGCGCGTGCCTGGTCAAGGTCCTGGCCCTGGACGTGGGCGCCCAGGCCGTAGACGGTGTCGTTGGCGATGGCGACGGCTTCGTCCAGGGTGTCGTACGGGATGATGCACAGCACGGGGCCGAAGATTTCTTCCTGGGCGATGCGCATGCCGTTGTCGACGTGCGAGAACACCGTCGGCCGGGTGTAGAAGCCTTTGGCGAAGCCGTCCACGCGGCCTGGCCCGCCGCAAATCAACTTGGCGCCCTCCGCGAGGCCCGCTTCGATCATCGCCTGCACCCGCTTGAACTGAGCCTCGTTGGCGATCGGGCCGAGCACGGTGTCTTCCGACCGTGGGTCGCCGACAACGATCGCATTGGCCGTGGTCGCCGCCAGTGCCTCGACTTCCGCCAGGCGGTTTCTCGGTACGATCATCCGCGTCGGAGCGCTGCAAGACTGGCCGACATTGCGCAACGCCGACATCACGCCTGGCGGCACGGCCTTGGCGAAGTCGGCGTCGGGCAAGAACACGTTCGGTGACTTGCCGCCCAGCTCCTGGGTGACGCGCTTGACCGTCGGGGCCGCGGCTTGGGCGACCAGGGCGCCCGCGCGGTTGGAACCGGTGATGGAGATCATGTCGATGCCGGGATGCGCCGCCATGGCCGCGCCGACCTCGGCACCGCCGCCGTTGACCAGGTTGAATACGCCCGCCGGCAAGCCCGCGTCGTGCACCAGTTGGGCGAAAAGCAGGGCGCTCAAGGGCGACAGTTCGCTGGGCTTGAGCACCACGGTGCAGCCGGCGGCAATCGCCGGGGCGACCTTGGCGGTGATCTGGTAGAGCGGCCAGTTCCACGGCGTGATCAGGCCGCAGACCCCGATGGGTTCACGCACGATGGCGGTGCCGTTCTCGATCTTTTGGAATGCATAAGTGGCCAGCACATCGCGCGCCACCCGGACGTGTTCGGCCGCCAGTGGCACGTGCATGGATCGGGCAAAACCGATCGCCGCGCCCATTTCAAGGGAGAGCACCTGGGCCAGGGCTTCCTGGTGTTCGAGGATCAGTTCGTGGAGCTTGCCGAGGATTTTCGCGCGATCGGCCACTGGCGTCGCGGCCCAGCCCGGCATCGCCGCCCGAGCCGCCGCGACGGCGCGGTCAACGTCGTCGGACGATCCCTGGGCGACCTCGGCGACCACCTCTTCGGTGGCCGGATTGATCACGGCCAGCGTCGTCGCTTGGGCCGGCGACTGCCAACGGCCATTGATGTAGAACTGCCCGGTGTCGTGCGGAATATAGGAGGGTTTGGTCATCCTTCGGGCTCCCGTAGAGCGGTGATGAGACTGCCGCAGCAGGTCGTGATTGCATGCCCATAAGCTAACAAAGCGGCCCTGGCGGGTTGTGCCGTTGTTGGGCTTGGCAAAGAAGAATCTGCTGTATCTGTTGGGCTAACGTTGCAAAAACGTAGGGATGACCCTTTTGGTGCGGTGGGGTGTATCGCGCCGTCGATATGCTTCGCGCTGGGGCCTTGCTACCCGGCAGCCGTAGCCAACGGTAGCAACCGCAACCGCGCGATGATTTCGCCCCGCATCGGCAGTTTTTCTATCTGCCTGATTTCGTTGACGTTCCAATTTCCGCTCCACCACGTCGAAAGGCTGTGGCACACTTTCTGCTGTCTATTCCGTTGTTACATACCATGTTCCGGTATAGCGGAATAAACTCACCCTGGAGTGCTTGCCATGCAATGCCGACCTTCCTTGTTCAAAGCGTGTGTTTTTCTCTTCGCGGCCACGACGGCTGCCATGGGTGTCGCCCAGGCGGCCGACAGCAAGCTGGACAGCGTGCTGCAACGCGGGAAATTGATCGTGGGCACGGGCAGTACCAATGCGCCGTGGCACTTCCAGGGAGCGGATGGCAAGTTGCAGGGCTTCGATATCGACATCGCGCGGATGGTCGCCAAGGGCTTGTTCAATGACCCGGAGAAAGTCGAGTTCGTGGTGCAGTCGTCCGATGCGCGGATTCCCAACCTGCTGACCGACAAGGTCGACATGAGCTGCCAGTTCATCACCGTCACCGCCAGCCGCGCCCAGCAAGTGGCGTTCACCCTGCCGTACTACCGCGAAGGGGTGGGCCTGCTGTTGCCGGCCAACAGCAAGTACAAGGAAATCGAAGACCTCAAGGCTGCCGGCGATGGCGTCACCGTGGCGGTGTTGCAGAACGTCTACGCCGAAGAACTGGTGCACCAGGCATTGCCAAAGGCCAAGGTCGACCAGTACGACAGCGTCGACCTGATGTACCAGGCGGTGAACTCCGGCCGCGCCGATGCCGCCGCCACTGACCAATCCTCGGTCAAATACCTGATGGTGCAGAACCCAGGGCGCTACCGCAGCCCGGCCTACGCCTGGAGCCCGCAAACCTACGCCTGTGCGGTCAAGCGCGGCGACCAGGACTGGCTGAACTTCGTCAACACCACCTTGCATGAAGCCATGACCGGCGTGGAATTCCCGACCTATGCGGCGTCGTTCAAGCAGTGGTTCGGCGTCGAGCTGCCGTCGCCGGCGATCGGTTTCCCTGTTGAATTCAAATGACCCCGTGAGTCCGGGGCGCCCCTTGCGGGCGCTCCGTCGAAGGTGCTGCCGACCATGAATTATCAGTTGAACTTTGCCGCCGTCTGGCGCGATTTCGACACCTTGCTGGCGGGGCTGGGCCTGGGGCTTTCCCTGGCGCTGGTGTCGATCGCCATCGGTTGCGTGATCGGCCTGGCGATGGCGTTCGCGCTGCTCAGCAAGCATCGCGTCCTGCGGGTGCTGGCGTCGGTGTATGTCACGGTGATCCGCAATACGCCGATCCTGGTGTTGATCCTGTTGATCTACTTCGCCTTGCCGAGCCTGGGGATTCGCCTGGACAAGCTGCCGTCGTTCGTCATCACGCTCTCGCTGTACGCCGGGGCGTACCTGACCGAAGTGTTTCGCGGTGGGCTGTTGAGCATCCACAAGGGCCAGCGCGAAGCCGGGCTGGCGATCGGCCTCGGCGAGTGGCAGGTCAAGGCCTACGTGACCGTGCCGGTGATGCTGCGCAACGTATTGCCGGCCTTGTCGAACAACTTCATCTCGCTGTTCAAGGACACCTCCCTGGCGGCGGCGATTGCCGTGCCGGAGCTGACCTATTACGCCCGCAAGATCAACGTGGAGAGCTACCGGGTGATCGAAACCTGGCTGGTGACCACGGCCCTGTATGTCGCGGCCTGTTACCTCATTGCCATGCTGCTGCGGTATTTCGAGCAGCGCCTGGCGATCCGCCGTTAGGAGCTTCCCATGTACGAATCCCCCAGTTGGTTGCATGAGTTGTGGGTCGCCCGGGACACTCTGTGGGCCGGCTTCCTCACCAGCGTGCAGTGTTCGGCGCTGGCGATTGTGTTGGGCACCTTGATCGGCCTCGTCGCCGGGCTGGTGCTGACTTATGGCCGGGCGTGGATGCGCGCGCCGTTTCGTTTCTACGTCGACTTGATTCGCGGCACGCCGGTATTCGTGCTGGTGCTGGCCTGCTTCTACATGGCCCCGGCCCTGGGCTGGAAGATCGGCGCGTTCCAGGCCGGCGTGCTGGGCTTGACGCTGTTCTGCGGCTCCCACGTGGCCGAGATCGTGCGCGGTGCCTTGCAGGCCTTGCCCCGTGGGCAGATGGAAGCGAGCCAGGCCATCGGCCTGACGTTCTACCAGGCGCTGGGCTACGTGCTGTTGCCCCAGGCGTTGCGGCAGATTTTGCCGACCTGGGTCAATTCCTCCACCGAGATCGTCAAGGCTTCGACCCTGCTGTCGGTGATCGGGGTGGCCGAATTGCTGCTCAGCACCCAGCAGATCATCGCCCGGACCTTCATGACCCTGGAGTTCTACCTGTTCGCCGGTTTTCTCTTCTTCATCATCAATTACGCCATCGAATTGCTCGGGCGGCACATTGAAAAGCGGGTGGCCTTGCCATGACTGACGTTTCCCTCTCCAACACCCAACCGCTGCTGGACATTCGTGGCCTGCGCAAACAATACGGCCCGCTGGAAGTGCTCAAGGGCGTCGACCTGAGCATGCAGCGCGGCAACGTGGTCACGCTGATCGGCTCCAGTGGCTCGGGCAAGACCACGCTGCTGCGTTGCGTGAACATGCTGGAAGAGTTCCAAGGCGGCCAGATCATGCTCGACGGCGAGTCCATCGGCTATGACCAGGTGGGCGACAAGCGTGTGCGTCACGCCGAGAAAGTCATCGCCCGGCACCGGGCCATGACCGGTATGGCCTTCCAGCAGTTCAACCTGTTCCCGCATTTGACTGCGCTGCAGAACGTCACCCTGGGCCTGCTCAAGGTCAAGAAACTGCCCAAGGACCAGGCCGTGGCCCTGGCCGAAAAATGGCTGGAGCGGGTTGGGCTGCTGGAACGGCGCGATCACTTTCCCGGTCAGTTGTCCGGCGGCCAGCAACAGCGCGTGGCGATCGCCCGGGCGATTGCAATGAACCCGAGCCTGATGCTGTTTGACGAAGTGACGTCTGCGCTCGATCCGGAGCTGGTCGGCGAGGTTTTGAATGTGATCAAGGGCCTGGCCGAGGACGGCATGACCATGCTGCTGGTCACCCACGAAATGCGCTTCGCCTTCGAGGTCTCCGACAAGATCGTGTTCATGAACCAGGGGCGCATCGAAGAGCAGGGGCCGCCGAAGGAATTGTTCGAGCGACCGCAATCGCCACGCCTGGCGGAATTCCTCAAGAACACTCGTTTTTAACTCATTTCAACAAGGAGATAACCCATGAGCATTACGCGCTACGGCACCGGCAGCACCGCAGGCGGCGGACAGCCACGGCCCTTCGCTCGCGCCGTGGAGGCCGATGGCTGGCTGCACGTGTCCGGCCAGGTGCCGGCGGTGAACGGCGAGATCATCGTTGGCGGCATCGTCGAGCAGACCCACCAGACCATGAAGAACCTGATCGCCATTCTGAAAGAGGCTGGCTATGGCCTGGAAGACGTCGTGCGCTGCGGCGTCTGGCTGGAAGACCCACGGGATTTCTGGAGTTTCAACAAGGTCTTCGGCGAGTACTTCAGCCCGGAACACGCCCCGGCGAGGGCGTGTGTGCAGGCGAGCATGATGGTCGATTGCAAGGTCGAGATCGACTGTGTGGCCTACAAGAAAAAGCCCTGAACCCTGTAGGAGCTGCCGAGCGAAGCGAGGCTGCGATCTCTCCCCTGACGCTTGGGTTTCAAGCGAAAGATCAAATGATCGCAGGCTTCGCCAGCTCCTACAGAGGCAGCGTAAGATTCGGCAGCGCCTACGACCAATGAACGGGAATGCAATAAATGACCGAAGACACCATCAAACGCCGGGCCCGGGGATTGGATCGGGCGTTCGATATCCTCGATTTCCTCAAGGAAATCGGCCAGCCGCTGCGCCCGAACGACATCGCCAGCGGCATCGGCAGCCCCAAGTCCACGGTCTATGAACTGGTGGCGTCGCTGCTGGAACGGCGCATCCTCGAGCCGGTGGGCAAGGACGGCCACGTCTACCTGGGGCGCCAGTTGTATTTTCTCGGCCAGGCCCACCTGCGGCATTTCGACCTGAGCCGCGAGGCCGACCAGGCCTTGCAGGACATCGTCCGCCAGACCCGGGAAACCGCGCAGATGTGCCTGCTCAACGGGCGCAAATATACGGTCGCGCTGATGAAGGAAGGCGAGCGGCACTTTCGCATTTCCTCGGACATCGGTGAAAACGCGCCAATCCCCTGGACCGCCTCCGGGCGCCTGTTGCTGGCGCATTTGAGCGACCAGCAGATCATCGACCTGATCGACCCCGATGACTTCATCCTGCCAGGCGGCGAACGCCTGCCCCTGGAGCAATTCCTCAAGGAAATCCGCCAGGCTGGCGTCGATGGATTCTTCTCCTTCGACAGTGTCGCCGACACCTTCACCCATTGCTTCGCCGCACCGGTCAAAGACCCCAGCGGCGTGGCCATCGCGACCCTGTGCATCGTCGCCCCGAGGGCCGACGCCAAGAACAATTACGCCGACTACCGCCGGGTGCTGATCGAAAGCGCCAACAACCTGGCCCGTCGCATCAACGAATAGACAACCATGGCTGTGTGAGGAGTTCGAACATGTCTTCTGCCATCGATAACGCGTACGTCGAGAAGGGCGCCGCTGCCGTGGGCGCTCATTTGTTGCGGGACGTCAGCCTGCCGGCACTGGTGCTGCACCGCGAGGCGCTGGAGCACAACATTCACTGGATGCAGAAATTCGTCAGTGACAGCGGCGCCGAGCTGGCGCCCCACGGCAAGACCAGCATGACGCCGGCGCTGTTTCGTCGTCAGCTCGAAGCCGGCGCCTGGGGCCTGACCCTGGCCACGGCGGTGCAGGCCCGCGCCGCCTATGCCCACGGCGTGCGTCGGGTGCTGATGGCCAATCAACTGGTCGGCAAACCCAACATGGCATTGATTGCCGATCTGCTGGCCGACTCGGCGTTTGAATTTCATTGCATGGTCGACCATCCGGACAACGTCGCGCAGCTCGGCGCCTATTTTGCCTCTCGCGGTGTGCGGCTGAACGTGATGATCGAGTACGGCGTGGTCGGCGGTCGTTGCGGTTGCCGAACCGAAGCCGAAGTACTGGCGTTGGCCGAGGCCATCGGCGCGCAACCGGCGCTGGCCTTGACCGGCATCGAAGGCTACGAAGGGGTGATTCACGGCGACCACGCCATCAGCGGCATTCGCCAATTCGCCGCGTCGCTGGTGGGCCTGGCCATGCAGTTGCAGGACAGCGGCGCGTTTGCCATCGCCAAGCCGATCATCACCGCCTCGGGTTCGGCCTGGTACGACCTGATTGCCGAATCCTTCGAAGCCCGGAATGCCCACGGGCGTTTCCTCAGCGTGCTGCGTCCCGGCAGTTATGTGGCCCACGATCATGGCATCTACAAGGAAGCCCAGTGCTGCGTACTGGAACGGCGCAGCGACTTGCACGAAGGCCTGCGCCCGGCCCTGGAAGTCTGGGCCCACGTGCAGTCGATGCCGGAGCCGGGCTTCGCGGTGATCGCCCTGGGCAAGCGCGACGTCGCCTACGACGCCGGGCTGCCGGTGCCGCTCAAGCGCTACAAAGCAGATTCTGATTCGCTGACGGGTGACGATGTCAGTGCGTGCAAGGTGACGGCGGTGATGGACCAGCATGCGTTCATGACGGTGGCGCCGGGGGTCGAGCTGCGGGTGGGGGACATCATTGCGTTTGGAACTTCCCACCCGTGCCTGACGTTCGACAAATGGCGGGTGGGGTGCCTGGTGGATGAGAGGTTGCGGGTGGTTGAGCTTATGGAGACCTGCTTTTAGGCCTTGAGACCGAGTCGCGGCTATCGCGAGCAAGCTCGCTCCCACATTGGATGTGTTGTGAATACAAAACCTGTGTTCACCACGATCCCTGTGGGAGCTTGCTCACGAAAGCGGCCTGCAATACACCACCGAACCATCAGGATCATCCATGAGCAACTCCAGACCCCGCATCGCCCTGATCGGCGAATGCATGATCGAACTGCAACACCGCGCCGACGGCAGCCTGCAGCAAAGCTTCGGCGGCGATACGCTGAACACCGCGGTCTACCTGGCCCGGGCCTTGGGCGATAAAGGTTCGGTGGACTACGTCACCGCCCTGGGCGATGACAGTTTCAGCGACGCCATGTGCCAGGGCTGGGCTGCTGAAAACATCGGCCTGGACAGGGTCCAGCGTTTGCCTGGGCGCCTGCCGGGCCTGTATTGCATCCAGACCGACGCGACCGGCGAGCGGCGTTTCCTGTACTGGCGCAACGAGGCCGCGGTGCGCGAATGCTTCACCACGCCGGCTGCCGCGCCGATCCTGGAAGCCTTGCCGGACTATGACGTGCTGTATTTCAGCGGCATCACCCTGGCGGTGATTGGCGAGCAGGGCCGGCGCAAGCTCATCGAGACCCTGGTCGAAGCGCGGCGACGCGGTGCCCAAGTGGTGTTCGACAACAACTACCGGCCACGGCTCTGGCCCTCGGTCGAGGCGGCCCGGGCGGCTTACCGCAGCGTATTGCCCTACGTCGAGCTGGCGTTGCTGACCGTGGACGACGAACAGGCGCTGTTCGGCCATGCCGACAGTGAGGCGGTGTTCGCGGCCTATGGGCAACTCGGTACGCCGGAGGTGGTGCTCAAGCGCGGCGCCGAGGCGTGCCTGATCCGTTGCGATGAACAGTTCTACGAGGTGCCGGCCCATCGGGTCGAGCGCGTGGTGGATACGACGGCGGCAGGGGACTCATTCAGCGCCGCTTACCTGGCGAGTCGCTTGCTGGGCGGCAGTCCGGCGGAGGCGGCCGAGGCCGGGCATCTGCTGGCGAGTCGGGTGATCCAGGTGCCGGGGGCGTTGATACCAAGGTAGGCGCTGCCGGACCCTGTAGGAGCTGGCGAAGCCTGCGATCTTTTATTTTTTTGCTCCAGATTCAACGGCCTGCGGAAAGATCGCAGCCTCGCTTCGCTCGGCAGCTCCTACAGACCCCGCCGGACCCTGTAGGCGCTGGCGAAGCCTGCGATCTTTTATTCTTTTGCTCCAGATTCAATGGCCTGCGGAAAGATCGCAGCCTCGCTTCGCTCGGCAGCTCCTACAGACCCCGCCGGACCCTGTAGGCGCTGGCGAAGCCTGCGATCTTTTATTCTTTTGCTCCAGATTCAACGGCCTGCGGAAATATCGCAGCCTCGCTTCGCTCGGCAGCTCCAGACCCCGCCGGACCCTGTAGGAGCTGGCGAAGCCTGCGATCTTTTATTCTTTTGCTCCAGATTCAACGGCCTGCGGAAATATCGCAGCCTCGCTTCGCTCGGCAGCTCCTACAGACCCCGCCGGACCCTGTAGGCGCTGGCGAAGCCTGCGATCTTTTATTCTTTTGCTCCAGATTCAACGGCCTGCGGAAAGGTCGCAGCCTCGCTTCGCTCGGCAGCTCCTACAGGGTCCGGCGGGAGCATGCTCTCTCGCCACAGGGGCCGGCATCGCTTCAATCCCGGTAAAACACCTGCACCAGGTGATACCCGAACTTGCTCTTGATCGGCCCATGCACCACCCGCAGCGGTTTCTTGAAGATCACCGCATCGATGGCGCCGACCATTTGCCCGGGCCGCACTTCACCCAGGTCGCCGCCGCGCTTGCCGGAGGGGCAGGTGGAGTATTTCTTTGCCAGCACGTCGAAGGCCTCGCCCTTGGCGATGCGTTGCTTGAGCTGTTCGGCTTCTTCGGCGGTTTTCACCAGGATATGGCGGGCTTGGGCTTTCATTGCGGCACAGACCTGAACGGGGCGAAAGGGCGGCGATTATGCCTCAAGTCAGTGGTCATGGTTGATCATCGTCCGAATCTTGTTCGCCAGCAGGTCAAGGGTGAACGGCTTGGCGACCATGTCCATGCCCTGGTCCAGGAAGCCTTGGCGCTCGGTGGCTTTCTGCGCGTAACCGGTCATGAACAGCACTTTCAGATCGGGCCGGTGCTGACGGGCAATCTCCGCCAGTTGGCGGCCGTTCATGCCCGGCAGGCCGACGTCGGTCACCAGCAAGTCGATGCGTTGCCCGGACTCCAGCAATACCAGGGCCCGCTTGGCGTCCTCGGCTTCGAGAGCGGTGTAACCCAGGGTGGCGAGCAGATCCAGCACCAGCATGCGCACCGCCGGTTCGTCCTCCACCAGCAACACGGTTTCTCCGGCGATGGCCGCCGGTGCGTCGGTGACTGACGGTTCTGTAGGCTGCTCCGCCGGCGTGACATGCAAGCGCGGCAGGTACAACTGCACCCGGGTGCCTTGGCCCGGCACGCTGTCCAGGCTCAGGTGACCGCCGGACTGCTGGGCAAAGCCATAAATCATCGACAGCCCGAGACCGGTGCCCTGGCCGATGGGCTTGGTGGTGAAAAACGGGTCGAAGGCTTTTGCCAGCACGGCGGGGGTCATGCCGCTGCCGTTGTCGCGCACGGCGATCATCACGTAGTCGCCGGCCTTTACCGGCTCCAGCGTGCTGATATCGCTGCCGTCGAGGTAGACGTTGGCGGTTTCGATGGTCAGCTCGCCGCCATCGGGCATGGCGTCCCGGGCATTGATGACCAGGTTGAGCAGGGCGTTTTCCAACTGGCTGGCGTCGGTGCTCACGGGCCATAGCTCGCCGGCCAATTGCAGCCGCAGCACGATGTGATCGCCGGTGGTGCGGCTCAGCAGGTCTTCGAGCGAGTGCACCAGCGTGTTGGCGTCCAACGGCTTGCGGTCCAGCGACTGGCGTCGGGAGAAGGCCAGCAGGCGATGGGTGAGGGCGGCGGCGCGGTTGGCCGAGGAAATCGCCGCTTCGGTAAAACGACCGATCTCGGCGGCACGACCGGCGGCGATGTAGCGTTGCATCAGGTCGAGGCTGCCGAGAATGCCGGTGAGCATGTTGTTGAAGTCATGGGCGATACCGCCGGTGAGCTGGCCCACCGCTTCCATTTTCTGCGCATGGCGCAGCGCCTCTTCGGCGCGTTCGCGTTCGAACATTTCGCTTTGCAGGCGATGGTTGGCTTCGGCGAGTTGCTGGGTGCGGGCGATCACCCGTTCTTCCAGCGTTTCGTTGAGGTTGCGCAGGGCTTCCTCGGTTTTCTTGCGCTCGGTCTCGTCGATTACAAAGATGTAGAAGCCATTCACCGAGCCGTCACCGCCCCGGCGCGGCAGGTAGTTGATCAGCGCATGACGCGGCCGCCCGTCGCGGTGGGCCGACTCAGCGGTGAAGCTGCAAGGCTTGCCTGCCAGGGCGTCGGCGATCTGTACGGCGCGGGCGGCGTAGGCTTCCTCGCCGATGACTTCGCGAACGGTCTTGCCGTAAAGCTCCTGCGGGGTCAGGCCATACCAGTTCAGGTAGGCACTGTTGTTCAGCCGGAAACGCTCTTCGCGGTCGACGTAGCTGATGAGTATCGGCATCGCGTTGATGATCAGTTGCAGCTCGGTCTGGCTCTGGCGCAGCGCATGTTCGGTGCGCTTGCGCTCGGTCAGGTCCAGCGCCGCGCCGAGAAAGCGCTTGGGCCGGCCATGGCGATCCTTGTAGCAGCGCCCGCGCACGAATACCCAGCGCAACTCGCCGTTGGGCTGCAGCAGGCGATACTCCTCGGCGTATTCGGTGCCATGGGTGATGCAGTGCTTGATGCTGCGCGCGACCATCGCCCGGTCTTCCGGATGCACGCCTTCAAGGTAGGCGCTGATGGGCAACTGGCGCGACAGGTTCGGGTCGACGCCATGGAGCAGGGCGAAATGTGCGTCGGCGATGAAGCGGTCTTCGCTGATGTCCCAATCCCAAGTGCCCAGCGCATCGGTGGCCGCCAAGGCCAGTTGCAGGCGTTCTTCGCTTTCCTG
Organism: Pseudomonas sp. T1.Ur; assembly: GCF_023516725.1. NCBI lineage: Bacteria > Pseudomonadati > Pseudomonadota > Gammaproteobacteria > Pseudomonadales > Pseudomonadaceae > Pseudomonas > Pseudomonas sp. T1.Ur. The sequence continues at coordinate 1,764,920 of NZ_JAMGSN010000001.1, forward strand.
CTGGGCCTTGAGGCTGGCTTCGGAGCGGCGTTCGAATTCCTGGGCCAGGCGTCGCCGTTCGCTGGTCTCGATGGCGGTGACCAGGATGCCGGCCACGCTGCCGCGTTCGTCGTGCACCGGGCTGTAGGTCAGGTCCAGCCAGACATCACAGAGGCGGCCGCCAAACGGCATGCGCCAGCGCTGGTCGCGGCAGGTGCGCATGCGGCCTTGCAACACGTCGTGATAAATCCCTTCGGTTTCGCCCCGTAGCTCCGGCCAGGCCGTGTGGGTGGGCTGGCCGAACGCCCTGGGGTGCTTGTCGCCGACCAGGCGGGCGTAGGCGTCGTTGTACAGATGGGTCAGCTGCGGCCCCCACAGCACCGCCATCGGCATGGGCGAATGGAGCACGATGTCCACGGCGGTGCGCAGGCTATGGGGCCAGGTTTCGCTGGCGCCCAGCGGGCTGGTGGTCCAGTCCAGGCGGGCGATCAACTGCTGTGTGTCGCTGCTGGCGGGTATTGCGTTCATCACGGGAGTCCCTGGATGTCATGTCGATGCTGCGGCTTCTACTATCCTCTGAAGAAGTTAAGCGCGGGTTGATCTGAAGTTTTTCTGGCTCGGGTCAGCGTGTCCATTGAAGTTCGCGGATGTTTTTATGGCCATGGAAATTGATCCTTTGTTACGAATCCTGGCAAGCCAGGACGGCTCCGACCTCTACATGTCCACCGGCGCGCCGCCCTGCGCGCGTTTCGAAGGTGTGCTCAAGCCATTGAGCAACCAGGCGTTCAAGGTCGGCGACATCGCCGGGCTTGCCGAGTCATTGATGGACGCCGAACAGCGCCTTGAGTTCGATCGGGAACTGGAAATGAACCTGGCGATTTCCCTGGCCGGCGTTGGACGGTTCCGCGTCAACATCTTCAAGCAGCGCAATGACGTGTCCATGGTCATACGCAACGTCAAGCTGGACATCCCGCGCTTCGAAGACCTGAAACTGCCCAAGGTGCTGCTTGAGACCATCATGCACAAGCAAGGACTGATGCTCTTCGTCGGCGCCACGGGATCGGGCAAGTCGACGTCACTGGCGGCGCTGATCGATTACCGCAACCGCAACAGCAGCGGCCACATCATCACCATCGAGGACCCGGTGGAATATATTCACCGGCACAAGAAATCCATCGTCAACCAGCGGGAAGTGGGCGTGGATACCCGCAGCTTCCACGCCGCCCTCAAGAACACCTTGCGCCAGGCGCCGGATGTGGTGCTGATCGGCGAAATTCGCGACCGCGAAACCATGGAACACGCCCTGGCCTTCGCTGACACCGGCCATCTGGTGATCTCCACCTTGCATGCCCACAACGCCAACCAGGCCCTGGACCGGGTGATCAATTTTTTTCCGGAGGAACGCCGGGCGCAACTGCTTCACGACTTGGGCAATAACCTCAAGGCCTTCGTCTCCCAGCGCCTGGTACGCACCATCACCGGCCAGCGGCGGGCGGCGGTGGAAGTCATGCTCGGCTCGCCCACGGTGGCCGACCTGATCCGGCGCAACGAGCTGGGCGAGCTCAAGGGCATCATGGAGAAATCCGAAGAACTGGGGATGCAGACGTTCGACCAGGCGTTGTTCAACCTGGTGGTGGAAGGGGCGATCGATGAAGAAGAGGCGTTGAAAAACGCCGATTCGGCGAACAACTTGCGCTTGCGGCTCAAGCTCCATGCCGAGTCCGGCGCGGCGCCACCGGCTGACCCGTCGGCGGGGGAGTGGGGGCTTATGGATTGATCGGTTCGTAGTGCAACCGCGTTATCGTTCATCGCGAGCAAGCTCGCTCCCACAAGGGATTTGGGTGCAAACAATCCGCTGTGGGAGCGAGCTTGCTCGCGATGAGGCCCTCAAGCCCAGCAAAACATTCAGATCAGCTCGCCAGCTCCACCCGCCCACGAAACTCCTCCAACGCCTCGGGATTGGCCAGCGCATCGGTGTTTTTCACCGCCTCGCCATGCACCACGTTGCGTACCGCCAGTTCCACCACCTTGCCGCTGATGGTCCGAGGAATATCGCTGACCGCGAGGATCTTCGCCGGTACATGACGCGGTGTGGTGTTGGCGCGGATGGCCTGGCGAATCTTCTGCTCCAGTTCGTCATCCAGCGCCACGCCTTCGCGCAGGCGCACGAACAGCACCACCCGCACATCCCCTTGCCATTGCTGGCCGATGGCGACGCTGTCGAGGACCTCTTCGACTTTTTCCACCTGCCGATAGATTTCCGCCGTACCGATGCGCACGCCACCGGGGTTGAGCACAGCGTCGGAGCGTCCGTGGATCAGCAGGCCGCCGTGGGGCAGTTCTTCGGCGTAATCCCCCTGGGCCCAGACGCCGGGGAACTGGCTGAAATAAGAGGCGCGAAGCTTTTCCTGGTGGGGATCGTTCCACAGCCCGATGGGCATCGCCGGGAAATGCCGGGTGCAGACCAGTTCGCCTTTTTCTCCCACCACCGCCTCGCCGGCTTCGTTCCAGACCTGCACCGCCATGCCCAGGCTCTTGCCCTGCATTTCGCCCCGGCGCACGAGGGCCAGCGGATTGCCGTTGACGAAGCACGACACGATGTCGGTGCCGCCGGACATCGAGGCCAGGCACACGTCGGCCTTGAAGTCGCGGTAGACATAATCGTAACTGTGGGGTGCCAGGGCCGAGCCGGTCGACAGGACCGTCCGGAGGCTGCGCAGGTCGTGGGTCTGGCGTGGCTTGATGCCTTGGCTTTCCAGGGCTGCGAGGTATTTTGGGCTGGTGCCGAAGACGCTGACGCGTTGTCGGTCGATCAGGTCGAGCAGGCGTTCCGGGCCGGGGTGGAACGGCGAGCCGTCATACAGCACCACCGCGCTGCCCACGGCCAGCGCCGACACCAGCCAGTTCCACATCATCCAACCGCAGGTGGTGTAGTAGAACAACCGGTCTTCCGGACCCAGGTCCACGTGCAAGCCGTGTTCCTTGGCATGTTGCAGCAGCACGCCACCGGTGCCGTGGACGATGCACTTCGGCACGCCGGTGGTGCCGCTGGAGTACAGGATGTACAGCGGGTGATCGAACGGCACGGGGATGAACACCGGCTCGCCGCCGCGTTGGTAGAAACCGTCCCACAGCGCCACGCGGGCCGGGGTCTTGAAGTCTTCGACGCGGGCATCGGGCTGGGCGTAGGGCAGCACGATCAGCTGTTGCAGCGACGGTAGCCGTTCGAGGATCTCGTTGACCTTGGGCCGCTGGTCGATGGTTTTGCCGGCATAGCGATAACCGGCGCAGGTGATCAGCACCTTGGGTTCGATCTGGCCGAACCGGTCGATCACGCCCTGGGTGCCGAAGTCCGGTGACGAGCACGACCAGATGGCGCCCAGGCTGGTGGTGGCGAGCATGCCCACCAACGTCTGCCAGGTGTTGGGCATGCAGGCGGCGACCCGATCGCCCTGGGTCACGCCAGCGGCTTGCAGGCTCTGTTGCAGGCCGGCGACATGGGCGGCGAGATCGGCCCAGGTCAGTTGTTCTTCGTCGCCGTTTTCACTGACGGCTACCACCGCCACGGCACTGTCGCGGCGGCGCAGCAGGTGTTCGGCAAAATTCAGCGTCGCCTCGGGAAACCAGCGGGCGCTGGGCATTTGCGGACCTTCTTCGAGCACCGCGCGGGGTGCTTGCTGGAAGCGAATCTCGAAGAAGTCGACGATGGCCTGCCAGAAGGCTTCGCGCTGGTCGATGCTCCAGGCATGCAGGGCTGGGTAGTCGTTGAGTTGCAGCAAGTGCCGTTCATTGACGAACCGGCGAAAGGCGTCCATTCGCGACTGGGCGATGCGTTCGGGGCTGGGTTGCCAGAGGATGTCGGACATGGTTTGCCTCTTGTTTTTGGGGCTTACAAATAGTTCAGCACAAGGCGCAGGATGTGGCGAGGAGCGCTTGCGTGGCGAGGGAGCTTGCTCCCGCTCAGCTGCGTAGCAGACGCAATCTGGGCCTGCTGCGCAGACCAGCGGGAGCAAGCTCCCTCGCCACAAAAGCTCGGGGTCGCGGCGTTATTGAGCCAACCACCCCCCGTCGATATTCCACGCCGCGCCGCGCACCTGGCTCCCGGCTTCGCTGCAGAGGAACAGCACCAGTTCACCCAGTTGCGGCGGGGTGACGAACGCCAGGGACGGTTGCTTCTCGGCCAGCAAATCATGCTGGGCCTGTTGCGGGTCCACACCCGTGGCGATGCGGTCGTCGATCTGCTTCTGCACCAGCGGCGTCAGCACCCAGCCCGGGCAGATCGCGTTGCAGGTCACGTTGCTGGTGGCGGTTTCCAGGCCGACCACCTTGGTCAGGCCGATCACCCCATGCTTGGCCGCGACATACGCCGCCTTGCCCACCGAACCGACCTGGCCGTGCACCGAGGCGATGTTGACGATCCGTCCCCAACCCTTGGCGCGCATGCCCGGCAGGCTCAGGCGGGTGGCGTGGAACACCGAGGACAGGTTGATGGCGATGATCGAATCCCAGCGCTCCACCGGAAAATCCTCCACGGCGGCCACATGCTGGATGCCGGCGTTGTTCACCAAAATGTCGACGCCGCCGAATTCGCGCTCGGCGTAGGCGAGCATGTCGGCGATCTGCGCCGGGTCGCTGACGTCGGCCGGATGATGGCCAACCTTGACGCCATGTTGCGCGACGTCGGCGACTACCGCCGACGCATCGCCAAAGCCGTTAAGGATCAGGTTGGCGCCGGCCTTGGCCAGGCCCAGGGCGATGCCCAGGCCGATGCCGCTGGTGGAGCCGGTGACCAGGGCGGTCTTGCCCGAAAGCGTGGTTGTCATAGGGAACCTCACACAATGCCAGTGGCGTAGAACACACCGATCACGAAGAACACCGCGAGGGTCTTGATCAGCGTAATGCAGAAAATGTCTTTGTAGGCTTCGCGGTGGGTCAGGCCGGTCACCGCCAGCAAGGTGATCACCGCGCCGTTGTGGGGCAGGGTGTCCATGCCGCCGCTGGCCATGGCGGCCACCCGGTGTAGCACTTCCAACGGGATGTTGGCGGCATTGGCAGCGTTGATGAAGGTTTGCGACATCGCCGCCAAGGCGATGCTCATGCCACCCGACGCGGAGCCGGTAATGCCCGCCAGCAGCGTCACGGTCACGGCTTCGTTGACCAGCGGATTAGGGATGCTCTTGAGCCAGTCGGCCAGCACCAGGAAGCCCGGCAAGGAGGCGATCACCGCACCGAAACCGTATTCCGAGGCGGTGTTCATCGCCGCGAGCAACGCACCGCCCACCGCGCTCTTGCTGCCTTCGGCCAGTTTGCTGCGAATGGCCCGGAAACCGAACAGCAGCACCATGACGATGCCCACCAGCAAGGCCGCTTGCACGGCCCAGATCGCGGTGAGCTTGGCGACGTCGCTGGTCACCGGTGCCGCCATGCCCGGCAATGCCAGGCTGTGGGTCTTGCCGTACCACTGGGGAATCCACTGGGTGAATAGCAGGTTCATGATCCCCACCGCCAGCAGCGGCGAGACGGCGATCCAGGGATTGGGCAGCTTGATGTCTTCGGCGGTCTCCGGCTCGTTGCGCAGCTCGGTGCCGTAGCCTTCGCCCAGGCGCAGGGCCTTGTTGCGCTGGCGCTGCAGGAACAGCATGCCAATGCTGAACACGAACAGCGTACCGATCACCCCCAGCCACGGTGCCGCCCAGGCGGTGGTGTTGAAGAAGGTGCTCGGGATGATGTTCTGGATCTGCGGCGTGCCGGGCAAAGCGTCCATGGTGAACGAGAAGGCGCCGAGGGCGATGGTGGCCGGGATCAGCCGCTTGGGGATATTGCTCTGGCGGAACATCTCGGCCGCGAACGGGTACACCGCGAACACCACGACGAACAGCGACACGCCGCCATAAGTGAGCAGCGCGCAGACGAGCACAATCACCAACATGGCCTGGCGCGTGCCCAGCAGGCGAATCGCCGCCGCGACGATGGAGCGGGAGAAACCCGAGAGCTCGATCAGCTTGCCGAACACCGCGCCGAGCAGGAACACCGGGAAATAGAGTTTGATGAAGCCGACCATCTTGTCCATGAACACCCCGGTGAACGCGGGGGCGACGGCGGACGGATCGGTGAGCAGGACGGCGCCGAGGGCGGCGATGGGGGCGAAGAGGATAACGCTGTAGCCACGGTAGGCGGCAACCATCAGCAGCGTGAGGGCTGCCAAGGCAATGATCACACTCATGGTGTGTCTCCTGGATTGTTATTTTTGTGGGTGATGCGGTGGGGAGGGCTATAGCGAGTTTTGTGCCAGGCGGGTAACTTATTGAAATATAAGGGATTTAATTTGGGTGGTGAGGAGGGTTTGAGAATTTTGTCTCTGTTTCGAGATTTTTTGTTGGGTTTGCTGGCCTCATCGCGAGCAAGCTCGCTCCCACAGATGATCTCGGTATCAGGAAGAATGCCGATTCCTGTGGGAGCGAGCTTGCTCGCGATGAGCGCAAAGCGCTCCAAATTAGATGTCTATTTATAGAGAATCTGGTCTCTTTATTGAGACTCCGCTATACCCAACGCCACCATCTTTTTGTACAACGTCGACCGCCCCAGCCCCAACCGCTCGGCCGCCTCGATCACCTTGCCCCCGCATTGCGCGAGGGTGGTCTCGATCAGATGCCGATCGAATCGGGCCCGGGCCTGGCTGAAGGTTTCCTGGGGCAACGGCTCCAGGCTGGGGATCGTCGCGCGCACGACCGGAGTGAAAGTCCCAATGGCCGCGCGAATGTCGGCGGCAGTGAGCAGCAGGTCGTCACTGAGCAGCGCCGCGCGTTCCAGCACGTTGCGCAATTCCCGGATGTTGCCCGGCCAGGCATGCTGGCCCAGCAGGTCGAGGGCGTCGCGGTGCAGTTCGTGTTGGCTGCGCAATTCTTCGAGGATCGCCTCGCTCAGGGCAGGCAGGTCATCCAGGCGTTCGCGCAGCGGCGGGACCTGGATCGGCAATACGTTGAGGCGGTAATACAGGTCCGCGCGGAATTCGCCGCGCTTGATCGCGGCTTCCAGGTCGGTGGATGTCGCGGCGATCACCCGGACGTCGCTTTGCAGCACTTCGTTGGAGCCGACCGGTTCGTATTCTTTTTCCTGGAGCACGCGCAGCAGCTTGCTTTGCAAGGGCAGCGGCATGTCACCAATCTCGTCGAGGAACAGCGTCCCGCCCTGGGCGATTTGCAGTTTGCCAGCACGGCCCTTGCGATCGGCACCGGTGAAAGCGCCGGGCGCCGTGCCGAAGAATTCGGCCTCCAGCAGCGATTCCGGTATCGCGGCGCTATTGATGCTGACAAAGGCCTTGTGCGCACGCGGCGAGGCACTGTGGATCGCCTGGGCCAGCAATTCCTTGCCGGTGCCGGTTTCACCGAGCAGCAGCACCGGCGAATCGGTGCTGGCGCTGCGTCGGGCGCGGCGCTTGACCTCAAGGCCCGCGCTGCTGGTGCCAATGAAATGAGCAAAGTTGTACTTGGTCTGCCGCGCCCGCAGCAACGAGCGGGTGGAGGCCAGTTCTTCCTGCATGCTCAGGTAGCGCTTGAGCATCGGTGACAGGCTGCGCAGTTCGTCGAACAGGGCAAAGCCGATGGCGCCGATCACCGCTCCGGCGTTGTCATGGATCGGCAGGCGCATCACCACCAGCGGTTCCTTGGGCGTGTCCTGCATGTCCAGCAGGATCGGCCGCCCGGTGCGCACCACTTCGCGCAGCAGACTGCCTGGGATGACGCTTTCGCACGCCCGGCCGATGGCTTCCTGCGCCGAATTCAGGCCGAAGCGACGGGCATAGCGTTCGTTCATCCAGACGATATTGGCGTCACGGTCTACGATCACCGTGCCTTCGCTGGACTGCTCGATGATCTCGAATAACGAGCGGATCGCCAGCGTGCGCACGCGCTTGTAATCCTTGAGGCTTTCGGTGGGATTCATCGGCCATTTCCAGGGAGGGCGGGCTTGCGGTAGGAAGCCGGTCGTTTGGCGGCATTATGCCGAGGCACGGACTGGGTTTAACACTCCCTTCTGAATCGTCGTGGTGAGGTGATCGATAAACTTGTACAGTTGAGCAACTCTGTACATAAAAATTGCGAACGGACCATGAACAAATTCAACCCTCGAAAGCTCAAGCTTTCCAAGTGGACGGCGTGCGAGCCGGTCAATCGGGAAAAGCATTTTCTCGTCATCCAGTTGCTTTGCGACGAACAGGGAGCACCGAGCCAAGTCGAGTTGCAAGCCGTTCACAGCGCACGTAGCGAGATTGTGGACTGGCAGGCGCTGCGGGACAGCAGGCGTTGGAAGATGGGCTGGAGCTGATCGAACTGCGCGAAAAGAAAAATTCTTTAACTTGTACAGAAATATAAAACTGTACAAGTTTTGTTGAGTGATGGCTTAATGCTGCCCAGTCAACGTCTCGGGGAGCGGTACCATGTTCATTCGCACTCGCAAGCATCAGGACGCTTTGCAACACATCCAGGCCAGGCAGGCGATTCTTGAAGCGGAGCGGGTGGCGCTCCATGACGCCATGGCGATGGTCGAGTTCAGCGCAACGGGCGAGGTGCTTGGCGCCAGTGCGCTTTTTCTGAAGATGACCGGTTATTCTCTCGACGAGATCGTGGGCCAGCATCATTCCATGTTCTACGAACCTGCCTACGCCCGCAGCCAGGAAAACGCAGCGTTGTGGCAGCAGCTGGGGCGTGGCGAAAGCGCCGAGGCGCAGTTTCTGCACCGGCGGCGCGAGGGCGATGGGATCTGGGTGGAGGCCAGCTATGTAGCGGTGCGCGGTCAGGGCTCAGGCATGCAAAGCGTTATCCAGATAGTGCGCGACCGCCATGAGCGCGTGCTGCGCGCCCAGGCCGAGTCCAGTGTCATGCAGGCGATCGACCGTTCCATGGCGGTCATCGAGTTCGACCTGAGCGGTACCGTAGTGCGGGCCAACGAAAATTTCCTCAAGGTCATGGGGTATCGACGCGAAGATGTGCTCGGCCAGCACCACCGCCTGTTCTGCAAGCCCAACGACGTGCAGGACGAAGCCTATCGCGGCTTTTGGGCCGCGCTGAACCGTGGCCAATACATGAGCGGGCTGTTCCAGCGCGTCGACAAACGAGGCGCGACGGTCTGGCTGCAAGCCACGTACAACCCGCTCTACGACGCCAATGGCCGCTTGTATGGCGTGGTCAAGTTCGCCACCGACAGCACTCGCGAGGTCGAGCAGCGCCAGACTGAATCAAAAGCGGCGCGACTGGCCTTCGAAACATCGCGAAAAACCGATGAGCACACGCAAATGGGGACCTCGGTTGTCCAGCAAACCGTGACGGTGGTGCAAAGCATTGCCGATGAATTGCAGCAGGTCGCCCTGGGCATTGGCGCCTTGAGTGCCCAGTCCGAAGAGATCGGCAGCATCGTCGATGCCATCCGGGGAATCGCGGAGCAGACCAACCTGCTGGCGCTCAATGCCGCCATCGAAGCAGCCCGGGCCGGGGAGCAGGGGCGTGGTTTCGCGGTGGTCGCCGACGAAGTGCGCAACCTGGCCCGACGTACCAGCCAGGCCACCGTCGCCATTTCCGACGTGGTCGGCAAGAACCGCGAACTGGCCAGGCAGGCGGTGACCAGCATGCAATCCAGTACGCTCAAGGCAGAGCAAGGCGTGAAGCTGGCGAACCAGGCGGGCACGGTGATCCTGGACATTCATCGCGGCGCGCAGCAGGTGGTCGAGGTGATTGGCGAGTTTGCCCACGCCATGGATCAGCGAGGCGATGCCTGATCGCGTCAGGCTGACCCCGGATGCGCCGCCGCCAACAACTCCCTGGTATACGGATGCTGGGGTGAGTCGAACACCTCATGGCTGGCGCCTTGCTCGACCACCTTGCCGTCCTTGATCACGAGCATGTCGTGGGCCAGGGCGCGCACCACCGCCAGGTCGTGGCTGATGAACAGGTAGGTCAGGCCGTGCTTTTGCTGAAGGTCGCGGAGCAGGGCGACCACTTGTTTCTGTACGGTGCGGTCGAGGGCTGAGGTCGGTTCGTCCAGCAGGATCAACGCTGGCTTGAGCACCAGCGCCCGGGCGATGGCGATGCGCTGGCGCTGGCCGCCGGAAAATTCGTGGGGATAGCGATGCCGGCTCTGGGGATCGAGGCCGACTTCCTTGAGCGCCTGGATCACCCGGGCTTCGCATTGTGCGGCACTGGAGGGGCTGTGGACTTCCAGGCCTTCGCTGATGATCTGCTGCACCGACATGCGTGGGCTGAGGCTGCCGAACGGGTCCTGGAAAACGATTTGCATCTGCTTGCGCCAGGGCCGCAGTTCTTTGTGCGACAGATGATCCAGCGCATGGCCCTGGAAACGGATGCTGCCTTCGGATTCGATCAGCCGCAGGATCGCCTGGCCGAGCGTGGATTTGCCGGAGCCGGACTCGCCGACGATACCCAGGGTCTTGCCGCGCTGGATGCTCAGGCTGATGCCGTCCACGGCGCGCAGATATTCTTTGCGTCGGAACAACCCACCGCCGAGCGGGAAGCTGACCCGCAGGTCCTCGACTTGCAGGACTTCTTCGCGTTCATCCCGGGGCAGGGCTTCGCCTTCCGGTTCGGCGTGCAGCAACTCGCAGCTATAGGGGTGTTTCGGTGCGCTGAACAGCGTCTCGCACGGCGCCTGCTCGACGATTTCCCCAGCCTTCATCACGCACACCCGTTGGGCGATGCTGCGCACCAGGTTGAGATCGTGGCTGATCAGCAGCAGGGACATGCCAAGGCGCTGTTGCAATGACTTGAGCAGCAGCAGGATCTTGCGCTGCACCGTCACGTCCAGGGCGGTGGTCGGTTCGTCGGCAATCAACAGTTCCGGTTCGCAGGCCAGGGCCATGGCGATCATCACGCGTTGGCGCTGGCCGCCGGAAAGTTGATGCGGATAAGCCTTGAGTCGTTCGGCGGGTTTCTGGATGCCGACCAGGGCCAGCAGCTCCAGGATGCGCTGGCGCGCGGCCTTGCCGCCCAGGCCGCGATGCAGCATCAAGGTTTCGCCGATCTGCTTTTCGACGCTGTGCAGCGGGTTCAGCGAAGTCATCGGCTCCTGGAAGATCATGGCGATCCGGTTGCCGCGCAGTTCGCGCAGGGTCTTGGCCTCGGCACCCACCATTTCTTCGCCGCGATAGCGAATGCTGCCGGTGGTGCGCGTGCCGGTTTCCGGCAACAGTTGCAGGATCGAATGCGCCGTGACCGACTTGCCGGAGCCCGACTCGCCCACCAGGGCCAGGCATTCGCCGGGGCGAATGTCCAGGCACAGGTTGCGCACCACCGCCTGGTCGTTGAAGGCCACGCTCAGGTCGCGAATTTCGATCAGGTTGTCGCTCATTTCAAGGTTCCGCTCATGATCGTGGGTCAAGACCGAGGGTCAAGACCGTGGGTCGAACGCGTCTCGCAACGCTTCACCGATAAACACCAATAGAGAAAGAATCAGCGCCAAGGTGAAAAACGCCGTCAGCCCCAGCCACGGCGCTTGCAGGTTCTGCTTGCCCTGGGCGATCAGCTCACCCAGGGATGCGCTGCCGGCCGGCATGCCGAAACCGAGGAAATCCAGGGCCGTCAGGGTGGAAATCGCCCCGGTGAGGATGAACGGCAGGTAGCTCAGGGTGGCGTTCATCGCGTTGGGCAGGATGTGCCGCACGATGACTTTGCGGTCGGTCAGGCCCAGGGCCCTCGCGGCCTTGACGTATTCGAGGTTACGCCCGCGCAGGAACTCGGCACGTACCACATCCACCAGGGCGAGCCAGGAAAACAGCGCCATGATCCCCAGCAGCCACCAGAAATTCGGCTCGACGAAACCGGACAGGATGATCAACAGGTAGAGCACCGGCAGCCCCGACCAGACTTCCAGCAGACGTTGCCCGAGCAGATCCACCCAGCCGCCGTAGTACCCCTGCAAGGCCCCGGTGGCGATGCCGATCAACGCGCTGATGGCGGTCAAGGCCAGGGCGAACAGAATCGACACCCGCGCGCCGAAGATGACCCGCGCCATGACGTCCCGCGCCTGGTCGTCGGTGCCCAGCCAGTTGACGCTCGACGGCGGGCTTGGCGCCGGCTGATTGAGGTCATAGTTGGGCGTGTCATCGCTGAACGGGATGGGCGGGAACAGCAGCCAGCCACCACCCTTGTGAATCAGGTCCTGGACATAACTGCTGCGATAGTCGGCCTGGAACGGCAGTTGGCCGCCAAATTCCTGTTCGGTGTGGCGCTTGAATACCGGGAAGTACAGCGAGTCCTGGTAGCTCACCACCAGGGGTTTGTCGTTGGCGATCAGTTCACCGCCCAACGTCAGGACGAACAGGCCGATGAACAGCCACAGCGACCACCAGCCACGACGGTTCTTCTTGAAGCGCTCGAAACGGCGGCGGCCCAAGGGGGAAAGCTTGAACATCAGGCGTTCCTCGCGGCGAAGTCGATGCGCGGGTCCACCAGGGTGTAGCAGAGGTCGCCGATGAGTTTGATCAGCAGGCCGAACAACGTGAAGATGAACAGCGAGCCGAACACCACCGGATAGTCCCGGGACACGGCGGCTTCGTAGCTCATGCGGCCCAGGCCGTCGAGGGAGAAGATCACCTCGATCAGCAACGAGCCGGCGAAGAACACGCTGATGAATGCCTGGGGAATGCCCGACACCACCAGCAACATCGCGTTGCGGAACACGTGGCCGTACAGCACCCGGCGCTCGCTCATGCCCTTGGCCCGCGCGGTGACTACGTATTGGCGGGTGATTTCGTTGAGGAACGAGTTCTTGGTCAGGATCGTCAGGGTGGCGAAGCCGCCGATCACCAGCGACGTGACCGGCAGTACCAGGTGCCAGAAGTAATCGGCGACCTTGCCCAGGGTCGACAGGGATTCAAAATTGTCCGAGACCAGGCCGCGCACCGGGAACCAATTGAGCGAAGTGCCGCCGGCGAACACCACGATCAGGAACATCGCGAACAGGAACGCCGGCATGGCGTAGCCGATGATGATCGCGGTGCTGCTCCACACGTCGAAGGCCGAACCGTGGTGCACCGCTTTGCGAATGCCCAGGGGGATCGACACCAGGTAGGTGATCAGCGTCGCCCAGAGCCCGAGGGAAATCGTCACCGGCATTTTTTCCAGGATCAGGTCGGTGACCGTGGCACCCCGGAAAAAGCTCTTGCCGAAGTCCAGGCGGGCGTAGCTGGTGAGCATCAGCCACAGGCGCTCGTGGGCGGGCTTGTCGAAGCCGTACTGTTTCTCGATGTCCTTGATCAGTTGCGGGTCCAGCCCACGGCTGGCGCGGGAGCTGCCGGTCATGGCATTGCCCGAACTGCCGACGCTGGCGCCGCCGATGCCCTGCAGGTGAGCGATCGCCTGTTCCACCGGCCCGCCCGGCGCCGCCTGGACGATGACGAAGTTCACCAACAGGATAATCACCAGCGTGGGAATGATCAGCAGCAGGCGCCGCGCAATGTAAGCCCACATCAGTGATGCCCTCCAGGCGAGCCGCGCTTGATGCGTTCGGCCGTCATCTGCTCGTTGGTCAGCGGCGTGGTGCTGACTTCCCACCAGCTCTCGATGGCTTCGTCATTGCTCGCCTGGACTTTCGGTATGCCGAAGCGGTTCCACCACACGGTGGAGCTGCCGGGAGGGTAATAGTTGGGTATCCAGTAGTAATTCCATTGCAACACCCGGTCCAGCGCATGGGCATGGCGGAGCATGTCACTTTGGGTGGTGGCCTTGACCAGCCCGTCGATGAGAGCGTCCACGGCGGGATTCTGCAAGACCATGTAGTTGTTCGCGCCGGGGTCGGTGGCCGCCGCCGAGCCAAAGTAGTTGTAGAGCTCCGTGCCCGGCGAAGTGCTGACGGGATAGCCGGTGATGATCATGTCGTAGTCGCGGCTCATCAGGCGGTTGACGTACTGGGACGAGTCGATGCGCCGGATGTTCATGTCGATGCCGATCTGCGCCAGGGTCCGCTTATAGGGGAGCAGGAGGCGATCGATCCCGTTCTGGGTCACCAGGAAGGTGAAGCTCAGGGCCTCGCCGTCGGCATTGACCAGGCGATCGCCGTCAGGCTTCCAGCCGGCCTGTCCCAGCAGCGCCAGGGCTTGCAGTTGCTTGTCACGGATGATGCCGCTGCCGTCGGTTTTCGGCGCCTCGAAGACCTGGGTGAAGACCTCGTCGGGTACCTTGCCGCGCAACGGTTCCAGAATTGCCAGTTCGCCTGCATCGGGCAGTTGCCGGGCGGCGAGGTCGGTGTTGGAGAAATAGCTCTGTTGACGCACGTAGAGGTTGCGCATCATCTGGCGGTTGCTCCACTCGAAGTCCCAGAGCGTGGCCAGCGCCTGGCGTACGCGGCGGTCCTGGAACTGTGGTCGTTGCAGATTGAACACGAAGCCCTGGGCCGGCTGGGGTGCCTCGGTGGCGAGGTGGGCCTTCTGCAGGCGACCGTCGCGCAGGGCGGGGCTGTCGTAGCCAATGGAATAGCCGGTGGCGGAGAACTCACGGTTGTAATCGTATGCGCCGCCGCGCAGGACTTGCCGGGCCACGTCGGTGTCCCCGAAGTACTCGATGCTGAAGTGGTCGAAATTATAGAGGCCGCGGCTGACCGGCAGGTCCTTGCCCCACCAGTCGGCATTGCGTTCGAAGGTGATGCTGCGGCCCGAGTCGACCTTGCTCACCCGGTATGGGCCACTGCCCAGGGGCGGCTCGTAGCCGCCGCCGTTGGCGAAGTCGCGGGTTTTCCACCAGTGCTCGGGGAAAACCGGCAGGGTGGCGATGTCCAGGGGCAGGGTGCGGCTTTCGTTGTTCTTGAAGTCGAAGCGAACGGTGCGTTCCGACTCCGCCTCGACACCTTTGACGGCGGCGAATTGGGTGCGATAGCGCAGGCTGCCCTGGGTCATCAGCAGATTGAAGCTGTAGCGCACATCTTGCGCGGTGATGGGCTTGCCATCGGCAAAACGTGCCTTGGGATTGAGGTAGAAACGTATCGACAGGCCGTCCTCGGCGCGTTCCATTTTCTCGGCGACCAGGCCATAGACGGTGTAGGGCTCGTCCAGCGAGCGCTGGGCCAGCGGTGAATAGAGCATGCCATCGACCTGGCTGACGCCGATGCCTTTGTCGATATAGGGCAGCACATGGTCGAAATGGCCGATCTCCATGGCTGAGCGGCGCATCGTGCCACCCTTGGTGGCCTGGGGATTGGCATAGGCAAAGTGGCCGAAGCCTTCGGCGTACTTGGCCGGTTCGCCATAAACGGTCAGGGCATGTTGGGGGGTGGCATTCACCGTTGCGGCGCCTGTGAGCAGGAGCACGGCAGTGAACAGCCAGGAGGGAAACGCCAATCGCATTGTCAGCCTTAACGCCGGGTGATTGATGACCACGATTTGTACGCGAGCGACGTGCCGATCGCCAGCCCCTCGCCTGACCCAAACATGACGGCCCACCAAAAGGCGGGCCGTCATGTCGATAAACCGGGATCAGTCCTGGCGGCTGGTCACTTCGAGCAGGTGATAGCCGAACTGGGTCTTGACCGGGCCCTGGACCACATTGATGGGTGCGCTGAAGACCACGGTGTCGAATTCCTTGACCATCTGGCCTGGACCGAACGAACCCAGGTCGCCGCCCTGGCGGCTGGACGGGCAGGTTGAGTTGGCCTTGGCGATTTCAGCGAAATCGGCGCCACCTTCGATCTGAGCCTTGAGTTCGTTGCACTTGTCTTCGCTGGAAACCAGGATGTGGCGGGCAGTGGCTTTGGCCATGGGAAAAATCCTTTCAATGTCTTTAAAAGTGGTCAGCCTACCGGAATTGGTACGGGTTTGTTGTCAAAAATGCGTCAAAGCCCGACGATTCGCAGGCGCTCGGCGTGCCTCAGGTAAAGCGCCACCGGATCGGTTCCCTGGCACCGTTCGCCACCGACCGATTGGTTGATCGCGTCCAAGTGGTCCATGGGGTAATCGGAGCGAATGACCTTGCCCAGGTGCGAGCTGTAGCGGCCGACGATGCCGTCGTTCTGCCCAGCCTCGGTGATGAAATATTCGGAGAAGGCCTGGCAGAAACCGTACGCGGGATCCGCGACGTTATCAGCGGTGTCTCGCACCGTGCCGCTCCACGAGTAATAGCGCACACCGTTGACCTCTTGCGGGCCGTTGCCTCCCCAACTGCGGGGCAGGCCTTGAGGGTATTTGTCGTTGAACGCGCCCACGCCTTCAGTGGTCAGCGCTGCCAGCGCCGCGATGGCATGTTGCGGGAGCTGTGCCTGGCCGCTGAGCGATGAAATGAAGTCGGCAAAAAGCGTCGCGACCCGACTCGCGACATGTTCCGGCAGACGGCCTGGGGTCAACGCCTTGCGCAGGAAATCCGCCAGTTCCGAACCCTGATTGGGCCCGCTGACCGAAGTGACCGAGGCGACAATGTCCGGTGCCATCGCCGCAGCATAGCGGGCGGCCAGCGCACCTTGGCCGTGACCGATCAGGTTGACCCTGGGGACACCGGTCCCTTCAAGGACCCGCTCAATCTGCGCCAGTAGCTGCTCGCCACGGGCCTCATTGCAATGCGTGACTGATACGTACGGGATGAACACTCGGGCACCGGCCGTACGTAGGGCTTCTTTGATGTCCTGGAAAATGTCCGATTGCCCAACCCTTTCGAACCCGAACAAACCATGGACCAATAGGATGGGAAAACGCGTAGTTGCATTCCGTTGCATGTTCATACCTTTTTCGAAGAGGTTCATGTTGTGTTGCCAGCGCCACTCTAATCGAGGCGGTGAGCGGGCGGTGTAGGACAAGACCGCTGCGAGCTGCGGAAACCGGAATAAAGAACGCGAGAAGTTTCTTGCGAGGCGGGATGATGCCTAGGACCAAGGGAAGCGTCTGATAGCGAGCGCGCTTCGAAGCTACAACCTCAGTTGCTGGAGACGACTCTCCGCGTCGTGTTGTCTGATTGCCGGTCTGGGCATAAGCCATTTCAATGGCTTCATCCGGCACCGCCACATCAGGCGGTGCCTTTGTCCAAGGATTGGAGCCAGGAAATGACCGTTGAATCATCTGTTTCTAAAACAAGGCGTTCGCCGCACAAACTGCCGGCGCCTGTACTGGCAAAGGCCCAGGGAGGCGTGATCAATCCCGCCTGGAGCAAGGTTGTCGTCACGGTCGTGCCATACCCGATGATGGCCTGTGGCGATGAAGTGCTGTTGCGTTGGCATGGCCTCAATAACGATGGCGAGCCATACCGCCATGAAGTCCGCCGGTTTGTCACGGGACGACAGGTGGGGCGCGACGTCGTTTTTGTCGTGCGCGAACCTCACCTTGCCGAGTTGGAGGGTGGCTCGTTGGAACTTTCGTATCGGGTAACCGGCAAGCAACTGACCGCCGGGCTGGTTTCGGACCCCTTGCAGTTGGTGATCGGAGATGTACCGACGCATTTGTTGCCGCCCATCGCCAACGATGCGGTCGGTGGAAGTCTCGATCCAAAGCGAGTACCTGAGGGCACGCTGGTCACTGTGCGGCCATATTCAAGAATGGCGGCAGGCGATCGAATCATCCTCATTGCCAGCCGTGATTCGAAGCCGTTATGGCGCGATGAACTCGATATCGAAGCCCACGCGGTGGGCCGTGACGTTTCGTTCTGGATTGAACACGCCAATATCGTTCCCCATTTGGGGCATTCGCTGAGCTTGACCTATGTCGTCAGGCGAGGGCATCTGGTGCGCCGGGCCGAATCGTTGTCGATCCACATTGGTCCGCTGGTACGCCCCGCGCTGAAGGCACCGGTCATCCTGGAGGCGCATGATGGTTGGCTTGATGTCGACGCGCTTGATGACGCGGCGACAGTGGTCATCGACGGGGTTGGGCTGGAGGCGGGGGAACTGGTCTGGTTTCGGTGCCATGGCACGTATTCCATCATCCGCGACTGTTCGATTACCGAGGAGACGGCAGGCCAGCCGGTGGTCTTCAAGGTGCCCGCCGCTTATTGGCGGGATCAACTCGACCGTCCGGTCTACCTTTCTTATCAGGTCGAGCGCCTGGATGATGTCAGCCAGCGGTCTGCGACCGAGACCTTTCAGGTTCGTTCCGGGCTTCCTGGCGGCGGCAAGCCCCGTGCCGAATGAGGGCTTGCCGATTGTTCAGGCGTTTACGCCAGCGATTGCAACCTGCCGTGAGCCTGGCGTAACAGTTGCTCGGTGGATTCCCAGCCGAGACACCCATCGGTGACTGACACCCCGTAGCGCATCGCCGGGCCCAATGGCTGGCAACCCTCGAACAGATGGCTTTCGAGCATCATGCCGATGAGGGCGTGATTGCCCTGCAGCCGTTGTTCCAAAACGTCATTGAACACCTGGGGTTGGCGCAGTGGGTCCTTGCCGCTGTTGGCGTGGCTGCAATCGACCATGATGCGAGCCGGGATCTTGAGGCGAGCCAGGTCGTCGTGTATCTGGGCCACGCTCTGGCGATCGTAGTTCGGACCGCGATGGCCGCCGCGCAGCACCAGGTGCGTGTCGGGGTTGCCCGGGGTCTGGATGATCGCCGGATGTCCCTGGCTGTCGACGCCGAAATGCCGATGAGGGTGGGCGGCGGAGCGCATGGCGTCACAGGCGATACCGACGCCGCCGTCCGTGCCGTTCTTGAACCCCACCGGCATGCCCAGGCCGCTGGCCATCTCCCGGTGAATCTGCGATTCGGTGGTGCGGGCGCCGATGGCTACCCAGCTGAGAAGGTCATCGAAGTAACCGGCAGCCATGGGCTGCAACAACTCCGTGGCGACGGGCAGCCCGAGTCGCAGCATTTCACGCATCAACTCCCGGGACAGGCCGAGGCCGGCGGCCATGTCGTCACTGCCGTCGAGGTGAGGGTCGTAGGCCAGGCCTTTCCAGCCGACGGTGGTGCGCGGCTTCTCGACGTAGGCACGCATCACCAGCAGCATGCTGTCGCTCACGTCATGGGCAAGACGGGCCAGGTTGGCGGCGTATTCGAGGGCGGATTTCGGGTCGTGGATGGAGCAAGGGCCGACGATGACCAATAGGCGGGAATCCTCGCCATTGAGGATTGCGCGGATCGCGTGGCGATGGACGCCGACTTGGTGACTCAGCGCTGTATCAAGTGGCAATTGTTGCTTGAGCTGCAACGCGCTGGGCAAGCGCAGGGTCAGGGCTTCATTGGCAGGGTTGAGCGTGGACAGCGGCAAGGCGGAGACGGACGAATTCATGATCTGGCTTCCTGGGCGGGCAGCGGGTTCAGTCCCCGCGCGCCGGCCCTATTGGGGTGTTCGACAATTGGCCGTAATGGCCCGCAACGTAGGCATGCCACCGGTAGGTGACCGATCGGAGGCGGCAGGCTGTCCCGAGCGGTGGCTGGTAAATCGCCAGGCGGAAAAACTGTCGTAACGGTAATAAGTGGCGTAGTTCATGGCTCAATCCTCAAGTGGTCGGGTGCTGCAAATGTCTGGGGCCTGAAAAAGCAAAACCCCCGGTCGGGAGGCCGACCGGGGGTTTGGAAAACTCTGGAAGGCGACCCGTTTGTAAATGGGCGCCGGTTGGGTATCAGGCGCGCCAGTGGCTAAACCAATACCCAAAATAAAAGCTGACCGGAGTCTGCACCTTGTTCGCCCAGGCAGCCGCAACCGAGCGCAGGGCGCTGGCAGGTTGAAGCGGTGAGAGGGCGTTGAACATGGTCTGTCTCCGATGAATGGTCCCGAGCTTACTAGAGCGCGACGCAGCCGTTCAATAAGAAAATTCTATCAGGCGTTTAAAAACATTCGCCTCGCTTGAGTCCGGCCGGGTTTATGACAAACTCCAGCCTTGTTCTGACCCTTCGGACGAACCATGAACGCTTCAGTCTTTGCTGTCGCACAGGCCATATCCATTGCCGGGGACGTCAGCGCCAACCTACTGCGCCACCAGTCGTTCATGCAGGCCGCCGCCGAGCTGAACGTGCAAATGCTGGTATTTCCCGAGTTGTCACTCACCGGTTATGAGCGGGATCTGGCCGCGGAGTTGGCGATACTGCCTGACGACGCCATCTTGCAGCCGCTGCGCGACCTGGCGCAGGAGTTGCGCTTGACCGCGGTGGTTGGCATGCCGATCCGCCTGTCGACAGGCGCACCCGTGATGATTGGTGCATTGATCCTGGGGGCGGATGGCTCCCTTGGGGTCTACAGCAAACAGCACTTGCATCCTGGCGAAGAGATCGCCTTTGCGCCTGGCCATGGCGGTTCGTTGCTGAACATGGGGACGGATCGCGTCGCCTGGGCGGTGTGTGCCGATTTCTGCCACGCCAGCCATGCCGCCGCAGCCGCGGACCGGGGCGCCACGGTGTATGCGGCGGGTGTGTTGATCACCGAAGGCGGCTACGTGCCAGACACGACGCTGCTGCAAGGTTACGCCCGGCACCACGCCATGACGGTCCTGATGGCCAATCATGGTGGCGCCACGGGGGGCTGGGAGTCAGCCGGTCGCAGCGCGATCTGGGCCCCCGGCGGCTCGCTGGTCGCGGCGGCACCCGGTGTTGGCGAGTCGTTGGTTATCGCCCGTCGCAGTGGCGATGGCTGGGCCGGGCAGGTCGTGCCGCTTTGACGAGGTTTCCATGAGTTTCCAATGGCGTGCGGCTGAGGTCGGCGACATCGATTTCGTCCGTCAACTGACTTGCCGCAACATGCTTCCCTATTATCTGCGCCATGATTTGCTGTGGCAGGACGAAGCGTTCGACCTGGCCTGGGTCATCCGCCAGAACTGGATCATCCACCGTGATGACCAGGCGCTGGGTTTTGTCAGCCTCAGCCGTGACGCTCGCGCCTTGTATATCCGCGAGCTGCAGATAGACCCGGCGTTTCGTCGGCAGGGTGCCGGAACCTGGGCGATCGGACAGGTTTGGGGGATGGTGGCACTTGAGCATCGGCCAGCATTGCGCCTGACGGTCTTCAAGGATAATCCGGCCAGGGCCCTTTATGAGCGCATGGGGTTGCAGGTGGTCGGCGAAGACGAGTGTTTCCTGCGGATGCAGCGAGACGTAGGTGCTTGAGGCTTCGAGCGTCGGGTCGAGAAGATGTGTTGTAACTTTTATCTAGCCGTTTGCGCTAGGTCTGCCGAGTGCTTTTTTGCTAAGGTGTGGGGCAACCCATACAAGACCAAAATCGTGAGGTGTCTGCTTGATTAGGGTGTTAGTGGTCGATGACCATGATCTCGTCCGTACGGGCATTACACGGATGCTGGCTGACATCGATGGCCTGCAGGTAGTTGGCCAGGCCGAGTCCGGGGAGGAATCCCTGATCAAGGCGCGTGAATTGAAACCCGACGTGGTTCTGATGGACGTCAAGATGCCGGGCATCGGCGGCCTCGAAGCCACGCGTAAACTGCTGCGCAGCCATCCTGACATCAAGGTCGTTGCGGTGACGGTGTGTGAAGAAGATCCGTTCCCGACCCGGTTATTGCAGGCAGGCGCGGCGGGCTACCTCACCAAGGGCGCTGGCCTCAACGAAATGGTCCAGGCGATTCGCCTGGTGTTTGCGGGGCAGCGTTACATCAGCCCGCAGATTGCCCAGCAACTGGCGATCAAGTCGTTCCAGCCGACCAACGATTCGCCTTTCGATGCGCTCTCCGAGCGGGAAATCCAGATTGCCTTGATGATTGTCGGCTGCCAGAAAGTCCAGATCATCTCCGACAAACTCTGCCTGTCGCCCAAGACCGTCAATACCTACCGTTACCGTATCTTCGAAAAGCTTTCGATCAGCAGTGACGTCGAGTTGACGTTGCTGGCGGTGCGTCATGGCATGGTCGATGCCAGCGCCTGACAATGACTGAACAGTTTGATCCAAGTGCCTTCCTGTCGACCTGCAGCGGCCGCCCTGGCGTGTACCGCATGTTCGACAGCGATGCGCGCCTGCTTTATGTAGGCAAGGCCAAGAACCTCAAGAAGCGCCTGGCCAGTTATTTCCGCAAGACCGGCCTCGCGCCAAAGACCGCCGCCTTGGTGGGGCGTATCGCGCAAATCGAAACCACGATCACGGCCAACGAGACCGAGGCGTTGCTGCTTGAGCAGACGCTGATCAAAGAGTGGCGCCCGCCGTACAACATCCTGCTGCGCGACGACAAATCCTATCCGTATGTGTTCCTGTCCGACGGGGCGTTTCCGCGCCTGAGCATTCATCGCGGAGCCAAGAGGGCGAAGGGGCGGTACTTCGGTCCTTACCCCAGCGCCGGGGCGATTCGTGAAAGCCTGAGCCTGCTGCAGAAAACCTTCTTCGTCCGTCAATGTGAAGACAGCTATTACAAGAACCGTACCCGACCGTGCCTGCAATACCAGATCAAGCGCTGCAAGGCGCCGTGTGTCGGGCTGGTCGAGCCCGAGGTCTATGCCGAGGACGTGCGTCACTCCGTGATGTTCCTGGAAGGGCGCAGCAATGCGTTGACCGATGAGCTGTCGGCCGCCATGGAAGAGGCTTCGATCAACCTCGAATTCGAACGCGCCGCGGAGCTTCGCGACCAGATCGGGCTGCTGCGCCGGGTCCAGGATCAGCAAAGCATGGAAGGCGGCAGCGGCGACGTCGATATCGTGGCAGCGTTCATCAACCCGGGCGGCGCCTGTGTGCATTTGATTAACGTGCGGGGCGGTCGCGTCCTGGGCAGCAAGAATTTCTTCCCCCAGGTAGGAATCGAGGAAGACGTGTCCGAAGTCATGGCCGCTTTCCTGGGCCAGTACTACATCAGCAGCCCGGAACGCGACTTGCCCAGCGAATTGATCGTCAACGTGGTCCATGAAGACTTCCCGGCACTGATCGAGGCCATCGACAAGCTCCGTGGTCGCGAATTGACCATCAGCCATCGTGTGCGCGGAACTCGCGCGCGCTGGCAACAACTGGCCGTGACCAACGCGGAGCAGGCCCTCGGCGCGCGCTTGGCCAACCGCCAGCACGTTGCGGCACGCTTCGATGCCCTCGCTGACGTCCTGGATCTGGACGAGCCGCCGCAGCGGCTCGAGTGCTACGACATCAGCCACTCAAGCGGCGAGGCAACCGTTGCCTCCTGCGTGGTGTTCGGCCCGGAAGGTCCGATCAAGTCCGATTACCGGCGTTACAACATCGAGGGCGTGACGCCCGGCGATGACTATGCGGCGATGCACCAGGCGCTGATGCGGCGCTTTGGCAAGATCAAGGACGGGGAGGGCAAGCTGCCGGACATCCTGCTGGTGGACGGCGGCAAAGGCCAACTGTCCATGGCCCGCGACGTGCTCAACGAATTGGCGGTCCCGGACCTGATCCTGCTCGGCGTGGCCAAGGGCGCGACGCGCAAGGCCGGTTTCGAGACCCTGTACCTGAACGACGCGGCCCATGAGTTCACCCTGAAAGGGGATTCACCGGCCTTGCACTTGATCCAGCAGATCCGCGACGAAGCCCACCGTTTCGCGATCACCGGCCACCGTGCCCGCCGCGGCAAGACCCGCCGCACTTCCACGCTGGAAGGCGTGGCAGGGGTCGGGCCGACGCGCCGGCGCGATCTGTTGAAACATTTTGGTGGCTTGCAGGAGCTGTCTCGTGCCAGCATCGAGGAGATAGCCAAAGCACCCGGTATCAGTAAAAAGCTTGCAGAGTCGATTTATGCAAACCTGCATAGCGAGTAGAATGCCCGTCAACCTCGTAGCCAGTTGTGCCGATGAATATCCCAAACCTGATTACCGTTCTACGCGTCCTGCTCATCCCGATCTTCATTTTGCTGTTCTATTTGCCGTACCACTGGAGCTACCTGGCCTCCGCCTCGGTCTTCGCCTTCGCTGCCGCGACGGACTGGCTCGACGGCTACCTGGCGCGCCGCCTGGAACAAAGCACGCCGTTCGGCGCGTTCCTTGATCCGGTGGCCGACAAACTGATGGTCGCGGTGGCCCTGGTGCTGCTGGTGCAAGAACACGGCAACCTCTGGCTGACCCTGCCAGCGGCGGTGATCATCGGACGCGAAATCGTCGTCTCGGCCCTGCGCGAATGGATGGCCGAGCTGGGCGCCCGCGCCCAGGTCGCCGTGTCGAACCTCGGCAAATGGAAAACCGCCGCACAAATGCTCGCGCTAGTGATCCTGCTGGCGAATCCCTCGGACTTCAGCTTCTGGGTCCTGTTGGGTTATGCCTTGCTACTGGTGTCCGCTGGCCTGACGCTGTGGTCGATGGTCCAATACCTGCGCGCCGCCTGGCCGCACCTGCGGACCGATGTTGATCCGAAATAAAACTTTTTTGAATCAAAGGGTTGACGGCGTGTTGAGAATCTATAGAATGCGCCACACCAAGACGCGGGAATAGCTCAGTTGGTAGAGCACGACCTTGCCAAGGTCGGGGTCGCGAGTTCGAGTCTCGTTTCCCGCTCCAGGATTCAGAAAAAAGCCACTCAGATGAGTGGCTTTTTTTTGGTGCGCCAGGCATGGCGCGTTGCGCGCAAGCGCAACCAGCTTGGCTGTGGTGGCCACGCTGGTGACTTGGAGGTGAAAGTCCTCTACACACCCGGCAAGGGGAAGTGTTAGCCAGAGGCAAGGGTGTCGCGGGTGACTGCGAATCTGAAGGAAGCCCGAGGCAAAATGCTGGCCTGACGAACAGGAAGCGGATTAGGCGGTGCAGCGGGGTAAGGTAGCCAAAATTGCCAAAGCCCAATACTTGCACGGAACGCTGTGACGTAGATCCGACAGGCATAAGCAGGAAGGTCGCGCGAATTACCCTGGGAGATCTGTCTAACCTGCCATGTGCTACCGACGTCGCGAGATGACGGGATGGGCGACAGAAGCAGCAGAGGCCGTAGTAGTTGCTCAAAACCGGAGTAATGAAGGGCTGAACCTGTCATGAGTGGATAGTCGGGTGTGATCTCTGTGGAGCGTAAAGCAGAAACTCCGCATAGCGGGGGTCGAGACCATCAGGAGGTAGGAGCCGGAAGCTCCGATGGCCGGTCTGGGCGCTTAGATACCGCAGGCGACACATCAACGGAACCAAGCTCGCTGACGTAGTTTGTCAGTAGGCAGGAACCGCCGTATACGGAACCGTACGTACGGTGGTATGAGAGGACGGCGGCTGTGAAGCCGCCTCCTACTCGATCCTGAGATTTATGTGCAGGAGGCGTCGGCCTTTAGCGTTTGTGGTCAATCGTTGGGCAGATGCAACTGCACCTCCATGGCGTCATGAAGGAGTCGGACGACCTCGATCACGTCGGCGCTTGCTACACGATAAAACACGATATGACGTGGGCTTTTGACCTCCCCATGGGGCTGTTTGGCCTGCTGGCGTGAATAGATGGGGTGATAGCTGCGAAGGCCCGGTGCCAGCTCTTCGCGTTCGTAGCTGCCAATGCGATAAGGCGTGTCGGCGATCGCTTGCAGCGCCGCGAGGATCAGCGCCTGATACCGCTGGCGGGCTTGATCGCCGAACTTCGCTTGGGAGAGCCTGAGGATGTCGACAATGTCTGTGCGCGCAGCGTTGGAAATCCGATACTACGGCATGCTCAGTGTTTATCTCTCGCGGGGAGGGTTGCCTCCCGGCTCAATCCCTCAAGGAAATGCTCCAGATCCCCTTCGTTCCACAGGGTGAAGCGCCCGTGCTCAAGGTCCATGACGCCTATCGAGGTCGCCTGACGCAGGGCCTCAATTTTGGCGATGTCTTCGGCGATGCGCTGTTCCAATAGACACAAACCTTCTCGCATCACTTCGCTGGCATTCTGATAACGGCCGGACTGCACCAAGTCATGGATAACCTGTTCCTGGTGAGGGGTGAGCACAACGTTTCGCGTCGCCATAATTAACTCCAGCTATGGGCAAGCAGGTTGTTTCGGTCATTGGCATATTATGCCATTTTGCCTGCGAACACATAGTTTGGGATATGTATCTGACGAACTGTGTCGTGCGGGCTCATCCTTTGCGCCGAACAGCGCGTGCTGAACCGGACTGCATGCGCACAGAGTCCAAAAAGGCTCCTGACCAAGTTACAAGGTTGGATTGGTACTGACCCAGAATGCGCTCGCAGCGGTAGTCGGAGACTGGAGACGCAGATTCATTAGAGGCGAATCAAATGGCATGGCTTGAAACACTTATGCTTGGCCCTTGTATGCCTCAAAGCTTCGATAAGCGAAAAAATTCCAGGCTCTCGATACGCAGCAATCGTGCCGGCGTATCGAGGACTGGCGGGCATGTGGCGATAGGATATTAATCCTTCGCGTAAATGAGACGAATAATGTCCTTAGTGGTTTCTATGAAACCCCCGATATCTTCGTCTGTCATTGGAAGTGTGAGTCCCACTTGGCCGCGATGGACAGGATAATAGCCACGTGTTGCCATTTCCAATGCATAGATACCCATGCTGTTTTCGTCAATTTTATGCCAGTAGTCGCGGTGCGTATTAATGGTCTGACCGAGCTCTTTAGTGAACGCATAAGCGAATACCGAGAAGGAGCCGAAAACGGTAAATGGATATTTGGACGCTTTGGCCCAGGTATTCAGTTCAGTTTTGATCTTCGCCGCCATTTCGTTGAGTCGCGCATAAGCTTTCTCGTCCATGGCTTTAAGGCAGGCAATGCCCGCCGCGCAGGCCAATGGGTGACCATGGTGGGTGCCCGAAATCATGACCTGGTTTTCCTCGATGACCCGGAAAACCTTTCTACTGCCGCCCACTGCGCCAATGGGTAGGCCGCCACCGATCATTTTACCGAGGACCGTCAAATCCGGCTTGATTTGATACTCGCTTTGCAGTGCTTTGAAATTTGCACGGAGTGTGATGGTCTCATCAGCGATTAAGAGGATGCCCAGCTCCTTGGTAAGCGCTCGAAGCTTTTGCACGAAATCTTTATCAAGCTCTACAATCCCACCGGCGCAAGTCTGCAATTCCATTATCAAACACGCGATTTCTTCCGCGTTGCCACGGAGGATTGTTTCGCAAGAATCAAAATCATTTTGGGTCAGCACAATGACGTTGTCGCTTTTATACGCGGGAATTCCGTCAGAATCTGGGAGCGCCTTTGGATGAGTATCCGGGCCAGGGAAATTGTTCGGGTTAGGGTGAGCGGAAATCGCGAGGTCATCGGAGAAACCGTGATATCCACCTTCAAATTTGGCAATCTTCTTACGCGCTGTATAGCCTCTTGCGATACGCACGGCACTCAAGCATGCTTCACTCGCAGAGCAAAAGAATTTAACCTGTTCAACAGAGTCAATGCGCTCGCAAATCAGTTTGGCAAGATCGAGCTCGTGATTCGTAGGATTCCCGAATGAGAACCCATAGGGTAGTGTTTCATGAATTGCCTTTAAGATCGCAGGATGATTGTGGCCCAGTACATTGGTGGCGAAATTGTTATTGAGATCGAGGAGTTTTTTACCTTCGATAGTATAAAGATATTGTGCCTCACCCTTGTCGACGAAGATCGCATGCGGGCCATAGCCAAATGTGCGCCTGCTAAAACCTCCTGGAATATATTCCTTTCCTTTCGAGGTTTGTTCCATGGAAAAATTAAAGGCTTCAGAGAAATTTTTTAGCGATTGCTGGTAATTAAGCTTCATGGCTATTTTCCAAAGTGGCTTAAAATTATGGTTGTTTCGAATGGGACCAGGCTTTTTGAAGGGTTGGCGCATGGCTATTTTTGAGTTCAATACCAGAAAAGCGGGTCGTGAATCTCTATGCTTTGCATCATTGATGCGTATTCTTCTCTGCGCACTTGACCAACCCTAAGGTCATAATATTTTCTCAATTAGTATCTGGGCAACGGTGATTTGTAGATCGCTTGATCAGGTTTCGTGATCACTGGTATTTGCAAGTAAATTTAACGGATTGAAAATTTAGTCGCTAAGGATATCCAGTCATCCTCAATGATCGGAATCAAAGGAATATGGAAGGGATTAAAAAGTCTCTTGCTTGGGCGGAAGAGCGCAGATGAGGCTGGGTTCGCCGTAGTGTTACCGTGTGAAGACGCGTTGTTACCGAGTGCTTCCTACCTGCCCACGGGGCGAAACAATGGACGCGATTTTGGGGTTCTCAAAAAATTGCGGTTTCTTTATCGGCCCTACGACAGCCGAGGATCGCCGCATAGGGTCGTCAAGCAGCATTGAGCACCCGTGAGAGGGTGTTTTTCAGTGAATTGCGCCATTGTGGAGCATTTTTAATCTCAATAAGGCTCCCCTAAACCCACAGGTCAAGTAAGACGTCGCTGTTCAACCGCTACGTCCAAAATTTGCATGAATTTTGCTGCGTATTGCTTTCCCACATGTTCCGTGAGTAGAGGGTACCCCTCAATGGACACTAGACAACTTCTTTTAGCGACCAGGCTGGCTGAGACCCTTCATTTCGGTAAGGCTGCCGAGATTGAGAATATCGCTCAATCTGGTCTGAGCGCTCAAATTGCCAAACTTGAAAGCGAGTTAGGTTTCAAATTATTTGAACGTACCAGTCACCGTGTTTCATTGACCGAGGCAGGCCAGAGGTTCATAGATCAAGCTCGAACGCTATTGGGTAGCATGAACAATACGATCTTGGAGTGCCGTGCCCTTGCCGAACACAGTCGGGGTGTTTTGAAGTTAGGTTTCTTTGGTGATGCAGCGGGCGAACTGACTCACCTTATCTTCACGCTCTTTCAGCAGAGCAATCCTGACATCCGGTTGGTGTTTACTGAGCTGTCCATGACAAATCAAGTCCAGGCTCTGATCTCGGGCAAAGTAGATGCGGCCCTCGTCAGGCTACCGATTAGCGATCCGCGTCTTGAACTCGATGTGATGTTTGACGAGCCGCGAGTGGCTGCCGTACCGGCCAGTCATGAAATGGCGCATGCCTCGATCCTTACAATCTCAGATCTGATTGAGCAACCGTTTGCAGTAGCGGGCGAGGGAGCGCCGGCCGAATGGGCCGCATACTGGAGTTTGGGCTCAGAGCGGCAGGAGGCTAGCCGGATTGGCGCGTATGTCCAATCGATTCCAGAGAGTTTGGCTGCGGTTGCCTATGGCGGCGCGTTTGATACCTTCCCACTTACCGCCACACGCTTGTTCAGTCACCCAGGCGTGCGCTATGTCCCATTGGCTGACGCGCCACGTAGCTCATTGGCTTTGGCAACACTTGCTGGCAACCGGTCGCCGGCTGTTAGATCGCTCCGACGCTGCGTGACAGAGACTCTTGAAAGTTCTCTTTCATGTATTCCTGAGGCTCGGCGCTTCGAAGTGGCTTAACCGCTCGCGAATCCCAAGAGTGGATTTTTGCCCCTCCAATCTGTTGGCCAACTGGAGGGTGTACTCAGAAGGGATAGTGGCGGGGTTGCAGCTGAACAGATACCCATTGAGTGGTGGTGAACTCATCAATCGCCCAGTCACCGTTGAATCTTCCAAGGCCTGAGTTCTTCTCCCCACCAAATGGGACGTTAGGAGCATCTGCCACCGGCATGTCGTTCACATGAGCCATGCCCGAATGGATGTGCCGTGCGAAATGAACGCCTCGTTCAATGTCACCTGAAAAGACTGCCGCGGAAAGCCCAAAACGGGTAGCGTTAGCCAGTTCCAATGCATGATCGGCATCCCTTGCACGCATTATCCCGGCGACCGGCCCAAAAATTTCTTCGTAAGCCAACTCCATATCGGATGTCACCTCGGTGAAAACGTGCGGCGCAAATACCAGTCCTGCAGATTTGCCGGCATAAGCCAACGTTGCGCCTTCTGCCTTGGCTTGTTCGACCTTGCGTATCAATCCGTCGAACTGTTTTCGGTTGATGACGGGCCCAACCGAGGTTGCCGCATTTTTGGGATCGCCGATTATCAAGTTGCTCACGCGCTGGATAAATAATGAAACGAACGAGTCGTAAATCGGCTCCTCCACAATAATTCTATTGATGGCCATGCAGATTTGGCCCTGATGTAAAAATTTGCCTACAACAGCCGCGTGAACTGCTTGCTTGAGATCCGCATCAGCGAGCACTACAAAGGGATTGTTACCGCCTAGTTCCAACGCTACATGTTTCAGGTATTCGCCGCTGCCTGCCTGGCGGGCGATGTTCTGGCCAATCGGCGTTGAGCCAGTGAAGGATACGAGGCTCGGTACTGGATGGAGCACAAAGTCATCTCCAATCTCCGAGCCAGCCCCCACCACGACACTGAGCACACCTTCTGGCAATCCGGCCTCTTCAAAGATGCGCGCAAGCAGCAAGCCTCCGGTGACTGGGGTATCGCTGGCAGGTTTCACAACTACAGCGTTACCGAGCGCCAATGCCGGGGCGAGTGATCGCTGGGTGAGATGGAATGGAAAATTCCAAGGGCTAATCACTCCAACCACGCCGAGTGGGCGTCGATATACTCGGCTTTCCTTGTTCGGCACATCGGACTCCACGATGCGACCATGAACCCGGCTTGGAAAGGAAGCAGCTTCCAAAGTGATAGCTTTCGCTGACGCCCATTCGATCTCAGCTTTTATGCGCGTACTTCCTGACTCGGAAATGATCCAATCAACCAATTCGTCATGGCGCTCATCAAAAATCCGAGCGGCTCTTAGCAGCACTTCGGCTCGCGCAGACGGCCCCGTGGCTGCCCAGCCAGGCTGTGCTGCTTGCGCTCTAGCATAAGCTTCGTTCAAGTCTTCCTTATTCGCCAACGGGATTTCGAGCAGGGACTGCTGCGTGAAAGGATCATGAACAGTCATAGACCGTCCTGTTCGACCTTCCCGCCAAACGCCTCCTATCAGTTGCAGGTTGAGGTCGTTATAAGGTGGATGGTTGTTCACGTTATTCTCCGAATTTATTGGCAAGGATGGAATTAACTCTGCGCCGCAGCCTTCGCGAGGAAGCTCCGCGATTAAAGAACCACCTGTAACGGTTCGTTCAATTTGAACAGGGGGAGGTTGTCGTTCTACGAAACGACCGGTGTGACAGGAAACTTCTCTTTAGCCCTGAGTCCGTTAATAACGCCCGCCAATGCGGCTATCACGACGAGCCAAGGCAGCAGAGTTGCGATACCTTCCTTAGCACCAGTTAGCTCGTCAAAATTCACCACGGCGAGAACAACGGCAGTCGCCAGTCCGCATCCTCCTAGTGTTGGAGCGACTACCCCTTGCCACTTGCTGCACTTTTGAGTCTTGAGAGTGAAACCGACGACAGCGGCGGCACCGAGGGTCTGTAGGGCCAGAACAGCGAGGGTGCCGAGCCCAACCATCCACAGATAGAGATGCTGGATCGGGTCGGCATTGGTGACGATGAATAATCCCACGGCTACAACGGTCGTGATTGAGAGCGCAACGCTAGCGACGTGTGGACTTGCGTGTTTGGGATGTACTCGGCTGAGCTGTCGAGGTACGAAGTGATTGCGAGCCAATGCGAAGAGATAGCGACTGAGAGCGTTGTGAAAGGAGAGCAGGACCGCGAACACACTCGTGACTACCAGGATTTTCATGATTTCTGTGGAAAGAGCGCCGACGTACTGCGTGTTGGCATTAAACACAAAATTGATCATGTCAGCGCTGGCAACACTTTGGACGTCGCTATTTGAATAAGCCAGGCTGAGGCACCACGTTGTAAGCGTGTAAAAGATACCGATGATGGCAATGGCTACATACGTAGCAAGGGGAACGGTGCGACTTGGGTTCTTCGCTTCTTCCCCGTAAAGGGTTGTGGACTCGAACCCTACAAAGCAACAAAACGCGAACATCAATGCCACCCCGAGACCAGGGGTAAATATCTGAGAAGGCATGAAGCCGTTCCAGGAGAAACTCTTGGCTTCCGTTTGGGCGATGACTGCGATGTCAAAGACAAGCAGGATCAGGATCTCGAAAATCATCAGCACGCCTAACACCTTGGCTGACACCTTAACGTCCATGTAACCGAAGATTCCTACCAGTCCGATGATGAGGAGAGCTATCACGCGCCAGTCCACCTGTAATCCCGCAATCGACATAGCAAGGTCTGCCCCGAAGGCAGCAAATTGACCGTAGATGCCAGTCAACATAGCGATATAGGCAAGCAGTGCAATTCCGCCAGCTGCGTTGCCGGCTGCTCGCCCCAATCCGTGAGTAACCAGCTCGGCGAAGCCACCCGCACTGATCACGTGGCGGCTCATGGCTGCAAATCCAATTGCGAACAGCAGCAATACCAGCGACGCGATCAAATAGATACCGGGAGCGCCCGCACCTCCCATGGCAAAAACCACAGGACCAGCACCAAGCGTGGCGCCGAGCGGCGCTGCAGCTGCAATTACAAAAAAGACGATGTCAGAGACACCTAGGGATTTGGGCTTAAGCCCAGGTTGTGTCGGCTCAATTTGCATACAGGCCTCCCCTTACAGCAAGACGGGATTTGAATTGTTATTGGTAGCCTGATTTTTCTCCCAGCGGTTCACACTGGCAATCCTCAAACGCTGATCGTTCGATCACAGTCGGTGATTGAACTGGCGCTTTTCTTGTGTGCGCATAAAACTATTGACGCTTGTTGTAAGAGAGCTGAGTTTGTGAGTGCCGTAATAATTCCGCGCGTGGGTTCAAGGCCCCGACCGGGGATGAAGAGCTTTTCTTCATCCCGAGCCAGAGGGCTCAAATCAGAACTCCAGCGAGGCGCCGTCTTCCGGAATATCTACACGACTCTCGATACCTTGCTTCTTAACATAAATGCGCAGCGCTTCACGTGTCAGCGACGTGTGGTTGATTGCGTTCATATGCACGGCGACTATCCTTGCCTTTGTTGCGGCTTGGGATGCGTGCAGGACGTCGTCTTCACCCATGATGATTGCGCCTTCAAACCCATTCACTTTTGCTTTCCCGGTATTGAGTACGATGACCTCGGGATGAAATTTCTGGAGGGTCTGGTCAACTTCCTTACGCCAGATAGTGTCACCGGCAAGGTAAATCGTTTTGTAACCTGGAGCTTGGAACAAAACGCCCATCGCCTCGCCCAGGAGTTTCGCAAGAGGCGGCACCGCATACATCTCGTCGGTGCCGTGCTGACCGCCCGCCTTAGTGAGTTTGACTCCGCCGAATTCAGCTTCGTCAGTCAGTACGCGCACATTCTTGAAGCCTTGGGAACGAACCAGCTTCGCATCGTCCTCATGTTGAGTGAACAGCGGAATGTCTTTAGGCAGCGCTTTCTGCGCGGCATCATCCCAGTGATCAAGATGCGTATGGGTGAGGATCACAGCATCCACACCAGCGATTACTTTGGCGGGAGACTCGGGTAGATCAACCAATGGGTTACGAAGGTTGCTACGGTAGGTATTTTCAAATCCAGGGTAGGCTCCCTTCTCTGCAAGCATTGGGTCGACTAGAAACGTCGTGTCCCCGTAGGTGATTTTCACCGTTGCGTTGCGGATCTGCTGCAAGTCCACCTTGTGAGCTGTGTCCGGGCTAGACAGAACATCAGTACCTGCGGATGCGAATGTGCTGGCGGCAGCGCAAGCAAGGCTGATGGCAAGTGGAAATCGTTTTACATTCATGTGAGAGGATCCATTTAGTTCATCGAGAGCACCATTCTTGCTGAGTGGTATCCATCACAACAGTGGCCTGAAAGACATATTTCGATATAATTGGGCCAGTTGGCTCGCTACGGTCTGAGAGGCGTGGGCAGCCTCAACAGTCCAGAGTACGCCCGTGTAGGCGGTCGGCCTTTTCCTCTCTGCGGTGATTAGTCACCAATGTCACCCGAGGCTATTTGATGCAATCCATACGCGTCGCTGTTCTCGCTTTCAATGGCGTAAGTCTGTTCCATCTTTCCGTTCCTGGGATGGTGCTGGGAACGGCTTCTGCACCTGGTGCGCCTCAGTACGAGAT
Organism: Pseudomonas sp. T1.Ur; assembly: GCF_023516725.1. Lineage (NCBI taxonomy): Bacteria > Pseudomonadati > Pseudomonadota > Gammaproteobacteria > Pseudomonadales > Pseudomonadaceae > Pseudomonas > Pseudomonas sp. T1.Ur. The sequence continues at coordinate 1,798,614 of NZ_JAMGSN010000001.1, forward strand.
CAATTACTGCGCAGAGATGCCAGGAGTGGTGACTTGCGACCAAGGCATTGACTTAGCGGTTGTTTATGGCTTGGAGCTGATGGAAGCCTCTGATGTCATCGTTATTCCCGCGTGGGGCGATCAATTGATCGCCACATCTGCGCAACTTGTAACAGCGCTACAGCTCGCCAACAGCCAAGGAAAGCTCATAGTGGGGCTATGCTTAGGGGCGTTTGTGCTTGGTGATGCCGGACTACTTGATGGAAAAGAAGCGACTACCCACTGGGCAGCGAGAGAAAAGTTCGCGCAACGTTTCCCGGAGGTTCGTTTCAAGCCAGAGGTACTCTATGTCAGCGCCGGTAATATCATGACCTCCGCAGGAACCGTAGCGGCGATCGATTGCTGCCTTCATCTGGTACGCGAGCGACTGGGTGCCGATGTTGCTAATCGCACAGCGAAGATGCTTGTGACACCGCCGCATAGACAGGGAGGCCAAGCTCAATACGTTGAACATCCTGTACCGCAACTTTCCAGTGAGACCCATTTGTCTGATGTACTGGTGTGGGCTCGGATGAACTTGGCCACCGATCTGTCGCTCGACGTCCTGGCGCAGATGGCGAAAATGAGTAGGCGCACGTTCACTCGGCGGTTCAGGGAAGCTACTGGCAGTACTGTTTCAAAGTGGTTGAATGCAGAGCGCGTTGCCAGGGCACAGGTGCTGTTGGAGACGACGGATTTGCCGATCGAGTGTGTTGCTGGCGAAGCAGGATTTGGAACGCCCTTGTCGTTGAGGCAACAATTCGGCATTCACCTCGGCACATCGCCTTCTGAGTATCGGCGGATGTTTTTTCGTGACATGAGGCCGGGGCCGGTAGGTGAGCTGCGGTGAGTACATTATCGAGCCATCTGTTCTTTCCTAAGCGAAGGTCCCACTGCCGACTGGCCCGCGTCATCAGCAAAGCTCGTTGAGAAGGAACGGTTTATCGGCGAGCGGATTTTACATTTTTTGATCCGTCAGTGAGCTTTTAAACAGTTCGACATACAGGCAACAGCCTTGCTGTCCGGTCTGTCATCGGTATAAAAACCGTCTCGATTCGGCATCTGTACATCCGTCAAGGTCGATGCATCCAAGGTCGCGTTGGCTTCCAGCAGCTTGTTCATGTGCAGGATGTAGCCGGTCACTGCGTAGACTTGTTCGTTGGACAATGACTGTGGCGCCTGGAAGGGCATGGCTCTGCGGATGTAGTCGAAAAGCGTCGTTGCATAGGGCCAATAGCTGCCGACTGTCTTGAGCGGTTTGTCAGTCGTCAGCGTTCCTTCGCCCCCCGCCAACGCAGGGCCGATGCCACCTTCGAGCTTCACGCCATGACAGCTGACGCAGTTGCTCATGTAGACCTTTTCCCCGTCTGCCACCGTTGCGCGCCCTGGAGGCAAAGCCTTGCCGTCGGGCGCCACATCGATGTTCCAACTGGCGATCTGCGCTTCGGTAGCCTTGGTGCCCAAACCGTATTGGGATTGTGCCGAGGCATGATTCAGCGCACAGGCGCACAGCAAACCGATGAATAACGAACCACTTTTAAGCCCGTCCATTGGTCACCTCCCCATTGCTGGAAACACGCCACGGTTGCACCGAATTGTTGTGGTAGAAAGAGACCTTGCCACGCTCATCAATCAACTGTTCCAGCATCGGCTGAACATAGCCGGTCTCGTCGATGGCGCGGCTCATGATCATCAACTCTTGACCGTTCCATTCGAAAGGCGCCCTGAAGGCGGTCAGCGCCTTGGTCAGAATGGGCTCCTGTAACCTGGCTTGCGTCCAGGTATTGCCGCCATCGACGGAGACATCGACACGGGTGATTTTGCCGTGGCCGCTCCAGGCGATGCCACGCATCTCATACAGCCCCTTGCGCGTCAGTTTCTGGGTGCCGGAAGGGTAGGTCACCAGCGATTTGCATTCCATGACAAAGGAAAACTTCCGGGCTTTGCCGTTCGCCATCAAGTCGGTGTATTTGGCGGTTTCTTCCCGGCTATAGGCGGGCGCATCGGTGACGTGAAGTCGGCGTAGCCATTTGATGTGGGTGTTGCCCTCGTAGCCGGGGACAAACAGGCGCAGCGGGTAGCCCTGTTCCGGCCTTAGACGCTCGCCGTTCTGGCTGTAGACGACCATCACATCGTCCAGGCATTTCTCGATGGGAATGCTGCGTGTCATTGCGGCACCGTCCGCCCCTTCGGCGATGACCCATTTGGCTTGCGGCTTGAGCCCTGCTTCATCCAGCAGGGTCTTCAGGGTAACGCCCGTCCATTCAGCGCAACTCACCAGGCCACTGACTTCGGCGGCGGTTTTGCCCCAGGGAGGTAGAAACGATGGATTGCCCGAACACTCCATAAAGTGCACGCGTGACACGGCGGGGAACTGGCGTATCTCGTCCACGGTAAAGATCAAGGCATTTTCGGTGAGGCCATGGATCACCAGCCGGTGTTGTGCCGGATCGATTTGCGGGACGCCCGCGTGATGGCGCTCATAGAACAGGCCGTTCGGGGTAATGATGCCGTCCAACTCTTGAAGTGGCGAGGTGCTGTAGGCGGACATCGTGTCCTTCAGGCCGGGATATAAATTCCTGACCGCTTTGGTTTCGAACGTTGAAGGTTTGCCATAAGGGCTTGCCGTGGGGGTGCCAAGGCTACGGGTCCATTGCGGGACTTCAAGGGGCAGGTTCGGATCAAGAGGGGCGACGTTGGTCGTCTCTGCGTTGACCAGGTCGCTATCGCCCAGAGCAAAGGCAGCAGTACCGATAACGGCCCCGCTTTTAATCAAGAAATCCCTGCGAGCCAAAGATGTTTGAGGCATGTCTTGCTTGGCGGGGATCATGGATTTTTTTGTCATTGTTGTTCCCTCTGATTCCTTTGTCGCGCTGGACCCACGGCTTATCTACAGACCGATCGGTCGGTCTGTAGATAAGCCTAGAACGAAAAACGCGCGTGGTCCAGTCGTAAGGACGACCATCGGTGATGGCGCGTGAATGAGGGGGGGAGGAAAGCGGCGCACTTGAAGCGCCGCTGATGACAGTCAAGCCGGGCGCGGCTCAACCTTCAGTCCGGGCAGGAGGGTGTCGCAAAAGAACGTCGCGATGGATTCCGGAGAGCGCGGGCCTCCGGGCTTGATCCACAAGTAGCTGTAGTGGTGGATGCCAAGAATAGCCTTCACGGCTAACGAGTCCGATGTGCGGAAGGTCCCCTCGCTCACGCCAGTCTTGAGGATATTCGACCAGAGCTTTTCATACTGCCGGTGCAGGTCGAGCAATTCAGTCTGGCGCTCGCCAATGACCGAATACACTTCTCGAAAACACACCGTCATTTCGGCCAGGTGGGTGACAATCGTGCGCATCACGATGGCCGAGAATTGGCGAAATTTATCTTCTGCAGGCTGGTCGCTCTCGCACAGGGGCGTACCTTCTGCGATGAGCACCCGCAAATACCGGCTGGTGATTTCGAACAGCAATTCTTCCTTGCTGCCGATGTGGTAATACAGCGCGCCTCGAGCCAGGCCAGTGGCTTTTTCCAACTCAGCCATGCCGGTCGCGTGAAACCCGCGCGTCGAAAACAACTGCGCGGCGATTTTCAGTATTCGCTCCTTGGTGCTTGTTTCAGCAGGTTCGGCAGCGACGACGGCGTTCTTTTTTCCCATGGGTCAATTCCAACCGGTTGAGCGCCAATCATACCCATGCGTGCGCGGTGAAGGATACAGACGAGCGAAGCTCATCCCATGGTTGCAGGAAGACAGTTGTATTGACCGATCGGTACAGAGGCGTTTAACGTGTTTTTAAGGGCGCGGTGGCGTCGAGCGTTCTGAGAGCCTGCCTGGGCATTGGGATCGACCATGACAATAAGCAACTCCGTAACGAAGGCGTCCAGCTCGTCAGCTTCGGCAAGATTGATCGCGATGATCTGTTTCGCCATGCTCGCCTTTGCCGCGAACTCGCTGCTGTGCCGCCTAGCGCTTAAGCACACCAACATTGATGCTGCGAGTTTCAGCGTTGTCCGGCTGGCCAGCGGGGCCTTGGTGTTATGGCTGTTGTGTGCCTTGAGACGGACCTCAACCATAGGCAAAGGCAGTTGGCAGGGCGCCGCAGCCTTGTTCGTTTACGTCTTCGCTTTTTCCTTCGCGTACCGTCATTTGGAGACCGGTACGGGGGCGCTGCTGTTGTTTGGCGCGGTTCAACTGAGCATGGTTCTGTACGGCATGTTCAAAGGCGAGCGGATGCACACGTTGGCAATCGTTGGGTTTGTGCTGGCGATTGTTGGCTTGGTTAGCCTGCTGCTTCCGGGTGCCGCCGCACCTGACCCCGTTAGCGCACTCACGATGCTGTTATCGGGGGCGGCATGGGGGATCTACTCACTGCTTGGCAAAACTGTCGCCGATCCGCTGGCCACCACAACCGGCAACTTCTTGCGCTCGATTCCCCTGGTCTTGCTGGCAAGCGTGCCGTTCCTCTCAGCGCTGCGTTGGGATCCGCAGGGGATACTTTATGCGGTTCTTTCCGGCGCGCTGGCGTCAGGCGTCGGCTACGCGGTCTGGTACGTCGCGGTGCGTCATCTGGCAGCGTTTCAAGCCGCGACGGTGCAACTGAGCGTGCCGATTCTGGCTTCGCTGGCGGGCATCGTTTTTCTGGGGGAAAGCCTGAGCGTAAGGATGGTGTTGGCATCCGTCGCTGTACTGGGCGGCGTTGCGCTGGTGCTGGGTGGCAAGCATGGCAGAGCCGCAGGCAGCTAGAGGCTCCGCTCGCTCAATCATGTGCACCTGGGCGTGCCTGTATTTGTTCGCTCAACCACTCAAGGACTAGACTGGTGCCGCCCAGTCATAAGGCCCGTCAACCCATGCTCCTCGTCCCGTCAGATACCGCCGAACAGACAAAGCTCACCCTCGAGGTGGTGCTGCGCTATCACATGGCCTGGAAGCACCGCGACCTGGAGGCGATACTTGCGCTCTATCACCCGCAAGTGCAATACAACGATTTTTTCCAGAACCGCAGCATGGGCCTGACCGAGCTGCGCGCCTACATCACCGGCACATTGCCGCGCCATCCCGATGAATATCTTGAGCACAATGACCGCATCCGCGCGGACGGCTGCACGGCATTCATCCAGTACCAGACCGCTCTGAAGGGCAGTGGCGAGCGGGTGGTTTTTCGCACCAGCGAAGCGATCACCGTATGTGAGGGGCAGATCCTGCGTGTCAACGAATACGCGTCACTCGTGCGCGACGGCGAGCCGCACGCCGGGCGTCGCGCCCCCGCCATCAGTAAGCTAGGGCTCTCGGCGCGCCAGTTGAGTTTCATGGCGCGAGACTTGGCCGATTACTTTGCCCGCCAGCAGCCATTCCTGGACCCTGACCTGGATCTTGCACGGATCGCCAGCGCCACCGGGTACAGCCGTAATCAGTTGTCTTACTTATTGAATCAAGTGCTCGGGCAAAGCTTCTATCGCTACGTGACTCAGGCTCGCTTGGCCTACCTCCTTGAACGCCTCGCCAGTTACGACGAAAACGCACCCATCGATGCCCTCGCGGTGGCTGCCGGATTCAATTCCACCTCGGCGTTCTACAAGGCTTTCCGCTGCCATACCGGCTGTACACCTAAAGCCTGGTTGAAGGCCAATTGCGCGCGTACCCGCAGATAACACAGGCCCCTTCGCTGCGCATTAAGCTCTGTCGGCAATCAAACGACGGAGCAGGTGATGGCTGGTTGGGGTGGTGTGAGTTTGTGGATGGAGCAAATCGACGAGGCGCTGACGCCGCGTCCGGCGTTGCATCAGGATCTGCAAGCCGATGTGGTGATCATCGGTGCCGGCTACAGCGGTCTTTGGACGGCCTATTACCTCAAGCAGCAAGCACCGCACTTGGACATCGTCATAGTTGAAGCACAGATTGCCGGTTTCGGCGCCTCCGGTCGCAATGGCGGCTGGTTGATGGGTAATCTGCTCGGCGAAGACCGACTCCTGGGGCCCTTGCCTGCCGCGCAACGTCATGCAGGATATCAACTGCTGCACGGAATTCCCGATGAAGTGGCGCGGGTGTGCCACGTCGAAAGCATCGACTGCGAGCTGCGTAAAGGTGGCGTGCTGTACTGCGCGGCGCGGTATCCCGAGCAAGAACGGCGCCTGCGCGAACAACTCGCTGCCGCCCGTGCGCAAGGCCTGGGTGAAGATGATTATCGCTGGCTGAGCCCTCAGGCCTTGCGCGAACAATTGAATGTGGCCCAGGCGTACGGCGCCCTGTATTCACCTCACTGCGCGACCCTTCAACCTGCCCGGTTGGTACGGGGGTTAGCTGAAGTCGTGGAACGCATGGGTGTGCGCATTTTCGAGCAAAGCGCTGTGCTCGACTGGACGGCAGGCCAAGTTCGAACCGAGCACGGTCGGGTGAGCGCCGATTGGGTGGTTCCGGCAGTCGAGGGGTATGCCAGTGCCTTGCCCCCGTTGAACAAATATCAACTGGCCGCGCAGAGCCTGATCGTTGCGACTGAGCCGCTCCCGACCGATATATGGGCCGAAATCGGACTCAACCGTGGCCAGGCTTTCAGCGAAAACAGTCGACAAGTCACCTACGGTCAGCGCAGCCGCGATGACCGCTTGGTATTTGGTGCCCGCGGTGGCTATCGCTTTGGAGGTCGCCTGCGCAGTGACTTCAACCTCAGTCAGGCCGAACGTGAGTTGCGCCAGTACCTGTTTAGCGAACTATTCCCGGTTTTGCGCAATGTTCGCCTGACTCACGCCTGGGGCGGCAACCTGGGTGTCGCCCGGCATTTTCACCCGCACATGCTGGCCGACCGCCGGCAGAAAATCGCACTCGCCGGTGGCTATGGCGGCGAAGGCGTAGGCGCCAGCAACCTGGGGGGCCGCACGGTGGCGGCGCTGATTCTCGGTCAGGACAACGAACTGACCCGCCAGCCTTGGGTGTTGGGCGACCGTCCGCTGGCCTCGTTGCCACGCTGGGAGCCAGAGCCCCTGCGCTGGCTGGGTTACAACGCCATTATCCAGAGCTTTGTTCATGAAGATCGGATATTGGCCAACCTCCATGCGCCGCGCTGGCGCCGCCAGATGGCTGAGGGCCTGGCTGGTTGCATGGAACGTCTGATGAAGTCCAAGGAGCCGTTCGCATGAAGATCGATCATTTTCGCGACACCCCACGCTTGTCTCTCGGGGAGTCGGGCGCTGTCGGCATGCCGCTGGGCGAGCCGATTTCACAGGTCGCCACGACAAGCGTTGAGCGCGATGACGGCGTCGAGGCTGGCGTGTGGGAATGCACCCCCGGACGCTGGCGGCGCCAGATTGTGCAACAGGAGTTCTGCCATTTCATTCAGGGGCGTTGCACCTTCACCCCGGACGGCGGTGAGGCCCTCCACATCCAGGCCGGTGATGCGTTGATGTTGCCTGCGAACACGACGGGAGTCTGGGACATACAAGAAACCGTTCGCAAAAGCTACGTGCTGATTTTCTGAACTGCCTTCATCCATAACGCTTAGAACAAAGGTTGAGGTCTCGTATGTTGAAATCGATCGTTCCGCTACTGTTGATCGCGTCTACCGCTCAGGCGGCAGACACCGTCAGGATCTACAACTGGAGCAGCTACATCGCCCCCGATACCCTGCAAAACTTTACCACCCATACCGGGCACCCGACTCAGTATGACGTGTACGACAGCAACGAGGTCCTCGACGCCAAACTGATGGCCGGCCGTTCCGGGTATGACGTGGTGTTTCCCTCTAACCACTTCATGGCCCGGCAGATCAAGGCCGGTGCGCTGAAACCGCTGGACCGCAGCAAACTTCCGAACTGGCAGAACCTCAACCCGACGCTGATGAAAGTTCTGGAGGCCAACGATCCGGGCAACCGATACGGTTTCCCCTACCTGTGGGGCAGCACCGGCATCGGCTACAACGTCGCCAAGGTCAAGGCAGTCTTGGGCGATGTGCCGATAGACTCGTGGGACATCGTCTTCAAGCCCGAGAACATGAAGAAACTCGCCCGATGCGGTGTAGCCATGCTCGACAACGGCCCCGAGATCCTTCCAATCGCCTTGAACTATCTGGGGCTTGCGCATCACAGCAAGGACAAGGCCGACTACGACAAGGCCCAGGCCCTGCTACTCAAAGTGCGGCCCTATGTGAATTACTTCCACAACTCCAAGTACACCAGCGATCTCGCAACGGGCGATGTGTGTCTGGTCGTGGGGTTTTCTGGCGACGTGATGCAGGCGGCCGCCAGAGCCAATGAGGCCGGGAACGGCCAGCAGATTGCTTACGCCATTCCCAAGGAAGGCTCACCCATGTGGTTCGACATGGTCGCCATGCCTGCCGATGCTCCGAATGAAGCGGCCGGTTACGCGTTTCTGAACTACCTGCTGGACCCCAGCGTCATGGCTGACATCAGCAACCACGTGCACTATGCCAACGGCAACGCTGCCGCTGAGGGCATGGTCGACAAGGCCATTCTCAACGACCCGATGGTGTACCCGCCTGAAAGCGTGATGAAGAAACTCTTCGTGCTGGAAGCGATGCCGCTGGAGACCGACCGGCTGCGCACGCGTATCTGGAGTCGGGTTAAAAACGGGCAATAAAGTCAATCGCCGAGGATACGGGCAGCCCGGATCATCGGCGGCAGGTCCGTGGTGCGAAAGCATGCCTCACACTGGCACCATGACCGCTTGATGTGCTCTAGAAACAAGTCCAGAATCAAGTCTTTTCCTGCTCCGGCAAGAAAAGAAACCCCTTAGATTTCAACGAGTCGGACACTAGATACGAGTTTCGTTTCCCGCTCCAGGATTCAGAAAAAAGCCACTCAGACGAGTGGCTTTTTTGTGCCTGAGAAAATGTCGGTATTCATGTCGACAGCCCGCTTTCGACCAAGAGCGGACGTTTAGAGCAGTTAACAGTCCCAAATTGGCTAGGCAAAGGATAGGTTAGAATAGTGGTATCTCCGACGTAGGCCCTCCATAGCATGCACCTTATCTGCGTAATCGAAGAGATTTTTGAGGTAAAAGACATAGGTTGCGTGATTTGCCCCGGCATCCCTCATGACTTTCCGTATCCGGTAAGATCGCAAACATTACTCGTCATCGAAACACCCAAGGGGAGCAGAATCGAAACAACTTTTCAAAATCGAATTTGGATTCGTAGAGGCAGGCAACGTCTACACGATCCGTTTTCCATCGCGGATAACGTACAGAAAGTGGATATACCTTTGGGGAGCTGTGTATTTCTTCTTTGTGGCAAATGAGGCGAAGCATGGACTTCGCGTACGCTAACGTTATGCCTGAACCAATGCATTAAAGAACCACTCGTAGAGTGCCTGTGGGTGGTATTGAGGAAAATACGCAACTAGCACGGTTGAAGTTACAAGCGTCAGCACCACCAACAGCGCTGTCAGTAGCTTTACCAACGTCGAGAGAGGTGGATTGGGCGGGCCGTATTTATTAATCGCTTTACGCCCCGGAAGCATCATGAGCGGAAGCGTTATCACAAAGCCGATAACAGGGAATACGAAGAGAATTCCCCATATCGGACTCCAGCCTAGATCACGTGCCCTGCGTATCAGTAGAGACAGGTTGAGCAGGATGGCAGGAACGACAACGGTGACACCGACTATCAGCAAAACCACCAGTTGATGGCGCAACCCCACCATAAAGAACAACAGCAAAATGCACGGAAGAACCAGCACCAAGGGCACATGAATCAGCCAGAAGCGCGCCAGAGAAATACGCCCGGAAAAACCCAAAATCTTGGGATTCGAAAACGTGACAACCTCGTCGTCAATCAGTTGGGCGTCGCCCGGTTGGTATGGGTTTTCGATTTCGCTGCTGACGCTGCCGAAAACGGGTTCTATCCTGGCCATTTAGTGCTATTCCCTTGTGTTTGATGGTGCTGTTCACGTCACAACGTTTACGCCTCATATCTAATCGAAGGCCGGCATCAAACTCAAGAGAAAAGGCGCTGTCGTGTAAGGGGGCTGTTGCACCGCAGCAAGTGTGGGGCTGTCGCATGGTGCGCGCAGTACACCTTATGAAGTGTTTTGCCGCTAATAAGACGGCGGGTCATGTACCTACTCGGAACGACGGCTTCTGGCCGATTGTAGCCATTCACTACCAGTAGCCAGCCCATCGCAGCAAGTCCTCAATAAGCCGTCTAGACTCCATGCGCACTCATTCACTCTCAACCCTGCGCAGGTCGCCGAAGCCTCCTGCCTTGAAGGAGTCCGCCATGCGTTATCGCATTTTCGGCAATACCGGCCTGCGGGTCTCTTCGCTCGCGCTGGGTACTGGCAATTTCGGTAAAGGATGGGGTTACGGGGCCGAGGTGGACGAGGCCCGTAAAATCTACGACGGTTACCGTGAAGCAGGGGGCAATTTCATCGATACGGCCGATCAATATCAATTTGGCCAATCGGAATCCATGCTCGGCGATTTCATGGCGACTGAGCGCGATGAAGTGGTGCTGGCGACCAAATTCTCGCTGGGTGATTCACCCGGTGCCGGCGTCCTGCGCGCCGGCAACAGCCGCAAAGCCATGCGCAGCTCGGTGGAAGCCAGCCTCAAGCGCCTCAAGACGGATCACATTGATCTTTTGTGGGTGCATATGCCTGATGGCGTAACGCCTATCGACGAAATTGTGCGGGGGCTGGACGACCTGATCCGCTCGGGCAAAGTGCTCTATAGCGGACTGTCGAACTTCCCGGCTTGGCGTGTGGCAACGGCCGCCACCCTGGCCGATCTTCGAGGCTGGTCGGCGATATCGGCATTGCAATTGGAGCACAGCCTGGTGGAGCGCTCGGCCGAACGCGAACTCCTGCCGATGGCCGCGGCATTCAATCTCGGAACCGTCGCATGGTCACCGCTCGGCGGTGGTTTGCTTACCGGTAAATACCGCAAAGGGGAAACAGGTCGCGCTCAGGGTTTGGGGGCGGTGATCCACGACGAGGACAGCGAGCGCAAGACCTCGACAGTGGATGCCGTGTTGGCGATCGCCGAAGAGACCGGCCACACACCGGGTCAGATCGCAATCGCCTGGGTGCTGGCCAAGGGAACACTGCCCATCATTGGCCCACGCACACCGGAGCAGATGGCCGATAACCTGGCGTCCGTCGAGGTTCAGCTGACGGCGGATCAACTGGCACAGCTGGACGCTGCCAGCGCCATTCCCCTTGGATTCCCGCACGATAAAGTGGCTGCTTCAGCGCCTTCGCTTGCTGGCGGTAAGGCAGAGCTCATTGATGCAACGAACCGGGCTGTTCGATGAGTCGAGTTTCCAGGCAGTCCGCCCATTTGCCCGCAAACCGGTAGAGGGGCATGAATGCTTCCGATAGCTCCAAGCCAAGTGGCGTGAGGCTGTAGCCGCCGTCGACTCGCTCGACAATGCCCGCGTCGCGCAGCTCGTGGATTCTGCTTTGCAGCACGGTGGGAGAGATGTCTCCCGCCGCACTTCTCAACGCCCTGGAACTCATCGCGCCATCGCGCAGTTCCCACAGGACCCTCAGCGCCCATTTTTGTCCGAGTAAGTCCAGGAGCGCCATGATTGGCCGGCGTCCCCTGCGTATTGATGAAGCGCACCCCTGATTATCACCCATCGTTATTGCCCTTGTTTGCTACACATTCAGTAGCGACTATTCTTGCTACACATTTGATAGCGGAGAATACGCGATGCCACGAATCAAAGCACTCAATGAACCCTACCCAGCCGATGTCAGGGCGGATTTCGACAAGATAATGGGCGTAGGAGTATCGCCACTCGTTCTATTCTCGACCATCGCAAGCAGCGATCGCGCGTGGCGGAAATTCAAGGCAGGTTCGCTGCTCGATGGCGCGTTGCTGACACTTCGCCAAAGAGAACTGGTCATCGATAGGGTGTGTGCTCGCACAGGTTGCGAGTACGAGTGGGGGGTGCATGTGATGGCCTTCGCGCAGGCCGCCGGGCTCTCCAAGGAAGAGATTGCCGGCACGTTGGAATATCCCCTTCGCCCAGGGCAGTGGAAGGAGGAAGAGGCCGCTCTACTGACCGCCGTCGATGCGCTTCATGATCGAGCGACGTTAAGCGATGAAGCATTCTTGAGCCTCAGAAAACACTTCGATGACGATCAGATCCTGGAGATCCTGATGCTCGCGGGTTTTTACCGTACGGTCACCTACATTGCGAATGGCCTTGCATTACCGCTTGAGAAAAATGCAGCGAGCTTCAGTGAATATCGCAAAGGTGAGACAGCCGGGCATTGATTGCTTCTGGTCGAAGTTTTTCGGTCACTGATGCGCCCCTGTGGGCGCTAGCTGGCGATAGCGGTGGGGCGGCTTGCATCAACATTGAATGTGCCGGCGTCTTCGCGAGCAGGCTCGCTCCCACAGTTGATTGGAGGGGAGGTCGGGTCACCACCTCGCATCGCAGCGGCTTGACCTTGAGGTTGGCTTTAGGCTTAAAGTCGACTTCAAGGGCAACGGATTTTTCAGGGGGTGTTATGAGTGATGGTCGACGGCCGCGTCATGACCGGACCGGGTGGCGTGGTGTTGCAGGATGATCAGTCGCTGGACAAGTTCTAGCACTGGGCGCGTATCGGCCGATCCGGCGGTGCGCAGTTCTGGTTGCAGATCAACCACCCGGGTCGGCAGATGCAGGCCAACCTTGGGCAAAAAACCTGGGCGCCGTCAGCCGTGCCGTTGGCACTGGGCAACATGTCCAAGCGTTTCGCCACGCCTCACGCCATGCCCGCTGGTTTGATTGAAGAGGTCATCCACCGCTTTGCGAACACTGCACGCCTTGGCGAACAAGCCGAATTCACCGGCGTGGAAATCCACGCCGCCCATGGTTATTTGTTGAGTCAGTTCCTTTCGCCGCTGACCAATCAAAGGACGGACGAGTGGGGCGGCTCTCTGGAAAACCGGGCGCGGTTGTTGCTCGAAGTCGTCAAGGCGGTCAGGGCTGTGGTTTCGGCGGGATTCGCAGTAGCAGTCAAACTCAATTCCGCCGATTTCCAGCGCGGCGGGTTCACGGCCGATGACGCTAAAAGGGTGGTTGGGCTGCTCAACGACCTGGGGGTGGACCTGGTGAATTATCGGGCGGCAGTTACGAAGTCCCCGCCATGCAGGGGGAGGCGCGTGATGGGCGTACCTTGGCCCGCGAGGCTTATTTCCTCGAGTTTGCCCGTGAGATCCAGACCGTCGCCAAAATGCCCGTGATGGTCACCGGTGGCATACGTCGACGTCCGGTTGCCGAAAGCGTCGTGCAAAGCGGCGTGGACATGGTGGGCATCGGTACGGCGTTGGCCATCGATCCTCACCTGCCGCGTGATTGGCTGCAGGGCAAAGACAACGCCCCGCAATTGCCGCCGATCACTTGGAAAAACAAGACCCTTGCGGCCTTGGCGAACATGGCGGTGGTGAAGTTTCAATTGCACAAACTGAGTCGGGCCAAGCAGCCCGATCCGAGCGTGTCGCCGTTGCGCGCGCTGATCCTGCAGCAGCTCACCCTGGCATTTCGCACGCGTCAGTATCGGCGTTGGGTGGAGAAGCGTTCGATGTGAGTTGATGTTTGTTAAAAGCTTGATGAGCCAAGGGGGGAGGCCACTTTTGCGGGTGAACTGCAATGGGACGATTCTGGCTGGAAGCGTTTGGTCATGAAAGCTGCTATCGGCCAATAGCTGACGGTGGCTACAGCAGAAATCGACCCCAAGCGGACTTCGGCTTCAAGGTGGCCGCATCGGACCTCCGTTCAAGGTTCCGTACAAAACAGCGAGGTAACTCGTTTGCTCTAAAACGTTGAGACCATTGATCTTGAAGGTTCCGCAACCCGGTAACGATTGCCGTGAAGCACTGCTTAAACGTCGGCCTCACGAACACAAAACTCCGGCAACAGGACGTTCAGCCTTCCGGCACGGATATCGGCCGCTGCGTCTCAAAAGGTCTTGCGTGCGATGCCATGCCATGCTCGGCCAACGCTCATGCACGCTCAAGTGCGCCATCTTTGGTTTCCCACGCCTGGCTCATGGGGACGGTGTGGTTCCGCTCCTGGCCGTCCACCACAAAGTAAAAGGTGTTCAATGGGCCTGCGAAAGTCACCAGCACGATGAGCTTGGTTTGATCCAGATCAGCAGGCGTCTGGGACTCACCGTATCGCGCCAAGTAATCAGGCGAGGCGCACAGCACGCGCCAATTGATGTTGAACCGGATGGCCGTATCTTGCACTTATTCCAGACCTATCTAGAACTCATCCTCTGAAAGTCTGTATGTCGCAGTGTTGCCGTTAGCAACTTTGTAGAGGGTGAGCGTGACTGCGCTGTATCGGATGTTCCGGCTGGTGGTGGTTTCAGTGAGCGTCATTGATTCGGAGCGTGAAAGGCCACCAGATGTCAGGTCGCGATACCGAATGTCATAAGCACCTGCAGTGAGATTTTTGATGGTGAAGCGGCTTCGCGCAGGAATGTAAATCTGCCTTGCCGGCCTGGCTACCTTGCCTTGTAGGGAGACGAGTTTTAGAAACACGTCTGAGTTGTTCTGCCCATTGTCGATGGTTACCTCTGAATGGCCGGCTTTGTGCGTTTGTGGCTCATCTACTAGGTAACCTGCAGTACGAGGCCATGGGCGGCCATTGGGCGCGTTTTTTGGCCTCACGTAGGCCGGGTTCTTCGCGGTCGCCTCGCGCTGAATTGCAACGCTTATAGGGCGTTGAGCTGCGTTGGTGCCTGAGCCGTTAGAAGCTGTAACCGATGGAACGGCCTGAGCGGAATACGGAACCGGACCGCGCGGAGCGGAATAATGCGTTCCGGACGTATTCATTACCGTGATAGTGATCACCGCAGCCACTGTAGCGATAGCGCCGAGATGGATGAAAAATCGGCTGTGAATGAAACCCCAACTGGTCTTCAAACGATTGTCTCTGTCGCCGCCAAGTTCATCTATGAAGGCTTCAAGGTTGCTGGTCAGGCTATCTTTTTCGTTAATCCCTGCCTCGGTGCGGCCAACCGTCTTAGGGATCTTCTTGCAGTACGCTATCGCGTTTTGGGCGATTGACTGCGCTAGGTCTGGACGACCGGTTGAGTAGAAATAATAAGCTTGGTAGCCCAACATTCTGGCGTTCTCCAGCGGTGGATGTGATCCACCGAACATGTTGGTGACCAATGCTTGGACCGTATACAGCGGGCCCCATGGAAATCCCCACCATCCAAGCAGCCAACTGGTTGCTGACGCCTTGAGAGACTGCTTTTGTGCGCAGGGACTGCAATACACGCCAACGATGGGTTTACGAATTGTGAGTAAGAGGAAGCTCTTCACCGAACGGAACACCACTACCCGTGGCTGGGCTGATACCTTGGCGCAGACGGAGCACACGATGGGATCTGGTACTTTGGACGTCTCGGGTTCTGCGGCGCTGCTACGAGTGATCTGATCGTAGTCGGCCTTGGAAGCCGGGTCCGAAAGCACTGCGTACGCCTCATTTAAAAACTGAAATTGCTGGGTCGTGTTGTTGCCAGGGTTGCGGTCAGGGTGCAACTCCATGGCACGTCTGCGGTATGCCGTTTTGATCTGCTCGGCGCTGACGATCGATGTTAGACCCAAGACTGCGTAGTAGCCCTTAGGGTCGTCCTTGTCGTGGTGCATTGAACAGTCCTTGTCGCATTCGTGGATAGGCAGAAAATTGGTTTTTGAATTGATGGAGCCGATACCACTTCGAGCCGTCAGCTTGGAGCAGGGCAGGTCTTGTTCAGCGATTGAAGCGGAGTCGCATTTATGAATGCGGTGGCATAGTAGCTAATTGCTACATTTGCCGTCCAACTGAAACGATTGATGGTCTTTACCGGTTTAAAAGATCGTGGACTAATACCGGCCGACTTTCACAGGAGCTAATCTTGCCGTCGGTCGGCTCTTGGCCGGGAGCGGCCTGTCGCCTCCGTGATCAATGAGTGACCCTGCGTCGGTCAGGGCTGTGGCCTTGAGTTTATCGATAGAACCCCTTCCAACCAGACGAGTCTGTTCCTGTATCACTTTCGGGAAAGCAGCCCATGTCAGCGCACCATAGCCTTGTCGTCCTTGCACGCGGAGGGTACGCCGCTCGAGGCGTGATTTACTTGATCGTCGGTATCTTCGCATTGCTTGCGGCACAAGATTCGACAAAACCGAAAGACAGCCAAAAAAGCCTGGAAGCCTTATTAGGCCAGCCGTTTGGCTATTTTTTAGTGGGAATCGTCGTGGCGGGTCTGCTCGCGTTTGCGGCATGGCGTGTTCTGCAAGCTACGCGTGATGTCGACCATCACGGCAAGAATCTCAAGGGTCTGATAATTCGCACCGGTCTGTTTGCGGGAGGTTTGGTCAATGGTGCTCTGGCATTTTTTGCGCTAGGCCTACTTGTAAGCGGAATAGGCAGTTCGGGCAACTCAGGGGAACACACCACAGATTGGCTGGCACATCTATTGTCCTGGCAGCATTCCAACTTATTGGTGTATCTGATTGCTCTCATTCCGCTAGGCGTTGGAATCGCTCACATAATCAAGGGATGGAAGGCATCGTTTGAGAAGTATTTCGAGGCCGACGAAGACGTCATGCGGTACGTCCGCCCAGTGTCTCGGTTTGGCCTGATTGCACGTGGCGTCGTCTTCATAGAGATCGCATTGCTGTTGGCCGTTAGTGGCTCTGCCTATCAAGCCATGGATCCACCCGGTATGAAGGAAGCCCTTGAGGCGCTCCAGAATTTACCAGCTGGGTGGATGGTCTTGATGATAATGGCCTTCGGATTGATTGCTTTCTCGGCTTACAGCTTCTCTGAGGCCTTCTGGCGGAAGATAAATATGGAAGTCCCTGGCGTATAGGCATGTCCATGGCATCAATGGTGTTCGGCCCCGTTCGGGGCCATGACGTCACTCGGTTTTCGCCGCCATCAACGCGTTCAGTTCGCCGTATGTATGGCCTTTCAAGGCGTTGGTGTCGAGTTGGCCATTGTCGAGGAAGCTGCTGACCAAGGTGCCCATGGCGCCATGCAGAAATTCGGCGATGCTGGAGCCTGCACTGAGTCGTCGGACACCCAGGCGCTTCAGTTCGTCGGGGGAGGGCAATCCGTCCCGGGACAGCAGGTTCACTGGCAGCCTGGTTTCCCGGCAGACGGTGGCGATTTCGCCCGCATCGACCACGCCGGCGGCAAAGAGTCCATCCGCCCCGGCGCTGGCATACAGTGTGGCGCGTTTCAGGAGTTCTTCCAGACGCTGTTCGGCGGGGAAAAGGTTCTTGAGGTAAACGTCGGTCCGTACATTGATGAACAGCTTGATGCCCGCCTGGTCTGCCACCGTCCTCGCCACGTCAACCTTGCGAACTAGCAGCTCTGGCGAACCCAGGCCGTCTTCGATATTGATCCCGACCGCTCCGGCGGCAATGACGGCATTGATCACCTGGGCGACCTGCTTCAGATCATCCGAGTAGCCGCCCTCGATATCCACCGTAAGCGGTACGCTGAGCACCCTCGCCATCGACTTGACGGTGGTACTCAGCAGGTCGAGAGGCAGCTGGTTGCCATCCTGGTACCCGTGGGACCAGGCCATGGCCGCGCTGCTGGTGGCTACGGCCTTGCCGCCCAGGCGTTCGACGATGCGCGCACCGCCCGCGTCGGCCACATTGGCCAGGACCAGAAGTCCATTCTGGTGGAGGCTGTGAAAAGCGTTATCCAATGGGGTCATGGCAATTCAACTCCTTTGAAGGGTTTGTTTATTACTGCTCGGTCCACACGGCCAGTTCATAGCCATCTGGATCCGTGAAGTGGAACCTGCTGCCGCCCGGGAAAGAAAATACCTCCCGGGTTAAAACAGCGCCCAGGGCTATGAGCCGCCGTTGTGTTTCAGCGAGGTTGTCGGCGTACAAAATGATTAAAGGCCCACCCGGTCGAACGGGCTCGCCTGTAGTGAAACCACCGGTGAGGCGGCCGTCAGTGAATTCAGTGTAGGTGGGGCCATAGTCGACGAAGGTCCAACCGAATGCGCTGCCGTAGAAGGCTTTGCTACGGGCGATGTCGCCTACATTAAGCTCGATATTGTCGATTTGTCGGTCTTTGCCGCGAACGCTCATGCTTGCCTCCCTGGCCGATGCTTAGGGTGGCGAGTGTAACGTAAGCGCTTGCACTATTCGCGCATTTGGGCCTGTCAAGGCGCTTTTAGCTTGTCGGCGAATAGGGGTAGGGGGTATACCTATCGTGTGCAACGCATAGTAGAGGTATCCAATGGGTCACATCGCAGCAAACAAAGACGATCTTCTCAAGCGCGTGAAACGTATCGCCGGACAAATCCAGGCCGTTGAGCGGGCCTTGGAGTCGGATCTCGATTGCGCCAAGACACTTCACCTCGTGGCCGCCACGCGTGGCGCCCTCAACGGTCTGATGGAAGAAATCATCGAAGACCACGCACGGGAGCATGTCGCGAATCCTGCGCTCAGCGAAGCACAGCGCAACAAAGGCGTCGAAGAGCTGCTCGAAGCCATTCGCCGTTATTCCAAATGAACGCATCCAGGTACACCCCCATGAGCGGCTCCCACCTCAACTACACCCACCACCACATGTTCCTCGGCTCGGCACACGACGAAAACGCCAAGCGTACGCTTTGGGTCGTGGCACTGACCGTCGTGATGATGATTGGCGAAATCATTGCCGGCTATATCACAGGGTCGATGGCCTTATTGGCTGATGGTTTTCATATGGCAACCCATGCCGGCGCATTGGGCATCGCGGCCGCCGCTTATGGATATGCAAAACGCCACGCGTCCAGTCAGCGTTACAGTTTCGGTACCGGGAAGGTTGGCGACTTGGGCGGGTTTGCCTCGGCGTTGATACTCGGCATGGTCTCCCTGGGGATTGGCGTTGAGTCTGTCATGCGGCTCTTGCAGCCAACAGACGTCCAGTTCGGCTCTGCGACGCTCATTGCGATTGTCGGTTTGATCGTCAACATCATCAGCGCACTGCTGCTGGGCCATGGACATAGCCATGGGCACGATCACAGTGATCATGACCATCACCACCACGGGCACGACAATAATCTGAAATCGGCCTACTTCCATGTCATCGCAGACGCTTTGACGTCGGTGCTGGCCATCGTTGCGCTGCTCGCCGGGCGCTATCTCGGTTGGGTGTGGCTGGACCCGGTCATGGGCATCGTCGGCGCCCTCGTTATCGCGCGTTGGGCATGGTCATTGATGGGCGTCACCGCGGCTGTATTGC
The DNA here is from genome assembly GCF_023516725.1 of Pseudomonas sp. T1.Ur. Classification (NCBI taxonomy): domain Bacteria; kingdom Pseudomonadati; phylum Pseudomonadota; class Gammaproteobacteria; order Pseudomonadales; family Pseudomonadaceae; genus Pseudomonas; species Pseudomonas sp. T1.Ur. The sequence continues at coordinate 1,817,813 of NZ_JAMGSN010000001.1, forward strand.
TGGACCAGACAGATGCCCACATTGCCGAGGAAATCCGCGAGCGGGTAGAGAAAAACGGGGATGCCACCATTACGGACTTGCACGTGTGGCAGATTGGACCGCAAGCCCATGCGGCCATTGTCAGCGTAATGGGTGACAACACGGTAGACGCCGATAGCATTCGGGAACGCCTCAAGCCGGTTCACGAAGTCAGCCATCTGACCGTCGAATACCGCCCCGTCTGACCCAACGCTCCAGGGCGTTTTCCGAGGCTTATGATGAAAACCACTGACAGGCCGGGCGGTATTCCAACGACTGCGCCAATCCCCAAGGCTTCGACCGGCAATGCCTGGCGCACCATGCCAGGCGGTATCTGGGCACTGGGCTTCGTCTCGATGTTGATGGATATCTCCTCGGAGATGATCCATGCCTTGTTGCCGCTCTACATGGTGACGGTACTGGGTACGTCAGTCCTGGCGGTGGGTCTCATCGAAGGAATCGCCGAGGCTACAGCCTCGATCACCAAGGTATTCTCCGGGGCTCTCAGTGATCGATTGGGCAAGCGCAAACTGCTTGCGGCGCTGGGTTACGGATTGGGGGCGCTGTCGAAACCGATCTTTCCCTTGGCCGGCTCGCTGGACTGGCTGACCGGCGCCCGCTTTATCGATCGTATTGGCAAAGGGATTCGCGGCGCCCCGCGCGATGCGTTAGTCGCCGATATCACTCCGCCAGCGATAAGGGGGGCAGCTTTCGGCCTGCGCCAGACGCTGGATACCGTGGGTGCATTCCTGGGGCCGCTGCTTGCGATTGGCTTGATGTGGCTGACGGCGAACCACTTCCAGACGGTTTTTTGGGTGGCCGTCATCCCTGCCTTCCTTGCCGTCGCGGTGTTGCTTTTGTTTGTCCATGAGCCCGTACAGGCGCCAGGAGCGCAACGGGTGCGTGTGCCCTTGAGCCGACGGGAGTTGGCACGACTGGGCGCTGGCTATTGGTGGGTGGTGGGTGTAGCTGCGGTGTTCACCCTGGCACGTTTCAGCGAAGCCTTCCTTATCCTGCGTGGCCATGCCGTTGGACTGGCACCGATGTGGGCGCCTGCAGTGCTGGTCTTGATGGCCGTGGCGTACTCGCTGTCAGCCTATCCAGCTGGCGCACTGTCTGATCGTATCAACCGCCTGTCGGTGCTCGGCACAGGGCTGATATTGCTGATCATCGCCGACCTGACGCTGGCATTCGTTCCGGGCATTACCGGCCTCGCCGCTGGAGTGGTTCTATGGGGACTGCATATGGGGTTTACCCAGGGAATATTCGCTGCCTTGATCGCCGATTGCGCGCCTATTGAGCTGCGTGGCACGGCATTTGGCGTGTTCAATCTGTTGACTGGATTGACCTTGCTGATGGCGAGCGTCACCGCGGGCATTCTGTGGGATTCGGTGGGTTACCAGGCTACCTTCCTGATGGGAGCCGGTTTTGCCGCGCTGACTTTGCTGGGGCTACGGGTAATAAAAATGAAAGTTCAGGTTCGGTAGCCATGCAGAGCCTAAGGCTTGCCTGAGGGCGGTTGTGTTGAAGAGGGCTGTCCGAACGCACTCGTGATCCTATCCATGAAGTTCAATACCAAGTCCACCGAATATCCGGCAATCAGCGCGATCCCGATCTGGGGTAAATTGCTCAAGGCGTCCGTCTTCGAAGGGGTTAACAACACCAGCGACGCGACGCCCAGGATCGGTCCGAGGGCCAATCGCGCGGACCCAAGCAGGCGCCGTGTCCTGGTGAACGTGAAGGTCTCCAATTGTGAACTGACGGAGCGCAACACAAACACGCAGCTACCCAGCAACCCGTACAACGCTGGCAAGAGCAGGCGATAGAGAATGTCGTATTGGTTTTGGGCCTGTTGGCGAGGACGGTATTCATCAACGGACTCGCCCAGGGACAATGTCGGACGCTCGGATGACTCCATAGGGGGGGCCATATCTTTCGCAGAAGATTTTGTCGTAATGGTCGGTTCATCAAAGAATGTAACCATCCAGAATGTCCTGGAATAGTTCAGCAAGTTGGCGGCAGAAGCGCGTGCCGACTGTATCGCGCGATTTTGTTCATAGGCTGCTACAAAGGCAGAGTAGGCGGCGGTTTGTTTGCCCATGGCTTCGACTATAAGGGGCAAGTGGGTGTCAGGGTCCAATGATTTTATAACCAGCGTCGCATTCCGACTCTCCGCCCAGCGTTTCCATACGGTATCTACGGAGGTCTTGTTCTTCTCGACCAGGTCATCAAAACCTTGAATGCGAGAGGAGAGCTGCACCGCCTGAATTTGTGCGCACAGTATTATCAGCAAAGTGGCCATCGACCCCCATGCGACATATTTGCTGGCCCGATTGGTAAACAAACCAATCAATGGACTACCGGTAACCAGCCTTGTGTCTTGAATGCTGGCAATGGTCACTGGCCGTACAGCGACGGCCAACTTCGACAGTGACGTCCAAAATGCCACTTCTTGGTCAAGCTTCAATTCGCCCGTTTCGAGCGCCTGCTCTGCAGCAATGACCGCTTTCAAGTCAGCGTCGGCAATGGGGATTCCAGTTTGCGTAGCGAATGCCAACAGAAGCTTGGCTCGATTGATCGAGTCTGCGAGATGATCGGTTTCAGGGCGCACGGGCATGTTCTGGGATCCTTCCGAAATGAAAGCGAGATTATAAATCTGTTACATGGGCGTAACACCGGTCCCATTATTATGTCGCGAACAGGTGTCGCACATCGAAGTTGGACAGTTTGTTTTGAAGGAGGATGGGCTGATTAAGACGGACGTTAGCAGTAGGTTATTTAAGTGTCCAGTTGCAGTTGTTGGCAGGTTGAATAACTGTGGCGTTTTTTTGAGTTTTGCAATAACGCTATTTCAATGGGGTGCGTTATTTCTTTTTAAAAGCCAGCGCGATATAGCGGTGCCGCGGAAACTAAACTAGCGTGTAATGGCTGAAGTGGAGCTTTAAGTTTGGCCGGGGAGGATTGGCGATGCGTCTGGTCATTGTGCTGATGCTGCTGTGTCTGGTGGGTTGCGCCAAGGATCTCACTCCCGGCCTGGTGGGTTGCGCCAAGGATCCTTCCCCAGGAAGCGACTGTCGTGCAGAACCCACCACCGACGAACACAATCTGAACGGGCCGAAGATCACCTACCTCGGCGTAGGCGGCTGGCTGCTCGACTGGCACGGCGAAGGTCTGTTACTCGCACCATCCTTCAGCAATCCGAGCATGCCGCCGATCTTCGTTCACGCGAACGAGCAGCGTATCGCCGATTACCTGCCGGACGTGAAGAACGTCAAAGTCATCCTGATTGGCCATGCGCATTATGACCACCTGCTCGATGTTCCATTGATCATGCAGCGCTACGCGCCTGACGCGATCGCCTACGGCAACAGAACGGCCGGCCACATCCTCGCCGTGCCGGAGTTGCACCTCAAGCACAGGTTCATCAACGTGGAGCAAAGGATGTATCGCGTGCGCTGCACTACGCCCCAGTGCTACCAGGCCAATCCGGACCAGTGGACCAAGGTGGGCCGCGTGCGTTTCATGGCGATCCAGAGCCAGCATGCTCCCCACTTTGCAGGGGTGGATTTGCTCGAGGGCAGTTATTACGAAGACTTGAAGGCGCTGCCTGTGTATGTCCGCAACTGGAAAGAGGGCACCACCCTGGCGTTTCTGATTGACCTGCTCGATGACGCAGGCAGGCCTGCCTACCGTATTCATTACCAGGACTCTGCGAGCAATCCGCCATTCGGTTTCCCGCCCTTGATTGCGGATGGCAAGGATGTAGACGTGATGATCATGTGTGCAGCGTCGACTTCTCAAGTCTCGCAATATCCTGACGCACTGCTGCGCTATCTGCATCCGCGCAAGCTACTCATCGGCCATTGGGAAGATTTCTTTGACAATGACCTGGGCAGGCCGCCGCGGCTGCTCAGAGCCCAGAAAGAACACCAGATGCTCACCCGTATCAGTACCGGATTCAAGGACATCCGGATGGTCATGCCGTTCCCGCTGAGCGAAGTGGCATTACGCGACGAATAGCCATGACCGAAGCAGCGGATGGCGGGGAGGGAAATTCGAGCGGTGTCCCTTGTCGAGCGTCATCGGCCTTAACCACTGAGGATAGCAAGGAGGTGTTGTTCAATCTCAAGCCAGAGATCAGGAACTGAACCCGGTCCTCGATGCCCCTCTGCGCTTTCTTCGCAATGGCTGGCTCGGATGTGGACGGAACCGTTGCACAAACCAGCCTGGAAGGATGCCCCTGCATGAGTACGCTTCGCGCGCCCGCACTCGGTCCCATCGTGGGACACACTACCCATCGTTCGTGCCGGCTGTGGATGGCCGCCTCGGATTGCCTCGATCGAAAAGAACTCGATGAAGAGGTCCGCTCCATTGGAGTACTCGGTGTCGTAGGAAAAAACGGCAAGGTTAAACCGGGCGATATCTTCTATTTTCGCCTGCCCCGCGAATACGACCGTACCGGCACGTTGAATCTCGGTGTGGACAAGTCCCTCTGGAAAGATGCGGCAGAGGAAAAGAAGCTGCAGCCTTACACGCTCGATCCCGCCACCACCTACACCGTGCGCATGGCGTCGCTGAATCAGGATGACGCTTATCCCAATGACAGCAATGTAACCAGCGAGGAGATTGCGTCCAAGCTCCCAGCCCCGTCCGTATGGGCGGACAAGTTGAATCTCGAAGATGGTTTGGGCGAAGCGTTTGCCGAAGCCACGTTCACCACGCAGCCAGCACCAGGACAAGCCGCATCCCCACTCAGTTTTCTGCTGGGCTCGTGCCGTTATCCAGGTTTGCTATGGAAGCGCAAGGAAGCCGACCGCATCTTTCGGCCCATGCTCAAGCAGCACGAGGATAGGCCGGTCAACTTGTCACTCATGGCCGGGGATCAGATCTATGCGGACATGTTCAATCGCATGGTGCCCATCGGCCTGGCGGATACCTACGAAGAGTTCCAGGAGCGCTACCATATTGCGTTCGGGTCGCGGAACATGCGCAAGTTGTTGAGTCGCGTGCCGACCTACATGATCCTGGATGACCACGAAATCGAGGACAACTGGTCACAGGATCGCCTGCACCAGAGCAACAGCAAACGGATACTCTTCAACCTGGCCATTGGTGCCTACATGAGTTACCAGTGGAGCCACGGCCCGCGTTTCATCGACAGCTACGTCAATGATCCGGCGTACGGGGCGCCAGCCTCGCTCAAGCGGATGCGCACGCTGAACCTGTTCTACGACTTCGTTTGCGCCGGCTACCCGTTCTTTGTGCTCGACACCCGCACCCAGCGTTTTCTCGCCGACCTGCCGGGGTTGGCCGACAATCACCTGCTGGGCCGGCCCTCGCTTGATCCCAACGAGCCGAGCCAGTTGGACCGGGTCTGCGCGTGGCTGATGCACATGCAGCAAACCCGCGGCAACGTGCCGAAGTTCATCGTAACTTCCAGCGTCTTCCTGCCAAACGGGGTGGATACCTTGCTCAGCGATGAACACAAGGAGAAGGATGATTCGTGGCCGTGTTTCCCCAACACGCGTCGGCGGATTCTGCAAACAATGGTGGACGGGAACGTGCAGAACGTGATTTTCCTCTCCGGTGACATCCATTGCTCCAGCGTGGCGCAACTGGAGTTCTCGGCTCCCGCCGCGGCGCTCAAGTCTTACTCCATTGTCTCTTCCGCATTTTATTGGCCGTTTGCTTTTGCCGATGGCGACCCCGCTGGCTACGTCCACGATTCACGCGCGGCGAATACCCAGGACGGCTTCGCCATCAGCCCGGCCCAAGGCACCTTGCACTACAGGGCGTGGGGTTTCTCCCAGGATGACAACTTCTGCCGGATCGACGTGGACCCGGTGGCGGCGGTACTGGCCGTGCAAGCCTTCGACGGGGATGGAGATCCGATTGCGCGAAGCCACGGAGACGGTCAGATACGCAAGATGCCGGAGAAACTGAAGCTGGCGCCCTGGTGATGCGGCGTACATCGTGACCGAGTGGTTGCGATGCTGCGCCATGACCGTCAAAGCCGGGCGGTCATGGCCCATGAACGCCGGGCATCCCCCGGCGTTTATGAACGGATCAATGAAACGCGGGTGCTGGATGTTTGAACGGCCGCCCAGCGGGAGAGCACGCACGGCCAACGAATGCATGATGTGTCCTTGTTGAATATTCCCCCACCCAGGCGCTATGGTCGGGCTTAATGCGCACGTCGGTCACGGGTTGGCGCTGCAGATTTCTGACCGTGATCCAAAGAGACGATAAGTCCAGCGTGTTCAATTGTGGCGTTAGGAATACTTTTAATGGCGAGTTCCAATTCACCCCAGTCGATGCAAGATTTCAGTCAGAACTTGCGTCTTCTCTGCGGGTACTACAAATCGGTGGCGATGGTGTGCCGCTCCCTCGATATCAACCGCCAGCCGTTCAACGAATACCCGGGGGCGCAGGCGACTCCCTCATTGTTCCTGTAGGAGCTGCCGAAGGCTGCGATCTTTTGAAGTTGATCCTTCGTTGGGACTCAATGGAGACCGAAAAGATCGCAGCCTCGCTTCGCTCGGCAGCTCCTACAGTCTCCAGGCGCCAATACCTAAAGCCACCGCCCACGCCGCCGATACCCCCGGTCATGAATCCGCGAACCGCTTCCGCATCAGTATTGACTGAGCCGAAATGCGGTGCTCTGCTGGCCGACCGTGTCAATCAAGGAAAAGTGACAGTGATCATAGGTATCGATCTGGGCACCACCAATAGCCTCGTGGCGGCCTGGGACGGCGAACACGCCCGGCTATTGCCCAATGCCCTTGGCAATCTTCTTACCCCGAGCGTCGTTGGCCTCGACGACGATGGCCAGTTGATCGCCGGCGATATCGCTCGGGAAAGGCTGCACACCCATCCGCACCTCACCGCGTCATTGTTCAAGCGCTACATGGGCAGTGCCCGTGAAACGTTGCTGGGCGGGCGGGCCTACCGCGCGGAGGAGCTTTCGGCGATGCTGCTGCGCAGTCTCAAGGCTGACGCCGAGCGTGCCTTGGGCGTGCCCGTTCTCGAAGCGGTGATCAGCGTGCCGGCGTATTTCAGCGATGCCCAGCGCAAGGCCACGCGTATTGCGGGAGAACTGGCGGGCCTGAAGGTCGAAAAACTGATCAACGAACCCACCGCCGCGGCGTTGGCCTACGGCCTGCAACAGCGGGACGAGGCCACTTTCCTGGTGTTCGACCTGGGTGGCGGCACCTTCGACGTCTCCATTCTGGAGCTGTTCGAAGGGGTCATGGAGGTGCGCGCCAGTGCCGGCGACAACTTCCTCGGTGGCGAAGATTTCGACGATCGACTCGTCGAACACTTCATCGCCAGCATCGGCGCCGCCGATCTCCCTGATACGTCCCAGCCCGGCATGGCGCAGCGATTGCGGCGCGAGGCGCAGCGTGTTCGCCATGCCTTGGGTCAGGCGCCGGTTGCGCCCTTTGTGCTGCGCGAGCAGGCACGTGAGTGGTGCCTGGAAGTGACCCAGAGCGATCTGGCAAACATCGCCCAGCCGTTATTGGATCGCCTGCGTGCGCCGATCGAACGCGCGCTGCGTGATGCCCGGATCAAAGTCGCGGACCTGGACGAAATATTGTTGGTCGGCGGCACCACACGCATGCCGCTGGTGCGCAAATTGGTGGCGACGCTGTTCGGGCGGATCCCGGCGATGCAGCTCAATCCGGACGAAGTCGTGGCGCAGGGCGCGGCTATCCAGGCGGCATTGAAAGCACGCCATGCTTCCCTGGAAGAAGTGGTGCTGACCGATGTCTGCCCCTACACGCTGGGCATCGAAACCTCGGTACAGCTAGGCGACCAATACCAAAGCGGTCACTACTTGCCCATCATCGAGCGCAACACGGTGGTGCCGGTGAGTCGCTCCCGTAACGTGTCGACCCTCAGCGACAACCAGAAAGTGGTCAGGCTGGGTATCTACCAGGGCGAAAGTCGCTTGGTGGCCAACAATATTTTTCTCGGTGAGCTGGAAATCCCGGTGCCGCCGCGCAAGGCCGGGGAGATCACCCTGGATGTGCGCTTCACTTACGATAACAACGGCCTGCTCGAAGCCCAGGTGCATCTGCCCATCAACGGCGAAACCCGCCGGTTGGTCATCGAGAACAACCCTGGCGTGCTGGACCCTGAAGAAATCGCCCGACGGCTGGCCGCCCTTGAAGCATTGAAAGTGCATCCACGGGACCAGCAGGTCAATACGCTGCTGCTGGCTCGGCTGGACCGCCTCTATCAGGAAAGTCTTGGCGACGGGCGAGACTATATTGCCGCGCTGGCGAACCACTTCCAGCAAATGCTCGACACCCAGGACGAACACCGGATCCGCGAAGCCCGAGGGGACATCAGCCAGCGCCTTGCCCACTTCGAGATGGAGAGGTAAGTCATGAGCCATTGGCAAATGCTGGGTCTTGCCCCCGACGCGGACGAACGCAGTATCAAGCGCGCCTATGCACGGCTGCTCAAAGTTCATCGTCCAGACGAAAACCCTGATGACTTTCAGCGCCTGCGCCAAGCGTACGAGGCGACCATGGCCGAGGCACAGTGGCGCGCGCAGGCTGATGATGAGGACAGCTATGTTTCGCTAGATGTCAGCGAGCCAACCCCGGACTCATCTCCCACTGTTGTGCAGGCGCCCGCTCTCGCCATTTATTTGGACGATATCGACGCCCCAACGCCCATCAGCCCGCCCGAGCCGTCTCTTCACCAGATGCAGCAATGGTTGGCCGAGGGCCGGGACCGCCAGGTAATGGACGGGCTTCGCGTTTGGCTGGCCAGTGACTGGCTGCTGCCGTTCGAACGCCGCCAGCGGTTCGAGCAGAACGTTCTGGACTGGCTCGAGTCCGCGGAAGGTTGGTCGCCTGCCTTTTTCGATGGGGTGTGCAAGGTCATCGGGTGGGATGAAGCCCAGGCCACGCTGCCTTGTGAATATTGGCGCTGGGACCGCCTGATCAGACGGTGCGAGGCGCAAGCCTTTGCCGAGTCTGTGCGGGCGGACCTTGCCAGGTTCGACGCCGATAAAATCCAGGGTCAGCCGGCCGCTCTGCTGCTTAAAACCATGGCGGACGGTGACCGCCGTGAATTGGCCGATGGCTTTGACGGCGGTGACTGGCAACGTTTTGCCCAGCTCGCTCAAACGATCGAATATCAGTATCCAGAGGTGACCGAGCAGCTTGGGTTGCAACCCGTCGACAATTGGCGGGATTGGCTACCCCCGACAAGCTATCGAGGCATCTACCTGTTCCTGTGGGTGGCGCTGTCCGTGGTGCTGTTCACGTCGGTGTTCACCGGTCTGATGAGAAGGGATGGACCGGGCTCGGTGATTTTATTGCCATTGCTGATGATCGTAGTGAACTGGGTCGGCATGAAGGCCTACGAAATATGGACGCTGGTGGCCGTGGCAGCGGCCCGCCTGGACGTGCTGCTCAGCCAGAAATTGATCCCGCGCTGTTGGTACCGACAGGGCGCCGGGCTGCTGTTGCTGCGCCACATCCTTCCCAGCGCAGCGACCGCCGCTTTGGCGTACGTAGGGTCCGGCGGCGCTGCGTCGCTGCGGTGGGGAGGCACGGTCACGGTGTTCCTCGGCATCCTCTTTTTCACGAATCAAGCGCTGAGCGGCGGTAAGGTTTCCATCTGGGCCCGAGCATGGCGCGCCGTTAAACTTCGGGTCGGGCGGCTGCCTTGGCACACGCTGCAACACCAAGGTCTTGTGGTCGTGATTGCCGTGCTGGTGATGGCAGCGACGGTGTACTGGCGCATGAAAGGTGTCGCTTAGGAATAGATTTTTCAACGTCAGGCGCGCTGACCGAGGGGTAACGATAAAGGGGCGTTGATGAACATGAAGCCAATAGAACGAACCTCTCCCCAAGGGCTGGAGGCTTATATTCGCGGCGAGCGCTTGGCGGCTTCGGATGATCTGGCCGGCCGCGACGTGTTGGTGCAGATATTCAACCGCGAGCCTCAGGAGGAAGGCTTTATCGTCCCAGCCGTCGCTGAGCCCTTGCTGGTGTGGATCATGTCGGGCACCGCGGCGGTGCAGGAACGCAGCCTGGGTGGCGAGTGGCAAACCAGCGTCGTGTCCAAGGGCGATTTCTTTTTGACCACATCGGCTGAGCCCTACGAAATGCGCTGGAACGTGTCTGGCGCAGACGCTTTTGTCGTGATGCATATCTACCTGGGCATCGCGCTGCTGGAGAAAGTCATTCAGGAGACGCTCGGCGGCCCTGGTGCTGTCCGTTTGCGCGAGGTGTCGGGTGGTCGTGACGACGTGCTGTCCATGCTGCTGGAACAGTTCCGCACGGAACTGACCACTCGCCACGGGGGCAGCGCACTCTTTCTGCAGGGATTGGCGCAGTGCCTGGCCGTTCACCTCGCCCGTGAGTACCTGGACAATTCGGCGGACGATATCGCCCGTCGCAATGCCTTGCCCGCTTATAAATTGCGACGCGTGTTGGCGGACATGGAAGGCAATCTGCAAAAGGAGTTCAGCTTGCGGGCGTTGGCCGAAGCCGCTGACATGAGCGAATTCCACTTCAGTCGGCTGTTCAAGAAAGCGACGGGGCACTCGCCTTCGCAGTTTTTCATCCGACTGAGAATGGCCCGTGCCCGGCAGCTCCTGTTGGAGACGGATCGCAGCATTATCGATATCGGCCTGGACGTGGGGTACAGCAGCCCAAGCCATTTTTCCCAAGTCTTCAAGCGCCAGGTGGGCGTGACGCCGAGCCACTATCGCAGGTGAGCCCTTTCCCGATGCGTTCGTCATCGCGGTGTCCAAAAAAAGCGCGGTGCAGACAACGCCGCACCGCGCGGATCAGGACCAGCATCAGCCCACGGGAATGCTCATGCCGCCGTCAGCCATGACCACCGACCCGACGATGAAGCTGGCGCGTTCGGAGGCGAGGAAGGAGACGATTTCGGCAATTTCCTCTGGCGCCGCCGCCCGGCCGATGGGGGCCGACTTACCGTGCTCTTCCAGGAAACCGCGGCCGTCGTCCATGAAATGGTTCAACAGGTTGGTCACTACGTCGCCGACGCCGATGGCGTTTACCCGGATGCCGTGCTCGATGGCTTCAAGCGCCTGGGTGCGCGTCAGTTGGGCGAGGGCGCCTTTGGAAGCGGTGTAGGCGGCAATGCCGGGAAACGCAAAATACGAGGCGTAGGAGGCGATGTTCACGATCGCCCCGGATTTGTTTTCCATCATTGCCTTCATCGCTTCGCGAGAATGCAAGAAGGCGCCGGTGACGTTGGTTTCCATCTGCCACGTCCAGTCCTCGCGCGTCATCTCCACGATCGGTTTGTAGAGAATTCGGCCAGCGTTATTGACGAGGACGTCCAGCTTGCCGAACGTCCCGACGGCCAGGGCGACGGCTTTTTCAGCGGAGCCATCCACGGTGATGTCCGCGACGAAGGGCACGATGCCGTCTCGCTCCAGGTCGTTTACAGACGGGTCGATGTCTTCGGCAATCACCTTGGCACCGCGGGCATGGAGCAGCTCGGTAATGGCTCTGCCAATACCGCTGGCCGCACCGGTCACCAGGATTACTTTGCCTGCAACTTCATCAGGGGTTGGGTTGAAGTGAGTCATGTCAGGTCTCCAAGCAGTGGTTGTGAGTCGTTTCGACGGTTCAACTCTGCTGCTTTTTGACGTGCCTCTCTTTGGCAGCCTTGCTCGGACTGTTGGGTTTTTGCTCCTTTCTCGTTTGTTGGCCGCGCTACACCTGGGAGCCAGCCACGCCGACCAATTGAAAAACTTCTTCTTCCGAGGGCGCGAAGGTGATGTCCAAGTTACGGTAACCGGAGTGATCCCCTACCAGGCTCAATTCGAATCGCGCCCCGGAGGCGTCGGCTTCGTAGCTCTTCAAGTACGTCAGGTTCCTGGCTTCATTGAAAACCACGTCCAACGTGCCGTTGTAGCCATTCCCCAGCCGGGTAAAGCCCAGGGCGGACACATCGATCGTGTCTTCACCGGCGGTATAGTCCATCAGGCGATCAGCGTGGTTCTCGGTATCGGTACGGTAACTGTCGCTCAGTGCGTCGAAGCGGAACACATCGCTGTTGCCGCCACCCGTTAATAAGTCCCGGCCTTCTCCGCCAATCAATACATCGTTCCCTAGCGCTCCAAAAAGGCGATCGTCATCCGCGTACCCTTCGATGATTTCCCCTCGGGCGTTGCCTTGTAATTGATCGGCCCCTTCGGTGCCCACCAACCTGGCTTGCTGGAACAGGAGGTTGGTTTCATTCAGCGCTTGACCCACATTGCCGTCGAAGACCACTTCGAAGCGTTCCCCCTGCGCATTGGCCTCGAAACTCTTGAGGTAGGTCCGCGTCCCGCTTTCATTGACGCGTATCGCCAGGGTTCCGTCATGTCCATCACCCAGCCCGAGGAAGCCCAGGGAGGAGAGGTCGAGCGTATCGGAGCCGGGGTCGAAGTCGGTGATTCGATCGCTATGGGCCGTGGCTGTGGTTCGGTAGCTGTCGGTGACTGTCTCGTAACGGAACGTATCGGCCCCAGCGCCGCCCGTCAGCAGGTCGCGACCTTGCTGGCCATCGAGCAGATCGTTACCGGCCCCGCCAAGGATCGCATCGTCGAACGACGCGGTGCCCAGCAAGAAGTCATCATCGCGGCCTCCGTCGAGGTGGTGATAGCCGTCGTCGGGATTGCCGAAGCTGTGGTCCAGGCGGCCGTCGGGGTTCAACTGGACCAGGGCGGCCAGATAGCCGTCCGCGCTCGTGCCTTGGCTCCCGCCAATCAACAGCTTGCCGTCGGCCCGCACGACCATGTCGGCGACTGCGAAGGGAGCGCTTTCCGAGCCCCAACGCACCTGGCCCTGATCACCGAAATCGGTATCGAGCGAACCGTCTGCGTTGAGTCGAATGACGCTCGCCACGCCGCCCGAGGCGCCCGCCAGCAGGATTTTGCCGTCATCCTGTATGACGAGCGCGTCTGCATGAACATCCAGGGCCAGGCTGCCCCCATTCGCAAAGGTGCTATCCAGCGTACCGTCCGGGTTGAGGCGGGTCAGGGTATCTTGCCCCGTGACCAATACCTTGCCGTCTTCCTGCAACGAAACGTCGAAGGTACCGCCGGGGTGAATGCCGACGGACGCCGGCAGGTGCAGGACCCCAGCCTCCGCGAAAGACGAGACCAAGGCTCCCGTCGCGTCGAAGCGAGCGATATAGATTTCCCCGGAGGGATACCCGGCGCTTGCGAAAAAGCTGCCGTCGCGTTGCACGGAGAACGACGCTTGCTGGCCAAGATTGTCATTCCAGTAGAAGGGCACTGTCGCGGTGCCGCCATTGCCGAAACTCGTGTCGAGGCTGCCGTCGGCCAAGGTGCGACTGACGCCCGACACCCAGGCGTCGCCGACTTTCACGTACTGCGCCACCAGGTAGCCACCTCCCGGCTGCACCGCGGCATTACCGCCGTCCTCGATATCGAGCGACACGGGGAGGAGGGACTTGCCGTCGCCACTGAAATTGCGGTCCAGGCGACCCTCGGCATTGAACCGGACCAGGCTGCCGGTAAAGCCTGAATCCTCCTCGCCCCCTAATCCCAAGCGACTATAAGCGCCCAGCCAGATGTTACCGTCCGGATCGACCGCGATACCTGCGACGGTGTCCGAGCCCCATAGGGTCGTGGCTACCGTGCCTGTGTTCCGCACGGCTGAAGCGGCGGGCGAAGTGCTCTGAGTCATGTCCATGCCTCCAATGGCTATACGTCGCCAAAGACAATAGACAGGGCTCGGTCTGGTTGCCACTTTACGAGGCGAGTGTGTAAAAACACCACGAGGCTCAAAAGCCCTGTATCGTATTTTTATTTCGTTGTACGTTGGAGTCGCGGACGGCTTTGAACTGAATGATGACCGTGTCCGGCCACACAACTCGCAAAGGAATGCACATGATCGATGGTCCCGCCGTTTTGACAGTCTTTTTGGTATACCTGGCCGGTGTCGTCATTCCTGGGCCAAATTTCGTCGCAGTAGCCCACAAAGCGGTAGCGGCTACGCGGTCAGAAGCTTTGGCCCTGGTGGCAGGCATCGTATTGGTCAATATGTTTTGGGCCACCTGTGCAATCGCAGGTATCGGTGTCGTATTTGCTGCGTTCCCCTGGGCGGCGCTGATCGTAAAAGTCCTGGGTGCAGCCTATCTGATGTGGTTTGGACTCCGGCTGCTGCTCAAGGCGGGGAAGAGCGCGTTTGCCCCCTGCAATGGTGCAATCGTCGCAAACGCTCGGCAGTCCTTCATTCAGGGGGTCGTTACAAACATTGGCAACCCGAAATCCATGGCCTTCTATGCCGCTATTTTCTCAGCGGCAGCCCCGCCCCAGGTTTCACCCAGCACGTTTTTGGCGATGCTGGCAGTCGTAGCGATGGTTTCGATGACCTGGTACGGAGTGGTCGCAATCGCTCTTTCGCAACCTGGGATCGCTTCAGCGTATCGAAGGAGGAAAAAAGCTATTGATCGATTATGCGGTGGTTTGATTTTGTCTCTTGGGGGCCGGCAGATGGTTCGATAAGTCTCGGCTTCCTAATAGCGCACGCCATGGCTGACCTTCCACCCGTGGCCGCATCCTCCAGCCAGCCTTGCTTCTGCACTAACTCTAGCAGGTTCGTGAATGATAAAGACTATCCCGATGTGGGCCATGATGATGGCCACCAAAGGAAAGAAAACGGGACTTGCAGTACTGGCATCCTTGCCGATTTTCATCGTTACCGGTGCGTGGGTGTTTCTTGACGGGTTGCAAAATGGGCAAAAGCGCCAGGCTGCAATGGGGCTCATTTGTCTGATTTTTTTTAGTGCGTGCACCGTGCTATTTGCACCTTCAAAAAAATATATTCCTGGCAAAACCTTTCAGGGTTATAGAAATAAAAGGCTCAGTACAACGACGGCCATAAATTATGGTTACGGGGTCATTGTCTTTATTTTTGCGGTTTTTGTATTTCTTGCGCCGGAATATGCGCTGAATGCAGTAGGTTATGGGCTGCTAGGCCTCTTTAGTCTTTATGTTTTATCAAAAAGCTTAAAGTTTCACGCCGATATCGATTCTTCGACAAATGAATATTTGACAACCGCTCTGGGATTTCCTGCAGGTGAGAAAATTCTGGTCAGCTACCAGAATTTTGATGCAGGCGCGGTTGAAGTTGGTAGCAATGCTTTTGCTGCAACGGCGACAAAACTAACCGTAGCGTCGTTTGATGGGGGATTTTGGAGAAAACTGTCAAGGGATCTGGATCAAGTCGCGCGCATTGGCGTCATTGGCGATGAAAATCAAAATTACTTCGTTAAATTGCAATTCATTGATGGAGCCGATGCTTTGTTGCGCATCGGACTATACGACAAACTCACGTCAAGTCCCACCCTGGTAATAAGAAAGCTGTTGGAGGCGATTGATGCGAGTCTCCTTGGCAACAGTGGTGCGTCACCGGCAGCACAAAGACGTCGAGTGGTTGTCAACTCTGGAACTTCAAGCTCGATTTCGAAAACTTTTGCGCCTGAAGCTGCGCCTGTATCCAAGGCACCCATGCGCAACGTTGAGGTTGCGCCTGACGTCCTGGTTGCTATCCAGAACGCCGAAGAAGATGTTCCTCGTCGCAGGTTGGAGCTTTAACAATGTCTCATTGCACAAAGTTTGAATTTTCTTATGTTGATGAAGAGGCGATTGCCAAAGCATTCGGCAAGATGGGCCTTGTCCCAACGACTGGGCTGGTTTCGGTATTTGCCAGCGACTTCAGTAAAAAGGTATTAAGCAAAATAGGCTATATGGGCAAGCAGCAATTTAGGGCTGTTTGTGGTCAAACGGCCGATAAATTCAATCTGTTTGTTTGCAGGATCGAGGAGGGTTCCTACAAACTCCTCATCGAACGGGAAGCTGTTTCGGTCGGCGATGAAGCGATCATGGCTGACTTGGCTTTAAGCTTTCAGAAAGCGTACATCAGCGTAGCCATTGATGAAACTATCAAGCGCATAGAAGCATCAGGTGTTCCAGCGAGCATGAAAGAAACTCCTCAAGGGTTCGAGATTGAGTTTGGACCTAGCCATGAATACAGTATTTATGTCACCTTTACCGGTGATGAAATTACGGAGGAAGTGCGCGGTGTAAAAGGGGATATTTGCACAAAGCTTACTGAAGAGCTTGAATCTCTTCTTTCTAGCCCTGCTGCGGAGCTTGTGACTGAGTGGAAGCCGGAATATACCGTAGTCCATGAAGAGCAAACCCTTCAAATTCTCAGCGCGAATTTCTAAATGGAAATCAATGTACACCATATGGAGTTGAGCCGAGTTAACGGCCCCGGGTTACGCTTGACGTTATGGGTGCAAGGTTGCGCGCTGAATTGTAAGGGATGCTTCAATCAGAGTACTCACCCTCGTGAAGCGAGTACGCTGATGTCTGTTCATGAATTGGCACAGAGGATAAATGCGCTGGATATCGCTGGGGTTACCCTCTCTGGGGGGGAGCCGCTCGACCAGGCGCCAGCCTTGGAGCAATTAATACATGCCGTCAATGGCGAAAAAAACTGGATACTTTATACGGGCTATACGCCAAAAGAAATATTCCAGAATGAATCCATGGTGCGAGTTGTTAAAACCGTAGACTTGACGCTGGCTGGTCGGTATCGACATAACGCGAAACATCCCTATCTGCACAAGCAGATTATCAAAGCCAGCGACAGGGTCGATATTAATTTTTTTCGTACTGGAAGAGTAGTCGAGTTTGTTGTTTCAAATTCTGGCGTTACCAAAACCGGTCTTCCGATACATGTGTAACTCAGTTCAGGTGCAGGGATAATAGGCATGGACCGTACCAAGCAAATAACAGATTACCTCAAGGCACGTTATGCGATTTTGGTTATCGAGACGTTCGAGGAAGAGCGTGCGCTCAATGAGATTTCTGAAATCGCCAAAGCGCTTAGCCATCGTTTGTTTGTTTGGAACTCGACGCTAGGAGTCCAAATAAATGGCGTCGTGGCTGGGGATAAAACCTTTGATCTGAAAATGGCCTTGGATTTTTGCGAAGAAAGAGCGAAGGAGGAGGGCAGCAAGAATATTTTTGTTTTTTGTGATGCTCATAACTACCTTACCTCAAGCTCAAATCCTGTCTATCGTCGTCGGCTGCGAGATTTAGCTATAAATATCCGCTCGCGTGGATATCGCAGCAATTGCATTGTCGTGGCACCCAGCTTTGAAATTGCCAATGATCTTCAGAAGGAAATCACATTGATTGATTTTCCTTTGCCATCAAGAGATGAGGTTAAAGATCAGATAAATGCATTCGTTAATTCCTGGCAAGGTAGCAATAACGTAAAGATTGATCTTTCCAGCGCAGCCAAAGATAAACTCACTGATGCCGCTCTGGGTCTCACGGAGTTGGAAATTGAAAATAACTTGTCTCGTTCATTGGTATCCAGTCTGGGTTTGAATGAGAGTACAGTAAAGGATCTGCTTTCCGAAAAAAAGCAAATCATACGGAAAACAGGTATCTTGGAGTACGTCGATTCAGCGGTAAGTCTTGAAGATTTAGGAGGCCTGGCAACGCTTAAAAAATGGCTCCATTTGCGCAGCCAGTGTTTTGGGCAGATGGCTAAGGAATTCGGAGTCGGAACTCCGAAGGGTTTGCTCTTAACTGGAGTTCCTGGTTCCGGTAAGTCTCTAACGGCGAAATGCGTATCGTCGTCATGGAATATGCCCTTATTACGTTTGGACATGGGAAAAATATTCCAAGGGGTAGTTGGCTCTTCGGAATCCAATATCCGTTCCGCACTACGTACTGCCGAAGCTATTTCCCCCTGCATTCTATGGATCGATGAGATTGAAAAAGGACTTTCCGGCTCTGCCGGAGGATCATCCGATGGTGGCACGGCAACACGCGTATTTGGCACGCTGTTGACTTGGATGCAAGAAAAAACGGCGCCTGTTTTTGTATTCGCAACCGCTAACAACATCAACAGCTTACCTCCGGAGTTGTTGAGGAAGGGGCGATTCGACGAAATATTCTTCGTTGACTTCCCGTCGGCATCAGAAAGAAAGAAGATACTTGAAATACACCTGAAGAAATTGAAGCGAGATCCAGAAAAATTCGATTTGGATCGATTGGCTGCTCTAGGGGGAGAGTCGAATTTTGGTAAAGATATAGTGCTTTCTGGTGCTGAAATCGAAGCTTGGGTTGGGGAGTCGCTGCTTGAGGCATTCTCGCGGCGGATGAATCACGCTGGTGATGTAAGCGACCTGGTCATGGCTGATTTTGAAACTACTATTTCGCGTTTAGTGCCCATGAGCAAAATGCGTAAAGACGAGTTTACTAAACTTCGTGATTGGGCGAATCAAAATGCAATTAGTGCTTCGGCTATGGTTGCCGGTCAGAATGATACGGAAACTCAAACCGGCGGCAGACAAATTGATTTTTAATCTGCGGTGATTTTTCAGTGAGTAAGGCTTTATTGCCCCATAGCGGCTGATGGGCTGGCCGGGCAACGTTTCTTCCATCGAAACAGAATTCCGAACTGCTAGATTTGGATTTCGGTGAGCGGGGCAGCTATCGGCTCAAAGCTCGCACGCGCGAAGGGATGCTTCCGGCCGCTTGTGGCCTACCGCTAGGAAGGTGATGAAGTGCAGAAGAAAAATTTGAAAGCAATTTAGAGTTATTCGCCTACTCCTACGGATAGAAAAATCAAAACCCGACGCAAAACGTCGGGTTTTTCCGTTTAGGAATAAATCCTACTGCCGCGGCTCCACGTTATCCAATACCCGATTCGCCAATAACGAACTCAACTCAATCAACTGCTGAATCCCCAGCGCCACATGACGCCGTGCCCCATCCAGATCAAACGCCAGGTCACTCACCATGGCGTCAGCCGAAGCTAGGGTTTCGCTAAGGTTGGCGAGCAGGCATTCGTTATCGAGGCCTTTCACGACGGTGAATAGCTGCCCCGGCTTGGGGTCGTCTTTGGGTTTATCCGGTTTCGGTAGCAAGTAGTGATCGAGCACACGTTTGGTGGTTTCGTCGTGCTGCTTGGCTTTGGATTTTGCGGATTTGGAAGTGGAACCTGCCTCTGGCGGGTTCGGGGTAATTTTGAACATTGACGTAATCTCTCAATTAGGCCGCAACCCTCTCGCTACTAAACGAAAGGGTGGCGGCTGTGCGCAAGTTAGTAGACCGGTGATTACGTCAAACCCGGCGCACCCGAAGGTGCCATGCGCACAGCCACCATCGAGAACAGGCAATGCCTGACTGATGAGACTCGTGCGCCGAGACGTAAACCGGGCTACTAAACCCGACCACTGATGGGCAGTGGCAGGAAGACAATAGAGCCCCGGGACAAGGCGCACAAGCGGGCGGATTCTGGCGTAGTTGTAGGCAAAGGCGCAAGGATGCGTAGCTAGATGGACGTTGTAGGCGGTGGCTGTAGGAGAGGGGCGTTTTGGCAATGCGGATGGGTTGTTTTGCTCAGTCCAGCAACACGAAATGGTGGGAAACCGGGGACAGACCACGATTTGGACTCATCTGTAATCGGACCGTCTCATAATCGTGGCCTGTCCCCGTTTCTTCCCTGATCGATGAAACTGCGCCCTAGCTGCCAGACGGCGCCGGCATCGGAATATCACCTAGCTGCAGCCCCAGCAGCGTCATGTATTCGTAGATGTGCTGATAGCCGGATTGCGCTTCGTAGCTAGGGCACGGAGATTGAAGTTCCCCACAGAGCCGCAGCTCCATGTTTGCGCCGCCCATGCCCCATTGCGTGTAGTTCAAGTTATTACGGGTGACGGTATCGATATTGGAGCAAACCATTCCCTTCATTTTTTCATCGATGACGTTGGTGGGCTCATAAAGCGTCAAGGAGAAGTCGAGAGAGGTTGCGCACCATGCCATCGGAACGACATCCAGCGTGTTGTAGATGCGTAGCGCATTGCCGGCCATCTGTTGATTGAAATAGCTCGCAAAAACACCGTCGCCGGCCGTAGGTGCAGCAAACGTTTCGCAATGGAAATCAAAGTTCGAGAATTTAAATAGTTCAACGGGACCAACGAAAACTCACGGTTGCCGTCGATCCTTCTTGGCCAGCAGGATCGAGTGTAGCCGCAGTTTCTGGGGGCAAGCGCTGATGTATCCAAATGGTGAAGAACGAGTACTGAACAATGCTGAAGGGCAGCGTGTGATCGGAGGAGGCAGGCCAGGTGTGACGCGCTCCGTTGGATGAAATCCGTCATGTGGCGCGCGAAGCGGGCGCGTCGAGACTATGCTCATGGCAGATGCAGGTGGATTACGGTTAGTAGATCCCAAGCAAGGAGTGCGGCATGAACACTAAACCGATCCACCAAGTCTTGTGGCGCCTAGCCGCCTGCATGACCGGACTGGCGATGTTCGCCACCCATCCAGCCCAAGCGGCCCAAAGTGGCGTCGCCAGCGGCCCCACCGCAAGCTATACCATCGCCTTCAGCAACTCCTACGCGGGCAGCGATTTTCGCAAGGTGATGGTGCGCAACTGGGAGGAAATTGCGGCCCAGGCGCAGAAGGAGGGCTTGATCCGGGAGGCTCCGGTGGTCAGCGCCAATAATTCCGCGTCGGAACAAGCGGCCCATATCCAGGACATGATCGTCAAGGGCGTCAACGCCATTGTGATCCTGGCCGCGTCCGACACCGCCCTTGACGGGGTGATTCGCGATGCGTGCAACGCTGGCATCGTGGTGGTCGTCATGGCCAGCCTGGTTACCGAAAGCTGTGTCTATACCGTGGACTACAACTGGGCGGCCATGGGCCGTGTGGAAATCGATTACATCGCCGAGCGCCTCAAGGGGAACGGAACGCTGTTGGAGATCCGTGGGATTGCCGGCGATGCCACCGATAAAAACATCAGCGACGGCATTCGCAAGGCCGCCAGCGACTATCCCGGCCTGAAGTTCGCCAAGACCGTCTACGGAAACTGGACGGCGTCCGTCGCCCGCAAGGAGGTGGCGCTGGCGCTACCGTCCTTGCCCAGCATCGATGCCGTCGCGACCCAGGGCGGCGACGGCTATGGCGCGGCCATGGCGTTCAAGGCGGCGGGGCGCCCCTTGCCGATCATCGTGATGGGCAACCGTCAGGACGAACTTGCCCTGTGGAAACAGGAACGCGATGCCAATGGCTACGAGACCGTCTCCGTTTCCGCCTCGCCAAGCGTCTCCCAGGTCGGTTTCTGGGTGGCGCAGCAGATTCTGGCGGGCAAGCCGGTACCGAAGTTCGTCGAGGTGCCGCTGGTGCGCATTGATGCGAAAGACCTGGATACCTGGCTCGCCACGATGCCGGTGGGCGGCGCAGCCAATCCTTTGTATGGCCAGGCTTCCGTTGCGGCGATGATCGATGCGGCCATCAACCATACGGCGCCGCCGCCGACGCCTTTGCCGGGGGTCACGAAGCAGTAGTGGCGGGCGTTGATTCAGGAGGCGAGGGGCCATGGTGACATTCAGACTCGCCACTGACAGGCCCATTGCTGTCAGGATTGGGCTGGCGGTCGCCGCGCTGGTGTTCCTGATGCTGACGGTATCGCTGGTGAATCTCTATGGCCTGCGGGGCATGGTGGGTGCGGTGGATTCCGCCAGCCATTCGGCGGAAATCCTGGCCTCGGTCAACGGCGCGACCGAGCGGGTGGAAAACTTCATCGCCTCCCGCGACCAGGAAAGCCTGTCCCAGGCCGAAGGCATGGTGGCGACGGCCATCGCCGGTCTCACCGCCATTCCGTTGGCAGAGGCGCAATCGCTAAAGGGCAGCCTGGAAAGGCTCGCTGCAGCGATCGCCGCCTTGCGGGCAGCGACCCTGACCATGGATGGCGAAACGGAGAACATGACGGCCCACTATGTTCGGATGCGAGAGGCGACGATTCTCGTCGAGCAGGGCATCGCCGATGGCCAGAAGCGTCTTGACTCTCGCGCCGCCGAGCACGCGGCGCGGGTGAATAATATTGAAAGTGCCCACCGCATCCTGGATGTCCTGCGCAACGGCGAACAGATCATCACCACTCATGTGGCGAAGATGCTCGCGGCTGGCGATGGAGCGGCCGCCACTGCGGCGCGCAACGCCTGCGCGGCACTCCTGCCCGTGATCGAACAATTACGCGAGGTGATGGGGAAACCGCAGGAAATAGAGATCCTGGACTCGTTGACGGTGGCGGTCGCTGCTACTGCCGAGTCGGTAGATAAACTCGGCGAGGCGCCCAAGGTCCGGGGCGGCGAGGCTTTGGAGCATCTTGCCGCCATCGGCGATCTGGCCGATCGCCTCGAGGCAATGTTGAGTGATGTGGATGGGCTCGCCGCCCATGACGCGAGCGACATCCAAGCGGCCACCGGGTTGCTGAACAATGCAGCCGCGTTGTCCAAGCGTTTCGCCGAGCGTGTCGCCACGCTGGAGGCGCAGACCTTGTCGTTTCGCCTGTCACCGTCGGCGGAGATCGCCACCTCTGTCGGCGCTATCCTGGATGAGCTTTCCCGTCTCGCGCGCGTTCTCCCTTCGTCCGTGGGGCTGCAAGCCAAGGCGACGCCCTTGACGGTCAGCGACCAGATTGCCGGCTACCGGGCGGCATTCGCCCGGTTCCAGCAGGCGAGCAATGCCCTGGGCGGCGCTCGCGACCAGGTTCGCAACGAGGCACGGAGCGCCGGCCTGCTGGTGGCGCGCTTTGCCGGCGAAGCGCGCGCCGACGCGTTGGTCCACAATGATCGCGGCATGCTTGCGACGATCGTGGCCGGTGCCGTGGCCATCCTGCTCGCCGGCGCCATTGCCTGGAGCACCTCGCGATTTATCGCGCAACCCATCGTGGCCCTGGCCTCGGTGATGCGTCGGCTGGCGGCCGGCGACCTTAACGCCGAGATCGCCAGTGCCGGACGCGGCGACGAAATTGGCGTCATGACCCGCGCCGTACGGGTGTTCCAGGAGAACGCCCTGCGCATCCGGGTGCTGGAGGCCGAGGCCGAAGCCGAACGACAGCAAGTCCAAGCCTCGTTGGAAAGAATGGTCGCCGAACGGACCGACACGCTGCACCAACAGACCGAGGAGCTGGAAGCGCAGGCCATCGAACTCATCCAGGCGCGCAACCAGGCCGAGTCGGCTAACCAGGCGAAAAGCGATTTCGTTGCCACGGTCAGCCACGAATTGCGCACGCCCCTGACCCTCATCCTCGCTCCCCTGGAGCAGCTCTCGGCGGCGACCACTCCGCCGGAGGACTGGCGCGTGCAAATCGAGCGCGCCCAACGCAACGCGCTGCGCTTGATGAACCGGGTGAACGACATCCTCGATTTTTCCAAGGCCGAAGCAGGCAAGTTTGAATTATCTCCAGTGTCAATTGATTTGAACAAAGTCGTTGGGGTGCTCGCCGAGGATGCCGCCATGGTGGCCGAGGGCAAAGGTTGCCGCTTGACCTGCAGCATCGATCCCGCGCTCGGCACGGTGTTCCTGGACCCTCGACACTTCGAGAAGATCCTGCTCAACCTGGTGAGCAACGCCATCAAGTTCACGCCCGCTGGCGGCACGGTGCACCTGGCAGCGACGCCGATGGATGGCGAGCGGTTCGAGTTCGCAGTGCAAGACTCGGGCATTGGCATCGCGCCGGACAAATTACCGCTGTTGTTCCAGCGCTTTTCCCAGATCGACAATTCCGCCACGCGCCATTACAGCGGCACCGGCATCGGTCTCGCCCTGGTCAAGGACCTGGCCGAGCTGATGGGCGGCGAAGTCGGCGTCAGCAGCGAGCCCGGGCGGGGCTCGCGCTTCTTCGTTCGACTCCCGATAGGGGATGGGCAAAACACCCTGCCGGCCGAAGCCAGCGATGTGTACGAGCGATCGTCGGCGAACACCGCAAGCACAACCGAGCAGCGCCACTTGCGTTTCGACGATGGCCGCCAGGGTAATCGCAACGATTTGGCTTTGGCGCCAGGCGCAGACGATGAACAGCCCCCGGAAGACGCCTCGCGATCCAAAGTCCTGGTCGTAGACGACAGCCCTGAAATGCTTGCCTATCTCAGCGAACTGTTGCGCAACGACTATATCGTCGCCACCGCAACGGATGGAGAACAGGCCTGGGAAATCCTGCAGCGTCGCCCCATCGATGTCGTTGTCTCGGATGTGATGATGCCGAAACTCGACGGCTTTGGCCTGACAGCCAGGATCAAGGCCAGCGCCGGTTTTGCCCATCTGCCGGTGATTCTTGTGACGGCTCGCGGCGGTAGCGAGGCCTGTGTCTCCGGGCTGGAGAGTGGCGCCGATGACTACATCGCCAAGCCTTTCTCGCCGCTGGAACTCCAGGCTCGCGTACGCGCGGCGCTGCGCATGAGCCAGGTACAAAACGAACTGCACGCCAAGTCCCGTCAGGCGGGCATGGCCGAAATCGCCACCACGGTGCTGCACAATGTCGGCAACGTCCTCAACAGCGTGAACGTATCGGCAGAACTGGTCAGCAGTCAGATGCGCTCATCCAAGGCGCAGGGGCTGGGCAAGGTGGCTAAGCTGATGAACGAACACGTGCATGACCTGAGCGAATTCCTGACCCACGACCACAAGGGAAAGATGCTGCCCGATTATCTGCTCAAGCTGGCGCAAGTCGTGGCGGAAGAGCAACAAAGCATCATCGAAGAACTCGGGCAACTCACCAAGGGCATTGACCACATCAAGACCATTGTCGCTGCCCAGCAGTCCTACGCCGTTGCGGTCAGCGTTGTCGAGACCGTGCCGGTCCCGGAGTTGATCGATGATGCCTTGCGCATGAGTGCTGGATCCCGGGCGCGCCAGGAGATGACGGTGGTCAAGGACATCGCCGACCTGCCTCTGCTGCCGCTGGACCGGCACCGGGTGTTGTTGATCCTGGTGAACCTGATCCGCAATGCCAGGCAGGCGCTGGACGGCGTGATCGATCGCAGCCCTTGCGTCACGTTCAGCGCATCCCTCGCTGACGAGACAGCATTGCGTATCACGGTGGCCGACAACGGCAAGGGGATCGCACCTGAGCACATGGCGCGCCTCTTTTCCCATGGCTTCACGACTCGCAAGGATGGCCACGGTTTCGGCCTGCACAGCTGCGCACTCGCCGCGCAGGAAATGGGCGGAAGCTTGACCGTGCGCAGCGACGGGGTTGGACAGGGTGCGACGTTTATCCTGGATATTCCCGTCGATGCTTCGCTGGGTAAGTGATGAACACCGAACCAGCGCCCTCGGACCAAGCTCAAACGCCGTAAGGCACTTGCCAATGCCCTGACGTTAACGTAAAGATGGCGACACGGCGCTGGCTTGCAAGGGCGCAGGGCGGACCGATCCGGAGCGCTTGATGACGCTGATAAAAACAACTCATCCCAAACTTCATCGCGAAGCCCGGCTGGCCCGAGAAAAGCTGCACCTCGAAGGCACTGTCCCCGATGGCGTATTGCGTGCAGAAATCGATGCGTCGTGGCGGCGCAGTCTCAGCCATGGCGTGCATTTCAACGCCAAGCAAGAGCTGGCGCTGGAGTCGAACGCGAGCCTTGACGTGCTGTTGGAAAGCAATCGGTTGTTGATCGATGCGGCGACGCCGGCCATTGATTACCTGGCTGAGCGCCAGGGCAAGGAAGGGCTCGTCATCCTCGCCAATTCCGACGCCACGATCCTTGCCGCTGAAGGGCGCGCCGACCGTTTCAAAAGTAGCAACCTGCAGGATATCGCGCTGGGCGCTTGCTGGAGCGAAGCGGCACGCGGTACCAATGCGCTGGGTACCGCACTGGTGGAAGCGCGTCCGACGATGATCGATTGCGGTGAACACTACCTCGACCGCCTGACTGACTTTTCCTGCACATCGGTACCCATCCATTGCCCCCAGGGCGACATCCTCGGCGTCCTTGACCTGACGCGCGAAGGCCCGCTCGGTCACTTTCGCGACAGCACCGCATTGTTGACGATGGCCGTCAGCCAGATCGAAAGTCGCGTATTCAATGCCTATTATCCGGACCAGATCGTCCTTGCCTTCCACAGCCGTCGGCAATACCTCGAATCCCCTTGGCAGGGCTTGCTCGCGGTGAGTCTCGGGGGGCAGATTCTCGCGGCCAGCGCCCAGGCTTGTCAGTTGCTCCACGCCGAGCGTTCGGCGCTCGTGGGTCGGCCCTGTGAAGCGTTCCTGGGTGTCGATGGCCTGCAATTGCTATCGCGTCTGAATCAAAGCGGCATCGGCAGCCTGCAAACCGCCAAAGGTGAATTCTTCTGCAAAGCCCTGCGGGCGCCGCAGCGCTCGATCACCCTCAGCACCGCACCGCGCACCCCCCCTAAAACCGCAAGACCGCAACCCGATCTCGAATCCCTGGCCGGCAACAATGCCCGGTACGCCCGGGCACTGCGCATGGCTCGCCAAGGTCTGGCCAACGAGCTGCCGGTGCTGCTGCTGGGCGAAACAGGCACCGGCAAGGAAGTCGTTGCCCGAGCCCTGCATATGGCTGGAACCCGCTGCGATAAGCCTTTCATCGCGGTGAACTGCGCGGCAATCCCCGAAGGCTTGATCGAGTCGGAACTGTTTGGCTACCGCGAAGGAGCCTTTACCGGTTCGCGCCGGGGCGGCATGGTCGGGCGTCTGCAGCAGGCCCATGGCGGCACGTTGTTTCTCGATGAAATCGGCGACATGCCGCTGGCCTTGCAGGCCCGTTTACTCAGGGTATTGCAGGATCGCAAAGTCGCGCCGCTGGGCGCAGGCGAAGAGCAGGACATCGACATCGCATTGATCTGCGCCACGCACCGCGACCTCAAGCGCCTGGTGGAAGACAAACACTTTCGCGAGGATCTGTTCTACCGGGTCAACGGCATCAGCGTGATGCTCCCGGCGCTGCGCGAGCGCGACGACTTCAATGGCCTGGTCGACCGTTTGCTGGCCAAGCTCGATGCGCCGGCGGTAGTCCTGCATGACGATTTGGTCCGCTTGCTAGCCGGCTATCACTGGCCGGGTAACATCCGCCAACTGGAAATGGTCTTGCGCACCGCACTGGCCATGCGTGAGCCGGGGGATACCGTGCTGACCCTCGACCATTTGCCCGACAGCATGCTCGACGAACTGACCGCCGGCGAGCGCCCTGCGAGTGGCAGTATTCGAGAGCATGAGCTGGAATTGATTCGTCAGTCCCTGGACACGCACCAAGG
Organism: Pseudomonas sp. T1.Ur; assembly: GCF_023516725.1. NCBI lineage: Bacteria > Pseudomonadati > Pseudomonadota > Gammaproteobacteria > Pseudomonadales > Pseudomonadaceae > Pseudomonas > Pseudomonas sp. T1.Ur. The sequence goes on from NZ_JAMGSN010000001.1 coordinate 1,844,940, forward strand.
TAATGTCTCGGCCGCGGCCGACGCCCTGGGCATCAGCCGCGCGACCCTGTATCGCAAGCTTAAACAGCTGCGCTCGTGATGCTGCGTTTGATCGTTAGGCTGATCGACAGCCAGGATGCTGCGGACTTGCAAGCGGCGTTGCGCTGGCTCTACAGCTTCGTGCGCCCGCACCGGTTGGCGATTGCCGGGCTGCTTGGCCTATCGGTTTGCGCCTCGTCGCTGGTATTGGTGCAACCCTGGCTGACCAAGCTGCTGATCGATGACGGCCTGCTGGCTCGCAATTTTTCGATGTTGGTGCTGGTCGCCGGGTTGATGATTGCCGCCGGGTTGCTGGGCACGGCGTTGTCAGGCGTCAATCGATACCTGCACACGCGATTGTCCGGACGGATTCTGTTTGCCCTGCGTGATGACCTTTATCGGCATCTGCAGACGCTCTCGCCGAGTTTCTACGGCCAACGGCGAATCGGCGATTTGATGTCGCGTCTCGATGGCGATGTCGCGGAGATCCAGCGCTTTGCCGTGGACTCGCTGTTCTCCGCGGTGTCGAGCGTGATCGGCCTGGTGGTCGCCGTGGCGATGTTGGTGACCCTGTCGTGGAAACTCTCGCTGCTCGCCTTGGTACTGATTCCACTCGACGTGCTCTGGCTACGCTGGATGCGGCGCAAGGTCGAACGCGATGTCCGGCAGTTGCGCGAGCGTTCGGCGGACATGTCCTCGTTCATGGTCGAGACCTTGCCGGTGATGAAGTTCATCCAATCCGCCGGCCAGCAACAGCGCGAGGCGCGGCGGTTGGACACATTGGGCCAGGGATATATGAGCCAGCTCTTGCGCCTGCAAGTCACCGAGTTTTTCACTCAGGCGGTGCCCGGCACCCTGATGTCGTTGGCGCGGGCCTGCGCGTTTCTGATCGGCGGTTACTGGGTCGTGCAAGGGTCTTGGCAGTTGGGCGCGCTGATCGCATTCTCGACGTACCTGGGGATGGCGGTCGGCCCGGTCCAGAGCCTGCTTGGGCTCTACGTGGCGATTCAGCGGATGACGGTCAGTCTTGGGCGAGTAATGGAGTTGCGCGGTGAGGCGCCGACCGTTCTTACCCCGATCACGCCGCAGCCGTTGCCCACGTCTGGCGAACTGCGTTTCGACAATGTGCACTTCAGCCATCCCGGTCGCCCGACCACCTTGCGTGGCGTTGAAGCGCGAATTCCCTACGGTTTGAAAGTCGCGCTGAGCGGCGGCTCGGGTGTCGGTAAATCGACCCTGATCGATCTGCTGCAACGGCACCATGATCCGCAGTCCGGTCGGGTCTTGCTGGGGGAGGTCGATCTGCGGGAACTGGATCTGTTCCAACTGCGCCGGCGCATTGCCGTGGTCAGCCAGGACATCGTGCTGTTTCGCGGCAGCCTCGCCGACAACCTGGCCTACGCCGTGCCGGACGCCAGCCGCCAGGCCATCGCCGAAGTGGCGCGGCTGGCGCAGCTCGACAGTCTCATCGAGTCACTGCCCGAAGGTCTCGACAGCCCTTTGGGCGAGCGTGGCCAGCAACTGTCCGGTGGGCAGAAACAGCGCATCGCCATTGCCCGGGCGCTATTGCAGGATCCGTTGATTCTGGTGCTGGACGAAGCCACCTCGGCGGTCGACGAAGCCACCGAGCGCGAAGTGATCGAGGCCATTGACCGCCTGTTCGCCGGGCGCACGCGGATCCTGATCAGCCACCGCCCCTCGACCCTGGCCGATGCCGATCTGCGCTTTGAACTGCTCGATGGCGTGCTCACATCAGGCGCGGTGCAACATGAAGCCTGAGCTGCGGATTGGCGTGGTGGACAGTGGTCATTCGCCAGCGCAACGGGTGCGAGTCATTGCCGGCAGACGGTTCTCGCTGCTGGAGGATCGCCTGGCCGAAAGCGATTTACGCGATGATCCGCTGGGTCACGGCGGTGCGGTGATCGCGGCCATCAGCCAACGGGCGCCGGCGGCGGTTTTTTGCGTGGCCCAGGTGTTTGACCAGCGCGGCGTCACGAGCGCTTTGCAGATCGCCACCGCCATCGACTGGCTGGTGGCGCAGGACGTGCGGTTGATCAACCTGAGCCTCGGTTTGCGGCAGGATCGCAGCCTGTTGCGTGAAGCCTGCGCCGCGGCGGTGGCGCGGGGCATTTTGCTGTGTGCGTCCAGCCCGGCCCAGGGCGAAGGGGTGTTCCCGGCCAAGTATCCGCAGGTGCTGCGGGTCACCGGCGACGCTCGTTGCACCGAGCAGCAATGGTCGTGGCTCAACAGCGCCCAGGCAGATTTTGCCGCGTGTGTGCACGGTATCTATCCGGGGCAGTCGGGTGCGAGCATCGGCTGTGCGGCATTGAGCGGGCACATCGCGAGTTTTCTTGTTGAAAATCCCGAGGCGAGTAACCAACACGTTGTCGAGTGGCTGCAAAAGAACGCCCGTTATCACGGCCCTGAACGGCGCGTCGGCCTATGAAGCCGTTGGTCATTCTCGGCGCTGGACCTGCGGGGGCTGCGGTGGCCCTGGGGCTGCGGCGACTCGGGTACCCCGTAACGCTGGTCAGCGAGTGGCGGCGCTTCGCGGCGCTGGAAGGGGTTTCGGCGCGGGTGCTGGATGCGTTGCGCGGTGCAGGGCTGCATCAAGCGTTGACGGATGCGGCGCAACCTTCCCAACGGCAGGTGTCCTGGAACGGTCAGCAGCACGCGCAGAACATTGAATGTCTACTCGATCGTCCGAGCTTCGATCGCGGCTTGCGCGAGGATTTGCGGCTGGCCGGCGTCGAGTTGATCGAAGGCCGAGTGCTGGCGGTGCAGCCACACGCTTCGGGGCATCGAATCGAACTGCAAGGGCGCGAAGCGCTGCTCGCGGATTTCCTGGTAGAGGCTCGTGGACGCCAGGCGCCCGCCCTTGGCAAAGGCCTGAGGGGGCCAGAGACAGTCAGTTTGCTCAATCGCTGGCAAGGTGCGCCGGGTATCGCCGCCAGCGCTGTGGAAAGCCTTGAGGATGGCTGGGCCTGGATGGCGCGTCGGGCTGACGGCCAATGCTATTGGCAATGGACAGTGGACGTGGCCAGTGCCGAGTTGCCGGGGAAGGCGCTGTTACTCGACTACTGCAGTCAGCGTCGCCGGCAGTCGGCACTGGCCCGGGCGTTTTTCGGGGATGAGCCGCCAACCAATCTGCACCTGCATGCCCGCAGCAGCACGGCGATTTTGTGCCCGCAGGTCTGTGGCGATAACTGGATTCGAGTGGGGGATGCCGCCATGGCGGTGGATCCGCTGTCGGGTAATGGCATCTTCCAGTCATTGTCTTCGGCGTTGCAGGGGCCTGCGGTGGTCAACACGCTGTTGCGCAAACCTGAGCGGTCATTGTTGGCACAGCGTTTTCATCAGCGGCGGGTCGAGCAATTGTTTTTACGCTTCGCGCGCATTGGCCGGGACTTTTATGCCGATGAGCAGCGTTGGCCGGACCAGCCGTTCTGGCAGGCGCGGCGGCAATGGCCGGATGCTGAGGTCGCCCACACCCAGGCGGATTTCGCCAGATTGAGAATTGAGTCTGCGCCGGTGCTCAGGGATGGATTTGTGGACGAGGCCGAGGTGGTGATCACGGCGGATCAGCCGCTCGGTGTCTGGCATCTGCAAGGGGTCGAGTTGGCGCCGTTGGTGAGGCGGTTGCGCAGCGAACCGGCCGAGCGGGTGTTGGAGGGGTTGACGGCGGAGCAGGGGAAGCTGGTTCTGGGGTGGTTGGTGGGGCAGGGGTTCAAGCCCTGACATTTGGGTCGCCTGGGCTGACCTATCGCGAGCAAGCTCGCTCCCACAGTGGTCCTGCGTTGAACACAAATCCAATGTGGGAGCGAGCTTGCTCGCGATAGCGGTCTAAAGAACGCCGCCAATCACAGCTTGATCAACACCGACTTCAATTCGGTGTAATGCTCGATCGCCGCATACCCCATCTCCCGCCCGACCCCCGACATCTTGTAACCGCCGAACGGCAACGCCGGGTCCAGGGCGCTGTGGCAGTTGACCCACACCGAACCCGACTTGATCCGAGGAATCATCCGGTGCACCGCCGCCAAATCATTCGACCAGATGCTCGCCCCAAGGCCATAAGGGCTGTCATTGGCCATGCGCAACGCATCGGCCTCGTCATCGAACGGAATCGCCACCAACACTGGGCCGAAGATTTCCTCTTGTACCAATGCATGCCGCTGGTCGACGTCGACAATCACCGTGGGCTTGACGAAGAACCCAGGGCCGAATTGCTCACCGCCGCAGGCGATGGTCGCACCGCTTTCCCGACCTTTTTCGATGTAGCCATAAACCCGTTCCTGTTGACGGGCGGAGATCAGCGGGCCCATTTCGACATTGGGATCCAGGCCATTGCCGAGCTTCATCGCGTTGGCAATGTCGGCGATGTCCGCCACCACATTGTCAAAATGCTTGCGCTGTACATACAGCCGGGACCCGGCGCAGCAGACCTGGCCTTGGTTGAAGAAGATCGCACTGGCCGCACCCGCGGCAGCGGTCTTCAGGTCGGCATCAGCCATGACGATGGTCGGCGATTTGCCACCCAGCTCCAACGTGACCCGGGTCATGGATTCCATGGCGATCTTGCCGATTTGCTTGCCCACGGCGGTGGAGCCGGTGAAGGTCAGCTTGTCCACCAACGGATTATGAGTCAGGGCGGAGCCCGCTGTGATGCCGGTGCCGGTGACCACGTTGAACACGCCTTCGGGGTAACCGGCTTCCAGCACCAGTTCGGCGAGTTTCAGCGCGGTCAGCGGCGTTTCGTCGGCGGGTTTGAGCACGACGGTGCAACCAGTGGCCAGGGCCGGGCCGAGTTTCCAGCAAGCCAGCAGCAGCGGAAAGTTCCAGGCGACGATGGCCCCGACCACGCCCACCGCTTCGCGGCGAATAAAACTGTGGAATTGATCACCAGGCATCAGCGGCAACGACACGTCGATGCTGGAACCTTCGATCTTGGTGGCCCAACCGGCCATGTAGCGTAGGAAGTCAATGGACAGTTGCACGTCCATCACTTGCGCCACTGCCGCACTTTTGCCGTTATTCAGGCATTCCAGTTGCGCCAGCAGCTCGGCGTCGCGCTGCATCAGGTCGGCGAGTTTCCATAACAGGTTCTGCCGCTCCCGAGGGCGGGTACGGGTCCAGGCGGAGTCGTCGAAGGCCTGACGGGCGGCGAGCACCGCGCGGTCAACGTCGTCGGGCGTGGCCCTTGGCACCACGCACAACACTTCGCCGGTGGCCGGATTGTGCAAGGGCATGGTCTGGCCGTCCGCGGCCTCGACCCAGCCGCCGCCGATGAGCATGCGCGGTGCGCGTTGGACGAAGGCCGAAGTGGCGGGAAGCAGGTAAGGCAAGGGCATGTCGAGACCTCTTGTTCTGTGGGATCGGGTTTTTCCAACAGGGCAATGGCTGTGCCAAGTACCGAAAAGGCAGCGGGGGCCTTTATTGGCGGGCTTTTAACGACGAAAGGAGACAGTTGGCGGCGCGGTTTTTGTCGCAAATCGCGACACCCCATGAGACGCCGCGCAGCGCCCGTCCGTGCGAAGCGTCGTCGCGGGATATGCAGTGTTCTCGCCGCGGACATCTATGCTTGTCTCAGACTGCAACAGCTGTCGCGATATTAGACGCCGGCGGTCTCGTTCTGACGCGCCTGAAAGTCAGGTTTATCTTCTAATTATTTGATTAAAAACGTATTTCATAAGCTGGCACGCTCCGTGTATTGCTCATCGCAGACGTTTCTCTTGCCTCCGTCAGCGGCTCGTCGCCGACGGCAGAAACCATAAAAACGATAAGCCACAAAAATAAGAAAGCACCGTGCGAGGTTCGACGTTGATGAAGAGAAAACTCCGATCAGGCCTGAGCGTCAGTCTGCTGGCCGTGGCGGCCTGTGTGGCGCTGCATTCGCCTTATAGCCTGGCAGCTCGCGACGCCCAGACCATCCTCAAGGAAACCTGTCAGGGCTGTCACACCCCCGAAGCCGATAACGCCTTGAGCCGTATCAGCCACCAACGCAAAACCCCGGAGGGTTGGCTGATGAGCATCGCCCGGATGCAGACCATGCATGGTTTGCAGATCAGCGATGACGACCGCCGAGCCCTGGTCAAATACCTGGCCGACACCCAGGGCCTGGCGCCGAGCGAAACCGACGGCGTGCGTTATGCGCTGGAGCGACGGCTCAATACCGTCGAGACATTCGACGACCAGACCAGCCAGATGTGCGGCCGCTGCCACTCGGGGGCGCGGGTTGCCCTGCAACGTCGACCTGCCCAGGAATGGGAGCGCCTGGTGAACTTCCACCTCGGCCAGTGGCCGTCGCTGGAATACCAGGCCCTGTCCCGTGACCGCGATTGGTTCGACCTGGCCCGCAAAGAGATGGTGCCGCTGCTGGCCAAGCGTTATGCGCTGGATAATCCGGCCTGGAAAAAATGGCTGGCCAGCGCGCCGAAAGCCGAGACGCTGGTCGGCGACTGGAGCTTCAGCGGGCACCTGCCGGGCAAAGGCGAACTGGCTGGCGTCATGAGCGTGACTGCCGATGGCAGCGATACGTTCAAGGTCAACGTCAAAGGTCAGTACGCCGACGGCAGCCCGTTCAATGGTGAGGGCAGTGCGATTCTCTACAGCGGTTACGAATGGCGCGGCAATGTATCCATCGATGGCGTGACCATGCGCCAGGTATTCGCCGCCCAGGGCAACGCCATGCAGGGCCGGATGTTCGAGGCCGAGCACGACGAGCGGGGGCTGGACTTCGTCGCCGCCAAACAGGGTTCCAATCGTTTGCTGGCGGTGCAGCCGGGTTATCTGAAGGCGGGCAGCGAAACCGAAGTCACCCTGATCGGCAGCGGTCTCACTGGCAAACCTGACTTCGGCAAAGGCGTGGAAGTGCTCCAAGTGCTAGAGCAAACGCCCGAGCGCCTACGGGTCAAACTCAAGGCGGCTGCCAATGCCCAACCGGGCCTGCGCCACGTCACGGTCGGCACGCTGAAAGGCCCGACGCTGTCGGTCTACAGCAAGATCGCTGAAGTCAAAGTCGTGCCCGAATTCTCAGTGGCGCGGATCGGTGAGGGCGGTGGTTCGACGCCGAAAGTCCAGGGCCGTTTCGATGCTGAAGCCTGGGGCAAGGGAGCTGATGGCAAGCCCTATCGCATCGGCGTGTTCCCGGCGCAGTGGTCGGTCGAGGCTTTCGATGACCGCGCCAAAGAGGACGAAGACGTCAAGTTTGCCGGCACCATGCAGGCCGATACCGGCGTATTCACTCCGGGCGATGCCGGGCCGAACCCGCAGCGCAAGATGTCCACCAACAATGCCGGCAACCTCAAGGTGATCGCCGCCATCGACGACGCAGGGAGGTCCCTGACCGGCGAAGGCCACATGATCGTCACCGTGCAACGCTGGAACAATCCACCCATTCCATAAGTTGGCTGTTTTTTAGCGGTTCCAGACACTTTTCGGAATGACCGCAGGGCTCGTGAATCGGGGCTTGCACAGGAGGTTTGCAATGGGCGCCATCTTGAATCTGGTCGAACGCAATCTGCACGAAGTGCATGTCGACGCCGACCGCATGCTGTTCCACATTCCCAGCAGCTCGCTGTTCGCCAGCGATGAGTTGACCGGCACCATCATCGATACCTTGCGCGGTCCCGGCTGTTCGTCGGACGACCTGATCCAGCGCTTGGCCGCACGCTTCGACGGCGAAGAAATCACCGAAACCCTGCGCGAGCTGATCGCCTTGGAATTGGTGAGCGATGGCTCGCCGCTGACGCCTGACATCGCCGCCAAACGCGTCGAACGCACGGCGATCAATACCGTGGTGCTCAACGTCAACACGGGCTGCAATCTGAGCTGCACCTATTGCTACAAAGAGGACCTGGACAAGCCCTCGGCCGGCAAGAAAATGGACGTCGAAACAGCGGTCGCTTCGGTAGAAATGCTGCTGCGCGAATCGCCGGATGAAGAGCGTTTCACCGTGGTGTTCTTCGGGGGCGAGCCGCTGAGCAATCGCAAGTTGATCGAGTACATGGTCGACTACTGTGAAAAGCGTTTCGCCGAGGCGGGCAAGTTCGTCGAATTTGTCATGACCACCAACGCCACGCTGCTCACCGAAGACACGGTGGACTACCTCAACGCCCACCGCTTCGGACTGTCGGTCAGTATCGACGGACCGAAAACCGTGCACGACCGCAACCGCATCACCGTGGGCGGGCAGGGCACCTATGACGTGGTGCGGCGCAAGGCCGAGATGCTGTTGTCGCGCTACAACAGCCGCCCGGTCGGTGCCCGGGTGACCCTGACCACGGGCGTTACCGATATCGAGACGATCTGGGATCACCTGTTCAACGAACTGGGGTTTGCCGAAGTCGGTTTTGCTCCGGTGACGTCCGGTGATATCAGCAGCTTCAACCTGTCCAGCGACGAGCTGATCGAAGTCTTCGCCAACATGAAAAAGCTCGGTCGGCGTTATCTGGAAGCGGCGCTCGAACATCGCAATATCGGTTTCTCCAACCTGCACCAATTGATCACCGACATTCATGAAGGCCACAAGAAAGCCCTGCCGTGCGGTGCGGGCCTGAAGATGCTGGCGGTGGATCACAAGGGCGAATTGAACCTGTGCCACCGTTTTACCGGTTCGAGCTTGCCGACGTTCGGCAACGTCCACAGCGGCGTGAAACAGGTGGAGCTGAACGACTTCCTGTCCCAGCGCCTGGACCGCACCAACACCGGTTGCGAAGACTGCCAGATCCGCAACCTCTGTTCCGGCGGCTGCTACCACGAGAGCTACGCCCGATACGGCGACCCGACTCATCCGACCTATCACTACTGCGAACTGATGCGTGACTGGGTCGACTTCGGCATCGAGGTCTACACCCGGATCATGGCTCACAACCCTGCGTTCATCAGCAGCTACATCACCCCGCGCAAGGCTCACTGATATGAAACATCTCAAGGCAATCAACAACAAAGCCCAGAAGCTCGATCAGGCCGCGGCCGAAAACCGTATCGAGGAAGTGGTGGCGATGAGTTCTGTCGCCGGCTGCGCGTCGACGACCGACCCAGGTTGGGAAATCGATGCGTTTGGCGGTGTGTCGTCGCTCTGCCAGCCGATGGAAGCGGACCTGTATGGCTGCTCCGACCCCTGCTGGTGGCCGGCCCAGGTGCCGGACATGATGAGCACCTATCCGGACTGGAACAAGGACGCCCAGGCGTCCAACGATAACTGGCGCAATCTCGGCACTGTCTTTCCGAAAGACAAGTGATCGGTCATGAAGAAGGATTCCAGCATGCAATGCATCAAAGCCTGCGGCTTGGCCGCGTTCGGTGTCCTGAGTGCTATGTCGCTCAATGTCCTGGCCGATGAAAACGCCGCGCTCCAAAGCGGTCACGAATACATGGTGACCACCAATTATCCGAACAACCTGCACGTGATCGACCTGGCCACCGACAGCCTGTTCAAGACCTGCAAGATGCCGGACGCCTTCGGTCCTGGCACCGTGCAGCTGTCGCCGGATCGCAAGACCGCTTACGTGCTGAACAACCATTACGCGGATGTCTACGGCGTTGAGCTCGACAGCTGCAAGCAAGTGTTCCACGCCAGCATCACCCAGAAACCTGGCGAGAAAGCGAAGTCGATGTTCGCCTTTACCCTCAGCCATGACGGCAAGGAACTCTTCGCCATCGCCAATCCGACGTTGATGCTCAACGATCGTTACGAGGTGCAGCCACCTCGGCTCGATGTGTATGCCACCAACGCCGGTATGGACGCCAGGCCCGTTCGCAGTTTTCCGGCACCGCGCCAACTGACCATCATGCAAAGCGGGGACGATGGCACGCTGTACGTGGCCGGGGCGGACGTCTACAAGGTCGACGTGAACACCGGCAAGTTCGACATGCTGATCCCCAGCCGTCATTGGAAGCGTGAAAACTACAGTGCGCCGGACGTGCTTTATGTCTGGAACCAGCAGACCTACCGTCATGATTTTTCGCTGCTCTACACCGCTGCGAAATTCAAGGACAAGAAGCAGGACCCGGCCACCGCCGAATACCTGTACGGGCTGTTCAGCATCGACCTTAAAACCGGCAAGACCGAAACCACCGACTTCGGCCCACTGACGGAAATCTACTTCAGTGGCATGCGTTCGCCCAAGGACCCGAACCTGATGTTCGGCGTGCTCAACCGCCTGGCCAAGTACGACATCAAGCAGAAAAAGCTGCTTCAGGCCGCGACCCTGGATCATTCCTACTACTGCATTTCGTTCAACAAGGCCGGCAGCAAGATCTACCTGGCGGGGACCTTCAACGACGTAGCGGTGTTCGATGCCGACAGTTTGAAGCAGATCGGCAGCATCAAATTGCCCGGCGGCGACATGGCGATTACCACGGCGCAGATATTCATGCGTTAAGGAACGCGGGGAAGGGCAGCAGCCATTCAGTCAGGGCGCCGTGGTGGTGCAACCCTCGGCGCACCGGATCGTACAGAAGGATTCCTTATGAATTTACCAAGCTACACCTGCGGGCCGCAGACCACGCCCTTGCTGGCGATGACCATTGGCGCAGCCTTTGACCGCGCGGTCGAGCGGTTCAACGATCGCGAAGCATTGGTGGTACGGCATCAAGGTCTACGTTACACCTGGGCGCAGCTGGCCGAGGAAGTGGAGGGTTGCGCACGGGGGCTGCTTGCGCTGGGGCTCAAGACAGGCGAGCGGTTGGGCATCTGGTCGCCGAACTGCGCGCAATGGTGCATCACCCAGTTCGCGGCCGCCAAGGTCGGGGCGGTGTTGGTGAACATCAACCCCGCCTACCGGTTGAGCGAGCTTGAATACACGCTCAAGCAATCGGGATGCCGCTGGCTGATTTGTGCCGATTCGTTCAAGACTTCCAACTACCACGCGATGCTTCAGGATCTGCTGCCCGAACTCCACGACTGCGGCGTGGGCGCGCTTGAAAGCGCTCGCTTGCCGGAACTGCGTGGCGTGATCAGCCTCGGCGACACGCCGGTTGACGGCATGTTGTCCTGGGAGGGGTTATTGGACCTGGCTGAACGGGTGGCTCCGCAGCAACTGCGCGAATGCGGCGAGCAATTGCAGTTCGACGACCCGGTCAACATCCAGTACACCTCGGGTACCACCGGATTCCCCAAAGGGGCCACCCTCAGCCATTACAACATCTTGAATAACGGTTTCATGGTGGGGGAAAGCCTGAAGCTCAGCGAGCACGACAGGTTAGTGATACCGGTGCCGCTGTATCACTGCTTCGGCATGGTCATGGGCAACCTGGGTTGTGTCACCCACGGAACGACCATGATCTATCCCAGTGCAGCCTTCGACCCCCTGGAGACCCTGCGAGCCGCTGCACAGGAGAAAGCGACCGGCATGTATGGCGTACCGACCATGTTCATTGCCATGCTCGACCACCCGGAACGCCAGTCGTTGGACTTGAGCCACCTGCGAACGGGCATCATGGCCGGCTCCACCTGCCCGATCGAAGTCATGAAGCGGGTGATCGAGGAACTGCACCTCAAGGAGATGCAGATCGCCTACGGCATGACCGAAACCAGCCCGGTCTCCACCCAGACCGGGCCGGACGATGATATCGAGCATCGGGTCACCCGTGTCGGTCGCACCCAGCCGCATCTGGAGAGCAAGGTCGTCGATGAGCAAAACCGGATCGTTCCTCGCGGTCAGGTCGGTGAATTGTGTACCCGGGGCTACAGCGTGATGCTGGGCTACTGGAACAACCCGCAAGCGACCGCCGAGGCCATCGACAACGCACGCTGGATGCACACCGGCGACTTGGCAATCATGGACGAAGAGGGTTACCTGAAGATCATCGGGCGCAATAAGGACATGATCATTCGCGGCGGTGAGAACGTCTATCCGCGCGAAATCGAGGAGTTTTTCTTCACCCATCCTTCAGTGGCAGACGTGCAGGTGATCGGTGTGCCGGACAAAATCTACGGAGAAGAGATCGTGGCTTGGGTCAGATTGCATGAGGGACATCAGGCCAGCGCCGATGAGTTGCGCGAATACTGCAAAGGCCGGATCGCCCATTTCAAGACACCACGCCATTTCAAGTTCGTTGACGATTTTCCGATGACCGTCAGTGGCAAGGTGCAGAAGTTTCGCATGCGTGAAATCAGCGTAGAGGAACTGGGAACGCCGAGCACCGAGTCGTTGTAACCCTTGGCAATTCGCCCAGGCAGTGATGCTGCCTGGGCGTTGATGGCATGCTGAGCGTTAGGTATATCCGCGGGGCTACGCTCACGGCCAACATTATTCTGCCGGCGGTTTGTACCCCGCCAGCATGTTCAACACGTCTTCATGTGAACCGCTTGCTTCAGCAAATCGCAAGGGCTTGGCGCGCTCGACGATCAGTTCTCGCGGGGTCGGAGAGGTCTCCAGCAGCTCGAAGAGCTCATCCAGGAACTCGTCCAGGGGCATGGCATGTTCGTCATTTTCCTGCCCGAGCAACCTGGTGCGCACACCCGGTGGCGCCAGCTCGATGACTTCGATTGGCGAGGCTTCCAGCTGGACTCGAAGGCTCTGGGTGAAAGAGTGGACGGCCGCTTTGGTTGCGCTGTAGGTCGGTGTTGCAGGCAGCGGCACGAACGCCAAGGCCGAGCTGACATTCACGATCGTTGCGCTGGGTTGCTTGAGCAACTGGGGAGTGAACGCATACACCATGCGAATCGTGCCGAGCAGGTTCGTCGTCACGGTATCTTCGGCTGTGCCCAGGTATTCGGAATCGGTCAGATCCTCCCAATGCATGATGCCAGCGTTGTTGATCAGGACGTTCAGGTTCGGGTGGCGGGTCGCGAGCGCTTCGCTGTTGCGCTGGATCGATTGTGGGTCGCAGACGTCCAGCAGGACGGAGTCAAGACCTGGATGTTCCGCCACGATCTGGTCGAGCAGAGCCTGGCGACGTCCGGCGATGATGACGTTGTTGCCGGCCTTGTGAAGCCTGAGCGCCAGGCCAAGGCCTATGCCGGAGGTGCCGCCCGTAACGAGAATCGTATTGCCAGTGCCGTTCATAGTAGACTCCAGTAGAGGTCGTAAGTGGACATGTGTCCGCTTATGCAGAAAAACTACCGGACAATTGTCCGCTTTGCAATGGCGAAGGAAAAATCTTGCCTAGGAATGACGAGTCGGCAATGCGTGCCGACGCCAAGAAAAACCGGGAACGGATACTGGAAGTCGCGGTGGTTGAACTGACGAACGATCCTGCGGTGCCGCTGAGTGCGATCGCGAAGAAAGCCGGGGTAGGACAGGGCACGTTCTATCGACACTTCGCGACCCGGGAAAGCCTGGTGTTCGAGGTTTATCAATTCGAAATGCAGCAGGTGGCCGCGTTGGCCGAACAACTGCTCGCGACAAAACCACCGAAAGAGGCTCTCCGAGAATGGATGAGCTGCCTCGCTGAATATGCAATGACCAAGGCCGGGCTTGCGACTGCGATACGACAGGCTGCTTCTGCCTACGAATTTCCGGGGAAATCTGGGTACGCGCCAGTCCAGGCGGCTGCCGAGCTACTGCTGAGGGCTAATGAGGAGGCCGGGACCATTCGCAGCGGCGTCACCCACGACGACTTTTTCCTGGCCACGGCCGGCATATGGCAAATCGATTCCCAGCGCCAATGGCGTACTCGTCTCGACAGATTGATGGACCTGGTGATGGATGGCCTGTGCGCAGGCAGCCCTGAAAGTTTGAAGAAGAATGCGGGGGCGCCTGAGAATGCTCCGTAGGTGATGCCCGGGACGGATGCCAGCCCCCAAACTGTTCAACGCTGATAAGCCAACAACCGGCGCTCGGCCAATCGAAACACACCCACCAGCGCGCACGCCAACAGCATGTAGAGCAGGGCGGCAATGCCATAGGCCTGGAAGGTCTTGAAAGTGGCGGCGTTCACATCGGCGGCGATTTTAAGAATGTCGGGAACGGTGGCGGTAAAGGCAACGGCCGTGGCGTGCAGGACGAAGATCACTTCGTTGCTGTAGGCCGGCAGTGCCCGGCGCAGCATGCTCGGTACCAGCACCAGGACGAACAGTTGGCGGCGGGTCATGCCCAGGGCCAGCGCTGCCTCGATTTCACCGCGTGGGGTGGTGCGCAGCACGCCGGCCAGAATCTCGACGGTGTAGGCGCAGGTGTTCAAGGCCAGCGCCAGGATCACGCAATGCATGCCGTCGCGAAAGAACCACCACAGGCTCGGCGACTCCCTGATCAGGCTCAGGCTGGCCAGGCCGCTGTAGATGATCAGCAGTTGCACGAACAGCGGCGTGCCACGAAAGACCAAGGTGTAGAGCTGGACAGGCAACGCCAGCCAGCGATTGCCATAGGTGCGAACCAGCGCCAGGGGTATTGCCGCGGCCAGGCCGATAATGGCCGACGTCACCAACAGCCATAAGGTGACGGACAAGCCACTCCAGCGGTAACCGTCGGACCACAGGAAGTTGGGCCCGAACTCTTTCAGTATCTCGATCATCACACGCTCCGCCGCGGTTCGATGCTGTAGCGTCGTTCAAGGTGTTTGAGGGCCAGGCTGGAGAGGATCGCAAAGGCGAGGAAGATCGCCGCGATCACCAGATAGAAGAACATCTGCCGTGAGGTCGCGTTTCCCGCTTGCTTAGCGACCTGGACCATGTCATTGAGGCCCAGCAGCGAGATCAGGCCGGCACTTTTCAAGAGCACTTGCCAGATATTGCCGATGCCGGGCAAGGCGAACCGCATCATTTGCGGCAGGCGGATCCGCCGCAGGACTTGCCAATGGCTCATGCCATAGGCCCGCGCGGCTTCCAGTTGGCCAAACGGGATGGCCCTGAAGGCCCCGCGAAAGGTTTCGGCGCAGTAGGCACCGTAGATGAATCCCAACGTACCGATCGCGGTGCCATAGGGATCCAACTGCAACGATTCCTGGCCGAACGCCTGGGCTATCTGGTTGATCCCGATTTGCGCGCTGTAATAGATCAGCAGCATCAGGACCAGGTCCGGCACGCTGCGCACCAGCGTGGTGTAGACCGTCGCGACCAGCCGCAGCGGCGCCACCGGCGAGAGTTTCGCCAAGGCGCCGAGCAGGCCAAGCACGATGGCGACGCAGGCGGCCCAGGTGGCGACCTGGACGGTCAGCCACGCGCCCTGGAAAATCAGATAACCGTACCCTTCGAGAAACATGCTTTCGGGCTCCGTACGGATGGATTATTTCGGCGAGATGTCGAAGTCGAAGTACTTCCTGGCGATGCGCTCGTAGGTGCCGTTGCGGTGGAGCCGTTCCAGCGCCTGATTGATTTCCCCAGCGAGGGCGGTATCGCTTTTACGCAATCCGATGCCGGTGCCCGGGCCGAAGATCTCCGGCGACTTGACCACCTCGCCGGCATAACCGAAGCCTTTGCCGATAGGCTTCTTCAGCAGGCCTTCGGAAACGGCGATGGCATCGTCGAATGCCGCGTCCAGCCGACCATTGATCAAGTCCGAATAGGTCAAGTCACTGCTTTGATAGGGCACCACTTCCACGCCTTTGAGGCCCCACATCCGCTTGGCATAGGCTTCGAACACGCTGCCTTGCTGCACGCCGATGCGCTTGCCGCGCAAGGATTCGGCCGTCGGTTGCAGTGGGCTGCCTTGCGGGGCCACCAGGCGTGCCGGCGTGTCGTACAGCGTGTCGGAGAAGGCGATTTCGGCTTTGCGTGCTTCAGTGATCGAGAGGGCAGAGAGTATCCCGTCGAACTTCCTGCCTTTCAGGGCCGAGATCATGCCGTCAAAGGCGTTTTCGACCCAGACGCAACGACGTTGCAGCTCGCTGCACAGGCTTTCGCCCAGTTCGATATCGAAGCCTGTCAGCGAGCCGTCCGGCCGCTTGGACTCGAAGGGCGGGTAGGTGGGGTCGACCCCGAAACGCAGCTCTTCGCTGGCGCCCCAGGTCATCAGCGGGCTGGCCACGAGCATCAAACCGATCAGACATTTTTTCATCGACAGGGTATCCACGACAGGTTGGTAGAACTGTCCCGGGAAGAGACCCGGGCAGCACGCATCAGCCTTGAATGTTCAAGGCGTGTTTGAGTTGTCGAGCGCGTTGGTTGTCCACGGCCTGTCCATGGCCAAAGCCCCCGGCCCAGCCGCACACCTGGCCGGCATAGTCGACACCTCGTGCGAGACACTGGGCCAGGTTGTGCCGCGCTTGCCATGCCAGCAGGAACGCGGCGATAAAACCGTCGCCGGCACCCATGCTGTCGATGAACGCGCAGGGCCGCGCAGCCTGCTCATGCGCGCCTTGTGCGTCGACTGCGAGCGCGCCCTGGGCGCCGAGGGTGATGACCACCGTTGCCGGGCCTAGCGCCCGCATCGAATCCGCCAAGTCACGGGCTTCGCTGGGCGACAGGTCGGCCGCCGAGAAAAAGGCGATATCGACATGCGGGATCAGCGCTTGCCAATCGAACTCGACCCAGTTGTCCGAGAAGTCGAATGACAAGCAGCCACTGGCCTGGCGAATCTGCGCCAGTTGGTTCTCAAGACCGCTATAGAGGCTGCTATGGGCCAGCTGGAATTGCGCGAGATAGTCCAAGTCGTCGCCATCGAGTCGCAGTTGGCGGCAGACACCCGGGTCGCTGCCGAGAAACACCCGTTCGCCGTCGATGCTGTCGACACAAGCCCAGCCGTTGGCCCCTGCCAGCGTTCTGCAGCGGGATGCATCGACCGCTTCCTGTTGCAGGCAATCGAGCAGGTACTGGCCGTGCCGGTCATTGCCAACGCAGCCCAGATAGGCGCTGCGAGCCCCCAGCCGGGCGGCAAACACCGACACGTTGAGCGCGTTGCCACCGGGGTATTCGGTGTTCCGGTCCAGGTACACGTCCAAGGTGTTGTCGCCGACAGCGATCAGGCTGGCCATGCTCAATACTCCGTCTTCCACATGTAGCGGCGTGTCGTCAGCGGTTGCTCATGCCAGACCGCGAGATGAGCGGCGATACGTTCCACGGCGATGCCAACGATGTAGGGCGCGACAATGGCGCGGATCTCCGGGTCGATGCCTTCCATGGGGAAATCCTTGGCGTCATAGACCATGACGCGTTCGGTGTATCGCTGGCAGAAGCGCACCACACGTTCCATCTGCGCCCGGCTGGGGTCTTCGCCCACCAGCAGGAGCAGCGGGGTGGTGGCGTCGATGGCTTCGAACGGGCCGTGGAAAAACTCGGCAGCCTCCACCGGCAGGCAATGCAACCACTGGCTTTCCATCACCACGCAGACCCCGAATACATAGGCGGTGGTGAACATCGGGCCCGACGCGAGGAAGTACATCACGCGATCATCCTTGTACAGGCGCGCCTCTTCGGTGGCGCGCCGGTCGTTATTGATCGCAGCGTCGGCGAGGGCCTGCGGCAAGGCCTTGAGCGAGCGAGTGAGCTTGTCCAGCAGCGGCCAGCCTTCACGCTTGGCCAGGATCCCGCCGACCAGCGCCTGGAGGATCATGAAGCAACCGAAGTACGCCTCATCGGTACGTCCCAGCAAAAAGCAATGTTGAACAGCCTGGGCCAACGGCAGCTCGGCGGTTTGCGTCACGCCGACGGTGAGGCAGGGCTTGTCTTGCAGAAAACGCGCGGCGGCGATGGTTTCCTGGGTGGTCCCGGATTTGGAGGCGAGGACCACCAGGGTGCGTTCATCCAGGCGCGGCGGATCGATGTCCATGAAATCGGCGGGGAAATAACGGCGCACTTCCAGTGTGTGACTGTAGCGCTCCAGCCAGTACTGCAAGCCGAGCATGATGCGATTGGGCGCACCGCAACTGACGAAATAGATGCGGTCGATTCGCGTCGCCAGTTCCTGGCCGAACTGCTGGGCGTCGTCGACGATGTGCACGGATTGCTGCAAGGAAGTGGTGAATGCTTCCCGGTTGAACTGGATCGCCATGTGAGCTCCTGGGGGCTTTGTTGCGGTGTTCATGTTGCGGTTCATGATCACCATGTAGACCAAAAGCTATACCACCAAAAATACCATTACAAGATTTTTTCTCCGTGGTCTAATGCACCGTCACCGCAGTTTTCAAGCTAGGCAATGGGCCGTTTATTAGGTCTGATTATCAAGCTGGCGGGTTTGCGCTGGTTTCAGTGAGTACTGTTGGCACGCCGTTGCACAGAAAAATAAATCCAGGATGTAGACCATGAAAGTTAGTCCTTCCAAATCCTTCGACGTGGCCCTGCTGGCGCCCGAACGCAAGCAGGTGGCCTGGCAGGCCGTCCAGGCCCTGCTGGAAATGCTGGAGCGCCCGGAGTTCGGGCCGACTGAACGGATTCCGGCGGAACGGGACCTGGCCGAGCACTTGGGCATCAGCCGGATGACGCTGCGAAAGGCCTTGCAAACGCTGATCGATCGCGGGGTCCTGGAGCGCCGTGGCAACCGCGGCACCTTTGTGACCGCTCCGGGCGTCGAGCGGCCACTCAATACCGTCGCGCGCAAAGGCATCGCCGAAGTCGTCGAACAAGCCGGGGCCAGGCCGGGCAGCAAATTGCTCTACTTCGAACAAACCCAGGCCAGTGCCCGCGTGGCGAAACTGCTGAAGATCCAGGAAGGCGACCCCTTGCTGACCATCAGGCGCCTGCGCACGGTGGATCAAAAGCCATTCTGCATAGAGACCAGCTACATCCCTGCAGCCCGCGCACCGGACCTCGTGGCGGGAGACCTGATCGAGGGGGCCTCGTTGTATGCGTTGCTGTTATCGCGCTACCAGATCGAAATGGAAAGCGACGAGGGTACGCTGAGCATCGCCACGATGAACGACCAGGAGGCCCGCTTGCTCGACGTCGAGCCCGGGACGGCCGCACTGGTCTACCGAGGTGTGATCTTTGACCGCCAAGGACTGCCGGTGGAATACCTGGTCTCGATCAACCATCCCCAGCGTGTGGTGTTCAAACTGGCGGACAGTCGGGTCAATAGCTTGCATTGCGATCACTGACGCGAGCGAACTCTTCTTTCCCCCTGGCTCGCGCACAGCAGGACGTGCAGGGTCAGTCCGCGGACTGTCTTCCCCGGCATGACTCATTTATGATTGCTGATTGAAAAAATCTGGATGCTGCTTCATGAGTACACGTTCCGACCTTCTCACCAGCGCTGAAATCCTGTTGCGGACCAAAGGCTATGCAGCGTTCAGCTACGCCGACCTCGCGACTGACATTGGCATCAAGAAGGCGAGTATTCATCACCATTTTCCGACCAAGGAAGGGATGGCAATCGCAATCGTCGAAAGCTATCTGTTCCGTTTCAAGAATCAACTGGAGCAAATCAACGCCGACACTGCCGGTGTGATCGATCGTCTCAAGGCGTTTGCGCTCATGTTCGCCCAGAGCAGTGCCGACGGCATGCTGCCGCTGTGTGGGGCCTTGGCCGCGGAGCTTCTGGCGCTACCCGACAGCCTGCAGGCATTGACCCGAGACTTTTTCGAAATTCACCTCAAGTGGCTGCAGGCCAATGTCGCGTTAGGTCAATCCGCCGGGGAGATCAGGAGCGGGCTCGACGTGGTGATTGTCGCTCGGCTTATCCTCAATACGCTGGAGGGTAACAGCTTCGTTTCCTGGGCGCTGAGCGATGCTTATGTACAATCGTCCGGGTTCGATATTCTCCTGGAAGGATTGCGGGCAGCGCCCACGCCTAACTAGCAAATCCCACCGCCACAACACGCTCTGCCATAAAAAACGCCTCGAATTATCGAGGCGTTTTTTTTATGGCAGGGTGGCGCTGATGGAAGGTTTTAATATCAATTGAACAGCTACCTACTACTTGGTAGAGTTATTTCTCTTTCGGGAGTAAAGCCCGATCGCCTAAAGAGGAATGACCCAATGAGCAACAATTTGAACGGTATCGACGTCGCCGCACTCCAGCAGTTCGCCCAGGGCGTCGCCGAGGACGCGACCAAGCGGCATGCCAGTTTTAATGTCAAGACCGAGTGGAAAGGTCAGACCCGCACAGTGGCTAAAGTCAATCGCTACAGCCTGGCCGGTGAAACCTACTCGCGAGATTTTGAAATTGCTGCCGATGAGCCAAATGAACTGCTGGGCCAGAATTGCGCGCCAAACCCTCAGGAACTGCTCATGGCTGCGCTCAATGCTTGCATGTCCGTCGGCTATGCCGCCAATGCCGCGCTGATGGGCATCAAGATCCATAGCCTGGAAATCGAGACCAACGG
Source organism: Pseudomonas sp. T1.Ur (assembly GCF_023516725.1). Lineage (NCBI taxonomy): Bacteria > Pseudomonadati > Pseudomonadota > Gammaproteobacteria > Pseudomonadales > Pseudomonadaceae > Pseudomonas > Pseudomonas sp. T1.Ur. The sequence continues at coordinate 1,865,100 of NZ_JAMGSN010000001.1, forward strand.
CACCCTCGACCTGCGCGGTTTCCTGGGTATCGACGAAAGCGTCAACCCAGGCTATGACGAAGTGAGCGTGGCGATCCGCTTGCACACTGACGCCCCGCGCGAGCGGGTTGAGGAACTGCACGACGCCGTGCTCAAAACCTCGGTCAATTACGCCAACTTCTCCAAGGCGATCCGTATGGTGCCGACCCTCGAAGTGCGCGAAGGCTGATCGATCCTTTTCCAAACGTAAAAAACGCCCTGTTCTAACGGCACCAGAGTACCAGTCGAACAGGGCGTTTTTATAAGTGAAACTGCTTGAGGCGCGTGGCTGATCAGGCGTTAGCCGCACGGAATGCCGGGTAGTCGGTGTAGCCCTTGGCAATACGGTCACCCACGCCGTAGTAGGTCGAACGATCACTCTCAGCGAGTGGCCAACCATGCTGCATGCGTTCGACCAGATCCGGATTGGCGATGTAGGCCGTGCCGAACGCAATCAGGTCGAGTTCGCCCTTGGCCAGCTCCGACTCGGCAAGCGCCTGTGTAAAACCACCCGCGGCCATCAGGGTGCCCTTGTAGGCTTCGCGAAAGGTTGCGCCAAAGCCAGGCGGCGTCTGAGCGGCAGCGATGGTCGGTTGGTAGTTGAGATGAACATAGGCCAGTTCACGCTCATTGAGCGCTGCCGCCATGCTCATCCAGGTTTCTGCTTCGCCCTCATACACGCCAAAGTCGTACAGGCGGCCAAACGGCGAGAACCGTACGCCAATCTGCGCACCACCGATTTCATCGGCAATCGCGTCAATTGTCTCCAACAGAAAGCGCTGACGATTAGCGATAGAGCCACCGTACTGATCCGCGCGGGTGTTCAAGGCGCTACTGAGGAATTGGTCAAACAGAAAACCGTTGGCTGCCATGATTTCAACGCCGTCAAACCCGGCATTCATGGCCATGCGCGCAGACTTCACGAAGTCAGCGATGACACGTTTGATTTCCTCCGTGCCCAGCGCGCGCGGGGCGCTGGGTTGCACGGGGCCGGCCTCGTCGGGCGTGACCCAGGCGTACACCGTGGTGTCGACTGCCGCCTGAGTGCCAGAAGAAACCGGCACCAATCCATGCACCGACACATGCGACATACGGCCGACGTGCCACAACTGCGCAAAAATCTTTCCGCCTCGGGCATGCACCGCGTTGGTGACCTTACGCCAGCCCGGCAGGTGTTCATCAGCGTAAATACCAGGTGTGTAGAGGTAGCCACGCGCCTCGTCGGAAACAGGCAGGCCTTCGGTGATCAACAGGCCCGCGGAGGCGCGTTGTGCGTAGTACTCGGCGGTGAAGTCGTTTGGAACATTGTTCAGGGTGCGGGTGCGCGTCATCGGTGCCATGACCACACGGTTTTTCAACTCGACACCGGACAAATCGTAAGGAGTAAACAGCTTGTTCATGATTGATCTCGAATAGGGATGACTGTCGAATTACGACTTGTCGAACGCGTCCAGCACGTGGGTGCTGTAGACCAGTGCGGCACCGGCATTCATGTTGATCGACACGCCGAGGGCTTCAGCCACTTCCTCGCTGGTAACCCCGACTTTTTTGGCCTCGGCAGCATGAAAGGCGATGCAGCCATCGCAGCGAGTTGTGACTGCTACGGCCAGGGAGATCAGCTCACGCGTCTTCGCGTCCAGATGGTTGGTCTTGGCACCGGCGGCACCCAGGGAGGCCATGCCTTTCATGGTGTCCGGAGACAAACCGTTGAGCTCTACCAGGCGAGCGTTGATGTCTTTGCGGGTTTGCTTCCAATCTTGCATGAGGTTCTCACTGATTTGTGGGGGGGGGGGGGGTGTAAATCTTGAAACAACACTACCATCCAGTTGGTAGGTGTACTATGTTGTTTTGTCGATATGCACTATCAATGAGAATTTTTAGGTGAGTTTGTCGCTGTTCGACCTTGAGGTTTTGTTCAAACGCTCACGCCTCAAAATCGCTGGATTTGCCAAAGACTGACACGCCCCGCGATATGGCCGACGCATCACATCCGATGCTGCTCCAGCAGAAAATCCACGAACACCCGCACCCGCGCCGGCATCGCCGAACCTCCAACGAAGACCGCATGGATCGGCTCCCGGTCTCCGGGGTTCCATGCTTCCAGCAGCGGTATCAGATCCCCTCGCTGTAAGTCCTCGCTCACGGTGAACTCGCCGATACGCGCAATGCCGGCACCTAGCCGCGCAAGTTGGGCCAGCGCCTCACCACTGCTGCATTCGATATTGCCGCTGACCTTCAAGGAAAATTCGTTGCCGTCACGGATGAACGGCCAGTTGGGTTCGGCGCGACGAAAATTGAAGCGCAGGCAGTTATGGCGCAGCAGGTCTTCCGGTTCCTGGGGTGTGCCGTGGCGCTCCAGATAGTCGGGCGAAGCCACCACCACTTGGCCGGTGTCGCCGATCCGGCGCGCTGTCAGCGGGCTGTCGGGCAGATGGCCAAAGCGCACCGCCACGTCGGCCTGGCCGCCGAGAATGTCGACCACTTCGTCGCCGAGGGTGAGGTCGACGACGATGTTCGGGTAGCGGGCGCTGAAGGCGGCCACCAAGGGCACGATCGTCTGTCGACCATGGCCGAGGGCGGCGCTGACCCGCAAACGGCCCTTGGGCACGCCTTGGTCAGCGACGGCTTCTTCGACCTCGGCCATGTCGGCGAGGATACGCCGGGCGCCGCGCAGGTAAGCCTCGCCCTCGGCGGTGAAAGTGATCGCCCGCGTGGTGCGCAACAGCAGGCGGGTGCCCAGCCGTAGTTCGGTTCGCGCGATGATCCGGCTGACCGCCGAAGGTGTCAGCCCCAACGCACGCGCGGCGGCCGACAAGCTGCCTTCCTGCGCCACCGCGGCGAACACAACCATTTCACCTGATCTGCCGTTGACGTCCATTTGTGCTCCGTACGCAAAGGTCTTTGCCAGAAATGCGATCTACCGCCTGAAAAGGCTGCATCGTAGCATTTGCGGCATAGATGAGGAGCCTTCCTATGCGTATCAATCCACCCCTTGTTGCACTCGCCATGGGTGCCTTTGGCATCGGCGTAACCGAGTTCGCCCCCATGGGCATGTTGCCGGGGATCGCTGCAGATCTCGGCGTTTCCATTCCCGCCGCAGGCCTGCTGGTCAGTGCCTACGCCCTGGGCGTACTGCTCGGCGCGCCGCTGATGACCCTGACCACCGGCAGGATTCCCCGGCGCTATCTGCTGATCGGACTCATGGCGATTTTTACCCTGGGAAACCTGATGTCAGCGTTGGCGACTGATTACTACAGCCTGATGGTCGCCAGGGTCGTGACTTCGCTGAACCACGGTGCGTTCTTTGGCGTGGGCTCTATCGTCGCGGCCAGCGTGGTCACCCCGCAGAAACGCGCCGGGGCGGTCGCGGCCATGTTCATGGGCCTGACCCTGGCGACGATCGGCGGCGTGCCGCTGGCTGCCTGGTTTGGCGAGCTGTTCGGCTGGCGCACCGCGTTCTGGGGGATCACTGGCCTGGGCGTAGTGGCCATGGCGGCGCTGTGGTTCGCCCTGCCTAACGTACCGGCGCCGCAAAGCATCGGTGTGCTGGCCGAAATTCGGGTACTGGGCCGTGGCCCGGTGTTGGGCGCGTTGGCCCTGACCGTGGTCGGCTCAGGCGCGATGTTCACGGTGTTCACTTACATCGCCCCGATCCTGAATAGCGAGACCCATGCCTCCGCCACCTTCATCACGGCGATGCTGGTGCTGTTCGGCGTGGGACTGACGCTGGGCAACATGTGGGGCGGCAAGGCCGCGGATCGCTCGATAGACCGCACCCTGATCGTTTCGCTGGGCGTGCTGATTCTCGTCTTGCTGGCGTTCACCGCCCTGATGCGCTGGCCGCTCCCGGCGGCAATCGCCATTCTGATCTGGGGCATCGCCAGTTTTGCCTTGGTGCCGCCCTTGCAGATGCGTGTAATGGAAGCCGCCAAGGACGCGCCTAATCTGGCCTCGGCCGTGAACATCGGTGCCTTCAACTTGGGCAACGCGATTGGCGCGGCGCTGGGCGGCGCGGTGATCAACGCGGGCTTGGGGTATCCGGCGATTTCCCTGGCCGGAGCGGCGATGGCGGGCCTGGGGCTGCTGATGGTGCTGGCTTTCGCCTGGCGTTCCAGGGTCGTTGCGGCTGCGGCGGTTTGACGTTTACTGCTGCACTGTCGAAGATCGGCATCAACCGCCGCGCTGTATCTGCTCCAGTATCTGGCTGTCAGTGATGTTCGTATCGTCCAGCAACAGGAACATCTTGCTCAGCACCTCGGCCATTGTCTTGTCGGTGTCGGCGAATGGCAGGTAGAACGCCTCGGCACTGGCGCCCAGGGGCACGATGCACAGGTAGTTGCCGGGTTCGATATGGATGGCTGCGCTGCCCAAATGAATGCGGTAGCTGGCACGCTGGCCGGTGACGTGCAGGAAATGCCCTTCACATTTGGCGTGTTGCAACCCGAGCCCCTGGATCAATTCGCTGACCAGTTCGGTGCGTCGTTGCAAGGTTTCGTTGCTGGTGGCGTAGCTGTCCGCAGCGTAGGCCACGGAGACCAGCAAGTCGGCGTCGCGCATGACTTCCGAGAACAGCAGCGGCGGTACTTGCTCAAGGGGGATGGCTTTCTGGTCGCGGTGGAACGCAATCGTGTCGAAGGTAAAGTGTTCTGTTTCGGAGAGGTAGTGACCGGTATCCAGTAAGTTGAACAGGGCAAAAATGCCATGCTCTTTGCTCTCGTAATAGATGTCCTCGACGCTTGAGGTCGACCAATTGCGGACCTGCAGCAACCGGGACGCTACGTTGCCTTTGAGACGGTGGCCGGCAAATCGGTTGGACCACAGAGCGGTCTCTCGCTCAGCCGGTGTCAGCAGGTACAACTCGCGAAAGGCTTGTTTGAACGGCTGCACGCGGCGATGGGTCACGACTTCTTTCTGCCAGGCCGACAGCTGTCCCGCCGTGAACAGGTGAAAAGGGTGAGCAATACGCAGGTGCTTCCCGGCCACGTGTCGGCGGCCTTCGAGGTCTGTCACGGTCAGCGTTGCGGCATCGAGCCAGCCCAACGCGGCGTCGTCAACCTGCACGATCAGCTGTTCGAGCAGCAGGCGAACCGCAGGCATTTTCAGCAGTGGCTTCAGGTCCGCCAACGCCAGGGTTTCGCCGCTGCTCATCATTGTTTCCAGGGTTCTGCAGAAGCGTGCGATCTGTTCCTTGAGCCGGGTCTGTTGCGTTTTGAGGGCGATGAAGTCCGCGTGTTTGCGAATCGCAGGCGGTGCGGTCTTGAGGGTCTTTGCGGCTTTGCAGATGTGCAATGCCGGCGATAAGCCGTCGATGACGATCGTGACGTCGTAGCCATCGATGGTGGCAGACGTCAGGGCGGATTCGGCAATCTCCGATTCCATGGCCCATTCCAGGCGAATCGCCGAGGGGTAACCCGCGACACGCGCCAGGTTTTCCAATCCCGCCTGCACCGCTGCGTGGGAGTTGGCCTGTCGTTGAGCGCCGTATTTACGCACCTCTTTGTGCACTTTTTTCAACGTCAGATAGCGCTGGCGTACATCATCCGAATCCATGACGGGCAGCACGCCATAGATGCGCATGGCCGGCTGTGCATGACGGGCCAGTTTCTTTTCCAATGCTGGCCGACCGATGCCGCGGTACGCGTCGAGCAGCACACGCGTCTCGGGAAACGCCCAGTGCGAATGTTCGAGTGCCACGAGGTAGTCGCGCAAGTGTTGCGGGTCCGCCTCGGCCAGCGCCTTGTCCAGCAGGTAGCGGTCCACCACGCCCACCGTTTCATCAAGCGTATTGGGCAAGTCGGTGCCCCATCCGGACCGAGGTGCCAGGGCAATGTTCAAGTACTCGCGCTGAAAGGCTTGCAGGTCACTCCAACCGAGCGCGTCGAGCACGATTCGGCTGGCATGTCCTGCATAGGGCAGGGCGGTCAACAGGGTATTTCTGGAAAAGCCGGTCAGCGCGGCGAGGAGTCCTGCCGATTGGCTTTCGGGTAACCCCTGAAGGAGCAGGAAGCGTTCGAGCACCGCAGCCGTATCGCCGAAACGGTTGAAGAAGTCATCGGGCGTCGCGCCCAATCGTTCGATGACGGCCAAGGCCTGCAGCATCCATCGGGTGTGATACACCTCTACCGAACGGAAGGTGTCAGCCAGCTTCGCGGCGTTATCGGGCAATCCAGTCAAGGCCTCCTCGACATAACGAACGGTGAAGCTTGCCAGCTCGGGATGCACGGGTGCGGGTGCCTCATCGAGGACATCATCATTCTGGAACGATTCATCATCGACGCCTTCGCCTTCGGGACCCTCATCGCTTGAATCCTCCTCATCGAACGCTTCGTGGGTGTACCGATCCGGGTCCACATCATCGCTGTCCAACCCGGCGTCGCCTGCGTAGAACATCATGGCGCTGCCCCAGGTATTGGCCCCCCGGACGAAGCGGGGGTAATCGAGGCGGCCCGCTTCCACCAAACCCAGGGCGATGCGCTTGATTTCCTTGTGCACGTAGATATACGCGTCGGCGATTTTCCGTTGTTCTTCCCCAGGCGCTGAAGGGGGTTGCTCGCGATTCCAACTGCCATCCAGCAACCATCCGGCGATGGTCTGCCAGGCCGGGGTGGACGGGTAGTTGCTCAAGCGATGAATACAGGCTTGAACGTCAGGGAAGGCCCAGGCCTGGTCCGGGCTTCTGCGGTAATAGGCGGGGCCATCTTCGTCAGTGGGTAATGGATAGTCACTGTCCTCGAGGGCAAATTGCAGCATGTGCTGCAGCCGCGCGCCAATTTGCTCTAGCGCATAGGTGTCCGGGTGGGCGGTGATCCAGGCATCGCAGATTCGATATTGCAGGCCGTAGCGCTGCTGATCGCGACGGTCTTCGAGGTCGTCCCAAACGGTCGGGAACACAAAGCCGTCAGCCAGCGCTTCGGGTCCATCCACGGGATGCTGCCTGACCCAGTCCTCGGCGATGCGCAGAACGTCGATGCCGTCCCAGAAACCGGGTGCGAATGGGTCATAGGGGCTTAGCTCGGGATACTCATCCAGCGCTCTGTCACAGAACACTCGCAGTGCAGCGAGGCGCGTGGCTTGTTCGGGCAAAGGACGGCGTGATTGCATGAGGGTATCCGAGGGAGTGAGCGGTGAGGATCAACCGCCAATCAGGGGTAGCAGGCGAATAAACGCGAGCGTGGATGGCGCGCTCAATTCAATCGACTCATCGAGCCTCTGGAGCATGACGCCGTTATGCAGAATGCGGAACGCACGGGCTTCAAACCCCTTCAAGGCCCGCTCGGCCTCAACACCGACATCCAGGTCCAGAGACGCGCTGGCTTGAGGCATGGCTACCGCGCCTTCGCTGGCTTGTTGAAGAATGTCCCGCTCGCTCAGGTATTGGCGGTCGAGCACTTCACGCACCGACACTTGTTGCAGCGAGTGCCGAGCCAACAATGCGGTGATCTGCTCGGCAACGGCCAGGCGAATCAACTCGGCGACCGTCAAGGTCAACGAGGTCGAAGTCAGGGTGACAGGGGGCAGCAAAAGCTCCTGGCGTGCGCCTTTCAGGCAATAACTATGAACCACGAACTCCATGATGCATTCCTTGCAAGCCAGACCAGCCGGGCGGATGGCACGTTAGCATATACCATCAGGTCCACGCCTTGATCCGGGCCAGAAAGCAGGCCCGTAGACCCTTCGTGAGATCCATAAATACCCCTCCCTGACGATAAAACCTGTGTCTCGGATTATTCCCACGTTTCCTTCAGGACCGAGCGAACAGTTCAGACGGCAACGTAATGCTGTCGGAACACCTGTGGCGAGGGAGCTTGCTCCCGCTGGGTCGCGAAGCGGCCCCAAAACTGCCGAATGTGGAGCTTTAGATATACCGCATTCGTCGGTTTTACGGCTGCTTCGCAGCCGAGCGGGAGCAAGCTCCCTCGCCACGGGGCCATCGTTTTTCTTAAGTGAACAGCATTACGCCATCCGGTCGGTGTATTTGTCAGAGCAGCACCCGACGAAGCCTGCCGCTTAACGGCACCACGCACTCATCTGGCGTAGGCAATGGCCGCCCGACCAGGCCCATGCCTTCGCTGACCACAACAGCGTTCGGCAACAGGCACAGGTTGGACGGGGTATCCAGGTCGCGGGCGAGCACGGTGACTTGGCCTGTCTGTAGATCGCAGTTCAGCAGGCGCCCACTGAATCGGGTAAAGCCACCCTGCAGGGGTTCGCCGTTCCAGTCGGGAAGCAGGGGTTGTTGCAGGCGCTCGCAGAGTTCCAGCACCAGCAGGTGGCCGTTGGGGCGCAGCGCCAGTCCGGTGGGCAGTTGCAGGCCGCGAATCAGCACGTCGATCCTGGCATTGGCGGGCCATACCCGGATCACCTGGCCTGCCTTCTCGGCAAAGTCGATGCCCTTGCGGCTCGGCTCGCCGTGCAGCTCGCCCGAGAACAGGCTGATCAGCACGGCGCCTGTCGCCGGTTCGTACACCAGGGTCACGGGCACGGCTTCCTGGCCTTGATCCAGTTCGGGCAGTTGGGCCAGCACCCGTTCTTCCTGGCCCGTGGCGAACTCCACCAACTGATTGGTATCGGGCTTGACGGCCAGCCAGCTGCGGCGGCTCGGGTGGTAGCACAACGCATTCAGGTTGCCACGGCTATGAAAGACCGGTTCGGGCGGTGTGTATTGCAGGTCCAGGAGCTTGGAGCCGGCGACGTAATCGGTCTGGCTGACCAGGCAGCGTCCGTCACCGCAGGCGATGTCCGACACCCCCATGATTTCATCGCGCAGCATGCGCGCCTGCATGTTCATGGCACGGAAGCCTTGCGCCAGTGTTTCCCGGGGCAGGTAGGCGCCAGGGTTGTGCGGATCGGGTCGCAGTCGGCTGATACGACCGCTGAAGGGCTGGTCGGGCAGGCCCGAGCCCGCTTCGGCAAGCAGCAGGCTGCCGTCGGCTTGCAGGCACAGACCGCGAGGGTTGAGCAGGTCCTCGGCGATGAAGTGACTGGGCCGCAGGCATTCGTCGGGTTGCGCGGGGATCTGAAGGGGAGCGGGCATGGGTTCTCTCCGTGAAAAAAAAGGACGCGGTCATTGCGGCGGTTGCCACGGTTCACCGGTGAGATAGGCCCGCAGCAGCGCCCGCTGGCAGGGCGACATAGAACGCACCACTGGCATGAACAGCGTGGTGCCTTTGTAGGCGTCCGAGGTGCGGGCGAGGATCGGGTTCTTGGCGCCGTTGATTGCATCGGGCTGATTCAACGGGATATAGCGCGACATGGCGGGGAAGGCCAGGTAGTGAAAGCGCAGCACGTTGGGGTACATCAACGGCCAGGTGATGGTGGTGCCTTGGGCAATACCGAAGTCGGTCTGGGCGTATTTGCGAAAGTTGGTGAAGCAGGCACTGCTGTCGAGGCCATTGGCCGTGCAGGTCAAGGCGACAAAACCCGCCTGGGCGGCGCTGCCTGGCTTGAGGGTGACGGGAAAGCTGACAGAAAGCTGGCCGCTGTCGAGGGTCAACGCGTCAGGAAAATCGAGGAAGTCCCAGTATTGCGGCTGATCATAGACAGCGGGAGCCGCCGCCTGCAGGCCGATTTCGGTGGTACTGGGGACCGCGCCGCCCAGGTACCTGACCTGCAGGGTGATCGACAGGCCGTTGGGGTAATCCTCCAGGTAGACGTTGCGCTGGTCGGCATAGACCCGATACGTGGATTCGGTGGCTTGCAGCGTGGTCCCGGCGACCTTGCCTGGCGCGTTGATCGCCAGGGCACTGGATTTCACCGCCTGTAGCTTATCGAAGGTCAGGGGCAGGTCGACGATGCCGCCGTACACGTAGTAGTCGAATAAAAAGCGGCTGGTCGGTTCCAGTGTCGTCAACGTGGTGGTGCCGGCACTGATGGTCACGGTCCCGTAATTGGCGTTGGGGCCGATGGGGCTGGTGATGTCATCCCTGACGGTCCGGAAGGTTTCCTTCGGTATGACGTTCACCATGTCGATGCTCAGGTAACCGGTACCATCCAGGTCGGCATAACCGGCATTGCCCGTGCTCTGGTTGACCAACTGCCGGCCCGGCTGGCAGTTCAGCGGCTCGTCGGCGAAGGCCGGGGCCAGGGTACCGATGACCCGGCCAATGCTCGGGTTGGGGGTGTACTTGCCGGCGGCGTAGTCGGCGTCCAGTTGTTCGGTGGTCATCGTCGGGCACATTTCGAACATGACGAAACGCAGGACGATGCCCGTCGCGCCCGCCGCCTGGATGATCGAGCGCAGGCCGCTGCTGTTCTGGTTCCAACTGACGATGCTGCTCATGGGGAAAGTCAGTTGAAACGTGCCGCTGGCGTGAAAAGAGCCCGGCGCATCCATTTTCGCTGGCAACAGCACACGTCCCGCGACGTCGAAACTGCTGCACACGGTGTCGTAGCGGATCAGCAGTTGGATATCGTCGTTGCCACCGATTTGCAGCCCGCCGACAAAAATTTGCGTGGTCGTCGAAGCAGTGGGGTCCAGGTCTACCATCATCGGGCCGGAAACGGGGCCCTGGCCGGTCACCGGGTCCACCGAGCCGAGCAGATAGACGGCCTGGCCCACCAGGTCGCCGGTCGTGCTGATGACGCCGGGTTTGCCCTGGGAGCTGATCAAGGCGTTCTGCATATCGACGACATGTTGCCCATAGTGATTCCAGCCACCGGCGGTGTAGTAGTTGCCGGTGGGGGCATTGATCATGTTGTTCAACTGGTCATCGGAATAGGGCTCGGCGCCCGGTGCCAGGGTCGAGGTGGTCAGGTCGAAGAGCGGCCAGTCGTCGTTGCCATTGTAGGGAATGGTCGGAGAGTTGTTCGGCAGGCTGACGTCCGTACGGATGCCGCCCCAGAAATTCAGCCGTGGTCCGTTCAGGATGCTCATGATCTATTCCTCTTCCTTGATGGTTTTGCCGACAGGCGCATTGGCGAATTTGAACAGGTAGGAGTAGTCGGATTTGTAGGGGCTCCTGACCGGTGTCGCCATGGAATGGCAATTCATGCAACTGCTGTTGGGTTGGATATAGCTCTCCATGGTCACATTGGCCGAGAGCGCGGGTGTCGGCTGGCCCAGCGGATTGCTGGGGTTGTCTGGCATCAATGGGCGCTGGGTGGTGATCAGTTGGTAATACTTCAGGACGCTGCGTTGCAGGTCCGGGTCGCCGCGGTAGCGGGTGTTGACCTCCTGGGTGACCTCGGCGATCGGAGTGAACCGGTTCAACGGGTTGGGGGTCTGGAAGGTGGTGCCGGGTTTGGGGACGCAGGCCAGGTGCGCGCCCTGGGTCTGCCAGTCGCAGGGTGACTGGTTGAGGGTGGCTGCCGGCGCGTTTGGGTTGAAGTACGAGTAAGCCGTGCCGGCGGTCGGTTGGTCGACCCATGTGCCGTTCACCCGCACTTTAGGCGGAACGTTGTCGATCTGTTCGAAGGTCGACCAGATCCATTGCGGATAACCGTTCACCTTGGTGATGAGGTGCAGCCCGACCAGGCCCAGGTAGGCCTCGGTGACCCCGGTGCGCTGCCCTTGCGCGTCGAACGTGGCCACGCGCGCAAGCATGGTCAGGTAGTGGCTGGCGTTGTCTTGTGGAGTGAGGATGCGCCAGCTCGATTTCACCTCGATGACCCCGTAGGGGAAATTGATGTTGTTGGCTTTGGAAACCACATCGGCGTTATAGAACTGATTGGCGACGATGTAGTGATAGGAAGTCTCGTTGGCCGAGATGTCGTAGTAGGTCGGGTTGCCGGCCTGGTCGATCAGCCAGCCACCGACGGCCTGGTCGACGGCATTCACCTGGGAACTGTTCTTCAACGCGGCGATGTTGATGATGCCCAGGCTCTTGGCCAGTTGCGGGGAGTTCCATGGGCCTGGATCGGCCCCCTGTGGCAGGAAGGTTTCCTCCACGGTCTTGTAGGTCTGCCAGACGGTGTAGCCGGAATCTCCGGGTTGCTTGCTGCAGTCGGGATCACCGCGCTGCCCCGCCTGGGCGGGCCAGTTCACGGCGATGAACAGCTGCCAGCTGTATTGATCGAACAGGTCCTGGCTGGCGTTGGCGGCCGGTGCCGTACTGGGAGGCTGGCAATTGAGGTTCGAGGCCTGCGTCCGTGGCATGGCGTGCTCCTGGGATTGCTCCAGGGCCAGGGCCGGAAGATTGGCCAGGCCCAGCAGTACCAGGGTGAAACGGAGTGAAGTGTTCATGGCGATCCTTCGACACAGGTCAGGGTTGGCGCTGCATGAGTTTGTTCCACTGCGCCTTCTGGCCGTTGCTCTGTGAAGCCGGTGGCTCGAACAACTGGCAGGGCGGCGGATTCGCCGGACACATCGCAGCCACCTGCGCCCAGGTCTGGGCCGGGTCCGGTTTGGCGATGCGGAAATGGGTGTAGTTCTGGCTGACGATCGGCGCATTGGCGACGCTGGTGTCACCGGAGAAAAAGAACGACTGGGGCTGCCGGTAGGGGGGATGTCCCGTCATCTTTTTGTAGAAGGCATAGCCGAACAGGATCGGACCCTGGGGCGATTGAAGGTCCAGCGCGTAGGCCTGGACGCTGTCGTCGAGGTTCTGGCTGCGCTCGGCGCTGTAGGGCAGGTGCTGGATGAAGTCTTGCCGCGGCGGATGGTTCATCGGCGAAAACATGCAGCAGGCCGGCATGTCCTTGGGGCGATCCTGCGGGTAGGTCAGGAAGTAGGCTTTGTTGCCCAGGGACACGAAGGAGCAGGTGTAGTTATTGTTCTTGATCGGGAAGATCGGCAGGCAGTATTTCTCGTAGTGCTCCATCATCGCGCCGAAGCCGTCGCCATCCGGCGGGACGTAGGTGGTGTCGTAGTAGCTGGTGCCTTGGGACACGGTGTAGTCCGCCGGGGTCAGGGTGGTGGGCGGGTTGCTGTAGGGGGGCGGGTTCTTCTCGTAGTTGTGCATCACCCGGTACATCGTCCAGTCGCTGATCCAGAACGCCGGGAAAAACGGATCGGAAGGGTCGCCTGGGAGGCGTTTGGCGATGCAGTTGCCGTTCTGTTCGTTGCAGCCCTCGGTGTTGTGCACCCCCATGGTGAAGTACACCGCGCCGCTGTCCTGGGCGAAGAGCGGTGGGCTGGACAGCAGGATCAACAGCAACAGCCGGTTCAAGAGACTGGTTTTCATAGGTCATTCCTTTGAAAAGTACCGGGTGACACTGTAGGAGCGAGCTTGCTCGCGATGGCGTCGACACAGCCAGCATCGATACAAACTGACCCAACGTCATCGCGAGCAAGCTCGCTCCCACAGTGGTTTATCCTCCTAGGGTGAACAGCGTTACGGTCACAGGCCGTCGTAGTCGCTCATCTTCAGGGGTTGTGGCGGATAGCCGCGCTTCACCAGTTTCTTGGCCCACAGCTCCAGGACGGCGCGGCGGCTTTGGGACATGTCACGGGTGATGGGCATCGAGAGCGTGCTTTCTTCCTGGTAGGGCTTGCTGATCAACACAATCAATTGATCGATGGCGCCTTCGACGCGCGCCTGGGAGTTGAGCGGCATGAACTTGTTCATGATCGGGTACAGGTAGTAGAAGGTCTGCAGGATGCGTGGGTAGAGGAAACCCTTCCACAGCGCTGTGGCGGCGTCCTTATCCTGATAGATGTTGTTCCAGTAGTTGATGAAGTCCTGTTGCAACTGGATGTCGATGGGCAGGACACGTATCGGCGCGAGGAAGTCGATGTAGGCCTGGGGGAGCGCGAAGCTGAAGGGAATGGCCGGATCGTTGTCGCCGTCCTTGATGAAAAAACGCAAGGTCGGAAAGCCCGCGGCGATGGCCCTGAAGCTCACCTGGGCGATGCCCTGGGCGTTGGTGGTGGTCGTAACATAGGAATAATCCACCTGGGTGGCCTGGTTGTCGTTCAGCGTCCGGCTGGCGTAGACGCCGGCATCGAATGCCAGGCAAGGGCTCAAGTTGACCGCGATGGGTTTGCCCGGGCCATTCAGGAAATCCAGGTATCCGACCGGTGTGCTCGTCGGCCGATGCACGTTGCGCAGGGCAGTAAGCCGACGACCGCTGCCGGTGGCCAGGTAGTTCGATACGGGAGGCGCGTCATTGAATTGCGGCAGGTTTGCGTGGTTCAAGTTACGGTCTGTCGGATCGTCATAGAACAGCGTGAAATTGGCTGCGTTACTGAACGCCAGGTAGTAGTCGCTGGTGGTCACCATGTAGGGGTTGCCGTATTCCGCCACCCATAGCGTGGTGTTGGCGGCCGGCTGGCCATTTTTCTGCACCATGATGTTCAGTGTCTTGTGATCACCCACGTCGATGAAACTGCCGCTCTCGATGACCTCGGCGGTCCAGGTCTGTTGGGTGGCGGCGATCAGCGGCGCGTTGAACGCCGGAGCCTGCAATTGCAGCGCCAGCGGAGCGGATTGCAAGGTGGTCTTTTGCGCGTCGTTGAGGGTGAAATCCAGCAGGCCCGAGCGTTTGTCGAAGGCGGTCTGGTTGTAGTGTTCGAAGCCAAAGCCGAGCACCCCGTTGAACTGTTCATTCTGGACTACACCCAGTTTGTAGTTGCCGGCCTGGAATTTTTCGGGGACCAGGACGGCAGCGTTGGGATCCACCGGGTAGAACGGGAAGGTATTGCCCAAGTCCAGCGACAGGGTGTTACCGGTAATCTGCGCAGAGATCACCCCTAACTGAATGTTTTGAACGTCCTCAGGTTGGTTTGTGATGGACACTGCCTGGGCGGGCACCATGCGTCGGCCAGCGGGGGCGGTGGGGTATTCGTCGGCGAACCACAGTCCCAAGGTCGCATTGGTGCGGCTGTAGGCGGGGTTGAAGAAAATATCGGCGACGTTGTCCAGGCCCTGTTGATACATTTTCTGAACATTCGCCATGTCCACGGCGTGGTGGGAGTGGGTGTTGATCGGTGGGAAGTTATTGAATGTGCCGTTCCTGTCGTAGCAGGTCAGGTATGTGGAGAACCTGAACATCAGGCCCTGGGCTCCTTGCTGCTTCATCTGCTGCTGCAGGTTGGCCAGCAGGACCGAATCGCCGATGACCCATTCCAGGTTCTCCTGGGCAAAACAGGTCTGCCAAGTGGTGGTGACATACACCAGGCCGCCCAAGGCTCCCCAATTGAAGTTCAGAAAACGGTCCAGCATCCGGTGCTGGCGATTGAGGGTCAGGCCGCAGCTGGCATCCCCCAGCATCAGCTTGTCGAAATACAATGCGGTGAAAGCGTTCTGCCACGGGCTGATGTCCACGAAGCGCGCGGCACTCGGCGTGTTGCTGCCAAACGGGTTGCCGAGCAGTTGATAGTCCTTGCCGACCAAGGCGTCCTGGGCGATGTAGGTGTTGGCCTGCAGCTCGCCGCCGATGACCGTGGAGCGGATATCGTTGTAGCTCACCGTGCCGCAGGCATTGTCGCCAAACAGATCCCATTCGGCGGGCATGTACGGGTAGGCTTTCGGGTTGGCATTGGTCGGCACCTGCAGCACATAGGTGGGCAACTCCGCCATTGCCAGGGGCTTGATGGCCCAGGGCATGAGTTGGGTGGGAGCGTTCGTGGCATTGATGTCGAAGTGGCTCATGAACGGCCAGTTGATGTCCATCTTGACCGCGTCATACAACGGAAACACATCGTTGTTGTTGGCTGTCGGTGGATTCCAGAACATATGGCCGTTGAGGTAGATCCGGGGGAAATTCAATACGCTCATGTCATGCTCCTTAGCGTTGCCACTGGGCGCGTTTCAGCGACCAGACAAAGTCCAGTTTTTTGTAGCCATTGAAATCTGAGGCTGGCAGCGGGGCTGTCGGATAGACAATGCCGCCCCCTTGGTCCAGGGCGAAATTGAAATAGCCGTCGTTGTTCGAATAGGCGGCGGTACTGTGGCAGGCCAGGCAGGACGACGTGTTCTGGAAAGCCGACTCCAACTGCGAGTTGGCAAGCACCTGTTTGATGGGCTGGTATTCGACCCCGATCAATTCGTATTTCGACAGGGTTGGGTTATTGGCCTGGAAGCTGGCGTTGACCGGCTCGGCGGCCGCTGTCGGTCCTGTGCTGTTGGCCATCGGCGCGGCCGGTGTGTCATTGGTGACGGTGTATTTACCGTTGTTGATGTTTTCGAAGGTGGTCCAGACCCAGCTGGGGCTCAGCTTGTTGACGACATGCAGGCCACTCAGCGCTGCATAGCCGACCTGGTACTGGCCGTCTTCCTGCTGGTAATAGGCCTGGGCGATGAAATAGCCGTCGTTCGCCAGCTGCGCTTGGTAGGTCGTATCGAAGCCAATCCACAGCCACGCTGCTTTCAATTCCCAAGCCGTGGGTGGGAAGTCCAGGCCGGTGGCCAGGGCGGCCTGGCCATTCACGTTGTAGACCTTGTTTTTAACGATGTAATCGAACGTGTCCTTGCCCATCAGGAGTTGAAAACGTACGGGGTTGCCCCGTTGGGCATTGGGCACGGCACCGCCCATTTGCAGGATCAAGCCATCGACCTGTTGTATGGCGTTGATGTTATGAAACGCTCGGGATAGGTCCATTCCATGGTCCCTGGCTTGTTGAAGCACTGCGTTTGGCGGCATCACGCGCGCGTCATAGAGGCCCGGTGGAGCCCCGTTGGGCAGGTAGACCTGGTCTGATGGCTTCATCAGTTCCCACACCCGATTGCTGCTCTGCGTGGCGTTGGGCTGGTTCAAGCAGACGAACCAGTTCCAGGCCATGGTCTCGGGACTTTGGGTAAAGGCAGCCCGAGTCTGGTTGATGTCAGCTCCAAACTGCAGGAAGTTGCCGCAATCGAAGTGGTTGGTGTCCTGTGCCTGGGCCAAACCGGCCAGGGCACTGAGAACGGTTAAGGAAATGGCTCGCCGCATGGAAGCTCCTTGGCATTCGCCGTATCGGCATGAGGGTGCCCCTGGAAGTGTTCCAGGAGCAGTTGCTTCACCGCCGTGGCCGCAAGGTGCTGCGGCAACGACAGATCACAATTGGTGATGAGCAGCGGGCCGGTCTTTTCGCTCGTGGGCAGCCTTCCGTGGCTGCCGCGGACCAGGCGGGTGTCCAGCGGAATCAGGTCCATGTAGTAGCGAAAGCCGAGCTTCTTCTGCAGCAGGCGGCGCGCCACTTTCAATGTCGGGAAGCGAATGGCCGGGTCGATGAACAGCTCGAGCGGGTCGTAGCCTGGCTTGCGATGGATGTCCACGGTGCGGGCAAAATCGGGAGCCTTGCGATCGTCGAACCAGTAGTAGTAATCGAACCAGTAACCGGGCGCGGCCAAGGCCACCAGCTCGCCGCTGCGCGGATGATCCAGTTGCCAGGCCTGTTGTTCGGTTTTATCCAATACCTGTTCGATGCCGGCCTGGCGTTGCAACAGCGCCTTGACGCGGGGGATGTCGCGCACTTGCTTGACGTAGATGTGCGCGACCTGATGATCGGCCACGGCAAACGCTGCACTGGCACCGGGATCGAGCAACTCCCAGGTCAGCGATTGGCGTACCTGCAACAAGCCTTCGGCACGCAGTAACCGGTTGATGGAAACGGATTGGGTGACGGCTTCGATCCCGTATTCCGACAGCAGCATCACCGCCGCGCCTTGCGCCTGGGCAAAGTCCAGCAGGCGCCCGACTTCACTGTCGATGGCCCGTACCTCATCGGCAATCGACGGATGATCGGGCCCCAGGCGTTGCAGGCTGTAGTCGAGGTGGGGGAGGTAGGTCAACTGGAGGTCGGGTCGATTGAGCTCGAATTCGGCGATGGCGCAATCGACGATCCAGCGGCTCGAGGCGATGCCGGCCGCCGGGCCCCAGAAGCTCGGAAAGGGAAACTCGCCGATCTGCTGTTCAATCTGCTCGTGCAACGAGGCCGGCGTCGAATACAGGCCGAACATCTTGCGGCCGTCGGCGGGGTAATGCGGCCGTGGGGTAATGGCGGCATCCACGTCCGCATACATGTTGTACCACCAGAACAACTGGCTGCAGCGAAACCCGGGGTACTGGCGCTTGAGGGTCTGCCAGACCTTTTCCCCCTGGATCAGTGCGTTGGGTTGCAGCCAGAAACGCACTTCGGCCTGATCGCGAAAATACCAGCCGTTGCCGACGATGCCGTGTTCCGACGGCGGTTGTCCGGTGAGCATCGAGGCCTGCACGGTCGAGGTGACCGCCGGGAACACCGGCTGCAGCGTGGCCATCCTGGCCGTTTTCAACAAGGCATTGATGCAGGGCGTTGCGGCGCCCAGCAGCGCTGGGGTCAGGCCGACCACGTTGATCAGCAGCAGCGGCTGGCGAGCAGGATCAGAGCGCATCGGCGCAGGCCTCCAGTGCTTGGGGTTGCAGCAACTGGCGCTGTTGCAACTGATCCTCGACCCAATGCAACTCCGCTGCGATGCCTTGGAGTTGGGCGTGCTCGGTCGTGGGACGCACCTCGCTGGGCAGGACGCCCCAGCTGTAGGTTTCCACTTCCAGCACCGGGCGGAAATCCCCATGGTCGGCCAGGAAATCGAAGGTCTGCGCCAGGGCGACCTGGCTGCCGCTGAGTTCAGGCAACAGCAGGTGTTCGCTGAACAACGGAATGTGGAAGTGAATCCTCAGCTCGGCAGGGGCGGTGCGTTTCTGCTCACAATCGTCCAGGGCCGCGGGAAGATCGGCCCAGGCCGATAACCGCTCCTGCCCATCGCGGGCCTTCACTTGATGCAGGTAGGTGGGCTCGGCAAAACCACCCAGTGTCTTGAGCACTTGTTCGCGGCGCTGCGCGTCTTCAGGCAGGCGGCAAATCAGCGCATTGGATAACTGGATCTTGCCGATAGGGACCTGGGCCCGACGCAACCGCTCCAGTGACTGGTAACAGTCCTCGAACATCACCGCCTGATGGCAAATGTCAAAACACAGCGCCAGGTGTTCATGGTGCGGGTCCGTGGCTCGCCAGTGATGGAAGAAGGCGATGGCCTGGTCGGTGTTTTCCAACACGCAATCGGGTTCCATTTCCAGGCAAATCACGATCTTCTTGCCCGTCTCCGATTGCAGCCGGGCCAGCGCGGCGGTGAGTTCGCGCAGTTGCTGCTCGGCACGTTGCTGCAACGTCGGGCTCCAACGGGCGGCATAACCCAGCGGTAAGCTGGAAATCACGCCCTGGGCACAATCTGCCGGTAGGGCCTGGGCGAGAAACCGCGCCAGGTCCAGGCTGTACGCCAGCCGCTGCGGATCGGCCCAACTGGGCAAGTAGACGTCGGCTTTCACCGCGCCCTGGTGAAATTGGCCGTAGGGAAAGCCATTGAGCGAGGTCAGGCGCAGCCCACTGCGTTGCAGCAGGTCGAGGAAGTCCGCACGGGTCGACGACTGTTGAAGTTCGGCGGCGGCGCCGGCGCTGATCCACAGCCCACTGTCCTGGGTGTCGAGCCCACGCAGTGTTCGCACGGTCTGGAAATGCCGCTCGATGGATGCGCGCAGTCCGCCCAGGTCATGGGTGGGGTGCACGTTGCTGCAATAGCCGATCTGCGTGGCCGTCCAACCCGTGCGGGCACTCATTTGATCACCGGCTCCTGGCCGCGCAGGGCCGAGTTGTCCTGCCACTGGCGCCGTTGATCGATGGGCAGCGGTGTGCTGACCAGGGCTTTGTCCAACTGGCCGCTCTGGGCAAAGAAGTCCACCGGGTTGTGGAACAGCACCTGTTCGACCTGGGCTTCACTGAAGCCGGCGGCCAGCATCGCCTGGCCGGTCTTGGGCACCTTGAGCGGGTCGCTGATGCCCCAGTCGGCGGCGCTGTTGACCACCATTTTTTCCGTGCCGTACTGCTGCAGCAGCGCGACCATGCGCTGTTCCGACATCTTGGTGTTGGGGTAGATGGAATGGCCGCGCCAGCAGTCGCTGTCCAGCACCAGGGGCAGGGTCAGTTCGTTGAGGTGGTCGATGATCACCAGGTGTTCGGCGATGCCGACCTCGCGAATGACCGCGAGCGTGCGCTTGGTGCCGCCGATCTTGTCGCGGTGCGGGGTGTGCACCAGCACCGGCAGGTTGAATTGCTTGGCCAGTTCCAGTTGAGCGGCGAGAAAGCGATCCTCCTCCGGGGTGATGTCGTCGTAGCCGATTTCACCCACCGCCACCACGCCGTCTTTCACCAAATAGCGCGGCAGGATCTCCAGCACCTCATTGGCCACCGACAGGTCATTGGCCTCCTTGGGGTTCAGGCCAATGGTGCAGAAGTGATGGATGCCAAACATGCTGGCGCGAAAACGCTCCCAGCCCAACAACGTGTCGAAGTAGTCGATGAAGCTGCCGACGCTGGTCCTGGCCTGGCCCTGCCAGAAGGCCGGTTCGATCACTCCGGTAATGCCGGCGGCGGCCATGTTCTGGTAGTCGTCGGTGGTGCGGCTGACCATATGGATATGCGGGTCGAAGTACTTGGGCATGGTGAATCCTCGTCAAAAAAGGCAGGGGACGGGCGGGCTTCAGTTCGATGAAGCGCCGCCCAAGTGTTCGCGCCATGGCGGCGGCAAGCGTTGTTGGCTCAGGCTGGCCAGGCGTTGACGTTGCGCCGGGCTCAGCAGCTCGAAGGCAATCACGTGGGGCAAGCCGGCGGACACCGTTCGTTCGGCGGCGAGCTGTTCGTCCAACAGGTCGAGGGCCAGTTGGTTGAGGGTGACGCCGTGTCGTTGCTTCAGGCCGATCAGGCGTCGCACATCGAGGCCCATGCCCAATGCTTTCAGCACCAGTTGGTTGAAGGCCCGTTCGTCGTAGTGACGCGACGGGTAGGCGGTGTCCAGGGCGAGGGCGGCGAATACCTGGCTGTTGCTGGTGCGTCCGGCCTGAAGTGCAAGCTCGACGCACAGCCCACTGCTATCGAGCCAGTCGAGCGCCTTCAAGATGGCGATCTTTTCCTGGTCGTCGCCCCACAGGAACAACTGGCGCAGCAGGGGCGCTTGTCCGGCCAGCGGATGCTGCTCCAGCACTTGGGCCAGGAGCAACGCACGCGCGAGCTGGACATTGCTCCAGCCGTCAGTGCCGGGCTGGGCGCGCTCCTTGAGGTTGCGCTTGCACTGGCCGCTCAGGAGCGCCGCGGTGTTGGCGTCCGGGCATCGGGCAAGTTGCACCTGCGCCGAGTCCCACCACTGCCTTTCGGTTTCATCGAGTGACTGGATGAAATTCCGGCGTTGTTCGTTCAGGCAGTCGTGGCGCATGTCGAGCGCCGTCGATGCCGGCGTAGTCACGTCCGTGTTCATGTGGGTTTGATCCAGCGTTGGAAATGAGGAAGCAGGAAAAACACCAGGACACATAACAGGCTGCCCAGCGGTTGGTTGGCGACGGCCAGCACCAGCGCATCGAACAGCGGCAGGGCGGCCAGGCCGGCGCCGATAAAGGCGCGAACCTGTCGTTGCCGTGGGTTGGCCAGGTTGCGCCAGTAGTGCCAGCCCAACCAACCCAGCCATATCAGCAGGACCGGCCAGAACCAGGCATTGTCTGCATAGATCGCCAAGGCCAATGGGCTGAGCATCAGCAGCAGCGGAAGACGGCTGATCAATTGGTTGCGGTGTTCCTGGCGGGCCAGGTAGGTCAGGCCGCTGATGTAGACGCCGAGCAGAAGGGCGCAGAGCCAGATCGGTTCGGGTGGCATCGCCAGGCTGGCGGCTGCGGTGAGGTAGAGTGCCGAGCGACAGGCGCCCATCAACCAGACACTGTGCGCGTATTTTTTGTGCAGCAGGTTGTAGCCGAAGATGCATCCCACCAACAGGGCGGCGCCGCCCAGCAGCCAGTGCGGCTGCTCGATCAGCCGGCTCAGGCCCAGCAGCGCCGCCGCGGCCAGCACTAAAAGCAGCGCCGTGGCCAGCCGTACTTGCTGGCGGCTGACCAGGCCCAGGGTAATGGGTCGGGGATTGTGGTGTTGTTGGTCCCAGTCGGCATCCAACAGGTCGTTCAATAGCATGCCGGCCAAATACAGCAGTGACAGTGCGGCCAGCAGCAGGAGCCACACCAGGGACGACGGCGGCGCCAGGGTTCCGGCACTGCTGGCGAGCAGGGCGGCGGCCAGGGTGTTGGTCCACACCGTGGGCAGGTTGGACACGCGACCGAGGGTCATCCAGGTCTTGAGGCCTGGCGATATCGGGTTCATTGCGCACAGCCCTCGTCCAGGGTGAGCGGTGCTCGATCGACCTGGGTGGACAGCCGCTGCAAGGCCAGCTCCATGCGCGCGGTATCGATCTCATGCACGTCCACCGATTCGCCGATCCGGCTGAGCATGGGAATGGAGAGTTGTCCGCCCAAATGCTGGCGGAATTCTTCCAGCCCGAGCAGAACCCGGGAGCGTCCCTGCGCATCTTTCAAGGCCAGCTCCGGCGGGGTCAGGCAGAAGCCGAGCTTGAGCAGCAGGCGCAGCACCCGGTCAGTGTCGATATCGCTCAGTAACCCCAGGGCATTGGCATAGAGCCCATCCAGGGCCATGCCCACCGCGACGGCTTCACCGTGGCGCAGTCGGTGCTGGCTGAGGTTTTCCAGTTTGTGAGCGGCCCAGTGTCCGTAGTCCAAGGGGCGGCCGTTACCGCGCTCGAACGGATCACCGGCTCCGGTGATGTGTGCCAGGTGCAATTCGGCGCAGCGGTGGATCGCGTAGCGGCTGGCTGGGTGATCGAACCGGGCGAGAGCCTCGGCCTGTTGCTCCATCCACTGGAAGAACGCCGGGTCCTTGATCAGCGCCACCTTGACCGCCTCGGCCAGGCCAGCGATCTGGTCACGCCGGGTCAGGCTGGTCAGCAACTGAAAATCGTTGATGACCGCAGTGGCGGGGTAGAAGGCACCCAGCAGGTTCTTCTGGCCGAAGGCGTTGATGCCGTTTTTCACACCGATGCCGGCGTCGTTCTGGGCGAGCACGGTGCTGGGGATGCGAATCAGGCGAATGCCGCGGTGGAAGGTGGCGCAGGCGTAGCCCACCGCATCCAGCACCGCGCCGCCACCGAGGGCCAGCACATGGCAATGCCGGTCCAGGCCCTGTTGCAGCATGTCGCTGTACAGCCGCTGCAGCACCTGTGAGTCCTTGCTCGACTCGCCGGCCGGGACCGCGATCGGCGGCGCCAGGAAATGCAGGTCCGCAGCATGATGGGCGAAGTAGGCATTGATCTGATCCGACAGGTGCGGGGCGCTTTGCAGCAGCTGTTCATCGGCGAACATCAACACCTTTACCTGGCCCCCGTGCCCGGCCAGGAGCTGGCGGTGCAGGCAGGGGTTGAGCGGATCGAACAGATGATCGGTGAACACAACGGGGTAGTCGTAGCTGACCTTGAAGCGACCGTGCAACGGTTGCTCTGCGTCGTGCCGACGAAGGCTCTTGAACAGGCTGTAACCGGCGATGAACAGCCCGGGCAATACCATGCTGGCGAGCAGGGTCACCAACAGCGCGTTCTGCTCGACGAGAAAGCTGCCGATGGCGCTGTAGGCCAATGCGAGGCCGGCATTGGCCAGCGTGGTGACCAGGAGGAACGCCGGCAGGGGATAACGTTGCATGCCGGCAGCGACGACCGAGGTTTCCGCCAACACCGGGACACCGCGCAGGCAGATCAACGACAACGTGCCCAACCGATAGGCCAGTTGTCCTGGTTGGCGCTGATGCAGGCCCAGGCGACCGGACAGCAGGCGCAAATAGCCGGCCCCCAGCGCATAACCCAGTCCGGCACCCAGGCACAGGCCGACGAAGATCACCAGGTAACCCCCCAGGCTGCCGAGCATCGCCACGGCCAGCAGCGCGACCATGCTCGACGGCACCGGCAGCACCACGTCCAGCGCCAGCAGGGCGATCAGCAGCAGCGCCAGGTTGAATATCTGCGTGGATGTCGAGGGCAGGTACAGGTTGAGATGGGTCAGGAAATCCTGGATCTGTTGTTCGAACAACAGGAAACTGGCGATCACCAGGCCCGAAAAGCAAATCAATGAGAACCAGAAATGTCCGGCTGGTCCTTTTTGCGAGAGCAAACGATACCCACGGCCATGCTTCATCAAGCATCCCTCTTGTTGTAATGACTGATTCCATGTCAATGATTCAAGGCAACGCCAAGTATGTGTTTTAAGCCAATAGACGCTCTCGCCCGAGGGGCTGTGATGTGCGGTGGACGATGTGGTTGGAGACAGGTTTGAATCTAGACGGCCCGGGTGTTTTTGCAAGGCCATCTGATGGCAATTTGATTTGGAGTGCCACTTTGCGTTTCCGATAACCCGCCCCTTCGGCGAATGCGGCCTGGCGAGTCGAGGTTTAGATCGATTATTTCTTACGGTTATTTATATAGCGTTGGGCGGCATATCCATGACCGTGGAATCGACGCTGTCGTCCAGCAACCGTCTGCAATACAAGCGAAGGGCATGCTGCAACAGAAAGCTTGGCGCGCGTCACTCCGGTAAGCCTGCTTGAACGTTCATTCCTGCTGTTCGATCGCCATCTTGTCGGGCATGGGCCAATCCTTAGAATCCGCCCCCATCAGCTTGTCCGACTCTCGAACCTACAGGGAAACACCACCATGATGAACGCCATGCAGATGCCAATGCCGATGAACGCCAACATGCCGATGATGCCGATGATGGGCATGCCGATGATGATGGCGACCATGACCTGCGAAATGATGGACGACGGCATGATGTGCAAGATGATGCCCGCTGCCGGCATGGACATGGCCATGTTCAAGAACAGCGCCGACATGATGCAGATGATGATGAACTGCGGCATGCCGATGATGATGCACTGCGGCAACATGAGCATGATGTGCATGTCCCCGGCGAGCATGGCCATGCCGATGGCGAGCATGATGATGCCCATGCCGATGATGGGCATGCCGATGCCGTCGATGAAGTGCGTGATGGAATGCACGGTAATGGCGGACTGCATGATGTGCAAAGTCATGCCGATGGCCGGCATGAACATGGACATGATGAAAAACTGCTGCGCCTTGATGATGAAGATGATGGGCGAGTGCGGCATGCCGATGATGATGAGCTGCAATGGCATGCCGATGATGTGCTGCACCTGCTGATGACAACCGAGTAGGTTCGCTCTTGAAGCGGGCACGAACCATTGTGGCGAGGGCGCCTGCTCCCGCCCGGCCCGTAGGAGCTGGCGAAGGCTCGGGCCGCGTTCGGACGATCTTTTGATCTTGATCTTTCGCTTGAGACTCAATGGTAGGCGAAAAGATCGCAGCCTCGCTTCGCTCGGCAGCTCCTACAAGCGCGGCCCAGCGGGAGCAAGCTCCCTCGCCACGGGCTTGTCGATTGCCTTGAACAGCACCTAGGCGTTAATGCCGGGCTTTTTGCATGTTCGTCTTCAGTCCAGGCGTTCCGGATAGGTGACCACCAGATACGCCACTGCTTCACTGTCGGCGGGGTTTCGATAACGGTGGGGCTGGTCGGCGTAGAACAGAATCGAATCACCCGTGGAAAGCAGGTAGCGCTCGTCGTTGACACTGATCTCCAGCACACCCTGAGACACCACCAGGTTCTCCTGTACGCCAGGCCCGTGCCCTTCGGACTGGTCCTCGCCCAAGGGGCCCAGGCGCAGTTCGTAGAACTCTGATTGGCGCGCCACATCGAACGGAAACAGGGCGCGGCTGACGAAAGCACCATTGGCGCTGACCAGGCGTTTGCTCTGGCTGACCGACAGCACCGCCACGCCTTCGAACGCCCGGTGCTCGAGGAACGCGGCGACCGATACCTTCAAACCTTTGGCGATTTTGCACAGCACCTTGATCGACGGCACGCTGCGTCCGGATTCGATCTGCGCGAGCATGGCCCGGCTGACCCCGCATTGGCGAGCGAGTGCGTCGAGGGACAGGTGTCGTTTGCCGCGCAGGCGTTGCAGGTTTTGCGCGACCCGTTCGCAGATCGGATCCTCATCCAAGGCTTCCAGATTGTTAAGGTCCACTTCGGGTTCGTCGGCGCTCGCCAAAAAGCGCGAGGGTTCCTGGGCGCTCACGCGTGGTACGTCCGGGGCGGCTGGGAAGCCTGGACCCACTGGAACGCCTGGTAACCGGCATTACGCGCGTACATTTCCCACATGGCCCGGGCCAGTTGCTGGGCCTGTTTGCGTTTGCGGAATTGGACGAAGTCGATAACGTTGTCAGTCGGTTTCATAAGGCACTTCACTGTCGTGACCAATGGGCGGGATGAGCTGAGAGTACGTGGTTATGTTTATAACCATAAATACTGATTGTTTATTTATTAATGCCTTTAGATGCTTAGCGAGGCGCGCTGATCAAATCACATGAGCCCGGTGCAGTTCAGTCAGGGCCAGCGCCTTGAGCCGGGCCAGCACCGGGTCGCGTCGATCGCGAGGATGCGCCAGTTGCACCGCCAGTTCCTGGCGAATGCGGCTGGGGCGATTGTCCATGACCAATACCCGGTCGCTCAGGTACAGCGCCTCGTCGACATCGTGCGTTACCAGCAGCAGGGCGATAGCGTGACGCTCGGCCAGTTGCAGCAACAGGTCTTGCAGTTTCATCCGGGTGAAAGCGTCCACCGCGCTGAAGGGCTCGTCCAGCAGCAGCACCCGCGGCCGCGAATACAGGCCCCGGGCAATCGCCACCCGTTGCGCCATGCCGCCGGACAACGCCTTGGGCAAGGCATCGGCAAAACCGCTAAGGCCAACTTCTTCGATCAACTGCGCGACCCAGGCATCGTCATAGTGGTCATCGTCGCTGAAGCCGATGTTCTGTTGCACCGTCAGCCAGGGCATCAACCGCGGTTCCTGGAACACAAAGGCCAACTGTTCGGTGGGGCTGAGCAGTTGCCCTTCGAAGTCTTTTTCCAGGCCGGCGACGATGCGCAGCAAGGTACTTTTGCCGCAGCCGCTGGGGCCCAGCAGGCTCACGGTTTCCCGAGGCTGCAGTTGCAGGTGGATGTCGTTGAGCACGGTGGTGGTGGCGAACGTCTTGCGCGCCACATGAATGTCCAGCAGGGCTTGGGGCATGGCTCAGTCCTCGGTGCCGTTGAAAGTGTCGCGCCAGGCCAGGAAGCGTTTCTCCAGGCCGGCGAGGAGGCCGTCGCTGAACTTGCCCAGCACGGCGAGCACGATGATCGCCGCCAGCACGATGTCCGGGCGCGAGGTTTCGCGGCCATCGCTGAGCAGATAGCCCAGGCCTTTGGTCGCGGCGATCAGTTCGGCGGCCACGAGGAACATCCAGGCCAGGCTCATGCCGCTGCGCAACCCGGTGAACAGGCCGGGCAGGGCGGCGGGCAGGAGAATCCGGCGCACCAGGCGGCGACGGCTGAAACCGTACATGTGGCCGACTTCCACCAGCTTGCGGTCGATGTTGCGAATCGCCGCCACGCCATTGAGGTACACCGGAAAGAACGCGCCGATGGCGATCAGCACCACTTTGGAGGTTTCGTCGATGCCCAGCCACAGCAGGAGCAACGGCACCCAGGCCAGGCTGGGAATCGAGCGCAGCCCCGCGAAGGTCGGCTCCAGATAGGCCTCGGCCTCCCGACTCAAACCCACCCACGCGGCGAAGACCAACGCCAGGCTGGCGCCGATGGCAAAGCCCACCAGCACCCGCAGCAGGCTGGCGCTGATGTGTTTCCACAGGGTGCCTTCGGCCAGGTCCCCGAGGGTCAGGGCAATCTCGCTGGGGGCCGGCATCTGATAGGCGGGCAGCCAACCGATGCGCACGATGACCTCCAGGACGAGGATGATCAGCACCGGCAGGGCCAATCCCTTGAGGCGCAGCCGCCAGTGATCGGAATCGAACAGCGGCGTTTTGTCCTGGGTGGACAGGGCCAAGGGTGGAGTGGAGAAGTCTTTGCTGTTGCTGCTCATGGCGATTCTCCGACAATGCCGAATCCGCGCCAGGCGCGGACCGGTTGTCGCCTGGGATAGGGGTTATTGACGGGCCACGGCTTGCTGGCGGCCGGTGTCGAGCAGTTGATCGACCACCTGGTCGACATTGACCCCGCGCCGTACCAATTCCTCCGAGACCAGGATCGGCGCGGCAGCCTTGGAAGCCAGTACATCCTTGGCACTCAGCTGCGGGCTGCCCAGGTCGGTGCGTGACAGTTGCAACTTGGCTACGTCCAGCGGCAGTCCGGATTCGTCGGCAAGCAGTTGGGCCAGTTCCTGCGGATGCTCCACCGACCACGTCCGGGCCTGCTCGTAGGCAGCGAGCACGGTGTCGATGGTCTGCGGATGCTCTTGCGCGTATTGCTCCGTGACGCTGACCACGCCGTAGCTGTTGAAGGCAGGATTGCGATACAACAGACGTGATCCGGCCTGGACTTCGCTGGCGGCCATGTGCGGATCGAGACCGGCCCAGGCGTCGACGTCACCTTTTTCCAGCGCGGTGCGGCCGTCCGGGTGTTGGAGGTGCACCAGTTCCACATCGTCTTTGTTCAACCCGGCCTGCTGCAGGCTGCGCAGGGTGAACAGGTAGGGATCGGTGCCCTTGGTGGCGGCGATCTTCTTGCCCTTGAGGTCGGCGACCGTGTGGTACGGCGAATCCTTGCGCACCACCAGGGCCGTCCACTCGGCGCGGCTGTAGACATACACCGACTTGATCGGGCTGCCATTGGCCCGGCTCAACACCGCGGCGAGGCTGGCGGACGACGCGAAGTCGACGCCGCCGCTGTTGAGGTATTCCAGGGATCGGTTACTGCCCTGGCTCAAGACCCAACTCACCTTGGTCTGGGGCAGGGCTTTTTCCAGGTAACCGAAGTGCTTGAGCACCAGGCTGACTGGCGAGTAATAGGCGTAGTCCAGGTGCACTTCGGCTGGAGGGCTTTCGGCGGCCAGGACCATGGACGGCAAGCCCAGCGCCAGGGTGCAAGCGCTGATCAGGTGCCTGGCGTGGGCCAGGGAAAAACGGCGGACGGGTTTCATGGAAAGCTCCAGACAAGGCAGTGAGAAAGCAATGTTCTTATTTCCGAAAGATCGGACAGCGGGAAAAATCGCGCCTTAAAGGAATATTGCAGGCTCTGTGCCACAGCCTCGAAAGGGCGGCCAACGGGCGCTGGCACTGCGCAAGGCATCAGAGGAAATGTTGATCGGCGAACAGTCTGTTGCGGTGCTGTTGCGCCATGAACATGGGCTGAATCATGACTATGAGCTTATGCGTTAAAAGAATTTCCAAAGGATTTAATAGCAGCGTTATGTTCTAAAAAATTATCCAGGAAATGCTGTCATGACGTTCACCCGATCCCTGCGTCGTTTGCTCTTGAGCACATTGTTCGCCGCCCCTTTGGCCCAGGCTGGCGAGCCGCTGGTGCTGCACGTCGGCGACCAGAACTACTACAACGTCAGGGCTTCGGTGGAGGCCTCGGGTGTGCTGGAAGGCGCCCCTTATCGCGTCGACTGGAAACACTTCCAAGCCGCTGCGCCCCTGGCCGAGGCGCTGAATACCGGTGACCTGGACCTGGGTTTCCTCGGCGACTCCGGCTTTCTGTTCCTGGCTGCCAGACAGGCACCGGTGAAGCTGATCGGCGTCTCGCGGCAGAACCCGGACACCATTGCGTTGCTGGTGCCCAAGGACTCACCGGTCAAGACCATCGCCGACCTCAAGGGCAAGAAGATCGCCTATTGGCCCGGCGCCTGGAGCCAGCAACTGACGCTGCGCGCCTTGGAGCAGGCCGGCTTGCCTGATAACCATGTCGAGTTCATCAAGCTGATGCCCATCGATGCGGCCGCCGCCTTGCCCCAGGGCAGCATCGACGCCTTTCCGGTATGGGAACCCTACATCTCGCAACAGATCCTGTTTTCCGGTGCGCGGCCGATCCTGACGGCGAAGAATCTGATGCCCGGCCTCAGCGCCATTGCCGCCTCCACGCCGGCCATCGACAACAAGCGCGAGGCCATCGCCGACTTCCTGGGCCGCGTGAAACAGGCCCGCGCATGGGTCGACAACCACACCGACCAATACGCCGACCTGTGGGCGAAAAAAGCCAACCTCGACCAGGACGTCTCGCGCCATTGGTTGCGCCAGGCTCACATGAGCGTCGGTCCGGTGGACCAGCAGGCTGCCATGGACCTGCAAAGCACGGCGGACTTCCTGTACACGGTCAAGGCCCTGCCGGCGCCGTTGGCCACTGCTGGGATTATCGACACGTCCTTCAGCCAAGCCCTGAGTCATTGACCACCCGGACTTTCAATCCGGCTCCGAGGACGCCTTGGCTGGAACCTCGCCCTGGCGATCCATGGACTTGAGCTGCTCAAGCAATACCGCTCGCAGCTCCGGCGGGCGTACGGGCTTGGCCAGCACCGAGACATTCATGTTTTGCAGGGACTGGCGGATCCGCTCGATGTCGTGTCCGGTGATCACCAGCGCCGGAACTTCCCAGCCGCGTTGGGCGCGTATCGCGGCGATGCACTCGGCACCGGAGACCTTGGTGCCCAGGTCAAAGTCAGCAATCACGATGTCGCAGTCGCTGGACAAGCCTTCGCCATCACTGTGTCCTTGCACTTCGCAACCCCACTTCTCAAGCAGCGCCGACGTCGCCATCAGGACGTTGGCGTCATCTTCCACCAGGCACACCCGTAATCCGTTGAGGCGGTCATGGGCACCCGGGACCTTGGGGGGCGAAGCCCGGGGTGCCGCTGGCTCCAGGCCGCTGATCGCCACCCTGGTGCCTTGGCCGACTGTCGAACGGATGTGGATGTCGACGTTGAGCAACTGGCTGATGCGCTTGACGATGGACAGGCCGAGGCCAAGCCCCTCGACGTCTTTGTCGCGGACATGGCGCACGCGATAAAACTCCTTGAATACCTCGGGAAGATGCTCGCTGGCGATGCCGCGTCCCTTGTCGTAGATCACCACGGCCAGGCGCTTGCCCTGGCGCCGCACACCGATCAATACCGGTTGCCCCGGCGCATATTTGAGGGCGTTGGACAGCAGGTTCTGGACCATGGTGGTCAGCATTCCGGGATTGACGTTGACCCAATAGGGACAGGCGCGCAGGCGTAGCTCGACGCCGGCCCAGCGCGCGGCCTCGGTGTTCTGCTTGACGACGTCTTGCAGCAAGGCGCCCAAGTGGACGGTGTCAGCCTGCGGTACCCACTTGCCGTGATCCAGGGTGTAGATGTCGAGGATCGAGCGGAACAGTTGCGACACGGTGTGCAGCGAGCGGTCGATGTTGTCCACCAGTCGCAGCTCCTCCAGGCCCAGCCTGGCGTCCCTCAGGCACGCGGTGAACAGGCCAATGGAATGGATCGGCTGGCGCAAGTCATGGCTGGCCTGTGCCAGGAATCGCGATTTCTCCTGGTTGGCGGCAATCGCCTCTTCGGAGGCGATGCGTGTGCGTTTGAGCAGGATGTGCGCATAGGCCGGCACCACGATGGTCGTGACGATCAACATCAGGAACATGTAGGGCTGCGTGTGCCAAAAGGGGTTGAGCCAGAAGATCAGCACCAGGGTCGACAGTGCAATGACAGTTGCCAGTGCCAGGTAGCGCGAGCCGAAGCGCATGCCATTGCCCAGGGTGACCCAGAGCAGCGCAGCGTAGATCGGCAACGCGCCTTCGCCCCCCAGCACCATGGCGAACGCAATACCGGTGTAGTCATGCAACATGGCAAAGAGACGCCGCCAGAAGAAATGCCCTGGCCAGCGCTTGATTGCCATGCGCAGGAACACCGAGGCGAAGATGAACGTGACGATGTAGATGATGATGGGGGCGTAACGCGTGGCGGCATCCGGATCGAGGCCGACCAGCACGACGATATACAACAGCGCGCAGGCGCTGACGGTCAGGCGCAGGGTGGCCTGGTCAAGTTCACTGTTCTTCTCCATTGGCTTTCGAACTCCATGAGCCGCTGCTGACCTGGGCAAGCGTAGCGGCTGTTCCCTCTGCATGGACAGCCGAGTCGGGAGACGCCTGCGGGGTTTTCCAACGAGCAGGCCACTGTTTGCCACCGAACAGCTGATCAACATCTCTATGGGTGAACCAGCACCCTCGCTGGCTGGGGAAATATCTAACTGATTGAAATATAAAGAACAATTTTCTTGGCATGAATCGTGTTGATAGAGCAGTAAAGAGCACCGGGACTGGGTGCTGAATCTATCGAGCAGGAGTTTCCATGCCACGTGAAATTCGTTTGAATGCCTTCGAGATGAACTGCGTCGGTCATCAGTCTCCGGGGCTCTGGCGACACCCCAAGGACCGGGCCTGGCAGTACAAGGACCTCGATTACTGGACCGACCTGGCCAAGTTGCTGGAGCGCGGCAAGTTCGACGGTATCTTCATCGCGGATGTAATCGGTATCTACGATGTGCTCGGCGGCAATGGCGATGCCGCCATCCGCCAGGCGACCCAAGTCCCGGTCAATGACCCACTGGCGTTGATCACGCCGATGGCCTTGGTGACCGAGCACCTGGGCTTCGGCCTGACCGCCTCGTTGACCTTCGAGCATCCCTATCCCTTTGCCCGTCGCCTATCGACGTTGGACCACCTGACCAAGGGGCGCGTCGGCTGGAACATCGTCACCTCTTACCTCGACAGCGGCGCGCGCAACCTCGGGCAGAAGGCGTTGAGCGATCACGATGCACGCTACGACTACGCCGACGAATACCTCGAGGTGCTCTACAAACTGTTCGAAGGCAGTTGGGAGGAGGGCGCGGTGGTACGTGACCGGGAGCGCGGCATCTTCAGCGACCCAGGCAAAATCCACGAGATCCGTCACCAGGGCAAGCACTTCCAGGTGCCGGGCATCCACCTGTGCGAGCCGTCGCTGCAGCGCACGCCGGTGCTCTATCAGGCGGGGGCGTCGAGTCGCGGCAAAGACTTTGCTGCCGGGCATGCGGAGTGCGTATTCGTCGCGGCGCCGTCCAAGGTCATCCTGAAAAAGACCGTGGCCGATATCCGCCGACGTGCCGCCGAGGCCGGGCGCGATCCGCGCAAGGTGCTGATCTTCAACTTGCAAACGGTGATCGTCGATGAGACCGATGCCAAGGCGCAGGCCAAGTGGCAGGAACTGAAGTCCTACAGCAGCTACGAGGGCGCGCTGGCGCTGATTTCCGGCTGGACCGGCATCGACTTCGGTCAGTACCGGCCCGACCAGGTGCTCAAGCACATCCATACCAACGCCATCCAGTCGGCCGTGGAGACGTTCTCGACCGCCGACCCGGACAAGCAGTGGACCGTCCAGGAACTGGCCGATTGGGTCGGCATCGGTGGCTTCGGCCCGTTGATCGTCGGCAGCGCGCAAACCGTCGCCGACGAGTTGCAGGCCTGGGTCGAGGAAACCGATGTGGACGGCTTCAACCTGGCTTATGTGCTGGCCCATGAAACCTTCCGCGATGTGGTTGACCTGTTGGTGCCCGAGCTGCAACAGCGCGGCGCGTACAAGACCGAATACCGCCCCGGCACCCTGCGCGACAAGCTGTTCGGCGACGGCCCGCGCTTGCCCGCCAGCCACCCGGGTGCCGGTTATCGGGACTTGAGTCGACTGGGCCAGCGCACCCGTGTCGCCGAGCCGGCCTTGGCGGATGAGGAGTAAGCGCATGAGCCTCTTCGAACTCAATGCGCCACTGCCTGAAAGCGTGACGGACAACGCCTTGGTCGCCTTGCAACGTTGGGCCAGGGAGCGACCGACGCAGATTGCGTTGCGTCATCGACGCCTCGGCGTGTGGAAGGCCTGGCGGTGGATCGATGTGCAACGTGAGGTCGAGCGTGTCTGCGACGGTCTGCGCCAGCAGGGGTTTGCCCCGGGGGCGCGGTTGGCGCTGAGCGGCGCCTTCGAGCCGAGCCTGCTGATCCTGGCACTGGCGGCGCGCCAGTTGGGCGGACACAGCGCAGTGATCGACCGCGACAGCCAGGGTGAGGATCTGCGACGCCAGCTACGTCTGATCCGTCCGACGTTCGCCTTTGTCCAGCGCCGCGAAAGCGTGTCCCACTGGCTGCAGTGCGGTCTCGATGATGATTGGCCGTTGCGGCTGTATTCGGCCCAGGCCAATGCGGTGCGTCGCGGCTTGTGGCAGGTGCAATCGCTGTCGGTGCTGTTCGTCGCCGAGGCGCCGACAGCGCAGCGCCAGGGCTGGGCCCGGGTTGCCGACGACGCGGTGGTGTGGATCGATGAAGGCACCGAATGGCGTGATGGACTGGCGCACCTGTTCCGTCGCTGGCTGGAGGGCGGCGAAGGCCTGGCCTTTCCGGAAACCCGAGAATCGGCCAGCCGCGATCGCCGCGAGATCGCCCCGACGGCGTTGCTGCTGTCCGCGGCGCGAGTCGAATCGCTGGCGGCGGAAATAGAAGCCCGGCTGCCGGCCCCGGACAGTTGGCGCCGACGGCTATGCGAATGGACCCTGGATGATCCGCGCCGTGGCCTGCGGCGCTGGCTCAAGGCGCGGGTGCGGCACCTGCTCGGGTTCCAGCGGCTGCGCCGGATCGAGGTGCCGAGCGCGCCCGCAGGCGCCGTGCGGCAAGGCCCGGCGTGGTTGCGGGAATACCTGGAGCGAGCGGCATGAGTGCGCTGTTGGAGGTGCGCAATGTGTCGCTGTCGTTCCGGGGCGTGAAAGCGATTTCCGACCTCTCGTTCAGCGTCAGGCTTGGCGAGATCTGCGCCTTGATCGGGCCGAACGGCGCGGGCAAGAGTTCGCTGCTGAATATCCTCAACGGCGTCTACCGGGCCGACGCCGGCCAGGTGTTCTTCGCTGCCGAAGCGCTGCGCCGTCCGCATCCGCTGAAGGCGGCGCGGCTCGGTATCGGCCGGACATTCCAGAACAATGCGCTGTTCAAGAAAATGAGCGTGGTGGACAACCTGCTCACCGGCCTGTCGCGCTTCCAGCGCACGTTTTTCCTCGAACAGGCCTTGGGCCTGCCGCGAGCCGGGCGCGAGGCGCGGGCGTTCGCCGAACGGGCCGAGCAGGTGCTGGAATTCCTCGAATTGCAGGCCTGGCGCGACGTCGCCGTGGGCAGCCTGGCCTACGGCCAGCAGAAACGCGTGGAGCTGGGCAGGGCGCTGATCGCTCAGCCGACTTTGTTGTTGCTCGACGAACCGATGGCCGGCATGAACGCCGAGGAGAAACAGGAGATGAGCCGTTTCATCGCCGATATCAATCGCGACCTGGGGACTACGGTGATTCTCATCGAACACGACATCCAGGTGGTCATGGGCCTCTCCAGTCATGTGGTGGTGCTGGACTACGGACGCAAGGTCGGTGACGGCACGCCCGCTGAAGTCCAGGCCAACCCCGATGTGATCGCCGCTTACCTGGGGGCTTCGCACGCATGAATTTCTTTTTGGAAACCCTGGTCGGCGGACTGTTGGCCGGCACCCTGTATTCCCTGGTGGCCATCGGTTTCGTGCTGATCTACAAGGCCAGCGGCGTGTTCAATTTCGCCCAGGGCGCCATGCTGCTGTTCGCCGCGCTGACCTTCGTCAGCTTGCGCGAGCAGGGTTTTTCTTTCGCCCTGGCGTTGGTCCTGACGGTGTTGGTGATGATTGTCGGCGCGTTGTTGATCGAGCGGCTGGTGCTGCGTCCGCTGGTCAACCGTTCGCAGATCACCCTGTTCATGGCCACCCTTGGCCTGTCGTTCATCATCGAAGGCCTCGCCCAAGGGCTGATGGGCGCCCAGGTGCGCGCGCTGGACCTGGGCATCGAGGACGTCCCGCTGTTCGTGGGCGAGATCATGGTCAGCCAGTTCGACTTGATCGCCGCCGGGGTGTCGGGACTGACGGTGGCGGTGCTGGCCTTGCTGTTCAACAAGACCCGCATCGGTGTCGCCCTGCGCGCCGTGGCCGACGACACCCGTGCGGCACTGTCGCTGGGCATCAACCTCAACCGCATCTGGCAGATCGTCTGGGCCGTGGCCGGGGTGGTCGGCCTGGTCGCCGGGTTGCTCTGGGGCGCGCGGCAAGGCGTGCAGTTCTCACTGTCGCTGGTGGTGCTCAAGGCGCTGCCGGTGCTGATCATCGGCGGCTTCACCTCGATCGGCGGCGCCATCGTCGGCGGGCTGATCGTCGGGGCGGCCGAGAACCTCGCCGAGGCTTACATCGGCCCACTGGTCGGCGGCGGGATCACGCCCTGGTTCGCCTATTTCCTCGCCTTGATTTTCCTTTACATCCGTCCGTCCGGCCTGTTCGGCGACCGGATCATTGAACGGGTATGACGCCATGACCACTATCGTTCCGCGCCTCACCGCCAGCTTCGACGAGGCGCCCCTGACCCTGGTGCGTCGACGTTGGCGCCCGGGCCTGCTGTTGCTGCTGTCGGTGGCGTTTGTCGGGTTGCCATGGCTGGGCAGCGACTATTGGCTCAACGCAATCCTGATCCCCTTCCTGGTGCTGTCGCTGGCGGGCCTGGGGCTGAACCTGTTGACGGGCTACACCGGCCAGACCTCGGTCGGCGCCGCCGGCTTCATGGCCGTGGGGGCGTTTGCCACCTACGGCCTGCTGTTGCGCGTGCCGGGCCTGCCGCTGCCACTGGCGCTGCTGGGCGGTGGGGTGATTGCCGGGTTGGTCGGGCTGCTGTTCGGCATTCCCAGCTCAAGGATCAAGGGCTTTTACCTGATGGTCACCACGCTGGCCTCACAGTTTTTCCTGGAATGGGTGTTCGCCAAGTTCCCGTGGTTCTACAACTACGCTTCGTCCGGCACCATCAGCGCGCCGCGCCTGGAGCTGTTCGGCCATAACCTGGCGACGCCAGTCGGCCGCTACCTGTTGACCCTCAGTTGCGTGGTGCTGCTGACCTGGGTGGCCGTCAACCTGGTGCGCAGCCAGGTCGGTCGCAACTGGATGGCGATCCGCGACATGGACACCGCCGCCGCGGTGATCGGGATTGCCGTGGAGCGCGACAAGCGCATGGCCTTCGCCGTCAGTTCGTTCTACCTGGGAATCGCCGGGGCGCTCTGGGCGTTCGCCTACCTGGGGACGGCCAGCGCCGGCAGCTTCGACATCAATCGTTCGTTCCAGATTCTGTTCATCATCATTATCGGCGGCATGGGCAGCATTGCCGGCAGCTTCATCGGCGCGGCCTTCATCAGTCTCGTGCCGATCCTGCTCAGCCATGCCGGGCAATGGCTGTTCAACGGCAACGTCGACGCCGGGCAATTGCAGAACCTGCAGAAGGTGCTCTTCGGCGCCTTGATCATCGGGTTCCTGATCAAGGAGCCGGAGGGGCTGGCGCGCCTGCTCGGCGACCTGCGCGAACGCATCAGGGTCTGGCCGCTGCGGTTCTGAGCGCCGACCTACCACCCAACGAACCTTGACCCTACCGAGGGAAAGGAGGTTTCCAACACCGCACAAGACCCCATCGAGAAGACAGACATGCATGCAACTTTCAAGCGTAGCCTCGCCGCCATCGGCCTGGCATTGGGCGCCTGCGCAACGCTGGTACCGGCTGCCCAGGCGGCCAATGAACAGTTCTTCCCCCTGGCCACCTACCGGGTCGGCGCCTATGCCTCCAGCGGCATTCCGGTATGGGCCGGAATGATCGACTACCTGCGCTACATCAACGAGGTGGAAGGCGGGATCAACGGCGTCAAACTGGTCTGGCAAGAGTGCGAGACCGAATGGACGGCGGAAAAGGGCATCGAGTGCTACGAGCGCTTCAAGAACGGCCTCAACGGCGCGCCAGTGGCGATCTACGCACCCAACGGCGCTCCGGCGGCCTATGCCCTCGCGGACAAGGCCGAAGCCGACCGGATTCCGTTGATCACCCTCGGCTATGGCCGTACCGAGGCCACCGACGGCAGGGTATTCCCCTACAACTTCCCGGCCATGCTGACGTTCTACAGCGAGGCCTCGGCGTTCATCAACTACGTGGCCGAGCGCGAGGGCGGGCTGGACAAGCTCAAGGGCAAGAAGATCGCCACCGTCTACCACGACTCGGCCTACGGTCGGGAAACCCAGGGGCCGCTGGCGCTGCTGGCGCAGAAGTATGGCTTCGAGAACATCCAGATCGCAGTGGCCGACCCGGGCAACGAACAGGCCGGGCAGTGGCGCCAGGTGCGGCAACTCAATCCGGACTGGGTGTTCCTGCGGACCTGGGGCGTGTCCACGCCCGTGGCGATCAAGACTGCGGCGCGTTTCGGCTACCCGGTGGAGCGCATCGTCGGTGACATCTGGGCCAGTTCCAATGAGGACGTGCTGCCGGCCGGCGAGGCGGGCAAGGGGTACCTGGCGCTGACGCCTTATCCGGGCGGTGCCGACTTCGACATCCACCAACGCATCCGCCAGTACATCCTCGATACCGGCAAGAGCGACCTCAAGGACCCGAAGAGTTTTGGCAGCGTCTACTACAACTCCGGCCTGGTGAACGCCGCCATTGCTGTCGAGGCGATCCGCACCGGGCAGAAAAAATTCGGCAATCGTCCACTCAACGGCGAGGAAGGTCGCTGGGGCCTGGAGCACCTTGACCTCGGTGATGCCCGCCTCAAGGAGATCGGTTTCCTTGGGTTGATGCAGCCGCTGAAGTTGTCTTGCAGCGACCACGAAGGGGGCGGGGCCGCCAAGGTCCAGCAATGGGACGGCCAGCAATGGAAGCTGATCACCGACTGGGTCCAGGCCGACCGCGTGACGTTGCGCCCGTTGATCGATGCCAAGGCCGCCGAGTATGCGAAAGAGAAGGGCGTGACCGCCCGCGATTGCGCGGCGCAATGACCCTGCACACGACACACAACCGGGCGCACCCGCGCCCGAGGAGGAAGCACCCATGACCATTGCGACCCTTGCCGGCACCGCAAGCAGTGAGCTGTTGACGGTACATGACATCGAAGTGATCTATGACGGCGCGATCCTTGCCGTGGCCGGGGTGTCCCTGCGGGTCGGGCAGGGCGACATCGTTGCGCTGCTGGGCGCCAACGGGGCCGGCAAGAGCACCACGCTCAAGGCCATTTCCGGGTTGGTCCAGGCTGACCGCGCGCACGTCAGCCGGGGGCGGATCGCTTTCCAGGGGCAGGATACCGCTGGCGTTGCAGTCAATCTGCTGGCCCGCCAGGGCATCGTCCACGTGCTGGAGGGGCGCCACGTGTTCGCCCACCTGACCGTCGAGGATAACCTGCGCAGCGGCGGTTTCCTGCGCAAGCCGACGCGTCGGCAGTTGGAGCAGGATCTGGAGCGCATCTACGCCTGGTTCCCGCGCCTGAAGACCAAGCGCAAGACCCAGGCCGGGCTGACCTCGGGCGGCGAGCAGCAGATGCTTGCCATAGGCCGGGCATTGATGACCCGGCCTCGGCTGGTGTTGCTGGATGAACCTTCGATGGGGCTGGCGCCGATCCTTGTCGAGGAGATTTTCGCCATCGTCGCCCAGCTCAATGCCCAGGAGGGCATGAGCTTTCTGGTAGCGGAGCAGAACATCAACGTTGCCCTGCGCCATGCCACCTACGCCTACGTCCTGGAAAACGGTTGGGTGGTGGGTGAGGGCAGCGGTGCGGAGTTGGCGGCGCGGGAAGACATCCAGCATTTCTACCTGGGTGGCAAGTCCGGCTGACGGTCCGTTGTTCAGTGGGCAACAGTGAATCCGCAGTTTGCTGTTGCAGGGGCTTTCCCTGGCCTGCTGTCGGATCGCAACGCATTGAATACAGAGGGTTTAAAGGGTTGGTACGGACTGTGCTCTGGTTGTTGGTGAACCCGTTACGCAAGGAGCAGCACATGAGCCATTCACCGACCGTCGCCCCCTCCCAGCAGGCTCGTCCGGGCCCTCGGCGCCCGGCCCATATCATTCGCAGCGACGCCGAGGCCATCGAGGTGGCGCAGCGCGTGGCCGAAGATTTCGCCCGCGAGGCCGCCGCCCGCGATCGCGAGCGGCGGCTGCCCTGGGATGAGCTGGAACGCTTTTCCGAAAGCGGCCTGTGGGCGATCAGCGTGCCGAAGGCCTACGGTGGCGCCGGGGTGTCCTATGTCACCCTCAGCGAAGTGATCGCCATCATTTCCGCCGCCGATTCCTCCCTCGGCCAGCTGCCGCAAAACCATTTCGGCGTCCTCAGCAACCTCGGCCTGGCCGGCAGCGAAGAGCAGAAGCGGCGCTACTACGCCAAGGTGCTTGAGGGGTATCGCTTCGGCAACGCCTTTTCCGAAGCGCGAAGCCAATACGTCACGACCTTCCAGACGCAGGTCCGCTTCGAGGGCGACACGGCGGTGCTCGACGGCGAGAAGGCCTACTGCACCGGCGCATTGTTCGCCCATATCGTGCCGGTGGCCGGGGTTGACGAGGTGGGGCATGTGCACATCGCCCTGGTGCCGCGCGACGCCGCTGGACTGACGGTGATCGACAGTTGGGACTGTTTCGGCCAGCGCATCACCGCCAGCGGCCAGGTGCGCATCGAGGGCGTGCGAGTGCCTGCCGTCGACGTGGTGCCGGCCTGGAAGGCCTATGACCAACCGACTTCCGACGGTCCGATCTCACAGATTATCCAAGCCGCCGTGGACACCGGCATTGCCCGTGGCGCCTTCGCCGAGACCCTGCGCGTCGCCCGCCAGGCGCGCCCCTGGGTCGACAGCGGCCTGCAGCACGGTTGGCAGGATCCGTTGGGCCAAGCGCTGATCGGTGAACTGGCCTGGCGCCTGCAAGCGGCCGAGGCGATTTTGCAACGCGCGGCCCAAGCCGTCGACCGTGCCGTCGCCGAGCCCAGCGAGGAGCGGGTTGCCGAAGCGTCCGTGATCGTCGGCCAGGCCAAGGTCCTGTCCACCGAGATTGCCCTGGAGGCGTCGAGCCGTTTGCTGGAACTGGGCGGCACGCGCAGCGTCTCGGCCAGCCAGGGCCTGGATCGGTTCTGGCGCAACGCGCGGACCCACACCCTGCACGACCCGGTGCGCTGGAAATATCACTTGGTGGGCAACCAGCTGCTCAACGACATCAAGCCGCAACGTCACTCCTGGAACTGAGGTATCGAGCATGTCCTATTCACATTCCCAAGGTCGTAGCGACCTGGCCCATGCCCGCCACGTTGAGGCGGCCCTGCTTGATTACCTGCGCGGGCAGAGCGCGCGACATGAGGCCCTGGTGGTCGCGGCAGTCGGCGACCTGCGCATCCGCATCGACGCCGCCGATGCTTTGCTCGAACGCGCCGACACGTCCCAATCGACCGCCATCGCCTTTCGCCTGGCCGCTGCGGAGGCGGCGCGGGTGGCCGGTCATGCGTACTTCGAGTTGGCCGGGCGCAGCTTGCCGCGGCCATTGCCCGACGCCGCCGAGCCAGCGTTGCTGACCCAGCGCCGGTTGCTGGGCGACCATTACCTCAACGGCGCGGCGTTGGCGGATGCGCAGGGAGGGCAGGCGTGAGCGGATCTTGACGTTGCTCGCCTTGGTGCCGGGTTGAATGATCCAAGTCTGCCGCTCAAGGCAACGCCGCTTCAACCAGTTCGATCCAGTGCCTGACAGGGGTTCGGCCAGCGCCGTCGAGGTGGGATTGACAGCCGATATTGGCGGTGGCGATGACTTCGGGGTGCCCGCTTTCCAAGGCGTTGAGCTTGTTGTCGCGCAGTTGCCGGGACAGTTCGGGTTGGGTCAGCGAGTAGGTGCCCGCCGAGCCGCAGCACAGGTGGCTGTCGGGCACCGGCGTGAGGTTGAATCCAAGCTGTCCCAGGATCGCTTCGACTGCGCCGCCGAGTCTTTGGGCGTGCTGCAACGTGCAGGGGCAGTGGAAGGCCAGGCGCTGGTCGCTGCGCACGCCGAGCTGATCCAACGGTTCGTCGCGCAGTACTTCAACCAGGTCCTTGGCCAGGGCGCTCACTTTTGCGGCCTTGTCGGCATACGCCGGATCGCTGCTGAGCAGGTGCCCGTAGTCCTTGATGAAGGCGCCGCAACCGCTGGCGGTTTGCACGATGGCTTCGGCACCGCTTTCGATGGCCGGCCACCACGCGTCGATGTTGCGGCGGGCACGATCGAGGCCGGCGGCCTGGGCGTCCAGGTGATAGTCCACCGCCCCGCAGCAGCCGGCCTCGCGAATCGGGACGACGCTGATGCCCAATCGATCCAATACCCGTGCGGCGGCTGCGTTGGTGTTGGGTGAGAGGCTGGGTTGCACGCAGCCTTCGAGCATAAGCACTTGCCGGTCATGGCGGGTGGTCGGTCGTGGCTTTGCTGGACGCACGTTGCGGGGCAGCTTGGCTTTCAGCGTGTCTGGCAGCAATGCCCGGAAAACCTGGCCGCCGCTCACCAATCCTTTGAACAGCCCGGGATTGGGCACCACGCTGCGCAACCCCTCGCGCAACAGGCGTTGGCCGAGCGGGCGCGGGACTGCCGCATCGACCACCGCCCGGCCAATGTCCAGCAGGTTGTGATAATCGACGCCGGAGGGGCAGGTGGTTTCGCAGTTGCGGCACGACAGGCAGCGATCCAGGTGTTCCTGGGTTTCGCGGGTCACGTCGTTGCCTTCGAGCACCTGCTTGATCAGGTAGATGCGCCCCCTCGGACCATCCAGTTCATCGCCCAGCAATTGATAGGTCGGGCAGGTGGCATTGCAGAAACCGCAGTGCACGCAACTGCGCAGAATGCGTTCGGCCTCTTCGGCGCGGGGCAATTGGCGGGCGTCTTCGCTCAAGGTGGTCTGCATGGTTCAGAGCTCCGGGTACAGGCGACCGGGGTTGAAGAGGCCCCGTGGATCGAGTTGCTGCTTCAGGTTCCGGTGATAGCGCATCAATGCGTCGGGCAGCGGTTGGAAAGGGCTGTCGGTCAATCCAGGGGCGTAGCAGGTCACATGCCCGCCGACTTGTTCGACGATCGAGCGGATGAACGTCGCTTCGGCGTCGGATTTGAGCCAGCGCTGGGCGCCGCCCCAATCG
Source organism: Pseudomonas sp. T1.Ur (assembly GCF_023516725.1). NCBI lineage: Bacteria > Pseudomonadati > Pseudomonadota > Gammaproteobacteria > Pseudomonadales > Pseudomonadaceae > Pseudomonas > Pseudomonas sp. T1.Ur. The sequence continues at coordinate 1,907,710 of NZ_JAMGSN010000001.1, forward strand.
ATCAGTTGGACGCCCGGCAACGGCAAGCGAGGCGTGTTCGACGGTAGCGAAAGGCGCCACAAGGGCCGTTCCTCGTCGAAGAAACCCAACCGATGTTCGTTCAGGTCCTGCCAGTACGAAGCGTCCAGTCGCTCGCCGCCCAAACGGTCGTGGGCCGCCGCCACCGAGCCTTCGCCACCTTCGAGTCGCAGGTGCAGGCGCTGCCCATCGTGGCACGCGGCAGTGATGGGCAGCGGTTGCTGCCCCCATTCCGCCAGGCGCTGCAAGGCACGCTGGGCGTCCATCTCCAGGCTGATGCTCAAGGTCTGCCGTGCTTTTGGCAGGACCTTGAGGGACACTTCGGTCACCACGCCCAGCGAACCGTAGCTGCCGGCCATCAAGCGCGAAAGATCGTAGCCGGCAACGTTTTTCATGACCTCTCCGCCGAAGCGCAAGTGCTTGCCGTGGCCAGTGATGACCCGTGTGCCGAGGATGAAGTCGCGCACCGAGCCTGCCCAGGGACGACGTGGCCCTGAGAGTCCGCAGGCAATCATGCCGCCCACCGTGGCGTTTTCACCGAAGGCGGGCGGTTCGCAAGGCAGCATCTGCTGCGCCGCGTCCAGCACTTCGAACAATTCTGCCAAGGGCGTACCACCGCGAACGGTGATCACCAATTCAGTCGGGTCGTAGCTGACAATGCCCCGGTGCGAGCGCGTGTCGAGTACTTCGCCCGCCACGCTACGCCCCAGGAATGCCTTGCTGTTGGAACCCTGGATACGCAGCGGGGTGGCGTTTTCCAGGGCCTGGTTGACCTGCTCCAGCAGCGCCGCGCTGTCGTCGAAATCGTGTTCGCTGCCCATCAGAAGCGCTCCAGTTCGGGGAAGGGCATCTGACCCATGTGGACATGCATGGCGCCAAACTCGGCGCAGCGATGCAGCGTCGGGATGTTCTTCCCGGGGTTGAGCAGCCCGCTCGGGTCGAACGCGGCCTTGATGGCATGGAACACGGTCAGCTCATCGCTGTTGAACTGCGCGCACATCTGATTGATCTTCTCGCGGCCCACACCGTGCTCACCGGTAATGCTGCCGCCAACCTCCACGCACAATTCGAGGATCTTGCCGCCCAGGGCTTCGGCGCGATCGAGCTCGCCCGGTTGATTGGCATCGAACAGGATCAGTGGATGCATGTTGCCGTCGCCGGCGTGGAAAACGTTGGCGACCCGCAGGCCGTATTCCGCCGATAACGCCGCGATGGCTTGCAGCACGCGGGGCAGTTCCCGGCGCGGGATCGTCCCGTCCATGCAGTAATAATCCGGCGAAAGGCGGCCCACCGCAGGAAACGCATTCTTGCGTCCGGCCCAGAAACGCACGCGTTCGGCCTCATCGCAAGCCTGGCGCACGTCGGTGGCGCCGGCCTGTTGCAACACTTGGCGCACGCGGTCGCAGTCGTCGTGGACGTCGGCTTCCACGCCATCGAGTTCGCACAACAGAATCGCTTCGGCGTCCACCGGGTAGCCGGCGTGGATAAAGTCTTCGGCGGCGCGAATGGCCAGGTTGTCCATCATTTCCAGGCCGCCCGGGATGATCCCGGCGGCGATGATGTCACCCACTGCCCGGCCAGCCTTTTCAACGGAATCGAAGGCCGCCAGCAGCACTTTGGCCGTCTGCGGCTTGGGCAGCAGTTTGACCGTGACCTCGGTGATCACCCCGAGCATGCCTTCGGAACCGGTGAACAACGCCAGCAGATCGAACCCGGGAGAGTCGAGGGCCTGGGAGCCCAGCGCCAGGTGTTCGCCATCGACGGTGAGGATGTCGACCTTGAGCAGGTTGTGCACGGTCAGCCCGTACTTGAGGCAATGCACGCCACCGGCGTTTTCCGCCACGTTGCCGCCGATTGAACAGGCGATCTGCGAGGAGGGATCCGGCGCGTAGTACAAGCCGAACGGCGCGGCCGCTTGGGAAATCGCCAGGTTGCGCACGCCCGGCTGGACCCGTGCGGTGCGGGCGGCGGGGTCGATGTGCAGGATGTTGTTGAAGCGCGCCATTACCAGCAGCACGCCTTTTTCCAACGGCAGCGCACCGCCGGACAAACCGGTGCCCGCGCCACGGGCGACGACGGGCACCTTGCGCTCGTGGCAGAGGCGAAGCACGCCTTGGACTTCCTCGATGTGGCGCGGCAGCACCACCAGCATGGGCGTGGTGCGGTAGGCGGAGAGCCCGTCGCATTCGTACGGCTTGAGCGCTTCGCGCTGATGGAGGATTTCCAGGTCGGGAAGCTCAGCTTTCAGGGCCTGGAGCAGTGCGCTTTTGTCCACGTCGGGCAGGACGCCATCGACGCGTTCATCGTAGAGAATGTTCATGGTTCGCAGGCGACCCTCAGTTGTTTTTATTCGAGGTCTGTTCTGATACGGCTGACTTGCATCATTGGTCCGTGGCGTTCTACTGTCCATGTGTTGTTGGACTGGTCGAACCAGTTCGTCGACCCTGTTCTTTTTGCCTGTTTGAAAATTCAATGGAAAATCAGTGATCTATTGCTGTGTTTGACCACCTCTGGATCCGGTGACGGAACTGGTCATACTAGTCGGGGATTCGATGGAAAACTTCGAGACGAGCCGTAACCTGCAGGTGGCCGACGTGGTCTGTGAGCGCATCGAGCGCCTGATCGTCGATGGCGTGCTCAAGACCGGGCAGCTGTTGCCTTCGGAACGGCGGTTGACGGAAAAACTCGGCGTTTCCCGCACCGCGCTTCGCGAGGGACTGAAGCTGTTGCGCGCCCGGGGGATTATCAAGACTGAACAGGGCAAGGGGTCATTCGTGGCCGACTTGTCGGGGCATGGCTTGGCGTCGCCGCTGATGCACCTGTTCAGCTCGCAGCCACGCACGCTCTATGATCTATTCGAGGTCCGCAGCCTGCTCGAAGGCGAGTCCGCGCGCCTGGCGGCCCTGCGCGGGACCGAGGCTGATTTCGTACTGATCACCCGCAGCTACGAGGCCATGCTCGACGCCCATAGCCGTCCCCTTGAGGCCAGCGTCCATGCCCGGCTCGACCATGCGTTTCACCTGGCGATCTGCGAGGCCTCGCACAATCCGGTGCTGGTGCAGACCTTGCGTTCGCTGACGGATTTGCTGCTCAGCTCGGTGTTTGCCTCGGTCAACAACCTCTACCACCGCGAGCCGCAAAAGCGCCAGATCGACCGCCAACACGCCCGGCTCTACAACGCCGTGACCGGGCGGTTGCCGGAGCAGGCGCGCAAGGCGGCTATCGCCCACATCCAGAGCATCTGCGAGAACCTCAGGGAAATCGAAAACGAAGAGCAACGCCTGGTGCGCGCCACGTTGCGGCTGGAGGGGTGGGCGTAGAGGTCAACCGTTGGGCAGGTGCCGACCTGGTTTCGGCTGAACGCCATCCTCCTGTGTGCGAGCCTGAACGCAAAGACGGCGGCACATTCAACATCGATGCAAGCTGATCCACTGTTTTCGCGAGCAGGCTCGCTCCCACAAGGGATGGGGGGTGGACACTGATCTTAAAAGCGACCCAAAAACCCCTGTGGGAGCGAGCTTGCTCGCGATGGCAGAGTGTCAGTCAAAAAGATGTAACTGACCGGACGCCTTCGCGGGCAGGCTCGCTCCCACAAGGGATGGGTGGTGGACACTGATCTTAAAAGCGACCCAGAACCCCCTGTGGGAGCGAGCTTGCTCGCGATGGCAGAGTGTCAGTCAAAAAAGATGTAACTGACCGGACGCCTTCGCGGGCAAGCCCTCCCACAGTTGTTTTGGGGTGGTTTCAAGGTTTGCGTACGCCACGGATACTCTTGTAGAAGCAGCTGTCCTGGATGGTTTGTTCCGTCGACCGCAGTTTCGGCTGAGGAATATCAGTCGCTGCCTCCAGACCGAGCAAGCGCTTCCAGAACCTCAATTGCCCGCTGCGCATCTTCCCGACCCACGAAGATGTGGTCGTGGTAGTAGGCGGCGATGACGTTGCAACTGATGCCCGCGTTGCCCAAGGCTGTTGCGAAGGCTGCGGTCAGGCCGACGGCATCCAGGGCGGAGTGCACGGTCAAGGTGATCCAGGCGGCGACGTATTCGAATTCCAGGCCCAGGGCCTGGGCCCTGGTGCGCTCGATGATGACGGTCAGCCCTTCTTTTTCGCGGAAGCTGCCCAGTATCTCCTCGCCTTTGACGAGGTCCATGTCGACGACGCAGCAAAAGACGTAATCCCCGTCGTTGAGCGTCGGGCTCATTCCTCTGAGCAATTTCGCAATCGATTTTTCGCCAGGCATGTCGGTTCACCGTTCGATGGATAGGGTGGCATTCGCTGGCGAGTGTTGTCGAAACGGGTACCGCCTGCAACTACCTGCCTCCAGGGACCGAGGGAAGCAGGAATCCAAGCACCTCGTCGATCAAAAGCTCTGGCACTTCCTCCGCAATGTAATGCCCAGACGGCAACGCTTTCCCTCGCGCATCGGTCGCGACTTTTTGCCACTCACCCAGCGGATCGAAGCAACGGCCCACGACGCCGTCCGCTCCCCACAAAGCGAGCAACGGGATTGAGAGTTTTCGCCCGGCTTGCCGGTCGCTCCGGTCGTGCTCCAGATCGATGCTGGCGCTTGCCCGGTAATCCTCACACAGGCCATGAGCGGTGCCAGGGAGCGCCAGGCAGCGCAAGTACTCGGCAAGTGCGGCGTCGGTGAAAGGTGCCATGCCAGCGCTGCGGGTGCCCATGACGCTGCGCAGGTAAAGCTCCGGATCAGCCTCGATGAGCGTTTCGGGAAACGGAGCCGGACGGATCAGGAAGAACCAGTGCCAATAGGCGCGGGCGAATGCTTCGTTGGTTTGTTCGTACATCGCCAGGGTCGGAGCGATATCCAGCGTGATCAAACGCTTCACTGCGTCCGGGTGGTCCATCGCCATGCGGCACGCCACGCGTGCGCCTCGGTCATGCGCCAGCACGTCAAACTTCACGAACCCCAGCGCGCGCATGAGCTCGAGCCCGTCCAGGGCCATTTGTCGCTTGGAGTAGGCGAGGTGCTCGGCGTCGCCTGCCGGTTTGTCGCTGTCACCGTAGCCCCGGAGGTCTGCCGCGACCACGGTGAAATGCGCCGCCAAGGGTTCGGCGATTTTGTGCCACATGACGTGAGTCTGGGGATGCCCGTGGAGAAGGAGAAGGCCTTGGCCGCTCCCACCTTTGCGGTAGTTGACGGTGATGCCATTGACTTGGCATCGGCCCGATTCGAATGAGGCGAACATCGCTTGGCTCTCCTGCTGATGGTTGCGCTGATTGTAGGGCGTGCGCTCGCGGGTACTAAGGCCCGGCGTGTGACGGCTTTCTTCACGAATCGTGTGCAACGTGGCGCATCCCTGGCACAGCTGTCGCGGCAGATGCGACAACTGTCGCACGGCTTCGCGACCCGCGATATGCGCGCAAAGCCCCATGGAACGGGGCTTGCGAAGCGTTTTCAAACGGTGGCATGGGGGTTGCTCCTCTCCTGGTGCGCAGCGCAATGGCTTCGCTACTAATAAGAACCAGGAGTCCTCCCATGACACAGATTGGCCTCTCCGTGCCTACTGCTTTTCGGAACGCGCCCCTTCGCGTTCCCCTCAAGATGCTGTTTGTCGTGCTGGCACTATCCCTCAATACCGTCCCGGGCTGGGCGCAGGACCTGCCGGCGAATGTCGACGGCAAGCGCATCATCGCCGCCGACCAGGAGCCCGGTAACTGGATGAGCACCGGCCGCACCTACGACGAACAACGCTACAGCCCGTTGAAGAAGATCAGCGACCAGAACGTCGGCCAGTTGGGGCTCGCGTGGAGCTACAAGCTGGACCTGGATCGCGGTGTCGAGGCTACGCCCATCGTGGTCGATGGCGTGATGTACACCACCGGCCCGTTCTCGGTGGTCTATGCCCTGGATGCGCGCGACGGCAAGTTGATCTGGAAGTACGACCCCAAGTCCGACCGCAACCGCGCCGGCGAGGCTTGTTGCGACGCGGTCAACCGAGGCGTCGCGGTGTGGAAGGGCAAGGTTTATGTGGGTGTGCTCGATGGTCGTCTTGAAGCCATCGACGCCAAGACCGGCCAGCGCGCCTGGTCGGTGGACACCCGGGCCGATCACTCGCGCAGCTACACCATCACCGGAGCCCCGCGAGTGGTCAACGGCAAAGTCGTGATCGGCAACGGCGGCGCCGAGTTCGGCGTACGCGGTTATGTCACCGCCTACGACGCCGAGACCGGCAAGCAGGCCTGGCGTTTCTTCACGGTGCCGGGTGACCCCAAGCTACCACCGGAGGACAAGGCCATGGCCATCGCGGCCAAGACCTGGCACGGCGACGCCTATGTGGCCCAGGGCGGTGGCGGCACGGCCTGGGATTCCTTTGCGTTCGACCCGGACTTGAACCTGCTCTACATCGGTGTGGGCAATGGTTCGTTATGGGACCCGAAATGGCGGAGCCAGGCCAAGGGCGACAACCTGTTCCTGTCGTCCATCGTCGCGGTCAACGCCGATACGGGCGAGTACGCCTGGCACTACCAGACCACGCCGGGGGACGCCTGGGACTACACCGCCACCCAGCACATGATCCTCGCGGAACTGCCGATCGATGGAAAGCCGCGCAAGGTCCTGATGCAAGCGCCGAAGAACGGTTTTTTCTACGTGATCGACCGCGCCACGGGTGAGCTGTTGTCGGCCAAGGGCATCGTGCCGCAGAGCTGGACCAAGGGCATGGACATGAAGACGGGCCGGCCCATCGTCGATGACGAGAATGCCGCGTACTGGAAGGATGGCAAGCGCAAATTGGTCACGCCTGCGTTCTGGGGCGCCCATGACTGGCAGCCGATGTCCTTCAACCCGAACACCGGCCTGGTGTACATCCCGGCGCACATCATGTCCGCCTACTACGAGCACATCCCCGAGGCGCCGAAGCGCAACCCGTTCAAGAGCATGTACCAACTGGGCCTGCGCACCGGGATGATGCCGGAGGACGCCGATGGGCTGTTGGAAATGGCCAAGGGCTGGTCGGGCAAGCTGATTGCCTGGGACCCGGTCAAGCAACAACCGGCCTGGGAGGTGCCCTATGTGACGATCTTCAACGGCGGCACCTTGAGCACCGCCGGCAACCTGGTGTTCGAGGGCAGCGCCGACGGCCGGGTGATCGCCTATGCCGCTGACAGCGGCAAGAAACTCTGGGAGCAGCCGGCGGCCAGCGGTGTGATGGCGGCGCCGATTACCTACAGCGTGGACGGTGAGCAGTACGTGACGTTCATGGCCGGGTGGGGCGGCGCCTTCTCGACCTTTGCTGGCGCCTTGTCCTTGCGCGCCGGGGTCCGGCCGTTCTCCCAGGTATTGACCTACAAACTGGGCGGCACGGCGAAACTCAACGAGCCGGCACCGCTCGCCGACACCCCGAAACCGCCGCCCCTGACCGGCGACCTGGCCGCAGTGGACGCCGGCGCCAAGCTCTACGACGGTTATTGCTCCCAATGCCACGGCATTCATGCAGTCAGCGGCGGCGTGCTGCCGGACCTGCGCAAGCTGACGGCGGAAAAACACCAGATGTTCCTCGGCATTCTCTACGGCGGTCGAGTGCCGGATGGCATGCCGTCCTTCGCCGACGCCTTCACGCCGGAACAGGTAGAGCAGATCCACCAATACCTGATCAAGCGCGCCCACGACCTGCAGCAGGAAGGCGGGGTCTGGAAAACCTTCACCGCCAAATGAATGCCCCTGCATCGTTCTGAAACTGACCGCGAGAGCAAGCACATGACCGAGATCATCAATTACCAGCACTTCATCGCCAACGCCTTCATTCCCAGCGACCCGAGCATTGAAGTGCACAACCCGGCCAACGGCGCTTTGCTGGCACGGGTGCCCGAAGCCAGCGGCGAGCAAGTCGAAGCGGCCATTGCCGCGGCGCGCAAGGCACAAAAAAGCTGGGCCGCCCGCCCGGCCATCGAGCGCGCCGGCTACCTGCGGAAAATCGCCAGCAAAGTGCGCGACAACGCCGAGCGACTCGCCCACATCATCACCGCCGAGCAGGGCAAAGTGCTGGGATTGGCGCGGGTGGAAGTCAACTTCACCGCCGATTACCTGGACTACATGGCCGAGTGGGCACGGCGCCTTGAGGGCGAGGTGCTGACCAGCGACCGCGCTGGCGAAAGCATCTTCCTGCTGCGCAAGCCCTTGGGTGTGGTGGCCGGTGTCCTGCCGTGGAATTTCCCGTTCTTCCTGATCGCTCGCAAGATGGCGCCGGCGCTGGTGACTGGCAATACCATCGTGATCAAGCCCAGCGAAGAAACGCCCATCAACTGCTTCGAGTTTGCCCGCCTGGTGGCCGAGACCGACCTGCCGGCCGGGGTGTTCAATGTCGTCAGCGGTACGGGGGCGACGGTGGGGCATAACCTGACCCGCCACGCAGGTATCGACTTGATCAGTTTCACCGGCAGCGTCGGCACCGGCTCGCGGATCATGGCCGCGGCGGCGCCGAACATCACCAAGCTCAACCTGGAGCTCGGCGGCAAGGCGCCGGCTATCGTGTTGGCGGATGCGGACCTGGACCTCGCGGTCAAGGCGATCACGGCTTCGCGGGTGATCAACACCGGGCAAGTCTGCAATTGCGCCGAGCGGGTGTATGTCGAGCGCAAGGTCGCCGATCAGTTCATCGAGCAGATCGCCGCCGCGATGGCCGCGACCCGCTACGGCGACCCGTTGGCCGAGGACGACCTGGACATGGGGCCGCTGATCAACCAGGCGGCGCTGGACAAGGTCGCGCGGATGGTCACCACTGCCAAGGAGCAGGGGGCCGAAGTGGTCACGGGCGGCGCGGTGGCCGACAGGGGCCAGGGCTTCCATTACCAGCCGACGGTGCTGGCCGGGTGTGGCGGCGAGATGGCGATCATGCGCCAGGAGATCTTCGGCCCGGTCCTGCCGATCCAGATTGTCGAAGACCTGGACGAAGCCATCGCCCTGGCCAATGACAGCGAGTACGGCTTGACGTCATCGGTCTACACCCGCAGCCTGAGTGCCGCCATGCGCGCGAGCCATGAGCTGGATTTCGGCGAGACCTACATCAATCGAGAGAACTTCGAAGCGATGCAGGGCTTCCATGCCGGGGCGCGCAAGTCCGGCATTGGCGGCGCGGACGGCAAGCACGGCTTGTATGAGTACACCCATACCCATGTGGTTTACATTCAAGTTTGATTGGGCGAGAAACATGCCGGCACCCGCAAGGGCGCCGGCATCTCTCTGGGCGTATCAGAACTGGTCGTTGGGCGCGACGACGCCGTGCTTTTTCATTTTGCGGTACAGCGTGGAGCGGGAGATGCCCAGGTCGGCAGCGGCGGCACTGATGTTCCAGCGATGCTGGCGCAAGGTTGCCAGCAGGCGACGGGACTCTTCGTCGCCCAGCTGTTCGCCCAAGCTGACGGCCAACGGCGTGGTGTTGGCGGACAGTGACAGCCGCTGTGGCGCCAGCACTTCGCCGGGCAAGCAGTCCAGGTCGATGACGCCGTCTTCAGCCAGGGCCACCGCGTAGCGCAGGCTATTGAGGAGTTGGCGGATGTTGCCAGGCCATTGATAGTCGAGCAGGCACTGGCGGGCATCGGCTTTCAGTCGTAGCGCGCGAGTGTCGTCCTGTGCCGTGAGCAATTGCTCGATCAGCGCGGCGCGGTCACTGCGTTCGCGCAAGGCGGGCAGCGCCAGGTTCATGCCGGCGAGCCGATAGAACAGATCTTCGCGAAAGCGCTTCTCGCCGATCATGGTGGGCAGGTCCTGGTGAGTCGCCGAGATCACCTGGACATCCAGCGCCACCGGCACTTCAGCCCCCAGCGGCGCGATTTCCCGCTCCGCCAGCACCCTGAGCAAGCGGGTTTGCAAATGGGCGGGCATGTCGCCAATTTCATCGAGAAACAGCGTGCCGCCATTTGCCAGCTCCAACTTGCCCTTCATGCCTTTTCGGTTCGCGCCGGTAAAGCTGCCGGCGCGATAGCCGAACAGCTCGCTCTCGATCAGCGTCTCCGGAATGGCTGCGCAATTGAGTGCGACGAAAGGCCCTGCGCGACGAAGGCTGGCGTGGTGGATCGCGCGGGCAAAGGCTTCCTTGCCGGTGCCGGTTTCGCCGGTAATCAAAATCGGGATGCCTTTGTCGATCACCTTGCGCACCCGGTGGACGCTCTGTTGCAGTTGGGAGTCGAGACCGGCGAGTTGTTGCAGGTCCGGGTGTGTGTCAGGGGCAGGGCGGGCGACGGGGCGCGGGCGGTGCTGTTGAGACGGGATCCGCAGGCCGACCTCCAGCAACGCCTCATCCCGCAGGCCACGCAAGCGCACGCCCTGGGCGCCGCCGTTGGTGAGTTTGAGCAACTCGTCCACCGTGGTTGGCAGCAGGCGATCGATGGCCGTGCCCAGCAATGCCGGACCCTCAGCCAGGTCCAGGGCGACAAAAGCGGCACGGTTGGCGCCGATGATGCGGCCGCTTTCATCAAGGGCCAGTAACTGTTCGTTGGCCAGGTCGGCGATGTCATCGAGGGGCTTGAGGGACAAGGTCAAGCGGTCGCGGTAGCTCTGGCGGAAATGTGCATTTTCGATCAGGCGCGCGTACATGATCACCAGTTGCAGCGTCAGGTATTGGCTTTCCCGAGGGCCTTCGCTGTTCATGCAGGTCGCATTCAGGCAGCCGCGCAGCAGGCCCTGGGCATCGAAGATCGGGGCGACCGAACAGCTCAGGCTGAAATTGGACGCCAGGAAATGCTCCTCCCGATGAATGATCAACGGCTGCGCGGCAGCCAGCGTTGTGCCAATGCCATTGGTGCCCACCACCGATTCCTGCCACTGCGCACCCACCACCAGCCCTGATTGCGTATAGAGGTCGGGCTGGTCGGGCAGCCGGGAGTCCAGGGTGATGCCGCGCTCGTCGCTCAGCAGCACGGCAAAGCCGGCGGGCACCACGCGCCGGGCCAGACCGCTGACGCCCTGGCTGGCGATGGAAAGATACTGCTGGTGTTGTTCCTGATGACGCCGGATATCCTCGGCGCTGAGGATGTTCTTGCGGCTCGCCGCGCCGGGATCGAGCCGGTGCTCCACGACGCTGCGGTACCAGGACTGGGCGATGACGCCATCGGGCTTCAGGCCACGTCCGGAAAAATGGTCGTTGACGAAGGCCGCCAGTTCGCTGGGGATCGGCTGCGCGCTATGCAGGGTCATGGAGGGCTCCCATCGTGCGTGACGCCCGCGCAGGGCTTTCACGGCAATCTTGTTATTAGGGGACGGTCTGCGTTGCAGATATCTACCATAGACGCTGGCGCGCGAGTTTTCACGGTTGGATTGCAGGTCCGGTCCCGCTTCGTCACCTCTTCAAAAAACCTTTCAACGCCCGGACGATGTCGCAGGTCGATTGATCCGCGATGCGCCCTGGCACCTGGTCGAACATGTGTGGCGCGCCAGGATAGACGTGAAGTTCCAGGGCAACCCCAGCGCGAGACAGCCTCATCGCAAAATCGAGGTCTTCCTCGAGAAACAGATCTTGCGCGCCGACCGAGATGAACGTCGGCGGCAGGTTGCGAAGGTCGGGTTGCAGGGCCGGTGAAAACAGGCCTGCACGATCGTCGTCCAGGGCGTAGCCACCGCGAAGGCACTGCCAGCAGAACCGATTGGGCTCCGGCAGCCAACTGAAGGTGGCTGTTTCCCGGCTCGGGTAGGGGGACTGGGCTGAGCCGGTGCGGTGATCGAGCATCGGGTAGATGAGCACCTGGCCGGCCAGCGGAAACCGGCCCTTGTCGCGCGCCATGATGGCCAATGCGGCGGCAAGCGCGCCACCGGCGCTATGGCCCATGACTGCAACGCGCCGGGAATCCAGGCGCAGGTCCTGACTGTTTTCGAACAGCCAGGCGAGGGCGCTGTAACAGTCGTCGAGGGGCGCAGGAAAAGGATGCTCGGGCGCCAGTCGATAATCCACCGCAACGATGAGGGCCGCCAACTCGTCGGCCAGGTCCGCCAGGAAGTCATCGGCCATTTCGGGTTTTCCGAGTACGAAGCCACCGCCATGGATGGACAGGATCGTCGGAAGGTTTGCATCGGGCGCCAGGCCTTTCGGTCGGTAGAGGCACAGGCGCAGGCGTTCGGCGTCGGCGCCTGGAATCCAGCGCACTTCGCATCGCGCGCGGTGCCCGGGTTTGAACGTCGAATGAACTCGGGCGCGGATGGCCGGCAGCGTGCTCAGCGACCATTGTTCCGCACCCGAGGCCACAAGACTGCTGAATGCGGGATCGAGCCATTCATCAGGCATCAGGTTTCGCTCCCCTTTGCTTGAGACCGCCGGGTACCTGTTGCCGGTACCCCGGCGCTTGCCGTTAAAGCCAGGCTTTGATTTGCGCGCAAACGGCCTGGGTGGAAATACCGTAGCGATCATGCAGCGTCGGCAGCGCGCCCGCGTCGAGGAAGGCGTCTGGCAACGCGATTTGCCTGAATGTCGGGGTCACGCCATTGCGCAGCAGGACACCGGCAACCGCTTCGCCCAGTCCGCCGATGATGGAGCTGTTTTCCGCGGTCACCACCAGTCGCCCTGGCTTTCTGGCCTCGGCGAGCAGGGTGTGTTCGTCCAGCGGCTTGATGGTCGGCATGTGCAGGACCGCGACATCGACGCCGTCGGCCTGCAGTTGCTTGGCGGCTTCCAAGGCACGCATCGTCATCAACCCGGTGGAAATGATCAGCACATCGTTGCCGGTGCGCAGGGTCTTGGCCTTGCCGATCTCGAACGTGTAGCCGTATTCGTCCAGCACCAAGGGCACATTACCGCGCAGCAAACGCATGTAGACCGGGCCTTGGTGGGCGGCGATGGCCGGTACGGCCTGCTCGATTTCCAGCGCGTCACAGGGATCGACGATCATCAGGTTGGGCATGGCGCGGAAGATCGCCAGGTCATCCGTGGCCTGGTGGCTTGGACCGTAACCGGTGGTGAGGCCTGGCAAGCCACAGACGATCTTGACGTTGAGGTTTTCCTCGGCGATCGCCATGCAAATGAAGTCGTAGGCCCGACGGGAAGCGAACACCGCGTAGGTCGTGGCAAACGGCACGAAACCTTCCCGGGCCATGCCCGCCGCGGCGCTCATCAGCAACTGCTCGGCCATGCCCATCTGGTAGAAGCGATCCGGATGGGCCTTGGCGAAGATGTGCAAGTCGGTGTATTTGGACAGGTCGGCGGACAGCCCGACGATGTCCGGGCGCTGGTCCGCCAATGCGGCCAGCGCATGCCCGAATGGCGCCGGTTTCGTGGCCTGTCCTTCAGCGGCAATCGAGGCGATCATCGCCGAGGTGGTCAGGCGTTTCTTGCCCGGCTGGCCCATCGCATTCGATGTGTTGGCGGCGTTGCTCATGAGTGTTTTCCTTCTTCAAGGTTGTTCAGCGCCAGGTCCCACTCGTGTTCTTCGACGCGGATGAAATGGGTCTTCTCGCGGTTTTCCAGGAACGGCACACCCTTGCCCATGCGTGTATCGCAGATGATCACCCGGGGCTGGCTGGAAGGGTGGTTGCGCGCCGCATCGAATGCCGTCACCAGGGCATCCAGGTCGTTGCCGTCGACGCGTTGGGTGAACCAGCCAAAGGCTTGCCAGCGGTCAACGATCGGCTCGAACGAAAGGATTTCGCTGGAGTAGCCATCGGCCTGCTGGTTGTTGACGTCGACGATGGCAATCAGGTTGTCGAGCTTCCAGTGCGACGCCGACATCACGGCTTCCCAGGTCGAACCTTCGTTCAATTCACCGTCCGACAGCAGGTTGTAGATGAAGGCGGGCGAGCCTTTGCGCTTGAGGCCCAGGCAGGCACCTACGGCGATGCCCAGGCCTTGGCCGAGGGAACCTCCGGTGATTTCCATGCCCGGCGTGTACGCCGCCATGCCCGACATGGGCAGCCGGCTGTCGTCCGCGCCATAGGTTTCCAGCTCATCGAGGGGAACGATCCGAGCCTCGATCAAGGCCGCGTACAGCGCAATCGCGTAATGGCCGATTGAGAGATAGAAGCGATCACGTTGCGCCCACTCAGGGTCTTCGGGTCGATGGTTCATGGCGTGGAAGTACGCGACCGCCAGCAGGTCGGCGGCGCCCAGGGCTTGGCCGACGTAGCCTTGTCCCTGGACCTGACCCATGCGCAGCGCATGACGACGGATATTGTGGGCGCGGTCCGCCAGGGACGTGGATGAAGCAGATGAAAGCGAGCGAGTCATGGTGGAACTCCGGTGACTTAACGATTGACCAGGGCGGCGGGAATGCGCAGCACCAGCAAGGCACCGCCCAGCAGTACGCCGGTGATCAGGTACATGCCGATGGCGCTTGAGCCGGTCTGGGTGGTGATCCAGCCAATCAGGTAGGGCGAACAGAAGCCGGCGAGGTTGGCGAAGCTGTTGACCGCCGCGATGCCCGCGGCGGCGGACACTCCGCCGAGCAAGGTCGTGGGCAGCATCCAGAACATGGAGGAAGCAGAGAGGATGCCGGACGCCGCCAGGCACAGGCTCAGGATGGACAGCAGGATGTTGCCCCCCAGCAGCGCAGCGAGCGTCAGCCCGATGGCACCGGCGATCATCGGTGCGATCAGGTGCCAGCGCCGCTCCCGATGCTTATCGCCGCTGCGACCGATCAACAACATGGCCGCAATGGCGCAGAGGTAGGGCAGGCTGGTCAGGAAACCGATGTGCAGCGGATCGGAAACCCCGGCGTTGCGCACCAGCGTCGGCAGCCAGAAGGTGATGGCGTACTGGCCCATGACCACGCAGAAATAAATCCCGGCCAGCAGCCACAGGCGGCGGTCACGAATAAACTCGCCCACCGAGGCATGGGTGACCTTCTGCTGGTTGTCCTCGGCCAGTTCACGGCTGACCAGCGCTTTCTCTTCATCGTCCAGCCAATGGGCCTGATGCACGCCGTCCTTGAGATAACTCAACACCAGCAACCCGACGACAACGGTGGGAATGGCTTCGAGCACGAACATCCACTGCCATCCGGCCCAGCCGTGCACGCCGGCGAAATGGTTCATGATCCAGCCGGAGAGCGGGCCGCCCACCATGCCCGACAAGGGGATAGCGATGAACCAGAGTACGGTCATGCGCGCACGCCGATAGGACGGGAACCAGTAGGTGAGGTACAGCAGCAGTCCCGGGGCCAGCCCTGCTTCGGCGACCCCGAGCAGAAAGCGCAGGGCATAGAACTGCCAGGCGGTTTCGACGAAGGCGAACAGCGCGGAAATGATGCCCCAGGTGATCATGATCCGCGCGATCCACACGCGAGCCCCGACCTTGTGCAAGATGACGTTGCTGGGGACTTCGCAAAGGAAGTAGCCGATGAAAAACATGCCCGCGCCGAGCCCGTAGACGGTTTCGCTGAGCGCCAGGTCGTTCATCATTTGCAGTTTGGCGAAGCCGACGTTGACCCGATCCAGATAGGCGCACAAATAGCACAGCATCAGGAAAGGCATCAGCCGCCAGGCCGTTTTCCGGTAGGCATTGGAACGCACGGTCGAAACCGCTTCGAGCGACAAAGTAGTCATGATGGCCTGATCTCTTGTTTTTATTGACCGCCAGGCAAACAGCCCGGCTGGGGTCTTCGATCCAGAACCGCACGGGCCGCGATGGCCCGCCCAGATGCATCAGTGAATCAGCATGCCGCCGTTCACATCCAAGGTGATGCCTGTCAGGTAAGACGATAAATCGCTGGCCAGGAACAGGGCGGCGTTGGCGACATCCTGCGCCGCACCCAGGCGACCCAGCGGAATGCCTTCGATGATCGCGTGTCGACGCTCATCCTGCATGAGGCCGCCGGTGATATCGGTGTGGATCAGGCCCGGGGCGATGGAGTTGACCCGCACCTTGTCCGGGCCCAGCTCGCGCGCCATTGCCTTGGCCAGGCCCAATACGCCGGCCTTGGCGGCGCTGTAATGCGGCCCACCAAAGATGCCGCCACCCCGTTGGGCCGACACCGAAGACATGCAGACGATGCTGCCGCCTTGCTGTTCGCGCATCAGCGGGATCACCGCCTGCGACATGAGCAGGGTGCCGCGCAGGCTGACGTCCAGCACTTTGTCGTAGTCCGATGGGCGGATATCGAGGGTCTTGAGGGGTTGGGTGATGCCGGCGTTGTTGACGAGGATGTCGATTCGGCCGAAATGTTCGACGACCTGGGCGACGGCCCGTTGGACCTGCGACTCATCGGCAACGTTGGCCGCAAGGCCGAGATGGCCTTCGCCCAGGGCGCTGGCGGCATCGCGTGCGGCAGATTCATCCAGGTCGAGAATCACGACGCGGGCGCCGTGCTGTGCGAATGTCGTAGCGGTGGCGCGGCCAATGCCACGGGCGGATGCGGCGCCGGTAATGATCGCGACTTTGCCTTGCAGAAGCATGGAGGGATACCTCGGATTGTTTTTATTTGGGTCGATTTGGAAAAAACCGATGACTCAGCTTCTGCTTTGCCTCCCGGCTGAGCAATGCCGTAAAAATCATTCAGTGCTGAAAAAAATTCAGCACTCGGTTGCTTGCGGATGGGAGCTTTCACGGCGAAGCTCAACAATCATTAGAGCTATTGTCGAGTGATCTGCCATGCGTACCGACGCCGATGCCCCCTTGATTCTTCCACCGCTGAAAGCAATTCAGGCTTTTGAGCAAACGGCCCGGTTCAGCAACGTCGCCAGGGCTGCGGAAGTGCTGGACCTGACTCCCTCCGCGGTCAGTCATCAACTGGCGAAACTTGAAGCCATGATTGGCCGGCAATTGTTCGTCCGCGCCGCTCGAGGGGTCACGCTGACGCCGGTGGGCGAGCAATACCTCAAGGAAGTTTCCGGAATACTCCATAGCCTGGCGGTCGCCACCGAGCGCGCGGCCAGCGACGTGAGCCTGGACTGTTTGCGCCTGCACTCGGCGCCCAGCTTCGGGTTGTTGTGGTTGATGCCGAGACTGGAGGCTTTTCGAGCGTCCAACCCGGATATTCAGATCAATCTGTCGTGTTCCTACGAATCGCTGCATTTCAGTCGAGACAAGATTGACGTGGATATCCGCCACGGCACTGCAAACTGGCCCAGTTACGAAGTTCGCACCGTCCAGAACGAAACCTTCGCGGTGCTCGCTTCGCCGAAACTGCTCGCGCAATGCCCGATCCGAGGGGCATCCGATCTGTTGGATTGCGACCTGGTGCTTTCCGAAGCCACTTTGCTCAAATGGCCGCAATGGTTTGCGCAACATGGCCTGGCGCGCCCGGAGAAGCCTTACGCCTTGAGCTTCGACCGGTCATACATGTCGCTGGAAGCGGCCAGCCATGGGTTGGGGTTTGCCTTGGAGAGCACGTTGCTGGCGAAGAAATACCTGGCGGCCGGTAGCCTGGTCGAGGTGGCGCCAGAAGCGCTCAGCGCCCCCGTGGCTGCCCACCATCTGGTGTTTCCCAAGGCCCACTCGAGTTTCCCTCGCGTCCGGCGTTTCCTGGAATGGATGGAAAGTGAGTTGGGGCAGGGCTTCGCGTATTGACTGTCGGGAGCAGTTTCGGGCAATGACGAGCGTCGTCTCAATGCCCTTGATTGTTCCTGATCAGGTCATAGGCCCGGCGCACCAGCGGGTTGACGGTATTGGGCCGGATCCACAAGTGATAGGTCACATCCGGCAGCCGTGGCAAGCCATCGTTCTCACCCAGCACGCGCATGTCCGGGCCGAGCATTTCCATGCTGCGGGGCGTGACGCCCAGGCCGGCGCGGGTGGCGGCCTTGATGCCGATCAGGTTCGAGGCCAGGTAGGCCTGGCGCCATGGGATATTCGCGCGTTCGAGCGCTTCCAGGGCATAGCGCCGATAGATGCTCGGCTCATCCACCAGGATCAGCGGAAGGGGTTCGCCGGGATTGTGGAGGTACTGCGCCGAACAGATCCACCACACCGGCGAGGTGCGCAACGCGAAGCCTTCCAGGTTCGGGTCCTGGCGCGTTGAGATGATCATGTCGACCTTGCCCCGATGCAGGTCATCCATCAGGAACGGGCTGCGGCCAACGTCGATTTCAAGGCGCAGGCGCGGAGCCGAGCGGGCGATGTGGCTGAGAATCGGCGGCAGGATGGTGTCGGCAATGTCGTGGGGCGAGCCGATGCGCAACACGCCGCTCAGGCTGCTTTCACGCAGGGAATTGAGCGCATCGTCGTTGAGCGAAAGCATTTGTCGTGCGTGCCGTAGCAATTGCTGGCCCGCTTCGGTGAGCTGCTTGTGCCTCCCGCGTTTTTCGAACAGCGTGACCCCGACCTGCTGTTCCAGGCGTTGCATGTGTTGGGTGACCGACGATTGCGTACGGGCCAACTGGGCGCCTGCTTCGGCAAAGCTGTGGTGATCGACCACGGCAATGAAGGTGCGCAGTAATTCGAGATCCAAGGTCGACATGGTCACCGCTTCATATCAAGGCTGAAAACCTAAACATTACAGATTTTTATGTGTTTGGTGGGCTGCTCTCGCTCGATATGCTCTGCGGCCCCATGGATTCGTAGTTATTCGTTTTTCGTTTGGAGACCAAACCTGACGAGTTATAACGATATTAGATATTTGAATTTCCGTTGGCTCCGGGCGCTACCTAGGATGCCCACTCATCAGGCCGGGGGACGCCGGCCATCCATGAGGGGAATTCCATGTCACGTGAGCGCTCATCCGTAAAACGCTTGTTGCCTGTCCTGCTGGGCGCCTTGGTCTCGTTGTCGACCGTCCACCTCGCCCATGCCGATGCCACGCTGGACAAGATCGAGCAACGCCACGCGTTGGTGGTGGGCGTGTTGTTGTCCGGTGGCCCGTTCGGCGGTATCGATCCCGCTACGCAGAAACCTCGCGGCTTCAACGTCGATCTCGCCGAGGAACTGGGTCGGCAACTCGGCGCCGAGGTGCAGTTGGTGCCGGTACTGCCCGCCAACCGCGTCCAGTTCTTGCAGCAGGGCAAGGTCGACCTGCTGATCGCCAACATGGAATGGACCGCCGAGCGCGGTGAAATCCTCGGATTCGTGCCCACGCCGTTCTACCGCGTCGGCGGCACTGCGGCAGTGCTCAAGGACAGCAAGATCAGCCGCTGGGAAGACTTGAAGAATCAACCGGTATGCACCTCCCAGGGCA
The DNA here is from genome assembly GCF_023516725.1 of Pseudomonas sp. T1.Ur. Taxonomy (NCBI): domain Bacteria; kingdom Pseudomonadati; phylum Pseudomonadota; class Gammaproteobacteria; order Pseudomonadales; family Pseudomonadaceae; genus Pseudomonas; species Pseudomonas sp. T1.Ur. The sequence goes on from NZ_JAMGSN010000001.1 coordinate 1,926,775, forward strand.
GCAGCTACATCAAGCCGCTCACCGAGCTGGGCGTCGAGATCAAGGCCTTCAAGAGTTCTTCGGAATCGCTCCTGGCGCTGCGAGGCAACAACTGCGTCGCCGCGGTGCATGACGCCACGCTGATCAATCCGTTGGTTGCCGAGAACCCCGAATGGCAGGGCTACCGCGCCCTGAGTCCGGAGCTGAACCCGGCACCCTCGGTGGTCTGGACGCGCAAAGGTGAAAGCGATACCCAGGCCAGGCTCGACCCAATCATCCAGCAGTTGCACCGCAGCGGCTGGCTGATCGAGGCCCAGACCCGTCATCGCATCACCCCGGCGTCACCGGCCTTGGTGGAGTTGCAGAAACAGTTCCAGGCCAACGGCGCCTGAGATCGTCGTGCCTGCGTCTCTCTCGACCCATCCCGACGCTCAAGGTAATCGCCCATGACTCATTGGCTGGAGGCGTTCGTTCATTGGAGCGCCGGGTTTGGCCTCAACTACAACTTCCTGGTTGATGCCTACCAGCGCGGCACGCTGGAGCAGGGCGCGTTGACCACGGTGGGGTTGTGCCTGCTGACCATCGTCGGCAGCCTGCTGGCGGGTGTCGGCCTGGCGGCGCTGTTGACCTCGGGCAAGCCCTGGCTCGCCAGGCCGGCGCGGGTGTTTGTCGAAGTGACCCGCAATACGCCGACCCTGGTGCAGCTGTATTGCGCGTTCCTGGTGTTGAACATGTTGCTGACCGAGGCCGTCGGTGCGGCCAACCCGCTGACACCCTTCGCCTGGGTGGTGATCGTGATCTCGCTGCACAAGGGCGCGTTCCACGCCGAGGCACTGCGGGCCGGCATCGAAGCCGTGCCCACGGTGACGCTGGAGGCGGCCAGTTCGCTGGCGTTCAACAACCGCCAACTGTTATGGAACGTGCAGTTGCCACTGGCCTTGCGTTTTGCCTTGCCGGCGCTGATCAACAACCTGATCGACCTGGTGAAGATGACCGCCGTGGCCTCGGCCATTGCCGTGGGTGACATCACCTACGCGGCGATCATGATCTGGACCCAGAGCGATAACGTGCTGGAACTGATGATCCTGATCCTGGGTTTTTTCGGTCTGCTGAGTTTCACCGTCAATTGCGTCGGGCGCTGGCTCGAAGCGCGCCTGAGGATGCCCGGCTATGGCCATTGATTCGTCCGTCGTTTTGCCCCGGGCCTGGCCGCGTCGCCATATCGGCAAGTTGCTGCTGGGGATGGGCGCGCTGTGCGGGCTGGTGTACTTCGCGCAGCACAGTCCGGTGCTCAAGGCCTTGCTGCAATGGTCGCCGGCCATGGCCGCCGGGTTCGGCCAGAACATTCTGATCAGCCTGCTGGCCATCGGGTCGGGCTCCGTGGCGGGGCTGCTGGTCGGTGCCATGGTGCTGTCGCCCCTGCGCCTGCTGCGCTGGCCGGCGCGGCTCTGGGTGCAGATCTTCCGCAACGCGCCCTGGCTGGTGCTGATCTATTTCACCACCTATGTGTTCCCGTTCGAGATTCGTATCGGCAGCACCTATGTCGCGTTCCCCGACTGGGTCAAGGTCACGCTTGGCCTGGCCTTGCCGGCCAGCGCCAATGTCGCGGAAATCTTCCGTGGCGCCATCGCCTCGATCCCCAGCACCCAATGGGAGGCGGCACGGTCCCTGGCATTCAACCGTGGGCAGATTTTCCGCTCGATCATCCTGCCGCAGTGCTTCAAGCGCATGTTGCCGCCGTGGATGAACCTCTACGCGGTGATCACCATGGGCACCGCGCTGGCGTCCCTGGTGGGTGTGCACGACGTGATCGACACTGCGCAGATCGCCAGCAACACCGTGAACCAGACCGGCTTCACCGTGGTGATCTACCTGAGCCTGCTGGTGCTGTTCTTTGCTTATTGCTACCCGATTTCCCGCCTCACCCAATACTTGGAGCGACGTTATGCCTTCGACTGAAACCGTCGCAGAACCCCTGGTCAGCCTGCGCGGCCTGCACCTTTCGTTCGGCGGCAACCCGGTGCTCAAGGGCATTGACCTGGACGTGCACCGTGGCGAGGCCGTGTCGATCATCGGCCCGTCGGGCTCGGGCAAGTCGACCATCCTGCGCTGCATCACCGGCCTGTTGCAGCCCCAGCGGGGCAGCATTCGCGTGGGGGCGACCGAGGTCCATAGCCTGGCCCATGAGGCCCAGCGCATCGAGCTGCGCAAGCGCGTGGGGTTCGTGTTCCAGCAGTACAACCTGTTCCCGCATCTGTCGGTGCTGGAGAACCTGGTGATCGCGCCGCGCAAGGTGCTCGGCCGCCATCGGGCCGACGCCGAGAAGGACGCCCGTGCCTTGCTTGCCAAGGTGCGCATGGAACACAAGGCCGATGCCTATCCGGGGCAGCTCTCCGGCGGCCAGCAACAACGGGTGGCAATTGCCCGCGCGCTGGCGATGCGTCCGGAACTGATCCTGTTCGACGAGGTGACCTCGGCCCTGGATCCGGAAACCGTCGGCGAAGTGCTGACGGTGATCCGCGAGCTGACGGAAGAGGGCATGACGTGTGTGCTGGTGACCCACGAAATGCGTTTCGCCGAGGAGATCAGCGACGTCGTCTATTTCACGGAGAACGGCGTGATCGTCGAGCACGGCAGCGCCGCCCGGATTTTCCAGCACCCCACCAGCGAGCGCACTCGGGAGTTTTTGCGCCATGCCCTGGGTGACGCGGGGCGGCGACCGCCCCTCGGCGCTGATCCTTACCTGCTGACCAACCTGAGCCGCTACAGCCTGTCCGTCTGACTTTCCGTTAACAAGGAGCCCGCCCCATGAGTATTTTCAAGCGTCCCGACGTCATCGAAGACTTCCTGCAGAAAGTGCGCGTCATCCACCAGCGCGGTGTGGATCGCGCGGCCTTGGGGGACATCGTCGCGCTCCTGGAAGGCCTGGCCGAGCGCCGCGACCTGTTCAACTTCGAGGCCTTCCCCGCGCCGGTGCCGGGGCAGGGCAGCACTGCGTTCCGCTATCGCCTCAATGACAACGGCGACACCCCGACCCTCTACCTGAACTCGCTGTTGCCCGGCAAAAGCACGATCCCTCACAACCATGAGACGTGGGCGATCATCAGTGCCGTCGAAGGCCAGGAAATCAACTACGTCTATCGACGTGATGACGAAGGGCGCGAGCCGGGCTACACCACACTGCACTTGGAAAAGGAAGTCGTCGTGCAGCCGGGGACATCCATCGCGTTCCTGGGTGAGGACGTGCATGGAATCCGCGTGTCCGGGGAGCAACCGACCCTGCATTTCCATCTCTATGGCTTGCCGCTGGAATCACTCAACGGCCGCTACGGCGTCGAGGCCGACGGGCGCATCCTCAATTACAACGCCTCGCAAATGGCACCGTCGATCAAGGCCTATGCCCACTGACGCCCCTTGAATTCCAGTCATTCCATTTCTTCCGGCGGGACCCCCATGAGCCAGACCGTAACCCCCCAGCAACTGCAACAGTGGCTGTTCGACGGGCAGGAAATCGCCCTGTTTGATGTGCGCGAGCACGGCCAGTATGGCGAAGCCCATCTGTTTTTCGCGGTGAACCTGCCTTATAGCCGCCTGGAGTTGGACGCTCGGCGGCTGGCACCCAACCCCAAGGTTCGGTTGGTGATTCACGACCAGGATGGCGCAGACCTCGCGGCGCGCGCGGCGCAACGCCTGCGGGCGTTGGATTATGTGAATGTGCACATCCTGGAGGGCGGCGCCGAGGGTTGGCAGGCTGCGGGCTATCAGCTGTTCGCCGGTGTGCATGTGCCCTCCAAGGCGTTTGGCGAGCAGGTGGAGGCGGTGCGTCACACCCCTCACGTCACTGCCCGCCAACTGGCGCAATGGCAAGCCGAGGGTGAACCGCTGGTGATCCTCGACGGCCGACCGCTGGAGGAGTATCGCAAGATGACCATTCCCGGTTCGATCTGTTGCCCGAATGGTGAATTGGGCTATCGCGTGCACGACTTGGTACCGGACGAGCAAACCCCCATCGTGGTCAATTGCGCCGGTCGGACCCGCAGCATCATCGGTGCCCAGACGCTGATCGACCTGGGTTTGAAAAACCCGGTCTATGCCCTGGAGAACGGTACGCAAGGCTGGGACCTGGAAGATCTCCAACTGGAACACGGCAGCGAGCGTCGATATGCCGATGAGGTGTCAGGCAGCGCGTTGCCAGGCCAGCGCTTGGCGGCGGCACGACTGGCCGCGCGGGCGGGAGTGCCTGTCGTCGGGGCTGCCCAGGTCGAGCAGTGGACAGCGGATGCCGGGCGCAGCCTTTTCCTCTGCGATGTGCGCACCGCCGAGGAATTTGCTGCCGGCACGCTGCCAGGTGCGCAACACACCCCGGGCGGGCAGTTGATCCAATCCACCGATCTGTATGTGGGGGTGCGCCAGGCGCGCGTAGTGCTGTTCGACAACGACGGCGTGCGTGCACCGATCATCGCCAGTTGGCTGCGGCAACTGGGGCACCAGGCTTTTGTAGTCTCGGGCGGGTTGGGCAGTGGCGTGGCATTACCGGTTCCAGCCGTTGTCGCGCCGCAGGAACTGCCGCTGATCAGCGTGCGAGCCTTGGCCGATGCCCTCAAGGATGACGCCGTGGCATTGATCGACCTGCGTTCGAGCAGGGCCTATCGCAAAGGGCATATTGCCGGGGCGCGCTGGTCGATCCGGCCATTACTGTCGCGTGCGCTGGCGGGGGAGCGACGACCGCTGGTGTTGGTGGCTGATGACCCTCGCCTGGCGGCCTTGGCGGCACTCGAGCTACCGCAAGCGGAAGTCCGCTTGCTGGAGGGCGGTCCTGATGCCTGGCGTGCGGCGGGCCTGGCGCTGCGAGAAGGCGTGGACACGCTGCCGGATGCGCAGTGCATCGATTTTCTGTTCTTCACTCATGACCGTCACGCTGGCAACAAGGAGGCGGCGCGCCAATACCTGGCTTGGGAGATCGGCTTGCTGGCGCAAATGAGCGCCGAGGAAATCGCCAGCCTCAAGCCGTTGCACGAACCGGCTCAGGGCGCTGTCGACGAGCGACTCCGCACCCGCCTGATCCATGGCGCGCGCACCGAAAAGGGCAGCGGTGCGAGAACCGTCAACGTACCGGTCAGCCGCCTAAGCACGGTGCTGTTCGACAACCTGGCACAGATGCGTGACGCCCGTTCCCGGCGTGACAGCGAGCGAGTCCTGACGTATGGCGCCCGCGGCAATCCGACGGCCTTCGCGCTGGAAGACTTGGTCACTGAGTTGGAGGGAGGCTACCGCACCCGGCTGTTTGGCACCGGGTTGGCCGCCGTGGCGCAAACCTTCCTGGCTTACCTGCGACCTGGGGATCATGTGCTGGTCACCGATGCGGTCTATGCCCCGGTACGGCGCGTCGCCAAGGATTTCCTCGAAGCCTTCGGCATAGCGGTCGAGTACTTCGCTCCCGACGGCAGCGACCTGACCGGACGGCTGCGAGTCAACACCAAGATAGTCTACACCGAAGTGCCCGGCTCACTGTTGTACGAGCTATGCGACCTGCCAGCCATCGCCGCGCTGTGCAAATCCCGCGGCATCTTGCTGGCCGTGGACAACACCTGGGGCTCGGGCGTGCTGTACCGGCCACTGGCGTTGGGCGCCGACATCTCGATCATGGCCCTGACCAAATACCTGGGCGGCCACAGCGACGTGGTGATGGGCAGCGTTTGCACGCGACAGGAGGCCTGGCCGGCACTGGCGGCCATGAGTGACGCCTTCGGCAATACCGTCAGCCCGGATGACGCTTACCTGGTGTTGCGCGGCGCACGTACCCTTGCCCCACGCCTGGAGACGCATGAGCGCCAGGCACTGGAAATCGCCCATTGGTTGCAGGCGCAACCGCAGGTCAAGCGGGTTTTCCATCCGGCACTGCCCGAGCATCCCGGTCACAGGTTGTGGCAACGGGATTTCAAGGGCAGTAACGGGCTGCTGTCCTTCGAGCTCCGCGAGAGGGACGACGCTTACCTGGAACGGTTCATCGACGCCTTGCAGGTGTTCGGGCTGGGGGCGTCCTGGGGCGGGTTCGAGAGCCTGGTGACGGTCGCTGACACCCAGGATCGGGACAGTGCCGAGGACCGGGCGCTGAATCCGGTGGTCCGGTTGCATGTCGGATTGGAAGACGTCGGGGTGTTGATTGAGGATTTGCAGCGGGGGTTTATCGCCGCCGGATGAGCGACGACACCTTTGGTTTTTCCAGGGCGGATTGCGTGAGGCCTATCGCAGCAAAGCGCTGGGCCCAACGATGGGCTTCACGAAACTGCTCGACAGCCGAATGATCACTTCGATTGCCAAGCGCTTCGACGGCGACCTTACGCAAATCAGCGTCTTCATCGACGATCCAGACGCACGGCTCCCGGTCGCGCAGGGCCATCTCACCGAAGCGGGTGGAGATGACCGGCAGGCCGAGGGCGCGGTATTCGTAGTACTTGATGGGGTCGACCGAGGCGGTGAGGCGGTTGAGCTTGAAAGGGATCAGGCCAACCGAAAACGTCGCCATGGCCGCGATCGCGCTGGCATGGGAGCACTCGGGAAGCAACTCGATATTGGCAGGCAATGCGCGAGGTACTGGGGTGAAAAGGGGGCCGATCAGCCGGATTGGGTTTTCGGGGTTGGCCTGCGCCAGTGCAATGACCAGGTCCCAGTCGAACCAACGACCCAGCGTGCCGACGTAGCCAAGCACCTGATGTTTGGCGCCCAGGTCGAGACTATCGACGGGCGCCAGCCCCTGCATGTCGCAGGCGTTGAGGGCCAGTTCTATCTGGTCGGTCATGCCCCGGAGCTTGTCGTGAAGCGGGCTGGAGGATGCCAGTACTTTGTCCACTCGTTGGATGAGCTGCGCCTGGCGCCGGGCCATGGAGCTGCGTGACAGGCCCTGGTAAAACGCCGGGAAATCATCCATGGCGTCGTAGATGACATGGCTGTCGGGGAGGAGCGCCAGCAGTTGCAAGGCCAGTTCGGAAGGTTTTCCGACGCAAACCCTGCAAGGGCCTTGTGCGGAAAATATTGCAGCCTCCCGGAGCAAGTGATGCCACAGACGCTTGAGCAGCACGGCTGATCCCGGCAGGGGCTCGATGGGTAGACTCTGGGGCTTGCGGACCTGCAACCAAGGTGGAACGCTGAGGTTTTGTTGGCCGGCAACAGGCGGCTTGCGCTTGAAATCATCGAGTGTGGGTAAGCGCGTCGGATACGGATCGATCCAGAACACCGGCGCGCCTGTCTGGTGGTGATACCAGTCGACGAAGTGATGAGGGCGTTGGCTGAAGCTGGCCCACGGCACCGGGGACAGATAGATCATGCGCATGGCTGAAAGTACTGCTTCAAGACTTCGACGATGCGGGCGGCGGCCTTGCCATCGCCATAGGGCGATACCCCGCGGGCCATGGCTCGGTAAGCCTGCGGGTCATCGAGCAGGCGCTGGGCCTGTTCGACGATGATGTCCGGGTCGGCACCGACCAGCCTGACCACGCCGAGTTCGACCGCCTCCGGGCGTTCGGTTTCCTCCCGCAACACCAGCACGGGTTTGCCCAGGGCTGGCGCTTCTTCCTGCACCCCGCCGGAGTCACTGATGATCAGGCATGAGCGTTTCATCGCCGCGATAAACGCCGCGTAATCCAACGGTGCGCAGAGAAGAATATTCGGGGTTTGGCCGAGCAGGCGATGCGCGACATCCTTGACGTTCGGGTTGGGATGGACGGGATAGAGAATCTGGATGCCTGGGTTTCGTTCGGCCAGTCGCTTGAAGGCCTGGCAGATATTGCGGAACGGTTCGCCGAAGTTCTCCCGTCGATGGGCGGTCACCAGCACCAGGCGTTTGCTGGCATCCACTGGGACAGCCAAGGCTGAGTCCTGTTCGGCGGTCATCAGCAAGGCGTCGATCACGGTATTGCCGGTCAGGCTGATATCGCTGTCGGCGACCCCTTCGCCCAGCAGGTTGTCCACGGCGCGCTGGGTGGGCGCGAAATGCCAGCGGGCCAGCTTGCTGGCGATCACCCGATTGGCTTCTTCGGGAAACGGGTTGCAGAGGTCGCCGGTCCGCAGGCCCGCTTCGACATGGCCAAAGGGAATCCGCCGGTAGAAACACGTCAATGCGGTACACATGACCGTGGTCGTGTCGCCCTGAGCCAGTACGACATCCGGTTTCTCCGATTGCAGGACGCCGTCGAGTGCAAGTATCAACCGTGAGGTCAGCGTGGCCAATGATTGGTCGGGACGCATGATGTCCAGGTCCAGGTCCGCTGTGATCGCGAAACCCTCCAGGATCTGGTCCAGCAGCCCTCGGTGCTGGGCGGTGGCGAGCACCCGGCATGCGATATTGTTTTCGGCCTGGAGCGCCTTGATCACGGGCGCCATCTTGATCGCCTCCGGGCGTGTGCCGACGATGCAGAGTACCTTGTGGGTCATGCCTTCTGATTTCCTATCGTGGTGGCAAGTGAGCGGGCTATCCGGTCCGCATTGGCCATGAGTGTCAGCGTGTGGGACTTTTCGGTCAGGCTGGGCAGGCAGGCGCCGTCGACGATGTGCACACCGCCAAGGCCTGCGATTTCGCCCAGGCGATCGGTCTGCCCGATCTTCGGCATCGAGCGCATCGGTAGGGTTCCCGCGTAATGGATATCCGCCCCGGGACGGCCGACGGTGAAACTCGTGGGCATCAACAGCGCGCCCAACGTCCAATAGAGCCGGCGCAGCTTCGCCTCGGCAGTCTGCATGAGTCCGGGGAGTTCGGGACGTACCTGGCCGTGGATGTGCAACGAACCATCGGCACGCAAGACCGCTGTGTTGTTGGACAACTGCCCGGGAAGGAAAATATTTCCGACGACGCAAGCGCTCAGCAGGTTCCTCAGCAGTTCGATGCTGTAGCGCTTGTTCAGGGGGATCCGGCCGGCGAACTCGCTCATGGGTAAGCCTGTGGTACTGAACGTCGAGCCGAACGCGGTGGTGCTGGACGATAGCTGCAAGGCGAACGATAGCTGGCCCAGGCCAAATGTCGAGGTCCTGGGGGGGCCGAGCATTTTTGGCAGCCACAGCAGGAACGCCGCCGTCGGCGATGACAGCAGCGGTATCGGGTCGCGATGGTTCAGGGCCTTGAGGGCGAGCCGGGTCGAGGCCAGGGTGCCGGCCGCCAACAGCAGGCGCGTAGCGCGCAAGCGCCGGGCGGAACGACGATCGATGATCGCCCATGAACCCTCCTGTTCCAGCAAGTCCTCCACCAGAAAATCCTGGACGTGCTGGAAGCCGGGGTATTGCTTGAGTTTCTTCAATTCTTGCGACGCGCTGTACAAGGCCTGGTTGTGGCAGCCCCACAAGCAATTTCCAGACAGGTCGCAGGCCTTGCGCTCGTCCATGGGCTGGCTCAGGACGGCTACCCTGGAACGGCCCAGGCGAAACCCCTGGCCGGGAAATGCCGACCGGCGGCGGGTGTACTGGTCGAGCAGGCGTTGATGCAAGGTGTCCAGCGGCAGAGGCGGTTGCGACCATTCATCGAGGCCGAAGTAGCTCGACAGGTCATCGTCGGCCCGACCACTGATACCGATTCGGCGCGCGACCGTTTCGTAGGACGCCTGCATCTCGGAGTGATCGATGGACCACCCGGCAAAGTCGCTGGCTCCGAGTGCTGCCACGCCGCAGCCCCAGGCATTGGACAGGCCGCCGGTGGCCAGCGAGCCGATGCCGATGAAGTTGTCGGTCTCGATGTGATTGCTGGCGCTGAACCCTTCGAAGACATGGGCATGGGTCGGCGTCTTCAGCTTGGGCGATACCGCGTCCAGCTGGTCCAAGGCGTGAAAGTTTTCGCCGATCAGCCATTTCCACTGGTGCGCGTCGTTGGCCCTGGCGTCGAGAAACGGACGGCTTGGCAGCGCCGCTGAACCCGTATCGGCCTGGGCATCGACCATGAGGACTTTCAGGCCCGCCTTGACCAGCGGATAGGCAGCCGAAGTCCCCGCCGGACCGCTGCCGACAATGATGACGTCGAATTCAGGCGCCACGCGGGGTTTCACTTTCAAGCATCAGTTGGCGGCTAAAGGGACGGCACGCCCACGCCGCCAGCTTCCATGCCAGCGCCTTGAGCGCGGTCAGTCCCAGCGCAACCACCGTGGCGACCAGGCTTCGCGGCTGCTGGTCGCCGAGAAACACGAGTGCGCCCTGGCGGCTGGCTTCGGCGATACCCAGTGCAACGTGCAGGCGCCAGGCCAGCTCCCGGCCATCAGGCTTGAGCAGGACGCCGGGGTGGTCCAGGAGCGCGAGCCATATCGGCCAGCGCGTCAGCAGGCGTGATTGGAGGACAGGATGTCGTTTGCCGGTTCGCTCCAGTGCCCGCGCATAGCGGCGGACCAGGCTTTTCTGTGGCGGGTGTTTGAGCAGGTAGCCCAAGACAACCGCAGCTTCCTGGAGAAGGCCTCGACGTTCACCGTGGCCGGAACGATGCATGCCGTAGGCAAGGGGGCGCAGCGCGATGCCGATTCTTTGCAGGGAGCGCTCGCTGTCCATGGGCGGCAGCTGGATGAGGGAAAACATTCGCTCCAGGCCCACTTTCGTACTCAACGACTGGCCGAGTGAGCGACGCAATAACCTGAGCAATACCACGGGCACCGGGATCGGCAGGCGAGTGGTACGGACCCGGTGCGTCGCGATCGACATGAGGAAACGGCCAAAAGCGATGGGCTGCACGGCGCCCAGGTTGAGGATTTCGGCACGCATGTCGTCCCGCTCGACAACCGCGAGTATCGAGGCTGCGAGGTCATCGGCATGGATGGGTTGCACGCAAGGCGCAGGCAGGAGGATCGGTATGAACGGGCTTCGCCGGACCCAACGGGACAACTGCCCAAAAAGCCCGCGCTCGGGGCCGCCATAGACTTGGCCGGGGCGGATGACGGTGCCGCCGGCGGCGAGCACCTGTTGTTCGATACGCCACTTGGTCCTGCCATAAACGCTCGGGGCCGTGGCGTCGGCGGTTTGGCTGGAGATGAAGATGAACTTGGCCGAGCCTCGGTGGGCGCATTCGATCAGCGCCTGGGCTGCCCTGACTTCGTCGTCCGCGTCGCGGTGGGCAGTGTTGGAGGTATCGGCCGCCAAATGGATCAACGCCTGGGTGCCAACGGGGAAATCGGGGGCCGGGCCCCGCAGGTCATAGGGAAGCCAGGTGTAAGGGGCGGGGCATGGCTGGCGCGTGGCGCAGATGACCTCGTGTCCGCTGGCTGCCGCGAGGGCGGCCAAACGTTGTCCGATGTAGCCGGTCGCGCCGGTAATCACCAGTTTCATCAAGCACCCTCCGCGCGGTCAGCGGGAGCGGGCGGGGGCGTGTTGGCGTGAAACACGAACAGTTTGCTGATCCAGTAGGTCAAGGCTACGCAGACCACGTCGCAGATCAATTTCACCGGGGCAGGGCTGTCGACGAAATACAGGCCCACGCTGAACAGTGCCGAAGCGACTGGGATGTTGATGGCGAGCAATGAAAAATAGCGCACCGCTTGGGCCTTGCCGCTGCCGTGGGTCGATTGGAACGTGAAGTGTCGATGCAGGAAAAATGCGAACACACCGGCGGTGACTTTGCCGGCGATGTTGGCCAGGACGGGGTGCCCCTCGAAAAACGTGATCAACAGCAAAAAGGCACCCATGTCCAACGTATAGGCCATGAGCTGGATGGCGCCGTATCGGATGAAGGTCAAGACGTCCTCCTGAGCACCACGATGTGATGCAGCGCCAATACCCGCCGCAACGGATGCAGCAATTTTTCGGCGACTTTGAGCACGGGGATCAGCGCATCAGGCAACAACTGGCGAAAGTTCAGGCCGCCGGAAATCAAGTAGCGCAGATAGTTGCCACAGATTTCCTGATGGACGATTTCCAGGCCAGGGTGCTTGCGCTCGAACGCCTCCCTGTCGCGCACGAAGACGATGTAGCTGAGGGCCTGGTTGGCACCGTTCATGGGGCCGGTCGAGGGCGTTTCCCAGGAGGGGAAGTGCATGTCGAACCCTTCGGATTTGAACAAACGCCTATAGAGAAACGCCGCAAACGGACCGTGGAACGGCTCGATCAAAATGGCGCCGCCACCCACCTTGAGGGTTCTTTCCAGCTCTTTGAAAAAACGATCCGGGTGAGGAAAGTGGTGAAAACAGTTCTGGCCATAAAATGCCCGGACCGAACGATCGCCCAGGTTCATTGCTTCGGCATCGAGCGCCATGTCCAGGCGCTCGGTGCAGACAATGTCAGTCGCCAGCACTTGCGGGTATGAGTTGCGCATGGGCGCGATGCCGGCCCCCAGCTCCACTTCAAGGCCTTGCGCTGTGAAGTAGTGCGCTGCCAGGCGATGGAACGCGTGGTGGAACTCCACGAAGACCTCCCGCAGCATCCGTTTGCGCCCGAGCACTTTGTCGTGAAGTTCGAGGCGCTCGATGCCATCGACGTCCAACGCCTTGAGCGACGGGTCCGATAAAAAATCCCTTAGCGCTTTGATGAGTTTTCTTCCCGTAACGACGTTGCTTTGCTGCGCCTGGAGTGCCGGGGCCTGTTGGGCACCGAGGCGATGTCATAACCGAGGAACGCCATGATCAGTTGCAGCCCCATGAGCATGGGCAGTGCGCTGAGCATCACGGTTCCGGCTGGCGTCGCGACGCCATTCTGTGCCGATTCGAACCAGTGGTAGCTGCCGAAGAAAATGCCGAACAAGAACATCAGGACCCCGAGCGGCAGCTCGATCGAAGCCAGGGACATGTCGCGCAAGTAGTAGTTATAGAGCACGCGCTTGGTGAAGTTGCGCAGGTGTTTGAACAGGAACTCGCCAATGATTTTCGAGATCTTGAGGTGGCTGACTTCGTCGCCGTATCGGGCTTCCATCGGAACATCCACGACCACGGCGCGCACGGTGTTTAGCCGGAACAGGATGTCGGTCTCGAAAAAATAGCGTTGGCTGACCTTGTCCAGGGGCAGCAGCCGGGCCACGTCGCGGTGGATCGCCGTATAGCCGTTGGTGGGGTCGAACAGGTCCCAGTAACCGGTCGACAGTTTGGCCATCAGCGACAATACCGCGTTGCCGAACAGGCGCACTCGCGGCATTGCCTGGACTTCCTCCAGATTGAAAAAACGGTTGCCCTTGGTGTAGTCGGCTTCACCGGCCAGGATCGGTTCGATGAAAAACGGGATCAGGGTCGGGTCCATCTGGCCGTCCCCGTCGACTTTGACGATGATGCTCGCACCGTCGGCCAGGGCTGCTCGATAACCGGTCATGACCGCACCGCCCACGCCCTTGTTGACATCGTGGGGCAGCACCTTGACCCGAGGATCGTTACAGGAGGCTAGCACATGCCCGCCCGAGCCATCCGGGCAGGCATCGTCGATGACGTAGATGCGCCAGACTTCCGGCCCTATGGCGTCGATGACCTCCACGATGTGCGCGGTGACCCGATAGCTGGGGATGACCACGGCGACTCGCTGTTCATCCGTGAAAAGCTCGGTTTTTGAGTTCATCGTGATCGCCCGCTATTGCCTGAATGAGAGTGACTTGAACTCCAGCGGAGTGTCGGTGTGGCCGGAGGCATAAATGATCGCGGAGGTGGCATTTGCGGGGGCGATGACGTTCATTTCATGGGTCTCCCATTGCGTGGCGCAGTCAAACGTATCGATGCTGGCGGCAATGAAGTCGCCGTGCTCGTCCATCCAGTTGGCCTGGACTCTTCCCGTGGTGGCCGTCGTTGCGCAGCGTGCGGACACGCTGTTGGTATAGCTCAGCCCCGGCGTCACCTCGACCCGTTGCGTCGCCGGTGTCTTGACGTTGACGACGAGGGTTTTGCGCGACGGGTCATAACTCGAAGGTGACGTCAGGCTCCAGCCTTCGAGGCTGGACAGCTCGGGATTGAGCAGGTGCTCGTAATGCGTGGCATCGAGTTTGCGCAGGTCCAGGTCACCCAGCCTGGCGTACGACGTGGACACGCTGAGCAGCCGATCGAGTTTCATCTGGGGCAAGGACTTGAGGTCGATCACCAGCCAGTTGACCTGGCGCTGGCGCAAGCGTCGGGCAAGTTCCGATGGAGAGGTCGCCGTGTCGAAGTCGCATTTCCACGTGAGGTTGTACCAGGACGCGTAAAGGGCATCGGCCCGCAACCCCGCCATCAACGGAGACGCAAAGACCGCCACGGGTTGATGCCCGGTGTTCAAGGCGTTGACGGTGTCGACCAGTTTGCGGATGGGCAGGCGCTCCAATAGGTAGGCCTCCCGACCTGCCTCGCTCAACAACGCGGAAGGCTTTATTTCGCCATAGTAGGTCGCGGCCTGGATGAAACGGGTGTTGGTCAGGACCAACAAGGCACCGGCCAAGAGGGCGAGGCTGCGCGGGAAGTATTTATCGTCGGAAAAGGGCAGCGCCAGGATCACCGAGAAAAGCGCGAAGGAGGGGAACACGTAACGCAAATACGCCGTCGAGTGGAATGTCATGAACATCGCGCCGGCGCCGATCAGCAGGATGCACTGGGCTTTTCTGTTGCCGCCCAACAGCACGGCAACGGCAGCCGTGGGCAGCAACAGCCACTGAAAGCCTGCCGCGCCGACTCGTCCTTCAATGAACTGGGGGGACTGGAAGACCATTCGATAGAGCGTGTCCCAGGTCATCCCTGTACCGAAAGTGGCCGGTGGTTCGAAGTTTACGTTGGGCCAGAGCGGGGAGTGGAAAATGGCATTGAAAAACGGGAACACCGGGTTACCGGTCAGGTACGCGGCGGAGATGTAAGGGGTGGCGCCCGCCAGTATCAGGCCGGCACTGCCGATCAGGAACGTCTTGGCGAGGCCTGGAATAACCCAGGCCCTGGACCGCCACAGCAGGACCAGCAGCAGGACCGGCAGGACGCTGAGGGTGACGGCCTTGGCCGCCATGGCGAAGCCCAGCAAGACGCCGGCCAGGAGCAGTTGCGACAGGCGTTCCCTGGGTTCCGGCGTGAAGCTTGAGACCTTCATGATCGCGAGGGTCCCGGCCATCATGAAGGCGGTCCATGCCGACTCGATATGCAGGCTGCTGCTTTCAGCGAAGGCGAGGGGCGTCGACAAAAAGATCAGGCTTGCCCAGCGGGCACTGGTGGCAGAGCCTTCGGCCCAGAGCGTCATGTTGCGGATCTGCCACGCCAGCAACAGGGTGAATGCGCTATTGGTCAAGCGTGATGCCGTTTCGCCGGCCAGCATATAGGCAATGCTGTAGATCCAGTCGGCCAGCATGGGCATGACCGCCCATACATAGGTACTGGCCTCGAACGACCATTGATGCCGATGCGCCAGTTGGGAAGGAACGAAGAGGTGCATCGCCAGCGCGTCGTGCCCGACCTCAGGCATGAAGGCCACCAACACGTAAAGGCAGGCGAAGCCGCAAATCAGTACGTCGAGCCCCGTCTGGATAGGTGTTTGCGCCGAGCGGACAGCCCGGGTGCGCTCCAGCAGCTCGTGACCTAGCGAGATCACGTGTTTTCGCCCCAGTAGAAGTGGCAACGACAGCAGCGCGCCGTACAGCCAGGGGTAGTTGATCGGCAGGTACGCCGCCCAGCCGGTGAAGGTTCCGAGCGTGCCCGTTCCCACCAGCAGATGGACGCTCCAGTCGGCCGCGATGTGTCGCTTGAGCATCCACTTGCCGAGCACAGTGGCAGACAGTGCCAACAACGCGACGACTATCACCGGCCACACCTGCGCGCAGGCGATGGACAAGCAGGCCAGTAAACCCAGGCAGAGGATGTACGGTGTTCGGCGAGTGAAAACGGTGAGGACAGCCAGGCTTGCCACGGACAGCAATACCGTCCGGGTGCCGCTGTTCATCGACACCCGTTCAAGCGTCGAAAAACCGTAGGCGCCGACCGCCACGCTCGCCAGTAGAACCAATGACACCACTGCGTATTTCAGGCTGTATCTGGGCAAATTATCGTCTCGGCTGAAGGGACAACGTGACTCACTCTGGGCCGACGGACAATCCGTGGCGAGGGCGCTTGCTCCCGCTGGGCTGTGTAGGAGCTGGCGAAGCCTGCGATCTTTTGATCCTGGGACTCAACCCGCTTTGGAAAGATCGCAGCCTCGCTTCGCTCGGCAGCTCCTACAGCACAGCCCAGCGGGAGCAAGCTCCCTCGCCACAAACTCATCTGCTCATACATCCCGGTACGTATGCGGAACCCAGGATCCCCACTTGCTCTCGTAGATCGCCCGGTTCTTCTCGAAAAGTGCCTGCTTCTTCCGGGCCCCCAAGGCGTTGAACGAGGCGGACAGGTGATGGTGCACAAAGACATCCTCGGCACAGGCCGCGCGCATGCCACGACGTTGTACGCGTCGGCAGTAATCGTCATCTTCGAAAAACCCCAGGCCATACTCTTCGCACAGGCCGCCGATCTGCTCGTAGGTCGAGCGCGGGAACATCACGCAGAAAAACGCCAGGGTATTGATCTCGAACCATTCGCCCATGCGGGCGCGAGTCATTTGCGCGGCTTCGGCGGGCATGTCGTCTACTCGGTCATAGCGGATGCCGACCTTGGCTTCGTTGCCGATGTTGTTAGTGATCGGGCCGATGATGCCGATTTCCTTGTTGTCCCGTAGATGGCGAATCAAGCCCTTGATCCAGCCAGCGGTCACGATCGTGTCGTTGTTCAGGATAACCAGGTAGTCACCACTGGCTGCCGCGAGGCCCACGTTGTTGCCCGCGGCGAACCCCTTGTTGTCCGGGTTGAGGATGATGATCCGGTCCGGGTGCCCTTCGGCCCAGGCGCAGAGATACGCTGGGGTCTGGTCGCTGGAGTGGTTGTCAACGACGATGATCTCGAGGTTGGGGTATTGGCTTTGGGTCAGCAGGCTGTCGAGGCAGGCCTTGGTCAGTTCGAGGTTGTTGTAGGTCAGCACCACCACGCTGACCTTGGGCAGTGGCAATGTCTCGATGGCCTGGCGCAGGCGGGTGGCCCGATGCCGCCAGGTCTGGCCCCGAGCGAATGATTGACGCGCCTGCCGCAGGGCGCGGGTCTCCGGCGGCGCATCCAGGACATTGCGTATGGCCGAGATAAACTCATCCGGCTGTTCAACCGCCCAGACGAGTTTGCCGAACTGGCTCAACTCCGGCAGTTTCACCGAGACCACCGGTTTGCCCGCGCTCAGGTACTCATAGACCTTGACCGGGTTGGTGGCGAGGGTCAGCGGCATCACCTTGAATGGAAGCAGGCACACGTCCATGGCGTGCAGATAGTAGGGCAGGGACGCGTACGGGACTTCGCCCTCCAGGACCACGTTCGGACAGCGCTTGAAATATTTCCTTGCCTGGACGGTGTCGCTGCCGATCAACAGGATCAGGTGTTGCGGGAACGATCGAGCGACTTGCTTGACCAGGTCCAGATCGAACCATTCGGCAATGACACCGTAATAACCGATGATCTTTCTGTTGGCGGGGTCCTGATAGACCTTGCCTGGACGTTGGCTGAAGAAGCTGAACTCACAGGCGTTGCGGATCACTTCCACGTTGCGGTTTTCCCGCTTGCCGTGTTGTTCGATCCAGTCGGATGTCGCCACCAGCAGGTCCGCCCTGCGCATCAAGGCGATTTCAAGGTCGAGCAATTCCTGGGCGACATTGCCAAAACCCTCATGATGATCCATGCAGTCATAGACCAGCGTGGAGTTGGGGACGCGCCTGGCCAGTGGGAACCAGTAGGCGTGCTGGACGATGCAATCCACGGCACCGACATTCGCTGACTCCAACAACATCGCCATGCCCTGGCACAACTGGCGGATCGCGGCGGCTGACGGTGGGGCATGATAAATGGCTGGCGCGCCGCGTACCTTGAAACGGATCTGGAACAGCCGCTGGGAGCCCGGCAAGGGCTCGGCTTCAAACCCGGGGGCGTCATCGTCGATAAAGTGGTTGGAGATATAAAAAGTCGTTTGTCCTGCCCGGGCCAATTCCTTGGCCAGGTTTTGCGGGCGCTGGATACGGAAGTGCCAGTCAATCACGCCGAACATCAGGATCATGGGCTGTCCGGCGCTGGACGGCACAGCCAGGTCCGGCGACGGTGGCAGGGACGGCAGCGGGGCGAGGCTGGCGGATGCCGCTGTTTCGCCCGGCTTTGCCTGACGTTGCTTCAACCCGTTTCGAAGCCGGCGCGCCAGCTTGCTTTTCACCTGTGCGGTGAGGGGCAGCCACGCGTAGACCCAGCGTGACAGTCGATACGCCATCTTGCGTATCGAATAACGCAGCGGTGCGCGTTCGATGGCGTTGCCCCAGTCGCAAAGCTTGAACAGTTCAGCCTGCTTCGCCGCCAGTTGGGCACGTAGATCCACCGCCCAGTCGGACAGCGCGACAGCCTCGCGCTGTTTCGTCTTGAGCAACGCCTCGGCGTTCTTGAGGCGCTGTTCAGCCAGCCGCAGCCGCTCGCGCAGCCGCCGGGCTTCATACTCTTGAAGTGACAGGCGAGTGCCGAGCGCTTTGGAATCGAGGCCCAGCTGATGGATGAGCCGATCCCGATTCTCGATCTCCTTGACCAACTGCAAGGCTTCCATGGATCTGGATTGTGTCGAGCGAGTCAGCTGGTCAATGCGATCAACAAGACGGTTGATTGGGTCCATGCGTTCCTTCGATCCTTTGGTCATTACGGCAACGCACCCCAAATGTTCCAGGATCGTTGTCGACTTCAATCACCAGGCAGGCACCGGCTCCAGCCGTGCCATGAATCATCATAGCGGGTGCTGCCCAGCGCGCCACGCCAACGGGCTCATATGACATCGGCAAAGCCTTTTCGGGTCCTCTGGAACCAGGCAAACCCGGCGCAGGCGACCAGTACGGCGATCGCCGAGTAGGTGGCCAGTTGATCCCATTGCGGCGGTCTGCCCCAGAACAGCACATCGCGAACCATTTCCACCGGCAACGTCAGCGGGTTTGCCTGCAAGGCGGCCTGATAGCTGTGCGGAAGCGTCGAGCGTGGATAGAAAATCGGCGAGAGGAACAGCATCGCCGTGACAATGATGCCGATGAACTGGCCGATATCGCGCAGGTAGACGCTTATCGAGGCCAGGAACCAGGAGAGCCCCAGCGTCAGCAACACCATTGGAAAGAGCACCAGTGGCAGCAGAAGGACGGTTATCGGTGGGGGGCCGAACAGGACGACATAAAAGACCAGCCAGGCCAGCACGCTGATGGCCATGTGGAACAGTGCTGCGCCGAGCGACACCAGGGGCAGGGTTTCCAATGGGAACAGGATTTTCTTGACGTAATTGGTATTGGCCAGCACCAGGCCCGGCGCACGATTCATGCATTCGGAAAACAGGTTGAAGACCAGCAGGCCGGCAAAGAGCACCAGGGCGAATTCGCTCTTGGACTCACCGCCGCCCGACCAGCGGGCCTTGAACACGACACTGAACACGAAGGTGTAGACCACCAGCATGAACACGGGCGTGAAGAACGACCACAAGATACCGAGCATCGAGCCTTTGTAACGACCGGCGACTTCCCTGCGGATCAACACGAAGATCAACAGGCGATTGATCAGGACACTCTTGACCATGGCGGCAGGGGACGTGTTGAACGACTGCATTGTTGCGTGATCCTTGAGGCGATATTCGGGGCTCCTTGAGTGGCTTCTTCATGGAGGGTAGAACCAGTGTAGATTCATCCGGCGTTTTTTCCCGTTTCTGTGCTTAACTCATCCGCAGCGCCCGGCAAAGGAACTGTCCAGCGGCGCCGTAATATGGGTCGTGTTTCATGGAAGGGTTTTGCCGATGTCGTTTGAAGTGGCCATCTGCGCCGAGAACCTGAGCAAGTGTTATCAGATTTACGATGCGCCCAAGGACCGCCTGCTGCAGATGCTGGTGCGCGGCAGGAAGCGTTTCTACCGTGAGTTCTGGGCCCTGGACGATGTTTCCCTGACCATCGCCAAGGGCGAGACCGTCGGAATCATCGGCCGTAACGGCAGTGGCAAGTCCACGTTGTTGCAACTGATCTGCGGAACGTTGATGCCGACCCGGGGCAGTGTCCAGGGACATGGCCGGATTGCCGCGCTGCTTGAGCTGGGGTCTGGTTTCAATCCAGAGTTCACCGGGCGGGAAAATGTCTATGTGAACGCGGCAGTGCTGGGCTTGAGTCGCTCGGAAATCGACGCTCGCTTCGACGATATCCTCGCCTTTGCCAATATCGGCGACTTCATCGACCAACCCACCAAGATCTATTCCAGCGGGATGCTGGTGCGGTTGGCCTTCGCCGTCTCGGTGTGTGTGGAGCCAGAGATCCTGATCGTCGATGAGGCTCTTTCGGTCGGCGATGCATCCTTTCAATTCAAATGCCTGAACCGGCTGGAGGAACTGGCTGCCAAGGGCACGACGCTGCTGTTCGTTTCCCATGACATGAGCATGGTCAAGCGCTTTTGCCACCGGGTCATCTACCTGCGTGCGGGCCGGGTCGTAGCCAGCGGCTCGCCCGATGAAATGGCCGAGCTGCACTTGCTCGACATGCGTGATGAGCAACGTCGCTGGGCCAGCGGCGGGGTCATACCGGTGACACGCAAGTCGTTTATCGGCGGACAGGGGATGGCCTTCGGAACCGAAGAGGGGCATATCAGCGCTGCCTGCTTCACCAATACCGAGCAGCTTTGCTCCAGCTACCTGTATGGCGACGACATCGAGATTCGCGTCGAGGCGATGCTGCATGAGTCGATCACTCAACCCAACATCAGCTTCACCCTCCAGGAGGCCAGGTTGCTGGTGATGGGTGGTGGCAATTTCGCCCTGCAACCGGGGCCCGTCGAAAATGGCTGGCGGCGGGCGGCGATCACGGTGCGCTTCCCGGCCAACCTCGCCGAGGGCCGCTACCATGTCACCCTCAAGTTGTTGCACGGGGCGACGGAAGACACCTCGCAACTGATCGAGAAACAGGTTGCGCCGCTGGCGTTCGACATGTTGCCAAGCCCCCGGCATTTCCTGGGCGTGGTCGACCTGGGGCTGAAGAGAATCGATCCTCCTCCGGTCGAGTCGCTTCCCGATGCCTGCGGGGCTCAAGGAGAAACGGTTTTGGCGGGACACCAGGACGAGCACGCGTGGCAGCTCGCCATATTCGGCACCTTCGACGTCGAGAACTACGGCGACCTGTTGTTTCCGATCATTGCCGAGGCGGAGCTGGGTCGGCGCTTGGGTCCAGTCGAGCTGCATCGGTTTTCCTATCATGAAAAACGCCGCCCTGAATGGCCCTACGCAGTGACGTCGCTGACGGAACTGCCCGATATGGCGGCCAGCCTGGATGGCGTCCTGATCGGCGGTGGATTTCTGATCCGCTTCGATAAAGTCGTAGCCCACGGCTATGGGCCGCCAACTGCCGATATTCATCACCCGACCGGTTATTGGCTGACGCCTGCGCTGATCGCGTTGCAGCATGCGATTCCAGTGATATGGAATGCCCCCGGTATGCACTGCAACGATGTTCCCGCCTGGGCCAGGCCGCTATTGACGATGGCCCTCGAGCAAAGCCAGTACGTGCGAGTCCGTGACGCACTGACGCGCGATACGCTCGGCGCGCTCACCCAACAAGCCGACATCGACGTGCTGCCCGATACCGCGTTTGGCTTGCCGCGCCTGATCGATGGGCAGCAGCCCTCCGCCGAGTTCATTCGCCTGCGCGAGCACGCCGGGCTGACTGGGCCGTACATCGTGATCCACGCCATTCATGTCGTGGAGTCATTCGTGAAATTGTTCGAAAACCACCCCGAGGCGTTCCAGGATTATCAGTTCCTGGTGGTCCCGATAGGCCCCGTGCTGGGCGACGATCCGTCGGTCATCGCCGGGCGTCTGCCCGGGGCCATCACGTTATCGTTCTGGCCGGAACCGTTGTTGATGGCGGAAATCATCAGCCAGGCACAAGCGGTGATCGGCCACAGCTACCACCTGGCAATCACCGCCCTGGCGTTTGGTGTCCCGGTGTTTTGCTCGGCAGACCTGACCACCGGCAAGTACACGGCGCTGGCTGGGTTCGACTCGCTTCATGCGTTGCCGGACCCGGCGACAATCGACCCGCAATGGTTCGTCGCGCGGTTGGGCAAGACCCGGCCATCGCTGGCGGCGCAAGCAGCGGCGGATCAGTTGGTCGATCACTGGGATCGGGTCGCGGCGATTATTCGCCAGGGTAAAACCTCATCCCAGCCGGTATTGGGAGCGTTCCTGCAACACCTGCCCAATCTGCTCGAAGCCGCGGCCGAGGGGGGGGAGCCAGCGCTGGCTGAATCGTTGATCCGGCCCGTCGTGCCGGAGCCCGGCACCCTCGAACCGCCACCCAACCTTGCTCAGCAGCAACGGATTGTCCAGCTCAGCCAACAACTGGCCCTCAGTGATGCCAGGATGCTTGAGTTGCAGAACTCCAACTCGTTCCGAATGACCGCGCCACTGCGCTCCATCGCCCGTGGTATCAGAAACCTCACAGTGAACAAGAACAGACCATGCTAGATCTCTCTCGTCTCACGCCTGCGGCGCTCAAGGCTCACCCGTTCTCATGGGCTGAAATCGGCGGCCTGTATTCGCCCGAGGATGCCGCCGCGTTGGCGGCCTCCTTTCCCCATGATCACTTCAAGACGGTGAGTGGTTATGGCGGAGAAAAAAACTATGACTATGAAGCCCGCGCCCTGGTGAGCATGGGCACTCATGCCATCGCGTTCCCTGAAGAACTCAGCGAGGCGTGGCTGGAACTGGCGCAGGACCTGGGCTCGGCGGGTTATCGAGAGGCCATGTCGGAGATGACCGGGATCGACCTGCGCAGCGTGCCGATGGAGGTCAACGTCTTTCATTACGGTCCCGGCGCGAGCCTGGGGGCCCATCCGGACCTGCCGGATAAACTGGTCACCCATATCCTTTATTTCAATGAGTCCTGGGATCGCAACGACGGCGGGTGCCTGAGCATCCTGCGCGGCAACGATCCCGGCGCCGTGGCGGCCGAGATCGAGCCCTTGGTGGGCAACTCGGCGATCCTGGTGCGTTCGGATAATTCCTGGCATGCCGTCACGCCCGTGGTGAGCGGCTGTCGTTCTTCCCGCCGAAGCCTGACGGCGACGTTCTATCGACCGGGTTCCCTCAGCTCGATGTGGCCGGCGGGCGACGACACCCCGTTGCATGGGTACCCACGTGCTTAAGATCGACAGCAGCCAGATCGACCGTGACGCCGCCTTGGCTCAAAGAGACGCGGCCATCAACGAGCGCGATATCGCCCTGGCACAAGTGGATTTCCTGCAGAACACCCGTTCGTGGCGTTTGACCCGGCCCCTGCGCGCGCTTTTCCGGATGATGCGTTATGGTTTTGGCGCCACGCATGAATTGCCCGAGCCGGTCGCCGCGACGGCCTACCCAACAGCGCCGCGGCCGTTGCCGAGTCCTGGTGTGGAAGCTGATTTCGTCACGAAAGGGCGCCTGGATATTCTCTGCTTCGCCAACATCGACTGGGCCGCACGCTTCCAGCGACCGCAGCAATTGATGGGGCAGTTCGCGAGCAATGGTCACCGGGTTTTTTATATCGTGCCCTCCAGCCTGCCGGAGGAGGGACAGCTGTATCGATTGACGTCGGTAGCGCCGAATATCTTTGAAGTGGCCCTGCAACGCGAGGCGCAAGCGGCGTATTACGAAAAGGTGGTAACGCCTGAGAATCATCAGGCCTTGCTGCATGCCCTGGCTGCGTTGGTCGCCGATATGCAGATCAGAACCGCCCTCTCGGTGGTGCATATCGCTTACTGGAGCCCCGTGGCCCTCAGCCTGCGTGCCCTGCATGGCTGGCGCGTGCACTATGACTGCATGGATGACTGGGATGGTTTTCCAAACATCGGCGAACAATTGCTGAATGAGGAGAAAGCCCTGGTTGCGCAGGCGGATCTGGTAACCGTTTCCGCCGGGCTGCTTTACCAGAAGTGGTGCGCCCATAACCCCCGCTGCATGCTGGTTCGCAACGCAGTGGATTTCGATTTTTTCCGGCAGCACTGTTTCAACAATGATTTGCTGAGTGGGCTGGTCGGCCCGGTCATTGGCTACTACGGCGCCCTGGCGCAATGGCTCGATTACCCATTGCTGGCGGCGCTGGCGGACCGCCGACCCGAGTGGAACTTCATTCTGGTGGGGGACATTTTCGTCGACGATCTGGCGGGCCTCGAGCACAAGCCCAACGTGCAGTTGCTGGGCCGCAAGCCTTACGCGCAGATGCCGCTTTACCTGGACCATTTCGACGCCTGCCTGATTCCCTTCAGGCTTTACAACGTGACGCATGCGGTCGATCCGGTGAAGTTCTACGAGTACATCAGTGCAGGAAAGCCCGTGATCTCCACGCCTTTGGCGGAGATGAGCATTTATGAAGACTTGCTGTACTTTGCAACCGGAGTCGATGAGTTCATCGAGCAGATCGAGCGGGCCTTGGCCGAACGCGACCTGGCCTTGTACAAACGGCGCGTGGAGCTCGCCCGGGCCAATGATTGGAAGGATCGATTCAATAGCCTGCAACTGGCTATCGCCGGACTGTATGAAAAAGTCTCCATCGTGCTCGTGACGTACAACAATCTCAGTCTGACGATTCAATGCATCAACAGCATTCTTCGCAATACCACCTGGCCCAATTACCAGCTCATTGTGATCGACAACGGCTCGCAGGACGGCACGGCTGATTACCTTGAGCGCCTGCGCAACGAGGTGCCGACCGCGAAGATCATTCTCAACCCGGACAACCGCGGCTTCGCCGCGGCCAACAATCAAGGGTTGCGAGAAGCCGACGGTGACATCCTGCTGTTGCTCAATAACGACACGATAGTGCCTGGCGGCTGGCTGGATCCGCTGGTCATGCATTTGAGAGAGCCGAGTATCGGCATGGTGGGACCGGTCACGAATGCGGTCGGCAACGAAGCGAAAATCGAGGTTTCCTACACCGATATCCAGCAGATGCAAGCGTTTGCAGACTGCTATGCCGGAGCCCATAAGGGACGCTCATTCGATATTCCGATGCTCGCGATGTTTTGTGTCGCCTTTCGCCGAGGCATTCTCGAAGAAGTGGGGTATCTGGATGAGGCATTCGGGATCGGCCTGTTCGAGGACGACGACTACAGCCGTCGCGTGCAGGCGGCCGGCTACCGGACTGTGTGCGTCGAAGATTCGTTTATCCATCACTATGGGCAGGCATCGTTCAGGAAGCTGATCGCCAGCGGCGAATATCAGGCGCTCTGGGATAAAAACCAGGCGTACTTCGAAAGCAAATGGGGCGCTTGGCAGGCCCATGTCCACCGGCAAGCGCCTGGCGTGGAGAAGGGCTAGGTGGGTGGCAATGCAGGTTCGCGGAACCCTTTGGTGGGAGCGAGCCTGCTCGCGAAAAGGTCGGCACACCCAGGCACTTCATCGACGGTGATGCCCTCTTCGCGAGCAGGCTCCCACAGGGGAAAATGCGTTAGCCATCGAAGGTCAATTCAGCGTTCAGGCAAGTCCTCGCAACCCAGATGAAACGTCCTGGGAGCAAAGCCAAGCCGTTCACTGGCTTGGGAATGGTCGAATACCAGGTCCTGATTCATTCGCGCCACCAAGGCGCTAGACAGGTGTCGGTAGCGTGGCAGGCAGCGCAGGAGCGAAACGCCCTTGCTCAATGCCGCGGCAGGCAGGCGCAACGTTCGCTGCGGGCGCCCCATGGCTTCGAATATCCGGGTCACCATTAGGTGGTAGGGCAGAATTTCTCCCCCTGACAGGTTATAACCGCCACTGGGCAGGCCAGGTGCGCCCATGGCGGATAGACACGCCTGGATCACGTCATCACCGTGCACCGGTTGACGCAAACCAGTCGCGCCGCCAATGAGCGGAAAAAATCCGAAGCGTTGGATAAAACGCGCTATTTCCGAAACGTTCTTGTCGCGGCCAAACCCATAGACCAGGGTCGGTCGCAGGATCACCCATTCAACCTGCCGTTCGTTTGCCCACTGCTTGAGCTGTTCTTCTGCACTGATCAAGCGTTGCGCCACGTCCCTTTCCTGGGCATCGGGCGATGCGTGCTTGGCAAAGCGGCTCGTGGAGGAGAGGACGACAACGCGTCTGACCTGGGTATTGGCAAGGCGCTCCAGATAGTCGGGTAACACCCAGAGGGGGGCAAACGACAGAAACGTGTCCAGCGTCAGTCCGTGCCAGTCATCTGCGTTTCGCCACGTCACACCTGGGCAAGATACGTTGGGCACGCCTCGGGTAAACGCGCTGGTCGAGTGGCCGTTTTGGGCCAGCAGTGGCAGGGCGCGCTCACCCAGGAGGCTGGAGCCGCCTAATATTCCTATGCGCATTGAACGCTCTTTATCGGGGGTTCCATGAATGTCAGAGCCGGGAAGTCGCGTGGCGAACAACCATCAGGCCGAATCGAAACCACACTCCGATGACCACGCTGACCCACAGTACGGCTGGGTACCTGCGGCGGAAGAACTTGCGATAGAAACGCAGGAATCCCAGGTGTTTGTGCCATTCGACGAAATAGGGACGATGACGGCTGCAACCGCCGAACACATGCATCACCCGGGCATCCGGCACGAACAGGACGCGCCAGCCGGCCTGATGGAAGCGCATGCACCAGTCCAGGTCCTCGCAATGCAGGAAATAATCTTCGTCCCACAGCCCGACGCTCTCGATCGCTTCGCGCTTGACCAACATGCAAGCCCCGGAGATGGCCTCGACGACAATGGGGATGCTGGGTAGCGGCTCCTTGTGCAATAAAAAGTCTGAAAGCACCGATGGGAAAAGAACCGCGAGCCGCGAGAGGCCGAAAGCCCGCATGAAGGCCCGCCTGGGCGTCGGAAATACCCGACGCCCACCGGGCTGCTCGCTGCCGTCCGGATTGCACAGGAAACCACCGACCATGCCGATTCCGGGTGAGCTGCGCAGTGCCTGCAGCATGCGCTCCAGGGCATCGGCGGCCAGCTCGGTGTCAGGGTTAAGGAAGAGCAAGTTGGGGGCCGCTGACAGGCGGGCACCTTGATTGCACGCCACGGCAAAGCCGAGATTCGTGGCATTGCGAACGATTCGAAGCGAGTCGCCGTCGGCGTGGGTTCGCTCAAGCAACCTCAGGCTGTCGTCGTGGGAGTCGTTATCCACGACGATCACCCTGGAGGCGCCGGCGGCAAAGGCCGATCCGACACTCGCCAGCAACAGCTCACCAGCGTTGTAATTGACGATGATCACATCACACTCGCCATGGGGCGATGGCATGAGCCGTTCGTCAATAGCGAGCAGTTCCACTGCTTCCAACTTCATCCACTCCCTGTACAGACCTGGATACGGATGGGATCGCAACTACTCAGGTCTGTGATGAAGATAGCAGGTCCGTGGGCTTCGACCAGTTCCGCCGACATCAGAGGGGCATTTGTCCGCAATCACGCTGGGTGGGCTTTCGGAAGAAGGACTGCTGGTGCAAGCGCTTGGAAACAGCTAGGCAAGCTGATCTTCAAGGACTTGATCAAGGCTGGTTGATGAGCCGGGCTGGCTGTTCCGATTCGATCAGGCTCGGGCGGACAAAGGACCGCCAGGGCCTGATCCTGGTAGCTCGTCAGACGCCGCTCATGCCGTATGACCACCGAGCACTTCAGCCACCCAGTCGGCAATGTACTGGCCGGCATTGATACTGTTGTCGAAACTCGAATGCTGCACGCCGCCCTCGCGGTCGGTGAAGATTTTCAGTTCGCGTTTCGGGCTGTTGACCAACTGGTCGTAGGTGCGGTGTGCCCATTTCAACGGGATCTGTGAATCTTTCTCGCCATGGGTGACCAGGAAGGGCACCTTGATGCGATCCAGGATGCCGTCCAGATGGACCTGCTCGGCGATGGCCATGAACTGGTCCGTGTCTTTGGCGCCCCAGACCCAAGACACATGGGACCAGTAATGCGGCACCGGGAAACTGCCTTCCTTTTCCAGGCGACGCTTCTGCACGTCGCGCCAGTCATGGTTGGCGCCCCATACCACGCCGCACGCAAAGCGCGGCTCGAAGGCCACGGCGCGCGGGCAGTAATAACCACCGAGCGACACGCCTTCCAGGCCAATGCGCCTGGCGTCGACATCGTCGCGGGTTTCCAGCCAGTCCACCACGCGGCTGGCCCAGTGTTCGCTGTCAAACCGCGCCGTCAGGTCATGCAGGCGCAGTGCTTCGCCCGTGCCGGGCTGGTCGATGATCAACGACGACACGCCACGTTTCGCCAGCCAGGTGGGGAGGCCGACGCGGTATTTCATTTCCTTGGTGGAATCCAGCCCATTGACCTGCACCAGGATCGGCGCGGGGCTGCTGACGCCTTCGGCACGGACCAGCAGGCCGCTGAGGTGTTTGCCCTCGTAGGGGATTTCCACGCGTTCACAGTTTTCCCTCGACAGTTCGATGCCGCGCTGGAAGGTCTGTAGAAAACGTTGGTACAACGCCGTGCGGCCAGGCGCACCATGGGCCTGCAGGCGTTCGCAGCTCAGGTAATAGGTGGCGGCGCGGTTGTACTTTTCACCGGCGGACAACATCCGTCCCTTGCCTTCGTCTTCTTCAGCCAAGCCGCACAGCTTGTCGGCCATGTTCGCCCAGGTTTCACGGAAAGCCTGGCTGCCGGCGGCATCCGGCTGCCTGGCGGCGTCTTGCAATGGCGCGCACATTTCCTCGATTTCGCCGATGCGGGCGCCCATTTCAATGGCCAGGTCGACGGAAAGGTTCCACACGTAGTTGGTTGGAAAGTAGCGAAACATGATTGTTGTTGTCCTTGTGCAAGCAAAGGCAGGCGGCCAGGTCCGGAGCGGGATCGCCAAGCCTGGCGGTTCGAAGCAGGCTAAGGGGAGGCCGGTTGTTTGGCCAATCGCGAGTCGGGATGGGAGGTATTGCGAACGGCGATGGAGGGGGCGTGCACCATCGCTTTGAGGCCATGGGCTGCACGCCAGCGAAAAGCTCAAGCAGCGGGCAGTCGCTACTGCTCCAGCTCGTTGATGATCTGGCTGATTTTCGCCCGCAGCCAGCGGTGCATCGGATCGCCTTCCATCGTGCGATGCCAGAGCATGAACTCACGCATCACCGGGATTTTCACCGGCGGCTGCACGATGCGCAGCGGCAGGTAGTTGGCGTAGAGCCTGGCCATTCGCTGGAGCATGGTCGCGATACGCTGGGTGCCGACGATCAGCTGTGGCAGGGTGTTGAAGTCGTGGGTTACCACTTCCATGCGGCGGGTGAGGCCGTATTGGCTCATCAGCCATTCTTCGACGCTCAGTTGCCGGTTGCGGCCGAAGATCACGGAGACGTGACCCATCTCGATGTACTGATCCAGCGTGATGCTGTCGCCCACCAGGGTATTGCCATCCCACACGACGCAAACGTGTTCTTCTTCGAACAGCAACTGCGACGGATGGCCTTCGATGAGGTAGTGCTCAGGCACGATCATCATGTCCGCTTCGCCGCGCATCAGCAGCTCGGTGGAGGTGTCGCCGGGGCCCAGCAGTTCGAAGGTGATGTGCGGGGCTTCCAGGGAAATCTTCTGGATAACCCGGGCGAACAGGACGCTGATCAGGTAGTCCGAGGTGATCAAGCGGAAGTGGCGCTTGCTGGTGGCTGGATCGAAGACCGGTTTGGCGGTAATCGAGGACTGGATCGTCAGCAATATTTCACGCACCGGCGCCGCCAGTTCCCGGGCATAGGGCGTGGGTTGCATCTTGCGCCCGACCTGCGCCAGCAGTTCATCTTCGAAATACAGGCGCAGCCTGCCCAGTACACCGCTGGTGGCGGATTGAGTCATGTGCAGGCGTTCGGCGGCGCGGGTGATGTTCTGCTCTTCCAGCAACACATCAAGCGCCACCAGGAGATTGAGATCCAGGTGGTTGAAACGCATGGCGGTCTCGATTCTTGTATTTATTTTGTAAATACATTCCGACCTTCCTATCGCGGCGTCAAGTCCCGCAAGCGGGCGAGTCGAGTATCGCCGATTCGATATTCCCCGCCGCTTGTGCGGTGCAGCCAGGTATCGCATTTGCCGATAGGTCGCATCCCGACAAGCGATTAGTCAGTGAATTCCTACCCCTTCAGTATCGGCCCACAGTCGGCCGGCCATGAGGCCTTGCCGACTCCAGAACCTGGCTCGGCAGCGCATAGCCTGCAGCCTTGAGAGCGGGGGCTGGCCTCATGCGAATAATTACAACGGAGTGGTAACCATGAACATCATCGGTCTTGATGCCTTGATTTTTGGCGTCGACGATATTCAAGCCTGCACGCATTGCCTGCGTGACTACGGTCTGCAACCTGTCGATGTCGACAGCGAGGGGGGTCGTTTCGAAGCGCTCGACGGCACGGCGGTGATTATCCGTCGGGCGGATGACGTCCGTTTGCCAGCGGCCATCGGGCCTGCGCCCTCGATTCGTGAAACCGTTTACGGCGTCGCCGGCGTGGCGGACCTCGAGGCCATCGCTGATGAACTGGGGCGGGATCGCCTGGTGACTCGCGGTGCCGATGGTTCCGTGCACAGTGTGGACGACATGGGTTTCGCCATTGGTTTCCAGGTCAGCGTGCGACGCCCGTACAGCGCGCCAGCCGACCTGACCAACGCACCGGGCCATGCCGCCCAGCGTCCGGTCAACCAGCCGGCAGTCAACCCGGACATGCAGGCCTTGCCGCGCACATTGTCCCACGTGGTGTATTTCGTGCCGGACGCGGTCAAGGCCGAAGCCTTCTACAAGCGCCTGGGCTTCGTGACCACGGATGCTTTCGTTGGCGCGGGCCCGTTCATGCGTCCGGCCGGTTCCGATGACCATCACTGCCTGTTCATGATCCAGACCCCGCCGCACATGAAGGGCTGCGAGCACTTCACCTTTCACCTGGGCAGCGGCACGGAAGTGCTGCTGGCGGGCCGGCGTTTCGAACAGCAAGGCTGGACCAGTTTCTGGGGCCCGGGCCGCCACCTCTTCGGCTCCAACTGGTTCTGGTACTTCAACAGTCCGCTGGGCTGCCACATCGAATATGACGCCGACATGGACAAGCACGATGACGCCTGGGAAGCGCGCCAGGCGCCGTTGTCGGCGGATAACTCGCAACTGTTCCTGTTCACCTCCCGGGAAAAATGGTTCCCGAGCGGTCCGCCGCCCAAGCAGGCTTGAGTGCGGATTGGGTCCATGAGCCATGAAGCGTTGGTGCTGTGCCGCCTGGATGAACTGGTCGAAGGGCAGTCCCGCGGGTTCGACCCTCTGGGCACCGGAAAAGACAGCGTGTTTGCCCTGCGCCATGACGGCGAGGTGCGGGTTTATCGCAACCGTTGCCCGCATCTGGAGGTGCGCCTGGAGTACCGCAAGGACCGTTTTCTCAGCGTCGATGGCCGCCAGGTCATCTGTTACGCCCACGGTGCAAGGTTCCTTCCGGACACGGGTTTGTGCGTCTACGGGCCGTGCCTGGGGGAAAGCCTGAGTGCTCTGCAATGGCACGCGGAGGCCGATTGGCTGGTGCTCGAAGCCGGCCAACTGGAGGTGCCTGCGGGGTCATGAATGTATCGCGGTTTCTGATACATCGTATCCCTACATGCGATTAGTCAAACGCCTGCTTTGCCGAGAAAGTGAACACAACCCGGCAGCGAATGCGTGCAAAAACAGTCGGTAGGCCTGGCTGGATTGCGGCACGGTTTTACCAGAAGAACTGACATACAAAAAAAACAATAAGAGGGTTACTTCGATGGCTACTCGCAAGATCGCTGCGTCGCGGCGCGTCCCCTTTACACTGACCCTTGCTGCGAGCCTGGGGCTGGGCGCTTCGGCTGCCCAGGCCTTCCAGATCGATACCGGCAATCCGGATCTCAGCTTGCGCTGGGACAACACGCTGAAGTACAGCGCGGCCTGGCGGCTGAAGGACCCCAGCAGCAAACTCAGCGAGGGCCAGACGGCGCTGAACCAGAATGACGGCGACCACAACTTCGGCAAGGGGCTGATCTCCAATCGCCTGGATATTCTTTCCGAACTGGACATCGGTTTTCACAACTTCGGTGCCCGTCTGAGCGGCGCCGCCTGGTACGACACCGTGTATCAGGACCGCAACGACAACAACGACGCGGCCAGCGCCAACCAACGGTCGGTGGGCTTCGACGAATTCACTCACGACACCCAGCAACTGCACGGTGGCGACGGTGAGCTGCTGGACGCCTTTGTCTACTGGAACGGTGAGCTGGCCGACCGTACCTTGTCGGTTCGCGCGGGGCGCCACGGCCTGATCTGGGGCGAGAGCCTGTTCTTCGGCGGCAACGGGATTGCCGGGGCCATGGCGCCGGTGGACGTGGTCAAGGCGCAGTCGGTGCCCAACACGCAATTCAAGGAAATCACCCGGCCGGTCAACCAGCTCTCGACCGCCTACCAACTGACCGACGATGTGTCGTTGGGCGCCTTCTACCAGTTGGAGTGGGAAGCCACCCGCTTGCCGGGTGCCGGCAGTTATTTCTCCACCAGCGATACCATCGGCGATGGCAATGAACGGCTGATCACGGGCGGGCCATTCCCGGATTTCCTTGGCGGCAATGCCAACAGCCCGGCGGCGTTTTTCCATGGCAAGGACAAGAAGGCCAGGAGCTCCGGCCAGGGCGGCCTGCAGCTCAAGTACAACACCGGGACGACGGATTACGGCCTGTACGCGCTGCAGTACCACGAGAAAACCCCGACGTTGTATTTGAAGCCGAATGCCACCGGGCCGAACTTCAGCACCGGGCAGGTCGGCGAATACTCCTGGGTCTACCCGGAAGATATTCGCGTACTGGGGGCCAGCTTCGCGACTTCGGTGAATGAGTACAGCTTTGCCGGCGAAGCGTCGATGCGCTGGAACATGCCGCTGGTGTCCAACGCCCAGACCGTCCTGCCGGGCGTCGACGCGGACAACAACGATGACGCCCTCTATGCCGTCGGCCGCACGGCCCACGTCAACCTCAACGTCCTGGCCTCGCTGGGCCCTTCCTTTGTTTCCAATGAAGCCAGCCTGGTGGGCGAGGTCGCCTGGAACCGCCTGCTGGCCGTGACCAGGAATCGTGCCGCGCTGGACCCCAACGCCACCGATGACGGCCTGGGCTTGAAGCTGGTTTACACGCCCACCTATCGCCAGTTCTTCCCAGGCGTGGATATCAGCGTGCCCGTGGGCATCAGCTATTTCCCCATGGGCAAGTCGGCGGTGATCAGCGGGTTCGGTCCCGATCGGGGAGGGGACATGAACATCGGTGTCTCCGCCACCTACCTGGACCAAGTGACCGTGGGGCTGACCTACACCCACTTCTATGGTCCCGAGGACACCAGCCTCAACGCCGCCAACCAGTTCAACTACAAGCAGTCGCTGAAGGACCGGGA
Organism: Pseudomonas sp. T1.Ur; assembly: GCF_023516725.1. Classification (NCBI taxonomy): domain Bacteria; kingdom Pseudomonadati; phylum Pseudomonadota; class Gammaproteobacteria; order Pseudomonadales; family Pseudomonadaceae; genus Pseudomonas; species Pseudomonas sp. T1.Ur. The sequence continues at coordinate 1,960,042 of NZ_JAMGSN010000001.1, forward strand.
TTACCTGGCTTTCTCCGTCAAGACCACGTTTTAAGAGGATTCGCGCATGACCATTCAGTTCACTCTAAAGGCCTTGTGCTTAACCCTGCTGGCCGCCGCCGCGCCGATCGCCCTGGCCGCCAGCGCCGAACAAGCCGCCGCGCTGGGCAAGACCCTGACGCCCTTCGGTGCCGAGAAGGCTGGCAATGCCGACGGCAGCATCCCGGCCTGGGACGGTGGCTACACCAAGGTCGAGCCGGGCTATGTCCCGGGCGCCAAGCGCAGCGATCCGTTTGCCGCCGATAAACCCTTGTTCAGCATCACTGCACAGAACCTGGCCAAGTACGCCGACAAGCTCAGCGACGGCACCAAGGAGCTGTTCAAGCGCTTTCCGGAGACCTATCGCATCGATGTCTACCCGACCCGGCGCACGGCGGCCGCGCCGCAATGGGTCTACGACAACACCTTCAAGAATGCGACCCGCGCCAGACTGATCAACAGCAGCGCCGGCCTGATTCCCGACGGTGCCTATGGCGGGATTCCGTTTCCGATTCCACAGAACGGTACCGAAGCCATCTGGAACCATGTGTTGAACTGGCGTGGCACCTCGGTGGCGGGGCATTTTCGCCACTATCTGATGACCGCCGACGGCAACCAGGTGATGACCAGCGACGGCCTGCTGACCCAGGAAATGCCCTACTACTTCCAGGAAGGAGGTCCTGAAAACTACTCGGGCGACTACTGGCTGGTGCACTTCGTCAACCTCGGCCCGGCGATTCGTGCCGGCGAGCAGATCCTCGGGCGTGAAAACATCAACGGCGACAAATCCCAGGCCCATGTCTACCTGAGCGGCCAGCGCCGGGTGCGCACGCTGCCCAACGCCTGCTGTGACACGCCGACGCCTTCCACCGCCGGGGTCATGTCCTTCGATGAGTTGAGTGTGTGGGGCGGGCGTACGGACCGGTTCGACTGGAAACTGGTCGGCAAGCAGGAGATCTACGTTCCCTACAACACCAACAAGGTGCAGAACGCTGCCCAGCCGCAGGACCTGTTGGGCAAGCACCATCTGAACCCGGACTACGTGCGCTGGGAGCTGCACCGCGTCTGGGTGGTCGAGTCGACGGTGGCCGCCGGCAAGCGCCACCAGTTGCCCAAGGGCCGCTACTACCTCGACGAGGACACTTGGCAAGCCCTGCTCGGCGATCGTTGGGACGCCAGCGGCCAACTGGCCAAGACCCTCTGGTCGCTGCCTTCCGTATTGCCCGACCTGCCAGGCCTGGTGCAACTGTCTTCCGGTTTCTACGACCTGACCTCCGGTGCGTGGTTTATCCAGAACCTCTATGCCGGGTTGCCTGAGCAGTATCGCGCGGTTGATCGCTACAAGGCCTCGGAGTTCTCGCCTGCGGCGATGGCGGGTCGCGGCGTGCGTTGATCGGGCCGAGAGCCAGGGGCGGGCCTGTCGGCTTGCCCTTGGGGGATGAGTGTTTTTCCGAGGTAGGTTATGAACAGAATCAGTCAGGCGGGCGCGTTGCTCTTGGCCCTGTGCCTGCCCGTCGCCGCGAGCGAATGCCTGGCCGGGACGGCTGCCGTGGACGTGCCGCTGAATACTCCCGCCATGCAGGTGTCGGCTGCGCAGGACGGCGTTTTGATCGACTTGGCGCGCGCCGGTACACGTCTCGTCGCCGTGGGCGAGCGGGGCCTGGTGGTGTTTTCCGACGATAACGGGCAGAGCTGGCGCCAGGCTTCGGTGCCGGTGTCGGTCAGCCTGACGGCGGTGCAGTTTGTCGATGCGCAACAGGGCTGGGCGGTCGGCCACGCTGGCGTGGTGCTGACGACGCATGATGGCGGCGAGCACTGGACGCTGCAGCTCGACGGCGTGCGCGTGGCACAGCTCGAACTGGAGGCCGCCAAGGCCGAGCAGGCCACGGCAGCCAACCCGGACGACGCCCTGGCACGGGTACAAAATGCCGAGCGTCTGGTCGCTGATGGGGCGGACAAACCCTTCCTGGCGCTCCAGTTCATCGATGCACACCGTGGGCTGATCGTCGGGGCCTACGGCTTGGCGCTGCAGACCACCGATGGCGGCGCGACCTGGCAGTCATTGATGGGACGCATCGCCAACCCGAACGGCTTGCATTTGTACGCGATCAGTCGCCAGGGGCCACGTTGGTTCCTGGCGGGCGAGCAGGGGTACCTGGCGCGTTCGGAGGATGACGCGACGTCCTTCAGCCCGTTGGACAGCCCTTACGAAGGCACTTTCTTCACCCTGCAGAGTCGTGCCGATGGCGCGCTGCTCGTCGCCGGCCTGAAGGGCAATGCCTTCATTTCCAACGATGCCGGCGCAAGCTTCCAGTGCCTGTCCGTTCCCGTGCCGATTTCCTTCAACGACGCCACCCGCCTGGCGGACGGTCAGGTATTGCTGGTCAACCAGGCCGGCACGCTGTTTCGCAATGGCAGGCGGACCGGGGAGGCGCTGCTGCCACTGGGCAAGCCGTTGGGCAAGCCTGTTTCAAGTCTGATCGAGGCCGCCGATGGCAGCCTGGTCGTCGCCGGTTTCACCGGGCTGCAGCGTATTGCGCAGCCAGCCACTGCCGCTTCGGAGTGAGGTTATGACGTCCCCTGGTAAGTTTCCCCAAACCCCTGCGATAGCCTTCGACGATTTCGATCCGCGCTCCGGCTCGGTGCTCGAACGGGCATTGTTCAACCATCGCCTGTGGGTGTTGCTGCTGTGCCTGGCGACCACGCTGGTGTTGGGTTGGCAGTCCAGCCGCGTCGAGCTCAACGCCAGTTTCGAAAAAATGATCCCCACCCATCATCCCTACATTGCCAACTACCTTGAGCACCAGCAGGAGTTGAGCGGGCTGGGCAACGCCTTGCGCATCGCCGTGGTGAACAAGCGGGGCGAGATCTATGACGCTGACTACCTCAAGACCTTGCAGGCGTTGAGCGACAAGATCTACCTGCTGCCCGGTGTCGATCGCGCCTACATGAAATCGTTGTGGACGCCCGCCACGCGCTGGGTCGCCGTGACCGAAGCCGGCCTGGAAGGCGGGCCGGTGATCCCGGATAACTACGACGGTGGTTCCGCCAGCTTGGCGGCCTTGCGGCGCAATGTGCAGCTGTCCAACGAAATCGGCCAGTTGGTGGCATTCGACCAGGCCTCGAGCATCATCCAGGTCCCGCTGTTGCAGCGCACTCCCGACGGCCGGCCCTTGGACTACACCCGGTTGTCGCAACAACTGGAATCGCTGCGCAGCCAATACCAGAGCGACAGCGTTGATATCCATATCACCGGTTTCGCCAAGAAAGTCGGTGACCTGATCGCCGGCCTGCGGCAGATCCTGATCTTCTTCGCCGTGGCGATCCTGATCACCACCGTCGTGCTCTATTGGTACACCCGCTGCATCCGCAGCACCTTGCTGGTGGTGTTCTGCTCATTGGTGGCGGTGGTCTGGCAGCTTGGCCTGCTGCCGTTGCTGGATTATCAGTTGGACCCCTATTCGGTGCTGGTGCCGTTCCTGGTGTTTGCCATTGGCATGAGCCATGGGGCGCAGAAGATGAATGGGATCATGCAGGACATCGGTCGCGGCATGCACCGCGTGGTCGCCGCGCGCTTTACCTTTCGCCGCCTGTTCCTCGCCGGCCTCACCGCGCTGCTCTGTGACGCGGTCGGTTTCGCGGTGCTGATGATCATCAAGATCCAGGTGATCCAGGACCTGGCGATGATTGCCAGCATCGGCGTCGCGGTACTGATCTTCACCAACTTGATCCTGTTGCCGATATTGCTTTCCTATGTCGGCGTCAGCGGCCACGCGGCGCGACTGAGCCTGAAAAGCGAGCACGCCGAGCAAGCCGGCGAACATCGCCATGGGTTCTGGCGCTTCCTCGATCTGTTCACCCGGCGTCGCTGGGCGGCGGTGTGCATCGCGCTGAGCCTGGCGCTGGCGACGCTCGGCTTCGTGGTCAGCCTGCAATTGAAGGTGGGTGACCTGGATGCGGGCGCTCCCGAACTGCGCGCTGACTCGCGCTACAACCAGGATGACGCCTTCCTGACCCGGCATTACGGCGCGAGCAGCGACCTGTTCGCGGTGATGATCAAGACGCCTGCCAGCGCCTGTTCGCGCTATGACATCCTGAACAAGGTCGATGCCCTCGACTGGCAATTGCGCACCTTGCCGGGTGTCGACTCGACCAATTCGCTGGCGCTGCTCAACCGCCGGATGCTGGTGGGCCTCAGCGAAGGCAGCCCGAAGTGGTACGAGCTGCAGAACAACCAGGCGATGCTCAACATGGTCACCGCCGGGGCGCCACGCGGTCTCTACAACGAAGACTGCAGCCTGCTGACGCTGTACGCCTACCTCTCCGACCACAAGGCGCAAACCCTGACCCGCCTGGTGGAGCATGTCGAACAGTTCGCGGCGGCGAACAATACCCACGACGTCCAGTTCCTCCTGGCTGCCGGCAACGCCGGAATCGAGGCCGCGACCAATATCGTGGTCAAGCAGGCCAATCGGGAAATGCTGTTCTGGGTCTACGGAGCGGTGATCCTGCTCTGCCTGATCACCTTCCGCTCCTGGCGTGCCACGGTGTGCGCGGTGATTCCGCTGATGCTCACCTCGATCCTCTGCGAAGCGCTGATGGTCTGGCTGGACATCGGCGTCAAGGTCGCGACCCTGCCGGTGATCGCCCTCGGCGTGGGCATCGGCGTCGACTACGCGCTGTACGTGATGAGCATCCTGCTCGGTCACATGCGCCAAGGCACCAGCCTGTCGGAGTCGTATTACCGGGCGCTGCTGTCCACCGGCAAGGTCGTGATGCTGACCGGTGTGACCCTGGCGATCGGGGTCGCCACCTGGATGTTTTCACCGATCAAGTTCCAGGCCGACATGGGCGTGCTGCTGGCGTTCATGTTCGTCTGGAACATGGTCGGTGCCCTGGTCCTGCTGCCGGCCCTGGCGCACTTCCTGTTGCCGAGCGAGCGGATCAGCCGGGAACAGACCTTGGCTGTACCCAGCCCGCCGACAAGCCTGGCGCTCACGCCTGCCGTCGTCGAGGGGGGCGGTTGCCTGCAACAGGCCCTTTGTCCGCAGACCCCGGGACAGCATCAACGCGCAACGCCCTGCGCCCAAACCATCGCGTCATGACAATAAGAAAGGACGTTCCCATGCCTCGCATGTATCAGCTCCAGCAGCATCTCTGGCTAGCGCTTCGAACCGGTCTGGTCGCTTTCGGGGTGGCGTTCTGCGCGACCCAACCGCCGGAGGTGCGTGATGAACGTTGAACGCCAGGCGCGGCTGCCGCAGTCCTTGTTGCTGTTGCTCGGCAGCTGCCTGCCGGTCCTCGGCGCGGTGCTGCTGGCCCCCGTCCTGCCGCGCATGCAGGAACACTTCGCCGACACCCCGGGCGTCGCGGTGCTGGTTCCCATCGCCCTGACGCTACCGGCGCTGATGATTGCCCTGTTGGCACCTTTCGCCGGGATCATTGCCGACCGACTCGGGCGCAAGCCGTTGCTGATCGGCGCGATGTGCCTCTACACCGTCTGTGGCGTGCTGCCGCTCTGGCTGGATTCGTTGCAAGCGATCGTCGCCAGCCGCGCCGGCATCGGCCTGGCCGAGGCGGCGATCATGACGTGTTGCACCACGATGATGGGCGACTACTACAGCGGCGCGCGGCGTGAACGCATGTTCGCCCTGCAAATGGTCGCGACCTCGCTGTCGGCGGCGATTTTCATCGCCATCGGCGGCGTGCTGGGCGAGCACGGCTGGCGCACACCGTTTGCGCTGTATGGGTTGGGGCTGGTGCTGCTGCCGCTGATGGCCTGGCTGTTGTGGGAGCCGCATGGGCGTGACGTCGCGGCGAAAAGAGCCGCAGGCGCGACGTTTCCCTGGCGCGCCTTGGCACCGTTGTATGGCCTGGCATTCCTTGCCGGATTGAGCCTGTTCATCGTACCGGTACAAGTCGGTTATCTGCTCAACCTGCTGCATGTCGAAGGGTCGCAGCAGATCGGCTTGACCATGGGCGCCAGCCAGCTCGGCGTACTGGTCGGCGCGTTGAGTTTCCGCCTGTTCAGTGGCGTGGCGGCGCACCGGCAGATGCTCCTGGCCTTCGTCGCCGCTGGCATCGGCGGTGGGTTGCTGGCGGTGGCCGACAGCCATGGATGGGTGGTGATCGCCGTACTGATCAATGGCCTGGGTATCGGCCTGATGATGCCGACCCTGCTCACCTGGATCATGGCCCAGGTCGACTTCCAGCAGCGCGGCCGCGCCGCCGGTGGTTTCACCTCGATGTTCTTCGCCGGGGAGTTTGTCAGCCCGCTGGTGGTGCTGGCGATCACCGGTGGGGTGACCAGCGCCTTGCCCGCCGCGCTGGGCATCGTTGCCGGCGTTCAACTCCTGGTGGCCGTGGCCTGCATTCGGTTGCGTGGCGGCGGGGCGGTTTTTCCCGCTGCGGTTGCGGCAAAGCCTGATCGCTGATTCCACATCCCACATCCCAAAAAAACAAGAACAAGAACGAGAGGAGAACGATATGAGCTATTTGCTCAACACCTGGTACATCGCCGGGTGGGCGGACGAGTTGGCACCAGGGGCGATGCTTGGCAGAACCATCGTCGAACAACCCATGGTCTTCTTTCGCGACAGCCGGGGCGCGATCCAGGCGCTCGCCGATCGTTGCCCGCACCGTTTTGCCCCGCTGCACATGGGCACGATTGTCGGTGACAGCGTCCAGTGCCCGTACCACGGTTTGCGTTTCGACGGCAGCGGCCAATGCACGCACAACCCCCATGGCGAGGGAAACATCCCCAAGGCGGCCTGTGTCCGCGGGTTCGCGGTCGTTGAACGCCACGGCGCGATCTGGGTCTGGCCGGGTGAGCGTCACCTGGCCAGCGATGCGCTGATCCCTGACTTTTCCTTTTTCGAGCAGGCGCCCACCCATGCCAAGGGACACGGCTACCTGCCCACGCGCGCGCACTACGAACTGCTGTCCGACAACATCATGGACCTGAGCCATGTTGATTTCCTGCACCCGGATACGCTCGGTGGCGGAGCGTTGTCACGCACCCGCGCCACCGTCGAGGAGTTGCCCAACGATCGCGTGCGCATCAGTTGGTGGGCCGCCGATGACGTTCCTCCGCCGGCTTTCGGCGCCCACCTTGAAGATCCGAGCCGGGCAGACGTCTGGGCCGAAGTCATCTGGCACGCGCCTGGCCTGATGCTGCTGGGCAGTGGCGCCACCGCGCCAGGGTGCCCCAGGGACGAGGGGCCGGTGACCTGGAACCTGCACCTGATGACCCCGCAGGACGCGACGAATACCCATTATTTCTTCGCCAACACGCGCAGTTTCGAGCAGGACAACGCGCCATTGAACGCCTTCGTCCAGGACATGTTGATCGGCATCTTCGCCGGTGAAGACAAACCCATGGTCGAGGCCCAGCAGCGCCAGATAGGTGAGGTTGACTTGCTGGGCCTCAACCCGGTGTTGTTGCCCGTCGATGCCGGGGCCGTGCGCTGTCGGCGGGTGCTGCGTCGGTTGATTGAAACCGAGCGCGCGGAGACGCACGCCAGTCCGTCATCAAGTCTTGAAAAAGAGGAATTGCGATGAGCTTTCTCCGCAACGTCTGGTACGCGGCCGCCTGGGGCACCGAGGTCAAGGCTGGCGAGCTGTTCCAACGCACCTTGCTCAATGAGCCCGTGGTGTTTTTTCGTGACACCCAAGGTACCGCCCAAGCCATCGCCGATCGCTGCCCCCACCGTTTTGCACCCCTGGGCATGGGCATCCTCAAAGGCGATGCGGTGCGTTGTCCGTACCACGGTCTGGCATTCGACGGCAGCGGCACCTGTGTGCATAACCCCCACGGCGATGGTGCGATTCCCAAGGCGGCGAAGGTCAAGACTTATCCGCTGGTCGAGCGCCATAGCCTGCTGTGGATCTGGATGGGCGATCCACAACAGGCCGATGCGACGCAGATTGCGGATTTCAGTTGCATGGATGAAGACCAATGGTATGTCGGTAAACGCTACTTGCACGCGCGAGCCAACTATGTGCTGGAAACCGACAACATCATGGACCTGAGTCATATCGATTTCCTGCATCCGGCGACGTTGGGTGGCGATGGCGTCAAGAGCGCGTTGACCAGCGTGCAGGAGGAGGGCAATACCGTTTGGTCCAACCGCCAGACCGTCGCGGAAATCATGCCGGAATTTCTCTACGCCGCCTGGAACATTCCCCAGGGCACCCCGGTGGACCGTTGGATTGATGTGCGTTGGGATGCGCCTGCGAACATGTTGTTGTTTTCCGGTGCGGTGGCGACAGGGCTCCCCAGGGAGCAGGGCGTTTCCACGCCGATTCCGCATCTGTTCACCCCGGAAACCGAGACCACGACTCACTACTGGTTTTCAGTTTGTTTCCCCAAGGCAATGGGCGAATTCGCCGAGCGATTCGCTGACGAGCAAGCGGCCGCGATCAACCAACCCTTTGCCGATGAAGACTTGCCCATGCTCGAGGCGCAGCAGCGCATGATGGGCGATGCGTCGTTCTGGGATTTGAAGCCGGTCCTGCTGATCGGTGATGCAGGCGCCATCCGCGCGCGGCGTGTACTCGATCGCTTGATCGCTGCCGAGCAGCCTGTGGGTGCCAAGTGATGATCGAAGTCATCGTCACTCGCAAGCGGCGCGAAGCCGAAGGCATCTACAGCTTCGAGCTGGCCCCGGTCGAGGATTGCGTGCTGCCTGCCTTCAGTGCCGGCTCGCATATCGACGTGCACCTGCCCAACGGCCTGGTGCGCCAGTACTCGCTGTGCAATCACCCCGAAGAACGCCACCGCTACCGGCTGGGGGTGTTGCTCGACCCCGCGTCCCGCGGCGGCTCCCAGGCCATGCATGAGCAAGTGCACGAAGGCAGCCAACTGCGCATCAGCGAGCCGCGCAACCTGTTCCCGCTGGAACATGGGGCAGGGTACAGCGTGCTGTTCGCAGGCGGTATCGGCATCACGCCGATCCTCTGCATGGCCGAGCGCCTGGCGCGGGTCGGCGCGCCTTTCGAGTTGCACTACTGCGGTCGCTCGGCCGGGCGGATGGCCTTCATCGAGTACATCCGTCATTCCGCGTTCGCCCATTGCGTGCATGTTCATCTGGACGATGGCGAGGCCATCCAGCGCCTCGACAGTGCTCGGGTTCTGTCCGCACCGGCCAGTGATCGTCACCTGTATGTCTGCGGCCCGAATGGCTTCATGGACCATGTGCTGGATACCGCACGCACGCAGGGCTGGGCCGAGGCGCAGCTGCACCGCGAGTATTTTACCGCCGCCGCTGCGCCGGCCAGCGAGGCGGGCGGGTTCGAGGTGCAACTGGCAAGCACCGGGCAATGCTTCCAGGTACCTGCCGCGCTCAGCGTGGCCCAGGTGCTGCTGGAGGCCGGCATCGACATCCCGTTGTCCTGCGAGCAGGGCATTTGTGGCACTTGCCTGACACGGGTGCTGGAAGGCGAGCCGGAGCATCGCGATATGTTCCTGACCGATGCCGAGCGAGCACGCAACGACCAGTTCACGCCGTGCTGCTCGCGCGCCAGGAGCGCGCGGCTGGTGCTCGATCTTTAAGGCTTCCCATGAATCCATTTTTACCCGCCGGCACGTTCCACCCATAGATTGAGGACTTGAACATGCAACAGCTTCCTGGTTTCAAACGCGTGGTCACCGGGCACGATGCCCAGGGGCGGGCGGTGGTCGCGCTCAGCGGACCGACGCCGAACAGCTTCCCGCTCAAGGCCGTACCCGGCACGGTCTTCCACGAGATCTGGAACAGCGGCGCCAGCCCGGCCGCGCTCGACAACGGCGACGACCCCACCCGCAAGCCGCTTCAATTGAGCCCGGCCCCGCTGGGCAGCGTCATCCGCGTGGTGGATATCCCGCCCGACAGCGTGCAGAACCAGGTCAGTGCCGAGGATGCCGCGGCGGCTTTCGCCGAAATTGGCCAGGCCCACGCCGGTACCGGGCAGGCGGATTCCACGCACAAACTGATGCACCGCACCGAAACGCTGGATTACGGCGTAGTGACGGAGGGCGAGGTCTGGCTGGTCCTCGATGGCGAAGAGGTGCACCTCCAGCGCGGTGACGTCGTCGTGCAGCGCGGCACCAATCATGCCTGGAGCAATCGCACCGAGCAGATGGCACGCATGCTCTTCGTGTTGCTCGACGGTCGCTTCACGCCTGAGCTGCAAGGAGAACAGGCATGAAGCTCAGTACCCTCAAGGATCACCGCCGCGACGGTCGTCTGCTGGTGGTATCACGCGACTTGGCCTGGGCGGCGGATGCCAGTGATCTCGCAGCGACGCTGCAGGAGGCCATCGAGCATTGGCCGAGCGTCGAAGCCGCTTTGCGCGCACGCTATGACGCCTTGAACCAAGGCGCGCTGCCCGGTGCCTTCGCCTTTGATCCGCAGCAAGCCGCGGCACCCTTGCCGCGTGCCTGGCAGTGGCTGGATGCCTCGTCGTTTCTCTGCCATGGCGAGCGGATGCAGAAAGCGTTTTCGCTGGATCCCATCGAAGGTGTCGAACACACGCCCCTGATGTACCAGGGTTGCGGCGATGACTTCCTCGGCGCCCACGATGACATCGTGCTGCCCAGTGAAACCCACGGTATCGATTTCGAAGGCGAATTCGCCGTGGTGGTCGATGAGGTTCCCATGGGCTGCTCGGCGCAAGACGCCATTGCCCATGTCCGCCTCATCGTGCAAGTCAACGACGTCAGCTTGCGCGCACTTGCACCCCGGGAGATGAAGACCGGCTTCGGGTTTATCCAGGCCAAATCCTCGTCAAGCTTCGCCCCGGTGGCAATCACCCCCGACGAGTTGGGCGAAGCCTGGCGCGACGGGCGCGTGCACTTGCCGCTGAAGGTCGAGTGGAATGGCCAGTGGTTCGGGCATGCCCACGGTGGCGCCATGCATTTTGGCTTTCATCAATTGATTGCCCACGCAGCGCTGACCCGCCGTCTCAGGGCCGGCTGCGTGATCGGTTCCGGCACGGTTTCCAATGCCGACCCCAGCGTTGGCGCGGCCTGTATTGCCGAACGTCGTGCCGTCGAGATGATTGAACAGGGCGCGCCCAAAACGTCCTTCATGCGCTTTGGCGACCGGGTGCGCATGGACGTCCTCGATGCACAAGGGCAGTCGGTCTTTGGCGCGATAGACCAGCGTGTCGTCCGTGGAGACCGCCCATGCGCGTGATGATTACCGGTGCCAACGGCTTTGTCGGGCGGGCACTGGTGCAGCGCCTGCTCGACACGAATCAGCTGCGAGGCCAGCCCATCAGCGCGCTGATCCTGCTGGATAAGGAACTGGCGGGTTTTGCGGACGACAAGCGCGTGCGCCGTCATTGTGGCAGCGTCACCGATGCCGCGTTGCTGCGTCGCGCCCTGGCCGATGGCATCGACGTGGTGTTCCACCTGGTGAGCGTGCCGGGCGGCGCGGCCGAGCAGCAGTATTCACTGGGCTATCAGGTCAACTTGCTGGCGAGCCTGGAATTGCTCGATCAGTTGCGCGAACAACCTGGCGTGCCGGTGCTGGTGTATGCCAGCAGCGTGGCGGTGTACGGCGGCGACCTGCCGGCGCGCATGGATGAGCGTGCCGTGCCGCACCCGCAGATAAGCTATGGCGCGCACAAGGTGATGGTGGAAACGGTCCTCAACGACCTGGCTCGGCGCGGCGAGGTGGACGGTCGTGCCGTGCGCCTGCCCGGCATCGTCGCGCGTCCACGTGAACCCAACGGCCTGCGTTCGGCGTTCATGAGCGATCTGCTGCACGCGTTTGCCCAGGGCGAGCCGTATTGCTGCCCGGTGTCGCCGCAGGCGCAGGCGTGGTGGATGTCGGTGCGGTGTTGCGTCGATAACCTGCTGCGAGCCGCCGAGCTGCCGACCGCCGAACTCGGCGGCTCACGTGTCTGGCAACTGCCGTTGTTGCACCTGTCCATTGCCCAGGTCATCGATGCCCTGGCCGCTGCCTACGGCCAGGAACGCCGCAGGCTGATCAGCTTTGCACCGGATGCCGGGCTGCAAGCCTTGTTCGGCAGTTTCCCGGCGATGAAAACCCCACTGGCCCGCGCCCTTGGCTTTCGCCATGACGGCTCGGCAGCCGCCTTGATACGTAACAGTTTGAAGCCTGCTGCCTCGGCGCGTCGTGCGCGGGGGCGGGTGGCGCTTGGAGTGACCGATCATGCAACCGACTAAACGCCGTCTGGTGGACCTGTCCGTGACCCTGGACAACAACCCTTACACCGATCCGCCGCCGTTGCTGCCGAAAATCGACTACATGGACCATCAACAAGGCTGGCCGGAGATGGCCGCGATGTTTCCCGGCCTGGCCAAGGCGCAACTGCCCGGCGACGAGTCCTGGGCGGCTGAGCGCCTGCAAATCACCACCCACAGCGGTACGCACATGGACGCCCCTTGGCATTACGCCTCGACCACGGACGGCGGCAAACCGGCGTTCGGCATCGACGAACTGCCACTGGACTGGTGCCTGCAACCGGGGGTGAAACTGGACTTTCGCCATATGCCAGACGGTCACGTGGTCAGCGCCGCCGAAGTACAGGCTGAGCTGGCGCGCATCGGGCACGTGCTCCAGCCGTTGGACATCGTCCTGGTCAATACCCGCGCCGGTGCGCTGTTCGGTCAGCCGGGTTATCTGGATGCCGGGGTTGGCATTGGCCGCGAGGCCACATTGTATTTGCTCCAGCGCGGCGTGCGTGTGGTCGGCACCGATGCCTGGAGCTGGGACGCGCCGTTCAAGTACACACGCGAACGCTTCGCCGCCACCGGCGACGCCTCGATCATCTGGGAAGGGCACAAGGCCGGGCGCGACATCGGCTACGGCCAGATGGAGAAACTGGCGAACCTGGAATGCCTGCCCGCCCATGGCTTTCAGGTGTCCTGTTTCCCTTACAAGATCAGGCACGCCTCGGCCGGCTTCGTCCGCGCCGTGGCGATTTTCGAGGAATGACCGTGCGTGCGTCGGAAGGAAAAAAACGCGGCAGTCTTTCCCGAGGGCTTGAGGTGCTGCTTTCCGAGCACATCATCGAGGGGCGACTGCGTAGCGGAGAACAATTGCCCACCGAGTCGGCCCTCATGCTTGAACATGGGGTCAGCAGGACCGTGGTGCGCGAGGCGATGTCGCGCCTGCAGGCCGCCGGAATGGTCGAGACACGCCACGGCATCGGCACGTTTGTGCGTGATAGCACGCTGTCGTTGAAGACCTTCATCGACCCGGCGACGATCGGTGTCATTGTCGATTCCCTGGCGATCATGGAGTTCAGGATCGGCCTGGAAGTCGAAGCCGCCGGGCTCGCCGCGCAACGCCGCCGCCCGGATCAGTTGGCCGGTTTGCGAGCGCTGCTCGATCAGCTCGGACAGCCGGCAGTCAGCCTCAATGATCGGGCGGCGCTGGATTTCCAGTTCCACTTGGGCATTGCCGAGGCGACCGGCAATCACTACATCGCCAACACGCTGCTCAACCTGGGCGTGGTCATCATTCCGCGCAGCCGATTGGATTCTGCGCGGCTGTTCCACGATGAGCCTTTGCACTACGAACAGCGCATGCAAAGCGAGCACGAACAGATCTACCAGGCGATCTTCAATCAAGATGCCGAATGCGCACGCGCGGCCATGCGCCTGCATCTGCAGGACAGTCGCGAATACCTGCATCAGGCCCGTAACGAGCTGCTGACATGACCAACATCCAGAATGCCCAGGTGCCGGAAACGACGACGCAGTACCCCGCCTCGGCGCTGACCATCATCGATCCGCGCTGGACCTTGTTCGTTCGTGTCGTGGCGGCGGGCAGCCTCAGCAAAGCGGCCGTATTGCTGGATATGCCGCAATCCATGGTGAGCCGCAATATCGCCTTGCTCGAAGCGCAATGTGGCGAGCGCCTGTTCCATCGCACCGGACGAGGCGTGGTCCTGACCGAGTTCGGCGAGCAGCTGTTGCCCTGTATATCCGGCCTTCTCGCGGATGCGGAGGGCCTTGCCGACGACATTCGCAACCTGCGTGGAAAACCGGTGGGCGAGGTGGTCGTGGGCATGTTGCCCTCGGCGGTGCGGCGGTTTGCGGGGACGCTGTTTTCCACGGTGCGGGCGCAGATGCCCGGGGTGAGGTTGCATCTGATCGAGGGCGCCAGCGCTCAACTCGAAGAACAGTTGCACGACGGTCGCCTGGATATGGCACTGGTGCTGCGCGAGAGCGAGGCGAGCATCGGGCAAGCGCATCTGCTGGCCAGGCTCCCACTGCATCTGGTGGGGCCTGCCGTCGATCCTCTTTTCGCCAGTCGGGACATTCCGTTGAAGCAGTTATCTGGATTGCCCCTGGTCGTACCCGGGCGACCGCATCTGCTGAGGGCCAGGCTCGACCACTTGGCCGCCGATCAAGGTGTCGAATTATCCGTGGCCGTGGAAGCCGATTCCGTCCAGCTGCAGTACGAAGTCGTGGCGGCGGGGGGCGGCTATGCCATTGCGTCGGTGCTGCCGGGCTCGCTGGATCAGCGACTGGTGTCATCGCGAATCGTCGAGCCGGTCCTCGAGCGCTTCGTTGTCCTGGCGGAGTCGCCCCGTCGCCCGGTGACGCGTGCCTCCCGTGAGGTGCGCCGGTTGATCTGCAATCTGTCGATGCCATCGATTTAAGCGATAGCTGCTTTCGCTCCCCAGCAGTATTCGATGGGGGGCGTGCCTCGTAGGGTGTCAGTCAACCAACGATTGATACCGATTGCGAGGTTCGCACTATGCATCACGCCCAAGAACGCCAAGTCATCGCCCCGACGCTTTTCCTCAGCGATGCCGATGTTGCCTCTCTCGCCGATTGGAGCACTGCCGTCGCCGCACTCGCCGAGGCGTATGCCCATCCGACGTCCGACGCGATGGTGCCGCCTCGTTCCATGGCGCGGGGCGACGGGCTCTGGCTGCGCAGCTTGACCGCCGTACCGCCCACGAGCGGCCAGATGGGCTGCAAATTGATCGCCGCTTCCATGCGGGCGCGCTGCGCCAGCTACCTGATCGCCTTGTTCAATCAGCAAACCATGGCCCTCAGTGCGCTGATCGACGGCAATCGGGTGACCGGTCTGCGTACCGCCGCCACCGCTGCGCTGGCGGTCGATTTGCTGGCGCCCAAGCGAGCGCTGCGGGTGGGTGTGATTGGCGCCGGGTTCGAGGCGCGGGGTGCGCTGGACTGCCTCAAGTCCGTGCGCGACGTGTCCCATGTCCGGGTGTTCAGTCCAACGCCCGCGAGCCGTGAGCGTTTTGCCGAAAGCTTCAGGCCCGGGCTGGATATCCAGGCGATGAGCAGCGCCCAAGAGGCGGTGCGGGACGCTGACGTGGTGATCTGTGCCGCCCGCAGCCGTGACGAGTCTCCGGTGTTGCAAGGCGCGTGGCTTTGCCCGGGCGCCACGGTCGTGTCGCTGGGGTCCACCTTGCCTGAGCAACGGGAGGTTGACCCGGCCACGATGGAGCGAGCCGCCTGCATCGTCGCGGACATGCCGCAGGAAGTGCTCCACGATACCGGTGACGCCATTGCCGCGATCAGTGCCGGCGTGTATGTCGCCGACAAATTGGTCGCGCTGTCGGACCTGGTCGCGGGCCGTGTCACACCGCGCCAGCAGGCAAGCGACATCGTTCTCTACAAATCGGTGGGCTCGGCGTTGCAGGACGTCGTCATCGCCCAAGCGCTGTACGAGCGCGCCCGGCAGCAAGGCCTCGGCATCGAGCTGCCTGCCAGCATTGTCCCTGTCTCGAAATAACCCCTCACTGTTCAAAGGAAATCACCATGGCCACATACAAGAAAACGGATGCCCGTGCCTGGGCGCGGGAAAACCTGGTGGGCTGCTCGGCTGTCACCATCCCAAGTTTCAGCGCCGATCTGAAGCGACTCAACGAACGTGGCATTCGCCACGACATTGAACATACGGTCGGCCTGGGCTACAGCGCCACGTTGCTGTGCAGCGAACTGGCGATCTCTCCCCAGGAGAACGCGCGGTTCACGGCCTGGGCCCGTGAGTCGGGAAAAAACCTGATCCTGTTCTTCCACGCGGCTTTTGGCACGCTTGCCGAGAACATCGAGGCGGTGAAGCTCGCCGAGAATGCCGGTGCGGATATTGTCCTGCTGTCCTATCCACCGCAGTTCTGGCCGACCAACGAGCAGGAAATCTACGACTACACCAAGGCGTTCTGCGACGCGACGGACCTTGCCGTGATGCTGTTCCCGATTCCGTTGTGGGGCTTTGAACGGGTGCATCCGGCGGGTATGTCCCTGGAGTTGGTCCGTCGGCTGTTGGCTGATTGCCCGAACATCGCGGCGATCAAATCGGAGCAAGGGTTCCCATTGCCGGCGGGTATTTGCGAGATGTACCACCACTTCCGTGACCAAGTGGTGATCAGTTGCCCGATCGAAGGCGACGCGATCCCCTTGATGAGCCTGATGAAGTTGCAGTTTTCCGGCACCAGCAACACCGCCTGGATGAGCGACTACTACCCGAAAGCGTTCGAACTGGCGCGCACGGGGCGCTTTGAAGAGGCGATGGAACTGTATTGGAAGGTCAATCCGGCCCGCGGTGCCAACGGCGCTGCCGCGCAAAGCTACGCCGGCGGTACCGGTGTGCTCAACCGGACGATGTGGAAATACCAGGACTGGCTCGCCGGCTTCAACGGCGGCCCATTGCGAGCCCCGGCGATGCGCGTGCCGGATCGCTTCATGAAGTCGCTGCGCCAAGGCTTGGTTGCGTCGGGTCTGCCAGTGACTTCGGACCCTGACAGCGCCTTCATGATCGGGCGCCATCCGTGCTGATTGGGAGAGTTGCACAGTGAAGCATTTACTCAAGGATCCCACGCTGTGGCGGACCGACGCCTACATCGCTGGACAATGGCTGACCGAGACGCCGCACGGTCGGTACACGTTGCGTAACCCGGTGGATCAGACGGTGCTGGCCGAGTTGCCGCGCTGTCGCGAAGCTGAAGTCCGGCAGGCTATCGATGCGGCGCACGAGGCCTACGGCCCGTGGCGTCGCCTGACGGCCAAGCGCCGTGGCGAGGTGTTGCGCCGTTGGTATGAGCTGATGGTTGAGCATCGCGAGGACATAGCCACGCTGATTACCCTGGAGGAGGGCAAGCCACTGGAGGAGGCGCGCGGTGAAGTCGATTACGCGGCGTCTTTCGTGCGATGGTTTGGCGAAGAAGCCACGCGGGTGCGCGGTGATCTGATTCCGGGGGTGAAGGACACTCAGCGCATCGTCGTACTGCGCGAACCCATCGGCGTCTGCGCGGCGATAACGCCCTGGAACTTCCCCGCCGCCATGATCACGCGCAAGGCCGCTCCAGCCCTCGCGGCCGGGTGCACCATGGTGGTGAAACCGGCCAGCCAGACGCCCCTGACCGCGTTGGCGCTCGCTGAACTGGCGCAGCGCGCGGGTGTGCCGGGCGGCGTTTTCAGTGTCATCACCGGTAACGACACGCGCGACATTGCCGGTGAACTCACGGCCAACCCGTTGGTGCGCAAGCTCACGTTCACCGGGTCCACCGAAGTGGGCCGGCTGTTGCTGGCGCAAGCAGCGCAGACGGTCAAGAAATGCTCCATGGAGCTGGGCGGCAACGCTCCGTTCATTGTTTTCGACGATGCGGATCTCGATGCGGCAGCCGACGGCGTGATGTTGGCCAAGTTTCGCAACGGCGGGCAATCCTGTATCGGCGCGAATCGGGTGCTGGTGCAGTCCGGAGTCCATGACGCATTGGCCGAGCGCATCGTCGAGCGGATGGCGCGCCTGAAGGTGGGCAACGGCCTGGAGCCTGGCGTGCAGGTCGGGCCGTTGATCGATGACGCGGCGGTACGAAAATCCCAGGCGTTGGTGGATGATGCGCTGGCGCAAGGTGCCCGGCTGCTGGCCGGTGGCAAACCTCATTCCCTCGGCGGGTGTTTTTTCCAGCCCACCTTGCTCACCGAGGTGACCCACGGGATGCGGGTCGCTCGCGAGGAGATCTTCGGCCCGGTCATGCCGCTGGTGCGTTTCGACAACGATGACCAGGCCATCGCGATGGCCAATGACAGCGAGTTCGGTTTGGCGGCGTACCTGTTCAGCCGTGACGCGGCCCGCATCTGGCGCAATGCCGCGCGCATCGAATCGGGCATGGTGGGCATCAACTGCGGCCTGATTTCAAATGAAGTCGCACCCTTCGGTGGCGTGAAGCAGAGCGGTCTTGGGCGAGAGGGATCCCACCTGGGAATCGACGAGTTCCTTGAGGTGAAATACCTCTGCTGGGATGGCTTGGAAAGCGTGTGAACCTGTGGGAGCGAGCCTGCTCCCACAAGTATTTTTCAGTGTTTGGTCCATTGAGGCATAGGCTTGCACCTTAATGACTGATGCACCGCTGAACGCTTTTGTGGCGAGGGGATTTATCCCCGCTGGGCTGCGCAGCGGCCCCTAAACCAGCCAACTCGGTATGTCAGAAAGATTGAGTTCGCTGTTTTAGGCCTGCTGCGCAGCCCAGCGGGGATAAATCCCCTCGCCACGGGGTTGGGGTGACTGATGTGGTCATTTCAGGCCAAGCACATAACCCTGTGGGAGCGAGCTTGCTCGCGAAGTCGGCGGCACAGCCAGCATCGTTGTCGGCTGACCCACCGCTATCGCGAGCAAGCTCGCTCCCACAGGTATTTTCAGTGTTTGGTCCATGGACGCTGGGGCTTGGATCCTCATGGCTGATGCACCGCCGAGCGCTTTTGTGGCGCGGGAGCTTGCTCCCGCTGGGCTGCGTAGCGGCCCCCTATCTTGTGGGCGCTTCGCACCCAAGCGGGAGCAAGCTCCCTTGCCACGGGTTGGGGTGGCTGGTGTAGCCATATCAGGCCAGGCATATCGTCCTGTGGGAGCGAGCCTGCTCGCGAAGTCGGCGGCACAGCCAGCATCGTTGTCGGCTGACCCACCGCTATCGCGAGCAAGCTCGCTCCCACAGGTATTTTCAGTGTTTGGTCCATGGTTGCTGGGGCTTGGATCCTCATGGCTGATGCACCGCCGAGCGCCCTCGCCACGGGTTTGGGTGGCTGGATTGTGTGTGGCACTGGCAGACCCATCGCCGGCAGCGATACCTCGGATTGTGCAAAGCGATTTCAGCGCTGATTCCCGATTCGATAGTCTCGTGGCTGATCCGGCATTTTTCGTCGGCATTCTCATGATTCTGCGGCGTTGATTCGATGGCGCCGCAGAGCTTGTCGGTGCGCCAGGCAATGTCCGCCCGATTGAAATAAGAATAATTAGGAGAGCGCGATGATTGCAGCAGTCAATAAGGTCCTGGTGATCGGAGGCGGGTTCTCCGGTATGACCGCGGCTATCCAGCTCGCCCGCCAGGGCGTCGAAGTCGATCTGGTGGAAATAGACCCGCTGTGGTGTCCGCTGGGGGCGGGTATTACCCTCAGTGGGCCTACGTTGCGTGCCCTGGATACGATTGGAATCCTTGAACGGGTCGCTGGGGAAGGGTACCTGTCGACCAACTTCGATGTGTTTTCACCGGCAGGCGAACTGATCGTGCAATTGGCACTTCGGCCTCCGGTCAGCGATAAACCGATTCCCTGTGGCGGCGGCATCCTGCGCCCGGTGCTGGCCCGGATCTTCGCCGAAAAAACCAGGGAAGTGGGCACCCGCGTGCGCCTCGGCATCACCTACGACACCCTCACCCAGCAGGACGACGGCATTGAAGTGTCGTTCACCGACGGGACTGCTGGACGCTATGACCTGGTCATCGCCGCCGACGGTGTGCATTCGCGGATGCGCAAGGAATTTTTCCCGCAAGCGCCGTCGCCAAAACCCATCCACCAGAGTGTCTGGCGCGCGGTGCTGAGGCGCCCGCCGGAAATCGTCCGCCCGACTCACTGGCTGGGGCGCACCAAGGTCGGTGTCAATCCGATTTCCGACACGCACATGTACATGTTTCTGATGGAGAACCGTGATTTTTCCGAATGGATCGATCCGGCCACCTGGCCGGGTGAGATGGCCCGTCTGCTGGCCGAGTTCCCAGCCCCGATCCTGCAAGCGCTGGTGCCGCAGCTGTACGAGCCGGGCGCCAGTATTGACTATCGCCCGCTGGCCAATCTATTGGTGCCGTTACCCTGGCACCAAGGCCGCATCGTGATGATCGGGGATACCGTGCATGCCACCACGCCGCACTTGGCTTCCGGGGCTGGGATTGGCATCGAGAGCGCCATCGTGCTGGCTGAGGAACTGCTCGCCGAAAGTGATCTCCAGACAGGCCTGGCCCGATTCGAAGCGCGACGTTGGGAGCGGTGCCAACTGGTGGTCGAGAACTCCGCGCGTCTGTGCGAGCTGGAAAAGAATGGGGGTGATAAAGACGAGCATGCCCAGATCATGCGCGAGTCCACCGCGCTATTGGCCGAGCCTGTTTGAGCCCGGGCCGGCAATAAATAAAAGGACGGCTTTGACAGTCGTCCTTTTTTATTCAGGGCCAGTCCTGCTTGCGCAATCGTCCGGCGGTGAGTGCTGGAGGTCTATTGGCCCAGATCGAGAATGACAACTTCCTTCACATAGACGAAAAACGATTCTGACGATAGCGCGATCCCTTCGTCGGAAAGCTGCTGGAACAACGACCTCTGGTACTGCCGAAAACCTTGGAGATCCGCTTCGTTTTCGAACCACAGGCTGGAAACGCCTTCGTAGACGCCTATGTCCGGTCCGAAATAAGACGTCACCCGGTCACCTTCGGGCATATACCGGGCGCGAACGTGCCTGCGCAGGGCCTTCTGGAACGCCGGATATTCACTCGCTGCCACAGCATGGGCGCGATCCCACGCGCTGAAAAAAGCCTCGAGCTGCACCGCGGCGTTCTTTTTGAGGAAAAGCATCGCCTTCCAATGCGTGGGCAATGTGCCGGTTTCGGACAGCTCGACCTCATCCATCAGTTGCGCAACCTGCTTGGAGAGGTCAGCGAAGTTCTTGGCATCAGGTCCCGTGGTTTGCTGGGTATAGGGGTCGCTGAAGGTGGCGATCAGGTCCGACATGTTTTCAAAGAACAGTTCCGTTATGGAATCCCTGTGAAATGTTTGCGTGTAGGCGTTATCGGAATCGACGCCAAAGGCTGCATCGATGACGTGGTTCTGGACGTAGCGCTTGACGCCCAGGGGCTTGGCTTGGGCGATCTTTCCGTGCTGGTGCTCTATGTAGTCGAGGAATTCAACATGGGTCATGCCGGGTTTCCTGCGCACAGCGGCTAGCATCTTAATCATGAGCGGACTCTCGCTTTATTATTCATCGACGGACTTTTTGACCCTGAAAATATAAGGCGAGGGTTGAGCGGCTAACCAATCGCTATTTCGGCTGCCAGGTATCGCGCAATGCCATGCCTGATCAACTCATTCCCGGGCTTTACCACGCTTCGAAAAAAAAACGCCGCCATGCTGTCGATTCGCGCCATCGCCATTCGACTACCCTGTAGAGCCGCCACACGGACGGCCTGACCCATTCATTCCCCAGGAGATATGAGTATGCGATTTATGGTGATCGTCAAGGCCAGTCCGGAATCGGAAGCCGGAGAAATGCCCAGCGCGGAGCTGCTGGCCGCCATGGGTGCCTACAACGAAGAATTGGTCAAGGCGGGGGTGATGCTCGCCGGCGAAGGCCTGCATCCCAGTGCCCAGGGGGTGCGTGTGCAGTTTTCCGGCAAGGACCGGACCGTCGTCGAAGGGCCGTTCGCCCAGACAAGCGAGTTGATCGCCGGGTTCTGGATGTTCAAGGTCCAGTCACTGCAAGAGGCGATCGACTGGGTCAAGCGCTGTCCGAACCCGATGATCAGCGACAGTGAAATCGAGATCCGCCAGATCTTCGAACTCGAGGAATTCGGCGAGAGCTTTACCCCCGAACTACAGGCACAGGAAGAACGCCTGCGGGCGCAGATATCCAGTCAATCGTGAAACCGACGAAAGGAGAGCACACCATGAGAATCATTCCGTACCTGACCTTCGATGGCCGTTGCAAGGAAGCCTTCGCGTTGTACAAGGACGTGCTGGGCGGCGAGCTGTTTTCCATGTCCTTTGCCGACGCGCCAGACGACGTCGGCATGCCCAAGGACCCGAACCTGATCATGCACACCTGCCTGACCGTGGGCAATTTCAGCCTGATGGCATCCGACTGCCCGCCAGGCCAGCCGTATCGCAAGCCGCAAGGCGTGTCGGTTTCCCTCAACGTCGACAGCGTGGAGGAGGCCGAGCGGCTTTTCAACGGCTTGAGTGCGGGTGGCAGCGTGTACATGCCGATGGCGAAGACGTTCTGGGCGGAACGCTTCGCCATGTTCGAAGACCGTTTCGGGATTGCTTGGATGGTCAACTACGAGGGACGCCAATAAGCCGGGCGTAGCCAGGGTCGCCAGCCTGGACGCGGTCGGCGGCCCGAAAAGGACTTGATAGTTGCAGAACCCGGCTATCCTTTCGGTACTGCATTCTTGGCAAAGGGACGCCATGCCAGACTATGAACGCGCCACCGGCCCTGGATCCCGCCTCATTCGGGGTGATCGAACCTGTTTGATCGGGCCGTCGCTACGCTGGGTGACGTCAATGGCGGTCTCCTGTTTCTTTGCGGCGACTTCCGGCTACGGCCAGGAGCAACCACACGAAGCGGCTGCCACGGTGACGGTGGCTCAAGCCCAGGAAATCGTAGCCAAGGCCACCCTCGGGGCCGTCCGCTGGAGCGGTCCGCAGGCCGGCCCGCCAGCCCAGCGGGGCAAGAATATCGCGCTGGTCGCGGAGGACTTGCGCAACGGTGGCATTGTCGGCGTCGCGCAGGGTGCCCGGGAGGCAGCCAGTGCGATGGGTTGGACGCTGAGGATCTTCGATGGCGCAGGCTCCGCGGCCGGTCGCGCCAAGGCTTTTTCCGATGCCCTGGCGGCGAAGCCCGACGGCCTCATCCTGTGCGGTTCCGATGCCCTTGAGAACAACGCGACGCTGACGGGCTTCGCCGACAAGGACATCCCGGTGGTCGGGTGGCATGCCGGGGTGCGCCCCGGGCCGATTGACGGTACGCCGGTGGCCATGAACGTCACGAGCGACCCGCTTGAAGTCGCACGGCTAACCGCCATGGCGGCGGTGGCGCAGTCAAACGGACAGGCCGGCGTGGTCATTCTCACTGACTCCAAGTACAGCATCGCCATGACCAAAGCCAAGGCCATGGAGGACGTCATACGGGCCTGCCAGGGGTGTTCGATGCTGGAAGTGCGCGATGTCGCGATCTCCGAAAGCAGCGAGAAGATGCCTGCTGTGACCAGGGAACTGCTCCAGCGCTATGGCAAGCGCTGGACCCACACGCTGGCGATCAACGATATCTATTTCGACTACTCGATTGCCTCGTTGACCGGCGCCGCGATACCCAGCAATGGCATCAGTCTTTTGTCTGCCGGGGATGGCAGCGCTTCGGCTTTCCTGCGCATCCAGGCGAAAACCTACCAGACCGTTACCGTCGCCGAGCCGCTCAACCTGCACGGCTGGCAAGTAATGGACGAATTGAACCGGTTGTTTGCAGGCCAGCCGGTGAGCGGCTTCATCGCGCCGATCCACTTGGTCAACGCCGACAATGTCGCCTTCGATGGTGGAAAAAAATCCCAGTACGATCCGGATAACGGCTATCGAGACATCTATCGCCGCCAATGGAACCCCTGATGTTGGATATTTTTTCCCGGCTTGGACGCCAGCTGTGGCCACAATCACTCCGCGCCCAATTCGCGCTGGCATTTGTGGCGCTGGCGCTATTGATTCTGGCGGGGGGAGCCACGGCGGTCTACGCGTTGCGGTCCTCGAACAACGCCACTCGCCAACTGACGGATGAGCGGTTGGTCCGCATGCAATATGGCCAGGACATGGTGCAGCGTACGTTGCTGATCGAACGCCAGACCGACCAGCTCCTGACCACCCGCTCGCCCGAAGTCCTGCGATCAAGCTATGCCGCGACCGTCGAACAGCTTGGCGCCCTGGACCAACTGGTTCAGCAGTTGACCGCCGCGAACAGTGCCGTGGCGATACTCGATATGCATCAGTCGAGCCAGTTGTTCCGCAATACCGCCACCATCGTTGCGCAGTTGCGTGAGAGCCTGTTGCAAACCGAGATCACGTTCGAGCAGGCCCTGGAGGATCGCACCGCCCGGTTAACGGCGGCCAGCACCCCGGCCAGCCTGGAGCGGGCGGTGTTGCTTTTCGAACTGTCGCAGGCGGCTGACGGTGAGACCGTGCAACGGCTGCGGGTGCGCTATGAAGGTCTGTCACCCGAGGCAGCTTCACCTGACGCTGGCATGGGCAAGCCCGATCTGTTTTCCCTGCGCAGGGCGCTCGTCGATCAGCACAACGTCATAAAGCGCTTCAACGAAGAGTTGCAGAATCAGGCCGGGGTCTTGGTCGCCTTGGCCCGTGCGCAATCGAATGCCTACACCGAGGACTATCGCGCAGCCGTGCAGCGGCTGGTGGAGGACTCGAACCGTAGCCAGCAATGGGTGCTGATCATGTTGGGCGCCAGCCTGGTGCTCGCCTGGTTCGTGACCCGGGTCTTCATGGGCCGCCATGTACTCGTGCGCCTGAATGAGATAAGCCGGCAGTTGCGCCAGGAGCATGCGGACAAAACGCATTTGATGATGGCGGACCATGGGAACGACGAGATCGGCAACATGGCGCGGGCGGTGAATCAGTTCCTCGAGGACCGGCTTCAGTTGGAAAAAAGAACCGCCCAATTGAGCATCGCCACTGAACGGCTCGCCGTGCAGAACAGCCGGCTGGAGCAAGAGGCGGTCATTCGTGCCGGACAAGGCCATGTCCTGGAGCTGATCGCCAGGAGTACCGAGCTTGCCGAGGTGCTCGACAGCCTGGCTCACCTGGTCGAGTCCCAGCTGGAGGGCATGATGGTGTCGATCCTCTTGTTGGATGAAGAAAGCAGGCATTTGCACCACGGGGCCGCGCCCAGTTTGCCCAAAGCCTATAGCCAGATCATCGACGGGATCGAAATCGGTCCGAACGTCGGTTCATGTGGCACTTCGGCGTATCGGCGAGAACCGGTGATCGTCACGGATATCCAGCAGGATCCGCTGTGGGAAGCGTACCGTTCAATCGCCGAGCCCTACGGGTTTCGCGCCTGCTGGTCGACGCCGATCCTGTCCCATGAGCGAAAGGTACTGGGAACATTTGCGTTGTATGCCAAGACCGTGCGCAGCCCCAGTCCGGCCGAGACGCAACTGATCGACCTGGCGACACCCCTCGCCGGGATTGCCATCGAGCGCCAGTTGACGGAAAAGCGCATTCGCTTCATGGGCGATCATGACGTGCTGACCGGGCTGCCGAATCGCACGCTGCTCGAAGACCGCCTCAAGCAGGCCATGCTCTATGCCCAGCGCTATAACCGGCTGGTGACGGTGGTGTTTCTCGACCTGGACAAATTCAAACTGGTGAATGACAGCCTTGGGCACAGTGCCGGTGATGAACTGCTGAAGACGGTGGCCCAGCGCATGGTCGAGTGTGTCCGCCGGACCGACACCGTTGTGCGACTGGGTGGCGACGAATTCGTGATCATCCTGTTCGACCAGCCCTCGGACCTCGACGGCGTGACGCCCGTCCTGCACAAGCTCCAGGAAGCCATCCTGCAACCGATCCACCTCAGCGGCCATAAACTCCACGTCACCTGCAGCATGGGGCTGGCGACTTACCCTGCCGACGGCGCAGACACCGATACGTTGATCAGCAATGCGGACGCCGCCATGTACCGGGCCAAGGAGCTGGGTCGCAACAGCTTCCAGTTCTACACGAGCGAGATGAACACCAAGGTACAGGGCAAGCTGGCCATGCAGGATGGGCTTCGAAACGCCCTCGACAATGACGAGTTCCTGTTGCTGTACCAGCCACAGGTGGACTTGCAGTCGGGCCAGATCATTGGCGTGGAAGCATTGATTCGCTGGCAGCATCCCGAGCTTGGCATGGTGTCCCCCATCAAGTTCATTCCCCAGGCCGAAGAAACCGGCCTGATCGTGCCCATCGGCGACTGGGTGATCCACACCGCGTGCCGGCAGAACAAGGCATGGCAGGCGGCCGGCTTGCCGCCGATCACCGTGTCGGTGAACATCTCGGCGCGCCAGTTCGTCGAAAGGAACCTGATCGACCGGGTCAACCATGCCCTGCAGGAAACCGGGCTTGAACCGATGTACCTTGAGCTGGAGCTGACCGAAAGCCTAATCATGCAAGACCTTCAGCAAGCCATCAGTAAAATGAAGGCGCTGCAGGCAATGGGCACCAGTCTCTCGATCGACGACTTCGGCACCGGTTATTCCAGCCTTGCAGCGTTGAAGAGCTTCCCGATCGCGAGGCTCAAGATCGACCAGTCTTTCGTGCGCGACCTGCCCGACAACGAAAACGACAAGGCCATCGCCACTGCGGTGATTTCGTTGGGGCACAAGTTGAACCTCAAGGTCATCGCCGAAGGTGTCGAGACCGAAGAGCAGCAGGCGTTCCTGCGGGAAAACGGCTGCGATGAAATTCAAGGCCACTTTTTCAGCAAGGCCGTCAGTGCAGAGGAAATCAGCCTGTTGCTGCGTATGCCTCGATTGCCTCAGTCAAGCCGCACCCTGAATACGGATTCGACAGGACAGGCGCACGGTGTAAAACGCCCGGGCCGTCCGATGCCTGGGCGTTAGTTCAGCGTGTCATGGCGTCGATCCAGGCGTAGTCGTTTGCCTGGCAAACGCGTTACGATTTACCCGTTTGTACCGAGCGATACCCGAGCCAGCACATCCTGCCCGCATCCTCATCGAAGCCCATGAAAACGCCAATTGCCCCGGTTGGTGAAGCTCTGTCGAGAGACCCTACAGCGTGAAAAAAATCATTCGAGTCGATGACCTCCAGGTATTCGTGACCACCACCGACGTCGGCAGTTTTTCCGCAGCGGCGCGGTTGCTGGACATCTCCCCGGCACTCGCCAGCGTCGCGGTGCAACGGCTTGAAGCAAGCCTTGGGGTGCGGTTGTTCGTGCGCTCCACGCGGCGGCTGCGCCTGTCGGATGACGGCGAGCGCTACCTGGTGCATGCGCGGCAGGCGTTGGAGGCGTTGGGGGATGGCGAACTGGCCCTGGCCCAGGGACGCGACGAAGTGGCCGGGACGCTGCGGCTGTCCATGCCTTCGGACATCGGGCGCAACCTGTTGCTGTCGTGGCTGGATGAGTTCCAGCAAGTGCACCCCAAGGTGCTGTTGCAGTTGCGCGTCAGCGACCAGGTGGCGGATCTGTTCAGCGAGCACCTGGACGCGAGCATCCGCTACGGCCAGTTGGCCGACTCGAGCCTCGTGTCCTTGGCGCTGGAGCCTTCCAACAGGCGGACCGTGTGCGCATCCCCGGACTACATCGCACGCCATGGTCGGCCACAGACGCCCGCCGAGTTGAGCCGGCACAATTGCCTTCGTTATGTGATGGGCGAGCAGACGTTCGAGCGCTGGAGTTTCCAGACGCCCAGAGGTGTGGAGACGGTCCAGGTTGCCGGAAATCGCATCAGCGATGATGCGGATATTGTCAGGCGCTGGGCGGTGTCGGGGCTCGGGATCGTCTACAAATCCAGGCTCGACGTCATGGACGACCTGCGCAGCGGCCGCCTGGTGGAAATCTTCCCGCCGGACTATGGCCAGCCAGCACCGCTGCAACTGGTGTGCGCCCACCGCACTTCGCTGACGCCTGCGGTGCAGAGGTTGAGGGCCTTTCTGGCGGCGCGCTTCGAACGTTATCTCAGCGATTGAATGACAGTGGTGGCTATCACACTGAAACTATCGGTCGTCCACCATGCCCGATTCATTAGCACGCAACGTCAATACCGAAAAACCGCAAGCCGTGGCCTGGAGGGCCCGGACTATCATATGCTCGACCATTTCATCGATCTGAAGCGTCGACAGGCCCATCAAAGAGGTTCGGTCCAGCCGTTCGAAGACCGACGCCAGCAGCCGGCCGGATTCAGCCATCAAGGCCATTTCCTCGGGTCGCTTGATCATTGATAGCTGGCCTCCAGTGGCTGCGCGGTGACACCGGCGTCACTGAGCTCACGCTGGATGATCTCGTTGAAGCTGAGGGTAGGGTTGGTCTCGCACAGCATGCCGACCTTGATCCAGAAGGCCGCCTGCGCGTTGATCGAGCGGCAGGACACTTTGGTTGCCTTGCGCAGCTGATCGTGGAGTTCGTCGTCGATGTTGACAATGCCCATGTGTAGCTCCCATATGAAACGTAGGCGAAGCATATGCGTTTCATATATTCATGGGCCAGCGTCTTTTTTCCTGCCGCTCCACAAGGGACCGGTCAGGCCAAGTCCTCGACGCGTGGCAAGATCCTTCACGCGACGCGCTTCATCTCCACAACCGTCATGCTCCATTCATTGGCGACGCGCATTGTCGCGCTGGCGATAGAACTCCGCCCTGCGCCTGGCGTCGTCACGCAGGCTCTGCTCGTAATGCTTGCGTTTTTCACGAGCCATTGCCTCCTGGGCCTGTTGGTGCGAGTCGTTCTCCCGTTCGGTTTTTTCCATTTCCCGCTGTTGTGCCCAGTAGCGAAGGTATTGCTCCCGGGCCCGGTCGAGGTCTTCGGCATGGGCCAGCTGCGCCGTCATGCACACGATTGCGAAGGCGAGGGGGGTGAGATGGCGCATGGGGAAACGGTCTCCAGTCAAGCGGCAGGCACCGCGCATCCGGTAGACAGCAGCCTGCGCAAAAGTTGCCCCTCGAAGTAATTCGAGCCCTAGCGCAACAGGTGCACGGCCAAGCCCACCAGCGCACAGCCGAACAACACCTGGATCACCCCACGCTTGAAGCGAAACAGCGCGATCGCTGCCCCGATTGCAATCAGCGCCGAAGGCCAGTCGAGGCTTCCACTGAATCCGCTTGGCCAGAGCACGTGATAGCCAAAGAAACATGCGAGGTTGAGGATCACCCCGACCACTGCTGCGGTAATGGCGGTAAGCGGTGCGGTGAACTTGAGTTCGTTGTGGGTCGATTCCACCAACGGGCCGCCCGCCAGGATGAACAGGAAGGAGGGCAGGAAGGTGAACCAGGTCACCAGGGCTGCCGCAACGGCACCGGCCATGAACACTTGATCGGCGCCAAACACCTGCGAGACATAGGCGCCGACAAACCCGACGAAAGCCACCACCATGATCAGCGGTCCGGGCGTGGTTTCGCCGAGCGCCAGGCCGTCGATCATTTGGGTCGGGGTCAGCCAGCCGTAGTGACCGACCGCGCCTTGATAGACATAAGGCAGCACCGCATAAGCGCCACCGAACGTCAGCAGGGCGGCCTTGGTGAAGAACCAGCCCATCTGCGTCAACGTGCCTTCCCAGCCGAACAGCGCGGTCAGCAAGCCCATCGGCAGGCTCCACAACGACACACCCAGCAACGCCAGGAAGGCGAGCCTCGGCCAACTGAAACGGGCGTGATCGGGCGTAGGTGTTTCGTCATCGATCAGGGCGGGGCCGAACGACTTTTTCGCGGCGCCATGTCCGCCCACCTGGAATTTCTCCGGTGCCAGGCGGCCACCGACATAACCGATAAGCGCTGCACCCAGCACGATCAGGGGGAAGGGCACGTTGAACGCGAAAATCGCCGTGAACGAAGCCGCGGCGATGGCCCACAGCCAATTGTTCTTCAATGCCCGCGAACCGATTCGATGCGCCGCCTGAACAACGATCGCCGTGACGGCTGGCTTGATCCCATAGAACAGGCCGGCCACCACCGGGACTTCGCCGAAGGCGATGTACATCCAGGAGAGCGCGATCAGGATGAAGAGCGACGGCAGGACGAACAGGGCGCCGGCGATCACGCCGCCCCAGGAACGATGCATCAGCCAGCCGATGTAGGTCGCCAACTGCTGGGCCTCGGGGCCGGGCAGCAACATGCAGTAGTTCAGCGCGTGGAGGAAGCGTCGCTCGGAGATCCAGCGTCGGCGCTCGACCAACTCCTGGTGCATGATCGAAATCTGCCCCGCAGGGCCGCCGAAGCTGATGAAACCCAGTTTCAGCCAGAACCAGAAAGCCACCCGCAAGCTGATGGGCTCAGGTCTCGGAAGATCGTTTTCGATGGCAGATTCGGCAAGCTTGGGGGTCATGAGCGACAGCTCGGAAAAATAAGATGTCGCTACAGTATCGGTTCATCGAAAAATGGGAAGCTATTTGTCGAGCGCGGTGGAAAGCCATGGCCTCCCACCGCCAGAGCACACGCTACTGAGCATTCAGGCGTTGCCGACAGCCTCGCGGACAAAGTCTTCATAAGTGCGCAGCGGACGACCCAGGATGGCTTGCAGTCGCTCGACCGTCCCTTCCTCTGCGTTCATGCCGAACCTTTGGATACCGGCCATCATCAAGCGCATGTCATAGGCCAGCCAGCTTGGACCGAACGAGGCCATCTGGGCTTCGAAGGCCGCCACGTCGTCGCCGCCATAAGCGACCTCGCGACCCAAGGCCGAACGCCAGATCTGCGCCACCGATGCGCCGGTCAACGCGTGCGGGCCGACCAGTTCCAGCGTGACGCGTCCAAGCGCAGCGGGTGCCCGGTCGCGCCGCAGCAACTCGGCGACGGCGATGTCGGCGATGTCGCGCACATCGACCATCGCGACGCCCGCCGAGCCGATCGGCATCGGGTAGACCCCGTAATCCTGGAGGGTCTGCTGAACCATGAGCTCGTTCTGCATGAAGTACGCCGGGCGCAGGATTGTCGCCGGAATGTCGAGGCTTTCGATCATGCGCTCCACCGTGTGCTTGCCAGTGAAGTGCGGGACATTGGTGAATTTGTCGGCGTGTATGACCGACAGGTAGACGATGCGCTCGATGCCGGCCTCACGGGCCAGGTTCAGCGTGATCAGGGCCTGGGTGACTTCGTCGGGCGTGACGGCGTTGAGCAGGAACAGCGTGCGCACCGAGGCAAGGGCTGCGCGCATCGAGGTTACGTCCGTCAGGTCGCCGGTGACTTCGGTGACGCCTGCCGGAAACTCACGCTTACCGGGCTGGCGCACCAGCGCTTTTACATCGGCGCCTTGCTCGGCGAGTCGTGCGGTGATGAGTGAACCAATGGTGCCGGTGGCGCCTGTGATCAAAATGCTCATGGATGTATCTCCTGTCGCGGCTATCAAAGGGGGATTTCGATTGCAGTGAGCAGACGATAGGCCGTTGCAGAGGTAAAACGAAGACGCCAGAATGCAGACACTTCGTTTCAAAAGTGGAACACCATGAACCTGAACGCGCTGATCGATTTTGCGTTGGTCGCCACCCATGCAGGATTGGGAAAGGCCAGCCGTGCCAGCGGTCGGTCGAAAGCTACGCTGTCGCGCCGCATCGCCGAACTGGAAGAACAACTGGGCGTCAGGCTGATCGAGCGCAGTGCCCGGGGACTGAAACTGACCGAAGCCGGCGAAACGCTGATCGCCCGGGCCGAAGGTCCGTTGGGCGAAGTCGTCGAAGCCATGACAGCGGCCCAGGAAGGCGTCTCGACGCCGCGTGGGCGTTTGCGGGTGGCGGCTCCGGTGTTGTTTTCGCAACTGGCGATGGGGCGCATCGGGGCGGAGTTCTGCGCCGCTTATCCGCAGGTGTCGATCGAGGTGCTGGCGGAGGATCGCCTGGTGGACCTGGTCGAGGAGCAATTTGACGTCGCCATCCGGATCAACCCACGCCCGGACAGCAATCTGGTCGGGCGCTGCTTCGCCAAGGACCGGTTGGTGGTCGTGGCCGCGCCTGGCGTCGCCAAGCCAGAAACCGGCGCAGTCAGTGCCGTTGCGGCTATCGTGTTTTCCAACTTCCAGCCGACCCAGTGGAACCTCGACGATGGGCGCTTGATCCTGGAGCCGATCCCCAGGCTCTGGTTTTCCTCGTTCCTGATGATTCGCGACGCTGCAGTGGCCGGTGGTGGAGCGGCACTTCTTCCGCAGTCCATTGCCTGGAGCCAACTGGCCCGTGGGGAATTGGTTCAGTGGGGGACGGTGTCGACGGTCGAAGCGCAGCTTTGGGTCCTGCACACGTCCAGGCGCCTGGCCGCTCCGAAAGTCCGCGCCTTCGTCGATTTCATGTGCGCCCGGTACCCGGACATGTCGCTGGTATTGGAAGGATGACGCAAAGCGTTTACGCCCAACTCAGGGTAAAGGCTGCTCCTTGACCTTGGTAGAAACGACCGCGTCGTAACTTCCAACGGGTTTCACTTCGTTGGAAACCCACAGCCGCTCGCTGCGGCACTTATATTTAACGCCTTTGCGCGGCGTTATGTCCTTGGCCGTTTCAATGCAGATTTCCCTGGAGGCGTAGGTCGGCCCGGTTTTTCGCTCTTCCACACAGCCTTCCATGCCACTACAGATCGTCATGACAAGAAAATAGACAGTCATCATCCTAATGTTGCTCCATCGAGCGATGCGGTTATTACGTCCTGTGTCAGCGCGGTAGGGCGCCTGAACGCACAGCGATATCCCGGCGGATCATGAGCCTGCCTTCAAACCTTCAGCAATGGGACGTCGGTGCCATCTGTCGGGAAAATGGCACCTTATTT
Source organism: Pseudomonas sp. T1.Ur (assembly GCF_023516725.1). NCBI lineage: Bacteria > Pseudomonadati > Pseudomonadota > Gammaproteobacteria > Pseudomonadales > Pseudomonadaceae > Pseudomonas > Pseudomonas sp. T1.Ur. The sequence goes on from NZ_JAMGSN010000001.1 coordinate 1,992,548, forward strand.
AAAAGTTTTTACATGTGGGTTTTTGGTGACGGATTGTTGGCGCCACGAAGGACGCTTTTATGCGATTTCAGGGCTCGACCGGGCTTTGGCACCGACTCAAAAAAAATGCCCCGTCCTATAAGAAAAACCTTCCACGCCAACGCGTTTTATCTGCATTCGACGGGTCTTTGTGTTGGCCGATAGTTCCAGGGAAAGTTGCTTGGGAAAGTCCCTTTGATAAATACCTGATGGTGTTTTTTCAGGACTATGTGGACAGAATCTGTCCACTTGTCAACGTAATTACAATCCCTATTATTGGCCCACTGAGTCGCCAAGAAGAGGATGTTATGGAGCAGTTATTTGAAGGTTGCGTAAAGGTAATCGTTCCCTGCGGTTCTTTGGGAGCAGGTGTTCGCGAAGAAGAAATTGAATACGGGTTGGCGGCAGGGGCCCAAGTCATTGCCACGGACGCGGGTTCCACGGACAGCGGTGCGGCCTATCTAGCACTTGGAAAGTCCAAGAACAATCGCGGTGCAGTCAAGCGCGACCTGACCATTCTAATGAAGGCGCAGGCGAGGTCCGGTGTACCGATTATCGTCGGGACCGCGGGGCAGGCGGGCGGCAATCTCAATCTGGATTGGACGCGGGATATTGCCGTGGAGATCGCTCGGGAATTAGGCGTGTCGCCGAAGATTGCGCTCATTTATTGCGAGCAGGACAAGCAGACAATTAAAAAATTGAATGCAGCAGGCCGTATCAAGCCGCTCCCGCCTCATGCCGAATTGGACGATGAGACGGTGGACAGTTGTGAGCATATTGTCGCGGCACTCGGCGTGGAACCCTTTCTCGCTGCGCTGGACGCAGGCGCCGATATCATATTGGCTGGCCGCTCGACCGATACCGCAGTCATCGGCTGCTACCCCATCTGGAAAGGCGCGCCTTGGGGCCCGTCGTGGCACGCCGGCAAGACCGGGGAGTGTGGCGTGCAATGTGCCGTCAACCCGACGCTGGGGGCGGGCATTCTGTTGAGCGTCGACGCGAATGGCTTCGAAGTCGAGCCGCTGAGCCAGGACAACCAGTGCACGCCCCACAGTGTCTCGGCCCATATGTTGTACGAGAACAGCGACCCGTTTCGGTTGCTGGAGCCCGGCGGCATCTTGAATGTTGCCGATGCGCGTTACACCGATTTGAATGGCCGTGCTGTCCGGGTAGAAGGCTCGCGTTGGGAACCCATGCCGTACACCATGAAGTTGGAGGGCGCCGCGGCCGGTATGTATCAAACCATCATGTTGGTGGGCATACAGGACCCCGACGTGCTCAAGGATATCGACGGTTTTCATGATCGTTTGCTGGACGCGCTCTATAAAAGAACGCGGCAATCCATTCCGTCCGAGGAGTTGGGTGAGTTCCATATTTCCCTGCGGATGTATGGATGGAATGCTGTTACCGGTGTAAAGCCCGCGGCTGGAACATTGCCGCCACCTGAAATAGGCATGTTATTCGTGGCAACGGCCGCCACTCAGGAAATGGCCAATACCATTGCTCACGCCTGTAATCCTTATTTCTTCCATTATCCAAGTGTCATGGGCAAGGAACTGCCGTCCTACGGATTTGCCTTTACGCCGGCTGATATACCTCGCGGGCAGATATTTGAATTCAAGTTGAATCATGTGGTGCAACTTGAAGACCCTTTGGAGTTGGTCCGCTTGGCGTGGGTTGATTTATCGGATGAATCGATGGCTGTAAAGGAGCTTGCCTAATGACCAAGTTGCGTGATGTCTGCCGACATGTGCGATCCAAACAGGCGGGACCGTTCTGGATCACGTTCGATGTCTTTTTCAACGGGCGCGAGAGTTTCGAGCGCTATAGCGACTGCGCGGCGCTGTCCCCGGCGCAATTCGCCAGTCTCTACGGGGCTGATCCCGAACGGGTCAAGCGCATCGCCGTGCCCGACCTGAAGATGGTCAAGATTTCCTATCCCCGTGCAACGCCCCAAGGCGGAATGGTCGAGCGGGACATGCACGCCGGCCAGCAATACGTGCGGCTGCTCGATGTGGTGATCGACTGAGGCCCACGTTCGCCTCATGGACGAGGCCCATCCAACCTATTTCGTACAAACCCTAATCCCTAGAGGTCATCATGACGGACTCGACCGTTGCGAGGCGGCTTGCATGCTACGCCTGCCAATTCCGGGAGCAGCGGCTGCCCGAAGACATCATCAAGCTGGTACGCCAGCGTGTCATCGATAGCCTGGCGTGCGTACTGGGCGCCTACGGGGCTGATCCGGTCAAGGCGGCGTTGTGTTACGCCGCCGCGAATACGGCGCAATCCTCCAGCGTATTCGGCACGAACCTCAAAACGACGGCGGAAATCGCTGCGTTCGCCAACGGCCTGATGGTTCGTTTCCTGGATTACAACGATGGCTACATGGGGCTGGAGCCCGGCCACCCGAGCGACAATATCCCGGCCTGTCTGGCGCTGGCGCAAGCCGAGGACGCAACCGGCGCCGAGCTGGTCTCGGCCATCGTCCTGGCTTATGAAATCCAGATGCGCCTGCAGGATGCGGCAAGCTTGAACAAGCGTGGTTGGGACCACGTCAATTACATCAACGTCGCGATGGCCGCAGCGGCTGCCAACCTGATGAAGCTGGACGTGGCGCACACCGAGCAAGCCATCAACATCGCCCTGAGTGGGCACGTGGCAATGCGCCAAGTGCGCAGTGGTTCACTGTCCGATTGGAAGGGCTGTTCCGCAGCCAATGCGGCGCGCAACGCTATTTTCGCAGCGCAGCTGGCGCGTCACGGCATGACAGGGCCGTCGCCGGTGTTTGAAGGCGAGATGGGCTTCTTCAAACAGGTTTCGGGGCGATTCGAGCTGGACGTTGATGGGTTTGGTACACCCGACAACGGCGATTACGCCATACGCCGCTCCCTGACCAAGACGTTTCCCACCAATGGCGAGCTGCACACGGCCGTCTGGGCGGCGCTGGATATCCGCAAGCGGATTGACAGTGCCAGGGACATTGCTTCCATTTCAATCGAAACGTCCGAATTCAACCGCCGCGTCCTTGCCGATACTCCTGAGAAATGGTTGCCGAGAACCCGCGAAACGGCTGACCACAGCCTGCCATACAACGTCGCTCGGGCATTGCTGGACGGTGACATCACGGTTGGCTCGTACGCAGCCGAGATGATCGCCGACCCTGCGGCGATTGCCTTGATGGAGAAGACCAGTGTCGTCGAGGATCCGGCGCTGACGGCGCTGTTCCCACGGCACCTTGCCAACCGTGTTCGCGTGACCCTGGTTTCCGGCGAGCAAGTGGTGAGCGAGATGATCACCGGGCCCGGATCGGTGGAAACGCCGATGACCGATAGCGACTTCGAACGCAAGTTCCGGCGCATGGCGATGCCCCATATCGACGCATCGGCACAGGCCGCAGTGCTTGAATTCGTGGCGGGACTTGAAGATCAGGCCGAGTTCGAGTCGTTGTTCACCGCGATGGCTGTTTCCTAGGGTTTGTACGAAAAGTGCCTGCGCTCCAATGGCATCGCCCAAAGGAGCGTCCGCGGCGAAATCAACGGCGTCCGGTATGGGTCGCCGTTGGCAACATCCCGGTGTAGCGAGCGCGAGGCCGGCCCTCGTGGTGCTGGTTGTACTGCTCGCTGGCGTGGGCAATCCAGCCGATAGAGCGTCCTACGCCTCCCAATGAAATTTCCTGCCCGTGCAATCCCAGTTTCCTGCCGATGAAGCTCACCATGAGAATGAATTCCGGTGGGTACGCCACGAGCTCCGAGGCCACCGAAAAAGCCTTTTGCAGCTTGATGAACTCGCCGTCGCCATCGAAGGCAGCGGTCAGCGCAGCCAAGAGATTGCTGGCCCGCGGGTCGTTGATCGAGTGGACGTTGGGGCCGAACCCGACGATGTGTCCGTCCTGGTTGTAGCGCTGCAAGATCGGCCGCGTAGGGTCTACGGCGGTACAAATCTCTTCGATCATCCGGCTGGCGGCCTCATTCCTGCCATAGGCGACCTTATGGCCCCGTGCGGCGGCGAGTGCGGCGATAACGGCGTAGTAAGGGGTGGCACCGGTCGTGGCGGCGACGCGGACGCTGTGGGTGGTGTGGTCCAGCTCATGGTCGATACTGAGGATCAGCAGGCGCCGAATCAGATCGGCATGGGCGGGCGGGGCACCGCAAGACCGGGTGATGAACTCGTGCAAGGGTTGCGTGCTTGGCTCGGTCGCCCCCACGACCAGCGCGGCGAACCATCTCACGACATCGGCGCCTGTACGGGCGTAGCTGTCGGGGGAAAGGTCGAACGCCTTGGGGTTCTCTCGCTGAACCAGGGGAAAAAGCGCGATGGCTTTTTCCTGGGCGGACATGTGCTCATAAATCTTCAGCAGTTGGACGCTGTCCTTCGGGGCCCGAGGCAGCGACTCGCCGAATGCCGAAGGCACCTGCCAGATCAATTCGGCCACCTCTTCGACCGTTGCGCGTTCCGCGAGCTCGACGACGTCATGGCCGCGATAAAACAGCCCATCATCGGTGATCAGCGTAATTGCACTGTCCGACGGCGGCGAGCGTTTCGCCACGGGTTTTTCTGTCGCCGGGACTTTCACCAGCCGCTGGATATCCTCGGCCCAATAGCGACGCTTGGGCGTCCCGGCAATTTTGATGGAGCGAATATTCTTGCGGCTGACGTAGGCGTACAGCGTTGGCAGGCTGACCCGGAGCAGGGCGGCCGCCTCGTCTGCGGAGAGGTAAAGGCCTTCTTGTTCTGGCATGACGGGCCCACTCAAGTTGATTGAAAGGCGTACATGTTTATTAGATATGCCGTCATGTCGTCAATGTGTATTGGCGGAAAAATCCCAGTCTGGGTTTGTGGGACGACTGACGGCTGATAAGCCCGATCCAGCCGGGATGTTGACGAAAAAAATCAAGATTTACAGGGTTTCACCCCCTATGTAGATTTCGGCTGCGCAAGAGATGTTCACATTGATTTCGATGCATCGATAAAAATAATAACGAAAAGGTGAAACGCATGGCTTGGTTAGGTTTCGCAATGGTCGTCACGTTTATGGCATTGATCATAAGCAAGCGACTTTCTGCCGTGACGGCACTCATCCTCATTCCGGTGGCTTTTGGGCTGGCCAGTGGGGCAGGACCGGAACTGGGCGGGATGGTGATGAATGGCGTGAAGCAAGTAGCGCCCACCGCATTGATGCTGATGTTTGCAATCCTGTATTTCGCAATCATGTTCGACGCTGGGCTCTTCGAACCCGCCGTACGATGCATTCTTCGCTACGTAGGCAATGATCCCCTTAGAGTGGTACTTGGCACTGCACTGCTGGCCACGGTTATTTCTTTTGATGGGGATGGCGCAACGACCGTCCTGATCGTAACGACCGCATTCCTGCCGCTTTACCTGCGCCTCGGAATGAACCCGCTTATTCTGGCGTTGATGCTCTTGCTGACAAACACGGTGGTCAACCTGATTCCGTGGGGAGGGCCGGTCGCCCGCGCCGCCAGTGCACTTCACCTCGATGTGGCGCAGATGTTCCTGGGGTTGGTGCCGGCAATGTTCGCCGGACTTGCCTACGCGTTTCTCGTGGCGTTCTGGATAGGCCGCAAGGAACGGCGCCGCTTGGGATGGACGCCCGGTACCCAGGACGCCGCACCGGAGGAGGCCGCGTTACCGACCGTGCAGAGTGAAACCCATCGACCGAAACTTTTCTGGATCAACCTGGCGCTTACCGCCGGCCTCATGTACTCGATGGCGACAGGGCTGGCACCGTTGCCGATGTTGATGATGGTAGGGTTTTCCCTGGCGCTGTTGATCAACTATCCGCGCCTGGCGGAGCAGAAGGCGAGAGTCGCGGCTCACGCGGAAAGCGTGCTGATGGTGATCGCGCTTATATTTGCCTCAGGTGCCTTCACGGGGATTTTGTCAGGCACCGGGATGGTCGACGGCATGTCAGAGAAAATCGTCCAGCTGATTCCCGAGGGCGGTGGCCAATACTTCGGCATCATTACCGCACTGGTTGCCTTGCCGCTTAATTTCCTGCTGTCCAATGACGCGTTTTTCTTCGGTATCTTGCCGGTGCTCGGGGCGGCGGCTGCCGAATACGGCATCGACCCGATGCATATCGCGCGCGCGGCGGTGCTGGGGCAACCGGTCCATGCATTAAGCCCATTGGTTGCGGCGGTTTATCTCATCAGTGGAATTATCAAGCGTGACATGGGCGATATGCAACGCTATTGCCTGCTCTGGGCCATAGGCAGCAGCCTTGTCCTGATTGTAACGGCCGCTATGACACGGGCAATTATCTGATCAACTAATTCACTGCGCCGAAGTTTCAAGGACGCCTGTTCGCGTCTGCTCACGTCAAAATAAGAATAATAGATGAGGTGGTCGATGAAATCGATTAACGCCGTCGCTATGACGTTGCTGTCGACATTGTGTGTGTCTGATGTTTGTCTTTCAGCAAGCATCAGTCATCCAGACAGGTTCCAGCATGAAGGCAAGTTGAATGCGTATCTTCGTTCGATGTATATCAATACGCGGATATCCAATGACTTGATTGAAGACCGTTTTGGAGGATTTCCCGACGGTGCCGAATTGGGAGGGACAGGAATCGGCGCGATCCTGGATTACAACTCCAGTTATTGGGCCGGGGTCGTCGGATTTGACGCGTCGTTGTACGGCGTGGCGATGATCGATTCAAAGGACAATGGTCGGGACTTGTTTGACGATTCCGATGGTACTAACGGCGGCTTCGCCAAGGTCGGACAGGGTTATTTCAAACTGCGTTATGAAGGGGACGGTTGGAACGCCGACTCCCAGATAGGCCGGGGCCGGTTCGATGCGGGGACGTTGGTCACTCTCGACACTCGGATTGTGCCGGGTTCCTATCAGGGCGGCCGGGCCCACCTGAATTTCACCGACATGGGCATCGGTCCACTTCCGGGTACGCTGGGGTTCGAAACCGCGTATATCAACCGTACTTCGCCGCGGGACCGGGAAGAATTCGAGCACCTGCTGAGCCAGACGGGCGAGGAAATAAAGGACCTGTATACCTACGGCATCAATTACGATTTGAAAGCCATTGAACTGGGTTACGCCCATGGGGTGGCGCGGGACTTCAATGAAAACACCCGTTATGGGCTGACATTGAAAGCACCCCTCGGCGACAAGGCCGGTGTGATATTGGACACTCAATATTATGCGTTCAAAAAAGCCGGGCAAGTCTGGGAGCGCGATTGGGAGGCCGGTGAGGCCGCTTATGATGACGACGCCACCTGGTTGAATATCAACCTGGGTTTGTTGCTCGATAAACTGCGCCTGGGTGTTTCGTTTTCCGAGACAAATGCCAAGTTGAGCAACGGGCAACTGGGTTACGCCTATTTCGATCATGGCGACAATGTCGACGGCAGGATGGACGCCTGGACGCGCTCCGGTAATGACTTCAATAACCATGGCGAGCGCACCTGGCAACTGGGTGCCGAATATGACCTGGGCGGGCATTCGTTGTTGGGGACATCGCTGGACGGTTTTAAAGTCATGGCCATCTATAAACAAGGCGCGTTTGACGCCACCGATCCTTTCAGTGGTCGCCGAACCGATGTGCATGAACGGCAGAACGAATACCGTCTCTATTATCGCTTCGACGAAAAGGAATACGCCGGACTTTCAGTGGGCTTGATTTATATCAACTACCGGATCGACCAGGACTTTGTCGCACTTATCTCCGCGCAACCCGACAACGTCGTGAGCGGTTCTGAGGCGCGGGTCTATCTGGATTATGCATTTTGATCGTTGAACCTATACCGAGAGACCGGTGATGCTTAAATCTCGTCATAACGTAGTGGTTACACAGCGATTCTTCGACTCAACGGCTGCTGATTTCCTGGACCACCATGGTTGTCATGTCGTGGTCGCGGACTTCCCGCCGGGACAAGCCGATGGCGACTTGAGCGAATCCCAGCTGATCGGGCTCCTCGCTGACGCTGACGCTTGGATCGTCGGGCACGCGAATATCACCGCAAGCCTGTTGAACAGGTTACCGCGCCTGCAAGTCATCGCCCGGCGTGGCGTGGGTTATGAACGGGTCGACACGGCAGCGGTGGAGGCGGCGGGGAAGGTGGCGACGATTGCGATCGGCGGTAACGACGCCAGCGTTGCCGACCACACCGTGGCGTTGATGCTGGCGGTGTGTCGCCAGCTGAAGCAATGCCAGAAGGGCTTGTCCGCCAATGATTGGTCGATCCCCCTGGGCGGTGATTTGTACCGCAAGACGGTTGGCATCGTCGGCTTGGGCCGGATTGGCCGAGGCGTGCTGCAGCGCTTGTCCGGGTTTGAGGTGAAACCGCTGATCCACACCTCCAACCCCGACAGCGCCCAAACCGAAGGTAGCGTCGTGGACCTGGAGACGCTGCTGAGGGAAAGCGACTTCGTCACGCTCCATGCGCCGCTCAATCCGGCGACCCAGGGGATGATCGATGAGCGGGCGCTGCAATGGATGAAGCGTTCCGCGGTGCTGATCAATACCGCGAGGGGCGGGTTGGTGCGCGATGCGGAACTGCTCAAGGCCCTGACGGAAAAGCGACTGGCAGGGGCGGGGCTCGACGTTTTCGAAAGCGAGTCCAATCCCGCGCTGTCGCCCGTCACTGAACAACTCATCCAACTGCCGAACGTGGTCGTGACGCCCCATGTCGGGGCCTCGACGGTCGAGGGGCTCAACCGTACCAATCTGATTGCCGCCCAGTGTGCGGTGGCTGTGCTGGAAGGGCGCAGCCCACCCAGCCATTGCGTTATCGCGGACGGGCGTCGAACCGTCGCACAGGGTGAACAGCCATGAGTCCTGGCGAAAACCTGTCAGCGGACTCACGCCCGCCGGTTCATCCTGATTTGCTGGCGGTGGCGGCGTCGTTGCGCGAGGCCGGCCTGCTGCCTGTGGTTCATGGCGATGTGCAAAGCGTCCGGGCGCAGCTGGAACGGATCAATGCCTGGGCGGCGCAACGCAGCGTCCCACTGAGCTACGAGCGCACGCTGGGGTTTTCCGTTGACGGTCGGACGGTGCCCTGCAAGCTCTATTGGCCGGAGGGCGATGAGACGCCTTGCCTGATGTTCTACTGCCATGGCGGCGGATTTCGCCATGGCTCGCTGGCCGGTTGGGATGCACCGCTGCGACAGTTGGTTCGCGACAGTGGCCTGGCGGTGCTGTCCATCGACTATGCGCTGTCGCCGGAGCATCGCTTTCCCGTGGCGTTCAATGAAGTGGTGGCGATTGTCAGCCGTGTCATTCATCTGGGGGCCGTCACCGATTGTCCGGTGCGCGGCTACGCCCTGGGCGGCGACTCGGCAGGCGCCAACCTGGCCTTGGGGGCTGCGATTGCACTGCGCGATTCGGGGATTGATGCGCTGCGGCAGTTGTTATTGTTCTATGGCAGCTTTTCGCGGGACATGAGCTCCGTTTCGTGGCAGAGGCTGGGTGGGTACGGAGGACAGAACCTATCGGTCGAGACCATGAGCGCCTATTGGGCAAGCTACCTGGCCAACGACGAGGACGATTGGCGGGTTCAGCCAATCATTGCTGATCTGACAGGGCTGCCACCGGCACGACTGGTGGTCGGCGAGCTGGACCCGTTGTTGGATGAAAATCGCGAACTGGCGCAGCGGCTGAGAGACGCAGGGGTGGCGACGACCCTGCAAGTCTTGCCGAACGTGACCCACGGTTTCGTCCGTTTCAACGAAAGGGCGCCCGTCGCCCGCAGCGTCATTGCCGAGCAGGGCAGCGCCTTGGGTGCGGCGCTTTCCAGGGAGGCGAACCTCCCATGAACCTTTTCCGAATCGTGGCCTTTGCCTGTGCCTGCGTCGGGGCGTCCGTGGTGATGGCCGCTGGCACGCTGCCGGTCGGGCCTGCCGCAGGGGACACCGAGCCGTCGGCCTTTTATCGATGGCCCGGAGCAATGCCCGCGTTGCCTGGCGTACTGCTGAGAAGCGAGAGCCTGCCAGTGCAGGCACAGATGCCCGCCGCCTCGCAGGCGTTGCGTCTGCTCTACAGTTCCACCGACGAGCGCTGGCATTCCGGTCTCGTTGCGGTCAGTGGCGCGTTGTACCTGCCAATGGGCAAGCCCCCCGCCGAAGGCTGGCCGCTGCTGGCCTGGGCCCACGGCACGCTGGGGATCGCCGATGCCTGCGCGCCCTCCTGGACGGGGCTGCGCGAGCGTGACGCGGCGTATCTCAATCGCTGGCTGGCGCATGGCTTTGCTGTGGTCGTGACCGACTACCAAGGCCTGGGCGGGCCGGGACCGCATCCCTATACGTTCTGGCAGGCCGAGGGGCGTTCCGTCCTCGACTCGATTCGCGCTGCCCGTGCCATTCGGCCAGGGTTGATTGCCAATCGCACGCTCCTCGCCGGCCAATCCCAGGGCGGCGGAGCAGCGTTGGGTGCGGCGATCCTTGCCACGCGCTACGCGCCGGAGCTGCCTATCCTGGGCGCGCTGCTGACGGCGCCGAACAGCACCTTTCCCCAAGGCCCCATTACGCTGCCGCCGCGCCAGTCCAATACCCTGTTCCTGGCGCTGGCGTCCGGTGGACTGCGTGACGACGGACCGCGAGTAGAAGACATCCTGACCGCCAAGGGCCTCCAATTGCTGGAGGTTGCCCGGCAGGGCTGTACCCGGGACATCGCGCTCAAGTCCAAGGCACTGCAGATCAGTTCGTTTGCCGAGCTGTTGACCGTCACCCCAGAAACGCTGGACGCCCTTCGTATCCCGACCACCGACATGCCGCAGGCATCCATCGCCTTCCCGCTGTTCATCGCCACCGGCCAGGCTGATCGAACGATTACCCCGGAGCGGCAGTATGCGGTCGCAGCGGCGTTGTGCGCCGCTGGCAACGCAGTCACTTGGCGCACGTATGAGGGCCTGGGGCACGACGGGGTACTGCATGGTTCGCTGGAAGATGCCTTCGCCTTCGTCGGGACCCGGCTTGGCGCAAAGGACGGTGGCACCAACTGCACAACCCTGCGAAGACCCGGTCCGCCAGGTGAACGAGACCCTGATGCGCCGTTCAATGACGATTGAGTGCTGAGTAGACCCCTGTGGCGAGGGAGCTTGCTCCCGCTGGCCTTTGTAGGCGCTGGCGAAGCCTGCGATCTTTTGATCTTTTGATCTTTCGCTCCAGATTAAATTGGCGGTGAAAAGATCGCAGCCTCGCTTCGCTCGTCAGCTCCTACAGGTCCAGCGGGAGCGAGCGTCCTCGCCACGGGTATCGGATTGTCCGGGCTGGCCTCATCGCGATGCGGTCTCGATGCAACGATTGCCCGGCCACGGCCTCATATGAGTCATAAGCGGCGCCTCCGATGCCGAGGGCGAGCCGATTTTTCCTTATGACAGGTGATTGTTTTCATGACGATGGCTGAGAAAAACCATATTGACTGGCTGGTCGAACAATCGATGCTCAAGGCTGCGAGGCAGCGGGCCAAGCTCTATTCGGGGCAGGGGCGTCTATGGCAACAGCCCTTCGCGCACACCCGGCCCCGCGACGCCTCGGCGCTATCCTCCGTGTGGTTCACCGCGTACCCGGCTTCCATCGTCACCCGGGAAGAGGGCACGGTGCTGGAAGCGCTGGGGGATGAAACCCTGTGGCATGCGCTGTCGAAAATCGGCATCCAGGGCATCCACAACGGCCCGTTGAAAAGGTCCGGTGGCCTGCGCGGCACCGAATACACGCCGACCATCGACGGCAACTTCGACCGCATCAGCTTCGACATCGACCCGGAACTGGGCACAGAGGCCCAGCTACAGGCATTGACGCGCATGGCCGCCGCGCACAACGCGGTGGTCATCGACGATGTCATCCCGTCCCATACCGGCAAAGGCGCGGATTTTCGCCTGGCGGAAATGGGCTATGAAGATTATCCGGGGCTCTACCACATGGTGGAGATCCGCGAGGAAGACTGGCCGCTACTGCCGGATGTCGGGGAGGGGCGCGACGCACAGAACCTCACCGCGCAGCAGGTAGACGCCCTGCGTGACAAGCACTACATCGTCGGCCAGTTGCAGCGGGTGATTTTCTTCGAGCCCGGGGTCAAGGAAACCGACTGGAGTGCGACCCCTGTGGTCCTGGGCATCGATGGCAAGCCGCGGCGTTGGGTCTACCTGCATTACTTCAAGGAAGGCCAGCCGTCGCTGAACTGGCTTGATCCAAGCTTTGCCGCGCAGCAGATGATCATCGGTGATGCGCTGCACGCCATCGATTGCATGGGGGCGAAGATCCTGCGCCTGGACGCCAACGGCTTCCTCGGTGTGGAACGCAAGCTCGATGGCACTGCCTGGTCCGAAAGCCATCCGTTGTCGATTACGGGCAACCAGTTGCTCGGCGGTGCGATTCGCAAGGCCGGCGGTTTCAGTTTCCAGGAGCTGAACCTGACCCTCGATGACATCGCCGCCATGTCCCATGGCGGGGCGGACCTGTCCTATGACTTCATCACGCGACCGGCCTACCAGCACGCGTTGCTGATGGGCGACACCGAATTCCTGCGGTTGATGCTGCGCCAGATGCACGCCTTCGGCATCGATCCAGGGTCGCTGATCCACGCGTTGCAGAACCACGACGAATTGACCCTGGAGCTGGTGCATTTCTGGACGCTGCACGCCCACGACACGTACCTGTACCAAGGCCAGACGTTTCCCGGCAGCATCCTGCGCGAGCACATTCGCGAGCAAATGTATGAGCGCCTGTCCGGGGAACATGCGCCTTATAACCTCAGGTTCGTGACCAACGGCGTGTCCTGCACCACGGCCAGTATCATCACCGCCGCGTTGGGCATTCGCGATCTCGATGCGATCACCGCCGCCGATATCCAGCAGATTCGCCAAGTCCATCTGTTGCTGGTGATGTTCAACGCCATGCAGCCGGGCGTGTTCGCCTTGTCGGGCTGGGACCTGGTGGGGGCGTTGCCGTTGCCGGCGGAGCAGGTCGAACACCTGATGCGCGACGGCGATACGCGCTGGATTCATCGCGGTGCCTATGACTTGGTGGACCTCAATCCGGAGGCGCCGTTGTCGGCTGGGCAGATGCCCCGGGCCAGGACGTTGTACGGCAGCCTGCCAAGTCAATTGAAAGATCCGGATTCGTTCGCTTCGCAACTGCGCAGGATCCTGGCCGCACGCCGGGCCTACGACATCGCGGCGAGCCGGCAGATACTGATTCCGGACGTCGAGCATCCGGGGTTGCTGATCATGGTCCACGAGCTGCCGGCCGGCAAAGGTACGCAGATCACCGCGCTGAACTTCGGCTCGACGCCGATCACTGAAACCCTGCACCTGCCAGGTATCGCACCGGGGCCGGTGGTGGACATCATCAATGAGCGGGTCGAAGGGGATCTCACGGACGAGGGCGAATTCACCATCACACTGGATGCGTTCGAAGGGCTGGCGCTGCGGGTGGTGAGCAGTTCGCCGATGATCTAGGACGGGCGAAGAGCACGATGGGATGAAATCTCAGCGGGAGTCCGACCAATACTGAATGACGCCACCCTCGCAGCCTAGCACCGGATCCCGATCAGGAAACGGCAGCGTGTCGATGGCCGCGAGCTGCGCCTCGCTCGGCGCTTCGCGGCGGATGTCGGCCTCCTGGCCGGGTGGGTACGCCCCGACCACCAGGAAGTCGTCGCTGGCGCCCAGGTTGCAATGCCCGGTGCCAACGGGCAGCAGCAACACATCGCCAGCCTTCACCTCAAGGACCTGCCCATCGGGCCCGCCGAGCATCAGGCGCGCCCGGCCGCTGGCGACGCCCAGGGCTTCGTGGCCCTGGGTGTGGTAGTGATGGAAGTCGTAGATCCCGTAGCGCCATTGCGGCGGCCAGCCGTTGGCGCGAAAGACCTCTTCGATGCGGGTGGCCAGGTCGCCTGCCTGGCTGGCTATCGCATCCCGATAAATGATCACGGGCAGGCGCGGGTTGTTGGGCACCCAGTCGTTGCGCTCCAGCATCAGCGTCTGTATGGCATCCGGCATCGTGTTCAGCGCGCTCATCGAACGTCTCCACCGCAGGTAGCAAAACCCGGCCTGTGGGAGCGAGCCTGCTCGCGAAATCGGTGTGTCAGCCCCGGTCGATGTCGATTGGGCCGACGTCTTCGCGAGCAGGCTCGCTCCCACACGCCTCTGAGGGTCTGGACGGGTTTTCGATAGCAGAGTTCAACGCCGCTGACCGGTGTCGCCCGTCAGCGTTTTTCCTTCATGATGCGCTCCACCTCGCCCGAAGCCTTGAGTTGCTCGAACGCGCGTTGGGCCTTGGCGACGGTTTCGTCCGGCGTGTTCAGGCTGAACGCCAGGTAGACCCGGTGGGGTTGTTCATCCAATGCGTAGACTTCCTCCAGCAGGTTGAAATCCAGCTGGGCATCCTGGCTCATCAGGCGTGCGGTGTTCTCGGGCATCGGCACCAGTTGCACCTGATGATTGAGCAGCTTCTGAAAGTTATCGTGGTTGTCCGCCGACACGACCAATCTCTTGAAGCCGCGATCCTGCAGGTAGATCTGCTTGGCGTCGTTGCGCACCACGCCGATGCTGTACTGCTTGGCCTCTTCGAGATTACCGATCCTGATGGGGTCGGCGTCTCGCAGTTTGTAGAGCCGGCTGGTGGAGCGATGGATTTCACCGACCCATTTGAACAGTTGCTCCCGGGCCGGCGTGCGGTCGAGGGGGAAAATCAGCACGTTGGGCTCGCGCAGGGCCATTTCGTAGGCCCGTGCCCAGGGATACAAAGCCATGTGGTAGTCGCCGAGGTCGGCGTTTTTCAAGGTGTCGGAGGTAATGTGAATGCCGGGGCCGACCAGTTTGTCGTCGAGCAGGTAGGCGTACAGCGAGTCTTCGGTGACGACTTCGATGGTATCGGCCTGGCTTTTGACGGTGACCAGGGCCAGCAGTACGAACGCGTAGAGCATCAGGTGGTGGCGCATACAAACCTCGTGGCTGGCGTTGTGTTCAGAGGGAAACGCGGTTGCGCCCCTGGTGCTTGGCCCGGTACAGCGCCTGGTCAGCGCGTTGCATCAGTTGATCGAAATGGTCCATTGTCTCGGGATCCAGCTGGGCGACGCCGATGCTCAAGGTGACGAAAGGGGAGACCGATGAGCCGCTGTGGGGCAATTGGCGTTCGGCCAGTGCGGCGCGCAGCCGTTGGGCCGCATCGCAGGCCTGCTGCGTGTCCACGTTGGGCAGCACGACGACGAACTCTTCGCCACCGATCCGCGCGGTCAATTCGCCGGAGCGCCCGTACACGTCACGCAGGGTGTCGGCGATCCGTTGCAGGCATTGGTCGCCGTTCACGTGGCCGTAGGTGTCGTTGTAGATCTTGAAGAAATCCACGTCACACATGAGCAGGGCCAGGGGCGTGCGGTGGCGGATCGCGCGGTTGAATTCGACTTCCTTCAACTCGTCGAAATGACGACGGTTGGCCAGACCCGTCAAGGCATCGTGGCGCGACAAGGTTTCAAGGGCGTCGTTGGCGGCCTTGAGCTCTGCGGTACGCGCCTCGACCAGTTCCACCAATTGGTCGCGGCTGGCGGCAATTGCCAGTTCGTCCGTGCGCTGGCGCTCCAGGTGTGCGCGGAGATTATCCTGCAGCTCGTTGACTTGGGATTCCAGCAGGCTCAGTTCATCCTGGCGATTGACCGAGCGTTGCAGCTTGAGGTGACGCTGGAGCGTCTGCGGCGCGAGCGCGCCCAGATGCCGGGCGATGTGTACCACATGAATGGTCACCAGGCGATTGAACATCGTCATCACCAACCCGGCCAGCAGCATGGATTGGATGATCTGGGTAATGACGATGCTGCGCGCTTCACCCCAAAGACGCTCCCACAGGAGTCGGTTGTCGCCTTCGATGGTCAGCTCGCCGACTTTTTCATGGGCACCCAGGTAGGGTTCGGCGACAAGTTCGCGATGCAGCACCGGCGCCGCACCCGATGCGGCGCCGGAGGCGTAGCGATTGAGCTCGATGATCTCCGGTGATCGACCAGGCCGCAGGATGTTCAGCACCACGCGTCCGACGGGCGCGGCGCTCGCGACACTGGTGAGTTGCTTGTCCAGGGATTCGCGATCCATTTCCCAGATCGCGTGGGCCAAGGTGTCCCGGAACACCTGGTCGATCAGTCCCAGCTCGGAGTTCATTTCCGCCAGGTTGTTCTCCCACGCCAGCCAGGTTCGCCATGTCACCATTGCCAGGGTGAACAACAGACAGAACAACAAGGTCGCGAGCACCAGCCGCCGCCCGAGCGAGCTGAGGGCCTTGGCCTGTGGTTGCAGAGACGGAGTCGGGCGGAATCTGCCGTCCATCTCACAACCACTTGCGCGCGATGGCATCGTAGACGCCGTTGCGACGAATGGCCTCCAGGCCGGCGCGGAATTTTTCCACGGTCTGCGGCGGCGTCTTGCGGCTGAACGCCATGTTCAGGCCGTCGGCGCTGCTGAGTTCGGGCAGGGGCAGCGACTGGATCAGGACTTTGTCCGGGTCTTCGCCATTCTGGCGGGTCAGGTACAGCGCGTTGAGTTCGTTGGAAATCCACAGCTCCACGTGATCGACCTTGAGCTTGCGGTAGTTGTGTTCGTACTTGGTGCTGGACTGCAGTTCCTCGCCGATGCGAAAGCCCTTCGAGACCAGGAATTGCTCGCCCACGTCCTGATTGACGGTGGCGATCTGGTGCCCGTGGGCGTCGGCCAGGGAGTTGAGTTTCACCGGCCGGTCGGCCAGCGAGTAGATGTACCACTTGGTCGGGGCGATGGCGCCGATCCACTGGAACAGCGATTCGCGCTCAGGCGTGCGCACGATCGAATAAATCAGGACGTTGCTTTCATTGAGCGCCAGTTCGTAGGCCCGCGCCCAGGGCATAGGCTGGATCGATGCCGTCATGCCGACTTCCTTGAGCACGGCCTCGACCACCTCGGTGCTCATGCCGGTCACGCGCCCGTCCTGCGTCATGTTGTAGGGCGGCAATTCCTCGGTGACGATGCGCAGCGGCGGCTCTGCCGCGATGGCCAACGCCGATCCACCTGCAACCAGGAGCATCAGGACGCCGAACATCAGTACGCGGTTAAGCTGCAAAGCCATTGATCATCACCCTATGCAACCAGCAGAGCCTGGCGAGGCCTGAGGGCCTTCGTCACTGAGGTTATCGGCTGGGCGAGGGGCTGCTTGAGGGCCGTGGTCAAATTCGTGGGGCGGGCCGTTCCACCACGCTCCAATAGGACGACGTATCGATCAGGCTCAACACCCGGCTGTGTTCCATGTCCTGGTTCAAGGTGTCCCGGATCAGATCGCCGGCCAGCCAGCTCGACGTGTTGGCGGCGAGCACCCGGCCCTCGGCGTTGAGCAGCAGCGCTTCGTTGCTGATCCGCATGAGGCTACGCACCAGCAAGGGCTCCAGGGAGTGCAGGGAAATATCGGCGGCGGCGACGCCGATGAAGCGATCATCGAAGAAGATCGGCAGCGAAAACGCCACGATGTACTGCTCGGTGCCATACAAGTCGACAAACGGCCCTTCGATGGACGGCCGGCGGGTTTGCTGGGGACGGGTGTACCACGGCATGTGCAAGTAGTCGTAGAAACGATCGCTGCGGCTGTTGAGGTTCAGCTTCAGCGGCTGTATCGCCTCCTTTTGGGTGCGACACCACCATTGCAGGTGCATCTCGCAATCCTTCAACTCGCCCGGCGCAAAGACCACGCCGGCGCCATGGAACTTGAGGCTTTCAGAGTCGAGGATCCGCCGCACGACCGCCAGCAGCGGCTTGAGATCGCCCTGGTCGGGTTGCTTCGCCTTGCACCGTTGCTGTTCCCAAATGCTCGATACCTGGGCGCCCAATTCCTCAAGGCCTTTGAATACGTTACTAATCGAAGCGTTGATCAGCGCTGCGCATTGGGTCAGTTCGTGTGCCGACATTTCATTGGCCATGGCTCTACCTCATGACTCGGAGGGTATGCTGCGGGAGGCAGGCGACACGGGCTGGGCGTCGAGCTGCAGGGCGAGTCATTCGTTCAGCAAGTTCTGTTCCAGTCATCCGGCATCCTGCGCCATTTGTTGCAACCGCACGCTGCTCAGGCGGCGGATGCCGCGCGCCACATGGGCTTCGGCAAGGGCGCCGGCGAGGTTGCTGTCGTTGGCAATGATGGCTTCGAGGATGGCCCGGTGTTCGCGTTCAATGGCTAGGGGATCCGGCTGGCCGGCGAATGGCAGCCACAGCAGTTCGCCCAGTTCGGCTTGCAAGCGCGCCTCGCTGTGGGTCAGGCGCACGGACTGCGCCGCCACGGCAATCTCGATATGAAACCGGGCATCGGCGCGCCGCCGCTCTCGACGCTCCTTGGCGTTTGCCAAGGCCTCGATGAAACCGTCCAGCCGCGCATGCTGCTCCGGTCCGGCGCGCTGGGCCGCCAGCCGGGCGGCAGCACCTGAAATCGCACAGTGTTCATCGGCCAGGTCACGCAACTGCAGGGTGCTGATTTCCCGCAATTGATCGAACAGTGCCTTCTCTGCAGTCGCCGGCGCGGCGCAGATGAAACTCCCGCCGTTGCGACCGCGCCGGGTTTCGATCACCCCGCGCTCGCGCAACGCCGCCAGGGCATCACGCAGCGTGACCGTAGCCACTCCGAGCTGGGTGGACAGGCTGTTTTCGCTGGGCAGTTGTTCGCCCTCGACGAGCAGCCCGAGGTCGATCATTTCAATCAGGCGGCGGGTGACGGATTCCGTTTTCCCTTCCTGGTTGACGCGTATGAGGCTCGATGTGGGGCTCATGGTCGATTCATTCATAGACGGGGTCATTGACACCTGTGGCAAGCGTCCGATGTGGCGTCAAGCGCGAACGGTTCCGCGTGTGCTTAAAAATTCCATTTCAGTTTTTTATCCGCTTTCGTCTCTCGGATGCCTGGGGATTCTAGGGATCCGGGGCATTGCAAGTCAAAGAATCATGCCTGTATTCCTATCGGTGGGGGTTCTCAGGGTCTAAAAGATATGGTTCCATATGTTTAAGCGAGCCCCGTCGCATCATCGAACCCAGGAGCACCCTTCACCATGAGTCACATGAGCCGAGCAGAGTGGGAAACCCGAGCCAACGCGCTGGACATCGAAGGACGTGCCTTTATCGACGGGCGCTATGTGCCGGCCTGTTCAGGGGCGACCTTCGACTGCATCAGCCCAATCGACGGGCGTTTGTTGGGCGCGGTTGCCAGTTGCGATGGAGCAGATGCCGACCTGGCGGTCGCCAGTGCCCGATCGGCCTTCGATTCGGGCGTCTGGTCGCGCCTGGCCCCGGCGAAGCGCAAGGCGGTCATGCTGCGTTTTGCCGATCTGTTGGAGGCCCATTCCGAGGAATTGGCGCTGCTCGAAACCCTGGACATGGGCAAGCCGATCAGCGATGCGCTGGCGGTAGACCTGCCCGGTTCCATCGACAGTATTCGCTGGTGTGGCGAGGCCATCGACAAGGTCTACGACGAGGTCGCCGCCACGGCGCCTGACCAGCTTGGCCTGGTGACGCGCGAGCCGGTTGGCGTGGTGGCGGTCATCGTGCCGTGGAATTTCCCGTTGATGATGGCGTCCTGGAAACTGGGACCGGCGCTGGCGACCGGCAACTCGGTCATCCTGAAGCCCTCGGAGCGTTCGCCGCTGACCGCCATCCGTATCGTCCAGTTGGCGCTGGAGGCGGGTTTGCCGGCGGGCGTGCTCAATGTGCTGCCGGGTTATGGCGGCACCGTCGGCAAGGCGCTGGCCCTGCACCGTGACGTCGACACCCTGGCGTTCACCGGTTCGACCCAAGTGGCCAAGCAGCTCCTGGTGTACGCCGGCGAATCGAACATGAAGCGGGTCTGGCTCGAGGCTGGCGGTAAAAGCCCGAACATCGTGTTCGCCGACGCACCCGACCTGCAGGTCGCTGCCGAAGCGGCGGCCGCCGCCATCGCCTTCAATCAGGGCGAAGTCTGCACCGCCGGTTCACGTCTGCTGGTCCAGGCGTCCATCAAGGCGCGGTTCGTGCCGATGGTCATCGAGGCGCTGAGGGCGTGGAAGCCGGGGCATCCACTCGATCCCGAGACCAACGTGGGCGCGTTGGTGGACAGCCGCCACCTGGAAGGGGTGCTGCAGCGTATCCAGGGCGGGCAGGAGGAGGGCGCGCGGTTATTGCTGGGTGGGCGCGTGGCGTTGGAAGAGAGCGGTGGCAGCTATGTCGAGCCGACGCTGTTCGACAATGTCAGCAATGGGATGAAGATCGCCCGGGAAGAGATCTTCGGGCCCGTTCTCTCGGTGATCGAGTTCGACGATGCCGAGGAAGCGGTGCGTATCGCCAACGACACGCCCTACGGGCTGGCGGCCGCTGTCTGGACGGCTGACCTGTCCCGTGCCCACAACGTCGCCCGCGCACTCAGGGCCGGAAGTGTCTGGGTCAACCTGTATGACGGCGGCGACATGATGGCGCCGTTCGGTGGCTACAAGCAGTCCGGCAACGGGCGCGACAAGTCCCTGCATGCCTTCGATAAATACACCGAGATCAAGGCCACCTGGATACAGCTCTAAGCGCTGGGATGCGGCCTGTTCGACGCTTACAACAACAATTTTCCTGCTGAAGGATGGTGACATGAACAGCTCGATGAATGCCTCGGTGGCGGTGGACCAGGATGCGGAGCAACTCCGTGCACTGGGATACACCTCGAATTTTGAACGCAGCATGAGCCTGTGGCAGAACTTTGCCCTCGGCTTCACCTATCTGTCGCCGGTGGTCGGCGTCTACACCTTGTTCGGCTTGTGCCTGGCGGCCGGCGGGCCGCCGATGTTCTGGTCCTACCTGTTGGTGGGGTTCGGCCAGATGCTGGTGTGCCTGATTTTTTGCGAGGTCGTGTCCCAGTACCCGATTTCCGGTGGCGTCTACCCGTGGGCCCGGCGCCTGGTGGGCAAGAAGTGGGCGTGGATGGTCGGATGGATCTACGCCATTTCGCTGTGCGTCACCATTGCAGCGGTGGCGCTGGGGGCCGGCCCCTATATCGCCAGCCTGCTGGGTTTCGAACCTTCGCCGGTCACCAACACCCTGGTGGCGCTGGTACTGACCGCCGCCGCGACTGTCTTGAACCTCAGCGGCACCAAGCTGCTGGCGCGGGTGGCAATGTTCGGTTTTCTCTGCGAATTGGTCGGTGCCCTGGTGATCGGTGGTTACCTGTTGATTTTCGAGCGTCACCAGCCCTTGAGCGTGCTGTTCGATACCTTTGATATTTCCATCGACGGGGCCTACTGGCCGGCGTTCCTCGCGGCGTCCTTGGCGGGGATGTTCCTCTACTACGGTTTCGAAGCCTGTGGCGACGTTGCCGAAGAAACGCCGAATCCCAGCCGCCAGGTGCCCAAGGCGATGCGCATGACCATCTGGATCGGCGGCGCCGCTTCGATCTTCGCGGCGCTCGCCTTGATCCTCGCCGTGCCTGATATCGCCGCGGTGATTTCCGGACAGGACAAGGACCCGATGTCGACGATTTTCGGCGCGGCCTTCGGCCCGGTGATGTCCCGGGTGGTCATGGGCGTGATCACCGTCTCGTTCGTGTCCTGCGTACTGAGCCTGCAGGCCTCGGCCAGTCGTCTGCTCTACGCCTATGCCCGGGATGAAATGCTCATGGGCAGCGCGACGTTGAAGAAACTCTCGCCCAAGACCCACGTGCCGACGGCGGCATTGCTGGTCTGCGGCGTGCTGCCGGCGATCATCGTGTGCGTTGGCTTCTACCTGCAGAACGCCGTCGCGATGGTGGTGAGTTTTGCCGCCATCGGCATCTACCTGGCCTTCCAGATGATTGTCAGCGGTGTGCTGTATGCCCGCCTGCGTGGCTGGAAACCCCAGGGCCAATTCACCCTCGGACGTTGGGGCTGGATCGTGAACATCGCCGCGCTCTGCTACGGCGTGTTCGCCATCGTCAACATGTCGTGGCCCCGCACACCCGATGCGCCCTGGTACGTGAACTACGGCATCGTGCTGGTGGGCGCCATCGTGATTTTGGCGGGCCTCGTCTACATGGCGCTGTTCCGTCCCTACGAAAAGGGCACGGCCCCCGCTTCGGATGCCTGGAAGCAACGCTAGACGCACTCGAACGCCTGTCGTTTCCGACGGCAGGCGACACCCCTTGGAAAAGGCTGGACGCTATGACCTCTCGAATCCAATCAATGCTGCTTGGCCTGCTCCTGATCCTCGCCAGCCATGGCGTCCTGGCGGCTGGCCAGGAACAGGCGCTGGACGTCATTCACGGCTACATGAAGGCCTGGAATGCCCACGACGCCCAAGCGGCGGCCCAGTACTTCGCCCCGGATGTCGAGTTCCTCGACGCCTCGGTGGGCGTGCCTCAGCTGGGGCGTGAAAATGCCAGGAGCCAGGTGGTCGAGGTGTTCATGCGGGCGGTGCCCGACCTGCAATGGAACATGCTCGGCAAGCCGATCCTCAACGGCGAAGGGATTGCCTTCGAATGGGAGTTCAAGGGCAACAATACCGGGCCATGGAACACTGAAACCCCAGCCACGGGACGCCCCTTGAGCTTCAAGGGCGTCAGTTTCATACGGCTCAGGGACGGCAAGATCCTCACCCAGCACGACTACTACGACGCCCTTGGTTTCAACAAGCAGCTGGGTTGGTAACGCAATGCCGGGGTTGCCCTCTGGATGAACCTTACGGCAATACAGCGCTCACTTGTTAGGCTCTGTACGAAATGTATCCGCACTCGCCCATACTGCGTTGAAACGGGGCTCGGAATGCTCATGTATTCCAGTACGCTCCGCTTCCTCGCCCCGTTTCGCCTTGTCTGGCCTTCGCGCGAACACATTTCGTACAGAACCTAGGTTGTCACCTCAGGTGACCGCGCTGTTTTTGCCGACAAGGAATTCGCATGGATCAAACCTCGACCCCGCATGTCCGTCCCGTCGAACGGGAGTTCAGTCCGCGTGCAGTCATCACGGGAATCGTGCTCGGTATCCTCCTGACGCCCTCCAATGTCTATGCGGGACTGAAGATCGGCTGGTCGTTCAACATGTCGATCATTGCCTTGCTGGTCGGCTACGGTGTCTGGCAAGGCCTGGCCAAGCGCTCGACCGCCGGATTGCCCTGGACGCTGCATGAAAGCAACATCAACCAAACCGTGGCATCCGCCGCGGCGTCGATCATTTCCGGCGGGTTGGTGGCGCCGATCCCGGCGTATACCTTGCTCACCGGCCAGCAACTCGACGCCTTGCCGATGGTGGCCTGGGTGTTTTCGGTGAGCTTCCTGGGCATCTGGATCGCCTGGTACTTGCGGCCCTCGCTGCTCAACGACAAGGCGCTGAGGTTTCCCGAGGGCATGGCGACCCTGGAAACCCTGCTGCACATCTACAACCATGGCCAGGAAGCGGCGACGCGTCTCAAGGTGTTGCTTGGCGCGACGCTGATGTCCGGGCTGGCCAAGTGGGTCGACACGTTCGTCTGGGCCCTCCCGCGCTGGTCGCCGAGCGCCCAGCTGGAGCGGCTGACCTTCACCGCCGACCCTTCGCTGTTGCTGGTGGGATTTGGCGGCATCATCGGCATTCGTGTCGGCCTGACCCTGTTGCTCGGCGCGCTGTTGGCATGGGGCGGATTGGCACCGTGGTTGCTCGAACACGGCCTGGTGCAATTGCCGCCCGGCAGCAGCGGGCCGCAATTCGCCGTGCTGGTGGAATGGTTGCTGTGGCCGGGCGTGAGCCTGATGGTCTGCTCGACCCTGGCCTCCCTGGCGATCCGCTTGTGGGCCCTTCACGTATCCACCAGGGGCAGCGGCGGGGCGACCTGGGCGATCCCCAAGGCCGGGCCCGCGATTGGGTTTTTGCTGGCGATCGTTCTGGTGGTCAGCCTGCAAGCGGTGTTGTTTGGCATCAATCCGTGGATGGCGTTGCTGACCATACCCCTGGCCATCTGCCTGGCGGCGGTGGCGGCCCGGGTGGTCGGTGCCACGGGCATCCCGCCCATCGGCGCCATCGGGCAGTTGTCCCAATTGAGCTTCGGCATCGTCGCGCCGGGGCAGGTGCCGATCAACCTGATGAGCGCCAACACGGCCGGCGGTTCGGCCGGGCAATGCACGGACTTGATGAACGACTTCAAGGTCGGCCGGGCAATCGGCGCGACGCCGCGCAAGCAGTTGCTGGCCCAGACGCTGGGCATCTTCATCGGCAGTATCGTCGGCGTGCTCGCTTACCTGGCGTTGATCCCCGATCCGCAAACCATGCTACTCACCGAAGAATGGCCAGCCCCGGCAGTCGCCACCTGGAAGGCCGTGGCGCAAACGTTGACCCATGGCCTGGACTCGTTGTCGGCGAGCATCCGCTGGGCGATCTTCATCGGTGGTTTCGCCGGTTTGCTGCTGGGCATTCTCGATAGCTTGCTGCCGGCCCATCGGGCCCGCTACCTGCCCAGCACCGCAGCCTTGGGCCTGGCATTTGTGCTGCCGGCCTCGGTCTCGCTGATGATGGCCCTCGGCGCCGTGCTCACCTGGCTGGTGAGCTGCCGCTGGCCGAGCCTCACCGAACGCTTCGCGATTACCGCGGCGGCGGGGTTGATCGCCGGGGAGAGCATCACCGGGGTGGGTGCGTCGTTGTGGGAAATGCTCGGGAACTTGTGAAGGCCCTGTGGCGAGGGGATTTATCCCCGTTGGGCTGCGCAGCGGCCCCCAAACTAGCCGACCCGGTGTGCCAGTAAGATTGAGTTCACTGTTTTAGGGCTGCTACGCAGCCCAGCGGGGATAAATCCCCTCGCCACAGGAAGCGGTTTGGTGTGGCATCAAGTCAGTGTGAATGCCGCGGCTCACCGCTGCGGGCGATCACCCTCAGGTGCAACGTGGCCGGCTCCAGGCAGCCGCCGGTGGAGAGCTGCCCGACCAGTTGCCGGTAGAGTTCCTGCCAGGGGGTTTGCGAAGGCGGAATGTTCGGCGTCCACGCGAGGCGGCGTCGCTCCATCTCAGCCTCGTCCACCAGCAAATTCACGGTGCGGGTATTCAGATCGACTCTCAGCCGGTCGTTGGTCTGTAGCAGCGCCAGGCCGCCTCCGACGGCGGCTTCCGGTGACATGTTGAGGATCGACGGGCTCGCTGAGGTGCCGCTCTGGCGGCCATCGCCCAGGCAGGGCAGGGAGTCGATGCCGCGCTTGATCAGCGCCGCCGGCGGGGCCATGTTCACCACTTCGGCGCTGCCGGGATAGCCCACGGTGCCGGCGCCGCGAATCACCAGGATGCAGCGCTCGTCGATGTCCAGCGCCGGGTCGTCGATGCGCGCGTGGTAATCCTCCGGCCCTTCGAAGACGATGGCCCGCGCTTCGAAGCTGTTCTCGGCACCGGGTTCGGACAGGTAGGTCTTGCGGAACGCTTCGCCCACCACTGACATCTTCATGATCGCGCTGTCGAAAAAGTTGCCGCTGAGCACGATGAAGCCGGCGCGGTGTTTGAGCGGGGTCTCGAAGGGATGGATGACGTCGGCGTCGCAGGTCAGGCTGCCGGCGACGATCTCACCGATGGTCTTGCCGCTGACCGTGGCGCAGTGTTCGTGCAGGCGTCCGGCCTTTTGCAGTTCATGCATCACCGCCGGCACGCCGCCGGCGCGGTGGAAACCTTCGCCGAGGTATTTGCCGGCGGGCATGCAGTTGACCAACAGCGGCACGTCCTCGCCGATTTGTTGCCAGTCGTCCAGGCTCAACTCGACGCCCATGTGCCGGGCAATGGCGATCAGGTGCGGCGGGCAGTTGCTCGATGCGCCCAATGCCGAAGCGACAGCGATGGCGTTCTCGAACGCTTCGCGGGTCATGATCTGCGAGGGGCGCACGTCCTGGCGCACCAGTTCACAGATGCGCTTGCCGGTGGCGTAGGCCATCTGTCCGCGCTCGCGGTAAGGCGCCGGAATGCTTGCGCATCCAGGCAACGACATGCCCAAGGCCTCGGCCAGTGCGTTCATCGACAGGGCGGTGCCCATGGTGTTGCAGTGGCCCACGGAGGGCGAGGCCGCCGTGGTCATTTCCATGAAGCCTTCGTAGTTGATCTCGCCAGCGGCCATCAGGTTGCGTGCGTGCCAGAGCACTGTGCCGGAGCCGATCAGCTCGCCCTTGTGACGACCGTCGAGCATCGGCCCGCCGGACAGCACGATCGACGGCAGGTCGGTGGTCGCCGCCGCCATCAGGCAGGCGGGGGTGGTCTTGTCGCAACCGGTGGTGAGCACCACGCCGTCCAGCGGATAACCGTGGAGGATTTCCACCAGGCCCAGATAAGCCAGGTTACGGTCCAGCGCCGCCGTGGGTCGGCGCGACTGTTCGGCGATGGGGTGAACCGGGAACTCCATCGGGATGCCGCCGGCATCGCGGATACCGGCCTTGACCCGTTGCGCCAGTTCCAGGTGATGGCGGTTGCAGGGCGTCAGATCGCTGCCGGTCTGGGCGATGCCGATGATTGGCCGTCCCGATTGCAGCTCCTCGCGGGTCATCCCGTAGTTCATGTAGCGTTCGACATACAGCGCGGTCATGTCCGCGTGGGCCGGGTCGTTGAACCATTGCTCGCTGCGCAGGCGGCGTTTTGGCGTATCACTCATGATTCATTTCTCTCTTGTAATTGGATGAATCGACGATCGGTCGGGCTCAGCGGTCGAGCAGTCCCCGTGCAGCGAGGTTACGCAGCAGGGCGCCGACGCCGAAGGTCCAGGGCGCGGCGTTGCAGCTGTGGGTCACCTGGTTATGCAGGCTGCCCAGCAACGGGCTGCTGATGCTGACCCGGTCACCCAGTTTATGGGTGAAACCGCTGCCGGCATGATCACGGTCCTCGGTGGGGGCGAAAAGGGTACCGAGAAACAGCAGGAAACCATCCGGGTATTGATGGTTGGCGTTGAGCGTCTGGCCGGCCAAGTCCTGCGGATCGCGGCTGATCTGGCTCATGGAGCTGCAGCCGTGCAGGCGGTAGCCGTCTTCGCCCTGTACTTGCAGGTCGACTTCGCAAGCGCGCACGTCGTCCAGGCTGAACTGCTCGTCGAACAGGCGGATGAACGGCCCGATGGCGCACGAGGCGTTGTTGTCCTTGGCCTTGCTCAGCAACAGCGCACTGCGCCCCTCGATGTCCCGCAGGTTGACGTCGTTGCCCAGGGTGGCGCCGTGGATCCGGCCCCGGCTGTCCACCGCCAGCACCACTTCGGGCTCCGGATTGTTCCATTGCGAGGCCGGATGAATGCCGATCTGGCTGCCGCTGCCCACGGCCGCCAGGACCGGCGCCTTGGTGAAGATTTCCGCGTCCGGGCCGATGCCGACTTCCAGGTATTGCGACCACATGCCCTGCTCGATGAGGTACGCCTTGAGCCGCATGGCTTGCTCGGAACCCGGCACGATCGTGCGCAGGTTGTCACCGATCACGCCCTGGACCGTGGCGCGCACGGCTTCGGCCCGGGCCGCGTCGCCGCCGGCCTGTTCCTCGATGACCCGTTCGATCATGCTCGCGGCGAAGGTTACGCCGGCGGCCTTGATCACTTGCAGGTCCAGCGGCGGCAACAGGAACGGCTTGGCCGGATCCGCGTGTGGGCCGGTGTTGGCCAACAGGTCTTCGACGCTGGCGAGGAAGGTGCCCGGTGTCTGTCGCGCCGCTGCGAGGGGCGAGGGCGTTTCCAGCAGATCGCTCAAGGTCGCGAAATGCTCCGAGAGGTCGAACACGCCGTCACTGCGCAGCACGATCGGCGAAGGCCCGGCGATCCGCCCCGGGACCCAGGCGCGACCGATCAGGGTACCGGCCACGCCATCGACCGGCAGAGTGTTCTCGGGAGTAAGCAATAGCGACATGGACAGGCTTCCTGGTTTGTAAAGCCTTCACGCTAGGGCGCGTTGTCGATGAACTCCAATGAGATATATTCAGTATCCGATAACGCCCGGTTATTGCGCTGCCGAGGAATGCCCATGTCCGATCTGTCCTTTTCCAGCTTTTGCGGCTGGCTCAAATTCCGCCATCTGTTGCTGATCGACACCCTGGGACGCACCTGCAACATGCATTTGGCGGCCGAGCAGATGAACCTCAGTCAGCCGGCCGTGAGCAAGATGCTCAAGGAAATCGAAAACCTGCTCGGCTTCGCCCTGTTCGAGCGCCGCCCGCGCAGCATGCCGCCCACTGCCCTGGGGGAGCACGTGCTGCGCTATGCGCAAATCGCCCTGAATGACGCGCGCTCGTTCGTCGAACAGATCAGCAGCCTGCGCGAGGGCGGCCACGGTTACCTCAAGGTCGGCGGTATTTTCGCCGCGACGGCGGTGGCGCTGCCCGAGGCGATCTTGCAGATCAAGCAGCGTTGGCCGCTGCTGTCCATCGAAGTGGTGGAGCAGACCAGCAATCACCTGATGAAGATGCTTGAAGAAAAGAAGCTCGACCTGGCCGTGGCGCGTTTTACCGATCAAAGCCAGCAGCAGCGCTATGACTTCCAACCCCTGGCCCCCGAACCGTTCTGCATCGTGGTCAATGATCGCCATCCGCTGGCTAATGCCGGGCCGACGTCTTTGCAGCAACTGGTGGATCTGCCATGGATTCTCTACCCGGTCGGCACGCCGATCCGCGCCCGCATGGAGCTGGCCTTCGCCGAAGCCGGGGTGGGCATGCCGCGCAACACCATCGACACGATTTCCATGCAGACCTTTCTCCAGGTCCTGCAACGCGGGCCCATGATCGGCATGCTGCCCAATGCGATGGTTGACCCACTGCTCGAAAGCGGCCAGCTCAAGACCCTCGATACGCCGCTGCACCTGGTGCCGCAGGACTACGGCATCCTCACCCGCAAAGACGAGCCGTTGGTGGGCGCGGCGCTGGAGTTTGCCGAGATCCTCAAGGACAACGCCCGGCTGAGTCGTTGAATGTGCCGCCGCCATCGCGAGCAAGCTCGCTCCCACAGGGGGCGGGAGTACCGCGGATCTTTCAGCCAACACGAAACAACTGTGGGAGCGAGCTTGCTCGCGATGGCGGTGGCTCAGCCTGCGCTGAACCCTGCGGCCAGAGATTGCTCTCTTTGGATTCCGATAACAGATGGTTATCAACTAATCCAAAAATGCCATTGGGAAAGAATCGCTTCCCGACAGTAGAGTCCTCGTTCAATCGCCGGATGACTCGCTCATTCGACGTGACCCAATAAAAACAATCAGGGGTTACCTCATGCAAACCATCTCCGAGCATTTGCCCGCCCAGGCGCAAGCCGGCGAACTCGACTTCGAGGACCGGACCTACCGCAAGGTGATCTGGCGAATCCTGCCGGTCCTGCTGTTGTGCTACATGGCGGCCTACCTCGACCGGGTGAACATCGGTTTCGCCAAGCTCGACATGCTCAACGAGCTGCAATTCAGTAACACCGTGTATGCGTTGGGCGCCAGTATGTTTTTCTGGGGCTACTTCCTGTTCGAAGTGCCCAGCAACCTGTTGCTGCATCGCTTTGGCGCGCGGTTCTGGATCGCCCGGATCATGCTCAGTTGGGCGGTGATTTCCATGGCGGTGGCCTACACCGTGCCGCTGGCGGCGTTCTTCCACATCGAATCGAGCACGATGTTCTACGTGCTGCGCTTCCTGTTGGGGATCTGCGAAGCGGGCTTTTTTCCTGGCGTGATCCTCTACCTCAACTACTGGTTCCCGACCCATCGGCAGAGCCGGGTGATGTCCGGGTTCCTGCTGGCATTGCCGGTCAGCCTGACGCTGGGTGGAATTCTGTCCGGCTGGCTGATGAACAGCATGCAGGGTGTGCACGGCCTGTCCGGCTGGCAGTGGATGCTGCTGATCGAGGGGATTCCTTCGATCATCATGGCGGTCGTGGTGGTGGTCTGCCTGGCGGATAACATCGACAAGGCCAAGTGGCTTTCGGTGGCGGAAAAAGCCATGCTCAAGGCCAATCTGCAAACCGACAACCACGGCAAGGCCACACGCTTGAGCGAGGTGTTCTTCAACCCTCGGGTCTGGTTGCTGGTGCTGATCCTGCTGACCTTCAACACCGGTTTCTATGGCCTGGCGTTCTGGATGCCGTCGATCATCAAGAGCACCGGCATCACCAACAGCCTGCACATCGGTTTGCTCACTGCCATTCCCTACTCGGTGGCGGTGGTGGCGATGCTGCTCAACGCCCGGCATTCCAACCGCACCGGCGAGCGCCGCCTGCACGCGGCGATTCCGGCGTTCATCGGTGGCGCGGGGCTGATCCTCAGTGCTTACTTCGCCGATAACCTGGTGCTGTCAGTGCTGTTCCTCAGCGTCTCCGCCTCGGGGATCCTCAGCCTGATGCCGATCTTCTGGACCTTGCCCGGCACCGTTCTGTCAGGCGTCGCTGCCGCTGCGGGGATCGGCATGATCAACGCCATCGGCAACCTGTCGGGCTTCACTGGATCGATGATCACCGCCGTGGCCGAGACGCTCACGGGCAATATCAACAACGGTACGTACGTCCTGGCGCTGTGCCTGTTGGTCAGTGGCGGGTTGATCCTGGCCATCCCGGCCTCGATGCTCGGCCGGACACCGAAAAGCGCGGCCCCGGCGGCGCAATTGGAGACGGCATGAGCATGCAGAACAAGCGGGTGCTGGTGACAGCAGCCGGACAGGGCATCGGCCTGGCGAGCGCGGTAGCCTTCGCCCAGGCCGGCGCCGAGGTGTTCGCCAGTGACATTGATATTCGCGCGCTGGCAGGTATCGAAGGGGTGACCGCCATTACGCTCGACGTCACCTCGGCCAGCGCCATCGACGCGGCCCGCGAGCGAATCGGTGGACTGGACGTGCTGTTCAACTGCGCAGGCGTCGTGCACAGCGGCAACATCCTCGACTGCGACGAAGCGGCCTGGGCGCGCTCGATGGACCTCAATGTCACCGCCATGTACCGCATGATCCGCGCTTTCCTGCCGGGCATGCTGGCCCGTGGCGGCGGCTCGATCATCAACATGTCGTCGGTGGCTTCCAGTGTCAAAGGCGTGCCCAATCGTTTCGCCTATGCTGCCAGCAAGGCCGCGGTGGTGGGGCTGACCAAATCCGTCGCCATCGACTTTGTCAGCCAGGGCATCCGTTGCAACGCGATCTGTCCCGGCACCGTGGATTCTCCATCGCTGCGCCAGCGCATTGCCGCCCAGGCCGCGCAGCAGGGTGTCGAGGAGCAACAGGTCTACCGGCAGTTTCTCGACCGCCAACCCATGGGGCGCATTGGCAATACCCAGGAGATCGCGCAACTGGCGTTGTACCTGGGCAGCGACGCGTCGGCCTACACCACGGGCGCCGTGCACGTGATCGATGGCGGCATGAGCCTTTGAGTTTTCACTTGAACAGGAGCACTTCATGAAACTGTTGCGTTACGGCGAGAAAGGTTCGGAAAAGCCCGGGTTGCTGGATGACGACCATCAGATCCGCGACCTGTCGGGCCATGTGCCGGACATCGCCGGAAATGTCATCGGGCCGGAAGGCCTGGCAAAACTCGCCGCCATCGACCCGCGCAGCCTGCCAGTGGTGGCCGGCCAGCCGCGGATCGGCCCGTGCGTCGGCCAGGTCGGCAAGTTCATCTGCATCGGCCTGAACTACGCCGACCATGCCGCCGAATCGAACATGGAGGTGCCGAAGGAACCGATCATCTTCAACAAATGGACCAGCGCCATCTGCGGGCCGAATGACGACATCCAGATCCCCCGTGGCTCGCTCAAGACCGATTGGGAAGTCGAGCTGGGCGTGGTCATCGGCAAAGGCGGGCGCTACATCGACGAAGCGAACGCCCTGGAACATGTCGCCGGTTATTGCGTGATCAACGATGTGTCGGAGCGCGAGTGGCAGCTCGAACGCGGCGGCACGTGGGACAAAGGCAAGGGCTTCGACACCTTCGGCCCCCTCGGACCCTGGCTGGTGACCAAAGACGAAATCCCCGATCCGCATGCGCTGGACCTGTGGCTGGAAGTCGACGGGCATCGCTATCAGGACGGCAACACCCGGACGCTGATCTTCAGCGTGCCGCAACTGATCGCCTACCTGAGCCGGTGCATGAGCCTGCAACCGGGCGATGTCATCTCTACCGGCACGCCACCGGGCGTTGGGCTGGGCATCAAGCCCAACCCGGTGTTCCTGCGCCCGGGGCAGACCATGCGCCTCGGGATTGCAGGATTGGGTGAGCAGCGTCAGGTGACCGTGCAGGCGGATTGATCGCTGGCTTCGCTGGCGCCTTCTTCGCGAGCAGGCTCGCTCCCACAAGGGATCATTGGTGTGCTGATGACCGTGTGGGGGCGAGCCTGCTCCGGGCGGCGATCCGACGAAGGCGGTAGTCCAGCTACCGAAAAATGGAGCACTGTCCTCGCCACGAAAAATCCTCGAAGATGCGCACCTGATTCGAGAGAACGATTCGACCCATGAGCGACGACTCCCACGCACGTTTTTTCCGTTTTCAAACCCCGGATCCCAACATCCCTCCACGGGAGCAATCACAAATGCTCCCGCAGGAATTGGCCTGGGCGCGCGACCGCGCCTTCATGAACCGCTTCAGTTGGTTCGTGGTGCTGCTACCGCCGTTGAGCATGGGTCTGGTGCTGCCAGGCTTGGCGTACCTGACGATCCTGGGCCTGACCCAGAAGTTATTCGCCCCGGACCTGGATGTCGACCGGATCGTCGGTGATTCCATGGGCTGGATGGCGCTGGTGACGGTGCTTTTCGTCGCCGGTTGGGCATTGTCCAATTACCTGCGCGACTCACGGGACCCGACCAAACTCTACTGGCAATCGATGCCGGATCGAGGGCTGGTCGAGCTTGAACGTCATACGTTGGTCTCCGGCATCAGCCTGTGGGGCAACGATGTAGACCCCGATTGCAGCAGCGTCATGCTGTGGAAAAACGACAGACTGGTGAGCGTGCAAAGCTCCGGCGTGTCGCAGTGGATCCTCGCCATGACCACCGCGGGCCACTGGCTGGTGCTCAAGGAAGAGTTTCCCGGTGACTTCTGGCATGGGCGAGTGGGGCGAATGCCCGCGCCCGACAAGCAGATGAAACCCCGCCAGCACTTGGCGATTGCCTTCGCACCCGGAACCCAGCTGATGCTGGGCCAGCGCTTTGAGGGTGCGCCTGTGCCCTTGGTGGAAACGCCCTATTGGATGTCCGCCGATGAGATCAAGCGCCTCACCGAAGCCGCCCATCACTGGGTTTTCTTCCCGCCGGACCGTTACGCCGTGGTCAATACCGAGGACGCCCGCTGGGTGCAACGATTGGTGGACAGGGCACAAGCCAGTGTCGGGCCTCAGCATGAGTGACGAACTCTACAAGCAAATGATCCGCTTCGAGACGCCTGATCCAGCCATCGGCCCTCGCGAGCAATCACCCATGCTCCCAGAGGAGTCGGCCAGGGCGCGCGAGCGTGCATCCATGCACCGCTTCAGCTGGGTCATGGTGCTGGCGGCGCCGGTGAGCGTTGGCCTGATGCTGCCAAGCCTGGCGTTCGTGATTGGCCTGGGCCTCGTCGAGAAATGGTTCGTCCCGGGCCTGGATGTCGACCGGATCATCGATGGATCCTGGGGCTGGCAGGTGCTGGCGACGGTGCTTTTCATCGCCGGTTGGGCATCGTCCAATTACCGTCGCGATTCACGCGACCCGACCAAGCGCTACTGGCACTCGATGCCGGATGAAGGGGTGGTCGAGCTTGAGCGTCATACGCTGGTCTCGGGCATCAGCCTGTGGTCCTACGATGATAGTCCCGAGGCCCTCAGCCTCATGCGCTGGCAAGACGACAAGCTGGTGCGCGTGCAAAGCTGCGGCGTGTCGCAGTGGATCCTGGCCATGACCACGGCCGGCCACTGGCTGGTGCTCAGTGAGGAGTGTCCCGGCGCCTTCCGCCACGGGCAGGTCAGGCGTATGCCTGCGCCCGAACAGCGGATGAAACCCCAGCAGGAGCTGGCGATTGCCTTTGCCCCTGGGACCCAGCTGACGCTGGGCCAGCGTTTTGACGGTGCGCCTTTGCCGCTGACCGAAACCTCGTATTGGATGTCCGCCGATGAGTCCAGCCGCCTCGCCGAAGCATCCCATCGCTGGGGGTTTTCCCCGCCGGACCGTTACGCCGTGATCAACGACCGGGACGCCGGTTGGGTGCAGCGACTGGTGGACAAGGCGCAGGGCAGCATCGGGCGACAGCCTGGGCGACCGGCTGTCATGGCGGAGCGTCCGCCAACGTGACGCGGGTATCTCGGGGCGCGAGGGCGCTGGTGGCGGTCGCCGCGAGGGCGAGCAGTGCACCGACGGTGGCGAGCCCGATCCAGCCGCTCCGGTGGACGCCGTAGTTGCCCAGGGCAGCGCCGAGTGCACCACCGAGGAAGTACGAACCCATGAACACCGTGTTCAATCGGCTGCGGGCCTCGGCGCGCAGGGTCTGGACGCGTGCCTGATTCGCCACCAGCCCGGCCCGGTTGCCGAAGTCCAACAGCACCATGCCGACGATCAGCCAGCCCAGATGCTGTCCGCCAGCCCCGATGAAGACGAAACCCACGACCAGCACTGTCGCACCCGCGACGGCCAGCGTTCGGGCGCCCAGTCGATCGACTAACGTGCCGATGCGTGGCGATGCGGCGATGCCCAACACTGTCACCAGGCCGAACAGGCCAATGGTGGCGGAGCCGAACGCGTATGGCGGCTGGGTCAGCAGCGCGGCCAGCGTGGCCCATAAAGCGCTGAAGGCGGCGAAAATCAGGAATCCGCTCGCGGCGCAGAAGCGCAGTACAGGCTCCTCGCGCAACAGGCTGCCGAGGGAACGCATCAGCGCGCCATAGCGCATGGGTGAAAGGTTCGTCAGAGCGGGTAGATTTCCAGCAACGATCATCAACAGCACCCCATCGATGAGCGAGGCCACCCAGAACACCGATCGCCAACCGCAGTGCTCGCCGAGCAGACCACCGAAGGTCCGCGCCAGCAGCAATCCGGCGGACAATCCGCTCAGCAACGTCCCTACCACCCGGCCACGTTCCGCGGGCGCGGCCAGACTCGACAGGGCGGGGATGATCAACTGTGCGGTAATCGCCGTCACCCCAACCAGGAAACTGCCGACGCACAGCAGCGCGAAACTCGGCGCCGCGGCGCAGGCGAGCAACGCGACGGCATTTGCCCCGATGGCCCGCAATGCCAAGCGGCGGGGTTGTCGGCTATCGGCGAGGGGCACGATGAGCAGCAGGCCCGTCCCATAACCGAGTTGCGTCAGCGTGGCGATCAGGCCGGCTTGGGTCGAGGTCAGGCCGAACGACGCGGCCATCATCGGCAGCAACGGTTGATGGTAGTAAAGGGTCGACACGGCCAGGGCGCAACACACGGCCATCACGCCGACCAGGCGCGCGGGGATCGCATTCGACGCGGGCATGGCGCGGTCCTTCAGTGCGGTTGCAAGGTCGAAATGAGCGTGCCGGTATCGACGATGCTGTGGGCGAATGTCGGACCGTTCAGTTCGTGCGCTGCGTGCATCATTCCCGGGCTGAACGCGGCGGTTGCGTCGCGCACCAGCGTCACGTGGTAACCGAGCTCCATGGCGAAACGTGCGGTGGACTCGATGCAAGTGTTCGCCAGCAAACCCATCACAATCACGTGGGTGATGCCTTGTTGCTTGAGCTGGAAATCGAGGTCGGTATTGGCGAACCCGCTCTGGCCCCAATGCTCCTGGACGATGATGTCGCCGTCCTGTGGCACGAAGTCCGGGTGCCATTCGCCGCCCCAGGTGCCTTTTGCGAACGTATGGCGTTGCTGGATCAGGCGTTGGGTCGGATTGGGGTGGTTCCAGTTGTCGTAGTCGCCGGGTTGCCAGCGACGATGGGGCACGTAGAACACCTGGATGCCTTGTTCCCGAGCGGCCGCCACAGCGGCGCGCAGGTTGTCGAGGAGGTGAACGTCCTGGGCAACCTTTTTCAACAAGGGAAAGAGCTTGCCGCCCTCGGACAGGAAGTCGTTATAGGGGTCGACCAACAGCAGGCCGGTTCGCATTGGGGAATACACAGGCTGGGTCATGTCTTGAATGCTCCGGTTGGGAAAGGCACGCTCAATACTAACTATGAAAATCATATAGTCAATGATCTAGCGGTGTACATCGTATTTTTTACAGCCCAATCGCATCCGCAATCGCCGTGTTACTATGAAAAAAATAGTGGCTTTGCGGATTCTGGAAAGTGATGAACAAGCAATACGAAACAAACGAGACGGTGTGCCCGGTGGCGCGTTCGGTGGGGGTGGTCGGCGATAAGTGGACGATCCTGGTGTTGCGTGAGTTGTACATGGGCACGACACGCTTCGAGGAGATCCAGATCCAGACCGGCGCCACGCCGCAGATGCTCACCTCGCGCCTCAAGGCACTGGAAGCCGACGGCTTGGTGGAGCGTCGTCCCTACAACGAAAAGCCCTTGCGCTACGAGTACCAGCTGACCGCCAAGGGATGGGATTTCTATCCGGTGATCTACGCGTTGCGCGCCTGGGGCGAAACATGGCGCAAGGGCGAGGATGAAGGGTTGGCGATGCACTTTGTGCATCGCGCCTGTGGACACGACGTGGGGGTGGCGAGTGTTTGCCCCAATTGCGGAGTTCCGGTGGAACGCAAGGACTTGCAGCCGTCGATCAGCGAACGCTTCCTCGCCGAGCGCACGGCCCGTCGGGAAGCGTTCAAGGGCAAGTAGCGCCGCCACCCCTCAATCGGCTTTACGGCGCGTGACGCGCTTCATCACCACCACGAAGAACACCGGGACAAACACCACCGCCAGGGTGGCGCTGATCATCCCGCCGATCACGCCGGTGCCAATGGCCTGCTGGCTCGCCGAGCTGGCCCCTGTGGCAATCGCCAGCGGAACCACGCCGAGGATGAATGCCAACGAGGTCATGATGATCGGCCGCAAGCGCAGGCGCGCGGCCTGGAGCGTGGCGTCGACCAGGTCGTGGCCTTCGTCGTACAGGCTTTTGGCGAACTCGATGATCAGGATCGCGTTTTTTGCCGACAGGCCGATGATGGTGATCAGCCCGATCTTGAAGAACACATCGTTGGGCATGCCGCGCAACGACACCGCCAATACCGCGCCGAGCACGCCCAGCGGGACCACCAGCAGCACCGAGGTCGGGATCGACCAACTCTCGTACAGCGCCGCCAGGCACAGGAACACCACCAGCAGCGACAGGCCCAGCAGGATGGGCGCCTGGCTGCCGGACAAGCGTTCCTGCAGCGACAGGCCGGTCCATTCCTGGCCCATGCCTTTTGGTCCCTGGGCCACCAGCCGTTCGATTTCGGCCATGGCTTGCCCGGTGCTGTAGCCCGGTGCCGGTTCGCCGGAAATGCTCACCGCCGGGTAGCCGTTGTAGCGGGTCAGTTGTGCCGGCCCTTGGGTCCAGCGGGCCTGGACGAACGCCGACAGCGGCACCATTTGTCCATTGCTGTTGCGCACGTGGATCTTCAGCAGATCCTCCACCTGGCTGCGCTGGTCACCTTCGGCCTGGACCACCACGCGCTGCATGCGCCCCTGGTTCGGGAAGTCGTTGATGTAGGCCGAGCCCACCGCCGTGGACAGCACGCCGCCGACATCGGCAAAGGAAATGCCCAAGGCATTGGCCTGTTTGCGATCCACCTCCAGTTGCACCTGCGGCGCTTCCGCCAGGGCACTTTCGCGCACGTTCATCAGCACCGGACTTTTTTCGGCGGCGGCGAGCAGTTCGCTGCGGGCCTGCATCAGCGCGGCATGGCCGAGGCCGCCGCGGTCCTGCAAGCGAAACTCGAAACCGCTGGACGTACCGAGGCCGTCCACCGGCGGCGGCAGCACCGAGAACACCATGGCGTCCTTGATCGCGCCGAAGGCCTGGTTGGCACGATCGGCGATGGACGCCGCCGAATCATCGCAATCGCGCTGCGACCAATCCTTCAACGTCGTGAACGCCAGGGCGGCGTTCTGTCCGCTGCCGGAGAAGCTGAAGCCGAGGATCACCGTGCTGTCGCCAACGCCAGGCTCGCCGGCATTGTGCGCCTCGATCTGTTCGACGACCTGTACCGTGCGGTTCTTGCTCGCGCCCGGCGGCAACTGGATGTCGGTGATGGTGTAGCCCTGGTCTTCCACCGGCAGGAACGAGGAGGGCAGGCGACTGAACAGCAGGCCCATGCCCACCAGCAGCACGCCGTAGATCAGCAGGTAGCGACCGCTGCGCTTTACCGCGTAGGCCACCCAACCCTGATAGCGGTCACCGAATCGATCGAAGCCACGGTTGAACGCGCCGAAGAACCCGCGTTTGGCGTGGTGGTCGCCTTGCGCGATCGGCTTGAGCAAGGTCGCGCACAGCGCCGGGGTCAAGGTCAGGGCGAGAAACGCCGAGAACAGGATCGATGTTGCCATGGACAGCGAGAACTGCTGGTAGATAACCCCCACCGAGCCCTGCATGAACGCCATTGGAATGAACACCGCCACCAGCACCAGGGTGATGCCGATGATCGCCCCGGTGATCTGGCCCATGGCCTTGCGCGTGGCCTCCTTGGGCGACAGGCCTTCCCGGGCCATGATCCGCTCGACGTTCTCCACCACCACGATGGCATCGTCCACCAGGATGCCGATGGCCAGCACCATGCCGAACATGGTCAATACGTTGATCGAGAAACCCAGGGCAAGCATCGTCGCGAAGGTGCCCATCAGCGCCACCGGCACTACCAGCGTGGGAATCAGCGTGTAGCGGATGTTCTGCAAGAACAGGTACATCACCGCAAACACCAGCAGCATCGCCTCGCCGAGGGTATAGACCACCTTGGTGATCGAGACTTTGACGAACGGCGACGTGTCGTAGGGAATCTTGTATTCCACGCCGGCCGGGAAGTAGCGCGCCAGCTCGTCCATCTTCGCCCGCACAAGGGTGGCGGTGTCCAGCGCATTGGCGCCCGGCGACAGCTGCACCGCTACGGCGGTGGATGGCTTGCCGTTCAGGCGCGTGGAGAACTGGTATTCCTGGCTGCCGATTTCCACTCGCGCGACATCGGCGATGCGCACCGTCGAACCGTCGGGGTTGGCCTTGAGCACGATGTCGGCGAATTCCTGCGGCGTCGAGAGCTGGCCCTTGACGACGATGGTCGCGGTGATTTCCTGGCTGCTGCGGCTCGGCAGATCGCCCAGGCTGCCGGCCGAGACCTGGGCGTTCTGCGCGACGATGGCGGCGTTGACGTCCGCCGGGGTCAGGTTGAAACCTACCAGCTTGCGCGGATCGATCCAGATTCGCATGGCCCGCTCGGCGCCGTACAACTGGGCCTTGCCGACGCCGTCCAGGCGCTTGATCTCATTCATCACGTTGCGCGCCAGGTAATCGCTGAGCGCCACGTCATCGAGCTTGCCGTCGCTGGAGGTGAGGGTGATCAGCAGCAGGAAGCCGGCGGAGACCTTGTCCACCTGCAAGCCTTGCTGGGTCACCGCCTGCGGCAGGCGCGACTCCACCGCCTTGAGGCGGTTCTGCACATCGACCTGGGCCAATTCCGGGTGGGTGCCCGGCTGGAACGTCGCGGTGATCGTGGCGCTGCCGAGGCTGCTCTGGGATTCGAAATACAGCAGGTTGTCGGCGCCGTTGAGTTCTTCCTCGATCAGGCTGACCACGCTTTCATCGATGGTCTGCGCCGACGCGCCCGGGTACACCGCGTAGATCTCGATTTGTGGCGGCGCCACGACCGGGTATTGCGCCACCGGCAGTTGTGGAATGGCCAGGATCCCGGCCAGGAGGATGAACAGCGCGACGACCCAGGCGAACACCGGGCGGTCGATGAAGAATTGCGGCATGGCTTAGTGTCCTGCCTGTGGCCCGGGAGCCTGGGCGAGAGGAAGAGGGGAATCATCGATCCGGACTGTTTCACCGGGGCGGGCGTGCTGGACACCTTCGACGACGATGCGATCGCCCGGCTTCAAGCCTTCGGTGACGATCCAGCGATCATTCTGCGCGGCGCCCAACTGCACCGGTTGCTGGCTGACCTTCTGCTCGGCGTCCAGCAGCAACACCTGGGCGATCCCGGCGCTGTCGCGCAGGATCGCCCGTTGCGGCACGGTGATCCCTTGGCTGTTCACCGCCTGTTCCAGGCGCACCCGAATGAAACTGCCGGGCAGCAGGTCCAGGTCGGGGTTGGGGAACTCGCTGCGCAGGGTGATCTGGCCAGTGCTTGGGTCAACGCTGAGGTCGGTGAACAGCAACTTGCCGGGCAGCGGATAGGGGCTGCCGTCGTCCTGGATCAGGGTGGCCTTGGCCTGACCCTGGCCGACCGCTTGCAACTGACCGGCGCGAAAGGCGCGGCGCAGGTCATTGAGTTCACGGGTCGATTGGGTAAGGTCGGCGTGGATCGGGTCCAGTTGCTGGATGAGTGCCAATGGCGTGGTTTCGTTCTGCCCCACCAGTGCGCCTTCGGTCACCAGGGCGCGACCGATGCGCCCGGAAATCGGCGCGGTCACCGTGGCGTAGCCCAGGTTCAGCTTGGCCCGTTCCACGGCGGCCTTGTTGGCGGCGACATCGGCGGCGGTCTGGCGGACGTTGGCCCGGGCGTTGTCATAGTCCTGGCCGCTGATGGCCTGGTCGTCGATCAACTGGGCATAGCGCTGCGCCTGCAAACGGGCCTGGAACGCATTGGCCTCGGCCTTGCGCAACGCTGCCTCGGCACTGTCCAGGTCGGCCTTGAACGGTGCCGGATCGATGCGAAACAGCACCTGTCCCTGCTTGACGTCGCTGCCTTCGCGGTAGACCCGCTGCAGAACCACGCCGGCGACCCGGGCGCGGACTTCGGCCACTCGCGGTGCGGCGATGCGACCGCTCAGTTCGGCGCTGATGGACAGCGGTCGAGCCTGGACAATCTCGATACGCACGCTGGCCGGCGGTGCGGATTCTTCCGTGGTCGAGGTGTCATCACAGCCGCTGAGCAACAGCGCACCGATCAACAGGCCCAGCGTAACGGCAGGTTTCTTGGACATGGTGCTTCCCCACTATTGAACCGCCCATGGTAGGGAACCGGGCCGATGACAGGGGTTAAGCTTTGTAGCGGCTCTGTGAAATTGTGTAACGCCTCCCGGATCAAATCCGAAAATGCCCCACCAACTGCTGCTGGTGGTTGGCCATGGCGTGCAGTGAGTGACTCGCCTGGGAAGCTTCCTGCATCCGGCCGGCCAGGGTTTCGCTGATGCCACGAATGCCGCTGACGCGGTGGCTGATGTCTTCCACCACGGAGCTTTGCTCCAGGGCCGCGCTGGCGATCTGTTGGTTCATCTGTTCGATCACTTCCACGGCCTGGGTGATGTGTTGCAGCGCACCATGGGTGTGTTCGACGTGAACGACGCTGCCCCGGGCCAGTTCCCGGCTTGATTGAGTGCTCAGCACCACGTCCTGGCTCAGCTGCTGCAAGGCCTCGATCACGGTGCGGACCTGCTCGACGGAATTCTGGGTGTTGCTCGCCAAATGCCGGACTTCATCGGCCACCACCGCGAAGCCGCGTCCCTGTTCGCCCGCCCGGGCTGCTTCGATGGCGGCGTTCAGGGCCAGCAGGTTGGTCTGCTGGGCAATGGCGCAAATGACGTCCAGTACCTGGCTGATCTGCTGGCTGTTGTCCGCCAGTGCCTTGACCTGCCCAAGCGTTGCCTCCAGGCGCCGGTCGAGGGCGTCGATGCTGCTGACGGCGTGGGCGAACATCTCCCGTCCCGATCGGCTGGCGTTCTCCGCCACCGTTGCGGCGTCGGCGGCCTGGTGGGAGTGGCGCGCCACTTCCTGGGCGCTGGCGCTCATCTCGTGCAAGGCAGTCGCCGCCAATTCGACTTCCCGGTACTGCTGCTGCATGCCCGCGCTGACTTCACCGGCGACCCGCGCAGATGTGTCGGCGGTGTCCCGAGTGTCCCGGGACGCTTGCTGGATATCCCGGATGATCGGCTGGAGCTTGTCGAGGAAACGGTTGAAGCCGTGCGCCAACTGACCGAGCTCATCCTGGCGTTCGTCGGGCAGGCGCTGGGTGAGGTCGCCGTCACCTTCGACAATGGCGTCGAGCATGTGAGCCACCCGCAACAATGGCCGTGTCACGCCGTAGGCGGTGAGCCAGATGAGCAGCAGCCCGAGGCCGGCAGCCAGCAATCCGAGGCTGAGGTTGAACCAGTTTGCCTGGCGATGCTTGTCGTCGAGTTGCGCTTGCATGTGCAAGGCGGGCGCTTGCACGAGCGCTTCCGGCACGCGGATCTGCAGTTGCCAAGGGCTGTTCGCCACGGCGGTTTGCACGGCTTGGTGCACGTCGATAGAAGCGTCCGTCACGCTGCCGCTGTGGCCGGCCACTTGCCCCGATGGGGAGAGAATGCTGATCTCGCTGTGGCCGGGGTACAAGTCGTTGGCAAGGCTGGCGGCGAGTTGCTGGAGGGTATCGAGGCTGATGTCCATGCCGACGACACCGATGACTTTGCCCTGGTCCAGCAGCGGTATGGAGATGCTGCTCATCAGGGCCTGCTTGCCTTCGACTTCAATCGCGTAGGGCTCCGTCACGCAGGTATGCCCCTGGTCTTGTGGGCAGGCGTACCAGGCGTTTTCCGGTTCGCTGCCCGGGGGCGCGGTGTTGGCGCTGATCTGGGCTTCGCTGAGCACTTCCTGCGCCAGGTGCCCGGGCTGGCTTTGCGACCAGTACAGGGCAAAGCGGCCTTTTTCGTTGCTGGCGAGGTCGCGCTGTCCGGCAAAGCTGACATCCTCGGTCGCCAGGGCATCGGGCAACAGCACGACGTAGAGACCGAGGACTTTCTCACGCTTGAGCAGCGCCTCGCGAGTCACGCCAATCAGGTCGTGGCGCAGTTGCGCGGCCGTCAATCGTCCGTTCAGCGCCTGGGCACGCAGTTGCAGCACCTGCTGGGCAAACCCTTCGCCATAAATCGCCGTTTCGCTGAAAAAGCGCTCCACCCGCTGACCATGGGCCAAGGCCTGTGCTTGCAGGCCCTCCAGCGCTGATTGTCCGAGTAGCTGGCTGCTTTGCCGTTTCAGCAGCGTGGCGCCTTGCTGGTTCTGATACAGCGAGGCACCGGTCAGTGCCCCGACGACCGCCAGCAGGCACAGGCCACTCAGTAGGGTGATCCGCCATTGAATGGAGAGACGAGCGAAAAACATGCTGGGGTTTTCCTGGGCTTAGGGACTTTTGTTGTGATGAGCCCAGCACTGTCTGAACGGTGGGCAAGGCTATCTTGCGGCAGGACGCGCGCCCCCGTTATCCCGAATCGGCAGCCGTTGTGCGCCGAGATTGAGCGCATGCGGTTCACTTAAAGCGCCGACGTCCTTGTGGCGAGGGGATTTATCCCCGCTGGGCTGCGCAGCAGCCCCCTAACAGTCAACTCAGTATTCTGATACTCCGCGTTGCCTGCATTTAGGGCCGCTTCGCGCCCCAGCGGGGATAAATCCCCTCGCCACAGGAATGTCCTTCCCTGATGGGGCTGGCCTGTTTTGGGGCACTGCTTTTGATGCTGCCGTTTTGGGATAGCGAAGGGTTTTGGCAAGGGCATAGCATCGAATCCAGCGTGCAAGCAGAACAACACGCTTTTGGATATCGGCGAAGCTGGCCGACTCCGATCCAGCAGCCACTGCCTCATACAATAAGGTCAAGAACAATGAGCGTATCTTTCCCGATCAGCAGCTCGACGGAGTTGAAGCGTGGCGCACTGGGTGTCGGCTTCATCATCTTCTTCGTGATTTCGGCGGCGAGTCCCCTGAGTGTCATCGCCGGCGGCTTTCCCATTGGCATCATGCTTGGCAATGGCGCCGGCACACCTGCGCTGTTGCTGCTGGCGCTGTTGGTGTTGCTGGCCTTTTCGGCGGGTTACACCGCCATGTCCCGGCACATGACCAACGCCGGTGGTTTCTATGCGTTTACCTCTCGCGGCCTGGGTGGCTTGGCCGGCGGCGCAGCGGGGGTGCTGGCGATGTTCGCCTACAACATTCTCCAGGTCGGCCTCTACGGCATGTTCGGCGGCGTGGTCAGCGGCACGATGGCCAGCGTCTTCGGCCTGGACTTGCCATGGTGGACGTATTCGCTGTTGGCGATGGCGAGCGTTGCGATTCTCGGTTATCGCAAGATCGACCTGTCGGCGCGGGTGCTGTCGGTGGTAGTGATTGCCGAATACCTGGCGATCCTGACGCTGGATTTCGCCATCCTCAAGACCGGTGGCGACAGCGGCATCAATCTCGATTCGTTCGACCGCAGCCGCGTTTTCAGCGGCGCGCCATCCATCGGCCTGTTGTTCTGTTTCGCGGCGTTCATCGGCTTCGAAGCCACGACGATCTATGGAGAAGAGGCGAGGAATCCGCACCGCACGATTCCCATCGCCACCTACAGCTCCGTGCTGCTGATCGGTGGTTTTTATGCGCTGTCGGTCTGGTCGATGATCGTGGGTGTCGGGGCGGACAAGATCGTACCGACGCTGCAAGCCCTGCAGGATCCGACCACTTTCATCTACGGCCTGTCCGATCACTTTGTCGGCCCGCACCTGACGCAGATCATCCGGCTGCTGTTCATGGTCAGCATCTACGCCGGACTGCTGGCGTTCCACAATGCCGCGGCGCGTTATTTCTATGCCATCGGCCGGGACGGCTTGTTGCACAGCCGCTTGGGCACCACCCATCGCGTGCACCAGAGCCCGCACATGGGCTCGGTCCTGCAAAGCCTGATCGCCGCCGTGGTGGTGCTGATCTTCGCCGCGCTGGACGCCGACCCGATCCTGCAGTTGTTCGCCTGGTTCTCCAACCTGGCCACCCTGTGCGTGATCCTGCTGATGGCGCTGACGTCGGCGGCGGTGTTCGTCTACTTCCGGCGCCACCCGGAATTGAAGCTGGGGCTTTGGCGCGGTCGGCTTCTTCCGGGCTTTTCTTGCCTGGCGCTGCTGGCGGTCCTCGTCCTCGCCGTGATTCATTTCGATGTGCTGACGGGCGCCAGTCAGCTCCTGTCCTACGGACTTTGCGCCGTCATTCCTGTCGCGCTGGTGGTCGGCGTGTTTCTCGCCGTGCGCTTGCGCAAGGTCTCGCCGGAGCGA
This sequence comes from Pseudomonas sp. T1.Ur, assembly GCF_023516725.1. Taxonomy (NCBI): domain Bacteria; kingdom Pseudomonadati; phylum Pseudomonadota; class Gammaproteobacteria; order Pseudomonadales; family Pseudomonadaceae; genus Pseudomonas; species Pseudomonas sp. T1.Ur. Next base: position 2,037,493 of record NZ_JAMGSN010000001.1, read on the forward strand.
TTCGCGGCGCTGGGCAGCCACAAGCTCTAGGCGCCACGCCAGCGCTCCACACCCACACAAAAAAACAACTGCGCTGTCGTTCGGGACGGTCCGGCGGCGCGTGAAAGGAAGGTTCCATGCACGATTACCAAATGCTCATCAACGGGATGCGGGTCGACGGCGAAAACGGCCATTTCGATGTGGTCAACCCGGCGACGGGCGCCGCGTTCGCCCGCTGCCCCGCCGGTTCCCTGGCCCAACTGGACCGCGCGGTCGAGGCGGCGCAATCGGCCTTTGTCGAGTGGCGGCACAGCACCCATGAAGATCGCCGCCAACGTCTGCTGGCCATCGCTGCGGACATCGAGCAGGATGCCGACGCGCTGGCCCGGCTCATCGTCCTCGAACAAGGCAAGCCGCTGGCGCTGGCGTTCTCCGAAGTCATGGGCGCGGCGGCCTGGACGCGTTATGCCGCCGAGCAACAGATCCCGGTGGAGCTGGTGGAAGAAACTCCGACCCAGCGCATTGAACTGCACCGCAAGCCCCTGGGCGTCGTCGCCTCGATCACGCCTTGGAACTGGCCGTTCATGATTGCCGTCTGGCACATCATGCCGGCGCTGCGAGCCGGCAATTGTGTGATCAGCAAGCCGTCGAGCCTGACGCCCCTGAGCACGCTGCGCCTGGTGGAAATCATCGCCCGTCATGTGCCCCGGGGCGTGATCAATGTCGTGACGGGCGAACAGGGTTTCGGCAGCGCGATCACGGCCCACGCCGGTATCCAGAAAATTGTCTTCACCGGCTCGACAGCCACCGGCCAGAGCGTGATGCGCGGCGCCGCAGCCAACCTCAAGCGCCTGACCCTGGAGCTGGGCGGCAACGATGCCGCCATCGTCCTGCCCGGCACGCCGGTCGAGGCGGTGGCCGAAGAGATCTTCCAGGCGGCGTTCCTCAACATGGGGCAGACCTGCGCCGCCCTCAAGCGCTTGTATGTGCACCAATCCCAATACGAGGCGTTCGCCGAGACACTGGCACTCATCGCCGGGCGCCAGGTCGTTGGCGACGGCCTGGCGCCGGAGGTCACCTTCGGTCCGGTGCAAAACGCTGAACAACTGGCGCTGGTGGAAGCGCTGGTGGCGGATGCCCGGGCCCAGGGCGCGCGCGTGCTGTGTGGCGGCGAGCGCCTGGATCGAGCGGGTTTCTTTTATCCGCCGACCCTCGTCGCCGATGTCAGCGACGGCCAGCGCCTGGTGGACGAAGAGCAGTTCGGCCCGGTGTTGCCGTTGATTGCCTACCAGGACGTCGAGGATGTCCTGCGCCGCGCCAACGCTGGCGACATGGGCCTGGGCGGTTCGGTCTGGGGCAGCGATGTGGACCAGGCCCAGGCGTTGGCCAGTCGCCTTGAAAGCGGCGTCGCCTGGGTCAACTGCCACGCGCAAATCCAACCGAACACGCCATTTGGCGGCAGCAAGATGTCCGGGTTCGGCGTCGAGTTCGGCCTTGAAGGGTTGCTGGAATTCACCGGCCAGCAGCTGCTGTACATACGCAAGCGTGAACCACTGTGAGGACTGCAACCATGTACGAGCACTACAAGACAGCGCAAAAGAAATTCTGGCACCCGATGAGTTCCTCGGCGCCGGCCAACCGCTCCAAGACCTTGGTCATCGCCCGTGGCGACGGTAACTACATCACCGATATCGACGGCCACCGCATGCTCGATGGCGTCGGCGGCTTGTGGAACGTGAACGTGGGGCACAACCGCGCTTCAGTGAAGGCGGCCATTGCCGCACAAATGGACGAGTTGGCGTATTACCAGACTTTCGACGGCATCGCCCACCCTCGGGTGTTTGACCTGGCCGAACGACTCACGTCGATGTTCGCCCAGGAAGACATGGCGCGGGTGTTGTTCAGTTCCGGCGGTTCGGACGCGGTCGAGACGGCCCTGAAAATGGCCCGCCAGTACTGGATCGCCAGTGGTGAGCCGGGGCGCACGCGCTTCCTGTCGTTGCGCAATGGCTACCATGGCGTGCATATGGGCGGCACCTCCGTGGGCGGCAACGGCGTCTATCACTACAACCATGGGCCGTTGTTGGCCGGCTGCCATTTGCTCGATACGCCGTGGCTGTACCGCAATCCCTGGGACTGCCGCGACCCGCAGGAATTGACCGCCCACTGCATTCGCCAGTTGGAAGACCAGATCGCCTTGCTTGGCGCCCAGACCATCGCGGCGCTGATCGCCGAGCCGGTGCAGGGCGCCGGTGGCGTGATCGTGCCACCTGCCGATTATTGGAAAAAGCTGCGTGAGGTGTGTGATCGCCACGGCATCCTGCTGATCGCCGATGAAGTCGTCACCGGCTTTGGCCGCACCGGCTGCATGCTCGGCAGTCGCGGTTGGGGCGTCGCGCCGGACGTGCTGTGCCTGGCCAAGGGCATCACCGCCGGTTACATCCCCATGGGCGCCACGGTGTTCAACCAGCGCATCGTCGATGCCATCGAGAACGGCCCGGGTTTCACCAGCGTGATCATGCACGGCTACACCTACAGCGGACACCCGACGGCGTGCGCCGCAGCGCTGGCGGTGCTGGACATCGTCGAGGCCGAGGACCTGCCGGGCAACGCCGGCAAGGTTGGCGCCCAGTTGCTGGAACAATTGCAGCCGTTGGCCGAACGCCATGCGCTGGTCGGCGAAGCGCGCGGCAAGGGCCTGATGATTGCCCTCGATCTGGTGGCGAACAAGGTCACCCGTGAACCGCTGGATCCCGCCAACGGCCTGGCGTCGCGGATTGCCGAGCATGCGCGCCGGGCCGGCGTGCTGGTGCGCCCGATCGGCAACAAGATCGTCCTGTCGCCACCGTTGACCCTCACATCCGACGAGGCCGGCGTGATGGTCGGCGCGCTGGACGACGCGCTCGCCAACTGCCGCTAGCCCGGCCAGCCGGCGCCGTTTGCGGTGCCGGCTTCCCACTATAAAAACAGCCTGTCAAGGCGCACCTCAAGGAGTTCAAGCCATGCGGTCTCTATCGCGTATGGGATTTTTCGGCAGTGGCCTGGCCTGCACGTTGGCGTTCTATGCCGCCAATCAGGTCCAGGCTTACGAGCTGTATGCCGATGACGACACTCACCTCAACGCCGACCTGCTGGCGGTGTTCGGCCACTTCAATAGCCGCAAGAATTATGACGGCAGGCCGGGCGGTTCGACCTGGCGCGAAGGCTTCATCAAATATGGCGTGAGCGGTGACCAGGGCCTCGCCGGCCAGGGCACCGCCTATGGCGCGTTCAGCCTGGTCAGCTCCGCCACCTGGGGCGATGGCGACGCGGCCGGCAATACGCTGGGCAGCGAGCGCACGACAAAAATCGAGGACGCCTACCTGGGCTGGCGCTCCGCCGATCTTTTCCCGTTGCTGGGGCAGGACGGTGTCGATATCTCCGGCGGGCGGCAGGTCGTCAAGCTGGGCAGGGGCTTCCTGATCAACGATGACGGACCGAACCTGGGGAAGGGGCCGGCAGACGGACGCCTGAATCGCGGTGGCGCCTATTACCTTGCCGCTCGGCACGCGTTCGATCAAACCGCCGTGTTGCGCCTGGGTGGGCAGGAAGGGCTGCACGGCAGCATGGCGTGGCTCAAGTCAGACAACCGCGCCCAGGCCGAAACCGAACTGGCGGCGGGCACGCTGGACTACACCGCCAAGGCCGGCACGTTGGGGCTGACCTGGGTGCATGGCATCGATGTCAACGACCGCTGGGCCAGCGATTTCCAGCGGCAACGCAAGGGCATGGACGTCTATAGCATTCGCGGTGAAGGCGACGCCGGTATCGAAAATGCCAGCCTGGTCTTCGAATACGCCTGGCAGGACAAGGACGCTGGCCCGCAGAACGCCTGGTACGCCGAGGCCGGCTACACCTTCGCGGACATCGCCTGGGCGCCGAAACTGACCTATCGCTATACCCGCTATTCCCAGAAGTGGGACTCGTTGTTCACCGGCCAAAGTACCGGTTATGGCACCTGGTTCCAGGGCGAAGTCGCGGGTAACTATGCCGGGCCGTTCAACAGCAACAGCGGCATTCACCACCTCGGCCTGAAGGCTACGCCATTGGAGAACCTGACCCTCGGTGCGCTGTACTTCGATTTCAACACGGTGCGCAAGGACAACGCCTTGAACCTGGATGCCCGTGAGCTGGATTTCTATGCCGAGTGGGCCGTGAACCAGTACTTGATCGTCACGCCGCTGATCGGCCTCTACAAGCCGGACCGGGATGCAGCGACGGGGGGCAATCAAGTGAGCGGCAATGGCACCAACGTCTACAGCCAGGTAACGGTGGCCGTGCCGTTTTGAGACTAAACCCTGTGGCGAGGGAGCTTGCTCCCGCTGGGGTCTGTAGGAGCTGGCGAAGGCTCGGGCCGCGTTCGGACGATCTTTTGATCTTGATCTTTCGCTCAGGACTCAATGGTAGGCGAAAAGATCGCAGCCTCGCTTCGCTCGACAGCTCCTACGGGGTTCTGTAGGAGCTGGCGAAGCCTGCGATCTTTTGATCTTGATCTTGATCTTGATCTTTCGCTTGAGACTCAATGGTAGGCGAAAAGATCGCAGCCTCGCTTCGCTCGACAGCTCCTACGGGGCTCTGTAGGAGCTGGCGAAGCCTGCGATCTTTTGATCTTGATCTTGATCTTGATCTTGATCTTTCGCTTGAGACTCAATGGTAGGCGAAAAGATCGCAGCCTCGCTTCGCTCGACAGCGCCTACGGGGCTCTGTAGGAGCTGGCGAAGCCTGCGATCTTTTGATCTTGATCTTGATCTTGATCTTGATCTTTCGCTTGAGACTCGATGGTAGGCGAAAAGATCGCAGCCTCGCTTCGCTCGACAGCGCCTACGGGGCAGCGGTATGGCCGCACCGCCGGTTTCTAGCCGACAGCAGGCGGATGCTGCATCCGCTCGGCAATCCGCCGGGTCGTGTCCATCACCATTTCGATCACGGTCTCCTGACGCAGCAATTTGAAGCTGTCAGTGCTGCCCACGGCGGAAAGGCTGCCCACCACTTCGTCGAGCCCGGGGTGGATGATCGGTGCCGCGATACCGGTCAGCCCTTGGTTGAGTTCGTCGTGGGTCAGGCAATAACCGTCCTTGCGGATCTTTTTCGTCGCCTTGGAAAAACCCGGCCAGTCATAGGGATTGTCGGGCTCGTTGGCCAGGTGTTCTTCGAACAGGCGCTGCAAGCGTCGACCTTTCTGGAACGCGATCAACACCTTGGACTGCGCACCCCGGAAAAACGGCAGCGGATGGCCGCGGCCGAACGAGAACTGGTAGGTGTCGTCGGGCTCGGCGATGTAGGTGTTGATGATGTGGCCGTCATAGAAAACGCTGGCGAACACCGCCAGGCCGGTTCGTTCGGACAGCTCGTGCATCAGCTCGCGGCCGGCGACGAGGATCGGATCGTACTGCCGCATCATCCAGTCGAGCTCGATGATCCGCGGCCCCAGGCTGTAGCTGCCGGCATCCACTCGCACCAGCAGGCCAGCGTCACACAAGTCCTTCACGTAGCGGTACACGGTCGCCCGGGACAGGCCCATGCGCTCGGCAATGGTGTCGGGGTCGATCTTCAGTCGATCCGGGCCGAAGAGGTCCAGGACGCTCAGCATCTTGCTCAAGCTGCTCATTTCGCTCCTAAAGGGTGGAGTGGCGCGTGGGTGGCCGTTTGGGTGAGCACTATAGGTAGACCCATCGATGATGAAAAGCCCGCAGGGTCGGTCTGTAGCGCGCTGTCACGGTAACTCAAGATTTGAGAAATGCAAGTTAATCGACTGGGATAAATCCGTCATAAATACACATAAATCTCAAAATACGAGTTTATGTGTAAAAAATAGCTTGTTTTGTCGATTTCGCTGTGTGATAAATCTCAGCCATTGCAAACGCTCGATGAAGAGGGCTGGAAATGAATGGTGCGCAACTGATAGTGAAGGCGGCGGTGGCGAGCGGTATCGAATACTGCTTCGCCAATCCCGGGACGACTGAAATCCCCCTGGTGGCGGCCATGGCCAGCGGGCCAGCCCTCAAGCCGGTGTTGTCGTTGTTCGAGGGGGTCTGCACCGGCGCCGCCGACGGCTACGGGCGCATTGCCGGCAAGCCGGCGATGACCCTGACGCACCTGGGGCCAGGCTTTGCCAATGGCATTGCCAACCTGCACAACGCCCGCCGCGCCAACACCCCGATCGTCAACGTCATTGGCGACCACGCGTCCTGGCACGTCAACTACGATCCGCCGCTGGCCAGTGACATCCAGGCGTTGGCCGGGAGCGTATCCGGGTGGGTGCGCACGTCGCGCACGGCATCGGGTGTCGGGGAGGATTTGCAGGAGGCGGTACGTGCCGCCTGGCAAGCCAAGGGCCAGATCGCCAGCCTGATCCTGCCGATGGACCTGCAAGCCAATGCCGTGCAACACGAAAGCGCGTTCACGGCGTTGCAGGCCCCGATCCGGCGTTTTGCCGGTGACCGGATCGAGGCGGTCGCCCAGGCCTTGCGTGATGGCCGGCGCCTGGTATTTATCGTCGGCGACCAGGGCTTGTCCGTCGCAGGCCTGGAAGCGGCGGGGCGCTTGGCCCAGTTGGCGGGCGTGCGGATGTTCGCCGAGACCTTTCCGCGCATGAGCTATCGCGGTGGCGGCCTGCCCGACCTGGATCGCCTGCCGTACTTCCCCGAAGTGGCCATCGAGATCCTCGACCAATACGACGCGGTGGTGTGCGCAGGCGTCCCCGAACCCATCAGCTACTTCGGCTACGAAGGCATTGCCTCCCGGCTGGCCGAGCGTGACCGCCTGCTGTGCCTGGCCGAGGTGGGAGACGACGTGGCCGGGGCGCTCACCGCGTTGGCCGATGCGCTTGAGGCACCGGCCCATGTGCCCACGTCGATGGGCATCGAATTGCCTGCCGCCGAGGCGGAACTGACGCCGCAGTCGGTAGGGCAGGTATTGGCCGCCTCGTTGCCGGACGACAGCATCGTTTCGGTGGAAGGCGGGACATGCGGCTATCCGTTCTTCACCGCCTCGGCCCATGCCGCGCGGCATCGGGTCTTGACCAACACCGGCGGGGCCATCGGCCAGGGCATCCCGGTGGGCTTTGGCGCCGCGATGGCCGAGCGTGGCAACAAGGTGTTCTGCCTGCAATCGGACGGCAGCGCGCAGTACACCATCCAGACCTTGTGGAGCATCGCCCGGGAGCAACTGCCGGTGGTGATCCTGATCGCGGCCAACCACCGCTACGCCATCTTGCAGAACGAGTTGCGCCGCTTCGGCATGACCGAATTGGGCCCCGAAGCCCTGAGCCTGACGGTGCTGGATCGCCCACGCATTGATTGGAAGGCCCTGGCGAGAGGCTACGGTTTGCCGGCCAGCACCGTGCACACCAACGGCGAGTTGCAGCGCGCCTTGGCCAACGCCAAGGCCGACGGTGGTCCTTGCCTGATTGAAATGGCGCTGTGAAGGAGGGGATATGAACCCGATTGAGTTATTACCTGCGGTCGAGCAGTTCCTGTCGCAACCCGGGCGCCTGTTCATCGGCGGCACCTGGCAGGACGCGGCCGATGGCCGCCGGTTTGCCGTGGAAAACCCGGCCACTGAACACACCCTGGCCGAGGTGGCCGCCGGCGGCGAGCGTGACGTGGACGCTGCTGTCGCCGCCGCCCGTGCAGCCTTCACCGGTGCCTGGGCGCAACATTCGCCGGCCCAGCGCGGGTTGCTGTTGTTTCGCCTGGCGGAACTGCTCGACCAGCATCGCGAGGAACTGGCGCAACTGATCACCCTGGAAAACGGCAAGCCAATCGCAGCAGCCCGGGGCGAAGCGGCCAGCGCCGCCAACATCATTCGCTACTTCGCCGGTTGGCCGACGAAGATCGAAGGCAGCACCCTGCCGATATCGCCTTCCAGCGGCGCACCGATGCTCAACTACACCTTGCGCGAGCCGGTGGGTGTCTGCGCGTTGATCGTGCCGTGGAACTTCCCGCTGACCATGTGCGTGTGGAAGCTCGGCCCGGCGCTGGCGACCGGTTGTGTCGCGGTGCTCAAGCCCGCCGAACAGACGCCCCTGGTCGCGATTCGCCTGGTGCAATTGATCGAGGCCGCCGGTTTCCCGGCCGGGGTGGTCAACCTGCTCACCGGTCTCGGCGCCCAGACCGGCGCACCGCTGGCCCAGCACCCGGACGTGGACAAGATCGCCTTCACCGGCTCGACCCAGGTGGGCCGGCTGATCGCCCAGGCGGCCACGGGCAACATGAAAAAGGTCTCGCTGGAATTGGGCGGCAAGTCCCCCAACATCATCCTGCCGGACGCCGACATCGTCCGCGCCGCCAAGGGTGCCGCCGATGGCATCTTCTACAACCAGGGCCAGGTCTGCACCGCCGGATCGCGCCTGTATGTGCATGCCAGCGTCCTTGACCCAGTGCTTGAAGAACTCCAGCGCCATGCGGCCGCCCATGTCCTGGGGCCGGGGCTGGATCCGGCCAGCAGCATGGGCCCGCTGGTCTCGGCCCGGCAGTTGGGCACGGTGCGTGGTTACTTGCATCGGGGCCAGGAGGAAGGCGCGGAGCTGATCTGCGGCGGCGACCGGCCAGCCCATCTTGAACGCGGCCATTTCATCCGCCCCAGCGTGTTTCTCGATCGCGCCGAGCGCGCCTGTGTCGCCCGGGAAGAAATCTTCGGCCCGGTATTGACCGTCATGAGCTGGACCGACATCGACGAACTGGTGCTGCGCGCCAACGACTCGCCTTACGGCTTGGCCGCTGGCCTGTGGACCCGTGACTTGCGTTCCGCCCACCGCGTGGCCGCGCAGTTGAAGGCCGGCTCGGTGTGGATCAACTGCTGGAACGTCGTTGACCCGGCTTCGCCCTTCGGTGGCTACAAGCAATCCGGCTGGGGTCGGGAAATGAGCAAGAACGTGATCGATGCCTACACCGAAACCAAAAGTGTCTTCGTCGATCTGGCCTGAGCCGAACAATCACAAGAGGAACTGCTATGGATCTGGAATTGAAGGGCCGTGTGGCCATCGTCACCGGCGGTGGCATGGGCATCGGCAAGGAAGTCGCGCGTTTTCTGTCCCAGGAAGGTTGCAAGGTGGTGATCTGCGCCCGGCGCATGGAGTTTCTCCAGCAGGCCGCCGAGGAAATCACCGCCGAAACCGGCAACGAGGTGCTGCCGTTGTTCTGTGACACCAACCAGATGTCGGCCGTGTCCGACATGGTCGAGGCGGCCCACAAGCATTTTGGCCGCATCGACATCCTGGTCAACGGCGCCGCGGCCCCATCCGGTGTGGTGCGCAACGACATCGAACATGCCGGCGACGATGAGTTGCTCTCGGACCTCAACACCAAGGTGATCGGCTATTTCCGTTGCGCCAAGGCCGTGACCCCGCACATGAAGGCCGGTGGCTTCGGACGGATCATCAACATTGGCGGCCTGACCGGGCGTGGGAGCAAGGTGCTTTCGGGCATGCGCAACCTGGCCATCGCCCACATGACCAAGACTCTGTCCGACCAGTTGGGCCCTGCCGGCATCACCGTCAACCTGATCCACCCCGGCGTGGTCGACACCCCGCATATCCAAGAGCTGTATGAGCGCGAAGGCGTCAAGCAGGGCAAGACCCCCGCGCAGGTGGAGCAGGGCTACATCGACGCGACGCCGATCCGGCGCACCCTGGCGCCCATCGAGATGGGCTGGCTGATCGGTTTCCTCGCATCCCCCAAGGCCGGCGCCGTGACGGGGGAGTCCATTGGCATCGATGGCGGCTTGACCCGTGGCATCTTCATTTGAGGAGCAACCCGTGATGAGTAACGGAACCCTTTTGGTCGCCACCGTGGGGCAGGCGGTCATCCGCAGTGCCGACGATGGCCGTACCTGGCATCGCTTGGGCCTGGGCCAGGACCTGGAATTCGATGCGATCACCCGGTCCCTGAGTGTCCATCCCGATACGCCTGAAGTGATCTACGCCGGTACCGATATCGGTCTGTGCGTCAGCCGCGACACCGGCGGCCATTGGCAGCGAGTGGATTCGCCGTTCAATGGGCAGACTGTCTGGAAAGTCGCGGTGGATCCCCAGGATGCACGGCGCATTTTCGTCGGCACCGGCGCGCCTTCCCGCGCCGTGCTCTGGCGCACCCTCGACGGCGGCGAAAGCTGGGACCGTGCCCCGGTGGAGATCCCGGAATTCTGCGACGGCGTCAGCCGGCCGCGCTTGCTGGCCTTCGCCTACGACCCGACGGATCGCAACCAGCTCTGGTTCGGCCTGGAAGAGGGCGGGTTGTTCCACAGTCGCGACGGTGGCGACAGCTGGACCCGTGTCGATGACCGCTTGCTGTGGGACTACAACTCGGACGTGCACAACATCCTGGTCCTGCCCAACCACGGGCAGAAAGTCATCGTGGTGGTCTGCGTCAACGCGGTCTACCGCAGCCTCGACGAAGGGCAGACCTGGACCGGGATCATCGCCCGGGAAGCCTTCGGCCTGTATTACGTGCGGGCCATGAATGCCGCGCTGGGCAGCGAAGACACCCTTTACCTGAGCATTTCCGACGGCACCCCGGGCACGACCAGCAAAGTCCTCGTTTCAAGGGACGCTGCCGTCAGTTGGGAAGTGCTGCCGCTGCCGCAACAACCCAACTCCTGTGTCTGGGCAATTGCCTTGAACCCGGCCAATCCTCGGCAGATCGTCGCCGGCACCAAGTACGGCCATTTGTTCACGTCCGAGAACGGCGGTGATGGCTGGCAGAAGCAGTGGCGTGAATTCAGCGAAATTGCTGATGTGCTCTGGACGCCCGCCGTGGCGCAGATCAAGTCCGGGCATCAATCCATCGTCAAGAAAAACTGAGGTATCGCGCGATGAAAGTCGAAGTCGTTCGTACTCACCTGTCGTTGTTCGTGAGCGACCCTGAAGCGTCGGCACATTGGTACGCCGACGTGCTGGGCATGCATGAAAGTGCCCGGGGAGAAAGCTGGATCATGATGGCATTCGGTGCCAAGCATCACGACATCGCGCTGATCCAGGCAGCGCCCGGCGCGCATCAGGGCGGCCTGGGGCTGCAGCACTACGGGCTGGAAATCGCTGGGGACATGACCACCTTGCGCAAGCTCTACGGCATGTTGCTGAGCAAGGGCGTCGAGGTGGTGAAGATCACCGATCACGAGATCGGCAATGGCGTGTACTTCAACGACCCCGACGGCAACCGCATGGAATTCTTCCTCGAGTCCGAACACGACGACGCGCGCGGCAAGGCCCGCTTCAAGGCCGCTGGCGCGCCCAGCCGGCATTTCAATCTCGATCCACTTTGATGAGACTCCTGTCATGAAAACCGCGAATTTCGCCAGCTATCACATCCGCAAATGGTACAGCTTCGTCGAGGAAACCCTGGCCAACGAAACCGGCCAGTTGGCCGATGGCGAGCCGTTGTTCAAATACGCCATCGGCGCGGTGATCGCCAACCCGTATGCCGGACGCTTCAGCGAAAGCCTGGCGGAGCTGGTCGAGCCTTCGCCGTTGTTGGGCCAGGAGTTTGGCCGACGCATTCGGGTAATGGCTGGGCAGCGCGAGATCGTCAGCTACGGCAAGGCGTGCCTGGTGGGCAGCCAGGGCGAATACGAGCATGGCAATGCGTTGCTGACCAACCCGGCCGCGGATCCGATCCGGGGTGCGCTGAGCGGCGGCAAGTCCTGGGTGCCGTCCACCGGCAAGCGTGGCGGGCCTGGCGTGACCATCGACGTGCCGCTGGCCCACAAGGACGCGCTGTATGTCCGTTCCCACTACGACAGCATTTCGCTGTCGTTCGGCGACGGTCCGGCGGCGGACGAGTTGGTCATCATCTGGGCCTTTGCCACGCGCGGGCGTTTGCATGCGCGCCTGGGCGGCCTGCAGGCGGCGGACGTCAAGGGCAATGACGGCCTGTATTGAGGCGTGCTGATCGCGGGGGAACGACCAATGTCTGCAAACAGTCAGTTTTTCAGCAATCGATCGGGCATGCGCCTGCATTACGTGCGGTGGGGCAACCCGTCCGGCATTCCGGTCCTGCTGCTCCACGGGTTGCGCTCCTTCGCCCAGACCTGGGCGCCCTTGGCCGATGCGCTGGGCGAGCATTATTGCTGCCATGCCCTGGACCAGCGCGGCCGTGGTCAGAGCGATTGGGGCGAGGCTTCCAGCTATCGCACCGAAGCCTATGTGAGCGACCTGGAAGACTGGGTCGCTCACTTGGGGCTGGAGCGTTTTGTCCTGGTGGGGCATTCCCTTGGCGGGACCAACGCGCTGGAATACGCCCGGCTCAATCCCGGACGGCTGCAAGCGCTGGTGATCGAGGACATCGGCCCCGGCTCGTCGATCCGCGGCGAGGGCGCCGAGCGTATCCGCCGCGAAATGAGCCAGACGCCGCTGCTGTTTCCAGACTGGGACAGTGCCGCGCAATTCTGGCGGCAATCGCGACCGGGCTTGTCGGCCGAGGGCCTGGCCTCCCGGTTAGCCTACTCGATGAAGCAAACGCCTGAAGGCATCGAATGGCGTCACGACCAGAAAGGCATTGCCGAGGCGCGCCTGAGCATTACGCCGACTGACCTGTGGCCAGCGGTGCGAGCGCTGGATTGCCCGACGCTGTTCATTCGTGGCGTGCGTTCGGATTTTCTCCCATTGGCAACCCTGGAGGCGATGCGGGAGGCCAATGCGCAGGTGCAGACAGCGGAAGTCGCCGACGCCAGCCATTATGTCCATGACGACCAGGGCGAAGTGTTCAACCAGGTCGTCGCGGATTACCTGCGCGGCCAACTCTTGCAATTACAACAATAGAGCGGTGGATAGCGATGAAGCAGGACAAAACCCAGGTCGTCATCGTGGGCGGCGGCCCGAACGGGATCACGGCGGCGCATTACATGGGGCTGTACGGGATCGACTGCATCGTCCTCGAATTGGCCGAGGGCATCCTGCCGTATCCCCGGGCGGTGGGCATGGACGATGAAGCGCTGCGCGTGTTGCAAGGCATCGGCATCGCGGAGCTGGCTGCGCGGGACATGATCTGCAACGTGCCCCTGCGTTACTACAATGCGCGCGGCGTGTGCTTTGCCGAGGTCAAGCCGAGCACGGCCCACTACGGCTGGCCGATGCGCAACATCTTCATGCAGCAGCTGCTTGAAGGGACCTTGCGTGAGCAGTTGGGCAAGCACCCGGGTGTCGATCTGCGCCAAGGCCATGAAATGCTCGACCTGGAACAGGACGACCAGGGCGTGACCTTGCAGGTGCGCGATGCCCAGGGTGAGCTGTATCAGCTGCAGGCGCAGTACGTGATCGGCGCCGACGGCGGGCGTTCCAGCGTGCGCAAGAAACTCGGAATCGAGCTGCTGGGGCTGACCCATCCGCGCAAATGGGTGGTGGTGGACACGGCCAACGACACCCTGGATGCGCCTTATACGGCATTGCACGCCGATCCCCAGCGACCCTTCGTCTGCATCTATTTGCCGTACCAGCAGCGGCGCTGGGAGTTCATGCTGCTGGAAGGCGAGGACGAGGCCCGCATGTGCGAAGAGGCGACGATCCGCACGTTGATCCGGGGTCATATCGGCGAGGCCGTCGATCAATTGGAGATCATCCGGATCCGCGCCTACACCCACAATTCCCGCGTGGCGGCGCGTTTCGTCGAGGGGCGCGTGGCCCTGGTGGGCGACGCGGCGCACATTTCCCCGCCGTGGGCCGGGCAGGGGCTCAATTCGGGGCTGCGGGACGTGGTCAACGTGGCGTGGAAGCTGGCGGCGATTCTCCAGGGCCGGGCGTCGCCGTCGATCCTCGGCAGCTACGACCAGGAACGTCGCGGCCATGCGACGGACCTCATTGCGCTGGCCGACAACATGGGCGCGGTGCTGGGGCTGACCAACCCGCTGATGGCCGGCGTGCGGGACTGGCTGTTCCAGGCCGTGAACAGCGTCGACAACCTTCGCTCGCACTTGCTCGAATTCAAGTTCAAGCCCAAGGCGACCATCACCAAAGGTCTGGTCTATCACGAGCGTGCCGAGCTGCATGAGGATGATCTGGTCGGGCAACTGTTCATCCAGCCGGCCGTGGAGGATGCCCAGGGACAACGTCGGCATCTGGACGACGTGCTGGGACACTCGTACGCGGTGCTCGGTTATCGGGTCAATCCGGCGGCGCACCTGGGTGAAGACACCGCCGCCTACTGGGCGCGCTGGGGTACTCGCTTCATCCAGATCAATCGCTCGCGCAGTGGTGCGGGGCGCAACCAACCCTTGTCGGCCAGCGGCGCCATCTGCATCGAAGACGTCGACAATCGCCTGGGCGAGTGGTTTGCCAAGGTGCGTGATTGCATCGTGGTAGTGCGGCCGGATCGGTTTGTCGCGGCGATCACCACGCCGGAAAGGCTCGACGGGGTCTTGCGCAAGTTGGCGGAGCAATTGTCATGAGGCACGAAGACGATGTGTTGGTGCGGCTCCACGACGCCGGGCGGACCGCACACGCGTTACCGTCGTTGGCGCCAGAGGCTTACGACCTGCCGGCGGGTTATGCCTTGCAACGCGAGGCATTGCGCCGACGCCAGGCCGGTGGCGAGCGATCGACCGGGTGGAAAGTCGCCTTTGCCGGCCGCGCAGCGCAGGAGCGCTTTGGTATTGATGAGCCGGTATTGGGCGGGTTGACCGACGCCATGGCCTTGGAGCCCGGCTGTACGGTGCCGCTTGCCCGGTTGATCCAGCCGAAGCTGGAAATCGAACTGGCGTTTGCCCTGGGGCGCACGCTGGTGCCGGGTTTCTACAGCGACGAGGACATACTCGCCGCCGTGTCCGAGATCGCGCCGGCATTCGAGATTGCCGATTGTCGCTGGCAGGGCTGGCGTTTCGGCGTCGGGGCGTTTCTGGCCGACAATGCCGCTGCGGGGCTGTATTGCCTGGGGCCACGGGTGAGGTTCACTCCTGATCAATTGTCCCAAGTGAACTATCGGTTGGAATGCGACGGGGTGACGTGCGGCGAAGGAAACGTCCTGGCGCGCGAGGACACGCCGGTGGCGAACCTGTGTTGGTTGATCCGGCGATTGCTGGCGGACGGGCAATGCGTTGAGGCGGGGCAGGTGGTGCTGTCCGGGTCGTTGTTGGCGCCGTTGGACATCAAGACCGCTGAATACCGCTTGCACATGCTTGGCACGGAATTGGCTTTGGTCTTCCCGTAGGAGCTGCCGAAGGCTGCGATCTTTTGATCTTTTGATCTTTTGATCTTTTGATCTTTCGCTTGAGATTCAAGTGTCTGGGGAAAGATCGCAGCCTCGCTTCGCTCGGCAGCTCCTACGCAGCTCCTACGCAGCTCCTGCGCAGCTTCAGGTATAGGCACAGATCCACCGAGGAACAACGATCATGTTCGCCGAAGTCCGTACCTTCAATGATCCTCAGCAACACGCCGGTTCGATCCTGGGCTGGCAGCAGGTCTATGACCAACTCGGCCGTGGCTGCCTGTCCAGCGAATTGCGGCAGGTGTGCGCCGAGCGCTTCCAGATCTTCCAGGAGGTGCTGGACAAGCGCGTGGTGCAACGCGGTAGCGCGCCGAAAGGGCGCTTGTGCATTGCCCTGTCGCTGGGCAACGCGCCGGTGGTCCAGGGGCACCAAGTCGGCGCCCACAGCGTCGTGCTGTTGCGCGATGGCGAGGATTTCACCTTGCACGCCCCGGAAGGCACGCATTTCTTCGCGGCCAATGTCGACACGGTGCGTTTTGCCAAGCTGGCGGCCTATGAGTTGCCGGACCAGCAGCTCAAGCGCTTGAAGAGCGTTTCGCAAATCAGCGTGGATGAAGCGGTGCTGTCGAGGGTCCAGCAACAGATCCAGCCGCTGTTTCGTCACCTTTTGGAACAAGCGGACGCCGTCAACCCCGCCGTGGAGAAAATCCTCGAAGACGTGCTGCTCAACGCTTTCCTCGATCTGTTCAACCACGCCTCGGACGAGGTGCGTGGACGTCGTGGCAACGTGGCCGTCAATGCCTACCTGGTCAAGCGCTGCCAGGAAATGGTCATGGCCAGCACCGAAGTACCGTTGAGCATCCTGGACCTGTGCGAGCAACTGCGCGTGAGCCGCCGGACCCTGCAGAACAGCTTCCAGGCCGTCACCGGTATGCGTCCGGTGGAGTACCTGCGCAACCTGCGGCTCAACGCCGTGCGTCGACGGTTGATCAGCACCCGTGCGGCCGCACTGAATGTCAGCGAGATCGCCGTGGCGATGGGTTTTTTCCACCTGAGTCACTTCGCCGCCCATTACCGGGCACTGTTCGGTGAGTCGCCTTCGGACACACCCCGGGCACCGGCTTGATGGGCCGCAGTGTTACCCAACCATCCCGCCCTGCACCCATAAAAGGCACCCACTGAGCTGTTTGGTAGCACACCGGTTGCGACCCAGCCTGTAGCGTGCTCGCGGTTTTCTTCGACAAATTCCTGAAAATCAATCCCTTGCACAGCCAGCGGTGCGGTTGGCACGCATTCTGCTTTTATGAATCCATGGATAATTGGATACAAAAATGCAGAAGGTGCTGCCATGCAGTTTGCCCCGACCTACGCTGAACGAGCGCCAATCACCGCCGAAGAAGAAGCCTACAACTTCCTGCTCGAAGCCATTTGCGGCGGTCGCCTGCGCAAGGGTGACCGGCTGATCGCCGAGGACATCGCCAATGAGATCGGCATGAGCCGGATGCCGGTGCGCGAGGCTTTCCGGCGCCTGGATGCCCAGGGGCTGGTGACGCTGCGGCCCAATCGCGGCGCGGTGGTCAGTGGCCTGGACATTGACGAATTGCACGAAGTCTTTGAAATGCGCAGCGCCCTCGAAGGCCTGGCGGTCCGCGTTGCCACGGCGAAAATCGGCGAACGCCAACTGGCCGCCCTGGAGCGCCTGCTGGACGAGATGGACGACTATCGCGAGGAAAGCGCCGAGTGGGTCAGCCGTCATCGCGCCTTCCATGAATACCTGTGCAGCCTCAGCGGTCGACCGCGCTTGCTGAAGCAGATCAGCGCGCTTTATTCGCTGATCGAAGCGCCCATGCGCCTGTGGCTGCAGCACGTCGAAAAGCCCCTGAGTGCGCGCCAGGAACACATGCTGATCCTCGATGCCCTGCGTGCGGGCGATGCCGATAAGGCCGAGGCGGTGGTGCGTGCGCACATCGAAGGCACCGTTCCTGAACTGATCGAGTTCCTGCAATCGAAAAAATAACGAGAGTAGGCGCTGAACCTACCCCGTGTTTTGACTTTGAGTACTGCCCGTCATTAATGAACTGGAGTGTCTGGTCATGCATAAGCCTCGCCTGTTGGTCGCCGCTTTATCCTTGGGTTTCTGTGCTCAGTGGGCGGCTGCCGCGCCCGTTGTCCCGGAGCGCCTGCTCAAGGCCGATAAACTCGTCTACTGCTCGGGCATGGACTCGCCGCCGCTGGTGTCCTTCGACGAGGCGCAGAAACCCAAGGGATTGACCGTGGACCTGGGGCTGGAAATCGCCAAGCGCCTGGGCAACAAGAAGGTCGAGTGGCGGGTGATTCCGTTCTCCGGATTGTTGCCGGCGCTGTTGGCCCGGCAGTGCGACATGATCGTCGATCAACTGTTCGACAAGCCCGAGCGCCGTGAGGTGATCGACATCGTCAACTACATGTATTCCAGCCAGGCGGTGGTGGTGCCCAAGGGCAATCCGAAGGGCCTCAAGACGCTCAAGGATCTTTCCGGACACAAGGTTGCGGTGCTCAACGGGTCCACCATCAAGACCCTGCTCGACGCCGAGAATGAAAGCCTGGCGAAGGCCGGCAAGCCGCCGATGAAACTGGTGGTCTACAACACCGACACCGATGCCTTCCAGGCCCTGCGCATCAGCCAGGTCGACGCCTATGGCACCACCGTGGAAACCGCCGGTTACTACGCGGCAATGGCGCCCGAGTTGTTCGAGGAAGGCGTGCCAGCCTTCAGTCGGATTCTCACCGGGCTGGGCATTCGCAAGGACGATCCGCAACTGACCGCCGCCGTGCAGCAAGTCGTCAGCGACATGCGCGGCGACGGCAGCTACAGCCAACTGCTCGGCAAATGGCATGTCGCCAGTGACACACTTGATTGAGGTAGACCCTTGATGAATTTCAATTGGGATGTGTTCTGGCAGTACCTGCTGCAACCCAGCGGGGTGTACCTCACCGGGCTCTGGCTGACCTGCGTGATCAGTGTGCTGGCGATGCTGCTGGGCTGCGTGCTGGGATTGGCCGCCGCGCTGCTGCGGCTGTCGAGGAACCCGTTGCTGCATCTGCCGGTGCGTTTTTACGTGTGGCTGATGCGCGGTACGCCGCTGCTGGTGCAGATCGTCTTCCTCTACACGGCGCTGGCCGCCGGCGGGATCTTCCGCTTCGAAGACATCGAACTCTTTGGCCTGGTGATCCCCGGCAATATCCAGGCAGCGATCATTGCCCTGGGCCTCAACGAGGGCGCGTACATGGCCGAGATCATTCGCGCCGGCATCGGCGCGGTGGACAAGGGCCAATACGAGGCCGGACGCTCCCTGGGCATGACCTTCGCCAAGCTGATGCGCCGCATCGTCTTGCCCCAGGCGTTCCGGGTCATCGTGCCGCCGCTGGGTAACGAGTTCAACGTGATGCTCAAGAACACCACGCTGGTCAGCGTGATCGGCGTGCAGGAGTTGTTGCTCAGTACCCAGATGGTCACGTCGGCGACGTTCCGGGTGTTCGAGTTGTATTTGGTGGTGGCGATTTATTTCCTGCTGCTGACCACCCTGTGGGGCTTTTTCCAGCGTTGGCTGGAGGCCCGCTTCGGCCAGTCGGACCGGCCCTCGTCACCGCCACCGGCATCGATGCGGATGTTCGGTCGCAGCACCCTTAACCTGCTGAGGGCACGTTGACCATGGCGCACAAGAGCGAAGAGTTGATCATCGAGGCGCTGGACGTTCACAAGTCCTTTGGCGAGTTGCAGATTCTCAAGGGCATCTCCCTGCAAGTACGGCGCGGCGAAGTGGTGGTGCTGATCGGCGCGTCGGGTTCCGGCAAGACCACCTTCATCCGTTGCATCAATCTGCTGGAAGACATCCAGGGCGGACGCATCCGCGTCAATGGCCGCGCCATGGGCTACCGCGAGCGGGCCGATGGCAGCCTGGTGCGTGAGTCGGAGCGCAACATCGCCCGGCAGCGGCGCGACATCGGCATGGTGTTCCAGCGCTTCAACCTGTTCCCGCACATGACGGCGCTGGAAAACATCATCGAGGCGCCGATCCAGGTGCTCGGCGTGCCGCGCGCCGCCGCGTTGGAACAGGCCCGCGGGTTGCTGGAGCGGGTCGGGCTGGCGGACAAGGCCGGTCATTATCCGTCGATGCTTTCCGGCGGCCAGCAGCAGCGGGTGGCAATTGCCCGTGCCTTGGCGATGAAACCCCAGGCCATGCTGTTCGACGAACCCACCAGCGCCCTCGATCCGGAGACCGTCGGCGAGGTGCTGCAGGTGATGAAGGAACTGGCCGAGGAGGGCATGACCATGGTCGTGGTGACCCATGAAATGGGTTTTGCCCGGGAAGTGGCCGACCGCGTGGTGGTGCTCGATCAGGGCGAGCTGATCGAACAGGGGCCGCCGGAGCAGATTTTCTGCCACCCCACTCATCCGCGTACCCGGGCATTTCTCAGCCGGGTGCTATGACTTTTTCCAGCGACTGAATTCCTGCATTGAAGAGCCTTTCGCCATGCTGAAATTTTCTGCCCATGAGTACCCTTATCCATCGCAGCGCCAGAGCGTCTTCGCCCGTCGCGGCATGGTCGCCGCGTCCCAGCCCCTGGCCGCCCAGGCGGGCATCGAGATCATGCAAAAAGGCGGCAATGCCATCGACGCCGCCATCGCCACGGCGGCAGCATTGACTGTCGTGGAACCCACGGGCTGCGGCATGGGCGGTGACGCTTTCGCCCTGGTCTGGTGCAAGGGCCAGCTGCATGGCCTCAACGGCAACGGCCATGCGCCGGCCGCCTTGAGCATCGAGGCGGTCAAGGCCGCCGGCCATGAAAAGATGCCGGTCTATGGCTGGACACCGGTGACGGTCCCGGGCTGCCCGTCAGCCTGGGCCGAGTTGTCCCGACGCTTCGGCAAACTGCCCTTCGCCGAGCTGCTGCAGCCGGCCATCAGCCTGGCGCGGGACGGCTTTGCCTTGTCACCGGTGGTCGCCCATCAATGGCAGGTCGCGGTGAACGAGTTCACGCCCCACCGTGATGCCGTGCTGGACACTTGGTTCGAGACCTTCCTGATCGATGGCCGCGCGCCTCGGGCCGGGGAGATTTTTCGCAATCCGGCCCAGGCCCGCACGCTCCAGGAACTGGCCGACACCGGCTGTGAAAGCCTCTATCGCGGTGCCCTGGCCGAGCGCCTGGACGCCCATTCCCGGGCCAGCGGCGGCTACCTGCGCGCCTCGGACCTCAAGGACTATCGCGCCCAGTGGGTGGAGCCCATCCACGTCAATTACCGAGGCGTGGATGTCTGGGAAATCCCGCCGAGCGGGCAGGGTCTGGTGGCGTTGATGGCGTTGAATATCCTGGAGGGTTTCAACTTCGATCACCGCGACAGCCAACAGACCTGGCATCGCCAATTGGAGGCGATGAAGCTGGCCTACAGCGACGGCCTGCACCACATCACCGACCCCCTGCACATGCGCGTGGCGGTCGCCGATCTGCTCAGCGCTGACTACAGCGCCCGCCGTCGCGGCCAGATCGGCGAGCAGGCCCAACCGCCCAAGCCCGGCGATCCCCACGCCAGCGGCACGGTGTACCTGGCGACGGCGGATGGGGAGGGCAACATGGTCTCGTTCATCCAGAGCAACTACCACGGGTTCGGCTCCGGCGTAGTGCTGCCCGACAGCGGCATTGCCCTGCAGAATCGCGGTCAGGAGTTCAGCCTCGATCCGACCCACGCCAACTGCCTGGCGCCGGGCAAGAAGACTTTTCATACCATCATCCCGGGTTTCCTCACCCACAATGGCGAGGCCCTCGGCCCCTTCGGCGTGATGGGCGGCTATATGCAGCCCCAGGGGCATGTACAGATGGTCATGAACCTGGTGGATTTCGGCCTGAACCCGCAAGCGGCCCTGGACGCGCCGCGTTGGCAATGGCTGGGCGGGATGAAGGTCGGGATCGAGCAGGGGGCTTCGCGGGACTTGATCAATGCGCTGGCAAGAAGGGGACACGAAGTCGTGGTTGCCAGTGACCTGACCGATTACGGACGCGGCCAGATCATCCTGCGCGATCCCGTCAGCGGCGTCCTGTGCGGCGGGACCGAGCCTCGGGCGGATTCGCATATCGCGGTCTGGTGAGGGTCCACGGCGGGGTCTATCCGATCCCGCCGCCGGCCTGCTCGATGATCAGTTCGGCCAGGATCGCGACGGGGTCTGCCAGGCTCTGTCTCGACCGGTGGATCAGGCCGATATCACGATGAAACGTGTGCGCCCCGAGGTCGAGCGCCCGCACGCCCTTGGGCCATGGCTGATGGGCTGATGTCTGCGGCACCAGGGCGACACCGACGCCTTTCTCGACGAGCTTGATGATCGCGTCCAGTTCATCCAGCTCGCACACCTCACGCAGTGTGAAATGCATCTGCCGCAGGAAGCGATCGACTTGCCTGCCGCCGAAAGAAGAGCGGTCATAACGAATGAAGGGTTGGCTGGACAGCAGCGCCGACCAATCCTCGCCCGGCATCCCACGGGGCACGATCAGCCGATAAGGCTCAAGCGCCAGCGTCGTCCAGCGCAGATCGCTTTGCAGCGAGAACGGCGGGCGAATCATCACCGCCATGTCGATCTCGCCGGCGTCCACCAGGTTGATCAACTCGACCGACAGGCCCGGCACGACACGCGTTCGGCATTGGGGGCATTGCTGGTGGAACCTGGCGAGGGCATCCGGCAGGTAGGCGCGCTGGACGGAGGCGATCGCACCGATGTTCACCAGCACGCTGGGTGGAAGCCCGGGCGTCGTGGCGCCGAGATTCTCGTAAAGGCGAATCAGCTCCTGGGCTTGCAGGAGTATCTGCTGGCCCCGCTTGTTGAGGTGGGCCGAGCGGCCTTTGCGGTCGAACAGGTCGAAGCCCAGCTCGGTTTCCAGGCGCTGGATCTGCGCACTGACCGCCGCCTGGGTGAGGCCGATCTTGTGCCCGGCGGCGGCGAAGGTGCCTTCGCGCGCCACGGCGATGAGGGTCTTGAGTTCTTTGATCATTGATCAACATTAGTTGTGTTTCTAAGAAATTTATATTGATTTTTTTGTTGTGCGTGCGCGCCTACGATGGAATGCACGCGCCGTTGCGTACCTGATAAACAAAAAACCTTCTTGGAGTCCCGATGAGCCTCTCACCTTTCCACCTTGCGATTCCGGTGTATGACCTGGCGGCAGCCCGCACTTTTTATGGCCAGGTCTTTGGACTGGAGGAGGGCCGTTCCAGCGAGCAGTGGGTCGACTTCAACTTCTACGGGCATCAACTGGTGATTCACGAGCATCCCAAGACCGCGTCCCAGGAAAGCGTGCACAGCAATGCGGTGGACGGCCACGATGTGCCGGTGCCGCATTTTGGCGTGGTGTTGGGCTGGGCTGAATGGGAAGCGCTGGCCGAGCGGTTGAAATCCTTCGGCACGCAATTCGTGATCGAACCCTACGTGCGCTTCAAGGGCCAGGTCGGCGAGCAGGCGACGATGTTCCTGTTCGATCCGTGCGGCAATGCGCTGGAGTTCAAGGCGTTCAAGGACATGGGCCAGCTGTTCGCGAAGTAACGGTTGGGCGTTAAAGACTGTGGGAGCAAGCTGAATGCAAGGCTCATGAACACTCACTGTCCCTGTGGGAGCGAGCTTGCTCGCGAAAGCGGTGGATCAGTTTGCAGTGATCGGGCTATCAGTTACAAATGGCTGAACAGGCTTTTGTGGCGAGGGGATTTAGCGAGACGTCGCACCGCCCCGCTGGGCTCTGTAGGCGCTGGCGAAGCCTGCGATCTTTTTATCTTTCGCTTGAGGTCCAATGTTCTTGGAAAGATCGCAGCCTCGCTGCGCTCGGCAGCTCCTACAGCCCCAGCGGGAGCGAGCTCCCTTGCCACGACAACATGTTGGCTGTGCCGACGTCTTCGTCGGATCGCCGCCCGGAGCAAGCTCGCACGTAGGCCTCGGACGGATTACAACGACGCCCTGACCACCAGAGGGCAATCCACGGGCTGGGTGCCCGAGACCTCGAGGGTCTCGATCAGGTGCCGGGCCGCCTGGCGACCAATCTCGTAGTACGGCAGTTGGACCGTGGTCAGTGGCGGCATGAACAGTTCGGCGATGCCGATCATGTTGTCGTAGCCGAGCACAGCCACGTCGTCGGGAATGTTCAGGCCACGGCCCAACAACCATTGATAGGCACAAAAGGCAATGCGGTCGTTGCCGCAGACCAGGATGTCGAATTGCGGAGAGCCGTCGACGATATGCCGTTCCAGGATGGCGGCGGTTTCACCATAGGCATCGTGGTCGGAAAGGTCGTATTGCAGGACTGCGCCTGGCGCCAGCCCGAATGCCTGGCAGGCGCGTTGCAAGCCCTGTTGGCGCAGGTTCCAGGCGACACTCTTCCTGGGCAGATTGATGCACAGCGGACGCCGATAGCCTTGGCTCAGCGCATGATGCACGGCGCGATACTGTCCAGCTTCATCATCCGGCACATAGCTGACCAGTTGGCTGTCATCGGCCAGGCAATTGGCGAGCACCAGAGGCTTGCTCTTGAGTCGCTCGGGAATGCTCACCTGGCGCAACCCCATGGCGCTGAAGATCAAGCCGTCGGGACGGTGCGACAGCATCAAGTCGATGTTCTGGTCGGTGGGCGGACTGCTCAGCAGGTTGAGGATAAAGACGTTCCAGCCAGCCTGCTGTGCGGTCTGTTCGATAGACAGCAGCAACTCGACGGCGAACGGCGTGGTCGCGGTGTCCAGTGCGAACACACCGATGGTGCGCGCCTGCAAGTTGTCGCCGCGCATCCGGCGCGCCGACAGGCTCGGTACGAACTGCAGTTCATCAATGGCGCGACGTACCCGTTGAAGGGTTTCGGGGCTCAGTTTTTCCGGCGTGTTGAGCGCGCGCGAAACCGTCATCAGGGATACGCCGGCCAGCTGTGCAACGTCTTTCACGGAAGTCATGCGAGGTGTGGCCAGTCAGGTTGACGCCGAATCATGACACAGGCCCCCGGTTTCTCGCGACTCGATTGACGCGACTCACAGCCATCCCGAGCCCAGCGGCCACGCCTTGGGAATGGCGACACGCCCACCTGTCCCGTTTGCCAACAGCTTCACCCCGAGGCTGTCGGGCCGTGGGTAGAGGCGACTGCTGAGGCTGAAGCGGCCGTTTTCCTCGAACACCTCGATGGACGAACGATCGAGGAACACCCGCAGGTGCAGTTGCGTTTCCACCGGCGCTATCGAGACGCTGCGCTGGCCACTCACTTGCGCACCCGAGCGGTCGCGGTCTAGCACCAGGCGTCCCAGTGCCGCGTCGTAATAGAGCAAGGTCTGTTCCTGCCCATCGGCACTGCAGCGCAAGGCGATGCCCAATTGGCCTTCGGTGCAGCCGAGCAGGTCCAGGTGCACATGGATTTCGAGCCTGTCGCCCGTCACTTGCCGCACCCAGCGGTAGCCCGATTCGCCCCACGGCGCGACGCTCGGCAATGGCGCCTGGCGCAACGCGACCAGTTCCCGTGCCGGGAACACACCAAGGCGATCGCCTTGCAGTTCCAGCTCGCGCGGCAAGCCGAGCATGCCGCACCAGTGATGGGCCTGGCTCGGCATCGGGCTTTCCCACATGTCCAGCCAGGCCCACACCAGACGCCGACCATCGACGGTTTCCAATGTTTGCGCAGCATAGAAATCGTGACCGTTATCCAGTTCGATGAACGGCCCGCCGGAGAAGTGCCAGTCACTGTCGAGGCGGCCAATGCGATAACCGGTCTGGTACTTGTTGAGCCGTTCGTAACCTTCGGGCTTCATGCCTTGCGGGGAATACAGCAGCACATCGCGCCCGTCCAGGCGAAACAGGTCCGGGCATTCCCACATGTAGCCATCGCCGTCATTGCCGCTGCACACGTAGTCGAGGAATTCCCAGTCGCGCAGGTCGGCGGAGCGGTACAGCGGCAACAACGGCGTATCGCCCAGGCGCGCCCCGACGATCAGGTACCAGTAGCCATCCGCGTGCCAGGCCTTGGGGTCGCGAAAGTGCATGATTCCCGCTTGCGGCGCGTGCTCGATGACGGCGCCATGCTTGACGAACCGCTCGCCGTCGACACTGGTGGCCAGGCACTGGACCTGGCGGATGAAGCGTTCGTCACCGACGTCGCCCAACCAGGTATGCCCGGTGTAGATCAGCGCCAGGGTGTCGCCACACACCACCGCGCTACCGGAAAAACAACCGTCGCGGTCGAAGTCATCGCCCGGCGCCAGGGCAATGGGCAGGTGCTGCCAATGCACCAGGTCGGCGCTCTTGGCGTGGCCCCAGTACATCGGGCCCCACTGGGCGGCGAAGGGATGGTGCTGGTAGAACACATGGTACTCGCCACGAAAGAACACCACCCCGTTCGGGTCGTTCATCCAACCGGTTGGCGGGGCCAGGTGATAGTCGGGTCGATAGTCGTGGATCAGGCGCGGCAGGCCATCTTCCAGAGCCTGCTGGGCCATTTCGAGAGAAGCGGGTGTTGGATTGCTCATGGTATTCAAGGACAAGGTCATAGGGCGCCCGCATGGGCCGAGCGCGAGGCGAGGCCGTCGGGCAGGTTTTCAAGGGTGCGGCGCTTCAACGCCGTGCCGTGCCCGTCGAAGACGTGCAGGTGGTCGATATCCAGTTGCAGTTCGACCCGATCACCCACCCGCCATCCAGCGTTGACTTCGCAGCGACAGATCAGCGGTTCGTCGTCGCCTGTTTCCAGGTGGACGTAGGTTTCACTGCCCAGGTAT
This sequence comes from Pseudomonas sp. T1.Ur, assembly GCF_023516725.1. Lineage (NCBI taxonomy): Bacteria > Pseudomonadati > Pseudomonadota > Gammaproteobacteria > Pseudomonadales > Pseudomonadaceae > Pseudomonas > Pseudomonas sp. T1.Ur. The sequence goes on from NZ_JAMGSN010000001.1 coordinate 2,063,401, forward strand.
TCGACCCCGGCCACGACGATCCCGGCGTTTCCCTGGGTCGATTTGAGCGAGACGTGCTCCGGACGAATCCCCAGGCTCAGCGGGCTGTTCGTCGCCAGGTGGGTGCTGTCGATGGGGAGGCGCGTCATCCCCGACAAGGGGCTGTCGATCAGGCTGGTTTCGCCTGGGTGATGCAGGCTTGCCGGCAGGAAATTCATCTTGGGCGAGCCGAGGAAACCGGCGACAAAACGGCTGGCCGGACGCTCGTAGAGTTCCCGTGGCGAGCCGACCTGCTCGATACGACCGCCATTGAGCACGACAATCTTGTCGGCCAGGGTCATCGCTTCGACCTGGTCATGGGTCACGTAGATCATGGTCGAACCCAGTCGCCCATGCAGGCGGGCGATTTCGTTGCGCATCTGCACGCGCAGGGAGGCGTCGAGGTTGGAGAGTGGTTCGTCGAACAACAGGATGTCCGGCTCCCGCGCCATGGCCCGGCCCATGGCCACGCGCTGGCGCTGGCCGCCCGACAGCTCCCTTGGCTTGCGTTGCAGCAGTTTGTCCAATTGCAGGATCTGCGCGGTTTTCAGCACCCGCTCGCGCAGGCTGGTCTTTTCGGTCTTGGCCAGCTTGAGGCCAAAACCGATGTTGTCGTAGACGCTCATGTGCGGGTACAGCGCATAGGATTGGAACACCATGCCGACGCCACGCTCGCGCGGCTCCAGGTCGTTGACCCGGCGTCCGTCGATCAGCAGGTCGCCGCCACAGATCGAGTCCAGCCCGGCGATCAGCCGCAGCAGGGTGGACTTTCCGCAGCCCGACGGGCCGACGAAGACGACGAATTCGCCTGCCGAGATTTCCAGGCTGACGTCACGAAGAATGCGTGCGCCGCCCAATTGTTTGTTCACGTTATCCAGCTTCAACTTGATCATGATGCTGTTCCTTTGTTGTCTGTGTTGGGCCTCAACCCTTTAACGCACCGGCAGTGAGGCCGGAAACGATGCGGCGCTGGAAGATCAGCACCAGAATCACCAAGGGCACCGTGACCAGCACCGACGCCGCCATCAACAAGCCCCAAGGCAGCTCATGGGGGCTGCCGCCGGAAATCAGCGCGATGGCGACCGGGACCGTGCGTTGCGAATCGGTGAGGGTGAAGGTCAGGGCGAAGAGGAACTCGTTCCACGCTGCGATGAAGGCCAAGAGGCCGGTAGTGACCAGCGCCGGCCAGAGCAGCGGCAGCAGCACGCGGGTCAGCGTGACCCAGGGGGACGCGCCGTCCATGATCGCGGCCTCTTCCAACTCATGGGGCAGTTGCCCCATGAAGGTGGTCAGCACCCAGACGGTGAAGGGCAGGGTGAAAATCGTGTAGCTCAGGATCAACGCCCAGGAAGTGTTGTACAGGCCCAGGGCACGGATGACTTCGAACAATCCCGACAGCACCGCGACTTGGGGGAACATCGAAACGCCGAGGACCATCATCAACACCGGGCCGCGTCCGCGAAACTTCACCCGGCCCAAGGCATAGGCGGCGGTCAGGCTGAGGAACAAGGCCAGGGCGACCACGCACAGCGAAACCTCCAGCGAATTGCCGATGGCCCGCAGGAACGAAGCCTGGTTGAGCACGGCGGCATAGTTGGAGAAGTCCGGGTTATCGATCCAGTAGCTCACTTGGAACAAGGCACTGGACGGCTTCAGCGACGTCACGATGGCGTAGTAGAACGGAAAGACCGCATACACCAGCAAGGTCCCGATCAGGCTCCAGAAGCCGAGGCGCAACAAGGCTTTTTTCAACAGGCGAGGGCTCATGAGCGCACCTCCAATTGACGGCGTCCGAGGTACAGATAGGCCATGGCGATCACCGCGACGACGAGGAACAGCAAGGTCGAGGCGGCGCTGCCGTAGCCGACGTCCTGGAATTCCACCAGGTGTTGGCGGGCATAGACCGACATGCTCATGGTGCTCGACGAATTCGAAGTCAACACGTAGATGACATCGAATACCCGCAGCGAATCGAGGATGCGGAAGATCGCTGCCACCAACAATGCCGGCATCAGCAGCGGCAGGGTGACCCACCAGAACACCTTGACCGGGTGAATGCCATCGACCCTGGCGGCTTCGTAGCAGTCGCTGGGCAACATCTGCAAGGCCGCCAGCATCAGCAGCGTGACGAAGGGCACGGTCTTCCAGACGTCGACGATGATCACCGCCCACATCGACAGGTCCGCGTCGGCTGTCCAGGCCAGGGGCGCGTCAATCAGGCCGAGGCCGAGCATGAGGTGATTGATGATGCCGAACTGGTCGTTGAGCATCCATGACCAGATTTTCGCCGAGACAATGGTCGGGATCGCCCAGGGGATCAGGATCAACGCCCGCACCAGGGCGCGACCGGTGAACTTGACGTTCAGCAGCAGCGCCACCAGCAGCCCGAGGACAATTTCCAGCCCCACCGACACCACGGTGAAATGCAAGGTGTTGCGCACCGCATTCCACCACTGTGGATCGACGAGCAGGCCTGACCAGGCGGAACCGCTATGGAAGAGGTAGTTGCCAAAGCCGATGAAGGTGGCGTCGCCGGTGGCGGCCAGGCTGGCGTCGGTCAGGCTGAACCAGAACGTGCGCAGCAACGGCCAGGCTGCCACCATCGCCAGGCACAGCAACATCGGGGTCAGGAACAGCCAGGCGGCGCGAACGCGACGGCGTTGTACCGGTGTTTCCCGGGGGAACAGTTGCTCGTCATCGCCGGGGGCGAGAGTCGTGGAGACAGACATGGTGATTTCCTTCCTTGGGGCTTACCAGCTCCGGCGTTTGATCCGTGTGAGTTCGCTTTCCAACTCGGCCAGCGCCTGGTCCACCGGTCGCTCGCCCGCGAGCACGCCGTGCACTTGATCGAAGAATGCATTGGACACCCGTGGATAGCGGTCGGCCGTGATCGAGGCGGGGCGCATGACCCCGTCGTTGAGAATGCTGTGCAGTTGGCTGTAGTAAGGCATGGCGGCGAGTAACTCGGGGTCCTGGTAGAGCGACTCGATCACCGGGTTGTAGGCACCCACCAGGGCGCGGTGTTTCTGCTGCTGGGCGCTGCTCAGGTAGCTCACCAGTTCGGCGGCGAGCTTGGGGTTGGCGCTGTAGCGCGACACCGCCAGGCCCCAGCCGCCGAGGGTGGACGCGTGGCTGCCCGTGGCGCCGCCGCGGGGCAGGGGAGCGACGCCGACCTTGTCCTTGACCGCACTGTCCGGGCTTTGCACCAGGGCCCAGACATACGGCCAATTGCGCATGAACAGTGCATTGCCGGACTGGAAGACGCCGCGTCCTTCTTCCTCGGTGTAATTGAGCACGCCACGGGGGGCGATGTCGCCCACCCAGCTTTTGGCCAAGGTCAACGCCGCCCTTGAGGCCTGGCTGTTGACCACGATCTCGCCTTGGGCGTTGACCAGCCCGCCTTGCGGTTGGCTGCTGATCCATTCCAGCGCATTGCAGGTCAGGCCTTCATAGGCGCGCCCCTGGAAAACGTAACCCCATGCGTTGGCGTTCCCGGCATCACGCTCGGCCTGCTGGACGGCCCTGGCGGTGCTCGTCATTTCTTCCCAGGTCTGGGGCACGGGCTTGTTGTACTTCTCGAGCAAGTCCTTGCGGTAATACAGCAGTCCCGAGTCGGTGAACCACGGCATCGTCACCAAGCGCCCGTTCACCGTGGCGTTGTCCACCTGGGCCTGGAAGTAACCTTGGGTCGCGTTGGCAGGCAGTACCTCGCGCAGGTCCATCAAGTGCTTGGCCAACATGCCCGGCCACACCATGTCGATCTGGATGATGTCGATGTCGCTGGATTGCGCACTGAGGATCTGTTGATAGAACGACAGCCGCTCGGTCGCCGAGTTAGGCGTGGAGACCACTTCGACGCTGTTGCCGGTCTGCTTCGACCACGCCTCGACAGCCTCCTTGCACAGTTGCAATTCGGCACCCACGGCACCGCAGGAAATCGTCAGGTTGGCAGCCGTCGACAGGGACGGAAATCCGATGCAAAGGCCAAGCACCGCCGCTGGAAGGAGCGATTTGAGCTGTTTCATAAAGCCCTCTTTATTTTTGTTTTTGGAAAAGTTAACGTTAACATCGCCAAATGTAGCAGTGTATTCGCAACGAGGCATCCTTTTTTTTCTCAGGATCGATAACTCGGAACCTTGGCGAAAAGACCGGCTGCGGCCACCGGACAATAAAAACAAGACAGGGAAATTCCACATGCAAAAAGCATCAAGCTGGCTACTCGCAAGCGCGCTCGGCGCCTCGGCAGCCACCTCTCAAGCCGCCACTCTGGAAGAGCGCATGGCGGCGTTTGAAGCCCGTGCCAGCGCAGCGGAAAAACGCGCCGCCGCCGCCGAACAGCAAACCCAGGCACTCGCCAGGGAACTGCAGCAACTCAAACTCGCCACGCCACCGGTTGTTGCCGCCGTTGCGACGCCGACGGTCGATGCCCGCCTGGCAAAACTCGAGGCCAGCCAGCAAAGCACGGAAAAGCCGGGCAGTGGCGCGCACCTCACCGACGGCTTCAGCTTCAAGGGCTACGCCCGTTCCGGCTTGCTGATCAACGATGGGTTGGGCGGTGGGCGTGGCGGTCCGTACACCACCCCGGCCGGTTCTGTCGGTGGCGCCGTCGGGCGACTCGGAAACGAGGACGACACCTACATGCGCATCGACCTGTCGAAAGAGCTGTACGCGCAGAACGGCACCCGCTCCAAATTCACGGTATCCATTGCCGACGGCGTGGAAAGCTCCAACGATTGGACCGCTGAAGAAAGCAACCTCAATGTGCGCCAGGTGTTCACTGAACTCGATCACCTCGCGGCATTCAAGGGCAACGCGATGTTCGAAAACTCGACCCTGTGGGCAGGCAAGCGCTTCGACAGGGACAATTTCGACATCCACTGGTTGGACTCCGATGTTGTCTATCTGGCGGGTACCGGCGGCGGTATCTACGATGTGCAGATGAACAGGAATTGGCGCTCGAATTACTCATTGATCGGTCGCAACTACGGGGATTTCAGCGAGGGCGGCGTCAATGCCGATGTGGAAAGCTACATCCTGACGTCCAACCAGTTTTTCGACGGTGGGCAGTGGCAATGGATGTTCAACGCCATCGGCTCGAAGAAAAACGACTTCGGCACCCGCGTCAACGAAGCAGGCCTGGCACCGGCCGATTCCGGCTTGCACACCATGGTTGCCAATCACCAGAAAAACTTTTTCGGTCGCGAAGGCTTCCTCAAGACGGCGTTGCTCTACGGCCAAGGATTGGGTGCCGAGGTCAAGAACGTTGGCGCCGATGGTGAGCTGATCGACGACGCCCGAGCCCTGCGCGTGGCGTTGTACGGCGAAACGCCCCTGGCCTCCGACTGGCGCATCGGCCCGAGCCTGCTGGCCGAACAAAGCAAGGACCGTTACGTCAAGGGCGACGACTATCGCTGGATGACCCTCAACGTGCGGTTGGCCAATGCGATCAACAGCAATTTCGAGATGGCCTATGAGATGAGCTGGCAAACCATGAAGCTTGACCCCAAGGGCTACCTGCAACGCAACGCAGTCGACGGTAACTTCTGGAAATTCACGGTCGCCCCGACCTTCAAACCCGACTTGGGCGATCTGCTCACGCGTCCCGAGTTGCGCTTGTTCGCCAGCGTCATGAATTGGTCGTCGGACCTGGACAGGTACAGCACCACGGATTCCTTCGGCAAGACCGACTTCAACGCTGGCGGCGTGTGGCAGTACGGCATCCAGATGGAAACCTGGTTCTGATGCCCGCCAGTTGAAGCCTGTGGGAGCGGGCTTGCTCGCAATAGCAGTGGATCAGCCTGCAATGATGTTGGGTGTGCCGACGCCTTCGTCGGATCGCCTTCGCGAGCAGGCTCGCTCCCACAGGGGCTTTGCTTGACTGATGGGTATTACCGCGCATGCCAGCCCAACTGACCTGAGATCTGCTGGGTGGCTTGCATCAACTGCTTCACATAGTCCTGCTTCAACTCTTCCCTGAAGCGAAAGCACGGGAATGAAACGCTCATCCCGCCGATCACATGGCCGAAACGGTCGCGGATCGGTGCCGCGAGGCAGCGCATGTTGTCTTCGAACTCTTCGTGGTCCTCGGCATAGCCTTGCCGGCGGACGATTTCCAATTCCTGTAGGTACGCCTCGACGCTGGTCAAGGTGTTCGCCGTGCGACGCTCGAAGCTTTCCTGCGCGAGGTGGTCGAGCAGCTCGTCTTCTTCGAGCCAGGCCATCAGCACTTTGCCAATCCCGGTGCAGTACAACGGCGCCCGCCGGCCGATTCGCGAGTACATGCGCAGGTTGTACTTGGAGTCGATCTTGTGCACGTAGACGATGCTGCCCTCATCGAGAATCCCCAGGTGCACGGTCTCGCCCGTCAGTTCGTTGATCCGGCGCATCCCTGGCTCCGCTTCCCGGACGATGTCCAGGTGGGGCAGGGCCTGGGCGCCCAATTCGAACAAGCGGACGCTGAGGCGATAGCGATCCTCGGCGTCCTGCACCACATACCCACGGGCCTTGAGCGACTGCAAGAAGCGATAGACCGTGGCCTTGGACATGTCCAGTTTGGTGGCGATTTCCGACACGCCGCTTTCTTCCGGATGCTCGGCCAGGGCCTCGAGCACGGCCATGGTCCGGCCCACCGCCGACACCAGATCGTTATTGGGAATGACGCTGTTGTCCATGAAGGCTCCAACGTGAAAGTAAAACCCAAGGATATACGCTAGCAGAACAAAACGCTGTTTCATTTTTGCTTGACGCGACTGGAAATCTGACTAGACTCGGGCCTTGAGATAAAAATGAAACGCCGTTTTAAAAACAAGAAAGGCGCGTAATGATGGATTTGACGCTTAATCATTGCCCAGATACACGCCCGCTGAAGGTTGCTTTGGTAGGGGAATGCATGATCGAGATGCGCGGCGAGCCGGGTGCGGCGATCACCCAGACGTTCGGTGGCGATACGCTCAACACCGCGGTCTACCTGGCGCGATTGAACCCGCGTGGCGCAGTGGCCGTGGACTACATGACGGCGGTGGGCAGCGATGCGTTCAGCGTTGCCATGCGCCGGTCCTGGCTGGACGAGGGCATCGGCGACGCGTATGTGCGTGTGCTCGAAGATGCGTTGCCTGGGCTGTACTTCATCCAGACCGATCTTCATGGCGAACGACGTTTCCTCTATTGGCGCGGGGAAGCGGCTGCGCGGCGCATGTTCGAGGGGCCCGAAGCCGAAGCCATGCTCGATGCGCTGGCCGATTACGACTACGTCTACTTGAGCGGCATCAGCCTGGCGATCCTCTTGCCGCAAGGGCGCCAACGTTTGGTCCAGGCCCTGCATCACGCTCGTCGAACGGGCACGCGCGTCGTCTTCGACAACAATTACCGTCCCCACCTTTGGTCCAATCCTGAAACGGCCCGGCAGGCCTACCGCGACGTCCTGCACCTGACTGACCTGGCGCTGGTGACCTGGGAAGACGATGCGCTGCTGTTCGGCTACCGCGACGCGGAGGCTTTGTTCAGCGCCTACGCCGAGGCAGGCATTCGCGAAGTTGCCCTCAAGCGTGGCGCCGCCAGTTGCCTGATCCAGTGCCCGACGGGGCGCCTTGAAGTCCCTGCGCAAACCGTCGCCCATGTCGTCGACACCACCGCCGCAGGCGATTCGTTCAGCGCTGCCTACCTCGCCTGCCGCCTGCGCGGCGGCGATCCGGAGCAGGCCGCTCGCTGGGGCCATCGCCTGGCGGCCCAGGTCGTCCAGTACCGGGGCGCGCTGATTCCCAAGGCGGCCATGCCGAACATGGGCGCGTCCTCACTTCCTTCTGTTGCACAGGCCTGACTTTATGAAAATCATTGAAGCGCGCGTCATTGTCACCTGCCCGGGGCGCAACCTGGTCACCTTGAAAATCGTCACCGATGAAGGCCTCTACGGTATCGGCGATGCAACCTTGAATGGCCGCGAACTGGCGGTCGTCGCTTACCTGGAAGAACACGTCCTGCCCGCGCTGATCGGTCGCGATGCCCACCGCATCGAGGACATCTGGCAGTACCTGTATCGCGGTGCGTACTGGCGCCGGGGGCCGGTGACCATGACCGCCATCGCCGCCGTCGACGTGGCGCTGTGGGACATCAAGGCCAAGGCCGCGAACATGCCGTTGTACCAATTGCTCGGCGGCAGGAGCCGCGAGCGGGTGATGGTCTATGGGCATGCCACGGGCAAGGACATCGAAGGGTGCCTGGACGAAGTCGCCCGTCACGTCGAGCTGGGCTACAAAGCCGTGCGCGTGCAATGCGGCGTGCCCGGCATCGCCACCACCTACGGCGTCGCCAAGCGCAGCGGCGAGCGTTATGAGCCGGCCGACAGCGACCTGCCCGCCGAACACGTGTGGGACACCGCCAAATACCTCAACTACGTGCCCAAGCTCTTCGCCGCCGTGCGCGAACGCTTTGGCGACGACTTGCACATCCTCCACGACGTACACCATCGCTTGACGCCGATCGAAGCCGGGCGCCTGGGCAAGGCCGTGGAACCGTACAACCTGTTCTGGCTGGAAGACTGCACACCGGCGGAAAACCAGCAGAGCTTTCGCTTGATCCGCCAGCACACCACCACGCCGTTGGCCGTGGGCGAGGTGTTCAACTCCATCCATGACTGCCGCGAGCTGATCCAGGAACAGTTGATCGACTACATCCGCACGACGCTGGTGCACGCCGGCGGCATTACCCATGTGCGCCGGATTGCCGATTTCGCCGCGCTGTTCCAGGTGCGCACGGGCTTTCACGGCGCCACCGACCTGTCCCCGGTGTGCATGGGCGCGGCGCTGCATTTCGATACATGGGTGCCCAACTTCGGCATCCAGGAACACATGCCTCACGAGGACCGCATCGATGAAGTCTTTCCCCATGCCTATCGCTTTGAGGACGGCCACTTCACGCCGGGCGAAACACCGGGGCACGGCGTCGACATCGATGAAGACCTCGCCCGCCAGTACCCCTACAAGCGCGCCAGCCTGCCGGTCAACCGTCTTGAAGACGGCACGCTCTGGCATTGGTGAAACGGTTTTAACCCTTTGAGGAAGCGGGGCGAACGTCCCGCCAGGAGTGACCCGATGAAAGCGTTCCAGGTAAGAGCACCGTTCGAGTTCGGGCTGGCCCAGGTCGACCGACCCGAGGTTGCCCCGGGTGAGGTCCAGGTCGATGTGGCTTACGCCGGCATCTGTGGCTCGGACATGCACATCATTCATGGGCAGAACGCATTCGTGCGTTTTCCCCGTGTCACCGGCCATGAATTCTCCGGGGTGATCCGGCAAGTGGGTGAAGGCGTTGAACATCTGCGGGCGGGCGACCGGGTGTGCATCGATCCGGTGATCAGTTGCGGCAGCTGTTACCCGTGCCGCATCGGCAGGCCGAATGTCTGCACGCGTCTGCAAGTGATCGGCGTACACCGCGACGGCGGCTTCAGCGAGCAGGTTTGCGTACCGGCCGAGAACGCCCACCGTTTGCCCGACTCGATGTCCCTCAGCCACGGCGCTCTCGTCGAGCCTTATTCCATTGCCCTCAATGTGCTCGATCGCATGCAGCCGCAGCCGGGCGACAGCGTGCTGATCTACGGCGCCGGGGTGATCGGCCTGACCCTGGTGCAGATGGCCAAGGCGCTGGGAATGACTGACATCACCGTCACCGATGTCATCGACAGTCGCCTGGAGACGGCCCGGGCGCTGGGCGCCAGCCGGACCCTCAACGGCCAGGAAGTCGATGTCGAAGCCGTCATGCGCGAACTGACTGACGGCGAAGGTGTGCCGTTGATCGTCGATGCCGCCTGCATACCGGCACTGATGCCGCAGATGGTGCGCCTGGCCTCGCCGGCCGGGCGCATCGGGTTGCTGGGTTTCAATGCGACGCCCAGCGATCTGGTGCAGCTGGAAATGATCAAGAAGGAACTGACCCTGGTGGGTTCGCGGCTCAACAACCGCAAGTTCCCCCGGGTGATCGAGTTGATTGCCAGCGGCAAGTTGCAGGTCCAGGACCTGATCAGTCATCGCGTCACCTTCGACGAGATGCCCGGCGCCATCGACCTGATCGAAAAGCACCCCGAGCAAACCCGAAAAGTGCTGGTGGAGCTGACGAACGCCCATCACTGAGCCGTCTGTACCACCGTTCCATCGTGCCCGTCATGGGCACCCTCACCGAATAAACACAACAAGCGGGAGGTTCCACCATGTTTGGTCAAGGACGTAGCTTAATCATCATCATGCTGTTCCTGGCCGGGGTCATCAATTACCTCGACCGGTCGGCGTTGTCTGTGGCGGCGCCTTTCATCCAGAAGGACTACGGTCTGAGTACGGGTGAGATGGGCATGATCTTCAGTAGTTTCTTTGTCGGCTATGCCGCCTTCAACTTCATCGGTGGCTGGGCCGCCGACCGTTACGGCGCCAAGACCACCTTGTTGCTGGCGATGGTCTTGTGGTCATTGTTCAGCGGCCTCACCGTGCTGACGGTGGGCTTCGCATCGCTGGTGCTCATCCGCATCCTGTTCGGCATGGGCGAAGGACCGCTGAGCGTCACCACCAGCAAGATGGTGAACAACTGGTACACCCCCAAGCGCAGGGCGCGGGCCATTGGTGCGTCGATGTCCGGCACGCCGCTGGGTGGGGCGATTTCCGGTCCGGTGGTGGGCTTTATCGCCGTCACCTACGGCTGGAAGGTGTCATTCATTATCATCATGCTGGTCGGCCTGATCTGGGCGGCCGTGTGGTTCAAGTTCGTCAAGGAACGGCCTGAAGGCGAGGGCGCCGAGGACATCCTGCGGGCCGAGGGGCAAAGCGAAATGGCGGCGCAACCGGTATTCCCGCTGCGTTTCTACCTCAAGCAGCCGACGGTGCTGTTCACCTCCCTGGCGTTCTTTTCCTATAACTACACGCTGTTCTTCTTCCTGACCTGGTTCCCCAGCTACCTGACCATGGCCCACGGCCTGAACGTCAAGGACATGAGCATCGCCACGGTCATTCCCTGGGTCTTGGGGTTCATTGGCCTGGCCCTCGGTGGCTTCATCTCCGACTTCGTGTTCAAGAAGACCGGGCGGATGATGTTCTCCCGCAAAGTCGTGCTCGTGACCTGCCTGCTGGCCTGCGCCGCCTGCATCGCCTGTGCGGGGATGGTCACGACCTTGTATCCGGCGGTGATTCTCGTCGCGCTGGCGGTGTTCTTCCTCTACCTCACCGGTGCGATCTACTGGGCGATCATCCAGGACACCGTCCCGGCGGCGCGGGTGGGTGGCGTCAGTGGCTTCATGCATTTTCTGGCGAATACCTCGGGCATTGTCGGCCCGACCTTGACGGGTTTCCTGGTGCAGTTCACCGGTTCGTTCACCAGTGCGTTCCTGCTCGCCGGGCTGCTGACCGTGATCGGTGCCGTGTGCGTGGCGCGCTACGTGAAACCGCTGGCGGTGGCGGACACCGGCAACTCGGCGGCACAAAGCCCGCAACCCGCGTCGGCCCTGGGCCATCCCTGAACAGAAGGAGTGAATCGATGCCCGTAGTGAACCGCGTACCTTGCACCGGTAGCGCAACGCAGATCGGTATCGTGCACCTGGGCCTGGGCGCGTTTCATCGCGCCCACCAGGCGGTTTATCTGCAACGTCATCTCAATCGCCATGGCGCAAGCGACTGGGGTTTGTGCAGCGCCAACCTGCGCTCCAATCGCACCTTGGTCGAGCAATTGCGCGAGCAGGACGGCCGCTACCATGTGGCCGAGTACCGCGATCGCGAGCAAGTGACGCTCCGGGAAATCGGGGTGCTGCGCGAGGCCTTGTATGCGGGCGAGGGCGGTCATGAACTGGAGCAGCTGCTTGAGCGCATGGCCGCGCCGCAAACCCGGATCGTCACGCTCACCGTCACCGAAAAAGGCTATTGCCTGAGCCCTTCTTCCGGGCAGTTGCGCCGCGATGATCCGACGATTGCCCATGACATCGCTCATCCACACACGCCACGCTCGGCGCCGGGAATCGTCCTGGAAGCCCTGCGCCGACGTCGCGCCGCAGGCATCGCGGCGTTCACGGTGTTGTGCTGTGACAACATGCCCGACAACGGCCAGCGCACCCGCCAGGCCGTGGGAGCCCTGGCGGCGTTGCAAGATCCAGCGTTGGCGCAGTGGGTCGAGCAGCAGGTGGCGTTTCCCAGCTGCATGGTCGACCGCATCGTGCCGGCCATGGACGAGGAGTCGTTCCGCCGGTTGGAGCAGCTGGATTGCCACGACCGCGCGGCAGTGGTCAGCGAAAGCTTCAGTCAATGGGTGGTCGAGGATCACTTTCCCCTCGGCCGCCCGGACTGGGAAGTGGAAGGCGTGCAGATGGTCGATGACGTGCGTCCGTTTGAAACGATGAAGCTGCGCATGCTCAATGGCAGCCATTCGCTGCTGGCCTACGTGGGTTTGCTGGCGGGTCATGAATCAGTCTTCGAAGCCGTCAACGATGGGCGGCTGGCGCGCCTCATCGAGCGCTACATGACCGAGGAAGCGGTGCCCACTTTGCACATGCCGGCCGGGATTGATCTCATGAAGTATGCCGAAGATCTTCGGACGCGCTTTGCCAACGACAGCCTGCAGCACCGCTTGCGCCAGATCGCCATGGACGGCTCGCAGAAACTGCCGCAACGCTGGTTGCTCGGCGCCCAGCAATTGCTTGACCAGGGACGCGGCATCGACTGCACCGCGCTGGGCATCGCCGCCTGGATTCACTACTGCACGCAGCCGTTGCCCGGACGTGCGGCGCATGTGGTCGACGACCCGTTGAGCGCCACCTTCGCCGATCTTGCCGGGCGCTTCGACGGCGCATCGCGGGTGGACGCGTTTCTCGGCCTGGACGAAATATTCCCGCCGGCATTGTCGGCACGCCCGGCCTTTCGCGATGCCGTGCACCGCGCCTACAGCGCCCTGGCCCGCGACGGCGTGGGCAACCTATTGCAGACCGTTGCCACACCCCACTGACAGACAAGGAGAACAACATGGAACAGACATGGCGTTGGTTTGGCCCCAAAGACCCGATTTCCCTGGCGGACGTTCGCCAGACCGGTGCGACCGGCATCGTCACCGCGCTGCATGAGATTCCCAATGGCGAGGTGTGGCCGGTGGAGGCCATCGCGGCGCGCAAAGCGATGATCGAAGCGGCCGGCCTGAGCTGGTCGGTGGTGGAAAGCATCCCGGTGCATGAAGACATCAAGCGCGGCTGCGGGCGGCGCGACGAGTACATCGCCAACTACCAGCAAAGCGTGCGCAACTTGGCGAGCTGCGGCATCGATATCGTCTGCTACAACTTCATGCCGGTGCTGGATTGGACCCGCACCGACTTGTTCCATGAGCTGGCGGACGGTGGCTGGGCGTTGCGTTTCGATCAGACCGCGTTTGCCGCCTTCGACCTGTTCATACTCCAGCGCCCCGGTGCCCAGGCCGAATACAGCGCCGAGGATATCCAGCAGGCCAAGGCCTATGTCGAGCAATTGACGCCGGTCGCGCGCGAAACCCTGGTCAATACGTTGATCGCGGGTTTGCCCGGCGCCGAAGAACACTACAGCCTGGATAACTTCCGCGACCTGCTGGGCACCTACGCCGACATCGACGAGGCCAAGCTGCGTGAACACCTGGGCTACTTCTTGCGCGCGGTGATCCCGGTGGCGGAGGAGGTGGGCGTGCGCATGGCGATCCACCCGGACGACCCGCCTCGGGCACTGCTTGGCTTGCCACGCATCCTGTCCACCGCCGAGGACGCGCAATGGCTGCTGGATGCGGCGCCGAGCCCGGCCAATGGCCTGACGTTCTGCACCGGTTCCTATGGCGTGCGCGAAGACAACGACCTGGTGGCGATGGCCAAGCAATTTGCGCCATTCATCTATTTCACCCACCTGCGCTCGACCCGCCGGGAAGCCGACCCGCGCAGCTTCCATGAGGCGCATCATCTGGACGGCGACGTGGACATGGTCGGGGTCATCAGCGCCTTGGTGGCTGAAGAACGCCGGCGCGAACGCGAAGGCGGCCCGCGGTTGCCGCTGCGTCCGGACCACGGGCATCAACTGCTCGACGACCAGCAGCGCAAGAGCAATCCCGGTTACTCGCTCATCGGTCGCCTCAAGGGCCTGGCGGAAATCCGTGGCGTGGAACTGGCGGTGCGCCAGCAACTGCAGCAGACGGCACATTAACCTTGTGGCTAGGGAGCAAGCTCTGTAGGAGCTGGCGAAGCCTGCGATCTTTTGATCTTGATCTTGATCTTTCGCTCACGACTCAACGAGCAGGTTAAAGATCGCAGCCTCGTTGCACTCGGCAGCTCCTACGCAGCTCTGTAGGAGCTGGCGAAGCCTGCGATCTTTTGATCTTGATCTTGATCTTTCGCTCACGACTCAACGAGCAGGGTAAAGATCGCAGCCTCGTTGCACTCGGCAGCTCCTACGGGGCTCTGTAGGAGCTGGCGAAGCCTGCGATCTTTTGATCTTGATCTTGATCTTGATCTTTCGCTCACGACTCAACGAGCAGGTTAAAGATCGCAGCCTCGTTGCACTCGGCAGCTCCTACGCAGCTCCTACGGGGCGCAACCCAGCGGGAGCAAGCTCCCTCGCCGCAGAAGCCAATCCTTGGGCTCAGTCGCTGTTGTCTTCCGGTTCCAGTGCTTGCAGCCAGCGGTTCTCCGAACGGCTCAGGTGCTGGCGCATCGAGGTCTGGGCACCGAGCACGTCCTTGCTGGCGACGGCGTGCAGGATCGCCTCATGCTCGACGACGGCGGCTTCCCAGGTCAGGGCGTTTTCCGAGTGCTTGCTCAGGTGAGCGGAGAGGGGGGTGTGTCGTTCATCAAAGAGGGCGGTGATGATTCGGACCAGGGCAGAGTTGCCGGTCATTTTTGCCAGGCGCTGATGGAACTTGCGGTCGTCCTCCAGCGGCGGCAGGCCGTTGGCAATGCTTGCGCGCATGGCGTCGATGCATTCCTGCAGGTAGCGGTGGTCGCTTTTCTTGCCATGCAAACAGGCCAGGATCACCGACTCACCTTCGATCAACGCACGGGCCTGCATCAGCTCGGAAGGGCTCTCGCCCAAGGTCATGGCCTGGCTTTTTCCGTCCTTGGACCTGGCTCGTACGTACACACCGGAACCCATCTTGATCTCGATGTCGCCGTCTATTTCCAAGGCGATCAGCGCTTCACGCAGCGACGGCCTGGAAACCCCCAGCAGTTGGGTCAGGTCGCGCTCGGGAGGAAGCCTGGAGCCCGCTTTGAAATCCCCTTGGGCAATGTAGCTGCGCAGTTGATCGGCGATTTTCTGATACGGCTTGCGTTCGGTGGCGTTGATCGGTGAAACCATGGGTGGCGTCCATCGGAGAATGGGCCAAGGCTACCATAGGCGCCTGATTGTGGGAGCGAGCTTGCTCCCACAGGAAAAGGGTAGCAATGACGCCGTCTCACATCACCGCGCCGATCTGCCAGGGCAGGAATTCGTTATCGCCCAAGCCGTTCTCCTCACTGCACGTGCGACGTCCGGAAGCGGTCTCCAGCATCAGCCGAAACAACCGCTCCCCGGCCTGCGCCACCGACTCCACACCATCGACGATACCGCCGGCATTGAAGTCCATGTCCAACTCCATGCGCTGAAACAGCCGGGTGTTCGTGGCGATCTTCAAGGATGGCGTGGGTTTGCACCCATAGGTCGAACCGCGACCTGTCGTGAAGCAGATGAGATTCGCGCCGCCCGCCACCTGGCCGGTCGCCGACACCGGGTCGTAGCCAGGTGTATCCATGAACACCAACCCTGGGGCATCGACCGGTTCGGCGTACTGGTAGACGCCCATCAGTCCGCTCGCACCGGCTTTCGCCACCGCGCCCAGGGATTTTTCCAGGATGGTCGTGATGCCCCCAGCCTTGTTGCCCGGAGATGGGTTGTTGTTCATGTCGCCGTCGTTGTGGCGAACGTAGGCTTCCCACCAATGGATTCGCTCCATCAGTTTTTCCGCAATTTCGACGGACGCGGCGCGGGCCGTCAGCAAGTGTTCGGCTCCGTAGATCTCAGGTGTTTCCGAAAGAATCGCGGTGCCGCCCTGTTGCACCAGCAGGTCCACGGCGGCGCCAAGCGCCGGGTTGGCCGTGATGCCCGAGTAACCATCCGAGCCGCCGCATTGCAAGCCGACGCATAAATGGCTGGCGGCAACGGTCGCCCGCCGGCATTGGTTGATGAGGGGCAGCATCGCTTCGACATGGGCGATGCCGCGTTGCACGGTTTCGCGGGTACCGCCTTCCTCCTGGATGACCAGGCTGGTCTTGAGCGCAGCGGGGCGATTCCCCAGTTCATTCATCAACGGCGTGAGCTGGTTGACCTCGCAACCGAGTCCGATCAGCAGCACACCGGCAAAATTGGCGTGGTCGGCATAGCCGCGCAAGGTGCGTTTGAGGATGTCGATACCTTCGCCCTTGGCGCCCATGCCACAGCCGCTGCCATGGGTGATTGCAACGACGCCGTCGACGTTGGGGAAGTCTTTCAAGCGCTCGGCAGAGAAGGCGTTGGCGATCTGCTTGCAGACGGTGGCCGAGCAATTGACGCTGGAGACGACGCCGATGTAGTTGCGGGTGGCGACGCGCCCGTCATCACGCACGTAGCCTTCGAACGTAGCGGGATGGGGGCTGAGCGACGTGGGTACGTAGACGTTTCGTACGCTGTGTCCGGCGTTGCTGGCGGGCATGTCCAGGTTATGCACGTGGACGTGCTCACCGGGTTCGATGCCTTGGGTCGCCTCGCCGATGACCTGCCCGTACTTGAGCACGCGCTGGCCGGCCAACACTTTGCGCAGGGCGATCTTGTGGCCAGATGGGATGGTTTGCCGAGCGGTCAGTGTAATGCCGTCGGCGCTCACCGCCTGGCCTTCGACGATATCGCCCCGGGCCACCGCGACGTCATCGCCGGGTGCCAGGACAAGCAAAGAAGAAGCTGGGTTCATGCTGCGTCCTCCGATTCCTAGCACTCGATGATGGCCTTGACGACGCCTTGCTTGGGGTCGAGCAAGGTGGCGAACGAGTCGGGCACGTCGGCCAGCGCCAGTCGGTGGGTGTTCAGGGCAGCATCGGGAATCAACCCGTCGCGCAAGCATTGCTCGACGTGCCGGAAGTCTTCCCGGGTGGCGTTGCGGCTGCCCATCAGCGTGGCTTCACGCTTATGGAATTCAGGGTCGGAGAAGGTGATGGAATCCCGCACCACGGAAATCATCACGTAGGTGCCGCCGTGGGCGATGAACTCGAACCCGCGCTCCATCGCCCGGGCATTGCCGGTGGCGTCGAATACCACGTCGAAAAAATCATTTCCGGTCAGTTCGGCCAGGGCTAGCTTGTCGCCTTCGCCGATTTGCACCGCCGCGTGGATGTCCAGGTGTTCCTTGCAGAACGACAAGCGATCCTCGCGGGTGTCCAGCACGGTGACTTTCGCCCCGCGCAGGCTGGCGAAGATCGCCGCGGCCATGCCGATCGGGCCAGTGCCGACCACCAAGGCGTTTTGCCCTGCCTGGATACTGGAGCGACGCACGGCATGAGCGCCGATCGAGAGGAATTCGATCATCGCTGCCTGATCAAGGGAAACCCCCTCGGCCTTGTGCACGAATTGATGGGGAACACTGAGGTATTGGGTGAAGGCACCGTCGCAGTGAACCCCCAGCACCTGGATCCGCGTGCAACAGTTGGTCTTTGCTTGGCGGCAGGCAATGCAGGATCCGCAAGACAAATAGGGCATCACATAGACGACGTCACCCACCGCCAGCTCGCTGGCATCGTCGGTGGCGTCCACGGTCCCGGAGAATTCGTGGCCCATCACGCGTGGGTATTCGAGATACGGTTGATTGCCGGTGTAGATGTGCAGGTCGGTGCCGCAGACCCCGACGCGCTTGACCCGGATGAGGATTTCTCCCGGTTTCCTGAGGGGTTTTTCACGTTCGAGGGCGGTTAATGAACCGGGTTCGTTGCAGATGACCGTCAGCATGGTGAGGCTCCTTGGCGTGCCTGCAGGCAATGCGTGAGCGCAGGCGGGAGGAGGGTTTGGGCGCACGGCTGCTGGAACCGAGGCGCTGTTTTTTATAATGGGCGGCAGCGATGTACCGCTGATGCCGATTCGAAACTACGCGCCAAAAAAAATATTGGCAAGACCAATCGTTAAAAAAATAGATTGGACTGACCAATAGTCGTGAGCGCGAGCCAACTCGCCTCCACACGGTGGAATCAGATTCCGGATCGTCGCGAAATTCCCTGTGGGAGCGAGCTTGCTCGCGATGGCGATCTTAGACATGACATGGATGCAAGCTGAACCACCGCTATCGCGAGCAAGCTCGCTCCCACAATAGTCCTGCGCTGAATGCAAAGCTCATGGACACCCAAGATCTCTGTGGGAGCGAGCTTGCTCGCGAAAGCGGTGGATCAGTTTGCAGTGATGGTGGATGTGCTGACGTCTTCATCGGATCGCCGCCCGGAGCAAGCTCGCTCCCACAATAGTCCTGCGCTGAATGCAAAGCTCATGGACACCCAAGATTTCTGTGGGAGCGAGCTTGCTCGCGAAAGCGGTGGATCAGTTTGCAGTGATGGTGGATGTGCTGACGTCTTCATCGGATCGCCGCCCGGAGCACGCTAGCTCCCACAATAGTCCTGCGCTGAATGCAAAGCTCATGGACACCCAGGATCTCTGTGGGAGCGAGCTTGCTCGCGAAAGCGGTGGATCAGCTTGCAGTGATGGTGGATGTGCCGACGTCTTCGTCGGATCGCCGCCCGGAGCAAGCTCGCTCCCACAAAGTTTTGGTAGGTCAGTGACCGTGGATCGTCACGCGATTGCGCCCGGTTTTCTTCGACGTGTACAACGCCTGGTCGGCCCGGGCGATCAGTTCGGCGTGGTCGTTTGCCGGCACGCTAAGGTCGGCCACGCCCAGGCTGATGGTGAAACGGATGTCCTGGCCGTTGTATTGCACCAACAGCTGCTCGACAGCCTGGCGCAGGCGCTCGGCGAAAATCCGTGCGCCGGCCTGGTCGGTGTCTGACAGCACCACACCGAACTCCTCTCCGCCGTAACGCCCGGGCACGTCGGACTCGCGCGCATGCTCGCGCAGCAGTTGGGCGAGCTGCTCGATGACTTTGTCGCCCGCCTGGTGGCCGTAGGTATCGTTGACGTGCTTGAAGTGGTCGATGTCCAGCATCACCAGGCTCAACGCATTGCCGTAGCGCTGGTGCCGGGCGTAGGCGGCTTTCAGGCTGCCTTCCCAATGGCCGCGGTTGTACAGGCCGGTCAGGCGATCGGTGCTGGAGAGCAATTGCAGTTGGGCATTGGCGGCCTGGATCTGATGGCGATTGGTGGCGACGTCGGTGACGTCGTAGATCACCAGGCAGATGTGGTTGATGCGGTTGTCCGGCGAGCGCAGCGGCAGCAGCGTGGTGTTCTGGTACATGAACTCTTCCTGGCCGGTGATCGGCTGGTAGCTCTTGAAGCGCATCAAGTACGGCCGCTGCTCCCAGACCGTGAACGCGGGGGTGCCGAGGGTCGCGACGCTTTCCACCTTGCGGCTGAACCACTGGCGGTCGATTTCCGGGAACAGGCTGAAGAAGTTCCGGTTCTGGGCGTCCTTGGGCTGAACGCCGGAGCGGTTCTCCATGAAGGTGTTCCAGACTTGCACGCGGTACTCGCGATCGAGCACCACCACGCCGACGTCGATGCTCTGAACGATGGCCAGCAACCAGTGGAATTCGTTCAGATCGATGGATTCGTTCATGGCTCAGTTCATCAGGTAGGCGAGTTTGTGGGTCAGCCGCTCGATGGAGTCCTCCGTGAACAGCAGCAACAGATCGAACCGGATATTCTGCCCCTCCAGGCTATAGCTGATTTCCACCGCCAAGGTCTTTTTCCAACGGACGCGGTTCGCCTGGATCAGTTCTTCGATAGCCGCATGCTGGCCAAGAATCTGCGGATGCCCTTGGGAAAAAATCACGTCGATCTGCTCGGCAATGCTGCTCAGGCATGCGCCGATCAGGATGCTCGACAGGTCCACCAACATTTCCAGATCAGAGTAATCGACGCTCTGGCGCTGCATCAGTTGCGCGATATCGCCAATCTCCGAATCGTGGAAGATCAGCAGGGCTTCGCCGGCGATGCCGCTGCCGATAAAGCCCTGGCAGATGGCCGTGAGTTGCTGGGAGCTGCCGACATCGTTCAAGGCCATGTGCAATTCGCCCACCTCGAGAACGTTGACGTTCGGCACTGGCAGTTGCACGAAGACCCCCAGCACCTTGGCAATCAGCGCCGCTGCCTGGCCGATGGCAACGTTGACCGTTTCGCGAAACGCGTCCTGGAAGCTGATGGCCGCGTTCGATGCCGGCCGGTTCTGCAGCGGCGCCTTGCCGGGTTGGGTCAGCAGTCCCAACCGGTTGAGTGTCTGGCGCAGTTCGTTTTCGTCGAACGGTTTTTTCAGGAAGGCCAAGGCGCCCAGTTCATGGACGCGGCGCACGGCCTCGTCCTGGACGTCCCCTGATATCACGATGACTTGCGCCGTGAGGCCTTCGGCGCGCAAGGCGCCCAGCACTTGATATCCGTCCATCTCCGGCATGGTCAGGTCGAGCAACACGACGTGCCCCAATCCCTGGCGTATGGCATCCATGGCCTGCCGGCCGTTGGCGGCCTCGGTGACCGCAACCGGCCAGTCTTGCGGCAGCGCGCGCAGCACTTGCTTGCGCGCCATGGTGGAGTCGTCACACACAACCAGAGGGATCAACGGCACTGGCATGCCCAACGACGTTCAACGACGGGGAAGGTCCTTCGTACTTCACTCATAGGCGGCAGTGGCCCTCTGATTAACGAACGGGATGCTGTCTTGGCGTCTTTTAAAAACTGGACCATTAAGTCAAAGGCGTCAAATGCACTTCGTCATTTAACGCAATCGTGTCGGGCTCACGCCAAGACGCTGCTTGAACGTCGTTGCCATGTGCGCCTGCGAACTGAAGCCGCAAGCGTGGGCGATTTCTGCGAGGGTCGCCGAGGAGTCACGTATCAGTGCCCGGGCCTTGGCCAGGCGCCGGTCGATCAGGTAGCCGTGGGGGCTGTTACCGGTCGCGATCTTGAAGGCCCGCATGAAATACCCTTCGGATAACCCCAGCAGTTGCGCCATGACCTGTACGCCCAGCGGTTGGTCGAGGCCGGCATCGATGAACTCATCCAGCAGACGCATGCGGCTGTCGGTGATAGAGCCTTGGGGCCGTGCCGACAGGGCGTTGACCGACGTTGCGCGTTCAGCCAGCGCGAGGGCCCAGGCTTCCCAGTCATCGTCGATCGAGCCGAGCAGCAGCGCGCGACGCATGCGTTGCGCGAGGGCGATGGCGCGCGGGTCGATGCGATTGTTGAAGGCTCGATCGCCCGCCAACACGACGCCGTCGGTGCGCGTCACCCGCAGGTATTCACCGCCATGGGCCGACTCCGAGTACACATCACACTGGGCCGGGACGAACGCCAGGCCGTTGGGCATCGCATTGAAAGGCAGTACCCGATCGCTGCCGATGGCGTGCTGGCCGCGCTGGCTGTCGAAGGCAAAGCCGATCGCCGCCTCGGTCGCGACGTATCGAGCCGCGTAGGCGCTGCCGGGGAGCAATTCGATCAGCCACGGGCCGGCCTCGATGCGACGGGTCGATTCAGTCGGGCGCGGTGGCTGCGGGCGGTTTCGATGGCTCATGGTGTCCATAGTAGTGAAGCGGCGGCATAAAAGTCAGGTCGGTTTTTTGAAAGCCTGGGTCCGGCGTCTCTGACTAGACTGGCCGAAACTCAAGGAGCCCCACCATGCATCCACTCACGCTCGACGATATTGAACAAGCAGCTCGCCAGGTCTACCAGGTCATGCCCGCCACGGCCCAGTACGCCTGGCCGTTGCTGGCCCAGCGCCTCGGTTGCACGGTGTGGGTCAAGCATGAAAACCACACCCCGACGGGCGCGTTCAAGGTACGTGGCGGCATTACCTTCATGCAGTGGCTCAAGCGCGAGTATCCGCAAGCGAAAGGGATTGTCACCGCGACCCGCGGCAACCATGGCCAGAGCCAGGCGCTGGCGGCGAGCGCTGCGGGGCTGCGGGCGCTGATCGTGGTGCCGGAGGGCAATTCGATCGAGAAGAACGAGGCCATGCGTGGCTTCGGCGGCGAAGTGATCGAATACGGGCGCGATTTCGATGAGGCTCGGGAAGAAGCGGCACGCCTGGCGCAAAGCCAGGGACTCTATCTCGTACCGCCGTTTCACCCCGAGCTGGTCAAGGGCGTCGCCACCTATGCGCTGGAGTTGTTCAAGGCCGCGCCTGACCTGGACACCGTCTACGTGCCCATCGGCTGTGGCTCGGGAATCTGCGCGGTGATCGCCGCCCGCGATGCCCTGGGCTTGCGGACCGAAATCGTGGGTGTGGTGTCCACCGAGGCGATGGCGGCGAAATTATCCTTCGAAACCGGGGAAATCCACGAAACGGACTCAGCCAACACCTTTGCCGACGGCCTGGCCGTGCGCAAGCCGATTCCAGAAGCCTTCGCCATCTACAGCGCCGGGGCGGCACGGATCGTGGCGGTCAACGATGAGGAAATTGCCGAGGCCATGCGCGTCTATTACACCGACACCCACAATCTGGCCGAAGGTGCTGGCGCGGCGGCGTTGGCGGCGCTTATTCAGGAGCGGGGGAGGATGGAGGGGAAAAAGGTCGGGGTGATTCTGTCTGGTGGCAATGTCGACAGGTCGGTGTATGCGCGGGTGATCGGGTAGCGGCGGTGTGGCAAGTTATCGAAACAACGGTTGGTTTGATTGTGACTGAATCTTAATTTGGTCATAAGTTGTCAACCCTCCCATGGATGCGTAAGCTGCCCCCATGAACCCGCCATCGATAGCACCGCCCAGCGCCCGCGGCCCAGCCGATCACGAAATTCGTGACCAGATCATCGCGGCTGCCCACGAACATTTCAGCCAGTACGGCTTCGGCAAGACCACGGTTTCCGACCTGGCCAAGGCCATCGGTTTTTCCAAAGCGTACATCTACAAGTTCTTCGACTCAAAGCAGGCCATTGGCGAAGCCATCTGCTCCAATTGTCTGTCGACGATCGTCGACGCCGTGGACAAGGCCATCAATGAAGAGGGGATTTCGGCGACCGAGCGTTTTCGTCGGCTGGTCAAGACCTTGGTGGTTACCGGGGTGAGCCTGTTCTTCAACGATCGGAAGCTCTACGACATCGCGGCCTTCTCGGCTTCGGAACGCTGGCCCAGCTCCCGCGTCTACGACGCCAGGATCAAGGGGTTCGTGTTGCAGATCATTCGCGAGGGCCGTGAGCTCGGTGAGTTTGAACGCCGCACGCCACTGGACG
Organism: Pseudomonas sp. T1.Ur; assembly: GCF_023516725.1. Taxonomy (NCBI): domain Bacteria; kingdom Pseudomonadati; phylum Pseudomonadota; class Gammaproteobacteria; order Pseudomonadales; family Pseudomonadaceae; genus Pseudomonas; species Pseudomonas sp. T1.Ur. The sequence goes on from NZ_JAMGSN010000001.1 coordinate 2,086,754, forward strand.
AAACCGTGGATGCCATCCACTTGACCCTGCGGCCTTTCGTCAATCCATTGCTGCTGCAGCACAGCCTGGACTTCGTCGAAGAGGGTCCTGCGCTGACCGCCAATCTCATTTTGCGCAGCCTGATGCCCTGAGGCTTCGACTGACGGCGCGTCCATGCGATCCTGAAGCAGATCGAGCAGAAACGTGACCATTTTGTCTACTGGTCACGCTTGTAGCTACGGATTCGCTCTCAAGACTGTTTGCAGTCAGGACGCTGGTGCACTCAGCGAGTCGCCAGCGGACCTTCCCCCGGCGACTGCCAGCCACCGCCAAGCGCCCTGAATGCCGCGACCGCTGCCCGTGCCGATTCCGTTCGCGCCTGCGCCCGGGTGTCGGAGGTGCGCAATAGCGTCTCGTCGGCGTTAAGCACATCGATCAAGCTCGCGGTGCCTTTTTGATAGGCGACGAAGGATGACTGGCGGGCCTCGCTCAAGGATGTTTCGCCTTGCGCCAGGGTGGTTGCCTGGGCTTCGCGATTGACCAGGGCGCTGAGCGCATTTTCGACGTCTTCGGTGGCGCGCAGCACGGATTGGCGATAGGCCGCCAGCGCTTCGGCTTCCTGTCCCTTGGCCTGGTCGATCTGGGCATTGATGCGGCCAAAATCGAACAGCCTCCAACGCAGGCCCAGCACGCCCGCCGACTGGCTGGCGCCGCCGCTGAACAGGTTACCGCTCGATACTGCCGTGGCGCTGCCGAGCAGGGCGCTCAGGGAGAACTTCGGATAGTACTCGGCGACGGCTTCGCCGATGCGTGCATTGGAAGCCGCCAGGTGGCGCTCGGCGACGATGAGGTCTGGCCGGCGGCGCAGCAGGTCCGCAGGGGTTCCCATGGCAGTTATTTGCGGCGCAAGGGGAATCTCGCGGCGCTCGGCCAGTTGTGGTCGATGAGTGCCGGGCGGCGTGCCGAGCATGACATCCAGGGCGTTCATTGCTGCATCCAATCCTGTCCGCAGTACCGGTATCGTTGCCTGGACTTGAGCCAATTGCCCCTCGGCCTGGCGAACCTGATAGCTGGCGGCAAGGCCCTTGCTGTAGAGCAACTGGACTTTTTCCAGCAGGTCTTGCTGCGTGCTGACCTGTCGGTTGGCAATGTCCAGCCGGGCCTGCAATCCACGAACCGTGATGTAGGTATCGGCGACTTGCGCGGCAACGGCCAGTCGTGTGGCGACAGCGCCGGCCTCGGATGCCTGGTAATCGGCCAGCGCCGCTTCGCGTCCGCGCCGCAGGCCACCAAAGGCGTCTATCTCCCAACTGGCACCGAGGTTGAGCTCGTAGGAACTTCCGTATCGATCATAGCCAGGCGTGGAATCCAGCACCTGGCCGAGCGGCGTCTCGACCGATTGGTAGGCGCGCGCGGCTTGGCCGTTGAGGTTGCCCGAGGGCAGCAAAGCAGCGTTCGCTGCACCCAGTCCCGCCCGGGCCTGCGTCACCCGCGCCGACGCCTGTGCCAAGTCCAGGTTCTGTTCAAGCGCCTTGACGACGAAGCCCGCGAGCATGGGGTCGCCAAAACTATCCCACCAGGCAATCAACTCGGCCTGGCTGGTCGAGGACCGCTGTTCGACCGAAGGTTGGCCCAGGTACCGACTTGAAAGCGGGGCGGCCGGACGATGGTAGTCCGGGCCGACTGCGCAACCTGCCATCAAGCAGGTGCTCAGTAGAAGCGCAAGTGGGCGGAGGGGAGGCATGGCGTTTCCTTGGGGGACGTGAATTGTGACCATATTACGGTATGGTCACATCCTGTCAATCAGGCTCGTTAAGGCGTTCAACGGGATTCAGGATGATAGAGGTCCGGTAGCAAAGGGGGGCTTGAAGAGAACAGAAATTGACTGGTGTGTGACGATTGACAGAAATGGTCACGAGAATGAGAATACGCTTTCCATCAGTCCGTTCAAGAAGGGACCCTATGCTCCGGCGTCGACCTGTCACCCTTGCCGCTTGCCTGTTGCCTCTCGTCCTGACGGCGTGTGGCGAGTCATCCACCGAGAAAGATCCTCGTACGGCGGCGCCCTTGGTGAGGGTGGCCGAAGTATTGGGCTCCCCCGAGATCTCACGTTCCTTCACCGGCGTAGTCACGGCCAGGGTCCAGAGCGACCTCGGTTTCCGTGTGTCGGGCAAGGTGCTGGAACGCCTGGTCGATACCGGCCAGACCGTCAAGCGCGGGCAACCGCTGATGCGCCTGGACCCTATCGACCTCGGCCTGCAGGCGCGGGCCCAGGAAGAGGCTGTCGCCGCCGCCCGGGCCAGGGCCAAGCAGACCGCCGACGATGAGGCTCGTTATCGGGAACTGGTCGCCGCAGGCGCCATCTCCGCCTCGGGTTACGACCAGATCAAGGCCGCCGCCGACACCGCAAAAGCGCAACTCAGCGCGGCCCAGGCCCAGGCCGATGTGGCCCGCAATGCCTCCGGCTACGCCGTGCTGCTCGCCGACGCCGATGGCGTGGTGATGGAGACATTGGCCGAGCCGGGGCAAGTCGTGTCTCCGGGACAGATCGTGGTTCGACTGGCGCGGGCCGGGCAACGTGAAGCCGTTGTGCAATTGCCCGAGACGCTGCGGCCCGCCCCGGGGGCCACTGCGCAGGCAACGCTGTATGGCAACGCTTCGCAAGTGGTCAGCGCGAAGTTGCGGTTGCTGTCGGATTCCGCCGACCGCGTAACGCGTACCTTCGAGGCGCGGTATGTGTTGGAGGGCGCGTTGGGCAATGCGCCGCTGGGTTCGACCGTCACGCTTCGGATCGCCGCGGGCGCTCGGCAAGGGCAGGTGCTGCAAGTGCCGATTGCCGCCGTGCACGATGCGGGCAAGGGCACCGGCGTCTGGGTCATCACGGGCGAGCCGGCGAAAGTCGCCTGGCGCCCCGTCCAGGTCCTCGGCTTGAGCGACGATGCCGCGCAGGTCTCCGGCGACTTGAGAATGGGTGAACGGATCGTCGCGCTGGGCACGCATCTGTTGCACGAAGGCGAGGCGGTGAATGTGGCTCCTCCGGGCGACGTCAAGGTTGCGGGGAACCACCCATGAGCTTCAATCTGTCGGCGCTCGCCGTTCGCGAGCGCTCCATCACCGTTTTCCTGTTGTTCCTGATCGCCGTCGCGGGCGTCCTCGCGTTTTTCCAATTGGGCCGCGCCGAGGACCCACCGTTCACGGTCAAGCAACTGACGGTCATCACGGCCTGGCCGGGCGCGACGGCCCAGGAGATGCAGGACCAAGTCGCCGAACCGCTGGAAAAACGCCTGCAAGAATTGAAGTGGTACGACCGCACGGAAACCTACACCCGCCCCGGACTTGCCTTCACCATGGTGTCGCTGGTCGACCGCACGCCACCGTCGCAGGTGCAGGAAGAGTTCTACCAGGCGCGCAAGAAGCTGGCTGACGAGGCGATCAAGCTGCCGGCGGGCGTCATCGGGCCGATGGTCAACGACGAGTTTGCCGACGTGACCTTCGCGCTGTTCGCGCTGAAAGCCAAGGGCGAGCCGCAGCGCTTGCTGGTGCGCGATGCCGAGGCGTTGCGCCAACGGTTGCTGCACGTACCGGGCGTGAAGAAGGTCAACATCATTGGCGAGCAGGCCGAACGGATCTTCGTGTCGTTTTCCCATGATCGCCTGGCGACCCTCGGTGTTTCGCCCCAGGACATTTTTGCCGCCCTCAACAGCCAGAACATGCTCACACCCGCCGGCTCCATCGAAACCGCCGGGCCGCAGGTTTTCCTGCGCCTGGACGGCGCCTTCGACAGGCTGCAGAAGATTCGCGACACGCCGGTCACGGTCCAGGGGCGCTCGCTGAAACTGTCCGACGTGGCCACCGTCGAGCGCGGTTATGAAGACCCGGCCTCATTCCTGGTGCGCAGCGGCGGCGAAGAGGCGCTGCTGCTCGGCGTCATCATGCGCGAGGGCTGGAACGGCCTGGACCTGGGCAAGGCGCTGGACGCCGAGACGGGCAAAATCAACGAGGGCATGCCGCTGGGCATGACCCTGAGCAAAGTCACCGATCAGTCGGTGAACATCGACTCGGCGGTCGGCGAGTTCATGGTCAAGTTCTTCGTCGCGCTGCTGGTGGTGATGATCGTCTGCTTCCTCAGCATGGGCTGGCGCGTCGGTGTGGTGGTGGCGGCGGCTGTGCCGTTGACGTTGGCCGTGGTGTTCGTGGTCATGGCTGCCACTGGCAAGAATTTCGACCGCATCACCCTCGGCTCACTGATCCTCGCGCTCGGGTTGCTGGTGGACGACGCGATCATCGCCATCGAGATGATGGTGGTGAAAATGGAGGAGGGCTACGACCGGATCAAGGCCTCCGCCTATGCCTGGAGCCACACGGCCGCGCCGATGCTCTCCGGCACGCTGGTGACCGCCATCGGCTTCATGCCTAACGGTTTCGCGCAATCGACCGCCGGCGAGTACACCAGCAACATGTTCTGGATCGTCGGCATTGCCCTGATCGCTTCCTGGGTGGTCGCGGTAGCCTTCACGCCGTACCTGGGCGTGAAACTGTTGCCCGACATCAAGCAGGTCGAAGGCGGCCATGCGGCCATCTACAACACTCGCCATTACAACCGCTTCCGCCAGGTGCTGACGCGGGTCATCGCGCGCAAATGGTGGGTGGCCGGTACGGTGATCGCGACATTCGTGGTGGCGATCCTCGGCATGGGCCTGGTCAAGAAACAGTTTTTCCCGACTTCGGACCGGCCGGAGGTGCTGGTGGAAGTGCAGATGCCGTACGGCACCTCCATCGAGCAGACGAGCACCACCACCGCCAAGGTCGAGGCCTGGCTGCATCAGCAGGAAGAGGCTCGGATCGTCACGGCTTATATTGGCCAAGGCGCGCCGCGTTTCTACCTGGCGATGGCGCCGGAACTCCCCGATCCGTCGTTTGCGAAGATTGTCGTGCTGACGGACAGCCAGGAGGCGCGCGAAGCCCTCAAGTTCCGCCTCCGCCAAGCGATCGCCGATGGGCTCGCGCCCGAGGCGCGGGTGCGGGTGACGCAACTGGTGTTTGGCCCGTACTCACCGTTCCCGGTGGCGTATCGGGTGATGGGGCCCGACCCTTCGAAGCTGCGCGAGATCGCCAGCCAGGTCCAGGGCATCATGCAGGCGAGCCCGCTGATGAGGACCGTCAACACCGACTGGGGACCCTTGGTGCCGACCCTGCATTTCAACCTGGACCAGGACCGCTTGCAGGCCGTGGGACTGACCTCCAGCGCGGTCGCCCAGCAGTTGCAATTCCTGCTCACCGGCGTGCCGATCACGGCGGTTCGCGAGGACATCCGCTCGGTGCAGGTGGTCGGCCGCGCAGCGGGGGACATCCGCCTCGATCCGGCCAAGATCGAAGGCTTCACCCTGGTGGGCGCGACGGGCCAGCGTGTTCCGCTGTCCCAGGTCGGCGAAGTCGATGTGCGCATGGAGGACCCGATCCTGCGTCGTCGTGATCGCACCCCGACCATGACCGTGCGCGGCGACATCGCCGAGGGCTTGCAACCACCGGACGTCTCCAGCGCCATCATCAAGCAATTGCAGCCGGTCATTGACAGCCTGCCCGCCGGTTACCGGATCGAGCAGGCGGGCGCGATCGAGGAGTCGGGCAAGGCCGGCAAGGCCATCGTGCCGCTGGTGCCGATCATGGTCGCCATGACGTTGCTGATCATCATCCTGCAGGTCCGTTCGATCTCGGCCATGATCATGGTGTTCATGACCGCACCGCTGGGGCTGATCGGCGTGGTGCCGACGTTGCTGATCTTCAACCAGCCCTTCGGTATCAACGCGCTGGTCGGCCTGATCGCTTTGTCGGGGATCCTGATGCGCAATACGCTGATCCTGATCGGGCAAATCCATCACAATGCCAGCGAAGGCCTCGATCCGTTCCACGCGGTGATCGAAGCCACGGTGCAGCGGGCGCGACCGGTGTTGCTCACCGCGCTGGCGGCGATCCTGGCGTTCATTCCGCTGACGCATTCGGTGTTCTGGGGCACGCTGGCCTACACCCTGATTGGCGGCACGTTCGTCGGCACCATCATGACGCTGGTGTTCCTGCCAGCGATGTATTCCATCTGGTTCAAGATCCGTCCTGATACGAAGAGGGCTTCATGAAAAATCGAGAAGGTCAAAAACGCATCGTCGTCACCGGCGTTGGCATGGTCGGACCGCTGGGCTGCGTTGTCGAAGAGGTCTGGAAGCGGTTGCTGGCCGGGCATTCCGGCATTCGCAACCTGTCCGGCGATGTCACCGAAGGCACCGGCGTCGCCGTGGGCGGGCAGGTGCCAACGTTGGAAGAGGATGGCATCGCCGGTTACGACCCGGAGCGCCTTATCGCGCCCAAGGATCGCAAGAAGATGGACCGATTTATCGAGTTCGCCCTGGTGGCGGCTCACGAAGCCCTGGAGCAGGCGGGCTGGCATCCGGTCGAAGCCGTCGATCAGGAACGGACCGCCACGATCATCTCCTCGGGCGTCGGTGGTTTCGCCACGATTGCCGATGCGGTGCGCACCACGGATGCGCGCGGTCCGCGACGGTTGTCGCCGTTCACCGCGCCGGCTTTCCTGGCCAACATGGCGGCCGGGCAGGTCTCCATCCGGCATGGTTTCAAAGGCCCGCTCGGTGCACCCGTTACCGCTTGCGCTGCCGGCGTACAAGCCATTGGCGATGCCGCCCGGCTGATCAAGAGTGGCGAGGCCGACATTGCCATCTGCGGCGGCACCGAGGCCGCGATCGACCGCGTGACCCTGGGTTGTTTCGCGGCGGCGCGGGCGTTGTCCACGGGATTTGCCGAGCGTCCGCAAGAGGCCTCGCGGCCGTTCGACCGGGATCGAGACGGTTTCGTCATGGCCGAAGGTGCCGGGTTGCTGGTGATCGAGTCGCTGGAACACGCACTGGCCCGTGGCGCCAAGCCCCTGGCCGAGCTGGTCGGTTACGGTACCAGCGCCGATGCCTATCACCTGACCGCTGGTCCCGAGGATGGCAACGGCGCCCGCCGCGCCATGGAACAGGCGCTGCGCCAGGCCGATGTCAGTCCCGCCGAGGTGCAGCACATCAACGCCCATGCGACGTCTACCCAGGTCGGCGATGCCGGTGAGCTGGCGGCGATTCGTGCGATTTTTGGTCCGGACGGCGGCGCGGGCAGCGGTGTGGCGATCACGTCCACCAAATCCGCCACCGGCCACTTGTTGGGCGCGGCGGGCGGCATCGAAGCGATCTTCACGGTCCTGGCGCTTCGTGACCAGGTCGTGCCACCGACCTTGAACCTGAACCATCCCGATGAGGCGGCCAACGGGCTCGATCTGGTTGGCTTGAAGGCGCGGAAAATGCCGATCACCCATGCGCTGTCCAATGGGTTCGGCTTCGGTGGCGTCAACGCCAGCGTGTTGTTCCGTCGCTGGGAAGACTGACGCCGCGTCAGCGACGCCGCAAGAACAGGCCCAGCGCGACCAGGCAGGTCAACGCCTGGATCGCGCCCAGCGTGGTGATGGGCGCAAAGCTCAATACGGAAGCGAGCCAGGTGGTCAACGCTGCTGCACCCATGGAGAGAAAACCCAGCAGCGCCGAGGCCATCCCGGCCTCGTTGCCGAAAGGTCCCATGGTGATCGCCGTGCCCAGCGGATTCGCCAACCCCATCCCCCAGAGGAACGTCACCATCGAAACGGCATACCAGCCGAGGCCCGGATGGGCCGGCCCGACGATGAGCAGCCCTCCGCCGACCATGGCGCAGGTAATCCCCAGCAACGCAATGTTCCGCGGGCCATAGCGGTGGGCCAGGCGCGGTGCGGCCATGCCGGCGGCGAACACGACGAACACCGTCGAGGCGAAATAAAGGCCGGCCTGCACCGAGGTCAGGCCGATGCCTTTCATGAGAATGGCCGGGGCGGCGGCAAAAGAGGCGAACAAGCCGCTGAGCAACAGGCTCATCGACAGGGCAGGGAGGATGAAGCGCTTGTCCGTCGCCAGCCTTGCGTAGGCGCGCAGGACGCTGCCGGTGGAATGCGGCGCCCGGCGGTCGGCCGGATGGGTTTCGCCAAGATCGCGAACGTAGAAGAACGCCAGCACCACGGCGGCCAACCCCACCAGGATGAAGATGGCGCGCCATCCGAGCGTGACGGACAGGACGCTGCCGGCCAGCGGCGAAAAACCTGGCGCAGCGGCCGTGGCAACCATGGTCAATGACAGGGCGCGGGCCAAGGTCTCGCCTTCGAAGAGGTCCCGAGCGATGGCGCGCGACAGCACCGAGGCCGCGCACACGCCCAATGCCTGGACGACGCGTCCGGCGATCATGACATCGAGCGTGGTGGCGAATCCTGCGATGACGGTGCCGACGATAAATACCAAGAGTCCGCCCAGCACCAGTTTCCGCCGTCCATAACGATCGGCCAGCGGCCCGACCACCAACTGGCCCAGGGCAAACGTGACGAAGTAACTGGAGAGCGTCAGGCCCAGTTCCCGGGCAGTCACGCCGAGGTCGTCGCCGATGACCGGGAACGCCGGGAGGATGATATTGGTGGAGAGCATGCCGATGGCCGCGAGGCCGGCGAGCAACGCGACGATTCGGCCGGTCAGGGCTGGACTCGATGCGTGTGGCTGCGCGTCTGCAATCGCTGATGCAGTTCCAGTTTCCATGGATTAATCCCCTTGGCCGGTTTTTGTCTGGCTTATGATGATCGTAATATGACGATCGTCATCCGATGCGTCAAGGTCAAAAGAGGATTCAGGAGGATGGTGCGATGAAGGGAATTATGGGCGGGGCAGAGAGGTGCTTGTACGGTGTGAAATGACTCGGTCGACGCTTGTGGGCGCCGACCGAGCCAGGGGTTTTACCAGCGGAAGTTGACGGAGGTCACCAATTCACGCTCGTCGCCGTAGCGGCAGGTGGATGCTTCACAGTAGACGTATTTTTTATTCGTCACGTTGTTGGCGTTGAGGGCGATATCCCAGTTCTTGTCGATCTGATAGCTCGCCATTGCATCGAACAGCGTGTAGGCGGGTAGTTGGGAATCGATAAGCGAGGCCTGGGTAGTTCCTTTGTAGCGAGCTCCACCACCCACCTTCAGTTGTGGCACGCCGAAGAGGGCAAAGTTGTAGTCAGCCCAAAGAGCCGCCTGATGGTAAGGCGTATCCTCGCTGCGTTGGCCTACCTCGCTTTGAACCTGGCTTTTGGTGATACGCGCATCGGTATAAGCGTACGACGCGATGACCGTCAGTTGAGGCGTGACGTCGGCCTTGGCTTCCAATTCCAAACCACGAGAACGCTGTTCGCCAATCTGCTGGGGATTGCCCCCAGCCTGGTCGCGTTTCACGACATTTTCCTGTGTTAGCTCATAGACCGCTGCGCTGAGCAATATATTGCTGCCAGGGGGTTGGTAGCGGATGCCGACTTCGTACTGCTTGCCTTCGGTAGGATCGAAGGTCTGGTCCGTTGCTTCAGCCACTGCGACCGGGAAGAACGATTCGCTATAGCTGATGTAAGGGGCCAGGCCGTTATCTGCTTGATACACCAGGCCGGTGCGCCAGGTGGTGGCTTCGTCGTCCCGGCTCTCCTTCAGCCCCGTCCTGAACGCTTCCTGATCCTGATCCGCCCAGTCGTGGCGGCCACCTAGCAGCAACAGCCAGTGATCGTCGAACTTGATCTGGTCTTGCAGGTAGATGCCTTTCTGGAAGGTGTCGATCTGCGAACCGCGATCATTTATCCGGGACTTGTTCACGACGACCGGCTGCCCGTAGTTGTAGTCACCAATATTGATAGAGGTCGAGTTCGCCCGGAAATTATGTGAATCGTAAGACGCGTCATAGGTGTCGGCACCCACCAGGAAGGTGTTTTCAATACCGCCAATGTTCCAACGCGTCTCGATGTTGGTGTCGCTGGCCAACGCCCGGGAGCGCTCGCGCCGGTCACTGTACTGACGGCGGAGGACGCCGGTATTGGCTGCTCCGTTGACGGCAACTGTGCTGGTTTGTGCCTGCATGTACTTCCACTTCACATCCGCTTCGTAGTAACGCAGCTTGTTGCTGATACGGGTGTGTTCGTCAAACCGGTGTTCGAACTCATAACCGATGGCGGACATCTCGCCGTTCATGTCGTCGTAGTCGGGTTCGCCGATGAAATCGTGGCGGCCAATGGTGAACGGCCCTTTGCCCACGCCTTTGACCAATTGGTAGGGCAGTGGGGCGGAGAAGCGCGTGTCGCTCTTCTGGTAGAACGAGAGCAGGGTCAGCGAGGTGTCTTCATCGGGGCGCCAGGTCAGGGCTGGGGCAATGTAGAGCTTGTCGTCGTTGATGTAGTCCTGCTGGGTGTCGCTGTCACGCTTGAGCATGGTCAGGCGGTAGCTGAGGACATCGCTGTCGCCGAGCGGGCCGCTGAAATCGGCGGTCAGTTGCTTGCGATCGTGGTTGCCGTATTGCAGCCCCAGTTCATGGAGCGGGGTTTCGGTCGGTCGTTTGCTGACACCGTTGACGAAGCCGCCAGGCGACAGTTGGCCGTACAGCACCGAAGCCGCGCCACGGACAACTTCCACGCGTTCCAGGCCAAAGGGTTCCTGGACGCCGTCATAAGAGTTGTATTGCAGGCGCATGCCGTCGCGCAGCGAGCCGCCAGTGGCGGACTCGACGTCGAAGCCACGCATGCGGAACCGGTCGGCCGTGCGGTTGAAGCTGCTCGGTTGGCTAGTGAAGCCCGGGGTGTAGCTGAGGGCGTCCGCCAGGGTGTCGGACTTGCGATCGCGCATTTCATCAGCGGTGACCACGGACACCGATTGCGGCGTTTCGGTAATGGCCGCGTTGGACTTGGTGGCGCTGCCGTTGCGCAGGGCGACCTTGCCGGTCAGCGGCGCCGTCGGATTTTCCACGGCGGCGGCATTGATGTTGATTTCGCCCAACTGAAGAGGGGCGTTGGCGGCGGCCTCTTCCTGTGCGGCAATCGCCTGGGCTGAAAAGATGCTCCCCAAGGCCAGGGCCAGAGTGCTCAGGTGAAAAGCCGGGTGACGCGAGACGTAACGTTTATCGGTGCCAACTGTTGTTTTTCTTTCGAGCATCGAGGAGGTCCTTGGGGTTGTTTTTCATCTTCGCGAGCCTGCTGTCCCGGTCCAGCGGCGTCAGGCAGGCGAGCGAGGTTAGTGTCTACTGGCCATAATCTGACTGTGAATGATAAGGGTTTGCATTAATATTGTCAGTCTTGTAGGGAAATTATTTTAGTTTCGACATATTCTGTGCCCCACTTTTTGGCCCTCGATGGGTTTTGCGGTGCTGTCACCGGGAAACGATTGCGAGGGTTCGGTACGATGGACGATTCGATCAGGCCCTCTAGGGCGGTGGAGGGACAGTCATGCTGAAAGCCAGCAACGTGCGGCTGAGCTATGGCGAGCAACAGATTCTCAACGGTGTCAGCCTGGATATTCCCGAAGGCTGCTTCACGGCGTTGATCGGAGCCAACGGCTGCGGCAAGACCACGCTACTCAATGTGTTGGCGCACATGCTGCGACCGAGCGCGGGCGAGGTGCAGCTGTCCGGCAAGGCCCTGGGCCAGTATTCGCGCCGGGCGCTGGCGCAACGCATGGCGTTGTTACCCCAGCGCACCACCTCGCCGGCCGGCATGAGCGTCCGGGAATTGGTGATGCAGGGGCGTTTTCCCTGGCAGAGCTGGTGGCGCCAGTGGTCCGAGCAGGATCAGCGGGCAATCGATCGTGCCATCGACCTGGCGGGCATCGCGCCTTTGCTCGATCGTTCGCTGGCCACGCTGTCGGGCGGCCAATTGCAGCGCTGCTGGATTGCCATGACCCTGGCCCAGGACACTCCGGTGATCCTGCTGGATGAGCCCACGACGTTTCTCGATATCGCGCATCAGATCACCTTGCTCGAACTGCTGGTGGACCTGCGCGAGCAAGGCAAGACCGTCGTCGCCGTGCTTCACGATCTCAACCAGGCCGCGCGTTATGCCGATCACTTGGTGATGATGCGCGAAGGCCGTTTGCTGGCCCAGGGCGCGCCCGTCGACGTCTTCACCCGCGAGAACCTCAAGGCGGTCTTCGACCTGGATGCGCACATCATCACCGACCCTTATTCGGGCGACCCACTGTGTGTCCCGCAAACCACCCGTAGCCAGCCCTCGGCTGTGCGGGAGGCGATGTGAGTCACGGTTTGCGATTGCCGGTGTGGCTGGGCTTGCTGGTCGCCATCGGCTTGGCCGCGCTGCTGCACCTCGCGGTTGGCGCCAAGAGCATCCCTTGGAGCGAAGCCTGGCAGGCGCTGGTGGCTTATGCGCCGGACAACGCCGACCAGAGCGTCATTCGCGGCAGCCGCCTGCCGCGCCTGCTGGTGGCCATGCTGGTGGGTGCCAGCCTTGGCCTGGCCGGGGTGATCATGCAGGCCGTGGGCGACAATCCATTGGCCGACCCGGGCATCCTCGGCATCAACAGTGGCGCGGCACTATTCGTGGTGTTCGGCTTGTTGGTATTGCCGGGGCACGACCTGTCGATGATCCCGTTGTTCGCGTTCAGTGGCGCGCTGGTGGCAGCCATCGGCGTCCTGCTACTGGCGGGCCGGGGGCATAACCCGATCCGGCTGACCTTGTCCGGGGCGATGATTGCGGCATTGTTCAGCGCCATCACTTCGATCCTGCTGTTGCTCGACCAGCAGGGGCTCGACAGCCTGCGCCGTTGGCTCACCGGGTCGATTGGCGTGACCGGAGGCTCGATGCAGGCGTGGGTCTGGCCGTACGTCGTGTTGGGCATGCTTCTGTGCCTGGTCAATGTCCGGGCACTCAACGCCCATCGACTGGGTCCACAGGCTGCCGCTGGCATGGGCGTCAATCTGTTGAAGATGCGCCTGTTCGGCCTGGCCTCCGTGGTCCTGCTTTCGGGGTGCGCGGTCGCTCTGGCGGGGCCGATCGGCTTTGTCGGGCTGGTGGTGCCTCACGCTGCGCGCCTGTTGTTCGGTGACGATTATCGACGGCTGTTGCTGGCCGCGCCCTTGCTCGGCGCGCTGCTGCTGATCCTGGCGGACATCGCCGCACGAACGGTGGTGCGTCCCTTCGAGCTCAACACCGGGATTGTCACGGCGCTGATTGGCGGGCCGATTTTCGTGGCGCTGGTGTTGAGGAAAGTCAAATGACGCGCCTGGGACTGACCTTGCCCAGGGCGCTGCCCTGGTTGCCTTGGGTGGCCCGGCCGATCGATGTGATCTGGGTGCTGGTGTTGATGTTCGCATTGGTTGCCGTGTCGTTGTACGCCTTGACGGTCGGCAGTTATTCGTTGGGTGTCGCCCAGGCCTGGCAAGCCTTGTGGTCCCCTGGCCGTGTCGACTCGACGATGCGCAACCTGCTTTGGGAGTTGCGATTGCCGCGTGTCGTGCTGGCGATTCTCGCCGGCATGGCCATGTCGCTGGCAGGCCTGTTGATGCAGTCGTTGACGCGCAATCCGCTGGCGGCGCCGGGCCTGGTGGGTGTGGAATCGGGCGCCAGTGTCACGATGCTGCTGATCATCGTGCTCTGGCCCACGCTGCTGCCGTTGGAACTCTATCCGTTGGCGGCACTGGCGGGCGGGTTGGCCGTGGCATTGTTCGTCGCATTGCTGTCGTGGCGCCAGGGCATTTCACCGCTGCGGTTGATTCTTGTCGGCGTCGGGCTGACCGCCATGCTCAGTGCGGTGGCCGACCTGTTGATCACCTACGGCAACATCGATCAGGTGGAATCGGCGCTGATGTGGCTGGGCGGCAGCTTGCACCGGGCCGGTTGGCCTCAGGTCCGTAGCCTCGGTATCTGGCTGCTGCTGGCGGGGGTTCCGTTGCTGTTTTTCCACCGTCAGTTGAACCTGTTGCAATTGGGCGAAAAAGTCGCGCTCAGCCGTGGCCTGAACGTCACGGGCGTGATGATTTTCCTGTTGCTGTGCAGCGTCATGCTGACGGCGGCGGCCGTGGCGAATGTCGGCACCATGACCTTCGTCGGGCTGGTGGCTCCGCACCTGGCGCGCCAACTGGCGGGTGATCGTCATGGTGCGCTGATGCCGTTGTCGGCGTTGGTGGGGGCGTTGCTGGTATTGGCGGGCGATACGCTGGGACGAGGACTTTTCCCGCCGTTGCAGTTACCGGCGGGGCTGGTCGTCGCCATCATCGGTGCGCCTTATCTGATCCTGTTGTTGGCGCGTCAACGCAGTCGCTGAAGACACAGCGATGCATATCTGGAAAACATTGGAGAAAAATGCGTGCGGGAAAGAGTGAAGGGAATGTTCCAAGGAGTGCTCGGCATGCTGTGCGTGCCGTTGGCATTGATGTCGATCCACGCCGGTGCGGCTGAAACCAAGGTGTTCGAGAACAGTTTCGGGCGGGTCGAAGTACCTGTTTCACCTCACTGCATCGTCTCCCTGCACGATTTCAGCTTGACTGATCAGTTGCTGGAGCTGGGCATCAAGCCCTGTGGCTCGACCGGCCGCAAGAAGCTGTTCTCGGACGTGGTGTTCCGTGGTGCGCAGGAGCGCTTCGACGTGACGGGCATCCAGTACATCGGCTCGCACCAGGCCCCCGACCTGGAAGCCATCGCTGCGTTGAAGCCTGACTTGATCATCGGCCTGTCGTACCACGCGGACCTCAAGGAAAAGCTCAGCAAAATCGCACCGGTCGTGCTGTTGCCCTCGCGGGAAAGCGACATCAAGACCTACGCCAGGCAGCTCGCCGAACTGGTCGGCAAGCAGCAGCGCTACGAAGAAATGCTCCACGAATACGAATGGGTCGTCGGCGAGTTCAAGAAGCGCGTCAAGGATCCTTCGCGCATCACGGTCACGACGCTCGAAGTCTATACCGATGGTTTCCAGCTGATCGGCCGTGGCGGTATGGATGACGTCATCAAGGACTTCGGCCTGGGCCGTGTCGCCGCGTATCGCGAGGCGCGCCAGAACGTGCCTTACAGCCTGGAGCGAATCGGCGACTTCGACAGTGATTTCATTATCGACACCTACGAGGAGCTGCTCGATTCGGAAGCCAGCACGGCTGCGTTTCGCCAGTCACCTCAATGGCAGAACCTGTTTGCGGTGAAGAACCGCCAGTTTCTCTACCTGAACCGCAGCCGCTATGCCGATACGATGCAGGGCTTGCTGGGTTCCGCCTACCTGCTGATGTCCCATATTGCCGAGCGAGAGAGCGTGCTTCAGGCCAAGTGACTTTGTAGCGATTGTCATACAAAAGTCATTAATGACAATGATTCTCTATTGCGGTTGTTACTCGTTTGTATTAGTTTGTGCTCTCGAAAAAAACACGCTCATCGGAATGGCGAGGGATCACAGATGGAAACGGGTTTGGCGCGTGCACAGGTTCAATCCATGGAAGGCGTACCGGGTGACGAACTGACCTTGCCGTTCATTGTCCAGGCACCAGGCGCGGGGGCTATCTGGCAGGACAGCCGGGCGCAGATCCTGGAGGCGGTTGAAGCCGAGTTGCCGCTGGCGGGCGGCATTCTGTTTCGTGGTTTTGCGTTCAAGGGCGAAGCGGATTTTGAAGAGTTCGCCCGCAGTTTCGGTCATGAACTGCTGACCTACGACTACGCCTCGACGCCGCGCACCAAGCTCAACAACCGGGTCTACACCTCCACCGAATACCCGGCCCACCAGGTCATCCCGCTGCACAACGAGCAGTCCTACTCGCTCAACTGGCCGATGAAAATCTGGTTCCACTGCGTGCAGGCTTCTCCGATAGGCGGCGAAACCCCCATCGCCGACAGCCGCAAGGTCTACCAACAACTCGACCCCGTAATCCGCCAGCGCTTTGCCGAGAAGCGCCTGATGTACGTGCGCAACTACGGCAATGGCCTCGACTTGCCCTGGCAACAGGCGTTCAGCACCGAAGACCGCGCCCAAGTCGAACATTTCTGCCGCGCCAACCAGATCCAGTTCCAATGGAAGGATGACGGTGAGCTGTCCACGCGCCAGGTCTGCCAGGCCGTGGCCCAGCACCCGGGGACCGGGGAGTGGGTGTGGTTCAACCAGGCGCATCTGTTCCATATCTCCAATCTCGCCGCACCCGTGCGCGAGACGCTGATTTCCATCGTGGGGGAAGAGGGCGTGCCGCGTAACGTCTTCTACGGCGATGGCTCGCCTATCGAACTCGAAGCCCTGGAGCATGTTCGAGCGGTATTGCAGCGCTGCCAAGTGAGCTTCCCCTGGCAGGCGGGTGACGTGCTGATGCTCGACAACATGCTGGTGGCCCACGGTCGTTCGACATTCCAGGGCGCGCGCAAGGTCGTGGTCGCCATGGCCGAGCCTGCTCCGGCGGGTTGAGCCCGACGCTCTTGCATTAAGCCGCCGTATTGGGCGGCTTACTCCAAACAAGCAAAATGAAGGACATCAAATGCTCGATCGCCTGATGCATCGCTGCTGGCTGCGTGGAATTCGCCTGTCGGAAGCCGAAGACCAACTGGTTATCACGCCCGGATCATCCAAGGCGCTGGACGATGAACTGGCTCGCGAACTGACGGCGCACAGCGCCGAGGTGTTGCAATGGCTGGCCTTGCACGCCGATTATTTTGCGGCGCGCCCGCTGACCGATAACGAGCAGGCGCTCTGGTTTCTCCAGCGCCTGGAGCCGGACAGCTGCGCCTATAACATCGCTTACGCCGGACGCATCAAGGCGCAGTTCGTCACCGAAGATCTGCCCCGGCGCCTGCAAGACGCCTGGGAAACGGTGCAGCGACGCTACCCGATGCTGTGCACCGCCTATGCCGAGCGCAATGGCGACCTGTTGCAGTGGAGCCATCGCGAGCACGTCCGGCCGCTGGAGCGCGTGGCGTTGCAGGCGGCCGATGCGCAGGCATTGCAGCAGCGCATCACCGAGTGGGCCGATAAGCCGTTCAACCTGGAGGCCGGCGACGTCAGTCGGGTCGTCCTGTTGAGCAATGGCCAGGCCGGTCGTATCGAGCACACCGTGCTGCTGGTGATTCATCACATCGCTGCCGACCTGGCCACGTTCTACATCGTGCTCAATGAACTGTTCGCGTTGATCAATGAGCAAGCGCTGCCCGCCGTGAATCCGGATGCGTATCGCGACTATTGCAGCGACCTGCACGTACGCAGCGAAGCCGCCGAACCGGTGGAGTTGGCGTGGTGGCAAGCGCAACTGGCCGATGCCCCGGCACTGGAATTGCCGACTGATTTTCACTACGGCAGCAACCAGGCGTTCCAGGGCGGAGAGTTGTCGGTTCGTTTCGACCCGGCCACTGCGGCGCGGATTCGTGCCGTGGCCCGTCAATGGGGTGTGACGCCTTATATCTGCTGGTTCTCCTTATTCCAGCAGTTCCTCGGCGTGCTGTCCGGGCAGGATGATTTTGTCCTGGGCACGCCCAGCGGCTGGCGCTTGCGCCGCGAGCACGTCAATCTGCCGGGGTATCTGGTCAACCCGTTGCCGATCCGTTGCCGCTTGGAACGCGAGCTGTCCAGCGGCGATTGGGCCAGGCAGGTGGACGCCACCGTCAAGCAGGCCTTGCAGCACCGCCACTATCCGTTCTCGCGCCTGGTCAAGCAGCTGGACCTGCCACGGCAGATGGGCAGGGCGCCGCTGTTCCAGCATATGTTCACCCTTAACAAGGAACGCATCGCGCCGTTCGAGCAGTATGTCGACCGCCTGCTGTCGGAGCAGCGCGGCGCGGCCCATGAGCTGAACATGGTGGTGATCGACGAGGAGGAGGGCTTCCTTTGCCGGTGGCGCTACAGCAAGGCGCTGTATCGCCATGAAACGGTCGAGCGCTTTTGCGAACAATTCGTTGCCTTGGTCCACGCGGTCATCGAACAGCCGGACGCACCGTTTGCCCAGCTCGACTGGTTGGCACCGGCGCAGCAATCGTTCCTCAGCGGCGAGGACCTGTCGGTCCCGGTCAGCAACGCTTGGCAGGCATTCGCCCAGCAGTGCGCCCACAAGCCGGAGTCGATTGCCCTGCAAGACGAGCAAGGCACGCTCAGCTATGGCGAGCTGGGCCGGGCGGTGGCGGCCCGTGGCGAGCGCCTGCAAGTGGGCGCGAGCCTGGAGGGCGCGCGCATTGCCTTGTGCTTGCCCCGCAGCCGCGAGCTGGTGATGCACATGCTCGCGGCCTGGCAGTGCGGCGCCACGTACCTGGCCCTCGATCCGCAATGGCCGCAGTCGCGTTTGCAGGACATCTGCCAGGACGCTGCGCCCAAGGTCTGGGTCGGCGAGGGCCTGCGACCGGAATGGCTGCCGGAAGCGGTGCGCTGGCTGTCGTTGCCCAGTGCCGGGTTGTCGAGTGGATCGCCGTTGCGCGCATCCCTGGCTGCAGACCTTCCAGCCTACGTCGTCTACACCTCCGGCTCCACCGGCCGGCCGAAAGGCGTGGCGGTCAGCCAGGGCAACCTGATCCATTACGTGGCGGGCTGCCTCGAACGCCTGGCCCTGCCAGCCGATGCCAGCCTGGCGAGCCTTGCCAGTTGCGCCACCGACTTGGGGCACACGGCCTTGTTCGGTGCGTTGCTCAGCGGTCGTCGCCTGCGACTGTTGGCCGAGGAACTGGCGTTCGACGCCGAGGAGCTGGCGGCCGTGCTTGAGCGCGAGCCCGTGGACCTGCTGAAAATCGTGCCTTCACACCTCAACGCCTTGCTGGTCGCCAACGATCCGCAACGCTTGCTGCCGCGCCAATGCCTGGTCACCGGTGGCGAAGCCTTGGGCCATGAACGGGTCTCGCGCTTGCGGGCATTGAAGCCGGACCTGCGTATCGTCAACCACTACGGACCCAGTGAAACCACCGTCGGGGTGTTGACCCATGAGGTCGATATCGATGGCGCGGCGCCGTTGGGTCGACCGCTGCCCAATGTCCAGGTCAGCGTGCGTTCGCCCGACGGCCGTCTGTTGCCGATCGGTGTCAGCGGCGAGCTCTGCGTGCAGGGCAAGACCGTTGCGCAGGGTTATCTCAGCGCCAGCGATGCAGACAATGCCCGCTTCGGAGCCCATGGCTATCGCACCGGCGACCGGGTGCGGCTCAATCATCTGGGCCAGGTGGAGTTTCTCGGCCGGCTCGATGAGCAGGTCAAGATCCGTGGCTACCGGGTAGAACCGGCGGAAGTCGCGGCACGGCTGCGGGCGATGCCGCAGGTCAGTGACGTACAGGTGCTGAACAGCCCGTCGCCGTTGACGGGCAACCGCCTGGTGGCGTTCCTGGTCGCGTCATCGGCTGCGCTGCCGGAGATTCAAGCTGCCCTGCAAGCGCAACTGCCGGACTACATGCAACCGGCCCAGTGGCATTGCCTCGATGGGTTTGCCTTGTTGCCCAATGGCAAGGTGGATCGCAAGGCATTGCTGCAGTTGGCGGAGCAAGTGCCGGTCACCGCGCAGGCAATGTCTCCAACCGTGGAGCCTTTGGACGCGGTCGAAAGCGCGTTGCTGGGGATCTGGCGCGGGCTGCTCGGCAATCCCGACCTGGGGCCCGATGACAACTTCTTTGCCTTGGGCGGCGACTCGATCCTCGGCCTGCAGATCATTGCCCTGGCGCGCCAGCAAAATATCCTGATGACGCCCAAGCAACTGTTCGCCGAACAGACCGTACGCGCCTTGGCCCGAGTGGTGCAGACGCCACAGCGCAGCCTTGAACAGCGTCTGCTCGACATCGCTCGCGAGATTCTCAATAACCCTGATCTACGGGTCGACGATAATTTCTTCAGTGTCGGTGGCGACTCGATCCTGAGTTTGCAGATCATCGCCCGGGCCAAGCAGCAGGGGCTGCAACTCAAGCCCAAGCAGATTTTCGAGTTCCCGACCGTGCGCGGTTGGGCCGAGCAGGTGGTTGATCTTGGCGCGTCGAAGGCGGGCGCAACCCCGGCCGTGCTCGAACCTGCCACCGCATTTGCACTGACGCCGATCCAGCAATGGTTCTTCGCCCAGGAGCAAACCGAGCCCGGGCACTGGAACCAATCCTTGCTGCTGGCCTTGAACGCGCCATTGGAAAAGCCGCGATTTATCCAGGCCGTCGGCGCGCTGCTGCAACGTCACGCGAGCTTGCGCCTGGTCTTCGAAACGTCGCCACAAGGCTGGCAGCAACGCTACCAGGCATTTTCCCCGAGCCTGCTCGACGGGTTGTTCGAGGTCGAGGACCAACCGCTGGACGACGCGCTGTTGCAGCGCTGGCAACAAGGCTTCGAGCTGGGCAAGGCGCCGTTGATTCGCTGGGTGTATTTCTCCCAGAGCCAGGCCTTGTTGTGCACGGCGCACCACCTGCTTGTCGATGCCGTTTCCTGGCAGGTGCTGCTGGAAGAGCTGGAAAGCCTCTACCTGCAACCAAGCGTGGCGTTGCCTGCGGTGTCGGCGGGTTTCCATGTGTGGAGCGAGGCCTTGCAGCAACATCGCCTGGAGCCCGCCGTCCTGGCCCAGGTCGGCTATTGGCATGAGCAGTTGGCCGCCGAACATAACGTTCTTCAACAGCCCAATGCATACGGCGAAAGCCGGACACTGGACATGCAACTGTCGGTGGAGCAAACGCAATTACTGCTCGGCGATTGCCACGCGGCCTACGGCACCCAGGTGCAGGATTTGCTGGTGGCCGCATTGGCTGGCGTCATCGGCCAATGGCAGGGCCGCGAGCGCGTCACCCTTGAGCTGGAAAGCCATGGCCGCAGCGGCTGGGAACAAGCCCCCGAGCTGTCGCGCTCGATCGGTTGGCACACCAGCCGCTACCCGCTGGCCGTCGACACTTCCTGGAACTTGGAGTCCTCGATCATTGCGGCCAAGGAGGCCCTGCGCCGCGTCCCCGAACAAGGCATTGGCTACGGCCTGTTGCGCCAGGATCCGGTCCACGGCCTGGGGGCCGCCTCGCTGTTGACCTTCAACTACCTGGGGCGGGTCGACCAATGGATCGGCGCATCGAGCCTCTGGCGCCTGGCGCGGCCGATGTGCCCCGGCATGCGCGCCGAGAGCACCCGCCGCACGCACTGGCTGGATGTGACGGCGCTGGTCAACGAAGGCCAACTGCATATCGAGTGGCGTTACGCACCGCAGGTCCACGACCCGGTGTTGGTGAACGAACTGGCGCGCCAGTTCCAGCAGCGGATCAGCGCCCTGCTGGAACACTGCCAGGCCCCCTCTGTGGGCCGCGCCACGGCTTCGGATTTCGCCGACTCAGGCCTGTCCGACGATGAATTCCTGGGGCTGCTCGAACAACTCGAGCAATGAGCCCCCGCGTCCCAAACATTACAGGTTCGGATACCGTCAGCATGAACGACAAGGTCAAGGCTCTTTCGCGCAACATCGAAGCGATCTACCCGCTGGCTCCCATGCAGCAAGGATTGCTGTTCCACAGCCTGATGCACCCCGGCAAGGGCATGTATCTGCTGCAATATCGTCATGTCATGGTCATGCCGGACCTCGACCTCGCGGCCTTCCGCCAGGCCTGGGCGCAGGTGGTGGAGCGCCATGAACTGCTGCGCACCTCGTTCGTCTGGAAGCAGCAGAAGCGCCCGATGCAGGTGGTGCACAAACAGGTCGAACTGCCAATCACCTACGAGGATTGGTCGCACCTGAGCGAAGGCGAGCAGCAGGATCGCCTCGAGCAGTTGCTCAGCGAAGAACGCGCCGAAGGCCTGGATTTCACCAAGGCGCCACTGATGCGCGTCAGGTTGTACAAGCTGGCGCCCGACACCTACCAGTTCGTGCGCAGCTACCACCACATCCTCATGGATGCGTGGTGCTTCTCGATCATCATGATGGACTTCCTCAACGGCTACCGCGCCGCCCGGGAAGGTCGTCGATTGAACCTGCCGACACCGCGCCCGTATCGCGACTTCATTCGCTGGCTGGAAACCCAGAAACCGGAAGACCACCAAGCATTCTGGCAACAGCGCTTGGCGGGGTTCGACACGCCCAACGAGTTTGGCTTCGGTCACGTCGGCCGTGTCCAAGGCGCTGCCGAACCGGTCGAGGACTGTGTCGAATTCCTGGAGCCCGGGCAGACCCAGGCATTGCAGAACGTCGCGGCCCGGCATGGCCTGACCCTCAACACCCTGGTGCAAGGCGCCTGGGCTTTGTTGCTGGCGCGCTACAGCGGCGATCGCGACTTGGTGTTCGGCATCACCGTCGCCGGCCGCCCGGTGCACCTGCAAGGCATGGAAAGCATCGTCGGCCTGTTCATCAACAGCTTGCCGCTGCGCTGGAGTTGTGGCCCGGAGGATGGGCTTGGTTCGTGGCTGAAAGCCCTGCAGACCGAGAACCTGAGCCTGCGCGAGCACGAGAGTGTTTCCCTGGCGGACATCCAGCGCTGGAGCGACGTGCAGCGCCAGGACCTGTTCCAGAGCCTGTTCGTGTTCGAGAACGCGCCCATTGCCGCCGACCTGCGCCAGGGGCAGTTGGACTACCTGATCAGCGACATGGCCAACCGCACCCACACCAACTACCCGATCACGGTGGTGATCGTGCCGGGCGAGCGCCTGCACCTGCAGTTGACCTACCAAACCGACTGGTTCTTGCGTGAGGAAGTCGAGCAGATGCTGCGGCATTTCCGCACCTTGTTGTTGAACATGGGCGAAGCCCTCGGCGCAAACGCCGGCACGCCGTTGCATCAACTGGCGATGCTGGATGAAAGTGAAATCACCCACCAGCACAAGGTTTGGGCCGGTGGAGGGCTGGAGCCCGACGAGCAGCTGCTGCAACCATTGTACGTCGAGCGTTTCCAGGAACAGGTTCGCCAGACCCCAGAGCGCATCGCCATGGTCCATGGCGAGCAAAGCCTGACGTTCGATCAGTTGAACCGCGCCGCCAACCGACTGGCCCGGCACTTGCGCGCCCAGGGTGTGGGCAGTGACGACCTGATCGCGGTGTTCGACGAGCGGGGCCTGGACCTGGTGGTGATGATCGTCGCCACGCTCAAGGCCGGTGCCGGTTGGCTGCCGCTCGATCCGCGCAACCCGGCCCAGCGCCTGGCCCAGGTGCTGCGCCAGAGCCGCACGCCGTTGCTGATTCATAGCGCAGGGCAGGGCGAACTGGCGATGCAGGCCCTCGACCTGCTCGACCAGCGCCCCAAGGCCGTGCGCTACGACCCTTCGGTACTGGGCAGCTACAGCGACGATGACCTGAACATCACCGTGCACGACACGTCGCTGGCCTATTGCATCTTCACCTCCGGCTCCACCGGCACGCCGAAGGGCGCGATGGTGGCGCAGGCGGGCATGCTCAACAACATTCTCGGCAAACTGCCGGGGTTGGGGCTCGATGCGAACGACGTGATCGCCCAGACCGCGCCGCAGTGCTTCGACATTTCCGTCTGGCAAACCCTCGCGGGCCTGGTGCTCGGGGCACGCACCGTGATCCTTGGCGATTGCGTCGTGCAGGATCCCGAGGCATTGGCCTCGGCCATCGGACGCCACGGCATCAGCCTCCTCGAAGCGGTGCCGTCCCTGATGCAAAGCCTGCTGGATGCGGGCTTGGAAAGGTCCTCCCTGCGCTGGGTGCTCGCCACGGGCGAGGCCTTGCCGCCGGCGTTGGCGCGTCGTTGGTTCGAGCGCTACCCGGCGATCCCGCTGATGAATGCCTACGGGCCAGCGGAATGCTCCGATGACGTAGCGTTTCATCCGCTGCTCGAACGCTTGCCGGATGAACGCATCAACGTGCCAATCGGCCGCGCCACGCTGAACAATCGCTTGTACCTGCTCAACGCCGATCTTCAGCCGATACCGGTCGGCGCGGTCGGCGAAATCTATGTCGCCGGCGTCGGCGTCGGGCGCGGCTACATGGCCGACCCGGCGCGCACGGCGGCAGTCTTCCTGCCGGATCCGATTGCCAACGACGGTTCGCGCCTGTACCGCACCGGTGACCTGGCGCGCTTCCTGCCCAACGGCGATCTGGAGTACGTCGGACGCACTGACCACCAAGTCAAGATTCGTGGCCACCGCATCGAGCTGGACGAGATCGAGGCTTGCCTGACCCGTTACCCCGGCGTGCGCGAAGCCGTGGTCGTGGCCCGTGACGACCAGCAGCGCGCCAAGGTGCTGGTGGCTTACGTCGTGGCCGATGGCGCCTGCAGCATCGAGGCGTTGCGCGAGCATGTGCTGGGCAATCTCCCGGCCTACATGATCCCGAGCGCATTCGTGTTCCTGGAGCGTTTCCCGCTCAATGGCAATGGCAAGATCGACCGCAAGTCCTTGCCCGCCCCGGATTTTGCCGCGCAAAGCCAGGCCCGCTACGTGGCGCCGAGCAGCGAGCTGCAAGGCCAGTTGGTCGAAGCCTGGCAAAGCGTGCTCGGCCTGGGCCAGGTGGGTGTCGAGGACAATTTCTTCGAGCTGGGCGGCCATTCGCTGCTGGCAACCCAACTGATCGGCCTGATCGGCAAGCTCAGCGGCAAGGACCTGCCGTTGCGCGTGGTCTTCGAACGTCCCACCATTATCGCCATGGCCGATTGGCTGGAGAACCAGGCTGGCGCGGTAAAACCATCGCCGACCTTGCTGCCGCGTCCCGAAACGCTGCCGCTCTCGTTTGCCCAGCAACGGCTGTGGTTCTTGCAACAACTCGACCCCGACAGCCCGGCGTACAACCTGGCCGGTGCCGTGCGCCTGACCGGCGAGCTGCACGTCGCTGACCTGCACGCGGCCTTGCAAGCGGTCCTCGACCAGCACGAGGTGCTGCGCACCGGGTTCATCGGCGCGGCTCAAGGGCCGAGCCAGGTTGTCCTGGCGCACAGCGAACTTGAATTGCCGGTCATCGATGTGGCGAGCGAAGACGCGTTGCACGAACGACTGCGCCGCGACGCCATGACACCGTTCGCCCTCGACGCGGCGCCGCTGCTGCGCGCCAGGCTGTATCGCCTGGCGCCGGAGGCGTTCGTCTTGTCGTTGAATTGCCACCACATCGTTGCCGATGGTTGGTCCCTGCAACTGATCATCGACGGCCTCTGCGAGCAGTACCGCAATCGTCGCAAGGGCGTGGCAACCCCACGGCCCGCCCCGGCAATGCAATACGCCGACTACGCCGTGTGGCAGCGCCAGTGGATGGGCAGCAAGGCGTGTGAGCAAGAGCTGGCCTACTGGCGCGAGCAGCTGGCCGGCGAGCTGCCAGTGCTCGACCTGGCAGCCGATTTCCCTCGTCCCGCCCAGGCCAGCCAGGCCGGTGGACGCGTCGAGTGTCGCTTATCCGAGGACCTGGCGGCACGACTCAGGGCCTTCAGCGCGCGTCATGGTTGGAGCAACTTCATCCCGATGCTGACGGCATTCCAACTGATGTTGCGCAGTCGCAGCGGTGAAGACGACATCCTCGTCGGTGTGCCGGCGGCCAACCGGCACCATGCGGTGTTGCAGCCGCTGGTGGGGTGTTTCGTCAACACCTTGGTGTATCGCAAGAAGCTTTCCGGCGAACGCAGCCCGTTGCAACTGATGAACGAATTGCAGGCCTTGTCCGTGTCGGTCCAGTCCCACCAGGATTTGCCGTTCGACTACTTGATCGAACAACTGGGCGTGGTCCGGCAGGTGAGCTACAACCCGCTGTTCCAAGTGATGTTCAACTACTTCCCAGGCAACGCCCTGGAGCGTTTCGAACTCACCGACGTCATCGCCGAACCGCTGGACAACCGCCCGGACAGCGCCCTGTGCGACCTGCACCTGGACGTGCGTGACAGCGAACACGGCATCAGCCTGAGCTTGCAATACAGCAGCGATCTGTTCCGCGAGCATACCGTGCAAGGCATGGCCGAGCAGTACTTGGCCTTGCTCGATGCGCTGATCGAACAAGCCGCCCTGCCGCTGGGTGAACTGGCATGGCAGCCCGCCGAGCGGGCGTTGGCACGGATTGATGGCCGCGCGGTGGCCGGTCAGCAGGATATCCTCGAAGCCTTCGCGCTCCAGGTTGCCCGCCAGCCCGAGGCGATTGCCGTCGTGGCCGGCAACCGGCAACTGACCTATGCGGAACTGGATCAGGCCGCCGAGGCGCTCGCGGCGACGTTGCAGGCCCATGGTGTCGGCATCGAAGACCGCGTGGCGTTGAGTCTGCCCCGCGATGCACGCCTGCCCACGGCCATGCTGGCGGTGCTCAAGGCCGGTGCGGCGTATGTGCCGCTGGCCGAGGACACGCCGCCGGAGCGTGGCCGCTACATTCTCGAAGCGGCGCAGCCCACGTTATGCCTGGGCACCGCCGCGAGCCTTGGCGTGTTGGCGCAGTGGAACACCGGGCTGCCGTTGCTGGACATTGATGCCAGCGGCTCGACCAACATGCGCAAGCCTGTGGCTTGCATCGCCGGTCAACTCGCCTACGTGCTGTACACCTCGGGTTCCACCGGCCAGCCCAAAGGCGTGGCGATCAGCCGTGGCAACCTGATGAACCTGATGCTCGCCGTCGAGCAGGTCTTGCCGATGACGGCCCGGGACCGGGTCCTGGCCTTGACCACCGCGACGTTCGACATTGCCATCGTCGAGTTGCTCCTGCCCTTGGCCCGTGGCGCCAGCATCCTCCTGGCTGATCGGGAGCAGGCGCGGGATCCTCAAGCGATCGATCAATTGTTGTTGACCGGACAACCCACCGTCATGCAGGCCACGCCGGCCACTTGGCGGATGTTGGTGGCGCATACCTCGCGCAGTTGGCAGGGCGTGCGTGCCATCTCCGGTGGCGAAGCCCTGCCGTGCGCGCTGGCCGAAGCCATCGAGGGCAGGGGCGCCAAGGTCATCAACGGCTACGGGCCGACGGAAGCGACCGTCTACAGCACCTTCGAAGTGCGCAGTGGCCACGAAAGCGCTGTTGAGGTGCCGATCGGGCAACCGGTGGCCAATACCTCCGCGTACGTGCTCGACGCCGACCTGCAACCGGTCGCCGTCGGCGTGCCCGGTGAGCTGTACCTGGCCGGGGCCAACCTGGGGCGCGGCTATTTCGCTGCCGCGCGCCTGACTGCCGCGGCGTTCCTGCCGGATCCTTTCGTGGCCGGCGCGCGTATGTACCGTACTGGCGACCGGGTGCGCCGCAATAGCAATGGCAGCCTGGATTACCTCGGGCGCCTGGATTTCCAGGTCAAGCTGCGGGGTTTCCGTATCGAATTGGGCGAAATCGAAGCGCTGCTGTCCCGTATTTCCGGGGTCCGCGAGGCAGCTGTCGTTTTGCTTGGCAGCGGTGAATCGGCGCGGCTGGTGGGTTATTACGCTGGCGATGCGCTGGACGAAACGACGCTGCGTGCCAGCCTCGGCGCACAGTTGCCGGACTACATGCTGCCCAGCCAATTCGTTCGCCTCGACACCTTGCCGTTGAGCCCCAGCGGCAAGGTCGACCGCAAGGCCCTGCCAGCACCGCAGCAGCGTGACGGCCAGCAGGGCGGATTGTCGGGTGAGTGGGAGCAAACCCTGGCCGGCCTCTGGCAAGAGCTGCTGGGATGCACCGACGTTGGCGCGGACGATAACTTCTTTGCCCTGGGTGGGCACTCGCTGTTGGCGGCGCGCCTGGTGGCACGAATCGCCGAACAGCATGGTCGGCGCCTGCCATTGCGCAGCGTCTTTGAACAACCGGTGCTGCGCGACCTCGCCGCGACGTTGGCCGAGGCCAGCACCGAGGCCGACGGCATCCTGCGTCCGTTTGAAGAGCCCTTGGCGCCGTTGCATTTCACTCAGCAACGCTTGTGGTTCCTCGACCGTTTGCAGGGCGATACCCAGGCCTATCACTTGTCCCTGGCCTTGCGCCTGGACGGCCTCCTGCAACCGGCATTGCTGGAGCAGGCGCTGGCGCAACTGGTGGTTCGCCAATACAGCCTGCGGACGGTGTTCAGCGACACCGCCGAGGGCGCACGCCAGCATGTCGAAGACCTCGGCGCGATGCCGCTGAGCTTCGAGCCGTTGGAAATCGACGAATATTCCAGCGGCTTCACCCAGAAGCTCAGCCAGGAGGCGCAGCGTCCGTTCGACCTCACCGCGCCGCCGCTGTGGCGGGTGCGGGTGTACCAAGGTTCGGGCCGAAGTGTGCTGCAAGTGACCTTGCATCACATCATTGCCGATGCGCGCTCGCTGGAGATTCTCTTCAGTGAATTGCAAGTGATCTACCAGGCTTTGCTGGAGGAGCGCGACGCTTGCCTGCCAGCCTTGCCGCTGCAGTTTTCCGATATCGCGGCCAGTTGGCAAAGCCCCGCGGGGCAGGCGCGGATCGAGTCGCAGCTTGACTACTGGCGCCGTACCTTGGCGGGCGAGCCGCCGGTGCTGAACCTGCCGACCGACATGCCGCGGCCCGCCGAGCAGGGCTACAAGGGCCAGCGCCTGCGCTTCAACCTGCCGGCGACCCTGGTCAAGCACCTGCGCGAGACGGCGCAGCGCCATGGCCTGACCGCTTTTGCACCGTTGCTGGCCGCCTGGAAAACCTTGTTGGCCAGGCACTCGGGCCAACGGGACATCTGGATCGGCCTACCGGTCGCCCATCGTCATCAGGCCCACACCGACAACCTGATCGGCTATTTCGCCACCACCCAGGTCCTGCGCAGCCACCTCGATCCCCGGCAATCGGTCGAACAGTTCTGGCAGCAGTTGCAAACCACGCACCTGGCGGCGCAACAGCATGCCGACGTGCCGTTCGAGCGCTTGGTGGACGCCTTGCAAGTGCGCCGCGATCTCAGCCACACGCCGCTGTTCCAGGCGTTGTTCAACCTGATCCAGCGCGATGGCAACGCCTCGCTCGAACAGCATTTCGCCGGCTTGCCGGCACAGCGGCTCAACGTCGAAAGCGACAGTGCCCTGGTGGACATCGGCCTGCACATCGAACAGCAGGGCGAGGATTGGCAGTGCGTGTTGGAATACAACACCGATCTGTTCCTGGCACACACCGCGCAACGTTATGCCGATGAGTTCCGCTACCTGCTCGAAGGCATGTTGCAACAACCGGAGGCGCGCCTCTGGGACATCGACCTGGCCAACGCCGATCACGCCTTGGCCCAGCGCCCCTGGAATCGACCTGCGCAATCCTTGGCGCCGGTGGTGGACGTCATCGCCCGTTTTGAACAGCAGGTCGTCCTGTCGCCTGAAGCGCTGGCGGTGGATTGCCAGGACCAGCAGCTGACCTACGCGCAACTCAACGCCATCAGCAATCGCCTGGCCCATTGGCTGCGCGGGCAAAATGTTGGCACCGATGACCTGGTTGCGGTCTGCCTGAGTCGCGGCCCATGGCTGCTGCCAACCCTGCTGGCGATCCACAAGGCCGGCGCGGCGTACTTGCCGCTGGATCCGCAGCACCCGAGCGAGCGCCTGGGCTTCATCATCGGCCATGCGCGCCCGGCCCTGGTGCTCAGCGAAAGCCCGTGCGCCGAGGCCTTGGGCGACGTCGATCACGTCCTGCTCGACCGGTTGCCGCTGGACATCAGCAGCGACGCCAACCTTGCGCTGCCGATCGATGCGCAGCAGCGCGCCTACGTGATCTACACCTCGGGCTCCACCGGGACCCCGAAAGGCGTGCAGGTCAGCCGCGGCAACCTGAGCAACTTGCTGGCCGGCCTCGATCGGCTGCTGCCGCTCGGCGCCAAGGATGTCTGGCTCGCCAGCACCACGTACGCCTTCGATATGTGCAAGCCGGAGCTGTTCCTGCCGCTGGTCAACGGCGCGGCCATCCTGCTGGCGCGCCGCGAGCAGGTGGTCGATGGGCACCAGCTGTTCGCGCTGCTGCGCCGGGCCACGGTATTCCAGGCCACCCCTGCGGGTTGGCAGATCCTGCTGGAAACCGGCCAGGCCGATTGGCCGCCGCTGCGTGGCCTGATCGGTGGCGAGGCGGTGCCCGGTGAGCTGGTGAACGAACTGCGTGGCCGTGGCGTGGCGCTGATCAACGCCTACGGCCCGACGGAAACCACCGTCTGGTCGACCACCCAGGCATTGCAGGACGTGCCGTCCGGCGTCGCCGACATCGGCGCGCCGTTGCTCAACACCCTCTGTTACGTGCTCGACGACATGCTCCGCCCGGTGCCGCTGGGTGCGACGGGCGAGCTGTATATCGCCGGCTCCGGCGTCACCCGGGGGTACCAGCACGCGCCGGCCACCACGGCGGCGGCGTATCTGCCGGACCCCTATGCCGGCGACCCCGGTAGCCGCATGTACCGCACCGGCGACCTGGTACGCCGCCGCAACGACGGGCGTCTGGCCTATGTCGGTCGCGCGGACTTCCAGGTCAAGGTGCGCGGTTTCCGCATCGAGCCCGGTGAAATCGAGTCGCTGCTGCGCCGTTACCCAGGCGTGGAGGAGGCGGTGGTGATGATCGATGCCCGCAGCCAGAGTCTGTTTGCCTGGTTACAGGCACCGAGCCCGGTCGATCAGGCGGCGCTGCGTCGGTATCTGGAAAGCGTGTTACCGGGCTACATGATTCCGGCCGGCTTCATCGAACAGCCGCGCCTGGCCCTTAACGCCAACGGCAAGATCGACCGCAAGGCCTTGCCGGCACCGCAGCCGGTGGCGATCCAGGGCGTGGCGCCGCGCAGCGAGCTGGAGCAGCAACTGGCGGACATCTGGCAGGACCTGCTGGCGCTGCCGCAGGTCGGGGTGTTCAACAGCTTCTTCGAACTGGGCGGCCATTCGTTGTTGGCCATGCGCTTGATGACGCAAGTCGAGAGCCGTTTCGGCGTCAAGCTCGAACTTCGCAGCCTGTTCCAGAACCCGACGATCGCCGCGCTCGCCGAACAGATAGAAAAGCCCCAGGGGCCGTCAACCGACGAAGCCCTGGACGAAATGCAGCGCCTGTTGGCCGAGATGGAAATGTAAGGATGAGTACGATGACGCAACAAGCTTTCCTGGAGATTGCGCAGCGGCTGGCATCCTTGCCCGCGGACAAGAAGAAGGTCTTTCGCCAGCGCCTGGCCGAGAAGGGCATCGACAGCTGGCGCCTGCCGATCGTCCCCGCCGTGCTCGGCGAGGGCGAACACAGGCCGTTGGCGCAGGCGCAGCGGCGCTTCCTGTCGGCTGAAGCGCTGAGCAGCCGGGCCCTCTACAACCTGTGCTCGGTGCTGCGCTTCGATGGTCGCCTGGACGCCGAGCGTTTGCAGCAGGCGATGCAGCAGGTGGTCGATCGCCATCAGATCCTGCGCACACGCTACCGGCCTGACGCCAGCGGACAGCTGCAGCCCCATTGCGAGCCACAGCAGGTACAGTTGCCGGGCGTCGAACGCTTGACCATCGCTGCATCCGAACACGAGCAATGGTGCGCTGACGAATACGCCCGCCAACTCGCCGAACCCTTTGACCTTGCGCAATCGATGCCTTGGCGCTGGCATGCCTTCAGTGATGCCCAGGAGCATTCCACCTGGCTGTTTTTCACCATTCACCACGTTGCCTATGACGCCTGGTCGGCCCAGCAACTCACCCTCGAATTGGCCGAGGCTTACCGGGCGTTCGTCTCGAACCAGCCAGTCGCGCTACCCGAGTTGGCCATCCAATACGTCGATTACGCTGCGTGGGAGCGTGAATGGCTGGACAGCGACAGCTGCCAGCAGCACCTCGATTTCTGGCGAGACCAACTGGCCGATGCGCCTGCGCCGATGGCGTTGCCACTGGACCGTCCGCGCCCGGTGCCCATGCAACGCCGCCACAGCGGCGCGGTCCTGGCCCGTGAACTCCCGCCGCAACTGACCACGGCGGTCGAGACGGCCATCCGTAACCACGGGGTGACGCTGTATATCTACGGTCTGACGGCGTTCAGTTGCCTGCTGTCGCGCTACAGCGGCGAAACCGACCTGTGCCTGGGCACCTCGGCGGCGCAACGCGACCGTCCGGAACTCGCACCGTTGATCGGCCCGTTGCTCAATACCCTGGTGATTCGCCAGCGCCTGCACGACAACCCGGACTTCAGCAGCGCGTTGCTGCGCACTCGCGACACTGTTGCGGCGGCGTTCGACCATCAGCAGTTACCCTTCGAGAACATCCTCGAAAGCCTTGAGCGCCCGCGTTCGAACCCGCTGTTCCAGGTCATGTTCGTCCAGGTCGATCTGCCCGAAAGCCGTACCCTGGCCTTGCCCGGCGTGGCGGTCGAAGTGCTCGACCCGCCGCAACGCCACGCGCGTTTCGACCTGACGTTGCGCATGGTCCGTACCGCCGACGCACAGCTGCGCTGCGAATTGGAATACAGCGACGAGTTGTTCGACGCGGCCACGGTCGAGCAAATGCTCGACGATTTGCTGGCGATTTTCCACGAGGGCTCGGCTCATCCGCTGCGGCGCCTGTCGGACCTGCAACTGGTCTCCACGCCGAGCGAACTGCGCGGTCCTGTCCTGGAAACGACTGCATTGCCCTTGGACCGGCAAGTGCTGCATTGGGCCATGCACACGCCGAACGCGATGGCGTTGTGCAGCGGGGAGCAGAGCATTGATTACGCCACGCTCGGCGCTGCCAGTCGCTCGATGGCCGCACGGTTGGCCGGGCAGGGCGTGGGGCCGGGGCAGGTGGTCGCGCTGTGCATGCCGCGCTGTGCCGAACAACTGCTGGCGACCCTGGCGTGTTGGCAGCGTGGCGCGACGTGCGTGTTCCTCGACCCGGCGCAACCGGTCCGGCGACTCGCACAATTGCTGCAAGACAGCGGCGCGAGCCTGTGGCTGACGCTGGCGCAAGCGCCTGAAACCGGCGTAGGCATTCCGCGCCTGGTGTTGAGCGCCGCCGACTGGTCGGTCAACGCGAACATCGGCCAGGATCAAAGCCTCAGCCAGGCGCAATTGCCTGCGTACCTGATCTACACCTCGGGCTCCACCGGCCAGCCGAAAGGCGTGCAGGTCACTCATGCCAACCTCACGCATTACGCCAATGCCGTCGGCCAACGCTTGCAAGCCAAACCGGGCAGCCGTTGGGCGACCTTGGCAACCGTCGCCGCCGACCTCGGCTTGACCTCTGTCTTCGCCGCGCTCAATGCAGGCGACACGCTGGTCTTGCCACCGGCATCGTTGGCCTTCGACCCGCCCGGTTGGGCGGATTTTCTCGACCAGCGTCCGGTGGACTGCCTGAAGATCGCCCCTTCGCACCTGCGTGGCTTGCTGGCACTGGACGACGCCCGTCGTGTGTTGCCCAAGGACCTGCTGATCCTCGGTGGCGAAGGTTTCGACCAGGCGTTGTTCGCCAAGGTGCGTGAGCTGGCGCCGCAACTGCGCGTTTTCAATCACTATGGCCCGTCGGAAACCACGGTCGGTGTGGTCTGCGGAGAAATCCTCGACGCCGACGTGTTCGACGCGGGGCAGTACCTGCCGTTGGGCCAGCCGCTGTCCGGCTGTGAGTTGCGTATCGTCGATGGCCACGACCGGTCGGTGCCGCTCGGTGTCGCCGGTGAGCTGCTGATCGGTGGTCCCCAGGTTGCCCAAGGCTACCTCGGTCAGCCTCAATTGACCGCGCGTGCGTTCGGCTCCAATGCCCACGGCCAGCGTTTTTATCGCAGCGGTGACCGGGTTCGCCTGGATCGCCATGGGGGGCTGGTGTTCCTCGGGCGCCAGGACGATCAAGTGAAGATCCGCGGTTTCCGTGTCGAACCGGGCGAGATCAGTGCCTGGCTCAATGGCCAGCCTCAGGTTCGCGAAGGCGCGGTGCTGGCCTGTGAGATAAAAGGGCGGACGCAACTGGTGGCGTATCTCAGCCCTGCGATGACCACCGAAGGCTTGGCCGCACTGCAAGCCGAAGCCAAGCGCCAACTGCCGGAACACATGGTGCCGGCCCATTGGTTGGCACTGGACACGCTGCCATTGACGGCCAACGGCAAGTTGGATCGGCGTGCATTGCCTGATCCGGCCACCGATGAACCGGCCGCCGAAGCCGCCGAGCAACCGAGCGGCGCCACCGAACAGCGCCTGGCGCAACTGTGGTGCCAGGTCCTCGGGTGCGCGCAGGTCGGCCGCACGGACGATTTCTTCGCCCTCGGCGGCGACTCGATCCTCAGCCTGCAATTGATCGGCCTGGCGTCCCGGGAAGGCCTCAAGCTGCAACCACGGGATGTCCTCCAGCGCCCGACCCTCGCAGCCATGGCCTTGTGCATCGACTGCCGCGCCGAGCCGGCATTGCTTGCCGTGCTGACGGCTTTTCGCGAGTTGCTCGGGCAACCTGGCCTGGCGCCGGACGCCGATTTCTTTGCCATGGGCGGCGACTCGATCCTCAGCCTGCAGCTTATCGCGCGCTTGCGTCAGGCCGACCTGCGCCTGATGCCCCGGCAACTGCTGGAAAACCCGACGCCTCGGCAACTGGCCAAGGTGCTCGCGCCGATCGCCGTGCCGGTCGCTGAAGCCGTTGAGCCGAACGGGGATGCGGGGCAACCGCAACCGCTGTCCCATG
Source organism: Pseudomonas sp. T1.Ur (assembly GCF_023516725.1). Taxonomy (NCBI): domain Bacteria; kingdom Pseudomonadati; phylum Pseudomonadota; class Gammaproteobacteria; order Pseudomonadales; family Pseudomonadaceae; genus Pseudomonas; species Pseudomonas sp. T1.Ur. The sequence goes on from NZ_JAMGSN010000001.1 coordinate 2,120,940, forward strand.
CCCAGCAACGGGTGTGGTTCATGCAACAGTTCGACCCGGCTGAAACCGCCTACAACGTCACCCAGTTGCTGGCATTGCGCGGCGAGCTGGATGTGCCTCGCCTGCAACGCGCCTGTCAGGCGCTGGTGGCCCGTCATGACGCGTTGCGCTGCCGTTTCTTCGAAGAACAAGGGCAAGTCTGGCAGCGCCTGGACGACACGACCGCGCCGATCTTCAACGTCCATGACCTCGGCGGCCTGAGCGACTCGGAACAGGAAGCGAGCATTGCCAGCGCGGCCAAGCGGGTGTTCGACCTCACACAGGGGGCGCTGCTGGCCATCGATGTGTTTTGTATTGCACCCGGTGAGTACCGCCTGCTGTTCAACGTGCACCACATCGCCGTGGACGGCTGGTCCATGGGCTTGCTGGTCCAGGACCTGGCAGCGCTTTATCAAGAGAGGACCCTGCCGGCGGCAAGCGCTTTGCTGCCGCTGATCAAGACGCAGCGGCAACACCTGGACGGTGCGCCTGGCAAGGCACTGTTGGCCTATTGGCAACAACGCCTGGAAGGCCTGGGCAACGAGCCGCTGGAGCTGCCCGAGCAATCCGCTCGCCCAGCGGTGCAGGCGTACGCCGGCGCGCGGGACGAATATGTCCTGCCCGGTTCGCTGAGCACTGCAATCGAGGCACGGGCGAGGGCGCTCGGCGTCACGCCGTTCGTGCTGTATTTCGCGGCTTATCAGTTGCTGCTCTGGCGCCACGGTGGGCGCAGTGATTTCGCCGTCGGCTTGCCGGTGGCGGGGCGTGAATCAGTCGAGAGCCAGGCGTTGGTCGGGCTGTTCGTCAACACCCTGGCCCACCGTGTGCAGATCGATGGCCGCCAGAGCTTGCAAGCGTTCCTCCAGGCCCTGAACAGCACGCTGAATGAGGACCTGGCCCATCAATCGCTGCCGTTCGAGCGGTTATTGGAAGTGCTGGATGTCGAGCGCAGCCTGGATCGCACACCGCTGTTCCAGACGATGTTCAATTATCAGGTCGATCACCAGGATTCCCGCAGCCTGAACCTGCCCGGCATCAGTGCCCAGGCGTTGGCGCTGCCGGGGGGCGTGGTGAGCGCGAAGTTCGACCTGACGTTCAACCTGTTCACCCAAGGTCGCGGTGCCGAGGCGAGCACCGGTTTGATCGTCGAATATGCGACGGCATTGTTGCGTCCTGATATCACCCAGCGGCTGGTGGAGGATTACCAGGCGTTGCTCGCCAGCCTGGCGAGCCTGGATCTTGATGCGCGCGTGCTGGAGATCCCGCTGCGCTCGGTTGCGACCTTGGCGACTGCCGGGCAGTCGTTGCCATTGCACAGAGAAGCGGATTGGGTGACGCGCTTCGAAGTGCAAGCCACCGTGCATCCCGAGCGCATTGCCGTGTATTGCGCTGACCGTCAACTGAGCTATGCCGCGTTGGAGGCTCAAGCCAACCGCTTGGCTCATTGGCTGCTGGCCCAGGGCGTCGGGCCCGAATCGTTGGTTGCCTTCTGCCTGCCTCGGGACGAACGCTTGCTGGTGTGCATGTTGGGCATCCAGAAGGCCGGTGCCGCCTATTTGCCCCTCGATCGCGCCCATCCACCGGCCCGCCAGGCCCAGGTGCTCAACCGGGCGCAGCCACATTTGCTGCTTTGCGATTGGGCGACGGTCGATTGGCCTGTCGACCTGCGCGTTTGCCTGTGGGATGACCTGCCGTTGGCGCAATTCGCCGCGCAGGCGCCGGGACGGCCGACGCACCTCGGGCAATTGGCCTACACGCTCTATACCTCGGGATCAACCGGGCAACCCAAGGGCGTGCAGATCAGCCGCGGCAACTTCGCCAATTTCCTGCTGGCCATGGAGCAGGCCTTGCCGTTGGACAATGTGCAGCGTTACCTGGCCTTGACCACCATTACCTTCGACATTTGCGGCCTGGAACTGTGCCTGCCGCTGGTGCGTGGCGGCGCCGTGGTGCTGGCAGACGAAGACGAGCGCCAGGACCCGCAGCTGCTGGCACGCTTGATCAAGGAACAATCGGTCGACCTGATCCAGGCCACGCCCGCCACCTGGGCGATGTTGTTGCAAGGTGATCGCCAAGTGCTGGAAGGACGAGTGGCCCTGGCCGGCGGCGAGGCGGTTTCGGCGGAACTGGCCAGCGAACTGAAGCAGCACGTGGCTCGATTGATCAACGTCTACGGCCCGACCGAGACCACGGTATGGTCGACCCAGGCGCCCGTCGACGCGCTGAAGCTGCCGGTGGCTTCGATAGGCCGGCCGTTGCTCAATACCCGCTGCCATGTCCTCGATGAACACCTGTGCGAAGTGCCCCCAGGCTGCGTCGGTGAACTCTATATCGCCGGGGACGGCCTGGCCCGGGGTTACGCCGGGCAGCCGGGGCTGACCGCCGAGCGTTTCATTGCCGACCCGTTCGGTAACGGCAGTCGCCTGTACCGCACTGGCGATCTGGCGCGCTGGCAGCCCGACGGCCAGCTGTACTACCTGGGACGCACCGACGATCAGATCAAGTTGCGCGGCTATCGCATCGAGCTGGGGGAAATCGAGGCCGTCCTGCTCAGCCATCCCCAGTTGCTGCAAGCTGTCGTGGCTGTGCAAGGCGAGCACCTGGCCGCGTTCTGGGTCTCGGATCCGGACGCTGCACCTGATGAAGCGGCTGTGCGCGAGTATTTGCAGGCGTGCTTGCCGGTCTACATGGTGCCGACGCACCTGCAAGCGCTGGACCGGTTGCCGCTCAACAGCAATGGCAAAGTCGATCGCAAACAACTGCCGCGCTTGCAATCGGTTGTCGGCAGCGCGCCAGCGACCGGGCGGGCGCTGTCGGCCAGCGAGGCCTTGCTGGCGCAGATCTGGGCCTCGGTGCTGAACGTGCAAGACGTGCCGGCCGACGGACATTTCTTCCAATTGGGCGGGCATTCGCTGATGGCCGCCCAGGTGCGCGGCCGCCTGCGTGAGCAGGGCTTCGAGGTGCCCTTGCGCTGGTTGTTCGAAACGCCTCTGCTGGCGCAACTGGCCGAGCGAATCGAGGGACTCGCCGCCGGGCAGGATCTGGCTTCGCTGAGGATCCCAGCGGTTGACCAAGGCGTCGAACAGCCACTGTCCTCGGCGCAACAACGGGTCTGGTTGATGCAACAACTGGATCTGGCCGACAGCAGCTTCAACATGAGCAGCAACGTCCGTTTGCGCGGGCAACTGGATGCCCAGGCTTTGGAGCGTTCGTTGCAACGGTTGGTGAATCGCCACGCCATCCTGCGCACCACCTATCACTCCCGTGGCGGCGAGTTGCGCCAGCGCATCCACCCGCAGTCGACGGTGGTCCTGGAAACCGTTGCGTCGAAGCAAGACCAGTGGACAGTCGACGCCGGGGACATGGCGTTGCGACCATTCGACCTCGGCAACGACGCGCCGCTGCGGGTGGTCCTGTATCGCCTTGGCGAAGAGGATCATGTGTTGCAGATGGTCATGCACCACATCGCCTCCGACGGTTGGTCCGGCGCGGTGTTGGTCGATGAGTTGATCGAAGGCTACGAGGCCTACAGCACCGGCGTGCCGCCGACCCAGGAACCACTGCCGATCCAATACGTCGACTACGCCGTTTGGCAAGGTTCGGCCGCGGTCCGGTTGCGTCAGCGCGAAGGCCTGGATTTCTGGCGACGGACCCTGGCGGGCATCCCCGCGCAGGTGCCACTGCCGTTCGACTTCCCACGTCCGGAGCGTGACAGCGGCGCCGGGGCAGCGGTGGATTTCCAATTGTCGCCCGCCATGGTGGGCCGATTGAAAACCTTCGCCCAGGACAGCGGCACTTCGCCGTTCATGGTCCTGCTGACGTGCTACGCCGCTGTGCTGCAACGCGAGACGCAGGGCCGCGACCTGGTGATCGGTACGGACGTTGCGAACCGCGACCATCCAGCCACCGAATCGCTGATCGGCTTCTTCGTCAACCTGCTGGCCTTGCGTATCCGCGTGCAACCGGAATTGAGCTTCCGTGAGCAAGCCTTGCAAGTCCGCGAACTGTGCCTGCAAGCGTTCGCCTGGCAGGACACGCCGTTCGAACAGGTCGTCGAATGCCTGGAGCTGCCGCGCGTGGCCAATGTGCACCCGCTGTTGCAAACCCTGTTCGTGCTCGACAACACGCCGCGCCAGCAGCGCCAACTCGGCGACCTGCAGGTCGAGCCGCTGACAGGCGAGCAACACCATTCCAAGTTCGACATGGCCCTGTTCGCCAGCGAAGACGCTGATGCGATCAGCTTGCGCTGGGTGTACCGCACCAGCCTGTTCCGCCCGGCCACCGTCGAGCGCTTGCGCGGCGCCTTCGAGTCGCTGCTGGAGCTGGCCCTCGGCGCGCCGGACACCCCCATCGATACCTTGATTGCGACTGTAAAGGGAGCTGCTGCAATGTCCATGGACAATCCGCTGCAACGCAAAATGAGCAAATTGGGCAAGATGCGCCAGAGCGGATCGGCGGCGACCCGTGAGCCCATCGAAGCCCGGCCGCTGCGAGAGGACTCGAAATTTCCGTTGCTGGTTTCCCTGCGCGATCGCGAGCTGGCCCCGGCCATCTGGGCCGAAGCCAACCGCGACAAGGTCGAGAACTGGTTGCGTGAGCATGGCGGCATCCTGTTCCGTGGCTTTGACCTGCCGACCCCGGCGGATTTCGAGGCGTTCTGCCAGGCGCTGTGCCCGCAGTTGTACGGGCAGTACGGTGACTTGCCGAAGAAAGAGGGCGGCAAGAACATCTACAAGTCCACGCCATATCCCAAGGATCGGATGATCCTGTTCCATAACGAGAGTGCGCACCAGCACCGCTGGCCACGTCGGCAGTGGTTCTACTGCGAGACGCCGGCAACGTCCGGTGGCGCGACGCCGATCGTCGACAGCCGCCAGGTCTACCGTGAACTGCCGGCCTGGCTGCAGGCCAACCTGCGGCGCAAACAACTGAGGTATGTGCGCAATTTCAGCACCAGCCTGGACGTCAGTTGGCAGCACTTCTTCCAGACCGAAGATCGGGCCGAGGTCGAGCGGATCTGCCACGAGAGCAACATCGAGTTCCAATGGCGCGGCGCCAACGACCTGCACACCCGCCAGGTGTGCCCGGCGGTGATTTTGCACCCGTTGACGGGTGAAGAAAGCTTCTTCAACCAGATCCAGCTGTACCACCCGGCCTTTCTCGATGCGGATATCCGCGAACAGTTCCTGCGCGACGGCGAGTCGGCCATGCCGAGGCAAGTGTTCTACGGTGATGGCTCGGAACTCGAACCGGCGGCCATCGACGCCATCAATGCCGCCTACGATCGTTGTGCCGTGCGCTTCGACTGGCAACAGGGCGACGTGGTGATGCTCGATAACATGCTGGCGGCGCACGCCCGGGATCCGTTCGAGGGCGAGCGCAAAATCGTCGTGGCCATGGGTGAAATCTATGCCCGCCACCAAGTCATGGCCGCCCCGGCGCAGATCGAAGAAACACTTGAAGAGTTGACCCCATGATGGACCTTGGACTCACGCTTTCACCCCAGCAGAAACAACTGGCCCAGGCCAATCCGCACGCCTGGCGCTGGGTGCGCATGTCATTGACGGGCGTTGCCGAAGGCACCGTCGAGCACCGCTTGCGCGACAGCCTGGCGCAGCACCAGGCGTTGTGCCTGCGCTACGAGCGTCCGCTGGGCGCCACCGGGTTGCGCCAACGGGTGATCGAGCCTCAGGCAGTGCGCCTGGACTGGCGCCGGGGGCGCACGGTCGACGGCCATGATGAGCAAAAATGGTGGGACGAGGCCCAGCGTCGTTGCCAGGCCGAACAGCCCGACGTGCTGGCCTGGCTGCTCGATGATCAATTGTTATTGGCGGTCCCGGTGTACTCGTTGGACGCGCGCAGCCTGGTCCAGTTGCGCGAGCACTTGCTCGGTCGCGCCGCGTCGTTCGATGACGAACCTATGCAGTACGCGGACTACGTCGAATGGATCAACGGCCTGCAACTGGATGAAGATGCCGAGCAGGGCACGCAGTTCTGGCGCAACCTGGCGTTGCAGGACGTCCCGGGCATGCGCCTCGTCGAGCGCTACGGTATTGCCGGCGGCCGTCACGCGGTGTTCCGCCAGCCACTGGCCCAGACCCTGCCGGCGCTGCTCGCGGCATTGGCCGATCGCGAAGGCGTGGCCGTCGAACAACTGGTGCTCGCCGCTTGGGGATCGCTGCTCGGCAGGCTCAACGGCCAACGCCAGGGCCAGCTCGGTGTGCAGCACGACCCCCGTGATAACTACGAGGAGTTGACTGGCGCGCTTGGGGTGTTCGAACAGACGTTGCCGATGGTGGTGCAACTGTCCGAGCACAGCACCCTGGTGAATCTGGCCCGGCAACTGGCCCGGCAATTGGAGAGTGCGGTCGACTGGCAGGAATACGTCGGCCAGGCGCAGTTGTTGCCGGAGTGGCGGGCCAGTTTCCAGGCCGGGTTGCAGGTTGTGCAGGTGCCGCAACTGGGCGCGTTGCAGTGGTTGTCGTTCGACACGCCGGTCGAACTGCAACTGCAACTGACCCTCGACGCCCAGGGCAATGGCGAGCTGGCGCTGGCCTATGATTGCGGGGTGTATCGAGACGAGCAAATGCAGGCGTTGCTCAAGCGTCTCGAACACTGGCTCGGCCAATTGGTGCAATCACCCAATGGCCTTATCGATGGCTTCGATGCGTGTCTGCCCGAGGAGACCCTGGCATCGTCGGCGCGTCCTGACCTCGGAGCAGACCTGGACATCATCGCGGCCCTGCGTCGGCATGCGCAGTCACACCCGGATCGCCCGGCGCTGCGTTATGCCGACCAGTTGTTTTCCTATGCTGAATTGGACGCGCTGAGTGACCGCGTCGCGGGCAGCCTGGATCAGGCGGGCGTGGGCCGTGAAACGGTGGTGGGGCTGTATCTGCCACGCGGCGCGCAAATGCTGGTGGCGATGCTCGCCTGCTTCAAGGTCGGCGCCGCCTACCTGCCGCTGGATCCCCAGCAGCCGCCGCTGCGCCTGGCCGGGATACTCGACGACGCTCAACCGGCATTGCTGCTGCACTTGGAGGACCTGGTGCCGGAAACGTCGGCGCGCACGCTGTGCTGGTCCCTGGCGAGCAACGGGCCGCTGTTCGATACGCCGCACGGCGGCACCGCGCAAGACCTGGCCTACGTGCTCTACACCTCGGGTACCAGCGGCAAGCCCAAAGGGGTGCAGATCGAACAAGGACAATTGCGTCATTACGTCACCCAAGTGACCCGTGCGCTGCGGCTGCCCGAGGGCGGGCATTACGGACTGGTGTCCTCGCTGCTCGCGGACCTGGGCAACACCGTGTTGTTCCCAGCGTGGCTGCAGGGCGGTTGCGTCCATGTGCTGGCGCAATCGACCGTGACCGACGCCCAGGCCTTTGCTGAAGAGCTGCGGCGTTATCCCCTCGACGTTCTGAAAATCGTCCCGTCGCACCTCGCAGCCTTGATGGGCGAGCAGGCCGCCGACGTCCTTCCGCGCCAAGTGCTGGTGCTGGGCGGAGAACCGATCGGCGAGGCGTTGCTGACACGCTTGGCCCAAGCCGGACCGACTTGCCGGCTGTATAACCACTACGGTCCGACCGAGACCACCGTCGGCGTGCTGTGGCGGGCCATTGATCTGGCGCAGGGCGTGGATGGCTGTGCGTTGAGCCAGGTGCTGGGGGACAACCGCGTTCATTTGCTCGACGAGCAGCAACGGCCAGTGCCATCCGGTCAGGCCGGCGAGTTGTGCATCAGTGGCGCCAGTGTCGGCAGGGGTTACGTCGGCAGTGTCGGCGGCGCTGCCTTCGGTGTCGATCCCGCCAGCGGTCAACGCCTGTACCGCACCGGTGACTTGGCCTTGCGCCAGGCCGACGGAGCCCTGCGCATTCTGGGGCGCAACGACCAGCAAGTGAAAATCCGCGGGTTTCGCCTTGAACTGGCGGAGGTCGAGCAGGCGATGCTGGCCCAGCCGGGCGTTCTGCAGGCCGCTGTGCTGTTGGATGGCGAAGGCGATCACGGGCGGTTGCTGGCCTTCGTGGTCACGGACGATGTTCAGTTCCAGGGGGCGGAACCGTTGCGCGCCAGCCTGGCTCGCCAACTGCCGGACTACATGCTACCCAGCGGCATCTTTGCGCTGAAGGCCATGCCGCTGAACAGCAACGGCAAGCTCGATCGCAAACACCTGCTCGAACGCGCCCGGCAGCGCCTGCAGAACACCCGCGTGGCGCCGGTGGGCGAACTGGAAACCGCCGTGCTCGCGATCTGGTGCGACGTGCTGGGTGTCGATGACCTGGGCGTCACCGACAATTTCTTCACCGTCGGCGGGCATTCATTGGCGGCGATCAAAGTGGTGTCGCTGATCCGCGAACGGCTGGGTCTCAGCCTGCCGACCAACCTCTTGTTCGAGCGGCATACGGTGCGTGACCTCATCCAAGGCCTGGGCGACACGGGCAGCGGTCCATGGAAGATCCTCAACGATGCCGATCCGCAGGCCCCGGCCTTGCTGGTGGTGCACGGTGCGCAAGGGCACCTGCAGGCGTACCAGCCGCTGGTGGACAACCTGGGCGGCGAAGTTTCAGTCTTTGGCCTTGCCACCCTGGAAAATGGCTGGGCCGACGACGATATGGACGCGCTGTTGCGACACTACGTGGCGAGTGTCCCGGTTCAGCTCAAAGAGCGTCCGCTGGTGCTGTTGGGCTGGAGCCTGGCGGCGCGCCTGGCCTTGTTGCTGGTGCCGCATCTGCAAGCCAGCGGCTTCCGCGTCGAAGGCCTGGTGGTGCTCGATCATGATGCTCAGCGCAGCCTGGCCGGCGAGGGCGACGAAGCGGGTCAGTTGATTGCCGATTTCGCGTTTTATTGCCGCAGCCACGGCCAGCCGATCGGAGAATCGCTACGGGAGCGATTGACTGGCCTGCTGGCCGGCCTTGACTATGCCGAGGGTGTCGCTCGGTTGTTGGACGATGAGCAGGTGCGCGGGCACCTGCAATGGGCAGCGGCGGATGCTGAACTGCTTGCGCTGATGACGCACTATCGCGCGATCAAGACCCGTTTGTATGAGCAGGCCTTGCCCATTGTCGACGTGCCGGTCTGGCTGTGGCGCGGCAATGCCCATGGCGACTTGCGCGCGCAATGGCAAGCCCACGCGCGACAACCCGTCAGCCAGTGGACGCTGGACGTTGGGCATCATGAAATGCTCGGCGAGCCGCGACTGGCGGAAAACCTGCTGCCTTTACTGTTGCAAACCTCTGCCAAGGTGGTGTTGGTCCCATGATGTTATTGAAAGAACTGCTGCATAACGCGCGGTGGCGCATTTTCCTCGCGGTGCTGAGCAGTGCCTTGAGCGCGGCCACCAGTATCGGCCTGATCGGCTACATCAACCGTTGCCTGGAACAAGGCCTGGATAATCTCGGCCAGGGCTTGCTGCTGTTCGCTGGCCTGCTGGTGCTGTTGTTCATCAGCGGAGTCACTTCGCAATGGTTGCTGGTGCAGATCGGCCATCGGCTGGTGTACCAGCTGCGCCTGCGGCTGGTGGGCAAGGTGCTGGGGACGGCGCTGGAACGCATCGAGCGGTTGGGCAGCCCACGCATCTACAACGCCTTGACCAAGGACGTGACCACCGTCGCCACGGCATTCAAGCAACTGCCGATTTCCTTGTACAACGGCTTGCTGTTGTTGGCGGGGCTGGCCTACATGGCCTGGTTGAGCCTGCCGTTCTTCGGCCTGACGCTGGCAGTGATCGCCGCGGGCGTTGGCCTTGACGTGCTGCTCGGGCGCAAGGTCAAGACCTTGATGCAGGCCGTCCGGCAGCAGGACGACCAACTCACCGAGCAGTTCGAAGCCGCGATCCAGGGGCGTTGCGAATTGGGCCTGAGCCGAGAGCGCCGGCACCTGCTCTATCAACGCAAGCTCGAACCCATCGCCCGGGCCTCGCTGGACGCATCGGTACGCGCCGACACCTTGTGGGCGGTGAACCTGAATTGGACGACGTTGCTGGTGTTCGTGCTGATCGGCACGTTGTTTTTCCTCGGCCAGGGGCTGGGGTTGCTGAGCCAGCAGGTGGTGGTCGGCTACGTCCTGGCGATCATGTTCCTGCGCACGCCGATCTCGATGATCCTCGACGCCATTCCCGCGGTTATTCGCGGCCATGTCGCCTTGCAGGCTATCGACGCCCTGGCACTGGGCGAGACGGTGGAGTTCAAGACACCCGCACAAGCGGCGCAGCCGTTTCGCGAGCTGCGCCTGAAGGACGTGCATTACCGGTATGCCGGCAAGAACGAGGAATTTGCCTTTGAACTGGGGCCGATCGACCTGACGATCCGGCGCGGCGAGTTGATTTTCATCGTCGGTGGCAATGGCAGCGGCAAGTCGACCCTGGCCAAGCTGTTGACTGGGCTCTATGTGCCTGCGGCGGGCGAGGTATCACTCAATGGCGTGGTGCTCGATGCCAGCACCAGCGAATGGCACCGCGAGCACTTCGCCGCGATCTTCGCTGACTTCTATCTGTTCGCTGACGTGCTGGGCGAGGCGGGCGACCATGAAGGGCTGGAGGCTCGGGTGGATCATTATCTCGAGCGCCTGGGGCTGGCCCACAAGGTCGAATTCGCCGCCGGACGCCTGTCCACCACCGCGTTGTCCCAAGGCCAGCGTAAACGCCTGGCGTTGCTGCTGCTGATGATGGAAGGCCGTGAAGTGTTCCTGCTGGACGAATGGGCGGCTGACCAGGATCCGGTGTTCCGCCATGTGTTCTACAACGAGTTGCTGCCCGAGCTGAAGGCGGCCGGCAAGACGGTCATTGCGATCACCCATGACGACCGTTATTTCGACGTCGCGGATCGAGTCTATCGTCTCGACTACGGTCACCTCGTCGATTACGACCGTGCGACGGAGAACCCCTTCCAGTTGGCGAAATGATCGGCGCGCTCAGGCGTCCTGATCCTGCCGCTTGCATTCATCGAGGGGGCAACTGCTGCAATAGCCGACGCCGGGAAGGCGATAGCGAATGCAGCAGATCCGCCGCAGGCGCTGGGGCTCGTCTTCGCCGATGTCGTGATAACGCACGGGGGCGAACAGCGGGTTGCGCCGGCCATCGGGGCGCAGGCGGGCGCTGAGGATTTCCCGGGCGGGCAGGGTGCTGTCGGGATTGGCCAGGGGATGTAGGTCGATCCGCGTGGTGACGAACTCGAAGGTGTTGCCAGCGTTGCTCCAGAACAAGCGGGGCGATGCGCGGCTGACGCTGGCCAGCGTTTCAATGACCGGTTCCAGGTGCTGCTCGACCAGCGTACGGAACCGTTCGAAGGCCGTGCATTCCGGCAGGGGCTGCCCGGCATCGCGCAGATGCAAGGCCTGGGGCCTGGCGTCGTCGCCAAGTGTCAACCCGACGTCGTGCAGGGCGAGCGGCAGCTCCCGTTGCAGCAGCAGATTGGCGGCCATCACCGGCGCGAGGAAGGTGCTGAAATACCACTTGGACCACAGCGACACCAGGGCCAGGCGCTCATCGGTCTTGTAGCGCGCCAGCAGTTCGTCGACGAACGCGCTGAACGTCTCGGGCTGGAAGAACAGGTCCGCCGACAGGTCGGTTTGCGGATGGCTGCGCAGCTGCAGCTTCTCTTCGAAGGCTGCGAGTGGCCCGGTGAACAGCGGAGCAAGGCTGGGAATCATTGACTCTTCCGTGACCGCGAGTTGAGAGGGGTTATCGTCCAGAGGGGGCGGAGTATAAACAGCGCACCAGCGTCTTGCGACTGTTCGCCGACCTTGAAATAGGCGAGCCCTGTAAGTTTTTTAAAATATTAATGAGAATCGCTACCATTAGTATTGTATCGTAGCGATCTTTCCCGTCATGCCAGTCAAGGAGCAAGCAATGAGTTTGGATAGCCCGGATACGCGGTTTCTGGTTGTCGTCAACGAAGAGGAGCAGTACTCGATCTGGCCCGACTACCGCAGCGTGCCTGATGGCTGGCGCACCGTGGACATGCAGGGCAGCAAGGAAGAGTGCCTGGCCTACATCGAAAAGGTCTGGACCGACATGCGCCCGCTGAGCCTGCGCCAGGCCATGCAGGCACAAGGACAGGGCTGATCGCCCACGACCGCGTTCTCATTTCAGGGAGTCAAAATGGAAAGTGTCCAGCCCCGTTCATCCTCCAGCGCCACCTTCACGCTGGAGCAGTTCCGCCACCAGGCGCCGCGTGAACTGAATACCAATCCGTACCTGCAACGCCAGGCGGCCCGGGAATCGAATGCGCGTTCCTATCCGCGACGCATCCCGCTGGCCCTGCAAGAAGCCCACGGCCTTTATGTGCGCGACACCCAGGGTCAATTGTTTATGGATTGTCTCGCCGGCGCGGGCACCTTGGCGCTGGGCCATAACCACCCGGTGGCCATTGCGGCCATGCGTCAGACGCTCGATTCCGGCTTGCCCTTGCACACCCTGGACCTGACGACGCCGGTCAAGGATCGCTTCGTCGAGGACCTGTTCAACGCCTTGCCGGAGAACTTCGCGCGCCACGCACGCATCCAGTTCTGCGGCCCGACCGGTGCCGATGGCATCGAGGCGGCGCTGAAGCTGGCGCGGATCGCCACCGGGCGCAAGCCGATCCTGACGTTCTCCGGGGGCTACCATGGCATGACCTTGGGCACGTTGAGCCTGATGGGCAACCTGGGACCGAAGCAGGCGCTGGGCTCGCTGATGGCCGACGTGCAGTTCCTGCCATACCCGTATGACTACCGTTGCCCGTTCGGCATCGGCGGTGAAGCCGGCATCGATGCCGGGCTGCACTTCATCGAACAGCTGCTGAGCGACCCGGAGTCGGGCGTGTTGCCACCGGCGGCGGTGGTCGTGGAAGTGGTGCAGGGCGAGGGCGGGGTGATCCCGGCGCCGGTACGCTGGCTGCAGGGCTTGCGTCAATTGACGCGCAAATATGGCGTGGCGCTGATCATCGACGAAGTACAGACCGGTCTTGGTCGTACCGGCAAGTTGTTTGCTTTCCAGCATGCCGACATCGAGCCGGACATCCTGGTGCTTTCCAAAGCCATCGGCGGCGGCCTGCCGCTGGCGGTGATGGTCTACCGCGAAGAGCTGGACACCTGGAAACCCGGTTCCCATGCCGGCACGTTCCGTGGCAACCAGATGGCGATGGCTGCGGGTGGCGCGACGTTGCGCCATATCATCAGCGAAGACCTGCCTGGGCACGCCGAGGTCATGGGGCAGCGCCTGATGGAGCAACTGCGCCAGTTGCAGGGCGAATACCCTTGCCTGGGCCAGGTGCGCGGCCGCGGGTTGATGGTGGGCGTGGAAGTGGTCGGCGACACGCCAAGCGACAGCCGTGTGCCCGCAGCGGACACCGCATTGGCCCAGGCCATCCAGCGTCAATGCCTGCGCCTGGGTGTGATCCTGGAGCTGGGCGGGCGTCACGGTGCCGTGGTGCGATTCCTGCCGCCGTTGATCATCCAGGCTGAAGAGATCGATGTGCTGGTCGAACTGTTCCGCGTGGCATTGAACAATGCCCTCGCCGAAACCAAGGGCAGGGCGCTGCACATCGCTTGAGCAGGCGCTGTCCACTCAAGACAATCGACCACTCCCGCCGGGCACTGTAGGAGCTGGCGAAGCCTGCGATCTTTTGATCTTGATCTTGATCTTGATCTTGATCTTGATCTTGATCTTGATCTTGATCTTGATCTTCGCTCACGACTCAAGTGGCCCGGGAAAGATCGCAGCCTCGCTTCGCTTGGCAGCTCCTACGCAGCTCCTACGCAGCTCCTACGCAGCTCCTACGCAGCTCCTACGCAGCTCCTACAAGGCACAACATCGTGGTCGCTACTTGTAACGCTGCTCGAATACCGCCAGTTGCTCAGGCTTGATCAACTGGAACGGTACCCACACCTCGGCCTCGACCGGCTCGCCCTTGATCATCTTGAGGGCGGCCTGCACTGCGCTGGTCGCCTGGGCCTTGGGGTCCTGGAACACCGAGGCGATCAGCATTCCGCGCTTGATCGCCGCGAGGCCGTCCGGCAACCCGTCGATGCCGACGATCGCAACCTCACCCTTGGCCTTGCCGGATTGTTGCAAGGCCATGGCCGCACCGATGGCCATCTCGTCATTGTTGGCGACGATGGCATCGAAACGGCTGCCGGCGAGCAGCCAGTTGCTGGTCAGGTCCATGCCTTTGTTGCGCTGCCACTCGGCACTCTGCTGCTCGACCACCTTGATGTCGGGAAAGTCCTTGAGCACTTGCTTGACCCCTTCGGTACGGTCGTGGGTGGCGTTTTGCGCAAGGTCGCCCATGATGATCGCGAGGTTGCCCTTGCCCCCCAGTTTTTCGGCCAGGTAGCGCATCTGCAGTTGGCCAGCCTCGATGTCATTGGACGCCACCGTGACCACGCCTTTGGGCAGCGTACGTTCGTCCGGGTGACGGTTGACGTAGACCAGCGGCGTCTTCGCCTCGACCGCGGCGCGGGTGATGTTGGCGGTGGCGGAGGTGTCCACTGGCAGGACGATGACAGCATCGACTTTCTGGTTGATGAAGCCCTGGACCTGATTGAGTTGGCGAACCACATCGCCCTGGGCGTCCTCGAACTGGATCTGGACGCCGTCCTTCTTGGCGGCCTCGTCCAGGCCGTTACGCACATAGGTCATGAAGTTATCGTCGACCCTGGCGATGCTGACGCCGATGCGATAGTCGGCGGCGGCCCATTGGCTGAAGAGCAGGAGCAGCGTGGCGAACAGCAGTGTGCAACGACGCATGATGGTTTTCCTTTTGTTGTTATGAGTGAACGTCATCAAGAAATGTTCTGCTGGGGCCTTACCCACGCAGCGTGAAGGCTTGCCTGAAGCGCTCGAGCGCCCGTTCGCTGTCGCCGCTGGCCCAGCCTTCGAGGCCGACCACACCGCTATATCCCATGGCGGACAACGCCCTGGCAATCGTCGGATAGTTGATTTCACCGGTGCCCGGTTCCATCCGGCCAGGCACATCGGCGACCTGGATTTCACCGATGGCATCGCCGGCGCGCTGGATCAGCTCGATCAGGTTTCCTTCGCCGATCTGCGCGTGATAGAGGTCCAGGTTCATCTTCAAGTGCGGGCTGCCCACGGCCTCGATCAGCGCCAACGTGTCGTCGGCGCGGGCGAAAGGCGTGCCGGGATGATCGACTTCGGTGTTGAGGTTTTCCAGCAGGAATACCCGGCCGGCGTCTTCCCCCAGGCGGGCGATTTTTTCCAGGGTCTTGCAGGCGCTCAGCCACATCCGGCCGGTGGCCTGGGCGACGGGCTTGACCGGCAATCCCTGTTCACCCAGGCCGGTGCCGTGCAGGTTCAGGCTCGGGCAATTCAATTGCGCGGCGACGGCCAAGGATTCCCGGGCGCTGTCGAGCAGTTGCCGGATGTCCTCGGGGTCGGTGAGGTTGCCCGCGATGTAGCCGGTCATGGAGGTGAAATCTGCGCCAGTTGCGGCGAGGGCCTGGAGGTCCTTGGTCGTCCAGTTCCAGATCTCGACGCTGAAGCCCAGCGCATGGATGCGTTTGACGCGTTCGACAAAGGGCAGGTCGAGAAAGACCATCTCGGCGCTGACCGCCAGCTTGAACGGTATGACACTCATGAAAGCGCTCCTTGCACACGCACCGCTTTGCCTTGCTGGAAAGACTCGATGCAGGCGCGGGCAATCGCCAGCGCCGCTCGGGCGTCTTCACCGCTGGCGAGAGGTTTTTCGCCGCTGCGCACGCAACTGACGAAGTGGTTGAGCTCAGCCACGTAGGCATCACGCAGCAAGTCGGTGTCCATGCGCTGGGTATCGGCCTGGACGCCGCTGGCCAGGTAGCGCAGCAAGTCGGAGTCGTTGACGCTGCCCATGGTCAGCATGCCGGCGCTGCCGAACACTTCGCCGCGGACGTCGTAGCCGTACACGGCCTGGAAGTTCGCTTCGGCGGTGGCGATGGCGCCGTTGTCGAATCGGATCGTGACCACTGCCGTGTCGAGGAACCCTTTGTGTTTGAAATCCGGCGCAATCAGCGCGTCGGCCATGACAAACACCTCGACCGCTTCGGCACCCGGATTGAGATAACGCAAGGTGTCGAAATCGTGGATCAGTGTCTCCAGGAAGATCACCCATTGCGGCGAGGCGGCGGGATTGTTCAGCGCCGGATCGCGGGTCAGCGAGCGTAGCAATTGTGGGGTGCCGATCCGGCCAGCGACCACATCCAGGTGGGCCGTGCGGAAGCTCTTGGCGAAGCGCCGGTTGAAGCCCACTTGCAGCGTCACCCTCGCATCGGCAGCGGCGGCAATGGCACGATCGGCTTCCTCCAGGGTGATGGCCATGGGTTTTTCGCAGAACACGCTTTTGCCGGCCTGCGCCGCGCTGATCACCAGTTCGGCGTGGCTGCGGGCTGGCGCGGCGATCAGCACGGCGTCGATGTCCGGGTCGTCCAGCAATTGCTTCGGATCGGTGTAGACCTTCTGCACGCCCAGTTCCGCCGCCAGGCGCGCGGCCTGGCCCGGCGTAGGGTCGGCAATGGCGGCAAGGCATGCGCCGGGGATGTGTCGGGCGGCGGTGAGGCCGTGAAAGCTGCCCATGCGACCCGCACCGATAAGGCCGAGGCGGAGGGTGTTTGATGTACTCATGAATGACTCCCTTTTATTGTTGTTCGCGACTCGTTGTCGGTACATCGTCGGGAGCAAGCGCTGTGCCAGTTTATAAGCGTCTGAAAATCAAGGGTTTTATGAGTGCTTGATGTGCAGGGATGTTCATTTCAATGACATGTCTATACTGACATGTCGAAAATATGAACATAGAGCCCGTAATGAACACACAGCCGATGGCCTTGAACGTTGAGGACCGTGACTACCTGACCGCCCTCGGCCCCGCGTCGTTGAATGGCGGATCTAGCCCGGCGCTGGACGAGGCCTGGCGCGCCTGCCTGAAGGGCGTCACCGAGCGTCCCGCGGGTGTCAGGCAGGTGATCTGGAACTCCTGGCGGCGCAGCGTCGATGCCGGCCTCGACCCGGAAGACGGCGAGTACCGTTTCGTCGCGCCCGCCGAATTGACGGCGACGCTGGCGGCGAATCGACTGTTGATTGCCGCGGCGGCGCAGGTCATGCGCGGCTTGCTTGCCTACAACCCCAACGGGCATATCAACCTGACGGATGCCGAAGGCACCACCTTGTACTTCTGCGGCCTGGACCTCACGCCCATCGGCAGTCGATTGCTGGAGTCGGTACAGGGCACCAACTGCACCGGACTGGCGCTGGTTGAAGACCGTCTGGTGTATGTGCTGGCTGGCGAGAACTTCGGCGTCGGCCTGCGCCAGCGGCATATGCATTGCGCCGCCGCGCCGATCCGCGACTCCCACGGTCGGACCCTGGCGATGTTGACCTTGACCGCCGAACCCGGTTGGTTTCACTTTCACACCTTGGGCACCGTCCAGGCCGCGGCCGAAGCCGTCGCCCGGCAAATGACGCTGCATGCGTTGCTCGAAGAGCAACAAACGGTCCTGGAAGTGCTCAACGAAGGCTTGGTGGTGCTGGACAAAAACGGTGACATCAAGGCCCTCAACCATTACGCCCGGCAGCTGTTTCGTGTCGACCCTGCCTGGCTGGGCAAGCCGTTCCAGAGCCTTGGGCAGACCGAGCTGAGCGGTGAAATCCTGCGCAGCGCCGGGGAAGGGGTGCGGGACCTCGATTGCACGTTCGAGCTGCACGATCGCAGCCACCTCGCCTGCCTGGTGTCGGTCTGTCCCCTGGAGCAGGGCGGTCGCGTTGTTTCGTTGCGCGAGAACCGGCGCATCCGCGAAATCACCCGGCGCATCATCGGCACCCAGGCCAGTTACACCTTCGAAACCATCCAGGGCCACTCACGCGCGATCCAGGACGCGTTGCACCTGGGCCGAATCGCCAGCCGCAGCGACTCGACCACGCTGATTCTCGGCGAGAGCGGCACCGGCAAGGAGCTGTTCGCCCAAGCCATCCACAATGCCAGCGAGCGTCGCGGCGGGCCTTTCGTCGCAGTGAATTGCGGCGCCATTCCGCGCGACCTGGTGCAGAGCGAACTGTTCGGCCACGTCGAAGGTGCGTTCACCGGATCGGCGCGCGGCGGCTCGGCGGGCAAGTTTGAACTGGCGGACGGCGGGACGATTTTCCTCGACGAAATCGGCGACATGTCCTTCGATGCCCAAGTCAGCCTGTTGCGCGTGTTGCAGGAAGGCGAAATCACCCGCGTAGGGGCAAAAAAAACGTTGCGGGTCAACGTTCGCATCATCGCCGCCACCCACCGCAACCTGAGCCAGGCGGTGGCCGAAGGCGCCTTTCGCGAGGACCTTTACTACCGACTCAACGTGCTGGGCCTGACGGTGCCGCCCCTGCGGATGCGGCGCGAGGACATTCCAATGCTGGCAAGGCATTTCCTGGCACGTTGCGCACGGTCGCTGCGAAAACCCATGCGCGACCTGTCAGCCGAGGCGCTGGAACGCTTGGGCGCGTACCACTGGCCGGGCAATGTCCGCGAACTGGAAAACGTCATCGAGCGCGCGACCAACCTGGCCGCCACCGAGCTGATCCAGGCGACCGATCTTGCACTGGACATCAGGCAGGGAGGCCAGCCATTGGCGCGGCATTGCGCTCCCGCGCCACGAGCGGCCGTGGATCTTGGCACCCATGAAATGAATGCGATCATCGCGGCCCTCAGGGACACGCGAGGCAATATCCGCCTGGCCGCCCGACAGTTGAACGTGTCCCGTGGCGGCTTGTACAACAAGATGAGCCGATTCGGGCTCAAGGTCGAAGCGTTCCGTTCGGGATTGGACTGACCCGAAAGGGGCTGATTCAGCCTCGACCTCGTTCGCGACTCAACGCCACCAGGCAACCGCCCAGCAACAACGCGGCACCCGCCACCAGCAAGGGGGCGGGGCGCCGCGCCGGCTTGCGCCAGCCGCCTTCGACACGTCGCTGGCCGCTGGGTGGGGCGAACAGGTTGCCCGAGGACGCGTCCGATGCCGGGCTGCGGTTCAGTCCCCAGCGCGTCAGCCAGCCCGAGAGTTGCGGGAAGCCCGGCAGCAGGAAGTGTGCCGCTCTCGCCAGTACCGCCGCACTGCCGACGGTGGTGGTGGGCTTGGGGTCGAGGGCACAACTGACCATTGCCTCGGCGACGCGATGCGGGTCGTACACCGGTGGTGGTGGCTTGAGCGCATGGCCGGTGAAATTGGCGCCATCGCGAAAGCCCGGCGTATCCATGACTGCGGGATAAATGTCGCAGACGTGGATGTCCCGGTATTCCCCCAGCTCACCGCGCAAGGCTTCGGACAAACCGCGCAGTCCGTACTTGCTCGCCGAATACGCAGCGGCATAAGGCTGGGCGACCCAGCTGCCCAACGACAGCGTATTGATCAGGATGCCGCGCTTTTGCTTCTTGAAATACGGCCAGGCCACGTAGGCGCCACGCAGGTAACCGAGCAAGTCGGTCTGCAAGACCTGCTCATGGGCTTCCAGCGGCGTTTGCTCGAAATCGCCCACCGCGCCCACGCCGGCATTGTTGATCCAGATGTCGATGCGACCGTCACCGAACGTCGCGGCTTCGGCGGCCAGCGCCTGCATCTGCTCGCTGCTGGTGACGTCGGTGCACACCGCTAGCGCGGCGGCGCCCTGGGCCTGGCATAGCGCGACGACCTCATCGAGCGCCGCACGGTCGCGTGCCGCCAGCACCAGGCGCGCCCGCTGCCGGGCGAACGCTTGCGCGGTGGCGCGGCCGATGCCGCTGGAAGCGCCGGTGATGACCACGAGCTTTTCGGCCAAGGGATACGACTTGGATTGTCCGGCGGGGCCTGCGCCGACCGCAGGCCGGTCGATTTCGGGCTGCAACCGCGTCAGCTTCAGGCGCACACCGTCAGCCATGACCAGCGTCAGGTCCTCGATGGTGCCGGCGACCCTGTTGGGGTACACCGGTTCGCCCTCGGGATCGAGTTGGTCGTAGACAAATGCCTGGCCTTCCAGCCAACCCACCGCCGTGTTCAGTTCAGGGCCCAGGTAATACTTTCCATCGAGGAAGAAGCCGGGGAAATGCGGCGCTCGCTCGACGCTTTCGACGGCGTAGCGCTCGCCCGTCCTCATGCCGGTTGCCGGGGAAATCATGATCAACACCTCCGCTCTGTTGGTTCTGCGATAGAGAGCGGGGGTGAAACCGGGGTTCCATCGAAGTGAGGAAAGGAAATCCGAGTGAACCGAGGTTCGTTCCCGTCAGTCACTTTTTCAGGAAGTCATCCCATCAAGGAGCCTGAGATGCGTTCTGTTTACCTCGCCAGCCTGTCCTTCACCGCGCTGCTCTGCGTCGCGTGTTCAAGCCAACCGCCTGCAACCTGGAGTTACGAGGACGCGCGAAGTCGCCCCCCGGTGCCGCCCGACCAGGCATACCCCGAGCTGTTTGAAGCGGTACAAGGCAAACAATTGTTTACCGACCAGAAGCATTTCGTCGACGCGCTGCCCAGGCGCGACCCCTCGCGGATCCGCGCGGATTACCTGGCCCGCCGGGGCAACGCCGATTTCGATCTCGAAACCTTCATAAAGGACAATTTCACCGAGTCCGGCCAGGCGGAAAGTCCGACGCCGAAGCCCGGCGCGCCGATCGACGAGCACATCGATAACCTCTGGCCGGTGCTCAGCCGGACCTACACCCAAGTCCCGCAGTACAGCAGCCTGCTGCCCTTGCCGCAGCCGTACGTGGTGCCCGGCGGACGTTTTCGCGAGATGTATTACTGGGATTCGTATTTCACCATGCTGGGTCTGGAGCAAAGCGGTGACAAGGCGCAGGTTCGCCAGATGACTGACAATTTCGCCTACATGATCGACACCTATGGGCACATTCCCAACGGCAATCGCACCTACTACCTGAGTCGATCGCAGCCGCCGTTCTTCGCCTACATGGTGGAGTTGCAGGCGCGCATCGAAGGCGAGCAGGCTTACGGGCGCTACCTTGGGCAACTGCAAAAGGAATACGCCTACTGGATGGAAGGGGCGCAGACCCTCAAGCCGGGTGAGGCTGGGCGACATGTCGTCAAGCTTGCCGACGGCAGCGTGCTCAACCGTTATTGGGACGCCAGCCCGACGCCTCGCCAGGAGTCGTGGTTGCAGGACGTCAAGACCGCTGAACAGGCCGCCGACCGCCCCAGGGAAGAAGTGTGGCGTGACTTGCGCGCCGGTGCCGAAAGCGGCTGGGATTTCAGTTCCCGTTGGCTGGGGAATGGCAAGGACCTGGCGACCATCCGCACGACGTCCATCGCGCCGGTGGATCTGAACAGCTTGATGTATCACCTGGAGCGCACCATCGCCAAGGCTTGTGAAACGGTGCAGAACACGCCGTGCACCCAAGCCTACGGGCAACGCGCCGAGCGACGCCAGCGCGCGATCGAGACACACCTGTGGAACGCCGATGGCGGCTACTACGTGGATTATGATTGGCAGCAGAACCGCCAGCGCCCGACGCTCACCGCAGCGACGCTATTCCCGCTCTATACCGGCCTGGCTTCCAGCGAACGGGCCAACCGTACCGCCGACGCCGTGCGCAAGGGCTTGCTGCGTCCGGGCGGCATCGCCACCACCCAGGTCAATAACGGCCAGCAGTGGGATGAACCCAATGGCTGGGCGCCCCTGCAATGGGTCGCCGTCGAGGGACTGGAGCGCTACGGGCAAACGGGCCTGGCCCGGGAGATTGGCAGCCGCTTCCTGCAACAGGTCCAGGCGCTCTATCGCAAGGAAGACAAGCTGGTGGAGAAATACGACGTGTCCGGACAAGGCAGCGGCGGCGGAGGCGGTGAATATGAATTGCAGGACGGCTTCGGCTGGACGAACGGGGTAACGCTGAAACTGCTCGGTAAATACGGCGGTTGAGCCGTGCCGGTTCGGTGCTATTCTTCGCGAAATCCGTGAAGAATGGCACCGAGATTGGACCAATGAACACGAATCGTCACCAGTTCCCCTCGCCGGAAGACCTGAAGGTCTTTGTGGCCGTCATTCGGAAAAACGGCTTTGCCAACGCCGCAGAGGCGCTGGGGTATTCCCCGGCCTATGTCAGCAAGCGCATTGCTGTCTTGGAGTCGACGTTGTCCACCCGGCTGCTGCATCGCACGACGCGGCGCATTGCGTTGACCGGCGACGGTGAGCGCGTGTGGGTCTGGGCCGAAAGACTGCTGGGGGATTTCGAAGAGTTCGTCGGCGAAATCGCCAACGCACGTCATCAACCCACCGGCTCGTTGAACATCTGCAGCAGTTTCGGTTTCGGCCGCAATCATGTCGCGCCGGCCATCGGCAAGCTGTCACAGGCGTACCCAGGCCTCGACATCCGCCTGGATGTGTTCGACCGCGTCGTCGATATCATCGGCGAGGGCTTCGACCTGGAAATCCGCGTGGGCGATGACCTGCCGGGCCAGCACCTGGGCCGCAAGTTGGTGAGTAATCGGCGCGTACTCTGCGCGGCTCCCGAATATTTGCAACGACGCGGCACGCCGCAGTCGCTGGAAGACCTCAAGAGCCATGATTGCCTGGTGCTCAAGGAGCGCGACAACGCCTTCGGCATCTGGACCCTGAGCAAGGGCGGACAAGAGGAGACGGTGCGCGTCGGAGGCCCGTTGTCTTCCAACAACGGTGAGATTGTCCTGGAGTGGGCGTTGAGCGGTGGCGGGATCCTATTGCGCTCGATGTGGGACGCCGGGCCCCTGCTTGAACAGGGGCGGCTGGTTCAGGTGCTGCCGGCGTATTCGCAAAGTGCCAATGTCTGGGCGGTGTATCCGACCCGACTCAGCCAGTCGGCGAAGCTGCGGGTGTGTGTCGAGTTTCTTGAGGCGTGTTTTCGGGATTTGTCGGCTGGGTAGGGGGCGGCGATGGTGAAACCGCCATCGCGAGCAAGCTCGCTCCCACATTGAATTTATGGCAGACCACGCGTTGCATGGGCACCGCAACCCCTGTGGGAGCGAGCTTGCTCGCGAAAGCGGTCTGTCAGCCAACTTCAATGTTGGATATGCCGGCCTCTTCGCGAGCAAGCTCGCTCCCACACAGGATTTCTGGAAGACCACGAATTGTGTGGCCACCTCAGATCCCTGTGGGAGCGAGCTTGCTCGCGAAAGCGGTCTGTCAGCCAACTTCAATGTTGGATATGCCGGCCTCTTCGCGAGCAGGCTCGCTCCCACACAGGATTTCTGGCAGACCACGAATTGTGTGGCCACCTCAGATCCCTGTAGGAGCGAGCTTGCTCGCGAAAGCGGTCTGTCAGCCAACTTCAATGTTGGATGTGCCGGCCTCTTCGCGAGCAGGCTCGCTCCCACACAGGATTTCTGGCAGACCACGAATTGTGTGGCCACCTCAGATCCCTGTGCGAGCTTGCTCGCGAAAGCGGTCTGTCAGCCAACTTCAATGTTGGATATGCCGGCCTCTTCGCGAGCAGGCTCGCTCCCACACAGGATTTCTGGCAGACCACGAATTGTGTGGCCACCTCAGATCCCTGTAGGAGCGAGCTTGCTCGCGAAAGCGGTCTGTCAGCCAACTTCAATGTTGGATGTGCCGGCCTCTTCGCGAGCAGGCTCGCTCCCACACAGGATTTCTGGAAGACCACGAATTGTGTGGCCACCTCAGATCCCTGTGGGAGCGAGCTTGCTCGCGAAAGCGGTCTGTCAGCCAACTTCAATGTTGGATATGCCGGCCTCTTCGCGAGCAGGCTCGCTCCCACACTGGATTTCTGGCAGACCACGAATTGTGTGGCCACCTCAGATCCCTGTGGGAGCGAGCTTGCTCGCGAAAGCGGTCTGTCAGCCAACTTCAATGTTGGATATACCGGCCTCTTCGCGAGCAAGCTCGCTCCCACATTGAGTTTATGGCAGACCACGCGTTGCATGGGCACCGCAACCCCTGTGGGAGCGAGCTTGCTCGCGAAAGCGGTCTGTCAGCCAACTTCAATGTTGGATATACCGGCCTCTTCGCGAGCAAGCTCGCTCCCACACAGGATTTCTGGAAGACCACGGATTGTGTGGCCACCTCAGATCCCTGTGGGAGCGAGCTTGCTCGCGAAAGCGGTCTGTCAGCCAACTTCAATGTTGGATGTGCCGGCCTCTTCGCGAGCAGGCTCGCTCCCACAGTCTTCCTTGCGCTACAGCCAAGGATTTTCCGCCAGGTGCCGGCTTTCGAAGCGGCGAATCTGCTCCGCTCGTTGAAGCGTCGTGCCAATGGCATCCAGCCCGAGCAGCAAGGATTGCTTGCGCAGTTCATCGATCTCGAAGGCAATCACCTCGCCACCGGACAACCTGATCTGTTGCGCGGGCAGATCGACGCTGAGGTTGGCGGTTTCGGCGCGGCTGACCGTTTGGGCGATTCTCTTGAGTTGCGCTTCAGGCAATTGAATCACCAAGACTCCGTTGCGCTGGCAATTGTCATAGAAGATTCCGGCGAAGCTGCTGCCAATCAACGCCCTGATGCCCGTTTGCTTCAAGCCCCACACAGCATGTTCCCGGCTTGAGCCGCAGCCGAAATTCTCACCCACCACCAGGAACGTTGCACCGCGCCAGCCCGGCCTGTTGAGTACAAATTCAGGATTGGGATCGCCATTTTCCAGCCACTTCAGATCAAAGAACAGGCCACGGTCCAGCCCGTTGCGGTCGATGCCCTTGAGGAACTGCTTGGGCATGATCACGTCGGTGTCGATGTTGGCGGCCAGCAGCGGGGCGGCGGTGCCGCTTACGGTAGTGAAAGGTTGCATGCTTCAGGCCTCCGGCAGCAGTGGACGAACATCGGTCAAGTGACCGGCGATCGCGGCGGCGGCCACCATGGCCGGGCTCATCAGGTGGGTGCGGGCGCCGGCGCCCTGGCGTCCTTCGAAGTTGCGATTGGTGCTGGAGGCGCAGCGATCCCCGGGGGCCAGCACGTCATCGTTCATCGCCAGGCACATCGAACAGCCGGATTGGCGCCATTCGAAACCGGCGTCGCGGAATATCGCCGCCAAGCCTTCTTCTTCGGCCTGCTCACGCACCAAGGTCGAGCCGGGCACGATCATCGCCCGCACATGGGCGGCAACGTGCTTGCCCTGTACGACACGTGCCGCATCGCGCAAGTCCTCGATCCGCGCATTGGTGCACGAGCCGATGAAGGCATGGCTGATCACCACGTCGGCGAGCGGCATGCCTGGCTTGAGGCCCATATAGTCGAGCGCGCGCTGCAGGCCTTGGCGCAGGATCAAGTCGGGTTCTTTTGTGGGGTCAGGTACACGACTGCCGATCGCTGCAGCCTGGTCAGGGCTGGTGCCCCAGGTGACCATGGGCTCCAACGCATCGACATCGAGCGTCACTTCCCGGTCGAAGACCGCGCCTTCATCGCTGTGCAGGATTCTCCATTTGGCCACGGCCCGTTCCCACAGCTCGCCCTGGGGCGCACGGGGTTTGTCTTTCAGGTAGGCAAAGACCTTGTCATCCGGCGCCATGAACGCACCCCTGGCGCCGGCTTCGACGGCCATGTTGCAAATGGTCATCCGGGCTTCGACGCTCAGGGCGGTGATCGCCGGGCCGGTGAACTCGATTGCATAACCGGTGGCACCCGAGGCGCCGATTCTTACAATCAGCGCCATGATGATGTCCTTGGCGGTGACGCCTGCCCCGAGGGTGCCATCGACCGTGACGCGCAGGGTTTTCAGGCGCTTGTAGACCAGCGTCTGCGTGGCCAGCAAATGTTCGATTTCCGACGTGCCGATGCCGAAGCCCAAGGCCCCCAGGGCACCGTAGGTGGTGGTGTGGCTGTCGCCTGCGGCGACGACCATGCCCGGCAGGATGAAGCCTTGCTCCGGGGCGACGACGTGCTCGATGCCCTGGCGTTTGTCCAGGACATCGAACAGCTCGATGCCGAAGTCGCGGCAGTTCTGCGCAAAGTACGACACCTGCCGGGCGCCGCCGGCATCCGGCATGGCTGCGATACGCTGGGGCGCCGTCGGGTTGACGTGGTCGACCACCGCCAGCGTCGCGCTCGGCCGCCACACGCTGCGGTCGGTTTCACGCAGGCCGCTGAAGGCTTGTGGACTGGTGTATTCGTTGGCGACCTGGCGGTCGATGTACAACAGCACGTGGCCCTGGTCATCCAGCGAGCATACGGTATGGCTGTCGATGTGCTTCTGATAAAGCGTTCGGGGGCTGTTCATGCAGGCTCTTCTTCATTCCAGGCGGGTCTGCACACAGCATATTGACTGCCGACGTCGCATCAAGCGCACTGGAGTGAAGGCGTTGCACACGGATTGTGATTAATCATGACGGGCGAGCGGGGCGGCCCATCCTTGGCCGCCTCGAAACAGCGTGGATCAGCGTCGGGCGGTGCGGGTGCTGACGTCCACCCACACGGCCAGGACCAGGATGCTGCCTTTGACGATCATCTGCCAGTAGCTGTCGACGTCGAGCATCGACATGCCGTTGTCCAGGCTGGTGATGACCAGCGCCCCCAGCAGCGCGCCGTAGACCGTGCCCGAGCCACCGCGCATGGACGTGCCGCCGATGAAGCAGGCGGCGATGGCGTCCAGTTCGCCCATGTTGCCGGCCGAGGGCGAACCGGCGGCCAGGCGCGCGGTGTTGACCATGCCGGCGAGGGCGCACATCACGCCCATGATGCCGAAGATCCAGAGTTTCACCGCCTGCACGTTGATCCCGGACAGGCGCGTGGCTTCCATGTTGCTGCCCACCGAGTAGACGCGCCTGCCGAACACGGTCTGGCTGGTCACGTAGCTGAACACCCCCAGCAGGACCAGCAGGAGCAGCACCGGAACCGGAATCCCGTCGTAGCTGTTGAGCGTGTAGACGAACCCGGCCAACACCGCGGCGATCAACACCACCCGCACCACGTCACGCACCAGCGAATGGGCTGCCAGACCGTGGAGGGCGCGATTGCGGCGCTGTTTCCAGGTTAGGAACAGCGTCAGCGCGAACAGCAACACCCCCAAGCCCGTGCCGACCGCGTGGGGTAAATAACCCTGGCCGACATAGACCAGCTCCGGCGACACCGGGGCGATGGTGGTGCCGCCGGTGATGCCCAGCAGGATCCCGCGAAACGCCAGCATGCCGCCCAGGCCGACGATGAAAGAGGGGATGCGCAGGTAGGCGGTCATATAGCCGTTGGCCAGGCCGATCATCAGTCCACACAGGACGACCAGGCTCAGGTTTGCCAGCAGCGGAATGTGATAGACCACATCCAGTATCGCCGCCAGTCCCCCCAGCAGACCGAGCAACGAGCCCACCGACAAATCGATCTCGCCGCTGATGATCACCAGCACCATGCCGCAGGCAAGAATGCCGGTAATGGACATCTGCCGCAGCAGGTTGGAAAGGTTGCGCGGGGTCAGGAATCCGCCCTCGGTCTGCCAACTGAAGAACAGCCAGATAACCGCCACGGCGATCACCAGGGCGAGCATTTTGTAGCGGGTGAAGACTTGTTTGACCTGATTCATCTACGCGGACTTCCGATCATTGTTGTTATTGCTTTCGGGATGGCTGAGCGCGGCGGCAAGCACCTGTTCCTGGGTCAGTTCCTGATTGACGAAATCGCCGCGCAGTTGCCCCTCGCCGATCACCAGCACGCGGTCGGACACCCCCAGCACTTCGGCCAATTCCGAGGAGACCATGATGATCGACACGCCTTCGGCCGCGAGCGCGCCCATCAGCTTGTAGATCTCATACTTGGCGCCGACGTCCACGCCTCGGGTGGGCTCGTCGAGAATCAATACCCGGGGCTTGGTCAGGAGCATCTTCGCCAACACGGCTTTCTGCTGGTTGCCACCGGAAAGGCTGGTGATCGGCAGGAACGGGCTCGCGGTCTTGAGGTGCATGCGCGAGATTTCCCGGTCGATGCTGCCCAGCTCGGCCTCCGCGTCGATGCGGGTCATTTTCGAGAAATTTTCCAGCACCGCCAGGGTGATGTTTTGGCCCACGCCCAAGTCCGGGATGATGCCTTGGCGCTTGCGGTCTTCCGGAACCATGCACAAGCCGGCGCGGATCGACTTGAGCGGCGTGCGGGTGTCGATTTGTTGGCCGTTGAGCCAGACTTCGCCTTCGTAGCGACCGGGGTAGGCGCCGAACAACGCTGACACCAGCTCCGTGCGGCCGGCGCCCACCAGCCCGGCGATGCCCAGAATTTCACCGCGCTTGAGCGCGAACGAAATGTCGTCGACCCGTTTGCGCCTGGGGTTATCGATGTCGTAGCAGGTGACGTGGCGCGCCTCGAAAATCACCTCGCCGATCTCATGGGGTTCGGTGGGGTAGAGGTTGCTCATTTCCCGTCCGACCATTTGCGTGATGATCTTCGGAATGTCCATGTCGGCCATGGCCGTGGTCGCGATGTGTTTGCCGTCTCGGATCACGGAGATGGTGTCGCACACGGCGGCCACTTCATCGAGCTTGTGGGAGATGTAGACACACGCCACGCCCTTGGCCTTGAGGTCGCGGATGATGTCCAGCAGCACTTCGATTTCCGAGCGGGTCAGGGCCGAGGAGGGCTCGTCGAGGATCAGCAGGCGCGCCTGTTTGTTCAAGGCCTTGGCGATCTCCACCAATTGCTGGTAGCCGCCGCCGTACTGCGAGACCGGTAGCGAGACGTTCATGTCCGGCACCTTGAGTTCGCGCATCAAGGCTTCGGCGCGGTGGATCATCGCCGGGTAATTCATGCGGCCGCCGGGCAGGGTCAGCTCATGGCCCATGAAGATGTTTTCGGCCACGGACAGGTCGGGGACCAGGGTCAGTTCCTGGTGGATGATGACGATGCCGGCGGCTTCGGTTTCGCTGATCGATTGCGCCTTCAGCGGCTGGCCCTCCCAGAGGATCTCGCCTTCCCAGGTGCCGAAGGGGTAGACCGCCGAGAGGACTTTCATCAAGGTGGATTTGCCGGCACCGTTCTCGCCGCACAGGCCGACGCATTCACCCGGCCTGACCTTGATGTCGATGCCGTTGAGGGCTTTGACACCGCCGAAGGTCTTGACGATGCCGTTCATTTGCAGCAGGTATTCGGACATGGCGAGGGCTCGTAAAAAAAGCTCCGGATATCACTGAACCTGTGGGAGCGAGCTTGCTCGCGATAGCGGCAGTACATCCAGCATTGATGCAAACTGAACCACCGTCATCGCGAGCAAGCTCGCTCCCACAGTTTTTCCCTTGATTGCCTGGTCAGGTCACTGCCCGGCGATCTGCGCCTTGGTGTAGAACCCGTCCTTTTCCAGCAGGTCGATGTTGTCCTTGGTCAGCGCGGTAGGCGTGAGCAGGATGGTGTCGACCTTTTTGTTGCCGTTGTTGTATTGGGAGCTGTACGTGGGTTTCTCATTGCGCGCCAGTTGCACCGAGAGTTTGGCGGCCTCGGAGGCGATCAGTTTCAGCGGCTTGTAGACGGTCATGGTCTGGGTGCCGTCGATCACCCGCTTGACCGCCGCCAGGTCGGCGTCCTGTCCGGAGATCGGCACCTTGCCGGCCATTTTTTGCGCGGCCAGGGCCTGGATCGCGCCGCCGGCGGTGGCGTCGTTGGAGGCGACGATGCCGTCGATCTTGTTGTTGTTCCGGGTCAGGGCGTTCTCCACGATGCTCAGGGCTTCGGTGGGGTTCCATTCCTTCACCCACTGCTGGCCGACAATCTTGATGTCGCCCTTGTCGATGGCCGGTTGCAGCACCTTCATCTGGCCTTCGCGCAGGATCTTCGCGTTGTTGTCGGTCGGTGCGCCGCCCAGCAGGAAATAGTTGCCCTTGGGCGCTGCCTTCAATACGCCGCCGGCCTGCATCTCGCCGACTTTTTCGTTATCGAAGGAAATGTAGGCATCGATGTCGGCGTTGAGGATCAGCCGGTCATAGGACACGACCTTGATCCCGGCCTTCTTGGCTTCGGCGACGGCGTTGGTCAGCACGGTGGCGTTGAACGGCACGATGACGATCACGTCGACGCCACGGGAAATCAGGTTTTCGATCTGGGAAATCTGCTTCTGCTCGTTGGCATCGGCGGACTGGACATAGACCTTGGCGTCGAGTTTTTCCGCCGCCGCGACGAAGTAGTCACGGTCCCGCGACCAGCGTTCCAGGCGCAGGTCATCGATGGAGAAACCGATTTTCGGGTGGGCGGCGTCGGCCATGACGGGAAGCGATAGCAGGGCGAGGGCGCCGGCGAGCAGGGTGCGTTTGAATGTTTTCATGGTGGTGCGTCCTTTTATTGTTTTTTGAAAGACACTGCCTGACGATGAACGTGATGCCGGTAGAACTGTAGAGCGTTGCTTGGCGTTGCGGGCACAGATTTGTCGCGCGAATGTAACAGCCTCGCCGCGCCCGCAACGTTGTCCGCTGTCAGGAGTAAATGAAGCGGTTGACGACGTTTTCGAGCATCTCCTGGCGACCGCTGACGGCTTGCGGATTCAGGTCGTTGGTGAACGCGTGCTCGGCCAGGGTTTCGAGGCTGTAGTCACCCGCGAGCAACGCCTTGCCAAACGGTTGCTGCCAGCCGGCGTAGCGCTGGTCCTTGAATTTCTGTAGTTGGTCGTCCTGCACCATGGCCGCCGCGCGTTCCAGGGAGAGCGCGAGCACGTCCATGGCCGCAACGTGGCCGTGGAACAGATCGACGCCGTCCACGCTCTGGCGACGGACCTTGGAATCGAAGTTGAAACCGCCGTTGCCGAAGCCCCCGGCCTTGAGGATTTCGTAGGTGGCCAGGGTCATTTCCTCAACACTGTTGGGGAACTGGTCGGTGTCCCAGCCGTTCTGCGGATCGCCCCGGTTGGCGTCGATGCTGCCGAAGATCCCCAGGGAGACCGCGGTGGCGATTTCATGGTGGAAACTGTGCCCGGCGAGGGTCGCGTGGTTGGCCTCGATGTTGACCTTGATCTCCTTCTCCAGGCCGAACTGCTGTAGGAAGCCGAACACCGTGGCGGTGTCGTAATCGTATTGGTGCTTGGTCGGCTCCTGGGGCTTGGGCTCGATCAGCAGGTCGCCCTTGAAGCCGATCTTGTATTTGTGCTCGACCACCATGCGCATGAACCGGCCCAGCTGTTCCCGCTCACGCTTGAGGTCGGTATTGAGCAGGGTTTCATAACCTTCGCGACCGCCCCACAGCACATAATTCGAGCCCTTGAGCCGCTGGGTGGCGTTCATGGCGCTGAACACCTGGGCGGCGGCACAGGCGAAGACCTGCGGGTCCGGGTTGCTGGCGGCGCCGGCGGCGAAACGCGGGTTGCTGAAGCAATTGGCGGTGCCCCAGAGCAGCTTGACCCCGGTCTGTTCCTGGTGGCGCTCAAGGTGATCGACCATCTGTGCGAAGTGGTTGCGGTACTCCTTGAGCGATTGGCCTTCCGGCGCGACATCGGTGTCGTGGAAGCAGTAGTAGTCGATGCCCAGCTTGGAGAAAAACTCGAACGCCGCCTCGGCCTTGCCGATCGCCAACACCAGCGGATCGCCGGCATGCTGCCACGGGCGCTTGAAGGTCCCGGCGCCAAACACATCGGACCCCGGCCAGACGAAGGTGTGCCAGTAGCACACAGCCATGCGCAGGTGTTCGCGCATGGGTTTGCCGAGCACGATCTTGTCGGCATTGTAATGGCGGAAGGCGAGCGGCGAGTCGCTGCCTGGGCCCTCGAAGCGAATCGGCTGGACATCGGGAAAGTACGGCATGGACGGATTCCTTTTTATTCTTGGCGGTGTCCCGATACTAACGCCGGCCCTGGGCCTGCTGATTATGAAAATCACCAAAGGACAGTTCGATTTTGAGTATTGAGATTCGCCGCCGACGCGCCTAGGCTCTGTCCATCGGCCCAGGGTTCAAATAATGAAAATCGTCCCGCCCGTCCACCGCATCGCCCTGTTGTTCAACGGCAGCAAGATCTACGACCGCGGCATCATCAGCGGCATCGGCAACTACCTGAGCAGCACCCGCGCGTCATGGGACTTGTTCCTCGAGGAAGATTTCCTCTGTCGGTTGAAGGGGATCGAGCGTTGGCAGGGCGACGGGATCATTGCCGATTTCGACGACCCGCTGATCGGCGAGGCGCTGGCCGGGATCAAGATGCCGGTGGTGGCGGTGGGCGGCTCGTACCAGGACGAGCGCGCCTATCCCAAGGGCATTCCCTATGTCGCCACGGACAACCATGCGCTGATCAAGTTGGCTTACGAGCACCTGATCGAAGCCGGGTTGACGCGCTTCGCCTGCTTCAGCCTGCCGGAATCCCAAGCCAATCGCTGGGCCCAGGAACGGGAGAAAGCCTTTCGCCGGTTGATGCAGCGCGATGGCTTGCAAACCGAGGTCTATCGCGGCATGGGCACCAGTGCGCCGCTGTGGGACAGCGCCGTCGAGCAGCAGATCGCCTGGCTGCAAAGCCTGCCTAAACCCATCGGCATCATCGCCGTCAGCGACGCGCGGGCCCGGCAGCTGCTGCAAGCTTGCCTGACCGCAGGCATTGCCGTGCCGGAGCAGGTGGCCCTGATCGGCATCGATAACGATCCACTGACCCGCAGCCTGACGCGGGTGCCGCTGAGCTCGGTGGTGCAGGGCACCGAAACCATGGGCCGGACCGCTGCGCGACTGCTCCACCAGATGCTGCATGGCATGCCGTCCACGGGCATGCAGCTGCTGATCCCGCCGGAGGCGATCAACGTCCAGGCGTCGAGCTTGCACCAGCCGCTGGGCAATCCTTATGTCATGCAGGCCCTGTTGTTCATCCGCCAATACGCCTGCCAGGGCATCAAGACCGCCCAGGTGGCGGCGTATGTCGGTGTGTCGCGTTCATCGCTGGAAGCGCATTTCCGCAAGGAACGCGGCTGCAGCGTTCACGACGAAATCCTGCGCTTCAAGCTGGCGGCGGCCGCCAATGGATTGGAAAACACTGACTCGGCGATCGCCGACATCGCCCGTAATTGTGGCTTCAAGTCGGCGCAGTACCTGCATACGGTGTTTCGTCGGGAGTTCGGTTGTACGCCCCGGGAGTACCAACAGGGCACAAATGGATGAGCGAACAGCACCGGCGAGGGAGCTTGCTCCCGCTGGGCTCTGTAGGAGCTGGCGAAGCCTGCGATCTTTTGATCTTTTGATCTTTTGATCTTTTGGGACTCAAGTGTCTGGAAAAAGATCGCAGCCTCGCTTCGCTCGACAGCTCCTACAAAGATCGCAGCCTCGCTTCGCTCGGCAGCTCCTACACAGCTCGTATACAGCTCCTACGCGGCTGCCATAGGCCGAGTCGGTGCGGTACCTGCTCACGGTGTTTCGTCGGGAGTTCGGTTGTACGCCTCGGGAGTACCAACAGGGCACAAATGGCCGAGCGAACAGCACCGGCGAGGGAGCTTGCTCCCGCTGGGCTCTGTAGGAGCTGGCGAAGCCTGCGATCTTTTGATCTTTTGATCTTTTGGGACTCAAGTGTCTGGGAAAAGATCGCAGCCTCACTTCGCTCGGCAGCTCCTACAAAGATCGCAGCCTCACTTCGCTCGGCAGCTCCTACACAGCTGCCACAGGCCGAGCGGGATAGGCTAGCTCGTCACAGGCGGTTGTGAGGCATCAATCCTCCGCTTCCTGGCTTGAGGTTTTGCCAATCAGTGACGGATTCCCTCCGCCGAGGGCCAGGCCGTTCAGCTTGATAACCACGTATTCACGACCCGCCGATCCAGCTCCTCCCAATCCGCCATGCCCAACACCCGCGTGGTATTCAGGCCGCGTAGATAACCACGCAGTTGATTGGCCGTGTCCCGCTTGAGTTGCGGGTCGGTTTCGGTGGTGCTCAATAGTACGGTTTCGTACGGGATCAGATATTCCGCCACCCGCTCCCGGAAGTCGGGCAACACCGCACCGCGAATCAGATCAAACGTTCTCATTAAAGGCCTCATCCGTCTTTCAGGGCTTGCAACTATTGCCATCAGTAATAGTGACCATTACGAAATGCAAGTTCTGCTTTGCCCACGATCATTGGAGAATCAGCCCCATCGAAACGCAGCCCAACACTGCAGGACCTGAATCATGCGCCCTTTATTTTTCCTTGCCCTGGCTTTGTCACCGTTGTTGCTGGCCGGATGTGCCTCGGCTCCGAACGATCCGACCCTGACCTTGCAGACCAACAAGACGCCGGCCGAATACGCCGAATGCGTCGTGCCGAAGTTGCAGGGCAGCGCGCTGAATCCGATGGTTTCACAGACCCAGCGCAGCTACCGCATCGTCGTGCCGAGCAAAGTGGCGGCGGACAATGTGCTGGAAGCCTACAAGGCGGGTAACGGCGGCAAGGTGTTCGTCTATGAGCGGCATTTGCTGGCTTCCAACTTCCTGCCTTCGAATTTTGAGCGCGCCGCACAGGATTGCATCTGACCGGCCCGTAAACGCTTTTCTCCGTGCTCCTTTGGTTGGCCGCAACCAACCAATTCCCTTGCCCCGCACCGTATTCGGTCGCGGGGCTTTTTTTTGTCCGGCGCGCCTTGCGTATCGTGGTGTGAGAGGATGGCCCATGCGAAGCCACCCTCGACAAAAAGGACTGAGATGAACCTGTTCCCCGCGCACTCCGTGCCATTCCTCCTGACGTTCGCTGCCCTATGCGCTCCGGTTCACGCCGCGACGTGGCAGATCTGCGACATGCAGTTGCGGGTCATTGAGGTGGTGAAGCAGCCGTTCCCTGGTCTACGCGCCCAGGTTCTGAAAACCAGCCCTGCCTCGCCCGGCGTGGAATGTCCGCAAGAGGGTGCGGTGATCAGTTTCATCCCGGAAACCGCTGACTATCAGGCGACGCTTGCCCGGCGCAAATGGCCTGCGAAAGGCCAGGCGATCCGGATCAAATACCGCTACCTGGACGGCATCTGCAAAGGCGACGGCAACGAACATCCTTGTCGTATCGAGCATTATCCATTCGTGGCCCAATGATCAGCCTTGGCCGGCGTTCGCCTCGGCTTCGATCGCGGCCATGACGCTGGGTCGCGTCTCGATCCGAGCCATGTACGACGCCAGCGTCGGCCAGTCCTGGATGTCGATCGCGAAAAACGGCAGCCATCTGAGCACCGTAAACAAATACGCGTCGGCAAGGCCGAAATCCCCCTGCAAATAGCCGCGTTGTTCAAGAGCACCGGCCAGGAAATCAAGACGCTTGAACAGCTTCTGCTTGAAGATGGCCTTGGTCGTTTCTGGAATCTCGGCGTTGAACAGCGGGGCACAGCCGCCATGGATTTCAGAACTGATGAAGTTCAGCCATTCCTGCAACCGAACCCGCTCCCAGGTGCCATTGGCCGGTGCCAAGTGATTGCCCGGAACCTGATCGGCCAGGTACTGGACGATGGCGGGACCTTCGGTGAGCACTTCACCATTTTCCAGCATCAGCGCCGCGACGTAGCCCTTGGGATTGATGGCGAGGAAATCCAACCCGTCGGCGGTTCGCTTGGTCTTGTTGTCGACGCGGATCAGCTCGAAGGCAATGTCCAGCTCTCGCAGCACGATGTGTGGGGACAATGAACAGGTCATGGGCGCGAAATACAATTTCATGGGGTTTTCCTGATGGCGTTGAGTGCCGCTGAGGATCGGCGCCAACAGGAAGATTTTCAAAGGACATTTCGAGTGCTAGCGTATGACAAAATCTCATGAGCAGCGTTGACCTCCAATGGCCGTCAAAATCCCCTCGCTCAACGGCCTGAAGGCGTTCGAATCAGCCGCCCGCCACATGAGCTTCACCCAGGCTGCCCTCGAATTGAATGTCACCCAAACGGCGATCAGTCATCAGATCCGGCGGCTGGAAGAGGAACTGGGGGTGCGCTTGTTCTTGCGGCTCAAGGACGGCCTGGCGTTGACCGATGAAGGTCGCGCCTATTTCCCAGGCGTTCGTTCTGCTTTCCATGAGTTGCGTCATTGCACGGAAACCTTGTTGGATTCGGTCCACAACAGTGCGCTGACGGTGAGTACCCTGGTGTCGTTTGCGTCCAAATGGCTGCTGCCTCGCTTGGCCTCGTTCCAGGAGGCCTATCCCAACATCGATGTACGTGTCTCGGCCTCCACCGACATGGTGGATTTTCGCAAGGGTGGCATCGACGCGGCCATTCGTTACGGCACCGGACATTGGAAGGGCTTGCGCGCTGATTGGCTGATGGCCGATGAGGTTTTTCCAGTGTGCAGTCCGAAGCTGCTGGTGGGGCCCAATGCCCTGAAGGCGCCCGGCGATCTGACCCATCACACCCTGTTGCAGGTCAGTGGCATGACGCGGGACGATTGGAGCCTCTGGCTGGGGGCCGCCGGCCAACCGAGCGCCCTGGCCGAAGGCTCACGGTTGACCTTCGACCTGGCGATGATGGCCGTGCAGGCGGCCATCGACGGCTTGGGCGTTTGCATCGGCCGCTCGACCTACGTCGACGACGATCTGAAGGCGGGTCGACTGGTCGCGCCGTTTGACCTGAAGCTGAAGTCCGATCTCGGTTTCTATCTGGTGACACCCGTCGAAGCAGCCCACTCGAAAAAGGTCGAGGCGTTCAGGGCCTGGTTGATCGATTCGATCAGGGGGGCAAACACACCGGGTACTCTGTCGCTGGATTAAACGTCCATCCTACTGCGGCGGACGTTGCGGCAACGCCGAGTGGCCGAACGTATTGCCCATGCGAATCCGCGTGGCCGACTGGTTGTACAGACCCAGCTTGTTCGGCGCTCGCTGGTCTATCGGCACGTTCAACGCCTCCTGGTTCTTGCGCGCTGCGGCCGTACCCTTCGGGTTGGCCATCTGTTCGCTCAGGCATTCGTAGGACAGCGCCTTGTATCCGTTCACCTCGACATTGATGCAGCCCTCATTCGCCGGCTCGGCGGCTTGGGCCCACAAGGGAAGGGCAACAAGCAGCAGTGCGTATACGCGACAGTCCATGGCGAAGCTCCTTTTCCAACGGTAGAAGCCTGAATCTACCTCGTATTGGGGCAAGGTATGACGATGTTTTTTTTGCAACGCCCGTCACACAAACGACATGTACACGTCTCATGATGCGCCAACGCAGGGCGTCGACACGCCGTTCGGGCCGGAAGATGTCTATGTCAAGAGAAGCGCTGAGCCGGTGCTGCCTCGCGCCCACGGTACTGTTCTTGTTGCTCCATGCATTGATGCCGCAACGCGACGCGTGGTCTGCCACGCCTGCGCCCCACGAGGCGGGCGACAGGCTGGCGCGTTCTGTCGAGTTTGCGATACCCGCCCAGGAAATGACCGTCGCCCTGGACCTGTACAGCAGGGCCAGCGGGATGGCGATCCTGGTGGATCGTCAACTGGCGCATGGGCGCCGATCGACTGCGGTGCACGGGCGTCTGAATGCCCGCCAGGCGCTGGAGCAATTGCTGGCCGGTAGCGGCTTGGCGGCGCTCTATACCGGCGCAGACGCTTTCACCGTGAAAGAGGCAAAGCTGACCCGCCGCGCCGATGCGTCTTCGCGCAACGGTGGTCCTGCTGTGCGCGAGGACAATTTTGCCCGTGCGTTACAGGCCGCGTTGGAGCAGGCGCTTTGTCGATCTACGGTGACTCGCCCGGGCCATTATCGAGCGGCGCTACAGCTGTGGGTCGGAGGATCGGGCGAGGTGCGGCACAGTCGCTTGCTGGCGTCCACCGGTGACGCCCGGCGCGATGCGGCGATTATCGAGGGGCTGAGCACATTGGACATCGGCCGTGTCCCGCCGTCTTCGTTGCCGCAGCCGGTGACGGTGCTGGTGGTGCCGGGCGCCGCTTCGGCAGGCACGGAATGCAACCCATGGGAAGGAGCGGTAAAGCCATGACGGAAAAGGAGCAGAGCACCCTGCTCAAGGTGTTCCTGGCTTCCTATGATGTGTTTCGCGCACGCTTGCGCCGGCGTCTGGGTTCCGATGACCTGGCCAACGACGTATTGCACGAAACCTATCTTCGGGTAGACCGTATGGAACAGCCGGTGGATGTGCAGAAGCCGGGCGCCTACCTGTTCCGCATGGCCCTGAACATCGCTGCTGATCGTCGTGCGCAAGATGCGCGCTTGCTCACCGGCACGGAAATCGAAGAACTGATGCAAACCGCCGACGAACATCAGGACCCGGCGGTGATCGTCGGTGGCCAGATTGAAATTCGCGCGCTGATGCAGGCGCTGACCGAGCTCGCACCCCGGCGCCGGCAAATATTGATGGCATCACGCATGGAGCAAACACCGCATCAGGAGATCGCCCAGCGATTCGGCATCTCCACCCGGATGGTCGAGAAGGAACTCAAGGCTGCGCTGCAATACTGTGCCGATCGCCTGGAAAGAAAAGTGATTCAGCGGTTCGGTCCCGGCGCGGGAAAACAGTCTTAGGTGATGAGGCGCTTGTCGCGCGTACCTTCTTGAGTCATCTCACGTTTGAAAAACATGTCTATAAGCGCATCTAAATCGGCCACTGCCACGGCTAACCAGCTCCGGGAAGAAGCGTTCCATTGGCTGGTGCGCTTGACTTCAGGTCACGCCACCCACGCCGACGCCGAGGCGTTCCGGCGCTGGAGTGCGCAAAGTTCCGAGCACGCCCGGGCCTTTTTCTTGGCCCGCCAGTTGTGGCAGGCCATGGCGCCCGCCGAGCAAAAGCTCCAGCAGGAGCAGGCGGCAAAGGTCATCAACCACCCGCGGCGTTTCGGGCGCCGAGCGTTTCTCGGCGGCGCGATTGCCGCGTCGGTTGCGGTGCTGGTCGCGCGTCCGTCACTGCTGGATGGCTGGCCCATGGGCGCGGATTTTCATACCGGTGTCGGCGAGCAACGCCACGTCGACCTGACGCAGGGCGTGGTGCTTGAACTCAATACCCAGACGCGCATCAGCCAGCGCAGCGACGCCCCTGGCGACACCGCCATCGAAATATTGAGCGGTGAAGTGGAAATCCAGGCCGGCACGGCGTTGCGTGTGCTCGCCGGCAATGGCGAATTGTTCGCCGATGGCGCGCGGTTCAATGTGCGGGCCACCGAGGGTAGCGTGTGCGTGACGTGCCTGGAGGGCCGCTTGCAACTGAAGCATCAGGGGCGGCGCGTGAGCCTGGAGCAGGGCCGACAATTGACCTATACCGCGCAGCGACAAGGCCAACCCACCCCCTTCGATACCCAGCAAGTCATGGCTTGGCGTCAACAGTTGCTGGTGTTCAACGATGCCCCCCTGGCGAGCGTGATCGATGAGATCAACCGCTACCGTCCCGGCATGATCGTGCTGATGAACGCCGAGCTCGGGCGACGCAAGGTGCAGGCGCGCTTCAGCCTGGCGCAACTGGCGAATGTCGCCGTACTGATTCGCGATGCCTACGGCGCCACCATCACCGAGCTACCGGGCGGCGTGGTGCTGGTCAGCTAGGCGTTTTCATCCAGCGGCCTGTCATTGAAACGCTGCCAACACCTGGCGGTAGCGCTCGGTGCCGTGTGCCGTGCGACGGCTGAAGCTGATTTCCAGACCCGCGGGATTTTCCTCCTTGCTGCCCGTCAGATGGCGCCAGCCCCGGTCGGTGTGCCATACCCGCACATCAACGCGTTCAAGCTCACTCAACACCGCGACACGCTCCTTGGGCGCGGGGAGGGGATAGCGTGACCGGGCGACGCCCGAGGCCCGGAAAAGCGTGCCGTTTTCAATCCACCACCTCACCCGTTGCATCTTGCCGTCCTGGTCCGCCGCGGCGCGTATCAATTCCAACTGCAAAGGGTCGCTGTCGCTGCTGCGAATGCTGATCGCGGCAGGCGCCAGGGGGCGGGTGGCGGCGGGTTCATCGGGCGGTGGCGGCTCGGCCAGTTCAATGGTGGCTCGCAGGGCGAAGTCACGCTGCAGCTGGTTGAATGCGCGCATCAGTTGCGCGTGCTGTTGGGCGCTGTCCTGCAGGTGGGCGTCGGCGCGGGTCACACCGTCGAGCCCGCGCCAGGCGATCAGGCTGACGATGGTCATGAGCAGGATGGCGACCATCACTTCAATCAGCGTGAAGCCGTTCTGCCGGACCATCAATGCACCTCGATGCGGCCAGCCGCCGTGCGCGTCACCGATACGCTGGCCTGGTTGCTGGACAGAATGACTTGCAGGGGCGCGGCAATCCATTCGGCATCGAGCACCAGCGTTTTTCCTGGGTGGATGCGCACCTGCACCGGTCCCGCGCTCCAGTGCCTGGGGCGCAGTTGCGGGTCGTTGATGAACTCCCGATCCTGTGCGCCGACGGCGTCCAGCCGTACGAAACGGTAACCCTGGCTGTCCGCGACCCAGGCGATGCGACGACCATCGCTGCGCGCTTCGGCCTGGGCGGTTTCCAGCAGCAAGGCCAGGCGCTTGGCATCTTCGCGCAGGCCGCTTGCCGCGTCGGTGTGGATATTCAAGCTGATGGCGGCGCTGGCGATGCCGATGATCACCAGCACGACCATCAATTCGATCAGCGTGAAGCCGCGTTGTCGGTGTCGCCATTCATTCATGGTCGCTACGCCTTGCGCTGGGGTGAATTTGCAATAAAACCGTGAGAAAGCGCTGGTAGCCTGAAGCACTGGACGTCACGGAGGATCCGCTCATGCGCCATTTCCATCGCCTCGCTCCGGCCACGCTGGTCCAGGCTGTCGCCGTGTTGGCCAGCGTGGCGGGGCTTGTCACCTGGGGCTTCTTGCTCAACGATTCGGCGCCCGTGCAAGCCCAGGCCAATAGCGAACCCTTGCCGCCCTTGGCAGCCACTGGCCTAGCCGCGGCGCAATGGTTCGCCAGTTCCCCGCAGAACCTGGAGATCAAGCTCAGTGGCCTGCTGGCCGGACCCCATGGCGCGGTGGCGATTCTCAGCATCGAGGATTCGCCGCCGCGGGCTTTTCGTGCGGGTGAGCCATTGGGCGAAGGTGTGCGACTGCGCGGAGTCGAGGCTGATGCCGTGGTCATCGAGCGGGCCGGCGTTGAGTCTCGCCTGTCGATGGCCCGTCTGCCGGTGCCGGTGGCGCTGCCGTCGTTGCGCTGATTCATGGCTGGGTGACAGGGCGGCTGAACAGCGTTTCCAGGCGCGCCAGCGGCGGTCCGTCATGTTCGCGTTCATGGACCAGCACTTTCACGCTCAGCAGGTCGCCATTGCGGGTTACCTGCTGCTCGCAACTGAGTTTCAGACGCCCTTGATCACAGCGTTGCATGGCGTTGCCTTTATCCGCGGTCCCGCGCAGACGCAGTTCGGCCAGGCTGTTCTGGGCCGCCAACAGCGCCATCGAGCGATCACGCAACAGCGCGTTGCTCTGGCTCATTTGTGCACTGGCGCGGACAGCCGCTGACATCGCCACCGCTACGATCAGCAGCGCCACCAATACTTCGATCAGGGTAAAGCCGCGTTGCCGGAGTACCTGTGGGGTCATGGCAATGAGCATCGTCGGGGAAATGTGCTTCAGCCTAATGCCCGCGTTTGACGGATTGCTGACCAAAGCTCCTGAGGATTTTTTATACCAGTGACATATGCCGCTGGAACAATCCGCAGCGAATGGAAACCTCAACCAGCGCCAGAACGCGGCGCCAGCCAAGGAGTGTCGAGATGGGTGTCGCATCGTCTGGCCGTCCCACACGTGGCCCTCGCCGGCAGCGAGGTTTTACCCTGATCGAGATCATGGTCGTGGTGGTCATCCTCGGCATTCTTGCCGCGATGGTCGTGCCGAAGGTGCTTGACCGCCCGGACCAGGCCAGGGCCACGGCGGCCCGCCAGGATGTTGCGGGGCTGATGCAGGCGCTCAAGCTGTTCCGTCTCGACCAGGGTCGCTACCCGACCATGAATGAAGGGCTCAAGGCCCTGGCGGAAAAACCCGCCAACGCCACCAGCGGCAATTGGCGCGCGTATCTGGAACGGCTGCCCAAGGACCCTTGGGGCCGCGCCTACAACTACCTCAACCCGGGCACCAACGGTGAGGTCGATGTGTTTTCCCTCGGCGCCGATGGGCAGCCCGACGGCGAAGGTGTCAACGCTGATATCGGCTCCTGGCAGCTCTAGTCGTGAATCGCTCAGCACAGCGCGGCATGGCGGTGATCAGCGCCTTGCTGGTGGCGACCGTGGTCGCGGTGATCGCCGCTGGCATGATCGCCCGACAGGTCCAGGTGACTCGTGGCGTGGAAAGCGAAAGCCAGCGGGTGCGGGGCGCCTGGTTGTCCAATGGCGTATTGGAATGGACCCGCCAGGCGCTCTGGCAGCAACGCCTGCGCGAGCCCATGACGCGTTTGGACCAGGCGTGGGCGCAGCCCTTGCGTGGGGTGCGCCTGGGCGCCGAAAACGGGGTGTTCGACGGCCATATCAGCGATGAACAAAGCAAGTTCAATCTGCGCAACCTGATCCTCGACGGCCAGCTCGACACAATAGAAGTTGCCGTATTCGAACGCCTGTGCGCTGAGCTGGGCGTGCCCATGGCCCAGGGCAACCGTATCGTCCAACGCGTGGTGGAGGCCTACCCCAAGCGCTTGCGTCCACCGCCGTCAGTCTCCAGCGCGGCTCCCGGGTTCGATAGCGGCCGCCTGACATCGCCGGACGCCGAAAACCAGCCGCTGCCCGCCACCCGGCCGATGTTGCGCGGTCTCGATGACCTGGCCGGCCTGCCCGGGATCGACCTCGCTGCCCTTGAGCGCCTGCGCCCCTATGTCACGGTGCTGCCGGCGCTCACTTGGGTGAACGGCAATACCACCACGGCCCAGGTCTTGGCCGCACGAGTGCCCGGCATGAGCGTGGCGCAGGCGCAGGCGCTGATTGCCGAGCGCGACCGCGGCCAGTGGTTTGTCAACAGCGGGGATTTTCTCAACCGCTTGCGCGTGCCGCAGATGAACACCGAGCAGCTGCGCCTGGGCATTACCAGCGAGTGGTTTCTATTGCGGGGAGAGGCCACGGTCGAACAACGCCGCTTCGGTGTCGAAGCGTTGTTTTATCGCAGCGAGCAGCGCAGGCCGCAAGTGGTCTGGTCGCGGGTGGGCGCATGAGCACCTTGCTGCGGATAGCGCTGGCGCCGTTGGCCCAGTTGACGGCCGACAGCCCGTTGGACTTCGCCTGGCTCGATCGCAAGGGCACGCTGGTCGAACAGGGGCGGCAACCCCTGCGCGAACTGGGCGGCGCGGCCCAAGGCAAAGCCCTGGAGCTCTGCTTGCATCCTCAAGACTCGTTGCTCGCCTGCATCGAATTGCCGCCACTGCCACCGGCGCGCCTAGGCGATGCCGTGCGCTGTGCGGCAGACAATCTTCTGCTGGGCTGCGACGATTCCGTGCACCTGGTGCACGGGCCTCGCGATACGGGCGGCCAGGTTCAACTGGCCTGGTTCGAGCGTGCGGCCCTGTTGCGTCTTTCGCAACTGTTGCAGGGGCTCAAGCTGCAGCCGCGTGGTGTGTATGCGGCGCCTTGTTTTCTGCCGCTGGCTGAGCCGGGCACGTGCACGGCGGCAAGCGTGGAAGGTCATTTGCTGGTCCGTGAGGATCTCCAGCGCGCCTGGGTGCATCCCATGATGCAAGAAGGCGCCGAACAGTTGCGCGAACGGACGGTGCGTTGGGTCGGCGCGGGAGCGGAATCCGTCGATCCATGGCCGGAAAACCAACGCTGGATCGGTCCGGCCCCGGCGTGGAACTTACTGAGCGGGATCGAACAAAGCGTCCGGGGCAATCAGCGCTGGGGCCGCGCGGTCGGCTGTTGCGCGGTGGCGGCGTTGATCTGGACCCTGGGCCTCAACCTGTACGCGATGCGGTTGGCCGGCGAGGGCCAGGCAATCAAGGGGCAGATGACCAGCCGGGTCCAGCAGGCTTTTCCTGAACTGCCGGTGATTCTCAATCCCTTGCAGCAGGCTCGCCAGCAACGCGATGCCCGGCGCAATGGCGCGCTGGCCGAGGGTCCGGTCAGCTTCGCTGCCCTGGTGCAGCAGGCGGCTGGGCAGTTGCCGTTCATGGCGGGCGCGGTCGACAAACTCGACTTCGATGGCAGCGAATTGCACCTGACCCCGCGCACGCCTGCCCGCAAGCCACCGGCCGATAGCAACTGGCAAACCAGCCTGGCGCAAGCGGGCATCGTGGCCGATCTCGCCAATGGGCAATGGACGCTGAAGCGTTTGCCAGCGCACGCCGCGGCAGCGCCCGTTGCCGGAGGCACGGATGAATAGCCTGGCACGTTACCGCGCCCGCTGGCAGGCGCAGCGAGCCAGTGCACAGCAGTTCTGGCAACGCAGCAGCGCCCGAGATAAACGCATCCTGCGGATTGCCGCGCTGGTGTTCCCCGTGGTGGTGCTGTGGTACGGCCTGATCCAGCCGCCACTGCAACGCATCGACCATTGGCAAGCCGAACTGCCGCGCCTGCGTTCCCAGGCGGCAGCGCTGGATGGGGTGCTGGCCGAGGTGCAGGGCGCCGGCGTGGTGCCCGGCGCGATCACGCCACAGCTTGTGAAAGAGCGTTTGGATGGCATCGGCCTGGCCGGCGCCTACGACCTGGAGCACCGGGTCGAGGCCGACGCCATAACCTGGCGGCTGACCCTCGACAACGCGCCCGCCGATGCCTTGTTGAACTGGTTATTGGACGACGCACCCAGGCTCGGCCTGCAAGTGCGCGACGCTCATTTGCAACGGGCAACCTCGCAAAGCACTGAGACGGCCGCGCGGATTTCCGGGGTCGTTGGCATGGAACAGGCGCCCGGCGCTAAGGAATCCTCATGAAGCGGTTTGGTACGTATGCGTCAACAATTCCCTTGGCGCTGTTGCTCAGCGCCTGTAGCCAATTGGGCAGCGAGCAGGCGCAGCCCATTCCCGCTCAAAGTGAGCTGGGCCA
This sequence comes from Pseudomonas sp. T1.Ur, assembly GCF_023516725.1. Classification (NCBI taxonomy): domain Bacteria; kingdom Pseudomonadati; phylum Pseudomonadota; class Gammaproteobacteria; order Pseudomonadales; family Pseudomonadaceae; genus Pseudomonas; species Pseudomonas sp. T1.Ur. Next base: position 2,165,587 of record NZ_JAMGSN010000001.1, read on the forward strand.
GCCGCTGGCACAGACCGGCAGCGGTGACGCGCTGGTCGAGCGCCAGCGCGTGCAGGCACAGGCAGAGCAACGACGCCAGGTCACGCGCAAGGCATCGCCGCGCTCAACCCTCCGTCCGCTCGATGCCGGCCCGACTGGCAACGGACTGGGCAATCAACCGGTGCAGTTGAATTTCGTCGAGGCCGATATTCCCGCCGTGGTGCGTGCGCTGTCCCGCGCCACCGGTCGCCAGTTCCTGGTGGACCCACGTGTCAAAGGCCAATTGACCCTGGTGTCCGAAGGCGAGGTGCCGGCCCGCACGGCCTATGACATGTTGCTCGCGGCCCTGCGCATGCAGGGTTTTGCCGTGGTCGAAGTGGAAGGCGTCAGCCAGGTGGTCCCGGAAGCCGACGCCAAGTTGTTGGGCGGGCCAGTAGGGGACGCCGATCGCGCGGCGGGCAACGGCATGATCACCCGGACCTTTCGCTTGCAATACGAAAACGCCGTCAACCTGATTCCGGCACTGCGGCCCATCGTATCGGCCAACAACCCCATCAATGCCTACCCCGGCAATAACACGGTGGTGGTCACCGACTATGCGGAAAACCTCAACCGGGTCGCGCAGATCATCGCCAACATCGATATACCCGGCGCCATCGACACCGATGTAGTCCCCGTGCAGAACGGCATTGCCGTCGACATTGCGACGATGGTGTCCGAGTTGCTCGACGTGCAGGGCGCCGATGCGACGCAAAAGGTGTCGGTGATCGGCGACCCTCGATCCAACAGCATCATCCTGCGCACCGGCAGCCCCGAACGCACCGAGCTGGCCCGGCAACTGATCTACAAGCTCGACAATGCCCAGAACAACCCGAGCAATCTCCACGTGGTGTACCTGCGCAACGCCCAGGCCAACAAGCTGGCGCAAGCCTTGCGCGGCTTGCTCACCGGTGAAGGGGAAATGGCCGGCGCGTCCACCGACAGCGCACGGAACCTGTTGAACGGCGGTGGCCTGGGTGGCCCAGCGGGCAGCAGTACGAGTGGCAACGGCAATAATTCGTCGAGTACTACCGGCAGCAGTTCGCAAACCAACAATGGGCAGAGTGCAGGGCTGCAGATGTCGAGCGGCCAGGGCAGCCATCAGGCAGGCGAAGGCGCCGTGGCGTTTTCCGCCAACGGCGTCACCGTGCAGGCCGATACCACCACCAACACCTTGCTGATCTCTGCGCCCGACCCGCTGTATCGCAACCTGCGCGAAGTCATCGATCTGCTCGACCAGCGCCGCGCGCAAGTGGTGATCGAAAGCCTGATCGTCGAGGTCAGCGAAGACGATGCGAGTGCGTTCGGCATTCAGTGGCAAGCTGGCGATCTGGCGGGTAACGGCTGGATCGGCGGCGCCAACCTGGGCGGCGCCGGCATCAATACCTCGGCCAAGAACAGCATTGATGCACTGCCCGGCGGCCTGAGCATCGGCAAGGTTTCGGGCACGGTGAATATTCCCGGCATCGGCCAGGTGCTCGATTTGAAGGTGCTGGCCCGCGCCCTGAAAAGCAAGGGCGGAACCAACGTGTTGTCCACGCCTAATCTGCTGACGCTGGACAACGAAGCGGCGAGCATTTTCGTAGGGCAGACCATCCCCTTCGTCACTGGCAACTACGTGACCAACGGTGGCGGCAACAGCAACAACCCGTTCCAGACCATCGAGCGCGAGGAAGTGGGGCTGCGCCTGAACGTGCGCCCGCAGATTTCCGAGGGTGGCACGGTCAAGCTGGACATCTATCAGGAAGTCAGCAGCGTGGACCCGCGCGCCTCCAGCGACGCCGGCACCGTGACCAACAAGCGCGCCATCGACACCAGCATCCTGCTCGACGACGGACAAATCATGGTGTTGGGCGGCCTGCTGCAAGATGGCTTTACCGAAAGTACCGACTCGATTCCGGGGCTGGGCAGCATCCCGGGTATTGGCGCGCTCTTTCGCAGCGACAGCCGCTCGCGGACCAAGACCAACCTGATGGTCTTCCTGCGCCCCTACATCATTCGCGACAGCAACGTCGGCCGCAGCATTACGCTCAATCGCTACGATTTTATCCGCCGTGCCCAAGGCAATCTGCAGCCAGCGCACAAATGGCCGCTCACTGATATGCAAGCACCGCAGTTGCCGCCGGCCGCCCAGGCGATGCCGCTCAATCCGTCCCCACGCCAGCCGATACCGCTCAATCGGCCACCCCGAGCGATGCGCGCCGTGCCGCTGGAACCAGGTGGGCAGCCATGAGCCCCTCCCTGCAAACCGGTGCGGGCGCGTTGCCCTATGCGTGGGCCAAGGCCCAGCGGCTACTCCTCAAGGCAGGTGAGGAGGGCAACGTGTTGCTGGTCAGTGCCGCGACGCCGGGCTGGGCCATCAACGAGGTACGCCGGCGTTATGGTCCCACTGCGTTGCAACGGATACGCGACGAAGAGCTCGAAGCGCTGTTGACCAGCGCTTATGCCGACACCGGCAGCGCCGCGGCGATCGTTGGCGCGGCGGAAAATGAAGTCGACCTTGATCGCCTGATGCAGGACATCCCGGAAGTCACCGACTTGCTGGACAGTGAGGGTGGCGCGCCGGTCATCCGCATGATCAACGCATTGCTGACCCAGGCCGCGCGGGATGAGGCCAGTGATATTCATATCGAACCGTTCGAGAGCCATTCCGTGGTGCGTTATCGCGTCGATGGAGCCCTGCGCGATGTGGTCGCGCCGCGCAAGGCCCTGCACGCGGCGCTGGTGTCGCGGATCAAGATCATGGCGCAATTGGACATCGCCGAAAAACGCTTGCCCCAGGACGGCCGCATCGCCCTGCGTGTTGCCGGACGGCCCATTGATGTGCGGGTGTCCACCGTGCCCACCGGCCACGGCGAACGGGTGGTGATGCGCCTGCTGGACAAACAGGCCGGGCGCCTGCAATTGGAAACCCTGGGCATGGCGCCCGCCGTGCTCACCCAACTGGATCAACTGATCCGCCAACCCCACGGCATCGTGCTGGTCACCGGCCCCACCGGCAGCGGCAAGACCACCACGCTGTATGCCGCCCTGGCCCGCCTGGATGCCAGTACCAGCAATATCCTGACGGTGGAAGACCCGGTGGAATATGACCTGCCGGGCATCAGCCAGATCCAGGTCAACACGCGGATCGACATGAGCTTCGGCCTGGCGCTGCGGGCGATCCTGCGCCAGGACCCGGACGTGATCATGATCGGTGAAATCCGCGACCAGGAGACCGCACAGATCGCGGTCCAGGCCTCGCTGACCGGACACCTGGTGCTGGCGACCTTGCATACCAACGATGCGGTGTCGGCGGTGACGCGGCTGACCGACATCGGCGTCGAGCCGTTCCTGTTGGCGTCGTCATTGCTCGGCGTCCTGGCGCAACGCCTGGTGCGTCGACTGTGTCCGGCGTGCAAACAGCCTGACGAAGCCGCGCCGGGCCAATGGCGTCCCCATGGCTGCCCCCACTGCAACCACACCGGTTACAGCGGTCGTACCGGTATCCACGAACTCTTCGTGGTGGACGATGAGGTGCGGCGGTTGATCCATCAGGGTGAAGGCGAGCAGGCCTTGCGCACCTGTGCGCGACAGGCCGGCATGTTGAGCATGCGCGAGGACGGCGAGCGCTGGGTGAGCAGTGGTTCCACTGCCCGCGAAGAAATCCTGCGCGTGACCCGGGACGCCTGATGAACCGCTACCGTTTCGAGGCCGCCGATGCCTCGGGGAACATCGAGCAAGGCGTGCTGGAGGCCGACAACCAGCGCAGTGCAATGAGTGAACTGCGCGGCCGTGGGCTGACGCCGTTGCGCATCGACGAGCAGTTGCACGTCAGCAGCGCCGGTGCCTCGGGCCTGTTCAGCGCAAAATTGTCGGACAGCGACCTGGCCTGGGCTACCCGCCAATTGGCGAGCCTGTTGGGCGCCAGTCTGCCGTTGGAAGCGGCCCTGTCGGCCACCGTTGACCAAGCCGAGAAACGCCACATCGCCGAAACCCTTGGTGCGGTGCGCGGCGATGTGCGCAATGGCATGCGCCTGGCCGATGCGTTGGCCGCGCGACCACGGGATTTTCCCGAGATCTACCGGGCGATGATTGCCGCTGGCGAGGAGTCTGGCGATCTCGCCCAGGTGATGGAGCGCCTGGCCGACTACATCGAAGAGCGCAACAACCTGCGGGGCAAGATCCTCACGGCCTTCATCTACCCAGCGGTGGTGGGCGTGGTGTCGATTGTCATCGTCATCTTCCTGCTGGGTTTCGTGGTGCCACAGGTGGTCAGCGCTTTTTCCCAGGCGCGCCAGGATCTGCCCACCCTGACCCGGGTGATGTTGCAGGCCAGCGACTTCCTGCGCGCCTGGGGTTGGGCCTGCTTTGCCGGGCTTGCCGGATGCTGGTGGGGATGGCGGCGCTATTTGCGTAACGCCGATGCACGCCTGGCCTGGCATAGCCGGGTGCTGCGGCTGCCGCTGATCGGCCGCTTCGTGCTGGGGGTCAATACCGCGCGTTTCGCCTCGACCCTGGCGATTCTTGGCAGCGCTGGCGTGCCGCTGTTGCGCGCCCTGGATGCCGCCGGGCAGACCCTGGCCAATGATCGCCTGGCCCATTGCGTGGCCGACGCCACCTTGCGGGTGCGCGAAGGCGTGGGCCTTGCCAGCGCGCTGCGGGTCGGCAAGGTGTTCCCGCCGATCCTGATTCACCTGATCGCCAGTGGTGAAAAAACCGGGGCCTTGCCGCCCATGCTCGAGCGCGCCGCGCAAACCTTGTCGCGCGACATCGAGCGCCGGGCCATGGGCATGACGGCACTCCTGGAGCCGCTGATGATCGTGATCATGGGCGGGGTGGTGCTGACCATTGTCATGGCCGTGTTGCTACCGATCATCGAGATCAATCAGCTGGTGCAATGACACCTGCGCGATCCCACTCCTGAGCGCCACTCGGGTTCATCCGTTCGACATCTACGCTGCGCCAGGCTACGGCGCACGGGGGAGGGCATGCCACGGACTTACGCTCACGCTGGGAAAACTGAGCAAAATGTCAGGAAGGTGTCGGTAACTCCCGAGAATATTTAGGAAAAACAAGGTCGAACACCCGAGATTTTTTCCTTTCTCTGTCACTGGAAATTGAGAGTTTCTACGCCGTGGCCACCCCTTCAAACGAGCGCCGGAAGTCCGCTCGGGGCAGCGGTCGCGATGAGATGCACAAGCGAACTACCAACGTCCAGACACGATGAAAGGAGATTCTTCATGTTCAAGCGCAACGTTCTCGCCGTTTCCATGGCCGTCGCCGGCCTTTGCTCCGCCCAGGCCATGGCTGCTGTCGTCGGTGGCGGTGCCACCCTGCCGCAAAACCTGTACGGCGTGCCACCGACGGGTGGCGTCGCAGCGCCCGTCGGCATCCTCAACGGCCCAGCGCCACAACCCGCCTTCGCCAACTACGTGGGCGTGGGCAGCGGCGGCGGCAAGACTGCTTTCTTGACCAACAACTCGGACGTGCTGGTCTGGAACCTCGACGGCAACTCGGCCACCGCCCTGGAAAAGGTCTACGTTCCGGCCGTGACCGTTGACTACGCTGGCAGTGATTCGATTCTGTCCGCCACTGAACTGAGCACCTATCGCGCCGCTCACCAGTCGCCAGCCGTGCCGACTGGCAACGCTGCCAACTGGGGCCCTATCGTCCAGATTCCCGCTGAAGCCACTTCGGTCACCGTTCCGTACAAGCTGACATTGGCCAACGGTACCGCGGTCAACAACCTGAACCTGACCAGCGCCCAGCTGTGCAACATCTTCTCGGGCACCGTCACCACCTGGAACCAGGTCAACAGCACCTACCCGACCACCCCGATCAAGGTCTACTACCGCGCCGGCAGCAGTGGCACCAGCGAAATCTTCACCCGCCACTTGAACAGCCAGTGCCCGACCAAGTTCACCACCAACAGCACCTTCACCACGGCCGTCGGCACCGTTCCGGCGAACGCCACTGCCGTGACTGGCAGTGCCGCGATGGCCAGCACCGTGTTGTCCACCGAAGGCGCCATCGGCTACGTCGGGCCGGAAGACGTCAATGCCAGCAGCAACGCCGTGGTCGCCCGCGTCAACGGCAACCTGCCGACCATCGGCAACGTGACGACCGCGCTGAGCACCATCGCTCCGCCAGCCGCCGCTGATCGTGGCCTGCCGGAAAACTGGGCCAAGGTCCTGCCTGCTCCGACGACTGGCTATAGCATCGTGGGCTACACCTTCCTGGTCTTCAACCAGTGCTACAAGGACAGCACCGATACCTCGGCTGTTCGCAGCTTCATCAACCGTCACTACACCCTGACCGACCTGGCCAACAACGACGACGAAATCATCGCCGCCAAGTTGATCCCGATCACCGACACCTGGAAAACCGCTATCCGCGACACCTTCTACACCGCCACCAGCTCGCTGTCAGTGGGTAACACCACCGCTTGCAACGGTATTGGTCGTCCGCTCTAAGCCCTGACCAAGGGTCCGTTCCATGAACCGGCACCAGCTTCGCGCTGTTGCCGGTTTTTCATTTCAGGCAACCGCCCGGCAGATGAACATTGCGTGACAAAAGTTCGGTCGCGACGGCTTCAACCTGCCTTGGGATTAGTCATTTGCGCGCCTCGTCCAGAGGGCGCTATCGAATTCGCCCTGCGTAAAAAGGATCCGTAGTGATGCGTTGCCGCCCCCAGAAAGCCACTCGCCGTAATGCTGATTCCACCGCTGTGCCATGCCTCAAGCCTTTGGCCCAGGCCATCGCCTTGCTGCTGCTGGCCAACCCCGCCTACGCAGCGACCAGTTTCAGTTCGGCCTGGTTCGCGGCCAAGGGCGCGGCACCTGCCGCAGGCCCGGCCAGCCCCAGCGCGCCGCGCCCTGGAACGCCTCCGCCGCTGGCGCAGCAACAGCGGGTACAGAAGCAGTTGGGCCGCTCGCTGGCGAACATGAACAGCACGGTGGCCGCGATCGCCGCCAGCCAGGCTGCGCAGGCGGCGGGGCGAGCGGCCAGTTTTGGCGTGCCGCAAACCATTCATAACGGTTTGGGCGGCAATGGCTTGAACGCGGTCATCGGGCCGGATGGCAAGCCGTTGTTTCTCAACGCCAACGGTCCGGTGCAGACAGATGCCAACGGCAAGGTCGTGGTGACGATCAAGCAGACCGCCGACAAGGCCATTCTCAACTGGGACACGTTCAACATCGGTCGTGACACCACCCTGTCGTTTCAACAGGACGCCAGTTGGGCCGCGCTGAACAAGGTCAACAACAGCACCGCGCCGAGCCAGATCCAGGGCCAGATCAAGGCCGACGGCACGGTGATGATCCTCAACAGCAACGGCGTGGTGTTCAGCGGCAGCAGCCAGGTCAACGTGCGTAACCTGGTGGCGGCCGCTACGGATTTCAGCGACGAACAGTTCAAGACCGGTGGCCTCTACAACGCCAACGCGGCGAGCTTTACCAATGCACAGGGCGCGATCCGGGTGGAGAAGGGCGCGCAGATTTCCACGACCGCCCCGAGCAAATCGACCGCCGGCGGTGGCTATGTCTTGTTGCTGGGCAAAAACGTCGACAACGCCGGCACCCTCAGTACCCCGCGTGGACAAACCGTGCTGGCGGCCGGTGACAGCTTCACCATCAAGAAGGGCTTCGCCAGCGACGGCAACTCGACGTCGACCACGCGTGGCAATGAAGTCATCGCTCATCAGGATGGCACCAGCGGCGCCGGGACCGTCAGCAACACCGGGCTGTTGATGGCGACCAGCGGTGACGTGACGCTGACCGGCAACCAGGTGCGGCAGGACGGTGTGGCCGTGGCCAGCACTTCGGCGGACACCCGTGGCACGCTGCACCTCACGGCGCGAGGCAGCGATGCCAACGTGACCCTGGGCGAGGGCAGTACCACGGCGATTCTGGTGGATGCCAGCGCGACGGCCCTGGACAGCCAACGGGACAGTGCCTTGAAGCCGATCGTCAGCCAGGACGGCAAAGTCATTCCAGCGGACACCTATCGCCGTGACCTGTCCCTGGTGCAGATCGACAGCGCTGGCAGCGTCGATTTCCAGAAGGGATCGATCACCCTCGCCACGGGCGGTCAGGTGGCGGTGAACGCCGGCACCCGCAGCCTGGTGCGCGACGGTGCGGTGATCGACGTCTCCGGCGCCACCGGCGTCAAGGTGGCGATGGAAGCCAACAGCATCAAGGTCAACATCCAGGGCAACGAGCAGCGCGACGCCGCCGGCAACCGGGATGAAGGTGCGTTGAACAACAACGATGTGTGGGTGGATGCGCGTGAGCTGGTATTCGTACCCGCCGGCACCAACGGCTACGCCACTGATCGCTGGTACACCGCCGGTGGCCTGCTGGAGGTCAGCGGCTATCTCGGTACCCAGGGCCACAGCGCTGGCGAATGGATGGCCCAGGGCGGTACCGTGAGTTTTACCGGTAACGACGTGGTGACCCAGGCCGGCTCGCAGATCAATCTGTCCGGCGGCACGCTGGATGTGCAGAGCGGCACCGTCAAGCAGACCTGGCTCAAGGGCGCCGATGGCCGCTTGTATGAACTCAACAGCGCGCCCGGGGACATGCTCTACACCGGGATCTACAAGGGATACGAAGATCACACCCAGCGCTGGGGGCAAACGAAGTATTACTACAATCCCTTGATTGCACCACGTTCGCGCCAGGAGGCCGGCTACACGGTCGGCCGCGATGCCGGCACCCTGGTGATCGGGACTAAAAACGCGGTGCTCGAAGGCACGCTCGCCAGCGATACCTTCCAGGGTGACCGCCAGACCCGCGCCGCCCAGGCCGGCCTGGATGGCTACCAACAGTCGCAGAAAGCCGTGGCCCGTGGCGGGCAGTTGGTGGTCGGCTCGTACGTGCCGTTCTACGTGAAGGAAAGCGGCACCCTCGAATATGCCCTTGGCGCCACGGCCAATACCCTGAAAAACGTGACGATTGGCGAAGGTGCCGCGGGCGTCGCCAATGGCATCGGTCTGGACGGCGATTTGCCGGCCGATCGCCAGGGCACCTTGTACTTGGACAGTCATCAACTCAGCGGCTTCAAGCTGGGTGCCGTCAAAGTCGCTGCCGGCGAAGGCATCACTGTCAACGGTGCGTTGCAGGTCGCCCCGGCCGGTTCCATCAGCCTGTTTGGGCCGAAAGTGGCCGTGAATGCGAACCTCACCGCCCACGGTGGCGCCATTCAGGTAGGCCGGGATTTCGTCCAGGTCGACGGCTCAATGCCGGTGGCCGGCGCGTCCTCGGTCACGGTGGCTGACGGGGTACGCCTGGATGCCAGCGGACTCTGGAGTAACCTGCAACTGGACCCTGGCGATATCAGCGCCTTGCCTTACCAGAACGGCGGGAGCATCGCCCTGAAAACCGGCGGCGCAATTGTGCTGGGCGCCGGCAGCGTGCTGGACGTTTCTTCCGGAGCGGCACTGCTCAACTCAGGCAAGTTCCAGGGCGGCAAGGGCGGCGATGTCACCTTGAGCACTCTCACGGGCGAATTGAGCCTGGGCGGCGAATTGCGCGGCCAGGGTGTGAAGGGCGGCGGCACCTTGCAATTGCAGGCCGGTAAAGTCCTGATCAGCGACACCGCGACCTCCGCGGCAGCGGGTACCTTGCTGCTCGATGGCGGCTTCTTCAAGAAAGGCTTTTCCGCCTACGACATCATCGGCAACGACGGCCTGGTGGTCGCCGAGGGCACTCGGGTCGATGTCACCCTGCCGGTTTATCGCCAAGGCGCTGGCGCGCCTGGGGTCGCCACCGGTGGTGCCCCGGGCAGCGCGCTGGAAACCTGGACGCCGCCGCTGTACCTCGAAGACGCCAGCAAGGGCGTGCTGACCCAACGCCAGGGTGCCAGCCTGTCCTTGCAAGCCGGCAGCCAGCAAACCGGCGCGGCGAATGTCGCCAAGGCTGACCTGCTGGTGGGCAAGTCGGCGGTATTGAATGTCGACCCCGGACAAGCGATCCGCCTGAGAGGTATCGGCCAGATCACCGTGGACGGCACCTTGAATGCCTGGGGCGGCTCGATCACGGTCGGTTCCGCGCCTGGGCCGCAAGCGGCGGTCATTCCGCCGAGCGATAACTTCAAGTCGATCTGGATCGGTGAGCACGCGGTACTTGACGTAGCGGCGCGTGCCGCCACCGCGACGGGGGCCAGGGGGACCCAATACGGCTTCGTGCGCAACGGTGGGAGCATCGTCATCGGTGGTGAAATCGACCATGCGACCGGCGACGGCGGCGGTGTCGGCAAGTTCATCGTGGTGCGCGAAGGCGCGTTGCTCGACGCTTCGGGGGCCAGTGCCGTCCTTGATGACGGTGGGCAAAGCCGAAGGGTTGCCAGCCACGGCGGCAGCATCAGCCTGGGCTCGACCAGCGGCCTCTACCTGGACGGTCAGATCAAGGCTGCCGCAGGTGGCGCCGGCGCGGCGGGCGGCAGCCTGTCGGTAGGGCTGGGGGCTACTGCTTACTTGAACAGTTCGGATTTGCCGGATGACCAGCGCAAGACTCGCGAATTGATTATCGAGCAACACCATACCCCGACGGGCCTGGCCGCCGGGAGCGCTCCAGAGCAGGGCGCCGCCTTGCTGGAGCACGGCTATGCGAGGCTCTCGGTGGATCAGGTGGAGCGCGGCGGCTTTGATAGCTTGTCCCTCCTGAGTACGGGCCTGTTGACCTTCGACGGCAAAGTCAGCCTGACCATGGCCAATGCGCTTCAGCTCTACGCAGGTGCCTACGGCATGGCAGAGACGGCGGCCGCGGACTCGGTGGTCAACCTGCGCGGTAGCTTTGTGCGCCTGGCCGGTGCCGTGGATAAAACCGCTGCTGGCGCTGACAACAGCAGCACCGGCATAGGGCTGACACCTTCGGCGCGACCTGCGGCAGGGAAGTTGTCATTGACCGCGACCGGGCTTCTCGAGGTTCGCGACGCGGTGAGGATCGGCGGCAGCGGAACGCTGACGATGTCCCAGGGTGACGTCCGACAGGTTGACCGCCGCGGCTTTGCCGACCTGCAGCTCAACAGCCAGGGTGACATTCGGATGGCCAGCAGCCAGGCCGATCATAAAATGCTGGTCCGTACCCCGGGTGTCCTGGGGCTCACCGCTGCGCAGATTTATCCCGGCACCGGCGGGCAAGGGACGCTGACCGCCAAGCGAATCGACATAGGTCGAAATGGCGCGGCGATTCCCTCGGTGCCCTATTCCGCGTTTGGCGAGTTGCGACTTGAAGCGGATGTCATCAATCAAGGTGGCATTCTGCGGGCGCCGTTGGGCAACCTGATCATCGGCCAGACGGCCCTGGAAACGGCGTCGCGACCCGGCAGTGACGTGAACCTGCTAGCCGGCAGCCTGACCTCCGTCAGCGGCGCGGGGCTGGTCATGCCGTATGGCGGAACAGCGGATGGCAAGTCGTACGTGTTCGATGGCGTGGCGCTCGACAAGAGTCTGTTGCTACCGGCTGTGAATGGCGTGCCCGGCAAGGTCGATCTGGTGGGCGAGACCATCGACGTCGCAGCGGGCGCCGTGGTGGATGTCTCCGGTGGCGGTAACCTGACGGGGGCCGGTTTTATCTCGGGGCGTGGTGGTTCCACCGATGCGCGCTTCAACCCGTTGGTGCAGTTTGGTCCTGACGGCTTCCTGTTGCCGGCACTGGGCAGTAATCCGGTCTATGCCATCGTTCCTGGCGTGCAGACCAGTTATGCGCCCTCGGGCGGCGAAGCCGGTGCCGTCGCGCCCATGGTGGGCCAGCAGATTACCCTCGGCGCCGGTGTGCCCGGCTTGCCGGCCGGCACCTACACATTGCTGCCCTCGACATACGCGCTGCTGCCCGGTGCATTCCGCGTCGAGGTCAACGGCCTGGCCGGGCAGGGCGGGATCGTGCCGACCCAGGCGATGCGCAACGGTTCCTGGGCAACCGCAGGCATCCTGGGCATCGCCGGCACGGGTGTACGCGACAGCCTGGCGAGCCAGGTGATCGTCACGGCGGCCGATACGCTGCGCCGATACTCGCAATACAACGAGACCAGTTTCAGTCAGTTTGCCCTGGCTGATGCGGCGCGCCTGGGGGTACCCGCGGTGTTGCTGCCCCGGGACGCGAAGGCGTTCAACGTTATCTTCGACAGCAACCAGAGTGGGCAGCCGAGCTTCAGTTTTGCTGGAAAACTGCTCAGCAAAGCCGCTGAGGAGGGTCGCGGCAGCACCACCACGCTGACGTTGGTCAAGGCCGGAAACCTGGAAATCATCAAGGCCGGGCAGGCAGCCAATGCTGGATTGGACGGCGTGACCCTGACCGACGATGCGGTCAATGCCATCGGCGCCAGCAGCCTGTACATCGGTGGCTATGCCCTTGCCCGCTATGGCCAGGGCGGTAACTTCCTTGAGTTTGGTGACGGTAACGGCTCCGTCTCCAGGACCCAAAGCATCACCTTGCGCAGCGGTGCGACCTTGCGGGCGCCGGAGGTGTTCCTGGTGACATCCGGTCCGAATGGCGGGATCACCGTGGAGCAAGGGGCTTCGATCAATACCCTGGGCATGGGCGCCGTGGCCCGTGACTCGCGTGATGGCTATCTCTACAACCCCGGCCGCAACAGCGTGCTCGCCGTCTCCAATGGCTACGTGAACATGCTGGCGCCTTCGGCGCCCAACCCGCAAGAGCCGGACAGCGCACCTGGGAGTATCCGCATCGGTGTATGCGATGGTGTTTGCAGCGGTACAACCCGTTTGTATTCCGAAGGCACCATCGCTTCGGCCACGGACAATCGCTTCGAGTTGACCGATGCCGTGCGTTTCGGCACCCGCAACCTGACGCTGGCGGTCGGCGGGATCAACGTTGGCAACGCCGATACGCTGGCGGACCTGGCGTCACGCAACCTGTTGCCCAGTGGCCTGACACTTAACCAACAGGTGCTCGACCGTCTGTTGCTCGGCGACACCAGTGTCGGCGCGCCGGCGCTCGAAACCCTGGTGCTGGGGGCTCGCGACTCACTGAATTTCTATGGCAACGCCAGCCTCGATACCTTTGACGCGGTGACCGGCAAATCAAGGCTCAAGGAGTTGGTGCTGACCACGCCCGCGATCTACGGCAAGGGCGAAGCGGGTGAAACCGCGCGCATCCGCACCCGCGACCTGATCTGGAACGGCGCGCAGAACGAGGCCGGGAGTATCGTGAACGGCAGCGCCGGCACGGGCGCGGGCAACCTGCAAATCGACGCCGAACGCATCGGTTTCGGTTACGCCCCGACCACCGAGCCCAAGGTGGCCAAGGCCTATGACCGTCTGGCCCTGGGATTCGCCAACGTCAATCTCAATGCCAGCGAGCGCATCACCGCCAACCATAAGGGCGGCTTTTCGGTGTACCAGAGCCAGGGCGAATACATCACCGGCAAAGGTTTCCAGTACAGCGGTGGCAACTTGAATATCCTGACGCCGTTGCTGACTGGCGAAGCCGGTTCGGTCAACCGGATCACCGCGGGCGGCAATATCCGCGTCAGCGCTCCGGCGGGCAGCCGCGTGCCCGTGGTCAGCGCCGATAGCCTCGGCGCCGAGCTGGCGTTGAACGGCAAGAACGTGCGGGTCGACGGCAACGTGGTCTTGCCCAGCGGCAAGCTGACCCTGAGCGCAGAGGACGAGTTGACCTTGAGCGCCGCCGCGCGCCTCGACCTGGCCGGGCGCAAGATCACGTTCAATGATGTGAGCAAGTACAGTTGGGGCGGTGACCTGATTCTCGAAAGCCGCAACGGCAATATCCGCCAGGCTGTCGGCTCGGTGATCGACCTCTCCGCCGTGAACAACCAGGCCGGCACGCTCAAGGCCACCGCGTTGGCGGCGGCTGCCGGCAAGGTCGACCTGGCGGGCACTGTTCTCGGCAGCAGCAGCGGCTACTACGATGCGGGTGGCACTGCTGTGCCCTACAAGGCCGGCAGCGTGGACATCCGCGCCCAACGCCTGGGTGACGCAAGCCTGAGCGAGGATTTCGCCGCCCTCAATCAACGGTTGAACCAGGGCCTGGTATTCGGCGGGCGCAGCTTCCAGCTCAAGCAGAGCGACCTGGTGATCGGTGATGGCCTGAAGGCCGGCGTGGTCAGCGTGTCGGTGGACGGCGGCAAGCTCACGGTCAATGGCACCGTGGACGCCAGCGGCGAGCGGGTGGGTTCCATCCGCCTGGCCGGCAAGCAAGGCTTGACCCTCGGCGGCAACGCCGTGCTCGACGCCCATGGCAGCGTGCTGCGGGTCGACAGCTACGGCCAGATCATCGATTCGCCGAACCGCGCCATGGTTGAGCTCAGTTCCGGTGATGGCCTGCTGACCTTGGCCGACGGCGCTCGGATCGATTTGCGCCACGGTACCGCCGCCAAGACCGGCCACGACGGCAAGGCCCGTGGCACCCTGGAACTGAACGCGCCTCGACTGGGCGGGGCGACTGCCGGCGATATCGCCATCGACGCCAGCGGCAACCTGAATATCCAGGGCGCCAAGCTGATAGCGCTCAATGGTGTGCAGCGTTACGACAATGCCCACTACGGCAGCGATCCGGCGGCCAGTGGTCGGCCGTATCAATTCATCGATCAGGACTACCTCAACGGTATCCATGACGACAACCGGGACTTCATTGACAATGCCTTGAACAACAATGCCTTGCGCTACGGCAAGCTGGCCGGCCTCAACAATGCGACGTACCGCAACGCGTTCCACCTGCGCCCCGGCGTCGAAATTGTCAGTGCCACTGCCGACGGTGACCTGGTGGTGCAGGGCGACCTGGACCTGTCCGGCTATCGCTACGCCAGCCTAAATCCGCTGACACCCCAAACGTCCGTATACGGTTCCGGCGAAGTCGGCAGCCTGGTACTGCGCGCCGGGGGCGACCTGAGCGTGTATGGCAGCATCAATGACGGTTTCGCACCGCCGCCGGCAACGCCGGACGACGATGGCTGGGTGCTGACGCCGGGCAAGCAGCTGTTCAACGGCGACGTAATCGTGCCGCGAGCGGGTATTGAATTGCAGGAAGGCACCACGTTCCTGTCCGGCGTGACCCTCAACTACGACTTGCCTTTGCAGACGGTCACCCTGGCTGCGGGTACTCGCTTGCCGGTGCCTGGCGAAGTGGCCGAAGCCGTAAACCTGCCGGCCGGCACGGTACTGGCGGCGAATATCCGCAACGCCGATGGCACGTTGGCCCATGCCGCCGGCACCCGGCTGAGTGCCGATCTCACCCTGGCCCCAGGGATGATCCTCGATGCCGGCTCGGTGCTGGCGGGTGACATGGCATTGACCGGGCTGGTGTGGCCCAAGGGCGTGGCGTTGCCCAGCCGTCCGTTGAACATGGTCGATATGGCCAACCCGAATGTCATGGTGCAAGCGGGCCCGCTGCAGCTCGCATTGGGCGCGCTGATTCCGGCGGGCACCGACGTGAAGCTCGCCGACGGCGTGGAGAAAATCAACTTGCGTGGCGGGGACGGCAAGGGCCGTAACTGGGCGATTGCGCCGATGCTTGCCGAAGGCTCACAGTCGTGGTCGGTGCGTGCCGTGGCGGGCGCCGACCTGCAGGCGGCCGACCCACGTCTGGCGGACCCCTATGCGCAAAATGGCAAGCTGACGGTGGCGGACACCCATTACGCGATGGTGGGCACACGTGTCCAAGCTGGGGGAGGCGCGCCCGTGCCGGGTACCGCGAGCGATCCACTAGTGACGACGGTGGATTTCTCGATGGAGTTCAACGGAAATCTCGAAGCTGTAGGTATTTCAGCGGCAGCGATGGCGGCGCAGCTTGGCATGAGCGTGGAAGACTTCTGTTCGTTGGGACCAACGTGGTGCACGAACAGTCCGCTGTTCATCACCGCTAACGGTGCCGGCGCCCTGGGCAATCCGGCTTATGAAGGACGTTCGGCGAGCGAACTGGCGGCTGAGTTGGGTCAGACCGTGGACATGCTTTGCGCGTCCTCCGATGCCTGCCTGGCGAAGTTGTCCGAGGCGGAGTACCAATACGCCTACAAACCCGAGGCCAGCAGCTTCAGCGTGCTGCGCACCGGTACCGGCGACCTGGACCTGATCAGCGCTGGCGACCTGAACCTGCAATCGCTGTTCGGCATCTACACGGCGGGTACTTCGACCCTGACCCAGGCGCAATCGGCAGCCTACAACCCGGCACGAGGGGTCTGGAAAGATTCCAAGACCGACCAACTGACGGACCGGGTGCTGCCGTGGGGGGCCGGTGATTATGAATCCTTGGTGGACGGAGGCCCAGGCAGCCTCTATCGCGCCTGGTATCCCGACCAGGGCGGCAATCTTTCGTTGACCGTCGGTGCAGACCTGACCGGCGACGTCATCAGCCGGACCGGACAGAATGCGAGTTCCAGCGTCGGCAACTGGCTGTGGCGCCAGGGCGGTGGCGTCGACGGCACCACCCCTACGGCCTGGTGGATCAACTTCGGCACCTTCGTGGCGGAGGACCAGAACATGGCGCTGGTCGGCTTCACGGGCCTGGGTACCTTGGGCGGCGGCAACCTGGCCGTGGACGTGGCGGGCGATGCCGGCATGCTGATGCCCCGTGGTGACACCAGCGAGCAGTTCGCTACGCGCAGCCAGGGCTTGGTGCTGGCGGTGGGGTCGACCGGGCGCATGGTCGATGGAAAATTGCAGATGACCGGCGGCGGTGACCTGAGCCTGCGCGTCGGTGGGGGGCTCAACCCATCGTTGAATGCACGAGCATTGGAGGGCGCCGCCGGGCCGCTCATCCAGCGTCACGCATTGAACGGCAGCCTGATCAACCTGCGCGGTACGGTCAGGGCCCATGCCGGTTCTTTTGGCGGTATCGAATTGGTCAGTGGTCCCCATGCGCTGTGGCAGGACACGCGGGAAACCCGAGCCTACGATCCATTCCAATCCACCACGGCCAGTGCCACCGGAGGCATGATCGTGGTGCCGGGGGACGCCACCGTAACCCTGGACGCCCGCGGTGACCTGGTACTGGGTGGCGCCGCCGATGCCGGGCGCCTGCTCTCGCAAGGCTCGCAGCTCGTGAACCTGGGGGGCGCTGGAAAGGGAGCGGGATCCTCGTGGTTCAGCCTGTGGACCGATCACACCGCCATCGATCTGCTGGCGGCGGGTGGCAACCTGACGCCGTCCACCCAAGTCGGCGAGGTTGCGATAGGCAGTTCCGCTCCCGCGTCCGGCGACTCGGCACCCACCGACGGTCGTTTCGTCTACCCGTCCATCCTGCGAGCCACTGCCGCCAACGGAAGCCTTTACTACGGGCCGTCCGGGACCTGGACGGGAGGTTCGGTGTTGCCGATCGTACCGTATTCGCTGGTACTGGCCCCGGGTGCGCAGGCTCAGTTGGAGTTCCTGGCCGCCGATTCGATCTACGCGGGAGGCTACGCCATCTCTCCGACCAATGCCCCTCAGGCGAACCTGGCGACGGTGGCGCATCCGGGCTTCAGCTACATGGACAGTCTCGGTCTGCACACCGGCACGAATGGCACGGGATCGCTGTTCGCTTTCGGCGGCTCCGGCACCGAAGGCAGCTATCGTGGCGCCGACCAGCCGACACGCTTCTACGCAGTGAATGGCGATATCGTGGGGCTGCGCACGGGGGAGATCCTGTCCTTTTCCGTTCAACCCTATGAGGGTGATATCTGGTACGAAGCCGCTCGGCCGGCCTGGATCATGGCGGGTCGCGACATCGTCAACAGCGGACAGCTCACCAGCAATAGCGTGCCCCAGCTTCCTGGCGATGCGAGAGGCACCGGCAACCTGTTCGTCCACGATGACCCCACCGACATCTCCATTGTCTCCGCCGGCCGCGACATTCTCTACAGCACCTTCAATGTCGCCGGCCCCGGTACGCTGGAGATCAGCGCCGGGCGCAACATCCTGATGGAAGACCAGGCCGCCGTGACCAGCCTCGGTCCGGTGAAAGCCGGTGACAATCGCCCCGGCGCAAGCATTGTGATGCAGGCCGGCGTGGGCGCTGCGGGCCCGGATTACCTGGGCTTCGTGCGGCAATACCTGGACCCGGCCAACCTGGCGGACGCCGGTGCCGGCCTGGCCCAACAACCGGGCAAGGTGGCGAAGACTTATGAGGTCGAGCTGGTGGCGTGGCTGGCATTGCGGTATGGCTTCGACGGCGATAGCGAGCAGGCACAGGCCTATTTCGCCGCGTTGCCGTCCGAACAACAACGGGTGTTTGCCCGCCAGGTGTACTTCGCTGAACTGCGTGCCGGTGGCCGCGAGTACAACGATGCCAGCAGTCCGCGTTCCGGCAGCTACCTGCGCGGTCGCAACGCCATCGCCGCGTTGTTCCCCACCCACGACGTGGCCGGCAATGCCTTGGCTTACCAGGGCGACATCACGATGTTCGGCGGCGCCGGGGTGCACACCAACTTCGGCGGCGATATCCAGATGCTGACACCCGGCGGGCAGCAGGTGTTTGGTATCGAAGGCGAGGCCCCGCCGTCCAGTGCCGGGGTCATCACCCAAGGTGCCGGTGACATCCAGTTGTTCAGCAACGGCAGCGTGTTGCTGGGACAAAGCCGGATCATGACCACCTTCGGCGGCGACATTCTCGCCTGGTCGGCGACCGGGGATATCAACGCCGGTCGCGGCTCGAAAACCACCCTGGTGTACACGCCGCCCAAGCGCGTCTACGACGACTGGGGCAACGTCACGCTGTCGCCGTCGGTGCCGAGCACAGGCGCCGGCATTGCCACCCTCAACCCCATCGCCGAGGTCGCACCGGGGGACATCGACCTGCTCGCGCCGCTCGGCACCATCGACGCGGGAGAGGCGGGCATCCGGGTCTCGGGCAACATCAACATTGCCGCGTTGCATGTAGTGAACGCCGCCAACATCCAGGTGCAAGGCAAGTCCAACGGCGTGCCGGTCAGCGCGGTGGTCAACACTGGCGCACTGACCAACGCCAGCTCCGCCGCAGCGTCGGCGAGCGATGCCGCGGAAGGCGTCGCACGCGAGCAACAGGCCGCGTCGCGCAACCGCATGCCATCGGTGTTCAGCGTGCAGGTCCTGGGCTTCGGCAACGAACGTCTGGCGCCGTCCCAGGAAGGCGCCAGCCGTGCGCCGGCCCAGGAACCGAGCAACAGCGTGCGGGTATTGGGGGCTGGACGGTTGGACGACCAGGCACGCAATCAATTGACCCCCGAGGAGCGCCGCAGCCTGACGCTGTAGGCATCGTCATCAAGGCCCGAGGGCGACAGGCAACTGTCGCCCTTTTTTTTGCGCGCAGGACCGCTGTCGGTAGCCGTTCATGAAGATTCGATGACAAAAGTTCGGTAGTGGCCGGTGGCCTCGGTCAAGGTTGTGTGAAAGGGCAACGGCACTGGATTGCCGTTCATAAAAGAAGCTTTTGGCAGGGACGCCCGGACAACTTTTTTTGCGCTATTTCGCGCTGGATGCCAGGTGTGACAGGGGCTATGGGGTCTATGGAAAGTTACTCGAAAGTGGGCATGCAGGAGCTGGACCAGCGCCTGTCGAAGATCGTCGAGGCTGCACGCAAGAAGCCGGTTTCGGTTTATCGCTACGGCGCACCCTGGGTGTGGATCGTGTCCCAGGACGACTGGCAGAGCGCCTTGAAGGAGTTGTCCAGCTACGTGCCGCCAGGCCATTCCCTGGTCATGTTGCGCCCACAAATCGAAGAGTTGCTGGAGGCCTCGTCCGAACCCCTGCAGCGATGGGCACGGGAACATCAGATTCAGGTGCCGGTGCCGGCGTTGATGCTCGCCTTGTTGCTGCAACTGTTGTACTCGCTGCCCAGCGAAAAGCAGCTGTACGAGCAGCTCAATTACAACTTGCTGTTCCGCTGGTTTGTCGGCCTCGAGCTGAACCAGCGGGTCTGGACGTTCGCCGTCTTCGTGCGGGATATCGGCGAACTGCTGGATAGCCCTCACGCGGCGAAATTGCTCGAGCGCATCGTCAGCGAAGTGTTCTGCGGCGACTTGATGCACATGCCGGAATTCTCGTTGAACTTCGCCTTGTTGCACACCTGGCTCTCCAGGCATTCGAAACACAAATAAACCGTCACAGGACAACACGCTGCCAACGCTGCGGGCCTGGCAGCGCGCGGCTTGGCAGCAGGCGCTGCACGGGCGGCGCAAATGAATCGAGGGGGATGTGTGGATCATTGGGATTTCAACAGCAAGCGCAGGCCGTGGCCTTTCCTGCCCACGGTGCTGATGCTCGCTCTGGCCTTCGAAGCGCCGGCA
Source organism: Pseudomonas sp. T1.Ur (assembly GCF_023516725.1). NCBI lineage: Bacteria > Pseudomonadati > Pseudomonadota > Gammaproteobacteria > Pseudomonadales > Pseudomonadaceae > Pseudomonas > Pseudomonas sp. T1.Ur. The sequence continues at coordinate 2,185,804 of NZ_JAMGSN010000001.1, forward strand.
TTCGCCGAAGAGGCTGCCACGCCGATCGAGGCTGACGCCGGAACGCCTGCGCGGCTGGTAGATGTGAACGAATACGTCGTGCGCGGCAATACCGTGCTCGACGCGCGCGACATCGAAGAAGCGGTGTACGCGTTCCTCGGGCCGCAACGCAGCCTCACCGATATCGAAGGTGCCCGCGACGCGTTGCAACAACGCTACCAGGCCAAGGGTTACCAGTCGGTGTTCGTCGAACTGCCGGAGCAGCAGGTCGAAGGCGGCGTGGTGTACCTGCAAGTCAGCGAAACCCGGATCGGCCGGGTGCGCGTGGTTGGCACCCAGCACTACTCTCCCGTCAATGTGCGCGAAGAAGTACCGGCGCTGACGGAAGGCAAGGTGGCCAATTTCACGGCGGTGCAAACCCAGCTGGCGGTTGCCAACCGCAACCCGGGACGCCAGGTGGTACCGGTTGTACGCGAAGGACAACGCCCGGGAACCATGGATGTCGACTTGCAAGTCGAGGATAAAAATCCCTGGCAGGCGAGCGTCGGCCTGAACAACGACTACAGCGCCGACACCGAAAAGCTGCGTTCGGTGGTCACGCTCGGCCACACCAATCTCTGGCAACGCGGCCATTCGGCTTCGCTGACCTATTTCACCGCCCCCGAGGACCGCGACAACGCGCAGGTCTGGTCGGGTTCCTATAACGCTCCCTTGAGTGAGCGCTGGAACGTGCAGTTCGCCGGCTATCAATCCGACAGCAACGTCGCAACCATCGGTGGCAGCAACGTGTTGGGCAAGGGCCATTCCTACGGCGTGTCACTGATCTACAGCGTGCCCCCGCAAGGCGTCTGGGCCAACTCGTTGTCGGTGGGCGTGGATTTCAAGGATTTCGATGAAGTCCTGCAGTTCGGCGGTTCGAGTGATGAAGTGCCGATCAAGTACGCGCCCATCACCCTGGCCTACAACGGCTTTCGCTACACCGAAACCTCGCAGTTCGGCCTGGGCCTGAGCATCGTCGCCGGCACTCGCAGCTTCTTCGGTTATGGCAGCGACGCCGATGAGTTTCGTGCCAAGCGCTATGAATCCAATCCCAGCTTCGCGGTGTTCAAGGGCGACAGCACCTTTACCCAGACGTTTGCCGGTGACTGGCAAGCGGCGAGCAAGTTGAGCTTCCAGCTGGCTTCCGGGCCGCTGGTCTCCAACGAGCAGTTTTCCGCCGGTGGCGCCACCAGCGTTCGGGGTTACCTGGCGGCGGAACGCACGGGTGATGACGGGGTGCTGTTTTCCCAGGAACTGCGCACGCCGTCGTTGAGCAAGCACTTGGGCAAAGGCCTCGGCAGTTACGTCGACAGCTGGCGTTGGTACGTCTTTGCCGAGGGCGCGCAGATGGCTCTGCAAGACGCGTTACCCGACCAGGAAGCCGACTACAGCCTGGCGAGCGTTGGCTTCGGCACTCGCGCGACCTTGCGTGAGTGGTTGTCCGGCAGCCTCGACTGGGGCCTGCCGCTCAAGGACGGCCCCAATACCCGCAAACACGACTCACGCGTGCACTTCAACGTGCAGGCAACTTTTTGACCGGCAGGCAACAGACCTTGGAGCAACCCGTTATGCATCGCTTGATTTTCATTCTTCTCGCTTGCCTGGGCCTTGCGCTGCCGGCAACGGCCAACGCCTGGTGGCAGGACGACTGGCATTACCGCAAACAGATCAGTATCGACACCACCCCCCAGGGCGCGGCGATCAACGAGGCGGTGGGGCGTACTGCGCTGCTGGTGCGTTTGCACACCGGCAATTTCACCTTTGACGGTGTCAACGAAAACGGCTCGGACATTCGCTTTGTCGCCGCCGACGACCACACCGTGCTCAACCACCAGATTGAAAGCTTCGATCCGCTGATGGGCATGGCCTTGATCTGGGTGGACGTGCCCATGGTGGAGGGGGGCAAGCGCTCGGACATCTGGATGTACTACGGCAACCCGAAAGCACCGGCCACCAGCAATCCCCAGTTGGCGTTCGATGCCGATTACAGCCTGGTCTATCACTTCGATGGTGCCGTTGGCGCGCCACCCCGTGATGCCAGCGCCTTTGCCAACCACGCACAGAACGCACCGGCAGGGATCCTTGACGGGGTGATCGGCCGCGCGGCGCAGTTCAACGGCCAATCGCTGTTGCTGCCGGCCAACGCGTCCCTGGGCGTCAACGCGGGTGGCGCGATGACGTTCAGCACCTGGTTGCGGATGGAGCAGGGGGCAGGGGAGCAACTGTTGCTGGCGCGTCGTGACGCCGGCAACTCGCTGTTGGTGGGCATGACCCAGGGCGTTCCTTTCGTCGAGGTGAACGGCCAGCGCGCAGTGGCGAACCAGGCCGTGGCCCTTGGGCAATGGCAACACCTGGCGTTGACAGCCGATGCCAGTGGGTTGCGTTTGTACGTCAACGGCAGAATGGCGGCCAACCTGGCGCAGCCGCTGCCAGCCTTGCAGAGTGCAATCGCGATCGGTGGCGACGCACCGGCAGCGGTGGCTGTCGGCGCGCCGACCGCGACCTATCAGGCCTTCACCGGCGTCCTTGATGAACTGCGCGTGTCCCGCGTCGCTCGCTCGCCCGAGCTGATCCTGGCCGACGCCACCGCACAGGGTGCCGAGTCACGCCTGGTGGTCTATGGCGTGGACGAAGAACAGTCTGGCTTCGGCTTCGGCAGCCTGGGTTTCCTGCTTAACGCGGTGCCGCTGGACGCCTGGGTGATCATTGCCATCCTGGTGCTGATGATGCTGCAGTCGTGGGTGATCATGGTGCGCAAGAGTCGCAATGTCGCCCGTGTCAGCCGTGCCAACGAATTGTTCCGCAGTCACTTCGCCAAGGTCGGGACACGGCTGGAAATGCTTGCCGATGAACGCGACCTGGCGCAGCGCCTGGCGGACTCGTCGCTGTGGCGCCTGTATACGGTGGCGGTGGCCGAGATCCGCACCCGCCGCGACCAGGGCGCCGATACGTCGTCGATTTCCGCCGCCACCATCGAAGCCATCCGTTGCTCCATGGACGGCGTAAGGACACGCGAAAACCAGCAGCTCAGCGCCAAGCTGTCGACCCTGTCCAATGCCATCGCCGGTGGCCCCTACATCGGCCTGCTCGGCACGGTGCTGGGGATCATGGTGGTCTTCCTCGGCACCGCCATGGCCGGTGACGTGAACATCAACGCCATCGCCCCGGGCATGGCGGCGGCCTTGCTGGCGACGGCCATGGGGCTGTTCGTCGCGATCCCGGCCCTGTTTGGCTACAACCGCCTGACCACGCGCAACAAGGAAGTCAGCGCCGACATGCGGGTCTTCGTGGATGAGTTCATTACCCGCCTGGCCGAAGTCCACGGTGAAAGCCAATCCAGCGAAACGGCGCATCGACGGGGCAACCACGTCGCCAGTCCGTCGTTGACGGTGTGAGGGGAAGACCATGGCCAACCTCAACAGCGCCCTGGACGATGACGAAGACGCCGCCGTCGACACCATCAACATCACGCCACTGGTGGATGTGCTCATGGTGGTGCTGGTGATGTTCATCCTCACCGCCACCGCCCAGGTCTCCGGCATCCAGATCAACCTGCCGAAGGCCAGCTCGACCATCTCGCTGTCGCAGCCCAAGACCAAGGCGATTTCCATCAATGATGGCGGCCAGGTGTTCCTCGATGCCTACCCGGTGACCCTTAACGAGTTGGAGGACCGCTTGCGCATCGAGAAGGCGCAGAGCCCGGATTTCCCGGTGATCGTGCGCGGGGACTCGACGGTGCAGTACCAGAAAGTCATTGAAGTGCTGGACCTGCTGCGCCGCCTGGAGCTGTCCCAGGTCGGCCTGGTCACCGGCAAACCGAGCCAGGGCTGAGCCATGACGTCTTTTCCTGAACAGCCGCAGAACGGCCATCTGGAGCGACAGCGCGACGTCACCAAGACGGTGCGTCGAGTACTGCTGTGGAGCGTTGGCCTGCTGGCGGGCGCGGGCCTGGCCTGGCTGCTGTGGACATGGGCCAATGACATGAGCGGTATTCGCCGCGAGGCGCCAAAGATTCCGGCGATCATTCCGTTGCCGCCACCTCCGCCTCCGCCACCGGAAAAACCGCCGGAGCCGGAAAAACCGGTGGAAGAAAAGATCGTCGAGCCCGAGCCCACGCCGGAGCCCGAGGAAGTCAAGCCAGAGGAAGAGGCGCCGCCTTCGCCCGCCGAAGACCTGGCCGACCCGATGCAAATGGACAGTGACGCCCAGGCGGGTTCCGACGCTTTCAACATTGGCGCAGGCAAGGGCGGCGGCATGGCCGGCACCGGCGGCGGGCGCCTCGGCAACGGCACCTACAGCCAATTCCTGGCCTACAGCTTCCAGCGCTTGCTGCGCGAGTCGCCCGAGCTTCGCAACCTGGCGTTTCGCCTGGAGGCTGACGTCTGGCTGGACCAGGCCGGTCGCGTGACGCGCGTGGAGCTGGGACGCAGCAGTGGCGATGCCGAACTCGACGCCAAGGTCCTGGCGACCTTGCGCGCTTCACCCCATCTGGAACGTCCACCCGCCTCGTTGCAGGTGCCGGTGCGTATCCGCCTACAAGGACGCCGACCGGGCTGAGCCGGGTCGCCAAGAGACCATTAGGAGTTGTGTTCATGATCTGCAAAATCAATCGATTGGCGCTGGGTGTCGGCCTGGTGATCGCCAGCCTGACGGGCAGTGCCTTGGCGCAGACGCCGTCGCAGAACGCCACGGTCAACCTGATCCGCCTGCTGGTGCAACAAGGCGTGCTCAAGCAGGACCAGGCGCAAGCGCTGATCGACCAGGCCGAAGCCGAGGCCGTGCAAGCCCGGCAGGCCGCCGCGACGACTGCGCCAGTGCCCGCCCCCGGCGCACCGGGTGAGGTGCGGGTGCAATACGTGCCGGCCATCGTTCGGGAGCAGATTCGCGACCAGGTGAAGGCCGAGGTGATCGCCCAGGCCAAACAGGAAAACTGGGCCCAGCCCAATACCTTTCCCGACTGGGTGTCGCGCATCACGTTTGAAGGTGATGTGCGCTTGCGCAACGAGTCGCGTTATTACTCGGACAGCAACAGCAACGAGATTGTCGATTTCGCCGAGCTCAATAACAGCGGGCCCTATGACGTCAACCCTAGAAGCGGTACGCAATACCCACCGCTGCTCAACACCCGCGAAGACCGCGAGAACATGCTGCGCTTGCGTGCCCGGATGGGCTTGCGGGCCGCGCTTTCCCCTCAATGGACCGCCGCCATCCGGCTGGGCACGGGCTCGGACAGCAGTCCGGTGTCCACCACCCAGACGCTGGGCGGCGGCTTCGACAAAAAGGACCTGTGGCTTGACCAGGGCTACCTCAACTATCGCCCGACCAAGGAGTGGAGCTTTACCGGTGGGCGCATGCCCAACCCGTTCATGTCCACCGATCTGCTGTATTCCAACGACCTCAACTTCGACGGCCTTGCCGGCTCGTTCAATCATCCGTTGAACCGCGACCTGGCGGTATTCGGCACCTTGGGCGCGTTCCCGGTGGAATACAGCTCCGACAGCGCGTCGAGCGATGGTTTGAACAAAGAAGACAGCGAGAACAAATGGCTCTACGGCGCGCAACTCGGTGCGAGCTGGGCGTTTGCGCCGGACAACAGCATCAAGGGCGCGCTGGCCTACTACCAATTTGACGACATCGAAGGGCGACGCTCCAATCCCTGCGCCATCTACGACGGCGCACCGGCTTGTGACAGCGACGAAACGCGCCCGGCGTTCATGCAAAAGGGCAACACCCTGATGGAGTTGCGCAACCTGGTACCGGATCCGTCCGCACCGACCACGTCGCCGCAACCACAATTCGTGGGCCTGGCCTCGGAGTTCAACGTGCTTGACCTCAATCTGGTCTGGGACACCTTGCTGTTCGACGATCTCAAGTTGCGCAGCCAGGGCAACTACCTGGTCAACCTCGGCTACGACGAAGGCAAGATGCGCAAGCGCTCGGCTGGTGCGCTGGTCAACAACGTGGACGAAAACGGTGACATCGAAAGCGGCGATACCGCCTGGATGCTGCAGTTCACCCTGGGCAGTTCCCTGGACCTGAAGAAGCGCGGCGATTGGAACCTGTTCGCCGGCTACAAATACATCGAGCCGGACGCCTTGCCGGACGGCTTCAACGACTCCTCGTTCCACCTCGGCGGGACCAACGCCAAGGGCTATTTCCTCGGCGGCAACTACGGCATCGAAGACAACGTCTTCGCGACCGCGCGCTGGTTGAGCAGCGAAGAAGTCTACGGCGCGCCGTTCGATATCGACGTTCTGCAACTTGAGCTCAACACGCGCTTCTAGCGCCGGGAGAGACAGCATGAAAAAGTCATTTCATCCCGCTATCCACGCCGTGGTGTTGCTGTTGGGGCTCGGCGCAGCCCTCGGCGCTTCGGCAGAGACCATGGAGGAACGCTTGCGCGCCCAGTTGCGCAGCACCACTCAACAGCTGCAAGCCTTGCAGAGCGAACAGGCGCAAGGCACCGCCGCGCGCCAGGCGGCGCAAACCGAGCTGAGTGCGGCACAAGCGCAAATCAAGCAACTGACCGCCGAACTCGCCAAGGCGCGCAGCCAGAGCGAACAACTGGGCGCACAGCAAGACGCTGTACGCAGCAGCGCCCAGGCGCAGATCGCGGCCAGTACCGAACAGGTCGGCAAGTTCAAGCAGGCCTACGAAGAACTGCTGGGTCGTGCGCGGGGTATAGAGGCGGCGCGTGCCACGTTGCAAGCCAGCCTGACCAGTCGGGACAGTGAAGTGCAGCAATGCACGGCGAAAAACCAGCAGATGTACGGCATCGCCAAAGAGATCCTCGCGGCCTACGAAAATATCGAGGTCAGCGACGTGCTGAAGATTCGTCAGCCTTTTGCCAGTGGCGCGCGGGTGAAGTTCGAAGAATTGGCGCAGCGCTATGGCGATGCGCTGTACCAGACCCAGTTCGATGCCACCAAGACCACCGCCGGCAAATAACCATTGATCAAATGACCACAAGGGAAATCCTGTCATGACCGCACAAACACTGATCCAGAGCATCACTCCCGAGCAACTGGGCGAACTGCTGCAAGCCGCCGGCTACCGCGTCAATCGCACCGAACAGGGCGCCGTGGTGCAATTGTTGAGCGCCAGCCAGGGCATTGGCTTTGCCGTGCGTTTCGGCAACCCGGCCGCCACCGAGGGCAGCTTTCTGGATTTCACGTTCAGTTGCGCGCTGCGCATCGAGGGCGAATTGCCCGAAGGCCTGGTCCAGGTATGGAATGCCAGCCGCCGCTTTGCCCGCCTGAGTCGCCAGGGTGATTTCCTGGTGATGGAAATGGATGCCATCGTTGCCGCCGGTGTCAGTGAAGACCATGTGCGTGGCGTGCTGGAACTCTGGGACCGCCTGTTGCAAGAATTCGTGGTGTACCTGCGCGACTACAGCCAGCACGCACGCGAGCAGCAAAAGGACGGTGCGGATGCAACGCAGGAAGCTGCGGTTGAAGAGGCCTGATTACGATGAACAGGTTTAGCAAACTGGCTGGCTTCAGTGCGGCTGTCCTGGTGCTCGGCGGCATTGCCCTGACGGTGATCTCCAACCCTGACGGCGTGTCCCAAGCCTCGGTGCCTGCGGTACAACCGAAACCCGCCAGAACCTCCGACGAGGCGGCGCCGACCGTGGCCAGCCTGGGCGAACTGCAACTGAGCAGCGCCGAGCTCAACGCTGTGTTGAGCTCGCTCACGCCGCAGGTGCGCGAGCAACTGCGCGGCAATCGTGGCGCACTGGAGGGCTGGATCCGAGCGCGCCTGGCAGAGAAAGCCCTGTTGCAGCAGGCCGACGCCCAAGGCTGGCAGGAGCGTCCGGACATCCAACAGATGACCCGCGCGGCCACCGAACAGATTTTGCTGCGCACCTACTTGCAATCCGTCAGCCAGGTCCCCGCCGACTATCCGGATGAGCAAGCCCTGCAACAGGCTTACGAGGGCGCCAAGGACAAGCTGCAAAGCCCGGCGCTGTACCGCGTCAGCCAGATCTTCATCGCGGTTGAGCCGGGAGCCAACGAAGAACCGCTCCGCAAGAAAGCCACCGAGCTGGCTCGTCGTGCCCAGGCCGCCAACGCCGATTTCGCCGAGCTCGCCCGGCAGTTTTCCGAGGACCAGGCGACGGCCCAACGCGGCGGTGACAGCGGCTTGCAACCGTTGCAGCAATATGTGCCGGAGATGCGCCAGGTCTTGAGCCAGCAACGGGTCGGCAGCGTTTCCGACGCGTTGCGTAGCCAGGCGGGTTTTCACATTCTCAAACTGACAGATAGGCAGCCGGCACGCGCCGCCAGCCTGGATGAAGTTCGTGGGCAACTGCGCGAAGCGCTGCGCAGCCAACGCCAGGAACAGGTCGCCAGGGCCTATATGGAAGGGCTGGTGAGCAAGGCAACGCTGAGCATCGATGGCGCGCAACTGAATCAGGCATTGGAGTCTGTTCGTTAAGCGGTGAGGTCGCTTGGGACACCTTAGGGAGGAGGGCGTATGGCTTTGGAGGACGTTGGCCAGTTTCACGATTGTGCGCGGTTGCCACCCTCGATCAATAGCGATGATCGGCATCTGGATAACCTCGAGGATCTCCAGGCGTTGGAGTTTTTTCTGGTAACGGCGCGCTGCAGCTGCTTCATGCAGGCGGCGCGGAGCCTGAATGTCAAAGCGTCGTTGCTGCGAAAAAAGCTCTCGCGGTTGTCGATCCATTACGGCAGTCCCTTGTTCGAGCACCGAGGCAATGCGCTGGTGCTCAGCCAGGACGGTCGCCATCTGCGCAACCAACTGTTGGCTCACCGAGCCTTGCTGGCTTTGCCTGATGCTTTCGTCGAGGATCAGGCATTGGTTCGCGTGGCCGTGGCGGAGCCTTTGCTGCATGACATCCTCAATCGCGAGCTGCTCGGTTTCGTGCGTCAACACGCCAATGTCCGCCTGGACTTGCTGCGTCTCGACAGCAACCCCGACCAGGAGCCGGTCGAGGCGGACGTCGTCGTCTGGCTTACCAACCCGCAGGCGCAAGCGCCGGGGCTATCGTTTCCAGTCGTAGAACTCAGCTGTCTCGCCGAACTGGAGTACATCCCGCACATCGCCAAGCGTTATTCACGGGAAGCGAGCCGTCCACGCAGTCTGGCCGAGCTGCAGGACTACATGCTGGTGAGCCTGCACGACTACGCGAAAATGCCTTCCCTGCAACCTTGGAACAGCACGGTCGGCACGCGTCGCTCCGGCGTGACGCAGGTCAACTCCTATGAGCTGATGCGCCAGATGATCCAATGGAGCGCCTGCGTCGGTCTGCTGCCGCATTACGTTTGCGCACTCGACAAGACGCTGCAGCCTTTGCCCGACTTGTTCGACCGAGGAATGCCAATGCAGGTTTGGATGGCCATACACCGCGATGAAGCTCACAGGGACGAGGTTACCCGGCTGGCAGCTCTGGTTCGCGCGGCGTTTGAACAGCTCAGGGAGTGGTTCCAGAACGAGCGTTGACGCGCCGGACGGTGGGATGGTTTGAGCGCCGAGCCGGTTTGACGAACCGACAGAGACGGGGCATATTGCGCTCGGTTGTGTCTATTTGTGCTCGTTTATGCAGGTTGTGGATCCCATGAGTACCCCCCTCGAAGTATTCCCCGGCGAACGCCAACGATTGATCAGCGAGCGGCTTGCCCTGTATGGCCGGGTCATCGCGGCTGATCTGGCCAGTGAATTCAATGTCTCCGAACACTCGATACGTCGCGACCTGGGCGCGTTGGCTGCGGCCGGTTTGTGCAAGCGCGTCTATGGCGGTGCGATCCGCTTGCCGGCGGCCGAAGCGCCAATAGACGTCCGAATCCATCAGGACTCGGCCCGCAAGGACAATCTCGCCCGGACCGCGGTGTCGCTGCTCGGCGCGGGTCAGCACGTCTTTCTCGATGCCGGGTCGACCAACCTGGCGATCGCCCGCGCCATCGATCCAGGCCTGCGCTTGACCCTCACCACCAACTCGCCGTTGATCGCGGTGGAACTGATGAAGCTGCCCAACGCCGAAGTCATTCTGCTGGGTGGCCGCCTGAACCCTGTGGCGGGCGGCGCGATCGGGTTGGCGGCGGTCCAGCAATTGCGCCAGTTCAATTTCGATGTGTGTTTCGTGGGTGCCTGCGCCATCGACCCGGACAACGGCGTCACGGCGTTTGGCCTGGACGACGCCGAATTCAAGCGCGCGGTGGTCGCTGCGAGCGGTCAGGTGGTGGTGGCGGTCACCAATCAAAAGCTGTCCAGCGTTGCGCATTACCAGGTGGCATCTTGCGAAGAAGTCACCGCGCTGGTGGTGGAGCACGATGCGCCGAACGAACGACTCGATCCTTTTTTGGCGCGGATATCCAAAGTCGTGAGGGTGCCCGCCAAGGCCTGAGGTGAAACGATGGGATACAAGCCCATTGTCCGCCAGCCGATTTACGTCTAGTTTGCTGCCCCATCACAACTACAAAAGTCAGGAGTCATCGATGCAACCGATTCGTCTCGGCCTGGTGGGCTACGGCAAGATCGCCCAGGATCAACACGTCCCCGCCATCCGCGCCAACCCTGCGTTCGAGCTGGTGGCGGTCGCCACGCAAGGGCAGCCGTGCGCCGGCGTGGAGAACTTCCAGTCCTTGGGCGAGTTGCTGGAAAACGGTCCTCGCGTCGATGCGATTGCCTTCTGCACGCCGCCGCAAGGGCGATTTGGCCTGGTTCGCCAGGCGCTGGAAGCGGGCAAGCATGTGCTCGTGGAAAAGCCGCCGTGCGCCACCTTGGGCGAAGCGATGGAATTGGTCGAGCAGGCGCGCGAAAAGGGCGTCAGCGGCCTGTTCGCCTGGCATTCGCGTTATGCGCCGGGCATCGAGGCTGCCCGCGACTGGCTCGCCAGCCGCACGCTGCAAAGCGTCCGGATCGACTGGAAGGAAGACGTGCGCAAATGGCACCCCGGCCAGGCGTGGATCTGGCAACCCGGCGGCCTCGGTGTGTTCGATCCGGGCATCAATGCCTTGTCCATCGCCACCCACCTGCTGCCGCGTTCCCTGTTCGTCGAGTCCGCCGAACTGCGCGTCCCCGATAACTGCCAGTCGCCGATTGCCGCGAGCATCAAGATGTCCGACGCCGGCCATCTCGACATCCGCGCGGAGTTCGATTTCGACCATGGCCATGACGAGCTCTGGAGCATCGAGATTCGTTGCGCCGAAGGCACCTTGCGCCTGGACAACGGCGGCGCGCTGTTAAGCATCGACGGTGTGCGCCAGGCGGTGTCGGAGGAGGGCGAATACGCGGCGGTGTACCGGCATTTCCAGCAGTTGATCGGTGACAAGGCCAGCGATATGGACCTGCAACCGCTACGCCTGGTTGCGGACAGCTTTTTCGTCGGTAGCCGGACGTTGGTCGAGCCGTTCTACGATTGATCTTGCCCACGCGCCGATCGTCCTGGCGACGATCGCCGCGCCGCATGCCTATTGATGTATTTCGGCAACCGACATGGTGAAGACCAGCTTCGACTTGCCCGCGTTGGAATAGGCGTGGGCGACATCGGTTTTCGCGACCGCCGAGCTTCCGGCGGGAATCACCAGTTCCGTTTCCCCTACCACGCATCTCAACGTGCCTTTTTCGACGTGGAACAGCTCAAGCGTGCCTTGAGGATGACCGGCTGAGGAAAAGGATTCGCCCGGGAACATCTCCCAGCGCCACAGCTCGATCATGTTCGGGCCGCTCGTCCCGGCGAGCAGGCGTGCAGTGCCTCCCAATTCCCCGGTCCAGAGCGTGGGGATGTCCTGGCTGTCGATGATGTGGGCTGACGGTGGCTCCGCCACGTTGACGATGTCCGCCACCGAAAGGCCCAGCGCCGCAGCGATCTTGCACAAGATGCCGATGCTCGGGTTCGCCGTGCATTTCTCGATTTCGACCACCATCCCTTTGCTGACGCCGGAGCGCCGGGACAGTTCGTCCAAGGTGATTTTCTGGGCCTTGCGCGCCTGCTTGAGCGTGCGGGCAACGGCCAGGCTCACCGCGTGGGCGTCCGCGCCAGGCGTGGTCGATATATTGGTATTCAGGGTCATCACCAAAGCATCGTGAGGAAGATAGGCCAGGATTCTCGACGGTTGCCGGTGGCGTCGTCAATCAGCTCGTCGGAGTTTATCGACCAGAAAAGTCGATATATTGACTTTGCTGGTCGGCGGTGACTAGCATGAAAGGCAATTTGGATCGCTGGAGAACCTTGATGTTGTCAGTACTGCCGTTGATCGACCAAGCCGTTGCCGAGCTGGCGCCCGGGTTCAGGGCCCTGAGCATCGTGGTGCAGGCTGCGCCGCTGACCCAGCCGGACGTCGCCCGCACGGCCCTGGATCGGGCCTGCCAATCGGCGCTGGCCGGCGGTCCCGCCTGGGGTGAGGCCCACCTGCAGCAATGGGCCGATACGTTTCGACAGTTCGGCGCCAAGCCACAACGCACGCCGTGCTCGGCCGAGGCACTGCGCAAGCGCGTGCTGCGGGACGGCAGCTTGCCGAGCCTGGATCCCGTCGTCGATCTCTACAACGCCATCAGCATCGAGTACGCGATCCCCGTCGGCGGCGAAAACATCGAGGCATACGTGGGCTCGCCGCGGCTCGTGATCGCCGACGGCTCCGAACCGTTCGACACCCTGAAGGACGGCGCGCCTGCCCATGAATTCCCAGAGGCCGGCGAAGTGGTCTGGCGCGACGACCAGGGTGTGACGTGCCGTCGCTGGAACTGGCGACAGGGTGTCAGGACTCGCCTCGATGCGGACGCCAGGCACATGTGGTTCATCCTCGAAAGCCTGCCGGCAATGCCGCTCGAAGCGCTGACCGAGGCGGGCGACCGGCTGATCGAAGGGTTGCAGGAGATGATGCCGGGTGTACAGATCGAGAGTGCATTGGTCGGTCCTGGCGCTCACTGAACAACAGGTTGTCCCGCAGGGGGCAAGAGGGTGTCTCATTCATGAACTACGTCAGCACGCGGACACCCGGCAAGACCTACGCATTCAGCGAAGTGCTCATGGGCGCGTATGCCCCGGATGGCGGACTGTTCGTTCCTGGCAAGATGCCTCGGTTTACGGAGCAGGCGCTTTCCAGGCTGGAGTGGCTACCTTTCCATGAGCTCGCCTGCCAGGTGATCAGTCCCTTCCTGGGAGACTGGATACCTCGGGAGCAGTTGTCCCGAATCGTCGAGCAGGCTTATTGCGGCTTCAAGAGCAGGGCGGTCGCGCCGCTTTACCAGACGGCGACGCACGAGTGGGTGCTGGAGTTGTTTCACGGGCCCGCCAGCGTCTATCAGGATTTCGGCCTACAGCTGATGGCCCGTCTGATTGAGTACACCTTGTCCAAGCGTGGCAAGGAGGCCCTGGTGGTGGGCTGTACCGGCGGCGACACCGGTGCGGCGGCGATCAAGGCCTTTAACGGCGTGCAAGGCGTGACGCTGGTCGTACTGCACCCGTCACGGGGCATGACGCAAGCGCATCGACGGCGTTTGTTGAGCACCGGGCAAGCCAACGTCATCAACATCGAAGTCGATGGGGACTATGCCGATTGCCATCGGTTATGCGAGAAGTTTCTCAAGGGCAGCCACCGAACCCGCAAATCGCTCATCTCCTTCAATTCGGTGAATTGGGTAAGGGTACTGGCGCATCTGTCGTTCTTTTTCTATTCGGCGCTTCAACTCGGGGCACCGAAGAGGGAGGTGGCTTTCAGCGTGCCCACCGGCAACTTCGGTGCGCTGTACGCAGGGTACGTGGCCAGGGAAATGGGCTTGCCGATCAGGCAATTGATCGTGGCCACCAACGCCAATGCGGGCCTGCACGAATTCCTGCAGAACAACCTCTACCGCCGCCATGAAATCCGCGCCACCCAGACGCCATGCATGAACGTCTCCGTGGCTTCGAACTTCGAGCGGTTGCAATGGAGTGTGCTCAATGGTTGCGGCAACAAAGTCGCCAGGAACATGGAGCGGCTGGAGGAAGACGGGCGGATCCAGCTGGAACAGGACGAGTGGCTGCAAGCGCGCAAGTTGTTCGACTCCCTCGCTGTGGAGGACGCGGATGCCTTCAATAGCATCCATGAGGTTTTCGTGCAGAGCGGTTACCTGGTCAGTCCACCCACGGCCATCGGCTTGCGTGCGGCGCGTGTCAGCCGGCGCAGCTTGCTGATTCCGATGATTTGCCTGGCGACCACCCACCCGTCGATCAGTGATGCAGGGCTGCAGCGTTTGTCCGACCGAAGTTGTATTTCAATACCCAATGATATAACCGCGCTGGTGCAGTTTATTGATGACTTGTCCAAAGACACGGAGTCTCGCTCGTTATAAAACCGGAGTCAGCGATGAAACGTGTTCTCGATAAAGTTGATGAAAAAATACTGGATGAGCTGACCCGTCATGCACGGCTTGCCCATAATGAAATTGGCTTGAAAGTCAATTTGTCGCGCAATGCCGTGCGACTCAGGATCGAACGATTGGAACGCGATGGTTATATCCGCGGATATACCATCATCAAGGGCACGCCGGCGGCGGAAGCAGGGCCTATCAGGGCATTGGTCTTCGTTTATCGAAAGGACCGGATGCGCGATGCCGAGGTGGTCCGGTCGGTGGCCGCCATGCCGGAAGTCACGTCCTGCAACGTGATGAGCGGCGACCTCGACATTGTCCTGACCGTGGAGGCGATGAATTCGGATCGCATTCACAAAGTCTGGAGCGAGATCTCGGCATTGCCGGGCGTGTTGAATACCGTCACGTCATTTGTCTTGTCTTGTACCAAGTAAGCCGAAAAGCGAAGTGTGCCGATGCGCGAGCAAATTGCTCGTAATAACGCGCTGTTTGCCATCTTCGTAAACATCAATGGCGGAATTATTATCGTCACTACCTAACTATAACAACGAGAACGTGCCGTGACTGACTGTGCAATGACCTGCGTGGCTTTGAAACTACAGGTCAATCATCATGAATAGTTTGAGTCTTTCGCTTGCCGCTGATTATAAGGCCATGGTCGTTCGCAACCCCTTTGACGGTTCGCCGGTGGGTGAGGTGATGGACATGCCGGCTTCATCGGCGACCCCGTTGATTGACACGGCACTGCTGGGGGCCCTGGTTGCCAGGGACCTGCCGCGACATGAACGGGCGCGGATATTGGAAGCCGCCGCGTCGGGTGTCGAAGCCGACAAGGACGCGTTTGCCCGGCTTATCGTGGCCGAGTCCGGGAAAACCTTGAAGCAAGCGAGGAAGGAAGTCTCGCGTTGCATCAACACCTTGAAACTCTCCGCCGAGGAAGCCAGGCGCAATGCCGGCGAGGTGATCCCGTTCGATGCCTACCCCGGGTCGGAGTCCCGCCAGGGCTGGTACACCCGCGAGCCGCTCGGCGTCATTGTCGCCATCACGCCTTATAACGATCCGCTGAATCTGGTGGCCCATAAGCTTGGACCGGCCATCGCAGGGGGCAACGCGGTCGTGCTCAAGCCTTCCGAGTTGACGCCGCTGTCGGCGATCAAACTGGTGGGTTGCCTGATCGACGCCGGCTTGCCGCACGGCGTGGTCAGCGTTGCGACAGGTGGCGCTGCGTTGGGCAAGGCCCTGGTCGCGCACCGCGCGGTGCGCATGGTTTCGTTCACCGGGGGCTTCGTCACCGGTGAGCAGATTTCCCGTATCGCCGGCCTGAAGAAACTGGCGATGGACCTGGGCGGCAATGCGCCGGTGATCGTCATGGCCGACAGCGACCTTGCCGCTGCCATTGACGCCTGCGTGTCGGGTGCGTTCTGGGCAGCGGGGCAGAACTGCATTGGCACTCAACGCATCTTGATCGAGGCGCCGGCCTTTGACGCCTTCAAAAAAGGCTTTGTCGAAAAGACCCGCGCACTGGTCGTCGGCGATCCTGCGGATGAGCGCACGGACGTCGGCCCCATGATCAGCGAAGCGGCGGCCAAGCGCGCTGAAGCGTTGGTCAACGAAGCGGTTGATCACGGCGCCACGTTGCTGCTTGGCAACCAGCGCGTGGGATCGCTGTATTCGCCAACGGTCCTGGAAAACGTCGGCGGCGACTGTCCGCTCTGGTATGAGGAAGTCTTCAGCCCGGTGGTGATGCTGCAATCGGTGGGCTCGCTGGATGAGGCGTTGACGCTGGCCAACGAGCCGCAATACAGCCTGCACGCCGGGATTTTCACCCGCGACCTGAACGTTGCCCTGAGCGCCGCCAAACGGCTGGAGGCGGGCGGTGTGATGATCAACGATTCGTCGGACTTCCGTTTTGATGCGATGCCGTTCGGCGGCTTCAAATACGGCAGCATGGGCCGCGAGGGCGTGCGTTTTGCCTACGAGGAGATGACCCAGCCCAAGGTTGTCTGCCTTAACCACACGGGCACCGGTGCAAGCGTGATTTCAGCCGGCAAGACAACAACATCCTTCTGAGGAAATACCGATGCGTCCTGATAAAAAGAATCTGTCCTCGCTGTCTGCGGCCACCCTGGCGGTGCACGGTGGCAACGTTGCCGACGCCACCAGTGGCGCGGTTCGCACGCCCTTGGTGATGGCCAACTCTTATCTGCTGCCTGAAGACCCGGCCACCATGGACTGGTCGAGTCCGGACGGGCTGGTGTACACGCGCAACCAAGGTCATAACCAGGTGTGCCTGGAGAAAAAACTCGCCGCACTCGAAGGTTGTGAAGCGGCTGTGGTATTCGCCACCGGCGTAGCGGCGTTGCATTCGGTGTTCTTCTCATTCCTGAACAGCGGCGATCACGTCATCGTCAGCGATATTACCTATCAGGCGGTCTGGCGGCTCTTTGCGGAACTGCTGCCTGAGCGCTACGGCATTGAAGCGACATTCGTCGACGTGGGCGACCTGGATTCGGTGCGCCAGGCCCTACGACCCAATACCCGGCTGATCCACACCGAAGTGATCGCCAACCCGACCACCAAGGTGGCGGACATCGGAGCGCTGACTGAAATTGCCCATGCCCATGGCGCGTTGATCAGCGTGGACGCGACGTTCACGCCCCCGCCATTTTTCCGCGCCAGCCAACAGGGTGTCGATTTTGTCGTGCACTCGTTGACCAAATACATCAACGGCCACGGCGATGCCATGGGTGGCGTGGTGATCGGCACCCAACGGATGATCGACAAGATCAAGAACGATGCGCTCGTCGACCTCGGCGCGACCATCTCGCCATTCAACGCCTGGATGATCATGCGCGGCTCGGTCACGCTGCCGCTGCGCCTGAAGCAGCTGCTGAGCAACGCCGAGCGGGTCGCTGAATTTCTCGATTCCGACGATCGCATCGCCTACGTCTATTACCCCGGGCTGGCGTCTCATCCCCAGCACGAATTGGCGCGCCGACAGTTCGCCGGCAAGGGGTACGGAGCCATGATGGCGTTTGCGGTGAAAGGCGATCCGGACACGCAAAACCGCTTTGTCTCGAACCTGCGCATCATCACGTCAGCGGTATCGCTGGGGCATGATGAGTCGCTGATCGTGCACGTCGGCGCGGAAGGCCGGGGCGGTTTCGACAAGTACCCTGAAGAGTTTCGCCAGTACGGGCATTTGCGCTTTTCGGTCGGTTTGGAAGATCCCGAAGATCTGATCAGCGACATCACCGCCGCGCTGGATGAAACATTCAAGTAACTTGGCTGATCAGGTCGCGCAACAGGGTTTGGTCAACCCGTCTTTGCCCCCGTACCAGCGGGGGTTCTTTTAATAAGATTATGAGCAGTTATCTCATTCAGTCATTGCTGGGTGCCCCTGGATAATTGCCTATGCATTTAATGGAGTTGGATCGTGGCTTGGCTGAGTTTAATAATTGCAGGTTTACTTGAAGTGGTCTGGGCGTTTTCAATGAAACAGTCCGATGGATTGACTCGGGTCGGCCCGACGGTGATTACCTTTATAACGGTCATTGCCAGTTTTGCCTTGCTGTCCTATTCGATGAAAAGCTTGCCGCTCGGCACCGCCTACACTATCTGGACCGGCATTGGCGCGGTCGGAGCGTTCGCGGCAGGCATCATGTTCCTGGGCGAACCGGCCAGCCTGTCGCGCGTCGTGGCTGCGGTCCTGATTGTCAGTGGTTTGTTGATGATGAAGTTGGTCTCTGCCTGAAAGGCGAGCAGTCTGCTCGTAATATCGTTCACTTTGCCATATTCGTAAAACAGCGACGCTCCGGTAATGTTCAAGTCGAAATCGTTGCGCTCGTGGAACAACAGCGCCAGACATCGATTGCCCTTAATCCAATTACAATAGTTAGGGATGTACTTATGATTTCGTTGAGAAAGTTGTGTGCGGTCCTGCTTTTACCGTTATGTGTGGGCGTGGCTTCGGCCAAGGACTACACGACACTGCGCTTTGGCGTCGATGCCAACTACGCGCCCTTCGAATCCAAATCGGCCGATGGCAACCTCAAAGGATTTGATATCGATCTGGGCAACGCCATTTGCGCCAGGCTGCAAGTCAAGTGCGTCTGGGTCGAGAGCGATTTCGACGGTCTTATTCCTGGTCTGAGGGCCGGCAAATTCGACGGCATCCTGTCTTCCATGACCGTGACCCCCACACGCGAAAAAGCCATCGACTTTTCGGACGAACTCTTCTCCGGACCGACCTCCTATGTCTTCAGGAAAGGCTCGGGGCTGAGCGAGGAGGTGGCTTCGCTCAAAGGCAAGACCGTCGGTTATTTCCAGGGCAGCATCCAGGAGGCCTACGCAAAATCCGTCTTGGAGAAGGCGGGTGTGAAAACCCAGTCCTACCAGAATCAGGATCAGGTTTATTACGACTTGGTGGCGGGGCGCCTGGACGCCTCCATCCAGGACACCCTGCAAGCGAAACTGGGCTTCATGGCGTCGCCTCAAAGTGCCGGTTATGAACTCAGCAACACCGTGGACAGCCCCTACCTGCCGGCCAAGACAGCCATCGGCATTGCCAAGGGCAACGGCGACTTGAAGGCCCTGTTGAACAAGGCCATCCAGGCGCTCCATGACGATGGCACCTACGATTCGATCCAGAAGCGTTACTTCGGCGATCTGAATCTCTACAGCGGCAAATGACCCTCCGACGCTCGTCCGCGGGGATGGGCGTCTTTTCGCCTGAGGTTGCTGACCATGATCGACACACTATCAAACGCGTTGGAGCTCGCAGGGTTCAGCCTAAAGGGCTTCGGGCCGCTGTTGCTGAACGGTGCCTGGATGACCGTCAAACTATCCGTCGCTTCGCTGCTGCTCAGTGTGCTGCTGGGACTTGCCGGGGCCAGCGCCAAGCTCTCCGGCAAGCAATGGCTTCGCATGCCGGCGCAGCTCTACACCACGCTTATTCGCGGCGTACCGGACCTGGTGCTGATGCTGCTGATTTTCTATAGCCTGCAAACCTGGCTGACGATGCTCACGGTCGCGCTGGGTTGGGACTACATCGAGATCAACCCGTTCGCGGCCGGGATCCTCACCCTCGGATTCATCTATGGTGCCTATTTCACCGAGACCTTTCGCGGCGCGATGCTCGCGGTTCCCCGTGGGCAATTGGAAGCCGCCACTGCGTATGGCTTGAGCCGGGCGCAACGCTTTCGCCTGGTGGTTTTTCCGCAGATGATGCGCTTTGCCCTGCCGGGGCTGGCCAACAACTGGATGGTCATCCTCAAGGCCACTGCGCTGGTCTCGATCATCGGCCTGGCTGACCTGGTAAAGGCCGCCCAGGACGCGGGCAAGAGTACCTACCAACTGTTCTTTTTCCTGGTGCTGGCGGCGTTGGCCTATCTGGTCATCACCAGCGTCTCCAACGTTGCCCTGCGTCACCTGGAACGGCGTTATGCAACGGGTTGCCGGGAGGCCGTGCGATGATCGAACTCCTGAAGATGTACGGGGAGCCGTTTTTCTACAGCGATGGGCAGCAGATCACGGGCCTGGCGATGACATTGTGGCTGCTCAGCGCCTCCCTTTTCGTCGGCTTCATCGTGTCGATCCCGCTGTCCATTGCCCGTGTCTCGTCCCGTTGCCTGGTGCGCTGGCCGGTGCAGTTCTACACCTACCTGTTTCGCGGGACGCCGCTCTATATCCAGTTGCTGATCTGTTACACCGGCATCTACAGCCTGGCGGCGGTACGGGCGCAGCCGTTGCTGGATGCGTTCTTTCGCGATGCGATGAACTGCACGATCCTGGCGTTTGCCCTCAACACTTGCGCCTACACCACGGAGATTTTCGCCGGCGCCATTCGCAGCATGGCCCACGGCGAAGTCGAGGCGGCCAAAGCCTATGGCCTCTCCGGTTGGAAGCTCTACGCTTTCGTGATCATGCCTTCCGCACTGCGCCGTTCGCTGCCGTACTACAGCAACGAAGTCATCCTGATGCTGCATTCCACCACGGTGGCCTTCACCGCCACGGTGCCGGACATCTTGAAAGTAGCCCGGGACGCCAACTCCGCGACCTTCCTGACCTTCCAATCGTTTGGCATAGCAGCGCTGATCTACCTGGCGGTGACGTTCGCACTCGTCGGCCTGTTCCGCCTCGCCGAGCGTCGCTGGCTGGCTTTCCTCGGCCCGGCTCATTAGTCATGCCTGCCTGAACGTTGCTCATCCCGATCCGCTTAAATAAGAAGATTGCGACATGTACAAACTGACCGTTGAAGACCTGCACAAAAGCTACGGCAACCACGAAGTGCTCAAGGGCGTGTCGCTCAAAGCCAGCACCGGCGATGTCATCAGCCTGATCGGCGCCAGCGGCTCCGGTAAAAGTACCTTCCTGCGCTGTATCAATTTTCTCGAAACCCCCAACGATGGCGCCATGAGCCTGGACGGCAAGCCGATTCGCATGGTCAAGGATCACCTGGGCCTGCACGTGGCCGACGCCAGTGAGTTGCAGCGCCTGCGCACGCGCTTGGCGATGGTGTTCCAGCATTTCAATCTGTGGGGGCACATGACCGTGCTCGACAACATCAGCCTTGCGCCGCGCCGGGTGCTGGGTGTCGGTAAGAAAGAAGCGGAGGAGCGGGCAAGGCATTACCTGGAAAAGGTCGGGTTGCCGGCACGGGTGGCCGAGCAATTTCCGGCCTTTCTGTCGGGTGGCCAGCAGCAACGGGTCGCCATTGCCCGCGCGCTGGCAATGGAGCCCGAAGTCATGCTCTTCGACGAGCCGACCTCTGCCTTGGACCCTGAGTTGGTGGGAGAGGTACTCAAGGTCATCCAGGGACTGGCGGAGGAAGGTCGGACCATGATCATGGTGACGCATGAAATGAGCTTCGCCCGCAAGGTCTCGAGCCAACTACTGTTTCTTCATCAGGGCCAGGTCGAGGAGCAGGGCGGGGCCGAGATCCTCGACAACCCGCGCAGCGAGCGCCTGCAGCAATTCCTGTCCAATGGCTTGAAGTGAAGCAGCCGGGGTAGCCGATGACGACGTGTCAGGTCACGGCTACTCCAGATCCTCAGCCCGATGCCGCTCCGGCACCTGGCTCGCCTCATCGCCCCAGGTCCGGTTGACACGTTGCCCTCGCTTGACCGCGGGCCGATTGGCGATTTCCTCGGCCCAGCGCTGGACGTGGGTGTATTCGTGGGCCGACAGGAACTCGGCCGCCGAGTAGACGTTGTTCCGCACCAGTTGGCCGTACCACGGCCAAACCGCGATGTCGGCGATGGTGTATGGGTCGCCGGCCAGGTAGCGGTTTTCAGCCAGGCGACGGTCCAGCACGTCCAGTTGGCGCTTGGCTTCCATGGTGAAGCGGTTGATCGGGTACTCCATTTTTTCTGGCGCGTAGGCGTAGAAATGGCCGAAACCGCCGCCCAGGTAAGGCGCCGAGCCCATCTGCCAGAACAGCCAGTTCAGGGTTTCAGTGCGCCCGGCCGGATCGCTGGGCAGCAGGGCACCGAATTTTTCCGCCAGGTAAAGCAGGATCGAACCGGACTCGAACACACGGAGCGGCGGCTCGACGCTGCGGTCCAGCAGGGCCGGGATCTTGGAGTTCGGATTGACCTCCACGAAGCCGCTGGAGAACTGGTCGCCTTCGCCGATGCGAATCAGCCAGGCGTCGTATTCCGCGCCGGCTTGCCCGAGGGCCAGCAGCTCTTCGAGCATGATCGTGACTTTCACGCCATTGGGCGTTGCCAATGAATAGAGTTGAAGCGGGTGCTTGCCCACCGGCAACGGCTTCTCATGGGTCGGCCCGGCGACGGGCCGGTTGATGCTGGCGAACTGGCCACCCGAGGGGGCCTCATGTTTCCAGACTTTGGGCGGAACGTAAGACGCTTGGCTCATGAAACGTACCTTATCGTTGAATGCATGTGTTCCGGGACGAAGCCATAGCACATTTGCGCTATGGCTCGCGTCGAGACATGGACTCTAATCTATGGGCGCTCTGTCAGGCAGACAAGGGCAGTGGGCAATATGAGTCGAATCGACAGGGAGCTGCTTTTGAATAACACACCGTCAAGCCATCCAGATGTGAACGCAAATGGTTGCAAGCGTATCGCCGAGGGCCTCGCCCTTGTCGCCTGCACATGGAGCGTCATGATCGCTGCGTCGGCGGCATGCGCGGCAGACTCGTCGTCCGCGCCCTGCACCCGCGAGACCGATTTCCAGCCCGGCACCGTGGTGATGTCGGAGAGTCGCGACAATCTTTCGCCAACCACCAGTCGCAGTAAAACCGAGACCCTGGCCCGTGAAGCCTTTGCGGGCGCCGATCCGGTGGTGTCGCTGCACACGTCGTATCTGAACAACGTGCCGTTTTACCTCACCAAGACCTATGCGGAAATCAAGGATGGCCAACTGATTCGCTACGGCGACCGACATGGCGATGGGGCGTCGCTGGTGACTTCGACATACAGCCCGCCGCCCGCCACGCCGATCGATCTGCAGCCTGGCCAGACGGTCACCGTCAGCTACAAGAACAAGGCGCACAGTGCCGGCGGGACGGTTGAGTTCGATATTTCCGAGAAGCTGACCTACAACGGCCGCGAAACCATCACGACCGCGCTCGGGACATTCGACACCTGCAAGTTCACCAATGAAATCACCACGGGCGGTGCCGCCAGGCAGGTCGTCGTGGTGCATAACTGGTTCGCGGTGGACGGTCCTTATCGCGGCCAGTCGATTCGCTCGGTCACGCCTGCGTTCAACGGTGTCCCGGAAAGAATCAGTGAAATCATCAATATGAAATATTCCACGCGATAAGCATTTTTTCAGACCGCGGCATGAGCGCTATATTTCCTTTGGCGATAATCCATTAAATGAGCCGATATAGTCTTTCTTGACGTCAAAAGATAATTCCGTCGAACCATTTCAGTCCTTGAATTATTCGCCGATAGCCCTTTGAGGTCCGGTGAATTTCTTGGGTTCGTCGAGGGTACGTCATGTTTAATACAACACTAAAAAATGAACTGACGGCCAGGACGGCCGACTTGGCAACTTATAAGGGACTGGTCGGTGCGCTGGAGCGGTCCATGGCCGTGATCGAGTTCAGCCCGGATGGAAAAGTACTTCGGGCCAACCAGAACTTTCTCAACACCATGGGTTATCGCGAAGACCAATTGGCGGGCTTGTCCCATCGCAATTTCTGTAGCCCTGCGTTGGCCGGCAGTGCCGAATACCGTGAGTTCTGGGACCGGCTGCGTGCCGGTCAATTCGTTTCCGGAACGTTCCAGCGGATCAGCGGCCAAGGCCGCCATGTCTGGCTGGAGGCCAGTTACAACCCTGTCCTGGATGAGCAGGGCAAGGTGGTGAAGGTGGTCAAGTACGCACTGGACGTCACCGCCCGGGTGGCCAGCGATGCGGAAATCCGTGGCCGGCTGGCGGCACTGGATCGGGCCATGGCGGTGATCGAATTTGACTTGGGCGGCAATATCTTGACCGCCAATGAAAACTTCCTCCAGACCATGAATTACTCGCTGGGGGAGATCAAGGGCAAGCACCATCGCTTGTTCTGCGAGGCGAGCCTGGTCAACTCTTCCGAATATAGCGACTTCTGGCGTCGTCTCAATGCCGGCGAGTTCTTCAGCGGCCAATTCAAGCGCCTCGGCAAACACGGCAAGGTGGTTTGGCTGGAGGCCAGCTATAACCCGGTCTACGACGCTGAAGGCAAACTGAGCAAGGTCGTCAAGTTCGCCAGTGACATCACTGAACGGGTGGAAAAGTTCGAAGAAGATTCACGCGGTGCTTCCCGTGCGTACCACATTTCTTCCGAGACAGAGAGAGTCGCCGAACAGGGCGCCCAGGTGATCCAGCAAACCGCCAAGGAGATGCGCCAGATCGCCGAAAACATCGGCGCCTCCGCGCGCCTGGTCGGGCAACTGGGCGCGCGTTCGGAGGAGATCACCGCCATCGTCAATACCATTCGCGGCATCGCCGACCAGACCAACCTGCTGGCGCTCAACGCCGCCATCGAGGCCGCGCGGGCCGGCGACCAGGGCAGGGGCTTTGCGGTCGTGGCCGATGAAGTCCGGCAACTGGCCGGGCGCACCAGCCGCTCGACTTCGGAAATCGCCGAGATGATCGGCATGATCCTCTCCGAAACCCGCGATGCGGTGGCCAGCATGAGCGTGACCCACGAGGGCGCGCTGCGCGGCGTAACCCTGGCGGACCAGGCGGGATCGGTCATCGTGCAGATCCGGGCGGGGACGACCGATGCGCTGGAGGCGGTGAGCATGTTTGCGTCCAAGCTCGACGAGTCGGAAGTGATCCCTAAAACGGCGATTGGCTGGGTCGGCTAGGTTGGCGGTTGCGTCTGGGGGGGATCCAAGAGGGACTGCTCCCCAGACGGTTCAATAAAACAGGCTGCCTCAATAGACCCGGTAATATTTCACCACGTCACTATGGCTTCGATGGGGCGCAGGACGGATAAACACTAAGGGAAAGTTGTGGTTATCCGACGCTTCATGTCTGGTGTTTGCCAGGCCGTTGGCTTGCGGTCGAATAATTGGAAAATTGAGCGGCAGCCGCCGTGCGGGTAGGGACATCCAGCGCCTTGAGCAAGCTTGAAACATGGATATGAACCGTAAACGGTGAAATCCCCAATGCCTTGGCGATTTCCTTATTGGTCTTGCCGGCGGCAACCAGGCCAAGTACTTCCCGTTGCCGTGTCGTCAATGGCGGATGACTTCCAGGGACTTGATGCCCGGGAAACGCAAGTCGAGTACCAGTGAATCAATCTCCGCGTCTGTTCGGGCAAGCGCTGCCGCTTTACGCAGCGGTGCTGTGGGTCACGCTGGGCAATGGCATGCGCTTCGGCACGCGCTACCTGATGATCGCAACGTTGATTGTTTTGGCGACACTGGTGGCGATTTTCCTGTTAACGCCGTTCTGGCGCGGCCAGCCGTTCCTGTTTCTCACCCTGATCGTCACGACGATCGTGGTGCCTGCCTATGCGCACATCCCGTTGACACGCACCGTCCAGGCCGCCAGCGCCGCGGGTCATTCCATTTTATGCAACAGTGGATTTCAATCCGTGCGTATTCCTGCGCCGCCGCTTTGGGCAGAAGATGGCTCTACCGCACACAGGGTTCGCCAACGGTGTGATGGACCTCCCTGACCACAGCGCATTCACCCCGTTGCAAAGCCCGGGGGCGCAAGGAGTAGCTGATGAACGAAGCGACGAAAGCACAATCTTCGCCCTGGCATGAAGGTGAGTTGACCTTGCAGCGCTCCGTCGGGGCGGTGGAGATGATGGCCGGTGTCGGTCAGCGGCAACTGGCGCGGACCTGGATGCCGGACCAGCACCGTGAGTTCTATGCGCAACTGCCGTTCGTGGTGCTGGGGGCCGTAGATCGCCAGGGCGATGTCTGGGCGACCCTGCGCACCGGCCAGCCCGGTTTCATGAATTCACCGGATCCTGAAACGCTGCATATCCATTTCGATCCGCAGCCCGAGGACCCGGCCCAGGCGGGCATGGGCGAGGGCGATGCCATCGGCATGCTGGGTATCGAGTTGCACACCCGTCGGCGCAACCGCATGAATGGCGTGGTGCGCCGCCAGCTCGACCAGGGCCTGGAGATTTCCGTGAGCCAGGCCTATGGCAACTGCCCGCGCTACATCAATCTGCGGCAATACAGCTTTGTCGATGAGCAGCCAGCCGTGTCCCGGGAACTGGCGGTGGCGGATCCGCTGGTTCGTCGGTTGGTCACAGCCGCTGATTCGTTCTATATCGCAACCTACGTGGTACGCGACGGCGAGCGCCAGGTCGATGCCTCCCATCGCGGTGGCAAGCCCGGTTTCGTGCGCATGGACGAGGACGGGACGCTGACCGTCCCGGATTTTTCCGGAAACCTGTTTTTCAACACCCTGGGCAATATCCTGCTGAACCCTCGCGCAGGCTTGGTCTTCGTCGATTTCCAGACCGGCGATTTGTTGCAAATGAGCGGTTCGGCCCAGGTGTTGCTGGACGACCCGCAGATCGCCGCGTTCCAGGGCGCCGAGCGGCTGTTGCGGTTTACCCCGCAGCGCATTGTCTACCGGCCGGCGGCGATACCGTTGCGCTGGAAGGACCAGGCCGAAGGCGACTCGCCCAATTCACTGATGACCGGCAGTTGGGAGCAGACCACCGAACGTTTGCAGGCCGAAGCGCTGCGGACCCACTGGCGCGCGCTGCAGGTCACCCGCGTGGTGGATGAAAGCCACAACATCCGCTCGTTCTACTTGCAAACCACCGACGGTGCCGGCTTGCCCCGGTTCGAAGCCGGGCAGCATCTGCCCGTGCGGGTGTTGCTGGAAGGGCAGCAGGTGCCGTCGATCCGCACCTACAGCGTGTCCAGCGCGCCCTCGGACGATTTCCTGCGCATCAGCGTCAAGCGCGATGGCGTGGTGTCTTCGCATTTGCATGAACAGATCCAGGCGAGCCATGGTATCGAGGCCCGGGCGCCACAAGGGCATTTCACCGTGAACCCCACCGAGCGCCGCCCGTTGGTGCTGCTGGCGGCGGGCGTCGGTATCACGCCGCTGTTGTCGATGCTGCGCGAGGTCGTCTACCAAGGGAAACGCATCAGCCGAATGCGCCCAGTCTGGCTGGTGCAGAGCGCCCGCCACGTGGCCGACCTGGCCTTTCGCGAGGAAATCGATGAGTTGGTGGCGCGCGCCGGTGAGAAGCTGAAGGTGCTGCGCCTGGTCAGCCAACCGCCTACCGACGGCAAGGCCGGGCAGGGCTATGACGTGGCCGGTCGGATCGATGTGGCGCTGCTCAAGCAACTGTTGCCCCTGGACGACTACGATTTTTACTTGTGTGGCCCGGGCACCTTTACCCAGGCGCTGTACGACGGACTGCGCAAGCTGCGCATCCCGGACGACCGCATTCATGCGGAAACCTTCGGCCCGTCTACGCTGGTGCGCGATATCGAGGTCAGCGTACCGGCCGCCGAACAGGTGCCGGCGGCGAGTGAGGCGGTGAAAGTGCTGTTCTCCAGCTCGGCCAAGGAAGCCCGCTGGGAACCGGGCAGCGGGACGTTGCTGGAGCTGGCCGAGGCCCGCGGGCTGAACCCGGAATTCAGTTGCCGCGGCGGTTCCTGCGGCACCTGCAAAACCCGCATGACCCAAGGCCAGGTGCATTACCTGACCCAACCCGCCGAGCCGGTGGCCGATGGTGAAGTGCTGATCTGTTGCGCGGTACCGGCCCAGGGCAGCGAGCCTTTGGTGCTGGAGGTCTGAAACCGGCGATCCAGGCGGACTAAATCGCCCGCCTCACGCGCCCCGGCGCCTCGCCATAGATTTCCTTGAATTTCTTGCTGAACGCCGCTTGGGATTGGTAGCCGACCTGCACGGCTATATCGCTCAGGCCCAAATGGGAATGGCTCAGCAGGCTGAACGCCAGCTCCATGCGCACCTGCGTCAGCAGCACCCACGGCGAGACGCCGGCCACTTTGACGAACGCCCGCATGAAGTTGGCCCGGGACATGCTCGCCAGGTCCGCCAGGCTTTGAATGGTCCATTCATGGGCCGGGTCGTCCAACATGGATTGCCAGGCGCGGCCCAGGCGTTTATCGCCCAGCAGCGCCAGCGATCCGCTGTCCTGGCCGTGGTTCGCCAGGTGGGCCCGCAGGATCAAGGTGAACAATGCCTGGGACAGCGCATCGAGCAGGAAGCGCGCGCCGACTTTGTTCGCGTCCGCTTCGGCACGAATGACATCGACCAGTGCTGGCAACGGTCCATTGGCCGGCAGCGCTCCGCTGGGGATCACCAGGTATTCGGGCAGGGACGCGAACAGCAGCGAGGCGCGATTGAAGTGGAATCCACCACAGAGCATGTCCAGTTCCGGGCTGGCACCGCCGATGCGATGGATCGGCAGTGTGCCGCCGCTGATGATCTTCGGTGGGGTCGGCGCCACGGTTTTTCCGGGGCTGTGCATGACATGCGGGGCGCCGCGAGGTAATAACAGGATGTCGCCGGCACGCATGGGCAAGCGTTGGCCGTCGGGAAACTCCACCCGGCATTCCCCCGCCAGCACGATGTGGTAGGGCGCGTTGCCGAGTGTCTCCTGTTCATGTTCCAGGGCCCAATCACCCTGGAACTGACAACGCAGGTCCAGGCTGCCGCGTACGTTGGCGAGGCTGATGAGTTTATCGATGGCATTCATTTGAGCGTTTCGCGACAAAAGCTGAGCGGATCGAACAAACCCGGCCCGCACCCAAGTGGAAAACTGAGGGCGTTGAAACAGTACACCCAACCCACTCAGGAGTTAATGCCATGTTCAATAATTGGTCCGAATTGTTGCCTACCATCCAGAAAGCCTTTGGTGCCCTGGGCCGCAGCAACCCGAAAATGGTCAAGGCCTATATGGCCCTTGGAGAAGCCGCCAGCGAAAACAACGTACTCGATGCCAAGACCCGCGAACTGATCTCCCTCGCGGTGGCGATCACCACCCACTGCGACGGTTGCATCGGGGTCCACACCGACGCGGCCATCAAGGCCGGTGCCAGTCGCGAGGAAGTCGCCGCCGCCCTGGCAACCGCCATCTCGTTGAATGCGGGTGCGGCATATATCTACTCGCTGCGGTCGCTGGAGGCGTACGACACGCTCAAGCAACCAGCCTGATCCTGCGCTTTGCCAAGCCCGGTGCACGTTGATGTGGCCGGGCTTTTTCGTGATTGTTGCATCCACTGTGATGCCGTCATCGCGAGCAAGCTCGCTCCCACAGGGATCGGTGTGTATGCCGGACTCGTGATGAGGCGAAATCCAGTGTGGGAGCGAGCTTGCTCGCGATAGCGATGGTTCGGTTGGCTGTACCGCCGTCTTTGCGAGCAATCTCCCACAGTTGGATCGGAGGTCGACCGGGAGAACCAGACGCCGATGTGCAATACACATTTTGAGGAAACTAACCCGTCGCAGGGCGGTTCCTAGTGAAGGCACCTCGTTGAATTCGGATCCCCCATGGAAAGAACCCGCCTATACACGATCGGCCACTCGACCCGGACGCTCGAGCAATTCGTGGAGATTGTGAAAAGCTTCGATGTCGAGATGATCGTCGACGTGAGGACTGTTCCAAGGTCGCGGACCAATCCTCACTACAACCTCGATACGCTGCCTGGATTGCTGGCGCCATTTGGGCTGCAGCATGAGCAGCTCCGAGAGCTGGGCGGGCTGCGAAAGAAATCCGTGACGGTCGCCGATGACGTCAATGGATTCTGGGAGAACCGCAGCTTCCACAATTACGCGGATTACGCATTGTCGGACGAATTCGAGGCGGGCCTGGATCGCCTCCTGGCGCTCAGCCGGACGCGACGATGCGCCATCATGTGCGCGGAAGCGGTCTGGTGGCGCTGCCATCGCCGGATCATCACCGACTACCTGTTGCTTCGCGACGTCGACGTCTTCCATATCATGGACAAAGACAAGGCGACCCAAGCGGTCTTGAATCCGGCGGCACGGCGGTCCGGACTGAAATTGACCTATCCGGCAGGCTCCGACCCGGCTGCCGTTCCGTGAGGTGGTTTGCGTCGCGCCTCACGCGCTTCCTCGCGCACGACCAGCCAGATCCCGACGGCAGACACCGCCATCCCCAACGCCATGAGCCATGACAACGGCTCATCGAACGTTGCTCATGCCCACAGCATCGTAATGGGCGGGCTCAGGTACAGGACGCTGGCGACGCGGGTCGCCGAGGCCCGGCGCAGGCACAGCCAGTAAAGACCGTATCCGCCCATCGTCGACAAACCCGCCGTCCATAAGACGCTCAATACAAATCCGGTATTGGCTATCGGCGCCAGGCCGCCCTGGGTGCCTTCGATCAGGGCGAACGCCAGGCCCGAGACGCAGCATTGCAGCCAGAGGTTGGGCAACAGACCCATGGATTGCGAGGCCGGGAGTTGCTTTTGCCACAGCGTCGCGGCGGCGAGCGACAGCATGCCGAGCAACGGCAAGCCGTAAACCCACAAGGGCGCGCTGCCCCACGCCAACGCGCCACGGGTGCCGAGGGCGACGCCGGCCACGCCGATAAGCAAGCCAACCCAGATCCGCGACGTCAGGCGTTGCCCCAACACACCGGCGGCCAGCAGCGCGAGGCCCAAGGGCAACAAGTCGGCGAACAACGCCGCCAACCCCGCCGGCACGCCCAGGGCAATGCCTTGGGTAATACCGGCGAGATAGCCGGCCATGGCCAGCAGGCCGATACCGGCATTTTTCAGCAGCGTGACCCGTGAAGTTTGCCGCAGTTGCCTGGCGACAAAAGGAAACAGCAGGAGCGTGACCAGGACGCAGCGCCAGAACACCACGAGCAACGGAGGCGCGTAATCGATGGAGAATCGCGCGCCGACGAAGCCGGAGCTCCAGGCCACCAACAACGCGGCTTCGAGCAGCGGCAAAGGGATCAGCCCGTAGCAACGGGGGGACGAGGCGCAAGTGATCGATTTGGGCGAGTTCATGGTCACAGGCTACGAAGGCCGACTAATCTAATAAATCAAAATATCCTGCAGCACTCGTTCACGAAGATTGAATCATGACAGCCATACTGGATATCGAACTGATCCGGACCTTTCATGCGGTGGCGCGAATCGGCAAGTTCAGCGCGGCGGCGCAACAGCTGCATAAAAGCCCGGCGGCGGTGAGCGTGCACATCCAGCGCCTGGAAGTGGTCGCCGGCGGTCGCCTGCTTGACCGTGACAATCAATCAGTCTCCCTGACTGCGCTGGGCAGGCGCTTGCTCGTTTCCACCACCGAGCTGCTCGCGACCCACGACCGCGTGCTGGCTGACCTCCAAGGCACACGACTGGCGGGGCGCATCAGTTTGGGCGTGCCGGACGAATACGCCGACCATGTCATCCGCGACATCCTTCCGACCTTCACGGCAGCCTGGCCCAACGTGATCCTGGAACTCAAGACGGCACCCAGCTACGCCCTGCGCGAACAGGTGCAGCGCGGCAAGCTCCACGCGGCCGTGCTCACCCAGCCGATGGATCAGCCAGATGCAACGGTCCAGGCCCTGGTCACCACCACGCCAGTCTGGGTGGCGGCGACCGGCACGACAGTCAGCTCGACGGAACCGCTTGCGCTGGCCGTGCACGCGGCGCAATGCCCTTATCGACAGGCCATGCTGCAAGCGCTTCGGCAACGCGGACGCAAGGTGCGCATCGTCCTCGAAAGCCCCTCCAACCAAGCCGTCAAGGCCTGTGTGGAGGCTGGGTTGGCGATCAGCCTGATAGACCGTGGCCGCGTAACGAAGCATATGCAGATCATCAGTGAACTGCCGGTGATTCCGGACCACGAGGTGGTGTTCATGCGATCCGCCGCGTGCGACGCCGATGAAGCGGTAGACCTGCTGTGCCAGGCCATGCAGCAGCGTTTTCGACTGTAGGCAGCGGTCTGGTATGACCTGGGGAAGAGGGGCTTGCGGCTGAACGTTCCGCGTCCATACCGTTTGGGTCGCACATGGCGTGTTGTAGGCGCTGCCAAGCGAAGCGAGGCTGCGACTGTCCAAGATCAAAAGATCGCAGCCTCGCTTCGCTCGGCAGCTCCTACGACGGGTATCAGGCTCGCCGGCCTGCGCCAGCCACGCAAGCGCAGGCCGTGGACGCGGGGTTTATTCTTCGGACGGCCTTATCTGAAAAATGGTGTAGGGCAGGATCAGCGTATCGGCGACGAAACTCAGGGGCAGGTCGATGGCCGCCAACGGCGCAAACGCACTGGCGTACGTCGCGTTATCCTCCGTCACTGCTTCCTTGAGAATCTGGTAATCGAAGTACGTGCCGCAATAAGGCTGGACGCCGCAGGCCCCCCCGTTGCCAAAGGTTTCGTTGGCCGTCGCGCATCCTGTCAGCAGTGCGATGGTCAGGGCTGTTCCAATGATGCGCATGGCGTTCCCTCGTTGTTGGTGCGCGACTGTAGCATTTGTGATGATTTTATTCGCCGCACGCTGCCAGACGAGTCGAAGCGCACCAAACCAACAACGCCACCGCGCTGATCAGCCCACCCAACAGACTGACCGCGACCCAGCCCCAGAGCGCATAGACCTGGGTCGCGGCGACGGCTCCGAGCGCGCTGCCCATCGAGTAGAAACACATGTAGGCGCCGACCATGCGGCTTTGCGCGTCGGCGCGTGCGGCGAAAATGAGGCTTTGGTTGGTGACGTGTACGGCTTGCACGGCGAAGTCGAGCAGGACCACGCCGCAGACCAGGGCGATCAGGGAGCTTTCGGCAAATGAGATGGGCAGCCATGCGAGCACAAGCAGTGCCAGCGACAGGCCGGTGACGCGTTGTCCAAACCCTCGATCGGCCCAGCGCCCGGCCCGTCGAGCCGCCAGCGCCCCCGCAACGCCGGCCAGGCCAAACAGGCCGATGGCGGTGTGGGAAAGCGACAGCGGCGGGGCGCTCAGGGGCAAGACCATGGCGGTCCACAACACGGAAAACGCGGCGAAGATCAGCAGGGCGAACAGGCCCCTGATCCGCAAGAGCGGTTCGGTCATGAACAGTTGGAACAACGAGCGGATCAGCGCCGGGTAAGACTGCCGGCCAGGGGATGACGCGGCGGTGGGCGCCACTTTCCAGAACACCGTCGCGATGACCAGCATCAGCCCCGACGACACCAGATACACCGCGCGCCAACCTGCCAGGTCGGCGATCAATCCAGAGATCAACCGTGCCAGGAGAATGCCCAGCACGATCGCGCTGGTGAGTGTTCCGACCGCCTGCCCACGTTGGGATGGGGCAGCCAGCGTGGCGGCGTAGGCGACGAGCACCTGGACGACCACGGCCAGCAAACCCGTGACGATCATGGCGCCCAGCAGGACCAGCCAATGCTGTGATGCGCCGACGGCTGCCAGGGCGATCACCGATAACGTGACCAGGGTCAGGATCAACCGTTTGCCGTCGATCCGGTCGCCCAGCGGGACGATGAAGAGCAATCCCAGCGCGTATCCGAGCTGAGTGGCGGTCACTACGCTGCCGATCGAGGCGGCGGCGACGTCGAGGCTTTCGGCCATTGAAGCGAGGAGCGGTTGAGCGAAATACACGTTGGCGACGGCCAGGGCGCAGGTGATGGAGAAGAGGAACGTCAGGCGGGGTGACAGGCCTTGTGGGAGGTGGGTGTAGGCGGTCATGGGTGTGGTGCCCTGGTTAGGTTGCAATTAAAAACCCGTTTTATTGTTGCTGGAATAGGTTTTTAATTGCAACCGGATTATCTACACCGCCGTCCCCTGTGGAGCGAGCCTGCTCGCGAAGGCGGTGTCATTGCCGATGAAGAGGTTGGATGTATAGGCCTCTTCGCGAGCAGGCTCGCTCCTACAAGAACTCAAACAGGTCAACACGATGTCAGGACACGCTCCATCAACGAATAACGAATGCCCGGTAGCCCGGGCACTGGACATCATCGGCGATCGCTGGTCTCTGATGATCATCCGCGACGCCTTCGACGGTATCCGCCGCTTCAGCGAATTCCAGAAAAGCCTCGGCGTCGCCAAGAACATCCTCGCCTCGCGCCTCAAGGCCCTGGTCGAAGTCGGCGTATTCCAGGTACAGCCGGCATCGGACGGAAGCGCCTACAAGGAATATGTCCTCACGGAAAAAGGCCAGCAGGTCTTTCCGATCGTGATCAGCTTGAGGCAGTGGGGCGAGCGGTTTCTGTTCGCCGAACAAGAGACTCGCTCGGTGCTGCTGGACAACGCGTCCGGACAGCCCCTGATGCCGATGGAGGTTCGCTCATCGACGGGCCAGGTCGTGGAGCCCTGGGCTTGCCACAGGGTGAGACGCGTCGCCGGCAAGTCGTGAATTGCCGGCCGGTCATGGCTGGGCAGGTTGCTCGTAGCGCCGCTGGATGCGGGACAACTCGCCGGACCGGCGTAGCTGCTCCAGTGCGCGGTTCCACTCGGCAATCAACTGGTCATCACTGTCGGAGCTGAAGGCAATGTACAAGGACGAGCGGTAGAGCTCGATGGGAATCTGCCTCAGGGTGCCCGGCGGAATTTCCAATTGCCGGCTGTAATAAGCCACCCCCGCAGCCGTGTCGCCGACGATGATGCTGGTTCGCCCGGCGAGCAGCATGCGGTAGAGCAGCTTGCTCTCGGTTGCGCTTTTGTCCAGGTTGTTGAACCCCAGCGATTGCAGCGTCTGCGGCACCAGGCCTGCATGTCGGGTGGTGATCTGCGGGGCGCGCAGCAATTGTTCCAGGGAGTTGATCGGCGGTGCGCTGGCCAACTGGTAGGCATGGATGGATTCTTCCACGATCGGTCCGACCCACTTGTACAACGGCTCGCGCTCCGGCGTGCGGAACAACGAATACATGATGGTCTTGGGCCGGTTTTTCAGTATCTGCGTGGCGCGCATGCTGGGTTGCAGCAGCACTTCGAACTTATCACCGGTCAGGGCCATGATGGCCTGCACGATTTCCGTGGTCATGCCCGTGAGCTGATCATGCTCGACATAGTTGTAGGGCGCCCATTCCTCGGTGACGACCTGATATTGCTCGTGTGCGGTCGCTGGGCCGAGCAACAGACAGAGCAGCGCTGCGGCAGGCATCGAATGCTTCACGTGTTCTCCTGATGGGCGGTTCGCTGTTCCTGAGCGAACCCAAGACAAGCATAGACCCAAACACGTGCCTGACGACTGCCGCCGCCGCGTTATGCGAACAGCTTCTTAAAAGCCAGGACGAATCAGCACCTTGCCGCAAGCATGCGCGGTGGCCACTTTTTCCAGGGCCCCACGTGCCTCGGCCAGCGGGAACGTCGAATCAATGAGGATTTGCAGGTCGCCGGCCTGGAATTGTTCGATCGCCCTGGGCAGGAACGGAATTGCCGTCGAGAAAAACACGAACTCGCCGGCGTGCCCGTCCCGGGACGCTATGTCGAACTCCACCAGCGAGGCGATCCGGCCGCCGGGGGCCAACACGTGCCAGGAGGCGTCGAGGACTTCGCCTCCAAGGGTATCGAGCACCAGGTCGATGTCATGCACGTGTTCGAGGGTCTGGGTCCTGTAGTCAATGACTTCATCGGCTCCCAGGCTTTTTACCCGCTCGATGTTCTTTGCAGACGCTGTAGCTATCACATGGCAGCCCGCAAGGTGGGCCAGTTGCACGGCCATGCTGCCGACGCCACCGGCACCGGCGTGAATCAATACGCGCTGGTGGGGTTGCAACTGGCCGACCTCGAACAACGCCAGCGCCGCCGTGCCGTAGGCAGTGGGCAGGGCGGCGGCCTGCTCGAAACTCATCTGTGGTGGGATGACACACAGTTCGGAGGCGGCGATGACCAGCGCCTTGGCGAACGCTCCACCGGCGCTCGGCGCGGTCCGGCCCACCACGCGGTCGCCCGGCTGGAGGTCGCCCGCCTGTTCGCCGACGGACTCGACCACACCGCTGAAATCCGTACCCGGCACGTAAGGCAAATCGACTGGAAAGATAGCTTGCAGGTATCCGGCGACAATCTTCACGTCCAGCGGGTTGACGCTGGCCGCTTCGACGCGGACCACGACCTCGTGGGATTGGACGGCGGGCAACGTGCGTTGACCATGCTGGACGACGTCCGGGCTGCCGAACGTTTTAATCAAAGCGGTTTTCATCAATAGACTCCTCTTGATGCGTAACGCTGTTCACTTGAGATCGTCTACGCACCCGAGGCGAGGGCGCTTGCTCCCGCTCGGCTGCGGTAGGAGCTATGTAGGAGCTGCCGAGCGAAGCGAGGCTGCGATCTTTTCACTGCCAATTGAGTCTGGAGCGAAAGATCAAAAGATCGCAGCCTCGCTCCGCTCAGCAGCTCCTACGATTCAATCGAGCGGGAGCAAGCTCCCTCGCCACAGGTCCATCGTTTTTCTTAAGTGAGCAGCATGACTTCGTAACCCGTGGGTTATCAGGCTTGAGCAGGAAATTGGCCGAGTTGGAGGAACAGGCCGAACCAGTCCTCCATGTGCCAGGTCGTGGTCAGCTTGGCGTTATCCAGCGTGTGGAATTCATGGATGCGGAAACCGACCTTCGTGCCGGTGGCCGCGATGCCGAAAAACTCGCCTTGATGGGTCCCGGTAATTTCCGCGCGCACGCCGATTTTTCCGGGTTCCTGGACCATGTCATGGACGATGATCCGGACATCCGGAAACGCTTGGACGAAGCTGCGGATGATTGGCTTGATGCCTTCAGGGCCAGGCACCTGGCCGGGGGCGAGGGGAATGTCATCCCACTCGGGTGAGAGCACGTCGTCTACCAGGTCGGGATTGTGTTCGTTGAAGGCCCGATACAGTGTCTCGACGGCGACGCGTTCACGCTTCAATTGTTCAGTCAGACCAGGATTCGCTTGCATGATGTTCTCGCGGCGGTTGGGTTCGATGGCGAAATTGTCCGGTCGCGGGCTACAATCCGTCTAACAAATAAACGATATAGATGATTATTTGATTTATGGATTTTCACGGCATCGATCTGAATCTGCTTGTGGCATTCGATGCGCTGATGAACGAGCGCAATGTCACGCGTGCGGCCGCTCGGGTAGGCGTGAGTCAACCGGCAATGAGCGCCGCCCTGGGTCGGTTGCGCACGCTCTTGGGCGATTCGCTTTTCGCCCGCAGCGCCGATGGCCTGCTGCCAACACCGCGGGCCCGTGAGTTGGCGGAGCCGATTTCCCAAGCGCTGCGGCAGCTGGAAACAACCTTGATCAGTCGGCCGGAGTTCGATCCTGAAAAAGCATCAATGGTCTTCAAGCTCGGGTTGTCCGATTACCCGGCCTACGTGCTGTTGCCGTCGTTGATGGAGGCGCTCGCCGAACAGGCCCCAGGGGTGTCGCTGAATGTCCATGCGTTCAACGACCGGGACCATGCGGTGGATATGCTCGACGCCGGCATGATCGACGCCGCCATCGGCGTGCCGCCTACCCACGCCGATGCCAGGATTCTCGGGCGCATGCTGCTCACGGACGAGTTCGTGACCATCGTCGCCAATGACCATCCAGTCGCACGACGTGGCATGACCCTGCAAGCGTACCTGTCGCTGCGCCACGTCCTGGTTTCTCCCGAAGGCGAACTGCACGGCGTCGTGGATCATGCCCTGGCGCAACTGGGTGAGCGACGGGCGCTGGCGTTGACCCTGCCGCAGATGTTTGCCGTTCCCGCGTTGATTGCCCGCACCCGTTTTACGGCGACGGTCTTGAAGCGGGTGGCGACAGGCGCATCGGGCAGCCGCAAATTGGTGATGTTTGCTCCGCCCGTTGTGCTGCCGCACATGCAATTCGACCTGATCTGGCACAGGCGCAGCGACACGCATCCGGCGCAGCGGTGGTTCCGGGGCTTGATTGCGTCTGTCGCAGATACAGTGTGAAACCTCGCCAGGGCAAAGGCCCCAAGATGATGAAAGAGGGATGGGACGTTTGAACGAACAGACATTGTCCATGCGCCTGGAGCGTGTGGCTGAGCTGGTGCCGACAGGGGCGCGCCTGGCCGATATCGGCTCGGACCATGGCTACCTGCCGGTGGCGCTCATCAAGCGTGGCGTGATCACGGCGGCGGTGGCCGGGGAGGTGGCATCGACGCCGTTCCGTGCGGCCGAGCGCACCGTGCGCGAAAGCGGCCTGGAAGAACAGGTCACCGTGCGCCTGGCCAACGGCCTGGCGGCGATCGAACCGGCCGATGGGATTACGGCGATCAGTCTGTGCGGCATGGGCGGCGAGACGATTCGTGACATCCTCGACGGCGGCAAGGCTCGCCTCAGTGGTCGGGAACGCCTGATCCTGCAGCCCAACGGCGGCGAACAACCGCTGCGCCAGTGGTTGATGGACAACGGCTACCGCATCCTGCATGAGGACGTGCTGCGGGAGAACCGCTTCTACTACGAAATCATCGTCGCCGAGCGCGACGGGCCCGTGAAGTACAGCGCCGAGGAGTTGTACTTCGGCCCGTTGCAACTGCAAGCCCGCAGCCCGGTGTTCCTGGCGAAGTGGCAACGCATGCTGCGCCTGAAGCAGAAAACCTTGGCGAGTTTTGCCCGGGCGCAGCAAGCCGTGCCCGAGGAGAAGACGCAGGAGATTGCCCGGCAGGTCCGGTGGATCAGCGAACTGCTGGCCTAGGCCGGCGGGATTGACCTCACTGTTGCGTCGAACCTTGTTTCAGCACCAGCATCCGATAGGTGCCCGAATCGTTCTCGATCCCGTGGGTGTCATGGGTGAACCCCGGGAATGACCGGTCGAAAGTCTCCAGCGCCTTGAGGTAGTTCAGCACTGGCCCGTCCAGGGGGCCGGCGTTTTCGCCTGGCATCAACAGGGGAATCCCCGGCGGATACGGCACGACACCCGTTGCCGCGATCCTCCCGGCAGCCTCGTCCAGTGTCACCAGTTCGACGTCGTTCCTGACCAGTTTTTCGTACGCCTGCACCGGGCTGAACTGTGCCTTGGGCAGCGTGCCGAACGCCTTGGCCATCGCCGCCGTGGTCTTGATTTTCTTCATGGCGGCGAAGATTTCCTCGGCCAGGTCCTTGAGGCCCATCCCCGCGTAGCGCTGTTGGTTGGCGCTCAACAGGTCGGGCAGGCACAGCTCCAGTTCCAGGTTGGCATCGTAGTCACGCTTGAAGTCGAGCAGGGCGTTGACCAACGTGCCCCATTTGCCTTTGGTGATGCCGATGGAAAACAGGAACAGGATGGTGAAATCCGTGGTTTTCTCCACCACGATGCCCTGGGTGCCCAGATAGGCGCTGAGTACATACGCAGGAATACCGAAATCCAGCAGGTTGCCGTCGTCGCCCATCCCGGGGGTGAGGATCGAGACCTTGATCGGATCGAGCATGCAATAGCCGTCTTCGATATCACCGAAGCCGTGCCAGACTTCGTTGGGGTGCAGCACCCAGCAGCTCGGGTCGGTCTTGAGCCGGGCCGGGTCGACCTTGTGGAACGGCAGCGGCTGTCCGTCCACTTTTATCGACGGAGGCTGCCAGCAGGAAAAGAACCAATCGTCCTGGCTGCGCATCTCGCTCTGCATGTGGGAAATGACCTGGCGGAAGGCGACGGCTTCCTCGATCGATTCACTGGTGAGGATCTGTCCGCTGGGCGCCTCCATCATCGCCGAGCTGACGTCGCAGGAGGCCATGATCGCGTAGTTCGGTGACGTCGAGGCGTGCATCATGAACGATTCGTTGAAGCGCCCGTGGGGAATCGGATTGCGGCCGTTGCGTACGTGGATCATCGAGGCCTGGGACAGCGCGGCCAGCAATTTGTGCGTGGACTGGGTGGCGAACACGGTGGGTTTCGACGGGTCGTGGTCGTCCGGGCTGCCGTGCATGGCAAAGCGATCCTTGTACAGCGGATTGAACCGCGCGTAGCCGTACCAGGCCTCGTCGAAATGCAGGCGATCGACGCTTTCGCCCAGCAGTTCCTCGACGCGTGTCACGTTGTAGGTCAGGCCGTCGTAAGTGGAGTTGGTGATGATCGCGTGCACCGGCGTCGGGTCGATGTGGCTCCTGACCAGCGGATTGCTCGCGATGGCGGCCTTCACGCCTTCGGCGCTCAAGGTCTGTGGCAGGATCGGGCCAATGATGCCGTAGCGATTGCGGGTCGGCACCAGGTAGGTCGGAATTGCCCCGGACAGGGTCATCGCATGTTCGGCGGACTTGTGGCAGTTGCGATCGCACAAGGCGATCTGGTCCCGCGTCACGCTGGCCATCAGGATGACGCGGTTGGACATCGACGAGCCGTTGGTGACGTAGTAGGTGCGATGGGCGCCAAACACCTTGGCGGCATAACGTTCGCCCTGGCCGATGGGGCCGCTGTGGTCGAGCAGCGAACCCAGCTCGCCGACGGAGATCGACAGGTCCGAGCGCAGCAGGTTTTCCCCGAAGAATTCATAGAACGCCCGGCCAGCGGTGCTTTTCAAGAACGCCGTGCCGCCGGCGTGACCTGGTGTATGCCACGAATACTCGTAGTTGCGGGCGAATTTCAGCAGGGCGCCGAACATCGGCGGCAGCACCGCCTGGCGATAGCGCTCGATGGCCGCGAGGATCCGTCCGCTCAGGAAGCGGCTGGTGTCTTCGGGCAGCCAGATGAAGTCGTCGGCGTGTTGCATGACGATCAGCGGCACGTTGGATGCCGTGCTGCGATCGCTGATCAGGAACACCGGCACACGGGTGTTGCGCTCGCGCAGCGCCGTGAGCAGGCCGATGCATTCACGGTGGTCGTCGCTGGTGTCCATTTCCCAACTGATCAACACGCACTGGATCGCCGGGTCGGAACTGAGGATCGACTTGGCGTCGCTCAGGGTTTCCGAGGTCAACACGTTGACGGACCGTTCCTCCACATCGCTGATCAACTGGAGCAGGGCCCGGCCGAATACGCTGCGCTTGTCGGGTGCGTTGGAGACGAGCAGGGCCAGCATCCCCAATAGATTTCGATGTTCCGTCATGGCAGTGCCTCCAGGTTAGCCGGCTTCAGGTGGTTGACGGGGATCGCCTCGCCCACGATGTGCTGCGCCGCGACGGTCTGGGTCGGTACGCTGTTGTTCATGGATTCCAGGCGAATCAGGCGGGTGTTGACGTAGCCGAACAGCGTGTAGCCGACGATGACCGCGACGCCGCCGAGCATCAACGCTTGTTCGCCCGAACTGTAGAGCGCCAGGTAGCTGTAGGCCGCGGCAATGCCCGCGACGATGTTGGTGACCAAGGCTTTGTTCGCCGGCACATTGGAAACCTTTTGCAAGGTCACCAGCGTCGCCATGGAAAGAATGTATGGCACCAGGTTGGTGACCACGGCGAGGTTGACCAGGGTGTCGAATTGCTTGGCGAGGTCGGGACTGATGGTCAGCAGCGCCATCGCGGTCTGCATCGCCAGCAGGATCAACATGCTGATGATCGGCACACCGTGCTTGTTGGCCTTGGCGAAGATCGGCAGGAAGTAGCCGGTGTCCGCCGAACTCTTGAACACCTGGGCGACGGTGAATTGCCAGCCCAGGAGTGAGCCGACGCACGCCAGCACCATCAGGCCCATGACGATGTTGCCCACCAGGGGCGTGAACATCTTGGCGAACACCAGGCCGAACGGGGCGGTGGAGGAGACCAACTCCGCGTTATCGACGATGCCGGCAATGACGTTGGTCGAAACGATGTAGATCACGGCGGCGCCGAGCGTCCCGCCAAGGACCGCGATCGGCACGTTCTTCTCGGGATTTTCCACCGCGTCACCGTTGGCGCACGCCGACTCCAGCCCGAGGAACGCCCAGAGGGTGATCGCCACCGACGCGCCCGCCGCTTCGTACCAGGTCTTGTCGTGGGGGTTCCATCCGGCCGCGTAGACGCTGCTGTCGAACCAGAACCAACCGACGGTCGAGACCAGCACTACCGGGGCAATCACGCCCCATACGGTGACGGCGCCGATCTTGCCGGTAATGCGTGCGCCACCGAAATTGGCGAAGGTGGTCAGCCACAACAGCGCGATGGTGGCCAGGCCAACCTGGACCGAGTCGAGCTGTAT
Organism: Pseudomonas sp. T1.Ur; assembly: GCF_023516725.1. NCBI lineage: Bacteria > Pseudomonadati > Pseudomonadota > Gammaproteobacteria > Pseudomonadales > Pseudomonadaceae > Pseudomonas > Pseudomonas sp. T1.Ur. Next base: position 2,227,584 of record NZ_JAMGSN010000001.1, read on the forward strand.
GCCGAACAGCGTCTGGATATAGCCGACGGCGGTGATGCTGATCGCCACGTTGGCAATCAGCAGCGAAAGACCATAGGTGTAGTTGGTGATGTAGTTGCCGGACTTGCCGAAGGTGTATTCGGCGTATCCGCCCATGCCGCCGGTCTTGCGACTGAGCATGCCGCAGCGGGCGAACGCATAGGCCAGTGCCAGCGAGCCCGTGGCGGTGATGAGCCAGGAGAGGATCGAGATACCGCCGACTTCGGCGAGTTTGGTGGGCAACAGGACAATGCCCGATCCCAGCATGTTGACGGCGGTCAGCATGGTCAGCTGCCCCACGCTCATTTTCTTGGCGGCTGACATTCCCTTGCCTCACAAACTTAAAGTGACCGGTTAAGTCATAGCAGAGGATCCTCAGTAAGCAAGAATGAGTCGTATCAGATGCTGACTCTCGTTAGCGCACCGGGATGAGCTCGATGTATCGAATCATCCCGTGGCGACATAGCTTGCTCCCGCAGGGCTGGCTGGGTTGTAGGAGCTGCCGAGCGAAGCGAGGCTGCGATCTTTTGATCTTTTGATCTTTTGATCTTTTGATCTTTTGATCTTTTGATCTTTCGCTTGAGATTCAAATGTCCTTGGAAAGATCGCAGCCTCGCTTCGCTCGGCAGCTCCTACGCAGCTCCTACGCAGCTCCTACGCAGCTCCTACGCAGCTCATACGGGCTTAGCGGGTGCCAGTTCCCTCGGGCCGGGTTGAATCAGCCATCGAGCAAGGTCATCACCTCGGCACTGTAGCGCTCGCCGGCCACGGCGCCTTGAGGACCGAAAATGGCGTCCAACTGCTTCAACTCATCGTCGCTCAGGAAAACGCTTGCGGCGGTGACGTTGCTTTCCAGGTATCGACGCTGCTTGGTCCCCGGGATCGGGATGACGTTGTTCCCTTGGGCCAGGACCCAACCCAGGGCCAGTTGCGCGGGACTGATTTGCTTCTGCTCGGCCATGGCCCGGACGCGTTCCACCAGCTCAAGGTTGCGATAGAAATTGTCGGCCTGGAAGCGCGGGTTGAAGCGGCGGTAGTCGTCGGCGGCGAAATCATCCGGCGTCTTCAGTTCGCCCGTCAGAAAACCACGCCCCAAAGGGCTGTAGGCCACGAAGGCGATCCCCAGGCGTCGGCAGGTGTCGAGCACGCCGTTGTGTTCCGGCTCCCTGGACCACAACGAATATTCGCTTTGCACCGCCGCCAACGGATGCACGGCGTGGGCTCGCTGGATGGTCTCGGCGCTGGCCTCCGAGATGCCGATGTGGCGGACCTTGCCGGCCTTGACCAGCTCAGCCATGGCGCCGACCGTTTCCTCCACCGGCACTTGCGGGTCGATGCGGTGCTGGTAGTACAGGTCGAGGTAATCGGTGCCGAGGCGCTTGAGGCTGCCTTCGATCGACTGGCGGACGTACTCGGGGTGGCCGTTGACGCCCCGAGCGTGGGGATCATCGCTGCGCACCAGGCCGAACTTGCTCGCCAGATAGATCCCTTCACGTTTACCGCGCAGGGCCCGTCCGAGCAGTTCTTCGTTGGTGTGCGGTCCGTACATGTCTGCCGTGTCGAACAGCGTCACGCCCAGCTCCACGGCGCGGTGGAGGGTGGCGATCGATTCTCGCTCGTCGGTACCGGTGGTGTAGAAATCCGACATGCCCATGCAGCCCAGGCCGATCGCGCTGACGTGTGGGCCCTGATGGCCGAGTTGGCGGGTGATCATGATGATTTGACTCCTTGGGATTGAACGACCAGCGCAGTCTCAAGCAAGGGAGTTTCTGGATAAACCCGCGATTTTTGGTTTAACTATTCGTAATTTCTAAATAGTGGACGGCATCGATGGACCGATTACAGGCAATGCAGGTGTTTCGGCGCATCGTCGAACTGGGCGGGTTTGGCAAGGCGGCCGACGACCTGGGGCTGCCTCGCGCCACTGTCAGCCTGTTGATCCAGCAATTGGAAAGCCATTTGGGCGTGCAACTGTTGCAGCGCACCACGCGACAAGTGCGCGCCACCCTCGATGGCGAAGCCTATTACCAGCGCTGCGGCCAATTGCTGGATGAACTGGACGACCTCGAAGCCTCTCTTTCGGCGCAACGGAGCCAACCGCGGGGCACGTTGCGCGTGGACATGCCCATCGCCTTCGGTTGCACCTGGATCGTGCCGAACCTGCCGGATTTCTATCGACGTTATCCGCAGCTCCAGCTGGACATCGGTTTCCACGACCGACAGGTACACCTGCAACGCGAGGGCGTCGATTGCGCCATCCGGGCCGGCAATATCACGGATCAGGCGCTGGTGGCCCGACCGGTCGTGCGGTTGCACCAGGTGACGTGTGCCAGCCCCGGCTACCTGGCTCGTTCGGGCACGCCCCAGCGGCTGGAGGAGCTGGACGCCCATTGCGCGATTGCCTTTGCGTCCGGCAATGGCCGGTTCTTCCCGTTCGAATTCGAGGTGGCGGGGCGGGTCCGCGAGTTGCAGCTGCCGGGGGATCTGACCCTCAACAACGCCGATGCCTATGTGGCGGCCTGTGAAGCCGGCTTCGGCTTGATCCAGGCGCCGCGTTACCACGTCCAGCGGCAATTGGCCGAGGGACGGCTGGTGCAAGTGATGAGCGACCATCCGGTGCCGTCCTGGCCGATTTCGGTGGTCTACCCACCCCATCGACAGCTGTCGCCCAGGGTCCGGGTGTTCATCGACTGGGTCATCGAGTTGCTGCATGGCGCGGCGGATGCCCAAGGCACCTTGATGGTGAGGGTCTAGGGAGCCGCTCGGCTTAGGTGACTGGATCCAAAGCTGGCGAACCCGGCCTGACGGGCTATTTTAGAAGGTGCCCGATTTTTTGGAGTTTCCAGGACGCCTCTGCCGAGCTTACGCTTCTGGGTATGGCTGGCCCGGAGCCATTCGGGTAGAAGGCCCGCCTGCCCGGTGAAAGTATCGGAACTAACGCGCTCGCAGCATGATCCTTTTCCTAGCGTATCAACGTGGACGAAAAGGAGCTGTCATGACCGTTACCGCCCATTCTTACTACCGAAGCACGCCAGGGCCGCTGCATGCGGTCCTGCTTGCCAGCACGGTTCCGCTGTTTCTCGGCGGCCTGCTCAGCGACATCGCCTACTACAAGACCTACCAGATCCAATGGAGCAACTTTGCCTCCTGGCTGATTGCCGGCGGGCTGCTGTTCTGTGGGCTGGCGTTGTTGTTTGCGCTGGTCAACCTGATCCGCGCGGAGCGCAAGGCCGGGCGTGCGGTGGGGTATTTCCTGCTGTTGCTCGCCACGTGGGTGCTGGGGCTGATCAACGCCTTCGAGCACGCCAAGGATGCGTGGGCCGTGATGCCCCAGGGGTTGGCGCTGTCCGTCGTCGTGACCTTGCTGGCCTGCGTGGCGGCCTGGGTCGGCCTGACCAGCCTGCGTTCGGGAGGTGAGCAATGAAGCCTCGCATCGCATTGACGGCCTTGAGCATGGCGCTGTTGCTGAGCGCCTGCGGAGGCGAAGGGGACGCCACGCAAGCGCGCGGCCCGGACCCGAAGTTGCCGGAGCCTCAGCGCAGCTTGTTGCCCAGTATGAAAATTGCCGAGCCGGTGCCTTGGGGGGACCAGAAACCGACCGTGCCCCAGGGTTACGACATTACCGCCATCGCCACAGACCTGAAGATTCCGCGCCAGACGCTTGTCTTGCCCAACGGCGACATCCTGGTGGCCGAGGGCCGTGGTGGCAACGCGGCGAAGCTCAAGCCCAAGGACGTGATCGCCAGCGTGATCAAGGCCAAGGGCAACACCCAGGTCAAGGGCGGCAACCGCCTGACGCTGTTGCGCGACGCCGATGGCGACGGCACCTACGAGCTGAAGACGGTCTTCGCCGAAAACCTCAACGCGCCCTATGGCCTGGCGTTTGCCAACGGCCAGTTGTACGTGGCGAACCAGGACGCGTTGGTTCGCTTCGACTACCAGGACGGCCAGACCAAGGCGAGCGGGGCGCCCGTCAAAGTCACCGACTTGCCATCGGCGATCAACCATCACTGGACCAAATCGCTGGCCGCCAGCCCTGACGGACGCTCGCTGTATGTCGGTATCGGCTCGAACAGCAACGTCACCGAGCGCGGCATGGAAGTCGAGATCGACCGGGCGATGGTCTGGCAGATCGACGCCGAGACGGGCGCCCATCGGCCCTATGCAACTGGCCTGCGCAACCCGACGGCGCTGAAAATCGAGCCGGGGTCCGGTCAGTTGTGGGCGGTGGTCAACGAACGGGACGAGTTGGGACCGGACCTGGTGCCGGACTACCTGACTTCGGTGCGCGAAGGGGCGTTCTACGGCTGGCCGTATAGCTATTGGGGGCAGAACGTCGACCCACGGGCGCAGCCGCAGGATCCGCAAAAAGTCGCCGCTGCGGTCAAGCCTGATTACAGCCTGGGCTCCCATGTGGCCGCGCTGGGTGTCGATTTTTCCATGGTGGCCATGGGCGAGAAATTCGCCGAAGGGGCGTTCGTTGGCGAACATGGCAGTTGGAACCGTGACCAGCCGGTGGGCTACAAGGTGATCTTCGTGCCGTTCAGCAACGGTCGGCCTTCGGGTGAACCGGTCGATTTCGCGACGGGCTTCCGCGGCTCCGATGGCAAGACTCGTGGGCGGCCGGTAGGGGTGACGGTGGATCCGCGTGGTGCGTTGATCATTGCCGATGACCTGGCGAATACCGTATGGCGGGTTACCCGCAAGCCGTAAACCCTGTGGGAGCGAGCCGGCTCGCGAAGAGTCCGGCACGTTCAGCATCTTGGTGGGCAGTGGCATCGCTATCGCGAGCAAGCTCGCTCCCACAGTTGGATCTAAGTAGCGACAAAATTCCTGTACACCACACCCTCCCTGAGGGAGCGAGCTTGCTCGCGATGAGGCCGGCACATCCAACATCTTCATTAATGAAGAAAAGAACCTACTTTTACTCCGACCACCTCCGGTCCATCGGTTTGAACTCACCCCCCGATAGCCTGTTCCAAATGCACCCATTCAGACCCAAGGCCCTCGCTGCGCAATGCCCAGAATCCTTACCCAGCAGACTCCGGAAGAAGAACTGACCGAGCACAAGGCCAAGCTCTTCGGATCCCCCAAGGAGCGACTGGATTTCTATCGCCGGGAAATCCAGTACGAAACCAGCATCCTGGCGAATCGGACCGACGCCTACCTGGCTGCCCAGTCCTTCCTGGTGATCGCGTTCGCTTCGTGCATGGCCAACCTGAATCCCGAGTGGGGCAAGCTCTTTACGCTGATCGTGCCGCCGTTCCTGGCGCTGCTCGGGTTCCTGAGCTCGCTCAATGCCTGGCCGGGCATTCGCGCGGCCTATGAAATCATCGACCACTGGCATTTCAAGCAAAGCGAATTGCTGCGCAGTGAACCGCTGATGGGCCTGGCCTACGATGAATCGCCACTGTTCAGCGAGCGGGAATCCACCCACAAGGGGTATCGCAAGTCGCTGTTGTTTTCGGTGCGCACACCGTGGATTTTCGCGGCGTTCTGGGTGTTGCTCGGGGTCTACTCGGTCTTTATCCAAGTGACCGATCCCGGCGGCTGATCCCTGGACTCATTTTTGCTGGCGCTCATACCAGGCCAGGGCAGGTTGAGTGCTCACCCCGTGGACCAGGATGCTCAGGGCCACCACTGACAGGGTCAGGTCAATGCACAGGCGCGCGGCCTCGGGCTGCAGGTCATGGTTCAGGGCATAGAACAGGTAAAACAGGCTTCCGATGCCGCGTATGCCAAACCAGCCGATCAACAGCCGTTGCGGGTGCTCCAGCAGGCTTCCCCATGGCATCGCCAAAACACTCAGCGGGCGAATCACCGCGAAGAGCAGGGCGCCGATGGCCAAGGCCCGCCAGTCCCAATGATTCGCCAGGACCACCCCCAGAAGCGTCACCAGGAATACTTCCATCGAACGCTCCACCAGACTGCCGAACGCGAGCATGTCGCCCATCATCACGCCGGCCGCCAGCTGGCCTTCATCCAAGGCCTGGGTGTCGCCGTACACTGCCTGCTCGGGATCGACGGCTTCGTGGCCAACCACCGGCTGCACCAGGTGCTCGGCGGGCGGCGCGTTTTCATCGGTGGATTGGACCTCTGCCTGTCGCAGCCCCAGGCCCGCGGCGAAAACCGAGAGAAAACCGTAGCCCTGGACCGATTCCGCCGCGACATAGGCCAGGGCGATCAAGGCCAGGGCCAGGTAGTCGTTGGGGGACAGCGTACTGTCGGCGTTCTTGATGCGCATCGACAAGGTCAGCTTGCCGATGCCACGGCCCAGCCAATAGCCGATCAGCAAGCCCACCGGCACCGCCCAAAGCACGTTGCGCAACGCCCATTCGCCGAGAAACCCGCTGTCGTCCTCGCGCAACATCAGCAAACCCAGGATGACGAAGGGAAACGCCGTGCCATCGTTCAACCCGGCTTCCCCGGAAAGGCCGAAGCGCACTCGGTCATCATCCCGGGCATCGTTGACCTGCACCAACGCCGCCAGCACAGGATCGGTGGGCGCCAGCATCGCGCCGATCAGCAACGACAGTGCCCAACCGAGCCCAAACAGGTAATGCAACGCCAGGCAGAGCCCGGCAATCGTCAGGATCATCACCGGACCGGCGAGCCCATACGCCACTCGCCAACTGCGGTTCTTCAACGGCAAACGCAGCTTGAGCCCGCTGACGAATAGCGAAAACACCACGGCGACTTCGGTCAGGTGCTCCATCCACACCGAAGCGTCATCGACGCCCAGCCTCAGCAGTCCAAGCCCCGCCGGGCCGATGGCAACCCCCAGCGCCAGGCAAACCGCCGAAGTGGTCACGGGCATCCAGCGCAGGTAGGAGGAGGTCAGGGCCAAGGTCAGCAAGACCGCACCGAGCACGGCTACCCACACTGTGAAGATCATGGTTGCTCCTTGGATAACGGTGCTTCACCTGGACGGGCTTGCTTCATTCGAGGGCCTCGGCGAAGCGAGGGTTCCGCCGCAAATCGCCTGCGTCCCGTTTATCCGACCGCTTTTCGGTCCAGGGGAATTTTTTGCCGTTCGCAAGGCTCTGCAATGGAAGAGACGTGCTGATTCAGCGTCCTGCCGAGAACCCGAGAGGCCCTTATGACTGCGCTGACACCCCTTCAATCCCGGCCTGCCATTGCGCAACCGATGACCGCTGCCGGCAATGTGCGCCAATGCTTCGAACGACTGCTACAAGGGCCTGACGATGCTGACAAGCAAGCTGTGGCCCAAGCCTTCCTGCAACCCTGCCTTGAAGAGGCGAGCGCATTGCCCCAGGAAATCCCCGACGACCCTGCGGCATTGCTGGCCTGGGTCGAGCAGCACAGCGCCAGCGTGGCCCGGCAATACGCCGACTACCTGGAACGGCGCAAGAGCGGTGGCCCCCGGGAATTCTTCAGTGGCAAGGCCCATGCCTTGTATTTTCTCCAGGCCGTCGCCCCGACCAAGTTGGTAGATGGCGCCTGGCTGTACGGCGTGCTCCAGCACTGGCATGACCATCGTTTCGAAGGGTTGCTGTGCACCTATCTGGAAGAGCTTGGGGATGGCGTTCCCGCCCAGAACCATGTGGTGCTCTACCGCAAGCTGCTGGCCGAACACGGCTTGCAGGATATGCCCGACATTGATGACGAACGCTACCTGCAAGGCGCGGTTCAATTGGCCCTGGGCTATGCCGGCGACGAATACTTGCCCGAAGTCATCGGCTACAACCTGGGCTACGAGCAACTGCCGCTGCATCTGCTGATCAGCGCCTATGAGCTGAGCGAACTCGACATCGATCCCTATTACTTCACCCTCCACGTGACCATCGACAACGCCAGCACCGGTCACGCCCACAAGGCCGTGCAATCGCTGCTGCAATTGATGCCGATGGAAGCGGGGCGTGAATCGTTCTGGCAGCGCGTCACCTTGGGCTATCGCCTCAACGACCTGGGGCAGGGCAGCCGGGCGATCATCGAATCGTTTGACCTGGAGCGTGAAGTGCTCGACATGCTGGAACGCAAGCGCCCGTTCGGCCAGCACATGCATTCCGACTACTGCAAGTTCGAAGGCAAGACCGTCAACCAATGGCTGGCGGAGCCGGGGCAACTGGAAGGTTTCTTGAACGCCATGCAGAACAAGGGATGGATCAAGCGCCACGAAGACCCGCAGAACAGCCGCTTCTGGACCCTGATCGAAGGCGCGGGCGCGGCCATGTTCGGCGTCTTCAGCCCGTATGAAAAGCAGTTGCTGCACGATTGGATTGCGGGTGACTGGCTGGATCAACGCGGTCGCCCCGGCGCCCGCCGTCCCCACGGCGGGGCGCATGAGTCGCCGGCACCGGCCCAAGACCCGGATGTGTTGAACCTGCAGCAGACGCTGCGGGGCAAGGCCCCCCGTGAGCAAATGCAGATGCTGATGCCCTGGCTGTCGGCCCGTTGCCACAGCCATCCGGCCGGGTTGTTCGCGACCCGTCGGTTCATCGAACTCAAGTCCGCCCTTCGCTAGGAGCCTTGCATGAATCAGGAAGATCGCCTGTCCGAACCCGACCTGGCGCTGTTGCAACTGGGCCGTCGCCTGCACGCCGACGGCTACCGTTTCATCACGCCGACGCCGTTGACCCATGAACGGGTCAACCAACGGCCCGGCAACGAACGCTCGAAGACCTTGCGGGATGTCTTTGGCTGGTCCCGGCCCTTCGCACCGGGGCTGATTTCCGCCGACGAGCAGCGCCAATTGCAGGAAGCCGAAGTGTTGGAAGAACGCGATGGCCTGCTGCGCAGCCGCGTACGCTGGTCGAGCCTGGACGGCATGCTGTTCGCCCATTCGCAGTTCCCGACCCAGGCCAATGACGCGGTGTTCTTCGGCCCGGACAGCTACCGTTTCGCCCATCTGATCCATACCCATTTGCAACAGAACTTCACCGCCGTGCACCGCGCCGTGGACATCGGCTGCGGCGCCGGCGTCGGGGCGATGATCATCGCTCGTGCCCGCCGCGAGGCCCAGGTCCTGGCTGTCGACATCAACCCCTTGGCGTTGCGCCTGTGTGCCGTCAACGCCGCGCTGGCCGAGGTTGCCAACGTCGAGATCGCCCGCAGTGATGTGCTGCGGGACGTCGAGGGCAGTTTCGACCTGATCGTCGCCAACCCGCCGTACATGGCCGACCCCGCCGAGCGCGCCTATCGCCATGGCGGCGGAACGCTGGGCGCCGGGTTGTCGCTGCGGATCGTCGAGCAGGCGTTGCCCCGACTGACACCCGGTGGCTCGCTGGTGCTCTACACCGGCGTGGCGATGGTCGATGGTCGCGATCCGTTCCTCGAAGCCTTGGGCGCGTGGCGCGATTCGGCGGAATTCGCCTGGACCTACAGGGAATTGGACCCGGACGTATTCGGCGAGGAGCTGCTGACACCGGGTTATCAGGACGTTGAAAGGATCGCCGTGGTGGCGTTGGTTGTCACCCGCACGGGTGCGGGTATCGGAGGGAACATCGATGAACAGGCGTCTGAAGTTCGGCATTGAAGAGGAATATTTCATCACCGACCTGCACACCCGCCGCATGCCCGAGCAGCCGCCCGCGGCAGCGGTTGCGGCCTGCCGGGAGGAGCTGGGCAAGCATTTCGCCCATGAAATGTTCCAGAGCCAGGTGGAAATGGCTTCGCCCATCTTCCGCAGCCTGGCCGAGGCCGCCGATTACCTGGCCCAGGTGCGCGGTGGCCTGACCCAGCGGCTGGCGCCCCATGGCCTGGGCCTGTTGAGCGCAGGGTCCCATCCCATGTCGACCGTCGGCTTGCAGCCCACCGACGAACTGCACTTCCAGCAACTGTTTGACGATTACCAGCGCGTGGCGCGGCGCAGCGTACTGTCGGGCCTGCACGTGCATGTAGAGGTGCCGGGCGATCATGATCGGGTCAAGGTGATGAATGAAGTGTTGCCCTGGCTGCCGATGCTGTTGGCGCTGAGCGCATCTTCGCCTTTCTGGAACGGCGCCTACAGCGGCTTCAGCAGTTATCGCCAGGTGGCCTGCGATGAGTGGCCGCGCATGGGCGTGCCGGAATTCTTCGAGGATGAGCCGGCGTTCGAGGGCTACGTCAACATGCTCACGCGCACCGGTTCCATCCGCCAGCCGAGCGATTGCTGGTGGGTGCTCCGGCCGTCGTCGCGTTATCCGACCCTGGAGCTGCGCATCTGTGATGCCTGCCCTCGGATCGAAGACGTGTTGTGCCTCGTTTCGCTGTTTCGCCTGATGATTGCCCACGCCATCGCCCAGCCTGCGCCCGGCGCCCACTACAGCTTGATGTCCCACTGGATCCTCAAGGAAAACCGCTACCGGGCCAAGCGTCACGGCATCCTCGCGGAGTTTATCGTCGAGGACCAGGAGCAACCCATGCTCATTGGCGAATGGCTGAACCTCGCCGAGCAGACCTTCGGCGAAACCGCGACGGCGCTGGGTGTGCAGGACGTGTTCAAGCAAGCCCGCCGAATCATTCAACAGGGCACCAGTGCTGATCGGCAGGTGGTGCTCTACGAACAGGGTTTGTTGCTGGGTGATACGACTGAAGAGGCGCTGGGCCGGGTGGTCGATCAACTGTTGTCGGAAACCGCCGGAATGCCCGTCGCCGATCCGACCCTTGCGCAAGTAGCAGGTGGCCCATGACCAGCAAGACCCTCGACGATTACAACCGCATGCGCGATTTCGCCGCCACCCCGGAGCCGGCGGCGAAGCGCTCGCGCAAATCGGCGATAACCGCCCACGCCTTGCAATACTGCATCCAGAAGCACGACGCCACGCGGTTGCATTACGATTTCCGCCTGGAGCTGGACGGTGCGCTGAAGAGCTGGGCGGTGCCCAAGGGTCCGTCCCTGGACCCGAAGGTCAAGCGCCTGGCGGTGCACGTTGAAGACCACCCGCTGGACTATGCGTCCTTCGAGGGCAGCATTCCCGAGGGGCATTATGGCGCCGGTGACGTCATCGTCTGGGACCGGGGCGTGTGGATTCCCCAAGGGGATGTGCACGACGCCTACGAAAAGGGCCGGCTCAAGTTCGAGTTGCGCGGGGAAAAGCTCGCGGGCCTGTGGAATCTGGTGCGCACCCATATGCCGGGCAAGCAGGAGCAATGGTTCCTGATCAAGCATCAGGACGACGCGGCCCGGCCGGAAAGCGAGTACGACGTGGTGGAGGCCGAGCCTGACAGCGTGCTCAGTGATCGCACCATCGTGCCCAAGCGCCGGGGCAAGGCTGCTGCTGCCAAAGCCGTGAAGCAGCCGGAAGAGCCTGCCAAGCCGAAGTCGACGAAAAAAACTGGAAAGACCACCCTCAGCGGCGCCGTTGCCGGCCCGATGCCTGAAACCCTCAAGCCGGAACTGGCGACCCTGGTGGAAAGCGCCCCGGACGGCGACTGGCTCTACGAGATCAAGTTCGACGGTTACCGGGTCATGGCGCGCATCGACAATGGCGACGTGCGCTTGATCACCCGCAACGGTCATGACTGGACGCATAAGCTGCCGAAACAGGCCGAGGCCCTGGCGGCGCTGGGGTTGGAATCGGCCTGGCTCGACGGCGAGATGGTCGTCGCCAACGAGCAAGGCGTGCCGGATTTCCAGGCCCTGCAAAACGCTTTCGATGCCGGCAGCAGCGGCAAGATTGCGTATTACCTGTTCGACCTGCCGTACCTCAATGGCATGGACCTGCGCAAAGTGCCGGTGGAGGAACGCCGGGCCGCTTTGGCCGCCGTGCTCGAACCCAATGAAGACCCCTTGCTGCGCTTCTCGGACTCTTTCGAAGAGACCCCCGAAGCGCTGCTCAACAGCGCCTGCCAGATGCGCATGGAAGGGTTGATCGGCAAGCGCCAGGGCAGCGCCTATGTGTCCCGGCGCAGCAGTGACTGGATCAAGCTCAAGTGCAAGAATCGCCAGGAATTCGTCGTGGTTGGCTTCAGTGACCCGAAGGGCGCCCGCAGCGCGTTCGGGGCCTTGTTGCTGGGCCTGCACGACGTCGACAGCGGCGAATTGCGCTATGCCGGCAAGGTCGGCACCGGTTTCAACGAAACCACCCTCAAAAGCATCTATCAGCAACTGCTGCCCCTCGAAACGAAGAAAGCCGCCGTGGTCAATCCGCCCACCGGCTACGACGCCAAGGGCGTGCACTGGCTCAAGCCGGAGTTGCTGGCGGAAGTGGCGTTCGCCGAAATGACCAAGGAAGGCTCGGTCCGCCATGCCGTGTTCCATGGCTTGCGCAACGACAAGCCGGCCAAGGCGATCACCCAGGAGTTGCCGAAAACCGTGAAAAAGACTGCGGCCAAGGCCGAGGCCGAACCGGCGCCGGCCAAGGCGAAAGCCAAAGCCAAGCCCAAGGCTGCGCAGTCGCCAACGTTGGACGGCAAGGTCCGCATCACCCATCCGGATCGGGTCATCGACGCCAGCAGCGGCACGACGAAAATGCAACTGGCCGAGTACTACGCCGGCGTTGCCGACTTCATCCTGCCGGAGCTGGCCGACCGTCCGGTGGCGCTGGTCCGGGCGCCGGACGGCATTGCAGGGGAGCTGTTCTTCCAGAAGAACCCCGAACGCCTGGCCATCCCCGGCATCACCAGCCTGGACAAGGACCTCACCGGGCAACCCATCATGATCATCAACAACGCCGAAGCGCTGATCGGCGCGGTGCAGATGAGCACCGTGGAGCTGCACACCTGGAATGGCACTTGCGTGGACCTGGACAAGCCTGACCGCTTCGTCCTGGACCTTGACCCGGACCCGGCACTGCCTTGGAAAAGCATGGTGGAAGCCACGCAACTGACCTTGTCGGTGCTGGATGAACTGGGCCTGAAGGCCTTCCTGAAGACCAGCGGCGGCAAGGGCATTCACATTGTCGTGCCGATCACCCGCAAGTTGGGCTGGGACGAGGTAAAGGGCTTCAGCCATGCCATCGTCAGCCACATCGCCAAGCTGTTGCCTGATCGTTTCTCGGCGGTGTCGGGGCCTAAGAACCGGGTAGGGCGGATCTTCATCGATTACCTGCGCAATGGCCTGGGCGCCACGACCATCTGCGCCTACGCCGCCCGTACCCGCGAGGGGCTGCCGGTATCGGTGCCGATCTACCGCGAAGAAGTGGCCGAGCTCAAGGGCGCCAACCTGTGGAACGTGCACAACGTCCATGAGCGGCTGGCGGAGGTGGGGCACGAGCCTTGGGCTGACCTGCGCAAGACCCGCCAGAGCATCACCGCCGACATGCGGCGGCGGGTTGGGATGAAGAAGACCGGCAAATAGTATCTTGGCGGTAGCGCTTTTGTGGACAGGAAAGTCATCTTCTCGCTGAAGAGGACCCGCTTCTGTGGCGAGGGAGCTTGCTCCCGCTCGGCTCTGTAGGAGCTGGCGAAGCCTGCGATCTTTTGATCTTTGATCTTCCGCTTGAGATTCAAGTGTTCTCGGAAAGATCGCAGCCTCGCTTCGCTCGGCAGCTCCTACCGCCAGCCCAGCGGGAGCAAGCTTCCTCACCCACAGAAGCTCCCCCGCTGCGCTCTGTAGGAGCTGGCGAAGCCTGCGATCTTTTGATCTTTAGATCTTTTGATCTTTCGCTTGAGATTCAGGTGTCCTCGGAAAGATCGCAGCCTCGCTTCGCTCGGCAGCTCCTACCGCGCAGCCCAGCGGGAGCAAGCTCCCTCACCCACAGAAGCTCCCCCGCTGCGCTCTGTAGGAGCTGGCGAAGCCTGCGATCTTTTGATCTTTGATCTTCCGCTTGAGATTCAAGTGTCCTCGGAAAGATCGCAGCCTCGCTTCGCTCGGCAGCTCCTACCGCCAGCCCAGCGGGAGCAAGCTTCCTCACCCACAGAAGCTCCCCCGCTGCGCTCTGTAGGAGCTGGCGAAGCCTGCGATCTTTTGATCTTTAGATCTTTTGATCTTTCGCTTGAGATTCAGGTGTCCTCGGAAAGATCGCAGCCTCGCTTCGCTCGGCAGCTCCTACCGCGCAGCCCAGCGGGAGCAAGCTCCCTCACCCACAGAAGCTCCCCCGCTGGGCTCTGTAGGAGCTGGCGCAGCCTGCGATCTTTTGATCTTTGATCTTCCGCTTGAGATTCAAGTGTCGCCGGAAAGATCGCAGCCTCGCTTCGCTCGGCAGCTCCTACCGCGCAGCCCAGCAGGAGCAAGCTTCCTCACCCACAGAAACTAGCTCCAGCCGGCCCGCGACTAATAAACCTGCGAACGCCGCAACTGCTCGATCGTTTCAATCAACTCGTCATAGGACACCGGTTTGCCGATGTGCTGGTCGAAGCCCGATTGCCGGGATTTATTCAGGTCGATGGACGCGCCGTAGCCGGTCAGGGCGATGGCCGGGATGTGTTTGATATGGGGCAGCTTGCGCAGGGCCTGCATCAGTTCATGGCCATTCATCACCGGCATGCCGAGGTCGGAAATCACCACGTCGAAACGGCCATCCTTGGCGGCTTCCAACGCCTCCAACGGCTGATCGAAGGCAACCACGACGGCGTCTTCCATCTCCAGCAGCAGCTTGAGGGTGTCGAGCACGTCGGGCGAGTCATCCACCAGCAGGATCGTCAAACCGCCCAGGCGCCCGGACTGTTCGTCGCAGGCCTGCGGCTTGGGCAGGATCGCGGCATTGCTCAAGGGCAGGCGAATGGTGAAGGTGCAGCCTTTACCCAGCCCTTCGGACTTGACCTCGACGCTGCCGCCGTGGGCTTCGGTCAATTGCCGGACCAGTGACAGGCCGATCCCCAGGCCTTCGCGCTGGTGGGTGGCGTGCTGGGTCTCGGCCTGGCCGAACAGGTCGAACACCTCGTTCAGGTGCTCCGCCGCGATACCCACGCCAGAATCCTTTATGTCCAGGCGGGCCATATGGTCATCGTGACTGGCGACCAGTTGCACACGGCCGCCGTTAGGGGTGAACTTCAGCGCGTTGTTTACCAGGTTCCAGATGATCTGCTCCAACCGGGTCGGGTCGGCATTGACGACCAGCTCGCCGCTGGAGCCCTCAGGCAGCTCAAGGGTGACTTTGTTCGGGTGATTGTCGTTGATCACCACGGTGTAGATGTCTTGCAGCACGCGAGCCAGATCGACCGGCTGGCGCTTGAGCTTGAGCTTGCCGGTGCGGACCCGGGCCACGTCCAGCAGGTCATCGATGATGCGCGCCTGGCTGGTGACCGCGTCGCAGATGGTGTTCACGGCCCGGGCTGCCGCGGTGACGGTCTTGGTCACCGGCAGGCGCCGCAGCAGCTCGGCATTGAGCTGGATCAGGTTCAACGGGTGCTTGAGCTCGTGGGACATGACGGCGAAGAACTCATCCTTCAGATGGTTCGAGTTCTGGGTTTCCATCAGCCGCTGGGTCTGTTCCTCGTGCAGGCGCTTGTGGCCGGTGAGGTCACGGGCGATCTTCACGTAGCCCTGCAAATAGTCGCCGCTGAGCAGCGTGACTTCGCCGCTGCAGAAGAAGCGGCTGCCGTCCTTGCGCTGGTGCCAGCGCTCGTCTTCGCAACGGCCGTTGGCCCGTGCAGTGCCCAGTTCTGTTTCGGGGACGCCGGTGGCGCGGTCTTCGGGGGTAAAGACAAAGTCGTAGTAGCTGCCTTCCGCTTCCGCCTTCGTGTGGCCGAAAATCAGCTCCGCCCCCGTGTTCCAACGGGTGATCACGCCATGTTCATCCAGCAGGATGATCGCGTAGTCCCGGGTGCTTTCGGCCACCAGGCGCATGCGCTCCTCCCCCAGGCGCAGCTCTTCCTCGGCTGCCCGGCGCTTGGTGATGTCGATGAACGTCAGCACCGTGCCGTCGATATGGTCCTCGCTGGAGCGGTACGGCAGCAGCCGGGCGATGTACCAGCGAGCATCGCTGCTGCTGACTTCGCGCTCGATCATGTTCAGGGATCCGAACACCTGGGTGGCATCCGCCGCCATGTCCGGGTAGTCCAGGCGATGGGTGATGTCCAGCAGCGAACGCCCGGTGTCCACCGGAAGCATGCTGAAGATATCCGTGGCCCGAGGCGTGAACCACTTGATGCGCATGCTGCGGTCGATGAACACCGTGGCGATGTCGGTGGAAGCGATCAGGTTGGTCAGGTAATCGTTGATCTTGTCGGTTTCTTCAACCTTGGTCTTGAGCTCGTAGTTGACCGTCAGCAGTTCTTCGTTGATCGATTGCAGCTCTTCCTTGCTGGTCTCCAGCTCCTCGGTGGCGGAGCGCAGTTCCTCGTTGATGGCCTGCATTTCTTCGTTGGAGGCCTTGAGCTCCTCGCTGGAGACTTCGGCCTGCTCGATGGTGTCTTGCAGGTGCAACTTGGTCCGCTGCAGCTCGCGCTCCAGATTGGCCAGGACCTGGTTTTCGGTCTGGCTGGTGATGGTGTCGACCTGTTGGATGGGGTCGACTTCTTCCTCTTCGAACACCACGAGCAAGAACTCGCCATCGGACAGTTCGTCGCGATACGGCTGGACCAGCAGGTCCACCAGGAAACGTCGCCCATCGCGCTCCATGTTGACCTGTCGCGACTTGACCGGCTGGCCGTTCTGGTTGACCTGGAACAACGCGGTGCGGATTTCCAGGCGCAGTTGCGGATTGATCAGGGTCAACAGGTTGCGCGACATTTCGCCACCGACATGGCGCAGGAAGCGACCGGCACTTTCGATCATGTGCAGGATGTCGCCATTGTTGTCGACGATGATGCTGGGTGGCGCGGCCTGTTCGATGGCGCGCAGATGGATATCGGCAAACGACACCCTGCGCGGCACCGGGACCTGGGCGGGGACCAGCGACGAGGTGCTGCGCACGTAGCCGCCACGGGGCATGGTCGGGGTGCGGCGGCTGCTGGCGGTGCCGTACTTGGCCCGGAAAATCCGGTTGCGCTTGTCCACCGGGCTGAACAGCTCACTGCAGGCGTCGGCCGATTCCGACGAGCCGAGGAACAGGTAGCCGCCCGGACGCAGGGCAAAGTGGAACATTTGCAGGATTTCCCGCTGTACTTCGCGGTCGAGGTAGATCAGCAGGTTACGGCAGACGATCAGGTCAATCTGCGAGAACGGTGGGTCCGACAGCAGGCTGTGCTTGGCGAACAGCACGCGTTCGCGGATTTCCTTGCGAACCCTGAAACTGGCGCCTTCCTTCAGGAAATACTGACGCAGGCGGGTGGGCGGTACGTCGGTGATGATGGCTTCCGGATAGGCGCCGCCGCGACCCACGGTAATGGCCCGTTCATCGATATCGGTGGCGAATATCTGCAACTTCGCGCTGCTGGCGTCGTGTTGCAGCTGGTCGCTGAGCAACATGGCCAGGGTGTAGGCCTCCTCGCCGGTCGAGCAACCGGCTGACCAGACGCGGATCTCCTCCGGCGGCACGCTGCCCGGTTCCACTGGCTTGAGCAGGTTGGGCAGGACGTCACGCTCCAGGGCTTCGAAGGCCTCGCGATCACGGAAGAAGTTGGTCACGCCGATCAGCAGGTCGCCGAGCAGCGCCTTGGTTTCTTCCGGATGATTCTGCAGGTAGCTGTAGTAGGCGCCCAGGTCCGGTTGGGCGGTGACTTGCATGCGCCGTTCGATGCGCCGCAGCACGGTGGCGCGCTTGTAATGCTTGAAGTCATGGCCGGTGCCGGCGCGCAGCAGCACCAGAACATCCTGCAGTGATTGCTCGGCGGCGATCGCCTCACGCTCGGAGGCAGGCGGTTGGGTATGGATCTCCGGATCGTTGGCGGTCGGCAGGCGGATGGCCTGGGAGTTGCGCCAGAGCTCCAGGAGCTTTTGCGGCATCTCGACGACAGGGAGCACCAGGTCGACCATTTGGGTGTCGATGGCGGCCTGGGGCATGCCATCGAATTCGGCGTCCTGTGGCGACTGGGCGATGGTCACGCCGCCCTGTTCCTTGATCCGCGACAGGCCCACGGCACCGTCCGAGCCGGTGCCTGACAGTACCAGGCAGAATGCCCGGTCCTTGTGCACATCGGCCAGGTCGCGAAAGAACAGGTCGATCGCCACGTGCCCGCCCTGGCGCGGCTCGGCCGGGGAAACCTTCAGGTAACCGTCGTTCATCGACAACTGATGGGCAGGGGAAATCACGTAGACATGGTTCTTCTGGATCGGCACCGCCTCGGTCACCTGCAACACAGGCATCTTGGTCGATTCCTGGATGATCTTGTCGGCGATGCTCTGATGATCCGGGGAGAGGTGCAAAACGATCACGAACGCCATGCCGTTGTCCTTGGGCATGTGTTCGAAAAACTGCTTGATGGCCTGTAGCCCGCCCGCGGAAGCACCGATGCCGACCACGGCGAAATCCAGGCTGCTGGGGCTCAGCTCTCGTCGTTGTGGCACGTTGGGAGAGCGTTTGCTTGAAGATGGCATATAAATTTGGCCTTAAGGGCGGCGGGGCGGTCCAGCGCTGCCGACTCGATTCGGGATACAAAAAGTCGCAGGATAGTCGGGTTACGCGAAGATTGCGAAAACTCACGCTTCGCTACGCCGCCGCCACCCACATTGTGTACCTTCAAAAGCCATTCAGCCTACCGGAACCCGCAGATATTCCGGCTGCAGATAGTTGAACCACAGCAGGATCATTTCCACCAGGATCGTCACCAGCACCAGCAAGCCGACACCCCAGACGCTGGCCGAATACAGCAGGCCCTGTTCCTTCTTCAAACCCATGAACTTGGGCAGGCCGACGAACAGCAGGAACGTCGAGTAGACCGAAGCGGCCAGCAGGACCGCCACCGCCAGCCATCGGCTTGGGTACACGCCGAAGATCCCGGCCAGGAAATACGGGGTCGCGGTGTACGCGGCGAAACCGATGCACTGGTTGACCGTCGGTCGGGCCTCGAAGGTGCGCGACATCCAGCGGATGAACAACCCCATCAGCGACACGCCGACCACGATGGTCACGTACAGCAGCACGCATAGCTGAAGCGCGCTGGCGTGGCTGAGTCGCACGGTTTCGTTCTCGGCCAGGCTCCAACCGGTCCAGGTGGTGCCGATGAACAGGCACACCGCCGGGATCAACGCGAGCAACAGCAGATGCGCCAGGTAATGGTGTGGATGAGCCTGCTCTTGCTCGCGAATGTCCCCCCAGGCGAATTCGGGATGGGTGAACAGTTTGACGAAAAGCACGGACATGACGACCTCCTGATCAGGACAGCCTCTGCATGAGGCTCATACGGTTATGAGGTACAGGATTGGCCAGGGGTTTCATTTATTTGGCCGGTCCGGGCGACGGCGCGATAAAGGGAATGATTCGAAACGGCGGGGGTCAACCCATCAGCCTCCATGAAGGACTGTATGCCATGACTGTTGCCCATTCCCTGATCGAGTACATGCGCGAACATGAGTTGCGCCTGACCACCGCCGAGTCCTGCACCGCGGGGCTGATCGTCACGCTGCTGGCTGAAGTGCCGGGCAGCGGTTCGCTGATCGAGAGCGGCTATGTGGTGTATTCCCCCGAAGCCAAGCAGCGCCTGCTCGGGGTCAAGCCACGAACCATCGACACCTTCAACCTGACCAGCCGCGAAGTCGCCGAGGAAATGGCCCTCGGCGCCCTGCGCGACGCCAACGCCAACGTCGCGGTGGCCACCACCGGCCTGCTCGGGCCGGACGACAAGGACGGTATCCCCGCCGGCACGGTGTGTTTTGCCTGGGCGTTCGAGGTGAACGGGCAGCGCGCGCTGTTCAGTCGCCGGGAACGCTTCTTCGGTGACCGGCGCCAGGTGCAACGGCTGTCCAGCGAGTACGCCTTGCAGCAGATACCGGGCTATCACCAGCGCGCTTTGGCGGGCGACCGTCGATAGGGAGGAGCCTCATGACCGACAAATGGGAACAGGACGACCACCGTAGCCGCGAGTTCCCGGTGCGCGAGGACATGGTGTTCCAGCACAAGGTCTGGCGTTTCGAGCGGGTCGGTTGGTACGTGCTGGTGCTGCTGGTGATCCTCACCTTGCTCGGGTTGTTTTCCCGTGGCCCGTTGAGCAGTCGCGAAATGCACAGCGCCGACGGCGGCATTGGCGTCGAATACGAGAAATTCCACCGCAACGGTTCGACCAATCCGATGATCATTCGCCTGAAGGGTACGCCTGGCGCGGTGCTGGAGGTGGAGCTCGGGGGCGACTGGCTGGAAGGGTTCGACGTGCAGAGCGTGCAGCCCCAGCCCCTGCGCTCGGCGGCTGCGGGACCGGGCATGAAAGTCTGGCTGCAGGCGGACGGCCAGGGGCAGGCCAACCTGCACCTGTCATTACTCGGCGAAGGCCTTGGCACCTACCACACCCGCATCGCCACGCCCCATGGCGCCGTGGTCATGTTCAATCAATTCATTTTTCCTTAGGTGACGTATGGATTCGGTACTGCGCGCCGCCGCGATGTATGCGGTATTGATGGTGCTGTTCAAGATCTCCGGGCGTCGTTCGCTGGCGGAGATCACCACCTTCGACTTTGTGCTGCTGATGATCATCGGCGAGGCGACCCAGCAGGCGCTGCTGGGGGATGACTTTTCGATGACCAACTCATTCATGGTCATCGTCACGCTGATCGCCATCGATGTCGGGTTTTCGTTGCTCAAGCTGCGCTCCGATTGGGTGTCCCGGCTGATCGACGGCGGCCCGACCATCATCGTCGAGGACGGGCGCATCTTGGAGGGGCGCATGCGCCACGCCCGGCTGATCGAGGCAGACATCATGGAGGCGGCACGCTCCAGCCAGGGCATCGAGACCCTGGACCAGATCAAGTTCGCGATCATCGAGCGTAACGGCAAGATCTCGGTGATTGCCAAGGAGTGATCCTCGGCAAGGAACGCGTCTATGACTAGCAAGCTACCTCTGTAGGAGCTGGCGAAGCCTGCGATCTTTTGATCTTTTGCTTGAGACCCAAGCATCAGGAAAAGATCGCAGCCTCGCTACGCTCGGCAGCTCCTACACCCCAGGCCATGCCAAAAAGGGGTGTGCCGAGCATTAAAGGATCGGCTTGCCCCCCGTCACCGCATACCGCGAGCCGGAAATGTAGCTGGACTCATCCGACGCCAGCAGCACGAAGATCGGCGCCACTTCCACCGGTTGGCCGGGGCGGCCCAGCGGCGTCTGGGACCCAAAATTCTGCACTTCTTCCTCGGGCATGGTGGCGACGATCAGCGGCGTCCAGATCGGCCCTGGCGCGACGCTGTTCACGCGGATGCCCTTGGGCCCGAGCATCTGCGCCAGGCCGCCGGTGAAGTTGGCGATGGCACCCTTGGTCGTGGCGTAGGCCAGCAGCGTCGGCTTGGGCATGTCGGAGTTGACCGACGTGGTGTTGATGATCGAACCGCCGGTTTTCATGTGCGGCACCGCGGCCTGGCAGATCCTGAACATCGCGGTGATGTTGATATCGAACGTGCGGACCCATTCCTCATCAGGGATGTCTTCCAGGCTCTCATGGGTCATCTGGAATGCGGCGTTATTGACGAGGACGTCGATACGCCCGAAGCGCGCCACGGTTTCATCGACGACCTTGCGGCATTGCGCCTTGTCGGCGAGGTCGCCCGGCAGCAACAGGCATTGGCGGCCAGCCTGCTCGACCCAGCGCGCGGTTTCCTTGGCGTCTTCATGTTCGTTCAAGTAGGAGATGGCCACGTCCGCGCCTTCGCGGGCGAAGGCAATCGCCACGGCGCGCCCGATGCCGCTGTCGGCGCCGGTGATCAGCGCTATCTTGTTCGCCAGGCGTCCGGAGCCCTTGTAACTCTGTTCGCCGCAGTCTGGGTACGGGTCCATTTTCTGCTGGCTGCCGGGTACGGGTTGTTGTTGCTTGGGGAAGGGTGGGGTGGGGTAATTGGCCATAATCATTCTCCAGGGCGAGTGGTTGCGATGGAGGGTGGACTTCAGGCTTTCCAGCAGAGTTCGGTTGGAGTTTCCCGTCGGTCGATGAGCGTGACCGGCAGCGGTTCGTCGCCTGGCCCTACGTCCGGGTGAACGTGGGTAAGGCCGTCTATTCAAATGCCAGGAAAGATTCAACAGGAGAAACAACATGTTCAGTCACATACAGATTGGCGCGCGGGACCTGCCGAAAATGGTCGCATTCTATGATGCCGTGCTTGGCTGCCTGGGCTTGGTGCGCATGGCGAGCGAGGATGACTCGGGGCCACCCGGGGAAGGTTGGCATCAGCCCGGCAGGCATTGGCCCCAGGTGTTCGTCCAGGTGCCGATCAACGGGCTGCCGGCGACGTGGGGCAATGGCATGCAGGTCAGCTTCGCCGCCGACTCACAGCAAGCCGTGCGCGACGCCTGGAAGATAGCGCTCGACATGGGCGGTTTCGACGAAGGCGCGCCGGGCCTGCGGCCGCAATACTCAAAGGATTATTACGGCGCCTATTGCCGGGATCCGGAGGGGAACAAGTTGTGCTTTGTGCATACGCCGGATATGCATGACTGAGACACCGTCGAACGGATTGCCCTTGCGGCGAAGCAACCTGCTCCCGCTGAACCGTAGGAGCTGGCGCAGCCTGCGATCTTTTGATCTCTGGCTTGATCGGCGAAAAGATCGCAGCCTCGCTGCGCTCGGCAGCTCCTACAGTCGGCGGTAGCAGTGATTCAGCCCCGAGCCTTCAAACTCCGCTCCATCCGCGCAATCCCTTCCTCCAGCAACGCCCGTGGGCAGCCGAAGTTCAACCGCACGAACTGCCCGGCGTCGTCGCCGAAATCCAACCCGGCGCTCAAGCCGACCTTGGCTTCCTTGAGAAAGAATCCCTGCGGGTCGTCCAGCCCCAACCCGGAGCAATCCAGCCACGCCAGGTAGGTGCCCTGGGGCACGGTCATGGTGATGCCCAGCAGACGGGTCTTTACCGCCTCGACCAGGTAATCACGGTTGGCTTGCAGGTAATCCTTCAAGGCCTCCAGCCACGGGCCCGCTTCGCTGTAGGCGGCACGGGTCGCTTCGAGGCCGAGGGCGTTGACGCTGTCGACCATGCCGGCCCGGGCGCTGTTGACCCGTTCCCGCAGCTTGGCGTTCTGGATGATGGCGAAGGAGGTTTTCAGGCCGGCGATGTTATAGGCCTTGCTGGCGGACATCAGGGTGATGGTGCGCTCGGCAATCTCCGTGCCCAGGGTGGCGGTGGGGATGTGCTTGCGACCGTCGAAGCACAGCTCGGCATGGATTTCGTCGGAGATGATCCAGGCGTCCTGCTCGACACAGATGTCTGCCACTGCCTTCAATTCGCGGTGGCCGAACACCTTGCCCAGCGGGTTGTGCGGGTTGCTCAGCAGCAGTGCGCCGCCGCCGTGCAACGCAGTTTTCAGCCCGGTCAGGTCCGTGTGGAATTCACCGTTGAGCGGGTTGAACGACAGCTCCACCTTCTTCAGGCCCCAGTTCCCCGGGGCGTTGCGCAGCGGCGGATAGTTGGGCACCTGCACCACGACGTTCTGCTGCGGTTCCACCAGCGCGTGCAAGGCCATGTTGAAGCCCGGCTCGACCCCTGGCAGGAAGAGGATCTGCTGGGGCTCGACGCGCCAGGCGTATTTGCTCCAGAGATCGGCGACGATGGCGGCGCGAAGGTTGTCCTGGGCCACGCTGTAGCCGAGCATCGGATGCTCCAGGCGCTTGCGCAGGGCATCGATGACAACTGGCGGCGCGGCGAAATCCATGTCGGCTACCCACATCGGCAATACCTCGGCCGGGTAGCGGCTCCACTTGGTGCTACCGGTGCCGTGGCGGTCGAACACCAGGTCGAAATCGAAAGTCATGGTGGTTCCATCAGGTCGGGAAAGAGTGGTCGCCATGATAAAGCAAACTTCCCGCAGGAAAAGATCGAAGTCCTCCCGAGGCAAATGTATCGCTGTGTATCCAGAGCCTTTGTAGACACGAAACGATTCCTTCAAGCCCATCGGCGACACACCCGAGATACCTCACCGGCGTCAAATGAGCCCCATCGAGACAGCACACGCCGTCCCAGGTATTCACTCAAACGTCGGAGACATCGCCATGAACATCAAGCACCTCAGCATCGCTTCACTGTTTGCCATCCTCAGCCTCGGCGCCGTGGCAGCCAACGCCCAGGACACCGTCAAGCCGCAGGCCTACATGTACGGCGATCACTTGGACATCGCCAAGGTGCTGTCGGTCAAGCAAGGCGCGGGTTCGGGTTGTGGCGTCGTCGAGTCGCGCATGACCTACCTGGATTCCACCGGCGCGATCCGGGCGCTGGACTACAGCGCGATTGCCCAGGATTGCGGCCAGGATAATTGAGGCAAGGCCAGGCTCGACACCGCAGCCGCCCGCGAAGGGCGGCTCCCGCCAGGCACACCACAGGGTGTTCTCGACGACGGTTCTCAATGCCGGTGATACCTAGGTATCGACCGACACTTTGGTGCAATCGTCGCATGGGTGGCGCGGTGGTTTGATCGGGCTTGCGTGAGTCGGACAGACGCCGCTGACCGTGACCAGGAATGCGCTGCGCACGGTGAGCGGCTCCGACAACGAGCCAGGCCCATGGGCCATATTCCAAGGAGATTCACCATGCCCGCAGCTACTTCCATTTCCGCCTGGCATCGCTGCCTGGCGTCATCAGCCATAGGCACCGTGTTCGGTTTCGCATTGCTTGCCAGCAGCCAAGGCGTATGGGCAGCCACCCCGGCGGTTGATCAACCCTCCGGCACGGCGTCGACCCAACCGCAAGCCATTCGTCCATACCGCATCCATGTCGATGAAGCGAAACTCACCGACCTGCGCAACCGCATCGCCGCCGCCCGTTGGCCGGACAAGGAGACCGTCACTGACGTTTCCCAAGGTGTGCAACTGGCCCAGGTGCAGGCGTTGGTGAAGTACTGGGGCAACGGCTATGACTGGCGCAAGGCCGAAGCCAAGCTGAATGCGTTACCGGAGTTCATCACCACCATCGACGGCGTCGATATCCAGTTCATTCATGTGCGCTCGCGCAACCCGAATGCCATGCCGCTGATCCTCACTCATGGCTGGCCCGGATCCCAATTCGAGTTTCTCAAGACCATCGGACCCTTGACTGATCCGACCGCCTACGGCGGGCGGGCCGAAGATTCGTTCGACGTGGTGATTCCATCGATTCCGGGGCATGGTTTTTCCGGTAAGCCGACCGAACTCGGTTGGGGGCCGGATCGCGTGGCAAAAGCCTGGGATGTGCTGATGAAACGCCTGGGCTATAGCCATTACGTCTCCCAGGGCGGCGACCACGGCTCGGTGATTTCCGACGCGCTGGGCCGCCTGGCCCCCGCAGGGTTGCTCGGCATTCATTTGAATATGCCCGCGACCGTGCCGCCTGAACTGGTGAAACCGATCAACAGCGGTGACCCGGCCCCCGCGGGCCTGAGCGATTCGGAGCGCAACGCCTACAACGCCCTGAGTACGTTCTTCGGTCGCAATGCCGCCTACGGCGCAATGATGGTGACCCGGCCGCAGACCATGGGTTACCTGCTGGCCGACTCACCCTCGGGCACGGCGGCGTGGATGTACGAAAAGTTTGCCGCCTGGACTGACAGCGACGGCAAGCCGGAACGCGTGCTCAGCCGCGACGAGATGCTCGACGACATCAGTTTGTACTGGCTGACCGACACCGGCGCGTCGTCCTCCCGTTTCTACTGGGAGAACAACAACAATAACTTCAGCGCCGCGGCGCAGAAGACCGCCGACATCAAGGTTCCGGTGGCCATCACGGTGTTCCCGCACGAAATCTACCGCGCGCCCAAGGTATGGGCCCAGCGGGCCTATCCGTCCCTGTCGTATTTCAACGAAGCCAGCAAGGGCGGGCACTTCGCTGCCTGGGAACAGCCGCAACTGTTCAGCGAAGAGTTGCGCGAGGCCTTCCGGCCGCTGCGTGCCGCTGCAAACAAAACGCTCGCCCAGGGCACTCGATAAATTCATCGGCGGCTCCAGCCTCGGCGCCGCCAGCCACCTTCCCCAAGGGAGATCTACCATGGACCTGACTTTGACTAATCCCCCCAGCGCACCGCAGCGTCGGCGTTTGCTCGCGCCGTCGATCCTGGTGTTCGCGATGATGCAACTGGGTGCCCTGGGACTTGCATCGTCGCCGGCAAGCGCCGCCGAAGTACCGGCAGGCACGATCGGTACGATCACACCCGGCAGCCACACCTCGTTCGGCCCGTTGAAGCATGTCAAGGCCGGCCTGCTAGAGGTGTCCTATGCCGAGGTCGGGCCCGCCGATGGGCCGGTCATCATCCTGCTCCACGGATGGCCGTACGACATCCACAGCTATGCCGATGTGGCGCCGGCCTTGGCCGACAAAGGCTATCGCGTGCTGATTCCGTATGCCCGCGGATATGGCGACACCCGGTTCCTGTCCGCCAAGACAGTGCGTAATGGTCAACCTTCCGCCCTGGCCAGTGACCTGATCGATTTCATGGACGCGCTGAAGATCAAGCAGGCTGTCCTCGCCGGTTACGACTGGGGCGCGCGCACTGCCGATATCGTCGCGGCCCTGTGGCCGGAGCGGGTCAAGGCGCTGGTGGCGGTGAGCGGTTATCTGATCGGCAGCCAGGAAGCGGGCAAGGCGCCTCTGCCGCCGGAGGCCGAGCTGCAGTGGTGGTACCAGTTCTATTTCGCCACCGAGCGCGGTCGCTTGGGCTATGAGAAGAACACCCATGATTTCGCCAAGTTGATCTGGAAACTCGCCTCGCCCAAGTGGAACTTCGACGACGCCACCTATGAGCGCAGCGCCGCGGCATTGCAGAACCCCGATCATGTCGCCGTCTCGATCTACAACTATCGCTGGAGACTCGGCCTGGTCAAAGGGGAGGCCAAATACGACGGGCTGGAGAAAAAACTGGCGGCATTCCCGTCCATCGGTGTCCCCACCATTACGCTCGAGGGCGACGCCAATGGAGCGCCGCACCCACCGGCTTCGGCTTATGCCAAGCGATTCACCGGGCCGTATGAGCATCGCGTGATAGACGGCGGCGTCGGCCACAACCTGCCGCAAGAAGCACCCCAAGCCTTCGCTCAAGCGGTGGTCGACGCGGACCATCTCTGAACGTGCGTTGGCTGGGGATCGGGCGAAGCACCCGACGTGCTTTGCCTGCCATCAAGCCTGCGTGCAGAAACGATTTCGTCTTTACCCGATTCGCTCCATAACCCGTCCTGACGTCCATTGTCCAAGGAGTTTCCAATGAAGAAGATCATTGCCGCATTGACCTGCGCCGGCCTGTTGGTCGGCGCCAGCGCATTCGCGCAGACCACCAAGCCGACCGTTGTGCTAGTGCACGGTGCCTTTGCCGATGCTTCGAGCTGGAATGGCGTGGCGAAGATTCTGGAGAAAGACGGTTATACGGTGATTGCCGCGGCCAACCCGTTGCGCAGCGTCAAAGGCGACGGTGCTTCAGTCTCGGCATTGCTGTCCAGCATCCAGGGGCCAGTGGTGCTGGCGGGGCATTCCTACGGCGGCAACGTCATCACTGAGGCGGCCAACGATCACGCCAACGTCAAGGCGCTGGTCTACGTCAGTGCGTTCGCGCCCGAAGCCGGCGAAACCGTCGCGGGCCTGGCCGGGAAATTCCCTGGAAGCACCCTCGGGCCGACCCTGGCTGCCCCGGTCATCTTGCCGGACGGCGGCAAGGACTTGTACATCCAGCAGGACAAGTTCCATGAGCAATTCGCCGCTGACGTTCCAGCCGACCAGGCGACCCTGATGGCGGCCACCCAGCGCCCGGTCACCGAGGCGGCGTTGAACGAGCAAGCCGGAGCGCCAGCCTGGAAGCACATTCCGTCCTGGTACATCTATGGTGACGAGGACAAGAACATCCCGCCACAGGCCATGGCGTTCATGGCCAAGCGCGCCGAGTCCAAGGACGTGGAAGTGGTGAAGGGCGCCTCCCACGTGGTGATGGTGTCCCACCCTGAACCCGTGGCGCGGCTGATCGAAGAGGCCGCTATCGCCAAGTAACGCCAAACCGTAGCGACGCAAGCGATCAAGGCAGGCTTCGGCCTGGCCTTGATCGATTTCCGGTCGCCGGCAATACCCATTGATTGAAAGGTCGGGACATGATCATCACATCGCAACGTTTTACCGGCAGGACCGCCCTGGTCACGGGCGGCTCACGGGGCATCGGTGCCGCAGTCGTGCGCCGGTTCGCCAGGGAGGGCGCCGCGGTGGCCTTCACCTATTCGAGCTCCGATGGCCAATCCAGGGCGCTTGTTTCCAGCATTGAGGACGAGGGGGGCAGGGCACTGGCCATCAAGGCGGACAGCAAAGTCGCCCAGGACATCCAGCGCGCCGTGGAAACCACCGTAGCGCAGTTCGGCGCCTTGAATATCCTGGTCAACAACGCCGGGATCCTGGGCCTGGGCTCCGTCGACGAGTTCAGCGTCCAGGCTCTGGACGATATGTACGCCGTCAACGTGCGCGCCGCCTACATAGCGGCACAAGCTTGTTCCAAGGTCATGAGCCGTGGCGACCGGATCATCACCGTCGGCAGCGTGGCCGGCGAACGCAGCGGCTTTGCCGGGTCGAGCGCCTATTCCATGACCAAGTCCGCGCTCATCGGTCTGGTCCGAGGGCTGGCCCTGGACTTCGCGCCACGGGGTATCACCGTCAACAACATCCAGCCCGGTCCTACCGCCACTGACATGAACCCGAGCGACGCGCCCTATCTTGAACATGTCATCGGCCTGGTCCCGCTGGGACGCCTGGGGTCCGCCGATGAAATCGCCAGCATGGCCGCGTACCTCGCCAGTGACGACGCATCCTTTGTCACTGGGGCAAGCCTCACGGTGGATGGCGGTTACCTGGCCTGAAGGAGCGGGCCTCCATCGGTTGCGAGAGGCCCGCCGTGGTGGAGGGGGTGTCAGCCCAGTCGTTCAATCGCCAGGGCGACGCCCATGCCGTATAGCGGATCAGCCTGCGTGCAGTGCTGGATGTGACGCTGCTTGGACTCGGCCGACGCGCCTTGGATCGAGCGCGCCGTGTTGTCGAACAACGCTTGTCTTTGTTCGGGATCCATCAGCCGGAAAAGCTGCCTGGGCTGGGAAAAATAGTCGTTATCCTCCCGATGGTTCCAGTGCCCGGCGCTGCCGTGCAGGGCCAGTGGCGGCTCGCGAAAATCCGGTTGTTCAACCCATTGGCCGTGGCTGTTGGGTTCATAGCCAATGGTGCTCGCCGCGTTGGCGTCGGTCCGCATGGCGCCGTCGCGGTGATAACTGTTGACCGGGCAGCGTGGTGCATTCACCGGGATCTGGTGGTGATTGACGCCCACTCGATAGCGCTGCGCATCGCCATAGGAAAACAGCCGCGCCTGGAGCATTTTATCGGGCGAGAAGCTGATGCCTGGTACGACATTGGCAGGGTTGAAGGCGGCTTGCTCGACATCGGCGAAGTAGTTGTCGGGGTTGCGGTTGAGTTCCAGCGTGCCCACTTCCATCAGCGGGTAATCACCATGGGGCCAGACTTTGGTCAGGTCGAACGGGTTGATCGGATATTCCCCTGCGTCGGCTTCCGGCATGATCTGGACATAGAGCGTCCAACGCGGAAACTGCCCTTGTTCGATGCTGGTATAGAGATCCCTCTGGGCGCTTTCGCGGTCATCGCCCACCAGGACGGCGGCCTGTTCGTCAGTGAGGTTGGCGATGCCCTGCTGGGTTTTCCAGGTGAACTTGACCCAATAGCGCTCGTTGGCCGGACTGATGAAACTGAAGGTGTGACTGCCGAAACCATGCATGTGCCGATAGGATTTGGGCAAGCCCCGGTCACTCATGACAATCGTGACCTGGTGCAAGGCTTCCGGCAGCAGTGTCCAGAAATCCCAGTTGTTCCTGGCGCTGCGCATATTGGTGCGCGGGTCTCGCTTGACCGCGTGGTTGAGGTCCGGAAACTTAAGGGGGTCACGCAAGAAGAACACCGGCGTGTTGTTGCCGACGAGGTCCCAGTTGCCTTGCTCGGTGTAGAATTTGATGGCGAAGCCACGGATGTCGCGCTCGGCGTCGGCCGCACCGCGTTCACCGGCTACGGTGGAGAACCGGACGAACACGTCGGTGGTCTTGCCGACGCTGGAGAACAGGCTGGCCTTGCAATAGCGGGTGATGTCGTGGGTAACGGTGAAGGTGCCGAAGGCGCCCGAGCCTTTGGCATGCATGCGGCGTTCGGGAATGACTTCGCGGTCGAAATGCGCGAGTTTTTCCAGCAGCCATACGTCCTGCAGGAGCATTGGCCCCCTCGGGCCGGCTGTCTGTGAATTGTTGTTGTCGACCACCGGTGCACCGGCGGCTGTTGTCAGTTTTTTCATG
The DNA here is from genome assembly GCF_023516725.1 of Pseudomonas sp. T1.Ur. Taxonomy (NCBI): domain Bacteria; kingdom Pseudomonadati; phylum Pseudomonadota; class Gammaproteobacteria; order Pseudomonadales; family Pseudomonadaceae; genus Pseudomonas; species Pseudomonas sp. T1.Ur. The sequence goes on from NZ_JAMGSN010000001.1 coordinate 2,257,765, forward strand.
GTCGGGTTCCTTGGTTTGCCGGCCAGCGCGTATCAAGCGCTTTACACAGCCGTCCGGCACGGATGTTCTGGAGACGGTTCAGGCCAGGGTGATTTCGACGTGGATGTTGTTGCGCGACAGTTTCGAATAAGGGCAGGTCTGGTGCGCAGCGTCGACCACCGCCTGGGCGGATTCCCGATCGACCCCCGGCACACTGACGTTCAAGCGCGCCTGGAGAAAATAATTGCCGTCTTCCAGGCAGAGATCGACCTGTGCGTCGACGGCGACAGTGTCTGGCAGGTTGATTTTCAGCCGCCGCGCCGCGAGCTGCATCGCACCTTCGAAGCAGGCGGACCACCCCGCGGCGAACAGCTGTTCCGGATTGGTGCCGGCGCCGGCGGTGCCGGGGCTTGATAGCGCGATGTCCAGTCGCCCGTCATCACTGCGCGAGTGACCATTTCGACCGCCGGTGGTGTGGACGTTCGCGGTGTACAGGACGTTCTGGGGGGAGGTTGAAGTTGCCATGGGACGCTCTTGGAATGAGATTGGGAAAAACCATCTCATCAAAAAGCACTGCGCCACCTCCATTATACGTAGGTGTCAGTGTTGGGGCGCAGGGAGGGGCGTCATGCTGGCCAGCGTCCCGCTACACTGATTGCTTCGAGCGACACCTAAGTATGATAGGCGGGTCAGTCCCTACGGGGCATCCTCACACCACGGAACCGCAGGACAAGGCCGGTATGGACAACGCATTCGACCGCGTGATAGAGGGTCTGCCGGGGTTGGCCTGGACCGCCCTTGCCGATGGCGGTGTTGACTATGTGAATGAATACTGGTGCAGCTTCACCGGCCGCAGCCGCGACGAAGCCAAGGGTGATGGCTGGCTTTCGTCCGTGCACCCGGACGACGGCCCTCAACTGATCCAGCGCTGGCAAGCGACCCTGCGCGGCGGCCAACCACTGGCCATGCACGCACGGCTGCGGCGCGCCGACGGCGTGTATCGCCGATTTGTCATTCGCGCCAATCCATTGCCTGGCTCCTTGGCCGAGGGCAAGTGGTGTGGGTTGTGGGCCGACATCGAAGACATCAGTGCGATCACCCGGTCCGACAGCCCAGTCGACTCGGGCCTGCGGGCGCTGATCGACAGCGTCCCGGCGCTGGTTTCGCTGATGACGCCCACCGGCGAGCTGGAGTGCGTCAACGTCCACAACCTCGAATACATGGGCACCACGCTGGAGGCGCTGAGGGGCTGGGCGGCGAGTGACATCGTCCATATCGACGACCGTCCGGGGGTCATCGACAGCTGGGCACGGGCGGTGGCCACGGGCGAACCCTACCGCCAGGAACTGCGTATTCGTCGTGCGGACGGTGCCTATCACTGGTTTGTCGCCAACGGCATGCCGATGCGCGATGGCCAGGGACGCATCGTTCGCTGGTGGATCATCACGCTGGACATCGACGAACAGAAGCGCGACAAGGCCTTGATTGCCAACGCCCTGGCTGAGATCAGTGCGTCGGAAGGGCGATTGCGCAGCATCATCAACGCAGTGCCCGGTTTTGTCTGGAGCGCCGCGCCAGATGGCAATGTCACCTTCGTCAACCAGCGTTGGTGCGATTACACCGGTATCGCCCTGGAAGCGGCCTGTGGCAGTGGCTGGATGGCGGCCATCCATCCGGATGATGGCAGCGCGCTGGCGGGTTATTGGCAAGCATTGGCCTGTGGTGAGCCGGGCGAGTTCGAGGCACGGCTGCGACGTTTCGACGGCGCGTTCCGCTGGTTCCTGATCCGTACGGTGCCGGAGCGTGATGAATCAGGCCGTGTGGTTCGATGGTACGGGGAAAACACCGATATCGAAGACCGCAAGCGCGCCGAAATCCTGCTGGCCGGTGAAAAGCGCGTGCTCGGCATGATCGCGGGCGGTTCGCCGCTCAAGCTGACACTGGAAGCCCTGTGCGAATTGGCGCAGTCCTGTTTCGATGACGCAGTGTGCAAGGTCGTGCAGATCGCCGAACTGAAGTACAGGCAGCCGACGCCTGCAGCCAAGCCCGCCCTATTGCCGGACGCCGCGCCGAACGTGCCGAAGGGCTTGGCGGAAGGCCTCGAGGGTTACCCCCAGGATGCCGACCGATCGCCTGACGCATGGGTTGCGGTTCACAACGCGCGGGTCATTTGTGCCGACCTGATCCGGGAGACGCGCTGGGGGAACTGGCGCACGAACGCCCTGGCCAGCGGTTTGCGGGCTAACTGGTCGATACCGGTGACCTCTGCCTGCGGGCACGTGACCGGTGTGTTATCGCTCCTGTATCGCGAGCCCAAGGAACCCGGTGCGATGCAGCTCAACCTGCTCGGTCAATTGACTCATCTTGCGAGCATCGCGATCGATCGGGCTCGCAGCGAAGCGGCGTTGCGCCAGAGCGAAGCCTTCCTGGCCAGGGCCCAGCGGCTCAGCTCCACGGGCACGTTTTCGTGGCGGGTGAGCTCTGATGAGATCGCCTGGTCCGAGGAAATCTACCGAATCCTGGACCTGGACCCGACGATCAAGCCAACCTTTGATTTCATCTATAGCCGCATCCATCCCGACGATCTTTCGATCTACAAGGAGATGATCCGGCGTCAACGAAAGAAAGCGCAGGATTTCGAGCATGAGCACCGCTTGCAGTTGCCTGATGGCACGGTCAAGCATGTGCATCTGGTCGCGCACGCGATGAAGGACGACGAGGGCGGGCTTGAATACATCGCGGCGCTGCAGGACGTGACACAGCGACGTGCCTCGGAGGCCGCCCTCGGTCAGGTCCGTTCGGAGCTTGCGCACCTGGCCCGGGTCGCAAGCCTGGGGGCGTTGACGGCTTCGATTGCTCACGAAGTCAACCAGCCACTGGCCGGTATCATCACCAATGCCAGCACCTGCCTGCGCATGCTGGGTGCGGATCCGCCGAACGTCAACGGGGCCTTGGAGACGGCCCGTCGTACCATTCGCGACGGCAATCGCGCCGCCGATGTGATCGATCGGCTACGGCTGCTGTTCTCGAAAAACAGCATCGCGCTGGAGGAGGTCGACCTCAATGAAGCGGCGCGCGAGGTCATGGCCTTGCTGCTGGGTGAACTGCAGCGAAGCGCGGTGGCGTTGCATCCCGAATTCGCCGACGGGCTGCCGCAGGTCAGAGGCGACCGAGTACAACTGCAGCAAGTGATCCTTAACCTGATCCTGAACGCGAAAGAGGCGATGAGCACCGTGGCCGACCGCCCAAGGCGACTGCAGATCAGTACCGGGCAGCAGGACGATCAGGTTTACCTGGAAGTCAGGGACAATGGCGTCGGCTTCGATCCGCAGGACGCGGAGCGCTTGTTCAACCCGTTCTATACGACAAAGAGTTCAGGCATGGGGATCGGTTTGTCGGTCAGTCATTCGATCATCGAGAAGCACGGTGGCCGACTTTGGGCCAGCGTGAGCAACACGGGGCCCGGCGCTGTCTTTCGTTTCGCGGTACCTCGCCTGGACGAACCAGGCCCCAGCGCCCATGTCGAGCATGCCAGAGAGGTTTTCAATGGATAATCCGTTGCTCATATCGGTGGTCGACGACGACGAGTCGGTACGCGAAGCCTTGCCGGACCTGCTCAAGGAGTTTGGCTTTGCGGTGGAGGCATTTTCGTCCGCCCAGTCCTTCCTTGACTCCCGCCATGTGACTCACACCCGCTGCCTGATTCTCGACATCGCCATGCCGGGCATGTCCGGGCCGGACCTGCAAAAAGAGCTCCTCGCGCGACAGTACGAGATTCCCATTATTTTTATCACGGCCTTGGGCGACGCCGTCCTGGGTCCGAACCTGCTGGCCCTGGGGGCGGTGGAATGCCTGAAGAAGCCTTTCAGCGAAGCGGCCCTGCTCAAGGCGCTCAGCGCCGCGCTCCCGGTCAATTGACCGATATACGCCAAGAAGAGGTGTCCCGTTGAACGCGAACCCTGGATCTGCCCCTGAACATGGACAGGCTGCAACGAGCAACAGGCCCGTCGTGTTTGTCGTGGATGACGATATTTCTGTCCGTGAGTCCCTGGAGTTGCTGATCGAGCAAGCGCAGTGGCAGCCGCAACTGTTCGACTCGGCGCAGGCGTTCCTGGCCGAGCCCTGGCCTTGCGTGCCCAGTTGCCTGGTCCTCGACATCAATCTGCCGGACCTCAACGGGTTGGACTTGCAGAGCACCATCGCCCGCGATCGCCCTTTAATGCCGATTATCTTCATCACCGGATACGGCGATGTGCCGCGTTCGGTGCGGGCGATGAAGGCCGGTGCAGTGGAATTCCTGACCAAGCCCTTCGACGATGAGGTACTGCTCACGGCCATTGCCGAGGCCCTCGATTGCAGTCGCGCGGGGCTCGATCGGGAAGGGGGGCTGCGTGAGTTGCACGCGGCGTATGCAACCTTGACGCCCCGTGAGCAAGAGGTCCTGGCGATGGTCGTGGCGGGGCGCATGAACAAGGTGATTGCCTCGGACCTGGGCATCAGCGAAATCACTGTCAAGGCCCATCGTGGCAAGGTCATGCGCAAGATGAAGGCCCGCTCCCTGGCGGATCTGGTGAAAATGTCAGCCCGGTTGGCGCCCGGGGCCAGGTGAAATCGGGGTTAGAACGTTTCCGCTATCAAGCGTTGCTGCAGTGCTCGCAACTGGCGCAGGTCCAGCGTGTCGTAGCCTTCCGCTATTCGCTCATTGCAGGTAGCCAGCAATGCCCTGGCCTCGCTCGCTCGGGTCTGTTCCAGCCACAGGCTGGCCAGGTCCATCGAAGCCCTGAGCTCCCATGACAGGGCGCCTTGTTGCTGGCTCAGCGCGATTGATTCGCGCAACGTGTCTTCTGCCGCATGAATGTTTTCCGGTGACAACAGCCGCAGGACGGTGGCCTTGAGGCGCAGTAACTCCGGCACTGCGTAGGCGTCACCGCTTTGGCGACAGTGATGCAAGGTGGCCTCGACCTGGGCCCGCGCCTGTTCGTACCGTTGGCCTGCAATCAGGCCCTCGACCAAGGCGATTTCGAACGCCGTGGTCAAGAGTTCGTAACGCATGCCTCGCAGGCGCGCCAGGCTTTCTTCCAGCAATGCAACCGCGTTGCCTGGCTGACCGGAGCGTATCGCGATGGCGCCTTGCAGCCCCATGGCGGCCGCCACATAGGGGCCCAGTGCGTTGGCCTCGGCAATACGGGTGAACGTCTCAAGGCCGGCGCTGGCCCGGTCCAGGTCGCCGGTCCAGATATAGATGCCAAGTGTCCAGACCAACGCGATGCAATAAGTCACGGGATGATCCAGCGCGGCGGCCTGGTCCTCGACCTGACTGGCCCAGTGCCTGGCCTGATCGGCGAAACCCAGTAGCCAGAGCGTGCGCGCGAGCGCGAGCCCGGTGCGGTTACGATGGTCGAAACCGTAGTGGAGCGTGCTGCTGCGCTCGGAAGGCAGGCTGTTGCGCAGAGATTTTTCCAACTCCTGCCGCGCCAGTGGCTGGTTGCCCAGCAGGTGGTGGGATATACCGGACAACGACGCTGCCACTGCGATAGCCTCGGGCTTGCCGATGAGCTCGCCAACCTCGACGGCTCGCTCGGCCCAGGCGAGGGATGAGGGGAAATCGCCTATGCGTTCGGCGAAAATCTGCAGGCGGCCGAGCAACCTCAGGCGGGCCCCATGGTCGCCCAGGGTCTCGGCGATCTCCAGGGCCCTGAGGAGCGCCTGATGCGCGGACTCGCTGTTGCCCTGCGTGAACATCAGCACCAGCCCAAGCGCAGCTTGCAGCTCCATTTCGGTGGGCGTGCCGAAATAACCCAGTTGGAGCAGTTCGGTCGCACGAGAGCACCAAGTCCGGCATTCGGTCATCAGGCAAAAGTGCTGGAACAGCGGTGCGCTTGCCGCCGCCAGCGGAAGCGCCAGGCCCGGATCGCCCTGGGGGCCGAAACTCCATTCCAGGGCGGTCCTGATATTGCCCAACTGATTGGCGAGTCGCGCCGATTTTTCAAAGACTTCATTGGGCTCCGTGCCGAGATGGCTGAGCAGGTCCATGAAGTACACGGCATGCCTGAATTGCAACGTGTGGATCTCTGCGTCCGGGCGTAATGCCAGTTTCTCCCGGGCATAGGCTCGGGTCATCTCCAGCAGCCGATAACTTGCCGTCGTCCCGCTGTGGTCGACGGTCACCAAGCCTTTCGAAGCCAGGTCGTCCAGGGTGGCTGCGGCAGTGACCGGGTCTATGTAGTCGTCAGCCAGGATCTGCGAAGCGGCTTCATGGGAAAACGGGCCAACGAAAACCGCGAGACGGTCAAATACCCGTTCTTCTTGCACCGAGAGCAGGGCGTAGCTCCAGTCGAGCATCGCTCGCAGCGTCTGATGGCGTGGCAGCGCGGTCCGTCGTCCCGACCAACCGAGTGAGAAGCGCTCGCCCAACAACGCATGGGTAGCGGGCACGCCGTGAATGGCCACGCGCATGGCGGCGAGTTCGATAGGCAAGGCCATGCCCTCGAGGCGCCGACACATATCGGCAATCATCCGCGCGTCATTGGCTTGCAGTCGCAAGGCTGCATTGCCCGATAACGCCCGTTGCACGAACAGCGCGACCGCCGGAAACGACAGCAGCTCTTCGGCAGTCAAGGCCTGCACCTCGGCCGGAAAGCCCAGCGGGCTGAGGCGGTGCACCTGTTCGCCAAGGGTGCGCAGGGGTTCGCGGCTGGTTGCCAGCAGCGTGACGTGTGGCGCTGTCTCGCGGATCTGCTCGACGACCGTCGATATGGCATCGATCAAGTGCTCGCAGTTATCGATGACCAACACGATTTGGCTGGCCCGCAGGTGAGCCAGCAAGACAAACACCGGGTCCTCGGCCTGTACCGGGATGCCCAGCGAGGCTGCGAGGGTGGACGCAACCAGGCTTGCATCCTCGACCTGCGCGAAGTCAACGAAACGCACGGTTTGATCGCGTTCGGCGGCCAGCCGGTGACCCACCTCGACCGCCAGGCTGGTCTTGCCGACGCCACCGGGTCCGACAAGGGTCAGGAGGATAGGATGCGCCAGGCGACCCAGGACCACCTGGATATCGTGGTCGCGGCCAATCAGCGCCGCGCGAGGTGGCAGGCTTCCAACGGTACGGCTGAAACGATTGCTGTCGCAGTGAAGCACTTCTACCGGGGCGGCGGGTCCAGGCTGAGCAGGAGTCAATCGCTCGATGGGCGCAACGAACGCGTAACCGACGCCGACCTGGGTCGTGATGTAGCGCGCGCCTTGTTCTCCATCGCCCAGGAGTTTGCGCAGCCCTGTCATATGAAAACGCAGGCTGCCTTCGGTGACGATCATGTCGGGCCAGACCAGTTTGATCAGTTCACGCTTGGACAATACTTGTCCAGGGCGCTCGAGCAGCGCGACGAGCAGATCCAGCGCGCGCCCACCAATCGCCACGGGGGCGCCATCCCTGGTGAGTAAACGCTTGCGCGGCGTGACGCAGAAAGGACCAAAGGCAAGTTGCAGGGTCAAGGCGTCGTGCAAATCGTCTGGGGCGATCTCCACAAGAATGGCTCTCTGGGGGGAGGGAAACGTTCGAGACTGTAGGAAGGATCCTACGCGTAAACGCCCCCTTTTTGCCATACGGATGTACGGCTCCCTGGCCACTCCAGCTCAGCCTTCAGGCGTCAAGCGATGCTGAAGCTGACGTTGATGTTCTGGCGCGTGGCCTTTGAGTAAGGGCAGTTCTGGTGGGCAGCATCCACCAGCTGTCGTGCTATCTCCGGCTCGACGTCGGGCAACGACACTTCCATTCGTACCTGAAGGAAAAAACCGTGCTCGCCATGGACCAGGTCGACTTGCGCATCGACCGCGGCCGCCGCTGGAAAGGCGATTTTTCGAGCATTGCAAGCGTGGCGCAATGCCCCAAGGAAGCACGCCGACCAGCAAACGGCGAACAGCTGTTCCGGATTCGTACCGTTTCCAGGGGCTCCGGGGGCTGAAAGTTTGAGATCGAGCCGGCCATCATGGCTGCGGCCCGAACCCTCGCGGCCGCCCGTAGTGTGCGTATGGCTGGTATAGAGCACTTTCTCGATGCTGATCATTCGTACTTTCCGGAAAAATGACACGGCGAGACGTCATTCAGATCGAGCTCAACGCTGGGTGGAGGTTGATCACCGAGGCCATCGGCATGGGGTCGGTAACCCCGGTGCCTTTTTGGTTGCGCAGGTGGCGGAGCAACGTGCTGCGTGCGATTTCGATCAGCCAGGCCCGGAACGGAACATTCGGGTCGTAGCGGTGGCGTCGTTGATAAAGTGAATTGAATGCCTGCCTGGCCAGGTCATCCACTTCGTCGCGCCCTAGGCGCCCGGCTTGCACTTGTCCTTCATAAAAGGCCATGAGCAATGGCTTCACCGTCATCAGCAACGGCTCGGATGCAGGTTTGCCCTGCTTGACCACTTCGGCCATCAATTGGCACAACTGGCTGTTCCCAAGGTGGTCAGCGCTGCATAGACAATTACCGCGATAACCTTCGGTCATGCTCGGATCCCTCTTGAGTCATCGATTCAACCGATTCATCGGCCATGGACCAGGTTCGGTTGCGAGACTCAAGAGTGATGCCTGGGGAGGCCGAACACCCGTTATCCGGTGTTAGTTGTTGTGAGTCGGGGCGCCACCTGGCGCAGGTTCCCGACTGAACGCCTCCAGCTCGCGCACCAGGCCCTGGGCGGCCAGCATGACCAATTCCCGACCTTTTTCCGGGGTTGCCTGGGCAGGATCGGAACCCATGCGCCCGTCGGGGAAGCGCAGGCGAAAATCGTGAGCTTCGCGAATCGGACCCGAGGGGGCGATTGGGGGGCTGTAGTGTGCCGACTTGATTGATTCCGGGTAAGCCCATTGGGTGATCGCTATCTCCGAAGGCGTGGCGTGGACACCATGGCCAGTCGGGAACTGCCGGTTCGCCAGCGCACCCACGCCTTCCAGATCCCACCAGTTGCACAGCTTCAAGGCAAACCCAGCCGGGCGCCGAGCGAAACTGGCCTCGGCGTAAAGCTCCGAAAACGCGGCTTCAATCGAGGCAATGTTGCCGCCGTGGCCGTTGAGGAAAAAAATCTTCTCGAAGCCATGGGCGGCCAACGAGCGTACCCAGTCGCCCACGGCGGCGATGAAGGTCGATGGCCGAAGCGTAATGGTTCCGGCAAAGCCAAGGTGATGTTGCGCCATGCCAATATTGAAGGTCGGCGCCACCAGGATATCGGCCGATTGCTGTGCCTGGTTGGCAATGATTTGCGGGCACATCCAGTCAGTGCCCAGCAGGCCGATCGGGCCATGTTGCTCATTCGAGCCGATGGGAACGACGATGGTGCGGCTGCGGTTGAGAAACTGCTCGATTTCAGACCAGGTCGACAGGTGTAGAAGCATTTTTCTAGCCTCGTATTCAACGACTCCCTTCTGGGAGCGGGATGGAATTGTCGGGCGTCTGGCAGCGTTGCTCCAGTGCCTGGCCTGACAGTGTCAGGCCAGGCAAATCACAACATGGGGGATGGTGGGAGGATATTGCACGATCGTATCGAGTGCCCCGGACCGTCAAGCCAGGCTGAACGGCAACTGCCGCAGCGGCTTGCCCGTCAGGCTGGCAATGGCATTGGCAAACGCCGGCGCCAAGGCGGGGAGGCCGGGTTCGCCCATGCCGGTCGGCGGCTCGGCGCTGGGGACGATGTGCACGGCGATCTGCGGCATGTCGGTGATGCGCGGTACGCTGAAGTCGGCAAAGTTGCTTTGCTGCACGACGCCGTCCTTCAACGTCACCGCGCCACCAGGCAGGCACATCGACAACCCCATCAGCGCGGCGCCCTGTACCTGGGCTTCGACGCTGCGCGGGTTGACCACCAGATTGCAATGCACGCCTGCCGTGACGTTGTGGAGCACCGGACGGCCATCCTGCACCGACGCCTCGACCACGTAGGCCACCACCGAGCTGAATGACTCATGTACCGCCACGCCCCAGGCTTGGCCGGCCGATAGCTGGCGCTTGCCGTAGCCGCTCTTGTCCACCGCCAGTTGCAGCGCGTCGCGATGGCGCGGGCTCTGCTCGCCAAACAGCTTCATCCGGTATGCCACTGGATCCTGCTTCGTCGTGCGGGCGATTTCGTCGATCAGGGTTTCCATCACGAAAGCGGTATGGGTCGAGCCGACGCTGCGCCACCAGAGCACGGGCACGTTGAGCTTGGGATGATGCACGGTCAATCGCATCGGCAATGGATACGGATCGCGCATGCCCTCCGTGGCGGTGGGGTCGATGCCGTTTTTCATTTGCCCGGCGAAGAGGGTGCCGGTGAGGATGGATTGGCCGACCAGGGCGTGCTCCCAGGCCAACACCTTGCCGCTGTCGTCGAAGCCGATGCGCGCGCGGTGCAGGTGCATGGGCCGGTAATAGCCGCCCTTGATGTCGTCTTCCCGGCTCCACAGGGTCCGAATCGGCGCATCGAGCCCAGCGGCGCGGGCGGCCTTGGCGACTTCGCAGGCCTGCACGACAAAATCATTGGTGGGCACACCGCGTCGGCCAAAACCGCCGCCCGCCGTCTGCACATTCACCTGGACTTGCTCGGGCTTGAGGTTCAACACCTTGGCCGCCGCCGCGCCATCGCCACCGGGGAACTGCGTGCCCACCCACAACCGCGCGCGGCCCTCGGACAGCTGGACGGTGCAGTTCAGCGGTTCCATCGGCGCGTGGGCCAGATAAGGAAATACGAACTCGGCCTCCAACTGGTGCGGCGCCGACGCCAGGGGCTTCATGTCGGCATCGAAGTGGAGGGGGCCGGATTGGCCAGCCAGTTCGCGGTACTGGGCCAGTTGTTTTTCCGTGTCGACTTTTTCGACCTTGGTCACGTCCCATTCGACTTTCAGCGCGTCACGGCCCAGCTTCGCCTGCCAGTAACCGTCGGCGATCACTGCAACGCCTTCGGCACCGCCATCAAGCGGCACGCGCAGCACGGCTTTTACGCCGCTGGTGGCGCGTGCGGCGCTGTCGTCCAGGGAGGCGATGCGAGCGCCGAACACCGGTGGCCGGGCGACCACTGCGGTGAGTTGCCCCGGCAAGTGCACGTCGATGCCGAAATCCTGCTGGCCGCTGCTCTTGGCCTTGGCGTCGAGGCGGGTGGTGGCCTGGCCGATGATGCGAAAATCCTTGGGATCCTTGAGCGTGACGTTCTCGGGCACGGGCATCGCCATGGCGGCTTCGGCGAGCTCGCCATAGGTCGCCTTGCGGCCGCCTGGGCCCAACACGGTGCCGTTTTGCGTGGTCAGGCTGGCGGCGTCGACGTTCCAGCGCGCCGCCGCGGCGGCTAGCAGCATCGACCGGGCGCGGGCGCCCAGTTCGCGGTATTGGGTGTAGCTGTTCTTGATCGAATTGGAACCGCCGGTGAGGTGGATGCCAAAGGCCGGGTCCATGTAGGCCGCGTCGTTACTGCCGTTGCGCGTGCGCACCAGGCTCCAGTCGGCGTCGAGTTCTTCGGCGAGGATCATCGGCAGGCCGGTCTGCACACCTTGGCCGAACTCCAGGCGATTGATCGTCACCGTCACTTCGCCGTTGGGCGCAATCTGCACGAAGGCCGAAGGTTGCTGGGTCGGCTTGAGTGGTCCTTCGCCAGCGCCATTGGCCTGTTGCCCCAGGGCCATATGCGCAAACGCACCCAAGGCCAGGCCGCCGATGCCGACGATCTTGAGGAAGCTGCGGCGAGGCAGGGTCGCGGGACCGTCCGCATCATCGCGCTCGAGCAGGTGCTGCAAGGCGCGCGGAAGTTCGGTTGGAAAAATCTCGTTGAGCATGGCGAACTCCCTGTCAGGCGAGGGCTTTGGCGGCATCGGCCACCGCGGCGCGGATTCGGGCATAGGTGCCGCAGCGGCAGATATTGCCGGCCATGGCCGAGTCGATCTCGGCCGGTGTCGGTTGCTTGCCCTTGGGCTGGGCCTTGAGGAACGCGGTGGCGCTCATGATCTGGCCGCTCTGGCAGTAACCGCACTGCGCCACGTCGTGCTTGACCCAGGCTTCGTGTACGGCGCTGCCGATCGGGTCGCTGCCATCGGTGGCTGCTTCAATGGTGGTGATCTTCTTGCCAACCGCCGCCGCGACCGGCGTCACGCAGGACCGGATGGCCTGGCCATCCAGGTGAACGGTGCAGGCGCCACACAAGGCCGCCCCGCAGCCGAACTTGGTGCCGGTCATGCCCAGCGTGTCGCGCAGGGCCCACAGGATCGGGGTGCCAGGGTCTACGTCGACCGTGTGCTCACGGCCATTGATATTGAGGGCGCTCATAGTCGGACCAGCTCCAGATGGTTGGGCACCGATTACTATAGGAAGCCTTGGGGGCGATAGCTTGCACGATCCGGTCCGATGATTGCCCAATCTTGCAAATCACCAGCCGTTTGTCTGACACGATCATGCCAAGATGTGGGCGCGGCATACCCTCGTATGGTATCGAGCGCACCGCCCCCACTGCACACTCGTTCTCCAGGTGATCCGTTGTTCCAGCAATGGAAAAACGGATTCGCCCCATCCAAGACAGGAGAGCGATCATGACGATGCATCAGCAAGACACCGCGCAAAAAAACGCAGTCCAGGGAACATCCGCGACCGAGGAACTGGTTCCGTCGCGCTATGCACTCAAGGTTGGCGACATCGATGTGCTGGTGGTCAGCGACGGCGTGCTGCCGCTGCCGACCTCGACCATGTCCACCAACGTCGACCCTGCCGCCCGCGCCGCCTGGTTCAAGGATATGTACCTGGGCCCCGACGCGTTCGATTGGGCGCTGAACGTGCTGGTGGTGCGCAGCGGCGAGCAGACCCTGCTGGTCGATGCCGGACTGGGCGGGCAGTTTCCCGGCTTCCCGCGCGCCGGACTGTTTCCCAAGCGGCTGGAGGCGGCCGGTATCGAGCTTTCCTCCATCACCGATGTGGTGATCACCCACATGCACATGGATCACATAGGCGGGCTGCTGGTCGATGAGGTGAAGAACAGCTTGCGGCCCGATGTGAAGATTCATGTGTGTGCGACCGAAGTCGAGTTCTGGGCGAACCCCGATTTCTCGCGCACCGTCATGCCTTCGCCGATACCGGAAGTGTTGCATACGACCGCCCAGCAATTCATGGAGGCGTACCACGACAAACTGCACACCTTCGAGCAGGAATATGAGGTGGCACCGGGCGTGGTGGTCAAGCGCACGGGCGGGCATACGCCGGGGCACAGTGTCGTGCACGTGACGTCTGGCCGCGAAAAGCTCACGTTTGCTGGCGACGCCTTGTTCCCGGTGGCCTTCGACCATCCCGATTGGCAGAACGGCTTTGAGCATGACCCCGAAGAGGCAGTGCGTGTTCGCGTACGGCTGATGCAGGAAGCCGCGGCGAGCGGCGAGCTGTTCGTGGCCACTCACCTTTCGTTTCCTTCCGTGGGCCGGGTGGCGGTCAACGGTGATGCGTTTCGCTGGGTGGCGGGGTCCTGGGATTATTGAGTGTTGGCTGGGCCTGGGCGTTCGTCCGGGCCCGGCGATTTTGCTGCGCAGCAAAGCTGCCCCGACGGTTTTATTTCGAACTCAGTTGGACCGGCATCGTCTCGATCAGCCGACGCGAGCGGATCATCGATTGCGTTTGCTCGACGTAACGCTTGAAATGAGCAGACATGATGTGGGACTGGTAAGCCTGCTCATCTGCATAGATTTCGAAGAAATGGAGTTGATGCGGATGGTCTTTATCCGCCACCGAGTAAATAGCGAGCACGCCAGGCTCCACCCGTGCGGAGATCTCCATCTCCTCCTTGACGATCTCGGTATAGCGCTCCAGTTGAGTCGGATCGATTTCCAGCTGCGCGATACGGACCACAGCCGTGGGAGGCAGGGTTTGCGCCGATGCCTCACTGCCAATCGCCAGGGTGGCTGATAACGCGCATGCATAAAACAGGTGGCTGAGCTTCATGGGGTCTCCTGACTGGTAGGTTCATACATTCGATCGAGCGACGCGATCCGGCATCCGGGATGCGCATCCGGGGAAAGGGCGGTTCACTATAGCGTGATGGTATGGCTGAACTGTTCCTGAACAGCGCTCAGCTATCCCAATTGCAGGCGTTGCCATCGTTGTACGTCCTGTTCTTGCCGCCCCTACTGCGGCCACTGCTCCAACAGAATCGAAACAAACTTCTCCGCCGCGGGAGACAGCGATGCACCCCGTCGATAGACCAGGCCAAGCGATCGGTTCACCACCGGCTCGATCAGCGGCACGCTGACCAACGTGGGATGGTCCCCGGCGGGCATTGCCAGGCTGGGCATCGCCGACACGCCGAGGCCAGCCTCGACCAACCCCAGCGAGGTGGACAGGTGCTGCACTTCGTAGAACCACTGCGGGCGCCAGCTCAGGCCGGACAGGGCGTGGTCGAGCAGCATGCGGTTGCCGCTCAGGCGTCCAACCCCGATCAACCGATAATCGCTGAGTTCCGACCAGGTCACGGCACTGCGCGCTGCGAGTTCATGGTCCCGGCGGCAAGCCAGCACAAAGGGTTCGTTGACCAGGGGCACGAACTCGATGTCCGGGTGTTGGCCGCTCATCATGTTGATACCGAAATCGGCTTCGCCGCGTAGCACGGCTTCCAATCCTTCGTTGGCGCTGAGATCCAGCAGACGGATGCGGATCTTCGGATAGCGCTCGTTATAGAGCCGGATCACCGAAGGCAAGAAGTAGAACGCCGCCGTGGGGATGCAGGCCAAGGTCACGCGGCCGATCTGCCGCTCCGCCAGTTCGCGGATGTTGAGGATCGAATCGTCGAAGTCGTCCAGCAGGCGCCGCGCCTTGGGCAGGAAATCACGCCCGACGCTGGTGAGGCTGACCTTTCGTGTCGTGCGGTCGAGCAGGGCGGTGCCTAATCCCTCTTCGAGTTTTTTCATCCGTCGGCTCAAGGCGGGTTGCGACAGGTGCAGCGCATCGGCCGCCTCGTGGAAGCTGCCAAGTTCAGCGATTTTCACGAAAGATCGGATGTCCTGGAGCTCGTATTCCATGTTTTCTCTCGGTGGGATGGGGGGATTGACTGGCGTCGGATCCTAAGATAATTCTTTTGTGAAACGCAATAATAGCTCCGATATTTGCATTGGAATCACTTTTTAAACCCTGCCACTCTTGTGTCCAGAACATCAATTATCCAGATTGATCAACAAGAGTTACTGTTCATGCAACGAATTCCTTGTGTACTCATGCGCGGCGGCACTTCCAAAGGTCCGGTGTTTCTTGCGTGGGATTTGCCGACAGCGATCCCTGAACGTGACGAGTTGCTGCTGAATCTGATGGGCTCGGGCCATGAGCTGGAAATCGACGGCATCGGCGGCGGCAGCCCACAGACCAGCAAAGTGGCGATTGTCAGCCCGTCGCTGCACGCCGATGCCGACGTTGACTACCTGTTCGTCCAGGTCATGGTTTCCCAGCGTCGGGTCGATACCGCACCCAATTGCGGCAACATGCTGTGCGCCGTCGGCCCGTTTGCCATCGAGCAAGGCTTGGTCAAGGCAACGGGCGACCTGACCCGTGTGCGGATCCGCAACCTCAATACCGGAACGTTCGTCAATGCCGAGGTCCAGACGCCGGAAGGCAAGGTCAGCTACGAAGGCGACACCGCCATCGACGGCGTGCCGGGCACGGCTGCTCCGGTGCAACTGACCTTCCTTGATGCGGCGGGCAGCAAGACGGGCAAGCTCTTTCCCACCGGGCAATCCCTGGACCTGATCGACGGCACCCCGGTGACCTGTATCGACATGGCCATGCCGATGCTGATCGTCGAGGCGAGCCAGTTGGGCAAGCGCGGTGACGAAAACCCCGCAGAGCTGGACGCGGACAAGGCGTTTTTGCAGCGCCTGGAATCCCTGCGACTCAAAGCCGGGCTCGCCATGGGCCTGGGCGATGTCAGCGACAAGGTGATTCCCAAGCCGGTGCTGGTGTCGGCGCCAAAGTGCGGCGGGACGATCCAGGTGCGCTACTTCATGCCGCACAATTGTCATCGCGCCTTGGCGATCACCGGCTCCATCGGCTTGGCGACCGCCTGCGTGACCGACGGCAGCGTCGCGGCCAATCTCATCGGTGGCGCCAGAGAGCCGCGTTTGCAGCGGGTGCGCATCGAGCACCCCAGCGGTGGTATCGATGTGGTGTTGTCCTACACCGGCGAAAAGGGTGAGACCATCCGCGCCTCGGTGGTCCGTACCGCTCGCAGGCTCTTTTCAGGTTTCGTCTACGCCACGGTTTCCCAGCGCCTGGCCGGATAACCCAGGCAGTCCTTGTCATTGCATCAGCTACTCAATAACAACAAGAGATCTGACATATGCTCGCTTTACTTGGCTTGGCCATGGTGGTGGTCTTCACCTTCCTGATAATGACCAAACGGCTGTCGCCGATCGTTGCTCTGACGATCGTGCCGATCATCTTCGCGGTGATGGGTGGTTTTGGCGGCACCACCGGCAAGATGATGCTGGACGGCCTGAAGATGGTCGCACCATCGGCCGCGTTGCTGCTGTTCGCGATCCTGTTTTTCGGCCTGATGATCGACGCCGGCCTGTTCGACCCGCTGATCCGCAAGATCCTCAAGCGGGTCAATGGCGATCCGATGAAAATCGCCGTGGGCACGGCCCTGTTGTCGCTGCTGGTGGCACTGGACGGTGACGGCACGACCACCTACATGATCACCTGCGCGGCGATGTTGCCTTTGTACAAGCGCATCGGCATGAACCCGATGATCCTGGCGACCGTGGCGATGTTGTCGCTGAGCATCATGAGCGGCATGACGCCTTGGGGTGGCCCGGCGACCCGCGCCATCGCGGCACTGGGCCTGGATGCCGGCGAGTACTTCGTGCCGTTGCTGCCGACCATGATCGGGGGCGCGATGTGGGTGGTGTTCACGGCGTTCCTGCTGGGCCGTGCCGAGCGCAAGCGCATCGGCAATATCCAACTGCAAAGCGGTGGCCGTGATTGCTATATCAAGGCGATCCTCGAAGACACCCCGCACAAGCGTCCGAAACTGGCCTACGTCAACCTGCTGCTGGTGGTCGCGGTGATGGTCGCGCTGGTGATGGGGATCATGCACTCGGCAATCCTGTTCCTGATCGGCTTCGTGCTGGCGCTGGTCATCAATTATCCCCAACTGGACATCCAGAAGGAGCGCATCCTCGCCCATTCGGGCAACGCCATGACCGTCGTGCTGCTGGTATTCGCGGCGGGGATTTTCGCCGGGATATTTTCCGGGACGAAAATGGTCGACGCCCTGGCGCAAACCCTGGTCGACTGGATTCCGCCTTCCTGGGGCCATCTGTTCCCCCTGGTGGTGGCAATCACCAGCATGCCGCTGACGTTCGTATTGTCCAACGATGCCTACTACTTCGGGGTCGTGCCGATCCTCGCAAACGCCGCTGCCGCCTATGGGATCCATCCGGTCGAAATCGCCCGGGCGTCCATCCTCGGCCAACCGGTGCACCTGATGAGCCCGCTGGTGGCTTCGACCTTGTTGCTGGTGGGCATGGTCGACCGCGACCTCGGTGACTTCCAGAAAGCCACCATCCAATGGGCCGTGCTCACCTCCTTGGTGATTACCGCGCTGGCCTTGCTGACCGGGGCGCTGACGCTGTTCGCCTGATTCACCCGACATCACGTTGCCTGACGCACCCTCCGCACGCGGGTGCGGGCTGGCCTGCACCCAATAAAAACAATGAGTAGCCAGACATGAACACTTTGCTTACCCGCGGGGCTTTGTTTCCGATCCTTGGGCTGTTGCCCCTCGCCACGGCCAGCGCCGAAGGTTTCATCGATGACAGCAAGCTCAAGCTGCAACTGCGCAACGTGTACTTCAACGAGAATTTTCGTGATGAGCACGGCATGAGCCCACGGGCGGCGAGGACCGCCAAAAGCGAACGCACCGAATGGGCCCAGGGCTTCCTGCTCGACTACCAATCGGGTTTTACGCCGGGCACTGTCGGCTTCGGGGTCGATGCATTGGGCCTGCTCGGGGTCAAGCTCGACTCCGGGCGTGGCCGCAGCGGCACTGGTCTGCTACCGGTTCACGACGATGGCCGTGCCGCCGACGAATTTGCCAGCGCGGGCATGACCGCCAAGGCCCGACTGGCCAAGACCACGGTCAAATACGGCACCTTGCTGCCAAAAACTCCGGTGCTGATCTACAACGATGCGCGGTTGTTGCCCCAGACTTACCAAGGGACCCAGATCAGTAGCAATGACATCGACAATCTCACGCTGACCGGCGGGCACCTGGAGCGTTTCAAGCTACGGGACTCCAGCGACAGCATGCCGATCGTGCCCGACGGTTATGGTGGCGACCAGTCAGGCGATTTCAGCTATGCCGGTGGCGACTACAAGCTGACAAAGAACCTGCGCTTGAGCTATTTCCATGGCGAACTGGAGAACTTCTACCGGCAGCACTTCGCCGGGATCCAACACGATTTGCCGCTGGGCCCCGGCGTGCTCACCAGCGACCTGCGCTATTTCAACAGCGCCGATTCCGGCTCGGCCTACGGCGGTAAAGTCGACAACGAGATGCTCAGTGGCCTGTTGTCCTACGCCGTGACCGGCCACACGTTCAGCGCGGGCTACCAGAAACTCAGCGGCGAAGCGGGGCTGCCCTACATCAGCGGCGCCACCGTGTATTCCTTCAGCAACGTCGGGATCGGCAAGTTCATCGAGGAAGACGAAAAGACCTGGATGCTCGGTTACGGCTACGACTTCGCTCGCCTTGGCATGCCGGGCCTGACATTGACCAGTCGTTACCTCAGCGGCAACGACGGCAAGTCCGACAGCACCGTGAAGGAGTGGGAGCGTGATGCCGAAATCGCCTATGTCGTGCAGCAAGGCACGTTCAAAGGCCTGGGCGTGAAACTGCGCAACTATGTCTATCGCTCCGATTTTTCCCGGGGGCGCGACAGCAACCGGATCTACGTGACCTATGACGTGGCGCTTTGGTAGGTGACGCTGCGCACTTGAGAACCATGATGGACCCGTGGCGAGGGAGCTTGCTCCCGATGGGCTCTGTAGGAGCTGGCGAAGCCTGCGATCTTTTGATCTTTGATCTTTGATCTTTGATCTTTGATCTTTGATCTTTCGCTTGAGATCCGAGTGCCCTTGGAAAGATCGCAGCTTCGCTCGGCAGCTCCTACAGGCCCAGCGGGAGCAAGCTTCCTCGCTGTTCTCAAATGACCCATCGGGGCTTTGACGGCCCTTTGTCGAGTGGATTTTGTTTTCCAACGAGCAACTCGTCGATTTCAAGCACACCGATGCCCGCGTTCGTGGCGCCCCGCAAAGTCTGCTGAACAGGTCTCGTAAAACGGTGGTTTGTACCAGGGAGCCTATGCTTTTAACCGTTTATGCGCGGTTTCCCGGTGTTGTAATAAAGCCGTGAAGACGATGTGCTTTTTACTTCCCGGCCCTCAATGGACATCCTGACAAATGCCTGCACCGTTAACTTCCGTAGAGACGAGTTCCGAGCTGCCGACGCACGCTGATGTGGTCGTGATTGGCGGCGGCATCATCGGGACCTTTACCGCCTATTACCTGGCCAAGCGCGGGATGAAAGTCGCCCTGGTGGAAAAAGGCCGGATCGGTGCCGAGCAATCGAGTCGGAACTGGGGCTGGTGCCGTCAGCAGAATCGAGACGCCCGTGAGCTGCCCCTGTCGACCAAGAGCCTGGACCTTTGGGAACAGTTCGCGGCGGACTCCGGCGAGGACACCGGCTTCAAGCGCTGTGGCTTGCTCTACTTGAGCGACAGCGAGAAGGAGCTGGACGGCTGGGCGCAATGGGGTGAGTTCGCCCGGACCGTGAATGTCAAAAC
This sequence comes from Pseudomonas sp. T1.Ur, assembly GCF_023516725.1. NCBI lineage: Bacteria > Pseudomonadati > Pseudomonadota > Gammaproteobacteria > Pseudomonadales > Pseudomonadaceae > Pseudomonas > Pseudomonas sp. T1.Ur. Next base: position 2,277,559 of record NZ_JAMGSN010000001.1, read on the forward strand.
CCATATGTTGACGGCGGAACAGGCTGCTCAGCACGGGCGAGTGACGGGCAAACCCTGGAAAGGCGGGGTGTTTTCACCGACCGACGGCACCGCGGATCCCTCCCGCGCGGCACCGGCGGTGGCGCGGGCAATCATCAAGCTGGGCGGCACGGTGCATCAAGGGTGCGCGGCGCGTGGCCTCGAGACCGAAGGAGGGCGGTTGTCCGCCGTCGTGACTGAGAAAGGCACCATTCGCACCCCTCTTGCGGTGCTCGCGGGCGGTGCGTGGGCCTCGTCCTTCTGTCGCCAGTACGGCATCCGTTTTCCCCAGGCGACCATTCGCCAGACCGTGATGGCGGTGTCCAAGGGCGCCCCGGAGATCCCGGATGCGCTGCACACCGCCGACATTTCCATGACCCGGCGCTCGGATGGCGGCTTCACCCTGGCCATCAGTGGCAGGGGGCGGGTTGACCCGACGCCGCAACTGCTGCGTTTCGCCCCGCAGTTCCTGCCGATGTTCCAGCGCCGCTGGCGCAAGCTGGCGCCCGGTGGCTTGCAGGGTTTCCAGGCGGGGCACGAAGGACTGGGCCATTGGCGCCTGGACCAGCCCACCCCGATGGAGAGGATGCGGATCCTGGATCCCAAGGCAGATGCCCGAGTGGTTGAGTTGACGTACAAACGTGCGATCGACCTGGTGCCGATGCTGAAGGCCTCATCGATCACCGGGGCCTGGGCCGGTTATGTCGACAGCACGCCTGACGGTGTCCCAGGGATCGGGGAAATGGCGGAGCTCCCAGGCCTGCTGCTGGCGGCGGGGTTCAGTGGCCACGGTTTCGGCATCGGCCCGGGCGCGGGTCATCTGATCGCCGATATGGTCACTGACATGGCCCCCTTGGTTGACCCGCGACCCTATCATCCAGACCGTTTCCAGTCTTCGTCCTGGGGCAAGGTCGCGGAGTTCTAGAGACGCGCAAATCTCACTGGCAAGACGACAAACGGGCGCACCCGCAGGGGATGCGCCCGTTCTCGTTGTGCCGGCGCAGATTCTGCCGCACGCCGCGGTTCGAGAGGCTTTGCGCGCACCATAAATGGCCCCGGATGCCTTGAAAAAGGCCCAGATGCCCAGGCATGGCGCATCCCGCACAGTCTGCTGAGCGGGCCCTGAAAAACGGTGGTTTGTGCCAAGCGACCTATACTTTTAACGGTATATGCGCGGTCTCATGATGCTGTAATAAATCCGTGATGCAGCGTCGCACCTCCACCACCAGAACGGTGCAATCGCTTGCCCCTCATGACCTCCACCATCACTCAGGACTGCACTCATGAGCTTCCTTCGCCCCAAGTTCATTACCTTTGACTGCTACGGCACGTTGACCAATTTCCAGATGGGCACCCTGACGCGCGAGCTGTTCGCCGACCGGGTCCCTGCCGAGCAAATGGAGCAGTTCGTCAAGGATTTCTCGGCGTATCGCCTGGACCAGGTGATGGGTGACTGGCGGCCCTACGATGAGATCCTCAAGACGGCCCTGGCGCGGGTCTGCAAACGCTGGGGTGTCGAGTACAAAGGCGAAGGCCAGCTCTACTACGATGCCGTACCGACCTGGGGCCCGCATGCCGACGTGCCGGCCGGCCTGTCGAAAATCGCCGACAAGATTCCCCTGGTGATTTTCTCCAACGCGATGGACGAGCAGATCATGTCCAACGTCGACAAGCTCGGCGCGCCGTTCCATAAAGTCTTCACCGCCCAACAAGCCCAAGCCTACAAGCCACGCTTGGCCGCCTTCGAGTACATGCTCGATAACCTCGGCTGCGGGCCGGAGGACGTCCTGCACGTGTCTTCGAGCTTCCGCTACGACCTGATGTCGGCCCACGACATGAAAATCAAGCACAAAGCCTTCGTGGCCCGTGGTCATGAACACCCGGCGAACGCGGCCTTTGGTTACCACCAGATCCCGGACATCGGCGGATTGGCCGGGCTGGTCGGTCTCTGAGTTTCTGAGCTCTCTTCAAGGCTAAAGGGGTTTTGACATGGGCAGTGAGTCCTATTGGCTCGATACCGCACCGGCGTTTACCGGTGCCCAGCTCGGCGCGTTGCCCGGACAGGTCGACGTGGCCATCGTCGGTGGTGGTTTCACCGGCCTGGCGGCGGCCCGGGCCCTGGCCTTGAAGGGGGCCAGCGTGGCGGTGCTGGAAGGCGGGCGGGTGATTGGCGAGGCATCGGGGCGCAATGGCGGCCAGTGCAACACCGGCGTTGCCCAGGACTACGCGGCCCTGAGTGCCAGCCTCGGCGCCGATAAGGCGCGCGCCTATTACCAGGCTTATGAAAGCGCGGTGCAGAGTGTTGTCTCGCTGGTGGAGCAGGAGCGGATCGCTTGCGACCTCACGCGCAATGGCAAGCTCAAGCTGGCCGCCAAGCCGATGCATTATGAAGGCCTGGCGCGCACGTGCGAATTGATTCGCCGCGAGGTCGATGCCGAGGTCGAGTTGTTATCCGCGCAGGAGACCCGCGCTGAAGTCGACTCGGCCCAATTTCATGGCGGCCTGCTGCAGCGTAATGGCGTGCAGATGCATGTCGGGCGTTTCGGGGTCGGGTTGGCCGAGGCCGCCGCGCGTCACGGCGCATTGATTTTCCAGGGCGTGTCCGTAACGGACTGGAAAGCCAGTGCGGGCGGTTATCGGGTCAACACCACCAAGGGTTCGCTGCAGGCCACGCAAATCCTGCTGGCCACCGGCACCTGCCAACAGGGCGGGTTGGGCTGGTATCGGCGCAGGATCGTGCCGGTGGGCAGTTTCGTGATCGTCACCGAGGTGCTGCCCCAGGCCTTGGTCGACAGCCTGCTGCCGGCCCATCGCTCGTATGTCACCAGCCGCATGATCGGAAATTACTTTCGCCTGACGCCGGACAACCGCCTGCTGTTTGGCGGGCGTGCGCGGTTCGCCATGTCGGACAGCGTGTCCGACGCCAAGAGCGGCAAGGTTCTGCATGCCGCAATGGTGCAGATGTTCCCGCAACTGGCCCAGGTAAAAGTCGATTATTGCTGGGGCGGGTTGGTGGACATGACTTCCGATCGGTTGCCCCGGGCCGGCCAGCACGGCGGGGTTTATCACTCCATGGGCTACAGCGGCCATGGCGTGCAGATGTCGGTGCACATGGGCCAGGTCATGGCCGACGTCATGGCTGGCAACCTGGAGGCCAACCCTTGGCGCGAGCTCGATTGGCCGGCCATCCCCGGGCATTTCGGCAAGCCTTGGTTCCTGCCGTTCGTGGGGGCGTATTACCGGCTTCAAGACTATTTGCATTGAGTTAATGGGGGACGCTTCACGTTTCACAACGTTGCGTTAATCGCGAGCCATCGAGCCTTATCACTTCCGAAAGGTAGAACTGACATGACTGACAAGAAAAACAGTATCGACACCCAGTTGGTAACAGGTACGGAAAGTCTGCGCATTTTCGAAGGGCTCAATCGCGGCATGTCGCGCCGCAATGCATTGCAAATGCTCGGATTGGCCGGGGTAGCGGTGGCGGGCGCCGGCAGCCTGTTCGGCACCGCCGGCAAGCTGTTCGCCGATGAGGAGGCCGCAAGCCCTGGCAAAGGCAAGCCGGGCGGGCGGATCCGCGTCGCCGGTTCGACCAGTTCCACCGCCGATACCCTGGACCCGGCCAAAGGTTCGTCCTCCACCGATTACGTGCGCCATTACATGTTCTATAACGGGCTGACGCGTTTCGACAGTCATATGGTCCCGCAACTGGAGCTGGCCGAGCGCATCGAAACCACCGACGCCACCCTCTGGGTGATCAGCCTGCGCACGGAAGTGACCTTCCATAATGGCAAGGCCCTGACCGCCGCCGACGTGGTGTTCTCGTTGTTGCGCCACAAGGACCCGATCACCGGCTCCAAGGTCCTGCCGCTGGCGTCGCAGTTCGCCGATGTGAAAGCCGTCGGCACCCATGAAGTGCAGATACAGTTGAGCGGCCCCAACGCTGAATTGCCGTCGGTGCTGGCCGTCTCGCACATGCTGATCGTGCCCGAGGGCACCAGCGATTTCAGCCAGGGCATCGGCACCGGTCCGTTCAAGGTCAAGGAATTCAAGCCCGGCGTGCGTTCCGTGGGGGCGCGCAATGCCAATTACTGGAAACCCGGCTTGCCGTACCTGGACGAAATCGAATTCATCGGCATCGCCGACGAATCGTCGCGGATCAACGCACTGTTGTCGGGCGACGTGCACATCGTCAACGAGGTCAATCCGCGCTCGACCACACGTATCAAGGCCAGCGCCAAGCACCGGGTCATCGATTCGCCGTCGGGCAACTACACTGACCTGATCATCCGCCAGGACCAGATGCCGGGCCAAAGCCCGGAGTTCACCCAGGCCATGAAGCTGTTGCTGGACCGTGAGCAGATCAAGTCGGCGATTTTCCGTGGCTACGCCCGGGTCGGCAACGATCACCCCATCGCACCCGGCGCGCGTTTCTACAACGCCGAGTTGCCACAACGGGCCTACGATCCGGAAAAGGCCAAGTTCCTGCTCAAGAAGGCCGGCATGGAAAGCATCAGCATGCCGCTGATGTGCTCGCCCGCCGCGACCGGTTCGGTGGATGTCGCCGTGTTGCTGCAGCAATCGGCCAAGGAGGCCGGGCTCAAGCTCGACGTCAACCGGCTGCCCAGCGATGGCTACTGGTCCAACCATTGGGCCAAGCACCCGCTGAGCTTCGGCAACATCAACCCGCGTCCGAATGCCGACATGATCTTCTCGCAGTTCTTCCAGTCGACGGCCCCGTGGAACGAATCGGCCTGGAAAAACGAGCAGTTCGACCAACTGCTGGTACAGGCGCGAGGGGAAACCGACGAGGCCAAGCGCGGCAAGATGTACGGCGACATGCAAGCCCTGGTGCATGAACACAGCGGTATCGGCGTGCCGGTGTTCATCAGCAACATCGACGGCGCCGACCAGCGCGTCAAAGGCTATGGCGCCAACCCGTTGGGCGGTTTCATGGGCTACATGTTCGCCGAGCAAGTCTGGCTGGACGCCTGATGAACCTCGGGTTCGCGCTGCATTGCATGAGGGACGGGTGATGAATAGCAACACACTGTGGTTGATTGGCCGGCGCCTGGGGGCGGCGGTGCTGACCTTGTTGATTGTGTCCATGGTGGTGTTCGCCATCACGGCGGTGTTGCCGGGCGACGCGGCGCAACAGTCCCTGGGACAGTTCGCAACGCCGGAACAGGTCGCCGCCCTGCGGGCGAAAATGGGCCTCGACCAGCCTGGTGTGTTGCGTTACCTGCACTGGCTGACGAGCCTGCTCAGCGGTGACCTGGGGATGTCGATTTCCAATGCCATGCCGGTCATCGATCTGATGGCCGGCCGGGTCCCCAACACCTTGATGCTCGCGGCGGCCACGGCATTGGTTTCAGTGCCGGTGGCGTTGACGCTGGGTATCGGCTCGGCCATGGGCCGGGGCGGGCGCATCGACAGTTTCCTGAGCTTTTTCACCCTGACCATGGTGGCGGTGCCGGAGTTTCTGGTGGCCACCCTGGCGGTGCTGATATTCGCGGTGAACCTGGGTTGGCTGTCGGCGTTGTCCTACGCCAGTGACATCACCTCACCCTGGCAATTCATGCGCACCTACGCCTTGCCGGTGATGACGCTGTGCTGCGTGATTGTCGCGCAGATGTCGCGCATGACCCGGGCGGCGGTCATCGATCAGCTCGACAGCCCCTATGTGGAAATGGCCCGGCTCAAAGGCGTGAGCAATGTCCGCATCGTACTTCGCCATGCCTTGCCCAATGCCATCGGGCCCATCGCCAATGCCATCGCCCTGAGCCTGTCCTACCTGCTGGGCGGGGTGGTGATCGTCGAAACGATTTTCAACTACCCCGGCATCGCCAGCCTGATGGTCGATGCCGTGACCAACCGCGACATGGCCCTGGTCCAGGGCTGCACGATGTTGTTCTGTACCGCGTACCTGGCGTTGGTGCTGATTGCCGACCTGTGCGCGATTCTTTCCAATCCGAGGCTGAGAAACCAATGAACAATCTCATTGTGAAATCCCCGCCTGCGGCCGCGGCGCTGGGGGTGGGCAAAGACCCCCATGGCGCGTCCTGGCTGGGCCTGGCCGGCGCCGCGATGTGTGCCATCTGGCTGTTGGTGGCGATATTCGGCCCCTGGCTGGCGCCGCACCCGGTGGGTGAGGTGGTCTCCGACAACGTCTTCGATACTTTCAGCGCCGCGTATCCCTTCGGCACCGATTACCTGGGCCGCGACATGCTCAGCCGGATCCTCGTCGGCGCCCGCTTTACCGTCGGCCTCGCGCTGGTGGCGGCGGTATTGTCCAGCACGTTGGGCACCAGCCTGGCCTTGCTGTCGGTGGTGTCGCCGAAGTGGCTGGATGAACTGATCAGCCGCTTGATGGACGCGTTCATTTCGATTCCGAGCAAGATGCTCGCGTTGATCATGGTCTCGGCTTTCGGCTCCTCGGTCACCTTGCTGATCTGTACGGCGGTGTTGAGCTACACCCCCGGCGCCTTTCGCATCGCCCGTAGCATGGCGGTGAATATCGAAGCCCTGGAGTACGTGCAAGTGGCCCGCACCCGGGGCGAGCGCCGACTGTACATCGCCTGCGTGGAAATCCTGCCGAACATCCTCAACCCGGTGCTGGCGGACCTGGGCCTGCGCTTCGGCTTCATCGTGCTGCTGCTCAGCGGCATGAGTTTCCTCGGGCTCGGCGTGCAACCGCCGGACGCCGACCTTGGCTCCCTGGTGCGCGAAAACATCGGTGGCCTCAATCAGGGCGCGCCGGCCATCGTGATACCGGCCCTGGCGATTGGCACCCTGACCATCGGCGTGAATCTGTTCATCGACCGGGTGTCGTCGCGACGCAATCGACGTTCGGGAGGTCATTGAGATGAGCGAATTGATTCGAGTCCAGGACTTGCGAGTGGTGGCCTGTGGCGAGCGTGGAGAGGTCGATATCGTCAAGGGCGTCAGCTTTTCCCTGGAAAAAGGAGAAGTGCTGGCATTGATCGGTGAATCCGGCTCCGGCAAGACCACCATTGCCCTGGCGCTGCTCGGGTATGCCCGGCGCGGTTGCCGGTTGGCCGGCGGCAGCGTGCACGTCGGCGAGCATGACATGCTGGCGCTGAATGACAGCCAATTGCAGAAGCTGCGAGGCAACCGGGTGTCGTACATCGCCCAGAGCGCCGCGGCGGCGTTCAATCCGGCGAAGAAACTCATTGACCAAGTGGTGGAGGGCGCATTGATCCACGGCCTGGGCAGCCGGGCCGAGCTTGAAGCCAAGGCCGTCGAGCTGTTCCGCGACCTGGCCCTGCCAGACCCGGAACGCATCGGCCAACGCTATCCGCACCAGGTGTCCGGCGGCCAACTGCAACGGGTGATGGCGGCCATGGCGCTGATCAGCGATCCGTTGCTGGTGGTGCTCGACGAACCGACCACGGCGCTGGACGTAACCACCCAGATCGACGTGCTGCGGGCCTTCAAACGGGTGGTCCATGAGCGCGGGGCGACGGCGGTCTACGTGTCCCACGACCTGGCGGTCGTGGCGCAGATGGCTGACCAGATTGTCGTACTCAACGGCGGTGAAATCTTCGAACACAGTGCCACGGCACCGTTGCTCCAGGGCCCGTCCCACGAATACACCCGCAGCTTGCTGGCGGCGGCGCGGCCGGACACGACGATTCGTCCACCTGCCGACATCGCGCAAGAAACGCCCTTGCTGGTCATCCAGGGACTGACCGCTGGCTACGGCAACAAAAATGCCCAGGGCATGCCCGCCATTCGCGTGCTCGAAGACATCGACCTGACGATCCGCCGTGGCCAGGCCATCGGCGTGATTGGCGAGTCGGGCTCTGGCAAATCGACCTTGGCCCGAGTGGTGGCGGGGCTGTTGACACCGGCCCTTGGCGGCTTGACCTTCGACGGCCAACCCTTGGGTGGCAGCCTGTCGTCACGGACTCACGAGCAGTTCCGGCGCATCCAGATGGTTTTCCAGAATGCCGACACCGCGCTCAACCCGATGCACAGCGTCAGCACCCTCCTGAGCCGTCCGTTGAAGATGTATTTCGGTCTCAAGGGCGCGGCATTGCGCGAGCGTATCGGTGAGCTGCTGGACCTGGTGCGGTTGCCGCGCGCGATGGCGGACCGGCGGCCGAACGAACTGTCCGGCGGGCAGAAACAACGGGTCAACCTGGCCCGGGCCTTGGCGGCCAAGCCGGACCTGATCCTCTGCGACGAAGTGACCTCGGCCCTGGACACGGTGGTCGGGGCGGCGATCCTGGAACTGCTGCGCGACCTGCGCCAGCAGCTCGGCGTGTCCTATCTGTTCATCAGCCACGACATTTCCACGGTGCGGGCCCTGTGTGACGACATCGTGGTGATGTACAGCGGCCACAAGATCCAGGCCGGAACCCGCGAAGCCTACGCACACGCACCGTTCCATCCCTACACCGACCTGTTGATCCATTCCGTGCCGGAACTGCGCCAGGGCTGGCTGGAAAGCTGCGGCGCAACGACCTGCCAGACATTGCCGGCCTTAGGTCCTCGAGCCAATGTGGCCGGTTTGTGTACCTTCCTCAGCCGCTGTCCGGTGAGGGTGGATGGCCTGTGCAATTGTGTCGCGCCAGAGCGGCGGACCATTGCCGGAGGCAGTGAAATTCTCTGCCACCATGACAGCGCCGAACTGATAAAAACCCAACAATCGAACCCTCTGACCGTGGCGGCGTACGCATGAAACCCAGGGTATTGGACATTCTCAAACGGCTGATGGCCTTCGATACCGTCTCCTCGGAGTCGAACATGGCCTTGATCGAGTATGTACGCGACCTGCTGCTGACCCAGGGCATCGAGTCGCTCATCGTCAAGGATGAAACGGGCAGGAAAGCCAATCTGTTTGCCAGCGCCGGGCCACGGGATGTGCCGGGCATCCTGCTGTCCGGTCATACCGACGTGGTGCCGGCGGCGGGGCAGGCCTGGACTGTCCCGGCGTTTGAGGCGACGGTGCGGGACGGGCGAATTTATGGCCGTGGCAGTTGCGACATGAAGGGTTTCATTGCGCTGGCCATCGACGCCATGCTCGCCGCCACGGAAGAGCCCCTGAGCCGGCCATTGCAACTGGCGTTGTCCCATGACGAAGAGATCGGTTGCGTCGGGGTGCGGCGCTTGCTCGATGTGCTGCACTTGGCACCGGTCCGGCCGTTCCTCTGCGTCATCGGCGAGCCGACCCAGATGCAGTTCGTGCTCGGGCACAAGGGCAAGGGCTCCTACCGCACCTACTGTCGCGGCCTGGAAGCGCATTCCTCCCTCGCACCGCGCTCGGTCAATGCGATCCACGTGGCCTGCGATTTCATCGCCGCGCTGCGCCTGAGCCAGCAGCAATTGCAAGAGCAGGGCGCCCGGGACACCGACTACGACGTGCCCTACAGCACCGTGCATGTCGGGCAGATAGTCGGCGGCAAGGCGCTGAACATCGTGCCAAACCTGTGCACCCTGGATTTCGAAGTGCGTAACCTGCCAGCGGACGACCTGGACGGGTTCCTGGAACAGATGCGCGAGCGAGCCGAACTGATCGTGAGCGAAGCCAAGAAGCTTTCCAGCGTGGCCGACATCGACATCGAGACCTTGAATGTCTATCCAGGCCTCGACACCCACCCGAGTGTCGAAGCGGTACGTTTCCTGAAAAACTTCGCCGCCCCGGACACCGGCACCGCCAAAGTCTCGTTCGGCACCGAGGGCGGGTTGTTCAAGCAACGCCTGGACGTACCGGTGGTGGTCTGTGGCCCCGGTTCGATAGAACAGGCGCACAAGCCTGACGAGTTCATCGAGGTCAGCCAGATGGAAGCGGGCGAACGTTTTCTACACGGGTTGTTGGGTTCGATGCGTCTTCAGTAGTGTCGCGGTAAAGCGTGCCGTCGAAGGCTGAAATTCAGCATTCACGGCTGTAGGAGCGGCGTTTTCAGCATCCTCGTCCAGGACGACTCCATAGACTGGAGACTGTCTCAGAACAGGACTCCACGCCATGCTCAAGAATCGCCTGAAAGACCCCAGCCTGCTGGTGGAACTCGCTTACATCGACGGCCAGTGGGTCGGCGCCGACAGCGCCGCTACCTTGGACGTCATCAACCCGGCCACCGGCGAGGTACTCGCTCGGGTACCGGCGATACACGCCAGCGAAACCCGGCGCGCCATCGAGGCCGCCGAGCGTGCCTGGCCGGCCTGGCGGGCGCGCCCGGCGGTGGAGCGGGCGGCGTTGCTCGACCGCTGGTACCAGGCGATGCTGGATAACCTCGACGATCTGGCGCTGATCCTGACCTGTGAACAGGGCAAGCCGCTGACCGAGGCCATGGGCGAAATCCGCTACGGCGCCAGCTTCGTCAAATGGTTCGCCGAAGAAGCACGGCGGGTCTACGGCGAAACCATGCAGGCCCCCAGCGGTGATCGTCGCTTATTGACGCTCAAGCAGCCGGTGGGTGTCTGTGCCGCAATCACCCCCTGGAATTTCCCCAACGCGATGATCACCCGCAAGTGCGCGCCGGCCCTGGCCGCCGGCTGCACAATCGTGGTCAAGCCTTCGGACCTGACACCACTGTCGGCCTTGGCGCTGGCGGTCTTGGCTGAGCGGGTCGGCATTCCGGCCGGGGTCTTCAACGTGGTGACCGGCCTGCCCGCCGGCATTGGCGAAGAACTGACCGGCAACCCGACGGTGCGCAAGATCTCGTTCACCGGCTCCACTGCGGTCGGTCGGCTGCTGATGCGCCAAAGTGCTGAACACATCAAGCGTCTGAGCCTGGAACTGGGGGGAAACGCGCCGTTCATCGTGTTTGACGACGCTGACCTGGAGCAGGCCGTGGCCGGCGTCATGCTGAGCAAATTCCGCAACGCGGGGCAGACGTGCGTCTGTGCCAACCGGATTCTCGTGCAGGACGGCATCTACGATCGCTTCGCCCGGCGCCTGGTGGAGGAGGTCGGCAAGCTGAAGGTCGGCGATGGCCTTGACGCCGAGGTGAACATGGGCCCGCTGATCAATGCGGCGGCGGTCAGCAAGGTCGCCCGGCATATCGATGAGGCGTTGAGCCAGGGCGCGCGCCTGCTCTGCGGAGGCATCCCCGACGGCGAAAGCCAGTTCGTCCGGCCAACGGTGCTCGGTGAGGCGCACGCGGGGATGTTGCTTGCCAATGAAGAAACCTTCGGTCCGGTCGCGCCATTGATGCGTTTCAGCACGGAAGAAGAGGCGCTGGCCCTGGCCAACGCAACGCCTTATGGCTTGGGTGCCTATTTCTTCACTCAGGATTTGCGCCGTTCATGGCGGTTCGGCGAGGCGCTGGAGTTCGGCATGATCGGCCTCAATACCGGGCTAATCTCCATGGACGTTGCCCCCTTCGGCGGCATCAAGCAGTCCGGCGTGGGCCGCGAGGGCAGCAAGTACGGCCTGGACGAATACCTTGAAGTAAAAGCCTTCCACATCGGTGGGCTGTGATCCCTTCACCGTTTGGACAGAGGAGATTGGGTTGATGAGCAAGTCATTCAGGATCGCCGCGATTGCCGGCGATGGCATCGGCAAGGAAGTCTTGCCGCAAGGCCTGCGGGTGCTGGAGCAGGCGGCGAAAAAGTGGCAACTGGATTTGAACATCGAAGTGCTCGACTGGGCCCACTGCGACTACTACCTGGAACATGGGCAGATGATGCCGTCCGACTGGTTTGAACAACTCAAGGACTTCGACGCGATCTACTTCGGTGCCGTGGGTTGGCCGGACAAGGTCCCGGACCACATTTCGCTGTGGGGCTCGCTGCTGAAGTTTCGCCGGGACTTCGACCAATACGTCAATATCCGTCCCGTGCGGCTGTTTCCCGGCGTGCCGTGCCCGTTGGCCGGACGCGAACCCGGGGACATCGACTTCGTGGTGATTCGTGAAAACACCGAGGGCGAATACTCCTCGGTCGGCGGCAAGATGTTCGAGGGCACCGAGCATGAATTCGTCCTGCAGGAGTCGGTGTTCACGAGACGCGGCGTGGACCGGATCCTCAAGTTCGCCTTCGATCTTGCCCAGGCCCGACCACGCAAACGCCTGACGGCGGCGACCAAGTCCAACGGCATTTCCATCAGCATGCCGTACTGGGACGAACGCACGGCGCTCATGGCGCAGCAGTACCCGGACGTCACCTGGGACAAGCAACACATCGATATCCTCTGTGCACGGTTTGTGCTCCAACCGGATCGTTTCGACGTGGTCGTGGCGTCGAACCTGTTTGGCGACATCCTGTCCGACCTCGGGCCGGCCTGTGCTGGCACGATCGGTATCGCGCCTTCGGCCAACCTCGACCCGGAGCGACGCTTTCCCTCGCTGTTCGAACCGGTGCATGGTTCGGCGCCGGACATCTATGGACGGAACATTGCCAACCCGATCGCGATGATCTGGTCCGGGGCCCTGATGCTGGATTTCCTGGGCAATGGCGATGAACGCTATCGTGCGGCACATGATGGGATTCTCAGGGCCATTGAACAGGTGATTGCCGAGGGGCCGATTACGCCCGACCTCGGGGGCCGGGGTTCGACCCAGGATGTCGGGGAGGCTATTGCTTCGGCGCTTTGAGCGGGGCGCATTGCCCCTGTAAGTTTGCGGCGTATGCGCATCTTTTGACCGCCACAAATCCAATGTGGGAGTGAGCTTGCTCGCGAAAGCGGTGTCACAGTCGATGGCGATGCTGGAAGTGCCGGCCTCTTCGCGAGCAAGCTCGCTCCCACAGGATTTTGCGGCGTATGCGCATCTTGTGACCGCCGCAAATCCAATGTGGGAGCGAGCTTGCTCGCGAAGGCGGTAGTACGGTGTATCCCGCTGTTCCTGTTTTCAGGAGTGCTCCGCCGCCGAGTTCACCGTACTGACCCGTGGTCCGCCCGCGTTGCGAATCACGCTGAGGATGGCCAGCGTCGCAATGACCAGTCCCGGGGAGGTCGCCAGCAATACGGTGCTGGTACCGGCCCCGGCCGCGAGGATCTGGCCAGCGGCCAGCGGCCCGGCCACCGAGCCCAGGCGTCCGATGGCCACCGCAGCTCCGACACCTGTCGCACGGACGGCCGTGGGGTAGGAGGGCGGTGCCAAGGCGTAGAGGACCAACTGCGCGGCCATGACGAACAACCCGGCGGCGAACCCGGCAATGCCCATCGGCACGATGCCGACCGATACCCCGACCCCGGCCAGGGCGCTCAACAGCCCGGCGTAAACGAAGAGCACGACCTTGAACGCGTTGCAACGGTCCAGCAGCAGGCCGCCGAGCAGTGAGCCGAGGGTTCCGCCGATGTTGAACAACATCTGCACCAGGCCGGCCTGCGGTTTGCTGAAGCCTTGTTCCAGGAGCAGCGAAGGCAGCCAGTTGAGCAACATGTACATCACTGTCAGGGTGAAGAAATAGCTCAACCAGAGACCCAGCGTGGTCATGCCTCGACCTTCGCCAAACAACGCTTGGCCGATGGAGCTGCGGGCTTCGCCGCTGACATGCCGGACCTGCTTGAAGGCGCTCGACTCCGGCAGCCACAACAGCATCAGCGGCACCACGAGCAAGGGCGCCAGGCCGCCGATGAAGAACGTCATCTGCCAGTGCTCGCCAAACGTCATCGCAACCACCGCGGCCAGCGCGCCGCCCAGGGGAACACCGGCGTACATCACGCTGATGGCCGTGCCGCGCCGCTGTTCGCCTACCGCTTCGGCGCATAAGGCGATGAGGTTGGGCAGGGCGGCGCCCAGCCCGAGTCCGGTCATGAAGCGCACCACGAGCAAGCTGGAAAATTGTTCGACATAAGCAGTGCTGAGGGAAAACACGCCGAACAGCAGGACTGCGGCGATCAGGATTTTCTTGCGACCGATGCGATCGGCGATCCAGCCGCCGAAGAATGCACCCGGCAGCAACCCGATGATGCCCGCGCTGAACACCCATCCCATCATTTTCGGGTCGAGGCTGAACGTCTGCCGCAAGCCCGCGGCAGCGGTGCCGGCTGACTGGAGGTCGAACCCCTCGATCAACGCGACGATGAAACACAAGGCGATGGTCAACGTCGCCCGGCGCGGCGAATGGTTCATGGCGAATCCTCTTATTGTTCTTGTCAGGACTGTGGCGCAAAGCAACCAGCAGGTGCGATTAAGATAACAAAGCTAACTAAAAAATGAATCGTCCTGTGCTGGCCGCGAAATAGACGCAGATCACTCGACAAATCAAAGGTTTGCTTGGAAAGAGCCTGTTCTTTGGAAAACTGGTTAAAGATATTAACGTTCGATTATCGGACATTCTCAATTGACGAGGCGCCTCGATCATTTCCATTCTTTGTCCGCGGGGCCGCCATCCGGCGCTCGCCTCGATAGAAAAACAACAACAAAAAATGGACATCGAACATGCCGAACGTTATCCGGTACGCCCACGTGCCCGCCGTATCACCGATCATTCACCTGTTCGCCCTGGTCGGTCTGAGCCTGTGTTCCGCCGCGTCGTGGGCCGACGGCTTCGTCGACGACAGCCATGGCACGCTGACCTTGCGCAATTACTACCTGGACCGCGACTACAAGGACGACGGCGCGAAGACGGCGGCCCGGGAATGGGCCCAGGGCATCTTCATGAACATGGAGTCGGGGTTCACCCCGGGCACGGTCGGGTTTGGCCTCGATGCGCGTGGATTGCTCGGCATCAAGCTCGACTCATCGCCGGATCGCAGCGGTACCGAACTGTTGCCGGTGTCCAGCAGCGACAAGCGCGCCGCGGACGAGTATTCGCGCCTGGGCCTGACCGGAAAACTGCGCTTCGCCCAAACGACCGTGAAGACCGGCGACGTGTCGATCTTCCTGCCGTTCGCTTTCGCCAGCCCTTCGCGGTTGTTGCCGCAGACGTTTCGCGGGACGACGCTCAGTTCCAAGGACTTCGATGGCTTGACAGTGAACACCGGCTATATCGACCGCATCGCCCGGCGCGACTCCACCGATTACCAGCCCATGACCATTGCCTCGCCCAATCGCCGTTTCAACGGCGCGGCGACCACGTCCCATATGGCGTATGTGGGAGGCGATTACCAGGTCGGCAAGGACCTCAGCCTGCGCGTCTACCACGCCGAAGTGGCTGACCTGTACCAACAGAACACCTTTGCATTGCTGCACAACCTGCCGCTGGGCGACGGCGTGCTGACCACCGACCTGCGCAGCTTTTTCAGCGACGACGATGGCGCCGCCAAGGCCGGCAAGGTGGATAACCGCAACGTATCGGCGCTGGTGGGTTATCGCCTGGGCGGCCATCGCGTCAGCCTGGGCTACATGCACGCCAGCGGCGATACCGCGACGCCGTATGTGTCTGGCACCGAGCTGATGGGCTTGAGCGAGATGACCATGAGCTCGGACTTCCTCAATGCCAAGGAACGCACCTGGCAAGCGATCCACGACTACGACTTCGCCGCCGTGGGCGTGCCAGGCCTGCGAACCCGGTTGCGCTACGTGCGTGGCGATCACATTGAGTTGGCGGCCCTCAACGCCGAGGATCGCAAGGAGCGAGAGTTCCAGGTGGAGCTTGGCTACGTGATCCAGAGCGGTCCGCTGAAAAACGTCGGGCTGCTGGCGCGCAAGTCGATCTATCGCAATGATTTCCCGGGCACGGCGGCGTTTCGCGATGAAAACCAGACGCGGTTTCTGGTGACGTATAGCGTGCCGATTTGGTGAAGTACTGAAGGGCTATGCAACGCTTTTGTGGCGAGGGAGCTTGCTCCCGCTGGGCTCTGTAGGAGCTGGCGAAGCCTGCGATCTTTTGATCTTGATCTTGATCTTGATCTTGATCTTGATCTTGATCTTGATCTTGATCTTTCGCTCACGACTCAATGAGCAGAGGAAAGATCGCAGCCTCGTTGCACTCGGCAGCTCCTACGCAGCTCCTACGCAGCTCCTACGCATCTTCTACGCAGCTCCTACAGGCAACCCAGAGGGGGCCCTCGCCACAGGATTATTGGTAAACCTTCTTCAACAACCGCAGCAGTTCCTCGCGCTCGGCACCTGAAAGCGCAGCGGTGGAATCGAGATCACTCTCCGTGGCGATCTGCTTGAGTTCCTTGAGCAGTGTCTCGCCGGTCTTGCTCAGGAAAATCCCGTAGGAACGCTTGTCTGGCTTGCAGCGCACCCGCACGGCCAAGGCCCGGCTTTCCAGTTTGTTCAGCAACGGCACCACTTGCGGTGGCTCGATGGCGAGTGCCTTGGCCAGGTCGGCCTGCATCAGCCCCGGGTTCTGGTCGATGATCGCCAGGGCCGAAAACTGGGCGGGCCGCAGGTCGTGAAGGGCGAGACGGCCGATCAGGTTCTGGAACAGCTTCAACTGGGCGCGACGCAAGGCGTAGCCGATCAGCTCGTCCAGCGCGGAATCCATCGGCGGTTGCGTGTCGCCAATGTCGGGCTGTGCCTCGGCGGCCGGTTCGGCAAGCTTGGAAGACTTGGCCATCGAAAGGTGCATCCTCAAAGTCAGTGGTTAACAAGGCTATCCAGTTTGCCGAGGTTGTCGGACGATGGCTATGGTCGTTCGCATATTTGTTGTCTGGCGCCGTTTCTGGACGCGCTGAAAATTCTAGATAAATCGGTTAATAGTTAATTGACATAACTAATATTCAGGTTTAGTTTTTGATCATCTTCAGCCCAGAACAAGAGAGCACGCGCCATGAGCAACTACGAAGGTCGCTGGACAACGGTCAAGGTCGAGATCGACGACGGCATCGCCTGGGTCATCCTCAATCGTCCGGAAAAACGCAACGCCATGAGCCCGACCCTCAACCGCGAGATGGTCGATGTGCTGGAAACCCTGGAGCAGGATCCCGCCGCCGGCGTGTTGGTGCTCACCGGCGCCGGTGAAGCCTGGACCGCCGGCATGGACCTCAAGGAGTACTTCCGCGAAGTGGATGCCGGGCCGGAAATCCTCCAGGAAAAAATCCGCCGCGAAGCCTCGCAATGGCAGTGGAAACTGCTGCGCATGTACGCCAAGCCGACCATCGCCATGGTCAATGGCTGGTGTTTCGGTGGCGGTTTCAGCCCGCTGGTGGCGTGCGACCTGGCGATCTGCGCCGACGAAGCCACCTTCGGCCTCTCGGAGATCAACTGGGGCATCCCGCCCGGCAACCTGGTCAGCAAAGCCATGGCCGACACCGTGGGCCATCGCCAATCGCTGTACTACATCATGACCGGCAAGACCTTCGGTGGGCAGAAAGCCGCCGAGATGGGCCTGGTCAACGAAAGCGTGCCCTTGGCGCAACTGCGGGAAGTCACCGTCGAGCTGGCGCGCAACCTGCTGGAGAAAAACCCGGTGGTCCTGCGCGCGGCCAAGCATGGCTTCAAGCGTTGCCGCGAACTGACGTGGGAGCAGAACGAGGATTACCTCTACGCCAAGCTGGATCAGTCGCGCCTGCTCGACACCGAAGGTGGACGCGAGCAGGGGATGAAGCAGTTCCTCGACGACAAGAGCATCAAGCCGGGCCTGCAAACCTATAAGCGATAACGGCAGCTGCGAGCTTGGAGCTTCAAGCTGCAAGTAGAATCGGTTCGAGTTGTGCTTGCAGCTTGCAGCTTGCAGCTTGCAGCTTGCAGCTTGCAGCTTGCAGCTTGCAGCTTGCAGCTTGAAGCTGCCCTCCATAACAATCATAAGAAGGAGTCATCTACATGCTGGACGTGCCCCTGTTGATCGGCGGCCAGTCGTGCCCGGCCCGTGATGGCCGGACCTTCGAGCGCTGCAACCCGGTGACCGGTGAAGCGGTGTCTCGCGTGGCTGCCGCCACATTGGAAGACGCCGACGCCGCCGTGGCTGCCGCGCAAGCCGCTTTCCCTGCGTGGGCCGCGCTGGCCCCCAACGAACGTCGTACCCGCTTGATGCGCGCGGCCGAGCAGTTGCAGGCCCGCAGCGGCGAATTCATCGCTGCCGCCGGCGAGACCGGCGCCATGGCCAACTGGTACGGCTTCAACGTGCACCTCGCCGCGAACATGCTGCGCGAAGCGGCCTCCATGACCACTCAAATCAATGGCGAAGTCATCCCCTCGGACGTGCCCGGCAGTTTCGCCATGGCCTTGCGTCAGCCGTGCGGCGTGGTCTTGGGCATCGCGCCGTGGAACGCCCCGGTGATTCTCGCCACCCGCGCCATCGCGATGCCGTTGGCGTGCGGCAACACGGTGGTGCTCAAGGCATCGGAAATCAGCCCGGCGGTGCACCGTTTGATCGGTCAGGTATTGCAGGACGCCGGCCTCGGTGACGGCGTCGTCAATGTCATCTGCAACGCGCCGGCGGATGCACCGGCGATCGTCGAACGCCTCATCGCCAACCCGGCGGTGCGGCGGGTCAATTTCACCGGCTCGACCCACGTCGGTCGCATCGTCGGCGAATTGTCGGCGCGTCACCTCAAGCCGGCATTGCTGGAGCTGGGCGGCAAGGCGCCGCTGCTGGTGCTGGACGACGCCGATCTGGATGCGGCGGTGCAAGCCGCGGCTTTCGGGGCGTATTTCAACCAGGGCCAGATCTGCATGTCCACCGAGCGCTTGATCGTCGATGCGAGCATTGCCGACGCCTTTATCGAACGCCTCGTGACGAAGATCGCCACCTTGCGCGCGGGGGATCCGGGGGCCAGTGATTCGGTGCTGGGTTCGCTGGTGGACGCCAGTGCCGGCCAGCGCATCAAGGACCTGATCGACGATGCCCTGGCCAAAGGCGCGAAGTTGGTCGCGGGCGGCCAGTTGGACGGCAGCATCTTGCAGCCGACCTTGCTCGACGGTGTCACGCCGGACATGCGCCTGTATCGCGAAGAATCCTTCGGGCCGGTGGCGGTGCTGCTGCGCGGCGAGGGTGATGAAGAGCTGCTGCGCCTGGCCAATGATTCGGAGTTCGGTTTGTCGGCGGCGATCTTCAGTCGCGACACCAGCCGTGCGCTGGCCCTGGCCCAACGAATCGAGTCCGGTATCTGCCACATCAACGGCCCGACCGTACACGACGAAGCGCAAATGCCCTTTGGCGGCGTCAAGTCCAGCGGTTACGGCAGTTTTGGCGGCAAGGCGTCCATCGAGCATTTCACCCAGTTGCGCTGGGTGACGATGCAGAACGGTCCGCGGCATTACCCGATCTGAAAATCCGTCGCATTGCCGGCGGTGTGCCGCGAAAGCCATCGCCCGATGCAGGCCAGACATAACAATGACAAGGCCGCAGCCACGTGCTGCCACGTTCCGCTCGCCGTGCGCGACCCGAGCGTGCCTTGATGGAGGAGATGCACCGTGAGTTCCGAGTCCAGATCATCCTCCCGGCCCGAGCCTGTGCGCTATCGCCAGGTGTCGATTGGTCACCCCGCCGTAGAAGTGAAGGAAGAGCAGGGCGTCCTGCACATGCGTTCCCTCGAACCCTTGGCGCCGCTGCCATCGCGCCTGCTCGATCGCCTGGTGCATTGGGCCGAGGTACGGCCGAACCAGACCTTTATCGCTGCGCGGGAAAACAAGGGCGACTGGCGTCACGTCAGTTATGCCGAGATGCTCGACAGCGTGCGGGCCATCGCGCAAGGCTTGTTGGCCTATGGTTTATCGGCGGAAAAACCCTTGGCGCTGCTGTCGGGCAATGACATCGAGCATTTGCAGATGGCCTTGGGCGCGATGTACGCAGGGATTCCCTATTGCCCGGTGTCGCCGGCTTATTCGCTGCTGTCCCAGGACTTCGCCAAGCTGCGGCATGTCTGCGAGCTGTTGCAGCCGGGGCTGGTGTTCGTCAGCGATGCCGCGCCGTTCGAGCGGGCAATCAACGCCGTGTTACCGGCGGATGTTCCCCTGGTCACGGTGCGTGGAGGCCTATCCGGCCGGACCGGGACAAGCTTCGCCAGCCTGCTCGCGCAACCCGGAGGGGTCGAGGCTGAGCGTGCCTTTGCCGCCACGGGGCCGGACAGCGTCGCCAAGTTTCTGTTCACCTCAGGTTCCACCAAACTGCCCAAAGCGGTGATCACCACCCAGCGCATGCTCTGCGCCAATCAACAGATGTTGCTGCAGACCTTCCCGGTGTTCGGCGAAGCGCCGCCGGTGCTGGTGGACTGGTTGCCGTGGAACCATACCTTTGGCGGCAGCCACAACGTCGGCATCGTGCTGTACAACGGCGGCACGTTTTATCTGGACGATGGCAAGCCCACCGTCCAGGGGTTCGCTGAAACCTTGCGCAACCTCAAGGAAATTTCCCCGACGGCCTACCTGACCGTGCCCAAGGGCTGGGAAGAACTGGTGAGCGCCCTGGAACAGGACGCCGAGTTGCGCGAACGCTTCTTCAAGCGCATCAGCCTGTTCTTCTTCGCCGCAGCGGGCCTTTCCCAAAGCACCTGGGATCGACTCGACAAAGTCGCCGAGCAACACTGCGGCGAACGGATCCGCATGATGGCTGGGTTGGGCATGACTGAAGCATCGCCGTCCTGCACCTTCACCACCGGACCGCTGTCCATGGCCGGCTACATCGGTCTGCCGGCGCCCGGTTGCGAAGTGCGGCTGGTGCCGGTGGATGGCAAGTTCGAAGGACGCTTTCGCGGCCCCCACATCATGCCCGGCTATTGGCGCTCGCCGCAGCAGACTGCCGAGGTGTTCGACGCCGCGGGCTTCTACTGCTCGGGCGATGCCATCAAGCTCGCCGATCCCGCGAACCCGCAACTGGGGCTGATGTTCGACGGGCGCATTGCCGAGGATTTCAAGCTCTCTTCCGGGGTATTCGTCAGTGTCGGGCCGTTGCGCAACCGCGCGGTGCTTGAGGGAACGCC
The DNA here is from genome assembly GCF_023516725.1 of Pseudomonas sp. T1.Ur. Taxonomy (NCBI): domain Bacteria; kingdom Pseudomonadati; phylum Pseudomonadota; class Gammaproteobacteria; order Pseudomonadales; family Pseudomonadaceae; genus Pseudomonas; species Pseudomonas sp. T1.Ur. Next base: position 2,298,305 of record NZ_JAMGSN010000001.1, read on the forward strand.
TTACGTCCAGGACCTGGTGGTGACGGCGCCGGATCGCCCGCACCTCGGTGCGCTGGTGTTTCCGCGCCTGCATGATTGCCGTCGTCTCTCGGGCCTGGCCCCGGACGCCAGCGACGCCGAGGTCCTGGCGAGCCCGCCGGTGCGCCAATGGTTTGCCGATTGGTTGCGGCGCCTGAACCGTGATGCCAATGGCAACGCCAGTCGTGTGGAATGGATCGCACTGCTGGACGAACCGGCTTCCATCGACCGTGGTGAAATCACCGACAAAGGCTCGATCAACCAGCGCGCCGTGTTGCAATGGCGCGCGGCCAAGGTCGAGGCGCTGTATCGGGGAGAAGACCCAACGGTCTTGCGCGCCGGAACTACCGGCTGACACTTCCCTGTGGGAGCGAGCCTGCTCGCGAAGGCGTCGTCATGGCCGACGTCATTGTCGACTGACGCTCCGCCTTCGCGAGCAGGCTCGCTCCCACATTTGATTGCAATTACTATGGCGGCTCTCTCTTCTCTGGATATCACCTGAATGAGTAAGCCCGGCCAAACGGTGCTGGTCGCATTGCGTCGGATGATCGCTTCTGGCGAACTGGCTGCGGGCGAGCGCTTGATGGAAATCCCCACGGCGCAATTGTTCGGCGTCTCGCGCATGCCGGTGCGCATGGCGTTTCGCACCTTGGAGCAGGAAGGGCTGCTGGTGCGTTTTGGCGGGCGTGGTTTTCAGGTGCGCTCCGTCAGCGCCGATGAAATTGCCGGTGCGGTGGAAGTCCGTGGGGTGCTCGAAGGCCTTGCTGCGCGGCAGACGGCCGAACGCGGTTTATCCGACGAGGCTCGGCGCGCGCTCGAACAGTGCCTGGTGCAAGGCGACGAACTGTTCGCCAAGGGCTATGTGACCGAAGAAGACCTGGAGGTCTACCACGACCTCAACATGCGCTTTCACCGAGTGATCGTCGAAGGCAGCCATAACCCGGCCATCGCCGACGCCCTGGCGCGCAACGATCACCTGCCATTCGCCTCCGTCACCGCCCTGGCGGTCGATCGCCAGAACATGGCCGGCGAGTACCGGCGCTTCAACTATGCCCACATGCAGCATCACTCGGTGTTCGATGCACTGGTCAATCGCCAGGGCGCCCGTGCCGAGGCGATCATGCGCGAGCATGCCAACGCCACCCTGCGTTACGCCGAGGTGTTTGGCTCGACGCTGGCGGATGAGCGGATGAAGGTGATCCTGCGGCCTGACTAGAGGCGCAAACATCTGTGGGAGCGAGCTTGCTCGCGATGGCCGGAGGTTCAGCAATAAAGACGTTGCTGACACACCGCTATCGCGAGCAAGCTCGCTCCCACAGGGTTTTGTAGAGGGCTGCGGACTCAGAGATCCAACACCAACAACGGCGTCCGGGACCTTGAACAGCACGGCGTGAACTGGTCGTTGCAGGCTTGCTCGGCTTCAGTGAGGAACATGTCCCGATGCTCCGGCACGCCTTCCAGCACTCGGGTCAGGCAGGTGCCGCAGACGCCTTGCTCGCACGAGATCGGGATTTCGACGCCATGACTTTCCAACACCTGGACCACGCTCCTGTCCGGCGGTATCTCGAAAACCTCGCCGCTGCGTGCAAGTTTCACCGAAAAGCGGCCATCGGCGCGGGTGTCGGTCGGGGCAGCGGCGAAGTATTCCCGGTGCAGGTTGGGTTCCTGCCAGCCTTGGGCCTTGGCGGTGTCGAGAATGTGCTGCATGAAACCGCCGGGGCCACACACGTAGAGGTGCAGGTCATCACTGGGCGAAGCCAATAACCGAGCGGCATCCAGCGCCGTGGCGGGGTCTTCATCGAAGTGCAGGAAAACCCGGTCGGCATAAGGCGATCGCTGCAAGCGTTCGACGAAAGCGGCGCGGTCCCTGGAGCGGGCGCAGTAATGCAGGGCGAACGCGGCGCCGCTCTGGGCCAGGTGCTCGGCCATGCACAGGATCGGCGTGATGCCGATCCCTCCGGCAAACAGCAGGCTGCGCCGCGCCTCGGCGGCGAGGGTGAACAGGTTGCGCGGTTCACTGATGCGCAGGCGCATGCCTGGCCGGATCTGCTCATGCAGGCTGCGCGAGCCGCCCCGGGACGCGGGATCCTTGAGCACGCCGATGAGATAGCGATGCCGTTCTTCAGGATGATTACACAGCGAATATTGGCGGATCAGCCCGTCGGGCAAATGCACATCGATATGGGCGCCGGCGGTAAAGGCCGGGAGTGGCTGGCCGTCGACAGGTGTCAGCTCGTAGCTGCAGATGTCCAGGGCTTCGTCGTGCCGCGCCGCGACTTGGACTTCGATCATGGCTGTTGCTCCGCGTGTTGCGGCTGGCGCGTGCTGGCGATCAAGGCCGCGTCTTGCTCCCGCTCCCGGGCGATCCAGCGCTCCAGCACCCGGCGCGACTGCACGCCACCGGCGTCGATATTGAGCTTGAGCAGGTTGCGTTGCGGATGGTCCAGCAGGTTGCGCTGCTGGCGTTCGAGCATCTCCAGGTCTTCGCTGAAAATCTTGCCCTGGCCTTCACGAATGCTGGCGGTCAGCGCTTCGTCCTGGGGCTGGAAATGCCGCGCCATGCCCCAGAAGTACCAGATGGACGTCTCGGTTTCCGGGGTGATGAAGTCGACCACGATACTCGACGCCTTGAACTGCGGCGCCGCGTGATAGCCGCCCTTGCCGGCATGGGCCACGCCGACTTCGATCAGCACGTGGCTGGGCGGGGTGAAGCGGCAGATCTGCCAGCGGTCCACCGGCACATCATCGGCGAGGTTGTTGCCGCGCAGCGCCATGCGCCAGAACGGCGGGGCCATGATGTTTTCCATGTGCCGGGCGGTGACCACTTCGTCGCCTTCGACGGTGGTCACTGGCGGCGCCTCATCGATTTCCTTCTGCCCGATGCTGGACGCGTGCACGTAGGTTTCGTGGGTCAGGTCCATCAGGTTGTCGATCATCAGGCGATAGTCGCAGTGAATGTGGAACAGGCCGCCGCCGTACGCCCATTCGTCACTTTCCGCCCATTCCAGATGCGGGATCAGCGCCGGGTCGGCCAGTGCCTGCTCACCCGGCCAGATCCAGATAAACCCATGGCGCTCCTGCACCGCAAAGGTCTTGTTGCAGGGAAAACCGCGTACCCGCTGGCCGGGCATCTCGACGGTCCTGCCGTCACCCCCCATGACCAGGCCATGATAGCCACACACCAGGTTGCCGTTTTCAACATAGCCCAGCGAGAGCGGGGCGCCACGGTGGGGGCAGAAGTCCTCGACCGCCGCGACCTTGCCTTCGTGCCCTCGGTAGAAAACCATTTTTTCGCCACAGATCTGCCGCCCCAGCGGCTTCTCGGCAACTTCATCAGGCGTGCACGCGACGTACCAGGTGTTCTTGGGGTACATGAGCGGATCTCCAGGCGGGTTTTGTTTTTATCTGTGGATCCATTAACTCTCTTAACTAATTTGTTTGTCAATGTTTTATGGGGAAATTAGATGGCTGGCGTCGTTTACTGGATCCATTGAGGCGGGCGAGGTGTCGAGCGAATGACAACGCATCGAATTAATTGGCACATGCCTTATCGAACGACATACTCGACACTCATTTTTTTGCGCAGCCGCGGAGTCATTCATGAAAACCAAAGCGGTACTCACCGAGCAGGACGTTGCTCAGTTGCTGGTGGCGGCGAAGGAGCTGGCTCACCAGCGCCAGTGGGCCGTATCGGTCTGTGTGGTAGACGATGGCGGGCACCCCCTGGGGCTGCTGCGCCTGGACGGGGCCTCGCCCTTATCGGCCTACATCGCCACCGAAAAGGCCCGCACCGCCGCGATGGGCCGGCGTGACAGCAAGGCCTTCGAAGACATGATCAACGGCGGTCGCCTGGCCTTCCTGAGCGCCCCTCACTTGCAAGGCATGCTCGAAGGTGGCGTGACCATCCGCCACGATGGCGAGTGCATTGGTGCCATCGGGGTTTCCGGGGTGAAGGCCGAAGAGGATGCGGAACTGGCGCGGTTGGCCGTGGAGACCGTGTTGCCGGTGATTACGCCGGATGCGTGATGGCGAGCCCTTGGATCTCCGTTAGCCCGCTAGCTATTGTGGGAGCGAGCCTGCTCGCGAAGAGGCCAATGCATCCGGCATTTTCATCGACTGATACACCGTCTTCGCGAGCGGGCTCGCTCTCACAGGAGAAACGCAACACCGGAGTGAAACTGCACAAATCTTCCAGACCAGCCCCTCCACGTCGTTTAATCTCACCCAGCCGATACATAAACGAGACAGCCCATGACCGCGCGCAACTGGATCGATCTCAAGCAGGACGCCACGTCCGGCATCGAGACCGTGCGCGCGCATTTCGAGGGGCATGCCTACGATCCGCATTGGCATGATGCCTACCTGGTGGGCGTGACGGAGCAGGGCGTGCAACAGTTCCATTGCCGAAGGCAGCAACACAACAGCACACCGGGCAAAGTGTTCCTGCTCGAACCCGGCGAACTGCACGACGGAAACGCACCTCACGAACACGGTTTCACCTACCGCACGTTGTACCTCGAACCGCACTGGCTCGAGCGTGAGCTGCGCTCCTTGTTCGATGAAGCGCCGGACAATGCCCAGCTCGGCTTTGCCGCCACCCTCAATGATGACGCGCGTCTGGCGAGCGCCACCGCCACGGCTTTCCAGAGCCTGCACGAGCAAGACATTCTGATCGTCCGCCAGACCGCCCTCGACACGCTGCTGGCGAACCTCACCCAACACTTGCACTGGCGCGCACGGATCAATCCCGACCCGCGCCTGCCGTTGGTTGCGCAGCAGGCCCGCGATTATCTGCACAGCCACCTGAGCGAAGACATTGGCCTCGACGACCTGGCGCGGGCCACCGGTGTCGATCGTTTTCGCCTGAGCCGCGCGTTCAAGGCCGCTTTCGGCCTGGCGCCCCATGCCTACCTGATCCAGCTGCGCCTGGCCCGGGCGCGGCGGTTGCTGGCCCGTGGCGAAAGCGCCGTGGCGGTGGCAGCCATGCTTGGCTTTGCCGACCAGAGTCACTTGGGCCGCTGGTTCCAGCGCGCCTATCGCATGAGCCCGGCGGACTACCGCAAGCGCTGCTCAATTGTTCCAGACTGACTACGCCGGCATCGGGATGATCAGCCCTACGATCCTCTGCCGAGAAATTGCTCCATGGACCAGTTGCTGCCATTTGCCTTGTTTGCCTTTGTCGCCTCCATCACCCCGGGCCCGACCAATATCCTGGTGTTGAGCCACAGTTCCCGCTTTGGCCTGACGACCACCTGGCCGATCATCCTCGGCGCCTGTGCCGCCGCCGCGTTGCTGGTATTGGTGGTCGGCACCGGCTTGGGGGACGTGCTGGCCCGGCACGCGACGATCCAGACAGCGTTGTCCTGGGCCGGCATCGCCTGGTTGAGCTGGATGGCCTGGCAGATCTTCAGCGCGCCCGCCGAGGCCATTGACCCCGACAAACCGGTGGAAGGCGCCCGGCTGGGCCTGGCGGGCGCCGCCGGGTTGCAACTGGTGAACCCGAAAACCTGGATGATGGCGTTGGCGGTGGTCAGCGTATTCGCCGGCGCCGAGGCGGACCGTACCGTACGCGTGCTCTGGCTATCCCTGGCGTTTTTTGCGATATCCATTCCTTGCATGACGGCCTGGGCCTACCTGGGGCGCGGCGCCGCGAGGTTCTGCCGTTCCGCCGTGGCGATGGGGCGGTTCAACCGCGTCATGGCGGTGTTGCTACTGGTGTCGGCGTGGTTGACGCTGGTGATCTGATTGCCGGACGCAGGATGAACGGCAGGCGCCGGTCCAGCTGACGAAAATGTAATTTTTCTTTTGAAACCCCCGGTTCATGCGCCGAGTCGCACGCTTATACCTGCCTGAACAGGCGGTATGCATTTTTTGAATCGACCTTCAAAAGAGGAGAGTGCCATGAACAGCCGTTATCAAACCTGTATCGACGAATGCCTCGCCTGCGCCATCACCTGCGAGGCGTGCGCCAGCGCTTGCCTGCAAGAAGAAAACGTTCAGATGATGGCCCGTTGCATCGAGCTGGACCGTGACTGCGCCGACCTGTGCCGTCTCGCGGCAACGCTGATGCAGCGTAACAGTCGGGTGGCGACGGATCTTTGTATCGTCTGCGCGAGCATCTGCCGGGCTTGTGGCGAAGAATGCGCGAAACATGAAGCGGGCCACTGTCAGGATTGCGCCAAGGCCTGCCAGTCCTGCGCCGAAGCGTGTGAGCGGATGGCCGCCTGAGACTCGACGGCACCGCAAGCAACGACAGGCATCATTTGATGACTGCCGTTGCCGCCCGGTGCCGTCAGGGGGCAGGGTGGGCTCCGGAGTCGACCTTCGCCTGCTGTCCCGTCGTGGTGCTTCGCAGCAGCAGGCCCGCCAGTACGGCTGCGGTCAGCGCGAACGCTGCGCCGATCAAAAACGCCATCTGATACCCGTCGTTGAGCGCAACCAGCGGCGCGAGATCGGACGCGGCCGTCTTGGTCCGGTACGCGGCAATGCTTGCCAGAACCGCCAGGCCCACCGAGCCGCCCATCATGAACGACGTATTGACGACGCCCGATGCCAGGCCGGAGTCCTTGGGTTCCACGTCGCTCATCGCCACCAGCAACATCGGATTGAACGCCATCCCCGCGCCCAACCCCAGCAGCAACATGCCCGGCAGAACGTCGCCGACGAACTGGCCGTCCAGCGGCGCCCGTGCAAACAGCGCCAGGCCGATGGCGGCGAGCAGCAGGCCTACTGCCAGCGGCGTTCGTGTGCCGTAGCGCATCACCAGTCGCGCGGACAGACCCAGGGAAAAAATCGCCATGATCACGTTGGCTGGCAGGAACGCCAATCCCACTTGCATCGGCGTATAGCCCAGCACCCATTGCAGGTAGAGCGCCGACAGGAAAAACCAGGCGAACATCGACGCGGCCCAGAGCACGGCGAGCAGATTGGCGGTGCGCAGGTTATGCAGGCGAAACAGGCCCATCGGGATCAAGGGATGCGCAACCCGGCGTTCGAGCACGATGAAGCCCAGCATCAACAAGGCCGAGGCCGCCAGCAGGCCCAGCGTGTGGAGGGAGGTCCAGCCCTGTTCATTGCCGTTGACCACGGCGTACACGGCGATCATCAACGACAGGGTGGCGGTCACCGCGCCGGCAACATCCAGCTGCCCGCTGCCTTCGGCGCGCACGGCGGGCAACAACTTGAGGGACAGGCCCAGCACGATCAGGCCGACAGGCAGGTTGACCAGGAAGATCCAGTGCCAACTCAGCAGGTCGGTCAGCAACCCCCCCAGCAGCACACCGATACTGCCGCCCGCAGCGCAGACGAAACTGTACACGCCCATCGCCCGCGCGCGTTCACCGGGCTCGGTGAACAGGTCCATGATCAACGACAAGGCCACCGCCGTGACCACCGCGCCGCCAAGGCCTTGAACGGCACGGGCCGTGATCAACCATGACTGCGATGGCGCCAGTCCGCAGGCCAGCGACGCGAGGGTGAACGCCGCCAATCCCAGGGTAAACAGCCGGCGATGGCCATAGAGGTCGCCGAGGCGACCGCCGAGCAGCAGGAAACCGCCAAAGGTCAGCAAGTAGGCATTGACGACCCAGGCCAGGTTGGTGTCGTTGAATTGCAGGTTGTCCTTGATCGAGGGCAGGGCGACGTTCACCACCGTACCGTCGAGCACGATCATCAGCACGCCCAGGCACAAGACGACCAGTGCGCGCCAGCGCTGGCGCGGGTCAGAGGGATGTGATTGCGTCATGGTTCTTCAATCCTTGAACAGTCCGGGTTCGAGGTTGCCGCAGGTGCAACCGGATCGGTGCACGCTGCAGGCAACGTGAAACAGTCTAGTCGCGAGCAAGATCCATCAAATAGTGGAAATGTGTAATCCCGGCACGCAGTTTTCAGCCGATGGCCGGGTCCTCACGCTTGAACACCAAGGCCTTCAAGCCACAGGCGGGGTCCGTATCTGGAAACTCCGGAGGATTTGGCAGTCGCTCTTCGAATATCAGGCCGGGCGCTTCACGCATGACGCCGTCGATGAGGAAGTCAGGACCGGTCGCCGGGTCGTTGCTACAGGCCAGCACCGTACCGGTGGCGGTCAGCAGCTCCGGCAGGCGGCGCAGCACGCGCTGATAATCCTTGGTCAGCAGGAAGCTGCCTTTCTGAAACGTGGGCGGGTCGATGATGACCAGGTCATAGGGCCCGCTGTTGATCACCTTGCCCCAGGATTTGAACAAGTCGTGCCCCAGAAAGCTCACCTGGCCCAGGTCATGGCCGTTCAGTCGGTGATTGTCGCGCCCACGGCTCAGGGCTGCGCGGGACATATCCAGGTTGACCACGTGGCGGGCACCGCCGGCGATGGCCGCCACCGAGAAACCGCAGGTGTAGGCGAACAGGTTGAGCACGCGCTTGCCTTGGGCGTTGGCGCGCACCCAGTCGCGGCCATGGCGCATGTCGAGAAAGAGACCGTTGTTCTGCTTCTTGCCCAGGTCGATGCGATAACGCAGGCCGCCTTCGGTCAGGGTCCATTCATCGATCGGTTCGCCCACCAACCATTGGGTCAGGCTGTCGGGCAGGTATCGATGTTGCATCGCGAGGGTATGGGCCCCGCTGTGTTGCCAGGCGGGCGAGGCGGCGAGGGCGCGCAGCGTGGCGAACAGGTCATCCAGTTGCGCTGGATCGGGTTCCTTGAACAGCGAGACCAACACGACGCCTTGCAGCCAGTCGACGGTGATCTGTTCCAGCCCCGGCCAGCAGCGCCCACGGCCATGGAACAGGCGACGGGTTTCGTCGGGCGCCGATTCCAGCGCCGTCAGCAAATGGCTCTGCAATGTTTGAAGGGCTTGAGGGTTCATCAGATAAAAACGCCAGCAACTCGAAAGGCCGGCATTTTAACCACGAACCCATGCACTGCAATCCCTGTGGCGAGGGAGCTTGCTCCCGCTGGGTCTGTAGGAGCTGCGTAGGAGCTGCCGAGCGAAGCGAGGCTGCGATCTTTCCCCAGCCACTTGAATCTCAAGCGAAAGATCAAAAGATCAAAAGATCAAAAGATCAAAAGATCAAAAGATCAAAAGATCAAAAGATCAAAAGATCAAAAGATCAAAAGATCAAAAGATCAAAAGATCGCAGCCTCGCTTCGCTCGGCAGCTCCTACGCAGCTCCTACAAGCTCCTACAGAGCCCGGCAGGAGCAAGCTCCCTCGTCACCAGAGGCTGCTAGCCACCGCTGGTCGCCAGGATGCTCGCCACCTGCTGCGGCTGGCAATTGAGATAGGGCGAGCGCTTGAGCCATGCCGGGTCCGGGTACCAGGAAAACATGAATTGCCCACCCTTGAGCTTGTCGATCACTTGCCGCGCCACTTGCGGACGTACGGCGGGACAGCCCTGGCTGCGGCCGATGCGCCCCTGGCGCACGCTCCAGAGCGGATTCACGTAATCAGCGGCGTGGATGACGATCGCCCGGTCGCGCGCCTGGTCATTGAACCCGGGTTCCAGGCCATCCATGCGCAGCGAATAACCGTGGGTGCCCTGATAGCTTTCCTGGGTGCGGAACAGCCCCAGGCTCGATTGATAGCTGCCCAGTCGGTTGGAAAACTGGGTGGCGAAGTTCTCACCGGATTTTTGCCCGTGGGCCACGAGATCGCGCAGGACCAGCTTTTTCTGGCGCAGGTCGAAGATCCACAAGCGCCGGGCCGTCGAAGGTTGCGAATAGTCGATCACCGCCAGATGGCGAGCCTGTCGAGCACCGTTGGCAACTGCGCACTGCATCGCACTCAGGGCACTTTTCAGCGCTTGGGGATTGAGTTCCGGCGCGGCGTGGGCGAGGCTGTTGTAAAGCGGCTGGGCGTTGAGTTTTTCGGCCAGCGCCGGGCTGCACAGGATGCCAAGGCCGGTCACGACCAGGCAGAGTCGGCGCAAGAAGGCCGATACAGGTGAAGGCAGCTTGCGGTGGCGTTCGTTTGCGGCATCCCGTCCGGTTTTGTTTGTCTGCATGATGGCGGGTCGTACCTGTCGCAAAATTCACCGTCAACGAGACGGCCATGGATTGGAGTAAAGCAGTTGTTCAAAAAGTCCGCATGTTACCTGAGCCTTTTCTTGCTCGTTGCGCCATTGGTCGCTACGGCCGAGGACGGCGATCCGGCCCAGGCGCAAACTACACTGGCGCAACTGTCGGTCAATTGCCCAGAATTGGCCGGTGGCGTCGACTTTCCGACGGTGATGAGCCTGCAGGCGCTATACCAGCAAAACGCAGGCCAGGCGATCTGGACGGACGACGGGCGGTTGCAGGCGTTGCAAGCCCAGCTACGGCAACTGGCCGATGACGGACTCGATCCGGCCCGTTACAACCTGCCGGACGAGGGCCGTTACGCCAACGCGGCCTGTACCGACATCGCCATCAGCCAACGCTACCTGCAAGCGCTGCATGAATTGCGTTTCGGCCATCTGCCACAGAATCGCCTGGAGCCGATCTGGAAAGCCAATCCCCAGTTGCCGGACCGGCAGGCCATGGTGTTGCATTTCGCCGTGGCGGGCCTGCAAGACCCGGCAGAGGCTTTCGAGTTGGCGCGGCCGAGCCTGGCGCTTTATCGCGACTTGCGCGAACTTTACGCAAGACAACGACAGCAGCCCCTGGCGGATTGGCAATCGGTGCCCAGCGGCCCCTTGCTGCAACCGGACAAGCGCGACGCCCGCGTACCGGCCCTGGCCCGGCGCCTGTTCAACGAAGGCTACCTCAGCGTGCCACCGCTCGACGTCGACGAGCATTACAGCGCGAGCCTCGTGGAGGCGATGAAAAGCTTCCAGCTTCATCATTCGCTGCAAGCCGATGGGGTCGTCGGGCCCTGGACCGTCACCGAATTGAATATCAGCCCGGCCATGCGCCGCGAGCAGTTGCGCATCAACCTGGAGCGCATGCGTTGGCTGGCCCAGGACCTGGAGCCCGACAGCGTGCTGGTCAACGTCGCGGCGGCGCAACTGACGGTCTACCAGGGCGGCGCGCCCGTGTGGCAAACCCGAACCCAGGTGGGGCGTGCCGAACGCCAGACACCCTTGATCAAATCGCGCATCACCCGCCTGACGCTCAACCCCACGTGGACCATCCCGCCGACGATCATGCGTGAAGACAAACTGCCCGAGATTCGCCGCGATCCGGAGTTCCTCGCCCGGCATAACCTCAAGGTGCTCGATCGGGATGGCTTGCCGCTGGCGGTGGAAAATATCGATTGGGAACATCCTGGCGACCTGATGCTGCGCCAGGATGCCGGTGCGAAAAACCCCTTGGGCAAATTGGTGGTCCGCTTTCCCAATCCGTTTTCGGTGTACCTGCATGACACCCCCAGCCAGGCGCTGTTCAACAAGGGCCCGCGGGCGTTCAGTTCGGGCTGCGTGCGCATCGAACAAGTCATGCACCTGCGGGACCTGTTGGTGACCCCGGTCGAGCGCACCCGGACCGATACATTGCTGGCCAGCGAGCTGACTCATGAATTCAGGCTGGCCAAGCCCCTGCCGATCCTGCTGGGTTACTGGACGGTGCAGGCGGACAGCCAGGGGCAGGCGGTCTACATCCCGGATATCTACCAACGGGATGGCGCATTGTCTGCGGCCGGTCAACGTGCGCTCTGATCACGCGCACTCGGCGCCAGCCTGCATGCGCGCGGTCTCTTCGACCTTTGAAAACAGCCGCTGGCCAAGGCTACGCGCGGTTTGCAAATGAGCTCTCGGATCGAGGGTTTCCGATTCCAGCAAGCGTTCGGAACTCACCACCCGCGCACCGCAGTAATCGAAGATGCCGTGGTCGATCTGCGTGACCATCGCCTGGTCGTAGCCATGACGTTGGAAACTATCGGCATCGGCCCCTCCAAGCGCTACAAGATGGACCCGCAATCGCTGGAGCTTCTGGGTAAACGACTCTCCTGGCTTGTAATCGAATGCCCAGCCATTGGAAAACACTCGATCGATCCAACCCTTGAGCAACGCTGGCATCGACCACCAGTAGATCGGGTAGACCAGCACGAGCGCGTCGGCCTTGTCGATCCTCGCTTGTTCAGCCAGCACATCCGCGGGTGGCCTGGCCTCGCGACGGTGGACGGCATGATCGGCGAGGCCAAAGCGTGGGTCGAAACCTTCGGCGGCCAGGTCGGCAATCTCGAAGGTATTGGCGGGGTTGGCCTGGGTGATCCCGTCGCCGATGGCCTGGGCAAGCGCATGGGTCAGGGAGCGTGGGTCATGATGAGCAACAACGATAAGCGCGTGCATAGCGAATCTCCTTCTGGCATCACACAACGTCAAGCGAGTATGCTTGGTTAAGTTACGAACAGTAAGTTACGGTTGGTAAAGTTAGCATGTCAAGCACTGAAGAAAATTCATCGTCTTCCGCGGCGCCCCGTCGACGCCTGGCCCGCGCGGATCGGCAACGGCAATTGTTGGATGTGGCCTGGCGGCTGGTGCGCGAGGAGGGCAGCGAAGCACTGACGCTCGCCCGGCTCGCGGAACAGGCCGGCGTGACCAAACCGATCGTCTACGATCATTTCATCACCCGATCAGGGCTTTTGGCCGCGCTGTACCAGGATTTCGATGCGCGCCAGACGGCGCTGATGGACGCAGCGCTCGAGGCCAGCGAGCCCATCCTGGAAAGCCGTTCACAGGTGATTGCCGATGCCTTCGTCGAGTGCGTGCTGCTTCAGGGCCGCGAGATTCCCGGCGTCAGCGCAGCCCTGAGCAGTTCACCGGAGCTGGAGCTCATCAAGCGGGAATACGAAAGGATCTTCCTGGACAAATGCCGGTCGGTACTCGAACCGTTCGCCGGGAACGGGCGTCTTTCCCAAGCGAGCCTGCGGGCGATGCTGGGGGCGGCGGAGGCGTTGTCCGATGCGGCGGCCAATGGGGACATCAGCGCGGACGAGGCCAAGCAAGAGTTGTTCGTGACCATCGTTGCGATGGTCGAGCGGGCCGCTGGAAATTCCTCAAGCTGACCCACCGTCTTCGCGAGCAAGCTCGCTCCCACAAGGGTTCGTGTCGTTTGCAAGACCTGTGGGAGCGAGCTTGCTCGCGATGGCGGCAGGACATTCAACCGATCTCCCGCTGATTCACCTCCCATCAAGAAAAAACGAACCCCAGGCGCCTTTTCCGGTTCTTAACTGATGTCCCCTGATAACAGGGGCATCAGGCGGGGCCGCGGTCTTGCCCACCAAACACTGCGATCAGAGGAGGCGACATGCCCAACTCCTTCCATTCGCCCTGGTGGAAGAACGCTGTGATCTACCAGGTTTACCCTCGCTCCTTTGCCGATGCCAACGGCGATGGCATTGGCGATCTTCCCGGTTTGACGGCACGCCTGGACCATCTGCAACGCTTGGGCGTCGACGCGTTGTGGCTGTCACCGGTGTATCGTTCGCCGATGTGTGACGCGGGCTACGATATTTGCGACTACACCGACGTCGACCCCCTGTTCGGCAACCTCGCGGACCTCGACGCACTGATTGCCCAGGCCCACGAACGCGGCTTGAAAGTGCTGCTCGACTTCGTGCCCAACCACACCTCCGACCAACACCCATGGTTCATCGAGTCACGTTCCAGCCGCGACAACCCCAAGCGCGACTGGTACATCTGGCGCGACCAACCGAACAACTGGCGAGCCTCGATCGATGGCGGGAGCGCCTGGACCTGGGACGAGACCAGCCAGCAGTACTACTTGCACTTCTTCCTGCCGCAACAACCGGATCTCAACTGGCACAACCCCGAAGTCGTCGCCGCCATGCACCAGGTGTTGCACTTCTGGCTCGAACGCGGCGTCGATGGGTTTCGCGTCGACGTGGTGCATTGCGTCGGCAAGGACCAGAGCTTCGCCGACGACCCGCGCTGCATGGCCGGCGAAACCATGGTCAAGATCAATGACCAGCCCTACAGCCATGAAGTGCTGCGCGGGCTGCGGCGCCTGGTGGACAGCTACCCCGGCGAGCGGGTGCTGATCGGCGAAGTGAACATCCGCTCCACGGCGCAGGTGGCGGCTTACTACGGCGCCAGCGACGAGCTGCATATGTCCTTCAACTTCCCGCCGCTGGACGCGCCCTGGGACCCGGTGGTGTTTCGCATGTGCATCCGCGAAGTGGAAAACGACCTTGGGCCCTTGCAGGCCTGGCCCACCTGGGTGCTGTCCAATCATGACAACAGTCGTCATCGCAGTCGCTACGGCGGCTCATTGCGCCGGGCCCGGGCGGCGGCGGTGATGTTGCTGACGCTGCGCGGCACGCCATTCATCTATCAGGGCGAAGAACTGGGATTGGAAGATACCCAAGTGACCGCCCAGACCCGCGTCGATCCCGGCGGACGGGACGGCAGCCGGGCACCATTGCCATGGACCGAGCAAGCGCCTCACGGCTGGTCGGGACAGGCGCCGTGGTTGCCATTTGCTGCGGACGCCGATGGGCTGTCGGTGGAGGCGCAGGACCGTGCCGACGATTCGGTGCTGGCGCTCTACCGACGCTTGCTGGCCTGCCGGCGCAACAGCCTGGCGCTGCGCCTGGGCGGCTGGGAAGAACTGCCGTCGCATCCGCAAGTGCTGGCTTATCGTCGCCAGTGCGAGGGCGACGAGCGCCTGGTCTGCATCAACTTTGCCGACAGCGAACACACCTTTCCCCTGGCCGACCGCTGGCGCGTGGAAGTCGCCAGCGACGGGACGGATGAAGGCCAGCCGTTCAGCGGTCGACTGGCCGCCGAGCAGGCATTGATCCTGTGTCGATAAGGAGTGCCCGATGAAAGCCAACTGGCACCGCAATACCTTGATCTATCAGATCGATCCTTCCTTGTTCTACGACAGCAACGGCGACGGCCGTGGCGACTTGAGGGGCATCATCCAGCAACTCGATTACCTGCAAGCGTTGGGCGTCGGTGCGCTCTGGCTGATGCCGTTGTATCGGTCACCCTTCAAGGACGCCGGTTATGACGTCAGTGATTTCATGGCGTTGGACCCGCGTTTTGGCAGCGAGGAAGACCTGCGCCAATTGATCGTCCAGGCCGGCGAGCGCGGCATGCGCGTCATTCTCGAACTGGTGGTGCAACACACCAGCGACCAGCACCCGTGGTTCCTTCGAGCGAGACGGGACAAGGACAGCGTCTACCGGGATTACTACCTGTGGTCCGACACGCCGGTGGACGACGGCAACCAGCCGATCTTTCCCTCCGTGGAAGACAGCATCTGGCAGTGGGACGAGCAGGCCGGGCAATACTATCGGCATCTGTTCTATCGCCACGAACCGGACCTGAACCTGGCGAACCCGCGGGTCGTCGAGGAGATCGAGCGGGTCATGGTCCACTGGCTCGAACTCGGTATCGCCGGCTTTCGCCTCGACGCCGCTTCCCACTTGGTGGAACAGGCCGGAGGTGGCGATGAAGAGCAGGGTGTCTGGGTGCTGGATCGGTTGTTCAAGTGCATGACCGAGATCAATCCCGAAGGGGTGCTATTGGGCGAAGTGGACGTCGAGCCCGAGCGCTACAGCCATTATTTCGGCACCGGGGAGCGCCTGGGCCTGGTGCTGGATTTCTGGGTGAACAATCACCTGTTCCTGGCCCTGGCCCGCGGCGAAGCCGAACCCCTGCAACGGGCGATCACCCGGCGGCCCGCGCCACCGGACGGCGCGAACTACGCGGTGTGGCTGCGCAACCATGACGAACTCGACCTGGAGCGCCTGAGCGAGCAGGAGCGCGAAGAGGTGATGCAGGCGTTCGCCCCGGAGCCGGACATGCGCTTGTATGGCCGAGGTATCCGCCGACGCCTGGCGCCAATGCTCGACGGTGACGTGTGTCGCCAGGCGTTGGCCCAGGCGTTGTTGTTGTCGCTGCCTGGCACGCCGATCGTGCGCTATGGGGAGGAAATCGGCATGGGCGACGACCTGTCCCGCCCGGAGCGCCTGTCGGTGCGCACGCCCATGCAATGGAACGACCAGGCCAACGCCGGATTTTCCTCGGCCCGGCGGCCGACTGTCCCGGTGATCGATGAAGGGCCGTTTGCCTATTCGCATTTGAACGTTGCAGGCCAACTGAAAGACCCCGAATCGCTGTTGAGCCGGACACGTCATTTATTGCGGACTCGCGCAGAGCTGAAGGAAGTGGGCGACGGCGAGGCGCAACTGCTGACGGTCGACCATCCTGCGGTATTCGCCATCGCCCATGCCTGCGAGGCCACCTCGATCATGCTGGCGAACCTCGGCAAGGACGCGGTCACGGTGCGGTTGCGGGAAATGGACCTGGAGGGGTTCGAAGAAGTGCTGTCCGACAGTCCGTACCCGACCACGAAACAATCGGGCCTGGCCTTGCACGGATACGGCTATCGGTGGTTCCGCCGCGTCGGCTCAGAACAATAGCAGCACGACTGCCAGCAAACCGCCGGTGGCGAGCAGCAGCGCCGATACTTGCGTCGAACTCAGGGCCAACGCGGAGTCCCGTGAGCGGCCGCTGAACCGACCACGGGTACGATGCAAGGGCTCCTGGGATTCGAACAGGTTATCCGGGCGCTGATGGTCGTCATCCTCGTTGGTCATCTGTCCTGAATAGGCGTTACGGGCCAGTAAGCGATCGAGCAGTCCTGGCATCAGGCACGTGCCGACGATGGCCTTGAGCGAGGCCGCACCCAGCCACAGTTCCCTGGGCGTACGCTTGACCACGCTGAATATCGCCCGGGCGGCCACATCCGGGTCATGAATCGGCGGCACCGGTTGCACACGCTTGCCCAACTTGTTGCGCGCCCAATCGAACTGCGGTGTGTTGATCGCAGGCAGTTGCACCATGCAGACCTTGATATCGCTGTGCTCGTGAAGCAGTTCGCAGCGCAAGGAATCAGTGAAACCTCGCACCGCGAACTTGGCTGCACAATAGGCCGCCTGCAGCGGTATGGCGCGGTAGGCCAGTGCGGACCCGACCTGGATGATCACGCCGCGATTGCGTCGGCCCATGAGGTCCAGCGCCGCGAGGGTGCCGTGGACGGTTCCCAAGTAAGTCACCTCGGTCACCCTGCGGACTTCCTCGGCATTCAACTGGCGGATGGGCGAAAACACCGTGACCATCGCGCAGTTGACCCACACGCCGACCGGTCCCAGTTCTCGCTCCATTCGTTGAGCCGCATAGAATACCGCTTCGGCGTCGGCGACATCGACGCTGATCCCCAGGCATTTCGCGCCCAGTTGTTTGAGTTCGTCTTCCGTCGCCGCCAGGGCCTGCTCACCCCGGGCCAGCAGCCCGACTCGGTAGCCCGCGGCAGCGAATCGGTGTGCGGTGGCACGCCCGACGCCGGCGGTGGAACCACAGATCACCACCACAGGTGGGTTTCGCTCATCCATTGTGCTTGCTCAGCAGCTCCTTCGAAGGGTCAGTGGGGTTGCGCGACGCCGCGCAACAGGTTGGCGCTGACCTTGTCAGCGTTGCAACTGGCGACGTTGGCCAGCGAGACCATGCCCACCAGGCGCTTGTCACGGTTCACCACCGGCAGGCGGCGTTTTTCGATCTGGGCCATGTTCTTGGCGACGTGGTCGATCTCTTCGTCATCGAAGCAATAGCGCACCTCATCGCTCATGATCCGGCTGACCGGGGTGTCCATGTTCATGCCTTCGGCCATGGCTCGAACCACCAGGTCGCGGTCGGTCACCATTCCGGCCATGCGGTCGTTCTGATTGATCACCAGCGCGCCGATATCGGCCTGGCGCATGATCAGCGCGACTTCGCGCAGCGGGGTATCAGGCGAGATCGTGCGGACTTCCCGACTCATGATTTCATTGATTTTCATCGTTGAATCTCCTTCGTTTCGGGTTGGACAGCAAGCCTCTGCCCGGGCGTCGCGAGTCGCTTGTGCGGCGACCGGACGGGCTCCTCACTTATTGTGAAAATCGGGGTCGGCGATGGTTCAGGATTTTTGCCGGCGGGCTTGAAGGGGTGCACTTTTATGAAGCCGCAGGTGGGTTGCCGCACCATCGCAAGGCAGAGGGTGGTGCTAGCGAAACGGTAGCTGGCGTCGGTTAGCTTGAGGTGACAGGGCGGGCCCCTTCGCGGGCAAGCCCGCTCCCATAGGGGATTGTGGGATGCCCATGAGGTTGTCGCGGCAGGTCAGGCAAGGTTTGGCACGCTCGCTGCAAGACGTTGTCCAGGCCCACCGTGAACACAATCGAGTGGGCAGCCCCGTCGGTCAACGAAGATCGAGTGCCAGCAGGCCGGGGGATAACGGTAGATCAGGGCGCAGTCGCCGGATCGATACCGCACAGAACAGGCAAAGACGCCTGGAACCGCAAGGTTTCAGGCGTCTTTTTTTTGCTTTCAAAAAACCGTGATGGGCTTTTGTCGGGTGCTTTTATGAATTCCAACGTTGCTTCCCTGAACAAGCTGCAAACGCTGATCGTGATCGGCAATGGCATGGTCGGCCACCACTGCGTCGAGCAACTGATCGAGCGCGGCGCCCTCAACCATTACCGCGTGCATGTCTTCAGCGAAGAGCCGATGCGTGCCTACGACCGCGTGCACCTGTCCGAGTATTTTTCCGGCCGGGACGCCGAATCGCTGGCCTTGGGCGAAGCCTCGTTGTACCAGACCCCCGGCGTCACGTTGCACCTGGGCGTGCCGGTATTGGACATCGACCGCCAGGCGCACGAAGTGGTCACCGCCGGGGAACGCATCCGCTACGACAAGCTGGTGCTCGCCACCGGTTCCTACCCGTTCGTGCCACCGATCCAGGGCGCCGAAGGCGATTCGTGCCTGGTCTACCGCACCCTCGAAGACCTCGACGCCATCCGTAACGCCGCCAGCAACGCCCGTCGTGGCGTGGTCGTCGGCGGTGGCCTGCTGGGCCTGGAGGCGGCCAACGCTTTGAAAACCCTTGGCCTGGAAGCCCACGTTGTCGAATTCGCCCCACGGCTGATGCCGGTGCAACTGGACGAGCAGGGCGGGCTGGCCCTCAAGGCGCGCATCGAGAAACTCGGCGTCGGCGTGCATTTGTCCAAGGGCACCCAATCCATCAGCGCGGGTGAGCAATACCGCTATCGGATGAACTTCGGCAGCGACGATTTCCTCGAAACCGACCTGATCGTCTTTTCTGCCGGCATCCGCGCCCAGGACGCCTTGGCCCGTCAATGCGAGTTGCAGATCGGCCCGCGCGGCGGCGTAGTGATCGACGACCATTGCCAGAGCAGCGACCCGGACATCTATGCCATCGGTGAATGCGCGGCATGGAATGGCAGCATCTTTGGCCTGGTCGCGCCGGGCTACCAGATGGCCCGCAACGTCGCCGCGCGCCTCTGTGGGGAAGCCGGCGAGGCCTTCACCGGCGCCGACATGTCCACCAAACTCAAGTTGCTGGGCGTGGACGTCGGTTCCATCGGCGACGCGCACGGCCATACGCCGGGCTCGCGCAGCTTCCAGTTCATCGACGGAACCAGCGCCAGCTACCGGCGCCTGGTGGTCGATGCTGACGGCAAGCGCGTGATTGGCGCCGTACTGGTCGGCGACAACAGCTATTACGACACGCTCTTGCAGTACATGCAGAACGGCATCGCCTTGCCCAAGGACGCGGCCAGCCTGATCCTGCCGTCCTCCGAAGGCGCCCCGACACTCGGCCCGGCGGCGTTGCCTGAAGCCGCGACCATCTGCTCGTGCCACAACGTCACCAAAGGCTCGATCTGCTCGGCCATCGACGGTGGCTGCACCGATCTTGGCCAGCTCAAGTGCGACACCAAGGCCGGCACCGGTTGCGGCGGCTGCGCGGCGTTGGTCAAGCAAGTGTTCGAGCACGAATTGATTGCCCGGGGCGTCAGTGTCGACAAGAGCCTGTGCGAACACTTCGCCTACACCCGCCAGGAGCTGTATGCCCTGGTGCGCGTGGAGGGGATCATCAGTTTCGAAGAGCTGTTGGCCAAACACGGTCGCGGCCACACCGGATGCGACCTGTGCAAGCCCGCGGTGGGTTCGATCCTGGCGTCGTGCTGGAACCAGCCGATCATGGATCCGCACCTGGTGCCATTGCAGGACACCAACGACACCTTCATGGCGAACATGCAGAAGAACGGTACCTACTCGGTGGTACCACGCATTGCCGGTGGGGAAATCACCGCCGACAAACTGATCGCCATCGGCGTCGTCGCGAAGAAATATGACCTCTACACCAAGATCACCGGCGGCCAGCGCATCGACTTGTTCGGCGCGCAGTTGCACCAGTTACCGGACATCTGGGCCGAGCTGATCGAAGCCGGCTTCGAAACCGGCCACGCCTACGGCAAGTCGACGCGCACGGTGAAGTCCTGCGTGGGCAGCACCTGGTGCCGCTACGGCGTGCAGGACAGCGTGCAAATGGCCCTGACCCTCGAGGACCGCTACAAAGGCCTGCGCTCGCCGCACAAGCTCAAGTTCGCCGTGTCCGGTTGCACCCGTGAATGCGCCGAAGCCCAGAGCAAGGACGTCGGCGTGATTGCCACCGAAAAGGGCTGGAACCTCTACGTCGCCGGCAACGGCGGCATGCGTCCGCGCCACGCCGAGCTGTTCGCCACCGACCTGGACGACGCGACGCTGATCCGCTACATCGACCGCTTCCTGATGTTCTACATCCGCACCGCCGACAAGCTGCAACGCACCTCGGTCTGGCGTGAAAGCCTGGAAGGTGGCCTGGACTACCTCAAGGACGTGATCATCCACGACAGCCTGGGCCTGGGTGCCGAGCTCGAAGCGCAGATGCAGCTGGTGGTCGACCGCTACGAATGCGAGTGGGCCAACGCCTTGAAGGACCCGGAAAAACTCAAGCGCTTCCGGACCTTCGTCAACGACAAGCGCGGCGATCCGGACGTCCACTTCGTCCGCGAGCGCGGCCAGCGCCGGCCGGTGCATGCCGGTGAACTTCACCTGATTCCCGTCACCGAGGAGGTGCTCTGATGAGCCAGTCAAACGTCGTTCGTATCGCTCAACAACCCCAGCAATGGCGCGCCCTGTGCAGCCGCGAAGACCTGGTGCCCAACTCCGGCGTGGTCGCCTGGCACGACGGCAGCCAAGTGGCGTTGCTCTATCTGCCGGAGCACGCGGACAAGCCCTTGTACGCCGTCGACAACCGCGACCCGAAGTCCGGCGCCAACGTCATCGGTCGCGGATTGCTGGGCAATATCAAGGGCGAACTGGTGATTGCCTCGCCGATGTACAAGCAGCATTTCCGCCTGGAAGACGGTCATTGCCTGGAATACCCCGAGCAGCGCCTGCGGGTCTGGCCGGTGCGCTTGAATGGGGATGTGGTGGAGATTGGCGAGGACTGACCGTCGCAATTGTGGTCTTTCGGTGCCCTTGTGGCGAGGGAACTTGCTCCCGCTGAACTCTGTAGGAGCTGGCGAAGCCTGCGATCTTTTGATCTTGATCTTGATCTTGATCTTGATCTTGATCTTGATCTTTCGCTTGAGATTCAAGTGCCCTTGGGAAGATCGCAGCCTCGTTGCACTCGGCAGCTCCTACGCAGCTCCTACGCAGCTCCTACGCAGCTTCTACGCAGCTTCTACGCAGCTTCTATTTTGAGATTGGGGATTAGCAATGAAAACCGCCGCCCAACTGGTAAGACTCAAGAGCGTGCAGAACCAGCAGGTCCACAGCATCGCACCGGAGCAGACCGTGCTCGAAGCGTTGCAGATCATGGCCGAGAAAAACGTCGGCGCACTGCCGGTCATCGAAGACGGGCAGGTGGTGGGGGTATTCAGCGAGCGGGATTACGCACGCAAAATGGTGCTCAAGGGCCGCTCATCCGTGGGCACTACGGTGCGCACCATCATGAGCACACCGGTGATAACCGCCGACAGCCAGCAGAGCATCGATCGCTGCATGGCAGTCATGACCGACAGCCACTTGCGACACCTGCCGGTGCTGGATAACGGCGAGTTGATCGGACTGCTGTCCATTGGCGATCTGGTGAAGGAATCTCTCGTCGAGCAAGCGGACCTGATCCGGCAGTTGGAGCACTACATTCGCGGGCATTGAGTCTGCATCGGCTCCAGCAGTGCCCTTGTGGCGAGGGCGCTTGCTCCCGCTCGGCTGCGTAGCGGCCGCAGGATCCTGGGCCTGCTGCACCCGAGGCGTTCGCACCGGTCCAGCGAGAGCACGCTTCCTCGCCACAGACACCCATCGCCCCCAGAGGGTCGCCGGCGCCTATCCCAACGCCAGCAACTGCCGGATCAGCTTCGGCGTACTGCCGGTCCAGCGCTTGAATGCCCGGCGGAAGTTCGCCGTATCGTTGAAGCTCAGGTACTGCGCCACTTCCTCGTTGCTGAACCCCTTGATCTGATACAGGTACAGCGCCACGTGCGTGTGCACCCGGTCCACCTGTTGCTGGAACCCGGTGTGGTGCTTGTGCAACTTGCGCTTGAGGGTCGCCGGGCTCATGGCAAAGGCCTGTGCGGTCTGTTCCAGGCTTGGTGTTTGCTGTACATGGGCGTGCAGATAGTCGTAGAGGCAGTCGAGGAAGCTCGACGCGAAACCCAATTGGTCGACCTGCCCCCGGGCTTCGATCCGCGCGACTTGGCCAGCGGTTGCCGAGGTGTCGGGCCAGGGTTGGGCCAGGCAATGACGGGGCAGGCGCATCATATCCAGCGGTCGATTGAACTGGCTGTTCTCGCCCAGGTGCACCCAATATTGTTCGACGTAACGCGGCTCGTCATGGCGAAAATTGCATTGCCAGGGCAGCCGTTCACCGCTGAGCCAGGCACTCATCGCCACCATCGACGTCATGCTGGCTTCAAGCACGAAGCGCCATTGCTCATCGGCGCCGCAGCTGTCCAGCCAGTGGATGTAAGCGTAATGCTCGTCCAGCAACAAACGAGGTGCGGCCAACGGGCTGAGCAGCGGTTGATAGTCGATCAGTGTGTCCAGTGCTTGATGCAGATTCTGGGCGTGACGCAGGGCATGGCTGGCCGGTCCGTAGTGGCCGGGCAAGAGTCGCTGGCCGAACAGGAAGCTGCTGTCGCTGGCATCCAGCAGCCGTCGGCTGTTATCGATCAGGCCGAGAAACTGTTGCGGGCTGATGCGGCTTCGACCTGCGAGGATATCGTCGTGGAACAGGCCGGTGCCGCGCAGCAGGCGATGACTGTCGATGTCCCGCGACAGCGCCAGGTCGATCAGCGTCGCCGGTTGATAGTGCCCCGCAATGAAGCGGCTGTCGGATTCGTACCAATGGGTCTTGAGGGTCATCGGCCAGCCTCAGGCGCTTTTCGCCAGCGTGTGCCGGGTTTGGGCCAGCGTCAGGTTCAGGCGTTTGAGCAAGGCTTCAGGGGTTTCGTCGAACGCCATCACCACCGCCGTGCTGGCCGCCAGTTGCAAGCGCTCGCCGTGTTGCCGGGTCTTGTGGGCGAGGCTGCGAACCGCCTGTTCCAGCTCCTTGGCCTGGCGCAGGCCCTGACTTTCGCCCGTGTCGGGCAGCAGCACGACGAAGCGGTCACCGGCGAGGCGGCATACCAGGTCCTGGCGCCGCAGGTTCATCACCAGCAATTGGCTGACGGCTTGCAGCACGGCGTCGCCTTCGCTGTGGCCGAAACGCTGGTTGATCGCGGCGAAGTTGTCGAGGTCCAGGGCCAACAGCGACAGGGGCTGCTGCCGGCGCCGGCTGTCGTCCAGGCTGGCGGTCAGCTCATGCTTGAGAAAGTCCGCGCCGCCCAAAGGCGTGAGTTTGTCGAACAGACGGTGCTCGCGGAACAGCCGCTCGCGCTTCTCCATCTGCCCGTTGATCGCCAGTTGCTCGCGGTGCCAATGGTAAATGCCCAATGTCAGCAGGATCATGCCCACCGGCATCGGTCCGGATTCGAGCCAATGGTCCCAGGTGATGGTGTCGGGCAGGTGGATGAACTCGTCGAGGCTGTCGATCCACCAGGAAAAGAAAATGCAGCCCAGGCCCAGGACCAGGTAGTTGGTCACCCGCCCGGCGGGACGGCTTTTCAGGACCAGGCCCAGCCACACCAGCGCCAGCAGCGCCGAGCCACCCTCGCCGAGAATGTCCAGCCAGACCCATTGCTCCACGGGTTTGATCGAACCGTTGGCCAAGTGCAGGATCAGGCCGAGGTTGGCGGCCAGCAGTAGCAGGGCGAGTTTGAGGCGATGCGGGCGCAGCGTGGAAAACATGGCCGGAATCCTTTGCCAGAAGCGGAATGCGGCCAGCACAGCAGATGAATGTGACAGGGCGGTGACGGCGGGCGACGGAGCGGGGGAGGGTCGAATCAGCTCATCGGTTATTCGGATTTTTTTCGGCAACACCGCCCCGTGGCGAGGGAGCTTGCTCCCGCTGGGCCCTGTAGGAGCTGCCGAGCGAAGCGAGGCTGCGATCTTTCCAAAGCCCATTGAGTTGAGAGCGAAGGTTCTGGATCAAAAGATCGCAGGCTTCGCCAGCTCCTACAGGCCCAGCGGGAGCAAGCGCCCTCGCCACGGAGTTTCCGAGCGCGGTTCCAGTAGGTCATTTCAGCTCATTCAGGCTCGCCAGCCCCCCTAAATCAGCTGATTGCAGCCCCTCCAGCCAAGCCCTGTCACAGAACCGTCATTCCCCACCCCTAGCGTGCCCTCCCAGTTGCCGGGCCGTTGCCTGGCGGATTTTCGGATTCCTGGGGGAGGACCACCATGCAGCACCGCACCATCACCGCCGGGCTCGTCGGTTTTACGCTCACCGCCTTGGCCATGGCGGTGGCCAGCGAGCGACTGAGCGCTGCCGAGCCATCGGCCACCGAGCACGTCGAGGTGGTCGGCCAGGCCGCCAGTATCGACCAGGCCCTCAAGGAGCAACGCAGCGCCGACAGCATCAAGAGCGTGGTGCACGCCGACGGCGTGGCGCAGTTGCCGGACGAGAATGTCGCCGAAGCGGTGCAGCGCCTGCCGGGCATCAGCGTCGAACGCGACCAGGGCGAGGGCCGCTTCGTCAGCGTGCGGGGGTTGGGGCCGGACCTCAACAGCGTGACCATCAACGGCACGCTGGTGCCCGCCCCGGAGAGCGAGCGTCGCGCGGTCGCCCTCGACGTGCTGCCCTCGGAACTGGTGCAGTCGCTGTCGGTGATCAAGACGCTGACGCCGGACATGGACGCCAACTCACTGGGCGGTACGGTGGACGTCAAGAGCCTCTCGGCTTTCGATCATGAAGGCCTGTTTTACACCGGCAGCAGCGAAGCCAGCTATGACAAGAACACCGCCCAGACCAGCCCGAAATTCTCCGGCGCCATCAGCGATCGTTTCAGCCTGGGCGACGGGATCGACAACTTCGGCGTCGCTGCCGCCCTGAGCTGGCAGAAGCGTGACTTCGGTTCGGACAACGTCGAAACCGGCGGTGCCTGGGACTTCGAGCAAGGCTCACGGCTCGAAGAATTCGAGCAGCGCGACTACGACATCCGCCGCGAGCGCGCCGGCGGCGGGCTGAATTTCGACTACAAGCCTGACGATTTCAGCAGCTATTACCTGCGCACGCTGTACAGCCGCTACAAGGACACCGAAACCCGCAACGCCGCCAGCATTGCCTTCGACAACCCGCAAGCACCGGGCGAAATCGGGCCAGCCGAGGGGGAACGCAAACTCAAGCAGCGTGAAGAGACCCAGGAAATCCAATCCTATGTCCTGGGCGGCGAGCGCTGGTTCGGTCTCTGGACCTTGAGTGGCCAGGCCGGCTACAGCGAGTCCAGCGAGGACAGCCCCGGCCACATCGCCGGCGCCACGTTCAAGGGCATCGATGGCTTCGACGGCGGTTTCTACGACCGCGACAAGCCGCGGCCAATCGTTGGCCCGGGCTTCTACGACCCCAACAATTTCAGCCTCGACAAGGTGGAGTGGGAGCAACAGAAAACCACCGACACCGAGAAGAACCTGCGCCTGGATCTGGCCCGCGATTACGACTTGAAAGGCTACGCCTCCCAAGTGAAGTTCGGCGGCAAGGTCAGCCGGCGCGACAAGGACAACGATCTCGACGCCTGGGTCTACGAGGATTTCGACGACCTGGGCTTCACCGACGAGCAACTCAATCTTGGCCAGTTCCAAAAGGGCACCGTGGACTACCGCCTCGGCCGGTTCGGCCCGGGTATCAGTGCCGATGCGATCAAGCAACTGCTGGGAGGTCTCGATCGCGATGCTTTCTTCGATGAGCAGGAGTCGCGGGTCAACGACTTCAAGATGAGCGAAGACATCAACGCCGCCTACCTGATGAACACCGTCGATATCGACGATTGGCGCTTCATCGCTGGCATGCGCTACGAGGGCACCCAGTTCGAGGCCAAGGGCACCGGCGTCACCGACGGGGTCTTCACCGACACCGCTACCCGCCGCCAATATCACCATTGGCTGCCAGGCCTGCACGCGCGGTATCAGCTGGACAAGAACACCCAGGTGCGCGCGGCCTGGACCAAGTCTGTGGTCCGGCCAACCTTCGGCCAACTCGCGCCGGGCTTTGTCATCGACGATGACGAGGCCACCTTCGGCAACCCGGACCTCAAGCCGCTGGAATCGAGCAACCTGGACCTGGGCATCGAGCATTTCATGGGCCGCGCCGGCACCGTCTCGGCGTTCGTGTTCTACAAGGACATCCAGAACTTCGTCTACAACACCGACCTGGCCGGCACCGGCGCCTGGACCGACTTCGCCGAAGCCCACAGCTTCGCCAACGGCGACAGCGCCAAGCTCTATGGCCTGGAGCTCGCTTACTCACAAAAATTCGATTGGCTGCCCGCGCCCTGGAACGGCCTGCTGCTGGGCGGCAACGCGACGTTCAGCCGATCCGATGCGCAAATCGAAGGGTTCGACCAGGCCAGCGGCACCCGGCGCAAGCGCAACATCGACCTGCCAAACCAGTCGGACACGGTCGGCAACCTGATGCTGGGTTGGGAAAACGACACACTCAGCCTGCGCCTGTCGGCCAACTACAAGTCGGCCTACCTGTATGAGCTGGCCTCCATCAGCGACCGCGACCATGACCTGTATGTCGACGCCCAGACCTTTGTCGATTTCAGCGCCCGCTATTCGCTGACCAAGAATCTTCAAGTCAGCCTGGAAGCCCAGAACCTCACTGACGAGCCGTATTTCGTCTACACCGGCCACCGTTCCTACAACGGCCAGTACGAGGAATACGGACCGACCTACAAGCTGGGGCTGACCTTTACCCATTTCTGACTCCCCAGGATCCCCTGTGGCGAGCCGTTCAAGTTCGGCAATGACAAAGGATTTTTTCTGTTGAGTACAACATTTTTTCAACCCAAGCACCCACTGCTGGCGATGCTGGTCGGCCTGTTTGCCAGCCACGCACAGGCCGCTCCGAGCCTGAAGCTGCAACCCTGGGCACAGGACCTGTCGGCGAACGCGGTGGCGTTCGTGCCTGGCGAGGCCGCCACCGGGCGGTTGCTGGCCGGACGCGATGGGTTGCTGCTGCTCGATGATCAAGGGCGCGAGCTGACCCGCTTCAACGGCGCGTTCGATAGCCTCGATACCCGCACCCTTGGCGCAAACGTGGTGGTGACCAGCCTCGATAGCGGCCGCCAGCAAGCGCTGCTGGTCAGCCTTGATCCGCAGAAGCGCCAGTGGGGCACACCGCTTTATCTGCCGGCGCGGGAATTTCCGGTGAACGGCCTGTGCCTGTACCGCGACGAGGCGAGCAATCTGTTCGTGTTCCTCGTGGGTGAAGAAGGCCGGGGCGAGCAGTGGCTGGTGGGCCATGGCGAGCAGCTCAGCGAGACCGCGCAACGGGTGCGTGGCCTGCCGCTGCCGCCGGATGCGACGGCGTGCCAGGTACAGGACGACGCCAACCAATTGTTCGTCAATGAAGAACGGGTGGGGTGGTGGGCTTACCCAGCGTCCTCCGAGGCGGAGTCCGTGCGGGTGCCCGTGGCGATGCGGGCACCGTTCGGTGATATCCGCCAAGTGGCCGGCGCCATGGCGGCGCTGCCCGGGGGGCTGTTCGGTGTGGACCCGCAAGCGGCGCAGTTGCACCTGTACCAGCAGCAAGGCCAGGCGTGGGTTGCCCAGGCCGGCGTGCCGCTAACGGGCCTGAAGGAGCCGGAAAGCCTCGCCGTGCGCCTGACGAAAACCGGCGCCCAACTGTTGCTGCGTGACGATGACAACGGTCGTCTCTACCAAGGTGACATCAATTGGCAGCCCGCGCCGGTGCCGTCGATGCCGAAATTGCCCAACGTGGCCGCCATCGCCCAGAGCGAGCCGGTCGCCCGTCAGGGTGATGCGGCGGACGACCCGGCCATCTGGGTCCACCCGACCGCACCCGCCATGAGCCGGGTGCTCGGCACCAACAAGAAGCAGGGCCTGTTGGCTTATGACCTGCAGGGCAAGTTGCTGCAAGAGCTGCCGGTGGGGCGCCTCAACAATGTCGATGTGCGCAGCGGTTTCAAGCTGGGGTCGCAGACCGTCGACCTGGCTGTCGCCAGCAACCGGGATCGCAACAGCCTGAGCCTGTTCAGCATCGATCGCGCCAGCGGTGAGTTGCGTGAAGCTGGCGAAGTCCCGACGCCGCTCAAGGACATCTACGGGATCTGCCTGTTCCAGCCCGACAGCGGCGAGTTGTATGCCTTCGCCAATGGCAAGGATGGGCAATTCCTGCAATACCGCTTGCACGCTGCGGACGGCTCGATCAAGGGCGAGTTGGTGCGCCAGTTCAGTGTCGACAGCCAGCCCGAAGGCTGCGTGGCCGACGATCAGCGCCAATGGTTGTTTCTCGGCGAGGAAGACGTCGGCGTCTGGACAATGGATGCCCGTGCCGATCAACCGGCAACCCTGGGCAGCGTGATCAAGGTCGGTGCGCAACTGCACGCTGACGTCGAAGGCATCGCCTTGTACCAAAGCGCCGGCCACGACTACCTGGTGATTTCCAGCCAGGGCAACGACAGCTACGTGGTGCTCGATGCCCAGCCGCCCTATGCCGTGCGTGGAACCTTCAGGGTCGGGTTGAACGCCGCGGCGCGAATCGACGGTGCTTCGGAAACCGACGGCCTGGAGGTGGTTTCGGCCAACCTCGGTGGGGCTTGGAGCCGAGGCCTGCTGGTGGTCCAGGACGGGCGCAAGCGCATGCCCGAGCAAGCCCAGAATTTCAAGTTCGTGCCCTGGGCCGACGTGGCGAAAACGCTAGGCCTGCCTTGAGGGGCTCCGTCATCAACCGGTCACGAACATTTCATGCAATAGCAGCCCGACAGGAGTTCAACCCATGCAAGCCACACTGGAACACATGACGATCTGGGGCTTGATCAGCGACGCGAGCCTGCTGGTCAAGGCGGTCATGCTCACACTGTTATTGGCTTCGTTGCTGAGCTGGTACCTGATCATCCAGCGCAGCACCGTGCTGCAGCGCAGCGAGCGCCAATTCAACGGTTTCCTCCAGCGCTTTCGCAGCAGCGCCGATCTGCTGCCGCTGTACCGCGAGACCGCCCAGGCCCGAGGGGAGGACGGCGGCGTGTTGCCGGTTTTTCACGCCGGTTACCAAGCGTTCACCCAGCTGAGCCTGCCTTCAGGGAGCCCCGCAGTGGTGCTCGAGGGCGTCGAGCGCTCACTGCAGGTGGCGATCAGCGAACAGGAGATCGAGCTGGAGAAAGGCCTGCAGTTTCTCGCCACCGTCGGCTCGGTCAGCCCTTACATCGGCCTGTTCGGCACTGTCTGGGGAATCATGAATGCCTTCCTCGGATTGTCCCAGGTGCAGCAGGCCAGTCTTTCCACCGTGGCGCCGGGCATCGCCGAAGCCTTGATCGCCACGGCCATCGGCCTGTTTGCCGCGATTCCGGCGGTGGTTGCGTATAACCGACTGGCTGCGCGCGGGCAGACGTTGCTGACCCGTTATTACGCCTTTGGCAACGAATTGCAGGCGCGCTTGCATCACACGTTGCACGGCGCCTCGGTGAACCTGGCGACGGCCGCATGAGGGGAGAGGGCAGATGTTAGTCAAGCCGCAACGCAAGCACGGGCCCAAGGCCGAAATGAATGTGGTGCCTTACATCGACGTCATGCTGGTGCTACTGGTGATCTTCATGGTCACCGCGCCGATGCTGACCCAAGGCGTGAAGATCGAGCTGCCCAAGGTTGCCAGCGAAGCCTTGGCCAACGACAGCCGCCAGCGGATCCTGACGTTGTCGGTGAAAGCCGAGGGCGGTTACTACTGGAACCTCGGCGGTGAGCTGGACACGCGCCAGCAGACCGACAGCGCGGTGGACCTGGAGCAACTGCGCGTGAAGGTGGCGCAGGTCGTCGCCGAGCACAGCGATACCCAGGTCTATATCCGAGCCGATGGCCACGCCGATTACGCCCGGGTCGTCGCCGCCATGGCGGCCCTGCAGCAAGGCGGGGTGAGCAACCTGGGGCTGGTGACCGAGGCTGAACGATGACAGCGATGATCATGCACGGTTCGTCCACGGGTTGGCCCGCGCTGGGGCGTGACGGTTTTTGGAGAAATGGCTTGGCCGCGGGCGGTGCCGTGGCGTTGCACGCCGCCGTTGTCGTGTTGCTGGCGGCGGGCTGGACGGTGGAGACGCCGCCCGTCGAGGCGCCTCGGGTACTGCGTACGCAGCTGGTTATCCTGCCACCGGCGCCGGTTCCCCAGGCGCCCGCGCCCGTGGCAGTTACCGCGCCGCAGCCGATCGAAGCGCCGGCGCCGCCGGTCGAGGCTCCACGCCCCAAGCCGATCGAGACAACGCCTGATCCGCAGCTTCAGGCAAGGAAGCTGGAGCAGGCAGCCGTGGCCCGCAAGCGGGTCGAGGAACGCAAGCGCGAGCAACAGGCCGATGAGCAACGGCAGCGGCTGGAAAACGAACGCCGCCGGCACGAAGCCGAACAGCAGGCCGCCGAGCAGCAGGTTGTCGAGCAACACCGCCAGGCGCAACAGGCCGAAGCGCTCGCCCAGCAACGTCGTGCCGAACAGGCGCGCCTGGCCGCCGACAGCCGCAGCTATCTGCCCCTGAGCAAAGAGGCCCCGGACTACCCGCAACGGGCATTGGACAAAGGGCTGGAAGGCGATTGCACCGTGGAATACAGCGTGACGCCGGAAGGGAAGATCGAAAACCCGAAGGTGCTCAATGGCTGCCACCCATTGTTCATCCGACCGTCCCTGGCAGCCGCCCAGGCATTCCGCTACCAGCCGCGGATCGTCGATGGCAGGGCGGTCACGGTGCCGGCGGTCAGGAATACGTTTCACTACCGAATCAAGTAGAACCCCTCGCGGTAGCCCAGGCTATGGGTCTGGCGCGTGCTCAAGGGGTCTCGGCCTGGCGGGCCTCGGTGGTGGGCCGGTGCTGGCGCAGCAATTCGATTTGTTGGGCGGGGACCAAGGTGCGCAATGATTTATACAGCGCCCGGGTTTCCAGCAGGTTCCACACGCGCAGCATGGTTTCCAGCGCATCGAGGGGTTTGCTGATGAAGTCCCGCGCGCCCAATGCCAACGCGCGCAAGCGGGTGTCGCGGGTGGCGTCGGCGGTCAGCACCAGGATCGGCAGGTAGTCATTGGCCGGGATCCGCCGGTTGAGTTGCTCCAGCACGGCGAAGCCGTCGAATGCGGGCATGTGCAGGTCCAGGATGACCAGGTCCGGCTCGAAACTGTTGAACAGGTCGAGGGTGCGCAACGGCTCGGTGCTGCTCAGCACATTGTGCAGCCCCTCGCGGGCCAGCAGTTGCTCCATCAGGTCTAGGTTGGGGCGCTGATCGTCAATGATCAGGATGCGCAAATCGCGATTCATGCGGACTCCGGTAGATAACGTTCGAGATGGCCGAGAAAGGCCTGGATATGAATGGGTTTGGTCAGGATCGCCGTCGCCCCCGCATCGTGCAAGGCGCGGTGCGTCAGGTCGCTGGCGTCGGCGGTGATCATCAGCACCGGCGTCGACGCGGTGGCCGGGGATTGGCGCAGGCGGCGCAGCACTTCCAGGCCATCCAGGTCAGGCAATGTCACGTCCAGCAAAATCAATTGCGGCGTGTGCTGGCGAGCCAGGTCGAGGCCCATCTGGCCTTGCATGCTCGACAACAACTGGATCCCCGGACGGCGCTGCATCAAGGTTTCGATCAGGGCCAGGCTCGACAGGTTGTCTTCGATGCACAACACCTTGCCGTCGAATTCGGTGCGCGGTCGCGCCACTTCCAGCGCAACCATGGGGGGCAACTGAGCGCCGGAGACATGGGCGCAGGGCAGTTGCAGGGTGAAGCAGCAGCCTTGTCCCGGATCACTGCGCACTTGCAGGCTGCCTTGCATCATCTCCAGCAGGCTCTTGCTCAGGGAAAGGCCGAGGCCGGTGCCTTCGACCTGGGGATCGGCACCGAGGCGTTCGAATGGCTTGAACAGTTGGTCCAACAGCTCGGGGGCGACGCCATGCCCGGTGTCGCTGATGGCGATGCTGACCTGGGGGGCTTCGATGAGGACCTCGATGCGCACCTCGCCGCCCGGTTGGTTGTACTTGATGGCGTTGGACAATAAGTTCAGCAGCACCTGGACCAGGCGCTGGCGGTCGGCAAGCACGCCGCTGCCGTCGGGCAGCAAGGGAAGCTCGGCCAGGTGGATGCCGGCGTCGGCGGCCATTGGCGACACCAGGGTCAACGCTTCGTGCAGCACCGCCGGCAATCCGATCGGCTCGATGTTCAGCGGCAAGCGGCCCGCTTCGATCCGGGCGATGTCGAGCACTTCGTTGATCAATGCCAGCAAATGCTGGCCGGCCCGCAGGATGTGACTGACGTGGGGACGCTGGCCGGCAACGGAATCCATGTCCAGCAGTTGCGCGAAACCCAGGATGGAATTCAGCGGCGTGCGCAGTTCATGGCTCATGCGCGACAGGAATTCACTCTTGGCGCGACTGGCGCTCTCGGCTTCTTCACGGGCCGTGCGCAGGGCGATCTCGGCGGCACGCCGGTCGGTAATGTCGCGAGTGATTTTCGAGAAGCCGCGCAGGGCGCCGGTGCTGTCGTATTGCGCGGTGATCACCACACTGGCCCAGAAGCGACTGCCGTCCTTGCGGCAGCGCCAGCCTTCTTCCATGTAGTGACCGTCGCGGGTCGCCTCGAGCAACGCCATGTCCGGGTGCGCCGGGCATTCTTCGGCCAGGTAGAACAGCGAGAAATGCCGGCCGAGCACCTCCTGTTCGGTATAGCCCTTGATCCGCTCGGCGCCGACATTCCAGGTGATGACGTGGCCCTGGGCGTCCAGGGCGAAAATCCCATAGTCCTTCACGCCATCGATGATCAGCCGCAGGCGTTCTTCGTTATCGCGCAAGGCGCGCTCGCGCTCGGCCAGCAACTGCCCGGCCTCCACCAGGCGGGTGCCCAATTGGCCGATTTCATCCCGCTCCGGCGGCTGTGGCAGCAGGGGTTGGCCCAGCGCCAGGCGTTGGGCGTTGCCTTGCACCTTCTGGACCCGGGCAACGATGCCCTTGGACAGGAACAGCACCGCGACGATGGCGCCAAACAGTCCGCACACCGCCGCCAGCAGGGTGGCGAACAACAGGCGCATGCGCGTGGCCGAGGCGGCGGCGCTGCGTTCGGCGAGCAGGGCGTCTTCGCGTATGCGCATGGCGCTGATCTGTTCGCGCAACACGTCAAGGACCTGTTTGTTTTCGATCAGGATCGCGGTGATGGTTGCGGTGTCGTCGCCCTTGCCGGTGCGCAAGGCGAGCAGCCCGGCGAGCTTTTCGGTGATCAGCGGGGTGATGGTCTTGAGGTGCTCACGCATCCTGGCGTCGCGGATATTGTGGTCCAAGCGTTGCAATGCGGCCTGGATCTTGGGCGTGGCCTGTTCATAGCCGGGCAGGAAATCTTCGCGGCGGGTCAGCAGATAACCACGCACGCTGGCGGCCGCTTCGGCCAGCAAGGTGTGCACCGCCTGGATGTCGCCCTGTACCAGCAGCACGCGTCGTACGTCTTCTTCGGCGCGGGCAGTCTGGCGCTCGGTGATGTAGATCAGCACCAAGGACAGCAGCAGGACCACCAGCGGCAGGGAGATCACCACCAAGGCCTTGCCGCGCAAGGGCAGGTTGGCCCAACGGCGGGCGGCGAGAAACCTCATGGCCATTGTCCGGAAGGTTGCGCGACCAGCCCAAGGGCGACACCGCGTACCGCGGCCTGGGTCCGGTCGGCGGCGCCAAGCTTGCCGATGACCCGTTCCACGTGGGCTTTCGCGGTGCCGGGGGCGATGCCAAGTTTTTCACCAATCTCACGGTTGCTGAACCCACTGGCGACCAGGCCGAGCACCTGTCGCTCCCGGGTCGTCAGGGCCTGGACCTGCGGCGCACCGCTGGCGCCGCGCTCGGCCATGCGCCGCAAGAGGCGGGCGCTGACCGCGCTGTTCAGGGCCTCCTCGCCCTGGGCGACCCGTTTCAGCGCATCGAGCATCTCGGCACGGCTCGCATCCTTGAGCAAATAGCCGACGGCACCCGCTGCGATGGCGGCTTCCAGGTGGTCGGGGCTGTCGTCCATGGTGAAGACGATTACTTTGATCTGTGGCTGGCGTTGCTTGAGGATGCGCGCCGCACCGAGGCCGTTGAGCACCGGCATGCGGATATCGAGGATGGCGATGTCTGGTTGCAGCCGCTCGCACAAGTCGAGTGCCTCCTGGCCGTCGCAGGCCTGGCCGACCACTTCGAACCCTTCGACGCCTGCCAGCATGGAAATGAAACCGGTGCGGGTGACTTCGTGATCATCGGCCAATAGCAGGCGCAAGGGACGCTTCATGAATGGGCTCCTTGGGCGGGCAGCGGCACGCTGGCCGACAGACGAGTGCCGCCACCGGGTTCGCTGCGACAGTCCAGATGGCCACCGAGCAGGCTGGCGCGTTCCTGCATCGCCGCCAGGCCCAGGTGGCGGGAGCCCTGGGGGTCGATGGGCGGTCCGAGGGTGAATCCGCAGCCATCGTCCTCGACCCGCAACGTGGCCCGTCCATCACGCACCGCCAAGCCGAGGCAGACATGCCGGGCCCGTGCATGCTTGAGGATATTGTTGATGCCCTCCTGGGCGATGCGGAACAGGGCAATCTCGGCGTTTGCCGGCAGCCGCGCGGCACTGTGCTCGGCCCAGTCCACCGCCAGCCCGGCGCCGCGCAGGCGATCGGCTTCCTTGTCGATGGCGCTGTACAAGCCGAAATCGTCCAGCACATGGGGGCGAAGGCCGCCAATCAATTGCCGACTCTCGCCGACGCAGCGCTGGGCCAGGTCGAGGATGGCCTGGAGTTCGTCGTCCAGCGCCGACGGCAGTGGCGGGCAGCGCCCGGCGAAACCTTGCAGACGCTGGTGCAGCCCCGCGAGGTTCTGCGCCAGGCCGTCATGAAGGTCATACGCCACGCGCTTGCGTTCGTCTTCCTGGGCGCTGAACAGTCGATGGACCAGCTCGGACATCGTCCGCTCCCGTGCTTGCAACGCCTGGAGCAGACGGCTGTTCTCCAGGTGCGCGGCCAGTAGCGTCGCGAGCAATTGCAGTGATTCGATGTCTTCGTTGTCGGGGGCCCCCAAGGGCACACTGTTGCCCAGCAGCAGGGCACCAAACACGATGCCGTCGGCACCTCGCAACGGCACGCGCAAGACCTGCGCCAGGGCTTTGCCGGGGCAGTCCAACCACTGCGGTTCGGGCGCCGAGGGCTGCGCCAGGCTGGCGAGCAGGCCCAGCCCCTCGGCGCTACCGTGGCTGGCAACGGTTTGCAGCGTGGATTCCGGCGTCCACTCCAGCAACAGGCCATGGTCCATGGCGACGAATGCGCACGCTCGCTGCACCGCCCGCTGGCGCATCTGCACCAAGGGCAGGCGGGTCAACTCATGGCCGGTGCCCAACAACAGGCCCAGGCGTGCCGCGCGGCTTTGCGACTGGCGGTATTGGCTACGGATCGCCAGGGCACTGCCGGGGTCGTGGGGTGGGCTTTGCATGGGAAACTCCAGCATGGACGGGAAGTGGCCTGGTTGGGGATGGCGTCATTAGACCTTGCGATCGGCACTCAGCCTATCTGCCGAATGGCATAGGCGATCGGCACCGGTTGGCCGATGGCGAGCGCTGAGCGAATCGGCAAAGTGGGGCCATTGAAACCCAAAGGAACACAACGATGAAAATGAAAACCTGTGCCATCGCCGCTTTTTTCCTGCTGGCCGCGCCATTTGTCCAGGCCGTGGAAACAGTGCCGTTCGTATACCGCACCGTCGCCGAGCAACCGCAGAAGCAAACTGACCGGGAAATAGCCGGGCTGTTCGACCGTTGGAACGCGGCCCTGCAAACCGGCAGCGCCAGTGCCGTGACAGCGCTCTACGCGCCGGACGCGATATTGCAACCGACTGTTTCCAACAAAGTTCGCAGCACGCCGGCGCAGATCCAGGATTACTTCGCACACTTCCTGACCGGCAAGCCGGTGGGCGTGATCAATTACCGGGAAATCCGTCACCTTGGGCCAGACGCCGCGATGGACAGCGGAGTCTATACCTTCACCCTGACCCAGGCGGACGGTACCAAGCGCGAAGTCCAGGCGCGCTACACCTTCCTCTACGAGCGACTCGACGGGCAGTGGAAGATCATCAACCATCATTCGTCGGCCATGCCCGAAGTGCCGAAGACACTCCACGCCAGCCATTGAGATCGGCGGCGCCCTGGTGATCCAGGGCGCCGGTTTCATACATTCGCGTATTAAAGCCTTGGAATAGACTGCGGATATTAATTAGAATCAGTCTCATTCACGACATTCTAGTCCAGGGCTTCCTCACATGCTTGATGCAGCAAAGCCGGCGGAGCACGCTCTCCACGCGTTGTACCGCGACCATGGCGGTTGGCTGGAGGCTTGGCTGAGGCGCCGCCTGGGAAACGCCTGGGATGCCGCCGACCTGCGCCAGGATACGTTCCTGCGTGTACTGTCCAGTACCCAGCCATTGGCCGAGCTGCATGAACCGCGGGCTTATCTGCTCACAGTGGGGAAGCGGCTGTTGAGCAATTTCTATACCCGCCGCAACCTGGAACAAGCCTATCTCGACGCCTTGGCGAACCTGCCGGAAGCCTGCGTACCGTCGCCGGAACAACGTTGGTTGCTGCTCGAGACCCTGCACGCCCTGGATGAACTGCTCGACGGCCTGCCGCCGCTGGTGCGCAGGGCGTTCCTGTGGAGCCAGCTCGAAGGGCTGGGCTACCGGGACATCGCCGAGCGCCTGCAGGTGTCCGAGCGCACCGTCAAGCGCTACATGGCGCAGGCTTATGAGCATTGCCTGCTGGTGGACCT
This sequence comes from Pseudomonas sp. T1.Ur, assembly GCF_023516725.1. Taxonomy (NCBI): domain Bacteria; kingdom Pseudomonadati; phylum Pseudomonadota; class Gammaproteobacteria; order Pseudomonadales; family Pseudomonadaceae; genus Pseudomonas; species Pseudomonas sp. T1.Ur. Next base: position 2,335,454 of record NZ_JAMGSN010000001.1, read on the forward strand.
TTGACTCGCCAGGCGCCGACGCCCGAGGCCCGCGAAGCCGCTCGCGCGGCAGCCCGGTGGCTGGCGATGATCGAGTCCGGCGAGAAGGGCGTCGACCACGTCGCGCTGCAACGCTGGCGTGATAGCCACGCCGAGCACGAAGCCGCGTGGCAGAAGGCCCAGCAACTGCGCCAGCGATTTGCCGGGGTACCGCCTTCGTTGGGCATGGCCACCCTTGATCGTCCGGCGCTGGCCCGCCGCGCCGTGCTCAAGCGCGCACTGGGCGTCGCCGCCCTGGTGCCAACGGCCTGGCTGTTGGGCCGCGAACTGCCGCTGGACGCCTGGCGCGCCGACTTGCACACCGCCACCGGTGAGCAACGCCGCTGGACCTTGGCCGATGGCAGCACCTTGCAGTTGAACACCGACAGCGCCGTGGACCTGGACCTCAAGGCCCGGCGCCTGGTGCTGGTGCGCGGCGAGATTTCCCTCAGGGTCAGCGGAACCACGCCTTTGGCGGTGCAAGGACCGTATGGCGTCATCACGATCGATCGAGGCGAAGCCTGTATCCGCCTGGATGAGCGCACCTGCCAGGCCTCGGTGCTCAGCGGCTCGGTGCTGTTGCAGCCGTTGCGCGGTCCATCGGTGAGGCTGGAAGCGGGGCAGCAAGTCGATCTGCAAGCCTTTGGCGCGGGGCCAGTCGACAGGTTCGACGTGGCACAGTTGGGCTGGCGCGACGGATTGCTCGTGGCGCACAACCAACCCCTTGGGGATTTCCTCCGTGAGCTGGACCGTTATCGTCCGGGCGTGTTGCGCTGGGACGAAACCCTGGAATCGCTTCGTATCACCGGCAGCTTCCGCCTGGACAACACCGATCGCATCCTCGCGTTGCTCTCGGCCAGCCTGCCGTTGGAGGTGCAGATGCGCACCCGCTACTGGGTCACCTTGACGCGGCGAAAAAACATCGCCTGAAGCCTGTCCCCTTTTTTTGTCTCGCTTGTCATTCCTGGCAACTGAACAAAAAACGAGAGCGTTCTCCCATGTCCGCAGTCACACCGTTGCACTTACGCCCGGCCGTCGCCGGCTGGCGTCCCCTGTTGAGACATCCCTTGTTGAAGCTGGGCTTGCTGATGAGCCTGAGTGCCAGCCCGTTTTTCATCGCGCCCAGCCAGGCAGAAGAAAGCGCCCGGCGCAGCTATCAAGTGCCGGCCGGCAGCCTCGGTGCTGCCTTGACTCGTTTCGCCGGGTTGGCGGGGGTCAATCTGTCGGTGGACCCGGCCCTGGTCCGCGGTCGCGACAGCGCCGGGCTCTCCGGTGAATATGGTGTGCAGGACGGTTTTGCGCGGTTACTGCAAGGGTCGGGCCTGCAATTGCAGCCTGTCGGGGAGCAGGCCTACATCCTGGTCCCGGCGCCCGAAGGCAGTAGCCTGCAACTGGCCCCGACCTCGATTCTCGGCACCAGCGGTTCGGTGGGCGATGAACCCTACGCTGGCGGTCAGGTGGCGCGCCGTGGTTCACAGGGGTTGCTCGGTTCCCGGGACTTCATGGAAACGCCGTTCAGCATGACCACCTACACCGGCGAGACGGTGAAGAACTTGCAGGCCCGGACATTGGGTGATCTGGTTGCCAGCGACCCTTCGGTGCGGGCCACCAACCCGGCGGGTGGCCGCTATGAGCAATTCACCATCCGTGGGTTGAGCCTGTTCAACAGCGATGTCGCCTACAACGGCCTCTACGGCATCTTGCCGACCTACACGATCGATATGGAGATGGCCGATCGCGTCGACATCCTCAAGGGGCCGACCCAGCTCATCAACGGAATCTCGCCGCGTGGCAGCGTCGGCGGCGGGATCAATGTGGTGCCCAAGCGTGCCACTGACCAGCCGATCACGTCCCTGACGGGCAGCTACGCCTCCGACAGCCAACCCGGCGCTGCGGTGGACGTCGGTCGCCGCTTCGGCGAGGACAACCAGTTCGGTGTTCGTTTCAACGGGGTGAAACAGTCCGGCGATACCGATTGGGATCATCAAAGCGTCGACCGCGAGATGGCGGTGCTGGGCCTGGATTTCCGTGGCGAGCGCCTGCGCCTTTCGACCGACATCGGCCACGCCGAACGTGATACCGATGCGCCCCAGGAGCGCGTCCAGGTGGCCGCCGCGGCGCCGATTCCCCACGCCAGCGACGTGCGTCGCAACTACGCCCAGCATTGGAGCAAGGCGCGTACCGAAGACACCTTCGGCGCGGTGAATGCCGAGTTCGACGTCAACGATTCCGTCATGCTCTACGGTGGCGCGGGAGCCCGTAAAAGCAATCATGATTTCCTGCGGCACAACGTGTTGGTCAGCAACGCCGCTGGCGACTTCACCGTGTCGCCTCGCGACTTTACCCGGGACGAAAATGTCCGTACTGCCAACGCCGGTGTGCGCAACTGGTTCCATACCGGGCCGGTGAGCCATGAGCTCAACCTGGCCGCCAGCTATTTCTACATGGATTTCGAAAACGGCGGCTCCCGTTATGCCAACGGTCGGAGCAACCTGTACAACCCGGTGCAGACACCGACGCCAAACGTCCCCACACGTCCCGATCCGAAGGTCTATACCGAGAACCACTTCAGCGGCGTCGCGCTGTCCGACACCCTGGGTTTGTTCGATGACCGCCTGCTGCTGACCCTCGGCGCCCGCTGGCAACGCGTGGAGGTCGATGACTGGTCCGATGGTGTCAAAAGCCGTACGGCCTATGACGAAGAAAAGGTCTCGCCGTCGGGTGGGATCCTGTTCAAGGCGACCGACAAGCTGTCCCTTTACGCCAATTACATGGAAGGCCTGAGCCAGGGCAAGATCGCGCCGACGTCTGCCGATAACCGTGACGAGATTTTCCCGCCGTTCATCAGCCGCCAGGTCGAAGTGGGCGCCAAGTACGATGCCGGCGCGCTTGCGGTCACCGCCGCGGTGTTCCGGATCAAACAGCCGGCCTATGCCACTGACGCCACGACCAACGACTTCGGTCCGAACGGCAAGCGTGAAAATACCGGCGTGGAACTGAGCGTATTCGGTGAACCGCTCAAAGGCGTGCGACTGCTTGGCGGCGTGATGTACATCGACAGCGAACTGACCGACACCACCAACCCCGCCTTCGACGGCAACCGGGCGCCGGCGACGCCGGAGTACAACGTCAACCTCGGCGCGGAGTGGGATGTGCCGACTGTGCAGGGGTTGACCCTGACCAGCCGAGGGATCTATTCCAGCTCGCAATACCTGGACCCGTCCAATACCAAGGAGATCGACTCCTGGGAACGTTTCGACGTTGGGGCGCGGTATGCCTTCAAGGTTGATGAGAAGAAGATCACCTTGCGGGCGAATATCGAGAACGTCGCGGACAAGCGGTATTGGAGTTCGGCGGGGGCTTCGGATGACAGTGAACCGGGGCTGACCTTGGCGACGCCTCGGACTTATCTGGTTTCGGCTACCGTGGATTTTTAGTCACACGCACTGGCCTCTTCGCGAGCAGGCTCGCTCCCACAGGGGCTGTGGTGTACATCACTGCTTTGGCCGCTGAATATCCAAATGTGGGAGCGAGCTTGCTCGCGATGGCGGTTTTACAGCCGATAGAGATGATGGATGTGCTGGCCTCTTCGCGAGCAAGCTCGCTCCCACAGGGGGCTGTGGTGTACATCACTGCTGTGGCCGCTGAAAGTCCAAATGTGGGAGCGAGCTTGCTCGCGAAAGCGGTGCCACAGTCGATGAAGAGGTTGGATGTGCTGGCCTCTTCGCGAGCAAGCTCGCTCCCACAGGGGGCTGTGGTGTACATCACTGCTTTGGCCGCTGAAAGTCCAAATGTGGGAGCGAGCTTGCTCGCGATGGCGGTTTTACAGCCGATAGAGATGATGGATGTACCGGCCTCTTCGCGAGCAAGCTCGCTCCCACAGGGGGCTGTGGTGTACATCACTGCTGTGGCCGCTGAATATCCAAATGTGGGAGCGAGCTTGCTTGCGATAGCGGTTTTACAGCCGATAGAGAGGTTGGACGTGCTGGCCTCTTCGCGAGCAAGCTCGCTCCCACAGGGGCTGTGGTGTACATCACTGCTGTGGCCGCTGAAAGTCCAAATGTGGGAGCGAGCTTGCTCGCGAAAGCGGTGCCACAGTCGATGAAGAGGTTGGATGTGCTGGCCTCTTCGCGAGCAAGCTCGCTCTCACAAAGGCAGTCCTCACGCCAACCGTTGCATCACCGATTCAATACAAGCCATCAACTCACCACAATCAAACGGCTTCGGAAATACCGCCACCGGCCCGCAAGGCCCTGTCTTGGCCAACGGCGGCACAACAGGCAAACCCGTGATAAAAATCAGCGGAATCCCAATGCCACGGGCACCGAGCTCGTCGCACAGTTGAATCCCGGTCATCCCCGGCATCTGGATGTCCGACAGCAGGCATGCGGTGTTTTCAAATCCAGCCGAAGACAAGAAATCGAGGGCGCTGGGGTAAGTCTTGACGCGGTAACCGTGGGAGCGCAGCAAACCATCCAATGCAACTCGAACCGATTCATCGTCATCGATAACTGAAACAATTGCGGTGTCGGACATTTCGAAACCTGGCAGTAATGTCAGGTAGCCATGAAGGCGACCCTGTCACTGCACGATACGCTGTCCAAAAGCCGCGGCTAGTATACGTGGGTATGAACGTTCAACGGTCGCGACCCGGTTCCAGGGCCTGGGCCATGCGCACCAGGTCGGCAAATGAACGTGCGCCCATTTTGCGCATGGCCTGGCCACGGTGGATCTTGACGGTGATCTCGCTCAAGCCGATCTGCCCGGCGATCTGCTTGTTCATCAGCCCCGACGCGGCCAGCTCCATCACCTGGCGTTCCCGGAGGGTCAGGGTGGCGTGGCGTTCATGGAGCGCCTGTTGGTTGCGCTCGGATTCGCGACGCAGCCGGTCACGCTGGTGGGCCAGGGACACCGCATCGATCATGTCCTGTTCGCGAAACGGCTTGGTCAGGAAGTCCACCGCACCGGCCTTCATCGCCCGCACCGTCATGGCGATGTCGCCGTAGCCGGTCATGAATACGATCGGCAAATGAATGTCGGCGCGCGCCAATTGCTGCTGGAAATCCAACCCGCTGGTGCCACGAAGGCGCACGTCGAGCAGCAGGCAACTGGGCGTGTCGGGGCGCGGATGGTCCATGAAGTCCGCCACCGAGTCGAACAGCTCGACGCGTAGACCAATGGAACGCAGCAGGCTGCGCAGGGCTTCGCGCAGCGATGCATCGTCATCGACCACGTAGACGATGGGGTCATGCGCGGGGGCAGGGTGAGTGGCGTGGCTTGGGGGCATGGTCGGCGTCCGGGACAAGTCAGGCGTTGGAAATCAATGGCAGCGAAAACATGAAGGAGGTGCCTCGGCCTGCCTCGCTGGTGGCCCAGATCCTGCCGTCATGAAAGTCGATGATGGAGCGGCAGATGGACAGGCCAATGCCCAAGCCGTTTGCCTTGGTGGTGAAAAACGGATTGAACAACGAGGGCAGGACCTCGGCGGCGATGCCAATGCCTTGGTCCGCCACCTCCAGCAGCACCTCGCGTCCTTGGGGCCAGGTGCGCACATAAAGGGTTCGCTCCCGTACCGCAATGGTCTCCATGGCGTGGCACGCATTGCTGATCAGGTTGATGATCACCTGCTGCAATTGCACCCGGTCAGCGCTGACGTGGCTGGGCGTCGTCGCGAGCTCCAGCTTCACGCTGACTTTGTGCTGGGCCAACTGGTGGCGCACCAGGTCCAGCGATTCCCTGACGATCGGCTCCAGGCACTCGGGCCGGCGCAGGGGGTCGCATTTGCGCGCCATCGCCCGGGTACGATTGATGACGTCGCTGGCGCGGGAGGCGTTGGCGACGATCCGGTCCAACGAGTCGAGGGCTTCCTTGAGGTCGGGAACCGGGCGCTCCAGCCAGCGGCGACAGGCTTCGCCGCTGCTGGTGATGGCCGTCAGCGGCTGGTTCACTTCGTGGGCGATGGAGGCGGCCATTTCCCCCAGGGAGGTCAGCCGGGTGGCGTGGGCCAACTGGGCCTGGGCCTCGATCAGGTATGCCTGGTTATGCCGCAGGCTGTCCGAGGCCTGTTTGCTGCGCAGCGCCAGGAACCCGATGGCCGACAGGGCGGTCAGGCAGCGGAAGAACCCCGTGGTCGAATCCCAGCGATGATAGCCGCCGTTGTACAGGAACATCGCCGTCAACAGGAACATGCACAGCAGGGCGACGGTGATCACCAGGTTGATGGAAAACAGATTCGCCGCCATCAACAGCAAGGTGATGTAGAGCAGCGTTGGCGCCAGGTCGGAGTGGGTTTCGGAGTTGATGATGACAATCCCGCAGGCCACCACCAGGCCGACTGCCCAGCCCAGGGCATTGACCAGCGGGTGGGTGCTGATGCCCATCGAGGGCCCCGACGCCTTGGGGCAAGGGTTGGACCGCAGGCTGTGGTAGACGCTCTTGAACATCATGGCGGGTGTGGGCACGCTGCAGGCCTTTTGTTTTACTGATCCAACCCCCGGCGACGGAGGAAACAGGGCATCGGTCCTGATCTTAAAAGGTGCCCTCGGCCGGTGGTAGGACATAAAACCCTGAAATCCCGCCAACCCTGGCAGTCTTCCCATATACCCAGGTATCGGTGGCTCGACCCTAAGCGTGGGCGGGCTGTCCTCCGGTACAACAGACGTGCGCCGGGCCTTGGCGTAACCTTCAAACATTCCGCCGCCGTCGGCCCTGCAATACGCTCCGGGTGCGACTTTCCTTGAATCATTGGCCCTGTGCCTGGAATGGCTACCATGATGAGCAGAAATGACCTGCGTCGTGCTGACATCAATCTGCTGGTTGTCTTCGAAACCTTGATGCACGAGCGAAATGTCACCCGCGTGAGCGAGAAGCTGTTCCTCGGTCAACCGACCATCAGCGCCGCCCTGGCGCGTTTGCGCGTGATGTTCGACGACCCCTTGTTCATTCGCGCGGGCCGGTTCATGGAGCCGACGTCGCGGGCAGAGGAGATTTTTTCCAACCTGTCCCCGGCGCTGGACGGAATCGCCGCCGCCTTGAGTCGCTGCCAGGCGTTCGACCCCGCCACCAGCGATGCGACATTCCACGTCGGCCTGTCCGATGACGTCGAATACGCCTTGCTCCCGGACTTGTTGCATCGCCTGCGTGTCGAAGCGCCCGGCACGACGCTGGTGGTGCGCCGCGCCGATCAGTGGCAGATGTGCCAGTTGCTGGCATGCGGCGAGATCACCGTCGGGATCAGTCACACCCTGGAGCTGCCGGCCAATGCCCGGCGCAAGGTGTTGCGGCCGATCCGGCCCATGTTGTTGCGGGCCGATTCGCGCGCCGGCGAATTGTCCCTGGATGAATTCTGTCGCCGGCCCCATGCGGTGGTTTCGTCCATGGGGCACGTGATCGATGACTCCGATCGCGCGTTGAGCCTGGCGGGCCGGCATCGGCGGGTCGTGCTGACGGTGCCCCAGTTCAGTGCGTTGCCGAGGTTGCTGGCCGACAGCGACATGATCGCCATCGTGCCCGACTATGTTGCACAGGCCATGGCGATGGCGACGGGCTTGCGGGCGGAGGCGGCGCCAATCCTGTTGCCGGAACATGAACTGACGATGGTCTGGCGCGGGACCTCCCATAATGATCCGGGCGAGTGTTGGTTGCGCTCCCGGTGCTGTGCGTTCCTTGCCGAGGGGGCCGATTCACGCCCTCAAGCCCGGCAGGTGGCTTGAAGGGATGGCGCCGTTCGCCTCAACGGGAGAAACGGTTGCGATACTCACGAGGTGAAATCGCCAAATGCCGCTGGAACGTATGACGCATCCGCTCTTCGTCGCCGAAGCCGCACGAGCGAGCGATCTGGTCGATGTTGCGCTCGGAGTCCTCCAACAATCTTCGCGCGGCTTCGAGGCGGAACATCTCCACGGCCTTGGCCGGGGTTCGCCCGGTCTGGCGCTTATAGACCCGGGCGAAATTGCGCGGGCTCATCCGCGCCTGCTGCGCCAGTCGCTCGATGGTCAGGTCGGCCTCGTCCAGGTGCTCGGCGAGCCATGCGTGCAATTCATCGAACCCGGCGCTGTCCTCGGTTTGCGACAGCAGTAACTGGCTGAACTGCGCCTGCCCGCCGGGCCGCTTGAGAAACACCACCAGTTCCCGCGCCACTTGCAGCGCGACATCGCGACCGCAGTCGGCCTCCACCAGCGCCAGGGCCATGTCGATGCCGGCGCTGACACCCGCCGAGGTCCAGACCTTGTCCTGCTGGATGAAAATGGCGTCGAGGTCGACTTCGATCAAGGGGAAGCCGCTCTTGAGCATCTCGCACATGGCCCAGTGCGTGGCGGCGCGGCGACCATCGAGCAAGCCAGCCTGGGCCATGAGGAAGGTCCCGCTGCACACCGACGCCGTGCGCCGGGCCTTGGTCGAGGCGGCGCGCAGCCAGTCCACCAGGTCGACACAATCAAGCATTGCCTGGCGAATGTCCGGGGCACCCGGCACGATCAGTGTGTCGACGCTGACGTCGTCGAATTCACGCAGGGAAGAGGTGAGCACCACCAGGCCTTCGGCGGTCTGCATCAACCCACCGTCCAGGCTCGCGGTGTGCATCCGGTAGCCGGGCAGGCCGCGTTCAGCCATGGCTTTGGTGGCCGCCCAGAAAACCGTCTGGGCGCCAGTCAGGTCGAGCAGGCCCATCTGCGGGTAGGCGAGGAAGACCAGCGCGCGCGGTTGGGACATCGACTCGGCGGCGATGCGAATGTCTTGGGTCATCTCGTTCATGGTCGCGTCTGCTCGGTTCTGGCGCAGTAGAAGGGAGGCGGTGCGCAGCGCAGCGCCGGGTGCCTCTGGCTGATTAATCCTCTGCCTGCCCATTGTCAATGGCGCATTGCATCACCCAGTGATATGCATATGCGATACAGGTATTTAAATTTTGTTTTTTATAGCTTTACAGTCGGTGCCTGACTTCATTCACGAGAGGCCCCGGCCATGGCGTTCAAGCGCCCCGTACCACTTGTTTTCTTGGCGGCAAGCTTGCTGATAGGGCCGTTGGCCCATGCGGAAGGCAAGATCAGCATCGCCCAGCAATTCGGCATCGGTTATTTGATCCTCGACGTCGTGCGCGACCAGCAGCTTATCGAGAAGCACGGCAAGGCCCAGGGCATTGATATCAAGGTGGACTGGAACAGCATTTCCGGCGCGACCGCGATGAACGAGGCCTTGCTTACCGGCGCCCTCGACGTGGTGTCGGCGGGCGTGCCACCGATGCTGACGATCTGGGATCGGACCCGGGGCAAGCAGAACGTCAAGGCCATCGCATCGCTGGGCTCGATGCCCAACTATTTGCTGACCAACAACCCGGCGATCAAGTCGCTCAAGGATTTCACCGACAAGGACCGGATCGCGGTGCCGGCGGCCGGGGTCGGGTTCCAGTCGCGCACGTTGCAGATCGAGACGGCCAAGGCATTCGGCAACGACCGCTACAAGAAATTCGACGATATCTCGGTCAGCCTCCCGCACCCGGACGCAACGGCCGCGCTGATCGCTGGCAAGTCGGAAATCAATTCGCACTTCTCCAGCCCGCCGTTCCAGTACCAGGCGCTGCAGAACCCCAACGTGCACAAAGTCCTCAGTTCCTATGACGTGCTCGGCGGGCCGGCGACGTTCAATGTGCTCTACACCACGGAAAAATTCCACGACGAAAATCCGATGACCTACAAGGCGTTCTACGACGCGCTTGTCGAAGCACAAACCCTCATCAAGGCTGACAAGGCCGCTGCCGCCCAGACCTATATCCGGGTGGAGCAATCCAAGCTGCCGCTGCCCCTGGTGGAGAGCATCGTCACCGACCCGGAAATCGACTTCACCGTCGTGCCGCAGCGCACCTACATCTATGCCGAGAAGCTGCATGAGCTGGGTGTGTTGAAAAACAAGGCCGACAGTTGGAAGGATTATTTCTTCGAGGAGGCCCACGGCGGCGCCGGCAGTTGATTAGCCGTTTTCGGCACAATCGAGCGAGCGGCCTGCCGGGCGGAATGGAACTTGCCTGACCTTCGATCCATGAACCCTGGAAATCTCGAAGGTCGGGTTAATGAACGACGATATGGCGAATGCACTGCCGACGCAGCCGATCAATCGGTTCCGCACCGGCGACATTGACGAACACGCGCGGAACATGGGCGGATGGCAGGTCAGCTACGACCAGTTGACGCCGGGACACTTCGAGGGCGAACTGATCGAGTTTCGTTCGCAGTGGATGCAGTTGGTGCGCGACCGCTCTAATCAGGCCATGACCAAGCGTGGCATGGCGTGGGAGGGTGCGATCACTTTCAGCGTGCCGCTGAGCGCCGACGGCCCGGTGTTCTGTTCCGGCCACCCGATTGTCGAGCCCAGCCTGATGGTGGCGCGTGGGCGGAACTTGCCGGACCTGCGTACGCCGCAGCATCTGGACCTGCTGGGTGTCGCGGTCGAAGAGCAAGCGTTGGAACACCTGCTGGAACGCCAGGGCAGCGCCTTTCGAATTACCGATCTTCCCAAGTGTTACCGTCTCGGCGATTCAACCTTGCCGGCTGAACTGGCCGCTTTGTTCGATGAGCTGGAAGGGGGCGGGCAGGGACGCGCGTCATTGTTGGGCCACGAGTCGATCCGCCGTGGCCTGCGCGACACGGTGATGCTGCATTTCCTCGAACTGGTGGCGCCGGACGAGGCACCGCCGCTGCCCCCGACGGCCCGCAAGCGCATGGTCGACCGGGCTCGGGAATATGCCTTGGCCCATCTCGACGAGCCGCTGTCGATCCTGGACCTGTGCAACCACATCGGTGCCAGCCGCCGCAAATTGCAGTATTGCTTCCAGGAAACCCTCGGCATCAACCCGGTGGCCTATTTGCGTGCGCTGCGCCTCAATGCCGTGCGCCGCGAACTGCGCCTCGGTACCCAAGGCGTGCAAGAAGTGGCGGCGCGCTGGGGCTTCTGGCACCTGAGCCGATTCGCCAGTGACTATCGCACCCTGTTTGGCGAAACCCCTTCGCAAACCCTGCGTCGCACGCATCTGTGCTGAAAACGGATAACGGCTCGCGCACCCGCTCCCTAGGATGACCCCACACCACACAGCTGGGATGGGGCATTCGATGAATCAGAATAAAAAGAACAATCTGCGGCGTCTTGCGTGGTTCGCCTTCGGGCTGATTGGCGCCAGCGCCGTGGCCAACGGTACCGAGAACGGCGCGCCGACCACCGCGTACGGGGTCTACGATTTCGGCGCCGGCATGATGCCGCCCGCCACCCCCTTCGGGACTGTCGGGCTGCGCACGGCGTTCTATTCGGCCAATGTGCAAAAGGATCGCCACGGCCGCTCGCGGGACAACAATCTCTCCCTCGACGTGCTGTCCATCGGCGTTGCCTACCTGCACATGACCGACTCCACCGTGCTGGGCGCCAAGTACGGCTATGGCGCGGTGGTGCCGTTCTTCAAGATGGATGCTTCGGTGCGGGTACAGACCCCGGTCGGGCCGCTGGACCTGGAGGCCGATCCGTTTCGCCTCGCCGACATCCAGGTGTTGCCGGTGATCCTGCAATGGACGCTGTCACCGAACCTGTTCATCAACGCCCAGTTGCAGATCCAGGCGCCGACCGGCGATTACGACGAGGACCGGCTGATCTCGCCGGGCCTCAATCATTGGACGTTCTCGCCGATTCTCAACGCGACCTACCTCTCTGACACCGGTTTCGAGGTGTCGTCCAGCTTTGAAGTCGACGTCAACACGCGCAACCACGCAACCGACTACAAGAATGGCGTCGAGTATCGCCACGAATTCGCCGTGGGCCAGCATGTGGGCCCCTGGACGCTGGGTGTGGGCGGCTATTACTACCGCCAGTTCACCGACGACGATGCCCCGGGGCTGGAGGCGGGCAATCGCGCACGGGTGATGGCCGCCGGGCCGGCGGTGGGCTATTTCAAGCCGGGCATGCCGCCGGTCTGGCTGCATGTGTACAAAGAGTTCGATGCACGAAACCGCGCCGAAGGCTACACCACCGCGCTGCGCATTTCCCACAGTTTCTAAGGGGCTCGCCATGAAGCAATCAAGTTCCGTTTCAACGGCTGCGTCGCGCCAGGCGGTTGGCCGGCGTGAAGGGTGGGTGCTGATGCTGGGCAGCAGCCTGACGATCATGGGCTCGGTGATGGTCACGCCCATACTTCCCCGATTGGGCGCCGAGTTCGGCCCCCTTGAGCCTCGCGCCGATCTGCTGGTGCCGTTGGCGATCACCGGGCCGGCGCTGGCGATTGCCCTTTGCGCGCCGCTTGCCGGCTGGTTGGCCGACCGGATCGGGCGCAAGGCGCTGCTGGTGATCGCCACGTTGCTCTACGCCTTGCTCGGCGCGTTGCCGGCGCTGCTCGACAACCTGCAGGGTATCGTCATCGCGCGGTTGCTGTTTGGCTGTGCCGAGGCGGCGGTGATGACCTGTTGCGCCACGTTGATTGCCGACTATTGGCACGGCGAGGAACGTTTGCGCTACGTCAACCGGCAGGTGGTGACGATCGGCCTGGTCGGGGCGCTGTTTTTTGTCGTCGGCGGGGCACTTGGGGAGCATTCCTGGCGCTCGCCGTTTCTCTTGTATCTGCTGCCGTTGCTGTTGGTGCCCGCCATGATGAAAGTCCTGTGGGAGCCACCCGTGACGAAGTCGCCGGTGACTGAACCGCAGGCTGGCGATTCAGCGCCGACCAAGGTGGCGGTTCCGCAATTGCTGGTGGGCTACCTGATGATCGTATGGGGCATGGTCCTGACGTTTGTGATGCCGATCCAGGCGCCGACGCTGCTGGTCGGCCTGGGCGTGACGTCTAGCACGATGATCGGGCTGTCGGCGGGCTTGAGCCTGCTGGCGACCCTCGGTGGTTCTCTGGGCTGGCCGTTGCTGCGTCGGCGTTTCGGGATTGCCGGTTGCAACGCGCTGTTGTTGGCGCTGATGGGGCTCGGCCTCTGCCTGTTGGTGCGAGCGCAAAGCTACAACGCCGTGCTGCTCGCGGTGTTCGTCCAGGGCCTGGGCGCCGGGCTGCTGGTGCCCAACGTGATGGCGCCCGTCATGAATGCCCTGACCACCCGCACTCGCGGCCGTGGCCTGGGTGGTTTCACATCGTTCCTCTATATCGGCCAGTTCATCAGTCCGTTGGTGGTGGCGTTCGTCGGTGCCTATGCCGGTGATTTGCGTCAATCGATCCAATGGCTGGCCTTCGCCGGCCTTGCCGCTGCGCTGCTGTGGGTGGCTGTCGGCTTGCGCGCGCGGGGTAATGGCCAGGCGCGCATCGCCCAATCTCGTCAATCGTCCTGAAGCAAGGAAACTGAAAACATGAGCCTGCAAGACATTCACTCATTGATGGACATCGAAGATGCCATGGGGCTGGCCGAGTGGGTCCGGCGCGGTGAGGTCCAGCCCGGCGAACTGCTGGAGACCGCCATCGAGCGCCTGGAACGGGTCGAGCCGCAACTCAACGCCGTGGCGGAGCGGCTGTACGATTCGGCACGGGAGGCGGCGCGTTCGCCGGAAGCCGGGCAAGGGCTGTTCGCTGGCGTGCCAACCTTGATCAAGGATCTGTTTTCCCCGGTCCAGGGCGCGGCGATGACCAACGGTTCCCGTTCGTTGGGGGACTGTCGTGCGGATTTTGAATCGGACGTGGTCACGCGATTGAGGCGGGCCGGCTGCCAGGTGATGGGCACCAGCACATCGCCGGAGTTCGGCACGTCCTATTCCACCGAGTCCGTGCGTTTCGGCGCTACGCGCAACCCGTGGAATACCGAGCGCAGCGCCGGCGGCTCCAGCGGTGGCGCGGCGGCGCTGGTGGCGGCAAGGGTGGTGCCGTTCGCCCACGGCAACGATGGCGGCGGTTCGTTGCGGGTGCCGGCATCCTGTTGTGGTGTGTTCGGGTTCAAGCCCAGCCGTGGACTGCTGCCGTCGGGACCGATGATCGGCGAAGGTTGGGCCGGCATGGGCACGCCCCACGCCATCACCCTGTCGGTGCGCGACAGCGCCGCGCTGCTGGACGCCACCGCCGGGATCGACCTGGGCGCGCCCTATGCCGCGCCGGTCCAGGCGCTGGCGTATGTGACGGCCGTGCAACGTGATCCGAAGCCGTTGCGCATCGCCCTGGTCGAACACGTCGGCCCCTGGGCCACGTCCGCGCCAAGCTTGCAGGCACTGGGCGAGGCCGCCCGCTTGTGTGAAAGCCTGGGGCACCGCGTCGAGCCGGTGAATCTGCCGGTGGCGTTGCCGGAGTTTCTCGACCAGGTCTTCACCATCATTGGCGCCAGCACGCGGCATTACGTCGAGGTGCTGGGCCAGATGCGCGGGGCTGCGGTGCAGGCGGAGGAACTGGAAGTGCGCACCCGGATCATCCTGCGGGACAAGGGCAACGTCAGTGGCGCGCAGTATGCCGGCGCCGTGGAATGGATCCATGCCTTGGGTCGCCGGTTCGCGATGTTCATGCAGGACTACGACGTAATCCTCAGCCCGGTCCTGACTCGGGAGCCGGTGCTCATTGGTGAGTTGGAGGTGCATGACGTTTGCGTGAGCCTCGAACAGCTCATCGAGCGCGTCCACAGTTATTCGCCATTCACCGCGCTGTTCAATGCCACCGGGCAACCGGCGATGTCGGTACCGCTGGCCTGGAGCGCCAACGGCCTGCCCGTGGGTGCGCATTTCGCCGGCCGGTTCGGCGAGGAGAGCACCTTGCTCGCCCTGGCCGCCCAACTGGAAAGGGCCCAGCCTTGGCGGGCGCGGGTGCCTGCGGTCAATGCTCGCCGTAGCTAAAGCACGCGGCTCACCTCCTGTGGGAGCGAGCTTGCTCGCTCCCACAAGGTGCCCTGAGGTGAGAAAGCTGCGACAGGGTCAGTTCTTCAGCGGAATCAGCACCGCTTCATCCTCGCCCATCACCATGAACACCAGCAGCTTGGCCGGTTGGGTGGCGCTGGCGTTCTTCGACACCAGGTGCTCGGAACCAGCGGCTTCGTACCAGAACTCGCCAGCCTTGTAGGTGATCGCGGGTTCCCCCTTGACCTGGGACGTGATAGCGCCTTCGAGCACGTAGGCCATGGCGGTGCCGTCATGCTTGTGGGCGATGGACGACTGGCCCGGCGCATAATCGACGGTCAGCATCATGGCTTTTTTGCCGGGCAGGTTTTTCAGCAGCTTCTCTTGCAGCACCTGGACCTTCTCCGACGGCCCGGTTTCGTGAGCGTAGAGCGGGGCAATGGGAAGCAGGCTCAGGGCGGCGATCAGGTAGAGCGTTTTCATGGGGCGGGACCTGTGTGGTTTGGAGTGAGTTCGCCTTCACCCTAAGCCCCAAGATACCGGAGACAAACGTCCAATTTTTTGAAAGATGGGTAGACCACCGTGGCGAAAGCGCCTGCTCCCGCTATGTAGGAGCTGCCGAGCGAAGCGAGGCTGCGATCTTTTGATCCTGCAACTCAAGTGCCTGAAGAAGATCGCAGCCTCGCTTCGCTCGGCAGCTCCTACAGGATCCAGCGGGAGCAGGCGCCCTCGGCACGCAAGAGATGAGCGCGCTCACACCACCGGGAAACTGTTGAAGTCCACGCTTCGAGCCAGGCGGCTTTCCAGCAAGCTGATGAAGCCCTGCACTTCGGGGCAGTTGAAGTGGGCCTGCATGTCCGCTTCCGATCGCCAGCGGGCGCTGACGTTCCAGCGATCATTGTCCTCAGGGCAGCGGTCGACCATGTAGGCGTCGCAGCCTGGCAAGGCTCGCAGGGTTTCGACGATTTGCTGCAACTGCCGGCCCAGTTCTTCCGAGCGCCCGGCGGCGGCCTGCACCTGAACGGTGTTGATCACTTGGCGAGACATTGTCCTGGCTCCTGAATCAAGTGGAACGGGATCTAATCACATCCGAGCAGGATAGGCCCGACGGGGCAAGGCTAAAACAGCCAATGGGCGGATAAATGCAAAGTCCAATCGATCAGGCAACCTGCTGCAGGATGTCTCGCAGACGGTTCAGGGCGATATCGATGTCGAGCAGTTCAATGGCGCCGAAACCCAGCATCAGGCCTGGACGCACCGGCGCCTCGTTAAAGAAACCGTCGAGGCTGTAGAGCCCGACTTCGGCTTTCTTCGCCAATTCAATCACCAATGGCAGGTCGATGGGCACCTTGCACAGCACGGCCATATGGAAACCCGCCGTGGTGGGCACGGCCTCGAACCAGGGCGACAGGTCGTCGGCCATGCGCGCCAGGATCCGCTCGCGCCGGCCGGCATACAGCGCGTGGCAGCGGCGGATGTGCTTGAGCAGACAGCCCTCGGCAATGAACTTCGCCAGTGCCCATTGGGGCAGGGTGGAGGTGTGCTGGTCGGTGAGGCGCTTGGCCAGGATCACCGCCTCGAGAATCGCCGGTGGCAGGATCGCGTAGCCGAGCCGCAGCTCCGGCAGCAAGGTCTTGGAAAAGGTCCCGACGTACGCCACGATCCCGCGCTCGTCCATGCTCTGCAACGAGTCGGTGGGTCGGCCTTCATAGCGGAATTCACTGTCATAGTCGTCTTCGATGATGATCGCCCCGAGTTCATAGGCTCGCGCCAGCAGGGCCTCGCGCCGGGGCTGGCTCATGGGCATGCCCAAGGGGAACTGATGGGACGGCGTCACGTAGATCAGCCGCGTGCCGTCCGGAATCAAGTCCACGCGCATGCCTTGCTCATCCACCGGCACCCCGGCCACCGTCGCGCCATGGGAACCGAACAGCAGGCGAGCGGGCGGGTAGCCGGGGTCCTCCATGGCGACCAGGCTGCCGGGGCGGGTCAGTACCCTGGAAATCAGGTCGAGGGCCTGTTGCGCCCCGTTGCACACCACCACGTCGTCGTCCTGGCAGTTGACCCCGCGGGAAAATGCGATGTGCCGGGCGATGGCGTTGCGCAGCGCCGGCAAGCCTTCGGGCTGGCTGTAGAAACCCTTGGCGTTGGCGATCTGGCGCAGGGCATGGGCGGTGCAGCGACGCCAGTCGTCCAGCGGAAACTGGCCCTTGCCGGTCGCGCCGCCGATGAAGTCATAGCGCAGCGCGCTCTCGGGCGGCGGGTGGCGCAGCAGGTCCGGCATGTTGCGCCAGGTCTCGACGACATCGGCGCCGGCGAGCTCGCGATGGCTTTGCTTACGCACGATGCTGGCCGGGCGCGCATTGACATAGGTGCCCTTGCCGATGACGCCAGTGAGGAGGTTTTCGTAGGTCAGTTGCGCGTAGGTGTCGGAAACGGTCTTGCGCGAAATGCCCAGTTGCTCGGCCAGCAGGCGACTGGGCGGCAGTTGCGTGCCGGCGGCCAGCCGACCGCTTTCGATGGCGCTGCGCAATTGTCGATACAACTGGCCCGTCAGGTCCTTGCGGCCGTTGATGACGACATGAAGTTCCATACCCGTGGGCTCCTGGGTGATCGTTTCGGCAAGGGCCAGTGACGCAAGATTACCCGCAATGCGCCGCAGCGGAGAAGTTGCGTGGGCGTTTACCGCAGAATTGGACCTGTCGCGGAGGGCTCCGACGTCCTACCGTGGTTTTACCAACCACTACGGAGCCCACCATGAGCCCGCGTCTCGATTACTACAGTGCATCCCCGGGGGCGATGCGGGCGATGATCGGCCTGGAAGCGCTGACCAGTCGCCTGAGCATCGACCCGGCATTGCTGAACCTGATCAGGATTCGCGCCTCGCAACTCAACGGCTGCGCGTTCTGCACCGACATGCACTCGGTGGACGCGCGCCGCCAGGGCGAGACGGAGCGACGTCTCTATGCGGTGGCGGTATGGCGCGACAGCGGCTTTTTCAGCGACCGCGAAAGGGCTGCCCTGGCCTGGACCGAGGCGGTCACTTTATTGGCCGAAAGCCAGGTGCCAGATGACGTCTATGCGCTGGCCTGCGCCAGTTTTAGCGAAGAAGAACTGGTGGACCTGACACTGGCGATCAGTACGATCAACAGTTGGAACCGGTTCGCGGTGAGCTTTCGACAGAGTCCGGGGGGCTAGGTTGTTCTTGCGCGGCGGTCTGGGAGCCGACTTGATGATCGCATTTCCCCTGTGGGAGCGAGCTTGCTCGCGATGGCGGTGTGTCAGTCGACACATAAAGCGACTGAACCGCCGTCATCGCGAGCAAGCTCGCTCCCACAAAAAGCTTTCTGAAGGCTAAAGCCACCGCGGCGTGGTAAAGAACGAAGCCATTTCCGAGCGAGCCAACGCCGCGCCGAAGTACGGCCCTTGCACATGGTCACACGCCACACTGCGCAATTGACTGAACTGCCGCGCGTTCTCGATACCCTCGGCCGTCACCATCAACCCGACGCTGCGGCTCAACCGAATCATCGCCAGCACACCCTCCTGATCATGCTCCAGGCCCAGCTGCGCGAGGATATTGCGATCGAAGCGAATGCCGTCGAACGGCTGGTCAAGGACTTCCCGCAGAGACGCAATATTGGTACCGAACTTGTCGATATTGATGCGCACGCCCAGCGCCTTGAGCGCATGCAGGGTATTGGCGAGCGTCTTATGATCGGTCAGCAGCACCCCTTCGGCCACTTCCAGCGTCAGGCGCTGGGCAGGCAGGCCGCTCGTCTCCAGGGCTTTGTGCACTTGGTTGAAGAGGAAACTGCTGCTGAACCAACGCGGCGATACCGCGACGGACACGCTCAGTGCGTTGGGCCAGGTCGTTGCCTCTTCGCAGGCATGGATCAACATCCAACTGCCAAGTTCTTCCAGTTGTCCGGACGCTTCGGCGACCGGAATGAAGTCGACGCCGCCCAGCTCACCTCGTTCGGGATGGTGCCAGAAGGCCTGGGCTTCGAAGCCATGCAACTGTTCGGCATTCACGTCGAAACGCGGCAGGTAGCGCAATTCAAGCTGGTCTTGTTGCATTGCGTCGCGCAATTGCTGCTCATAGCGTCGACGGTCGCGGGCCACGTTGCCCATGGCTTCTTCGTAGACGCGCCAGGTATTGCGACCGGCGGCCTTGGCCGCGTACAGGGCGATGTCCGCCTGGCGCAACAGCTCGTCGACACGCTGTTCCGCCGGGTGCGACCAGGCGACGCCGATACTCATGCCCAGGTACAGCGTATTGCCGTCCAGGTGCATCGGGCGCTGCATGCATTCGATCAGGCGCCCGCACAGTTGGTCGAGATCGCTCGCACTACCCGGGTTGGGCATGACGATGACGAATTCGTCGCCGCCGAGGCGGGCCACCAGGTCGGTGCCGCGCACGTTCTGCTGGAGGATATGGGCAACTTCCTTCAGCACCTTGTCGCCCACGGCATGGCCGAGGGAGTCGTTGACCGGCTTGAATCTGTCCATGTCCAGGTTCAGGACCGCCAGCGGCGTAGGGTGCGCCTGGACCAGGTGC
Organism: Pseudomonas sp. T1.Ur; assembly: GCF_023516725.1. Lineage (NCBI taxonomy): Bacteria > Pseudomonadati > Pseudomonadota > Gammaproteobacteria > Pseudomonadales > Pseudomonadaceae > Pseudomonas > Pseudomonas sp. T1.Ur. Next base: position 2,354,802 of record NZ_JAMGSN010000001.1, read on the forward strand.
TCGCTGAGGCAGTCGAACAACCGGTTGCGGTTGGCCAGGCCGGTGAGTGGGTCGTGCAGGGAAAGGTGCTTGATCTGCGCCAGCGCCCGCAGCTCTTCGGTGATATCGGTGGCGGTGCCGCGAAAGCCCTGCGCGCCGGCCTCGATGGCCCGTACCGACAGCTTGCAGGTGCGTATGCGTTGGTTGCGCGCGGTGTATTCGCACAAGAGCGGCGTAGCGGTAACGCTGTTGGCGCCGCCGAGCAGCCAATGGGCAATCGAGATCGAGCCGTTATGGGGGTGCAACAGCCTGTGCAGCGGTTTGCCCAGCCACTCGGAGGGGGGGAATCCAGTGACCTGTTCGAAGCGCTCGGACAAATAGGTCAATGTTCCGTTCGAGTCGACTTCCCACAGCCAGTCGGACGATACCTCGGCAATGTCCCGGAAACGTTCTTCGCTGCGTTCCAGCGCCTTGCGATGGGCCAGGAGACTGACGTACTGGCGCTCCTGGGCGCGGAGCATGATCAGCGCATGGCGCAACACCGCCAGGGCCATGATCGCGAGGACCAACAATGCCAATCCGAGCAAGGGCAGCAGGACCTTGCGCAAATCCTTGCCGGGGGTAGCAGGGCGCCAGGCCAAGGCTTCGCGTGTCAGGCTGTCGAGCAATACCTGGGCGGTGTCTTTCGGGCCGGGCGTGTGGGCGATATGCGCACCGGGCAGGGCGAAGTCCCGGGACAGGTTCTGCAGCGCACCGGCGTCGAGGACTTTGACAAACAGCATCAGGCTGGACGGGCCGGGAATCTCGCGCACGCTATTGTCGGTGCCGGTGGTAATCGCCGAGACGGCGACGAAGGCAGGCGCGTCCTCGTGATGCAGCAGTTCGACGATCACCTCATCACGATTTTCCGCGGCCCTGGCCTTCTTGGCGATTGCCCGCAAGTCACCGGTGAGCCAGGTGTCGGCGGCCACTTCGCTCATTTCGCCATTGATCACCGAGTAAACCGTCTTGCCAGCAGGGGAAATGACGAACACCGCCTGGTAGCCATAAAGCGAGAAGACGCTGCTGCCGACGTTTTCCTGGTCATAGGCCCAGTCTTTATCGACCTCCACGTGCAGGTGGCGGTAGGCGTCGCTCCATTTCGAGTAATCGCTCAGGTCGCGGCCGATGCCGGTACGCATGCCGTCGATGGCCCGCTGGGCGAAGAACAGGCTCTGTTCACGGGCCTGTTCGTCCTGGGTCTGGGTGATATTGAGCAGCACCGCGATGGCCAGCGCGGACATGATGAACAGCAACAGCATGATGGCCGGAAAGGTGCGGCGGGTGAAACTTCGGGTTGGTCGCTCGCCGGAAGCCACCGTGGAGCTATTGCCAGCATCTTCAATCATAAAAACAAGCCATCAGCTAAACGCGAGATCCCCCGCACTCACCTTGTATCGGCTGACTGTCTGATTAACTTAATAAAAGTAAGAATTTGCTGACCAGTTGCACCATTTTTCCCGGGGGCACGGGGCTTCAAGTGCTGGCCCTGTCGCGCCGGGCCCATTCCAAGGCAAAGTCCCGCTGCTGGAAATAATTGACCCCGGCGGCTGCAACCAGCGCCACGCCTGCCGCCAATGCCGCCAGGGCCATGTCCTTTTGCGAGTCCCACGGGTCCTGTTGCGCGCCGACGAATGCCTTGGCGGTATCGCCGCCCATGTAGGCGCCGCCGATCCATTCGATCAGCTCATAAATGGCCGAGGACGACAGGATCAGGTTCCAGGCCAGGAAGTAGCCGGTAAATCCCCGGGCGGGCATGACCCGCAACAGCGCCTCGCGCACCGGGTAGCCCAGCAGCAGGCCATAGCTGAAGTGCACCAGCCGGTCGAACTGGTTGCGCTGGAAACCCAGGAGCTGGTCCAGCGACGGCCCGCCGGCCAGGGCCTGCCACCATTCGTTGTAAGGGACTTTGGCGTAGGTGTAGTGGGCGCCGACCTCGTGGATGCAGAGGAACACGAACACCAGCGAGGCGGACAGCCGGGAGAAGCTGAACCGGCGATGGACCGCCACCAGAACCACCAGCAGCGCGAAGACCAGCAGGTTCTCCGCCAGCCAGTCGCTGCGTTTCATCGGGGCGATGGCCAACCACGCCCACAGGGCGATGAAGCTTCCCAGCAAAATCAGCTCATAACGGCTCGCTCGGGTCTGCATGATCACTCTTTGTCCTTGCGATGGCCCGGCAGCAACGCGCCGAGCACCTGCTTGGCGGTCTCGACGACAATGCCACCTTCGTTCGGATCGCCATGGAGCAGGGTGGAGGCAAATTTCTTCGCCTGTTCCAGCTTGATATGCGGCGGCAGGGGGGGCACGTCGGGGTCGGTGCGAAACTCGATCAGCACCGGGCGTTCGGCGGCGAAGGCCTGTTCCCAGGCGGCAGCCACGTCGCTTTCCTGATCGACGAGGATGCCCTTCAAGCCAATGGACTCGGCGAAGAGATGGTAGGGCACGTCGGGAATGTCCTGGGACGCCTCGAATTTCGGGTCGCCTTCCATGACCCGCTGTTCCCAAGTCACCTGGTTCAGGTCCTGGTTGTTGAAGACCGCGCAGATCCAGGTGGTGTTGGTCCAGGTGCGCCAATACTTGGCGACGGTGATCAACTCGGCCATGTTGTTCATTTGCATCGCGCCATCGCCCACCAGCGCGATGACCGGACGATCCGGGTGGCAGAACTTGGCGGCGATGGCGTAGGGCACGGCGGCGCCCATGGAGGCAAGGCCGCCGGAAAGCGAGCACATCATGCCGCGACGGATCTGGACGTCCCGCGCATACCAGTTGGCGCACGAACCGGAGTCGCTGGTGATGATGGCGCGGTCCGGCAGTCGGGGGGACAGTTCGTAGGTGACGCGTTGCGGATTGATCGGCTTGGCCGACACCAGGGCGCGCTTTTCCAGGGTCTTGTCCCAGTCCGTCCGCCAGCCTTCGATTTTCTTGCGCCAGGCGCGGTCGGTCTTTTCTTCGATCAACGGCAGCAAGGCCCGCAGGGTGTCGGCGCTGTCGCCTTGCAGATTGACCTCCATGGGGTAGCGCAGGCTGAGCATGTCGGGCTGCAGGTCGATCTGCACACCACGCGCCTGGCCCTCGCCGGGCAGGAATTCGGCATAGGGAAAACCGGAGCCGATCATCAGCAGGGTATCGCAACCGGCCATGAGGTTGTCGCTGGGCTCGGTGCCCAGCAGCCCGATGGAGCCGGTGACCCAGGGCAGTTCGTCGGGCACCACGGCTTTGCCGAGCAAGGCCTTGGCGACGCCGGCGCCAAGTTTGTCGGCGATGGCAATCACTTCGTCCGTGGCGTGCAGCGCCCCGGCGCCCACCAGGATGGCGACTTTCTTGCCGGCATTGAGCACGTCGGCGGCCCGACGCAGGTCTTCCTCGTAGGGCACGACCTTGGGTTTGCGATAGCCGACCCCGGAATGCAGCGTGCCGTGCTTGTGGGGCGGCGGTGTGTATTCCAGATCCTGCAGGTCGTTGGGCAGGATCAGCGCGGTGACCCGGCGCTCGCCCACCGCGGTGCGTACCGCACGGTCGAGCAAGTGGCGGACCTGGGCCGGGGCGCTGGCTTGCTGGACGAACGCGCCGGCGACGTCCTTGAACAGGCTCGCCAGGTCCAATTCCTGCTGATAGTGCCCACCCAACGCATTGCGCGCCTGCTGGCCGCTGATTGCGAGGACCGGCATGTGGTCCATGCGCGCGTCATACAGGCCAGTGACCAGGTGCGACGCCCCAGGGCCAGACGTCGCGATACAGACCCCCAGCTCGCCCGTGAACTTGGCATGGGCGCAGGCCATGAACGCGGCCATTTCCTCATGACGAGCCTGGATGAAACGGATCTTGCCCTTGGCCCGGTTCAAGGCACCAAACACACCGTTGATGCCATCGCCCGGATAGCCGTAGATGCGACGAACGCCCCATTCATAAAGGCGCTCAACCAGAAAATCACCGACGGTCACGCTCATGTCTGTTCCTCGTCCTGATGGGCTGTCTTGATGCGCTGCGACCGCCATGACAGCGATACGCAGCGCGTTGGCTCATACAGGACTGGACCGACGCAAGTCCTTCAAGGTTTCGATTTTTTTGACCAAGTCAGCGACTTGAGCAGCGCATCCACGCTCAACTGGCCGGCACCCTGCAACAGCAACGGCAGCAGTGCCACCAGGTAGATCAACGGCAACTTGAAGTTGCCATAGCCCTTGTTGGTGATCGCGTACCCTTGGGCCAGCTCGCTCAGGCTGGACCAGTCCGCCGGCCAATGCACGGCTGCGGTGGCGACCACCGTGACCACCATCAACACCAGCGCCGAAGCCCGCGTGCCCAGGCCGATCAACAGGGCGAGGGCGCAGATCAGCTCCGCCCACATCGACAGTTCCCAGTTCCAACTGGCCGGCACATGGTTGAACGGGAAAGGAAAGGCCGACTGGATCTCGGCGAACCAGTTTTCGCCGTTCCATTTCTCCAGGCCGGATTCGAAGAACTCCCAGGCCAGCAACAGGCGTAGCCCCAGTGGTGCGAGCCACGCACCGGCGTGATCGAGGTTGAGGTGCAGGCTGTTCAAGGTTTTCGAGACAGTCGTGTACATGATCGTTCTCCTTCGCTCAGGCCGCGCGTTGCAAGGATTGGCGCTTGTTGGCCTGGGCCAGCTTGCCCACCAGGCGGACCGCCGTGGCGGCGCAGATCAGGCCGAAGGGCAGCACGTACCAGGCACTCATCGGGATGCGCTTGAAGTTGGAATAGGCAAAGATCGCCGCCAGTACCCACATGCCGGTCGTGTGCAGGCGCTTCCAGGCCGTAGCGCCGATCAGCCGCGTGGTGCTTTTGAACGACGTCAGCGCCAGCAACAGGATGAATACGTAGCCGACGGTGCCGGGCACGTTGCCGAGAGTGGTCCGGCCGGGCCAGAACTCGGTGTTGAGCTGGCCGTACCAGTAGATCAACAAGGCATGGACCAGATGGGAAAAGGCAAAGGCCAACCCGATGAAGCGCCGCTCGCGTACCAGGGACTTGCCCAAGGGCGAGGGCACCAGCACGGCAAACGCCGAGGCCGTGAAGGCCAGCAGGAACAGGACGAAGGATGAGCGGGCAGTGGCGCGAATGGCACTGCGCACGCCTTCGGTCAGGTCCGGGTTGATGATCAGGATAAGCGCGGTCATCAGCAGCACCAGGGCGGCCAGCAGGTTGAACAGCGACCAGCCCTGGTAACGGAAAACAGGCGGCGTTGCGGTGGCGTTAGGCATGGGAAAGCTCCTTGGATGGCCCGGCATCGTGGTGGCCGGGGACAGGAGGAGTCTTTCAAGTGGCTGTAAGCGGGGTGTGTCTGGAAGAGGGGGAATGTGCAAGTTTGTGTATGCCGTGCGGCGGCTGACACACTGATATACAAACCCAATACCGAACCTTGCACAAAAAACCCTGGGAGCGAGCTTGCTCGCGAAAGCGGTGTATCAGGCAACATCCATGTAGAACTTGCTGCCGTCTTCGCGAGCAGGCTCGCTCCCACACAGGTTCCAAGTGCCCACGAAATCGGAATACACCGCAAAACCCCGTGGGAGCGAGCTTGCTCGCGAAAGCGGTGTGACAGGCGACATCCATGTAGAACCTGCTGCCGTCTTCGCGAGCAGGCTCGCTCCCACACAGGCTCCAAGCGCCCACGAAATCGGAATACACCGCAAAACCCCGTGGGAGCGAGCTTGCTCGCGAAAGCGGTGTATCAGGCAACATCCATGTAGAACTTGCTGCCGTCTTCGCGAGCAGGCTCGCTCCCACACAGGCTCCAAGCGCCCACGAAGTCGGAATACACCGCAAAAGCCGTGGGAGCGAGCTTGCTCGCGAAAGCGGTGTATCAGGCAACATCCATGTAGAACGTGCTGCCGTCTTCGCGAGCAAGCTCGCTCCCACACAGGCTCCAAGCGCCCACGAAGTCGGAATACACCGCAAAACCCCGTGGGAGCGAGCTTGCTCGCGATAGCGGTGTATCAGGCAACATCCATGTAGAACCTGCTGCCGTCTTCGCGAGCAGGCTCGCTCCCACACAGGTTCCAAGTGCCCACGAAATCGGAATACACCGCAAAACCCCGTGGGAGCGAGCTTGCTCGCGATAGCGGTGTGACAGGCGACATCCAGGTAGAACCTGCTGCCGTCTTGCGAGCAGGCTCGCTCCCACAAGGGATGCCCATAAGGAATTCAGTGGGCTTCAGGCGGAAGTATCGCAACCCAAGCGCAATTCAGCGCACAACCCGCCACCGTCACGATTGCTCAGGGTCAGTGACCCACCCATGGCACTCGCCAGCTGCTGGGCGATCGCCAGGCCGAGGCCCGTGCCGCCGGTTTCCCGGTTGCGCGAGCTCTCCACCCGGTAGAACGGCTTGAGCACTTCGGCCAGTTCCGGCTCGCTGATGCCGGGGCCTCGGTCCAATACCTGGATCGCCAATTGCCCGTTGGCGGCGGGCTGGACCTGGATCTGCGCCGCGCCGCCGAACTTCAAGGCGTTGTCCACCAGGTTGACCAGCACCCGACGCAACGCATGGGGACGGGTGTCGATGACGGCGGCGTTCTTGCCGGACAGTTGCACATCCTGCCCAGTGTCCTGATAGTCGAACACCAGGCTGTCAAGGAACGCATCCAGGCTGATCCGGCAACTGGCTTCGGTGGCGCCGTGGATGCTGCGGGCGTAGGCCACGCCTTCACGCACCAAGTGCTCCATCTCGCCCAGGTCGCTGTAAAGCTTGTCCTTCTCGATGCCATCGTCCATGAACTCGGCCCGCAGCTTCATGCGGGTGATGGGTGTCTGCAAATCATGGGAAATCGCGGCCAACAGGTGCATGCGTTCCTTCAGATAGGCGGCGATGCGGTCCTGCATGGCGTTGAAGGCCTTGGCCGCGTGCACCACTTCGGTCGGGCCTTTTTCGTCCAGGCGTACGCCGTGGGCGTTGGGGTCCAGGGTTTCCACCGCTTGGGCCAGCCGCGTGAGGGGGCTGACGGCGATGCGCACGGCCAGCCAGGTGCAGCCGATCAACAGCGCCAGTTGCCCGAGCAAGACCATCGGCAGCCAAGGTGAAAGCGGCGCCATGGCCGGGCGCACGTCGATGGTCAGCGGGTTGCCGTCCTTCAGGCGCAGGTGCGCCTGGAAGTGCATCTTGGGACCTGGGATCTGGTTGAAGGTCAGCGCATAGGATTCGCCCAGTGCTTCCTGGAGCGAGCTGACCGATATCGGCGCGTTGTCGGGAAGCATCGGCGTGCCGGGCTGGCCTTCGTCGAGCACGTAGCCGTAGTTGCGCCGCGCCAGCTTTGGCAGCCACGCGGGGCGCTCCGCGGCAGGCAGGCGATCAAGGATCGCCACCGATGTCGAGACGTCGGTCTCAAGGTTGCCCAGCATCGTGTTCTTGGCGCTTTCGTAGCGTTCGTAGTACTGGACGCCGAACGACAAGCCCTGGGCCAGAACCAGGCCGATCAAGAAGATCAGCGACAGGCGCGAGGCGAGGGTGCGCGGCCAACGCAGCGGCAAACTCATACCGAGGCCTCGAGGATCTCCACCGGCAGCGAGAACACATAGCCTTCGCTGCGCACGGTCTTGATGTACGCCGGTTCGCGAGCATCGTCCAACAGGCGCTGGCGCAGGCGACTGACCAGCAAGTCGATGGAGCGGTCGAACAGGTCGGCGTCACGGCCCTGGGTCAGGTTCAGCAACTGGTCGCGGTTGAGCACCCGCTGCGGATGGTCGAGGAATACCCGCAACAACCGGTACTCGGCGCCGCTCAGGGCCACCATGGTGCCGTCGCTGTCCAGCAGATGCCGGGCCGTGGTGTCCAGCCGCCAGCGGCCAAACGCCAGCAGGCGCCCGCTCTCGGTGACCACCAGGTTGGGTGGCAACATCCGCGTGCGCCGCAGCACGGCGTTGATCCGGGCCAGCAGTTCGCGGGCGGCGAAGGGCTTGACCAGGTAATCGTCCGCGCCCATCTCCAGGCCGATGATGCGGTCGGTCTCGTCGTTGCGAGCGGTCAGCATCAAGACCGGCGTGGCCTTGTGCTTGCCGGCGCGCAATTCCCGGCACAACACCAGGCCATCGTCGCCGGGCATCATGATGTCCAGCACGATCAAGTCCACTGGGGTGGTGTCCAGGAAGGCGCGCATTTGCCGGCCATCCGCCACGACGGTGGTGCGCAGGCCGTTCTTTTTCAGGTAGTTGCCTACCAGTTCCCTGATCTCGCGATCGTCATCCACGATTAACACATGATCGACATGATCCATGGTGTTCTGCCCCTTGGCGTTTTGTTGTGGGTGAGTCTACAGCCAGCAGCCGGCCTGGCCTGGGACGGTTTGTATTGCAGTGTATCTGGCGCGCGGCGGATACACAGCGATGCAAAAAGGCCCCCGGCTCGATACAGGCGCGATACCTGGGGGGCATTCAATGGCATCCATCGAGGCAACACGACCGGCCTCTGAACAAACATCCATTGAATCGAGGACACCGCCATGAACACCAAAGCCATCTACGCCGCCTGCCTGTTCGCCGCGTTGAACATCTGCACCCTGTCGGCCCGGGCCGAAAGCAACATCCAGCCGCACACCTACAGCTATGGCACCCACCTGGATGTGCGCAAGGTGCTGTCCCTGAGCGAAGACCCGCAACCGGCCTGCGGCGTGGTGAACGCCCGCATGACCTATCTGGATTCGACGGGGCATGAGCAGGAACTGGACTATCGCAAGTTTTCAGATAACTGCACCAACCAGAATTGACCTTCTCTCGTGGCGAGGGAGCTTGCTCCCGTTGGGGCTGTAGGGGTGTAGGAGCTGGCGAAGCCTGCGATCTTTTGATCTTTTGATCTTTTGATCTTTTGATCTTTTGATCTTTCGCTTGAGATTCAAGGGGTTGGGGAAAGATCGCAGCCTCGTTTCACTCGGCAGCTCCTACACAGCTCCTACGCAGTTCCTACACAGCTCTTACGCAGTTCTTACACGCCCAGCGGGAGCTAGCTTCCTCGCCACGGGTTCTTGGCCAGTCTTTAATTTGAGGTGTTGCCATGCTTCTGATCGCATTTCTCGGCGGGATCCTGACGATCCTCAGCCCTTGTATTCTTCCCGTGGTGCCGTTCCTGTTCGCCCGGGCCAATCAATCGCGGCGCTCGGTGTTGCTGACGCTGGGTGGCATGGTGTTGACCTTCGCCGCCGTGTCCAGCCTGGCTGTGGTCAGCAGCGAATGGGTGCTGCGTGCCAGCGTTGCCGGACGACAAGTCGCCCTGGTGGTGATGGTGCTGTTTGCCTTGTCGCTGATGTTCAGCCGGGTGGGCACTTGGCTGGCGCGGCCACTGGTCAGCCTGGGCAATCGTCTTGACGCCGGTGCCGGGCGGATGGCCGGGCCTGTGGCGTCGGTGTTGATCGGTGTTGCCACCGGGTTGCTTTGGGCGCCGTGCGCCGGCCCTGTCCTTGGCGTGATCCTGACCGGGGCCATGCTGCAAGGTGCCAGCGCCCAGACCAGCCTGTTGTTGCTCGCTTATGGCCTGGGCAGTGCCTTGTCGCTGGGAACCTTGATCCTGGCCGGCCGCGGCTTGGTCGGCCAGTTGAAACTCTCGCTGCCGATCACCGCCTGGCTGCGCCGCGCCACTGGGGCGCTGGTGCTGTTGGCCGCCGTGGCAATCGGCACCGGGGCGGATGACCGGTTACTGGCCGCGACGTCATCGCAACAGTCGGCCAGCCTGGAAAAAAGCCTGCTGGAGAACGTGCCCAAGGCCATCGACTACGTGGTGAGCAAGGCTGGCGCGAGCACGATGCCAACGCTCGAATCCCAAGGCGCCATGCCGGCGCTGGACGGCGCGGTGCAATGGCTCAACTCGCCGCCGCTGAGCAGCGAGTCGTTGCGGGGCAAGGTGGTGCTGGTGGATTTCTGGACCTACGACTGCATCAACTGCCAGCACACGCTGCCGTACGTGAACGAGTGGGCGAAGAAATATGCGAAGGACGGGCTGGTGGTCATCGGCGTCCACACCCCGGAATACGGCTACGAGAAGATCATCGACAACGTGCGCGAGCAGGTACGCAAGCTGGACATCCAGTACCCGGTGGCCATCGATAACCAATATGCAATCTGGCGCGCCTTCAACAACCAGTACTGGCCGGCCCATTACTTCATCGATGCCAAGGGGCAGGTGCGCTATAGCCATTTCGGCGAAGGGCGGTATGGCGAGCAGGAGCAAGTGATCCAGCAATTGCTGCAGGAGGCAAAGGCTGGCCAATAACCTGTGGCGAGGAAACTGCGCAGGCACTGTGTCGCAGCTGCGCGTAGGAGCTGCGTGTGGAGCTGCGTAGGAGCTGTGTAGGAGCTGTGTAGGAGCTGCGTAGGAGCTGCTGAGTGAAACGAAGCTGCGATCTTTTTCCAGACACTCGTATCTCAAGCGAAAGATCAAAAGATCAAAAGATCAAAAGATCAAAAGATCAAAAGATCGCAGGCTTCGCCAGCTCCTACAGACCGCGGGTCTCAATAAAAACTTTATCTATCATTAAGTTAATGCATATTTATGCAAGCGTTTCTAGGTTAGTGAGCAAGGTGATGAACGGCACGTGAATGCTGGCCCCTTGCTTTTCAAACTGACGTCAAACTCCTTTCATTTCAGAAAGTTGGACGACAAACCTATGCGTGTTTCTATCTGGATCGCGGCGGCCATGCTCATGGCCGCCGTTTCGCTTGAAGCCCAAGCCAGGGCGCTGACGGCCAACCAGCAGTCGGTGTGTCGCTGGGGTTCGGACATCGCGGCGGGCGCCCAGGCGTCGAAGCTGTCCGGGGTCAGCCTGTACGGGGCACGCAAGAAGTTGCAGGTGCGCAAGTTTCCCCGGCCCTGGATGCGCATGACCGCGCTGGGCATTACCGAACAGACCTACAACAGCACTTCGCGGCTAAAGCCGGTGGCGGTCAAGCAGACCTACTACGAGCAATGCGTGCGCCATGAGCTGGCGCGACGCTAAGCCTTCAGCCCGGACGCCTGCCAGGCATCTCGATCCCATGCTGATGCACCCGTCGATACAGCGTCGCCCGGGAAATACCCAGGGCCCGCGCCGCCGGGGTGGGTTTCCAACGATGGCGCACCAGGGCGTCCAGCAACGCCTGGCGTTCAGGGCTGGCGCTGGGCTCCGGCCCATCATCGGCATCATGGGTGCTGTGCAATGACTCGGGCAAATGGCTGAGCTGGATCACGCTCGCCTCGCAGACCGCACAGGCATAGCGCAGCACATGCCGCAACTGGCGGACATTGCCCGGCCAGTGATAACCGAGCAGGCATTCCAGCGCCGCGCCGCTCAGTTGCACCGCACCGCCGCACAACGTCGATTCTTCCTCCAGGATGCGATTGATCAACGCCAGCCGATCCGTTCGTTCGCGCAGGGGTGGCAGTTGGAAACGGGCGCCGCCGAGGCGGAAATACAAATCCTCGCGAAACTCGCCGGCCGCCACCAGCGCCTCCAGGTCGCGGTGGGTCGCGCAGATCACCTGGATGTCCACGGCCTTGCGCCGTGAGGCCCCCAACGGCGCCACTTCGCCTTCGGCCAGCACCCGCAACAGGCGGGTTTGCAAGGCCAGCGGCATGTCACCGATTTCGTCGAGGAACAGCGTGCCGCCATCGGCCTGCTGCAACAGGCCCTGCATACCCTTGGCCGAGGCGCCGGTAAAGGCACCGGCCACATAACCGAACAACTCGCTCTCGATCAGGCTTTCCGGTATGGCCGCGCAGTTCAAGGCCACGAAAGGTCGGTCGCGGCGCTGGCTGGCCTGGTGCAACTGGCGGGCGAAGACTTCCTTGCCGGAGCCGGTCTCGCCCTGGATCAGCACCGGCAGGTTGCGATCCTTGACCCGTACCGCCAGGGTCAGGCTGTCGGCGAGGCGTGGATCGAGTTCGGTCGGCGTCATCGCGGCGCGCTGGCGAGGCGTGGCCCGGCGCCGTGGCGCGCTCAAGCGGCCGTGCAAATCGACATCGAGCGGATAGAGGCTTTCGTCACGGGCGCGGTGCAGCAGTTGGGCGTCGAAGACTTGGCTGATGTGTTGAGGCAGTTGGCCGTAACGCTGCATCAAGAACTGGCGTGCCGCCGGGTTCAGGGCTTGCAGGCAGCCATCGTCGTCCCAGGCCAGCAGGAAATCCGGCTGGCTGTCGACGTACCCCGCGTTGCGATGGGCCCGCAGCACCCAGTAACCCTGGGCGCTGCTCATGAAAAACGCCTGTTCGATCTCCCGGGCGCTCTGCACCACCATCTGCCGGATCAGGTGCTGGGAGCGGCGATCATCCGGCGATCGCACCGCCGAGACGTCCAGCACGCCGAGCAATTCCCCTCGGGGATCGAAGACCGGCGCGGCGGAGCAGGTCAGGCCGATGAACGCTGCGCGAAAGTGGTCGCGCTTGTGCACCGTCACCGCCGTCTTGGCCGTGAGCACTGCCGCCACGCCGCAAGTGCCTTCTTCACCTTCCGACCAACACGTACCCAGGTACAGCCCGGCCTTGCGGCAGTCATTGCGAAGGGTGGTTTCCACCCGGTAGTCGATGGTCTGGCCCTGGGCATCGGTCAGCAGCACGCAATAGTCGGCATCGCGCACCCGGCCATGCAGGCGCGCCACTTCGTCGCTGGCGATATTGAGAAACAGTTCCGAGCGCTCGCGGCATTGCTTGAGCACGTCGTGGGACAGGATCCGCGGGCCCTGCAGGGAGCCGGGGTCCAGGTGATGTTGCTCCATGGAGCGGCGCCAGGAGTCGAGGATCAGGTCCGGCACGGGCAATTGCGGCAGTTGAGCGGCGTTCTTCAGCACGCGGCTGACGCAATCCACATGCGCCCGGGAGTGAGCGGAAAGCATAGAGGCCTCCGGTTCAGCTTCTTGTCGTTGTCGGCACATTAAGCGCTGATCGCCGGGCGCAGACAAGCCCGACGGAGCGCAGGCCTGGGGATGAGACGCGACGTCTCAGCGTCTCGCCATCGGGCCGTGCAGGCTGGCATGCGGCGTCTCATGGGACTCGTAGGCAACCCTTCCAATGCAACACCGCGAGCGCTCTGTCTCGCGGCTTTGCGCCGGATCTTCAGCAATTGGCACCGGCCTTGCTCTAGGCCTTGGACCCATCCCGTTGGGCTTCCAATAATAAAAAGAGGTGCCTATGACTTGCCCGTCAAGCCCGTTGACCGTTCCCGCCACGGTGGCGCCATGAGCCGCCGTCCACTCACCGTCGGCATCATTGCCAACCCTGCGTCGGGCCGCGACGTGCGGCGCCTGACCGCCAATGCCGGATTATTCTCCAGTACCGACAAGGTCTCGGTGATCCAGCGCCTGCTGGCTGCGTTCGGCGCCACCGGCATCGAACACGTGCTGATGCCCACCGACATGATCGGCATGGCCGCCGCCGTGCTGAAGAACAGCCACAGCCGCCAGGCCCGCAGCAGCCACTGGCCGGCCCTGGAATTTCTCGACCTGACCCTGCGCCAGACCGTCGAAGACACCCGCCGCGCCGCGCGGCTGATGGCCGAGCGCGAGGTGGCGTTGATCGCCGTGCTCGGCGGCGACGGCACCCACAAAGCCGTGGCGGCTGAGGTTGGCGACATTCCTCTGCTGACCCTTTCCACCGGCACCAACAATGCCTTTCCCGAACTGCGCGAGGCCACCAGCGCCGGGCTGGCCGGTGGGTTGTACGCCAGCGGGCGAGTTCCAGGCGAGATCGGTTTGCGCCGCAACAAACGCTTGCTGGTCTGCGATGCCGAGCGTGGCTTGCGCGAGGTCGCCCTGGTGGACGTCGCCGTGTCGCCGCTGCGCTTTGTCGGCGCGAGGGCGATCAGCCGGGCGCAGGACTTGGCCGAAGTCTTCGTGACGTTCGCAGAGCCGCAGTCCATTGGTCTGTCGGCGCTGTGCGGCTTGTGGTTCCCGGTGTCACGCCAGGCGCCGGGCGGTGCCTGGATGCGCCTGGACCCGCAATCCCCCGAGGCGCTGTTGGTGCCGCTCGCACCGGGCTTGCTGCAAGGCTGCGGCGTGCTCGCCGCCGGCCCCTTGGAACCCGGCGTCGCCCATGGTTTGTCGCTGTCCGCCGGCACCTTGGCCCTGGACGGCGAGCGGGAAATCGAATTCAACGTCCATGACCGGCCCACGGTCACCCTCGATGCCGGCGGCCCGCTGAGCATCGACGTCAACGCGGTGCTCACCTACGCCGCGCAACAACGCTTGTTGGCCATCGGCCGCGAGCACCCGCAACACCCCTTGAACCTTCAAGAAGACACGCCTGGAGAATAAAAATGTCGACATCGCTCACCCATGATCAATTGCTGCACGCCTATCAGGTCATGCGCACCATCCGCGCCTTCGAAGAGCGCCTGCACGTGGAGTTCGCCACCGGCGAGATTCCCGGTTTCGTCCATTTGTATGCCGGCGAAGAAGCCTCGGCCGCCGGCGTCATGGCCCACCTCGGGGACGATGATTGCATCGCCTCCAACCACCGTGGCCACGGTCATTGCATCGCCAAGGGCGTGGACGTCTACGGGATGATGGCCGAGATCTACGGCAAGAAAACCGGGGTCTGCCAAGGCAAGGGCGGCTCGATGCACATCGCCGATTTCGAGAAAGGCATGCTCGGCGCCAACGGCATCGTCGGCGCCGGTGCGCCACTGGTGGTCGGCGCTGCCCTCGCGGCGCGGCTCAAGGGCACCGACAGCGTCGCCGTGGTGTTTTTCGGCGACGGCGGCTCCAACGAGGGCGCGGTGTTCGAAGCCATGAACATGGCCTCGGTGTGGAACCTGCCGTGCCTGTTCATCGCGGAAAACAACGGCTACGCGGAGGCCACTGCCTCCAATTGGTCGGTGGCCTGCGACCACATCGCCGACCGCGCCGCCGGCTTCGGCATGCCCGGCGTGACCGTCGACGGCTTTGACTTCTTTGCCGTGCATGAAGCCGCCGGGGCCGCCGTTGAACGCGCCCGTGCCGGGGAAGGCCCGTCGCTGATCGAGGTCAAGCTGACCCGCTACTACGGCCACTTCGAGGGCGATGCCCAGACCTATCGGGCACCGGACGAGGTCAAGCATTTCCGCGAAAACCAGGACTGCCTGATGCAGTTCCGCGACCGCACGACCCGGGCCGGGCTGCTCACCGTCGAGCAGTTGGACCAGATCGACAAGGAGGTGGAGATGCTGATCGAAAACGCCGTGTACAAGGCCAAGTCCGATCCCAAGCCGGCGGCGTCCGACCTGCTGACCGATGTCTACGTCAGCTATCCCTGAACGCCCCTCTATAAAACAACAAGAGAGAATCCCATCATGGCGAGAAAAATCAGCTATCAGCAGGCAATCAACGAAGCCCTGGCCCAGGAAATGCGTCGCGACTCCAGCGTGTTCATCATGGGTGAAGACGTGGCCGGTGGTGCCGGCGCACCCGGAGAAAACGATGCCTGGGGCGGCGTGCTCGGCGTCACCAAGGGACTTTACGATCAATTCCCGGGGCGCGTGCTGGACACGCCGTTGTCGGAAATCGGTTATGTCGGCGCGGCGGTCGGCGCCGCCACCTGCGGCGTGCGGCCGGTGTGCGAACTGATGTTCGTCGACTTCGCCGGCTGCTGCCTGGACCAGATCCTCAACCAGGCGGCGAAATTCCGCTACATGTTCGGCGGCAAGGCGTCCACGCCCCTGGTCATCCGCACCATGGTCGGCGCTGGCCTGCGCGCTGCGGCCCAGCATTCACAGATGCTCACCTCGTTGTGGACGCACATTCCGGGCCTGAAAGTGGTCTGCCCGTCGTCGCCGTATGACGCCAAGGGCCTGCTGATCCAGGCGATCCGCGACAACGACCCGGTGATCTTCTGCGAGCACAAATTGCTCTACAGCATGCAGGGCGAGGTGCCGGAAGAGCTCTACACCGTGCCGTTCGGCGAGGCCAACTTCCTGCGCGACGGCAAGGACGTGACCCTGGTGTCCTACGGGCGACTGGTCAATACGGCGATGGACGCGGCGCGCAACCTGGCCGGGCGCGGCATCGACTGCGAGGTGATCGACCTGCGCACCACCAGCCCGCTGGACGAGGACAGCATCCTGGAAAGTATCGAGAAGACCGGACGCCTGGTGGTGATCGACGAGGCCAACCCGCGCTGCTCCATGGCGACCGACATCTCGGCGCTGGTGGCGCAAAAGGCCTTCGGCGCGCTCAAGGCACCGATCGAAATGGTCACCGCGCCGCACACGCCGGTGCCGTTCTCCGATTCCCTGGAAGACCTGTACATCCCTGACGCGGCCAAAATCGAACAAGCCGTGCTCAACGTGATCGAGTGGAGCAAGCACTGATGAGCCAGATTTTTACCCTGACCATGCCCAAGTGGGGCCTGTCGATGACCGAGGGCCGGGTCGACGCCTGGCTCAAGGAGGAGGGCCAGGCCATCACCAAGGGTAATGAGGTGATGGACGTCGAGACCGACAAGATCTCCAGCAGCGTCGAAGCGCCATTTTCCGGCGTGTTGCGCCGGCAGGTGGCTCGCCAGGATGAAACCCTGCCGGTCGGCGCCTTGCTCGGCATCGTCGTCGAAGGCGAGGCCAGCGACGCCGAGATCGACGCGGTCATCGAGCAGTTCCAATCCAACTTCGTGCCCGGCGACGCGGCGGATGAAGACAGCGGCCCGAAACCGCAGAAAGTCGAGGTGGACGGCCGGGTGATTCGCTATTTCGAGCGCGGCGAGGGCGGCACGCCGCTGGTGTTGGTGCACGGTTTTGGCGGCGACTTGAATAACTGGCTGTTCAACCATGAAGCCTTGGCAGCCGGGCGTCGGGTCATCGCCCTGGACCTGCCGGGCCACGGCGAATCTTCGAAAGCCTTGCAACGCGGGGATCTGGACGAGCTTAGCGGTGTGGTACTGGCGTTGCTCGATCACCTGGACATCAACGCGGCCCATCTGGTGGGGCATTCCATGGGCGGGGCCGTGTCGCTGAATGCCGCGCGCCTGATGCCGCAGCGGTTGCGTTCCCTGACCTTGATCGGCAGCGCCGGCCTCGGTGCCGAGATCAACGGCAGCTACCTGCAAGGCTTCGTCGACGCGGCCAACCGCAACGCGCTCAAGCCGCAGCTGGTGCAACTGTTCTCGAATGCCGAGCTGGTCAACCGGCAGATGCTCGACGACATGCTCAAGTACAAGCGCCTGGAAGGCGTGGACACGGCCCTGCGCGAACTGGCAGGGAGCCTGTTCAAGGACGGCCGCCAGCAGGCGGACCTGCGCGAAGTCGTGCAGGCCGGTCACGTCCCGACCCTGGTCATCTGGGGCAGCGACGACGCGATCATCCCGGCGGCCCACGCCGAAGGGTTGAGTGCCCAGGTCGAAGTGCTGCCGGGCCAGGGCCACATGGTGCAGATGGAAGCGGCCGAACAGGTCAATCGATTGATCCTTGAATTCATCGGACAGCACTGACCCAGCGGGCGGCGATTGAATCGTCGCCCTACAAAAATATCTGGAGGCAACGCTATGAACGTTTCAATCAAGCCGACCCGCAGCATGCGCGCCGCCGTCTGGCACGGCCGCAACGACATCCGCGTCGAAGACGTGCCGCTGCCGGTATCTCCCCCCGCCGGTTGGGTGCAGATCCGCGTGCAATGGTGCGGCATCTGCGGCTCCGACCTGCACGAATACGTGGCCGGGCCGGTGTTCATCCCGGTGGACGCGCCGCACCCGCTGACCGGGATCAAGGGGCAGTGCATCCTTGGCCATGAGTTCTGCGGCGAAATCGTCGAACTGGGGGCTGGCGTCGAAGGCTTCAGCGTCGGCGAGCCGGTGGCCGCCGATGCCTGCCAGCATTGCGGCACCTGCTATTACTGCACCCACGGGCTTTACAACATCTGCGAGAACCTGGCCTTTACCGGGCTGATGAACAACGGCGCGTTCGCCGAATTGGTCAACGTCCCGGCGAACCTGCTGTACAAACTGCCAGCCAATTTCCCCGCCGAGGCTGGCGCGTTGATCGAGCCGCTGGCGGTGGGCATGCACGCGGTGAAAAAGGCCGGCAGCCTGCTGGGCCAGAACGTCGTGGTGGTGGGCGCCGGGACCATCGGCCTGTGCACGATCATGTGCGCCAAGGCCGCCGGCGCTGCCCAGGTCATTGCTCTGGAGATGTCCGGCGCCCGCAAGGCCAAGGCCCTGGAAGTCGGGGCCAGCCACGTGCTCGATCCGAACGAATGTGACGCCCTGGCCGAGGTTCGGCGCCTCACCGGTGGCCTGGGCGCCGATGTCAGTTTCGAATGCATCGGCAACAAGCACACCGCCAAGTTCGCCATCGACCTGATCCGCAAGGCCGGCAAATGCGTGTTGGTGGGCATCTTCGAGGAGCCCAGCGAATTCAACTTCTTCGAGCTGGTATCCACCGAGAAGCAAGTGCTTGGCGCGCTGGCCTACAACGGTGAGTTCGCCGACGTGATTGCCTTCATCGCCGACGGGCGCCTGGACATCTCGCCGCTGGTGACCGGGCGCATCCAGTTGGAAGAGATCGTCGGCCAAGGCTTCGAGGAGTTGGTGAACAACAAGGAACACAACGTGAAAATCATCGTGTCACCCGCACGGATCTGAGGGCGCCTGAGGTGGGCGATTTGGCGATGGTCGACCGCGACCATCGCATTTTTTTGATTTTTCAGTCGGCTCGATAGTCCCGCCAGACGCGGGTTTCATCGAGTTGCAGCCGCTGTTCCTCTTGTCGACGGAACGGTCGGTCGCAATCAAGAAAAAACTCGTCGAGCTGTGGCGGGTCGACGTGGGTGGCGCTGAGCATGGTGTGGACCTGGCCACGGTGATGGATCTGGTGCTCGAACAGGTGCAGCAGCAAGCGGTCGATCCGTTCGCGAACCCTGCCGTCGGCGCGCACCAGATCAACGGCACGGGCGAGATCCTCGTGTCTCAGGTTTTCGCAGAATGCCGCCAGTTGCCGGTCGGCTCGGTCCTGGCTTTCCCTGAGTTGGGCGAACGCCAGCGTCGCGGAAAAATCCTGTTCCTGACCCGCCACGTCACCTTCCAGGGCGGTGAGGTAATAACGATCGACTTCGAGGATATGGCAGAGCGTGGCCTGGATGGAGGGAAAAAAGCTGGTGCGGTAGGCCTCGTATTCCACCGTATTCAGCTGCGCGCAGGCGTCCAGCAGCCTGTGGTTGGCCCATTGGTTGTTCAGGGCCTGGGCCAGGAAATAATTCATGGGACGCCTCCCGTGCGCGTCGTTTCGCCGGGGGGAAGCGTAGCAAAGACTGGCCATGGCGCCGTGTTGCTGGTCGGTTGGTCAGGCGTTCGCACCCAATTCCTTGTGGGAGCGAGCTTGCTCGCGATAGCGTCGGGACATCCAATAGGGATGCAAGCTGGACAACCGCTATCGCGAGCAAGCTCGCTCCCACAGGGTTTCTCACATGCCCGAGTCTCTGCGCCCGGGCTTAAAGCCCCACATCCGGCAGCATCGGCCGGTTGGCCAGCGCCTTGGCCATGATCTGCTCCACATACACCCGGTCTTCTTCCGGCAGGGCCAGGCGTGGTGGGCGGGTGAGGGCGCTGCCGCGGCCGGCGATGGCTTCGCACAGCTTGATGCACTGCACCAGGTCGGCACGGGCGTCGAGGTGCAGGATCGGCATCAGCCATTCGTAGATCGGCATGGCTTCGGCGAAGCGTCCGGCGCGGGCCAGGCGGAAAATGGTTTCGCCTTCCTTGGGGAACACGTTGGACATGCCCGACACCCAACCTTCGGCGCCTACGGCGAGGCTTTCCAGTACCACGTCGTCGAGACCGGCGAACAGCACGAAGCGATCGCCGACTTCATTGCGCACGTCGATGAAGCGGCGGGTGTCGCCGGACGAATCCTTGAAGCACACCACGTTGTCGCAGTCGGCCAGCGAGATGAGAATGTCCGGGGTGACGTCGTTCTTGTAGATCGGCGGGTTGTTGTAGACCATCAGCGGCACGTCGGCATGCCGGGCCACGTAGCGGAAATGCTCGGCCGTCTCGAACGGCTTGGAGCCGTAGACCAGCGCCGGCATCAGCATCACCCCGTCGACACCGACCTTGCGCACGGCGTTGGCGACCTTGGCTGCCTGCACGCTGGTGAACTCGGCCACGCCGCAAATCACCGGCACCCGGCCCCGGGAGGCGTCCACCGCGACTTCGGTCACGGCAATTTTTTCCTCGGCGCTCAGGGACGTGTTTTCCCCCACCGAGCCGCAGACCACCAGGCCGGACACGCCATCGCGAATGACGTTGGAAATGACCTGATGGGTTTTTTCCAGGTTGATGGAAAAGTCATCGTTGAATTGAGTAGTGACGGCGGGGAATACGCCGCTCCAGTTGATGCGTTTGCTCATGGGTGTCTCCTTTTGGTATTTCGTATACGGATAGAGGTGGTTGCTTTTGTGGCGAGGGAGCTCGCTCCCGATGGGCCCTGTAGGCGCTGCCGAGCGAAGCGAGGCTGCGATCTTCCCCAGACGCTTGAATCCCAGGATCAAAGGATCGCAGCCTCGCTACGCTCGGCAGCTCCTACGGTTTTGGGTGAATCTGGAAGTCATGCGCCGGGCCAGGTATCCGAGAGCCGATAGCCCTGGGGCCATGGATCGGCCGGGTCGAGCAGCAACTGATGCGTGCCGGTGATCCAAGCCCGTCCGGCGATGCACGGGTAGATCGCCGGGCGGCCGGCCACGTCGGTCAGTGAGTCGATCCGGCAGTGGAATTCGGAGCCGATGATCGAGCGGCCGACAAAGCGCTCGCCCACCTGCATCAGGCCCTTGGCGTGCAGCACCGCCATGCGAGCCGAGCAACCGGTGCCGGTGGGCGAACGGTCGATCTTGCCGGGCTGGATGACGACGGCATTGGCTCCGGTGGCGACGCCGTTTTCCCGCTCAATGGGCGCGGCGACCTGGCAGAACGAGATGTGCGACCAGTCGGGATTCAATGGGTGTACGAAACCCAGTTGTTCATTGGCGGCCCGGGTGATTTTCAGTCCCACGGCCACCAGGTCGGCGGCTTCGTCCGGGCGGATGGCGAAACCCAGGCGCAGGGCATCGACGATGACAAAACTGTCGCCACCATAGGCGGTGTCCACTTGCAGCGAGCCCAGGCCCTCGACTTCGATCCAGGCATCGAGGCGGTCGGCAAACGACGGTACGTTCTTGATCTCGACCCGTTGTACCTTGCCGTCGCGGCAGTCGGCGACGGCTTCGATCAAGCCGCCCGGTGCCTCCAATATCAAGCGCGTCTGGGGTTCGGTCATCGGCAGGATGCCGCTGTCCAGCAGCACGGTGGCGACGCACAGCGAGTTGGAGCCGGACATCGGCGGGGTGTCGGCGGGCTCCATGATGATCCAGGCCATCTGTGCCCGCGGGTCCTTGGCCGGCACCAGCAGGTTGACGTGACGGAACACCCCGCCACGGGGTTCGTTGAGGACGAAGTTGCGCAGGGTCTGGTCCTGGGCGATCCAGCGTGATTGTTCCCAGACCGTGGCGCCGGGAGGCGGGGCGACGCCTCCGACGATGACATCGCCGACCTCGCCTTCGGCGTGGCAGCTGACTACATGGATGATTCTGGATGAGCGCATGGGTCAAATCCTTGTGTTGTCTAGTCGGGCCTCATCGCGAGCAAGCTCGCTCCCACAGGGTTCTTTGGTGACTGGCAGGTCATTGAGGCCTACACAAAACCAGTGTGGGAGCGAGCTTGCTCGCGATGAGGCCATCCGCTATTTCACCGATTTCAGGAACGCCGCCGTCTCCGGCTGCACCGGATTACCGAGCACCTGGTCCGGCGGCCCGATTTCATGCACCCGGCCGTTGCAGAAGAACGCCACCCGGTCGGACA
Source organism: Pseudomonas sp. T1.Ur (assembly GCF_023516725.1). Lineage (NCBI taxonomy): Bacteria > Pseudomonadati > Pseudomonadota > Gammaproteobacteria > Pseudomonadales > Pseudomonadaceae > Pseudomonas > Pseudomonas sp. T1.Ur. The sequence continues at coordinate 2,376,590 of NZ_JAMGSN010000001.1, forward strand.
CGTCCCGGGCGAAGCGGATCTCGTGGGTCACCAGGACCATGGTCATGCCGTCTTCGGCGAGCATGCGCATGGTGTCCAACACCTCACCGACCAGTTGCGGGTCGAGGGCCGAAGTGGCTTCGTCGAACAACATGTAGTCCGGCGACATCGCCAGGGCGCGGGCGATCGCCATGCGCTGCTGCTGTCCGCCGGAGAGTTTGCCGGGGAAGGCCTTGAGCTTGTCCCCCAGGCCCACATGCTCGAGCTGCCTGACCGCCAGCGCCTCGGCGTCCTGCTTGCTCTTGCCCAATACCTTGCGCGGCGCGAGCATGACGTTTTCCAGCACGGTCAGGTGGGGGAAGGCGTTCCATTGCTGGAAGACGATGCCGATCTTCTGCCGCAGCCGGTTGAGGTCGGTGGCGCTGTCGTGGACTTCCACGCCGTCCACGCGGATGCTGCCTTTCTGGATCGGCTCCAGGCCGTTGATGCACATCAGCAGGGTCGATTTACCGGAACCGGAGCCGCCGATGATCGACACGACCTCGCCCTTGTCCACCGTCAGGCTGACGCCCTTGACCACTTCGAGGTTGCCGAAGGATTTGTGCACGTTTTCGATCTCAATCATTTTCCTGCCACCTTCTTTCCAGGCGAGCGCCGAGGCGGGCGACCACCAGGCTCATGACGTAGTAGATGAGGCCCGCGATGCACAGCACCAGCAGGGGTTCCTGAATACGCGTGACGATGGTTTGCGAAGCCCGCAGCAGCTCGACGATGCCGATCCACATCACCAGCGCGGTGTCCTTCATGACGCCCAGGACCAGGTTCAGCCAACCGGGAAAAGCGACGCGGGTGGCAATCGGCAGGACGATGAAACGCAGGTCCTGCAGATAGCTCAGCCCCAAGGACCGGCTGGCTCGGCGGGTGCTCAGCGGCACCGCCAGCACGCCACCCCGGACAATCTCGGTGAAATACGCGGCGGCGTAGACCCCCAGCACGATGCAACCGACCGCAAAGGCACTGAGGTCCAGGCCGACGATGCTCTTCAAGGAATTGAACAGCACGAACTGGATCAGCAGCGGCACGCTGCGAAACGCATCCAGCACCCAGGCGAGCGGCAAGCTCACCCGGGGCAACAGCGCCCGCAACAGGCCGAACAGCAAGCCGGCGAGGGTGCCGAGCAGGATCGACCAGGCGGTCAACTGCACCGTGACCCAGGCACCGTCGAGCAGATACAACAGGTCGTTGACGGTAAGGCTTGTGGAAAACATGACCAGCCCTCCTCAATAACGAAACAAGCGCCAGGACAACAGTCGGGCCAGCCCGACGATCAGCTTGGCGATCAGGTAATAGAGCACCGCCGCGAGGGCGAAGTATTCGAAGGTGCGGAACGTCTTGACGTTGTATTCCTGCGTCACCCCGGTGAGGTCGTTGTTCAGGCCGACCACCACGCCCAGGGACGTCATCAGCACCGCCCAGACCATCTGGTTGGTCAGCGGGTAGAAAACGATGCGCAGCAGTTGCGGGACGATGATCATCCGGTAGGCCTGGAACGCGCTCATGCCCAGGGAGCGAGCGGCGCGCATCTGCGTGCCCGGCACGGCCTTGAGGCCGCCGCGAAAGTTCTCCGCCAGGTAGCCGGCGTTGTTGAAGGTGATTCCTGCCAGCAGGGCGAACCACGAGCTGACGTGCAGCCCGAGGGAGCCGAGGCCGAAGTAGAGGATGTAGATCTGGAACAACGACGGCGTGTTGCGGGCGATCGAGACCCAGCCGTTGCCGACACCCCGCAGCAACGGATGACGCGCCTGGCGCATCACCGTCAGGACCAGGGCGATCAGCACGCCGAAGATCATCGACAGTGCGGCGGTTTCGAAGGTGACCCAGGCGCCGGTGAGCATATCGGGCAGGGCGCGCAACGCCGGGCGCCATTGGAAACTGTAGTCAAACATGGCTCGGGTTCCCTTTAGGGGCGGAGGGTTGCAGCCATTGCGGCGGCTCGCCGCTGGCCGTGGCGGTGCAGGCGGCCTCGACGCACTCGGCCAAACTGGCGAAATGCACGCCACGACCCACCAGGCCCGGTGCGTAGTGCGCGTATTTGCCGGAGTTGGTCATCAAGGTGGTGGCGGCCGGCGGGATCACCGGTTCGCCCAGCATGCACCAGCAAGTGTCGGTGACCAGCGTTGCGCCGTAGGCCTGGATCGCTTCCAGGTGACCGGCCTGGCGCGCCTGCTCCAGCACGGCCCGACCGCAGGTGATCGCGAGAACCACGTCGGGGTGTTTGATCCGCCCCGCACACAGGCGTGCCAGGGCGGCGAATTCGCTGAGGGAAAAATGCGGATTGCCCAGGGACACCACGTCCACGTGCCTGTGCCGGGCGCTGTTGAGCTCGCGCCAGCTGGCGAGCAGTCCCGCCATGTCGACGGTTTCCGTGGGTAACACGGCGTCGCGATCCAGCACCCCGGCCGGGTCCATGGCCTCTGGCGTCACCCCGGCGATGTGGAACAGCGGCGCCGCGCTGGTGGTGGCGAACGCGGCGCCAAACGCTTTCAGGTCATCGAGGGTAGGGGCGGCGTTTTCCAGCCCCCGAACCAGCGGGATGCGGCGGCCCGCCAGGCTGCCGATGTGATAGCCCAACAGCGGGTAGAAGCTGTCATCCATTGAATCGAGCCTGGGGACTTCGACGATCAGCCCGGCCTTGCGCTGATCGTCGAGATGACAGCCGGCCAACGGCGCGCGGCCACACAGGGCGATGCAGATGTCGAGAAAATCCGGGTACTTCTGCGTGCGGGCACCGAGCACGCTGTTGGCGTAGACCACTGCGTTGGATTCGGCCCAGACGATTTGTTCGCCGACGGCGGGTGCGGTCTCCAACAAGTAGGGCGCGCAGGTGAAGCTCAACTGCGCGCCCATGGCCATGTAGGCGTCGCCCAAGGCGCTGGCCGGTTCGCCCAATGCCGGGTCGACACCCAGTTCGCGCCAGCGGCGTTGGTCCACGGAAATCGAATTGAGCGTCGTGGGCACGCTCACTTTCGCGCCCCATTGCACCAACTGTTCGGCAAAGCGCAGGCTGGCCGGACCGGTATAGATGCAGCCGTCGATGTGCGCCTGGGTGATGTCCAGCAGTTCATCGGCGCCTTGGATCTCGGCCATGCGCAGGACGATTCCCATTGCCACTTGCGCAGCCTTGCCGTGCGCGCCATCGAGCAACGCCTGGTCCCGCTCGTTCAAGCGGACGGAGGAGGGCGTGAACGGTTGCGAGGCGATATCCGCCCCGTACCATCGGTCATTGGGTCGGCGCCCGGACAACGTCAGGCAACTTCCCTCGATGCGCGCGAATCCTTGCCCCCGCAAACCCTCGAACGCCTCGCGGCCAATGCATAACACCGGCAGCGAACGCTGGAAGATCACCTCGGCCACCCGCACACCCAGGACAAGGATTTCATCGGCCTCCGCCAGCACCAGGGCGGCTGGCGCATGGCCGTTGCTGATGAGCTCCATCAGCACGCTGCTGCCGGTGCAGGAACCGCGTCCACTGGGAATCGCCAACACCCGACCCGAAAGGCGCTGGCCGCTGAGGGGGTGATGGCGATCGATGACTTCGCCCGAGGCCGGATCGACTCCGCCCCAAAAGCTCAGGCCAACGTCGGCGAACAGCAGGGTGCCCTGGGCGGCACCCTCCACCAGGATGCGACCTTGCAAGCAGATAGGCGTGCTTGGCATGCCGGGCTCCTCAGTAATAGACCTGGGGTACGGTCAGGTTGGCCGGCGGGATTTCCGTGCCGACCCATTTGACGAACAGCTCGTTGTAGCGACCGGTGCGCACTTGCTGGTTGACGAACAGGTTGAGGTAGTTGATGAGGCCATACTCGCTGCGCTTGGCGCCGAGGGACACGTAGTCGATGACGTAAGGCGCATTACCGGCGATTTTCAGCCCCTTGTACTTGCCCGACTTGATGGTGGCGGCGGCCACGGTGTTGGTGACCACGGTGGCATCGATGTGTCCTTGTGCCACGGCCAGAAGCGTATCGTTCTGGGATTGGTAGGCGCGGAAACTGCCGCTGCCCCAACTCTTCTGGTCCTTCTCCAGGGCGATCGCTTCGTAGGTACTGCTGGTGTTACCGAGTTTCTTGCCCTTGAGGTCGGCGTAGCTGTTGATGCCGGTGTCGTCGCGGGTCAGCACCACCATCTGGAAGGCGAAGTAGGGCACGGTCAGGCCGACGGTCTTGGCCCGCTCCAGGGTGTCGGACGTGGAAGCGACGATGACATCGGCGCGGCCTGAAATCAGCGCCGGGATTCGATCGGAGAACGGCGTTTCGACCACTTCGGCGTCTACGCCAAGGACTTTTGCCAGGTCATTGCAATAATCCACGTCGAATCCTGCCGGCTTGTTGCTTTCATCACGAAAGCCCATCGGCGGAAAATCCAGTGTGACGGCGCAACGCAGCTTGCCCGAGCCGATGATGTCGTCGAGTTTGTCGGCATGGGCGGGAAGGGCAATCAGGGGGAAAAGGACAACGCTGAGGGCTGCGGCTAATGCACGGTTTTTCATAAAGGCCTCGCTGTCGAATAAATGCGGTGAGATATCGTATTGAGGATTTCGTATACGATATTAGATAAGCAATCGACGTGCCTGTTTTATGCTGCCAGCTCGGTTTCAGGTAAGGCTTTGATAAGTGGGCAATTGTTGGACCTGCGCCCGTGGTGCCAGGCGAGCGGGGCTGAATGACGGTGTTACAGATGGGAGCAGTGAGTGGGAGGCTGCCCTGTAAAGGAACAACGTCAGCGCTGGTTTTCTCGGTACTGGCTGGGGGAAAGGCTCGTCAGCGCGCGGAACTGACGGCTGAACGCACTGTGATCGGTGTAGCCGCAGCGCAGGGCAATTTCGGTGATGGGTAAATCCTGCTCCAGTAACAGTCGCGAGGCTTCCTCCAGGCGCGCCTTGTGAATCATCTGGCGGGGCGTGAGCTGGAAGATGCGCTTGCAGTGTCGCTCCAATTGCGCGACCGACAAGCCGGCAATGGCGGTGAGTTCCGCCAGGCTGATGGAACGGGCGAAGTGCAGCTTGATATGCGCATCCACCGCCGCCAGTTTCTGAAAGGCCGGATGGCTGGCTTGTGGCGATTGCAAATCACGGGAGATCCCGGCCAGGCCAACGATCCGGCCCGAGGGCTCGCGCAAGGCGAGCTTGTGGGTCAGGCACCACACCGGCTGGTTGCCGTAATAAAGGTGCAATTCGAGCTGGTCGGCCAGCTCCCGTCCGCTGGCGAGCAGGCGTCGATCCTGTTCGGTGTACAGCGGCCCGAAGCGTTCGGGGAATACCTGCTCGGCGGTGAGGCCCACAAGGTCATCGCAGTGCTTGAAGCCGCAACGCCGGGCGAGGCTCTGGTTGACGAAGGCGTAGCGGGCTTGGTTGTCCTTGATGAAAAACACGGTGTCCGAGAGGGTATCGAGCAACGGCGCGATGGCTTGCAGGCTGCGTAGCAGGGTGTCCATGTCGCAGGGGGTTAGGGATGTGAGCGAGGGGTGCATGGCCGGCGTCGTCTTTTATTGTGGGAGCTACGGCGCAGTGTCAGTCGAAAATGTGCTGTCTGTCACGCCGCCATCGCGAGCAGGCTCGCTCCCACATGGGTCCTGCGGTGCCTGCAACATTCAAAAGTCCGCCTCAAATCCCTGTGGGAGCGAGCTTGCTCGCGAAAGCGGTGGGTCAGCTTGCATCAATACCAGATGTGCCGACGTATTCGCGAGCAAGCTCGCTCCCACAGAAGAGTCTGAGTGGGTTCAGGTGGGCGGGGCTTCTTCCAGGTTCAGCAAGGTTTCGATTCGCGCCGGGCCGAAGGGCGGACGAGGTATGGGCGGTGTCCAGCCGAAAATGTATTCCAGGGCGGCACCGCACACCCGGCCCTGGCAGGCCCCCATGCCGCAGCGGCTGGCCAGTTTGGCTTCGCGCCAGTTTCCGTGGCCGGCCACATCGCCGTAAGGAACATCCTCACAGCGACAGACCAACGTATCGCTCCGCGCCAAGCTTTTCAAACGGCCATCCAGGGCAAACGCCTTGTTCAATGCCCGGGCGAAACCCTGCCAGCGTGCGCGGCGCGGCCACAGTTGCTGGGCGGCAGCGCTTTTGCCGACAGCGGCGTAGCCGGCGATGGCACCTTCTACCAAGGCCAGTTCGCTGCCGCCAAAACCGGTGCATTCGCCCGCAGCGTAATGGTCGTCCCGCGTGGTGGCCTGGCGTTCATCAACCGCAAGCGCCTGTCCGTCGAGCGCGCACCCCAGCGCCTGGCCCAGCCGGGTATTGGGAATCAGCCCGAAACCACAGGCCAAACGGTCGCAGGCCAACTCCACCGTCTTGCCTTGTTGCCGCAGACGCACGCCTTCGAGCGTGTCCCGTCCCAGGGCTTCGAGCACATGGCTGCCGGTGCGGTAGTGAGCATCGAACAGGCCGAATGACTGCCATAACTTGCCCGGCCAGCGGGGCAGTTGCGCAGCGAATCCGGCAACTGCGCCGCGGCTGGCCTGCTCGGCGATCCGCAGCACTTGGGCCCCGTGACGTCTTGCCGTGGCTGCGCTCGCCAACAACAGTGGGCCGCTGCCGGCAATCACCAGTCGCTCGTTGCTCACCGGCAGGCCGCCCTTGATCAATGCTTGCAAGCCGCCGGCACCGGTAACACCGGGCAGCGTCCAGCCGGGGAAGGGCAGCAGCAATTCCCGGGCGCCGGTGCACAGGATCAGGCGGTCATAAGCGATCAGCCAACCCTGCTCGGCATTTTCCACCAGCAAGGTCTTGTCGCCGGCGATCGCAATGACCCGGGTCTCTGCGTGGCAGTGCACGTTGGCGCAGGCGCGCAAGCGCTCTCGCATGTGTCGCACCTCGGCCGGCAAGTGGGCGTGGGGTCCATCGCGCCAGATCTGTCCGCCAGGGTTCGGATTGTCGTCCAGCAGCACGATGCGTGCGCCGCTGCTCGCTGCGGCCAGGGCCGCAGCCATGCCGGCGGGCCCGGCGCCGATGATAAGGATGTCGGCAAACTCGGTCATGGTCGGGTGTCCACGTGCATGCCGTCGCGGCACAAGGTCTGGCAGGCCAGGCGCCGGCGGCCGTCGATCATCACCCGGCATTCCTGGCAGATACCCAGGCCGCACAAAGGCGCGCGCCGCTGGCCGGTCACCGAGGTTCGGCTGCAGCCGTCAGCGCCCAACGCTAACGCGGCTGCAACGGTGGTGCCGTTAGGGAATGACAGCAGGCGGCCATCCAGGAACACGTCAGGCATGGGGCCAATCCTCTTTGGATACGCGAATATCTTGAGCACACTCGAAACCTGTGGCGAGGAAGCAAGCTCGCGCCGGGCCTGTAGGAGCTGTCGAGCGGAGCGAGGCTGCGATCTTTTTCCTGAAAACTGAGGTTTTTAGCGAAAGATCAACAGATCGTCCGAACGCGGCCCGAGCCTTCGCCAGCTCCTACAGAGCCTCGCGCACCTGTGTCGGGCTTCAGGCATGGGCCGGTTCTCCCAAGAATCGCTGCGGCAGGTAAGGTTGAGCGGCCAGCGGCGCGGTTTCGTTGAAGAGCTGGGCAACCAGCAGGTCTGCGGTGGCCGGTGCGGTCGTGACGCCGAGCCCTTCATGGCCCACCGCAAGCCACAGGCCTTTGCGCTGCGGGTGTTGCCCTACCAGCGGCAAGCCGTCGGGGCTCGCCGCGCGGAAACCGGTCCAGGCGCGGATGCCATTGAGGTGCGCGAGACCCGGCATGTAGTCAACGGCGCGTTTGAGCATCTTCGCCAGCATCCAGCCTTCCACCTCGGGATCGACGTTGCCGAACTGCCGCGAAGCGCCGATGAACAGTTGTCCGGTCGGGCGCGGCTGGATGTTGCACGCCACCGACGGGCCGCTGGCGTTGTGGGCGCTGGTGACATAACCCAGCTCAACCAGGGTGTGAGTGACGGTGGCGGGGTAGCGATCGGTGATCAACAGATGGCCCTTCTTGGGCTCGATCGGCAATTCCGGGCACAGCTCGGTGGCCTGGATGCCGTTGGCAAGCACGACGGCTTCGGCGCTGAGCCAACGTCCGTCGGCGAGGCGCACACGGTGGCCGTCCACTGCGCTGGCCTCGGCGCGCTGCTGGCTGATATTGGCGTGATCGAGCATCCAGCGGGCGGCGGCGGGGGCGTAGAGAATGCCGTCGCCCTTGATCAGCAACCCACCTTCCAGGCCCGCCCGCAGTTCCGGTTCGCGCTGTTGCAAGGTGGCGCGGCCAATCAGTTCACAGGCCTCGCCATGGGCCATCAGGTTCAGGTATTTGCCGTGGGCGACGGCCATTTCCTCGGCATTGGCTGCCAGCCATAAAGTGCCGTTGTTGCGCCAGGCACAAGCATCGGGCAGCGCAGGCGCCAACTCTCGCCAGCGTCGCAGGGAATATTGACTCAAGGCCAGCTCCGCCGGGTTGTCATCAAGCACCAGCAGGTGGCCCATGCCGGCCGCCGTTGCACCGTGCCAGCCAGCGTCCAGTACCAGCACCTGCAAACCGCGCTGGGCCAGGCTTCGGGCGCAGGCCGCGCCGATGATGCCGGCGCCAATGACGATCACGTCTGCGACATGGCCTTCGCTCACGGACGGATGCCCCAGGCGAAGGGGTCGTCCGGCTCGATAATCAATGTGCTTTCAGCGCTGATGTAGGCCCGGCCACGAATGGTCGGCACGATGCGCTCGCCCGAACGCTCGTACGACCCTTCGAATTCGCTGCCGATGACACTGGCCTGGCGCCAGATCTGTCCGGGTTGCAGTTTGCCGTCGGCCGCCAGGCAGGCCAGTTTGGCGCTGGTGCCGGTGCCGCAGGGAGAACGGTCGTAGGCCTTGCCAGGGCAGAGCACGAAATTGCGGCTGTCGGCCTGGGGATCGTCGGCGAACAGCTCGATATGATCGATCAGCCCGCCGTCCTCGCCGCGAAAGCCCTGATATTCCAAGGCCTGTTGCACGGCAAAGGTGTAGGCGGTGAGTGCGTCGAGGTTGTCGCCGGCCACACGCTGGCCGTGGTCGGCGATCAGGAAGAACCAATTGCCGCCCCACGCCACATCGCCAGTCACCGGCCCGATGCCCGGCACATCGAGGCGCAGGGCTTGGCGATAACGATAGGCCGGCACGTTGCGCACGCTGACCGAGCGGTCCTCATGCAACGTCGCCTGCACCGTGCCCACCGGCGTCTCGATGCTGTGCACGCCGGGGCCGATCCGGCCCAGATGGGCCAACGAAGCGACCAGGCCGATGGTGCCGTGGCCGCACATGCCCAGGTAGCCGCTGTTGTTGAAGAAAATCACTCCGGCACAGGCGGCCGGATCCACCGGTTCGCACAGCAACGCACCCACCAGCACATCGCTGCCGCGGGGTTCCAACACGCACGCGGTGCGCCAGGCATCGTGCTGCTCGGCCAGGCGCTGCCTGCGCTCGGCCATGCTGCCCTGGCCCAGGTCGGGAAAGCCATCGGTCACCAGTCGGGTCGGTTCGCCGCCGGTGTGGGAGTCGATCACGGTGATGCGTTTCATGGCGCCACGTCCATTCAGATGAGTGGACACAAGCGTGGCGCGCGCCGGGGCTGGCGGCTTGATGGATTTATCCGTCGGTGATGACGAAATCAGCACAGTCCCAAGCAATCACCGGCTCGACGGCAAGAACTCGAACAGGGTCTTGCAGACGCCGGCGATGTGTTCGTCCAGCAATTTCACCGCGCGCTCCACATCCCTGGCGCGGCAGGCGTCGAGAATCTCGCGGTGTTCATGGTCGGCGCGCTCCTTGCCGGCAGACAGGCTCATCTGCATACGCAGGTAACGCTCGAGTTTGTCGTGGACCGAGCGGATCAGGCTCACCATGAAGGGCCGCTGTGCCGGCTCATAGAGGCAGGCGTGCAACTGCCAGTTCAGCTCGGCCCAGCGACCGACATCGTCCTCGCCGATGAACTCCTGGCAGATGCTTTCGGCGCGGGCGAAGGTGGCTTCGGTCATGTTGGGAATCGCCAAGCGCAATACCTTGTCCTCCAGCAGCATCCGCACCTCGAACATCTGCGCCAGTTCCGCCTCGGAAATCCGCGTGACCATCGCCCCGCGATTGCGCTGGAACATCACCAGGCCCTCGGCTTCCAGGCGCTTGAGCGCTTCGCGCACGGGAATCTTGCTGACGTTGAACTGGCGGGCGATGTCATCCTGGCGAATCGGCTCGTCCTCGGCGAAATGCCCGGCCACGATGGCGTCGCGCAGGTGACGGGTGATGATTTCCGAAGTGGACGGGGTGTTGCCTAGGTCGGGCAGGTTGAACTTGGATAAAGTCACGGTGGCGATCGTTTGGCTGAGGTGGGGATATGGTATACGACCTGCCTGTCGCGATGTCGAGTGACGTCTGCCGTTGTGGCAAGGGCGCTTGCTCCGCTGGCCCTGTAGGAGCTGCGATCTTTTGATCTTTTGATCTTTTGATCTTTTGATCTTTCGCTTGAGATTCAAGTGTCTTTGGAAAGATCGCAGCCTCGCTTTGCTCGGCAGCTCCTACGCAGCTCCTACGCAGCTCCTACATAGCGGGAGCAAGATATTGCGTTCAACCGTGGGAGGGTTGGGCGACGAAGGCCTCTGTCCGGACGATGCGCAGCCCGGTAATCGTTGCGCCTGCCAGCAGTGCCAGGCCAAACACCGCCAGCGCCACGTCAGCGCCGAAATGGTCGGCCAGCCATCCAGTCACCACGACCGGGATACTGAACCCGACATAGGCAAACAGGAAGAATCCCGCGCTGACCCGGGCTTTTTGCGCACCGGCCATGGCGGTGATCGCCGACAATCCACCCAGGTACAAAAAGCCGTAGCACGCGCTGCTCGCGCCCAGCGCACCGAGCAACACGGCGGCCAGCGAACCCTGGCTCGCGCCCCAGGCGAGCAGCGCGTAGCTCAACGGCAAGACCAACAGCCCCAATCCCGTGGCCCTGGCCGGTTGCATGCGTTTCACCCAGGGCTGGAAGATCAGCCCACAACTGATGACGGTAAAGGTCGACAGCCCTGACCAACGCTGCAAGTCATGGGCGGCAAGCACCGATGGCAGGATGGCGATCACCAGCCCCGACGTCGCCCAGGCCAGCAGCATGGAAAAACTGTAGGGCAGGCTGCCGGCAGGAAACAACGGCAGGCGCAACATCGCTGCGTGCTTGAATCTGGGGGCGGGGTCCGGCAGTCGCGCAACCACGATGATCGCCACCGCAGCCAACGCCAACTGTAACCAGAAACTGCCCGGCGTGACGCTGTGATGGGCGAACAGGAAAAGGCTGGTCAACGCCGCGCCCAGGCCAAAACCCAGGGAGGTGCTGGCCGTGACCCGATTGGCCGGCGACCGGGCATCGCACGTCGGCATCAATTCCACCATGTAGGCCGTGGACGTCGCCGAAGCCAAGCCGGTGCCGACGCCCATCATCAGGCGCGCCACGCCCAGTGCGATCAGGTTCGGCCAGATCACTGTGATCACCGTCGCCAGCATCGACAGGCAGAGCGCCGTCACGATCAGGGGTTTGCGGCCCACCCGGTCGGCCAGTCCGCCGAACGCCAGCAGCACTGGCAACACGCCCAATACATAACCGGAAAATGCCACCGCGGTGGCGCCCGCGCCGTAACCGGAAAGCTGCGCATAGGTGGTATACAGCGGCGCCTGGAGGTTGACGGCGAGGGTGATCAGGCAAAGACCGAACGCCAATCCCCATGAGTGTCGTTGCTGTGTGTCCAAGAGGGGATCCTTGAGGGTGTGGAGTCTGGATGGACTATCCCGGTGGGGCCGAGAGCAAACAAGGAACAGACGCGGGGCTTTTATGTTTAACTGTTCGCCGGAAATTCGAGAACACTTAGCCGAGAGCCCGCGCCATGGACCTGAACATCGATCGCAACGCCACGGGTTCGTTGGTCCGGCAACTGGTTGCCAGTCTGACGGAGTGGATAAGCATCCATGGCATCCGCCCGGGTGCCCGCATGCCGTCGATCCGCCAACTGGCGACTGAAAACGGCTTGAGCCTGTCGAGCGTGATCAAGGCCTACGACCAATTGGTCGCCAGCGGCGTCTTGGAGTCCCGGCACGGTTCGGGATTTTTCGTGGCCCAGCAGATGCCCGAGGCTTCGGCGCCGGACATCGAAGACGCGCTTGGCTGGCGGTTGTTCGATAACGAATCGACGCAACTCAAGCTGGGGTGTGGCTGGTTGCCGGACGCGTGGCGCGACGACACGGACCTGGGCCAGGCGATCCGCCAGGTGGTGCGCAGCGACAATCAGGCACTGTTCAACTACAGCACGCCGCTGGGTTCGGCTCACCTGCGCCTGCACATCCAGAAGCGCCTGGCCCTGATCGACATTCACGTCGATCCGCTGCAGATCCTCACCACCCAGGGCGCGAGCCACGGCCTGGACCTGTTGGTACGCACGCTCCTCAAGCCTGGCGACCTGGTGCTGGTGGAAAGCCCCGGCTACTACAACCTGTTCAACCTGCTGAAGCTGCACGGGGTCAAGACCCTGGCGGTGCCCAGGACCGCCCAAGGCCCGGATATCGCCAGCCTGGAGCGGTTGCTCGGCGCGCACAAACCGGCGTATTTCTTCATCAACAGCATGTACCAGAACCCCACCGGCACCAGCCTCGCCCCCAGCGTTGCCTATCGCCTGTTGCAACTGGCGACGCTGCATGACTTCCGGCTCATCGAGGATGACATCTACGCGGATTTCCAGAACGGCCCGACGTCGCGCCTGGCATCCCTCGATGCCTTGGACCGGGTGATCTACCTGGCGAGCTTTTCCAAGACCTTGTCCAGCTCGTTGCGCATCGGCTACGTCGTCGCGCAGCCCGAGATCATCAAGCGTCTGGCTGAAGTCAAGATGGTGACCGGCATCGGCTGTTCATTGCTGGCGGAAAACGTCGTGGCGACGCTGCTGGCCAACGGTGCCTATCGCAAGCTGCTCCAGCGCTTGCGCGTGCGCTTGAACAAGCAGATGGCGAGCACGTTGCGCCTGCTCGATCCGGCTCACTGGGAGGTGTTTGCCGAGCCGAGTGGGGGATTGTTCGTCTGGGCCCGGCCCCGGCATGTGCAGGCTGAACGGGTGCGGCAGATTGCCGAGCAGTTGCAGATCCAACTGTCCCAGGGTTCGGCATTCCTGCCGGAAGGGCAGGCGTGTGACTGGCTGCGGCTCAACGTCGCGTTTACCCAGGACGTGCGGGCCCAGGCATTTTTCAGACAGATCGGCCTGGAATCCACAGTTGGAACGGCAGTGCTAATGGGAATAGATATCAAATAGGAATGAGTTACTGTATCTTTCGCGACACATTCTTGCCGGTCCCTGTGGGGGCCGGCGTTCTTTCGTCAGGATTGTGTGTCGATGCGTCGGATACTCGTTTCATTGTGTGTGCTCCAGGCTTATTCCATTTCCACTTGGGCAGAAGAACCCGGCACGGCGGCCAGGGCGCCACTGGAGTTGCAGGCCACCGACATCGTCGGCAGCTCGGATTTCGAAACTGCACAGGGCCCCGTGAAGGGCTATCACGCGACGCGCTCGGCCAGCGCCACGCGTACCGACACCGCGATCCATGAAACCCCACAGTCGATTTCGGTCGTGTCCCGCGACGTCGTCGAAGACCTCAGCGCCACGCGCCTGCAAGACGCTCTCGATTATGCCGGCGGCGTTGGCCGGGGGAACAATTTCGGCGGCCAGGGCCTGACCACGTTTACCGTGCGCGGCTTTACCACGGGGGAGTTCTACCGCAACGGTTTCCCGATCAACCGGGGTTACCCGAACATGCCCGATGCCAACACCATCGAGCGCCTGGAAGTCCTGCGTGGCCCGGCGACCATGCTTTATGGCCGTGGCGATCCGGGCGGCACGTTCAACGTGGTGTCCAAGCAGCCGTTGGCCGAGCGCACGGTGACGTTGGGCAGCCAGGTGAGCGACCAGGGCATGCGTCGCGGCACGCTGGATACGTCGGGTCCGCTGGATGAAGAAGGCCGCCTGGCGTATCGCCTGAATGTGGTGGGCGAGGGCGGCGATACGTTCCGCGATCACGTCGAGACCGAGCGCTATGGCGTCGCTCCCGTGGTCAGCTGGCAGGTCAACGACACCACGCGCCTGACGTTCGAAGGCGATTTCATGCGCAACAATGCGCCGCTGGACCGTGGCTTGACCCATTACCCCGGCCAGCGCGGCACCGCGTCCCGGGATACGTTCTTCGGTGAAAAAGACGTCGGCAAGCTGCACAACGACAACAACATGCTGCAGGTGCGTTTCGAGCACATGCTCAACGACGACTGGACCCTGGCCGGCGGTACGCAATGGCTCGACGGCACCCTGCAAGGCAACGCGGTGGAGGGCAACGGCATCGCCGCCGACGGGCGCACCCTGGGCCGTAACTTCAACTACCGCAAGCTGGAATGGACCGACCGTGATACCCAGCTCAACCTCACCGGGCATTTTTCCACGGGTGGGTTCGAACATACGCTGCTGACCGGCGTTGAATACGAAGACTATAGATACGAGTCCATCATCCAGCGTTCTGCCGCTGGCTCCGCTGCCTACCCGATCGACATCTTCGATCCGGTGTATGGCCAGCCGCGCCCGGCATTGACGCGCAAGCCCACCGACGACCAGGAAAATCTCAAGACCTTCGGTGTGTTCGTCCAGGACCAGGTGGCGCTGACAGAGCGGCTGAAGGTATTGGCGGGGGCGCGTTTCGAGCGGTTCGAGCATGAATATGAGAGTTTTGTCCCCCAGGCACGCCCCGGCAGCCGCAACTGGGAAGTCACCGACAATGCGGTCACCCCGCGCCTGGGCGTGATCTACGACCTGACCGATACGGTCGCCGTCTATGCCAACACCGCCCGCTCGTTCAAACCCAACAACGGCGCCCGCCGCGAGGGTGGTGGATTCAAGCCGGAAGAAGGCAAGTCCTATGAAATGGGCGTCAAGTGGGAGGCCCTGGATCGTCAGTTGAGCGTCGATGCGGCGATCTACCAGATCGAGAAGCGCAACGTGCAGACCCCCGATCCGCTGGACTCGACCTTCAACGTCGCCGCCGGCGAAGTCCGTAGCCGTGGTTTCGACTTGAACGTGGCGGGCAACCTCACGCCGCAATGGCGCATGATCGGTGGCTACGCCTATGTGGACGCCGAAGTGACCAAGGACGTCAACATTCCCACCGGGACTCGCTTGCTCAACGTGCCCAGGAACAGCTTCAGCCTGTTGAACGTCTACGAATTCCAGGACGGCGGCCTGAAAGGGCTAGGCCTGGGACTCGGTGCGAAGTATGTCGATGAACGAGCCGGCAACACCGCAGCCACCACTTTCACCATGGATGACTACACCGTCGTCGACTTGCTCGGCTACTACAAGGTCAACGAGCGCATCCGCCTCAACCTCGACTTGAAGAACCTGTTCGACGCCGATTATGAAGAAGGCGCGTTTGGTGGCGTCTACGCCTACCCGGGCGCACCGCGGACGGTGCAGGCGGGGATTTCCTACACGCTGTAGATCAAGGCTGCCATTGAAAAACCCCGAAGGTCCTGCCTTCGGGGTTTCGTGTTTTTACCACTTGCCGGTGCTCATGCCGCCGTCCACCGGCAGGATCGCGCCAGTCGTGAAGTCGGCACCCGCCAGGTACAACACGGCTTCGGCGATTTCGCCGATGGTGCCCACCCGGCCGGCCGGGGCCAGGTTATTGAGGAAATCACGGTGTGCCGGGTCATGCATCGGCGTGTCGATGATGCCGGGCGCCACGGCGTTGACCTTGATGTTATGGGGCGACAATTCCAGCGCCAGGGCGCGGGTCATCTGGTTGACGCCGCCCTTGATCAGCACGGGCAGCGCTGCCGGCACCTGGATGTTCGGTTGCAGGGCCACCGAGGCGGAGATGTTGATGATGAAACCTTGCTGGCGGCTGATCATGTGCGCGGCAGCGGCCTGGCTGGCGTAGACGAGGCCCTTGAGGTTGGTGTCGAGCAGCGATTCCAGGTCCTGGGGGCTGTATTCGACGAAGGGTTTAGGCAGGAAGAAACCGGCGTTATTGACCAGCCCATCCACCGCGCCGAACGCCTCGATGGCTTTGCCGACAAGGGCGGTAGAGGTCGCCGGATCGGCAATGTCACCGGCCACGCCGACGAAGCTCGCAGGATGACCCAGCTGGCCAGCCGCATCGTCCAGGCCGGACTGGGAGCGGGCATTGCCCACCACGTTGTAACCGCGCGCCAGGAACGCCTTGACCAGGCCAAGGCCGATGCCGCTGGAAGCGCCGGTGATGATGACGGTTTTCGGATTGCTCATGATGTTGACTCCTGATCACGTTGAGTTGGAACCGCTGCGCCTGTCTGGGCGTTGGTTGTGATCAGGTTATTGATGCGCCCGGGTTTGATAAATGGGGGTTCTGGTACTTGAGTTGATACTTGGTGTAATTAATCCATCGAATCCACACAATTCCTTGTGGGAGCGAGCTTGCTCGCGATGGCATTTAATCAGCCATATGTGAGCCGGCTGACCTGCCGCTATCGCGAGCAAGCTCGCTCCCACAGAGGCCGCAGGTTAGCGGGCAAGAAAAAGCCCGGTCATTGGACCGGGCTCGGTAATGTGAAGCCTTATTCCTTGGGTTTACTTCGGTACTCCGTCGTGGTCATGCCCGCATACCCCCAGTTATCCGTGTCGACTTCCTCGATCACGATATGGGTCAGGTGCGGGTCCTTGCCCAGCACGCGCTGCAGGGTTTCAGTGATTTCGGAAATGACCTGGGCTTTCTGCTCGCGGGTAACGCCGTCGCGGGTGATCCGAACATTGACGAAAGGCATGTTGCACTCCAGTTGACGAAATGTGCTCGGGAAAGACCCCGGGCAATCGAGGACCACTGTATTTATACGCCACGGCCTGATAAACAGGCATCGGGAATCTTCAGTTGATACGCGGTGTAATAAATCATGAAGCGTCACTTCGAAGACTTGCAGTTGGGCAGTATCGAACTGTTCTGCCTGGCGGCCGAGGCGGGGAGTTTCACGGCGGCGGCCCAGGTGGCGGGCGTCACTCCGGCAGCGGTCAGCCGCTCGATCTTTCGCTTGGAGGAACGCCTGGGGTCGCGGCTTTTCGTGCGCACCACCCGCAGCATCCGCCTGACCGACGCCGGCAGGACCTTTTTCGAGCAATGCCGCCAAGCGTTGACGCAACTGGTCGAAGCGCAGCAGGAAGTCATGGGCGCGCAAACGGTGCCGTCCGGACAACTGCGCATCAGCGTGCCCACCACCTACGGCCATCACCGGATCCTGCCGTTGCTGCCCGCGTTTCGCGCGCTCTATCCACAAGTCAGCGTGGACGTTCACCTGAGCAACCGTAATATCGATTTCGTTGCCGAGGGCTATGACCTGGCGATTCGGGTGAGGGCCCAGCCGGACTCCTCGATGATTGCCCGTTTGCTGGAAGACGCGAAACTGGCGGTGGTCGCATCCCCGGATTACCTGCGCAGGGTCGGCACGCCGCAGACATTGGAGGACCTGGACCTGCATGAGTGCATCCAGTTCGAGCTACCCAGCAGCGGTCGTCGGATCTCCTGGTTGTTCAACGTCGAGGGCAAGGAGAAGGAAGTGTTCGGGCAGGGCGGGTATTGCTGTTCCGACGATGTCCTGGGCGGGGTGACGCTGGCCAAGCACGGTGCCGGGCTGTTCCAGACCTATCGATTTATCGTCGAGCAGGAATTGGCGGACGGGCGATTGGTGGAAGTACTCGCGCCGTTCGCCGGGCGCTCGCGGCCGTTCACACTGTTGTATCCCCACGGCCGGTACGTGCCGCAGCGGGTGCGGGCGTTTGTGGATTTCCTGCTGGAACACCGGCAGCAGTGGGCGGCGGATTGAAGTAACGGCCCGCCTCACCAGCCCCCCGTGGCGAGGGAGCTTGCTCCCGCTCGGTTGCGCAGCAACCGCAAAATCTTGGGGCCGCTGCGCCCGAAGCGTCGGACCGACCCAGCGGGAGCAAGCTCCCTCGCCACAGAGATTTCTGTCCGACGCTTAGAAACGGAACGCCTGCCGACCAATCAGCAGCCACTTGCCATTCTTCTGCTTCTGCCAGATCTGGAAGTTCTCGATTTCGGTCGGCACCACCTCGGTGCCCTTGAGCGCCTGGGCGGAGAAGTGGTTGCGCACCATGGCTACATCGCCTGAAACGGTGATTTTCTGGTTTTGCATTTCCAAGGTCTTGAACGCGCTCTTGCCGGTTTCGATGTCGGCGATGAAGGCTTTTTTATCCTGGATGTTGCCGCTGGAGTGGCCGTAGGTCAGGTTCTCGGCGGCCAAGGCCTGGAGCTGGGGAATGTCCTTGTGCAGCATGGCCTGGGTCAGGTGGTCGACAGCCTCGGCCACCTCTTTCTCGGCCGATGCGGGGGCGGCGGCTACGTAGCCGCTGAACAGGCAAACGAAACCGATCAGCAATGATGCTTTTTTCATGTGTCTTTCCTTGTTTTTGTAAGTATCAGGAGTTCGAGCATCTAGGCTCGTCGGTCATCGTACAACTTGTCAGGGGAGACTGGAATAGGGTCCGATCAATGTGGCGAGGGAGCTTGCTCCCGCTTGGCCTGTAGGAGCTGCCGAGCGAAGCGAGGCTGCGATCTTCCCAAAAGCAAAAGATCGCAGCCTCGCTTCGCTCGGCAGCTCCTACGATGCAGTTCTGCGGGCAGCAAGCTCCCTCGCCCAGGGGGTAACGGTGATAGGTCCGCGAGTTTGCCTAAAGTCCCTCCCGAACCGCCCCGCGAATCCCCTCCAGCAACATCGTAAACGCCGGATTGTCATTGTCCTGGCGCCACACCAGGTGCAGCTCACTCTGCACCCCATCACCCAAGTCAATCTCACGAAACACCACCTGCCTGAACACGACGCTGGTCGCACAACGGGGCACCAGCGCCAGGCCCATGCCGGCGTTGACCAGCGCCAGGATGGTCAGCGAGGAGCCGAGCCACTGGACGAACTGCGGGGCGACCCGGGCCGAGCGGAGCATGCCGGTGAGCAGTTCGTTGAACGGCGGGTAGGCGGAATGCGAGTACATCAGGAACGGTTGTCCATCCAGGTCCTGCACGCTGACGGTCTCGGCGTCGGCCAGTGGATGACCCGCAGGCACGGCCAGGACAAACGGTTCGCGCACCAGGCATTCGGTGGCGTAGCCGGTTTCCAGCAGGGGCGAGCGGACGATGCCCAGGTCGATGCGCAGGGCGCGCAGGGCTTCGTGTTGCTGGTAGGTGTTCATCTCCGACAGGACGATTTTAACCTGCGGTTGCTTGAGCCGCGCCTCGGCGATGACCTTGGGCAGGAATTCATACACCGCGCTGCCGACGAAGCTGATGGTGACCGAGCCGATGTCACCCTGGGCAAAACGCTTGGCGGCCTCGGCGGCCTGCTGCGCCTGTTGCAACAAGTTCTGCGCCTCGATGAAAAACGCCCGTCCGGCGGCAGTGAGGGCGACGCTGCGAGTGCTGCGGGTGAATAGCTCGACACCCAAGTGATGTTCCAGCAATTGGATCTGCCGGCTCAAGGGCGGCTGGGTCATGTTCAGGCGTTCGGCGGCGCGACGGAAGTTCAGTTCCGTCGCCACGGTGGTGAAGCAGCGCAGTTGGGCCAATTCAAACATTGATTCAATCCCGGTATCAATCAAATGCCAAGTTAGATTAGACGGGAACAATCGGCGGCGTCCATCATCGGGCCGTTCCTTACAAACAATCCCCACAAAAACAAGATCGGGAGGCCCGCTGTGAATCACGTACCGGACTCGACCCTGGCCGTCGCGGCGGCCAAGGTCAAACGTCACGTCCTGCCGTTGGTGGTGGTGATGTTCATCGTCAACTACATCGACCGCGTCAACATCGGCTTCGTCCGCAGCCACCTGGAGACCGACCTGGGTATCGGCGCCGCCGCCTATGGCCTGGGTGCCGGGTTGTTCTTCGTCGGCTACGCGCTGTTCGAAGTGCCGTCGAACATGCTCCTGCAGCGCTACGGCGCCCGGGCCTGGCTGACCCGCATCATGTTCACCTGGGGCGCGGCCGCGATGGCCATGGCGTTCGTGCGGGGTGAAACCAGTTTCTACGTGCTGCGCTTCATCCTTGGCGCGGCGGAGGCGGGGTTTTTCCCCGGCGTCATCTACTACTTCACCCAATGGCTGCCGGCCAGTGAGCGTGGCAAGGCGATGGCGATTTTCCTCAGCGGTTCGGCCATTGCTTCTGTGATCTCGGGGCCGGTGACCGGCGCCTTGTTGCATGTCAGCGGGCTGGGCCTGCATGGCTGGCAATGGATGTTCCTGATCGAAGGCGGCGCGTCCATCGTGCTGTGCGGGTTCGTCTGGTGCTGGCTGCAATCGCATCCCAGCCAGGCCAAGTGGCTGACGGCGGAAGAAAAAACCGTGCTGATCGCGACCATCGCCGAAGAGCAGCGAGCGCGTGAGGCCGCACAGGTGGTCAAGCCCTCGATGTTCAAGTTGCTGGCCGACCGGCAGATCGCACTGTTCTGCTTCATCTACTTCTCTATCGCCCTGACCATTTATGGCGCCACGTTCTGGCTGCCGAGCATGATCAAGAAGATGGGCAACCTGGGGGATTTCCAGGTCGGCTTGCTCAATTCCATTCCGTGGATCATTTCCATCGTCGCGATGTATGGCTTCGCCGCCCTGGCGAGCAAATGGAAATTCCAGCAGGCCTGGGTCGCGGTGACGCTGGTGATCGCTGCATTCGGTATGTTCATTTCCACCACGGGCGGGCCGATCTTCGCCTTCGTCGCCATCTGTTTCGCGGCGATCGGCTTCAAGGCCGCCTCGGCACTGTTCTGGCCGATTCCCCAAGGCTACCTCGATGCCCGCATCGCGGCGGCGGTGATCGCCCTGATCAACTCCATCGGCAACCTCGGCGGTTTCGTCGCGCCGACGGCCTTTGGCTTCCTGGAGCAGACCACCGGTTCCATCGAGGGCGGCCTGTATGGGTTGGCGATCACCTCCCTGGTCGCCGCCGTCGTGATCTTTTTTGCCCGCACCCAACCGGGGCGCGGCACACCGGATTCACCTTCCGGCCTGCCGGATAAAAACCAAGCCTTGAACCCTGGCCCATCGGGAGCCGCTGCATGAAGATCAAACGCGTCACCGTGACCCCCATCGCTTTTCGCGATCCACCGCTGCTCAACGCCAGCGGCATTCATGAGCCCTTTGCGCTGCGCTCGATCATCGAGATCGAAAGCGACAACGGCTACATCGGCCTTGGCGAGAGCTACGGCGATGCGCCGGCCTTGGCGATCCAGCAGCAAGTCCAGGACCAATTGATCGGCATGGATCCGTTCAACCTCAACCAGCTGCGGGCTATCGTCCAGGCCACGGTGGCGGCCCATAAACCGGCCAGCGTTGCCGGGGCGGAATTGGCGCCAGGCTCCCATGCGAGCAAAGCCGTCAGCAATGCCTATTCGGCGTTCGAGGTGGCCTGCCTGGACCTGCAAGCGCATTACCTGAACGTGCCGCTGGTGGATCTGCTGGGCGGTGCGATTCGCGATGAAGTGCCGTTCAGTGCCTATCTGTTTTTCAAGTACGCCGAGCACATCGATTCGCCATACCCGGCGGACAGTTGGGGCGAAGCGCTGAACGAACAGCAGATCGTCGCCCAGGCGCGGCGGATGATCGAGGAGTACGGGTTCAAGAGCATCAAGCTCAAGGCCGGTGCCCTGGAGCCGGAGCATGAAGTCGCCTGTATCAAGGCGCTGAGGCGGGCGTTCCCGGGGCTGCCGCTGCGCATTGATCCCAACGGTAACTGGTCGCTGGAGACCTCGATCCGCATGGCCGAGCTGCTGGGGGACGACTTGCAGTACTACGAAGACCCGACACCTGGGTTGGAAGGGATGGCCGAGCTGCACAAGCGCACCGGGCTGCCGCTGGCGACCAACATGGTGGTCACCGATTTCGACGAGTTCCGCCGCAGCGTGGCCCAGGACAGCGTGCAGATTGTCCTGGCCGACCATCATTATTGGGGCGGGCTGCGGGACACCCAGGTGCTGGCGAAAATGTGCGACACCTTTGGCCTCGGCGTATCGATGCACTCCAATTCGCACCTGGGCATCAGCCTCATGGCCATGGCCCACGTGGCGGCGTCGGTGCCGAACCTGGATTACGCCTGCGACACCCATTACCCGTGGCAGGAGCCGGATGAAGAGGTGATCAAGGGCGGCAAGCTGCCGTTTGTCGACGGCTGCGTGAAGATCACCCGGGCGCCGGGCCTTGGCCTGGAATTGGACCGGGATCAACTGGGCAAGCTGCATGAGCAGTTCCTTCGTTGCGGCATTCGCCAGCGCGATGATGTGCGGCAGATGCGGCGCTATCGGCCGGATTGGCAGACCGTCAAGCCGAGGTTCTGACCCGAAGGCGAGGGGATCTAGCGAAACGTCGCACCGCCCCGCTGGCGCTGTAGGAGCTGACGAGTGCAACGAGGCTGCGATCTTGTCCCAGACAATTGAGTCGAGAGCGAAAGATCAAGACCAAAAGATCGCAGGCTTCGCCAGCTCCTACAGCACCACCTCCAGGCCACCCCACCGGCCCACACCCAAAGTACCGCGCCCGGGCGGCGTCGGGGTCTTACGCCCAAACTGCCGCGCCGGTCCTGCGCTGCCAAAGCAGCCGCCAATCCCCTCCAAGGCAGCGTATGACGCGCCCTGGCGCCTTTCGATAATCGCCTCCGACATCCCGTCCCCTGTTGCGGAGCGCGCCATGCACAACAATAAAAATACCCGCCTGCGTTTTTTGCCTGCGGTCATCGCCGGCCTCTCGACCCTCGGCTCGATGCCCTGGGCCCAAGCCGAAATCATGCTGTACGACAAGGACCAGACGACCTTTTCCACCGACGGCTACATCAACGCCTTCTACGTCAACAGCGACGTGGACCGCGCCGGGGATCAGTTCGACCGGCGTCAGGCGCGGGTCAAGATGGGCTTCTTGCCCAACTACCTGGGCTTCAACATGGGCAAGCAGGTCGACGACCTGAAGCTCGGCGCCCGTGCCTCGTTCTGGGTGACCATCAACGACAGCGAAACCAACGGCACCGACACCGCCATTGATGTGCGGCAGTTCTACGGCACCGTCGCCAACCCGGAGTGGGGTGAGGTGTTGATCGGCAAGGACTTCGGCTTGTTCGCCCGTTCCAACATCCTGCTTGACGAGCTGCTCGCCGGTTACGGCCAGGTCAGTGACACCCTGGGCCTGGTGGACGGTGGCGGCGTGTCGTTCGGCAATATCGGCAGCGGTTATCCGTACCCGTTCCCGACGTCACAGATCACCTACCGCACCCCGGTGATGGAAGGGCTGCGCGTGGCGGTGGGGATCATGGACCCGGTGGACACCAACGACAGCAGCGCCACCGGCAAGGCGTACCAGGAAAACCCGCGCACCGAGAGCGAGATCACCTACCAATTCGACTTGGCCGGGGCAAAGATCTACAGCTGGCTCAACGGCAGCTACCAGACCTCCGATAACACCGATTCAAACGTCGAGTCGGTCACGTCCAAAGGCCTGGGGTATGGCGTGCAGGCGAAGATGGGCGGGTTGTCGCTCACCGGTTCCGGGTTCCAGGCCAAGGGCATCAACCCGTTCTTCACCAACAATGCCGGCGAAGCCACCTTGCGCAATGTCGACAGCAAGGGCTACCTGCTGCAGGGCTCCTACAAACTGGGCAAGAATCGGCTGGCGTTGTCCTACGGCAAGACCGATGACGACGGCAACGGCGTGGTCGGCAGCGGCGCCGATTACGAGACACGCGGTATCGCGTTGTTCCACGACATCAACGACAACCTCAAGCTCGTGGCCGAATACAACCAGTTCGAAATCGATGGCCATGACACCAGCGCGCAGAACGAAGACACCGACACCTTTGCGGTGGGGGCGGTGTTGACCTGGTAACGATGACGGCCCGCAGGAGAACGTGTTCCCGCCGGGCCCTGTAGGCGCTGCCGGGCGAAGCAAGGCTGCGATCTTTTGATCTTCCGCTTGGCGCTCAAATGCCTGGAGAAGATCGCAGCCTCGCTTCGCTCGGCAGCTCCTACACAGCGGGGGCAAGCGCCCTTGCCAGAAGTGTTCTTGTACAAACTCTATGAATTCCCTGTCGGCCCCGACCGTGCGCATCGCGGCCGGGGCCGCCACGGTTCTCCTCCCATGGAAGTGTCCACCCGCTACCCAAGTAGCATTCGTGGGCCGGGCGCGGATTTGTACACTCGAGGCTCTATCACGCACCGTCGGAGGCGCAGATGCAGCAGGCCCAGAGCGAGGGTGTGGTCAGCGCCATGTCCCAGGCAACGGACGTCGAACAAGTGGCCCAGGAACTGGCGCGACAGTTGTTGCACCCGTACCTGGGGTTCGTGCTGTTTTTCTGTTCCGCCGAATACCATTTGCCAGCCCTGGCCCAGGCCCTGTCCCGAAGCTTTGGCGGGATTCGCCTGGTGGGCTGCACCAGCGCCGGGGAAATCACCCCCCAAGGCTACGGCCGCAATTGCGTGACGGCGGTGGGTTTCGACCACCGGCATTTCTCCATCGCCGCCGAACTGATCGGCGAGATGGAACACTTCAGCCTGATCGACGCCCAGCAGATGGTCGAGCGGCTGGCGAGCGGTTGCCGCAGCAACGCCTTGGCGCCGATCAAGGGCCACAGTTTCGCCTTGACCCTGCTGGACGGCCTGTCCAGCCGTGAGGAAATGGTGCTGGCAGCCTTGAGCGCCGCGCTGGGGGACATCTCGCATTTCGGCGGTTCGGCCGGCGATGACAACTACCTGACCCACACCCACGTGTACTTTGAAGGCCAGTTCCACAGCGGCGCAGCGGTGGTGGTGCTGATCAACACCTGGCTCGAATTCGAGGTGTTCACCACCCACCACATCCTGCCCCGGCAGGAAAAACTGGTGGTGACCGGCGCCGACAGCACCTCGCGGCGGGTCTACGAGCTCAACGCCGAGCCTGCCGCCGAGGAATACGCGCGGCACATCGGCGTACCCGTGAGTGCGCTGGACTATCGGGTATTCGCCGCCCACCCCTTGGCGGTGCGGATCAACGACCAGTACTACGTGCGGGCCATCCAGCAAGTCCATTCGGACCTGAGCCTGAGTTTTTATTGCGCGGTGGAGAACGGCATCGTCCTGACCGCCATGGATCCGGGACCTTTGCTGCATAACCTGCAAGACCTGTTCGACGGCTTGCAGGCGCGCCTCGGCGATTTGTTGCTGACCATCGGCTGCGACTGTTTTCTCCGGCGCCTGGAGTTGGAAGGGCGCGACGGCCTGGAGCAGATCGGCCAATTTCTGCGTGAACATCGGGTGATGGGGTTCAACACCTATGGAGAACAGTTCAATGGCATGCATATCAACCAGACGTTCACCGGAGTTGCCATTGCCCGCCATCGCGTCCCCGGACATCGCTGAGCTGCAGGCGCAGCTCGCCGCCCTGCAGCATGAAAACCACAAGTTGCGGCGCATCAACGACGCGCTGATCGAACGGGTGGAATCCGGCGTGACCCGGGGCAGCGACCCGTACGCAGCCTTCCAGCATTCGGTGGTGCTGGCCGAGCAGGTGCGTGAGCGTACCGATGCGTTGAACCAGGCCATGGCTGAGCTCAAGGCCGGCAATCATTTGCTCGGCGAAGCACGGTTGCGGGCGGAAACGGCCCATCGGCACTTGATCGATGCGATCGAAAGCATTTCCGATGCATTCGTGCTGTTCGACGAGCAACAACGCATCGTTCTGTTCAACAGCCGTTTCAAGGCGTTCTGGGCCCACAGCCGGGTGCGGATCATCGCGGGGATGCGCCTTGGCGAGGTCAAGCGCCTGATGACCGCCAACGGTTTGTTCAGCGAGGAAACCCGCGGCCAGCCAGACGAGCCGGTGCTGTATCGCTTGCAGAACGGACGCTGGCTGCAAGTCAGCGAACGACCGACCCAGGAAGGCGGGCGGGTGATTCTGTTCACCGATATCACCGACGTCAAACTCAGCGAAACCGTGCGCCGCGAACAGGCCGTCGCGCAGAAGTCCCATCTGTTGCAGCGCGCCGTGGACAACCTGTCCCAGGGCGTGGCGATGGTCAACGCCCAAGGCGTGCTGGAGTTGTGGAACCGGCGTTTCCTGGAGCTCACTGGCCTGGCCCCGGTGGCGGCCCATCGACCGTTCAACGAGGTGATCGCCGACAGCGAATTGCAGCTGCTGACGCCGGCCAGTCGCGACGGCAGTGGCCGGCGGATCCAGGAGTGCGAACAGCGCCTCTCTGATGGCCGGGTCCTGGAGATCCGCACCCATCCGCTGCCCACTGGCGGTTACGTCAACACCTTCACCGACATCACCGAGCGTTACCAGCATGCCGAGGCGTTGAGCGAGAGCGAGCGCTGGATCCGCCTGATCACCGACCACGTGCCGGCGCTGATCGCCTACCTCAATGCCGATCTGGTCTATGAATTCACCAACAAGGTCTACGAGCAGTGGTATTGCTGGCCGCGCGGCGTGATGCTCGGTCAGAGCCTGCGCGAAGCCCACAGCGAACAGCATTACCAGCGCCTGGAAGCCTACGTGGCCCGGGCGTTGGCGGGCGAGAGCGTGACGTTCGAATTCGCCGAGACCAACATCAACAACCAGGAGCGCTACATGCTGCGCTCCTATGTGCCCAACGTGCTGGCCAACGGCGAAGTGGTGGGGATCTTCGTGCTGATCCGCGACATCACCGAACGCCGTCGCACCGCCGAGGCACTGCACCAGGCTTATCAGAACCTGGAGCAGCGGGTGCAGGAGCGCACCGCAGAACTGACCACCCTCAACGAGCAGTTGCTGCGCGAAATCGACGAGCGCAGCCGGGTGGAACTGCGCCTGCGCGAAGCCAAGCGCGAGGCCGAACGCGCGAACCTGTCGAAAACCAAATTCCTCGCGGCGGTCAGTCACGACCTGCTGCAACCATTGAATGCGGCGCGGCTGTTCACCAGCGCCTTGCTCGAACGCCGCGAGCCGGTGGCGAACGCGCACCTGGTGCGCAACGTGAGCAATTCGCTGCAGGACGTGGAAAACCTGTTGGGCACCCTGGTGGACATCTCCAAATTGGATGCTGGCGTGATCAAGGCCGACGTCGCGCCGTTCGCCTTGTGCGAATTGCTCGGCAACCTGGCAGCCGAATATCGCCAAGTGGCCCGCAGCGAGGGCCTGGAGTTGCGATTCATACCCTGCTCGGTGCTGGTGCGCAGCGACATCCAACTGTTGGCGCGGATCCTGCGCAATCTGCTGAGCAACGCGCTGCGCTACACCCCGAAAGGACGCGTACTGCTCGGATGCCGCCGCCACGGCAATCGTGTCTCGATCGAAGTGTGGGACTCCGGCATCGGCATCGCCCAGGATCGCCTGGAGGAGATTTTCCAGGAGTTCAAGCGCGGTGACGTCCAGCGTCCTGACCAGGACCGTGGCTTGGGCCTGGGGTTGGCGATTGTCGAGAAGATCGCCGGGATCCTCGGGCATCGGATCCAGGTTCGTTCATGGCCGGGCAAAGGCTCGGTATTCGCCATCGAAGTCCCCCTCAGCGCCACCGCGCCCAAGCCGCTGCCGTGCCTGGACATGAGCGAGCCCATGCTCGAACGCCTGCGCGGGGCGCGGATCTGGGTACTGGATAACGACGCGGCGATCTGCGCGGGCATGCGCACTTTGCTGGAAGGTTGGGGTTGTCGGGTGGTGACGGCACTGTCGGAACAGGACCTCGCGCGGCAGGTGGACGACTACCGTGCCGACGCGGACCTGTTGATCGCCGACTACCACCTGGATCACGACCAGAACGGCGTGGACGCCGTGGCGCGGATCAATGCCTGCCGCCCCTCACCGATTCCCGCAATGATGATCACCGCCAATTACAGCAACGAACTCAAGCAGCAGATCCGCGAGCTCGGCCACACGCTGATGCACAAGCCGGTGCGGCCGATGAAGTTGAAGATTGCGATGAGTCATCTGTTAGGCCAGGCCCTGTAGGCCCTGCGTAGGAGCCGCGTAGGAGCTGCGTAGGAGCTGCGTAGGAGCTGCGTAGGAGCTGCGTAGGAGCTGCGTAGGAGCTGCGTAGGAGCTGCCGAGTGCAACGAGGCTGCGATCTTTCCAAGGACACTTGAGTCCCAAGCGAAAGATCAAAAGATCGCAGGCTTCGCCAGCTCCTACAGGGTGGGGTTCAGGGTGGGGATTCAGGGTGGGATTACCGGCGCAGGTACGCCCCGAAATCAATATCCCCCGCACTGAGAATCGCCTGCACCCGGTTATGCACGTTGAGCTTGCGCAGGATCGCCGAGACGTGGGCCTTGACCGTGGTTTCGGCGATGTCCAGCGTGTAGGCGATCTGCTTGTTCGATTCGCCCTTGGTCATGCGTTCGAGTACCAGCAGTTGCTTGCGGGTCAGGGCCTGGAGCAGTTCGGGCGGGAACGCCGGGGTTTCGTTCAGGCGCCGGCCTGTCGGGCTCTTCTGGGTGCGGATGATGTCCGGCGGCAGGTACACGTTGCCATTGAGGATCTGTTCGATGGCGTCGGTCATTTGTGAGCGCGGCGAAGACTTGGTGATGAAACCCACCGCGCCATAGGTGATGGCCTGCAGGACGATCTGCTTGTCCTGCTCGGCGGAAACGATCACCACCGGGATCGTCGGCGCCTCGTTGCGCAAGTTGATCAGGCCATTGAGGCCGTGCATGCCGGGCATGTTCAGGTCCAGCAGGATCAGGTCCAGGTCGTCGTGTTCACGGGTCAGCGCCAGGGCACTGTCCAGGTCGGCGGTTTCCATCACCTCGCTGCCGGCGAAACCGTCGCTGATGACGTTGTGGATGGCTTCGCGAAACAGTGGGTGATCGTCGGCTATCAGGATTTTATACATGGCCATTCACCTCGTTATTGTCGTGTTGGGGCAGTTGCACGCAGGTCGCTCACATCAGGGAAAAGGTTCGGGGCGGGCGGCTTGCAGGGGCAGGTTGGCCGCCTCCCAGGCATCGAGGCCGTCGCGGTACCAGTACAAATGGTTATAGCCCATGGTCGCGGCGCGTTTTACCGCGTTCCAGCTCAACCAGCAATCGGAGCGGCAGTAAAAGACCAATGGCTGATCCAGGCGTCCGGCGGTGGCCTTGCGCAGGTGGAAAGTGAAGTAGTCCTGCCAGGTCGGATCCAGCTCGCCGTCCCCCGTGTTGGCCAGCCACAGGCTGCCGGGGACGTTGGCGTGGGGCTCGGTGTCGATGAAACGCCCCTGGACCCAGGGACGCCGGTAGACGTCGATCAACACCGGGGCAGGCAGTTGCCCGAGCAGATTCTGCAAGGCGTCGGTGTCGAGGGTTTGCGCGCCTTCGGCGGAGGCGGGCGTCGGGCTGCGGTATTGGGCAATGCGATAGCCCAGCGGGGAAAACAGCGCAGTGTCGGCCTGGGCGACATTCAGCGACAGACCCAGCAAGACGATCGCCAGCAAACGGGGCATGGGATTTATCCTTTTTGTTATGCGCCCATTACATGCCAGGGTCGAGGTCTTGTGAATGCGACCATAGACAGGAAAACCGGTACTAAAGTAGTAATTTCCGACCTGAAGATCCGCACATTGCCCTGTGGGAGCGAGCTTGCTCGCGATAGCGGCGGTTCAGTCAGCATTGATGTGTCTGGTTCACCGCTATCGCGAGCAAGCTCGCTCCCACAGGGGCCGTGTGTGCTGGACCGTTCAGCTAGCCTTGCGCAACGCCGCATGCTGCGGATTGAACGTCCACACCGCCAGCAGCGCGAACAGCAGGGTCAAGCCCACGCACACGGTCATCGCCAGCAGGTTGAATTGCCCATACAACGCAAACCGCACCAGTTCCACGCCATGGGTGAAGGGGTTCACCGCGCACAGCCAGTACAACCAGGGGCTGGCCTCGAGCATTTTCCATAGCGGGTACAGGGCTGAAGACAGGAAAAACATCGGGAAGATGACGAAATTCATCACCCCGGCGAAGTTCTCCAGTTGCCGGATCGCATTGGACAACAACAGCCCCAAGGCGCTGAGCATCAGCGCCACCAGTAGCAGGGCCGGCAATGCCAGCAGCAGGCCCACGGCCGGAGGCTGGACGCCGTAGAGCCAGGCGATGGCGAGGAAGGCGTAGACCTGCAACAGCGAGATCAGCGAGGTCGCGAGCAACTTGCTCGCCAGCAGGAAGGCCCGGGGCAGGGGGCTGGTCAGCAATACGCGCATGCTGCCCATTTCCCGGTCGTACACCATCGACAGCGAACCCTGCATGCCATTGAACAGCAAGATCATGCAGGCCAGCCCCGGCACGATGTACACCTCGTAGGGGATGTAAGTGTCGTACGGCGCGATGATGGCGATACCCAGCGCCGCCCGAAAGCCGGCGGCAAACACCAGCAGCCACAACAACGGTCGCACCAGGGCACTGAGCAACCGCGTGCGCTGCAAGACGAAACGCAGCCATTCACGCATGACGATGCCACTGAAACATTGCCAATAAGCATTCATGCGGCCACCCCCGAGGCGGTCAGACGATGGAAGGCCGAGCCGAGGCTGCCGCCGTGTTCCTCGCTCACGTCTTCGGCCCGACCGCTGGCGACGAGCCGGCCCTGATGCACAATGAGCAGGTCATCGCTGGGCTGCACTTCGTCGAGCAAGTGAGTGGTCCAGAGCACGCTGATGCCCTGTTCGTAGCACAACTGGCGAATATGCTGCCCCAAGGCCTGGCGACTGGCCGGATCGAGGCCGACACTCGGCTCGTCTAGCAGCAACAGGCGCGGTTCGTGGAGCAATGCGCGGGCGATTTCCACCCGGCGTCGATGGCCGCCGTTGAGGTTGCGCACCCGCTCGTGGCGCCGCTCCGTCAGATGTTGGCGGGCCAGCTCGGCGTCGATCCGCGCGCTGCCCTGGCGCCGCGAAATACCGTGCAGCGCGAGGTGATAGCGCAGGTTCTGCTCGACGCTCAGGTCCAGGTCCAGCGTGCTTTGCTGGAAGACGACGCCCAACTGGCGCAAGGCCTGGCGCGGTGAAGTGCGCAGCGAATGACCGCCGACCCGGATCTCGCCGCGCTGCACGTCGTACAAGCGCGTCAGCAGGGCAATCAGCGTCGACTTCCCCGCACCGTTCGGTCCGAGCAGCGCGGCGAAGTGTCCGGCGGGCACGCTGAAATGGACCTGGCGCAAGGCCTCCCGGGCGCCGTAGGCGAAGCCCAGGTCGCTGACCTCCAAGGCGTTCATGGCGTCACCACCACGCCCCAGGGATAGCGTCCGACTTTCACCGACTTGAGCACCTTGCGGCTCTGGACGTCGATGACCGAGACATCGCCGCTGACGCCATTGGTCGCCAGCAATTGCTTCTGGTCCGGGGTGAACGCCAGTTGCCAGACGCGCCGGCCCACCAACAGGTAGTCCAGCACTTCGAAGGTCTTGGCGTCGATCACCGCGACATGGTTGGCCGGGCCCAGGGCGACGAACGCCAGCTTGCCGTCGGCGCTGAGCTTGATGCCCACCGGTTGTACCTTGTCCGGATGCACGCCCTTGATCTGGAAGGTCAGGGTTTTCAGGACTTGGCGCGTGGCAACGTCGAGGATGGTCAAGGTGCCGCCGATTTCCGCCGAGGCCCAGAGCTGCGTGCCGTCGCGATTGAACTCGACGAAGCGCGGCCGTTGGTCGACCAAGGTGTTGTCCGCCAACGTCTGGGTGCTGGTGTCGATCCAGTGCAGCATGTTGGTGGTCTCGCTGGTGTTGACCGCCCACTTGCCGTCGGGGCTGACGGCCATGCCTTCGGGCTCGACACCCACGCCGATCTGGCCCAGCACTTCGGAGGTCTGGGTGTCGATCACCGTGACCAGGGCATCGTCTTCGTTGGAAACATAGAGCCAGCGATCGTTGGGGTGCAGGGCGAATTGTTCCGGGTCCTTGCCGGACGGCAGCTCCTTGATGATCTTGCGGGTGGCGACGTCCATCACCTGGACGCGGTCCGAATCGCTGGCGCAGATGTACAACAGGCGGTTGTCATGGGACAGCAACAGGCCCCGGGGGCGTTGGCCGACCGGCAAGGTCTCGACGACCTCAAGGCTCTGCAGATCGATCAGGCTGAGGCTGTTGTCTTTTTCATTGGAGACCCAGGCAATGCTGGCCGCAGCGGGACCGGCAAGGAGCAGCGAGGCGCCCAGGGCGAGGGCTTGGCAAAGCAAGGCCGGGTTGAGCAGGGGGCGGCGCATGGCGTTTTCCTTATTGTTGTTATCGATCAGGGGTAGCGACAGCTCACTTCGGGCTGGTCGAAGCCCAGGCTGTCCATTTCGTTGGAGGGGTGCAGGAAGCCGTCCTGGGGCGAGGTGCTGACCAAGGCTCGCGGCTGGACCAGGGGAATCGGTTGGCGCAACTGGCCGTTCCAGGGGCGATAGCTGAGCTTGCGGCCCTTGAATCCATCCAGCGGCAACTGATCGCCGAGGGCCAGTTGGCGGATCGCGAACGGGTCGTCCTGGCGCAACTTGCTGACGGCGGCGGCGATGCTGCGCACGGCGATCCAGGCGGCGAAGTCGCGGTCGTTCATCCAGCGCCCAGCCAAGGCTTCGAAGCGTTTTTGCAGTTGCGCCGCGCCGTAGGTCTCGACCGTCTTGTGCCAACCGGTGGGCGTCAGCCCCTGGGTGCCGGCCACCGGGCGCGGAAACCAGGTCTGGTAGGGCACGTATTCGCCAAAGTCGCCGCGCTCGTCGGCCACCAGCACCACGTCGTATTCGGCGGTCTGGGTGAACAGCGGCATGTCGGCCTGGGCGCTGCGACGCTGGTCGTTGTCGAACTGCCAAGGCTTTTCGGCGACGATCTTCATGCCGAAGCGCTTCATGGCTCGGCGCAACGCAGCGGCGTAGGCCTGGTCTTCGGCTGTCTGGCCGACGATCAGCAAGGCCCGCTGCCATTTGCGCACGACACTGAACTGGATCAAGGCATCGGCGAGCGTCGCGCGGTCGGGCAGGGTGTGCAGGACGTTGCCCAGGCAGTCGGTGGTGCGCAGGCTGTCATCAGGGCTGCCAGCGTTGAACAGCAGGCTGTCGGGGAGGGCGGCGCTGAGCTGGCGCAGGCTTTCGCCCGGCGCATTCACCACGAACAACCGCAGGCCTTGCGCATGCTGGGCACGGGCGGCCTCCAGCAATGCCTGGGGACTGTCGACGTTGGCGCTTTCGAGGCGGTAGTCGTGCTTGAGAAAGCGTCCGGTGCTGTTGCTGTCGATGATCGCCAGTTCGGCGCCGCGCAGCCCGGCGTCAGTGGGTTCGGCGATGACGTTGGACAACAGCGGGCCGGGGTCGGGCCGGTAGCCGAGGTAGCCGATGCGCACCTGCAACGGCACGGCGTCGCCTGCTTGGGCGGTTGCCGCAGCCAACAGGTAAACCAGGGCGTAACTGACAAGCCGGTGCATGACGTCCTCCATTGCAGGTAGCGCCAGCATAGGAAGGCCGTGGTCCTGGGGAAATATGCAGAAAGTACCGCCGGGGCAGTACCAAGGTAGTAGCTCGCCCCAGGCGCCGGGGTTTTAGGATGCTTCAATTGCCATTCATCAGGGAGCGGACAGACCGTGCGAATATTCAAGACGCTGCTGTTGCCGTTGTTGCTGATCCTGAGTTTGATCGGAGTGGATTGGCGTGCCCCGTCCCCTGTGGGAGCGAGCTTGCTCGCGATGATGGCGGCACATTCAATATTGAGGCCGGCTGACCCACCGCTATCGCGAGCAAGCTCGCTCCCACAAGGGATCGGTGTGAGTCAAGGGGCGGAGCACTAGCCATGTCAGCCCTCTGGCGAATCAACCTCTGGGTCTCGGCGTTCTTCGCCCTGGTCACCCTGGCCTGTGCAACGCTGCTGTTGCACCAGGCCACGGCCGACGTGAAGCGCGAATTGCAATCGGCCGAGTCGGTGGTGCATTACCTTCGCGAAACCGCCCAGCGCGACCCGGCCAGCCTTCAGTCGCGGCTCACCGGCAGCCTGCGTCATGTGCGGGTGCGTTGGTTGGCACCCGGGGAAAACTCGCCGGCGCAAGAGCCTGGCGTGAACGCCTGGTTGGGGCGTCGACTGTTGATCGATGGTCCTGCCGCCCAGGTCGTTGAGTTGCAGGACGGTCGTCGGGCCTGGATCGCCGTGGACCCCGTGGATGAAGTGGATGAGATCCTCGATTCCCTGGTGCAACTGTTCGGCGTTTGCGCGATGGCCTTGCTGCTCAGCTTGCTGGCGATCCGCTGGGCGGTGCGCCGGGGCATGCGCTTGCTGGACGAATTGCTGCAGGCGCTGCACCAGGTGTCCGCCGGGGATCTGCAGGTGAACCTGCGGGCAGCGGGCATTTCGGAGGCCCAGCAGGTGGCGGAGCATTTCAACCGCATGACTGCCGCCCTGGCCCAGACCCGGGCGGACAATGCCCGGCTGACCCAGGCGCTGCTGGCTGTGCAAGAGCAGGAACGCAAGTCCCTCGCGCAAACCTTGCATGACGATCTGGGCCAATACGTGGCGGGCATCCGTGCACGGGCCTGCCTGCTGCGCCTGGTCATTCATCAACCGCCCGCGCTGGAGCAGACCGCCAACGAGTTGGAAGAACACTGCGATCATTTGCAGCAAGGCTTTCGCGCCTTGGTCAATGACCTGTACCCGGTGGTGCTACAGCATCTGCCCCTGTACGAGGCTGTCGAATTATTGGCCCGGCAATGGCAGGACAACCATGGCATCGCCTGTCAGTTGCGGGTCGATGGCGCGATACCGGCATTGGCCGGGCCGGACAAAGCCCACCTGTACCGCCTGTTGCAGGAAGCGCTGACCAACATCGCCCGGCATGCCGACGCCAGCCAGGTACGGATCCGCATGCAGCACCGCGCCGGTCGCCTGCGGCTATGGGTGCGCGATAACGGTTGCGGTGCCCAGCAGCCCGCTCGCGCCGGCGTCGGCCTGCATTCGATGTCGGAACGGGCGCGCAGTCTCGGCGGTGAACTGCGGATCATGAGTCGGCCCGGCGCGGGTTGGGCGCTGGCCTTGAACATTCCCTTGGAGGCGTCA
Source organism: Pseudomonas sp. T1.Ur (assembly GCF_023516725.1). NCBI lineage: Bacteria > Pseudomonadati > Pseudomonadota > Gammaproteobacteria > Pseudomonadales > Pseudomonadaceae > Pseudomonas > Pseudomonas sp. T1.Ur. The sequence continues at coordinate 2,411,563 of NZ_JAMGSN010000001.1, forward strand.
TGAATATTCTGTTGGTCGACGATCACGCCGTGGTCCGGCAGGGCTATGCCAGCCTGTTGCGGGCGTTGATGCCGGAACTGCAGGTTCGCGAAGCCGCTTCGGGCGAAGAGGCGTTGAGCCAGGTGCAGGAGCAGGTGCCGCACCTGGTGATCATGGACTTCGGCCTGCCGGGCATCAGCGGGCTGGAAACCACCCGGCGCTTGCGTCAGCGCCTGCCGCAACTGCGGGTGTTGTTCTTCAGCATGCACGATGAATTGCCGTTGGTTCGCCAGGCGCTGGATGCCGGCGCAGCGGGCTACCTGACGAAGAATTCGGCACCGCAGGTATTGGTGGAGGCGGTGCGACGGGTGCTGGCGGGCCATGCCTACATCGAGCAGGCCCTGGCGACGCAATTGGCCTGCGCCACTCCCCGCCACGACGGCGATCCGCGCCTGCAATCGATGACCCAACGCGAGCTGGAAATCTTCGTCATGCTCGCCAAGGGCACCCCCGCGCGGACCATTGCCGAACAGCTGTGCATCAGCGCCAAGACCGTGTCCAACCACCTGACGTTGCTCAAGAGCAAGTTGCAGGTCAGCTCCCATGCCGAGTTGGTGCATCTGGGGATTGATATGGGCGTGGTGCGGGTGGCCGGCTGAAACCAGGCGATGAAGATCAATTGTGGCGAGGAAGCTTGCTCCCGCTGGGGGCCCCTGTAGGAGCTGCCGAAGGCTGCGATCTTCTGATCTTCTGATCTTCTGATCTGTTGCTTGAGATTCAAGTGTCTGGGGAAAGATCGCAGCCTCGTTTCACTCGGCAGCTCCTACACAGCTCCTACACAGCTCCTACACGCAGTCCCAGCGGGAGCAAGCTCCCTCGCCACGGGGTGTTCAGCGATCCCAAGACGTTGGGCACCCGACACAGCCCTGCATATTCGCATCCTGGAAATTCCCATAATGCTGGCGGGAGCCGCTCAAGTTGGCCTGTTCCAGATTGCTTTCGCCCAACTTGACCTCTTGCAGATTGGCATCGCGCAGATCAGCGCCCTTGAGGTCGGCTTTGCTCAGCCAGGCCATTTCCAGATCGGCGGCTTGCAGGTTGGCATTCTGCAAGCGCGCGCCGGACAAACGGGCGAACTGAAGGTACGCCGCCGTCAGATCAGCGCGCTGGAATTGCGCACCCTGGGCAAACAGGCCCCAGCCCTGGATCGCCTTGAGCGTGGCACCGCTGAAGTCCGCCAGGCGCAGGTTGCTTTGTTGCAGGCTGGCGCGAGTCAAGTTGGCGCCCTGTAGCTGGGCTTTCTCGAGATTGGCCAGGTCCAGCCGCGCGTGGCGCAGGTCGGCATCGCGCAGATCCGCGCCGGCGAGGTTCATCTTGCGCAAGTCCTGGTTGGCCAAGTCAGCGCCCCGCAGGTTGGCGCCGGGGCATTGGCTGGATTCGGCGATGAGGCAGCCTTTGATTGTCAGAGGGGTGTCGGGGTCATCGGCATGGGCAACGGCGCCGATGAACAGGAGCAGTAATGGCAAAAATCTCATGGCAGGAACTCGGTGTTAACTGTGGGAGCGAGCTTGCTCGCGATGGCGGTGGTTCAGCCGGCATTGATGTTGACTGACACTGCGCTATCGCGAGCAAGCTCGCTCCCACAAGGGCTTGTGGTGGAGGTCGGGTTATTTCTGCGCTGTCGCCTTATCCCAACTCGGAATCTTGAACACCCAGAACGAACCACCCTGGGCCACCGGCTTGGTCAGTTCGGCCATGTCACCGCCCCACAACGGCACGGCGCCGCCGTAACCGACGGTCACGCCGATGTACTGCTCGCCGTCCTGCTCCCAGGTAATGGGCGGGGAGACGATGCCGCTGCCGGTCTGGAACTTCCACAGCTCCTTGCCGGTTTTCGCGTCGAAGGCCTTGAAGAAACCGTCGCCGGTGCCGGTGAACACCAGGTTGCCCTTGGTCGCCAGCACGCCTGCCCACAGCGGCAGCGGTTCCTTGTGCTCCCACACGACCTTGCCGGTGGTGGGATTCATGGCTCGCAGGCTGCCGACGTGATCGTCATACATGCGCTTGATCCGGAAACCCATGCCCAGGTAGGCGGAGCCTTTTTTATAGCTGACTTCCTCGGTCCAGTACTCCTCTTTCCATTGGTTGCCCGGTACGTAGAACAGCCCGGTGTCCTGGCTGTAGGCCATGGGGTTCCAGTTCTTGCCGCCGAGGAACGGCGGCGAGACTTCCACCGGCTTGCCCTTGGTTTCTCCCGGCAGTGGCTTGGCCGGGCGCTGGCCGGGATTTTCCACCGGGCGACCAGTCTTCAGGTCGATGTGGCTGGCCCAGGTGATGTTGTCGACGAAGGGAAAGGCGTTCTGCAGTTTGCCGTTGTGGCGATCCACCACGTAGAAGAAGCCGTTGCGGTCGGCGTGGGCGGTGGCCTTGACCACTTTGCCGTCCTTGTCCTTGTAGTCGAACAGCACCAGCTCGTTGTTGCCGGAGAAGTCCCAGGCATCGTTGGGCGTGTGCTGGTAGAACCACTTCACTTCACCCGTGCTTGGATCAACACCCACCTGGCCGGAGGTGTAGAGGCTGTCGTAATCATGGGGATTGCCGTCCTTGGCCGTGCGCGCCCAGGTGTTCCATGGGCCGGGGTTGCCCGCGCCGACGATGATGGTGTTGGTCTCGGCGTCGAAACTGGCGCTCTGCCAAGGCGCACCACCGCCGTGGCTCCAGGCTTCCACCTTGCCGGTCTCGGTGGTCTTGTCGTCAGGCCAGGACGGCGCCTTGACGTCGCCGGTCGGGGTGCTGTCCTTGCCGTTGAGACGGCCCATGTGGCCTTCGACAAACGGGCGCATCCAGACTTCTTCACCCGTGTCCGGATCACGGGCGAACAGTTGCCCGACCACGCCGAACTCATCGCCGGAACTGCCGTGGATCAGCAGGACCTTGCCGCTGGTCTTGTCCTTGATCAGCACCGGGGCGCCGGTCATGGTGTAGCCGCCGGCGTGATCGCCGAATTTCTTGTTCCACACCACCTTGCCGGTGTGCTTGTCCAGGGCGACGACGCGGGCATCCAAGGTGCCGAAATAGATCTTGTCGCCATAGATGGCCGCGCCGCGGTTGACCACGTCGCAGCACGGGCGAATGTTGTCCGGCAGCCGGTGGTTGTAGGTCCACAGGCGCTTGCCGGTCTTGGCATCCAGCGCGAACACCCGCGAATACGAGCCGGTGACGTACACCACGCCGTCGCTGACGATGGCCTGGGATTCCTGGCCGCGTTGCTTCTCGTCGCCGAATGAATAGGACCAGGCCGGGGTCAGCTTGAACACGTTCTTGTCATTGACCTGGGCCAGCGGGCTCCAGCGTTGGGCGTTGGTGCCCATGCCGTATTGCAGCACGTCCTGGGTGGTCAGGTGATCGTTGGCGATGTCCTCCCAGGACACGGCGGCGTGCGCCTGGGTGCCCAGGGTCAGGCTGCCGGCCAGCAGCAGGGCAACGGCCAGGGAGGAGAGGGCAGGTCGGGTTTTTATTGTCATGGTGGGATTTCCCAGTGAGGTTTTGGCCTGACTAGGGTCGGGTCTCGCATGCCTCGTCCGATACGGAAAAAGTCCCGCCCTTGCCGGGAAGACTTCCCAGATCGCCCCTCTTTGCGACTTGCGTCGGACGACCTGCTACCAAGGAACTAGACCGCGACCACCAAAGCAGCATTCGGCTGTGGGCAGGCGGTTCCTAAGATGACGGCATGGCCTCCGCAAAGAGGTCTTGCGTGCAATTTCGAGGGCATAACAATGACAACAAAACGCAACGCCATCATCGCTACCGCACTGCTGATGGGGCTGACCGGCGCTGGCTCCGCATGGGCCCATGGCAACGTAGTGCCCCAGGCAGTGGAAACCAAGGGGCTGACGCCCATCAAGGACACCAACCTGCCGGTGGATGCCGACGGTTGGGTCGCACAAAACCCTTATCGCAACTCCCCCGAGCGGGACAAGGCCGTGGAAATCGGCGCTTCGGCCTACAACCAGAACTGCGCGGCCTGTCATGGCCTGGAAGCCAAGTCCGGCGGGATCGCCCCGGATTTGCGCATGCTTGACGCCGCCGAAGCCGGCGATGAGTGGTTCGTCGAGCGCGTGCGCCACGGCGCCGTGCGTGATGGTCGCGTCTATATGCCGAAGATGGCCGACTACCTGAGCCAGGAAGCGCTGTGGGCGGTGCGGACCTATCTGGACAGCGTGCACGTCGAGGAGTGATTGCCATGCGCCTGTTCGCGTGGGTGATGTGCGGCCTGCTGTTGTGTGTCCAGGCGGTGCAGGCGCAGGTGCGCAGCTACGACCAGATGATCGCGGCCGGCGAATTGAAGGTCGCGGTCTACAAGGACTTTGCCCCCTACAGTTTCGAAGACCAGGGCCAGCCCCGGGGCGTCGATGTGGAGGTGGCGCAGGCCCTGGCCAAGGCCATGGGCGTGCGGCTGGAACTGATCTGGGCGCCGCCCGGCGAAAAGCTCGACGATGACCTGCGCGACTACATCTGGCGCAGCAGTCCATTGCACGACCGGCAACTGGCCGACCTGATGATGCGCGTGCCGTACGATCACGACTACGTGCAAAGGCGCAACGACATCGGTGAGCTGGAAAATGCCCAAGTGGTGATGTTCGGGCCGTATCAGCAGGAATGCTGGCAGGTGGCGTACGACCAGCGCCGGCTGGACTCGGTGGGCAGCGTCGCGGTGTTCCAGCAGCACCCCATCGGCGTCGAAGTCGACAGCGTGCCGTCGTTCTACCTGACCTCGGTGTTCAACGGCATGCTCAGCGCCAAGACCCACCATTACCCCAGTGTCGCCAAAGCCTTCGGGGCCATGCAGGCCGGCGAAGTGGATGCCGTCATGGCGATGCGCGGGGAGATCGACTGGCAAGTGCACCAGGCTGCCGATCCGCAGTTGGCCCTCGCTGAAAACGCCTACCCGAACATGGGCAAGCAGCGCTGGGAGATCGGCATGGCGGTGCATGAAAGCAACCGTCAGTTGGCCTACGCGGTGGAAGAGGTTCTGGAAGGTTTGATTCGCGACGGCACGCTCAAGACCGTGTATGCCCGCTATGGCCTGCGTTACGAAGTACCCGAGATGTACCAATAGGAGCGCGGGATGAACTGGCGAGCGTTTGGCCTGCTGTTGGGTTGCCTGCCGTTGATGGCGAGCGCGATCGAGCCGGGAAAGGACCCGGTGCCGTCGGTGATGTGGGCCTTCTATCACAAACAGTTGCTGGCGGATGCGCCGTTCGTGTTCGACGAGCGGGTGCGGGTGCTGGCGCCGCCCTTTGCCGAGGACGCGCGCCAGGTGCCACTGGAAATAGACGCGCGAGCCTTCACCGGCGACGTCGTGCGGGTGCTGGCCTGGGCCGAGCTCAACCCGCTGCCTAGAATCGTTGATTTCCAGCCCTCGGAGCGGGTGCTGCCGTGGCTGTCGATCCGCATTCGTATCGAGCAAGCGACTCCGCTGCGCGCCGCCGTGCAGACCCGCGACGGCTTGTGGCACGTCGGCTCGACCCTGATCGATGCGGCGGGTGGCGGCTGCACCGCGCCCAGCGTGGTGCGCACCCAACCGGGTTGGGAAGAGCACCTGGGTGAGGTGCTGGGCGGGCGCTACCCGCGTGGGGATTCGAATCGCCTGCGCTTGCAGATCGCCCATCCGATGGACAACGGCCTGGTGAACGGCATCCCGGAATTTTTCCTCAACCAGGCGCAACTGTTGGACGCCGACGGCAAGCTGCTGGCGCGCCTGGAGCTGTTCCCGGCGGTCAGCGAAAACCCCAACCTGGGCCTCGACATCCAAGGCCCGGGCCAGACCCGCCTGGTGCTGCGCGACAACAGCGGCAACCAGTTCGAGGCGGCCATCCCCTGATCAAAGGAGCGCGCCATGCGCTGGTTGTTGCTGATCTGTCTTGGGCTGTGCCTGCCGGCATGGTCCGCCACCGATTATTCCCTCAAGCCGCGGCAGATCGCCGAGGGCACCTGGTTGCTGGAAGGCAGCACGGATAATTTCGCCAAGGCCAACGGTGGCAACATCGTCAACACCGGGTTCATCGTCACCGAGGCCGGGGTGGTGGTCATCGACACCGGGCCGTCCAAGCGCTATGGCGAGGCGCTGCGCCAGGCCATTGCCGCGACGACGGACAAACCGGTGGTCCAGGTGCTGCTGACTCATCATCATCCGGATCATGTGCTGGGCAACCAGGCCTTCAGCGATGTGCCCATCGGTGCGCTGCCCGGCACCACCGACCTGCTGCGACAGCAGGGTGACGCGCTGGCGGAAAACATGTACCGGCTGGTAGGCGACTGGATGCGCGGCACCGAGGTGGTGCTGCCGACCCAGGCGCTGAGCGCCGGTTCGCTGAAGGTCGGCGATCATACGCTGCGCCTGCTGGCGTTGGCTGGACACACCGGGGCAGACCTGGCGATCCTCGATGAAACCACCGGCGTGCTGTTCGCCGGCGACCTGGTGTTTTACGAACGAGCCCTGACCACCCCGAACAGCCCCGGCCTGGAGGTCTGGCTCAAGGACCTCGACACCCTCCAGGCACTGCCCTGGAAGCTGATCGTCCCCGGCCACGGCCCGGTGGCCAGCGATGCCCGGCCTTTCTTGCAGATGCGCGACTACCTGGGCTGGCTCGATCAACTGATGCGCGACGGCGCGGCCCGGGGCGACGACATGGCCGAGATGATCCGCAGCCCCATCCCCGAGCGCTTCGCCGGGATCAGCCTGAGCCGGTATGAGCTGATTCGCAGCGTCAGTCATCTTTATCCGCGTTATGAGCGGGCGGGGATGAAGCGGGTGGACACCCACGACCCTGACTGACCCCACACCTTTATGGCTGGGAGCTGGGCCCTGTAGGAGCTGGCGAAGGCTCGGGCCGCGTTCGGACGATCTTTTGATCTTGATCTTTCGCTTGAGATTCAAGTGTCTGGGGAAAGATCGCAGCCTCGCTTCGCTCGACAGCTCCTACACGCAGTCCCAGCGGGAGCAAGCTCTCTCGCCACGGGGTATTTGCTTACTTCCACATGTACCAAGGAACTAGAAAACTCAACACAGCGGGCAATTGTTGGCGTCGCCGCCGAGGCCAAGAATCTGTGGCAGACCGGGAAAATTTCCCGGGTATAACAATAACCGCAGAGGTAGCCGCCATGATTCATCCCGCACGTCGCCAGCCCTTCGCCGTGAACCTGCTGCTCAGTGCCATGCTGCTGTCCGGCTCGGCGTTGGCCGCCGTGACCGACCAGGAAATTCTCCAGGACCCGAAGAACCCGCAACAGGTCGTGACCAACGGCTTGGGTGTCCAGGGCCAGCGCTACAGCCCGCTCGACACCCTCAACGTCAATAACGTCAAGGACCTGCGTCCGGTCTGGGCGTTCTCCTTTGGCGGTGAAAAGCAGCGCGGCCAGCAGGCCCAGCCGATGATCAAGGACGGGGTGATGTACCTCACCGGGTCCTACTCGCGGGTGTTCGCGGTGGATGCGCGCACCGGCAAGAAACTCTGGCAATACGACGCGCGCCTGCCCGATGACATTCGCCCGTGCTGCGACGTGATCAACCGTGGCGTGGCGCTGTATGGCGACCTGGTGTTCTTCGGCACCCTCGACGCCAAGCTGGTGGCCTTGAACAAGGACACCGGCAAAGTGGTGTGGAGCAAGAAAGTCGCCGACCACAAGGAAGGCTACTCCATCAGCGCCGCGCCGCTCGTGGTGAACGGCAAGCTCATCACGGGCGTGGCGGGCGGCGAGTTCGGCGTCGTCGGCCAGATCAGCGCATTCGACCCGAAAAACGGTGAACTGCTGTGGACCCGGCCGACCGTGGAAGGCCACATGGGCTACGTCTACAAGGACGGCAAGGCCGTGGAGAACGGCATTTCCGGCGGCGAGGCGGGCAAGACCTGGCCCGGCGATCTCTGGAAAACCGGCGGCGCCGCGCCTTGGCTGGGCGGCTACTACGACCCGGAAACCAATCTGCTGCTGTTCGGCACCGGCAACCCGGCGCCCTGGAACTCGCACCTGCGTCCTGGCGACAACCTCTACTCCTCGTCGCGCCTGGCCCTGAACCCGGACGACGGCAGCATCAAGTGGCACTTTCAGAGCACACCCCACGACGGCTGGGACTATGACGGCGTCAACGAGCTGATCTCGTTCAACTACAAGGAAGGCGGCAAGGACATCAAGGCGGCGGCGACCGCCGACCGCAACGGTTTCTTCTACGTGCTTGATCGCACCAACGGCAAGTTCATCCGCGGCTTCCCGTTCGTCGACAAGATCACCTGGGCCACTGGTCTGGACAAGGATGGCCGGCCGATCTACAACGAGGCCAGCCGTCCGGGCGCGCCGGGCAGCGAAGCCAAGGGCAGTTCGGTGTTCGTGGCACCGGCGTTCCTCGGCGCGAAAAACTGGATGCCGATGGCCTACAACCAGGACACCGGGCTGTTCTACGTGCCGTCCAACGAATGGGGCATGGACATCTGGAACGAAGGCATCGCCTACAAGAAAGGCGCGGCGTTCCTCGGCGCCGGGTTCACCATCAAGCCGCTGAACGAAGATTACATCGGCGTGCTGCGGGCCATCGACCCCAAGACCGGCAAGGAAGTCTGGCGCCACAAGAACTTCGCGCCGCTGTGGGGCGGGGTCCTGACCACGAAGGGCAACCTGGTGTTCACCGGTACGCCTGAAGGTTTCCTGCAGGCCTTCAACGCCAAGACCGGGGAAAAGGTCTGGGAATTCCAGACCGGCTCCGGCGTGCTCGGCTCGCCGATTACCTGGGAAATGGACGGCGAGCAGTACGTTTCGGTGGTGTCCGGCTGGGGTGGTGCGGTGCCGCTGTGGGGCGGCGAAGTGGCCAAGCGCGTGAAGGACTTCAACCAGGGCGGCATGCTCTGGACCTTCAAGTTGCCGAAGGAGCTTGTGGCCAAGCGCTAAAGCCTGCCAAGAACCGTGGCGAGGGCGCTTGCCCCCGCTCGGCTCTTTGTAGGAGCTGGTTGTAGGAGCTGGCGAAGCCTGCGATCTTTTGATCTTTTGATCTTTTGATCTTTTGATCTTTCGCTTGAGATTCAAGTGTCTGGGGAAAGATCGCAGCCTCGTTGCACTCGGCAGCTCCTACGCAGCTCCCACGCAGCTCCTACGCAGCTCCTACGCAGCTCCTGCGCAGCTCCACAGTTGCGCTTATCGCTTGAAACCTACGACCAAATAACGAGAGAGCCCCCTGCCAATGACGCATTCGTCCACCGCACGGGGCTCTCTACCATCGGCCTATCGCCTGTCCCGCGACAGGCATCGACCAGGCAGAGGCCCATCATGATCTACGCACAACCCGGAACCCCAGGCGCCGTCGTTTCCTTCAAGCCGCGCTATGGCAATTTCATCGGCGGCGAGTTCGTCGCGCCGGTCAACTGCGAATACTTCACCAACACGTCGCCGGTCAACGGCGAAGTCATCGGCGAATTCCCGCGCTCCAGCGCAGCCGATATCGACAAAGCACTGGATGCGGCCCACGCCGCCGCCGATGCGTGGGGCAAGACCTCCGTGCAGGATCGCTCCCTGGTGCTGCTGAAAATCGCCGACCGCATCGAGCAGAACCTGGAAATCCTTGCCGTCAGCGAGACGTGGGACAACGGCAAGGCCGTGCGTGAAACCCTGAACGCCGACGTGCCGCTGTCGGCTGACCATTTCCGCTATTTCGCCGGTTGCATCCGCGCCCAAGAGGGCGGCGCTGCCGAAATCAACGAGTTGACCACCGCCTATCATTTCCACGAGCCGCTGGGCGTGGTCGGCCAGATCATCCCGTGGAACTTCCCGCTGCTGATGGCCGCCTGGAAACTCGCTCCGGCCCTGGCCGCTGGCAACTGCATCGTGCTCAAGCCGGCGGAGCAGACGCCGCTGTCGATCACGGTATTCATCGAGCTGATCGCCGACCTGCTGCCAGCGGGCGTGCTGAACATCGTCCACGGCTTTGGCCGCGAGGCCGGTGAGGCCCTGGCCACCAGCAAGCGCATCGCCAAGATCGCCTTCACCGGCTCGACCCCGGTGGGCTCGCACATCATGAAATGCGCCGCCGAGAACATCATCCCGTCCACCGTGGAGCTGGGCGGCAAGTCGCCGAACATCTTCTTCGAAGACATCATGCAAGCCGAGCCGGCGTTCATCGAGAAGGCTGCCGAAGGCTTGGTGCTGGCGTTCTTCAACCAGGGCGAAGTCTGCACCTGCCCATCCCGCGCCCTGGTGCAGGAATCGATCTATGCGCCGTTCATGGCCGAAGTCATGAAGAAGATCGCCAAGATCAAGCGCGGCAATCCACTGGACACCGAGACGATGATCGGCGCCCAGGCGTCCCAGCAGCAATACGACAAGATCCTTTCGTACCTGGACATCGCCCGGGAAGAGGGCGCCGAGTTGCTGACCGGTGGTGCGGCCGAACGCCTTGAGGGCGATCTGTCCAGCGGTTATTACATCCAGCCGACCCTGCTCAAGGGCCACAACAAGATGCGCGTGTTCCAGGAAGAAATCTTCGGCCCGGTGGTGGGCGTGACCACCTTCAAGGACGAAGCCGAAGCCCTGGCGATCGCCAACGACACCGAGTTCGGCCTCGGCGCCGGCCTCTGGACCCGCGACATCAACCGCGCCTACCGCATGGGCCGGGCGATCAAGGCCGGACGCGTGTGGACCAACTGCTACCACCTGTACCCGGCGCACGCTGCGTTCGGTGGCTACAAGAAATCCGGCGTCGGCCGCGAAACCCACAAGATGATGCTCGACCATTACCAGCAGACCAAGAACTTGCTGGTGAGCTATGACGTGAATCCGTTGGGGTTCTTCTGACCCTGGGAAGCGCAAACAGGGTTGCCGTGATCCCTGTAGGAGCTGGCGAAGCCTGCGATCTTTTGATCTTTCGCTTGGGACTCAAGTGTTTGGGAAAAGATCGCAGCCTCGTTGCACTCGGCAGCTCCTACGCAGCTCCTGCGCAGCTCCTACACTGCTTCTCCTGTAATACCAACGCACCCCACCCACCGCTTCGAAAGTAGCATTCGGGCCCGGATCGCCCCGTGCATTAATGAGCCTGCCGGAATCGCCCGGTACAAGAAGAGGAAAGACCCATGTGGACTAAACCCGCGTACACCGACCTGCGTATTGGCTTTGAAGTGACGATGTACTTCGCCAACCGATGAGTGCCTGGCCCGGCTTGACGCGTTCAGGCCGGGCTACCCATTGGTCGGATTGCATTAACGGCGGGATGCTTTAGGCTCAACGTATCCCTCGACAATAACAACAGGCTTACCCATGAGCCCCGCAACTGAAAAGATGAGCCTCAGCCCGCTGCGCAAGTTCGTTTCCCCTGAAATCATGTTCGGTGCCGGCTGTCGGCACAACGTTGGCAACTACGCCAAGACCTTCGGCGCCCGCAAGGTGCTGGTGGTCACCGATCCCGGGGTGATCGCCGCCGGTTGGGTCGGTGACGTCGAAGCCAGCCTGCAAGCCCAGGGCATCGACTACTGCATCTACAGCGACGTCTCGCCCAATCCTCGGGTCGAGGAAGTCATGCTCGGTGCCGAGACCTACCGCGAGAACCATTGCGACGTGATCGTCGCGGTTGGCGGCGGCAGCCCCATGGACTGCGGCAAGGCGATCGGGATCGTGGTCGCCCATGGCCGCAACATTCTTGAATTCGAAGGCGTGGACACGCTGCAAGTGCCCAGTCCGCCGCTGATCCTGATTCCCACCACGGCCGGCACTTCTGCCGATGTGTCGCAGTTCGTCATCATCTCCAACCAGCAAGAGCGCATGAAGTTTTCCATCGTCAGCAAGGCAGCGGTGCCGGACGTGTCGTTGATCGATCCGGAAACGACCTTGAGCATGGACCCGTTCCTGTCCGCCTGTACCGGCATCGACGCCCTGGTGCATGCGATCGAGGCGTTCGTTTCCACCGGCCACGGACCATTGACCGATCCCCATGCGCTGGAAGCGATGCGCCTGATCAACAACAACCTGGTGCAGATGATCGCCAACCCGGCGGACGTCGCCCTGCGGGAAAAGATCATGCTCGGCAGCATGCAGGCCGGGCTGGCGTTCTCCAACGCGATCCTCGGCGCGGTGCACGCCATGTCCCACAGCCTGGGCGGCTTTCTCGACCTGCCCCACGGCTTGTGCAACGCGGTGCTGGTGGAACATGTGGTGGCGTTCAACTACACCTCGGCGCCGGACCGCTTCAAAGTGATCGCCGAGACCCTGGGCATCGATTGCCGTGGGCTCAACCACAGGCAGATCCGCACCCGGCTGGTGGAACACCTGATCGCCCTCAAGCGCACCATTGGTTTCCATGAGACCTTGGGCTTGCATGGCGTCAGCACCTCGGACATTCCGTTCCTGTCGCAACATGCGATGCATGACCCGTGCATTCTTACCAACCCTCGGGAGTCGAGCCAGCGGGATGTCGAGGTCGTCTATGGCGAAGCCCTCTGACGAGCAGCAGAAAGCCCTGGCCGGGTTGCTGGGGTTGGGCAACCACTCGACACGCAAGAGTCATTACCCCGAACTGGCGGCGCGCCTCGATGAGCTGGAGCAGGCCCGGCAACGCTTGCAACAGCTCAACGATCAACTGGAACAGCGGGTGGCCGAGCGCACCGATGCGCTGCTGGAGGCCAACCACAACCTGCAGCAGCAGATCGCCCAGCGCAAACGGGTCGAGCAACAGTTGCGCGATGCCCGGGACGCGGCCCAAGCGGCCAACCGCAGCAAGGATAAATACCTGGCCGCCGCCAGCCATGACCTGTTGCAACCCCTCAACGCCGCGCGGCTTTTGATTGCGACCTTGCGCGAGCGACAACTGCCCAGTGCCGAGCACGTGCTTGTGGAGCGCACGCACCAGGCGCTCGAAGGCGCCGAAGACCTGCTGGCCGACCTGCTGGATATTTCCCGTTTGGATCAGGCCGCCGTCAAGCCAGACCTGGCGCCTTATCGGCTGGATGAGCTGTTGGCGCCGCTGGCGTCCGAGTTCCAGTCGGTGGCCGGTGCCGCAGGCCTGGAGCTGCGCGTGCGGTTCGGCGACGAAGCGGTGCTGACTGACCTGCGGCTGATGACCCGCATCCTGCGCAATCTGCTGAGCAATGCCTGTCGCTATACCGACCAGGGCGGCATTCTCCTGGCGGCGCGGCGTCGGGGAGGGCACTTGAGCCTGGAGGTCTGGGACACGGGGCGCGGCATCGCCGCCGATTGCCTGGAGTCGATTTTCCTCGAGTTCAACCAACTGGACGTCGGACGGGCGGCGGATCGCAAGGGCGTCGGCCTGGGGCTGGCGATCGTCGAGCGCATCGCCCATATCCTCGGCTATCGGGTGCAGGTGCGCTCCCGGCCTGGACGCGGTTCGGTGTTCAGCATCGAAGTCCCGCTGTCAGCCGAACGGCCGCTGCCCATGTCCCAGGTTCCGGTGCAGGCCGTGGCGGGCAACCCGCTGCCGGGACGCCGGCTGCTGGTCATCGACAACGAAGTGAGCATCCTGCAAAGCATGGCGGCGCTGCTGGAACAGTGGGGCTGCGAGGTGTTGACCGCCACCGATGAAGCGGCTGCCTTCGACGCCCTCCAAGGCCGCGCTCCGGAGCTGGTGCTGGCGGATTTCCACCTCGATCATGGGGTGGTCGGCTGCGAAGTGGTCAGGCATCTGCGCGAGCACTTCCAGCAGGCGATACCCGCCGTGATCATCACCGCCGACCGCAGCGACCAGTGCCGCCGCGCCCTGCGCAAACTGAACGCACCGCTGCTGAACAAACCGGTCAAGCCAGGTAAGTTGCGGGCGGTGTTGAGCCAGTTGCTTGGGTAGCCAAGCCTAGACAAAACCTGTGGGAGCGAGCTTGCTCGCGATGGCGGTGGCACAGGCCGATTAGCTTCGACCGACGCTCCGCTATCGCGAGCAAGCTCGCTCCCACAGGTTCTTCGGGTGAATACGATAATATGTGTTATGTTATCCGCTTTCGTTTGGCAGGAATTCTCATTCCTGGCTTGCACGGACCAACGACTGCCCGAGTACCCCGATGAGCCTATCCACAAGCGCGACAAGCCCAGCCGCTATCTTCCCGCCGACCCTTGCATCCAGCACGGCAAAAACCGCCACACGCCTGCTCGCCATCGACGCCCTGCGGGGATTCGTCATGCTGCTGATGTTGGTTGACCATGTGCGCGAGACCTTTCTCCTGCATCGCCAGGTCACCGATCCCATCGATGCCCTGAGCGTGACACCGGACCTGTTTTTCACCCGCTTGCTCAGCACGCTCTGTGCCCCGGTGTTCATCTTTCTCACCGGTTTATCGGCGTGGCTCTACAGTCAGAAACACACGGCCGGCGAGACGTCGGTGTTCCTGCTCAAGCGCGGCCTGTTCCTGGTGTTCCTGGAACTGACGTTCGTGTGTTTTGCCTGGAACGCCGAGTTCCCGCCGAAGACACTGTGGTTGCAAGTGATTTGGTGCATCGGGATCTGCATGATCATCCTGGCGGCGCTGCTGCACTTCAAGCGCAGTTGGCTGGTTGTGCTTGGGGTTGCCATCGTCGCCGGGCATAACCTGCTGGACGGCATTGTGCTGGGGCCGGACTCGCCGTTTTTCGTACCGTGGTCGATTCTTCATCAACGGGCGTTCATCGATATCACCGAATTCACCCGTGCGCGCACCACCTATCCGGTGCTTCCGTGGATTGGCGTGATCCTGCTGGGGTGGGGCATCGGGCCTTGGTTCGCTGCGGATGTAGAACCGCGCGTGAGGATGCGGCGGTTGTTTACAGTCGGCATCGGTCTGTTGATCGCCTTCATGTTGATTCGCTATGTCAACGTCTACGGCGACAAACCCTGGGTCCAGACCGGCGATGCGTTGCGCACGTTCATGAGTTTCATGAGCGGGACGAAGTACCCACCATCCTTGATGTTCCTCCTGCCAACGCTTGGGTTGGGCTTGATCCTGCTGGGGCTCTTCGAAAAAATCCAGTCACGGGGAAGCACCGCGGCATTGGCGATTTATGGCGGCGCGCCAATGTTCTTCTACCTGTTGCACCTCTACGTGCTGAAGGCCATGTACCTGGTGGCGGTCTTCATCTGGGGGACCAATCAAGGTGCCTATTTCGGCTTCGATCAGTTGCCCATGGTCTGGTTGTGGAGCGCCGTGCTGGGCGTCGTGCTGTTTTTTCCGACGCGTTGGTTCGCCTCGTTGAAACAACGCCGTCGCGATATTTCAATCCTCAAGTACCTGTGATTTGGCAGGGCCACAGCATTTACGGGACGCAAGCGAGCCATTAAAACGCCGCCACTTTGTCGGCGTTTTTGTCAGGAATGCAAAAATGCGCTTCGGTCTGTTTGGTTCATTCTGTAAACTGCCCCCGCTGCGACAATCGGGCACGGCCACGGCAGGCCCGATCTAGACCGTTTTGCAGTGTCACTCACCCAGCTGAAGCCAAGACCTACAAGAAGTCAGCGCCGGAGAGACATAAATGCGAGGCCGATTCGTTCGGCCCCTGTAGGTCCATCCTCCAGTCCATTCGATACCCGTCCGCCGAGCTGGCATTGGGCGAGGTTGATACACGAACAGGACTGTGGGACGGAATAGCGTTTTATCCCGGGGATACACACATGTTGAAGAAAACACACACGGCGCTGCTGGGCCTGGCGATGGCGATGGGTCTTGCGACCACGCACGCCGCCGAGCCGAAAAAAGTCGATGTCTTGCTCATTGGTGGCGGCATCATGAGTTCGACCCTCGGTGTCTGGCTCAATGAGCTGGAGCCGGGCTGGACCATGGAAATGGTCGAGCGCCTGGACGGTGTTGCCGAAGAAAGCTCCAACGGCTGGAACAACGCCGGTACCGGTCACTCCGCGTTGGCCGAATTGAACTACACGCCGGAAAAGGACGGCAAGGTCGATATCTCCAAGGCGATCGAGATCAACGAAGCGTTCCAGATTTCCCGTCAGTTCTGGTCCTGGCAGGTCAAGAACGGCGTGCTGAAGAATCCGCGCTCGTTCATCAACTCCACGCCGCACATGAGTTTCCTGTGGGGCGACGAGAACATCGCGTTCCTGAAGAAGCGCTACGACGCACTCCAGGCCAGCCCGCTGTTCGCCGGCATGCAGTACTCCGAAGACCCGGCGCAGATCAGCAAGTGGGTTCCGCTGATGATGCAAGGGCGTGACCCGAGCCAGAAGGTCGCGGCCACCTGGAGTCCGTTGGGTACCGATGTGAACTTCGGCGAAATCACGCGCCAGTTCGCGGCTTACCTGCAATCCAAGCCGAACTTCTCCCTCAAGCTGTCCAGCGAAGTGGAAGACATCACCCGTAACGAAGACGGCTCCTGGCGCGTTTCGTACAAGAACCTGAAAGACGGTACCGAAACCGAGACCGACGCCAAGTTCGTCTTCATCGGTGCCGGTGGCGGCGCGCTGCACCTGCTGCAGAAGTCGGACATTCCGGAAGCCCGTGAATACGCCGGTTTCCCGGTGGGTGGTTCGTTCCTGGTGACCGAAAACCCGACCGTTGCCCAGATGCACCTGGCGAAGGCCTACGGCAAGGCTTCGGTGGGCGCACCGCCGATGTCGGTTCCACACCTGGACACTCGTGTGCTGGACGGCAAGCGCGTGATCCTGTTTGGCCCATTCGCCACGTTCTCCACCAAGTTCTTGAAGAACGGTTCGTACTTTGACCTGCTGACCAGCACCACGACCCACAACGTCTGGCCGATGACCAAGGTCGGCATCGAACAGTACCCGCTGGTGGAATACCTGGCTGGCCAACTGATGCTGTCGGACGAAGACCGCTTCAATGCTCTGAAGGAATACTTCCCGGACGCCAAGCAGGAAGACTGGCGCCTGTGGCAAGCCGGCCAGCGTGTGCAAATCATCAAGCGTGACGAAGAGAAGGGCGGCGTGCTGAAGCTCGGCACCGAAGTCGTGGCTTCCCAGGACGGCAGCATCGCTGGCCTGCTGGGTGCGTCGCCAGGCGCTTCGACCGCCGCGCCGATCATGCTGAGCGTGCTTGAGAAGGTCTTCAAGGACAAGGTAGCCACCCCGGCCTGGCAGGAAAAACTGCGCCAGATCGTGCCGAGCTACGGCACCAAGCTCAATGACAACCCTGAGCGCGTCGCGCAGGAATGGGCCTACACCAGCGAAGTCCTGCAACTGGACCCGCCACCGGCCATCGGCAAGGCGGCGGCCCCTGTAGCTCCGGTCAAGCCGGCTGCTGCTCGGGAAGCCAATCCAGCGGCTGACATGGCGCTGTAAACCGGACGCTATCCGGTCAAGTACAAAAACGCCGCTCAAATGAGCGGCGTTTTTTTATGCGCGCCCGGTTACCCCCTTGTGGGAGCGAGCCTGCTCGCGAAAAGGCCGGCACTTCCAACATCCTCATCGACTGTGACACCGCCTTCGCGAGCAAGCTCGCTCCCACACTGGATTTGCAAGAACCGCAGAATCGTATGTCCGCCGCGGACTTTGTGGGAGCGGGCTTGCCCGCGAAGAGGCCGGTATATCCAACATCCTCATCGACTGTGACACCGCCTTCGCGAGCAAGCTCGCTCCCACACTGGATTTGCAAGAAGCCGCAGAATGTATGTCCGCCGCGGACTTTGTGGGAGCGGGCTTGCCCGCGAAGAGGCCGGTATATCCAACATCCTCATCGACTGTGTCACCGCCTTCGCGGGCAAGCTCGCTCCCACACTGGATTTGCAAGAAGCCGCAGAATGTATGTCCGCCGCGGACTTTGTGGGAGCGGGCTTGCCCGCGAAGAGGCCGGTATATCCAACATCCTCATCGACTGTGTCACCGCCTTCGCGGGCAAGCTCGCTCCACGCCGCTCAGACCTGTACCGCGCCGGTCACCACGGCGAAGGCGAGCATCACCAGGCTGACGCCCCAGGCCCAGAAAAACGTATAGGCCATGTGCTTGCGCAGTTCCACGCCGGACAGCGCCAGCGCCAGGTACACACTGGGCACGACCGGGCTGATGGAGAATCCGGTGTTCTCGCCGATCAACATGGCCCGTGCCACGGCTTCGAGGGGAACGCCAGCCGCAGCGGCCACGTCCTTGATCACCGGCAGCAGGGCGAAATAGTAGGCGTCCGGCGAGAAGATCATGCCCAAGGGCACGCCAAAGAAACCGACGATCACGTGCAGGTACTGGGCAGAGCCGGCAGGCAGGATATTGATCAGCGCCAACGCCATGCCGTCGGACATCTTCGCGCCGGACAGCACACCCAGCAGCACCGCGGCGGCCATCATCACCAGGACCATCTGCAGCGCATCGGACGCGTGGGCCTTGAGGCGATCGGCCTGGGCGTCCAGGGATGGGAAGTTCAAGGGCAGGGCGATGCCCAGGCCCACCATGAAACACGCATACAAGGGGAAAATGCCGGTGAACAGGCACACCAAGATGCCGCCGGTCAGGGCTACGTTCAGCCAGTAGCGCAGCTCCCGGGGAGAGAGGCTGAATTCGCGGCCTTGGGTTTGCAGGCCGTCTACATCACACGTCGCGGCCGCACCCAGCGACATCGGTTGGCGACGCTGGGCACGCAAGCCCAACACGGTCGCCACCCCGAGCATGCACGCCAGGCCCACCATCTGCACCGGCAGCAAGCCCAGCCACAGCGCGGTGGCATCCAGGCCTGACACGGCGGCGGCGCGGGCGGTCGTACCGCCCCAGGGCACCATGTTGATGACACCCGCCGTGGTGCCCACCAGGCACAGCAACATCGCCGGGCTCATGTTCAGCCGTTTGTACAAGGGCAGCAGCGCCGGAATAGTCAGCAGGAACGTGGCGGCGCCGACGCCGTCGAGATGCACCACGGACGTCACCAAAACCGTCACCAACGCCACGGCCAGCGGCTTGCCGCCGGTGCTGCGGATCAACAGGTTGACCAGCGGATCGAACAATCCCCGGTCACGCATGATGCCGAAGAACAGGATGGCAAACAGGAACAGCGCGGCGGTCGGCGCCACCGTGATCAGGCCGGCCTTGATGAATTCGCCGATCTGCCCCAGGTTGAAGCCGGCGAGCAGGCAGACGATCACGGGGAGGGTGGTGAACGCCACCACCGGGCTGATCCGGCGCAGCAATATCAAGCCGATGATGGCGAGCATCATCAGGAAACCCAGGGTTGTAATCATGTTGCAGCCTCTCTTTTTATTGTTGTCGGATGGTTCGCAGGCACTGGATCGGTCAGTCCGTCGGGCCGGGCAGCCGCAAGGCCAACAGCAGGTAACTCAGGCTCTTGCCGTGGCGGTCCAGGCCGCAACTGCGGTTCACACCGCCCTCCAGGGCATCCTCGAGGACGAAGTTCAGCGCGTTCAGGTTCGGCAGTTCATAGCGGTGCACCCTGGAGGGTTGTCGCGTCGCGAATTGCTCGGCGACCCGCTCGCAGGTCAGCGCCCGCAGCAACCAGGCGTAGTGGGCCGCGTCGTGGGGAAACACCGCGATGCTGAGGATGTTGCCTTTGTCGCCAGCACGGGCGTGAGCAAAATCGGCGAGGGTGACGAGGTTCATCAGTACCACTCCAGGGTCGTGTGGATTTCATCCCGCGGCAGCAGGAAACTTCGCGTGGTCACGGCCTCGACGAGATGTCGTCGCACGCCACCGCCGCCTGCCGGCCCGTTGGTGTAGAGCGATTCCACTTCGGCCAACAGCGTTTCCACCAGCGGTCGGTCGGTGTGGGTCAGGCCGATGCGTACGCGTACATCCTCCAGGGCCGGGGCCTGGGCGAGCTGCTTTTGCAGGTAGCGCCCGCCCTGGTCGTTGAACAGGCTGGCGACACCGGAAAGATCGATCCAGGGCTGCACGCCTGGTGCCAATCGGCCGAAACGGTCCAGCAGAATTTCTCGCGCCAGTGCCGCACGTGCCAAGGCGCCGGGGCCGGCATAGGATATTTCCGCCTCGCCAAACCACAGGCCGCGCACGCCCGCCAGGCCCTTCAGGGTTTCGGGGCGTGGATGGCCGAGCAGGCCGCTGATCTCGACGCGGTCTTCGCCCAGGTCCTGCACGCGGGCTTCGCCAAGGTCCAGTACAACGTCCGGCGTCAGGTAGCGTCGAGGGTCGTGGACTTCGTAGAGAAGTTGTTCCTTCACGGTTTGCTCGCTGACCCGGCCGCCGCTGTCGCGGGTCTTGCCGATGATCAAGCGGCCGTCCTCCCGGATTTCGGCAATTGGACAGCCGAGATTGGCCGGGTCTGGAATGTCTTTCATCCCGGGATGAGCAAAATAGCCCCCGGTGACCTGGGTGCAGCACTCCAACAAGTGTCCGGCCGCCGTCGCCACGGCGATCTTCTGCCAATCGTCGGCTTTCCAACCCAACCCATGACGGATCGCACCCACCGCCAGCGAGGGGTCGGCGACACGGCCACACAGGACGATGCCGGCGCCCTCGGTCAAGGCCTGGACGATACCGTCGGCGCCGGTGTAGACATTCACGGACACAGGCTGTTCCTGCGGATCGCACGACAGCCATCGTTCGTAGCGCGCAGGTGTTTCGCCCAAGAGGTCGTCACCCAGCACGCATGCGATTTTCAGCCCAGGGAAGCGGCCCGCCAAGGTTTGGCGCAGTCGCTGTGCGGCCGCCCTCGGGTTGGCGGCGCCACCATTGGTGATGATCGGGATGCCGGCTTCGATGCACAGGTCGAGCATGGGTTCGAGAAAATCGAACAGCCGGGCGGAGTAGCCCGCCTGTGGGTCGAGGCGCTTGCGCAGTTGCGCTTCGGCCAGGGTCCGCTCCGCCAGCAGCTCCAGCATGATGTAGCGCGGGCCGCTGCGTTGCGCCAGGTCCTGGGCCAGGCGCAGGGCGGCATCAGGCCGATCATTGGCAAAACCGGCGCCGCACCCGACGAGAATTGTTTTTGTCATGTCCGTTTTCCACTGAGGGGTGGCCCTATAGTGGAGAGGCTGGATTGTTCTGTGAATTTTAAAGGTAGAATCAATTGATCCATTAATTTTATGAGCGGGCCATGAACGTATCCTTCCGCCAGCTTCGTGCCTTCATCCTGATCGCTGAAACCTCCAGCTTCACCCGCACCGCTGAACAATTGCACCTGTCCCAACCGGCGTTGAGCTACAGCATTCGCAAGCTGGAAGAAACCATGGGGTTGCAGCTACTTGCACGCAACACCCGCAGCGTCGAGTTGACGCCGGCCGGCGAGCACTTCCTGCCCCAGGCCCGGCGCATGCTGCGGGACATGGACGATGCCGTGCGCGACGCCCGCGACACCCTCAGCTTGAGCCGCGGCACGCTCCGGCTGGCAGCCTTGCCCACCGCCGCGGCGTCGTTCCTGCCGGTGGTCATCGCCTCGTTCCAGCGTGAGCATCCGGGCGTGAATGTGCATCTGCTGGATGGCCGCGCCGGGGAGATCATGGGGTGGGTGCAGCGCGGCGAGGTGGACGCCTGCATCAGTTCGCTGCCAGACGACCTGTCTGGCCTGAGCTTCGAGCGCCTGCTGGATGACAACCTGGTCTTGCTCAGCCACCAGGACCATCACCGCGATTGGAAGCAGCAGCCCTATATCGCCCTGACGCCGGACACCAGTATCCGTCCATTGGCTGACGCGGCGTTGCGTTATCTGAACGTTGACCCGGTGCCGGCGTGGGAAGTGGCGCACATGAGCACCGCCACGGCCCTGGTTCGCGAAGGCTTGGGATTCTCGCTGTTGCCGGCCAGTTGCACGGCGGTATTCAACATCGGCGAACAGTGCGCTGTCACTGCGATTGAGCAGCCGGCAAAACGCTCGATTGGCTTGCTGCAGCGCAAGCCC
Source organism: Pseudomonas sp. T1.Ur (assembly GCF_023516725.1). NCBI lineage: Bacteria > Pseudomonadati > Pseudomonadota > Gammaproteobacteria > Pseudomonadales > Pseudomonadaceae > Pseudomonas > Pseudomonas sp. T1.Ur. The sequence goes on from NZ_JAMGSN010000001.1 coordinate 2,433,309, forward strand.
GTGGCTCCGTCACCGTCGTTGAGTCAGTTCATGGGGCATGTGCGGCGGGTATTGCGGCAGGGATGAGGGCCGATGCGCGGCCTTCGCGAGCAGGCTCGCTCCCACAGTAAGGCTGGTCACTTGAGAAAAACGATGGCCCCGTGGCGAGGGAGCTTGCTCCCGCTGGGTCGCGAAGCGGCCCCGACATTGTCGAATACACGCTCCAGTGACACCGCAACCGCCGGTTCACGATTGCTTCGCAGCCGAGTGGGAGCAAGCTCCCTCGCCACAGTTATCCAGGGCACTTTGAACGAACACCCCCCACAGGGGAATGCCACAATCCATGTGGGAGCGAGCCTGCTCGCGAAGGCGTAAGCCCGCCGAGCACCGTCATTGGGTGCCAAACATCGCCGTCCAGTAAATCCCCGCATCGCTCTTCGGGTCCATCGCATACCCGGCCCCCAACTCGCGAAATTGCGGATTCATCAGGTTGGCGCAGTGCCCCGGGCTCGCCAGCCAGCCGTCCACCACCTTCAACGCGGTATCCTGCCCCGCGGCGATGTTTTCGCCGATGGCTTGGCCCAGGTAACCGGCCAGTTCGGCGCGATCGCCCGGCATGCGCCCATCGCGGTCCTTGTGGTCGAAGAAATTGTTGTTGGCCATGGCGCGGGTGTGATTCACCGCAGCCAGGGCCAGGTCGGCGTTCCAGGCCAGCGGCGTCGTGGCGGCGAACGCTTCGGTGCCGCAGCGGCGTGGCTGCGCGCGGGCGCTATTGATCAGCTTGAGCAATTTCTGGCCTTCGGCCTGCCAATCCCCGAGGCGCGCCGACAACAACGGGCGAGCCAGCACGATGCGCCATTCCCGGTCCAGGCGGCTCACGCCGATGTCCACGAACTGCGGGTCCAGCACGACTTGGCAAAAACTTTCCTGTACGGCCTTCATCGCAGCCTGGGCGTCCCGTGGACCGGACAGGCTGATAGCCTGCACGTTCACCATCGGATAGGCCGCCCGCGCCAACGCTTGCTGCAAATCGCCGATGCCATTGGCCGACAGGATCAACCGTGAATCCATTGCCAGCGGCGGCAGCTCCAGGGACGCCTGGCCCGCGCAGCTTTGGGATTGGCTGCGGTAAAGATTGATGGACTCGACCAGTTGCGTCTCTTCGGTGGCTACGGCGCTGGCGGCAAAGGCCAGTCCCAGCGACAGCGCGGCAAGACGCATGACGGAAAAAATGGCACGCATGTAAATCTCCCTTGAGCGGACGGCGCCTATGATGCGCAATTTTTGCCCCGCTGGGGCAACGGTATTCACGCTCTTTCGAAATCCCTTGGAACGGCACCGTTGGGTACCGTTCGGGATGATCCTCAAGTAGTGGGATCAATTTTCAGGCGAATAGGTCCATTTTCGTCGTCTCAAGGCCATAAAACTTCCAGCGTGTCAGTTCATCCAGTTACCGCCGTCGACGTTATAGGTCTGGGCCACCACGTATTCACTGTCGGCCGAAGCCAGGAAAATCGCCATGCCGACGAGGTCCTGGGCGGTGCCCATCCGGCCATAAGGCACCTGTTGCCCGACTTGACGCTTCTTTTCGCCCAGGGGCAGGTTTTCATGGCGGGCGAACAGTGCGTCGACGCCCTCCCAGTGCTCACCGTCCACCACCCCTGGCGCAATGGCGTTGACATTGATCCGGTGCTTGATCAAATCCAGCCCGGCGGATTGGGTCAGGCTGATCACGGCGGCCTTGGAGGCACAGTAGACCGCCACCAGGGCCTCGCCACGTCGGCCGGCCTGGCTGGCCATGTTGATGATCCGGCCGCCGTGGCCTTGGCGGATCATCTGCCGCGCGGCGGCTTGCAGCGTGAACAGGGTGCCGGCGACGTTGATGGAGAACAGTCGCTCGTAGCTCTCGCGGGTGATCTCGACGATGGGCGCCAGGTCGAACAGCGCCGCATTGTTGATCAAGATGTCCAGCTTGCCTGCCCGGGCCACGACGGAATCGATGGCCTGGTCGATTGATGCCTGATCGGTCACGTCCATCCTGACGGCATAGGCGTTGTCGCCCAATTGAGCGGCAGTCTCCCGGGCCCGATCCAGGTCGATATCGGCGATCGCCACGGTGGCGCCTTCATCGACATAGGCCTGGGCGAACGCCTTGCCAATACCACGGGCAGCACCGGTGACCAGCGCGCTTTTTCCTTGCAGTCGTTTCATGGGGTGATCCTGTCCTGTTGTGAAGCCATGGAGGCAGGACCGACCTGCCAGCCGTCAATGGCAAGCCGATTACATCAGCGCGGCCAAAGGCCGACAAATGCGAAAGGGATCGACTGCAGGTACTTTTTTAACCCTGGCGCGCACTGTTAAAAAAGTATCGGTGGCCGGTCGGTTCAAGGCTGGCGTACCGCCGTGCGATCGACGTAAGGTGCCGCCTATAACGATAAAGAGGCGCGACATGCCTGATCACCGAACGCTCCTGTACGACCAGCGACCAGCCGAACTGGAAGTCATCCTGCCCGAGCCCGAACACAGCTTTCGCTGGTACGAGCATGACTATCCCTACGCGATGGCGCGCTGGAACCATCACCCGGAATTCGAGATCCACCTGATTCGCCACGGCAGCGGCAGGCTCCTGGCAGGTGACTACATCGGGCCATTCGGCCCCGGCCATGTGGCGATGATCGGTCCGGATTTGCCCCACGACTGGATGGGGGACCTGGCGCCAGGCGAGTGCCTGGCTGGGCGCGACGTGGTGTTGCAGTTCGACGGTGCCACGCTGATGTCGATGCGTCAGGCGCTGCCGGAGCTGGGTGATTTGCACCGGTTGTTCGAGCGCGCCCGGCGAGGGCTGGCCTTCAGCGGCGACACCGCGCGCCGGGCGGCGTACCTGCTCGAAGCGATCGGACCGGCCCAGGGGCTGGCGCGCCTGGCATTGTTTTTCGAACTGCTCGACACCCTTGGCCGTGCCAGTGAGCGCGAGGTCCAATGCCTGGCAAGCCCGTGCTATGCGCCAGCCCTGGATGCCCGCAGCTCGGCGCGCATCCAGAAAGCCTTCGAATACCTGCAAGCTGAACTCACCGGCGACCTTCGAGTGTCGGTGATCGCGCGCCAACTGGGCATGAGTGAACCTGGCTTCTCACGATTCTTCAAACGCATCACCGGTCACGGATTCATCGACCTGATGCGCAAGCTCCGTGTCCAGCGTGCCTGTCGGTTGCTGTCCCACAGTGAAATGGCCGTGACGGACATCTGTTTTGAAGTCGGCTACAACAACCTGTCCAACTTCAATCGGCACTTCCGCATCGAAACGAAACAGACGCCCAGCGACTATCGCCGCAGCGTCATGACGGCGGGCACGCCGGACTGAGCCTCAACAAAATCCGTGGCGAGGGAGCTAGCTCCCGTTGGGGCCCTGTAGGAGCTGGCGGAGCCTGCGATCTTTTGATCTTTCGTTGGGATACCGTCAGCCGCAAAAGATCGCAGCCTCGCTTCGCTCGGCAGCTCCTACAGGGCCTATCGGGAGCCGGCTCCCTTGCCACATGCCTGGACTTGGCTCATGCGTCGCTCGCGAGTTGATGCTTTTTCAACCGATAGGCGAACTGCGCCCGGCTCAGCCCCAGCGACCGAGCCGCCGCGGCGAGGTTGCCGTCGCTCATCTGCAGGGCTTCGTTGATCAGGCGTGATTCCAGGCCATCAATGCTGAAGTCCGCTCCCGATTGGCGAAGGGATTGCAGCAGCGATGTTCCGGTCGTGCCACCGCTCGCTGTCTCGGCCGATGGCGAGAGCCCGCCGTTGCCATCGACCGAATACGCGTCCACGGGCAGTCGCTCATCGCGAAACAGGTGAACAAGGTCGATGGCCTGGCCTTCTTCGCTGGCAATCAAGCCGCGCTCGATGAGGTTCTGCAATTCCCGCACGTTGCCGGGGAAGTCATAACGCAACAGCGTCTTCAAGGCGCGCATGGTCAGGCCCACGGGGGTACGGCCATATTCCAGGCAAAATCGCTTGAGAAAGGCATTGATCAGCAGAGGGACATCATCGCGGCGATCGCGCAAGGGCGGCAGGGCGATGGGGTAGACGTTGAGCCGGTAGAACAGGTCTTCACGAAAATCTCCCTGCGCCACGGCTTTGCGCATGTCGATGTTGGTTGCCGCGACGACCCGCACATCGACCTTGATCCCATGTCCACCGCCGACTCGCTCGATTTCCCGTTCTTGCAATGCGCGCAGTAGCTTGCCTTGGCCAGCCAGGCTCAGGCAGGTGATCTCGTCGAGGAACAACGTGCCACCGTTGGCCCGTTCGAACCGGCCGGGACGAGAATGAGTGGCCCCGGTGTAGGCACCGCGCTCGACGCCGAACAGTTCGGCTTCGATCAGGTTGTCCGGGATGGCCGCACAGTTGAGTGCGATGAACGGACCGTCGCGGCGCCGGCTCAGTTGGTGCAGTTGGCGCGCGAACATCTCCTTGCCCACCCCGGACTCGCCGCTGACCAGGACAGTGGCGGGGGTCAGGGCCACTCGTTGCAGGGCCTGGGTCGCGGCATTGAATGTCGCACTGGCGCCAATCAAGGGCTGTTCGCTGTCCGGCAGGGGGACGCTGTTGGCGACACCCTCGGTCCGTGCGCCCGACTCCAGGGCCACTGCCGGTTGCGAGGCGTTGAGGTAACTCAGGTCGCGCTCGATGTCGCCCCATTGCTCGGCGGTCTTGCCAACGACCCGGCAGCGCTCATGCCCCATGCCCCGGCATTCCACTTCGCGAAAGATCACCAGTTGCCCAAACAAGCCGCTGACGAAACCGATGGCGTAGCCCAGTTCCGTCCAACACACCGGATCCTGCCCGGTGCCGAAGGCGGCGACATGCTCGTCGGCCTCGCAGGAGTGGTGCCAGAGAAACTCGCCTTCATAGAACCCCGAGTCCGCATCGAACTTGAAGTGCAGGGGTTCGACCTTGGTCATGCCCTCCAGCGTATGCAGATGCGTGCCGGCGCGAAACACGGCGGCGGCATCGGCCCGTGGCCAGCGTTCACGAATCAGCCGGGCGTCCCGCGCGCCGGAGGTATAGCCCGTGCGAGTGAGCATGCCGCGCGCCTGCTCCAGCCCCTGGCGCCCGATGATTTCCCGGCGCAAGGCGCCGAACGACGAGCTGTGCAGCAGCAACATGCGCTGGTCGTTGAGCCAGATGCGCCCATCGTCGGGAGAAAAGAACAGGCAGTCCGCCAACTCCGCCGGGGTGGGGGAGCTGCTGTCGTCCAGCGAGTTGCTGTCGCCCCTGGGACGAAACGGTTCGGCGGCGAAGCGATGATCCGGCAGCGGACAGTGGGGATTGTTCATTGTTATGCCCCTGATGGCGGGGTGATCGAAATGATCACCTGGCGAGATAGTTATTAAGCATAACTTTATCAAATGAACAAGCGGTGGCTGGCCAACGGCCAGGTTGGCGAATAGCCCATGCGCGCCGTGTCAGCCTGGGATCCCCAGGCCAGAGCCCTGCGCCAGGTTTATCAAGCGCTCCGGCACAAACCGGCACAGCGCTTGCTCAGGCACCCGTACGGCGTTTGCCTCGATGCCTTCCAGGTGCGGCAAACGATGACAACAACAAAGAGCCGGGAGTTTTAAATGTCTGCATCCAAAAGCCAACTGCTGTCCCAGGTGATCGAGTCGGAATGTGTTTTCAACGGTGATTGGGTGAAGGCCTCGGGCCCAATGCATTCGATTATCGAACCGGCCACGGGCGAGCGGCTGATGTACAGCGCCACCGCCGACACCGCCGACATTGCCAAGGCCTGTCGCGATGCTGCCTTGGCCCAACCGGCATGGGCGGCACTGGGCCCACGGCAACGCGCGGCGATCTTCCGCAAGGCCGCCGACGTGGCCGAGCAGGCCTTTGACGAACTGGCGCTGTACGTCGCCCGGGAAACCGGCGGGGCGCTGTTCAAGGGCCAGCATGAGGTACGCGAAGCGATCGTATTGTTGCATCAGGCCGCTGGCATGTTGTCCCAGGCCCACGGGGTGGTGCTGCCCAGCGAAGCCGGGCGCTTGTCTTATGCACGTCGCCAGCCCCATGGCGTGGTCGGGGTGATTTCGCCTTTCAACTTTCCTCTGGTGCTGTCCATGCGTTCTGTCGCGCCGGCCTTGGCGGCGGGCAACGCGGTGGTGCTCAAGCCGGACCCGCAGACCCCGGTGAGTGGCGGTTTCCTCATTGCCCGGTTGTTCGAAGCCGCAGGCTTGCCCAAGGGCTTGCTGCAAGTGTTGCCCGGCGCGGCGGACGCCGGGGAGGCGCTGTGTCGTGATCCCAATGTGCGCATGATCGCGTTTACCGGTTCCACCGGTGCCGGCCGCAAGGTCGCTGAAGTGGCCGGGCGCAACCTGAAGAAAGTCGCGCTGGAGCTGGGCGGCAAGAACCCGCTGATCATTCTGGAAGACGCCGACCTCGACCTTGCGGCCCGCAACGCGGCCTGGGGCGCCTGGCTGCACCAAGGCCAGATTTGCATGGCCACCGGTTTGATCCTCGCCCATGAATCCATTGCCGCAGAGCTGACCCGCCGACTCGTGGAGAAGGCCCAGGCCTTGACCGTCGGCAATGCCGCCCAGGGCGAAGCGGCGCTCGGACCGCTGATCAATCAGCGCCAGTTGCAACGGGTCCATGACATCGTCAGCGACAGCGTGCGCGCCGGGGCGCGGCTGGAAACCGGCGGCAATCACGATCGGCTGTTTTATCAGGCCACCGTGCTCAGCGGCGTGAAGCCCGGGATGCGGGCCTTCGACGAGGAGGTGTTCGGGCCTGTGGCAACGGTGGTCAGCTTCGCCACCGATGACGAAGCCATCGAATTGGCCAATCGCACCGAGTACGGCTTGGCGGCGGCGGTCATTTCACCGTCGGTGGGCCGGGCCATGGCGATCGGCGAGCGCTTGCAGTGCGGCCTGCTGCACATCAATGACCAGACCGTCGCCGATGAGTGCATCAACCCGTTCGGCGGGCGCGGCGCCTCGGGCAATGGCGGCAATGTTGGCGGCCCGGCGGACTGGGATGAGTACACCCAATGGCAGTGGGTGACGGTCAAGGACAAGGCACCGAACTACCCGTTCTGACAGGCCGGTTGTATCGGGGCGGATGAGCTGAAGGCCCCGCGAGCAGACAACAATAACAAGAGGACTCAACATGAAACTCGACAACAAGATTGTGCTGGTGACCGGCGTCTCGTCGGGCATCGGCGCCGCCACGGCGAGCCTGCTGCGTGCCCAGGGCGCCCAAGTGATCGGCATCGACCTCAAGGCGCCGCACATGACCCTGGACGGTTTTGTGCAGGGCGACTTGAGCAGCGCCGAACACATCGACCGGCTGCTGGCGCAGCTACCTGCGCGGTTCGACAGCCTGTGCAACATCGCCGGGGTGCCGGGCACCGCCAATCCGCAACTGTTGGCGCGGGTCAACTACCTCGGGTTGCGTCACTTGAGCCAAGCGTTGCTGCCGCGCATCAACGCGGGCGGCAGCATCGTCAATGTCGCCTCGATCCTGGGTGCCGAGTGGCCGTTGCGCCTGGACCAGCACAAGGCGCTGGCACGCATCGAAGGTTTCGCCGCCGGGCAAGCCTGGCTGGCCGAGCATCCAGTGCCGGACCCGACCTGCTACCAGTACTTCAAGGAAGCCTTGATTGTCTGGACCTATGTGCAGGCCCAGCCCTGGTTCCTCGAGCATTCGGTGCGCATGAACAGCGTCGCGCCAGGCCCGGTCTTCACCCCCATTCTCGATGACTTCGTGAGCATGCTTGGCGAGGCCCGGACCCAGGCCGATGCCCATCGCATGAAACGTCCTGCCTACGCCGATGAGGTGGCGGCGGTGATCGCCTTCCTGTGTGCCGACGAATCGCGCTGGATCAACGGCGTCAACCTGCCGGTCGATGGCGGATTGGCGTCCACCTACATCTGAAAGGCTCATCCGAAGAACGCGGTGCAAGCCGCTCTCCAAAAATAACAATAACGAGAAGCCTCCATGGATAACGTCAAAGATTGCTTTGGTTTCAAGCAGTGCGCCCTGTTCCTAGCGTTATGCAGCGCCGGTGTGATGGTCGAGACGGTCGAGGCCATGCAAATGGACCTGGGCGATTCCGACTGGAAACTGCGCTGGGACAACACCATCAAGTACAGCCAGGCCTGGCGCCTGCACGGGCAGGACAGTCGCTTGACCAACGCGCCCACCGCCAACGGCCTGTACCCGTCGATCCAGAGCCAGGGCGACAAGAATTTCAGCAGTGGCCTGGTCTCCAACCGCCTGGACCTGTTTTCCGAAATGGACCTCAGCCGGCAAAACTACGGGCTGCGGGTGAGCGGCGCGGCCTGGTACGACGATATCTACAACCAGGACACCGACAGCAGCGAACAACCGCATTTCCTCAGCGAAACCCGCAAGCTTCATGGTCGCGACGCGGAAATCCTCGACGCCTTCGTGTTCTTGCGCGGCGATCTGGGCGAAGACTCCCAAGGCGTCGCGCGCCTGGGCCGACACAGCCTGATCTATGGCGAAAGCCTGTTCTACGGCGGCAACGGCATCGCCAATGCCCAGGGGCCGACCGATGTGGTCAAGCTGCTCAGCGTGCCGGGCACACAATTCAAGGAAATCCTGAGGCCGGTCAATCAGATTTCCGGGCAGTTGCAGATCAACCCGCAGTTGTCGGTGGGCGCCTACTATCAGTTCGAGTGGGAACGTTCCAACCTGCCCGGCGCGGGCAGCTACCTGAGCGATGCCGATCCCATCGGCTACGGCAGCGGTCCACTGCGCGAAGTGTTCGGCAACGACACGGTGAACGGCGGCGACCTGAAACCGCGTAACTCGGGGCAGGGCGGTATGCAGATTCGCTTCAAACCCAGCGGCACTGAATTGGAGCTGGGTTTCTACGCGGCCCAGTACCACGACAAAGCCCCAATCGGCTTGTACGCCTATTTGGACGGCCCGGCAGCGGCGGCCAGCGGATTGCCGATCCTGGGTTCCTATCGCCAGGTCTATGCCGAAGACATCAAGACCGCTGGCATGAGCTTCTCCACGGCCTACGGTCCGTTCAACTTCGCCGGTGAAACCTCGGTGCGCTGGAACGCGCCGCTGGTGAGCAACCTGCAAGTGGTGGCCCCCGGCGTCGAAGCCGATGGTGGCGACAATGCGTTGTTTGCCAGGGGCAAGACCGCTCATGCCAACCTGTCGGCGATTTACCTGCTGTCGCCCACCGCGTTCTGGGACGGTGGCTCGGCCCTGGCTGAACTGGCGTGGAACCGCACCTTGAGCGTGACTGAAAACGCCGCCGCGCTGGATTCCAACACCACCCGCGATGCCACGGCGCTCCGCGTCCTGATGGAGCCGGCGTACTTCCAGATCATCGACGGGATCGACCTGACCGTACCGATCGGGATGGGGATTGTGCTCGATGGACGCTCATCGGCGGTCAACAAATCCGGCTTCGGCAATACCCATTCCGGCGACTGGAGCGTCGGGCTCAAGGCCACCTACCTGCAACGCTGGGATGTCGGTCTCAACTACGTGAATTTCTTTGGCGCACCCAAAGCCGGGCTGCGCGAGGACGGCAATTTCAGTTACGGACAGTCGTTGGCCGACCGCGACTTCGTCTCGCTCTACGTGAAAACCTCATTCTAATAAGGTGGATTCGCCATGCAGAACACAACATTCCTGAACACCTGCCTGCTGACCCTGGCGCTCGCCAGCACGGGCCTGGCGCAGGCGGCGGTGTCGCCTGAGCAGGCCGCGCGCCTGAAAACCGACTTGACCCCCTTCGGCGGCGAGCGTGCCGCCAATGCCGATGGCAGCATTCCGGCCTGGCAGGGCGGCTACACCCAGGTTGCGCCCGGCTATAAGCCGGGAGACAAACGACCGGACCCATTTACCGGGGAGAAACCGCTGTACGCAATCAAGGCCTCGAACATCGAACAGTACGCAGGCGAACTGGCCGAAGGCACCAAGCTGTTGCTCAAGAAATACCCGGACTATCGCCTCGACGTGTACCCGACCCATCGCTCGGCGGCTGCGCCGCAATGGGTCTATGACAACACCGGCAAGAATGCCACCCGCGCCACGCTGGACGTGGACAGCGAAAAAGTCTCCAACGCCTACGGTGGCATTCCGTTCCCGATCCCGGAAAACGGCGCGCAAGTGTTGTGGAACTACCGCTTGTCCTGGCAGGGCGGCGACACCATCAGCTCGCCGTTCGATACCTGGCTGATGACCGCTGGCGGCAAGAAAGTCCAGGCGACCCGGGCCCAGTACACGTACCAGTTTCCCTACTACGTCGAAGGCGGCAGCCCGGAGAACTATTCGGGCAAGTACCTGCTGGGCAAGCTGTTCACCGAGTTGCCGTCGTCCAAGGCCGGCGAGGGCCTGATGACCCATTGGGACCTGGACCCGGCCAACCGCGCGGCCTGGCAGTACCTGGTCGGCCAGCGCCGGGTTCGCCGGGCGCCAAACATTGCCTATGACACGCCGGACTTCGTGACCTCGGGCGTCGGCCTGTTCGACGAAGCGTTCATGCTGTTCGGGCCGACCGATCGCTACGACCTCAAGCTGGTGGGCAAGAAAGAGCTGATCGTCCCTTACAACAATAACCGCGCGGCACTGGCCAAGAGCGACGACCTGGTCAGGGTGAACTTCCTCAACCCGGATCTGGTGCGCTGGGAGAAACATCGGGTCTGGGTGGTCGAGGCCACGCTCAAATCCGGCAAGCGCCATGTCGTGCCGCGCCGCACCTACTACGTCGACGAAGACTCCTGGCAGATCCTGATGGCCGACGGTTATGACGCCCAAGGCAAACTCGGTCGGCAGATGTATTCATTGACGCTGCTGGCGCCAGACCTGCCGGCCCTGACCGCACAGGTCATGTGGGGCAGCTACAACCTCGACACCGGGGCCTACTTCCTCAACTCATCGAGTAACGACCTGGCGGTTCAGTACCAGAAAGTCGCCAAGCCTTCGGCGTCGTATTTCACGCCAGACGCCATGGCCAACGAAAACATGCGCTGAACCTGTGGCGGCCGTGTCGCTGGAATGCACCGCGGCCGCTGAAGATTTTCCGGGCGAGATAAAGACATGAGCGTTGAAAGAATCGTTGCCAACCGCAGTCCGCTATGGGGCGTTTGCGCCCTGGTGTGTTGCCTGTTGGCGAGCGTGCCCTGGACCGCACAGGCCACGACATTGGCGGTGCTGCAGCAATCGGCGACACCGACGGCCAAGGCCCGGCGCGCGGTATTGCTCGGGCTGGCCCGGGCCGGCGAACGCCTGGTGGCGGTCGGCGAGCGTGGGATCGTGCTGCTTTCGGATGACGCTGGCGCCAATTGGCGCCAGGCCCAGGTGCCGGTCAGCGTCAGCCTGACGGCGGTGCAATTCGTCGATGCCGAGCATGGCTGGGCGGTTGGTCACCTGGGGGTGGTGCTGCACACCCGGGACGGCGGTGAAACCTGGCAAAAACAACTCGACGGTGAACGTGCCATCGCGCTGGCGGTGCACGTTGCCGAGCGCGACGCCCATCAACCGGGCGGTGCCGGCAACCTGGCCCAGGCCCGGCACATGCTCGATGACGGACCGGATAAACCGTTCCTGGACCTGTACTTCAGCGACCGCCTGCACGGCTACGTGGTAGGTGCCTACAACCAGATCTACCGCACCGACGACGGCGGGCGAAGCTGGCAACCCTGGATGCAACATGTCGACAATCCCCAAGGGCTGAACCTGTATGGCATCCGCGCCCTGGGCAACGATCTGTTGCTGGCGGGAGAGCGCGGCCTGTTGTTGCGTTCGACCGATGGCGGCCAATCATTCCAGGCGTTGAAATCCCCCTACGAAGGCAGCTTTTTCGGCCTGCTCGCGACGCGCGACGGGGCCTTGATTGCCTACGGCCTGCGGGGAAATGCCTGGCGCTCCGATGACCGTGGCAACAGCTGGCGACGTCTTGATACCGGTCTCGAATCGACCCTGGCGGCTGCCGTGGAACTGCGCGACGGCAGCCTGTTGTTGGCCAGCCAGAATGGCGAGCTTCTCTTCAGTCATGACCAGGGCCGCAGTTTTGACAAACGCCAGGTTCGCAGCGGTGGCACTGTCGCTGCCGTGCAACAGGCGATCGACGGCAGCCTGGCCAGCGTCGGCTTGAGCGGTGTGGCCGCTGACCAGGACCCGCGGGCGTCCGGTAAACCTTGAAACTTCACGGTGTAGCGCTATCGAGCCACGGCTCGCGCAACAGGAGTCAACCTTGAAAGACGACAAAACCCAAACCGTGATCGGCCGCCAGGAAGACTTCGACCGGGCGTCGGGCAACTTCGCCGAGCGGGCGATCTTCAACCATCGACCGCTGGTGGTCCTCCTGTGCCTGTTGGTGACGTTGGTGCTCGGTTGGCAAGCCACGCGCATCGGTATCAACGCCAGTTATGAAAAAACCATTCCTACCGAGCATCCCTACGTTGCCAATTTCCTCGAGAATCGCAATGAGCTGAGCGGCCTGGGCAACTCGTTGCGCATCGCTGTGGAAGTCAGGGAAGGGAGCATTTTTACCAAGGATTACCTCGACACCTTGGCCAAGCTCAACGACGAACTCTACCTGCTGCCGGGTGTGGATCGTCCCTACATGAAATCACTGTGGACACCGACCACGCGCTGGACCGCCGTGACGGAAGAGGGGCTGGACGGCGGTACGGTGATTCCCGATGACTACGATGGGTCGGCGACCAGCCTTGAACAAGTGCGGACCAACGTGGCCCGCTCCGGCGAAGTGGGTCAATTGGTCGGCGGCAACTTCAAGTCCAGTGTGATCTTCGTGCCGTTGCTGGAGGTCAATCCACAGACCGGCAAGGCGCTGGACTATGGCGAATTCTCGCGGCAACTGGAGGTACTGCGAGACAAGTATCAGACCGCTGACCTGCGGATTCATATCACCGGTTTTACCAAGATCGTCGGCGACCTGATCGAAGGGATGACCCAAGTCCTGTTGTTCTTCGTAGTCGCGGTACTGGTGACGGTACTGGTGCTGTTCGGCTACACCCGTTGTGCGCGCAGCACCTTGGTGGTGGTGATCTGTTCGTTGGCCGCAGTGCTTTGGCAATTGGGCCTGCTGGCCTTGCTCGGTTATGAGCTGGACCCCTATTCGGCGCTGGTGCCGTTCCTGGTGTTCGCCATCGGCATGAGCCATGGCGCGCAGAAGATGAACGGCATCATGCAGGACATCGGCCGTGGCACCCACCGGGTGGTCGCCGCACGCTATACCTTCCGCCGATTGTTCGCCGCCGGCATCACGGCGTTGCTCTGTGATGCGGTGGGCTTTGCGGTGCTGCTGCTGATCAACATCCGGGTGATCCAGGACCTGGCGATCACTGCCAGCCTCGGCGTAGCGGTGCTGATCTTCACCAACCTGATCCTGCTACCGATCCTGCTCAGCTACATCGGCGTCAGCCCGTCGGCGGCGCAACGCAGCCTGAGTGCGGAAGCCACCGAACAGCAGGCGCAGATCAAGCATCCACTGTGGCGTGCGCTCGATCTGTTCACCCAGCGGCGCTGGGCCATTGGCGCCATGTTGGTTGGCTTGTTGCTGGCCGCGTTTGGTTTTGCCGTGAGCCTTCACCTCAAAATCGGCGACCTGGACCCTGGCGCGCCGGAGCTGCGTGCCGATTCGCGCTACAACCGCGATGCGCTGTTCATGACGCAGAACTATGCGGCCAGCTCGGACATCTTCGTGGTCATGATCAAGACCCCGGAGGATCAATGCACCCGTTACGCCAGCCTTTCGGCGGTCGATGCGCTGTCCTGGCGATTGGAGCAACTGCCCGGTGTGGAATCCACCACTTCGATGGCGGCGCTGAGCAAGATCGCCACGGCGGGCTATAACGAAGGCAACTTCAAATGGTATGAGCTGATCCCCAATGACGGCGCCTTGGGGGCCGTGCAAACCCGCGCGCCGCGGGAGCTGTTCAACCAGGGTTGTTCGATGCTGTCGCTGTACGTCTACCTGGCCGATCACAAGGCCGACACCTTGGGCCGGGTGGTGGAGGCCAGTGAGCAATTTATCGCCGAGCACCCGGTGCCGGAGGTCAAGTTCATGCTAGCGGCCGGCAGCGCGGGGATCGAAGCGGCGACCAATATCGTCGTGAAGAAGTCCATGCGCGAGATGCTGTTCTGGGTCTACGGTGCGGTCAGCCTGTTATGCCTGGTGACCTTCCGCAGTTGGCGCGCGACCCTTTGCGCGATGCTGCCGCTGATGCTCACGTCGATCCTGTGCGAGGCGCTGATGGTGGGGCTGGGCATGGGGGTGAAAGTGGCGACGCTGCCGGTGATCGCGCTGGGCGTGGGCATTGGCGTCGATTATGCGTTGTATGTGTTGAGTGTGATCCTGGCTCGGATGCGCGCCGGCGATACCTTGGCCCAGGCGTATTACCAGGCGTTGCTGTTCACGGGCAAAGTGGTGTTGTTGACGGGGATGACGTTGGCTGTGGCGGTGTCGACCTGGGCTTTTTCGCCGATCAAGTTCCAGGCGGACATGGGGATTCTGCTGGCGTTCATGTTTTTGGTGAATATGTTGGGGGCTTTGATTCTGTTGCCGGCGTTGGCTTGGTGGTTGTTGCCGCGGGAGGTGTTTGCAAAAAAGCTTGAGTTGAGTCGGCGGGAGCGGTGGGTTCGGGGGTGATTTTCGGTTGGATGGCGTGTATATCCGTTATTTTTGTAACGGCTGCTGACGGTTCCGCTCTTACAGCGGCTCACTTTTGGAGAAGCGCCAAAAGTAAGCAAAAGCGCTTTGCCCCACCACTCGGCACCTCGCCTAGGCTCGGTGTGCCCTCACTCCGGCCTTGCTCCGTGGGCCCACTGCGCAAGACCTGCGTTCGGCCAGCGTGGTTTAACGGGGCGCTGAGATCAAGATCAAGATCAAGATCCAAAGCAAGAGCAAGAGCAAGAGCAAGAGCGGGGCATCAGCCAGGATTTATTTGGCTGAACCACCGCTTTCGCGAGCAAGCTCGCTCCCACATTGGATTTTCGGCAGCCATCCAATGCACATACGCCGCAGGTCAGTGTGGGAGCGAGCTTGCTCGCGAAGAGGCCGGTACATGAAGCATCTTCATCGACTGACACTCCGCCTTCGCGAGCTCCCTCGCCACGGGGATTGGGGTGGATGGAACAGCGGGTTATCAACACCGCTCTTGTGGCGAGCAAGCTCGCTCCCACAGGGCAAAGCGTGGAACCCCCTACTTGCAAACATAAACCTTGCGCACATAAACCTCGCTTTTCCAAGCGCAGGGAGCCCCTCGGGGCACAAACACCGTGTCCCCAATATCCACCGCCAACCCCGTCGCATCCGCAAGCTGAAGAACAATATTGCCCTCGATCAAATGCATCAATTCATGCATCGCGTGCGGCTTGGCCCGGCGGGTGTAGGGCGTCGAGTCCCAGATGCCGATGCGCAGGTTCGTCGCTTCTTCGATAAATAGATTGTTCGAACGGCATTGCGGTGTCGGACTCAGCAGGATCTCTTCACTCGGTGGCGTCGAGGGCGAGAGCAAGGTGTGTGGCGCAAGGAATGTCAGCCCGACATTGCCCACTTCGGCAGGTTGGATATCGGCGCAGAATGCCCAGAGAGAATCCGGTTGTGCCTCGATCCGGATCGACGTGCCACGGGCAATCACCGCGCTGTCTCCCGGATTGAGTCGGAGCGTCTGTTCCTGGCTCCGCAGGGTGACCTGTCCCGCGTGCACCACGATCGTTTCGCTGTAGGGATATTCATCGACGCTGAATTCGCCACTCGCGTGGACCACGCCGGCAACGATGTCATCCGCCGCGACATAGGCAATGCGCCGGTCGAAAGGGTCGTTGGCGCTCAATGAACCGGAAGTGAACGCGGTTGAGGCCGGGCGGCCGTCGGCATGTGCCAACAGCACGGCGGTGGGCTCTAGCATGATGCGGTGTCTCCGAGGGTTATTACCGATGAAAGAAAGCGGTCAGCCGATGGCCTGGGTCACCAGGGCAAACTGATGGACGCCGCCACTGGCCTGCGGCGGGGTACCACGGGCCATTTGTGCAACGGTGTCGACGTGCTTCAGTCCGGCTTCTTCAAGCCAGGGCCCCAGCCCGCAGTCGGAAGGGATGTCCATGCGCAAGAAAGCGTCCGGTGCCTGGGCCAACAGCACCGCGATCAGATGCCTGGCCTGTTGTGGATTTTCCGCGACGACCGGGCCGATATAACGACCACGACCGAAAGAGCGCAGGAGGGCGAAGGCGCGTAGCTGGCCATCGCGCTCGATACCGACGGCGTGCTCGGTACTGTCGAACAGGTCGTTGAGCACGGTGTGCCGGTCCAAGCCGCTGCCCGCGTTTGCCAGTTCGATTTGCTGGCGTCGATCGGCGTTGGTCAATTCGCGGCAGTGTTCGCCAGTTGGCAGAGCAGGAACCGCGGGGGCAAGCACGTGGCCCTGGTGCTGTTGGATATGTCCAAAATCAACGAAGCCCTGGCTGGCATAAAGTGGGGCGCCGGCCAGCGTCGCGTTGAGCATCGGGATTTTCGACCCGCATGCCTCGAGTGCCAGCTCCATGAGCCTGCGACCGATGCCTTGGCCCTGGTATTCGTCACTGACGATCACCAGGCCGATCGTGGCGTAGTCGCCTTGCGCACAGGTGAACGCGGTACCGATCAGGCGGCCGTCGTCCTGCGCGACGAAACCCTGGGAGACGCGTTGCAGCATGGCCCAGTCTTCCAGGCGGTGAGGCCATTTCAATTGCACGGACAAGGCGTGGGCCGATTCCAGGTCGGCGCCGGTCATGGGGCGAAAGGTATACGCGGGGCGTTGCGAGTTTGGCATGACATAGCTCCGTGGACAGGGCCGAAAACCGGTGGGATTTCGCCGCTGAAAGTGTGTGTATCTCACCTGCCATTTGGCCTGGCAAGGGGCGGGCAGTGATTCGGCAGATTGCGTGAGTGGCGTCTTCCATGGCCGCAGTTATTGCTCAAATCTGCAGCACGCACAGCAATAAATTCCAGCGATCTGCGTCGAAGAAAAAGGCAAGCCCAGATCAATAACAGCGCTTGCGATCAACCTCGCCGAGCATCGATTCATTGCGTTGATGCCGACGGATATTGTCCAGCAATACGCCAAAGGCACTTTCAGGTTGGGTCATCGCCGCGATATGCGGCGTCAGCCAGATTTGCGGGTGGTCCCAGAACGGGTGATCCGGCGCCGCTGGCTCCTGTTGCAATACATCGAGCACCGCCGCACTGAGCTGGCCGCTGGCAAGCGCATCAAGCAGATCCGCTTCTACCAGGTGTCCGCCACGGCCCATGTTGACCAGGGCGGCCCCCTTTGGCAGGTGCCGGAACAATTGGCGGTCGAGAATCCCTTTGGTCTGCTCGGTCAATGGCAAGACGCACAGCACGATGTCGCATTGGCCGAGGAAAGCCGGGAGCTGTTCGCTACCGGCAAAGCAGTCCACCCCGGCGATGTGATGCTCGCTACGCGCCCAGCCTGACAAGGCAAAACCAAAGGTCTGCAAGGTGCTGAGAATCTGCCGGGCCTGGGTGCCGAGCCCCATCACACCGACCCGGCGATTGGCGGCCGGCTGCAGCAGATGTGCCTGCCAGCACCGGGCCAGCTGTTGCTGGCGATAGCGGAGCATATCCCGGTGCAGCCCGAGCACGGCGAAACTGGCGTATTCGCACATGCCTTGGGTAATGCCGGGGTCGAGTAGACGTACCACCGGCAGGGAAGCAGGCAACTGGTCGAGGTCGAGCTGGTCGACCCCGGCCGATAGCGCGAACAACACCTCCAGGTTCGGCAACAGGGTTTCGAGGTCGTCCGGCGCCTGCCAGGCGGCCAGGTAGCGAATATCACGCGGATCGCCGATGTCCGGCCAGGTACGCCATTCGATGTCCGGAGCGTGCTCGGCGAATAGACGTTTCCATTGTTCACCGCGTACCGGGTCGGCTTTATAAAGCAGGGCCATGGATGACTTCTCACACTGGATCGGGAACCTCCAGCATGCCCGAGTGGCGAAGCAGGATGTTTCGAAAGCGCCGGCGTAACGGCCTGCCACTGCGGTGTTGAAGGCTTTTATCGGCAGATTCCATGGGCCCGGAGCCGACTGATGGATTCTGCTGTTTGGCGGGGTGAAAACAGTCGATCCGAATTTCCCAGGGGTCAACTTCGGCTTAGACCATTGCGTCGAACGCTTAACCTGTGGAACACATCGCAGCCGTTTCCCGGTTGCCCGGTTCACTGTGGGAGATGCCATGAACAGTAAAGTCGAAGAAACCCCGAACTTGCTCCGTCAACGTGATCAATTCGTGCCTAGGGGATTGGTCACCGCGCATCCGCTGGTCATCGACCGGGCTCAGGGGGCTGAGGTCTGGGATGTGGACGGCAAGCGTTATCTGGACTTCGTCGGCGGCATCGGCGTTTTGAATATCGGTCACAATCACCCGAACGTGATCGCCGCAGTGCAGGCCCAGTTGCAAAAGGTCAGCCATGCTTGTTTCCAGGTGGTGGCCTACAAACCCTATCTCGACTTGGTGAAGCGCCTGTGCGCATTGGTTGGCGGCCAGGACGCCTACAAGGCGGCGCTGTTCACGTCTGGCGCCGAAGCGGTGGAGAACGCGGTGAAGATCGCTCGCGCCCACACCAATCGGCCAGCCGTGATCGCCTTTCGTGGCGGATTTCATGGGCGTACCTTGCTGGGCACGACGCTGACCGGCATGAGCCAACCGTACAAGCAGAACTTCGGGCCTCTCGCTCCGGAGGTCTTTCATACGCCGTACCCGAACGCCTATCGCGGTTTCAGCAGCGACATGGCCTTGCAGGCCCTGAACGAATTGCTGGCGACCCAAGTCGCCCCGGATCGAGTCGCGGCGATCATCATCGAGCCGGTGCAGGGCGATGGCGGTTTCCTTTCCGCGCAGCCGGAATTTCTCCAGGCGCTGCGCAGCCTGACCGAGCAACATGGCATCGTGCTTATCCTCGACGAAATCCAGACCGGTTTCGGCCGCACCGGCACCTGGTTCGGTTTCCAGCATGCCGGGATCCAGCCGGACCTGGTGACCGTCGCCAAGAGCCTCGCCGGCGGCTTGCCGCTGTCGGGCGTCGTGGGGCGTGCGCAGATCATGGATGCGCCACTGCCCGGCGGACTCGGTGGCACCTATGGCGGTAACGCCCTGGCGTGTGCGGCCGCGTTGGCGGTGATCGACACGTACGAGCAGGACCGGTTGCTCGAGCGCGGTAAGCTATTGGCCGAACGTTTGCGCCAGGGCCTGCTGCGCTTGCAGGCCCGTTACCCACGTATCGGTGACGTGCGCGGTACGGGTTTCATGTTGGCCATCGAATTGATCAAGGAGGATGAGGCGCGCAGCCCTGATGCCGAACTCACCCAACAACTCATTGATCAGGCCAGGGTGGGCGGGTTATTGGTGATCAAATGCGGGGTGTACCGGAATGTACTGCGTTTCCTTGCGCCCCTGGTCACTGAAGAAAATCAGATCGACGAAGCCCTCGCCATTCTTGAAGCCGCGTTGTCACGGGTGTTGAGCTGATTCCTGGTCTCGGTCGGCGGCCAGTGACCCTGCGCCCACCGAAGGCCTTTGGAGCACATGGATGCATCACGGGAGGCGACACACATGCACCTGACTGATTATCGCGCGCTGCTGATTGATTGCGACGAAGTCCTGGTCGATCGGGACTCCGGTATCTGGACGGCCTTGCAACCTTTGCTCGAAAGCCATCCGGGCGCGCTTGCCAGGGAAGCGGTGCTGGCGGAGTTCGACGCGGCGGTGCGCGGGCTCTATCCGCGCTTTTCCGAGCTGGGCTTCAGTGGCCTGTTGTGCTTTGCCCACCGTCAGTTGGCCGAGCGCCTGGAGCTCAAGGCCAACTGGGAGGAGGGCATGAGTTTTGCCCGTTCGGCCAGTACCTGGTCGCTGTTCGAAGACGCACCCGGTGCCATGTTGTACCTGCGCAAATTCTATCGACTGCTGGTGTACTGCGACCGTGACGCCGAAGACCGTGACAGCCTCTGCGAGCGCTTGGGCATTCCCCCCGAGGACCTGCATTCACGGGCCAACAATCCGTTGGAAGACGAAGCCTGGTTGTTGGCGAACACGCTCCAGCCAGAGCACATCATGCAGGTGTCCAAGGCCTCCGAGCGCTTACAGAAGTCGGCAGGTCTATGCCTGATCCGCCGTGGCCCGGAACAATCCACCGAAGAACAATCCGCCGATTTCTACATCACCAGCATGGCGGATCTGGTGGCCCAGCATCAGCTATCTTTGCGACGTTGAATTTGCTAAAACCACTGTCACTGAACGGCAATAATGGGGTACCCGATGGAAGGTTTAATCAAACTAGACCGAATTGATATCAGTATCCTTGTCGAACTTCAGAAGGACGGTCGAATGACCAACGTCAGCCTTGCCGATGCCGTGGGGCTGTCCTCCAGCCCTTGCCTGCAGCGGGTCAAGCGCCTTGAGTCGGCCGGCTACATTTCCGGGTACAGAGCGCACCTGAACCTGGCCAAGATCACCGATTCGGTGACGGTTTTCACCGAAATCACCCTCAGCGACCATAAACGCGAAGACTTCGCCAAGTTTGAATCCAACATTCGCCTGGTCGACGAGGTACTTGAGTGCCATTTGATCAGCGGTGGCTACGATTACCTGGTGCGTTTCATGACGTGCAGCATCCAGCATTATCAAGAAGTGATCGAAGGGCTGCTGGACAAGAACATCGGTATTTCCAAGTACTTCAGTTACATCGTCATCAAATCCCCGGTGCTCAAGGACGGCGTGCCGCTGCGCAGGCTCTTGCGCCACTGATCCACTCACGACTCCTGTGGCGAGGGCACTTGCTCCCGCTGGATCCGTAGGAGCTGCGTAGGAACTGCGTAGGAGCTGCGTAGGAGCTGCCGAGTGAAACGAGGCTGCGATCTTTCCCCTGACCCTTGAGTCCCAAGCGAAAGATCAAAAGATCAAAAGATCAAAAGATCAAAAGATCAAAAGATCGCAGGCTTCGCCAGCTCCTACAGTTCCGAGCCGGAACAAGCTCCCTCGCCACGGGTTTATCGACCTCGTTTCGTGAATCAGCGCCCGGGCGCCTTGTTCTCCACCAGACAGTTGCCACCATCCACCACCATGACCTCACCGGTGATGTAGCTGGACTCAGCGGATGCCAGGAAAGCCACCAGGGCGGCGACTTCTTCGGGGCGTCCCGCCCGGCCCATGGGCGTGTAGCCCGCTGCGTGGGCTTCTTCGGCGTTGGTCGAGCCGGTAGCGATCCAGCCGGGCGCGACGCAGTTCACCGTGATTCCCTGGCGGGCCACTTCCAGCGCCAGGCCCATGCTCATGCCGACCATGGCCGCCTTCGCGGCGCTATAGGCGGCCTCGCCGGGGTTGCTGCAGCGGGTGCCGGTGGTGGAGCTGATATTGACGATGCGGCCATAATTGCGCGCCTGCATGCCGGGCAGGACGGCGCGGGTCAGCAGGAACGCCGTTGTCAGGTTCCGGGCCAGCGACAGGTTCCACGTTTCCAGGTCCATGGTCGCCACCTCGGCAAACGACTCGGGGCTGCCTTGCATGGCCATGCCCGCGTTGTTCACCAGCACATCGATCCGCCCCCACACTGACTCGGCCCACAAGCCGAACTCACGGACTTGTCGTTCATCGGTGAGGTCGAGGGCCCGTCCTTCGACTTCAAGGCCTTCGCCCCGCAGCTCTTCGACACGTTGCGCGATGCGCGCGCTGCTGGCGGTGACGATCAACCTGGCACCGGCGGCGCCCAGCCTCCGTGCGATCGCCATACCGATTCCCATCTCGCTGCCAACCCCGCTGATCAGTGCCACGGGGTTCTTTCCGGGTGTGTCTGGCATGGCATTCTCCTGTTTGTTTTTATGGGTGCTACGGCGCAAGGCCACCGGTGTCAGGGGCGACGCGCCAGTATGGCATTGCGGACACGATTTCTGACAAGAATGTCAGGAAGCGGTCAGTCTCCGGACACCTTCACTGTCTAGACTCTATGGGTTGCCCCCGCTTCCGGAGAGGAGATACCTGATGCGCTTGCTCATTGTCGAGGACGAAGAAAAAACCTCTTCCTATGTTCATCGTGGCTTGAGCGAGCTCGGCTACATTGTCGATGTCGCGACGAATGGCATCGATGGCCTGCACTGTGCGTTGGAAATGGAATACGACGTGGTGATCCTGGATGTCATGTTGCCGGGCAAGGACGGCTACGGCGTGTTGCAGGGGCTGCGTCTGCGCAAGAAGACCCCGGTCATCATGTTGTCGGCAAGGGGCACGGTGGACGACCGCGTCCGAGGGTTGCGAGAGGGCGCCGATGACTACCTGGCCAAGCCCTTTTCCTTCGCCGAACTGGTCGCGCGCGTCCAGGCATTGATCCGGCGGCGCGCCGATGATGCGGTCGATCCCACGCACCTGCGCATCGACGACCTGGAGGTCGACCTGCAGGCGCGCAAGGTCAGCCGTGCCGGGGCGCGGTTGGACCTGACGGCCAAGGAATTCTGTCTGTTGAGCCTGCTGGCCCGGCACCAGGGCGAGATTCTGTCCAAATTGATGATTGCCGAGCAGGTCTGGGACATGAATTTCGACAGCGACGCCAACGTGGTCGAAGTGGCGATCAAGCGCGTTCGTGCCAAGGTTGACGCGCCGTATCCGCGCAAATTGCTGCATACCGTCCGGGGGATGGGCTATGTGCTGGAGAGCCGCGAAGCAAGTGACAGGCAAGTCGGTGCGCTGTGATGAAAAGCTCGATCTCCAAGCGGCTCGCCCTGATGTTCGCCCTCGCGGTCATGCTCATTACCGCCGTCTGCGCGACGTTGTTGCGCTGCTCCTTGAAGCAATCGCTCGAAGACCAGATGCAAAACGAGCTGACCCTGCGCCACTCGGTTCTCGACCCGGTGCTGGCGAAATATGATTCTCCGGAATTCTGGGTGGGGCTGCGGCAGAAGCTCGACGGCCTGACGCCCGCCGACGAACGCGTGCGCTATTGGGTCCTGGTTGACAATCCGACGTACAGCTATGGCGGCGCGATGCCGGATGGCCGGGACTGGTCGACGCACCCGGATGGATTTTCCAGCGTCACCCTACCTGGCCGGGACCGCCCGATGGTCCTGCTGGTCGAGACCATTGCCGCCATGGGCAGCCGCCCGGAGTTGCGTTTTATCGTGGGGCTCGACTCAACGCCGTTCATGAATACCCTGGATCACTTCACCAAGACATTGATCCTCACGTCGGCGCTAGGCGTGGTGCTGGTCGCACTGCTGGGCTATTGGATCGCCCGTTTTGGCCTGGCACCCGTCCGGCGCTTGAGTCGCCAGGCCAACAGCCTGCCGCCGGGGGATTCCAAACAGCGCTTGGACACCGAGGCGCTGCCTGGGGAATTGCAGGAACTGGCGGTGTCGTTCAACGGCGCCCTGGCGCGCCAGGAAGCCGCCTGGTGCCAGCTCGAAGGATTCAACGCCAATGTTGCCCATGAACTGCGCACGCCCTTGACCAACCTGATCGGCCAGACCCAAGTCGCCTTGGCCCACGGACGAGACGTGAATGAATTGCAGGACTTGCTGCAATCGAACCTCGAAGAGCTGGAGCGGATGGGCACCATCGTCAATGACATGCTGTTCCTGGCGGGAGCGGAAAGCGGGCAGCGAGCGACTGAGCTCAGCGACGTGTCGCTCTGTGAAGAAGCGTCGAAGACCGTGGAATACCTGGAACCGGTCTTGCACGACAAACAGCTGAGCGTGGTGATCCAAGGCGATATGCGGGTGCGTATCGACCGACGTCTGTTCCACCGATCCCTGGCCAATCTGATCCAGAACGCCGCACGATACGCGGTGCCGACCAGCACGATCACAGTGAGCCTGGTCAGCCATGGCATGCAGGCGCAGGTCAGCGTCTCCAATGCCGGTGAGCCCATTGAAAATGCGCATCTGGAGCGCCTGTTCGAGCGTTTCTACCGAGCCGACGCCGCGAGGGCCAGGAGCGACGCACATCATGGCCTGGGGCTTTCCATCGTGCGGGCGGTAGCCTCCATGCACGGCGGGCGGGTGTTTGCCCATAGCAAGGACGGGGTCAATACCTTCGGGTTCTCTCTGACGAGCCAGCCGGCGCGTTAATCAACTCAGCGTCTCCGTAGGCCGGACCGCCGCTTTCGCGAGCAAGCTCGCTCCCACATTGGATCTGAGGTGTACGCGCCATTTGCGTACGCCACCAATCCCTGTGGGAGCGGGCTTGCCCGCGAAGGCGGCGGCACATCCGGCATTGATGGGACAGAGCCACCCCTTTCGAGAGCAGGCTCGCTCCCACATTGGAGCTGAGGTGTACGCGCCATTTGCGTACGCCACCAATCCCTGTGGGAGCGGGCTTGCCCGCGAAGACGACGGCACATCCGGCATTGATGGGACAGAGCCACCCCTTTCGCGAGCAGGCTCGCTCCCACACTGGATCTCCAGCGAACCTGAAACCCATGCCCGCCACACCCCCCTGTGGGAGCGAGCTTGCTCGCGAAGACGCCGGCACATCCGGCACTTTCCTCGACTGATGCACCGCCATTCGCGCTCGCGTTTGACATGTTCCTGTCAGTCACCCGTCACCTTGACGTCAGCGTCCCCCTCCTAGAGTGCAACCACCATCCCGGTCAGGACAGTGGAGTACACCATGAACATTCAAAACTTTTCGGTCGCCAGCCTGCTGGCAGTGATCACGTTGAGCGGTTCGCCTCTGTTTGCCAAGGAACAGACCCAGGTTCCGGCCTATGAATACGGCATGCCGCTGGACATCGCCCAGGCCATTCGCATCGAGGCGCCGGAACCGCCGGTGTGCGAGGTGGTGGAGGCAAAGATGACCTACGTGGATACGCAGGGAGAAATCCGCCACGTCAGCATTCTCCAGCTGGCCGAGGCCTGTGCCATCCAGTGAGCCCAACCGCGCCGTTTCATCAACCGAACAATCAAGGAACCCAACCATGTGGAATACAACAACCAGCCCGGCAGCCGGCCTTTTCCAGACCTTCAACCAGCTCATGAATCTGGCCCGAACGTTGACCGCAGGCGTCGCGCTCCTCAGTGCGATGAGCACCGAAGCATCGGATCGGGTGGCGCCCCAACCCGACTGGTCGACCCACGACATGCCCTCACAGAAGGGCCGGATTGTCCTGGTGACCGGCGGCACCAGTGGCATGGGCTATGAAGACGCCCTGGCATTTGCGCGGGCGGGGGCCGAGGTCATCATCGCGGCGCGCAACCCGGAGCGGGGCGCGGACGCCATCAAGCGTATCCGCGAGGCCGTACCGGACGCCAAGTTGCAGTTCGAGTCCGTGGACCTGGCCAACCTGTCTTCGGTGCGCGGCCTGGCCGAGCGTCTCAACCAGCGACTGCCGCGCCTGGACGTGTTGATCAACAATGCAGCCATCATGGCGCCGCCCGAGCGGGGCACCTCCGCCGATGGCTTCGAGCTTCAGCTGGCAACCAACTACCTCGGACATTTCGCGCTGACCGGCCTGCTGGTTCCGCTCCTGCGGCAAAGCGACGATGCCCGCGTGGTGAGCCTTTCCAGCATCGCGGCCACGCGCGGCGCAGTGAATTTCGACGACCTGCAGTCCGAGCACAAATACGACCCTTATGCGGCCTACGCGCAGTCGAAACTGGCCATCTTGCAGTGGTCGTTCGCATTGCAACGGCGCAGTGACGCACAGAAGTGGGGGATCCGCAGCATCGTTGCGCATCCCGGCGTGGCCGTCACCGAACTGATCGCCCGGGGCCCGGGAGTCAACAGTGAGTTCGGCCAGCGCTGGGCGAAGGATCGCGATGCGTACCACTCCGCGGCTCAAGGCGCGCTGCCCACGTTGTATGCGGCGACTGCCGAGCAGGCCGTTGGCGGTGCCTATTACGGGCCGACCGGCGATGGCGAAAAACGCGGTCCGCTGGGGTTCGCCAAGACGCCACCGGCCGCGACCAACGAAGCGGATGCCGAACGACTCTGGGCGACCTCCGAGCGCCTGACCGGCGTTACCTATCGCTGATGCTATCCAGGGCGCGGGCATCCGTCCCGCGCCGACCCCGTAGCCGTCTCCCTGGAGTTTCCATGAGTACGATTTCCTATCTGCACCGGCTGAGCCTTGCCCTCAACGCCCGCGACGGTGAACTGCGTCCGGCGCTGTGCGGGTTCCTGTTGTTCCTTTGCCTGTTCACCGGTTACTTCATGCTGCGTCCGATCCGCGAATCGATGGGCATTGCGGCGGGCGTGGAAAACCTGCAATGGCTATTCACCGCGACTTTCCTGGTCATGCTGGCAGCCGTTCCGTTATTCGCCTGGCTCAGTTCCCGAGTGCCGCGACTGCGCCTGATCGATTGGGTATATGGTTTCTTCGGCATCAATCTGCTGATGTTCGTCGAGTTTTTCCAGTTCCTGCCGGACAGTGTCTGGCTCGCCCGGGTATTTTACGTCTGGATATCGGTATACAACCTGTTCGTCGTTTCAGTGGCCTGGAGCTTGATGGCGGATGTATTCGACAGCGAGCAGGCCAAGCGCCTGTTTGCATTCATCGCCGCCGGCGCCAGCGTCGGCGGCCTGCTGGGGCCGGCGCTGAGCGCGCTGTTGATCGACGCGGTGGGAGCGTCAGGCTTGATGCTGCTGGCGGCTGTGTTGCTCGGTGCCACGCTGGTGTTGAAACGGACCTTGATGAGCTGGCGGGGACAGGGTGGGGCGGGGCGACCCGGTGCAGCACCCACGCAAAACCCGCGACAACCACTGGGCGGCAATCCGTTCAGCGGGATGGTCGCGGTGTTCAGATCGGCTTATCTGGTGGGAATCGCCGGCTTCGTGGTGTTGTTGGCGACGGTCAGCACGTTTCTCTATTTCGAGCAGGCGCGCCTGGTCGCCGAGCACTACCCGGACCGCGCATCGCAGGTTCGTATCTTCAGCACCCTCGATATCATCGTGCAGGCCGGCGCATTGCTGTCCCAATTGTTCATCACCGGTCGTATCGCGCCGAGGTTGGGCGTGCGTGCTTTGCTGGCGGTCGTGCCGTTGCTCATGTGCGTCGGTTTACTGGGCCTCGCCCTCGCGCCCGGCTTCGCGCTGCTTGCACTTTTGATGATCGTGCGACGAATCGGCGAGTACGCGTTTGTCAGGCCCGGCAGGGAAATGTTATTTGCGCCGCTGGACGCCGAGAGCAAATACAAAGCCAAGAACTTCATCGACACCGTGGTCTATCGCGCCGGCGATGCCGTGAGTGGCTGGGCCAAGAGCCTGCTCGATCAGATCGGTCAAGGTGCAGGCGTGGCGGCGATGGTGGGGGCGTGCTGCGCGTTGTTATGGGGATACCTGGGTTGGCAACTCGGACGACAGGCAGATTACGCCGCTTCAAGGGAGCTCCGCTTGGCGGCTATTTCGGCGAGGGCGTGAAGAGCGTCATCCTCCTTCGCTGAACTATTTCCTCACCTCGCTACGCTCATTTGAACGTATAGACCCGCGCAGCCTCTGACACTAATGCAGGGCGAGCGCACGTCGCCCATTCCCGCTCGGAGGACAAGTTCACATGAAGATTCTAATGGTGCTTACATCCCACGATCAGTTGGGCGACACCGGCAAGAAGACGGGGTTCTGGCTGGAAGAGTTCGCCGCTCCGTACTACGTGTTTGTCGACGCCAAGGCGACGGTCACGCTGGCGTCTCCAAAGGGCGGGCAGCCACCGCTGGACCCCAAGAGCGACGAGGAAGCTGCCCAGACAGACGCAACGCGTCGCTTTGCCACGGATACCCAGGCTCAAGCCGCATTGGCAAGCACGGTGCCGTTGGGTGAGGTTGATCCCTATGACTTCGATGCCGTGTTCTATCCGGGCGGCCATGGCCCCCTGTGGGACCTGGCCGAGGACACCGACTCCAAGACGCTTATCGAAGCCTTTTATGCCGCGAACAAACCCATCGCCGCCGTCTGTCACGCGCCGGGGGTGTTCAAGAACGTCAACGCACCGGATGGCCAGCCCGTGGTGAAAGGCAAGAAAGTCACCGGATTCACCAACTCCGAGGAAGAGGCGGTGGGCCTGACGCAGGTGGTGCCGTTCCTGGTGGAGGACATGCTCAAGGCCAAAGGCGGCGAATACTCTAAGGGCGCGGACTGGGGAAGTTATGTCGTCGAGGATGGCCACCTGATCACCGGCCAGAACCCTGCTTCATCGGAAGCGGCGGCCAAGGCGCTGCTCAAGCGGCTGGAGCAGGAAGTGAGCGCTTGAGGCGACTGGGGGGGCGGCCAGCCGGGTCGCCCTTTGCTGGCATGCTTAACGGCGGAGGAGGATCGACCATGCAAGACCCTTTCAACCTGGCGCGTTTCGTCGAGGCGCAGCGTCCGCTGTTCAGTCGCGTCATGGACGAACTGCGTGCTGGCCGGAAGCGGAGTCACTGGATGTGGTTCATCTTTCCTCAACTGCAAGGACTCGGCCGTTCCGAAATGGCCAGCCTCTTCGGGATTTCCGGCCTTGCCGAGGCTCGCGCATACCTGCAACACGATGTACTCGGACCCCGACTGGAGGAGACCGTGAAGACGGTCTTGCAACACAGTGGCACCAGCGCCGAGCGGATATTCGGCTCACCTGATGATTTGAAGTTTCGTTCCTGCCTTACGCTGTTCATCAGCGCCCAGCCGGGATCTCCCCTGTATCAACAGGCGCTCGATCAGTTTTATTCGGGGGAGCCAGATCGTCGGACGCTCGACCTGCTTGCTCAGCAGGTGTAAAGCGGTCCACTTTCGCAAACCACCACAGGGCGGCCACTCCCACAAGGACGGTCAGCCCTGCCAGGACCAGGATGACCTGCTGCGTCCCCAAAGGCGCCGCCAGCAGCGCCACGAGCAAACCGGCCAGTGGCTGTGACAGGTTGTTGAGCAACGTGATCACCCCGACGGTCTTGCCGAAGTCCTGGGGCGGAATGACCCGTTGGCGAATGGTGCGCATGTAGACGTTGAACATCTTGTCGAAACCGACGATCAACAGGAACCCCAGGACATAGCCCGACAGGTTTGGGCTCAGCGCACTGATCACCCCGCCTGCGGCGATCATCGAATAGCCAATTCCCCCTAAGACCCGCAGGGGCAGGGTCACTCGCGCGAGGAGCAACAGGATAAAGAGGGTGGTTGCGGCGCCAGCCGCCTGCAAGCCGGCGTAGTGGTCCTTGCCTGCACCATACTCGCCGATCACCATGGCGGCCGAAGTGGCCAAGGTGACGCCGACAATCAGGTTGACGCCCACCGCCAGCGCAATGATCTTTTTCAGTTCCGCCAGGTTGCGGATATGCCCGAAGGCGATCCGCAGGGGCTGTAGCCAGATGTCCTGATGCTGCTCATACACTTCCAGGCTTACCCGGCTGAGTCGTTGCCATACCCGCATGCCCAGGTCGGCGAGCAGGAACAACGCGGCGACCCACAGCACCACCCAGTGCCATGCCCAGACATCCAACAACAATGCCGCCACCAATGGGCCGAGGACCAGTCCGGTCTGGTCGGCAATTTGCGAATAAGACAAGGTCTTGGTGTAGCTGTAATGCCGGAAGACATACGGCATCAGCACTTCGCGGGCCATGATGCCTTGGGTGGTCAGCACGCCACAGACGGCTGAAAGCACCACGACCCAGGCGATGCCGCCAAAAACGCCGTAGAGCGCCATCGCCAACAGACAAAGCAGCGCCCGATAGACCTGGCTGATGTGCAGGATCCTGATCGGCGAGTACTTGTCGCACAGGGCACCGCACAATGGGAAAGCGAGAAAGCGCGGCAGTGATTCAACGAAGAACGCCAACCCGGCCAATGAAGCGCTGTTGGTGGTCTGGAACACTACCAGCGGCACGATGAACAACAGGATCTGGTCCGCCAGCCTCGATAGAAACAGCGAGATAAAAAAAGCCAAGTAATCCTTTCGCATGGAAACATCCTGTGACGAGGCGAAGCGGCAGACACAACACACTGACAGAATCCGGTCGGGGATTGAAGTGGGTTGGGCATCGGCTTGACGACGCCCGGTATCAATGCAGGGGTAGGTAGCCCGGTGACGCCGTGTTAAGTTACCAAAGGTAGGTTAACCCGAAAACAAGGAGGACAGAACGATGCCACTCAATCCTATCCTGTTCATGGGCGGTTCTGGCGCTATCGGCCACCACACTGCCCAGGCGCTGCGCGCCGCTCATCCAGATGTACCGCTGTTGATCGGCGGACGGGACCTTGCCAAGGCCCGGGCGACTGCGGAGCAACTGGGCGGGGCGCAGGCCGTGGTGATCGACGCCCGTGCCGACGACCTTGGCCTCGGCGATCGCCAGGTCAGCGCAGTGGTGGTCTTCTACATGGACCACGCCCTCGCCGGATTACGCTTTGCGCAGCAGCGCGCGGTGCCGCACCTGAGCATATCCTCCGGCATATTCGAGATCGCCCCGGAGATTGCGATGTACATGCATACACCAGGCGCATCGCCGATTGTCCTCGGTTATGAGTGGATGGTCGGCGCAACGACGGTGTCGACATTGAGCATTGCCCGTGAGTTCGGCCGGATCGACGATATCCGGATCAGTGCGCTGGTCGATGAGCAGGACACGGGCGGCCCGACCGTTGCCAGCGATTTCGAACACCTGAACAAGATGCTCCCCGCCGCGCTGACCAGGCGCGACGGATCTTTTGTCTGGCGCGAAGGGGAGGACGCCAAGGCGCGCTTCCATGCGCTGGACGGCACGGCAATCGAAGCCACGGGTTTTTCTTCTATCGATGTCGTCGGCCTGGCGGCTGCGACGGGAGCACCGAATGTCCAGTTCAACATTGGCATCGGGGTGAGCTCCAGCCGGCGCAAAGGACATCCGATGTCCACCGAGATCATCATCGAACTCGCTGGCGAGGATCTTCGAGGCGACGCGCTGCGCACTCGTCATGCCGTCGTCCACCCGGCAGGCACTGCGCCGCTGACTGGACTCAGCGTTGCCATGAACCTTGAGCGCCTGCTCGGGTTGGACGGCCAGCCGGCAACCCCGGCGGGGCTCTACTTTCCCTATCAACTGCTGGATACCGAAGCGTATCTTGAGCGTTTGCGGGGAGAGGGCGCAGAGATGCATCGATTGCAGGTGAAGTAAGCGCTCCGAGCACGATTCGAGGCTTGGCGTTTATGGGGCGCTTGGGTTCGCGAGATGCGAACGATGCCAGTTACCTGGGCTGTCCGTCATTTTCAACAGCCGCTTTTGCAGCCAGGCCGGCGCACTGGTGGGGAACAGCGCTTCGCCCGGCCGAAACCGTGCGAGACCGCAGGCGGCGGCGATGCGTTGACGTTGCTGGCCACGGACCAGCGCCTGCACAAAACTGCATTCGTTCTGCACCTGTCCCAGGATGTAGCGAGTCCCCACCTGGAAATCTGCACCATTGGCCTGCCACCACGCCTCGACAGACTGGGGGTTTGGCCAGGGCAGGTTCTCATCGGGGTCCATGAGGACGTGCGGGTCTTCGGGGTTGTCGTTCGGGCCCGCATCGAGATCCGGCAAGACGTGTAGCTCCAGATCGAGCAGGGCCAGGTCAGCCCCGGTGATCAGGCTGAAGGCTTCGCCAGCGACCCGTGCATGAGGCACGTCGGCCATGTGCTGGATCAACCACGGTACGCTGACCGGATCACCCAAGAGCCCAAGGGCCTGGATGCCGATGCGCCGCTGCCGGGGATCCTGTACCCACTGGCGTATCCAGGCGATGCTCGGTTCGCGCGCTTGCCAGGCCAGCAGCACGCAGACCGCGCGGTACTGAAACTCGCCCGGTTGCTCGGCGAACAGCCGCAGCGGCTCAAGGGCTTGCTGATCGCCCATTTGCGCCGCCGCCCAGTTGGACCAAAAGCGCGTGGCAGGGTGCTGGTGCAATCGGTGGAGTTGAATGACCGGCAGCAAATCATGCCGGCGCAGCTCCCCGGCGGTACGGGCAGCACGTGCCAGTACGCTTGGCTCGAGATCGGACAGTCCGGCCAGCAGGGCTGGACCCGGGTCGTGACGATGCATGCCACACGCCGCCAGGCCCAGGCGGCGAAACAGTGGTTCTGGGGCGGCGAGCATGCGGTCGATCCAGGGCGATACGCGCCCCCAGTCAAGCCAGCCCAAAGCCATCAGATAACCGCGTTCCGTTTCTACCGCATCTCGCAACTGCTCACTGAGCCGCGCCAGCACTTTCGGATCAGCCCTCTCGAAGGCCAGCACGACGCTGGCGAACATCTCGCCGACGGCGTGCGGGCCAAGCTGCTCCAAGAGGGCTTCAAGTCCAGCCGGCCCGGCGACGCGCAGGCCATCGAGGTGTGCTTCGATGCGATCGTCCAACATGCCCAGTTCATCCAGGTCGTAGTGGGGCGCGCGTAGTGCGTAGTCGCGCAGGACCGCCAGGAAACCTGCCTCTTCAACGTGCACGTCAAGCACAACGGGCAACGTGCTCATGGGCTTTCGATCCGGAAGGGCGACTTGGCCTGATCAATCAATTTGCAGGCACCGTTTCCAGTTCGAACCGTCGAATTCCATGACGTCCTTCGGCCCGATGGACCACATGATCCCGTCGGCTGCGCTCAGGTGGTAACACGTGCCCGGCGCGTCATCGCCAAAATCGACGGGTTTGAGCGTGTCGCCCTCCAGTCGGTAGACGAAATGGGTGGAAGACACATACAGCTGGCCCTGGAAATATTCCATGCCCCAGAGGTCTTCCCGCGTGCTGTCGTGCTCGATCACTTCCCATTGATCGTCGCGGCCGCGCAGCAAGGTCCCGAGCTGGCCGCACGCATAGGCAAAACCGTCCGGCGCGCAGCGCACCTTATACAGCGCAAGGTTGGTCGGACTGTTCTGCTGGGTGAAGACGGCACCGTCATATTTCCAGATTTCGCCTTCCCAGCCGACGGTGTAGATGTCCTGCTCGCTGAAGCCGTCGATGGATTCAAAGCTGGTGTCGGTGATGGGCGTATCGCCGACCTGCGCGCTCTGGTCGATGCATCGCCATTGGTCTTCGCCGTCGCGCACATAGGCTTGGCGGCAGGTGCCTACGGCGTAGGCGCGACCTTTGGCGATGCCGCGGATTTCGCGCAGGGGGCCGCGTTTGGCGGGTTCGAATCCAGACTTCGCGATGGCCTCTTCAGTCTTGGTGCCTGCGCCACTGGCTTCGACCGATCCATCAACGCCCAGCATCAAGTGACGCTCTGCTGGCACATGGCAAACCGTTCCGGAGCAGGCAAGCCATGGGACAGTGCCGGCGTACAAGGTTCCACGATACAGAGTGAACAGTATTGAACCGGTGTAGCCCTCGCTGATGGAGAGGTCGTTCGTGGCCATTAAATAGAAGAGGTCTGAGTGTCGAACGACCCCAGTCGTTATGCTGAGCCCGCTGAGGCGCGGGTCACGAGGATCCATATGGGTCTCATCCTTGTACGAGTGATTTTAAGGGTTCGGACTTTCAGGGCACATCTCATTGATAGCCTTGTCACGTTCATGCTGGTTACTGGTCATGGAAGCCCTGGCATTGATTGGTTTCTCCTTGCCCGGGCTTTTCGCCTGGTCGTGGTACTTGTTCAACTGAGCTTCGAGGCATTCCTGGGAGCAGTTGGAGTCCGGAAAGGTTTTCCTCGCTGCCAAGGCCCCTGTCTCCGTGGCCTTGGACCTTGGCCATTCGCCTTTCGCGTCGGCCGATCTCAGGGCTACCACCCCACGCCGGGTATGCATCTGGCCATGGGTGGCGGTGGTCTGGTTCGGGCCCTCCACGCACATGACCGGGGCCTTGTCGGTCTCGTATTCGCTCCAGCCGGCTTTTGTCGGATGCTGGTTCCTGGGCTGGCCCGCAAAGGCCGGGCCGTCAGTGAAGGAGGCCGAATCGATAAGGTGATCTCCGGTTTGTCCCGGGCAACACCTGTTGGGCTTGTACGGGGCGAGAAAGCAGCGCAAGGCCCTTTGGCAAGTGTCATCGTTGATGGTCCTGGCCAATGAGGAATACTCCTTCAGCACGCCAGTATGTGCAGCCAGATACGCAGGATCATCTGAAAATCCGTCGCCCGCTTTTTTCTTCGCGGCGTTACGCGTCTTAAGAGCGTCTTTGAGCGTTGTGGTATCCGGGCAGACCACTTTCTTACGGGTGTCGCACGCGCTATTCACCTGTTTCCTCTCGCCCTCGCATTGCGCCAGGTCCTTGGCGATGTCCATTCGGTCCGAATAAGGCCAAGGCACCGTATTGCCGGGTTGGGATGCATGGTTATGGGTGGTCAGGTCCAGGTGTCGGACGACGTTCTTGCCCTCGTATTTCACATCCATCGACCAAGAGGTGAAATACACCTTGCCCTTGTTCCTGCTGGTGACGATGCCTTTTTTGGGCGCGTTCCCCGCCTCGTCGCCATAGCTGGTCTTGAAGTAGCTCTTGTCCTTGAGCATCACTTCCTTGCCGGTGATCTTTACCGTTCGGGTGCCTTTGGTCGTGTCCTTCGCCATGCCCGTGTTGGGGTAGGGAATGGGCACGCCCAGCGGGGTGGGCGGCGCCTGGGGCGGGGTGAAGCAGACGTCTGGAAAACAGGCGATGGATTTGCCGTCCGCCGCCTTGCAGGAAACCTCCATGTTGTTGGCAAACACGTCGTTGGCCATCAGGCAGCCCTCACGATCCGGTAGCTGAGCAGCGCGGCGGCGCGTTCGCCGGCGTCGTTGCCCAGGTGGCAGAAGATGTTCGGCCCTTCGCCATAACCCTTGCGACTGGCGGCCAGCGCCACGGCAAGCATCGCCGGGCCGATGGCGGCGCCGACTTCGCCGATGCAGTCGGCCGGGTGCCAGAGGTGGAAGAATTCCTTGCGCACCCGCAGGCTGCGGCTCAGGGCCAGCGACGCCTCCTTGAAGTAATACTGTTCGCCGGAAATATCCGTCAGGCGGTAATCCATTTGTTCCAACCCGCAACCGGCTTCGCCCAGGGCGGCGCGCACAGCTTGGGTCAGGCCTTCGGCGCGCAGCGGGAGATCTTCGGATTCCACCGTGGCCGGTTCCACACCGAAACCCAATCCGATGCAGGTCAGTTGCGGGGTTTCTTCGGCGATGGGAGCGGCCAGCACCACCGCTGCGGCACCTTCGCCGGGAATGAAACCGTTGGAGTTCTTGCTGGTCAGCAAGCGTTCGCGTTGCTCGAAGGCGGCCAGGGTAGGGCCGCAAAGCAACGAATCGACGCCAGCGACCAGCACGTGGCGATGGCCGCCCTGGTGGATCAACGTTCGCGCATTGAGCAGGGCCACGGCCGCACTGACCCGGCCCCTCGGAATGATGATGGAGTCGGGATGAAAGCGCAGGCCCAATTCAACCTCGATGTCACGCAAGAGCGCCATGTCGAGGCCGTTCAGGCGCCCGGGACGCTCGGCTTCAGCCACGCCCAGCAGCAGCGGAATCTTCTCCGGGGCAATCCCAGGAAGGCTTTGTAACGCCTCGGCGATGGCGCGCGCGGCCATCTTGATCAGCTTCGTGCGGCCGCGCCAGGGCTGTTCCAACGGCACGCTGGCCCCCATGATCCATTCGCCGGCGCGATCGATGAAGCGGGTTTCCTGGAAGTGGTCGATGGCGCAGCGGATTGCCGCGCAGCTCGCCGCTGCGCTGAGGCCGACGGCGCTGACCATCCCCGAGCCGATGATGGACAGGGCGGCCATCAGTGGGCGTCCTCGGAAGTCCGCTTGGCTTTTATCAGGGCATCGAGCGACGGGTAGTAATCCTTGCCGAGTTCGCGAGCTCGCCACCAGGCCGTGGGCATCGTACCCACCAGGACCTGGGCAATTTCAAAGATGTTGCGTCGCAGCGGACGGGCGATGCGCCACGTCAACAGCACCTGGCGAGTCTCCGTGTCGATCAACAAGGTGTCGATCACCGCCGAGACTGTTTCGTGGCCACCTTTGTTCTTGAAAAAGGTCACCGGCACGTCCATTTCGGGCACACGAAAGCCCGCTCTTTCCTGGGGGGTGAGGTTCAGCAACAGCACTTCTTCGCCGCCGCGCAAGTATTCGGTTTGCTGATCGACAGGCGCGGCCTGGAAATAACGGTTATCGAAATCCGTTGGCAAGAACGGAAAGCTGTCGGCCAACCATGCATCGTCATAGGTGCCGGCAAAACGGGCGCGTTGTGGCCAACTACGGCCAATGGGACCGAGGGCCATCGGGTGGAAGTCGCCGGACGGCGAGTCGATGGGCTTGCCCAGCTCCTCGGTGTTGGGCATCGGCCTGCCAACGATGTCAATGTCGTCGGTGCCGCCTGGGTACCAGCCGCAACCGCTCGGGTTCTGCGGATGGCAATCACGTATTTCGGGCATGTTAGCGATGGAGCGGGAGCCACCGAAGGCGTGGGCGTAGGTGATGTCCTGCTCCGTAAAAGCCTGGGGTGAACCGGGCGACAGGCCCATCAATCCCGGCTGCCATTGCCGTGGACCCAGCACCGAAAAGGCTTTGCTGACCCGGCCGACACGAAGGCCTGCCGTCAACTGGGTCACGGGCCGCCCACCTGGCGCATGGGCTTTGCCATACACCAGCACATCGCAGAATGGCTTGAACGGGGCGAAGTCCATTTCCTGGCGTGGGGCGCTGAGGCCCGGCTCGCCGAGGAAGGTATCGGCCATCAGCAAGGGTTGCTGGATGTCGGCGAGGGTCGCGGCGCGGCCATCCAGCGGCAGATCGAATGTGCCCTTGGCCACAATGACCAAGGATTCGCGACCGTCAGGTGCCATGCCCAGGGTATAGGCGACTTGCAATTGGCTGGCGTTGAGCAGTTCCATCGAGCGACGACCTGTCTAGTTGATCTGCACCGAACCGCCCTTGATGCGGTTGACCCCGCTGGAGCGACTGGAGAGGTAGGTGCCGCGGATGATCACCTTGCCCGCACGGGTCAGGGTGATGCTGGCCTTGCCACAGCGCAGGACGATTTCCCGCTCCGCGCAGAACTCCAGGCGCTCGCCGTCCAGGTGGGCCACGGCGGGCACCGCGGTATCCGGCAAGCGCTGGATGCGACCGATCACCAGCGGCCGCGCAAGGTCGCCGGCCTCGAACATCAAGGCGACCTGGACACCAATGTCCTCCCGCGTCAGGGGCGTGG
This sequence comes from Pseudomonas sp. T1.Ur, assembly GCF_023516725.1. Classification (NCBI taxonomy): domain Bacteria; kingdom Pseudomonadati; phylum Pseudomonadota; class Gammaproteobacteria; order Pseudomonadales; family Pseudomonadaceae; genus Pseudomonas; species Pseudomonas sp. T1.Ur. The sequence continues at coordinate 2,470,350 of NZ_JAMGSN010000001.1, forward strand.
TAGTGCGCGCGGCAAGGCCCGCATCGGCGGGGCAGCCAGGGAAGGCGACCACCGGGGCCTGCAACGCGGGCACATCCAGCAAAACACCAATCACGACGCCGTCGACGCGCGCCGAAGTGGCGGTGGAGGAATGCACAAGATCATGTTCAACGGTCATGACGCCCACTCCGTGGCTAGTTCTGCAGGATCTTCTGGCCTTTGACGACCACGTTCTTGTTCGCCTTGATGTTGATGGCACCGGAGCCGTCAATGGTGATGTTCTTGCCTTTGATCACAATGCTGCCGTCTTTCTTCATAGTGATGCTGGCCGCGCCCGTGGTCAGGCTGATCGAGTCGCCGGCGTTGAGCGTGAAATGCTTGCCCACGTCCAGGCTGTCATTCTGCTTGATGCCCGTGTTGCGGTTCTGGGCGACGTTGCGGGATTCGTTCTGGCCGACCTGGGTACTCTGGTTGCCGCTGATCTCGATACCTTCGTTACCCTGGACCGTCTCGTTGCGGTTGCCGGCGATGCCGATGGTCTCGTTGCCACCGACGTCCTCGGTGCGATTGCTGGCGATGCTGATTTTCTCGTTGGCGCCGACCTTTTCCGTGCGGTCCGCACCGATGGTGATGGTCTCGTTGCTGCCCACGCGCTCGGTGCGATTGGCGCCAATGGTGATCTTTTCGTTGTTGCCGACATCCTCGGTACGATCGACGCCGATGGAAATCGTCTCATTGTTGTCGACCCTTTCCGTGCGGTCGTGTTTGACGCGCACGGTCTCGTCGTTGTCGATGGTCTTGCTGCGATCGTGACCGACCCAATGGGTCTCGTCGTTCTCGACCTCGATGTCCTGGTTCTTCTCGGCATGGATGAACAATTGCTCCGCACCTTTCTTGTCTTCCATGCGGATTTCATTGAAGTTGGCCTGGGTGCCGTCCTTGCTCGATCGGCTTTTCACCCCGCTCTGGGTGGCATTGGCCGGCAACTTGTAGGGCACCGTCTGTTCGGCGTTGTAGACCCGGCCGGTGATGATCGGCCGGTCCGGATCCCCTTCGAGGAAGCTGACGATGACTTCCTGGCCGATCCTCGGAATCTGCACCGATCCCCAGTTCTTGCCCGCCCAGGCCTGGGACACGCGAATCCAGCAGGAGCTGTTTTCGTTGGACTGGTCATGGCGATCCCAATGGAAATGCACTTTGACCCGGCCGTATTGGTCGGTCCAGATTTCCTCCCCACCGGGTCCGACCACCACGGCAGTCTGGGGGCCGCGAACGATGGGCATGGGTGTGAGGGGCAGGGGACGGAAGGCCTGGCTGGCGTCCATGCAGTCCAGCTCGCTGACGAACTGTTCGGCCTGGTCCGGTTGGCCGCTTTCATAGGCTTCCTGGCGGATCTGATAGCGGGCGATGACCACCAGGTATTCGCGGTTCTGGTCCGCGCGGTCGTAGCCGGTCAGCGTGAACAAATGGCCGCAGCCCAGCCCGCGGGCGCGACCGCGCAACTGCACGCGCTCGAACTGGCTGTGAATGGCTTCGATACGGGTACGCGCGTAGTGGTCGCCGTCGTTGCTTTGGACGTATTCACCGGGATAGTCATAGAGCGGGTATTCGCCGTTGCTGTGATTGCGCGGCACACTGGAACGCACCTCGAGGCTGGCGCGGGGACGCAAAAAGTCGTAGTCGTTCAGCGCCAGCGAACCCGGTTGCACTTCCCGGGCCATCTGCCAATCATAGAAATGATCGCGCTCGCGCATCTGCCGATCGGGCGGGTAGAAGGGCACCGAGGCATAGTCCGCCGCCGTGGAATGCGCGCCGTAGGCGTCGGCCAGGACCAGCACATGACGGGCCTTCTCATGGCGGAAGTAGTAATAGATGCCTTCCTGCTCCATCAGCCGGCTGACGAAATCGAAGCTGGTCTCGCGGTACTGCACGCAATATTCCCACTCGCGGTAGCTGCCGCTCAGGCTGTCTTCGAAGTCCGAGAAACCGAGGTCGCGGAACACCTGCTTGATGATGTCCGGCACGGTCTTGCTCTGGAAAATCCGGCAATCGGAGGTGCGCGTGAGCAGCCAGAACCAGGGGCGCAGGCTGACGCGGTAACCGGCGAATTGGCCGTGGCCCGTCAACTGCCGGCAATGGCTGACGATGCCGTGGAAGTAGCGTTTGCCGCCGTCGTAAAGCTCGAGGGTCAGGCCCATCGGCTTGCCGAGTATTTGATCGAACTTGATCGCCCGGTCTTCCGAGGTGAGATCCAATTCGTAGTGGAACAAACGCCCCAGCTCCTCGCTGCCATCCATGCCTTGCAACAACAGGGTGTCCGCGCCGAGGGGACTGTCGACCTGGACCAGGCGATTGTTCTGGGTGATTGCCATCACGGCTTCCAAGCTGCGCGGATCACCGCAAAGGGCCCGTTGCCCGGTCGCGACGGCTCGGTAATCAGGTAGGCGGCGTGCAGGAACGTGGCGTTTTGATCAAATCGAAGAACATCCACCACTGAGGCGATCTCCCTATCAGTCTCGAAATCATTCATGGCGCGCACGCAAAACTCCTTTTACGTGCAGATGGCATCTGGAATTGGTTATAGCAGTCATTCCTGGAAACTGCCTATAGGACGGATGACCTAGGCACATAAGGTGATGGCCCCTCGAATGTCCTCAAACCCATCGTTAAATGCCAGAATCTCCCTGTCAGATCGTTTTGGGAGATCACCATGCTTCACGCTTTCGAACAACGGCTCGACCCTTTCCCGCCCGACGAAGTCCCACCGCCACCCGACGGTCTGGCCCGGTTCCTGTGGGCCTGCACGCGGGGCGCTCGCGGTTACGTCCTTGCGTTCGCACTGCTCAGCGCCGGTGTGTCGATCTACGAAGCCTGGCTGTTTTCTTTCCTTGGGCAAGTCGTGGACCTGCTCTCCACCTGGCAGTCAGGTGGCGATGCGGCCGGGCAGGAAAGCCGGGTGTTGTGGGGGATCGGCACCATGCTGGTCACCAGCATTGGCCTGGTCGCGTTGCGCACGATGGTCCAGCACCAGGTGCTGGCGATCAACCTGCCGTTGCGGCTGCGCTGGGATTTTCATCGGCTGATGCTGCGACAAAGCCTTTCGTTCTTCTCCGACGAGTTCTCCGGCCGGGTGACCACCAAGGTGATGCAGACGGCGCTGTCGGTGCGCGAGGTGCTGTTCACCCTCATCGAGATCATTCCCGGGATCGGCGTTTACTTCATCGCAATCATCGCGTTGGCTGGCGGCTTTGACCTGAAGTTGATGCTGCCTTTCATTGCCTGGGTGGTCCTGTTCGGCGTTGCCATGCGCTACTTCGTGCCGCGCCTGGAGAAAGTCGGGCAGGAGCAGGCCAATGCGCGATCATCCATGACCGGGCGTATCTCCGACGCCTACACCAACATCACCACGGTGAAGCTGTTCTCCCACTCCAGGCGCGAAGCCCATTTCGCCCGCGCCGCCATGGAAGATTTCAAGCAGACCGGTTTTCGCCAGATGCGTCTGGTCAGCCAATTCGAGATCGTCAACCAGGCACTGGTGGTGGCGTTGATCATGGGCTCAGGCGGTTATGCCCTGTGGCTGTGGCACCAAGGCGAAGTGGGCACTGGCGCCGTCGCGGCGATTACGGCCATGGCGTTGCGCATCAATGGCATGTCGCACTGGATCATGTGGCAAATGACCTCGTTGTTCGAGAACATCGGCACCGTGCAGGATGGCATGGCGACCTTGACGCGCGGGCCCAAGGTGCAGGATGCACCGGACGCCGGCGTGCTGGTCACCACCGGTGGCGCGGTGACCTTCGACAACGTGAGCTTCAACTACAACGGCGAACGCCAAGTCCTCGACGGACTGAGCCTGAGCATTCGCCCGGGCGAAAAAATCGGCCTGGTGGGCCGCTCCGGTGCCGGTAAATCAACGCTGATCAACCTGCTGCTGCGCTTCTACGACGTGGACAGCGGCGAGATCCGGATCGACGGGCAGAATATTGCGCACGTCACCCAGGACAGCCTGCGCAGCGCCATCGGCATGGTCACCCAGGATACTTCGCTGTTGCACCGATCCATCCGCGACAACATCGCCTATGGCCGACCTGACGCGACGGACGAACAAATCCGCAGCGCCGCCGCCAGCGCCCAAGCCGATGGATTCATCCGTCAACTGAGCGACAAGCAAGGCCACTGCGGCTACGACACCCTCGTCGGTGAACGCGGCATCAAGCTTTCCGGCGGCCAGCGTCAACGCATCGCCATCGCCCGGGTGATGCTCAAGAATGCCCCGATCCTGTTGCTGGACGAGGCCACCAGCGCCCTGGATTCAGAAGTCGAAGTGGCGATCCAGGAAAGCCTCGATGAAATGATGCAGGGCAAGACCGTGATCGCCATTGCCCATCGGTTGTCGACGATCGCGGCCATGGACAGGCTCATCGTCATGGATGAAGGGCGCATCATCGAGCAAGGCACCCACGCCGAATTGCTCGGCAAGAAGGGGACGTATGCGCGGCTTTGGCTTCATCAGAGTGGCGGGTTCCTGGGCGAGGATCAGGGCGTGGTTGAAGCGGTGGAGTAGGCGAGGGCGCTAGCCCCGTTTACCTGACCAGCGCATCACGTCTGCACAATAGCCACCCGGCGGCCGCTCAGGTAACACAGCAGCCCACCCATGGCGGTCAATGCGCTCAGGGCATAGAACATGGTCGGGGCCGGGGTGTGCAGCAGCAGATAGCCGCAGATCACCGGGCTCAAGGCGCCACCGAGGGCGGCGAGGTTTTGCGCACCGTAGTAGCTGCCGCGCAGTTCTTCCGGGGCCAGGGTGTCGACGAACAGGAACTCGGCCGGGTAGATGATCATTTCACCGAGGGTAAAGATGAACATGGCCACGCACCAGCTCACCATGTCATCCGCCAGGCTGAAGCCGACCAGGCCCAGGATGAACAGGCTGGTGCCGGCGGCGATCCAATAGCGCAGCTTTTCGCGGTCGAGGAACCGGCCGATCTGGTATTGCAGCAGGATGACCGTGATGGCGTTGCAGGCGAGCAGGGCGGCCATGATTTGCAGCGCGCGTTTGGCGTCATGGGTCACCAGCAGGTACTGCGACAGATAGAGCGTGAAGCGGCCGTGTACCACGGTGCTGAGCAGGCAACCGCAGGTGAACATGATCAGGGTGCGGTCGTTTTTCAGGGTCTTCAATGTCTTGAGAAAACTGGGCGGTGGCGCCAGGGCCGGTCTTGACGCTGCGTCGCTGGGGATGCCGGTCATCAGGAAGATGCTGGAAAACGCGATGCCGCCGGCGATCAGGAACGGCGCAATCGGATAGACGCCGGCAATCACCACGCCGAGCATGGGACCGGTGGCGTAGCCAATGTTGGTCAGGGTGTAGCGCAGGGAAAACGCCTTGGCGCGCTGGCCGATGGGCAGGTTTTCGCTGAGGATCGCTTTGGAGCCGATCAGGAACAGCGCGGACGCCGTCTCGGTAATGACGACGGTCAGGGTGGTCAGGTAGAGGTTTTCGGCGAAGGTCAGCAGCACGAAGCCGATGGCGCTGGAGAGCATCGCCAGGATCAGCAACCGGCGCTTCTCCAGGCGGTCGATGATGTAGCCGCCGTACAGGGCCAACAGGGTGGCGGTGAACACCGCGATGCCGAGCAGCAAGCCGACGTCCTGTTGGTCCAGGCCCAACTTGTTGCTCAAGAACAGCGTGAGCAAAGGGCTGGTAATGGCGCGGCTGACGACGATGGTCAGTGACACGATCATCAAGCGTCGAATAACGAGCGAGTAAGTGGCCACGGTGATGCAAATGTCCTTATTCAAATGTTGGCGTGCGCCGCGATGATCCGCGAACCGGAGCCAGTATGATCAAGCCAGTCACCGTTCCAGTGTGCGCACGGATTGCAGCTGTTCAATGCAGCGCAGTTGTTCCATCAGTCCAGCCGCCTGTTCGGGTGGCATCACACGCGTCGCCAAGTCGACAAACTTCTCCTCCAGGGCCACATCATCCAATGGGTTGCCTGGCGCACCCAATGGCACGTCTACGCACAGGCTCGCCTGCCGACCGTCCACGGTCCGCAGCGTGACCAGCGGCTCGCCATCCTCGGACAGTCGCGGGTCAACTTCAAGGTGGATGCGCGACATCCATTGGCCCATGCGTGGATCGTTGCGTTGCAGGTCGTCGTAGGCCTGCAATCGGCAATGCCCTTGTACCAGTCGCGCGGCCAGGGCATACGGCAGGCTCATTTGCGCGCCGGCAAGGGTAGTGACCTCTCGGCCGCCACACATGTCGTGCAGAAATCCGCTCAGCGAAACCTGTACGTCCTCAACCTCATCGATTCGTACGTTCAATTGACCCAGCAGCAGGCCCAGCGCATCGATGGCCGAATGCGTGCCTCGGCACGACGCGTAGGGCTTGATCGAACAGCGGGTGAGCTTCCAGGCCACGCCGAGACCTGCATCCAGCGCTTCGGGCGTTGACGTTGCCGGAGCCAGGGTTTTCAGGAAACCACCCCAGACGTCGTCGAACAATTGTGTCGGGCCGGTGATGCCTTGCCGGGCAAATCGCGCCGCCAGCAGGCCACCTTCCGCGGCACGTCCGCTGTGCAGTTTCTTGCTTTGCGAGCCGTCGTGGATGAACGCCCACAAGCCGCCGCTGAAACTGCCGGCAATGCCCAGGGCCGCGAGGGTCTGGCGCGCATCCAGGCCGAGGACACGTGCGCAGGCGGCGGCTGCCCCGAACACGCCGCAGGTCGCGGTGGAATGCCAGCCGGCGCCGTTGTGGGCGGAATAACCCCCGCACGCTTCGAGCACCCGACGGCCCACTTCGTAGCCGATCACGACCGCGTTGATGAACTCGCGACCGGTTATTGGCTGTGGAATCAACGTCATTGCCGCCATCACTGCTGGCAGGACGACGGCGCCGGAGTGATCGCAACCACCGGTATCATCCAGCTCCAGGGCATGGGCGGCCACGCCGTTGAGCATCGCCGCCTGAGACGCGCAAACCTTCGCGCCAGTGCCCCAGGCCGGCACGTTTCCTGCCTCCCCCGCGAAGACCGTGCGCGCCTGCTCGGCGACACCGCTGTCGGCGCCGGCCAGCGCGGCGCCGAACGTATCGAGGATGTGCCGCTTGGCTTGTGCCACCAATGCAGGTGGTAGATCTTCGAATCGCAGGTCAACACACCATTGCGCCAGGCGTTGCAAGCGTTCGCTCATGGAATAGAGCCCCATGGAACATAGTCCCGATAATGTCGCTCATAGACCGACGCCGGATGGTCCTCAGCCACCGGCCCTGCGGTTGCGGCCCACCACTGCGCGACCTCGGCGCCGGTGGCGATCCACACGTCGTCGTGTTGTTGGATGCCCTTGATCAATTCACGCAGCACGCCTATTCGTCCTGGCGTGGCAATGATTTCCGGGTGCAAGCGAAGCACATAGCAAAGGCCAAACCGGTGAAACCCGGCGAAGTCCATCTGCAGGTTGCCCAAGGTGTGGCTGTAGGAGGCGATCCGCGACTGAGCGGGTGGCACCGCCGGGCTCAGGTTGAAGGCGAAGTAGGGCTCGTCCTCCAGTTCATAATGCAATGGCACTTCAATCACGCCGGGTGCAGTCGGGTGGGCGAACGGCAAGTCATCGCCGCGCCACGACGAGGACCAGCGAATGCCCTGGCCCTTCAAGACCTCGATGAACCCCGGCGCGCCATTGCCCGCCGGGATCCGAAAGCCGACCGGGCGCTGGCCGGTCAGCCTGGCCAGGATTTCGCAGCCCTTGGCGATGTCGTCGCTTTGCGCCGCCAGGTCCAGTGTGTCGTAGTCCTGATGGCGATAACCGGCGCAGGCGATTTCATGGCCGTCGGCCAGGATCGCCTGGAGGTGCCCGGGATTTTCCTCGGCAACGATACCGGGAACGAACCAACTGCTGGGGACGCCGAGTTCCTGGAACAGGTCGAGCAACCGCTCGACGCCGCGTTGGGTGCCGTAGCGCCACACCGACAGGGTCTTGTCACGTCCGGCGACTTCCGGGGCCTGCGTGAGAATGCCGTGGATGTCGTTGTAATCCACGGTCAGTACCACGGCGCAGCGATGGCCGTTCGGCCAGATCGAGTCAGCCATGATGATGCTCCTTGAGCCACCACTGGGCGACGTCTCGGCAGGTGGCGAACCACACGTTATCGCGGGTGCGCATGTGTTCGAAGAGTTTTTCCAGCAGCAGGATGCGACCCGGCTTGCCGGTAATCTTGGGGTGGAAGAGGGTGGTCAGGCATAACCCTTCATCCATGGCGCCGTCGTATTCGCGACACCAGTTATCCAGGGTCAGCGCGTAACTGGCCGTGCGATCCAGCCCGGAAGGGAAGTTCGGCGCGCGGGTGTAGGCGAGGGAAGCGTAATCGTCCATTTCCCAGCGACCAGGAATCTCCACCAACGGCGTATCGAACCCCGGCACGTTCACCAGGTACGGCCGGTCATCGCCGCGCATGCTGCTGGAGTAGGTCACACCGGCCTCTACCAGCATGGCCGGGGTTTCGGCGCGCCAATCGCCGGACGGCGTACGAAAGCCTTCGGCGCGGATATTCAAGTGCTGCCAGAACACCTCCCGGGAGATTTTCATCACGTCCTTTTGCTGTTCCAGCGTCAGGGCGTAGAACGACTCGTGCTTGTAGCCGTGATAAGCCACCTCATGGCCGCGCTCGACGATCGCCTGGCACTGTTTCGGCCAGTTCTCCACGACCCAGGCCGGGACGAAGAAGGTCGTCGGGATACGGAACTCATCCAGCAGATCGAGCAAGCGTGGCAGCGCCCGGTAAGGGCCGTAGCCACCGAAGCCGAAGTACTCGGGCTTGCGCCAGATCGAGCCATTGAGCATGGCATCGCCGGTCGGGCCGTCGAGGTCGAAGGCCAGGGCCAGGCAGGATTTGTGCTGGTCGGGCCAGGTGGGTAGGGAGGACATCGGTGGTGCTCCATTGTTCATCGAAAAACATCAGCCCCCTGTGGGAGCGAGCTTGCTCGCGATGAGGCCCATACATTCAACATGTTTGGTGAATGACACACCGCTATCGCGAGCAAGCTCGCTCCCACACTGGATTGATGTTGCCTGTGTGATCACTTCCCAGCGTTGATCGTCACCGTCTTGATCGCACCCAACTCCAAGTCCCACTTCTTGAGGATCGCCTGGTAGCTGCCATCATCGATCATGCTTTGCAGCGCAACCTTCACCGCCTCGCTGAGCTCAGGTTTTTTCTTGCTCACGCCCATGCCGCTGTACTGCTCGGAGATTGGCAGGCCCACGGTCTTGTACATGTCCTTTTCCTGGGTCTTCAGGTACGGCAGGGTTTCGCTGCCTTGCATGGCCGCGTCGATGCGGCTCTGGCGCAGTTGCGCACGGGCATCGGCCGAGCCTTCGGTGCCGATCACATTGATTGCGGGTTTGCCGGCGGCTTCACAGTTGGCCTTGCTCCACGCGGCGATTTCCGCCGGGAAGTTGGTGCGGCGGCTGGTGCCGACTTTCTTGCCGCACAGGTCGACGATCTCGTTGGTGTCCTTGTTTTTCTGCAAGGTGTAGAACTGCGGGCCGCTGGTGAAGTAGTCGATGAAGGTCACGCTGGCCTGACGCTCGGCGGTGTCGGTCATGCCCGACAGCACCATGTCCACGCGGTCGGTGGTCAGGGCGTTGATCATCTGTTCGAAGCCGGTTTCCTGCCATTTGATCTTCACGCCCAGGCGCTCCGCCAGGGCATTGCCCAGGTCGTAGTCAAAGCCGGTGAGGGTGTTGGTGGCCGGATCCTTGAAATCCATCGGCGGGTAGTTCGGCATGATCGCTACGACGATCTCGCCCTTGGCCTTGATGCTGGCCGGCAATTCGGCCGCGAAGGCGAAGCCTGGGGCCATGACGCTTGCGAGTACTGCGGGAATGATGAAGTTCTTCATGGTCGTTCTCTTATGAGTGTTGTGAGCGCCAACCGGCGCTTAGGTTCGAACGGCAGAAATGAAGCTCTGGGTGCGAGGGTTTTGCGGACTTATTAGTATTTCTTCGGGGCTTCCAGCCTCCACGATCTGCCCTTCGTCCATGAACACCATGCGATTGGAAACCTCGCGGGCGAAGCCCAGTTCATGGGTGACGACGATCATGGTCATGCCGGTCTGCGCGAGATCGCGCATCACCGACAGCACCTCACCGACCAGTTCCGGGTCGAGTGCCGAAGTGGGTTCATCGAACAGCATCAGCTTGGGCCGCATGGCCAGCGCGCGGGCAATGGCAACGCGTTGCTGCTGGCCGCCCGACAGTTCGATCGGGTAGCTGTTGCGCTTGTCGGCCAGGCCGACGCGGGCGAGCAATTCCAGGGCTTCTTCATTCGCCTCTTTCGGGGAGCGCTTGAGCACCTGGCACGGCCCTTCGATGATGTTCTGTAGCACGGTCATGTGCGGGAACAGGTTGAAACGCTGGAACACCATGCCGGTGGACAGGCGCTGGCGGGCCACTTGCGTTTCGTTGAGTTCGTGCAGCTTGTTGCCGACGATCCGGTAACCCACCAGTTCACCGTCGACCCACAAGCCGCCCTTGTCGATTTTTTCCAGTTGGTTGACGCAGCGCAGCAAGGTGCTCTTGCCCGAACCGGAAGGGCCGATGATGCACAACACTTCGCCTTGCTCGACTTCGATGTCGATGTCCTTCAGCGCGTGGAACTGGTCGTAATATTTGTTCAGGCCCACGGCCTTGACGATGCTTCTCATGGGGGGCTCCTCAAGAACGCTTGCCGGCGCCGCGGGCGAAACGACGCTCCAGGCGGCTTTGGCCAAAGGACAGGACGGTGACGGTGGCCAGGTACCAGATCCCGGCGACGATCAGCAGCTCCATCACGCGGGCGTTGGCGTAGTAGATGTTCTGGGCGTTGTAGAGCAGTTCCGAGTACTGGATGACGCTCGCCAGCGAGGTCATCTTGACCATGCTGATGAACTCGTTGCCCACCGGCGGGATGATGATGCGCATGGCCTGGGGCAGGATGATCCGGCGCAGCGCTTGCAGGCGCGGCATGCCAATCGACTTGGCGGCCTCATACTGACCGGTGTCGACCGAGAGCAGGCCGGCGCGCACCACTTCGGCGGTGTAGGCGCCCTGGTTGATGCTCAAGCCAAACAGCGCAGCTACGAACGGCGTCATCAGGCTCACGGTGTCCATCTCGAACAGGCCGGGGATGCCGATGGTGGGGAAGATCAGCGCCAGGTTGAACCACAACAGCAGTTGCAGGATCAGTGGGGTGCCGCGAAACAGCCAGGTATAGGTCAACGCCACGTAGCGCAGGATCGGGTTGGCCGACATGCGCATGATCGCGGTGATCACGCCGAACACGATGCCCAGCGCCATCGCCAGCACCGCCATGACGATGGTGTTGAGCAAGCCCCACATGATCGCCTGGGAGGTCAGGAACTGGCCGATGTAGGACCACTCGATCTTGCCTTCGGCGAAGGCGCGCACCAAGCCGATGAGCGCGATGACAATCACCGTGGCGAAGAAGATCCGCCCGTAGTAGCGCCGGGGCACATGGTCGTACTGGGTGATGTCGAACTGGTTTTCCGCCAGCTTGCGCTCCGCCTGGAGTCGTTCTGCCTGTGTCTGGCTCATGTTGGTTCTCCGTACTTGGTTTCGCCGCCATCACTGTGGGAGCGAGCTTGCTCGCGATAGCGGTGGATCAGCCAGGTTGATGTTGAAAGTGAAACCGTAATCGCGAGCAAGCTCGCTCCCACAGGTTTAGTGGCGTTGGTTCAAAGACGAAATCCTTGATAGTCCTCGGTCCACCGCTGCTGGGCGGCGAGGGCGGTTTTCAGGCGACCGATCTGTTCACGCACCTGTTGCGGCGCGGTGCCTCCCCAGCCGCTGCGCGCAGCGATGGCGGCCTCGAGGGTCAGGCTTTCGCGGACTTCCGGGGTGAGCCGCGGGTCGATTTCCGCCAGCAGCGCCGCGGAGGCGTCCCACAATTCGATGCTGTGTTTCTCGCACGCCTGGACCAGTGCCCCAGTGATTTCATGGGCTTCCTTGAACGGCACGCCGCGCACCGCCAGCCAGTCGGCGACTTCGGTGGCGAGGGTAAAGCCCAGCGGTGCCTGGCGCCGCAGTTCCTCGACGTTGACCTTCATCGTCGCAACCATCCCGGCCATGGCTGGCAGCACCAGCAGCAGGGTGTCGACGCTGTCGAGCACGCCGTGCTTGTCTTCGCTCAAGTCGCGGTTGTAGGACAGCGGCAACGATTTGAGGGTGGACAACAGCCCGGTCAGGTTGCCGATCAGCCGACCCGCCTTGCCCCGCGCCAGTTCGGCGATGTCCGGGTTCTTTTTCTGCGGCATGATCGAACTGCCGGTGGCGTAGGCATCGTCCAGTTCAACCCAGCGAAACTGCCGTGACGACCACAGGCAGAACTCCTCGGCGAGGCGCGAGATGTTGATGCCGAGCATGCTGGCGATGAACAGGAACTCGGCGACGTGATCCCGGCTGGCCACGGCGTCGATGGAGTTCTCGCAGACACCGCTGTAACCCATTTCCTTTGCCGACTGCTGAGGTAAGCGAGCGATTGCCGAGCCCGCCATCGCCGCCGCACCCAGCGGCGACAGCGACGTGCGCGCGTCCCAGTCGACCAGGCGCTGCACGTCGCGCAGCATCGATTGGGCGTGTGCCAGCAAGTGATGGGCAAACACGATCGGTTGCGCCTGCTGCAGGTGGGTGAATCCGGGGCAGATGCTCTCGACGTGCTGCTCGGCCTGGTCCACCAACGCCTGCTGCAGGCCCAGCACCTCTACGGCCAGGGTGCGCACATGGTCACGCAGGAACAGCCGCAGGTCGTTGGCGGTCTGGTCGTTGCGCGAACGACCGGCCCGCAGCTTGCCACCCAGGGCACCCAGGCGCTCGGTCAGCAGCCGCTCGATGAAGGTATGGACGTCTTCGTCATCCAGGGTCGGGGCTATGCTGCCAGCGCGGTAATCCGCGCCGATACGCTCCAGCGCGTCGAGCATCGTCAGGGTTTCCTGCTCGCTCAGCAGTCCGGCGCGCTGCAATTCCCGGGCATGGGCCTTGGACCCGGCGAGGTCGTACGGAGTGAGCCGGAAGTAACGTTCAGGACAACGGGACAGGGCCGCCAAGGCTTCGGAAGGGCCGCTTTTGAAACGGGCACCCCAGAGACGGTCGGTGGTTTGGGACATTGTTGTTTTCCTCGTCGGTAACGCGAACTGAAATCGATGTGCCATCAGGCGGAAGCGATATTTCACGTAGGAGCTGCCGAAGGCTGCGATCTTTTGGTCTTGGTTGGCCCATAAAAGATCAAGATCAAAAGATCGCAGCCTTCGGCAGCTCCTACATCGAAGTGTCAGCTTTTAATGTTTCCAGATCAGCGGTTTGGCGCTGATCCTCGGGATTTATTGGCAGTTGCCAAGCCTGGTTTTCTGTGATCATTATTATTAGGCCAGCGTGTTTTTGTTGTTGGACACAGGTTGTTGAATAGGGCGCCAGAGGTAAATAAGCATTATGGAAACCCCACTTTCCAATTCCGGAAACCCGCCGCCGAAAGCGCCGCAACGGGCGCCACTGGCCCTCAGCGGGCTGGACTTCAAACTGCTCAAAGTCTTCAAGGCCGTGGTCGAGGCGGGCGGCTTCAGCGCCGCGCAGAATGAGCTGAATGTGGGGCTGGCAGCCATCAGCAAACAGATTTCCGACCTGGAAATCCGCATCGGAATGCGCCTTTGCACACGGGGGCGAGAGGGTTTTCACCTGACGGAAGAAGGACGTCTGGTGTATCAGGCGTCGATTGATTTATTTGCCTCGGTCGACAACTTTCGCGACCGGCTTAGTTCCGCACAAAACGAACTTGTAGGGGACTTGGGCGTGGGGGTTATTGATAACACTATTTCCGATGTCAACTCCCCGTTAGTTGCCGCCCTTAGACGAATCAATGAGCAGTCGCCCAAGGTCAGGTTTCAACTTCAGGCCACGCAACTTGATGAAGTTGAAAGGGGTGTCGTCGAGGGACGGTTGGTAGCGGGAATCGTGCCGATTTATCAAAAGCGCGAAGAGTTCGATTATTACGCCCTCTATGAAGAGCGCTCGGAAGTGTATTGCGCCGTCGGTCACCCGCTGTTTTCCATGGCGGATGCGGACATGGGCGAAGATGTGCTCAAGGAGCATGAGTGCATCAATCATCGCTACGCGGTTCATCGCGACAAATTGAAATTCGCCCGCTACGACAGCTTTTCCGCGTCGGCCACCCAGGTGGAGGCCGTTGCGCTGCTGATCAAGACGGGCCGTTTCCTGGGCTTCCTGCCCCAGCATTACGCCGCGCCGATGGTGGCGCGGGGAGAGTTTCGCGCGGTTCGTCCGGACCTGATCAATATTGTCACGCCGTTCAGCCTGATCCTGCGCCATAACATCGTGCGCAGTCCCTTGGTCAAGGCATTTGCCGAGGCACTGGGCGTGGATTTGAAAGTTACCGTTTGATTGTTTGTTGCACGCAACACTTCATTATTCGGCACGGGATCAAGAAAGGCATCGGCACAATCGTCCAGACGCTCAGTGACGCGGCGCTGAAAGTTCCTGGAGCTGGCTCCAGGTGATATTGAAGCGAGCCAGGAATTTTCGGATTCGATCGGAGAGCCAGGACCTGACCCTGATCGACGGCACCCATGGAGGAGGGCAGGTGCTCCGTACCGCCCTCAGCCTTTCCATCATTCCCGGTCGACCGTTCCGGATGACCGGGATACGCGGCAAGCGCTCCCGTCCCTAGACGGTTTCCAGTCAGCCCGTTGAGTCAGCGCCCATCGTTTGTATCGCCTCAAACCACAACTCTGCGTTTACACTTGACGGCCACGTCCCCCTGGAAGGATCGTCTCCGGTGAACCTCAACGACGCCAGTTTCGAAGAACTGCTCAACGCTCTGCATGACGGCGTCTACATCACCGACGGCGACGGCAAGACGCTGAAGGTCAATCAGGCCTATGAACGCCTGACCGGGCTCAGCGGCGCGGATCTTATCGGCCGATCCATGCAGGAGCTGGTGAAGGAGGGCGTCATTTCGCAATCGGCCACCTTGCGGGTGTTGCAGGGCGGTCGGCCGGTGTCGGTGATGCAGAGCCTGAGCCAGGGCAAGAAGCTGCTCGTCAGCGCCACGCCGATTCTCGACGCTGGAAAGCGGATTTCATATGTGGTCAGTACCGTGCGCGACATGACGGAACTGCTACGCATGAAGCATGAGCGCGATGAGCTGCAACAGCTCAAGCAACTGCGCAACAGCACCGCGAAGCTTCATGCCGGCCAACGAGACAATCTCCTGCGTTCGCCGCTGATGGCCGATCAGGAGATGTCCGGCCGCGTCCTCTCGCTGGCTCGCCAGGTTGCCAGCAGCTCAGTCAAGGTGTTGCTCCAAGGGGAAACCGGCGTCGGCAAGACCCTCGTCGCACAATTCATCCATAACGCCAGCCCGCGTGCCAGCGAACCCTTCCTCGCGCTCAACTGCGGCGCACTGCCCGAAAACCTGATCGAAGCCGAGTTGTTTGGCTATGTGCCCGGAGCGTTCACCGGCGCGGGCCCCAAAGGCAAGCGTGGCCTGCTGGAGCTGGCGCATCACGGCACGTTGTTTCTCGACGAAATCGGTGATTTGCCGTTGCCGGTGCAGGTCAAGCTGCTCAAGGTGATCGAAGAAAACCGCTTCATTCCGGTGGGTGGCCTGGAGCTGAAGGAGGTCGATGTGCGCATCATCAGCGCCACCCACCATGACCTCAAGCAACAGGTGGCGCAGGGTCGTTTCCGGGCTGACCTGTATTACCGGCTCAATGTGGTGCCGATCCACATTCCGGCACTGCGCGAGCGTCGGGAGGAGATCGCGCCGCTGCTGCATTACTACCTCGACCGGTTCAATGCTCGTTACGAACGCCAGGTCCAATGGAGTCTCGAGGCCCTCGACCTGATGTGCGACTACGATTGGCCCGGCAACATCCGCGAGTTGATCAACCTGGTCGAGCGACTGGTGGTGACCAATCAGACCGGCACTGTCGAGGCGCTTGATATGCCGGAAGAGATCCTCGACCTCAATCCACCCAACACCCGTGACACTGGCCTGCCGCTGCGCAAGGTTCTGGAAAATGCCGAGCGCAGTGCGATTCGTGCCGCGCTGCTCGCGCACAAGACCACGCGCCTTGCGGCCAAGGCGTTGGGGGTGAGCCAGGCGACCGTGGTGCAGAAAATGAAGCGCTGGGAACAGTCTGATTAGGATGCTGATCAGGCCCGGCCAAATCGATCAGAAAACTAATCGCTATTGATCCGTAAAAACCCTCCTGCGCTCGTGAAAATCGCGCAAGGCCCCGTGCAATATGGGCCTTGCGGGCATTGGCACGCCTTTCGCTATCTCCTGTGGCACGTCTTCCAATAAAACAACATCAACTGGACGAGCCCGATGAATATCTCTGCTTTCAAGATCGCAAACAAATTGATTACCGGACCCGGCGCAATCGAGCAGCTTTGCGCAGAACTGACGCGCCTGGAGGTCAAGAATCCGCTGATCGTCACAGACGTCATCCTGGTAAATTCCGGGACCGTTGACCTGGCGCTCGCACAACTCGGCGATCGCCCCTACGGCGTTTTCGATCAGGTCAAGCCGGAGCCTGAAGTGGCCATCGTCGAAGACTGCACCCGTGCTTATCGAGAGGGCGGCCACGATGGATTGATCGCCGTGGGCGGCGGCAGCGCCATCGATATCGCCAAGGGCGTCGCGGCATTTGCCGGGCATGCAGGTCCGCTGAGCGACCTGTTCGGTGTCGATCTGGTGAAACGCAAGGGCCCTGCGCTGATTGCCATCCCGACGACCGCTGGCACCGGTTCGGAAGTGACCAACGTCGCGATTTTTTCCGACAAGCAAGCGCAGTTGAAGAAAGGCATCGTCAGCGACTACCTGCTGCCCGACGTGGCCTTGGTCAGCCCGGCCATGACGCTGACCTGCCCACGCAGTGTGACGGCGGCCAGTGGTGTCGATGCGCTGGTGCACGCGGTCGAGTCGTATATTTCCGTGAACGCTTCGCCGATCACCGACGCCATCGCCCTGGGCGCGATCAGGCTGATCAGCAAAGCGCTGCCGAAGGCCTATGCCAATCCAACCAACCTGCAGGCTCGGGAAGACATGGCCACCGCCAGCCTGATGGCCGGCATGGCGTTTGGCAACGCGGGGGTAGGGGCGGTGCATGCGCTGGCGTACCCGCTGGGCGGGCGATTCAACATCGCTCATGGCGTCAGCAACGCCTTGCTGCTGCCGTACGTGATGGAGTGGAACAAGACAGCCTGTGTCGAACGTTTTCGCGACATCGCCGAAGCCATGGACCTGCGCGTTGCGGACCTGAACGACAAGGATGCCGCGGACCAGGCTGTCAGGGCCATGGCCGATCTATGTGCCGCCGTCGACATCCCGTCCGGCCTGCGCAGTTTCAACGTGCCCGAGGATGCCATCCCCGCGATGGCTGAAGAAGCCAGCAAGATCGACCGGCTGATGCGCAACAACCCTCGCAAGCTGACCGCCGCCGATATCGAGAAGATCTATCGCGCGGCCTATTGATCTCCGTCACTCACGGCTCCGGTGCTGCCGGAGCGTGCGCCCGCCATTACAAGACCAATAAAACAGGTGAACTCAATGTCTGATACTCCTGCACAGCGGAGCGAAAGCCCGTACATCCCGCTGGGTCCCTTCAAGGTCCGGTTGCCATTTATTCACTACAAGATCGAGCTTCCAGACTATCTCCAGGGCTTGCTCATGTGCGCCGTGGACCTGGCGGCGATTCCGCTGATGACCGAACTGCTCGGCATGCCCTTCGAAGTCGCGCTCGCCGTCGTGATGCTCAACGGCCTGCTGTACCTCGCGCACCATTTGCTCGGCGACCCGACCGTACCCGGATGGATCACCCCGGCGGTGCCGCTGTTGATGGCGTACTGCGCGCAGTTTCCGATGGGCCCGGAGCGTGTCCATGCCTTGATTGCCTTTCAGTTGATGCTGGGGATTTTTTCAATCGCCCTGGGGGCGACCGGCATGGCGAAGAAGGTGGTGGAATATGTGCCCTCGGCGATCAAGTCCGGAATTATCGTCGGCGCGGGCTTGAGCGCGGTGATCGCAGTGTTCCAGGTCGGCGGTAAATTCAATGTGCTGCCCTGGACCATTTCCATTGCGGTCGGTATCGCCTTCTATTTGATCTTTTCCCAGCACTTCAACGAGCTCAAGCAACGCAACCGTTTCTGGTGGAACTTCGCCAAGCTTGGCATCTTGCCGATCGTGCTGTTGGCCGTGGTGATTGCCCCGTTGTTCGGTGAAGCGCCATGGCCAAGTCTCCAGTGGGGCATCAGCCAACCGGATTTCGCCGGCCTGTGGAACAACTACACCGTGTTCGGCCTGGGCATGCCTCCACTGTCCATGTTCCTTTCCGCGCTGCCGACCATGCTCGCCGCCTACATCATCGTCTTCGGCGACGTGCTCAGCGCGAAATCGCTCCTCGATGAAGCAGAAACCGTCCGTACTGACGAAGTCGTCGACTACAACGCCGACCGCGCGCACCTGATCTTTGGCGCACGCAATGCATTCATGAGCATCTTCGGCCCGGACGTCGCCATGTGCGGCCCGAAATGGGCGGCGATGCTGGTGGTCGTGATCGAGCGCTTCAAAGGTGGGCCGAAGGCGATGAAGTCGATCATCGGCGGTGTCGGGTCGTTCCGTTGGGGGACCAACAGCGGTCTGCTGCTGTTGCCGGTCGTGACGCTGGTGCAGCCGATTCTCGGCGTTGCCCTGTCGCTGACGCTGCTGATCCAGGGTTACGTGAGCGTGCGCCTGGGCATCCTTGAAGCGCGTAGCCAGCGCGACCTGGGTATCGCCGGCGTGATCGGCGCGGTACTGGCGATCAAAGGCGCGAGCTGGGCATTCGGGATTGGCGTTGTGTTGTGCTTGCTGATTTATGGCAAGAATTTCTTCAAGGGAGAGGTGGATGGGACGTTTGCCAAGGATCTGAAGGCGGTGGGTGGCAAGCCGGGCAAGGATGTCGAGCCGGTTATGGTGAACAAGCGGGTAGTGGGGGAGGCTATGGCTGATTGATCGGGTTTGTATGCCCTGAACGGTATGGACACAAGGCGCATTTGTCGTGCGCTTTGATAATCACGGAAATAAAAAAGGAAAACGTCATGACCACTGCAGTTCCCACAATGGATGAACTATTACAGGACGCGCCTTCTAACTGGGGCAGATGGGGAGCGGAAGACGAAGTTGGCTCGCTGAATTATCTGACCACGCAAGAAGTCCTGCGCGGAGTTGCGCACATCAAGACGGGAAATGTGTTTACGTTGCAGCGCATGATCGGCAATCCCGCCGGTGATCCGGTCTGGCCAGGCCGTACCCCGGCAGAACGCACCATGATTCTCGACGAGTCGAGTTGGGACGATAATCATGGCCCTTGTTACCCCGGCGGCTTGCATTACGCCGATGACAAGATCGACGCATTCCTGCAAGGATCCACCCAATATGATGCGCTTGGCCACCTCTGGTACGGCGGAAAAATATGGAACGGCTACGACGCGCGAACAACGGTGGGAGGTCTCGACAAGGCCAGTGTCGCACCTATCGGCGAGCGAGGTGTTGTCGGGCGCGCCGTATTGCTGGACATGGCAAGGCATCGTGGCAAACGCATGCTGGATAAAGGCGAGACATTTACCCATCTAGATCTTGAGGCATGCGCAGAATCTCAGGGCCACACGATCGAGCCTCATGACATCCTGATTATCAGAACTAACTTCCTCCAGGCCTTCTATGAACAAGGCGAGGCGTTTTATGACGGGTTCTGCGAGCCAGGTCTTACGTATTCGGAGGAGCTTGTCCGATGGTTCCACGACAAGGAGATTCCAAACCTTGTCACCGATACCATCGCCAACGAAGTCACGACCGACCCGGTATCCGGTGTGGCGCTGCCTCTGCACTGTGCCTTGATGCGCAATCTTGGTATCGCCTTTACGGAGATTTGTGACTTGGAAAAGTTGGCTGAAAATTGTGCCGAAGACGGGCAGTACACATTTCTCTATGTGGCTGCACCGTTGAAAGTCCATCGTGCTACCGGATCACCGGTCAATCCGGTGGTGATCAAATAGTCTTTGTGTGCTGGGGCAGGCTTGGTCCTGCCTCAGTGTGCGTCAAGCCGCTGGGATCTGTCACAACGCAGTACATTTGCTCATAGGTGGGGCAAGCGCATAAACATCCTGTTTAACATAATATACATTATGCGCACATTCATGTTTAAGATTGGTCACCGTTACAGGCAGCTTTCAAGGCACGGACTTTGGTGGGTTCCGTTCCTGCCGTAACGACATCCTGCAGAACAGCGTCTTCGCCCTGGGGATCTGCGTTTTGATCGTCCTCTATCTGGCCAGGTCTCACGTCTACAACGGCTCCGCCGTTTGAATCAGCGAGTTGAGCACCAGCTTGATTTCCGCAGCCGGATCTTTATGGCCCTGCAGGATCAAGCCTTCCGACAATGCAGTGAAAGTTCGCGCCAGCGCTGCGTATGCCAATGGAGGCTTCTTGCCGGCGTGATTGAAGATGATCGTGATCAGTTTCCCCAGCGCTTCGCTGTTTTCTTCATGCAGATCGTAGTAATGCTTTGCGAATTCTTCATCACGCAAAGCGATCAACTGCATCTCGGCGTCGAGGATGGCGCAGTTGGTATTGTTTTTAAGCGTGTCGATGTAGGCATTCAGGCCCTGAGTCAGTTGCTCTGCGGTGTAGCCCGCCGCCAAGGTGCTGCCCAAGCGATCTATCTCGACTCTCTTGAAGCGCTGGGTAAGTTGAAGCAGCAGTTCCGACTTGCTTGAGAAGTTTGAAAAGAATGCACCTTTCGAATAGCCGGCCTCTTCGGAAATTGTATTCACGCTGGCGGCATGAAAGCCTTTCTTGATCATCAGATCAGTCGCAGTGTCGAATAACTTGTCTCTTGTAACTTGCTGACTTTCCTCTCGCCCCAATCTCTTCTTGATCACGCCCTCGGCTCCTTTGGCCCGATGTATATATTTGTAACTAGATGAAACGAATCAACGAGTCAGCCAGCAAAACAGGTGTTTTCTACCTTACCACCCACCTTGGCTGTTTGCATTTAAAGTTTTGGAAGTGGCATCTAATAGCGACGCATTCCAGGCTGTAACAGACCTTGGCAGGAAGACAATTTTCGGCCGGATTCCAGAGGCGGGCGCTGTCATGCACCCTTCCCCCCCAGCGTGAAAAATCGCTGGAGTGCCTGAAAAATGGCGTCACTCGCATGGCGAAAACGTTGAGACTTGCCGTCTCAGGCCCGAGCTAGACACCTCCTCTTTGGTCTTTCCGCTAAATACCGCTTGATTTCCAGATACCGAATGGTTTTTACTTGCGCCGTTGGATCGTCCGACACCTGTTCAACGCCCACCGTGCCCGGACAGGTACCTCAAAGGAGCTGGATTTTAATGGAATATGCCTTTGTTACAGGCGCTACAGGCCTGCTCGGAAATAATGTCGTCCATGCGCTCTTGAAACGAAACATCAAGGTCAAGGCCCTTGTACGCTCCGTTGAAAAAGCCAGGAAGCAATTCGGTGACCTGCCTGTTGAGTTGGTTGAAGGCGATATGCTCGATGTTGGGGCTTTCAGCCCTGCGCTTGAAGGTTGCGACGCCTTGTTTCATACCGCCGCGTATTTCCGTGACAGTTATAAAGGCGGAAAACACTGGCAGAAGTTGTATGACACCAATGTGACCGGCACCGAGCACTTGTTGCAGGCCGCTTATGCCGCCGGGATTCGCCGTGCCGTCCACACTTCGTCCATCGCGGTCCTGAAGGGCAACAGGGACGAGGTGATCGACGAAACCATGTCACGTGATGAAGCGGAAGCTGACGATTACTACCTGAGCAAGATCCTGTCCGAGCAGAAGGTCCGGGAGTTCCTGTCGTTGCACCCGGACATGTTTGTCGCGATGGTGTTGCCCGGCTGGATGTTCGGCCCTGGCGACATTGGTCCCACCTCATCGGGCCAGTTCCTGCTGGATTTTGTCGGACAAAAGTTACCAGGCGTTCTTCCAGGCAGTTTTTCGGTGGTGGATGCCCGGGACGTGGCGGAACATCAAATCGCGGCGATTACCCGCGGCAGATCGGGTGAGCGTTATCTGGCCGCCGGTAATCATATGGACATGAAGAGTATCTTCCGGGCGCTGTCCAGTGTCAGCGGCGTACAAGCACCGGAGCGCCCCGTTCCGTTATTCATGCTACGGCTCATTGCCTTTGTGTATGAGTGCTATTACCGCGTCACGAAAAAGCCTGTGCTGATCAGTACTTCCACGGTCAAGCTTATAGAGCAAGAGCAAGGAAGAACGCACTTCAGCCACAGCAAGAGTTCCAGCGAATTGAAATGTGCATTCCGTCCCGTCACGGAAACACTGACCGATACGTTGGAGTGGTATCGGAAAAACAATTACCTGCACGTTAATTGAACCCATTCAAACAGTAGCCTGCCTCTGCAGTACTTTTTATCTAACCATGACTTCAAGGATTGAGAGGTTGGTGAATGAAAAGCCTTACCCATAAAGAAGGTTTTCTGCATCGTTTCGTCGGTTTTTCCCATTCGTATCCCGAGCACATCGCTATCCGGGACTTGGATGCAGACGAAACCGTCACATACCGGGACCTGCGAATCAGGGCTGAAGAATGCAATGGCTTTCTCCACGCACTGAATGTGTCGCCTGGGGAAAAAGTGGCCCTTGTGCTGCCCAACGGGGTTGATTTCATCGCCTATTACCTGGCGGTGATCGGCCATGGCGCTGTCCCGGTGATTCTCAACTACAAACTGACGGCATTCGAGCTGGGTAATGTCCTGGACATTTCCAAGCCATCACTGATCGTCACGATAGACACACTGTTCGAGCAACACCGAGAGATATTCCAGCCGGCCCACGCCTTGATCGTGAGCAATGGCGACGAGCAGCCCTTGTCGTCGCTTGAAAACGCCACAGTTGAAGCGACGTTGCCACGCCAGCCCCAACCTCTGTCGCAGCCAGACGATAACCCGATTGTCTCGATGCAGTTCACCTACCGTGGCATCGGCAAGCCGCTGGCGGTCTGTCACCGCTACCTCGACCTGACGCAGTCGAGCGATGGCCTGCATGAACAGTTCCATCCCCAAGGCATAGGGTCGGTCCACCTGGTGACGCTGCCGCTGTACGCCATCTTCGGATTGTCGGTGATGATGGTATTCCCGCTGAGCATCGGCGCCACGTTGCTGATGACCAACACCCTGCTCAATCGGGACTTGGCGCAAGTGTTGTCCGAACACCAGGTCACCTTTGCCTGCCTGGTGCCCGACGTTATTCGTTATTTCAATTCACGACTCGCCAAGCGCAAAGGTCCGCGTTTGCCCCTGCATCCTCAATTGATGATGTATTCCGGCGGCAGTCATCTACCGGCCGATGAAGGCGAGAAGCTCGGCAAGTTGTTGGGATGCGCGGCTGTACTGCAAGGCTACGGGCTGACCGAAAGCATGCCGGTGATTGTCCAGAGCTCTGTCGGCGAGGTTCATCGCGGCGCCATGGGACGACCGATCAGTGGTGTCGAACTGCGGGTGGTCGACGCGCAAGGCCAGGATGTCGTCGCTGGGCGTATCGGCGAGCTGCTGATACGCGGGCCGATGGTCATCCCGGGGTATGACGCCGCGCCAGAGATTAATGCGCGATTCTTCCGAGACGGCTGGCTGCACACCGGCGACCTGGTCTGGCGAGATGAAGAAGGCCATGTCTTTTTCTATTGCCAACGCCTGCGCATCTCGAAAATAAAAGCGCAGATGGTCGATCTGGCGGAAATCGAATCCGTCGCCCTGAAGCACCCCGACGCGGTGCGCGCCAGGGCCTACATCGTCCCGGACCACAAGGACGTCAATGTCTTGCACTTGTCCGTGGAAGGCGACGGTGAGTTGAGCCAGAACAGCGTGACCACCCTGCTCTCGCGTTACCTCTCCGGTTTCAAATTGCCAAAAATCATAGAGATTGTCCCTCTCAAGGAAGCGCTTCATGCACGCTGACAGCACACGACCGGTATTGGCCGTTTTCGATTTCGACGGCACGTTGACCGACAGGCACACCTTCTGGCGCTACATGCGCTTCATCGTCGGGACCCGGGCGTTCTGGCTCAGGATCATTCCCCTGTTGCCCAAAATGCTCAGCGTCATCCTGGGCATTACGCCGTTGATGCAAGCGCGCCTGGCCTTTATCGCCTGCTACCTCGGCGGCCTGACGGTAGAGCAAGAGCGCGAGCACGCCAGGTTTTTCATCTCCGAGCAATTGCCTCTCTGGCTGAGGCCGCAAGCGTTGCGCCGGCTGCAATGGCACCAGTCCATGGGGCACATGACGGCGCTGGTCAGCAACTCGCCGGAGAACTACCTGATCCCGTGGGGCCAGGCGGTGGGTTTCGACCACGTATGCGGAACCCGGTTGGCGACGGCCAAGAACAAGCTGACGGGCGGAATCTCCGGCACCAATTGTGTCGACCGGGAAAAAGTAGCGCGGCTGCGGGACTGCTTGAGCAACCTCGATGACTATTACATCTACGCCTACGGCGACTCGTCCGGGGACGACGCGCTGCTCGGCATTGCCAACTCTCCCTTCTACAGAAACTGGTACTGATCGATGAACACTCTGAGCACTTTGGCCCCCAAGCATTTCAAACAGCCGGGCAACGCTGCGACGGTGATGATCGTCGGTGCCGGCCCCATTGGCCTGTCCCTGGCAATCATGTTGAAGCAATGGGGCGTGGCTTTTCGCATCATTGAAAAAAACGCCGGCCCCTCGACCGCGACCAAGGCGATGGCGATTCATTCCAGGACCCTGGAAATCTTCCGCGACCTCGGCATTGCCGAGCAGGCGCTGGCCGACGGTTTTACCATCAACCAGTTTTCGGTCCAGTCCAACGCGAAGCGGGTGCTGAACTACAACTTTTCCTACCTGGACGCCACCTATCCCCTCCTCCTCAGCTTGCCGCAGCCGCAGACTGAAAAGATCCTGCTGGAGCGTCTGAACCTGCTGGGTGCGGATGTGGAATGGAACACTGAACTGGTCGATATCGAAAACCAGCCAGGCGCCGTGCACATGGCGCTGCGTCACGCCGACGGCAGCGAAGAGTCCATCACCAGCCGTTGGGCAGTGGCCTGTGACGGTGCGCGCAGCAACATCCGAAAACGCCTGGACATGACGTTCGAGGGCTCCTCCTACGACCGTTTCTTCATGCTCGCCGACGCCGACATCGAATGGTCCGGCAGCAAGGACGAAGGCGCGTTTTTCCTTGGCGCGCAGGATGGGTATGTAGCGGTCGCGCCGATCAGCGATCAATCGCGTTATCGCCTCTTTATCGAGATGCCCTACAACCTGCCGCCCGAAGGCGAGCGCCCGCCCCTGACCCTGGAGAATTTCCAACGGCTGTGCGAAGGACGCGGGCAGAAGATGACCCTGTCCAACATCTCCTCGACCACCATTGCCTCGTTCCAACATCGCCGAGTGCAATCGTTGCAGCAAGGCTCGATCTTCCTGGTGGGCGACTCCGCGCATATCGGCAGCCCGATCGGTGGCCAGTGGATGAACCTGGGCATCTCCGAAGCCTATAACCTGGCGTGGAAAATGGCCTACGTGGACCAGGGCCTCGCCGATCCGTCGCTGTTGGAAAGCTACAACGATGAACGCTACCCGGTTGCCCTGGAAGTGGAAAACACCGCGCATCGGCTCACGGGGCTCATCACGGTCAGGCACCCTGCCCTGGTCTGGTTGCGTGACAATGTCCTGCCGTTGTTGAGCAACCGCCAGAAGATCCAGCGCAAGCTGCCGTCGATGATTTCCGGCCACCAATACCACTATGGCAAGAGCGAACACATCCAGGAATCGCTGACCAAAAAGCAGCGCAGCAGCTGGGCCAGAAAAGGCAAGAAAACCCCGTTCCAGGCCCCCGCCCCTCGCTCGGGACAACTGGCGCCCGATGTCGAGCTGTGGCAGCACCAGGGCATGCCGCCCAAACGCCTGATCGATCTGTTCCAGGGGACCTTCACCCTACTGATCTTCAGCGCAGCGGATCAATTTTCGCCCCTGTTGCCAAGCCATTACTCGCTGGCCGCCTCGGTGGAGCGCGACTACCCGGCGATCAAGGCCTACTGCGTGGTCGATGCCCTGAGCAGCGTCGGGTTGCCCGCCGAGCAATCCACCCTGCTGGACCCTGACTGGCGCCTGCACAAGCGTTATCACGCCAAGGAAGGCACGTTGATGCTGATCCGACCCGATGGCTACATCGCCTTCCAGGGCGCCGATGCAATAACGCTGATGACTTACCTGAGCGTGAGGTCCGGGTTGCTCAAGGGCGCCGGGAAGACAGCCTTTTCCGAAATCGATGCGGTGGAGCTCCCACTTCAAGTCGTGACTGCCGATCTGCCCTGCTGATTCTCATGGCCCAGCCCCGGGCCATGCCTTGATGACTGAATAGAACCTACTCACTTATGGTTAAGGAGAACCTTATGCGCTTGCAGCTCAACGACGTTGTGCAGGAGTTCATCGTGTCCAACGGGAAAATAGCCCACAGCTATTTTTCACTGTCCGAAAAAATCATTGATTCCCTTTGCGAATCCAATATCGCAAAGGAATCCATCCTGATGCGCCTGCTGGAGCAGGCCGAAACCGTCACCGCGCATTACTTCAACGCTCACCAGCAGGTACTCGAGGGCGTCTACGCCCACGGTGTCCAAGCGCCTGCCAAGGACAGCGTCGCTGCACTCGAGCCGGTTATCTCGCAGCCATCGGTGCTAGCCGCGGCTCCGGTCGCCGAACAACTGCCTGCACTCACCTATGCGCAATGGCTGCGTGCGGAAATAAGCACGGTCACGGGTTTCAAAAGCGAGCAGATCGATTTCGACCAGAGCTTTGAAAGCCTGGGCATCGACTCGCTGGGCTTGGTCGATATCTTCGAGTCGTTGGCCCAGCACTTCCCGGAAAAGAAAGACCTCACTTCGCAGCTTTTCGATGCGCCGACACCGACAGCCTTGCTCGCCAGGCTTGAGGCCAACCCGCAGGCGCCGGCAATGGACGTCCAAGCCTGGGTCCTCGACCAACTGGCCGGCATCACCGGTTTCACCGTCGATCAGCTCGATCGTCAACAAAGCTATGAAAGCCTGGGAATGGATTCTCTGGTGCAGCTGGATTTCCTCGAGTCGGTCGTCGCCCTGTGGCCACAGCTCAAGGCCCGGAGCAGCGAGTTGGCCAACGCCAAATGTGCGCAGCAAACCATTGCGCTCATCGAAGACGCCCTTGCCAATGACGCGCCACGCAGCGCTGCCGATGAGCCTGCAACCGCCACCACAGATGAATCGACGGCGATCGACGAGGTGTTGCTCGGCGCCCTCTCGCCACTGGTCGCGGACGCGCCATCGGCGCTGGATGTCGAGACGCCCTTTGCCCAGTTGGGGCTCAACGGTTTTGATCGGGAGGCGCTTTGCCAGTCGATGGCCCAACGCTGCCCCGACAGTGAGTTCGCCGGCGAAGCACTGATGTCGCGCCGCACGCCACAGGACGCGCTGTCGCTGCTGCAAAGAATGGGCTGAAGCCCGCTGGCAGGCGCTGCCAACACATGGAATGGAAACCGGGTGACCGACAGGTCACCCAGCTTTAGTGAATCAGGAGATAGCAATGAGTGGCGCGGTAACGACAGTGGGTGACTTGTGCTTCAGCGCGATGGCTGGCGAATTCCCGGGAGCGCCTTCGACGGATGCCCTGTGGAATGTGCTCGTCCAAGGCAAGATAGCCCCCATCCAGGCCATGCCGGCACGTTGGGAGCTGGATAAAAGCACGATATTTTCGGCCAAGGCTGGCGAGAAGGACCGCACCTACCTGGACAGTGCCTTTTGCCTGACCGACGATGCATCGATTCCCTCGCGCCACGATGGCCGGCAGGTGGCGATCGGCAAGAAAGTCCTCCAGACGCTGCTCGCCCAGTTGGCGGCCCAAGGCTCGGTACTGGATACGAAGCGCACGGCGCTGGTGGTCGCCACTTCATGGTGCGACGAAAGTTATTTCGCGACAGGAACCGCGAACAGCTCCGGCGCGCCTGTCGGGTTCACGCCGGGCGAACAAGTGGCCGCACTGGCCGGCGCTTTCGCCTTGGGCGGGCCGGTGTTGTCGGTGGATACCGCCTGCAGTTCCTTCCCTTATGCGATCGACATGGCCAAGGCCTTGCTCAGCAGCGGCCAGGCGGATAACGCGATCGTGATGGCCTTGAACACGGTCCTGCCGCCCGCGCTGTTCCTTGGCTTCTCGCAGCTGACGGCATTTTCCGCCCGGGCCAGCATGCAGGCGTTCGGCCAGGACGCCGACGGCATCGTGCCCGGAGAATGTGCAGCGGCGTTCCTGGTCGAGCCAGTTTCCCAGGCATTGGCCGCCCGGCGGCAGCCGCTGGGGGTCCTGCGGGCGTTGGGCTTGTCCGCCGACGGCGCCGAAGGCTCGGTGTTCGCGCCGGGCAAACAGGCTCAATATTGTGCCTATGAGCGTGCCTACAGCGACCTGGACCCAGGCAGCGTCGACTATATCGAGACCCACGGCACCGGCACCCCATTGGGTGACGCGACCGAGTTGGCCTCCCTGGACAGCTTCTTCGCCGCCCATCGCAACACCGGCGAAAAGTTGACCATCGGCTCGATCAAGTCCGTCATCGGCCATCCGTTGGCCGCCGCGGGAGGCGCCTCGCTCGCCAAGGCGCTGATGATCCTGCGTCACCGGAGCGTCCCGCCCCAACCTGACTACTGCCCCAGCGCAAAAGTCGACGGAACCTGCCTGCGACTTGCCACCCGGCAACCGCAGTCCTTGGCTGATCGCCAATCGGCCATCCGGATCGGGATTTCCAGTTTCGGCTTTGGCGGCGCCAACGCGCACCTGGTGGTGGATGAATACATCGACGACGGGCACGCGCCAGCCGCCCAGGCTGTCCCGGGCGTGTTGAAACTCGATCTCGCCGTGGTCGAGGCTGAAGCTGCGTTCAGCGGTTGCGATTCACTGCAGTCATTTCAACATCAGCTCGACCAGCCAGCCACGCCCGCCGTGCTCTTTCCTTACGGGCGCTTCGTCGATTACAACGGCGACCTGAGCCGGCCGTTATCCGGGAAGTTCCTCGCCCGGGACCCGCTCATCGACATCGCCGGTTTCGGCATGGGCCCCAAGCCCCTGGCCCATGTCGACCCGTTCAAGCTACTGGTCGCCGACCGGGTGAACCATCTGCTGCGGCGCTTGCCAGGCGTGGCGGGGTCAGCCGACACCGCCATGGTGATGTGCTGCAACATGGGCGGCGAACGATTCAGCAATGCCTACAGCAGCGCCCAGCAGTTCTACGCTCGAAGCCAAGGCACACCGCCCGGCGTGGAGGTGACGGACGTGGCGACCATGTTGCCGAACATGCTCTCCGGTTATCCGGCGCAGATATTCGACTTCAAGGGGTTCCACCAGACGTTGGCCGGCACCCCAGGTCTGTTCTGGCAGACGCTGCTGGCTTCCCGGCAATGGTTCGAGCAAGGCATTTCCACCTTGCTGCTGGGCGCCGGGCGGTTTATCAGCGGTGAAATCGAGATCGATCGCGCCCTGCGCAGTACAGCGGTACAAGGCGAAGGACTCGGCGTGGTCGCCCTGCGTCCCTATCAGCCCGATTCCGGTGATACGCCGCTGCTGGTGATTCGTGCGGCGGTCCTCGCCCATGCCGCGACGTCGTTGGACGAAGCGTGCCAGTTGGCAGGCAAAAAACGCGACCAGTACCCGCACGTCGAGGTCTGCGAGCTGCAACCCGAAATGGCCCGGGCCAACGGACCGCTGCGACAAATGACCGGTTTCCTGGGAGAAGCCAGCGGTATCGAGACCCTGTTGGCCGTGATGTTGAGTGCCTCGGCGCACACGGTGATCGAGGTTCGCGAAGGCGCCAAGCCGGTGATGTGGCTGTTCACCGAAAAACTCCGGGAATGGAAACCGCTGCCGGCCGAGCTTTCCCCTCCCCCCAAGCACCCGTTCACCCTGCGTTTCGCTCACGAGACGCCGCGCTCGCTGCAACCGCTCGCCGCGCCTGCGCGCCCCGGCCAAATCGTCCGGGAACCGCAACACGACGGCGTCGACGTATTGCAGCTCAGCGACATGCTGACGAGCACGGTCCTGGCCGGGTTGCGCGTTCGCGTCCGCGCGATGGAAGGGCTTTTCGCCCTGCACCAGGGCCCAGCGGGCCAGCGGCCGACGCAATGGCCTCGTCGTCCCGAAAACACAGTGATCAGCCACGTGCAACGGGGCCCGCGTTCGCTGCGCGCACAATTGCGGGTGAATGAGGCGCACCCTTATTTCTTCGACCACCCGCTGGATCACGTGCCCGGCATTCTCTTGCTCGAAGGCGTGATGCAATTGATCGAGCAGACCATGCCCCCGCTCAATGGCCGCGTCGCCTACGTCAAGACACTGGGCATCAAGTTCCAGCAATACGTGCAGAAGGAAGGTGTGATCGACCTGCACGTGGAGCAAGACCAGGACGCCCATGTCTTCCAGGCGAAGGTCATGCAGGGCGGAAAACTGATGTGCACGTGCGTGCTGGGAATGGCCTACAGCTCGGCCTTCGAAACCACACCGCCCGGCGAATTCACCGCCCGCCGGTGTGGCAACAAGGCGTTCCTGCACAAGGCCAGGGAAGAGAACGTGATCGTCAGCGAAATGAGCACGGTGGCCCAAGGCTTGAGCGTGGACACGGTCAAGCTGCCCGAGGGGCATTTTTTCCATGAGGGCGACCCTGCGCATTTTTCGATGGTGTATTTCCTCGAAATCGCGCGCCAATGCTACATGCAGATCGCCCACGGCCATCTGCAGATCCCCCTCAATGTCCCTATGAACCTGTTGGCCCTGAGTTTCAGCCTGGACCGGCCCATCCCCCGCAACAGCCCGCTTTCGCTGGCACCGCAAGCCGGTATGGAAGCGCAGTTGCAGTCCTTCAAGACCAACCGCATCCACATTGATCTGTTCAACCGGGGCGAAAAAATCGGCCAGGCGAATATCACCGCGCAAGTGCTGAGCCAAGCCGCGCCTGCCGCCTGAAGCGTGGCTCGATGTCCACTTTCGAGCACGACCGTGCCCCCAGCAGCCAAGGTAATCCCATGAGCGATGTCAACGTACAAGTCATAGTCAAATCACCACCGCCGGTCATATGGCGAATCTGGAGCAACTTCTCCGAATCGCCGTTATGGGACACCGATGTCCGCCATTGTGAACTCAAAGGCCCATTTCAACCGGGGACGCAGGGCATTTGCGTCCTGAACAATGGCCTGAAGATGCCACTGAAACTGGAGTCGGTGCTGCCTCAGGAAAGCTATCGCAACAGCGCGAAACTGCTCTGGATGAAGCTCGAATTCGATCATCGGCTGCGCAGGCTCTCGCCCAATGAAACCCAGGTCATCCATAGCGCGAAGATCTCCGGCCCCTTGAGCTTTCTGTACCGAGGGCTGATGCGCAAGGCATTGACGGTGGCGATGACCACGGCCTTGAACAACCTGAAGGCGTTGGCTGAGCTGCGGGCGGACGCCGCCTGCACCCCCGGCGGCGATCACGCTGAAACGCACCTGCATCTGGTATGACCGGCTCGGGACGTCATGTCCCGAGCGCGAGCTACCGCAATTTTTTTGATAACGGCACATTTGGACCGAGCATGAACCTACTGAAAAACACCCAATACCTGGCGCTGAGCATGATCGGCATCGGCCTCATTGTCCCGGCGTCCAGCTTCGCCGACACGCTGGGCCCCTACGCCAGTCTGATGGGCGGCGCGAACTGGGTCGCTGAGCAGGACCTGACCCAGAACGACCTGGATTTCGTCGAGATGGAGTTCAACCAACCCACCGAGTCCGGCTACGCCACTGGCCTGGCCTTGGGCTGGCGCTTCCCTGTAGGGCTGAGGCCGGAGATTGAACTGGGCTATCGCAAGAACACGCTGACCCAATTCAACAACCGGGTCTATGAGGGCGGCGGGAGTATCGACGGCAAAGGCGAAGAGAAAGCCACGACCTTGATGGCCAATCTCTGGTACGACGTGTTGAACCTGCCGGCGCCGTTCGACCGTTTCACACCCTACGTCGGTGGCGGCCTCGGCTATGCCACCCTCACGGTCAGCGGCCTGGAGGCCGGCGGTGTCGAATTCGGCGGTACCCATCGTGACACGGTGTCGGCTTACCAACTGGGTGCCGGCGTGGGGTACGAGTTCACCGAGCACTGGTCCATGTCGGTGGATTACCGGTGCCTGAAGACGCGCGAAGCGCATTTCGGTGACATCGAGCGCTTGCCCCAAGGCGACGTGAGCACCGAGTACGAGGCCCAATCCGTGATGCTGGGCCTGCGTTACTGGCTCTGACGCGGTAGACCGGCGCCTTGCTTCGGCAAGGCGCCGCTTTCGCCAGCCAGCGGCTGTTTCAGGTACATGCCCGTCAGCATGTCCTGGCTTTCCAGCGGCCCGTTGTGGTTGATGACCGCGAAATTCTTTACCAGTTGGATGTTGTACGGCCCATTCTTGCCGGTTGTTTGCGCTTGCGACACGACAATGAGGTTTTCGGTTTCCATCGGCACAATCTGGAGTTCGGTCACGATGCCCTTTACGGTGACCCTGAATTCAGCCATTTCTTTCCCATCGGCGCTGCGATCCGGCAGGATCTTCAGGTCCAGATCACCGTCGCGGCCCATCGAGTCCTGCCGCATCTGATAATGGCCGCTGCGTTGGTCCAACTCGACATCGCCGGTCTTGTCGTTATCCGACTCGCGCTCATCCTCGTGCAACACCACTGTCTGCGGGCGGTCGTTGTCCTTGCCGGCTGGGGTCCAGGTGGCGATGTAAGGATAGGGATCGACCTTTTCCCGAGTGATGCGCCATTCGCCCATCCGTCGCCCGTCATCGGCATATGCGTAGAGATTGACGAATTCGTCGTCGCCCTCGTCTTCCCGAGTCCCCACCAGCCTGACTGACTCGGTGCCGGTCGCCTTGAGGTAGCGCACTTCTCCAATGACCACCGCGCCCTGCTTCTGGTACCAGATCTCCAGCGGGACATGGTCTTGCAGGCTGCCGGCAAACAACTGCGGATCCTCACTGGCCGGCCCGTCCAGGGTCGATTGTTCGCGCCATTGGCCGTCCTTCCAATCGCCGACGGTGCGCCGGGTGTAACCGCGCGGCATGCTGGAGGTATCGTCGTATTCGGTCGGCTGGATGTTGTCCTCGGTGTCGCAATGCAGGCGGACCAATTCGTCGCCCTGCATTCTCCACCGACACGTGCGCGTCCAATGGCCGTCGCGGTCGGTTTGGGAAAACAGATTTTCATTCGGGATGACCGCAAACATTCCGCCGCTGCTTTCCTTTGCCAGGTCCGTCAACGCCCGGTTCAGAACCCACTGGTTGTTCTCCGGGTCCTGCAGATAGACATCGTAGTTTCCTTTGTAGGCCACTTCAGGATCGTCACCGTTGCGAATCGCCAGGTCCAGACGGCCATCGAAGTTGAAATCATCGAAATACACCAGGCTGAATCGGCCGAGCATCCAGCCGTTGTCCTTGCCATCGCGGTCCAGGGGAATATTGCCGGCCTGGGTCTGCAATTGCTGCAAGACCTCTTGCGTGGACGGGGTGCGCACGGTGATGACCGACGGAGCCAGTTGCTTTCGATCTTCGGGCGGCTGGGGGAACAGCACTTCGACGAGGTAGGCTCCGCTGCCGGCGCTGAAGGAAAAAGACAGCGGCTCGGCGATGGCCTGGGCCGCGGGAAGCATAAAGAAGAGCACAACCTTGAAGAAAGCACGCATCCCGCGTTTACCTGGCGTAAGGGAGGGGCCGTAGTGTAACGGCGATGACGTAAAGCAGGCAGCCCTGCCCCCCCCTCAGCCTTCACTGCGACGCCAGCCCTGGGCGATCGCCAATCAAGCCGCCGTGCTGTGCCTCGGGACGATCGGCCCGGCTTCGCCCAACAGTGCGGCGACGGTTCGCTCGCCAAGCGCCAGGCCGACGCTCATGCCCAGCCCGGTATGCATCACCACCGCGGTGACGCCGTCCGCCGCTTCAACCACGCTGAACGGCCCCGGCCCACGCGCGCCATAGACGCCCTGCCAGCGCTCCAGCACGTCGACTTCGCCGCCCAAGGTGTCCTGGGCCAGGTCAATCAGGATCCGATCCACCTGTTCGGCGTTGAACGGCGAGATATCGCTGCCGTAGACATGGGAGTCGCCAATGATCAGGTCACCGTAGGGTGTCGGGCTGATGAGCAAATGGATGCCATGGGCTTCCAGCTCCGGTTGCTGGCTGCGGATCTGCGCGCGGATGGCATCCGCTTCGGGCAGGTCGGCAAAGGCGCCGTAATGCACACAACTCAGCCCTGTCAGCAGCGCATGCCGCAGGGCCAGCGGCTGACGCGGGCGTACACGCAGCATTTGCAGGCCGCACACCTGCGGTCGCAGCGCGGCGAGTGGCTCGGCCAGCAGCGTCTGGTAGTCATGGCCCGAGCAAACGACGATGTGCCTGGCGGTAAACCGACCGGCGCTGGTGACGGCACGGTGGGTCTCGACATCGCGTACCAGCGTCGAGAAATGGAACTCGACGCCCAGTGCCCGGGCCAGATACTCGACGATCTGCGGTAGCGCCTCGCGGGAATACAGTTGTTGGTCATCAAGGCCAAGCAACGCGGCACGATGATGGGCAAAACGGCCTTCATACAGGGCCTCCAGGGCATCGCCGCGCAGCAGTTCGGTGCGATAACCCAAACTCGCGCCGCGCCCGTTCACGAACGCTTCGAGCAACACCTCCTCGGCTTCCGTCCGGGCGAACAGCAACGAGCCTTGCTGGTGCAGATGCAAGCCGGCGGCCTGCCCCAACGTCTTCCACAAACCGTTTGCCTGGCGTGCCAGGTCAAGCATGGCGCCCGGTGCCTGGCCGCCGACCAACGCTTGGCCGAAGTTGCGGACCGAGGCACCCAGCGGTGCATGGCTACGCTCGAACACCTTGACCTTGAGGCCGCGCTTGGCACCGGCCCAAGCGTGGGCCAGACCGAGAATACCCGCGCCGACGACCAGCAGGTCGCAGTCGTGCTCAGACATGGAGACTCCTTGAATTTTCTATGACCAGGTGAGGCCCGCTCGACACCTCGGGCCTTGGAATAGGCGAATTACTTGGCGACAGGCTCGGACTTGCCGTCGTAGCGCTTGCGCCACTCGGCCAAGATGTTGTCGCGGTTTTCCGACGCCCAGTTGAAATCGTTGCGGATCAGCCGCTGCTCATAGTCCGCTGGCAACTCCGGCAAGCGCTCGGCGATGCCCGGTTGTGCCAGGACAGCGAAGTTGGCTTTGTACAGATCCATGGCCTCGCGGCTGGCGGAAAAATCGGCCAGTTTCCTCGCTGCCTCCAGGTGCGGCGTGCCCTTGATCACGGCAGTGGCTTCGATTTCCCAACCCAGTCCTTCGGCGGGCAGCACGATGTCCAGTGGCGCGCCCTTGCGCTTGAGCTGAATGGCCGGGTATTCGAACGAAATACCGATGGGGAACTCACCGGAAGCCGCCAATTTGCAGGGCTTGGAACCGGAGTGGGTGTATTGGCCGATGTTGGCGTGCAACTTGTCCATGTAGGCCCAGCCCTTGGCTTCGCCGAATGTCTGCAGCCAGGCGCTGACATCCAGGTAACCGGTGCCCGACGACGCGGGGTTGGGCATCACGATCTTGCCTTGGTACACCGGGTTGGCAAGGTCTTCCCAACGGGTGGGTTTCGGCAACCCGAGCTTCTGCGCTTCCACCGTGTTGAAACAGATGGACGCGGCCCAGACGTCCATGCCGACCCAGGTTGGCGGCGTGTCGGCGTCACGGTAGCTTGCTGCAATCTGGCCCAGGTTTGCCGGGCTGTAGGCGTCCAGCAGGCCTTGCTGCTTGAGGATGGCCAGGCTGGAGCCGGCAAGGCCCCAGACCACGTCGGCTTGTGGGCGATCCTTCTCTGCCAGCAGCTTCGCGGTGACGATGCCGGTCGAATCGCGCACCCATTTGATTTCGATGCCTGGATTCTTCTGCTCAAAGGCTTGTTTGTAGGCCTTGAGCTGCTCGACTTCGAGGGCCGTGTAAACCGTCAGTTCGGTATTGGCCTGGGCTTGAAAAGCACAAGCGGCCAGCAGGCCGGCGGCCAAGGCAGTGCGTTTGGACATGGTACGGCTCCGTATCGGTCAGTGGGGCTTTCAGGTGTGGGACGGCAACATGCCGCGGGCCAGTCGGGCGTTGATGTCATCGATCACGGCGGGCAACCCGGCGATCGTGTCGATCAGGTAATGCGGGCGGCTCGCGGCGAACAGTCCGTCGATGCGCGTGCGCTCGGCAGCCAACTGCCGGGCTGACAGGGCCTGGAACTGTGCCCAGTCAAGCCCAAGGAAATTGCCGGAAAAACGCAGCGCCACGGTCCACATCCCGGCCCGGCGGCCTTCGAGGATGCCGGGCTCGGTGTCATCGACCTTCACGCAGCCGGCCAAATCGTCCAGGCCCAGGGCGATGACGTTGGCCAAGGCCTGCGCCGGACTCGGCCGGCCCTTGGGCACGTCATCGGTGGCCACCACATGGTCGGGGCTGTAGCCCTTGGTTGCGGCCAATTCGACGACCTTGTCCATGACCTGCCTGGGATAACCGGAACAACTGCCGATTTTCAGGCCTCGTTGGCGCAGTGCGGCGATGCTTTCCAGCGCGCCGGGGATCAGGTCCGAGTGCTCGGCGACCTTGGCGATCTGCATCGGCATGAAGCGTTGGTAGATCGCGGTCACGTCGTCATCGCTCGGCGTGCGCCCGAACCGACGGACAAATCTTTCGGCCACGGCGGGTTGATCACACAGGGCACGGATGTGATCCCACTTGCCCATGCCCATCGGGCCACGGGCCTCCTCCAGGCTGAGCTCGATGTCGAAACTGGCGAAGGCTTCGACGAAGATTCGCGTCGGGGCGAACGAACCGAAGTCCACCACGGTGCCCGCCCAATCGAGGATGGCGGCTTGCAGGCGGGTTGGCGTTTGGTAGTGCATCAGAATCTCCAACAGGTTTTCAAAGGCCCGGCGCCGGCTGGCGCCAGGCCTGGGAGCGACGCAGCAGGCGCCGCGAGAAAGTCGCAAGCAGCAACGAAACACTGGCCGAGGTCAGCAGGATCAAGGTGGACATTGCGGCGGCCCCGCCTACGTTGCCGGCGTCGTCCATGTTCAGGACCGCCACTGCGGCCAGCACGCTGTCAGGGCTGTACAGGAAAATCGCCGCCGAGACCGTGGTCATCGCCGAGACGAACAGATAGCGGACAATGTCGAGCAAGGCCGGCAGGCACATGGGCAGCGTGACCCGCAGGAAATGCCGCGCCAACGGCACCTTGAGCGCCAGCGCGGCAGCCTCGAATTCGGCGTCGAGCTGGCGCAGGGCCGTGCTGGCTGTCATGTGCGCGGTCGTCAGGAAGTGAGCGACGGTGCAGACCACCAACAGCGCCAGGCTGCCGTAAAGATTGCCGAGCGGATTACCCGGCAGATTGAAAAAGAACACATAGCCAAGGCCCAGGACCAGGCCGGGGACCGCCATGGGCACGAAACTGAGCAGCCGCAGGATTCGGGTCAATGCGCTTTGCCGGGTTTTCTCGATCAGGTAGGCGCCAGTGAAGATCAGCAGGCTGCCGGACACGGCGCTGCAGGCGGCCAGCATCAGGCTGTTGCGATAGGCCAGCCAGCCGCCGGGCAGGTCGGAAAAACCGTAGTTATCCAGCGACAAGGACAAATCGTAGGGCCAGAACTGCACCAGCGATGCGTACACAGCCATGCCGAACACCCCGAGCAACACGCAGCAGACCATTGCCGTAACGCCCAGGAAAGCCACGTCCCGCCCCGCTGATGGCCGAGGGTGATAGACCTGGGCGCGGCCGCCCATGGCCTCGCGTTGATTGCGACGGAGCCACACGTCCACCGCAAAACTGAGCAAGGCCGGCACCAGCAGGATCAGGCCGATCAATGCCCCGCGCCCGAATTGCTGTTGCCCAACGACCGCCTTGTAGGCTTCCAGCGCCAGCACTTGATAGTCACCGCCCACCGTGACCGGCACGCCGAAATCGGTGATGCACAAGGTGAACACCAGGCAGAACGCGGCAAATACGCCCTGCCGACTGCCGGGCCAGGTGATGCTGCGAAATGCCCGCCAAGGCGAGGCGCCCATACTCGAGGCCGCATCGAACAGCCGCGCGTCCGCCAACGCCAGCGCCGACATCAGCACCATCAATGCATGGGGAAAGGTGTAGATCGCCTGCCCGAGGACGATGCCCCAGAAACCATAGATGTTGTCCGCCATGAAGCCGCGCAGCAGCCCCTGGTTGCCGAACAGGTAGATCAGCGCGATTCCCGGCAGCATCGAAGTTGCCAGCAGCGGCAGCAGCGAAATCCCCCGCCATAGCGGCTTGGCGATGATGCAGGTGCGCTGCAACGCATAGGCGAACGCGTAGGCCAGCGGCACCACGATCATCGCCACAGTCAGAGAAGCTGTCAGGCTGTTGCCCAGCAACCAGCGGAAGTTCGCGCTGGCAAACAATGCCAGTGCGGCGTGCAGGCCCCCACCCTGGCTGGCGTCACCGCTGAAGGCACGCCACAGCATGGCGAGCAGCGGTAGCAGGACCGCCACCACCAGCAACATGAGCAGCAGCCATTGACCGCCGCGAATGAACAGGCGATCGGCGAAATCACCGGCCACCTGGCGTGGCTGGAATGCGGTCGCCTTGATTGTCATCGTGACGTCCATATCAAGCGAAAACCTGCAAGCACTGGGGCGGCAGCGCGACCTTCAGGTGGGCGCCGGTCAACGGAGGCATGGCGTGCGGCTCCAACTCAGCCAACAGACCATGGCCTGGCAGCGCGTCGAGCTCGAAGCTCAGCCGGCAGCGATTGCCGAGAAAAGTCAGCTCCCGCAGTTGCGCGTCGAACAGGTTGTGTTCGGGGGTCGTCGGATTGATCCGGACGGCTTCCGGACGGCAGAACAGGCGACCGCGCGGTTGGATATCATTGCCGCCCAGGGTGAGGTTCAGTTCGCCAACCCGCACCTGGCCATCCTGGCCGCGCTCGAACGGCAGCCAGTTGCCCTGGCCGATGAAATCGGCGACAAAAGCCGTCGCCGGCGCGCGGTAGATCTGTTGAGCACTGGCAAACTGTTCGACGCGGCCCTGGTTGATCACCGCGATCCGGTCGGCCATCAGCATCGCCTCGTCCTGGTTGTGAGTGACCATCAACGTGGTAATGCCCAGGCGCTTTTGCAGCCCGCGCAGCTCCGTGCACAAATGCTCACGCACCCGCGCATCGAGGGCCGACATCGGTTCGTCGAGCAGTAACAGCGAGGGCGCCGGGGCCAAGGCACGGGCCAGGGCGACCCGTTGCTGCTGGCCGCCGGAAAGTTGGCCGGGGTACTTTTTCTCGCTGCCACACAGCCCGACGAGATCAAGCATCTCATTGACCCGGCGGCGAATCGTCTCGCGGCTGTTGCCCGCCAGGCCGTAACCGACGTTCTGCTCCACCGTGAGGTTGGGAAACAACGCGTAGGACTGGAACAGGATGCCGTAGTCCCGCGCTTGCGGCGCCAGGCTGGAGACATCCCGCGCGCCGATCATCAGGGTGCCGCGATCCTGCCGCTCCAGGCCGGCGATGCAGCGCAGCAAGGTGGTCTTGCCGCAACCGGACGGCCCGAGCAAGCACACCAGTTCACCGGCGGCGATGTCCAGCGACACCCCATCCAGGGCCTTGAAGGCGCCGAAGCTTTTATGGATGTCGCGTATCTGCATGTCTACGGAGCGTGTTCTTGTCATGACGTTACCTCGATGAGCGGTCAACTCGACGAGGGTCATGGTAGGCAGGCAGTACGAAGGCTTGATTGCAGTTGGCTAAAAGCTGCCGATAGTGCCATCGGCAAATTTGCGTAGTCGGCTCAGGACTCGGCCGTTTCCCGTGCCAGGCCCAGGAACGCCGAAGGCAGCCGGGCCTGGCGGCGCTCCTTCAGGCAATAGAGGTACTCGGCGATCAATGGCGCGCCCTCCAGCTCCACCACTTTGAGCAGCGGGTTCTCCGGCACCTCATGACGGGCGATGACGCTGATGCCGATGTTGCGCAGGACCGCTTCGCGAATCGACTCACGGCTGCCAATCTCCAACAGTGGCCCAATCGCAACGCCAGCTTCTCGCAGCAGCGTTGTAGTGAGCGTGCGGGTGGTCGAGCCTTTTTCACGCATCAGCAGGCAGTACCCGGCCAATGCGCTGGGCGCCACGCGATCATGGCTCGCCAACGGGTGGCTGCGGTGCACCGCCACGACGAGAGGGTCGTGGCCCAGCACCAATCGGGTCAGGCGAGAATCTTCCACCCGTTGCGAGGACGCGGCCAGGTCCACCCGGTACTCTTCCAGCGCCTCGATGACCTGCAGCGAGTTGCCGATTTCCAGGGTCACTTCGCACAGGGGAAACTGCTCGCGAAAGCCCTTGATGATATCGAGCACGTAGTACGGGGCCGTGGCGCCGATTCGCAGCGTGCCTTGCACCTGGCCGCTGTTGCGCAGGAAAAACTCGATGTCGGCTTCCTGCTGCAACAGCTTCTGCACCATCGGCAGCAACTGCGCGCCTTCGTCGCTGAGGGTCAGCCGGCGACCGCCGCGAAAGAACAGTTCGACGCCGTACTGGGCCTCCAGATTGCGAATCTGCGTGGTCACCGTCGGCTGGCTCAGCCCGAGTTTCTTGGCCGCCTGGGTGACGCTGGCCAGGCGGGCGACCATATGGAAAGACTTCAGCTCGGCGCTGAGCATGTCGTGGATGCTCCAGAAAGAGGATGAGGGCAAGCGACTATAAAGATTTACCTGGTCACCGGAAACGATCAAAATCGCCGCCATTCGTCTA
Source organism: Pseudomonas sp. T1.Ur (assembly GCF_023516725.1). NCBI lineage: Bacteria > Pseudomonadati > Pseudomonadota > Gammaproteobacteria > Pseudomonadales > Pseudomonadaceae > Pseudomonas > Pseudomonas sp. T1.Ur. The sequence goes on from NZ_JAMGSN010000001.1 coordinate 2,511,262, forward strand.
CCCTCACAACGCGCCCGGCAAGAATGCCCGGCGCTTGAACATTCATGCTTCCATGCACCGGAGATTTTCATGCTCAAGCGTACCCTGGCACTGGCTGTCGGTTTCACCCTGACCGTGAGCGCTGTCCTGGCGCAGGCCGCCGACACCCTGAAAGTCAGCGCGATCCCTGACGAGGCGCCGACCGAACTGCTGCGCAAGTTCAAGCCACTGGGGGCTTACCTGGAGCAGCAGATCGGCATGAAAGTCGAGTTCGTCCCGGTGAGCGACTACCCCGCCGTGGTCGAGGCGCTGGCCACCGACCGGATCGACCTGGCCTGGCTGGGCGGCTTCACCTTCGTCCAGGCTCGCCTGAAGACCGGCAACGCCATTCCGCTGGTACAACGCGAACAGGACGCCCAGTTCACCAGCAAATTCATCACCGCCGACCCCGCCGTGAAATCCCTCGCCGACCTCAAGGGCAAGAGCTTCGCCTTCGGTTCGATCTCGTCCACCTCGGGCAGCCTGATGCCGCGTTACTTCATGCTCAAGGACGGCATCAAGCCGGAGACCTATTTCAGCCGCGTTGGCTATTCGGGCGCCCATGACGCGACTGCGGCCTGGGTCCAGGCGGGAAAGGTCGATGCCGGTGTACTCAACGCCAGCGTCTGGGAAAAACTGGTGGCTGCCGGCAAAGTCGACACCAGCAAGGTCAAGGTCTTCGCCACCACTCCGGCGTACTTCGACTACAACTGGACCGTGCGCGGGACCCTCGACCCGGCGCTGGCGGCCAAGCTCAAGGCCGCGTTCCTGGCGCTCGACCCGGCCAATCCGAAAGACAAGGAAATCCTCGACCTGCAAGCCGCCAGCCGCTTCATCGAAACCAAGCCCGAGAACTACAAGGGCATCGAAGAAGCCGCTCGCGCCGCCGACCTGCTGAAATGACATTGCGCTTGACCCAGGCCAGCGTCATCCACGCCAACGGCGCCCAGGCGCTGCGGGGCGTGGACTTGCACATCGAGGCGGGTGAACAGGTCGCTATCATCGGCCCGTCTGGCGCGGGCAAATCCAGCCTGCTCAATGTGCTGGCGACCGCCCTGCGACCAGGGAGCGGTGAGGTACAGGTGTTGGGCGAGCATGCCTGGCACCTGTCTGCCCGCCAGCGCCAACGCCTGCGCGCACGCATTGGCTTGATTCATCAAGCGCCGCCGCTGCCACCGCGCCAACGGGTGGTCACGGCGGTGCTGGCCGGCAAACTGGGCCAGTGGGGCCTGGGCAAGAGTCTGCTCAACCTGCTGCATCCACTGGACATCCCGGGGGCGCGGGCGGCGTTGGCCCGCCTGGACTTGGGCGACAAGCTGTTCGCCCAATGCCAGCAACTGTCCGGCGGCCAACTGCAACGCGTCGGCATCGCCCGGGTGCTGTACCAGGCGCCCGAGGTGTTACTGGCGGATGAACCGGTGTCGGCAATGGACCCGGTCCTGGCCGAACATACGCTTTCGGTGCTCTGCCAGCATGCCCGGGAACACGCCGTGACCCTGGTCACCAGTTTGCACGCAGTGGAACTGGCGCTGGCGCACTTCTCCCGGATCATCGGCCTGCGCGACGGTCAGATCCTGTTCGACTTGCCCACCGAAGCCGTCGACCGCAATCGGCTTGACGCGCTTTATGCCAACGAGCAACTGGCGTCCATGTCGAAGCCTGCGCCACCTTCGAGCGTGCAGATTCCGCGATGCTGAAGCACGACGTCCGGGACCCTGCTGCCCGCCCTCGCCTACTCCTCGGCCTTTTGGCCGTCGCCCTGCTGTGGCCGGGCATTCATTTCAGCGAGTTGGACCTCAGCGTATTGCTGGCCAGCGACAGCCAGAGCGAAATGGGTCGGTTCGTCGCGGCATTCTGGCCGCCGGCCCATGACGAAGCGTTCATCGAATTGCTGCTGCAGGCCACGTTGCAGACAATCGCCATCGCCACCGCCGGCATGGCCTTGGCACTGCTGTTGGCAGTTCCCGCGAGTCTGCTCGCCAGTCGTGCACTGTCGTTGTCGGCCGCCTACCGCTCCGGCAGGCCCGGCCTTAGGGGCCAGTGGCTGCGTTGGCCGGTCCGTGGCCTGCTCATCTTCCTGCGCAGCGTGCCGGAGATCGTCTGGGCCTTGCTCTTCGTCCGCGCCGTCGGTCTTGGCCCTACTGCCGGTGTACTGGCCATCGCCATTACCTACAGCGGCATGCTGGGCAAGGTCTACGCGGAAATCTTCGAGTCGGTCGACCAGCGTCCGGCGCACGCGCTGATGCAAGCCGGCAGCGGTCGGCTTGCGGCGTTCTGCTACGGGATCCTGCCCAATGTCGTGGCCGAACTGCTGTCGTACACCGTGTACCGCTGGGAATGTGCCATCCGCGCCTCGGTGGTGATGGGCTTCGTCGGTGCCGGCGGCCTCGGCCAGCAGATGGACTTGTCGCTGCGCATGTTCGCGGGCGGTGAAGTCGCCAGCCTGTTGCTGACCTTCCTGGTGCTGGTGCTGTTCGCCGACCAGCTCAGCCGCCTGTTGCGCTGGAGGCTGGCATGAATCGCCTGCTCAACATGCTGTTACTGCTGGGCCTCGCCGCGGCCGTGGTTGCCTCGTTCGTCTATCTGGGCATCGACCTGGCCGCGCTCGGCGAGCACTCGAACCTCAAGCAAATGAGCGCTTATGCGCAGCGTTTTCTCAGCCCTGACCTGAGCCCGGCCTACCTGAAGGCAATCGCCCACGGCATGCTGGAAACCATCGCCATGTCTGCCCTCGGCACGCTGCTCGCGGCGGTACTGGGCCTGGCATTGGCGCTGCCGGCCGCCGGGCGACTTGGCTGGCCATTGCGAAGCGCGTCTCGCCTGGTCTTGAACGCCTTGCGCGCGGTTCCGGAACTGGTATGGGCGGCGTTGATGGTGTTTGCCGCCGGGCTCGGTCCCAACGCCGGGACCCTGGCGTTGGCCCTGCACACCGTTGGCGTGCTCGGCCGGCTGTTTGCCGAAGCGCTGGAAAACACCCCGCCACAACCCGCCGACGCGATTCGCCTGCAAGGCGGCAGCGCACTGTGGGCGTTTTGCTACGGCACCCTGCCCAACCTGATGCCGCAACTGTTGGCCTACACCTTGTACCGCTGGGAAAACAACATTCGCATGGCCAGCGTGCTGGGATTCGTCGGCGCCGGCGGCCTGGGCCAGATGCTTTATGTCAGCCTCAGCCTGTTCCAGGAGGCCCAGGGCAGCACGGTGATCCTGGCGATGCTGTTGCTGGTCTTCACCGTCGATACCTTGAGCAGTTGGAGCCGTCAGCGCTGGGTCAAGGCCTGACGGTCCGGTCGGGCCGTCACCACAACGCCATCGTATAACTGACGATCAGCCGGTTCTCATCCAGGTCGTTGCCGAAGTTCGAGCGTACCGTTGCATTGCGCCACTTGAATCCCAGCCCCTTGAACGTGCCGTCCTGGATCACGTAGGCGATGTCGGTGTTGCGCTCCCATTCCTGGCCTTCCCCCGGTGTGCTGCGCTGCACATTGTCGCCACTGATGTAGCGGGTCATGAACGTCAGGCCCGGTACACCGAGGGCGGCGAAGTTGTAGTCGTAGCGGGCTTGCCACGAGCGTTCGTCGATATTGGCGAAGTCGCCGATCTGCACGAAGTTGACCAGGTACGGATCGCTGCGGGAGATGTAGGGGAACGGATCGTCGCCGCTCATGCGCTGATAACCCAAGCCGAATGCGTGACCGCCGAGGCTGTAGGTGAAGAGCGCGCCGAATACCTGGTTGTCGATATTGCGGAAACTGCCGTCCTCGGTGCTGCGGGAATAACGCACGTCACTCTTCAATGACTGGCCGGCGCCCAAGTCCAAGGTGTGGATGAAACCCAGGTAGTTCTGCTGATAGATATCCTCCAGCTTGCCGTAACGGTATTGCGCCGTGAGATTGGGCAGGAACTGGTAGTCCGCGCCGGTGAACTGGAACTTGTCGCTTGTGCCGCCAATGCGGTTGGCGGTCATGTCCTGGTAGTCGGTGGAATCGACAAGATTGATCTGGGTGAGCTGCCCGGCGGTGAGTTTCAAGCGGTCGATTTCCTGCACGTTCAACAGCCCGCCCTTGAAGGTGCTCGGCAACAGGCGCGTATCGTTGGCATTCACCACCGGATCCTTGATTTGCAAGGTGCCGACTTTCAGCGTGCTGTTGGACATGCGCATCTTCGCGGTCAGGCCGACTTCACCGTAGCGGTCCTGGGAGCCGCCGGACAAATCCGCCGGCAGCAGATTCGTGCCAGCCGTGCCACCGCCGGAGTCCAGTTTGAAACCGGCCATCGCCAAGGCGTCCAGGCCGAACCCCACGGTGCCGGCGGTGTACCCCGACTCCATGCGCAACAGGAAGCCCTGGGCCCATTCCTCGGCCTTGTCCCGGGCGCCTTCTTGCCTGAAATCGCGGTTGAAATAAAAGTTGCGGGCTTCCAGGCTGGCCTTGCTGTCGGCGATGAAGTCGGCGTGGGCCATCGGCGCTCCCATCAGGCCCAGGCCGAGCAAGGGACCGACCGGTGAACGGCTCCAGCGGGTGTCGATGAAACGGGGCATGGCGTGCTCCTTTTTATGGGCGCGAACGATCCCTTCGGGGACGGCGTACGCGCCTCGTTTATTGTTGGGGGCAGTGTCTGTACCGTGGCGAGGGAGCTTGCTCCCGCTGGGCCGTCCGACGCCTCGGGCGCAGCAGACCCATTTTGTGTGCGCTACGCGCCCAAGCGGGAGCAAGCTCCCTCGCCACGGGGTTCGGGTTCTTGAAGCGAACGGTGTCAGCGTCGGGGCGGATTCTTCGCAGTGGCGCAGGCAAGCGTCAAACGGAAAAAAGGCGCCCTCGGGCATAAGAAAATTTGATGCGCATCCGGGCCCGACCTGGAGTAACAATTGCAACCATAAGAACGACAAACGCCAAGAGAACCCCCATGAACCTCAAGTTCCTCGAAACCTTCGTCTGGGTCGCCCGGCTGCAAAGCTTCAGCCTGACCGCCGAAAAGATGTTCAGCACCCAGGCGGCGATTTCCAGTCGGATCGCGTCGCTGGAGGACGAGTTGGGCCTGCGCCTGTTCGTGCGTGATTCGCGCGGGGTGTCGTTGACGCCGGAAGGCACGAAAGTGCTCGAATACGCCGAGCAGATGCTCGAAGTCCAGCGCGCCCTGAAGCAGTCATTGGACAAGAGCACCCCGCAACAAGGCCTGGTGCGCATCGGCGTGATGGATACGGTGATCCACACCTGGCTCAGTCCGTTGATGTCCATGCTGATGCAGGCGTTTCCCGCCGTGGAAATCGAAATCACCGCCGACGCGGCGCGCAATCTTTGCGAGCAGTTGCAGAAGGGTTACCTGGACATCGCCTTCCAGACTGACCTGGTCCGCCACGAAAGCGTGCGCAATCTCGAACTGGGGCACTACCCGATGCACTGGATCGCCGCCAGCCAGTCGATCTATGCCCGGCCCTATGCCTCGCTGGCCGAGATGGCGAATGAACGCATCATCACCTTCGTCAAGCAATCGCGGCCGCACCAGGACGTATTGAACCTGCTGTACGCCCACGGCGTGAACACGCCGAGGGTCAGTTGCGTCAACTCGGTGTCGGCCATGACCCGACTGATACGCGACGGCTTCGGCATTGGCGCTTTACCGGCGGCGCTGGTGGCCAAGCCCCTGGCCCGTGGCGAATTGATCCAGCTGGAGCCCGGCGCGCCCCTGCCCCAGCTCGATGTCGTCGCGTCATGGCGTGCGGGCGTGGGCCTGGAGCTGATCGAGAGTATCGTGGACATGAGCCGCCAGGTCGTCTGCCAATACGCCACGGACGTCGGACCGCAGCGCATGGTGGCGGCGCCCGGCCTGTCGACGGGCGAATAACTTTTACTTGTCAGGGGGTAGCAATTTTCCTTGTTGGACGCCGTCGTCCGGGTTTTCTACAAAGGGGCCTCTAACAAAAACGCTATGGAGACCCCGCGATGAGTTCATCAGCCCTGTCATTCGAACAACTGCAGTCATGTTCCCCGCACGCGTTGCGCCAGAACATTGCGGCCGGTCGATACCACGGCCACACCAGCGGCCTGGGCCAAGGGCGGGTGCAAGCCAACATCGTGATCTTGCCGGGTGACTGGGCCGATGAATTCCTGCGCTACTGCACACTCAATCGCCAGGCCTGCCCGGTGCTGGACGTGAGCGAACCCGGCGACCCGTTCCTGCGCAACCTGGGCGCACCCATCGATATCCGCCATGAAGTGCCGCGCTATCGCGTCTACCACCACGGCGAGTTGAGCGAAGAGCCGCTGGACATCGAGCACCTGTGGCAGGACAACCTGGTCGCCTTCGCCCTGGGCTGTTCCTTTTCTTTCGAACAACCGCTGCTGGAGGCCGGCATACGCCTGCGGCACATTGACCTGGGCCGTAACGTCGCCATGTTCCGCACTAACATCGACACGCACCCTACCGCGCGCCTGTCTGGCAAAATGGTCGTGACCATGCGGCCCATGAAAGCCGCTGCTGCGATCCAGGCGATCCAGATCACCGGGCGCATGCCCAACGTCCATGGCGCGCCGGTGCACATCGGCGACCCCGCGTTGATCGGCATCCACGCCCTCGACCGGCCGGACTACGGTGACGCGGTGCCGATCGAGGCGGATGAGATACCGGTCTTCTGGGCTTGCGGCGTAACGCCCCAATCCGTGGTCCAGGCTTCTCGTCCGCCGCTGTGCATCACCCATGCCCCCGGGTGCATGCTGGTGACGGATCTCCTGAACAGCGCCCTGTAGACCTTTTTAACGGATTGAAACTGATGACCACTGCGCAACGATCGATCGAGCACTACATCCACGCCAAGGATGGCAACCGTCCGCACCTGCTGGACCAGGCCTTCACCGCCGGGGCGATCCTCGACATGGTGGTTCGCACCGGTTCCATTTCATTCCCGGATCACGTCGAAGGCCGTGGCGCGATCGGTGACGTCCTGGTCAGCCGTTTCAACCAGACGTTCGAAAACGTCTACACGTTCTGCCTGGAGGCACCGCCTGCCGGCAACATCGAGACATTCCAGTGCAAATGGCTGGTCGCGATGTCGGACAAGCACAATGGCGAGGTCCGCGTCGGCTGCGGGCGATATGACTGGCGGTTCAGCCCCTCGTCCTCCCTGGCCGAGGGACTGGTCATTACCATCGAGCACATGAAAACCTTGCCGGCAGCCGAGTTGCCGGCGGTGATGAACTGGGCCTCGCACCTGGAATACCCGTGGTGCGCCCCGAATGCCGCCGTGGGCACGGCGCCGGATTCAACGGCGCTTGAAGACGTGGTCCAATACATCTCAGCGGGCTGATCTGCCTTCGGGAAGCCCAACGCCCTGTCCTTCAGTTTCGAGGAACCGCCGACGTGAACATCAAGTTTCTGGAAACGTTTGTCTGGGTCGCACGCCTGAAGAGCTTCCGGCTGACGGCGGAAAAGCTCTTCACCACCCAGGCGTCGATTTCCAGCCGGATCGCGGCCCTGGAGGACGAAATGGGCGTGCGCCTGTTCGTGCGTGACTCCAAAGGTGTGTCGCTGACCGCCGAAGGCCAGCGCGTGCTGGAGTATGCCGAGCGGATCATGGTCACCATGCAGAGCATGAAAGCGGTGATCAAGGATCCGCGCCAGGTGCGCGGCCGGATTCGGATCGGTGCGATGGACACCGTCATCCACACGTGGCTCAGCCCGTTGGTGACACGGCTGATGGAGCGTTATCCGGCGCTGGAAATCGAGCTCACCGCCGACACCGCGAGCAACCTGTGCTCGCAACTGGAAAAGGGCTACCAGGACATCATTTTCCAGACTGACATCCTGCGCCTGGACAGCGTGCGCAACACCTTGCTGACCCGCTATCCGATGCATTGGGTGGCGCGTACCGGTTCCGTCTACGACCGCCACTACGCCTCGCTGGAGGACCTGTCGCAGGAACGTATCGTGACCTTCTCGCGCAATTCCCGGCCGCATCAGGATTTGCTCAACATGTTGCATTCGGCCAACCTTGTCTCGCCGCGTATCAACTGCGTGAACTCGGCGTCAGCCATCACTCGCCTGGTTCGCGATGGCTTTGGCATCGGCGCCATGCCTGCGGCGCTGGTGGTGGGTGAACTGAACCAGGGCTCGCTGGTCCTGGTGGACGGCGTGCCGCTACCCTCGGTCATGGACATCGTCGCCAGTTGGCGGACCGGTGCGGGCATGGAGCGCGTCGAAGACATCGTCAGCCTGACCCGGGAAGTGGTCGACGATTATGTCGCGCAACTCCCGGCGGAGTACCGCCTGGTGCCGAGCCACGCCTGAGCACAGCGCCGGACTGTCAGTGAACTGAAACATCCCCGACTTATTCTGGGGCGAGCGCACTGCGGCGAACTGCGGCGGTGCCCACCGCTCAGGATGATCCAGGGAGTCCGCCATGAAAATCAGTGTGTTCGGCAGTGGTTACGTTGGGTTGGTGCAAGCCGCGGTAATGGCTGAGGTTGGCCATGACGTGGTGTGCATGGACATTGACGAACACAAGGTCGCCAACCTGCGACAAGGCCTGGTGAGTATTTTCGAACCTGGCCTGGCAGCGCTGGTGCGCGAGGGGCTGGAGGCCGGGCGCCTGCATTTCACCAGCGATGAGCCACTCGCCGTACAGCATGGCCAGGTGTTGTTCATTGCGGTCGGTACGCCGTCGAGGGACGACGGTTCTGCGGACCTGCGCCAGGTGCTGGCCGTTGGCGAGGCGGTGGCCCGCTACCGCGAGCAACCGCTGATCGTCGTGGAAAAGTCCACCGTGCCGGTGGGCACCGGCGATATCCTGCGGGCGCATATCGAGAAGTGCCTGCTCAAGGCCGGGCGCCTGTTGCAGTTCGATATCGTCTCCAATCCCGAATTTCTCAAGGAAGGCTCGGCGGTCGCCGATTGCCGTCGCCCCGATCGCATCGTCATCGGCTGCGAGCGCGATGAAGTGCGCGAGACCATGCGCGACCTGTACGCCCCGTTCAACCGCAACCACGATCGAGTCCTGTTCATGGACCTGCGCAGCGCGGAACTGACCAAGTACGCCGCCAACGGCATGCTTGCGACCAAGATCAGCTTCATCAATCAGATCGCTGAACTGGCGGAGCACCTGGGGGCCGACATCGAGTCCGTGCGCCTGGGCATTGGCGCGGACTCACGGATTGGCTACCACTTCATTTATCCCGGGTGCGGCTACGGAGGCTCGTGCTTTCCCAAGGACATGCGCGCCTTGATCCACACGGCCGAACAAGCCCATTGCTCCAGCGACCTGCTGCAAGCGGTGGAGACCATCAACCTGCGCCAGAAACACAAGCTGTTCGAGCGCATCAAGGCGTTCTACAAAGGCGATCTGCGGGGCAAGACCTTCGCATTGTGGGGCCTGGCCTTCAAGCCCAACACCGACGACATGCGCGACGCACCGAGCCGCACGCTCCTGGAATCGCTGTGGGCGGCCGGGGCGAGTGTTCGCGCGTTCGACCCCGAGGCGATGCAGCAAACCCAGTTGCTCTACCCCGACGAGCCGAAACTGATGCTCATGGGCACCCCGGAATCGGTCTTGCCGGGGGCCGACGCCCTGATCATCTGCACCGAATGGCAGCCGTTCAAGGCCCCGGATTTCCAGTTGATCCAGCAACGGCTCAAGGCCCCGGTGATTTTCGACGGTCGCAACCTGTACGACCCGGAACGCATGGCGGACAAGGGGTTTATCTACTTCCCGATGGGGCGCGGGCAATCCTGCAATTTACCGATTGCACAGCAGGCGTGGCTTGAGGTTTCCAAAAGCGCCTGATTCATTACTTCAAAATTAATGCACTCAACCAGCATTAATATGAATTTGTAACCCAAGGGGGCGGACGGCACACTGTGCACCGTTCCTCCCCCAACTGTTGGAACACTTAAAGGGCTTTCTTGGATTTACCCCGTAAGCCCCTTTTTTTGTTCGTTTTTTGGATGTTGCTGAATGTTTTCTCGCTGGTTCCCCGCGGCTATCAATACCCGTCCTACCGAATGGAGCCGTGCCGCCATCGGCATGTCCTTCGGCACCTTGTTCAGTGTCTGGCTCTGTGGCCAGGTGTTCGGCCTTGAGGTGGCGCAGCACCTGATCGGCCCACTCGGCGCCTCGGCTGTGCTGCTGTTCGCGGTGTCATCGGGCGCCCTCGCCCAGCCCTGGTCGATTTTCGGCGGTTACCTGTGTGCCTCGGTCCTCGCGTTGTTGGTGGCCCATGTGCTGGGCCGCACGCTGGAAAGCGCCTGCCTGGCGGCGGGCATGGCGCTGATATTGATGTGCTGGCTGCGTTGCCTGCATCCGCCAGCGGGCGCCCTGGCCGCAACGCTGGTGCTGGCCGATCCGTCGATCATTGCCTTGGACTGGCAGGCAGTGGGGGCGGCGATGCTGGCCGGCTCTGGCCTGCTCGCCTTTGCGCTGGCCTACAACAACCTGACGCGCGTGCGCTATCCCAAGCGCGCCAGCGAGCCGGTGGCCGTGATACCGGCCGACCATCCCCCCGTCGATCGCCAGGCCATCACCGCTGAAGACTTGAAGTCGGCACTTGAGGAAATGGAAGCATTCTTCGACGTAACCCCCGAAGACTTGGAGCAATTGATCCACGCCAGCGAGCGTCATGCCAAGCGCCGCAGCATCACGGAGGTACTGTCGGGTCGCGGTTGAGCCTGTGGCTGCTATAAATATGCAGACAGGACCTGCACGTATCCCGGTTGTGCAATGCAAATTTGCACTGTTACGATCCCGACCGGGTACGCGCGACATTATTTATAAAGAACAATAAAAGCAGGGAGTTAGCGATGACAGCTCAGGTTTCATCCCAAGCTGCGGACCGCGTCGAAACCGCGCCTTACGAGGTGCTGGTCGAAGTCCGCAACCATATTGGCCACTTGACCCTGAACCGCCCCGCCGGCCTCAATGCCCTCACCCTGGGCATGGTGCGCAGCATGCAGCAACAACTCGATGCCTGGGCCCACGACCCGCAGATCCGCGCCGTGGTCCTGCGCGGCGCTGGTGACAAGGCGTTCTGCGCCGGCGGCGATATCCGTTCGCTGTACGACAGCCACAAGCAGGGCGATACCCTGCATGAAGATTTCTTCGTCGAGGAATACGCCCTCGACCTGACGATCCACCACTATCGCAAACCGATCCTCGCCCTGATGGACGGCTTCGTGCTGGGCGGTGGCATGGGCCTGGCGCAAGGCGCCGACCTGCGGATCGTGACCGAACGCAGCCGCCTGGGCATGCCCGAAGTCGCCATCGGCTACTTCCCCGACGTGGGCGGCAGTTATTTCCTGCCGCGCATTCCCGGCGAGCTGGGCATCTACCTGGGCGTCAGCGGCGTGCATATTCGTGCCGCCGACGCGCTGTATTGCGGATTGGCCGACTGGTACCTCGACAGCCGCAAGCTCACCCAGCTCGATGAGCGTCTCGATCGGCTGGAATGGCGCGACACGGCACTCAAGGACTTGCAAAGCCTGCTGGCAAAAATCGCTGTGCAACAGCTTCCTGCCCCGCCCTTGGCCGACCTGCGACCGGCCATCGATCATTTCTTCGCCCTGCCCGACGTCCCCAGCATGGTCGAGCAGATGCGCCAGGTCACCGTCGCGAACAGCCATCAGTGGGCACTGAAAACCGCCGAACTCCTGGAGACCCGCTCGCCCCTGGCGATGGCGGTGACCCTGGAGATGTTGCGTCGTGGCCGGCACCTGAGCCTGGAAGACTGCTTTGCCCTGGAGCTGCACCTGGACCGCCAATGGTTCGCGCGCGGCGACCTGATCGAAGGCGTGCGCGCCTTGCTGATCGATAAAGACAAGAACCCACGATGGAACCCACCGACCCTGGACGCGCTGGACGCCGCACAGGTCGCGAGTTTCTTCGACGGCTTCGACTACCACGGGAATTGAACATGCACGACCTTGAGCTGACCGAAGAACAAGTGATGATCCGCGACATGGCCCGTGACTTCGCCCGCGGTGAAATCGCCCCCCATGCCCAAGCCTGGGAAAAGGCTGGCTGGATCGATGACGCTCTGGTGGCGAAGATGGGCGAATTGGGCCTGCTGGGCATGGTGGTGCCCGAAGAATGGGGCGGTACCTATGTCGATTACGTCGCCTATGCCCTGGCCGTGGAAGAAATCTCCGCGGGTGACGGCGCCACCGGGGCGTTGATGAGCATCCACAACTCGGTGGGTTGCGGGCCGGTCCTCAATTTTGGCACCGATGAACAGAAACAGACCTGGTTGGCGGACCTGGCCAGCGGCCAGGCGATTGGCTGTTTCTGCCTGACCGAACCCCAGGCTGGCTCGGAAGCGCACAACCTGCGCACCCGCGCCGAGCTGCGGGACGGTCAGTGGGTGATCAACGGCGCCAAGCAGTTCGTCAGCAACGGCAAGCGGGCAAAACTGGCGATTGTCTTTGCCGTGACGGACCCGGAACTGGGCAAGAAAGGCATTTCGGCATTCCTGGTGCCAACGGACACGCCGGGGTTCAACGTTGACCGCTGCGAACACAAAATGGGCATCCGCGCGTCAGATACCTGCGCGGTGACGCTGAGCAACTGCACCGTGCCCGAGGCCAACCTGCTCGGCGCCCGTGGCAAAGGCCTGGCCATCGCCCTCTCCAACCTGGAAGGTGGTCGCATCGGCATTGCCGCCCAAGCCCTGGGCATCGCCCGCGCGGCGTTCGAAGCGGCCCTGGCTTATTCCCGCGATCGGGTGCAGTTCGACAAACCGATCATCGAGCACCAGAGCATCGCCAACCTGCTGGCCGACATGCACACCCGCCTGAACGCCGCCCGCCTGCTGATCCTCCACGCCGCCCGGTTGCGCAGCGCGGGCAAGCCGTGCCTGTCGGAAGCGTCGCAAGCCAAGCTGTTCGCTTCGGAAATGGCCGAGAAAGTCTGCTCGTCGGCGATACAGATCCATGGGGGGTATGGGTATCTGGAGGATTATCCGGTGGAGCGTTACTACCGGGATGCGCGGATTACCCAGATCTATGAGGGATCGAGCGAGATTCAGCGAATGGTGATTGCCCGGGAGCTGAAGCACTACCTGGTGTAAAGCTTCGCGAGCAGGCTCGCTCCCACAGGTTTTTTGAGGTGTACACGGATATCGCGTACACCTCATACCCACTGTGGGAGCGAGCTTGCTCGCGAAAGCGGTAGGTCTGCCACACCCACGCCGAATGTACCGCCGCCTTCGCGGGCAAGCCCGCTCCCACAGGGTTCGGTGGTGTACGCCGTATCGCGTACACCTCATACCCACTGTGGGAGCGAGCTTGCTCGCGAAAGCGATAGGTCTGCCGCATCCATGCCGAATCTACCGCCGCCTTCGCAGGCAAGCCCGCTCCCACAGGGTTCGGTGGTGTACGCCGTATCGCGTACACCTCAGGCCAACTGTGGGAGCGAGCTTGCTCGCGAAAGCGGTAGGTCTGCCACACCCACGCCGAATGTACCGCCGCCTTCGCGGGCAAGCCCGCTCCCACAGGGTTCGGTGGTGTACGCCGTATCGCGTACACCTCATACCCACTGTGGGAGCGAGCTTGCTCGCGAAAGCGGTAGGTCTGCCACACCCACGCCGAATGTACCGCCGCCTTCGCGGGCAAGCCCGCTCCCACAGGGTTCGGTGGTGTACGCCGTATCGCGTACACCTCATACCCACTGTGGGAGCGAGCTTGCTCGCGAAAGCGGTAGGTCTGCCGCATCCATGCCGAATCTACCGCCGCCGTCGCAGGCGCCAGTTGCGCTACTTGTCTTGGAATTCCGCGGCACGCTTGGCCACGAACGCGGCCATGCCTTCCTTCTGGTCCTGCGTGGCGAACGCGGCGTGGAATACCCGGCGTTCGAAGCGCACGCCTTCGGACAGGCTGACTTCAAAGGCACGGTTGACGCTTTCCTTGATCATCATGCTGATGGGCACGGATTTGGAAGCAATCAACGCCGCCGTTTTCAGTGCTTCATCCAGCAGCTCATCAGCCGGCACGATGCGCGCGACAATGCCGCAACGCTCGGCTTCCACCGCATCGATAAAGCGCCCGGTCAGGCACATTTCCATGGCCTTGGCCTTGCCCACCGCACGGGTCAGGCGCTGGGTGCCGCCCATGCCCGGCAGTACGCCGAGGTTGATTTCCGGCTGGCCGAACTTGGCGTTGTCACCGGCCAGGATGAAGTCGCACATCAGCGCCAGCTCGCAGCCACCGCCCAAGGCAAAACCGTTCACTGCCGCGATGATCGGCTTGCGGCGGTTGGCGACCCGATCGCTGTCGCTGAACAGATCATCCAAATAGATTTGCGGGTAGGTCAGCTCAGCCATTTCCTTGATGTCGGCGCCGGCGGCGAAGGCCTTTTTCGAGCCGGTCAGCACGATGCATCCGATCTTCGGGTCCGCTTCCAGGCTGTCCAGGGCCTGGTTCAGCTCGCTGACGATCTGCGCGTTGAGGGCGTTCAGCGCCTGGGGACGGTTTAGGGTAATCAGGCCGACGCGGTCCTGGATCTCCAATAAAATCGTTTCGTAACTCATAGATAACTCCTGTTAAGCGCGGAATGTTGGCTCGATGCCTTGTAGGAGCTGCCGAAGGCTGCGATCTTTTCCTGCCAATTGATTCCTGAACGAAAGATCAAAACCAAAAGATCGCAGCCTGCGGCAGCTCTACAAGTTGCGCGAAATAACCATGCGTTGAATGTCGCTGGTGCCTTCGTAGATCTGGCAGACCCGCACGTCGCGGTAGATGCGCTCCAGCGGAAAATCGTTGAGATAACCGTAGCCGCCCAGGGTTTGCAGCGCCATGGAGCAGACCTTCTCGGCCATTTCCGAGGCAAACAGCTTGGCCATGGACGCTTCCACCAGCGCGGGCTGGCCGGCATCCCGCAGCGCGGCGGCATGATGAACCATCTGCCGCGCCACGGCGATCTGCGTCGCCATGTCCGCCAGGCGGAACGCCACGGCCTGGTGTTCGATGATCGGTTTGCCGAAGCTCTGGCGTTCGCGGGCATAGTCGCGCGCCGCTTCGAACGCCGCGCGGGCCATGCCCACCGACTGTGCCGCGATGCCGACCCGCCCACCTTCCAGGTTCGCCAGGGCGATCTTGTAGCCCTCGCCCTCGTCCCCCAAGCGATTGGCCACCGGAACTTTCAGGTTCTCGAAAAGGATCTGGCAGGTGTCGGAGGCGTGCTGGCCAAGTTTGTCTTCGACCCGTGCCACGCTGTAGCCCGGTGAATCGGTGGGCACGATGAACGCGCTGATGCCGCGCTTGCCGGCGCTCGGATCGGTGACCGCGAACACAATAACCACCCCGGCGTTCTGCCCGGAGGTAATGAACTGCTTGCTGCCATTGAGCACGTAATGGTCGCCCTCCAACCGCGCCCGCGTCTTCAGGCTGCTGGCGTCGGAGCCGGCCTGGGGTTCGGTCAGGGCAAAGGCGCCGAGCATCGCGCCGCTGGCCAGGGGCGTGAGGAACTTGGCTTTTTGCTCATCAGTACCGAACTTGAGGATCGGCACGCAGCCCACCGAGTTGTGCACGCTCATGATGGTCGAGCACGCCCCGTCGCCGGCGGCGATTTCTTCCAGGGTCATCGCGTAGGCCAGGTAACCGGTGTCGCAACCGCCCCATTGTTCCGGCACCAACATGCCGAAAAAACCCAGCTCGGCCATTTCAGCGATGGCTTCCTTGGGAAAACGGTGCTCGCGGTCCCATTCAGCCGAGAACGGTTTCAAACGCTCCTGGGCGAACTGCCGGGCCATGTCGCGGATTTGGGTCTGTTCTTCAGTCGGGAGCATGGTGATTCCTTAGTACAGGCATTCAACGGCCATGGCCGTGGCTTCGCCGCCGCCGATGCAGATCGCCGCGACGCCGCGCTTCAGGCCTTTCTGACGCAAGGCCGACAGCAGTGTCACCAGGATGCGTGCGCCGGACGCACCGATCGGGTGCCCCAGTGCGCAGGCGCCGCCGTGGACGTTGACCTTGTCGTGGGGGATTTCCAGCTTGTCCATGGTCACCACGCCCACCACGGCGAAGGCTTCGTTGACCTCGAACAGGTCGACCTCGTCCAGCGACCAGCCAGTCTTGCCCATCAGCTTCTTGACCGCGCCAATGGGCGCCGTGGGGAACAGGCCCGGGGCGTCGGCAAAGGCCGCATGGCCGTGAATGACCGCCAGTGGTTTCAAGCCGCGCTGTTGCGCCTGGCTCTGGCGCATCAGCACCAGGGCCGCGGCGCCATCGGAAATCGAACTGGCATTGGCTGCCGTGACCGTGCCGCCGTCGCGAAAGGCTGGCTTGAGCGTGGGGATCTTGTCGATCCGCGCCTTGGGTGGCTGCTCGTCGTGACGCACAGTGACCTGTTCCTTGCCGACCATGACCTGCAACGGGACGATTTCAGCATCGAAACTGCCGTCCTTGATTGCTTGCTGGGCGCGGGTGGTGGAGGCAATGGCGAAGGCATCCTGGGCTTCACGGCTATAGCCGTTGGCCTCGGCGCAGTCCTCGGCAAAGGTGCCCATCAGGCGGCCCTTGTCATAGGCGTCTTCAAGGCCGTCGAGGAACATGTGGTCGAGCACCTTGCCGTGGCCCATCCGCAAGCCGGCGCGAGCGCGGTCCAGCAGATACGGGGCGTTGGACATGCTTTCCATGCCGCCCGCCACCACCACGTCGGCGCTGCCGGCGACGAGCATGTCATGGGCGAGGATCGCCGCTTCCATGCCTGAGCCGCACATCTTGTTCAGCGTGGTGCAACGGGTCGATTTGTCCAGCCCGGCGCCCAGCGCTGCCTGCCGTGCCGGCGCCTGGCCTTGCCCGGCGGCGAGCACGCAGCCGAACAACACCTCTTCAACCGCCTCGGGGGCAATGCCGGCTCGTTCCACGGCGGCCTTGATGGCGGCGGAACCCAGCTGCGGCGCGGTGAGGCTTTTCAATTCGCCCTGGAAACCGCCCATCGGGGTGCGGACGGCGCTGACGATGACAATCGGATCGTGGGACATGACTAATCCTCCTATTTGGCGGCCATGCGCAAGGCGCCGTCGAGACGGATCACCTCGCCGTTGAGCATGCTGTTTTCAATGATATGCCGGACCAGCGCCGCGTACTCAGCGGGTTTGCCCAGGCGCGGCGGGAACGGTACGCCGGCAGCCAGGGAATCGCGCACTTCAGGGGTCATGCCGGCCATCATCGGGGTTTCGAAAATACCGGGGGCGATGGTCATCACGCGGATGCCGAAACGCGCCAGTTCGCGGGCGGCTGGCAGGGTCAGGCTGGCGATCGCACCCTTGGACGCGGAATAGGCTGCCTGGCCGATCTGACCGTCGAAGGCCGCCACCGACGCGGTGTTGATGATCACACCGCGCTCGCCATCGGCGTTGGCTTCGGTCTCGGCAATGGCCGCCGCGGCCAGGCGCAGCAGGTTGAAACTGCCAATCAGGTTGACGTTGATCACCTGGCTGAAACTGGCGAGGGCGTGGGGACCGTTCTTGCCGAGGATCTTCTCGCCGCGCACGATACCGGCGCAGTTGACCAAGCCATTGAGGCCACCCAACGCATCGACCGTGGCCTTGACCGCCGCTTCGGCGGCGGCTTCGTTGCTGATGTCCGCGACCACGCTCTGGCAGCCAAGCTTTTGCGCCTGGGCAGCCACGGCGTCGGCATTGACGTCCAGCAGCATCACCTTGGCCCCGGCCTTGACCAGCATTTCACCGGTGGCCGCACCGAGGCCCGAAGCGCCGCCGCTGACGAGGAATATCTTGTTGTCGATCTGCATCATGGTTTCCTTGGATTCAAGCTGAAACGTTCTGCGCCGCGGCTTCTTGGGCCTTGGCGATTTCCTGGTTGCGCAAGATAAAGCGCTGCAACTTGCCGCTCGGGGTTTTCGGCAAGTCGCTGACAAATTCGATTTCACGGGGATAGGCATGGGCCGCCAGGCGCTTGCGCACGTGCTGGCGCAATTCTTCGGCGAGCTCTGGCGCGGCGCGGTATTGGGCGCTGAGCACCACGAAGGCTTTGACCAGCTCGGTACGTTCCGGATCGGGCTTGCCGACCACGGCGGCCTCGACCACGGCCGGGTGCTCGATCAGCGCACTTTCCACATCGAACGGGCCAACCCGGTAGCCGGACGTGGTGATCACGTCATCGCTGCGCCCGACGAAGCTGATGCTGCCGTCGGGGTTGAACTCGACGGTGTCGCCGCTCAGGTAATAATCGCCGACGAAGGCCTTGGTCGGGCCCCCTTCGTAACCGGCGAACCAGCACATCGGTGATTGGCTGCGGTCGACGGCAAGAATGCCCGGCTGACCGACGCCCAGTTCCTGATGGTTTTCATCGAGCACCACGATGCGGTGGCCTGGCGAGGCAAAACCCGCCGCACCCTGGTGCACCGGGTGGTCGAGGCCATGATGATTGCACAGCACCATGCCCAGTTCGGTCTGGCCGTAATGGTCGTGGATCACCACGTCCAGGTTGTCGGCGAACCAGCGGATCACTTCCGGGTTCAGCGGCTCACCGGCGCTGCTGACGATCCGCAGCTTGCCCTTGATCGACCGGGCGAACTGCTCGCCGCCGGCGATGAGCAGGCGATAGGCCGTGGGCGAACCCGCCAGGTTGGTGATGCCGTATTTGTTGATGACGCGGCAGGTACTGTCCAGGGTGAACGGGCCGTCGTAGAAGGTAATCGGGTGTCCCAACGCCAACGGGCCGGTCACGCCGAAATAGATGCCGTAGGCCCAGCCCGGGTCGGCGACGTTCCAGAACGCGTCTTCCGGCCGCAGGTCCACGGCGTCGCGCATGTAGCTCTGGAACGCCACGATCGCCTTGAGCGGCACCGACAACGCCTTGGCCGGGCCGGTGGTGCCGGAGGTGAACATCAGCAAGAACGGATCCTCGCCGGTCAGCATCAGGGGTTCGCACTGGTTGGACTGGTTCGCGATCTCGGCCCAGAAACTGTAATCGCCGCGGACAATGCCCTCGCCCTTTGCACCGCCGACCGTGACGACGGTGGGGCAACCGGTGACTTCGTTGAGCTTGGGACGGTTGACCGCGTCAGTGACCACGATCCGCGCGCCGGAGCTGCCGAGGCGGTGTTCGATGGCCTTGGGACCGAACGCGGTGAACAGCGGCTGGTACACGGCGCCGATGCGCCAGGTGGCGAGCACCACGATCAGCAATTCGGCGTTGCGCGGTAACAGGCCAGCAACCTTGTCGCCCTTGCCGACGCCTTGGGCGCGCAGGAAATTGGCGAAACGCGCGGCGTTGTCTTGCAGGTCACGGTAAGTCCAGGTCGCGTCACTGCCGTCACGGCCCTCCCAGAACAAGGCGATGCGACCCGGCAACGCATGCCGGTCGCAACATTCCACGCAAGCGTTGAGAGCCTCAAGCGAGCCGTGCAACGCGGCATTGACGGTGTGCAGGTAATCGAACTGCGACGTGGCGGACGAATAATCGCGCATGACCAGAATCCCTCTGTACTTTTTATTGGTGGGGGAACCGTGAATAGCAGGCAAATACTCGCGCCGAAGGGCTTGGGGGGCAATGGTCAAAGCCATCAAGTTGCTTGACTGGTTTGGCCATGGACTTAAGTCGGTGTTGCCAGGCATGGCCTCTTCGCGAGCAGGCTCGCGCACATCGGTTTTGTGGCCGGCATTGGTTTTGTAAGCACCCCCGTCCCACCAAACACCTGTGGCGAGGGAGCTTGCTCCCGCTGGGCCGCGCGGCAGGAGCTGCCGAGCGAAGCGAGGCTGCGATCTTTCCGAGGACACTTGGATCTCAAGCGAAAGATCAAAAGATCAAAAGATCGCAGGCTTCGCCAGCTCCTACGGGGCCGGCGGGAGCAAGCTCCCTCGCCACGGGGTCAGCGTTTTTCTTGAGTGGACAACATTACGGCCGCTACAAAGGCTGTTTCCAGGCAAAGGAATAGGCCTTTTCCGGCGCCGGAGGCTGGCAGCGCTGGTTGTCCGCATCGACCCCCACCAGGAACCACTTGGCCCGGGAGGTATCGCCGACCCGGCGGGCCTTTTGTGGGTCGTAACAACGCGCCAGGTCCCGTTCCGGCACCAAGGCAAACGCTTGCGGATGGCTGCGCAGCCAGGAAGCGGACTGTTCCAGGGCATCGCCGGTATGAAAACCGAAATGCACGATGGGCTGTTGCGCGAACAACCAGTGGCCTTCCCGCCAGCCCACCAGCACCAACTCACTGTTGCCCGTCAGTCGCGCCACATCACGCATCAAGGTCTCATGGGGGTTGACGCCTTCCTTGTAGGGCTCAATGAAACCGCGCACGAACCAGGCGCACAGCCACACCGCGGTCAAGGCGGCGAACGCCATCCTGCCCCTCGGCCGCTTGCCGAACCAACGACGGAGCATCCACGGCACCAGCGGTGCAACCAACAGGATCAAGGCCGGCAACGCCGGAAAGATGTACAGCTTGCGCTTGCCGCTGCTCAGGCTGAAGAACAGCAGGACCAGGATCACCCAACCGAGCAACACCAACACCCGGCCGTCGTGTTTGATGAGCTGCTTGCGCCACGCCGGTACCAGCCAGGGCAGCAAGAAAAACACCGGCAACCAGTATTTTGGAATCACCTGGACGATGAAATACCAGAATGGTTCGCGGTGCTCCCAGGCGTTGGCATAACGCCCGGCCGTCTGCTTGAACAAGATCTCCTGGACATACGCCAGGCTGTCAGGACTGCCCTGCCCGACGATCACCAGCAACGGCCCGAGCCATACCGCGATGGCCGCCAACGCAACGACCAGCCCCAGCCACCAGGCCAACGCTTTGCCGGGCATCGGCACTACGCCCTTCCAACCCTTGCGCAGCGCATATGCGTAGGGAATCAGCATCAACGCCGGCAGAAATCCCACGCCCTTGCTGATGATCCCGAACCCCATCGCCGCGCAGGCCGCGTAGTACCAGCCCCAGGCCGGGCCGAGCAACAGGTGCCGGCACAAACCGTAGATGCCCAGGAGGGTCCAGAGCGCAAGAAACCCATCGATCTGGCCCGTGCGCAGAATGCTGTAGGTCTGGTAAGTCGCCAGGAACAACAGCGCCGCGATGCTTCCCATGCGCCGTCCCCACAGGCGCCGGCCCAGGTCATACAGGCACGCCGTGGTGACTGCGCCGGCCAGCAGCGCAGGCAGATACAGCGCGACTTTGGGCAGATGGGTCAACTGCACGAACAACGCCACCGTCCACATGAACAGCGGTGGTTTGTCCGCGTAGATTTCACCGGCGCGATGGGGAATGAACCACGAGCCGTTTTGCAGCATTTCGAGGGCGACGC
Organism: Pseudomonas sp. T1.Ur; assembly: GCF_023516725.1. NCBI lineage: Bacteria > Pseudomonadati > Pseudomonadota > Gammaproteobacteria > Pseudomonadales > Pseudomonadaceae > Pseudomonas > Pseudomonas sp. T1.Ur. The sequence continues at coordinate 2,532,528 of NZ_JAMGSN010000001.1, forward strand.
CGAGGAAGCGCTCTTCGTCGACATTCATCGGCTGGCGCCAGCCCAGGCCGGCACCGACCATGATCAAGGCCAGCGCTCCCCACGCTAGGCATTCCAGTCGCGCGCTGGACAATCGTATCCTCACCGTCTCAGCCCTTCCCCGCCACTTCACGGTTTTCGCGCTCGTGATGCTTGGCAATCAGTTGCAGATTGCGCAAGTAGACGATGAAGCCGAATGACTGGCCGACAATGAATACCGGGTCCTGGCGGTAGATCGCATAGGCCAGCAACAACGCGCTGCCGATGATGCTCAAGTACCAGAAACCCACGGGAATCACGCTGCGCTTCTTGTACTCGCTGTACAACCATTGCAGGGCGAAACGCCCGGTAAATGCCAGCTGCCCCCCGAAGCCGACGGCCAGCCACAACGATTCTCTGCCCATGTCAAACCTCGGTTTCTTGTGCGTGGGTGTCCAGGCGGGTGCGCTTTATCAGCCACCACACACCGAACAGATCAAGGATGCCCACCAGGGCGCGATCGAGGTTGCCGTAGTTGGAGACACCGGCGCCGCGCTCACGATGGTTGACCGGCTGGACCAGCATCCGGCCGTTGTGGCGACGAATCAGCGCCGGAATGAAACGGTGCATGTGATCGAAATACGGCAGCCGCAGGAATGCCTGGCGCTCGATCAGCTTGATGCCGCATCCAGTGTCCGGCGTCTGGTCCTTGAGCAGGCTGGCGCGCAGCTTGTTGGCGAATCGCGACGCCCAGCGCTTGCTCGCCGTGTCCCGGCGATTGACGCGATGCCCGGCCACCAACTTCACACCTGCGGGCGAACCCTCCGAACCGCGCACCAGGTCGAGCATCTTCGGCAAGTCCGCCGGGTCGTTCTGACCGTCGCCATCCAAGGTCGCCAACCAATGCCCGCGCGCCACCTCGGCGGCGTGGAAAATCGAAGTGCTTTGGCCGAGGGAACGGGCATGGCTGAGCACCCGCAGCTGGGGATAGCCGCCGCGTTGCAGCGCACGCAGCTCGGCCGCGGTGGCGTCGGTGCTGCCATCGTCGACCACAATGACCTCAAAGACCTCGTTGGCCAGGGCCGCACGCACTTCTTCCAGCAAGGGAATGAGGTTGCCGGCTTCGTTTTTCGCCGGAATCAGGACCGACACATAAGGAGTTTCCTGCATGACGCTCCAACAAGATTACGGGGAATGGGTGGGTTAAACGCGGTAATAGTGGCGGTACCAATCGACGAACGACTGCACGCCAACGGGCACCGGGACCTGCGGGCGAAAACCTACGCGCTGCTCAAGCTCACGGGTGTCAGCCCAGGTATCGACCACGTCGCCGGACTGCAACGGCAGGAAATGCTTGACCGCGCGCATGCCCAGAGCCTCTTCGATGCACTCGATAAACTGCAGAAGTTTCACCGGGCCGCCGAAGCCAATGTTGTAGACCTTGTTGGGCACGCCGGCCTCATCGGTTGGCGGCAGCGGCAGCAAGCGCACAAGGCCTTCGACGATGTCGTCGATATAAGTGAAATCCCGCGACATCGCGCCATCGTTGTAGACATCGAGGGGGCGGCCCTTGAGGATGGCGTCGGTGAACTTGAACGGCGCCATGTCCGGCCGCCCCCATGGCCCGTACACGGTAAAAAAGCGCAGGCCGGTGGTGGGAATGCCGTAGAGATGCGAGTAGGCGTGGGCCATCAGCTCATTGGCGCGCTTGGTCGCCGCATAAAATGACACCGGCTGGTCGACCGGATCGGTCGTCGCGTAGGGCAGGCGTTCGCTCAAGCCATAGACCGAGCTGCTCGACGCGTAGACCAGGTGCGCCGGCCGATGGGCTCGGCAGGCCTCCAGGACGTTGAGAAAACCCACAAGGTTGCTTTGTGCATACAGGTCGGGATTGTCGATGGAATAACGAACGCCCGCCTGGGCCGCGAAATGGATGACGTATTCAAAGGCGTTCTGCGCGAAAACATCCGTCAGGGCCGCCTTGTCCGCCACGTCCAGCCGCTGGAAGCGGAAGTTGCGGCGTTGCGCCAACTGCGCGAGGCGCGCCTGTTTCAATTCGACGCTGTAGTAGTCGTTGAGATTGTCGATGCCGATCACTTCATGGCCATCGCTGCACAGCCGCTTGGCCACATGAAACCCGATGAACCCCGCAGCACCCGTGACCAGCACCTTCATACGCTACCCAAAACGGTCACTTGCATACGTTACCCTGGCTGATGGCCCGGCTTTTCCGGGCGCTGCAGAGCCTTGTAGCAATAAAAGATGACGGTTTTATGAGCGTGCCGGTTTGCCCAGTGAACCCTATGTGGCAAAAACCTAGGTGGGAGCGAGCCTGCTCGCGAAGGCGGCGGGTCAGACGACACAACTGTTGATTGTTAAATCGCTATCGCGAGCAAGCTCGCTCCCACAAGAACTCCCTGCGCCTATCCAGGGGGATCAGTGAGGATCGTTGAGAATCAGGCTGCGGTAATGCCCTGGATTGGACCCGGACCACTTGCGAAACGCCTTGTAGAACGAGCTGGCATCGGCGAACCCCAGGCGCGAGGCAATCTCCACGAAACTGATGGACGGCTCGGCCAGCCAGGTGATGGCCAACTCCTTGCGCACGCTGTCCTTGAGGCCTTGGTAGGTCTGCCCCTCCTCCGCCAGCCTGCGGCGCAGGGTCGACGCTGACACACACAGCTGCTGGGCCAGTGCCTCGGTTTCCGGCCACTGTTCAGCAGGCAACTGGCGCAAATCATGCCGGATGCGGCTGGAGAGGCTTTGCGGGTCGCGGTACTTGACCAGGATGTTCGCGGGCGCCTGGGCCAGGAAGCGCTTGAGCTCTTCGGGGCTGCGCCGGATAGGCAGGTCCAGGCATTCGGCGGAGAAGATCATCCTTGTGCGAGGTCGGTCGAAGCGCAGGTTCTGGGAGAACATGACGCGATAATCGTCGCAGAAATCCGGCGCCGGGCAACGCAACTCGACAGACAGGATCGGGATGCGCCGCCCGGCCAGCCAGCAAGCCACGCCGTGGACGATCATCCAATAGGTGAAATAGGTAAACGCCCGACGTGGCGCCTGGTCTTCTTCGAGCAGGACAATTTCCGCCAGGCTCTGCTGGCGAACCCATTGGGCGGGCAGGTGTTCAAGCATCAGCGACAGGAAACCCAGCCCCGCCGTCAAGCCAGCGGCCAACGTCGGCTGGGCCATGGCGCATTGGCAAAGAAATGCCAGGCTGCCGGACTTGAGCTTGCGCGGGTCCATGCCGAAGAACTCGTCATCGCGGCGCCGGGCCAGCAGGCGCCAGAGCCGTGCATAGGCATGGGCTGGCACCCGGGCCTGGGGATCATTGAGCAAGGCCGGGGCTATGCCGACCTTTTCCAGGACTTCATCGGTTGCGGCGCCAGGCGCGCAGCTTTGCAACAGCGCCTCGCGCACCAACTGGATGGAGATGGTGTCTTTTTCCGCCATGGCACGGGTGTTCACAGGATCCGATAAAGCAATCGCTCTATCCGCACCCGGCTGACGCGCTTGAGGAACTTGCCCACCGCCGCCGGATAGTCCGGCAGGGTTTCCAGGTCCAGGTAGCGTTCGATGCGGTGGGTGTGGCGATAGATCTTTTCGAGCTCGGCCTGCCGCGACGCCAGCAGTTCGCCCTTGGGGTCGTCCAGCAACAGGGCGTTTTCCAGGTCCAGGCGAAACGCCCTTGGGTTCAGGTTGTTGCCGGTCAGCAAGGTGTAGCGCTCGTCGACCCACATGCCCTTGAGGTGGTAGGTGTTGTCGCCGTCGCGCCACAGGTGCAGGTTCAACTGGCCGCTGTCGATGTAGCGCTGGTGCCGCTTGGCGAAGCGGCGCAGGCTGATTTCGTACAGGTAGGGCAATGCGGCAATGATCTTGAACGGCTCGCTTGGCGGAATGTAGAAATCGTTGGCGGTCTTGTCGCCGACGATAATGTCGATCCGCACCCCACGGGCCAGGGCCCGGTTGATCTCCCGGGTCACCGCCAGCGGCAGGTTGAAGTAAGGCGTGCAGATGGTCAGTTGCTGGCGGCTGCTGGCAATCAGTTCACCGATCACTCGACTCAACGGGTTGTTCTTGCCGACGCCCAGCAACGGGCTGACCGACAGGCCACTTTTATCGAGGCTGCCAGCCGTGGTGTCGTAGGCCGCGTATTTGAGGCGACTGCGCAGGTCGCCAATGTCCTTGCGCAAACTGCGGGTGCTGGGCAGGTTCGGCAAGTCCAGGCGATGCACCGCCCGGGAGGCAACCAGGCCGTGCTGCACCAGGTGATGCATCGAATCGGCGAGCGCGGTGTTCTGCAGCAGGTGATAGCGGTCGTAGCGGTATTTATCGAATTTGTGCAGGTAGACGTTGTTCAGGCTGGCGCCGCTGTAGAGCACGCAGTCGTCGATCACGAAGCCCTTCAAGTGCAGCACGCCGAACAGCTCGCGGGTCTGCACCGGCACGCCGTAGATCGGCACTTCGCTGGCATGGGTACGCGTCTGTTCCTGATACCACGCCGAGTTGCCGGGCTGCTTCTTGGCCCCGATCAACCCGCGCTGGGCGCGCAGCCAATCCACCACCACGACCACTTCCAGCTCGGGACGCGCGGTCTTGGCGGCATGCAGGGCATCGAGGATTTCCTGGCCGGCCTCATCCTGTTGCAGGTACAGGGCGACGATGTAGATGCGCTGGGTGGCCTGGGCGATTTTTTCCAGCAGGCAACGGCGAAACTCGGCGGCGCCATCAAGGATGGTCACGGCATCGGCGGTCAGTGCAAAGCTGCGCAGCTTGGGCAGCAGGGAGCGTTTGAAAAGCGACGGCATAGGGCTCGCAAAAGGTCAAATCCGAAGAACCGACGAGCTTACACCATGATGGACGGCTTTGGGCCTCCCCCGCCCGATGAAAAAAAACATTTGACCAAGGAGAACGATCATTCTACTTTTAGAACCATGAATGAAATCAATAGCAGTGAAACACGAGACATCATCCTCGATGTCGCCGAAAAATTGATCTACAAAAGTGGCATCGCTGCCACCGGCATGGATCTCTTGGTAAAAACCGCCGGCGTCTCCAGGAAAAGTATCTACCGCTACTTCGCCAACAAGGACGATCTGGTCGTTGCTGCGCTCAAGCGCCGCGACGAACGCTGGATGCAATGGTTCAGCGGCGAAGTGGACAAGGCGCCGACACCGCTCGCACGGTTGCTCAGCCTGTTCCCGGTGCTCAAGGGCTGGTTCGAGAGCGAAGGCTTCCGCGGCTGCGCGTTCATCAACACCAGCGGCGAAACCGGCGACCCCCGGGATCCGGTTCGCCAGGTGGCGAAAATGCACAAGCAAAAGTTGCTCGACTACGTGACCGGCCTGTGTGTCGAGCAAGGCATCGAGCGCCCGGAGCGACTGGCCCGGCAGGTGCTCATTCTGATCGACGGCGCCATCACCCTCGCGCTGGTCATGGGCGACCATGACGCCGCCGATCAGGCACAGGACGTCCTGAAGACTTTGTTGGCCATTGAATAAGCAACGCGCGTACCTGCAAGCCCCCTGTAAGACAGTCATGCATTCATCATTTGGAGATTCGCCATGTCGTCCACTGCCGAAGTTCGTCCACCGCTGCCGCCGTTCACCCGTGAAACAGCCATCGAGAAAGTTCGCCTGGCCGAAGACGGCTGGAACTCTCGCGATCCGCAGAAAGTTTCACTGGCCTATACCCTCGATACCCAATGGCGCAACCGCGCTGAATTCGCCCATAGCCGGGAAGAAGCCAAGGCTTTCCTGACTCGCAAGTGGGCCAAGGAACTGGATTATCGGTTGATCAAGGAACTCTGGGCCTTCACCGACAATCGCATCGCCGTGCGCTACGCCTATGAATGGCACGACGATTCGGGCAACTGGTTCCGTTCCTACGGCAATGAGAACTGGGAATTCGACGAGCAGGGCCTGATGTTCAACCGCTACGCCTGCATCAACGACATGCCGATCAAGGAAAGCGAACGTAAATTCCGCTGGCCCCTGGGGCGTCGGCCAGACGACCACCCGGGGCTTTCCGACCTGGGGTTGTAACACCAAAACCTGACCTGACCCCAACCTGTGGGAGCGAGCTTGCTCGCGATGAGCTGGCAGTCGACACCTCTGTTGACTGGCCGGCCGCCATCGTCGGAACGCCGCCCGGAGCAAGCTCGCTCCCACACTGTTTTTTGTCAGTCTTTGGTTCGATTCAGCAAAAACTCCAGCAACGTCACCGCGCAGGCCTCGATACTCCCGTCCACGATCAGTTCGTAACCGTGGGTATTTTCCGTCGGGATCGCAATGCAGCCGCCTTGGGCCGACACCCCACTGCTCATGATCGCACTGGCATCGCTGGCGAAATCCGCTAGCAGCGCGAATTGTGGCGTTAGCCCGCAGCGCTTGCCGGCCTGGTACAACTGGTCGACGATCCCACGGTGGTAGCAGCCGTTTTTATCGCCGGTGTTGATGATCGGATCGACGCCCAGGCGGGTGGCGTATTCCGCGACCACGGGGCCGACCTCAACGGCAACCGTCGCATCCCCTGGCAGGTGGCTGGCGGCGTAGAGCGCGCCGGCATTGGATTCCTCTTCTTGCGTGGTGAACACGAAATACACGTCGTGCGTGAGCGCTTCGCGGCGGCTGCCCAATAACGTGGCGGCCTGGAGGCTGGCGACCATGGGCGCGCGGTCATCGAGGAAATGCGCGGCGATGGCATCACCGACCCGGAACGGGCGCCGCCAATGCTGGCTCAACACCACTCGCGTGCCGGGGCGCACGCCGTGGGCCTGCAGTTGCTCACTGGAACAACGGGTAATCACATGCACATCGCCCCAATTGACGTTTCCCGCCAGGACATCCGCCCCCTGATGGGTTTCCCCGGTACTGTGCATCGATCCGAATGACAACACACCCGGAATGAAGTCCCGGTCACCGAGAATGTCCACCGGGCACACCCCGAAATTGATCGGATTGGCGCCGCCCAGCGAGACCACCCGCAATGTGCCGTCGGGCTCGATACGCTTGACCAGCATGGCGATTTCGTCCAGGTGCGCCATGATCCGGATCGGCAAATTCGTTTCGGCGCCTGGCGGGTTTCCCTTGATCAGGCCGATGACATTGCCGGCCGGATCGACCCAGGTTTCGTCGCAGTGCGGTTCCAGCTCCCGCAGGCAGATGTCGCGCACTTCATGCTCCTGCCCGCCGGGCCCACGGGCCATCAGCAGCTCTTCCAGCAGCGGTAAGGTGGACGGATAGGGTTGCATTGAAGGGGGTCTCCTTTTCCAGGTTCGGCCCACTGACGAAGCGGGCCGCGACGTGTTTGTCTTCTTGAACACGACTGGCGCTGAAAAATTTAATCGGATCCTGGCGAAACTGACGAGCGGGCCTGGCCGGCACGCGGACAGGCGGCCCGTCCGAAGGGTTGACCGACGCGCCGCCAGGCATCACATTGCCTGGGTCGCCCCTACGCCAAAAGGCGGTTTTGTTGTGTCGCAGACCTTGTGGAGCCCATGACCGCGTCGATTCCGATCCGTCCCCCCTGCCCGCCTGGCGTATGTGATTGCGGGCGTGATGCGTTGCTGCAAACGCCGGGCAGCGACTTGCGCATCCTTTGCCTGAATCGCCAGGAAGAGAAGCGCTTGCTTGAGCGATTGGAGAATATCCAGAGCCTGGACGAGCTGGAGCGGCTGCAGCAGCGGCTGTTCGAGAACCTGGGCGTGCGCCTGACGATCGAGCCGGGGCATAACGAGGTGCGCACCATGCGCGGTATTGCCATCGAGTTTCAGGAACAGCCAGGGCTGTGCCGCAAGATTCGCCAGTCGATTCCGGCTGCGATTCGGCGGGGGCTGGAGAGGCGGCCTGAAATTGCCTGGCGGCTGTTGGATTCCCGGGATCTGTTTCGTGGGGGTTAATGGGTGTTTTTCCATACATTCTTCCCTACCTTCGCCCATACCTTCGTATAGTCCCCTCACACCCACGCATACCCGCACTGACCCTATGTAGAAGTGCCCCACCTCTCGCCGCCACATACCATCTCCCACAGCGAACCGAAGCTGAATACGCCTGCGATTCCAAACGCCAGGCCAAGCCCTTCAACTCGTTCGCCACACGGTCACGCTGAAACAAACAATTCAACGTATCGATTTCGTCTTTGGGAGCACATCATGAAACAGCACATCTTGATCGTCGGCGCCGGTTTTGGCGGTGTATGGAGCGCACTCAGCGCCGCTCGCCTGCTCGACCAGCATGATCGCAATGACGTCCAGATCAGCGTCCTGGCGCCCCAGGCGGAGTTGCGCATCCGCCCGCGTTTCTATGAACCCGAGGTCCATACCATGATGGCGCCCTTGGGCGAGTTGTTCGATGCGGTCGGCGTGAACTTCATCCACGGGGTCGCCGAAAGCATCGACGTGAACCGCAAACAAGTTGGCTACCGGGATGTTTTCGGCGGCCTCGCCTCGCGAAGCTACGACCGGCTGGTACTCGCGGCGGGCAGCAAAGTGATGCGACCTGACCTCGAAGGCATGCTGGAACACGCGTTCGACGTCGACGAGATCGAACAGGCGGCGCGCCTTGAAGCCCATCTGAAATCCCTCGCAACCCTGCCCGATAGCCCTGCTCGCAATACCGTAGTGGTGGCCGGCGGCGGTTTCACCGGGATCGAAACCGCCACCGAAATGCCCGCCCGCCTGCGCGCCGTCCTGGGCAGCGACGCCAACATCCGCGTCATCGTCGTCGACCGTGGGCCGACAATCGGTGCCGCGCTGGGCGAAGGGATCAGCCCATCGATCATCGAAGCCTCCGACCACCTGGGCATCGAGTGGATCCTCAATGCCACGGTCGAATCGGTGGATGCCGGCGGCGTCACCTTGTCGGACGGCCAGCGGATCGAATCCAGGACCGTGATCTGGACCGTCGGCTTTCGCGCAAGCTCACTGACCGAACAAGTCCCTGGCACCCACGATCGCCAGGGCCGCCTGCACGTCGATGGGCATCTGAAAGTCCTGGGACAGAACGACATCTTCGCCGCTGGCGACGTCGCCTATGCCGCGACCGACGACCTGGGCAATTTCGCCTGCATGTCCTGCCAGCATGCCATCGCCCTGGGCCGCTACGCGGGCAACAACGTGGCCGCCGACCTGCTCGGCGTCGCGCCGATGACTTACAGCCAGCCCAAATACGTGACGTGCCTGGACCTCGGCGCCTGGGGCGCGGTGTACACCGAAGGCTGGGATCGCCAGGTGAAGCTGGTCGGTCGGGAAGCCAAGGAGCTCAAGCACCAGATCAACTCGGTGTGGATCTATCCGCCCGCCGCCGACCGCGCCGCTGCACTGGCCGCCGCTGATCCATCAATCCCGGTGGCCTGATGCTCATGGCCTGAAGCATCCGCCCTACCCCGGCCAGTCCCTCCTTCTGTGCCGGTCTTTCCCAGACGCCTGCCAAGGTTTTTTCGGCGGGCGTTTTTTCTGCTCGCGCGTCAACCCAGCCTGGATATCGCCACTGCCCAGCTAAATCCGTGGCAACGCCCGTCGCCCCGCACCGGCCGCTCACGGTAAGGTAGCCGAAACCATCCGGATCGAGGTGTGCCGTGGCGTCCTACTCCTTGCGTCAGTTGAAGTATTTCGTCACCACCGTGGAATGTGGCAGCGTCGCCGAGGCCTCTCGCAAGCTGTACATTGCCCAGCCGTCGATTGCCACGGCGGTCAAGGGCCTGGAAGACAGCTTCGGCGTGCAGTTGCTGATCCGTCATCACGCCCAGGGCGTCTCGCTGACACCGGCCGGTGCGCGGTTCTATCGCAAGGCCCAGGAGCTGTTGCGCATGGCCCGGGAATTCGAGCAGAACGCGTTGGCCGACAACGACGTGGTCAGCGGGCAGATCGACATCGGTTGCTTCGAAACCGTCGCCCCGCTCTACTTGCCACGGCTGATCGCTGGTTTTCGCGAGCGCTTTCCCGGCGTGGAGATCCGCGTGCAGGATGGCGAGCAGCAGGAGCTGGTCCAGGGCCTGACCGGTGGGCGTTTCGACCTGGCGATCTTTTATGAGCACGACCTCGACAGCACGATCGAAACCGAAGCGCTGACGGCGCCGCAACGGCCTTATGCCTTGCTACCGGCCGGGCATCGCTTCGCCAATCAGTCGCAGGTATCGCTACGCGACCTGGTGCTTGAGCCGATGATCCTGTTGGACGTCCAGCCCAGCCGTACCTATTTCGTCAGCATTTTCGAGGAGCTGGGCCTGACGCCGAACATCGTCTTCAGCTCGCCCTCTATCGAGATGGTGCGCGGCATGGTCGGCCAGGGATTTGGCTTCGCCGTGCTGGTGACCCGCCCGCAATCGACCTGCACCTACGACGGACAGCACGTGGTATGCGTGAGTATCGCCGAGGACGTGACGGGTTCGGCACTGGTGGCCGGTTGGCTCAAGCGCGCGCACCTGACCAAGCCGGCGCAGTTGTTCGTGGATTATTGCAAGGAGCAGTTCAAGGAGTGGTTGGCGTAGGCCGGCGAACCAAATCCCCTGTGGCGAGGGAGCTTGCTCCCGCTGGGCTGGGTTGTAGGAGCTGTCGAGCCCGTAGAAGCTACCGAGCCCGTAGGAGCTGCGGAGCGAAGCGAGGCTGCGATCTTTTCAAGATCAAAAGATCGCAGCCTCGCTTCGCTCCGCAGCTCCTACGGGCTTGGCGGGAGCAGGTTCCCTCACCACAACAGCGGTTTCTAGCGAGCCGCCCAGGCGTTGAAACGCTGCTCCAGCTCCTCGCCGTGATCGACCCAGAACTCCGCGTCTACGGCTTGCGCCTGCGCCAGGTTGGCCTCGGCGGTGGGCAATTGTTCCCGAACCTCGGCGGGCAGCAGGGCCAACGTCTGGCGATGCACCGGTCCGTACGGGATGTTCTCCGAGAAGACTTTCTGCGTCTGCGGCTGACTGGCAAAGGCGATGAACTTCTCGGCCAGGGCCTTGTTAGGCGTGCCTTTGACCACCGCCCAATACTCCGGGTCATACAGGCTCTGCGGCCAGACGATGCTCAGTTTCATGCCTTCCTTCTGCGCCGAGGCGATGCGACCGTTGTAGGCGGCACTCATCGCCACGTCCCCGGCCACCAGCCATTGCGCCGGCTGGGCGCCTGCCTCCCACCACTGGATGTTCGGCTTGATCTGGTCCAGCTTGGCAAATGCCCGTGTGACGCCCTCCGGTGTGTTCAATACCTTGTAGACGTCCTCGGTCTTGACGCCATCCGCCAGCAAGGCGATTTCCAGGGTGTACTTGGCACCCTTGCGCAAACCGCGCTTGCCCGGGTACGTCTTCACGTTCCAGAAGTCCGCCCAGGACGTCGGCGCCTTGGCGAGTTTGCTCTGGTCATAAGCCAGGACCATCGACCAGACATACGTCGCCACCCCGCACTCGGTGAGCGCTCCCGGAACGAAATCCCCGGGTTTGCCGATGGCCGTCGGGTCGAGTCTTTCGAACAAGCCCTCTTCACAACCGCGCAGCAGCTCGGGACTTTCCACTTCGACCACATCCCAACTGGTGTGCCCGGCCGCGACCATCGCCTTGATTTTCGACAGCTCGCCGTTGTATTCGCCCGCCACGATGTTTCCCGCACCGCTGGCGTTGAAGGGTTGGAAGTAGGCCTTGTCCTGGGCCAACTTGGTGGCGCCGCCGAATGAAATCACGGTCAGGCTTTGTGGCGCGGCCAGGACGCTGGTGCTCAGCAACGCCAGGGCACACGCAATGTTGCAACGCAAGGATCTGGACATGAAGCGGTTCCTCGAAAATGCCGGCTCGCCCGCACGAGTCGGCGACGGGACTCAAAAGTGACCGTAAGCGCGGGCGGCGTGGTCTACAGCGATTACAAAACTGTTCATCCTGGGTCCCGTCCATCGGGCTCGCTCAGGTGAATCGCCAGGCGATCCATCAACCGATCGCAGGCGGCCATTTGCTCGACGCTGACGTACTCGTCGGGCTTGTGCCCTTGGTCCATGCTGCCGGGACCGCAGACCACGGTCGCAATGCCGGCCTGATGAAACAGCCCGCCTTCGGTGCCGAATGCCACGGTGCCAAAGGCGTCGCTGCCACACAGCTGGGCCACCAGGCGCGCGGCTTCGCTGTCCGCCGCGGTCGCCAGGCCGGGGTAGGCCGACAAAGCCTCGAAACGGATCGCGGTGTCGGCATGAACCGCCCGCATCCTCGGCAGCAGCGCCTGTTCGGCGTAGTCCTGCAATTTCTCCACCACCCGCTGCGGGGCGAAGTCCGGCAAGGCGCGTACCTCGAAGTCGAAGCGGCAATCGGCGGGGACGATGTTCAGTGCCGTGCCGCCCTGGATCACGCCGACCTGCACCGTCGAATAGGCCGGGTCGAAGCGCACGTCGTGCTGCGAAGGCTCGGCCAGCTCCGCGCCGATCGCACCCAGATGGCCGATGAGGCGCGCCGCCTGTTCGATAGCGTTGACCCCGTAAGGCGCGTAGGCGGAATGACAAGGCGCGCCTTTGACATGGCAACGCATTGCCAACTTGCCCTTGTGGCCCAGCACGGGTTGCAACTCGGTGGGTTCGCCGATCAGGCACAAGGCCGGTTGCGGAACCCGTTGCGGCAGGATTTCCAGCAGGCTGCGCACACCCAGGCAACCGACTTCTTCGTCATAGGAAAAAGCCAGGTGCACCGGACGCCGCAGCGGGCTGGCGAGAAAAGTCGGCACCGCCGCGAGCACGCAAGCCAGGTAGCCTTTCATGTCCGCCGTGCCGCGCCCGAACAACTTGCCGTCCTGCTCGCTCAGGCGGAACGGCTCGACCGTCCAGGCTTGCCCATCCACCGGCACCACATCGGTATGCCCGGACAACACCACGCCGCCCGGCACCGAAGGGCCGATGCTCGCCAGCAGGTTGGCCTTGGTGCGCTCGGCGTTGTAGATCAGCTCGCTGCTCACGCCCAGCCCATGCAAGTAGTCGCGGATGAATTCAATCAAGGCCAGGTTGGAATCGCGGCTGACCGTGGCAAAGCCCACCAGCTCGGCAAGCAATGCGCGGCTGCGCAACTCACTCATCGCCCGGCACTCCATAGCTGGGCGCCTGGGTTGGATCGAGGGCGCGCGTGAGGTAATCCTGCAACTGCGGCTGATAGGCGAGCCAGAGTTTTGCCAGTTCGCCGATGGGGTTTTCCTCGGCCCAGTCCACCCGTAGATCGACGATTGGCCAGGTCAGGTCATCCACCACTGACAACGCCGCCGAATGCACCGCCCCGGCTTCGCCACCGGCGGCCTGTCCCGCCTGCAATGCGCCCAACAGCCGGGACGCAAGACTGCCCTCGCCTTGCTCGAATGCCGCGACCATCGCGGCGATGACGTCGTCGCCGGCCAACAGATTGCCGGCCGCCACACACTGCTCACCGACCACGGCGCCATTGACACCCAAGGCGTGGCGACCACTGAAAACCGCCGTGCGCCCCTGGGCATCCACCACGGCCACCTGTCGGTACTCGCTGTAGCCGTTACGCGCCAGGGCACGATCCAGCGCCTCTTGGGCCCGCGAACCGGCGGCCAATTCGTCGAGCACCTGCGGGCCCAGCGCAGGCAATGTGATGTTCTGGCTCGACACCGCGCCAACCCCGGCCCGCAGCCAGGGGCAACGGGCGCCGACGGCAATGCTCGACGAGCTGATGGCGATGCCCAACTGGCCGGTTTCAGCGCAGCGTCCGACGATGGAAAACGTCATGTCGTGCTCCTTATTCGGGGATGACCGCGATCACATCGATTTCCATCAGCCACTGAGGCTGGCCGAGGGCGCTGACCACCAGCCCAGTGGAAATCGGGAACACGCCCTTGAGCCACTTGCCGACCTCCTGGTACACCGACTCGCGATAGCGCGGGTCGATCAGGTAGGTGGTGGTCTTGACGATGTGGCTCAAGTCGCTGCCGGCTTCTTCCAGCAGTTGCTTGACGTTGCGCATGGCCTGTTCGGCCTGGGCCCGCGGATCGCCGAGGCCGACCAACTGGCCGTTGAAATCGGTGCCGACCTGTCCACGGACGTACACGGTATTGCCCGCGCGCACGGCCTGGCAGAGGTCGTTGTCCAGGGTCTGGTTCGGGTACGTGTCCTTGGTGTTGAACATGCGGATGCGAGTATGAGTAGGCATCAACGAACTCCCGTCAGGCTGGTTTTCAAAGGTTGCGAAACGCGCTGGGACGCATCGCGGTAGTCGAAGTACGTGCGCTGTTTGACGATGTGGTCGGTGATATGCCGGGCGTCATGCCACACGCCCCAGATGAACGCCGAGCCGCGCCTCGACAGCCATGGCAGGCCGACAAAATAGAGGCCCGGCTCGCTGCTGACGCCGCGCTGATGGCGAGGCTTGCCGTCGGCTTTCAGCACATCGACCTTCAGCCAGCTGTAATCCACCGAATACCCGGTGGCCCAGATGAGGGTCGTGACGCCCGCCTCGGCCAGGTCCAGTTCCTGGATCGGATGGGTCATGCATTCAGGGTCGGGCAACAACCGGCGCGCCTCGGGTTCGGGCGGCAGGTCCAGGCCATTGCGCTCGATATAGGCATCGGCAGCGTCGAGCAAGGCCAGGTAGTTCTCATCGCCACGGGCGATGTTCTCGGCAAGGTTGGACTCGAAACTCACCACGCTGCCGTTGAAGGCCCGGGTCAGGCCCACCAGCGTGATGCCTTCGTGGGCCAGCCGACGAAAGTCGACGGTGTGGCCGCCCCGCGCCCCGCTCACGGCGATGGTCACGTGCTCCTTGCCCGGCTTGACCGCTTCGGCATCCCACTCGCCCAACACCCCCAGCCACCAGCAGAAATCCCGGTTGCGATAGGCCCGTGGCGGACGATCGTGAGCCCCCACCGAGAGGTAGACCTGCCTGCCGGCGCGCTGCAGTTCATCGGCGATCTGCACCCCCGAGGACCCAGCACCGACCACCAGCACGGCGCCTTCGGCCAACTGCGCGGGGTTGCGGTATTGCGCCGAATGAATCTGGGTGACCGTGGCTATCTCCGGCGCGATGGGCGGGATGACGGGGCGTTGGAAGGGCCCGGTGGCGACCACCACGTTGGTCGCTTCTATCTGGCCGTCCGACGTATCAACGGTGAAACCCGGGCGTCCGCCAGTGCGCTCGACTTTGCGCACGTCCACCCCGGTGCGGATCGGCGCGTTGAATTTACGGGCGTAGGCTTCGAAGTACTCGGCCACCTGGTCCTTGGAGGCGAAGGCATCGGGATCCAGGCCGGCGAATTCGAGCCCGGGAAAGCGGTCATGCCAGGCCGGACCGTTGGCAACCAGGGAATCCCAGCGTGATGTGCGCCAGGCCTCGGCGATGCGGTTGCGCTCGACCACCAGATGCGGCACGCCTTGCCGGCTCAAATGTTCACTCATGGCAACACCGGCCTGGCCGGCGCCTATTACAAGCGTATCGATGCGTAGGGTTTCAACGGGCATGTCTGGGCACTTCCGGCAGTAGGTTTGGCTCAGGTCGGCGCGGTGCCGCCTCGGGTATCGTTTCTTGTTGTTCTGCGATTGCAGCTATTGAAATGAGCTGTCGAGGCGATTGTGTTGGCAGGTAGGAATTTGCGAAACGAGGCTTTTTATTGCGGCAGGGAAGGAAAAAACTGCTCGGGCCGGCGTTGCGCCAACCGAGGGCAATCCACGGTCAAGAAGTACCGAAAAGGTGCGCTCAGCTCGGCCGGGCCGGGAACGCCTTGAGTTCGAGTTTCTCCATCACCAACCCGATGAACGCCGAGACCGCCAAGGGCAGTTGTCGTCGGCTGGGGTAAAGCACGTTCAAGCCGAAGCCGCTGCGTTGGTACTGCGGCAACACGCGCACCAGCCGGCCGGCTTCGAGATCCATGGCGCTCAGCGCCGACGGCAGCACGGCAATGCCCAGGCCCGCCACCGCAGCCTTGCGCAACGCCTGGGCGGTGTTGGCGTTGAAGCGGCTGGGTATCTGCACCTCCACTTCATGACCATCCGGACCAATGAGTTGCCACTGGCTCAGCCCACTGGGATGGGGAAAATTCACGCTGTAGTGCCGACCCAGGTCGTCCAGCGACGCCGGGATGCCCCACGCAGCGATGTAGGCCGGACTGGCGACCATGCCGTCGCTGGCATTGCTCAGTAGTTGCCGACCGACGTACCCCGAATCCTGCAGCACACCGCCTCGAAACGCGACATCGATGCGATCGGCAATCAGGTCGACACGGGCATCGCTGAGCACGAAATCGAGTTGCACCCGCGGGTGCGCGGCGAGGAAGTCGGCAATCCATTCCATCGGGAAAAAGTCAAAGAAATCCGCCATCGCGGCGATCCGCACCAGGCCGGCTGGTTCGTCACTGCCGTGCATCAATGCCTGGCCCGCGTCCATCAAGCCGTCCACCGCGCCCACGCAACGCTCGTAAAACCCCTCGCCCGCGTGGGTCAGCGTGAGCTTGCGGGTGGAGCGCTGCAGCAACCGTGAACCCAGTTGCGCTTCCAATTGCTGGACGCGCCGGCTGACGGTGTTCGAAGGCATGCCCAACTGCCTGGCCGCTTCGGCAAAACTGCCGCTGCGCACCACTTGGACAAAAAGCGCCACGTCGTTCAGGTCCAGCATTGGCATTCCTTCGTTTTATGGATGAGTTCAATCCGATTGTATCGACTAATCAATCCATTGGAAGCCGCTTACGCTTTGCCCATCGAACCCAACGTGCCCCAGAACGGCGAGGACCTTCATGAACAGCATCGTCGCGACACCACCGCGCACCATCGTCCACCACACTCGCGGCAGCAGCCATGGCCCCATCACCCGGCTCATGAGCCCCGGCGATCTCGGCCAACTGTGCAAACCTTTCGTGTTCCTCGACCTGTTCGAATTAAACGCCAAGGGCATGCCACGCGGCTTCGGCATGCACCCTCATTCCGGGATCGCAACACTGACCTACATGATCGAGGGCGAAGTGGCCTATGAGGACACCACCGGCAAATCCGGCACGCTACCGAGTGGCGGCATGGAGTGGATGCAAGCCGGTAACGGCGTCTGGCATGACGCCCGGCCCGTTGGCGGCTCCGCCATACGCGGTTTCCAGCTCTGGGTAGCGTTGCCGCCGGCCCAGGAGAATGCCCCGGCCCACAGCGTTTATCTCGCCCCATCCGAGATTCCTCGGGAAGGTCCGGCGCTGGTCCTGCTTGGGCAATACGGCGCCGCGCGCAGCAGTGTTGCCGCGCCCGCCGGCATGAACTACCTGGCCGTGCAGCTCAAGGACAAGGAGCACTGGCGCTACACACCGCCGGCCGGACACGACGTTGCGTGGCTGGCCGTCAACAGCGGCAGCCTCGACGCGGGCGCAAATATCACTGCTGGGGAAATGGTGATCTTCCAGGACTCCGCCGCAGCCATCGACATCGTTGCCCGGGGCGCGACCTCCTTCGTGCTCGGTTCGGCGGTCAAGCATCCCCACGACCTGGTGATGGGGCACTACTCAGTCCACACCAGCGTGGCCGCACTGGAACAGGGCGAAAGCGAAATCCGCCGCATCGGCGCCCAGTTGAAACAACAAGGGCGGCTGGCCTAGCCGTCCCTCGATACCCCTTTTCAATCCTGACAATCAAAGGTGCCCCATGAGCCACATCGGTCTTGATCTTCTGCTGTCCCGCGTCCAAGTCGGCAAGCTGTCCTTGAAAAATCGCATGATCATGGCGCCCATGACCCGCAGCCGCGCAGGCGACGGCGATGTCGCGACGCCGCTCATGGCCGAGTACTACAGCCAGCGGGCCAGCGCCGGACTCATTGTTACCGAAGGCTCGCAGGTTTCGGCCCAAGGCAAGGGTTATCTGCGCACCCCCGGGATTTTTACGCCCCAGCAGGTCGCCGGCTGGAAACAAGTGACCGACGCCGTTCACGCCCAGGGTGGGCAAATCTACCTGCAACTCTGGCACGTGGGCCGGTTGTCCCACTCCCTGGTCCAGGCTGACGGCGCCCTGCCCGTGGCCCCTTCAGCAATCAAGGCCGACGGTGAGATCTACACCGCCGAGGGTCCCAAGCCGTATGAGCTGCCACGGGCGTTGACGCTGGATGAAATCCCCGGGGTGGTCGCCGACTTCCGCCAGGCCGCCCTGAACGCGAAGCTCGCCGGTTTTGACGGTGTGGAAATCCACGGCGCCAACGGCTACCTGATCGACCAGTTCCTGCGTGACGGCACCAACCGGCGCACCGACGCCTACGGCGGCTCGATTGAAAACCGCGCGCGCTTTCTCAAGGAAGTGGTCGAGTCGGTGATCGAAGTGTTTGGCGCCAGCCGCGTTGGCGTTCGCCTGTCGCCGATCTTCAGCTACTTCTCGATGACTGACAGCCATCCCCAGGCGACTTTCGACTACGCGGCCCGGATGCTTAGCCGCTATGGCCTGGCATACCTGCACATCGTGGAACTGGGCGAAGGCGCGTTCGATTTCCTCGAACTCAAGCGACGCTTTGGCGGGCCGTACATCGCCAACGGCGGCTACAGCGCTGAACGTGCGGGGGCGGCGATCAGCCAGGGCAGCGCTGACCTGGTAGCGTTTGGGACACCGTTCCTGGCGAACCCGGACCTGGTGGAGCGTTTCCGCTTGGGTGAAGCGTTGAATGCGCCCGATCCCGCCACGTTCTATCAAGGTGAAGAGGCTGGTTATACGGATTATCCGACCCTGGCGATGGTTGAAAGGCAGCCATGACAACTGACAATGGGCTGCCCCGTCGCTTCACCAGAGACCGCGTTTAAAGCCGATAACCGTGGCGAGGGAGCTTGCTCCCGTTGGGTCGCGAAGCGGCCCTGAGATCTGTGGGTATTCGGCAACCACAGCACTCATGTACACCACAGCGCCCTGTGGGAGCGAGCCTGCTCGCGAAGGCGGTATTACAGCCAACATCATCACTGACTGACCCACCGCTTTCGCGAGCAAGCTCGCTCCCACATTGGATCCGGGGCGGACATGCGGCACATGCATCAACATAAAAACCTGTGGGAGCGAGCTTGCTCGCTCCCACATTTGGATATGCGGCAGCCACAGGACTCAGGTACACAACAGTCCATCCTGAGGAACAAGCTCCCTCGCCACCTGTACATCATCCTTTGAACGACGCGCATCACGCCCAACAGCAGGTTGGGCTTTCACGCAATCGCATCTTCCGGCTCAGTCACCGGGACATGCTCCGGAACATAAGCGAAACCCGCTGCTTCCCAATCCCGCCACCCCGGTGTCTCGTCCGGCAGCCAAGGCGACGGAATCGGTTCGATCAGCACGGCAGTCCACTTGCCCTTCACCTCAACCTGCCAATACCAGCCAGCTTCGACGGTGCCCGCAATTTCCACCGCCAACGGCATGAATTTTCCCTCACGGGCAAGTGGCTTAAGCTTCCAGCCAGGAATGAGCTTGCTCTGGACGCGGGCAAGGCGTTCCGCCAGTAACCCAAACAGCAACGCAGGCAATTGCTCATAGGAACACGAGCGCCGACCGTTCTCGTCGCCTACGAACTTGGTAAACCCCAACGATTGTTGCTTGGAGGCCAAGATGTCCAGCTCTTCACCGGTACGCACATGGAACGTGATGGTCCCCAGATCCAGTGCGCTGTCATTGAAGCTCACCTGAGAATCCATCTGCGCAAGGATATAAAACTGGGCAGGAAAAACCGCCTCCTTGAGGTTCTTGTCGTCGATGATATTCCAGCGGCAGGTCTTGTTAAGCCGCCAATTATCCGGTGATCTCGTGCTCTTGATTTCCAGCGTAACACCCCAGCTCAGTTGCAAATCAAACACGTCACCGTGTGGCTGAACCTGATAGAACTCCTCGATGCTACGGGTCAAATCCCCTTTGCGAGGCGTATAGGTGGTCAGCGCCCTGACCGTGTCGCCGACAATACTGTCGTTGTCAGCGATCAGCTTTTTGGCCACGAGATATTCGATCAGCACACCGCGTAAAACCGGCACGTCCATATTGGAAAACGCCCATTGCCAGAAGTCGTTGGCGGTATGAGGCGTGGCTGAGTTACCAAAAGTGAAGGTTGTTCCCGCATCCAAAAAGCGCTTCAGATTTTCGATTTCCATTTCGTTCCCGTTTTGTCGCGACAATAGAGGCGTAATGATGGCATGCGTGGCGCACTCCGGGAATGCTGCCTGGCATGTCCAGCCATGTTTCCCTAGACGCTTTCCGGTACATCGACCTGCAGCGGCACCACCCGCCTCGCCACCGGCCCTGCCGACGTGGCCGTCGCAGCCTCGACCAAGGCATCGACGGCCTCTTCCGCCAAGGCGATCACCGGATGGGAAAGTACCGCCTGGACCAGTCCGGTCTTCAACGCGTCGCGGGTCAGCGGCGTGAGGTCATGGCACACCACCACGGGCAGGCGAAGCTGTTGTTCCTGAAGGCTACGCAGGGCGCGCAATACCCCGGCGATGCCGCCGCCAGCCACATAGAGCCCCGCCAGGTCGGGTTCTGCCGTGAGCAGGTCGACGGTGTTGCCATAGGCAAATTCGTCGTCCTCCAGGGTCAGGCGCGAGGCGAGCAGTTCCCACTCGCTGGAGTGCTCCGCCAGGTAGCTGCGAAAACTCAACTCGCACAACTCCTGGCACTGGAAACGCTGGCTGCTGAGCATCACCGCCACCGGGCCCGGCTGCCTGGCGAGGCGGCTGATGAACCAGCCAGCCGTACGGCCTGTAAGGCGGTTGTCGAGGCCGGCGTATCCGGTGCCAGCGCTGCTCGATAATTCCGACAGCAACGCCACCACCGATATGCCTGTCTCACGCAATTGGGCCACCGCCTCGCGCACCCTGGGGTGATCGACCGCCACCACGCCGAGGCCGTCCACTTGGTCGCGCAGGGCCAGGATGCGTTGCGCCACGTTGGTCGGATCGAGGTCGTCGAGGTAGCCGATGACCACCCGAATGCGCGCCCGCGCGCAGGTGGCGGCGGCGTTTGACAGAGCGTGGGCCAGCCCTTGGTAGAACGGCACGCCGCTTTTCTGCAACAGGAAGCCCAAGCGCAAGGTGGGACGGTCGTTGAGCACGCGCTGCTCGATCACACCCTTGGCATGAAAGCCCAAGCGCCCCGCCGCTGCCGCGATGCGCTGGGCGGTGTCGGCGCGGACATCGGCGCGCAGGTTCAGCACGCGGTCCACCGTCGACAGGCTCACGCCGGCTTCCCGGGCGACGTCGGCCATGGTGGGGCGTAGTTTTCGGCGGGGCTGCCTTGACATGTCTTGACACCTCTTTTCGGCATCATGAGGGGTTTTGACACATTAAGCCAACACCCCATGGCCCGCTCCGCACCGAGGCAATAGCATCAGGGCAAGACAAAAACAACAACACAGCCGGAGTGCTTCCATGGCGATTCACATCTGCACGGCGCCCTGCTGCTGGGGCGTCGATGACATCAAGAACCCGTTCCTGCCGCCGTGGCAACGGGTGCTGGGCGAAGCCGCCGAGGCCGGTTATCGCGGCATCGAGCTGGGGCCTTGCGGCTATCTGCCGCTGGAGGCCGGGACCCTCAGCCCAGCGCTGTCGGAGCACGGCCTGCACATCGTCGCGGGGACGATTTTCGATGACCTGGTCAGCCCGGCCAACCTGCCGGAGTTGCTGCGCCAGGCCCACGCCATTTGCGGGTTGCTCAAACAGTTGCCGCCCATCGAACCGCAACCCGGCCAACGCTTCGGCGGCCCCTACCTGGTGATCATCGACTGGGGCCACGACGAACGCGACTACGCGGCCGGCCACTCGGACCGCGCGCCACGCTTGGACGACGCGCGCTGGAACGCCATGATGGCGCACATCCGCGCCATCGCCGACATCGCCTGGCACGCCTACGGTATCCGCGCAGTCATCCATCCTCACGCGGGCGGCCACATCGAATTCGCCGATGAGCTGGCGCGGCTGGTGGATGACATTCCCCACGACATCGCTGGATTGTGCCTGGACACCGGGCACCTCTACTACGCAGGCATGGACCCGCTCGCATCGCTGCGTACCTACGCTCATCGCGTGGATTACATTCATTTCAAGGACATCGACCCGACGGTCTTCGACCAGGTGTTGAACGAACGCATCCGCTTCTTCGCCGCCTGCGCCCGGGGCGTGATGTGCCCGATCGGGCGTGGCGTCATCGATTACCCGGCGCTGCATCGCCTCCTGCATGAGCTCGGTTACCAAGGCTGCATCACCGTCGAACAGGAACGCGACCCGCGCAATGCCGCCAGCAGCCTGGAAGACGTGGCGGCCAGCCGCGCCTACCTCTCCCGCATCGGTTTTTAAAGGAAAAGGAGTCCTCATGATCAACGGCAGCAACATCCTTGCACGCCCCCTCCGCTGGGCCATGGTCGGCGGCGGCGAGCACAGCCAGATCGGCTATATCCACCGCTCGGCCGCCCTGCGCGACCGCAACTTCGACCTGGTCGCCGCCGCGCTGGACATCGACCCCGAGCGTGGCCGGGCCTTCGGCCAACGGCTGGGCATCGACCCGGCGCGCTGTTATCCGGACTACCTGAGCCTGTTCGAGCGGGAAGCGCAGCGGCCCAATGGCATCGAGGCGGTGTCGATCGCCACCCCCAACGGCACGCACTACGCCATTACCCGCGCGGCCCTTGAGGCCGGCTTGCATGTGGTCTGCGAGAAACCGCTGTGCTTCACCTTGGACGAGGCCGAGGCGCTGCGGGACCTGGCGAAATCCAAGGGCCGCATCGTCGGCCTGACCTACGGCTATGCCGGGCACCAGTTGATTGAGCAGGCGCGGGCGATGATCGCCGCCCACGAGCTGGGGCAGATTCGCATGGTGCACATGCAGTTCGCCCATGGTTTCCATAGCGCACCGGTGGAGGCGCAGAACCAGGCGACGCAATGGCGCGTCGACCCACGCCAGGCTGGGCCCAGCTATGTGTTGGGCGACGTGGGCACGCATCCGCTGTACCTGTCCAAAGTCATGCTGCCCGAGTTCAAGATCAAACGCTTGATGTGCAGCCGGCAAAGCTTCGTCGCCAGCCGGGCCCCGCTGGAGGACAACGCCTACACCTTGATGGAATACGAAAGCGGCGCGATGGGCATGGTCTGGTCCAGCGCGGTGAACGCCGGTTCCATGCACGGCCAGAAAATCCGCGTGATCGGTTCCCGGGCGAGCCTGGAATGGTGGGACGAACGCCCCAACCAACTGAGTTTCGAAATCCAGGGCCAACCCGCGCAAACCCTGGAGCGCGGCATGGGTTACTTGCATCCCGACGCGTTGCAAGATGACCGCATCGGTGGCGGCCATCCCGAAGGGCTGTTCGAAGGCTGGTCCAACCTCTATCGGCGCTTCGCCCTGGCCATGGACGCCGCCAACCGTGGCGACACCGAGGCGCTGGCTGCGCTGCGCTACCCCGACATCGACGCCGGCGTGGACGGCGTGCGCTGGGTCGAGCGTTGCGTGGAATCGGCTAATAACGATTCAACCTGGATCGCCTACTAGCCGGTGCCGTCGAATCATTGGGAGCTTGATCCCGCTGTAGGAGCTGGCGAAGCCTGCGATCTTTTGATCTTGATCTTGATTTTCGCTTGAGACTCAAGTGTTTGGGGAAAGATCGCAGCCTCGTTGCACTCGGCAGCTCCTACAGCAGCTCCTACGGGCACAGTCCAGCGGGGTGGTGCGACGTGTCGCTGAATCCACTCGCCACAGGTCATCAACGTAGATAAATGGAGAACAACAATGAAAATCGCCCTCGATCCCTACATGCACCGCCATTTGAGCCTGCCGGACCTCTGCCGCAAGACCGCCGAGCTCGGCTACGAATACCTCGAGCTGTCGCCACGGGAAGATTTCTTGCCGTGGTGGGTACGCCCGCGGGCCCACAAGGAACGCATCGCCGAATTCAAGAAAGCCCTGCGCGACCACGATTTGCAATTGGCTTCGCTGCTGCCGATGTACCGCTGGGCCAGCCCGCACGAGGACGAGCGCCGGGCTGCGGTGAACTATTGGAAAGAAGCGATCCAGGTCGCCGTGGAGATGGGCTGCACCACGATGAACTCCGAATTCGGCCGCGGGCCGTCGCCGGATCGCGGGCATAAGGTCAGTTGCTGTGGTGGCGTGCACAGCCATGAGTCGAGCGAAGCGGCCTGGTGGCGGTCGATGGAGGAACTGGTGCCGATCTTCGAATCCGAAGGCGTCACGCTCAACGTCGAGCCCCATCCGGAGGACTGGTGCGAGACGCTGCACCCGGCCCTGGACATGCTCAAGACCCTTGGCTCGGACAACGTCAAGTTTCTCTATTGCACGCCCCACACGTTCTACTTCGGCGATGACATGAAAGCCATGATCGCCGAAGCCGGGTCGATGATTGCCCACGTGCACATCGCCGACACCTACAATCACAAGGCCTCGTCCGGCCTGCGCTATATCGTCAACCCGCCCGGCGCCAAAGTGACGGTGCACCAGCACATGGACATGCACCAGGGCGAGATCGACTGGGACCTGTTCTTTGGCGAGCTGGCCAAGACCGGCTTCGACGGCATCGTCACCGCGTGCGTGTTCGGCTGGGAGGAACGCGCAGATGAATCCGGGCGCTTCATGCGCCAGGAAATCCAGGCCTACGTCGACAAGTACTTCAGGTAAACCGTGCCCGTTACGGCAGCAACGGCACGATCCGCGGCTCGATCGCCTGTTCGCTGATCTCCAGCAGCGCCAGCGTCACCGGCAGCTTGAACCGCCGCCGGCCGGCGCTGCCGGGGTTAAGGTAAAGCCGCTCGCCCCGCCACTCGATCATCGGCTTGTGGGAATGGCCGGTGATCACCAGCCTTACGTCCGGGGCAAGGGGCGTCGGCACGTCGGCGATGTCATGGACCAACAGCACTTGCCATCCGCCAAGGTCAAATTGCAGGCAGTCGGCGATGTGCCCTGCCCAATCGGCCGGCAGGTCATTGTTTCCCCGCACCACGTGCAGCTCGCCAATGGACGCCAAGGCTTCCAGAATCTGCGGGCTGCCAATATCACCGGCATGAATGATCCGCTCGCAACCTTGCAGCGCCGCAAGCGCTTCGGGGCGCAGCAGGCCGTGGGTATCCGAAATGACGCCAACTTTCATGAACCATCCTCTTGCAGCGTGTGTCGTGGGCTGTATCTGTCTCGTCGCAGTTAGCTAACATGCTGAAATCGAATAGGATAGGCTCCGCGCAGAGGCGCGTACCTGTCGTGGAAAGGATATGTCAATGCTCGGACGCAAGCAGCCAGAGCCAAAAATCGAAAGCCCCGATGAAGCCTTCTCCCAGCAGGCTGTGCGAGCCGGTGCGGCATTTCGGCTGACCGTCAGCTTCATGCTCGTGGTCATCATCGCCTTCCTGGCCGTCGAAGGCTGGCGAACATGGCGTGATTATCGCGCGGCCTTTGCCTCTGCCCGCGATTCGGTGAACAACCTGGCACGGGCGACCGCCCAACACGCCGAAGACACCATTCGACAAGTGGACGTCGCCACCGCCGCCCTTGCCGAGCGGGTGGAAGGCGATGGTCTACAAAACATGGACATCCCGCGCATCCACAGGCTGCTGGTGCAACAGGCGGCGATCATGCCGCAGTTGCACGGGCTGTTCATCTACGGGCCAGATGGCCAGTGGCTGGCGACGGACAAGGAAGTGATCCCGGAAACGGCGAACAATGCCGACCGCGACTATTTCCAATACCACCGCACCCACGGCGACCGGGGCGTACGCATCGGCGAGGTGATCAACAGCCGCTCCACCAACGATTTGATCATTCCAGTCTCCAGGCGCCTGAACAATCCTGACGGTTCGTTCGCGGGCGTGCTGCTCGGGACCGTCAAGGTCAGCTATTTCGTCGATTATTACGGTGATTTCAAGATCGACGACAAGGGTGCGCTGGTCCTGGCGACACGCAGTGGAACGATCCTGGTGCGCCGGCCTTTCGTCGCCTCGGTGATCGGCAAGAGCCTGGTCAACAGCGTGATCTTCCGGGAGCATTTGCCCACCTCCAACCAGGGCGTCGCCGAAGCCAGGGCCGTCGTCGACGCTACCGAGCGCCTCTACGGCTACCGGGCCCTGACCACCTACCCGTTGGTGGTGGAGGCCGGCCTGTCCCGGGATTCAATCATCGGCCCCTGGCGTCGCGACCTGCTCAAGACCAGCCTGGTACTGGTATTCCTGATCTCGGTACTGGTGGCTTTCGGCCTCATTGTGCTGAGCCAGCTGCGCTACCGCATGACTATGGAAAAGCAGATCCGTAGCGCTCACCAGGCCATGCGCGACATGGCGCTGACCGACAGCCTGACCGGGCTGGGCAATCGTCGGCGGCTGGACATCGCCCTGGCCGATGAGCTGCGCCTGGCCAAGCGCCAGGGTTCGTCCCTGGCCTTGATCATGCTCGACGTCGATTACTTCAAGCGCTTCAACGACCGCTACGGGCACGCGGCCGGTGACGATTGCCTGCGGGCCATTGCCGGCGCGATCGGGCAGACCATCAAGCGGCCGGGTGACCTGGCGGTCCGGTATGGTGGCGAGGAGTTCACCGTGTTGCTGCCCAACACGGACAGTCCGGGCGCCGCCAAGGTCGCACAGCAAATCCTCGAAGCCGTCCGGGCCTTGAACATCGAGCATGGCGATCATCCCTTGGGGATCGTGACCATCAGCGCCGGCATCACCACCTGCCAGCCAAGCAACGAGGACGCAACCCCGGCCATGCTGATCAAGGCCGCAGACGCGTTTTTGTACCTGGCGAAGAACACCGGGCGAAACCGCTGGTGCAGTGCCGGTGCATCCCGGCCCTGACACAGCGCGATCAACCGCATATCGCCTCATGTCACCCAATGTCGGGTTGCGCAGGTGCCGATCCGGCGCCTGGCGGCTACAATGCGCGCTTCGACCGTGACCAGCCTGACTAAAAAAAACATGTCCTTGCCTAAACATCATCTGGAATTGCTCAGCCCCGCCCGCGACGTGACCATCGCCCGCGAGGCCATCCTGCATGGCGCCGACGCCGTGTACATCGGTGGCCCGAGTTTCGGCGCGCGTCACAACGCCTGCAACGAGGTGAGCGATATCGCCCAGTTGGTGGAGTTCGCCCACCGCTACCATGCCCGGGTGTTCACCACGATCAACACGATCCTGCATGACAACGAACTGGAGCCGGCCCGCCAGTTGATCCACCAGCTCTACGATGCCGGCGTCGATGCGCTGATCGTCCAGGACCTGGGCGTGATGGAACTGGACATCCCGCCGATCGAGCTGCACGCCAGCACCCAGACCGACATTCGTACCCTCGCCCGGGCGAAATTCCTCGACCAGGCCGGTTTCTCGCAGCTGGTATTGGCCCGTGAGCTGAACCTGCAGGAAATCCGCGCCATCGCCGACGAGACCGACGCGGCCATTGAGTTCTTCATCCACGGCGCGCTGTGCGTGGCGTTTTCCGGGCAGTGCAACATCTCCCACGCGCAAAACGGCCGCAGCGCCAACCGTGGCGATTGCTCCCAGGCCTGCCGCCTGCCCTATACCCTCAAAGATGACCAGGGCCGGGTGGTCGCCTACGAGAAACACCTGCTGTCGATGAAGGACAACAACCAGAGCGCCAACATCCGCGCCCTGGTGGAGGCTGGCGTGCGCTCGTTCAAGATCGAGGGCCGCTACAAGGATGCGGCCTATGTGAAGAACATCACCGCCTACTATCGCCAGCGCCTGGACGATGTCCTCGAAGACCGCCCCGACCTGGCCCGCGCCTCCAGTGGCCGGATCGCGCATTTCTTCGTGCCGGACCCGGACAAGACCTTCCACCGTGGCAGCACTGACTATTTCGTCAGCGAGCGCAAGATCGACATCGGCGCCTTCGATTCGCCGACGTTCACCGGCGTACCGGTGGGCGTGGTGGAGAAAGTCGGCAAGCGTGACCTGCAAGTGGTGACCTCTGACCCGCTGTCCAACGGCGACGGCCTCAACGTGCTGGTCAAGCGCGAAGTGGTGGGTTTCCGGGCCAACATCGCCGAGCCCAAGGGCGAGTTCCTCGACGACGAAGGCCAGAAGCGCTACCGCTACCGCGTCGAGCCCAACGAAATGCCGGCCGGCATGTACCAGTTGCGGCCCAACCATCCGCTGAACCGCAACCTCGATCACAACTGGCAGCAAGCGTTGCTCAAGACCTCCGCCGAGCGTCGCGTGGGCCTGGCCTGGGTCGCACAGTTGCGCGAAGAGCGCCTGGCGCTGACCGCTACCAGCGAAGAAGGCATCAGCGCCAGCGTGGCCCTCGACGGTCCCTTCGGCCTGGCGAACAAGCCGGAGCAAGCCCTGGAGCAATTGCAGGACCTGCTCGGCCAATTGGGCACCACCGAGTATCACGCCACGTCGATCAAACTGGACGCGCCCCAGGCGTTTTTCATTCCCAACTCCCAGCTCAAGGCGTTGCGCCGCGAGGTGATCGAAGCCCTGACCGCAGCACGGGTTGCGACGCACCCACGGGGCGGGCGCAAGGCCGAGACCACGCCGCCGCCGGTGTATCCGGAATCACACCTGTCGTTCCTCGCCAATGTCTACAACCAGAAGGCCCGGGACTTCTACCACCGCCACGGCGTCAAACTGATCGACGCGGCCTTCGAGGCGCACGAGGAAACCGGCGAAGTGCCGGTGATGATCACCAAGCATTGCCTGCGCTTCTCGTTCAACCTCTGCCCCAAGCAAGCCAAGGGCGTCACCGGCGTGCGCACCAAGGTTGCACCGATGCAATTGATTCACGGCGATGAAGTGCTGACCCTGAAGTTCGACTGCAAGCCCTGCGAAATGCACGTGGTGGGCAAGATCAAGGGGCACATCCTCGACCTGCCGTTGCCGGGCAGCACGGCGCAGCCGGTGGTGGGGCATATCAGCCCGGAAGATTTGCTCAAGACGATTCCGCGCGGGACGCATTGAGTCCAGTCACCACCGAACCCTGTGGGAGCGAGCTTGCTCCCACAAGGGATTTTTCATTTCTGCGCCGTTTGCGCTTTTTCCGGCGACATATTCCGTTCCTAGGGCTCCCCCAACCCGCGTTCATGATGCTAGGTTGTAAGTGATTGTTTCATCAAACGACACTTTTCCCCTGCAAAGGAATGCCTGCCACCATGAACTTCCCGTTCAAGCGTCTTGCTATCGCCACCCTTGTCCTGTCCGCCCTCTCTTCCTTGCCACTGTCGGCCAACGCCAACATCACCGCGCAACAAAGCGCGACCCTGGTCACGAGTTTTGCCGACACCTCTGTCAGCGATTTCCGCCAGTTCCTGGCCACCGTCGCCAAGAGTGACCTGGCCAAGACCGCCAACCTCGGCCCGGCCATCAACGCCTTCCAAGGCAACAAAACCCTGTCCGCCGAGCAACAGAACGAAATCCATCGGCTGCTGGGTCTCTACGCCCGGGTGAAATACGGCAAGGCCGCCACCGAGACTTTGCGCCAATTGGTAGAAATCCCGACCTATCGCAAGGACGGCGTGGCCCAGCATGAAAACCCCGAGTTCCTCAAGATCGCCGACAAGATCAAGCGCCTGGCCAACGACTTCAACCTGGACTTCCGCAACATCGACAACCGCGTCTATGAGATTTCCCTCGAAGGCAGCGGCGACGAAGTCGTCGGCATCCACGCCCATGCCGATGTGGTGCCAGTGACGCCGGAAAACTGGGTGCTCAAGGACGGCACCAAGCTCGATCCGTTCAAGGTCACCCTGGTGGGCGATCGCATGTACGGCCGAGGCACCGAGGATGACAAGAACGGCATCGTCGTGGCGCTCTACGCCATGAAAATCATCAAGGAAGAAAAACTGCCGCTGGCGCGTCACTTCAAGCTGCTGATCGACACCACCGAAGAAACCACCGGCGACGCCATTCCCTATTATTTCGAGCGCAACCCGACGCCCAATTACAACCTGGCGCTGGATGGCAGCTACCCGGTGGTGATCGCCGAGAAAGGTTATGGCACGGTCATGGCGAACTTCCCGCGTCGCGCGGGTAAGGGCAACGGCGCCGAAATCATCGGACTGACCGGTGGCATGGCGACCAACCAGATCCCGTCGACGTCGGTGGCAACCTTTGCGACAAACAAACCCGCCGAACTGGCCGCCAGCCTGCGCAAGGCCGGCACCGACTACGCCAAGGCCAATGGCGGGAACTTTGAGGTCAAAAGCGAGGTGGTCGACAAGACCGTCAAGCTGACCTTCACCGGCGTTTCCGCCCATTCCTCCGAGCCGGAGTCTGGCGTCAACCCGGTCGCCAGGATGCTGGTGTTCATCAACGGCCTCGACGGCGAGGTCGCGCTCAAGCACAACCACATCACCGACGCCGCGCGTTACGCCACCGACAACTGGGGCCTGGATTACCTGGGCAAGAAACTGGGCATCGGTTTCTCCGACGCATTCATGGGCCCGCTGACCGCCTCGCTGACCTATGTCGGGATGGATGACAAGGCCTTCAAGCTTGCCGTGAACCTGCGGGTGCCCGTGGGCAAGCCGATCGCAGCGTTGAAGACCGAGCTCAACGACAAGCTCTCCGCCTGGGCCAAGAAATCCAAGGTCGCGGTGGCCTTCGATAACTCCATCGACGAACCGATGTACCGCAACCCGGAAGGCGAATGGGTCAAGGCGCTGCTGGCCGTCGCCACGGAGAACCTGGGCATGGAGCACAAATTCGGTACGTCTGCCGGCGCTACGTCGGTCCATGACTTGCCCAACGGTGTGCAGTTCGGCCTGGCCATGCCCGACGTCAAGTACACCGGCCACAACGACAACGAGTTCAAGACCGTGGAGCAGTTCCTGCTGGACCTGCAGGTCGTGACCGAAATGATGGGGCGGATCGGGCAGTTGCCGAAGCTCTAGAGCTGGCGTTAACCCTTGCTCCCGCTCGGTGCACTGTAGGAGCTGCCGAGCGAAGCGAGGCTGCGATCTTTTCGAGGCCAGTTGAGCCTAAGGATCAAGATCAAAAGATCGCAGCCTCGCTTCGCTCGGCAGCTCCTACCGTAACCCGGCGGGAGCAAGGTCCCTCGCCACGGGTTTTATCATTTAGTCAGCTGACCAGCGGTTTCATCCGCGGCCTTGTCCGTCACATCCACCACGTCTATCCCCCAATCCCCATGCAGGTACCAGTCCTCGCCGATCATCTCCGCCGGGTGCATCGTGCGGTCGGCGCCGTTGCCGCATGCGAGCGCGGTCGACGCGCAGTAACGGTCACAACCCCAGCAGATGCGCTCGGGATGTTTGGGACTGATGGGAAAGGGCTTTGCCATGACGACCCCGCATGCCGGATGGATGTACCCCACCCTACCCTGGCGCCGCGCGGTGTCCCTTGATTCCGGTCAAGAACGGCGATCCGGGGAAAATTCACGCTGAAAATTGACAAGAATCATTATTATTCGCAGCGAAGCTTCCTAGACTCGGCGCCATCAATTAGCCAACCAGGAAGTCACCATGCGCACGCTCACTCCCCTGTCCCTCGCCCTGTTGTGTCTCGCACCGCTGGCCCAGGCCAAGGAATACCCCATCGGCGAACCGCAACTGTGCCCCGGGCTTGAAGTCGGCGCGGTGTACCTGCAACCGATCGAAATGGCCCCCGCGGGCATGATGCGCGCCACCGCCGATTCCGATGTGCACCTGGAGGCCGACATCCGCGCCACGGCGGACAACCAGCAGGGCTTCCAGGAAGGCAGCTTCGTGCCCTACCTCAATGTCTCGTTCCAGCTGAAAAAACAAGGCAACGACACCGCGCTCAAGGGCGATTTCCACGCCATGGTCGCCAATGACGGGCCGCACTATGGCGATAACGTGAAGCTGCTCGGCCCGGGCAAATACCAACTGACCTTCACCGTCCTGCCGCCGGGTGGCCATGCGTCCCTGGGTCGTCATACCGACAAGGAAACCGGCGTGGCGCCGTGGTTCGAGCGCTGCGAACTGCGCTACGAATTCGTCTACGCCGGGATCGGGAAAAAAGGCGGGTACTGAACATGAGCCGCCGATTCATCTGGCTGATGCTGGTCGGTCTGTCGCTGCCATCGATCGCCAAGGCCGAACTGCTCACCTACGAGCTGAGCATCCGCGACGGGCAATTCACCCCGCCACTGCTGGAGGTTCCGGCCGGCCAGCGTTTCAAGATCGTGTTGAAGAACATCGGCCAAGGCCCGGCGGAATTCGAGAGCACGCCGCTGCGGGTCGAAAAGGTCCTGTCCCCCGGCGTCACCAGCTTCGTGGTGATCCACCCGCTGCGCCCCGGCCATTACCCGTTCTTCGATGAATTCAACCCGCAATTGCCCGAGGGCGGCATTCTCGCCCGGTAATCGTCAGGAGACGCTCGAATGACGCAATCGATGTTCATTGTCTGGCGCGAAAGCGTCGAGGCCTTGCTGGTGATCGGCATTCTCCAGGCCTGGGTGAGCCGCCAGCAGCAGGCCGACCGACTGCTGCGCTACGTTTGGGGAGGCGCCGCCCTCGGCCTGTTGCTGTCGGGCGTGCTGGCCGGTCTGATCCTGTTGGCCGGCGAAGCCATGAGCGGCGGCGCCAACGAGTGGTTCCAGGCGTCGTTGGCGCTGGTCGCCAGCCTGCTGATCGTGCAGATGGTCGGCTGGATGCATCGCAACGCCGGCACGCTCAAGCATGACCTCGGGCGTCAGGCCGACCAACGCCTGGGGCGCCAGGGTGGGATGGGGCTGCTGGTGCTGGCGTTGCTTGCCGTCAGCCGCGAAGGCAGCGAAACCGTGGTTTTTCTCTACGGCGCTGGCGCCCGGCTGGAAGGTCCGTCACTGGGGTTGTTCGCGGTCGGCGCGGTGGCCGGCTTGGTCTTGTCGCTGCTGACCGTGTCCCTGCTCCACGTCAGCCGCCGATTCATCTCATGGCCGCGCTTCTTCGCCATCAGCGAAGCGATCCTGCTGCTGTTGGGCTCGGCGCTTCTGGTCAGCGGCGTCGAGCGGATCGGCGGGCAACTGTTGGCGATGGATTGGCCCGAAGCAATGTACCGCGCCATTGGCGATTCGCTATGGGACAGCAGCGCCGTGCTGGCTGACGGGCATGGCCTCGGTGGTTTTCTCGCGGATTTCACCGGTTATCGCGCCAGCCCCAGCCTGCTGACGCTATTGGTGTGGCTCGGTTATTGGCTGGTCGTCGCCGGTTGGCTGCGGCCGCGCAAGGTGGAAAACCTGCCATGCCCGACCTGAACCCGGCGCTCCAGCGCCTCGGCGATGGCATGCGCCGCCATGGCGCGACCATCCGCACCGTGCAATGGGCGGTGGTGCTGTTCTACGCCGTGCTGTTGGTGCTTCCGGCGATGTTGCCGTTGCCGGACAGCCAGGCGCATCTCCTGGACAACCTGACGTTGTTGGCACAGTTCCTGTTCTGGGGGATCTGGTGGCCGTTCGTGTTGCTGTCTATCGTCCTGTTCGGCCGGCTCTGGTGTGGCGTGCTGTGTCCCGAAGGCGCCCTCAGCGAATGGGCCAGCCAATACGGCCGTGGCCTCGGCGTGCCACGGGGATTGCGCTGGGCCGGCTGGCCGACCCTGGCGTTCTGCCTGACCACGCTCTACGGTCAGTTGATCAGCGTCTATGACTATGCCCAGGCGGCGCTGCTGATCCTCGGTGGCTCGACCGTCGCGGCGATCGTCGTGGGGTTGCTGTTCGCCCGTGGCAAACGGGTGTGGTGCCGTTACCTGTGCCCGGTCAGCGGCGTCTTCGCCCTGCTCGCCCGCCTCGCCCCCGTGCACTTCCATGTGGATGAAAGACGCTGGCTGGAAAACCTCGGACCCCGCCGCCCACCGCCCAACTGCGCGCCCTTGCTCGACATCCGTCGGATGCGCGGCGCCGCCGATTGCCATGCCTGTGGCCGCTGCAGCGGCCAGCGCGACGCGGTGCGGCTGATTGCTCGCTCCAGCAATCAGGAAATCCTCCAGGCCACCCCAACCACGGTCTCGCCCTGGGATGTGCGCTTGCTGTTCTTCGGGGTCATTGGCCTGGCGATGGGCGCGTTCCAGTGGACCGTCAGCCCTTGGTTCATCGCCCTCAAGCAGGCACTCGCCCAATGGCTGGTATCGCGCGATGTGACCTGGCCGTTGCTGGACAACGCGCCGTGGTGGCTGCTGACGCATTATCCGCAGCTCAACGACAGCTTCAGTTGGCTGGACGGTTTTTGCATCGTTGCCTATCTGGGCATGAGTGCGTTGTTGATGGGCACTTCGTTGATGCTGCTGATGCGCCTGGCGGCTCGACTTGCGGGTGATGCTGCACAATATTGGCCCTTAGCCATCACTCTGGCGCCCCTCGGCGGTGCAGGGTTGTTCCTGGGCTTGTCGGCCACCACGGTGAAGCTGTTGCGCTATGAAGGGTTGTTGCTGGAATGGGTACAGCCAGCCCGGGCGATGCTGCTGGTCGCTGCGATCGGCTGGAGCTTGCTGCTGGGTTGGAAAGTGCTCGGCCGCGACGGCGCCGGGCCGATCCGCCGGCTGCCCGCCATGGCCTGCCTGGTCCTGGCGAGCGGCTTGGTGGGCTATGGCTGGTGGTTGCAGTTCTGGGGGTGGTAACACGAAGCCACCAACGCCCCCTGTGGGAGCGAGCCTGCTCGCGAAGGCGTCGGCACATCCAACTCCGATGCAAACTGATCCACCGCTTTCGCGAGCAAGCTCGCTCCCACAGGGATTCGCGGCGTCCACCGTGTCCAGGCTCAAACACAAAACCAATGTGGGAGCGAGCTTGCTCGCGATGGCGTCGGCACATCCAACTCCGATGCAAACTGACCCACCGCTTTCGCGAGCAAGCTCGCTCCCACAGGGATTCGCAGCGTCCATCATGTCC
Source organism: Pseudomonas sp. T1.Ur (assembly GCF_023516725.1). Classification (NCBI taxonomy): domain Bacteria; kingdom Pseudomonadati; phylum Pseudomonadota; class Gammaproteobacteria; order Pseudomonadales; family Pseudomonadaceae; genus Pseudomonas; species Pseudomonas sp. T1.Ur. The sequence goes on from NZ_JAMGSN010000001.1 coordinate 2,567,246, forward strand.
AGACTCAACACAAAACCAATGTGGGGGCGAGCTGGCTCGCGATGGCGTCGGCACATCAAACACAAATGCAAACTGACCCACCGCTTTCGCGAGCAAGCTCGCTCCCACAGGGATGCGCGGCGTCCACCGTGTCCAGGCTCAAACACAAAGCCAATGTGGGAGCGAGCTTGCTCGCGAAGGCGTCGGCACATCAAACACAAATGCAAACTGACCCACCGCTTTCGCGAGCAAGCTCGCTCCCACAGGGATGCGCGGCGTCCATCATGTCCAGACTCAACACAAAACCAATGTGGGAGCGAGCTTGCTCGCGAAGGCGTCGGCACATCCAACTCCGATGCAAACTGACCCACCGCTTTCGCGAGCAAGCTCGCTCCCACAGGGATGCGCGGCGTCCACCGTGTCCAGGCTCAAACACAAAGCCAATGTGGGAGCGAGCTTGCTCGCGAAGGCGTCGGCACATCAAACACAAATGCAAACTGACCCACCGCTTTCGCGAGCAAGCTCGCTCCCACAGGGATTCGCGGCGTCCACCATGTCCAGACTCAACACAAAACCAATGTGGGAGCGGCGTCCACCATGTCCAGGCTCAAACACAAAACCAATGTGGGAGCGAGCTTGCTCGCGAAGGCGTCGGCACATTCAACTCCGATGCAAACTGATCCACCGCTTTCGCGAGCAAGCTCGCTCCCACAGGGATTCGCGGCGTCCACCGTGTCCAGGCTCAAACACAAAGCCAATGCCCCACCCTGCCTATACCTTGAACCGCGCCACCGTCTGATGCAGCGACCCCGCCATCTGCGCCAGGTCCTGGCCCGCCGTGTCGGTGTGGCGCGCACCGAGCAGCACCTGCTCGGACAGGTTGCGGATGCCCACCAGGTTGCGGTCCACCTCGCGGGCCACCAGCGCCTGCTGTTCCGTGGCGCTGGCGATCATCAAATTGCGTTCGTTGATCTGCGAGATCGAACGGGCGATTTCATCCAGTGCCTCGCCCGAGCGCTGGGCCACTTGCAGCGTGGTCCGCACCCGCTCGCTGTTGCCTTGCATGGCGCTGACGGCCTGCTCGCTGTCCTGGCGGATGTTGCCGATCATGTCTTCGATTTCCCGGGTCGAATCCTGGGTGCGATGGGCCAGGGCCCGCACCTCGTCGGCCACCACCGCGAACCCGCGTCCGGCATCCCCGGCACGGGCCGCTTCGATGGCCGCGTTCAGCGCCAACAGGTTGGTCTGTTCGGCAATGCCACGGATCACATCCAACACCGAACTGATGTCCTGGACGCGTCCCGCCAGTTGCTGGATTCGCCCGGAAGTGTCGGTCACGCCATCGGCCAAGGCATGGATCGACGCGACGGTTTCCTGGACCTGCTCTCGGCCGCGCTGGGCGGTCTGCTCGGAGAGTCGCGAGGCTTCGCTGGTGCTCACGGCGTTGCGCGCCACCTCATCCACCGCCGCGGTCATCTGGTTCACCGCCGCCGCGGCCTGTTCGATCTCCTGGCCTTGCAACTGCAACGTGCTGTTGGTCTGGCTGCTCACCGCGCTCAACTCTTCGGACGAACTGGCGACCCGATCCACCGACGCCGCGATCTGCCGGACCATCGTGTTCAGGCTCTGCTGCATCTCGTGCATGCTGCCCATGACGCTGTCGTTCGCCCCGACGCCCACCGGCACCCGGATCGTCAGGTCGCCACGGGCAATGTGGCCCAGCACTCGCGCTGCATCATTGGGCTCGCCGCCGAGCGGACGGGTCACGCTGCGGGTCACCAGCAGCGCGACGGTGCTCACCACGGCCAGGCACGCCAGCACCAACGCCAGCATGTTGCGTCGCGCCTCGCTGTAGCGCGCCTGGGCCAGTTGTTCGCGCTCGCCAAAAATCCTGCCTTGCATCGCCATCATCGCTTCAAGGCTCTTGTACACCTCGAGCTCCGCCGGGATCACGCCCTGCTTGAGCTGCGTCATCGCCTCGTCCGTCGCGCCCTGGCGAATCAGCGCCTGCACCTGGACAAACGCCGCCACGTAGGCTTCGCGACGCTTCTTCAGCTCAGCGTAGGCGGCCTTGCCTTCGGGTTGATCGAACAGCGGCTCCAGCGTCGCAAAAGCCTGGGTGATGCGCTGGCGGGTGGTGTCGATGGATTGCTGGACCTGGGTGTTGTTCTTGTCGATCAACAGATCCCGAGTGTTCCTGGCGTTGTCGCGCACGCCCGTGGCGATGACCATGATCGGATCGATCTTCGGCCAATCCTGCCGGACGATCTGCACCGCCTGGTCACGCAGCATCGCCAAGTCGTTCAAGGCGTAGAGTGCCAGGGCGATCAACGCCAATGGCGCGATGGCAAAGCCGATCACGATACGTTGGGCAGTGGTGATTCTGGTCATGTCAAATGCTCCCTGTTCAACTACCTGCCGACTGGCAGCGCATTTGAAAACCGTTGGAAAAAAATGTGGCCCGGACATCCCGGGCCGCTGTCGACGATGGATTCCCGCTGTCGCTCAACTGCGTAAAACGAACGAGGGGAACAACTCGCGCAAGGCGGCCCACAGCTCAGGCTGCAAGGCGTGTGCCGAAACGCTGGAAAGGTGGGGATCGAGCATCCGCGCGGTGCGTACCAACTGCACGGCAAAACGATTGACGCCGCGCTCGCTCAAGCGACGGGCCAGGGCCAGCAGTCGGTCGGGGTCGAACAGATGCCAATGCACGGTGGTGCGGCATTCATAGTCCACGCCGCTGTCCAGCAGATGATCGAGGCTGCGCCAGTTCGCCGCGCCGCTGCCTTCGACGCGGGTCACGTCCAGGGCGTCCTCGGGCAAGGCCTTGATGTCGAAGCCGACCCAATCGGCCTGTCCGACCACCTTGGCGAAAGCCGCTGGCTTGATGCCGGCGCTGTGCAGGCCGATGCGAAAGCCCATCTGCCGTACTTCGTCCATAGCCGCGGCAAGGCCGTCCTGCAAGGTTGGCTCGCCGCCGCTGAACACCACGGCGTCGAGCAGATCCTGGCGGCGTTGCAGGAACGCCAGCACCCGACACCACTCCACTTCCTCGCTGCCGCGCGGCGGGATCAGTTGCGGGTTATGGCAGTAGCGGCAGCGCCAGGCACAGCCCTGGCAGAACAGGACGCAGGCCAGTTGGCCGGGGTAATCGAGGGTGGTCAGGGGCACCATGCCCCCGACCCGTAGCACTCGACTCATGGACGCCCGGCCGCGCGTTCGGTGAAGTGCACCCGCTCGCGGTGTTCGGATTGCTTGCCCGGGTTGAAAGCTGCCACCGGGCGGTGATAGCCCATCACCCGGGTCCAGACTTCGCAACGTTGACGCTGTGCCTGTGGGATCGTTTGTACTGCGCTCATGGTTAAAGCTCCTTGCGGTCGATGGATCGATTCAGTGGACGCTGCCCGGGTGCTGCTGTTGCAGCAGCAAGGCTTCGTCGCATTTCGGACAGAACTCGTGTTCGCCGGCCAGATAGCCGTGCACCGGGCAGATGGAGAACGTCGGCGTGATGGTCAGGTACGGCAGGCGGAAACGTCCCAGGGCCTTGCGCACCAGTTGTTTGCAGGCCTGGGTCGAGGAAATCTGCTCGGCCATGTACAGGTGCAACACGGTGCCGCCGGTGTATTTGCATTGCAGTTCGTCTTGCAGCTCGAGGGCTTCGAACGGGTCCTCGGTGAAGCCCACCGGCAGTTGCGAGGAATTGGTGTAGTAAGGCGCGACCGGGCTGCCGGCCTGGAGAATGTCGGGATAGCGCTTGAGGTCTTCCTTGGCGAAGCGATACGTGGTGCCTTCGGCGGGCGTGGCTTCGAGGTTGTAGAGGTGGCCGGTTTCTTCCTGGAAGCGCAGCAACGTGGCGCGCACGTGGTCCAGCAGTTTCAGCGCGAAGGCCCGGCCTGTTTCGGTGTGCAGGCCCTCCTGGTCATCGGTGAAATTGCGCAGCATTTCGTGCAGGCCGTTCACGCCGATGGTGGAAAAGTGATTGCGCAAGGTGCCGAGGTAACGCTTGGTGTAAGGGTACAAACCGGCATCCATGTGATGCTGGATGACCTTGCGCTTGACCTCCAGGCTCTCCTTCGCCAGTTCCATCAGGGTATCGATGCGTTGCAGCAGCCCGCTGGTGTTGCCTTTGTACAGGTAGCCCAGGCGCGCGCAGTTGATCGTCACCACGCCCAGGGAACCGGTCTGTTCCGCCGAACCGAACAAGCCACCACCGCGCTTGAGCAGCTCGCGCACGTCCAGTTGCAAGCGGCAGCACATCGACCGCACCTGGTTGGGCTGCATGTCCGAATTGAGGAAGTTCTGGAAATACGGCAAGCCGTAGCGTGCGGTCATTTCGAACAGGCGGTCGGCGTTCTCGCTGTCCCAGGGGAAATCATGGGTGATGTTGTAGGTCGGGATCGGGAAGGTGAACACCCGGCCCTTCGCATCACCGGCCTGCATCACCTCGATGTAGGCGCGGTTGATCAGCTCCATTTCCGCTTGCAGGTCACCGTAGGCGAACGGCATCTCTTCGCCGCCGATCACTGGGATCTGTTCCCGCAGGTCCTGGGGGCAGACCCAATCGAAGGTGAGGTTGGTGAATGGCGTCTGCGTGCCCCAGCGCGACGGTACGTTGAGGTTGTAGATGAATTCCTGCAATGACTGGCGGATGTCGTCGTAGCTGAGGTTGTCCTTGCGCACATAGGGCGCCAGGTAGGTGTCGAACGAACTGAACGCCTGGGCACCGGCCCATTCGTTCTGCAAGGTGCCGAGGAAATTCACCATCTGCCCCAAGGCGCTGCTCAGGTGCTTGGGCGGCCCGGCCTCGACCCGCCCGGGCACACCGTTGAGGCCTTCATGCAACAAGGTGCGCAAGGACCAACCGGCGCAGTAGCCGGCGAGCATGTCCAAATCGTGGATATGCAAATCCGCCTCGCGGTGCGCCTCGCCGATGGCCTGGCTGTAGACCTCGTCGAGCCAGTAATTGGCGGTGACCTTGCCCGACACGTTGAGGATCAGCCCCCCGAGGGAATAACCCTGGTTGGCGTTGGCCTGCACGCGCCAGTCTTCGCGATCGAGGTATTCGTTCATCGACGTGGCGACTTCCACCAGCGTGCGGCGGTCCCGACGCAGGCGCCCGTGTTGCTCGCGGTAGACGATGTAGGCGCGCATGGACAGGAAATACCCGGCGTCCATCAGCACGCGCTCGACGCGGTCCTGGATCTGCTCGACGTTCAAGCGCGTCTGCCCTTCCAACCTCGCCAAGACTGCCTCAAGCAAGCCTTCGGCCTCGGCTTCGGCGTATTCACCGGTGGCCTTGCCGGCGGCGATCAACGCCTGGCGGATCTTGTCCGCGTCAAAGGCGACCACACTGCCATCGCGCTTGTGCAAGCGGTTACACCCTACTGAGATCAACGTGCTCTGCATTTTTGCTCCAGACACTACATATAGGCTTTTTGAAATCTTTAAACACAATATGCAGTGGAGAGTACGGACAAAAGGCAGGGTTGCAATTGATCGACATCAAGAATCGGAAGCGACCCACATTCAGGCTCGAAAAGTCATTTTTGCAAGCACCACAGATCCCCTGTGGGAGCGAGCTTGCTCGCGAAGAGACCAGCACATTCAACATCAATGCAAGCTGACCCACCGTCATCGCGAGCAAGCTCGCTCCCACATTGGTTTCGGGGTGACTGCAAGGTCTGTATCCACCACAGGTCCCTTTGTGGGACCTGTGTACGGCTCACCCCCCACTCATGTTCATGAACCGCACAATCTGCACTTCCCCACCCGGGTTGAAGTCATGACGCAATGGCTTGCCCTTGAGTGCCTGCTTGATCGATTGAACGATCGGTTGGTCATCCAACGGATAACGCCGCAGCAGGCCCCGCAGGTCCAGGGAGTCCTCCTGCCCCAGGCACAGCAGCAAGCGCCCTTCGACGGTCATGCGCACGCGGTTGCAACTGGCGCAGAAGTTGTGGGTGTTGGGCGAGATGAAACCGATCCGTGTATCCGGGTGGCGTTCCAGGCGCACATAGCGCGCCGGTCCGCCGCTGCTCTCGGCACTGTCGAGCAGGCGATGATGACGGGCGATCTCGGCCCGGACGTCATCGCTGGAACAGAACGACTCGCCCCGGGACCGCCCCACGTCGCCGAGGGGCATTTCCTCGATAAAGCTGATGTCGATGCGCCGGTCGATGGCGTACTGCACCAACGCCGGCACCTCATCGAAGTTGCGCCCCTTCATCACCACACAGTTGAGTTTGATCCGCTCGAATCCCGCGCCGGTTGCCGCCTCGATGCCGGCCAGCACCCGATCCAGATCGCCGTTGCGGGTGATGGCCCGGAAACGCTCGCCGTCGAGGCTGTCGAGGCTGATGTTCATCCGCTTGACGCCAGCATCCACCAGCGGCCGGGCCAACCGTCCGAGCTGCGAGCCGTTGCTGGTCATCACCAGCTCCCGCAGGCCGGGCAATGCCGCGATGTCACGACACAGCCCGACGATGCCCGGTCGGATCAGCGGCTCGCCGCCGGTGAGGCGAATCTTCTTCGCCCCCAGGCCGACGAACAGCCGCGCCAGGCGTTGCAACTCTTCCAGGGTCAAGACTTGCTGGCGCGGCAGGAAGGTCATGTTTTTCGCCATGCAATACACACAGCGAAAATCACAACGATCGGTCACCGACATCCGCAAATAATCGATCTGGCGTCCAAACCCATCCTGCAACACCGCATTCATGCGCACCTCCCGGTTGAACCGCTGCTCACTGCACCAGCGGCGAGTCGGCGCCCTGAAGATGGATGCCGCGAATATCCGCCGCGCCGATCAGGGTTTGCAGGTACTGCACCAGCGCCTTTTGCCAAACGCCCTGTTGCAACTGGGTGCGAATCGCCGTCGCCACCGCCTCGTACGGCAACGGTTGGCCGTCGATGCGCTGGTCGATGCTGATCACGTGCCAGCCATAGCGACTTTCCAACGGCTTGCTCGCCAGGCCCGCCGGCAGGGTGAACAACTGGCGCTCCAGTTCCGGCACGGTCTGGCCCTTGCTGATCTGCCCCAGCGAACCGCCCTGCTCCTTGGACGGACACGCCGAATACTTCAACGCCAACTCGGCGAAGCTGCCGGGGAACTGATCGAGCCGTTCCAGCAGCAACTCGGCCTGGACGTGGGCCAGGCTGCGGGCCTCGGCATCGTCCGGCGCGCATTCGAGCAGGATGTGCCGCACCGCCAGCAACGGCGCGCTGTGAAAGCGTGCACGGTTGCTGTCGTAGTAATGCCGGCAGGTCGCCTCGTCGCACTGTGGCACCTGCACTTCGCGCTCCAACAGCAACCGCGTCGCCGCTTCCTCTTCGTTTTCACCGGCGCCGACCTGCATCGCCAGGCCCAGCTCGGCGATGCGTTGCTGGAGCAATTCGCGAATCACCAAGGCACGGGCGGCCTGGTAGACCGCCTCCTCACGACTTTCGGCCGGGTGATATTGCAGCTCCTGGGCCATCGCCTGCGGGGCGATCGACACCCCATTGACGCTGATGATCGGCCACTCCTGCTCGCTGCTGGCAATCAGTTGCGGCGCTTCATCTTCCGCCACCGGCCCGGCCTGGGCCAGCTCGAACGCCACCGCCCCCACCGGTTCGATATCGACTATCGGCGCGGCCTTAGCCGAGGAACCGCAACCGCCACCACCACTACCGCCACCACATCCGCATCCACTCGCCATGATCTTCTCCTCAGAACTTCTGCCGAACGATTTGATAACGACGCCCCAGGTACCAGACCGGCGCACTGACGATGTGCACCAGGCGGGTGAACGGAAACAGCACGAACAGGGTCAGGCCCAGCAACACGTGAAGCTTGTAGACCAGGCCCACCGGCGCCATCGAGGTGGCGGCTTCAACCGGACGCAACAAGACGGTGTTCTGCGCCCAGTCAGCCAGCATCACCATCACCGAACCGTCCATGTGTGCGGTCGACGCCACGATCGTCATCAGGCCCAGCACCAACTGCACCAGCAACACCACCAGGACCAGGATGTCCGAGGTGTTGGAGGTAGCGCGAACCCGTGGATCGGTCAGCCGGCGGTTGAGCAACATCAGCAAGCCGATCAGCCCCAGGACGCCGAAGAAGCCACCGGAAACCATCGCCAGCAACTGCTTGTTCTCGGTGCTCAGGAAGTGGTGATAAACCGCCGAAGGCGTCAGCAAGCCGACGAAGTGCCCGGCCAGCACGAACAGCACGCCGACGTGGAACAGGTTGCTGGCCACGCGCATGCCGCGCTTGTTCAACATCTGGCTCGAACCGGCCTTCCAGGTGTACTGGGACAGGTCGAACCGTGCCCAACTGCCAATCAGGCAAATCGCCAGGGCGACATACGGATACACCCCGAACAACAACAGATCCCATTTAGACATTGCCCACCTCCCCGGCTGGCGCGGCGGCCAGCCCTTCATGCTGAAAATCCACCCAGTGCAACGGCACCGCACTTTCTTCCCGGGCCCGGCCCGGCGCGCTCGGCATCGAACTGCAACGGTCTTGCTGCTCGGCCTTCATGAAATCCACCGCCTCTTCTTCCCAGACTTTGTCCAGGGCTTCGAGGGAGTCATCCCTGTGCTCGGCCTTCACTTGTTCGAGCATCTCGGCCACCGCCGCCTGTGGCTCGGACCCGGCGATCTGCAGCAAGGCGCGGAAGCAACTGGCGTAGGCGCTTTCACGCTCTTCCAGGCGCGCCGCGAGCAAGGCCAGCAGGTGCGCCACATCGGCCAGGCCCTCGCGGGCCTCCAAGTCTTCGCGGGTGGAGAGAAACTCCAGGTACAGCGGGATGTAGTCGGGCAGTTCCTTGACGCCGATGGCGAACCCGGCTTCTTCGTACTGGGCCATCATGTCGACCATGGCCTGGCCCCGGTCGCGGGACTCGCCATGGACGTGTTCGAACAGCAGCAGCGACAGTGAACGACCGCGGCCGAACAGCGCACCGTAGTGCTCCTGGCCGTCCATCAGGTCCTGGCCGCAGACCAGCTCCAGCAACTCGAACAAACCGGCACGCTGGGCGGGACTGATTTCCCGCGCCTGCACGATCGCCTGCTCCAGCTCGTCGCGACCGGCCACCAGGGTCTCGGTCGGGTAATCGAGCAGCAACGAAATCACCTTGAGAATGCGCATGCTCACTCCTCCCACAACTGCACGGTCTTGATGACGTCGCGGCGGTTGGCTTTCTTGCCGCCGAACATGTTGGTGTCGGAGCTGCCGCTGCAACCGCTGCCGAAGCTGAAGCCACAACCGGAACGCTCGGCGAACGCGTCGCTCATGGCGTCTTCGCGGTGGGCGCTGGGCACGACGAAACGGTCTTCGTAGTTGGCAATCGCCAGGTAGCGGTACATCTCTTCCACCTGGTTCACGCTCAGGCCGACATCGGCGAGCACTTGCAAGTCCTGCACGCCATCGACCTGTTCCGAACGCTTGTAGGCGCGCATCGCCAGCAGGCGCTTGAGGGCATGCTTGACCGGTTTTTCATCGCCAGCAGTGAGCATGTTCGCCAGGTAGCGCAGCGGGATCCGCAGGCTGTCGACGTCCGGGATCACCCCGTTCATGCCCACGGTGCCGGCGGCGGCTGCGTTCTGGATCGGCGACAGTGGCGGCACGTACCAGACCATCGGCAAGGTGCGGTATTCCGGGTGCAGCGGCAGTGCGAGTTTCCAATCCACGGCCATTTTGTATACCGGCGAACGTTGGGCCGAATCGATCACCGACTGCGGCACGCCATCGGCCAGGGCCTGGCGAATCACCGCCGGGTCGTTCGGGTCGAGGAAGATCTCCAGTTGTTTCTCGTACAGGTCCTGCTCGTTGGCCGTGCTTGCCACTTCGCTGATCCGGTCGGCGTCATACAGCAGCACGCCGAGGTAACGGATCCGGCCGACGCAGGTTTCAGCACAGACCGTTGGCATGCCGGCTTCGATACGGGGGTAGCAGAAGATGCATTTTTCCGACTTGCCGCTCTTCCAGTTGAAATAGATCTTCTTGTACGGGCAGCCGCTGATGCACATGCGCCAGCCGCGGCATTTTTCCTGGTCGATCAGGACGATGCCGTCCTCCTCGCGCTTGTAGATCGCCCCGCTCGGGCACGACGCCGCGCACGCCGGGTTCAGGCAGTGCTCGCACAGGCGCGGCAGGTACATCATGAAGGTGTTTTCGTACTCGCCGTAGATGTCCGCCTGGATCTTGTCGAAGTTCTTGTCCTTGCGCCGCTTGGCAAACTCGGTGCCGAGGATTTCCTCCCAGTTCGGGCCCCACTCGATCTTCTCCATGCGCTTGCCGGACACCACAGAGCGTGGTCGCGCGGTGGGCTGGTGCTCGCCCAGCGGCGCGGTGTGCAGGTGCTGGTAGTCGAAGTCGAACGGCTCGTAGTAGTCGTCCAGGCTCGGCAGGTCCGGGTTGGCGAAGATGTTCGCCAGCACGCGGAACTTGCCGCCGATGCGCGGGTTGATCGAGCCGTCGGCGTTGCGGACCCAGCCGCCCTTCCACTTGTCCTGGTTCTCCCATTCCTTGGGATAGCCGATGCCCGGCTTGGATTCGACGTTGTTGAACCAGGCGTATTCCATGCCTTCACGGCTGGTCCAGACGTTCTTGCAGGTGATCGAGCAGGTGTGGCAGCCGATGCATTTGTCCAGGTTCAGGACCATGCCGATTTGTGAGCGAATCTTCATCTCAGTTCTCCTCGATATCAGTCGGCAGTGGACGCGGCAAATCATCACCACTGGAACCGTCGAGCCAATCGACCTTGACCATCTTGCGCACCACGACGAATTCGTCGCGGTTGCAACCGACCGTGCCGTAATAGTTGAAGCCGTAGGCTTGTTGGGCGTAGCCGCCAATCATGTGGGTGGGCTTGAGCACCACGCGGGTCACCGAGTTGTGGTGGCCGCCACGGGTCTTGGTAGTTTCCGAGCCCGGCACGTTCACGATCCGTTCCTGGGCGTGGTACATCATCACCATGCCTTCCTTGACCCGCTGGCTGACCACCGCCCGGGCGGTGAGCGCGCCGTTGGCGTTGAAGCATTCGATCCAGTCGTTGTCCTCGATCCCGGCGCGCTGGGCGTCGATCTCCGAGAGCCAGACAATCGGTCCGCCACGGCTCAAGGTCAGCATCAGCAGGTTGTCGCTGTAGGTGCTGTGGATGCCCCATTTCTGGTGCGGGGTGATCCAGTTCAGGACGATCTCGGGCTGACCGTTGCTGCGCTTGCCTTTCACGCCTTCGATGGTGCGGGTGTTGACCGGCGGCCGATAACTCATCAGTTGCTCGCCGAACGCCTGCATCCATGGGTGATCCTGGTAGAACTGCTGGCGACCGGTGATGGTGCGCCATGGGATCGACTCATGGACGTTGGTATAGCCGGCGTTGTAGCTCACGTGATCGTCTTCCAGGCCGGACCAGGTCGGGCTGGAGATGATCTTGCGCGGCTGGGCCTGGATGTCGCGGAAGCGAATCGCTTCGTGCTCCTTCGACACGGCCAGGTGGCTGTGGTCGATGCCGGTGAATTCCGACAGCGCCGCCCAGGCTTTCACCGCGACATGGCCGTTGGTTTCCGGTGCCAGGGACAGGATCACTTCGGCAGCGTCGATGGCGCTGTCGATTTTTGGCCGGCCTTGGCTGATGCCGGCGTCGACTTCCTTGTGGTTCAGCTCACCGAGGAATTTCACCTCGGTATCGGTGTTCCAGTTGATGCCCTTGCCGCCGTTGCCGAGTTTTTCCAGCATCGGGCCGAGGGAGGTGAACTGCTTGTAGATGTTCGGGTAGTCGCGCTCGACCACTTGCAGGTTCGGCGCGTTCTTGCCCGGTTGCGGCGCCACCCCGGCGCTCTTCCAGTCGGTGCCGCCAAACGGCTGGGCCAGTTCGCCGACGCTGTCATGCATCAACGGCACAGTGACCAGGTCTTTCTCGATACCCAGGTGGCCGACCGACATGGCCGAGAACGCCTTGGCGATGCCTTTGTAGATTTCCCAGTCCGAACGCGACTCCCAGGCCGGATCGATGGCCGCCGACAACGGATGGATGAACGGGTGCATGTCCGAGGTGTTCATGTCGTCTTTTTCGTACCAAGTGGCGGTCGGCAAGACGATGTCGGAGTACACGCAGGTCGAGGACATGCGGAAATCCAGGGTGGTCACCAGGTCGAGCTTGCCGATGGCGCCCTCGTCGACCCATTCGGCTTCGGTGGGCTTGCAGTCGCCGACCTGGCCGATGTCTTCGTTCATCACGCCGTTCTTGGTGCCGAGCAGGTACTTGAGCATGTACTCGTGGCCCTTGCCCGAAGACCCGAGCAGGTTGGAGCGCCAGATGAACATGTTGCGCGGGAAGTTCACCGGGCTGTCCGGCTGTTCGCAGGCGAAACGCAGGGAACCGTCCTGCAGCGACTTGACTACATAGTCCTTCGGATCAAGACCAGCGGCGGCGGCATCGCGGCAGATGTTCAGCGGGTTGGTGTTGAGCTGCGGCGCGCTCGGCAACCAGCCGGCCCGTTCGGCGCGGATGTTGTAGTCCAGGGCGTGCTCGGGGAATTGCGACTTGTCGGCCAGGGGCGAGAGCACGTCGTGCATGCTCATCTTCTCGTGGCGCCATTGCGAACTGTGGCCGTAGAAGAAGCTGGTGCCGTTCATCTGCCGTGGCGGACGGTTCCAGTCCAGGCCGAAGGCCAGGGGCAGCCAGCCGCATTGCGGGCGGAGTTTTTCCTGGCCGACGTAGTGAGCCCAGCCGCCACCGGTCTGGCCGATGCAACCGCAGAGCATGAGCATGTTGATCAGCCCACGGTAGTTCATGTCCATGTGGTACCAGTGGTTCATCGCCGCACCGACGATGATCATCGAGCGTCCACGGGTCTTGTCGGCGTTGTCGGCGAACTCGCGGGCGATCTGGATCGCCTTCTCGCGGCTCACACCGGTGATCTGCTCTTGCCAGGCCGGGGTGCCGGGCACCGAGGCGTCGTCATAGTCCTTGGCAACGTTGGCGCCACCGAGGCCACGGTCGATCGCCAGGTTGGCCGCCGACAGGTCGAACACGGTGGCGACTTTCGCCACGCTGCCGTCGGCCAGCACCACGCTGTGCACCGGCACCCGCCGGAACTGCACCGCGTCGCCGGCCACGTGCTGGAAGTACTCCTGGGCTTCGCCGGCGAAGTACGGGAACGCCACCTCGGCGATATCGCCGCCGATCAAGCTCAGCTTGAGGTCGATCTCACGTCCCTCACCGCCTTCACGGGGCAGGATGTTCCATTTGCCCTTCTCACCCCAGCGATAGCCGATGGAACCTTGGGGCGAAACCAGCTCGCCGCTGGCGTCCAGGGCGATGGTTTTCCATTCCGGATTGTTGTCCTGGCCGAGGTTGTCGGTCAGGTCGCTGGCCCGCAGGAAACGGTCCGGCTGGTAACCCGAACCCGGCGCGACGCCGAGCATCGGCTTGAGCATCACCAGCACCGGCAGGTCGGTGTAGCGCTTGGCGTAGTCGGTGAAATAGGCGCTCGGCTTGTCCAGGTGGAATTCTTTGAAGATCACATGGTTGAAGGCTTGGGCCAGCGCGGCGTCGGTGCCCTGCTTGGGGTTGAGCCACAGGTCGGTGAGCTTGGCGACTTCCGAATAGTCCGGGGTAATCGCCACGGTCTTGGTGCCCTTGTAGCGCACCTCGGTGAAGAAGTGCGCGTCGGGGGTACGGGTCTGCGGGACGTTGGAGCCCCAGGCGATGATGTAGTTGGAGTTGTACCAGTCGGCCGATTCCGGCACGTCGGTCTGCTCGCCCCAGACCATCGGCGAGGCGGGCGGCAAGTCGCAGTACCAGTCATAGAAGCTCAGGCACACGCCGCCGATCAGCGACAGGTAACGCGAGCCGGCGGCGTAGCTGACCATCGACATGGCCGGGATCGGCGAGAAGCCGACCACGCGGTCCGGGCCGTGTTCCTTGATGGTGTAGACGTTGGCGGCGGCGATGATCTCGTTGACTTCTTCCCAGTTGGAACGGATGAAACCGCCCATGCCGCGCTTGCTCTTGTACGAGTCGGCCTTGGCCTTGTCCTCGACAATGCTCGCCCACGCCTCGACAGGCGGCAGGGTCTGCCGGGCTTCGCGCCACAGCTTGAGCAAGGGCTTGCGGATCTTCGGGTACTTGAGCCGGTTGGCGCTGTAGATGTACCAGCTATAGCTCGCGCCACGTGGGCAGCCGCGAGGCTCGTGGTTGGGCAGGTCGTTGCGGGTGCGCGGGTAGTCGGTCTGCTGGGTTTCCCAGGTGATCAGGCCGTTCTTGACGTAGATTTTCCACGAGCACGAACCGGTGCAGTTCACCCCGTGGGTGGAACGCACGATCTTGTCGTACTGCCAGCGCGAACGGTAGACGTTCTCCCAGTCGCGGGACTCCTTGCGGGTCTCGCCATGGCCGTCTGAAAACTCGCCTTGCTTGCGGTTGAAAAACCGCAGTTGATCCAGTAAATGACTCACAGTGTCTTCCTCTCAGGCTTGCTCCGCGGGGTCTGCGCCCCGCCCGCAATAGTTGAACTCGTCTTAGCAGGGGGTCGCCGCGCCTTTGCGGGCGTACCACCACCAGGTCACCACGATGCAGCTCAGGTAGAAGCCGACGAACATGTAGAAGGCCATCTCCGGGCCGCCGGTCAGGGCCATCGAAGTGCCGAAGGATTTGGGAATGAAGAAGGCTCCGAAGGCGCCCATGGCCGAGCTGAAACCCAGCACCGCTGCCGATTCCTTGCCGGCATTCTTCAGGGCCAGCTCGCGCTGCTCGGGCTTCTTACCGAGCGCGGATTTTTCATGCAGGGTGCGGAAGATCACCGGGATCATGCGGAAGGTCGAACCGTTGCCCACGCCGGTAGTGATGAACAGCAACATGAACATGCCGAGGAAGCCGTAGAAGCTGCCGCCCTCGCCGCCTTTCGGCAGAAAGTGCAGGACACCGAACACCATCACGATCATCAGCACGAAGTTCCACAGGGTCACTTTCGCGCCACCGAGCTTGTCCGCCAGCCAGCCGCCCAACGGCCGGACCAGGGCACCCACCAGCGGGCCGAGGAAGGCGAACTTCAGGGCGATGACTTCGGGGAACGAGGTCTTGATCAGCAGCGGAAATGCGGCGGAGAAACCGATGAACGAGCCGAATGTTGCCAGGTACAGCCAGCACATCAGCCAGTTGTGCTTGCGCTTGAAGATCACCGCCTGTTCGCTGAACGATGCGCGGGCGCTGGACAAATCGTTCATGCCGAACCAGGCAATCAGGGTCACGGCGAGGATGAACGGCACCCAGATGAACCCGGCGTTCTGCAGCCACAGCGAGCTGCCGTCGGCCAACACCTGCGGCTGGCCGCCCATGAAGCCGAACACCCCGAAGGAAATCACCAGCGGCACGCAGAACTGCATCACCGACACACCGAGGTTGCCCAGCCCGGCGTTCAGGCCCAGGGCGGTGCCCTGCTGGGATTTCGGGTAGAAGAAGCTGATGTTGGACATGCTCGACGCGAAGTTGCCGCCACCAAAACCGCACAGCAGCGCGATCAGCACGAACACGCTGTAGGGCGTGGACGAATCCTGTACGGCGAAGCCCATCCACAGGGCCGGGATCAACAGGGATGCGGTGCTCAGGGCCGTCCAGCGCCGACCGCCGAAGATCGGCACCATGAACGAATAGAAGATGCGCAAGGTCGCGCCCGACAGCCCCGGCAGCGCCGCCAGCCAGAACAGCTGGTCGGTGCTGAAGCTGAAGCCGATGGCGTTCAAGCGCACGATCACCGTGCTCCAGACCATCCACACGGCGAAGGCCAACAGCAGCGCCGGGATGGAAATCCACAGGTTGCGCCGGGCGGTCTGCTTGCCGCTGCGGCCCCAGAAGGCTGGGTCTTCCGGGCGCCAGTCATGGATGACCGGGCCTTTTTCAGGCGTTTGCAGAACGGACATGTTCTTCTCCTTGGGCAATGCTGGAAAACGGGGATGGGCTGGCCGGCGGTTGTTTACCCAGCAGCGGGCGCTTGCGCACCTCGCTGAGGTACATCCAGATCAACGAGACCCAGACCACGCCGTAGAGCAACATGAAGCAGGACGAGCGCACGCCGGTGAGGTCCACCAGGGCGCCAAACATGATCGGCAGCACGAAACCACCCAGGCCGCCGGCCAGGCCGACGATGCCGGACACCGCCCCCATGTTCTGCGGGTAGTCGTTGGCGATGTACTTGAAGACCGAGGCCTTGCCGAACGCGAAGGCGATGCCCATCACGAACAGCAGCACGGTGAAGAGCGTGGCGTTGAGGCCGATGTGGAAATCAACGATGCCGTTGACGGTCTGCACTTGCAGTTGGGTTTGCGGGTAAGACAGCAGGAACAGGCAGATCCAGCTCACCCACAACACCCACCAGGTCACGCTCTGGGCGCCCCAACGGTCGGACATCCAGCCGCCGACGGCCCGCAGCACGCCGCCCGGCAGCGAAAAACACGCCGCCAGCAGCGCCGCGCTTTGCAGGCTGAAACCGTATTCCTGCACGTAGTACTTGGTCATCCACAACGCCAGGGCCACGTAGCCGCCGAAGACGATCGAGTAGTACTGACAGTAGCGCCACACCGCAGGATCTTTCAGCGACTTGAGTTGCTCACGCAGCGTGGCGCCGCCGGCACTGCGGTGTTGTTTTTTCTCGGCGGTGAGAAACCAGAACAGTAAGGCGGTGATGAACAGGATCGCGCTGAACACCTTCGGCACCAGGTGCCAGGTGCCCAGCGCGATCAGCGCCGGGGCGAGGAACTTGGTCACCGCGGCACCGGCGTTGCCCGCGCCAAACACGCCCATGGCGAAGCCCTGGTTATGCTTGTCGAACCATTTCGCGACGTAGGCAATGCCCACCGAGAACGAGCCGCCGGCCAGGCCGACGAACAGGCCCAGCACCAGGAACTGCCAATAAGCCGTGGCCAGGGTGATCAAATAGAGCGGCAACACGCAGGACAGCATCAGCAGGAAAAACACGATGCGTCCGCCGAAGCGGTCGGTGAGCAGGCCCAGGGGCAAGCGCACCAGCGAACCGGTGAGCACCGGCGTGGCGGCCAGCAGGCCAAATTGTGTTTCGTTGAGGGCGAGCAGTTCCTTGATCGGAACGCCGAGCACGGCAAACATCATCCAGACCATGAAGCACACGGTGAAGGCCAGGGTACTCATCCCTAGTACCAGCCCTTGTTGCACTTGCGCTCGCATCACGCTGCACCCCAGTCAATTCGTTGAGCGCAGACTAGTGATGCCTACCCCGCGAAAACTTGACCTGGATCAACGAGCGCCAAGGGGGCATTGGCCTATGCTTGGCCCGTCTACCTCCAAGGAGGTAGATCCTGATATCGATAGAACCCTTTGTTTATCAATGTCTTGAGCAAGTCGGCCAAGGCTTTTATGGAAACGGAACGGCCGACAACTCTTTAGAGGTAGTGCGCCCAGGATCGGCTGCAACACCCCACGACCCAGGGCGCGCTTGATGCTCGGTCTACCAATTTTCTCCAGGAGCCAGCGTCCATGATGCGTTGGCTGCGCAGTTCCCTGCCCGCTCGCGCCGGGCTGGCGGTGATCCTCATCGCCATCCTCGCGCTGGCCAGCTCGTTGAGCGCCGGACTGATCGCCTGGTTCAGCCAGGGCGACGCGGCGGCCATCAATACCGCTGGCTCCGTGCGCATGGAGACCTACCACCTGAGCTGGAAACTCGCCGCTGGCGACGCCGAGGACATTCCCTCGGTCGTCGACAGCCTGCAGCAACGCCTCGACAGCCCGGCCCTGCGCGCCGTGCTGGAAGACGGGCCGGAAACCTCCCTGCACAAAAGCTATCGCGCCCTCATGCAGCGCTGGAACCAGACCTTGCGCCCCGCCATCGAGCACGGCGACTCGGCGTTTTTCCAAGCGAGCGCCAGCTCCTTCGTCGAGCAGTTGGACCAGTTCGTCACCCTGCTGCAGCGCCAGAGCGAACACAAGCAAGGCTGGCAGCAGGCGATCCAGGGCATCGCGTTGTTCAGCACCATGATCATCCTGCTGATCGGCCTGTATGAGTTGCAGTACGGCGTGGTCACGCCCTTGCAGGAACTGGTGGACGCCACCCAGCGTTTTCGCCGTGGCGAGTTCCAGGTGCGGGTCAACCATCAGTCCGAGGATGAGCTGGGCCAGTTGGCGACCAGTTTCAACACCATGGCCGAGACCATCGAGGAGTCCCACCGCACCCTGGAAGCCCAGGTGCAGCAAAAGACCCTGAACCTGCAACAGGCCAACGCCGCCCTTGAATTGCTCTACCAGAGCAGCCGCAGCCTGGCGACACGCCAGGCCAACGCCGAAGGCCTGGATGAGTTGATCCGGCGCTTCCAGCAGCGCCTGCCTGGCCTGCGCCTGACGCTGTGCCTGCAAGGACAGCTACAAGCACCGGCCCGGCACCTGCTGGCCTTGCATGGCGCCGCCAGCCGCCAGGTCTGCGCCACCAGCGATTGCGCCAGTTGCCACAAACACAACGCGGCGCGCCCGCAGGCTTTCAGCATCAGCAACCAGGGCACTGAGCTGGGTGAACTCAAGGCGCATTTCGTCGACGGCCACGCTGCGCAGCCTTGGGAAATCGCCTTGATCCAGGCCTTGGCGAATTTGATCGGGACAACGTTGTCCCTCAAGCGCCAGCGCGAACAGGACCATCGCCTGCTGCTGCTCGACGAGCGCACGATCATTGCCCGGGAATTGCACGACTCCCTGGCCCAGGCCTTGTCGTACATGAAACTGCAAGTCAGCCGCATGCAGACCTTGATGCGTCGCGGCGAACCGGTGCAGACCCTGGAAAACGTCACCGGCGAACTGCGTGAGGGCCTCAACAACGCCTACCGCCAACTGCGCGAATTGCTCACCACGTTCCGTTTGCAGATCCGCGACGACGGATTGATACAGGAACTCAAGGACACCGCCGAAGAGTTCTCCAACCGCGGCGATTTCCATGTGCACCTGTTCATCGACACCCTGGCCTTCGAGCTGTCGGCCAGCGAGCAGATCCACATCCTGCAGATCACCCGCGAAGCCCTGTCCAACTGCCTGCGCCACGCCCATGCCGAGAACGCCTGGCTCGAACTGCGCCAGGAAGGCGAGACCGTGCGCCTGTCCATCGAAGACGATGGCCGGGGTTTCAGCGGCGAAGTGGACCAGCGCGAACACCACGGCCTGAACATCATGAACGAACGCGCCCGCAGCCTGCGCGGCCAACTGGACATACTCTCCCGAACGCCCCAGGGCACCCGTCTCCAGGTGCGCTTCCAACCGGAATTCCTGGGCCATCACTCCGAAGGCATCGCAACATGAACGCCCCTTTGCGTCACACCCTGCTGCTGGTCGACGACCATCCGATGATGCGTCGCGGGATCCGCCAGATGCTCGAACTCGAAGACGATCTGCACATCGTTGGCGAAGCCAGCCACGGCGAAGAAGCCCTGGCGCTGATCGAACCGCTCAAGCCCGACCTGGTGCTGCTGGACAACAACATGCCGCAGATGAACGGCATCGAGACCCTGCGCCGCCTGCGGGCGATGGACTACACCGGCAAGGTCCTGCTGTTCACCGTGTCCGACGCCGAGGATGACATCCGCGACGCCCTGCGCCTGGATGCAAACGGCTACCTGCTCAAGGACATGGAGCCCGAGCTGCTGATCCAGTACATCCGCGACGCCCTCAACGGCGCCCTGGTGATCAGCCCCGGCCTGACCCGCGTCATGGCCCAGGCGCTGCGCTCCCCGCCACGCCAGGCCGACGTGGAACTGACCGAACGCGAGCGCCAGGTGTTGAGGACGATCGCCGGGGGCTTCAGCAACAAGGTCATCGGCCACAAGCTGGGCATTACCGAAGGCACGGTGAAGGTGCATGTGAAGAACCTGCTGCACAAGCTCGGCTTGCGTTCGCGGGTCGAAGCGGCGGTTTGGGCGATGGAGCATTTGCGCGGGGCGGGCTAATACCAGTGGAAAACACACAATCTGTGGCGAGGAAGCTTGCTCCCGCTGGGCTCTGTAGGAGCTGTGTAGGAGCCGTGTAGGAGCCGTGTAGGAGCTGCCGAGCGAAGCGAGGCTGCGATCTTTTGATCTTTCGCTCCTGACTCAATTGGCAGTGAAAAGATCGCAGCCTCGCTTCGCTCGGCAGCTCCTACAGAGCCAAGCGGGAGCAAGCTCCCTCGCCACAGGTCCGCGTCAACAGTTAGCCCCCCTCCCTCTTCCGAGGTAGGCCTGCCGAGGCATAGGCCAACGGGGCCTTGGGCTCTACCATGACGGCACGCGGAGGTACGCCATGCTGACCCACCCTTCCATCGTTCTACTGTTGCGACGTCATCACCTGTTCAGCCAATTGCCGGAGCGGGTCTTCGAGGACGTGTGCAACCTGGCCGTGCTCAAGCGGCTGCCCTGCAACAGCACGCTCATGCACCAGGGCGATCCCGCCAAGCGGTTTTTCCTGCTGGTCAGCGGCCAGATCAAACTCTTCCGGGTCACCGGCGAGGGCCAGGAGAACCTGGTGGAAATCATCCAGCCCGGACAGACTTTCGCCGAAGCCCTGCTCTTCAGCCAGGCCCGCTGCTACCCGGTCAGCGCGTCGGCGATCAAGGACAGCGTGCTGGTGAGTATCGAGGGCACCCATTACCGCAAGGCCCTGGAAGACCAACCCAAGGTCTGCCTGGCGATCCTGGCGAGCATGAGCATCCATTTGCATCAGCGGCTCAAGGACATCGATAACCTGACCTTGGCCAGCGCCAGTCGGAGGGTAATCAACTTCCTGCTGCAGGAGCGTGATCCGTCTGATGGTCAGGTGGTGTTGCAGGTGTCCAAGCGACTGGTGGCTTCCAAACTGGGGATCCAGCCGGAGACGTTTTCGCGGATTCTTCATCGGTTGGTGGATGGGGGGTTGATTGCCATGGAGCGACGGCAGATTCGTATCTTGTCCGAGGATGACTTGGAGGCCTATCAGCAGTAGTCGTGAGGCAGACCACATTCCTCCTGTGGAGCGAGCGTGCTCGCGAAGGCGGCGCAACAGGCGATGAAGATGTCGAATGTACAGGCCTCTTCGCGAGCAAGCTCGCTCCCACAGTGGGGCGGTGGTGTGCATGGAGTTTGTGGCCGCTGAAGATCCCGTGTGGGAGCGAGCTTGCTCGCGAAGGCGGCGCAACAGGCGATGAAGATGTCGAATGTACGGGCCTCTTCGCGAGCAAGCTCGCTCCCACAGTGGGGCGGTGGTGTGCAGAGAGTTTGCGGCCGCTGAAGATCCCGTGTGGGAGCGAGCTTGCTCGCGAAGG
Source organism: Pseudomonas sp. T1.Ur (assembly GCF_023516725.1). NCBI lineage: Bacteria > Pseudomonadati > Pseudomonadota > Gammaproteobacteria > Pseudomonadales > Pseudomonadaceae > Pseudomonas > Pseudomonas sp. T1.Ur. Next base: position 2,588,492 of record NZ_JAMGSN010000001.1, read on the forward strand.
CGGTGCAACAGGCGATGAAGATGTCGAATGTACGGGCCTCTTCGCGAGCAAGCTCGCTCCCACAGTGGGGCGGTGGCGTGCAGAGAGTTTGCGGCCGCTGAAGATCCCATGTGGGAGCGAGCTTGCTCGCGAAGGCGGTGCAACAGGCGATGAAGATGTCGAATGTACGGGCCTCTTCGCGATCAGGCTCGCTCCCACAGGAACCGGCGATTATCAAGAGTCAGGGGGTATGCCTACCCCATATCCATCAACGCAATCACCTGCGAAAACACCAGCTCCAGCTCGGGCTCACCGCAATCGACCCCAAACCGCTTGCGCAACCCCAGCTGGCTCAGGATCACATGCACATCCGCCGTCAAACCCTGCAATCGCAGACAAGCCTGTACGCACTGCAACGGACATCCATCCAACGCAACGATCCGCCGCCCCGAGCGCGCCTTGTTGACCAGCGGCGGCACCTGCCCACCCACCCCGACAATGCACGACATCTCCGCCAGGCCCGCACGGTCCAGGCGCAGCGCAACGGTGTTGGCCAATTGCGCCACGTTCGAACAACCGGAACATGAATACACCAAGGGAAGTGCGTCAGAGGCCTTCATCACACAGTCGCCAACCCTTTCCCCGCCCGTTCCAGATTGCGCCACAACCACGGCGGCAAGACGTCCGGATCAAGGCTGTCGATCAGGTTCTTCAGCGCCAGCCCCAACTCGGTATCCCCCTCGATGACCAACCGCCGCCGAAAGAACAGCGTGTCCGGATCTTCCTGACGGCTGGCAAGCAAGAGAAACTCCCGCCAGTTGCCGCTGATGGACACTTGCGCGTCGGCCCGTTCGGCGATGCGCAGGCCGTCGCGGCCGAGGGTTAGGTACCAGCGCAACTTCAGGTCAAGCACCCGCAGACATAACCAGCGGTCGCGCAGCACCTCGAACCCGCCCTCGCGCAGCGGCTCGGCCAGACAGCGGTTGAGCGCCTGTTGCAATGCCAGCCGCTGCACCACGAACGGCACTTTGCCTACCAGTGGCAGCACCCGGTCGGCGCCTTTGAGCAACCATTTCTTCGGACTTAGCACAGGCCCGCCTCCTCTACTTTCAACATGCCGGCGTGGCCGTGCCAGTAACCATTGCAACCGTCCACGAACAGCGGCGGTGCCTCGCCCTGGCGGACCTTGTCGAAGGCCATGACCACGTCGGCCATGCCTTGGGCGCGCGGGCTGAGGCGCAGCACGTCGGCGCCGCAGGCGGTCAGCGCGGGGTAATCGGCCAGCAGGTTCGTCACCTCGCCCGACATCGTCTGGATGCCGTTGAGGGTGAACAATTGCTGCCCTTCCTGGCTGCTCAACGCCAGGCCGTCGGGGTAGTTGATGCAACAGAATTGGCAGTCGTCCTTGGGCCGGTTTTCGGCGCGGGCGGTAAAGCAGCGCGCCGAGTAGGCCAGGGGCAGATGACCGTAGGCGAAGATCTCCACTTCCGGCAGGTCACGGTCCATGTCCCGCACTTGCTCCAGCACATCGGCGATCAGCGCCGCCGAGCACTCGACCGGCGGCACCCAGCGAATCATGCCACTGTCGAGCAGTTGCCCCAGGGCGTGGCCGTTGTACAGGTTCAGCGCCGGGCCGCCCACGAAAGGCAGTTTGCGTTCGGCCATGAACTGCACGGCGCCCATGTCATTGGCTTCCACCAACACGTCGCCGTTGTCACACAAGCGGCGCAGCGAAGACAGCTCCGAGGCCGCCTCGATCAGCGTCAGGCTCGACAACACGATCTGCGCCTGGCTGCACGCTTGCAGCTCGCGCCCCAGGCCCAACCATTGATCCAGCGAGAAGGCCCGGCGTTTCGAGCAGACGGTTTCCCCCAGGTAGATCACGTCCAGCGGCAGGGCCGACATTTCGGTGTAGAAATTTCCCAGTTGCACTTTGTCCCAGTAGAACAGGACCGGTCCCAGGCTGAGTTTCATCAGGCCTTCCTCATTGCCATGATCGATGGTAGGCGCCCAGGGTGGTCTGGCTGCCCTCGGACAGACCGGCCAGCACCTGGCGCCATTCTTCCCGCACGCGGAAACGCTGGGGCGCGGCGTGGTGGGCATCCAGCGCGGCGCGCCAGACCCGGGTCACCTGCTCGACGTACGCCGGGCTGCGCTGGCGACCTTCGATCTTCACCGCTTCGACGCCGATGGCCGCCAGTTCCGGCAGCAGGTCGAGGGTGTCGAGGCTGGTGGGTTCTTCCAGGGCGTGGAAGCGTTTGCCGCCCACCAGGAAGCGGCCTTTGCACAGGGTCGGATAGCCGGCCGGTTCTTCAGGGGTGTAACGGTCGATCAGCACTTCGCTCAGGCGGGCGCTCAACCCATCGGCGTCCTCGCTCCAGCGCACCGCCTTGGCCGGTGAGCAGACGCCGCAGAGGTTCGGCGATTCGCCCGTGATGTACGAAGACAAGTGGCAACGGCCCTCGGCCATGATGCACAGGCTGCCGAAACCGAAGACCTCGATCGGCACCGGGCTGCCCGCCGCCACCTGCCGGACCTGGGCCAGGGACAGCACGCGCGGCAGTACGGCGCGACGAATGTCATAGCGCTGCGCGTAGAACGCCAGCGCCGCCGCGTGGGTGGCCGAGCCTTGTACCGAAAGGTGCAGCGCCAACCGAGGATGACGTTGGCTGGCGTAGCTGAGCACGCCGGGGTCGGCGGCGATCAACGCATCCACGCCGAAATCGGCGGCGCGATCCACCGCACGCTGCCAGCGCTCCCAGCCCTTGGGTTGCGGATACGTATTGACCGCCACGTAAAGCTTGCGTTGATGCTGACGGATATGTGCGACCGCTGCGTCGAACTGTTTGTCGTCCATGTTCAGCCCGGCGAAGTGCCGGGCATTGGTGTCATCGCGAAAGCCGACATAAACGGCATCGGCGCCTTGGCGCACCGCCGCTTTGAGGGCTGGCAGATTCCCTGCCGGGCAAACCAGTTGCATGGGGCATCCTCGTGAGAAAACTAAGGGCGCCGACAGTCTAGCCAGCCAACCGGCGGCGACCTTGACGGCAGTCAATTGCCGTCAATGCATCAGGCTTGCGAATGGCAGGTACATCACTGGGTCGTGCTTGTGCACTTGCGTCTCGCGCTCGACCACCGCCAGGCCATCGGCCCAGCAGGCAGCCGTCAGCATCGCCGAGCTTTGCTGCGGGTGCAGTTCGATGCACAACTGGCCGTCGATGCCCGCGACCAATCGGGCCCGCAGGTATTGCCGGCGCCGGTTGCGCTTCAACCAGTCGAAGCCGGCAGGCACCCGCAGCGGCGTGGGTAGCACGTCCCGCATGCCCTGGGCCCGGAACAGGAATGGCCGCACGACGATCAACGCGGTAATCAGCGCCGCCGAAGGATTGCCCGGGAGGCCGATCCACGGCTTGCCCTCCACGTCACCGAACGCCAGGGGCTTGCCGGGCTGGATCGCCAGGCGCCAGAGATCGATGCTGCCCAAGGCTTCGATGGCATGCTTGAGGTGATCCTCCTCACCCACCGAGACACCGCCCGAGGTGATCAGCACATCGCATTCGGCGGCAGCCAGGCGCAACGCTTGGCGACTGGCCAACAGCTGGTCGGGCATGACACCGAAGTCATGGACTTCCAGGCCCCAGCCACGCAACAACGCGGCGAGACTGTGGCGATTGCTGTTGTAGATCTGCCCCGGCGCCAACGGCTCGCCCGGCTCGCGCAGCTCATCACCGCTGCTGAGCAAGCCCACCTGCAACGGACGGAAGACCTCCACCCGATCGATCCCGGCACCGGCGAGCAACCCCAGTTCCTGGGCCCGCAGGCGCGTGCCGGCACCGAGCAATCGATCGCCCCGGCGCAGCTCCTCGCCTTCCTTGCGAACGTGGTCGCCGCGATTGACCGATGGCAGCCAGACCCGCTCGCCCTCGACCCGGCAGCTTTCTTGCGGCACGACCGTGTCGGCGCCCGGCGGCAACGGCGCACCAGTGAAAATGCGCACCACCCGGCCCGCCGACAGCGGCTCGCCCGGCCCGTCGCCCGCCGCGATCCGCCCGGCCAGCGCCAGGACGCCACCGTCCATCGGCAAGTCCTCGGCCCGCAAGGCGTAGCCGTCCATCGCGCTGTTGTCCCAGGCCGGCAGGTCCATTGGACACAGGACATCCGTGGCCAGCACCCGCGCCAAGGCCTGATCCAGGCCCACCCGCTGCATCAGTGGAGGCGGCGGCGCCTGGTCCAGCAGATGCCGGATCGCCTCATCCACAGGCGTCAATACACCGCAGTCACACACCTTGCCGCTCATGGGCGTGTCTCGCAGGCGGTCGGGGCGATGCCGTCCTGGGGCTTGAGGTGCGGAGTGAAATTGCACGGCCCGGTGCGGCTGTCCAGTTGCCCGACGAGGATCTGTTCCCAGCCGGTCCGGCAAGCACCCGGCGAACCCGGCAAGCACACCACCAGCACGCCGTTGCTCATGCCGGCCAACGCCCGTGATTGCAGGGTAGACATGCCGATCTCCGCCAGCGACACCTGGCGGAACAATTCGCCGAAGCCATCGACCTGCTTGTCGAGCAGCGGCGCCACCGCTTGGGGGGTGTTGTCGCGTGCCGTGAAACCGGTGCCACCGGTCATCAGCACCACCTGCACCTTGGGGTCGGCGATCCACTGCGAGACTTGGGCGCGGATCTGGTAGATGTCGTCCTTCACCAGGGCGCGGTCGACCAGGTTGTGACCGGCGCTTTGCAGCAGGTCGGCCAGGGTCTGGCCCGACGAATCGGTTTCGAAGGTGCGGGTGTCGCTGATGGTCAGCACCGCAATGTTCAGCGGTTGGAAAACGCGTTGGGTCAGATGGGCCATGGCCAGCCGTCCTGTCAGAAAAAGATGGCCCAGCCTGAACTGCAATCCATGCCGGGCCTATTCCTCCATGGAGGTACCTCCCTTGGCACCTCATGCAGGAACGATCCTATCCCCGAGGAGCTGCGTAGGAACTGCGTAGAGCTGCGTAGGAGCTGCCGAGCAAAGCGAGGCTGCGATCTTTTCCGGGCCACTTGAGTCTCAAGCGAAAGATCAAAAGATCAAAGATCAAAAGATCAAAAGATCGCAGCCTCGCTACGCTCGGCAGCTCCTACAGACAGCTCCTACAGGCAGCTTCTACAGGCAGCGCCGACATGGCATCCATTCAGGGCGCCAGGCGGCTGCGCTGCCAGGCGCCATTGCGCAGGCGGTAGTCGAGACGGTCATGCAGACGATCGGCACGGCCCTGCCAGAATTCGACACGCTCGGGACGCAGGCAATAACCGCCCCAATGCTCGGGACGTGGCACCGGTTGATCGGCGAAACGTTGTTCGGTGTCCGCCAGCAAGGCGTCCAGTGCAGCACGATCATTCAGCGCACGGCTTTGCGGCGAAGCCCAGGCGCCGAGACGACTGGCGACGGAACGGGAATGAAAGTAGGCATCCGACAGCGTCGGGTCGAGCCTGTGAACCGGACCTTCGAGGCGCACCTGTCGCTCCAGGGCCGGCCAGAAAAAGGTCATGGCCGCCCAGGGGTTGGCCGCCAGGTCGCGCCCCTTGCCACTCTCATAGTTGCCGAAGAACGAAAAGCCGTCTGCGTTGAAGCCCTTGAGCAGCAACACCCGGCAGTGTGGCCGGCCCTGCTCGTCCACTGTCGCGAGGGCCATTGCATTGGCTTCCACGGGTGGATTTTCGGTTTCGCGGGCCTGTTGCATCCAGACACCAAACAGCGCCAGGGGATCGTCGGGCGACTGGGCTTCGTCCAGCCCATCGCGGGTGTATTGGCGGCGCATGTTGGCCAGGGAAAGGGGCATGGCGGTGATCTCCACTGTGGGTTTGGGCCAGTGTGCGCCTGGCTACCCAAGGCAAACTTGATCACCATCAATGGCCTCACCTCCGTGTAGGAGTTGCCGAAGGCTGCGATCTTTTCCCAGGGAGTGAAAATCTGAAGTGGAAGATCAGCCAAAAAGATCGCAGCCTTCGGCAGCTCCTACAGTCAGTGCAGGGCTCAAGACCAGATGACCAAAAATCATTTGAGCCCCAACCGCCGCGCCAACTTATGCAAATTGCTCGGATCGATCTCCAACAACCGCGCCGCCCCCGCCCAGTTCTGCCCACAACGCTCCAAGGCCCTCAAGATCGCCTGGCGCTGGCATTCGTCCACCGTGACGCTCAGGGGCCGCAACGGCGTGTCCACCCTTTCCTCTGGCGTATCGATGGCGACGGCGCTGGCACTGACGTCCAGATCCAGCACTTGCGGTTCGAGGGTCATGATCACCCCGCGATTGGCGCCACGGCTCAAGGCTTTCAGCGCCGCGCGACTGATGACGTGCTCCAGCTCCCGCACATTCCCCGGCCAACTGTACGCCAGCAACGCCTGTTCGGCCGCCGGCGACAGGCGCAGCCCGCGCAAGCCCAGTCGCGTACGGTTCAGTTCGAGAAAATGCCCCGCCAACATCAGCACATCGTGGCCGCGCTCGCGCAACGGTGGGATCGGCACCGGGTAGACCGACAGCCGGTGATACAGGTCGGCGCGAAACAGTCCATCGCGAATGCTGTCGGGCAAGTGCCGGTTGGTCGCGGCGATGATCCGCACATCGACATGCAGCGGCTTGTCCGCCCCCAGGCGCTGGATCTCGCCGTTCTGCAAAGTGCGCAGCAACTTGGCCTGCACGCTCAACGGCAACTCGCCGACCTCATCGAGGAACAACATGCCGCCATTGGCCGCGTCGAAGCGCCCGGCGCGGTCGGTGGTGGCGCCGGAAAACGCGCCTTTGACGTGGCCAAACAACTCGCTTTCGGCCAAGGACTCGGGCAGTGCCGCGCAATTGACCTGCACCAGCGGCTTATGCCCGCGCCGCGAGAGGCGGTGCAGGCGGCGCGCGAACAATTCCTTGCCAACGCCGGTTTCGCCCAGCAGCAGCACCGGCAGTTCCGAGTCGGCCAATACGTCCAGTTCGTTGAGCAATTGCTGCAGGCCCTCGCTGCGGCCGAGGATTTCGCCCTCTTCGGTCGGCAGGCGCAGGTCCGCCGGGTCACTGCGTGATGCCCGCAGGCTGCGGTTCTCCTGCTCCAACCGCGTGACGCGCACCGCCGCCTCGATCTGCAAGGTGCAACGCTTGAGCTCTTCCCGGGCGCGACTGTCGAACGTACCGGCGTGCAACGCATCCAGGGTGATCGCGCCCCAGAGCTGGCCTTCCACGTACAGGCTCACGCCCATGCAGTCGTGCACCGGCAACGGTTCGCCGACGTGGTGATCAAGCAAGCCGTCGTAAGGGTCCGGCAAGCGACTGTCAGGCTCGAACCAGGTCGGTTCGCGCGACGCCATGATCGCCGCCAGCCGCGGATGTTGGGCGATCACGAAACGCCGGCCCAGCGCTTCATGGACCAGGCCGACAGTCGCCACGGGCCGGAGGCTGTCCTCGTCCAGGCGCAGCAAACCGACGGCGCCGCTGTTGAAGTATTCGCGCAGGGTCTGCACCAGGCGCTGCAATCGCACCGCATTGGGCAGCTCGACAATCAGGTCGGCGGCCAGGCTTTCACGCAGCATGGTAGTGATGACCCTCCAGGGTTCGTTTGACCCTTCACTGCCAGGGTGACAATCACCCTGGCAAAAATTTATCGCTTGTTTTTCAACGGGTTGAATCTGGCACGTCGGCTGCAACGTGAGCGGTCATCTGTCCCTCCCGGGATTCAACCCAAGGAAACATGATGAGCCTCGACCTGCTGGAACAAAGCCTCGGCCAACTGGCCTGCGACATTCCCGGTGCTACCCGTACCTTCCATCATTACAGCCTCGACTTCTGTTGCGGCGGGCAAAAATCCTTGCGCGAAGCGGCGCTCAGCAAAGGCCTGAACCCGCTGCTGATCGCCGATGCCCTGCGCACCCTGCAAGCCGCCGGCGAACGGGGCCACGACTGGCGTGATGAACCCCAGGCGCTATTGATCAGCCACCTCCTCGAACGCTACCACGCCCGCCATCGCGAACAACTGCCGGAACTCATTCGCCTGGCCCGGCGCGTCGAAACCGTCCACGGCAAACGCGCCACGTGTCCCAATGGCCTGGCCGATCATCTGCAGGACATGTACCAGGAACTCGAAGGGCACATGCTCAAGGAAGAACAAGTGCTGTTCCCCATGCTGCAACGCGGCCTGGGAGAACGCGCCTCGGCGCCAATCCAAGTGCTGCGCTATGAGCACGACCAGCACGGCGAAGCGCTGGAAACCCTGCTCGCCCTGACCGATCAGATCACCCCGCCCGCCGACGCCTGCAACACCTGGCGCGCCCTGTACCGCGGGCTGGTGGAATTTCGCGATGACCTGATGCAGCACATCCACCTGGAAAACAATGTGTTGTTCGTCAATGCGATGAAGCCTGCTCACTGATTTATCAGCCCCCGCATTACCCCTGTGGGAGCGAGCTTGCTCGCGATGCGTCAGGTCAGCCAGCCTTGAAGTGACTGGTCCACCGCTATCGCGAGCAAGCTCGCTCCCACAGGATTCGGCGGTGTTTTCTTCAGCTTTAAAACTGCCAATAGAACATCGCCTTCGCCAACACCACAATCAACACCATATGCCCAAGGATACTGCGCCGCAGCCAGCAGGCCCGGCTCGGTGTCAGCCGGCCGCTCTTGAGCCAGTAGGCCAGCCAGACGTAATGCCCGACGATGCTCAGGGCCAGCAATATCTTCACGCTCAGCAACAGGCCGAAGCTGCTCGACGGCAGGCTCAAGGCGCCGCGATGCTGCCAGGCCAGGGCGATGCCGGCGCCGTAGAGCACCAGCACCACGCCGTGAAGTACGCGCCGCGAGCGCTGGGCAATCGCCTGGTCTGCGCCCTCCCTGGCCGCCTGCGACAAAGGCCTGCGGGCGGCATGCCAGATGAACACCTCGAAGAACAGCGTACCGATGAAGGCAATGGCCGCCAGCAAGTGGGTGACCAGCAAGATCCCATACATTATCGATCCCCTCCGCCCAGACGACTCATCCAGGATGCCCATCCACCCGGCTCTTGAGCAGCATCGGCCCATAGCGCCAGGCGTACAGGCCAAACGCCAACGTCCAGCACACCCCCGCCAGCCATAGCGCGGCAAACGGCAACAGCAGCACCAGCAGCACGCGGCTCAGGCACGCCAGGTTCAACAGGATGAACGCCAGCGTCATGCCCGCCGGCGGTTCGAGGGCGCGCCCGGTATGGCCCAGGCTGACGCGGGCAATCATCGCCAGGATCAACCCGGCCATGGCGCCGATGGTCAGGCTGTGCACCGCCAGGCTCGGGTTCACCGGCACGCCGACGTGCCACAGCGCCATGCCCAGGCAGGCCACCGCCAGCCAGGCGTAGGCCAGGTGCAGCGACCACAGCAGCGGCACCCGCCACAGGTCCCGGTCATGCCAACGCACCAGCCGGATCCCGTGCCCCACCGCCAACGCGGCGAACAACAGGCCGATCCAGAGAGTGGGCGCCAGCGCCGGACCGAAGGCATACAGCAGCGCCACCAGTGCCGACCCCGCCAGCAGCAAGCGATCGAGCCACGGCCACGGCGCCACGCCCTCCACGCGACCGAGGCCGCGTTGGGTGAAGAACGGAATCACGCGCCCGCCGATCAGCCCCATCATCGCCGCCACCAACCACAGGCCGGTGAGCACACTCTGGCGCTGCAAACCCTCGTTGTGCTGGATCAGGCCGTACACCGACAAGCCGTCGGCGGCAGCCAGCAGCAGCAAGACCAGCACGATCGGGTAATTGCGTTTTTGCCGCACACGCCACAACGTCAGGCCCATCAACGCGGCGACGCCCAAGGCGAAAGCCAGCTCCAGGACCGCCAGCAAGGGCAACGGCGCGTCGGCCAACCAGGCCAATCGCGCCCCCAGCCACACCAACGCCAGCGCTGCCAACCGCTTGCCGCTGAGCCCCGGCGTACCCGTCCAGGTCTGCACCGCCGTCAGCAGGAACCCGGCGATGATCGCCAGGCCGAAACCGAACAACAATTCATGACGGTGCCAGGCCAGCCAGCCACCGGCCGGCTGCCAGGCCGTCAGCCGCCCGCTGAACACCGCCAGCCACAGCGGCACCACCAGCAGCGCGAGCACGCAGCCGCCCAGGAAGAACGGCCGGAACGCCAGGCGCCACAACGGCGGGATGGCCATGGCCTTGCGACGGTCAAGCACTTGCATACACCACTCCTTTGCCCCCGCTGGAACGCCCGCGAGGTGCGACAAATCACGGCTCGAATGATGGGCTATCGACACGGACCGGCCTTGTCTCAGATCAAGCCGGCGCATCGGCAACTCATGCCTCGGCCAGATGCTTGCAAGGGGCTTGCCGAACCCATTCGCAACTTGATCGGGAAACCTGTGGGAGCGAGCTTGCTCGCGATGACGATGGATCAGTCGGCATTGATGTTGGATGTTAGTACGCTATCGCGAGCAAGCTCGCTCCCACAGGGAGTGGTTATTTTAACCCCGTCATGGTGATTTCCACCCTTCAAGCCTGGGGTCATTTCTACCCTACCCAACCCCAACGCCCCATGAACTGAAGCCTCCAGGCATGGCCCGGCTCTTGCTCAAGCACGGCATCACCTTCTACTTCCGGGGTCATCCATGAAATCCGTCGTCCTGCCGCTCACCTGGTTCGTCGTGCTCTCCTGCGTCGTGGCGCTTGCCAGCGGCCTGTCCCTGAGCCTGGTCTGACCCCGATCACTTTTTTGCTATCACAAGGATTCACGCCATGGTGCTCCACCGCGTCCATCACCAGATTCTGCGCAGCCATCATTTGTTCGAGCCGCTGAACGAGGAACAACTCGACGAGTTGATGAGCCACAGCCAACTGCTGAACATCGACAAGGGTGATCCGCTGTTTCGCCAGGGCGAACCGGCGCAAGCGTTCTACTTCGTGATCTCCGGGGCGGTGAAAATCTTCCGGCTGACCCCGGACGGCCAGGAAAAAGTCTTCGAGGTGATTGGCGAGCGCCAGACCTTCGCCGAAGCCATGATGCTGATGGACACGCCCAACTACGTCGCGTCCGCCGAAGCCGTGGGCCCGACGCAGTTGTATCGGCTGTCCAACGCCACGTACATGCGCCTGCTGCAAAGCAACAGCCGGCTGACCTTCGCCCTGCTCGGCAAGCTCTGCGTACGTTTGCACCAGCGGGTCAACGAGATCGAAACCCTGTCGCTGAAGAACGCCACCCACCGCGTGGTGCGCTACCTGCTCACGCAACTGGTGCGCCTGCAAACCGTCGACAGCCAGTTCGAATTGCCGATGGCCAAGCAGTTGATTGCCGGGCACCTGTCGATCCAACCGGAAACGTTCTCGCGGATCATCCGGCGCCTGATCGATGAAAAGATCATCACCCAGGACGGTCGCCAGATCGCCATTCTCGACCGCCCGCGCCTGGAGCAGTTCGAATGATCGCGCAGCCCACTTGCCTGTATTGCCAACACGCCAATGCCATCGGCCAAACCGAGTGCCGCCAATGCGGCATGCCCCTGCCGGCCGAAGCGGCGCTGGCCGGTGAGCGTCGGCTGCGGCGCTTCACCTGGTTCTGCGTCGGCTTGACGATCTTCTGCATCGTCATGTTCTTCTGGCTGCCGCGCAGCATCGCTTGAATCCTCAATCCTGAGTCAACTGCCGATACAACTGCGGCAACCGCAGCGGCAGTTGCTCGGGCTGGCGAATCAGCGTGTAGCCGTTGGCGCCAAACATGTACGGCAGATAATCCCCCGCTTCCCGATCGATGGTGATGCAGAACGGCGTCAGTCCCTGGCGCCGGGCCTCCAGCACCGCCTGGCGCGTGTCCTCGACACCGTAGCGACCTTCGTAGAGGTCCAGGTCATTGGGCTTGCCGTCACTGATCAACAGCAACAATTTGCGCCGCCGCTTGCACCCCGCCATGCGCTGGGTAGCCTGGCGGATCGCCGCGCCCATGCGCGTGTAGTAACCCGGCTTGAGGCCCTGGATCCGCCCCCGGGTCTGGTCGTCGTAGCGCTGGTTGAACGCCTTGAGTTCATGCATCCGCACGTTCTGCCGGCGCAGGGAGGAAAACCCGTACAGGGCAAAATCATCCCCCAGTACCGACAAGGTTTCACCGAACAGCAACAGGCTGTCGCGGATCGCATCGATGACCCGGTGCTCGTCATTGAGATGGGCATCGGTGGACATCGAAAGATCGGCCAGCAGCAGGCAGGCCAGGTCGCGGCGCGTCTGGCGCTGGTCCATGAACAGCCCGCGTTCACTGCATTGGCCGTGCTGGCGCTCGACGTGAAAGTCCAGCCAGGCTTGCAGGTCCAGTTCCGAGCCTTGGGTTTGCTGGCGCAACCATTGGCGATCGTTGCGCAGATGTTCGAACTGGCGACGCAGGCGCTGGGCCGGGCCTCGCAGGCGCAAGGGCAATGGCTGGGGTTCACAGTCGCGCGGGACGAAGGTTTGCACGCTGACGAAATCGTCCTGCAGGCGCTGCTTGCGATAGTCCCATTCGGGCAAGAGGATGCCTTCGCCGAGCGGCACGTCATCGACATCCGCCGGTGGCAAGTCCAAGTGCAGTTTCAAGCCGCCGCCCTTGCGCAAGCGCGTGCGGGAAAGGGTCAGTTGATCCAGGTCTTCAGCGACGCGGGCGGCGTCCGGGTCTTCGCTGTCGTCCGACCATCGATCGAGGTCGACGTGCTCGGTCCAACTGAACAGGTTTTCCAGGCGCACGATCAGCAGGCCGCCGTCGCGGGTGGTGTCGTCGATGCGTTCGGCGCGCTTGCGACCGCCCTGCTGTTCGCCGGGCGGCGTCGCCAGGTATTGTTCGGACTCTTCGAGGTCAGCGGCTTGGGGATTGGCCAGGTGTTGCGGTGGATACAGCCACAACGGCAACGGCCAGGCCGCCCGTTCGCTGCGGGGGAAATGCTCGACACTGCCCGGCTCGCGCAAGGCTTGGCACAACGCGCGCTCCAGGGCCGCTTCGGCGGCGTTCAGTGATTCAGGGGCGGGACGCAAGGACAGGTGCGCCTCCACCAATCGCCGATAGCGAGGGCGCAGCGCCGGGTAGCGCTTCAACACCGCCAGGGTCCAGCGCTGGTTGTCCCGTCCCCAATGCGTCATCGGCCCTGACTGCGCGGCCAGCAGCGCCAACCAGCGATACAGCTCCTGGTTGAGCTCGACATCGGGAAACGCCGCCAGGCTTGCCGGCAGTCGCAGGTTGTCGCCATCGCACCAGGCCAGGGGCACTTGCTTGCAGGTGCCGGCGATCTGCTGCAACAGGTTGCGGCGCAGCAAAAGATCACGGTCGCTGACCGCTTCGACGCCCAGGTGCCGGGCACCGCCCGTGGCGCGAAACAGCACCTGCAGGGAGCGTTGCCGCGGAACCAACTCGACCCGTGCCTCGGGAAAATCGGCACTGGCCCGGCGGGTGATGAAACGGTGCCAGACACTGCCGACCCATTCTTCCAACTCGAGGGTGAATGCCATGGTTATTTCCTCTTAAGCGGAACCCATTGTGGCGAGGGGATTTATCCCCGCTGGGCGGCGAAGCAGCCCCAGAAATGTCTGCTACTGCGGTGTTTCAGACAGCATGTAGGGGGCCGCTTCGCGCCCCAGCGGGGATAAATCCCCTCGCCACAAATGGGTCCGGCTTAGTCGTTGTGGTGATTCATGAAGGCACCACCGCCGCCGGCGCCCGCAGCGCCGCACGGCCGCGTTGACGGAAGCTGAACAGGTAGCAGAGCAACCCGGCCAGGAACCCGACGCCGCTGACCAGTCGCGCCCAGAACAGCGGCTTCAAATGATCCATCGTCGCCATGAACGGCAAGGCACTGCCATCCGTCATCCAGCGTTGCAGCCACACCTGCACGACACCCGCCGCGGTGAGGAACAAGGTGATCATCACCATCGACAAGGTCATCAGCCAGAAGCCCCAGATCTCCAGCCGTTGCGAGCGCTCGTCCGCCGCTTCACCCAAGCCGCGCAAGCGAGGCATGGCGTAGCTGATCAGCGTCATCACGATCATCGCGTAGGCGCCGTAAAAGGCCAGGTGACCGTGGGCCGCAGTCAGTTGCGAACCGTGGGTGTAGTAGTTGACCGGGGCCAGGGTATGGAGAAAACCCCAGACGCCAGCGCCGAAGAACGCGGTGACCGTGGTGCCCTTGGCCCACAACGTAGCGGCTCGGTTCGGGTGATGCCGACGGCGGTTTTTCACCATGCTGAAGGCGAACACCACCATCGCCAGGAACGGCAACGGTTCCATCGCCGAGAAGATCGAGCCGACCCACAACCAGACCTCGGGCGCGCCGATCCAGAAGAAGTGGTGGCCGGTGCCGATGATGCCGGTGATCAGCGCCATGGCGATGATCACGTACAGCCACTTCTCCACCACTTCCCGGTCCACGCCGGTGATCTTGATCAGGACGAAGGCGAGCATCGAACCCATGATCAATTCCCACACGCCTTCCACCCAAAGATGCACCACCCACCACCAGTAATACTTGTCGCGGGCGAGGTTTTCCGGGTTGTAGAAGGAGAACAGGAAGAACACCGCGAGGCCGATCAGCCCAGTCATCATCACCATGCTGACGGTGGTCTTGCGACCTTTGAGCATGGTCATGCCGATGTTGTAGAGGAAGCCCAGGCACACCACGACGATGCCCATCTTGGTGATCGTCGGTTGTTCCAGGAACTCGCGGCCCATGGTCGGCAGCAGGTCATTGCCGGTGAACTTCGCCAGCGTCGCATAAGGCACCGAGAGGTAGCCCAGGATCGTCGCCACACCTGCAGCGGCGAACACCCAGAACAGCAGCAGCGCCAGTTTCGGGCTGTGCAGCTCGCGATCGGCCTCCTCCGGTATCAGGTAGTACGCCGCGCCCATGAAGCCGAACAGCAGCCAGACGATCAGCAGGTTGGTGTGGACCATGCGGGCCACGTTGAAAGGAATCAGCGGGAACAGGAAATCGCCGACCACGTATTGCAAGCCCATGATCAAACCGAACAGCACCTGCCCGAGGAACAGCATCAGGGCAAACACGAAATAAGGTTTGGCGACGGCCTGCGAGGCGAATTTCAGATGCGGATTAGCCATGCTCATCTCTCAGCCCTCCTTGTTTGGCGGCCAGCCATTGGTGTTGATCTTCGAGCTCCACTTGAGGAACTCGGCGATGTCGTCGACCTCCTGCTCGCTCAGGTTGAACTGCGGCATGGCCCGACGGCCCGGGACGTTCAGCGGTTGCATCTTCATCCACGCCTGGAGAAACGGCTTGAACGCCTCCTCGCCCCCACGCCGGTTCACCACGTTGCCCAGCTCCGGCGCGAAATACGCGCCCTCGCCCAGCAGCGTGTGGCAGCCGATGCAGTTGTTGCGCTCCCAGACGCCCTTGCCGCGTATCACCGACTCCGTCAACTGCGCCTGGTGGCTGCGCTCCGGAAAGGTCTGTTCCGTGTGGTAGGTCAGGGCCAGGAATATCAGGAAGAAGAAGATGCTTCCCCCGAAGTAAATATTCCTGGCCATGCCTTTGGTGAAGGTATCTGACATGGTCACTTCCTCATTGCTTGGCGTGCCCATTCTAGAAAGCGAGGGGTCCGGAACCGCTTGATGGCGATCAAGAATCTCCGATGGTTTTGGTGGGTTGTTGCGGGCGGGATTCGGCTTGGAGGGTTCCGGGCCTACAGCCTGGAGTGATGGATCCTTCGGAAATTTCCCAAAGTTGTAACAGCGGGACGGCGTTGGTGGAGTAAGTCGTTGAGGTGGGGCAGGCTCGCTTCTGACTTAAGGACTAATCCGTGCACCCGAGTTCAGGCGCCCTACCACCCTGATGACGGTCTCGAATAAAAAGGAAGAAACTCACCCATGAATTTGCCAGAGATCGTGGTACCCATTTGCTTAAAGTACACCAACGAAGCCGTTTGCACCCCGCCGTGGTACGTCCACAACACTGAATACCATCCGGTGATCGCCAGCTATCAAGCACTGGTCAATGGCGAGGAAACCTTCACCGCCGTGCACCAGGCCATTGCCCAGGCCCAAAAGAGCATCGACATCATCTGCTGGGGCTTCCAGCCGTCGATGTATTTCATCCGCGACGGCAAGGCGCCGAGCATTGGCGAACTGCTCATGGCCAAGGCGCGGGAAGGCGTCGAGGTACGGTTGCTGGGTTGGGAAATGCCCTTCAATACCGCCGGTTTTGGCGGTGAGGCCAATTTGCCCGGCAAAGGCTCGATCCGCCTCATGGACCGGGTGATGCAACGCACTACCGAAGAACAATACGCCTTCGATCGCCAATGGTTTGCGACGTGCGCGGTCGCCGACGACAAGGCCGCGCAACGCACCGCCAGCGGACTGCCGGTGTTTGTCAGTCGCGGATTCAACCTCGATGAAAGGGGTGAGATCGCCCATTGGGTGAAATACGCGAGCCTCGACAGCGAAATCAGCACCAAGATGCGCCAAACGCTGAGGTGGACGGCCACCCACCACCAGAAAAGCGTCCTGGTCGACTATGAGTTACCGGACTGCGCGGTCGGTTTCATCATGGGCCACAACATGCTCGACGAGTACTGGGACACGGACAAGCATTCGGCACTGAACCGAAGCCAGGACAGCAAGCCCGCCCCCAACCGTGGCCCACGCGGCGATACGCCGCGCCAGGACATTTCCTGCCAGCTCAGCGGGCCGATCCTGGAACACCTGCACCACAACTTCGCCGCTGCCTGGCGCAAGGAAACCGGCGAAGACCTGCTCGCCTCGCGCCAAGCCATGAAGGTCGGGCCGCAACAGCGCACCCACGGCATGCCGCAAATGGCGCAGATCCTGCGCACCCAACCGCAGGAGGGTAAACGCGACATCGAGCGGCTCTACATGCAGGCCGTCAACAACGCGACCCAGTTCATCTACATCGAAAACCAGTATTTCCGCTGGCCACCGCTGGCCGAATTCATCAAGTCGGTCGCCGCCACCCAGACCCAGGGCGGGCGCGACCCTGGCCTGCACGGTGCGCTGCATCTGTTCGTGATCACCAACGCCACCGACGACGGCATCGGCGCCGGCACCGTGAACACCCAACGCATGCTCGAAAGCCTCGGGCGCGCCAACACCATCCCAGGCGTTACCAAGCTGAGGCGCATCCAAAAAATGGAAAGGGCATTCCCGCCCATGCCCCGCGCCGACCCGAATGACCGTATCGGCCAACTGGAACAGGCCCTATGGCAGGCCCAGCTTGATTACAAGAAAAAAAAGATCGAGGACAGCAAGATCCTGCCCGAGGAAATACCCGGCTTGAAGGTGCACATCTGCTCCCTGGTCGCCCCCGACTCACCGGCGGGCAAACCCTGGATGCCGGTGTACATCCACTCCAAGCTGATGATCATCAACGACGTGTTCACCACCCATGGTTCGGCCAACATCAACACCCGCAGCATGCAGGTGGACAGTGAACTGAACATTGCCCATGAGTGGATGAGCGTGACCCAGGCGTTGCGGCGGCGGTTGTGGGATCTGCATACGGATAAGAGGGGGTCGCAGGATGATGCGGGGGAGGCGTTTAAGGCTTGGCAGGACATCATCGACAAGAACAAACGTCTCCAGAAAAATAAGGCAAAGCCCGACGCTTCACTCGTCGAGTTCTATTACGACAAGGCCATCCTGAAGGATCTCGACTGATGCGCCTGCTCCTCCTATTGCCCTGCCTGCTGCTGGCCGCTTGCGGCACCGATGGCACTTTTAACTTTCCTAAAAAGGACCCTTCCGTGAAACCTCTAACCGAGATCAACGCCAAGCTCGCCTTTACCTGCCAACACGAAACGATCCCTGCGCCGTCCGCTGAAAGTGATGTCCTGTTTCAGTACGCACGCTGGTTGCAAAAGAACAACCAGCTCAAGCAGGACAAAACCGTAGATCTAGAGATCGAGCGGCTGTATCGCATCGCCTCAGAGAACGGCCATTTCAAAGCCAATATCAACCTACAGAACGGTGCGATGCGCGGTCGTTTCGAGCTCAGTGGCGCCCAACATTTGCGTATGAGCCAACAATTAATCGATGCGGGCGTGGCGACGGGCTACTACTTCGTCGGGATTTTCCTGCAGCAGGGCTCGGCGGGTCTGCATCAGGACCCCGAGATGTCGTTGCGTTACTTCCGTAAAGCAGCCGATGAGGGCAACGCCCAGGCCCAGTATCTTGTGGGAGATAAACTTGATCCGATTGACGTTGCGCCGGAAATAGCGACACAAATGTATCGTTGCGCTGCTGAGCAAGGTCAAGGTAAAGCGGCTGTTGCGTTGGGCATTGATCATCAGCACAAGGGACAATACCTACAGGCGCTTGAGGTACTTCAGTTGGGAACCGCAGCCGGTAATGAGAACGCTGCGGGGCGTTTGGAAGAGGCGTTTCGCGCACCACCCATTACTAATGAGCTGTACTACCTCGGCCAACAAGAAGACCTCGAACGCGCCGAACGCTACAAAACCATCTGGCGAATCCTGGCAAACTACTCCTACGCCAATCCCACCGTCCCCGAAATCAACGAAATCCTCCCCCTGCCACCCGCCGAGCTGCCCGAGTGGGACGGCAAGCTGCAATGGCTCGAAGCCCGCCTGGCCAACGTCCCACCGCAGAAACCCAGCGAGGCGCTGATCCGCGAGCTGGCCGAGGCCAAAGGTCTCGAACCCGCCACCGGCAGACCCACGCCCAGCTCACCTGCGTTTATCACGATCCCCCAGCCCGCACCGACCTGCCACAGCGGCCAGGCCTGCCCGCATACCGGCTACTGGATCGCCGGCGCTTACGACGTCATCCGTCGCTTCGAACAGGGCGAGATCCTGCCAACGCTAAACGTACGTAAGTGGGAGAGCCGTTTCCTGCTCCCGGATCGGGAGACAGTTGGCCCGGAAAAGGTTGAGTGGATGTTCCATGGATGACTCGTGCCCCAGCTGGCTGTCAGCGACCGTCCCACCGGAAGTTGCGCAGGGACTCAAACCCCAAACGAAACCCCCACCGCCAGCACCACCCCCCAACTCAACACCAACCGCCTCCACAACCGCGGGGCATGGCGCAGTTCCATGAAGCCGTCGGCGATCAGCCAGGCCTTGGTCACGGCGACTGCCAGGATGGCGATGGTCGCCAGCCCGTTGGCAGCGAACTGGGCCAAGGCAACGGTGCCGGTGCTGAGCACGGCCAGCATGGCCCAGCAGATGATCAATACACGGGACGTCGACACGGGCATCTCCATTCAATCGAGGATGTAGACCACCGGGAACAGCAGCACCCAGACCAGGTCCACCATGTGCCAATACAGCACGCCGGATTCCAACCCGCTGTGTTGTCGTGCGCCGTAGCGCCGCTGGCGGCAGCCCTCGGCCAGCCATGCGAGGATGACCATGCCCAGCAGTACGTGGAGGAAATGGAACGCGGTGAGGATCCAGTACAAGGTGAAGAAAGTGTTGTGCTCCATGCCGAGGCCGTTCGCCAGCAGGTGCGCGTACTCGCCGAGCTTGATCCCTACGTAGCCACTGGCGAGCAGCAACGCGCCACACAGCAACAGCGCGGCTCGACGCGGTCGGTCTTGCCGGGCTTGCTCCAGGGCCAGGGCGGCGAACAGCCCGGCGGTCAGCAGGCTGAGGGTCATCGCCAGGCCCGTGGAGCGGTCCAGCAACTGGCGGCCTTCGCTGAACATCTGCGGGTGCAGCGCCTGGGCGACGGTGAACGCGAGGATCAGCAGCGCGAATACCGACAGCTCGGCGAGGATGAAGAACCACATCGCCAGATCACCGGGCAATCGCCGGGCCGCGCCCACACGTTCAGCCGAAATGGACATCGACCACATCCATCAGCGCGGCCACGGTTTGCGGATCATCGCTCAACGGTTCGGCCAGGCACGCCAGGCAGGCCTGGCGCGGGTCCATGCCGGCGCCGATCATGCGGGCCGCGAAGATCAGCAAACGGGTGGACGCGACCTCCTCCAGGTCGTGCTGGTCGAGCCGGCGCAGCGCCTGCCCCAAGCGCACCACTTGGGCGGCCAAGGCCATGTCGACGCCGGCCTCGCGGGCGACGATGCGTTCCTCGTCGGCCACCGTCGGGTAGCCAAAACGCATCGCCACGAAACGCTGGCGCGTGCTCGGCTTCATGCCCTTGAGCAGGTTCTGGTAGCCGGGGTTATACGACACCACCAGCATGAACGACGGCGGCGCCTGCAAGACCTCGCCGGTGCGCTCCAGGTACAGCTGCCGACGATCGTCCGCCAACGGGTGCAGCACCACCGCCGTGTCCTGGCGCGCCTCGACCACTTCATCCAGGTAACAGATGCCGCCCTCGCGCACCGCCCGGGTCAACGGTCCGTCCTGCCACCAGGTGCCCTGGGCGCCGATCAGGTGACGGCCGACCAGGTCGGCGGCGCTGAGGTCGTCGTGGCAGGCGACGGTGTACAGCGGCAATTTCAGGCGATGGGCCATGTGCTGGACAAAACGGGTCTTGCCGCAGCCCGTCGGCCCCTTGATCAGCACCGGCATGCCGTGGCGCCAGGCCTGTTCGAACAACGCCTGTTCGTTGTCCTGGGCTTGATAGAAGGGTTCGTCGGGGTGGTGCGCGGTATGGATTGCGTTCATGGGATGGCCTGATCAGACAGCGGATTGCCACTCAAACTACGAGGCCCTGCGACAACCTGGCAAGGCTTGCGGCCGGCAAACTTGATCGCCGTCAAGCGGTTAACCATCTCCCCCGGCATAGCCTTGCAGCGCACCAAGAATCTGCGCGCCGGACGACATTTACGGGGCAGCGCGGGTCATGCCTGAGGAGAAATGGAATGCTGATCAGCCACAAAAAATCGTGGGCGATGAGGGTCACGGCGCTGTGTACAGTGCTGGCCTCCCCTTACGTCTTCGCCGACCAACCCCCTGCGCAGGCCACCTCGCAGGACAGCCCGCGCATGGTCAAGACCGACGGCGCGCCGGACCTGAGCCAGGCCGACTTCGACGCGGCCAAGGAAATCTACTTCCAGCGCTGCGCCGGCTGCCACGGCGTGCTGCGCAAGGGCGCCACCGGCAAGCCCCTGACACCCGACATCACCCAGGCGCGCGGCCAGGCCTACCTGGAGGCGCTGATCACCTATGGCTCCGCCGCTGGCATGCCGAACTGGGGCACCTCCAACGCCCTGACCAAGGACCAGATCACGGTGATGGCCAAGTTCATCCAGCACACCCCGCCGACACCGCCGGAATGGGGCATGGCCGAAACCCTCAAGACCTGGAAAGTCCTGGTCAAGCCCGAGGACCGACCCACCAAGCAACTCAACAACCTCAACCTGCAAAACCTGTTCTCGGTGACCCTGCGCGACGACGGCAAGATCGCCCTGATCGACGGCGACAGCAAGAAGATCGTCAAGCTGATCGACACCGGTTACGCGGTGCACATCTCGCGCATTTCAGCCTCCGGGCGTTATCTACTGGTCATCGGCCGGGACGCCAAGATCGACATGATCGACCTGTGGCCGAAAGAGCCGACCAAGGTCGCCGAAATCAAGGTGGGCATCGAAGCCCGCTCAGTGGAAACCTCCAAGTTCAAAGGCTACGAAGACAAGTACACGATTGCCGGTTCGTACTGGCCGCCGCAGTTCACGATCATGGACGGCGAGACCCTGGAGCCCAAGCAGATCGTCTCGACCCGGGGCATGACCGTCGACACCCAGCAATACCACCCCGAACCCCGCGTCGCGGCGATCATCGCCTCCCACGAATGGCCGGAGTTCATCGTCAACGTCAAGGAAACCGGCAAGGTGATGCTGGTCAACTACCAGGACATCAAGAACCTCACCATCACCAGCATCGACGCCGCGCCGTTCCTGCACGACGGCGGTTGGGACAGCAGCCATCGCTATTTCATGACGGCCGCCAACAACTCCAACAAGGTCGCGGTGATCGACTCCAAGGAACGCAAGCTCACCGCCCTGGTGGACGTTGGCAAGACCCCGCACCCGGGACGCGGCGCCAACTTCAACCATCCGCTCTACGGACCGGTCTGGGCCACCAGCCACTTGGGCGATGCCGGGGTCTCGCTGATCGGCACCGACCCGGTCAAGCACCCGCAATACGCCTGGAAACAAGTGGGTTCGCTGCAGGGCCAGGGCGGCGGTTCGCTGTTCATCAAGACCCACCCACAATCCCGTCACCTGTACGTCGACACCACCCTCAGCCCGGACGCCAAGCTCAGCCAATCGGTGGCGGTGTTCAACATCGACAAGCTCGACGCCGGCTACACCGTGCTGCCAATCGCCGAATACGCCGGTATCAAGAAAGGCGCGTTGCGCGTGGTGCAACCGGAATACAACAAGGCCGGCGATGAAGTCTGGTTCTCGGTCTGGAGCGGCCAGGAAGACGAGTCGGCGCTGGTGGTGATCGACGACAAGACCCTCAAGCTCAAGAACGTGATCAAGGACAAGCGCCTGATCACCCCGACCGGGAAATTCAACGTCTACAACACCCAACACGACATCTATTGAGCCCCATCAATAAGAGGAAAAACCATGAAGCCTATTCTGATCGCACTGGCCTTGACCGCCGCCTATAGCCTGCCGGCCCTGGCCGACGATGGCCCGACACTGTTCAAGAGCAAGCCTTGCGCGGCCTGCCACTCCATCGACACCAAGGTGGTAGGCCCGGCGCTCAAGGACGTCGCGGCCAAAAACGCCGGCGTCGCCGGGGCCCAGGACGTATTGGCCAAACACATCAAGGAAGGCACCCAAGGCAACTGGGGACCGATGCCGATGCCGGCCAATCCGGTGACGGAAGAAGAAGCCAAGACCCTGGCGGCTTGGGTCTTGACCCTTAAGTAACCACACAACCCGTGGCGAGGCCGCTGGGCTGCCGAGCTGTGTAGGAGCTGTCGAGCGCAGCGAGGCTGCGATCTTTCCCCTGCCGGGGCCTGGAGCGAAAGATCAAAAGATCGCAGCCTCGCTTCGCTCGACAGCTCCTACAACCCAGCGGGAGCAAGCTCCCTCGCCACGAAAGCGATGCAATTCATTCAGGAGGCCGTCATGGAACGACACAGCTTCACCCCCTCGATCACCGCCCTCCTCCTGCTTATCCCCGCCTGCGCGCTGGCTGCTCCCGACCCGCCGCGCCAGGCCCAACTCCAACATCTTCTGGACCAGGACTGTGGCGCCTGCCACGGGCTGCGCATGACCGGCGGCCTCGGCCCGCCGCTGACCCGTGAAGCCCTGGCGGGAAAATCCCGCGACAGCCTCATCGCCACCGTCACCCTGGGCCGTCCCGGCAGCGCCATGCCCGGCTGGGCGCCACTGCTGGGCCCTGACGACATTCGCTGGCTGGTGGACCGGCTTCTTCAAGGAAAACCCGCCCCATGATCCGTTCCCTCCTGTCTGTCACCGCCGCCGCCATCCTCCTCGCCGGTTGCGCCCAGCCCACCCTGCGCGGCACCGGCGACCTGGGCGTGGTGGTGGAACGCGCCAGCGGCAGCCTGCAGATCATCGAAAGCGACGGCCGCAGCCTGCTCGCCCGCGTCGAAGGCCTGGGCGATCTTTCCCATGCCTCGGTGGTGTTCTCCCGTGACCAGCGCTACGCCTACGTGTTCGGTCGCGATGGCGGACTGAGTAAAGTCGACCTGCTGGCCGCCCGCATCGACCGCCGCATCCTCCAGGGCGGCAACAGCATCGGTGGCGCGATCAGCCAGGACGGCAAGCTGATCGCCGTCTCCAATTACGAACCCGGCGGCGTGAAAGTATTCGATGCCCGGACCCTGGAACAGATCGCCGACATCCCGGCCACGCCGCTACCGGACGCCGGCAAACGCTCCCGGGTGGTGGGCCTGGTGGACGCGCCGGGCCAGCGTTTCGTGTTCAGCCTGTTCGACACCGGCGAGATCTGGACCGCCGACTTCAGCGACGGCCCCACGCCGCGCGTCGAGCGTTTCACCGGCGTCGGCCAGCAACCCTATGACGCACTGATCACCCCGGACGGGCGTTACTACATGGCCGGGCTGTTCGGCGAGGACGGCATGGCGCAACTCGATCTCTGGCATCCGGAGCATGGGGTCAAGCGCGTGCTGGGGCATTACGGACGCGGCGAGGCGCGGCTGCCGGTGTACAAGATGCCCCACCTGGAAGGTTGGGCCATGGCCGACCAACAAGCCTTCGTGCCCGCCGTCGGCCACCATCAGGTGCTGGTGATGAACGCCACGACCTGGCAACAAGTCGATGCCATCGCCGTCGCCGGGCAACCGGTGTTCGTCACGGCGCGGCCGGACGGACGCCAGCTCTGGGTCAACTTCGCCTACCCGGACAACGACCGGGTCCAGGTCATCGACACCCAGACCCACGCCATCGTCGCCGACCTGCGCCCCGGGCCTGCGGTGCTGCACATGGAATTCACCGCCCGCGGCGACCAGTTGTGGCTGTCCGTCCGGGATGGCGGTGAAGTGCAAGTCTGGGATCCGTATCGACTGGAACGGATCGGCACGCTGCCGTCGCTGAGCCCCAGCGGCATTTTCTTCAGCAGCCGTGCGCACAAGCCAGGGTATTGACCATGACACCCAGCCCTCTCGCCCGCCGCTTGATCGACCGCTTTCAACACGGCTTGCCGCTGTGTGCCGAACCCTACAAGGCCATGGCCGAGACCCTCGGTTGCAGCGAGACGCAGGTCATCGACTGCCTCCAGCACCTGCAACTGGCGGGGACGTTGTCGCGCGTCGGGCCGGTGTTCGAACACACCCGGGCTGGCGCCAGCACCCTCGCCGCCCTCGCCGTGCCGCCGGAACGCCTGCATCAAGTGGCGGCGCGCGTCAGCCAGTACCCGGAAGTCAATCACAACTACGCGCGGGAGCATCGCTACAACCTCTGGTTCGTGCTGACCGGCCCCGATCGCGCTCACCTGGACACCATCCTCCGGGAACTGGAGCAGGACACCGGCCTCACGCCGCTGGACCTGCCCATGCTCACCGCCTACCGCATCGACCTGGGCTTCGCCCTGGAGACCGCCCCATGAACATCACGCTCAACGAGCCACAATCCCTGGCGCTGCGCCGTCTGCTGGAAACCGGCCTGCCCCTGGCCTCGCGCCCCTTCCAGGCCTTGGCGGAACAGATCGAGGCCAGTGAAGCGCAGGTGCTCGAGCAGATGCGGTTATGGCACGAACAAGGCTTGTTCCGCCGCGTCGGCCTGGTGGTCAACCATCGGGCCCTGGGGTTTTCCGCCAACGCCATGCTGGTGTTGGACGTGCCCGACGCCTTGGTCGATGAAGTCGGGCGACGCCTTAGCCAAGCGCCGGGCATCAACCTCTGCTACCAACGGCCACGACGCCTGCCCCAGTGGCAATACAACCTGTTCTGCATGATCCACGGGCGCCAGCGCGACCGCGTCGAGGCCCAGGTGCAGGCGTTGCTCCAGGAACATCTGCTGGATGACCTGCCCCACCAATTGCTGTTCAGCACGCACCTGTTCAAGCAATGCGGCGGGCGTTTCGCCGCACCGGCCGGAGCCTCGATCGATGGATGATCTCGACCGTCGCCTGATCAATCGCCTGCAATTGGGCTTGCCGTTGGTGCGCCATCCCTGGGAGCACCTGGCCCGCGAGCTGGACAGCAACAGCGCCGAGCTGCTCGACCGCCTGCATGAGCTGCTCAATGAAGGCGTGCTGACCCGTTTCGGCCCGATGTTCGACATCGATCGCCTCGGCGGCGCGTTCACCCTGGCCGCCCTGGCCGTGCCCGAAGCGCGTTTCGACAGCATCGCCGAGCTGCTCGCCGACATGCCCGAAGTGGCCCACAACTACCGCCGCGAGCACGCCTGGAACATGTGGTTCGTGCTGGCTTGTCCCAGCGAACAGGCGATCGCCGACACGCTGCTGCGCATCGAACGGCTGACTGGCCTGGTGCCGCTGAACCTGCCCAAGGAGGAGACCTACCATGTCGGCCTGTATTTCCCGGTTTGATTCATTGCACGTGGAGGAAACCCCGCTGGCACTGCGCCTGGTCGAACTGACCCAGGCCGGCCTGCCGTTGCTGGAAGATCCCTGGAGCTGGCTCGCCGAACAACTGGGCCTGAGCGTCGAGTCCACCCTGGACCTGCTCAAGCGCCTGCAGGCTGAAGGCGCGATCCGCCGCATCGCCGCCGTGCCCAACCACTATCGCCTCGGCTACCGCCACAACGGCATGACCGTCTGGGATGTCGCCGACGCCGACATGCCGCGCCTCGGCGCGCTGTTGGGTGAGCAGCCCTTCGTCAGCCATTGCTACCGCCGACCGCGCCGGCCCGGCTGGCGCTACAACCTGTTCGCCATGGTCCACGGGCGCAGCCGCGAGGAAATCGACAGCTACCGCGAGCACCTGCGCTATCTGCTGGGGGATGCCTGCGCCGCCGACGACATGCTGGTGAGCAGCCGGATCCTGAAAAAAACCGGCCTGCGCCTGACGCCCGCCGCGCGCTGAGCCTGCACGCCAACCGAAGGAGCGCTTTATGTTGAGGATCAGCCATTACCTGCGCGCCCTGGCCGGGCAATGCCCCGCCCCACGCGTCGCGCCACCCGGCAGCCTGCGCGCGCCGGTGGTGATCTGGAACCTGCTCAGGCGCTGCAACCTGACCTGCAAGCATTGCTACGCAACCTCCGCCGACAGCGTGTTTCGCGATGAGCTGAACACCGTCGAAGCCCTCCACGTGATCGACGACCTGCACGACGCTGGCGTGCGGGTGCTGATCCTGTCCGGCGGCGAACCGTTGCTGCGCGAGGACCTGTTCCAGCTCAGCGCCTATGCCCGCGCCAGGGGTTTCTTCGTCGCCCTGTCCAGCAACGGCACGCTGATCGACGCCACCAACATCGAACAGATCGCGGCGGCGAACTTCGATTACGTGGGCATCAGCATCGATGGGCTGGAAGCGACCCACGATGAATTCCGGCAACTCAAGGGCAGCTTCGCCAGTTCCATGGCGGCGATCCGGCTCTGCCGTGCGCGCGGGATCCGGGTGGGTCTACGCACGACGCTGACCCAGCAGAACCATCTGCAGCTGCCCACCCTGCTGGAACTGATGAATGAATACGATGTGCAGAAGTTCTATCTGTCCCATCTCAACTACAGCGGTCGCGGCAAGCGCAGTCGCAAGCTCGATGCCCACCAGCAGATGAGCCGCGAGGCCATGAATCTGATTTTCGAGCGCGCCTGGGCGGACGTTGAACAGGGCCGCGACACAGACTTTGTCAGCGGTAACAACGACGCCGACGCGATCCTGCTGTTGCAATGGATCGCCCGGCGCCTGCCCCAACACCAAGCCGCACTGGAGCAGATGCTGCGGGCCTGGGGCGGTAATGCATCCGGCGCCGGCATCGCCAACATCGACAACACCGGCGAGGTCCATCCCGACACGTATTGGTGGCAGCACTCGGTGGGCAATGTCCGCCAGACGCCGTTCAAGACCCTCTGGCTGGAGCGCCCCGAGCCGCTTCTCGTCAAGCTGCGCGAGCACCCGCGCGCCGTCGGCGGACGCTGCGGCCAATGCCGCTGGCTGGCGATCTGCAACGGCAACACCCGCACCCGCGCCTGGGCCGACGGCGACCTGTGGGGCCAAGACCCCGGTTGCCACCTGAGCGATGAAGAAATCGGCGTGCACGCGATTCCCAGCGTGGCAATGAACCCGATATAGCCCGATAGCCCGACGGCGAACCTGATGACGAACCAAGGAAGTCCCATGCCTGCCCCCATCGTTTTGCCCGCTGCCCTGCAATCTTCCTTCCGACCGGGCGAGGTCGCCCTGGTCGGCGCCGGCCCCGGTGATCCGGGCCTGTTGACGTTGCGGGCCTGGAGCCTGCTGATGCAAGCCGACGCGGTGGTCTACGACCGCTTGATCAGCCCGCAACTGCTCAGCCTGATCCCACTGGCTTGCGCCCGGCATTACGTCGGCAAGGCCGCCGGCTGCCACAGCCTGCCCCAGCCGCAGATCAACCAACTGTTGGCCGATCTGGCGGACCAGGGCCAGCGAGTCGTCCGGCTCAAGGGCGGCGATCCCTTCATCTTTGGCCGTGGCGCTGAAGAGCTGGAGTACCTGTTGTCCCGTGGCATCGACTGCCAAGTGGTGCCCGGCATCACCGCCGCGGCCGGTTGCTCGGCCTATGCCGGCATTCCACTGACCCATCGCGACCTGGTCAATTCCTGCCGATTCATCACCGGTCACTTGCAGCGCGACGGCGAACTGGACTTGCCGTGGCACAGCCTGGCCGATGACAGCCAGACGCTGGTGTTCTACATGGGCTTGTCGAACCTGCGCACCATTGCCGAACGCTTGATGGCCGCTGGGCTCACAGCCGACACCCCGGCCGCGTTGATCAGCAACGGCACGCGCCCTGACCAACAGGTGCTGCGCGGCACGCTGGGTGAATTGCCGCACATGGCCCAGGCCTGCGCCGACGGGCTGCCCACCTTGACCGTGATCGGCAAGGTCGTCGGCCTGTTTGCCCAGCAGCCGGTGCAGCACCCGGCCCGTATCCATCCGAGGCCACCGGCCCAACCCTATGCCTCGAAGGTGGCGTCATGAAGGGTTGGTGGTTCACCCCGATGCTGTGGATCAGCGCGGTCCACGGCGCCGATGTCAGCGGGCCGGACCTGGAATTGGCTGAACGCAATTATCAGCAGCACTGCCAGCAATGCCACGGCGTCAATCGCATCGGCGGGGCCGGGCCGGCGCTGTTGCCGCAAAGCCTGAGCCGGATCAAGCCCGCCGAAATCCGCCAGGTCATCGAAAACGGCCGCCCCGCCAGCCAGATGGCCGCCTTCGGCACGGTGCTGGATGCCGTGCAGATCGATGGCTTGACCCACTATCTCCAGCGCCCGCCCGCCGTCGAGCCGACCTGGAACGAGGACGACACCCGCCGCAGTCATCGCCTGCTGGCGGATCTCGCCACCTTGCCGGACAAACCCCAGCACAACGCCGACCCGCTGAACCTGTTCGTGGTGGTGGAGGCTGGTGATCACCATGTCGATATCGTCGACGGCGATCGCTTCGAGGTGCTGGCGCGTTTCGCCTCGCACTTTGCCGTGCACGGCGGCCCGAAGTTCTCGCCAGATGGCCGTTTCGTGTATTTCGCCTCCCGGGACGGCTGGATCAGCCTGTATGACCTGCACAACCTCAAGCTCATCGCCGAGGTCCGCGCCGGGCTCAACACCCGTAACCTGGCGGTGAGCAAGGACGGGCGCTGGGTGCTGGTGGGCAACACCCTGCCGGGTAATCTGGTGGTGCTGGATGCCCGTGACCTGTCGCTGGTCAAGAGCCTTGCCACGGTCGGGCTGGACGGCCAGGCATCGCGGGTCAGCGCGGTCTATACGGCGCCGCCACGGGACAGCTTCATCGTCGCGTTGAAGGACGTGAAGGAGGTCTGGGAGCTGTCCACCGGTCCGAACCCGGACTTTGTGCCGAGGCGCATCGAGGCCGAGGATTACCTGGATGACTTTTCCTTCTCGCCCGACTATCGGCAACTGCTCGCCACCTCGCGCAAGGCCCAGGGCGGGCAAGTGATCGACCTCGACACCGGGCGGATCGTCACGGATATCGCGCTGCCGGGCATGCCGCACCTGGGTTCGGGCACCTATTGGAAACGCGATGGGCATTGGGTGTTCGCCACGCCCAATATCAGCAAGGGGCTCATTTCGGTGATCGATTTCGACACCTGGAAAGTCATCAAGCAGATCCCCACCCTGGGGCCGGGCTTCTTCCTGCGCAGCCATGTCAATTCCCGCTATGCCTGGACCGACGTGTTCTTCGGCCCCGACAACGACGCCATCCACCTGATCGACAAACAGACCCTGGAAATCGCCCACACCCTGCGCCCGATGCCCGGAAAAACCGCCGCCCATGTCGAATTCACCCGCGACGGCCGCTACCTGTTGCTGAGCATCTGGGATACCGAGGGTGCGCTGATTGTCTACGACAGCAACACCCTGAAGGAGATCAAACGCCTGCCGATGAACAAACCGTCAGGCAAATACAACGTGGGCAACAAGATCGAGTTTGCCGAGGGCACCTCGCACTGACCTGGCATCCTGGGGGCTGCCGCTGGGCTCTGTAGGAGCTGGCGAAGGCTCGGGCCGCGTTCGGACAATCTTTTGATTTTGGATCTTTCGCTTGAGATTCAAGTGTCCTCAGAAAGATCGCAGCCTCGCTTCGCTCGGCAGCTCCTACTGCGCAGCCCAGCGGGAGCA
The DNA here is from genome assembly GCF_023516725.1 of Pseudomonas sp. T1.Ur. NCBI lineage: Bacteria > Pseudomonadati > Pseudomonadota > Gammaproteobacteria > Pseudomonadales > Pseudomonadaceae > Pseudomonas > Pseudomonas sp. T1.Ur. Next base: position 2,618,621 of record NZ_JAMGSN010000001.1, read on the forward strand.
AGCTCCCTCGCCACGGGATCGGTGTCGGCCTGTGTACTGCAAAGCGATTGGAATACCCGTGGGCGAGGAAGCGGTCAATGGCTCATTGATGACATGGCGCCGGTCTGGCCCAGCAATTTCTGGTCGATGTCTTCCAGGCGCAGGACTTTGCCGCCGGTCTCGTGGGCAAGTTTTTGTGCCGCCTCGGGGTTGGAGAAGGAGGCCAGGACCACGCCCATGGCGCCTTTGAGCCCGGAGCCGATCACGAAGTAGGCGGTGCGGGCGTCGATCAGGTGGGCGTCGTCCGGTGCGTCCCAGTGGCTGCGGCCCATGTCGTGGACATACAGCTTCACGTCGGCGCGGTGGTTTTCCGGTTGCAGCCACCAGCCGAGCATTTCCGCCGGGGAACAGAACTTCTTCGTCCCGCCGGCACCGACCGCCGCGCCCTTGGGCCCGGGGAAATCGGTGATGACCATGCCACACACATGGCATTCATCCCCAGGATGAAAAGCCAGCCCCGCCTGGGCAACGGGCGGCGATGAAGCCTTGTCGCATGCCACCAGCGCCAGGCACACCAGAACCCCGGCCAGGACACGACTCGCCTTGAGATAAACCCTGTTCATTACTTCCTTCCTCATCAAGACCAGAAACTCAGGGGCATCGGCGATTGAACAACCGATAGGCCAGCCACAACGGCACCACCAACCACAATCCCAGGCACAGCCACAGCAGAGGCCCGGCGACCGGCAAATCGCTGCCCAGCGTCAACACGCCGGCCCCGCTGGAGGCGGCGTCGAACCCCGACACATTGATCAGGCGATACACATCAGTCGGGTTCAACAGCAACAGCCAAGGCAACAGGTCCGGACTGAACCGGCCCTCGCTCAGCACCAGCAACGCCAGCAGCGCCAGGTCGAACACCAGCACGAAGAAAAACCACACGCCCAGCGCCAGCCCCGCCGCGGTGGATTTCTCCGCCGACAGGCAACTCAGCACATAGGCCAATCCGAGGAACACCCAACCCAGCAGCGTGCTGGACAGCATGAAGCGACCGAAGGCCCAGAGCAGCAGGCTCAGCTCCACGTCATCCACCAGCACCGCAATGGCCAGCATCGCGCAGCCAAAGCCAATCAGGGTCGCGAGGGCCAGGATCAGCCCATGGCCGACAAACTTGCCCAACAACAGCTGCCCGCGGCCCAGCGGATACGTCAGCAACAGCAACAACGTGCCGCTTTCGTCCTCGCCGACAATCGCGTCGTAGGCCAGCAGCAAGGCAATCAACGGCATCAGGAACGTCGCCAGGCTGGCGAGGCTCGCCACCGTCGCCGGCACCGAGGTGAAGCCCAATTGGCCGGACGCCGCCGCACCGAGCCAGGCGATGCCGATCGCCAGCACCGCGAACAACAAGCTGATCGCCAACAGCCAGCGGTTGCGCAGGCCGTCGCTGAGTTCCTTGCGGGCCATGTTCCAGATCGGGTTCATTGGCCGGCCTCCTCGGTCGCCGCGCGGGTCATGTAGTGGCGGTACAAATCTTCCAGCGAGGGAGGCTTGATCTCCACATCCGTCGGGTCGTCCTGGGCCAGCAACTGGCGCAGCAACACCAACTTGCTGCCGTCCGGCGCGGACACCTGCACGCCTTCGGCGCCCCAGCCCTGGGTGACGTGCCCTTCGCTGCGCCAGTGCTGGCGCAGCCAGTCCGCCCGGGACAGGCCCGAAGCGCGGATCAGCGTCGGCAGCTCCGCGTCCTCGCGCAATTGCGCCAGGCTGCCCAGGGCCAACAGCCGGCCCCGGGTGAGAATCGCGGCGCGGTTGATGTGCGCCTCCACGCCCGGCAAGACATGGGAGCAAAGAATGATGCTGGTGCCCTGCCAGCGCAGGCGATCGAGCAACTGATAAAGGTCCTGGGTGGCGATGGGGTCCAGGCCCACGGTCGGCTCATCCAATAGCAGCAGGCGCGGCTGGCCGAGCAAGGCCTGGGCCAGCCCGAGGCGCTGGCGCATGCCTTTGGAATAGGTGCGCACCCGCCGTCGTGCCGCGCCCGCCAGCCCTACCTCCTCAAGCAATCGCTCGACCTGCTCAGGCGCCGCGCCCTTGAGCCGGGCGAAATGCTGCAAGGTTTCCAGCCCGCTCAACTGCGGATAGAACATGACGTTCTCCGGCAGATAGCCAAGCATCCGCCGCACATTCGGGTCGCTGGGCTCGCGGCCGAAGACCCGCACCGCTCCCGAGCTTGGCTGCAACAACCCAAGAATCAATTTCATGGTGGTGGTCTTGCCTGCGCCGTTGTGCCCGAACAGGCCGAGCACTTCGCCTTGGGCCAGGGTCAAGTCAAGCCCGTGCAGCACGGCGACGTCGCCATAACGCTGGCTGACGCCTTCGATTTCGACGACGTTCAAGACGCGTCCTCCTGGGCAACGTTGCGTTGAAGAGATTGGATGGGCGCTTGCATCAGCGGGTGGCTGTCCATCACACCGGGGGACTTCATCACCGGGAACGCCCGCTGCACCCAGCGCAACAGCTCGACGCCCGGGCTGTTCATCAGCAAGCGAACCTGGGGATACAGCCACAGCAGCCGGTCAACGTTGTCGTTGGGTTCATAGGCCACATCACCGAGGCCGTCGCTGTTGCGGTCCCAGCCCAGGTAATCGCTCCAGTAATTGCCGCGCCCCTCCGCCGACCATTCCTGCAGCCGTGTAGCGACGTATTTGACCTGGCGCTGGTTATGGACGAAGGCATTGCCGGCGATGCGGTTGTCCTCCGAGCCGGCAGTGAGGTGGATGCCCACGGCGCTGCGCTCGAAATGATTGCCTTCGATACGGTTGAACAACGAGTTGTAGATGAACAGCGCCTTGCCTTCGGCGCCGGTGATCATGGTGTCGCCGGTGGACCCGTCGCGCACATCGCTGACGAAGTTGTCGCGCAAGGTCGAATAGGTGATGTAGTTCATCAGGATCCCGTAGTTCTGGTCCTGTTCGGAGCGGTTGCCGATCACCGTCAGCTGACGGCTTTGCATCAGCGCGTAACCGGTGCGGGTGCGCCGGGTGATGTTGCCCAGCAGTTGGTTGTCGTTGGCGAACATGTAATGCACGCCGTAGCGCAGATCCTCCAGGGTGTTGCCCTGCAGCAGGTTGCCGTTGGAGGTGTCGATGTAGATGCCGTCGCGGGTGTCGCGGATCTGGTTGCCGATGACCCGGGCGCCACGCACCGCGTACAGGTGGATGCCGTTGCCACGGTCTTGGGAACGCAGGCCCGGGTCGCCCTGGATACGGTTGTCGATGAGGCTGACATCCCGCGTGCCATCGACCCAGATGCCGAAGCCCTGGCCCTGCATGCGGTTCGCTCGCACCACCGCGCCTTGCCCAGCAGGCTGGATGAACACGGCGGCGTTCATGGCCGTCAGGTCATGGCCCCAATCCAGGAACGTACAGCCGTGGACCTGGACGTTCGGCGCCCGGATCACCAGGCCGTTGCCCTCGCCCTGCCCCTGGAATACCGCGTCCGGCGCACACGTGAGCGTCATGGCTTGATCGATGCTGAACGAGCCACGGTATTCACCGGCCGGAAGGCGCCATTGCTGGTCGCCCTCGGCCTGCAGTGGCAGGTCGGTGATCGGTCGAGGCGTGGCGAACGCGCCGCCCGAGAACAGGCAGCACATCAGGGCAATGACCGCTAGACGAAGGTTTGAATGCGGCGTGTTCGCGGTCATTGCACCTGCCTCCTCGATGACTGACTCAGGCTTTTTCAACCAGCATGCGCCCGACCATTTCCATGTGCAGCGCATGGCAGAACCAGCTGCAGTAGTACCAATGCAGGCCAGGCTTGTCGGCCATGAAGGTGATGGAAGAGGTCTGCTGCGGGCTGATCTCCATGCTTGCGCCGTGGTTGGTCATGACAAAACCGTGGGACACGTCCTCGATCTGGTCGATGTTGGTGATCGTCACCGTGACCTCGTTGCCCTGCTTGACGGTGAACTCCGTCAGGCCGTAGGCCGGGGCCATGGAGGTCATGTAGACCCGCACCTTGTTACCGTCGCGGATGACCTTGTTGTCGGTCTCGAGGTTGATGCCGTCCTTCTTCGCCCGGGCCACGGTCTCGGCGAAGAACGGGTCGTTGCGGTTCCAGATCTTCTGGGTCTTGATCTGGTCGCGCCGCGCGAGGATGCAGTCGTGGGGCTCGGCGAAGGCCGGGCCGTCGTGGACCAGTTTCATTTCGTCGCCGGAGATGTCGATCAGTTGGTCGTTCTCAGGGTGCAGCGGGCCGGTGGGCAGGAAGCGGTCCTTGGAGAACTTGCACAGCACCACCAGCCACTTGCCGTCGGCATCACTGGTTTCGGTCAGGGACGCATGGTTGTGCCCGGGCTGGTACTGCACGTCGAGTTTCTGCTTGATGTAATTGACCTTCTCGCCCTTGTAGGCGCGGATGGCCTCGTCCATGTTCCACTTCACCACTTGGCTGTCGATGAACAGCGTGGTGTAGGCATTGCCGCGTCCGTCGAACGTCGTGTGCAGCGGCCCCAGGCCCAGTTCCGGCTCGGCGACGATCACTTCGCGCGGGTCTTTGTAGCGGTCGTTGAACAAGTCATCCAGGCGGTCGATGGCGATCATCGAGACGGTCGGCGAAAGCTTGCCGTTGGCGATGAAATATTTGCCGTCGGGCGAGGTGTTGAGGCCGTGGGGATTCTTCGGCACGGGGATGTAGCGGGTGAACTCGCTGTCCTTGCCATCGACTTTACGACCGTCCACCACCGGCACCTTGGAACCGTCCAGGTTGATGAACTTGCCGGCCTTGATCGCCGCCTCGATGCGCGGGATATTGAACACCACGACCCAGTCGCGCTCGTTGCGCATCATGCCGCCCAGGTCGTAGGCCTTCTCCGAGTTGTAGCAGGTGCTGGCGGCGTATTTGCCGGTGTAGTCGGCGTCCGAGTTGTCCAGGTTGCCGTCGACGATGACCTGGAAGGCCATCTCCATCTTCTCGGCATCGATGGCGTTGAACATCGTGAAGCTGTTCTTGTCCTGCAGGTCGAAGGTGTGACCGTCGTTGGGGTGCGGAATGACGAACTCGGCGTTGGCGAACACGTACTTGGTGTACGGCACCTTTTGCAGGCGCAGGCCGTGGATCGCTTGCACGTTGGGCACGGTGAGGATCTTGTCGCACTTCATGATGTCGAGGCGAATGCGCGCGACCCGCGAGTTGGCCTTGTCGTTGATGAACAGGTATTTGCCGTCGTACTTGCCGTCGGTCATGGAGATGTGCGGGTGATGGCAATCGCCGTTCTGGTACTTGGCGCTGTCACCGAGGATGTGCTTGCTCTCGTTGGTCAGGCCCCAGCCGGTCGCCGAATCGACGTTGAACACCGGGATGCGCATCAGCTCGCGCATCGACGGCACGCCCAGTACCCTCACCTCGCCTTGGTGGCCGCCGCTCCAGAAACCGTAGTACTCGTCGAGCTCGCCGGGGCCGACGTGGATCTTCGACTTGGCCTCCTTGGCCGCTGCCGCCCAGGACTCGCGGGTGAACGTTCCGGCCCCCAGTGCGGTGGCGCCCGCCAACACTGCGCCAGTGACCGCGCCAGTGCCGAGGAATGTCCGTCGGCTGACGCCCCTGGGTTCTTCCACTGCGTCAGGCGTCGGGATTTTTTTATCGCTCATGCTGTGTGTGCTCCGTGAAGAATGAAAGGGTCGGGGCCAGGTCTTGCGCGCCGTTCAAGGCGTCGGCTCCACCTGCACCACCGGGATCCGTTGCGGGTCGGTCGAGGTTGGCTTGCCACGTTTCTTGCGCTTGTTGATCAAGGGCGGGCATTTGTTTTCGTTGTGCCAGGTCATCTGGCAGTCGAGGCAGTAATGGCATTCGTTGGCGTTGATCCGGCCGTCGGGGTGGATCGCCTGGATCTCGCATTCCTTGGCGCACAGTTGGCACGGGTTACCGCACTCCTTGCGGCGCTTGAGCCAGTCGAACAGGCGCAGCCGGGTTGGCATCGCCAGCGCGGCGCCAAGTGGGCAGACGTAGCGGCAGTAGACTTTGCGGGTGAACAGGTTGATCACCAGCAGCCCCGCCGCGTAGGCGACGAACCACCACTGGCGGTCGAACTTGAGGGTAATGGCGGTCTTGAACGGTTCCACTTCGGCCAGTCGCTCGGCGGTGGCCATCGACTCCAGCGAGACGCCGAACAGCACCAGCAAAATGATGTACTTGATTGCCCATAGGCGCTCATGAACGGCGAACGGCAGCTCGTATTGCGGCACCTTGAGCTTGCGCGCCAGCTCGTTGAGCAATTCCTGCAACGCGCCGAACGGGCACAGCCAGCCGCAGAACACCCCGCGCCCCCAGAGCAGGATGCTGGCGGCGGTGAACACCCAGAGGATGAAGATCAGCGGATCGGTCAGAAACAGTTCCCAGCGGAAACCTTCGAACAACGCATGGACAAAGGTCAGCACGTTGACCACCGACAACTGCGCCAGCGCGACGCCACCGAGGAACACCACGGTGAACACCAGGTAACCGCGACGCACCCAATGCAGCAGTCTGGGACGCCGGGCCAGGGAGTCCTGGAAAAACAGGATCGCCGTCAGCACCAGCAACGCGGCGCCGAGCACGCCGATCTCGACGCTTTTCTGGTACCAGAGGGTCAGCCACATCGGCCGGCTGGCTTCTGCGGCCGCCGCCAGTTGCTCGGCCGTCGGCAACGGCCGCTCCAGATAGGGCTCGGGCAGTTGGTAGCCGATTTCGAAACTGCTGAACGTGCCGCTGATCGGCCCGGTCTGGCGGCGCACCAGCAGTTCCAGGCTCCACGGCGCGCCCGGGTCGAAACGGTGGACGGAACGAATGATGAAAATCGCCATCTCGTCGAAGTCCGGCATGTCGGCGGCAGCGACGTCATTCAGGCGCTGGAAATCCAGGTCGCGGAAGCTGATGGTGTCGCCGGACTGGCGCAATTGCACCCGGTCGAAAATCCCCCCGCGCACATAGCCCGAGCCCTTGAACGAATAGCGGCCGCTGCCCATCACCGCGATCGCCTGCTCGCCCGGCTTGAGCTCGGCCATCAGCGTGCGGTACTGCGTCTCGCCCAGCAGATTGCGGCCGATGGTGGGTGGGTTGAGATGGGTGACGTAGAGATCGATGAAGGTGTCGTCGACTTGAGCGCCGCTGGCGGTTTCCACCTGTTCGGCCTCGGTGCCCTTGAACGAAGCGTCCACCTGGCCACGGGTCAGGTGCAGGCGCCGCACCGCGCCGTTGCCCGTCAAGGTGGCCCAATCGGAGGGCTGGTAGAAATCGCTCCGCACGCGAGCCGGTGCCACGGCCAATCCGACATCGGCCTTGACCAGGCCCAGGGACACGGCGACGTCGTGGGCGGCGCGCATGATGACTTCGTTGACCACCATGGCCGTCACGGTGGCGCCGGCGATGGCATCGACCGTCACCGCGTTCGGATCGCTGGAATGCCCCACCACCACGCGCTGGTTGACCTTGATGCCGCTGTAGCGCGCGCTGAAGGCGTGGAGCTTTTCTTCGGCAATGCCGATCAGCAGGATCGGTTCGTGGTGTTCCAGCACGTAGGCGTCGAGGATCACGCCCGTGGGATCGAGGATCACCTGGACGTTGATCGGCTTGCCTGAATAGGCCGGGATGCTCACCACATCCAGGCTTTGGAACACATAGCCCAGGACCTTGCCGCCGGCGGAGAGTTTGCGAACCTTGAATGCCCCCTCGGGCTCGGAGGTCGAATCGACCTGCCCCAGGACGTGATGGATGCGTTGTTGCTCGATTTCACCGTAGTCCTTGGCCTGGACAATGCCGGCGAACATCAGCAGCAGAAGGAACAGCCCGGGAAACCAGGAACGGGATGGGTGCAGCATCGCAAAGGGACGGGTCATGAGCGCCAGGGCTTGAAGGCAGGATCTTGGCGACCATTCTGCGGCCCGCCCCTGCCCTCGGCCCTTGATTGAAATCAACTCGGCGTTGATAACCCGTTTTTCCAGCCACCCCAATCCCCGTGGCGAGGGAGCCTGCTCCCGCCGGGCCCTGTAGGAGCTGGCGAAGCCTGCGATCTTTTGATCTTTTGATCTTTGATCTTCCGCTTGAGATTCAAGTGTCCTCGGAAAGATCGCAGCCTCGCTTCGCTCGGCAGCTCCTACCGCGCAGCCCAGCGCGAGCAAGCTCCCTCACCCACAGGAGCTCTCCCGCTGGGCCCGTAGGAGCTGGCGAAGCCTGCGATCTTTTTATCTTTCGCTTGAGATTCAAGTGTCCTCGGAAAGATCGCAGCCTCGCTTCGCTCGGCAGCTCCTACCGCGCAGCCCAGCGGGAGCAAGCTCTCTCACCCACAGGAGCTCTCCCGCTGGGCCCGTAGGAGCTGGCGAAGCCTGCGATCTTTTGATCTTTTGATCTTTTATCTTTCGCTTGAGATTCAATGTCCTCGGAAAGATCGCAGCCTCGCTTCGCTCGGCAGCTCCTACCGGGCAGCCCAGCGCGAGCAAGCTCCCTCACCCACAGGAGCTCTCCCGCTGGGCCCGTAGGAGCTGGCGAAGCCTGCGATCTTTTGATCTTTTGATCTTTGATCTTCCGCTTGAGATTCAAGTGTCCTCGGAAAGATCGCAGCCTCGCTTCGCTCGGCAGCTCCTACCGCGCAGCCCAGCGCGAGCAAGCTCCCTCACCCACAGGAGCTCTCCCGCTGGGCCTGTAGGAGCTGGCGAAGCCTGCGATCTTTTGATCTTTTGATCTTTGATCTTCCGCTTGAGATTCAAGTGTCCTCGGAAAGATCGCAGCCTCGCTTCGCTCGGCAGCTCCTACAGGGCCCAGCGGGAGCAAGCTCCCTCACCACGAAAGCGGTTCGGCGCAGACGGCGGGAATTCTTTTCGCACGCAAGCGGTCGAACCCGGTCGCATAATGGTCAGCGCTGTGATGCAGTCCACTCCCCACCGCTGTAATGCACCTACATCCACAAGGAACTTCTGATGCCCCCACGCTCCGCCCCCGCTCCTGCCGCTGGCACCGGTTTCGTCCGGGTGCGCGGTGCCCGCGAGCACAATCTCAAGAACGTCGATGTCGACATCCCTCGCGATGCCCTGGTGGTGTTCACCGGCGTGTCGGGGTCCGGCAAATCCTCGCTGGCCTTCTCCACGCTTTATGCCGAAGCCCAGCGTCGTTATTTCGAGTCGGTCGCGCCTTACGCCCGGCGGCTGATCGACCAGGTGGGCGTGCCCGACGTGGACAGTATCGAGGGCCTGCCACCCGCGGTCGCGTTGCAGCAACAACGCGGCACGCCGAGCGCGCGGTCCTCGGTGGGCAGCGTCACCACGTTGTCGAGCCTGATCCGCATGCTCTACTCCCGCGCCGGCAGCTACCCGGCCGACCAGCCGATGCTCTATGCCGAGGATTTCTCGCCCAACACGCCCCAGGGCGCCTGCCCGGCGTGCCACGGTTTGGGCCGGGTCCATGAAGTGACCGAAGCCACCATGGTGCCCGACCCTTCGCTGACCATCCGCGAGCGCGCCGTGGCCGCCTGGCCCATGGCGTGGCAAGGGCAGAACCTGCGGGACATCCTGGTAACCCTCGGCTATGACGTCGATATTCCCTGGCGCGACCTGCCGAAGAAACAACGCGACTGGATCCTCTTCACCGAAGAAACCCCCACCGTCCCGGTGTACGCCGGGCTCACCCCGGCCCAGACCCGCGAAGCCCTCAAGCGAGAACTCGAACCCAGCTACCAGGGCACCTTCAGCGGCGCCCGGCGCTACCTGTTGCACACCTTCATGCATTCGCAAAGCGCGCAGATGCGCAAGCGCGTGGCCCAATACATGCGCGCGAGCCCCTGCCCCGTCTGCGACGGCAAGCGCCTCAAGCGCGAGGCGCTGACGGTTACCTTCGCCGGGCTGGACATCGCCCAGTTATCCAACCTGTCGTTGCTGGAATTGGCCGAAGTGCTCAAGGCCGTCGCAGCGCCCGAGTATCTGGAGCAGCCCGAAGAGCCCGGCGATGTGCTCACCCACCGCCAGACCCGCGAAGCCCGCGAGCAACGCGCAGCCAGGGGCGACAACCCGCACGCCGGCGGGCCCGACGCGCGCCACACGCCCAACCTGTCCCTGGAAAAACGCCTGGCCGCCCAGCGCATTGCCGCCGAACTGCTCGAACGCATCGTCACGCTGATCGACCTCGGCCTCGGCTACCTGGCCCTGGAACGCAGCACGCCGACGCTGTCCTCCGGCGAGCTGCAACGGCTGCGCCTGGCGACCCAGCTCAACTCCCAATTGTTCGGGGTGATCTACGTGCTGGACGAACCCTCCGCCGGTTTGCACCCGGCCGACAGCGAAGCCCTCTTCGGCGCCTTGCAACGCCTGAAGGCGGCGGGCAATTCGGTGTTCGTGGTCGAGCACGACCTGGACACCATGCGCCGCGCCGACTGGCTCATCGACGTCGGCCCCGACGCGGGCGAGCAAGGCGGCAGGATTTTGTACAGCGGTCCGCCCGAAGGCCTGGGGCAGGTGGCCGAGTCCAAGACCCGCGCCTACCTGTTCGCCGAAGAACACGCCACCGCACGAACCCCGCGCAAAACCAAGGATTGGCTGCGCCTGGAAGGCATCACCCGCAACAACCTCGATAACCTCAGCGCGGCGTTTCCCCTGGGATGCTTCACGGCGGTGACCGGCATTTCCGGCTCGGGCAAGTCGAGCCTGGTCAGCCAGGCCTTGCTGGATCTGGTTGGCGCGCACCTGGGCCAGCCCAGCGCCACCGTCGAGGCCGAGGAACAAAGTCTGGAAGACGAACCGGTGCAGACCAGCGGTGGCCAGGTCACCGCCGGGCTCGAAGGGATAAAGCGCCTGGTCCAGGTCGATCAGAAACCCATCGGCCGCACGCCGCGCTCTAACCTCGCCACCTACACCGGACTGTTCGATCACGTGCGCAAGCTCTTCGCCGCAACCGAACAGGCCCAGGCCTTGGGCTACGACGCCGGGCGGTTTTCCTCCAACGTCGCCAAGGGCCGTTGCGAAACCTGCGAAGGCGAAGGCTTCGTCAGCGTGGAATTGTTGTTCATGCCCAGCGTGTACGCACCCTGCCCAACCTGCCACGGCGCCCGCTACAACCCGCAGACCCTGGCGGTGCGCTGGCAAGGCCTGGACATCGCCCAAGTGCTGCAACTGACGGTGAACCAGGCTCTGGAAGTCTTCGCCGAACAAGCGGCAGCCAGGCGTTCGCTACAGGTGCTGCAGGACATCGGCCTGGGCTACCTGCGCCTCGGCCAACCGGCCACCGAGCTGTCCGGCGGCGAGGCCCAGCGGATCAAGCTGGCGACGGAACTGCAACGCAAGGCCCGGGGCGCGACACTGTATGTGCTGGACGAGCCCACCAATGGCCTGCATCCCCAGGACGTGGACCGCTTGCTGGTGCAACTGAATCGCCTGGTGGACGAAGGCCACACGGTGGTCGTGGTGGAGCACGACATGCGGGTGGTGGCGCAAAGTGATTGGGTCATCGACATCGGCCCGGGGGCCGGGACGCAGGGTGGGAAGGTCGTGGTGAGCGGTGTGCCGCAGGTGGTGGCGGCGTGCGAGGAGAGCCGCACGGCGCCGTTCCTGAGAAAGGCCCTGCGCTGAGCCGTTCGAATGAGAAACAGAACCCCTGCGGCGAGGGAGCCTGCCCCCGCCAGGCGCTGTAGGAGCTGCCGAGCGAAGCGAGGCTGCGATCTTTTGATCTTTCGCTTGAGATTCAAGTGTCCTCCGAAAGATCGCAGCCTCGCTTCGCTCGGCAGCTCCTACAGCGTAATGCCAGATCCAAAGATCGCAGCCTCGCTTTGCTCGACAGCTCCTACAGCGTAATGCCAGATCAAAGATCGCAGCCTCGCTTCGCTCGGCAGCTCCTACAGCGCACCTTAGCGAGCATGGTCCCTCGTCACCAAAGCGAACCCGTCACAGGGCATCAAACCGTACGCGAATACTGCACCGTCTGCTCCCCCGCCAGGTACGCGTCGAAGGCCATGGCTACGTTGCGCATCATCAGTTGCCCTTGGGGCAGCAATACCAGCGAGTCGGCGCGAATGTCCAGCAGCCCATCCCCTACCAGTTCTTGGAGCCGATCCAGCGCCTCGCCGAAATAGTCGGCAAAACGGATGCCGTGACCGGCCTCGATCCGGCCAAAATCAATCCGCCCGTGGCACATCAGTTCGCTGATCACCTCGCGGCGCAAGCGGTCGTCATCGCTCAGGCGATAACCGCGCTGGACCGGCAACATGCCTTCGTCCAGGCGCGCGTAATACTGCGAAAGCTCCTTCACGTTCTGGTTGTAGCTGTCGCCGACCTTGCCGATCGAGGACACGCCCAGGCCAATCAAATCGCAATCGGCGTGGGTCGAATACCCCTGGAAATTGCGTTGCAGCGTACCTTCGGCACGGGCGCGCACCAGTTCGTCGTCCGGCAGCGCGAAGTGGTCCATGCCGATGTACACGTAGCCGGCCTCGGTCAGGCGATTGATGGTCAGTTCCAGCAACTCCAGCTTGCGCTCGGGTGGCGGCATGTCCTCGGGTCGGATCATCCGTTGCGCCCTCACCCGCTGCGGCAGGTGCGCGTAGCTGTACGCCGCGATCCGGTCGGGACGCAGGGCGATGATCTTGTCCAGGGTGACGTCGAAACTGGCGATGGTCTGCAACGGCAGGCCATAGATCAGGTCGACGCTGACCGACTTGAACCGCGCCCGCCGCGCGGCCGCCACCAGCTCGGCGACTTGCGCTTCGCTTTGTATCCGGTTCACGGCCGCCTGCACTTGGGCGTCGAAATCCTGGATGCCGAAACTCAGGCGATTGAACCCCAACTGACGCAAGCCCTGGACCTGCTCGGCATCGATCGTGCGCGGGTCGACTTCGATGGAAAACTCGTGGGCGTCGCTGTCGTCCATGTCGAACGACTGGTGCAGGCAGTCCATCAGGTCGGCCAGTTGCTCGTGGGTCAGGTAGGTGGGCGTGCCGCCGCCCAAGTGCAATTGGGTCAACTTGCGCGAGCGCTCGAACAAGGTGGCCTGCAAGGCAATTTCGCGCTTGAGGTAGGTCAGGTATTCGGCGGCGCGGTGGGTCTTGCGGGTGATGATCTTGTTGCAGGCGCAGTAATAACAAAGGCTCTGGCAGAACGGGATATGGATGTACACCGACAGCGGCTTGGGCACCAGGGCCTGGTTGCTGCGCTGGGCGGCCTGGCGATATTCGTCCATGGCGAACGCCGGGTGGAACTGCGGCGCGGTGGGATACGACGTGTAGCGCGGCCCCGGACGATCGTATTTTTCGACCAGGGCGCGATTGAAACCGGAGGCAGCGTTCATGAAGGGTTCAACTTCTCAAAAGAGTTTTGGCCAGCGTTTTCCGGTGCGGGATCGAACAGGTTGCAGATCGCGTCCACGCTCAGGCGCCCGGCAGGCAGGATGCCGATGAAACGGCTCGACAGCTCGATCAATCCCTGAGTGTGCAACTGCTCCAACTGTGGCCAGATGACCGCGAAATAGTCGCGAAACACCAGGCCGAAACGCGACTCGACGGCGGGAATATCCAGCTCCAGGTCGCAGGACAACTGTTCGGTGACGGTCGCCCGGATCTGGTCCTGCGCTTCGCAGCGCCAGCCACGACACACCGGCAGTTGCCCGGCGTCGAGCTGCTGGCAGTACCGCAGCAGGTCATCGGTGTTCTGCACATAAAGCTGTTCGATCTGGGTGATGGCCGCCAAGCCGAGGCCGACGTGGTCACAGCAACCATGCCGGGTAAATCCCTGGCAGTTGCGATGCAGTCGGCCGTGCTCCTGGGCCACGGCCAGGTCATCGTCAGCCCGGACAAACTGACCCAGGCCGATGTAGTGATAACCCGCCGCGACCAGCTGTTCGCAGCAAGCGCGACGCATGGCGTCTTTGTCGGCCTCGCTGCAAAAGGCCCCGGCGCCTCCGGCGTTCTTCGAACGATAGCGATAAGGCGCGCGGGCATAATCGAAAACGTGCAGGCGATCCGGCTCCAGCTCGATCAAGGTCGCCAGTTTCTGGGCGAAACTCTGGGGCGTCTGCCAAGCGTGGCCGTAGCCGAGGTCAATGTTGATGGAGCGAAAACCAAAGGTCCGCGCCGCATCGATCAGCGAATGGATCGGCGCCGGGTTCTGGTAGCAATCGACCGAGAGCTCGCTGTCGACGCCGATGTCGGGCACGCCGATGCTGACATGCGTGAAGCCTTGGTCGCGGATCAGGCCCATGGTCGACCAGTCGGTATGGTGCAGGTCGACTTCGATGCTGTGGTCGCCGCTTTCGCAGAAATCGAAGCGTTTGCGCAGGTCGTTCATCAACCGTTGCAGATGGGTAATCACCGGGGTTCCGCCGGTCAGGCAAAACTGCTCGACCCGTCGCCCAGTGCCGAGGTGGCAGGCGACCAAGCCCAGTTCGTAGGTCAGGCGTTGCAGGTAGCCGTCGATTTCACCGCACTGGCACACGCTGGCCAGGGGTGAGCAGGAGGCCAGCCTCAAGCGTGACGGCAGGTGCACCGTCAGCGACAGCGGACGCCGTTTCTGCCGGCTGGCGCGCAAGCCCCTGAGCAAGTCGAGCGAGCCGATGCCACCGTGGAATTTGCGTGTACCGACCGGACAATCGAAGTCCGCCACCGCAGGGGCGCGCCCCAAGGGACGGTCACCGGGGGAATGGAACAGGTCGAACATGACAATCTCCGAGTGGCTCGCACGGCAACAGTGTCGGGCTTATCCCGTGTGGGCGCCTTGACCTGTATCAAGCGTCCCGCAGCCACTACCAGCTCAGGTAGAACATGCCCTTGGCCAACAACACGATCGCGACCATGTGCAAGAACACGCTGGTATGAATGAACTGGACGTAGCGCGCGTTCATGCGCCCGCTTCGAAACAGCCACATGGCCCAGAGAAAATGCCCCAATACGCTGGCGGCGAGCAGGATCTTGAGCTCCAGCAACACGCCGAACGACGATTGCAGCGGCGCCGCCAGCACCGGCCGATAACGCAGCCAGACCATGGCGATGCCCGCGCCAAACAACACCAGCAACACCCATGGCATCAACTGCCGGGCACGCCGGCTGATGCCCTGTTCCAGCAGCACCATCACTTTGTTGGGCAACTGCTTGCGGATGTTTTCCAGGAACAACACCTCGAAAAACACCGTGCCGATGAAGATCAGCGCGGCGAACAGGTGCAGGGTGAGAAACAGCGGATAAGTCATGGCAGCCCTTCTTCGGCGGGGCGAATGGTTGATTCGAGGGTATCGCGCAGGCGTTGTGGTGGGGTTGATGCCAATCAAGGAAAAGCCAGACCGCGGGTCCGCCCTGTGAGAAACCACCACAGCTCTGTGAGAACCACCGCAACCCTGTGAGAACCACCGCAACCCTGTGAGAACCACCGCAACCCTGTGGGAGCGAGCTTGCTCGCGATAGCGTCGGATCAGTTACATCAAAGTGCCCGATACAGCGCTATCGCAAGCAAGCTCGCTCCCACAAGGTTTCCATGTTTGCCCAGGAAAGCGTCAAGGAAATGTTACACATCTGAAATTCCGCATAACCGTTTATCAGTTTTTTGACACTTCCCCGATACGCGGTCACAACTTTTTCACTCCGTTGGGTCATAACACCGTGGTCGCCGATGGAATATTGGCATCCAACGAGGTTTTTAGCCTGATACGGAGATAAGTCCATGATTTTCAACGTACAAGATTTTGGCGCCAAAGGAGATGGCGTTACTGACGACACGGCGGCCATTCAAAGTGCGATCGATGCGGCGGCAGCCGCAGGCGGTGGGCAGGTCTACATGCCCACCGGCACCTACATCGTTTCGGGGGGCGAGGAACCGTCCGATGGCTGCTTGATGCTCAAGAGCAACGTCTACCTGTACGGCGACGGCATGGGCGACACCACGGTCAAGCTGGCCGATGGTTCAGACACCAAGATCACCGGCATCATCCGTTCGGCCTATGGCGAGGAAACCCACGATTTCGGTGTCAGCAACCTCACCATCGACGGCAACCGCGACGCCACCACCGGCAAGGTGGATGGCTGGTTCAACGGCTACATCCCCGGCGAAGAAGGCTACGACTCCAACGTCACCCTCGACAGCGTCGAGATCAAGGACTGCTCCGGTTACGGTTTCGACCCCCACGAGCAGACCGTCAACATGGTCATCAAGAACAGCGTCTCCCACGGCAACGGCCTCGATGGCTTCGTCGCCGACTTCCTCAGCGACAGCACCTTCGAAAACAACGTCGCCTACGACAACGACCGCCACGGTTTCAACGTCGTCACCAGCACCCACGATTTCACCCTCACCAACAACGTCGCCTACAACAACGGCGGCAACGGCATCGTGGTGCAGCGCGGCAGCGAAGACATCCCCTCGCCCAGCAACATCACCATCACCGGCGGCGAGGTGTACGGCAACGGCGCCGAAGGGGTGCTGGTCAAGCTCTCCAGCGAAGTCACCGTCACCGGCGTCGACATCCACGACAACACCAGCGCCGGCATCCGCATCTACGGCAGCAACCACGTCGACATCATCGACAACACGCTCAACAACAACGCCCTGGGCAGCGCGGTGCCGGAGATCATCATCCAGTCCTACGACGATACCCTCGGCGTGTCCGGCAAATACTTCAACGGCAGCGACAACCTGATCCAGGGCAACGTGATCAGCGGCAGCAACCTGTCCACCTACGGCGTCGCCGAGCGCAACGAAGACGGCACCGATCGCAATGCGATCATCGCCAACACCATCAGCCACACCAGCAAGGGCGCGACGCTGGTCTACGGTGACGGCAGCTACGTCAGCGCCACGGTACCGATGACCACCGTGCAAGGCACGGCGGGCAACGACATTCTCACCGGCACCAGCGCCAGCGAAATCTTCTACGGCGCGGCCGGCAACGACACCATCAATGCCGCAGCCGGGGCCGATATTCTGGTGGGCGGCGCGGGTGTCGACAAACTGACCGGCGGAACCGGTGCCGATACGTTCCGCTTCGCCAGCCAGTCCGACAGTTACCGCAACGCCACGACCAGTTTCGACGACACCATCACCGACTTCGACGTGACCCAGGACAAGATCGACCTCGCCGGCCTCGGCTTCACCGGCCTGGGCAATGGCCGTGGCGGCACTCTGCAAATCAGCTACAGCGCCAGCAACGACCGCACCTACATCAAGGACTTCGACGCCGATGCCAGCGGTAATCGCTTCGAGCTGATTCTGTCGGGCAACCTGGCAAGCACTCTGACGGCCAGCAACTTCATCTTCAACCGGGTCATCACCGGCACCGCCGGCAGCGATTCGTTGCTGGGCAGCGATGCGGCCGACACCCTGCTCGGCCTGGCCGGCAATGACAGCCTCAGCGGTGGCGCGGGCGACGACAAGCTCGACGGTGGCGCCGGCATGGACACCCTCACGGGCGGCGCCGGGGCGGACACCTTCGTGTTCTCCAACCGGCTGGACAGCTACCGCAACTACAACACCGGCGGCGCCAACCTGGGCGACCTGATCACCGACTTCGACATCGCCGCCGACAAGATCGACCTTTCCGCCATGGGCTTCACCGGCCTGGGCGATGGCAAGAACAACACCGTCTACCTGGTGCTCAACAGCGCCGGCACCAAGACCTACATCAAGTCGCTGGAGGCGGATGCCAATGGCAATCGCTTCGAGGTGGCGCTGGACGGCAACTACCTCGACAAACTGACCAACGCCAACTTCGTCTTCGCCACGTCTTCACCGGTCAACCAGGCCCCGGTGGTGGCGACGCCGTTGCTGGACCAGAACGCCACCGAGAAGACCCCCTTCAGCTACGTGGTGCCGGCCACCGCCTTCACCGACCCGGATAACGACAGCCTCAGCTACACCGCCAAGCTGGCCGATGGCAGCGCCCTGCCCAGCTGGCTGACGTTCAACGCCGCCACGCGCACGTTCAGCGGCACCCCACCGGACACTGCGTCGGGCACCTACTCGATCCAGGTCACCGCGACCGATGGCAGCAACGCGACGGTCAGCGACAGCTTTACCCTCGCCGTGCAGGACGTGCCCACCTCCGTGGTGATCAACGGCACGCCGAACAACGACACGCTGACCGGCACTGTCGCCAACGAGCAGATCTTTGGCGGCGCCGGCAACGACACGCTCAACGGCGCCGCCGGCAACGACATCCTGGTGGGCGGCACTGGCGTCGACAAACTCACCGGCGGCGCGGGCGCCGACGTGTTCCGCTACACCTCCAAGCTCGACAGCTATCGCACCGGTTCCACCAGCGCCAGCGACCAGATCCTCGATTTCGACGTGGCCGCCGACAAGATCGATGTCGCCGCGCTTGGCTATACGGGCCTGGGCAATGGACTCAACGGCACCCTGCAGGTCACGTACAGTTCGTCGACCAACCGCACCTACCTCAAGGACCTCACGGTCGATGCCAACGGCAACCGCTTCGAAATCTCGATGGCGGGCAACTTCGTCAGCAGCCTGACGGCCAATCACTTCGTCTTCGCCGACCAGAACACCCCGACCAACGTGGCACCGGTGGTGGTCATCCCGCTGCTGGACCAGAACGCCAGCGAAAGCACGCCGTTCAAATACACCGTGGCGAGCAACAGCTTCAGCGACGCCAACCAGGATGTGCTGACCTACACCGCGACCCTCGCCAACGGCAGCGCCCTGCCCTCGTGGCTGACATTCAACGCCACCAACCTGACCTTCAGCGGTACGCCAACCAACACCGCCGCCGGCGACTACGACGTGCTGGTCAAGGCCACCGATCCTTCGGGTGCATCGGTGAGTGACAGTTTTGCCCTGACAGTGGCCGACTCCCCCGCCAACACCATCACCGGCACCGCCAATGCCGAAACCCTCAACGGCACGGCCGGCGCCGACCTGATCCTCGGCCTGGGCGGCAGCGACACCATCAAGGCCGGCACGGGGGCGGACATCGTCGACGGCGGCGCCGGACGCGACTCGTTGTATGGTGGCGACGGCGCCGACACGTTCCGCTACAGCAACCTGTCCGACAGCTACCGCGACTACGACACCGGAGGCGTCACGGCCACGGACACGATCTACGACTTCACCGTCGGCGTGGACAAGATCGACGTGTCCGCGCTGGGCTTCACCGGCCTCGGCGATGGCAGCAACGGCACGCTCTACATGACCCTGAACGCCGCCGGCGACAAGACCTACGTGAAATCGAGCGAGGCCGACGCCGATGGCAACCGTTTCGAGATCGCGCTGAACGGCAACTACCTCAACACCCTTACCGCCAGTGATTTCGTCTTCGGCGAACGCGCCCAGCAGGACATTCTCTACCTGCCAACACTCGGCCAATCCAACGCACGCCTGCTGCGCATGACCGAAGACGACGATCAATCCGGCACCTCGATGCTGGTCAACGACTTGGACAAGTACACCACCTATGACGTGCGCAGCCAGTTCACCGATGCCGACGGCAACGGGATCGATATCGCGGTGGGTGGCAGCACGGTCAACGGCTTGTCGACCTTGGGTGCAGAGGAGCTGAAACTGTGCTGGTGGCTGACCGACACCAATCAACCCGGGCCGGCATTGTTGCGGGCCGTGACGTTGCTGCGCGACCAGCTCACCGAACTGAAGGCCATCGACAACGTGACCATGGGCATCATCTGGGGCCAGGGCGAAGAAGCCGCCCAGGAAATCGCCCGGGCCACGGACAAGGGAGCGGCCGCGGCGGCCTATAAGGCGGCGACGCTGAAGGTCTTCGATTACCTGCACGCCCAGTTCGGCAATTTCACCGTGTACATGATGGAGACCGGTCACTACGAGCAGGACGCGGCACGTGCCCGTGGTTATGCCGAAGACAAGATCGCCGCCATCGTCGACGGTGTCGGCTATGTCCGCGCCACCCAGGAAGCCATCGCCGCCGAGCGCGCCGACGTCAAGTTGGCCGTGGACTATACCGACCTGCCCTTGCGCTACGAAGTCGACCCGCTGGTGTATCCCGATGACGTCTGGCACTTGCACGAGGAGTCGGCGGAAATCGTCGGCCAGCGCCTGGCGGACTACATCGCCGATGACCTCGGTTTCCAGGGCAACCCCAACGACAACAACAGCGTGCAGGACATCTTCGACGGCGCGCAGAACGAAGGCGGGAAAATCTTCGGTACCGACCAGGACGATACGCTGGTGGGCAGCGCCGGCAACGACACGCTGGACGGCGACCTGGGCGCCGACACCTTGACCGGTGGCGATGGCAACGACATCTACATCGTCGACAACGCGTTCGACAGCGTGGTGGAAACCAACACTTCGACCTCGCAGATCGATACGGTGCAGGCGTCGGTGAGTTGGACCCTTGGCGCCAACTTGGAAAACCTGGTGCTGACTGGGGTGTCGGACATCGACGGAACCGGCAACGAGCGGCGCAACTTCATCACCGGCAACGTTGCCAACAACGTGCTCGATGGCGCTGCGGGGGCCGACAGCATGAGCGGCGGCGACGGCAACGACACGTACTACGTCGACAACGCCAGCGACACGGTGATCGAGACCAGCAGCAATCCGGTGTCCGGCGGCAAGGACAGCGTCCACAGCAGCCTGGCGGCCTACACCTTGGGCAACAACGTCGAGAACCTGTACATCGACAGCGCCGGTGCCGCCAACGGGACCGGTAACGCGCTGGACAACACGCTGTTCGCGGGTGCCGGCAATAACATCCTCGACGGACGCGATGGCAACGACACGGTGTCGTTCGAACGGGCCCTGGCCGGGGTGACCGTGAATCTATCGACCTCCGCGCAGCAAAACACGGTGGGTTCGGGGCTGGACACCTTGAAGTTCATCGAGAACCTGACCGGCAGTGCCTACGCCGACACCCTGTCGGGCAACAGCGCCGGGAACATCCTCGACGGTGGCGCGGGCAACGACACCTTGGTGGGCGGCTCGGGCGATGACCGCTTGATCGGCGGTGCGGGCACCGACAACCTCACGGGGGGCACGGGCGCCGATACGTATGCGTTTGGCGCGCTGTCGGACATGGGCGTCGGTGCGGCACGGGACGTGATCAACGGGTTCAAGACCACCGAGTTGGACAAGCTGGACCTCACCGGCCTGGACGCCAACCCGCTGACCGCCACCCACGATGCGTTCACCTTCATCGGCAGCAACGCCTTCGACACCACCAACGCCACCGGCCAGTTGCGGTTTGTCGACGGCATCCTCTACGGCAGTACCAACGCCGACGCCACCGCCGAGTTCGAACTCGCCCTGGTGGGCGTCAAGGAGCTGCATGCCAGCGACTTCACTGCCTGAGTGAGCTTTTGGGGCTGCTTCGCAGCCCAGCGGGAGCAAGCTCCCTCGCCACGGTAGGTCATGCCGCCCGCAATCCCCGTGGCGAGGGGATTCATCCCCGCTGGGCTGCGTAGCAGACCCAAAAAAGGCCAGTCGGAACTAACCTGACACACCGCCGTGCTTGGCTTGGGGGCGGTACGACGCTTCGCTAAATCCCCTCGCCACAACAACCTGTTTCTACCGCCGGTAATTGATACCCCGATGCTGTTGTGGCGCGGGAGCAAGCTCCCTCGCCACGGTAGGTCATGCCGCCCGCAATCCCCGTGGCGAGGGGATTCATCCCCGCTGGGCTGCGCAGCAGCCCCAAAAAAGGCCAGTCGGAACTAACCTGACACACCGCAGTGCTTGGCTTGGGGGCTGGTGCGACGCTTCGCTAAATCCCCTCGCCACAACAACCTGTTTCTACCACTGGTAATTGATACCCCGATGCTGTTGTGGCGCGGGAGCTTGCTCCCGCTGGGCCTGTAGGAGCTGCCGAGCGAAGCGAGGCTGCGATCTTTCCAAGGGCCGTCGGATCTCAAGCGAAAGATCAAAGATCAAAGATCAAAAGATCGCAGGCTTCGCCAGCTCCTACAGAGCCCAGCGGGAGCAAGCTCCCTCGCCACAAGAGCATTGCACCATCGGCCAGGATTTCAGAACAGGCTTTGCACCTGTTCCAGCACCGCGCGGTTCATCTGGCCGGTGTGGGTGTGCAGGCTCACATAACTTTGCAGCATGTCCAGCTTGGTGCTGAGCAAGTCCCGGCGGGCCTGGAAGAGTCGTTGCTGGGCATCGAGGATGTCGACGGTCGAACGCACGCCGCCCTGGAAACCCTTTTCGGTAGAGGTCAGCGCCCGCTGGTTGGATTCCACCGCCCGTTGCATGGCCTTGCTCTTGGCGAACCCCGCCACCACGCCCAGGTAATCGGTCTCGATGGACTCGGCCAGTTGCTGACGCTGTACATCATAGTCGGACTGGGCGCCGGCCAGTTGTGCCTCGGCCTTGGCCACCGAAGCGCGCACCGCGCCGCCGCGATACAGCGGAATGTCCAACTGCACCCCAACGTAATACGAGTCCTGGCGTGGATCGAGTTCCTGGTACTGGCGGGTTTCCCGCCGGGTCAACTGCGTGGTCAGTGACAACGTCGGATAGTGCCCGGCGCGCTGGCTGTCGGCCTGGGCCTCGGCGACTTTCACAGCCGCCAACCGTGCCGCCAACTCAGGACTGGCTTCGCGGGCGATCGCCGTCCAGTACGGCAAATCCTGCTCCGGCGGGATAGGCGTGCCGGCGGGCAACTCTTCGCGCATCGGCTGGATGTCGTCGATGGGCACGCTCGCCCGCCCGGACAGCGCCCGCAACGCCGCCACGCGACGGGCCTGGGCTTCGGTTTCCTGGGCCTCCACCAGATCGAGCCGGGCCTGGGCTTCGTCGATGTCGGTGATCGCCCCTTGGCCGCCCTCATAGAGTTTTTTGCTCTGGAGGACCAAGCCACGGATCGCGGCTTTTTGCTGGGCGATCAGCTTGAGTTCGTTCTCGGCTCGGGCGACATCGAAATAGCCCTTGGCGACCCGATCGAACAAGGCCTGGCCGGCCACGTCGAACTGCTGGCTGCCCAGCGCGCCCCGGGCCTTGCCTTCTTGATAGGCCGCCCAGCGCCCCTTGTCATAGAGCGGTTGTTGCGCCGCCAACGTCACGCTGTTCGCCTGGTAGTCGTTGCTGTTGACATAGCTGCGGTCGTCACCGCCATCGGTACGCCCGCCATACCCATAGCGCGACGACAACGACACCTGCGGATAAAGCCCACCCCGACCAATCGCCTCTTCCTGGCGCGACGCGTCGAAGGCATGGGTCGCGGTCTGCAAGGTTGGGTCGTTGAGGCGTGAAGCGTCATAGGCGGCCGTCAGGCTCAGCCCACCCTCGGCCGCCCAGGCCGGGCCGATCACCGCCCAACTGGTGCACAAGCTCAACAGCACACGGACGCCGTAACGGCAACGGTCGGTCATGCTCATTCCTCTTTGAAGGCAGCCAGCAAGCGTTCGCGCAACGGTTTCATCAGGTAATTCATCAAGGTCCGTTCACCCGTCACCACGGTGACGTCGGCGAGCATCCCCGGGCGCACCAGCAGCCCGGCGTCCTGCAGCGAGACGACGGTCTCGGCGGGAATCTCGACCTTGGCGGAGAAGTACGGCTGGTGCGTCTGCTGGTCGATCAATTGGTCCGCCGACACGGTGGTGACCGTGCCGGTCACGGTCGGCGTGTCCACCCGTTGCAGCGCGGTGAAATGCACATGCACCGGCAAACCGGGACGCAGTTTGTTGGCCATCAGCGGCTCGAAACGCGCGGTGATCGCCATCGGCGCATCCAATGGCACCACCTGCATCAACGTCTGTCCGGCCTGGGCAACGCCGCCCACCGTGTGGATGGCCAAGTCCATGACCTGCCCCGCCACGGGCGCGCGGATCGCGCCGTTGTCGACTTCGAATTGCAAGGCCCGGATCTGATCGGCATACCCCGCGGCCTCGGCCGACACCTCGCTAAGCTGGGTTTCAGCGTCGCGACGGAATTCCTGCTGCGCCTGCAACGCCTTGAGCCGACTTTCATTGATGGCCTGGCGCGTGCGGCCGACATCACCGATACCAGAGGCAATCTGCCCGGCCAGTTGCGCCGCGTTGCGCTCGGCCTCGAAGAGCTTGTTGCGCGGCACGTAGCCTTCCCGGGCCAGGTCACGCAGGCCGACGAGTTCCTGCTGCTGGAACCGCATCTGCGCATCGTAGTTGCGCTTGACGCCTTCATAGCCCTGCAACTGCTGCTGCAAGGCGCCGATTTCATGCTCGATGATCTGCAAGCGACTGCCGAGCTCGGCGCGACGGGTCAGGAACAGTTGGCTCTGGAGGGCCATGGCTGCCTTGACGCGGGGCTCGTCGGCGCGCTCCAGCAATTGCTGCGGCCACTGGATTTCATCGGCGCCCAAACGCTCGGCCATCAACCGCGCCTCGATGCTGCGATCGTTGAGCAGCTTGCCGAGGGTCACGTCCAGCTGCGATTGCGCCTGCACCGTGTTGAGCTGTACCAACAATTGCCCCTGGCTGACGCGGTCACCGTCACTGACTAGCAGTCTTTCCACGACCCCGCCAACCAGCGACTGCACGGCCTTGCGTTCACCCGCCACCACCACGGTGCCGCTGCCCACCACGCCCTGGTCGAGCGGTGCCAGGCACGCCCAAAGCAGAAAGCCGCCAAGGGCCAGGGCGAGGAAGACCACGCCGTAGCGCGCCGCCCCGCCCGCATCAGTGCTGGCACTGGGCAAGGTGTTGCTGCTCACTACACTCAGGCCATGCTCACCGTGGGCCGGTGCGGCCGATTTCAAATCACGCATCCTTGCTTGCCTCCCGCACAGCCGCCGGCCTCGGTCCCGGCATCAGTGCCTTGAGCACCCGGTCCCGAGGGCCGAACGCTTGTTGAGTGCCGTCCTTCAACACCAGGATATGATCGACCACCGCCAGCACGTTGGGCCGATGGGTGATCAACACCACGGTGCTGCCGGCGGCCTTGAGCACGCCGATGGCCTGCACCAGCGCCAGTTCGCCGGCTTCATCCAGATTGGAATTGGGCTCGTCGAGCACGATCAGCGACGGGCTGCCATACAGCGCGCGGGCCAGGCCCAGGCGTTGCTTCTGGCCGCCGGACAAGCCAAGCCCGCCAGGGCCCAGCGGCGTGTCGTACCCCTTGGGGAATCGCAGGATCATTTCGTGGATGCCCGCGTGGCGGCTGGCGGCGATGATCTTGTCGGCGTCCTGCTCGCCGAAACGCGCGATGTTGTCGGCGACGCTGCCATCGAACAGCTCGATGTCCTGGGGCAGATAGCCGAGGTATGGGCCCAGCGCGTCATGGGACCACTGGCTGATCTCGGCATCGTCCAGGCGCACCGATCCACCGATGGCCGGCCACACGCCCACCAATGCGCGAGCCAAGGTCGACTTGCCGCTGGCACTGGGGCCGACCACCGCGAGCACTTCGCCCTTGCCCAGGCTGAAATTGATGCCCCGCAAGATCGGCTGCGAAGCCCCGGGCGGCCCCACATACACCTGCTCCAGGCGCAGCGCGCCGGTCGGCGGCGGCAGCGGCATGCGCAAGCGATCGCGGGGGTGTTGCGCCAGCAGTTGGCTCAGGCGCTGGTAGCTCTGGCGACCGCTGTTGAATTGCTTCCACGAGCCGATGGCGATTTCCACCGGCGCCAGGGCCCGCCCCAACAGCAGCGACATGGCGATCATCATGCCCGCCGATAATTGTCCTTCGAGCACCAGGAGCGCGCCCAATCCCAAGGCCAGGGATTGCCCGGAAATCCGCACGAAACGCGTCGCCGAGGTGATGCGCGCCCCGCGATCGCTGGCGTGGGCCTGTGCCGCGATGATGCGTTGTTGCAGCAGGCTCCAACGCTGGCGCAGCGGCCCGAGCATGCCCAGGGCCTGGATGACTTCGGCGTTCTGCAGCGTGCTGTTGACGTAGATCGACGACTGCACGCCCAGCCGGTTGGCCTCCCCCAGGCGCCCTCGGGTCGCCAGTTCGCCCCACAGCGCCAGGCCGATCAGCGTCAAGGCGAGCACCAGGGTCAGCACCCCGAACCAGGGGTGGAAGATGAACGCCACCAGCAGGAAGATCGGCAACCACGGCGCATCGAGCAAGGCAATCAGGCCCTGGCCGGTGATCAGCTGCCGCAAGGTGGCCAGGTCGGTGAGCACTTGCGCTGGGTTGGCGTTGTGCTCGCGCAGGCTGCGGGCAAACGCCGCGTCGAAGATCCGCTCGCCCAAGGCGTCGTCCAGCCCGGCGCTCATGCGAATCATCACCTCGCCGCGCACCCACTCGATCAATGCACTGAACATGAACAGCCCGAGTGCGATCAAGGTCAGCATGAACAAGGTGGTTTCGTTGCGACTGGTGAGCACCCGGTCGTAGACCTGCATCATGTAGAGCGACGGCACCAGCACCAGCAGGTTGATCACGCCACTGAACAACGCCAGGGACCAGAACACCCGGCGATAACTCAACAATGCGGCGTCGATGTCGTGCCGTGGATCAAGGAGCAAACCCATAGAGTGTCAACCCGCAAAAGAAATAACGGTCCCGGTGCAATCCATGCGAGTCATTCGCCCGAAGGCGTCAAAAAAAGAGCGTCATCCTGCTGACATTGTCGCCATCTGTGGCGAACTCCACCCGTACGGGCGCCAACTACTGACAACGCAGCCAAGGGTAAGTGCCAGAGGGGAATGAGGGATTTTCGGGGGACGGTGAAAAACGAGGGGATGAGACGCAGGTCCCTGTGGGAGCGAGCTTGCTCCGGGCGGCGATCCGACGATGGCGGTGGGTCAGCTAAATCGATGCTGATGGATACACCGCTATCGCGAGCAAGCTCGCTCCCACAGGGTCTTGATGCTAGCCAAGGGAAACCGCTTCTCCAGGCTGCGGCGATTGCCGCGAGGTCACCAGGCCGACAAAGGAAATGACCAAGGCCAGGCCAAGGGTGGTGCTCACCTCGCTGCGGTGCTCGGGCGTGACCATCATCACCGCCAGGGCTGCGCAGATGAACAAGATCACCGCCCAGGTGAGCCACGGGAACAACCACATGCGAAAGCCCAGCTCGACGCCTTGCCGGACCAGCTTGCGGCGCATGCGCAACTGCGACACGGCGATCGCCAGGTACACCAGCAACGCGATGGCGCCGGAGCTGGCGAGCAGGAACTGGAACAACCCGGCCGGCATGAAATAGCTGAACACGGTGATGCCCAACCCCAACACCGTACTGGCAATCACCGCCGCCCTGGGCCCCCCAGCGGCCGAGGTCACTTGCGCCGCCTTCGGCGCATCGCCACGCCGGCCCAGGGAATAAAGCATGCGCGAGGCGATGTAGATCGAGGAGTTCATGCAGCTGGCCACGGCGATCAGCACCACCACGTCCACCATGAACTTGGCGTGGGGAATGTTCATCAGTTCCAAGGCCCGTTGATAGGAGCCCACCGACGCCAACTGTGGATCGTTCCACGGCACCACGGAAATGACCACGAAGATCGACAGCAGGTAGAAAACGCCGATGCGCCAGATCACCGAGCGGGTGGCCTTGGCGATGTTCTGTGCGGGGTTGCTGGACTCTGCGGCGGCGATCGTCACCGCTTCCGTGCCGATGAAGCTGAACATGATGGTGATGAAGGCCCCGACTACGGCCGACAAGCCATTGGGCGCGAAGCCGCCGTATTCCTCCATCAAGCGACTCAAGCCGCTGGCCTCGCGCTCGGGAATCCAGCCCATCAGGACCGCGAAGCCCAGGGAGATGAAACCGATGATCGCCACCACCTTGGCCATGGCGAACCAGAACTCGAACTCCCCGTATTTGGACACGCTGAACAGGTTCGTCACGGCCAGGGCGATGATCGACACCGAGGCGAACAGCCAGGCATCAATAGAGGGAAACCATTGGTTCAGCACATGACCGGCTGCCAGTGCCTCGATGGGAATCACCAACACCCAGAACCACCAATACAACCAACCGATGGTGAAGCCGGCCCAACGTCCGATCGCCTGGTCGGCGTAGGTGGAGAAGGAACCGGTGTCCGGTCGGGCGACGGCCATCTCGCCCAGCATGCGCATGACGAGTACCACCAGCAAACCTGAGAAAAGATACGCCAGCATCACGGCGGGGCCTGCGGCGGCGATGGCATGGCCTGACCCGACAAACAGGCCTGCGCCGATAATCCCGGCAATTGAAAGCATGGTGACGTGACGAGGCTTGAAGCCCTGCGCCAGGTGGCCGTTCGAATCCTTGAAGGTCGGGCTGGTCATGGTTTTTATTCTCTTTTCGACGTTGAGGCGTGTCGAAGGACGGCGGGTGCGTTTGGTTTTCGCTCCTCCTGAAAGCGGCACACCCTGGATGTCTGATCCGATCCCTCGCGAATTGGCTCTGCAATAAAAAGTCGAGCCACGTTACCCGCCTACACTCCCGAGTCAGTTACCTGTGCGCGCCGCCTTTTTGCCTGATCTCGCCAAAACCGGCATGGCGTTTTGCCCGTTACGCAGGCCCTGCGCCCACGGTCTCAGCCATCCGGACCAGATCGGCGAACGACTTGGCTTGCATTTTCTTCATGGCATGGGCCCGGTGGATTTTCACGGTGATTTCACTCAAGTTCATCTGCCCGGCGATCTGCTTGTTCATCAGGCCTTTCGCAGCGAGGGACATCACTTCTTTTTCGCGAGCCGTCAGCGATTGATATCGGGCATGCAGGTCCGAGAGCTGCCGCTCGACGCTCCTGCGCTTCACATCGGCTTGAAGCGCGGCTGACACCGCATCCAGCAAATCCTGTTCACGGAAAGGTTTGGCCAGGAAGTCCATGGCCCCTGCCTTCATCGCCCTGACGGACATTTCGATATCACCATGACCGGTGATGAAGATGATGGGAATCCGGATGTTCGCCGCCGCCAACTGGCTCTGGAAATCGAGCCCGCTACTGCCTTGCAGTCGAACATCGAGTACCAGGCAACTGGCACCGTCGGACTGGCGCCGCTGGAGAAACTCTGCGGTGGAGGCAAACGTCTCGACGCGCATGCCAACAGAGCGCAAGAGATTGCTCAGCGCATTGCGAATGGAGGCGTCATCATCGATGACGAACACTACGGAACTGTCGCTGCCCGGCTCATTGGATTTGGAGTTGCCGCTCATGCACGTTCCCCTCGCGTAATGGACAAAAAAGTCTAGCACAGCGCCTTCAGCCCCAACGCGTGCCACGCCTGATCCAGGCGCTACGCGACGAGGTTGTCTCCCAAGGCCGTGATCGATGCCAGAAACGCCCGCGGACGACGCCAGCAAGCATTGAGTTGCACACTGTAGCTTTTCCCGGTCAGGCACCAGGTGCAGAAATGTTCGCAGTTATTGGAGAACAGCCGGTACCGGTTTTCTCCCAGTCTCGAACGCGCCCGATGGACAATTTCATCGGCACGATACTGGCCAGCCTCGCGAACTAT
Source organism: Pseudomonas sp. T1.Ur (assembly GCF_023516725.1). Lineage (NCBI taxonomy): Bacteria > Pseudomonadati > Pseudomonadota > Gammaproteobacteria > Pseudomonadales > Pseudomonadaceae > Pseudomonas > Pseudomonas sp. T1.Ur. The sequence goes on from NZ_JAMGSN010000001.1 coordinate 2,647,897, forward strand.
CCAGACGGGCTTGCCACTGGCGAAACGTTCAAGACCAGTGACTTCAATCGGCCCCGCCTTCAGCGAGCCGCCGAGCCCTGAATAGTGGGCGACTTTTCCGTCGCCCAGGTAAATGCCGTGATGAAGATAGAACCGGCGCGGGCTCACCAGGTGCGCACCCAACGGCACCCGGTCGGCGGCCATGACATCGACCGGCGCCAACGGGACATTCGCCAATGCACCGGCCCGCCCAGCGCACTGGCGACGCTCCAGGGACAGGCAACCCGGCGACATGGGCACGCTCAAACGATAGAAAACATTCGTCGTGATCAGCGCCAGGCAAATAAGCACGATTGAACGAAGGGACGAAAACTCCTCCGCTGCGATGGCTGTCAGTTTCATTGCCAGATACTCCGCAACCCGTGCAATCAATCTATCGCGCGGGTTGGCGGGGATCATTTGTACAAGGGATTGCTTCGCTGATCGATTGATATGCGCTCGGTAAACCTAGGTATGAGGGCTTCAGGCGTTCAGTTGCGTTGGATAGGCAGTGTGAACTCCACCGTGGCACCACGGGGTGGATGGGCACCGGCTCTCAAGCTGCCACCGTGGGCCTCGATAATCGATCGGCAGATGGATAAGCCCAGCCCGAGCCCGGTAGGTTTGGTGGTGTAGAACGACGTAAACACCTGCTCGGTGCATTCCAGGGCGAAACCCGGTCCCGAATCGCTCACCGTCACCCTGACGTATCCGCCATCCTCCCGCGCGGAGCAGATCAACAGGTGCCGATCGCCTTCATCGACCCCGCCCATGGCCTCCAGCGCGTTCATGATCAGGTTGAGCAACACTTGCTGCAACTCCACGCGATCGCCCTCGATGGCAGGCAAGGCGTCGGCCAGTTGTGTTTGTATCGAAGCGCCGCTCTTGATGATCTGAAAGCGGCTGAACTCGATCATCTCCTCAATCGCCGCGTTGATGTCCACGGGCCCCTTCTGTGGCGGCGCCTTGCGGATATGCTGGCGAATCCGTCCCAGCACGTCGGCGGCCCGATTGGCGTCCAGGACCAGGTGTCCCAGTATTTGCCTGACCTCCTCGATCTCCGGCGGCTGGGCATTGAGCCAACGCAACGCCGCGTCGGCATTGAGGATGGTCGCGGCAATCGGCTGATTGACTTCATGGGCAATCGAGGCGACCAACTGCCCCATGGTCGCCACCCTGTTCGCGTGGGCCAGCTCCGTCTGCACCTCGCGATAGCGGCGTTCGCTTTCACGAATTTTTTCTTCCGCCTGCCGGCGCTCGGTCAGGTCCAGCACAAAGGCCACGCCTTCCCCACTGCCGGCTTCGAACACGGCCAGGCCAACGATGACCGGCAGACGACTGCCGTCCTTGCGCCAATATTCCTTCTCGTACGGACAGGCCTGTCCGGTCAGCAGGGCCTCGGCCAATGAGCGCTCGCTCAGCTCTCGATACTCGGGCACCGTCAGGTCCCGCCAGCGCAGGCGACCGGAGACCAGGTCATCGCGTTCGTAACCCACCATGCGCAGGAAAGCATCGTTCGCTTCAATGATGTCGCCCTCGGCATTCCACACGAGGATACCGATGATATTGGCATCGACGAGGCGACGGATTTTCGCTTCGCGCTCGGCCACCTCACGATACAAACGGGCATTTTCCAATGAGATGGCCGCACGGGACGCCACGAGGTTCAAGATGGCGATACGCGTCGGACTGAAGACGTGGGCGGCAAGGCTGTTTTCCAAGTAGAGCACGCCGACGAGCGTGGCCTGGTTGATCAGCGGCAGGCACAGCACCGAGCGCACGCGTCGCGCAAGCAGGTAGGGATCGGTGGCAAATGCTGCGGCGACCGGGGCCGTGGCGTCGTCGAGGAAAACACTCTCCTGGGTTCGCAGCACATGGTAAAGAATCGACTCCGGCAACAGCTCCGGACTGACCGGAACATCATGCAGTTGCAAGGTGTTGCCGCCCGTCGTCGCTTGCGCTGCGATCCGGTGCCCCCCGTCGCCGGCCAGGATCAACAAGCCGCGTTCGGCGCCGGCCTGTTCGATGGCCGTGGCCATGACCCGATCGATCAGTTTCTCCAGGACGATTTCACCCGACACGGCCTGGGAGACTTTCAGGACCGTCGCGATATCCAACTGCTGCACGGGCGTGGCCATCGTCGAGGCCGGATCAGGCGCGGGCTCTTTATCCCTCAGCCACGGGTATCGTGCTTCAAGCTGCCGGACCTTGCCATCAGCCCCCCAGCGCAGATAGCCATAGCGGGCATCCTGCATGTACATGCGAGCGATCTTGTCGAGGCCGCGCCCCGCATAGAACCGTGAAGCCCGTTCGTTGGCGAGCGCCTCGATAGGCACAAAACCGCTTTCCCGGGCGGCCTCCATGGCGTGTTCGTAAAGCAACTCGGCTTCGATCAGGCGCCCTTCGACGCGGGCAATCTCGGCACCCACCAGCGCGGCGCGGCTCGCGAAGTTGTCCGGGCACTGTTGCGCCCAAGCCTGGAGCTGTCGATGCGCTGCCATCATCGCGTCCACGTGTTGCCCCCGTTCATGGTCAGGGGCGTCGGCGCAGACGGCAGCATGGGCCAGGGCGGCAAAAAAATGGAATTCGGCCTCTTCAAAAAACGCCTGGCATACCCAGAGCAACCGCTGCGCCTTTTCGGCGGCGGCCAATGCCGCTACAGGCTCATCGGCCATGTAGCGGGCCTGCAGCTTGCGCACCCAGTACAGGCATTCGGCGAGGACCAGGTCGGGATTGCCGGACAAATGGGTTTCCGTCGTTGGCTCGTCCTGTCCGTCATCGTCCAGCCGGCCGAACGTTGGCGTCTGGCCCCGGAGCATCCGGATCAACAGCAATTGGGTGGCGATAAAATCAGTCACCAGCCCGAACTGCACCTTCTTGGCGTAAGCCAACCCTCGTTCAGCCTCCCCTTGCACTTCGGCCAGCGACTCGCCGGCAAAAAGCAGGTCCGCGGTGAGGTTATTACCCGCATAGGCGCCATACGGCAGGTCGCCGATCCGGTTCGCCGCCGCAAACGAACGACGCAACAGGTCGCGGCATTCGCCCACGGGCCGCATCCAGCGCACCGCGAAGCATGAGAAACACAGATAGGTGCTGGCCTCGAACCGTGTCAGGCCACGCTGTTCGACCAGGTCGCAGCCAAGCTGGCCAAATCGGAAGCCGACCTCATAGTCACCAAAGCGCCGCCCCGCGACCCTGAACAGGTTGGCGTAGAGCACGCATGACGCGTCGCAGTTGCCCCATTCCAGGCTGAGGGTAATCGCCTTGCAGATCAACAAGTCCGCCAGGTTCGCGTCACTTTGCAAGGCTGGGGCGAACAGCTTGCCCAGGGCATTGACGGTTTCCAGCGACGTCGCGTCCTCCATCAGCGGCAGGTCGATGAGGTCCTCGATCGCGCGATCCCCCAGCAGCGCTCCGATCCGGTCGTATTCCTCGCGCACCGCCTCGTCGCTCGGCTGGGCTGACCATTGGATACCGACGTGCCGCAGGTAGGCGAGGCAGACCGCGACCGCGCCATCGCTGCGGTCCATGAGCAAATACACGTCCATCATCAGACACGCGACGCTGGCGCGCTCACTCAACGTCACGGCACGGTCCGACAACATCGTCAGGCGCTCGTCGGCGATGGCGAGCTGGCCGGTCAGGAATTCACATTCGGCCCGGTTCAGTTCCAGGGCGAAAACAAGCCCGTGTCGATGAGCCCAACAGTCGTCGCCCAACAGCCGGACCCCGGTGGCCAGGTAGTTGAGTGCCGACGCATAGGCCGTTGACGCCTTGGCCCGTTGGCCAGCCAGCAGGTTGAGCGCCGCCAGTTCCTCGCGCTCGGCGGGGTCCGTGAGCAACGCGGCGCCGAGGTTGAGCTGGCCAACGATGTCGAAGATCACCTCGTCACGGGCCTGGGAGGATGTTTGCCTGGCGAGCGTCCGGCCGATCTTCAAATGCAGCTGGGGCCGTGACGCGACAGGAATCATCGAATAGGCGGCTTCATGGATGCGGTCATGGACAAACCCGTACGTCCCCTCACGTCGCTCGACCAACTCCTGGCGAATCGCTTCCCAGAGGACCGCTCGGATTTGCGTCCTGGGGATTGCCAGCACGATCGCCAGCGACTTGAGCCCGCAAGCACTGCCCAGGCAGGCAAGTTGCTGCAGGGCTTGTAGTGTTTCTGCTGGCAGGCGGGCCAGCTTAGCGACCATCAGGTCCACGATATTGTCGGTGTAGCCCTTGGCGTGAATACGGTCCGGGTCCCACCACCACTGCCGGGCGCCGTGATCAAACGCCAACAGCCCCTCGTCGGCGAGCGCCTGCAGGAACTGGATGACGAAGAAAGGGTTGCCAGCGGTCTTGTCCAACACAAGCTGCGCCAGGGGCTCGATACGCGCCGGCTGATCGTGCAGTGCGTCGGCAATCAACTGCTCGATATGGCCCTTGGCAAGCGGTGCCAGCGTGAGTTCGCCGACCTTGCCCGCGCCACGCAGCGCCTTCAATTTGCCGGCCAGCGGATGTGACTCATCGACCTCATTGCTGCGGTAGGCCCCGACCAGCAGCAGATAGGGTACATCGTCGCTGGTCAACAAGTCGTCCAGCAAGTCCAGCGTGGCCGCATCGAGCCATTGCAGATCGTCGAGGAACAGCGCGAGCGGATGCTCTCGTCGGGCGAACACGCCGATAAAACGCCGCAACACCAGCAGGAAGCGCCGCTGCTCCTGCTGGGGGTCAAGTATCGGGACCGCAGGGGGCTCGCCGAGGATAAGCCGCAGCTCGGGAATCAGGTCCGTCATCAGCCGTGCGTTAGGGCCCAACGCCGCCTGCAACGCGTCTCGCCAACCGGCCAGTTCGGCATCGCTCTTGCCCAAGAGCATGCGCACCAGGCTCTGGAACGCTTGAACCAGCGTCGAATAGGGAATATCCCGCCGGTATTGATCGAATTTGCCGCTGGCAAACAGTCCCCGTGGCGGCACGAGCACCTTGTGCAGTTCATTGACCACGGAGGACTTGCCGATACCGGAATAGCCCGCCACCAAGACGAGTTCCGTCACGCCGCTGTCGACGACGCGGCCGAACGCATCGACCAGCGCCTGGACTTCGCGTTCTCGCCCATAGAGTTTTTCTGGAATCAGCAACCGGTCGGAACTGCCCTGCTCACCCAGCGCAAAAGCCTCGATGCACTGCCCTTGCCGCCACTGCGCCAGGCACTGGCGCAGGTCATGCTCGACACTTGCAGCCGTCTGGTAGCGCTCCTCGGCGGTCTTTTCCAGCAGCTTCATGACGATCCGGGAAAGCACCTCGGGAATGGTTGCAATCCGCTCACAAGGCGACAGGGGTTGTTTGGCGATATGGCAGTGCACCCATTCGATCGGATCAGAGGCAGTGAATGGCAGCGAGTCGGTCAACATCTGGTAAAGCGTGACACCAAAGGAATAAAGATCGCTGCGCGCGTCGATCGAGCGATTCATTTTTCCGGTCTGTTCGGGCGCCATGTAGGCCAGCGTGCCGGCCAGGGTTTCAGGAGCCTGCCGCTCGCGAGGCAAGCGCGACGCCAGGCCGAACCCGGTGAGCCTGGCCTGTCCGTCATCACAATCGGCCAGGATGTGGCTGGGCTTGATGTCCTTATGGATCAGGCCGCGCTGATGCAGCTTGCCCAATGCCACGGCGATGCTCACTGCCAGTTGCAAGAACCGGGTGATTTCCAAGGGCGATGTCAGCAAGTGCACCAGGGGCAAGCCGCCTGGGTCGCTGAGCACCAGTTGCACCTGGGCGCCTTCGCGGACCAGCTGCACAGGCTTCACCGACCATGCGGCGTCCAACTCGTCCCGCAAGTCGAACTCATGGGCGAGACGGTCGAGACAGTCCGGACGAGGTTGCCCCGTGGCGGGCCGCGCCACCAGGACACTGCCGTCGCCTGCTTCCACCGAGCGTGGCTCCCGAGTGAAGATACGCTCGCCGTCGTCCCATTGTATTTGCATGCTGGTTATCCATCGGCACTGGCGCAAAAATATGTCTCAATCACATTTGCCGTCGAGCTGGCATCCAGTGTCATGTCGCAATTGCCGATGCTACCGCGTTGATGCGGCTTCCATGGCGGCGCCGCGACTCGACAGAAAAACGCCGTGTCGGGGTCCGGGACGGATCGTGTTGCCATCGCAAGATTAGCGCTTCGCCAGTTTCCTTCCCAAACTTTTTTCGGATCGCAGGTGACCACTGGGCCTGGCCGTCGATAGCCAGGCCAGTCGACGATGCCGCGCCAGTCTATTTGAAATTGCGCCGCGATCATTACTCTCCAGGTATCCAGCGTCGCTCCTTTGGTCTTAGCAAGGTATACACAGGTATACTTTTGCACCCGGCGGGACCGCGTATGGTGAAGTGAAGACAGGCGCCATTACGAGCGATCCTCATGCCAGATACCCCCCTGCACGACCAGGCCACGATTGCGGTAGTCGATGACGACGAATCCGTTCGCGCGGCGCTCGATAACCTGTTGCGATCCAGCGGTTACGCCGTGCGCACGTATCCCGGAGCCCTGGAGTTCCTCGACGCGAAAGGGCCCGGGCAGACGCAGTGCCTGGTGTGCGACATACAAATGCCGCGCATGAGCGGCATCGAGTTGCATCGGCATCTGGTCGAAAAAGGCTGGCGCATCCCCACGCTGTTCATTACCGCTTACCCGCAACTGGCCGCCAATGTTCCAGGGTTGGTCGCCTGCCTGCCCAAGCCCTGCGATGCCAACAGGCTGCTGGACTGTATCGCCAGCGCCCTGGGTCAGCGCCACTGACCGTCCTGGCGAGTACTTCCCCGCTATCCATATACCTTCGTATAACGCCTCTCGCACCCACGTATGGTTTCGCTGAACCGATGCAGAAGTGCGCCCCGAGGAGCCCGCTCATAACATGCACTGGCGGTGTGCAAATCACCGTTCTGGATTTTCGCCCCACCGCGAACGCTATTCGAGCGGCGTGCAACGCTCCGGGGAACAGGCTATGTCGGGCTCTCATGATTTACCTCAACACTTTTCCAGGCGTTTCTGCGGCGTCGTTGCCGCACTCGGCGCTGCTTGCCTGGCAGGTTGCATGGTCGGCCCGGACTTTGTCCGGCCTGAAGGCGCACTGGACGCTGCGCAACTGGAGCCTCGCCAGGCGCCTACCGGCCCCTTCCCCACGTCGGGCGAAGTGCCCGTGCAATGGTGGCTGCTGTTCAACGATGGGCTGCTCACTCAGTTGCAGGCCCGGGCGCGGGAAGGAAACCTCGACCTGCAAATGGCGTCCGAACGCATCGAGCAAAGCCGTGCACGACTGGGCATCGCCGCGTCGCAACTGCTGCCGCAGGTCGGCGCCAATGCCAGCTATGCCCGTGAGGGTTTGAGCGAGAACGGCAAATCCGCGGCGCTCGGTGCCCCCACCGCCCCGCAGAATTTCTGGCAACTGGGTTTCGACGCCAGTTGGGAAATCGATCTATGGGGCCGCGCCCAGCGCCTGCGCGAAGGCGCGGCCGCGACTGTCGAGGCCACGCTGTATGACCGCGAAGCCGCCCGGGTGGCCTTATCCGCCGAAGTCGCGCGGACCTACTTGCAGTTGCGCGGGACCCAGGCGCAACAGGACATTGCCCGGCAGAACCAGGCCGTTGCCGAACGCACCCTGGCCCTGGCCGAAAGCCGCGAACGCAATGGCGTGGCGACGCACTTCGAAACCTCCTCCGCCCGCGCGCAACTGGCAGCGGTCAAGGCCCTGTTGCCTGAACTGGCCCAGCGTCGCAACGCCCAGATGAATGCCCTGGCGCTGCTGTTGGGCGAACAGCCCCGCGCCCTCGATGCGCAACTGCGCGAAGTCATGCCCCTGCCGTCGCTGCCTACGCGCGTTCCGCTCGGCGTGCCGTCCGAACTGGCCCACCGGCGTCCCGATATCCTGCGCGCCGAAGCGCAACTGCACGCTGCCACGGCTGCCATCGGCGTCGCCAAGGCTGATTTCTATCCGCGCATTGGCTTGAAAGGACGGGTCGGCGTGGAAGCGTTTAACAGCGGTGACCTGACCAGCTGGGACTCGCGCGCGTTCTCCGTCGGGCCGACGGTTTACTTGCCCATTTTCCAGGGCGGGCGTTTGAAACAGCGCCTGACCTTGACCGAATCACAGCAAAAGTCCGCCGCGCTCGCCTATCGACAGACCGTGTTGCAAGCCTGGCATGAAATAGACAACGCCCTGGATGCCTGGGCTGCCCAACAGCGCGAGCATGAGGAGCTGCTGGTGTCATACGAGCAGAACAGGCAGGCACTCCACGCCGCCGAGCGCGGTTACGAACAAGGCGCCGCCGACTATCTCAGCGTCCTCACTGCGCAACTCAACGTGCTCGCCAGCCAGACCCGTCTCAATGCCAGCACGACCAATGCCACCCTCACCGTGGTCAATCTCTATAAATCCCTGGGTGGCGGTTGGGCTCCGGAGCAGGTTCGATGAACGACATGGCCCTGTCGCCCGCGGTCGTGTCCGTCAGCGAACGCCCCCAGGCGAGGGACTCGAAACGGCCGCTGGTCGGTCTGCTGGGGATTTTCCTGGCGGCGATGATGGCGGGACTGAACATCCGGGTCGGCGCGCTGGCACTGGCGGACTTGAGAGGCGCACTGGGCTTTGGCTTGGACGACGCCTCCTGGCTTACCACGGCCTACAGCGCCGGAGAGCTGATCGCCATGCCCTTTTCCGCATGGTTCGCCGTGACCTTCTCGGTCCGTCGCCTTGAACTGTGGGTGCTGGCTGCCTGTACGATACTGGCTGTGATGCTGCCCTTTGTTCGCGACCTGGAACTGCTGCTGATGCTGCGCTTCGCACAAGGCGTCGCCAGCGGCATGACGATTCCGTTGCTGATGATGGCGGCCTTGAAGTTCCTGCCGCCCCCCATACGGCTGTACGGGCTGGCGTTGTACGCAATGACCGCGACGTTCGCGCCCAACCTGTCCATCTGGCTCGCCGGTTACTGGACGGATGGCCTGCAGGATTGGCGCTGGGTGTACTGGCAGATCATTCCCCTGACCTGCCTGGCCGCAGGACTGATCGGCTGGGGACTCCCGAAGGAGCCCGTCCAGGCCCACCGCTTCGGACAAGCCAACTGGTTGGGCATGGCCTGCGCAGTGCCCGGCCTGGGCCTGATAGCGATCGCCCTGGACCAGGGAATACGGCTGGACTGGCTGGAGTCGCCGTTGGTGGCTTCGTCGCTGACGGCAGGCCTGGCGCTGCTGGCGATCTACCTGTTGACCGAGTGGTATCACCCGTCACCGTTCATCAAGTTGCAGATTCTCGGGCGCCGCAACCTCGGACTGGGCTGTACGTTATTCCTTTCCCTGCTCGTGGTGCTGACGTCCGGCTCCCTGTTGCCCGCCAGCTATCTCGGCCCGCTACAGGAATATCGGACGTACCAGATGGCGTCCATCGGCCTGATTGTCGCGCTGCCGCAGCTGGTGCTCGGCCCATTGGTTGCGCTGGTTCTCTACCAGAAGTGGGTCGATGCCCGCCTCGTCTTCACCTGCGGGCTGATCCTGATTGCCCTGGCGTGCCTGTGTGGCGCGCAATTGACCAGCGACTGGAACCGCGACCAGTTCGTGCTGGCGCAAGCGCTCCAAGCCCTGGGACAACCCATGGCCGTCGTCTCGATGCTGTTCCTGATCACCAGCGTGGTGCAGCCTGCCGAAGGGCCGTACGTGTCCGGCACCATCAATACCTTGCGTGCCTTTGGATCACTGGCCGGCGCTGCGCTGGTCGGGCAATTGATGGTCACGCGCGGACGCTTTCACGCAGAGATGTTGCTCGACCAGGCCGCCCTGGCCGGTAACGCCTTGCCTTCAATACCAGCGCCGCAGCAGTTGACGACCCTCGTCAGCCAGCAATCGCTGGTGCTGTCGATCGCCGATGCCTACCGCGTGCTTGGGGTGCTGGCCCTGTTGCTGATTCCTCTCGTGCTGCGCCTGAGCTTCATCCCGGCCCCTGTCATCCAGGCCGCCTCGCCCCCAACGTCCTCAAACGGTTGACCCATCATGGCATTACCAAAGAAAGCCAAGTTCATCAGTGCATTGCTGCTCACCGTAGCAATCAGCGGGGCTGTCTATATCAATCGTCCCGAATCCGCGGCCTCAGTCCAGTCGACTGACGACGCCTACGTGCTCGCCGACTTCACGACGGTAGCGCCTCAAGTGTCCGGCACGGTGGATTCGGTGTTGATCGAAGACAACCAGACGGTGAACAAAGGCGACTTGCTCGCGACCATCGATGATCGAGATTTCATCGCCGCCGTGAACGCCGCCAAAGCCCAGGTCGCCAGCGCCCGCGCCGGCATCGCGAGCCTGCAAGCACACCTGGCCCGGCAGGCCACCGCCATTCGCCAGGCACAAGCCGCACTGGCGGCGAGCGAGGCCGAACTCAAGCTGGCGGCGGTCAACCAGACGCGGTATCGCAACCTGGCCAACGATGGCTCAGGCACCGTGCAGGCGCGGCAACAGGCTGAAGCACAACTGAGCATCCAGCAGGCACGCCGGGACAGAAGCGAGGCAGGTCTGCAGGCTGCCCGGCAACAAGTGGACGTGCTCAAGGCCGACTTGGAAAAAGCCGCGGCGACCCTTGCCCACGCCGAAGCCACGCAAGCGATTGCCGAACTGAAGCTTTCCTACACGCGGATTACAGCGCCGATCAGCGGCACGATCGGACAGAAATCGGTCCGGGTCGGTGCCTTCGTCAATACAGGCAACCCCTTGCTGGCGATAGTCCCCCTCGATGCCGTGTACATCACGGCAAATTTTCGCGAGACGCAACTGGCGCGCGTAGCGGCCGGACAAACCGTGGAAATTGACGTGGATGCCTTGCCGGGAGAGGCGCTGCGGGGCACGGTACAGAGCCTCGGGCCGGCCAGCGGCGTCAGCTATTCGGCCGTCGCACCGCACAACGCCACCGGCAACTTCACCAAGATCGTCCAGCGCCTGCCCGTGCGCATCCGCATCAATCCTGACCAGCCCGGCGCGACGAAGCTGCGCGTTGGGATGTCCGTTACGCCACGTATTCGTGTGGGTGGGTGACGTTCGGGCCTGCGTCGCCAGACGGGCCAGCACGACGCTTTCGAATATGTGCTTTAAAGTTTTTATCCAGTTAAGTATTTTGGGCGGATGCTGTGGGAGGCCCCTGTCAGCATGACTGCACCTGCGGAAGAACCTGTGGGAGCGAGCTTGCTCGCGATAGCGTTGTGTCAGCCACCTTATACGCAACTGACGCAACGCTATCGCGAGCAAGCTCGCTCCCACATGGGGCTTGCGCTAGCCCTCGATCCCTCTTTTCAACAAGGACCTCTTCGTGACCGGACTGCGTGAACGTCAGAAAGCCGAACGCCGCCAAGCCATCAGCAAGGCGGCGGTGGCGTTGTTCGAGCGCCAGGGTTTCCAGAACACCACCATCGAGCAGATCGCCAGCCAGGCTGGGGTCTCGGCGCCTACGGTGTTCAAGTACTTCGGCAACAAGCAGGAAATCATCCTGGAGATCCTCCACGACGCCGACCAGCGCGCGCTCAAGGACACGCGCAGCCAGATTCCCGAGATGGACGACCCCGTCGAGGCGCTGTGCTACCTGGAGCGGTTGCTCACCGGTTATGCCTTGGAAGTGATGCACCCGAGTCTCTGGCGGGAGTTGCTGCCGTTGATCCTGTTCGGTGGCGGCAACGGGTTGCCCGAAGGCTATCGGGCGATGAACGATGCCCTCAGGGCCGAAATCAGTGGCTTGCTCAGGGAACTGCAGCACGCCGGCAAGCTGCGCCCGGACCTGGATGTCGAGCTCGCCGCGTTCCTGCTCAACGACTACTCGCACCTGCAACTGTTCCGCCTGGTCAATCAGGAACCGCCGGACGTCGAGGCGCACTCCTCCCAGGTCCGGCGCATCACTGAACTGCTGTTTCAGGGCATGCGGGCCTGAGCGAGCCCGGCGTCACAACGCCGGGCTGCGCTGATCAGCGATGGGTCTTGATGGCGGTCCAGGTGCGGGTGCGGATCCGCTCGACGGCGGGTGACACCGGCGCCAAGGCGAACAGCGTCTTGCGTGCTTCGTCCGGCACATACATGGCCGGGTTGTTGCGGATCTCTGCATCCACCAGCGGCGTGGCGTCCAGGTTCGGGTTGGGGTAGCCGATCTTGTTGCTGATCCGCGCGATGACGTCGGGACGCAAGATGTAGTTGATGAACGCGTAGGCTTCGGCAGTATGCGGGGCATTGGCGGGGACCATCATCACGTCCGACCACATCGGTGCGCCTTCCTTGGGCAGCGCCATCGCCACCTTGACGCCCTTCCCTGCGGCGTCGGCCAGTCGCGTGGCCAGGGCGACCCCGCCGGACCAACCCACGCCCACGCAGATCTCGCCGTTGGCCAGGTCCATGCCATAGCGCGACGAATTGAAATAGGTCACGTAGGGGCGGATCTTCGACATCGTGGCCTGCGCCTGGGCATAGTCCTGGCGCTTTTCACTGTTGGGGTCCAGCCCGGCGTAATGCAGGGCGATGGGCACGATCTCGTTGGCGGCATCGAGGAAACCGACTCCGCAATGGGTGAGCTTGGCCATGTTCTCTTCCTTGAAAATCATGTCCCAGCTGTCCATCTGCACATCGGCACCCAGTGCCTGGCGAACCTTGTCGACGTTGTAGCCGATCAACGTCGTGCCCCAGAGGTACGGCGCCGCATAAAGGTTGCCCGAGTCGCCCACCGCTTCCAGCGACTTCATGAACTGCGGATCGAGGTGCTTCCAGTTTGGCAACTGGCTGCGGTCCAGGGGCTGGACGGCGCCGGCGGCAATCAAGTGACTGATGTTGGAACTGCTCGGGTACACCACGTCATAGCCGGAGTTGCCGGTCAGCAGCTTGGATTGCAGTGTCTCGACGCTGTCGAAAACGTCGTAGATCGGGCGGATGCCGGTTTCCTCCTCGAAGCTCTTGAGGATTTCCGGCGGCAGGTATTCGATCCAGTTGTAGATCCGTACGGTCCGCTCCTCGGCCAGGCTCGCCCCACTGGCCAGCATCGAAACGACAGCACCCAGCAGCGTCTTGGACAACAAACTCTTCATGGTCGAATTCTTCATTTTTGACTCCAGCGCGGCCGCGACGGCTCGCGGCATCAATAGCGGTAGGTGAGGTAGAGTTCCAGCGCACTGAATTCCTGATCGTCGCCAAACACCTGCCGGGCCGCCGCCAGTGGCTTGACCCAGTTGTACGAGAGTGAAGTCGTCAGCGCCTTCGAAGCCGCCCAATCGAGAAAGATTACGCTCTCGTCGGCAAAGCGCCGATCGCTGACCGCCGCGCCCATGTAGTTTTTTTCGTCGAGCCAGAATTGATAGTGGATCGCGCCCAGGGTGAGGGTTTCGTCGAGGTGGGTCTTGAGGGAGAACTGCTGGACGTTTTCGTTGCTGTTGAACAGCAGGTAGTTACCGACCACGTCACCGATCAGCCAGGTGCTCCAGTCGACGAACCCTTTGCTCAAGGATTCCCAGGCTTGCTGGCGGTTGTCCGTGAGGTTGCCGTCACCGGAGAAACTCGCGTAGCGGTAGCCAATGACGGGCGTCAAAGGCAGGTGGTTGAAGGCGTAGTCAGCCTGGCCGTACCAGGCCTTGGCGTCGTAATCCACGCCTTCGCCGCTGCCGCGTTCCAAGGCGTATTCGGCATTCAGCGTCAGGTCGGGAACGCCCGGGATCCTGGCGTTCAACGCCCTGACGTTGTACACCAGCATGCCGTCGCGATGTCTCGGCGAGGCCGGATCCTTGTGCCCCATGGCCTTGACCTTGAACGCGGTGGCCCCGAGCGTGACCTGGTCCTGGACGTTGTAGTCGAGGTTCACGCCGCTCATGCGAAAGTCACCCAGGTCGCTGTCTGTCCCGAGGACGAAGCCTTGGGTCTTGAGCGCGCCGTGATCCCAGGCAACCACGGCCGAGTCCTTGAACGCCGTCCGTGGGGCCAGCCAGTAGGCGCCATCCTTCAACTGATCGAGGTTGCCATCCATCACGATGAAACCGGTACCGATCATGTAGTTCTGGCGGCCGGCGGTGACGGTCCATTCACCGGTGCGGACCCCGCCGTAGAACGCCTCGGTGTCGACCTTGCCGTCGGAGCCGCGGGTGAAGCCACCGGCATCGCCGTCTCCCGTGTTGGTCGCGCCCACCAGCGAGCCGCCGGCCAACAGCGTGAAGTCCGGCTGCAAGGCGTATTCCAGCTTGACGCCGGGCTTGACGTAGAACTCCTGCCAATCGATTTTCGTGCCGTCGTTCCTGCCGCTGCGCATGTCGACGCGGCCCGCGCCGAAATTGACGTTGCGGCTGGAAATCGCCGCGGCACCGACGGTGAGATTGACTTCGCCCTTGAGGTTGCCGTCTTCGAAGGCGTAACCCGCGAAGGCGGCCTGGGTCGCCAGGGGGAGCCCGAGCGCCAGCAGCGTCCGGGACACATGGGTCGTGCAAACCATAAGTAGCTCCTGTTGATTTATTGTTGTTACAGGGCAGTGAATGGCGGCGCAGAACGTCGCCAACACCTGGCGAGGCCAGGTGAACGAAACGTGATTTCTGGTCGGGGCGTAGATCAGCTCAGCGGGTAAGCTCCGCCGCGATCGCACGCAACATGCGCACGCTGTCGCCATCGAACGGGCTGACCGCCTCTTTCAACGACGACTGCTTGACGATCACCACACCGGAAGGCTTGTCGATGAACAGATACTGGCCGTGGATGCCGCCGGCCATGAGCGCCTGGCTATGGTCGTTGAACACGTACCATTGGCTGCGGTAGGACGCGCCGGGGGTCCATTCGGCGAAGTCCGGTGAGGTGGCGTAGACCGCCGGGTCGGCGCCGGCGGCGATGCGGGCGACGGTCTGCGCCGAGAGCAATTGCCGGCCGTCATGGCGGCCCTCGTTGGCCAGCAATCGACCGAAACGCGCCATGTCGCGCAAGGTGGCGTTGAACCCGGCACCGGCCACGCTGCGCCCCCACGGGTCGGCCAGGAAATAGCCATCGCGCTCGCAGCCCAGCTGGCCCCAGACCTTCGCCAGCAGTTGATCGCAGGACTGGCCTGACGCCCGCTCCATCACCCAGGCCAGCGCCTCCGTCGTCGCCGTGACGTAATGAAAGAAGCCCCCGTGACCGCCGCGCTTCTTCAATGACGGCAAAAATTGATAAAGCGACTCGAACTGCGCGTATTCGGCCGGCGCCGGCTGGAACCCGCAGGCGTAGCCGTACTGGGAGCTTTCCGAATCCGGGTCTTCATAGACTTCGCTGTAGGCGATGCCGACGGCCATGTCGAACAACTGGAGCACCGTCGCGTCGCCGAAGGCGCTGGTGGCCAGTTCCGGCACGTAGTCGGCGGCAGGTCGGGCCGGATCCAGCAAACCTTCACTCACCAACTGCTCACCCAGCGTACCGATCAGTGACTTGGTCACCGAGAACATGACATGGCGGTCATGGGGCTGTTGCCCGTTGAAGTAGCGCTCGAACAGCACGGTATCGCCCTGCATGACCAGGAACGCGTCTGTCTGGCTGGCCACAAGATGGTCGATGACGCTGACGCTCAAGCCGCATTCGCTGTCGAAATGCAGTTGATCCAATGCCCGTGGCGCCTGCTGCAACAGGCTGGCCGGGCCGGTGCCTGCCGGCACATCGATCGAAGGCCGCAGCCGCGCGAGGTGGCGAAACCCCCATTGGTTGAACGGCGGGCGCATCCAGTTGTGCCAAGTGACGCGGCGCTGGGGTTCGGCGGGAAAGCCCTGCATGAACGTGGGTGCCATGCTCGCTTGGGTGGGAGATTCGTAGACCTGTACATAAAGGCTGGCCAGTGTAGGCATGGTGTTCTGATTCATCGGGTCGCCCCTGGAAATGACTCTGCGTCAAAGCAGATGCGAGGAAATAATTATCCGATGTATTTATTTAGTCAATAAATGTTTTTATCGATAACAATATTTTGCTCGACCACTGTGCGATCAGCGCCCAAGCCTTAAGCTTATAACTTGATGTTATTTGTTTTATATTTTTTAGATCACTTAGATTAAGGTTCCCTCACCAAACGGGCCACCGTCATGCAGCTCCTCACGCTTCCCCCCTCGCCCGGCCTGGCCACCTCGATTCGTGCCACGGCCCAAGTGTTCGCAGACCCCAGTTCCCAGGCCTTGCTGGCCCACTTGCAGCAAGTGGCGCCCAGCGACGCCAGCGTATTGATCATCGGCCAGACCGGCACCGGCAAGGAATTGGTGGCGCGCCACGTCCACAACCTCAGCGCCCGACGCGACAAGCCATTCGTGGCGGTGAACTGCGGGGCGTTCTCCGAGACGCTGGTGGAAGCCGAGCTGTTCGGCCATGAGAAAGGTGCGTTCACCGGGGCATTGACGGCCAAGGCCGGGTGGTTCGAAGAGGCCGATGGCGGCACGCTGTTCCTCGATGAAATCGGTGACTTGCCGCTGCCGATCCAGGTCAAGTTGCTGCGGGTTCTACAGGAACGCGAAGTGGTCCGCCTGGGCTCGCGCAAGAGCATCAAGATCAACGTGCGGGTGCTGGCGGCCACCAACGTGCAATTGGAGAAAGCCATCAACGCCGGGCATTTTCGCGAGGACCTGTATTACCGCTTGAATGTGGTCAGCCTGGTGCTCAAGCCCTTGCGCGAACGGCCCGGCGACATCCTGCCGCTGATCCGTCATTTCATCGCCGAATACAGCCGTCGGCTCGGGCATGGCGAAGTCACGCTGGATGCCCAGGCCCAGCGCAAACTGCTCGATTATTCCTGGCCGGGGAATATTCGCGAACTGGAAAACGTCATCCATCACACCCTGCTGATTTGCCGCAACAGGGTGATCGGCGAGCAGGACCTGCACCTGTCCAATTTCCGCATCGAGCGCCAGGACACGCTGCAGGACAGCGCGCCGCAAACGGCGGAGGCGTTGCTGGAAAAAGCCTTTGTGCAGTTGCTTGAGCAAGCCCACGGCGATGTCCATGAAAAGGTCGAAGCCGCCCTGCTGCGCACCGCTTACCGCTACGCCAGTTGCAACCAGGTTCACACCGCCAGCCTGCTGGGCCTGAGCCGCAACGTCACCCGCAGCCTGCTGATCCGGATCGGTGAGTTGGTGGTCAATCGACGCCGGGGGGCGTTGAGCACGCGGGATGGACGGGTGGTGAACCTGTCGACTTGAGCCAACGCTCACCCGTGGCGAGGGAGCTTGCTCCCGCTGCACTCTGTAGGAGGTGGCGAAGCCTCGTACAGGGCTGCTGGATTGTAGGAGCTGGCGAAGCCTGCGATCTTTTGATCTTTCTTGAGATATCGTCATCTGCAAAAGATCGCAGCCTCGCTTCGCTCGGCAGCTCCTACAGGGCTGCTGGACTCTGTAGGAGCTGGCGAAGCCTGCGATCCTTTGATCTTTCTTGAGATGCCGTCATCCGCAAAAGATCGCAGCCTCGCTTCGCTCGGCAGCTCCTACAGGGCTGCTGGACTCTGTAATTGGATGGACTCGCCCAAGCCGAGGCGTCTGTAGCGCCACGGTGGCATTCTTAAGAAGCCAACGACAGCGAGGGCGAGCCCGTGAAGAAGCATACGACCAAAACCAGTCTGTCTCCAGCCGATGTATCGGCCTGTTCGACCCTGGCGGTGGACCTTGCCAAGAACGTGTTCCAGGTGGCCGGAGAAGACGCTCTCGGCCAGGTGATTTACGAACAACGAATCAAGTCGCGTGAAGCCTTTTTGAAGTTCCTGCACCAATTGCCCACAGGCCTGACAGTGTTGATGGAAACGGGACCAGGGGCGCAGGCCTGGGCGCGGCAGTTGCAGCAACAGGGCAATGCGGTGCGGATTCTGCCAGCGCAGCGTGTGGCCGAGCATCGCAGCGGCGCGAAGAATGATCGAAATGATGTGCTGGCGATATTGCGGGCAGGTCGGGACAAGGGCATTGCAGCCGTGCCGGTCAAAAGTACGGCACAGTTGGCCATGCAGGCACTGCATCGGGCCCGGCAGGGTTACGTGCGACGGCGTACCGCCCTGGGTAATCAGATGCGCGGTTTGCTGCTCGAGCATGGTATTGCCATTGCGCAAGGCGAAACCTCCCTTGGCCGCAATATTCCACGGCTACTGGAGGATGCCACCCAGCCATTACCGGACATGTTGCGCGAGCTGATCGCCGAGTTGCTGGGCGAGTGGAGCCAGATGAGCGAACGTATCCGTATGCTGACGGGGCGGCTGGAAGTCGCGGCTCGTGAAGATGAAACAGCGAAACGGCTGATGACGGTACGCGGCATCGGCCCCATCATCGCCACCGCCGTATTGGCCAAGCAGACCGAACCTGAGCGGTTCCAAAATGCCCGGCAATTTGCTGCCTATTTCGGCACAGTGCCCGAACAACACAGCAGCGGGCAGACGGTGAGACTGGGCAAGATGTGCAAGCGTGGTGATGCCTACCTGCGAAGCTTGACGATCCAAGGGGCGCACGCGGTGTTGAAACAGGTGCGGCCGGATTCGGATCATCCAGATGATCGGCGACTGCGGCGCTGGTTGAACCGTCATGGACAAAAAGGCGCGGCTGTACGACTGGCCAACCGTAACCTACGAATCATTTGGGTATTGCTTCAAAACGAAGAAACCTATCGTCGCCAACCGGCGTCTAGTCCGGAGGCTGCGATGGACCATTAATTTACCGAGTTGTGCCACCGGGGCGCTGAGCCGCCTCAACCCTTGCTAAGGAACATTGACCCCAGGTCAGACCGTCGCGGATAGATGCCTGAGCTCCTACCGGCCCTTGAGGCCTCACTGTAATCGGCATACCGCGAGCTCACCCAATGTTGGCCAGAAGCTGATCATGCTTCCTCGAACAGGCCTTATACATAGATGCAACCGGGTATCGGTGTTCAAACGCAGGTTGACAGTGGGGGCGAGTCCATACATAGGAGCTGGCGAAGCCTGCGATCCTTTGCTCTTTCTTGAGATATCGTCATCTGCAAAAGATCGCAGCCTCGCTTCGCTCGGCAGCTCCTACAGGGCTGCTGGACTCTGTAGGAGCTGGCGAAGCCTGCGATCTTTTGATCTTTCTTGAGATGCCGTCATCCGCAAAAGATCGCAGCCTCGCTTCGCTCGGCAGCTCCTACAGGGCTGCTGGACTCTGTAGGAGCTGGCGAAGCCTGCGATCTTTTGATCTTTCTTGAGATATCGTCATCTGCAAAAGATCGCAGCCTCGCTTCGCTCGGCAGCTCAGGGCTGCTGGACTCTGTAGGAGCTGGCGAAGCCTGCGATCCTTTGATCTTTCTTGAGATATCGTCATCCGCAAAAGATCGCAGCCTCGCTTCGCTCGGCAGCTCCTTGTATCTCGACTATCGCTCCGTCAGGAGCGATAGTTCTCGACTGATCATCGAGGGAGGGACTTGGAAGCCGCGCAGCTCCTTAGGCTTTTTGCCTGTGATGTAGATCGTGCTCCAGCCCTCCACACTCACTCGTACAGTTCGCACGGTATCTTGGGCCCGCCTCCGGCTAGAGCCCGCATTCGCAAGGTTGGACCGAGTGACGTGATGATCGCAAAAGGGAACAAGTGGAGAAACGATCATGTCTGGTTTCGTTGGCGTCGACGTTGCAAAGAACACTTTTGATATCGCTACACACCTGCCCAACGGCAAGCACAAAACCAAGGCCAAGCTGGCCAACAATCCAAAAGGTTTTAAAGAGTTTGAGGCTTGGCTAGACACAAACGTCGAGCGTTCGGCCCTGATCGTGATGGAAGCCACCAGCGTCTACCACTTGGAGCTCGCCGAGTTCGTTTACAACAAAGGCTTCCGAATCTGCGTCGTGAACCCGGCTACGACCAAAGCGTACGCTGACAGCGAGCTGCGCCGCATCAAGACCGATAAAAGCGATGCCAAACTCATCGCCGACTTCGCCCGGGAAAAGGATCAGAAGCTTCAGCCATGGGCACCTGAGCCACTGAAGTATCGCCAGTTGAAAGCTATGGTGCGCCGCCTGGATGACCTTCAGGAAATGGAACAAATGGAGCTTAATCGTCTGGACGTGTCTGACGAAAAGGTCAAAGACTCGATCAACTCCGTTCTGCGCCATATCGAAAAAGAGATCGTTGAAACACATAAGGCGATCAAAAAGCACATCGATGACGACCCGGATATGCGTCAGATGCGGGATCTGATCGTAACCATCGACGGTATCGGACAAAAAACGCTTGAGCGATTGCTAGCCGAACTGGGCGACTTGCGCAAATACAGCGATCCTCGCCAATTGGTCGCCGCTGCGGGGCTGAATCCCAAGCTGCAAGAATCAGGAAAGCTTAAAGGTCATACCCTAATTTCGAGAATCGGGTCAGCACGGCTTCGTGCAGGCCTTTACATGCCTGGCATGGTGGCGCTGAAACACAATAAGGCGATCATGGCGATGAAAGAACGCCTGGAGGCCAACGGCAAGGCCCCCAAACAAATCATCTGCGCGGCAATGCGCAAACTGCTGCACTTCGTTTACGGAGTGCTCAAGTCAGGACTGCCATATGACCCGAAACTTGCGCTTGCCCGGTGAGACTTAAGACGGTATCTACAGGGCTGCTGGACTCTGTAGGAGCTGGCGAAGCCTGCGATCCTTTAATCTTTCTTGAGATATCGTCATCCGCAAAAGATCGCAGCCTCGCTTCGCTCGGCAGCTCCTACAGGGCGGAGTAGACCACCAGCCCCGACGCTGGCACCTGGTCGCGACCCAAATCGTCAGGACTCCTTGCTGCAATCACGCGGCGTGATGCCCTTTTCCCGAGCGTACTGGTGCGACGAGGCTTCGATGATCGGCCGCAGCAAGGCACGGTCGGCCTGCACCCAGTCGCTGATCAGTTTCCATTGCGTACCGTCCCACTGCTGGAAGCGCACCGCGCCGCCCCCTTCATGGTCCGAGCAGGACAACCGCAGCGGCTGCACCAGCCCCAAGGCGCCCAGCTCCTTCAGGCGCGCATCATCCAACCTGAGGTTCTCGAAGCCCCAACGCACCTGCTCGCCGGTCAACGGTTGCTGGCCGAATTTCTGTTGGGCGATGCGCAGGGCCTCGACGTTGAGGATGCCGTTGACCACGCCCAGGTTGTAATACACCGTGCCGAAACGCTTCGGGTCCGCCAAGTCGCCGTGGCCCGCGTCGACCACGTCTTTCTTGATGCCTTGCAGCACCGGGAAATCGGTGCCAGACGGGTGCGTGGTAATGGCGATGAAGCCTTTGGCGGCGGCACCGGCCGGCGCGGCGTCGTCTTCGGAGTTGCTCCAGATATTGCCGATGATGTGGTCCGCCGGGAACCCGACTTTCTGCGCGGTCTTCAGCGCCACCGGGTTCATCACGCCCCAGCCGCGCAGGATCACCCAATCGGGCTTTTCCCGGCGGATATTCAGCCACTGCGACTGTTGCTCATTGCCCGGATGCGGCACCTCCAGCAAAGTCAGCGCAAAGCCGTATTTGTCCGCCAGGACCTGCAACACCTCGTTGGTTTCCTTGCCGTACGGCGAGCCGTGATAGAGCGTGACGATCTTCAGGCCCTTGAGCTTATCCAGCCCGCCGGCGCGCTGGCCGATGTAGTTGATAATCGCCGACACTTCGGAATAAGGGTTCAATTGCAACGGGAAGACGTAGGGAAACACACTGCCGTCGGTGGAGTCGGTGCGGCCGTGGTTGATGGTGATCAGCGGCAATTTGTCGGCCGTCGAACGGTCCAGCGTGGCGTAGGCGATGCCCACCGACAACGGGTTGGTGGCGGCCGCCGGCGCGCCGTTCAATCCTTTCTTCAGGCGTTCGTAGCACTCGACGCCCTTCTCCACCACGTACTCGGTTTCGCACTCGCTCCAGGTCAGCTTCACCCCGTTTACGCCACCGCTGGCGTTGACGTACTTGAGGTAGTCGATGAAACCACCGAAAAAGCCGGTGCCACCGGCCGCGTAGGGACCGACGCGATAGCTTTGCAGCGGGAAGTATTGTTCATTGCCAGCCTGGGCGGATAACGCTGCGGCGGTGAGGGTCAGGGCCAGCGCGAGGCGGCTGGCGATCGATCGTTTGGACATCGGATTTTCCTTGTTATGAAGCCATAGAGAATCAACGCAATGGAGCTGTTCAGTAGCGCAACGGCCACCGCCGCGCACGCTCGCGAAAACCTTGCCAGAGGCGCGCAAGGCCCTCCGGCTCCTTGATCAGGAACAGGATGATCAGGGCGCCAAAAAACATCTTTTGCAGGTTCTCCAACTGGCCGGCGTCAATCAGCCCGCCGGGCAGCAGCGACACCAGGTTGGAAAGCAGCACCGGAAACAGGACGATGAAGGCCGCCCCGAGGAAGTTGCCCAACAGGCTGCCGAGGCCACCGATAATGATGATGAACAGGATCTGGAACGAGCGGCTGAGATCGAAGCCATGGGGCTCGACGGTGCCCAGGTAGGCGAAGGCCCACAGCGCGCCGGCCACACCGAGGTAAAACCCGCTGAGGGCAAAGGCCAGCAACTTGGTTTTCGCCAGGGGAATACCGATCACCGCCGCTGCGGTGTCCATGTCGCGCACGGCCATCCACTGGCGTCCCAACTCGCTGCGCACCAGGTTCTTGCCCAGCCAGAACAGCGCCACCACCACCGTCAGGGTCAACAGATAACGACCGGCCGGCGCGTCCAGGTTCACACCGAAAATGTCCAGGCGCGGCGCGCTGATCACCCCCGATGCGCTGTCATTGGAAAACCAGCTAAACCGGGTCAGCGCCCAGCCCACGAAGAACTGCGCCGCCAGGGTCGAGACCAGCAGATAGAAACCCTTGATCCGCAAACTTGGCAAGCCGAACAGCGCGGACACCAGCGCCGCCGTCAGCCCGCCCAGGGCGATGCTGATCAATAACGGCAAGCCGCTGACGCGCACTTCGAGGTTGTAGGTGGCAAACGCCCCCACGGCCATGAACGCCGCAGATCCCAGGGACAACTGGCCCGCGTAGCCGGTGAGCAAATTCAGCCCGAGCCCAGCCAGGGACAGCACCAGGAAGGGAATCAGGATTGCGCTGAGCCAATAGTCATTTCCCACCCACGGCACCACGACAAAGGCAACGGCCAGTAGCGCGGCGAGGCCATGGCGATCCTGGCGTAAGGGGAAGCTACGGCGATCCTGGGCATAACGGGTGTTGAACTGGCCTGCTTCTCGATAAAACATGCTGCAGCCCTCCTAGACGCGTTCGATGGCGCGTTCGCCAAACAGCCCCGCCGGACGCACCAGCAGGAACAGCAGCGCCAACCCATAGGGAAACCAGTTCTCGATGCCGCTGCCGATGATCGGCCCCAGGTACACCTCCGCCAGTTTCTCCGAGGCGCCGATGATCAGCCCGCCGACGATCGCCCCGCTGATCGAGGTGAAGCCGCCGATGATCAACACTGGCAAGGCCTTGAGCACCACCAGCGACAGCGAGAACTGCACCCCCAGCCGAGCGCCCCAGAGCAGGCCAGCCACCAGCCCGACGAATCCCGCCACCGTCCACACCACCACCCACACCCGCTGCAAGCGGATGCCCACGGCCAACGCTGCCAGGGGATCATCGGCCACGGCCCGCAGCGCCAGCCCCAAGCGGGTCTTGTTGAACAGCCAGGACAACAACACCACCAGTGACGCGGCGGTCAGTGCGGCAAAAATGTCGAACTGCGACAGCAGCATTCCACCGAGCTCCAGCGGTTCGTCACTGATGCCCAGGTCCAGCCCATGCACTTGTGCGCCCCACAACGCCTGGGCAAAACCTTCGATGACATAGGAAAGTCCCAGGGTCGCCATGAACAGCGTGATCGGCGAGCGATTGACCAGCGGGCGCAGCACCACGCGCTCCACCGCCACGGCAATCAGCAGCATGGCCGCCAGGCTGATGAGAAACGCCAGCCAGAACGGCACACCGCGTTCCAACAGGCTGACGAAGGTCAGCGCGGAAAACAGCACCATCGCGCCCTGGGCGAAATTGAACACCCCGGAGGCCTTGTAGATCAGCACGAAACCAATGGCCACCAAGGCGTACATCACCCCGGCGAGCAACCCGCCAATCAATACTTCAAAGAAAAATTCCATCGCGTTTTCCTGTTTCGCGGGCGCAACCTGCCGGCCCTCCCGGACGGGAAGGCGTCGGATTCAAATAAATCAGTGTCGGGTACCGAGGTAGGCCGAAATGACCTCGGGGTACTGCCGTACCGCTTCGGGCGAGCCGTCGCCGATCTTGCGACCGTAGTCGAGCACCACCACGTGATCGCTGATGTTCATCACGACGCCGATGTCGTGTTCAATCAGCAGCACCGTCGTGCCCAGCTCTCGGTTGATGTCGACGATGAAACGGCTCATCTGTAGCTTCTCATCGGCGTTCATCCCGGCCATCGGTTCGTCCAACAGCAACAGGCGTGGCTCCGCCGCCAGGGCCCGGGCCAGTTCCACGCGTTTCTGCAAGCCGTAGGGCAAGGTCCCCACCAACGCATCACGCCACGGTTGCAAGTGCAGGAATGCGATGACCCGCTCGGCCGCTTCGCGCTGGCTGTCGTCCTCGGCAGGCGCGCGTCCGACTCGCAACACCTGCTCGATCCATGAACTGCGGCGCTTGAGGTTGCGTCCGGTGAGCACGTTGTCGAGCACGCTCATGCCCTTGAACAGCGCGATGTTCTGGAAGGTCCGGGCAACGCCACGCACCGCCACATCGTGGGCACGCATGCGACGACGCTCGCGATTGTCGAAACGTATGCGCCCTTCCTGGGGTTGATAGACACCGCTGATGATGTTGAGCAACGAACTCTTGCCGGCGCCGTTCGGGCCGATCAAGGCGCAGATCTCACCGGCTGCGACGCAAAAGCTGATATCGGTGACCGCTTTGACGCCTTTGAATGACAGCGAGATATTGTCCAGCTCCAGCAGGTGCGTGGCGGCCGTTTGTGTCATGTCGTCGCCTCCTTCCAGACGCGTTGTGGATGAGGCTCGTCCCGTCCATTCGTAACGGACGCCAGCGGAATCGACGGCACTTCCCATTCGGTCGAATCCCCCCACTGGCGAACCTTGATCCCCAGCGATTCGAAAAACGCTTGTGTCCCCGGCTGCAATGCATCACCCACCACCAGCGGCGCATGAGTGCGTGAAAAACCCAGGACATCGCGCAGCGGCCGGCGAACCAGCCAATGGCCCACGACCCGCCGCAACAGGCCCGGACGTGCCGCCAAGGCCCAATCCACCCACTTGCGGGCCCTATCGCCCGGTGGCGGCAGGCGCTCCAGCGTGTAGCCGTGCAAACGTTCATAGGTCTCGCGCGTGCCGGCCACCAGCGTCGGGCCCAGCTCCCGTCGATCGCGGTCACGGGTCGCGAGGTTTTCCGGGAAGTTCAAGCGGAAACCGGCGACCAGCCAGGGCGCGAGCAGGTAGCGTGCCTGGCCACCCGAGGCAAAACCCCGCGCAGCCAGCGCCTCTTCGTGCCGCCGCAGGCCTTCGCGCTGGACCAGCTGTCGTCCGTGTTGCAGCAGTTCTGTGTGGCGGATGCGTTGTGCTTCGGTGGCTTGTTGGTTCCGGCGATAGAACACGAACGCCGTTTGCTGCGCGTGCGCCAGCGGGACCGGGCCAGCGAATGTCTTCGAAGCGATCAACGCGGCGTAGTCCAACGCCTGGTCAAACGGCTCCGAGCCTGACAATCCACGCTTGTCCAGGTAGATCAGCACGCGGGGCGTCACCTGTGCCGCGCCCAGGCGCAACAACTCCTCGTGCCCTTGGGCCAGCACGAAATCCGGCTGCAATTCACCGAGCAGTTCTATTTGTCCGACGGGTGCGTCCAGGGGATCGAACAGGCTCGCCGCGCCACCCAGCCATTGCGCCGCCAACGCCGCCACGATCGCTTGCGGCGTCGGGCGGCTGATGATCGTCAGGGTCGCGCCCACCGAGAACCCCCGCGCTTGCAGAGCACCCGCCAAGCTCTGCACCTCATCGGCCAGTTGCCGCCAGGTCCGCACTTGCCAAATGCCCAAGTGTTTGTGACGCAGCGCGACGTCCGTGCCATGCTCGAGTGCTTGTCGATGCAGCCAATGCGGCAACGTGTCGAGGGTATCGGTGAGCTTGCCCATGCTGCCTCCGCGCCTAAGCGACCGCCGCCGTCTTGACCGTGACTTTCTGCTGCTCCAGCTCACGCACCAATGGCAGGACTCGTTGGCCGAAATACTCCACTTCCTCCTGGAAATGCAGGAACGCGGCGAGCACCAGATCCACACCCACGGCTTTCAACGCCACGATGCGCTCGGCAATTTGCCGAGGCGTGCCGATGAGGTTGGTCTTGAAGCCATCGTTGTACTGCACCAGGTCTTCGAAGCTGGACTTGGCCCAGTTGCCCTCGCCTTCCGGGCTGGCCTTGCCGGCCTGCTTGGCCGCATCGCCAAACGCGTTGACGGCTTCGGGGTCGGCCTGCTCGATGATCTGGGCCAGCACGGCGCGGGCTTCTTCCTCGGTGTCGCGGGCGATGATGAAAGCATTCACGCCGACCTTGACCGTGTGATTGTTCGCCGCAGCCTTGGCCCGCAGATCATCGACCTGGGCCTTGACCCCTTCCACCGTGTTGCCGTTGGTGAAGTACCAGTCCGAGACTCGGGCGGCCATGTCCCGCGCGGCACGGGAGCTGCCGCCCTGGAAAATCTCCGGATGCTGTTGCAGCGGTTTGGGCTTGAGGGTGTAGCCGTTGAAACGATAGAAATCACCGCGAAAGGTGTAGTTGTCGGTGGTCCAGATGCCCTTGAGCGTGGTGATGAATTCCTCGGAGCGGCGATAACGTTCGTCGTGCTCCAGCCAGGGTTCGCCGATGGCGGTGAATTCGCCCTTGAACCAGCCGGACACCACGTTGATCGCCACGCGCCCGCCGGTCAGTTGGTCGATGGTTGCGATCTGCTTGGCCAGCACCGAAGGCGTCCAGGGTCCCGGCAATACCGCCGCGATGACTTTGAGGCGCGTGGTGGACGCCAGCAGCGCGTGACTGAACGCCACCGATTCGTGCTGGTATTCGGCGCCGTAGCCGGCGGTAAAACGGATCTGGGTCAGGGCATAGTCAAAACCAGCGTCCTCGGCGATCTGCGCCAGCTTGCGGTTGTAATCGATCCCCCAGTCGGTGCGCTGCGGGATCTTGCTGACCACCAGTCCGCCGCTGACGTTAGGCACCCAGTAGGCAAACTTGATCGTGTCCTGGCTCATTGCGTGTACTCCCAGCTCGTTGGATGTAGGCGTCGTCGCCTCTGTACAACGGCTAGAGCAGCAACCGTGCCACTTGTATTTATCCTTTTCTATCAACGAGTTAACCAGCTCACTCAGCGAGATGACTGTCGTGCGGCAGGCAGGCTGTTGGATCACTGTTGCCCAGCCAACACCCGGCGTGCCGCTGCCCAAAGGACTGACTGTTGCCTGGCACACAGTCGCCGGACAGATTGTCCGCAGGACGACAGCCTTTGTGCCGGGAAACCCGGCGAACACCCCGTTTTCGTTGGCTCCTGGCGCTGGGCATGGAGCATGCAATGCCCCTCGACAACGGCAGCCTACGCCCTGCCCGCCCTCTCGCCATCAGAAGGAACAACGCCATGACCGCACAGCAACAACACCTGCCCCCTGTCCTTTCCACCGGCACCGACTATGAAGCCCTGGCAGAGCGGTTCCGGCCGATTTTTGCGCGGATCCAGACAGGCGCCCTGGAACGTGAACAGTCACGCAGCCTGCCGTTCGAACAGGTGAAATGGCTGAAGGAAGCCGGCTTCGGCGCCGTCCGGGTTCCGCTCGAATTCGGCGGTGCCGGGGCTTCGTTGCCGCAGCTGTTGCAGCTGCTGATCGAACTGGCCGAGGCCGACTCCAACCTGCCCCAGGCCCTGCGCGGCCACTTCGCCTTTGTCGAGGATCGCCTCAACGCCCACGCCAGCAGCCCCCAAGATGTCTGGTTCAAGCGCTTCGTCGACGGTGACCTGGTGGGCAACGCCTGGACCGAAATCGGTGCGGTCAAACTCGGCCAGGTCATCACCCGCATATCCCGCCAGGGCAATCAATGGGTGGCCAACGGCACCAAGTACTACAGCACTGGCAGCATCTTTGCCGATTGGATCGATCTCTATGCCCAACGCGACGACAACGGCGCCGACGTGATCGCCGCCGTCAATGTCCACCAACCAGGCGTCAAGCAAAGCGACGATTGGGACGGCTTCGGCCAGCGCACCACCGGCAGCGGCACATCGGTGTTCGAGAACGCCGTGGTCGAGGCTGAAAACCTCATCGATTTCTCCAGCCGTTTCAAATACCAGACCGCGTTCTATCAACTGGTCCTGCTCGCCGTGCAGACGGGCGCCGGCCGCGCCGCCGTCCAGGACTTCAGCGAACACGTGCGCCAACGCACCCGCGTGTTCAGCACCGGCAATGCCAGCGAAGTGAGCCAGGACGTCCAAGTGCAGCAAGTGATCGGCAAGGCCTGCGCCCAGGTCTACGCCGCCGAAGCCACCACCCTGCGCGCCGCCAGCGCCTCGCAACGGGCTTATGAACGTCGTTTCGGCCAGGACACCGAAGCCGAGCACACCGCCAACATCCTCGCCGAACTCGAATCGGCCCAGGCCCAAGCGGTGGTCGCCGACCTGACACTGCGCGCCACCAGCGACCTGTTCAACGCCCTCGGCGCATCCGCCACCAGCACCGGCAAAGCCCTCGACCGCCACTGGCGCAACGCCCGGACAGCGGCGTCGCATAATCCGCTGATCTATAAGGAGCGCATCATCGGAGATTGGGAGATCAATGGGACGGAACCGCCGTATGTCTGGCAGATTGGTGGGGGGTCGAAGCAGCGTTGAACGGGGGCGTAGCCAATTGCCGATGCCTGTTCAAATCGCCTACCCTAGGCGCCTGACAGGCCTGCCACCGGGCCAGGACAAAAACGACTGCAGTCGCCTGCCTTGGCCCGCGCCCGCGCCTTACGAGCCACGAACGGATACAACCATGCCGCTGAGAACCCGCGATTTCATTCTTGCGGCACTGGAAGAGCTGGATATCGGCGACTTCCCGGCCCGTCCCTTTGACTGTGCCTTCGAGTTGCTTGCCGCGCCAGCAAGTCGCAAGCGCTTGATCATGGTCGGCTTCAACGGCTCGCTCGCCGACGCCATTCACACCAACGCGGGAGCCATCCACGCCGGCTATGACCAACCGTCCTTTTCCAACGTCGCCCATGGATTGGCAGGCGGCTGGGGCACCAAGACCCTGGCCCGTCGCCTGACGCAACTGCCTGCCGAGCTGGGCTTCGACTGGCGCGACACGATCTACACCAACGCCTTGCTGCTGTGCTCCGCCGACGCCGCAGCCATCCAGAAAGTGGCTCGCCAGTCCTCCGCGGCCAGCCTGGAGTCGTTGACCCGCAAATCCATGGATTTCTTCCGGCGCGTCACCGTCCCCCTCGCGGAGCCTGAGCTGATCGTCGCCTACAGCAATGGCTTGGGCAGCCCTTCGGCGGCGCGGATCCTGTGGGAGGCATTCGGGAACGAAGAACCGCTCGACCCTGTCGACTCTTCGTCCTACCGCGCCACGTACGGATTTACCGCCACCATCAACGACCGTAAGGTTCCGGTGGTAGGGGTTCGGCATATGTCCAGGTTCGTGCCGAACATCGAAGCCATAAAACTGGCCTGGACCCGGCAGAAAGCACGCTTAGCGTCCTGATCCAGCTGTTTGGAGGAAGACATGTTCGCCAGACCTTTTGTCATCGACACGCCTGGAAGTGCGCTTGTTGACTTGAAAGATCGCCTGCGAAACACCCGCTTGCCGCAGCCCTTGGCGGGCGTGGGCTGGAGCGAAGGCATGGACGCGGACGTGCTGCGCGACCTCCTCGCCCATTGGTCGACAACCTTCGATTGGCGCGCCCAGCAAGCAGCGCTCAATCGCCTGCCTCAGTTCGTCGCCACCCTGGGCGAGCAAGAGATTCATTTCGTCCACCAGCACGGGATTGGGCCCAATCCAATGCCATTGGTGCTCACCCACGGTTGGCCCGGCTCTTTCATCGAGATGCAGCGCATCATCGAGCTGCTGACGGACCCCGCCAGCCACGGTGGCGACCCCGCCGACGCGTTCGATGTAGTGGTGCCGTCCTTGCCCGGCTACACCTTTTCCGCGCCGTTCAAGCAAACCGGTTGCGGGCCTTATGAAGTGGCCGGTTTGTGGCGCGAGCTGATGGCCGGGCTCGGTTATGAGCGGTTCGGTGCCCAGGGTGGCGATGTGGGCGCGGCGGTCACCAGTTGGTTGGGCCTGCGTTTTCCCGAACGCCTGACCGGCATCCACCTCAACTACATCCCCGGCGCCTACCGCCCGCCCCTGGGCGAAACCGACCCGCCTCTGAGCGAAGAAGAGACGGCGTTCCAGCGACGCGCCGCGGCCTTCAGCGAAGCCGAAGGTGCCTATGCACACATCCAGCGCACCAAGCCACAAAGCCTGGCCGTGGGCTTGAATGACTCGCCTGCGGGACTGCTGGCCTGGATGGGCGAAAAAATCATGTCGTGGTGCGACCCGAGCGCCGCCGTCGATCGCGAGTGGCTGCTGACCAACGTGACGCTCTACTGGCTGACGAACTGCATCGGCTCGTCGTTTCGGCCGTATGTGGAAGGCAGCCGCCGGCCTCTGGTGCTTGCCAGCGGTGAGCGAATAAAGCCGCCGTTGGGGGTCGCGCTGTTCCCCAAGGAGTTGCCGCTGCCGCCACGCAGCTGGGTGGAGCGTGGCTATAACGTCCAGCGTTGGACGCAGATGCCCCGGGGTGGTCATTTTGCTGCGCTGGAGCAGCCCGAATTGCTGGCGGAGGATATTCGGGGGTTTTTTCGGGACTTGCGATGAGGCGAGGCGGTCCGAAAATCTCGTAGGAAATGACAACCCGTGGCGAGGGAGCTTGCTCCCGCTGGGCTGGGAAGCGGCCCCAAATCAGCGACTCCATTTCTCCAGGCACACCGCATCGCCCGGTTTTGCGGCGGCTGCGCCACCGAGCGGGAGCAAGCTCCCTCGCCACGGGGGATCGGGGGCGTCCTACAGGTCGGTTGTGGGGGGTGGGATCGGCTTCTATAGTTGGGGCGTCGCTGGCTTTGGCTGGTGGCTGGGTTTCGCAGCCCGAATGAACAAATTCAATACCGTCAAATGAAATTCAGGCAAACTTGCCCGCGTTCATTTTATGGCGGTTGTGCGCGGGAGACTTTCGGGTCTGCCGAGTTTTGGATTGGTTCCTCGGTCTGCGAACCCTCGCGCAACTGCCACCCATTTGATTCGCAGCAAAAAGGTGGCGATTCCTTCTATCGAATGAGTGCAACCTTATGACAACGAATGAACCGTCCGCCCGCTACACGCCCCTTACCCAAACCGCCACCACCCACCCCGTCCTACTGATCGACAGCCGCGCCCCACTGCCCGAACTCCACGCCTGCGTCAGCGAACGCCTGCACGCCACGCTCGATTTCCTGACGCTGGTGGCCTGCTCCAGCCTGCGCGACTCCTCCACCAGCGACATCAACACCCTGACCAACGTCGCCCGGATCCTTGTGCAGGATGCGACAGACGTATTCGGCGTCATCGAACAACGCGGTCTCGAAGGCTGACCCCTTTTTGTGGGAGCGAGCTTGCTCGCGATGGCGCCGTATCAGCCACCACAGATATTGACTGGTCGAATGTCATCGCGAGCAAGCTCGCTCCCACAGGTGCGCGTCAGACCGATTATTCAAACAACCCTCGCCACGGGGGGCAGCTGAGGACAATCCCCACGGGATGATTGACGACACTTACCGTACGCCTTTGCCGATTTCCAGCGACCGACTATCACTCGCTTTCATCGACGAATAATCGGCATTTCAAGCCAATCAACGACATGCCGACGCTAGGCTTCGCTGCGCTTTGCCCACGTCAAGAAACCGAAATTTGACTCCATAAAGCCAGCACCTATCGTTCCCTCCAGACCGCACCCAGGGACCGGGTGATCCGGACGCTTTTTACAAGGCGCGGTCCTCACGTCACACCACAAGGAGCTACAAAATGTCTGGAGCAACCCAAACGATTGACGTCCTGGTCACGGTAGATGCCGATCACCTGATCAACACCGGCGACGTACCTGGCGCCATCGCGATGCTTGTCACACGCAGTGCGATCGACTCACACGCCACCGGCAACCAGGGCGAAGGTGGCAATGAACTGTGGATCGACGTGAACCCCGGCGACATCATTCGCTGGCGCGCCACCACCCTTTCGCGCAACTTCGATCGCGTCGCGCTCATTACGGATGTCGAGCAAGGCGATAAAAACCAGGGCGGCTATTATCCTGGCGCGATGTCCAAGCCCGTGTCCTACAACATCCCGGGGATTCCCGTGCCTTACCTGGACAACGGCGTCAGCCGCGGTATTTCCAAGACCGACGTGACCTATACTTTTTGGCAATCCATCGCGCTCAATCCTGGGAAGCTCTGGTACCAGGCCACGTTCATCCTGCTGGACCGCAACCTGAACCAGATCGGCCCAACCCACACGTGGGACCCGTACATCACGGTCAGTTGACCCTTCGCTGAGCAGTAAACAACCCTGGCCGGCATGCTATCCGCCATGACGACATGCCGGTCAGGGTTGCCTATCGAAACACGTCGCAACAGCCCCTCGTTTCCCCTCCCCGTTGACCGTGCTGGCTGATATCAAGTGAGATACCCCACTTCGAGCGCGCTTGCTCGCGATAGCGGTGGATCAGCTTGCCTAAAAGCTGAATGGACCGACGCCATCGCGAGCAGGCTCGCTGCCACAGGGAAACGCAAATGGAGTTGACCAAATGGAAGTAAAAAACCCGCTATCCCCTGCGCAATGCACCGGCATGGAGGAGATCCGCCAAGAAATCGATGCCCTCGACCAGGCCGTCATCAAGCTGTTAGGCAAACGCTTTCAATACGTGCTCGCGGCGTCGAAGTTCAAGGCATCGGCGACGTCGGTACGCGCCCCGGAGCGCTTCAAGGCAATGTTGGCGACTCGGCGGGAATGGGCCGAGGCCGAGGGACTGGACCCGGATGCCATCGAGAAGATGTACAGCGACCTGGTGAATCACTTTATTGCGCAAGAGATGACGCACTGGATGGCGCAGCAGCCCAAAGCCTGAGCCTTGCACCGTGGCGAGGGAGCTTGCTCCCGCTGGGCTGCGTTGTAGGAGCTGCCGAGCGAAGCGAGGCTGCGATCTTTTGATCTTTCGCGCGAAATTCAATCGAACTCGGAAAGATCGCAGCCTCGCTACGCTCGGCAGCTCCTACAGAGCCCGGCGGGAGAAGCGCCCTTGCCACAGTGGATTACGTTCCCCTGTGTGTCAGGTGGCCCCCTCCGGCTCTTTCAACGCCGCCAACACCAACGGATGCAGCACCGCATCCGGATGTTTTTCCTGCCATGCCCCCAAGTCCCGGCGCATCCCCGGCGTCCAAAAGCTTTTGATGTGCTGGCGGATGCCGTTCACCGCCAGCGCCTGGTCAGGCTCGGTCGCGAAATACCGGGCGATCTCGTTGGCCATCTTGATCAGGTTCTGCGAGCTCATCGGCGCACCTCGGCTTTTTCGGCATGGCGACGTTCCTTGAGCAGGCGGCTTTGTTCATCGCTGAAGGCCTGGTAACGCTTTTGCCATTCCGAAGGCTGGCTGACCCGCACGATTTCCACCGCCGTCACCTTGTATTCCGGGCAATTGGTCGCCCAGTCGGAGTTGTCGGTGGTGATCACGTTGGCCCCCGATTCGGGGAAGTGGAACGTGGTGTAGACCACGCCCGGCGCCACCCGCTCGGTCACTTTGGCCCGCAGCACGGTCTGCCCGGCGCGGCTGCCGATGCCGACCCAGTCTTCATCGACAATCCCGCGGTTCTCGGCGTCGGTTGGATGGATTTCCAGGCGATCTTCCTCATGCCAGGCAACGTTGTCGGTGCGCCGGGTCTGGGCGCCGACGTTGTACTGGCTGAGGATGCGCCCAGTGGTCAGCAACAGCGGATAGCGGCTGTTGACCTTCTCTTCGGTGGGCACGTAGCCGGTGAGCATGAAGCGCCCTTTGCCTCGCACGAACGCCTCGATGTGCATGGTCGGCGTGCCGTCCGGCGCGGCGTCGTTGCACGGCCATTGCAGGCTGCCGTGACGCTCCAGTTCGGCATAGCTGACGCGGCTGAAGGTCGGCGTCAAACGGGCGATTTCGTCCATGATTTCCGAAGGATGGCGGTAGTCCATCTTGTAGCCCAATGCCTCGGCCAGGGCGATGGTGGCTTCCCAGTCGGCCTTGCCGGCCAACGGGTCCATCACCTTGCGTACGCGGGAGATGCGGCGCTCGGCGTTGGTGAAGGTGCCGTCCTTCTCCAGGAACGAGCTGCCCGGCAGGAACACGTGGGCGAACTTGGCCGTCTCGTTGAGGAAGATGTCCTGGACGATCACGCATTCCAGCGCGGACAGTGCAGCGGTCACGTGTTGGGTGTTCGGGTCACTCTGGGCGATGTCCTCGCCCTGGCAGTAAAGCGCCTTGAAGGTACCGTCCAGCGCCGCCTCGAACATGTTCGGGATGCGCAGGCCGGGGTCGGGTTGCAGGGTCACGTTCCAGGCCTGCTCGAATTGGGCACGGACCGCTTCGTTGGAGATGTGCCGGTAGCCGGGCAGTTCGTGGGGGAACGAGCCCATGTCGCACGAACCCTGGACGTTGTTCTGCCCACGCAGCGGGTTCACGCCGACGCCTTCGCGACCGATGTTACCGGTGGCCATGGCGAGGTTGGCGATGCCCATCACCGAGGTGCTGCCCTGGCTGTGTTCGGTGACGCCGAGGCCATAGTAGATGGCCGCGTTGCCACCCGTGGCGTAGACCCGCGCGGCGGCACGGATCTGTTCGGCAGGCACGCCGCAGACCGGGCCGAGTACCTCGGGGGCGTTTTCCGGCAGGCTGACGAAATCGCGCCAGCGGGCAAAGTCCGTCGCCTCGCAACGCGCCTTGACGAAAGGCTCGTCAACCAGGCCTTCGGTGACGATCACATGGGCCAACGCATTGAGCATCGCCACGTTGGTGCCCGGACGCAGTTGCAAATGAAGCTCGGCACGGGCGTGGGGCGAATCCACCAAATCGATGCGCCGTGGGTCGATGACGATCAGCCGCGCGCCCTGGCGCAGGCGGCGCTTGAGTTGCGAGCCGAACACCGGGTGCGCGTCGGTGGGGTTGGCGCCCATCACCAGGATGACGTCGGCTTTCATCACCGAATCGAAATTCTGTGTACCGGCGGACTCGCCCAAGGTTTGCTTGAGGCCATAGCCGGTCGGCGAATGGCAGACCCGGGCGCAGGTATCGACGTTGTTGTTGCCGAACGCCGTGCGCACCAGTTTCTGCACCAGGTAGGTTTCTTCGTTGGTGCAGCGGCTGGAGGTGATGCCGCCGATGGAGTCGCGCCCGTACTTGAGCTGGATGCGCCGCAGTTCACTGGCGGCGTAGGTGACCGCCTCGTCCCAGCTGACTTCCTGCCACGGGTCGTTGATGTGCTTGCGGATCATCGGCTTGGTGATGCGGTCCGGGTGCGTCGCATAGCCCCAGGCGAAGCGGCCCTTGACGCAGGAGTGGCCGTGGTTGGCCTGGCCATTCTTGTCCGGGACCATGCGCACCAGTTGTTCGCCTTTCATCTCGGCGCGGAACGAGCAGCCCACGCCGCAATAGGCGCAAGTGGTGATGACGCTGCGCTCCGGCTGGCCGATCTCCACCACACTTTTGTCGATCAGCGTGGCCGTCGGGCAGGCCTGGACGCAGGCGCCACAAGACACGCATTCAGAATCGAGGAAATTGTCACCGCCGGCCGCTTCCACCCGGGAATCGAAGCCCCGTCCACTGATGGTCAGGGCGAAGGTGCCCTGGATTTCCTCGCAGGCACGCACGCAACGACTGCAGACGATGCACTTGCTCGGGTCGTAATCGAAATACGGGTTGGACACGTCCTTGGCTTCGGCGAGGTGATTGGCGCCTTCGTAGCCATAGCGCACCTCGCGCAAGCCCACCTGCCCCGCCACGGTCTGCAATTCGCAGTTGCCGTTGGCCGGGCACGTCAGGCAGTCCAGCGGGTGGTCGGAAATGTACAGCTCCATCACGTTGCGGCGCAGCGTGGCGAGCTTGGTCGTTTGCGTGCGAACCACCATGCCGGCGGTCACAGGCGTCGTGCAGGAGGCCGGGTAGCCGCGCATGCCGTCGATTTCCACCAGGCACATGCGGCAGGAACCGAAGGCTTCCATGCTGTCAGTGGCGCACAGTTTGGGAATGGTCGTGCCAAGCAAGGCCGCCGCGCGCATGACCGAGGTGCCGGAGGGAACGCTGATTTCCCGTCCGTCGATGGTCAGGCTGACCTGCACGTCGCTTTCGCGGGCCGGGGTGCCCAGGTCGATGTCGCTGGCTGGATCGAAGAGAGTGATCATTGGTCGGCCTCCGTAGTCGCCAGACCGAAGTCGGCGGGGAAATGCTTGAGGGCACTGGCGACGGGGTAGGACGTCATCCCACCGAGGGCGCAGAGCGAGCCGTATTGCAGCGTGTCGCAGAGGTCATGCAGCAACAACGCCTGTTCCTGGCGGGCATTGGCATCGGTGCTGGCAAGCAGGCGATCCACCACCTCGACGCCACGGGTCGAACCAATGCGGCACGGCGTGCATTTGCCGCAGGATTCCTCGGCGCAGAACTGCAAGGCGAACCGGGCCATCCTGGCCATGTCCAGGCTGTCATCGGCGACCACCACGCCACCGTGGCCGAGCATCGCGCCCATGGCGGCGAACGCTTCATAGTCCAGCGGCGTATCGAACTGCGCCGGCGGCACCCAGGCACCCAACGGCCCGCCGACTTGCGCCGCCTTCAGCGGACGACCGCTGGCGGTGCCGCCGCCGTACTCTTCCACCAATTCGCGCAGGCTCAGGCCGAACGCCCGCTCCACCAGGCCGCCACGACGCACGTTGCCGGCCAATTGGAACGGCATGGTGCCCAGGGAACGGCCCATGCCAAAGTCACGATAGAACTGCGCGCCTTTCTCCAGGATCACCGGCACCGAGGCCAGCGTCACCACGTTATGCACCAGCGTCGGCAAACCAAACAGCCCTTGCAACGCCGGCAGCGGTGGCTTGGCGCGCACGGTGCCGCGCTTGCCTTCGAGGGATTCGAGCAGCGCGGTTTCCTCGCCACAGATGTAGGCGCCGGCGCCGACCCGGACTTCAAGTTCGAAGGCCCGGCCACTGCCACCCACATCCACCCCCAGGTAACCGGCCTCGCGGGCGATGCGCAGCGCTTGGTTCAGGGTGCTGACGGCGTCCGGGTATTCCGA
Organism: Pseudomonas sp. T1.Ur; assembly: GCF_023516725.1. NCBI lineage: Bacteria > Pseudomonadati > Pseudomonadota > Gammaproteobacteria > Pseudomonadales > Pseudomonadaceae > Pseudomonas > Pseudomonas sp. T1.Ur. The sequence goes on from NZ_JAMGSN010000001.1 coordinate 2,685,185, forward strand.
GCGCACGTAGATGTAGCCCATCGTCGCGCCCACGGCGATGCCGGCGATGATCATGCCTTCGATCAGCAGGAACGGGTCGCCTTCCATCAGCATGCGGTCGGCAAAGGTGCCGGAGTCGCCTTCGTCGGCATTGCAGACCACGTATTTCTGCGGCCCCGGGGCGTCGCGCACGGTGCGCCACTTGATGCCCGCCGGGAACGCCGCGCCGCCTCGGCCACGCAGGCCGGAATCCAGCACTTGGGCAACCACCTCGGTGCCCTCCGTCTGGATCGCCCGGGCCAGGCCGAGGAAGCCGCCTTGGGCGCGGTAGTCGTCGAGGGACAACGGCTGGGTGATGCCGGCACGGGCAAACAACAGGCGTTGTTGGCTCTTGAGGTAGGGAATGTGCTCAACCAATCCCAATGCCGATGGATGGCTGCCAGGATCACCCGCCAGCGCGTCGAGCAGGCCCGGTACGTCCTGGGCCGTGACCGGGCCAAACCCCAAGCGTCCTTCAGGCGTCTCCAGCTCCACCAACGGTTCCAGCCAATAAAGCCCACGGGAACTGGTGCGCAACACCTCCAGCGGCAACTGACGCCGCTCGGCCTCGCGGACCAGCGCATCGGCCACCTTGTCCGCACCAACGGCACGGGCCACTGAATCACGGGGAATGCAGAGGGTCAGCATGGACCATCCTCCAGGCAGCCGTTCACCAATTGACGCAGGCGCTCTGGGGTCAGCCGTGCGTGCAGTTCCCCATCCAGTTCCAGGGCCGGCGAGCAGACACAGGCGCCGAGGCAATAGACCGGTCGCAGGCTGATGGCCCCGTCGGCGCTGGTGTCGTGATCGTCCAGCGAAAGCTGTTCGCGCAACTGCGCCGCCAGGCCCTCGGCCCCCATGCTCTGGCACGACTCGGCCCGGCACAGGCGCAGGGTGTGGCGCGCCGGTGGCGAGGTGCGAAAGTCGTGGTAGAAGCTGATCACGCCGCGCACTTCAGCCTGGCTGAGGTTGAGGGCATGGGCGATTTCAGGGATGGCGGCGTCGGGAACGTACCCGCAACCTTCCTGGATGGCATGGAGGATCGGCAACAAGGCACCGGGGGTGTCCTTCTCGCGCGCCAGCACGCAGTGGATCAGAGGCAGGTGAAGCGTCTCATCAGGCATAAACGTACCTCGGCATCTCGAACGACAGCGCCGCGTGGCGCTGTTCGTTCGGAGTCTTGGCGGCGGCGTGCGGCCCACGTCACGGTAGCGTGGCATTCCGATCGCCATTCTCGCTCTCCGGCCAAGTGTCTTTGGCGCACTGGGTCCGGGGCATCTTCACAGCTTGCCATTCCCGGGGGGTGGCGATTGCACATGGACGACTAAACGTGTTCTGAAAGCGACCAGACGGGAAAAGTTGTCCTGCATCCACGGAAGGCAAATGCACAAGTGAGTTTAGGCGATCCTCAGCTATCGGTGGGAATGGGCAGCTACTGGGCGTTTTCCAGACTGTTGGTGTGGAACGCGCTTCGCCAGGCAACAACATAAAGTTACAGACGCACTATATATGTATCGTTTCACAGTCTCGCATCAAGAGATCATTCAAGGAATTTAAACAACCCAAAAAACGCAAGGACGCCAAATGTTACTTAGAAAACTGAGCTCATGTGCTCTATCCCTCTTACTGCTCGCCCTCAGCTTGGACACATTCGCAGAGTATTATTGGCACATACAACCAGAAGCTTGGGACTGGAAGGGACCACAGAAAAATCATCTATCCCCAGAACTGGCCTGTCGATTTCTGCACGAAAACACTGGGTACGAACTGTATGAATACGGCTCTGCCACTCCCACCTCATGGGAAAACCAATGGACCTGTAACCTTTTCTATGGTGACGGACCGGAGGACAATCTAGCCATATCGATATACAGGCATGGCAACTCATGCGAAGCCGGTAAAATTTTTAATAAATTCACTGAACAATGCGAAGCCCAAGGGGTGGACAACAGCTGCCCTTTAAGCCTCACAGGAAATCCGATAAATTTCGCAACAGGCTATAAAACACAATTCGAAAATGACTACTCTGTTTCGAACTCACATTCAGCTTTAAATCCACTCGAGTTTTCAAAGTCCTACAGAAGCGCCGACGGAGTATGGCGACATGGCTATTCATCCAGATTAAGTTTTGAAGAGAACCTGATCACGCTTATTCATCATGACGGAAATCGCTCCCACTTCGAAAAGGAAGGTGCGTCGTATAAGGGTAAACCACCAGAAACAGGCAAGCTCACCCGCCTCTCAAACCGTTGGATTTATCATGCCTCTAACAACCATGCATATGAGTTTGACGGTGACGGAAGGCTCATAACGCTTATCAAATCAGGCAGCACACTGAACATCACATACTTAAATACCGTCGCAACTGTCACCGATGGCTTTGGCAACACCTTAACGTTTACTGAGGACGTAAACAAACAACCTCTTACCGTCACGGCGGACAACGTAAATATTAGCTACACCTATAATAATCACAAACAACTTACTTCGATGACCAAAAAACATCCAAATCACACTGAAAACAAACAATACCTCTATCAAGACCCCAACGACAGCAGACTGCTGACCGGCATTATCGATGAACGCGGGGTGCGTTACGCCACATGGACCTATGATGAACAAGGACGCGCCACTTCAAGTGAGCATGCTGCTGGAGCTGAAAAAGTTCTGGTCAGTTACAACAGTGATGGATCGTCCACGGTCACTAACGCGTTGGGCAAGCAGACGCACTATCAATTTGACGTGACTCAAGGCATCAAACGCATCAAATCCATTACAGGTTTTCCATCGGTCAACTGTCCCGATAGCAACTCAACGTTCACCTACGACACCCGCGGTCTGCTGACAACAAAAACAGACAACAATGGCAATATAACCACCTACCTCTACAACGACCGTGGTCTGGAAACCTCTCGCACGGAAGCGAGCGGCACTTCTCAAGCAAGAACGATCACCACCGAATGGCACCCAACGCTGTATTCCCCAGTGCGCATCAACGAACCGGATCGCTCCATTCAATACACCTACGACACTCAAGGGCGCCAGCTCAGTAAAACAATCATTTCACGTTAATTCAGAAGGATCTGAATATGAACACATTGACATGCAAGGTTGCTCTGTTCGCTCTCGCTTTGGGCGCAACCACTACCACCCTTCCTCTTTGCCAAGCTGCCGAACGAGGCTGGTCGTTTACCTACACCACTCAAGGGCTGCTGGAGTCTTCGAACGGCCCCCGGACAGATGTAAGCGACATTACCCGCTACGAATACGATCCCAAAGGACGTCTGGCGCGTATTATCAACGCGCTCGGGCACACCACCACGTTTTCCAACTTTGACACCACCGGCAAACCTAAGACAGTTGTCGATTCCAATGATGTTCTTACAAACCTGACCTATTCACCGCAAGGCTGGGTAAGGTCGTTGAGTACCGCTACCGGCACTGTTCGCTTTGAACACAATGCCGTGGGCGACATCACCAAGATCATCCGCGCAGACAATAGCTTATCGACTTACACCTGGGACGAGGCAAGGCGGCTCATTCGAGTGACCAATAACGCAGGGGAGCAGATCGAATTTGATCTCGATCCGATGGGGAACCGGACTGCGGTACGAATCAAGGACAAGACCGGTCATCTGACCAAACAACATCAATGGGTGTATGACGAACTGGGGCGTTTGCTGCGCTCAGTGGGTGCGGCCGGCCAGACAAGCCGGACACAGTACGACCTCAACGATAATCCAATCGAGCTGACCAACCCCCGCGATCACAGCCATCAACGAGCCTTTGACCCACTGAACCGATTGGTGACGAATACTGACCCGCTAAATGGCATCACTCAACTTGAGTACGACCTTCAAGATAACCTCACGCAAGTCCGCGACCCACGTGGTGTAACCACTCAATATCAATATGACGGCCTGGGAAACCTGACGCGGATAAACAGCCCTGACAGCGGCGCCACTCACTACCAGCACGATGCCGCAGGCAACGTGACGCAACAAGTGGACGCGCGTGGTGTGGTCACGACTTTTACCTACGATGCGCTCAATCGCCTGACCGCCCGCCGCTATCCGACGAACCCGGCACTGGACGTTCAGTTCCACTACGATTCAATTGCCGCCGGTAACAAAGGCATCGGCCGACTGACAGCCGTGGAGGACGTCAACGGGGTGCTGAATTACACCTACGACGCCCAAGGCAACGTTACAACCCAAAGGCAAACAGCGCCTGCAAACACAGCGACTCAGCCAGAACAAATCGGCTATGGATACGATGTCGCCAATCGGTTGAGCAGGATCGATTATCCAACAGGTTTCAGCATCGTCTACTCGCGCAACACCGCAGGACAAATCAGCCAAGTCCAGATCCGACGCGGCACGGGGCAGCCGACCGCGTTCGCCAGCAACATCACGTATCAACCTTTCGGTCCGCTTAAAAACCTGACCTGGGCCAACGGGACTACGCTTCAACGTACCTACGATCTGGACTACCGGCTGACCGCTCAAACCGTTGCAGGCCAGAGTAATGCCTATACCTACGACGGCCAGGGAAACATGACTCAAATGCAACGCGACTCAGTCGACAACCATGACTACAGCTATGACCCACTGGATCGCCTGATAGGAGAATCTACTGCTTTCAACCGGATGACCTACGTTTATGATTCCGCGGGTAACCGCACCCGAAAAGCACTCAGCACATTGATTGACGGCGAGTTGCGTGTCACCGCTGGCACGTCTTATCAGTATGGGGCGAGCAATAATCGGTTGACGCATGCAGGCACCCACTCGGTAGATTTCGACGCGGCAGGCAACCTGACCGCAGACCGCGCCAATCGTCAGTTTTCCTACGACGAGCAGAATCGCCTGAGCAAAGTGAAAATCAAGGGTGCTGTCAAGGCTCGGTTCCGCTACAACGCTCTCGGCCAACGCAGCCAGAAAATCACCTCTCAAGGCACCACAACGTTTATCTACGGATTAAATGACGAACTTCTTGGCGAGCATTTATACGACAAGCAAGGCAAGAAGCTGAAAAGTCAGTTCTATATCTGGCTCGAAGGAGTGCCCTTGGGCGGGATCAGTGTGAGCTACGGTGCAACGGGCGCGCCAGCAAACAGCGCCGAGTTCTACCTCCATAGCGACCACCTCAACACACCGCGGATCGCAACGAACGCGGCGCGAACCAAGGTATGGGAGTGGGTTTCCGATGCATTTGGTACAAAGGAAGCCGGCGGACAACTGGAAATCAATCTGCGCTTTCCCGGTCAGTACTACGATGTCGAGACTGGACTCCACTATAACTATTTTCGTGACTACGACCCGAAGACTGGACGCTATGTGCAGAGTGATCCGATTGGGTTGAACGGCGGGCTAAATGCCTTTGGGTATGTCGAAGGAAACCCTATTACTTATGTAGACTTTTATGGCCTGGAGAAGCTCAACCTTTCCAACCCCAAAAAAGACCACATCATAAACAACGCCTATAAAAAAGACAAAGACAAGCCAGGCACGTTAATTATTTACGGCCATGGCAACGAGATTAAAGTCCATGACGACAGGCAAGGCATCAGAAATTCGCTGAACGCCGGACAGCTAGCTGAGCGAATTCTTGCTAGCGGACAATACACTCCGAAGATGCCTATAGAGTTGAGATCCTGTAACACTGGAGCGGGGCAAACCCCGATAGCGCAGGAGCTAGCAAATATTCTAGAAGCAAGCGTTTCCGCACCAACTACTTTTTATTATTACAACTTGGATGGCTCCGCCGGACCAAAAAACATTGACTGGCTAGGAAGACCAAGCACTCCAGGCACAATGAAGCATTTTGAGCCGAGAAGCCACCCATGAAGCCATTCAGATATCTATTAGTCGGGCTATTCGCACAAATCTGCCTAGCCGAAAATTTAGAACCAACCTATGTAATTTCGGAACTTTCCAAGAGAAATGGAAATTTTGATGTCTGCGACATTCAAGCATTTTCCGACGGCGGGACAACTTCAATATGTGTAGCCACTGATTATGGAAAACTCTGGCTAACCAAACATTACGACACTGAACAGAACTGGTCAGCAGTCTATGACGATAACAAGAACCCAAATGGACCAGTAAAGATCCTGTACTCTGACGTCAAAGCGCTGCTTTTGGACTGGGTAGAATACCGATATTCCTGCGCGACAATAAGCGACATGCAATCGGGTACATCTGAGGCGTTCAGTCGCGAAGATCTAATTGCCATGACGATTGTCGACTTAACCCATACATCATTTGTTTGCGAAGATTGATCGCTTCACTCTGATACTTATATCGACTCCAGAATGCATCCTACATCCAATTCCGCCTCGTCATGAGGCGGTTTAAAAAATTCTTCGGTCTTTTTACCCTACGTCTACCCGCCCCCCCTTGAAATATTGGATAGATTTAATCCTGAGCGCCTACCTGACCCAATGGAGGGTATACCAAGAGAATGTTAATAGATCCAACCAGAACCAAATCCGCGAAGCGAAACTAGAGAACACGTTGACCCATTAGGCTTGGAATCTATTTTTGAGTGGTCCGCAAAAGCTGAAGCCGAAGCGCAAAATAGTAAATTGCCAGGCATGCACAATGGGCCTCAAGATGCGTACAGACATTGTGTTGCATCCTGCATGATCGCCTCATCGAACTGAGGAGAAACAGTAAGTCAGTTAGCAGGCTGGGCAAATGACATATCAAATTTTGGGCAAAATCCCAGCGAGAGAGCCATGGATGACTTTAACAATCAAGCAGGCATATGCGCAGCCAAGGGCAACAACTCTCCTGAAAACTGCCCCCCAAAGTTGCATGGCATTTTTTAACAATGGAATTTTAAGGACAGAGGCAAGCTCTGAAGGTGCATACTATTAATATTCTTAAAGCGTCAAAAAAAACATTAGCACTGATTGCTCTGGCGACTGTGTTTTTTGCTGCCATTGGACTCAGATACCAAGAACCCGTGAATATTGAACGCGCTTGCGAGGGTTCTCCACCTCCGCTGATAAATAACTTAATTAGCTGCAGCTTTGTTGATCAGACGTTGAGCTTTCTTAAGACGGAAGGCTACAAGCCTGTAATTCTAGAAAGCTCAGAAAAAACAGCGGTTTTCTGCGAAAAAGATTCTCTTTGAAAATATTTGAAGTGCCCAACTACAAAGTAGACAACACACTGACCCTGCGCAATTCAGCTTTATAAATGAACGATTATTTGCCATTTCCTACTTTCCGAAAGCATCAGACGCGGTATTCGAAAGGCATCCAGCAAGTAAGTCCGAGACATTGACTGTAAAACACCTGACCAACCACCAAGGATTGTAATACATATCATGGTCAAACAATCACCTTGAAACCTATATTGCCTGGTGGATATCGAGATTCTCATAAGGGCTAGTATGTGAGTTACTAAACGTTACGGCTTGCCCCAAGCCGTAACGTTTCTTTAGAGGTATTGGAGCGCCCGGTTTCAGTGCAGCAGCAGTTCTTACCAGCGCATAGATCTCCAAGAAAAAGGACTCCCGTCTCGCCACAAAAGCAACACATCCTGACCAGAATTCCCACGCCGAAATGACCTATCGATCTACCCCGCTTGAGACGATGCATAGGTTCCGGCTGACTGGCGTAGCGTTTGTTTTCAAACGTTGCGTAATGCATTCGCAACCAGGGTAAACGCAGGCGAAGGCTGCCGTCGGCTGGGATAGTACAGATAGTAGCCTGGAAACGGCGGGCACCAGTCTTCCAAGACGCGAACCAACCGGCCCTCCTGAAGGTACGGTTCAAATTCTTCTTCCGGCAGGTAGGCAATGCCCAGCCCGGCCACTGCCGCCTGCACGATGTGCGTCGACGTATTGAAGATGAGCTGGCCGTCCACGCGCACGTTCACTTGCTTGCCGCGTTGCTCAAAATCCCAGACATAAAGCCCGCCGGAGGTCGGCATGCGCTGGTTGATACAGCGATGGTTCACCAGGTCGCGGGGATGCCCGGGGATGGCGTGGCTGGCGAAGTACGCTTGCGAAGCCACGGCGGCCATTCGCAAGGGAGGGCCGATGGGCACGGCCACCATGTCCTTGTCGATGGTGTCGCCCAGGCGCACACCCGCGTCGAAACGGTCCGCAACGATGTCGCGGAACCCGTAGCTGACATCAAACTCGACGTTGATGTCCGGGTATTCGTGCAGCAGCCCGGTCAGCTTCGGCAGCAAGGTCGTGCGCAGGACATGATCGCCGCAGGTAATGCGTACGGTACCGGCGGGCTTGTCGCGCAGCTCCGTGAGCCTGTCCAGCTCGGTCTCTATCTCGTCGAAGCGATTGCCGATGGCCTGAAGCAAGCGTTCGCCGGCGAGGGTTGGCGAAACGCTGCGGGTGGTCCGCGTCAGCAGCCTGATTTGCAAGCGTGACTCCAGGCCGTTGATGGCCTGGCTCAGCGCCGATTGGGTAACGCCCAGTGCATTGGCGGCACGGGTGAAACTGCCTTCGCGCGCCACCGTCACGAAAGACAGTAGATCGTTGAGATTTCTTCTGACCATGGCAAAACACTTCAAACGCTATTGATTAGCCCTGCTTATAGCCTCTTTAAGCATTCATTAGCTAGTCGCGCAAGTGTCCGCGCGTCACCATTGTTTCCATGAACAGAAACGAATTCGGGGCATCGCGATGAGACCGGTCTGGCTGGGTTTGCTGGCGTCAGCCTGGGTGCTTGGCAGCTACGGGACAATCTCCGATGCCGCATCGGCACCTTCGATAACGGAGCGACCTGACATGTGGATGACCGTGGGCGAACAACGCTTTGCCATTACCTTGACCGACAACGCGGCCACCCGTGCATTTGTCACGTTATTACCGCTGACGTTGGAGATGAATGATCTCAACCGCAACGAGAAATACGCCTCCCTTCCCCAGACGCTCCCCGCCCAAGCGAGCAAGCCGGGAACGATCCGCAACGGCGACCTGATGCTGTACGGCACCGACACCCTGGTCGTCTTCTATACGACCTTCGACTCGACCTACGCCTACACCCGCCTGGGGCATATAGGCGATGCCGCAAAACTGGCGCAAGCGCTGGGCCGACGGGGTGTTCAGGTGACGTTTTCCCAGAACTGACTACTGCGCACCGACAGGATTCCCCATGAAAAAGATCATCGTTTTATTAACCCTTCTGTTCAGTTCCCTTTCAGCAATAGGAGCCGATATGTCCAACGGCGCAGACAACTTCTACACCAGCGACCTAGTCACCGTGCAAAAGGTCAGCTTCAAGAACCAGTATCAAATGAAGGTAGCAGGCAACCTGTTCATCCCGAAAAAACTCAACGGCAAGACAAGCAATCCGGCGATTGTCGTGGGCCATCCAATGGGCGCGGTGAAGGAGCAGAGCGCGAATCTTTATGCCACCAAGATGGCGGAAAAAGGCTTCGTAACCCTTTCCCTGGACCTTTCCTTCTGGGGCGAAAGCGCGGGCCAGCCGCGCAATGCGGTCTCGCCGGACATCTACGCCGAGGACTTCAGCGCGGCGGTGGACTTCCTCGGCGCCCAGCCCTTCGTCGACAAGGAACGCATTGGCGCCATTGGCATCTGTGGCAGCGGCAGCTTCGTCATCAGCGCCGCCAAGATCGACCCGCGCATGAAAGCCATCGCCACCGTGAGCATGTACGACATGGGCGGCGTCAATCGCAACGGGTTGAAGCATTCCCAGACGCTCGATCAGCGCCGGGCCGTCATCGCTCAAGCGACACAGCAGCGCAGTGTGGAGTTCGCTGGCGGCGAAACGCTGTACACCAGCGGTACGGTGCATCAGTTGGATGACAATACTCACCCGATCCAACGGGAGTTCTTCGACTTCTACCGCACCCCGCGCGGCGAGTTCACACCCTCCGGCTCGTCCAGGGACCTGACCACGCACCCAACGCTGACCAGCAACATCAAGTTCATGAACTTCTACCCACTCAATGACATCGAGACCATCTCGCCTCACCCGATGTTGTTCATTGCCGGCGCCGATGCGCATTCCAGGGAGTTCAGCGAAGAGGCTTACAAGCTCGCCGGCCAGCCCAAGGAACTGGTGATCATTCCTGGGGCCGGGCATGTTGATCTGTATGATCGGGTCGATCTGATTCCGTTTGACAAGTTGACGAGTTTCTTCCAGAACAATCTGAAATGAATTCGAGCATCAACCAGGATCGGAAAAACCATGGATGAACGTGTAGCCTTCATCAAGCATCGGATCCGCGCCATTGTGATCGCAGGCGACTGCGACCAAATCACCTATCAATCCGAATGGCTCGGCTACATGCCCTTCCCGGTCGATCACTGGATTGAACATCAAGGCAAGACGTTCTCCGGCGATTTCCCTTTTGACTGGACGCTCGACGACCTGGCCAGTCTCGAGCGCACCGGATTCCTGGAAAAACTGGAAGCTTACGAAAACCCCGAAGACCGGTTTGATCGACATATTCGCTACCGCGTGCATGTGGAATGTACGTAGCCCTGCGTTTTCGATGATTCGGGGCTGGGTCATTCCAGCCATTCCTGTTCATAATCCCTGCCTGCTCATACCCGAGGCGGATCAATGACCACAGAACGCTACGACCAACTCGCCATCTTCTCCGTCGTCGCCCAGGAGCGCAGCTTCACCCGCGCCGCCGCCAAGCTCGGCATGTCGCAACCCGCGCTGAGCCGGGCGATGCGTCAGTTGGAGGACCGCCTGGGGGTCCGGTTGTTGTCGCGGACCACGCGCAGCGTCGCGCCGACCGAAGCGGGCGAACGACTATTGCAGGTGGTCGCGCCGAGGCTTGAGGAGATCGACCAGGAAATGGCGATGCTCAGTGAGTTTCGCGACAAGCCGGCCGGCAAGTTGCGCATCACCACGGGCGAGCACTCGGCAATCACTGTTTTGCAGCCCGTTCTCGCCAAGCTGTTACCCGACAATCCCGACCTCAATATCGAAATCATCGTTGACTACGGCTTTACGGATATCGTCGCAGAGGGTTTCGACGCCGGGGTGCGGCTGGGTCCCCAGGTCGCCAAGGACATGATCGCCCTGCGCATCGGCCCGGACATGCGCATGGCAGTCGTGGGCTCCCCGGCGTATTTCGCCCGGCACGCCGTGCCTCGGACCCCCAATGACCTTACGGCCCACAATTGCATCAACCTGCGCATGCCGACTCATGGTGGCCTCTACGTCTGGGAATTCGAGAAAAACGCTCAGGAAGTGCAAGTACGGGTGGAAGGCCAACTGGTATTCAACACGATTGCCATGCGCCTGGAGGCCGCGATCCAGGGATTGGGCCTGGCCTTCATGCCTGAGGATCTGGTAGAGGACGCCGTGGCGCAAGGCCGGTTGATCCGCGTGCTGGAGGATTGGTGCGAGCCGTTTTCCGGCTATCACCTCTATTACCCCAGCCGCCGCCAGAATTCGCCGGCCTTCACGCTGTTGCGCGACGCCTTGCGTTACGAGGACTGACTGGCGTCCAACGCTTGAGCAGCACGCTTGGCCGCAGCGGCGTCGCCCTGCTCTTCCAATAACTGGATCACTTGCCGCAATTGCGCCGCGCTCAGGCCGACTCGCAGGCTGGCGGCCATGTGCGAGCGCAGTTGTGACTCCACGCCAGGGGTAACCGCCAACGCGGCGACCGTCGCCAGCTCACGGCTTTGCCAGTCCAGATTGTCGCGTTCGAAAATATCGCCAAACAAATGCGTCTGCAGGTATTGGTTGATGACCGGAACGAAGTCGAACAACGGCCCCTGGACGGGGGCGCCGGCAATGCGCGTCTGATTGGCCTTGCCTGCCGCCAGCAATGCGTCGCCGGTGGGAATCGAGCCAGCGGGTTCACGCCCCGGCTCGTCCTGCACGCCACGTTGCTTGCGCGCCTCCACGACTTTCATCAGTTCACCCAGCGCGTTGAGGCTACGGGGGAAACCACTGTAGGCGTAGAGCTGCACCAGGATTTCCTTGGCCTCGCTGACGGTCAGGCCCGCATCCAGCCCTTGATTCAATGCGGTATTGAGCGCCGGCATGTTGCTCGTCGCCATGGCGGCGGCAATCAGCGGGATGGCTTGCTGCTTGGCCGACAGGGTTTGTGAAACCGTCACGTTATCCGGCGCGGTCGGCGGCGTCGGTGTTGCGCCGGTTCCGTATTGCTCTTCGCTGACTTTTTCCATCCATTGCACATTCTTGCCATCCACCGTGCCGGTCACGGCCAGGTGGGTCATGGCGCTGTCTGGCGCAGCGCCGTGCCAATGCTTGACGCCCGGCGGACAGACAATCACGTCTCCCGGGCGAATCTGCTGCACCGGCTTGCCCCACTCCTGCGTCAGGCCAACGCCGGATACCACCACCAATCGCTGGCCGGCGGGATGTGTATGCCAAGCCGAGCGCGCGCCAGGTTCAAAGCTGACGTAGGCCGCGGAGGCATTGAATTCGCCTGTGGCAGGAAACAACGGATCAACCCGCACGCGACCGGTGAAATAATCCTCAGGCCCTGCGGCCGAGGCCTGGCTGCCCGCTCGGCTGATCTGCTGTGACGTGCGCGCCCCGCCGGCGCCTTCCTGGCCGGCGGCGTCGGCAAAAGGCGCCGCCGCGCATAACGCGAAATACAAGGTGCTTGCCTTCATTGGGTTGCCTCTCGATGGATATCGTCGAGAACAAACTACCCACGCAGCATTGATCGATAAACCGTGCCAATGGCATAGGACTCATATCAAAACTACATAAATCCGTATAAACCCTGATCGTCATTGACGCTCGTTGGCGAACGCCCCCAACCTCGACGGCCGAGCTACGCTCTTTTGAGCAAACGCGGCTAGGCAGGCCCATGGCCAATCGTCGACCCTACGCCTACCGCACTTCCAAGAGCTTTTCTCCGTGCCTGAACTATCGAGCGATTTCGCGTACACAAAACGCTTCGAGGCCGTACTGGCCTACATCGATGCCAATCTCGAAGGGGATCTGTCGGTGAAGGCGTTGAGTGATGTGGCGAACTTCTCGGTGTTTCACTTCCATCGGCAGTTTACTGCGTTCGCGGGCGTACCCGTTTCACGTTATGTGCAACTGATGCGACTGCGACGCGCGGCACATCGCCTGATCGCAAACCCACGTTACTCGGTGCTGGACGCGACACTGGATGCGGGTTTCCAGAGTCCCGAGGCGTTTTGCCGGGCGTTCGGGCGAGCGTTCGGCATGGCGCCGAGTGTGTTCAGGAAGAACCCGAACTGGCAGGTCTGGAATACGGTGTTTGCCATCCCACATTTCTCAAGGAATATCCTCATGCACGTTCGAATCGTCGAATGCCCTGAAATCAAGGTAGCAGCGCTTGAGCACCGCGGACCGACCGGGCTCGTCAACGAAAGCGTGCGCCAGTTCATCGAGTGGCGCATGCGCAGCGGACAATCGCCGGTGGCGACAAGCCGCACTTTCGGCATTCCTTATGGCAATCCCGATACCACACCGCCGCAGGCCTTCCGCTTCGCGATCTGTGGCGAGATTGACGAGGACGTGGCGCCGAATGAGTTTGGCGTCCAGCCGCTTGTCATACCCGGCGGCCGCTATGTCGTGGTTCGCCACGCGGGCTCACCGGATCACATCGGCGAAACGGTCTACCCGATCTACCGCGACTGGCTTCCGGCGAGCGGCGAGGAGCTGCGGGACCAGCCGCTGTTCTTCCACTACCTGAGCGTCTACCCGGAGACGCCACAGGATCAATGGCAAACCGATGTGTATGTTCCGCTGCAATAGCGGCATCACAAAATCGCCTTATTTGATCTCCATCAACCGCAGGGAGGGTGAGCCGTCCAGTGAAAGGTGGATGACCGCCGCCCTGCTGGGGAAATTCGGCGCATCGTCGTCGGTGTTTTCCATCACGGGGATGTCGATCAAGGTCTGCTCACCCGCCGGGTCGCTGACCAGCTTGGCGTCCAGCTTATCGATCGCCCGCCAGCTGTCACCGCCGATGCGCATCACGTCCAACAGGCTGTAATGCGGCACGCCTTCTTCGTTCTCCTCGGGATTGAAGACCGCCAGGTACTGGCTGTAGTTGTTACCCATCCCGAAGCCCTCGAGGGTAAAGACCGCGAGCGTGACCTGGCTGTCCTCGCCGGTGTCCAGGGTCTGCACCAGCGTCGCTTCGGGGTAACCGGTGGCGTAGCTGTCCTTGAGCAACGCCACCAAGTGCCCAACCTGCTGTTCCAGGGCTTGGGGGATTTTCGGCTCGGCGGCATGGGCCAGGGTGCAGGCGAAAAACAAGGCAGCGGTCAGCAGGCGCAATTTCATCGAGTGGGGTCCGCGGTGTTGGGAGGTCAGCGCGGATGTTAGCGTCCAAACCAGGCAAGCGCTACGGCCTCAGCCCGCCGAACGAATACGCTCCACCAACCGCGCCTGCAACGCCTCGAGCTCCTGCGGATCGGCCTTCCCTTGCCCGTGAGCGCCGGGCGCCTGCCCTTCCCAGCGCGGAATGATGTGCACGTGGATGTGATAGACCGTCTGCCCGGCCGGTGCGCCGTTGAACTGAGCGATCTGCACACCGTCCGGCTGCAATTCGTCGACGATCACGCGGGTCAGGCGCTGCACGGCTGACATCAACGTGCCGAGGACAGCGGGTTCCACTTCGAGGATGTTGCGTGCCTGGGACGCCTTGGGAATGACCAGCACATGGCCGCGCGACTGGGGGAAAATATCCAGGAAGGCCAATACATCGGCATCCTCGTAGATCTTGTAGGCAGGTGCTTCGCCGCGAAGAATCATCGCGAAGATATTCTGCGAATCGTATTGGCCGTACAAACTCATGGTTGCTCCTTGGACAGTGTTGGTTTTTTTAATGTCAGGGCTATCTTCAGCTGTAATTCGTTTTCTGAAAACGGCTTGTGCAACACCGGGCACTGCGCAAACTCCTCGGGCAGGCCGCTCGCGCCGTATCCGGTGCTGAACAGGAACGGAACCCCACGCCCACGCAGGATTTCAGCCACCGGGAAGACCCGTTCCCCGGCGAGATTGACGTCCAGGATCGCCAGGTCGACCTCTGCCGTGGCTGCCTTCTCTCGAGCCAGGGCGAGGCGTGGCACGGACGCCACCACCGCGCATCCCAGGTCCTCAAGCATTTCCTCGATCAACATCGCGACCGTGCCTTCGTCCTCCACGAGCAGGACCCTGATACCCGCAAAGAGGGTCATGCGCAATGCTCAATGACCGTGAACGAGAAGCGACAGAGAACGCCCTCTGGGGCATAGGTCAGCACGAATATCCCGCCCAGGTCGCGCTCGATGCAGCGTTTCATCAATCGCGAACCCAGCCCTTCGTGTTCTGGCGACGATACGGGCGGTCCATCCTGCTCGCGCCAATCGACGGTCAGCAACACACCGCTCGATTGCGGCTGGACGTTCCAATTCACCGACAGCCTGCCTGTCTCGACGGACATCGCGCCGTACTTGAGGGCGTTGATTGCCAGTTCGTTGAGGGTCATCGTGAGGCTGAGCGCTACGCGGGTATCGACATCGATGGCATCGCCTTCGATCGTGACACGGCCGGGCTCGGCGCCGAATATCGGCAGCAATACTTCCTGGGCCAGTGACGCCAGGGGCGTCTGCCCCCAGTGCCGCCGAGTCAGGAGATCGTGAGCGCGCGACAAGGCGAGCAGGCGTGCCTCGAAGCGGTTGTAGCCCTCCTTGGCGCTTTCTGCGTTGCGTGAGGTTTGGGCCGCCAGGGATTGCACGGTGGCGAGGGTGTTCTTGACCCGATGGTTGAGCTCGTCGATCAGGGTTTTCTGGCGGTCTTCGGCCTGCTTGCGCTCGGTGATGTCCACCAGCATGTTGATCGCACCCACCAGGTTGCCCTCGGCATCGTGCAGCGGCGTCGGGTATGGCGTGAACGGCACGCGACTGCCGTCGGGACGCTCCGCGATGGCCTCGACCCCGCGTATCGGTCGGTTTTCCTTCAGGGCGACGGCCATCGGGCATTGGTCGTGGGGCAGGAAGCTTCCGTCGGTGTTGAACAATTTCCAGGTCACGCACCACAGGTCGCCCAATTGAGGCGTGCGCCCCGACAATTCGATGGCCGCCCGGTTGAAAAAGGTGATGCGTCCTTGGGCGTCGGTGGTGTAGACCGCCGCCGGCAGTGCCTCGAGCAGATTGCGCATGTGCCGTTCGCTTTCACGGACCTGGTTTTCCATCCGCCGCGCCAGCGTGACGTCCTGGAGTACCCGCACGCCATAGCGGAACCCGCCATGCGTATCCCGCACGGAGGAGCTGTGGATGTCCAGGTAGACGGTCTCGCCATCAGGCTTGAAGGCACGCTTGCGCAGCACGTAATGGTCCAGCTCGCCCGCCACCTGGCGTGCATACAGGGCCGCGTCCTGGTCGTGGCTGTCGGTGTGGGTGTAGTCCAGGAACGTCATGTCCAGCAGCTCCTCCCGCGAACGACCGAGCATGTTGCAGAGGGCATCGTTCACCCGCAGCAGTCGGCCGTCCGCCCCCGACTCGGCGATCCCGATCGTTGCCGCTTCGTACGTCGCGGACAGCCGATCATCGCTCTCCTGGCGCGCCGCCTCGGCCAGGTGGACACAGGTCATGTCAACCGTGAAGCAGCGCGTATTGAACAGCTTGCCGTCCTCGAACCGACCGTTGGAGGTGATGGTGACGTACTTGATCGAACCGTCCTTGGCCTTCAATCGCGCCGGATAGCTTTCCAGGCACTCGCCACTGTTCAACTTGCCCAGGATGTCTCCAATCACCGGTTCATCGACATGAAAATCAGCGATGGGCCGGCCAATGTATTCGTCCGCCGAATACCCCAGCAGGGCCAATTCGGCCTTGTTGGCACGCAGGATGATGCCGTCGCCACTGACGATGTGCAGGCCGACGGCGCTGTTTTCGAAGAAGTCTTCCAGGTCGGCATTCTTGCGCCGCAGCTCTTGCTCCAGGGCGTGGTGCGCCGAGACGTCCTGGAAACAGTTGATTGCCCCTTGAATGATTCCATGAGCATCTTTCAAGGCGCGGATGTTGACCAGTGCCACGATCCGCGTTCCGTCCGGACGTTCGATGAGCACTTCATGGTTACGCGTCGCCGCGCCGTCTTCAAGCGCCGACGCCATCGGGCAGTCTTCGAACGCCAGCGGCGTACCGTCGGGCAGGTAGAGACGATAGGAACCGCAAAACCGGTCGCCGCCCTCACCCACTATTGGCGTGCGTCCCCACAGGGTTGCTGCCTCGCTGTTGTAGCGGACCAGCCAGCCCTGGCGGTCGCAGAGATACACTGCGCCGGGAATCGCATCGAGCGCGTTGGCCCCCATGGACACGAGACTTTCGTACTCGCTCGGCGTGCGCGTCTCCAGGGGAAACGCTTCAATATTCGACATTACTGATCCTCAATCCGCCTGGCTGAATGCCTGCTACACAGCGCTTGCGGTCAAAACCCGAGGCGCGATCCCAGCCCGGATAAATCCTTTCATACGCCGGCGCGGATTTTTTCATGCAGCTGCAATGGATTCTAGATCCCTATCCAACCCGCGAGTTCAGGAAAATTCGACGGCACCTCCGCTGACATCAGAACCCGAACAATGCACGCGGTGTTTCGACCATCAGCGCACGCATGAGCGGACCCGCACACTCCAACGCCCGCAGCTGCTGCGTCACGGTATCGAAGCCGACGCTGGCCTCATGTTGTGTGTGCGGCCAGTCACTGCCCCATACCAGACGCTGGCGGCCGAAACTCTGCTCCAGCAAAGCCAGCGCGGCACGGGCAAATTCCAGGTTCTGCCGGTCCGTCCCCGCCAGCCGATAGATGCCCGAGACCTTCACCCATACGTGTCCGCCGAGCCCCAGCGCCAACAACTCGGCAAAACCGGGTTGGTCGATGCCCAGACGCGCATCCGGGCGACCGAAATGGTCGATGACCACCTGCACGCCAAACGGAATCAGCTGACGAATCAGGCTTGGCAGCTCCGCCACCGGGGCATGCAATTCGACGTGCCAGCCCAATGTCGCGAGATCGCCAAGCAATTCCTTCCAGGCGGCTTCGCGAAAATCGGGCAAGGCCTTGCCCATCAGGTTCAAGCGAACGCCGACCACCCCCAGCCGGGCCATGTGCTCCAGCGTAGCGCGGCCGATACCCGGCTCCACCACCACAACCCCGCGCAACTGCTCCGGCGCCTGCCGCAGGGCGGCCAGCAGGTAGCGGTTATCCGTGCCGAGAAAGCTCGGCTGGACCAACACGCCGTGGCTGAGACCGTGGGTTTGCAAATGACCCAGGTATTGCCCGAGCGTGGCGTCGTAGTCCGGTGTGTAGCGCCGCACCGCCGCCCACTCCAGTTCCCGGCTGAACACATGAGCGTGGCAATCGATGCCGGTAACCGGCGTCTTGGTGAGATCAACCATGAGTCTTCATCTAGCGTAAATAAGAAATAATCAGGCCCGGGCGCGCTCGCCGCCGGGGGCCAGGTCGGACGCCGCGGGCGCAGTGGCTTCCAGGCTCCGGCCTCGGGTTTCCGGCAGGCACAGCGCCGCAAGCACCGCCACGCCGTAGGCAATGCCGGCGTCGATGCCGATGGCCGAGCCCAGGGACATCGAGTCGCTCATGTGGCCGACCAGGAACGGGAACACCGCCGACAGCACCCGGCCGAAGTTGTAGCAGAACCCGACGCCGGCACCGCGTACGTCCGCCGGGTACAGCTCATTGAAGAATGCCCCGAGACTCGCCGGGATGCCCGCCGCGAAGAAGCCCAGCGGAAAGCCCAGGAAGAGCATCTGGGTATTGCTCAGCGGCATGAACACGTAGCACTGCACCGTGATCACGCAGCACAACGCGAAGAGCAGGATGTTCTTGCGTCGGCCGATGCGATCGATCAACAAGCCACTGACCACGCAACCGCACCAGAAGGCAAAGATGATCACCGCCAGGTAGCCACCCGAGTTAAGCACCGACAGATTGCGCTCGGTCTTGAGGAAGGTCGGCAGCCAAGTCATCACCGCGTGATAGCCACCGTGGGCGCCCAGCCCGAGCAATCCACCGAACAACGTGACGCGAATCAACTCGGGACGAAAGATGCCGGCCAGGGACTTGAAGAAACTCTGCGGGATGGCCTGTTCCTTTTGCAGGCGCTGGAAGCTGTCCGGCTCTTCGACGTTGCGGCGCACCCAGATGATCAGGAACGACGGCAGCAGGCCGACGATGAACATCACCCGCCAGGCCATGTCCTGCGGTACGAACGAATAGATCAGCGTAAAGACCCCGACCGCCAGTCCCCAGCCCACCGCCCAGGCACTCTGGACCGTGCCCATGACCTTGCCGCGGTATTTTGGATTGATCGTCTCGGCCATCAACACCGCGCCGGCGGCCCACTCGCCACCGATGCCGAAGCCCTGCAAGGCCTTGACGATCAACAACGAGTGGAAACCGGTGACGAACGCCGACAGGAACGTGAAGAAGGAAAACCACAAGATCATCCATTGCAGCGTGCGCACCCGACCATAACGATCGGACAACGTGCCGCCGACCCAACCGCCCAGGGCCGAGGTGACCAGCGTGACGCCGCTGATCAATCCGGCATCGCCCTTGGACAAGGCGAACGCGGCAATCAGCGCCGGTATCGCCAGGCCGAACATCTGGACTTCCAGCGCGTCGAGCGACCATCCGCCGAAACACGCCCAAAACGTTTTACGCTCCCGCGAAGTGATTTGGCGATACCAGCTGAACATGATTTTTATCCTTATAAATGGAACGAAAGGCAGCCGAGCGCGTACCGTGCCGCTGCAAGGCCAGTCAGGAACAACAAAACGACAAGGGCAGCGACGACCGACTGGTCGCCGCAGGATTCGCTAGCCCGGCAAGGTCAGCGGATCTCGACGCTGTAGCGGAAATGCTCGGCATGCCCGCGGGAACGGCGCCACTCCAGCGGGTTGCCGGCGTAATCCCGCGCCAGGCGCTCGATCACTACCACCGGGCTGTTCACCGGGACCTGCAACAAACGGGCGTACACCTCGTTGACCGACTCGGCGGTGAGCGTTTCTTGCGCGTAGGCCACGACCTGCCCGCAGGTTTCTTCATAGATCGGATAAAGCAGCGGGCCCTTCTGGCTCAGGTCGATCTCCAGCAGCGCCTGGAACCGACTGCGCGGCAGCCAGATCTCCTCGGCCAGCACCGGCGCCACCTCCAGCAGACGCAGCCGGACAATGCGGATGACCGGCGCGTCCACCGGCAATCCCAACGCCTGGGCCACCGCCGAAGGCGCCGCCACGGGTTCTACCGACAAGATCTGGCTCTCTGGAACCCGGCGTTCACCGGAAGCGGATTGAAAACGGAAAAAACGGAACAGTGACGACTGGAACTGCGGCCGGCGAATGAAGGTACCGCGCCCTTGCTGGCGCTCCAGGATGCCCTCGGCAACCAACGCATCGATCGCCTTGCGCACCGTCCCGGTGGACAGCGCGTATTCGGCTGAAAGCGCCGCCTCAGTAGGAATCGCCTCTCCCGGACGCCAGCGATTGTTGGCGATCTGCTCGGCCAACTGGTCGCGCAAACGTTGGTAGAGCGGCAGGCGGGTATCGCTGGATAGCGTGTTCATAAGATTTTATTCGCCTTGTTATCTAGTCATCTATATGAATTTAGGCGGCAGTATTTGTCCCTTGCCACCCTGCTGTCAAGAACCTGCCGCTCGCCGTGCGTCGTAACTTGGCGCTAGCATCGGGTCGCTTTTGCGAAAACCCGCCCGCGTTGTCAAAGTGGGCAGGGTGAGAGGACGACGCAAAATCCTGTGGGAGCGAGCCTGCTCGCGAAAACTTTGGCACATTCACTGTTATTGCCAACTGACCCACCGCTTTCGCGAGCAGGCTCGCTCCCACCCCCCTCAAGTCGGCAGGTTCAGCACCCGACAGCCACAGCGCTTGAACTGTCGCTGCAGAACCGGCATGGCCGTTGGGCCCTGCTCAGTTTGATCGATTGACTGACATTGGAGACATGTGACGAGGTAACGCCAGCGAAATCAGCGCAGCCAGCAGCACGGATGCGCTGGAGACCCAGAGGCATGCAGCCAACCCGTATCCTTGATAAACCCAGCCGGACAGCACCGTCCCGGCCAACCGACCGAGGGCGTTGGACATGTAGTAGAAACCCACGTCCAGCGATACACCGTCTTCCTTGGCATACGCCACGATCAAATAGCTGTGCAGCGACGAATTCACCGCGAACAGCGCACCGAAGACCATGAGCCCGCCCAACAGCACCGCTTGATGAGACAGCCCCAGGGCGATGATTGCCGGGAGACCCGCCAGCGCAAGCGCCCAGAGGCACGCGGCGCGTCCATCCGGCACTTGCCCGCGCTTCTTTCCAGTGAGGTTCGGTGCCAGGGTCTGCACGATGCCGTAGCCGATGACCCAGGCGGCGAGAAAACCGCCGACTGTCCAGAAATCCCAGCCAAAGACGCTGCTCAGGTAAACCGGCAAGGCCACCACGAACCACACGTCCCGGGCGCCGAACAGGAACATCCGCGCGGCGGACAACACGTTGATCGCGCGGCTCTTGGACAGGATGTCGCGAAACTTCGGCGTGGCTTTCGCCCTACCCAGGTCCTTTTTCAGCAGGATCAGGCTACCGACCCAGATCAGCGCCAGCACCGCCGCCATCGCCAGCAACGCCCCTTGGAATCCGAGCACGGCGAGCAGCGCCCCACCGAGGAAAAACCCGACGCCTTTGAGCGCGTTCTTCGAGCCGGTGAGGATCGCGATCCATCGATAAAGCCTGCCCTGCTGCCCACCCGGCACCAACAGCTTGATCGAGCTCTTGGCGCTCATCTTGTTCAGGTCCTTGGCGATTCCCGACAATGCCTGGGCGCTCATCACCCAGGCGATGGTGAGCAACGCGGAAGGCACCGTCAGCATCAGCAGCGCCACGACTTGCAGGCCCAAGCCGACGTTCATCGTCCGGTTCAGGCCCAGGCGAGCGCCCAGGTAGCCGCCCAGCAGGTTGGTGATCACGCCGAAGAATTCGTAGAACAGGAACAGCGCGGCAATCTGCAAAGGGCTGTAGCCCAGGGCGTGAAAGTGCAGCACGACCAGCATGCGCAGGGCGCCGTCGGTCAAGGTGAACGCCCAGTAATTGCCCGTGACGAGCAAGTACTGCCGCACTTCCGGCGCAAGGGTCGACAAGACTTTCATCGCGGCTCCTCAGCCCGCCAGGCCGACCATCCGGGCGAGTTCGACGGTACGGTTGGCGTAGCCCCATTCGTTGTCGTACCAGGCATAGAGTTTGACCTGGGTGCCGTTGATGACCAGGGTCGACAGCGCATCGATGATCGAGGAACGCGGATCGGTGCGGTAGTCGATGGACACCAGTGGACGCTCTTCGAAACCGAGAATGTCCTTGAGCGCGCCTTCAGCGGCGTCCTTGAGCAAGCGGTTCACTTCCTCGACCGTGGTGGGACGCTCGACCTCGAAGACGCAATCGGTCAGCGACGCATTGGCCAACGGCACGCGCACGGCATGGCCGTTGAGGCGTCCGCGCAGCTCTGGGAAAATTTCGGCGATGGCGGTGGCCGAGCCGGTGCTGGTGGGAATCAGGCTCATGCCCGAAGCCCGGGCGCGGCGCAGATCCTTGTGCGGCTGGTCAAGGATGCTCTGGGTATTGGTCAAGTCATGAATGGTGGTGATAGAACCGTGGCGAATGCCGAGTTTTTCGTGGATCACCTTCACCACGGGCGCTAGGCAATTGGTGGTGCACGACGCGGCGGTCACGATGCGATGCTGTTCCGGCATGAACAATTGATGGTTGACGCCCATGACGATGTTCAACGCGCCCGGCTCTTTCACCGGAGCACTGACCACCACACGCTTTACGCCTTGATCGAGATAAGCCTGGAGCACCGCAACGGTCTTCATCTTGCCGCTGGCCTCGATCACCACATCGCAACCCGACCAGTCGGTGTCGCCGATCGCCTTGTTGGCGGTGACCATGATGCGCTGGTCGTCGATGACCAGGTTGTCGCCCTCGGCGTCGGCCTGACGGTGCCAGCGGCCATGCACCGAATCGAAGTTGAGCAGATGGGCATGGGTCGTTGCGTCGCCCGCCGGATCATTGATCTGCACGAACTCGAACTCAGGCCAGCCCCAGGCCGCACGCAGGGCAAGGCGCCCGATGCGACCGAAACCGTTGATGCCGATTTTGATAGTCATGGTAGGGGCTCATAGAGGGTGGCGCGAATATAGGGTTTTCCGCATACGAGCGAAAGCCCAGTTGCACACTAATCGCTGGCAACGCTCCCCCCGTGGCGAGGGAGCTTGCTCCCGCAGAGCCTGTAGGAGCTGCCGAGCGAAGCGAGGCTGCGATCTTTCCAAGGACACTTGAATTTCAAGCGAAAGATCAAAAGATCAAAAGATCAAAAGATCAAAAGATCAAAAGATCAAAAGATCAAAAGATCAAAAGATCGCAGGCTTCGCCAGCTCCTACCGAGCCCAGCGGGAGCAAGCTCTCTCGCCACGTTGCGCAGTTATTCTCGTTCGATGGCGTGCCCCCGGGCCACGCTCGTAGTACAGTCTCCACCCGATGTCAGAACCCATTTCGAAAGACGTGAAGCCACCAGAACTCCGTTCGAACCGAGCCTCGCCTCACGTCATTCAACAGCCGCAGCGGTCACAGCATGATTGAAATCACCGAAGTCTCCATCGCCCAACTCCGGGCCGCGCTCGAATCCGGCCAGACCACGGCGGTCGAGTTGGTCCAGGCCTACCTGGCCAGGATCGATGCCTACGACGGCCCCGAAACGCCCACCGCACTCAATGCCGTGGTGGTTCGCAACCCCGCTGCATTGGAAGAAGCCAGGGCGTCCGATGCCCGTCGCGCCGCGGGCCAGACCTTGGGTCCGCTCGACGGCATTCCCTACACGGCCAAGGACAGTTACCTGGTGAAGGGCCTGACCGCGGCCTCGGGTAGCCCGGCCTTCAAGGACCTGATCGCCTATCGCGATGCCTTCACCATCGAGCGGCTGCGCGCCGCCGGGGCCATCTGCCTGGGCAAGACCAACATGCCACCCATGGCGAACGGCGGCATGCAGCGTGGCGTGTATGGCCGCGCCGAAAGCCCCTATAACGCCGCCTACCTCACGGCGCCTTTCGCCTCGGGCTCTTCGAACGGTGCGGGCACCGCCACCGCCGCCAGTTTCGCCGCGTTCGGCCTGGCGGAAGAAACCTGGTCCAGCGGACGCGGCCCGGCCTCGAACAATGGCTTGTGTGCCTATACGCCGTCGCGCGGGGTGATCTCGGTGCGCGGCAACTGGCCGCTGACGCCGACCATGGACGTGGTCGTGCCCTACGCCAGGACCATGACCGACCTACTCGAAGTGCTGGACGTGGTGGTGGCAAACGACCCTGAGACCCGAGGCGACCTGTGGCGCCTGCAACCCTGGGTGCCGATTCCACCCGTCGATTCGGTTCGTCCCGCCTCCTATTCAAGCCTTGCCGCCAAACCGGAAACGCTGGCGGGCGTACGCCTGGGCGTGCCGCGCATGTACATCAACGCCGATCCCGAGGCGGGCACCGCCGAGAAACCCGGCATCGGTGGCCCGACGGGGCAGCGCATCATCACGCGCCCCTCGGTGATTGCCCTGTGGGAAGCCGCACGCAAAGTCTTGGAGGCCCGAGGCGCCGAAGTGATCGAGGTGGATTTCCCGCTGGTGTCCAACTGCGAGGGCGACCGTCCCGGCGCGCCGACCGTGTTCACCCGTGGCCTGGTGTCCAAGGAATTCCTGCACCATGAGTTGTGGGACCTGTCGGCCTGGGCGTTCGATGACTTCCTGCGGGCCAACGGCGATCCGAAACTCAATCGCCTGGCGGACGTCGACGGACCGCTGATCTTCCCCCACGACCCCGGCACCCTGCCCAACCGCGAGGACGACCTGGCCGCCGGCATGGACGAGTACGTGAAGATGGCCCAGCGCGGCATCACGCCGTGGGACCAGATCCCCACCCTGCCCGAGGGCTTGCGCGGCCTCGAAGAAACTCGCCGGATCGACCTGGAAGACTGGATGGCACGGCTGGGCCTGGATGCGGTGATCTTCCCCACCGTGGCGGACGTCGGGCCAGCGGATGCGGACGTCAACCCAGCGTCCGCCGACATCGCCTGGAGCAACGGGGTCTGGGTCGCCAACGGCAACCTCGCCATCCGCCACCTGGGCGTGCCCACCGTCACCGTGCCGATGGGCGTCATGGCGGACATCGGCATGCCCGTGGGCTTGACGTTCGCCGGCAAGGCCTATGACGACTCGAAGCTGTTGCAACTGGCTTCGGCCTTCGAGTCGCTGGGATCGAAACGGATGATTCCGCCACGGACGCCGCCGTTGTCGCCAGCACCGTCAGCCTCAACCCGACCTTGAAACATACCCTGTAGGAGCTGGCGAAGCCTCGGGCCGCGTTCGGACGATCTTTTGATCCAAAGATCGCAGCCTCGCTTCGCTCGGCAGCTCCTACAGGGACCACCTCACGGTCAATCGAACCGCCCCACCGCCAGCCGACCGATCTCAGGCCGCGCATACAGGAACCCCTGCATCAGCTCGATGCCCAGCGCCAGCAGTGCGGCGCTTTCTTCCGGCGTCTCGACGCCCTCGGCAATCACGGTAATCCCCAACCGATTCGCAACCAGGAGGATCCCATCGACGATCGCCTGTTTGACAGGGTCCTGGTCGATGCCTCGGGTCAACGCCATGTCGATCTTCAGCACTTGGGGTTGGAACAGTGCCAGCAGGTTGAGCCCGGAGTAGCCGGAACCGAAATCGTCGATGGCGGTGGTGAAACCCTGGCGTTCGTACTCCTGGAAAATCGATTTGAGATGGTCGGGATCATCGACCCGTTCGCCTTCCGTGACTTCGAACATGAGCCGGTTCGACGGGAAATTGCTTTGACGCGCGGCCTCCAACGTCGCACGTATGCACGTCTCGGCCCGGTACACGGCGTTGGGCAGGAAGTTGATGCTGAGCAGGCAATCGGGAATGTCGAGGATCCCCAGCCGCGCGGCTTCTTCGATCGCTTTTACACGGCACGCCTGGTCGAATCGGTAACGGTTGCTGTCATTCACAAGCCCCAGGATATGGGCTGCCGATTCCCCGTTAACGCCCCGGACCAGCGCCTCATAGGCAAACGCGGACCGCGTGCGGACATTGAAGATGGGTTGGAATGCCATGGTGAAATCGAACCCCAGCGCCTCATGGTCGCGGCATTCAGCGCACCCAAGGGACCGGAAGGTTGGAGAGGATGGAGGTGGGGTCATGATCATGTTCCGTTGCGGCAGCGGGCGTCCCTGTGAAGCAGAAACTATAGGCAATACCCCTTGAGTCGGCACGGGCCCCGCTTTCTGGAGCGCTGTCAGGCCCGTTGATCGTGTGACCGCTGTCGCAAATCAAATGCTTATTCGATCATCGGCACCTTTGCCGCCCGCTGGTAAGGCCCGTATTCGACGGGCACCCATTGGAAATGCTTGTCGACCGCGGTGATGTGGCCCACGCCCGGAAACGGCAGATGCGCCGCCGCGACCCAGGTCTTGCTGGTCGCCGCGTCCTTGAACACCTTGGCGCGGCTCTTGATGGCTTGCTGATTGTCGACGTCGAAACGAATCGACACCTCGGGGTGTTCGAACTGCACCGCCAGGTTATGCACCAGGTCCCCCATGAACAGGATGCTCTGGCCATTGGACGTGAAGCGATAGGTGGTGCTGCCCGGGGTATGCCCGGCCTCGAGCTGGACATCGACGCCAGGCACCGGTGCCTGACCGTTGGCGAATGTCTTGAAGCGACCGGCCGCGACGTAGGGCGCGGTGGAATCCTGGGCGATCTTGAAGAACTCGCGGGCACCAACGGGCGCCTTGACCAGCGCTTGTGGGTCGAGCCAGTAGTCGGCTTCGGCCTTGGCCGTGTAGACCGTGGCGTTGGCGAATATCGGTTGTTGCTTGTCATCCACCAGGCCACAGACGTGGTCCAGGTGCAAATGGGTCAGCAGGATGGCGTCGACCTGCTCCGGGCGATAGCCAGCGGCGCGCATGTTGGCCGAGAGCATGCCAGCGGTGGCGCCAATGCATTGGCCGGCGCCGGTGTCCACCAGGACCAGTTGCTTGCCGGTATTGATCAGGAACGCGTTGAACGCGGTCTGTACGCCGGGCGTTTCAATCGAGCGCCGTGCCAGCAACGCGCGGACCTGATCCTGGGTCATCCCCTGGAGCAGCTTGGGCGACAGATCGTTATAGCCGTCGAACAGCGCCGTCACTTCGTAATCGCCCACCGCCAACCGGTAGTAGCCGGGCACCTGGGTGCCCTGGAGCGGCGCCTGGGCCATGGCGACGGCGGACGTCAAGGCCAATGCCAGGCCAGCCCCGCGGAATGTGCGCACCAGAGATCGTTTCATAGCTTCACCTTGAGCAAATCAGCAAACGGCCACCCTTCCGGCAGCCAGACGGTGCCGATCATGCACGCGCCTGCTCCCGGGAAATTGCAGCCATGTGCTGACTTGTTACCCGGCGACGCCGAGGTGAACGCAATTAACAACGTTTAACTCGCGCGTCCACGTGACCTCACCAAGAATGCCTCTTCGTTCAGACTTTTTTGAAGCGGGAGGCGCATACCCGATCGTGCGGTACGCCTGCACGTCTCCCGTGGACACGGAATTCATCTCATGGCCCATGCATCGCTCGTCGCCGCCAGCGCACCCATCAGTCCCGCACGCCGGACCACCACGGGAGGTCTCTCTCCCTGGCGAGAGAAACGGGTCAAGGCGATGATTCTCGACGGCCTGAGCGACACCTTGGAAATTGCCCGGCTGGCCGAAGCCTGCGCCCTGTCCCGCAGCCATTTTTCCAGGGCGTTCAAGTGCAGCACCGGCCAGTCCCCACAAGCCTGGATCCGTGCCCAGCGCATTATCCGGGCCAAGCACCTGATGCAGACCACCGACCTGACCCTGACGCAAATCAGTCAGGAATGCGGCTTTTGCGACCAGGCGCATTTCTGCCACATCTTCACCCACAGCGAAGGCATCAGTCCGTTTGCCTGGCGGTCGCGGGTGCTGCGCGCGCAACCCGCCTAGTCCGGCTCTTCAATCCTTTCACACGGAAACCACGCATGCCGCCCGCCTTAAAATACGCCCTCGCCGCCAGGCAAACGACAACCACCTTGAAGCCGCTCTGGCTCCTCGCCTTGCTCGCCGGGCATGCCCCGGCGATGGCCGCACAAACCGCGCCGGGATTCCTGGACGGGGCATCGCTGGAGGTCCTCGGCCGCAACTTCTACCTCAACAACGACTACCGCTCCCCGAACCCGTCGGGCAAGAACTACAAGCAGGAATGGGCCCAGGGATTCATCGCCACGTTCGAGTCCGGCTTCACGCCAGGCACCGTCGGCGTAGGCGTCGACGCCCATGGTTTCCTGGGTTTGAAGCTGGACGGCGGCAAGGGCCATGCCGGCACCGGGTTGTTGCCGCTGGACGACGACGGTCGTAGCGAGGATGAATATTCCAGTGCCGGCGGCGCGCTGAAACTCAAGGTATCGCGCACCACCCTGGCACTCGGTGAGATGACCGTGGCGACGCCGGTATTCGATACAGCGGACAAACGCCTGCAACCGGAATACGCCAGCGGCGCGCTGCTCACCAGTCGGGAATTGGACGGGGTCGATTTGCAGGCCGGCCATTTCAATGCATTCAAGAATCAGGACGCGTCCACCGCCAGGGGCGATTTTTCCGGCTACGGGGCGACCACCCGCCACGCCAGCATCGACTTCATCGGCGCCGATCTGTTCAGCGACCGCACGGTCGGTGGCGCGCTCTATGCCTCCGAACTGAGCGACACCTGGCGCCAGTACTACGGCAATCTGCATTCGACGGTTGGCGACCTGTTTCTCGACGGCAACCTGTATTACACCCGCGACCAGGGTCGGGCCAGTGCGGGCAGCATCGACAACACCGCTTTCAGCCTCTCCGGCAAATACCGGCTCGACGCCCAGGCATTCACCCTGGCCTATCAGCAAGTCCACGGCGACACGCCTTTCGATTTCGTCGGCGGCGACTCCATCTACCTCGCCAATTCGATCAAGTATGCCGATTTCAATGGCCCGGGCGAGCGCTCCTGGCAGGCGCGCTACGACCTCGACCTGGGAGCCCTCGGCATCCCCGGCCTGAATTTCATGGCCCGTTACGTGAGGGGAAGCGGGATCGATGGCAGCCATGCCCCCGAGGGCGGCGCCTACAATCCGTTCGACAGCGATTCCGCAACCTTCAGCCCGCAGCAGGGCGACGGCGGTCGCCATTGGGAACGCGACCTCGACCTGCGCTACGTCGTGCCGTCAGGCCCGGCCAAGGACCTGTCGCTGCAGCTCTCCCACGTCACTCACCGCGCCAACAGCGCCCAGGCCGGCGATGACATCGACAGGCTGTACATCGTCATTCAATACCCGCTCAAACTGGGACCGTTCTGAAAGCGTTTAAAAAAAACCGCATTCCACGCCATCGCCAAGGTCTGTAGAACATCAAAGGCAAGAGGAAAAAAGCGTGGATTACCTGGGATGGGTCCAATGGCCAGCGATGGCGGTCACCGTACTGGCCGCCTGGCTGATCGGCTCGCGCCAGCCCCGTCGGCGAGTGGCGGGGTTCAGTTGTTTTATCGTCAGCAACATCCTTTGGGTCATCTGGGGCCTGCACACAAGCGCCTACGCGCTGATCGTCCTGCAGTTCTGCCTGTGCGCGATGAATTTGCGCGGGTTCAGGAAAAACACCCGGTAGCCGCTGATGGACACTTACTTCATCGTCTGCCCAATGACCTGCACCAGATCAATTTGCTTGAACGGCTTGATCAATCGTGGCAGTTGCGTAGCGAAGCCCTCCAGCCGTTCGGCGTAGCCAGTGGCGAGGATGATCGGCAGGGTCGGCTGGCGGTCGCGCAGCAATCTCGCCAACTGCGCCCCGTCCATCTGAGGCATGGCCATGTCCGTGATCACCAGGTCGAAATCCTGGATACGCTCGTACAGTTCCAGTGCCTGGGCGCCCGACGACGCGCAAACGACCTGATGGCCAAGGTCTTCGATGAGCAACCGGGTGCTGGTCAGGACCAGGCTGTCATCGTCCACGACCAGTACCTTCAGGCCATTGACCGGCGGCGCCGCAGTTTCCATGGCCGTTGGCTTGTCCGCTACCGCGTCGCCAGCCACCGGCAGCCACAGCTCAGCGGTGGTACCGACGCCTTTTTCGCTCTTGAGCATCAGCCGGCCGCCCAACTGCTCGGCCAGGCCGTGGACCATGGACAGCCCCAGGCCGGTGCCCTTGCCGACGCCCTTGGTGGTAAAAAACGGATCGACGGCCAAGGCCAGTGTCGCCTCATCCATCCCCTCGCCTTCGTCGGTGATCGCCAGGCAGACATAGCGTCCAGGCGCCAGCTGCCTGTCCGGTGCCCCGACCTCCTCTCCCAACCTTTCCTGCGCCTGGATCAGTATACGACCGCCTTGCGGCATGGCGTCCCGGGCGTTTGTCGCCAGGTTGAGGATCGCCAGTTCCAACTGGTTGACGTCGGCCAGCACCGGCGACAAGGCCTCGGCAAATTGGGCCTGGATATGGATCGACGGTCCCAGTGAGCTTTGCAGCAAGCCACTGATGCCCTGCACCAGCGCGACCAATTCCACCGGTTCGGAGGTCAGTTTCTGCCGGCGGGCAAAGGCCAGCATGCGCTGGGTCAGCGAAACACCCCGCAGCGCGCCCTGGGTTGCGTTATCCAACAACTGGGCGAGCTTCGGCTCGTCGGGCATGCGCTTGCGCACGATCTCCAGGTTACCGAGGATCACCGTCAGCAGGTTGTTGAAGTCATGGGCAATGCCCCCGGTGAGTTGTCCGATGGCCTGAAGTTTCTGCGATTGGAACAGGGCCTCGCGGGCTTGCTCCAGTGCCTCCTGGGCCTTGGTGGCGTCGGTGATATCGCGGGTGATCTTGGCAAATCCGAGCAAGGTGCCGGTGTCGCTGCGGATCGCATCGATGACCACATGGGCCATGAACCGCGTGCCATCCTTACGCACCCGCCACCCCCTCTTTTCGAAACGACCGTCGGTGGCGGCAACACTCAGGGCGCGCTGCGGCTCACCCGCCTCGCGGTCCTCGGGGGTATAGAACATCGAGAAGTGCTGGCCGATGGCCTGGGTCGGCAGGTACCCCTTGATGCGCTGCGCGCCTTGGTTCCAGTTGGTCACGCGGCCGTCAGGGTCAAGCATGTAGATGGCGTAGTCGGTGACGCTCTGCACCAGCAGACGAAACTGCTGTTCGCTTTGCTTGAGGGTTTCCTCGGCCATCTTGCGATCGGTGAGGTCGCGGGTGATCTTGGCGAAGCCGAGCAATGTGCCGCTCTGGCTGTCGATGATCGGATCGATCACCACATGGGACCAGAACAACGTGCCGTCCTTTCGCACGCGCCAGCCTTCGCCTTCAAAGCGCCCTTCGCGCACGGCCGTGTCCAGGGCGCGTTGCGGAAGGCCGTCGGCACGGTCCTGGTCGGTGTAGAAACGGGAAAAATGCTGCCCCAGGATTTCCGACTCTTCATAGCCCTTGAAGCGCCGGGCGCCGGAGTTCCAACTGGTGATGATGCCCGACGGATCGGTCATGTAGATGGCATAGTCGACCACCGCGTCGATCAACAGGCGAAAGCGCTGTTCTTCGTTGATGCGAGGGGTCTTGGGGTCGTTCTCAAGCATGTCGGCCGAGGCATCCGAGGGAATTTGCGTGGAGTATGGAACAAGTGTCGCGTCAGGAAAAACCTGATTTATGTGTGGCTATAGGATCCTAGTGGGCGCGAGCCTGCTCAGGGCGGCGATCCGACGATAGCAGTTGTTCAGCTTGCGTCAGTGCTGAATATGCGGCCGCTTTCGCGAGCAAGCTCGCTCCCACAATGGTCCTGCGCTGAATGCAAAGCTCATGAACACCCGCTATCCCTGTGGGAGCGAGCTTGCTCGCGAAAGCGGAGGATCAGCTTGCAGTGATGTCGGATGTACTGGCGTCTTCGTCGGAACGCCGCCCGGAGCAGGCTCGCCCCCACAATGGTCCTGCGCTGAACGTAAAGCTCATGAACACCCGCTATCCCTGTGGGAGCGAGCTTGCTCGCGAAAGCGGAGGATCAGCTTGCAGCGATGTTGGATGTGCTGGCGTCTTCGTCGGATCGCCGCCCGGAGCAGGCTCGCCCCCACAATGGTCCTGCGCTTAATACAAAGCTCCTGAACACCCACTACCCCTGTGGGAGCGAGCTTGCTCGCGAAAGCGGAGGATCAGCTTGCAGCGATGTTGGATGTGCTGGCGTCTTCGTCGGAACGCCGCCCGGAGCAGGCTCGCCCCCACGGGTTGGGGCGCGTTGTTCCGATTTGACCGACCACCACTGCGGCAGCAACCGCTGCACCTTCGCCTCTGCGAACCGGTCATCGATCAGCATCACCACCCCGCGATCCTGCTGGGTGCGAATGACGCGGCCAGCCGCCTGCACGACCTTCTGCAAGCCAGGATACAAATAGGTGTAGTCATAACCATCGCCAAAAATGGCCGCCATGCGCTGCTTGATCTGCTCGTTGACCGGGTTGAATTGGGCCAGCCCCAAGGTCGCGATGAATGCACCGATCAGGCGTGAGCCCGGCAGGTCGATGCCTTCGCCGAACGCGCCGCCCAGCACGGCGAAGCCGATGCCCTGGCTGCGCTCCATGAACCGGTCGACAAACGCTTGCCGGGGCGCTTCCCCCATGCCGCGCGATTGGCTCCAGGTGGCAATGTGTGGGAATCGCTCGGCAAACAATCCCGCCACCTGCTGCAGGTAATCGAAGCTGCTGAAGAACGCCAGGTAATTACCGGGACGCTCATCGAACTGGCGGGCCATCAACGTGACGATCGGCTCGAGGGAGGCCTGGCGGTGGGCAAACCGGGTGGAAATCCGGCTGATCACCTGGACATCCAGTTGTTCGGCCTGGAACGGCGATTCGACGTCGATCCACACCGTGTCCGCTGGCGTACCCAACATGTCGGCGTAGTAGCGTCGGGGGCTCAACGTCGCGGAAAACAGTACGCTGCTGCGCGACGCGGTGAACCTTGGCCGCAGGAAACCGGCCGGCACCACGTTGCGCAGGCACAAGGCGGACAGGCTGCGCTGGCGCGCGGATTCGCGCTTGTGGATGTCGAACAGGAAGTGCTCATCGAATGACTCGGCGACCCGGCCGAACTGCAAGGCGTCGAAATAGAAGGCTTGCAGGCCACTGTCCAACCCCTGCGGATGGTCGTTGAGGTAATCACCGATAGCGGTCGTGCAGGCTCCCAATGCCTGGAGCAACTTGTCCGGCGGTTTTTCATAGGCCTGGTAAACGGCGATCTGCGGCGCATGCAGGGCGTTCCACTGGCGATTGACCTTCTGCAGGGCTTTCTTCAGCGGCTCGGGAGCGGTCTTCAACAGTGCCGTCAACGCCGCCTGGTCGAGGGTCGCGCTGTACATCTGCCGTCCGCGCTCCACCAGGTTGTGGGCTTCGTCCACCAGGGTGGCGACGGTCCAGCCATTGGCCTGGGCGAGGCCGAAGAGCAAGGCGCTGAAATCGAAGTAATAGTTGTAGTCAGCCACCACCACGTCGGCCCAACGGGCCATTTCCTGGCTCAGGTAGTACGGGCAGATGTCGTGATCCAGCGCGATGTCGCGCAAGGCCGCCTGATCCAGCAGCGTTACCTGGCTCGCCGCCGCACGGGCCTGTGGCAGGCGATCATAAAAGCCACGGGCCAGCGGGCACGATTCGCCGTGGCAAGCTTTGTCCGGATGCTCGCAGGCCTTGTCCCGGGCAATCATCTCCAAGACCCGCAATGGCATTGCCGGGGCGCTGTCGGTAATCAGCCGGGCCGCGTCCAGGGCCAGTTTGCGTCCTGGGGTTTTCGCCGTGAGGAAGAACACCTTGTCCAGTCGCTGGGGCGCCAAAGCCTTGAGCATCGGGAACAGCGTGCCAACGGTCTTGCCTATCCCGGTCGGCGCCTGGGCCATCAGGCAACGACCGGTGCTGACGGCCTTGAACACCGACTCGGCCAGGTGCCGTTGCCCGGGCCTGAAGCCGGCATGGGGAAATACCAGGGCCTGGGCGCCTCGGTTGCGCGCCTGGCGGTGGTGCATTTCCTGTTCGGCCCAGGCCAGGAACAGGGCGCACTGCTGTTCGAAGAATATCTGGAGCTGCGATGCTTCGAAGCTGTGGGTCAGGCAGGTTTCCTTTTCACTGACGATGTCGAAATACACCAACGCGACGTCAATTTTCGGCAACTGCAATTTCTGGCACATCAGCCAGCCGTAGATCTTCGCCTGGGCCCAATGCAACTGGCGATGGTTGTCCGGTTGCTTGCCCAGGTCGCCCCGGTAGGTCTTGACCTCTTCGAGGCAATTACGCCCAGGATCGTAGCCGTCTGCCCGGCCCTTGACCCTCAAGGTGTGGTAGACGCCCTCGAGGCTGACCTCGGCCTGATAACCCTCGCTGCGCCGCGAGGCCACGGTGCGGTGGCCGACAATCCCCTCCAGCGCGGTGGGAGACGGCGTGAAGCGCAGATCCAGGTCGCCGACCTTGGCGGTGAACTCACACAACGCCCGCACGGCAATGCTGTAGCTCGGCAGATCGGTCATGCACCCTGCTCCGCCCATTGCACGTAACAGACGGCGACGGGCATCCGGTGCTCATGGCAAAACTCCAGCCAGCGCAGTTGGTTGTCCTGCAAGCGATCGCCGGGGCCTTTGACTTCGATCATGCGATAGGTCTTGTGCTGCGGCCAGAACTGGATCAGGTCGGGCATGCCGGCGCGGTTGGCCTTGATGTCCAGCAACAGGCGGTTGAACCAGTGCTTGAGGTGTTCCGCCGGGAGGCAGTCGAGGGCCTGGTCCAGCAGCGCCTCGGACAGCGAGCCCCAGAACACGAACGGTGACTGTACGCCCCACTTTTGCACGTAACGACGGCGGATGGTGTCCCGGTAGCGACCGTCATCCAACTCGGCGAAGCACGCCGCGAACAGCTCGGCGCGGCGCTCATGGAAATCCTCGTTGAGCAGGTCCACCGGCCCGCGCTGGAACGGATGGAAAAAAGCCCCCGGCAGCGGCGCGAAAATCGCCGGCCAGCACAGCAGGCCGAACAGCGAATTGACCAGGCTGTTCTCGACGTAGTGCACCGGAGCGGCTTCTTCGTGCAGGTGGGCCTGGACGCAATATTCCACCGACAACATGGGATCGACGCGAGGCAAATGCAGATCCAACCGCTCCACTTCCCGGGCGACGGCGCGCGGTACCGGCGGCCCACCCAGCTTGCGTCGCAGCCGGGGCACGATCCGCAGCAAGGCCTGGCACTCCGCCGCGCTTTGCGGCGATTGCGCCGCCGTCTCGGCCAGTTCCAGGGCCAGCGTGTGTTCGCCAATGCGCTCCAGCACACGAATCATCCGCAGCCGCGCGCCGGGATAAGTGCAGTCGCGATAAATACACAACGCCAAGGCAAAATCGCCGATACGCTCGCCATGCTGGCCCATCTGGAGCAGCAATTTACCCCGGCGTCGCTCCAGCCACGGATTGTCCAAGGCCAACGCGCTGACGTGATCGACGATCGTTTCGAGCGGTTCGCCGGTTTCGAAACGTTGCTGGCAGTCATGCAAGAACAGGCAGGCATCGATGTCCTGGCGGCTGCGCAGCCCCCGGGACTCGGCGCTGAACTCGACGGTTTCATAAATAAAGATGCCCAGGTCCGCCAGCACGAACTCCGACCAGTCCTGGTAGAGGTTGCCAAAAAACATCAATCGCAGGCGATCGCACAGGTCCATGACCGTGATACTGAACAGTCGTTCTTCAAGCTGTGGGCACCAGTCGCGAAATGGCTGGGGTTGGCTGAAGCAATCGGCCAGGGCCAGCAACCACTCGGCCTTTTTGGCCTTGGGCTGTTCGATCAAGTGGCCCAGGCACAAGAGAATTTCCGGCTTGAGCAGCACATCGAACAACTCGGCCAGGCTCAGGTTGGCCTGTTCCTCGACCCAGCCCAGGGCCAACAACGGCGCTACGGCGGCGCTGATCTCGCCGATTTCCGCGTAGTGAAGCTTGCTGTGGCGAAAATGCAGGCCCTTGCGCATTACCAGCCGCACCAGCAGGCCTTGGGACGAACGCGGCAATGCCGCGAAAGCATCGATGAATTGCTGTTCTTCAACGCTGAGCACATCCGCGTAACGCTGGCTTAGCCAGGCGAGTACGCGCTGGAAGTTGTTCAGGTAGTAGAAGGGATCGTCGAGGGGGTTGGCTGTCACGGGAGCGGGCGTCACACAGGTTGGATACTGGTTATGCGTACAGATATCAGCTACCGAGGGCCCAGGCAACTGCAAAAGATGAGCGGTCTCCTAGTATTAAAGGTGAAATCCCTCAAGCGGCGATGAACTTTCCTACGGCAAGCGGGACAAATGGCGGTTAACTCAGTGATGGCCCGGTCGAATCAGACCGGCCACGCCCTTCTGATCAAGAGGTTATGGATTATGAACATCAGGTTTCTGGGCCTGCCCCTGGCTGCCATGGCGTTCCTGGCTTTGGCCGGCTGTTCGACACCCACCGTGGTGACACTGCAGAACGGCACCCAGTATTTGACCGAGGACACGCCCAATACCCGCACCGCCGATGGCTTCTATGAGTTCGAAGACATTTCGGGCAAGAAAGTCCGGGTCCGCGCCGACGAAGTGGCAACGATACGCAAGGGAGACTGATCGAATCCCTCTCGATGAAGGTTTTTTTTATCCACCTGACCACCGCTCTTTTCACAACGGTTCGATCGTGCTCGCGCACACTTCTCGCAGGCAGCTCCTTATCCAGCGATGCACGGGGTCGGCGTCCATGCGCGGATGCCAGAGCATGGCTACCGTAAAGCCGGGGAGCACGAACGGCAACGCGAACGTGTGCATGCCAAGGCGCAAACGGGTGCTGTAGCGTTCCGGCACGCTGGCGATCATGTCACTGGACCGCGCCAACCCCAGCGCGGTGGAAAAACCCGGCACGGTGGTGATGAGGCTTCGGGACAAACCCAAGGCGCCAAGGGCCTGGTCGATGGAGCCGTGTTCCAAGCCACGCAGGGAAATGCCAATGTGCTCGCCCGCCGCATAATCAGCGGCGCTTACGTCGATCCTGCTCAGGGGATGCCCTGCTCGCACGACGCCAACGATACGGTCACCGAACAACCCTTGCGTCAGCAGTTCCGGGCGGGTGTCTTCGTCTACGACGGCGGTCTCCAGATCCACGCTGCCCTCGCGCAGCGCCGTGCTGTCCCTGTCGGTCTTTTCGACAAACCGCAGCCTTATTCCCGGCGCCTGCCGGGCAATCCGCTCGATCAGCTCGATCGCGAAGTTTTCCACGAAGCCTTGCCGGGTGCGCAACGTGAAGGTTCGATTCACCCTCCGAAGGTCCGTGGCCTGCACCGGACGTAGCGCGGCCTGAGCGCCCTGCACCAATTGGCTGACTTGCTCACGCAACTCGATCGCTCGCGGGGTCGGAACCAATCCGCGCCCCGCCCGCACCAGCAATGGATCACCCATGGCCTGGCGCAACCGCGCCAAGGCCCGGCTCATGGCCGAAGGGCTGAGCTGCAGCCGCCGGGCGGCACCGGCCACACTGCCTTCAGACAAGAGCGCGTCCAGCGTGACAAGCAAGTTGAGATCGGTAGCGGACATCATCGGGCCCCTGGATAGGATGGATAGCGTTTCATGCAGCTATAACATGCAACTCGTGCGTCTTCCGCCATGTTATGCCACCGCGTACCGTTCTCGCAGCGCTTTATAGGCGAACCGGATTGCGAGGAAACATGATGAAACCAGCCGATACGAAACCAAGCCTGCCACCCACGAGCGGCCCGCAACCGCTTGCTCCCGCGCGCCAGGCCTTGGCCAGCCTGGCGCTGTCAACGTTATTGGCGTCGCTGGGTGCCAGCGTCACCGCCGTGGGGTTGCCAGTGTTGGCCCAAGCGTTTGACGCCTCATTCCAGCACGTTCAGTGGGTGGTACTGGCCTATCTCCTGGCGATCACCACGCTGATCGTCAGCCTCGGACGCCTGGGCGACTTGATTGGCCGACGCAAGCTGTTACTGGCGGGAATCGCGCTGTTTACGCTTGCGTCAGCATTGTGCGGCCTCGCGCCGTCGCTGTGGCTGTTGATCGCCGCCCGGGCACTGCAAGGGCTGGGGGCCGCCATCATGATGACGCTGACGCTGGCCCTGGTCGGCGAAACGGTCGATAAGGCCAGGGTTGGCAGCGCCATGGGCCTGCTCGCCACGCTGTCCGCGGTAGGCACCGCGCTGGGCCCTTCCCTGGGCGGCGTATTGATGACCGGGTTTGGCTGGCAGGCGCTGTTCCTGGTCAACGTACCGCTCGGGCTGGTGACCTTACTGCTGGCCTGGCGGTCCCTGCCCGCCGGGCAAGCCGCCCATGTCGAGAAGGTGCGTTTCGACGTCACGGGCACGCTTTTGCTCGCCGCAGCCCTTGGCGCCTACGCCTTGGCCATGACCTTGGGTGGCGGGCATTTCGGTGGGTTGAATGTCAGCTTGCTGGCGGCGGCCATTATGAGTGGTGGATGGTTCGTTCGGACGCAGCGTCGGCGCCCATCGCCGCTGATCCCGCTGACGATGTTCGGCGATCGCTTGCTGGTATCGGGCCTGGCGACCAGCGCGCTGGTGGCAACGGTCATGATGGCGACCTTGCTGGTGGGGCCATTCTACTTGTCGATCGCGCTGGGGCTCCCGTCGGCCATTGTCGGTCTGGTATTGGCCGTCGGGCCAGCCGTCGCCGCCCTCGCCGGCATGCCTGCCGGTCGCCTCGCCGATCGGTTTGGGGGGCGTCCCATGCGCCTCCTGGGGTTGGCGACCATGGCGGGTGGTTGCCTGCTGCTGTCGCTGGTTCCCCCGGCGCTTGGCATCGCCGGTTACGTCACGGCGATCACGGTAACGACCTTGGGCTACGCGATGTTCCAAACGGCAAACAATGCGGCGGTAATGGCCGAGATTCCCGCCAGCCAACGCGGCGTGATCGCCGGGCTGCTCAATTTATCGCGCAACCTCGGCTTCTTCAGTGGCGCAGCGGTACTCGGCGCAGTCTTCGCGGCCCTGTTGCCGACCAACGGTACTCCCTCCGCCTCTCCCCAGGCTGTTGCCGACGGGCTGCACGTCACCTTCGCCGCCGCCCTTTCGCTGATGGTGCTGGCAGGCTTCATCGCCTTCAAATACCGCGAGCCAGAGCCATTGGCTGCTCTTCAGGACACTGCGGGACGACCATGATGGCACTCTGAACATTTGTCCTTAGGTCATGACGCAGGTCAAAAAAAATGAACCAATCGCCAAACGGACTGAAAAAATCCACGTGGCGTTCATTTTCAGGTGCTATTTTTAGTTCTCACTGGTAGAGCCATGAGGGCTCTTCCTTCCTGACATGAGCAAACGGAAGCGCTTGATGAAGAAGGCGGGCTACAGATGAATAAAGGATCTTTCAGCAAGGTTACGTTCCCCAACGCCTGCCAGTTGATGCGCTGGCATTTCCATCCCATGGGTTTCGAGGCCAGCATGGACGCGCCAGGCAGTATGGTCGCCCGGCTGTTTGACCGTGCCAGCGGCGAAACCATGATTGCAATCGCCGGCATCCCCTGCGCGACGGTGATGAATGCCCCCGACGTGGAGCGAATCATCGAAGCGGTGGAAGCCGAGCTTGAAGCCTTTGTGCCGCCGGTTGGCTTGCGACGATTT
Organism: Pseudomonas sp. T1.Ur; assembly: GCF_023516725.1. NCBI lineage: Bacteria > Pseudomonadati > Pseudomonadota > Gammaproteobacteria > Pseudomonadales > Pseudomonadaceae > Pseudomonas > Pseudomonas sp. T1.Ur. Next base: position 2,724,913 of record NZ_JAMGSN010000001.1, read on the forward strand.
GCCTCCTGACAAAAAAAGCCCACATTTTCATGTGGGCTTTTTTGTGGGTCACCGAACGGTCGCCAGCGTATCAGCCGCGAGCACGGCGATGATCGTTGAAAAACGGCTTGCCCACCCCAATCCGGTCCGACGCCTTGGGTGCATTGGCCGCCTGGCTATCCTGGCCGTCGACGTACCAATAGCAATGCTGAACCGCCCGCGTGATACCTACATACGCCAGGCGCAGGATTTCATCCTTTTGCGCTGCATCATAGGGTTGCGCGTCACCGTCCTGTCCCAACCCGGCCATCCGGTAGACCTGATTCTTGTAGGGCGAGCTGGTCAGGTGCTGGCAATCCCCGAGCAGGAATACCGCATCCGCCTGAAGCCCCTTGGCGCTGTGATAAGTCATTTGCCTGAGGCGCCGTTGCGGGTAGGGCAAGCTAGAATCCACATTAACTATCGAACCAATATGCTTATCTATCAGCAGCTTATCGCTACTTCTTCGATACAGCATCAAGATCGAATCGCCGTTGCGGTAGTGTTCATCGAGCCGTCGTGCCAAGCCTTCATCGTCCCTGTCCAACACCGTCACCGGGCTTGGCGGACGAGGCGTGCCGCTGGCCTTGGCTTTCTTGCCGGGGATAGCAGCCGCTCCGCGTACGATGTGCTCAGCCGCGTCAATGATGTGCTGGTGACTGCGGTAGTTGTCGGTGAGCATCACCCGGGTGTTGGCCGGCGACGGGAACTGCTTGTTGAAATCCATGAAAAAACTCGGCGAGCTGCCGCGCCAGCCATAGATCGACTGCCAGTCATCGCCCACGCACAACAAGGAAGAACGCTGGGCGCCTCGCCCGGTATGCAGGGCTGCGCACCTCCCGCAGGCTCGCCCTTAGCCAGGACACGATCTGCGGCGAAACGTCCTGGAATTCGTCGATCATCAAATGCGACAACGGCCTCAACAGGGTGTCATCAAGCAGCTTGAAGTTTTCCGGAGAGTGTTCGCTGAACAACGCAAACATCCGGTTATAGGTCATGACCGGAGGCGATTGATCCAGCAGATGATCTTCGAACGCACGCCAGAAACGACTCAACGCCTCGAAGAAATACCGATCCGGGTCGTTACTGGAAAAACACATCCTGCCCACGGCTTCAGGTACATCCAGGCCAAGGTTCTCGATAAAGCCCGCCGCCGCAACAAAACAGTCCAGCAAAGGGGCCGACGCCAGCTCGCCCTTGACCTTGTAGTCAAACCCGGGACCCGCGCTGGCATCCCCAGCCACGGTGGACAACAGGCGTTTTAAGTCGTCGTATTTATCAAGCCAAATCAGCGGTTTACGACAGAAAGCTTGAAACAAGGTGCGCTTTACGGCCCATTCCGCACGCACGCTCAGCTTGGCACCGGGACGGCTGAGCTGCGGGTTCTCCCGCGGATCGAATCCCAGCATCACCCAGGCATCAAGGGCTTTGATGTAGCCATGGCAATAAAATCTCGCCCCATTGATTTCGAACACCTGGCGTTTCGGCTCGATGCCTTTGATCGGCCAAGCCCCCGCACGAAACCACAGGTCTTCGATTGCGTCGCAGAGCGCTTCATCGCGCTGGGCGGCCAATTCCGTCACGGCCACGCGTTTCTGCACATCCGGGTGGTCGCGCTCCAGTTCCTTGAGCTGCAGGGCATGATGGGAAAGCGGCTGGATCAACTCGCGGAAACGCTCGTCACGCTGATAGAGGTTGTAATAACAGGCATTGAGCTGCTGGCGCTGGGCATCGTTGATGCGCAAATCGAACGGATTGCCGGCGTCATCGTCATCCGCTCCGGCGCGGTGACTCAGGGTCTCGAAGGCCTGGAGCCGCTCGAATCCCGGCAGGCTGCGGACCATGGGCAAGATACGCGAGTGGAAGGTGCGCACCAGCTCCCGGGCTTCCTTCTGGCTGACCGTGCGCCCCCACAGGGCAAACATCTCGATGAGTTTCTGGATAAAGTCCTTTCGCGATTCCCGGGTGAACGTCACCACGGTCATTGAGCCCAGTTCGAACCCCAGGTACTGCGACAGCAGCACAATACGCAGCACCAGGGTCGTTGACTTGCCCGCGCCTGCGCCCGCCACCACTGAAGTGGCCGGCGTGTCGCTGAAAATCATTTTCCATTGCCCGCTGCTGGGCTGCGCATGGGCTGGTAGCAATCGCGCCACGTCCGCCTTGATGCGTTTCTTCAGCTCGGCGGTCAGCGGCAATCGCCAATCGTCGAACAACAGGTCATCGACTTGCGGGGCCGGGTGCTCGGTACTACGGGAGTCGCGGATCAACAGGACCTGGCGCCCCGCTTCCAGCCCCTCGGCCCTGCCTTCCTTGTAGCCATAGTCAAAACCGGCGGTATGACCGCTGCGAAAGCCGTCGGCCTGCCCGTGTAGCCATGATGCGCGGTGTTGCGCGCGCAGGCGCGTCAGGCCGTGGCCGAAAAAACGCGCAGCCAGGCGTTTGAACCAGGGCATCTGGGCCAAGGGCAGGAGATCAGGGGGCAGATCGGGACTGTGTAGCGACACGCTGGGGACTCCGGTGTTCAGAACCATGGCGACTATGGTGTCTGGATTCGCTAGCGGTTTCCAGCCAAAAGCTTGTATCTCAGGGATTTAGGCGATGAAGTGAAAGTGGTATGGCAGGTTGGTATCGCGGCGCTTCGTGGCGACGCATTCGCGAGCAGGCTCGCTCCCACAAGGATATGCATGGCTGCATGGGAACGAGCTTGGTCGCGATACGACGCTCAGTTACTGCCCGGAAATGGCACCGTCCACCAACGCCTGGGCTTCGACCACCAATTGTTTCAGGTGATCGTCGCTGACGAAGCTTTCGGCGTAGATTTTATAAATGTCCTCGGTACCGGATGGACGCGCCGCAAACCAGCCATTTTCGGTCATGACTTTCAATCCGCCGATAGCCTGGTCGTTGCCTGGCGCATGGCTGAGGATGCTCTGGATCGTCTCGCCCGCCAACTCGGTGGATTGGACTTGATCCGGCGAAAGCTTGCTCAGCAACGCCTTCTGTTGAGGACTCGCCTTGGCATCGACACGCACCGAGAACGGTTCACCCAATTCATCCGTCAGGGCGCGGTAGGCCTGGCTTGGATCACGCCCGGTGCGAGCTGTCATCTCCGCAGCCAACAATGCCGGGATCAGGCCGTCCTTGTCGGTACTCCACACTCCGCCATCCTTGCGCAGGAACGAGGCCCCGGCGCTTTCTTCGCCGCCGAAGCCAAGGGAGCCATCGAACAGCCCATCGGCGAACCACTTGAAGCCCACCGGCACCTCATACAGGCGTCGGCCCAGGCGCTTGGCAACCCGATCGATCAGGCCGCTACTGACCACCGTCTTGCCAACGGCGGCGTCAGCCCGCCACTGGGGACGATTCTGGAACAAGTAATCGATGGACACCGCCAGGTAATTGTTCGGCGCCAACAGGCCGCCGCTTGGCGTCACGATGCCGTGACGGTCGTGATCCGGGTCGCAGGCAAAGGCCACATCGAAACGCTCCTTCAGGCCGATCAACCCTTGCATGGCGTGGCTGGACGACGGGTCCATGCGGATCTGCCCGTCCCAGTCGACTGTCATGAAGCGGAACGTCGAATCCACCTGTGTATTGACCACTTCCAGATCCAGGCGATAGTGCTCGGCGATCGCAGGCCAATAGCGCACCCCTGCACCGCCCAATGGATCTACGCCCAGGCGCAAGCCAGCTTCGCGGATGGCATCGAAATCAATGACATTGACCAGGTCGGCGACGTAGGTATTGAGGAAATCGTGGCGGTGGGTGGTCTCGGCCTTGAGCGCCTGCTCGTAGCTGATGCGCTTGACGCCCGCCAACTGGTTGGCCAGCAGCTCGTTGGCCTTGGCTTCGATCCACTTGGTGATATGGGTATCTGCCGGACCACCATTGGTGGGGTTGTACTTGTAGCCGCCGCTCTGCGGTGGATTATGGGACGGCGTGATGACGATGCCGTCGGCCAGGCCAGTGGTGCGGCCGCGGTTGTAGCACAGGATGGCATGGGAAACCGCTGGCGTGGGGGTGTACTCGTCACCTTCGGCGATCATCACGGTCACGCCATTGGCGGCCAGCACTTCCAACGCGCTGGCGCCCGCAGGCGTGGAGAGTGCATGGGTGTCGATACCGACGAACAACGGGCCGTCGATGCCATGGGCTTCTCGGAACAGGCAGATTGCCTGGCTGATGGCGAGCACGTGCCACTCGTTGAAACCCAGGTCGAAAGAACTGCCGCGATGCCCCGAGGTGCCAAAAGCCACGCGCTGGGTCGCCACCGATGCGTCGGGCCGGCCGGTGTAATAGGCCGTCACCAGTCGCGGGATATCGATCAACAACTCTGCCGGTGCCGGCTTGCCCGCAAATGGACTGACTGTCATGCAAAACCTCGGAATGGAGTGGCTCGAAAATGGGTGCAGTTTACTGACAGTTCGACCATGACGCGACGGGTTCGATCCATCGCCCTGCGATCATGATTGTTCATGCCTCAATGCTTCGGCCAACGCATGGAACGCGGCGTCCGGATCGTCCGCCCCCTGGAATGCATGGGTCAGGCGCAAATGCTGGCTGTAGAGGCCCTGGAGACTGAACAACTCCCCCGGCGCGATGACGATGCGCCTGCCAAGCAATCGCTGGAATACCCCACGCAGGTCGACCTGTCGCGATGACCTAGCCCACACCGTTGCGCCACCTTCGGGCTCGACCCAATGCAGGCAGTCGCCCAGCCGATCACGCATCAATTCTATTGTCGAAGCAGCGTTTTCCCGCAGTAGGCGCCGCAACACCAGCAGGTGCTGGTCGATCCGACCGTTGCCATACAAGCGCGCGATCGCTTTCTGGCGAATCGGCGACAGGCGAAACGCACGCAAGAGAAATTGTCGTTGCAGCTTCAATGTCAGTTGCCGCGACAGCACATAACCGTAGGGCGCCTCGGGACCGATGGTCTTTTCGAACGTGGAGTAGACAATCAGCCGGTCCGGATCCACCAGGTCCCGGAACGGAGGGCTGCCTGGCTCGAACACGAGATCGGTGTAACTGTCGTTCTCCAGCACCCAGGTACCGCACCGCTCCAGCAGACGCGCCACCTCTCGACGGTTGGCTTCACTTTTCACCGTGCCCATGGGCATGTTCAGGACCGAAGACAGCACCACCAGCGGCACTGTTTCGCTCGCCAGCAACTGTTCCAGTTGTTCGACATCAACGTCCCCGCCCGCCATCAATGGCAGCTCGATGACTTGGATGTCGGCCGCCTGGAGCAAACGCAGGACAGTCCAGTCACAGGGCGACTCAACCAGGACAGTCGCCCCTTTCAATGTCAGCACGGCGATCAGGATTTCCAGCACCCCACGCAGGTCAGCGCCTATATAGACGTCGTCGGCGCTCCAGCATCGGGCGGGCGAAGAGGTGTAGCGAGCCGCCAGCGCCATGCGCAGCTCCTGCTCGCCCCAGGGCTGCGAAGGCATCTGGGATGCACGCGGGTACTGGCGCAACAACTCGCGCTCAAGCAACAGGAGTGGACTGTCCAGCGACTGCAATGACGCCGGTTCATCAGCCCCCAGCACCAGCATGCCTGGCCGACGCGCATTGACGTACAAGGTTTCGAGCAAGTCGTCACCGTCACCCAGGGCGGTCACACAAGGCACTGGCAACGCGTAATAGCCGGATTTGGCGATCGAATACACTCGCCCTTCCTTTTCCAGCAAGGAATATGCGTACTGGATGGTGGATATGGACACGCTCAATCGCTCGGCCAATTGGCGCAACGACGGCAAGCGCACCCGAGGATCGGCGCCCAGTTCATTGATCAGGTTTGTCAGGTACCTGTAGACCGCCTGGTAGGCAAAATCGGGTTCACGACTTCCCTTCATAAGGCAAGCCCCATGAAACGTGCCACTGCCGGCCCAGCCTCGGTGTTGAAAACGAAATCCCTCAAGCCTCCTTCCTCAGCGCGCCCAGCGTTCGTACAGGTCATGGACGCCCTGCTCGTCCTCGCTCGAGTCGGGCACCTCAGGCACAGACCGGCGGGCGGACACGGTCACGATTGGCTGCTCCGCCACAGCAATGGGGGACTGGTACACCTTGTTGAGCAAGGCGACGGACAGGCCGCTGATCTCGTACAACCATTGCTTCGCCTCCTCAGTGGCGGGCCCACCCTCTATGGCGCTGCGCAGCTCCGGCAGGGCGAACAGCATGTCGGGATGGCAACAACGCAAGTAATTTTCCAGGCCCGCGCCGTTTTCGATAAAGGGCGCATACAACATGCACACCAACTGCGTTTCGCTAAGCCCCAAGGTTTCCTGTGCCTCGGCGGCGGCCTGGGCGCGGCGCTCAGGCATGACCGAAGGCGAACCGAACAGTTCCTGGACCTGCTGGCAGACATGCATGGGCAGTTGCTTGCGATGCATGAGCATGATCGTGCGCTGGACATAATCACCATACCCATGCTCATAGCTGCGTCCTTGCAGGTAACAGGCTTGCAGGCCATACAAATGAGCCGACAGGTACGGGCTGAGGTATTCATGATCCAGCGTCGGTGCGATGAGCCCATCGGGTCGCACTCCCAGGAACTCCCCGAACAACGCCCAACTGCTCTCTTCCAGCCGATCGACGATCAGATCATCGATGCTGACGCGCCCCAACCGTCGACACGCCTCGAAACGCCCTTCGGGACGCCATGGCTCGATGTTTTCCTGGCCGTAGAACTGTCGGAAAAGCTCGCCACCCATGGCATCGAGCTGTGCAAAGAGGCCATCGAAACCACCGCTCGGATCAATGACCAGGCCGAATCTCCTGGACGCACGCTGAAGCCCGACCATGAACTGCTTCTGCTGCCGTGGCGTGTCGCTGCTGACCCATGAATCCACCCCCGCCCCCCAGCGCGCCATGTTCCTGTAGAACTCCGCCATCGCCAGGTAGCCCTCGTCGCCCAGGCCCAAGAGGCTATCAGGCGAGCGAAGATGGCCGAACATCAACAGGTCCGTACGGTTGGCATCCCGCGCTGCCGTCGATAACGGCTTCCGATGATTGAAGGAGGTCACTTCACGGTTGTCGGCCATCAACAGCTCCACGCGAGGGTCGTCGTAGACGAACAGCGCGCTGTAGCAATGATGAATGTTTTCCAGGGTGGCTTGTGAGATATCGCCCATACGGGGAGTCACGACGCGCAGGCCGAACGTCGCCGGATACCGGCCCGCGATGGTCAGCTGCGCCGCCCGCAAGGCCGTCAGGACGTAAAAGCTTTCCCGGCTGCCATTCTGGACCATCAGCACACGATAATCGCCGACGCGCTCGGCGCCGCCAGCTGCCACGATCAGACGCTGAACCAAAAGCTGTATGGCGGTGCGTTCCGCGCGGGAATAGAAATCCAGCAAACGTTGCAACATCTGTTGGTATACGTAGGTCATTGCCTGTTCATGAATTGCACTCATAGCCATTTACCTGGAAATTCGATTATCGGCGCCACACCCGCACCGACCGGATTGCAAGGCGGGCTGGCCTGGATGAAAGACTTTGTTATTGCAAACAGTATTAGCAGTCCGCTCACACCTTGCCTCTGGTAATTATTTGTCACACATATAAAAGTCGTCCTACCTGCTTGAGGCACCTCTCCTTTACCCCCCTTGTTTTATTGAGCATCGCCGCATTCAAGTAGCGTCCTAGGAAACTTCTTACAGCGCCCTACAGACAATGGATACGTAAAATAAAGAACAAACCTAGCCGCAACTCCGCATGCGCCGACGCATGCCCTCCGAATATTGATAGATAGGTTTAAAGCAGACAGAATGCGGCCAGACCATGCACTTGCAGGCATGAACTTTAGATATCTATATCTCGCCATGAATTCATCCTTGATAGAAACAAGCGTTCAATTATCAAGACTTAAATAATGATTAGAAGATACAGATTGACGGCAAAAACCAGTTCAGTTGGGTTTGCAGGTCAGTGATCTTGGGCGATTGGGCAGCAGCCTCGACAACGCACGTCCAGGCGCAGCTACGCTCGGCGTCAAGCGGGCGCGATGACAGGAGAAATACTGGGCCGATTCGGCGGGAGATCGCGCAAGAGCCGTAGACAATGACTCTTGCGCAAGGGGGCAGATCAGGCGGGATCGACGATCTGAAGGGCAACGCGCTCACGGCAAGGGCACTCGCCCATGTAGCGGTGGGCCTCGACGAACTCGGAGAACGGGAACACCCGAGTCTTGAGTGGCAACAGTACGCGGTCGGCGGTCAGTTGATTGATGTCGCGCAACGCGCGTTGCAACGCCACCTGGTCCTGGACAATGCCCAGTTCCGGCTTGCCAGTGAAGTTACCGATGCAGTGCACGAAGAACTGGATGTTCTTCTGGAACGCCGCGCAGGCCGGGAATGGCGTCTGGTTGCCGCCTTGCAGGCCATACAGCACCAGGCTTCCACGGGGTGCCAACACATCGCCGAGCAGCGACATCTGCGGCCCGCCAAGGCCGTCGAACACGACATCGACGCCACGGCTGTCAGTGAGCTTGTTGATCTGCATCAGCAAGTCCTGCTCTTCGGTGACAATGACCTTTTCAGCCCCCAGCGACAGCAGGTATTCACGCTCGTCGGCCGTCTTGGTGGCTGCGATCACCCGCACACCCAGGGCTTTGCCCAGCTGTACGAAGGATGGGCCGGCGCAATGGCTGGCGTCGGTCACCAGGGCAAATTGCCCAGGCTTGACCCTGGCCAGGTCCATGTAGGCGAAATAGGCGATCAGCAGCGGCGTGTAATGCACGGCGGCTTCGATCGGGCTGAGCACGTCGGGATAACGGGTCAGGGCGGTGCGCGGCAATACGATGACCTCGCCGTACACCGGGTAATCGTTCGGACTCTCGGCGGGGAAGCTGGCGACCTTGTCACCCACGGCCAGATCGTCGACACCCTCGCCGACGGCAGTGACCACGCCGGCCATTTCATGTCCCAGCCCTGATGGCAGGCGGGCCTGGGAGGACGCCAGGTTCTGGCGCCAAAGGGTGTCATACCAGCTGATGCCGATCGCTTCGACACGGACCTGCACTTCTCCTGGCGCAGGAAGAGCCGCCGCATGCTCTTCGCATTTGAGCACCTCGGCACCACCAAACTTGTGAAAACGGATCGTGCGGGACATCGCAAACCTCGTCAAAGTAACCTCTAATGCCATGAACTCTATCCGGGCTTTGTACCCAAGACCATCAGTGGCTATTAATAGTCGACATGCCTGTCATTGATTCCGCAGCAAGAAAACCGAACCAGTCCTGTAAGCCTTATCCTTAAGAAAATGCATTTACCCAATGCAGAGTACCAGCCTTTCCCCGTAAGATTCATGCCGGCCATTGTTCCCATATGGCCGTCCACGTCAAGCTTGCCGAATCTGCCAGGACCCCAGATGAATCGTAATGACCTGCGTCGTGTCGACCTGAACCTGTTGATCGTGTTCGAAACATTGATGCATGAACGCAGTGTGACCCGCGCCGCCGAGAAACTGTTTCTCGGCCAGCCGGCCATCAGCGCCGCGTTGTCGCGCCTGCGCAGCCTGTTCGATGATCCTTTGTTCGTGCGCACCGGGCGCAGCATGGAACCCACGGCCCGGGCGGTCGAGATCTTCGCCCTGCTCTCTCCGGCCCTGGATTCGATTTCGACGGCGGTCAGCCGGGCGGCGGAATTCGACCCGGCCACCAGCACCTCGGTGTTTCGCATCGGTCTGTCTGACGATGCCGAGTTCGCCCTGCTGCCGATGCTGCTCAAGCGCCTGCGGGCCGAAGCGCCAGGCATCGTGCTGGTGGTGCGCCGGGTCAATTACATCCTGATGCCGGGCTTGCTGGCATCCGGCGAGATCTCCATCGGCGTCAGCTACACCGAAGACCTGCCGGCCAATGCCAAGCGCAAGGTCCTGCGGCGCAGCATGCCCAAAGTGCTACGGGCCGACACCGCGCCGGGACGGCTGACCCTGGACGAGTTCTGTGCCCGCCCCCACGCCCTGGTGTCCTTCGCAGGTGACTTGAGCGGGTTCATCGATGAAGAACTGGAAAAACTCGACCGCAAGCGCCATGTGGTGCTGGCCGTGCCGCAGTTCAACGGCTTGAGCACACTGTTGTCAGGCACCGACATCATCGCCATCGTCCCCGACTACACCGCCGACGCACTGACCGCCGCCGGCGGCGTCCGTGCCGAAGACCCGCCGATCCCGGTGCGCAGCTTTGAACTGCACATGGCCTGGCGCGGGTCACAGGACAACGACCCGGGGGAGCGCTGGCTGCGTTCGCGTATTCAGATGTTCTTTGGCGATCCGGATAGCCTGTAGCGCCGCGCTCTCAACCCTTTTTCGCAAACCGCAAGACACTCTTATGCCCTGGCGCCCGAAAACGACCAGGGCCCAAGGAAGACCCCACCGCAGAGGAGCACTCATGTCGTATTTCAAAACCACCGCCGCCGTTATCGTTCTCGCTTCACTCGCAGGATGCGTGACCAACCGTTCCGAGGTAGATGTAATCGGCCCGGTACCGCAAGTGGCCGCTTCAGGCCAAGGCCAGCAGATTTACATCAATGCATTGGATGAACGGGTTTTCGAAATCAAGCCACGCAGCGCGGATATTCCTTCCCTCAAAAACGATGAAGTAAACGACTCCAGCGTCACCGAGCGAGCCATCGGCCGCAAACGCAACGGTTTTGGCAAAGGGCTTGGTGATGTGGTGCTTCCTTCCGGGCGGACCGTGTCACAACTGGTAGGTAATGCTGTGGCCACAGCTTATCAGCAGGCAGGCTATCAAATCGTGACCACGCCAACGCCGAGCGCTACGCCGGTCAATGTACACATCATCGAATACTGGTCGTGGTTCTCTCCTGGCGCCTTCACCGTGGCCGTGAACAACAAAGCCCGTCTGAAAATCGAAGCGCCGGGCACCGTGCCGCTGGAAGTGACAACCAACACTCGTGACAGCATGCAATTGGCCACAGACAGCGACTGGAAGAAGATTAACGAGCTGGGTCTTCAAGCTATCGTCACTGAGACGGGCAAGCAACTCGGCAAGACCAAGCCCTGAAAAAGAGCGCATCATCAACAGCAGCCACCTACCGGGGCTGCTGTACGCTCTCTACATGCTGGACCTCAAGCCAAATCAACCGACTACTCCTGCGGTGACTCCGCCTTGACCTTACCGCGAAACACCCAGAACCCCCACGTGTTGTAGGCCAGCGTGACCGGCACCAGGACCGCGAACCCCACCATGTTCATTAATTTTGCTAGCGGATCATCGGAGCCGCTACAGCTTGTGGCAACCCAATGCCAGGTACCGCTGCGGCGTCGCCTCCCGCAGGCGAGCCGCCAGGAACACGCCCACGAGCAAGGCAGCCGGGATAATGGCGCAAAGGCTGTAGGACAGCGCCTTGCTGGCCCCCGTCAGTACATCGAAGTGCACCACGGCAATCACCAGTACCGCCAACAGCACCAGGCAAGAAAAACCGGGGAAGAGGCCCCCTCGCCAGAGCCCCAGCTTCAGTTCGGGATGACGCAGGGAGAAAACGACGACCGCGGCGGAGGTGAGCGCCATCAGCAGGATCACGCACAGCGTCGCCAGGTTGGACAGCCAGGCGAACAGTTGCAGGATCGGATCTGCGTCCATCGCGGCGAAAACCAGCACGACCACGGCGGAGATCAAGCTCTGCAACGCCGAGCCCATGTGGGGGCTCTGGTGGACACGGTGGGTCGTGCCCAACCGGCTCGGCAGCAAGCCATCACGGCCAATGGCGAAGAAGTAGCGGGCTGCGGCGTTATGAAAGGCGAGCAATCCGGCATAGATGCTGATCATGAACAGCACACGAATGACCTGGGTCAGGGAGGGACCGACGAAATGGTCGGACAGGCCATAGATAAACGTCGTCGGATCCTGCAGGGCCTGGAGCGTGGCGACAATCTTGTCCGCGCCTACGCCCACCACCATCGACCAGACCGACAGCGCGTAGAAGCCGCCGATCAACAACACCGAGCAGTAAGTGGCAATCGGAATGGTTCGCTGGGGATTCTTCGCCTCCTCGCCGTAGATCGTGGTGGCTTCGAACCCAATGAACGCCGCGAAGCAGAACAACAAGCCGATGGACGGTGTGCCGCTGAACACATGGCCGCGATCGAACGCGTCCAGGTTGATGCCGCTGTCGCCCCCGGATCTCAGGATGGCGAAATCCAGGACCAGGATCGCCAGGTATTCAGCAACCACGATGACTGACAGCACCCGGGCAGACAGATCGATCTTGCGGTACCCGAGGATCGCGACGCTGGCCATGGCCATCAGCGAATACGCCCACCAGGGCAGCAGCAGGCCAAACATACCCTGCATCGTGCCGCTGACGACACCGCCGAACATACCGTACAAGCCGACCTGGAGGATGTTGTAGGCAAACATCGCCAGCACCCCCGCTGCGCCACCGGCCATTCCGCCCAGGCCCACGGAGGTGAAGGCATAGAAACCGCCCGCGTGGGTGAGATGTCGGGCCAGGGTGGTGTAGCCCACCGAAAACGCCAGTAGCACGAGCAAGGCCAGGATCAGCAGTGCCGGAGTACCCGCGCCGTTGCCGAGCATGATGCCGATGGGAAAACCGCCGGCAATGACGCTCAGCGGGCTCGCCGCCGAGACCACGAAAAAGATGATGAAGCCGACACCCAGGGCGCCACGCTTGAGCTCGGTGGAGCTGTTGACCAGGAGAGGTACGCTCATGTCTTGTTGACCTTATGGGATGAGGTATTCGCTGCAGGATCGGCGCGGACCACGACGGGATAGCCTTATCGTGGGTGCCGCACGCCGGAGTCGATCCTATGCCTCTCCCTCAGTGCCTCATTAACCCAAATCGGCACGCGCGTAATCGGCAATGGCAGCGCGGGCGGTGTGGGATGGCAACTCTGAGAACAGGGCCTGGTATTCGGCGGCAAAATGACTGAGGTGAAAGAAGCCCCACTGGGCGGCGACATCGCCGATCGACAGATGGGACGCCCGGGTCGACATCAACGTCCGGCGTACGCCATTGAGCCTGACGGAACGCAGGTAATTGATCGGCGTCGTCTCGGCGACTGCGCGAAAGCTGTTCTGCACGGTGCGCCGGCTTACCTGGAGTCGTTGGCACAATTCATCGACGCTGGGCACGTTGTTCAGCTGCGCGGTCGCCAGGCGATGGCACTTTTCGACGATGTAGCTGCGTGTGGAGCTTGGCGTGCGCTGCTGTTTGTCGCAGGCGGGGTCGGTCATCAGTTGCAGCAACTCGCCGAGCATGGTTTGTTCCAGCTGCAATTCCCGGTCCTGGGCAACGTCATCTTCTTCGCTCAACAGCGCCTGGGAAAATGCCGCCAGCATTCGACGGCGGGCCCCTGCATAGCGCTGGGTCGGCACCCTGATCACCGGTTGCCGCAGCAATCGGCTGATGTCCTTGGCCGATTCGGTTTGCGCCAACGCTTGTTCGAACAGCTCACGCTCGAACGTAATGGCCAGCAGCTCCATGCCCATCGGCATATGGAACATGAATTCCTCGCCACCGTGGAGAAAGAATAGGCTGCTGTCGTCCACTTCCCTTCCCTGCATCCGGACCGAACCCGGGACGGTGATGGGTACGGCAAAACACATCTTGCCTCGTGGGGCTACGCCGTGCTGCACGACACGCTGGTTGATCTGCTCACGAAAGACATGGCAACGCGCCGTTGTCATCTGGATGAGCGAGCTCTCGGCCGAGCCGGCGGTCAACTGGTTGTAATCCTGGCTCCATTCCTGGACGGTCGCGGCATGGACATGAATGTCATGGAACCGACTGATGTTGAGCTGCTTCATGGTGACGAACGCCTCGGCCAATGTTCTTGTTGTTTGAGCGCCTTCCTGGCCGATATTCTCACAATGAGAGAATTCCGCAAATTTTGTTTGATCAATGCATTTTCCCTGTCAGGGCATCAAGACTCCTCTCAACAGGTTCCTGCCGCAACCCGTCCCTGTGGCGAGGGAGCTTGCTCCCGCTGGGCCTGTAGGAGCTGCCGAGCGAAGCGAGGCTGCGATCTTTCCAGGAACACTTGAATCTCAAGCGAAAGATCAAGATCAAAAGATCGCAGGCTCCGCCAGCTCCTACTTGATTGGGAGTAGATGCCAGCCCCGTGGCGACGCGGCTTGAAAAGTACACCGCTCACTTTAATGCTCCAACGACGCCCGCATGTGCCGATTCGGGCTAACGGCCGCGATCAGGCGGCGGGGATGATCGAGACACTGAAAATCGACATCCTGAGAGACCGTCATGAGTGAAGCCAAACTTGAATCCCTCCATTTCGCGGACGCCCCGCGGATAACGTCCGCCATTCCCGGCCCCAAGACCACCGAGGCCCTGGCCTTGTCGGCGCGTACCGAGTCGATGGCGCGCGGCGGCGCACGCATGCCCGTGGCCATGGACCGTGCCTTTGGCGCAACCTTCAAGGACCCGGATGGCAACACCTACATCGATCTGTCCGCTGGCGTGGGCGTCAGCAGCGTAGGCCGCTGCCACCCGAAGGTGGTCCAGGCCATCCGCGAGCAGTCCGAAGTGTTGATGCACGCCCTGGAAGTCAACAGCACCCGGCGCACTGAACTGGCCGCCAAGATCGCCGATATCGCGCCCGACGGACTGCGCGGCGACTGCATTACCTTCTTCACGCAAAGCGGCAGCGATGCGCTGGAAGCCGCGATCAAGTTCGCCAAGCGCATCACCGGACGCCATCAGATCATCGCTTTCCATGGCGGCTATCATGGCGTCTGGAACGCGTCGGGCGCGCTGACCACGGGCACGGCCTACCGCAAGGGTTACGGTGCCCAGATGGGTGGCGTCATTCATGCGCCCTACCCTTATGCCTACCGTTTCCCCTTCGACACCACGCACAAAAGCGCCGAGCAGATTGCCGGCGAATACGTGGACTATCTGCTCAACACGCCCTACACCGCCGCCGATGACGTGGCCGCGGTGATCGTGGAACCGGTACAGGGCGAAGGCGGCTACGTGCCTCCCTCACCGGAATTCCTGCAGTTGTTGCGCAAGGCCTGCGACCGCAGCGGTGCGTTGCTGATCGTCGACGAAGTGCAGTCCGGCGCCGGGCGCACCGGCAAGATGTGGGCGGTCGAGCACTCCGGCGTGAAGCCCGACATGCTCACGTTCGGCAAGGGCATCGGCAGCGACCTGCCCATGGCCGGCCTGATCATGCGCTCGGACCTGGCGGCCGCGATTCCCGATGGCTCGGTGCCCAACACCTTTGCCGCCAACTCGCTGTCCGCCGCCGTGGCGCTGACCAACATCAGCATTCTCCAGGATCCAGAACTCGATCTGCTCAACCGCGCCCACACCCTCGGCCTCGAAGCCCAGGAACGCATCCGTGGCTTCGACAGCCGCCTCATCGGCGAAGTACGCGGTCGCGGCCTGATGATCGGAATCGAGCTGGTGGAGGACCCGATCACCAAGGCGCCACTGGCACCGGCGAAGATCGGCCAGATCATGGGCTACTTGTTGAACCACGGCGTGTTGATGATTCCCTGCGGTCGCTACAGCAATGTGATGCGGGTCATGCCCTCGCTGACGATCCCTCGTTCGCTGTTCTTCAAGGCCCTGGACATTTTTGGCGATGCCTTGGCCTCCCTCAAGGCTTGACCGTCCATCTCACCTCATTACGGATCGCAAAAATGACCCAGCATTTCAATCACTTCATCGAAGGCGCGACCTTCGAAGCTTCGGACGGTCGCCGCATCGCGCTCGTCGATCCGGTGACGGAACAGACTTACGGCAGCACCGCCCGCGGCACCGCCGAGGATGTGGACCGCGCCGTGAGCGCGGCACGCCAGCAACTTGAGCATGGCGCCTGGCGCCAACTCGACGGTGCCCAGCGCGGTCGGCTGCTGTCGAAACTGGCTGACCTGGTCGAGCGCGACACCGAATTGCTGGCCGACCTGGACGCCAACGCCATCGGCCGTTCACCGGTCGAACCACGCCGGCTGGACATCCCCAACGCCATCGCCAACCTGCGCGCTGCCGCCGGCTGGGCCAATCAGCTCGAAGGGCGCACCATTCCTACCGGTGGTTACTTCGGCACCAAGACCCTGTCCTACACGGTGCGGGAACCGGTGGGTGTGGTCGGTGCCATCGTTCCTTGGAACTCGCCGCTGATGATCACCGTCTGGAAGCTCGCCGCGTTGTTGGCGGCGGGCTGCACGGTGGTCGTCAAGCCGTCGGAAGAAACGCCGCAATCGGCCCTGCACCTGGCGGCGCTGGCACAGGAAGCGGGCTTCCCGGATGGCGTGATCAACGTGGTCACGGGCTACGGCGACGAGGTGGGCCGCGCCCTGTGCCAACACCCGCACGTGGCCAAGATCAGCTTCACCGGCAGCCCCGAGGCCGGACGCGAGATCCAGCGCACCGCCGGCGTGTTGTTCAAGCGCGTGGCATTGGAGCTGGGCGGCAAGAGTCCCCAGATTGTCTTCGACGATGCCTCCTTCGACGACGCGCTCTTCGGCTGCTCCCTCGGCCTGTTCGCCAACCAGGGACAAATCTGCGCGGCCGGCTCGCGCATCCTGGTCCAACGCGGCATCGCCGAACGTTTCGCCGCCGCGCTCGCCGACGCCGCGCGCGCCGTCAAGGTCGGTGACCCGCGCCAGCCTGGCGTGCAGATGGGGCCGGTGGCCAAGAAGGCGCAATTCGACCGCGTCAACCGCTACATCCAAGTGGGCATCGAACAAGGCGCCTCGCTCTTGGCGGGCGGCGTATCGAACCCTGGCCAGGGCTGGTTCGTCCAGCCGACGATTTTCGCCAATGCCCGCAACGACATGGCAATCGCCCGGGACGAGATCTTCGGCCCTGTCGGCACGGTGATCACGTTCGACCGCGAAGAAGAGGCGATCGCGCTGGCCAACGACTCCACCTACGGCCTGGCGGCCACGGTCTGGACGGCCGACTTGGTGCGAGCCCATCGCGTGGCCGCCGCGGTGAAGGCCGGTGCCGTCGGCGTCAATTGCTGGAGCCCGCTTGACGCCAACCTGCCCTGGGGCGGCGTCAAGGCCAGCGGCATCGGGCGTGAAGGCGGGTTCAGCGGCGCACAGGCCTACACCGAAGAGAAGGTCATCACCGTGCTGCTGCCCAGCTGAGAACAAGACCCGCACTGACCGAACGGCCCTGCAATGCGAGGTGGCAGGGGCCGTTCGACGTGCATTTCGATGCGTTGATGATCCTTGGAGAGACCGCGATGAATCCGGCAAATCAAACAATAATTGATCGGTACCCGACGTCCCTGCGTATTTTGCATTGGGTGCGCGCCTTGCTCGTCGCAGGCCTCCTCTGGGCCGGCTGGCACATGACCGGGCTGAATGATGAAGTGGCGAGCAAATATGAGCTGTACTACCCGTGGCACAAATCCTTCGGGGTGTTGATGTTCCTGGTCGTCCTGGTCCAAATCGCCCTGCGCGTAAAGGCCACCAGGCTGCCGCAACCGCCCGAGTCCTTGGCGCGGTATGAAAGAGTTTCATCAAGGCTTGCGCACCGCACCCTGTATGCGCTGCTGGTGATCGTGCCATTGATGGGCTATTCGATGTCGAGCACCTACACGATGAGCGACGGCGTGTTCTTTTTCGGGGTAAACCTTCCAGAGCTTCTTGGCAAGAATGACGATTGGTTCGTCGTCTTCCAATGGCTGCACAAAGTGCTCGCCTATACCCTGCTCGGCCTGGTCCTGGTGCACATCGCCGGTGCCCTCAAGCACCGGTTCTTCGACCGCGACCCTCGCAGCGACGTCTTGCGCCGGATGTTGTAACGACCAGAGGCCTTGGCAGCGTCATGAGATGCCTGCTTATTGAACATTCATGCGTTCACGTCGACGACCGTGCGCCCGCGAACCTGCCCTTGCAACACCCGGGCAGCCACCGCCGGAACCTCGGCCAAACCAATCACCTGGGTAATACGGGCAAGCTTGTTCACGTCCAGATCCCGGGCCAGTCGCGACCAGGCCTGCAGACGCGCAGCTTGCGGAGCGTTCACCGAGTCGATACCCGCCAGGGTCACGTTGCGCAGGATAAACGGCAGCACCGAGCCGGGCAGGTCCGCGCCCTGGGCCAGGCCAAAGGCAGCGACAACCCCCCGGTATTGGGTCTGGGCCAAGGCATTGGCCAAGGTATGGCTGCCGACCGAGTCGATGACGCCCGCCCATCGCTCCTTCGCAATCGGCGCGCCCGGCTCCGACAACAAACGGCGATCGATGATTTCGGCCGCACCGAGGTCGCGCAGGTAGTCGGCCTCTTCCTGCCGTCCGGTCGAGGCGATCACCCGATAACCCAGCCCGGACAACAACGCGATCGCCACCGAGCCTGCACCGCCATTGGCACCGGTCACCAGGATATCGCCACGCTCGGGCGTCAGGCCGCCATGCTCCAGCGCCAGGACACTCAGCATCGCCGTGTAGCCGGCGGTGCCGATCGCCATCGCTTGTCGGGTTGAAAACGCCTCCGGGACTTTCACCAGCCAGTCGCCACTCACCCGCGCTTTCTGGGCAAAGCCACCGTGGTGGGTCTGGCTCAGCCCCCAGCCATTGACCAGCACGCGGTCACCGGCTTGGAAACCTGCGTGGCTCGACGTTTCGACGATACCGGCGAAGTCGATGCCCGGAATCAACGGGAACTGGCGAATCACCGGTGAACGCCCGCTGAGGGCCATGGCGTCCTTGTAATTCACCGTTGAGTACTCGATCGCCACGGTAACGTCGCCGGCCATCAAGTCCTCATCCTTGAAATCGACCAGGCGGGTGGAAATCACATCGTCGGCTTTAGTGGTGAGCAGCGCCTTGAAAGTCATTGTCATGTTTCCTGTTCGATTGAAGGATGGGGACGACGGGCTGGATAAGGCAGGCTCACGCGAGCTGCATGGCTTTGCGGATGCCCGTATCCAGGAGGCCAGCCGGCGCGAAGCGGCGCATCCATTGCAGCTGCGCCGCCGCCTTGCCAGCGGTATAGCGCAGCTTGGGACGCTCGGCCCGCGCCGCCTTGAGCACCACGTCAGCCACCACATCCGCGCTTTCGGCGGTCGCCATCGCCTGGTTGACGACTTTGGTGACCTTTACCCGAATATCTTCGTACAGGTCCAGCTTGGCGTCAGCCTCCAGGCTGTTGCTTTCGAACGAGGTCCGGGTATAGCCGGGTTCGATCACCGTGACCCGGATGCCGTGGGTGCGCAGTTCGTGGTCCAGGGCTTGAGAATAGCCATCCACCGCATGTTTGCTCGCGACGTAGAGCGCCACATAAGGCACGGCCACGACGCCGAGGATCGAACCTATGTTGATGATGCGGCCGCTGCCCTGGCGCCGCATGTGGGGCACAACGGCGCGAGTCATCCGGACAACGCCCATGAAATTGGTATCGAAAACCGCCTTCGCCTGGTCGATGGAGCTCTCCTCCGCCGCCGCGGGTGCGAGCCCGAAACCGGCATTGTTGACCAGCAGGTCGATACGGCCCTCCAACTGCAACAGTTCCTGGACAGCGCGCTCGACAGAGGCATCGTCGGTCACGTCCAGCGCCAGCATGGCAAACGCCCGTTGATCCGACTGGACGCCTCTGCGGCTGGTGCCGTAGACCTTGTAGCCTGCCGCAACGAGCTTGCCGGCGATGGCCTCTCCGATACCGGACGAAGCGCCTGTTACCAATGCTACGGGTTTGTTGATTGTCATGAAGTTTTCCTCGGGCAGCAGGGTCGGGGCCGGCATCGAAGCGTGTCGGGCAGATCTATGATGATGAGCATAATCATAAACGTCAACAGTTTTGATTTTGATCGACATCTAATTGAACGCGCCATGCTTTGTTCGCCAGGACCGCAGTCTGTCCGACAGGCTTCACTAGCACCGTTGCTGAAATTTGCGGCGATCATCAGCAAAAAAACGTTTCACCGATGAAACAATCCTGGAATTACCACCATCACCGCTTTGTAACAAAGTGCGACTAGGATCGGGAATGCCTCCTATTTCGCGAGTTTCCCACCATGACAACGCCTACCCTGGCTTCCAACCTGTCGGGCTCGGTCGCCTCCCCTTCGAGACCGCAGCTGGATCGCAAGCCGAGCATGATGACCCTGGCCATTTTTTTTGCGGTGCTGGGCATCGGCCTTTTGTTCACTGCCTACAGCCTGATGCACGATATGAACGAGCTCGGCACCGTAGTGACCACGTGGACACCGTTCCTGCTGCTGGGTGTCGCGCTGCTGATCGCGCTGGGCTTTGAGTTCGTCAACGGTTTCCACGACACCGCCAACGCCGTGGCCACGGTTATCTATACCAATTCCATGGCCCCCAATTTCGCGGTGGCCTGGTCGGGTTTCTTCAATTTCCTTGGGGTGTTGCTGTCCAGTGGCGCGGTGGCTTTCGGCATCATCGCCTTGCTGCCGGTGGAGCTGATCCTGCAGGTCGGCTCCTCCGCCGGTTTCGCCATGATCTTCGCGTTGCTGATCGCCGCCATTCTTTGGAACCTCGGCACTTGGTGGCTGGGCCTGCCGGCCTCGTCTTCCCACACGCTGATTGGTTCGATCATCGGCGTCGGCGTCGCCAATGCGCTGATGCACGGTCGCGATGGCACCAGCGGCGTGGACTGGGCCCAGGCGACCAAGATCGGCTACGCGCTGCTTTTGTCACCGCTGGTAGGTTTCGGCTGCGCCGCGTTGCTGTTGCTGGCGCTGCGGGCTTTCGTCAAGAATCGCGCGCTGTACAAGGCACCTGAAGGCAACACACCGCCACCTTGGTGGATTCGCGGCCTGCTGATCCTGACCTGCACCGGTGTTTCGTTCGCCCACGGTTCCAACGACGGCCAGAAAGGCATGGGCCTGATCATGCTGATCCTGGTGGGCACCCTGCCGATGGCGTATGCACTCAACCGCACGATGCCTGCCGACCAGGCACTTCAATTCGCCGCGGTGGCCGAAGTCACCCAACAAGCCTTGGTCAAGCATTCGCCCTCACCGGCACCGGCCGACCCGCGCCCTATCCTGTCCGCCTACGTCAGCAGCAAGCAGGCCACGCCACAACTGGTGCCGGCCCTTGCCGCGATGACCGGCAGCATCGGAGCCGAGGTCAAAGGCTACGGCTCGCTGGCGAAGGTGCCCGTCGAAGCCGTGGGCAACGTGCGCAACGACATGTACCTGACCAGCGAAACCATTCGCCTGATGGACAAGAATCAGGTCGGCAACTTCGACGCCGACACCCGCGACAAGCTGCAACTGTTCAAGCAGCAGATCGACAATTCGACGCGATTCATTCCGTTATGGGTGAAGATCGCCGTGGCCATCGCCCTTGGCCTGGGCACCATGGTCGGCTGGAAACGCATCGTGGTGACGGTGGGAGAGAAAATCGGCAAGTCGCACCTCACCTACGCCCAAGGCGCCTCGGCTGAAACGGTCGCGATGCTGACCATTGGCGCTGCCGACGTGTTCGGCCTGCCGGTGTCCACCACCCATGTACTGTCCTCGGGCGTGGCCGGCACGATGGTCGCCAACGGCGGTGGCCTGCAGATGCGCACGATCCGCAACCTGCTGATGGCCTGGGTGCTCACGCTGCCTGCTGCCATCCTGTTGTCTGGCAGCCTTTATTGGTTGTTCACCCAGCTGTTCTGATCCAGATTCCGCAGCAAATGTTCGGGGCCCGGTGTGTATTCACCGAGCCCCGAACGTGTTTTCAGGCGACCAGATCGTTGGCGTTGAAGGTATTGACGCCGACCAACTGGATTTCGAAGTCCGCGCCCAGGTCATCGTTGACGTTGCCGTAGAGCACATGATCAACGAAGCGCAACTGCCCCGCGCCAGTGAAATCCCCTGCATCAACGAAGCTGAACTTGTTGAACAGCGGCGTCAGGGCATTGGCATCCAGTTTCGACAGATCGATCTTGTCGCCTTGCAAGCGGCTGAAATCGAGGATGACGTCGCCCGCCCCGTCCTTGTCCAACTCACTCAATGAACTGAAAACGAAACGATCTGCTCCGACGCCGCCCGTCAGGATGTCAGTCCCCGCCCCGCCCACCAGGGTGTCGTTGCCGGCGCCGCCGTCGAGACGGTCGCTGCCCGCGCCACCGTTGAGCACGTTGGCGGCGGCGTTGCCGATCAGCACGTTGTCCAGCGCGTTGCCGCTGCCGTTGATCGCGGCAACGCCGGTCAACGTAAGGTTTTCCAGGTTGCTGCCCAGGGTCCAGCTCACCGAGGAACGCACGCTGTCGATTTCGGAAGCCGAGGTGCTGGTTTCGCTGATCACATCCTTGAGGTTGTCGACCACGTAGGTGTCGTTGCCAGTGCCACCGATGAGGGTGTCGATGCCGGCGCCGCCGTCGAGGGTATCCGCACCGTCCATGCCGTTGAGCACGTTCGCTGCGGCGTTGCCGATCAGGCTGTTATTTGACGCGTTGCCGGTGAGGTTGAGCGCGGCGACGCCAAGCAACACTGCATTCTCGACATTGGCGGACAAGGTATGGCTGACCGCTGTCCGGACCAGGTCGATGCCTTCATCCGCAAGCTCTACAACGCTGTCTCCTGCGTTGTCGAGGGTATACGTGTCGTTACCGGCGCCACCGACCAAAGTGTCGCGCCCGGCGAGGCCATCGAGCAGGTTATTGCCAGCGTTGCCGGTCAGCACGTTGTTCAAGGCGTTGCCGGTGCCGTTGAGGTTGGCGCTGCCGGTGAGCGTGAGGTTTTCCAGGTTGGCGCCCAGCACCCAGTTGACCGAGGCACGTACGCTGTCGATCTCGCCAGCCAAGGTGCTGGTTTCGCTGACGACGTCCTTGAGGTTGTCGACCACGTAGGTGTCGTTGCCCGTGCCGCCGACCAGCGTGTCGATGCCGAGGCCACCGTCGAGGACGTTGGCGCCAGCGTTGCCGGTGATGCGGTTGTTCAGCGCGTTACCGGTAGCGTTGATGCTGCCGGCGCCGCCCAATGTCAGGTTTTCCAGATTGGCGCCCAGGGCGTAGCTGATGGACGAAATGACACTGTCAATCTCAGTCAGCGCCGCGCCGCGCTCGATCACCGTGTCGCCGAGGTTGTCGACGTAATAAGTGTCGTTGCCGGCGCCGCCGTCCAGGGTATCCGCGCCGCCCAGGCCGTTGAGCACGTTGGCGGCGGCGTTGCCGATCAGCACGTTGTCCAGCGCGTTGCCGCTGCCGTTGATCGCGGCAATACCGGTCAACGTAAGGTTTTCCAGGTTGCTGCCCAGAGTCCAGCTCACCGAGGAACGCACGCTGTCGATTTCGCTGGCCGAGGTGCTGGTTTCGCTGATCACATCCTTGAGGTTGTCGACCACGTAGGTGTCGTTGCCGGTGCCACCGATGAGGGTGTCGATGCCGGCGCCGCCGTCGAGGGTATCCGCACCGTCCATGCCGTTGAGCACGTTCGCTGCGGCGTTGCCGATCAGGCTGTTATTTGACGCGTTGCCGGTGAGATTGAGCGCGGCGACGCCAAGCAACACTGCATTCTCGACATTGGCGGACAAGGTATGGCTGACCGCTGTCCGGACCAGGTCGATGCCTTCATCCGCAAGCTCTACAACGCTGTCTCCTGCGTTGTCGAGGGTATACGTGTCGTTACCGGCGCCACCGACCAAAGTGTCGCGCCCGGCGAGGCCATCGAGCAGGTTATTGCCAGCGTTGCCGGTCAGCACGTTGTTCAAGGCGTTGCCGGTGCCGTTGAGGTTGGCGCTGCCGGTGAGCGTGAGGTTTTCCAGGTTGGCGCCCAGCACCCAGTTGACCGAGGCACGTACGCTGTCGACTTCAGCGGCCAAGGTGCTGGTTTCGCTGACGACGTCCTTGAGGTTGTCGACCACGTAGGTGTCGTTGCCCGTGCCGCCGACCAGCGTGTCAATGCCGAGGCCGCCGTCGAGGACGTTGGCGCCAGCGTTGCCGGTGATGCGGTTGTTCAGCGCGTTACCGGTAGCGTTGATGCTGCCGGCGCCGCCCAATGTCAGGTTTTCCAGATTGGCGCCCAGGGCGTAGCTGATGGACGAAACAACGCTGTCAATCTCAGTCAGCGCCGCGCCGCGCTCGATCACCGTGTCGCCGAGGTTGTCGACGTAATAAGTGTCGTTGCCGGCGCCGCCGTCCAGGGTATCCGCGCCGCCCAGGCCGTTAAGCACGTTGGCGGCGGCGTTGCCGATCAGCACGTTGTCCAGCGAGTTGCCGCTGCCGTTGATCGCGGCAACGCCGGTCAACGTGAGGTTTTCCAGGTTGCTGCCCAGGGTCCAGCTCACCGAGGAACGCACGCTGTCGATTTCGGAGGCCGAGGTGCTGGTTTCGCTGATCACATCCTTGAGGTTGTCGACCACGTAGGTGTCGTTGCCCGTGCCACCAATGAGGGTGTCGATGCCGGCGCCGCCGTCGAGGGTATCCGCACCGTCCATGCCGTTGAGCACGTTCGCTGCGGCGTTGCCGATCAGGCTGTTATTTGATGCGTTGCCGGTGAGGTTGAGCGCGGCGACGCCGAGCAACACTGCATTCTCGACGTTGGCGGACAAGGTATGGCTGACCGCTGTCCGGACCAGGTCGATGCCTTCATCCGCAAGCTCTACGACACTGTCACCCGCGTTGTCGAGGGTATACGTGTCGTTACCCGCGCCACCGACCAAGGTATCGCGCCCGGCGAGGCCATCCAGCAAGTTATTGCCAGCGTTGCCAGTCAGCACGTTGTTCAAGGCGTTGCCAGTGCCGTTGAGGTTGGCGCTGCCGGTGAGCGTGAGGTTTTCCAGGTTGGTGCCCAGGCTCCAGGTCAAGGAGGCGCGCACGGTATCGATCTCGCTGGCGAGGGCGCTGGTTTCGCTGATCACATCCTTGAGGTTGTCGACCACATAGGTGTCGTTACCGGTGCCGCCGACCAGCGTGTCAATGCCAGCGCCGCCGTCCAGGACGTTGGCGCCAAGCGTTCCGGTGATGCGGTTGTTCAGTGCGTTGCCGGTGCCGTTGATGTTGCCGAAGCCAGTCAGGATCAACGTCTCGATATTGGCACTCAGGACGTAACTGCTGGAAGCCTGGACAGTGTCGACTCCGCTATTCAGCGCACTGGTTTCTTGGATGACGTCATTGATATTGTCGACGACATAAGTGTCGTTGCCTGACCCACCGATCATGACGTCTGCGCCAGCGCGACCATTCAGTACGTTGTCCAACGCGTTGCCGATAAGCGTATCGTCGTTGGCCGAGCCAATCGCGTTTTCGATCTTGGTACCGTAGGCAATCGCCAGCCCTTCGTTGAAGTCAGTCTGGGTAGTGAGATTCTGGAACGTCGCGCCGATCTTGCTGAACTGGCCTTCATTGAGGTTGATACGCACAGCTTGCGCCTGGTTGCTCGCATCGATGGTGTCAACACCACCGGCGTCCCAGATCGTCTCGAAAACCGATTGATCGGCCGCCCAGCTATAGCTGGTGTTGCCGACCTGCCACTGCTTGTTCGCGCCATACAGGCTTTGGATGGCAGCGATGTCCAGCAACATCGGTGTGGTGGGCTCATACGAATAATTGTTGTTGTAGCTCATGATCGTGTAACGAACGTCATCGAACTGAGCGGACAACACCGTTTTGTTGGTATCGCTTGGCGAAAATGGATGCTTGAGGCCCAGCGCATGGCCGATCTCATGCATGAACGTCATGTAGTCGTACGTGCCCTTGACGGGAGCCGGGTCGTTGGTGACCGGACCGATCCACACATCGCCACCGCTTGGGGCGTTGGCAGGATAGTAACCCCAGGCGGCGAAGCTATCGGGCATGTCCCCGTAGCCGCCAAATCGCAAGTCCCCGACGTTGGAGATTGTGTCGTTGACCTTGGTGAACTTGATATTAGAGACGGCGCTCCAGCTGCCGAGCGCGCTGGTAATGCTGCTTTGCTGGGCAGAAGTGAGGGTGTAACTGGCCAGATATTCGTCGTAGTCGCTGTAATCCCTGGCGAAATATGAATTCATCGTTAAGAAGCTGTACGTCAACGACGTGCCCGTCGTGGCACTTCCGGTCCAGTAAGTGCCAACCAACAAGCTATTGACCTGCACGTTAGTGGTCAATTTTGCAGACGAAACGGAGGAGTAACCAAGGGGACTGGGCATACAAGCTTCCTATGGGCAATCTGCGGCCCTTCCCGGGGCGGCCGCTACAAGTCGTTAATATTGCCTGAAAAATGGCGCCAATAATATTACTTGGCCATCATTTTTTCTACCGCACATCCGATGAAACGGGAGTAGCCAGCCAGTCGTTGGCCTTGCGTATATCGCCGTCCCCCAACCTGCCGCTCCAGCGATGCAGGACAAGCAGGCTGGTCACGAAGCGGTACTGCGATTGATAGAAATCACGTCGCGCACGAAACTCTTCCTTGATGCTGTCCAGGACGTCGACGGCATTCTTGACGCCATAGGAAAAGGCCTTCTCCGTGGCGAGTCGCGACTTCTCGGCCGATTCGAGCGCGCGATGCGTCGCCTTGATACGGCTCAGCTCGGCGGTCATGCCCAGATAGGCCGTGCGAGTCTCCTTGATGACTTGGCGCCGCAACGCCTCAAGTTCTTGTTGCGCGGCCTCCTTGTCGCTTTCGGAACTGGACACCCGGGCGCGCGTGGAACCGCCACTGTAGAGCGGCATCTGCAAGTCCAGGGAGGCGACGAGATTATCCGAGCGAGGCGCCAGCGCACCTTCGTAGCCGATGTCGCTGCGTTGCGCCATCAGGTTCAGGCCCAGCTTGGGCAGATGGCCGGCCTTGGCTTCTCCGATGGCGGCTTCGGCGGCGCGAATGCTGTGTTCGCGAGCATGCAACGCCGGGTTGCTGTCCAGCGCCGTCTGCACCCAGTAATCCTGCGCTTGTGCCGGCAGACTGAACGCCGGACTCTCGGCGATGCGCTTGAACGGCTCCCGAACCTCGCGCCCCACCAGTTCGGAAATGGCTTCACGGCTGACCTCGACCTTGTTGACGGCTTCAATCTCGTCAGCCTTGAGCGCATCCACGCGCGCCTCCAGGTCCAGCGTGTCGGTCACCATTGCCATCTGCCGCGCATACAGGGCGTTGACGCGCTTGAGATTGCGCTCGGTCGCGCCCAGCTCGCTGCGCACCAGAGCCAATTCGTCCTCGGCGGCAAGCACGGCGAAATAGCGCTCGGACAGGTCAATGCTGGCCTGCACCCGCGTGTCGTCGGACTCATACTCGCTCTGGCGCGCCAGTTCCACGTATCGCTGATAACTGCGCCAGACCTGCGGGTCGTAGATGACCTGGTTGAGCATCACCGCCATGCGCTTGCCGTTGTACTGGATACGGCTCAGCTCGTCGTCGCGCCGGCTGCGGTTGACGCTGCCGCTGGCATTGAGCTGCGGCAACAATTGACCGAAGGCCGCACGCTCGTTGCCTTCACCACTGCGAGTCAGGGCCTGCGCCCGCAGGACACGCGGATCGGCGCCCTGCGCCTCCTGATGCAACTGCCAGAGATCGACATAGGCAGACGCCTGCCCATTGTCCGCCAGGGCGCCAAACGACAGGACGGCCAGCCCCAGTGCGACCAGAGATTTCATATCAATCCTCGATCAACGAACGGGCAAACGCATTGCTGGCAGGCTGCATCAGGTATTCCAACAACGTTCGCGAACCCGTATTGATCAACACCTCGACGGGCATCCCGGGCACCAGGGTAAGACCGCCCAATGCTTGCCTTCCCTTGTCGGTCAAGGCCACGCGTGCCAGGTAATACGGGGTTGCGGTGTCCTTGTTGACCAGCCGATCGGCAGACACCTGTACCAATTGGCCCTCGATGACCGGCGTGGTACTGCTTTTGAACGCACTGAAGCGGATGCCAGCCAGCTTGCCCGGCGCGATGCGGTCAATGTCCATCGGTGAAACCTGGGCCTCGACGATCAGCTCCTCGTTGGCCGGGACAATGTCGAGCAGCGCAGTCCCTGGGCTGACCACCGCGCCCAGGGTATGTACGGTCAAGCCCATGACCTTTCCGGATTCGGGCGCGACGATATCAGTGCGCTGGTCGCGATCCTGCAGGGTGGCCAACCGTTCGCGGAGCTCGTAGACCTTGCTCCGGGCATCGCCCAGCAAGCCCGCGACTTCACTGGCAAAGGTCTTTTTCAGCTGGAGGATCTTCAACTGCGCTTCGTCAGCCTGGACCCTGGCCCGCGCGCTGGCAGACTGGCTTTCCGCTATTTCGGCCTGCAGCCGGGCCAGGCTGCGCTCCTGCTCGCGCAAACGCTGCTTGTCCACGTAGCCTTCGGACAACAACGCGCGTAAATCGACAATCTCTTCTTGATAGGAAGCCGCGAGCGTTTGCTTGCTGGCGACGACCGCTCTGTAGCCACGAATCTGTTCCTCGATTTGCCCGATGGACTTCTCCTGCAAGGCGATTTCCCCGAGCAAGGAGGTCCGCCGGGTCTGGAGAATCCGCGCTTCGCTGTCGCGCGCCTCGCGTACGCGAGCATCAGCGAGGTCCAGGGCGGGGACGGCCAGCGGCTCGGGCAAGCCGTCGCGCTCGGCCACCAGTCGGGCTTCGAGTTCGAGCGCTGCGATCAACTGGCTGCGCATCGCTTCCATTTCGGAGCGCGCCTGGGTGTTGTCGAGCACCAGCAGCACATCACCGGCCTTCACCAGGTCGCCGTCATGCACGCGCAGCTCCCGCACGATGCCGCCTTCCAGGTGCTGCACGGTCTTGCGATAGCTCTTGACGGTGACCACGCCCGGCGCCAGTGCCGCGCTGTCAAGCGGCGCCAGGGTGGCCCAGCCGCCAAACAGGCCGAATGTCACCAGCAGCATGAGATAGCCGATGCGCCGTATCGGTTTGTCGTCAATGGAAAACCCGGTGACAGGGGCCGATGATGGCTTGATTTGTTGCATCGAATGGCTCATCCGCTTCCTACGATTCAATGGCGGCGGCCGGGTGCGCCGCGGGCGTGGCAGCCTGCAGTCGCGCCAGGACCTTGTCGCGCGGCCCGAACAGGCTCAGTTCGCCCTGATTGAGGACCAGCAGCTTGTCGACCTGCGCCAGCACCCCGGATCGATGAGTGATGACAAACACCGTGGCGCGGCTCTGCCTGAGTTTTTGCAGTGCCTCGGCGAGCATCTTCTCGCCCGCATCGTCCAGGTTGGAGTTCGGCTCATCGAGCAATACGAGCCGCGGTTCGCCGTACAGCGCACGAGCCAGGCCGATGCGTTGGCGCTGGCCGCCGGACAGTCCACCGCCATTGGCCCCGATCAACGTGTCGTAGCCATCAGGCAATTGCAGAACCAGCTCATGTACCCCGGCCATGCGCGCGGCAGCCACCACGGCGGGTGCGTCCACCGGACCGAAGCGTGAAATGTTCTGGCTGATGGTGCCTTCGAACAACTCGATGTCCTGCGGCAGGTAACCGACGTAGGGGCCAAGCTCGTCCCGCCGCCATTGGCTGATGTCCGCACCGTCCAGGCGTACGGTACCCGCCAGGCTTGGCCAGATGCCGAGCAATGCCCTGGCCAGCGTCGACTTGCCCGCGCCGCTGGGACCAATGATGCCCACCACCGAACCCGCCGGCACCTCGAATGTCAGGCCACGGATAATCGGTTTGCGCTGGTTGGGCGAGCCAACGCTAAGGCCTTCCACTCGGATCGCGCCCTCGGGCGCCGGCAAGGACATGCGCTCAGGTTCGGCGGCGATCGTTGCCAGCAATTGGTGCAGCCTCGCATATTGCGATCGTGCGCCCAGGAAGCCTTTCCAGACGCCGATCAATTGATCGATGGGCGCCAAGGCTCGCCCCAGCAGAATGGAGCCGGCGATCATCAGCCCAGACGAAATCTCGTGATTGATCGTCAGGTACGCACCCAAGCCCAGCACCAGCGACTGGACGACCTGGCGGAACGTCTTGGAGACGGTCGCGACGGTCGTGGCGCGGTCACTGGCGAGGCTCTGCAGGGAAAGAATGGTGTGGGTCTGCTCGCTCCAGCGCTGACGCAAGCTGGCAAGCATGCCCATGGATTCCACCACCTCGGCGTTGCGCAAGCTCTTGTTGGTGAACGCGGTAGCCGCCATCTGCTCGCGGTTGGCCGCATGCAGCGGTGCCTGGGTGAGTTTTTCATTGACGTAGGCCAGCGTACCCAACAGCACCGCGCTCAACAGCCCCATCCAGCCGTACCAGGGATGGAACATGAACATGACGGCCAGGTAGATCGGAATCCAGGGCGTGTCGAAAAACGCAAAGAGGCCGTTGCCGGTCAGGAACTGGCGCAACGCGTTCAAATCGCTCAGGGGCTGGGCCGTGGCGTTCATGCCGCAGCTTGTCAGCGCCTGCTTGAAACTCGCGTCGAACAGGCGCTGGCCCAGCAACGTATCCAGGCGCGTGCTGATCCGCACCATGATCCGCGACCGAACCCACTCCAGTCCGCCCATCGTGGTCAACAGGAGCAACATGATCAGCGTCAACATCAACAAGGTCGACAGGCTGGCGCTGGCGACCGCCCGGTCATAGACCTGCAGCATGTAGAACGAGGGAACCAGCATCAGCAGGTTGACGAAAAAACTGAAGAAGGCAACGGAAAGAAAGCTGCTTTTGCACGCGGCAAGGGCATCCTCCAACTCGGTCCTGGAGTGGGCTGGCATGGTTCATTCCCTGAGGTCCGATTAGGGTCAAACCTGGAAAAAATCAAAAGGGCACAGGCGCGCAAACGCCTGGAATATCTTTTCTTGGACACTACTGCAGTGCCCATACAATCGGATCTACCGCGCTGTATCGGCACATCCTTGCGGTTCTTAAGGAGGAATTTCAAAGGAGCCTCTCTGGCCTGCGATTTGCTGGAGGCTCACAAGCGCCTGCTTGCGGCACCAGGCTGATGTCGACACGTCGATTGGCGATTCGCCCGGCCTCGGTATCGTTTCCTGCGATGGGTTGATGGGCGGCAAAGCCCTGCACGGCAAAACAATCGGCGGGAATGCTGCCCACGCTCTGCATCCAGTCGCGTACCGCGGACGCCCGGGCATGGGAGAGCCGGAGATTCTGCTCCGATGAACCTGTGGCATCGGTATGCCCGGCAATGATGATCAACCAGCCTGGCTGGGCCTTGATGTCGACCAGGGCCTTGACCAGGACAGAGGTCGAGCTGGGCTTGAGCTCCGCGCTGCCGGCGTCGAACAGCGACAGGCTGTCCAGGCGCACCGGATCGGGCCAGGCGACGTCCGTCTGCGCGCCCTTCCACCCCCCGGCAACCCCAGCGGCGACGGCAAGCAGAAGCGCCGCTGTGCACAGCCACGGCAATAACCGTCGTTTGCCGCTTATCGCATCGGGCGGCGGCACGAGCACGATCGGCATCATCAGCGCCGGTTCCGCCACCCTGAGGGGGAGCAATGCCGTTTCGGTGCCGAAGTCGCTCCGTTCCAAGCGCTGGATGAGGTGCCTGACCTGCAGCCGCAGGGCCTGCAGCGTGGCCAACGGTACGGGTGCCTGGCAGGGCAACCGTTCACTGAGGTCGGTAAGCGCATTATCCAACTCAAGCAATGCCCGCAGGTTGTGGGTCGCCAGCGCCCAGCTGCGCAGCAGCGTTTGCAGTTGGGCAAACAACCACCCGAGCATCTCCAGGCGAACGGGGACCGACGCCGGCCAAAGACTGGACCACTGGCCACAGAGCGTCTTGAGCAATCTCATGCCTTCGACCATGCCATCCAAACCGTGACGCTGCCCCCGCGCCAGCGCATAAAAGCTCACGGTCTGCAGCTCTGCCCCGTTCAATTGCAGGAGCACGAGGCACAACTGCTCCACTTTCTGCCAATCCACGTCGGGACAGGCGCTATGGCCCAGCTTCGCCATTTCACCGCGCAGGGCGACGAACTCAGCATAACCGCGCGGATCGCCGCCGAGTCGAACATGCACTTCGAACAACGCGCTCATCGCCCGCCCCTTGGGTGATCCATTCCAGGCGTCGAAAAGTAGTTCTGCCGCGTCAGGTGACGCACAAGGACTTTGCCCTCCGGCCCCACGGTGGTCCCGAAACTCACCCGCCGCCCGCCTTTCAACTGCACGTTCAGCGCACATTCCAAATGCCCCGGCAGCACCTGGGGCAACAGTTCGATGGCGAGCTCCGCCAACCGTGGTTCGTATTTGAGCAAGGTATCGGTCAGGGTCCTCATCAGGGTATGGGCCGTTGCCGGCAATCCCTGTAGAACCGTGCCCATATCCGGCAGTCCGTAGTCCGGCAAGTGACTGAGTGTGCCCGCCCGGCAATTGAGGATGCGTTGGAGGTTGTCCAGGACCGACAGCGTGTGCTGGTCCTGCTCGCTGACGCGATACACATCCAGTTCTCCGTCGAAGTTCTGCAGCAACATTTCGTAGAGCGAGGGGTTGGGCTCGGTCATGGCTTATTCCTTCGCCAAGGGACGCAAGGTCAGTTGGTTGCCTCCCATCTCGATGAGCCGTGCCCGATCCGGGTCCAAGTCATCGCGTGTCAACAGCAGGCGCCAGGTGTCGGGTTGCGCATCGGGATTGCGGAACAAGCCCACCAGCGCGACTACCCGCGCCTGCGGATTCATCGGCACGCTCAACTGCGCCCCTGCTCCGGGTTTCACCACCACGGCTCGCTTGTCCAGCAACGCGCCGTCGAGCAGCCCCTCGTCACCCCTCACCAGCCCCTCGTAAGTCGCCCGGTCCAGCGCGTTGCCATCGCGCAATTGGTACACGCGGACCAGGGTTGGCAACGACAGCGCATTCATGTCCGCAACGTCGGTGTTGAGCGCCGGGCGCGCGTTGAAGTCCAGATGCAGGGTCTTCACTTGCTTATGGAAAATCGTCTCGGCGGCGGATGCAGTGCCTTGCGTGACGGTCTGGGTCAATCCACACCCGCCCAGTGCGGTGGCGATCACTGCCAGTATCGATAGATTAAAAAGGGTACGAGACATGCTGTGTTTCCCTGTTCCGAGAATGGATCGAGAGGCCTTGATAACGGCCCAGATTGATCGTGAGGGTTTCGTGTTCTTTCGCCCGCCAGGTGTCTGCCCCCAAGCCCAGCACACCGGTCATGCCCAATCGAATCTGGGGATTGCCCAGGACCGGGGCCGGCAGGCTGCTCAGCGCGACCGTCAATTGCAGCGTCGCGCTGCAACGCCATCCCAGGTACACCCGCAGCAGTACCAGCAGGTCGCTGTGCAGCGTTCCGCCAGGCAACCAGCCGTTGGCCTCCTTCGCGTCATCGGTGCAAAGCATCAGGTGCAACTGGCTGTTGACGTCCCGCCCGACACTGCCCAGCGGCGTGCCTTCGGACAGTGTCACCAGACGGGACGGGCAAAGGCTGGCCGGATGCGCCAAAGTAATTTTCTGCGGCCAGTGCGGGCTGACTCGCGCCTGGGTCTTGCTCGCCAGCAGCTTGACCAACGCCTCGATGCCTTCGGCGTTGCGGGTCGGCAGGCGCATGACGCTGAGCAACGCAAGGAAACGCGAAATCGGCGTCGCGACCCGTCGCGTGCTTCCGGGAATGCCTAGCCCGATCAGGCCCAGCAGGCATTGCGACGTCGCATCGGTGCCGCCTGCTGCGAAAGTGGCCGGGTAGGAATACTTGCGCCAGATCCGGTAGAACTGGGTAAAGATCCGGTGATTGAAAATGTCGAGGAATGCTTCCAGCGCCTCATGCCCTTCCCGACGTTGGGCGATGTCATCGAGGAACGCCGTCGGCATTGGCGAGTCGACACCGTACAACCCCAGCACACGAGTGCGTACCGTCGCCGGACGCCCCGGATTCTCCGGATCGAGTTCGATCGCTTTCAGCTCTCCGGCCGGGAACCCCATGCCGGGATCGGGCCGAAAACGCACCGGGTCGTCCGTCGGACGCGCGGAGCTGCCCAGCAGGGGATTTCCGGGCAGCGCTTGTTCCAGCAACTGGCAGAAACGGTACAGGCTGGCCTCGGCCACCCGCTCCTGCACGGTGCTCAGCAAACCGCCGGTGTTCAACCGGGAATACGCTGGCTGTGATTCTCGCTCCATCGCAGGCACGCTCCAGTAGGTTGAAGGACCAGCGTGAGCTGGGTGTACAAATGGACGTCCGCGTAGAGCGCAAAGAAGCGGTTGAGCATTTCGCCGAACAGACTGATATCGCCCTCCCCCGCGAATCCGTTGGCGTCCAAGGTGATTTCGATATCCACCCCACGCAGCAGGAAGCCCTTTTCGAAGCGCTGGACCAAGTGGTGACTCACCTCGACGATCGCCGCCAGCCGACGCCGGTTCAGCTCGCTGCCCGTCCAGTCGTACAACGCCAACGTCCCGCGCAAGACCTCGGCACTGTCGAGCATCGGCAGGAAATTCGAGCCCAGGTGGCTGAGGATGCGCCAATGAAAGCGGTCGCGATTTGGCGGATAGCAGGGCAAGGTCGGGGCACACAGGTTGCGCACCCGCAGGCCGAACTGGGTGAGCTGCACCGCCGTATCGAGCACCGTGCTCTGCAACGCTTTGCGCGGCAGTTGGCCGTGGGTGCCGGTCAGGCGCAGCGACAGGCGTTTATCGGGCCGCAGCAGCCGATCCTCGTCGAAGCCGTCGCCACCGAGGATCAACCAGGTGTCGTGCAAGCCATTGGCGGCGCGCTTCAAGCGAGTATGGAAATAGCGTTCCGGCGCTTCGTCACGCAGCATACCGCCCTTGTGGCGAAAGCTGCTGAACGGCACGTAGTCCAGGCGCTGTTCCTCCTTTGAGGCGGTGACCTCGTCCACCGAATAGATTTCCAGATGGCCGTCCTGCAAGCGCATCGGACGCAGCAGGTAATCGGTTTGCAAGGGGTCCAGCTCCAGCGGATCGGCCTCCAGCACAAACAGATTGATCACCGGCACCGCGTGCAGGCGGATGTGTTCGGCGCTCAGGTCAAAGGCGTGGGGCCAGGGTTCACGCAGTACCACTTCGAGGTCGAACCAGGGCGCATTGGGTTCAATCACCAGTTGATCCAAGCCGCAGAGGGTGACGAACATGAATTTTTCCCGGAACGTGAAATATTCCAGCAGCAACTGATAACCACTGAAGGCGCTGTCGCCCTTGGGCCACAGCCGATCCTCGTCGGCAAAGCCCTTGGCCGCGAAGTAACCATCCATAGGCGTGCGGCCGGGCTGCCCCGCGACGCGCACGTACATCGCCTGCCGGTTCAAGGTCAGGGCTTGGTGCAGCGCGCTGGCCAGCGGTGCATCGGCATTCAAGTACA
Source organism: Pseudomonas sp. T1.Ur (assembly GCF_023516725.1). Lineage (NCBI taxonomy): Bacteria > Pseudomonadati > Pseudomonadota > Gammaproteobacteria > Pseudomonadales > Pseudomonadaceae > Pseudomonas > Pseudomonas sp. T1.Ur. The sequence goes on from NZ_JAMGSN010000001.1 coordinate 2,760,045, forward strand.
ACGGCAGGCGACGCAGGTCGATCTCCGTCCAAGGGACGGATTTGCTGCGGGCAAAGCGCAAGCGCAGCAGCGAGCGACCATCCGGTTCGTGGTCACGCGCCACCGACGCCAACGCCAGCGGCTGCAACGTCACGTCTTGCGTGGTGGTATAGCGGCAGCAGGTGCGCTGCGGCCCGATGGGTTGCGAGAGGATCTCGAACCCCCGGCCGATCCGTTCGCTGCGTTTTATCTGGGCGAGATCGGGCACCAGCTCGATGATCGATAGCGACGGAATGGTCCGCAAATAATGTGGCCACAACAGGCTCACCAAGCCTTCGGTCAGCTCCGGCAGGTCATCATCGAGTTTTTCCCGCAAACGCCCCATCAAGAACGCAAAGCCCTCGAACAGCCGCTCCACATAAGGGTCCTGAGCCCCCGGCTTGTCCAGGTTGAGAAGCGCCGCACGGTCCGGGAACGCCTCGGCGAATTCCTTGCCGGCCTCGCGCAGGTAGCGCATTTCGGCGTCGAAATAGCGCAGTGTCAGATTGTCCATGTCCATAAAGAATCCTGATTAATGATCGTCAGCCGCACAGCACGGCGGCACGTACCGGATCGATGGCTACGAGCGCCGCCAGCAAGGTTTCCATGCGTCGAGCCAGGGCAGGTTTGTCGGTGTCGTTGCGTTGGGCTTTGAGGCGCAGCAACTTGAGCAGGCGAGCCTTGACCTCGAAATACAGCTCGGGCTCCCACACGCGCAGGTCGTGGTGTTGGACGGCGGCGTCCAGCTCCCCCAGCAAGTGGATCGCCAGATCCGTCTTGCCGAATTGTTCGGCGACCCGCGCCATCAGCAGACGCAACAGCCAACGTTGCCGCCCACCATGAATGTCCGGGCGCGCCGCCAACCAGGCCAATGCGGGCTCGACCCCTTCCCTGTCGGCTTGCGCCAAGGCTTCGCCCTCCCACGACAAAATGTCGGCATCGCCGGTGCCATGCGTCGACGATGGAGCCGGCAGCCATTGCCCAGGGGCATTGCTGCTGACGTGCTGGACGATCCATTCACGGGTGGTCTCATCGGCGAAGGGCGTGCCATCGCTCCAGCGCAGCAGCTCGATCCCCGGCAAGCGCTCGAGGAACATGCCCAAGTCACGCTGAACGACGTCCGCCCAGCCATCCTGTGGCGCGGGTTGTTTACTCAAGGCCTGGTACGCGTACCACTGCAAGTCCAACCAGAAATGGTTCACGCCCTCGGCATAGATCCGCTCCACCTGATCGAGCATCTGCCGCCAAGCCTGCTGCAGGTACAAGCGCTTGAGCTGTGCCCGATAATCCGCCCTCGGCGGCGTCAACCGGGTATTGCCGTCGGCGTCCTCGGGCGGCGCCTGATGCACCGTGTCCCAGCGCAGGCTTTTCATCAGTCGATGGCCTGCCAGCCAGCCGTGGGGTTGATCGCGCAAATAACCGGCCAAGGCCCGGCCGTGGTCCAACAGATCCCGACCGGACTTGATCGCGGGAACGGTCGGCGCGCCTGCCTGGGCATTCGATTCCTGGCTGGCCGCATTCTGCGGAACCACCGCCTCCACGCCGCCGGATTGAGCCAGGCGGGCAGACAGCGCGGCATGCAGCGCGCCAAGGCAAGGACGTTGATCTTCCGGCCAAGCCTCCAGCCCCTGCTCAAGCCAGGCCAACGCGGCGGCCGTGCGCTCGGCCTCGGCCTTGACCACCTCCGGGTACAGCGACAGGGTGTCCAGCACCTTGGCGCCGGCCAGCCATTGCAGCGCCACCTTGCGACTGGTGGCGCGCGCCGGCAGTACGCGGTCGGCGAACCGCTCCACCAAAGCCGCCAGCAGGCACAGGCCGTCGGCCAGCCCCGCCTCACCGTCCCGATGCAAGCGCGCCCACACGTAATAGGTGACCACGCGCAGATCCTTGCAGGTCCGGGTCAGCAGCTTCTCAGCCAACTGGGCTACTCGCTCGGCATCGGCACCGGACAACTTGTCGACCTCTTCGCGCATGCGCTGGAAGTCATCGTCATAGCCAGGGTCGTCACCGACGGGTGACGCCTCGCTGATCGGTTGCAACCAGGGCTGCCAACGTGCGGCCTGTTCACGGGCAACGGCCACCGCGTCGCGCTTTCCAAGGCAACGGGTGATCAAGCTTTGCAGGCTCATGGCTTGGAGCTCTCGGACACGGGTTTCCGGAACGGGTATCCATGCTGCCGCACGATGCCGTCTGGCAACGGCTTGCCGAATACACCGTAGCGGGCCGGCCAATCCTTCACAGGTAACTTGAACGTTCCAAACACCATATCGATCAGCGGCAGGTGAATCGCGTAGTTTTTATAGATGTAGTCCGCATGACGGGCGTGGTGCCAGTGATGATATCGGGGAAGTACAAGAATGAATTCCAGCCAGCCCGCGTTGACTCGCATATTCGCGTGGGCCAGTACGGCTTGAATGCCAACCAGGACCACATAGGCATTCAATGCAGGCGCAGCGAAACCCAGCAACATCAACGGCACCAGTACACCTGTGCGCGTTAGTAAAATTTCAACGAAGTGGACCCGCGAACCGGCCAGCCAATCCATCGCGGTACTTGAATGATGGACAGCATGGACTCGCCATAACCAAGGCACCACGTGGTAGAGGCGATGCAGCCAGTACTGCCCCAGATCAGCCACCAATACCGCGAGAAAAAACTGCACGACCATAGGCAGGCTCTGGACGCTCTCCTGAAGGTTCGGGGAAACCGCCCATCCCGCCATGAAGTTTGAGGAAGCCGTGATGAAAATCAGGATGAATTGCACCAGCATATGGCTGACGAAAAAATAGCCCAGGTCCGTGCGCCAATGGGGACGCAGGATGTTCTGCTCCGGATCCTTGGCATACAATTTTTCCAGCGGGATAAATACCGCCGCAGATATCAGGAGCGCCAGTACGAACCAATCCAGCCCCAAGGAGTAAGGTGTCTTACCGATGGCATCGACCTGTATGTCAGTCCCACCGAGGACCATGGCCAGACCGGAAGCGACAATAGCCGTAACACCCAAGCGCTTATGGCCGTTGAGCATTATATTCAACGTGCCCAAGCTGAACGACAGGATCAACCCGAGCAGCAACAGCGACCGGGCGAATTGCTCGTCGTAAACCTCGCGCAATTCACTGGTCGTCAGCCACTCCGGCAGCAGGAAGCAAAACACTGCGAGCAAGCTCAACAATCCCAAGGCGGCACCGATGTAGCCACTGATGCGCCCTTCGCCAAATATGAAAGGAGCGTGCCCATGTTTCTGTAAATAAGTTTTGATCTTGTGCATTACCTATCCTTTTTGTTTGAAGCCGAGCGGTATTTCTCCTGTCGCTTCAGCGCGACGGAGAGCCAGGCGCCAATGGATCCCTCCAACGATCAATCCAAGCAGACTCATTTTCCTCTCGCGCGCCTACCCGTCCGCCGCCTCGCGTCCCTCCAGGAATATCCGCCCCGGCAACTTGAACCCCCGCAACTTCAGCAGCGTCATCGGCCCGGCATCGAGTTCGGTGCGCAGGTGCCAGGTCAGGCCCAGGCCATCGGGAGCCTTGAGCACCATGCGGTAGCGGCTGTCGCCATCGTCCAGCGGCGTGAACTTGGCCTGTTCCAGCAAGCGGATCAGCCCCCAGGTGCCGGCGTAGTCGGCGAACAACCGCTCGCCGGTGTGGACGCTGGTCCACGTCAGGCTGACCCCGGGATAGTCGCTGCGCCCCGGCCAGCCGAAGCGCTGCCAGCGTTCCTTCTGGTTGAAGTACGCGTGTTTTTCGCCGTTGAGGATGAAGGTGGTCTGCACCACATCGCGCACGCCTTTGCCGCTCAGCTCGAAACTCAGGCCCAGGCCGCCGTCGGTGAAGAGCACGTCGGCCAGGTCGCCGAGTTGGTTGATTGCCGTCAGGAACTGCGGATTGACCCGCAAGCCACGGCCATGACGCGGATCGGCCACCCAGCGGTTGCCTTCCTTGCGCAGCACACCGCTCAACTGGCTGTGCAGGAAGCGCTCGATGCGCCCCGTGTCGGCGCGGATCATCTGCCCCAGCATCGGCAGCGAAGCATCGCTGGCCGTCGCGGCGAACGGATAGCGCCCGGCGAACGCCGCGTTCCAGTGCTCGACGATCGAGCGCTGCCACTGGCTGTTGAGGCCCGCCGTCGACGGTTGCAGCACCCGCTGCCAGGCCTGTTCCAGCGGCTGCACGAACAGCGTCTCGCCAACGCCGGCCCATTGCGCGCCAAGGCTGGCAGCCATCAATCGGCCGTAGGACTGAGTGTCGGTCAGGTCGATGCCGCGGCCCTGGAACACCGTCTGCGCCAGCGCCTGGGTCATTTCCATGGGGTCGGTGGCGGTGCTGATCTGTTGCAGCTTCAGGCGCACGCGGGTCACTTGGGTGAGGTAGGCCTGCAGGCTCAAATGGTCGCTGGCGTTCCGGTCTTCGGCGCCCTTGCCCAGCAGCGTCAACAACGGTCCGAAGGTGGCGTCCAGCGGTCCACCGGGCAGATCCACGAATTGATCGATCACCGGCGCCTTGTCCGGCCCGATCAGCTTGTGCGCGGACTTCATCAGCGAATCACTCAAGGCCTGACCGCGGGTGCCGGCCTGCCCCTGGTAAGCCAGCGTATTGATCAACGCGATCAGCGGCGACTGACGCACGTCGCTCATCAGCGTCAGTTGCTCGATCACCCCGTCCAGGTTTTTCGGTTGGCGGGCGCGCAGGCTGTTGAGAAACCCGAGCCAGGCGCTGGCGTAATCCTGGAAATAGCGTTCGGTCAGGCGCGCCTTCAGCTCGTCCGGCGTCAACCGGGGATCGACCTCGCCGGGTCTGTCGCTGAGCACCCAATCGATTTCCTCACGCCGCGCCTGGGCGATGTCATCGATGGCCTGGCGCACCTGGCCCTCCCAGGCCTGGCGCGTGAACACCCCCGGCACGCTGGCCTTGCTGGAAAACAGCCCGGCGGCCTCGGTGTCGCCGACCATCTGCGCCAGGCCCAGGGCCGGGTAATGCTGGCCCACGTCGTCCAGGACCTGTTGATACAGGCTGGCTTCGGCGTTGCGCTGGCCCAACTGATCGAGCAAGGCCTGGCGCACCTGCGCCACCAACCGAGGATCGGCCTCGATGCGCCAGTCGGGGTGCGCGGCCAACTGCTCGGCGTAGAACTGCCAGAAGCCGGGCGCCAGCGTTCGCCAGAGCGCGGGGGCAACCTCTTCCCGGGTGGGTTCGGCATGGGCGAGCGTCTTGACCAGGAGGTCCGCCTCGGCTTTTTCCGGCCGCGCCATCATCAGGTACGCCTTGAGCTGATCATAGGCAACCGCCGAGCGCTCGACGCGCTCGGCACTGCCCGGCGCCAACTTGACCAACGCCTCCAGTTGCTCGCGCAACCGCGCCGCCGCCGGGTCGCGCACCAGGCGATTATTGGCCTCGACATAACGCGGCCAGAGCCTTTCAAGCAGGACGGGATTGCGGTTCAAGCCAAAGCGCTGATGCCATGGCGCACCGGCCACGGCACGGTGATCCAGGCGCGCCAGCACGTGAACCAGCTCGTTGAAGGCGAGCAATTGCTCATCGGCCCGCGACGACGCGTCCAGCCCCGCCAACACCGCTTGCACCTGAACGATCTGCGCCCGATTGCCGACAAAGGACAGCGCCATTCCCACGCCCCACACCACGGCCAACCCCAGGCACAACGCATAAACGACCCGCGGCGCCCCCCAGCCCAGCCGCGCGCCAACCGCCTTGTCGTGCTGCACGCCCTGCCACACCGGATCCGGCCACCAGAAATGCTCGCCGTCAGCGCTCCGGATCTCGCGCAGCGGCTGGCTGAACCACAGCCCACGCAGCCTCACTCCCGGATTGAACCCACTCAACGACGGCGCCAGCGCCTGACGCCAACGGGCGATGCCATCGGCGTGCAAATCCCGGGACAAGCGCAGCAGGAAATCGTGGTGCAGCTGCTTCTTGAGCTTCATCTGCACGATGCCCTGGTGACGCAAAGGCTCGATCAACTCCTCCAGGCATTCTTCCAGCATCGCTGGGGTGACCTTCGCCGGCAGCAGACACCCCACCGGCTGACGCTCGCGCCCCTCCTGCGACCACGTCGCCTCGCACACCTGCCACAGGTGCAACGGCACCTGCCGCCGCATCCGACGGGCCAGCCCCTGCAAATGGCGCATGCCCTTGGCCAGCGGCACTGCATCGGCGATCTGTTCTGGGGTCAGTGCCCAGACCACGCCGTCCAAGGGGCGCCAACGGCGTAAGCCAAGCCAATGATCCAGCAATGGATTTTCCAGGTTCTCTTGGAGGCTGCCGCCCCACAACAGCACAGTGCGCTGGCCTTCGAGCCATTTCTTCTTCGCCAGCTGCGGGGCGATGGCGGTGATCTCGGTGGGTTCGCCGACGATGAGGAGAAATCGGACTTTGTGGCGCCAGAGGGGGCCGTATTGGTAGTGGAGGGTTTCGCGCAGCTCCAAGTGTTCAGAACCTGATCGGCGTGGCAGCACCAAACTCGCATCCGCGTCAGGGCGTGCTTTTCCCGCCAGTTCGTGCTCACGGTGGAACTGCCGCTTGAGATAGATCAACAAAAGAGGTGCCTGATACCCCATTACGGCCATGGTCATGATTAACAACAAAGCCAACAGCTTCTGGACATCTTCCACCAAGCCCACCCGATCGCCGTACGACCAGATAGCCCATCCCAAGAGTGCCGTCAGGGTGACGAGCCATACCGCCGCACCCGTGCGGAGCCATAAGTTAGTGAAGGTTCTCATGCGATCTCTCCGGTCGTCACGCTGCTGATCCAATGCCCTGATTCATCTTCGGCCAAGAGCAACAAAGGGCATTGTTGATGCCTAGACATCTCCACGCCCAGCGCTGCCGTCAGCCAATGACTGAACGGTCCTGTCACCCCACACAGGCGCTCCTGAACCCACTGCTGCTCTACTTCGAGCGAAGCGTCCAGAGCACCGCCGGCGGCGAAGGCTTGGCCCATCAATGGTTGCCAGTCGGCGCTATCGGCCAACAAGCCGGTCGCTTGGCGAGCGTTGGTTTGGGTTTGTAGGAATATCGGTAATTCGTGGGACAAGCGCTTGATATCCAGCGGCATGGGGCGCAACAAACCACCGATTACCGGCAGCTCCCACGCGAGCGCCGACTTATCCGGGCACAACAGCAAGGCAGCCAAGCCGTCCGAGTACGCCGACTCGCCTTGTAGTTGCAGCACCAGGATCAACTCAACGGCGGTACTGCCTGTCCTCAGCGTCTCGTCGATCCACCGGTATGACAATTCAGCTGATACGGTGACCGACTCTGGCGGCGGCAACCCCATGTCGGTGGCCCAGATTTGATGCCACGTATCGCGCAACACGGCGTATTCCTCGGGCTCGACATCGCTTAGCAGAGTGACCCGCAGCGGTTGTCTTGCCGGCAAAACGCGTACGACCGGCGCCAGGGCCGACAACAGCAATGACAGTCCGGCGGGCGCGCGTTTTGGCTGCTGCGGGAGCTCGGTAACGCGCCGAGCCTGTCCCGTTCGAGGCGGCAGGTTGATTCCGTCTTGAACGACCACGCTGGCGGAGACGCGATCTGGCAACAGCACACAGCTGGCCTGCACCGCCAGATAGCGATGCGCCCAGTCCTGCCAAGCGTGTTGAGCATCTTGCGCCTCCGCTTGCAGGAACTGGTGATAACTCAGCGCGCCACCATAGGCATAGGCGCGAGCGCTGAACGCCAATGCCCAAGCCAGCAACGGCGAACCGGAAAATGCCCAGATATTCAGTTCCTGTAATACCGGCATGTGTCCGGCGGTATGCAACAAGAACAACAAAACAGACGCCAGCACTGCCGCGCCTGCCGCCAATACCCAGCGACCCAGCACGATAGGCGCCGGGGCCTCCACCACTTCGGGTGCCTGACGATCCCAACTCATGGCTCAGCCCACCGCGCAATCGGAAGCGCTGGAAATCAACTGGCAACCACACTCGCTGCGGCAACCGTTGACCACCATTTCGCGACCATTCTCGGACCATCCCTCGCAGCCTTCGACGATGGGATTGACCCCATGCCCCGGTATCGGACAGCGGACCTTATCGCCGACCAGCGCTACAGGTCTGCCTCTGATAATCATCGTGGAAGAGGCCGAGATGACTTCTCCGTTGTGAGTGGTTTTATCACCCAGCAAAACAAATCCCTGTGACATGTTCAGAACTCCTGTTCTTGAGGTTGGTTAATGACTGTTAGGTTTGCTTCAAGCAGAACGGGAACAAGTGGCTTCATTCTTTGTTCTCCGCAGCCAGGCGGATGGCTTGGAGCTTCTGGAACTTCGAGTCCAGACGACCATCGGCCCAAACGCTCCCGTCGGGGAACGCGAATGCAATGTAGTTGCCCTCTTTTTTCTCCTTGGGCTCAATCGAATGCAGCATGAAGTCGTTGTGCAGGATGGGTTCGAAGTATATTTTCTGAGCTTGCAGTGCCTGATATTTAAGATATAAACGCCCTTCACCTAATAGGCTGATGTGTTTTTTATATCCCCCCAAAAATGCCTCGCTCACCCATGGGTAATAATCTTTTTGTATCGTTAAGTCTCCATCTACTTTGAAGTCAGCTCCTCCTCGTGGAGAGTTGTTGTGATCGAAGATCACCACAACTCCACCGCCTCCTCCAGGAATTACGTTTTCACCAAAGCGAGCGGGATCGGCATAAGCAACACCGAAGGTGACATTGGCCAGGTGCCATTGGCATGCACCGCCCCCATCCTTGGGTAGCTCGACTTGATAAATATCACTCTGCCCCTGGCGTTCGAACTCTTTATAAACGGAGTTATGGCCATCCCGTTCGGTACGTTGGCCGCTAGCGCCATAGCTGATGCGCTTACAAGTGGCCGAGCGATACATCACCCACATGGTTTCGGTTTTCAGCTCCTTGGGCAATTTTACCGTCACCGTCACTTTTTCGCTGTCCGCCAGCGGCGCCAGGCTGTAGTCCTTGGCGCAGCCATTGAGGCTCGCGAACGAAGTGATAAATATAACCGGGAGAATGGATTTCATTTATTGTTCTCCGCAGCCAGGCGAATGGCTTGGAGTTTTGTGAAATCAGGCTTGGCACTTCCATCAGCCACTGTACTGCCATCAGGATAAGTAAAGGTGGTGTGATTACCTTTCCTCTTAATGTTGGGCCCGGCTGAATAGACTACATAACTGGAGTGCAGGATGGGCTCAAAGTGCACTGCCTGTGCTTGTACCGCTCGATAGCTTAGATAGATATTTCCTTCGCCAGCTAAGCTAACGGTTTTCTTATATGGTCCTAAAAATTCTTCATCAATCCATGGGTAGTAGTCTTTTTTAATAATCAAATCTCCTTCGACGTTGAAGTCAGCCCCACCGCGTGGCGAGTTGTTGCGGTCAAAAATCACTACAACACCCCCTCCGGCACGATAAGTTACGTTTTCGCCAAAGGGAGTCGGCGTGGCATAAGCGACGCCGAAGGTCACATTGCTCAAGCGCCATTGGCACGCGCCGCCACCGTCCATAGGCAGCTCGGCTCGATAGAGGTCACCCTGTCCTTGACGCACAGGCCATATATCAGTTCGCTGATACTCGTCACGTTGATAAGGCTTACCCATTGCCGTGTGGTCGGTGAAGGTACAGATGGTGGAGCGGTAAACGACCTGCATGACTTCATTTGTCAGCTCCTTGGGCAGTTTTACCGTCACCGTCACTTTTTCGCTGTCCGCAGGTGGCGCCAGGCTGTAGTCCTTGGCGCAACCGCTTAGACTGAAGAGCATTGCCACTATGGCGATGGGTATTTTCTTGATCATGATCCACTCCTTGGTCGTGTCGACGGACTCAGCTCCAGGTTTTCGTAAAGTAGGTATTCGGGTTGGCCACGGTATCGAAGCGTTGTAGCGACTCGATACCGCCCTCGACCTGCCGTGTGGTACCCAAAGCCTGGGGCAGCAAACCCTGCAAACCCAGGAAGACCCGGTTACGGTCCCGCTCGTGTTCATGGATGTGGCTGAAATGCTCGTGCATCTGCTGCTCAAAGCGTTGTCGCTCAAGCTGCTCCTTCATCAAGGGCTCCCGCTCGGGGTTGATCGACTCCAGCAGATGGTTGTGCAGGTAGGGTTGATATTCGGACATGAAATGGTTGCCGAGGCCACTCAGTCGGCCCTTCTTGGGGTTGCCCTGGGGTGGGAAATATCGGGCCCGATCACCCGGTCGCAGCGTGCCGATCAGGCCTTCTTGCGCTTGCTTGGCCTGTTGGTCCTCCTCAGGACTCAGGCTGGGTACGAGGTAGAACTTGGCCTTTTCATGCAGGGGACGAGCGATGGTGGTGTAGTAAGGCGCGCCGAGCCCATCCTTGTTGCGATAGGCCGGGTATTGCGAGCCACGTTCCTGCACGTGTTGCTCGGCCCTGAAGAACATGGCGATTTCGCCGTGGTGACAAAAAGGATCGCCATGCTTGAACACCGTGCTGGCCGTTAGCTGGAGTAATGACCAGGTAAATCCCAGGGTGGTGCCCAACGGGCCGTACAAGTCGTACAGGTAATTATCCAGCGCCGCTTCGGGCGGTGCGCTGGGAATGGTGTCGGTGTCGTTGACGTGCCGGAAGTGGTGCAACTCGCCTAGGCCCTGCACAGCCTTGAGGGTGAAGGTGCGCGGCATGCCGTAGGTGTATAGCAATGGGTTGCGCGTTTGCAGTGAGGCGGCGTGAATCAGCCCTAAGGCACCACCAAGACTATGGCCGCAAATAAACAATTCTTTATCACGAGCTTCAACATAAATCGTCTCGCCTAAATCCTTGGCATAAATCCTTCTTGCAACCTCATAAGCATCCCGAAAGCCCAAATGCACGCTGCCTTCCTGCGTCAGGTCCGCACAGGGCACCTTGGGTTCGCAGTTGGCAACAATTTCTGGCTGGACCGGTCGAAAGGTCACGTCTGTCGCCAGGTCGGTAAAGGGGTAGGCCATCTCTGTGCCGCGCCAGGCCACCAGCACCTGGGTTGCATTGATGGCGTAGAACAGTTGCGTATCTCCTTCCGGGGGAAGCGCCTGACGGGTGTCCAACGGTTTGGCTATCGTATAGCGCTCATCAAAAGGCACATCACTGACCAGACAAGGCCAATTCTGACCCCCGTCCCATATCCTCGGCGTACGTGACAGGTCCAGGCATTGCTGGTCGAAAAATTCCTTGACGGAACCCCGGTCCTGCTCCGGCCATGTGCTGTACGACAAGATGCTCATCAGCCCCAGGTTGTAGGCGTTGGCAAGGCTGTAATGGGGCTGGTGATGCAGCACCAGCGACCAGGCCCGGAGCGGACAAACCTCCAGCACATGGCGGCGGTCCAGTTGTTCATCGTCGACCGTAAAACCACTGAACGTCCGGTCCGGGAAATGAAAGGCTGGCGGTTGACTGGCGTCGGTCAATGGCGGGGACAGATTGGGCAACTGATCGCACAACTGGCCGATACGCAGGTAGTGGTAGCCATGCCCGGCTTCAATGGCCTGTCGTTCGATTGGAGAAAAACCCGAACGCTGCGGGCTGTACAGCGGAGTACGGTCGCCAATTACAGGCCTGGGCGGCTCAGGCCGTTCGGCGCGCAAACGACGGGTTTGCAATTGCCCGGCCAGTGAGTTGGCCTCCAGCAGCAAGGTGATGGCCAATGGGTGCAAACCCTCGATACGGATCACCCCATCGGCACCGCTGACGCCGGCGTATTCGGGCACATAGGCCGTGCGCGTGGCCTCGTTCTGCGCGCGGAATGGCATGTTCGCCAAGGGTTCACCTTGTTCGTCCAGTAGTTGGAATTCGATCCAGTGCTGTTTCTGTTTGCCCACGGTAATGACTTTGAATGGATTAAGCGTATCCGTACGGTGCCGGGTGTCATTCATATCGATCGATCCTTAATAATTAATGTGTCCTTACGTAGCGAATGGGTCTCCGCCCAACGCAGATAAAACCATGCCGCCATTCGCAAACAAGCCAGCCAAAGCAGTTCATTTGCTCACAGAAATAAAGTCATCCCTGTAAAAATGAACGGAGCCAATTTTCCATACCTCCAGCGAGCGCTGGATACTGATAAATCTTATTGAAGGCCACTGAATCATCGACACTCCGCAAATTGGCAAAGGCTATTTATCATTAGCGCCCTGACTAGCGTGGCGGGGTGGAACCAGCTCGCCATACTCAATGGTTCGATCGTACTGAAGATATTTCAGGGTTCCATCCGCGGCCCTACCGATGGAAAAAATAACTGCATACGTATCTCTTGGACGGTAAGCGTCACTCAACCGAAAGATATAGACCCTATTGATATCAAGTTTCAAAGGTCGAGCTTTTACTTTTAGATCGTCATTCTCATAGCCATCTGGAACCGTACCAAAAACAACGCAGTCGCCGGGATGCAGTACTGTCGGCTGAGCACCCTCTCTTAGTGCGATCCCCCAGGATGCGGGGTTTCTGACGCCCCCCTCGGATAGGGATACCCATCCCAACCTGAATACTGGACTTTCCTTGTTTGGCAAACAGATGGCCGGCTTGTTGTCAATCGTAGCAATATCGGCATTAGCCTTGCGCCCAAATGATGTCGCGTTAGCCGAAGCACCAAGCGCCAGAGAAACACCAAACAGATAAAATACTGCGTACTTCATATGTTCTACGCCTTATTGGGAAGATTAGCCTTGTTGGCAGGGGCTGCTAGAAGCCCCGCTACTGTTGAGGCGAGAAGACTAGGACTCTGTGTAGAGTTCCGCTTATTCCACACAGCACGGGCATCCCTCATAATGCAAATCATGTAATAGTCGGAAACAATCTCCCCCTGCTGCTCCATGTTGTAATCAGAAAAAACCCCGCCGGCACTCAAAATATACTTGTACGCCTCTGCCCCGCGACTACTCACTGACATACCTTTATGTTTCACAGGATAGCCAAGTTGATGCTGCCAAACATGAGTCATCTCATGCATAAACAAAGCCTTGTACTCGCCGTCTATCGTGTTGGAGAAATCGTCCCTGTAGTACTCGGTACTTGCTGGGTAGTACATCTCCCCATTGGGTGTAACAGCCGTATTCTGGAATCCCAGAAACAACCACCACCCACCGTGATGTACTTTGACTTTCGTATAGTTGATTGCATCCTTGAATACGGTTCTAGCCATGGCGATCTCGCCCGCAGTCAGCGCTCGTTTTTTGCCTTCAGGCAGCGGGATGTTTCGGGTGGAGGTGCCGACATTCGTGTCGTTGGTAGAAACGTCCAAGGACCTCAAATCAATGTCCAGTGACGTCTGAGCGTTAAGTGCCGCGCAGCAGAAAGATTCCATTTTTTCAGGAGGAAAGAGCTTCAGCTGAGTGACCTGTAAGGGTTTTTCGGTTACGAGGCGCCCCGTGTAACCCTGTTCATCCGTCACGCCTTCCACGGTGCTGCCATCCACCAAGGTGACCGAATATCTGAGATTGCTTGCCAAATCACCGTTAGGACCGATCAAGCGAAGTTGTTCGTCATAAACTGCCTCAGGCAATTCAACCCGCAAATCCCCCGGCACCAAGGTATTGACACTCATGGTCCGCCCATCCCTGTCCGTTACCCCATTGAACACATCCCCCTGTTGGGTCGTAACGCGATAGCGGGCAAACGGCATCGCTGCCTGGGCGTCGTCTTTGAGCGTATAGCCGGCGGCATAACCGGCTGGTAAAGGGGATGCGGGTGTGTTCAGGCTGGCCCCTTGGGTTTTTTCCACATGGGTGGCCTTCAGATAAATATTGCCCGGCGCACCCAATTCGATATCGCCGTTTTTCAGGCGGATGTAGGCGCCGCCACAATTGAGTACCAACTCCTGTGGAGCATTGATTTCCACGCGCCCTTGAACGCTTTCGATCTTCACGTCGGTCTTCGCCAAGGCATGAAGATCGTTGCCTTGAGCATGTAGCTCGACCTTCCCTTCGGCAGCCTTGAGTTGTAGGCCGGCTTCTTTGGCCACTACGCTGATGCCGCCCTGCGCGGTGGCGGTGATATTGTGGCCTGCGCCGATATCAGCGTTGTGCGCAGCGATGATGCCAACGCTTTCGGCGCCGGAGGCCAGGCATACGGCTTCGGGGCTGACCATGCCGATCCCGCTTGGGGCGTGCAGCAGTACGCCAGGTTGCTTCAATCCGTTGAGTGCCTGGTTCAGACGTTGCTGGCTGTCGATGTCGCTTGGCGTTGCTTGAGCGCTACGGGCCGCTTCGGCCAAGGAGCGCGCCAGGGAAAGCGCGCTTTCCAACTGTTCAATGGCGGCCGTCATATCCAGCTGTTCACCCTTGGCCTTGACCTGCTCATCCGCACTGATAAACACCCCCCTGCCACCCCGAATCGCGCCCCAGCCATCGGTGCGCAACTCAAACCCTTCCCCGCGCTTCTGCCGCTCGGCATCCACCAGATGCCCCAGGTTCAACTGGCTCTTGCCGCTGTGTTCGGTGCTGAGCTTGATGTGTTCCTCCCCGCGGGTGTCGTCCAGGCGCAGTTTGTTGTTGGTCGGGGTGCGCAGGACGTTGCGGCGCTCGTTGCGGGCGGTGACCGGGTCGGGGTGGCGGTCATCGTGCAGGGCGTGGGCGATGTAGGGGCGGTCGGGGTCGCCGTGTTCGAAGGCGATCGCCACTTCGGTGCCGGCCTGCAGCGGGAAGTGCAGGCCGTGGGTGTCGCCGCCGTAGGGCCGGGCCAGGCGCAGCCAGGCGCTTTCGCGGCCGGGTTGCCAGGTGTCGCGGTCGAACAGGAAGCGCACTTTGTAGCGGCCTTCGAAGTCGAGGTCGGCGTATGGCGGGTTGACCACCGGGTGGCTGACGCGGGCGGGAATGGTGCCGCTCATGTGCGGCTTGGGCAGCAGCGCTGGGCGAAAGCACACGGTTTCCGAGTAGGGAATGGCTTGGAAGTGAGCGACGAAGCTGCGGTCGCGGGCCGCTTCGGTGCGCAGGCTGACGATCACCGCGCCGGGCTCGAAGGCCTTCGGCGGGCCGCCGGTGATGTCGAGGCGCTGCGCCGGGGCCAGGATGGCGCTGCTGGTGGTGCCGCTGAGGCGGGTCTGGTCGTTGAGGTAGAGTTCATGGCGCAGGCGGGCGTAGAAGAAACCGCTTTCGCTTTGCAGGTCTTCGTCCAGGGCGTAGCGCTCGCCCAGCACCGTGTAGGGTTCGCCGTAGTGATAGGCCTCGCCGTAGGTGCCCTTGGCGCCTCGGGTGTGGTCGACTTCGCCGTCCAGGAAGGCATGGGCCTCGCGGTGATGGTAGGCGCGAAAATTGATGGTTTGCTCGACCATCCGGTGGGCGGTCTGCAGGTTCCAGACGGCGTCCTGGCCATCGGCGGACAAGCCGGACGGCGGGCGGCACGGCAACGTGACGCCGCGCTGGTAGTGCCGCTGGTCGTCGTGAAATTCCACCACGTCGATGTTCAGGCGATCGTCGCTGGTGACGCGGTACCAGATGCCGACCTCGGCCAGCAGGCGCTCGACGAAGGCCAGGTCGCTCTCGTCGTATTGCATGACCTGTTCGCGCCGGGGGTACTGGCGCACCAGGTTGAAATAGAACTCCTCGCCACGAAAATCGTGGCGCGTGCGCAGGATGTGCTCGACGATCTCGGGCACCGACTGCTGCTGGTAGATCCGAAACTGCTTGCCGCGCCCAAGCCGCGCGAAACGCGGTTGCAAGGTGATTTCATAGCGGGCTTCGTCGTTGGAGCCGGACAGGCGCTTGAAGCCTGAGATCACCCCATGAAAGGCGCGCAATGGCTTGATCACCGGCGGCGTGAAGCCCTTGGGCGTCGGCGGTGGCGGCACGGCGTACAGGTTGAAATAACCCCACCGGTTGAGCACGTCGGTGGCCGCCAGGTCGCGCTCGGTGCAGGTGAATTCGATGCGGTAGAGGTAGGGACGACTCAGGTGCTCCTCGCCGGTGAAGGCGAGGACGTCGAGGTGGGCGTCGAGGCCGGAGATTCGCAGGGTGTGGCGGCTGTGGTCGAAGAAGGTCGGCATGGGCATGTTCATTGCGCAGGCTCCTCGACAGTCTCGGCGGTGTCCGCGCCATCGACGAAGTGCAGGGTAATCCCCTCCTCCTGGCAATAACCCAGGCGCACCCCGCGTGTGCGCAACTGCGCGGCCCGACGTTGCAGCAATTGTTGGCTCAGCACCGGCAGGATCTGTTCGTTGAGCAGGCTGTCGATGTTGCGCGCCCCGGTGTCGGGCAGCAGGCAAGCCGCAACCAAGGCCTCGCTCAGGGCGTCATCGATGTCACAGTCCAAGCCGTAGTGGCGCTGCAAACGCTTGGCCACCTGATCGAGCTTGAGGGCGACGATGCATTGCAGGGCGTCGACGTGCAGCGGGCGATAGATGAGCGTCTGGAAGCGTGCCAGCAGGGCCGGCTGGAAGTGTTCGCGCAGGATCGGCCGCATGAGCTCATGCAGCGTGCTGTCCGGTGCGTCGGGTTGCCCCTGCAGACAGGCTTGCAGTGCGTCGCTGCCCAGGTTGGAGGTCATGAGGATGACGGTGTTGCGAAAGTCGATCTCGCGCCCTTCTCCGTCACGCATGAAACCGCGATCGAAAACCTGGTAGAACAGGTTGAGCACGTCGTGGTGGGCTTTTTCCACCTCGTCGAGCAGCACGACGCTGTAGGGCTGTTGGCGCACGGCTTCGGTCAGCACACCGCCCTGCCCATACCCCACGTAACCGGGCGGCGAGCCTTTGAGCTGACTGACGGTGTGGGCTTCCTGATATTCGGAAAGGTTGAGCGTGATGAGCGCTTTTTCCCCGCCAAACAGGCTGTCGGCCAGGGCCAGGGCGGTTTCGGTCTTGCCGACGCCGCTGGTGCCCACCAACAGGAAGACGCCCAGGGGCCCCTTGTCATCGGTGAGCCCTGTCTTCGCCGCCCGCAGGCGCTGGGCCAGCGCATTGAGTGCCGGGGCCTGGCCGATGACGCGCTCGGCCAATTGTTGTTCCAGCTCCAGCAGGTTGGTTTGTTCATCCTTGAGCAGGCTGCCCAGGGGCACACCGGTCCAATCGGCGATCACTTCAGCCACGCTGCGGGCATCGACGTCGAGGAACAACAAGGGTTGCTTGCCCTGGATTGCGTCCAGTTGCCGCTGCAACCGCGCGCACTCGGCCCGTTGCATGGGCTCGGCCTCGCGAGCGTCGAGCAGCTGTTGGGACAACTTAAGCACTTGGCTGTATTGACACTCCAGCTCGACCCGAGCGTGTTCCAGCTCGGCGTGTTGCGCAGCGATTTGCATCAGCCGTTCGGTGTCGACGCTACCGCCCAGGCCTTGGTCCGCGTCCAGGGCCTGGCGCTCCAGTTCGAGGGCGACTTGTCGCGCCTTGATCCGGACCAGCGCCTGGGGTTCGCAATCGACACTCATGCGCACCCGTGCGCAGGCAGTGTCCAGCAGGTCGACGGCTTTGTCCGGCAACTGGCGCCCCGTGAGGTAGCGCCGCGACAGGCTGACGGCAGCCTGCACCGCCGCATCCTGGATGTGCACACCGTGGTGGCTGGCGTACCGGGCCTTGAGCCCACGCAACATCAGGCAGGCATTGGCGTCATCCGGCTCGTCGACCTTGACCTGCTGGAAGCGTCGCTCCAATGCGGCATCACGTTCGAAATATTGTTTGTATTCGCTCCAGGTGGTGGCGGCGATGGTGCGCAACTCGCCACGGGCCAAGGCGGGCTTGAGCAGGTTTGCCGCATCCGCGCCCCCCGCCTGGTTGCCGGCGCCGATCAGCGTATGGGCTTCATCGATAAACAGCAGGATCGGGGTTTCAGAGTGCTGCACCGCATCGATCACGCTCTTGAGGCGCTGCTCGAATTCGCCCTTTACCCCGGCGCCGGCCTGCAACAACCCCAAGTCCAGCGCCCGCACACTGACCGACTTGAGGCTGTCGGGCACGTCGCCCTGGGCGATGCGCAGCGCCAGTCCTTCGACCAGCGCGGTCTTGCCCACGCCGGGCTCGCCGACCAGGATCGGATTGTTCTTGCGTCGGCGACTCAAGATGTCGATGACCTGGCGTATTTCATCGTCGCGACCGAACACCGGATCGATCTGCCCTTCCCCGGCCCGGGCAGTGAGGTCCTGGGTGAATCTGTCCAACAGCGCCCGCCGTGCATCGGGCATCGCGGTAGCGCCGGCGGCAGACTCGCTCAGCATCCCCTCCGTCCCGCCGACGACGAGCGCTTGCGCATCGGGACGCTCTTCGGAGATGTGATCCAGCAACCCGGACAACCGCTGCAACTGCGGCTCGCCAAGGCTGAGCAATGGCCAGGCCGCTTCGCAGGCCAGCAGGCCGGGCGCGTCCATCAACGCCCCCAGCAGATGGGCGGAGCGCAGCCGTTCGTTGTCATCATCCAGCGAGGCGCGCAACCAGGCACTCTTGATCAACTGCTGCAACGGCTCCGACAGCTGTGGCTTGGCCTGGACGCTGCGCGGTAGGTTATCGAGGTGGCTGAGCAAGCCACACCAAAGCGCCTCCAGGTCCAATTCGTGACGGCGCGCGATGACGGTCAGGTCGCCTTCGCCCTGCCCCAGCAACTTGAGCAGCCAGTGCTCGATGGTGATGTGCGCATGGGCCCGGCTCTGGCACAGCGACGCCGCGTCGCTCAGGGCTTGGGCGCAATAGGGATTCAGACGGCGAAGCAGACGCGTGGGGCTCTGTACCATGGGTGGCATCCTTGTGCGGGTTTCGGTAGTGATCGGGCAGCGATGGGCGAAAAACGGATGTGCTTGGCTGAGCGCCCGCGAACGGACGCTCAACCCAGCACACCGGCAATCGACAGGCGCAGGCGGCCTGTCGATGCCCGCGCATCAGGCGCTTTGGCGCTCGCTCCAGGAATCGGAGTGGATGATGTTGCCGTCCTTGTAGGTCCAGGTGACCTTCTCGTAGCGCAACTCAATCTGTTCCAGGTGGTTGTGCTTCTCCTTGGTCGGGTCCTTGATGTCGTGCATTTTTGGCGCGACCTTCACCACCTTGACGTTCTCCAGCTTGGTGATGAAGTACTCGACTTCCTGCCCGGCATCATCGATGCGGTACCACTTGAACTCGGCGCTCTTGAGGGTCTGGCCGGTGGTCACGGCCTTATAGAGGTAGGGACTGGAAGCGTCGATTTCCTTGGAAAACAGGAACGGCGTGTGAACCCGAGCGCCCGTCAGCTTGCCAGTGCTGTTGTCGGTCGGGATGTACAGGCTGTGGTCCTGGGCGATGACTTCAATGCTGCCCTCGCGCTTTTGCACGTCCACCGAACCCTTGATCTCTGCGCCGCCGTCATCTTGCAGCCAGAGGTAAACGGGAATTGCCATGTGAAGCTCCTTTTCATAGATCGTCGCGGGATGCGACGGGGGGGTGACTGTCCGGCCCTGTCGTGGGGAATGCGCAAGCACCCACCTCAGGTACCAGACGGATATCGACGCGACGGTTGGCTGCGCGCCCCGCCTCGGTATCATTGCCGGCAATCGGTTGGCTGGCGCCGAACCCCTGCACGGCAAAACAGCTGTCGGGAATGCCGCCCACCTGCAGCATCCATTCATGCACGGCGGCAGCACGCTCGCGGGACAACCGCAGGTTCTGCGCGGCATCGCCCGTGGCATCGGTGTGCCCGGCGATGACGATCAACCAGCCGGGTTGGGCCTTGATCCCGACCAGCGCATTGATCAGCACCTTGGTGGAGTCCGGCTTGAGCCGCGCGCTGCCCGGACTGAACAGCGACAAGCTGTCCAGTCTCACCGGCTGGGAAGCCGGCAAAGTCATGGACCCGGACGACGTCCGGCGATGGGAAAGAACCGCCAGCAACGGCTCACGCAGAGGGGCACCGCGATACAGCCCCAGGCCCAACGACAGGGGCTCGCCATGTCGGTGATAAGTGTCCAGGCGATGCGCGGCTTCACTGAGGATGGCCTCGGCTTCCTGTCGCCGAGGGGAGGTTCGTTGCAGTTGCGACTCCACCGCCAGGAGCGGCGCATAACGACGCAGGTCGTCAGTCACTTGGCGCACCAGCAAGGTGTTCTGCCATGCCGAATTGACCAGGGCGACCGCACCAGCGATTCCGAACATCCACATCGCAAGGATGCTGGCGTGCTGTCGAGACGTACGCTGGGCACGCAATGGAATCAGGCTCAGCACAGGATCCGGAAACGGCAACATCGCCTTCGTGATGGCTCGCCTGGGGTCGACCAGTGCCACCTTGTCGCGTAGCCGCTGCTCCCAGAGACTCCCTTCCACCCCCCCAGTCAATGCGGGTACCGGCCTGATGACCCAGCACACCGCCGAGCCTCGACCAGCACCGACGGCACGTGCATTGAAGTGCGGCAGCACGCTCTCGTGCAGCCATTGCACTGCGTTGTTCAACTGCACGCCGACCTGCATCCGCATCGCCCGTAAGGCTGAGTCGGTGGGCTGCCGGAGCCAATCGGCCAAGTCGACACTGGCTCCCGCATCAAGAACGCGAGGACTCGGCTGGCCACCCGTCCAACAGAACCACGGAGCCTCGCCCCGCGATGCATGGAAATAACTCACCATCGTCAGCGGCATTGACGCACCCTGCCCCGCCAGCGTGGCTTGATGACGAAACGTCCGTATCCACCCCGCCAGTTCAGCTTCATCGCTGTGTGCCGCGGGGTTGATGATGAACATGACGCTGAGCTGGGCGCCCCATCCCGGACGCAAGGCCAGGATGCTCTCGGTCACGTTGGGGAGCTGATCGGGCGCCGGTACACGTACGTAGCAACCTTGATGGGTCACCCGTACGGCCAACTCCAGTTCGGGGATACTGCCGAACAAACCGTCCAAGCCATCGCCGCAGACCAGCACCACAGGCCGACGAAACGAGGCTGGGGGCACGGACACGTTGGCGGCGAGTTTCACCGATTCACGCAAACGCGCGACACGCCGGTCGGCCACGACCCACCCCACCGCCGTGACACTCACCATGCCCAGCATGACAACCACGCGTATCCATGTGGCAAGCGGGAGCATGAGCAGCAACGCCAGGACAAGGCTCCCGGCCCAAAGCCAAAGGACTCGTTGCAACTGGATTGTCATAAGGCCCCTCACGCCTGGCCGGGCATGAGGGAAGCAACCACGCCGGTCAGCCAGCGGTCCATCGTCCACCAGACGCCGGCGAGCAGTAGCGCCACCGCCATGCCGTGCATCCAGGGGGATCGGTACCGGGCCAGGCGACCGCCCTTTCGGGTCACCAGGTTTGCGCTGACTTTCAGGGAGGTCACCCGTGCCTCGAGGGCCTCCAATATTTGCTCGCGCTCAGGGTTGGCAAGGTCCACGTAACGACCTTTGAAACCCAGCATCAGGACTCGATGAAACACGGTCAGCACCCGCGGATCCGGTGACGATTCGCGCAACACCAGGCGAATCTCCTCGTAGAGCGACTCACCGGCCTGATGCCGGTTGAACAACTTGGCCTGCAGCGGTTCACAGGTCCACTCAGTCCGTACCTCCCCCTTGGTACAGAGGAGCACCGCCTCATCCAGCAGTGCGCATTGGGCGTGGTTGATGTGCTCGATGTCGCGCGGGTCCATGGCGATCTGTTCAAGCTGCTCCCGGACCTGTTCGACCTGGTTCAGGCAAAGTTGTTGCAGAGCCTTGGTGTCCGGCACCGACAGGCCCTGGCGTAGCTGGACCACCAGCAAATAGCTGTCCTGGAGCAAGGCGTCGATATCCGTCGTCAGTGCGCCTGGTTTTTTCGAGAAATTCAGAGTCATGTGCGTAGCACCGCAAACAGTTCAAGTTGGACTTGCGACAAGGTGCTGGGCACGTAGCAAGCGAAAGTCCCCGAAGTCAGCATGGCTTGCCCCTTGGGATGGCCAAGGTCGAGGGCGAAGTATTGGTTTTCCAGGCGCAGCGGGATGGCCGCCGGCACATGGCTGAGGGGTTTCAGCGGGACACCATCGAGCGCCGCATTGATCAGCTCGTCGACATCCGCCGGCGCGCCGATTTTGCATAGGCGAGGAAACTGGTCCTGAAGCTGTGCCGCCGGTAACTGGCACCGCACCGACAGGTAGAAGTCAGCCCCGCCGGGCTCACGAAGCCGAGCATCGTTGAGCGTCACTTGCCAGCGATTGGCGCTGTGCTCCAGCGCCAGGGCGATGACACGCGACGGCAGGCTGGCTTCCAGCAACGTCGCGATACAACGCATCAGCGGCGGGAACACCGTTTCCAGGTGTTCATGGCGATAGGCTGGAATCTTGTCGATGTCGTGTTCCAGCGAAAACGTCAGCAGGCTGCCGGCCAGCTTGGCCAGTTCCAGGTAGACCTGCTCGGGGTGGCGTTGGGGATACGCCTTGAGATCGGCCAGCACCGGCTGGTAGGTGTTCAAGGCATTGAGCAACCAGAACAACGACACATCGGCGACGGCGAAATCGGCCATGCGCTGGTTGCTTTCCCGACGCATGCCCATGAGGCGCTGTCGCTTGGCGGACAACTGCGTCAACAGGTTGTCCAGCTGGACCAGCAGCCCCGGATGCGCGGCAAAACTGAGCAGCGGCGGCACATAGGCCGGATCAAGACTCCACCTGTCCTGCCCTTCACGCACCAGGCGCGCGATGGGACAGGTCAGGTAGTCGCCGTTGTCGTCCTTGTCCAGACGCAGCGTCAGCGCGTGTTCCAGCACCGCGATCGACTGGACTTCGTCTGCATACAAATCCTGAACCGGTCGCCAGTCCTGGCGATAGCGGGTTGGCCGGTCAGCCCGCCCCTCCTGCATCAGGCAGTTGTTGCCGTTGGCCTGCTCCAAGGGCAAGGCCAGCAGCACGAGTGCCTGCCCGGCGTCGTCGCTCATCAACCGCGACAACTCCAGCCCCGGCGGCAGGCGATCCACCCGTTCACTGTCGAGCAGGCTGCCGTCGGGCATGCGCACGCCCAGGCGGGTAGCCTTGAGCTTGCCCAGGCGCAATGCGTCGGCGTCGAACTCAACAGCCTTCACGCCCCAAGGGTGGGCCAAGGCCAGGCTGGCGAGCTGCTCGTTGACCCACGCTTCCCAGCGCGCTTGTTGCTGAAACTGTTGCGCAGACAATAGGGTGCCGGACGTCCACAAGGGACGATCGATTTTCATGGCGTCGTTTCCTCGGGGTTAGGTCAGGCTTTCGCCTTGGGCATTTGCGAAACCAGCGACAGGTTGACGTCCATGCCCTCGACCTGAAAGTGCGGCACGGCGTACAACTTGACCCGGAAGAAACCAGGGTTGTCCTCGATGTCTTCCACCGTCACCTTGGCATCACGCAGGGGGTGCGAGGCCTGCAGGGCATCGCCGGGATCGGTCATTTCAGTCACCAGCCCGCCGATCCATTTATTGAGCTCCAACTCCAGCAAGCGACGGTCCTTGGTGGTCCCGATGTTTTCGCGCTGGATCAATTTCAGGTAATGGGCAATGCGCGAGAGCAGGAAGATATAAGGCAGGCGCGCATTGATGCGGCTGTTGGCGGTGGCATCCGGCGTGTCGTACAACGCAGGTTTCTGGGCTGAACTGGCGGAGAAGAAACAGGCGTAGTCGCGGTTCTTGTAATACGACAGGGGAATGAAGCCGAGATTGGCGAATTCGAACTCGCGGGTTTCCGGGATCATCACCTCCGAAGGAATCTTGACCTGGTTGCCGGTACCCAGGTCATACAAGTGGATCGGCAGGTCGGTGACCGCGCCACCCGACTGAGGCCCACGAATCTGCACGCACCAACCGTTGGCGATAAAGCTCTTGACCATGTTGGCGGCAAACGCGAAGGACGCGTTGGTCCACAAATATTTGTCGTGATCAGGGCCCTTGACGCTTTCGACGTAGTTGAAGCTGCGCACGGGAATCGTATCCGGCCCATAGGGCAAGCGCCCCAGGACCCGCGGCATGGTCAGGCCGACGTAACGCGCATCGTCACTGTCACGGAAGGCCTTCCACTTGATGTACTCGGCTCGATCGAAGTAATTGCCGATGTCCTTGATGGCGGCCACCTCCTCCATGGATTGCTTGCCAAAGAATGCCGGCCCCACCGAACCGATAAAGGGCATGTGCGCCGCCGCGGCCACTTTCGAGATATTGCGCAGCAAGGCGATGTCCTGCGGGCTGCGATCGAATTCGTAATTGGAAATGGCGGCCGCGATTGGCTCCCCGCCTGGCGTGTCGTATTCGCGGGTGTAGGTATGCAGGTACAGGCCGCTCTGGGCGATTTCGGGGGCGTCTTCAAAATCCCGCACCAGGTCAGTCTTGCTGATATCCAGCAATTCGATGCGCACGTTCTGGCGAAAATCCGTCTGGTCGATCAAGGACTTGACGCCGCGCCAGGTTGATTCGACGCGTTGGAAGTCCGGGTGATGCATGACCGCATCGAGTTGACGACTGATCTGCGTGTCCAGCGAAGCGATATGCTCGTCGAGGAGCACTTTGTCCAATCGCTCCACTTTCTGCGGTGATTCCTTGAGCAACTTCAGGAACACGCTGACCGCGGCGGTGACTCGCTCATCAACCGATGCCTCGGACAACGCCTCGGCGTGCTGGAAAGTTTCGATACTTCCCAGCTCAGCGACAGGGTTCAAGTTTATCTTGCTGAACAGCGCCGCATAAACGCCCTTGTCTTCAGCCAACACTGTAGCGCCGCGCGATTGCACGTTAGAACTTTCAGTAGACATATATAGTTACTCTTATGGCCTGCCGGCGAAATGAATTAGCGGACTTCTTTTGGCGCCAATGCCGCCAATTCGGTTCGGAGTTCATCACTGAGGGCATCATCCTGGAGGATGCGCTCCAATTCGTGACGGAAGGTCATGTTGTCCAGCAGGTTCGACTTCAGGTCGCGCAACAGGTTGCGCATGGCCAACAACGCCCGTAACTGCGGAATCTGGCGGGCCACTTGCTCCGGCTCAAAATCCTTCATCCGTTGAAAACTCAGTTCAACGGACATATCCGCCCCATCACCCGTCAGCGTATTGCACGCAGCGAATGCCAGGCGGGGGGAGAATTCCTCAAGGACGTTGTCGACGTTGTGTTTATCGATATTGACCTTGCCCCTCTCCGATAACGGGCGCTGCTCCCTGCCATGACTGTAGTCCCCCATCACCATCAGCTTCAGCGGCAATTCAACTTTTTTCTGTGCGCCCCCAGTGTGTAGATCGAGCTTGATATTGACCCTGCTTTTGGGCACTTCATTTTGAAAACTGTACGACGCCATACTTGCTCCTTTGAAATATTGTCAAGACAATGATTGAACATCTTCGTTGCTCTTCATCTGCATCCTGCATTCACGCTTTTCGCTTTATTAATGTAGCGACGAAACACAACGCCGGATAGCCTAAATCCACCCCTTTGAACAAAAAGGAATAGGCTCACAAAAATGGGGACGAGGCCCTACAGAAAATACTTACAAAAAACGCGACATGGACGCGTAATTGCTCGAACAAACAACTTATGTAGGAAAAGAATTACAGACGCGAGATTAGGAACAGGGCGACTTTAAACATTCTTCGAAGTCTCCGTTTTGAAAGACCGATCACAAAGTCCCAGGCTTTTGTCGACCAAATGATCTATACCTTTCATAGACACGCAGTCAGGCCGACGCAACAGATGACGTGTCCGGACGAAACGAACGCGGCGAACCACTTTTGGGTGTGCTGCATCACATAACATAGGCCTGAAGCACCTGTTTACGGCGTCGCCCCGTAGAATGGGCACATTATTTTTCAATGCCTGAAGTCCCCATCATGACCCCGAGCAAGCGCGTTTCGAATCTGCCCATCAAAGCGCTATGCGGGCTTTGTCTATTGATGCCGCTGTTGGTCATGACTCATGCGGGCGGTGAGCCGTTGGAGCTGGAGCTGCATATCCCCGATGCGCCTCCGCTGACATTCGTCGACGACCCCAGGGGCCACGGGATTGCTGGCGATGTTGCCGTGGCGGCCATGGCCAAGGCAGGCTACGCGGTCAAAATCCATGTATTGCCCTGGGCCCGGGCGCAAAAGCACGTCAGCGAGGAACATGACTACCTGATCACCCCTCTCTCGCGCATTCCCACCCGTGAGGATCGTTTCACCTGGATCGCTTCGATCATGCCCATGGAGCGTGCCTTCTTCAGCCTTGACCGGCGAGTGAACAGCTTCGCCCAAGCGAGAGAAACCTACCGCAAGATCGGGGTCGGCCTCGGCAGCGCGCAAGAGGATATCCTGCGTGCCGAGGGCTTCAGCGACGAGCAGATCTACCCCCTGGCCATTGGCGACAACCCCGCCCAACTGCTGCTGATGGGGCGTATCGATGCCTGGTTCAACGGTGTCCCTGAGAGCCGTTATATCTGGCCGAAAGTGTCCAAGCGCAAATTGCTGATGAGTTCGGTTGGCAGCAGCGCCGAGCTTTACCTCGCCTGTTCACGGCAGTGTTCGCCCAAAATCGTCGAAGACTTGCGGGGGGCCGTGGAGGCCCTTCGCAAAGAAGGCGAAATCAAGCGAATCCATGACCTCTACTTGCCGTGACAAATGACAAGGCCAACCTGACGAGACATCAGCCGGATTGATAGCCTACTAACGAAAGCCCCGGACTAGAGGGCTCATCGATGGCTTATATCATTCCGAATGATAGTTACCTTTGTTTCATTCGATTCGTTCCTCTGCGCCTCGACACGCATCATCCGCCCATCTCAATACACTTGGCGGATGCTATCCATGGAACATTCACTTTCTAAATTGCGCTTTCCCCTCGCACTGTTGGCGGTGCTGGTGATCAGCGCTTGCGGCAAGCCCCCCGAAACGGCAGCTTCCATGCCGGCGGCCAAAGTCAGTGTGGCCAAGGTACTGGAGCAGCCCGTCAACGAATGGGATGAGTTCACCGGGCGCCTCGAAGCACCGGAAACCGTCGAGATTCGCCCACGTGTCTCGGGGCAGATCGATGAAGTCGCCTTCACCGAAGGCGCGCTGGTCAAGAAAGGCGACCTGCTGTTCCAGATCGACCCTCGCCCCTTCCAGGCTGAAGTGCGTCGTCTCGAAGCCCAACTGGCCCAGGCCCGCGCCACCGCGACCCGCAGCGAGAACGAGGCCCAGCGTGGCGAACGCCTGCGTTTGAGCAATGCGATTTCCGCTGAATTGGCCGATTCGCGCACCACCGCCGCCCAGGAAGCCCGCGCCGCCGTGGCGGGCATCCAGGCGCAGTTGGACCTGGCCAAGCTGAACCTGAGCTTTACCCGGGTCACCTCGCCCATCAACGGTCGTGTCAGCCGGGCGGAAATCACCGCTGGCAACCTGGTGACCGCCGATGTCACGCCGCTGACCAGCGTGGTGTCCACCGACAAGGTCTACGCCTATTTCGACGCCGACGAACGTGTCTTCCTCAAGTACACCCAACTCGCCCGCCAGGGCCAGCGCGGCCAGGCCACGCCGGTCTACATGGGCCTGTCCAACGAAGAGGGCAACCCGCACCTGGGCCAGATGAACTTCGTCGACAACCAGGTCAACCCGCAAACCGGCACCATCCGCGGTCGCGCGGTGTTCGACAACAAGGACGGCGCGTACACCCCCGGCCTCTACGCTCGGTTGAAACTGGTGGGCAGCGGCACCTATTCCGCCGTGCTGATCAACGACGAAGCCGTGGGCACCGACCTGGGCAAGAAATTCGTCCTGGTGATGGACGCGCAGAACAAGCCGGCGTACCGCGCCGTCGAGCTGGGTCCGAAGATCGAAGGCCTGCGCATCGTTCGCAACGGCTTGAACAAGGACGACACCATCATCGTCAAGGGGCTGCAACGGGCCCGTCCGGGTTCGCCGGTTACGCCTGAAACCGTGCCGATGGCCAGCGAGCAAACCCTCGCCGCCCTGGCACAACAACGTAAAGCGCTCGAAGCCAGCAACCTGCCACAAGTCGCGCCGTCCAAGGCAGCGTCCAGCTCGGCAGGCAAACTGGCCTCTGCGTCCCCACGCGGTTAAGGGACTGAATCCAAGATGAAATTTTCCCAGTTCTTCATTTCGCGGCCGATCTTCGCAGCGGTGCTCTCGCTGCTGATCCTGATCGCCGGCGCCATCTCGCTGTTCCAGTTGCCGATTAGCGAATACCCGGAAGTCGTGCCGCCGACCGTGGTCGTGCGCGCCAACTTCCCGGGCGCCAACCCCAAGGTCATCGGCGAAACCGTGGCCGCGCCCCTGGAACAAGCCATCACCGGTGTCGAGAACATGCTGTACATGTCCTCGCAGTCCACTGCCGACGGCAAGATCACCCTGACCATCACCTTCGCCCTCGGCACCGACTTGGACAACGCCCAGGTGCAGGTGCAGAACCGTGTCACCCGCACCGAGCCCAAGTTGCCGGAAGAAGTGACCCGCATCGGTATCACGGTGGACAAGGCATCGCCCGACCTGACCATGGTCGTGCACTTGACCTCGCCGGACAAACGCTACGACATGCTCTACCTCTCCAACTACGCCTTGCTCAATATCAAGGATGAGCTGGCGCGCCTGGGTGGCGTGGGTGACGTGCAACTGTTCGGCATGGGCGATTACTCCTTGCGGGTCTGGCTGGATCCGAACAAGACCGCTTCGCGCAACCTGACCGCCACCGACGTGGTCACGGCGATCCGTGAGCAGAACCGCCAGGTTGCCGCCGGTGCCCTGGGTGCGCCGCCAGCGCCCAACGCCACGGCGTTCCAGCTGTCGGTCAACACCCAGGGTCGCCTGGTAAACGAAGAAGAGTTCGAGAACATCATCATTCGTTCCGGCGCCAACGGTGAAATCACCCGCCTGAAGGACATCGCACGGGTAGAGCTGGGTTCCAGCCAGTACGCCCTGCGCTCGCTGCTCGATAATCAACCGGCAGTGGCAATCCCGATCTTCCAGCGTCCAGGCTCCAACGCCATCCAGATTTCCAACGATGTGCGCGCGAAAATGGACGAGCTGAAGAAGGGCTTCCCGGCCGGCATGGACTACAGCATCGTCTATGACCCGACGATCTTCGTTCGTGGCTCCATCGAAGCGGTGGTCCACACCCTGTTCGAAGCACTGATCCTCGTGGTGCTGGTGGTCATCCTGTTCCTGCAGACCTGGCGCGCCTCGATCATCCCGCTGGTCGCCGTACCGGTGTCGCTGATCGGTACATTCGCGGTCATGCACTTGTTCGGCTTCTCATTGAACGCCTTGTCGCTGTTCGGCCTGGTACTGGCGATCGGTATCGTGGTGGACGACGCCATCGTGGTGGTGGAGAACGTCGAGCGAAACATCGAATTGGGACTCACCCCCGTGGAGGCAACCAAGCGCGCCATGGGCGAAGTGACCGGCCCGATCATCGCCACCGCCCTGGTGCTGTGCGCGGTCTTCGTTCCGGCGGCGTTCATCAGTGGCCTGACGGGGCAGTTCTATAAGCAGTTCGCCCTGACCATCGCCATCTCCACGGTGATCTCGGCAGTCAACTCCCTGACCCTGTCGCCGGCCCTGGCCGCGGTGTTGCTCAAAGGCCATGACGCGCCCAAGGACCGTTTCTCCAAGTTCCTGGACAAGATCTTCGGCGGCTGGCTGTTCCGTCCGTTCAACCGGTTCTTCGAACGTGCCAGCCATGGCTACGTGGGCACCGTCGCTCGGGTGATCCGCAGCAGCGGCATCGCCCTGGTGCTCTATGCAGGCTTGATGGTGCTGACCTTCTTCGGTTTCTCCACCACGCCGACCGGCTTCGTGCCTGGCCAGGACAAGCAGTACCTGGTGGCCTTCGCCCAACTGCCGGACGCCGCGAGCCTGGACCGCACCGAAGACGTGATCAAGCGCATGTCGGACCTGGCCCTCAAGCAACCGGGTGTTGAAAGCGCGGTGGCCTTCCCGGGCCTGTCGATCAACGGTTTCACCAACAGCCCGAACGCCGGCATCGTGTTCGTCACCCTCAAGCCCTTTGACGAGCGCAAGGACCCGAGCATGTCGGCCGGCGCCATCGCCGGTGCATTGAACGGCAAATACTCGGAAATCCAGGAAGCCTACATGGCGATCTTCCCGCCGCCGCCGGTACAGGGGCTGGGCACGATCGGTGGTTTCCGCCTGCAAATCGAAGACCGGGGCAACCTGGGCTACGACGAGCTGTACAAAGAAACCATGAACATCATCACCAAGAGCCGCAGCGTGCCGGAACTGGCCGGGTTGTTCACCAGCTACACCGTGAACGTGCCGCAGGTCGATGCCGCCATCGACCGTGAAAAAGCCAAGACCCACGGCGTGGCCGTCAGCGACATCTTCGACACCCTGCAGATCTACCTGGGTTCGCTGTATGCCAACGACTTCAACCGCTTTGGCCGCACCTATCAGGTGAACGTCCAGGCCGAGCAACAGTTCCGCCTCGAATCGGACCAGATCGGCCAGCTCAAGGTACGCAACAACCGTGGCGAGATGATCCCGCTGGCGACCTTCATCAAGGTCAGCGACACCTCGGGCCCGGACCGCGTGATGCACTACAACGGTTTCATCACCGCTGAAATCAACGGCGCCGCCGCCCCGGGCTACAGCTCCGGCCAGGCCGAGAAAGCCATCGAGAAACTGCTCAAGGACGAACTGCCCAACGGCATGACCTACGAGTGGACCGACCTGACCTACCAGCAGATTCTCTCGGGCAATACCGCGCTGTTCGTGTTCCCACTTTGCGTATTGCTGGCGTTCCTGGTGCTCGCGGCGCAATACGAAAGCTGGAGCCTGCCGTTGGCGGTGATCCTGATCGTACCGATGACCCTGCTGTCGGCGATTACCGGGGTGATTCTCTCCGGTGGCGACAACAACATCTTTACCCAGATTGGCTTGATCGTACTGGTGGGACTTGCCTGTAAGAACGCGATCCTGATCGTCGAGTTCGCCAAGGACAAGCAGCTCGAAGGCCTGAACCCGCTGGCAGCCGTATTGGAAGCTTGCCGCCTGCGTCTGCGGCCGATCCTGATGACGTCGTTCGCCTTCATCATGGGCGTGGTGCCCCTGGTGTTCTCCAGCGGCGCCGGTGCCGAAATGCGCCACGCCATGGGTGTCGCGGTGTTCTCGGGGATGCTCGGCGTAACCTTCTTCGGCCTGCTGCTCACCCCAGTGTTCTACGTATTGATCCGTAACTTCGTCGAGCGCAGCGAGGCCCGCAAGGCGGCCCGTGCCTTGAAACTGGAGGCGCAACAATGAGTGTCAAAGCGTTCCTGCCGAGCTTGCTGGTGTTGGCGTTGAGCGCCTGTGCCGTGGGCCCGGACTACAAGGCGCCACAAACGGAGGCGGCGAACGTCACCACCGCCACCGACGGCGCTGCCGGCCAGAAGAACTTCGACCGCGCCCGCTTCGAAGGCGTCTGGTGGCAGCAATTCGACGACCCGACCCTCAATGCGCTGGTGACCCGTTCGCTGGAAGGCAACCGTGAGTTGCGCGTGGCCTTCGCCCGTTTGCGGGCCGCCCGGGCGATTCGCGACGACGCCAGCAATGACGTCATGCCGACCATTACCAGTCGCGCCAGCAGCGAACTGGGCAAAGGCCAGAATCCGATGGGGCAAACCGACGAGCGGGTCAACTCCGAGCGTTACGACCTGGGCCTGGACATGGCCTGGGAACTGGACTTGTTCGGACGCATCCGGCGTAACCTGGAAGCGACCGATGCCGACCAGCAAGCCGCCGAGGCCGACCTCTATCAGTTGCAGGTGACCATGATCGCCGAGCTGGTGGATGCCTACGGCCAACTGCGTGGCGCGCAACTGCGGGAGAAGATCGCCCTGGCGAACCTGCAGAACCAGCAGGAATCGCGCAAGATCACCGAAAGCCTGCGCGAAGCCGGCGTCGGCGATCAACTCGATGTGGTGCGCGCCGATGCCCGCCTGGCCGCGGTGGAAGCCAGCGTGCCGCAATTGCAGGCCGAACAGGCCCGCCAACGCAACCGCATCGCGACCTTGCTGGGCGAGCGTCCGGACAAGTTGACGGTGGATTTGAGCCCTAGACAGCTGCCGGCCATTGCCAAGGCCTTGCCGATAGGCGATCCAGGGCAATTGCTGCAACGCCGTCCCGACATCCTCAGCGCCGAGCGTCAACTGGCCGCGGCGACAGCGCGCATCGGCGTGGCCAAGGCCGACCTGTTCCCGCGGGTCAGCCTGAGTGGTTTCCTCGGCTTTACCGCCGGACGCGGCTCGCAGATCGGCTCCTCGGCGGCCAACGCCTGGGCGCTGGGCCCGAGCATTACCTGGGCCGCTTTTGACCTGGGCAGCGTGCGTGCTCGCTTGCGTGGAGCCAACGCCGAGGCGGATGGCGCCCTGGCGAACTACGAACAGCAAGTGTTGCTGGCCCTGGAAGAATCGGAAAACGCCTTCAGCGACTACGGCAAACGCCAACAGCGCCTGATCTCGCTGATCCGCCAGAGCGAATCGAGCCGCGCCGCCGCCGACCTGGCCGAGATTCGCTACCGCGAAGGCACCGAGGACTTCCTCGTGCTGCTCGACGCCCAACGTGAACGCCTGGCCGCCGAAGACAGCCAGGCCCAGGCCGAGGTGGACCTGTATCGCGGCATCGTCGCGATCTACAAGGCCCTGGGCGGTGGCTGGCAACCGGAAACCGTCGCCAGCAACTGATAACCCCCTTCCCAACCGAGCTCCTTTGGTTGGCCGCAACCAACCAATTGTTTGCCCCGCGTCTCATTCGGACGCGGGGCTTTTTTTCGCCTGTCGCCAGCCGCGGCACTTGGGAGGATATCGAGTTGGATATCCGTCGCTGTCCTATTGTGGGAGCAGGCTCGCTCCCACATGGATTTTCGGCGGTCACAAGATGCGCATACACCGCAAAACCCTGTGGGAGCGAGCTTGCTCGCGATGAGGCCCATACATTCAACATGTTTGGTGAATGACACACCGCTATCGCGAGCAAGCTCGCTCCCACATGGATTTGCGGCGGTCACAAAATGCACATACGCCGCAAAACCCTGTGGGAGCGAGCCTGCTCGCGAAGAGGCCGGTACTTTCAGCATCTCCATCGACTGTGACACCGCTTTCGCGAGCAAGCTCGCTCCCACATGGATTTGCGGCGGTCACAAGATGCGCATACACCACGAAGCCCTGTGGGAGCGAGCTTGCTCGCGAAGAGGCCGGTACCTTCAGCATCTCCATCGACTGTGACACCGCTTTCGCGAGCAAGCTCGCTCCCACATGGATTTGCGGCGGTCACAAGATGCGCATACACCACGAAGCCCTGTGGGAGCGAGCTTGCTCGCGAAGGCGGTGGGTCATTCTGGATAGATTTCGAAACGATAGACGCTTTCGCGAGCAAGCCCGCCCACACAGGGTTCAATCCATAGCTCACAGGGTTTGACTCAAACGCGGACCTGACCGAAGCTTGCGACATTTCGCGCTCCTGGTTATGGATTACCTGCATGTCTTCGTCTCGCCGCTATGTGCTTTTCAGTCTTGCCGTTGTATTGGCGATCGGTCTCGTCGCGATATGGCTGCGCAGCACCACACCGCAGATCCCCGAGGCCATCAAGCGTGGCTACAGCGAAGCCCTGGAACACGCACGCAATGGCCAGCCCGGCGCGGCGCGGATGTTGTATCAGCAATTGGGACGGCCGGACTTGTCGCCCAAGCGCCGTGTCCGGCTGCACGGGGAACTGCCCAACTATCCAAGCCCCCAAGCCTTGAAGCTGGCCCAGGCGGATCTGCAAAGCGAATCGCCGGACGTGCGTCGCGCGGCCATCGGCAGCATCGTCGGGCTGGTGCCGAACGCCCAGCGCAGCCTGTTGCTCGGTCCGCTCCTGGATGACAACGAGCCGGACGTCCGATTCGCCGCGGTGAATGCATTGCTGGGCCTGTCGCCCGACGAACTGGGCCTGTATTTCGGGGCGATGCAGATCGCCGTCGATACTTGGAAGCAGGTATTGAACGACGGTCCACCCACTCCTGAATCCCTCTATCAGCTCGCCCGGCTGTACGCGCATAACGCCGAGCTGAAAAAAGCCCAACAGGCGCTGGAACAGGTGTTGAAGTTACAACCCGGCAACCTGCCGGCGCTGGTCATGCAGGTCGACGTGCTGGACAAACAAGGCCAGGGAGAAGCCGCCCGCCAATTGCTCGCCCGGGAGTTGCAAACCCAACCCGCATCGGCTTACCTGCAACATGCACTGGGCATGTGGTTGTTGCAGCACGGCCAGAGTGAATATGCAGTGCTAGGCTTGGCGAAAGCCGTGGAGCTGGAGCCTGACAACAGGCAATACCGCTACGACCTGGCGACCACCCTGCATGCCGAGCAGGAGGTGGAAGCCGCACAGAAACAACTGCAGGAAATCGTCCAGCGCAACCCCGCCGACCGCAACGCGCGGGTGTTGCTGATCAATTATTGGAAGGAAACCGGTCAGTTGCAGCACGTCCAGGTCCTGTTGGCCCAATTGGAACAATTGAACCCCGACGACCCGGCGATACAGCAGGGTTTGTAGCCAAGGAAGCGCACTCGGAAAGTTGTGCAGCAGTACACGTTCTGTCAAAGAAAGCGGAACCGCCATCACTGTCAAAGGTCAAGTGTTCAGGCAGTTTCATTTCAGGCGCTCCCCCGCCTGCTGCCCACTCCCCTAGTCATGAGAGGGCTATTTTTGACTACATCTAACGAGTTGATCAGCGCAAAAGCCGCCACCGGTATCGAAGGACTGGACGATGTTCTTTCCGGTGGTTTGTCCCGAGGCCACGTGTTCCTCCTGGAGGGAGAACCGGGCACTGGCAAAACCACGGTCGCGTTGCACTTCCTGCTGGCCGGCGCCGAAGCCGGCGAGCGCTCGTTGTACATCACGCTGTCGGAAACCGAGCGTGAATTGCGCCAGGGCGCAGCCTCCCACGGTTGGACGCTGGATGAAAACATCCACATTTTCGAGCTGACCCCACCCGAGAGCCTGCTCAACGCCGAGCACCAGCAAAGCCTGCTGTACTCCTCGGACCTGGAGCTGGGAGAAGCGACCCGGCAGATCTTCGAAGTGGTCGAGCGATTCAAGCCGACTCGAGTCGTGCTGGACAGCCTCTCGGAGATCCGTCTCCTGGCGCAAAGCTCCCTGCGCTATCGCCGACAGATCCTCGCGATCAAGCATTACTTCGTGCGCTACGACGCCACCGTGCTCCTGCTCGATGACCTGACCACCGAGTCCCTCGACAAGACCGTGCACAGCGTGGCTCACGGTGTCATCCGCCTCGAAGAACTGACCCCGAACTACGGTGCCGAACGACGCCGACTCCGGGTGGTGAAATACCGCGGGCAGAAATACCGGGGTGGCTACCATGACTTCACGATCATGGGCGACGGCGTGCATGTCTTCCCTCGCCTGGTGGCCGCCGAACATCGCGGCCAATACGTTCGCCAGCAACTCTCCAGCGGCATCGCGGAAATGGACGCGCTGTTGGGTGGCGGCATCGAGACCGGCTCAAGCACGCTGATCCTGGGCCCGGCCGGTACCGGCAAGTCGTTGATTTCCCTTATCTTCGCGGCGGCGGCTGTCCATCGCGGCGAAAAAGCCGCGCTGTTCATTTTCGATGAAGAGCTGGGTTTGCTGTTCGAGCGGATGAAGAATATCGGCATCGACCTGCTGGAGCTGCAAAAGACCGGCAACCTTCTGATCGAGCAAGTCGACGCCGCCGAGCTGTCTCCCGGTGAGTTCTCCCATCGGGTACGGCGTTGCGTCAATGACGCGAACATCAAGACCGTCGTCATCGACAGCATCAACGGCTACCAGGCCGCCATGCCGGAAGAAAACGCCCTGGTCCTGCACATGCATGAGCTGCTGCTTTACCTGAACCGCAAGGGCGCGGCGACGTTCATGACGGTTGCGCAGCACGGGTTGGTGGGTGACATGCAGGCACCGGTGGACATCACCTACCTGGCCGACACCGTCATCCTGTTGCGCTACTTCGAGGCGCTGGGCAAGGTTCGCCGGGCGGTTTCCATCATCAAGAAACGGACCGGCAGCCATGAATCGACGATTCGCGAATACCGCATCAGCAAGCTGGGCATGACCATTGGCGAGCCGCTGGAAGCATTCCAGGGTGTATTGCGTGGAGTACCGACCTATATGGGAGCGGATAACCCGCTGCTCGAGGATGATTCCCAGTGACGTCGGCCGAACCCTTGTTCGAGCGGGCGCTGATTCTCGCGCCGCTGGGACGGGACAGCCAGATTGCCCTGATGATTCTCAAGGAAGCCGGTTTCAGCGGCCTTGTTTGCAGTCACCTGGGGCATTTGTGTGAGGAATTGGAGCACGGCGCAGGCCTGCTGGTGATTTCCTCGGAGGCCTTGGTCGGGCCGGACCTGGAAACCCTGTTCCAGTACATCGAACAGCAACCGGCCTGGTCCGACCTGCCCATCGTCCTGCTGACCCATCATGGCGGGCCGGAGCAAAACCCGGTGGCGCGCATCGGCACCCAGTTGGGCAACGTGACGTTCCTGGAGCGGCCCTTCCACCCGGTGACGTTGGTCAGCCTGGTCACCACGGCCTTGCGCGGGCGTCGAAGGCAATATGACGCGCGGGACCGCCTGATCGACCTCAGCAACAGTGAGCTGCGCCTGCAGAACACCCTTGAAACCCTCGAACAGCAAGTCGAGGAACGCACCGCCCAATTGCGTCATAACGAGGAGGCCCTGCGCCAATCGCAGAAGATGGAAGCGGTCGGCCAGCTCACCGGCGGCATCGCCCATGACTTCAACAACATGCTCACCGGCATCATCGGCAGCCTCGAACTGCTGCGCCGGCGCCTGGCCCGCGGTCGCACCGAAGACCTCGACAGCCTGATCGACCTGGGCGTGACATCGGCCAATCGGGCCGCCGGCCTGACCCACCGACTGCTGGCGTTCTCTCGGCGACAGTCGCTGGATTCCAAGGCCGTGCAGATGAACACCCTGGTGCTGTCCATGGGCGAGCTGCTGCAACGCAGCCTCAACGAGAGCATCGGCCTGGAAATGCGCCTGGACGAACAACTCTGGATCGCCGAGGCCGACCCCAACCAACTGGAAAGCGCCCTGCTCAACCTGGTCCTCAACGCCCGCGACGCCATGCCCGACGGCGGCAAGCTGGTGGTGCAGACCTTCAATCAATACCTGGACACCGGCTTCACCGACGCCTACACCAACCTGGAGCCCGGTGACTATGTCGTGCTGAGCGTGCAGGACACCGGTTGCGGCATGCCCGAAGCGGTGATCAACCGCGCATTCGACCCATTCTTCACCACCAAACCCATCGGCCAGGGCACCGGGCTGGGGCTGTCGATGATCTATGGATTCAGCAAACAGTCACGCGGCCACGTGACCATCGACAGCGAGGTCGGCAAAGGCACGACCGTGAACCTCTACCTGCCACGCTTCATTGGCGAAGAAATAGACGAACCGTTGGTCCACACCCAGCAGGCGCCTTATGCGCAAGATGGCGAAACGGTGCTGATCGTCGAAGACGATCCGGCGGTGCGTGTCCTGGTCAGCGCGGTACTGGGCGAGTTGGGCTACGCCTTCGTCGAAGCCGGCGACGCCAACGGCGCGATGCCGATCCTGCAATCGAACCAGCGCATCGACCTGCTGATCAGCGACGTGGGCCTGCCGGGCATGAATGGCCGGCAACTGGCGGAAATCGGCCGGCAGATCCGCCCCGATTTGAAAGTGTTGTTCATCACTGGTTACGCTGAACACGCGGCGGTGCGCGGTGGATTCCTCGACCCGGGCATGCAGATGATCACCAAGCCGTTTACGTTTGATCTGCTGACGGCGAAGGTGCGGGAAATGATCAAGGTTTGAGTTTGGCCGGGCTCTTTGATGCTCGCGTCCCCCTGTGGGAGCGAGCCTGCTCGCGAAAGCGGTATCACAGGCGGCGATGATGTTGGGTGTGCTGGCCTCTTCGCGAGCAAGCTCGCTCCCACAGGGATCTGTGGTCCACATCAGGTTGTAGGAAAATCCAATATGGAAGCGGCCTCGCTCTGCTTTTGATCTTGATCTTGATCTTGATCTTGATCTTGATCTTGATCTTGATCTTGATCTTGATCTTGATCTTGATCTTGATCTTGATCTTGATCTTGATCTTGATCTTGATCTTGATCTTGATCTTGATCTTGATCTTGATCTTGATCTTGATCTTGATCTTGATCTTGATCTTGATCTTGATCTTGATCTTGACCTTGACCTTGACCTTGACCTTGACCTTGACCTTGACCTTGACGCCCCGTAAACCACGCTGGCCGAACGCAGGTCTTGCGCAGTGGGCATCCCGGCATGGATGCCGGGATAGCCGCGCAGGGCCATGGATGGCCCATCGCGGCGGGCCCACGGAGCAAGGCCGGAGTGAGGGCATGCCGAGCCTGGGCGAGGCACCGAGTGGTGGGGCAAAGCCTTTTTGGTTACTTTTTTGGCGTCTGAAAAAAGTGACCCGCTGTAAGAGCGGAACCGCCAGCCGCCGCTACCACAGAAACGGATATGTACTCAATCAACCGTGACCGCACAAACGGATATGTCCCCGATCAACCGTTACCGCAGAAACGGATATGTACTCAATCAACCGTGACCGCAGAAATGGCTATACGCAACCCGCACCAAAAGAACTAAGACAACATCCCCTGCATAATCCCCTGCAACACATCCAAATCAAACGGCTTATCCAAAATCGGCGCCTTGCGCGTAATCGGACTATCAGTCTCACGCACTTCCTGCGCATAACCACTGATGAAAATAACCTTCAAGTCCGGACGCAACCTCACCGCAGGCTCAGCAATCTGCACCCCGGAAATGCCACCGGGCAAGCGGAAGTCAGTGATCATCATGTCCAGATGAGGCTTGCTCGCCAGGATCTCGAACGCCTGCTCACCGTTTTCGGCTTGCAACACCCGATAACCCTCGCCGGACAAGTAGGCCGACAGCACCATCAGGATCGAGGGGTCATCCTCGACGATCAGTACAACGTCTTGCGCATCTTCACTCATGAGAAGCCTTTGTTGGATCAATAGCTGCTGATACGACCTTGGGGTCGCCCAGAGGTTGCGTCCGTTCGCCAGTTTTCTGAAAAGGCAGACAAACGCGGAATAACGCCCCTTCGTTGAGGCGACTATTGACCGTGATGATACCGCCGTGGGCGGTGACGATCTGCTCGGAAATGAACAGCCCCAGCCCCAGGCCCGTAGCGGCAGCCTTGGAGGACACCCGTTCGAATTGCTGGAAAATCCGCGCCTGGTTCTCTTCGCTGATGCCGATGCCATGGTCCTGGACTTCGACGCAGGCATGATCGGGCGTCTGGTAGACCCGCACCTCGATCGGACTCTTGCTGCCATAGCGCAACGCGTTGGTCAAAAGATTCGAAACCACCTGCTCGATGCGAAACTCATCCCAATGCCCTTCCACCGATGATTCGGCGGTACAGGTCACCGTGCATTCGGCGGCGGCGATCTGCGGCTGGAAGTTATGCAGCAGGTTCTGCACCAGCGCCGTCAGGTTGAAGCGAGTCGGACGGATCGACAGCTTGCCGGTGCGGATCCGCGACACGTCCAGCATGTCCTCGATCAAGCGGATCAGGCTCTTGATCTGGCGCTCGTCACGCTCGACCATCGCCTTCACCTTGTCCAGGGTGAACGCCGCGGCGTTGTCCCGGGCCAGGTGCATCTTGCGCAACTGCGTTTCCAGGATCAGCCCGTTGAGCGGCGTACGCACCTCATGGGCGACGATCGACATGAAGTCGTCACGCATGCGCACCGCCTGCTCAAGCTCGCTGCGA
Source organism: Pseudomonas sp. T1.Ur (assembly GCF_023516725.1). Classification (NCBI taxonomy): domain Bacteria; kingdom Pseudomonadati; phylum Pseudomonadota; class Gammaproteobacteria; order Pseudomonadales; family Pseudomonadaceae; genus Pseudomonas; species Pseudomonas sp. T1.Ur. The sequence goes on from NZ_JAMGSN010000001.1 coordinate 2,799,673, forward strand.
GTGGCTTGCAGTTGCTGAAGCAGTTGTTCCTGCTCCCGACGGCTCTGCTCGAGGGCTATCACCTGTTCCTTCATCGCCTTGCGCTGGCGATAGAGCTCGACGAATACGTTGACCTTGCTTTTGACCGCATGGTTGTCCAGCGGCTTGTGCAGGAAATCCACCGCGCCATTTTCATAGCCGGTGAAGGCGTAGTTGCGCTCGCGGCCGGCGGCGCTGACGAAGATGATCGGGATACTGCGGGTCTTTTCCGTGCCGCGCATCAGCTCGGCCAATTCGAAACCGTTCATGCCCGGCATCTGCACGTCGATGATTGCCAAGGCAAAATCATGTTGCAAAAGCAGGGACAATGCTTCGTCCGCCGACAACGCTTTATAGACCTGACGGTCGTCGCGTTTGATCAACGCTTCCAGGGCCAACAGATTCTCAGGCAGATCATCGACGATCAGCAGTTTGGCTTGAATATCTCTTGGCATGTGATTCATTCCAGGCCGGCCAGCAGTTGGCCGATGCCCTGCAAAGTGAGGATGTGGTCGGGCTCGTGCAAGGTAAGTGCCGCTTCGGGCATGGTAGGAACCTGCGCCTCCTTCGGGTCCTGGACGACCGTGATGCCGCCCAGCGCCTTCACCTTGGCCAGGCCCCGTGCGCCATCGCTGTTGGCACCGGTCAGCACGACTGCCAGCAAATGACCGCCATAGACATCGGCGGCCGACTCGAACAACACATCAATGGAGGGGCGAGAGTGGTGCACCGGTTCTTCCAGGCTCAAGGACAGGCTACGGTCAGCCTCGATCGACAGGTGATAACCGGGCGTCGCAACGTATAAGGTTCCGGGCACGATGTCCTGTTTGTCCCGGGCTTCCTCCACCGGTACCGCGAGGCGATGACGGAATACTTGGGCCAGTTGGCTATGGCGCTCGTCGGGCAGATGCAACACCACCAGGATCGGCAAGCTGAACCCTGGGCGCAGTCGGCTGAACACTTTCAGCAGCGCTTCGACGCCGCCGGCAGACGCGCCGACGACAATGGCCTCGATCGCGGGCCTGGACCTGTCCGTCATTGATTTCATAACTTGCGATAGATCCGTTCCTGTTTGACCAACGGTTCGAATTGCTTGCCAAACACCGAAAAATCCAGTGTTTCCTTGCTGCCCAACACCAGGAAACCACGATGGCAGAGGGATTCGTGGAACAAGCCGAAGGCACGATCTTGCAGTTTTTTATTGAAATATATCAATACGTTACGACAGGAAATTAACTGTGTTTCCGAGAAAACGCTATCGGTCGCCAGGCTGTGGTCGGCAAACGTCACGTTCTGGCACAAGGTTTTATCGAACATGGCGTAATCGTAGGCGGCGGTGTAGTAATCGGCAAATGACTGCCGGCCTCCGGCCCGCTGATAGTTTTGCGTGTAGGCCCTGACGTTTTCCAAGGAGAAAATGCCTTGCTTGGCCTTTTCCAACGACCGCGGATTGATGTCCGTTGCGTAAATGAGCGTGCGCTCCAGCAGTCCCTCCTCGCGCAGCAGAATCGCCATGGAGTAGACCTCCTCCCCGGTGCTGCAGCCGGCGATCCAGATCTTGATCGAGGGATAGGTCTTGAGCAGCGGCACCACTTCCTCGCGGATCGCCAGGAAATGTGAGGGGTCGCGGAACATCTCGCTGACGGGGATCGTCAGCAGTTGCAGCAGCTGCATGAACGCGCCCGGGTCATGCAGCACCCGCTCCTGTAGCGCCGAGATGGTCTTGCAATCGAACTGGCTCAACGCATGCAGGACCCGGCGCTTGATGGAGGCGCCGGAGTAATCTCGGAAGTCGTAGCTGTACTTCAGGTAGATCGCTTCGATCAACAGACGAAGTTCAATGTCAGTGTTACGTTCCACTAAATTCTTTCCATATTCGGCAACCACACGCGAATCAGTGAAAACAGGCGATCCAGGTCGATCGGCTTGGCCAGGTAATCGTTGGAGCCGGCCGCCAGGCACCGCTCCTGGTCATCTTTCATGGCCTTGGCCGTCACCGCGATGATGGGCAGTTTCTGCCAGCGCGGGTCCTTGCGGATCAGCGTGGTGGCTTCAAAACCATCCATCTCGGGCATCATCACGTCCATCAGCACCAGGTCGATGTCCTCGACTTCATTCAGGCGTTCGATCGCCTCGTAGCCGTTACGGCCGATGACCACGATCGCCCCTTTCGCCTCCAGAGCGCTGGTCAGGGCAAAGATGTTGCGCACATCGTCGTCCACCAACAGCACCTTGCGACCTTCGAAAACCTTGTCGCGGCTGCGGGCGGTCTGAAGCATCCGCTGCCGTTCATGTGACAGCCTGGATTCGACTTTGTGCAGAAAGAGTGTCACTTCGTCCAGCAGGCGCTCCGGCGAACGTGCGCCCTTGATGATGATCGAGCGCGAATACTTGCGCAGTTCGGCTTCTTCATCGCGCGTCAGGTTGCGCCCGGTGTAGACGATCACGGGCGGGAACGAACAGATCTCTTCGCTGGACATGCGCTTGAGCAGATCGTTACCGAGCATGTCCGGCAGCTTGAGGTCGATGATCATGCAGTCATAGACGTTGTCGCGCAGCAGATCCAGGGCTTGCTGGGCCAGGCCGACGGCGGTGATCTCGATGTCTTCGTCGCCGATCAGGCGAGTAATGCTGTCGCGCTGCAGGTCATCGTCTTCCACCAGCAGCACCCGCTTGACCTTCTGGGTCAGCTTGGCCTCCAGGCGCGCGAACACGTCCTTGAGCTCCTCGCGGGTGGTCGGCTTGACCGCGTAACCGATGGCGCCCATGTGCATTGCCGCTTCGACGCGGTCCTCGACGGAAATGACATGCACCGGGATGTGCCGGGTGGCAGCCTGTTCCTTGAGGCGTTGCAGCACCGTCAGCCCGGAATGGTCCGGCAGGCGCATGTCCAGCAGGATCGCGTCGGGGCTGAGCCGTGAGGCCAGGTCAAACCCTTCGTCGGCACCGTGGGCCACCAGGCATTGGTAGCCGAGCTCGTGGGCCAGGTCGAACAGGATCCGGGCAAACTTGGGCTCGTCTTCGATGACCAGGATGCAGCGGCTGTCGAAAGGCGCCTTCTCGCGGTCATCGGCGAATTGCGGGACAGGCGCCTCCACCTCAGCGACCAACGGTGCCGGCGCGGGAGCAGGCGCCTGGACCGGTGTCGACGACGCTGCCGGCGGGCTGAACGTCATCGGCGCGACAGGGCTGTCCCCGGGTTCAACGTAGCGCCCAGGCATTGCCAGCGTGAATTCACTGCCCTGCCCCGGCGCACTGGTCACCGAGATGGAACCGCCCAACAACATCGCCAGGTCCCGGGAAATCGACAGCCCCAGCCCCGTGCCGCCGTAACGGCGATTGGTGGTGCCGTCTGCCTGGCGGAACGCCTCGAAGATGCTCTGCTGCTGGTCGGCGGCGATACCAATTCCCGAGTCGCGGACCATGAACGCGATGCCGCCACCCGGCTGGCCCGCCACGTTGAGCCGGACAGAGCCGTGCTCGGTGAACTTCACCGCATTCGACAACAGGTTCTTGAGCACCTGTTCCAGGCGCTGGCGATCGGTGTACAGCATCGCCGGCGCATCGGGCTGCACCTGCACGTCGAAGTCCAGGCCTTTCTCCCTCGCCAACGGCGTGAACAGCTCGCGCAGCCCTTCCACCAGGCGCGCAACGCTGGTGTTTTCCGGGCGCACTTCCAGTTTTCCGGCCTCGACCTTGGAGATATCGAGAATGTCATTGATCAGATTCAGCAGGTCATTGCCGGCGGAATAGATCGACTCGGCGAACTTGACCTGCTCGTCGCTGAGGTTCTTGTGCGGGTTTTCCGCCAGCAACTTGGACAGGATCAACGAGCTGTTGAGCGGCGTGCGCAGTTCATGGGACATGTTGGCCAGGAACTCGGATTTGTACTTGCTCGAACGCTGCAGCTCTTCGGCGCGCTCCTGCAGCTGGATCTGGGCCAGGTTCAGCTCGCTGTTCTTCTGGTCCATGGCGTCGCGCTGTTCGGCCAACTGCTCGTTGGTCTGTTCCAACTCCTGTTGCTGGGCTTCCAGGTGCGCCTGGGATTCCTTGAGGATGCGCGACTGCTCTTCCAATTCCTCGTTCGCGGTCTTGAGCTCTTCCTGCTGCACTTGCAGCTCTTCGTTCAACTGCTGGGTCTCGGCCAACACTTCTTGCAGGCGCTGGCGATAACGAGCCGCTTCGATGGACGTGCCAATGTTGCCGGCCACCAGCTCCAGCAGCTCGATGTCCCGCTCGGTCAAGGGCCGCAGGAAACCCAACTCGACGACGCCGTTGATCCGGTCGTCGTCGCGGGTCGGCACCACCAGCACGCAGTTGGGTCGCCCCTTGCCGAGCCCGGAGCTGACTTTCAGGTAGTCGCCCGGGACATCATCAAGACGAATGACGCGGCCTTGCCGCACGGCCTGCCCGACGATGCCTTCTCCGTCGATGATGACCTGTTGCTGCGCGTCATCCTCCCGGGACATGCCATAGGTAGCAACGCGCCGGAGGATGCCATTTTCTTCCCGCGCATAAAGTGCCGCGACCACGGTGTCCAGATAGTGCGCGCAGAACTGCAGGATGTTGCGGCCCAGCAGGTTCAGGGTCAGTTGCCCCAGCACCTGCTCGGCCAATTGGGTCTGCCCGTTGCGCAGCCACGCTTGTTTTTCCAGGTGCGCGGCACTCTCCTGCTGCACTTTGAGCGTCACGCTATAGCTGCGCGACAGGTTCAACAGGTCCCGGCGACCGACATAGGCCAACAGCCCACTGATGGCCGCGACAAACAGCAAGTACAGCGAGATGCTCCAGACCGTCGTGGTGCGCACTTGCTCGTTGCGCTGGGCGCGCAGTTGCTGTTCGGTTTCAACGACGTCCTCGAAGGTCTTGCGTATCTCGTCGGTCAATCGCTTGCCGCGCCCGGCCTTCACCGCCCCCCGGTAATCACCGCTGCTACGTTGCAGATCGATCATGCCCTGGGCGTAGTTACCCCATTCCACCTGGAGCGCCTGGACCTTGTGCAAACGGTCAGTCTGCACCGGGTTGTCGGCTGTCAGTTCCAACAATGTATCCAGTGCCACCGCGATGCGCGGCTTGGCCACCTCGTACGGATCGAGGAAGTGCTCGTCGCCGCTCAACAGGTAGCCGCGCATGCCGGTTTCCAGGTCCACGCTCAGCTTCATGGCTTCGTTGACGTTGTTGAGGACCCGATCGGTGTGCCCGACCCATTGGATCACCGACAGCAAATACGTGATCAACGCAATGAAAAACACGGCGCTGAGGGCGCCCATGCCCAGGGGCAGGCTGATATTGCGACTCAGGAGCTTGCGAAAACTGTGCTCGTCGACCGAAGACGAAAGAGGCATGGAAATGACCCTGGTGGAGAGTTGAAAACCGTGGAGTTTGCCCAAAAACACGGGTTGGATCCACACTTCCGACAAGTCCAGGACGCAAATTCCCAGGCCGTTCGCCTGGGTCTCAAGGATGCGACTATCCTTGTCAGCTCTTGTACTATAGATCCTTTCTTGTACAAGTTCGGGAACTTGTGCCGCCTCGCGACTTACTCATGCATACGGCCGGTTCTTTGCCACGCCCTCCCGATTCCATCTTCCGAGAAATCTATTATGTCCGTCCCCGCCCCTGTCACCCCTCCCACCATCCTGGTAGTCGAAGACGACAGCATCGTGCGCATGTTGATTGTCGATGTGCTGGAGGAATTGGAATACAAGGTGTTGGAGGCGGACGGCTGTGACCAGGCGCTCAATTTCTTGCGAGACGACACACAGCCCATCGCCCTGATGATGACGGACGTCGGCCTGCCGATCATGGACGGTCGCGAACTCGCAAAAGAAGCACGCAGCGTACGCCCCGGACTTCCTATCCTGTTCGCCAGCGGCTACGCCGAAAGCATCGACGTGCCGGAAGGCATGAACGTGATTGGCAAACCGTTCTCCATTGATCAATTGCGCGACAAGGTCAAAAGGATTCTTTCTTGAGCCCAGGCGCATTCTTGGTCACTATCGGCGCCCCGCGCGCCGACTGCGCCTGAAACGCTCCAAGGATTGCCCGCCATGCCTCATCCCACCACCAAAGTCCTGGTTATCGGCTATGTCTGGCCCGAGCCACGCTCATCGGCGGCGGGTGGGCATGTCATGCAACTGTTGGACGCTTTCCTTGGGCAAGGCTGGGAGATCACCTTCAGCAGCCCCGCCAAGCCCGGTGAAAACCGCGCCGACCTGATCGGCCTGGGCATCCGAGAAGTACCGATCGAGCTCAATAACAGCAGTTTCGATGCCTTCATCAGTGAACTGGCGCCGGATATCGTCCTGTTCGATCAGTTCATGATGGAAGAACAGTTTGGCTGGCGGGTGGAAAAACACTGCCCCGACGCCCTGCGGGTGCTGGAAACCTCGGACTTGCAGAGCCTGCGTCATGCCCGGCACCAGCGCCTCAAGGATCGCTTGAAAGCCGACGAGGCCTCCCAGGATTTCAGCGCCCTGTTCGCCCCGGCCCTGCGCGAGGAGTTCGAGCTGATGGCCGACACTGACATGGCCAAGCGCGAGGTCGCCGCCCTGTTGCGTTGCGACTTGAACCTGATGGTGTCTGAATTCGAGATCGAGCTGCTGGTTGAACACTTCAAGGTGCCCCGCGAGTTGCTGCTCTGGTGTCCGTTGATGCTGGACCTGCCCACCGAACCGTTCGTGCCCTTCGAAGATCGGGCGCATTTCCTCAGCATCGGCAATTTCCGCCACGCACCGAACTGGGACGCCGTGCTCTGGATGAAAAACGCGGTGTGGCCGTTGATTCGCCAACGGTTGCCCGGCGCCCAACTGCATCTCTACGGCGCCTACACGCCACCCAAGGCGGCGGCGCTGCACAACCCGACCCAAGGCTTTCATATCATGAACTGGGCCGAGGACGCCTTGCAGGTCATGTCCGCGGCGCGTATCTGCCTGGCGCCACTGCGTTTCGGCGCCGGCATCAAGGGCAAGCTGATCGAAGCCATGCTCTGCGGCACGCCCAGCGTCACCACGCCCATCGGCGCCGAAGCCATGCACGGCGCAATGCCCTGGCCCGGTGAGATCGCACAGAGCGCCGAGGACATCGCCAACGCCGCCGTGCAGTTGTATACCGATCCGGCCCGCTGGGCCCATGCCCAACAGGCGGGGCTGGCCTTGCTGGCGGAGCGTTTTCGCAGGCAGGTCCACGGCCCTGCGCTGATCGACAGCCTCAATGCCTGCCGCGCCGACCTGGCACGACGCCGCCGGGACAACTTCATCGGCAGCATGCTGCGCCACCATCAGCACAAGAGCACCCAGTACATGGCCCAGTGGATCGAGGAAAAGAACCGCAACAGCTGAACCAGGCTTCGTTCGCCAGGGCTGGAACCCGGACGGCGAAGGGGGCATTATCCAGCGGCGATAACAACAAAAGCGCCAGGCACATGACCCGCACAGCCAGAGTCACCGACCCTTCCTACGAGTTGATGGACGATCATAACGGCCTGTCCATCATCTACCGCCAGCATGGTTTCCCCTGCCCGCTGGTGCGCTGGCATTTCCACAAGGAATACGAGCTGCACCTGATCGTCGCGAGTTCGGGCAAGGTCTTCATCGGCGACTATATCGGCAACTTTTCCCCGCAGTCGCTGTTCCTCACCGGCCCCAACCTGCCCCACAACTGGATCAGTCAGGTGGAGGAGGATGAAGTGGTGCCCAAGCGCGACATGCTGGTGAACTTCACCGACGAGCTGTTCGAAAGTGGCAACCAGGTGTTTGCCGAACTCAAGACCCTGGCGCCGCTGCTGGAACGGGCTCAATACGGCATCGAGTTCCGCTGCAAGCGCACCGTCCGCCAGGCGATGATACTCATGCAACGCATTGCCGATTCCCAGGGCATGAGCCGACTGGGTTATTTTTTCATCCTCATGGAATTGCTGGCGAGCTGCGACGACTACCAATTGCTTTCAGGCGCCACCTCCACGCAAGCGGCGGACGAGCACAGCATTGACCGTACCAACCGCGCGGTAGACTACATTTTCGCCCATTACGCCCGCGAATTGCCCCTGGAGGAAGTGGCCGAGCACCTGGGCATGAAACCCACCTATTTCAGCCGGGTTTTCAAGCAGGCCACCGGGCGCTGCTTCATCGAATTCGTCAATCGCCTGCGCATCAGCAAATCCTGCGAGCTGCTGGCCGATGGCGACAAACCGGTGACGGACGTGTGCTTTGAATCGGGTTTCAACAATATTTCCAACTTCAACCGGCGCTTCCAGCAACTCAAGGGCATGACCCCTTCTCATTACCGACGGCTGGCGGTGCAGCGGTTGACCGAGCAGAACCAGGGTTGAGGATTGACCGGCCCGGTAGCGGTCCCGCTGAGCCTGTAGGAGCTGCCGAGCGAAGCGAGGCTGCGATCTTTGCACTGCCCATTGGATGGGGAACGAAAGATCAAAAGATCAAAAGATCGCAGGCTGCGCCAGCTCCTACGGAATCCAGCCAGAGCAAATCCCAACATTCCAATCCTTTCCAGTGCAAAAAAGTATCAGTAAAAGTGTGACGGATGATTTGTCACACCGTTCATTGAGGGCTGTAATCAGCGCACATTCTTCCACTCATCCGGAAGACACAAAAACAATAACTGTCCTTCTGCAGCCCGTGGGCGCGGAAAAGGAGTGCGCGATGAAACCTTCGGTAAAAGCTCTGCTTGTCTCCACCTGCATGACCCTCAGCAGCGTCAGTTTCGGCGCACAAACCCTGACCATTGCCACCGTCAACAACAGCGACATGATCCGCATGCAAAAGCTCTCGAAGACCTTCGAGGCCGAGCACCCGGACATCAAGCTGAACTGGGTGGTGCTCGAAGAAAACGTCCTGCGCCAGCGCCTGACCACCGACATCGCCACCCAGGGCGGGCAATTCGACGTGCTGACCATTGGCATGTACGAAGCTGCACTCTGGGGCGCCAAGGGCTGGTTGGAACCCATGAAAGACCTGCCGGCTTCCTACGACCTGGAGGACGTCTTCCCTTCCGTGCGCGATGGCTTGTCGGTCAAAGGCTCGCTGTACGCCCTGCCGTTCTACGCCGAAAGCTCGATTACTTACTACCGCACGGACCTGTTCAAGGACGCCGGGCTGACCATGCCCGAACACCCGACCTGGACCCAGATCGGTGAGTTCGCAGAAAAGCTCACCGACAAGTCCAAGGAGCAATACGGCCTGTGCCTGCGGGGCAAGGCCGGTTGGGGCGAGAACATGGCGCTGATCACCACCCTCGCCAACGGCTTTGGTGCGCGCTGGTTCGATGAGAAGTGGCAGCCGCAGTTCAATGGACCCGAGTGGAAGGATGCGCTGAACTTCTACGTCGACAACATGAAGAAATCCGGCCCGCCGGGCGCGTCCAGCAACGGTTTCAACGAGAACCTGGCGCTGTTCAACAGCGGCAAGTGCGCGGTCTGGGTCGATGCCAGCGTCGCCGGTTCGTTCGTCACCGACAAGACCCAGAGCAAGGTGGCCGATCACGTCGGGTTCACCTTCGCGCCCCACGAGAAAACCGACAAGGGCACCTCGTGGATGTACTCCTGGTCCCTGGCGATTCCGACCAGCTCCAAAGCCAAGGATGCGGCCAAGGTCTTCACCACTTGGGCAACGTCCAAGGAGTACGGTCAGTTGGTCGCCAAGACCGACGGCATCGCCAACGTCCCACCGGGCACCCGTACCTCGACCTACAGCGACGAGTACATGAAGGCCGCGCCGTTTGCCAAGGTGACGCTGGAATCGTTGAAAGTCGCCGACCCGAAAGCCCCGACCCTCAAGCCCGTGCCCTACATCGGCATCCAGTTGGTGACCATCCCCGAGTTCCAGGCCATCGGTACCCAGGTGGGCAAGTTCTTCTCGGGCGCGCTGACCGGCCAGCAGACCGTGGACCAGGCGTTGACCGCCGCGCAGTCCACCACTGAACGCGAGATGAAGCGCGCTGGGTATCCCAAGTAAGACTTGCAAACATCCATTGGTGGCGAGGGAGCTTGCTCCCGCCGAACCCTGTAGGAGCTGTCGAGCGAAGCGAGGCTGCGATCTTTGCGCTGCCCATTGAGTCCAGATCAAAAGATCGCAGGCTGCGCCAGCTCCTACAGGTCTTCCTCGCCACGGGGAATGCGTCGAACAAGAGTAAAGCACTCATGAATAGCTCAACTACAACCGCCAAAGCTTCCATCGAGATCGCCCCGCCGCCAGCCCGCAAGATCCGCCTGGCCAACCCCGGCTGGTTCCTGGTCAGCCCTTCGGTGGCCTTGTTGCTGCTGTGGATGATCGTGCCACTGGGCATGACCGTCTATTTCTCGATGATCCGCTACAACCTCCTCTATCCCGGCGAAAACGAATTCGTCGGGCTGGAGAATTTCACTTATTTCCTCACCGACTCGGGTTTCATGCCCGGCGCCACCAATACATTGCTGCTGGTGGGCAGCGTGCTGTTGATCAGCATCGTCCTCGGCGTACTGATCAGCGCGCTGCTGGAAGCCAGTGAGTTCTTCGGTCGCGGCATCGTCCGTGTGCTGCTGATCTCGCCGTTCTTCATCATGCCCACCGTCGGCGCGCTGATCTGGAAAAACCTGATTTTCCACCCGGTGTCGGGAATTCTCGCCTCGGTGTGGAAGCTGTTCGGCGCACAGCCGGTGGACTGGCTGGCCCATTACCCACTGCTGTCGATCATTGTCATCGTGTCGTGGCAGTGGCTGCCCTTCGCGATCCTGATCCTGATGACCGCCATGCAGTCGCTGGACCAGGAACAGAAAGAAGCCGCCCGCCTGGACGGTGCCGGCCCGATCGCGATTTTCTGGCACCTGACCCTGCCGCACCTGGCCCGCCCGATTGCCGTGGTGGTGATGATCGAGACCATTTTCCTGCTGTCGGTGTTCGCCGAAATCTTCACCACCACCAACGGCGGCCCCGGCTATGCCTCCACCAACCTCGCCTATTTGATCTACAACCAGGCGCTGGTGCAGTTCGACGTCGGCATGGCGTCGGCCGGTGGCCTGATTGCCGTGGTCATCGCCAACATCGCCGCCATCATCCTGGTCCGGATGATCGGCAAAAACCTCACCGACAAGCATTGAGGCCGTCGCCATGACTCTTCAACAATCCCGTCGCCTGCAAAGCCTGCTGTTGGGCACGCTGGCCTGGGCCATCGCGATCGTGATCTTCTTTCCGATCTTCTGGATGGTGCTGACCAGCTTCAAGACCGAAATCGACGCCTTCGCCACGCCGCCGCAGTTCATCTTCGCGCCGACGCTGGAGAACTACCTGCACATCAACGAGCGCAGCAACTACTTCAGCTTCGCCTGGAACTCGGTGGTGATTTCCTTCAGCGCCACCGCCCTTTGCCTGCTGATCGCGGTGCCGGCGGCCTATTCCATGGCGTTCTACGAAACCCAGCGCACCAAAGGCACGCTGTTGTGGATGCTCTCCACCAAGATGCTGCCACCGGTGGGCGTGCTGATGCCGATCTACTTGCTCGCCAAGCAGTTTGGCCTGTTGGACACCCGGATTGCGCTGATCATCATCTACACGCTGATCAACCTGCCGATCGTGGTCTGGATGATTTACACCTACTTCAAGGACATCCCGCGCGACATCCTCGAAGCCGCGCGCCTGGACGGTGCCACCCTGTGGCAGGAAATGGTCCGCGTGCTGCTGCCGATCGCCAAGGGCGGCCTGGCCTCCACGGTGCTGCTGTCGCTGATCCTGTGCTGGAACGAGGCGTTCTGGTCGTTGAACCTCACCTCCTCCAAGGCCGCGCCGCTGACCGCGTTGATCGCCTCGTATTCCAGCCCCGAGGGTTTGTTCTGGGCCAAGTTGTCCGCCGTCTCGACCCTGGCCTGCGCGCCAATCCTGATTTTCGGCTGGATCAGCCAGAAACAGCTGGTGCGCGGCTTGTCCTTCGGCGCGGTGAAATGAAACGCCAACAGATCGCAGGCTTCGCCAGCGCCTACACGTCCCCCGTAGGAGCTGCCGGGCACAGCGAGGCTGCGATCTTCCTGAGCCAACTGAATAAATGACAAGTGGAGGCCCATCATCATGGCCAACCTGAAAATCAAGAATCTGCAAAAAGGCTTCGAAGGTTTCTCGATCATCAAGGGCATCGACCTTGAAGTGAATGACCGCGAATTCGTGGTCTTCGTCGGCCCTTCGGGCTGCGGCAAATCCACCCTGCTGCGACTGATCGCCGGCCTGGAAGACGTCAGCGATGGCACCATCGAACTGGACGGTCGCGACATCACCGAAGTCAGCCCGGCCAAGCGCGACTTGGCGATGGTGTTCCAGACGTACGCCTTGTACCCGCACATGAGCGTGCGCAAGAACATGTCCTTCGCCCTCGACCTGGCCGGCGTGCCCAAGGCCGAGGTCGAGAAGAAGGTCAACGAAGCGGCGCGCATCCTCGAACTGGGGCCGATGCTCGAACGCAAGCCCAAGCAACTGTCGGGTGGCCAGCGCCAGCGCGTGGCGATCGGCCGGGCCATCGTGCGCAATCCGAAAATCTTCCTGTTCGACGAGCCGTTGTCCAACCTCGACGCCGCCCTGCGGGTGCAGATGCGCCTGGAACTGGCGCGCCTGCACAAGGAACTGCAGGCGACGATGATCTACGTGACCCACGATCAGGTCGAAGCCATGACCCTGGCCGACAAGGTCGTCGTACTCAACGGCGGGCGCGTCGAGCAAGTGGGCTCGCCGCTGGAGCTGTACCACCAACCCGCCAACCTGTTCGTTGCCGGGTTCCTCGGCACGCCGAAAATGGGTTTTCTCAAGGGCAAGGTCACCGGGCTCGACAGCCAGGGTTGTGAAGTACTCCTGGACGCCGGGACCCGCATCAGCCTGCCGCTGAGCGGCGCCAACCTGAGCGTTGGCGCCGCGGTGACCCTGGGCATCCGCCCGGAGCACTTGAACCTGGCGCAGCCAGGCGACTGCACGCTACGCGTCACCGCCGACGTCAGCGAGCGCCTGGGCAGCGACACCTTCTGCCACGTCGTCACCGCGTCCGGCGAAGCCTTGACCATGCGCGTGCGCGGCGACCTGGCAAGCCGTTTCGGCGAGCAACTGGACCTGCACCTGGACGCCGAACACTGCCACTTATTCGATGCCGAGGGCGTAGCGGTTTCCCGCGCGCTGCGCGCTGCCGCCTGATTGCCGAGATTTTTTGCGATGAAACTCAACCGACAGAACCTGCACAACCTCAACGCCGAGGTCGTCCTGCCCGCTTATAACCTTGGCGACCGTCGCCAAGGCATCGCCCACATCGGCGTCGGCGGTTTCCACCGCGCCCACCAGGCGTACTACACCGATGCGCTGATGAACACTGGCGAAGGCCTTGACTGGGCAATCTGCGGCGTAGGCCTGCGCGCCGAAGACCGCCGCGCCCGGGATGACCTGGCCGGCCAGGACTACCTGTTCACCTTGTATGAATTGGGCGACACCGACGACACCGAAGTCCGCGTGATCGGCGCCATCACCGACATGCTGCTGGCCGAAGACGGCGCCCAGGCGCTGATCGACAAACTGGCCGACCCGCAGATCCGCATCGTCTCGCTGACCATCACCGAGGGTGGTTATTGCATCGACGACAGCAACGGCGAGTTCATGGCCCATCTGCCGCAGATCCAGCACGACCTGAGCCACCCCGACGAGCCGAAAACCGTGTTCGGCTTTCTTTGCGCCGCCCTGGCCAAGCGTCGCGCGGCGGGCATCCCGGCGTTTACCCTCATGTCTTGCGACAACCTGCCCCACAACGGCGCCGTCGCGCGCAAGGCACTGCTCGCCTTTGCCGCGTTGCGCGACCCCGAGCTGGGGCAATGGATCGGCCAGAACGTGAGCTTTCCCAACGCCATGGTCGATCGCATCACCCCGATGACCAGCAGCGCCCATCGTCTGCAATTGCATGACGAACACGGCGTCGATGACGCTTGGCCGGTGGTCTGCGAACCGTTCGTGCAGTGGGTACTGGAAGACAAATTCGTCAGCGGTCGCCCAGCCTGGGAGAAAGTCGGTGTGCAGTTCACCGATGACGTGTCGCCCTATGAGGAAATGAAGATCAAGCTGCTCAACGGCAGCCACCTGGCGTTGACCTACCTGGGCTTTCTCAAGGGGTATCGCTTCGTCCACGAAACCATGAATGACCCGCTGTTCGTGCGCTATATCCGCGCCTACATGGACCTGGATGTCACGCCGCAACTGGCGCCCGTGCCCGGCATCGACCTGACGGCATACAAGGACACCCTGGTGGAGCGCTTCTCGAACCAGGCCATCGCCGACCAGCTGGAACGGGTCTGTTCGGACGGTTCGTCGAAATTCCCGAAATTCACCGTACCGACGATCAATCGCCTGATTGCCGACGGTGGCGAGACCCGCCGTGCCGCACTGGTCGTCGCGGCCTGGGCCGTGTACCTCAAGGGCGTGGATGAAAATGGCGTGGCCTATCCGATCCCCGACCCGCGGGCGGCGTTCTGCCAGGCGCTGGTGGCCGACGATGTGCTCGTCACCCAGCGGATGCTGGACGTGGAAGAAATTTTTGGCACGGCGATTCCCCGTTCACCCGAATTCGTGGCAGCCTTCGAGTGGTGCTGCAACAGCTTGCGCGAGCATGGGGTGACGAGGACGCTGGAGCGAGTGCTGGCTGACCAAGGCTAGATACGATCCGCTTTTGTGGCGAGGGAGCTTGCTCCCGTTGGGCCCTGTAGGAGCTGGCGGAGCCTGCGATCTTTTGATTTTGATCTTTCGCTTGAGACTCAAGTGACTGGGGAAAGATCGCAGCCTCGCTTCGCTCGACAGCTCCTACAGGCCCAGCGGGAGCAAGCTCCCTCGCCACAGGTAAGCCGTTAACCGCAGGTACTGTGTTGACTGTTCTTTTGACCCGAGGATTTCCATGGCAAACCAACAACTGTTCCTGGGTATCGACTGCGGCACCCAAGGCACCAAGGCGCTGATCCTCGATGCGGTCAGCGGCGAGGTACTCGGCCAGGGCGCCGCTGGCCACAGCATGATCAGCGGTGCCAACGGTCGCCGTGAGCAGGACACCCAACAGTGGCTCGACGCATTCACCCAGGCGACTCATCAAGCCTTGAACGCCGCGGGGGTCGATGGAAACGCGATCCTGGGCATTGGGGTGTCCGGCCAGCAGCACGGCCTGGTGCTGCTTGACGAGCAAGGCCAGGTGCTGCGCCCGGCCAAGTTGTGGTGCGACACCGAGACCACGGCGGAAAACGACCGCCTCTTGGCGCATCTGGGCGGCGAAAGCGGCGCCCTGGAACGCCTCGGCGTGGTCATCGCGCCCGGCTACACCGTGTCCAAACTGCTGTGGACCCAAGAGCAGCATCCGCAAGTTTTCGACCGTATCGCCAGCGTCCTGTTGCCCCACGACTACCTCAACTACTGGCTCACCGGCCGCCATTGCAGCGAATACGGCGACGCCTCGGGCACCGGCTATTTCAACGTGCGCACCCGCCAATGGGACCTTGAACTGCTACGGCATATCGACCCCGGCGGCCGGCTGCAATCGGCGCTGCCCGAACTGATCGAGGCTCACGAGCCCGTCGGCAGGATCCGGCCCGAAATCGCCGCGCACCTGGGCCTCAACCCCGACGCCGTGGTCTCCAGCGGTGGCGGTGACAACATGATGGGCGCCATCGGCACCGGCAACATCCAGCCCGGCGTCATCACCATGAGCCTCGGCTCCTCCGGCACCGTGTATGCCTATGCAGCGGATCCCACCGTCAGCCCGCAGGCGTCGGTGGCAACGTTCTGTTCCTCCAGCGGCGGCTGGCTACCGCTGATCTGCACCATGAACCTGACCAATGCCACCGGGGCCGTGCGCGAGCTCTTGGAATTGGACATCGACAGTTTCAATTCCCTGGTGACCCAGGCACCGATCGGCGCCGAGGGCGTCTGCATGCTGCCGTTCCTCAACGGCGAGCGCGTCCCCGCCCTGCCCCATGCCACCGGCAGCTTCCTGGGCCTGACGACCACCAACCTGACCCGGGCCAATCTGTGCCGCGCGGTGGTCGAAGGCACGACGTTCGGCCTGCGCTATGGCCTCGACCTGCTCCGCGCCAACGGGCTCAAGGCCGAGAGCATCCGCCTGATCGGCGGTGGCTCGAAGAGCGCGGTATGGCGCCAGATCGTCGCCGACATCATGGACACCACCGTCATCTGCACCGAGCAGAGCGAGGCGGCCGCCCTCGGCGGCGCGATCCAGGCGGCGTGGTGCCACAGCAATACGCAAGAATCCCTGGCTGAGTTGTGCCAGCGCTGCGTCAAGCTCGATCCGACCAGCGAAACCCGGCCCGTCACCGAGCATGTCGCGGCGTCGCAACACGCCTACGAACGTTACCGGCAACACGTCGCAACCCTTTGAGAGCAGGCAATTATGTATTTGGTGTGTGGTGAAGCGCTGTTTGATTTCTTCAGTGCAAATGAAGCGGGAACCCCGGCTTCGCAAGTGAATTACACGGCGATCGCGGGTGGCTCGCCGTTCAACGTGGCGGTGGGGCTGCGTCGACTGGGGGTCCAGTCGGCGTTGTTGACCGGGCTTTCCACGGACTATCTGGGGCGTCGCTTGCAGCAAGTGCTGGTCAATGAAGGCGTCGACACCCGTTTTGCCTACGATTTCGACGCGCCGACGACCTTGGCCATGGTCGCGGTCGGGGCCAATGGTTCGCCGCACTACAGCTTTCGTGGCGAAGGCTGCGCCGACCGGCAACTGAGCCTGGCACATCTGCCGGAGCTGGATCCGGAGGTGCGCGGCTTGCACATCGGCTCGTTTTCCCTGGTGGTGCAACCGGTGGCCGACACGCTGCTGGCGCTTGTGAAACGTGAAAGCGGCAAGCGCCTGATCAGCCTGGACCCGAACGTGCGGCTCAACCCGCAACCGGATATCGAGCTGTGGCGCTCGCGGATCGCGACATTGGTGCGATATGCCGACCTGATCAAAGTCAGCGACGAAGACCTGGGCCTGCTGTATCCCGACCGGGACCCGCAGGAGGTGATCGGTGGCTGGCTGGAGCATCGTTGCCAGTTGGTGTTCCTGACCCGTGGCGGCCAGGGCGCGACGGCCTTCAGCCGTCGGCATGGCGTGTGGTCGCTCCCCGCCTGCCCTGTGACGATCGCTGATACGGTGGGCGCAGGGGATACCTTCCAGGCGGCGTTGATCGCCTGGCTCACGGAGCAACAACTCGATTCAGTGGAAGGGGTGAATTCGCTGGGGCGGGAACAGATCGACAGCATGCTGGCGTTTGCCATGCGCGCCGCGGCGCTGACCTGTGGCAGGAACGGACCCGACCTGCCCTATCGTGAACAATTGAGCTAGGCCAAGCGAAACCGGACGCTGGGCTCGAACGCATCGATCCCGGCGTCAGGTTCATGAAGGAACGTAATTAACGGCCGCTCATCCGGTGCTGTTGCTGGAAGTGGTTGCCGCCGGTATTGCCATGGTCCAGCTCGGTACGCAGCTCGGCAATCAGATCGTTGATCGCCCGGCAGCCTGTCAGCTTGGTGGCATCGATGTCACTTTTGGTCAGCGCCACGCGGTCGGTTTCGTGATCGTCGTAAATCTTGATCGTCATGGAAAGATCTGGGGACAACGTGCATTGCGAGCGCTTGGGCAGCAAGCTGCTTTCAATGATGTTTCGCATTTCGAGGGCAGATAAAAACATGGCAACTCTCTCCTGTTGAGGCAGCCAACTTATGTTCACGACGGCGGAATTTTCGTCCGATTCTTCCCTGCGGACTGGACTACGAATGCCGTGCCGTTCGTTCATCTTGGCGTTGTTGTGTTGTTAAAGCTCGCTATTCGAACTCTCGAATCAACCCGCAAAAAATATGCCCTTACCTCGATACATCGACACTGTTGCAAATCAATTACTTAGGAAAAATATCAAGCGAGACGGTCATGCAATTTGCACGCAAGCGGCGTTTTGTTCATGCAAAGTGCAACTGGCCCGACCTGCCTGATTGCTCAGACTAGCCACTATTTCGATTGCACACCTGTGCGTTCGTCGCCTGCTTCAAAAAAAATCATGATGCCCCGCACATTCTCAAGAAACCGCCGCGCCCGCACGCTCCACCACGTGGCGCAGCGTGTCGAAATTGATGTTGGCGCCCGAGTTGATACCCACCAGCGTCTGGCCTGACGCTGCGCTTTGCGCCACGTATTGCTTGATCCCCGCCACCGCCAACGCGCCTGATGGCTCGGTGATCGAGCGGGTGTCGTCATAGATGTCCCTGATCGCCGCGCAGAGCTCGTCATCGCTGACCGTCATGACCTCATCGACACAGAAACGACAGATATCGAAGCCATGTTCGCCGATCTGCGCCACCGCCACGCCGTCGGCGAAGGTGCCCACGCTCGGTAGCGTCACCCGCTCACCGGCAGCCAGCGCGGCCTGCAGGCAGGCGGAATGTTCGGACTCGACGCCGATGATGCGGATTTCCGGACGCAGATATTTGATATACGCCGCCACTCCTGCGATCAGCCCGCCGCCGCCCACCGGTACGAAAACGGCGTCCAACTGGCCTGGATGCTGGCGCAGGATCTCCATCGCAACGGTTCCCTGGCCGGCGATGACGTCCGGATCGTCAAACGGCGAGACGAATTCCCGCCCGGTCTGCCGAGCCAGGTCCAACGCAAACGCCAGGGCGAACGGGAAACTCTCACCGTGCAGCAACGCTTCGGCGCCTCGACTGCGCACGCCCGATACCTTCAGTTGCGGTGTGGTTCGGGGCATGACGATGCTGGCCGAGATGCCCAACTCCCGTGCGGCCAGCGCTACGCCCTGGGCATGATTGCCCGCCGACGCGGTGATAACGCCCCGGGCACGTTGTTCTGGCGTCAGTTGCACCAGCTTGTTGTAGGCCCCGCGAATCTTGAAGGAAAACGTTGGCTGCAGGTCTTCCCGCTTGAGCAGGATCCGGTTGCCCAAGGCTTGGGACAACGCCGGGGCCGCTTGCAGCGGCGTGGGGATCGCCAGTTCATAGACCGGAGCGGCAAGTATCTTCTTGACGTAGTGCTCCAGCAGGGTTTGCTCGGCGCTGGTGGGGGTCATGGCGGTCTCCTGGTTCGAATCAAGCCCAGGAGACAGAAAGAAAAAACCCGCCTCGAGGGCGGGTTGGGTGCAGTCGTGAGCTAGCCCGCCAAATAAGGAATGGCGGTAATAATGCTTGGCTGGCTGCGCAGTACGGTGGAAGTCATGGCTGGAAATTAGCCGGGAGGGGGCGGGCAAGTCAATTGAAATTCCTGCAACCGCGCCCTTGTGGCGAGGGAGCTTGCTCCCGCTGGCTTGCTCCCGCTGGGCTGTGGAGCTGCCGAGCAAAGCGAGGCTGCGATCTTTCACCAGCCATTTGAATCTCAAGCGAAAAATCAAAAGATCAAAAGATCAAAAGATCAAAAGATCAAAAGATCAAAAGATCAAAAGATCGCAGCCTCGCTTTGCTCGGCAGCTCCTACACAGCTCCTACAGAGCTCCTACAGAGCTCCTACAGAGCCCAGCGGGAGCAAGCTCCCTCGCCACGGAGGGCTTCACCGCATCGTGGTTATTTCAGCCCGACCTTGTACAGCGCGCCGTCGTCCTCGTCGGTCAGCACATAAAGGAAACCATCCGGTCCCTGCCGGACATCGCGGATACGTTCCTTGAGCCCGCCCAGCAGGCGCTCTTGATGGGCGACCTTGTCGCCATCGAACTCCAGCCGAATCAGGTCCTGGGACACCAATGCACCGATAAACGCATTGCGTTGCCAAGGCTTGAATCGATCACTGTCGTAGAACGCCATGCCGCTGAGCCCTGGCGACACCTGCCAGACATGGTGCGGCCCGACGGTGCCTTCGACGGTCTTGCCCTGGGCCTCGGGAATCGGCGCGCCGGAATAGTTGTCGCCGTGGGTCGCCAGCGGCCAGCCATAGTTCTTGCCGCGTTCGATGATGTTCAACTCGTCGCCCCCCTTGGGCCCATGCTCGTTTTCCCAGAGCGTTCCGTTCCATGGGTTGAGCGCCGCGCCCTGAGGGTTGCGCAAGCCGTACGACCAGATCTCCGGGCGGACGTTTTTCTGGCCGACAAAGGGGTTGTCGTCCGGCACCTTGCCGTCGGGGTAGATCCGCGCGACCTTGCCCTGCAGCTTGTCCAGGTCCTGGGCGGTCGGCCGATCGTTGTTTTCCCCCAGGGTGATGAAGAGGTAGCCGTCGCGGTCGAATACCAGGCGGGAACCGAAGTGGTTGCCCGTCGAAAGCTTGGGCTGCTGGCGGAAGATCACGTCGAAGTTGTCCAACCGCTTCAGGTCCTTGGATAACTGCCCCCGGCCCACGGCAGTGCCGGCCTTGCCGTCCTCACCCGCCTCGGCATAGGACAAATACACCGTGCGGTCCTGCTTGAAGTCCGGCGACAGCACCACGTCCAGCAAGCCGCCCTGCCCCTTGGCCCAGACCTCGGGAACGCCGCTCAACGGCGCGGACAACTTACCTTCGACGCTAACCCAACGCAGGTTGCCGGGGCGCTCCGTTACCAGCATGCCCTGTTGCTCCGGCAGGAATGCAACCGACCAGGGATGCTCCAGCCCCCTGACAACGGTGGTGACCTCGACGGTGCCTTCCTCACTCTTGAATGCCTGGACCTGCGCGGCCGAAGCCGGTGTGGCGAAAGCCAACACAGCGCCTGCACAAAGGGTGGTCATCAGTGTTTTACGCAACATGCACACTTCCTTCTGTGGTGATGGGTAGATCAGACGACGCCTCAGCGATTGCCATTGTTCGGGTTCCTGGGCGGCGTCGGTGATTCGAGCGTGGGGCGCGGCGAGCCCGGTGGCGGGCCGGAGCGCGGATAGCCATTGCCGATGCCGCCATTTTCCAAGGTGGGTGGCCGAGGAACGGGCACGGTCGGGTTGTCACGTAGCGTCGGCACGTTGGGCTGGGTGCCTTGCATGCTGTTGGGATTGGCCCGGCGAATCGGACTGTTGTAGGGATTGTTGTTGCCCGGCAGATTCTGCGCCAGGAGCCCGGGACCGTGGCCAGGCGCACTTGCCTGGGCGGCAGCACTCATCAAAAAACCTGCGACGGCGAATATCAGCCTGTTCATGGGACACCTCCCGGATTCACGGATACGGCACCGATATATCGAAAGCACGCTACGCCGCAGGTTCGCTGTTGTCAGGCGAAATGTCCGGGCGAAGATGTAACGAAGCGTCTCCGGTTTTGCACAGACCCGGGCGCCAACCGCAGCCAACCGGCGCCGGATGGAAACTTTTCCAAATCTCCCAGTGTCACCAGAGAGACCATTCACCGGTAAGGAAATCTGCACCATGGCACGGGCAATCTGGAAAGGCGCAATCAGTTTCGGGCTGGTCCACATTCCCGTGGCGCTGGTGTCGGCCACGGCCTCCCAAGGTGTGGATTTCGACTGGTTGGACAAACGCACCATGGACCCGGTGGGCTATAAGCGCGTCAACAAGACCACGGGCAAGGAAGTGACCAAGGACGACATCGTCAAGGGCGTCGAATACCAGAAAGGTCAGTATGTATTGATCAGCGAGGAGGAAATTCGCGCCGCCCACCCCAAGTCCACCCAGACCATCGATATCTTCTCTTTCGTCGACAGCGAGAAAATCCCCCTGCAGAACATCGACAAGCCTTACTTCCTGGCGCCTGACAAGCGCGGCGGCAAGGTCTATGCGCTGCTGCGCGAAACCCTGCTCAAGACCAACAAGGTCGCCCTGGCGAATGTGGTCTTGCACACCCGCCAGCACCTGGCGGCGCTCATGCCCCTGGAATCGGCCCTGGTGCTGGTGATGCTGCGCTGGCCAGCAGAAGTGCGCGAACTCGACGTCCTGGAGCTGGGCGACGAGGTGACCAGCCCGACGCTGGCCAAGGGCGAGCTGGACATGGCCAAGCGCCTGGTGGAAGACATGAGTGGCGACTGGGAGCCGCAGGCGTATCGCGACAGTTTCCAGGACAAGATCATGGAACTGGTGGAGAAAAAGGCCACCGAAGGCCGGCTCGAAGCGGTGGAAACCGACCCCGGCGAAGAACAACGCAAGACCGCCGACGTCATCGACCTTACCGAGCTGCTCAAGCGCAGCCTCGGGGGCAAAGGCAAGGCGCCTGACAAGTCGGCCGAAAAACCCGCGGCAAAATCGACGAAAACACGCAAATCCGCTCCAGCTAAAAAAGCCACCAAGGCCTCCCGGGGCTGAACCCCGGGCGCCTGTCACACAAGGGAATCTGTCATGGCCAAGGCCGAGAGTGAATCTGCCCGTCTGTCCGCC
This sequence comes from Pseudomonas sp. T1.Ur, assembly GCF_023516725.1. Classification (NCBI taxonomy): domain Bacteria; kingdom Pseudomonadati; phylum Pseudomonadota; class Gammaproteobacteria; order Pseudomonadales; family Pseudomonadaceae; genus Pseudomonas; species Pseudomonas sp. T1.Ur. Next base: position 2,821,962 of record NZ_JAMGSN010000001.1, read on the forward strand.
GTGGAAGCGGACGCCACACCGACTCGCAGCCGCGCCCGGCGGGATAAGCAGGCTGCCACGGGCCAGCTCCCGGAGCGCCTGTCACCGCAGCTGGCCACGCCGGTGGAACAACCGCCCGCCGGGGAATGGCGCTATGAAGTGCAATTTCACGGTTATCGGGTTCTGGCGCGCATCGAAAATGCTGAGGTCCGGCTGTTCAACCGCCACCACACTGACTGGACCGACCGCCTCAAGCTGCATGCCGAGGCCCTGGCGCAGCTGGACCTGGGCGACAGTTGGCTCGACGGCGAACTGGTCCTGCTCGACGACACCGGTCATTCCGACTTCCCCGCCCTTCGCCAGGCCTTCGAGATCGGTCGTAGCGTCGACATGGTCTATTTCCTTTTCGACGCGCCGTTCCTCAACGGCGTCGACCTGCGCCAGCAGCCCGTGGAAGAACGCCGCGCCGCGCTGAAGAATGCCTTGAAGAACAACGCCAGCAAGCGCCTGCGGTTTTCCGAGGCATTTTCCGCCAGCCAACACGACATCTTCGAAAGCGCTTCAGCCCTCTCGCTCGACAGCGTGGTCGGCAAACGCCTGGGCAGCCCGTATGTCTCGGGACGCAACCCTGACTGGGTCAAGCTCAAGTGTCGGCTGCGCCAATGCTTCGTCATCGTCGGGTTCACACGTCCGCAAGGCAAGCGCAACGGTTTCGGTGCGCTATTGCTGGCGGTCAACGGGCCGTCGGGGCTGGTGTATGCCGGCCGGGTTGGCACGGGTTTCAGCCAGTCCCAGCTCAAGCAATTGCATGAACAACTGTGTGCCCAGGAACGCGAGACCTCACCACTGGACCAGCCGCTCAAAGGCGCACAGGGGCGCGGTGTGCACTGGGTCGAGCCGAAGCAGGTGTGCGAGGTCGAATTCGCCGAGTGGGCCGGCGACGGCCTGATACGCCAGGCCGTGTTCCTCGCTCTGCCGGGTGACAGCCAGGCCAACCGCGTGGTCCGCGAGCAACCCATGCCGATAAAAGCTGCGGCGCCCAAACCCAAGCGCCGCACGAAGGGCGACACCGCCAAAGTCGACGGCGTGGTCATCACCCACCCCGACCGCGTCATCGACAGCGTCAGTGGCGTGCAAAAAGCCGAGCTGGCGCAATATTACCTGGAGATCGCTCCGTGGATCCTGCCGCACCTCAAGTTGCGGCCCGTTGCGCTGGTGCGGGCACCGGAGGGCATCGGCGAGGAGCTGTTTTTCCAGAAGCATGCCGATCGCCTGGAAATCCCCCATATCAAACAGCTGGATCCACGACTGGACCCTGGCCACGCACCGCTGATGGAAATTGACAGTATCCATGCCCTGGTCGGCGCAGCGCAGATGGGCGCGGTGGAGTTGCACACCTGGACGGCGACCCATGACCGGATCGAAGCGCCCGATCTGTTTGTCCTGGACCTGGACCCGGACCCGTCACTGCCCTGGAGCGCCATGCTGGAGGCGACGCGCATGGCCTTGTCGGTCCTCGACGAGCTGGGTTTGCAAGGATTTCTCAAGACCAGCGGTGGCAAAGGCATGCACATCATCGTGCCACTGGCCCGCAGCGAGGGATGGGACACCACCAAGGCCTTCGCCAAGGCCATATCGCAATTCCTGACCCGGCAGATGCCACAGCGGATCACCGCGACCATGGGACCGAAAAACCGTGTGGGCAAGGTGTTCGTCGACTACCTGCGCAACGCCCGCGGCGCCAGTACGGTGGCCGCGTATTCGGTGCGCGCAAGGCCCGGGCTACCGGTGTCGGTGCCGATCGCCCGGGATGAACTCGCAGACCTGCGCAATGCCCAGCAGTGGGATATCCAGACTGCGCTGGAACGGGCCAAGGGCCTGGGCGCCGATCCGTGGGAAGGCTATAGCCATCGCCAGCGGATCACCGCCAGGATGTGGGACCAGCTGGAGGCTGAAAAGCCCTGACCCCGTCAGATCCAGACGAAAATCGCCAGCAGCGCGCCAAAGAACGCCCACTTCTGCAAGTAATACAGCTTGCGATTGCGTTTCTTCAGCGCCTTGCCTTGCAGGCGAATCTTGTACAGCCGGGAAAACGCCCGGTTCAGGCCGCCGGTCTTGTCACCCGCATCATTCGGCGCGCCGGCGGCGGCCATGACGGTGCGGCTGAACCAGCGGTTGAACGCCGTGGCCCAACGGTATTTCATCGGCCGCTCCACGTCGCAGAACAGGATGATGCGGTTCTGCGGCGTGGTGTTTTCGGCGTAGTGAATGAACGTCTCGTCGAACACCACCGCTTCGCCATCACGCCAGTGATAGGTCTCGCCATCGACATTGATGTAGCACCCGGCATCGTTGGGCGTTTGCAGGCCGAGGTGGTAGCGATAGGACCCGGCATACGGATCGCGATGGCGCACCAGTTTCGAGCCGGACGGCAATTCGGCGAACATCGCCGCCTTGATCGATCCGATGCCTTGCACCAGTTCGGTCGTGCGCGGGCACAGCTTCATGGCCGACGGATGGCTGTCGCCGTACCACTTGAGGTAGAAACGCTTCCAGCCAGTCTTGAAGAACGAGTTGAAGCCCACGTCGTCATATTGGTCGGAACGCTTGATCGCCCCCGCCTGCAGCAGGCTCTGGCCTTCGGCGCGGATTTCTTCCCAATGCGCCTGCAGCGGGCTCAAGTCCGGGAATTGCGCGGGATTCAAAAACGGCTTGTTCGGCCATTTGGAACACAGGTACAGCAGGCAATTGATCGGCGCGAGAAAGGATGAGTGGTCACTCAGTTGACGGCCGAGCTTGTGCCGCACGCGTCCGCGCAGGTGCACATAGCCGATGGAGAGGAGATAGATCGCAACGATGATGAGCTTCACGGAATCGGTTAGGTCCAGAAGTAAAGAGGCTGCTTCTCCAGGCCAGCCAAGCGGCAAGGGAGAGGCGTCGAGTGAGATGGCATTTTAGCCACAGTTTGTAACCTGAAGTTATCCCTCAGTTGTGAAAAACTGTCTAGCCAGGGCAACACCCTATCGTTAACGCGCCCAGATCAGTACAATCGCCGCCAAATATCACGCGCCCCCTTTGGCCGATGCCGGGAATCCCGACTTCGGCGCATATGCACTCGGGCCAGGCGCTCCGTATGCTGCTGTCCTCTTATGCCGGATGGACCCTTGCGCTTGCGACCGCGAAGCCTCTAGCGCGGTGCGGATCGGCGCAAACAGGTACTGAACAGGTACTGCCGCACCCTTAGCTACTCTGAATGTTCCGCAGGATAAACCTTTGATCTCTACAGCTAACATCACGATGCAGTTTGGCGCCAAGCCACTGTTCGAAAACGTCTCTGTCAAGTTTGGCGCGGGCAACCGCTACGGCCTGATTGGCGCCAACGGTTGCGGCAAGTCGACCTTCATGAAAATCCTCGGCGGTGACCTCGAGCCGTCCGGTGGCCAGGTGATGCTGGAGCCGAACGTACGCCTGGGTAAACTGCGCCAGGACCAGTTCGCCTACGAGCAATTCACCGTGATCGACACCGTGATCATGGGCCATGAAGAGCTGTGGAAGGTCAAGGCCGAGCGCGACCGTATCTACTCGCTGCCGGAAATGACCGAAGAAGACGGCATGGCCGTGGCCGAGCTGGAAACCGAGTTCGCCGAGATGGACGGCTATACCGCCGAATCCCGCGCCGGTGAGCTGCTGCTGGGCCTGGGCATTCCCCTGGAACAACATTTCGGTCCGATGACCGAAGTCGCCCCAGGCTGGAAGCTGCGTGTGTTGCTCGCCCAGGCCTTGTTCTCCGATCCGGAAGTGCTGTTGCTCGACGAACCGACCAACCACCTGGACATCAACACCATCCGTTGGCTGGAAAACATCCTCACGGCGCGTAACAGCACCATGATCATCATTTCCCACGACCGGCACTTCCTGAACAGCGTCTGCACCCACATGGCCGACCTGGACTATGGCGAGCTGCGCCTGTTCCCGGGCAACTACGACGAGTACATGATCGCGGCCACCCAGTCCCGCGAGCAACTGCTGTCGGACAACGCCAAGAAGAAAGCCCAGATCGCCGAACTGCAGACGTTCGTCAGCCGCTTCTCGGCCAACGCCTCGAAAGCCAAGCAGGCCACCTCCCGCGCCAAGCAGATCGACAAGATCCAGCTGGCCGAGGTCAAGCCATCGAGCCGCGTCAGCCCGTTCATCCGCTTCGAACAGACCAAGAAGCTGCACCGCCAGGCCGTGACCATCGAGCGCATGTCCAAGGGCTTCGACGGCAAGACCCTGTTCAAGAACTTCAGCTTCACCGTCGAAGCCGGCGAGCGCGTGGCGATCATCGGCCCGAACGGCATCGGCAAGACCACCCTGCTGCGCACCCTGATGGGCGAGCTGACGCCGGACGCCGGTTCGGTCAAGTGGACCGAAAGCGCGGAGCTGGGCTACTACGCCCAGGACCACGCCCATGACTTCGAAGACGACGTCAGCCTGTTCGACTGGATGGGCCAGTGGACCCAGGGCGAACAGATCATCCGGGGCACCTTGGGCCGCATGCTGTTTTCCAACGACGAGATCCTCAAGTCGGTCAAGGTCATCTCCGGTGGTGAACAGGGCCGCATGCTGTTCGGCAAGCTGATCCTGCAAAAGCCGAACGTGCTGGTGATGGACGAACCGACCAACCACTTGGACATGGAATCCATCGAAGCGCTGAACCTGGCGCTGGAGAACTACCCGGGCACGCTGATCTTCGTCAGCCACGACCGCGAGTTCGTGTCGTCCCTGGCGACCCGCATCATCGAACTGAGCGCCGACGGCGTGGTCGACTTCAGCGGCACCTATGATGACTACCTGCGCAGCCAGGGCGTGATGTTCTAAGAGCAGCCGCGAGTTGTAAGCTTCGAGCTGCAAGTGAAAAGCCCTGTCCCTGTGACGGGGCTTTTTCGTTTCAACAAAACCCTGTGGGGGCGAGCCTGCTCACGAAATGGCCACTCCTACCAGCATCCCATTGCCTGACCCACCGCCATCGCGAGCAAGCTCGCTCCCACACGGGACTTGGGCCTGCCCCAGGACTCAAGTACACCCAAACACTGTGGGAGCGAGCTTGCTCACGAAATAGCCACTCCTACCAGCATCCCATTGCCTGACCCACCGCCATCGCGAGCAAGCTCGCTCCCACACGGGACTTGGGCCTGCCCCAGGACTCAAGTACACCCAAACCCTGTGGGAGCGAGCTTGCTCGCGATGGCGTCGGCACAGTCATCCCGCTCTACAACCGTTAGCCAGCTTCCTTTTCTTCCCGTCACACGCCATGATGAAGCACTCCTGCCGCTGCCCGCGAACGAGTCCCATGCCAACAGCCCAGCCCGCTCCCAGTTCCTTGTCGATCACCTTGCAGATCGTCTCCATCGTTTTCTACACCTTCATTGCCTTCCTCTGCATCGGCCTGCCGATTGCGGTGTTGCCCGGGTATGTCCATGAGCAATTGGGTTTCAGTGCGGTCATCGCCGGGCTGACCATCGGTTCCCAGTACCTCGCCACCCTGCTCAGCCGGCCCATGGCCGGGCGGTTGTCGGACAGCGTCGGCACCAAGCGGGCCATCGTTTATGGCTTGCTGGGGATTCTGCTCAGCGGCGTGCTGACATTGATCTCGACACTGCTGCAGGACTTCGCACTGCCAAGCCTGTTGATCCTGATCGCCGGTCGTCTATTGCTGGGGGTGGCGCAGGGCCTGATCGGCGTCGGGACGATCAGTTGGTGCATGGGCCAGGTCGGCGTGGAGCACACGGCCCGGTCGATTTCCTGGAACGGCATCGCTTCCTACGGGGCCATCGCCATCGGTGCGCCGCTGGGGGTGGTGATGGTCGGCAGCCTCGGCTTCGCCAGCCTGGGCATCGCCTTGTCACTGTTGGCCGGCATGGCGCTGCTGCTGATTCGCAACAAACCCTCGGTGCCGGTCGTGCGCGGCGAGCGCCTGCCGTTCTGGGCCGTGTTCGGGCGCATTTCACCGTTTGGCGCGAGCCTGTGCCTGGCCTCGATCGGCTACGGCACGCTCACCACCTTCATTACGCTGTTCTATGTCAGCCGCGGCTGGACCGGCGCGGCGTGGTGCCTGACGGTCTTCGGCATTTGCTTCATCCTGTCGCGGCTGTTGTTCATTTCCAGCATCGCCCGCTTCGGCGGTTTCAGCTCGGCGATTGTCTGCATGAGCATCGAAACCCTGGGCTTGGTGTTGCTGTGGCTGGCGCCGTCCACCGCGTTCGCCTTGATCGGCGCGGGGCTGGCGGGTTTCGGGCTGTCGCTGGTCTACCCGGCGCTGGGGGTGGAGGCCATCAAACAGGTGCCCAACAGCAGCCGGGGCGCCGGATTGAGCGCCTACGCGGTATTTTTCGACTTGGCATTGGCGATTGCCGGGCCACTGATGGGCGCGGTGGCGTCGAACCTGGGGTACCCCGCGATTTTCTTTTTTGCCGCGCTGCTTTCGGTCGTCGGCCTGGGACTGGCCCTGCTGCTGAGGCGTCGGGCCGAAAAAACCGATTATTGATCTGCCGTCCTCAAGCCGGCCCGCGTCGGCTTGCCGAGGGCGTCGCTGAAGAAGCGAGTGGCTTCGGTGATCATGGTCCGATGGATGTCCTTGCGGTCGACGCCGTCGGCATCGGTGCACAGCGCCGGCATCGCCGCGATCTGCTCGTCGGTGCAGGGCGCCAGGAACACGAAGTGCCCTGCCCCGGCCAAGGTCTTGAAATCCGGCGCCGTGGGGAGCTTGCGGGCCAGCGCGGCGGCGTTCTTGTCAAATGCCACCAGCTTGTCACCGTCACCGCTATACAACAGCACAGGCACATGGACGTCGGCCAGGGTGTGACGCCCGAACTTCAAGCTCAGTGGCGCCATCAGCAGTAATGCCCGAACCCGGGGATCCGCCACCGGGGCCAGGTCATCGCGATCGGCAACCAGTTCACCTTGGGTATTGCACGCGTCGCGGTCGTCCGGTCGCTCCTGGCAGTAGCGGCGCAGGCGATTGAGGTCTGGCGTGGCGCCGGACAGGATCAAGGCGGTTTCGCCACCCGCCGAATAACCAATGACGCCGACTTGCCCGGCATTCACGAAGGGAGAAAGCATCGGGTCATTCAATGTCGCGGTGATCGCCTCGGAAATCTGGATCGGTCGACCACAGGTTGCTCAAGGTACCGAGCCGGCTGTGATCCTGGGCGTTGTCGCCGGGATGAATCACCGCCACCACGACGAACCCCTTGCGAGCCAGCGACGTGGCCAGGTCATGCAGGGCCAGCGGCGTGCCCGTGTTGCCGTGGGACAGCATCAACAGCGGAAACCGCCCGATGGCGATCTGGGCCTCCGGCGCGGCATCGATCTGATAGCCCCCCAGCGAGCTGGATTGCTCCCGGGCAGTCGAGGGGTAAAACGCGATGGCGTGCATCGGCTGTTGATCCAGCGGATCGAGGAAGCTCAGCTCATGAAAGCCGGCGCTCCAATGCGGATGCGGTGCCGGCGCGGCGTGCACCGAACCGAGACTGGTAGCCAGACAAAGCAGCAACGCTGCACCAAGACGTTTCATTTGAATCTTCCACCTTCACCAGCGCGCGGGAAGGCCCCGCTGCTCGCACATTGGCCGTGCATAACCTGCGCCAGGAACCGGCGCCAAATGCAGGAAAACCCTGCATCCCGGCCATCCAATGACGACGAGAATACAGGGTTTTGCGAAGGTTGCCCGTAATGCTTGGGGCTTTTACGCAAGCCTTACGCAGCGGCGAACTGCTGGCCAATCTGCAACTGGGCCTCATGCATGGCTTTGGCGCGCATGTCATCACCGTAGGCCAGGCCCTCGGCGCGGACAAATTCGATGTCGGTGATGCCGAGGAAACCGAAGACCAGCTTGAGGTATTCCTCGTGGCCGATGCCACTTGGCTGGCCCGCATGCAAGCCGCCGGAGGTGGAAACGATCAGCAGCTTCTTACCGCCACACAGGCCTTCGGGACCGGCTTCGGTGTAGCGGAACGTCTTGCCCGCGACGGCGATGCGGTCGATCCAGGCCTTGAGCTGCGTTGGGATGCTGAAGTTGTACATCGGCGCTGCGATCACCACGGCGTCTGCAGCGAGGAACTCGGCCATGGTCGATTCACTGAGCTCGGCTTCGTGCTTGAGGGCGGCGTCACGCAGCTCGGCGCTGGTGCCGGCGGCAACCAAAGTCTGGGAGGAGAAGTGGCTGATGGCGTCGGCGGCCAGGTCACGGTAGGTGACGGTAATGTCCGGCTCGGCGGCTTTCCACGCTTGGACAAGCTCACGGCTCAATTGGCGCGAAGCCGAGTTGTCGCCGAGGATGCTCGAATCGATGTGCAACAGTTTCATGTGAGTGCTCTCCAAGTGAGGATCGCGGCTGGGCGATCAATTGAGGACAATCCTATCGATGAAACCAATGGCCGATAAGTCAGCAATAATGCGATAGTTCGTTCCACTGACAGGACAATCGAGCCCGGACATGCAAGACCTCAATGATCTGTATTACTTTGCCAAGGTGGTCGAAGCCGATGGCTTCGCGGCTGCCGGGCGCCTGCTCGGCATCCCGAAGTCGCGGCTGTCGCGGCGCATCGCCGAGTTGGAGGAACGCCTCGGTGCCCGCCTGCTGCAACGCACGACGCGCCAGTTGAAGCTCACCGCCGTCGGCGAACGCTACCTGCGCCATTGCCAGGCGATGTTGCTCGAAGCGGAAATGGCCGACGAGGCAGTGGCGAGCATGTCCAGCGAACCCCGCGGGCGGTTGCGGGTGTCGAGCCCCGTGGGGCTGGCGCATCAGTTCTTGCCGTCGATCATCGAAACCTTCCTGGCCAAGTATCCCCAAGTGCAATTGGAGATGACCCTGCTGAACCGGCGGGTGGATTTGATCGGCGAAGGCATCGACGTGGCCTTGCGCGTGCGCGATCTTGGCGATGAAGACCCGTTGCTGATGACGCGACGCTTGCGCCAGGCCCGGCTGATGATGGTCGCCAGCCCCGCCTTCACCCAGGGACGGCGGATCGAAACCCCGGACGACCTGAGGCAACTGCCGGTGTTGGGCGCGCTGGAGGCCGATCGGCTGGTCCATCTGCGCCTGCTCGACAGCACCGGGCAAAATGTCGAGCTGGCCCTGGAAGCGCGCCTGGGCATCGACGATTTCATCGTGCGCCGCGCCTGCGCCCTCGCCGGCCTGGGTTTCACGTTGCTGCCCAGCATGTATTGCGAAGAAGAACTGCAGGACGGCAGGTTGGTGGAGCTGCTGCCCGGCTGGTCATCGCCCGATGGCTGGTTGCAGGCGGTCTATCCTCACCGGCGCGGTATGCTGCCGGCGGTACGCGCCTGGATCGATCACCTGGTGGCGGCGTTCGAACAATGTGGAGACAAAACGATATGAGCTTGAGCGAAGAGGATGTCGCACAGTTTTGCCTGGGCTTGCCAGGGGCCAGGGAGGATTACAAATGGGGCGGCGTGCGGGTGTTTTCCATCGCCGGAAACAAGATGTTCGCCCTGCAGGGCCTGCGCAGCGATTCGCTGGCGTTCAAGGTCGACAAGGACCTGTTCCTCGGTCATTGCGACCGGCCAGGCATCCACCCGGCACCTTATCTGGCCCGGGCACAGTGGATCATCATGAACGTGCCCTACCCACTGGGCGACGACGAACTGCGGGGTTTGCTGCAGCGCTCCCATCAATTGGTGGTGAGCAGACTGCCCAAGCGTACGCAGGTTGGGTTGTTGCTGTAGGGCAAGCATCATTCGCGAGCAGGCTCGCTCCCACAGGTTGATCGCGGATTCCTGTGGGAGCGAGCTTGCTCGCGATGAGGTCAGCCCAACCAGTATCAATATTGGATTGAAGACCGCTATCGCGAGCAAGCTCGCTCCCACAAGGGATGCGTGGTTTTCAGAACAACGCCAACAGATGCCCGCCCAAAAACAACTGGTCGACCCAGAATCCCTGGTGCAACAGCACGATGAACCAGAACACCACCTGGAACGACACCTTGCGGGTCTTGTGGCGAAACACCTGTTGCGCCAGCAACGCGCCGGGCCAGCCGCCGGCCAGTTCGACGGCGTGCAATACATTTTCCGGCGTGCGCCAGGCGTCCGCCCGCGCCTTGCGCTTGTCGCTCCAGTAGAGCAGGAATGCCACCAGGCTGACGCTGCCATAGGCGACCATCGGCACCCAGGACTCGCCTTGCAGCCCCAGCAGCAGCGAACCCAGCAGCGGCAACGCGCACAGCAGCGCGAACACCATCAGCTTGAGCCGCAGGTTCTGCACGGTCCCGCCGGTTTTATGCGCGGCGCGCCTGGCCGATTCGGTCATGGCTTGGCCGCTGACCAGTCCACCCAGCCAAATTGCCAGGTCGCCAGGATCAACAGGCCAAACGCGATCCGATACCAGGCAAACACCGCATAGCTGTGGCTGGCGATAAACCGCAACAACCCTTTGACGGCGATCATGGCGAAGATGAACGCGGTGATGAAGCCGATGGCAAACACCGGGAAATCCGCCGGGACGAACAGTTCGCGGTATTTGTAGCCCGAGTAGACCGCCGCACCGACCATGGTCGGCATCGCCAGGAAGAACGAGAACTCGGTGGCGGTCTTGCGCGACAAGCCGAACAACAGGCCGCCGATGATGGTTGCCCCGGAGCGGGAGGTGCCGGGAATCATCGCGATGCACTGGGCCAGGCCGACTTTCAGGGCGTCCTTCCACGTCATGTCATCCACGGTTTCGGCGTGGACCTGGTGCTGGCGCCGCTCGGCCCAGAGCATCACGAACCCACCCAGCACCAGCGCGGTCGCGACGGTAATCGGGTTGAACAAGTAATGGTGGATCCAGTCGGCGAGCAGCACGCCCAAGATCACCGCCGGAAAGAAGGCAATCAGCAGGTTGGCGGTAAACCGACGGGCACCGGGTTGCGTCGGCAGGCCCAGCACCACATCGAAGATCTTGCGCCGAAACTCCCAGACCACCGCGAGGATCGCGCCGAGCTGGATGATGATGTTGAAGGCCATCGAGCGCTCGCCCCCGAACTCGAGCAGGTCGGCAACGACGATCTGGTGCCCCGTGCTGGAAATCGGCAGGAACTCCGTCAGCCCCTCAACCACGCCAAGAATCAATGCCGAAAAGGCCGTCCACAAATCCATTCTTCCCCCAAAAAGGCCTGTCTGTTCAGGCCTCATCACTATTTAAACGTCATGCAGGTGCACGCAGCGGCTGCACGATAACCGCGACCTTGCAAAAAAAACCAATGAAAAAGCAGAACCGACTCAGGTTTTGCGCTGCGGGGCCGAAATCCTATCAGACAAGCCCTGATAACGCTGCCGCGTCATGACCCAGGTCAATTCAGCAGGGCCGCCGAGCGTTAAAGTGCCGGCCGTCGTATATGACAAGAATAAAAACCGGAGTGACAGCGTATGAATAGCTTGCGCAGTGTATCGATCAGCCGACGCTTGTGGCTCATCCTGATCGTGGCGGTCGTGATGTTGTTCACGCTCGGCGCATTGATGCTCAACCAGATCCACAGCGATCTGTATCAGGCCAAGGTCCAGAAAACCCAGCACGTGGTGCAGACCGCCAGCGGCGTGCTCACCTACTACCATGGCCTGGAAACGGCGGGCACCCTGACCCGCGAGGCCGCGCAAAAGCAGGCCCTCAGCGCCGTTCGCGGACTGCGCTACAACCAGACGGATTATTTCTGGATCAACGACCTGACGCCGGTCATGGTCATGCACCCGGCCAACCCGAAGCTCGAAGGCCAGAACCTCTCGGCCATCCGCGACCCCAACGGGTATGCGCTGTTCAACGAAATGGTCGCCATCGCCAAGGCCAAGGGCGCCGGCATGATCAATTACCTCTGGCCGAAACCGGGCGCCGAGGCGCCGGTGGGCAAGACCTCCTACGTCCAGCTGTTCGAACCCTGGGGTTGGATCATCGGTTCCGGCGTCTACATAGATGACGTCCAGGCCGAGTTCCAGGCCCAACTGATCAAGGCCTCGCTGGTCGGCCTGGTGATCACGTTGCTGATGGGCCTGCTGTTGACCCTGATCGTACGCAGCATCGTCCGCCCTCTGCAGGAGACCGTAAACGCCATGGCCAACATCGCCAGTGGCGAAAGCGACTTGACTCGAACCCTCGATACCCATGGCCAGGATGAAGTCACCCAATTGGCGCGGCACTTCAACGCGTTCACCGCGAAACTGCGGCAGGTCGTCGGCCAGTTGCAGGTCTCGGCCAGCGCATTGGGGCAATCGTCCAGCGAACTGGGCAACGACGCCGCCCAGGCCCAGCAGCGCAGCCAACAGCAATCGCAGCAAATGGAACTGGTGGCGACCGCCATCAACGAAGTGACTTATGGCGTGCAGGACGTGGCGAAAAACGCCGAACACGCGGCCAGCGAGATGCGCGACGCCGAATCCCAGGCCCAGCAAGGCCAGGTCAATATCGACGGCAGCCTGCAACAGATCGACCGGCTGTCCCAGACCATCGACCAGGCCGTGGAGGTGATCCGCACCCTGGCCAGTGAAAGCACCCAGATTGGCAGCGTGCTGGAAGTGATCCGCTCCATCGCCGAGCAGACCAACCTGCTGGCGCTCAACGCGGCGATCGAAGCCGCCCGTGCTGGCGAACAGGGTCGCGGCTTTGCCGTGGTGGCCGATGAAGTGCGCCTGCTGGCCCAGCGCACGCAAAAATCCACCGCCGAAATCCAGGCCATGATCGAGCGCCTGCAAAACCACTCCGAAGCGGCGGTGAAGGTCATCAGCGACAGCAGCCGCGCTTCGCAACTGACGATCGAGCAGGCCGGACTTGCGGGCGCCAGCCTCAATGCCATCGGCCAGGCCCTGCGTAACCTCAACAGCCTGAACGCCTCCATCGCCAGCGCCACCTTGCAACAGGCCCATGTGGTGGAAGACATCAACCAGAACGTCACCCAGGCCGCCGGGCTCTCCCACAGCACCGCCGTGGCTGCCGAGCAATCGAGCCTGGCCAGCGCGCGCCTGAAGGACCTGAGCGAACAGCTGAACGGCTTGCTCAAGCAATTCCGGGTCTAGAGCATAGCCCTGTGGCGAGGGCGCTTGCCCTCGATGCGTAGGAGCTGCCGAGCGAAGCGAGGCTGCGATCTTTTCCCAGGCGCTTGAGTTTCAGTGTCAAAAGATCGCAGCCTCGCTTCGCTCGGCAGCTCCTACAGGGCCCAGCGGGAGCGCGCCTGCTCGCAATAGCGCCATAGCGTCCAGCACTGAAATTGGAGCTCCGCGCCCCATAGCGTTTACAATCCCCGCCCTCCCCAACGCCTCCAAGGAACCGCCATGTCCGGGCTTGAACTGTTTGCCGCAGCCCTCGGCGTGATCGCTGTCTGGCTGACCGTCAAGCAGAACCCCTGGTGCTGGCCGATCGGCCTGGTCATGGTGCTGCTTTACACCTGGATTTTCTTCGACGTGAAGTTGTATTCCGACATGTTGCTGCAGGTCGTCTACGCCGTCCTGCAACTGTATGGCTGGTGGCAGTGGACCCGTGCGGGACACCACCATGACGGGCGACAGGTGACGCGCCTGGAAGGCTCGTCGGTGGCGCTCGGCCTGGCTATCGGTGCGGCGGGCAGCCTGGCGCTGGGGGCGGCCATGGCCCATTGGACCGACGCCGCGCAACCCTGGCTCGACGCCGCGCTCACCGGGTTCAGTCTGGTTGCCCAATGGTGGATGGCACAGAAACGCGTGCAATGCTGGCCTTTGTGGATCGTCCTGGATGTGATTTTCGTGGGCCTGTTTATCTACAAAGGCCTGTACCTGACCGCCGCGCTCTATGCCCTGTTTACCCTGCTGGCGGTGCAAGGCTGGCGGGAATGGCGCGCCGACCCGGCGCTGCGCGCATGAAAGTGGTGGTGCTGACCGGCCCGGAGTCCAGTGGCAAGAGCTGGCTGGCGGCGCAATTGCAGGCCCACTTTGGCGGCTTGCGAGTGGATGAGTACGTGCGCGACTTCATGGAGCAGACGCAGCGCGACACCTGCCTGGCTGACATCACCGACATCGCCACCGGGCAACTGGCCCGGGAAGACGCGGCCCGCGCCCGGCAGCCGGCGCTGCTGATTCTCGACACTCACCTGCTGAGCAATATCCTCTGGAGCCAGACCTTGTTCGGCGACTGCCCGAGTTGGCTCGAACCGGCCTTGCTGGCGCGTCATTACGACTTGCATCTGCTGCTCAGTCCCGAGCAGGTCGAATGGGTCGGTGACGGCTTGCGTTGTCAGCCAGGGCTAGCCGAACGCGTGGCTTTTTTCGAAGCCATCGAAGGCTGGCTGGTTCGCCACCGGCAAACTTTCGTCAGGATCGAAGGTGATTGGGCACAACGTCGCGAGCAAGTATTCGCGGCCGTTTCCCGGCTACTCCAGGCTTGAGCTGTTACATCGCTGAAACAGCAAGCGCCCGCCAAAGCCGGATCCAACGCCGCTTCACGTGATTATCGGGCTGACTGTCAAGTCACTGAAACACCCTCCTCCCGAGCCTGGATCCAGAGCCATACGAGGGCGGGCGGCCTGTCGTGACTCGCACGCGTCGTCTCAGGATTGAAACAGATTGCGTGCCAGACAATTGCCATATCTTTCAAGCCATTGATTCCAAAGACTTTTCAAAACACGGCACAACACCTGCTCTTCCTCTTCGCAACGCTGACTAGGGCCAGCGTCCAGAGAAGAAGGAATCGATGTCATGGGGACATTCAACGGAAGGTTGATCTGTCTGTTGGTGATCGGCTGCGCCGCCAGCGCGACGCTCAGTGTGCCGGCGCAGGCCGAGGGCAACGGCGTCATCGTACTCAACCGTGACGTGCAACCCGTTCATATCGGTCGAAATGGCGGCAAAGACCCCTACCCGACCACCGTCAATGCCAATCCGTCCGACCGGATCAACCAGGCGACCGCCAGCACCGAGCTGAGCGACGGCGAATTCGCCAGCGTGGCCAGCGGCTCGACGATCCGTAACACAGTCAACCCGAACACCGGCGTACAAGGCCTCAACGTCGTGACCAACCCCAACGGCATGCCCGGCATGGGTGCCGGCCACGGCGGCGGTAGCGGCGGCGCGATTTCCGGCACGATCAACCGCTCGCTGAGTTCCGGCCTGGCCCCATTGGGTCGGCTGGCGGGAGGCCAGTGAGATGAACCCGACCTGGCTCATGATCGCCCTGCTCGGCTCATCCGCCGCGCTCGCCGATCCAGGCGTGGCAGTGAGCAGCCATGCCGACCTGCAGAATTCCGGCAGCCGCTACACCGGCAACTTCAACCTCAACCAGGCGGCTGGCGACCAGACCCAGCAGACCAACACCCGCGCGATCGCCATCGGCACCGATGCCCAGGCGACCACCGTCGTACGCCAACGCCTCGACACCTCGGCCAGCCCGGCGCTGAACGCCAGCGCGCGCATCGGCGGCAGCTCATTCACCAACGGAAACGGCGTGCTGGGCGTCAACCAGTCCGCCGGCGCCAATAACCAGATGGCCAATGTCATGCGCGTGGGCATCAGTGCCCGCCCGCAGAGCATGGATGACAGCGCCCTTTCCCAGCAGAACGTGGCGCTGGTACCGAACTCCGGAGCAACTGAAACCCCAACCGGCAGTCGCCAGGTCGCTACCAGCGACCAGGCCTTCACCGGCAGCCGAGGGGTGATCCAGGTGAACCAGAGTGCCGGGGTGGGGAACCGCATGGCTAACACCCTGAGCATCCGGGTCGCTGACTGACCCGGCGCAGCACATAAGAAAGAACCCACACTTAACCAACGACACGCAAGGAGAAACACCATGAAACCTACAATGGCGCTCAAACCATTGGTTTTCGCTCTCGCCGCTGTCATGGCAATGGCTGCACAGGCTGGAGGAAACGACAACAACGGTCATGGCAACGGCCATGGCAACCATGGTCCCAAAGGGCCAACGCTGGAACAATTGCTCTCCATCAGTGCCGGCGCTGGGGCCACGGTGCTGGATGAGCAGAACAGCGACGGCAACGTAGTGACCAACCAGGCGACCCGAAATACCGCCGAGGCCACTGACTCGCTCAATGGCAGCAATGGCAACATGGGCGCCAACATCGCCGCTGGCGATGGCAACCAGCAAGACAACGCCGCCGCACTGGCCACCGCCGACGAGAGCTTCATCTTCGGTTCGGCTATCGCCGCGTCCAGCGCCACGCAAGTCAATAACAATAACCATGTGACAAACAACTCCACGCAAAACAACGCCTCGCTGACCAGTGCGGGCAACAACGGCTCCGGCAACATCGGCATCAACGTGACCGCCGGCAACTTCAACCAACAGAAAAACAACCTGGCCATCGCTGTGTCGGGTGGCCGCGTCGCCCAGGCCTCGGCCTCGGCCGACCAGACCTCCACCGGTCTCGTCGTGGACAACAAAGGCGTGAAGAACTACAAGACCGACACCCTTACCAACACCTACGAAGCTTCGGGCTCCTTCAAGGCCAAAGGCACCATCAAAGAAGAAGGTGGCTGGGGTGACAAAGGTGGCTACGGCGGCGGCCATGATGGCGACAAGATTTCCGTCGCAGGCACGTTCGAACTGGCCGGTAGCAATACCCAGCAAGTGTTGACTCGCGACGGTTGGAAAAACCCTGTCTACAACAACGCCACCATGACCAACTCCATGAACGGCTTCTCCGGCAACGGCGGCGCCAACGTGTCGGCGGGCGTGGGCAACCAGCAGAGCAATTCGCTGTCGATTGCGGCCGGCTGCAAGGCTTGCATGTAAACGCGCATGAAACGAAGCCCCGGCAACAGTAATGCTGTTCCCCTAGGGTTTGGATGAATCTTGTGGCGAGGGAGCTTGCTCCCGCTCGGTTGCGCAGCAACCGCAAAAACTGGGAGCCGCTCCGCAGCCCAGCGGGAGCAAGCTCCCTCGCCACGGACTCATTTCAACGCTTTAGATGAAGGGTGCTGCTGGGAAAAGGGGCTTTTTTCCCGGATGTCCATCAGGCGTATCGATCATGCGTGCGACTGCCCTTTGCCTGTTCATTTGCTTTGCCTGCGCGACCGAAGCCGCGCAGATGCCCGTCGCCGCCCTGCCTGGCGGCATGCTGGTGTACAAACCCGTGCAAAGCGTGCGCGAGCGCAAGTTCAGCGACATCATCGAACAGAAAACCGATTTCAGTTGCGGCGCAGCGGCGCTGGCCACTGTGTTGCGCCAGGCCTATTGGCTTGACGTCGATGAAGAGCATGTCATCAAGGGCATGTTGGTCAATGCCGACCAGGACCTGGTTCGTACCCAGGGGTTCTCCATGCTGGACATGAAGCGCTATGTGGAAACCATCGGCATGCGCGCCCGCGGATATCGGATACCACCGGAAAAACTCGAGGCGGTGACGATCCCGGTGGTGGTCCTGATGGAAATCCGTGGCTACAAGCATTTTGTGGTCTTGCAGCGGGCCGACAAGCAATGGGTCTACATCGCCGACCCGGTGCTCGGACACAAGCGCTACGCCCATGATGAGTTCGCCAAAGGCTGGAACGGCATCGTCTTTGCCATCGTCGGCCCCGGTTACGATAAGACCAACGCCTTGCGCAGCCCGCCGCAACCGCTGACGGCACGAAACAAACTGGACGGTTTCAACCCGGTCAAGGACGCGGAATTGATGGATTTCGGCTTCATCCAGAGCGACTTTTTCTAAGCGCCGTACAACTGCCAATAAAATACAAAAGGAGCAGGATGCTCCGGGAGCAACACATGAAACGCTCATACTGGCTCACGCTGGCCTGCCTGGCCGCAACGACGTCGGGTCTTGCCCACGCCGGTTTCAAACCCATCGAAGTCAAGGACCAGGAGCTCGCCGAGCTGCGCGGTCGCTACGTCATGCCCGGAAGGGTCATCAGCTTTGGCATCGTCATGAGCAGCACCTGGCGCAACGCCAGTGGCGACGTGATCGGCGCGTCCAGTTCCATGCAGATCCAGTCCACAACGGTCAAACCGCAATTCTACGTCTCGACCATCAAGCAAACCGGTAACGGCAGCACCCCGGAACAGGGCAGCGGCACGATTACCGGCGGTGCCGGCCTTGGCTCAGGCCAGGGCGTGACCCAGAGCGTGCGGGCCGCGGGCAATGGCAACAGCGCCTACAACAACGTCAGTATCAACGTGAAGGAAAGCAGCCAGGCACCTGCCCTGGCGCCATCCCAAGGCCAACTGCTGACCAAGGGCCAGACCATCAGCGGCAGCAACGCCGCCGGCAGCGTCGCGGTCACCGCCACCGGCAGCGGCGTGCAAATGGCGATCCAGGCCAGCCACAACCAGGGCAGCACCCTGCAACAGGTGGCCCAGGGTGGTTTGTTGCAGAACACCCGCTTGCTGGGCAATAGCAACCTGGTCAACAACATGACCCAGCTCAACGTGGTGCTGAACAATAACGGCCCCAGCGCCGGGGCCTTGGACTGCAACCTTACGCAGCTACGTGGCCTTCGAAATCTTGGATATTGATCTACGCTGATCTCCGATCATTGGGCAAACTAGGGACGGCATATTTCATGTATCGATCCGTATCGTTGCGCGCTGTGATGTGTTTAAGCACGTTGTTCCCGGCCACTTTGCTGCAAGCAGCCCCCGATGCCGACATCGAGGCACTGAAACAAGAACTGCTCGAACTCAAGCAACGCTACGAGGTCCAGCAAAAAGCCCTGGCGGTACTGGAACAGCGCGTCCGCCAGGTAGAAGATCAACCCGCCGCCCCACAACCCAAGCGCCTGGCCAAATCGCCGGCCGACCTGAAAGGCAACCAGGGTGTCGCCGGCAATGGCGGGGCAACGGCGGGAGGCAGCGGCTACGGGCAATCCCTGGCCGACGATTCGCAGCCAGCGCAAAGCGTTTCCAACCTGTATGACGAGGCCAGCGGCTTTTTCGGCGGCGGCAAATTCAGCTTCGAAACCGGCGTGACCTATTCTCGCTACGACACGCGGCAACTGATCCTCAACGGTTTCCTGGCCCTGGATTCGATTTTCCTCGGCAACATCAACCTGGATCGGATCAAGGCCGACACTTGGACCTTGGACCTCACCGGTCGCTATAACTTCGACAATCGCTGGCAGTTCGACCTCAACGTGCCGGTGGTCTATCGCGAGTCCACCTATCAATCCGGCGGCGCCAACCAAGGCGCGGCCGGGGTCACCAGCGAAGAAACCGTGACCCGCGACCCGACCATCGGCGACGTCAATTTCGGCATCGCCTATAAGTTCATGGACGAATCGGTCAGCAGCCCGGACGCTGTCGTGACCCTGCGCGTCAAGGCGCCCACCGGCAAGGACCCATTCGGCATCAAACTGCGCCAATCCCAGGCCAACACCAACCTGTTCGTGCCGGAAGACCTGCCCACCGGCAACGGCGTCTGGTCGATCACGCCGGGGATTTCGCTGGTCAAGACCTACGACCCGGCGGTGCTGTTCGGCAGCCTGTCCTACACCCACAACTTCGAAGAGTCGTTTGACGACATCAGTTCCACGGTCAATCAGGAAGTCCCGGGCAAGGTGCGGATCGGCGACAGCTTCCAGATCGGCGCGGGTATTGCCTTTGCCTTGAACGAAAAGATGAGCATGTCGTTCTCGGTGTCCGATCTGGTCCAGAAGAAGAGCAAGCTCAAGCAGGACGGCGGGGACTGGGAATCGGTGGTCTCCAGCGACGCCAATGCCGGCTACTTCAACATCGGCATGACGCTGGCTGCCAGCGACAACCTGACCATCGTGCCCAACCTGTCCATCGGCCTGACCGACGATGCGCCGGACTTCACGTTTAGCCTGAAATTCCCGTATTACTTCTGATGCCCCTCCCTTGTGGGAGCGAGCTTGCTCGCGATGAGGTCCTCTCAGCCAACATTGATGTTGACTGGCAGGCCGCCATCGCGAGCAAGCTCGCACAGGTTTTGCGCAGCTTTGAATCAGCGAATCTGATGCTTGTGCAACAACCGGTAGAAGGTCGGCCGCGACACGCCCAGCACCCGGGCGGCGACACTCAGGTTGTCGCTGTGGCGGTTGAGTACATCGCTCAGCGCCTGGCGCTCGGCGCGGGTCTTGTAGTCTTCCAGGGTGCCCATCGGTGCGGCGACGCCCTGGTGGCTCGCCAGGCCAAGATCCCGGGCTTCGATCTGCCGCCCCTCCGCCAGCACCAAGCCGCGACGGACTCGGTTGGCCAGTTCGCGGACATTGCCGGGCCAGTCATGCATTCCCATCGCCACCAAGGCGTCTTCACTGAAGCTACGCGGCCGCCGGCCGGTTTCATGGCTATAGAAATGCGCGAAGTGGCTGGCCAACATCGACAAATCCCCGTGACGCTCTCGCAACGGAGCCATCACCACCTGCAAAACGTTCAAGCGGTAATAAAGGTCTTCGCGAAAACGCTTGTGTTCGATCGCCGCTTCCAGGTCCACATGGGTGGCCGCGAGCACTCGCACATCAACCGCAATCGGCTGACTGCCTCCCACGCGCTCGATGTGTTTTTCCTGGAGAAACCGCAGCAGATTGGCCTGCAGCTCCAGCGGCAGGTCACCGATTTCGTCGAGGAACAACGTCCCGCCGTGGGCCGCTTCGATCCGTCCGACCTTGCGTTGGTGGGCGCCGGTAAAGGCCCCCTTCTCATGGCCGAACAGCTCGGACTGGATCAGATGCTCGGGGATCGCGCCGCAATTGATGGCGATAAACGGCTTATTGCGCCGGTGCGATTGGCAATGCAGGGTGCGCGCCACCAATTCCTTGCCGGTACCGCTCTCGCCACGGATCAGCACCGGTGACTCGGCGGGCGCCAGTTTGCTCAACAGTTTGCGCAGCTCGCGGATCGGTTTGCTGTCACCCAGCAATTCATGTTCCGGCTGGTCGATGTGAACCGAGCCCTGCCCCCTCAGCCGCGCCATGCCAAAGGCTCGGCCCAGCGTCACCTGGACCCGGGAAACATCGAAGGGCAACGTGTGGAAGTCAAAAAACCATTCACAGACGAAATCGCCGACGTTTTTCAGGCGCAGCACTTCCTGGTTGAGCACAGCGATCCATTCCGTGCCGCTGCGGCTGATCAATTCCTTGACCGCTTCGGGGCGCTCCAGATGAAAAGGCTGCAACCGCAAGAGGCCAACGTCGCAGCTTCGGTCGCTTGCGTGCTCCAGGGAACAACTATCGACATTCCAGCCGATGGCACGCAGCCCCGGCATCAGGCGATGACAATCATCGCAAGGATCGACCACGAGCAAACGACGCAACGCACTGGCTTCGATCATGACTGATCCTTGGCGCCAAAAATAAGGAAATATGATTAGAAACAGGCGTTTGGCGAACCTGCATGTAACAGTAGCAAGAAGTTGACACGTGCTTGTATCGATTAGTTATCGAGTAGACCGTGAAGCGGTTATAAGGCAGCGTTTCGTTAGTTCATGGAACCTGGAATCTTTCACCGCCCTTTCAAACAAAAGGCCAAAAGCCGGGTCTGAAAGAAAATCGAAATTTATTCATCAATTGTGTGACCTGCTCCCGGGTTCGGGACATCAGTACAAGTAACCCGCCGCACGGTCAGCCCAACCGACGGCATATCATTTGATTGGGCACCCTTGAGAGATAACGCCATGAACGCCCCGCTCCGTATCAACGAAGCTCTTTTGATTGCCGACCGCGCATTCCGTCCTTTCCAATGCGTGGCCTGGGCCCCACAAGACGGTAACGGCGAACTCAGCCTGACCGTCATCGACCGCACCAATACGCATATTGGCCGGACTCAGATTCCCAGCAGCGCTTATACCGATCCCGCT
The DNA here is from genome assembly GCF_023516725.1 of Pseudomonas sp. T1.Ur. Classification (NCBI taxonomy): domain Bacteria; kingdom Pseudomonadati; phylum Pseudomonadota; class Gammaproteobacteria; order Pseudomonadales; family Pseudomonadaceae; genus Pseudomonas; species Pseudomonas sp. T1.Ur. The sequence continues at coordinate 2,843,702 of NZ_JAMGSN010000001.1, forward strand.
CAACTGGCCGACCTGTTGAAACAGGCCCGTGCCGAATTGAGCCAGGAAGGCTACACACTGCAATCCTGGTCCATGCCTGAATAATGCCCTGACAAGCCGGTTGTTTATTTGCCGGCTTGGCATTGGATTGCAAAGCCATTGTTTAGGCACGAATAGTCTTCGTGCCTGTAGAACCTGACAGTTGTGCACTGTCTGTTTCAAGGATTGAATATTGCTCTCATGCAAACGCCGCCTCATTATCCAGGCCGGTCGATGCGCAAGGAGAGCCACGCATGCCCGTTCAATCCGCATTTGCACTCCCGATACGCCGGGCTCAGGCCGGGCACCTCGACACAGGCTTTGCCGACGACGGTAAAGCCTGGGTTCGTTTTCCAGGGAATACCTCGACGCTCACCACCGGATTGGCCGTTGACCATGCCGGCCGCATTCTATTGGCGGCGCGGGTCATGACCGCCCAGGGCAGTCGCTTCGGTCTTGCCCGGCTTACCCCGAACGGCATGATCGACAGGGACTTTGGCATCAACGGCTACGTGGTCGACGCGTTTGCACCGGGTTGCGAAGCCACCGCGGGCAAGGTCACCGAGCTGCCCGACGGCAATATCCTGCTATCCGGCCTGCATTACGAAAGCGCCGACAATACCCTCCCTGCCCTGGCGCTGTTCGATCCCCAGGGTCATGCCGTCCATGGTTTTGGCGATGCCGGGCGACAAGTCGTGCGACTTTGCGGCAACCTGTCCCAGGGCATGCGCGATCCTTGGCTACCGCCCGGCGTGCCTGGGGTAGAAGCCTGTGACATGCGTGTGCAGGCCGATGGCAGGATATTCATCCTGGCCAACCATCACTTCCAGACGTCCGATCACGTTGGCGTGTTGATTCGATTATTGCCGGACGGCTCACTGGATGACTCGTTCAACCATCGTGGTTTCGTGATGGTTCGGCGGCTGCTGAAAAACAGCTGGCTGAGCTGCCTGGCCCTGCAGGCCGACGGCAACATCGTCGTAGGCGGTGCCATCGATTGGCCCCAGCGCGGCTTGCTGGCGCGCTATGACCGCGCAGGTCAACTCGACGAGCGCTTCGGCGACGGCGGTTTCCTGTCCTTCACCGCCCAGGGACGCAGCGTGATGGTCAGCCAGGTCGTTGAAAACGCCGACGGCGATCTACAGGCTTTTGGCGGCAGTCGCGACCCCATGCATTGTCTGTCGGCGCGCATTCCCAGGGATGGCCAGCCGACGCCGGACAACCACGACGGCCAATGCCGCCTCCTGGCAATCGGCAACCATGCCAGCCAGTGGACGGCCGCGCAGATGCAGCCCGATGGGAAAATCGTGACGGCCGGCGCAACCATCGGCGGCATCGAGGCCGATTTCATCCTGGCGCGACACCTGCCGGACGGTAATCTGGATCCGACGTTCGGCCAAGGCCAGGGTTGGCTGCGCACTCGACTGGGCTACAGCCTCGATACCGCGACGGCCGTGGCCGTCCAGGCCGACGGAAAAATACTGGTGGGTGGGCATTCGTTACAGGGCACCTCCAGAGCCGTGTTGACGCGGTACAGCGCCTGATTTCCGATCTTTTCGGCTAGCGGTAACAAGTCCTACGCTTGATATTCCTCATGGCTTACGGCAAGTTGCGCGCTTCTAATTAAAAGGAGCAGCCAATGTCCGGTCAAATGGCTCAAGCTTTTGCGCACAACTTCCTGGGGCATTCTCCACGCTGGTACAAAGCGTGCGTCATCATTTTCCTGATCCTCAATGCGTTGGCGTTCTTTACGCTGGGCCCGGTCGTCGCCGGTTGGATGCTGGTCCTGGAGTTCATTTTCACGCTGGCCATGGCCTTGAAATGCTACCCGCTGATGCCTGGCGGGCTGTTGGTCCTGCAAGCCGTGGCGCTGGGCATGACCACGCCAAAAGCGCTGTACGACGAACTGGCCCACAACTTCCCGGTCATCCTGTTGTTGATGTTCATGGTGGCAGGCATCTACTTCATGAAGGACCTGCTGCTGTTCCTGTTCTCGCGCCTGCTGTTGGGCGTGCGTTCCAAGGCGGCACTGGCCTTGATGTTCTGTTTCCTCTCGGCATTCCTGTCGGCATTCCTCGATGCGCTGACCGTGACAGCGGTGATTATCAGTGCCGCGGTGGGTTTCTATGCGGTGTACCACCGCGTGGCTTCGGGCAATGACCCGCGCCAGGACAGCAGCGTCGATGAAGACCATGACCTGCCGTCACTGCACCATCAGGACCTGGAACAGTTCCGGGCCTTCCTGCGCAGCCTGCTGATGCATGGCGCCGTGGGCACCGCACTGGGCGGCGTATGCACCCTGGTGGGCGAGCCGCAGAACCTGCTGATCGGCCATGAAATGGGCTGGCACTTCGTCGACTTCTTCATCAAGGTCGCGCCAGTGTCGCTACCCGTGCTCGTGGCCGGGCTGGTGACCTGCGTGGCGCTGGAGAAACTGCGCTGGTTCGGCTATGGCACGCTGCTGCCAGATAACGTCCGGGCGGTATTGGCCGATTATGCCGAAGAAGACAACCGTGAGCGCACCTCACGCCAGCGTGCGGCCCTCATCGTCCAGGGTATCGCCGCGCTGATCCTGATCGTGGCCCTGGCCCTGCACCTGGCCGAAGTCGGCCTGATCGGCTTGACAGTGATCGTGCTGATCACCGCATTCACCGGCATCACCGACGAGCACCGGCTCGGTAGCGCCTTCAAGGACGCCATGCCCTTTACCGCGCTGCTGGTGGTGTTCTTCGCCGTGGTCGCGGTCATTCACGACCAACACCTGTTCTCGCCATTGATCCAATGGGTATTGGCCCTGCCGGCCGACCAGCAACCTGGCATGCTGTTCATCGCCAACGGCCTGTTGTCGGCCATCAGCGATAACGTTTTCGTCGCGACGATCTATATCACCGAAGTGAAGCAAGCCTTTGTCGCCGGCAACATGACCCAGGAACACTTCGAGACCCTGGCGGTCGCCATCAACACCGGCACCAACCTGCCCAGCGTCGCCACGCCCAACGGCCAGGCGGCTTTCCTGTTCCTGCTGACATCGGCGATTGCCCCGCTGGTTCGCCTGTCCTATGGCCGCATGGTCTGGATGGCGTTGCCTTATACCGTGGTGATGGGTGGCCTGGGCTGGTATGCGGTGACTTACTGGCTGTAACGCAACTATTGGGTGATGGCCTTGTGGCGAGGGAGCTTGCTCCCGCTGGGCTTTGTAGGAGCTGGCGAAGCCTGCGATCTTTTGATCTTGATCTTGATCTTGATCTTGATCTTGATCTTGATCTTGATCTTGATCTTTCGCTTGATATTCAAGTGTCCCCGGAAAGATCGCAGCCTCGCTTCGCTCGGCAGCTCCTACACGCCACCGAGCGGGAGCAAGCGCCCTCGCCACAGGTATGTAGGATTATCCAGCGGGGCAAGATGTACCGTTCGATCGCCAATGCCGCACCGTCCTCGGTGTTGGCTGCGGTAACGACATCCGCCTGGCGCTTGATCGCCTCTTCTGCTTGTCCCATCGCAATCGACAGTCCCGCGCGATGGAACATCGCCGGATCGTTGCCACCGTCCCCCATGGCGGCGGTCTGCTCCAGCGGCACGCCCAGAAAATCCGCCAGGGTCGACAACGCCTCGCCCTTGTTCGCCTTCATCGCCGTTACATCCAGGTAGATCGGTTGCGAACGCGACACCTGGGCCTGGCCCTTGAGCAGCGGATGCAAGCGTGCCTCCAGCTCCACCAGCAGATCCGTGTTGGCGCTGGTCGCGACGATTTTGTCGATGCGCTCAAGGTAAGGCTCGAAACTTTCCACTTCCACCGGCGGATACCCCAGGCCGCGGGTTTCAACCGGCACCATCGGACCGTTGGCATCGCGCACCAGCCAGTCGCCGTCGGCAAATACCCACACTTCGATGCCGGGCTGATCGGCGTACAGCGCCAACGTGGTCAGTGCCGCCTCGGGCGGCAAGTAGTGAACAGCCAGGAAACTGCCGTCCGGGTGCACCAGCGTGCCGCCGTTGAACGCCGCCGTGGGCAGGTCGACGCCCAGGGCTTCGATCTGCTGCAACATGGCTCGCGGGGGACGCCCGGTGGCAAGGCTGAACAGCACGCCGGCCTCGCGCAATGAACGAACGGCTTGGATCGTGCGCTGGTTGAGACTGTGATCGGGCAGCAGCAAGGTACCGTCCATGTCACTGAGCAAAAAGCGGATGGGGCGTTTCACCTGATCACTCATCCGAGGCCATGCCAGACGCGACCATCGCGAGTCAGCAATTCGTCGGCGGCCGCCGGGCCATCCTCACCGGCCTGGTACGGCTGGACCGTCGCGTCTTCCCGCCAGGCATCGAGGAACGGCTGCACCGCGCGCCAGCCGTTTTCGATGTTGTCGGCACGCTGGAACAATGTCTGGTCGCCCGTCAGGCAATCGTAGATCAGGGTTTCGTAACCCGTTGACGGCTGCATTTCGAAGAAATCCTTATAGGCAAAGCCCAACTCAATGTTGGCCATGTCGAGGGCTGGCCCGGGCCGCTTGGCCAACAGGTCGAACCACATGCCTTCGTTGGGCTGAATCTGGATTCTCAGGTAAGTAGGTTGCAATTCATCGACTTCGGTGTCGCGAAACTGCGCGTAAGGCGCCGGCCTGAAGCAGATGACGATTTCCGTGTCGCGCACGCTCATGCGCTTGCCGGTGCGCAGGTAGAACGGCACGCCGACCCAACGCCAGTTATCGATCATCACCTTGAGGGCGACATAGGTTTCGGTGCTGCTGTCGGCCGCGACGTTGGTTTCCTCGCGGTAGCCCTTGACCGCGTTGCCGCCGATTTCGCCGGCGGTGTATTGGCCACGAACCGAATTGGCGCGGGCTTGTTCCACCGACCAGGGGCGGATCGCCCCGACCACTTTGGCCTTCTCGCCACGCACCGCGTCAGCGCCGAACGCCGCCGGTGGTTCCATCGCAACCATCGCCAGCAGCTGGAACAAATGGTTGGGCACCATATCCCGCAGGGCGCCGGTGTGCTCATAAAAGCTGCCGCGGGTTTCCACGCCGACGGTTTCGGCGGCGGTAATCTGCACGTGGTCGATGTAGTGATTGTTCCAGAACGCCTCGAACAGGCTGTTGGAGAACCGGCTGACCAGAATGTTCTGCACCGTCTCCTTGCCCAGGTAATGGTCGATCCGATAGATCTGTTTCTCGCTCATGACCTTGAGCAGGCAGGCGTTGAGCGCCTCGGCGGTTTGCAGGTCGGAGCCGAACGGTTTCTCGATCACCACGCGGCGGAAGGCGTCATCCTGCTCCTGGAGCAGACCGGCCGCGCCAAGGCGACGAACCACTTCACTGAAAAAGCGTGGCGCGGTCGCCAGGTAGAAGACCGCGTTGCCGGTACCGCTGGCGGCGATTTTCGCCGCCAGCGTTTCATACGTACTGTCGTCGAGAAAATCACCCTGAACGTAACCGATGCCCTGGGCCAATTTGGCCCACAGCGCGGGATCGAGCGCTCGATCAGGATCGCCGCCCTTGCCCTGCGCCTCGTTACGGATGAAGTCCTCGAGTTTTTTCGCAAAATCCACATCGCTGATGGCGTTGTGGTCGACACCGATGATCCGCAGGCCATCGCCGAGCAACCCGTCACGACTGAGGTGGTAGAGCGCCGGCATGAGCAAGCGCTTGACCAGGTCTCCATGGGCACCGAACAGGAACAGCGTGGTCGGTGGCGCGGGTTCTGCCTTGGATTTCCTGCCGATCGACGTCATTTTTTCGGCGTCTCCACGTGGCCACCGAAGCCGAAGCGCATCGCCGACAACATCTTGTCGCCATACGTGGCCTGCTGACGGGAGCGGAAACGCGCGAACAGCGAACTGGACAGCACGGGCACCGGCACCGCTTGTTCGATGGCCGCTTCGATGGTCCAGCGCCCTTCCCCGCTGTCGGCGACTTCGCCGGAGAACCCATCCAGCTTCGGATCGCTGGCCAGCGCATCCGCGGTCAGGTCCAGCAGCCAGGACGAAACCACGCTGCCGCGTCGCCAGACTTCGGCGATATCGGCGACGTTCAGGTCGAAACGCTGCTCGGGCGCCAGGCTTTCGCTGGACTTGGTCTTGAGGATATCGAAGCCTTCGGCGAAGGCCTGCATCATGCCGTATTCGATGCCGTTATGGATCATCTTCACAAAATGCCCGGCACCGGCCGGACCGGCATGGATGTAGCCGCGTTCGGCGCGATCGTCGTCGGACTTGCGGTCGCGGGTGCGTGGGATATCGCCCATGCCCGGCGCCAGGCTGGCAAACAACGGATCCAGGCGCCGGACAACATCGGCATCCCCGCCGATCATCATGCAGTAGCCGCGCTCAAGGCCCCAGACGCCGCCGGAGGTACCGACGTCGATGTAGCTCAGGCCTTTTTCCGACAGGGCCTGGGCCCGCCGGATGTCGTCCTTGTAATACGTGTTCCCGCCGTCAATGATCACGTCGCCCGGCTCGAGCAGCGCGCTCAACGCGTTGATGGTGTCTTCCGTAGGCGCGCCGGCTGGCAGCATGACCCAGACGGCCCGTGGCGTCTCCAGGCCGGCGACCAACGCCGGCAGGTCCGCGACGCCCGTTGCGCCTTCCTGGCTCAGGTTTTCGACGAAAGCGGCATTGCGGTCATACACGACGGTGGTGTGCCCATTGAGCATCAGGCGCCGCGCAATATTGCCGCCCATGCGGCCCAGTCCAATGATCCCGAGTTGCATGTGCTGATGCTCCCTACTACAAATAAAGGTATGTCAAAGGTTTAGCTCAAACGACTTGTGGAGGTTAGTCCAGAGCATTGCGGCATAGTTTCCGGGTAAATCGCCCGATCACAAAGGATAACGTTCAAAAACCGGCCGAAGACACGGCGACCATGAAAAATAAAAAAGTTCCATTCACGAGCAAAAGTATTCAGAATCGGCGCCGATAAAGAGGTGTCGACCAAAAAAACTGGCGACATCTCTCTAGTTGATGTACGCCATTTGCGAGGTGAGCAATGGGCCCAGTCGTTACCGCACGTCCTCCCCAAACCCTTTACGTGACCATTCGTCGCGACGAATTACGCCTGCTGAAAGAAGAGCGTGATCTGCTGCTTGATGAAGTGACGCAGTTGCGCTTGCAGTTGCAACACGCACAGCTTCCCTACCAGGGCCAGGCTTTGGCTCGCTGAACCCACCTGTCCCAGAGGCAAGGCAGTTGAAGTGACACCGGGCAAGCCGGTGTCACTTCAAAAAAAGCGCCCTCGCCACAAGCAATTCGTAACCAAAAAACTCACAAAGTTTTCACATCCTCCCCTTAATACTCCCGCGCACTGAATTGTTTCGTCGAATGCCATGGGCACCAGTCCGGTGCCAACAGCTTCGTCGATGAGGGCTGGAGCGCTTGATGAGTGTGTTCAAACGCAGCAAAACGACTGCGAAAGGTTTCGACTGGGCCGGGTTCGGCTGGCTGTTTCTATTCTTCTGGTACTTTTCCGGCATCACCCAATTACTCATCCTGCTGAGCGACACCTCCGGCTTCACCGGCTTTCGCCAGGCCTTCGTGATGAGTGCCCTGTGGCTGGCGCCGATGCTGCTGTTCCCTTCCCGCACTCGCCTGCTCGCCGCACTGATCGGCGTAGTGCTGTGGGCGTGCTCCATGGCCAGCCTGGGCTATTTCTTCATTTACCAGCAGGAATTCTCCCAAAGCGTCATCTTCATCATGTTCGAATCGAACGTGGCCGAAGCGGGCGAATACATGACCCAGTATTTTGCCTGGTGGATGGTGCCGGCGTTCCTCGCCCACACGTTGGTGGGCTATTTCCTCTGGACCCGGCTGCGCCCGGTTTATCTGCCGCGAGGCCAGGCCATGGTCGCCGCCGCCGTGATCGTGGTCGCCGTGGTGGGTTATCCATTGATCAAGCAGACCCAGCGCACCGGCACCCTCGCCGGCGGCCTGGAGAAATTCGAGGATCGCATCGAGCCGGCCGTGCCGTGGCAGATGGTGGTGGCGTACCGTCGCTACACTGAACAGCTGGAGAACATGCAAGGCATGCTTCACAGCGCCAGCACCATCGCGCCCCTGAGCAACCTCAAGGACACCATGGCCAACCAGCCCGCAACGCTGGTGCTGGTCATCGGTGAATCCACCAACCGCCAGCGCATGAGCCTCTACGGCTACCCGAGGGAAACCACGCCGGAGCTGGACAAGCTCAAGGACCAGCTCGCGGTATTCGACAATGTCATCACCCCGCGCCCGTACACCATCGAAGCGCTGCAACAGGTGTTGACGTTCGCCGATGAGGAAAACCCGGACCTCTACCTGAGCACGCCGTCCTTGGTGAGCATGATGAAACAGGCCGGCTACAAGACTTTCTGGATCACCAACCAGCAGACCATGACCAAGCGCAACACCATGCTCACGACCTTTTCCCAGCAGGCCGACGAGCAGGTGTACCTGAACAACAACCGCAACCAGAATGCCGCCCAATACGATGGCGACGTGATCGAACCGTTCAACAAGGCATTGGCCGATACCGCGCCGCGCAAGCTGATCGTGGTGCACCTGCTCGGCACGCACATGAGCTATCAGTACCGTTATCCGCCGACCTTCGACAAGTTCACCGACCGCCAAGGCGTACCGGCAGGCGTGCGTGACGACCAGGTCCCGACCTACAACAGCTACGATAACGCGGTGCTGTACAACGACTTCGTGGTCTCCAGCCTCATCAAGGACTATGCCAAGACCGACCCCAACGGTTTCCTGCTGTACCTGTCGGATCACGGTGAAGACGTATTTGATTCGCCGGGGCATGAGACCCTGGGGCGCAACGAGGGCAAACCGACCGCGCCGATGTATACCATTCCATTCATGGCCTGGGCCTCGCCGAAATGGCGCGAAACCCATGACTGGAACCTCGCCGGCGACCTGGGACGCCCTTACAGCAGCTCGCACCTGATCCATACCTGGGCGGACATGGCCGGCTTGAGCTTCGACGAACTGGACCGCAGCAAAAGCCTGGTCAGCGATGCGTTCAAGGCCAGGCCACTGTTGATCGGCAATCCGTACCAGAACCAGCACAAGGCATTGATCGACTTCAGCCTCATGAAGCCCAAGGGGCCAGCGGGACAGGTCGTACAGAAATAATCGGAGCGGGTTGAAGCCCGCTGTTACAGGGGCTTGATCCAGAACTGCATGAGGCCGTGGGCCGGATCGAACATGCCGGGGGCAAATCCGAACTTGGCGTAACTGGCCTGGGCCACGGCATTGCCTTCCAGCACCTCCAGGGTGATCTTGCAGCACCCGCGCTGGCGAGCGATGTCTTCGACTTTGCGCAGCATCTTCTGACTCAGGCCCAGCCCGCGAAACGCCGGCATCACGGCAACGTCATGGACGTTCACCAAAGGCCGGCAGGCAAAGGTGGAAAACCCCTCGAAGCAGTTGACCAACCCCGCCGGTTCGCCATTGACGAAGGCCAATACGCTGAAGGCATGGGCGCGCTTGGCCAGTTCTTCAGGCAAGTGCGCAAGCACCTCGGCCGGCAGCGAATGACCTCCCCCCATCGGATCCTCGGCATAGCCGTTGAGTACATGACAGATCGCTTGCGCGTGGACCGGATTGGTGTAGCTGGCTTGGAGTACAAGGATGTCCCTGGCTTCTTCCATGATTGTTCCATCTCGTTTCGATAAGGCCGGCGGCGTGGTCGCCGGCAGGGTCCAGGTCAGGCAAGCTGACCGAAACGTTGTAATTGCATTTCCTGGAGGCGACTGAGGGTACGGCGAAACGGGAATTGCAGATAGCCCTCCGTGTACAACTGGTGCATCGGCACTTCGGCCGACAGGTACAACGGCACCTTGCGGTCATAACATTCGTCGACCAGGGCGATGAATCGCCGCACGCCATCGTCGTGAACCGACAACTGCGGCAGTTCGCGATCACCGGCCTCGACCCGCTCGATCCCGTCTTCGGTGCCACGGGCAATGCGCCCTTCGCGCTGCTCGGCGCTCAGGTTGGGTACGTCGCTGAGCAGGATCGCCTTGAAACGGTCGCACAGCGCCATGAAATCCACCGCCGAAAACGGTTGCTCGCACAGGTCCGGGTAACGACTCCAAAGCACCGTGTCGCTGGCCTGGACTGGCACGACCAGGCGATGGCCCACCTCGACCGGCGCGCCGCTCAACGCCTGCCCCGCGCTCAACCTAGCAAACACATCCGCCAATGGATCGACCAGGCCGGGATCGCGCAGCCAATAGCGTTGCTGCAAGACGCCCGGATGCTGGCGATGGTCCTGCCAACCATTCACGGGAACGACCTGCATGTACTGCTTGATCGCGGTAATCGTCGGCAAGAACCGCTCACGGTTGTGGCCATTGGCGTAGAGCTCGTCGGGCGGCAGGTTGGACGTGCTGACCACGACCATGCCCAACTCGAACATCACCTGGAAGAGACGCCCCAGGATGATGGCGTCGCCGATGTCCGTGACGAACAATTCGTCGAAACACAGCACTCGCACCTCGCGACTCAACTCGCGGGCCAAGGCCTGCAACGGGTCAGGCGTGCCGGTGAGCTGGAATGAGCGCTGGTGGACCCAGGCCATGAAATGGTGGAAGTGTTGGCGACGGGCTGGAACCTCGAGGCTTTCGTAGAAGCGATCCATGAGCCAGGTCTTGCCGCGCCCTACCGGGCCCCAGAGATACACACCCTTGATCGACTTGCGGCCTTCGTGCAATGCCTTATGGCATTGTTCCAAGGCCATGATCGCCAGTTCCTGGGCTTCATCCTGGACGAAACCGTGATGTTCGATGGCATGCTGCCAAGCACTCAAGGGAGATTTGAAAATCATGCGACCCAGGTCCGGAAGGCGAAGGTGCGGAGTATGCCATGCAGCGCAACCCGGTGAGCGTTTCACTGCCGATCCCAAACCTTGTGGCGAGGGAGCTTGCCCCCGCTGGGTTGGGTTGGGTTGGGCTGGGCTGGGCTGGGCTGGGCTGGGCTGGGCTGGGCTGGGCTGGGCTGGGCTGGGCTGGGCCGGGCTGGACTGGGCTGGGCTGGGCTGGACTGGGCTGGGCTGGGCCGGGCTGGGCTGGGCTGGGCTGGGCCGGGCCGGGCTGGGCTGGGCTGGGCTGGGCGGCACTGTAGGAGCTGCCGAGCGAAGCGAGGCTGCGATCTTTCCAAAGCCAGTTGAGTCTAAAGCGAAAGATCAAGATCAAGATCAAAAGATCGCAGCCTTCGGCAGCTCCTACAGCGGCCCAGCGGGAGCAAGCTCCCTTGCCACAGCCTCACTCCAACCTCTCACGCAAAACTACACAGAAATATCCAACCGGCTGATCTTCCCCTGTTCATCGAGCCGGAAGGTGTAGCGCAACTCCAGCGGACTGCCGGGGAAGGTTCCCGAGATCAGGTTGTGGACCAGCACCCTCCCGGTGCGTTGCTGAACGTCGAGGACTTCGACCCGCGGCTGGTAACGTCGCGCGGTGTCTTCCATCCACTGGGCGATGGCCTGGGTACCGACCCGGTGATGGCCCTCATCGAAAACGTTGGCATTCTCGGCAAAGAAACGCGTCGCCGCCGAGCTGTCGCGGGCGTTGGCCGCGGCGATATAACCGGCAATGGCCGGGGCCAGGGAAGAGACGGGATTGGACATGTCAGGGCTCCTTGTTGTATCGATCCGCAGCCATGCTAAAACAGCGTCATGTCAGTTTTTGTCAGGAGTGAAACGCCCCGCTTCATCCAGGTTCATCAGTGCAAACCAGGCCCGCAACAAGTCGCTGCGCCTGCCTGGATAACGCTCACCCTGGGCAGTCGCGGCGGCAATCCGATCGGTGCGAAAGGTCCGATAGGCGCCGCGCAGTTCACACCAGGCCACCACCACCCGGGCCTCGTTGAAAAACCCCAGGGCCAGGGGCCAGATCAAGCGCTGGCTCGGGTTCTTGTTCACGTCGGCGTAATCGATGTGCAGCTTGGCCTGAGTGCGAATGGCCTGGCGATAGACGTTCAGGTCGACGATGTTCCGGGGGTAGCCATAACCCGGGGGCCCCGGCAATACCGTCGGGTTATGCAAGGCGTCCCGCAACCCCGGCGCCAGCACGGCATCGACCTTCGCCAAGGCGTCGGCGGCGGCCTTGCCCAGCACCTCATCGCCGCGCTGGTCGACGTAGCGCAGGCCCAGCACGATGGCTTCGATTTCATCGGCGGTGAACATCAAGGGGGGCAGGAACAGCCCGCTGCGCAACACATAGCCGATGCCCGCCTCGCCCTGGATCGGCGCCCCCATCGCCGTGAGTTCGGCGATATCGCGATAAAGCGTGCGCTCGGACACTTTCAACTCGGTCGCCAATGTCGCGGCGGTGACCGGGCATCGCTTGCCCCGCAAGACTTGCAGCAACGTGAGCAGCCGAGTGGTTCGCGACACGATAGAAAAAGATCCGAAGGAAATTCGCAGCAGATTAGCAGAGGCTGGTGTCAGAAACTGTCAGGAGGGCGGTACTCCGCCTCGGATGATGCTTCCGCCCAGTGTTATTGTCGTGCCCAACAGTCCCGATGAGAAAGTCTCCATGCGCAAAATCCTCGGTTTGTCTCTCATCCTGGCAGTACTCAGCCTGAACGCCTGCGCCCTCTTCCAGCACCGGGACCCGCTGAATATCAATGTGGTCGGCATCGAACCATTGCCCAGCCAGGGCCTGGAGCTGCGCTTTGCGGTGAAGCTACGCCTGCAGAACCCCAACGAAACCACCATCGACTACAACGGTGTGGCGCTGGACCTGGAGGTCAACGGTCATACATTGGCGACAGGCGTCAGCGACCAGACCGGCTCGATCCCGCGTTTTTCCGAAGGCATCCTGAGCGTACCGGTGAGCATTTCGGCTTTTTCGGTGTTGCGCCAGACGCTGGGCCTGAGCCAGACCCAGAGCCTGGACAACCTGCCCTACGTACTCAAGGGCAAACTCGCTGGCGGACTGTTTGGCACGATGCGCTTCGTCGACCGCGGAACCCTCGACCTGCCCGGATCCACGGCCACCTGGTGATCACGCGGTAAAGCGCACGCCCGGCTTGGCGCGCTCATCGACCACCAACTCGAATACATCCGGTCGGGCGTAATGGCCAACCACGTCATAGTCATAGCGCGCCCGCACCAGCTCGTCGGTATCGATTTCAGCGGTCAACAACCCGGCAGTGCCCTTCAACGGCCCGGCGAGCACATCGCCCATCGGCCCGACAATCACGCTGCCGCCGGCGATCAGGGGCCGCTCCGCCGGCCAGTTCGCCACGTCGATGCCCAGCGCCTGGGGTGACGCCTGGACCTGGCAGGCACTGACCACGAAACACCGCCCTTCATGGGCGATGTGACGCATGCTCACCTGCCACATCTCCCGCTCATCCACCGTCGGCGCACACCAGACGTCCACGCCTTTGGCGTACATCGCCGTGCGCAGCAGCGGCATCATATTCTCCCAGCACACCGCCGCGCCCACGCGCCCGACCTGGCTGTCGATCACCGGTAACGTCGAGCCATCGCCCTTGCCCCAGATCAGCCGCTCAGTGCCGGTGGGCATCAACTTGCGGTGCTTGGCCACCAAGCCTGCGTCCGGCTCGAAATACAGCGCGGTGCAGTACAACGTGTTGCCAGCACGCTCGATGACACCCAGCACCAGGCTGGCCCCGGTGCGCGCCGACAAGCCGGCCAACGCCTCCGTCTCGACACCCGGCACGTCGATGGCGTTGGCGAAGTAGCGTGCAAACGCCTCGCGCCCTTCCGGCAATCGATAACCCAACTGGGTTCCGAAACCCTCGCCCTTGGGATAGCCGCCCAACAGCGCCTCGGGCATCACCACCAAACGAGCGCCAGCTTCACGAATGGCCTCTTCGTAGGAAAGAATCTGCGCCAGGGTTTCGGCTTTGCCCTCCGGCAACGAGCCGATCTGCAAGGCAGCAACGATGGATTTAGGCATGGTCTTGAACTCCGTGATTTCAGGTATTGCCGATTCTCCGGTGTCGACGGATCATGAATAAAGCCCAGCACGCTGCTAAAAGATATGAACCCAATGAATATCGCCGACGTAGACCTGAACCTGCTGAAAACCTTCGAAGCCTTGCACGACGAATCCAGCGCCAGCCGCGCGGCCCTGCGCCTGGGCGTGACTCAGTCGGCTATCAGCGCCGCGCTGCGCAGGCTTCGAGGGCTGTACGACGATCAACTGTTCGTGCGCACGGGGCGCGGCCTGGCCCCGACGTTGCGGGCCAATCAGTTGAAGCCGGTGATCAGCGATGCGCTGGACAAATGCCGGCAAAGCCTGGCGATGATCGACCCGGTCGCCAGCCACTATGAGGGCCGCTCGGTCATCGTCGGGTTATCCGATGATTTCGAAATCGCCCATGGGCGGCGACTGATCGAGGAAGTGGCGCGGCGCGCTCCGGGGCTGCGCTTGATTTTTCGCCAGACCCACAGCCAGATCGTCGGCCGCGCCTTGATGGAACGTAGCCTCGACCTGGCAATCACGGCGGGAGGGTTTACCGAGCGGCTGCTCAGCCGCCAGGTCTTGGGGGAAGGTGACTACGCCTGCCTGGCGGATCCGGCCAGCCTCGAGGAAGGTGAGCAGGGCCTGAGCCTGGACGCCTTCGTAGCGCGTGAGCACCTGTTGGTGTCGTCCGGCGGTTTCATCGGCATCACCGACGAGGGGCTGGCCGGGCTGGGCCTGCGCCGGCGAGTGTGTGCCTCGACGACGCACTTCGCGGCGCTGCCGTTCCTGCTCAAGGGCAGCCAGGCCGTAGCGACGATCCCGGGCCATGCCGCCAAGGCCATTGCGACCCTCAGCGGCCTGGCATTGCTGCCCTGCCCGCTCGCCTTGCCCCGCTACCCCATCGAACTGGGATGGCGAACCCACACGCCAATGGATCCGGCGGCAGGCAAGGTGCGCGAAGCGATCATCGCCACCTTCGCTTGAGTGTTTATTTATTGGCGGCCATCAGCCGGTTGACCTCGCTGCGCACCATGTTGGCGTATTCCGGAGGCGACATGCCATCCAATTCCGCACGCACCCATTCGGCCCATTTGCCCTTGCGCTTGGAACGCTCGCCGAACAACCGGGCAGCGTCGCCCTTGGCCTTGCCCAGGTTGTTTTGCCACAGCTCGAAGAGCCGGGATTTTTCATCTTCCAGCGCGGCGCGCTCGGCCAGGGGCTTGTCAGCCAGATTGAAACTCATGGGGAATTTCCTGTTGCGTAAATAGGCGCCATCTTACACCTTGAGTGGAAACGTCTTAACCAGGATTTTAACTGTGCCAGCGTGACGCACGCCCGGCGCTGCAACTTTCAAGCAAGCGCAACACTCCACTGTTCACTGCCATCCATCCTCAAGGAGTACCTCAATGGCTCGTAGAAGCGTCGCGCAACCGAACGGAGAGCAAATCAAGGATCAAGCCTTCAGCGAACTGAAAGCGTTGATAGAGGAGTCGGAGAAATTACTCAAGAGCAGTGCCGCCCTGGTGGGTGAAGATGCCGAGGACCTGCGCGGCCAGATCGCCCAGAAGCTGCAACAGGCCCTGGACGCGGTCGCCAGCGCTCGGGAGCGCACACGTCCGATGGTGGACGCCACGGAAGTCTATATCGGCGGTCATCCATGGCAGACCGTCGCGATTTCCGCAGGCTTCGGGCTGGTGGTGGGGTTGTTGCTCGGGCGTCGCTGAGCGCCGGGCCATGGCGAGGGAGCGTGCTCTCTCGCCACAGAAACGATTGTCTACGGTCTACAACCCCGCCAATTCGCGCAACTGCGCCAGCGTCTGCGCGTCCAACGTGATCCCCTGCTCATTGGACTTGCTGCGCTCACGGTGCCGACGATCACCCGGCAAGCGGCGCAATCCCACACCGTGCATCTGCCTGACCAGTTCCTGGCTACGCTCGGCGAAACCTTGCCCGGCGGCCTTGCTTGGGTCGATCACGATCAGCAATTGCCCGGTCCACGGCGTCTTGGCGCCCGGGTGATTGTGCCAATCGAATTCGAAAGAAAAATTCCCGCCGGTCAGCGCCGCCGCCAGCAACTCGACCATCATCGACAGCGCCGAGCCCTTGTGCCCGCCAAACGGCAGGAGCGCGCCACCCTCCAGGATCGCTTTCGGGTCACAGGTCGGCTGGCCAAGGCTGTCGACGCCCATGCCGGGTGGCAACCGCTCGCCTTTGCGCGCGGCGATCTGTACATCACCGTGGGCAATGGCGCTGGTGGCAAGGTCGAAGACAATCGGCTCGCCCCCCGCTCGCGGGGCGGCGAAGGCGATGGGATTGGTGCCGAACAACGGACGGTCCGCGCCATGGGGCACCACGCACGTCATGCTGTTGACCACGCTCAACGCGACGAGCCCTTCATAGGCAAACGGCTCGACATCCGGCCAGAGCGCCGCGAAATGGTGGGAGTTGCGTATCGCCAGCACCGCAATCCCGGCGCTGCGGGCTTTTTCCACCAGCAGTGGCCGCGCAGCCGCCAGGGCGGGCTGGGCAAAACCGTTGCAAGCATCCACCCGGACGAACCCGGAGGCGATGTCTTCGACCACTGGCACCGCCTGGCCATCGACCCAACCGCTGTTCAGCGTCGAGACATACCCGGGTAGGCGGAACACGCCATGGCTGTGGGCACCGTCACGCTCGGCGGCGGCACAGTTTGCGGCCAGGGTGCGGGCGACATCGGCCGACGTGCCATGGCGGAGGAAAATCTGTTCGAGCAGATTCACCAAGGCGTCGAGAGACAGGGTGCAGGAAGCGGCATGATCGGACGGCGCGGACATCTGAAGCTCCAGAAGGATTGTTGGAGGTAGCAACAGCGTGAGGGACCCACGGGGTGATTAAACACCGCTTCGCACGCGCCCTGTCAATCATTGCCCGGCGCCTGTCACAAGCCTGACAGCTCAGGCAGCTGCGCCTGCGGTAACTATGTACCGCCATTGCCTGTCCGCCACTGCCTAACCTGCCGTTTCTCACCTTCGCACCGTCAAGCGGTGACTTCAACGAGATACGACAATGACGACTAGACCCGCCCCCCTGCTGTTCCCGGAAATATTGGCTGCCGAGCGCCTGGATCAACTCACCACGCCCAACGAGTTGACGCAAGAAGACCTCGACTGGCTGCGCCATGTCTCGCTACCCAGCCACACGCAGCGCGCCGCGAAGACGCGGCCGATGTTGGCCGAAAAGATCATGCTGCAAGCCGAGAAAAAAACGCCCATCGCACTGGCCGGCTGCTTTACCCTCACCTCGTCCGGCGGCAGCAGCCCCGATACCGGGCCAGCGTTTCTCTATACGCCGATGGAAGGCATCAGGAAATTCGACAACCCTGTATCGCTCGAAACAGCCATTGATCAGATGCGCCTGGACACCGCACGGCGCACGGACCTTTACAGCCTCCTGTCCGTTTCCCAGCGCAGTGAATTGCTCGGCACCTCCGAGATTACCCAGACCAGACACGTTATCGAGGGAGACATTTTCAAGGACCAACTCGCATCCATCGAAAGTGCCCAGCATCTGAATGCTTCGTCGATGGTGAATGAACTGGTCAAGTTGCCTTCGCTAACGTCGATGGTTGACCAGATCCTCAACGAGATGTTGCCGAAGTTCGATTACCGACAGGCCCGTTTCGCCCTCGGCAAAGGCGTCCGCCCAGGAGGTGCCGAGGATATCGGAGTGACAGAAAGCATGCCGCTCACAGACGCGATCCTGATCTATTTCCACCATCAGGGTTG
Source organism: Pseudomonas sp. T1.Ur (assembly GCF_023516725.1). NCBI lineage: Bacteria > Pseudomonadati > Pseudomonadota > Gammaproteobacteria > Pseudomonadales > Pseudomonadaceae > Pseudomonas > Pseudomonas sp. T1.Ur. The sequence goes on from NZ_JAMGSN010000001.1 coordinate 2,861,404, forward strand.
GCCGCCAGGGCATTACGGCAATATCACCCTTGCGGACACAGCCAGCTCGCCCTATACCGCGGCGCAATGGCTGGACGTAATCACGCGCGCCGCCACCCAGCTGATCCCGGCGCTCGCACGTTGCATCGAGGGCTTTTGGAAAGAGACAGCCACTTCTTTCTACCTGGCACGCCGAAAGCTTCTGGAGCAGGTCATTCACGACGGGGTATGGGCAAGCATCCTGGCCGAGCGGGAAAAAGGGCAACTCACGCAGGCACAAAGTCTTGAACTCATTCGCATGTTCAGACCTTCTTCCCAGGACAAGACACTCCTGTTTATCGAAACGATTCGACTGGCCGAACGTGCGCCCGACTACGTGGAGCTCGCGGGCTCACTGATGATCAGCGGCAAAGACCATTACCTCTACACGCCCATCCAGGGGATTCGAAAGGTCGACAACTATTCTGCTTTCAGAGATGCCCTGTTGACTGAACCCTCAGCGGCGACAGCGAAGGAAGCCATCTCCAGCCTCCTGAATCTGGAGGAATGCAATCGTTTCTTGCGTTTTGATGAACCGCAGATCTCGGGACAACCGGCGGACTTGCCGATTGCCGAATCCCTGGCCGACGCCATGCTTGAAAAACAGCAGAAAAACCTGCGTTACGCGCTGGAAATGTCGCGCCAGGACGATGTCGACGCCCACGCACTCGTCGACAAGGCATTGGACATACGCGCGTTCGTTAACAAAAACCTGTTGAGCCAGCCCACCGCCGGGCATTGGGGCACTCATCCGGCCTTTTACGGCAACCTGCGCTTATCCAATCTGCGGGCCGATCAGCTGGCAAGAAACATCAAGAGTTACACCGATATCGCGCAGACCTTCGGCAAGCTGTTTACCCAGCTACCGACATCGGGGGGCAGTTCGCTCTATAGCAGGCCAAGAGACCTGCTGTCTGAACTGACCAATGCTTTTTCCCTCGGCATACGCGCGGAGGCCGAGTTGAAAGCGCGTAATGAAACGCTTCCGTCGATTGCACATGAGTTGATCAAAACGGTTTTCAGCTTCGACGCGTCTTACCCGGACCGCTCACTGCGCACCGGTATCAGAGGCTTTCGACCTGACGTCTACTCATTGAAGCTCAAACGCAGCGATAAAGAAGAGACGGTTCAGCTTCCCCTCGCCAACTGTTTTTTATTGACTGAACGTGGCGGACTGGACACGCCCTATTCCGGCATGGGCGTTCTGTGGACACCTTCTGAAGGTTTGCAGGCCTTTTCTTCCGTGGAGGCTGTTACCCGGCGACTGAATCAATACCTGCTCGATTCTCGAAAGCGCTTTGTTTTTCTCGCGAATCTGCCTTCCGCGCAACGCAAGCCTCATGCCCAGTATCGGCTCGAGTCCTACGAGCTTATCGAGGAGAACGTGCTGCTGAACCGGATGAAATCGTTCATCACGCACTTCGAGGCGGAGCATGGTTACCTGAGCACCTTGAAAGCCGGGAATTGGCAGTTGACGGGGGCGGCGCTTCAGAAAAGCCTCGAAGCGCTGCTCGGCAAAGGCGCACCCCACAACCTCGAGCGTGCCACACGCATCGCCCGGGCCGACAAACTGCGATACACACTTCCCGCCTGGCTCGGCATGGCCGCTCTTGATGAGCAGCGTTTTCATATCGAGCTCCTGGAGCAATATAAAAACAGCGCGAGCGAGGGCAAGGATTATCTGGACGGAATCGAGCCGGTGCGCAGCTATGTGCAAAAAAAACTGCAAACAATATTGGCGACGCGCTTCCCGCAAAAACAACTGGACCCGGAGACGGTTCAGATCACGCCTACCCTGGCGGTGGTGGGTGCGGCCAGGTCCTTGACCGATTTTGCCTTGTGTCACGTCGATGTAACCGAGAAGAGGTTCCAGGTCTCGTCAACCTCCACGCGACCTTTACCAGACGGTTTGAACGAGGCAGCTGTCAGGCAGATTTTGTCGTCGCTGGATGTGCAAACCACCTTCAAGCAAGCCTTGGTGCAAGGACTTTCTGGCGTCGCCGCGCACGTCCGTCCAAGACGACAACGCTTTTGCCAACAACTGCCCTGGCAGCTGTTGCAATACGCCCATGCACTTCATTTGCAACAGCATCTTAGCGCGACAGCATTCGACCTGATCCACCAGGCACTGGACATGCCGGACGCGATCGCCCGAGAAGCCGTCCAGAACGCCAACGCGATTTTTCGTCCACTGGAACTGATCAAGACCGGTGGCGCTGCCGCGGTCAAGGCCTTGGGGCTCTACGTCATCAGTTCAAGCGCCGATACGGCAAGCCCGCACATCCTGTACTCGCCCTACCACGACGGCCATCAACTCACCGAGTTCAAGGATGAAGCAAGCATCATCGCGGCCTTCAATGCACCCGGCGCGCTTCAGGACTTGCTGATTCGCCGGCTTCCCGAGGACCAGCAAGCCACGTTCAAGCATTTGTTGGCTTCCACCCTCGGAAAAGTGTCGGAAATTACGCTGGCGGCCAACCCCGCCACCGCAAACCTGCTCGATACGCTGTACGACGACAACGCGAAAATGCTGACCGGCATGGTGAGCAGCCGAACCCAGAAAGGACGCCACATTGATTGGTCAACCGTTCTCCATGTATTCAGCGCCGGGACCCGATTCGTGGGCAGGCATCTGCCGGGCAAACTGTCGATCATAGGGAGCCTTTGGGACAGCTACGATGACTTCAAGGTCTCTTCGGAAGCCTTTCAACAGGGTGAATGGCAAGCGGGGTTGCACAACTTCATCGCCGGCGCTGCGGAGATGGTCTCGTTGGGCTTTTTGAATCGCGACGATACCTTCGGACTCCTCGACCCCATTGTGCCTGCATCGTCCAGCACCCCGTCCATGTCCGACTGGAGAAACATCACGAGCACAGCGGCACCTCGTACCGACCTGCAGCCCTTCGAAGCCGCAGGCATCAGTCTCTCGAGACTGAAGAAGCTGGCCGACGGAATGTACGAGTCGGCGGAAAACGGCAGGCTTTATATCCCCCTCGCCGGGAAAGTCTTTCAAGTCGCCAAATACAACCAGGCCTGGCGCATCATCCACGACGACGGCGAGGGGCCTTCCGTGACGCGCTCGCCCCGCCGCACCTGGGAGATCGATCCTCAGCGTCAGACGATTCGCTTTGGCCAGGCGGGGTCGACAATCGCCATAGGCTGTAGCGATTACTTCGCCAAAGGGACATTGAATATCGAGGCGCGGGGCATGATCGAGATACGCAGGAAATATCCCCACCGCGCCACTGTAATCGTCCAGGCCCTGGAAACGGCGAGGCTCTATTGCCGCAACGCCCTGCATAATTTCGCGCAACTTAAACGAAACGTTATACCGGGCTCTCGGCTGGAGACCTTGCTCAAGTCGTTCTTTGGCGTTGTACGCGTCGACCGCAAGCTGATTGGCAAGATCGAGGCGGCCATTTCACCGATATGCACGGCGTTGGCCGATCCCTACTGGGAACAGCTCAATACAAACCGTATCGTTATTGGCCATCTTCGATTCCGCGACGACAGAGCCACCGCTTTCGTGATGGAACCGTCGCCCGAGGGGAGAATTTATCTCACCCAACGCTTCTTCGAACCGGAACTGGATTGGTACAAATCTGCCGTGCCTGATTTTTTCGATGTCGAGGCCCATGCTCAAGCATCGACCCTGATCCATGAAACGTCCCACCAATTCTTCAACACTTTCGACTTCACTTACTTGGATGCGACATGTCCTTTTCTGGACCTGATACCGACCACGACGCATTACGGCCGTGAACGGTACGAAACGCAGAAAGACCTGCAACTCAACGGGTTTTCACTCACCACGCCCAAATGGAAATTGTTCACCCAATGGGACAGTGCCGATAACACGCAGAAAGGCTTCGAGCGGCTGCCCAAAATGAAAAATGCTGCCAAAGAGATCCTGAAGATCAGCGGAGCCCGGAATATGGACGAAGCACGTGATGCCTTTCTGAATCCGGTTGTGCCGGACCAACGCATCGATCTGATACTTCGCAACGCCGACTCCTTGACCTTGCTCATCTGTGAAATGGGGCGCCAGCTCGATCCGGTCCCCTCTCGTTGATCTTTTTTTCACGACGCGTATGAGACAGTCCGATGCAGGAGCGAATGCGCATACCTTTCAAACATGAGAAAAAACCGGGCAGTTACTGCGCTAACGCCATCATCGCTGTTCTCGACAATGGCCCCCGAGGGTTAGAATGCGGCAAACCAGGAAGAGTCAATGACCGAACGCACACTCTCGGAAGCCGAATACGACGCCATCACCGATGCGGCCGCGCATTGGTGCATGCGTTTGCATGCTGACGACTGCACCGATGCCGAGCGGCTGGCGTTCAAGCATTGGCACGACGCTGATCCCCTGCACGCTTTCGAATACGAAGCCATGCTGGACATCTGGGGCACGGCTGAACACCTGCCGCGCGTCGAGCCCGCGCCTGCTGCTTCGCACCGTCGCCCTCGCACGCGTTGGAGCCAACTGGCCGTCGCCGCCACGGTGCTCGCGCTGGGCGTGCCCTTGGCGGCTTTCACCGGTTGGAACCTGGGCTGGGTGCCGAACACCTATCAACGATTCGAGGCGGGCGCGACCGGACGGCAGGTCACGCTGGACGATGGCAGCCAGGTGGAACTCAACCTGGGCACTGAACTGGTGTTTGCCAACTACAAGCATGAACGTCGCGTGACGCTGAAAAAGGGCGAAGCGTTTTTTGACGTGAGCCACGACAAACAGCATCCGTTTATCGTTCGGGCAGGCCAGGGCCAGGTGCGCGTGACCGGTACCCGTTTCAACGTATGGTTGTATCAGGATCAGGTCAAGGTCACGCTGCTGGAGGGTTCGGTGTGGGTGACCAGCAACAAGGCCTCCAATGCCAACGGGGCGCAACTGTCGCCCGGCATGCAGGCAAGCTACAAGGTTGGCGACTATCAGCCGCAGGTCCGAGAGGTTTCCGCCGACGATAACTCGCTGGCGTGGCGCAACGGCAAACTGGTCCTCGACAACCTGGCCTTGTCCGACGCGTTGCCGCTGATCAACCGCTACCTCGATCATCCGGTCATGCTGGCCGACAACACCACCGGCACCCTGCGCATCGGCGGTATCTACAACCTCAACGAGGTGAAGAACCTCGTGCCATCGCTGCCCAAGGTGTTGCCGGTCTATCTGACCCAGAACAAGGACGGCAACCTGGTGCTGAACGCTATCGGCCCCCGACCGAGCAAAAACTGAAAAGCCGCGGCCCCTTCGGGTCGCGGCTTTTGTTCATGGCCGCAATTATTGCGTCACGACCCTGCTCACGGGCTCATCCTCACGAATGGTCACTGCCTGATAATGCGGATCGGCCTTGATCTGCTGCTCAGTGAACGGCAATGCACTCAACTGTCGCCTTGAAAATGCCTGGGTCTGATCCACCGAATAAGGCGATGAAGGATCGCTGGAAAGCGAGAACGCCAGCAACCCCTGGGCCTTGGGACCCTTGCCATCGAACGTCACCACTTGCAGATAACTGGTGCCGCTGACCACCTCCCGCTTACCGTTCGCACCCGGCACGCTCTGGATCGCGTTGTAGATACCCAACTCTCCAGGGCCGCCATGAATGGGTATGCGACGTTCAGCACGGCTGGCGACCTGAACATCCTGCCATTGACTGTCAGCCGGCAGCCCGGCCTTTTTCACCGATTCCAGCGATGCGCGCATGGCTTGACGCAACGCCTCGGCAACGGCGGGCCGCTCGACTGCCAGGCCACGCGGGGTATGTTGGGGATCCTTCGGGTCGAACGCCACGCGCCAAAGGCCAGGCACCGGCTGCAAAGCCTGCATGATCTGTTGGAAATGAACGAAACCCACGCCGGTGCCCAGGCTCGCGGTGCGATCCCAGCGTTTCAGGCGGGTGCACACCTCGGTCAAAGGCAGCGCGTCGGGCCCCAGGTCGGCGGCGCAAAAAGCCAGCAGGTCTGGCATGACCTGATCGGCCAGGTATACCTGATCGTCCATGACCAGGCGCTGCAGATCATCCGCCGTGATCGTTCCGCCCTTGGCCAATTGCTCCAGCCTGTCCAGGGCGAAACGCGCCCGCAGCCCCAGGGGCAGGTCTTGCTGGCTGACCACCGGCGAATAGCCGGACAAGGGCTGCGCGGGGTTGACCTGCCACGCAGAATCGTTGGAATTTTGCACATAGTCGCGACGCAGCAATTGCGGAAGTTTATCCGCTGCAAAGATGCCCTTCTGGGCAGCGCCGGCGTCCACGTCCCAGGCACATTCACTGCGCGAGCCATCCAATACGATCAGTTTCTGCCCGGCCCTGGGGTCGCTGCAGCGGGCGAGTTTATTGGCGTCGACGTTCGGCACCACGGACACGTTCATGTAGAGACTTTGTCCTTGATCGTCCACCGCCAGGGTGTTGACCCAGGGAATGCCCTGGATCCGCTGGACCGAATCCTGCAGGTCCTTGAGCGTGGCGGCACGGTTCATCGCGTACCACTGCGCCAGCACCCGGTCGTTTTCCAGGTTGGCATCGCGCAGGCTGTAGGCGAACCGATTGTCCCAATCCAGCTTCCCGGGCCATTGCACGATCGGCCCGAATTGCGAACTGTAGACCACCCGGGAAACCGGCTTGACCTGCCCATCGGCTTGCCTGGCATCCACCGTGACCGTCTGTTGGCTCATCGGCACGGACTTGCCGTCCAGCAGATAGTGGGTTGGATCCTTGGGATCCAGTTGCAGGCGGTACAGCGTGAAATGCTTGGACGTGTCGACGGTATGGGTCCAGGCCAGGTGCTGGCTGAATCCGATGTTGATCACCGGCAGGCCCGGCAACGCTGCACCCATGACGTCCAGCTTGCCCGGTATGGTCAGGTGCATCTGATAGAACCGCATGCCTCCCGACCAAGGGAAATGCGGGTTCGCCAGCAACATGCCACGCCCGTTGAACGACCGTTCGCTGCCGATCGCCAGGGCGTTGCTGCCGCGTTCCAAGGCAAAGCGCTGCTGGCGGGCCGCCGCCACCGCGAAGCCGGACGTCGAAGCGGCGGCCTGCGCGGTGGCCTTGGGCGGCTGCGCGCCGGCCAAGGCCTCGGCGAACTGGCCGACGCCGCCTTCCACCAGCAGCCGCCGGGTCAACTTGACGAGGTCCAGCGCGGTGATCGGCCGAACCCATTCGCTTGCGCATTGCTCCGGCAGGCCCTTCGCCTTGCGTTCAGCCAACGCACGGTTGTATCCGACCACATAGCCCTCTACCAATTGCTGGACCTGGGGCGTTTGCGCCTGCCAGAAATCGGATACTGCTTGCGGCGTATTGAGCCACGAAAAGAACACATCGCTGGCACGGTTTTCCCGCTGCTCGACAGTCACCTGCTCCGGGCCGAAATAGCGCGAGCGCTGCCCATTGACCGTCACGATCTCGTTGGCCAGCAGGCACAGGTTGTCCTGCGCATACGCATACCCGATGCCGTACCCCAACCCCCGCTCATCCTGGGCGCGAATATGCGGCACGCCGAAACTGGTGCGACGAATTTCGGCAGTGGCCTGCCCGGCCTCGCCTCGCGCGCTGACGACGGTACTCAAGCCCAGGGTCATCCCCAGCAAGGCACCGGCGAGACAAAACCTCGATAACTGCCCGGACATTCCCACATTCACTCCTGATCAAAAGCGCTCAAGAACCAGGGCCGTTAAAACCTCCGGCCTGGCCTGAAATACAACGGCGACGTGCTTGAACGCAAAAAGCACCTTCCTTGAGAACGAACCGGATGAAAAAAAATTAACGGCCCGGCGACCCGCTTCCACGGGGAATTGAGTGTGTCCAGGCAATTTTTTCACATCATTCCCCTCATGATTGGCCGCTCTCGTTCGTCCTATTACAGGAGAGCATCCGATCTTTTCTGTCAGGCTGGTATGGAGTCTTTTACATGCATAACGCGCAAGTACCCATGGAGGGTAAGCCAGGTTCGTCCCGCGTCACGCCGACCGCGTCCAACGGTGTCTTCGGGTCAGCGGAGCGAGGCAGCAACGAGCAGATCAAGCGCCTGCTCAAGAGCTATGGACTCAGGACGAGCCTGATTCGCCTGAAGGTCATCGACGCCTTGCTCAAGGCCGCCGATGAAAACCGTCGACTGGGCGTGCGAGGTGTCCACAGCCAGTTGTTGGGGTTGGACATTCCCTTGTCCTTCCTGAGCGTGCGCGAAGTCCTGAAGCGCCTGTGCAGCGAGGGCGTGGTCACGCTCAATCTCGATAAAAGCTACAGCTTGCATCCCCAGGCCGTGGCCTGGCTCAGTGCCGGGGAATGAGCGGCGCTCAGGGCTTGACCTTGCGCCGCATCACACCGTTGATCACCACGACGATGACCGCCACGGCAATGGCGATGTATTGAAACAGCTGCTCGCTGATCATGCCCTTGCCTTGCATCCAGGACAGTCCAAGCATGATCGCCAAGACCACGACAACCACCAGAATCGAGTATTTCAAACGTTGCGAATGAGTCATTTGCCAGCTTCCTGAAGTGATTCGTCCTGCCTCTCACCTGCTGTCTTGCCAGTGCCAAGGCGCGATGCAGGCAGCGGCCTATGGTACAGCCGCCCGTACATTGCGCGCGACTGCGATTGCAAGTGATCAATCAACGCAGGCCAGCTCGGCCGCCTGACGTCACGTCCCCTCCCCACTCAAGCAATCGGCAAGGAAGCCGATACAACCTGGTACGCCCATACCAACTGTTTCCGAAAGACGCCTTCGTGCAAGGAACACCCACATGCCCTCATTGCGCACCATTCAGGCCCGCTACACGCTGTTCCTGGTTCTGTTCATCCTGGTGTTGTCCATCCTCACCGTCGTTGGCATCAGCTACCTGGTCGCACCCAAGCTGCGCCACACCGAGGAGCAAGTGGCGCTGAACCGCATTGCCGAAGTCGCCGAGCAGATCCAGGGCGAACTGAACAAAGTCCAGGCTCAACAACGCAGCATCACCCAGACCATTCCATTGCTCGACAGCGACGCCATCGACAAGGTGTTGCCGGGCCTGGTGGATCAGTACGGCGAGCTGAAAGTCTTCGGCGGCGGGATCTGGCCATTGCCCAACCAACGGGCGGAAGGCCGCAGCAAGTTCAGTACCTTCTGGCACCGCGACGCCTCCGGCAAGTTGATCGTCAACACGTTCTGGAACAGCGACGCCGCACCCAATTATTACGAGCAACCCTGGCACAAGGGCGGCATGGCCACGCCCCCTGGCAAGTGCGCCTGGGCCGCTGCCTACAAGGACGACGCCAGTGCCGAGCCACGCACCAACTGCGCGATGGCGATCCAGAAGAACGGCGCGCCTTATGGCGTCTCCACCATTGACGTGACCTTGGGTTTCTTCAACGACCTGATTGCCCGCAAGGAAGCCGAACTCAGCGCCGAGATGCTGATCGTCGAAGGCGACGGCAAGATCATCAGCAACAGCTCGCGGATCAGCGGCCCGATCGTACTGAAGAACATCAGCGAACTGGCGACGACCTCACCGTTTGCGGCCCAGGTCAAGGCTGGCCTGGCCAACCGTGACCCACTGCAGCGCGTCGAATTCGACAACAAGGGCGAAGCCAGCACGTTCTTCATGCGGCCCATCGAAGGCTCGCCCTGGTTTCTCGCCACCGCGTTGCCGACCCGCCTGATCACCGCCCAGCGTGATGACGTATTGAACACGCTGAGCCTGCTGCAGATTCCCATGGTGATCCTGCTGGTGCTGATGCAACTGTATGCGATCCGCCAACTGACTAACCGCATGAAGATCCTCAAGGGCAACATCGATGCGCTGTCCACCGGCGACGCCGACCTGACCCGCCGCATCACCATCCGCGCCGAAGACGAACTGGGCGCCATCGGTCACTCGGTCAACAAGTTCATCGCCTATCTGCAAGACATGATCGGCGAAGTCACCCAGGCCACCGGCGCCATGGCCTCGAGTCTGGACAAATTGCAGCAGACCTCGGCCCACACCAGTGAAATCCTCATGCGTCACGCCTCGGAAACCGACCAGACCGTGACGGCCATTACGCAAATGAGCTCCACGGCTGAAAGCGTCGCGCAAAACGCGGCGGAGACGGCAGCGTTCACCCAGCGAGCCAACGAGCATGCCGATCGTTCTCGCGTAGTGGTCGGCGAAGCGTCCAACAGCGTCGTGGCGCTGATCGATGAAGTCGCCAGCGCCACGCGCAAAGTGGAAAACATGCAGCAAGACGCGCAACGCATCACCGAGATCCTCGGCGTGATCGGGGCGATTGCCGGGCAAACCAACCTGCTGGCCCTCAACGCCGCCATCGAAGCCGCCCGGGCCGGCGAGCAGGGCCGCGGCTTCGCGGTCGTCGCCGATGAAGTCCGCGCCCTCGCGGCCCGCACCCAGGCCAGCACCTCGGAAATCAACGAAATGCTGACGCGCCTGACCCAAGGCGTGAGCTCGTCAGTGGCGGCCATGGAAAACACCCAGGCCAGTTGCCAATCGGCCGCCGACGCCACTTCGCGGGTGAACTCGGGCCTGGACGAAATGGCCGGCTCGGTCAGCCAGATCAACAGCCTGAGCACGCAGATCGCCACCGCCGCCGAGCAACAAAGTGCGGTGACCGAGGAGATCAACCGGAGCATGGTGCAGATTCGTCACATGGTGGAAGAATTGGTGGAAAGCGGCTTGGCCAGTGAGCGTAATACTCGGCAGTTGCTGGAGGCCAACGGTCGGGTGAATGCGATTATGGGGCGGTTCAAGGTTCGCTAGAGCGTCCCCACACACTCCTGGGGTTAGACACACATCCCGCGTTCACCCCAACCTTTTTGTGGGAGCGAGCTTGCTCGCGAAAGCATCGGATCAGCCTACATCAATGTTGGATGTTCGACGGCTATCGCGAGCAAGCTCGCTCCCACAGGGTTCTGTTCCGTCTCCAACCTGACAATTCTGTAATCCGCCCCTCAGCCTCCCGTCAGGCGCTCGCCGCTACTCTGGTATGCTCCCTTCCAAAACTCCGTTCGCCAAGAGACCATTCCCATGGCCAATCCCCTGCACCTGCTCGCCCTGAGCGCCGTCTTTATCTCCACCCTGGCCCAGGCCGCCGAGCCCGTCACCATCGATGTGCACCGCGACGCCAATTGCGGCTGCTGCAAGAAATGGATCTCCCATCTGCAAGCCAACGGTTTCAAGGTCAATGACCATGTCGAGGCCGACATGAGTTCGGTCAAGCAGCGCCTGGGCGTGGCGCCGAACCTGCGCTCATGCCACACCGCCGAGATCAACGGCAAATTCGTCGAGGGCCACGTGCCGGCCGATCAGGTGCTGGCGATGAGCAAACGCGACGACTTGCTGGGCGTGGCCGCGCCGGGCATGCCAATGGGCTCGCCGGGCATGGAAATGGATGGCATGGGCGATGCCTATCAAGTGATCGGCCAGAAGAAGGACGGCACGCAAACCGTCGTGGCGGATTATCCAGCCCACTGATGGCTGGCGCTTATGTCGGGCTTTTCCTGACGGCGTTTGGCGCAGCGACCCTGTTGCCGCTGCAATCGGAAGCGCTGTTGGTCGGCCTGGTGCTCAGCGAGCGTCAAGCAGCCTGGCTGCTGATGGGGGTCGCGACCTTGGGCAATGTCTTGGGTTCGCTGGTGAACTGGTGGCTGGGGACCCGCCTTGAACAGTTCAAGGACCGCCGCTGGTTTCCCGTCAGCCCATCCCACCTGGACAAGGCTCGTCGGCATTATCAACGCTACGGGTATTGGTCCCTGTTGCTCAGTTGGCTGCCGATCATTGGCGATCCCCTGACGCTGGTGGCGGGCGTGATGGGTGAACCGTGGCGACGCTTCCTGTTGATCGTCACCCTCGCCAAGGGCCTGCGTTATGGCGTGCTCGTGCTGGCAACCCTGGGCTGGATGGGTTGAACGTTCCAATGGTTCGATTGCCTGTGATTAATGTCGCCATAATCGAGCCGTTCCACGATCGGCCGGTTGCCTCAAGGAGATCGATCATGCCGCGTATGACCACCCGCTGGCTGCCCAGCCTGTTCTTGCTCGCTGCCCTGCCGATGTTCGCCCAGGCCGAGACGCCACCCGAAGGCCCCGCCTATGGGCCGCAGCTCGAAGGTTTCGAGTATCCCTACACACTCAAGCATTTTTCCCTCCCGTCCCAAGGCCAACCGTTGCAGATGGGCTATATGGACGTGCCCGCCCAAGGCAAGGCCAACGGGCGCAGCGTCGTGCTGATGCATGGCAAGAACTTCTGCGCCGCCACCTGGGGCGACTCGATCAAGGCCCTCAGCGAAGCCGGTTACCGGGTCATCGCCCCGGACCAGATCGGCTTCTGCACTTCCAGCAAACCGGACCATTATCAGTACAGCTTCCAGCAATTGGCGACGAACACCAATGCCCTGCTCAAGGCGCTTGGCGTGCAGAAAGCCATCGTCATCGGCCACTCCACCGGCGGCATGCTCGCCACCCGTTACGCCTTGCAGTTCCCCGACCAGGTCGAGCGCCTGGCAATGGTCAATCCGATCGGCCTCGAAGACTGGAAAGCCCTCGGCGTGCCCTACCGCACCGTGGACCAATGGTATGAACGCGAGTTGAAACTCAACGCCGAGGGCATTCGCACCTACGAACGCAACACCTACTACGGCGGGCGCTGGAAACCGGAGTTCGACCGCTGGGTGGACATGCTCGCCGGGCTCAACAAGGGACCGGGGCACACGCAAGTCGCCTGGAACTCAGCGCTGATCTACGACATGATCTTCACCCAGCCGGTCTATTACGAGTTCAAGAACCTCAAGGCGCCAACGCTGCTGCTGATCGGTACGTCCGATACCACGGCCATCGGCAGCGACATTGCCCCGCCAGCCGTGAAAGCCAAGCTTGGCCACTATGAAGTGCTCGGCAAGCAGGTCGCTCAATTGATCCCACGGTCGACGCTGGTGGAGTTCCCCAACTTGGGGCACGCACCCCAGATGGAGGAACCGGATCGGTTCCACAAGGCTCTGCTCGGCTGGCTGGACAAACCCATTCCCTGACGAGGTGTTCCATGGCGGTGCAAATAGCGGTCATCGATGATTGGCAAGGCGTGGCGCAAGACGTGGTGGACTGGTCGCCGCTGGACAGCGTCGGCCAGGTGACTTTTCTCCACGACTACCCCGCCGATCACGACACCCTCGTCTCGCGCCTGCAAGGCTTCGATGTCATTTGCGTGATGCGCGAACGGACCCGTTTCGATGAAGCACTGCTACGTCGCCTGCCCAATCTCAAGCTGTTGCTGACCGGTGGGATGCGCAACGCTGCGCTCGATCTCAAGGCCGCCGCGGCGCTGGGTATCCAGGTCTGCGGCACCGACAGCTACAAGCACGCCGCGCCCGAACTGACCTGGGCACTGCTCATGGCCCTGACACGCAACCTGGTCCCTGAAGCCAACGCGTTGCGTGCCGGGCTGTGGCAACAGGGCCTGGGCGGCGATCTGCATGGCAAGACACTGGCGATCCTTGGCCTCGGCAGCATCGGTACGCGCGTGGCGCAGTTCGGCCAAGTGTTCGGCATGCGGGTAATCGCCTGGAGCGCGAACCTGACCGCCGAACGAGCCGCCACGGCCGGCGTGACCTATGTCGACAAGCAAACGTTGTTCGAGCAGGCCGACGTCCTTTCGATTCATCTGGTGCTCAGCGACCGCACCCGCGGCCTGGTGGATGCCCAGGCGCTGGGCTGGATGAAGCCTGAGGCGCTGCTGGTCAATACGGCTCGCGGGCCGATCGTTGATGAAGTCGCACTGATCGATGCCCTGGAGCACAAGCGTCTGGCCGGTGCGGCGCTGGACGTCTTCGCCGAGGAACCGCTGCCATCCGGTCACCCGTTTCGGACCCTGGACAATGTTCTGGCGACCCCTCACGTGGGTTATGTCAGCCGACAGAACTATCAGCAGTTCTACGGGCAGATGATCGAGGATCTGCAGGCTTGGGCGGCCGGCAAACCGATTCGGGTGTTGACCCCCACAATCTGAAAATCCGCGAGTACCCTGTGGGAGCGAGCTTGCTCGCGATAGCGGTGGGCCAGTCGCACAATCATGACCTGACACACCGCTATCGCGAGCAACCTCGCTCCCACAATGGGGCATGCAAGCGCTCGTACTGAAAGCCATCAAAACGCCTCCATCCCGCCCGCCCCTTAATGGTGCGCAGCGCCGCTGAACCGCGCACGGGATTGAACCGTCGCCCTTCCCCTACACCCTGCATATTTCAAACAAGCTGCATTTCGTCGGCTCGAATCCCCCTACGTCGTGTAAGACATTGCCGACAATAAGTGTGATTGTCCGACAATTCGACGAAGCGAACCGCACCGCTCTAGCTTCTGACCTAGACTGCCGAACCGAGGGGAAAACCGACCGGTCATCAGGAGGAAAAAAAGTCGAAACTTTTCGCAACGGCGACAGGTCAGGTTAGAGGAAGGGCAACAACGGCTGGAGCATTCCTTGCAACGGCCCCCTCACCTGATTCGCTTCGCCGCATTGGGCAGCGCTTTGCTCTCCTTGCGTAGCGCTTGTGCGCCTGGCCGCAGGATTCGGCCAATGAAACAACAGCTCTGGCGCTTGCCGGAAACAGATCGAGAAATAGGAGTTATTTATGATCAGTGCTGCCTTGGAACCACAGCAAGTCCGTTCTCAACTACCGCCGGCGGCCGAATCGCCGATGGCACCGGTGTTGGCCACCGGAGGCAAGGCACTGCTACCTGTCGTTCGACAGAACCCAAATCGCAAGAAAATCCTGTTCGTGACGTCGGAAATCGCCGACCTGGTCAAGACCGGCGGCCTGGGTGACGTCTCTTCCGCCCTGCCCCGCGCCATGGCCGGTTTGCACGACGTGCGGATATTGATCCCCGGCTACCCGCAAGTCATGAACAGCGGCAATCCCATTCATATCATCGGCGAACTGGGTGGCCACGCAGCGCTTCCTCCTTGCAAGATCGGTCGCATGGACATGGCCGACGGCTTGGTGATCTACGTACTGATCTGCCCCGAACTCTACGCTCGCGAAGGTTCCCCTTACGGCGCCAACAACGGCCGCGACTGGCCTGACAACCACATCCGCTTCGCCCGCCTGGGCCTGGCCGCCGCCGACATCGCCGCCAACCTGGCGCAGATCCACTGGTGCCCCGATCTGGTCCACGCCCACGATTGGCCAGCCGGGCTGGCGCCGGCCTATATGCACTGGCGCGGCCAACGCACCCCGACCCTGTTCACTATCCACAACCTGGCGTACCAGGGCGTGGTCAGCCTCGCGTCCTGCCCTGAATTGGGTATCCCGGAACATGCGCTGCAACAGGAAGGCATGGAGTTCTACGGCAAGCTGTCGTTCCTCAAGGCCGGCATGGCGTATTCGAGCCACATCACCACGGTCAGTGCCACCTACGCCCAGGAAATCACCACGCCGGCGTTCGGCTGCGGCCTCGACGGATTCCTTGCTTCCAAGACGCAACAAGGCCTGCTCAGCGGCATCCCCAACGGCATCGATGAAAGCTGGGATTCGGCCACCGATTCCCACTTGCTGCGCCAGTTTTCCATAGGCGATTGGGATGGCAAGGCCGCCAACGCCGCCCATGTGCGCGACCTGTTCGGCCTGGAGGATTCTACCGGCCCGCTGTTTGCCGTGGTGTCGCGCCTGGTCTACCAGAAAGGCCTGGACCTGACCGAAGCCGTCGCCGAGTTCATCGTCGAGTCCGGCGGGCAGATCGCAATCATCGGTCGTGGCGAGCCGGAAGAAGAACAAGCCATGCGCGAACTGGCGCTGCGCTTCCCCGGGCGCATCGGCGTGCGTATCGGCTTCAACGAGACCGACGCGCGACGGATGTTCGCCGGCAGCGATTTCCTGCTGATGCCTTCGCGCTACGAGCCCTGCGGCCTGAGCCAGATGTACGCCCAACGCTTCGGCTCGCTGCCCGTTGCACGCAACACCGGCGGGTTGGCGGACACCATCGAGGACGGCATCACCGGTTTCCTGTTCGATGAATCGACCGTGGACAGCTACAAACAGGCCTTGGGCCGCGCGTTCAAGGTCTTCGAATTCCCCGAACTGCTCAATGCCATGCGCTGCCGCGCGATGTCGGCGCCCTTCAACTGGAGCAAGGCCGTGGAGCCCTACGCCGAGCTCTATGAACAACTGGTCGCTAAATCATTGGGAAAATCGGCTAGACAATGAGGTAACCGATGCCGTCAAGGATGCCTGAAACCCGGACCCACGGCGCGGTCTTGCTTGATCCAGAGCACACCCGTTTCGCCCTGTGGGCCCCTGATGCGTTTTACGTCAGTGTCGAACTCGACACTGGAGAATCCATACCGATGCTGCCCCAGGCCAATGACTGGTTCATGATCCAGGCCCGTTGCCCCGCCGGCACTCGCTACCGCTACAACATCGACGGGGAACTGGAAGTGCCTGACCCGGCTTCCCGGTCCCAGGACGGCGATATCGACCGCCACAGCGTGGTGGTCGACCCCCATGCTTATCAATGGCGTCACACCAGTTGGTGCGGTCGCCCCTGGTACGACGCCGTCATCTACGAACTGCACGTCGGCGCCCTCGGCGGTTTCGAAGGCGTTGAGCAACAACTGGCGCGCCTGGCCGGGCTTGGCGTGACCGCCATCGAACTGATGCCGCTGGCGCAGTTTCCCGGCGATCGCAATTGGGGCTACGACGGCGTACTGCCCTACGCTCCCCAGGCCTCCTACGGCACGCCGGACCAGCTCAAGCACCTGATCGACAGCGCCCATGGCCATGGGCTGGCCGTCATCCTCGACGTGGTCTACAACCACTTCGGCCCCGACGGCAATTACCTGCACCGCTACGCCAAGGGGTTCTTTCGCGAAGACAAGCACACGCCCTGGGGCGCGGCGATCGATTTCCGGCGCCGCGAGGTCCGCGATTTCTTCATCGACAACGCGCTGATGTGGCTGCTGGAGTACCGTTTCGACGGCCTGCGCCTGGACGCCGTGCACGCCATCGAAGATCCCGATTTCCTGCAAGAACTGGCCGCCCAGGTGCGTCAGCAGGTGGACCCGACGCGGCATGTCTGGTTGACCGTCGAGAACGAACACAACCAGGCCAGCCTGCTGGAACAGGGTTACGACGCCCAGTGGAACGATGATGGGCACAACGCCCTGCACGTCCTGCTGACGGGCGAGACCGATGCCTATTACGCCGACTACGCCGAGCAACCGACGGAAAAACTCGCACGCTGCCTGAGCCAGGGCTTTGTGTTCCAGGGCCATACCAACCGCCATGGCGAATCCCGTGGCGAACCCAGTGGCCACCTGCCGCCGAGCGCGTTCGTGCTGTTCCTGCAGAACCACGACCAGATCGGCAACCGGGCCCTCGGCGAG
The DNA here is from genome assembly GCF_023516725.1 of Pseudomonas sp. T1.Ur. NCBI lineage: Bacteria > Pseudomonadati > Pseudomonadota > Gammaproteobacteria > Pseudomonadales > Pseudomonadaceae > Pseudomonas > Pseudomonas sp. T1.Ur. The sequence continues at coordinate 2,878,767 of NZ_JAMGSN010000001.1, forward strand.
CGCTTGCATCAACTGGCCGCGCCGCAGGCCCTGCAAGCCGCGACGGCGTTGTTGCTGCTGTCGCCGATGATTCCGTTGATGTTCATGGGCGATGAAGTCATCGCCGACCAACCCTTCCTGTTCTTCACCAGCCACCACGGTGAACTGGCGGAGCTGGTGCGCGAAGGCCGACGCAACGAGTTCAAGGCGTTCAGCGCCTTTGCCGACCCCGAAAAACGCGCGCGAATCCCTGATCCGAACGCGGCCAGCACCTACGAGGCCTCGCGACCCACCCTTGAAGCACACCAGCCGGAGCAACTGGCCTGCGAGGCGCTTTATCGCCAGTTGCTGAAAATCCGTCGTGAGCAAATCGTCCCGCGCCTGCCCGCTGCCCATGCCCTGGGTGCCGAGGTGCTGGGGCATGGCGCGGTGAGCGCACGCTGGCAACTGGGCGACGGCAGTGTGCTGCGTATCGACCTGAACCTCAGTGACCAGGCCGTTGAACACAGCGCACCTCACGAGGCACAGATTCTTTTCGAACATCCACCGCAGGCCATGGGTCTGTTGCAACAGGGGGTTCTCACACCCCATAGCGCGCTGGTCAGTCTGACGCAAGCGGCCACCTTGCCCACAATTACTGGAGAGCGCCTATGAGCGATGCGCAACTGGAAATCCTCGCCGGCCGAGCGGGCCTGGCGGTGGACTGGATCGATGCCAATGGCCGAGCCCAGAAAGTATCACCGGCTGTGTTGCGCTCGGTCCTGACCGGCCTGGGTCATCCCGCTGGCAGCGCCCAGGAAATCGATGCCAGCCTGCTGCAGTTGCAGGAAGATCAACAGAACCATCGCCTGCCCCCGCTGATCACGGCGGATGTCGGGGTCAATGTCGATTTGAGTCGCTATTTCGAGCCCGGTACGCCTTGCGAAATCCAGCTTGAGGACGGCGCGACACTGAATTCGAAACTCGATGCCGCTGCCGCCTTGCCGGGGATCGTGCCGGTGGGTTACCAGCATGTCAGCATCCAGGGCCAGCATTTCACCCTGGCCGTGGCGCCGGCCCGCTGCTACAGCGTGGCGGATGCGGTCGACGACCCGACGCCACGGGCCTGGGGCCTGAGTGCCCAGCTGTATTCGCTGCGCCGCCCGGGTGACGGCGGCTTCGGCGACACCCAGGCCTTGGAAGAATTGGCGCGGGTGGCCGGCGAACGGGGTGCCGACGCCCTGGCCATCAGCCCGATGCATGCGATGTTCAGCAGCGATACCGGACGCTACAGCCCCTATTCACCGTCCAGCCGGTTGTTCCTCAACAGCCTGTACGCCGCGCCCGGCACCATCCTGGGCGAGCGGGCGCTGCGCACGGCCATCGACGCCACGGGCCTGGCCAACCAACTGCAGAATCTTGAACAACAGCCGCTCATCGATTGGCCGGTGGCCGCCGAGGCCAAGCAACGCATCCTTCGTGCCTTGTACGACGGTTTCAGCCAGGGCGAGCATCCACTGCATGAGGATTTCAGCAGCTTTCGCCACAGCAGTGGCGAAGCGCTGGAAAACCATTGCCGCTTCGAAGCCCTCCAGGCCGATCGCGCCGCCCGGGGCGAAAGCCTCGACTGGCGCCAGTGGCCCGCAGAATGGCGCGATCCGCGCAGCGCCGCGATCGCCCGTTTCGCCGAGGAAAACGCCGATGAAATCGGCTTCTACGCCTTCTGCCAATGGTTGATCGCCCGTTGCCTGGAGCGCGCCCAGAGCGCCGCCAAGTCCAGCGGCATGGGCGTCGGCCTGATCGCCGACCTGGCGGTGGGTGCCGACGGCGGCGGCAGCCAGGCCTGGAGCCGGCAAGACGAATTGCTCGCGTCGCTCACCGTCGGCGCACCGCCCGATATCCTCAATCGCTCGGGCCAGGGCTGGGGCATTTCGGCCTTCTCCCCCGAAGGGCTGGTACGCAATGGTTTCCGTGCGTTCATCGAGATGTTGCGGGCCAATTTCGCCCACGCGGGTGGCTTGCGCATCGACCACATCATGGGCCTGCAACGGTTGTGGGTGATCCCCAACGACGCGCCCCCCACCGACGGCGCCTACCTCTATTACCCCATCGATGACCTGCTGCGCCTGTTGGCCCTGGAGTCCCATCGTCACCAGGCCATCGTCCTGGGCGAAGACCTCGGCACCGTGCCCGATGGCCTGCGGGACAAGCTCATTGCCCGCTCCATCCTGGGCATGCGCGTGCTGCTGTTCGAGCAGGACAATACCCACTTCAAGCCCATCCTCGATTGGCCGGACAACGCCCTGGCGACCACCAGCACCCATGACCTGCCCACGCTCAATGGCTGGTGGCACGGCCATGACATCGATTGGAACGCCCGGCTGGACTTGATCGACTCCCACACCGAGATGGATTGGCGCCGGCACCGCGAGCGTGAACGCGACGGGCTGCGCAACGCGCTGAACCAGGATCCGCAGAATTTTCGCGAGGAACATCGCGAAACCGACCAGGTGCTGGACGCCAGCGTGCGTTTCCTCGGCCATACCCGCGCGCCGCTGGTGCTGCTGCCGCTCGAGGATGCCCTGGGCGTCGAAGAACAGGCCAACCTGCCCGGCACCACCGACACCCACCCTAATTGGCGGCGGCGCCTGGCGTTGGACAGCCGGGCGCTGCTGGACAACCCGGACGCCGCGCGGCGTCTGGAAATACTCGCCTGCGCGAGACTTCAGGCGAACGAGCGTGACCGATGAACCAGACATTGATTCAACCGCTGCGGGCGACCTTGCGCCTGCAATTTCATAAAGGTTTCACCCTGGACGATGCCATCGCCCAGGTGCCGTACTTCGCTTCCCTGGGTATCAGCCATCTCTATGCTTCGCCGCTGCTCAAGGCCCGCGCCGGGTCCATGCACGGCTACGACGTGGTCGATCCGACCCAGGTCAACCCGGAACTCGGTGGCGAAGCCGCGCTCAGGCGCCTGGTGGCCACCTTGCGCGAGCATCGGATGGGCCTGATCCTCGACATCGTGTCCAATCACATGGCCGTTGGCGGCAATGACAACCCTTGGTGGCTCGACCTGCTGGAATGGGGGCGCCTGAGCCCTTATGGCGAATTCTTCGACATCCAGTGGCATTCACCCGACCCGCTGATGGAAGGCCAGTTGCTGTTGCCTTTCCTCGGGAGCGACTACGGCGTGGCCTTGCAGGAAGGCACCCTGAAACTGCGCTTCGACGCCGGTCAAGGCAGCTTCTTCGTCGAGCATTATGAACACCGCTTTCCCATTTGCCCGATGCAGTACGGCGAGCTGCTCAAACCCTCGGACACTCTGCCACCGGAACAGGTCGACTCGCTCAGGGCGCTGGCCGAGCGTTTCACCACGCTGAACTACCAGACCGATGCCCATTCCCTGGCCCAGCCCCTGCAACAGGACCTGCGAGACCTGGCTTGCGAGCCGGGCATCCTTGGCGCGATCGAAGACAACCTGCGCGGTTATGATTCGCTGGAGCCCGAAGGTTTCGACCGCCTGCATCAGCTACTGGAACGCCAAAGCTACCGCCTCGCCAGTTGGCGCACGGCGGCGGATGACATCAACTGGCGGCGCTTTTTCGATGTCAACGAACTGGGTGGCCTGCGGGTCGAACGCCCGGCGGTATTCGAGGCAACCCATGCGAAGATCTTCGAGCTGATCGCCGAAGGCTTGGTCGACGGCCTGCGGATCGACCACATCGACGGCCTGGCCGACCCTCGCGGTTACTGCCGCAAACTGCGCCGGCGCGTCGACTCGCTGTCGCCCTCGCGACACCTGCCGATTTTCGTCGAGAAGATCCTCGGCGATGACGAAACGCTGCGCCGCGACTGGAAGGTCGATGGCAGCACCGGCTATGAGTTCATGAACCAGATTTCGCTGCTGCAGCATGACCCGGCCGGTGCCGAGCGCCTCGCCGAATTCTGGAGCCGACACAGCGAACGGCCCGCCCACTTCATCGAAGAAGCCCGCCTGGCCCGCCAGCAGATTCTCAACGGTTCCCTGGCCGGGGATTTCGAGAGCGTCGCCCAGGCGTTGCTGCAAGTGGCCCGGGACGACGTGATGACCCGCGACCTGACCCTCGGCGCGATTCGCCGGGCGTTGCAGGAATTGATCGTGCATTTCCCGGTGTATCGCACCTACATCAGCCCCTTGGGTCGCTCCGCCGAGGACGAAGTATTTTTCCAGAAGGCCCTTGAAGGCGCCCGGCAAACCCTCAGCGAAGCCGACTGGCCCGTGCTCGATTGCCTGGCCGACTGGCTCGGCGGCATGCCTTGGCGCCAACGCCCGAGAGGGAGCCAGCGTAAACGCCTGCGGCATGCCTGCGTGCGCTTCCAGCAGCTCACCTCGCCAGCCGCCGCCAAGGCGGTCGAGGACACCGCGCTCTATCGCTCGGCGGTGCTGCTGTCACGCAACGACGTGGGCTACAACACCGAACGGTTCAGCGCGCCGGCGCAGGAGTTCCACGACGCCTGCATCGAACGGCTCAAGCATTTCCCTGACAACCTGATCACCACCGCCACCCACGACCACAAGCGCGGCGAGGACACCCGTGCCCGGCTGGCGGTGATCAGCGAACGTCCGGACTGGTACACCACGTGCGTGGAGCAATGGCGCATCCTCTCGCCGTCACTGCACAGCGACCCTGCGGCGCCATCGGCCGGTGATGAACTGATCCTCTACCAGGCGCTGCTCGGCAGTTGGCCGCTGGACCTCGACCTGCAGGACCAGAAAGCCCTGGGCGGCTACGCCGAACGCCTGTGGCAATGGCAGCGCAAGGCGCTGCGCGAGGCCAAGCTGCAAAGCAGTTGGGCGGCGGTCAACGACGCCTACGAGCAAGCCACCCAGATGTTCCTAGAACGGCTGCTGCTGTGCGATGAAGGCCTGCCATTGCGTTGCGCCATCGCCGAAGCCGTCCAGGCCATTGCTCCGGCAGGCGCCCTCAACAGCCTGGCGCAAACTTTGCTGCGCATGACCGTACCCGGCGTGCCGGACCTGTACCAGGGCAACGAGTTCTGGGACTTCAGCCTGGTGGATCCCGACAACCGCCGCCCGGTGGATTTCACGGCCCGCCGCGAGGGGATGCAGGCCGAGAGCTCACCCGTGACGCTGCTGCGCGACTGGCGCGACGGCCGGATCAAGCAAGCGCTGATCGCGCGCACGCTGGCCCTGCGGTCCGAGTACCCGCAACTGTTCCGCCAGGGCAGCTACCAGCCGCTCTCGGTGCTGGGTGAACACGCCGGGCGGGTATTGGCCTTCATGCGCGAACACGAGCAGCAACGGGCGATCGTGGTGGTACCGATTCATACGGCCAGCCTGCTGGAAAACAGTGCCCTGCCCCAGGTCACTGCATCGGACTGGGGCGATACCCGCGTGTCGTTACCGTTTGCCGCCGAGGACGAAAAACTGAAGGGACTTTTTGCAAGCGCAACAGTCACACCCCAAAGGGAGCTGATGGTCAGCGCCGCGCTGGGGGATTTCCCGGTCAATGTCTTTATCCAATCTTGAGTCAAGTCAGGAGCACTGCGATGAGTACCGACGATAAACGCATTCGTGAATTTGCCTACCAGATCTGGGAGTCCGAGGGTAAGCCCGCCGGGCAGGAAAAGCGTCACTGGGAGATGGCGCGCAAACTGGCGGAAGCCGAAGCCCTGGCACCGAGCAAACCGCCCAAGGCTGCGAGCAAAACCGCCGCCAGCAAAACGGATGGCACCAAGCCCGCCGCGGCCAAGAGCCCCGCTGCCAAGGCCGCCACGAAAAGCACGACGCCCAAGGCCAAACCTGCTGCGAAACCTTCCGCAGCAACCGCAGCGGTGGTCCCGCCTGCTGACAAGGCCCCAGCGAAAAAGCCACGAGCGGCGCGCAAACCACCAGCGGTCTGATCCACCGAACTCATCGTTTTCAATCCTGTCCTTCTTTCAGCGAAGGGGCTCTCTTGTGGCCTGGGGATTCGTCTCCTCGCTACAAGCATCGGGCACCACCCTGCCCCACGTGCACCGCATTACCGAATCTGTTTTTTGCAGGAGCAACTATGACCCGTCCAAAGAAAACCACGCCGCCGCCCGTTATCGAGGCCTCGCGGATTCGTGAGGGGCTGCCGTTTCCACTCGGTGCGACCTGGGATGGCCTGGGGGTCAATTTCGCGTTGTTCTCAGCCAACGCCACCAAGGTCGAACTGTGTATTTTCGATGACGCCGGCGAAGTCGAGCTCGAGCGTATCGAACTGCCGGAATACACCGATGAGATCTACCACGGGTATCTACCAGACGCGCATCCCGGACTTATCTACGGTTATCGGGTCTATGGCCCTTATGACCCGGAGAATGGCCATCGCTTCAATCCCAACAAGTTGCTGATCGACCCCTATGCCAAACAATTGGTTGGCGAGCTGAAGTGGTCTGAAGCGCTGTTCGGCTACACCATCGGCCACCCGGACGGCGACCTCAGCTTCGATGAGCGCGACAGCGCCCCGTTCGTGCCCAAATGCAAGGTCATCGACCCGGCCCATACGTGGGGCCACGATCACCGGGTCACCGTACCGTGGGACAAGACCATCCTGTATGAAACCCATGTGCGCGGCTTCACCATGCGCCACCCTTCGGTGCCGGAGAACCTGCGAGGCACGTTCGCCGGCCTGATGGTCGACGATGTGCTCGAACACATTCGCAAGCTGGGCGTGTCCTCGGTGGAGCTGTTGCCCATCCACGCCTTCGTCAACGACCAGCACCTGCTGCACAAAGGCATGACCAACTATTGGGGCTACAACAGCATTGCCTTCTTTGCTCCAGACCCGCGTTACCTGGCCAGCGGCAAGATCGCCGAATTCAAGGAACTGGTCGCGCACATGCACGAGGCCAACCTGGAAGTCATCCTCGACGTGGTCTACAACCACACCGCTGAGGGCAACGAGCAAGGCCCGACCCTGTCCATGCGCGGCATCGACAATGCCTCGTACTACCGGCTGATGCCCGACGACAAACGCTATTACATCAACGATTCCGGCACCGGCAACACGCTGGACCTGAGCCACCCCTGCGTGCTGCAGATGGTCACCGACTCCCTGCGCTATTGGGCCACGGAAATGCATGTAGACGGTTTCCGCTTCGACCTGGCGACCATCCTCGGCCGTTACCATGACGGGTTCGACGAGCGCCACAGTTTCCTCGTTGCCTGTCGACAGGACCCCGTGCTGCGCCAGGTGAAAATGATCGCCGAACCTTGGGACTGTGGTCCTGGCGGCTATCAGGTCGGACGTTTCCCGCCGGGTTGGGTCGAATGGAACGACAAATTCCGCGACACCGTGCGCGCCTTCTGGAAAGGCGACGACGGCCAACTCGCCGACTTCGCCAGCCGCATGACGGCTTCGGGCGAGATGTTCAACCAGCGCGGGCGCCGTCCGTACGCCTCGGTGAACTTCGTGACCGCCCACGATGGCTTCACGTTGCATGACCTGGTGTCCTACAACGATAAACACAACGAAGCCAACGACGAGAACAATCAGGACGGCAGCAACAACAACCTGTCCTGGAACCACGGCGTGGAAGGTCCGACGGACGATCCGCAGATCAACGCCCTGCGGCATCGGCAGATGCGCAACTTCTTCTCGACCCTGCTGCTGGCCCAAGGCACTCCGATGATTGTCGCCGGGGACGAATTCGCCCGCACCCAACATGGCAACAACAACGCTTACTGCCAGGACAGCGAGATCGGCTGGGTCAACTGGGACCTTAGCCAGGATGGCGAGGCGCTGCTCAAGTTCGTCAAGCGCTTGATCAAGCTGCGCCTGACCTATCCGATCCTGCGGCGCGGACGCTTTCTCGTGGGCAATTACAACGAGGACATCGGCGTCAAGGACGTCACCTGGCTGGCCCCCGATGGCAGCGAGATGACCATTGAGCAATGGCAGGACAGCCACGGTCGCTGCCTGGGCATGCTGATGGACGGCCGCGCCCAGGAAACCGGCATCCGCCGCAAAGGGGGCGACGCCACGTTGCTGCTGGTGGTCAATGCGCACCACGACATCGTCAATTTCCGCCTGCCGGAGGTGCCCGAAGGCAGTTTCTGGACCTGCATGGTGGACACCAACCAACCCTTGGTGCGCGGCCAGGAGCGTTTTGAATTTGATTGCGAATATTCAGTGACCGGACGTTCGCTATTGTTGTTCGAATTGCAACGCGAAGAAGAGGAATAAGCGCAGGCAATAGGCGGCGACAAGCCGGCGGAAACCGCAAGGACGCGATTCCTGTCGCAATGCAGCACAGTTCGAACGCAAAAAATGCAGTTCAGATACACATTCCGACGCGACGAAACCGCCAGTATGGTCAATACTTTCCCTGCGCGAAGCTCCAGGACTCGGATCAGCGCAAATCACAGTCAGGCCCTTACGGGCAACAATGGGCGGCCGGCCCACTGTGTGACTGCACGATTGAACACGACAAGGACGTACTCCGATGAAACCAGCCTCTCATTCGCAAGGCCGGCAGCACCCGCAGATATGGAACAGCTCGCCGCAACTGGCCGACATTCCCATCATCAGTACCCAGACCTTAATCCCATCAGGCGCCCGCGCGGTCATCCTGGCTCCGCACCCCGGCGATGAGGTCGGTGCCTGCGGTGGCCTCCTCCAATTGCTGAGCAACCTTGGCCAGTCCATGCTGTTGATCTCGGTCACCGACGGCCTTCCAATCCCTCCCGGCTCGCCACTATGGTCCGATGAAAGACTGCGCACGTTTCGCCCGCATCCCCAGGAAAGCGTGGATGCCCTGCATCGCCTGGGCGTACCGTCCCACGGGCTGCAGTGGGTGCGCGGCGGTTTTCCAGAGAAAGGCCTGGCCGAACATGAAGCGCAACTGAGCGCATTCATCCGTCATCACCTGCGACCCGGCGACGTGGTATTCAGCACCTGGCGCATGGATGGCGACAGCGACCACGAGACGGTCGGCCGCGCCGGAGCCCAGGCCGCCGACAATATCGGCGCTGCCTTCAATGAGCTGCCCGTATGGGCCTGGCATTGGCCCGTCCGCGAGCAGAACAAGATACCTTGGCACCGAGCGCGCAAGTTACGCCTGGACGTCTGGACCACCGCCCGCAAGCGTCACGCCATGCATGCCTACACCAGCCAACTGAACGGCGAGCCCGCCAACGGCATCGCACCGCTCGTGCCGCGGGTCATCCTCGACCGCATGGGCATGCCCTATGAAATCGTCTTTATCTGAATCCTGGGACCCGTGGGAGCGAGCCTGCTCGCGAAAGCGGTGGGTCAGTCGAATGAGAAGCTGGCGGGCTATCTCTATCGTCGGAACGCCGCCCGGAGCAAGCTCGCCCCCACCTGGTTTTTTGTCGTTCACAAAACCCTGCCCATCAGAATTCCGGAACTGCCGCAGCCGCCGTCAGTCGCATGAACAGAGACGTCTGATTCAGGAGTGAACGTGACTCGCGATCCCCACTGGCGGGCCGAGGAATCAGTACCGCTGGGAGCGCCCGCGGCGATTCATCGACTGCGTGTTCTGACGGTGAATACACACAAGGGCTTTACGGCCCTGAACCGCCGCTTCATCCTGCCCGAGCTGCGCGAAGCGGTGCGCAGTACGGGCGCCGACCTGGTGTTTCTGCAGGAGGTGCTGGGCGAACACGATCGTCATGCCACGCGTTATGACAATTGGCCCCAGACCTCCCAATACGAATTCCTGGCCGACAGCATGTGGAGCGACTTTGCCTACGGCCGGAACGCGGTATACCCGGACGGCCACCATGGGAATGCACTGCTTTCCAAGTACCCGATCCGCCAGTTCCGCAACCTCGATGTGTCGATCACAGGCCCCGAGCGGCGTGGGCTGCTGCATTGTGTGCTGGACGTGCCGGGCCACGCCGAAGTCCACGGCATCTGCGTGCACCTGAGCCTGCTGGAGAGTCATCGCCAATTACAACTCAAGTTGCTCTGCAAGCTCCTCGACTCCCTCCCAGAAGACGCTCCCGTGATCATCGCGGGTGACTTCAACGACTGGCAATTGCGCGGCAACGTCACCCTCGCCCGCCGCCAGTACCTGCATGAGGCCTTCGAACAGCATCACGGGCGCCCCGCCCGGACCTACCCGGCCAGATTCCCGATGCTGCGGCTGGACCGCATTTACTTGCGCAACGCCACCAGCCATGCCCCGCAAATCCTCGGTAACAAACCTTGGACGCACCTGAGCGATCATTTGCCGCTATCGGTGGAAGTCCATCTGTAGCAACCAGCCCAAGCGCACCGACCTGTAAGATCTGACAGTAGCGAAGCCTTCCGTTCGTTGTTAGCGTGCCTATCCATACAGCGAGCGTTGCCGGGTCCTGTGTGCCATCTGTCGTGCAACCCATGCTGAAACCGGCATGCCATGGATGCCCATGCAGAGGGATAGCACATGAGTCGGCGCGATCGGTATTTCAATCGCTTGTTGAATGTCTTGTGGGTGGCAGCTCCGCTCCTGCTGCCCGTCTCGTCCACCATGGCGGCTTGCACGCTGGTACCCACGGCAGGCGACGACACCTATGTTTGCGACAGCGCACCCGCCGCCGCGGGCCTGACTGACCTGTCGGGAAACAACGACCTGACCGTCTCAGGCAGCGGCCTTATCCAGGGCGACGTTACCTTCAACGCCGGAAACGACCGCATTCTGATCAATGCCAACGGCGTGATCGACGGTGACGTCGAGCAAGGTTCCGAAGAAGACGTGTTCGAAATGAACGGCGGCCAAATTCTGTCCCTGTCACAGGGCGATGGCATCGACAGGTTCCTGATGACCGGCGGCACCATCGTCGGCGCTTTCGAAGACGGCGACGTCGCCAAGATGACCGGTGGCACCATCGGACGAGTGAACATGAAGCTTGATGACAATGTCTTCGACATGTCGGACGGTAATATCATTGGCAACTTGGTGACGGGTTTCGGCCAGGACACCATCATCGTGTCGGGAGGACGCATTGGCGGCAACATCAGTGTCAGCGATGGCGATGACAGCATCAGCGTGAGCGGTGGTGAGATCGTTGGTGAAGTCCGCACCAGCCTTGGCAGTGACCGATTGGAGTGGAGCGGCGGTCTGATCCGCTCGGCCATTTTGATGGGCGACGGCAACGACACAGCGTCGTTGCGCACCCTCGATGAGGCGGTGTTGAGCGTCACGCCACGGGTAGACGGCGGGTTGGGCCAGGACGCTCTTACGCTTGAGGGCACCACTTCGAGCATGGGCGCCCGCTATGTCAATTTTGAGACCGTCAAGCTTTCCCAGGGCTCACGCCTGGACCTGGGCGATACGCTTGTTCTGGGCGACAGCACGACCGGCACGGGGGTGGTTGAAATCGACAGCAGCAGCGTGCTGACAGCGACTCAAGGCATCATCGCGCCGTTCACCGCAGGGCAGATGACCACACTCGACAACGCCGGGACAATTGATCTTGCCAGCGGTAACACCCGCACCAACGATACCCTCACCGTGCAAGGCAATTACGCAGGCAACGGCGGCCAGTTGCGCCTGCAAACGGTGCTAGGGGCCGATGACTCACCGAGCGACAAACTGATCGTCAACGGTGGCATGCTCACTGGCAGCACGGCCATTACCGTCACGAACCTGGGGGGCTCCGGTGCCTTGACCGCCCAGGACGGCATCGAGCTCGTCCAGGCCCAGGGGGGTGCCGTCAGCGACAGCAGTGCCTTCTCCTTGGCGCAATCGGTCTCGGCGGGCGCGTTTGATTACCGGCTGTTCAAGGGCGGCGTGACCGGCAATGCCAACAATTGGTACCTGCGCTCAACGGTAGTGGCCGGCCCGGTGGCCGCGCCCAGCCCAACGCTGCCGCCCTTGCCAGTCGCCGTACCAGGCGCCGCGCCGATTCCGCTGTATCGCCCGGAAGTACCGACCTGGTCGGTATTGCCCCCGGCGGCGGCGCAACTGACGCTGATGGCCCTGGGCACGTTCCATGATCGCCAGGGCGATCAACGCCTGCTGACGGAAACCGGCGCGTTTGGCGCGGGTTGGGGCCGAGCTTATGGCAAGGACCTCGATCAGACCTGGGCCGGCACGGTTTCACCGCGGCTCGACGGCTCCATCAAAGGCTTCCAGGTGGGTCACGATCTGTATGCCGCGCCGACCTCTGGCGAGCAGACCCAGCGCATCGGCTTCTTTGTCGGGCATACGGAGTTGAACGGCAACGTCGACGGCTTCAACCTCGGTTTCGAAGGTCGGCGCGCCGGCAAGGTCGAGCTCGACGGTGACAGCTATGGCCTCTACTGGACCCTGATCGATCCCTCCGGTGGTTACGTCGATACGGTGGTGATGGGCACTCGCTTGAACGGCGATAATCGCTCTGAACGCGGGGTAAAAATCGACAACCGTGGGCATGCCTTGACCCTGTCGGCGGAGGCTGGCTATCCGTTTGCAGTCGCTGGCGGCTGGGTCCTCGAACCCCAGGCCCAGATCATCCATCAGACAATCTCCCTGGACAGCCAGGACGATGGGATTTCCAAGGTCGAGTTCGATTCCGACAGCACCTGGACCGGACGCCTGGGCGCGCGGCTCAAAGGCTCTTATCGAGTCAGCGGCATGCCCGTCGAGCCCTATCTGCGAGCGAACATCTGGCACACTTTTGTGGGCACCGATGCGGTGACATTCGACGACACCCAACGCATCGAGACCGAACAACGGGCCTCCACGGCGGACTTGGGCGTCGGTGTCATCGTGAGCCTTGCGCCTACGACCAGTGTCTACGCGGGCGTGGACTACAGCAATAACCTCGACAGCAATCAGCAGCGCAGCATGGCTGGAAATGTTGGCGTGCGGATCAGTTGGTGAGACGAGAAAACGAGATTTTGACGCCCGAATAGAGTCGTTTTTATGGACTAAAAATCAATCGGTTAACACCGTGTGATTTCACTCTGCCATTTGTCGGCCAATTTCTTGACGTGACCGCAACGGTCCACTTGACTACAACGTACTACCCCCCGGAACACAGTCAGGGGCAGGCCTCTGGAACCCGCCATCGCGGGCCGCCAGAGGTTTGCCTCATCCCATTCGGTCGCCCCTCATTCGGGGTAGGAGAGACGCCCCAAGCGAGAAATGCATGCGATTGCAAGGCAGACCCCCATGAAAACGTCCCCCCGCCCACAGGAATTGAAAACCACCTTCTGCACCGTCTCGACTTCCTTGTTGCTGTGCTCGTCGATGCAAGTTCAGGCCGAACTGGAAGATCCCCTCACAGCACCCTGGTATGGCCGGACATCCTCCGGCAGCCAGGCGAGCAATGACCCCGTCCCGGGCAGAAGCCCCGCGCTGTTCACCCTGCGAAACGTCAGCGGCCACACCCAGCGCATGGGTCTGATCAGTGGCCAGAGCCAGATCACAGCCAATCGCGGCGGAATGCTCGTACCCCCTGTGCTGGCCGAGCCGGGCCAGGATTCCCTGAGTCTGAAGGGTGAAAACCTTGGCGCTTATTGGAGCCTGACCGGCCCCGCAGGCTGGCACGTCGACCTGAGCGCAAGCGGTGGGCGGATCAATGGCTTCAGCCTGAATGAACAGGGCCAGCGCCAGGCCGCCGAAGGCAGTGCCGTCACATTGTCGGTCGAAGGTGGATTTCCCATCGGCATCAGTGACAACTGGGTGGTCGAGCCCCAGGCACAGTTGATCAATCAACGCGTCAGCCTGGATACGTCTTCCCGTGACGAGCGTGACAGCAGTGAACTGAGCACCTGGAGCGGCCGCGTCGGCGCCCGGCTCAAAGGCAACTATCAAGTCAACGGCCTGGGCGTCGAGCCCTACGTGCGCACGAACCTCTGGCACAGGGTCCAGAGCGCCGACACCCTGAGCCTGGACAAGGTCGACAAGATCAGCAGCAGCCGCAAGTCTTCTACCGTTGAGGTGGGCTTGGGCCTGGTCGCCCGGGTGACGCCGGTGGTAAGCCTGTATGTCAGCGCCGACTACAGCAGTGACGTCGATGACAACGACCTCAACGGCGTCATCGCCAGCCTGGGCGTGCGGATGCGTTGGTAAACGCCCGCCTTTCTCTTCGATGCATTCCCTGCGAGGGAGCAGGCAGCCCGGCCGCCCGCCCCTTGCCGCTTCGAAAACACCTCCATTAAGGCGTATAACGCTAAAAGCGCTGCAGACTGTCAGCCCATGGCTCATTTCATTGATGGAGTAACGATATGACCACAGCCAACCTACTTTCCGATTTATTCCCCAGCGCCACCGATATTCCGCAGGCCTACCGTCTCGGTGACCCGGTCGAACAACGGGAATACCTGGTCGATGGCGTACTGAGAACCTGGCAAGGCCCCCTGGCCACCGTGCGCAGCCCGGTTTACCTGGCAAGCCCCGGTGGCGATGAACAGGTCATCCTCGGCAGCACACCGCTGCTGGATGCCGAGACAGCACTCACCGCGCTCGACGCCGCCGTCCGGGCCTATGATCGCGGCCAAGGCACATGGCCGACGATGCGCGTCGCCGAACGCATCCGTCATGTCGAAACCTTCCTGGCGCGCATGCGTGAGCAACGTGAAGCGGTGGTCAAGCTGCTGATGTGGGAGATCGGCAAGAACCTGAAGGACTCCCAGAAGGAATTCGACCGCACCTGCGACTACATCGTCGACACCATCAATGCCCTCAAGGAACTGGACCGTCGCTCCAGCCGCTTCGAACTGGAGCAGGACACCCTTGGACAGATCCGACGCGTCCCCCTGGGCGTTGCCCTGTGCATGGGCCCCTACAACTATCCGCTGAACGAAACCTTCACCACGCTGATTCCCGCGCTGATCATGGGCAACACCGTGGTATTCAAGCCGGCCAAGCTTGGCGTGCTGCTGATCCGCCCGTTGCTGGAAGCCTTTCGCGACAGCTTTCCGGCCGGGGTCATCAATGTGATCTACGGCAGCGGGCGAGAAACCGTCAGCGCGCTGATGGCCAGTGGCAAGATCGACATCTTCGCGTTCATCGGCACCAACAAAGCCGCCAGCGACCTCAAGAAACTTCATCCGCGCCCACATCGCCTGCGTGCCGCCCTGGGGCTGGATGCCAAGAACCCCGGCCTGGTGCTGCGCGATGTCGACCTGGATAACGCCGTCAGCGAGGCGCTGACCGGTTCGCTGTCATTCAACGGCCAACGCTGCACGGCACTGAAGATTCTGTTTGTTCACGAAGACGTCGCCCCGGCGTTCATCGAGAAATTCAATGCCAAGCTCGCCGCCTTGAAACCCGGGATGCCTTGGGAAGATGGCGTGGCCCTGACGCCGTTGCCGGAAGCCGGCAAGGTCGATTATTTGCATTCGCTGGTGGCCGATGCGATCGCCAAAGGCGCGGGCGTCATGAACCAGCACGGCGGAGAATCCAGGGCTTCGTTCTTCTATCCGGCCGTGCTCTACCCGGTGAACACGGCGATGCGGGTCTATCACGAAGAACAGTTCGGCCCGGTGGTGCCCATCGTGCCGTATCGCGACCTCAACACCGTGATCGATTACGTACTGGAGTCGGACTTCGGCCAGCAACTGAGCATCTTCGGCACCCACCCGGCCGAAGTCGGCAAGCTGGTGGACACCTTTGCCAACCAGGTCGGGCGCATCAACATCAACGCCCAGTGCCAGCGCGGCCCCGACACCTTCCCGTTCAATGGCCGGAAAAACTCCGCCGAAGGCACGTTGTCGGTGCACGATGCCCTGCGCACCTTTTCGATCCGCACATTGGTGGCGACCAAGTTCCAGGAGAACAACAAGGCATTGATCAGCGACATCATCCGGGAACGGGATTCAAACTTCCTGACCACCGATTACATCTTCTGACCGCCTCCGTTGTTCAGGACAGGGCTGCGCGGCGCCACTTGAGGCCCCAGCCCTGCTGCATGCCGGCAGCCGCCAGCAGGATCGCCGCCACGCCCAGCCATTGCAGCGGTTCGAGGCGATGACCGAAGGCGAACCAGTCGACGAAGATCGCCGCGATCGGGTAGATAAAGGACAGCGCGCCCGTCACGGCAGTCGGCAACCGTTGGATCGCGCTGTACAACAGCACGTACATCACGCCCGTGTGAATCATCCCCAAGGCCACCAGGCTGGCCCAGGCTTCTGGCTGCTGCGGCAGCGCCGAGAAATTCGCCCATGGCCCCAGCAGCAATACCCCGGTGCTCACCTGGATCAGCGCGATCAAATGCGGTGGCGTGCCCGTCAGGCGTTTGATGATCAGCGCCGCGATCGCGTACAACAAGGCCGCCCCAAGCGCCAAGGCGATACCCACCAGGTAGTTCCCGCCCCCCTGCCCTTGTTCCCCATGGGCACTGACGATCGCCAGCATCCCGAGAAACGAAACCGCCAGCCAGAACAGCTTCTGCGCCGTGATTTTCTCCCCCAGGAACAACGCCGCCAGCCCCACCAACATGAATGGCTGGACGTTGTAAACCGCCGTACCGATAGCAATCGAAGCGCGGGAATAGGACGCGAACAACAAGACCCAGTTACCGACGATTGCCACGCCGCTGAGCACCGCCAGCAAGAAGGTCGTGCGGGTCAGAATGTCCCGGCGCAAGAAGCCAAGACCCGCGCAAATCAACAGCAGCGTGCCGGCGCCAAACACGCAACGCCAGAACACCACATCCAGCACAGGCTGGCCCGAGACCAGCACGAACCAGCCTATGGTTCCGGAAATCAGCATGGCGGCGGTCATTTCGAGCGAACCGCGGCGTAAGGTCTTGTCCATCTTCGGGCTCCTTCGTTAAGTGAGCACAGTATGCCCATCCACCGGGCCGCTTCTCCATGGCGTGGAAAAGGCTAAACTGGCTTTCCACCTTTTTTATCAAGGCAGCTTCACGTATTTGCCTAACGGAGCCGAAATGACTGACGACATCGACCAAATCCTCATCAGCGCCTTGATGGAAGACTCCCGGCGCTCGCTCAAGGCCCTGGCGAACCTGAGCGGCCTGTCCTCCCCCAGCGTAGCCGAGCGCCTGCGACGACTCGAAGAACGTGGCGTGCTCAGGGGCTACACGGTTGAGGTCGATCCGAAGTGTTTTGGTTATCAGCTACAGGCCATCGTGCGGATTCGTCCGCTGGCGGGGCAGTTGCAGGAGGTGGAGCGACAGATCCAGGCCATCGGTGAATTTACCGAATGCGACAAGGTGACGGGCGAGGACTGTTTCATCGCACGGCTGCATGTACGGTCGATGGAACAGTTGGATGTGTTGCTGGACAAGTTGAATGTGCTTGCGGAGACCAATACGGCAATTGTCAAGAAGACGCCGGTGAAGCGGCGATTGCCGCCGATGGGGTGAGCTTCGTTGGTGGAGGCCGACCTGGTTCAGTGTCGCACCGTGTTTCCGCTGTGGGAGCGAGCTTGCTCGCGAAGAGGCCAGCACATCCGACATCATCATTGGCTGTTACATCGCCTTCGCGAGCAGGCTCGCTCCCACAAGGGACGGCGATGTGCATAAGGGCTGTGACTGCCGTAAACGGATATACACCCCATCCAAACCAAAAAAAACGGCGCCCTCCTTTCGGAAAAGCGCCGTCTCTCAAATCAACAGCTCACCAGGCATTCTGGCAATATCAGTCATCACGCCCCATCAACCCGAACAACTGCAGCAAGCTGACAAACAGGTTGTAGATCGATACATACAGGCTGATGGTCGCCATGATGTAGTTACGCTCGCCGCCATGAATGATCGCGCTGGTCTGATAAAGGATGCAGACCGACGAGAACAGCACGAAGCCGGCGCTGATCGCCAGTTGCAGGCCGCTGATCTGGAAGAAGAAGCTGGCCACTACCGCACCCAGCAACACGAAGAAACCCGCAGTGATGAAACCGCTCAGGAAGCTCATGTCCTTGCGGGAGATCAGCACGTAGGCCGACAGGCCGCCAAACACCAGGGCGGTCATGGCGAAGGCCGAGCTGACCACTTCGGCGCCGCCCTGCATGCCCAGGTAACGGTTGAGGATCGGGCCGAGCAGGTAGCCCATGAAGCCGGTCAGGGCGAAAGCCGAAACCAGGCCCCAGGCCGAATCACGGAGCTTGTTGGTGAGGAAGAAAAGGCCGTAGAAACCGATCAGCACAACGAAGATGTTCGGGTAACCGACACGCATCTGTTGTGCGACGTAGGCCATCACACCGCTGAAAGCGAGCGTGAGTGCCAGCAGGCCATAAGTGTTGCGCAGGACGCGGCTAACTTCTAGCTGCTCAGCCTGCACGCTGTTGTTCACTGCGTAATCCTGTTCGCGCATGGCGACACTCCTCCGGTTTTGAAACATTCAGTGGCAAGGATCATAACAGACGCTCTGTAACAAGCTACGTAGAGAGTTTGACAGTGTGTTTCATTCGGGTATTATGGCGCCCGCAACGCAATACGGAGGTGTGGCCGAGTGGTTTAAGGCAACGGTCTTGAAAACCGTCGACTGTAACAGGTCCATGAGTTCGAATCCCATCGCCTCCGCCATATTTGAATGTTAAAGCCCTGACTTGTCAGGGCTTTTTCGTGTCTGGCGTTTGAAAAAACAGTGACGGTCTTCACAAAGGAAACAGTGCATGCCATCTCCTAAACCACTCAAGGAAAGTAAAGTGACCAGTAAAACCATCGGTTCGATCGGCGCAGCCATTGTCGGCGTGGCCCTGTTGTGTGTCTTCTTCGGCAGTTGGTACACGGTTGATGAAACCGAGCGCGGCGTGCTTCTGCGTAACGGCGCACTGGTCGGGGTGGTTGAGCCGGGGCTGTCGTTCAAGACGCCCTTTATCGAATCGGTCCGCCTGATCAGCACCCAGAGCCAGGTCACGTCGTACGACGATCTGCAGGCCTACAGCAAGGATCAGCAATCAGCCGAGCTCAAGGTTTCGGTGTCCTGGCACATCGCGCCTTCCGACGTGGCGAAGGTCTACACCCAGTTCAAGGACCTGGAAGGTATTCGCGACCGGATGATCAGCCGGCAGGTGCCGACACAGGTGGAGAACGTGTTCGGCAAGTTCAACGCCGTCGCCGCCGTGCAGAACCGGGTCCAGTTGGTCAATGATATTTCCGCCGCGATCAAATCGACGATTACCGGACCGGTGATCATCGACAGCGTCCAGGTTGAAAACATCGATTTCAGCGACGCCTATGAAAAAGCCATCGAAGCGCGCATGGCAGCGGAAGTCCAGGTGAAGACTCGCGAGCAACAACTCGCCACTGAACAGGTCCAGGCCCAGATTCGCGTGACCCAGGCCCAGGCGGAGGCCGATTCGCAAGTGGCCCAGGCCAAGGCGGACGCCCTGGCCACCGAGCTTCGCGGCAGGGCTGAAGCCGAGGCGATCAAGGCTCGTGCCCAGGCGCTGGCCAGCAACCAGAACCTGGTTGAGCTGACCAAGGCCGAGCGCTGGAACGGCGAATTGCCGACCACCATGCTGCCAAACAGCGCACTGCCTTTTATCGACCTGAAATAAGTTGCATCGGCGCGGCCAATTCTGGCCGCGCCTCCGCTACCCGGCCTGCGCAACGCAGCCGAACAAACATCGCCCCCTCGTTGGTTGACGCTACACTTTGCTCACTGACGACCAGACGTTTACCGTTAGCAGGGAGCTCAACGTGTACCCAGGCAAAAAACCAACGCAACGCTTGCGCAATACGCCTCCCTCCGCCCTTCGTACCAATAACCGCTTTTCACTCCCCCACCCGGCACCTGCTTCGGCAGCCGTCCTGGACAGGAGAAACACGTGACCATTCTTATCAGGAAATACAAATGGCCCGCCCTGTTGGCCGCGGCGCTGGTTGTTTTCTCGGCGTTGATTTTCTTTTTGATCAAGTCCTATACGTACGATTCATCGACCTATTTCGAATCGCGTGATTTCATTCGCCAGCTCAAACAGGCCGACGCCAACTGGAATGTGAAAATCCTCAGGAAGAAGATCGGCGTCAACAACAACCTGTCCCTGGCCCCACCGCCTGAAGCACAGAGTCGTTGGGAGCAATTGGAACGGCTTAACAATTCGGGCCCCTTGGCATCGCTTTGGGCATCACGCCGCCAGGGTTATGTAGAGGCCGTCCAGAACAAGCGCCTGCTGGTAGAGCAGTTCGAACAACACAACGCCAACCTGCGCAAGTCCCTGGACGAACTTCCGACCGTCGAGGATGAGATTCAAACCTTGCTGCAGGACAAGACGTCCGGCAGCGAAGCAACTCGCCTGACCATGGCCTCCAGTGTGCTCGATCTGGCGCTGACCACCTCGGAATACGCGCTTTACGTGACGTCGGATAAAGCGAGGGAAGTGCAGGCTCAATTAAGCGAACTCGAACGTGCGATTGAGCAACTGCCCGCCTCCTACCGGCCCGTTTTTGTCTCCCTGACACAGCACGCCAACACCGTCATCCAGGAACAGCCGCTGGTCAACGACCTGCTGGACCGCATCAGCGTGATCCCGGTGGCCCAGGAGCTGGACAGCATCAACGAATTGCTGAACGAAACCCAGCGCCGGACGGCCGCGACAGACCGCCAATACCATATGTACCTCGCCGTGTGCGCCAGCCTGATGGCGCTTCTGATGATCTACCTGGCCGTGCGGCTGGTGCGCAGTTATTCAGTCATCAATCAGATCAACCATGAACTTCAAACCGCCAATGATCGGCTGGAAGAGCGCGTACAAGAGCGAACCCGCGCGCTGAAGGAGGCCGAGCGGGAGTTGGTGGACGCAGCGCGCATGGCAGGCATGGCGGAGATCGCCACCAACGTGTTGCACAACGTCGGCAACGTCCTCAACAGCGTGAATATTTCGGCCGAACTGGTGACGCGCAAGTTGAAGAACAGTAAGACGCAGGGCTTGGGAAAAGCCGTCAGGATGATGAATGAACATGCCACCGACCTGGGCCAATTCATCACCGAGGACGAAAAAGGCAAGTTGTTGCCTCGCTATTTCAATGAGCTGGTGGATTCCATTGCCAACGAGCAAGTGCAACTTATTGACGAACTGGCGCAGTTGACCAAGAGCATCGACCACATCAAGGAAATCGTTACGACACAACAAACCTATGCCGGTGCTGCCCGGCTGATCGAGCCGCTGAAGGTCAGCGATTTGTTCGAAGATGCGCTACGCATGAACTCGGGCGCGCTGAGTCGGCACCATGTCACGGTGATCAAGGATTATCAGGACAGCCCGCAGATCATGGGCGATAAACACCGCTTGCTGCTGATCCTGATCAACCTGATCAGCAACGCCAAGTTCGCCATGTCTCATGTTGATCATCCACGGGAAATGACACTGGGCATCCGCATCGTCGACCCGACGACATTGCACATCAGCGTCAAGGATCGCGGCGAAGGCATCGCACCGGAGAACCAGGCCCGGATCTTCAATCATGGCTTCACCACCCGCAAGGACGGCCATGGGTTCGGGTTGCATAGCTGTGCGTTGGCCGCCGTGGAAATGAATGGCCGCCTCTACGTCCACAGTGATGGGCCAGGGCAAGGCGCCCTGTTTACGCTCGAAATTCCGCTGGAATTGGCGGACGCTTGACCAACTGGGCTGCGCGGCGGGCATTGATGCTCGCCGTGCAGCCGTTGCACCTGGCTACTGGATGTTCCCAGGGCGCACGCGACGTGGTCTCCTGGTCGGCAACGCGGCGGCATAGGCCAGCGCCTCTTCGCGCGTAGCAAAGGACCCCAGCCGGTCAGCCTGGGTGCACACCTTCCAGGGGCCACTGTTTACGCTGAGCACGTCATAGCCATTGATGTGCATTTTCGTCAACATTGCAGTACTCATAGACCTAACCTCCTTGGGAAAACGGGGTTGCGTTGCCTACCTTACTACCGGTTGACACAGGTCGGCCGACCGAGCGTCGCAATTCACGCGCAAGCAGGGAGCGTTCAAATGCCTCAATGGGAATCCGAATCCCACAGCCAATCCCATAAACCCGGCAGATGCACCGGTTGGGACGTGTCCCTGACCGTGCGGGCCATGGCCGCCCGTTCCAGCATCTGCTGGTCGTCGTAAAAGGGTTTGGCATCGGTTTTCAAGCCGGTGAGCCTGGCGCTGTCGAGCAGAATCTCCAGGTACTCCCGAGTGTGACGAGCAGTGTACCGGTTGAGATCATGGAAGGTCACGACGACTGGAATCACCCCATCGACCACAGGCAACTGTCCGTCAGCGATACGCTCGCGTACTTCCGAGAGCTGGCGCGTCAGGTTCATCCGCCGGCGCGGACTCAGGGTGATGCCCCAGACCTTGCCGTCGTTGGCGCTCAGGTCTGTCAGCAATACGTGCATCCCATGACGTTGGTAGGCGGCGAAGGTGCGTTTGTCGTAGCTCCAGAACGGCGGCCGCACCAGGCTGGGCGGCGCGCCCGTGACCGCAGCGATATCGCCTTCGCCGTTATCGAGGGACTGCTCCAACTCGTCAGGATCGAGGAACCGATGGTTGGTGTGCCAATGGGTGGCCGTATGAAAGCCAAGGACATGCCCTTCCAAGTGCTCACGGCGCATGATCGAGCGGCCAATTTCACTGCCGCCGGCTCGTGGCCCTCGCGTCTGGACAAAAAATACCGCCTTGATCCCAGGCTGGACCGGGTTCTGCGCCAAGGCATCCAGGACCTCGTCGCTCGGGTTCCATAAGGATGATGCGCTGGGGCCGTCATCGAATGTCAGCAGGAAACGGATGGGAGGTTGCGCACGCAAGCGTTGTTCAGTCTGCGCGGTCAGTTCGATGGGCGAGCTGATGCAACCCGACAGGCCACTGGCGAGAAGCGCCACGACCAGCGCCCAGGCGATTTTTTTCATGTCTTGCCTTTATTCAGTGCCACATTGCGTCGCCTTCGATCCCTGGCACCGGTGCTTTCAAGCTCACCTTGGAGAAGGTTACCCGGGTTTGGTTCCACACCGTGAGCACGGTTGTTTTGCAACGCGCGACGCCTCTCTGTCACACACGGCCTTGACCGTCTGGAAATCCGATGGAATTTTCCGAACGCCTCCGTATCCATCCGTATAGGATCAATTAGGGAGGATTTATGGGCGGTCCATCGCTTTACATCATCGACTACATGCTCCATGGCGAGCCCAAGTCTTTCATCATTCGCGCGGAAGTGATGAATAACTCCGAAGCTTGGCATTGGGCCAGTTGCGACGCGGGTGTTGGGCGCATACCCAAATTCGGCAGGGAGAAGGTCAAGCGGGTTTCCAAACCCATGGCAGAGAAATATGGCATTACCGATGTGCGCTGGCGAGCCTCCGTCGCGCCATCCTGGGTCAAGGAGTCTGGCTGAATCAAACAAGGTTCCCGGCGCACCGACTGTCCAGTCGTGCGCCGGATTCTTCGACAGATCGCAAATAACTCAACTACGCTTAACCTCAGCATGAGCCGTCATCATCGACGGGCGTCGTGCTGCCCTTTTTTCAAACTTGAATGGAGGTGTGACATGTCCGAAAAAGAGTCCATCACCACCCTGCTTACCTTACTGGAATCGCGCCAGGCGCGACTGACAGCAGCCTGCAAGGAAATCGCCGACTGGGTCGACCACCAGGGCGGACACCCCGCCGCAGTGCGCATCCGCGACCGACTCAATGACATCGAAAAAGATGCCCCTTCGATCCAGAGCGCCTTGTCTTCCCTCAAGCCTGCGGAACGCCCACTGCCAAAGTTTCGCTGACGCGCCACACCGGTTCCCCCTGAACTCCACCGGTTGAAACCCGATGGAACAACGGCGTTCCTTTGCCCCTCGATATTGATAGGTATCGATGCAACAGCCGTCAAAAGGGAGAACCACCATGAATGCCAGAGTCCTGCTGCTCATCGCCTGCGCCTGCCCTGCCACCGTCATGGCGCAAGGGTGCGAGGTCCTTAGCCGGTCCCAAAGCCAGGCAGTCCCGGAAATCGAAACCCGCAGTTGTTATGAATACAAGGGCGTGCCTTCGCAAGCCATTGGCTGGTCGTGCAGCAACGAAAGCAAGGGGACGTTGAGCACCGAAAAGAAACCCGTCGAGCGTTGCGCCGATGGCTATGTGGCCACCTGCCAAGCCCGATTGACCCAAGAAGCCCTGGCCAACCCACACTCCACCAGCAAGGATCCAAACGCAGGTTCGGCGAATATCCCGGATAATGCGCAGGTCACCTGGTACTACTACGACGCGCAAAAGCTCCAGCAGGCCCGGAAGGATTGCGAGACCACCGGCGGCCAATGGAAAAACCGCTGACCGGGTGGCTCGCTTCGCCTGCGTCAGCCCTTGCTGTGCTCCGGCGATGAAGGCGGATTCTTGACACCTCGCGGCCCGGCCACTCCCCAGATGATCAAGCCCAGTACAGGCAGGATGATCAGAAGCAGTGCCCAGCCTGCCTTGGTGCCAGCCGCCTTGTCGCTCCGAAAGACGCTGACGATTGCCCAAAGATCCACAAGCAACAGCAACACCGCGACGGCAATCCAGAAATAACTGGCTAGTTCAGACATGGCCTTAATCCTCTTGTCAGTCTATGGATTAGGCATGGCCGCCGTGGGTCCGTTCAAAGAATCTGGCCTGCTGATTGCGATGACGATCGCGCAGCTACAAGCGCTCGTTCAGGTAGTCGACCCATTGCTCATAGGCCTCGTGTTGACGCCGAACCGCCTCATCCCAGGCGGTCCCGGACATTTGATGGATACAGATCAGCGCCATCATTTCCGACGTCGCTGCATCGAGCTCGACCAAGAGCTCATGGGATTTGACTTTGAAATCTTCAACGGTGGTCATCTCTCCTCGCTCCCCCACGACGGGGCCGGCCAGTCCACCCAACATTGATGCGTTTTTTCGGCGCTGATTCATTTTTGGCGATGATCGGTCGTTGGCGCAGCCTATCCTCCCTCTCCCCCGAACCGTTCGCGAAATAAACGCAGCCTTTTCCCATGGGCCGCGTTCCTATGGTCATGGGGCAACGAAATCCTTGTTGAACACTTGAATCGGGCAAGGCTCAAATATTGCAGTAATATTGCAATTTGATGACAGTCGAGGTTGGGCGGGGTATGAAAATTCGAGCGACCGTCATCTGTGAAGAAAATCGCCACATCCTGCTGGTGCGTAAACCCAAGCGTCGCTGGGCCCTGCCCGGTGGCACCGTCGAGCGCGGCGAGACCCATGCCGATGCCGCCCTCAGGGAACTGGCGGAAGAAACCGGGCTGAGCGCCGAACACCTGCTTTATCTGATGCAGTTCAGTGAAGGCGGCACCGAGCATCACGTGTTCGAAGCTTCGGTCAACGACTCGACAGCGGCCAGGCCACAGAACGAAATCAGCGACTGTGTGTGGCACCCGCTGGAGTCCATTGCCCAGTTGCAGATGAAAAAAGGAATGCGGGAGATACTTGAGGCGTTTCGGCGCAGGCTATAGACGTCGCAAAGCACCTTCAGTCATTGCGGACCATCGTCAAAATAGCGGAGCGAAAACAAACAAGGGCTTGCGTTAGCTTTCGCTCGCAAACCCTTGATTTTAGATGGTGCCCGAAGCCGGAATCGAACCGGCACGCCCTTACGAGCGGGGGATTTTAAGTCCCATGCGTCTACCAGTTTCGCCATTCGGGCGGTAGCGCGGTAAAGCCGTGTGAAACTGGCAAACAGGTATCTGACAGGTTCGCGGCAGGTACAACAGAGGGGGAAATATATACATCCATCCCCGGTGAAGCAAGGTTGCCATTGCCCTTTTCAAGACAAAACCTTTCATTGCTCCGCAAATAAAAAAGCTCTGTAGATCATGGATCTACAGAGCTTTTTAAAAGTGGAGGCCGAAGTCGGAATCGAACCGGCGTAGGTGGATTTGCAATCCACTGCATAACCATTTTGCTATTCGGCCTCAATACGCCCGATGCCATGAAACCACATCAGACGGATAAAAACTTATCCGGATACAGCCGCCAATAGCGAGCTATCCCCTTGAAAACATTGAAGTTTTTTACGCCTCGATGCATTCGATGGGCGCAATTATGTACTCATTTGCCTAGGCTGACAACCCCTTGATTTCAAAAAAAATTTGCCTGGCAATCAACCTGATGGCTGTCTTTCCTGGCAACGCAACAAACCAAAACCAGTCCCCTATCCAGCTCATCGGCAAACCACCGACCCCAACGGAACAACCGCCTTTTACCTTGGTTCATCCCTTATGTCGTCCCTGGATCAGTAAGGAGAACCATCATGACTGAACGCCCAAAACTGGTGGCGAGCCGGGCTCCGGTCCCCACGCCTTCCCATCCCAATCTCGGCACGCCGGAGCGACTGGTGTCGCTGGCGGCCGGCTCATTGCTGATTGCCAACGGTCTTCGTCAGGGAGGACTCAAGGGCTTGCCGCAACTGCTGCTGGGTGCGTGCGCCACCTGGCGAGCCTATTCCGGGTCCTGCAGGATCAAGCGGGCCATGACCCACAGCCCCTTCGAGCAGACGTTCGAGCAGGATCGCGATTGGGACGGCAGCAAGGTGATTTCCCGCAGTATCACGATTGGCAAGCCCAGGGAGGCGGTGTATGCGTTCTGCAGCGATCCGGCCAATCTTGGCGCGCTGATGCCGTGGATCGACACCATCGAGCAGACCGGCGAGCGGACCTATCGCTGGGTCGCCCATGGCCCGATGGACAAGACGCTGCATTGTGACCTCGAACAGTGCGAGCCCAAGGAAGGCCGCAAGCTGCATTGGATCGCCGGCCCGGACAGACGCTTCAAGCACGACATCCAGATGCATTTCAGCGATGCGCCGGCCGGTCGTGGTACGCAGATCAAAGTCATCGTGGCATGCGAGACGCCCCTCGGCGCGGCCGGCTATGCACTCGCCGCCGCCATCTCGCGGTTCTCCGACAAAGCCCTGTTGAACGTGTTGCGCAGCATAAAACAGCAGTTGGAAACGGGCGAAATCAGCACCAACAAGATGCGCGATCCGCAGACGAAGGATTTCCTCTTCGTACACCCCGCTTCCAGCGCGACGCAATTACCGGCCAATGATTCCCCCACTGACAAACCCGAACTCAACGGAGGTACCGTCTGATGCGCGCACTGACTTGGCAAGGCCCCAACAAGCTACAAGTCGAGACCGTCGACGATCCGTCCATTCTCAACCCCCGCGATGCCATCGTGCGGGTGATCCTGTCCTCGGTGTGCGGCTCGGACTTGCATCTATTGGGCGGCTACGTGCCGACCATGCAGGCCGGCGACATCATTGGGCATGAGTTCATGGGCGAAGTGGTGGAAACCGGATCGGCTGTCACGCAAATCAAGAAAGGCGACCGGGTCGTCACGGTGTCGATTGTTGGCTGCGGCGAATGCGAGCATTGCCAACGCTCGGACTTTTCCTGCTGCGACAATTCCAATCCAAACCCCACCGCAACGGACATTGCCTACGGCCAGCCGGCTTGCGGCATCATCGGCTACAGCCATGCGTTCGGCGGTTATGCCGGCAGCCACGCCACTTATATCCGGGTACCTTTCGCCGACGTCAACCTGTTCACCATTCCGGAGGGCGTCAGCGACGAGCAGGCTGTATTCGTCTCAGACGCGGTGCCCACGGGCTTTTTCGCAGCCGATAACGCGGGCATCCAGCGCGGCGATACGGTCGCGGTCTGGGGGTGTGGCGGGGTTGGGTTGATGGCGATGTCCAGCGCCTATCTGTTGGGCGCCGAACGGGTGATCGCCATCGACCGCTTCCCCGATCGCTTGCGCCTGGCCGAGGAAAAGGCCGGCGCCATCGCCCTGAACTACGAGACCACGGACATACACGCCGCCCTGCTGGAACTGACCGGCGGCCGAGGTCCGGATCGCTGCATCGATTGCGTCGGCATGGAAGCCCACGGCACCGAAGTCGATTATTTCTACGACAAGACCAAACAGATGCTGCGCCTGCACACCGAGCGCGGAACGGTGCTGCGCCAGTCAATCCGCGCCTGCCGCAAGGGCGGGACGGTGTCGGTAGTCGGGGTGTATGGCGGCTTGCTGGATAAATTCCCGATGGGGGCGATCGTCAACAAGTCACTGACCTTGCGCTCCGGCCAGCAACCGGGGCAGCGTTATGTGAAGCGGCTGTTCGAGCACATCCAGAAAGGCGAACTGGACCCCTCCTATCTCCTGACTCACCCCATGGGCCTGGAACAATCGGTGGAGGGTTATGCGCTGTTCAAGGAGAAACGCCAGGATTGTTTGCGAGCAGTGTTCCGGCCGGAGTGAGGATCGGCCCCATGGAGAGAGCTTGTTCCCGCTGGGCTGCGATCTTTTGCGGTTGGCGGTATCCCGTTGAAGGATCAAAAGATCGCAGGCGGTCTCTCGTAGGAGCTGCCGAGCGAAGCGAGGCTGCGATCTTTCCAAGCCAGATTGAGTCTGAAGCGAAAGATCAAAAGATCAAAAGATCAAAAGATCAAAAGATCAAAAGATCGCAGCCTCGCTTCGCTCGGCAGCTCCTACACAGAGCCCAGCGGGAGCAAGCTCCCTCGCCACGGAGTTAGCGGCATCTCACCGGAGAGTCGCAGCCCAGCGCCATTATCGGTAACATACCGGCCTTTCCCGCAGCCCTGCTGCGCCCCTGCCGAATAAGCCGATTCCATGCCTTTCGAACTCAGCGTTGACCTCTCCACCCTCGCTATCCTGGCCGTCGTGGCGTTCATTGCCGGCTTCATCGACGCCATCGCCGGTGGTGGCGGCCTGCTCACCACTCCGGCCCTGCTGACTGCCGGCCTGCCACCGCACCTGGTGCTGGGCACCAACAAGCTCAGTTCGACCTTTGGCTCGGCCACGGCCAGCTTTACCTTCTACAAACGCAAACTGTTTCACCCACGGCAGTGGACCCACGCGCTCGTCGGCACGCTGGTCGGTGCCTTGGCCGGCGCCGTCGTCGCCCATTACCTGCCCGCCGAGTGGCTGAACAAGATGCTGCCGGTGATCGTCTTTGCCTGCGGCCTGTACCTGCTCTTCGGCGGCACGCCCAAGGCACCGCTGGACAGCAATGCGCCGATCAAGAAGACCTGGCAGTCGCCGCAAGGCTTCACCCTCGGTTTCTATGACGGCGTGGCCGGCCCCGGTACGGGCGCGTTCTGGACCGTCAGCAGCCTGCTGCTCTACCCCATCGACCTGGTCAAGGCCAGCGGCGTGGCTCGCAGCATGAACTTCGTCAGCAACATCGCGGCGCTGTCGGTGTTCATCTTCTCGGGCCAGGTGGACTGGATCATCGGGCTGAGCATGGGCCTGTCGGTGATGGTCGGCGCGTTCTTCGGCGCGCGCACCGCCATCAGCGGCGGCGCGAAGTTCATCCGGCCGGTGTTCATCACCGTGGTGCTGGCCCTGACCGTGCGGCTAGCCTGGCAACACTGGTTCAGCATGGCCTAGGCGGCGGGCCACATAGAGATCGATCAGGTAGCGGGCAATCGAGCGCGACGCCGGCAATGGCGGCAGGTCATGGATGTTGAACCATTGTGCGTCCTCGATTTCGTCCTCCTGGGGCACGATTTCGCCGCTGGCGTATTCGGCGTGGAAGCCCAGCATCATCGAATGGGGAAACGGCCAGCACTGGCTGCCCACGTACTGGATGTTCTTCACGTCGATGCTGACTTCCTCGCGGACCTCGCGAATCAGGCAATCCTCGGCTGACTCACCCGGCTCGGCAAAGCCCGCCAGGGTGCTGTAGACCCCCGTGACAAACCGGGGTGAACGGGCCAACAAGACTTCGTCGCCCCGGCTGATCAGCACGATCATGCTCGGCGAGATCCGCGGGTAATGGCGCAAGTCGCATGCCTGGCAATACATCGCCCGCTCTCGCGGCACCTGGCTCATGCGCTGGCCGCAACTGCCGCAGAAACGATGTTCGCGAGCCCAGGTGCCGATCTGCGCCGCGTAACCCAACACCTTGAACAGCGTGTGGTCGTCTTCGAGCATGAAGGCCCGCAGGCCTTTCCAGTTGCAGCCGGGAATGTCCAGGGCGCTGTGCAGTTCCAGCAGGTAGACCGGCTCGCCATCGAGATGGCCGATGCCGTGCTCGGCAAGGATCGACAGGTCTTGGCGCTTGAGCCAGTCGCGAGGGAACAGCGCGCCGTTGTCGTCGTACAGGAAACCTTCCGGGCTGCGGGCCACGGCCCAGCCGCCGGGTTTATCGGTATCGAGTACTGCGGTGGTCCAGCGTGAAATCATGATCGGTCAGTCCAGAAATTCGGGTTTCTGTTTGCTCATATGGGCGGCCATGGCCACGCGCAGGTCATTGGATTGCAACATGGCGGCGTTCCACGTGGCGACGTATTCCAACCCGTCGTCGATGCGGTGGTCGCGCATGTAGCTGATCATTTCCTTGGTGCCGGTGACGGCGATCGGCGACTTGGCGGCGATTTCCCGGGCAATGCCCATCACGCCA
Organism: Pseudomonas sp. T1.Ur; assembly: GCF_023516725.1. Classification (NCBI taxonomy): domain Bacteria; kingdom Pseudomonadati; phylum Pseudomonadota; class Gammaproteobacteria; order Pseudomonadales; family Pseudomonadaceae; genus Pseudomonas; species Pseudomonas sp. T1.Ur. The sequence goes on from NZ_JAMGSN010000001.1 coordinate 2,909,028, forward strand.
TCGAGCAGGCTGGCGGTATCGCTGTAGACACGATTGACCAGGCCAATGCTGCGTGCTTCGTCGGCACCGAAGGTGCGCCCCGTATAAGCGAGTTCACGCAGCATGCCGTCCCCGATGATCCGGGGCAAGCGTTGCAATGTGCCAACATCGGCCGCCATGCCGATGTCGATTTCCTTGATGGAGAACTGCGCGTCCTCGGCGGCGTAGCGCATGTCGCAGGCGGAAATCAGGTCGATGGCGCCACCCAGGCAATAGCCCTGGACCGCCGCGAGGACCGGTTTGCGGCAGTTGTCCACGGCATTGAACGACGCTTGAAGCTGCAGGATCTTGCGCCGCAGCACGCGGGCGTTACGCCCCACGTCCTTGCCCAGTTCATTGGCCACGCCGGCCAGCATCATCAGGTCGATGCCTGAAGAAAAGTGCTTGCCCGCGCCGCTCAAGACCACCACCCGCACTTCGTCGGTATCGTCGATCCATTGGAAGATGTCGACGATCTCGCTCCAGAACGCCGCGTTCATCGCATTGATCTTGTCCGGTCGGTTGATTTGCACATGGACGATGTTGTCTGCAAGTTCGACGTTGAACGCTTGGTATTGCGACATGGCAGTATCCTTTTACCGGCTGGAAAGAGGCCTGAACTATAACAAGCGATCGTGAAAGGACGTAGGCAGTGCATCGGCCAAAAGCGGGACTTTGCGCGGGATGTTCAGGAGATCTCTGTGGCGAGGGGATTTATCCCCGCTGGGCTGCGAAGCAGCCCCTGGAAGCTGAGTGCAACCTAGCTGACACACCGAGGTGGCAGACTTTAGGGCCGCTTCGCAACCCAGCGGGGATAAATCCCCTCGCCACAAAAGCTTGGCGCAATTGTTACCTACCCTCCGCCTCCAACTGCCCATCCCAACCACCGCCCAACGCGGCAATCAACTGCACGCTGGCAATCAACCGGCTCTGTTGCAGGCTCAGCACGCTGCGTTCGTTGCTCAGCGCGGTGGCCTGGACGGTCACCACGTCGAGGTAGCCGATCAGCCCTGCCCTGTACTGGTTCTGCGTCAGGCGCAGGGACTCGCGGGCGGCGTCGAGGGCTTCCTGGCGCACGCGGGCTTCGTCTTCGAGCACCTTGAGCTGGATCATGTAGTTCTCGACTTCACGAAAGCCGTCAAGCACGGTCTGGCGATAGGTGGCGACGGTCTGGTCGTAGGCCGCGACGCTGCGGTCCACCTCCGCCGAGCGCTGGCCGCCGTCGAACAATGTCATCGCCAGTTGCGGGCCAACCGACCAGAAGCGGTTCGGCACGCTTACCCAATTATCGTAGGTACTGCTGCTGTAGCCGCCGCTCAGGCTCAGGGTCAGGTCCGGGTAGTAAGCGGCCTTTGCCACGCCGATGTTCGCGTTGGCGGCCATGACCGAGCGCTCCGCCGAAGCGATGTCCGGGCGCCGTTCGAGCAATTGCGACGGCAGTGCCACCGGGACTTGCGGCAGCGCCGGGATGTCCTGGATTTCGGCCAGGCTGAACTCGGCGGGCGGCAGGCCGATCAGCACGGCGATGGCGTTTTCGAACTGCGCGCGCTGCCAGATCAGGTCGATCAGGTCGCCCTGGGTGGTCTTGAGCTGGTTTTGCGCCTGGGCCACCGCGTCCTTGCCGGACACCCCGGCGCGGTACTGGTTTTCAGTCATTTTCAGCGAGCGCTGATAGTTGTCGACGGTGGTCTGCAACAAGCGCTTCTGCTGATCGATCACCCGCAACTGCAGGTAGTTCTGCACCAGCTCCGATTGCTGGCTCAAACGCATCGCGGCCAGGTCGGCAAAGCTGGCCTGCGCGCTGGCTTCGTCGGCTTCCAGGGTGCGGCGCAACTTGCCCCAGACGTCGGCTTCCCAGCTCACGCCAGCTTGGGCGTTGTAAGTGTCGCGAATGCCGCTGGAGGAACTGCTCAGGCTCGAACTGCTGCTGCCGGTGCCTTGGCTGGAACGGGTCTTGCCGACCGTAAGATCGACCGTTGGAAAGAATGCCCCGCGAGCACTGCGCGCCAAGGCCTGGGCCTGACGGTACTGGGCTTCGGCCTGGGCCACGGTCTGGTTGGAGGCGTTGAGTTTTTCCACCAGTTCGTTGAGGCGAGTGTCAGCGTACAGCTCCCACCAGGCGCCACGGGCCAGGGCGTCGCTGGGGTTGGCCTGGCGCCAGCCCTGGGCCTCCTTGTATTGCACCGGCGCGGCAGCCGCGGGACGTTGGTAATCCGGACCGATCGCGCAGGCACTGAGCAGCGCCACGCACAGCGCCAGGCTCAGTACTCGCGAGCCACGGGCGGTTGCCAGCGGTGCGACAAGGTTGAAAAGCGAGCGATCGGTCATAGCGGAGTTTCCAGGGCAGCATCAGTGCGCACCCCGCGCCAGCGGTTGAAACGATGGCGCAGGTTATCGAGATAGAGGTAGACCACGGGCGTGGTGTAAAGCGTCAGGACCTGGCTGAACACCAGCCCGCCGATGATGGTCAGGCCCAGTGGCTGGCGCATTTCCGAGCCTTCGGCGCCACCAAGCAACAGCGGCAAGGCGCCGAGGATCGCCGCCAGCGTGGTCATCAGGATCGGTCGCAGCCGCAACAGGCACGCGCTGCGGATTGACTCGAGCGGCGTCTGGCCAGCGCGCTCCAATTGCAGCGCGAGGTCGATCATCAGGATGGCGTTTTTCTTCACCACACCGATCAGCAGGAACAGCCCCAGCAACGAGATCAGGCTGAACTCGCTGCCCAGGACGTAGATCGACAGCAACGCGCCCACCCCGGCCGAGGGCAAGGTCGACAGGATGGTCAGCGGGTGAATGTAGCTTTCATACAGCACGCCCAGCACCAGGTACACCGCCAGCAACGCCCCGAGGATCATGAACGGCTGGCTTTTCTGGGTGGCGGCGAACGCATCGGCCGTACCGGCCATTTTCGCGATGACATCCTCGGGCATGCCAAGCTTGGCGATCGCGCGCTCGATGGCGGCCGAGCCCTGTTCCACCGTGACGCCTTCGGCCATGTCGAAGGCGATGCTCTCGGACGCGAACTGCCCTTCATGGCTGACCCGGTCGTCTTCGAGGCTGTTTTCATAGTGGGCAATCGCCGACAGCGGGACCCGTGCGCCGTCGGCGGTGATGACTTGGACCTGTTCAAGCGTGTTGGGGTCCTGGGCGTACTTCGGATTGACCTCCATCACCACCTGGTATTGGTTGAGGCTGTCGTAGATCGTCGAGATCTGCCGCTGGCTGTAGGCGTTGTTCAACACCGCCGTGACCATGTCCATGTCGATGCCCAGGCGCTTGGCCTGGTCCCGGTCCACGATCAGCGTCACTTGCTGCGCCCCGCCGCCGTCACGGGCGTCGATGGCGGTCAGCTCCGGCAAGGCCCTGAAGGCAGCCACGAGCTTGGGGTACCACTCGCGCAGGGACGCCAGGTCGGCGCTCTGCAGGATGTAGGAATACTGCGAGGTGGTCTGCTCGCGGCCGCCCCCGAACTGCAGGTCCTGGTCGGCCATCAGCATCAATTGGGCACCGGGTACCTTGGGCATTTCCTTGCGCAGGCGCTCGATGACCTTCTGCGCGGACATCGCCCGTTCCTTGATCGGCTTGAGGCGCACCAGCATGAAGGCATTGTTGGTGCCGTTGTTGCCGCCGATGAAACCCGCCACGCTCTGCACCGCTTCATCCTTGAGCACCGCGCGCCGGAAGATTTCCATTTTCGGCTGCATCACGTTGAACGACAGTCCATCGTCACCGCGCACGAAGCCGATCAACTGGCCCGTGTCCTGCTGCGGCATGAAGGTCTTCGGCACGACCACGTACAAGGCAATGTTCACCCCGACGGTCACCAACAGACTGAGCAAGGTCAGGCGCCGATGGCGCAACACCCAATCCAGGCTCCGGGCATACCCCCTGACCATGCGTTCATTGACGTGATGGCTCCAGCGCTGCAAACGGTTTTCCTGCCCCGGCACATGGGGCTTGAGCCACCGCGCGCAGAGCATCGGCGTGAGCGTCAGGGACACCATCAGCGAGACGACGATGGCAGCCGCCAGTGTGATGGAAAACTCGCGGAACAGGCTCTCGATGATCCCGCCCATGAACAGGATCGACAGGAACACCGCCACCAGCGAGGCGTTCATCGACAACAGGGTGAAGCCCACCTCCTCGGCACCGAGGTAGGCGGCTTTCATCGGCGGCACGCCTTCGTCGATGTGCCGGGAAATGTTTTCCAGCACCACGATGGCGTCGTCCACCACCAGCCCGGTGGCGAGGATCAACGCCATCAGTGACAGGTTGTTCAGGGAAAAACCGTACAGGTACATGACCGCGAACGTCCCCACCAACGACACCGGCACCGCCAGGGTCGGGATCAGCGACGCACGGAAATTGCCCAGGAACAGGAACACCACCAGCACCACCAGGGCAACGGCGATCAGCAGGGTCATTTCCGCTTCGTGCAAGGTGGCCTTGATCACCGGCGAGCGGTCCATGGCCAGGTTCAGCTTGACGCTGGCGGGCAGTACCGCTTGCAGGGCGGGCAGCTGATTCTTGATCTCGTTGACGGTCTCGATGATGTTGGCGCCGGCCTGGCGGTTGATGACCAGCAGCACGGCGGAGTCATTGTTGAAGAAGCCGCTGTTGTAGCGGTCTTCGACGCTGTCGCTGACCTTTGCCACGTCCTTGAGCCGCAACACCGAGCCATCCTGGTAACGGATGACCAGCGTCTCGTAGTCCTTGGCCTTTTCGAGTTGATCGTTGGCCTGGACTTGCCACATGCGCTTGTCGTCTTCGACCGAACCCTTGGGCCGGCGCACATTGCTATTGGCTATCGCCGTGCGGACGTCATCCAGCGCCACGCCGTACTGGTTGAGCAATTGCGGCTCCAGCTCGATGCGCACCGCCGGCAGGGAGCTGCCGCCAATCTGCACCTCACCGACACCCGCCACCTGGGACAGGCTTTGGGACAGGATCGTCGAGGCCAGGTCATAGAGCTGGCCCTTCTCCAGCACATCGGAGGTCAGCGAAAGCACCATGACGGGCGCCTGGGACGGGTTGACCTTCTTGTAGGTGGGCATGCTGCGCATGCCGCTGGGCAGCAGGTTGCGCGAGGCGTTGATAGCCGCCTGCACCTCCCGGGCCGCGCCGTTGATGTCGCGGTCCAGGTCGAATTGCAGGATGACGCGGGTCGAGCCCTGGCTTGAACGGCTGCTCATGGTGTTGACCCCGGCGATGGCGCCGAACGAGCGCTCCAATGGCGTCGCCACCGTGGAAGCCATCACCTCCGGGCTCGCTCCCGGCAAGTTGGCCTGGACCACGATCACCGGGAAATCCATCTGCGGCAGCGGCGAAACCGGCAGCAAGCCAAAACACACGCCGCCGAGCAACATGATGGCGAAGCTCAGCAGCATGGTCGCCACGGGACGGCGGATGAAGGGGCCGGAGAGGTTCATGGGCGACAGCTCCAAGTTGCAGGCTGCAAGCTGCAAGAGAAAAGCAAGTCGTGCGCAGGCTTTAACTTGTAGCTTGAGGCTTGCAACTTACCGCTGAATGCCATCATACCCGCACCTCATCCGCATCAGGCCTGGCAAACCGCCGCCCCAGACGATCGAAGTACAGGTAGATCACCGGCGTGGTGAACAGCGTCAACACCTGGCTCACCAGCAAGCCACCCACCATCACCAGGCCCAGCGGTTGGCGCAATTCGGCGCCGGAGCCGGTGGCGAGCATCAGCGGCACGGCGCCGAACAGGGCCGCGAGGGTCGTCATCAGGATCGGTCGGAAGCGCAACAGCGCGGCCTGGTAGATGGCGGTCTGCGGGTCCATGCCCTGGTTGCGCTCGGCGTCGAGGGCGAAGTCGATCATCATGATCGCGTTCTTCTTGACGATGCCAATCAGCAGGATGATGCCGATGATCGCAATCATGCCCAAATCATTGCCGCTGAGGATCAGCGCGAGCAAGGCGCCGATGGCCGCCGAGGGCAAGGTGGAAAGAATCGTGATCGGATGGATGTAGCTCTCGTACAACACGCCCAGCACGATGTACATGGTCACCACCGCCGCCAGGATCAGCAGCAAGGTGCTCGACAGCGACGCCTGGAACGCCTGCGCCGCGCCCTGGAACTCGGTCTGCACGCCGACGGGCATGCCGATGTCCTTCTGCACCTTTTCGATGACATCGACGGCGTGCCCGAGGGCCACGCCTGGCGCCAGGTTGAACGACATCATCACCGCCGGGAACTGGCCGATGTGGGCAATCGCCAGTTGCGCCTGGCGCTCCTCCACCCGCGCCAGGCTCGACAGGCGGACTTGCCCGCCGTCGGTGGTCTTGACGTGTATCTGGTCCAGTGCCTGCGGGCCGATCTTCTCCCCCGCCTGGGCTTGAAGCACCACGCGGTACTGGCTGGCCTGGGTGTAGATGGTGGAAATCTGCCGCTGGCCGAAGGCGTCGTAGAGCGCATCGGTGATGTTCGACACCGACACGCCCAGCCGTGATGCAGCATCACGGTCGATCACCAGGTAAACCTGCAAGCCCTTGTCCTGCAAGTCGCTGGCAACGTCGGTGAGCTCCGGCTGCTGGGCCAGGGCCTCGACCAGGCGAGCGCTCCAGAGGCTGAGCAACTCGGCATCCGGCGACGACAGGCTGAATTGGTATTGGGTACGGCTGACCCGGTCTTCGATGGTCAGGTCCTGCACCGGCTGCATGAACAGGCGGATTCCCACCAGCCGATCCAGCTGTGGTTGCAGGCGGGCGATGATTTCGCTGGCGCTGTCGTCCCGCTCCCGGTGAGGCTTGAGGTTGATCAGCAAGCGGCCGCTGTTGAGCGTCGCGTTGTCGCCGTCTACACCGATGTAGGAGGACAGGCTCTCCACCGCCGGGTCGGCGAGGATCACCTTGGCCAACTGCTGCTGCCGCTCGCCCATCGCCGCAAACGAAATCGCCTGCGGTGCCTCGGAAATCCCCTGGATCACGCCGGTGTCCTGCACCGGGAAAAACCCCTTGGGCACGGCCAGGTACAACACCACCGTCAACACCAGGCTGCCCATCGCCACCAGCAGGGTCAGTGGCTGGTGCTTGAGCACCCACTGCAACTTGCGCCCGTAGCCGGCAATCAACCAGTCGATCCAGGCACCGCTGGCCCGATAGAAACGCCCCTGTTCTTCTTCCTTGGGCTCGCGCTTGAGCAAGCGTGCGCACATCATCGGCGTCAGGGTCAGGGACACCACCAGCGAGATAAGGATCGCCACCGCCAAGGTGATGGCGAATTCGCGGAACAGGCGCCCGACCACGTCGGCCATGAACAGCAGCGGGATCAGCACGGCGATCAGCGACAGCGTCAGGGAAATCAAGGTGAAGCCGATCTGCTTCGCGCCCTTGAGCGCCGCCTGCATCGGGCTGTCGCCTTCCTCGATGAAACGGGCGATGTTTTCCAGCATGACGATGGCGTCGTCCACCACGAAACCGGTGGCGATGGTCAGGGCCATCAAGGTCAGGTTGTTGATGGAGAAACCGGCCAGGTACATCACGCCGAACGTACCGATCAGCGACAACGGCACGGCCACAGAGGGAATGATCGTGGCGCTGACCCGGCGCAGGAACAGGAACGTCACCATGACCACCAGGGCGATGGCGATCAGCAGCTCATGCTGGACATCGGTGACGGAAGCACGGATGGTCTGGGTGCGGTCGGTCAGCACGGTCACGTCGAGGCCGGCCGGCAGGTTGTCGGTGATGCTGGGCAACAGCGCCTTGATCCGGTCCACCACCTCGATGACGTTGGCGCCGGGCTGGCGCTGGATGTTCAGCAGGACGGCTTGGTTCTCGTTGGCCCAGGCGGCGAGGCGTTCGTTTTCGGCGCCGTCGACGATCTCTGCCACGTCCTTGAGCCGCAGCGGCGCGCCGTTGGCGTAGGCCAGGATCAACTCGGCGTAGTCCTTGGGCGAGGTCAACTGGTCGTTGGCATCGAGCATCGAGACCCGCGTCGGGCCGTCGAAGTTGCCCTTGGGCTGGTTGACGTTGGAAGCGCCGATCAAGGTGCGCACATCCGCCAGGTTCAGGCCGGCGGACGCCAGGGCCTCCGGATTGACCTTGATCCGCACGGCCTGGCGCTGGCCACCGGCAATCGTGACCATGCCGACGCCGCTGATCTGGGCGATTTTCTGGGCCATGCGAGTGTCGACCAAGTCATTGAGCTTGGGCAGCAGCATGGTCTTGGAAGTAATCGCGAGGGTCAGCACCGGGGTGTCGGCCGGGTTGACCTTGTTGTACACCGGTGGCGCCGGCAGGTCATCGGGCAACAGGTTGGTGGCGGCGTTGATCGCGGCTTGCACCTGCTGCTCGGCGACATCCATGTTGATGTCCAGGTTGAAACGCAGGGTAATCACCGAGGCGCCACCGGAACTGGTGGAGGCCATCTGCGTCAACCCCGGCATTTGCCCGAACTGGCGCTCCAGCGGTGCGGTCACGGCGCTGGTCATCACGTCCGGACTCGCGCCCGGGTACAGGGTCATGACGCGGATGGTCGGGTAATCGACCTGGGGCAATGCCGACACCGGCAACAACCGATAGGCGATCAGGCCGGCCAGGACAATGGCCAGCATGCTCAGGGTGGTGGCGACCGGGCGAAGGATGAACAGCCGCGAGAGATTCATGCGCCGCCCTTTTTCGCCTTGTCGGCTGCTGCCGGCTCAGTCGGGGCCGCGGCGCTCTTGCCTTGCAGGTGCTCGGTCGGCGTGGTCGGCACTTCCTGGCTGTCATTGACCACTTCCACTTCGCTGCCTTCCTTCAGGCGGTCGGTGCCTTCGAGCACCACCCGGTCGCCGGCGGCCAACCCTTCGGTGACCACCGTGTTCTCGCCATCGCTGGCGCCGATCTTGAGCTGTTTGATCGTGACCTTCTTGTCGCCGTCCAAGGCATAGACAAACGTGCCGTTGGTACCGAATTGAATGGCGGCCGTCGGCGCGAGCACCACGCCTTTCAGGGTATCGGCCAGCAGGCGCACGTTGACGAACTGATTGGGGAACAGCGACTGGTCGCGGTTCTCGTAGCGGGCCTTGAATTTCAAGGTGCCGGTGGTGACGTCGATCTGGTTGTCCAGGCTTTGCAGCACGCCGCTGGCCTGGAGCTTCACATCGCCACGGTCCCAAGCCTCGACCGGCAGCTTCGCCCCGCCGCGGTAGCGGGCGAGCACGGTTTCGAGGCTGTTCTCCGGCAGCGTGAAGACCACGCTGATGGGCTGGGTCTGGGTGATGACGGCCAGGGCCGTGGTGTCGTTGGCTGCCACCAGGTTGCCAAGGTCGAGTTGCCGCAGGCCCACACGCCCGGAAATCGGCGCACGAATCTTGGTGAATTCCAGGTTGAGCTTGGCGTCGTTGACCGCCGCCTGGTTGGTCTTGACCGTGCCCTGGTACTGGCCCACCAGAGCAGCGGCGGTGTCGAGGGTCTGCTTGGCAATGCTGTCTTCGGCGTACAACCCGCGATAACGCTCCAGGTCCACTTGTGCGTTCTTCAGTTGGGCCTGGTTTTGAAGCAGTGTGCCTTCGGCCTGGAGCAAGGCATTCTGGTACGGACGGGGGTCGATCTCGGCCAGCAGGTCCCCGGCCTTGACCATCTGCCCTTCTTCGAACGCGATCTTCACCAACTCACCGCCCACCCGGCTGCGCACGTTGATGGTGTTGAGCGCCGTGACCGTGCCCAGCGCCTTGTAATACAGCGGGAAATCCCCGGTGACCGCCGGTGCCACCCGAACCGGAATCGGCCCCGTCGCACCGCCAAAGCCTGGCCGCATGCCGCCCGAGCGCCCCATGTGTCCGGCCGCGCCCTTCTGCCCTGCCGCATTTTTCGAGTCGGTGCTGGCCGGCCAGAATTTCCAGGCGAGCAACGCGACGACCAATACGACGAACAGGCCGAACAACCAGCGACGGGATTTGCGGGAAACAGAGGATTGCATTGAATGGTCAACCATTGGGCGCGTGGGCTTCTTTTACGGGAGGCTGAACGATAAGCACTGTCGAGGTTTTAGCAAAGCGCCTTTACCGGCAATTTACCTTGGGCTTACCTTTCGCGTACTCGGCTAAGGCTTTGAAACACAAATGAAAACGGCCTGGACAGGCCAGGCCGTTAACAATTGTAATAAATACTTTATTTCAGACTAGTTATTTCAGCGCTGCGAGTGCCGCCTCGTAGTTCGGCTCTTCAGCGATTTCCTTGACCAGCTCGCTGTGCAGCACGGTGTCGTTTTCGTCCAGCACCACCACGGCGCGAGCGGTCAGGCCTTTGAGCGGGCCGTCGGCAATGGCAACGCCGTAGTTCTCGATGAACTCGGCACCGCGCAGGGTGGACAGGTTCTGTACGTTCTCCAGGCCTTCGGCGCCACAGAAACGGGCCTGGGCAAATGGCAGGTCGGCGGAAATGCACAGCACCACGGTGTTATTCAGGTCGTTGGCCTGGGCGTTGAACTTGCGCACCGACGTGGCGCAGGTCGGGGTATCGACGCTTGGGAAAATGTTCAGCACCTTGCGCTTGCCGGCGAAGTCCTTCAGGGAAACGTCCGACAGATTGCCGGCAACCAGGGAAAAGGCTGGCGCCTTGGAACCGGCTTGTGGCAGCTGGCCGTTGACTTGGACCGGGTTGCCTTTGAGGGTGACTTGAGCCATGAACGGATTCCTTCTGACAGGTTTGAAAAATGGTGAGGCCGGAGTTAACCATGAAATGGTGCTCCGACCTATGGCTGCACGAAAAAAGTGACGATTCCTACAAAGGCGCTATTTCGCCTTGAGCCGCAGATAGGACTGATGCAGGTCCGACGCCCAGCCATCGATGACGCTTTTGAAGTCGTCGGGCTTCATCACCTGGGAGTCGTTCGACAGCGGCTTACCCGTGCCCTTGCGCACCACCTGGGCGATCACGGCATTATTACCACCGTCGAGAAACACCGCTTCGGTGCCCAGTGTGGTTTCCTGGTCGCGAATGCCGCTGGCCGTACTGACCGCGGCGGCCACCAGGGCAATCGGAATCACTTCATAAGGTTTCAGGCCTTCGGTCTTGCTGCTCACTGCAGTGATGGCCGCCCGCACCACCAATACGCCCGGTCCGGGACTGGTCGCCAGAGGCAAGGACCTGCCCGCCTCCCGCTTGAGCGCCTGGTCGTAGTAGCTGGTGATGCCGGCCAACGTGGCGGGGGGAATCTTCACGGTCGGTTGTGGCTTGGGGTAGAGCTGCGTCGGCTCGATGTACACGCTGGAGAACTTGGCCAGATCGATCTTCGGATCGACCCAACGCATCACCTCGGCCCCCGACGGGGATTTTTCCTCCTTGAGCCGGCTGTAGTCCCCCAGGAAGCCGGAATACTCGTTCGGCTGGGTGACTTTGCTGGCGCAGCCCGCGAGCGCGAGCGAGGCGATGCAAACGGTGGCGATCGTGGATGCGAATTTCATGCTGTTACTCCTGTAGGCCACACCCGACTGGGACGGCATTACAGGTATAGCCAATGCGCAGTTTTTTGCCTGTTCAGCGCAACCGCGCCATCGCCAGCGTATCGACCCAGCGCCCATCACGCACGGCGTAGTCCCGCAACAGCCCTTCGGTCTCGAAGCCGAATTTGCGGTACAAGCCAATGGCCGCTTCGTTGTCGGCATACACCGTCAACTCGACCCGCCGCAGGTTCATCCAGTTGTCCGCCACGTCCAGCGCCGCGGCCAGCAGCATCGAGCCCACACCCTTGCCCTGCCAGGCCACCGCGACGCCCATGCCCAGGCTGGCGCAGTGAGCACGACGGATACGGGTAAACTGCTCCAGGCCAAGATTGCCGATGACCTCGCCCTGGTAAAGGGCCACCAGTTTCAACTGGCGCTCGTCGTTTGTTGCCAGACGCTGACGCCAGACCTCCGTGGACTGAAAAGGCATCTGCAATACCTGGCGGGTGACGGCAGGGTCGTTGTAGAGCGCGGTGACGCCGGGGATATGGGCTTCAGTAAAACGTGCAAGGGTGATCGAGGATTCGGACATTGGAGCTCCTTCCTGGAGACGCGACATGGCCGGCCACTATAAGCCGGTGGTCGTTGCACAGGCGAGCTTGTGATAGCGGTATTCCATCGGCCGCCTTCGCGAGCAGGCTCGCTCCCACAGGGGTGTGGGTACACCTTGTCCATTGTGGGAGCGAGCCTGCTCGCGAAAAGGCCTTGGGCTTCAATAGTCAGATCACTGATGCTGCACCTGCACCATCGAGCTCACCTGCACCCGCGCCTGCATCTGCTCCGCCCCGCCACCTCGGCGCATGCCACGTACCGGACAGGCGTCGAGGTAATCAAGGCCAACCGCCAACTTCAAATGGCGGTCGGGACGAACCAGACGATTGGTCACGTCGAAGCTGTACCAACCGTCATCCAACCAGGCCTCGGCCCAGGCGTGACTGGCCAAATGGTTCTCGTCCTCGGTGCACAGGTAGCCGGACACATACCGCGCCGGCACGCCGAGGCTGCGGGCGCAGGCCACGAATGCATGGGCATGGTCCTGGCAGACCCCGGCACCACCGGCAAACGCCTCGGCGGCCGTGCTGCTGACGGCCGTCGCGCCGGGGCTGTAGGGCATGCGGTCGGCCAGGCCGTTCATCAAGTTGCCCAGCGCCGATCGATCTCGCCGGTCTCCACATTGTTCCATGGCGAAGGCGCTGAGACTGTCATCCGCCAGGGAGAGTCGGCTGGTGCGCAGGAATGGCAGCGGTGACTGGTCATCGGGCTCCATCTCCACCGCCTGGTTGATCTGCACCTCGCCATAGGCGGTCAATATCAGCGCGCCGTGGGGCTCGTCCATGGTCATCACGTGGAGGATGTTGCCATAGGGGTCAAGCTGGCTACGCACCAGTCGCGGCAGTTCCAGGTGCCATTGCAGGATGCGCTGGCGTGGGGTGTCCCGGGGCGTCAGGCGCAGGAACTGGATGCTGGTGCAGACTTCATCGGCGTAGCTGTAGGTGGTGTCGTGGCGTATGGACAGTTTCATACCACCTCCAGATAGGACTCGTGGACGGTCTGGCCCAAATGACGGATCTGGCCAATGAGTTCGGTCAACCACTGGTGCAGGCCCGACGCAAGGATCTCGTCGATTCCGGAATACCGCAGCCGTGCATTTAACTCCGCGGCCAGGCGCTGGGCCGGTCGGCCGTTGTTGCCCGGCAGGCTAGCGAGGATATGGTCAAGCTCCTCGATGCAGGCGTGCAGCGAGCGCGGCACGTCGGCCCGCAGCAGCAACATCTCGGACACCTGCTCGGCATTCGGCGCGTTGCGGTAGATCTCGTTGAACGCCTCGAACGAAGACAATGCCCGCAGCAAGGCACTCCACTGGTAATAACCACGCGCGGAGTTATCGCTGACCTCCTCCGATTCCTCGCCGAACATTTCGTAGCGTGCGTCCAGCAGGCGCAAGGTGTTGTCGGCGCGTTCGATGAACGTCCCCAGGCGAATGAAACAGTAGGCATCGTTGCGCATGATCGTGCCCGACGTCGCGCCACGGAACAGGTGCGAGCGCTCCTTCACCCACTCGCAGAAATGACTGATGCCGTAGCGGCCGAGGCCGTTGCTGGCAATGTTGCGCATTTCCAGCCAAGTGGCGTTGATGTTTTCCCACATGTCGGCGGTGATGCGCCCGCGCACGGCATGGGCGTTGGTCCGCGCCGCCCGCAGACAGCTATAGATGCTGCCGGGGTTGGTTTCATCCAAGGCGAAAAAGTGCAGCATGCGCTCGGTGTTGAGCGCGTCATAGCGGGCGTTGTAGTCATCCAGCGTACCGGCGGCCAGCAGCGACATCGCCAACTCGGCCTGGCCGTCGCCGCGTCCGGCCTGGGGCATCAGCGACAGCGAATAGCTGACCTCGAGCATGCGCGCCAGGTTCTCGGCGCGCTCCAGGTAGCGGGACATCCAATAGAGGTCCGAAGCGGTTCTTGAAAGCATGTCTTAATCCTCCACTACCCAAGTGTCCTTGGTGCCGCCGCCCTGGGACGAGTTCACCACCAGCGAGCCTTCGCGCAGCGCCACGCGGGTCAGGCCGCCGGGCACCAGGCGAGTCTCCTTGCCGGACAGCACGAACGGACGCAGATCGATGTGGCGCGGGGCGATGCCGCTTTCGACAAAGGTCGGGCAAGTAGACAGGCTCAAGGTCGGCTGGGCGATGTAGGCCTCGGGGCGAGCCTTGAGGCGCGCGCGGAAATCTTCGATCTCCGCCGCGGTGGCAGCCGGCCCGACCAGCATGCCGTAGCCGCCGGAGCCTTGGGTTTCCTTGACCACCAGGTCCGGCAGGTTCGCCAGGACATGGGACAGGTCCTGGGGTTTGCGGCACTGCCAGGTCGGCACGTTCTTCAGGATCGGCTCTTCGGTCAGGTAGAACCGAATCATCTCGTCGACGTAGGGGTAGATCGACTTGTCATCCGCCACGCCCGTGCCGACGGCGTTTGCCAGCACCACATTGCCTGCACGGTAGACCGCGATCAGCCCGGGCACGCCGAGCATGGAGTCGGGGTTGAAGGACAACGGATCGAGGTAGGCATCGTCCAGGCGACGGTAGATCACATCCACCTGCTTGGGCCCGGCGGTGGTGCGCATATAGACGTGGTCGTCGCGCACGAACAGGTCCGCGCCCTCCACCAGCTCCACGCCCATTTCCCGAGCCAGGAACGCATGCTCGAAATAGGCGCTGTTGAAACGCCCTGGAGTCAGGACCACGGCAGTCGGGTTGTCCAGCGGGCTGGAGCTCTTGAGGGTATCGAGCAACAGGTTCGGATAATGATCGATAGGCGCCACGCGCTGGGCGGCGAAGAGCTCGGGGAACAGGCGCATCATCATCTTGCGGTCTTCGAGCATGTAGCTCACGCCACTGGGCGTGCGCAGGTTGTCTTCCAGCACGTAGTAGCTGCCATCGCCGTCACGAACCAGATCAACGCCAGCGATGTGGGCGTAGATGCCTCGGTGCAGGTCCAGGCCCTGCATCGCAATCTGATACCCCTCGTTGGCGAGCACCTGCTCAGCCGGAATGATGCCTTCCTTGAGAATGCGCTGGCCGTGGTAGATGTCGGCCAGGAACATGTTCAGGGCCTGGACCCGCTGGATGCAGCCACGTTCGACGGTTTGCCATTCGCTGGCCTTGATGCTGCGGGGGATGATGTCGAAGGGGATCAAGCGCTCGGTGCCCTGCTCGTCCCCATATAGAGTGAAGGTGATGCCGGCCCGATGAAACAGCAGGTCGGCTTCGCGGCGGCGTTGCTCCAGCAACTCCAGCGGCGTGTCCGCCAGCCAGCGCGAGAAAGCTTGGTAATGCGGGCGGCAGTCACCCTTGGCGTCGTACATTTCATTGAAAAAAGCGTGGGGCATAGCCAACTCCAAGCCGTGTCGTACACGGCATTTCTTATTACGTCGTCATTCCACCAATGCGGCCTTGCCTAGTTTGTGAGCCCTGGTTCTTCGAGTACCTCGTCAGGCATGGGTCTCTGATTCAGGCCTTTGCGTCCGGATGACGTGCGCCCCCTTTTATCTCTGCGTATCGAATCTCCTGTTCGTCGGGTTGTCGTGGAGCCGAAGCAAGGGCTGTGCCTAAGTGCGGCCGATCGAGGCGATGCTGGAAAAACCGACGCGAAACGGCGAAAAAGCGAAATTTATTTTCGATTTTGCGACGAAAAAGAATTTTCAGGCTGAAACGCTTATCCCGATTTCAGGCGTCGACATTGCAAACGGGTCGAATCGGTGCAGACAAACGGGAAGTCGAGGCCGAACGCCCCGAAAAGGGGAAATTAATACCCATTCACTGTAGCTGCGAATTTCCTGTGGCGAGGGGATTTATCCCCGCTGGGTCGCGCAGCGACCCTCCGATGAGCTACCTGGATGCTCCTGACGGATCGAGCTGTTTGGGGTCGCTTCGCAACCCAGCGGGGATAAATCCCCTCGCCACAAGAGCCCTATCTCCTCGAACCCCAGCCTTCCGTCGCCTCCCTTCGAACAAATTCAAAGTGGACGCTTGCACGAACAGTATTATGGTATACCATCATACGCACAGACACTTCTCATCTCCCACGGAGCAGCTCATGAGTTTCGAAATTCGCAAGATCGTCAGCTATGTCGAAGAAACCTTCATCGAAGGCGGCAAGGCCACCGACAAGCCGGTGACCATGGTCGGGCTGGCGGTGGTCATGAAGAACCCTTGGCTGGGCCGTGGTTTCGTCGAAGACCTGAAACCGGAAATCCGCGCCAATTGCTCCGACCTCGGTGCGCTGATGGTCGAGCGCCTGGTGGGCATCATCGGCGGTGCGGAAAAAATCGAAGCCTATGGCAAGGCCGCGGTCGTTGGCGCCGACGGTGAAATCGAGCACGCCTCGGCCGTGATCCACACCTTGCGCTTCGGCAATCACTACCGCGAAGCGGTTAAGGCCAAGAGCTACCTGAGCTTCACCAACAAGCGCGGCGGCCCCGGCACTTCGATCCAGATCCCGATGATGCACAAGGACGACGAAGGCCTGCGCTCGCATTACATCACCCTGGAAATGCAGATC
The DNA here is from genome assembly GCF_023516725.1 of Pseudomonas sp. T1.Ur. Classification (NCBI taxonomy): domain Bacteria; kingdom Pseudomonadati; phylum Pseudomonadota; class Gammaproteobacteria; order Pseudomonadales; family Pseudomonadaceae; genus Pseudomonas; species Pseudomonas sp. T1.Ur. The sequence continues at coordinate 2,925,551 of NZ_JAMGSN010000001.1, forward strand.
GAAGACGCACCGCGCGCCGACGAAATCGTCGTGGTGCTGGGCTGCGCCGACGGTGGTCGCCTGCATCCGCGCATCGGCAACCGCTATATCGACCTGGAAGAACTGGCGGCCGAAAAGGCGCAGTGATCCAGCCGAAGCAACCACAATAAAAAAGGCATGCAGGAGCGCTCCATGATTCGGCTCACCGCTGAACTCACCCCGGCCGGCACCAGTTACCTGGCAACCGGCCAAGGCCAGCCCGTGGTTTTGATCCACGGCGTGGGCCTGAACAAAGAAATGTGGGGCGGCCAGGTCGTTGGCCTGGCCACGAATTACCGCGTCATCGCCTATGACATGCTCGGCCATGGCGCCAGCCCGCGTCCCGCCGCCGGCACCGACCTGCTCGGCTACGCCGACCAGTTACTGGAGTTGCTGGATCATCTGCAGTTGCCCCAGGCCACGGTCATCGGTTTTTCGATGGGAGGCCTGGTGGCGCGGGCGTTCGCCTTGCATTACCCGCAGCGCCTGCAAGGCCTGGTGGTGCTCAACAGTGTGTTCAACCGCAGCGCCGAACAGCGCGCCGGGGTCATTGCCCGCACGGCGCAAGCCGCCGAGCACGGCCCGGACGCCAACGCCGAGGCCGCCCTGTCGCGCTGGTTCAGCCGTGAGTACCAGGCCGCGAACCCGGCGCAGATTGCCGCGCTGCGCCAGACCCTGGCCCAGAACGACCCCCAGGGCTACCTGACCACCTACGAACTGTTCGCCACCCAGGACATGTACCGCGCCGAAGACCTGGGCAGCATCCAGGTGCCGACCCTGATCGCCACCGGTGAACTGGACCCTGGTTCCACCCCGCAAATGGCCCGGCAACTGGCCGAGCGAATTCCCGGCGCGACAGTTGCCGTGCTCGCGGAACAGCGGCATATGATGCCGGTAGAGTCGCCGCGCCTGGTCAACCAGTTGTTGCTGGAATTCCTCGACACGGCCAGCACCCGACAAAATTCAATAAAGGGGATCGTTGCATGACACTCACACGCTTTTCGATGTGCATCGGCGGTGAATGGGTCGATGCGCTGTCCGGCAAGACCTTCCAGAGCCTGAACCCGGCGCTCGCCGAGCCCTGGGCCGAGTTGCCCGATGCCGGCGAAGCCGATGTCGATCGCGCCGTAAACGCCGCCCAAACCGCTTTCGACAGCCCGGCCTGGCGCGGGCTGACCGCCACCGCGCGCGGCAAGCTGCTGCGCCGCCTCGGTGACCTGATCGCCGAAAACAAGGAGCAACTGGCCCAGCTCGAAAGCCGCGACAATGGCAAGCTGATCCGTGAGACACGCGGCCAGGTCGGTTACCTGCCGGAGTTTTTCCACTACACCGCAGGCCTGGCCGACAAGCTCGAAGGCGGCACCCTGCCCCTCGACAAGCCGGACCTGTTCGCCTACACCGTGCACGAAGCCATGGGTGTGGTCGCGGCAATCATTCCGTGGAACAGCCCGCTGTACCTCACCGCCATCAAGTTGGCCCCGGCACTGGCGGCCGGCAACACCATCGTGATCAAGCCGTCCGAGCACGCCTCGGCGACGATCCTGGAACTGGCCCGCCTCGCCTTGGAAGCCGGGATTCCACCAGGCGTGGTCAACGTGATCACCGGCTACGGCCCGAGCACCGGCGCCGCCCTCACCCGCCATCCGCTGGTGCGCAAGATTGCCTTCACCGGCGGCGCCGCCACGGCCCGCCACGTGGTACGCAGCAGCGCCGAGAACTTTGCCAAGCTGTCGCTGGAACTGGGCGGCAAATCCCCCAACATTATCTTTGCCGACGCCGACCTCGACAGCGCCATCAACGGTGCGATTGCCGGGATCTACGCGGCCTCTGGCCAAAGTTGCGTCTCCGGCTCGCGACTGCTGGTGCAGGACGAAATCTACGACGAATTCGTCTCGCGGCTGGTGGAACGCGCCCAGCGCATCCGCATCGGCAACCCCCAGGAAGACGCCAGCGAAATGGGTCCCATGGCCACCGCGCAGCAACTGGCCGTGGTCGAAGGCCTGGTGGCCGACGCCATCGCCGAGGGCGCGCGCCTGCGCCTGGGTGGCAAGCGTCCGGCGCACCTGGGCGAAGGCTGGTTCTACGAACCGACCCTGTTCGAATGCGACCGCAACTCCATGAAGATCATGCAGGAAGAAGTCTTCGGCCCGGTGGCCTCGGTGATTCGTTTCAAGGACGAAGCCGAAGCCCTGGCGATCGCCAACGACTCGCAGTTCGGCCTCGCTGCCGGCATCTGGACCCGCGACCTGGGCCGCGCCCATCGCCTCGCCCGGGATGTGCGTTCCGGGATCATCTGGGTCAACACTTACCGTGCGGTGTCGGCCATGGCGCCCATCGGCGGGTTCAAGAACAGCGGCTACGGGCGCGAGAGCGGCATCGATTCGGTGCTGGCCTATACCGAGCTGAAAACGGTATGGATCAACCTTTCCCAGGCCCCCATGCCTGACCCGTTCGTGATGCGCTAGGAGTCCTGAGAAATGATCGAACCCGGCATCTACAAAGAAGTCATGAGCTCCTTCCCGTCTGGCGTCACGGTGGTGACGACGCTGGACCCGGACGGCAATATCGTTGGCATCACTGCCAGCGCCTTCAGCGCGTTGTCCATCGACCCGGCGCTGGTGCTGTTCTGCCCCAACTACGCCTCCGACACCTACCCGGTGTTGCGCGACAGCAAGCAATTCGCGATTCATTTGCTGTCCGCCGACCAGACCGCCGAAGCCTATGCCTTCGCCGGGAAAGGCAAGGACAAGGCCAAGGGCATCGATTGGCACCTGAGCGACCTGGGCAACCCGCTGCTGGGCAAAGCCACGGCGATCATCGAATGCGAACTGTGGCGTGAATACGATGGCGGTGATCACGCGATCATTGTCGGCGCGGTGAAGAACCTGATCCTGCCCGAGCAACCGGTCACGCCGATGATCTATCACAAAGGCAAGCTCGGGCCGCTGCCCACACTGGCCTGACGGCTCCACCCGCCCTCCTCTGGGAGCGAGCCTGCTCGCGAATGCGGTCTGACATTCAACATTGATGTCGACTGACACGAAGCTTTCGCGAGCAGGCTCGCCCCACCGGTGAAGTAGCGCAGCCAAACTTTATTCTTTCCCCAGGAGCCGGCATGAGCCCAGCAGCCTCGCAACTGTTCCGCCAGCAAGCCTACATCGACGGCCAATGGCTGGAGGCGCCCGACGGCGCCCATCAGGACATCTACAACCCGGCCACCGGCGAAAAAATCGGCCAGGTGCCGAACCTCGGCGCCGCACACGCCCGTCAAGCCATCGAAGCGGCCAACAAAGCCTGGCCAGCCTGGCGCGCACTGACCGCCAAGGCGCGCAGCCAGATCCTCAGGCGCTGGCACGACTTGATGATCGAAAACGCCGACGCACTGGCCGAAATCCTCACCCTCGAGCAAGGCAAGCCGCTGGCCGAAGCCAAGGGCGAAATCCTCTACGCCGCGAGTTTCATCGAGTGGTTCGCCGAAGAAGCCAAGCGCCTCTACGGCGACACCATCCCCAGCCACAAAAGCGACGCACGCATTGTGGTGAGCAAGGAACCGATCGGCGTGGTGGCGGCCATCACCCCATGGAATTTCCCGGCGGCGATGATCACCCGCAAGGCCGGCCCGGCGTTGGCAGCCGGTTGCCCGTGCATCGTCAAGCCGGCGCCGGAAACGCCTTTCTCCGCATTGGCCATGGCGGCTTTGGCGGAACAGGCCGGCATTCCGCCAGGCATCTTCAACGTCATCACCGGCGATGCGATTGCCATCGGTGGCGAGCTGACCGCTAACCCGCGGGTGCGCAAGCTGTCCTTCACCGGTTCTACCGCCATTGGCAAATTGCTGATGGCACAGTGTGCGCCAACGCTGAAAAAAGTCTCGCTGGAACTGGGCGGCAACGCGCCCTTCATCGTGTTCGACGACGCCAACCTGGAGCGAGCCGTGGAAGGCGCGCTGATCGCCAAGTTCCGCAATGCCGGGCAGACCTGCGTCTGCGTCAACCGCTTCCTGGTCCAGGCCGGTATCCATGATGCCTTTGTCGCGCGCCTGGCCGAGCGCGTGGCTCAGTTGAACGTTGGCAGCGGCTTTGAGCAAGGCGTCAGCCAGGGCCCGCTGATCAACGAGCGCGCCGTGGCCAAAGTCGAGGACCACGTGCAAGACGCCCTCGCCCAAGGCGCCCGATTGCTCTGCGGCGGTAAACGGCACGCCTTGGGCCATGGCTTCTTCCAGCCCACCGTCCTGGCCGGCGTCACCGCGCAAATGAAAGTCGCCCGGGAAGAAACCTTCGGCCCCTTGGCGGCGGTCTTTCGCTTCGACTCCGTGGCCGAGGCGGTGCAGATGGCCAACGATACCGAGTTCGGCCTCGCCGCCTACTGCTACACCCGCGACCTGGGCCGTGCGTGGCGCATGAGCGAAGCCTTGGAATACGGCATGGTCGGCATCAACGAAGGGTTGATTTCCACCGAGGTCGCGCCGTTCGGCGGCATCAAGTCCTCCGGCCTGGGCCGCGAAGGCTCGAAGTACGGCATCGACGATTACCTTGAGCTCAAGTACACCTTGATGGGTGGCCTCGACGATTTTGGGAGCACGCCACGATGAGCAACGAAAAATACGAACAGGGACTGAAAATTCGCACCCAGGTATTGGGCGAGGCCTACGTCAACCGCTCCATCGAGAACGCCGACGACTTCACCCGGCCGTTGCAGGAAATGGTCACCGAATATTGCTGGGGCCACGTCTGGGGTCGCGAGGGTTTGTCGCTCAAGGAGCGCAGCATGATCAACCTGGCGATGATCTCGGCGCTCAATCGCCCGCATGAACTCAAGCTGCATGTGCGCGGCGCCTTGCGTAACGGCCTGAGTCGTGAGCAAATACGCGAAATTCTGCTTCAGGTCGGCATTTATTGCGGCGTTCCCGCTGCCGTAGACAGTTTCCGGCTTGCCCGCGAAGCCTTCGCCGAAGCCGACGCCGAGGCCCCCAGTCAACCCTCGGCTGTTTGAACTGAACGAGCATGGATGTTTTGCCCGTTTTGCATGGACAGCCACATTACAGAGCGGACCCCATGAAACGCCTGCCACTCGACGACAGCTTCAAGGTCAATCGCAACCCCGTCACCCTGCGCGAGATCGTGCTGGATAAATTGCGAAGCGCCATCATGAACTTCCAGTTGCTGCCGGGCGATCGCCTGGTCGAGCGCGACCTGTGCGATCGCCTGGGCGTGAGCCGCACGTCGGTGCGCGAAGCCCTGCGTCACCTTGAGTCCGAAGGGCTGGTCGAATTCGCCGATGCCAAGGGCCCACGCGTGGCGATCATCACCCTGGCCGATGCCGGCGACATTTATGAACTGCGTTGCGTGCTCGAAGGCCTGATCGTCCAGCTGTTCACCCTGCGGGCCAAGGCCAAGGACATCAAGGCGCTGGAAAAGGCCCTGGAAGAAAACCGCAAGTCTCTCAAGGATGGCGAACTGCAACAGGTACTGGATTCGGTCCAGGGCTTCTACGACGTGCTGCTCGAAGGCTCCGGCAACCATGTCGCCGCCACCCAGCTGCGCCAGTTGCAGGCACGCATCAGCTACCTGCGGGCCACGTCGGTGTCCCAGGAAAACCGTCGCGGCAGCAGTAACCAGGAAATGGAGCGCATGGTCGAGGCGATCAAGAGCGGCGATCCACTGGCGGCCCACCAGGCCTGCGTCGACCACGTGCGCGCCGCTGCCAAGGTCGCGCTGGAATACCTCAAGCGCAAGCAGGAAGAAACCGGCGACATCCCGGAAATCACCGCGCCCATCGCGCTCAAAGAACCTCGCATAGGACGCTGATCATGTTCAGCCCGAGCTTTTGTCCAAAGTGCGGCGGCGCTGATTTGAGTCAGCGCCTGCCAGCGGGCGATACCCATGAGCGGCTGATGTGCGGCGGCTGCGGCTACATCCATTACGTCAACCCGAAGATCATTGCCGGCTGCATCATCGAGCAGGACGGCAAATACCTGTTGTGCCAGCGCGCAATCCCGCCGCGCCCCGGCACCTGGACATTGCCGGCCGGTTTCATGGAAGGCAACGAGACCACCGAACAGGCGGCGCTGCGCGAAGTCTGGGAAGAAACCGGCGTACGCGCTGAAATCGTCTCGCCCTATTCGATTTTCAGCGTGCCGACAATCAGCGAGGTGTACATCATCTTCCGCGCCATCGCGCTGGAGATCACCGGCCAGTTCGGCCCGGAAACCCTCGCCTGCCAGTTCTTCGCCCCGGAAGACATTCCGTGGGACAGCATTTATTACCCGGCCATCCGGCAGATCCTCGAACGCTATATCGAGGAACGCCAGGCCGGGGTCTATGGCATCTACATGGGCAACGACGACAGCGGCAAGATCCACTTCATCCGCTGACCCGGTAGGCGCTGGCGAAGCCTGCGATCTTTTGATCTTGATCTTTCGCTTGGGACTCAACCGTCTGGGGAAAGATCGCAGCCTCGTTGCACTCGGCAGCTCCTACGCAGCTTCTACACACCTCCTGACGCCCCTGTAGGAGCTGGCGAAGCCTGCGATCTCTTGATCTTGATCTTGATCTTTCGCTTGGGACTCAACCGTCCGGGGAAAGATCGCAGCCTCGTTGCACTCGGCAGCTCCTACGCAGCTCCTACGCAGCTTCTACACACCTCCTGACGACCCTGTAGGAGCTGGCGAAGCCTGCGATCTCTTGATCTTGATCTTGATCTTTCGCTTGGGACTCAACCGTCCGGGGAAAGATCGCAGCCTCGTTGCACTCGGCAGCTCCTACGCAGCTCCTACGCAGCTTCTACACACCTCCTGACGACCCTGTAGGAGCTGGCGAAGCCTGCGATCTCTTGATCTTGATCTTGATCTTTCGCTTGGGACTCAACCGTCCGGGGAAAGATCGCAGCCTCGTTGCACTCGGCAGCTCCTACGCAGCTCCTACGCAGCTTCTACACACCTCCTGACGACCCTGTAGGAGCTGGCGAAGCCTGCGATCTTTTGATCTTGATCTTGATCTTTCGCTCGGGACTCAACCGTTTGGGGAAAGATCGCAGCCTCGTTGCACTCGGCAGCTCCTACGCAGCTTCTACGCAGCTTCTACACACCTCCTGACGACCCTGTAGGAGCTGGCGAAGCCTGCGATCTCTTGATCTTGATCTTTCGCTCGGGACTCAACCGTCCGGGGAAAGATCGCAGCCTCGTTGCACTCGGCAGCTCCTACGCAGCTCCTACGCAGCTCCTACAGTTCCTACACCGTTTTCACGCCCTCGACGATGATCACTTCGGCCTGCGCCACGCCCGCGCGGTGCTTCTTCGCCTCCTGATATTGCGCCGAGTGATAGCAGGCCAACGCCTGTTCATAGGAATCGAATTCGATCACCACGCTGCGCTGCGGCGTGGCCCTCCCCTCCATCGCCTCACTGCGCCCGCCCCGGGCCAGCATTCGCCCGCCATACAAGGCAAACGCCGCCGGCGCCCGCTGGGTGTATTGGCTGTATTGATCGGGGTCGGTGACATCCACATGAGCAATCCAGTACGCCTTCATAGTGACCTCTCGGTTTGTTTTGTATTATGGTATACCACATTGACGTTCCAGCAAGCCCATCAACAAAGAGAGCCCGACATGGCCTTTAACAGCATTCAGGAAATCATCGAAGACTACCGCCTGGGCAAGATGGTGTTGCTGGTGGATGACGAAGACCGGGAAAACGAAGGCGACCTGCTGCTGGCCGCCGATTGCTGCAACGCCGGGGCCATCAGCTTCATGGCCCGGGAAGCCCGTGGGTTGATTTGCCTGACCCTGACCGACGAGCATTGCCAGCGCCTGGGTCTCGAGCAGATGGTGCCGAGCAACGGCAGCGTGTTCAGCACGGCGTTCACCGTGTCCATCGAGGCCGCCATTGGCGTGACCACCGGCATTTCCGCCGCCGACCGGGCACGCACCGTCGCCGCCGCCGTGGCCGCCGATGCCGGGCCCAGCGACATTGTGCAACCGGGGCACATCTTCCCGCTGCGGGCCAAGGAAGGCGGCGTGCTGACCCGCGCCGGGCACACCGAAGCCGGCTGCGACCTGGCGCGCCTGGCGGGCTTCACACCGGCCTCGGTGATTGTCGAAGTGATGAACGACGACGGCACCATGGCCCGTCGACCGGACCTGGAGATTTTCGTCCGCAAGCACGGCATCAAGATCGGCACCATCGCCGACCTGATCCACTACCGCCTGAGCACCGAGCACACCGTGGTGCGCATCGGCGAGCGGGAATTGCCGACGGTCCACGGCACCTTCCGCCTGTTCACCTTTGAAGACCGCATCGAAGGCGGTGTGCACATGGCGATGGTCATGGGCGACATTCGCCGGGAGGAACCGACCCTGGTGCGCGTGCACGTGATCGACCCGCTGCGCGACCTGGTCGGCGCCGAGTACAACGGCCCTTCCAACTGGACGCTCTGGGCGGCACTGCAACGGGTCGCCGAAGAAGGCCGTGGCGTGGTGGTGGTGCTGGCGAACCATGAGTCCTCCCAGGCCCTGCTTGAGCGTGTGCCGCAGCTCACCCAACCGCCCCGCCAGTTCAGCCGTTCCCAATCGCGCATCTATTCTGAAGTAGGCACGGGCGCACAGATTCTGCAGGACCTGGGCGTCGGGAAACTGCGGCACCTGGGTCCGCCGCTCAAGTACGCAGGATTGACCGGGTATGACTTGGAGGTGGTGGAGAGTATTCCTTTTACCGAATAGGCCACGGCAACACACATCCCGTGTGGGAGCGAGCTTGCTCGCGATGGCAAAGGATCTGTCGACATCGATAGCGACTGACACACCGCAATCGTCGGATCGCCGCCCGGAGCAAGCTCGCTCCCACAGGGGTTCATGAACATAGAAAAAATCCGCTCCAGACAGATAGCCGGTACGGCAAAGTGCTTGCAGAAAGTTTGGAATACCATAATATGATATTCCATAGACCGAAGATTCCAGCCATCCCCTTGGCACGGTCATTGGCAAGACCGATTGACCCAAAGCTCCCGATAAGTGGGCGAACAGAAGCCCACTCAATAAACACAACAATGAGGGCGTGAAAATGGTGTTGAAGAAAAGTGCAGCCGCAATGCTTTTTGCCGGTCTGCTGAGTGTCACCAGCCAGGCGACGATGGCCGCTGAAAGCGTCAACTTCGTCAGTTGGGGCGGCAGCACCCAGGACGCGCAGAAACAGGCCTGGGCCGACCCGTTCAGCAAGGCGAGCGGCATCACCGTGGTCCAGGACGGCCCGACCGACTACGGCAAGCTCAAGGCCATGGTCGAAAGTGGCAACGTGCAGTGGGACGTGGTCGACGTCGAGGCCGACTTCGCCCTGCGCGCCGCCGCCGAAGGCCTGCTCGAACCCCTCGACTTCTCGGTCGTACAGCGCGACAAGATCGACCCGCGCTTCGTCTCCGACCACGGCGTCGGCTCCTTCTACTTCTCGTTCGTACTTGGCTACAACGAAGGCAAGCTCGGTTCGGGCAAGCCCCAGGACTGGTCCGCGCTGTTCGACACCAAGACCTACCCCGGCAAGCGCGCCCTCTACAAATGGCCAAGCCCTGGCGTGCTGGAACTGGCCCTGTTGGCCGACGGCGTGACTCAGGACAAGCTCTATCCCCTGGACCTGGACCGCGCCTTCAAGAAGCTCGACACCATCAAGAAAGACATCGTCTGGTGGGGCGGCGGCGCCCAGTCCCAGCAGTTGCTCGCGTCCGGCGAAGCCAGCATCGGCCAGTTCTGGAACGGTCGTATCTACGCCCTGCAACAAGACGGCGCGCCGGTTGGCGTAAGCTGGAAACAGAACCTGGTCATGGCCGACATCCTGGTCATTCCAAAAGGCTCGAAAAACAAGGCCGCCGCCATGAAGTTCCTGGCCAACGCCAGCAGCGCCAAGGGCCAGGCCGATTTCTCCAACCTGACCGCCTACGCGCCGGTCAACGTCGACAGCATCGCACGCCTGGATTCGGTGCTCGCCCCCAACTTGCCGACCGCCTACGCCAAGGATCAGATCACGCTTGATTTTGCGTACTGGGCCAAGAACGGTCAGGACATTGCGACACGGTGGAACGAATGGCTGGTCAAATGAAAATGACGGCAGCGGCAACCCCTCGCACCGGGAGCGCCACCGGCGCTGCCGGTTCGGCAAGCGCCGCGACCGTGACGTCGAAACAGATGCCGTCCCTGGCACAACGCTGGCGGGGTGCGGGCAACCTGCTCCCCGCCCTGCTGTTCCTCGGCCTGTTTTTCCTGGCGCCGCTGATCGGCCTGCTGCTGCGCGGGGTGCTGGAGCCGGTGCCGGGCCTGGGCAACTACGAGCAACTGTTCGCCAACTCGGCCTACGCCCGGGTGCTGTTCAACACCTTTTCGGTGGCCGGGCTGGTGACGCTGTTCAGCCTCTTGCTGGGCTTCCCGCTGGCCTGGGCGATTACCCTGGTGCCCCGTGGCTGGGGCCGCTGGATGCTGAACATCGTGCTGCTGTCGATGTGTACCAGCCTGCTGGCCCGCACCTACTCCTGGCTGGTGCTCCTGCAAGCCTCCGGCGTGGTGAACAAGGCGTTGATGGCGCTGGGCATCATTGATCAGCCGCTGGAGATGGTGCACAACCTCACCGGAGTGGTGATCGGCATGAGCTACATCATGATCCCGTTCATCGTCCTGCCTTTGCAGGCGACCATGCAGGCCATCGACCCGATGATCCTGCAGGCCGGTTCGATTTGTGGCGCCAGCCCCTGGACCAACTTCTTCCGGGTGTTCCTGCCGCTGTGCCGGCCGGGGCTGTTCTCGGGCGGGTTGATGGTGTTCGTGATGTCCCTCGGTTACTACGTGACCCCGGCGCTGCTGGGCGGCGCGCAGAACATGATGCTGCCTGAATTCATCATCCAGCAGGTGCAATCGTTCCTCAATTGGGGCCTGGCCAGTGCCGGCGCAGCCTTGTTGGTGGCGATCACCCTGGTGTTGTTCTACTTCTACCTGAAGCTCCAGCCGGAATCCCCGGTCGGCGCCAGCAACGCGAGGTAAGCCGCCATGCTCCTGACTCCCAATGCCATGAGCCGGCGCATGCGGTTCGGCCTCTATTTCACCACGGGCGTGATCGCGTTGTTCCTGCTGTTGCCGATCGTGTTCATCGTGCTGCTGTCATTCGGCTCGTCCCAGTGGCTGGTGTTCCCGCCACCGGGCTGGACGTTCAAATGGTACGGCCAGTTCTTTTCCAACCCGGACTGGATGAGCGCCGCGCTGACCAGCCTCAAGGTCGCGGTGCTGACCACCGTCTGCGCCGTCGCCCTCGGCCTGCCTACTGCGTTTGCCCTGGTGCGCGGACGCTTTCCGGGCCGGGAAATGCTCTACGGCCTGTTCACCCTGCCGATGATCGTGCCGCTGGTGATCATCGCGGTGGCGGTGTACGCGTTGTTCCTCAAGCTCGGCTACACCGGGACGATGTTTGCCTTCGTGGTCAGCCACGTCATCGTCGCGTTGCCGTTCACCATCATCTCGATCATCAACTCGCTCAAGCTGTTCGACCAATCCATCGAGGACGCGGCGGTGATCTGCGGTGCTTCGCGCCTGCAAGCGGTGTTCAAGGTGACGTTCCCGGCGATTCGCCCGGGCATGGTCGCCGGGGCGCTGTTCGCGTTCCTGGTGTCGTGGGACGAGGTGGTGCTGAGCGTGATGATGGCCAGCCCGACCCTGCAAACCTTGCCCGTCAAGATGTGGACCACCCTGCGCCAGGACCTGACGCCTGTGATCGCCGTCGCTTCGACGCTGCTGATCGGCCTCTCGGTATTGGTGATGGTGATCGCCGCCGCCCTGCGCCGGCGCAATGAAATCAGCGCCTGAGCGCCTAGGAGAACACAATGAGTGCCGTCAAAGACCCCGCACAGCAGAACAACAAGACCCTGGTCAGCCTGCGCAACCTGAACAAGCACTACGGCGATTTTGCCGCCGTGGACGATATTTCCCTGGAAATCCAGGACGGCGAGTTCCTGACCTTCCTCGGCTCCAGCGGCTCGGGCAAGAGCACCACGCTGTCGATGCTGGCCGGGTTCGAGACCCCCAGCAGCGGCGAAATCCTGGTGGACGGCAAATCCCTGGTCAACGTGCCGCCGCACAAGCGCGACATTGGCATGGTGTTCCAGCGCTATTCGCTGTTCCCGCACCTGTCGGTGCGCGACAACATCGCCTTTCCCCTGGCGATCCGCAAACTCGCGGCGGCTGAACGTGATCGCCGCGTCGATGCAATGCTCAAGCTGGTTCAGTTGGAACAGTTCGCCCATCGCCGCCCTTCGCAGCTGTCCGGCGGCCAGCAGCAACGCGTGGCGATTGCCCGGGCGCTGGTCTACGAGCCACGCATCCTGCTGATGGACGAACCCCTCGGCGCCCTGGATAAAAAGCTCCGCGAAGACTTGCAAGACGAGTTGCGCCAACTGCATCGGCGCCTGGGCATCACCATCGTCTACGTCACCCATGACCAGGAAGAAGCCATGCGCCTGTCCCAGCGCATCGCGATTTTCAGCCACGGCAAGATCGTCGGCCTGGGCAGCGGCTATGACCTCTACCAGAACCCGCCGAACGCCTTCGTCGCCTCGTTCCTGGGCAACTCCAACTTCCTCAAGCTCAAGGCCCAGGGCAATGCCGCGGCGACCTTCGAAGGCCAGTCGCTGTCGATCCGCCTGACTGCCGGCCTGCAAGTCGAACAGGATGTGTTGCTGATGGTGCGCCCGGAAAAAGCCTTGGCCCTGAGCGTCGAACAAGCCAGCCAGGACGCCCTGCCGGCCGGCTGGAACGAAGTCGCGGCCAAGGTCGTGGAAGTGCTGTTCCTCGGCGAAAGCCAGACTTGCAGCGTGGTCACCTCCGGCGGCACCGCCATGACTGTCAAGGCGCTGTCCGCCGCTGGCATGCCGCTCAGGGCCGGCGACCCGGTGCGCGTGCGCTGGGCCACCGCCGATGCTTGCGTCTACACCCAATGGGCCGAGAGCGACCTGAACAAGGCCGCCGGCGCTCACTGAAGAACACTGGGTCATAACCGCCTGCGGGCGAGGATTGCGAAAATGATCGATGCCAACGTTTACAAACAAGTCATGGGCTCGTTTCCGTCCGGCGTGACGGTGATCACCACCCTCGACGATGACGGTCAAATCGTCGGCCTGACCGCCAGCGCCTTCAGCTCGTTGTCGATGGAACCGGCCCTGGTGCTGTTCTGCCCCAACTACAGCTCCGATTCCTATCCGGTGCTGATCAAGAACAAGCGCTTCGCCATCCACCTGCTGTCCGGCGGCCAACAGAACGAAGCCTATGCCTTTGCCCGCAAAGGCAAGGACAAGGCCCAGGGCATCGACTGGACCCTGAGCGAACTGGGCAACCCGCTGCTGGGCAACGCCACCGCCATCATCGAGTGCGAACTGTGGCGCGAATACGAAGGCGGCGACCACGCCATCATGGTCGGCGCGGTGAAGAACCTGATCGTGCCGCAACACACACCGGGACCGCTGGTTTATTGCCACGGCAAGATGGGCGCCCTGCCCGTCCTCGCCTGAACCGATCGTCAACAAGACAAGAAGAGAAAGCGCCATGAAATTTTCTTTGTTCGTACACATGGAGCGCTGGGACGAAAGCGTCAGCCATCGCCAGTTGTTCGAAGACCTGAGCGAGCTGACCCTGATGGCCGAGGCCGGTGGTTTCAGCACCGTGTGGATCGGCGAACACCACGCCATGGAATACACCATTTCGCCAAGCCCGATGCCACTGCTGGCGTACCTGGCCGGCAAGACCACCACCATCCACCTCGGCGCTGGCACCATCATCGCGCCGTTCTGGCACCCGCTGCGGGTGGCGGGCGAATGCGCGTTGCTGGACGTGATCAGCAATGGCCGCATGGAAGTCGGCCTGGCCCGGGGCGCCTATCAGGTGGAGTTCGACCGCATGGCCGGCGGCATGCCCGCCTCCTCCGGCGGCCAGGCCTTGCGGGAAATGGTCCCGGTGGTCCGTGCCCTGTGGCAGGGTGATTACGCCCACGACGGCGAGATCTGGAAATTCCCCACCTCCACCAGCGTGCCGAAGCCGATCCGCAAGCCCCATCCGCCGATGTGGATCGCCGCTCGCGACCCCGACTCCCATAACTTCGCCGTCGCCAATGGCTGCAACGTGATGGTCACGCCGCTGATGAAGGGCGACGAGGAAGTCCTCGACCTGAAGAACAAATTCCAGGCCGCCCTGGACAACAACCCTGACGTGCCGCGCCCGCAACTGATGGTGCTGCGCCACACCCACGTGCATGCCGTGGACGATCCCGAAGGCTGGAAAGTCGGTGCCCAGGCCATCTCGAAGTTCTACCGCACCTTCGATGCCTGGTTTGGCAACAAGCAGGCACCGGTCAACGGCTTCCTGGCGCCGAGCCCGGAAGAGAAGTTCGCCGAGCGTCCGGAATTCCAGCTGGAGAACATCCGCAAGAACACCATGATCGGCACCCCGCAGCAGATCATCGAGCGGATCAAGTATTACCAGGAACTGGGCGTGGACGAGTTCAGCTTCTGGTGCGACAACAGCCTGTCCCATGCCGAGAAAAAGAAATCCCTGGAGCTGTTTATCCAGCAGGTAGTGCCGGCGTTTCGCTGATCCTGTGGGAGCGAGCTTGCTCGCGAAGGCGTCGAGTCAGTCAAATCATCGTTAACTGACACTCCGCTTTCGCGAGCAAGCTCGCTCCCACAGGGGATCGGTGGCGTACTCAAATCTTGAGACCACCCAAAAACAACTGTGGGAGCGAGCCTGCTCGCGAAGGCGTCGAGTCAGTCAAATCATCGTTAACTGACACTCCGCTTTCGCGAGCAAGCTCGCTCCCACAGGGGATCGGTGGCGTACTCAAATCTTGAGACCACCCAAAAACAACTGTGGGAGCGAGCTTGCTCGCGAAGGCGGCCTGAAGCCAGAAACAAAAATGCCCGGACATTGCTGTCCGGGCATTTTTGTTGGCGCGCCGTGATCAGAACGTCACGCTGGCACTCAACTTGGCGGTACGCGGCTCGCCGACGTTGACCTGCAGCGGGCTGCCGGTGGACGACGGGTAGTACTGCTTGTCGAACAGGTTATCGACGTTCAACTGCAACGATGTCTTGTGCCCGAACACCGGCGACTCCCAGCGCAGGAAAGCGTCGGCGACGGTGTAGCTGCTCATCCATAAATCGTTGGCCTTGTTGGCGGCCCGTTCGCCGACGTACCGTGCACCGGCACCGGCGTGCCAGGCGCCGAACTCAGCAGGCACATTCAGATGGTGACTCAGGTAAAGGCTGGCAGTGTGCTTGGGGGCGTCGGGCAGGCGGTGACCTTCGTCGTCCGGATCGTCGAGAATTTCCGTGTGGGTATAGGCATAGGTGCCGATCAAATCCCAGCGTTCGGCGAGGCGACCGGTGATGTCCAATTCCAGGCCCTGGGAGCCGACTTTACCGGCGGCTTCCGCAAGCGTCACGCCATTGACCGTGAAGGGAGTCACCACGTTTTTCTTCACAATATCGAACAACGCGAGGTTGATGTTCAAGCCCGGTAGCGGATCATACTTGGCGCCAATTTCATAGCTGCGGCCCTCTTCCGGATCGAAGACATTACCGGCGTCGTCCACATCATCATTGGGTTTGAACGATTTACTGTAGTTGCCATACAGCGACAACTCCTCGGTGGCTTTGTAGACCAGTCCGAGAAATGGCACAAAGGCGTCGCCGTTGTCATCGCGGTTCAGCTTGTACTTGCTGCCCAGACCTTGATCGCTGTATTGGTCGTAATGCTGATAACGTCCGCCAAATACCAGAATCCAACGATCATCCAGATGCCAGTTGTCTTTCAGGTACACGGAGCTGGAATTCAACTCGTTGCGCAGGTTGCTGTCGGTCGCGCTGATCACACTGGGCTCTGGCAAATTGCCATAAACCGGAGCAGTGATGTCAAAGCCTGGCTGCGGGCTGCCACGATAGGTCTTGCCCCGGTACTGATCGGAGACTTGGTTATCAACGCCAATCAGCAGATCATGGCGCTGGCCGAACAGTTCCTGTTTACCAATGAAATCCCAGCTGGCGTAACGGGTCTCGTCATCATAATGAGCGCCATTGGCCCTGCGGCGCAGAGTATTGCCTGCGAGCGTAGCCGGCTGCGCAATCGAAAGACTGTACCGGTCATTGTTCCAACCATAAGTCACCCGCGTCTTCCACGCGTCAGTCAGCTCATACTCGAACCGCGCAGTCGCCGTCTCACGAATCCCGACGCTCTTGGCCCAAGGCTCGTCCAGGCGCTTGTCGTAATCGATATCGGCCGGATGCCCATTGGTGAACACCGTGCCCCGGTCAAACGGATTGGAATATTCGTTGTACTCATAGCTCAAGTTCAACGAAGCACGATCCCCCGTCCAAGCCAGCGATGGCGCCACCAGCGTGCTCTCGTTGACGCCGTAGTTGCGCCAGTAATCCTCATGGCCGCGCTCGGCGATCAGGCGATAGGCCAATCCCGTGTCGCCCAAGGGGCCAGTGGTGTCCACGGCCAGGGTGCCGCCGCCTTCGCTGTAGGCGGAACCGCTCAGCGTGGTGCTCTGGGTGTACTCGGGCTTCTTGCTGATGACGTTGACCAGCCCGCCGGGTTCCAGGGCGCCGTACAACATCGAGGCCGGGCCCTTGAGCACTTCGACCCGCTCGGTGGTGGCGCTGAAGTTGTGGCCCAGGTTGGAGCGCACGCCGTCGCGCAGGATCGAGCCGTCATCGTTGGTGCCGAAGCCGCGCTTGACCAGCGAGTCCCGCGAGCCGCCGAGGGTGTTGCCCTGGCTGACGCCGCTGACGAACTTCATCGCGTCTTCCAGCGAGCGCACCTGATAATCCGCCAGCGTTTGCTGGGTCACCACGTTGATCGACTGCGCCTCTTCCTTGATCGGTACATCGCTCTTGCTCGCCGTGCTGGCTTGCGATGCCGTGTAGCCTTCGTCCTGAATGATCCGACTGCCTTGCACATCCGTAGTGGGCAGTTCGAGGGTGTCCTGCGCCCTCAAGGGGCTTGCCATGAAACAGCAGGACAGCGCGGGTAAAACACATTTGACGAGGGCGTTGCGGTAAGCGAGAGGGGTGGAACGATTCAAGACGCTGCACTCAAGGACGGGTTGTGAATGAGAGCGAATATACTTTGAGAATCATTCCCAGTAAATCTTTTGTATCAAATGATTATCGGCGTGATCCTTTGTGGGAGCGAGCTTGCTCGCGATGGCGATAGATCGGTTTCATTGATGTGGAACGTGCCGCCGCTATCGCGAGCAAGCTCGCTCCCACAGGATTTATTGCCAAAGTGATATCAAATCGCCCCGCTGCCCTAAAGCTTTGCCGTGAGCGGTCGAATGTATTCCATTAAGTGATTTTTTTCGCAGGAGCAGCGGCATGCAGACGTTAAAGGCCTTGTACGAGTCTATCGAGATGCAGTTTTTCGATACCCTCACCAAAAAGCTTTCAAGCCTTTTCCTGTTGGTCGCCGTCAGTGGGCTGTTGTATTGGGTGGCCCTCAGCGCCCGCGCCGATATCCTCCTGCAGCTGCGCGCGGCCCAGTTGGACGCGGCGCTGCTGGCGCAAATCGAAGGCCGGCTCGACAGCCTCACCCATGCCCTGCTCTTCGGCACGGTCCTGACGCTGGGCATGATCAGTTTCATGGTCTGGTATTTCCGCCACCTCATCGTGCGCCCCGTCACGGCGATGACCAAGGCCCTGGAAGAGATCGCCAATGGCGAGGGCGACTTGTCCAAGGACCTGCCGCTGGTCACCCACGATGAAATCCGCACGCTGGCCGCGACCTGTAACCGCTTCCTGGCCAAGCAGCGCGAGATCATCAGCAACGTCCAGGCGTTGACGGTGCACATCGCCGTCGAGTCGGCCCGTTCGCTGAAGAACATCAGCGACTCCAGCGACAGCGCGACCCACCAGGCGCGTTTCGCCAAGGAAGTGATGGAGCAGAGCAATACCGCCGTAGGCCGTATCGAAGAGGTGTCGCGCCAGACCCAGGGCATCTCCGGCACCACCGCGCAGAACCTGAGCATGGCCCGTGACTCCTACGCCGAACTGCTGGAAGTGACCGGCAACATCAGTGAGATTTCCAGCAGCCTCGGCGAATTCGCCGGGCTGGTGGACGCCCTTAACCAGCGCTCCTCGAGCATCAAGTCGATTGTCGGCCTGATCCAGCAGATTTCCGCCCAGACCAACCTCTTGGCGCTCAACGCCGCCATCGAAGCCGCGCGTGCCGGGGAAAGTGGCCGTGGCTTTGCCGTGGTGGCCGATGAAGTGCGAACCCTGGCGCAGAACGTCAGCCGGGCCACCGACGACATCTCGCGCAACATCGACGCCATGCTCCAGGAAGTCAGCTCGACCCACGAGCAAACCACCCAGATCAGCCACAGCGCCCGGGAAACCCAGAAAGTCGTGGAGCGTGCGTCCGGTCATTTCGAAAGCATGATCGTCGACTTCGAATCCACCAACGGCAAGCTGGCCGACATTGCCGATCACATCCAGCAATTCGCCGACACCAACACCGGCATCAACGAACGCGTCACCCAGATCCACGCCGACAGCCAGTCGATCGACCAGCGCATGCAGCAATCGGCCACCGCCACCCGCGACCTGTCCGGCGTGGCCGAGAAAGTCCAGACACTGCTGGGCCGCTTCGTGCTGGGCCACGGCAAGCTGGACGCCGCCATTACCCGCGCCAGCGAATGCCGCGACACGCTGCAGCTTCATCTGCAGGCGCTGCAGGACGAAGGCGTTAACCTGTTCGACCAGAATTACCAACTGATTCCGGGCACCGATCCCAAGCAGTACATGACCAGTTATACCGAGCGCTTCGCCCGGGTCTGCCAGGAGGAATGCGACAAGCTCACCCGCAGCACGCCGGGCGGCAAGGTCTCGTTCATTGTCGATACGAAGGGTTATTGCCCGGTCAACAACAGCTGGGTCTCCAAGCCACCGACCGGCGACCGCGCCGTCGACCTGCCGGTGTGCCGCAACAAGCGGATCTTCAACGACCCGATCGGCCTGCGCGCGGCGGGCAACGTCCAGCGCTTCCTGCTGCAGACCTACCTGCGCGACACCGGCGAAATCATGACCGAGATCGACGTGCCCTTCTTCTTCGGCGGCCGTCACTGGGGCAACTTGCGGGTAGGTTTCGATGCGGCGGTGTTGCTGGCGGACTGATCAGAGGATCAAGCCAGACAATGATCCGTGGCGAGGGAGCCTGCTCCCGCTCGGCTGCGCCCGCAGGAGCTGCCGAGTGCAACGAGGCTGCGATCTTTCCGCCACTCATTGAGTCGTGAGCGAAAGATCAAGATCAAAAGATCGCAGGCTTCGCCAGCTCCTACAGAGCCCGGTGGCTCATGCAAATCTTGAGATCCCGTAAAAACAACTGTGGGAGCGAGCTTGCTCGCGAAGGCGCCGGGTCAGCCAAATCATCGCTGGCTGACACTCCGCTTTCGCGAGCAGGCTCGCTCCCACAAGGGATCTAGCGGGTACGCAAATCCTGAAGCCAACCCAAAACAACTGTGGGAGCGAGCTTGCTCGCGATGGCGCCGGGTCAGCCAAATCATCGTTGGCTGACACGCTTTCGCGAGCAAGCTCGCTCCCACAAGGGATCTAGCGGGTACGCAAATCCTGAAGCCAACCCCAAAACAACTGTGGGAGCGAGCTTGCTCGCGAAGGCGCCGGGTCAGCCGAATCATCGTTGGCTGGTACTCCGCTTTCGCGAGCAGGCTCGCTCCCACAAGGGATCTAGCGGGTACGCAAATCCTGAAGCCAACCCCAAAACAACTGTGGGAGCGAGCTTGCTCGCGAAGGCGTCGGGTCAGCCGAATCATCGTTGGCTGGTACTCCGCTTTCGCGAGCAGGCTCGCTCCCACAAGGAAATTGACCTCAGTTCAACAGCACTTCGGCCCACCCTTGCCGCCGTAACGGGCTTCCTGGCGTTCCCGGAAGAACGCCTCGTAGTCCATCATCGGTTTGTCCGGGTGCTTGGTTTGCATGTGCTCGACGTAGTTGTCGTAGTCGGGCATGCCGACCATCAGGCGGGCGGCCTGACCGAGGTATTTACCGAGGCGACTCAAGTCATTGAACATCGTTGCAATCCCCTATCAAGCGTCCGGCACGGCCTGGAATGGCGCTTCTTTGTCCGTGCGTTCCTTCGTGCCCCAGGCGGCGATGCCGACCTTGAGCGCGTAGAACAGGATGCTGAAGACCACGAACAGGAACAACACCGTCAGCGTTGCGTTGGTGTAGGCGTTGAACACCACGTGCTGCATCTGCTCGATGCTCTTGGCCGGGGCCAGCACCTGGCCGGCGGCCAGGGCATCGTTGTATTTGCGCGCCAGGGCCAGGAAGCCGATCGCCGGGTTGGCGTCGAACAGCTTGATCAGGCCCGCGGTGGTGGTGCAGATCAGCAGCCAGGCCGCCGGCAGCAGCGTGACCCAGACGTAGCGCTGGCGCTTCATCTTGATCAGCACCACGGTGGCGAGCATCAGCGCGATACCGGCCAGCATCTGGTTGGAGATGCCGAACAGCGGCCACAAGGTGTTGATGCCGCCCAGCGGGTCGATCACGCCTTGGTACAGCAAGTAGCCCCACAGCGCGACGCAGCCGGCGGTGGCGATCAGGTTGGCGGTCCAGGATTCGGTGCGCTTGAGCGAAGGCACGAACGAGCCGAGCAGGTCCTGCAACATGAAGCGCCCGGCACGGGTGCCGGCGTCCACCGCGGTGAGGATGAACAGCGCTTCGAACAAGATTGCGAAGTGGTACCAGAACGCCATGGTGTTCTCACCCGGCAGCACCGAGTGGAGGATCTGCGCGATCCCGACCGCCAGGGTCGGCGCACCGCCGGCACGGGCCAGCACGGTGGTCTCGCCGATGTCCTTGGCCACCGCTTGCAGCGCGTCGGGGGTGATTGCGAACCCCCAACTGCTGACGGTCTGGGCCACGGCCACCACGTCACCGCCGACGATCGCCGCCGGGCTGTTCATGGCGAAGTACACGCCCGGCTCGATCACCGAGGCGGCAACCATCGCCATGATGGCCACGAAGGATTCCATCAGCATGCCGCCGTAACCGATGTAGCGGGCGTTGGTTTCGTTATCCAGCAGCTTGGGCGTGGTGCCCGAGGAGATCAGCGCGTGGAAGCCCGAGACCGCGCCGCAGGCAATGGTGATGAACAGGAACGGGAACAAACCGCCCTTCCACACCGGCCCGGTGCCGTCGGTGAACTGGGTCAGCGCCGGCATTTTCAGCTCGGGCATGGTGACCAGGATGCCGATCGCCAGGGCGACGATGGTGCCGATCTTGAGGAAGGTCGACAGGTAGTCCCGTGGTGCGAGGATCAGCCACACCGGCAGCACCGCCGCGACAAAACCGTAGCCGATCAGCATCCAGGTGATCTGGATCCCGGTGAAACTGAAGGCCTTGGCCCACACCGGATCGGCGGCAATCTGCCCGCCCAGCCAGATCGAACCCAGCAGCAACAGCACGCCGATGAGCGAGATTTCACCGATGCGGCCCGGGCGGATGTAGCGCATGTAGACGCCCATGAACATCGCGATCGGGATGGTCGCCATCACCGTGAAGATGCCCCACGGGCTCTCGGCCAGCGCCTTGACCACGATCAGCGCCAGCACCGCGAGGATGATGATCATGATCAGGAAGCAGCCGAACAGCGCGATGGTGCCGGGAATACGGCCCATTTCCTCGCGCACCATGTCGCCCAGGGAGCGACCGTTGCGGCGGGTGGAGAGGAACAGGACCATGAAGTCCTGCACCGCACCGGCCAGCACCACGCCGGCGATCAGCCAGAGCGTGCCGGGCAGGTAGCCCATCTGCGCCGCCAGCACCGGCCCGACCAGCGGCCCCGCGCCGGCGATGGCCGCGAAGTGGTGGCCGAAAAGGATGTGTTTGTTGGTCGGGACGTAGTCCAGGCCATCGTTGTTGAGCACGGCAGGCGTGGCCCGGCGCGCGTCGAGTTGCATCACGTTGTTGGCGATGAAGAGGCTGTAGTAGCGGTAGGCGACCAGGTAGATGGCGACTGCCGCGACGACGATCCAGAGGGCGTTGATCGGCTCTCCGCGGCGCAAGGCCACGACGCTCAGCGCACAGGCTCCCAGAACAGCCACGGCAAACCAGGCGAGGTGTTTAACCAGACGGGTTGTCATTGCGTGTCTCCTGCCGATATCCAGTGGATTGCGGCGATTGTTTTTATAGTGTGCCCCGGCTATTCGGAGCCGGCCCAATATCCCTGCATGCCGTCAATAAATAAATCCGTAGTACTACGTAGAACCGCGATTCCCTTGTGGGAGCGAGCCTGCTCGCGAAAGCGGAGTATCAGTTAATGATGATCTGTCTGACCCACCGCCTTCGCGAGCAGGCTCGCTCCCACAGTTGTTTTGGGGTGACCTCAGGATTTGCGGACTCGCTAAATCCCACTGTGGGAGCTTGCTCGCGATGGCGGATCTTCAGCCAACACTTCAATGACTGAAACGCCGCTATCGCGAGCAAGCTCGCTCCCACAGTTTTGAGCCCCGTATCCGGTAGGATTGTTGAGCGCACACAGGTTTGGCATATGATGCCCGCCATCCCACCTCCCCGCCGAATCCGGACTGGAGTACAGATGCTGCTCAAACACAAGATCGTCGCCCTCGGGATCCTGCCGCTGGTCCTGGCGATTGCTGTCATCGGCGCCTTGGTCATTTCGCTCAACCGCCAGTTGGGTGACCAGCAGGCGCAACTGATCGAAGACAGCATCCTGGCGAGCAAGCGCGCCGAGCTGAAGAACTACGTAGAAATGGCGCAAAGCCTGATCGCCCCGCTGTATGACGACGGCAAGGGCGACGCGCGGGCGCAGCAGCAAGTGCTGGAAGAGCTGCGCAAGCTCAGTTTCGGCATCAACGGTTATTTCTTCGTCTATGACCGCCAGGGCCGCAGCCTGATGCACGCCCGACAGTCGGAACTGGTCGGGCAATACCTTTGGGACATGAAGGATCCCCACGGCCTGCCAGTCATCCAGGCGTTGATCAAGAGCGCCGAATCCGGCGAAGGCTTCCAGCGTTACGCCTGGAACAAACCCTCCTCCGGCCAGGTGACCGAAAAGTTGGCCTACGTCGTGATGCTGGATCGCTGGGGCTGGATGCTGGGCACCGGGATCTACCTGGAAGACGTCGAACGCGCCACCCAACAGGCCCGCGACGAGGTGGCCCAAGGCATCCACACCACCATGCAAGCCATCGCCGCCGTCGCCCTGATAGCGGTGCTGCTGGTATTTGCCGGCGGCATCACCCTCAACGTCAGCGAACATCGCCTGGCTGACAAGAAACTGCAGCGCCTGAACCAGCGCATCGTCAGCCTCCAGGAGGAAGAACGTTCCCGGGTGTCTCGCGAGCTGCATGACGGCATCAGCCAGTTGCTGGTGTCGATCAAGTTCCAGTTCGAACTGGCCAGCCACGTCATCGAGAACGGCCAGGAAAATGGCCTGGGCATCTTGAAGAACGCCACGGACCGACTAGGCGAAGCCATCGGCGAAATCCGCAGCATCTCCCATGACTTGCGTTCCTCATTGCTCGACACCCTGGGCCTGCCCGCCGCCATCGGCCAGCTCGCAGCCGAATTCGAGCAGCGCAGTGGCCTGGAAGTGTCCTACCGAAGCAACGAATTCGACTGTCGCCTGGAAAACGGCGCACCCGTCTCGCTGTTCCGCATCGCCCAGGAAGCGCTGACCAACATCGAGCGTCACGCCGGGGCGAAACGTGTCGCCATTACCTTGTTCGGCTCGGGCCAGTCCTTGCGCCTGACCGTGGTGGACGACGGGATGGGTTTCAACGTCCCGCAGGTCGAACGTGGCCATGCCGGCATCGGCCTGCGTAATATCCGCGAGCGGGTCGAGCATTTTGGCGGGCGGCTGGAGATGACATCGGTGCCGGGACGAAGCGAACTGGATATCCTGCTGCCCATGACCATGCCGGCCACGGAAAGTTGATGCGCGCCTACACCACCAAGAGCACCTGCCGATGAACCTGCCCCCCGTCATACGCGTCGCGCTGGTCGATGATCACGCCCTGGTCCGCGATGGCATCCGTGCCCTGCTGTCCGTCATGCCCCGGCTGGACGTGGTCGGCGAAGCGGAGAACGGCGTGCAGGCGATCGAGATGGTCGGGCGCTGCCAGCCGGACCTGCTGCTGATGGACATCGGCCTCAAGGACATGAACGGCCTCGAGCTGACCCGGCAGTTGGGCAAGCAATACCCTGGCCTGAAGATCCTGATCCTGAGCATGTACGACAATCATGAATACGTCAGCGAATCCGTGCGCGCCGGTGCCAGCGGCTACGTCCTGAAAAACTCGCCGTCGAAGGAAATCCTTGCGGCCATCGAAGCCATCATTGGTGGCGGCACCTTCTACAGCGCCGAGATTGCCCAACGCCTGGCCTCCGACCCGAACACCGACAACGAACTGACGCCGCGCGAGAGCCAGGTACTGGCGAAAATGGTCCAAGGGCTCAATAACAAGGAAATGGCCCGGGAGCTGGACATCAGCGTACGCACCGTCGAGACCCACCGCCTGAGCATCCGCCGCAAGCTCAACATCGACAAGCCTGCGGCCCTGGCGAAATACGCGATCGATCACGGGATCATTCCCCGCTAGGCCCTTGTGGCAAGGGAATTGTAGGAGCTGCCGAAGGCTCGGGCCGCGTTCGGACGATCTTTTGATCTTTTTGTCTTTCGCTTGAGATTCAAGCGCCTGAGGAAAGATCGCAGCCTCGTTGCACTCGTCAGCGCCTACACGGCGGTCATTCAGCGTAATAGCCAGGGTGTTCAAGATCCGTCAACAGGCCCGGCCCGCTCGGCACCCAGCCCAACAAGCCACGGGTGTACTCGCTGGACACCGCCATGTTCGCGCTCGCCATGTGCGCGAACCAGCCAAAATGCTCGCGCTCGCGGGATTCGACCGGCACCCCCAGGCCACGCCCGATCGCCTGGGCGATGTCCTTGAACGGCACCGCTTCGTCGGCCACGGCGTGGTAGACGGCCTGGGTCACGCCCTGCTCCAGCGCCAGTCGATAGACCCGTGCCGCATCCAGTCGATGCACGCCCGACCAGCAATGGCTACCGTCGCCGGGGTAAGCCGATAAGCCCTTCTCCCGGGCCAGACGAATCAGGATCGGCACGAACCCATGGTCGCCGGCGGCATGGACCGATGGCGCCAGCCGCACAGTCGCCACCCGCACGCCACGCTCGGCCAGGTCCCTCGCCGTGGTTTCCGACTTGCGGGGCGAGGCCGGGCTGACCACTTCCAGCTCACTCGCGCCCCGGGTCAATCCGAACAAGCCCGAGGTCACCAATAGAGGCCGCTCGGAGCCTTGCAACGCGCCGCCCAATGCCAGGATCGCGCGGCGATCTTGCTCGGCATTTTCGGCAAATCGTGAAAAATCATGATTGAACGCGGTGTGAATCACCGCATCCGCGGCCGAGGCTGCGTTGTGCAGAACATCCAAGTCATCCAAGGTTCCTCGAACCACCTTTGCGCCGGTGGCGGCCAGCGCGGCAGCCTTTTCCTGGCAACGGGCCAGGCCGGTGACCTGATGCCCGGCGCCGAGCAGATCCCGCACCACGGCCGACCCAACCCAGCCTGTGGCACCGGTAACGAATACGTGCATGAGCAACGCTCCTGTCTGAAAAAAGCGATCGAAAGTCTTCTATAACCTGAACAAGGCTCAGGATGTGTATTGAACTTGTATTTCCCGGCTTCCGAGCAGCATCAAGGCCACCCCGAACGACAAGGCGACGGCGACGGCAGCGCCCAGGTAAACCGTCTCGATGCCCCACCCACCGGCCAACACACCGGCCAGCGGGCTGGTGATACCCAGGGAAATATCCAGGAACGCAACATAGGCGCCCATGGCCAGGCCGCGTGACTGCGGCGGAGCACGCCGCACCGCTTCGACGCCGAAACCGGGAAACGCCAGGGAATAACCGAAGCCGGTAAACGCCGCGCCGAGGTAGGCGACGAATGCCGCATCGGCGCCCCAGATCAGCAACAGCCCAACGGCTTCGATCACCACGCAGACCAGCGCGACACGGGCACCGCCGATCCTGTCCGGGAGATGTCCGAACAACAGCCGCGCGCCAATGAAGGCCAGGCCGAACGCCGTGAACGCCAGCGACGCATTGCCCCAATCCCTGGCCGCGAACAACAGGGCAATGAACGCCGTGAGCACGCCAAAGCCGACGCTGCAAAACGCCAGGCCCATGCCGGGCACCCACACGGCGCCGAGCATCGTGTAGAACGGTGTCCGCCGGGTCGCCGTGGGGGCAACGGCGCGGACGCCGGCGACAACCGCCAAGGCCAGCAGGGGGATGAACATCGACGCCACGACAATGCCCATGAATCCCCAGCCGGCATTGAGCGCCACGCCAAGCGGAGCGCCCGAGGCGAATGCGCCGTACATGGCAATGCCATTCCAGGCCATGACCTTGCCGGCGTGCTGCGGCCCTACCAGGCCGATGCCCCACCCCAACGCACCGGTAACCACGAGGCTTTCGCCAACCGCCAGCAACACGCGGCCCACCAACAACAGCCAGACCGACAACACCGGCGTGGCCACGAACGCCAGGGACAGCAGATAGACCAGTGCGGAAACCGCCGCCGTCACCAGCCCAGCCATGACCGCGCGCTTGCCGCCGCGCATGTCGGCAAAATTGCCGGCCCAGGCCCGCGACAACAGCGCCGCGGCGAACTGTGCACCGACCACCAGGCCAATCACCCACGTGCCCATCCCCAGCGTGTCGTGCAGATGAAGCGGCAAGACAGGCAATTGCAGGCCGATGGTGAGAAAACCGATGAACACGGTCAACGTAAGCGGCAACAACCTGAGCACCGGATTGGCCTCGACGGTTGCCTGAGGCGCCGCAGCGGCGCCGTGATGGACATTTTCTTGAGTCATGAACCTTACCTGCGAAAAGGAACGCGATGGGACGTTGAACGCTGCTCGTGCAGCCGACTAGAATGCGATCAATTAGTCGCATTCAAGATACGAATAATCCGTCGCATTTCCTATTCGCATTCCTTTCCCCGGTAACTTGCCCTTATGTCCGAACGCCCAAGCCCGCAGATTTCCTCGCGCAAACAGCCGAAACAGGCGCGCTCCACCGAACTCGTGGCGGCGGTCCTGGAGGCGGCTGTTCAGGTTTTGGCGACGCAGGGCGCCCCACGTTTCACCGTGGCCCGTGTTGCCGAGCGTGCGGGCGTGAGCGTCGGGTCGGTCTATCAGTACTTTCCGAACAAGGCCGCGATCCTGTTCCGACTGCAAAGTGATGAATGGCGACAGACCAGCGATATGTTGCGAGACATCCTGGAAGATCCTGCCAAGCCGCCCCTGGAGCGGCTGCGAACCCTTGTGCTGGCGTTCATCCAGTCCGAGTGCGACGAAGCCCAGATCCGCGTCGCACTCAATGACGCTGCGCCGCTTTATCGGGATGCGCCTGAGCACCAGGCGGCACGCAGTACGGTGCAGGCATCGGTGGACGCGTTCATGCAGCAGGTGCTGCCGGACGCCAACGTGCAGGCCCGCGCCCTGGCCGGCGAGCTGATCATCGCGACCCTCAGTTCCGTGGGGAAACGGTTTTCGGCAACGCCTCGCACCCGGCAAGAAGTCCAGGCGTATGCCGGTGCCATGGCCGATATGTTCTGCGCCTACCTGGAAAACCTGCGGGCGCTCGATACCCCCTCAGGCTGATCGATCGTCTCGGCGTTCCAGTGACAGCCCGCCGGCAGTTTTACTACACTCCGTCGTCTTGTTCCCTTCCCTTGCGAGACGTCCCATCCTCATGAAAACCATAACAAGCACGATGACGTTCTGTGGCCTGCTGGCGCTCGGCGGCAGCGCATGGGCCGAGCCCGCCCCGTCACATCTGGATCGCGTCCTTGAGCAGGGTGAATTGCGGGTATGCACGACCGGCGACTACAAGCCCTACACCTACAAGGCCGAATCGGGGGAATACGAAGGCATCGACATCGACATGGCCCGGTCGCTCGCCACCAGCCTGGGCGTCAAGGTGCAGTGGGTCCAGACCACATGGAAAACGTTGATGCCAGACATGCTGGCCGGCAAATGCGACGTCGGCATGGGCGGGATTTCGGTCACCCTGGAACGCCAGAAGAGAGCCTATTTCAGCAACACCCTGGACGTCGACGGCAAGATCCCGCTGGTGCGTTGCGAGGACCAATCGCGCTACCAGACCATCGAGCAGATGAACCAGCCTTCGGTACGCCTCGTCGAGCCGGCCGGCGGCACCAACGAAGCCTTCGTGCGGGCCTTCCTGCCCAAGGGCCAGTTGGCCTTCCATGACAACGTGACGATCTTCCAGGAGCTGCTGGACAAACGCGCCGACGTGATGATCACCGATGCCTCGGAAGCGCTCTACCAGCAGAAACTCAAGCCGGGCCTGTGCGCCGTCAACCCGACCCACTACCTGCAATATGGCGAGAAAGCCTACCTGCTGCCCCGTGACGACAACACCTGGAAAATGTACGTCGACCAGTGGCTGCACCTGAGCAAGGCCAATGGCAGCTACCAGAAGGTGATCGGGCAGTGGCTGGCGGTGCCCGCTGCCCAATAACCGCATTCACAAACACAAAACCTGTGGGAGCGAGCTTGCTCGCGATAGCGGTATATCAGTCAAAGCTAATGTGACCGACATGACCCATCGCGAGCAAGCTCGCTCCCACAGGTTAAATCTATCCAGGCGCGATTTTCACCCAAGGCCTGACTACTTCACTGCCCCGCCCGCACCTTGGCGATTTCGTCATACATCATCTTCACCAGATCCCCATCCAACGATTTGGCAAACTTGTCGATCACCGGCTGCACGCGCTCGCGGAAGCGGTCTTTCTCGGCCGGGGTGATTTCGTTGACGGTCATCGCACCGGCCAACGTGGCCTTGGCCTTGTCCATGCTCGCCGCGGTGACTTCACGCTGATAGGTCTGCGCCTCGGCTGCGGCGGCGCGAATCATCGCCTTTTCATCGTCGTTGAGGCGGTTCCAGGTTTTCTGGCTGATGATCAGCGACTGCGGGTTGAAGATGTGACCGGTGACCGAAAGATACTTCTGCACCTCGTAGAACTTGTTGCCTTCAATCACCGTGTAAGGGTTTTCCTGGCCGTCGATGGTGTGCTGCTCAAGACCCGTGTAGACCTCGGGAAACGCCATCGGCACCGGGTTCGCGCCCAGGGCCGTGAACGTCTCCAGGTAGATCGGCGACTGGATGACACGCAGCTTCAGGCCCTGCAGGTCTTCGAGCTTGGTCACCGGGTGCTTGCTGTTGGTCAGGTTACGAAACCCCAGGTCCCAGTAACCCAGCCCTACCAGCCCTTTACTGTCCAGTTGCGCCGCCAGTTTCTGCCCGACCGGCCCATCGATGACCGCATGGGCCTCCTCGACGTTGTTGAACAGGAAAGGGAAATCGAGCATGGCGTAATCCGGTGCCTGGGCGGCCAGGATGCCGGAGTTGAGCACGGTGATGTCCAAGGTCCCGCCCTGCAATGCCGACACCGTTTGCACATCGCCGCCCAGGGTTCCGCCGGGGAACAGGCGGACCTTGATCTTGCCGCCGCTCTTTTCGCTGAGCAGGTCGGCGAACTTCTGCGCGCCCTGGCCCTGGGGATGTTCCTTGACGTTCTGGAAGGCGAATCGCAAGGTCCGCTCGCGGGTCTCGTCCGCGTGGCTGGCTACACTGGTCAGCAGCAAGCCCGTCGCACAGGCCCCGGCCAGCAAGGTTTTCATCAGTTTTCCCATGTCACTCTCCGATCATTATTGTTTTTAAAGGTCGAGCCAGACAGCACCGGCGTCATCCGGTGAAGAACTTCAACGGTCCCATGACCAATTGCGGAAACAGGACCAACAGGAGCAGCACCACGAACTGCGCAAACATGAACGGCCAGACCCCGCGGACGATCTCCTCGAAGTCCAGCTTCGCCACGCTGCAGACCACGTTGAGCACCGTGCCCACGGGCGGCGTGATCAAGCCGATCGCGGTATTGATCAGAAACAGCACGCCGAAGTACACCGGGTCGATCCCCGCCTGGATCACCGCGGGCATCAATACCGGGGTCAGGATGAGGATGGTCGGGGTCATGTCCATCACCGTACCGACCAGGATGATCAGCGCCATCATCACCAGCAACAGGAGCGTCTGGTTGTCCATGAACGGCGCAAGCAGGTCCGCCAACTGGCCCGGCAGGTCGGCGATCGTGACCAGCCACGATGAAACCATGGCCGCCGCCACCAACAGCATCACCACCGACGTGGTCTTGGCCGAAGACAGGATCACTTCGTAGAGCTGGCTGACCTTCATTTCCCGGTAGATCACCAGCGACACGAACAGCGAATAGACCGCCGCGACCACTGCCGCCTCCGTGGGCGTGAAAATACCGAACTTGAGGCCCAGGATGATGATCAGTGGCAAGCCCATCGCCCAACTGCCGTCGAGCAGCGTACGCAGCACTTCGGCACGGGAACGCTTGGGCGGCGTCTCGACAAGTTCACGGCGAGAGATGAACCACCAGGCCACGGCCAACCCGACACCCAGCAACAGCCCAGGCACGATGCCGGCCAGGAACAGCTTGGAAATCGACACACCGGACGCCACGCCGAACACGATGAAACCGATGCTCGGCGGAATCACTGGCGCAATGGTGCTGCCGGCGGCGATCAACCCGGCCGAGCGCCCGCGGTTGTGCCCCGCCAATACCATCATCGGCACCAGCAACGCCGCCAGCGCCGCCGCATCCGCCACGGCCGAACCGGAAAGCGAGGCCAGCAGGCAGGAGGCGATGATCGCGACATAACCCAGCCCGCCGCGCTTGTGCCCCACCAGCGCCATGGCGATGTTGACGATGCGCTTGGACAGCCCGCCGACATTCATCACTTCGCCGGCCAGCATGAAGAACGGCACCGCCATCAGGGGAAAGCTGTCAGCGCCATTGAGCAGGTTTTGCGCGATGATCTGGGCGTCGAACAGGTCCAGGTAAAACATCAACGCGACGCTGACCGCCAGCAAGGCAAAGGCAATCGGAATGCCCAGCGCCATGCTGCCCAGCAGCGACCCGAGGAAAATAGCCAGTGTCATGGGCGGGTACTCTTGAGACTGTCAGGGGTGAGGGTGTCAGGGCTGAGGTTGTCACGGTTGAGGGTGGCGGCTTCGCTTTCCTCGACCGACAAAGGCTCTTCATCCCGCAGTTTGCCGAACAACGCCAAGTACAGTTCGTACACCAGGATGGCCGTCGCGCTGACACCGAACACCAGCCCGGCGGCGTAGAACAACGCCATCGAAAGGCCTGACGCCGGCGCGACCACGTTGAGGTTGATGACCGCCTGCTGCCAACTGCCGATGACGATCAATCCGCAGATGTAGAGCATCATCAAATGCCCGATGACCAGGCAGACTCGCTTGCCTGCCGGCGGCAAGCGCTTGACCAGGCTGTTCATGCCCAGGTGCGCGCGGTCCTTGAGCGCCACCAGGGCACCGAGAAAAATCATCCAGACGAAGAACCAACGCGACAGTTCCTCCGAGACGCTGATGCCTGAGTTGAAGGCATAGCGCAGTACGACGTTGCCGAACACCAGCACGATCATCGCGACCATGCACAGTACGATCAGCCACTTGAGCAGCTTGAAATAGAGATCGACGACTTTTGCCATCTTGAACACCTCACAGGTTGATCCAGCACCGGCCTACAGCCGGCACGACAGGGCGAGCGCTATCGGATCGACGCTGGAATATTCCGGGAGGCACCGGAAAGGGAGGTATGCAACGAGGGCAAGTTCGGTTGACGGGCACGCATGAGGGGATCCTCTGTTTTTATTATGGCCTCGCCTGGGCATGGCAAGGCTGGGTGACCGCTAAAATGTACTACCCAGTTAATCCGGTCAATAACCTTGCGCGACCGGATGAGCGTTCCAGGCGGAACTAGCGTGCGATTATCGGTCACCGCGGCAGGGCGCCCTGCCGTCTCCTGGTCGGGTGGGAAATTTTTCGAGGCGTTTTGTATCGCTCTGTATAGAAGCAGGCGATTGATACGAATCCGCTGATTTCACGCCTTGCAGGCACACATCCTCGATACACCTGCGCGTTTAACTGCACTCACCGGACAGCAGCACATCCGCTGCACTGGCCCACTCAAACAAGCGCAAGGAGAAACACCATGATCAATTTCTCGAAACTCTCGACCCTGGCAATCGCCCTGACCCTGGTAGGTGGCGCCACGCTGTCGAACATCGCGGCGGCGGAAAACGCACCGTCGTCTTACGACCAGGCTGCACATCAACTGGCTGAAGGTGGCTCCGATCGACTGATCGAGAATCGCGTGGCCGAAGGTGGCTCCGATCGGCTGATCGAGAATCGCGTGGCCGAAGGTGGCTCCGATCGCCTGATCGAGAATCGCGTGGCTGAAGGTGGCTCCGATCGGCTGATCGAGAATCGCGTAGCCGAAGGCGGAGCTGATCGGTTACAAGAGCTGCGCGAACGCAGCACTGTGTGATAGCCGTTTTTTGTGGCGAGGGAGCTTGCTCCCGCTGGACTCTGTAGGAGCTGGCGAAGCCTGCGATCTTTCGCTTGAGATTCAAGCGTCTTTGGAAAGATCGCAGCCTCGCTTCACTCGGCAGCTCCTACAGAGTCCAGCGGGAGCAAGCGCCCTCGCCACAAGAGCATCCTGCCCCCCAGGCTGAAACATTGCCCATAAAAAAACCCCGCATCTCTCAATGCGGGGTTTTTCATTCAACGCTGGATCAGTTGGCCGTCACGACCGCCTGACCACTCAACGCCAGGTCCAGCAGTTCGCGGTTGGCAACCGCGTACATGGCGTAGTCGGTGCCGCTGGCGGCACGGATGTCCACCAACATGGCGCGCCAGCGCTCGACCATTTCGTGATGCTGCTCGAGCCACAGCGCCAGACGGGTTTCCACGTCCTGGCTACCGTCGCCTTCCTGCAGGACCGAGATGGTGATCGCCCGTTGCTGCCAGTCGATGTCATCGCGGAACGCTTCACGGGCCAGGGCCTGCCAGTTGTTTTCCACCGGCAGTGCGCTGATCTGTTGCAGGTACCAGGTGATGTCCAGGGCGCTGCCCACGGCGAAGTAAGCCTTGGCCACGTCGGCGGCGTTCTGGCCGGTAACGTCGGACGCCTCGATGATCGGCAACAAGGTGTACAGGTGCGTAGTGCCTGCAACCATGCGCGCGAGCAATTCCGGCACACCGGCCGCCACGTAGGCCTGGTAGCGGGTCTGCCAGCCTTCGCGGGTCGGACCTTCCAGCAGTTCGTCGAGCTTGAGGCCCAACGCCGCCAGGTGCGGACCGAAGTGAGCGACGTCACGGGCAGCGTTCTGCTCGTTGCGGCGGCTGCGCAGGAACCAGCGCGTGGCGCGACGGCCCAGGCGCATCAGCTCGTCCATCAGCTCCAGTTGCACGTCGGCGGAAACCTGGTGGTCCAGGGCTTCAATCTGACGGAACCAGTGCGGGAGATGGAAGATGTCCCGAACGATCACATAAGCACCCGCCACGTTCGCCGGGCTCATGCCGGTCGACTCTTTCAACCGCTGGACGAAGGTGATGCCCATGTGGTTGACCAGGTCGTTGGCGATCTGGGTGCTGACGATCTCGCGCTTCAGGCGATGGCGACGCATGGCCTCGGAGAACTTGCTCACCAGGGTTGGCGGGAAAGCCGTCTCCATGTCGCGGGTCAGGTAATCATCGTCCGGCACCAGGGAGTTGAGCAGCGCTTCCTTGAGGTCGATCTTGCTGTAGGAGATCAACACCGACAGTTCGGCACGGGTCAGGCCATGGCCCGCCGCGACACGTTCGGCCAGTTGCTCTTCGGTCGGCAGGAACTCGATGGCACGGTCCAGCTTGCCACGGGCTTCCAGATCGTTCATCAGGCGCTTGTATTCGGCGATCCGCACAAACGCGCGACGGGCCGCCAGGGACAGGGCCTGGGTCTGCTTGTAGTTGTTGCCCAACACCAGGCCACCGACTTCGTCGGTCATGCTCGCCAGCAACTGGTTGCGCTGCTTGTCGGTCATGTCGCCGGCCTGCACCACTTCGTTGAGCAGGATCTTGATGTTTACTTCGTGGTCGGAGCAGTCCACGCCACCGGCGTTGTCGATGAAGTCGGTGTTGGAGCCGCCGCCGTTGAGGCCGAACTCGACGCGACCCAGCTGGGTCATGCCCAGGTTACCGCCCTCGCCCACGACCTTGCAGCGCAGTTCGTTGCCGTTCACGCGCAGCGCATCGTTGGCCTTGTCGCCGACATCGGCGTGGCTTTCGGTGCTGGCCTTGACGTAGGTACCGATACCGCCGTTCCACAACAGGTCCACCGGCGCCTTGAGCAAGGCGTTCAGCAGCTCGGTCGGGGTCAGCTTGTCGGCCTTGATGTCGAAGCGTTCTTTCATCTGCGGCGAAATCGCGATGCTCTTCGCGCTGCGCGAGAAGATACCGCCGCCTTCGGACATGATGCTGGTGTCGTAGTCGGTCCAGGCCGAACGCGGCAGGTCGAACAGACGCTTGCGCTCGGCAAAGCTGCTGGCCGGCTCCGGGTTCGGGTCGATGAAGATGTGCAGGTGGTTGAAGGCCGCGACCAGTTGCAGCTTGTCGGACATCAACAAGCCGTTGCCGAACACGTCGCCGGCCATGTCGCCGACGCCCACCACGGTGATGCTGTCTTCCTGGACATTGATGCCGCGCTCGCGGAAGTGGCGCTGCACGCCAACCCACGCGCCCTTGGCGGTGATGCCCATTTTCTTGTGGTCGTAACCGGCCGAACCGCCGGAGGCGAACGCATCGCCCAGCCAGAAGCCGTAGTCGATGGCGATGCCGTTGGCGATGTCGGAGAAGGTCGCGGTGCCTTTGTCCGCCGCTACCACCAGGTACGGGTCATCGTCGTCATGACGCACGACGTTGGCCGGCGGCACCAGCGCGCCGTCCTTCAGGTTGTCGGTGATGTCCAACAGGCCCGAGATGAAGATGCGGTAGCAGGCGATGCCCTCGGCCGCGATCTCGTCCCGGCTGCCGCCCAATGGCAGGCGACGCGGCAGGAAACCGCCCTTGGCGCCCACCGGCACGATCACCGAGTTCTTCACTTGCTGGGCTTTTACCAGGCCGAGCACTTCGGTGCGGTAGTCTTCTTCACGGTCGGACCAGCGCAGGCCACCACGGGCAACGTTGCCGAAGCGCAGGTGCACGCCTTCGACACGTGGCGAGTAGACGAAGATCTCGAACTTCGGCACCGGCTTCGGCAGTTCCGGGATCAAGTGCGGGTTGAACTTGAAGCTGAAGTACGCCTTGTTCTGGCCGTTGGCGTCGGTCTGGTAGAAGTTGGTCCGCAGGGTCGCCTTGATCAGGTCAAGGTAGCGACGCAGGATGCGGTCTTCGTTGAGTACCTGCACTTCGTCGAGGGCCGAGAGGATCGCTTGCTCCAGGCGCAGTTGCTTGTCTTCCAGGTCGTCGCCGGTCAACTTGCGCGCCAGGTAGAAGCGGGTCTTGAACAACCGGGTCAACTCGCGAGCGATGTCGGTGTGGTTGTTCAGGGTGCTGGCGATGTAGCCGAGGTCGAAGCCCAGGCGGATCTGCTTCAGGTAGCGAGCGTAGGCACGCAGCAGCGCCACGTCGCGCCACGGCAGGCCGGCGGTCAGCACCAGGCGGTTGAACGCATCGTTCTCGGCATCGCCACGCACGATGTGGACGAACGCGTCCTGCAAGGTGTCGTTGAGTTGCTGGATGTCGAGGTCCAGGCCTTCGGCGGCGGTGAACGCGAAATCATGAATCCAGAACTCGCGGCCATTGGTGTGGCGCAGGCGGTACGGGAATTCGCCCAGCACGCGCAGGCCAAGGTTTTCCAGGATCGGCAGCACGTCGGACAGCGCCAGCGGCGTGTCGGCGTGATACAGCTTGCAGTGCAGCTCACGCTGGCCGGAGACCTGGCCCAACGGTTGGTAGAAGCTCATCACCAGCGGATTGGTTTCGCTCAGGCTCAGCAGGTGTTGCATGTCCACCACGGCCGAGTGCGCGGCAAAGCGCTCGCGGTAGCCGGCCGGGAAGCCTTTCGGGAAGTCCGACAGCACGTTGGTGCCCTGGGCTTCGCCAAAGCTCTCGATGACCAGGCTGGCGTAGTCGTCCTTCCAGCTGCGGCAGGCCTGCACGACTTCTTTTTCCAGCAGCAGCGGGTCGATGTCGATGCGGTTCTTCGGATCCACCCGCAGGATCAGTTGTACGCGGGCCAATACGGACTCGGAGAAGAACGTCCAGAACTCGCAATCCGACGCCTTCAGGCGCTCCATCAGCACCTGCTGGATCTTCTGACGCACTTCGGTGGAATAGATATCACGCGGCACGTAGGCCAGGCAGTAGCAGAAGCGACCGTACGGGTCCTTGCGCAGGAACACGCGGATCTTGTTGCGTTCCTGGATCTGCACGATGGACATGACGGTGCTGAACAGCTCGTCCACCGGGGTCTGGAACAAGTCGTCGCGAGGCAGGACTTCGACCACCTGGGCCAATTCCTTGCCCAGGTGCGCCTTGGCCTGGAAGCCCGAACGACGTTCGATTTCCGCGACCTTGCGACGGATGTACGGGATGACCCGCACGCTCTCGCCATACACCGAGGAGGTGTACAGGCCCATGAAGCGGCATTCCTTGATGACCTTGCCGTCGGCGTCGATCTCGCGGATCGACACGTAGTCCGGGTAGGCCGGACGGTGCACGCGGCTCGGGTGCGCGGCCTTGGCGAACGACAACACGGTCGGTTCGCGCAGGTAATTGACGGCGTAGTCTTCGATGCGCAGGTCTTCGGCGGTCAGGCCGGCGCGCAGCAATTTGGTCAGGCCGAGGAACGATTCGGGGTCGTATTCGATGTGGCCGCCATCGGCTTCATCGCGAACCACGAACTCTTCATAGCCGAGGAAGGTGAAGTGGTTGCCCACCAGCCATTCCAGGAAGCTCTTGATTTCGGCTTTTTCGTCAGCGTCGGTGGCGTAGGCGCTGTTGTCCAGGCTCGCGAGGATTTCCTGGACCTTGGCTTTCATCGGCTCGAAATCGGCGACGGCGACGCGCACTTCGCCCAGCACTTGCTCAAGTTCCTTGCTCAGGACGTTGAGTTCGGCGGCGTTGGCGCAGCGGTCGATCTCCAGGTACATCAACGACTCTTGCAGCACGTCGTCGCCCTGGGTGCCCTTCGGCAGGATTTCCAGCAACTCGCCCTTGCTGCCGCGACGCACGCTCAGGACGGTGGTTTGCAGGGTATGGATGCTGTAGCCGCGACGGTTCAGTTCGGTGCGGACCGAATCCACCAGGAACGGCAGGTCGTGGTGCAGCACTTCGACGGCGGTGTGGGTCGACTGCCAGCCGTGGCGCTCGTAATCGGGGTTGTAGACACGCACCTGCGGTTGCGCGTGGTCAAAGCGCTCAAGCAGGCGCCAGGCGGACAGGGTGCAGCCGGCGAGGTCGGACAACCGGCGCTGGGTGAGTTCATCGAGGGAAATGATGCCGAAGAATTGTTCAGCGAACAGCGCCACTTGTGGCAGTGCCTGTTCACTGATGTGCTGCGCCAGTGCCGCTTGCAGTTGATGCTGGAAGTCGGCTTTGCTGGCTGCGGTGAAGAACGCCATCTGTGGTACTCCGCTTGGGCTTGTTATTGATGGTAGCGTCGCGTGCAACCCCTTTCGGGGCCGTCGGCCATCCCGTTCCTGATTCTCGGGCAGAGGAAACAGGATGACAGGTGGGTGAAGCTGGACGGGACCCGCAGGTCACATCCTTTTTGCAGGTAATTTCAAAGTAATGACCACCTGCAAAAAACACTCCGCGATGCCCTTTGCAGGTGCACATCCGTTGCGCAGCTTAACGAGTGCGACAACCTGCCTGCTTGCAGCGCTGCGACATATTCGGTCATCGGCTAGCTCCCTGGTCGCCATGCATCGAACAACCCTAGCAGTCCCAGGGCCAAACGGCACCCTGCGGTGGTAATCCAGCAGAAAATCGTCGGGACTGGCAGAATCCCGCTTTTGCCCGCGCAAGGCTCATCGGAGCCAGGAGCCATCCCATGAAAATGACCACCGCCCTGCTGATCGCCAACCCGTGCGACGACGAAGAAGACAACATGGCCATGCTGTGTTGCCATAGCGCCCAGGGCGACATGTTCCTGATGAGCCGCTACCCGGACGAAGACGAGCTGGAGATCACGCTGGACGGCGAGCCCTCGACGCTGGACGGCGTCAAGGTGACCCTAGGCCCGACCCTGCTGAGAATAGAAATCGCCGCGGCAGATGCCGATGCGCTCAATGGTGACGATGTGCTGGAAATCACCTACAACCCCGACGTGACGGACGTGGCGGAAGTGGAGCTGACCTTGCAGAACATCCTCAGGGGCACGGGAACCTACATAAGCCAGCTCTAAACAAGCCAGCTCCTGGCTCCAGAGACGAACACCCTCCTGTGGCGAGGGAGCTTGCTCCCGCCCGACCGTAGGAGCTGCCGAGCGAAGCGAGGCTGCGATCTTTTGATCTTTGATCTTTTGATTTTTCGCTTGGGACTTAAGTGCCTTGGAAAGATCGCAGCCTCGCTTCGCTCGGCAGCTCCTACACAGTTCCTACACAGCGCTACACAGTTTCCACAGGCCAGCGGGCCACGCATCAGCCGTTATTCGTTTTTCTGCACCAGATTGCCATCAGCGTCATAGGCCAAGTACTCGTCATCATTGTTCCGATCCCGCACGTAATAACGGGCCTCATTGCCGTTCTCCGGTACTTCCATGCTCGTATACGAACCGAGTTCTTTGATCAACTTATTGTCCTGGCTGATCAAGACCAACCCGGAACCACCGCCGGCCCGGATGGCCGCTGCGTAACGCGTCTGGAACGCATTGATCCGACTGTAATCCAGCGGGACCCGCAACGTGCCCGCCAGATCGATGGCACCGTAGCTGCCATCACGTCCGACCACCGCCATGCCGTTGGAAAACGGCTCCACCTCGTCATACGGCAACTTGATGGCTAGTCGCTCGCCCTGGCGATCGATAAAGGCGAATTTGCTGCTTTTGGTGTCCTGCACCAGCAACGGTTGCTGGCCCACAAACCGACCGATCACGTTGTAGCCTTGCGGATTGATCCGTTTACCCGCCAGATCGAAAACGTCCTGGCGACTCCGGTCGGCGGAGCTCGCATATAGCAGCCCCTCGCTGTGCTCGATGCCGGAGAACTGCGTCGGCAGGATTATCTTGCCGTCCAGGCCGTAGGCACCGTACAGACCTTCCATGAGATCGGTTCGCGTGCCGAGACGGGCGATGAACAGATTGTCGGTCACGGTAGGGTTGACGAATTTCATCGGCAATACGAAACGATGATTCCTGGCATCGTAGAGCCCATAAGGGCCATTGGTTTCACGTTCGACCAACAACAGGCCGTTGCTCAACGCTTCGGTGATGTATTCAAATGGCAGGTCCACGAGCTTGTTGCTACCGGCGGGGAAATAGGCGAACTGGCTGCGCAACGCCGGTCCATCCGCCTCCGGGCCGCTGGATTTCTCCTCGGAAAACAAAGTGTAGGCGTCAGCCATCAGGCTGTCTTGCACTTGCACCCAACGCGGCTTGATGAGCCACTGCCCGGCCTGATCAATGAAGCCGTAGCGCCCGGCGTTCCGGTCCAGGGCGATGTAACGCGTTTGTCCTGCCAGGACATTGTCGACCTGGGTGAACGCAATGGTGTTGTCTTCCATCGGATCGAGTACATGGATGACGATGCGTTGCGGGGTGGCCTCGAATTGATAGTCGAGCTCGGTGTTTTTCAATGGCCCCGCCTGCGCGGCCAGCGCCTCGCTCAGGCGCTCCAACCGCTGCTGCACCGCCTGGCCGGTCTTGAGCTGCTTGAGATCATCCTTGGTCTGCAACAACGCGTTGTAATAGTCGTGCAACGCCGCGATATCGCCATCGGAGGGAAACGCCCAGGAATTGTGACCGTTGCTGTAGAGCGCCCTGCCCGCTTCGTCCAGCCCTTGCACCACAAGGGTCGACATTTTCGGCGTACTCAGGCGCACCGACGCGCTGTCATTACCCAGGGCGGTAAGCCGAAAGGACTGGCCGTCGTCCAGGGTCACGTTCGGATGATCCTTGTCCAACACCACTTTCCTGAACGCCGGATAGCTGCGGTAAACGACCGTCAGGCCTACACTCGCCAGCGGTTTGTTCACCGAAAGTTCGAAAGCATCATCGGAGGCAAGAGTGTCGTCGGCCTCAATCTTGGGCGATGCCTTGAGATCGGCGAAGGTTTGTTCGCTGCCATCGCGAAAACGCAGGCGCTGCGGCAGGTACTGCTCGGCAGTTGGCTCATCCGGCGTGGCGGCGCGTTTCCAGAGCGAATCGAGGCTCCCGGTATCGAGCCTCACTTCCGAGCCATCGGCATACAACCTCTGGGTAAAACGCAGGCCCTGGACCGAGGCCAACGCAGCCTTCAGTTGCGCGCTGGTGAACGGGACAAACAGCGACTCGTATTGCAACGGCTGCCCATCACCCGTCTCGGTCGTTTCGACAGTCAGGCTCAGTTGCGCCTCACTGACACGCGCCAAGGACCGGAGGGTTTCGCCGGTGTCCTGGATCAAGTAATTAAGGCGCTTCTCCACCTCTGGCGGAGCCAGGGCGCCAACGTCCTCGATGCCCCCTTCGTTCAGCTCTTCGGCGCCGAAACCTTCATCAGCCGGCGCACCGCTGTGGCTAAACACGTAGTAGGCGGCACAGCCCACCACCAGCAGGGCCGCACTCAGTATCGACAGCAATCTCAAACGAGGCTGGGTAAAGTTCATGGTGGCTTCGGCAGTCAAAGGGCTGGGAAAGGCAGGCAGCTAACCACACGGCCTGGCGTGCTGCAAATCGCCTGGCTGGCGCGGTTCTGCGCAAGGCCTGCCTGGATTGTCGCCGCTGCCCAAGTGAAGCGAAGCACCGTCGGTCGCCCCCCTGATACATCGCCCTTGACGATCGAACGAATTCTGGTGTTTCCTGAAACCGGTTTCAGAACCTCAATAAATCCAAAAAACAGGTTTCAATCCGTGAATTCTTTCTCCGCCGCCCAGCGCAGCCGCGTGACCATGCTCGATGTCGCCGAACGCGCCGGGGTCTCCAAGGCCAGCGTCTCGCGTTTCATCGGCGAGGACCGCGCCCTGCTTTCCGAAGCCATCGCCCGGCGCATCGAGCAGGCGATCAGCGAGCTGGGCTATCGGCCAAACCAGATGGCCCGTGGCCTCAAGCGCGGGCGTACGCGCCTGATCGGCATGCTGGTGGCCGATATCCGCAACCCTTATTCGATTGCCGTGATGCATGGCGTGGAAACCGCCTGCCGTCGTCATGGCTACAGCCTGGTGGTGTGCAACACCGACCGCGACGACGAACAGGAGCGCCAGCACCTGGCCCTCCTGCGCGCCTACAACATCGAAGGGCTGATCGTGAACACGCTGGGTCATCACCGCGATGAGCTGGTCGAACTGCGCAGCGAGATGCCCATGGTGCTGGTGGATCGCAAGGTCGATCGACTCGAAACCGACCTGGTCGGGCTGGACAATCCGGCCGCCGTCGAGATGGCCCTCGATCACCTCGAACAGCGTGGCTACCGCAATTTGCTGCTGGTGACCGAACCGTTCGATGGCACCAGTTCGCGGATCGAACGGGTCGAGCGCTTCAAGGCCAGCATCGAACGGCGCCCTGCCCTGGCCGGCGCCGTGGTGGAAACCGGCGATCAGTTGCGGCCGCGCATCAAGACCTTTCTCGCCGAGCCGGACCATGGTCCCAAGGCGCTGTTCTGCGCCAACGGCATCGCCGCGCTGGCCACCATCCAGGTACTGCGCGAACTCGGTTGCCACTTGTTCGACGACATCGGCCTGATCGCCCTCGACGACCTGGACTGGTACCCACTGGTGGGCAGCGGCATCACGGCCCTGGCCCAGCCCACCGCGGAAATCGGCGCCAGCGCTTTCGAATGCCTGCTCAAGCGTTTGCGGGGTGACAACGGGCCGGTGCAGACGCTGGATTTTGCCGCGCGGTTGATTGAGCGTGGGTCGACGCTTGGGAATGTTCGGTGATGGTGAGAGCCCTATCGCGAGCAAGCTCGCTCCCACAAGGGACTTTCAGTGTTGCGCGGGCCTGTGGGAGCGAGCTTGCTCGCGATAGGGCCCTCCAGCACACCACCTAAATTTTTTTGACCAAAACTGAAACCGGTTTCAGAGGTGCAACAACAATGAACAAACCAGCCGTTTCCATCAGCCTCTCCAGCTACGGCGCCGACCTGGTGCGCCAATGCGGCCAAGGCCGCTTCATCGACCTGCTGGCCGCCGCAGGCGCCTCGCGCATCGAATGGCGCGAAGAGTTGCTGACCTTCGAACAACCCGCCGAATTGGCCGCTGGCGCTCGCGCCCATGGATTGCAAAGCATCTACTCTTCGCCTCTGGAACTCTGGCTCCCCGGCCAGCCCAGGCCCAATCCCGCCCTCGCGACCGCCCTGCAACGTGGCGAGGCGTTCGGTTCGGCATGGCTGAAGGTTTCCCTCGGTCATTTCACCGACTCCCACGACTTGTCGGCCTTGGCGGACATCCTTGCGACAACCCCGGTGCAACTGCTCGTGGAAAACGACCAGACCCTGCAGGGCGGACGGATCGAACCGCTGCAACGCTTCTTCGCTGCCGTCGAAGCACAGGGGTTGCCCATCGCCATGACCTTCGACATCGGCAACTGGCAATGGCAGGACCAATCGGCCACGGTGGCGGCCCGGCAACTTGGACGATATGTCGCCTACGTGCATTGCAAGGCGGTGGCCCGGCGTCCCGATGGCAAGCTCGTTGCCGTACCGCCAGGCCAGGCTGACCTGCACCTGTGGGAACAATTGCTCAAGCACATGCCGGTCGGCGTGATGCGCGCCGCCGAATACCCGTTGCAGGGCGACGACCTGCTGCAACTGACCGCAGAACATGTCGCCATCCTGTCCCGCCTCGGGCAATCGCGCCGGGAGGCTGCCCATGCCTGAATTCGATGTGCTGTCGTTCGGTGAAACCATGGCGATGCTGGTGGCCGACGAAACCGGCGACCTGGCCGCCGTCAACCAGTTTCACAAGCGCATCGCCGGGGCCGACAGTAACGTGGCCATCGGCTTGTCGCGACTGGGTTTCCAAGTGGCCTGGCTCAGCCGGGTCGGCGCCGACTCCCTGGGACGCTTCGTGGTGCAGACGCTGGAAAAGGAAGGCCTGGATTGTCGCTACGTGGCCGTCGATCCGGCGCACCCCACCGGCTTCCAGCTCAAGTCCCGCACCGACGATGGCAGCGACCCGCAAGTCGAATATTTCCGACGGGGCTCAGCCGCCAGTCACTTGTCCGTCGATTCCATCGCGCCGCCCTTGCTCGCCGCCCGTCACTTGCATGCCACCGGCATCGTGCCAGCGCTGTCGGTGACTGCACGGGCAATGTCCTTCGAATTGATGACCCGCATGCGCGAGGCCGGCCGCAGCCTGTCGTTCGACCCCAACCTGCGCCCGAGCCTGTGGTCGAACGAAGCGACGATGATCCGCGAGATCAATCGCCACGCCGCCCTCGCCCATTGGGTCTTGCCGGGCCTCGGCGAAGGTCGGTTGCTGACCGGCTTTGACGATCCCGCCGACATCGCCGCGTTCTACCTGGACCTGGGCGCCGAAGCCGTGGTGATCAAGCTCGGCCCGGACGGCGCTTATTACCGCACCGCGCTCGACCAGGGATTCATTGCCGGCGTGCCCGTGGCCCGGGTGGTGGACACCGTGGGCGCCGGGGATGGCTTCGCCGTCGGCCTGATCAGCGCACTGCTCGAAGGCCGCGACATCACCGAGGCAGTCCGCCGCGCGAACTGGATCGGTAGCCGCGCGGTGCAGAGCCGTGGGGACATGGAAGGATTGCCGACGCGCGATGAATGGTCGGCTGAATTTGAAACCGCTATTCGCGAGCAGGCTCGCTCCCACACGGGCCAACGCTAAACCCTGTGGGAGCGAGCTTGCTCGCGATTGAAGCCACCGCAAAACGCACCTGCTGAACAAAAACAACAAGCTCAGGAGTCAACGACATGCAAACGCTCAACCTTGCCACCCGCCGCTGGTGGTACATCATGCCCATCGTCTTCATCACCTACAGCCTGGCCTACCTCGACCGGGCCAACTATGGCTTTGCCGCCGCGTCGGGCATGGCCGAGGACTTGATGATTACCCCAGGGCTGTCATCGCTGCTCGGCGCGCTGTTTTTCCTGGGCTACTTTTTCTTCCAGGTGCCCGGGGCGATCTACGCGCAGAAGCACAGCGTGAAGAAGCTGATCTTCGTCAGCCTGATCCTCTGGGGCTCGCTGGCGACCCTCACTGGCGTGGTCTCCAACGCGTATTGGCTGATCGTGATCCGCTTCATGCTCGGCGTGGTGGAAGCCGCCGTCATGCCGGCGATGCTGGTCTATTTGTGTCATTGGTTCACCCGGGCCGAACGCTCGCGCGCCAACACCTTCCTGATCCTCGGCAACCCGGTAACCATGCTGTGGATGTCGGTGGTCTCGGGCTATCTGGTGCAGCAATTCGACTGGCGCTGGATGTTCATCATCGAAGGCCTGCCGGCGGTCCTCTGGGCCTTCGTCTGGTGGCGCCTGGCCGATGATCGCCCGGCCCAGGCCAAGTGGCTCAGCGACCAGGAAAAACAAGACCTGGAAAGCGCCCTGGCCGCCGAGCAGGTGGGCATCAAGGCAGTCAAG
Organism: Pseudomonas sp. T1.Ur; assembly: GCF_023516725.1. Lineage (NCBI taxonomy): Bacteria > Pseudomonadati > Pseudomonadota > Gammaproteobacteria > Pseudomonadales > Pseudomonadaceae > Pseudomonas > Pseudomonas sp. T1.Ur. The sequence continues at coordinate 2,970,345 of NZ_JAMGSN010000001.1, forward strand.
AACTATGCCGAGGCCTTCCGCTCACCCAAAGTGATCATCCTTGCCTTGCAATTCTTCTGCTGGAGCATCGGCGTCTACGGATTTGTGCTCTGGTTGCCGTCGATCCTCAAGGCTGGCTTGAAGATGAGCATGGTCGAAGCCGGGTGGCTGTCATCGCTGCCTTATCTGGCGGCGGTGGTCGCCATGCTGATCGTGTCCTGGGCGTCCGACAAAGTGCAAAAGCGCAAGCGTTTCGTCTGGCCGCCGCTGCTGGTCGCCTCCATCGCGTTCTACGCGTCCTACCTGCTCGGGGCTGAGCATTTCTGGTGGTCCTATGCCTTGCTGGTGATCGCCGGCGCCTGCATGTATGCGCCCTACGGTCCGTTTTTCGCCATCGTTCCGGAGATCCTCCCGGCCAACGTCGCCGGTGGCGCCATGGCGCTGATCAACAGCATGGGCGCGCTGGGTTCATTCGGCGGCTCGTACCTGGTGGGCTACCTCAACGGCTCCACTGGCTCCACCGGCATGTCCTTCCTGCTGATGAGCGGCGCCTTGCTGCTGTCGGTGGTCCTGACCCTCGCCCTCAAGCCCGGCGCCAGCGATCGGATCGTATCCAAAACCGTGACGCCGCAGCCGGCGCCTGCCCGTTCCTGAATCGAGAAATCCCATGAAAAAGCACGTGGTGTTGTACAAGAAACTCTCAGCGCAACTGATGGAACGCCTGCAGGCCCAGGCCCAAGTCACCCTCATCGAACGCCTCGACACCCAGGGCCTGGCGCAACTGCGCGACGCCCTGCCCAGCGCCCATGCCCTGCTGGGCGCGAGCCTCAAGCTCGATGCGGCGCTGCTGGACCTGGCACCGCACCTCGAGGCGATCGCCAGCGTTTCGGTGGGCGTCGACAATTACGATATCGACTACCTGACCGAACGCCGGATCCTGCTCACCAACACGCCGGATGTGCTGACCGAGACCACCGCCGACACCGGGTTCGCCTTGATCCTGGCAACGGCGCGACGCGTGGTGGAACTGGCCAACCTGGTTCGCGCAGGCGGCTGGCAACAAAGCATCGGCCCGCGGCATTTCGGCAGCGACGTCCATGGCAAGACACTGGGCATTGTCGGCATGGGCCGCATCGGTGAAGCCTTGGCCCAACGCGGACACTTCGGCTTCGGCATGCCGGTGCTCTATCACAGTCATTCGCCCAAGCCTGCAGTGGAGCAGCGTTTCGGGGCGCGCTATTGCGATCTCGACACGCTGTTGCAACAAGCGGATTTCATTTGCCTGACCTTGCCCTTGACCGCCGAGACCGAAGGCCTGATCGATGCGCGGGCGTTCGCGCAAATGCGCCCTGAAAGCATCTTCATCAATATCTCCCGGGGCAAGGTCGTGGACGAAACGGCAATGATCGACGCCCTGCGCAACGGGCAGATCCGTGGCGCCGGGCTGGACGTTTTCGAGCGCGAGCCCCTCGACCCGGATTCGCCGCTGCTGCGGATGGAAAACGTAGTGGCGACGCCACACATCGGTTCGGCGACCCACGAGACCCGGGAGGCGATGGCGCGTTGTGCCGTGGAGAACCTGCTGGCGGTGTTGGCGGGTGAGCGGCCGATGAATCTGGTGAATGCGGGGGCGCTGAAGCGCTGACGTATTCGCCGCCTTCAAATGTGCCATCGCAAGCAAGATCGCGGTGGCAACTGTATTCAGTTAGATGTGCACGCAACCCAGCCTTTCCGGGCACTCTCGACCTAGAACACCGTTGCCAGATTTCTTTTGCTCCTTTCTTAAACATCCCAAACGGCGAATACAGCAGAGAGAAACCAGACTTCCAACAAAGCAGCGACATTCCTACATCCCCCTCCTACTCAACGGCAAGAACAAACCTACGTCAGCCTCGGAAGTCGGGCAATAGCCCTCACCTCACGCCAATGCTATTAATTAATCACTTGCGAACAAACGCAAGTTGGACGCTCGCATCGCGATGTCCATTAACTACGTTGGAGTAAATCGACATGGGTAGGAAACGCTCTGAAATAAATCACACCTTCTTCGGGCTGCCGCAGGCATTAGGCCTTTCTAAAGATCTCCTCGCGACGGAAGCCGATTTTTTCGCATCACTGACCAATTAAGCCAGTGACCGATTAAATATCGGCGAACAGATGCCGAAAGGATCTCCTTTCGGCATCCCTTGATGGAGATTCATATGTCCGAACGAGAACTATCACCCACCGAAGCGCTATTCAATATCATGTCCACGCTCCATACTCTGGGCCTAAGTGCAGTAACACGCTATACGACACCATCCAAGCTAGTAGCAACGGCCGAACTGTTTGATGACAACGACAACCTCGTTGAATCGGGAGCAGGCAAGGGACCAGACTCGCTAATAGGCGCCCTGGCTGAAAGCATTGAACACTTCAGCACGTTCCAGCCTCTTGCTGACACTCCCATACGATACCGATCCAACAAAATAGCTACCCAAAAAGCAGTTACAGAAGACGGGATTTTTACCAGCCTGCCTCACACCGAAAATTTAATCGAATGCTTTAGGCTTACCTCGCTCAGCAACAATGAAGAGCTATTCGCGCCGTGCATCCTTTTATGCCCTGAAACAAAGAAAAACATCCACGGAGATTCGAATTCCGCACTGCGTTTTCTATCTCGCTACTCATCAAACTCAGGAATTGCTTTTGGTTGCACAGAGAACGAAGCACTATTACATGGTGCCAACGAAACAATCGAGAGGCATATCCTGTCTCTTTTCTACATGGCTGTCTGTGGCCTCGGTCCGGCAATGGACCTGTATACACCTTCTACCGCGTTGCTTGAAACTGCACTGACGAGCCACCCCGCTGCCTTGGCGTCAGCGGACAGACTGCAAGTGATCATCATCAAGGACGTGCTGTCGGTTTATTTTGCAGTGGCATTTCCCAAAGCGGGCCCTGGAGCTCACCATCTTTCACCCATTGGCTCCGGATGTTCGCTTGAAATCCACACTGCAATCCAAAGGGCAATTACTGAACAGTTCCAGTCCGAGGATTTATATGATGCCGCTGAAGAATCTATAGATAGAGAAACCTTTGATTTATTATCTAAATCAAGACACCTAAAAAACCTGATTGACTTCGCACCCATCATAAAAACAACATTCCCTGTCATATACACGCCTGTACACATCGAACCCATGACGGTCTCCAAACAATTAGAGGCACTGCAAAAAAACCTATCAATTAAAGGGATGAAAATATTCTACCGAACGGTAGCCCGTTTCTCGGGCAACAGCATCGTCACCCAGATTTATATTCCAGGACTTGAGCGCTTCAACATTATTAGAAACGGTCGCTTGGTGGTGCCTCAGTATGTGTTACGCGGTTGAATCATCGAAAAAAACCAGGAGCGAGTACATGCACAGCATCCGAGCAATGATAAAAACCGCCTATAAAAAACACGCCAAACTTCTAGCAATAACCATAATCACAATCATCGCACTCAAGCTCATCACACTGGCTCCCCCGCTGTTACTCGGAACCATTATCGACACCCTGCAAGACAACAGCAATCCAGCATCGAGCATTCTACTTGCACTGACGACAGGCCTGATTATCGCGGGATGTATTCATGCCATCATCACGCCCCTGCAGTTCCGTGCGCTGTCCAAGCTGGTACAGAGCATTATCATGAACGCTTCCATTGAATGGATCACCGAACTCATAGGCAAAGAATTTTCGTTATTCAACTCTTGGAGAATCGGTCACTTCATCAAATCGGTCGAGCGCGGAATTACTGCGCACGAACAACTACTCACTTTCATGACAACCATTGCGCTTCCCGTACTCCTGGAATTCATAGTTGTTGGAGGGGCTTTTATTCACATAGGGGGCGGTGAAATTTTTTTGAGCATGACGGCGTTCGGCGTTATCTATCTGGCTGCCACCCATCGAATTATCAAATGGCGCAGAAAGCACATCGATGCAGTCAATGAACAGGAAGATGAGTTAAGTGCCCACCTTTACAACACCCTCAACGCGGGGAGAAACATAAAACTGGAAAATGCCATACCTACTGCCCTGCCCCCGTTGAACGCGGCGTTCAGACGTTATGCCAGCGCTGCTGTGACTACGGCATCCTCTGGCGGCCTGCTGAGCACCGCCAAGATATTGTTCGTAAGCCTTTCCACTGGGGGATTGCTCTACTGGGGCGTCGTGGACCAGCTTTCGGGTCAGCCCAGTATCAGTGTCGGCCAGTTGGTTGCCATTTTTTCAATCGCGGGGAGTTATTTGCTCAGTATTTCAACCTTGACCGAAGGGTACCGTGTTCTTGATCAGTTCCTTGCAGACCAGCGTCAATTCCAGGGCCTGCTATCACTTCCGGACTTCGATCGCAGCAATCGGCTGGCCTTGGTTGATTCCCAGCGCTCCTCAGTTCTGGAACTCGGACCCTGCGAAGTGGCTGGAACAGGACCGCTTCGCCTGTCGATCAAGCGCTCCCTGGCATTTGCTCAAGGGCAGTCAGTGGCCGTTACGGGCCCTAGCGGCGCAGGCAAAACCACTTTTCTGGAAGTCCTCGCCGGGCTTGATGCATCAAAGCGAGACCTACTGAGCATCGACTCGGTACCGGTCTCACTTCTGACCGGCCAAGCCCACTTGGACGCCTTGAGATACTGCCCTCAACAACCGCGATTTCTGGAAGGTTCTTTTGAACAATCGGTTCTGTTCGGAGGCAGCGCATCGCCGATTTTGTCTAGAGCCATACGGCAATTGGAACTGGATGAAATCGTGACAACACGGCAGGTCAGCGAAAATGCATCGAATATCTCCGGAGGTGAAGCCAAACGCCTATCACTGCTGCGCCTTATCAACAAACCCGGAAAATTCAATATGTTCGACGAGCCAAGCGCATCCATCGAACCTAGGCTAACCACGCCGCTATGGGACCTGTTATTCGACGTTTTTGCCGGGCAGGGGTTGATATGTGTCACCCATGACATTGACCACCTGCATCGGTTTGACCGGGTCATTGTGATGCATGACGGGGCAATCGTGGAGGATGGTCCCTGGTTGGATCTTATCGACAGGCCAGCAATCAAGCTGCTGGTGGATGAGATTCGGATGCAAAACTAGCGAGAGCATGAAGTGCCGGATCTACTCCGGTAATCGCGAGCAGGCTGCCACACTGATCTCAGGTGTTCACCGCCAATCCCCTGTGGGAGCGAGCTTGCTCGCGAAGGCGTAGTGTCAGGCAACATTTTCGTCGATTGACACACCGCCTTCGCGAGCAAGCCCGCTTCCACAGATCCAAGCCGATCACAAATCCGCACACCCATCAAAATCCCGTTAGTCGCCACCCCCCGCCATGCATTAAAGTAACGCCCCCAGCCCCGGCGTTATCCGAACGCCTGGGCCACCCTTTCCAGGAACAGTCACCGATGGAACATCGTGAAGCGCTGCTGGCGCTGCGAACCTTTCTTTCAACGCAGATTCTCGGCCAGGAAAAACTCATCGAGCGCCTGCTCATCGCCCTGCTCGCCGACGGGCATATGCTGGTGGAAGGTGCGCCGGGCCTGGCCAAGACCAAGGCGATCAAGGAGCTGGCCGAGGGCATCGAAGCGCAGTTCCATCGCATTCAGTTCACACCCGACCTATTGCCGGCCGACATCACCGGCACCGAGATCTATCGTCCGGAAACCGGCAGTTTCGTGTTCCAGCAGGGGCCGATCTTCCACAACCTGGTGCTGGCGGACGAAATCAACCGGGCTCCGGCCAAGGTCCAGTCGGCCTTGCTCGAAGCCATGGCCGAGCGGCAGGTCAGCGTCGGGCGCAGCACTTATGAACTGTCGCCGCTGTTCCTGGTGATGGCCACGCAGAACCCGATCGAGCAGGAAGGCACCTATCCATTGCCCGAAGCCCAGCTCGACCGATTCCTCATGCACGTCAAGATTGGCTTCCCGGACGCCGCGGTGGAGCGCCGAATCCTGCAACAGGCCCGGGGTGAAGCGCTGAATGGGGAAACCAAGCCCGAGCGTCGTGTCAGCCAGCAGGCGATTTTTGCCGCGCGCAAGGAAATCCTCGGGTTGTACATGGCCGACGCCGTGGAGGAATACCTGGTGCAACTGATCATGGCCACTCGCAACCCGGCCAAGTTCGATCCGGAGATGGCCGAGTGGATTGCCTATGGCGCCAGCCCACGGGGCTCGATTGCCCTGGATCGCTGCGCCCGCGCCCACGCCTGGCTGGCCGGGCGCGATTTCGTCAGCCCGGAAGATATCCAGGCCGTGCTGTTCGATGTACTGCGCCATCGCATCATCCTGTCGTTCGAAGCCGAAGCCGCCGGCATTGACCAGGACCGGGTCGTGCAGCGAATTCTCGACGTCGTCGCCGTCGCTTGAGTATCCATCATGAATAACCCACTCGCGCCCGTCCCGGGCATCCGCGTCAGCCTTTCGGAGCTGATCGAGATGCGCCATCGCGTGCGTGAAGTGCAGTTGTTTTCCACGCCCGGCCAGCGCAGCCCGCTGATCGGCCTGCACCATTCCAAGCTGCGCGGGCGCGGGGTGGATTTCGACCAGGTGCGGATCTACCAGGCCGGCGACGATGTGCGCACCATCGACTGGCGCGTCACCGCACGGACCCAGGAACCTCACACGAAACTGTTCCACGAAGAGCGCGAGCGGCCGATCTTCATCATGATCGAGCAGAGCCATCGCCTGTTCTTCGGTTCTGGGCTGATCTTCAAGTCGGTGCTCGCCGCCCAGGCCGCGAGCCTTATTGGCTGGGCCGCGCTGGGGCACAACGACCGGGTTGGCGGGTTGGTGTTCGGCAATAACACTCACTACGAAGTCAAGCCACGGCGCAGCAAACAAAGCCTGTTGCAGTTGCTCAACCGCCTGGTGCGCGTCAATCAATCGCTGCACACCGACGGCGAGTCGGACCGCGACTCGTTCGGCGTGGCCTTGCGCCGCGCCCGAGAGGTGCTGCGCCCTGGCAGCCTGGCGATCGTGATTTGCGACGAGCGCGCCTTGTCCGACAGCGCGGAACAGCAACTGAGTTTGCTGTCGCGCCATTGCGACCTGTTGCTGTTGCCACTGTCCGACCCGCTGGACCACGCCCTGCCCGCCGCCGGACTGCTGCGTTTTGCCCAGCGCGGTGAACAGCTGGAGCTCGACACCTTGAACGTCGAATTGCGCCAGGCCTACCGCGCCCAGGCCGAGGCAAGGCTGGAGCGCTGGGAAATGCTGGCCCAGAAGTTGCGGATCCTGATGCTGCCGTTGAGCACCCAGGGCGACATGGTCGAACAGCTGCGCGAATACCTGAACCCCAAGCGGCCGGGGAAAACCCGATGAGCAGCCTCGACCAGTTGCAACCGCTCATGGCCCCGCCCCCCATCGGATTCTGGCCGCCCGCGCCGGGCTGGTGGCTATTGCTGGTATTGCTGCCTCTGCTGGGCATGGGTGCATGGCAGTTGCGCCGGTTCATTCCGGTCAAGCGCAACACCGCCCGCGCCGAACAGCCGCTGGACCCGGTCCGCCTGGCGGCGTTGGCCGAGCTCGCCCTGCTGCCCAAGCCCTACGACGGTGCGCCGGCCGGGGCCTGGCTGCAGCAGCTCAACGGCCTGCTCAAGCGTTTGTGCCGCAACCATTATCCCTACAGCCAGAGCCACACCCTCAATGGGCGCAAGTGGCTGGCCTTCCTGGACAACCGCTGCCCGGCCGCCGGCCTGACTCGCTGGATGATCCTGGTGGAGGGCGCCTACAAGCCCGAATGCAAACTCGATGACAAAGCCATCGCCGGCCTGACCCAAGCCGTCGAGATCTGGATTCGCAAACATGTTTGAATTCGCCTGGCCGTGGATCTTTGTCCTGTTGCCGTTGCCCTGGTTGATGCGCCTGGTATTGCCGGCGGCGGACAGCGGCGAGGCGGCACTCAAGGTCAGTTTCCTTGAAGACCTCGAAGGACTCGTGGGGCGTCGCGCCCGGGCCAACCTGCCCACCTGGCGCCAGCAGGCCCCCTTCATCCTGCTCTGGCTGCTGCTGTTGATCGCCGCCGCCCGCCCGCAGTGGCTGGGCGAGCCGCTGCCGATTGCCGCAAGCGGCCGCGACTTGCTGGTCGCCGTGGATGTGTCCGGGTCCATGGATTTTCCTGACATGCAGTGGCAGGAAGAAGACATCAGCCGCCTGGGGCTGGTCCAGCGCATGCTCGGGGACTTTCTGGAAAGCCGCGAAGGCGACCGGGTCGGCCTGATCCTGTTTGGCAGTCAGGCGTATCTGCAGGCACCGTTGACCTTCGACCGTCATACCGTGCGGCGCTGGCTCGACGAGGCGCGCGTCGGCATCGCTGGCAAGAACACCGCCATCGGCGATGCCATCGGCCTGGCGCTCAAACGCCTGCGCCAGCGTCCGGCCCAGAGCCGCGTACTGATCCTGGTCACGGATGGCGCCAACAACGGCGGTGAAATCGATCCCCTGACTGCCGCCCGGCTGGCCGCCGATGAAAGCGTGAAAATCTACACGATCGGCGTAGGCGCCGATCCGGAGCAAAGCGGCACGGCGGGCTTCTTGGGGGTCAACCCGAGCCTGGATCTCGACGAAGCGACCCTCAGGGAAATCGCCCAGGTCACCGGCGGCCAGTATTTCCGTGCCCAGGACGGTGAACAGTTGCTCACGATCAAGACCACCCTCGACCGACTCGAACCGGTGACCCAACAGCCGACCCAGGCCCGTCCGGCCCAAGCGCTCTATCATTGGCCGCTGGCTGTCGCGCTGCTGCTGAGCCTGTTGCTGGTGGCCCGGGAACGCTGGCCGGATAACCCGTTGCAGCGCCTGTTCACCCAGCCATTGTTCCAACCGTCACAACCGTCCGAATGGCGGCAGCGGCTCAAGCGCCTGCGCCTGCGGAGGCGCCGATGATCGCGCTCTGGCCGCATTGGCTGCGCCCCGGTTTCATCCTGCTGCTGCCCTTGCTGGGTTGGCTGCTTTGGCAACTGTGGCACCGCCAGAAACGCGTGGGCCGCTGGCAGATGATCCTGCCTGCGGCCTTTCACGCAGTGCTGCTCAGCGGCGGCAGCGGTCGTGAAAGCAAGCTGCCCTGGATTGCCCTCGGGCTGGGCTGGGTGCTGATGGTGCTGGCGTTGCTCGGCCCCAGTTGGACGCGCGTCGAACAGACCAGCCAGAAACCCGCCGATCCGCTGGTGGTCATCCTCGAACTGACCCCGGAAATGCTCGCCACCGACGTCCCGCCCACGCGCCTGGAACAGGCGCGGCGCAAAGTGCTGGACGTGCTGCATGGCCGCAGCGACGCGCAGACCGCGATCGTCGTCTACTCAGGCAGTGCGCACACCCTGGTCCCGCTGTCGGACGACCTCGCCACCAGCGCCAACCTGCTCGAAGCCCTGAAACCATCGATCATGCCCCAAGCCGGCCACCGCGCCGACCTGGCCGTCAACAAGGCCATGGCGCTGCTGGACCAGGCCGGACTTGGCCACGGGCGGATCCTGCTGATCGGTTCTTCCCTGAACGAGGAAGAACGCCAAGGCATTCGCCAGGTCCTGGACGGCTCCGCCACGCGCCTGCTGATGCTCGGCATCGGTACCCGGGAAGGCGCACCAGTGGCCCAGGATGACGGCAGCTACCTGAAGGATGCCAAGGGCGCGATCCTGGTGCCGCGCCTGGACAGCCCGGGCCTCAAGTCCTTCGTCAATGAGCTGGACGGCCGCTACCGTCCGGCACGCCTGGATGACCGCGACCTGCGCGGCCTGGGCCTGCTGGAGGGACCGCGACACCTGCGCAGCGACGGCCAGAAACTGCGCCTGGACACCTGGGCCGACCAGGGCTATTGGCTGCTGTTGCCGCTGTTGTTGTTGGCAGCGTGCGCCGGGCGGCGCGGTTGGCTTTTCTGCCTGCCATTGCTGTTGGCATTGCCGCAGACCGGCCATGCCTTCGAGTTCGAGGATTTATGGTTGCGCCCGGACCAACAGGGCCAACACCTGCTCAAGCAAAAGCGCCCAGCCGAAGCCGCCGCGCATTTCGAGGACAGCCAATGGCAAGGGGTCGCCCTGTACGAAGCCGGCCGGTACAGCGAAGCCGCCCAGCGCTTTGCCGAAGGCAACGACGCCCGCGCCCATTACAATCGCGGTAACGCCCTGGCCCGCAGCGGCGAGCTGGACGCCGCGATCGACGCCTATGAGCAGGCCCTGGAATTGCAACCGGACCTGCGCCCGGCGCAGACCAACAAGGCCCTGGTGGAAAGCGTGCTGCAAGAACAGGCTCCGCCAGCGGAGCCGCCCAAACCTGCCGAGAACCCGGAACCACCTCCCACCGAGGAACCGCAGGAGACCGACAGGCCGAGCCAATCGTCCGGGCAGGGCCATCCCTCCTCCGAAGCGACCGCCACGCCGGACGAGGCCCAGGCGACCGAGACTCCACCGTCCGGCGCCCAGGATGTGCCGGGCAGCGAATTGCCCGACGAGCAGACCACCACCCCGCCGCTTCGCCCGGCCGCGGGTCAACGCAACGAAGAAGAACAACGCCAGGCGCTGGAACAATGGCTGCGCCAGATCCCGGACAACCCGGGCGAACTGCTTCGACGAAAATTCTGGTATGAACAGCAAAGCCATCAGGCCCAGGGAAAACACCCATGACCCGCTTCACCGCCTACCTCCTCGCCTTGCTGCTCTGGACCGCCGGGACCCAGGCCGCGCAGTTGACTGCCAGCGTGGATCGCAGCCGGTTGAACTCCGGGGAGACCGTCGAGCTGACGCTGGAATCCAACGATGCCACGCTGTTCGGCAAACCCGACCTGAGCCCGCTGCAGGCGTTGTTCGATGTCCGGGGCACCCGCCAGGTCAACCAATTGACCACCCTCGACGGCGAGAACCGCGCCACCACGCGCTGGATCGTGACGCTGCTGCCGCGCCAGAGCGGCACCGTGGTCATCCCAGCGCTGCAATTGGGCGAAGTGACCAGCCAGCCGATTACCTTGCAAGTGATCGAGAGCGAAACCCGTAACGCCTCCGGCACCCTCGAGCCGGTGTTCATCGAGGCCAGCCTCGACCAGGCCGAGGTGTACGTACAGGCCCAGGCCATCCTGACCCTGCGCATCTACCATTCGGTGTCGCTGTACGACGACAGCAGCCTGACTCCGCTCCACATTCCGGATGCCCGCACCGAGCAACTGGGCGAATCCCGCACCTACGAAAAAGTGATCAACGACGTGCGCCACGGCGTGATCGAACTGCGTTACGGCATCTACCCGCAGCGCAGCGGCGAACTGGCGATCCCGGCCCAGACCTTCAGCGCCACGCTGGTCGAGCCGGTGGCCCAGGGCACCGCATCGCAGGGGGCCAAGCCCGGCCAGCTGATGCGTGTGAGCTCCTCGCAATTGATGTTGACCGTCAAGCCCAAGCCCGCCAGCTATCCGGCCGACCTCCCCTGGCTTCCGGCCCGCAGCCTGTCCTTGAGCGAAAGCTGGAGCCCGGAGCCGACCCACAGCCAGGTCGGCGACTCGTTGACCCGCAGCCTGACCCTGGAAGCCGAGGGCTTGACCAGCGCCCAGTTGCCGCCGCTGCCAGCAACCGAAATCAACGGCCTGCGGCGTTACCCCGACCAACCGGTGCTCAGCAGCCGCAACAGCGAACGTGGCCTGGTGGGCAGCCGTGAAGACCGCGAAGCCCTGGTGCCCAACCGCAGCGGCACCATCGAGTTGCCGCCGGTGGAAGTGGTCTGGTGGAACACCCTGGAGGATCACCTGGACCGCACCAGCCTGCCTGCGCGGACCCTGCAAGTGGCGAACAACCCGAGCCTGATGGTCGACACCCCGGCGGGCACGACCCAGATCGTCACGACCGTTGACAGCGAGGCGCTGTGGTACTGGCAATTGAGCACGCTCCTCCTCGCCGGTACGACACTGCTCGGTTTCGGCCTGTGGTGGCGTGCCCGATGGCAACCGGCAGTGCTGCGCTCGACCCAGGCCGGGCCCAGCCCGCGTACGCTGCTGGACGACCTCAAGCGGGCCTGCCTGGCCAACGACCCGCACGCCACTCGCCAGGCACTGGACGCCTGGGCCCGGCAGCAGCCGGAGACCCTCGCCGACATGGCCGCGCGTTTCGTGCCGTTGTCCGATGCCCTCGACGGCTTGAACGGCGCCCTCTACAGCGAAACCGGCCAGCACTGGCAAGGCGAGGATTTATGGCGGGCCATCCGCACCATTCCGCCGCTCGAGGGGGCGCCGGACGCTGCCAGCGATTCCAGCCTGCCGCCGCTTTATCCCAAATAAGGGCTCCAGCTCCCGCTGGGTTGCATTGCAGGTCCCGACAAAGTTGAGCAGCCCCTACCCTCCGTTTCCCAGTAAACTCTGCATTTTTGCGCCGCCTCTCTTCCCGCGGCCACCGTCTGTTTCTGGAGTCTGCCTTGCGTCTGTTTCACACCTCCGACTGGCACCTGGGGCAAAACCTCCACGGTCAGGATCGCGACTTCGAGCACGCCTGCTTCCTTGACTGGCTGCTCCGTCAGCTGGCCAGCGAAAAACCCGACGTGCTGCTGATTGCCGGCGATATCTTCGACACGGTCAACCCGCCGGTCAAAGCCCAGGAGCGACTGTACGACTTCATCGTCAGCGCCCACGAACAAAACGCCAACCTGACCGTCGTCATGATCGCCGGCAACCATGATTCCGGCTCGCGTATCGAATTGCCGGCGCCGTTGATGCGCCGCTTGCGCACCCATGCCCTGGGCCGGGTGTTATGGCTGGACGATGGACAACTGGACGTCGAGCGCCTGTTGCTGCCGTTGCCCGACGCCAAGGGCAAGGTCCGGGCCTGGTGCCTGGCCCTGCCGTTCCTGCGGCCGGCCGAGGTCACGGGCGCACAATTGGGAGATGATTACTTGCGGGGCATCGGCCAGGTCCATGAATGGCTGATCGCCGCCGCCAACGCCAAGCGCAAGAAGGGCCAGGCACTGATCGCCGTGAGCCATGCGCACATGGCCGGCGGCTCGGTGTCGGAAGACTCCGAGCGCAGCCTGATCATCGGCAATGCCGAAGCCCTGCCCGCCAGCCTGTTCGGCCCGAGCATCACGTATGTCGCCCTCGGCCACCTGCACAAGCCGCAGAAGGTCAATGGCGAAACGCGCATTCGCTACAGCGGCTCGCCCATCCCGCTGTCGTTCTCGGAAATCGGCTATCAGCATCAAATCCTCGACATCACCCTGGACGGCGAGAAACTGCTGAACGTCGAGCCACGGCTGATCCCCCGCGCCGTCAACCTGCAACGCCTGGGCCCGGCGCCGCTGGCCGATGTCCTGGTGCAACTCAAGGACCTGCCCGATATCGACCTGTTGGCCGATGTCCAGCGCCAACCCTGGCTGGAAGTGCGGGTGCGCCTCGACGAGCCGCAACCCGACCTGCGTCATCAAGTGGAAACGGCCCTGCAAGGCAAAGCCGTGCGGCTGGTGCGAATCGCCGCCGAGTACGCCGGCAGCGGCACCACCGCAGGCGCCGAGGAAGGTGCCGCATTGATCGAACTGGATCAGCTCAGCCCGCAGGATTTGTTCAGCCGCGCCTGGCAGGACACCTACGGCAGCGAAGTGGACGAACAGACGCTGCAGGATTTCGCCGTGCTCTTGCAAGATGTGCAGATGGAGAGCGAACAGCCATGAAGATCCTCGCCATCCGCCTCAAGAACCTCGCTTCCCTGGCCGGGCCATTTGAAATCGATTTCACTGCCGAGCCGCTGGCCAGCGCCGGCCTGTTCGCTATCACCGGCCCCACGGGCGCGGGCAAGAGCACGCTGCTGGATGCCTTGTGCCTGGCGTTGTTTGGCGCCGTGCCACGGCTGAACAACACCGGGCGGGACGCCAAGGTGCCGGACGCCGACGGTGAAATCGCCACGGGCGATCCGCGCACGCTGTTGCGCCGTGGCACCGGCGACGGTTATGCCGAAGTGGATTTTCGCGGCATCGACGGTCGCCGCTACCGGGCCCGCTGGGAGGCCAATCGCGCCCGGGAAAAGGCCGCCGGCAAGTTGCAAGCCAGCCGCCAGAGCCTGCGGGATCTGGACAACGACCAGCTACTGGCCAGCCAGAAAGGCGAATACAAGACCCAGCTCGAAGCCGCCCTCGGCCTTAACTTCGAGCAGTTCACCCGCGCCGTGTTGCTGGCACAAAGCGAGTTCAGTGCGTTTCTCAAGGCCGATGACAACGACCGCAGCGAACTGCTGGAAAAACTCACCGACACCGCCCTGTATACCCGCCTCGGCCGCCGCGCCTTCGACAAGGCCAAGCAGGCCAAGGAAACCCACAAGCAGCTGCAGGACCAGGCCAGCGGCGTCACGCCCCTGGCGCCTGAGGCCCGCGCCGACCTGGATGAGCGCGTCAACCAGGCCCAACAAGCGCTCAAGACCCAACAGGCACAGCTCAAGCAACTGGAACAGCAACAAACCTGGCTCAAGGACCTGCGCCAATTGCAGGACGGACAGGCCAGCGCCGCCGAGCAACTGCAACAAGCCCAGGCTGATTGGGACGCGCAGGCCGATGAACGCCTGAAGCTGGTCCGCCTGGAACAACTGGCACCGCAGCGGCATCAGTTCATCCGGCAGGCGGAACTGGCCCGGCAATTCGAGCCGCTGGCGGTCAGGATCCAGCAACTGACCCAGCAGCAAGTCGAGTTGCATGAACAACAGGGCGAATTGGAAAAAAGCCTGGGCGTGGCGCAACTGGCACTGGTCGCGGCCCGCCAGCAGAGCACCGACAGCGCGCCCCTGCTGCGCCAGGCGTTCGATGAACAAAGCAGCCTCGCTCGCCTGACCCAGGAAGCCGGCCAGCGCGCCGGGGACCTGCAACAGGCCCAACTGGCTTGCACCGACGGCCAGCGTACCCTCGACGCCCTCCTGGAACAGCAGCGACAGGTGGGCGAACGCCTGCAACGGATCGCCGCAGAACTGGAACAGAGCACCGGGCTCGCGCCGTTGAGCGATGCCTGGGGCGCCTATCGCGATCGCCTTCAACAATTGATGCTGATCGGCAATCGACTGAACAAGGGCCAGGACGAACTGACGCTGCTGGAACACAACGCGACGCGTGCCACCGAGGACCTTGCCACCCGTCGCCAAGACCTTGAAGTGCTCTACAAGGAGGCCGATGCCGAACCGCAGGCGGTGGCCGAACAGATCCAATTGCTCGGCAACCTTTTGCAGGACAACCGCAAGCAACTGCGCGCTTTCGAGGAACTGGCTCGGTTGTGGGCCAGCCAGCAGGAACTGGACAAACGCAGCGCGGAACTTGAGCAACGCCAGCAGCGCGCCTTGCAGGAACGCGACCGACTGGTGCGCGAAGGCGGCGAAGCCAAGGCCGAGCTGACGATCGCCGAACAGACCCTGACCGTGACCCGCGAACTGCTGGAGCGCCAGCGCCTGGCCCGCAGCGAAAGCGTCGAGCAACTGCGCGAACAACTGCAAGACAACCAGCCCTGCCCGGTGTGCGGCAGCGTCGAACATCCTTACCATCAGCCCGAAGCACTGCTGGAAAGCCTCGGTCGCTTCGATGAAAGCGAACAGGCCAACGCCCGCAAAGCGGTGGAGCTGCTCAACGAAAAAGTCATCGATCTCAGGGCTCAGTACAGCGGCGTCATCGCCCAGCTCAAGGAATTCAAGCAACAGCAGGAACAACTCGCCACCCAGCATCAGGGCCTGGCGCCAAGCCTTGAAGCCCACCCGTTGTCGGCGCAGATGTTCGCCCAGGATTCGCCCAAGCGCGACGCCTGGCTGGCCCAGCAAACCAGCCAACTGCAGCTGCGCATCAGCCAGGACGAACAACGCCAGGCTGCCCTGCTCACCCTGCAACAGGACGCCGCGCGACTGACGCAGCAACTGCGCGATGCAGAGACAGCCAGCCAACAAGCGTCGCAGCACCTGAGCAACCAGCAACAGGAATTGGCCCGGGATCGCCAGCGCCTGGACGAGGAGCTCGAGCACTTCAGCGCGCTGTTGCCGGCCGACACCTTGCAGGCCCTGCGCAGCGAACCGGCCGCCACGTTCATGGAACTTGACCAACGGATCAGCCAGCGCCTCGCGCAATCGGAACAGCAACGCGAAGAACTCGCCGAGCAACTACAGCGCCAGCAAGCCTTGGAAAAAGAGCAGGATCGCCAGCAGCTCCGCGTGCAGCAATTGGAATCGGCACAGCAGCAGTTCAATGCCCTGGTCGAACAGCAACAGGCCTGCCAGGAAAAACTCACAAATCTGCTGGGCGAACATTCCAGCGCCGAACAATGGCAGCAGCAGCTCGACGCGGCAATGGAACAGGCCCGCGCCACCGAGGCAACGGCCAACCAGCAACTCCAGGATCGACGCAACGCACTTGTGCAACTCGCAGCCGAACTCAAGGCCCGGCAGGAGCAGGCCCAGGCGCTGGAGGCCGAACAACAGGCGTTGGCCGCGGGCATCGCCCAATGGCGCGCCTCTCACCCGGAACTGGACGACGCGGCGCTCGACGCCCTGCTCAGCCTTGATGAGCAGCAAGTCGCGCAGTTGCGGCAACGCCTGCTCAACAGCGAAAAAGCCATCGAACAAGCCCGCGTATTGCTCACCGAACGGGAGCTGCGCCTGCAAAACCACCAGGCGCAAGACAACGGCAACCTGTCGGCCGAACAGTTGGCTGATGCCCTCGCCACGCTGCACGAGCAATTTACCGCCAGTGAACAACGGTGTGCGGACTTGCGCGCCGAGCAAGCCGAGGACCAGCGTCGACAGAACGCCAACCAAGCCCTGGCCCGAGAGATTGAACAGGCCTACACCGAGTACCAGCGCTGGGCACGCCTGGATGCGCTGATCGGCTCGGCCACCGGCGACCGCTTCCGCAAACTGGCCCAGGCGTACAACCTCGACCTGCTGGTGCACCACGCCAACGCGCAGTTGCGGCAATTGGTTCGCCGCTACCGCCTCAAGCGCGGCGGCAGCATGCTCGGGCTGCTGGTGATGGACACCGAAATGGGTGACGAACTGCGCTCGGTGCATTCGTTGTCCGGCGGCGAAACCTTCCTCGTCTCCCTCGCCCTGGCGCTGGGCCTGGCGTCGATGGCGTCCAGCACGCTGAGAATCGAATCGCTGTTCATCGACGAAGGCTTCGGCAGCCTCGACCCCGAGTCGCTGCAACTGGCGATGGACGCCCTCGATGGCTTGCAGGCCCAGGGCCGCAAGGTCGCGGTCATTTCCCACGTGCAGGAAATGCACGAACGCATCCCGGTGCAGATCCAGGTGCGCCGCCAAGGCAACGGGCTGAGCACGGTGGAGGTGAAATGAGCCACGCCACGCTGTACTCCTTCCGCCGTTGCCCCTACGCCATGCGCGCGCGGATGGCGTTGCGCTACAGCGCCATCGCCTTGGACATCGTCGAAGTCAGCCTCAAGGCCAAGCCCGCCGAACTGCTCGCGCTGTCGAGCAAGGGCACGGTGCCGGTGTTGCACGTCGACGGGCGAGTCATCGATGAAAGTCTTGAGATCATGCGCTGGGCACTCGACCAGCGTGATCCGCAGGATTGGAGGCTGGCGGACGACCCAGAGGGCCAGCAGGTTACGGCGGACCTGATCGAGGAAAACGATCAGGTATTCAAGCTTCACCTGAACCGCTACAAATACCCGGAGCGTCATCCCGAACAGCCGATGGAACACTATCGAAGTGAAGGCGAAGCGTTTCTTCGCAAGTTGGAAGAACGGCTGCAAGCGCGACCGTTCCTGGCGGCGGCGCACCTTAGCCTGGCGGACATGGCGCTGCTGCCGTTCGTGCGCCAGTTCGCCCATGTCGATCGCCAGTGGTTTGCCCAGGCGCCCTACCCTCGGCTACAGGATTGGTTGCAGGGCTTGCTCGATTCCGAGCTGTTCGTGGCGATCATGGCCAAGCAAGCTGTATAGCTTTTGTGGCGAGGCAGCTTGCTCCCGCTGGGTGGCGTGTAGGAGCTGCCGAGCGAAGCGAGGCTGCGATCTTTCCAAGGACACTTGAATATCAAGCAAAAGATCAAAAGATCGCAGGCTTCGCCAGCTCCTACAAGTCCAGCGGGAGCAAGCTCAACAACCGCTCCCGAGCCACTTCCAGTTCGCCGGGAACGGGCTGGGCGGCCGAGACAATCGGGGTGGAGTAAAGGAACAGCAACATCACTGCCAGACGCATCGCCATGGTGTCGATCCTTAACGCAAAGGAGTCAATTAACTAGCGTCAAATTTAAACACATGGCCATGTGATATCACAACGGAATTTTCCTCCCGAATGCACGAAGCCTGCGATCTTGTCTCTCCCTGAAAATCCATGGGGAGATGAAAAGATCGCAGGCTTCAGTGGTCAGCGTAATTCAGTGTTGAGTCTTGTGGTCCAGCGCCGCGTAGAAGTTGGCGCTCTGTTGCAGGTATTTCTCGGTGTAGCTCTGGGTGCGGTTTTGCTTGTTGCTGATTTCGACGCTGGCACTGGCCGGCAATGCCACGGTGGCGGAGATGGCGGAAGCAGCGATAACGGAGAAGAGATTCAGGTTCATGGCGGTAGTCCTCGGATTCAGTTGGCTGATTTGCCCGGTGGGGCCGTGAAGCAAACTTACGCGCCGAGGCGTCTCGCCTTGAAATGCTTTGTAATACTAGCGACTATCAGCCGCGTTGATACAACGGCGAAGGCCCCATGAATCGGGGCCTTCAGCTCACTGACGAACCAGGAATTTCAAATCACTCGGTGCGTCCATCGGCAGTTTCTGGACGGTCTTGCCTAGCAGGCCTGTCTTTGGATCGCGCTCGATGACCACGATCTGGTTGCTCTTCTGATTGGCGACCAGGATGAATTTTTCGCTCGGATCGAGGCTGAACTCCCGGGGGTGATCACCGTCGACGGAGCGCCGTTGCAGCGCCTTCAACGTGCCAGCCGCCGGGTCGATGGCAAACACCAGGAGTTCATTGGTGGTGCCACGATTGCTGACATAGAGAAACTTGCCATCCCTGGAGGCATGCAATGCTGCCGCCGCTTTACCCGGCTGGGGTTTTCCGTCGGCCAGATTGACCAACTGGCGCTGAGTCAGGCGACCGTCCTGGTAATCGAATACGGCGACCTGGGCGGTCATTTCCATCGTCAGCCAGGCGTGCTTGCCGTCGCCACTGAACAACAGGTGGCGTGGCCCGCTACCCGGCGGCAATTGCACGAACGGCGGTTCGGCGGGTGTCAGCGGCATTTCGGGGTTGGCCTTGGGGTCGTAGCGGTAGACAAACACCTTGTCCGCCCCCAGGTCATTGGCGAACACATACTTGCCATCCGGTGAAGGCACCGCGGAATGCACATGGCCGGACTTCTGTCGCTCGGGATTGACCCGACTCGGCTGATGGCCGCCCGCTTGCACCACCGGCGCCAGCTTGCCGTCCGCGCCCACCGGCAGCACCACCAGAGTGCCGCCCGGGTTCTCCAGGACGGAATAATTACTGACCAGCAAATGCTGGCCGTCCTGGCTCAAGCTGGAATGGGTCGGCTCGTTGCCCAGGGACTGCACCTGGTTGATCAGGCTCAGCTCATGGGTCTTCGGGTCGATGGCGTAGCTGCTGACCTTGCCCACCGGGTCCTTCTGGCCCGGCCCGTTTTCGTTGACGACGAACAGCCGGGTCTGGTCCTTGGACAGGGTCAGCCAGGAGGGGTTGTCGGTCTTGATCACCTGCAACGGATTGGCATCGAGCTGGCCGGTGCGGCTGTCGAATTGCAATCGGTAGATGCCCTGGCTCTGCCCGGCGGTGTAGGAACCCACCAGCAATTGATGACGATCGCTGGTGTCGGCCTGGACGCCCATGGCGCCGACGCTGCCGGCCATCAACAAGGGCCAGAAACTACGCATCTTCATGTTCGGAGTCCTCATCGTCGTGGCCGCTGGTCGCTTCCACGCATTCCAGGTGGTGGTCGCCCGAATCGCTGGTGATGATCCAATGCTTCAGGGCTTTGTCGAAGGTCGCGGCCTGCATCTGCGTCGGCGTGAAACGCCAGTGTTCGAGGGTGCGACCGTTCATGCACTCGACGTGCAATTGGTCCTGCTCGTCGAGGGAGAAATCGAATGCGTGCAGCCCGTCGATGATCAGCATGTCGCAGTGTTCGAGGGCGTGCAGCAGGGTGTCGGTCAGGGCAGTCATGGCGATCAGTCGGTCATTGGGAAAGCCAGCATGATAACCCAATGTCAGAGTGGGGCTTGGGCCATAAGGTTCGAAGGCACTTTCGATTGGAAGATCGCCATCGCGAGCAAGCTCCCACAATTGGATCTTCCGCGAACACAACTTTTGCATTCACAAAAAAATCCCCTGTGGGAGCGAGCTTGCTCGCGATGACGGCAGTCCATCAACCTCAATGGAACTGCCTGACTCTCAAAGCGCCTCGCGCCCCGGCACCCCATCCACCAGCCGCAGGATCCCCAGCGGGTTGGCGTTTTTCAGCGGCTCCGGCAACAGATTGTCCGGGTAGTTCTGGAAGCACACCGGACGCAGGAAGCGATCGATCGCCAGCGTGCCCACCGAGGTGCCGCGGGCATCGGACGTGGCCGGATAAGGGCCGCCATGGACCATCGAATCACACACCTCGACGCCGGTTGGATAGCCGTTGAGCAAGATGCGTCCAACCTTCTGTTCCAACAACGGTGTCAGTTCGCCGAACTGTTCGAAATCCGCCGGCTCGCCAATCATCGTCGCGGTGAGCTGGCCGTGCAGGCCGTTCAACGCGGCGCTCAGTTGCGCCTGGTCCGCCACTTCGACGAACACCGTGGTCGGCCCGAAGACCTCTTCCTGCAAGGCCTCGTCACCGTTGATCAGCAGGCTGGCGTCAGCCTTGAACAATTGCGGCCGGGCCTGGTTGCCCTGCTGCTCACCACCGGCCAGGTGCTCGATACCCGAGTGAGCCAGGAGTTTCTGCAAACCCTTGCCGTAGCTTTGCAGCGTACCGGCGTTGAGCATGGTCTGCGGCGCCTGGTCGCCGATCAGCGTAGCCACCTGCTGGGTGAAAGCGGTGAACTCCGGCGAGCGAATGCCAATCACCAGGCCGGGGTTGGTGCAGAACTGACCGCAACCCTGCACCACCGAAGCGGTCAGGTCGCGGGCAACGCTCTCGGCACGGTTCTTCAAGGCTTGTGGCAAGACGATCACCGGGTTGATGCTCGACATTTCGGCGAACACCGGGATCGGCTGCGGCCGCGCGGCGGCCATGTCGCAGAGCGCACGCCCGCCCTTGAGGGAGCCGGTGAAGCCCACGGCCTGGATCGCGGGATGCTTGACCAGCCATTCGCCAACGCCCCCGCCGTAGATCATGTTGAACACACCGGCCGGCATCGCGGTTTTTTCGGCGGCGCGGATGATCGCATCGGCCACGTGCTCGGCGGTTGCCATGTGGCCACTGTGGGCCTTGAATACCACCGGGCAACCGGCGGCCAGCGCAGCCGCCGTATCACCACCGGCAGTGGAAAATGCCAGCGGGAAGTTGCTGGCGCCGAACACCGCCACCGGGCCGAGGCCAATGCGGTATTGACGCAGGTCCGGACGCGGCAGCGGCGTGCGCTCCGGCAAGGCGCGGTCGATGCGGGCGCCGTAAAAGTCGCCACGACGCAGGACCTTGGCAAACAGGCGCATCTGGCCGCTGGTGCGACCGCGCTCGCCCTGGATCCGGGCCGCTGGCAAAGCGGTTTCGCGGCAGACCACGGCGACGAACTCATCGCCCAGGGCGTCCAGTTCATCGGCGATGGCATCAAGGAACTCGGCCCGGCGCGCCGCACTCAGGCTGCGATACGTCGGATAAGCCGCCGCAGCGGCCTTGGCGGCGGCGTCGACTTCTTCCGCCGAGGCCTGGACGAAATCATGGGGCAATGCCTCGCCGGTGCTGGCGTCGATACTTTGCAGGCGAGTCTGACCGGCCGCGCTGCGCGCCCCGCCGATGTAGTTGTGGCCAAGGATCTGGTTCATCGCAAGTCTCCTCTTAAAGTGTGCCGATAGTACCCGGATTGAATACCGCGTCCACCGGGGCAATGCCGTTGACCAGCGGCGCGCCGAACTCGGCCTGGCTGATCTCGAATACATCCCCCGGCTGGGTGCGGATGCCGTCGGCGAACGACAGCGTCGCGGTGCCGAAGAAGTGAACGTGCACGTCCCCCGGGCGCAGGAACTGACTGTATTTGAAGTGGTGGAACTCCAGATTTTCGAGGCTGTGACACATGTTCGCCTCGCCGCTGAGGAATTCGTTCTGCCACAGCACTTCGCCGTTGCGCAGGATACGACTGGTCCCGGACAGATGTTGAGGCAATTCACCCACGCGAAGTTCCGGGCCAAAACTGCAACTGCGCAGTTTCGAATGGGCCAGGTACAGGTAATTCTTGCGCTCCATGACGTGGTCGGAGAATTCGTTGCCCACCGCAAAGCCAAGGCGATAAGGCTTGCCATCGTGGCCGATGACGTACAGGCCGCTGATCTCTGGCTCTTCGCCCGCGTCTTCGGCAAACGGAGGCAACGGGAACGGATGGCCCGGACGGACCACGATGCTGCCGTCACCCTTGTAGAACCATTCCGGCTGCACACCGGCCTGCCCGGCCTGTGGCTTGCCGCCCTCGACGCCCCACTTGAAGATGCGCATGGTGTCGGTCATCGTCGCTTCGTCGCCGGCCTGCTGGTGCATTTTGTCGCGGGCCGAGGCGCTGCCCAGGTGGGTCAGGCCGGTGCCGCTGACCAGCAGGTGCGCCGGGTCCGGGTGATCCAGCGGTGGCAGGATGCGCAGCTCGCCGAGCAATCGGGCGTAGTCATGGCTCGCCCCCAAGCCCAGGCCGTTGACCTGCTGCTCAAGCTTCACGCCCGCTTCGATAGCGGCCAGCGCCAGCTCACGCACCGTGTTGGCGCCCTGTACTTCGCGCACGTGATCGCCGTCGACCACACCAACGCGGCGCTCGCCGTTATTCAATTCGAACTGAACTAAACGCATATCTTTCTCCTTGTAAGCAAATCTTGAATTCGGTGCGGTCCCCTGTGGGAGCGAGCTTGCTCGCGATAGCGGCCTTACGTTCACTCATGATGTCATCTGTCAGATCGCCATCGCGAGCAAGCTCGCTCCCACAGTGGGTTGTGGTGACCTCAGGTACGCGTCGCCCCGCGGGCACTGGCGGCGAACTGATCCGCCGGCAGCACATGCTTGCGCTCCAACAGGCGATAGACCACGCCAGTCAACACCAGGCCGAACACCATCACACAGGACAGGAAATACAGCCCCGAGGCCAGGTTGCCGGTGTACTCCTTCAGCGCACCGATCACGAACGGTCCGATGTAGCCACCGAGGTTGCCCACCGAGTTGATCAGCGCAATGCCCGCCGCCGCGCTGGCGCCGGCAAAGAACCGTCCCGGCAAGGTCCAGAACACCGCCGTGCAGGAAAACAGCGCGAACGCCACCAGGCAGAGCGCCGCCAGTTGCAACACCGGCACCGACAGCCAGGCACTCAGGAACAGGCCGATGGCACCGAGCACGTACAACACGGCCAAGTGACCGTAGCGGTCATTCAAGCGGTCGGAGCTGCGGGGAATGATCAGCAGACCGACGATGCCGAAGATATACGGCACGGAAGAGACAAAACCGGTCACCAAATCGCTGCCACCGAACTGCTTGATCAGCGTCGGCAACCACAGGCCCAGGCCGTAGATGCTCAAGGTCACGGGCAGGTAGAACAGCGCCAACAGCAACACCCGTTTGTCCTTCAACGCGTGCAGCGGGTTGCCGTGGCGGGTCTGGCCGTACTCCTGCAGGTCTTTTTGCAGTTCGCCGGTCAGCCAGTCCTTCTCGGCCTGGTCCATCCATTTCACTTGCTGCGGGCCATCCGGCAGGTAGCGCAGCACCGGCCACGTCAACAGCACCGCCGGCAGGCCGATGACGATGAACAGCCATTGCCAGCCGTGCAGGCCAAGGATGCCGTCCATGCCCAGCAAGCCACCTGACACGGGGCCGGTGATCATCATGGCGATGGGTTGGGAAAGAATGAACAGGCCCAGGATCTTGCCGCGATGGCGCACCGGGAACCATTGGGTGATGTAGTACAGCACGCCCGGGAAGAACCCGGCTTCGGCCGCGCCGAGCAAAAAGCGCATCACGTAGAAACTGTGGGGCCCCTGCACGAAGGCCATGCCGATGGTGATGGCGCCCCAGGTGATCATGATCCGCGCGAACCAGCGCCGCGCACCGAAGCGTTCCAGCATCAGGTTGCTGGGGATCTCCAGCAGGAAGTAACCAATGAAAAACAGCCCTGCGCCCAAGCCGTAGGCGGCGTCGCCGATGCCGATGTCGGCACCCATGTGCAGTTTGGCAAACCCCACTGCAGAGCGGTCCACGTAGGCGATCAGGTACAGCAGGATCAGGAAGGGAATCAGTTTGAGGGTGATGCGACGAATAAGCCGCAATTCCTGGCTCATGGGACCGGTCTCCGATTGTTGTTGTTATAGAACCTCGGGGGATTTCTCTCGCGAATGACCGCCAGGACAACCCCTCCGTTGAATCGGACTATATAGTAATACTATTTACCCAACAACACTTCCAAACCGCGCAAATTGCGCTTATGTTACGCTTCAGCTCGAACAATATAGTCATACAATAAGAGAATCGATCATGTCTGATAAGAAACCCTCCCTGCGCTCGGCCCAATGGTTTGGCACCGCCGACAAGAACGGCTTCATGTACCGCAGCTGGATGAAAAATCAGGGCATCGCCGACCATCAGTTCCATGGCAAGCCGATCATCGGCATCTGCAACACCTGGTCGGAGCTGACGCCGTGCAACGCGCACTTCCGGCAGATCGCCGAGCACGTCAAGCGTGGCGTGATCGAAGCTGGGGGCTTCCCAGTGGAGTTCCCGGTGTTCTCCAACGGCGAATCGAACCTGCGCCCCACCGCCATGCTGACGCGCAACCTGGCGAGCATGGACGTGGAAGAGGCGATTCGCGGCAATCCGATCGACGGCGTGGTGCTGCTCACCGGTTGCGACAAGACCACCCCGGCCTTGCTGATGGGCGCCGCCAGTTGCGACGTGCCAGCCATCGTTGTCACCGGCGGGCCGATGCTCAACGGCAAGCACAAGGGCCAGGACATCGGCTCGGGCACCGTGGTGTGGCAGTTGAGCGAACAGGTCAAGGCCGGCACCATCACCCTCGACGATTTCCTTGCGGCCGAGGGCGGCATGTCCCGCTCGGCCGGTACCTGCAACACCATGGGCACGGCCTCGACCATGGCCTGCATGGCCGAAGCCCTCGGCACCTCCCTGCCCCACAACGCGGCGATTCCCGCCGTGGATGCAAGGCGTTACGTGCTGGCCCACATGTCGGGCATGCGCGCCGTGGAA
Source organism: Pseudomonas sp. T1.Ur (assembly GCF_023516725.1). NCBI lineage: Bacteria > Pseudomonadati > Pseudomonadota > Gammaproteobacteria > Pseudomonadales > Pseudomonadaceae > Pseudomonas > Pseudomonas sp. T1.Ur. The sequence goes on from NZ_JAMGSN010000001.1 coordinate 2,995,651, forward strand.
ATGGTCCGTGAAGACCTGAAGCTGTCGAAGATCCTGACCAAGGAAGCCTTCGAAAACGCCATCCGCGTCAACGCCGCCATTGGCGGTTCGACCAATGCGGTGATCCATCTCAAGGCCATCGCCGGGCGCATCGGCGTGCAACTGGACTTGGACGACTGGACCCGCATCGGCCGCGGCATGCCGACTATCGTCGACTTGCAGCCGTCCGGGCGCTTCCTGATGGAAGAGTTCTACTACGCCGGTGGCCTGCCCGCCGTGCTCCGTCGTCTCGGCGAAGCGAACCTGATCCCGCACCCGAACGCGTTGACGGTCAACGGCAAGAGCCTCGGCGAAAACACCAAGGATGCGCCGATCTACGGCCAGGACGAAGTCATCCGCACCCTGGACAACCCGATCCGCGCCGACGGCGGTATCTGCGTCTTGCGCGGTAACCTGGCGCCCCTGGGCGCGGTGCTCAAACCTTCCGCCGCCACGCCTGAGCTGATGCAGCATCGTGGCCGCGCCGTGGTGTTCGAGAATTTCGACGAATACAAGGCGCGGATCAACGACCCTGAACTCGATGTGGACGCCGACTCGATCCTGGTGATGAAGAACTGCGGGCCGAAAGGTTATCCAGGCATGGCTGAAGTCGGCAACATGGGCTTGCCGGCCAAGCTGCTGGCCCAGGGCGTGACGGACATGGTGCGGATTTCCGATGCGCGCATGAGTGGCACCGCCTACGGCACCGTAGTCCTGCACGTGGCACCGGAAGCCGCGGCCGGCGGACCTTTGGCCGCCGTGAAAGAAGGCGACTGGATCGAACTCGACTGCGCCAGCGGCCGCCTGCACCTGGACATCCCGGACGCCGAACTCGCCGCGCGCCTGGCCGACCTCGCGCCACCGCAGCAATTGTTGGTGGGCGGCTATCGCCAGTTGTACATCGATCACGTGTTGCAAGCGGACCAGGGCTGCGATTTCGATTTCCTGGTGGGCTGCCGTGGGGCCGAGGTGCCGCGTCACTCCCACTGACCCACAATGAGGAGCTGTTGTAGGAGCTGCGTAGGAGCTGCCGAGTGCAACGAGGCTGCGATCTTTCCAAGGACACTTGAATCTCAAGCGAAAGATCAAGATCAAGATCAAGATCAAGATCAAGATCAAGATCAAAAGATCGCAGGCTTCGCCAGCTCCTATGTATGGACTCGCCCCCACTGTCAACCTGCGTTTGAACACCGATACCCGGTTGCATCTATGTATAAGGCCTGTTCGAGGAAGCATGATCAGCTTCTGGCCAACATTGGGTGAGCTCGCGGTATGCCGATTACAGTGAGGCCTCAAGGGCCGGTAGGAGCTCAGGCATCTATCCGCGACGGTCTGACCTGGGGTCAATGTTCCTTAGCAAGGGTTGAGGCGGCTCAGCGCCCCGGTGGCACAACTCGGTAAATTAATGGTCCATCGCAGCCTCCGGACTAGACGCCGGTTGGCGACGATAGGTTTCTTCGTTTTGAAGCAATACCCAAATGATTCGTAGGTTACGGTTGGCCAGTCGTACAGCCGCGCCTTTTTGTCCATGACGGTTCAACCAGCGCCGCAGTCGCCGATCATCTGGATGATCCGAATCCGGCCGCACCTGTTTCAACACCGCGTGCGCCCCTTGGATCGTCAAGCTTCGCAGGTAGGCATCACCACGCTTGCACATCTTGCCCAGTCTCACCGTCTGCCCGCTGCTGTGTTGTTCGGGCACTGTGCCGAAATAGGCAGCAAATTGCCGGGCATTTTGGAACCGCTCAGGTTCGGTCTGCTTGGCCAATACGGCGGTGGCGATGATGGGGCCGATGCCGCGTACCGTCATCAGCCGTTTCGCTGTTTCATCTTCACGAGCCGCGACTTCCAGCCGCCCCGTCAGCATACGGATACGTTCGCTCATCTGGCTCCACTCGCCCAGCAACTCGGCGATCAGCTCGCGCAACATGTCCGGTAATGGCTGGGTGGCATCCTCCAGTAGCCGTGGAATATTGCGGCCAAGGGAGGTTTCGCCTTGCGCAATGGCAATACCATGCTCGAGCAGCAAACCGCGCATCTGATTACCCAGGGCGGTACGCCGTCGCACGTAACCCTGCCGGGCCCGATGCAGTGCCTGCATGGCCAACTGTGCCGTACTTTTGACCGGCACGGCTGCAATGCCCTTGTCCCGACCTGCCCGCAATATCGCCAGCACATCATTTCGATCATTCTTCGCGCCGCTGCGATGCTCGGCCACACGCTGCGCTGGCAGAATCCGCACCGCATTGCCCTGTTGCTGCAACTGCCGCGCCCAGGCCTGCGCCCCTGGTCCCGTTTCCATCAACACTGTCAGGCCTGTGGGCAATTGGTGCAGGAACTTCAAAAAGGCTTCACGCGACTTGATTCGTTGTTCGTAAATCACCTGGCCGAGAGCGTCTTCTCCGGCCACCTGGAACACGTTCTTGGCAAGGTCCACCGCCAGGGTCGAACAGGCCGATACATCGGCTGGAGACAGACTGGTTTTGGTCGTATGCTTCTTCACGGGCTCGCCCTCGCTGTCGTTGGCTTCTTAAGAATGCCACCGTGGCGCTACAGACGCCTCGGCTTGGGCGAGTCCATCCAATTACAGGGTCCAGCGGGAGCTCTCTCGCCACAAGGTCATTCAGCCCCCAGGGTTTGACCTGATGAACACCCGCCGCGCCTGCTATCATGCGCAGCACTCCCCTCGCCGACAGGATCGCGCCGCGTCCCATGGATTACCGCAAACCCTCCGACCGCAAGAGCATGCATGCGCGCATCGTCCAGGAATTGGGCATGCAGATCGTCTCCGGGCGCTTCAAGCCGGATGACAAACTGCCCGCCGAAGCGTTGTTATGCGAAGAGTACGCGGTCAGTCGCCCGGTGCTGCGCGAAGCCACGCGGGTGCTGGTCGCCAAGGGGCTGGTGTATTCGCGCCCGCGCGTGGGCACGGTGGTCAAGGCCCGGCGGGAATGGCACATGCTCGATCCCGATGTGCTGCACTGGCTGATGCAGAGCAGCCCGCAGAATGAATTCTTCGGCCTGCTCACCAGCGTGCGCAGCATCATCGAGCCGGCCGCGGCTGCCCTCGCCGCCCAGTTCGCCACCGACGAAGACATCGCCGCGATCAACGAAGCCTACCAGCGCATGGAAACCGCCCCGACCCCCGAAGCCCTGTTGCAGCCGGACCTGGACTTCCACAGCCGCATTGCCGACGCCACTCACAACGACCTGCTCGCCAACCTCTGCAACATGTTGTCCGTGGCGATCGCCGAAGCGCTCAAGCACTCCAACCAGCGGCCCAACCTGCATGAGCTGGCAATGCCACGGCACAAGGCGATCCTCACCGCCATCGAGAACCGCGACGCCCTCGGCGCCCGCCATGCCACGCTGGTGCAACTTGACGATGCCCGCAGCGCACTGAATGTGGTGCTGGGCGCCGATCCCGCCTGACCGATCCCGCTGAATGCGCCTGGCGCGGGCCAGTCGGCTGACAGGCACAACCGCTGCACGACAGGGCGGTATCTATATACCGCCCGCGCCAAAAGACTGAGGTCAATACTGTCCTTGCCGCCATTGCGACGGCCATCCATTCATGAAAAGGACTTCATATGACCTCGCTTTCCACAGCGCCCCCCTCTGCGCTTGCCAGACGCGTGAGCCAAGTGTTCGCAAGCCGTCCGACCTTCAAGCACGTCTCGCAAAGCATGCTCGAGCGGACCTTGAAAGAAAGATACCCCTCGCTGACGATCGATCTTTCCAAGACCCGATTGGCGACGCCCGAAGCGACTGCCAACAGCTACCGTTTCCAATCATTGATGGGCCTGGTGCTCGATTACCTGGCCCTCGGCAAACCCGTTGATTTCAAGGGACGGCGCGAGCTGCGCAGTTTTCTCACCGACCAGCCACCCCGGCAACTTCATCCACGCGATGGAAGGCTGGACATGAAAGTCATCGAGCAGCTTGTGCTCGAACTGCCATGGACAGTATCGATCGGCCTGGAGGACGCACTGGTCCGCTACTGGAATGAGGGTCCGGACAGGGACAGCCAGACCGGGCCGCCCGAAAGCGACAGTCGCTGGGGCTGGCTCAGCACCGCATTGAAGAACGCCCTGCACCTGTGCGCGCTGCAACAAGCTGAACTGACCGAACCGGCACGCGAAGCCCTGGATCAGATCGTGCGCTGGCCGAACCGTGATACACGGATGAGCCAGGTTCCACCGGTCTACGCGTACCGCCTGGAGACCACCTTGACGCAGGGCGACACCACGACCGTGTTATCCGGCTCCGATATAGTGTTGTTGCATTACACCCGCGTCGGACTCGTCGTGCTGTTGTGCAGTCCTGGCCGTCCCGTCCAGTCTTTCTCCTCGCTGGACAGTTTCAGGACCCATTGGGCCGAATGGATTGCGGGCCAATACATTGTCGATGCCATCACCTGCGGACTCGATGAAATCGACGGCAATGTCTTCGACACCCAGGCCGCGATGATCCTGGAGCAGCAGCTCACGGACCTCAGGGCCGTCCAGTTGCCCTCGCGGTTCGGTCTGCAACGCCTCGGCGAGCTTTACAACGAGCTGAGCGACCCCTCCCATTATCTGCTCGACACTCCGCACCTTTCTCCTTCGACGTCGGACAAGCTGTCACCATTGCTGCCCGACTGGCTGAGGACGGCACCGCTGGTTGACCAAACCAGATTCCAGCATTACGGCCTGACCCTGGCCAGCGCCAAGAAACGCAACGACGGCAGGACCTTCCTCAGCGACATCAAGGATATCAGGCGCTTTGCGGCCGACGCTTTGATCGAGCGCATGCGGCAACCGGCCGCGATGCCCAACGACGATCGCTGCCACCCCGACGAGGTGCAACTGACGTTCACCATTGCCGCGGGTTACCCCGGCACATCCGGCGTTGTCGAGAAACACACCATGAGCCTGACCGACCTGGCCATCGACAACCTGATCGCCCGTCGCAGTGGGCGTTTCAAACTCAGCCACCGCCGGGGCCTGGCAATACCGGCATGGCTGACGCCGGACTTCATTACCCGCAAGGACGGACTGATCGAGCAGGTCGACATCGGCAGAACCTACCCCGGTTATCTCAAGGAACAGCTCCTGGCTTCGCCCCACGTGCAGCAACGCCAGCGCCTGTTCGCCGAACAGATCCCGTCCCAATTGGCCCTTGAGGCCCTCAAGCAGGTACACAGCCAGGAAGACGGCATGACCGGCGAAGGCCTTGCCCTGTTGGAAGCGCTCCTGGAACCCGAGGCGGGCGAGCAACAGGTCAACGGGCGAGCGGTCGTCATCCGGACCCTGGCTTTCCTGCGAAAACCCCAAGCCCTGCCCGACGCCGTGGCGAACATGTACCTCATGGAACATCAGGACCTGCAAACAGGGCCACACCTGTTGTACAGACCGCTCTACACACCTTCGCTGCAACAATTCCCGACACGTCGGGCACTGTTCGAGGCGATCGCAACACCGGGGGAACTGCAGAACAGCATCCTGACCTGGCTATCCGATGCCGCTCGTCCCATCTACGCCAATGGAGGTTTTCGGGAGCCGCACATCATACGTTTTCTCCAGGGGGATGAATTCGACCTTCCACCCATCCCCGCTCGCGCGACGGTGGCGACCGACGAGGTCAGCGAGGAAATACAGCAGTACCTGCGCAAAGGCGAGCTGATGCAATACCTCTACGGCGCCAATGCCCGTGCCCTGATCGCCCAGGCCAACCAGGAATCGGTTTCAAACAGCGAGAGCCGCTGGGCCGTGCTCCTGGAGGGCGGCAGCCTGTTGTTCCAAACACTATTGATGCCCCTGCTACGCGGGCCGGCCATGGCCGCCGCCTGGCTGTGGACGCTGATGGCCGGGGCCAGCCACGACATCCAGGCGCTGAACAGTGAAGATCCGTTGACCCGGGAGCTGGCCGCCATCGACCTGCTGATCAACCTCAGCATGCTGGTGCACCAGTTCCCTGCCATCAGCGCGCCTGTCCATGCCCCACCGGCCGAGACATTGAAGGAACAGGCGATGCGTTCACCCGCGCCGCGAACCGTTGCCGAACAGTGGCCCGCTCCGGCCTCGCCAAGGGTCCTTGAAGGCACGGTGACTTTACCTGGCGAAGATTCCGGGGTTGCCAGCAGCGCCTTGGACTTGAGCTTCGCCAACGCTCGCCACCGCCTGACGTCTGGACAACGAGCGCAATTGAATCGTCTGCAAGTGCCACGCCCGGCATCACTGCCTGAGCCGATCGAACAGCCGCCCTACGTGGGTCTGCACAGCATTGACGGAAGATGGTACGCCTTGGTGGATGAACAGCTGTATCAAGTGCGTCCCGAGGCGGACGGCAGCGCGACGATCGTCGATCCGCTCGATCCGGCACGAAGCGGCCCGCCCTTGCAATCGGACGATCGAGGCCGCTGGTCCCTGGATTTTCGGCTGCGTCTGCGTGGAGGGATGCCGCCCAAGCGCATCGCCCAGATGCGTCGCAGCAATACACAAAGATTCAACGAGCTGGCGCTGGAATTTCTCAACTTCGAACAGCAACACGACAACCAGATAAAAGCCGCGGACGTCGCGCTGGAGGTCATGAAGAAGGCCCATGAAAGAAGCGACGTGACCCAAGTGCAGCGTGCCCAGAGGCGCGCATACGCTTATAAGTTGCTTGAAGAGCAGGTAACGCGCTATCAGCGCCTACTCGATGCCATTCCTGAGTACACCCGCCTCGGTGGCACATTGCGCAACGACTTCAAGCACTTCCTCATGCAAAACATCGTTATCAATGCGCGCAAGGCGTTCGTGGTGGTTGAAATGGATTTCAACGCCGAGCAGGCTGCTCACGTCCCCTTCACGAGGATAGAAACAGCGCCAGGCGCCTCCATCCATTCCCCCCGGGAGTACGTCGAATACCTGGAACGGATATGCGACATCAATGACCGCGGCATCCACTGGCTCGAGCTCAAGGATCGTTATCTCGATGAGTTGTTCAATCTGGACAGCGCCGGCGTCGCCATCGTCAGAAAAATGACCGAAGGCCGGCAGGGGGAAAGAAGTGCGCCCGCGGTGAAGGTGCTGCATTTGCCCGCCCTGGCGGCATTGGCAAATATTCATGATCCTGGCCTGCCCTCCCTCCTGCAATCGATTGTCAACATGCTGGAGCAGCAAATCCGCTCCCACGCCGACTTACGGATGTATGAACTGCAGCCTTCGGAGGAATTCGCCCTGCTGGACAGCCTGACACAACATTACGGTCAGAACCTGGACGCCTTGCGAGGCATAAAAGCCCTGCGCGGCAGCGAGTCCCCAACCTCCTACCTCGATAGGATCATCAACCTGGTGGAAGGGCTATACGAGGAGGTCTCCGCTAAGCTGGCCCTGCATGTCAAACCCGAACCGCAACCTCGCAAGCGCCTGCCCAAGCTGCCCGGAAGAGTCACGAAGAAGATCATCAAGACCCGCAAAAACGGGCTCCTGATCGGCGACATGACGAAAGTCGACCCAACGTCGACCCTTGAAGTCGTCGAGTTGCGCTCCGAAGTGGATGACCACGTGATGGCCAGCTATACGCAGCACGGAGATGTCTGGGATATCGTCGAGGAGCACCGGCCTGCTCCCACACCGCAAATGAGGAGCGTCAACACGATCAAAGGCGAGGCCAGGAAACTGCTCAATGATGTGGAAGAACGCCTGGGGCGTGCCGAAGGCTATAAAAAATACTGTCGCTACCCTCAGGAAATTGAAGAGATCCTGATCAATGAGGCCAATCGCTATGGCAACCTGTCCGAAGAACTGAACAGGGCCTTGACCGCTACGCAGGGCTCATGGCCACCAGCGGACCAGGAACTGATGGACACACTGTCCAGCGTCGCTGGTCGCCTGAGCGCCAAGGGACGAGACCTGCGTATCGAACTGAGCCTGGCATTACCCCCCACCGACGGCGCCCTCCAGTATTTGTTGGAGAGCGACAACGTACAAATTGCACGGATCGAAGGACGCAAACCCCTGCGAAAAGACTTTTTCCAGGAATACGCCATCAACGATCGCAACGGTTCGCCGATCTGGTATGCGCATTTTCACTACGAAAAGATCGATACGCCAAAAGAGCAATACAGCGTCGCGCATCTCAAGACCAAGGCCCAACGCAGGGAACACTACCACTCAATGCTGGCAAAGGCCGACAGTCCTTACGCCGTCGTAAATGTGCATCGAGGCTCGATCGGAAAAGCCCTGGCAACACAAAAGTTCCTGCCATTAGCGCCTTGATCGACAGACGCACCGCCGCGTAGCGGAAAAGCCTTGGCGCCGTTTCGTTACGCAATCATTCAGCAAGCGACGGCCAATGGCGCCAGTGTCGGGCGCTACCAGAAACCACGCCCGATCGGGTCATATGTATATACCACCTTGCCAAGGCTTGTTGGCTCGACACTCTGTTCGCCGTCATTGCGACGATACCCGTTTATGAAAAGGACTTCTCATGACCTCATCCTCCACCGCCGATGGCCCCTCGGCCTTCGCTGAAAAAGTGAGCCAAGCATTCGCCAGCCGCCCTGCATTCGAGCAGGTCGCGCAGCAAATGTTCGAACACGCCCTCAAGGAAAGATACCCTTCACTCTGCGCTCTCGACTTTTCCAACCTGCGTGTGGCGACCCCGACCGATTCGCGCAGTTGGGGATTTGCTCTGTTGATGCCGCGCCTGCTCGACTACCTGGCGCTGGGTACCCCAGTGGACCTGGGCGAACGGCATGGCCGGCAATGCTATCTTTCCCAGACGTTCCCCTACCCGCTCTCCTCGGAGAGCGAGCAGTTGGACATCAAAGTCGTCGAGAACCTGATACGCGAACTGCCCTGGACCGTGCCGATTGGCCTCGAAACGGCGCTGACCGATTATTGGAACGGGGACATCGAGGCCAACGGCGTGGCCGCCCCAAACAACGTCACCAGTCGCTGGCGCTGGCTCAGCGACTCACTGAAAAACCTGGCGCATGTCCATGCCTTGCAGCAACCTGGGCTCACCGAGCCGCAACGTGATGCCCTGGATCAGCTTGCACGCTGGCCGGAAGGCGATCAGCGCTTGAGCCGCCATGCGTCCCCGGTGTACGCCTACGCCCTGAAAACCACGCTCACCCAAGGTGCCTCCAGCACTGTCTTGCCCAGCAACGACATCCTCCTGCAGCGGTTCACCCGCAGCGGACGCGTCATTCTGCTGTGCAGCCCAGGCAACGCGGTACGCCCCTTCGCTTCCATGGAAACGTTCCTGAGTCATTGGGGTGAACGGTTTGCCAATCGGTACGTTGCCGATACCATCACGTGCCAATACAACGAGATCGCTGGCAATGCCTTCGATACCCAGGCGATGTTGATACTGGAGCAGCAATTACTCGACTTGAAGGCGATACAGCTGCCTTCCAGGATCGGCCTGCAAAACCTGAGCAGGCTCTACAACGAGCTCAGTGATCCGGCGCGTTACCTGCTCGACGCACCGCGCCTCACGCCCCAGACATCGGCACCGTTGCAATCCATCCTGCCCGATTGGGTGAAGCAGGCGTCCATTGTCGACCAGACCAGGTTCCAGCACTACAGCCTTGCCCTGGCCAGCGCCAAAAGAAACAGCCAAGGCCGGACATTTCTCAGCGACATCCAGAACATCGAGCAATTCGCGGCCGAGGCGCTGCTCGACCGGATGAGACAAATCAATGACAGCAGCCGGGCCCTGGTTCAGGCCAGCCACTATGCGCCCGACGACATCGAGCTGATTTTTACCGTGGCCGCGGGTTTCCCCGGCACCGCAGGCATCGTCGAGAAAAGAACGATGACCCTGACTGAATTGGCCATCAGGAATCTCGTGGGCAGGCCAAGCGGACGTGTCCGCCTCAGGCACCGCCATGGGCTGACACTGCCCGAATGGTTGACGCCAGACTTGATCAACCGCCCGGGCGGCTTGATCGAACAGGTAGACATAGGAACGGCTTATCCCCGTTATCTGCAACAAAAGCTGTTGGACAATGCCTCCGAGGCGCCGGACCACCAACGCTTGTTTGCCGATCAGTATCCAGCGCAACTGGCGCTCGAGGCGTTGAAGCTGGTGCATAGCAACGAAAACGGCATGACTCGCCAAGGCCTGGACCTGGTGGAAGCCTTGCTCAAGCCCGACGCAAGCGAACAGCAAGTCGGGGGCAGACCGGTGCTCATCCGACACCTGGCCTTGCTGCGCAGACCCGAGGCCCGGCCCGATACGGTGACCAATATGTTCATCATCGAATCCCAAGACCACACAACAGGCCCCCACCTGCTGTATCGCCCGCTTTACTCGCCGACATTGCATGAATTCCCCACGCGGGCGGCGCTGCTGCAAGCCATCGCCACGCCGGGCGAGCTCCAGACCAGCATTTTGAACTGGATGCCGGATGCGGCCCGTCCGATCTATGACGGCGGCGGCTTTCTTGAGCCGCACATCGTGCGTTTTTTACAGGGAGACGAGTTCACACTTGCGGAAAAACCCGCCCCGGCGACGCTCGCCACCGACGCAGGCGACGATGAGCTGCAGCAGTCCCTGCGCAACGGCGTATTGATGCAGTACCTGTACGGCTGCAATGCCGAAGCCCTGATCTCACAGGCGGACCGGGGCTCCAACTCCAACACCGAAAGCCGCTGGGCCGTCTTGATAGAGGGAAGCAGCCTGTTGTTCAACACACTGCTGGTCCCCTTGCTGCGCGGCCCGGCCATGGCCGCCACCTGGCTGTGGAACCTGATGGCCAGTGCCAGTCATGACATCCCGGCTTTCAGCAGTGACGACCCGATGACCCGGGAACTCGCCGCCATCGACTTGCTGATCAACCTCAGCATGCTGGTGAACCAGTTTCACACCAGCGCCACGCCCTTTGCAGAACCGCTGCCCGAGTCGCTCAAGACGCAGACGATGCGCCCGCCCGCGCCACGCATCGTTGCCGAGCAATGGCCCGCACCCGCCGCGCCAGCCATCGTGAATGGGGCCGTTGCTTTGCCCGGCGAATATTCCGAAGCCGCCGGCGGTGCCCTGGATTTCAGTTTCGCCAGCGCCCGGCATCGCCTGACGCCTCCATTGCGTGCGCGACTGAACGCGTTACGCGTGCCGCGCCCCGCGTCACTGCCTGCCCCGCTGAAGGAAGGTCCGCTCAAGGGCCTCTACCTCATTGGCGGTCAGTACCACGTCCTGATTGAAGGCATCCTCTATCAAGCCAGGCAGGAACCGGGCGGCAGCATGGTAATGGCCGACCCGCTCGACCCGGCACGGAACGGCCCGGCATTGAAAACCGACGGACTCGGAAACTGGTCCATGGACCTGCGTCTGCGCCTGCGTGGGGGAATGCCCAAGCGCATCACCGAGATGCGCGAGCGCAAGATCGCCCGGTTGATGGAGCTGAGCACGGAACTGAAGACCTACGCCAACGAGCAAACTGATCGGCAGAGGAACCTGAACGTTGCCTTGGCGGTGTTGACCCGACTTAACGAAACGAGCGGCGTCTCGGAACAGAGGCTATCGACACAGCGAGGGCAGGTCTCGCGGCTGATTCAGGAACAGACCGACATCTATTTGAAGCTGCTCACAGCGGCGCCGGAATTCGACCAACTGGGTCTCGAACTGCCCCCGGGAACCCTCCATAGCCTGATGGAGAACCTGATCGTCGACAGTCGCAAAGCACTCCTGCTGGCGGAAATGGATCGGGCTGCACTAATGTCCGCCAATAGCCGCTACACCGGCGACGTGGACGCAGTCGAAGCAGCGGTTACCCGAGATACCCTGGGCTACTTGCGGTACCTTGACGAGCTGAGTCGAATCAACGATCGAGCGATCCATTGGCTGGACCTCAAGGATCAATACCTGGAGGCGCTGTACAACCTGGACGCCGATGGCATGCAAGCGTTCCAGCGTCTGACCCAAGACCGCCCGCCCAACGAAAGAGACTCGATCGCCACCAAAGCCGTTCAGTTGCCGACGCTGGCCTCACTGGTTTTCAAACGTTTCGACTCCGACCTGCCCGACAGCGTGCATCGCATCCTCCAACCCTTGGTGCAGCAGGTGCGCACCCATTCCGATCTAAAAATCTACGAACTGCCCGCCACGCAGCAGCTTGAGCTGCTGGAGAGCCTGACCCAGCATTACGGCGAAGCCCTCGACGCCTTGCAGGGCATAAAAGCCCTGGAGGCCAGCGAAATCAATCCTCCTTATTTCGACAGGCTGATCAAACTTGTCGAAGGGCTCTACGAGGAGGTGCACAAACGGCTGGCCGCCGAGGTCAAGCCAGAGCCGCAACGCAAGCCCCGCCCGCCTAAACAGACCAGGACTCCCGCCGGAAAGCCGCAAAAGAAAGTCATCAGGACCCGCAAAAGTGGCTTCTTGATCGGCGACCTCAAACCCGTCGGAACAGCCCCGCAAATCGAAACCGTGGAGCTGCGCTCCGAAGTTGACGATCAGGTCATCGCCACCTATACGCAGCATGACGATGTCTGGGATATGGTCGAAGTACGCCGACCGACTCCGCCGCCCAGGACGCGAGCGCTCAATGCAGTCAGGAGCGATGTGCAAGCGCTGCTGGGGCAACTGGACGCGCGCATGCGCGGCGCGCAAAGTTATAAAGCCTACTGCCGCTATCCCCAGGAGATAGAAGAGATCCTGAATATCGAGGCCACGCGCTTCAGCCGACTGGGCGAGGAGTTCGACAGGGCTATCAACGCCGCGCAAGCCCCACGGACCCCGGCGGATCAGGCATTGGCCGGGCAAATCGCCGCGGCCGTCACCCTGTTGACCACTCGAGGCCGCGCCCTGCGCATCGAGCTGAGCCTGCAATTGCCACCCACCGACGGCACCGTCCGATACCTGTTTGAAAATGACCTGATACAGGTCGCACGGCTCGGGCCGCGTCAGGCCATGACCGGGTCCCGCAAGGATTACCTCCAGGAGTACGCCATCAATGACCGTGACGGTCGGCCCGTCTGGTACGCGCACTTCCACTATGAGAAAGCCGACACGCCGAAAGCGGACTATAGCGTCGCGCATTTGAAAACCAAGGAACAGCGCAGGGCGAACTACCACTCCCTGCTCGCCCACGCTAACAATCCCCACGCCGTGGTGGATGTGTACCGTGGGCGAATCGGCAAATCCCTGGCGGCCAGCAAGTTCCTGCCGTTGGCCCCCTGACCGACGCGCCGGCGTGACACCTGCAAAAAAGCCGCAACCCAGGGGTTGCGGCTTTTTCTTCGACGGCAAATCAGTGGGCAAACAACGAATTACCCTTCTGCCCGGCGAGCTTCTCAGGCTTGATCAGGAACCGTGCCAGCGCGGGCAGCAGCCACAGCGCGCCGAACATGTTCCACAACAGCATGAACGTCAGCATCAGGCCCATGTCCGCCTGGAACTTGATGGCCGAGAAGATCCACGTGCACACGCCAATCGCCAGGCACAAGCCGGTGAACAATACGGCTTTACCGGTGGACTTCAGCGTCTGGTAGTAGGCTTCCTGCAACGGCAGCCCGGCCCGCAGGAAACTTTCCAGGCGGCTGTAGATGTAAATGCCGTAGTCCACGCCAATCCCCACGCCCAGGGCGACCACCGGCAAGGTCGCGACCTTCACCCCGATGCCCATGAAGGCCATCAAGGCGTTGCCCAGCACCGACGTCAGCACCAGCGGCAGCACGATGCACAGCGTCGCTGCCCAGGAACGGAAAGTGATCATGCACATGGTCGCCACGCAGATGTACACCAGGACCAGGATGGTCAGCTCCGATTCCTTGATCACCTCGTTGGTGGCGGCCTCGATGCCCGCGTTGCCGGCAGCCAGGATGAACTCCAGGCCATCGCGATTGTTCTCCTTGGCAAAGTCCTGCACCGCCTTCACTGCGCGGTCCAGGGTCTCGGCCTTGTGGTCGTTGAGAAACACCAGCACCGGCGCCAGGGAACAGCTGTTGTTGTACAAGCCATCGGCCCGGGCAATGGAGCTGTTGAGCACATCGGGGTTACGCGACAGGGTTTCCCATTTCAGGTTGCCCTCGTTCATGCCCTTGATCATCTGCTTGGACACGGTCACCAGGGAAATCGCCGACTGCACGCCCTCGGTGTTCTGCATCTTCCACATCAATTCGTCGATCGGCGCCATGGCTTCATAGCGCGAGCAGCCTTCGGCCTTGGTCTTGACCATGACCACCAGTACGTCGGAGCTGGTGGAGTAATTGCTGATGATGAAATTATTGTCCTGGTTGTAGCGCGAGTCCGGGCGCAGCTCCGGCGCGCCCTGGTCGAGGTCGCCGATCTTCAGGTTCTGGCTGTACCAGAGGCCACCGCCAAACGCGAGCACGGCCAGGGCAATCGATACCGGCGCGACCTTGGCGCTGGCGAAGTTCGACAGCGTGCGCCAGAACGGATGCTCGCGGGTCGCGTCTTTCTTGCTGCGCTCCACGGCGCGTTTGCTGATGCCGACGTAGGAGATCGCCACCGGCAGCAGGATCAGGTTGGTGAACACGATGACCGCCACGCCGATGGACGCGCCGATGGCGAGTTCGCGAATCACGCCGATGTCGATGATCAACAGGGTGATGAAGCCAACGGCATCGGCCAGGATCGCGATCATGCCCGGCAGGAACAACTGGCGGAAGGTGCGCCGCGCTGCCGTCAGGGCGTTGTCCGCCTCGCTGGATTGCAAGGCGATGCCATTGATCTTCTGCACGCCATGGGAAATGCCGATGGCGAAGATCAGGAACGGCACCAGCATTGAATAAGGGTCCAGGCCAAACCCGGCCGCGTGCATCAAACCCAATTGCCAGACCACCGCCACCAAGGTAGTGCTCAGCACCGCGACGGTGCTGCGCATGCAGTGAGTGAACCAGTACAGCAGGATCAAGGTAATGACGAAGGCGACGCCGAAGAACATCACCACCATGACCAGGCCGTCGATCAAGTCGCCGACCTTTTTGGCGAAACCGACGATGTGGATCTGCACGTTCGGGTTCTGGGCCTCGAACTTGTTGCGGATCTTGTCTTCAAGTTCATGGGAGAACTTGCGGTAGTCCAGGGCGAGCAACTTGCCTTGGTCTTGCGGGTCCGGGTAGGACTCCAGCAATGGAATATCGACGATGCTCGATTTGAAATCGTTGGCCACCAAGCGTCCGACCTGGCCGGACTTCAGCACGTTGTTGCGCAACAGGTCGAGGCTGTCGGCCGAGCCGTCGTAGCTCTGGGGAATCACCTCGCCGCCGGCGAAGCCCTCTTCCGTCACTTCGGTCCAGCGCACGCTCGGGCTCCACAGCGACTTGAGCCCAGAACGGTCGACGCCCGGGATATAGAAAACTTCATCGTGGATCTGGCGCAGGGTCTCCATGTATTCCTTGGAGAAAATGTCGCCGTCAGTGGCTTCAACGGAGATGCGCACCGTGTTGCCCAGGTTCGCCAGGTCGTTGCGGTGTTCGAGCATCTTTTCGATGAAGGGGTGCTCGAGGGGGATCATTTTTTCGAAGCTGGTGGACGGCCGGATCAGCGTGGCCTGCCAGAACAGGAAAATGCTGACCAGCAGGCAAATGACGATCACTGCCGGGCGGTTATTGAAAATCAGGCGCTCGAGGAACGTCGCCTTGTCTTGGTGATGACTGCTCATGGGGTCCGCCTTGTTGTTATTGTGCCCGCCTGACAGGCCCGGCTCATTTGCTCAGTTCGGCGCCAGTGGCCGAGGTGGCGCGGACGCCGCCCTGTCCCGCCAGGATCAGGTTGCCATTGCCCGCCGCCGTGACGGCCGCTACGGAAATACGGTCGGGGCGGTTGAAGACACTGAACGTCACGCCGTCGTCGGTGCTGCGGATCACGCTGCCACCGTTGCCGACGATCACGATCGAGCCGTCCGCCAACAGCGTCGCGCCCGACAAGCCGAACTCCAGCGCGCCACGGGCAGCCTTGAGCTCGACCTGCTCCCAGGTCGCGCCAAAATCGGCGGAACGATAAAGATTGCCGCGCAGGCCATAGGCCAACAGCGTCGAAGGCTGGGCGGTGCCGATGACGCCGAACAGCGAGCCTTCATACGGCCCCTGGAGTTTTTCCCAGGTCTGCCCGCCGTCGGCGGAACGGAACATGCTGCCGGCCTCGCCGACGACGAACAGCCCGGCGTCCTTTACGGCAGCGATGGCGTTGAGGTGGTATTGATCTTCATTGTCGAGGCGGTCGCTGGCGTTTTCCCAGTGCTTGCCGCCATCGTTGGTCTCGTACAGCGCACCGTAGGCACCCACGGCGAAACCATGGCTGGCGTCCTGGAACCAGATATCCAGCAACGGTGCTTCACGGGTCAGGTCTTCGAATTGTTTGGTCCATGTGCTGCCACCGTCTTCGCTGGCAAAGATCTGCGCGTCGTGCCCCACGGCCCAGCCGTGCTTGTCGTCGACGAAAAACACGGCGGTGAGCAATTGACGGGTTGGCACCTTGGCCTGGGTCCAGGACTTGCCCTGGTCATCGGAATAGACGATATGCCCCCGGTCACCGACCGCCACCAGGCGCTGGCCGGCCTGCACCACATCGAGCATCAGGGTCTTGCTGGCCTTGGCCGATTCGACGGAATAGATGACATCGGACGTTGATGCCGCCACCGCAAGCACCGGTGCCGACAACACCACAGAGCCCAGCAGCGAGAGCGCCGAGGCCAGCAACGCCACACGGCGCAGCATCGGCGGCCGGCAGCGGCCCACAGCCATGACAGGCTCACTCATAGACCTTTCCCCCATTATTATTGTTATGGCTTGGTACGTTGCAGTCCTGAAGCATAGTCCTGAAACCTGCAATCTAGAGCCACTTCGCAAGCTGGACCTATCCTATCGGGCTTTCGAAAGGTCTGACAATCGACGCCACGTTATCTTTTGTTAACCGTGGGGGATTGGCGGCGTGGGTGAATGGCGGGGTATTCGGTGGGGTGATGGATGTGATGAGGCAACTTGCTCACGCGGGCCTTCGTAGGAGCTGGCGAAGCCTGCGATCTTTTGATCTTTTGATCTTTTGATCTTTTGATCTTTTGATCTTTTGATCTTTTGATCTTTCACTTGGGATTCAAGTGTCTGGGGAAAGATCGCAGCCTCGCTTCGCTCGGCAGCTCCTACACAGCTCCTACAGCCAGCGCGAAGCCCGGTCAAGCCAGGCTCTTGCTCACCACCTCGAACACATCGGCCGACAGCCCGCCGGACGCCAGGATGCGTTCCAGCTCGGCCTTCATCAGCGCCTGGCGGGCGCTGTCGTATTTGCGCCAGCGGGTCAGCGGCGCCAGTTGCCGCGAGGCGATCTGCGGATTGAAAGCGTTGAGCTGGATGACCAGGTCCGCCAGGAAGCGGTAGCCCGAGCCGTCGGCGGCGTGGAAGTTGATCAGGTTCTGCCCGGCGAACGCGCCGATCAATGCCCGGACCTTGTTCGGGTTCTTGAGGGTGAACGCCGGGTGCTCCATCAGTGCCTTGACCCGCGCCAGGCCACCCGGCAACGGGCTGCCGGCCTGGACGCTGAACCATTGGTCCATGACCAGCGGGTTGCCCTTGAAGTTTTCCGCGAACACTTCCAGCGCCTTGGCCTTCTCGGCCTCGAACGGCGAGTTGACCAGCACGGCGAGTGCCGTCAGGCGCTCGGTCATGTTGTCGGCGGTGTCGAACTGATCGAGCGTCGCGCTCAGCACTTCCGGCTTGTCGGTCAGCATCAGGTACGACAGCGCGATGTTCTGCAACGCGCGACGGGCGAAATGCTCGGCCTCGGCCACGTATGGCGTGCGCCGGGACAGGTCGCGATTGGCTTCGTAGCGCAACCACAAGGCTTCGAACAGGCTGTCGGCCAGTTGCTGGCGAGCGAATTCGCGGGCGGCGTGGATCGCCTCGACGTCCGCCACTTCGCTGATTTCGGTCAGGTAGGCTTCGCTTGGCAGCGAGAGCATTTCGGCGACCATCGCCTGGTCCAGGGAATCGTCCGACAACACCGTGCGCAACGCGCTGACCAGTCGAGGGTCGAGCACCAGGCCCTCGCCCTTCTGGTGCTGGCCGATCAGCTCCTGCAACACCTGCACCGACAACTGCTGGCCGGCGTCCCAGCGGTTGAAGCCGTCGCTGTCGTGCTGCATCAGGAACATCAGTTGGTCGCGATCGTAGGGGAAGCTCAGCTTCACCGGCGCCGAGAAACCACGCAGCAAGGAAGGCAGGGGCTTTTCAGCGACATCGACGAACGTGAAGGTCTGCTCGGCTTCGGTGACCGAGATCACCCGGGTCGTGCCGCTGGCCGCCGCTTCGCCGCTCAGGCGCAGGGGCATTTCGGCGCCATTGCTGGCCAGCAGGCCCAACTCGACCGGAATCACGAACGGCAGTTTTTCCGCCTTGTCCGGCGTTGGCGGGCAGCTCTGGCGGAAGGTCAGGCTGTAGGTCTTGGCCGCGGCGTCGTAGGTCTCGCTGACCGCCAGCCGTGGCGTACCGGCCTGGCTGTACCAGCGCTTGAATTGGCCCAGGTCAACCCCGTTGGCATCTTCCATGGCCTTGATGAAGTCGTCGCAGGTCACGGCCTGGCCGTCGTGGCGCTCGAAGTACAGGTCGCTGCCCTTGCGGAAGCCTTCGGCGCCCAACAGGGTGTGGATCATGCCGACCACTTCCGAGCCCTTTTCGTACACGGTCAGGGTGTAGAAGTTGGAGATCTCGATGAAGCTGTCCGGGCGCACCGGGTGCGCCATGGGGCCGGCGTCTTCGGCGAACTGGTGGGTGCGCAGGTACGCCACGTCCTGGATGCGCTTGACGGTGGCCGAGTTCATGTCCGCCGAGAAACCGGCGTCGCGGAACACCGTGAAGCCTTCCTTGAGCGACAGTTGGAACCAGTCGCGGCAGGTCACGCGGTTGCCGGACCAGTTATGAAAGTATTCGTGGGCGACGATCGCCTCGACCCGCTGGTGCGCGGCGTCAGTGGCGGTTTCGGCACGGGCCAGCACGGCGCTGGAGTTGAAGATGTTGAGGCCCTTGTTCTCCATGGCGCCCATGTTGAAGTCGTTGACCGCGACAATCATGAAGATGTCGAGATCGTACTCGCGGCCATACACTTCTTCGTCCCAGCGCATCGACTTCTTCAGGCTGGTCATGGCGTGCTGGCACTTGTCGATGTTTTCCGGCTCGACGTAGATGCGCAGCGCCACGGTGCGCTCGGTCATGGTGGTGAAGGTATCTTCGACGCACCACAAGTCACCGGCCACCAGGGCGAACAGGTAGGCGGGTTTCTTGAACGGGTCTTCCCAGGTCGCCCAGTGCCGGCCGTCTTCGCCGGGGCCGCTGGCGATCGGGTTGCCGTTGGACAGCAGCACCGGATAGCTGTGCTGCTCGGCCACCACGGTGGTGGTGAACTTGCTCATCACGTCCGGGCGATCGAGGTAATAGGTGATCTTGCGGAAGCCTTCGGCCTCGCACTGGGTGCAGAACATGCTGCCGGATTTGTACAGGCCTTCCAGGGCCGTGTTGGTTTCCGGATGAATGCGCACGGTGGTGTCGACCGTGAATGCCTGCCCCTTGGGTTGCAAGGTCAGGTGGCTGTCATCCAGTTGATAATCGCCCTGCCCCAGGTCAGCGTCGTCAAGCTTGATCGACAGCAATTCCAGGTGTTGGCCATCAAGCACCAACGGCGGCAGCCCGGCACCGCGCTCCGGGTTGCGGCGCATCACCAGTTGCGCATGGACCAGGCTGTGGTCCTCGAACAACTCGAAGGTCAGGTGCGTCTCGTCGATCAGGTATTCGGGCGCCTGATAGTCCTTCAGGTAGATCATCTTCGGTTGTTCGGTGCGCATGGGTCGAATCCTTCTACTGATGCACGGCGAGCTGGTAAGCCGTGTATTTACGAATGTTGATCACGCCAGTGTCGAAAATCAGGTATTGGCCCTTGATTCCCAGCAGCGTGCCTTCGGCGATCGGGTCCTTGTCCAGGTTGAAGCTGACGATCTTGGCCGGGTATTGCGCCACCGGATAACGGATCTCGATGGGGTCGACGTCCGCTATGGTCTGGATCGCCTGCAGGCCGAATCGTTCCTGAAGCCCCTGCAAACCCTGGGCGCAGCTTTCAAACAGCGAATCGCGGATGGCGGGCAGGTCCACCGCCGCTGCGTCGCCCTTGAGCAACGCCCGCCAGTTGGTCTTGTCCGCCACCTGGCTGCGGAACAGGTCTTCGACGAAGCCCGACTGCTGCCGGGTCGCAACCCGCAGGATCGGCAGGGCCTGGCTCGCGCCCTGGTCCAACCAACGGGTCGGCAGTTGCGTGGCGCGGGTGATGCCGACTTTCACGCCCGACGAATTGGCCAGGTAGACCACATGATCGGTCATGCAGAACTGCTCGCCCCAGGCCGGATCACGGCAGGTGCCCGCGTCGAAGTGGCAACGCTCGGGACTCATGATGCACAGGTCGCACTGGGCCAGCTTGGTCATGCAAGGGTAGCAATAGCCCTGGCTGAAGCTGGTCTTGGTCCGACGTCCGCAGTGGGTGCAGTGGATCGCACCGAGGTATTCCAGGCGAATCGTGCTGCCGATCAACGGATTGACCGGCACCTCGACATCGCCCAGGCGAAAGGCGTATTGAACGGTCGGCCCGTCCAGGCGTGCCGACATCTTGCTGATTGCACCGCGGCCGATCTCGATCAATGGATGGCGTCCGACTTGAACAGGATATTCGGTACTTCGGTGGCTTTCGACTGGCACTCCTGGGGGCCCATGTAACCGGTGCGCTCTTCTTCGGGCAGGTTCTGGATTTCCCAGGCGATCATCGCCTGCAAGGACAGCTCGCGCTGCTCGGCGGTGAGCTTGTTGCCATCGGCCCATTTACCGATTTCCACGGCCAGTTTCAGGCTGCGGTAGATGTCGGGGGTGATGTTCTGGATCATTTCATTGAAGGAAGACATGGGTTCTCCGCGCAATCGCGCATTTTCAAAAAGGCACAGGTCGCCGATCAGAGGGCCATTTTACGGCGAGCGAACAGCCCGCCCAACAGCCCGGTGAAGCAGCCGACGAGCAGCCCGCCGACGTGGGCCGCATTGGCGATTTCACCGAAACCGATCAGCGAAACCAGCCCGGACAGGCACAGCAGCAACCACACCAGCATCATCACCAATACCCCACGGGGCAAGTGATAGGCCGGGTTCGGCGCGAGCAATTGGTAGATCCAGCAATGCCCCAGCAAGCCGTACAAGACGCCCGACAAGCCGCCGAACAGCGTCGGGCCGCTGAAAAAGTACTGGCTGAAATTCGAGACCAGGCTGAACAGCAGCGTCAGCCCCAACAAGTTGATACCGCCCTGGCGCGCCTCGATCCGCCGCCCCAACTCCCAATACCACATGCCGTTCATGGCGATGTGCAGGAAGCCGAAGTGGATCAGCATCGGCGTCACCAGCCGCCACCACTGCCCCGCCGCCAGGCTATCGGCCAACGGCGTGAACTGGATGTAGTCGCCGACGACGCGAAATTCAAGGAAGGTCAACCAGCGCAGGGTTTCAAGATTGTCCCCCAGGAGGGTGACGGCGCTGACGATCAGGCTCAGCAACAGCACCAGGGCCGTCACCGGGCTGCGGGTCAGCTGCGCGACGAGCCCGGGGCGCCGGGACGTGCCGCCCGTGTTCGGGAGTTCCAGCTGTTGGTCGGGGTCGCCAGCGGGAAAACGCTCGTACAACGAACGCACGTCCTCGCTGATTTCATCCGGCACCCACAGCACCTGCTCACCGGCCTCTTCGCTGACCCGATGGGGCACTTGCATGCGTTGCAACAACTTGACGAAGCCACTCAGGTCCACGCCCAAGGGCAAGCGCAGGACGGCCACGGCACTCATCGCACCACCTCCGGTCGCTCGACGTTGACCCAGACGAACTTGTGCGGGTCGAGGCGGGTTTCCTGGTCGAGGCGATAGGCGACCAATTTGCCGTAGAGCACCGCGCTGTAGTCCAGGCACGCCAGGTTCGGGCGGATCGGCGCGGGCTTGCCGCTGCGCCAGTAGTGGCCGACGAACAGCATCGGTTCATCGACGCCGTAGCGCAGCAGGTTGTTTTTCTCGTCCGGCGACAACGGCGTGCGCGCCACCGGTTCCGGCAATGCATCGGGTTGGAAGACGATGTCGCCGTAGGTCTGTGGGTTGTCTTCCCAGAATTTGGTGCGGAAGAACGCCCGCGTCAGGCCATCGCCGCCCGTCAGGGTCATGCCGTGGGGCAGGCGCATGTCGGTGCCGCGCAGCAGGCGGTCGAACACCGTGCAGGCAAAACTGCCCGATTCGGCCGACGCCTGGAGGAAATGCTCGTCGACGCAGCCATCCGGGAACAGGCCGCGCAAGGGCTCGATCAGGCCCGCGTCCCAGCAGGCGTGAACCACGCGGAAACGGCCGGCATCGACAAACAACGGCAGCTCATAGAACCACTTGAGGAAATCCTGCCAGTCGCCAGGGTGCTGCTCGAACTGGGTCAGGGTCTCGTTGAGCAGGCGGGCATGGCGCGGCGTGTGTTCACGCACGTAGCGCTGGCCGCTGCCCGGCAATGCTGGCGTGCTCCAACCCAGGGCGTTGAATTCGTGGTTGCCCATGATGCACAGCGCTTGGCCGGCCTCGACCATGTCGTGGACGATGTGCAGCGCCTCGCGAATCCGCGGGCCACGGTCGATGATGTCCCCCAGGAACACGGCCATGCGCGACGGATGCCGCCAGACCCCGCCCTGCTTGTGGTACCCGAGTCGGTCCAGCAGGTGTTCCAGGGTCAGGGCGCATCCGTGCACGTCGCCGATCAGGTCGTAACTGCGCGCGGGATCGAGCATCAGTCGCCTCCACCCCCCAACCGACTGCCCCAGCCGAGCTTGGTCCGGCAGACTTCGTAGTAATTGTGATCCAGTGGATGGATCAGGCGCAGCTTCTGCGCTTTTTTGCTGACGGTGATGGTGTCACCCGGCGCGCAGGTGAAATGGTTCTGGCCGTCACACGACACTTGTGGGTAGATCTGCATATCCTTGGACACGACGATTTTCAGCTCACTGTTGCCATCGACCACAATCGGTCGCCCAGACAAGGTATGGGGGTACATGGGCACAATCACAATAGCGTCGAGCTTGGGGTGCATGATCGGCCCGCCGGCCGACAGCGCGTAGGCGGTGGAGCCGGTCGGCGTGGCGACGATCAGGCCGTCGGCCTTCTGGCTGCAGACGAACTGGCCGTCGATGTACAGCTCGAATTCAATCATGCGCGTGGACTTGCCTGGGTGCAGCACCACGTCGTTGAGGGCATCGCCCTGGCCGATGGCCTCGGCGTGACGACGGACCTCGGCTTGCAACAGGAAGCGGTTTTCCACCAGGTAGTGGCCGTCCAGCACCTCGGCGACCTTGATCTCCAGCTCGTCGGGGCGGATATCCGTCAGGAACCCCAGGCTGCCCCGGTTGATCCCCAGTACCGGGATGTTGTGCCGTGCCAAGGCCCGGGCGGCCCCCAGCAGGCTGCCGTCGCCACCGACGACGATGACCATGTCGCAGACCTCGCCGAGCATCTTGCGCGACGACGTCTGCAGGCCGTGGCCCGGCAGCACTTCGGCGATGGTGTCTTCGAGGATCACGTGCAGATGCCGCTCCAGGAGGAAGCGCTTGAGACGGCGAACGGTGTCCAGCACCTGTGAACTGCCCAGGCGACCGATGATGCCGATATTGCGAAATTGCTCCATGAGGCTCCTGCGAGGGTCTGCGGCGGGCGAAAAACCCGATTATGGGCGAAAGCGCTCCGTAGACAAAATTCTTTAAGCCTCCAGCGCAACGGCTATGCTCGCAACATGATCCTGTTTCCTGAATTGCTCGACCTGCCCCGCCGCCTGCGCCATCCCGAAGTGCGGGACCTGGCGTGGGTGATCATCGCGCCGCCGATGCTCATCGACACCCCTTGGCCCCAGCGTCACCCCCTGGCGGGCAGCGACTGGGTGCAACAGCCGCACCGGCTGGAACACTGGCTGCGGCAACTGGATCGCGACAGCTACCCGCTGCTGCAATGCCTGTCCCAAGGTCGGACACGGCGCCTGGGCCTGTATTACGAAAGGTTGTGGCAATTTGCCGTGCAGCACGCGCCGGGCATCCAATGGATCGCGGCGAACCTGCCCATTCGTCGCGAGGGTCATACGCTGGGGGAGTTGGATTTGCTGCTGCGTGACGGCGAAGGTGTTCATCACCTGGAGCTGGCGATCAAGCTGTACCTGGGCCCGCAGCAAGGCAACGGGCTCGACACTGCGCAATGGCTCGGCCCCGGCTGCCATGACCGACTCGATCGCAAGCTGGCGCACCTGCACGAACACCAACTGCCGATTTGCGCTCGTCCAGAGAGCCGCGAGGCCTTGGCGGCGCTGGGCATCGAATCGTTTCGTTCCCACCTTTGGCTCGGCGGCTACCTGCTCTACCCCTGGCCGGGCGAGGCCGAACCACCGAGCGGCGCGCACCCCAGGCATTTGCGCGGCCGTTGGCTGCATCAGCGCGACTGGTCCGGATTCGTCGCCCAGCGACCGCCTGGGCACTGGCAACCCCTGCCCCGCGCCGCCTGGCTCGCGCCGGCCCATTACCCTGCGGAGCAGGTGTGGACCGAGGCGCAACTGGACGCCTGGCGAACCGCCCTCGACCCAATGGCGCCGGCGCAACTGATGGTGCGCCTGACCGAGAATGCCGAGGGCGAATGGGAAGAAGCCGAGCGGGCATTCCTGGTGGCGGACCTTTGGCCGGATGTGCCGGGCAATGGCTGACACACGCCCTGTAGGAGCTGGCGAAGGCTCGGGCCGCGTTCGGACGATCTTTATCCTTCGCTTGGAACTCAAGTGCCAGGGGAAAGATCGCAGCCTCGCTTCGCTCGGCAGCTCCTACAGCGACAACCGCACAGCCAGCGCTGCCAACGTCACCAGCAACACCGGCACCGTCAACACGATGCCGACCTTGAAGTAGTAGCCCCAGCCGATGCGGATGTCCTTGCGTTCCAGCACATGCAACCACAGCAAGGTCGCCAGGCTGCCGATCGGGGTGATTTTCGGGCCCAGGTCGCTGCCAATGACGTTGGCGTAGACCATCGCCTCCTTGACCACCCCGGTAGCCTGGCTGGCATCGATGGACAAGGCGCCGACCAGCACCGTCGGCAAATTGTTCATCACCGAGGACAAAAGCGCGGTCAGAAGCCCCGTGCCCATGGCCGCGCCCCACACGCCATAGCCTGCAAAACCGTCGAGCCAGTGGGCCAGGTAGCCCGTCAGGCCCGCGTTGCGCAGGCCATAGACCACCAAATACATGCCCAGGGAAAAAATCACGATCTGCCAGGGTGCTTCTTTCATCACCTTGCGCGTGGAAATCTTGTGGCCGCGTGCCGCCACGGCGAGGAGCAACGCCGCGCACACCGCTGAAATCGCGCTGATGGGAATCCCCAGCGGTTCCAGGGCAAAGCAGCCCAGCAAGAGGATCACCAACACCGCCCAGCCGGCATAAAACGTCGCGGTGTCGTGGATCGCGGTCGCCGGATCGTCCAGTTGATGGGGGTCGTAGTCGCTCGGGATATCGCGACGAAACACCCACAGCAGTATCGCCAGGCTGGCCGCCACGCTGACCAGGTTCACCGGCACCATGACCGACGCATAGCGATTGAAGCCGATACCGAAGAAGTCCGCCGAGACGATGTTCACCAGGTTCGACACCACCAGCGGCAGGCTGGCGGTGTCGGCGATGAAGCCGGCGCCCATCACGAACGCCAGCGTGGCCGCTGGAGAAAAGCGCAGGGCCAGCAGCATGGAAATCACGATGGGTGTCAGGATCAGCGCCGCCCCGTCATTGGCGAACAGCGCCGACACCAGGGCGCCAAGCAACACCATGAAGGCGAAAAGCTTGCGTCCATTGCCCCGCCCCCAACGCGCCACATGCAGGGCCGCCCAAGCGAAGAAACCGGCCTCGTCCAGCAGCAGGCTGATGATGATCAGCGCGACGAACGTACCGGTGGCGTTCCAGATGATCTGCCAGACCACTGCAATGTCACCGACCTGCACCACCCCGCTGAGTAACGCCAACAATGCGCCGAGGGTAGCGCTCCAGCCGACACCCAAGCCTTTGGGCTGCCAGATCACCAGCGTGATGGTCAGCAGGAAAATCAATGACGCGACGAGCATGCATAACAACCTGAAAAGAGAATGCTAAAGACAAGGAACAACAACCACGCAACAGGGCGTGGCGAGGGAGCTTGCTCCCGCTGGACCGATCCGACGCCTCGGGCGCAGCAGGCCCCGGGTTTTGTGCTGATACGCAGACAGTGTTGGGGGGGCCGCTTCGCGGCCCAGCGGGAGCAAGCTCCCTCGCCACGGGGCTGCGGTGGTATCAGGCTTTCTTGTGTTGCTCGACCCACTTGCCATAGGCATCGATGAATTTCTGCAAAAACGGCCTGACCGAATCCGACAGGTTGCCCGCCTCGTCGAACGCCGTCCCCGCGCCGCTCAGGTAGGCTTCCGGTTGCTGCATGCAGGGCACGTCGAGAAATACCAGGGACTGACGCAGATGATGATTGGCGCCGAAGCCACCCATGGCACCCGGTGAAGCACTGATCACCGCGCCCGGTTTGCCGCTCAGGCAGCTCTGGCCATAGGGGCGCGAGCCGACGTCGATGGCGTTTTTCAGGGGGGCCGGGACCGAGCGGTTGTACTCCGGGGTCACGAACAACAACGCATCGGCGGCCCCCACCTTCTGGCGAAACGCGGTATAGGCCGCCGGCGGCGTGACGTCGAGGTCTTCGTTATAAAGTGGCAACTCGCCAATCTCGACGATTTCCAGCTTCAGATGGGCCGGTGCGAGTTCGGCCAGTGCAAGGGCAATCTTGCGGTTGATTGACGCCTTGCGCAGGCTGCCCACTAAAACGGCGACTGTGTAGACATGACTCATGGGAAGTTTCTCGACTGTCGGATTAAAGGGAAGCGTGTAGTTATAGATGATCGGCACGACAATTGGACCAGTGGAACGTCGAAAACCCGCCACACCGACTATTTTTTTCTTGTAGGAAAACTTACCGCACTTGACCAAGGTCTACAGAACCGCAAATCGAGTGATCTATTTCCAGAGGTTCTAAGCAATGGCAGCAGTACTTGTCGGACAATTCCATGCACGGGACGCCGAAGGCCGCGTCTATTCGGTGCATGAATTCCAAGAATCAGACCCGTCGCAAGACGGCAGTGGCAAGGATGTCATCACCTATAAGCTGGCCATTGGCGACCGCGTCGACAAGCTGGATGAGGACACTTTCCGCCTGGTGCAGTCCGGCGTCCAACTGATCCGCGAGCCGGAAACAGCGCCGCAGCCGCAGGCACACGTTGAACCGCAGATCGCGTTATAACGGCCTGCATGAGCAGAAGTCGCACCCGCAATTGGGTTAGGATTCAGCCACTCAATGGCTTACCTGCCTAATACGGACTTCTTGCATGCGTTTACGCCACATCGAAGTGATCCAGGCGCTGTTGCAGACTGGCCACCTGGGCACAGCGGCCGAATGGCTGCAATTGCCAGTGGCCGAGGTCGAGTCGATCCTGCGCGATGCCGAAGCCCAGCTCGGCTTCATGCTGTTCGCCAGCGTGCGTGGACGATTGCAGGCGACTCGCGAAACCCTGGCGTTGCGCGATGGCATCACGCAGCTGTACGACACCCTCGAACCGATACAACGGCTGGCGAGTAGCCTGAAACATTACCAGGCGCCGCCCCTTCGCATCATTTGCACGCCACCATTGGCCCAACAACTGGTGCCCCTGAGCGTCGCCGCCTTGCGCCGGCGACATCCAGATGCGCCTTGCACGCTCCTCAGCCAGCCGACCCGCGACATCGTCAAGCATCTGTTGCTGCGCGAAAGCGACTTGGGCCTGAGCCTGCACGACCCCGAACATCCCGACATCCAGTGCCAGATGATCGCCCAAGGCAAATTGCAATTGCTGGCGCCTCACGGCTGGCTGCAACCGCGGCAAAAATACATTTCGCTTCAGGACCTGGCGGGCCAGTCGCTGGTGGGGCTCGAAGGTCACGACCCCTTGAGCCCGGCCTTCGACCATAAACTGGCAGCACTGCGTCCCGCGCCGGTGATCCAGATCCGCGTGCAGACGCACCAGATGATGCGGGCGATGGTCGAGGCCGGCGAAGGCCTCGCCATTGTCGATCCGTTCACCGCCTCAGGGGCCAAGGGCAGCGGGCTGGATATCTGCCCGGTGTCACCGGCGGTACCCATCTGCCTTTACGCACTGAGCCTGAACGGCGCGGAGCCGACACCCACGATCCAATCGTTGCTGGAGCGGATCAAGGAACAAGCCGAGGCGTTGCTGAACCACTGATCGTCATGCCCAGTGGGTCGTCGAACAACCGGTACCAGAACAACGCCACCTCGGCGGTGTGCCGATCAATGCCGCGATAGCGCAAGTGATCGATGCCACCCAGCACATAGCCGCAGCGCTCATAGAGCCGGCAGGCACCGAGGTTGTTGTTCTGTGTTTCCAACATGATGCCCGGGAGTTTTTTCTTGCGACTCCAGAACAGCGCCACGTCCAGCAATGCCTTCGCCACACCATGCCGGCGCGCCGGGGCATGCACCGCCAACTCGTCGATATGGGCGTAACCGTTCCAATTGGTACTGACCACCAGATGCCCCACGGGCTGGTCGTCCAGATAGGCCATGAAGATTTCACTTTCCGGGGCATTGCGGAAGCTGGCGAACTCTTCCGGATCGATGCCATAGCACTTGCGATACGGAACGATGGGCGTCACCGGCCACTGGCTTACCGGCCGACCGATCTGCGCCGTGCCATAGGCGCTGACGTCGAAACTGAAATCGCTGCCCCAGATATAGGTGGCGAATCCGTCATCGGCAACGCGGACCGACAAGCCAGGGTGCTTGGGATTCATGACGGGTTGCATGCTGGGGAAGGTCCTCATTCCTTGAGGCAACCAACAGCGAAATGCCATCCATTGCCCTTGTCTTTCAAATCATCACACATCAAGCGGGATCCGTAGCCTGCCCGTTACCTCAGGTTAGAAGGTCGTGGCGATTGTGGCGAGAAATGAACGATGGATAACCTTGCTCGCGATGGCCCCTGTAGGAGCTGGTGAAGCCTGCGATCTTTTGATCTTTCACTCGAGACTCAACTGCCAGGGGAAAGATCGCAGCCTCGCTCCGCTCGGCAGCTCCTACGGAACGACATGGCCTAACAGGGGTTCATCCGTGCGCGGTGGCTTGCGCCTCGACCAATTGCGTCCACAATGCCGGGGCGCCGGCGGACTTGGCGATGGCTTCCAGACGTGCGGCATGTTCGGCCAGGTCGCTTTCGCTGGCGCGGATGATCCGGGCGGGCTTGCGGTCTGCCGGCAGACGACGGATTTCCGTGGCCTGGTTGCCGGACCCTTCACCGGTACCGTTGCCGTCCGAGGCGTTGCCCGCCAGGGACAGGCTGGTCTGGCCGCCGGTCATGGTCAGGTAGACGTCGGCCAGGATCTCGGAATCGAGCAAGGCGCCGTGCAATTCACGGCCGGAGTTGTCGACGCCGTAGCGCTTGCACAGGGCATCGAGGCTGTTGCGCTGCCCCGGGTGCCGTTCCCGGGCCATCATCAGGGTATCGAGGATGGTGCAATGCCGGGTGATATCGGCCCGGTCATGCTGGCCCATCAGGGCAAATTCGTTATTGATGAACCCGACGTCGAACGCCGCGTTGTGGATGATCAGCTGCGCGCCCTGGATGAACTCGAAGAACTCATCGGCCACTTCGGCGAAACGCGGCTTGCCCACCAGGAATTCGTTGGTGATGCCGTGCACGCCGATGGCGCCCTCGTCGCTTTCGCGGTCCGGTTGAAGGTAAACGTGGAAATGGCGACCGGTCAGGCGTCGACCGATCAACTCGACACAGCCGATTTCGATAATCCGGTGACCGTCGGTCACCGGCATGCCGGTGGTTTCGGTATCCAGTACTACAGATCTGTTGGCCATCAGTGTTCAGCTCTCAACGGGCAGTCTTGCAAAAGCGCGGATATTAGCACGCTCGGATAAAGGATAAGCCGCAGCCCTGCTTTTTTGGCGAGGGAGCTTGCTCTCGCTCGGCTGCACCGTAGGAGCTGCGTAGGAGCTGCGTAGGAGCTGCGTAGGAGCTGCCGAGTGAAACGAGGCTGCGATCTTTCCAGTGCCCTTTGAGTCTCAAGCGAAAGATCAAGATCAAGATCAAGATCAAGATCAAAAGATCAAAAGATCAAAAGATCAAAAGATCGCAGCCTTCGGCAGCTCCTACGGGCGTCAAGCCTGCTTGTAGCCCCGCACCTCATCCACCCCGCGATTGGCCAACTGGTCGGCCCGCTCGTTGCCGTGGTGGCCGATGTGCCCGCGCACCCATTTCCAGGTGACGTTGTGGCGATTGACCTGCTCGTCCAGCAGCTTCCACAGGTCGGCGTTCTTTACCGGTTCCTTCGCCGCCGTCTTCCAGCCGCGTTTCTTCCAATTGGCCATCCACTCGTTGATGCCTTTCATCACGTATTGCGAGTCGGTCACCAGCAGCACATCGCATGGCCGCTTGAGCTCTTCGAGGCCCCGAATGGCCCCCATCAACTCCATGCGGTTGTTGGTGGTGTTGGCTTCGCCGCCCCAGAGCTCCTTTTCCACGCCTTTGCACACCAGCAAGGCCCCCCAGCCGCCCGGACCGGGGTTGCCTTTGCAGGCGCCATCGGTGAAGAGTTCTACGCTATCGCTCATGCCAATCTATCCAGAAAAAAATACAAAGACCTGCCGCCCGGGGAGCGTTCAGCACTCGCAACAGGATGCAGGCCAGGACCAGCGGAAAAGGGTCACGGCTCGATGTGGCGCCGATTGACCTTGGCCATCGGCAAGGGAATCAGCTTGCCCATCGGCTCGCGTCGCGCCTGGCGCACCGGGCGCAACCCGACTGCGATCTTGCGCGCCACCAATAGATAAAAACCGCCGCCGGACAACTGCCAGCCACCGGCCCTGCGCTCCCAGCCGGCCAGGCGGGCCTGCCACTTGGGTGACGCAAGCGGCGGACGATAGCACCCGAAGCGGCGTTTCTCCAGCGCAAAGCCCAGCAGGTTGAGCCAATCCCCGACCCGCGAAGCCGAGATGCAACGGGCCTGGCGCAACGCGTCGCTGGCGAACACGTGGCGCAGCCCCCAACTGCTCCAGGGGTTGATGCCGAGGATCAGCAGATGCCCGCCGGGGCGCACGCTGCTGGCGGCTTCTCGCAGCAAGCCATGGGGCGACAGGCAAAAATCCAGGCCGTGCTGCATGACCACCACGTCGGCGGCATGCTCACTCAACGGCCAGGCCTGCTCCTCGCAGACGATCTCCACCCCGGGCAACGGAGCGCCCAGGCGCACATTGCGCTGGACCTGCGGTGCCGAAGGCGGTGTTTGCGCCGAAGGGCCGTAATGCACGAGATAGCCACCAAAGAACCGGCCCAACTCGTCTTCGAGCATCCGCCGTTCTTCTTCCAGTAAAAATTGCCCGACAGGGCCGGACAGCCATTCACGGGCGGAGCTGATCAATGCCAGCCAGTCAGGATCAGCCTGAGCGAACGCTTCATCGGTCATTGCATTCTCCAACGCGCCAGGAAGTTCTAAGATGCGCCTTTGTTTCAAGCTTGGCGAATTCCACGATGATACAGATCAGTGCCCTGCCCGCGTTTACCGATAACTACATTTGGTTGTTACAGGACCACACGACCCAACGCTGCGCCGTGGTCGATCCCGGCGATGCCGCGCCCGTGCGGGCCTGGCTCGACGCCCATCCCGGATGGACCCTGAGCGACATCCTGGTCACCCACCACCATCATGATCATGTCGGCGGTGTCGAATCGCTGAAAAGCGCAACGAACGCCACGGTCTTCGGCCCGGCCAGCGAAAACATCCCGGCGCGGGACATCGCCCTGAGCGACAACGCGAACATCACTGTGCTCGGCCTGGAATTCGATGTCCATGCCGTGCCAGGGCACACGCTGGGCCACATCGCCTACTACCACCGCGGCCTGCTGTTTTGCGGCGACACGCTGTTCGCCGCCGGTTGCGGCCGGCTCTTCGAGGGCACGCCCGAGCAGATGCACCATTCCCTCAGCCGACTCGCCGCGCTGCCTGAAGATACCCTCGTTTATTGCACCCATGAATATACCTTGAGCAACCTGAAGTTTGCCGCCGCGGTCGAGCCGGGCAATCCGGACGTCGCCGCCCGCCTGGAAAAAGTCGTCGAGCAACGCAACCAGGGCGTCATGACCCTGCCTTCGACCCTCGCCCTGGAGAAACTCACCAATCCGTTTTTGCGCACGTCTGAAACATCCGTTAAACAAAAAGCAGACGAACGGAACGGCCAGCGAAACCAGACGCCGAGTGAGGTTTTTGCGGCCTTGAGGGCCTGGAAAGATAAGTTCTAAGGCAGCTATCGATTGATACAAAAATTCTGAATGGTTGACCTGCTGGGGTGCGCTTCCTAGAATCGGCCGACATTTTTGCCCGGAACTTACTTCCAGCCAATGTCGTCATCTATCCGTAGGTCCGTCCAGTCAGACACATTGACCCGCTTGGCTCAAGCCATCGCGGTGGCTGTGTCCGCCACGCTGGCGGGCTGTCAGAGCAGCGGCCAGGTGCCGCAGACCGATGCCGCGCATACGCCGAATATCGCCGCGCGAGCCAAGCAGAAACCTGTGTGGCTCAATGAAAAACCCAGCCCGCAGGTGCCCCAGGACGTCTGGGAGCGCATGCGCCAAGGCTTTCAGCTCCAGGAAACCGCCGGCGTCAACCCGCGCATCGAACAACAGCGCCTGTGGTTTGCCAGCAACCCGTCCTTCCTGGAAAACGCTGGCGAGCGCGGCAGCCTGTACATCCACTACATCGTCGAGCGTCTCGAAGAACGCAACATGCCGCTGGAGCTGGCGCTGCTGCCGGTGATCGAAAGCGCCTACAACCCCATGGCCTACTCACGGGCCAACGCGGTGGGCCTGTGGCAATTCATCCCGTCCACCGGCCGTTATTTCAACCTGCGCCAGACCCGCTTCTATGACGGGCGCCGCGATATCACCGCGTCCACCACGGCCGCCATGGACTACCTGACGCGCCTGCACGACATGTTCAACGGCGACTGGTTGCTGGCACTGGCAGCCTACAACGCAGGCGAAGGCACGGTCAGCCGCGCCATCGAACGCAACGAGAAGCTTGGCCTTCCCACCGACTACTGGAACCTGCCGCTGCCCAGCGAAACCCAGGCCTACGTGCCCAAGCTGCTGGCGCTGTCCCAGGTCGTGATGGCCCCCGATGCGTATGGCGTGAACCTCAACCCGATCGCCAACGAACCCTACTTCCAGGTCGTCGAGATCAACCAGCGCATGGACCTGTCCAAGGTCGCGGCTGTCGCCAACATCGACGAAGACGAGCTGTTCCAGCTCAACCCGGCCTTCAAGCAACGCACCACCATCGACGGCCCGCAGCACCTGCTCGTCCCAACCTCCAAGGCGCAACTGCTGACTGCCAGCCTGTCGACCATGCGCCCGGAAGAATTGATCAGTCCACGCTCGCTCAAGCCGGTCTTCGAGACCGCCGATGACAGCGAAGTGGAAGGCGCCAGGCGCACCTACCGCGTCAAGCGCGGCGACAACCTGGCCCAGATCGCCAAGGCCAACAACGTCGAGACCAAGGACTTGCAGCGCTGGAACAAGCTCAGCGGCAACAAGCTCAAGGTCGGGCAGACCCTGGTGATGCAGGACACCAAACCGACCAGGGCCACGGGCAAGCGCATCAATACCGTAGTGGCCGTCAATGACAAGAAGCAAAAGAAGCAGACCCAATACAAGGTCAAGCAAGGTGACTCGCTGTATGTCGTCGCCAAGCGCTTCAACGTCGAAATGCAGCACCTCAAGCGCTGGAATCCCAGCATGGGCAAGGCGCTCAAGCCTGGGCAGATGCTGACGGTCTATTCCCCGCATTGATCATCGAGACTCCGCTGGCCTCTGTAGGAGCTGGCGAAGCCTGCGATCTTTTGATCTCGGCCCTTGATCCTTTGATCTTTCGCTTGAGATTCAAGCGTCAGGGTCAAGATCGCAGCCTCGCTTCGCTCGGCAGCTCCTACACACCCCCGCCTTTTTCCTGCCGATACAAGCTGTTACTGTACAGCCCATAACAGCCCAAGCCGCCTGGATCGGATCCCAGACTTGATACGTCCCCTCCTCCTGCTCCTGATCAGCCTGGCCTTGAGCTCCCCCGCCGGCGCCACCATCAGCGAAAGCCATGGCTATGCGCAGTTCGGCACGCTCAAGTACCCGGCCAGGTTCACCCACTTCGACTGGGTCAACCCGCAAGCGCCCAAGGGCGGCACGCTGCGGATCATGGCGTTCGGCACCTTTGATACCCTCAATCCCTACACATTCAAGGGCAGCAGCCCGGTTTCCACGCCGAACTTCCTGCAATACGGCATCAATGAGCTGAACGAACCGTTGATGGTCGGCACCGGCCAGTACGCGCCATCCGGTGACGAACCGACGTCAAGCTACGGCCTGATCGCCCAATCCGTGGAGTACAGCGAGGACCGTAGCTGGGTGGTGTTCAACCTGCGGCCCGAAGCGCGCTTTCACGACGGCGTGCCGATCACCGCCTATGACGTGGCGTTCTCCTACCGGACGCTGCTCAAGGACGGCCATCCGCAATACCGCACCAACCTCCAGGAAGTGCTGCGAGTCGACGTCCTCGGCCCGCTGAAAATCCGTTTTGTCTTCAAGCGCTCGGGCAATCCGCTGCTGATCCTGCGCCTGGGTGAACTGCCGGTGTTGCCGCAGCATTACTGGAAAGACCGCGATTTCAAGGCCACCACCTTCGAACCGCCCCTGGGCAGCGGCCCTTACCGCATCACCAAAGTGCAGCCAGGTCGCCAGTTGGTGTTCGAGCGGGTCAAGGATTATTGGGGCAAGGACCTGCCGGTCAATCGCGGCAAGTACAATTTCGATCGAATGGAAGTCGAGTTCTACCGCGACAGCGACGTCGCCTTCGAAGCCTTCAAGGCCGGCGAATTCGACATCTACATCGAACACCAGGCCAAGAACTGGGCCAACGGCTACGACTTCCCGGCGGTGGACCGTGGCGAGGTGATCAAGGCGCAGATTCCCCATCAGATTCCGACCCAGACCCAAGGCCTGTTCATGAACACCCGGCGCAGCACCTTCGCCGAAGTGAAGGTGCGCGAAGCACTGGGGCTGATGTTCGATTTCGAGTGGACCAACCGCACCCTGTTCAGTGGCGCCTACAAACGCACCCTCAGCTACTACCCCAACAGCGAGTTCTCCGCCACGGGACTGCCCGTGGGCCACGAATGGCTGCTGCTCAAGCCGTATCGCGAACAACTGCCGCTGCGCTTGCTGACCGAACCGTTCAGCCTGCCCCAGACGGACGGGCGCGGCATTCCCCGGGAAACCTTGCGCAAGGCCCTCGCCCTGCTGAAGGAGGCCGGATGGTCCCTCGACGGCCAGCGCCTGCTGAACGCCGACGGCCAGCCCCTGCGCTTCGAGATCCTGCTGGTGAACCCGAACCTGGAGCGCATCCTGCAACCCTACGTCGAGAACCTCGCCAGCATCGGCATCCAGGCCCGGCTGCGCACAGTGGACCGCGCCCAATACAAGCAGCGCCTGGACCAGTTCGATTTCGACATGATCCTGCTGACCCTGAACCAGACGCTCAGCCCAGGCCTTGAGCAGTGGCAGTATTTCCACTCCAGCCAGGTCGGGATCAAGGGCAGCAAGAACTACGCGGGCATTGCCAACCCCGTCGTCGATCACCTGCTGGAAAAGCTCCTCGCCGCCCAGACCCGGGATGAACAAGTCGCGGCGGGCAAGGCCCTGGACCGCGTGCTGCTGTGGCAGCATTACTGCATCCCCAACTGGTATATCAATTATCATCGCCTGGCGTACCGCAACCGGTTCGCCTTCGTCACTACGCCGCCCTACACCCTGGGCTTGAGCGCATGGTGGCTGAAATCTTCGGAGAAAGATCAATGAAGCCTTTACGCGCCCTGCTCCTGCAGGCCAGCAGCCTGCTATTCGCCGGGTTGGCTTGTGCCGCGCCGCAGCACGCCGTGACTTTGTACAACGAGCCCCCCAAGTACCCGGCCAACTTCAAGCATTTCGACTACGTCAACCCGGACGCGCCCAAGGGCGGCGTGTTCCGCCAGGGTGGCTTTGGCGGTTTCGACAGCCTCAATCCGTTCATCAGCAAAGGCGTGCCGGCCGATGACATCGGGCTGATCTACGACACCCTGGCCAAGCAGGGCCTGGACGAACCCTTCACAGAATATGGCTTGGTCGCCGAAAAAATCGAGAAAGCCCCGGATAACGCCTGGGTACGTTTTTATCTGCGCCCCGAGGCCCGCTTCAACGACGGCCATCCGGTGCGCGCCGAAGACGTGGTATTCAGCTTCCAGACGCTGACCAAGGACGGCGCGCCGATGTTCCGTGGCTATTACAACGACGTCGCCGAAGTCATCGCCGAAGACCCGCTCAAGGTGCTGTTCAAGTTCAAGCACACCAACAACCGTGAATTGCCGTTGATCCTCGGCCAATTGCCTGTATTGCCCAAGCATTGGTGGGCCAGCCGCGACTTCAGCAAGGGCAACCTGGAAATCCCCCTGGGCAGCGGCCCGTACAGGGTCGCCGAAGTGAAGGCCGGACGCTCGATCCGCTACGAGCGGGTCAAGGATTACTGGGGCAAGGACTTGCCGGTCAATCGCGGCTTCTACAATTTCGATGTGCTGGTCACCGACTACTACCGCGACAACACCGTGGCGGTCGAGGCGTTGAAAGCCGGGCAGTTCGACTACTGGCTGGAAATGACTGCCAAGAACTGGGCCAACGCCTACAACATCCCGGCCGTGACCGAAGGCCGGCTGATAAAGGAACAGATCCCCAACGGCAATCCTACCGGCATGCAGGGTTTTATTTACAACCTGCGCCGGCCGGTCTTCCAGGACATACGGGTGCGCAAGGCCCTGAGCCTGCTGTTTGACTTCGAATGGACCAACAAGCAACTGTTCAACGGGGCCTACGCCCGCACCCGCAGTTATTTCGAAAATTCCGAGATGGCCGCCACCGGCCTGCCTGGCGAAGATGAACTGAAGATTCTCGAACCCCTGCGCGGCAAGATTCCCGAGCAGGTGTTCACTGAAGCCTTCCAGGCTCCGATCTGCGACGGCAGCGGTATGATCCGCGACCAACAGCGCAAGGCCTATCAACTGCTGCAAGAAGCCGGCTGGCGCATCGTCGACGACAAGATGGTCGATGCCCAAGGCAAGCCCGTGGTGCTCGAGTTCCTGCTGGCCCAGACCGACTTCGAGCGGGTCTTGCTGCCGTTCAAGCGCAACCTGAGTGACTTGGGCATCGACCTGGTGATCCGCCGCGTCGATGTATCCCAGTACATCAACCGCGTGCGTTCCCGGGATTTCGACCTGGTAGTGGGCAGCTTCCCGCAGTCCAGTTCGCCGGGGAACGAACAGCGCGAATTCTGGATGTCCGCCGCGGCCGACAAGCCTGGCAGCCGAAACACCATGGGCCTGAAAGACCCCGCCGTCGACCGGTTGGTGGAGCAACTGATCAACGCCGACTCACGCCAGAGCCTGGTGGCAAACGCCCGGGCACTCGACCGGGTGTTGCAGTGGGGCTACTACGTAATTCCCAACTGGCACATCAAGACGTGGCGCGTCGCCTACTGGAACCACATCGGTCATCCGAAAATCACGCCGACCTATGACATCGGCACGACCACGTGGTGGGTCAAGCCGGAGGTCAAGCCGGCCGATGAAGTAGAGAAGCAGGTCATCGAGCAGCAAATCGCCGCCCCTGCGAGCGTGGAGTAACAACATGCTGGCTTACATTTTTCGGCGACTGCTGCTGATCATCCCGACCCTGTTCGGCATTCTGTTGATCAACTTCGTGATCATCCAGGCCGCGCCCGGCGGGCCGGTCGAGCAGATGATCGCCAAGCTCGAAGGTTTCGAAGGCGCCACCAGCCGCATCGCTGGCGGCGGCGCCGAGGTGTCGGTGGCCGGTTCCTCCTACCGTGGCGCCCAGGGCCTGGACCCGGCACTGGTCAAGGAAATCGAGCGCATGTACGGCTTCGACAAATCGGCCCCGGAACGCCTGTGGATCATGATCAAGAACTACGCCCACCTGGACTTCGGCGACAGTTTCTTCCGCGACGCCAAGGTCATCGACCTGATCAAGGAAAAGATGCCGGTGTCCATCTCCCTCGGGTTGTGGAGCACGCTGATCATGTACCTGGTGTCGATTCCACTGGGGATCGCCAAGGCGACGCGCCACGGCAGTCATTTTGATGTGTGGACCAGCTCGGCGATCATTGTCGGCTACGCCATCCCGTCGTTCCTGTTCGCCATCCTGCTGATCGTGGTGTTTGCCGGGGGAAGCTATTTCGACTGGTTTCCCCTGCGAGGACTGACCTCCAACAATTTCGACGAGCTGACCCTGGGCGGCAAGATCCTCGATTATTTCTGGCACCTGGCGTTGCCCGTGACAGCGCTGGTGATCGGCAACTTCGCCACCATGACCTTGCTGACCAAGAACAGCTTCCTCGATGAGATCAACAAACAGTACGTGGTCACAGCCAAGGCCAAGGGCCTCACGCGCAACCGGGTGCTCTATGGCCATGTGTTTCGCAACGCGATGCTGCTGGTGATCGCCGGGTTCCCCTCGGCGTTCATCGGGATTTTCTTCACCGGCTCGCTGCTGGTGGAAGTGATTTTCTCCCTCGACGGCCTCGGCCTGATGAGTTTCGAAGCGGCCATCAACCGCGACTACCCGGTGGTGTTCGGCACCCTGTTCATCTTCACCCTGCTGGGGCTGGTGGTGAAGCTGATCGGCGACCTGACCTACACCCTTGTCGATCCGCGCATCGACTTCGAAAGCCGGGAGCATTGAGATGAACCTGTCCCCACTCAATCGCCGCCGTTTCGAACTGTTCAAGGCCAACAAGCGTGGCTGGTGGTCGTTGTGGCTGTTCCTGATCCTGTTCGGGCTGAGCCTGGGCGCCGAGTTGATCGCCAACGACAAGCCGCTGGTGGTGCATTACGACGGCGGCTGGTACTTCCCGGCCCTCAAGCGCTACCCCGAGACCACCTTCGGCGGTGAGTTCCCGCTGGAGGCCAACTACAAGAGCCCGTACATTCGTGAGTTGCTCGCTGCCAAGGATGCCTGGGTGGTGTGGGCGCCGATTCCGTTCAGCTACCAGAGCATCAATTACGACTTGAAAGTCCCGGCCCCGGCGCCGCCCTCCTCGGTGAACTGGCTCGGCACCGACGACCAGGGCCGCGATGTGCTGGCGCGAGTCATCTATGGCTTTCGTATCTCGGTGCTGTTCGCGCTGACGTTGACGATACTCAGCTCGATCATCGGCGTAATCGCGGGGGCCCTGCAGGGTTTCTATGGCGGCTGGGTGGACCTGGCCGGCCAGCGTTTCCTGGAGATCTGGTCCGGGTTGCCGGTGCTGTACCTGCTGATCATCCTCGCCAGTTTCGTCCAGCCCAATTTCTGGTGGCTGCTGGGCATCATGCTGCTGTTTTCCTGGATGAGCCTGGTGGACGTGGTCCGCGCCGAGTTCCTGCGCGGGCGCAACCTGGAATACGTGCGCGCCGCGCGGGCGCTGGGCATGCAGAACGGCGCGATCATGTTCCGGCATATCCTGCCCAACGCCATGGTCTCGACCATGACGTTCATGCCCTTCATCCTCACCGGCGCCATCGGCACCCTCACCGCCCTGGATTTCCTCGGCTTCGGCCTGCCGGCGGGCGCGCCCTCCCTGGGCGAGCTGGTGGCCCAGGGCAAGTCCAACCTCCAGGCGCCGTGGCTGGGCATCAGCGCGTTCGCCGTGCTGGCGGTCATGCTGAGCCTGCTGGTGTTCATCGGCGAGTCCGCTCGCGATGCCTTCGATCCGAGGAAGTGATATGAACCAGGACAATCTGATCGAAGTACGCGACCTGGCGGTGGAATTCATCGTCGGCGAACGCCGCCAGCGGGTGGTCGAGGGCGTCAGTTTCGACATCAAGCGCGGCGAAACCCTGGCCCTGGTGGGCGAAAGCGGCTCCGGCAAGTCCGTGACGGCCCACTCGATACTGCGTTTGTTGCCCTACCCGCTGGCCCATCACCCCACCGGGACCATCCAGTATGCCGGCCAGAACATGTTGGGCCTGAAGGAAAAAACCATCCGCCACATCCGCGGCAACCGGATCGCGATGATTTTCCAGGAACCGATGACCTCCCTTAATCCGCTGCACTCCATTGAAAAACAGATCAATGAGGTGCTCGGCATCCACAAGGGCCTGACCGGCAAAGTTGCCACTCGGCGAACGCTGGAACTGTTGGAGCTGGTCGGGATTCCCGAACCCCACAAGCGCCTCAAGGCCCTGCCCCACGAGCTGTCCGGTGGCCAGCGGCAACGGGTGATGATCGCCATGGCCTTGGCCAACGAGCCGGAACTGCTGATCGCCGACGAACCGACCACGGCACTGGACGTCACCGTACAG
Organism: Pseudomonas sp. T1.Ur; assembly: GCF_023516725.1. NCBI lineage: Bacteria > Pseudomonadati > Pseudomonadota > Gammaproteobacteria > Pseudomonadales > Pseudomonadaceae > Pseudomonas > Pseudomonas sp. T1.Ur. The sequence goes on from NZ_JAMGSN010000001.1 coordinate 3,036,172, forward strand.
CTGAAAATCCTCGATCTGCTCAAGGATTTGCAGGCGCGACTGGGCATGTCGCTGCTGCTCATTAGCCACGATTTGAACCTGGTGCGAAGAATTGCGCATCGCGTATGTGTCATGCAGCGCGGTTGCATCGTCGAACAGGCAACGTGCGCAGAGTTGTTCCGCGCGCCGCAACATCCGTACACTCGGGAATTGCTGGCCGCCGAGCCCAGCGGCAACCCGGCAGACAACGTCGTCGGCCCGCCGCTGTTGCAGGTCGAGGACTTGAAAGTCTGGTTTCCGATCAAGAAAGGCCTGTTCAAGCGCACGGTCGATTACATCAAGGCCGTGGACGGCATCCGCTTCGACCTGCCCCAGGGCCAGACCCTGGGCATCGTTGGCGAAAGCGGTTCCGGCAAGTCCACCTTGGGCCTGGCGATCCTGCGGTTGATCGGCAGCCAGGGTGGGATCCGCTTCGAAGGCAAACAGCTGGGCAGCCTGACGCAGCAACAGGTCCGGCCGCTGCGCCGGGAGATGCAAGTGGTGTTTCAGGACCCGTTCGGCAGCCTGAGCCCACGGATGTGTGTGAGCCAGATCGTCGGCGAAGGGTTGCGGATCCATAAGATCGGCACCCCGGCCGAACAGGAACAAGCGATAATCGCGGCATTGAAGGAGGTCGGCCTGGACCCGGAAACCCGGAACCGCTACCCCCATGAATTTTCCGGAGGGCAACGGCAGCGTATCGCCATTGCCCGGGCCCTGGTGCTCAAGCCGGCGTTGATTCTGCTGGATGAACCAACGTCGGCCCTGGACCGTACCGTGCAACGCCAAGTGGTGGAGCTGTTGCGGTCGCTGCAAACCAAGTACAACCTGACGTACCTGTTTATCAGCCATGACCTGGCTGTCGTCAAAGCGCTGAGCCACCAACTGATGGTGGTCAAGCATGGCCAAGTGGTCGAACAAGGTGATGCCCGCAGCATATTCGCCGCGCCGCAACACCCCTATACACAGCAGTTGCTGGAGGCCGCCTTCCTGGCCCCAACAACTGCCGAATAACCTGAAAGAGGAGCAACACATGGGTTTTCTCGCCGGTAAGCGCGTACTGATCGTCGGTGTCGCCAGCAAGCTGTCCATCGCATCCGGCATCGCCGCCGCCATGCATCGCGAGGGCGCTGAGCTTGCCTTCACTTATCAGAACGACAAACTCAAGGGTCGTGTCGAAGAGTTCGCGCAAGGCTGGGGTTCGAGCCCTGAGCTGTGCTTCCCCTGCGACGTGGCCAGCGATGAAGAAATCGCCAAGGTCTTCGAAGAACTGAGCAAGAAGTGGGACGGCCTGGACTGCATCGTGCACTCCGTGGGCTTCGCCCCGGGCGACCAGTTGGACGGCGACTTCACCGAAGCCACCACCCGTGAAGGTTTCCGCATCGCCCACGACATCAGCGCCTACAGCTTCGTGGCCCTGGCCAAGGCCGGCCGCGAAATGATGAAAGGCCGCAACGGCAGCCTGCTGACCCTGTCGTACCTGGGCGCCGAGCGCACCATGCCGAACTACAACGTCATGGGCATGGCCAAGGCTTCCCTGGAAGCCGGCGTTCGCTACCTGGCCGGCTCCCTGGGCCCGGATGGCACCCGCGTAAACTGCGTATCGGCTGGCCCGATCCGCACCCTCGCCGCCTCCGGCATCAAGAACTTCCGCAAGATGCTGGCCGCCAACGAAGCGCAAACCCCGCTGCGTCGCAACGTCACCATCGAAGAAGTCGGCAACGCCGGCGCCTTCCTGTGCTCGGACCTGGCGTCGGGCATCAGCGGTGAAATCATGTACGTGGACGGCGGCTTCAACACCACCGCCATGGGCAACATCGAAGAGTAATCTTCGCGCTGCAACAAAAACGCCGCTTGCCCTGGAAAGGACAAGCGGCGTTTTTTTGCCCTGTAAAAATATCTGTGGGAGCGAGCTTGCTCGCGATTGCAGTGGGTCAGTCAACGGTGATGTAGGCTGTGCCGGCGTCTTCGTCGGATCGCCGCCCGGAGCAAGCTCGCTCCACATTGGCCTGCGTCGTCCAACATACCCGGGCACGACATAGCTCGCTCCCACAGGGTACCGGGGCTAGGGCTATTGGCGCTGTGCCTGCTTCTGCCGGTACATCGCCGCGTCCGCCTCGGCCAGCAGGCTGTCGATCGATGCATGCCGCTCGGGGTGGTATTCGATCTGGCCAACGCTGAAACCGATGTCGTAGCCGCGCTGCAACGTCGCGTTGCGCTCGTCGAGAATTTCCCTGAGCCGCGCCATGATCGCGGTCGTCTCGACATGGGAGGACCCGGTGAGCAACGCCACGAACTCATCACCGCCCAGACGGCCGATGACGTCACTTTCGCGGAAGGCGATGCGCAGCACGTCGGCAAAGGTCTTCAGCGCGCAATCGCCCTCGGCATGCCCGAAGCGATCGTTGATGGGTTTGAAATCGTTGAGATCGAAAAACAGCAGCGTGGCCGGTCGTGAAAGCCGATCGCAAACATTCAGCGCATGCTGGGCCAACGTCTTGAAGCCGCGCCGATTCGACAACAGCGTCAGTTCATCCATGCTGGCCATCTGCACGGCGATCAATTCCTGCTCGGCCATGCTTGCCAGGTCCCGCAGCAGCTCGCGCTCTTCGTCATTGAGCTTGCGTGGCTCGGTGTCCAGCAGGCACAACGTGCCCATCTTGCTGCCATCGCCCAGGCCCAAGGGGTGGCCTGCATAGAAGCGGATGCCGGGCTGGTCCGTAACCAGCGGATTGTCATGGAACCGCTCGTCCTGCTCCGCGTCGCAAATCTCCAGGATCTCGTCTTGCAGAATGGCGTGCCCGCAGAAGGATATCTCTCGCGGGGTTTCACTGGCATCCAGGCCGGCGCTGGACTTGAACCACTGCCGGTTGGCATCCACCAGTGAAACCAGGGCAAAAGGCACGTTGAACAGGCGTCGGGCGAGACGGGTGAGTCGATCAAACCGCTCCTCGGGGGCGGTATCGAGCAACTTCAGCGATTGCAGGTTTTTCAGCCGGACGGCTTCGTTGTCAGGTTTGCCGGGCGCAAGCATCGGAAACTCCGTTGGCGAGAGTCCTTGCATTCTAGTCCAGGCCCGTGCCGAACTCGAACGGGCATTTTGCGGCACAGGCGAATACACTCAAGCAGCCGACAAAAACAGGACACTCATCGATGAAGCTTGCCAACCACGACGCCGCCCCACGCTTCTGGCGCGACGCGGCGCTGCCCTTTATCGAAGCCCGGTCCATCGCCGATGGCCGCAAGGTCTGTTATTCGCGCCACGCCCACGACCATTTTTCCATTGGCGCGATCACGGGCGGACGCAGTACCTATCTGCACGAACAATCGCGCTTCCTGGTCCAGAGCGGCACGGTGGTGCTGATGAACCCGGGCGATGTCCACGCCTGCAACCCGATCAACGATCAACCCTGGTCCTACGTGATGCTGTATGTCGACACGCAGTGGCTGAGGGACCTGCAACGGCGGATCGGCTTTGATCCGACGTTGGATTTCCAGGCATTCGACACGACGCACAGCCGGGACGTCGTGCTCTATTCGGGCCTGTGCGCACTTTACGAAGTATTGGTGGACGAGCAGATCGATGCCGATGACAAGACAGGCGCCGCCCTGGCGTTTTTCACTGACCTGCAGTATCGGCTCAACCCGGCGGGACGCCCGGATCGGGGCAGTCATCCAGCGCTGATGCGGGCCGCGCAGTTCATTCATGATCATTGCACCGAAGCCCTCAAGCTTGAAGACATCTGCGCCTTCGCCCAGCTTTCCCCATCCTATCTGAGCCGGGCGTTCAAACGTCACTACGGCATGACGCCCCATGCCTTCCTGATTAACCGGCGAATCCAGTTCGCCCGTCGCCAATTGCGCGAGGGCAAGTTGATCGCCGACGTGGCGCTGGAGAGTGGGTTTGCCGACCAGGCGCATTTCCAGCGGGCCTTCAAGCAACACCTGGCGGCGACGCCCGGGCAGTATCGCGGCTGATGCTACCCATCCCCGTGGCGAGGGAGCTTGCTCCCGCTGGGCTCTGTAGGAGCTGGCGAAGCCTGCGATCTTTTGATCTTTTGATCTTTTGATCTTTTGATCTTTTGATCTTTTGATCTTTTGATCTTTTGATCTTTCGCTCTCGATTCAATTGCCAGGGACAAGATCGCAGCCTCGTTGCACTCGGCAGCTCCTACGCAGCTCCTACGCAACTCCTACGCAGCTCCACCACAAGGACGGGTTGGCTCAAGGCAAAAGCAGATACACCGCACTCGCCACCAACAACGCGGCCATCGCCCGATTGAACAGGCGCATGGTCGCGGGGTTCCCCAGCCAGGCACGCAAAAAACTCCCAGCGTAGGCCCAGCACCCCACCGAGACGTAACAGATCACCAGGTAAATCGCCGCGAACTGCCACACCAGCGATGCCTCGCCATCGGCCACAAAAGCGCCCATCCCCGCGACGCAGGCCAGCCAGGCCTTGGGGTTGAGCCATTGCATCAGCGCGCCATGGAACATCGACGGCGCGCGCCCCTCGTCCCGGCTCCCCAGCTCGCCGTTGTCCATCGCCAGTTTCCAGGCCATGTACAACAGGAATGCCACGCCCGCCAGTTGCACCACACGCGTGAGGCCCGGCCAGCGCTGCAAGACCTCGTGCAACCCCAACCCCATCAAGACCAGCAGCAGGACAAACCCCAGGGTCGCACCGGCGACATGGCGCAAGGTGGCGCGAAACCCATAGCGGGCCCCGGCGCTGAGGGCCACGATGTTGACCGGCCCCGGTGTGATGGAAGCCACCAGTGCGAAGGTTGCCATGGAAAATATCAAGCTCATCACATAATCTTCTTCAGTTCAGGAAAGAGGCCCCAAAGGTAAACGGGCCTGCTCCGGGGGTATTGAAGAAAACTGCCTTGTCATCGAGCGCCACCGCTCATTTTTTTACGCAAACTTTACGCGGTAGCCGATTCACCAAAATCGATACTGTGCGGCTCATTGGATCAGGCGTTTCTCATGTCAATTGCGGTTCTGCGTCTCATCGGTTTCATCCTTGGTATTTTCCTGATCACCCTCGCGATCAGCATGGCGATTCCGCTGTTCACGCTGATGTTCTACGACCGCAACGACGACTTGTCGGCGTTTCTCTGGTCGAGCCTGATCACCTTCGTCTGCGGCATTGCACTGGTCGCCCGTGGCCGTCCGGAACATGCCCATATGCGCCCTCGGGAAATGTACCTGCTGACCACCGCCAGTTGGGTGTTCGTCTGTGCATTCGCCGCCCTGCCCATGGTGTTGATCCAGCACATCAGCTACACCGATGCCTTCTTCGAGACCATGTCGGGCATCACGACCACGGGCTCGACCATCCTGACCGGGCTGGATACCGCGTCTCCGGGCCTGTTGATCTGGCGCTCGATGCTGCACTGGCTCGGCGGGATCGGTTTCATCGGCATGGCCGTGGCGGTGCTGCCATTGCTGCGGGTCGGCGGCATGCGGCTGTTCCAGACCGAATCATCGGACTGGTCGGAGAAAGTCACGCCGCGCTCTCACGTCGCGGCCAACTACATCCTGTGGATCTACGTCGGCTTGACCGCCCTCTCGACCCTGGCGCTGTGGCTGGCCGGCATGACGCCCTTCGAGGCGATCAACCATGCGATGTCGCTGATTTCCACCGGCGGCTTCTCCACCTCCGATGCGTCACTTGCACACTGGCCGCAACCGGCGGTTCATTGGGTGTCGGTGATCGTCATGATGGCCGGATCGCTGCCCTTTACGCTGTATGTCGCGACATTGCGAGGCCACCGGCGCGCCTTGCTCAAGGACCAGCAAGTCAGGGGGTTCGTCGGGTTCCTGGTCGTCACCTGGCTCGTGGTCGGTACCTGGCTGAGCCTGAACAGCGACTACGGGTGGTGGGACGCGTTCCGTATCGTGGCGGTCAACGTCACATCCGTTGTCACCACTACGGGCGTGGCGTTGGGCGACTACACGCTGTGGGGCAGTTTCGCCCTGTTGCTGTTCTTTTACCTGACCTTCGTCGGCGGCTGTTCAGGGTCCACGGCCGGGGGCCTGAAGATTTTTCGCTTTCAGGTCGCCAACGTCCTGCTGATGGGCAGTTTGAAGCAACTGATCCACCCCCGGGCGGTGATCCAGAAGAAATACAACAACCACCCCATCGACGAGGAAATCGTTCGCTCGCTGCTGACTTTTTCGTTCTTCTTCACCATCACGATCGGCGCCATCGCCCTGGGCCTCGCACTGATCGGCCTGGACTGGACGACCGCCTTGACCGGCGCAGCCACCGCCGTGTGTAACGTCGGCCCGGGCCTGGGCAACATCATCGGGCCGGCCGGCAACTTCTCGACCTTGCCGGATTCGGCAAAATGGCTGCTGACCATCGGCATGCTCCTGGGACGCCTGGAAATCCTGACGGTGCTGGTGTTGTTCACGCCGGTGTTCTGGAAATACTGACCCTTCGCCACGGCCGATCGACAGACGAAAAAAAGCCGCGATGCCTGTACAGGCATCGCGGCTTCATTCACGCAATCAGCGGTCGTTCTTTATCGAAGAACGGGTCGCATTGGTCAGGCCCTTGGTGTTGTGCGTACCCGGTGTCGCCGTGGAAATCGCCGACGCCTTGCTCAAGCCGCGAGTATCGCGATCCTTCGCAATGGCCGAGGTCACGGAAGACTTGCTGGCACGGTCGGTGCGGGTGGTGCCGGTGTGCTTGCCGCTCAGGCCGTGATCACGGGTGCGGGTGCCGGTGTGGTCGCTGGCCAGTCCCTTGCCATGACCGCTGGAATCGCCCGACTTGTCATGGCCCTGGCCCCCGCCAATGCCGCCCCCCATGCCACCACCGTGGCCGCCGCCATTGCCGCCACCGTTTCCGCCGCCGTTACCACCCCCGCCCCCATTGCCACCGCCTGCGGCGTAGGTCGAGCCGATTGGCGACAGGTCGGCAGGCAACAATGCCGAGGCACCGAACGCCAAGGCACAGACAGCAACGGCAATCAGGGTTTTCTTATGTTTGGACATGATGTCTCCGAAAGACAAAAACAGCGGGTGAACCCTTAAGACTCGAAGGTTCAATTTTTGTTCGTGATCGTCCGACCAAATGACTGGAAAATTCACTGTCGATTTTTCGGTGGAGTCGTCCCGCACGCGGTTCTATGCTCTGCCCCATGAACCTACATGACTCGCTGCTCCCGCCCCACGCCGAGATGGTCCGCGCCATGCTCGAACGAGACACCGCCTACGAGGGGGTGTTTTTCACTGCGGTCAAGACCACCGGCATCTTCTGTCGCCCCAGTTGCACCGCGCGCAAGCCGAAACCGGAGAACGTAGAATTCTTCGCCCACGCCGATGAAGCCATGTCCGCCGGCTATCGAGCCTGCCTGCGTTGCAAGCCGCTGGACGCCGCCGCCATTGCGCCGGACTGGATCCAGGCGCTGCTCAAGGCCGTGGACGCTGAACCCGACCTGCGCTGGACCGACGCCCTGCTACTGGAACAAGGCATCGAACCGCTGACTTTGCGCCGCTGGTTCAAGCAGCATTTCGGCATGACTTTCCATGCCTACCTGCGTACCCGGCGCCTGGGCATTGCCTTGGGCGGCATCAAGGACGGCGCTTCGATCGACAACGCAGCGTTCGATTCCGGCTATGAATCGCTGAGCGGGTTTCGCGATGCCTTCGTGAAATCCTTTCATATCACGCCCGGCCGTGCCGGTCTCAGTGAACCCTTGTTGTTCACTCGCCTGACCACGCCGCTGGGGCCGATGCTGGCGATGGCCGAGCGCCGTGGCCTGGTGCTGTTGGAATTCCTCGACCGCCCGGCCCTGACCAAGGAGCTGGAGGAACTTCAGCAACGCTACGGCTACACAGTCGCACCGGGGCACAACGCTCATCTGCAACAGATCGAAACCGAACTGGCGGAGTATTTCGCCGGCAAACTCACGGTGTTCAACGTCCCCCTGCACATGCCCGGCAGCGTCTTTGCGGTCCGGGTCTGGGCCGAGCTGCAGAAGATCCCCTACGGTGAAACCCGAAGCTACGGCGCCATCGCCTCCGTCCTGGGCAGCCCTGGCGCCAGCCGCGCCGTGGGCCTGGCCAACGGGCAGAATCGCCTGGCCATCGTCATTCCCTGCCACCGGGTGATTGGCGCCGATGGCTCGCTGACCGGCTACGGTGGCGGCCAGCCGCGCAAGGCTTTCCTCTTGCGGCTGGAAAAGGCCAAGGTGCAGGTTTCACTGCCGCTGGCGTTTTGAACGTCCCGGAGAACAAACGACGCATGCCTGTGCCCTACCACGACGCCAGTGTTTTCCTGGCGAATCTCGACGAAGACTGGCGACGGCACGTCGAGGCGATTGGCCCTTGCCTGTTGCAGCCCAAGCCGGCCCGGGATCCCTATGAAGCCTTGGCCAGGGCGATCGCCTACCAGCAACTGCACGCCAAGGCAGGCGATGCGATCCTCGGTCGCCTCCAGGCGTTGTTCCCGGCGCAGGCGTTTCCCCGCCCCGAGCAGATCCTGGCGACAGACGTGGCGCAACTGCGCGGTTGCGGATTCTCCGCCAGCAAGATCACAACCATCCAAGGCATCGCCCAAGCCACACTGGACGGCGTCGTCCCGGATTACGCCACGGCGCGAGACATGGACGACGAAGCGCTGATCGAACGCCTGGTCAGCTTGCGCGGCGTCGGGCGCTGGACCGTGGAGATGTTGCTGATCTACAGCCTGGAGCGACCCGATGTGCTGCCGGCGGATGACTTTGGGGTTCGCGAGGGATATCGGCGGCTAAAGGGATTGGCGCAACAGCCCAGCCGCAAGCAGATGGTCGAGATCGGCCTGGGCTGGAGCCCTTATCGGACGGTGGCGGCGTGGTATTTGTGGCGGATTCCCAAGTGATGCTGGCTGTGCCGGCGCCTTCGCGAGCAAGCTCGCTCCCACAGGGGATTTTCTGTGTAGATACAATGTGTGGACACTGAAGATCCCTGTGGGAGCGAGCTTGCTCGCGAAGGCGGTCGCATGGTCACTTTCGATTCAACGGTCAAGACACCGGCCGTCTAGGCTGTACTGAGTCATTTCCAACCCCAATCGGAGGTTCCCCCATGCACCTCGAAGGATCCTGCCACTGCGGCGCCGTGTCGTTCAGCCTGGACAGCCATCATCCCTATCCTTATCAGCGCTGCTATTGCTCGATCTGCCGCAAGACCCAGGGCGGCGGCGGTTTTGCGATCAACCTGGGGGGCGATGCGCAGAGCCTGAAGGTGCAAGGCCGCAAACACATCACGGTCTATCACGCGCGGCTGAAGGATGAGGGCGATAAACGCGCCCACCGCAGCAGCGCCGAACGACACTTCTGCTCGTTATGCGGGTCGGGTTTGTGGCTGTTCAGCCCGGAATGGCCGGAGCTGATACATCCTTTTGCCTCGGCCATCGACACGCCGTTGCCGATCCCGCCGGAACACACCCACCTGATGCTGGGCTCCAAGGCGTCGTGGGTCGAGGTCGAGGCGCATCAGGACGACCAGCAGTTCGAGGTGTATCCCGAAGAATCGATTGCCCAATGGCATGAGCGCCTGGGTTTGCCTCGTTAGGCCGGCACGCCGCTGTGGAACCGGAACTCCACATCCGGCGACTCGATCAGTTCCCGCTCGGCCTCACGCACCTTGTCGATCACCTGGGCGATGTCCTTGGCGTCGCCATACTGATAGGCCAGCTTCAAGTAGCCCTGGAAATGCCGGGCCTCGCTTTTCAGCAGACCGAAATAGAACTTGCCCAGCTCCTCATCCAGATGCGGCACCAACGCCTCGAAACGCTCGCAACTGCGGGCCTCGATGAAGGCGCCGACCACCAGGGTATCCACCAGTTTCACCGGCTCGTGGCTGCGCACCACTTTGCGCAACCCCGAGGCGTAGCGCCCGGCGGAAAGCTGGCGCAGGCCGACCTTGCGCTTTTTCATCAGGCGCATGACCTGCTCGTGATGCACCAGTTCTTCCCGGGCCAGGCGCGACATCATATTGATCAAGTCAACATGGGAATGGTACTTGGCGATCAGGCTCAGGGCAGTGCTGGCGGCCTTGAACTCGCAGTTCTTGTGGTCGATCAGCAAGGTTTCCTGATCGGCCAGCGCCGCCTGGACCCAGGCATCGGGCGTGCGGCAGCCAAGGAATTCGTGGATTTCGGGAAGGATCATGGGGCTCACGGGAAAAGGTAGTCGAGCAAAGGGCGCCGATTATACCGGCCTGCCTCCAGACCACCAGCCACCGCCGTTGATATGCATCAAGTCGACGGGCCATCCACAGCAACTATAGTTGAGCAACGCCATGCCTCTTTATTGCTGGAGACGCCGATCATGCAAGCCATTCGCAGCATCCTGGTGGTCATCGAACCCGAACATTCGGAAAGCCTGGCGCTCAAGCGCGCCAAGCTGATCGCCGGAGTGACCCAAGCCCACCTGCACTTGCTGGTGTGCGACAAGCACCATGACCACGCGGGCCTGCTCAGTGTGCTCAAGAGCGCGCTGCTGTCGGACGGCTACAGCGTCACCACCGAGCAAGCCTGGAACGACAGCCTCCACGAAACCATCATCGACGTGCAACAGGCCGAAGGCTGTGGCCTGGTCATCAAGCAGCATTTCCCCGACAGCCCGTTGAAAAAAGCCCTGCTGACCCCGGCGGACTGGAAACTGCTGCGCCATTGCCCGACCCCGGTGCTGCTGGTCAAGACCACCGGTTCCTGGAAAGACAGGGTCATCCTCGCCGCTGTCGACGTCGGCAATGCCGATGGCGAGCATCGCCACCTGCACTCGACCATCATCGACCATGGCTATGACATCGCCCTCCTGGCCAAGGCGCACCTGCACGTCATCAGCGCCCATCCGTCACCGATGCTCTCGTCGGCCGACCCGACGTTCCAGCTCAAGGAAACCATCGAGGCCCGTTATCGCGAACAGTGCCGGGCGTTCCAGGCCGAATTCGACATTGACGACCAGCACCTGCACATCCAGGAAGGCCCGGCGGACGTGTTGATTCCCTACATGGCCCACAAGCTCCAGGCCGCGGTCACGGTGATCGGCACCGTGGCGCGCTCCGGTTTGTCAGGGGTGCTGATCGGCAATACCGCCGAAGCCGTGCTCGATGCGCTGGAAAGCGACGTGCTGGTACTCAAGCCGCAGGAGGTCGAGGATCACCTGGTGGAACTGGCGGTCAAGGGTTGAAGATCAAAAGATCGCAGGCTTCGCCAGCTCCTACAGTATGGCGCGGTCCTTGTAGGAGCTGCCGAAGGCTGCGATCTTTTCAGCCGCCGATCGCATCCTTCAGGAATCCCGGCGCGATGTAGCGCTGGTAATGCGCTTCGGACAGCAGGAAAAATTCCCGATCAATGGCATCGCGCAGGTCCGGCAGCTCCCAATCGCGGAATTCGGGCAGCAGCACCATCCCGTAGGCTTCCAGGTTGTTGATCACCCGCGCACCCCGGGCAATCAACTGGTAGGCCCAGCAATATTCAGACTGGTGCGGCACGAAGCGGATCTTGCGCGCTTCCAGTTGCTGGCGCAGCAGCGCCGGATCGAAAACCTCCAGCTTCGCCACCATCACCTGCACCAGCAGTTGCTCGAGCCGCATCCACACCGCGCGTTTCTCGTCCTCGTTGTAGCCGTTCCAGTGAATCACTTCATGGTGGAACCGCTTGCAGCCACGGCACACCAGGTCACCGTAGACAGTGGAACAGAGGCCGACGCAGGGCGTCTTGATGAGCTGGTTGGGCATAAGGCAACGCACACGCAAAAACAGGACAGGCGGGCATGTTAGCCCTTTGTCTAAGATTGATCACCCCTCAAACCTGGAAGCCCAACTTACCTTTAATTTTTTTTTCCCGTAGAATCAGCCAGCCTTTTAAGGCGCCAATGTCCGTTAGAAGCTGTTTTCAAAGCGTCACGAGCACAGTCGTTCCTTCAGAGCGGTGTTGGCGAAGGGTCTTTCCAGCGGGGAAAGCCCAGCGCCAACCCTCATCAGCTCCCGTTCTGCAGGCGTAAAACTTTGAAAGCAGCTTCTGTGAGGAACTCCGGCCATCCTGGCGCGGCGGCTCAAAAAGCCCCCTGCGCGCATGAATGCCGTGAGTTTCTGGATGAGCGTCCCGGACACCCATTTGGGACCACTGATGAGGGTAATAACTGTGCTTGAAGCCTACCGCAAACATATCGAAGAGCGCGCAGCACTGGGTATCGTTCCCCAGCCGCTTAACGCCGAACAAACCGCAGGCCTGATCGAGCTGCTGAAGAATCCTCCGGCTGGCGAAGAAGCTTTCCTCGTTGACCTGATCACCAATCGCGTTCCGCCTGGAGTCGACGAAGCCGCCTACGTCAAGGCCGGTTTCCTGTCCGCCCTGGCCAAGGGCCAGGCCCAATCCCCTCTGCTGGACAAGAAGCGCGCCGTCGAACTGCTCGGCACCATGCAGGGCGGCTACAACATCGTGACCCTGGTCGAACTGCTGGACGACGCCGAGCTGGCGCCAGTCGCCGCCGAAGAACTCAAGCACACCCTGCTGATGTTCGATGCCTTCCACGACGTGGCTGAGAAAGCCAAGAACGGTAACGTCCACGCCAAGGCCGTGCTGCAATCCTGGGCTGACGGCGAGTGGTTCAAGAAGCGCCCGGTGCTGGCCGACAAGATCAGCCTGCGCGTCTTCAAGGTCACCGGCGAAACCAACACCGACGACCTGTCCCCTGCCCCGGACGCCTGGTCGCGTCCTGACATCCCGCTGCACGCCCTCGCCATGTTGAAAATGGCCCGTGACGGCATCGTTCCGGACGAGCAAGGCAAGACCGGCCCGATGAAGCAGATCGAAGAAATGCGCGGCCAAGGCTTCCCGATCGCCTACGTCGGTGACGTGGTCGGTACCGGTTCCTCGCGTAAATCGGCCACCAACTCGGTGCTGTGGTTCTTCGGCGACGACATCCCTTACGTACCGAACAAGCGCGCTGGCGGTTTCTGCTTCGGCAGCAAGATCGCCCCGATCTTCTACAACACCATGGAAGATGCCGGCGCATTGCCGATCGAGTTCGACGTGTCGAACATGAACATGGGCGACGTGATCGACCTGTACCCGCATGCCGGCAAGGTCTGCAAGCACGGTACCGACGAAGTCATCACCACCTTCGAAATGAAGACCCCGGTGTTGTTGGACGAAGTCCGCGCCGGCGGCCGTATTCCGCTGATCATCGGCCGTGGCCTGACCGAGAAGGCTCGCGCCGAACTGGGCCTGCCACCGTTCGACCTGTTCAAGAAGCCTGAAGCGCCAGCCGAAAGCACCAAGGGTTTCACCCTGGCGCAGAAGATGGTCGGCAAGGCTTGCGGCCTGGCGGAAGGCCAAGGCGTTCGTCCTGGCACCTACTGCGAACCGAAAATGACCACCGTAGGTTCCCAGGACACCACCGGTCCTATGACCCGTGACGAACTGAAAGACCTGGCGTGCCTGGGCTTCTCGGCTGACCTGGTGATGCAGTCCTTCTGCCACACCGCGGCTTATCCAAAGCCGATCGACGTGACCACCCACCACACCCTGCCTGACTTCATCATGACCCGCGGCGGCGTTTCCCTGCGTCCGGGCGACGGCATCATCCACTCGTGGCTGAACCGCATGTTGCTGCCAGACACCGTGGGCACCGGCGGCGACTCGCACACCCGTTTCCCGATGGGCATCTCGTTCCCGGCCGGTTCCGGCCTGGTCGCGTTTGCCGCTGCCACCGGCGTCATGCCGCTGGACATGCCGGAATCGATCCTGGTGCGCTTCAAAGGCAAGATGAAACCTGGCATCACCCTGCGTGACCTGGTTCATGCCATTCCGTACTTCGCGATCCAGAACGGTCTGTTGACCGTCGAGAAGAAAGGCAAGAAAAACGCCTTCTCCGGCCGAATCCTGGAAATCGAAGGCCTGGAAGGCTTGACCCTGGAACAGGCGTTCGAACTGTCCGACGCCTCGGCCGAACGTTCGGCTGCCGGTTGCACCATCAAGCTGTCCAAAGAGTCGATCACCGAGTACCTGCAGTCCAACATCACCCTGCTGCGCTGGATGATCGGCGAAGGCTACGGCGATGCACGTACCCTGGAACGTCGCGCCCAAGCGATGGAAGCCTGGATCGCCAACCCGCAACTGATGGAAGCCGATGCCGACGCCGAATACGCCGAAGTCATCGAGATCGACCTGGCCGACATCAGCGAGCCTGTGCTTTGCGCGCCGAACGATCCGGACGATGCCCGTCTGCTGTCCAGCGTTGCTGGCGAGAAGATCGACGAAGTGTTCATCGGCTCGTGTATGACCAACATCGGTCACTTCCGCGCCGCCGGTAAACTGCTGGATCAGGTCAAGGGCCAGCTGCCAACCCGTCTGTGGCTGTCGCCACCGACCAAGATGGACGCTCACCAGCTCACCGAAGAAGGCTACTACGGCATCTACGGCAAGGCCGGTGCACGGATGGAAATGCCAGGCTGCTCGCTGTGCATGGGTAACCAGGCACGCGTCGAGCCGAACTCCACCGTGGTCTCGACCTCCACCCGTAACTTCCCGAACCGTCTGGGCGATGGCGCGAATGTCTACCTGGCTTCGGCCGAATTGGCATCCGTAGCGTCCATCCTGGGTCGCCTGCCGACCGTCGAGGAGTACATGGAATACGCCGGCAAGATCGACAGCATGGCAGCGGACGTATACCGCTACCTGAGCTTCGACCAGATCGCCGAGTTCCGTGAGGCGGCTGCGAACGCCAACATCCCGGTCGTCCAAGCCTAACGCTTAAGACGCCCAACTAAAAACGCCGCCCTTCTCGCGAGGGGCGGCGTTTTTTTATGCCTGTCTATTTTTGATGCACGCTGAGCCACCGCCTTCGCGAGCAAGCTCGCTCCCACATTGGATTTTCAGCGAACACAAAATTCATATACACCGCAAAACCTGTGGGAGCGAGCTTGCTCGCGAAGAGGCCGGCCCGTCCAACATCTTCATCGACTGTGACAACGCCTTCGCGAGCAAGCTCGCTCCCACAGGAAAGGCCTACGTCAAGAGGGAATAGACCAACGCCGTAATCGCCACCAAGCCCACCGCGACCACAAAGACATTCGACGCCTGGCCGCGATAGCGGGCCATGGCTGGCACTTTGCGGATGGCGTACATCGGCATCAGGAACAGGATCGCCGCGATCACCGGACCGCCCAGGGTTTCGATCATGCCCAGGATGCTCGGGTTGAGCGTGGCGACGACCCAGCACACCACCAGCATGAACGCCGCAGTCAGGCGATCGAGGGTCTTGGGGGCTGGGCGGCGGCCGCTCTTGACGATCAGGCCCTTGAGGCCTTCACTGGCGCCGATGTAGTGCCCCAGGAACGACTTGGAGATGGCGACAAATGCGATCAGCGGCGCGGCAAAGGCGATGGTCGGGTTGCTGAAATGGTTGGCCAGGTACGACAGGATCGACAGGTTCTGCGCCTTGGCCTCGGCCAGCTGTGCCGGGGACAGGGTCAGCACGCAACTGAACACGAAGAACAGCACCATCACCACCATCAGCACATGGGCACGCGACAGGATTTGTGAGCTGCGCTCTTCGGCATTGTTGCCGTAGCGCCGTTTCTGGTCCACCGCGAATGCCGAGATGATCGGCGAATGGTTGAACGAAAACACCATCACCGGAATCGCCAGCCACAAGGTATGCAGCAACGCCGAAGGCTCCGGCAGCGTCGACGCGGTGGTCAGGATCCCGCCGTTCCAGTGAGGCACCAGGAACACCGCGAGGAACAGCAGCGCCACGATGAACGGATAGACCATCAGGCTCATGGCCTTGACGATCGCCTGCTCGCCACAGCGCACCACTGCCAACAGGCCGAGGATGAGCATCAGCGACAACACCGCCCGGGGAGGGGGCTGCACGTGCAGCTGGTGTTCCAGGAAACTGCCGACCGTATTGGTCAGCGCCACGCTGTAGATCAGCAGGATCGGGAAGATGGCGAAGAAGTACAGAAGCGTGATCAGCGCGCCAGCCTTGATACCGAAATGCTCCTCCACCACCTCGGTGATGTCCGCCCCGTCGCGACCGGACAGCACGAAACGGGTCAGGCCCCGGTGCGCATAGAACGTCATCGGGAATGCCAGCACTGCCAGGACCAGCAGCGGCCAGAAGCCCCCCAGGCCAGCATTGATCGGTAAAAACAGCGTGCCAGCGCCAATGGCGGTTCCAAACAGGCCCAACATCCACGTCGTATCGTGGCGACTCCATTGGCTGAGGGTGGCTGGGGCTGTCGTTTCAAAGCGCTCTTCGACGCTGTTGGCCTGATCATTCATCCGGTCGGATCTCCGCTTTCCGGTCACATGCACCCGGCCGGGACGAGTCGGAAAACCCCGACAGGCAGCGCCCTGGCCGAAACAGGGGCGCGATTGTCCGGGATTAGCGAGCAGAAGCAAAGACTTAGCTGAGGAGTGGTTTTGCGGAGCAGATTTTTTGACTCACGCCCACAAGGATTGAACCGGATCCAAAAATGACCCTAAAAAGCCCAGGCTACCTCTCCTTTCGACTCCTACAATCAGGTTGAATACGTAATGATCGAAACACCGCCCACAGGAGCCCAGCATGACCGCAACCGTTCTGGTACTGGTTGAAACCGTCAACGAATACCTGCCGATCCTCGAGCGCCAGGGCTATCACCTGGAGTTGGCGCCCACGCCCGCCGAACGCAAGGCAGCGATCTTCGAACACGGCGACCGATTCAGCGCGGTGTTGACCCGTGGCCCGCTGGGTTTGACGGCTGAAGAAATGGCGGCCCTGCCCAACCTCAAGATCATCTGCGTGATCGGCGCCGGTTATGAACAAGTGGACCTGCAAGCCGCCAGCGACCGAGGCATCGTCGTCACCAACGGGGCCGGGGTCAACGCCTCGTCGGTGGCCGACCATGCCATGGCGTTGTTGCTGGCATTGGTGCGCGATGTGCCTCGATCCGATGCAGCCCTGCGCCGGGGGGAATGGCCGCGAAGCACGCGCCCTTCCCTCGCCGGCAAGCACCTGGGCGTGCTGGGACTCGGCGCCGTGGGCATGGCGATTGCCAAGCGGGCCGCCCTCGGTTTCGACATGAACGTCAGCTACCACAATCGCCGCGTGCGCACCGACGTGCCCTACAGCTTCTGCGCCACGCCCACGGAACTGGCCCGGGTTTCCGATTTCTTGATCGTTGCGACGCCTGGCGGCCTGGATACCCGGCAACTGATCAACAAACAGGCCCTCGATGCCCTGGGGCCCAACGGCTTCCTGGTGAATATCGCCCGGGGCAGCGTGGTCGCCACCGCCGACCTGATCAGCGCCCTTGAACATCGGCGAATTGCCGGGGCTGCGCTGGACGTATTCGACCATGAGCCCGAAGTACCCGACGCCCTCAAGCATTTGCCCAACGTCGTGCTGACACCCCACGTGGCCGGGCTGTCGCCGGAAGCGACACGCGCCATGGTGGAACTGGTCGGCGATAACCTGAACGCGTTCTTTTCCGGCAAACCGGTGCTAACACCGGTGGAGATGCCCGACGCACAGGCTTGCGTCGACCGATAGGCCACGCAGCACCACGGCTCATCAAATCCGCTGATCACCTAGCAACACGCTAACCTATAACACCCCGGCGTGCTTGTGACGGCTGTCGCACGCCATTAGATTAGCCAATGATCGATGGCCTCCAAAATAAGCAGAAGGGATAAGCATGGCAGTGACTGATCAGTCCACCCACGTGCGCGACGGTGAAGAACTCGATGCCAACCTGATCGACCCGTACCTCAAGGCCCACATTCCTGGCTTGACCGGTACGCCGGTGATCAGCCAGTTTCCCGGTGGTGCGTCGAACCTGACGTACCTGCTGGAATACCCCGAACAGGAGTTCGTCCTGCGCCGGCCACCGTTCGGCCACAAGGCCAAATCGGCCCACGACATGGGCCGTGAGTTCCGCATCCTCAATCAACTGCGCGAAGGTTTCCCGTACTGCCCGAAAGCCTACGTGCACTGCACCGAGGAGTCGGTGATGGGTGCCGAGTTCTACGTGATGGAACGGGTCAAGGGCATCATCCTGCGCGCCGAGCTGCCGCCGGAACTGGGCTTCGACGCCGCCCGCACCGAAGCACTGTGCAAGAGTTTCATTGACCGGCTCGTCGAGCTGCACCGCGTCGACTACAACGCTTGCGGCCTCGCCGACCTGGGCAAGCCCGAAGGTTACGTGGCGCGGCAGATCCGTGGCTGGAGCGAGCGCTACGAAAAAGCCTTGACCCCCGATGCGCCCAAGTGGGAGACGGTCAAGGCCTGGCTCAACGACAAGATGCCCGCCGATCATCCGACGTCGAGCATCGTCCACAACGACTACCGCTTCGACAACGTGATCCTCGACCCGGACAACCCGATGCAGATCATCGGTGTGCTGGATTGGGAACTGACCACCCTCGGCGATCCGCTGATGGACCTGGGTAACAGCCTGGCCTACTGGATCGAGGCCAACGACCCGGCACCGGTGCAACTGATGCGCCGTCAGCCAAGCCACGCGCCGGGCATGCTGACCCGCCGCGAATTCGTCGACTACTACGCCGAGCGCGCCGGGATCCGTATCGACAACTTCGACTTCTACTACACCTACGGACTGTTCCGCCTGGCCGGTATTGTCCAGCAGATCTACTACCGCTTCTTCCATGGCCAGACCCAGGACAAACGCTTCGCGCAGTTCGTTCAGATGAACAAACTGCTGGAGCAGATGAGCCTGCAGGTCATCAGCAAATCCACGCTCTGAGCGCACCTATAACAAGGAAACAGCATGTCCAAGACCCAGTTGTTCGACCTCGACGGTAAAATCGCCTTCGTTTCCGGCGCCAGCCGTGGCATCGGCGAAGCCATCGCCAAACTGCTGGCCCAGCAAGGCGCCCATGTGATCGTGTCCAGCCGCAAGCTCGACGGTTGCCAGCACGTCGCCGACGCGATTATCGCCGCTGGCGGCAAGGCCACCGCCATTGCCTGCCACATCGGCGAGATGGAGCAGATCAGCCAGGTGTTCGCCGGCATCCGCGAACAGTTCGGGCGCCTGGACATCCTGGTGAACAACGCGGCTACCAACCCGCAGTTCTGCAACGTGCTGGACACCGATCTCGGTGCGTTCCAGAAAACCGTGGACGTGAACATCCGCGGCTACTTCTTCATGTCGGTGGAAGCCGGCAAGCTGATGCGCGAAAACGGCGGCGGCAGCATCATCAACGTGGCGTCGATCAACGGCATCTCGCCGGGGATCTTCCAGGGCATTTATTCGGTGACCAAGGCGGCGGTGATCAACATGACCAAGGTCTTCGCCAAGGAATGCGCGCAGTTCGGTATCCGGTGCAACGCCCTGTTGCCGGGCCTGACCGACACCAAGTTCGCCTCGGCGCTGGTGAAGAACGACGCCATCCTGAAAACCGCCCTGGCGCAGATCCCCCTCAAGCGCGTGGCCGACCCGAGCGAAATGGCCGGCGCGGTGTTGTACCTGGCCAGTGATGCGTCGAGCTACACCACAGGCGTGGCGCTGAATGTGGATGGTGGGTTCCTGTCCTGACAGCAGGCGCATGGCAGACCTGAGAGTGCCCCTGTGGGAGCGAGCTTGCTCGCGATAGCGGTGGGTCAGCCAATACTTGTGTGACTGATACAGCGCTATCGCGAGCAAGCTCGCTCCCGCAGGGGGATCTTCAGTGATCGCCAAAATGAATATTTATTCTACTATTTGCAATTAGCGAATATTTATTCCATAAAGAGCCCTTCTGACAATAAAAACTCAAAGGGCTCTTCTCATGCGTGAACTCGGCATCGGTCTGATTGGCACCGGCTTCATGGGCCGCGCCCATGCCTTGGCATTCCACAATGCCAAAGCGGTGTTCGACCTTCCCCTGAACCTGACATTGGCCGCCCTGGCCGACGCCGATCCCCAGCGTGCCCGCCAGTGCGCCCAGAGCTGGGGGTTCGAAACGGCCCACAGCGATTGGCAACGGTTGATTGATGACCCGAAGGTTCACGTGGTCGCCATCACGACACCCAACCATTTGCATTTCCCGATGGCCATGGCCGCGCTGGCGGCGGGCAAACCGGTGTATTGCGAAAAGCCTCTTGCGGTCTCACTGGAGCAGGCCGAGCAGATGCGCCAGGCGGCCAAGGCTGCGGGCGTGGTGACACGGGTCGGCTACAACTACCAGCACAACCCGATCATCCAGCTGGCGCGGGAAATGATCCATCGTGGGGAGCTGGGGCGCATTGTCAGTTTCCAGGGCGAATTCAGTGAAGACTTCATGGCCGACCCGACCTCACCCTGGTCGTGGCGTTGCGAGGCCGAGCATGCCGGTGGCGCGCTGGCGGACCTGGGCAGCCATTTGCTGGCCATGGCCCGGCATCTGTTGGGCGATGTCGAGGCGGTGTGCGCCGACAGCCAGACCGTTCACAACCAACGCCCTGCCAGCGTCGGCAATACCGAACAACGCGCGATCGCGGTGGATGATCAGGTCCACGCACTGTTGCGTTTCGCCAGCGGCGCCCGGGGCACGGTGAGCAGCAGTTGGCTCAAGCACGGCTACAAGAACCACCTGAGTTTCGAGATCAGCGGCACCCTCGGCACCCTGGCGTTCGATCAGGAGCGGCTGAACGAACTGCGCGTGTGCCGCGCCGGCCAGGCGGGTTTCCAGCGACTGCTGGCCGGCCCGGATTTGCCCGGCTACGCCGCCTTCAGCCCAGCCGCCGGGCACCAGTTGGGGTACAACGAGTTGAAGACCTTGGAGGTGCAGGAATTGATCATGGCGCTGGCCGGCAAAGGCGCCAGCGGGACGGACTTCGAAGAGGCCTGGGAAGTGGAGCGGCTGGCGGCGGCGATTCGCGTAGCGGCGCGTGAGGAGCGTTGGGTGGCAGTGCAGAAATGATGAAACCGGCTCCCCCTGAGCAGGAGCTGTGTAGGAGCTCTTCTGTAGAAACTGTGTAGGAGCTGTGTAGGAGCTGCCGAGTGCAACGAGGCTGCGATCTTTTCCAAAGACACCTTGAATCTAAAGATCAAGATCAAGATCAAAAGATCGCAGGCTTCGCCAGCTCCTACAGAGCCCAGCGGGAGCAAGCTCCCTCGCCACGGTGCTCAGTCTTGAGCTTTTAGCTCAGCCAACCGTCCCGCCAACGCCTTGGCCTGGCTCGCCACATCAGTCACAGCGGTACTTTCCCACCACATCCCCCGCAGTGGCGGGCCCATGGCGAACAGGCGCTCGGCAGGGTTGCCTTGGGCGTCCAACACTGCGCCGTCGGGACGGGCGGCGATGCCCAACGCTAGCGGGCCGGGCTGGACCAAACCTCGCGCCAACAACTGCTGCGGCAACGGTCGCGCAACGCGACGCCAGTCATACTCAATGCCGCTGGAGTTGATCAACGCGGCGCCCTGTACCACTTCCAGTCCAGCCTCGCCCCGTCGGCGAATGTTGACCGCCACCGATCCTTCGCCAGACGATACAAGCCCCTTGTACGACGCCGCCTGAATCCGCAACCGCCCTTCCCCATGCAGGCGCGCCACCAGTTCCGCGCTCAACGGCGGCGAGCGATGGTGATGGCTTTCCCACCACGGCCGCACATGCCGCACGAACTGCCGGCGCTGCACATCGCTGGCCTGGTTCCATAAACGCCCGATATGGGCGCGCACCGTGTCCAGCGGCGCCTGCCAATCGATGCCCTGGGCTTGGGCCTGACGGCATTGTTCCCGCAGGGCGCGCATCAACTGGCGGGGCGAACGCAGGCTGGGATCTTCGGCGAGGAAATCCACCCAGGCCGGTGGCTGGCGGCGTACATGGGGTAGCAGGCCATGGCGGGAAAACACTTCGATCGGCCCGCGATGCCCGGCCTGTTCCAGGGACACCACGGCATCGACCATGGTCAGCCCCGAGCCGATGATCAGCACCGTGGACTGCGGATCGAGCTGGCGCATGGCGGCCACGTCCCAGGGATCGAGGGCTGCGGCGTTCAAGCCGCTGGATTCGGTCTGCGGGGTGCGCGCCGCCGGGAACATGCCGGTGGCCAGCACAGCGAAACGGCCACGCAAGACCTGGCCGTCGCCGAGCGTCACCATCACGCCACCGTCGACAAGCCGCAGGTCCACGGCTTCCCCCCGCACATGCTCGGCGGTCGAACCGTTCTGTGCGCCCGATTCGCGCGCTTCGGCCAGGCGTTGCTGTACGTAGAGGCCAAACATTCCTCGGGGCGGGAACAGCTCGCTGATCGGCACGTGTTGCTGATCCGACTCGGGCCAGCCGCCGGCCGCGATGAACGCGGTGAGCCATTGGGTCAAATCGTCGGCGTTGTCCGGGTCGACGCTCATGCGGGCCCCGTTTCCATTCAAGGTATGGCCCAGTTCCACGGCACTGTAGGCCTCGCCCCGGCCCAACTCGCTACGCGGCTCGACAATCAGCACCTCGCGCCGGCCCGGCAGGCGCAGTAACTGCGCGGCCAGCATGGCACCGCTCAGGCCGCCACCGATGATCAGGATATCGACTTCGCGGATGAGGCCGCTGCCCTGTTGCTCCAGCGCTGTGTCCATACCGCTCTCCCCAGGCATCAAATCACCACGTTGCGTACGAATCTCGCCGCCACCGAGCCATCGTTGCGATAGGCATGGGGCTGGTTGCTGGCGAACATGAAGAACTCACCGACGCCTATGCGGCGCTCTTCGCTGCCCAGCAGCAACGTCAGGCAGCCTTCGAATACATAAAGTTGTTCGCTCCATCCATCTGCGTCGCACTCGGAATGGTAATGCTCGCCTGGCTCCAGCCGCCATTCCCAGAGTTCTACCTCACGGCTGGCGGTGGCCTTGGCGAGCAACACAGCTTTGCTGCCTGGGATCACACCGGCCCAGACCAGCTCGTTGATGCGGCTCGGGTCGCGGGCTTCGGGGGCCTGGATCAAATCGCTGAAGGCGACATCAAGGGCTTCGGCGACCCGGTCCAGGGTCGTCAGGCTGACGTTCTTTTCGCCAGCCTCGATGGCCACCAGCATTCGCCGGCTGACCCCCGACCGCTCGGCCAGCGCCGTCTGGCTGAGCTCGGCGGCATGCCGCAGACGACGGACATTCTGGCTGACGTGTTGCAGGACGGAGGCCCGCTGACCGGATTCTTTGTGCACTATATTGCTCACATGGCTGGGTTGCGCATTATACTGCCCAACTTCGGGCGCATTGTGCGTCCGCCTCAAGTGGCGCGCAAGGTCATGGCATCGGTGAATTCCCCGCAAGCTTCCTCCCGTTTCTCAAGGTTCAGCAAGGCCGAATGCGTGCTGGTGCTGATTACCATGATCTGGGGCGGGACTTTCCTGTTGGTGCAGCGCGCCATGACCGTCAGCGGCCCGATGTTTTTCGTCGGCCTGCGCTTCGCCGCGGCGGCCGCGTTTGTCGCGTTGTTCTCTTGGCGGCACCTGCGGGACCTGACGCTGTTCGAACTCAAGGCTGGATGTTTCATTGGCATGGCGATCATGCTCGGCTATGGCCTGCAGACCGTTGGCCTGCAAACCATCCCCAGCAGCCAGTCGGCGTTCATCACAGCACTTTACGTGCCGTTCGTGCCGTTACTGCAATGGCTGGTGCTGGGCCGCCGGCCCGGACTGATGCCAAGCATCGGCATCATGCTGGCGTTCACCGGGCTGATGCTGGTGTCGGGCCCGGCCGGGGCCTCGCTGAACTTCAGCCCCGGTGAAATCGCCACGCTGATCAGCGCTATTGCGATTGCCGCCGAAATCATCCTGATCAGCGCCTATGCCGGCCAGGTCGATGTGCGCCGGGTGACCGTGGTGCAACTGGCGAGCACGGCGGTGCTGGCCTTCCTGATGGTGGTGCCGACCCAGGAAAAGATCCCGGATTTTTCCATGTTGCTGCTGGTCAGCGCCGTCGGCCTGGGCGCCGCCAGCGCAGCGATCCAGGTGGCGATGAACTGGGCGCAAAAAAGCGTCTCGCCGACCCGCGCCACGTTGATCTATGCCGGCGAACCGGTGTGGGCCGGCATTGCCGGGCGCCTGGCTGGCGAGCGGCTGCCGGCTGTTGCATTGTTCGGCGCGGCGCTGATCGTGGCGGCGGTGATTGTCAGTGAGCTGAAGACTCGGAACAAAGCGGTTGTCGAGGTGGATGAGGTGCTTGAGCGGGAGCAGTGAGGCCGGGGGCGTTTGAACCGGTGTAGGAGCTGACGAGTGCAACGAGGCTGCGATCTTTCCCCAGACACTTGAATCCCAAGCGAAAGATCAAAAGATCGTCCGAACGCGGCCCGAGCCTTCGGCAGCTCACACAGGCCCAACGGGAGCAAGCTCCCTCGCCACGGGTTATCTGTATGGCGTGCTATCTCCTGACTGGCATTACCCAAGCGCTTTCAATCACGCGCTTCGGCGGTCGTTGAACGCGACATAGAGCGGTTCCAATCCCGAATCCTGAGGAAACACCACGACATAATCATCGAATCGAACGTCTTCGATGAAATCAAAGGATGCCAATGTCGGCACCGGTGAAGAGTGAATAAGACCGGCAGAATCGAGTCGACTTTGCTCGGACGCAACCGGCGGCGCCAAGCTCTCCGCACGGGTCCATTCAATCACTCGGGCGTGCGGGCCGTCCGTGGTGAAGCGAAAAGCCCGTCCAGTTTCATCCCAAACCGCCAGCCTCACGCGCACCTTGGACGGCAACACACCCGTGGCAGGCGTGATGTAGATCTGAAGAAGCTCACGTATTTCTTTCAGGCCCCTGAAGTGGCTGCCGGGTTTTGCCGCGACGGTGGCGGTGCTCATTCGCAACGGCAACGCCACCTCGCCCTGCTGTGCGGCAAGGGCTTGCCAGTCCTGTTCGATTGCAAAGATCTCGGCCAGCGCCACACACAGGCCAAAACGCACCTCTTTGGTTCGACTGACAAAATCAAAACTCAGGACCTCGGCATATTGCCCGGCGTGGCCCTGCTCTGGATGCGTCATCAACCAATTGAACTCGGCGACGGCTGAACGAATGGATTTCTGCAAGTCCACCCGCTGACTGGTTCTTAGCGGCGGCGCGTCGCTTAGCAGCAGGTTCGGACGCCCCATATCCTGGATAGCTGACATGCGAAACAACACCGAGCCGTTGTCCTGCCCGCGTAACCGCATCAGTCGCTGCGAGGAACGCTCCAGTACCGCTTCAGCGGCGGCATGAAGAACGGCATGGCGCTGGGCGATCGAGGACAAACGCGCAAGATAGCGGCCATGATTGGCAGTGGCCTGCCGTGCATTCGCTTGCCAGAGCGCCTGGTCGGCTTTGTTATAGGTGAGATCACGCTGGGCGCCACTCAAGGCGAACTCGACACGCATTTTATGCCGCTCGAACGTGCTAACGGCCATGACCACTTCGTGTTGTGCCTGCTCCAATTGCCGCATCCCCTGCTTGAGTGCATCCAGTGTCAGCTCTGCCTCGGGTTGGTTTTGTCGTTGCCGGGTCGCAAGCTCCAGCTGGGTAAAGGCTTTTTCAACCGTCTGGTCTGCGGCGGTGATGTCCGAGGCCAACCGCTGTGCATTGGCAAGCTCGCGCTTGGCCCTTGCCGTCGCGTGTTGCGCCATGCTCAAGCGAGGCGCGGGCTTGGCCGGGGCAGGCAGTACCCCACCCTTGAAGGGAATAACGTTCTTTTTGAAATGCCACTGTTTTATGAAGTGGATAATCATGTCCGGGGCGTTCGTATAGCCGGTGTCCTCGGGGTAAAACAGCAGGTCCGCGCCTTTGGGGTGCCCGACAATTCGATCGAAATGGTTGATGAGTCGGTCATGCTCTTCTTTGCCCACGTCGACATTCCAGATTTTTCCTACGAACGCCTGAAACTCGGTTTCAGTGTAATCCTGGAGTTTGGGTTTAAGTTCCATCTATGGTTTTTCCTTGTTTGAACATGCATGCTCGGTAACGCACCTGCTCGATTGGTCGAGCAGGGGCGTACACGGGGCTTGATCTATTCGGTTCGAAGCCGGGTTTGTAAAAACTCAGATTCGTTACAGCCTAAATTTTTTCCTGAAGATTTAAGCGCTGCGGAAAAAGTGATGCAACGCACTCATCACCTGATCAAAGGTGCCCTTTATCTATCAAAGTGAAGACCAAGGTCTTCACTCTCATATCCTGGGTGTATTGAAAAATAACCTTTTTACCCGGATACCGTTCTGGGTCCAATGGGTACGAATCCCACCCCCCCGTCATCCCTATCGGAACTGGCATTTTGGTTGGGCCTCTCGATGCCATCGGCTTCCCGAAAATGACATGAACATCAGACTGCGTCATTTGTGCCATATAGAGAGCAGGGAGCTCGCCTTTATACTCCTTCGTCGAAGGTGTAGTTCGTATGAGGGTAACGAAAAGCGTCTCGAGCCTCCTCGTCTCCCGCCAGAACTCCATCTCTATACCCGGCTCCGTCTCAAGCCCAAGTCGATCATCTCCTTCAAACATTTCGGTCAACGATTGATCGGGCAGTATGCCCTCGCTTACCAATACCTCATGCTGACTTCCCATACGTTCAATAAGCACTTCAAGTTCAGCAACTCTCATCAATACCATCCTTGTTTTTTATGCAGTTCATGCAACGATTTCAGGGCGGCATCTATATCTGACTCTGACGCTCCAGACTCAATAAGCCCCAGCTTAAGTGCTGTCAAATTACTGTTCACCGCCGCCTCCAGATCTGAAGCGTCGTTCATGCTTTTCTCAACACTGTTGCGCCCACCATATGTCTCACTGAATTTCTGATGAACACTCGAAGGAATAGCAATACACGGCGCCCTTCGGATGGCGTCCCGAATTTCGGAGGTGTTCATACCTTCATGGTTCAGATCTATATAGGCCCTCAACGCCTTCCTAGACGGTATGTGATCAATATCCAACCCATCCCCTCTGCTTCGACCACTGAGTTCGTTATACGGCCCTACCTCCAACGGTTCCACTGGAGGGCCGACAAACACCAACCCCGGCGAAGGCAGTTCCATGTCCGCCGGATACCCCGGCATATTGGCACCGGTTTGCCCCGGATCAACAGCCGGAAACGTCTCGTTTTCCGGTAGGACCGGGATGACAGGATTGCCGGGATATACCGACGAGAGTGGCGGTGTGATCGGTGAGGTGGTCGGGCCAAGCTGTTCGATGCCCGGTGGTACCAGAGGTGTCCGGGTCCCTTTGCCGATGGGAGGCGCGGGCCAGGGGATGACGGCCGGTACGATGCCCGGCCTGCCCAGCAGGCTGTTTGGGGTGGTGATGCTGATGCGGTCGAGGTTGAACGGGTTTTCGCCCAGCTCGACCCGTTCCTGGTAACGCAGTTCGAATTCACGACGCTGGCCTACCCACGTGCTTTTCGGCGCGTAGGGCGCAAAACCTCGTTCGATGCGTTTTTGGTTGATTTCATCTGCGTTGCCCGACACCGACAGCGCTGGGTGCTCGGCGAGGGTGCGCCACAGTGCCTGGTCGAAGGCACTGAAGGACTTTATCGTCTGCGCCCGCATCTGCTGGCCGACTTGCTCGGGAATGGCCGCGCCCTGGGGCTGGCTGGCCGTGCTCCACCAATCATTGGCAGCCGGCTTGCCGGCGCCCGCGACGATGCCCGAGCCCAGGGGTGGCAAATCGAAGGAGAAATAGGTCGGCGGCAACCCAGGCACGCAGACGATGCAGTCTTGAATGCGCAGGTCCGCGTTCGCCGGAAGGGTCTCGACTTGTGGCGCCATGAGCATCAGCACTGGCGGGCTTGTCGGGGCGGTGTGTGGGACCGCGTCAGTGGCGAACTGGAGTTGCCGGGGTACAACGCCAGGAACTTCGGCGTTATAGAGGCCGGTCAGAGGGTCCAGGACTGCATTGATGACCGGAACCTGAGCGCTGATTGCCCCGCCGGTATTGGCGACGTGGATCGTGGTGCCTTCGGATACGGTTTCAGGTTTGAGCCGGTGCGGCATTAGCATCGAGCCACCTGCATCGGCAACTGACCTCAGCCTCTGCTCGTCTGCCAGACCCAGTGCCTGGGCCGGTACGCCAACGCCTTGAAACAGTCGCCGACGTTGCTCGACGGTAAGCTCTCCGTTGCCCAGAGGGGTGGTGTGTGTCGCCAGTGCGATAAATAAACCTGGCCCCTTCAAGGCAATGCTCTTTAACTCACCGAGCATTTCCACGGCCGACTGGACAGCCTTGTCCAATACCGCCGTGTCTTGTCGAGGCACAAACACGGTCCCCTGGCTCAACACCATCCCGCCTGCTGTCAACGAAGCGGCGGGCACACTCACGGTATGGACTTGCCTGAGCCTTTCTAGCCGGAGGTTTTCATCAACCTGCTGTTTGAAGCGAATACGCGCTGCCCGTTGTTCGGCGTATTGACGCTGGCGCTCCCAGACGGCTTCCCGCTCACGCCAAACCACCGTCAGTTCGGCATGGTGCCGGGACAGCGCGTTGGATTTTTCGCTCAGGGCCTTGATCTGCTCGGACAGCAGTCGCGCCTCTTGGGCTGCGGTGTAAGCCTGTTCCCAGAGTCGGTGGCCGGCGTCGAGCGCTGGGCCGAACTGGTCCAGTCGCGCTCGATAGTCGTTCGCCGAACGGGTAAGTGGATCCTGTCCGTCGAAAACGCGGGCGGCGCTATTTTTTGCCTTGAGTTCCGTGGTCTTACGGGCGATCAGCCCGTCGATTTCGCTTTTCTCCTTGGTGATGAGGTAAAGCTGCCAGCGTTCGGTCGAGTTCGAGACGGGCGGCCGTTTTGCGGCGGAAATTTCCTTTTGAAGGGACGCGTCGAGTTGTTGCTTTTTGCCCGCGAAGCTCCGATCCACCTCAGCCCGGGTGCTGGTGTGGCGTTGCACCATAGTCGCCAGCGCTTGTTGACGTGCCTGGGCGCGCGCTTGCTCCTGGGCCGTGGCCGCAGCCTGGGCCTTTTCCGCGTCTACCTTTGCCTGGGCTTCTCGCTGAGCCTTCAGCTGCTCGTATCTGGCTCTCGCCCTGGCTTTACGCCGTCGTCTGCTGCGCCTGCTGCCCGAGCCACCAAACCCGCCTGAAAAGCCGCCGCTTCCAATCTGGAAACCGCCACCTGAAGCCGTTGGCCCAGGGCTGATGACTACTGTTCCATCTGATCCATCGTTAAGTGTTTGCTGTGCCATACAGATCTCCTTTTCTGTATGGCGCAGCATGGCGATGGAGCGATGTTCAGGTGCGGTACATAAGTACCGCACCTGGATTCTGTTTTTGAGCTAAGAGCGCTTCGATATCCGTGACCAATCCCCGCAGCCCGCCACTGACCGAAACAAACCTAAACAGGAAAAATCCGTCTACCTTGTAGGATTCTGCGACACCCTCGCGGTTGGTGATCGGGAATACGCCACGTATGATCCCCAACAACCTTTGCCGAATAGAAACCTATGTCACTGATAGTTCTATTGCTTTTGCCCTTCATCGGCAGCTGTGTCGCGGCGCTGTTGCCGCATAACGCCCGTAACGCCGAATCCCTGCTGGCCGGCCTCGTGGCCCTGGTCGGTACGGTTCAGGTGGCCTTGTGGTACCCGCAGATCGCCGACGGCGGCGTGATTCGCGAGCACTATGACTGGCTGCCCAGCCTGGGCCTGGATTTCGTGCTGCGCCTGGACGGCTTCGCCTGGCTGTTTTCGCTGTTGGTGCTGGGCATCGGCACGCTGGTGTCGTTGTACGCTCGCTATTACATGTCACCGGACGATCCGGTGCCGCGTTTCTTCGCGTTTTTCCTGGCGTTCATGGGCGCCATGCTCGGCCTGGTGATTTCCGGCAACCTGATCCAGATCGTGTTTTTCTGGGAGCTGACCAGCCTGTTTTCGTTCTTGCTGATCGGCTATTGGCATCACCGCGCCGACGCTCGACGCGGCGCCTACATGGCGTTGATGGTGACCGGCGCCGGCGGGTTGTGCCTGTTGGCAGGGGTGATGCTGCTCGGCCATGTGGTGGGCAGCTATGACCTGGACAAGGTCCTGGCCGCCGGCAACCTGATTCGTGACCATGCCCTCTACCCCGTCCTGCTGCCGCTGATCCTGATCGGCGCCCTGAGCAAGAGCGCCCAGTTTCCTTTCCATTTCTGGCTGCCCCACGCCATGGCCGCGCCCACGCCCGTGTCGGCGTACCTGCACTCGGCGACCATGGTCAAGGCCGGTGTCTTTCTGCTCGCGCGGTTATGGCCATCGCTGTCGGGCAGTGAAGAATGGTTCTACATCGTCGGCGGGGCCGGAGCGTGCACGCTGGTGCTGGGCGCTTATTGCGCGATGTTCCAGAACGACCTCAAGGGCCTCCTCGCCTATTCGACCATCAGCCACCTCGGGCTGATCACCTTGCTGCTGGGCCTCAACAGTCCGCTGGCGGCGGTGGCGGCAGTGTTTCATATCCTCAACCACGCCACGTTCAAGGCCTCGCTGTTCATGGCCGCCGGCATCATCGACCATGAGAGTGGCACCCGGGACATACGCAGGCTCAGCGGCCTGGTGCGGTTGATCCCGTTCACCGCCACCCTGGCGATGGTCGCCAGCGCGGCCATGGCCGGGGTGCCGCTGCTCAATGGCTTCCTGTCCAAGGAGATGTTCTTCGCCGAGACCGTGTTTATCTCCGCCACGGCCTGGGTCGAGCTGGCGCTGCCGATCATCGCCACCATCGCCGGCACGTTCAGCGTCGCCTATTCCCTGCGTTTCACCGTGGATGTGTTCTTCGGTCCGACCGCCAGCGACCTGCCCCTGATACCCCACGAACCGCCGCGCTGGATGCGCGCACCAGTGGAACTGCTGGTGTTCACCTGCCTGCTGGTGGGCATCTTTCCCGCCCAGGTGGTGGGCTCGTTGCTGGCCGCCGCCGCGCTGCCGGTGGTGGGCGGCCCGCTGCCCGAGTACAGCCTGGCGATCTGGCATGGCCTGAACGCACCGATGATCATGAGCCTGGTGGCGATGTCGGGTGGTATCGCCCTGTACCTGCTGCTGCGCAAACAGTTCAAGCAAGGCCACATCAAGCATCCGCCGTTGATCGGTCGTCTCAGCGGCAAGCGCTTGTTCGAGCGCTGCCTGGTGCTGATGATGCGTCAGGGTCGGCGGCTGGAACGCAAGATCAGCACGCGGCGCCTGCAAGCCCAGTTGTTCTGGTTGGTATTGGCAGCGGTACTGGCCGGGCTGATTCCGATGATGAACAGCGCGCTGGTCTGGGGTGATCGACCGAAGATCCCCGGCTCCGTGGTGTTCGTCGTGCTGTGGGTGCTGGCGATTGGCTGCGCCTTGGGTGCCGCCTGGCAGGCCAAGTATCACCGTCTCGCGGCGCTGACGATGGTGAGTGTCTGCGGCTTGATGACGTGCGTGACCTTCGTCTGGTTCTCGGCCCCTGACCTGGCGTTGACCCAGTTGGTGGTGGAAGTGGTCACCACGGTACTGATCCTTTTGGGGCTGCGCTGGCTGCCACGGCGAATCGAAGAGGTATCTCCCCTGCCCAACAGCGAACGCCGCGCGCGCGTCCGGCGCCTGCGGGACTTGTTGCTGTCCGTCGCGGTGGGTGGCGGCATGGCGCTGTTGTCCTATGCGATGCTGACGCGCCAGACGCCCAACGACATTTCATCGTTCTACCTGAGCCGGGCCCTGCCCGAAGGCGGCGGCAGCAACGTGGTCAATGTCATGCTGGTGGACTTCCGTGGCTTCGACACGCTCGGGGAAATCACCGTGCTGGTGGCGGTGGCCCTGGCGGTGTTCGCCCTGCTGCGGCGTTTCCGGCCGCCCAAGGAAAGTATGCAGCTGCCGGCGCAACAGCGCCTGCTGGCGCCGGACGTGGTCACCGACCTGGTCAACCCACGCCACGCCAGCGACACCGCGCTGGGCTTCATGATGGTGCCGTCGGTGCTGGTGCGCCTGCTGCTGCCGATTGCCCTGGTCGTGTCGTTCTACCTGTTCATGCGTGGCCACAACCAACCCGGCGGAGGCTTCGTCGCCGGCCTGGTGATGTCGGTGGCGTTCATCCTGCAATACATGGTTGCCGGCACCCAATGGGTCGAGGCCCAGATGAGCCTGCGACCGCTGCGCTGGATGGGCACCGGGCTGTTTTTCGCCACTGCCACGGGCCTGGGGGCGATGGCGGTGGGTTATCCGTTCCTGACCACTCACACCTGGCATTTCGAACTGCCGTTGCTGGGTGATATTCACTTGGCGAGCGCGCTGTTCTTCGACATCGGCGTCTATGCCGTCGTGGTCGGTTCCACACTGTTGATTCTCACCGCCCTGGCCCACCAATCGGTGCGAGCCCATAAACCGGGCCTGCACGCCAGGCCCGTAGCCCCCCTCAAAGGAGCCAACGCCTGATGGAAGAAGTCATCGCGATTGCAATTGGCGTGCTGGCCGCCTCCGGTGTCTGGCTGGTGCTGCGCCCACGGACGTTCCAGGTGGTGATGGGCCTGTGCCTGTTGTCCTACGGCGTCAACCTGTTCATTTTCAGCATGGGCAGCCTGTTCATCGGCAAGGAGCCGATCATCAAGGACGGCGTGCCCCAGGACCTGCTGCACTACACCGATCCGCTGCCCCAGGCGCTGGTGCTGACCGCCATCGTGATCAGCTTCGCCATGACCGCGCTGTTCCTCGTGGTCCTGCTCGCGTCCCGTGGGCTGACCGGCACCGACCACGTGGACGGTCGGGAGCCCAGGGAATGACGTTGACGCCTCACTTGATCGCCGCGCCCATCCTGCTTCCGTTGCTGACCGCCGCGTTGATGCTGATGCTCGGCGAGAAACACCGTCCGCTCAAGGCGCGGATTAATCTGTTCTCTACCCTGCTGGGCCTGGGCATCGCCGTGCTGTTGCTGGCCTGGACCCAGGACCAGCCCTTGCCCGCCTCCATCGGCGTCTACCTGCCGGGTAACTGGCAGGCGCCGTTCGGCATCGTGCTGGTGGTCGATCGTCTCTCAGCCCTGATGCTGGTGCTGACCGGCATCATCGGCGCCTGCGCCCTGCTGTTCGCCATGGCCCGCTGGGACCGGGCCGGGGCGAGTTTTCACGCGCTGTTCCAGATTCAATTGATGGGCCTGTACGGGGCGTTCCTGACCGCGGACCTGTTCAACCTGTTCGTGTTCTTCGAGGTGCTGCTGGCGGCATCCTATGGCCTGATGCTGCATGGCTCGGGCCGGGCGCGGGTCTCGTCGGGCCTGCATTACATCTCCATCAATCTGCTGGCTTCGTCGCTGTTCCTGATTGGCGCGGCCCTGATCTACGGCGTTACCGGCACGTTGAACATGGCTGACCTGGCCCTGAAAATCCCGCTGGTGCCGGAAGCCGACCGCGGCCTGTTGCACGCCGGCGCGGCGATCCTGGCCGTGGCGTTCCTGGCCAAGGCCGGCATGTGGCCGCTGAATTTCTGGCTGGTGCCGGCCTACAGCGCGGCCAGTGCACCGGTGGCGGCGCTGTTTGCGATCATGACCAAGGTCGGTGTCTATACGATTCTGCGCCTGTGGACCTTGATGTTTTCCGGGCAGGCCGGCGCCTCGGCGTATTTTGGCGCCGACTGGCTGGTCTACGGCGGCATGGCGACGATCACCTGCGCCGCGATTGCGATTCTCGCGGCCCAGCGCCTGGAGCGCATGGCCAGCCTGAGCATCCTGGTCTCGGCCGGCATCCTCTTGTCGGCCATCGGCTTCGCCCAACCCAACCTGGTGGGCGCGGCGCTGTTCTATCTGGTGAGCTCGACCCTGGCGCTGTGCGCAATGTTCCTGCTGGCCGAGTTGATCGAGCGATCGCGCTCGGCCAATGACTTGGCGCTTGAAGACGACCTCGATAGCCTTCCGCGACCGCTCGAGTCGCTGCAGCCACCCAAGGGCAGCAACCTCGATGACGAGCAGAAAGCCGTGGTCGGCCAGGTGATTCCCTGGACCATGGCTTTCCTCGGCCTGAGCTTCATCGCCTGCGCGCTACTGATTATCGGCATGCCGCCACTGTCGGGTTTTATCGGCAAACTGAGCCTGCTCAGCGCGCTGCTCAATCCCGAAGGGCTTGGGGCGAGCGGTGATGTGCCGGTGTCCAATCAGGCTTGGGGCCTGCTGGCGTTGCTGATTCTGTCCGGGCTTGCTTCGCTGATCGCTTTCTCGCGCTTGGGCATCCAGCGCTTCTGGACGCCGCAAGAGCGGCCTTCGCCACTGCTGCGACCTTTCGAATGCGTACCGATCATCGCGCTGCTGGGCCTGGGCATCGTGTTGAGTTTCAAGGCCGAGCCGTTGCTGCGCTACACCCAATCCGCCGCCGATGCGTTGAACGCGCCTGAACATTATGTCATGGCGGTGCTGGCTACCCGTGCCGTCCCCAGCCCGCAAGCCAGCACGGAATTGCAGGCGGTGCAGCCATGAAGCGCCTGTTTCCCGCCCCCTGGCTGTCCCTCGCATTGTGGTTGCTCTGGCTGTTGCTGAACCTGTCCCTCAGCGCCGGCCATCTGTTGCTGGGCGCGACACTGGGTTTCCTCGCGCCGTTGATGATGCGCCCACTGCGACCGCGCCCCATCCGTATCCGTCGACCATGGGTCATGCTGCGGCTGTTCCTGCTGGTAGGCCGCGACGTACTGGCTTCCAACCTGGCAGTTGCCTGGGGCGTACTCAACGCAGGACGCCACCCGCCTCGCTCACGGTTCATCAAGGTGCCGCTGGACCTGCACGACGCCAACGGCCTGGCGGCGCTCGCGATGATCGCCACGGTAATTCCCGGGACGGTCTGGTCGGAGTTGGCGCTCGATCGCAGCCTCTTGCTGATGCACGTGTTCGATCTGGACGACGAGGCGGCGTTCATCGCGCACTTCAAGGCCACCTATGAGCGCCCGTTGATGGAGATTTTCGAATGAGCCCGCTGCTGTCCAACGCGATCCTGCTGAGCCTGTTCCTGTTCTCGCTGACCATGGTCCTGACCCTGGTGCGCCTGTTCAAGGGCCCTTCGGCACAGGATCGGGTCCTGGCCCTGGACTATCTGTACATCATCGCGATGCTGATGATGCTGGTGCTGGGGATTCGTTATGCCAGCGATACCTATTTCGAGGCGGCGTTGTTGATCGCCCTGTTCGGCTTCGTCGGCTCCTTCGCGCTGGCCAAGTTCCTGTTGCGTGGGGAGGTGATCGAATGACCGGGGAATTGTCGATGTGGGTGCAAATCCCGGTGGCGATCCTGCTGGTGTCCGGCAGCCTGCTCGCCCTGGTCGGCGCCATCGGACTGGTGCGTTTGAAGGACTATTTCCAGCGCATGCACCCGCCTGCGCTGGCTTCGACACTGGGCACCTGGTGCGTGGCGCTGGCCTCGATCATCTACTTTTCGGCGCTCAAGTCCGGGCCGGTGCTGCACGCCTGGCTGATACCGATCCTGCTGTCCATCACCGTACCGGTCACCACCCTGCTGCTGGCCCGGGCGGCGTTGTTTCGCAAGCGCATGGCCGGGGATGATGTGCCGGCGGAGGTGAGCAGTCCGAGGACCGGCCCCGAAGATTAGGAGAAGCTTCGGCCAGGCACCATTGTGGCGAGGTAGCTTGCTCCCGCCGGGCCTGTAGGAGCTGGCGAAGCCTGCGATCTTTTGATCTTGATCTTGATCTTGATCTTTCGCTCTCGACTCAATTGTCTGGGACAAGATCGCAGCCTCGTTGCACTCGGCAGCTCCTACACAGCTCCTACAGGCCCAGCGGGAGCAAGCTCCTTTGCCACGGGACTGGCAAGCGCTCAAGCCCACGCCACCGCCAGCAACCCTGCCCCCAACACGACACACAACGGCGAATAGACCCAGGTATCGAGCCGGGCGAACGTCGAGTCCTTGACCTCCTTGAAGAAGCCCACCAGGTTCGACTCGCCGATGGCGCGGGCGAACATCAGCAAGGCAATCGCACTGATCAACCACTGCAACGCCCGGTGAGTGACCGGAGGCGCGATCAGGCCGACCCGCAGGCACACCAGCACCGCAATCATCAGCAGCGCGAGGGCCACCAACAGCGTCAGCCAACCCGATGGGTTGAAAGCCGGTTGCAGCGTGCCGCCCTGCTTCACCGGAACCTGCGGCACGACCGCCGAAGTCGCCCAACGGCCCCCCAGCGCCCAATACAAATGAATCAAGCTGATGGTCGCAAACACTGCGACCAGCGACCGAGCCAATAAAAGCGTCATTCGCCAGCCTCCTGAATAAGATTGAACATTCATCCTAGGCTTTATACGACAAGTGCCTGCGCGACGATCATGCTGCGTTGAAAACAGGCTCGGAATACTCATTGACAACCAGTCAAGTCGAACGCGACCCCGACCGTTCCTCGCCTTTTTTCGCCTTGCCTGATCGCCGCTCGGCGACTTTTCGTACAAAGCCTAGCTCGAATTTGGCATTTCGCCGGACCGGCAAAGATTGCCCGTTTCCAGCGAATGACGACTTGCCCAGGATCAACTGTTCAACGGACTGGCGCAGGAGCTCGCTACAGCCCGGCGGAAACCTTGTCGGCGACTTCCTTGGGCACCCAGGCCTGCCAGACCTGGGGATGGGCCTTGAGGAACGCCTCGGCGGCTTCGCGGGACGGCGTGCGCTTCTCGCTCATGTCGGCCAGGGCCTTGTTCAGCGGCTCGATGGGCAGGTCGACCTTGCTGAAAAACTCGGCGATGTCCGGGTGTTGCTGCTGGAACGGCGCGGACACGCCAATCGACAGCTTCGACGCCAGGGACCGGGTCGGTTTCGGATTGGGGTTATCGGCATCGGTCAGGGTTTTCCAGGCCTCGGCATCAAACGGCGGTTCTTGCAGTTGCACCAGCTTGAATCGCCCGAGCAACGGCGTGGGGGACCAGTAGTAAAACAGGATGGGCTTGCCACGGCGGATCGAAGAGGTGATTTCCGCGTCGAGCGCGGCGCCGGAACCGCTGCGGAAATTCACGTAGCTGTCGGAAAGGCCGTAGGCCTTGAGCTTCTGCTTATTGACCACCTCGGACGTCCAGCCGATGGGGCTGTTGAGAAAGCGGCCCTTGTCGGGACTTTCCGGGTCCTTGAATACGTGCTTATAGCGCGCCAGGTCCTCGACGCTGCGCAAGTCCGCCGCCAGGGGCTTGATGCCCTTGGCCGGATCGCCCTTGATGACGTATTCCGGCACCCACCAGCCTTCGGTCGCGCCTTTGACGGTATCGCCCAGGGCAATCACTTTGCCCTCGGCCTCGGCCTTGACCCACACCGGACTGCGACCGGCCCATTCTTCACCGATCACTTGGATGTCGTTGTTGGCCAGGGCGGTTTCCAGAGTGATGGTCGTCCCCGGTAGCGTGTCGGTCGATAGACCGTAGCCTTTTTCAACAATGATTCGCAGGATATCGGTGATCAGGCTGCCGCTTTCCCAGTTCAGGTCGGCGAAATGGATCGGCGCCGATGCAGCAGACGTCGGAAGGGGTGAAACCAACACAGCGAGGGTGGCCCAGGCAGCCAACCACTGTCGAACTCGTTTCATGCTTGATACCTCATGCCGAACACAGCAATAAACCGAACAGACTGGCGAACCGGACGCAAGCCTCTGAATAGTTCAGTCAATTGACTGTAGCCAAGGTTCCAGCAAGAGCCTTTAAAACTGTTAGGGAAAGGGAAAGAGCGAAGGCCCATCAACCCGATGCGTCATTTCTGCCAATCAACGGCCACTTGTTATTCGCTGGCCTTGAATGTCACAAGTTCACCTTTGCGCCATTTGGCCGCCTTGGCGGTGACCGCTTTCAAGGTCTTGGT
This sequence comes from Pseudomonas sp. T1.Ur, assembly GCF_023516725.1. Classification (NCBI taxonomy): domain Bacteria; kingdom Pseudomonadati; phylum Pseudomonadota; class Gammaproteobacteria; order Pseudomonadales; family Pseudomonadaceae; genus Pseudomonas; species Pseudomonas sp. T1.Ur. The sequence continues at coordinate 3,073,855 of NZ_JAMGSN010000001.1, forward strand.
CAAACCTTCCTGCAACTGTTCATTGGCCGCAAATACGGTCACCACGCTGTGCCCTTCCTTGAAGAGAATGGCATGGCCATCGGCAGTCGTGACGAACGCATAATCGCCAAGGCCATAGACGGTCAACTTGATTTCGCGAAACCTGATTTCAAATTTGCCACCCTCGCGACTGGGCAATACTGCCGCGCGGAAATGATCACCAACCTTGAGCTCGAGCCGCGGCTTGTCATCCACCACCAACGCCGACTCGGTATCGATTTCGGCAACATAGATGCCTTCGGCGGTCTGTTCGGTGATGTAGACAAAACGTGACTGGAACAGCTTGACCAGCTTTGCCCGTAGATCACCCAGTACAAATAACGCATGCATGTCGAGATTACTTACTGCCAAGGAAACATCCCCATCTTTATACGGCCACCCGCGAAGGATGGACCACGAGAACCCGTATGGTCGCAATGACCGGAAGTTGAATTCGAAGTGAACGGCGTGCCCAGGCCCGGGGCGAGAGAAGACTAAAGGATTGTCGCTCTCGCTGCCTTTCCCGGCGGTCACCAGAGGCTGAAGGAAAACACCACTCTGGCCATCGGAAAAGGTGGGACTACTAACTTTAGGGAAATTTCTCACTTAAAAAAGCTTTTTTCTGACATCGAGGCCAAAAAAAATTGCTTTAGATAGCACAGCCGCCCCCACGGTGTAGTCGATTCTAGAGCAGCCGATGGCGCGCAGACTACTCGAAATAACCGGCAATTCGTCGGTAAACCATAGAAAAGGAATTCGCATGGCAACCTTCACTACCCTGATCCGCCCTGTCACCCCCAGTATTGCCCAAGCCCGTGGGACCGCTGACGATGGCGATTACCCGCCCATTGCGTTGGTCCAGCCGCGTTACAGGGTTGTCCTGGCCGGCAGGTGTTTTTTTCACATCGAAGAAACATCGACTGGACGTGTAAGAGGTTTCCGCGCCGATCACAACGAAGCCTGCCATCTGGCCAGAAGCCTCGAACGACGCGCTTGAGCTCATTTATGAACCGTCCATGACTTAACTCAGCCGTGCCACGACAACTGCTGCCATACTGGCTGCCCAAAAAAGACCGCCGCTCATTGGCGGTCTTCGCATAGGCAGAAGGGAAGCGCGACGTGACGGAACTTGATATCGGTGATTTTTTTATTCGGGGCGAGGCCAGAGAGGTCGAAGGCGAATTCCAGGCGGTGATTGTCATGCGCGCCAAACCACCGTTGACCGCCATCACCTGTCACCAGGTGGAAAAGGATCGCTGGTTCAAGACTCCGGAAGTTGCCGCCCAGGCAGCCAGGGAAGCGGCGAAGGCCCTCAAGCGCGCCATCGACGAAGGTGCGCTGAAAGCTTGAAACCGATCGAACTCCTGACGACTGCTTGCCTCAGATAGAAGGAAGCAACCGAGGCGCCATGACGGCGGCAGTCCAGAGGAGTCCTACAAAATGGAACAACCATCCCACGAGCTCAAAACCCTGTTCGACCAACTCGGCCTGCCTTCGGACGGCAAAGCCATCGACGATTTCATCATGGCGCACCCGCTGGACCCGAATACCAAGTTGGTCGATGCGCCTTTCTGGTCGAGTCAACAGCAAGATCTGCTTCGGGAGTGGCTGCTTGCAGACGGCGAAGAGGCGGTATTGGTGGACCAGTTGAACGTGCGTCTGCACGACGGGAAATAAGCCTGAAGACCGGCAGAATTGCTCTTGTGGCGAGGGAGCTTGCTCCCGCTCGGCTCTGTAGGAGCTGGCGAAGCCTGCGATCTTTTGATGTTGATCTGTCGCTTGAAATTCAGGCGCCTGGGAAAGATCGCAGCCTCGTTGCACTCGGCAGCTCCTACAGGCGCGCGCGGGAGCTTGGCCTGTAGGAGCTGGCGCAGCCTGCGATCTTTTGATCTTTTGATCTTTCGCTTGAGATTAAGGTGGTTGGGTAAAGATCGCAGCCTCGTTTCACTCGGCAGCTCCTACAGGCGCGCGCGGGAGCTTGGCCTGTAGGAGCTGGCGCAGCCTGCGATCTTTTGATCTTTTGATCTTTCGCTTGAGATTAAGGTGGTTGGGTAAAGATCGCAGCCTCGTTGCACTCGGCAGCTCCTACAGGCGCGCGCGGGAGCTTGGCCTGTAGGAGCTGGCGCAGCCTGCGATCTTTTGATCTTTTGATCTTTCGCTTGAGATTTAAGGTGGTTGGGTAAAGATCGCAGCCTCGTTGCACTCGGCAGCTCCTACACAGCTCCTACACAGCTCCTGCGCAGCTCCAACGCAGCTCCTGCGCTGCTCCGACAAGGCGCAGCCGAGCGGGAGCAAGCTCCCTCGCCACAAGGGCTTGCTCATCGCCTAGGTTGCGTCGAGACTCAGCGCGCCTTCTCCGGCTTATAGCCCAACCGCAACCCACCCCAATGACGCCCCTTGAGCATGATCGGCACCGACAGGTCATGCATCAGCTCACCGGTGTCCCGGGTGTAGGTTTGCAGCAACACCGGCTGCTGGTGACTGCCACAGCGAATTCCGGTGCGGTCGGAGAACTTGCGCTTGGTGCGGTTGCTCAGCGTGTCCACCTGAGGATCGCCCGTCAGCGGCTGGCAGAACGCGTTGTTGTGGGTCGGCACGTAGCCTTGCTGGGTGCAGGCAATTGCAAACACCAGTCCTTCATGTCGCGCCAGCAACGGTTCCTGGATCGCCGGCAGCACCTGGTCGGTGTAGCGGTCGAAACGCGTCTGGAACTTGGCCGGATGGGTGTTGGGGATGGCTTGGTAGTTTCGGTCGAACAGATCGTCCAGGCTGATGCGGCCCTGGTCGATGTCCGCCTCGAATTGCGCGGCAATCCGGCTGGCCCCTTCCCGGGCCAAGTCATAAACCCGTTGGTGATAATCGTCCAGGCCCACCTCGGCCAGGCGCTCGCTGATGGTTTCGGCCTGGCCCTCCATCTGCACGGCCGCTTCGGCCAGGCGCTGGGTCTGCTGGTCGCTGATGGCCAGGTCACCGCGCATTTGCTCGATGGCATGGAACAGGCTGTCGAGTTGCTCGCGATTGGTGTCGGTGCCTTGGGCGATGGCGCTGACCTGGGTTTCGACGCCGGCCGCCAGGCGAGCGATATTTTCCAGATGCTGGCCCGTGTGCTCGACTTGCTGCACGCCGCTGTCCAGGTCGCCGGCCAACTGACGGATCTGCTCGACGACTTGCGCGGTGCGCTGCTGGATGTCCGCCACCATCACGCCGACCTCGCCGGTCGCCGCGGCGGTGCGCCCGGCCAGACCGCGCACCTCATCGGCCACCACCGCGAAGCCACGACCATGTTCACCGGCCCGCGCGGCCTCGATGGCCGCGTTGAGGGCGAGCAGATTGGTCTGGCTGGCAATCGACTGGATGACCAGGCTCACGCGCTGGATTTCGTCGCTGCGCACGCTCAGCGCTTCGATCAGTTCACGACTTTCATTGGCGCGCTGGCTGAGCTGATGCATGCGACTGATGGATTCCACCAGCTCGCTGCGCCCGGCCACGCTGCTGCGATGAGCCTCGCTGGCCGCCCCCAAGGCCTGTTGACTGAGCTGCGAGGTGGCCTGTTCGGTGGCGATCATCGATTCGGCATTGCTGACGATCTGCGCGGCGGCACCCAGTTGCGACTGGACCTTGCCGGCCAACTGCTTGACGGAATAGGCCACGCCCGCCGCGGACAGTGCGTTATGGCTGGTGGTATAGGAAAGGTCGCGGGTCAGCTCGGCCAGGCTGTCGCTTGCCACTTGTGCCGGCACATTGGCCAGGCGCGAGCGCAGACGTGGCAACCAGACAATGAGCATCGCCATGGGCAGGCCCAGGTACAAAGGCCACCCGCCCAACGTCACGCCGCACAGCAACACAACCAGCGCCAGGCTTTGCAACGTCGGCGCAAGCCAGCGCGCCGTACCGCGCGCCACAGGCACCGAGGCCGACGCTGTCGCCGCCAGAGATCCGTCTGTCGCCATTTTTCGTCACCCACATTTCTCGTTGTTATGCCAGCATTAAACGCCACTACCGAGCCATTATCCATGGTCCATTAGTCGTGTTTTCGGCTACAGATCAAGAAGCGTGAAGATCAGAAAGCAAAAAGATCGCAGCTTCGGATGAAGGGCTGCGATCTTTTCCAGAAACGGGGATCAGGCCTGACGTTGGTGCTTGTCGATCTGCTCGTGGCGTTCTTGAGCTTCGATGCAATATTTGGTGGTCGGGCTGATCAGCAGGCGCTTGAGGCCGATGGGCTCGCCGCTGTCATCGCACCAGCCGAAGCTTTCATCGTTGATGCGGTCCAGGGCCTGCTCCAGTTGCGGCAGCATGCGTTGGTCGCGATCGATGGCGTTGACCAGCCAGGTGCGCTCTTCTTCTACGGAAGCAGCGTCCGCCGGGTCGGCCGGGCTGTCCAGGCTTTCAATGGCGATTCGGTTCTGTTCGATGCGCTCGTGGGTTTCGACTTTCATGTTCTGCAACAGCTTGGTGAAGTAAGCCAGTTGCTCGGCATTCATGTAGTCATCCGCCGGCATGGCCAGCAACTTTTCCTTTGTCATTGATTTCTCTATAAAAAAACGTGCATTAAGGCGAATTATGGAGCGTCCCGCATCAAGCGGCCACGCTCATCGGAAAGGCGCCGTCTATTCCAAGCGCCACCCGGCACTCAATTTACGAGGGGCGGCAGTCTAAGGCCGAGTTGTGGCCTCAGCAACAGAAAACATGGGGAAAATGTCCGACAAGCGCTTCAAATGCCGTTTAACGGGCTTCCGCCGGTCGTCGGAGTGCGTTTATAACAAGAAATTCGCTGTAATGGCTTTATCAAGAAGACAAATGGCAGCGCCACGCGGGTCAGGCGTGGCGCTTTGTCACATAAAAACCGTTAGGGTTTGTATGAAAAGTCGCCGAGCGGCGATCAGGCAAGGCGAAAACAGGCGAGGAACGGCCGGGGTCGCGTTCGACTTGACTGGTTGTCAATGAGCATTCCGAGCCTGTTTTCAACGCAGCATGATCGTCGCGCAGGCACTTTTCGTACAAAGCCTAGCGCTTGAGCTTGCGCTTGTTGCGATACTGATCGATCACCACCGCGACCACAATGATCAAGCCCTTGATGATGTCCTGGATGTACGCATCGACGCCGACGAACGTGAAGCCGCTGGCCATGACTCCAAGGATCAACGCGCCAATCACCGTCCCGGTGATGCGCCCCACCCCACCGGCCAGGCTGGTGCCGCCGATCACCGCCGCGGCAATCGCGTCCAGCTCATACGACATGCCCATGCCCGCCTGCCCGGTCGCCGCCCGCGCCGAGGCGACCACGCCGGCCAACCCCGCCAGCAGCCCGGCGATGCTGTAGACAATCACCAGGTGACGCTTGACGTTGATGCCCGACGTTCGCGCCGCCTGCATGTTGCCGCCAATGGCGTAGGTGTACTTGCCGTACTTGGTGTAGCGCAGGGCAATGTGGAAGATCACCGCCACCACCAGGAATATGATCACCGGCATCGCGCCATGGCCGATGGCCGTGTACGAATCGGACAACATGCTCACCGGCTGGCCTTCGGTGTAGTAGCGCGCCAGGCCACGGGCCGAGACCATCATGCCGAGGGTGGCAATGAACGGCGGGATGCCGGTCACGGCGATAATGCTGCCGTTGATCGCTCCCGCCAGCAGCCCCACGCCGAGCCCCGCCACCACCGGGATCCACACGGGCAGGTCGGTCAGGGAAGGAAACACCGCCCGGGCGAAATCCGAGGTCTGGGCCAGGCTGGCGGCGATCATCGCCGACAGTGCCAGCACCGAGCCCGATGACAGGTCGATGCCGGTGGTAATGATCACCTGGGTCACGCCGATGGCCAGCAGGCCGATGATCGACACCTGCAGGATCATCAGCACCAGGCGCTGGGAGTTCATCAGGAAGCTCTGGTCACGCATGATCCAGCCGAACAGCTCGAACACCAGGCCGATGCCGATCAGCACCAGGAAAATGCTCAGTTCCGTCGGCAACCGCCGACGCGTCCTGGCCGGTGCGGCCGCGGGTTTGTTTTCCAGTATCGCGTTCATAACCATTTACCTTTTTATCTGTAGCGAGGGAGCTTGCCCCCCCTGGGTTGCGCCGTAGGAGCTGCGTCGGAACTGCGTCGGAGCTGCGTAGGAGCTGCCGAGTGAAACGAGGCTGCGATCTTTCCAAGGGCACTCGGATCTCAAGCGAAAGATCAAAGGTCAAAGATCAAAGATCAAAGATCAAAAGATCGCAGGCTTCGCCAGCTCCTACGGGCCCCCAGCGGGAGCAAGCGCCCTCGCCACGGGATTATTGCCCGACGTTATTGATCCGAACGACTGGCATCAGGACAGGCCCGACGCCAGTTGCATGACGCGTTCCTGGGTGGCTTCGCTGCGGTCGAGGGTGCCCATCAGGTCGCCTTCGTGCATGACCATGACGCGGTCGCTCATGCCCAGCACTTCCGGCAACTCCGAAGAAATCATGATCACCGCCATGCCTTCACTGGCGAGGTAGGCAATGAGCCGATAGATCTCGGCCTTGGCGCCGACATCGATGCCGCGGGTCGGCTCGTCGAGGATGAGGATGCGCGGGTTGGTCATCAACCAGCGAGCGAGCAAGGCCTTCTGCTGGTTGCCGCCGGACAAGGTATCGATGCACTGCTCCAGCGACGGGGTCTTGACCCGCAGCTTCTTGCACATGTCCTCGCACAGCGCACGCAGGGCTTTTTGCTGGATGAAACCGTTGCCGACGTAATGGGGCAGCACCGCCATTTCCATGTTTTCCAGCACCGACAGGCACGGGAACAGGCCACTGAGCTTGCGGTCCTCGGTCAACAGCGCGAAGCCCTTCTCGATCGCCATGTGCGGGTCGGTGATGCGCACCGGCTGGCCGTCCAGCAGGATCTCGCCACCGGTACTCGGGGTCACGCCAAAGATCGCTTCGGCGACATTGGTCCGCCCCGAGCCCATCAGCCCGGCGATGCCAAGGATTTCCCCGGCATGCAGGTCGAACGACACGCCTTTGAAAATACCGTCCAGGCTCAGGTCGCGCACCGACAGGACCAAGTCACCGATGGGCTTGTCCCGCACCGGGAACAACTGGCTCAGTTCGCGTCCGACCATCATCGAAATCAAGCTGTCGCCGTCCATGCTGTCGGCCCGTTGCAGGCCGATGTAGGCGCCATCGCGAAATACCGCCACCTCATCGGCAATGGCAAAGACTTCGTTCATTTTATGGGTGATGTAGATGATGCCCTTACCCTGGGCCTTGAGGTCGGCAATGATCGAGAACAGATGGGCGACTTCGGTCTCGGTGATGGCCGAGGTCGGCTCGTCCATGATCAGGATGTCGGAGTCGTACGAGACCGCCTTGGCGATCTCCACCATCTGGCGCTCGGCAATGCTCAGGTTGCCCACCTGCTCCTCCGGGTCGAGCTTGATGCGCAAGCGCTCCAGCAACCGGGCGGTGCAGCGATGCATTTCACCGTGGTCGACCATGTGCAGGCCATTGAGCTGTTCACGGCCGATCCAGATGTTCTCGGCGATGCTCATGTGTGGCATCAGGTTCAATTCCTGGTGGATCATCGCGATCCCGGCCTGCAACGCCGCCAGGGGCGTGTCGAAGGTGACCGGCTTGCCGCGCAGGCGCAGCTCGCCGGCGTCGGGCTGGTAGATGCCGGCGATGATCTTCATCAGGGTCGATTTGCCTGCGCCGTTTTCGCCCATCAGGGCCAGTACCGAGCCAGGGCGCACCCGCAATTGCACGTCGGACAACGCCACCACGCCGGGAAAGCCCTTGCTGACGTTGACGACCTCCAACAGGTACGGTTCGTCGGGTAATACATCCGGCCGGAACGTTGCCGCCGGGGCGCTCGAAGCAGTCGCAGATGCGAACATGGTCAGGTACTCCCTCGGCAAGGTCGGCGCGGCGACCTTGCCTGCTTATTGTTGTGGTGGGCCAGGCGCGGCGTCACTTGAACTGGTCGACGTTCTCCGGCGTGATCAGGCGATACGGCACCACGACGGATTCCATTTTCTCGCCCTTGGCCATTTTGACCGCCGTGTCGATGGAGCCATCGGCCTGGCCCTTGGCGTCCTGGAACACCGAGACCGCCATGTCGCCTTTCTTGATGGCGTTCAAGCCGTCCGGCGTGCCGTCGACCCCGGCAATCAACACGCTGCCCTTCTTGGTGCCCGCTTGCTTGAGGGCCATGGCGGCGCCGATGGCCATCTCGTCGTTGTTGGACACCACCGCGTTGAATTCACGGCCTTGGGTGAGCCAGTCATTCACCAGGGTCATGCCCTTGTCCCGGGACCAGGTGCCGGTCTGTTCCTGTTCGATCTTGATGTCCGGGTATTTGGCGAGGATTTCCTTGACGCCCTTGGTGCGGTTGGTGGTGGAGTTGTTCGCCAAATCGCCCAGCAGGATCACGATGTCGCCCTTGCCGCCCATCTTGTCGGCCAGGTATTGCATCTGCATGCGCCCGGCTTCCAGGTCATCCGAGGCCACGGTGACCACGCCTTGCGGCAGCTTCGGGTCGTCCGGACGGCGGTTGACGTACACCAGCGGGATACCGGCGGCCACGGCGGCCTTGGTGATGCGCTGGGTCGCGGCGGTGTCCACCGGGTTGACGATGAGCGCGTCGACCTTCTGGCTGATGAAGCTTTCCACCTGGCTCAGTTGCTTGACCACGTCGCTGCGCGCGTCTTCGAACTGCAGCGTGACGCCGTCCGGCAGGGACTTGGCCTTCTTGTCCATGGATTCGCGCAGGTAGGTCAACCAGGTGTCATCGAACTGAGACATGCTGACGCCGATCTTCAGGTCCGCCAGGGCAGCGCCGCTGGCGAACATCAATGACAGGGCCAGCGAGGCAATGCGAGTCTTGGTGTTCATGAACGTTCTTTCTCCACTTTTTTGTTTGTTTTATGGATAAGGCGTGACGGACTTCAGGAACGCGGCAAACGCACGATCGGGGCGCCGGGCATGCAGCACACCACGGCGCCCTTGCGCTGGATGCACAGGGATTCAAACAAGGGAAGAATTGCGGACAGGCGCAAGGACAGTGGCAAGTGAAACGCAGAGCGGTTGAAGGTTTTCATCGACGGTACCTGGCTGTGTTTCTTGTTTTTGTTTCGTCCTTCGTCCATCCAGGGCAGGCCTGGATAAACGCGGACAGGGTTGTCGGTAACCTGGAATCGACTTTATTGGAAAATATTTTCCATATCAACTCATTTTAGAATTTTATTCGTTTTTTATTCCATGTCCTACAGGTGCTGATAAACACACCACCTCGCCCTGCTCCGCGCTGTGCCTTGCCGCATCCAGGATACGGGTCGTGGCCAAGGCATCGCGCGCCGCCACCGGCAGGGGGCCGTCGCCCTGCAAGGCTGCCTGGAGACGCTGGTAGAACGTCAGCCAGCAACCCCGCTCCGAGGCCACCCGCTCGCGCTCGGCACCGTGCTCGAACCAGCCCCAGCGCCGGTGCTCCTCCGCGCCCCAGCGTTCGCCTTCGGTGGCCGGGCTCAACCCCGCCAATGCCAAGGCTTCCTGCCCGTCGAGGCCTTCGACGGTATAGCAGCCTTCGTTGCCGCTGACCCGGAAACGTGGGCGTGGAGCGTTTTGCACGCAACTGCCGCTCAAGTGCGAAACCACGCCGTTCGCGTGCGCCAACGACATGAAAAAACCGTTGTCGTAGGCCTGGCCCGGCTGTCGATAATCCAGCTCGGCATACACCCTGGTCACCGGCCCGAACAATTGCAGCGCCTGGTCCACCAGATGGCTGCCCAGGTCCCGCAGGAATCCCCCGCCGCTGCCTTTGCCCACCGAGGTCGGCGAGTAACGCTCGACGCTGGATTCAAAGCGAATGACCTGCCCCAGGGCGCCGGACGCGAGCAATTTGCGCACGGTCAGGAAATCCGAATCCCAGCGACGGTTCTGATACACGCTCAACGGCACGTTGCGGCGTTCCGCGGCCAGCACCATCGCTTCGGCCTGTGCGGCGTCAAGGGCAAAAGGCTTGTCGCTGACCACCGCGACGCCGTGCTCGATGGCGTCCATCACCACGGCCGGACGGGCCTCCAGCGGCGTTGACACCACCACCGCATCGACGCCTGCCGCCACCAGTTGCGCCAGGCTGTCGAAGGCCTGGACGCCGGGGTGGTCGGTTGCCAATTGCTGGCGCCGCTCGGCGGAGCGGGTCACCACGCCGACGAACGTAGCGCCGGGCAGACTGCTGATGAGTGGCGCATGAAAGAACCGCCCACCCTTGCCATAGCCGACCAGTCCGATTCGCATGAAAACTCCTTGTCAGTCATTGAACATGCCATCCCCTGTGGGAGCGAGCTCGCTCCCACAGTTGAACTGCATGCCCAAAGGGGAATGTGCTCAGCCATAGAACCGTGGCCGCTCCGGCAACTCGACCTTGACGATCTGCCCACTCTGCTGTGCTTCGATACAGGCATCCGCCGCCACCGCCGCGGCAAAACCATCCCAGGCCGACGGCCCGCCTACTTGCCCGGCGCGCACGCCGTCGATGAAGGCCTGCAACTCGACGTCATAAGCGGCAATGAACCGATCCTTCCAATCCATCAGGATCGCGTTGGACAGCTTGGCGCCGCTGCGCAGTTGCACCTGGGACGGTTCCGGCAGCTTCGCGATGCCGGTGTCCCCCACCACTTCGCATTGGATGTCGTAACCGTACTGGCAATTGACGAACACCTCGACGTCGATCCGCGTGCCCTTGGCGGTTTCCAGCAGGACGATCTGCGGATCGCGCAGGTGAGCCAAGGCCTTGCTGCTCTTGCGCGGGAACACCACCTGCACCGACACGTAATCGTCGGCCAGCAACCAGCGCAACACGTCCAGTTCATGGATCAGGGTGTCGGTGATCGCCATGTCGGTCTTGTAGTTCTCGCCCACGCTCGGGTTGCGGTGGGCGCAGTGCAGCATCAACGGTTCGCCGATCTGGCCGCTGTCGATCACCGATTTGAGCGCTCGATAACCTTCATCGTACGGCCGCATGAAACCGACCTGCACCAGGCGCTTGCCATGGGCCACTTCGGCTTCGACGATCTTGCGGCAGCCTTCGGCCGTGACCGCCAGGGGTTTCTCGCAGAACACCGGCTTGCCCGCCGCGATCGCCGCCAGCACGAACTCTTCGTGGCTCGGGCCCCAGGACGTGACAAGGATCGCCTCGACGTCCGGCGCCTTGATCAGCGCATGGCCGTCGGGGTAGACCTCGGCGGTCAGTTTCAGGTCGGCCACCACTTTCGCCGCCTGGGCAAGGTTGATGTCGGTCACCGCCACCACCTGGCTGTTGAGCAAGGTCTGGCTGCAACGACGGATATGGTCCTGGCCGATGGCCCCGGTGCCGATGACGCCCAGCTTCAAAGACATGTGGAACTCCTTTATGTAGGTGTTGGCGCAATCAGTATTGACGGGCCTTGGCCAGTCGTTCGTTGAGGGTCCTGGCGACGGCATCGGTACGGGCGCTGGTGGAGACTTGCGCCACGCCGACCCGCCACCACGACAGGTATTTGTGGATCATGGTCTTGGGCAGGACCTTGATGTCGATCAGCGTCGAGACTGTCTGGCGCCGGGCATCGGCCAGGGCGGCGTGCAACTCGTCCAGCGTCTTGACCTTGTAGGTCTTGCAACCGTAGGCCGCCGCGCTCATGGCGAAGTCCACCGGCACGAAACCGCCATCGAGCTTGCCGGTCTCGGGGTTGCGGAAGCGGAACTCGGTGCCGAAGCTGTCCATGCCGTGTTCCATTTGCAGGTTGTTGATGCAGCCGAAGGTCATGTTGTCCAGCAGCACCACGTTGATCTTGCGCCGTTCCTGGATCGAGGTTGCCAGTTCCGAGTGCAACATCATGTAGGAACCGTCGCCTACCAGCGCGTAGACCTCTTTGTCCGGCTCGGCGAGTTTCACCCCCAGAGCGGCATTTACCTCGTAGCCCATGCACGAATAGGCATATTCGACGTGGTAAGTGTTCACGCCCTTGCTCCGCCAACTGCGCTGCAGATCACCGGGCAGGCTGCCGGCGGCAGCGACGATGATGGCGTCGTCCGCCAGGGTTTCGTTGAGGGTACCCAGCACGCGGCTCTGGGTCAGGCAGGAGCCGGTGAGTTCGATGAATTCACGAAACACGGCCGGGTCCATGTGGTCGTTGATTTCCGGGACGAAATCCTGGGTCTGGAAATCCGCCTGGTAGATCCGGTCCACTTCCGCGTCGAGCTGGGCCTTGGCGTCAGCGATCTGCCCGCCCCATTCGGCACGGTAATCCCCCAGTTTGCCGGCCAGCGCCGCCAGGCCGGAACGGGCGTCGGCCAGCAGTTGCACGCCGTCGAGTTTCAGCGCATCGCACGGGCTGATGTTGAGGTTCAGGAACTGCACTTCGGGGTGCTGGAACAGCCATTTCGACGCCGTGGTGAAATCGCTGTAGCGGGTGCCGATACCGATGATCAGGTCCGCTTCCTTGGCCAACAGGTTCGCTGCCAGGCACCCGGTCTCGCCGACGCCGCCCACGTTCAGCGGATGGCTGGAGACGATGGCGCTTTTCCCCGCCTGGGTTTCTGCGAAAGGAATGTCGAAGCGCTCGGCGAAGGCTTGCAAGGCAGCGTTGGCCCCGGAATATTTCACCCCGCCGCCGCAGATGATCAGCGGCTTGCGCTTGCCCTTGAGCAGCGCCAACGCGTCGTCGAGCATCGCTTCGGTGGCCGGGCGGCGGTCGATGCGGTGCACGCGTTTCTGCAGGAAGTAATCCGGGTAATCATAAGCTTCGGCCTGCACGTCCTGGGGCAGCGCCAGGGTCACCGCACCGGTCTCGGCCGGGTCGGTCAACACGCGCATGGCATGGATCGCGGCGCTCATCAATTGCTCGGGGCGGTTGATGCGATCCCAGTACTTGCTCACGGCCTTGAACGCATCGTTGGTGCTGATGCTCAGGTCATGGAACTGCTCGATCTGTTGCAGCACCGGGTCCGGCTGGCGACTCGCGTAGACATCGCCCGGCAACAGCAGTAGCGGGATGCGATTGGCCGTCGCGGTGGCGGCAGCGGTCAGCATGTTCGCCGCGCCGGGACCGACCGACGAAGTACAGGCGTAGATCTTGCGCCGCAAATGCTGCTTGGCAAAACCGACGGCGGCGTGGGCCATGCCCTGCTCATTGCGGCCCTGATGGACCACCAGGTCGCCGCTGTCCTGCTCCAGCGCCTGGCCCAGGCCCAGCACGTTGCCGTGGCCGAAAATGGTAAACACCCCGGCGACGAACTTGCTCTGGACGCCATCGACCTCGACGTACTGGTTATCGAGGAATTTCACCAGGGCCTGGGCCATGGTCAGTCGTGTTGTGGTCATGCTTGCACCTTCTTCAAACGCAACTCGGTCAACTGTGGGAGCGAGCTTGCTCGCGATAGCGGTGTGTCAGGCAACTCATGCATTGATTGGAGTGCCGTCATCGCGAGCAAGCTCGCTCCCACAGGAGTTCTCCATTGTTCAGGGAGCCGGCTCAGGCCTGGGAGCTTTGCAGGTGGCTCATGCTCGCCCCCAGCGCCTGGCGGATGTCGGCCAATTCATGGACGCTCTCGGCAAACGGTTCGAAGGACAGGTAGCCGTCATAACCTCCACTGAGCAGCGCCTCGATCTGAGCAGCGTTGCCCAGGATGTCCGCTTCGCCCACCAGCACCCGATGACCGTCGCGAATGGTCGCCAGCGGTGCTTGCGCATCCTCGACCCCGGAGATGTGCACCAGCCCGGTCAGTTCAGGGAAGAATTCCTGCTCGCCGGCCAGATGATGGTGGAAGGTGTCATGCACCAGGCGGAACACGTCCAGCCCGCCAACGGCCTTGATCGCTTCCACCGCCGTGCGTTTGCGCCGCAGCGAGCACTCCTCGAAACCCAAAGGTTCGATGAAACCGTAGATGCCGAAGGCGCGCAGGATCGGAGCCAGTTCACTCAGGGCCGTGCGCAGCCCCGCCGCACGTTCGGCCTCGCTGCGCGGGTCGGCGCGGTCGTTGAGCGGGCACATCACCAACCCCTCGGCGCCACACTCGCGGGCGTAGTCGGCCAGGCGCACGGCCTGGGCGCGACGCTCTTCGTTCCACACATCGAATGGATACAGGGCGTTGATCGACAGCACCTTGATGTCGCGTGCCTCGCACAACTCGCGGACGCGGGCCGGCGGCATGCCGTCTTCGATCTCGACACCTTTCAGGTCATTGCGAATCTCGATGGCGTCGGTTTTCAACGCCAGCGCCAAGTCGATGAAAGCAGGCAGTGACAGGCGTGGGGCAACCATTCGGTTCAAGGCAAAACGCAGGGGCTGGTTCATTGTTGTTCTCCCTCCGGCATTCATGAAATTGAGTTATTGGGCAGTGGGCATACTGAATTCTGGGCCCTTGGCGATGCTGTCGGGCCAGCGCTGCATCACGCTCTTGTAGCGACTGTAGAAACGCAGGCCTTCCTCGCCATAGGCATGGTGGTCGCCGAACAGCGAACGCTTCCAGCCGCCAAAGGAATGCCAGGCCATGGGCACCGGGATCGGCACGTTGATGCCCACCATGCCGACCTTGATGCTGCGGGCAAATGCCCGGGCGATGCCGCCGTCACGGGTGAAGCACGACACGCCGTTGCCGAACTCATGGGCATTGATCAGCGCCACCGCCGTGGCGAAATCCGGTACACGAACGATGCCCAGCACCGGGCCGAAAATCTCTTGCTGGTAGATGCTCATCTCGGCGGTGACCTGGTCGAACAGCGTCGCGCCGACGAAAAATCCTTTTTCGGCCCCCGGTACCTTGAAACCTCGACCATCGACGATCAGCCGAGCGCCCTCAGCCACACCGGCATCGATAAAACCTTCCACCTTGGCCTTGTGCTCGGCAGTAACCAGCGGCCCCATGTCGGTGTCCGGTTGCTGGCCGTTGCCGACCTTCAATTGATCGATACGCGGCAGCAATCGCGCGATCAGCTCATCACCGACATCGCCCACCGCCACGGCAATGGAAATCGCCATGCAGCGCTCGCCGGCCGAGCCGTAGGCCGCGCCGATCAAGGCATCCGCCGCCTGGTCGAGGTCGGCGTCGGGCATGACGATCATGTGGTTCTTCGCCCCGCCCAGGGCCTGCACGCGCTTGCCATGCGCGGTGCCCTGCTGGTGGATGTACTCGGCGATAGGCGTGGAGCCGACAAAGGAAATCGCCTCGATGTCCGGGTGCTGCAACAGTGCATCCACCGCCGCCTTGTCGCCTTGGACGACGTTGAATACGCCGTCCGGCAAGCCGGCTTCAGTCAGCAAGCGAGCCATCAGCAGGCTGGCGGACGGGTCGCGCTCCGAAGGTTTGAGGATGAAGCAATTGCCGGCAACCAATGCCAGCGGAATCATCCACAGCGGCACCATCACCGGGAAGTTGAACGGCGTGACGCCGGCGCACACACCCAGGGGCTGGCGCAGATTCCAGTTGTCGATACCGCCGCCGATGTTGTCACTGAAATCGGTCTTGAGCAGGTTGGGTGCACCACAGGCGTACTCGACGATCTCGATGCCGCGAGTGACTTCACCGTGGGCGTCGGACAGCACCTTGCCGTGTTCGCGGCTGATGATCTGCGCCAGTTCGTCGTGATGGCGGTCGAGCAGTTCCTTGAACTTGAACATCACCCGCGAACGGCGCAACGACGATTGCTCGGACCAGGCCGGGAACGCCGCCAGCGCCGAGGCCACCGCCGCGTCGACGGTACTCGGCTCGGCCAGGGCCACCCGCGCCTGCACCGCGCCGGTGGCCGGGTTGAAGACGTTGCTGGAGCGCGCGGTTTCGCTGTCCTGCACTTGGCCGTTGATGTAATGGCCTATTACCGGGGTGTCGCTCATTGTCCTGGTTCTCCGTTGAAATGTTCGAATTCAGAGGTCGAGCAGCCAGCTGTGCTGCGGGTCGTTATGGAACTGCCAGACCCGCTTCGGACCGGCCATGACATTCAGGTAATACGACTCGTACCCGTAAGGCACGCTGACCGGGTGGTAACCCTTGGGTACCACCACCAGGTCGCTGTTTTCCACGGCCATGGCCTGGTCGATGCTGCGGTCGTCGGTGTAGACCCGCTGGAACACGAAGCCCTGGGACGGGTTGACCTGGTGGTAATAGGTTTCTTCGAGAAAACTCTGGTGCGGCAGGTCGTCGGTGTCGTGCTTGTGCGGCGGGTAGCTCGAGGAATGCCCCGACGGCGTGCGCACTTCCACCACCAGCAGCGAATGGGCAGGTTCGCTGTCCGGCAGGATGTCGCAGACGTAGCGGGTATTGGCGCCCTTGCCGCGCACGCTGCGTTTCATGCTGTCGGGGCGGATCAGCCGTGGGCCATATTCGCTTTGCGCGGCACCTGGCGCGGCGCACACCGCCACCTGCACATCACTCAGGGCGGTGACCTGGGCCTGGCTGCCGGGCGGGAGATACGCTGCGAAGGGTGATTTGTCCTCGAACACCGATTGGCGATCACCGAGGTTGTCCCAGTTGAAGGCCCCCTGCCCCGGCGCCTCGCCCTTGAGGTCAATGCGTCCGCTGAGCAGGACCACGCACAATTCCTTGTCACCGGCCATCACGGGAAGGGTTTCGCCGAGGCTCAGGCGGTAGGCGGCGAACCCCACGTATTCCAACGCGCCACGGGGCAGTTCGACCAGCTTTTGGCCGCCGGGGTTGCTCTTGATCAACAGGCTCATGCCGGCATCCTCTCTTGCAACAGGGCACGCAAGGTGTCGTAGCCCTTCTTGGCGTAGACATAACTCGGCGCTACCGCCGGGTCCTGCTCGGCTTCCACGACGAGCCAGCCGTGGTAGTCGGCGGCGAGCAGGACGTCGAGCAACGCGGCGAAATCGATGTCGCCGTCCCCTGGCACGGTGAAGGTGCCGTTGATGATGCAGTCGGGAAAGCTCCAGAGGTTGTTGCGCGCCAACTGCACCACCGGTTTGCGCACGTCCTTGAAATGCACGTGGCAGATGCGCTCGATGTGCTTGCGCAGGACTTGCAACGGTTCGCCGCCGCCCATGTAGCAGTGGCCCGAGTCGAACAACAGGCCTACTTCGCTGCCGGTCAGGGCCATCAACTTGTCGATGTCCGAAGGCGATTCGACGTAGGCGCCCATGTGGTGGTGATACGCCAGGCGCACGCCTTGGGACAGCGTGAAGCGCGCCAGTTCGGTGAGCTTGTCGGCGTAGGCTTGCCAGGCGTCGTCGGTGTGGAAGCGCGGGCGTTCGATCAGCGGGATACGCTGGCCCTGGATCGAGTCCGCCACTTCGCCATAGACCAGCACCGTCGCGCCGTTCTGTGCCAACAGCTCGACGTGGCTGGCGATGGCGTCGATCTCCTCGGCGGCCGAACGCCGCGCCAGGCGACTGGAATACCAGCCGGACACCAGCGCCAGGTCATACGGGCGCAACACATCGCCGACGCCCTTGGCGTCCTTGGGAAACTTGCCGTTGAGCTCGAAACCTTCGTAGCCGATTTCCTTGCCTTCGCTCAACGCCGTGCTCAAGGGCGTCTCGCCGCCGAGGGATGGCAGGTCGTCGTTGCTCCAGGAAATCGGGTTGATGCCAATTCGGATTGCGGGCATGGCTGCACCTTTTATTGTTTTCTCTGATATTTAACCGATCACCTGTGGCGAGGGCGCTTGCTCCCGCTCGGCTGGACCCTGGTGAAACTATGTAGGAGCTGCGTAGGAGCTGCGTAGGAGCTGCCGAAGGCTGCGATCTTTTCCAAAAGCCACCGAATCAAGATCAAAAGATCAAAAGATCGCAGGCTTCGCCAGCTCCTACAGAGTCCAGCGGGAGCAAGCTCCCTCGCCACAAAAGCCCCATCGCGTCAGGCCCGTGCGGCACGCCAAGCCTCGATCAACTCCACAAACCGCCCCTGCACGTCCCGGATCAATGTTTCATCATCGATCTCCCCGGCCAGCCAGGCCCGGCTCGGTTCCTGGAAGATCGTCCGGCCCACGGCAAACCCCCGGCAGGTGGTGCTCTGGCTGGCCTGGCGGAAGCCCTCGGCCAACGCGGAAGCCGGGGCGTTGAGGCCCAGCAGCACCACGCCACGGCAGTACGGGTCGCGTTGCTGGATCAACTCGTCGAGCTGCTTCCACTCCTCGGCTGTCTGCGCTTCGATCTTCCACCACGCCGGAAAGATGCCCAGGTTGTAGAGGCGCTTGAGCGCGCGATAAAGCACGTCCGGATGGGCCGATGGATGATCCTTCGGCGGAATGACTTCCAGCAGCAGTTCATGCCCGCTGACCTGGGACGCCTTATACAAGCCCATCAACTGCGCCTCCTGTTCCAGGCGCAGCAGCGGCTCGTCGTCGGGGTGAAACTGCACCAGGCATTTGATGATCTGTTCCTGCGGCCAGGCGATCAGGTTGCTGCCGATGGAGCGCCCATGCTCGAACGCCAGCGGCCGGGAGCCTTGCACCTCCACCGGTCGCGCCACCCACCAGCCACGCCCGGTGGCGGCGTTGAGGGAGTCCTGGCCGAAACGCTGATCGGCCAACAGGCCGACGTCGGCGTCGATGCCCTGGCGTTGCAGGTCGGCTTCGACCCGCTCCACCGCCTGGATGAACAATTGCTTGAGCTCGCCGATGCTGCTCAGTTCACGACCGCCCTTCTGCGCCAGTTCCACCAACTGCCAGCGATGATCGAAGGCAAAGATGAACAGCTGTTTCCAAGCCTTGCGCGGCACGCTGACCTGATGCAGCCGTTGCAGCACGGCATCCTGGTCCGGGCGGGTGATGGGCACCGGGCTCTTGAACAGATAATCGAGCTCGGCCCGGGTCGGCATCGCCGGGGCGCACGCATGGCGCGACACCACCAGGCCGCCACAGGCGTTGGCCAACTGGCAGCAGCGCTCATCGCTGGCGTCTTCCAGCCAACCGGCGAGGAAACCCGACATGAACGCATCGCCTGCGCCCAACACATTCAGGACTTCGACCCGCACGCCAGGGTAAAGGGCGCCGTCCTCCAATCGGCTTGGAATATCACCGTGGATCACCGTGCACCCTTGCGGGCCGAGCTTGACCACGAGGGTTGCGGTCGTCAGCGCGCGCACCGTCCGCAGCGCGGTCAACAGATCTTCGCTGCCACCGGCAATCAGGAATTCTTCTTCGGTGCCGACGATCAGGTCGAAACGCGGCAGGATCCCTTGCACGTGCTGGCTGACCTTACGATCGGCGACGAAACGGGTTTCGCCATCGGCCTTGCCTGCCAGGCCCCAGAGGACCGGGCGGTAATCGATGTCGAGGACGCACTTGACGTTGTGTTTTCGCGCATGGTCGAGCGCCTGGACGCTCGCGTTGTAGACGCCTTCGGTGGAGAAATGGGTGCCGGTGATCAGCAGCGCCTTGCTGGAAGCGATGAAGGCTTCGTCGATGTCTTCGGCCCGCAGCGCCATGTCGGCGCAGTTTTCCCGGTAGAACACCAGGGGAAAGGTCTCGCGATCCTTGATGCCCAGCAGGACCATGGCGGTGAGTCGCTCAGGATCGACCTTGATACCGCTGACGTCACACCCTTCGCGCACCAGGGACTCCACCAGGAAGCGCCCCATGTGATCGTCGCCGACCCGGCTCAGCATCGCCGACCGGAGCCCCAGGCGAGCCGTGCCGAAGGCGATGTTGGCCGATGATCCGCCCAGGTATTTGGCGAAGCTTGAAACATCTTCCAGGCGCGCGCCGACTTGCTGCGCGTAAAGATCGACGCCCAGGCGTCCCAGGCAGATCACATCCAATTGACGCCCACTGGCAAAACGAGTCTGGCCCATGCTGGCTCCTGTTATTTTTATCAGCCTGCGCTGGTCGTCGGAACCGACATCAGCGCTTTGGTGGATGCAGACTAAAACGAGCCAGCGCCAATAATCAATATTTTTTCCATAAATTTTTATCGTGGAATATTTTTTCCAATATGCTACTGCTCAACCGGGCCAGACGCAGTGCATCGTTTCAGCAGGCGCGACAACTTCGCTCAACCATGATTTTCCCGGCGCCTACGCTGTAGACTGCGACCAGCCAACCTATTGTCGAGGGCGGCCCATTTTCACGGGTTGCCCTATAAGAACAAGCCAGAAGGATTTCCTATGACCCGCCCCGATCTGCCGGCGCCGTCCGAGAGCGCGTCCGAAGCCGCGCTCCCCAGCCCACCGATCAACGCCGAGCGTCTGCTGCAACTGATCACCGAGGAATACGAAAGCCTGCCGCGCCAGCTCAAGCGCATCGCCAGCTACATGAGCCAGCAAAGCGACCGGATCATGGTGGATCGCATCAGCGACATCGCCCGGGAATGCGAAGTCCACCCTTCGGCCATCGTACGGTTCTCCCAGCGCTTCGGCTTCAGCGGGTTCAGCGAAATGCAGGCCTTGTTCCGCGAGGCCTATACCCACAAGACCACGCCGGTGCAGAACTACCAGCAGCGCATCCGCAGCATGATCGCCAACAAATCGCAGAAGGCCAGCGCCGGCGACCTGGCCCGCGAATGCGTCAACGCGACCCTGTCAGGTATCGAGCGCCTGGGGCTGGAACTGGATGACGAGGCGTTCGAAAAAGCCGTGGACCTGGTGGTCAATGCCGACAACATCTATGTGGTCGGCGTGCGGCGTTCATTCGCGGTGGCCGACTACCTGGTCTACAACCTGCAGCACACCAACAAGCGCATTCACCTGGTGTCCGGCCTGGGCGGCAGTTATCGCGAGCAGATGCGCAGCGTGCGGGCCAATGACCTGGTGATTGCCATCAGCTTTACGCCCTATGGCAAGGAAACCCAACACTGCTTGCGCATTGCCCAGCATCACCAGGCCAAGACGCTGATCATCACCGACAGCAACCTGTCGCCGCTGGCCAAACGGGCCAACGCGGTGCTGTTGGTCAACGAAGGCAGCTCGTTCGCGTTCCGCTCGTTGAGCGCCACGCTGTGCCTGTGCCAGGCGTTGTTCATCGCCGTGGCCTACCGCCTTGAACTCAAGGTTGATGAAATCCATGAACAGGTCGGCTTCGAGGATTGATCCCCGACCTGAAAACCGCTGAAGGAGAAGCCATGAAACTGATCGGCATGCTGGACTCGCCCTATGTACGCCGCGTCGCCATTTCCGCCAAGCGCCTGGGAATCGCCCTGGAACACGAATCGGTGTCGGTGTTCAGGCAATTCGAGCACTTCCAGGGCATCAACCCGGTGGTCAAGGCACCGACCCTGGTGCTGGACGATGGCTCGGTATTGATGGACTCCACGTTGATCATCGATTACCTGGAGGCCCTGGCCGGGCCAACACGCAGCCTGATGCCGAACGATCCGGGGCCACGCTTGCACTCGTTACAATTGATCGGATTGGCGCTGGCGGCATGCGAGAAGTCGGTGCAGATCTACTACGAACGCACCCTGCGGCCGGCGGAAATCCAGCATGGTCCGTGGCTCGAGCGGATCTCCGGTCAACTGCTGGCTGCATACGGCGGGTTGGAACAGGCGCTGGCAAAACAGCCACTGGCCACCGAGGGCTCGATCGACCAGGCCGGCATCACCATCGCCGTGGCATGGACCTTCACCAACCTGCTGGTGGCGGATCAGGTGCAGGGCAAGTCCTTCCCTCAAATCAGTGCATTCACCGCCTACGCCGAGGGGCTGGAAGCGTTCCTCAGCACCCCGGTGGAATAACCGGCTGGATACATTCCCGTGTGGGAGCGAGCCCTGCTCGCGAAAGCGGTGCATCAGTCACCATGGATGCCGACTGACATGACGCCTTCGCGAGCAGGCTCGCTCCCACAGGGTTTTGATGCGGCGCTCAGGCCGGATCCATTTCCATCACCTTGGCAACCGCCGCCACTTCGAACCGGTCAGCCAGGAACGGCGTGATGTCCAGCGGCAACGGCTCATCATTGACCAGCTTATCCAGCAGCACCCCGGTAATGGCCGAGGTCAGGATGCCGGTGCGGAAATGTCCGCAGGCGTTGAGGTAGCCTTCCACGCCGCGCATCGGCCCGAGGATCGGCAGCTCGTCGGGTGAACCGGGGCGCAGCCCGGCCCAGGTGCGCTTGAGGTTGATGTCGGCCAGTTGCGGGATGCAACGCATCGCGCCTTGCACCAGCCCTTCGATCTCCGGGTAGGTGGTGGTCACGTCGTACCCCTTGTCCTCCGTGGTGCTGCCGATCAGGATTTCGCCGTTGTCTTTCTGTGCCACATAGCAATCGCTGGTGGTCAGGCAGCCGTTGAGGATCTTGGGCATGCGTTCGGTCAACAGGATCTGGCCCTTGACGGGCTTGACCGGAATCCGCACGCCCGTGGCCTGCTCGCTGAGGTCCGCCGCCCAGGCGCCGGCGGCATTGATCAGGGTCCGGCAATTGAACGTTCCGGCTTCGGCGGTTTGTACGCCTGTCACCCGCGTGCCGCTGCGCAAGACTTCAGTCACATGGGTGTTGAAGTACAGGTCGACGCCGTTCTGCCGCGCGCCCTCGGTGTAGGCGTCGGCGAGGCGGAACGGGCTGACCTGGTGATCGCAGAGAAACTCCAGCGCGCCGAGGGCCTCATGGCTGACGCTCGGCTCTGCCTCGCGCAAGGCCGCCTGGTCGAGCCAACGCACCTGATCGGCCAGATGGGGAATGGAGGCGGCGATGTGCTCGGCGTACAAGCGGTCCTCATCGTCATAGATCACGAACTTCAGCCCGGTCTCTTCGAACTTGGAATCCATTCCGTGGCGCTCAAGCAACTCGCGATGCAGTTGCGGGTACATCGCGTTGGACCGCAAGGCGAACTGGAAAAACGAGTCGGGCAGGATGTGCGGCGTACTCGCATCCACCGCCACGGCGGCGCCCTGGGCCTGGCGCTTGCGATTGGCCGACATCATGCGGAAGAAAATCACCCCGCAGCCCAGGCCCACCGATTCCCCGATGGCCCACAAGCCACCCGCTGACGCACGGGTGGCGTTGCCGGGGCGCTTGGCGTCGATCAGGGCAATCTTCAAATGGCTGCGCTTGGACAGCTGATAGGCACAGGAGGCGCCGATCACGCCGCCACCGGCAATCACCACGTCGTAGTGCTTAGTCATGGGAGGCGGCCTCCGTGCCGACATTCTGAAAGGCTGAAAAAGGAATCGGATCGATGGGAAAACGCGGCCGCAACCAGCCCACATCGGCGCGTCCGGTGGCCTCGCGCAACCGGTCGCTGCAGTAACCGACGCACATGCGCCCCTGGCAATCACCCATGCTGACGCGGGTGCGCATCTTCAGGCTGGCCATGTCTTGCACACCCTGCTCCAGGGCCCGGTCGATATCGGCACGGGTGGCATGCTCGCAGCGGCAGATCACCGTGTCGGCAGTAGGCAGCGCAGTCTGGCCCGCCCCGCGCCGGGTATAGCGATCGACGGCGGCGCGAAAGCGAATGATCCGCTCCAGCTGGGCCTGATAGCGCCCACGCCGCTCGAGGGCCGTGGGCTCGTCCAGGACGTTGCGCTGCATCAGCACTGACAGCGCGGCAATACGCCCGCTCAGCATGGCGGCTTCACCTCCGCGAATCCCGCCCATGTCGCCCGCCAGGTGGATATGGGCCTCGCTGCTGCGTTGCCAGGCATCCGACACCGCCCGCAAATAACCGTCTTCGCTGAAACCATGCTCCAGGCCCATTTGCTGGCTCAGTTGGGTGCGCGGGATAAACCCGTAGCCAACAGCCAACGTCTGGGCCGGCAACTGTTCGGCGCGCTCAAGGTCCGGCGTCCAATCCGCGGAATACGGCGCGACGGTCACGCCGCTCAACTCGGCCTCCCCCTCGGCACGCACCACGCCCCAGCCATAGCGCACGGGAATGCGATGCCGCTTGAGGTACGCGAGCATGCCCAGGCCATCGAGGAACAGCTGCGGCTTGTTCAGCAACGCCAGGCTTTCCTTGGCAATCCGACCGAACGCACAGGCCTCGTAGACACTCGCCACGGTGACACCCGAGGCATGTAGCTGGCAGGCCACCAATGGCAACAACGGCCCCGTGCCGGCGATGACCACCGGGCTTGGTGGCTTGACCACGCCGCTCTTGATCTGCAATTGCAAGCCGCCGAGCATCATCACACCCGGCAGCGTCCAGCCAGGAAACGGCACGCTGCGTTCATGGCAACCGGCCGCGAGGATCAATTGGCAATAGGCGACTTCGCGCAAGCGTTCGTCGGCATCCAGCAGCGTCAGGGCCCGGAACCCCTCGGCGCCGACGACCCGATGGCCCAGTCGCACGTCGATCAGGCCGGCATGGCGCTGGAATTCCCCATGAAGTTTTTCCAGGGCTTCGCTGTAGCGCGGCCCCAGGTAATCCAGGCGTACCCCATCGCGCAAAGGGCCGCGATACACCACTCCGCCCAGGCGCGGCGCCTCCTCGAGCAAGGTGCAGCGCACGCCGTGGGCGGCCAGTTCAATGGCCGCCGCCATACCCGCCGGGCCGCCGCCGACGATCACCGGATCGAGGCTCATGGCGCCTCCGTTTCGGCAATGCGGTTGGTCCGGGTCTCGATGTGCATGCCGGGGCGCACCAGGGTCTGGCAGGCGCGGCGCTTGTGGCGTCCGTCGATCTTGACCAGGCAGCATTGGCACACGCCCATGCCGCAATAGGCTCCGCTGATCTGATCATGATCGTTGCGCGCGACCTGGCGCTGGCCCAGGGCCTGGATGACCGTGAGCACGGTTTCGCCCTGGGCGGCGTTGACAGCCTGGCCGTCCAGGTGCACGGTCATGTCTGCCTGCTTCAGGGGCTGGATATCAAAGGGGCGACGAAGAAAGTCTTGAGGTTGCAGCATGCGAATCTTCCTTGAGTTCAGTGAAGGCTTGGTCCTGGCGGCACACTATTGAGATTTCGTATCGAGCCCGCGGCGACAGCGCACCAGAACAGGGCAACGAACGCAGCATGAGGGTGCGCACCGGAAGGATGTTAGGGAATATTTGTGACGAAGTATTGATCCAGGCCACTGAATGCGCCGGCGGGCGCTGATGAACTTTTTTTCAGAAAGCCGACAGGTATTCTTTGGCAGAATGCTGCGCAGTCGCTCCAACTTCCCCACACGGTACTGCCATGAACCGCATCCTGACCATCGAAGACGACGCCGTGACCGCCCGTGAGATCGTCGCCGAACTGACCCGCAACGGCCTGGATGTCGACTGGGTCGACAATGGCCGCGAGGGCCTGGAACGTGCCGTCAGCGGTGACTATGACCTTATTACCCTGGACCGCATGCTGCCCGAGCTCGACGGCCTGGTGATCGTCACACAACTGCGAAGCATGGGCGTGGCCACGCCGATCCTGATGATCAGCGCCCTCTCCGATGTCGATGAGCGGGTCCGTGGTCTACGGGCAGGCGGCGACGATTACCTGACCAAACCCTTCGCCACTGACGAAATGGCCGCCCGGGTCGAAGTGCTGCTGCGGCGCAACAACGGCGCCCGTGAACCGGAAACCGCGCTGCGGGTGGCCGACCTGGAACTGAACCTGATCAGCCGCGAAGCCAGCCGCAACGGGCAGTTGCTGAGCCTGCTGCCCACCGAATACAAACTGCTGGAATTCCTGATGCGCAACAGCGGGCAGATCCTCTCGCGCATGATGATTTTCGAGGAAGTCTGGGGTTATCACTTCGACCCCGGCACCAACCTGATCGACGTCCACATCGGCCGCCTGCGCAAGAAAATCGACCCGCCGGGCCTGGAACCGCTGATTCGCACGGTACGGGGTTCCGGCTATGTCATTGCTGAACCCCGCTAAGGGCTGGCGCTCCTCCAGCAGCCGCCTGCTGGCGCTGTACAGTTCGCTGTTCGTGCTCTGGAGCGCGATCCTGATGGGGGTGATGTACTACGAGGTATTTGGCTACCTCGACAGCCTCGCCAAGCACTCCCTGATGCAGCGCCAGCATTTGTTCGCGCGCATCCATGGCGACCAGCTGGAAGACGCGCTCATGGCCAGCCTGACCCTGGACGAACGCGGCGTCGACGCCTATGGCCTGTTCGACCCGCAACTGCGTCACCTGAGCGGGCCGATCCAGCGAATCCCCGCCGACCTGCCGCTCGACGGCAAGATCCACATGCTCGGCGGCTGCGTGGATTCCGACGATCCGGACGTGCCTTCCGACAGTTGCGATGCCGTGGCGTCCCGGACCCAGGATGGCCGCTGGCTGGTACTGGCCCGGGACAACGGTTCGCTGTTCGCCGTCACGCGCATCATCCTGCACGCGCTGTTCTGGGGCGTCTCGCTGACGATCCTGCCAGGCATCGCTGGCTGGCACCTGTTGCGCCGCCGACCGTTGCAACGCATTCGCAAACTGCAGGCCAGTGCCGAAGCCATCGTCGCCGGGGACCTGACCCATCGCCTGCCGCTGTCGAGCCGGCGCGATGAACTGGACATGCTGGCGGCGATCGTCAATGCCATGCTCGACCGCATCGAACGGCTGATGAACGAGGTCAAGGGCGTGTGCGACAACATCGCCCATGACTTGCGCACCCCGCTCACCCGCCTGCGCGCCCAGCTCTATCGCATCCAGCAGGAAGCCGCCGACGGCTCCCCCGAAGCGTTGCAGATGGATCAGGTGATCGCCGAGACCGATACGCTGATGGCGCGGTTTCGTGGCCTGTTGAGGATTTCGGAACTGGAGGACCAGCAGCGCCGCTCAGGTTTCGTGCGCCTCGATCCGCTGCAGCTATTGCAGGAATTGCATGATTTCTATCTGCCCCTGGCGGAAGAGCGCGAGCTGGTCTTCACCCTGGAAGTGCCCGACGCCCTGCCCCTGCTCAACGGCGACCGGGCACTGCTGTTCGAAGCGGTGTCGAACCTGTTGAGCAACTCGATCAAATTCACCCCGCCGGGCGGCGAAGTGATCCTGCGGGGCGTGGACCAGGGCGACAGCACCCGCATCGAAGTGCTCGACTCCGGCCCCGGCATCCCCGAGGCCGAACGCAAGGCCGTGTTTCGACGCTTCTACCGCGCCGAGGGCAGCAGCCAACACGGCGGATTCGGCCTCGGCCTGTCGATCGTCGCCGCGATTGTCAGCCTGCACGGGTTTACGCTGGAGGTGGATCGCAGCGAGTCGGGGGGCGCGCGGTTGGTGCTCGATTGTCGGGCGACGTTGTTATAAGCCACTTGCTCTATCGCAAGAGAGCCCACCGCGCTGCGCAGGAGCCGCGTAGGAGCTGCATAGGAGCTGCGTAGGAGCTGCCGAGCGAAGCGAGGCTGCGATCTCTTCCCCAGCCACCTGAATCCCAGGATCAAGATCAAGATCAAGATCAAGATCAAGATCAAAAGATCGCAGGCTTCGCCAGCTCCTACCGCGTCGAGCGGGAGCAAGCTCCCTCGCCACGGGATGCCCGTTCAGGCAGGATCACTGCGATGCAACGGTGTGTTATGCAGCTCATAGCGCAACTCATCGATCAGCTTTTCCAGACTTTCTTCAGAGCGGATGCTGTCGACGCTCATGCCGCTGACCACCAGGTCGACCTCGCCGCTTTCCTGGTGATACAAACGAATGGTGAGCGTGCCGTCGCCATTGAGGCTGCAGTCGCAGGACAGCGGCGCAAAGCTGTTCTCGAGACGGGCGCGTAACGGAGCCAGGTGGGTCATGGATCGCACCTCAGCTTCGAAGTCGCAAATGGCCGGAAAATCGTTCCGGCCTCCTGGCTCCCGCGGACGTCCTGTCGATCTCACTTTTGAAGGGTTTGCTGCACATCGTGACGTATTCCTTGACTGTTTCGTGGGGACGCGACACCTACAACAATGTCGCACCCCACCAGCCTAGGGACGTATCCGCCGGGGTAGAACCCGAATTTGCACCAGAACGCCAGGTACATATGCACTAGCTATCATGGTGCCTTCATCCGCCATTCATTCCCGAAAAGACCCCGCTCCCGGGCCCAGACGATCGCTTCGCTGCGGCTGTGAACGTCCAGTTTCGAATACAGCGTCGCCACGTGGTTGCGCACGGTGTTGGGGGCCAGCTTCAAGCGCGCGGCAATTTCCTTGTCGGCCAGGCCTTCGCAAATCAGCCCCAGTACATCACGCTCCCGGGCCGTCAGTTCGGTGAAAGAGGTCGAGGGGGATTGCGCGTTGATGCTTTTCACATTCGCCAGTTTTTCAATCAGGGTCCGGCTGAACCAGGAGGCGTCCTTCATCACTTCCTCGATGGCCGCCACCAACTCCAGCTCCGAGCGCTTGCGTTCGGTGATGTTCATCAGCACCAGCAAATAGCAGGGCTTGTCCTGGATAGCCACGGTATCGGCGGCCACTTCGCAATCGATCTGCTCGCCGCCTTTCTTGTGCACCTTGACGTCGACGCTCGACACGGCGGCAGCCTTCTCCAGCCGGGCAAACAACGCAGCGCTCGCCTCCTTGTCCAGGAAGCCGATTTCGTCCACGGTCTTGCCCAGCAGTTCCTCGCTGGCGTAACCGGTCGCCTGGAGGAAGGCTTCATTGATTTCCAACAGTTGCAATTCACCGCTGCAAATCAACGTCGGCACCGGGGACAGGCGGAACGACTTGGCGAAGCGTTCCTCGCTCTGGCGCAGCGCGGTTTCGGCCTTGCGCCGCGGCTCCATGTCCATGAACGAGAACAGCATGCAGTCTTCATCGTGCAGGTCCAGCG
The DNA here is from genome assembly GCF_023516725.1 of Pseudomonas sp. T1.Ur. NCBI lineage: Bacteria > Pseudomonadati > Pseudomonadota > Gammaproteobacteria > Pseudomonadales > Pseudomonadaceae > Pseudomonas > Pseudomonas sp. T1.Ur. Next base: position 3,102,434 of record NZ_JAMGSN010000001.1, read on the forward strand.
GCTGTCCGGCGACGATCACCTGCTTGTTCGTACCGTCCGGCAAGCGCATTTCGGCCTGCATTTGCGGAATGGTTGCGCCCTGGCCGAGGCGTTCAATGGCCAGGTCGCGTTTCTCGGCGGCCTCGAGTACATCCAATTCGTACACCGAACGGCCGATCACCTGCTCGCGGCTGTAGCCGGTCATTTCCAGGAAGCCAGGGTTGACCTTGATGTAGCGCAAGTCGCTGAGACGGCAGATCACCGCGGGTGCCGGGTTGGCGGCGAAGGTTCTCTCGAAACGCTGCTCGGCGCTTGCCCATTCGGTGGCGTCGCTGAGAATCAGCACCAGGTATTCCGGCTCGCCGGCGCGGTCGGTCAGCACCATGCTGCGGATGCGATGCACCCAGGTTCGATCGGGGTCGGCCACTGGCGTGACTTCCACCAGCACGTCACTGAACTCATCACCACGGGCCACGCGGGCGATGGGATAGTTTTCTTCGGGCAGCGGATGATTGTTGCGATAGCGCAAGTTGAAACGCCGGGCATATTCCTTGGCATTGGTGCCCAGTTCACTCAGTGCCTGGACGCCGTGCATGGTCAGCGCCGCCTCGTTGGCCCAGGCGATGGTCTGGTCGACCTCAACGAGGATTACACCGTCAGACAGCCCGGCAATGATCTGCAGCAACTGGCGGCGATTGGTGTCGGTGTTCGGGACATCCTGATTCATTGGGTCTCCATGGGTCAAAAGCGCATGGAAGTTACGACCATCCGCAGTGATGACACGTTCCCGGTAGGCGCTGCGTAGGAGCTGCGTAGGAGCTGCTGAGTGAAACGAAGCTGCGATCTTTCCGAAACACCTGAATCTCAAGCGAAAGATCAAAAGATCAAAAGATCAAAAGATCAAAAGATCGCAGGCTTCGCCAGCTCCTACAAAATGGGTGCGTTGAAATATGGCGCAATTGCTTTTCCAGCCGTTCTTTGTCGCAACAGCTAATTTTCGGTGTTCTACCTATTTTTTTGGAGATCAACCAATGCCCATCGCAGCACATGGATGTCGTTTGCGTAAAGGTCGAGTGAGCGAGCTCGACCGAATCTACTTATTGACCACCGTTGTGTACCAGCGCCAGCCGATCTTTAGCGACTGGCGGGTGGGCCGTCTGCTTGTTGAACAAATTCGCAGTGCCGAAGAAGCCTCACTGGTGACCTCCCTTGCCTGGGTAGTAATGCCAGATCACCTGCATTGGTTGGCACAGTTGCAAGCTGGCAATCTGGCCGGCTTGATGAACCGCATCAAATCTCGCAGCAGCCGAACCATCAACCTTGCCCGTTGCCAACAAGGCCGATTATGGCAGCGAGGCTATTACGATCGTGCGCTACGCAAGGATGAGGATCTGAAAGACGCCGCTAGATATATCATCAACAATCCCTTGCGCGCAGGGTTGGTGACGCGCGTGGGTGACTATCCCCTCTGGGACGCTATTTGGATTTGATAAGCAAACGATCGCAGGCTTCGCCAGCTCCTACAGGGCGTTCCCGGTAGGAGCTGCCGAGTGCAACGAGGCTGCGATCTTTCCAATTGGCGCTGTCTTGACGGCTGAACATCAAGATCAAGAGATCGCAGGCTTCGCCAGCTCCTACAGGGCGTTCCCGGTAGGAGCTGCCGAGTGCAACGAGGCTGCGATCTTTCCAATTGGCGCTGTCTTGACGGCTGAACATCAAAATCAAAAGATCGCAGGCTTCGCCAGCTCCTACAAGGCGTTCCCGGTAGGAGCTGCCGAGCGAAGCGAGGCTGCGATCTTTCCAATCGGCGCTGTCTTGACGGCTGAACATCAAGATCAAAAGATCGCAGGCTTCGCCAGCTCCTACAAGGCGTTCCCGGTAGGAGCTGCCGAGTGCAACGAGGCTGCGATCTTTCCAATTGGCGCTGTCTTGACGGCTGAACATCAAGATCAAAAGATCGCAGGCTTCGCCAGCTCCTATGTATGGACTCGCCCCCACTGTCAACCTGCGTTTGAACACCGATACCCGGTTGCATCTATGTATAAGGCCTGTTCGAGGAAGCATGATCAGCTTCTGGCCAACATTGGGTGAGCTCGCGGTATGCCGATTACAGTGAGGCCTCAAGGGCCGGTAGGAGCTCAGGCATCTATCCGCGACGGTCTGACCTGGGGTCAATGTTCCTTAGCAAGGGTTGAGGCGGCTCAGCGCCCCGGTGGCACAACTCGGTAAATTAATGGTCCATCGCAGCCTCCGGACTAGACGCCGGTTGGCGACGATAGGTTTCTTCGTTTTGAAGCAATACCCAGATGATTCGTAGGTTGCGGTTGGCCAGTCGTACAGCCGCGCCTTTTTGGCCGTGACGGCTCAGCCAGCGTCGCAGTCGCCGATCATCTGGATGATCCGAATCCGGCCGCACCTGTTTCAACACCGCGTGCGCCCCCTGGATCGTCAAGCTTCGCAGGTAGGCATCACCACGCTTGCACATCTTGCCCAGTCTCACCGTCTGCCCGGTGCTGTGTTGTTCGGGCACGGTGCCGAAGTAGGCAGCAAATTGCCGGGCATTTTTGAACCTCTCAGGTTCGGTCTGCTTGGCCAATACTGCGGTGGCGATGATGGGGCCGATACCGCGTACCGTCATCAGCCGCTTCGCTGTTTCGTCTTCACGAGCCGCGACTTCCAGCCGCCCCGTCAGCACGCGGATACGTTCGCCCATCTGGCTCCACTCGCCCATCAACTCGGCGATCAGTTCTCGCAACATGTCCGGCAATGGTTGGGTGGCATCCTCCAGTAACCGGGGAATATTTCGATCAAGGGAGGTTTCACCTTGCGCAATGGCAATCCCATGCTCGAGCAGCAAACCGCGCATCTGATTACCCAGGGCGGTACGCCGCCGCACATAACCCTGCCGGGCCCGATGCAGCGCCTGCATGGCCAGTTGTGCCGTACTTTTGACCGGCACGGCTGCAATGCCCTTGTCCCGACCTGCCCGCAATATCGCCAGCACATCATTGCGATCGTTCTTGGCGCCGCTACGATGCTCGGCCACACGCTGCGCTGGCAGGATCCGCACCGCATTGCCCTGTTGCTGCAACTGTCGCGCCCAGGCCTGCGCCCCTGGCCCCGTTTCCATCAACACTGTCAGGCCTGTGGGCAATTGGTGCAGGAACTTCAAAAAGGCTTCACGCGACTTGATTCGTTGTTCGTAAATGACCTGGCCGAGAGCGTCTTCTCCGGCCACCTGGAACACGTTCTTGGCAAGATCCACCGCCAGGGTCGAACAGGCCGAAACATCGGCTGGAGACAGGCTGGTTTTGGTCGTATGCTTTTTCATGGGCTCGCCCTCGCTGTCGTTGGCTTCTTAAGAATGCCACCGTGGCGCTACAGACGCCTCGGCTTGGGCGAGTCCATCCAATTACAAGGCGTTCCCGGTAGGAGCTGTCGAGTGCAACGAGGCTGCGATCTTTCCAATTGGCGCTGTCTTGACGGCTGAACATCAAGATCAAAAGATCGCAGGCTTCGCCAGCTCCTACAGGGCGTTCCCGGTAGGAGCTGCCGAGCGAAGCGAGGCTGCGATCTTTCCAATCGGCGCTGTCTTGACGGCTGAACATCAAGATCAAAAGATCGCAGGCTTCGCCAGCTCCTACAAGGCGTTCCCGGTAGGAGCTGCCGAGTGCAACGAGGCTGCGATCTTTCCAATTGGCGCTGTCTTGACGGCTGAACATCAAAATCAAAAGATCGCAGGCTTCGCCAGCTCCTAAAAGGCGTTCCCGGTAGGAGCTGCCGAGCGAAGCGAGGCTGCGATCTTTTATCCTGGCGGCCTCACGCCGCCATGCGCCCCTCGGCGATCGCCTGGGAGGCGGCCAGCATGGCGCGCAGCAGCACGGCGCAGCCGGCGGCGAGGTCGTCGGGGGTGGCGTTTTCGATTTCGTTGTGGCTGATGCCGCCTTCGCAGGGCACGAAGATCATGCCGGCGGGGCCCAGTTCCGCGAGGAAAATCGCGTCATGGCCGGCGCCGCTGACAATGTCCAGGTGCGACATTCCTAGCCCTTGTGCAGCGCCGCGTACCGCCTCGACGCAGCCCGGGTCGAAATACAGCGGCGGGAAGTCGGCCGTGGGTTTCAAATCGAAGGTCAGGCCGTGCTGCCGACAGGTGTCTTCGATCACTTGCTTGACCTCGGCGATCATCGAATCCAGGCGCGCCGGTTCCAGGTGACGGAAGTCCAGGGTCATGCGCACCTCGCCAGGAATGACATTGCGCGACCCCGGGTAGGCTTGCAGGCAACCGACCGTGCCGCAGGCGTGGGGTTGATGACCGAGGGCGGCGCGGTTGACGGCACCGACGATGATCGAGGCGCCCACCAGGGCGTCCTTGCGCAGGTGCATCGGCGTGGGGCCGGCGTGGGCCTCGACGCCGCGCAGGGTCAGGTCGAACCATTTCTGCCCGAGGGCGCCCATCACCACGCCGATGGTCTTGCCCTCGTCTTCGAGGATCGGTCCCTGCTCGATATGGGCTTCGAAATACGCGCCCACCGGATGACCACTCACTTGCCGGGGGCCGGCGTAACCGATGGCGTTCAGCGCCTGGCCCACCGTGATGCCTTCGGCGTCGGTCTTGGCGAGGGTCTCTTCGAGGGTGAATTTCTCGGCGAAGACCCCGGACCCCATCATGCATGGGGCGAAGCGCGAGCCTTCTTCGTTGGTCCAGACCACCACTTCCAAGGGTGCTTCGGTCTCGATGCCCAAGTCGTTGAGGGTGCGCAGCACCTCCAACCCGGACAGGACACCGAAGCAGCCGTCGAACTTGCCGCCGGTAGGTTGGGTGTCGATGTGGCTGCCGGTCATCACCGGCGGCAGGTTCGGATTACGCCCCGGGCGCCGGGCGAAAATATTGCCCACGGCATCGATGCTGACCGTACACCCTGCCGCTTCGGTCCATTGCACGAACAAGTCGCGGGCCTGGCGATCGAGGTCGGTCAGGGCCAGCCGGCACACACCGCCCTTGACCGTCGCGCCGAGCTGGGCCAGGTCCATGAGCGATTGCCAGAGGCGGTCGCGGTTGATGTGCTGGTGGGTGGATTGCAGGACGTCGGTGGCTGCGTTCATGGGGATCTCCATTTTTTTCTGGCATGTTTTCGGTGTACTTGAGGCCGCCATCGCGAGCAAGCTCGCTCCCACAGGGATGTGCTGCGCATACAAATTTTTCATCCACCCCAATCCAATGTGGGAGCGAGCTTGCTCGCGATGAGGCCCTCTTTCACACCGCGGTTTTAGCAACGGACGGGCTCGTTCGCAGACTGCACAACCCATAGTAAATCACCCCGCCCAACGCCGAGCCGGTGAACCAGCCGTAGCTGTAGAACCAACTGAACGCATCACTGCCCAGGGACAGCAGCGTCAGCACCACCGGTACGCCAAAGGCGATGAAGCCGTTCCAGTTCCAGGCCGGGTAGACGTCGTCGCGGTACAACCCGGCCAGGTCCAACTGCTGTCGCTTGATCAGGAAATAATCCACCACCATGATCCCGGCAATCGGCCCCAACAGGCTCGAATAGCCCAGCAGCCAATTCGAATAAACCGACTCCAGGCTGACGTCGGAAACGATCCAGCCGAGTTTTTTCAGCAATTCGTGGCCCATCAGCGCCAGCCCCACCAGGCCGGTGAGCAGCACGGCCTTGGTACGGCCGATCAGTTTCGGCGCCAGGTTCTGGAAGTCATTGGTGGGCGAGACGATGTTGGCGGCGGTGTTGGTCGAGAGCGTGGCGACGATGATCAGCACCATGGCCAACGCCACCCACAACGGGCTCTGGATGTGACCGATCAAGGTCACCGGGTCGGAGACGGTCACGCCCACCAGTTTTTCCGAGGCGGCGGTCATGACCACGCCGAGGGAGGCGAACAGGAACATGGTCAACGGCAGGCCGATGACCTGGCCGACGATCTGGTCCTTCTGGCTCTTGGCATAACGGCTGAAGTCCGGGATGTTCAAGGACAAGGTGGCCCAGAAACCGACCATCGCCGTCAGCCCGGCGAGAAAATAGCCAGTCACCCCAGCGCCTTCGGGTCGCTTGGCCGGGACCGCCATCAGCTCGGTCAGCGACACATTGGGCAACGCCCAGACCAACAGCCCGGCCCCCACCAGAACCAGCAGCGGCGCAGACAAGGTTTCCAGCCACTTGATCGACTCGGCGCCGCGCAAGACCACCCACAGGTTGATGACCCAGAACACCATGAAGCCGATCACTTCGCCAGTGCCGCCGAGGCTCTTCCAGCCCTCGAACACCGAACCGAGAAACAGGTGGATCGCCAGCCCGCCGAACATCGTCTGGATACCGAACCAGCCACAGGCGACCAGGGCGCGAATCAGGCACGGCACATTGGAACCGATGACGCCGAAGGACGAGCGCAGCAGCACCGGGAACGGGATGCCGTACTTGGTCCCGGCAAAGGCGTTCAGGGTCAGCGGGATCAACACGATGATGTTGGCGAACAGGATCGCCAGCAATGCCTCGCCCACCGTCAAGCCGAAATAGGCCGTGAGCACGCCGCCCAAGGTATAGGTCGGCACGCAGATCGCCATGCCGACCCACAGTGCGGTGATGTGCCATTTGTTCCAGGTTCGCTCGTGCACCTTGGTGGGTGCGATGTCGTGGTTGTAACGGGGGCTGTCGAGGACGTCGCTGCCGGCTTCGAGTTCGAATAATCCGTCGCGCTCGGTCACTGTTGATCTGGTCATGTCCGCTCCACTGTTTTCATTATTTTTGCTCATCGACGGGCGATGGCTGGAGTACTTGCGCACGTACTGCCAATCACCCCGCCAGACCACGACGACACTCAATAACCGTGCCGAACGGCCTGAATAACTGACGGGGCGATCGATATATTCCTTTCAACCATTTGATCTTTAACGCTTTAAGGTCAACTTATCGTCCTGCTCCACTTTCCGATCATCAATGTTCAGGCTAGATGACCTTCGCGCCCTGTCGAGCGGGGGATTCAAAGTGGTGCAACCCGCAACAGCGCGAAGTGTCTAGACCGCGCTACAAGCGCTTTCAAGCGGCTGATTTACCATGATAAATCTCGCTCAAATAGCGATCCTGTCAAGTGCGTCAAATTGGTGAGCACGCTCACCAATTTGGTGATTTGAATATTTATTGTTTTAATTTCAATACGTTATAAAACGAATAAGCTTATAAAAAATAATCTTGCTCATTTAAGAAACTCAAGCTAGCGTCTAATCCTGACAGTCGTGACAAGATTAAAGCACCGCGCGACTGACCTACCGTGATGGATAAAACATAAAGAGCCGGCAACAGTCGGTCATGCCCTGCGAGGAACTCGGAATGTCTCTGTTGATCCGTGGCGCCACCGTTATCACCCATGATGAAAGTTATCGCGCCGATGTGTTCTGCGCCGACGGCGTGATCAAGGCCATTGGTGAAGACCTCGATGTTCCGGCCGCGACCGAAGTGCTCGACGGCAGCGGTCAATACCTGATGCCCGGCGGCATCGATCCCCACACCCATATGCAGCTGCCCTTCATGGGCACGGTCGCCAGCGAGGACTTCTTCAGCGGCACGGCGGCGGGGCTTGCCGGAGGCACCACCTCGATCATCGACTTCGTGATTCCCAACCCCCAGCAATCGCTGATGGAAGCCTTTCATCAATGGCGGGGCTGGGCCGAAAAAAGCGCCAGCGACTACGGCTTCCATGTGGCAATCACCTGGTGGAGCGAACAGGTTCGCGAAGAAATGGGTGAGCTGGTCAGCCATCACGGCGTCAACAGCTTCAAGCATTTCATGGCCTACAAGAACGCGATCATGGCCGCCGACGACACCCTGGTGGCGAGCTTCGAGCGCTGCCTGGAACTGGGCGCGGTGCCCACCGTGCATGCCGAGAACGGCGAGCTGGTCTATCACCTGCAACGCAAGCTGCTGGCCCAAGGCATCACCGGGCCGGAAGCCCACCCGCTGTCGCGCCCATCCCAGGTGGAAGGTGAAGCCGCCAGCCGGGCCATCCGTATCGCCGAAACCCTCGGCACGCCGCTGTACCTGGTACACGTCTCGACGAAAGAAGCGCTGGACGAAATCACCTACGCCCGTGGCAAGGGCCAGCCGGTCTACGGTGAAGTGTTGGCGGGGCATCTGCTGCTGGACGACAGTGTCTATCGCGATCCCGACTGGCAGACCGCCGCCGGTTACGTGATGAGCCCGCCCTTCCGTCCACGCGGGCACCAGGAAGCGCTCTGGCATGGCCTGCAATCCGGCAACCTGCACACCACCGCCACCGACCACTGCTGTTTCTGCGCGGAACAGAAAGCCGCCGGCCGCGATGACTTCAGCAAGATTCCCAACGGCACCGCCGGTATCGAAGACCGCATGGCCGTGCTCTGGGACGAAGGGGTCAACAGCGGCAAATTGTCGATGCACGACTTCGTTGCCCTGACTTCCACCAACACCGCGAAAATCTTCAACCTCTACCCACGCAAAGGCGCGATCCGCGTCGGTGCCGACGCGGACCTGGTGCTCTGGGATCCCCAGGGCAGCCGGACGATCTCCGCCAAGACCCACCACCAGCAAGTGGACTTCAACATCTTCGAAGGCAAGACCGTGCGCGGCGTGCCCAGCCACACCATCAGCCAGGGTCGGCTGGTCTGGGCCGACGGCGACCTGCGGGCCGAACGCGGGGCCGGGCGCTATATCGAACGACCGGCGTACCCGGCGGTGTTCGATTTGCTGAGCAAGCGGGCTGAGTTGACCAGGCCTGTTGCCATCAAGCGATAAGCGAACGCCGTCCGTAGGAGCTGCCGAAGGCTCGGGCCGCGTTCGGACGATCTTTTGATCTGGCGTTTTTTCACTCAAGACTCAATAGTCCGGGGAAAAGATCGCAGCCTTCGGCAGCTCCTACAGGGTTCCTGCGCAGACAAAAACCACTGCCCACCAGAGGCAGCACCTCAACCACCGTGAGGCCCGATTCCATGATCCAGCCCTTGAATCATCTCCCCCATTCCCAGGAAGACCCGACCACCCTCGCCGCCCGCTTCTGTGACCTGGCGCCGCCCCTCAATGCGCGCCAGGCCCACCTGGAAGCGTCCCGCTGCCTGTACTGCTACGACGCGCCTTGCGTGAACGCTTGCCCGAGCGAGATCGACATTCCATCGTTCATTCGCAACATTCATCAGGACAACGTCCAGGGTGCGGCGCAGCGGATTCTCTCGGCGAACATCCTCGGCGGCAGTTGCGCCCGGGTCTGTCCCACCGAAGTGCTGTGCCAGCAAGCCTGCGTGCGCAACAACGCCCAGGAATGCGCGCCCGTGCTGATCGGCCTGTTGCAACGCTACGCCGTCGACAATGCCCACTTCGGCGAACACCCGTTCAAACGCGCCGCCGCCAGCGGCAAACGCATCGCGGTGGTCGGGGCAGGTCCCGCCGGGCTGTCCTGCGCGCACCGCAGCGCGATGCACGGCCATGACGTGGTGATTTTCGAAGCCCGGGACAAGGCCGGTGGCCTCAACGAATACGGCATCGCCAAGTACAAACTGGTGGACGACTACGCGCAACGTGAACTGGACTTCCTGCTGGAGATCGGCGGTATCGAGATCCGTCATGGCCAGAAGCTCGGCGACAACCTCAGCCTGAGCGACCTGCACCAGCAATTCGACGCGGTGTTCCTCGGCCTCGGCCTGGCCGCCAGCAAACAGCTGGGCCTGAGCGACGAACAAGCGCCTGGGTTGCTGGCCGCCACCGAGTACATCCGCGAGTTGCGCCAGGCTGACGACCTCAGCCAGTTGCCGCTGGCCGACCGTTGCATCGTGCTCGGTGCTGGCAACACCGCCATCGACATGGCCGTGCAAATGGCCCGCCTCGGCGCTCGCGACGTCAGCCTGGTCTACCGCCGCGGCCTGGAGGACATGGGCGCCACCGTGCACGAACAAGACATCGCCAAGGCCAATCAGGTCCGCCTGCTGACCTGGGCCCAGCCGCAGCAAGTACTGCTGGACGACAGCGGCGTAGTGCGCGGCATGCGCTTCTCCCGGACTCATCTGGAGAGCGGTCGGCTGGTGATCGGCAGCGAGACCTTCGATCTGCCCGCCGATGCCATCTTCAAAGCCATCGGCCAAGCCTTCGACGACGACGCGCTGGTGGACCCGCTGGCCCGGGAGCTCAAGCGCCAGGACGGCCGCATCCTGGTGGATGAGCATTTGCGCACCAGCATCCCCGGTGTCTACGCCGGCGGCGATTGCACCAGCCTCGACCAAGACCTCACCGTGCAGGCCGTGCAGCACGGCAAGCTCGCCGCCGAGGCAATCAATGCTCATCTCATGCTCAATGTGGAGGCTGCGTAATGGCCGATCTGTCGATTGTCTTCGCCGGCATCAAAGCCCCCAACCCGTTCTGGCTGGCCTCCGCGCCGCCCACCGACAAGGCCTACAACGTCGTGCGTGCCTTCGAGGCGGGCTGGGGTGGCGTCGTCTGGAAAACCCTGGGGGAAGATCCGGCGGCGGTGAACGTGTCCTCGCGCTACTCGGCTCACTACGGTGCCAATCGCGAGGTGCTGGGCATCAATAACATCGAGCTGATCACCGACCGTTCGCTGGAGATCAACCTGCGGGAAATCACCCAGGTGAAAAAGGACTGGCCGGACCGGGCGCTGATCGTGTCGCTGATGGTGCCGTGCGTCGAGGAATCCTGGAAGAGCATCCTGCCCCTGGTGGAAGCCACCGGCGCCGATGGCATCGAGCTGAATTTCGGCTGCCCCCACGGCATGCCGGAACGGGGCATGGGCGCGGCGGTCGGCCAGGTGCCGGAGTACGTCGAGCAGGTGACGCGCTGGTGCAAGACTTATTGCTCGCTGCCGGTGATCGTCAAGCTCACGCCGAACATCACTGACATCCGCGTCGCCGCCCGGGCTGCCCATCGCGGCGGGGCCGACGCGGTGTCGCTGATCAACACCATCAATTCCATCACCAGCGTCGACCTGGACCGCATGGTCGCCCTGCCCATCGTTGGCAGCCAGAGCACCCACGGCGGTTACTGCGGCTCGGCGGTCAAGCCGATTGCGCTGAACATGGTCGCGGAAATCGCCCGTGACCCGCAGACCCAGGGCCTGCCGATCTGCGGCATCGGTGGCATCGGCAGTTGGCGCGACGCGGCGGAGTTCATCGCCTTGGGCAGCGGCGCGGTGCAAGTGTGCACGGCGGCGATGCTGCATGGCTTTCGCATTGTCGAGGAGATGAAGGACGGTCTGTCGCGCTGGATGGACGAACACGGTCACGCCAATCTGCAAGCCTTCTCCGGTCGCGCGGTGGGCAACACCACCGACTGGAAGTACCTGGACATCAACTACCAGGTCATCGCGAAAATCGACCCGCAAGCCTGCATCGGTTGCGGGCGCTGTCACATCGCCTGTGAAGACACCTCGCACCAGGCCATCGCCAGCCTCAGGCTGGCGGACGGCACCCATGCCTACGAGGTGATCGAAGAGGAATGCGTGGGCTGCAACCTCTGCCAGATCACCTGCCCGGTGCAGGATTGCATCGAGATGGTGACGGTGGATACCGGCAAGCCGTTCCTGGATTGGAACCACGATCCGCGCAACCCCTACCACGTCGCGCCTTGAATCCCTTAACGGGCGCTGAACCTAAGCCGGGACAACATCCGCAGATCGCCGTCGCGGTAGTAATCATCGGTCCAGCTGTCGTTCGGCGCCAAGGGCTTGACCTGCTTGAGGGCGAGTTTTTTCGCAAAGTAGCGAAACCGGTAGTGCTCGTAGAAGCGCAGCAGTTCCAGCCCGTAGCGGTCGGCCAGGTCGGTGTCGCCCTGGATGATCAGGTAGTTTTCGTCGTTGCCGCCGCTGGCCGCGGCGCTCAGGTTATGGCTGCCACTGATGATGGTCGGGGCATCGCTGGTGAAGTCGGTGACCACGGCCTTGGTGTGCACCAGCAAGTTGCCTTTCTGGCCCTTCATGTTTTCCCGGAGCCACCCTTCCAGGCCGGTATTGAGCAAGGCGGTGGCGGCGAATTCCGCAGTGCGATCGGCATGGAAACCGGTGATGCGACTGGCGGAATTCTGCAGGCCGTAGCGCAGCACATCGTCATTGGGCTGGCCGAGCAAGGCATCGAGGATCGCGTCCGGCAAGGCAAATGCCGTGACGAACAGCAGGTCCTTGCGCGCGGACTTGATGATGTCGACGAAGCGATCGAGATCGCCTTGCCCGTTGCGGGGCGAAAAACCGGCGAACAGTTTGTCATCGGCGGCCATGGGATTGTGCTGGGTCAACCAATCGCGGGTCGCGTCGACATCTGCGGGCGCGTGCCAGATCTGCTCGAACACTTGGCGGTAGCTGTCGCTGATCCGTGAATCATCCAGCACATGGATGACGTTGGCCTGGCGATAGACGCCATTGGCGGTGAAATTGGTGCTGCCACACAGCACCGCCTCGGGCGTCAACGAGCCGTTTGCTTCGACCTTGCTCAGGACGATGAACTTGTCGTGAAAAATATTGTGCGTGACCCGCCCACGTTTATTGGCCGCCGGGAGCTTTTCCAGGCTGGCTTCGTTGCGCAGTGTCGTGTCGTCATCCGGCTCGGCGTGGTACAGCACCCTGACCTGCGCGCCGCGTGCATGGGCGGCGTTCACCGCAGCGACGATCACCGGCAGTTCGTATTCGTAGATGGCCACATCCAGTGCCCAGTTGGCATCCAGGGCCCGGTCGATGAAGCCGATCAAGCGTCCCAGCAAACCATTTTCCAACCATCGACGCGGGGCGTCGGGCCACTCCTCGATGGACAACTTTTTATTGGCGCTGATCAGCGCATCCACTTCCGCAAACTTGCGCTGGAACGCCTGGCTGGCCGCCACTGCGCGGTTGAACATGACCCGCTGGCTGGCCGGTTGACCATCGTCACTGGTGACGCTCACTTCCAAGGCTTCGCCCAGTTGCGGCGCATCGGGGCTGCCGTAGGCCAGGTGCACGCGGTAATGAATCGTCACGCCCGGGTTGACCGCGTAATCGGCCCAGCGAAATTTCTGCAACGGCGCCTTGTCGCTGGGCGTGGCGTGGAATTGGGGAAAGGTGTGGGCCTTGTCGGGAAAGGTCAGGCTGTTGAACAGGAACAGCCAGGGCTTGTCGCCCGCCTGCTTCTCGATGGCGAAGCCCAACAGCCCCTTGCGCCGGGGCTCGGCGAGGTCCATGGCAAGAAGCACCCCGTTGGTGCCGGCGTAGGCCTTGACCCGGAAATCGTCCTGGGGATTGGTGACGAGTACGCGCATGGGTTCATTCCTTTGAGGGTTGCTTGAGCATAGAGCAGTGACGCGGGTTGGGTGGGCAGAGCATTGAAACCGCGGTGATGCCATCGCGAGCAAGCTCCCACAGGGGGCTGGGGTGTTCAGCAATTATGTGTTCACAGCGAAACCCATGTGGGAGCGAGCTTGCTCGCGATAGGGCCCAGACAGCCACAGCACATTTCAAGTGCCTTCATCGATATGCCGATACTCAGCCCCCAACTGCCCCGCCAATTGCCGCGCCCGGCCCAGGCGAATCGGGCCGCGCTCGATGTCGATCAGCAGGCTGGGCCAATCGAGGGGCGGCAGGGGTTGCCCTTCCTTCACCCGGCCATCGGTCATCAGCAGCACTCGCTGTCGCTCCGCCGGGAAGCGCTTGCGCCGGGCGGCCAGCCAGCGCTGCGCCTCGCCGATCGCCGCCAGCAACGGCGTACCGCCACCGGCACCCAGCGCGTCGAGCCAGTGCCCCAGGCCAGTGGAGGCCTTGAGTCCCTGCACTTGCCAGGTCGGTGCGGCACCGCTGGCGGTCAACAACGCCAACCGCGCGCGTTGCCGGTAGGCGTCGTCGAACAGTTGTGCGAGCAGGCCCTTGCCGTCGCTCAAGGCCCGGTGGCGACGGGTCGAGGCCGACGCATCGACGATCACCAGCCACAGCTCATTGGCCGAACGCTGCCGCCATTTGAAACGCAAGTCCGCCAGCACGCGCGGACGTCCATTGAGCAAGGAACCCGGCCAGTCCACCAAGCCGCTGGCTGCCGCTTTGCTCCGTCCCTGGCGGCCCTGGTCGAGTCGTCCGGCGCGGGGCCTGGCATTCGCCCCCGCCGGCGAGCGGGGGCGAATGCCTAGGGCTTTTTTGGCCAGCTCGGCACGTCACGCCGGGCGCCGGTCGGCAATGCCCGAGGCGGCAGGTCGCCCCATTGGCCCTCGGCTTCGCCAGGTTGGCTGGTTTCCTTCGGGGTCGACGATGGTGCCTGGGTTGGCGCCGGAGCCGGGGCGGCATGGTCGCGGCGGCGATGACGCAGGGCAAACTCGGCAACGGCGTCGATGTCTTCAGCGGCGATGGCTTGCGCGCCACGCCAGGCGGCATGGGCACGGGCAGCCCGCAACCAGACCAGGTCGGCGCGCAACCCATCGACCCCGGCGGCAAAGCAACGCTCGGTGATCTGCCCCAGCGCCGTGTCATCCAGGGGGATCTGGGCCAAGCCCGTGCGGGCCTGTTCGCAGCGTTCACGCAACCGTTGCTGGGCTGGCTCCCACTCGGCGCAAAATGCCGTCGGATCACTGTCGAAATCCAACCGCCGACGGATGATCTGCCCGCGCTCGGCCGGGGCGGTGTGGCCGTCCAGGGCCACGTTGAGGCCGAAGCGGTCGAGCAGTTGCGGACGCAGCTCGCCTTCTTCCGGGTTCATCGTACCGATCAACACGAAACGCGCCGGATGCCGGTGGGAAATGCCGTCGCGTTCGATCAGGTTGGTACCGCTGGCGGCGACGTCGAGCAGCAGATCCACCAGATGATCCGGCAGCAGGTTCACTTCATCGACGTACAGCACGCCACCGTCGGCCTTGGCCAGCACCCCGGGAGAAAACTGTGCACGCCCTTCCCCCAACGCCGCGCCCAGGTCGAGGGTGCCGACCAGCCGTTCTTCGGTGGCGCCCAGGGGCAAGGTCACGAACTGGCCGCTGGCCAACAGATCCGCCAGGCCCCGGGCCAGGGTGGACTTGGCCATCCCGCGCGGGCCTTCGATCAACACGCCGCCGATCTTCGGATCGATCGCCGCCAGGCACAGGGCCAGTTTCAACGCATCGGCGCCGACCACGGCGGCGAGGGGGAAATGGGGGGTGTCGGTCATATGAGATATCTCATGAGTGTAAGGAGGTCCCTGTGGCGAGGAAGCTTGCTCCCGCTGGGTCGCAAAAAATGTGTAGGCGCTGTGTAGGAGCTGCCGAGCGAAGCGAGGCTGCGATCTTTCGCGCGGCGCTTGAGTTTCAAACCGAAGATCAAGAGATCGCAGCCTCGTTGCACTCGGCAGCTCCTACGGGGCCGAGCGGGAGCAAGCGCCCTCGCCACGAGAGCCCATCGGCCAGCGATAAGTCAGCCATCTTCTTCAATGTCCAACAGCAGGTTTTCCAGCGCCTCGCGATAATCCCCCGGTTCCTGCCACATCCCCCGCTGCTGCGCTTCGAGCATTCGCTCGGTCATGTCCCGCAGGGCGTCGGGGTTGTGCTGGCGGACGAAATCCCGGGTATGCGGATCGAGGAGATAGGCATCGGCCAGCAAGGCGTACTGGTGGTCATCGATCAACCGGGTGGTGGCGTCGAAGGCGAACAGATTGTCCACCGTCGCCGCCAGTTCGAACGCGCCTTTGTAGCCGTGGCGCTTGACCCCGTCGATCCACTTCGGATTGGCCGCGCGGGAACGAATGACCCGGTTGAGTTCTTCCTTCAGCGTGCGGATCTTCGGCAGGTCCGGCTGGCTGTGATCGCCGTGGTAACTGGCGGCGGCTTCACCACTGAGGGTTTCCACGGCAGCGAGCATGCCACCCTGGAATTGGTAGTAATCGTTGGAGTCGAGCAGGTCGTGCTCACGGTTGTCCTGGTTCTGCAGCACCGCTTGCACCTGGCTCAGTCGCCTGGAGAATTGCGCCCTCGCCGCGGTGCCCTCGTCACCCGCGCCATAGGCGTAGCCGCCCCAGTTGAGGTAGACCTCGGCGAGGTCTTCGCGGCTCTGCCAGAGCCGACCGTCGATTGCCCCCTGCACGCCCGCGCCATAGGCGCCGGGCTTGGCGCCGAAGATCCGCCAGCCGGCCTGGCGCGCCGCGTCTTCCGGGGGCAAGCCCGATTGCAGCAGGGCTTCGCGCTCGGCGCGGACCTTGGCCGCCAGCGGGTTCAGGTCGTCGGGCTCATCCAGGGCCGCAACGGCCTGCACCGCCGCGTCGAACAAGCGGATCAGGTTGGCGAAGGCGTCCCGGAAGAATCCGGAAACCCGCAACGTCACATCGACCCGAGGGCGGTCCAGCAGGCTCAGCGGCAAAATTTCGAAATCATCCACCCGCTGGCTGCCCGTGGCCCAGACCGGACGCACGCCCATCAGCGCCATCGCCTGGGCAATGTCGTCGCCGCCGGTACGCATGGTGGCGGTGCCCCACACCGACAGGCCGAGTCGGCGCAGGTGATCGCCATGGTCTTGCAGGTGCCGTTCGAGGATCAGGTTCGCCGACTGGAAACCGATGCGCCACGCGGTGGTGGTGGGCAGGTTGCGCACATCGACGGAGAAGAAGTTGCGCCCGGTGGGCAGCACATCCAGGCGTCCGCGACTCGGTGCGCCACTGGGGCCGGCCGGTACGAAGCGCCCGTCCAGGGCATCGAGCAACCCGCGCATCTCCGCCGGGCCGCAGGCGTCCAGGCGCGGCGCGACGACGGCGCGCAGGTGATCGATGATGTTGTGCACCGTCTCCCAACCCGGCGCGTCGAGCAGCTCGACCTCGCCGTCCAAGGCTTGCTCGATCAATCGTCCGGCGAACAGCTCCAGGCGCTCACGGCTATCGCCGACGGTGCGCCAAGGCTCGTCACTGATGTCGCGCAACGCCTCGGGACGCTCGCCGGTCCAAGGCTCGGCCAAGGCACAATCGAGCGGATCGAAACCCAACCCGAACGCCTTCGCCAGCGCGCGAAGCAGGCTCGATTGGGCGCCCTTGCCGTCGCCACGGGGAATGCGCAACAGCGCCAGCAAGGTGTCGATGCGCAGCCGTCCACCGGGCGACTCGCCAAAGATGTGCAGGCCGTCGCGGATCTGCGACTCCTTCAAGTCGCACAGGTAGGTGTCCAGGCGCGGCAGCCAGATCGCCGCGTCGGCGTCGCTGTCGAGGCCGGCGTCGAGTTGCAGCTCGCGATCGATATGCGTCTCGCGCACCAGGGCCAGGATATCCCGTTGCAATTCCCTGGCGCGGCGCGGATCGAGCAGTTGCGCCTCGTAGTATTCGTCGGCCAGCAGCTCCAGGTTACGCAGCGGCCCGTAGGTTTCGGCGCGGGTCAACGGTGGCATCAAGTGGTCGATGATCACCGCCTGGGCGCGACGCTTGGCCTGGGCGCCCTCGCCCGGGTCGTTGACGATGAACGGATAGATGTTCGGCAGCGGTCCCAGCAGCACGTCGGGCCAACAGCTCTCCGAAAGCCCGACGCCCTTGCCCGGCAGCCATTCGAGGTTGCCGTGCTTGCCGACGTGGATGACAGCGTGAGTGCCATAGGCGTGGCGCAACCAGAAATAGAACGCCAGGTAACCGTGGGGCGGCACCAGGTCCGGGTCGTGGTACACCGCGCTCGGATCGACCTGGTAGCCCCGCGCCGGCTGGATGCCGACGAACGTCAGGCCCAGGCGCAGGCCGGCGATCATCAAGCGACCGTCGCGGAACATCGGGTCCTGCTCGGGCGCGCCCCAACGCGCGAGCACCGCGTGGCGATTGGCCTCGGGCAGCGCGTCGAACATTGCCTGGTACGCGTCCAGCGCCAGGCTCTGATGGCAGGGCCGCAGGTCGAGGCTGTCCAGGTCGTTAGTGACGCCGCCGAGCAATTGCTGGATCAACGCGGTACCACTGGCCGGCAGTTCCGCGGACAGCGGATACCCTTCGGCCTGCATCGCCCGCAGGATATTCAGCGCCGCCGCCGGCGTGTCCAGGCCAACGCCGTTGCCGATGCGCCCGTCCCGGGTCGGGTAGTTGGCGAGGATCAGCGCCACACGTTTTTCGCCGTTGGGCAGGCGCGCCAGGGTGGTCCAGCGCCGGGCCAGTGCGGCGACAAAATCCATGCGCTCGGGCACGGCCCGGTAGCACACCACGTCGCTTTGGCTGCGCTCACTGCGCCAGGCCAGGTCCTTGAAACTGATGGGCCGGCTGATGATCCGCCCGTCCAGTTCCGGCAAGGCGATGTGCATCGCCAGGTCCCGCGGCCCCAGGCCTTGTTCGCTGGCGCGCCAGCCGGGTTCGTTGTCCTGGGCGCAGATCGCCTGGATCACCGGGATATCGCGGCGAAACGGCCGCAGGTGCGGGGCCTCGGGACTGGATTGGGCGAAGCCGGTGGTGTTGAGAATCACCCCGGCCGCCACCTCGTCCAGCCAGTCTTCCACCTGGGCCAGGCACCCGGGTTCCTTGAGGCTCGCCACGGCGATCGGCAAAGGATTGAGCCCCGCCGCCTGCAGGCGCTGGCAGAACACATCGATGAACGCGGTGTTCGCGGCTTGCAGGTGCGAGCGATAAAACAACAGCGCCGCCACCGGTTCGCCGGCCTGCCAGTCGGCCCGCCAATCATCCAGGGTCGCGTTGGTTTTTTTCGGGTGATAGATCGCCGTGCGTGCCAGGGGCTGGGGCTCGCCCCACGAATAGTCGCGGCCAAACCATTGGCTGCCGAGGTGACGGAACAGGTTCAGGGCGTTTTCCAATCCACCCTGGCGAAGAAACTGCCAGAGCCGGTCGCGATCTTCGACAGGCACATTGCTCAAGTCGCTGAGCTCCGGATCTGGACGGTCATCCCCCGGCACCAGGATCAGCTTCACCCCGCGTCCGGCCAGTTCCATCAGTCGCTCGATGCCGTAGCGCCAATAGCCGATGCCGCCGTGCAGCGACAGCAAGATGACCTTGGCGTGTTGCAGCACGTCTTCGACATACAGATCCACCGACGCGTGGTTCTGCACCTGCATCGGGTTGGCGAGGCGGAACTGCGGGTAGTCGTCCGGCAACTGCCGCGCCGCTTCGGCCAGCAGCGCCAGGCTGGAATCGCCGCTGCACAGGACCACCAGTTCGGCGGGGGTTTGCCCGAGGTCGGCGATGTTGTCATCCGACACGAAACCGCCGGGCTGGGTCCTGAGCAGGTGCATGGCTTACACGCTGAGGGCGGCGCGCAACTGCGCTTCGAGCCGCCCGGCGTCCAGCGCCTGGCCGATCAGCACCAACCGGGTCACGCGTGCTTCGTCGGCGCTCCACTGGCGGTCGAAGTGCTTGTCGAAGCGCGTGCCGACGCCTTGGATCAGCAGGCGCATCGGTTTGTTCGGGATCGCCGCGAAGCCCTTGACCCGCAGCACGTCGTGCTGGACCACCAGTTGCGTCAGCGCGTCCAGCAGCAGGCTTTCGTCAGCCTGGGGCAGTTCGATGGAAATCGAATCGAAGGCATCGTGATCGTGGTCGTCGTCATCGCCGTCATGGTGGTGGTCGTGATGGCTGTGGCGGCTGTCGATGTGCTCTTCGGAACCGGCGCCCAGGCCGATCAGCACGTCCAGTGGCAGGCGACCGCTGCTGGCTTCGATGATCTTGACCGCTGGCGGCAGTTCTTCGGCGACTTCCAGGCGGACTTTTGCCAGGTCTTCAGGGTTGATCAGGTCGGCTTTGTTGAGGATCACCAGGTCGGCGCTTGCCAGTTGATCGGCGAACAGCTCGTGCAGCGGCGATTCATGGTCCAGGTTCGGGTCCAGCTTGCGCTGGGCATCGACCTTGTCCGGGAATGCGGCGAAGGTGCCGGCGGCGACGGCCGGGCTATCGACCACGGTGATCACCGCATCGACGGTGCAGGCGCTGCGGATTTCCGGCCACTGGAACGCCTGGACCAGCGGCTTGGGCAAGGCCAGGCCGGAGGTTTCAATGAGGATGTGATCAAGGTCGCCGCGACGGGCTACCAGTTCGCGCATCACCGGGAAGAACTCTTCTTGCACGGTGCAGCACAGGCAGCCGTTGGCCAGTTCATAGACGCGGCCGTTGGCTTCTTCTTCGGTGCATCCGATGGAGCACTGCTTGAGGATCTCGCCGTCGATGCCCAGTTCGCCGAATTCGTTGACGATGACCGCGATACGTCGGCCCTGGGCGTTGTCGAGCATGTGCCGCAGCAAGGTGGTCTTACCCGAGCCGAGGAAACCGGTGACGATGGTGACGGGGAGTTTGGCCAGTGTTTTCATCGGATGCCCTTTGGCAAGGTGGCGGGCAAACGGGACGACAACCGCAGGCACAGGCGTGCGCGGAAGATTTCGCCACCGGATCACCCCGCCCGGTTGTAGTGAGAATCTGTTGTCGAGGCAGGTCTCCTGGCTGACGGCGGGCCAGGCAGGCCTTTATCCAAAGCCTGGGCTGGCAATTTTCTGCGCCTTCCCGTGCGCCCGTTGTAACAGGGCATGCACAGTGGCCTTGCAGAGACAGCACCGTTCACAGTTGCGGGGGCAGCCGCGGCTTGGACCGCGTTCCCTTCAGGCTCTGTAAAAAAGGTATCCGCACTCGCCCGTTTCGCCTTGTCTGGCCTTCGCGCGAACACATTTCATACAGCCCCTAGCTTCGGCGCATGCCGAAGAACCTCGAAGGCGCAAGGCTACGCAGGGTGTGCGGGCGGGTCAATCTCCGCAGGCAATCTCCGCTGACCGGGGCGTCCTGGCGACCGTCCGCAGGGAAAATCAGCGGGCCGCCACTCGCCAGAGCCGGGCGATGTCCCGGGCCCGCTCGGCCAGCAGGCGCGGCGCCTCGGTGCACGCCTCTTGCAGCGTCATGGGCCCGTTCGCCAGGGCAAACGCGGCGTCGATACCGTGTCCATAAAGCGCTTCGTAGCCCTCCCCCAGCGTACCGGCCAGGACCACTACCGGCACCCCGTGGCGCCGGGCGATGCGGGCGACGCCAAACGGCGTCTTGCCGCGTAGGGTCTGGGCGTCGAAACGGCCTTCACCGGTGATCACCAGGTCGGCACCGTTGATCGCATCGGCCAGGCCGGTCAACTGCGCAACGACTTCCACACCGGTCCGAAACTGCGCCTGGAGGAACGCCTTGGCGGCGAAGCCCAGGCCCCCGGCGGCGCCGCTGCCCGGTTCGTCGCGAACGTCACGGGCGAGCGCCCGGGCACAATGTTCGGCGAAGTGCCCCAGCGCCCGGTCCAGTTGCCGCACCTGCCCGGCGGAGGCGCCTTTCTGCGGGCCGAACACGGCTGAAGCGCCGTGGGGGCCGCAGAGCGGGTTATCGACATCGGCGGCGATCTCGAAACGCACGCCGGCCAGGCGCGGATCCAGGTCGCCCAGGTCGATCCGCGCGAGTTTGTCCAAGGCCGAACCACCGGGCGCCAGCGGCTGGCCCTGGTCGTCGAGCAACGCCACACCCAAGGCCTGCATCGCCCCGGCGCCACCGTCGTTGGTGGCGCTGCCGCCGATCGCCAAAATAACCCGGCTGGCGCCTTCGTCCAGGGCGGCGCGAATCAACTCACCGGTGCCATAGGTGCTGCTGGAACAGGCATCGCGCTGTCCCGGTGGCACCAATTGCAAACCGCTGGCCTCAGCCATTTCAATGATTGCCGTGCGGCTTTGCGCCAGCCAGCCCCAGCGGGCCTCGACGGGGGCTCCCAGCGGGCCACGGACCCGGTTTTCACGCCACTGGCCGTGGCAGGCCGCAAGCACCGCCTCCACCGTTCCCTCGCCTCCGTCCGCCATTGGACACTTGATCAACTGCGCGTCCGGCCAGACCTGGGCCAGCCCTTGTGCGATGGCATCCGCCACGCCCTGGGCGCTGAGGCTGTCCTTGAACGAGTCGGGGGCGATGATTATTTTCATTTTTGTTCTCCGGTTCCGATGCACAGCATGCTGCCAGCTGACCGCAACCGTGACGCCGGTCCGCCGCACAAAAGACACTGGGGATTATTGGTCAAATTCACAAAGGCTGGGTCGCATAGCGTGTGGCCAGCGCATCTGTGGCGAGGGAGCTTGCTCCCGCTCGGCTGCGTAGCGGCCGCTTTTTTGGGGCCGCTGCGCGACCCAGCGGGAGCAAGCTCCCTCGCCACGGGGTTATGAGTCAATTGCACCCCACATAGGTTATGTGGGGGTATCGACGGTCTGTGGCAACAGCTGGACGCCCAAGTACAACGCCAACATCCCATCCAGCCTGAGCGGGTCGACGCCGCTGAGTTCGGCAATGCGCTCCATGCGATAGCGCAGGCTGTTGCGGTGGATGCCCAGGGCGTCGGCGCAGGCCTGGCTCTGGCCGTCGTGTTCACACCAGCTTCGCAGGGTAGCCAGCAGTTGGCCGTTGCTGTCCTTGGCGATGACTTTGCGCAACGGGGTCAACAACTCGTCCAGCGCATCATCGCTGCGATGCCGCCAGAGCATCACCGGCAGACGATAGCGATTGAGGATCAACAAGCGTGACTGCGGCAGGACATCACGACCATACGCCAGCAGGTCCGCCACGCGCCGGTAGCAACGGCGCAGGCCCGCCAAGCCTTCGGCCTGGCCGCCCACAGCGACTCGAAGGATGTTCCAGCCCAGGCCGTCGAGCTTGCCCAGCAAGCGCTCGTTCTCCACCGAAGCCGTGACTGGCCGGCACCAGAGCAACGAGGATTTGGACGAAGTCAGGCACCAGCTGTCCGGGTAGCGCGACATCAACCAGGCGCTCAACGATTCCACGGTTTGCCCAGGCCCGTGCTCCCAGCCCAATTCAAACAAGTACGGCACCCGCGACAGCTGCGGCTTGAGGCCCATCTGCTGCGCCTCGTCGAGCAACCGTGGCGAATCCCCGGCATCGCCCAGCAGCAACGCCAGCAAGTCATCGCAACGCTGGCGGCGCCATTGCTGCTCGGCCTGCTGGTTGCGCTGGCCGAGCAGCATTTCCGCGGTCATGCGCACCAGTTCAGCGTAGGTGCGCAATTGCGCGGGCTCACCGGTGATGCCCAGCACGCCGATCAGCCGCTGGTCGAGCATCAGCGGCAGGTTGATTCCCGGTTGCACACCCTTGAGGTGCACGGCGGTGTGTTCGTCGATTTCCACCACCCGGCCGTTGGCCAGGACCAGTTGCGCGCCCTCGTGGCGGGTATTGATGCGCTCGCGCTCGCCGCTGCCGAGGATCAGGCCCTGGTTGTCCATGACATTGACGTTATAGGGCAGGATCGCCATCGCCCGGTCGACGATGTCCTGCGCCAGGTCGTGATCGAGTTCGAACATGGGCGGTGTTCCTTGCAAGCGGCGTGATTGTTGTTTTTGAGGTGCAGCGCGCGCGTGATTGGTCAGGCGCACAGGGTCGACAGCCAAACCCTGTGCTCCGGCACAAAGACACGGGACCTTGGGCTGGCCGAGACTCAAGGGGCGGTCAACGTTACCCCTTGGCACGCCAAAATCATAATAAAGAGAGACCCGCCATGTCCCAGAGCGCAGCAGCCCTCCTGGCTACCCACGACGAAAAGAATACCGTCTACAAGCGCATCACCCTGCGCTTGATCCCCTTCATCTTCATCTGCTACCTGTTCAATTACCTCGACCGGGTGAACGTTGGCTTCGCCAAGTTGCAGATGCTCGACGCGTTGAAATTCAGCGAAACCGTATACGGCCTCGGCGCCGGGATTTTCTTCATCGGCTATGTGCTGTGCGGCGTGCCGAGCAACCTGGCCCTGACCCGATTCGGTCCACGGCGCTGGATCGCGCTGATGATGATCACCTGGGGCACGCTGTCGACCTGCCTGTTGTTCGTGACCACACCGACGCAGTTCTACACCTTGCGACTGTTCACCGGCGCGGCCGAGGCCGGATTCTTCCCTGGCGTGGTGCTGTACCTCTCGCAGTGGTTCCCGACGTTCCGCCGTGGCCGCATCATGGCGCTGTTCATGTCGGCCATCCCGGTGTCCGGCCTGCTCGGCAGCCCGTTTTCCGGCTGGATCCTCAATCACTTCGCCGCGGGCCAGGGCGGCTTGGCGGGCTGGCAATGGATGTTCCTGCTGCAAGGCATCCCGACGGTGATCCTTGGCGGGCTGGCGTTCTTCCTGCTCAGCGACACCTTCGCCAAGGCCACCTGGCTGACCGATCATGAACGTGCTGTGCTCACCGCCGACCACGCCGAAGACCAGGCCAACAAACCGAAAACCAGCACCGACTCACTGGCGGCGGTGTTCAAGAACCCAGCGATCTGGGCGTTTGGCCTGGTGTACTTCTGCATCCAGAGCGGCGTGTACGCGATCAACTTCTGGCTGCCGTCGATCATCAAGAACCTCGGTTTCAGCGATAACCTGGTGATCGGCTGGCTGAGCGCGATTCCCTATTTGCTGGCGGCGGTGTTCATGTTGCTGGTGGGACGCTCGGCGGACCTGCACAAGGAGCGTCGCTGGCACCTGGTGGTGCCGATGCTGATGGGCGCGGTGGGGCTGCTGATCGCGGTGAATTTCGCCACCACGCCGGCCATCGCCATCCTCGGCCTGTCCATCGCCACCATGGGCGCCCTCACCGGCCTGCCGATGTTCTGGCCGGTGCCCACCGCCCTGCTCAGCGCGGGCGCGGCGGCTGGTGGATTGGCGTTGATCAACTCCATGGGCCAGATGGCCGGTTTCCTCAGCCCCTACCTGGTGGGCTGGGTCAAGGACGCCACCGGCTCGACCGACGCGGCGTTGTACCTGTTGGCCGGCGTGATTGTCTGCGGCAGCCTGCTGGCGTTGCGCATGACTCGCACCCTGCGGGCCTGACCCCCCCCTGCCCTCCGTGGGAGCGAGCTTGCTCGCGATGGCGGTGTATCAGTCGATACCAATGTTGGTTGACCTGACGCTATCGCGAGCAAGCTCGCGCCCACAGTTGATTGGGGGTGTTTGAGAAAACGGTTGGATCCACGCGGCGGTTCTGGTATTTGATTGAGCCTTTCCCCATGGATGAAAGGATCTTGTCATGAGCTACCGCACGCTAGGCCATTCCGGGTTGCAAGTCTCGACGTTGACCCTGGGCACGATGATGTTCGGCGAACAGACCAGCACCGAGGATTCGCTGCGGATCATCGACAAGGCCTGGGACCAGGGCATCAACTTCATCGACACCGCCGACGTCTACACCGGCGGTCGCTCCGAAGAAATCGTCGGCGAGGCGATTGCCAGTCGTCGTCACGAGTGGGTGCTCGCCACCAAGGTCGGTTTCGGCCCGCCGGACGGCGTGCCCAACCGCAGCGGCCTGAGCCGCAAGCATCTGTTCAATGGCATCGAAGCCAGCCTGACGCGCCTGGGCACCGATTACCTGGACATCTATTACCTGCACCGCGAAGACCACAACACCCCGCTGCACGTCACCGTGTCGGCGATCGGCGATTTGATCCGCCAGGGCAAGATCCGCTACTGGGGCCTGTCGAACTACCGCGGCTGGCGCATCGCCGAGGTGATCCGGATTGCCGACAGCCTGGGCATCGACCGCCCGGTGATCAGCCAACCGTTGTACAACATCGTCAACCGCCAGGCGGAAACCGAGCAGATCACCGCCGCGCAGAACTACGGCCTCGGCGTGGTGCCGTTCAGCCCCCTGGCTCGCGGCGTGCTCAGCGGCAAATACGCGCCAGACGTGCCACCGGACGCCAACAGCCGCGCCGGTCGCCAGGACAAGCGCATCCTGGAAACCGAATGGCGGGTCGAGTCCCTGCGCATTGCCCAGCAGATCCTGGAATACACCCAGGGCCGGGGCGTGGGCATCGTCGAGTTCGCCATCGCCTGGGTGCTGAACAACAATGCCGTGACCTCGGCCATCGTCGGGCCGCGCACGGAGCAGCAGTGGGATTCGTACACCAAGGCGCAGTCGGTAAAAATCACCGCTGAAGATGAAGCGTTCATCGATTCGCTGGTGACGCCGGGGCATGCCTCGACGCCGGGGTTCAACGATGTCGGCCATTTCGTGCCGGGACGCGTGCCGCGTACGTCGTAACCTGCACAGATATCACCGTGGCGAGGGAGCGTGCTCCCGCGCGGCCTGTAGGCGCGTGTAGGAGCTGCGTAGGAGCTGCCGAGCGAAGCGAGGCTGCGATCTTTTGATCTTTCGCTTGGGATTCAAGTGTTCTTTGGAAAGATCGCAGCCTCGTTGCACTCGGCAGCTCCTACGCAGTTCCTACGCAGTTCCTACACAGCGCCTACACAGCTCCTACAGGCCGAGCGGGAGCTTGCTCCCTCGCCACGGTGACTTAGGCTCATCCAATAACAAGAGGCACCCGTGTCCAAAGGCATCGCTCTATCGGTCTCGGCATCCGCCCTGTTCGCCGTCATGTATTACTACACCTCGCTCCTCACGCCATTGACCGGCCTGGAGATTTTCGGTTGGCGCATGTTGCTGACGATGCCGTGCATGACCGCGTTCATGTTGATCGCCCGCGAATGGAAACTCGTCTCGGACCTTGTCGCACGCCTGGTCGCCACGCCGCGCTTGCTGCTAGGTGCGATGGCGTCATCGGCACTGATGGGCGCGCAGTTGTGGCTGTTCATGTGGGCGCCGCTCAACGGCTACAGCCTGGACGTGTCGCTGGGCTATTTCCTGCTGCCGCTGTCGATGGTCCTGACCGGACGTATCGCCTATGGCGAGCGCCTCTCCCGCTTGCAAAAAGTCGCGGTGTTTTTCGCCACCCTTGGCGTGCTCAACGAGCTCTACCAGGTGGGTGGATTTTCCTGGGCGACGTTATTGGTGGTGGTGGGCTATCCCATCTATTTCATCCTGCGCAAACGCCTGCGCACCGACAACCTGGGCGGGCTCTGGCTGGACATGACATTGATGCTGCCATTGGCACTCTGGTTCGTGCAGAGCGGTGAACAGGGCTTCGGCGTCTTCGATCAGTACCCGTGGCTGTCGCTGCTGATCCCGATTCTGGGTGTCATCAGTGCGTCGGCGCTGGTGTCCTACATCGTCGCCAGCCGACTGCTGCCATTCAGCCTGTTCGGGTTGTTGAGCTATGTAGAACCCGTGTTGTTGCTGGGCGTCGCGCTGTTGCTGGGAGAAAGTATCAAGCCCGAAGAATGGCTGACCTACATTCCCATCTGGATGGCCGTGGCGGTCCTGGTGTTCGAAGGGTTCAAGCACCTGGTGAGGCAGCGGCGCAGGACTTAAGGTCACCGCCAAACCTTGTGGGAGCGAGCCTGCTCGCGAAAGCGGCGTGTCAGTTTCCATATCTGGCACTGATATACCGCCTTCGCGAGCAGGCTCGCTCCCACATTCGGGAATGCGTCGGGCTTTTTATGGTTTCAGGGTTTACTCGGTGGCGAGTACACCACGACGCACCTGGTCACGCTCGATCGACTCGAACAACGCCTTGAAGTTGCCCTCGCCGAAACCATCGTCGCCCTTGCGCTGGATGAACTCGAAGAACACCGGGCCCATCAGGGTTTCCGAAAATATCTGCAGCAGCAAGCGCTTATCGCCCTGCTCGGACGCACCGTCCAGCAGAATGCCACGCGATTGCAGCTCACCCACCGGTTCACCGTGGTTCGGCAGACGGCCTTCGAGCATTTCGTAGTAGGTGTCCGGCGGAGCGGTCATGAAGCGCATGCCGATTTTCTTCAACTGGTCCCAGGTCTTGATCAGGTCGTCGGTGAGGAACGCCACGTGCTGGATGCCTTCGCCGTTGAACTGCATCAGGAACTCTTCGATCTGGCCGGCGCCCTTGGACGATTCTTCGTTCAACGGGATGCGAATCATGCCGTCCGGGGCGGTCATCGCCTTGGAGGTCAGGCCGGTGTATTCGCCCTTGATGTCGAAGTAGCGGATCTCGCGGAAATTGAACAATTTCTCGTAGAAGTTCGCCCAGTAGGCCATCCGTCCGCGATACACGTTGTGGGTCAGGTGATCGATGATTTTCAGGCCCGCGCCCACCGGATTGCGGTCGATGCCTTCGAGGAACACGAAGTCGATGTCATAGATCGAACTGCCTTCGCCGAAACGGTCGATCAGGTACAGCGGCGCGCCGCCGATGCCTTTGATGGCGGGCAGGTTCAGCTCCATCGGGCCGGTTTCGATGTGGATCGGCTGGGCGCCAAGCTCCAGGGCGCGCTTGTAGGCTTTTTGCGAGTCCTTGACCCGGAACGCCATGCCGCACACCGACGGGCCGTGCTCGGCCGCGAAATACGAAGCCACGCTATGGGGTTCGTTGTTGAGGATCAGGTTGATCGCACCCTGGCGATACAGGTGCACATCCTTGGACCGGTGGGTGGCCACTTTGGTGAAGCCCATGATCTCGAAGATCGGCTCCAGGGTGTTGGGCGTAGGGGACGCGAATTCGATGAATTCAAAGCCCATCAGGCCCATCGGGTTTTCGTATAGATCTGCCATGTCGGCGCCTCATCATGCTTATCAATTAACAGGAAACGTTAGTTGCCAGTGATGCTGAGGGCACGGGGCGGCGCGCAGGAGATGCCACGAACGCTGCGGGCGAGGAAATCGCCATAGATCAGTTGAAACCCAAGTATCTTCATTGTCGACCCAAGGCTCTTGCGGGCGAGGCTTCTGCTGCCAGAAGACGTTATTCTTATATGCGTAAATCGATTCTACACAGCGTAACTGGATTTGTCCGCCTTCTGTATCAAATCGCCTTTTGCGCCGACCGTGCAAGGGGTTTGTTGCAAAGGAAAATGCCCGCCAGAATCACGCCACCGCCGACGCACATCAGGGCCGTGAGCCGTTCGTCCAGCAACAACGCCCCCAGCAACACCGCCGTCAGCGGATTGAGTGCGATGAACACGCCGGAACGGGTTGCGCCAATCCGGCGAATACCGTCATACCAGGCGATGTAGGCCAGGGCCGAGCCCAGCACGCCGAGGTACAGCAGGCTCAGCCATTGCCTGATGTCCAGCGCGGTCAACGCCTCCAAGCGAACCTCACCCACCGTCGCGCAGGCAGCCCACAACATCAGCGTGCCCAACAGGATCGACCAGGTGACCGTCTGCAAGGGGCCAAGGCTTTCATTGAGGCTCCGGGAGAACAGCGAATAAATGCCCCATCCCAGTACGCAGCCGAAGATCAGCAAGTCGCCGGTCCAGCCCTGCCCCGTTGCCTGCAACAAGGACGGATCACGGCTGACGATCACCAGCCCCGCCCCGCCGATGCACAGCGCGATGCCGGTGATTTTCAAGCGACCCAACCGTTCCTTGAACAGCCACCAGGACGCCAACCCGATCACCGCCGGATTCAAGGCCACGATCAGCGAGGCCCGCGACGCATTGATGTACTGCAAGCCGTAGAAAAAGCAGAGGTTGTAGAAAAAAATGCCGAAGAACCCCAACGCCGCCAATTGCAGCCCCTGCTTCACACTGGGCTTGGCCAGTGGGATCCCGGCCAGGGCGAGAAACACCAACAGCGCGACACTCGCCAGCAGGAACCGCAGGCTGGCGGCGAACAGGGGCGTGAGGGCATCGGAAAGAATCCGGCCGGCCACGAAGGTTCCGCCCCAGATCATGGTGACCATGGCGAGCTTCAGGTAGACCGGCAGGTCTGAAGGGATTGGGACGGTTTGTTCGAGGGTTTTCATGGTTTCACCACGTTGAATAGGACGAATTACCTGTGGCGAGGGAGCTTGCTCGCGCTGGGCTGCGAAGCAGTCCTTTCATTGACCAGCAATGGGCCCGCTGCGCGGTCCAGCGGGAGCAAGCGCCCTCGCCACGGAAAAGCGCCTGGGCCAAAGTTCCGTGTACGGTTGGGATGCCGTATTGTTCGCCTCATGTTCGATCATCGTAAAATGAGCAATCCCTCATGACCCTCACCCAACTCGAAATCTTCTCGCTGGTCGCCGAGCTGCGCGGTTTCACGGCAGCCGCGACACGCCTGGGCATCGGCCAGTCAGCGGTGTCACACGCCATCAAAACCCTCGAACAGGAATTGGGCGTCGAACTGTTCCGACGTCATCAGTCCCTCGTCGAGCCCAGCGACATCGGCCAGCAGTTGCTGTTGCGGGCCCGGGCCATGCTCGGGTTGGCGAACACCTTGCGCCAGGAAGCCGCCGACGCCCGAGGGATGCGCCGCGGCACGTTGCGCATCGGTTCGTTCGGTCCGACGTCATCGATGAAGTTGCTGCCGTCGATCCTGGCGCGCTTCCGAGCCTTGCACCCGGGGATCGAGGTGCACGTCGACGAGGGGCCGGACCGGCAGGTTCTGCAATGGCTGGATGAACGGCGAATCGACGTCGGCTTCGTGGTCTTGCCTGAAGAGCGCTTCGATACATTCGCGTTGATGGAGGACCAAATGGTCGCCCTGCTCCCCGCCGCTCACCCCCTTGCCGCCCAGGCCAATCTCACGCTCGGCGATCTGTGCAACGACCCTTTCGTACTCACCGAGGCCGGCTCGTCGGAACTGGTCTGGCGCCTGTTCAATGCCGCTCGGCTCACACCGAACGTGCGCTATCGCTGCTCGCAGTTGCTCAGCACGCTCGATATCGTCAGTCGTGGCGACGCGGTAAGCGTGGTGTCCGAAGGCTCGTTGCCGCCCCTCGATGATCCACGTATCGCCAAACGAGCCTTGTCACCACGCGTTCCACGCCAGATCGGCCTGGCCGTGCTGGATCGCCGCCAGGCCTCTCCCGCAACCCTTGCATTTATTGAACTGGCCCAGGCGTTGCACCCGCTCTGATGCGGCGTTCGCCCGGGTGACGGCAGCTCGAATCTTAAATAACCTACTGAGTGACAGTGACTTTCCACAGCCCGACGCGTGAACTTTATAGAGTGCTGTCTATTGGTATGTGCGATTAGGGGGAAAGAATTTATTACGACAGCGAGTACCGTTAGTGGCCATTTTCCGCCGCCAAGCGCTTGACGATGAAAGCGCGCTCTCGCTAGAACGGCTACTGTTGTTACATAACGAAAAAGTTACGATTTACACTTTTCGGTTTAACTACTACAATTTTTTCTGCCTGTACCAGATAGCAGGAGAGTCATTAGTCACCGAGTCGCTACAAAGCGCTTGGCTTATAGCTTTGTTTGCGGTTGGTATCAGCCATCTATTTCTATTGGAGTATTGATATTGTCCAGACTCGCTGAATTTCGCAAAGCCGAGAAGGCCCTTCAGGAACAGCTCGCACAGCTGGAAGCACTGAAGAATGACGCCGGGCTCAAGAAAGAAATCGAATTCGAAGAAAAGCTCCAGGGGCTGATGAAAACCTACGGCAAAGGCCTGCGCGACATTATCGCGATCCTCGAGCCGAACCCGTCCAAGTCAGGCAGCCTCTCCGTCAAGACCCCGAAGACCCGCCGGGCCAGGGTCGTCAAGGTTTACCAGAACCCACACACCGGCGAACTCATCGAAACCAAGGGCGGCAACCATCGCGGCCTGAAAGCCTGGAAGGAAAAGTACGGCGCGAGCACGGTCGATTCGTGGCTGCGTGGCTGACAGTCAACACTAGTGCAAAAAGCCCTGAATACATTCAGGGCTTTTTTATGGCTGAACTTTGGGAGTAATTCCAGAGTAGTACACCGAGGCCTTATAGTTTCAGGCTATTTCGTACTGACTGTATTTCGTCCTGGCTTTCAACATACACCTGCGCCTGCCCCGCGTAGGACAGCACATAGGCGCTCCCCTCGCTTAGTGCTACGACCAGCGTTTGTGACAATACATGACGCCCGTTCTGCGTGATCGTGCAAGTGGTTTCCAAGGCCGTTACGCCGCCCAACACGGAAGCATGAATCTTATTGCAAACGCTTTGATAGCCGCCCTGGAAAAAATCCTTTTGCAGGGACTTCCGCATTTCCAGCAACACGCCTTCCAAGTTCGGCTGATGATCCGCCGCTACAGGCGTTACAGTCAGCTCCATGACCATCAAGGCATTGCCGGAAAGGTCGTTCTTGGTCGCACGCTGCCGGTGGGTACCCGGTGCTGGCGCATCGGCAGACAACGACTCGACTTTCCAGCCCTGGGGCCAGATTACCTGTGGTTCGGCCGCTCCGGCATCAACACTCGCCACGACGGCGAACAGCAACAAAGACAGCGGAAGGAACGATCGAAACATTGCACTGCACTCTAAGGCGAATCCTGAAGTCTGATGGGCGTCGCATTGCCAGGCAATAGCGATGTTTGGCGATGCCATGCCCCTTGCGTATCATGGACACACCTGCAAGGAAGCCGTCCAGCGCAAGCCCAGGACCGTCGCGCCCACGTTGCGACGCCGTTTGCCCCACTTATTTTCCGGAGGGCCCATGAGCCTGCACGAACTCAACACTTTCCCTGGCGTCACCGCACTACCCGACGCCGCCACGACCCAGTTCGTCTTCAACCACACCATGCTGCGGGTCAAGGACATTACCAAATCCCTGGACTTCTATACCCGCGTGCTGGGTTTTTCCCTGGTGGAAAAACGTGATTTCCCTGAAGCCGAATTCAGCCTGTATTTCCTGGCGCTGGTGGACAAAAACCGGATCCCGGCGGACGCGGCGGTGCGCACCGAGTGGATGAAATCGATCCCCGGTATTCTCGAACTGACCCACAATCATGGCAGCGAAAACGACCCGGCGTTCGCCTACCACAACGGCAACACCGACCCGCGCGGTTTTGGCCACATCTGCATCTCGGTGCCGGACGTCGTCGCCGCCTGCGAACGCTTCGAAGCGCTGGGCTGTGACTTCCAGAAGCGCCTGAACGATGGCCGCATGAAAAGCCTGGCGTTCATCAAGGACCCGGACGGCTACTGGGTTGAAATCATCCAGCCTGCGCCACTGTAAGTCTTGCTGGACCGGGCTCGATCCTTCAGCTACACATAAAAAACCCCAGGGGCCAAGGCCCATGGGGTTTTTGTTGTTTCAGCGAGAGGCGATCAGGCCGGCGCGGAAGTGCGGATCAGGTGGTCGAAGGCACTCAACGAAGCCTTGGCCCCCTCGCCCACGGCGATCACGATCTGCTTGTACGGCACGGTGGTTACGTCACCGGCGGCGAACACACCCGGGATCGAGGTTTCGCCACGGGCATCGACGATGATCTCGCCACGCGGTGACAACTCGACGGTGCCCTTGAGCCAATCGGTGTTAGGCAACAGGCCGATCTGCACAAAGATCCCTTCCAGCGCCACGTCGCGCAATTCACCGCTCGGACGATCCTTGTAGCGCAGGCCATTGACCTTCTGCCCATCGCCGGTTACTTCAGTGGTCTGGGCGTTGGTGATCACCGTCACGTTTGGCAGGCTGTGCAGTTTGCGCTGCAACACCGCGTCGGCACGCAATTGCACATCGAACTCCAGCAACGTGACATGGGAGACGATACCCGCCAGGTCGATGGCCGCTTCGACGCCGGAGTTGCCACCACCGATTACCGCCACGCGCTTGCCCTTGAACAGTGGACCGTCGCAGTGCGGGCAGTACGCCACGCCTTTGTTGCGGTATTGCTGCTCGCCCGGCACGTTCATTTCGCGCCAGCGGGCGCCGGTCGCCAGAATCACGGTCTTGGCCTTGAGGCTTGCGCCGCTGGCGAACTTGACTTCATGCAGCCCGCCGTCCGTGCCAGGCACCAAGGCGTCGGCGCGTTGCAGGTTCATGATGTCCACGTCGTACTGCTTGACGTGTTCTTCCAGGGCAACGGCCAGTTTCGGGCCTTCGGTTTCCTGGACCGAGATGAAGTTCTCGATGGCCATGGTGTCGAGCACCTGGCCGCCGAAACGCTCGGCCGCCACACCGGTGCGGATACCTTTGCGCGCTGCGTAGATCGCCGCCGAGGCACCGGCCGGGCCACCGCCGACCACCAACACGTCGAAGGCGTCCTTGGCGCTGATCTTCTCGGCTTGGCGCTCGATGCCGCTGGTGTCGATCTTGGCGAGGATTTCTTCCAGGCCCATGCGGCCCTGGCCGAAGTTCACACCGTTCAAGTAGATGCTTGGCACGGCCATGATCTGGCGTTCATCGACTTCGGCCTGGAACAGTGCGCCGTCGATGGCGACGTGCTTGATGTTCGGGTTCAGCACAGCCATCAGGTTCAGCGCCTGGACCACGTCCGGGCAGTTCTGGCACGACAGCGAGAAATACGTCTCGAAGTTGAACTCGCCCTTGAGCGAGCGGATCTGTTCGATCACTTCGACACTGGCCTTCGAAGGGTGGCCACCGACTTGCAGCAGGGCCAGCACCAGCGAAGTGAATTCATGCCCCATGGGAATGCCGGCGAAACGCAGGCTGATATCGGCTCCGGGGCGGTTCAACGAGAACGATGGCTTGCGCGCATCAGTACCGTTGTCGAGCAAGGTAATCTGATTGGAAAGACTGGCAACGTCTTTGAGTAACGCGAGCATTTCCTGGGATTTCGCACCGTCGTCGAGGGATGCAACGATCTCGATCGGCTGGGTGACCCGTTCCAGGTATGACTTCAACTGAGCTTTAAGATTGGCGTCCAACATACGGGCGATTTCCATGTTTGAATTTCAGAAAAAACAACGCCCGAGCGAATCTCGCCCGGGCGTTTTTTGGGGCGAAGCGGCTTACCTGATTAAGAGCGGATCGCCCTCGGATGACTCACGGACTTAGATCTTGCCGACCAGGTCCAGGGACGGAGCCAGGGTGGCCTCGCCTTCTTTCCACTTGGCTGGGCAGACTTCGCCTGGGTGAGCGGCAACATACTGAGCAGCCTTGATCTTGCGCAGCAGCTCGGAAGCGTCACGGCCTACACCGCCGTCGTTGATTTCAACGATCTTGATTTGGCCTTCTGGGTTGATCACGAAAGTACCGCGGTCAGCCAGGCCTGCTTCTTCGATCAGCACGTCGAAGTTGCGGGAGATTGCCAGGGTCGGGTCGCCGATCATGGTGTACTGGATCTTGCCGATGGCTGGCGAAGTGTTGTGCCAGGCGGCGTGGGCAAAGTGAGTGTCGGTGGACACGCTGTAGATCTCGACGCCCAGTTTCTGGAATTCGGCGTAGTTGTCGGCCAGGTCTTCCAGCTCGGTTGGGCAAACGAAGGTGAAGTCAGCCGGGTAGAAGAACACGACAGACCACTTGCCTTTCAGGTCAGCATCCGACACTTCGACGAATGCGCCGTTTTTGAAAGCGGTAGCTTTGAACGGTTTAACTTGGCTGTTGATGATAGGCATCGT
Source organism: Pseudomonas sp. T1.Ur (assembly GCF_023516725.1). Classification (NCBI taxonomy): domain Bacteria; kingdom Pseudomonadati; phylum Pseudomonadota; class Gammaproteobacteria; order Pseudomonadales; family Pseudomonadaceae; genus Pseudomonas; species Pseudomonas sp. T1.Ur. The sequence goes on from NZ_JAMGSN010000001.1 coordinate 3,137,448, forward strand.
TGACTCTCCGTCAGGGGTTGAAAAGTTGATGGGGGAATCTTAGCCATTCATTCCGCTATTGGCTCATTGCCAAACCTCATGCGAATGATTGGTTTTGGCTATCAGGAATCCATATAGATAGAAGAAATCTGTAGGAGCTGGCGAAGGCTCGGGCCGCGTTCGGACGATCTTTTGATCTTGATCTGGATCTTTCGCTTGAGAGGCAAATGTCAGGGGAAAGATCGCAGCCTCGTTGCACTCGGCAGCTCCTACAGGCAGCGCCTACAGGCGTCTTCCACGCGTCAGGCAGTGGGCGTACGCATGGTGACGAATTCTTCGGCGGCGGTCGGGTGTACCCCTATGGTTTCGTCAAAGTCACGCTTGGTCGCACCAGCCTTCAGGGCAATCGCCAGGCCCTGCACGATTTCCCCCGCGTCCGGGCCGACCATGTGGCAACCCAAGACCTTATCGGTCTTGGCATCGACCACCAGCTTCATCAGCGTGCGTTCCTGGCACTCGGTGAGGGTCAGCTTCATCGGCCGGAAACGGCTTTCGAAAATCTGCACCTCATGGCCCTCCTCCCGGGCCTGCTCTTCCGTCAGGCCAACCGTGCCGATGTTCGGCAGGCTGAACACGGCGGTGGGGATCATCCGGTAATCCACCAGGCGATACTGCTCGGGCTTGAACAGACGTCGCGCCACCGCCATGCCCTCGGCCAACGCGACAGGCGTGAGCTGCACGCGGCCGATCACGTCGCCAATGGCCAGGATCGACGGCTCGGCGGTCTCGTATTTTTCGTTGACCTGGACAAAGCCTTTTTCGTCCAGCGTCACGCCGGTATTCTCCAGGCCGAGGTTGTCCAGCATCGGTCGCCGGCCAGTGGCGTAGAACACGCAATCGGTGGACAGCGTGCGACCGTCCTTGAGTGTTACCTTCAGGCTGCCGTCGGCTTCTTTGTCGATGCGCTGGATATCCGCGTTGAACTGCAGGTCCAGGCCACGACGTTGCAACTCCTCGGCCAAATGCTTGCGCACTGCGCCGTCGAAGCCACGCAAGAACAGGTCGCCGCGATAGAGCAAGGACGTTTGCGCGCCCATGCCGTGGAAGATCCCGGCGAATTCCACCGCGATGTAGCCGCCGCCCACCACCAGCATGCGCTTGGGTAGCGTCTTCAGGAAAAACGCCTCGTTGGAACTGATGGCGTGCTCGCGCCCTGGAATATCCGGGATCACCGGCCAGCCACCCGTGGCGATCATGATGTGTTCGGCGGTGTGGCGCTCGCCGTTGATCTCGACTTCGTGTGGGCCGGTGATCCTGGCGTGGCCTTCGTGCAACGTGACGCCACTGTTGCCCAGCAGGTTGCGGTAGATACCGTTGAGGCGATTGATCTCGCGATCCTTGTTGGCAATCAGCGTCGCCCAGTCGAAACTCGCCTCGCCGGCCGTCCAGCCGTAGGCCGACGCTTGTTCGAAGTCCTCGGCGTAATGCGCTCCGTAGACCAACAGTTTTTTCGGCACGCAACCGACGTTGACGCAGGTCCCGCCCAGGTAGCGGCTTTCCGCCACGGCCACTTTCGCGCCGAACCCCGCAGCAAACCGCGCCGCCCGCACACCGCCGGAACCGGCGCCAATCACATACAGATCAAAATCGTAGGCCATCATCTATCTCCTTCGGCAGGTTGTCAGCATACCTGCTGCTTTCACCTGGGGCAGCGTTCAGATGGTTATGGGGGCGGAACCTCAAAAGCCAAACGGTTTTTTGCAGCTTGTGGCAAGGGCGCTTGCCCCCGCCCGGCGCTGTAGGAACTGCGTAGCAACTACGTAGGAGCTGCGTAGGAACTGCGTAGGAGCTGCCGAGTGAAACGAGGCTGCGATCTTTCCCCAGACACTTGAATCTCAAGATCAAGATCAAGATCAAGATCAAAAGATCGCAGGCTTCGCCAGCTCCTACCGGGCCCGGCTGGAGCAGCTCCTCGCCACGGGATGCTCAGCGCCTGCGATTTGCAGGCAAAAAAACGCCCCGAACCAGTCGGGGCGTTTTTTCAAGCGCGACGCAGGCTTATCAGTAAGCCTTGCCGGTCTTGTAGAAGTTTTCGAAGCAGAAGTTGGTCGCGTCGATATAACCTTCGGCGCCACCGCAGTCGAAACGCTTGCCCTTGAACTTGTAGGCCATGACGCAGCCGTTCTGGGCCTGTTTCATCAGGGCGTCGGTGATCTGGATTTCACCGCCCTTGCCTGGCTCGGTCTGTTCGATCAGGTCGAAGATGTCCGGGGTCAGGATGTAGCGGCCGATGATCGCCAGGTTCGACGGTGCATCTTCAGGCTTTGGTTTTTCAACCATGCTGTGGACGCGATAGATGTCGTCGCGGATCATTTCGCCAGCGATCACACCGTACTTGTTGGTTTCCTGCGGATCCACTTCCTGGATCGCCACGATGGAGCAGCGGAACTGCTTGTACAGCTTGACCATCTGGGTCAGTACGCCGTCGCCTTCCAGGTTGACGCAAAGGTCGTCCGCGAGGACCACGGCGAACGGTTCGTCACCAATCAGCGGGCGGCCGGTGAGGATTGCGTGGCCCAGGCCTTTCATTTCGGTCTGGCGGGTGTAGGAGAACGAGCACTCGTCCAGCAACTTGCGGATGCCGACCAGGTATTTTTCCTTGTCGGTGCCCTTGATCTGGTTTTCCAGCTCGTAGCTGATGTCGAAATGGTCTTCCAGGGCGCGCTTGCCACGGCCGGTGACGATGGAAATTTCCGTCAGGCCTGCATCGAGGGCTTCTTCGACGCCGTACTGGATCAGTGGCTTGTTCACCACCGGCAGCATTTCTTTGGGCATGGCTTTAGTCGCTGGCAGGAAGCGAGTACCGTAACCGGCTGCTGGGAACAAGCATTTCTTGATCATATAAGTCCTTGAAAAGGCGGTGTGTACAGGTTTCGGCGCAGTCTAATCAGCCGGCAGGCGGCTTACAATGCCTGCACTGGCCAACCGATGCCATCATAGAGAAATAAACTGGCGGATAGTTCAATCGCCTTTCGCTTCGATGGTTCCAGCGGTCCCCACTGTACGCCCATCAGCGCTGTTTGCGGGTATTTGGCGTATCATGGCCGCCTTGATCCCGCCAACGAGGCAGATAGATGTCGGCAACACAGAACGCAAACGGTTATTCGGTCAGCCAGGACAAGGACGGCCAATGGTGGATTATCAACTACCATGGCGAGCAGGTCGCCGGCCCCTTGCCCAGCAAGACGATGGCGGTGGAAGTCGCCGCGGTCTTCCAGGACGAGCGCTCTGCCCCGGCGCCCCGGGAACGCGAACAGGCGCCAGCACGCAATAATCGCCGCAAGAAGTAATCGACCAGCCCCTTCGATGCCTGGGTGCTCTAAGGGGTCATTGGTTTAGCTGTACCGGAATGGCCATTCGCTATAATCTCGCGCCATCCTTCCCTTCTCGATGACGCTCCCCATGAAGACATTCCTGGCACTGTCCGCAGTCCTGGCCCTGGCAGGTTGTGCCTCGGCGGAAAAAACCTACCTGGATAACGGCGAGCAAGGCCTGTCCATCGACTGTTCGGGCGAAGCCAACTCCTGGGCAACCTGTTATGAGAAAGCGGATGCCTCATGCGCCGGCACCGGCTACCGCATCGTCGGCACCGATGGCACGCCACAGGCCAAGGACAGCGAAAAGACCTTGGGCGTCGACGTCGGGAACTTCACCAGCCGCAGTGTCGTGGTCGTCTGCAAATAAGCTAGATGTGAATCTCGGCGAACTTGATCCCCAGGCCCCGCAGGGTCTCGATCAGATCATCGAGCCGGCCGAAGGATTCGACTTCGTCCTGGTCATCCACCAGAAAGAAACTGCGTCCGGCGCTTTTCTTGAAAAAGACGATCCACTCCCCGGGGCTCGCGGGATTCTGTATCACATGGGTGGCGCAGATAAGTCCTTCTGCATGGCGCTCGCGGACCTGCTCGCGTTTCATCGACTGAACTCCATAAATGACAATGCCGCCAACGTGACCGTGGCGGCATTTTTTCGAAGGGCGCAGCTTAACCGATGCCCGGCCCGTTCGTCAGGCCCGGAACGCGCTCAACCGGAGATGCACGCGTTGGCCGCTTCCTGCACGTCCCCCGGACGCACCGGCACGTTGGACATGCTTTCGTGCAACTTGATGCTGCTGCCACTGGAGCGCTCGTCAATGTCGAACACCGCCGCGGGCAGCGTCGACAATCGGCCCGGCACGATCACCCGGACGCCGTTCTTGTGCGGTTCCATCTGCAGCGGGCCACGGGTCTTGAGCAGCTTGTCGGCAACGCAATTGGCGTATTCATGAGGTTTCTTACCGGAGATGACGCTCATGGTGGGTGGCGTCTGGTTGATGTCCGATACCGATGCACATCCACCCAAGGCCAAGGCCATTACCCACACGCTGCGCTTCATATCATTCCTCCAGTAAAGACCCTCCGACAATGCAAACGCCGTTTTTCTCCGGCGCCCTGGCTTTTTTATTCGCCTACCGGCCATAAATAAGTTTCACCCAGGACAGGGATCGGTTATTGCAGCGTGGTGCTGGTAAACTGCGCGCCATTATTTGCCCACCTTGCCGTGTCGATTGCAAGAAATGCCCTTCTGGAGGCACCCATGAAATTCATCCATCAGCGCGAGCACCTCAACGAGGACGATATCGTCGTTATCGAATGCTCCCAAATGTGCAACATCCGCTTGATGAACGACGCCAATTTCCGCAGCTTCAAGAACGGCGGCCGGCACACTTACCATGGCGGCGCGTTCGACACGTTCCCGGCCCGGATCACCGCGCCCAGCACCGGTTTCTGGAACATTACCATCGACACCGTCAGCCGTCGCGCCATCAGCGTCACCCGCAAGCCGACCCTGACCTACAAGATCAAGATCATCCGGCGCTCCAGCTCGAAACTCAGCTGAGCCGCCCTTTCGTAAAAAACAGGAAAGACCGTGGCCCCGACGACCAAATACGTTATCAAGTACAAGCTCAACGGCGAACGCCGCTTCGAGTTCGCGCAGTTGCAGACCGGCACCGAGGAAGAAGCCATGGCTGCGCTGAAAAAGCTGCATGGCGAGACGGACGATGAGATCACCGAGCTCAAGGTCAGCAGGGCACTCTGAAGCTTGCCTGTCTTGTGTGGCGAGGGAGCTTGCTCCCGCTCGGCCTTGTAGGAGCTGCGTAGGAGCTGCGTAGGAGCTGCCGAGCGAAGCGAGGCTGCGATCTTGTCCCGAACTATTGAGTCGCAAGCGAAAGCGAAAGCGAAAGCGAAAGTTCAAAGGATCGCAGGCTTCGCCAGCTCCTACACAGCGCAAGAATCGGAGTGCCCGGCAACGCTCCACTCCGCAGACTGACCAGTCCTTCCAACCAGGATTGCAACCATGTCCCCTGCGCTCTCCCTGACAGAAAATCTATGCAATCTCGACTGGCCCACCTTGGAACGAAACCTCGACCAGGACGGCTGTACGGTCATTCGCAACCTGTTGCCGGCGGTGCAATGCCAACGGTTGAGCGGCTTATACGCCGACCCCGGGCTTTTCCGTTCGCGGGTCATAATGGCGCGCCATGGATTCGGGCGCGGCGAGTATCAGTATTTTGCCTATCCGTTGCCTGAGGTCGTCGCGCAACTGCGTCAGTCGCTGTATCCGAAGCTGGTACCGCTGGCCAATCGCTGGAACGAGTGCATGGGCCTGGACGCACGCTACCCGGACAAACACGCCGACTTCATCCAACGCTGCCACGCCGCCGGGCAACAACGCCCCACCCCCTTGCTGCTGCAGTACGGCCCGCAGGACTACAACTGCCTGCACCAGGACCTGTATGGCGAACACGTGTTCCCGTTGCAGGTGGCGATCCTGCTGTCAGAACCGGGCGAGAACTTTACCGGTGGCGAGTTTGTCCTCACTGAACAGCGTCCGCGCATGCAATCGCGCCCCCAGGTCATCGACCTGAAACAAGGCGACGCCGTAGTGTTCGCCGTACATCAGCGGCCGGTCAAAGGCGTTCGGGGTTATTATCGAGTCAACTTGCGCCATGGCGTCAGCCGCGTACACAGCGGTCGCCGGCACACACTCGGGATCATTTTTCATGATGCGCAATGACGACACGCCCATCACCTTGGACCTGTTCGCCGACCAGGCGCCCACTCCCCCCGGCCAGGTCGAACAGATCGGCCAACAGTCCTTTGTGCTGCGCGGGTTTGCCCTGCCCTGGCTCGACCGCCTGCTGCCAGCGCTGGAAAACGTCTTGCAGGCAGCACCGTTCCGGCAGATGGTCACGCCCGGCGGTTTCACCATGTCGGTGGCGTTGACCAGTTGTGGCGCACTCGGCTGGACCACTGACCGCAGCGGCTACCGCTATACGGCCCACGACCCGCAGACCGGCCACCCCTGGCCCGACATGCCGCAAGTATTTCGCGAACTGGCCCGGGCCGGCGCCAGGCAGGCGGGGTTCGAGCATTTCGAGCCGGACGCCTGCCTGATCAACCGCTATGTGCCCGGCGCACGCATGTCGCTGCACCAGGACAAGAACGAACGCGCCCTGACGGCCCCCGTCGTCTCGCTCTCCCTGGGACTGCCGGCAGTCTTCCAGTTCGGCGGGCTCGAGCGCAGCGACAAAAGCCAGCGCATCCCGTTGTTCCATGGCGACATTGTGGTCTGGGGTGGCGTGGACCGGTTGCGCTACCACGGCGTGCTGCCGCTCAAGTCGGGAGAGCATCTGCGCCTGGGCGCCCAACGGATCAACCTGACGTTCCGCATGGCCGGATAAAAGCGCAGAATTCAACCGCAAGACCCGGAGTGTCGTCACCGGCATGGCTCCTTACTCTAGGCAAAACGGGCCAATGGAATCACGACCATGAACAACACTTCCAACAACCGCTCCCCTGACCAGGACCCACGCTGGGCCGCCGTGCTCGCCCGGGATCCACGCGCCGACGGCACATTTGTCTATGGCGTGAAGACCACCGGCATCTATTGCCACCCCAGCAGCCTGTCGCGCCTGCCGAACCCGCGCAACGTCGAATTCTTCGACACACCGGAACAGGCCCAGGCCGCCGGCTACCGCCCCAGCAAACGCCTGGCAAGGGACCAGACCCAGATTGCCGCGCAACAAGCGGCCCGGGTCGCCGCCGCCTGCCGGCAGATCGAGGCGGCCGAAGAACTGCCTGGGCTGAATGACCTCGCCAGGACTGCGGGCCTGAGCCCCTTTCACTTCCACCGTGTTTTCAAATCCATCACCGGCCTGACACCCAAGGCCTACGCCGCTGCCCATCGCTCACGCAAGGTGCGCGAACGCTTGGCCGACGCCGGGTCGGTGACCGAAGCGCTGTACGACGCCGGCTTCAATTCCAACAGCCGCTTCTATGAAGCCGCCGACAAAGTCCTGGGCATGAAACCCGCCGATTACCGCGCCGCCGGACAAAACACTGACATTCGCTTCGCCGTCGGCCAGTGCTCCCTCGGGGCGATCCTGGTGGCACAAAGCGAGCGCGGTGTGTGCGCGATCCTGCTAGGGGACGATCCGGACGCGTTGGTGCGCGACCTGCAAGACAAATTCCGTCGCGCCAACCTCATTGGTGCCGACCGGGAATTCGAGCAACTGATCGCCCAAGTGGTGGGGTTTATCGAAGCGCCGGCCCTGGGCCTGGACTTGCCGTTGGACCTGCGCGGCACGGCGTTCCAGGAACGGGTCTGGCAAGCCCTGCGGGAGATTCCGCCAGGCAGCACCGCCAGCTACGCCGAGATCGCCCAGCGCATCGGCTTGCCCAAAGCGGTGCGCGCGGTGGCCCAGGCCTGCGGCGCCAACAGCCTCGCCGTGGCGATCCCCTGCCACCGGGTGGTGCGCAGCGACGGCAACCTGTCCGGCTACCGCTGGGGCGTTGAGCGCAAGCGTCAGCTGTTGGCGCTGGAGCGCTCGCCGGAGGATTGAATGCCGATATAGATCGCCACCGAATCAGGCGCGTTGTACACCTCGAAATCGGTGGTGAACCGGCGCACGGCCTGCGGATTATCGGCGAAGTAGGCCCAGATCAGCCCCCAGGCCTGGATCACGCAGCCGGGCATTTCGCCCTTGGCCGAGAACACCAGGTAATCCCCGCCCTCAATATCCACGGCGGGGTAGCCTGCGCTCGTGGCATCGACCTGCACACCCGCCGTCACGTTGAAATGCCCGGTGGCATCGGACTCGTAGCCGGAATACACCCCATAGACGAACGACTCCGACTGGCGTGCCGGGATCTGGTCGAACACCCCTTCAGTGAAGAACCGCTGCCACATCGGGCCGATCTTCGCCGTGTCGTCCCGTTGCTCGTCGGCGTTGCGGGTGCGCACCTGCAATCCGGCGACCGTGAAGGGTTCGACGGTCCTGAGTTTCACGTCCATGGGTCGGGCTCCTTGATGGTTGAAGTCCGCATGGTACCGATCCTTGCGTCGGGATCAACCCGGGCATCGATTGAAAAACTCGACTGGCCCTGGCTGGGTCACTCCTGCTAAAAACAGCGTTTCCTTCTGCCGTCGGAGACACCCGGACATGAGCCAGTGGCCAGACACCCGCATTCTTGACCTGCTCGGCATCGAGCATCCTATCATCCAGGGCCCGCTGGCCGGGGTGACCGGTCCGGCCATGGTGGTCGCCACTTCCAATGCCGGCGGGATGGGCTCGATGCCTGCCGCGATGCTCGATGTAGAGCAATTGCGCCAGGCCCTGACCGACATTGCCGAACAGACCGACAAGCCGTTCAGCGTCAACTTTTTCAGCCACCAACCGCCGGTTTTTGATGAACAAAGGGCCGAGGCCTGGAAGCAACGACTCAAGCCTTATTACGAAGAGCTGGGCGCCGATTTTGACGCGCCAACGCCGGTGTCCAATCGCACGCCGTTCGACGACGCGGCCTGCCGCGTGCTGGAAGAATTGCGACCCAAGGTGGTCAGCTTCCACTTCGGCCTGCCGGAAAAGTCATTGCTGGATCGGGTCAAGGCCACCGGCGCGAAGATCCTCTCGTCGGCCACCACTGTCGAGGAAGCCATCTGGCTCGAACAGCACGGCTGCGACGCGATCATCGCCATGGGCTTTGAAGCCGGCGGCCATCGCGGGATGTTCCTCAGTGACGACCTCAACACCCAGGTGGGCCTGTTCGCCTTGCTGCCGCAGGTCGTGGACGCGGTGAAGGTGCCGGTGATTGCAACCGGCGGTATCGGCGATGCGCGCGGGATCGTCGCCGCGTTCGCCCTGGGCGCGTCGGCGGTGCAGCTGGGCAGCGCTTATCTGTTCACGCCGGAAGCCAAGATCAGCGCGTCCCATCACCGGGCGTTGCGCACGGCCAAGGAAAGCCAGACCGCAGTCACCAATCTGTTCACGGGTCGCCCGGCCCGAGGGATCGTCAACCGAGTGATGCGCGAAGTCGGCCCGATGAGTCCACTCGCACCAGCCTTTCCCCTGGCGGGCGGCGCATTGATGCCCTTGCGCGCCAAAGATGAAGCTGACTTCTCCAATCTCTGGGCCGGCCAGGCGTTTCCCATGGGACGCGAGTTGCCGAGCGGCGAATTGACCAAGCGTTTGGCCGAGGAAGCGCTGGCTCGGTTCAAGGGCTGAGCGCAAGCCTGACAGTCCCCGGCGCTTGACCGGACGCTATCGCGAGCAAGCTCGCTCCCACAGGGTTCAGTGTGAATATCAATCATGCATTCATCCCGAAATCCTGTGGGAGCGAGCTTGCTCGCGATGACGGCAGCCCTGCCACCGCTGACTTCTGACAAAATGCCACGTTCCGTTTGTCGGCCATTCGCTATATATTCCGCTATATAGCGAACCCGCCCCCACGGAACCCTGTCCATGCGCCCAGTCCATTTCGCCCCGCTGCTGCTGGCAGCCTGTCTTTGTGTCAACGCTGCCCAGGCCGATGAGGTGCAAGTCGCCGTCGCGTCCAATTTCACCGCCCCGATCCAGGCCATCGCCGCCGGTTTCGAGAAAGACACCGGACACAAACTGATTGCCGCATACGGCGCGACCGGGCAGTTCTACACCCAGATCAAGAACGGCGCGCCGTTCGAAGTGTTCCTCGCCGCCGACGACACCACCCCGGCCAAACTGGAAAGCGAAGGCGATACCGTGAAAGGCTCGCGCTTCACCTACGCCATCGGCACGTTGGCGTTATGGTCGGCCAAGAACGATTACGTCGACGCCAAGGGCCAGATCCTGCGGGACAACGCGTTCCAACACCTGTCCATCGCCAACCCGAAAGCGGCGCCCTATGGCCTCGCCGCCACCCAGGTGTTGGATAAGCTGGGGCTCGCCAATCAGGTCAAGGGCAAGATCGTCGAGGGTCAGAACATCACCCAGGCCTACCAGTTCGTGTCCACCGGCAATGCCGAGCTCGGTTTCGTGGCCCTGTCCCAGGTGTTCAAGGACGGCAAGCTGGCAAGCGGTTCCGCGTGGATTGTCCCGGCCGAACTGCACGACCCGATCAGGCAGGACGCCGTGATTCTCGGCAAGGGCCGGGACAACCCTGCCGCGAAGGCATTAATGGACTACCTCAAGGGCCCGAAAGCCGCCGCGATCATCCAAGCCTACGGTTACCAACGCTAAATGCTGACCGGTGCCGACTACTCCGCCATCGGATTGACCCTGAAGCTGGCGTCACTGACCACGGTGATCCTGCTGTTGATCGGCACGCCCATCGCCCTGTGGCTGTCGCGCACGCGCTCCTGGCTGCGCGGGCCCGTGGGCGCGGTGGTGGCCCTGCCGTTGGTGCTGCCGCCCACGGTGATCGGCTTCTACCTGCTGCTTGCATTGGGCCCCCACGGCTGGATCGGCCAGTTCACCCAGGCCCTCGGCCTGGGCACCCTCACCTTCAGCTTTACCGGGCTGGTGATTGGCTCGGTGATCTACTCGATGCCCTTCGTCGTGCAGCCGCTGCAAAACGCCTTTTCCGCCATCGGCAACCGCCCCCTGGAAGTCGCCGCGACCCTGCGAGCCGGGCCGTGGGACACCTTCTTCAGCGTCATCCTGCCCCTGGCGCGCCCCGGCTTCATCACGGCGGCAATCCTCGGCTTCGCCCACACGGTCGGCGAATTTGGCGTGGTGCTGATGATCGGCGGGAACATCCCGGAGAAAACCCGGGTGGTGTCGGTGCAGATCTACGACCATGTCGAAGCCCTTGAATACAGCCAGGCCCATTGGCTGGCAGCAGCGATGTTGCTGTTTTCCTTCCTGGTGTTGCTGGCGCTGTATTCCAGCCGCCGAACCCGCGCCGGCTGGAGCTGATCGATGATCCAGGCACGATTTCGACTCGACCATGGCCCGTTTTCCCTGGACTTGGACGTGCAATTGCCTGGCCGCGGCGTGACCGCGCTGTACGGCGAATCCGGCTCCGGCAAAACCACCTGCCTGCGCTGCATCGCCGGGCTGGACCGGCCCACGCACGGCTTCGTCGAGGTCAATGGCGAGGTGTGGCAGGACAGCGAGCGCGGGATTTTCGTGCCGCCCCACCAGCGAGCGCTGGGGTACGTTTTCCAGGAGGCGAGCCTGTTCGATCACCTGTCGGTACGCGGTAACTTGCTGTTCGGCCTCAAGCGCGTTGCCACGGCGCAACGGCGCGTGGACATGACCCAAGCGACGCAATTGCTGGGCATCGGCCACCTGCTCGACAGGCAGCCCCACAACCTTTCCGGCGGCGAACGCCAGCGCGTCGGCATCGCCCGCGCCTTGCTGACCAGCCCGCGCTTGCTGCTGATGGATGAACCACTGGCGGCCCTCGATACGCGACGCAAGAACGAGATCCTGCCGTACCTGCAACGGCTCCACGATGAACTGGACATCCCGGTGCTGTACGTCAGCCATTCCCAGGATGAAGTGGCGCGCCTGGCCGATCACATCGTGTTGCTGGATGCCGGGCGTGCCTTGGCCAGCGGGCCGATCGGCAAGACCCTGGCCCGCCTCGACTTGCCACTGGCCCTGGGCGATGACGCGGGCGTGGTGATCCAGGGCAAGGTCGCCGGCTATGACTTGGATTATCAGCTGCTCACCCTGACGCTGCCCGACAGCCAGCTCCGCATGCGAGTGACCCACACGCCCCTGGCCGACGGACTGTCGCTGCGCATCAAGGTCCAGGCCCGGGACGTCAGCCTGAGCCTGGCAAACGATGCCCAGACCAGCATCCTCAATCGGTTGCCGGTGACGGTCGTCAGCGAACTGGCCGGCGACAACGCCGCCCATGTGCTGATCCGCCTGGACGCCGCCGGCACCCCGCTGCTGGCGCGAATTACCCGGTATTCCCGGGATCAGTTGAAGCTGCACCCGGGGCAGGTGCTGTGGGCGCAGATCAAGGCGGTGGCGGTGTTGGCGTAAACTCGGTCTGCGAGCAACAGGAATCCTTGTGGGAGCGGGTGATATGAGAATCTCGGCACGACCGCAACGGCCAGCGGTCAATGAATTCACAGGCCATCCGAATTCATCGCCAAGGATCCACCATGCCCGATACCCCAATGCCCGATGCGCTCCCGGCCGACTTGCATTACGTCGACGACACCGCGCCGGGCATCACCCGCAGGAAACTGCGGGGCACGTTCTGTTATTTCGATCCATCAGGCGAGCGCATCACCGACGCGGCCGAAATCCAGCGCATCAATTCACTGGCCGTTCCGCCGGCCTACACCGATGTCTGGATCTGCACCGACCCGCGTGGCCATCTCCAGGCCACCGGCCGCGATGCCCGTGGGCGCAAGCAGTACCGTTATCATCCGCGCTGGCGCGAAGTGCGCGATGCCGACAAATATTCACGCATGCTCGAATTCGGCCGCACCCTGCCCCGGTTGCGCAAACGCCTGGAAGACATCCTCGCCACCCCAGGCTTCAGCCGCGACAAAGTCATGGCAACGGTCATCACTTTGCTCGACGTGACCCTGATCCGCGTCGGCAACACTCAATACGCTCGGGATAATCGCTCCTACGGCCTGACCACCCTGCGCAACAAGCATGTCGCGGTCAACGGCAGCGCCATCGCGTTCCAATTCCGTGGCAAGAGCGGCATCGAACACCAGATCACCGTGAAAGACCGACGCCTGGCGCGCATCATCCGGCGCTGCCAGGAAATGCCCGGACAGAATCTGTTCCAGTACATGGACGAGAACGGCGAGCGCCACGCCGTCACCTCATCGGACGTCAACGCCTACCTCAAGACGCTCACCGGCGCCGATTTCACCGCCAAGGACTACCGCACCTGGGCAGGCAGCGCGGCCGCCCTGGACGGATTGCGCACGCTGCAATGGGAAACCGAAACCGAGGCCAAGCGGCACGTGGCCGAGATGGTCCGGCAGGTCGCCCGGCAGTTGGGCAACACGCCCGCCGTTTGTCGCAAATGCTACATCCACCCCGCCGTACTGGAAGGTTTCATGGGCGGCGTCCTGCATGAGCTGCCCAAACCTCGGGTGCGCAAGGGCCTCAGTGCGCAAGAAGCGGCGCTGACAATGTTCCTGGAACGCATGGCCCACGCCGTCGAAGCCTGTTGACCGAAGCGGTCGAGTCGTTGCCGGACTCGATAAGCGTGTTACGGAAGTGGAACATCCGACAGCCGGCGGACTCCCAACTGTACAGAGCCGCTGATCCGCAGACTCGTCAACGCGTGACGTCGAGAGGAGTTTCAGATGTCCGAACACATCGTCCATTTCCATTGCCAGATCGATCAGGGAACCACCGAACGCTTCCGCGACAATTGTCTGGAAGCCATTGAAAAAGGCGCTGACTCGCTGATGCTCAACCTCTCTACGGTCGGCGGTAGCACCAACTTCGGGTTCACCCTCTACACCTTCATCAAGTCCCTCCCCGTGCCGGTGCGCGCCGTGAACGCCGGCAACATCGAGTCGATGGGCATCGTCATGTACCTGGCCGCCAGCGACCGCACCACGACCCCGCATTCGCGCTTCCTGATTCACCCGATGAATTGGTATTTCGGCCAGAAATCCGTGGACCACTCGCGCTTGCGCGAATACCTGTCCAGCCTCGACAACGACGTGGCGCGGTACGTGGAAATCTACGTCAAGGAAACGGCCGGCGCAGCCACGCAACTGGATATCTTCAAATGCCTGTGCGCCGAAGAACGAGTGATCCCGGCGGAGAATTCCCTGGCCTTCGGCATCGCGCATCGGGTTGAACAGGTGGTGTTCCCACCCGAGGCCAAGCATTGGAAAGTGAGCGGCGGCGAGGACTGAAACCGTTCTCTCGGCCATGAATAATTTCGATTTGACGCCGTTTTGTTAATTAACAAAATCCATGTTGTATAAGTTCAAGCGAAACGGCTGTATAACTTTTCCCACACACTTTTTCAAACCAATACCGTTCGTCGCCAGCGAAACGTTTTTTTTAAACTTCCCTTCGCAGTTTTCTTTCACAGTACTGCGAGGCACGTTTTACTCGCTTAACCAAAATGAGGATTCTCGAAATGGCTAATAGCGGAAACAAAAACCCAGGCAACTTCGCAAACGACCGTGAGAAAGCATCCGAAGCCGGCAAGAAAGGCGGACATGCTTCCGGCGGCAATTTCGCAAACGACCGGGAAAAAGCTTCTGAAGCTGGCCGCAAAGGTGGCGAACGCAGCCACGGCGGTGGCCGGAAGTCGTAACCCGGAGAATCGTTGGGGCGCAGCTTTGCTGCGTCCTGGCGCTTAACCTGTCGAGGTCATGAATGAGCCAGGATCGATTTATCGTCAGTTTTATCGCCGACGGTCAACCCGATAGCCGGGTACTCGCAACGGACACCGAGACGCTGACCACCGAAGAAGCCGAAGCGCTCTTGAGGGTGACGTTCGCGGAATTAAAAAGTGTCCGGATCAGCGATGTTCAAGTTCAGAAAAGAACCAAGCCAAACGAAACGGAACATGATGTTCCGGGGCATTTCAAACAGCCGTAATTCGTTTAACCCCAGTATTCCTATTCCCTGCCCTCTGTAGGAGCTGGCGAAGCCTGCGATCTTTTGATCTTGATCTTGATCTTGCTCTTGATCTTTCGCTCTCGACTCAATTGTCTGGGACAAGATCGCAGCCTCGTTGCACTCGGCAGCTCCTACACAGCTCCTACATAGCTCCTACACAGCTCCTACACAGCGCCTATAGGCGCAACCCAGCGGGAGCAAGCTCCCGCGCCACAAAAGTACTTTTGAAACGACTTCAATGAGCATGCCCGGTCGGATCCTTGATCTGCCATACCTTCCCTTTCTGCCACGCATCCGCACCAGGATCGATTGCCGGCGCCTCGATGGATTCGCGGACACGTTTCTTCGCTTCGCTGTCGATGCCCATCCGCTCGTCGCGCTCGCGCACCAGCTGCGAATCGATCTGGCCATCGGCCGTGAAGCCCATCATCAATTGCGGGACGCCGTAGGGCAGCGCATTGCCCTGCTCGGTGTGCCAGG
Organism: Pseudomonas sp. T1.Ur; assembly: GCF_023516725.1. Classification (NCBI taxonomy): domain Bacteria; kingdom Pseudomonadati; phylum Pseudomonadota; class Gammaproteobacteria; order Pseudomonadales; family Pseudomonadaceae; genus Pseudomonas; species Pseudomonas sp. T1.Ur. The sequence goes on from NZ_JAMGSN010000001.1 coordinate 3,152,842, forward strand.
TGTGCCAGGTCTTGCCGTAGGTGCTGACCAGGTCTTTCATCAAGCGTGTCTCCGCGACTTCAGGTATGCCCGGCGCGACCAGTTGACCCGACTTCACCTCATGCACATGGCTGTGCCACAGCTGCTTCTCGGCGGCGGGCAAGCCTTCGAACAAGCGCTTGCTGATGATGTACTCCACCCCCATCAATTTGGCCTTGGCGGTGTTGGCGTCGAAAATGGCGCACTGGAAGACTTCTTCGTTCAGTGCCGTGCAGTAGTGGTGCGCTTCCATTTGCCCGGACATTCGTCCGTTATAGAAATGAAAGCCATCGAGGTAGGTATCCAACGCTTGCAACGGGGGTTTGTCCTGCATGATCCCCGCCCCCGCTTCCAAGGTCGCGGTGGTCGGGCTTTTCGCAGCCCCTGGCGCATCCACCGGTGAATGGCTGTTGCCGCCCGCGCAGCCCGCCAGGCCCACCGTTGCCACGTAGAGCATGGCCCAGGTTCCGTGAACAATCTTTCCAGGCATCTCGACTCTCCTTTCCATGACTGTTCATGAGAAAGGCGTGCGCTGACCGGGGTTTGATTTTTCCCCTGTGGCAACCGACGAGCGGCCGCTATGGCCGAGGGTTGTAGGCCTGCTTCACAATGTCGATCCAGGCTGGGTCCAAGCGTGATTGATCAGGGTCCAGGCCTTGCGCCTGCAGCTTCTCCAGATGCTCATCGGCCTCGCGAATCAGCGAGGCGTGGTCGCTGGAATTGGCATCCAGCAGGTGCATCTGGGCCAAGCCCAAGTGATAGAAACGCAACAGTTTCATCGCCGCCGGGTCCTGGGCCTGCACGCCGGCCTTCACCTGATGCATCACGTTGGTGATGCTCATCAGGCTGCGCTTGAGCTGCCAGCCGTACACCGCCGCACTCATCCACGGCTGCGACCAGAAATACCCGCGCAACAACCCGGCCATCACCAGCACGGCCGCAAACACGCCACCGACATTGAAGCGAAAATTGTCCCCTCCAGGCGTACCGAACGCCATCACCGCCAAGCTCGATAACAGCATCGCCAGCGTGAGAAACACCACGGCCAGGATGAGCGTGCTGCGACGGGTCTGTTGCCGGTAATCGGCGGCGTCCCACGGTTTGATCTCGAACATCGCGTCGCAATTTCCTTGTGTGGCGTGAAAAGAGTCGCGCATTATCGCCTGCCCGGTCGATTTAGCTATGCTGGGGCTCATTTTAAGTGGCAAGCGACCCGAAGGACCCGGATCAAAGTCCATGGCGATACCGCAAGGATCGTGCGATCTTCCTGCGTGGATGTTTTTTTCAAGATGCCGCCGTCGTGCGAGCGGCATCGTTTTCAAGGAAAGCTGAATGACTCAAAGACATGTAATCAACGCTTCGGTAAGCCCGAAGGGCAGCCTGGAAACCCTGTCCCAGCGCGAAGTGCAGCAACTGAGCGAAGCCGGCTCCGGCAGCATCTACGATCTTTTCCGCCAGTGCGCCCTGGCCATTCTCAATACCGGCGCCCATGTCGATAACGCCAAGACCATCCTGGAAGCCTACAAGGACTTCGAGATCCGCATTCACCAGCAGGACCGTGGCGTGCGCCTGGAACTGCTGAACGCGCCGGCCGACGCGTTCGTCGACGGCGAGATGATCGCCAGCACCCGCGAGATGCTGTTCAGCGCCCTGCGCGACATCGTCTACACCGAGAACGAACTGGACAGCCAGCGCATCGACCTGAGCTCATCCCAGGGCATCAGCGACTACGTCTTCCACCTGCTGCGCAACGCTCGCACCCTGCGCCCGGGCGTGGAACCGAAAATCGTCGTGTGCTGGGGCGGTCACTCGATCAACACCGAAGAATACAAGTACACCAAGAAAGTCGGCCACGAACTGGGCCTGCGCAGCCTGGACATCTGCACCGGCTGCGGCCCTGGCGTGATGAAGGGCCCGATGAAAGGCGCCACCATCGCCCACGCCAAGCAGCGCATCCACGGTGGCCGCTACCTGGGCCTGACCGAGCCGGGCATCATCGCCGCCGAAGCGCCGAACCCGATCGTCAATGAGCTGGTGATCCTGCCGGACATCGAGAAGCGCCTGGAAGCCTTCGTGCGCGTCGGCCACGGCATCATCATCTTCCCGGGCGGCGCCGGTACCGCGGAAGAGTTCCTCTACCTGCTGGGCATCCTGATGCACCCGGCCAACCAGGACCTGCCCTTCCCGGTGATCCTCACCGGACCTAAAAGCGCCACGCCGTATTTCGAGCAACTGCACGCATTCGTCGGCGCGACCTTGGGCGAAGCCGCCCAGAAGCACTACCAGATCATCATCGACGACCCGGCCGAAGTGGCGCGGCAGATGACCCAGGGATTGAAAGAAGTGAAGCAGTTCCGCCGCGAGCGCAACGACGCCTTCCACTTCAACTGGCTGCTGAAAATCGACGAAGGCTTCCAGCGTCCGTTCGACCCGACCCACGCCAACATGGCCAGCCTGGGCCTGAGCCGCGCGTTGCCGCCGCACGAATTGGCCGCGAACCTGCGCCGGGCGTTCTCGGGCATCGTGGCGGGGAACGTCAAGGACAAGGGCATCCGCCTGATCGAAGAACACGGCCCGTACGAAATCCACGGCGACGCCGCGATCATGGAGCCGCTGGATCGCCTGCTCCAGGCCTTCGTCGCCCAACACCGGATGAAACTGCCGGGCGGCGCGGCGTATGTGCCGTGCTATCGCGTAGTGACCTGACCTCATCGAATCACCGAAGATCCAACGTGGGAGCGAGCTTGCTCGCGATAGCGGTGGTTCAGCCAGCATTGGTGCTGGATGGACCGCCATCGCGAGCAAGCTCGCTCCCACAGGGGGTTAGCGGTGGTCTGGAAGGTGCATCAATCCGTTGTCGTCCACCGCAATGCTCAGCCCACGGTAATCCTCGATCTGCCCATGCAACGTCACCACCGGGTGGGTATGCGTGGCGGTTACCACCATCACGTCCATGCCCGCCGCCTCGCCGGCCTTGATCCCGGCGTCGGCATCCTCGAACACCAGGCATTCCTGCGGGGCGACCTGCAAGCGTTGCGCGGCCAACAGATAGCACGCTGGATTCGGCTTGCCGACGCTCACGTCTTCGGCGGTCACCATCACCTCGGGACGCGGGATCCCGGCGGCTTCCATCCGCCGCAGAGCCAAGGCCATCGGCGCAGACGTGACGATGGCCCATTGCGTTGGCGGCAGGCTCTTGAGAAATGCCAGTGCACCGGGCACTTCCACCACGCCCTCCACGTCTTCGATTTCCTCGACGGTCAACTGCGCGGCCTCGGCCTGGACATCCACCCCGGGCAGGTTCTGGCGGGTGACCGTGTCGACGGCGCGCACGCCGTGGATGGTCGGCAGGAACTTCGCCACGTCCAGGCCATGGCGGATGGCCCAGCGGGTCCAGATCCGTTCGGTGGCGGCGACGGAATTGAGCAGCGTGCCGTCCATGTCGAAGAGGAAGGCGCGGTAGGCGATGGAGGGGCGTTCTACGGACATCGGGATCCTCGTGGAGACGGGAAGAAGCTGACCGCCCGTGTGGGAGCGAGCTTGCTCGCGATGGCGGAGTGTCAGCCTATATCATGTTGAATGTACCAATGCTATCGCGAGCAAGCTCGCTCCCACAGAGCTCAGTATCGGGCCGGTCTACACCAACCGCTCGATCCGCTGATGCTGCCAGACCCGTTTGTAATACAGCGTCTGCAACAACAGCATGCTCAGGTACGCCACCGGAAACGCCATCCACACCCCTTGCAAGCCGAAGTGGGCGTCGAACAGGTAGGCGACCGGCACTTGTACGCCAATGATGCAGAAGATCGAGATCGCCACCGGCACCAGCACCGTGCCGCTGGCGCGCATGATGCCGCCGACGATCGCCTGGAAGCCGAACACCAAGAGACTCCAGAGCATGATGTGCAGCAGGTGCTCGGCCTGGACTCGCGCGGCCGGGTCAGTGATGAACAGCCCCAACAACCAATGGGACAACAGGTACCCCAGCAACACCAGCCCACCGGTCAGCCAGACATTGATCAACAGCCCGGTGCGCAGGATCGGCCCCAGGCGTTCCAGCCGTCCCGCGCCGATGGCCTGGGCGCCGAGGATCGAAGCGGTGATGGCGATCGACAGCGCCGGGAACTGCACGTAGTTGACGATCTGCGTCACCGCGCCGTAGGCCGCCGTAGCCTGGGAGCCGTGGCGATTGACCAGGGCGAGGATGACCAGCTCCGACAACGAGATCACCACCATCTGCAGACCGGTGGGCAGGCCGATGCGCAGCACTTTGCCGAGGATATCCCGGTCCAGGCGCATCGCCGCGAACAACGCCCGGTCCGGTGCCAGGGCATGCGCCCGGCGGTTCAGGCGCCACGCCAGCATCGCCATCGCCGACGCGGTGCCCACCAGGCCCGCCAGTGCCGCGCTCTGGATGCCCATCTGCGGGAACCCCAGCCAGCCACGGATCAGCACCGGCGTCAGCATCATTCCGACGCTCGTGGAGACGAGCAACGCCAGCAGCGGCGAAACGGTATCGCTGACACCGCGCAATAACTGGGTGAAAAGCACGAACACCAGCAGCATCGGCAGAATCCACATCATCACCCGCGCGTAGGACACCGCGTCATCCAGTACATCGGCCGGCGTCCCGAGCCCTTGCAGGCCCTCGCGGGCAAAGACACTGCCCAGCACCGCCGCGACCAACCCGATGATCGCCCCCAGCAACAGCGTCGAACCGGCAATCGCCTTCACCGTCCCGGTCTCGCCGGCGCCGTAGGCCTGCCCGATCAACACCCCTGCCCCGGCCCCCAGGCCAATCACCAAGGCGATGAAGAAAAACACGATGGGAAACATCCCCGACACCGCAGCCAAGGCCTGGGTGCCGAGCATCTGGCCGATATAGATGCTGTTGAGCGTACCGGACATCGATTGCAGGAAATTGGACACGACCATGGGGGCCAGGAACAGCAGGTAGGTTTTCCAGAGAGGCTGGGTGGGCATGAGGGCTCGATGACAGGTTCGAAATCTGATGCGGGGTAATTTAGCTCAATCCTTTCATTCTGTTTCAGAAGATGACCGCTTTCGTGGCGAGGGAGCTAGCTCCCGCTGGACTCTGTAGGAGCTGCCGAGCGAAGCGAGGCTGCGATCTTCAATGGGCGCTTCAATCTCAAGCCAAGATCGAAAGATCAAAAGATCGCAGCCTCGCTTCGCTCGGCAGCTCCTACGGGGGTATTTCCACAGGTCGGGCCACCTCGACATTTCTTCATTCTCGTCTATTCTTAGATATCAATGTGCCATCTTTTTTAATGGAATCGGACGACTGGTCCTCAAGGACAAGTCGGTTTTGCAGATAACCAGTTATTCGCAAACACCTGTCCGCAACACTGTTCAAGGACCGAACCATGACGTCGTATTCCCACGACCAATCCTTCGTCAAATCCCAGCCACGCGTGCTCTGGCCCGCCGTGATCGTGGCCGTTGCCGGCTGCGTCGGCGTGCTGGCATTGAATGGCCCGAGCGCGCAGAACATCGGTTTGAGCGCCGTGCTGCTGATCCTTGGCGTGGGTGCCGGCCTCTTGGGCGCGCGGTCGCAACGCCTTCAATTCAACAAGGCCATCGCTGCCGCCATCGCCAACCAGGAATTGCAAGCCAGCCAGGCCAGCCATAACGGGACCGCGCAGCTCAGCGAAGTGATGCTCGGCGCCATGCCGATCTGGGCCAAGCAAGTCGAAAGCTCGCGCCAGCAGACTGAAACCGCGATCGTTTCGTTGACCAGCCGTTTCACCGGCATCTCCTCGCGCCTCGAAGAGACCGTGCAAGCCTCGCAACTGGCGGCCGGCGAGTTGGCCGGCAGCAGCAGCGGCGGTGCCGTCCAGGTGCTGGCGCAGAGCGAAGGCGAACTGGTCAAGGTCATCGATTCGCTCAAGGCCACCCAGGCCAGCCGTGATGAAACCCTCGCCCAGGTGCGCAACCTGACGGCCTATACCGGCGAGCTGCGGACCATGGCCGCCGATGTCGCGGCGATTGCCGCCCAGACCAACCTGTTGGCCCTCAACGCCGCTATCGAAGCAGCCCGGGCGGGTGAAGCCGGACGTGGCTTTGCGGTGGTGGCCGACGCCGTGCGCGCCCTGTCGAGCAAATCCAGCGAGACCGGCCAACAGATGTCGGCCAAGGTCGACGTCATCAACACCGCCATCACCCAATTGGTCCACGCCGCCTCCAGCGGTGCCGACCAGGACAGCCAATCCGTGGCCGTGTCCGAAGGCCGCATCCAACGTGTACTCGAGCGCTTCCAGAGCGTCACCGGGCGCCTCGCCGATTCGGCCGACATGTTGCAACGGGAGAGTTTCGGCATTCGCGACGAACTCACCGACGTGCTGGTCAACCTGCAATTCCAGGATCGGGTCAGCCAGATCCTCAGCCACGTGCGCGACAACATCGAGGACCTGCATGTGCACCTGCAGCAGGCCAGCCAGTCGCCCGAACAGGCCGCTTCCATCGACGCCCGCCAATGGTTGGCGCGCATGGAAACCACCTATGCCACCGACGAGCAGCGCCGCAATCACCACGGCGACTCGGCGGCGCAACAGACTTCACAGGAAATAACCTTCTTCTAGGAGCCCCCCATGGCGAAAAGTGTATTGGTTGTCGACGACTCCGCGAGCGTTCGGCAGGTGGTCGGCATCGCGTTGAAAAGTGCCGGCTACGACGTGATCGAGGCCAGCGATGGCAAGGATGCATTGGGCAAGCTCAACGGCCAGAAAGTGCACCTGATCATCAGCGACGTGAACATGCCGAACATGGACGGCATCACCTTCGTCAAGGAGGTCAAGAAGCTCGCGAGCTACAAGTTCACGCCGATCATCATGCTCACCACCGAATCCCAGGAATCGAAGAAGCAAGAAGGCCAGGCCGCGGGCGCCAAGGCGTGGGTGGTCAAGCCATTCCAGCCGGCGCAGATGTTGGCGGCGGTGTCCAAGCTGATTCTTCCCTGATGGCCGGAGGCTTCAATGCCGCTGCTGTACGAAATAGAAGATGACACGGCGCAGGTGCAGATCGACGGCGAGCTGACGATCTACACCGCCGCCGACCTGGCCGCGCAATTGCTGCCGCGGCTGGGGGCCACGCCCGCGATGGCGCTGGACCTGTCGCAAATCACCGAGATGGATGGTGCCGGCTTGCAACTGCTGCTGATGGTTCAGCGCGAGGCGCCCAAGGCCGGCACCCAACTGACGGTGACCGGCCAAAGCAAAGCCGTCACGGAGACACTGGTCCTGTGCAACCTGGTTGCCCAAGGTTAAGACCCAGCGGCACCGCAACACGTCGAACACGACAAAGGACATGAGCGTGAGCATCAATCTCGATCAGGCACAACAAACCTTCATCGTCGAGGCTCGGGAACAACTGCAGGCGATGGAAGAGTCGCTGCTGCAGTTGGAAAACGACCCCGGCGACGATGACGCCATCGGCGCGATTTTCCGGGCGGCCCATACGATCAAGGGCTCGGCCGGACTGTTCGGCCTGGAGCCGATCGTCAGTTTTACCCACATCGTCGAAGACGTGCTCGATCGCCTGCGCGAGGGCAGCGTCGAGGTGGACCCAGGCTTGATCGCGGTGCTGCTCAAGTCCGGCGATCACATGCTCGAGCTGATCGACGTGGTCGCCAACCAGGGTTCGACCTTGCAGCCCCCTGCCCTGGCCCGGGAAATGGAACTGTGCCAGATCCTGCAGGAATACCAGGCACCGCCGACCGCAGCCGAACCGGCCCGGGCAGCCGAAACCGAAACCACCGACTCCTGCGAAGCGAGCCTCTGGCACATTTCCCTGCGCTTCGGCCAGGACGTATTCCGCAACGGCATGGACCCTTTGTCGTTCCTGCGCTACTTGCAAACCCTCGGTGAAATCGTCGAGATCTCCACGCTCACCGAGGCGCTGCCGGCTGTCGAGGCCTGGGATGCCGAGTCCTGCTACCTGGGCTTCGACATCACGTTTCGCTCCGCCGCCGGATACGCCGCGATCAACGAAGTGTTCGACTTCGTGCGGGAAGACTGCCTGATCGAAATCGTCGCCGCCCAGGATGTCGAAGCCCCGGCGAACACCGAGCTGGTCGCAACGTCCCAGGCGCCAAGCGACGAAGGCACGGCCATGGTCACCACGGGCGAACTGATGCCGGACCAACGCAAGACCCCGCGCATGCCCGCCCAGCTCGCGCCTGACAGACAAGCCGTCAGCAGTGAAAACAAAGCCAAGGACGGTGCCTACGTCCGGGTCAATGCCGACAAACTCGATGAACTGATCAACCTCGTGGGCGAGCTGGTCATCGCCAGCGCCGGTGCCAGCCTGCTGGCCCGCACCTGCCAGAACGACCCGTTGCAGGAAGCCACTTCGTCGGTGTCCGGCCTGGTGGAAGAGATTCTCGACGGCGCCTTGCGCCTGCGCATGATCCCCATCGGCGAGACCTTCAACCGCTTTCGCCGCGTGGTGCGCGATGTCAGCCAGGAGCTGGGCAAGGACATCGACCTGATCATCAGCGGCGCGGAAACCGAACTGGACAAGACCGTGGTTGAAAAGATCGGCGACCCGCTGATGCACCTGCTGCGCAACGCCATGGACCACGGCATCGAAACCGCCGAGGCCCGGCGCGCGGCCGGCAAGCCGGCCAAGGGGCATCTGCACCTCAATGCCTACCACGACTCGGGCAGCATCGTGCTGGAAATCGCCGACGACGGCGCCGGCTTGAACCGCGACCGCATCCTGGAAAAAGCCCACGAACGTGGCCTGATCGCCCAAGGTGCGAACCTGACCGACCAGGAAATCTACAACCTGATTTTCGAACCGGGCTTCTCCACCGCGCAGGCCGTCACCAACCTGTCCGGGCGTGGCGTCGGCATGGACGTGGTCAAGCGCAACATCACGCTCTTGCGCGGCACGGTCGACCTGGACAGCCAGCCAGGCAAGGGCACCGTGGTGCGCATCCGCTTGCCGCTGACCCTGGCAATCATCAATGGCTTCCTGGTCGGCATCGGCCAGTCCACCTATGTCATCCCCCTGGACATGGTCCAGGAATGCATCGAGTTGAGCGAAGACGATGGCATCGCCAGCCGCGAACAAGGCTACCTCGACCTGCGGGGCGAGGTGCTGCCGCTGGTGTACCTGCGTGACCACTTCCATCACGAAGGCCCGGCGTCGCGCCGGCAGAACGTGGTGGTGGTGCGCTACGCCGAACTCAAGGCGGGGCTGGTGGTGGATGACCTGCTGGGTGAATTCCAGACCGTGATCAAACCCCTGGGCAAGCTGTTCGGCGCACTGCGCGGCATCAGCGGCTCGACCATCCTGGGCAGCGGCGCCGTCGCGTTGATCCTCGACGTCCCGGCCCTGCTCACCCAGATCGCACAAATAGAAAACCGCTACAACTCGACCCCCTTACAACAAGCCAACGCTCGCTGACGCTTCAACACTCCATGGAGAGGTATTCCCCAATGAAATGGTTCTACGACCTTAGAATCGCCACCAAACTGATCGCTTCCTTCCTTGTGGTGTTGGCGCTGACCGCCGTCATGGGCGTGTTCTCGATCATCCAGCTGGGCCAGGTGAACGGCACCGCTCTGGACATTCGTGAAAACTGGATGCCGTCCATGCGCGCGGCCTCGGGCATGCGTTTCTTTGCCGCGAGCTATCGCCTCAAGGAAAACCGCCACATCGCCGCCGACTCCGAGCAGGAGCGCGTAACCCTGGAACAAGAAGCCGACGAAGCCAAGAAGGCTTTCGAGACCCGTCTGGGCACTTATGAGAAATTGCTCTCCAGCGCCGAGGACCGCCAGCTGTTCGAAACCACTCGCAATGATTGGGCTGCTTATCTGGTCACCAGCAAAGACCTGTTCGCACTGTCGCGGCAAAACCAGACAGAGCAAGCCATGGCACTGCTCAAGGGCGAGTCCAAGCGTCAGTTCGACCTGGTGACCGGCGACTTGCAAAAGCTTGTCGAGCTCAACGCGGCCGGCGCTGACGTGGCCAGTGCGCACGGCACCAAGCTGTATGAGAACGCGCGCCTGTCGATCATCGTCGTGCTGGCTGCTGCCTTGCTCGTGGGCCTGGGCCTGGCGCTGTTCATTTCGCGCATCATTTCCCGTCCGCTGAAACAGGCCGCCGCCGTCGCCGAACAACTGGCCGAGGGCAACCTGAACGCAAAAATCGACGGTGGTTCGAAGGACGAAACCGGCATGGTACTCAACGCCATGCAGAACATGGTCGGCAAGCTGTCGCACATCATCGGTGAAGTGCGCAACGCAGCGGACAACCTCGCCAGCGCTTCCGAAGAAGTCAGCGCCACCGCGCAGTCGATGAGCCAGGCCACCAGCGAACAGGCGGCCAGCGTCGAGGAAACCAGTGCGTCCATCGAGCAGATGAGCGCCAGCATCAACCAGAACACCGAGAACGCCAAGGTGACTGACGGCATGGCCAGCAAGGCCGCCAAGGAAGCCACCGACGGTGGCGAATCGGTGCAGCAGACCGTGGTGGCGATGAAGAAAATCGCCCAGCGCATCAGCATCATCGACGACATCGCCTACCAGACCAACCTGCTGGCCCTCAACGCCGCCATTGAGGCTGCCCGCGCTGGCGAGCATGGCAAAGGCTTCGCGGTGGTCGCCGCCGAAGTCCGCAAACTGGCCGAGCGTAGCCAGGTCGCGGCCCAAGAAATCGGCGAGCTGTCGTCCAGCAGCGTCGACATGGCCGAGAAGGCCGGCAACCTGCTCAACGAGATGGTTCCGTCCATCAACAAGACCTCGGACCTGGTGCAGGAAATCAGCGCCGCGTCCGAAGAACAGGCTGCTGGCGTGGCGCAGATCAACACCGCCATGACCCAGCTCAACCAAGTGACCCAGCAGAACGCCTCCAGCAGCGAAGAACTGGCCGCCACCGCCGAGGAGATGAGCAGCCAGGCCGAACAACTGCAGCAGGCCATGAGCTTCTTCACCTTGGACACGCCGCCGAAATCCCTTGCCCAGGCCGCTCGGGTCGATAACACGCCCGGTCCGTCCAGCCGCAAACCGGCCCGGGCACCGGCACCGGTGATGCCCAAGGCGTTTGCCTACAACATGGCCAGCGCGCCGGACGAATCGGAATTCACCCGGTTCTGATGGCCCGGATACATAGGCTTGCTTAAAGGAGAAAAGGCAATGGGCGCCATCGCGACCACACGTCAGACTGCCAGCGCGGTCGAGGAAGAAGCGCAGTACCTGACGTTCATGCTCGGCACGGAGATGTTCGCCATCGGCATCCTGTGCATCAAGGAAATCATCGAGTACGGCAACCTCACCGTCGTGCCGATGATGCCGGCCTTCGTGCGCGGGGTGATCAACCTGCGCGGCGCGGTCGTACCGGTGGTGGACCTGTCGGCCCGGTTCGGCCGGCCGAACTCCACCATCAGCCGCCGCAGTTGCGTGGTCATCATCGAGGCTGCCAGTGCCGACGGGCTGGCCCAGGACATTGGCCTGCTGGTGGACACGGTGTCGGCCGTGCTGGAAATCCCGGCTTCGCAGATCGAGCCGCCACCGAGTTTCGGCGCGAAGATCCGCGCCGATTTCATCAGCGGCATGGCCAAGGTCGATGGCAAGTTCGTCATCGTGCTGGAGGTGGACCGGGTGCTGTCCATCGACGAAATGTCCGAACTCGCCCAGGCCAGCCCCGCCGCGTTGGAAGCGCCAGACTCATGAGCACAGGCACTTGCACGGAACGCACAGTGAACTCAATGGCGCTCACCGACCGGGAGTTCGGCCAGTTCCAATCCTGGCTGTACCAGGCCGCCGGCATCAACCTGTCGCCGGCCAAGAAAGCCCTGGTGGCCGGACGCCTGTTCAAGCGCCTCAAACACTATGAGCTGGACAGCTACGGCGAGTATTTCAAGCTGATCATGAGCGGCCAGCGCAGCGACGAATTGCAAGTAGCGCTGGACCTGCTCACGACCAACGAAACCTATTTCTTCCGTGAACCCAAGCACTTCGACTTCCTTCGCGATCACGTGCTGCCCCATGCGACGCCGGGCAAGACCTTTCGCCTGTGGAGTGCGGCCAGTTCCTCCGGCGAGGAGCCCTACAGCCTTGCCATGACCCTGGCCGAATGCCTGGGCACCACGCCTTGGGAGGTCATCGGTTCCGACATCAGCATGCAAGTGTTGGCAAAGGCGCGTTCCGGGCATTATCCGATGGAGCGTGCGCGCAACTTGCCCCATTCACTGCTGGTGAAATATTGCCTCAAGGGCACCGGCAGCCAGCAAGGCACCTTGCTGATCGACCGGGCGTTGCGCAACCGGGTCAACTTCATCCAGGTCAACCTCAACGACACCCTCCCGGAGCTGGGGGAATTCGATGTGATCTTCCTGCGCAACGTGATGATCTATTTCGACCAGCCCACCAAAAGCAAAGTGGTTGCCCGGCTGATCCCGCGGCTCAAGCGCGGCGGGTACTTCATCGTGAGCCATTCGGAAAGCCTCAACGGCGTCTCCGATGCGTTGAAACTGGTCGCCCCTTCGATCTACCGCAAGCCATGAGCGCCGCGATCAGGGACGTGGCCGAGGTCTATCTGGGGCCGGGGGAGTTTCGCTTTGCGACCTGCCCGACCCGGCTGCGCACGATCCTCGGCTCCTGCGTGGCGATTACCCTGTGGCATCCACAACGCAAGATCGGTGGCATGTGCCACTTCATGTTGCCCAGCCGGGTGCGCTGTTCCACCGCGCTGAACGGGCTGTACGCCGACGAGGCCATCGAGCTGTTCATCCGGCAGGCGCGGGCCCATCGCACTGAGCCCGAGGAATACCAACTCAAGTTGTTCGGCGGCGGAGAAATGTTTCCCGAGCTGCAACGCCACGTGGCGTTCAGCGACGTGGCGCGATTGAATGTCAACGCCGCGCTGGAAATGGCCGCCCTCTATCGCCTGGACCTGATCGCCCAGGACATGGGCAGCACTGGCTACCGCAGTATTGTTTTCGACCTGTGCAATGGCGATGTCTGGGTCAGGCACCAACCGATAAGGACGCTGAATTAACCATGCCAGGCAGAAAAATCAATGTATTGCTGGTGGACGACTCCGCCGTGGTCCGCCAGGTATTGCTGGCGATCCTGAGTGACACGCCGGACATCAACGTGATCGGCGCGGCCTCCGACCCGATTTTCGCCATGGACAAACTGGCGAAGGAATGGCCCGACGTGATCGTGCTGGACGTGGAAATGCCGCGCATGGACGGCATCACGTTCCTGAAAAAAATCATGAGCGAACGGCCCACGCCCGTGGTGATCTGCTCGTCATTGACGCCCAAGGGCGCGGAAACCACGTTGCAAGCCATGGCCGCCGGCGCGGTGGAGATCATTACCAAGCCCACCAGCGGCTTGAAGAACTTCCTGTTGGACTCGGCACCGGAACTGGTCTCGGCCATCCGCGCCGCCGCCCAGGTCAACGTCCGCAACCTGGGCAAACGCGCGGCCCCGGCAGCCCCACTGACGCCCGCGACCAAACTCACCGCTGACGCCATGCTGCCTGCCGCCAACGGCCACGCCATGGCCCAGACCACCGAACGCATCGTCGCCATCGGCACCTCCACCGGCGGCACCCAGGCGCTGGAAGCCGTCCTGACCGCCCTGCCGCGCGTGTGTCCAGGCATCGTCATCGTCCAGCACATGCCGGAAAAATTCACCGCGTCCTTTGCCGCCCGGCTCAACAGCCTGTGCCAGATCGAAGTGCGCGAAGCGAAGAACAACGACCGCATCCACCCGGGCCTGGCGCTCATTGCCCCCGGCGGAAAACACATGATGGTGACCCGCAGCGGCGCGTTCTATCACGTGCAGGTGGTGGACGGCCCGCTGGTCAATCGCCATCGCCCTTCAGTGGATGTGCTGTTCCGCTCGGTGGCCAAGTTCGCCGGGCGCAACGCCACGGGCATCATCATGACCGGCATGGGCGACGACGGCGCCCGCGGCCTGAAGGAAATGCTCGACGCCGGCAGCGCCACCGTCGCCCAGGACGAAGCCAGTTGCGTGGTGTTCGGCATGCCCAAGGAAGCGATCAAGCTCAACGCCGCGCAACGGGTGATGCCGTTGCTGGAGATTGCGCAGGTGATCTTGCATCGGTGATCCACCCATCTGTTCTTGAGTGAACGCTGTTGTGGCGAGGGAGCTTGCTCCCTCGCCACAAGAAAAGCTGTTTAAACAGGCGAGATCGTTGCCAGCACACCAATCAGCAACGTCAACGCCAGGAAACCTCCCAGAAAAATCGCCATCTTTGCCATGAGCATTCTCCCTATAGAGTCATTGCGGCAGGCGCAAATTCTGGCGCGAGAACTGAGACCAATACAGACGCACCTGCCCTAAAAAAATGCGGATCAGCGCATAAACCCAGCAACCCACAACGCCGGAAACGAACAAGTCAGCCGTGATCCCGGCTATGATGCCCCACGCCCATTTGACGGGCATGCTGCAAGCCACCCTCAAGGACCCAGGTATGACTCTTCTGCCGTCACGCGCCACTCTCTTCGTCTCCAGCCTCCTGTTCAGCTCACTGTGCCTGGCCGAAGGCGAGCCGGCGGAAAGCGTCATCAAGGACTCGACCAAATCCGCCGTCTCGACCTTCATTACCGCCGGCAAGAACCTGTTGGGCGGTGTGAGCGAAGGCGTGCTCGATGGCCGAGAGTCGGTCCAGGGCACCGACGGCGCTGCGATCATCTCCTCCGGCGAGCAGATGAAAGACCGCATCACCGTCGAGGTGTTGAAGCTTGAGCCCAGCGAAGAAAGCGTCACCATCACCCTCGGCTTCAAGAACAGAACCGACACCCAATTGCGCCTGATCAACCTCGGGCAGACAGGCGCCCTGCTCGCCATCGACCAGGCAGGCTACGCCAACCGCCTCACCGGCCTGGACAACCCCGACGAAGTCACCGTCCCGCCAAAGATCGCCGTGCGACAGAAATTCGTTTTCGAAGGCATGAACGAGGCGATCAGTGCTGTGCGGATGTGGGGTGCGGATTATTCGGTCAAGAAGTAGCTTTCATCAGTGACTGCCTGCTCAGGACACTCAGGATTACCTGACCAGTCGAGTGTCCAAGCCAAAGCGCTCTTGAGAAATAAGCTTGAATTGGCCCTTCGCCAAATCGCAGCTCACCAGCAAATTCCAGGAATGCCGGGTCACCGCTGAAGGAATCAGCACAAAGGGAAACTGCGCCAATAACTCATCGGCAAACCATTGCTGATTGGGCGAAGGTTGAGCCGGGGTGAGCCAGTTTGGATTCGGCACCTCTTCGGCATGCACCACCTTGATCAGTGCCGGATCCAGTACCTCAAAGCAGGTCAGCAGGTAGGGCACCTTATCCAGCGCGTCGAAACCAAGATGAGCCGCGACTTCCAAGATGGCGGTGGAGGGATCGGCCGAAGCATAAATCACGCGACGGCCAGGGGGATTCCAACGTCCGCCTGAGCGTTGTGCGCCGATTCCGCTATCCCAGGTCTCCTTGTAAACCTCGCGATCAAGACGCCAAGCGTGCCACTGCCCCTCCCAAGGCAAGGGGCTCATTGATAAATCCCATGCTCGATACGGCTCAGATAATCTTCCACCACTTGGAAGCCCAGCGAATTATCGATCAACTCCAAGGGCACATGACCATCCAGATACTTGCAGGGCTTCTTGAGCCAGTCTTCCGCCAACGACTGGCTGCCGAACACCTCTGTTGCGTGCTCCAGCGCTTGGGCATATTGGAACGCGACAGTACTCTGCTGTCGGTTTAACCGTATCGGTTGAGCATCTTTCGCTAATCGCTGCACAGTCCTCACAGACTTGCCGGTAATGCGCTCAAGCAAACCGTGCTCCATATACAAGGCGGACGCGGAAAGCATCTTCCTGACATCGTCCAAACTGAAACCTTCTTGCGTGTATCGGAGGATCAATAAGCGTTCGTCCCCTTTGCGCCCCCGCAATAGTATTTGGGTCGGCTTTTCGACAGTCTTCTTTGGGCTCGTCTTCGCCGCTTTAGCTGTGGACTTGGCTGTGGGCCTCTCTGCTTGCTTGGCTACTACGGTCATTAGGCTGACCTCCTTGCGACATTTGTCGCAATCATAGCGCCAAATGTCATACGCATGACAAGTGAATTTATCAGCCTTGACCTCCTGGCTTCCTGGCATCGACTTTTCCTCACAATATAAAACGAGACTGGACATGCCTCGCGCAGCATTGGGCTAGGCCAAGATGCTAAGGACGGCGCTTCCGAAGGCCAACCCTAAAATGTCGTAAGAGAATTCATCCACTTACCCAAAACGCGACCTTTTGCTGTCAGAAGCACACCCATCCCGTGGCGAGGGAGCTTGCTCCCGCTGGGCCCTGTAGGAGCTGGCGAAGCCTGCGATCTTTTGATCTGTCGCGTGGAATACGTCATCCCCAAAGATCGCAGCCTCGCTTCGCTCGACAGCTCCTACAGGACCAGCAAGACCCGACGAGAGCTTGCTCCCGCTAGGTTGCGCAGCAGCCCTCGCTCTTCTGAACCACCTCTCGCTTCATCGTCGCACCTCATTACCAAGTGGGCCCGATGGCCCGTAGCCCCAAGCGAGGTGGATTGAAAGTGGCGTTTTCCGACTGGACGCTCGGCCCCGCGCTGGGCAAGGACTTGCACGATCTGTCCTGAGCGTCGCCGTTTTGCAACGTTCTGTATCCAAGACACACAGCCATACAAACACACCGCCGAATGACATATCCCAGATACACGGCAAGCGCCAAATGGCCCCGTCCGAACAGGCAGTCCCGCCTTGCTTTGACCCGACATGCCCAGCACCGGGGAGCAGCGCGACACCGCCACGGCACACCCCGCGCACCGTTGCCGGGGCCATACAGCTCTTATCTGGAGAAATTTCATGACCCGTACAAAAAATTCCAGCACCGCTCGCCTCGCCCTCGCCGCCCTCGCCCTGTCCGGTGGCTTGAGCCTGGCCCAGTCCGCTTTCGCCGTCGAAGCCCTGCCCCAGGGTTACCAGTTGGCTTCGGCTGAAAAGACCTCAGAAGGCAAGTGCGGCGAAGGCAAATGCGGCGCCGCCGAATCGGGCAAAAAAGTCACCCAGGCCGAAGGCAAATGCGGTGAAGGTAAATGTGGCGACGCGTCTTTTGCCCGTACCGACACCGACGATGACGATCGCGTCTCGCTGAAGGAATTCCTCGGCGTCGCGCCGACCCAGCAAGCCGAATTCGAAAAGATGGACAGCAACCACGACGGCTACCTGTCCGAGGCCGAAACCTACAAATACCGCACCGGCCAATACACGGCCAACGGCAAGAAAGTGCCAACCGAGCTGTTCACCCGCATGAGCCAGGCCAAGGAATAACCCCCTTCGCTCCGACCCTCCCGGACATTTACGCCGGGAGGGTTTGGTCATCCCTGGAGAACCGCGATGAATACTTTCACTTCCCCCAGCGGCGCCGGGCTCGGCCTGCGCCGCGCCATGCTTGGCGACCTGCTCAAGATGGCCCCGGGCGCCGTGGATTTCCTCGAATGCGCCCCGGACAACTGGATCGGCGTCGGCGGCATCTACGCCGAACAACTGGACCAACTGGCCGCACGGCATCCCATCACCTGCCATGGGCTGTCGTTGTCCCTCGGCGGCCCCCAACCCCTCGACCTCGACCTGCTGCGGGGCACACGACAATTTCTCGATCGCTACGCCGTGGCGATCTACAGCGAACACCTGAGCTACTGCTCCGACAGCGGTCACCTCTACGACCTCTTGCCGATCCCCTTCACCGAAGAAGCCGTCCACCACGTCGCCACCCGCATACGCCAGGCCCAGAACGAGCTGGGCCAACGCATCGCGGTGGAGAACATTTCCTATTACGCCGCCCCCTTCCAGGCCATGAGCGAAATCGACTTTATCAACGCGGTGCTTGAGGAAGCCGACTGCGACCTGCTGCTGGACGTCAACAACCTCTACGTCAATGCCATCAATCACCGTTACGACGCCGAGAAGTTCCTGGCAGCCCTCCCCGCGCAACGCGTCACCTACCTGCACGTTGCCGGCCATTACGACGAAGCCGACGACCTGAAAATCGACACCCACGGCGCCGCCGTCAAGCCAGACGTGTGGACGCTGCTGCACCAGACCTACCAACGATTCGGACCCGTACCGACGCTACTGGAGCGCGACTTCAACTTCCCGCCCTTGTCGGAACTGCTCGCCGAAGTCGGGCAGATCAAACAGCTCCAGCAACGCGCTTGCCCGGTAATCCCGGAGGCCCGCCATGCCTGATCAACTGCTTGAACAACTCAACTGCATGGCCAGCTACGTGCGCAACCCCCTCCAATCGCCACCGCCCGGGCTCGAAGCCCGCCGCCTGGCCATCTACCGCCAACTGTTCATCGGCAGCATCGAATCACTGCTGGCCGCCAGCTTCCCGGTCATCCAGCAAACCCTGCCGCCCGCCGACTGGCGATGGCTGGTCCACGACTTCTACGCCAACTACCGCTGCCAGACGCCACTGTTCACAAAACTGGCAGGCGAGTTCGTCACCTACCTGGAACAACACCCGGACCTGGACGACCTCCCGTCCTGGCTGCCCGAACTCGCCCAACACGAATGGAGCGAAAGCGCCCTGCTGCTGAGCGACGCGGTGGAACCGTCGCACAACCCCTCCGGCGACCTGATCGAGGGAACGCCCGTGGTGTCGGAACTCGTGCAAGCGCATGCCTATGAATGGCCGGTGTGCGACATCGGACCGGATTATCAGCCGGGTGAAAAACCGATGGCGCCGACCTTGGTCCTGCTTCAGCGCCGTGGAGGGCAAGTGACATTTTCGCGCCTTGCGCCGCTGGCTTATGGGTTGTTGCTGTCACTGATGGAGCATCGCCGTAGTGGGCGGGAGCATCTGGTTGCGTTGGCTGAGATGGCTGGGGTGACGGTGCGGGAAATCATGCCAATGGGGGTGGCGGCGCTTGAGGGGTTCAAGGCGCAGGGGATTGTGTTGGGGGTTCGTTGGGGGTGACCGGTATGCGGGCGGGCTCCTGGCGAGCTGCTGAAACAGCCGTCTTGCCCGACAGGCTCGGCGGCAGATAATCCTGCCCTGGCAGGCGTCAATGCGCGGCCGGCAAAAACGCCAGCAACGCATCGGTGACTGCAGCGGGTTGCTCTTCCGCCACCCAGTGCCCCGCACCTTCTATGTTGACCGCACGCACATTCACAGCGACGTGCCGCAAGTGATCGCCGATGATCGCCCCCATGCCGCCCTCTCCCCCAATGCCCAGTACCGGCATGGGCAGCTTGTGCCGGGCAAATGCCTGGTTGGCCTGAATATCCTGGGGGAATGCACGGTAGTACTCGAAGCCGGCCCGCAGGGCACCGGGCATGGCATAGGCACGACCGTAGATCTCGTCGGTCTGGTTATCGAACGCCCGGGAGTTGATGGCCTCGGCATTGTGGAACCACTTGAAATATTCCAGCTCACGGCCGCTGATCAACGCTTCAGGCAAGTCCTGGACGCTATGGAAGTGGAAATGCCAGGCACGGGGTGACTGGGTGATCTCGTTCCAGGGTTCGATACCCGGCAACGGTACGTCCATGATCGTCAAGGTGCTGAGTTGTTCGGGGTGTTGTGCGGCATAGGCGTACGCCACCATGCCCCCCATGTCATGCCCGACCAGATTGATTCTCGGCCCCAGGCCCAGATGCGCAACCAGCCCGTGAATGTCCTGGGCAATAGTGGCTTTGTCGTAACCGCCGGCGGGCTTGGCGGTGTCGCCAAGACCCCGCAGGTCTGGCGCCAGAACCGTGTAGCCGCGCGCGACCAGCTGCGGCATCACGAACCGCCACATGTAGGACGTCGATCCCCAACCGTGCAGCAGCACCACTGTCTGGGGCCCGCCTTTGGCCAGTAGATAGTGATAACGCACACCGTTGATATCGGTCTTTCCGTCGATGATACGGCGGCTGGTCTCGGCCAGTTGTTCGACTGAAACGGCAGGCTGCGAAGGGTCCGCCGTGCCAGCCATCAAAGGGCTGGTGGCCATCGCCGCAACCAATGCAGCACCCAGTAGCGAAAGGCGCATAGAGACTCCAGACATGAACATGGGAAAGACCATGCACCATGATCGGTAAAGCCGGACCGAATGCGAATTGCACCTGGGTAGTTAAAAAACATACCAAGGTCTGGTTGCTTGAACCCCCATGACCCCTCGATATCTCTGCTGATGCGGTCTCGATCTACGTTCTGGAGAAGCTGAAAGACTTCATCGCCGCAGCGGGCGGGAGCATCTGGTTGCGTGTGCTGAGGTGGCTGGGGTGACGTGACAGGAGATCATGCCAGTGGGCGTGGCGGCGCTGGTTACTACGTACATGTCTCCCCCAACCGTCCATCGCCTCCCCCCGCTCCTCCAACCAACACTTTGAACTACTCGCCCCCTCCTCCAACCGAAAATGTCAGTAGGTCCGCAACGAACCTGATCGTGGCGACCGTACCGTCCCCACCTAGGAGGTATACCCAAGTGAAAGCGCTACGCTGGCATGGAAAGAAAGACATCCGCTGTGATGACCATCTCCCCGACCCCACGATAGAAGACCCGCGAGACGCGATTATCAAGGTGACGTCGTGCGCCATTTGCGGCTCGGACCTGCACCTGTATGACGGTTTCATGCCCGGCATGAAGCATGGCGACATCATGGGCCATGAGTTCATGGGTGAAGTGGTGGAAGTGGGCTCGGCCAACAAGAAGTTGAAGATCGGCGATCGCGTCGTGGTGCCCTTTACGATTTGTTGTGGTGAATGCGATCAGTGCCGCCGGGGTAACTTCTCTGTATGCGAGCGCAGTAACCGCAACAAGGATTTGGCCGACAAGGCCTTCGGCCACAGCACGGCGGGTCTGTTTGGCTATACCCACCTCACCGGCGGCTACCCCGGGGGACAAGCCGAATACGTGCGCGTGCCGTATGCGGACTTCACCCCGGTGGTGATTCCCGAGGGGCTTACCGATGAGCAGGTGTTGTTTCTTGGGGACATCTTCCCTACTGGCTGGCAGGCCGCGGTGCAATGCGATATCCAGCCAACCGACACCGTGGCCATCTGGGGCGCCGGCCCGGTCGGCCAGTTCACGGTGCGCAGCGCGGTGATCCTCGGGGCCCGGCAGGTGGTGTGCATCGACAACGTGCCCGAGCGCCTGGCCATGGCGAAGGCCGGTGGCGCCATCACCATCAACTTCGATGAAGAAAGCGTGCTGGACCGCCTGGCCGAGTTGACGGCGGGCAAGGGGCCCGAGAAGTGCATCGACGCGGTGGGCATGGAGTCCCACGCGACCCGTTCGTTCGACTCCATCTACGACCGGGTCAAGCAAGCGGTGATGCTGGAATCCGACCGCCCCCACGTGCTGCGGGAAATGATGTACATCTGTCGCCCCGCCGGAACATTGTCCATCCCCGGGGTCTATGGCGGTCTGATCGACAAGATTCCGTTCGGCGCCGCCATGAACAAGGGCCTGACCTTCAAGATGGGGCAGACCCACGTGAATCGCTGGACCGACGACCTGCTCAAGCGCATCCAGGAAGGGCAGATCGACCCCAGCTTCGTCATCACCCACACCGTGAGCCTTGAAGACGGACCGGACATGTACAACACCTTCCGGGACAAGAAAGACGGCTGCGTGAAGGTGGTGCTCAAGCCCTGACCCCAGGGTCATGCCGCTCCCCGGATTGAGGGTTCGCCCGTGATCGCGAGGCGGCGGCTCATTTCCCCCCGGTCACATCAAGAAAGGTTCCGGTCACGAACGACGCCTCCGCGCTCGCCAGCCACAGAATCGCCCGCGCCACTTCCTCTGGCTGGCCGCCCCGGCCCATGGGGATCGAGTCCTTGACCCGATCGACCCGCCCCGGCTCGCCGCCGCTGGCGTGCATGTCGGTGTAGATGTGCCCGGGGCGAATGCAGTTGACGCGGATGCCTTCCCGGGCCACCTCTTTGGCGAACCCGATGGTGAACGTCTCCAGGGCTCCTTTTGACGCGGCGTAATCGACGTATTCATGGGGGCTGCCGAGGCGCGCCGAGGCCGAAGAGATGTTGATCACCACGCCGCCCGGACCGTTGTGCCGGTAGTCCATGCGCTTCACCGCTTGCTGGGCGCAGAGGATCGGACCGATGGAATTGACCGCGAAGATGCGCTGCATGCGTTCGAAACCGAGGTCCTCCAGGCGTGACTGGGTGGACAACACCCCGGCGTTGTTGACCAGCACGTCGATCCGCCCGAACGAGCGGTCGATGGCCTTGAACAATGCCTCGACCTGCTGGGGGTCCGCGCTGTCGGCCCGCACGGCCAGCGCCCGACGGCCCAGCGCCTGCACATCCGCCACCACGGCCAGTGCCGCGGGTTCGTTGGCGACGTAGCTGATCGCGACGTCATAACCTTTTGCGGCGGCGAGCCGGGCGGTGGCGGCGCCTACCCCGCGACTTCCACCGGTTATCAGGATCAGCGGTGCCGCCGAGACGTTATCCATTGAAATACCTCCTAGCCAATGATGAAGGTGCCGCTGGCAATCACTGCGCACGCCAGGATCCGGCGCGCGGTGAGTGCCTCGCCAAGGAATGCGTAGCCAATCAGCAACGCGAACAGCACGCTGGTTTCGCGCAGTGCCGATACCGCGCCCAACGGCGCTTCGTTCATGGCGTAGATGACGATGCCATAGGCGAGCAACGAGACCAGTCCGCCGGCCAACGCGGAGAATATTCCGGGGCGCAGCGAAAACAAGCTGCGGGCGTCGCGCAGGCCGATGTAAACGGCCGGCATCAGCACGCCCCATAAGGCGCACATCCACACCGTGTAGGAAAGCGGAGCGCCGGAGAGCCGGGCACCCATGCCGTCGACGACGCTGTAGGCCGCGATGAAGCAACCGGTTCCCAGCGCGTAGGGCAAGCTGGGAACCGACAGGCTGCGGCCCTTGAAGGCCAGCGAGATAATACCGCCCGATACCAGCGCAATCCCCAGCATCTCGCCGGGGGTGATGGTCTCGCCGGCAAAAATGGCGGCCCCCAGGGTGATCAGCGCCGGCGACGATCCTCGGGAAATCGGATAGATCTGCCCGAGGTCGCCGACCCGGTAGCTGCGCACCAGGAACAGGTTGTAGCCGACATGCAGCAGCGCCGAAAGCACCGCATAGCCCCAACTCTCAACCGCAGGCGGCACCATGAACGCTGCGGCAACGACACAGGTGACGGCGATGGCAATGCACATCACCGTCATCGACCACAGCCGATCGGCACCGCCACGCAGCAGTGCATTCCAACTGGCATGCAGGAGCGCGGCGAAAAGAACCAGGAAAACGATATGGATAGGCATGGTCGCCATTCTAGGCAGCCCAGCGCCCGGACTACAGCGAAGTCTCCTCATCGGACCATGAGCAAACCTTCATGCTTCACTCATAGATTCGTTGGACTTTCAGCGCCTCGCTGATCAGCCATTGGCGAAAGCTGACGATGTGCGGCTGCGATTCGATGCCCTTGGGGCAGACGAAATAGTAAGCAAGCGGCGATGGGAACGGCACATCGAACAACCGCACCAGGCGGCCATCGCTGATTTCGTTTTCAACGTGCCCGCTGCGCACCAACGCGACGCCTTGGCCGAGCAGCGCGGCTTCGACCGTCATGTTGGTGTCGCCAAACCGCACGCTTTCCTTGAGCGGCAAGAACGCCAGCCCGACCTGTTGGAACCAGGCCTCCCACTTCGGCACCAGCTCGGCGCCATCCCGGGTCAGCAGCGGGAAATGCAACAAATCGGCAGGGCTGTGCGGCGTGCCGAAGCGTTGCAGAAGATCGGGACTGGCCACCGGAAACACCTGCTCGCCAAACAGGAATTCCGAATACAACCCGGGATAGATGCCCTTGCCGAGCCGGATCGCGACATCGGCCTGGCCGTTGGAAAAATGGATGACCTTGTCCGTGGTGTCCAGCGAGACCAACAGCTCGGGATGCTGGCGAGAGAGCATTGGCAGGCGTGGCAGCAGCCACTTCAGCGCGAAGGAATACGTAGTACTGACGCTGAGGCGGACCCGGCCTTTCTGCTCGCGCAAATCGCTCAAAGTCGCCTCCAGGCTCATGATGAATTCCCGCACGATGGGTGCCAGCGCAGCCCCCGCCGCCGTCAGGCTCAACGACTTGCCACGCTCGAACAACTGCAATCCCCAAAGCGCCTCGAGATGCTTGAGCTGGTGGCTGACCGCGCTTTGGGTGACGTGCAATTCATCCGCAGCCGCAGTGAACGTCGGGTGCCGGGTGGCGACTTCAAAGGCTCGCAATGTGGCGGTTGGCGGCAGATCTCTCATGTATACGGTTCCGGGGAATTGTGTGAAAAAAACACGGAGCATGAACGTCTGCTCATGATAGAGGATTCGCAGCGCGCACCGCTCTACATCGGCGAGCTCAGCCAACGTAGGCTTTATCGTTCAGAAAAATCCTGAGACACTTGAACGCTAATCATTCTCACAATCATTAGCATCTCAGGACCGACTCATGTCGACTTGCACCACCACCCCGCGTTATTTCACCCCTACCCGTGATCTCCTGGCCATGGCGATCTGCATGGCCTCCCTGGCTCCCGCCTACGCCGATGACAACAGCGCCGCCGCCCAGAACACTCCACCGGCCACGCTGGAGCTGGGCGCGACCGAAGTCACGAGCAACCAACTCTGGAGTACAACGGAAGGCACCGAATCCTACACCACCGGTTCGATGTCGACGGCAACCAAGCTCCCGCTGACCATGCGTGAAACCCCGCAAGCCGTCACGGTCATCACGCGCCAGCGTATGGATGACCAGGCGATGACCAGCATCAACGACGTGGTCAAGGCGACGCCCGGGTTGTTCCTGGATTTTTCCAGCGGGCCTGGCCGGCAGATCTACAAGGCGCGCGGGTTCGAAATCGATAACCTGATGTATGACGGCATCCCGACCGGCTACAACGGCGTCTCCGTCGGCGCGCAGCCCAACCTGGCGATGTTTGATCGGGTCGAGATCGTGCGCGGTGCCACAGGCCTGGTGACCGGGGCAGGCAACCCGTCAGCCGCGATCAACATGGTCCGCAAGCGCCCACTGGCCGAACAGAAACTCACCCTGACCGGTACCGCCGGCAGCTGGGACGATTACGGTGGCGAGGTCGATGCGTCCAGCCCGCTCAACGACAGTGGCACCCTGCGTGGCCGGGTCGTGACCTCTTACCGCGACGCCAACAGTTTCATCGATGATGTCGAGGAAAATCACGGCTTGTTCTATGCGGTCACCGAAGCAGACCTGGGCGAAGACACCACCTTGACCCTGGGTTTTTCCCATCAGAAGGACAAGACCAATTATTTCTGGGGTTCGTCGATGATCGGCCAGGACGGTCATCACCTGGACCTGCCGCGCTCTTACAATCCGGGTACGGAGTGGGAGAACAAGGACCAGGAGATCAACACGGTATTCGCCGAAGTCCGTCATCGCCTGGCCAATGATTGGAACCTTCAGGTCAACGCCAACTATTCCGAGCAGGATGCGTTGTTTTCCGGCTCTTACCAATCGCGCTGGGTCAACAATACGCTGGCCCGCACGGTTTACCAGGCCGCTCATGACGAAAACCAGGCCGGCGTTGACGCCTTTGCCAGTGGCCCTTTCGAGGTATTCGGACGCACCCATGAACTGGTTGTGGGCGCAAGCAAGCGCATCTACGACGACACCACCCACAGCTACACCCCTTACGACATCAACTGGCCGATCAGCGCCGGGAAACCGAACTTCGTCCATACGAACAACCAGCGCGAGGTGACCACCCAGGACGGCGTCTACCTCACCACACGCCTGAGCCTGGCCGACCCGCTGAAGTTGATCCTCGGCGGACGCCTGGACTGGTACGACTACGATAACCATGATGGCGAGGGCGACTACAAGGTCACTCGAAACGTCACCCGTTACGCCGGCTTGATCTACGACCTGGACGACCAGTATTCGGTCTACGTCAGCTACAGCGACATCTTCACGCCGCAGAGCGCAAAGGATAGGTCCGGGTCCCCGGTCAAGCCGATCGTAGGTAAAAATTATGAAGTCGGGATCAAGGGCGAGTACTTTGATGGCGCGCTGAATGCGAGCCTGGCCCTGTTCCGCGTCGACCAGGAAAATCGCGCAGTAGCGGTGGTCGTGCCCAACTGTCCGCAGGCAACCTGCAACGAGGCCTCAGGCGAGATTCGCAGCCAGGGGATCGACTTCGAAGTGCAAGGCGCGTTGACCGAAAACTGGCAAGTAGGCGGTGGCTACACCTACGCACGAACCCACACCATCAAAAACGCCGCCGAACCACAAAAGGTCAACAAACAATTCGACCCCGACACCCCGGAGCATCTTTTCAAGCTGACCACCCACTATCGCTTCCAAGGCCCGCTGGAAAAACTGCGCGTTGGCGGCAACGTCTCCTGGCAGAGCCGGATGTACAACGACATTCCGCTGGCCAACGGCAGCAAGTACCGCCTCGAACAGGGCAGCTATGCCGTCACGGACCTGATGGCCGGGTACAGGGTCAACCAGAACCTGGATCTGCAGGTCAACGCCAACAACATCTTTGACCGCCGCTACTATTCGTCTATCGCCAACTCTGCGAGTTATGGGGGGGATGCGTATGGTAATCCGCGGAATATGATGTTGACGGCCAAGTACAGTTTTTAAAGAAAACCTGTCTTCCCCTGGAGCAGGTTGCGTCTGTTCCAGGGGAAGACACCGTTTGCCTTACTCAAGACAAACGATTTGGATAATGCGGTTGTCGCCATTCAATTTCGTGTGCGTCCACTCTTCTATCGTTTTCAACTGTTCTGACGACAAGTCGTAGACAAAGCAAAAGTCTTCAGGCTCCGTCCAACCCATCAGCGTGGCCAACTGGGCTATGTAAGCGCTTGGGACTTCCACAGTCTGTAACAACTCTTCTGTCGTCCTGTCAAAAACTTCTACGGTGGGCTTCATTTTTCTACCTTCCTTGTTGGACTGGCGGGTTTGGTTTGCTCGCCGGTGATGGGGTCGTATTCGCCAAGATGTTTACCTTGTTTTGTATAGAGTTCTACAGCGCCATGTTGTGAGTCCCACTCATAGATCTTCCCGGCGCGATCTTTCCACCTTCGACGCTTAATACCGCCGCCACGTACGAACGTTTTAGAAGGTGCAATTTTTGCCTCTGGAAAGGCTGGGAGAAGAGACGGGGGCTTATGGTACTTATGATCCCCCGGAACACTCAAAACCACATAAACCGGCCGAACCCCCGAATCCGCCGGAAACACCAGGATGAAATCCTTGTACTCCGGCGGATAGATCGGGTTGACGATGATGCTGTCCGCCACCGGCGTCGGTGGGTAGATCCAGATGTGTGGCGTTTGGGGCGCGGCTTCCAACGCGGGGATGCCGAGGGTGTCGGAGGGGTTGGAGGCTGGGGTCCAGATCAGTTCGATGCCGTCACCCAGGTCGGCGATGTATTGGTCGCCGCGAGGAGCGAGGTGGACGACGTCAACCATTTCCCAGCCGCGGTTCTGCCCGGTGTAGAAGCCGTAGCCCTTGATACTGCCGTCGGCCTGCTGCTCGATACTCAGGCGCATGCGGGTGCGGGCCTGTTTGAGCTGGCGGAGCTGCTCTTCGCTGTAAAGGGCGCTGTCGCCCAGGCTGGAGGGCCAGAGCAAGGCGACGATGCCGGTCAACAGTGCCGCGCCGACCGTGCCAGTGGCGGCGCCAGCCGCCGACACAGCGGAACCTCCCAGTGCGAGCCGGCCCAAGGCGAGGGGTGTTGCACTTGAGCCGATTTGCTTGAGGGGAACGGTTCCCGACGCGTCGGCGCTTCGGCCTCCCAGCCACGTCAGATCGCCGTACTGCTTGACCAAGTCCGGCGGTACGAAGCCGTTAGGGTTGCTGTAGTCAATGATTCCGTTGGGTAATGTGCAGCTTTTGGCAAACACGGAGCCGGTGATGACGAGAGGCTTTTTCTCCACCGTGGCCCAACGTTCGTTTTCATAGGCAGCCTGTCGGGCGAGCATGGCTTCATGGCCGCGCTGGAGGGCTTCGTACGCCGCCAGCTCGCTGGACGTCATGTCCCGATAGGAAATGTTGTGCCCTTCGCCGGAACGTGGATTACGAACCTTGGGCAGGTCTTTTGGGCGTGTGGTCACAAGTCGCGAATCTCATCCTGAAAATCCAGGACGGACGCTAACGCAGGGGACTTGAGTGGCGATGTAGGATGTTTCTTGAAATGATCGCTCCGTTTTCATCGAGCGATGTAGGGCCGGAAAAATCATCCAACCGATCGGCTCTCAACCAGCGGTTGATCCATCCCGTTACACATCCTCCGCCGCTTTGGGCCGGGGGATTTATCAGGAGTCTGCATTTGATTGGATATCGATTCGAGCGCACCACGCGGGATGACTTGCACATCCACTCGGTCAACCGGGTGCAGAGCATAGTCGTGCTGCTGACCAGTGCGCTGGCGTTGATTTTTCCCTTGGGGGCCGTGCTAGCGATTGCCGATTCAGACTCGTCGCCAGCGGGCATGGACCCACTGACCTTGCTCCTGTTGGTGCTCGGGCTGCTGCTGATTCCTGCCCTGGGTCTGGCACTGCTGATTTACACCGGCACCCGCGAGACCTTGCTGTTGTCGCGCCTCGACGGTGAAGGCAAGCGCCGCACCCAGAACTTTTTTGGCCGCCGTGAGCGGGTGCATTCGGTGTTCAGGATCGACGCCGTCAAACACGTCGAACTTCGTCGCCACCCGGAGGCGAAGCCAGCCAGCACCCAGCTGTGGCTGGTGATGCGCGATGGCACCACCCATCGCCTGACGAGCAGCAACGTTCCGGTCGTACCGGGAAGCAAACGCACCGACCTGTGGCTGCGTGAGATAAGCGACTACTTGCAAATACCAATGCCCACCGAGGTAACGGTCGGTTCGGCACCCGTTGCGAAGGCCGCCTACCGGCCTGCTCCAACCCCCGCGAAGATCGCCAGGCAACGCAAAGCAAAGGCGCCGACGCCTTCGGCTGAGACATCCGAGCAACTGGGCACACCCGCACGCGTCCTGCTCGCCCTGATTGGCGCGTTCCTGGCGGTGTTTGAGCTGACCCGCATCATCACGTTGGTGCCCTCGCTGTTTACCGGACGACTGCGCATTGGCATTTCTCGCCCGACAACCTTCTATTGGGCGGAGCAGCCGATGACCTTTTCATTCCACGTGCTTATCGGTATCGCCGAGCTGCTGGTCATCGGCGTGATCGCCTGGGGTTGTTTGCTCGTGGCGATCGAAGGACGGTTGAAATCCAATCCTTGAGGAATCGCTGCTATGGTGGAAACAGGCTTTCCCCTTTCCAGGATGAAAAGATGATTTCACATGTGTGCATCGGCGCGAACGATTTCCAGCGAGCGTTTGTGTTTTATCAAGAAGTCATGCAAGCGCTCGGCCTTGAACTCAAGTTCAAAGACCTTGAACGCCCCTGGGCGGGCTGGAGGCACCCTGACAACCCACGCCCTCTTTT
This sequence comes from Pseudomonas sp. T1.Ur, assembly GCF_023516725.1. NCBI lineage: Bacteria > Pseudomonadati > Pseudomonadota > Gammaproteobacteria > Pseudomonadales > Pseudomonadaceae > Pseudomonas > Pseudomonas sp. T1.Ur. Next base: position 3,182,346 of record NZ_JAMGSN010000001.1, read on the forward strand.
TGTAATTGGCAAACCCTATGATGGCGAACCGGCGATGTCAGGAAACGGGCAAATGATCGCGCTGCTGGCCTCCGATCGACAGGTCGTGCGTCACACTCATGCCCTGGCGCTGACCCTGGGTGGCCGTTGCGAAGGTCCTCCAGGCCTGCGCCCTGAATATCACCCGGATTATTACGGGGCCTACTTTCGGGACCCTGAAGGCAACAAGCTCTGCGTCTGTTGTCACGATCCTGCGTAACCCGCCCGCTCTCTGCACGCCTCCCCAAACGCCCGAAAAATCGCCCGATAATCCGCGTTCTCCATCACCTCCCACTCCGGATGCCATTGCACCCCCAGCGCAAAGGCCCGGCTGCCCTCCACCGAAAGGCCCTCCACCAATCCATCCTCCGCCACGGCCTCGACGCGCAAGCCCAGCCCCACCCGCGCAATGCCCTGGCCGTGGACGGAGTTGACTTCGATGACATCCTTGAGCCCCAGCCGCGCCAACACGCCGCCCGGGCGCACCGTCAGGGCATGGTTGCGGGCGTATTGTTCCTGGACGGGTTCGTTGCTCGGCGGTTCATGTTCGGCGCCAGGGCCGTCGAGCTGTTGATGGAGCGAGCCACCGAAGGCGACGTTCATTTCCTGGAAGCCACGGCAGATACCGAGCACCGGCAGGCCCGCTTCGACCGCGGCGCGCCAGAGCGGCAGCGCCAGGTTGTCCCGGGCCGGGTCGTGCTCGGTGCCCGGCGGGCTGGGTGGACCACCGTAGTGATGGGGTTCGATATTGGACGGCGATCCGGTAAACAGCAGCCCGTCCAGGCCGGCAATGACGTGGGCAGGATCGATCAGCGCCGGGAACACCGGCAGGATCACCGGCAGCGCTTCGGCGGCGGTGGCGACCGCCTGCGCATACTTGTCGTTGCTGAGCTGGACGGTGTGCGGGCCGATCTTGCCCGAGCACGCGATGATTCCGATCATGGGTGGACGAGACATGGGACTCCCCGTTTCTGAGATGCCTATGAATCGGATGGCGGCGCGGGTTCGGTTGTTCCATTTTGATGACGGTGGACGGGACGCCTGAACGAAGCCATCGACGCTGCGGTCGGAACAGCAAACCCCAGCAAAGAACCCACCCATGCGCCTACGATCCGTCGCCCTCGCCTCTTTCCTGATCTGGATAGCCAGCACGACCGCCTCTGCGCAAGAACCGTTGCGCCTGGAAAGCCTGAAGCGCTGCGGCGACTTGCTCGAACGCCAGCGCCAGGAATGGTGCCTGACCGCACGTGGGCTGGGTGACGCAACGCCACAACTGAAACTGGGCGAGAAAACGATTCCTGCGCGCAGCATCCAGCGTGAAGGACAAAGCCTGCGTTTGCGCCTGGACAGCGCCGATTACCACAGCGGTCCGCTCTGGCTGGCCGACGGCCCGCGCTTGAGCAATGCCGTTTGGCTGACCATGGGCAACAGCCACGTGCTCGCCGCTGGGCCGAATGAGGTGGCGAAGAACATGGACGGCCTGACCACCTATGTGGACCTGGTCAGCGTGCTGATCGAGGAAAGTCACGATGGCCGCCAGGAGGCTGAGCGGCTTGCCGGCAAATATGGCGCGAAAGTGGTCGGCAGCATAGCGCCGCTGAACGTGTATCAGCTGCGCCTGCCGGCCAAGGACCTGGTGCAGCGCGACGCGTTGGTGCTGCGCCTGGGCAGCGAGACCAGCGTCGATGCGGTGGTGGTCGAGGAGTCAGGGGCGGAAGAGGCCGAGCAAGCGCCCGCCCAGCCTGACGAGCCGAAAAAACCGGCCCAGGACTCGGATGAGTGGGCGGCGAATCGCTTTCTCGACGCGGTGCATTACTACCAGCGGCGCATCCCCGGACAGCAGTCGCCGATCCGACCGCAACCGGTGCGCATCGGCCTGATCGAGCGTGACGTGGATTTCGACACGGCGGATTTTGCCGATGACCTGGGCCCCTGCTCGGTGCCACGCACCTGCGTCTACGCCCGCGATGCGGACAAGCCGGACAACCACGGCACGACCGTGGCCGGGATCCTCGCGGCGCGCTGGAACGATGGCGGCAACAGCGGTTTTCTCCGGGGGTTGGACAAGGCCAGCGGTGGCTTCGAGGTCATCGTCGAACGCAATTCCGACGCGGGGATCACCGCCAACATCGCCGCTTCGGTGAACCTCGTCGAGGACGGCGTGCGCGTGCTCAATTGGAGCTGGGGCATCCACCGCGTGGGGGCGAAGGACGTGAAAGGCGATGACGTGGATTCGCTGCTGCGTTCGGGCATCGCCATGGGCGGCTACGAAGAATTGCTGGAGGAATTTTTCCTGTGGCTGCGCAAGGAACATCCCGACGTGGTGGTGGTGAACTCCGCTGGCAACGGCTCGTCCTTTTCGGGCACCGACGAATACCGCCTGCCCTCCTCGTTCATCACCGAGCAACTGCTGGTGGTCGGCGGGCACCAGCGCAACGAACGGGCCGGAGTCGCCGTCGACGACCCCGGCTACGCGGTCAAGCGCAGCTCCTCGAACATCGACATGCGCGTCGACATCACCGCCGCCGCGTGCACCCACGCCTCGACGGTCAACGCCGGCGAGGACGGTGCGGTGCATTGCGGCACGTCCTACGCCACGCCGATGGTCACGGGCCTGCTGGCGGCGATGCTGTCGATCAATCCGCAACTTCAACCCGAACAGCTGCGCATGCTCCTGCGGCGCAGCGCCATGACCATCGGCGACAACCATGATTTCGAACGCATGGACGGCGAAGACCTCACCGCGCCCATCCTGCCGTCGGAGCGCAATTACCAGCTCAACGACAAGGATGTGGGCCGCTCGGCGCGGCTGGACATGCAAAAGGCGCTGGATTTGTCGGTGCAGAGTCGCGATCGGGTACGCTGATCGAACGATCACAGGATAGCTGCACGCGGTATGATCCGAACCACCCCTATCCGTGGACCTCAGCCATGCCAGCCTCAAAAACCCGACCTTCCTCCGCGCCGCTGCTCAAGCCAGGCGAAACGGTGGTCCTGTTCGACGGTGTCTGCAAGCTCTGCAACGGCTGGGCGAAGTTCCTGATACGGCATGATCGGCAACGGCGGGTGCGGCTGGCGGCGGTGCAATCACCAGAGGGCCAGGCCTTGCTCGCATGGGCGGGTTTGCCAGTGGACCAGTTCGACACCATGGCGGTGATCCGCGACCAGCAACTGTGGGAGCGCTCGGACGCGTTTTTCGAAGTGGTTTCGCAATTGCCCGGTCGCTGGCACGCGGTGAATGTATTGCGCCTCTTGCCGCGCGCACTTCGAGACTGGGTCTACGATCACATTGCGCTGAATCGTTATCGACTGTTTGGCAAATACGACGTTTGCCTGCTGCCGAATGCGGATCATGAACAGCGTTTCTTGAAAATGCCGGCAACCGAGCGTTAAATCGCGTCTGCCTCTCAAACCCAAGTGGAACGACATGAACCGCCGCAAAAAAATCAACCAGCTGCTCAAGGCCAACGCAAAGAAGGCCAGCGCCAAACTGGCCCCCAAGAGCAAGGACAAGTACATCAGCAAAGCGGACCGATTGAAGATGGCGGCTGAAACCGATCCGGACTTGACCGTTTCCACTGAGCAGTAACTCGCCTGCGATAAATCGTCAACGACCTGCCAGCCTCCCTCAAAATGGACTTATCGGAGTCACCCGTGCAACGTCTTATCCTTGGTATCACCTTCCTGGCATTGGCCGCTTGCGCCAGCCAACAGACGCAGACAAAGCCTGTCAATGCGCCGACGTTCAAGTTCCGCACCGTACCGATGAGGGCCGATGGTAACCCAGTCATCAACCCGGACGTCTTGAAAACCATCGAGCAACTCGACATGCCCGCGCCGATCAAGACGCTGACCTACGTGGAACTGGCCGGCACCGTCAACTTCCCCAAGGAAAGCAGGCCGGAACGTACCGAATACTTTCTGTCCACTGACCCGGACACCCGCCAGTTGCGCTTCATTCACAAAAGCGAACACCTCAACGGTCGCAAGATCACCTGGCGTGGCCTGTTGATGCTTTCCGGCGTGGAACAGGCCACGATGTCGAGAAATACCGTGGTCATCGACAGGTTGAGCTTTCGTGGCGATTGGCGACGCATGCCGGTCGGCAGCCAACTGGGTTACACCCGGCAAGGCAGTAACACCAGCAGCCTCATCGGTACTTTGGGCACGGAGCCGAGAGTCTTCGACTGTCGCATCGACCGCGAATTGCCGGCCAAGCAACTGAACCCGGCCCTGAGCGGCCAGGCCAAGGCCATGAGTTGCCAGGAACAGCTTCCGAGTAAAAGACTCCTTCCCGCCAATCATTATTACTATTTGGTCGACTACGGGTTCTTCTACCACGCCAGTACCGACAAGCACGACGGGACTTCCATCGACATGCATGTACAGAGCGTGAAATAAATGCCCCTGAACGCCATCGATCCCCTGTCGCTGCAACGCATCATCACCGCCCACGGCACGCTCGAAGGCGCGGCTTATTTCGATGCCGAGGAAAGCCTCGTGCATGACCTCTTTCCTGACCGCATCGTCTTCCAGACCAGCTACCTGGACCACAGCAGCTACGAAGTGAGCGTCGCCGAGGGCGCTGTCCAGGTTCACAAGACGCGGCTGGACAATTATCACCGCGGCCATAAGGCGCAGGTGATCGATGACGACATGGATGAAGACGACTGGACGGAACTGGCCAGTCTTTGGCAGCGTTTGAGCCGTGACCTGGACACCCAGGATCAGGGGCCTGGACCGGATCCCGCCGACACGCTGGCAGACCTGTTCGATTGCCTGTTCGACGAGGCGCTTGCCCAAGCGCTGATCGAAAACATGCCCGCCCCCAACGGTCAGTGGGACTGGGCCTGGACGCAACTGCGATCGGCACTGGCCCGGGCCCATCGGTTGGCTGAGTTCGAATGGAAGGAGTGGTCGCTGTCAGGCGTCCACACCATCAACGCCCTTGCCCCACTCCGGGAACTGGGCATCGAAATCCCCACGCCTGACAGCAAAACCGTCGACGCGGTCAATCGCGCCAACGATTGGGAACGGGCGCTGCTGCAGTATTTCAATGCCCGCCTGGAAGCCCACGACTTGAAGTTGTTGGCCATCGGCACCCACTTCGACGAGTACCAGGCGTTTGCCTGCCTGCCCATGAACGGCTTGGGCCTGGTCAATGCCATGGAAATCATGGGCAGGCTGGGCATCGTCTATAAATACTGAGCATCAGGTGCGGCGACGGTTCGCCGCTGGACAAACGTTTCCGAGCCTTGGTACGACATGAAGAATTGTGATCACTGCGGCACCCTCATTCTCGAGGACAACGGCGAGTGCCCCTTTTGCGCCGAAGCCATGAGTCACGCGGTGGAAACCTTCGCCCCGAGCGCCGGTCCGCCGAAGTGGCTGAAAGTCGTCAAGTGGCTGTTCATCGGTTTGCTGGCGGCGGCCCTCGTTGCCGTCGCTGCGGTCACCTGGATTCTCAACTCGCTGGGGCCTATGCCGTCGTTTGGTTGATTGCTCAAGCGAAAGATCAACATCAAAAGATCGCAGGCTGCGCCAGCGCCTACAGGCCAAGCTCCCGTGCGCGCCTGTAGGCGCTGCCGAGTGCAACGAGGCTGCGATCTTTCCCAGGCGCCTGAATTTCAAGCGACAGATCAATATCAAAAGATCGCAGGCTGCGCCAGCGCCTACAGGCCAAGCTCCCGTGCGCGCCTGTAGGAGCTGCCGAGTGCAACGAGGCTGCGATCTTTCCCAGGCGCCTGAATTTCAAGCGACAGATCAACATCAAAAGATCGCAGGCTGCGCCAGCTCCTACAGGCCAAGCTCCCGCGCGCGCCTGTAGGAGCTGCCGAGTGCAACGAGGCTGCGATCTTTCCCAGGCGCCTGAATTTCAAGCGACAGATCAACATCAAAAGATCGCAGGCTTCGCCAGCTCCTACAGGCCAAGCTCCCGTGCGCGCCTGTAGGAGCTGCCGAGTGCAACGAGGCTGCGATCTTTCCCAGGCGCCTGAATTTCAACATCAAAAGATCGCAGGCTTCGCCAGCTCCTACAGGCCAAGCTCGTGCGCGACCTCGCCACGATCAAAACGCAGGTATCCGATATCCCTATAGTTGTTATCGATGCCAGCGCCGTTCTCGTTGCGCTTCGCTCTCTCTAATCTGCCCACCAACGCGATCGACAACGATCCCGGCAGATCAAACCGTCCCTTATGGAGAGAGAAACGATGAACACATTCAACCGCACCTTCGCTGTCGCCATCCTGGCCTTGGCCACCCTCGGCGCAGAAGCTGCTACCCCCGTCCAGGCCGGCGCCAGCGCCACCGCGGTCGGCAGCGTCGTGCAGTCCTCCAGCTACATCACCACCAAGGATGGCGTGCAGCTCTATTACAAGGATTGGGGCCCGCGCAACGGTCAGGTCGTCACCTTCAGCCACGGCTGGCCGCTGGACTCCGACAGCTGGGAAGGACAGATGATGTTCCTCGCCTCCAAGGGCTATCGCGTCATTGCCCACGACCGTCGCGGTCATGGCCGTTCCAGCCAGCCGTGGGAAGGCAACGACATGGATCACTACGCCGACGACTTGGCGGCGGTGATCGAGGCGCTGGACCTGAAGGACGTGACCTTGGTCGGGTTCTCGACAGGGGGCGGCGAAGTGGCTCGGTATATCGGTCGCCACGGTACCAGCCGCGTCAAGAAAGCCGTGCTGGTGTCCTCGGTCCCGCCGCTGATGCTCAAGACCGACACCAACCCTGGCGGCTTGCCGATTGCAGTGTTCGACGGATTGCGCAAAGCCTCCCAGGAGAACCGTTCGCAACTGTACCTGGACATCGCCTCCGGCCCGTTCTACGGCTACAACCGCAAGGGCGCCAAGCCGTCCCAGGGTTTGATCCAGTCGTTCTGGGCGCAAGGCATGCAGGGCGGCGCCAAGAACACCTATGACTCGATCGCGGCGTTCTCGGCGACTGACTTCCGCGGCGATTTGAAGAAGTTCGACGTGCCGACCCTGGTGATTCACGGCGACGACGACCAGATCGTGCCCATTGACGCCGCAGGCCGGGCCTCGGCAGCCTTGATCAAGGGCGCTCGACTGATCGTCTACCCTGGCGCGCCGCACGGCCTGACCGAGACGCACAAGGATCGCCTCAATCAGGACCTGCTGACGTTCCTCAAGGAATGAAGCTCGGTAGCTGACTTCAACGGTGGGAGCGAGCCTGCTCGCGAAAGCAATCGATCCGTTAGCACCTGCGCTAACGACCACACCGCCTTCGCGAGCAGGCTCGCTTTCACATGTTTTTCGCTCAAGGCCCTTCTTCTGAAGGGCCTTCGCGTTGCAGCGCAGCCTCCACCGCAGCCTTGTCGATCACCGACCACACCCGAACGATTTTTCCGCCTTCGAAGGTATAGAACACGTTCTCGGAAAATCGAATCCGCCGGCCGTGGGTCTCCAGTCCCAGGAATCGTCCTCGGGGCGAGCAATCGAACAGCAAGCGACTCGCGACATTCGGCGGTTCGACGACCAGCAGGTCGATATCGAAGCGCAAGTCGACGATGGTGCTCACATCGTTTTCCAGCATCGCCCGGTAGCCTGCCAGCCCCACCGGTTGACCGTTGTATTGCACATTGTCGTCGACGAAACGGCCCAGGTCCTGCCAGCGACGGGCATTCAGGCAGGCGATGTAGTTGCGGTATTGCTCGGCCAGGTCCATATCGAGAGCCTCCGTGGTTGAGGTTGACCCTGCTCGACAGTCAATGACAAAGACCTCAAGGCTGCAACCCTATCCCCCGCAAGATCACGCTGGTGACCGTCTGCACCGCCCGTTCGAATTGCATGTCGGACAGCGGCTGGTGGTCGTTGAGGATGTTGATCTGATGGTCGAAGTCGGCGTAGTGCTGCGTCGACGCCCAGATCATGTAGAGCAGGCTGGACGGTTCCACCGGCAGGATGCGTTTGTCTTCCACCCACTGGCGGATCTTCGCTTCCTTCATCTTGGCCCAGTCGTAGAGGCTGGCATCCAGCGCTTGCCCCAGGGTCGGCGCACCGTGGATCACTTCGTTGGCCCAGATCTTCGAGCCATGGGGCCGGCTGCGGGAGTGGTTCATCTTGGCGCGGATATAGCTGCTGAGCACGACCCGTGGGTCGTCGAACATCTCGAAGCACAAGGCGTCCTGCTTCCAGACGTCCAGCAGATCGAACAGCACGGCACTGTACAACTCGCTCTTGGTGCTGAAGTAGTAGTGCAGATTGGAACGCGGCAATTGCGCTTCAGCGGCGATGTCCGCCATGGCGGTACTGCCGAAGCCCTTTTCGGCGAAGACTTTCTCGGCAGCCAACAGAATTTTTTCGACGTTACTGCGACGAATCTCGATCTTGTGATTGCCCATGAGGGCTCCCTGGCGACAGCGTTGACCAAGACTAGCATTCACCTACATTGAAAGAACACCGAGGATCCCGTGGCGAGGAGCTTGCTCCCGCTCGGCCCCGTAGGAGCTGGCGAAGCCTGCGATCTTTTGATGTTGATCTTTCGCTTGAAATTCAGGTGCCCCGGGAAAGATCGAAGCCTCGTTGCACTCGGCAGCTCCTACAGGGGGGCGCGGGAGCTTGGCCTGTAGGAGCTGGCGAAGCCTGCGATCTTTTGATGTTGATCTTTCGCTTGAGATTCAAGTGCCTGGGGGAAAGATCGCAGCCTCGTTGCACTCGGCAGCTCCTACAGGGGGCGCGCGGGAGCTTGGCCTGTAGGAGCTGGCGAAGCCTGCGATCTTTTGATGTTGATCTTTCGCTTGAGATTCAAGTGCCTGGGGAAAGATCGCAGCCTCGTTGCACTCGGCAGCTCCACAGGGGGGGCGCGGGAGCTTGGCCTGTAGGAGCTGGCGAAGCCTGCGATCTTTTGATGTTGATCTTTCGCTTGAAATTCAGGTGCCTGGGAAAAGATCGCAGCCTCGTTGCACTCGGCAGCTCCTACAGGGGGGGCGCGGGAGCTTGGCCTGTAGGAGCTGGCGAAGCCTGCGATCTTTTGATGTTGATCTTTCGCTTGAGATTCAAGTGCCTGGGGGAAAGATCGCAGCCTCGTTGCACTCGGCAGCTCCTACAGGGGGGCGCGGGAGCTTGGCCTGTAGGAGCTGGCGAAGCCTGCGATCTTTTGATGTTGATCTTTCGCTTGAAATTCAGGTGCCTGGGAGAAGATCGCAGCCTCGTTGCACTCGGCAGCTCCTACAGGGGGGCGCGGGAGCTTGGCCTGTAGGAGCTGGCGAAGCCTGCGATCTTTTGATGTTGATCTTTCGCTTGAGATTCAAGTGCCTGGGGAAAGATCGCAGCCTCGTTGCACTCGGCAGCTCCTACAGGGGGGGCGCGGGAGCTTGGCCTGTAGGAGCTGGCGAAGCCTGCGATCTTTTGATGTTGATCTTTCGCTTGAGATTCAAGTGCCTGGGAAAAGATCGCAGCCTCGTTGCACTCGGCAGCTCCTTGTATCTCGACTATCGCTCCGTCAGGAGCGATAGTTCTCGACTGATCATCGAGGGAGGGACTTGGAAGCCGCGCAGCTCCTTAGGCTTTTTGCCTGTGATGTAGATCGTGCTCCAGCCCTCCACACTCACTCGTACAGTTCGCACGGTATCTTGGGCCCGCCTCCGGCTAGAGCCCGCATTCGCAAGGTTGGACCGAGTGACGTGATGATCGCAAAAGGGAACAAGTGGAGAAACGATCATGTCTGGTTTCGTTGGCGTCGACGTTGCAAAGAACACTTTTGATATCGCTACACACCTGCCCAACGGCAAGCACAAAACCAAGGCCAAGCTGGCCAACAATCCAAAAGGTTTTAAAGAGTTTGAGGCTTGGCTAGACACAAACGTCGAGCGTTCGGCCCTGATCGTGATGGAAGCCACCAGCGTCTACCACTTGGAGCTCGCCGAGTTCGTTTACAACAAAGGCTTCCGAATCTGCGTCGTGAACCCGGCTACGACCAAAGCGTACGCTGACAGCGAGCTGCGCCGCATCAAGACCGATAAAAGCGATGCCAAACTCATCGCCGACTTCGCCCGGGAAAAGGATCAGAAGCTTCAGCCATGGGCACCTGAGCCACTGAAGTATCGCCAGTTGAAAGCTATGGTGCGCCGCCTGGATGACCTTCAGGAAATGGAACAAATGGAGCTTAATCGTCTGGACGTGTCTGACGAAAAGGTCAAAGACTCGATCAACTCCGTTCTGCGCCATATCGAAAAAGAGATCGTTGAAACACATAAGGCGATCAAAAAGCACATCGATGACGACCCGGATATGCGTCAGATGCGGGATCTGATCGTAACCATCGACGGTATCGGACAAAAAACGCTTGAGCGATTGCTAGCCGAACTGGGCGACTTGCGCAAATACAGCGATCCTCGCCAATTGGTCGCCGCTGCGGGGCTGAATCCCAAGCTGCAAGAATCAGGAAAGCTTAAAGGTCATACCCTAATTTCGAGAATCGGGTCAGCACGGCTTCGTGCAGGCCTTTACATGCCTGGCATGGTGGCGCTGAAACACAATAAGGCGATCATGGCGATGAAAGAACGCCTGGAGGCCAACGGCAAGGCCCCCAAACAAATCATCTGCGCGGCAATGCGCAAACTGCTGCACTTCGTTTACGGAGTGCTCAAGTCAGGACTGCCATATGACCCGAAACTTGCGCTTGCCCGGTGAGACTTAAGACGGTATCTACAGGGGGGGCGCGGGAGCTTGGCCTGTAGGAGCTGGCGAAGCCTGCGATCTTTTGATGTTGATCTTTCGCTTGAGATTCAAGTGCCTGGGGAAAGATCGCAGCCTCGTTGCACTCGGCAGCTCCTACGCAGCTCCTACGCAGCTCCTGCAAGCGCCCTCGCCACGAAGGACACCGGTCATCCCACCCATTCGACTAATGTCTTAGACCGGTCATCGCACAACCTGGCCCTGCCCCCCGCCATTTGCCAACACGCAAACGGCCCGGCGCAGCGGCCCTCAATCTGGACTCCGCAGACCGACAGTCGTTGGTACGCCTCATTTTGAAGCACCCTCCGGTTGGATAATTCCGATAATGGCCAGTTGACAACGGACAACGACCACCAAATAATCCACGCCATGTTGTACGACGACGTATGACAAATAAAAACAACAAAAACCGTAGGAGCGCCAGAGTGAGCACACGTGCCCGTTTTCCGTCCAATACCCGTTCCAGCCGCCGTACCCTTCTCAGTTCCACCTCTACACTGACCTTGCTCGGCTGCACCAGCCTGGCGGCGTTCCTGCCGTTGACGGCCAGTGCTGCAGGTTTCGTCGATGATGCCAAGGCCACGCTGAACCTGCGCAATGCCTACTTCAACCGCAACTTCGTCAACGACAACGCCACCCAGGGCAAAGCCGAAGAGTGGACCCAGAACTTCATCCTCGACGCCAAGTCCGGCTTCACCCAGGGCGTGGTCGGTTTCGGCGTGGACGTGCTGGGGACCTACTCGATCAAGCTCGACGGCGGCAGAGGCACCGCCGGCACCCAGTTGCTGCCGGTGCATGACGACGGTCGCCCCGCCGATGACTTCGGTCGCCTGGGCGTGGCCCTGAAGGCCAAGGTCTCGAAGACTGAGCTGAAGGTCGGCGAGTGGATGCCGGTGCTGCCGATCCTGCGCTCCGACGACGGTCGTTCCCTGCCCCAGACTTTCCGTGGCGGCCAGGTGACCTCGACCGAAATCAACGGCCTGAGCCTCTATGGCGGCCAGTTCCGCGCCAACAGCCCGCGCAACGACGCAAGCATGGAAGACATGTCGATGAACGGCCGTGGCGCGTTCACTTCCGACCGCTTCAACTTCGGCGGTGGCGAATACGCCTTCAACGAAAAACGCACCCAGGTCGGCGTCTGGTACGCGGAACTGTCCGACATCTACCAGCAACAGTATTTCAACCTGACCCACAGCCAGCCGATCGGCGACTGGACCCTGGGCGCCAACCTCGGTTACTTCACCGGCAAGGAAGACGGCAGCGCACTGGCCGGCGACCTCGACAACAAAACCGCGTTCGCCATGCTTTCCGCCAAATACGGCGGCAACACCTTCTACGTCGGCCTGCAGAAAGTCGGCGGCGATGATGCCTGGATGCGCGTCAACGGCACCAGCGGCGGCACCCTGGCGAACGACAGCTACAACTCCAGCTACGACAACGCCAAGGAAAAATCCTGGCAAGTGCGCCATGACTTCAACTTCGCCGCTGTCGGCGTGCCGGGCCTGACCCTGATGAACCGCTACATCAGCGGCGACAACGTGCACACCGCCACCGTCGATGACGGCAAGGAATGGGGCCGTGAAACCGAACTGGCCTACACCGTGCAGAGCGGCGCGTTGAAAAGCCTGAACGTGAAATGGCGTAACGCTTCGATTCGTCGCGACTTCAGCACCAACGAATTCGACGAGAACCGCATCTTCATCAGCTATCCGATTTCGCTCCTGTAACGCCCAGGAACCTTGCCATGTGCGTCTGCCAGCGCCATGGCAAGCCCCGGCAAGGACGCCGACCTAGAGCGGTTCGTCGATCAAACGTTGACAAGGTAGCGGAAGGATAAGGATATTCCCTCTCGGTCGTACGACAACTTATAACAACTGTACCTCTCACTGTTTGCTCAGGTAATGCCATGACCACGACACAGATTCGCCATCCCTTCAATCGCCTGCTCTTGACCGGCGCCGCCGGCGGCCTTGGCAAAGTCTTGCGCGAACGCCTCAAGCCTTATGCCCGTCACATTCGCCTGTCGGACATCGCCAACATGGCGCCGGCCATCGATGAAAGCGAGGAAGTGGTGCCGTGCGACCTGGCTGATAAGCAGGCCGTGCATCAACTGGTGGAAGGTGTCGATGCCATCCTGCATTTTGGCGGGGTATCGGTTGAACGTCCGTTCGAAGAAATCCTCGGCCCCAACATCAGCGGCGTATTCCATATCTATGAAGCTGCGCGCAAGCACGGCGTCAAACGCGTGATTTTTGCCAGTTCCAACCACGTCATCGGTTTCTACAAACAGGACGAAACCCTCGACGCCCATTGCCTTCGTCGTCCGGATGGCAACTACGGCCTGTCCAAGTCCTACGGCGAAGACGTCGCCAATTTCTATTTCGATCGCTACGGCATCGAAACCGTGAGCATCCGCATCGGCTCGTCGTTCCCGGAACCGCAGAACCGCCGGATGATGAGCACCTGGCTGAGCTTCGACGATCTCACCCAACTGATCGAATGCTCGCTCTACACCCCGAAAGTCGGCCACACCATCGTCTACGGCGTCTCCGCCAACCGTGATGTCTGGTGGGACAACAGCCATGCCGCGCACCTGGGCTACACGCCCAAGGACACGTCGGAAATCTTCCGTGCCAAAGTCGAGGCGCAGCCAATGCCGGCCGCCGATGACCCGGCCATGATCTACCAGGGTGGCGCCTTTGTGGCCGCCGGCCCGTTCGACGACTGATTCGCCTGTTGTTCATGGGATACGAACCAACCAAGGAATCGCCATGCAAGCCGAATTGATTGTCGATGCACGCAACGCCGTCGGGGAAAGCCCGGTATGGGTCCCCGAAGAGAACGCCTTGTACTGGGTGAACATCCCCAGCGGCGGCCTGCAACGCTGGAATGCCAGTAGCGGGAAAATCCAGGGCTGGGAAGCCCCTGAAATGCTCGCCTGCATCGCCCGCCACCAGGACGGCGGCTGGGTCGCGGGCATGGAAAGTGGTTTCTTTCGCCTGCATCCCCATGACGACGGCAGCCTGGACAGCGAGCTGTGCGCCAGCGTCGAGCACAGTCGCACCGACATGCGCCTCAACGATGGCCGTTGCGATCGCCAGGGCCGGTTCTGGGCCGGCAGCATGGTGCTGAACATGGGCGCCAACGCCGACGAAGGCCGGATGTACCGTCATGAGGCCGGGCAACGCAGCCCGGTAGCGGCGCAACTGAGCGGCTTCATCGTGCCCAATGGCCTGGGCTTCAGCCCGGACGGAAGGACGATGTACCTCTCTGATTCGCACCCGCTGATCCAGCAGATCTGGGCCTTCGACTACGACATCGACAGCGGCACCCCGTCCAACCGGCGGCTGTTCGTCGACATGATGCCCCTGGCCGGTCGTCCGGACGGCGCGGCGGTGGACGCCGACGGTTGCTATTGGATCTGCGCCAACGACGCCGGGCTGATTCACCGTTTCACCCCGGACGGACGTCTCGACCGCTCCCTGGAAGTACCGGTGAAAAAACCGACCATGTGCGCCTTTGGCGGCAGCCAGATGGACACCCTTTTTGTGACCTCGATTCGTCCGGGTGACGACAACGATCCACAATCCCTGGCCGGTGGCGTGTTCGCGCTCAACCCCGGCGTCAAGGGCCTGGCTGAACCTGCTTTCGGAGGACGGAAACACTCCGCGAACTGATCTGCTTCACCGCTTCACTGAATGAGCCATAAAAAAAAACAACAAGACTGGAGATTGAGCATGAATTTCAAACGCACACTTCTGATCGCAGCCCTGCCCCTGGCCTTCCTGGCCCAGGCGGCGCATGCCGAACTCACCATGAAGATGGCTGACATCCACCCCAAAGGCTACCCAACCGTCGTTGCCGAGGAGTCCATGGGTAAGGCCCTGGAAGCGCAGAGCAAGGGCGAGCTGAAGTTCAAGTACTTCCCGGGTGGCGTACTGGGTTCTGAAAAAGAAGTCATCGAGCAGATGCAAGCCGGCGCGATCCAGATGTCCCGCGTCAGCCTGGGCATCGTCGGCCCTGTGGTGCCTGACGTGAACGTGTTCAACATGCCATTCATCTTCCGCGACCAGGCGCACATGCGCGCTGTCATCGACGGTGAAGTCGGCGATGCGATCCTCGACCGGATCACCAACTCGGAGTTCGGCCTGGTGGCCCTGGCGTGGATGGACGGTGGTACGCGCAACATCTACACGAAGAATCCCGTGCGCAAGCTCGAAGATCTGAAGGGCATGAAAATCCGTGTCCAAGGCAACCCGATGTTCATCGAGATGATGAACGCCATGGGCGCCAACGGCATCGCCATGGACACCGGCGAAATCTTCAGCGCCCTGCAGACCGGCGTGATCGACGGCGCGGAAAACAACCCGCCGACCCTGCTCGAACACAACCACTACCAGAACGCCAAGTACTACAGCCTGACCGGTCACCTGATCCTGCCCGAGCCGATCGTGATGTCGAAAATCACTTGGAACAAGCTCACGCCGGAACAGCAGGACATGGTGAAAAAAGCCGCCAAGGCGGCCCAGGCTGAAGAACGGGATCTGTGGGACAAGAAGTCCGCCGCCAGTGAAGAAAAACTCAAGGCTGCCGGCGTCGAGTTCATCACGGTCGACAAGAAGCCCTTCTACGACGCCACCGCGCCAGTCCGGGCCAAATACGGTGCGCCGTATGCCGACCTGATCAAGCGCATCGAAGCTGTCCAGTAAGGCCTCTCAATCTGCACTCTTGAAAAGGCTGGGCGCGCCTGCGGTTGAAGGCGCGCCCAGTTACGGTGGAACCCGATGAAGAATTTGCTGCTGCGTATCAACGACACGATTTACATGACTTGCATCTGGGTCGCCGGCCTGTCTGTCCTGGCAGTTTCCCTGATGATTCCCTGGGGTGTGTTTGCCCGCTACGTATTGGGCTCGGGCGCCAGCTGGCCGGAGCCCACCGCCATCCTGCTGATGATGGTATTTACCTTCATCGGTGCTGCCTCCAGCTACCGTTCCGGATCGCACATGGCCGTGGACATGGTCACCAGCCGTTTGCCATCTGAATGGCGAACCGCGGCGTCGATTTTCACCCAGTTATTGATGGCGGCGGTGTGCATATTCATGACCGTCTGGGGCGCCAAGCTGTGCATGACCACTTGGAACCAATTCATAAGCGCCATCCCTACCCTGCGCGTCGGCATCACGTACATGCCGATCCCGGTCGGTGGCTTCCTGACCTTGATTTTCGTCTTGGAAAAACTCTTGCTGGGTGATCAAAGCCAGCGTCGGGTCGTGCAGTTCGACTTGGTTGAAGAAAACGAAGGTGCCGCTTAATGGACGCTCTGATTCTGCTGGGCAGTTTTTTGTTGTTGATCCTGATCGGCATGCCGGTCGCCTACGCCCTGGGCGCTGCCGCCCTGATCGGAGCGTGGTGGATCGACATTCCGTTCCAGGCCATGATGATTCAGGTCGCGGGCGGGGTGAACAAGTTCTCGCTGTTGGCCATTCCGTTCTTCGTCCTGGCCGGCGCGATCATGGCCGAGGGCGGCATGTCCCGTCGCTTGGTGGCCTTCGCCAGCGTGCTGGTAGGTTTCGTGCGCGGTGGCCTGTCCCTGGTCAACCTCGTGGCGTCGAGTTTCTTTGGCGCGATCTCTGGTTCCTCGGTGGCCGACACCGCTTCGGTGGGCTCGGTGCTGATCCCGGAAATGACACGCCGGGGCTACCCGCGTGATTACGCCACCGCTGTCACCGTCAGTGGTTCGGTGCAAGCGCTGCTGACACCGCCAAGCCATAACGCCGTGCTGTACTCGCTGGCAGCAGGCGGCACCGTGTCGATCGGCTCACTGTTCATGGCCGGCATCGTCCCCGGCGTCATGATGAACCTCTGCCTGATGGCGCTGTGCCTGGTCTTCGCGAAAAAGCGCAATTACCCTAAAGGCGAAGTAATTCCGCTCAAAGAAGCATTGAAGATCTGCAAGGAAGCCATGTGGGGCATGATGACCTTGTTCATCATCCTGGGCGGCATCCTCTCGGGTGTGTTCACCGCCACCGAATCGGCCGCGATCGCCGTGGTGTGGGCGTTCTTCGTGACCATGTGCATCTATCGCGACTACAAGTGGAGCGAGTTGCCGAAACTGATGCACCGCACGGTACGCACCATCTCCATCGTGATGATCCTGATCGGCTTCGCCGCCAGCTTCGGCTACATCATGACGCTGATGGAAATCCCGGCGAAGATCACCACCGCATTCCTGACGCTGTCGGACAACCGCTACGTGATCCTGATGTGCATCAACGTGATGTTGCTGCTGCTGGGCACCGTGATGGACATGGCGCCGCTGATCCTGATCCTGACGCCGATCCTGATGCCAGTGATCGTGGGCATCGGCGTGGACCCGGTGCAGTTCGGCATGATCATGCTGGTGAACCTGGGTATCGGCCTGATCACGCCACCGGTGGGTGCGGTGTTGTTCGTCGGCTCCGCCATCGGCAAGGTCAGCATCGAAAGCACCGTCAAGGCCCTGCTGCCGTTCTACGCCATGCTGTTCGTGGTGCTGATGTTGGTGACCTACATCCCTGCCATTTCCCTGTGGCTGCCGCATTTGGTGTTGTAACCCCAACAGTGAGCAAGCCCCCTTGTGGCGAGGGAGCTTGCTCCCGCTGGACTGCGGTAGGAGCTGCCGAAGGCTGCGATCTTTTGATCTTCGCTTGAGACTCAACTGTCTGGGACAGGATCGCAGCCTCGTTGCACTCGGCAGCTCCTACAGTGCAGCCGAGCGGGAGCAAGCTCCCTCGCCACAAAAGCTACCTGCCTCCCCTCCGAACAGAAGCGACTACCATGACGCAGCCTCTCCTGTACCTCGAAGACGAACTCACCCGCCTCACCCTGGCCCCACACCTGGGCGCCAGCCTCGTCGAATGGACCTTGCGCAGCACCGGAGCGCCCCTGTTGCGCCCACCCGCGCCGCAAGCGCTGGAAAACGGCTTGCCAGGCAAACTCGGTTGCTTCCCGCTGATCCCCTGGTCGAACCGCATCGCCCAAGGCGGTTTCGATTGCCCGGGCGGCTGGCTCGCCCTGGAAGCCAACAGCCCCAATGATCCGTTTCCAATCCATGGCAGTGCCTGGCAGCAACCGTGGCAAGTGGCCGAACAGAGTGGCCAGGAAGTCTTGCTGCAACTCGACAGCCAAACCCCGTTCGCCTATTGCGCCAGCCTGCGGATCCGCTTGAGCGGCGGCCAATTGCAAATCGCCCTGCATGTCACGCAC
The DNA here is from genome assembly GCF_023516725.1 of Pseudomonas sp. T1.Ur. NCBI lineage: Bacteria > Pseudomonadati > Pseudomonadota > Gammaproteobacteria > Pseudomonadales > Pseudomonadaceae > Pseudomonas > Pseudomonas sp. T1.Ur. The sequence continues at coordinate 3,200,312 of NZ_JAMGSN010000001.1, forward strand.
ATGGCCGAACAAGCCGCGTGGCACGGACTGGGTTTGCATCCGTACTTTCCGCGCACCGCCGGTACCCGCCTGCAAACCCGCGCCAGCGACGTGTGGATGTGCGACGCCGCGAAACTGCCAACGGAACTGAGGGACGTTCCCTCGGAGTGGGATTTTCAGCAACCGCGGCTATTGCCGGACACCCTCGTCGACAACGGCTTCGGTGGCTGGAACGGTCAGTGCCTGATCCAACAACCGGACCTGGGTTATGAACTGGAATGCCGCGCCAGCGGCAGCGACTATTTCCTGTTGTACTGCCCTGTGGGCCTGGATTTTTTCTGCATCGAACCGGTGAGTCATCCGGTCAATGCCCATCACCTGCCTGGACGGCCGGGGTTGCGCTTGCTGGAGCAAGGGCAGTCGATGGCGTTGGGGTTTTCGATGCAGTGTCGAGCGCTTTAGGTGGCACACGATCCCTTGTGGCGAGGGGATTTATCCCCGCTGGCCTGCGAAGCAGGCCCATCCATTATCAAGCCTGGCGTCTGCTTCGCAGCCGAGCGGGGATAAATCCCCTCGCCACAAAAGCTCCGACCAGATCGCTACGCCCGTACCAGCATGAACACCGCCACCCCCAGGCACACCCCGGCAAACCCCACCTGCAACGCCCGCGCCGGCACCTTCGCGGAGAACCGCCGCCCGAGCACCATCCCGACGATGCTCGCCGCAATGAACGCCACCCCGACCCGGTCGATGCTCACCCCAGCATGCAACGCCCCCACCACACCAATCAACGAAATGAGGCTGATGACCATCAAGGAGGTGGCGACGATCCCGCGCATCTGCACGTCGGTGAGTTGCTTGAACGCCGGCACGATCAAGAAGCCGCCGCCCACGCCCAGCAGGCCCGAAACCATGCCCGTCACCGCGCCCAATGCCGACAGCGTGGCGGTGCAGCGCGCGGTCCAGGCCAGGCGGCCGGTCTGGCGATCGAGCATGCAATTCTTCTGGCCCCAACTCGCCGCGCCGTGATCGCTGGGACCGGGCTGCGCGGTTTCCCGACGCAGCATGCGCGCCGCCACCAGCACCATCAGCAGGCTGAACAGAATCATCAGGATTTTTTCCGGAAGCTGGTGGGCGAAATAGATACCCACCGGCGAGAACATTGCGCCCAGCAGCGCAATCAACAGCGCCGCGCGATAACGCACCAGGCCATGGCGAAGCCCATCGATGGCGCCCACCGCCGCCGCGCTGCCCACCGCAAACAAAGCCACCGGAGCAGCCTGGGTCATGCTCCAGCCCAGGCCCAACACCAACGCCGGCACGGCCAGAATCCCGCCGCCCGCGCCCGTCAGGCCAAGGACCAGGCCCATGACCACACCAAAAAAACTTGCCAGTAACATTCCGGTTCTCTCAAGCCGCGCACACCTGTTGGCAGGTGCGATCGCATTTGCAGGACGCCTTGGTCCTCACTAAGCTGCGGACCATATGCCGTAAACCTCAAGCGTAGCAACCGCTTCTTCCCGCACAGGTCCGCTGTCATGCCCGCGCAGATTCAAAGCTTTCTCGATCCCGCTTCAAAGACCTACACCTATGTGGTTTACGAGCACGATGGCGGACAATGCGCAGTGGTCGATCCGGTGCTCGACTACGACCCGGCCTCGGGCCGCAGCGGTACCGCACAAGCAGATCGGGTGATCGCTTTTGTGCGCGAACATCAACTGACGGTGCAATGGCTGCTGGAAACCCACGCCCATGCCGATCACCTGTCCGCCGCGCCTTACCTGCGCCGGGAACTGGGCGGCAAGATCGCCATCGGCGAATCCATCCATCAGGTACAGCGTGTCTTCAAGGCGCTTTTCAACCTCGAACCGCAATTTGCGGTGGACGGTTCACAGTTCGATCACCTTTTTGCACCGGACGAGTCATTCACCATCGGCAACCTCAAGGCCACGGCGCTGCATGTACCGGGGCATACGCCGGCAGACATGGCCTATGTGATCGAAGGCGAACAGATTCTGGTGGGCGATACGCTGTTCATGCCGGATGTAGGCACCGCGCGGTGTGATTTTCCCGGCGGTGATGCGCGTCAGTTGTTTGCGTCAGTCCGCAAGCTGCTGGCGTTCCCGGCGAGCGTAGAACTCTACGTCTGTCATGACTACCCGCCCGAAGGTCGTACCTCGCAGTGCCAGGCCACCGTGGGCAAACAGCGCAAAGACAATATTCACGTGCATGACGGGGTTGATGAGGCAGCCTTTGTCGAACTGCGCACCCAGCGTGATGCGCTTCTGGGAATGCCGACGCTATTGCTGCCGGCGATCCAAGTGAATGTGCGGGCGGGGAATTTGCCCCCGCCCGAGGGAAATGGCGTGACCTATCTGAAAATTCCTATCGACAAGCTTTGACATAAAAAGAATCAATGCGCCGTCCGGAAGAATGGCGAAGCAGGACTATCAACGCTGAGCGCATTAATGTACCAGCGGCAATGCCTCACTTTGCCAGTCGCCAATATCCGAATTGTAGATAAAGGCGTGGGTTTCGCCCTGAAGGATGCTCGAATTCGTACGCGCATATGCATCAGAAAGACGGACTTTTTCAAGCGCCTCGTTGGTTACCAGAATTACGCTTCCATGCGCCGCAGTCGCCGGCAGCGACAGGACCTTTGGACATTGCTCGTTCGCCAGCGTGATCCGTATGAATTTTTCTCCCTCCCCTGGCGCCGGGACAACACCGTCCGCCAACTCGCCAGCGAAGTGGCGCGCCTGCAAACCCCAGCTACGCGTACCTGGCACACTCACTAGTGCTACAACATCGCCTTCGCACAGTTCGACCTCGTCCAAAGGACAATCGCTGGAGCGCATGTCGAGCACACATTCGCGGCTCGACTTCGAAATGATCAACAGTCGGTGCGGCTCGTCATCGAGAATTTCGGGCAACGCAATCATCGGGCTCCACTGATTATCCCTGACCTCGATAATCATGTGCTTAGCGCCAGGCATAACCGCACGGTTCGCCTCCCCAGGGAAACATTTCACGAGATCGGGTATCCCAAGAGACGTGGCGCGGAGGCTATTGGAATAGATAATGTTATCCACCAGACGGTGACGTAACGACCAATCACAATTGATAATGTAATACTTCATGATCGGATGATTGACACTGCCACTCGCAAACCATGACATCAGCTGGCCCGACATGTCCTTAGGCACGTAAAAGGGTAAAACATATCGTGCTGCCTGGATCGATCTCAACTCGCCGGCCGGTTTTGTTTCGTTGCCGACGCGATCGATAAACGCTTTCAATTCCGACTCGCTCGGTGTATTGGAACCGATCCAACGTTGAGTCACCCCCGGCCAAAACAACGGATGCCTCGCACCATTATTATAGGCGATGACGACGTTCTTATATCCCGACAATGCCCACAACTGATTAATGGTCATGTTTTTATAGGTAGGAGAAATAATCGACGTACCCAGCATGGTTATCAACAACTCACAGAATTCAGCATGAATTCCCGCGGTAAAATTGCGAAACTCATGGAAGTCCAAAACCACCACTTCCCGTCGGCGATCCCAACCAGGTCCTGAGTGAAAGTTTTTAACGCCACCGATGATATCGCCAGCAATTGTGCGGCCATTGGTGGTACTGTGGAAAATCATGAATCGCCGTGCATCGCCGGGCGGATACCCGTGGTAGTGATGCACCCTGATGTCCAGCACGCGAATACCCGCATTTAGCTGGTCGTGAGGGGGGACGTCCTGGCAGGTTTCCATACTGGGCGCGGAAGCCGCCTGTTTATCGAAACCAGAGTTATGCGTTCCCGGCAAGATTGCCAGATGGATGGGTAATCTGCGAACACCCGAGTAAGTGCTCATCCAATGGGTACGGTTGTTATTGAACGGTTTACAAACACCGTTTTGCAGACTGCCATTGGGGCACCAGCCGGTGTAGACCTCATTTTCGTCAAACTCCACTGCGGGACCTGGCCCCCCGTCCATGGACTCATTCACCGAGGCGACGTCAGCCTCTTTGTAAGTATCGAAAACCGGCGCCATATAAGGCCTGATGGTACCGTGTTCATCAAGATCACCGGCCCATACACCCTTCGCCTTGGCCAACATAATTTTCTCATCGTGACTCATCATATTATTATTGCTCGCTTAGTGGTTAACTCTTAGACCAAAGAGCGAACAACATATAGTAACGACGGTATAATTCAGCAATGCAATTGTAACTTTAATTGCCCAACACAGAACAAACCTAGATACAACCTAGTTACTTAACATAAGTCCGTCGCGAGGCAACGGCAACGCGGTCTTGTAGCGCACCTGCTTGAGGGCGAAGCTGGAGCGGATGTTCGCCACGCCCGGGACCTTGGTCAGGAAGTCCATCATGAACCGCTCCAGCGACTGGATAGTCGGCACCAACACGCGAATCAAATAATCCGGATCGCCCGCCATCAGGTAGCACTCCATCACCTCAGGCCGGTCTGAGATCGCCTCCTCGAAATGCTGCAACGCCTCTTCCACCTGCTTCTCCAGGCTGACATGGATAAACACGTTGACGTGCAACCCCAGCAGATCGGCATCCAGCAGCGTGACCTGCTCGCGGATCACCCCCAACTCTTCCATGGCCCGGACGCGGTTGAAGCACGGCGTCGGCGATAGATTGACCGAACGGGCGAGATCGGCGTTGGTGATCCGGGCGTTTTCCTGAAGGCTGTTCAGAATGCCGATGTCGGTGCGATCCAATTTACGCATGAGACAAAATTTCCTGTTTTTTATCATTGTGCAGATTTTTTATCTGCAAATGATCTGAACAGCAAGCCAACAGAGAAAAATATTCTTCTTCGTCGAGTCTATGATTGTTGTAGGACAATTTCCCACCTACCCAGGGAAATTCGTCAGCTAGCGCGCCCACTACAAGAAATTCACAAGATCGAGCGTAGAAAGCCATGAACCCAGCGTACGAACCGCTACGCCTGCACGTTCCCGAACCCTCGGGCCGTCCCGGCTGCAAGACCGACTTTTCCTACCTGCATCTGTCCGATGCCGGCACGGTGCGCAAACCCCCCATCGACGTCGAACCCGCCGACACCGCCGACCTGGCCCGCAGCTTGATCCGCGTGCTCGACGACCAGGGCAACGCCTTGGGCGACTGGGCCGCGGACATCCCCGTCGAGATCCTGCGCAAAGGCATGCGCGCCATGCTCAAGACGCGCATCTACGACAACCGCATGGTCGTCGCCCAACGCCAGAAAAAAATGTCGTTCTACATGCAAAGCCTTGGCGAAGAAGCCATCGGCAGCGCCCAGGCCCTGGCCCTGAACATCGACGACATGTGCTTCCCCACCTACCGCCAGCAAAGCATCCTGATGGCCCGCGAAGTGCCGCTGGTGGACCTGATCTGCCAACTGCTGTCCAACGAGCGCGATCCGCTCAAGGGCCGGCAGTTACCGATCATGTACTCGGTCAAGGACGCCGGTTTCTTCACCATTTCCGGCAACCTCGCCACCCAATTCATCCAGGGCGTGGGCTGGGGCATGGCCTCGGCGATCAAGGGCGACACCAAGATTGCTTCGGCCTGGATCGGTGACGGCGCCACCGCCGAATCCGACTTCCATACCGCCCTCACCTTCGCCCACGTTTATCGCGCGCCGGTGATCCTCAACGTGGTCAACAACCAATGGGCGATTTCCACCTTCCAGGCGATCGCCGGCGGTGAAGCCACGACCTTCGCCGGACGCGGCGTCGGTTGCGGCATCGCCTCCCTGCGCGTGGACGGCAACGATTTCATGGCGGTCTACGCCGCCTCGCGCTGGGCCGCCGAACGCGCCCGCCGCAACCTCGGCCCGGCGCTGATCGAATGGGTCACCTACCGCGCCGGCCCGCACTCCACCTCGGACGATCCGTCCAAATATCGCCCCGCCGACGACTGGAGCCACTTCCCCCTGGGCGATCCGATCGCACGGCTCAAGCAGCACATGGTGAAGATCGGCCAGTGGTCCGAAGAGGAACACGCCGCCGTCACCGCCGAACTCGAAGCCGAGGTGATCGCCGCGCAGAAGGAAGCCGAGCAGTACGGCACCCTCGCCGGCGGACAGATTCCAAGCGCCGCGACCATGTTCGAAGACGTCTACAAAGAGATGCCGGAGCACTTGAAGCGCCAGCGTCAGCAGTTGGGGATCTGACATGAACGATCACAACAACAATATTGCGTTGGACACCGCCATGACCACTACCACCATGACCATGATCCAGGCCCTGCGCTCGGCCATGGACGTGATGCTCGAGCGCGACGACAACGTCGTGGTGTTCGGCCAGGACGTCGGTTACTTCGGCGGCGTGTTCCGCTGCACCGAAGGCCTGCAGAACAAGTACGGCACCTCGCGAGTATTCGACGCACCGATTTCCGAAAGCGGCATCGTTGGCGTGGCGGTGGGCATGGGCGCCTACGGGTTGCGGCCGGTGGCCGAGATCCAGTTCGCCGACTACGTCTACCCCGCGTCGGACCAGATCATCTCCGAGGCGGCGCGCCTGCGCTATCGCTCGGCCGGCGAGTTCACCGCGCCGATGACCCTGCGCATGCCGTGCGGCGGCGGCATCTATGGCGGCCAGACCCACAGCCAGAGCATCGAGGCGATGTTCACCCAGGTCTGCGGCCTGCGCACCGTCATGCCGTCCAACCCCTACGACGCCAAGGGCCTGCTGATAGCCTCCATCGAAAACGATGACCCGGTGATCTTCCTCGAACCCAAGCGCCTGTATAACGGCCCGTTCGACGGCCACCACGACCGCCCTGTAACGCCGTGGTCCAAGCATCCGCAGGCACAAGTGCCGGACGGCTACTACACCGTGCCGCTGGACGTCGCCGCCATCACCCGTCCGGGCAAGGACGTGACCATCCTCACCTACGGCACCACGGTCTACGTCTCCCAGGTCGCTGCCGAGGAGACCGGCATCGACGCCGAAGTCATCGACCTGCGCAGCCTCTGGCCGCTGGACCTTGAGACCATCGTCAAATCCGTGAAGAAGACCGGTCGCTGCGTGGTCGTCCACGAAGCCACCCGCACCTGCGGTTTCGGCGCCGAGTTGGTGTCGTTGGTGCAAGAACACTGCTTCCATCACCTGGAAGCGCCCATCGAGCGTGTCACCGGTTGGGACACTCCCTACCCGCATGCGCAGGAGTGGGCGTATTTCCCAGGGCCGTCCCGTGTGGGCGCGGCGTTGAAACGGGTCATGGAGGTCTGAATGGGCACGCACGTTATCAAGATGCCGGACATCGGCGAAGGCATCGCGGAAGTTGAGCTGTCGGTGTGGCACGTCAAGGTCGGCGACATGGTGGTCGAGGATCAGGTATTGGCCGATGTCATGACCGACAAGGCCATGGTGGACATCCCCTCGCCCGTTCACGGCCGGGTCATCGCCCTGGGTGGCGAGCCGGGTGAAGTCATGGCGGTGGGCAGCGAGTTGATCCGCATCGAGGTAGAAGGTGCGGGCAACCTGAAGGAGTCGGCACAACTGGCGGCACCTGTTGCCAAGCCTGAGCCCGTAAGCAAGCCTGAGCCCGTGGCGGAGAAACCTGCGGTGGCGCCTCGTCCCGTCCAAGCGGCGCAGGCTCCGGTGGCCCGAGATCCCGACGAGCGTCCACTGGCCTCGCCGGCCGTGCGCAAGCACGCGTTGGACCTCGGTATCCAGCTTCGCCTGGTCCAGGGCAGCGGCCCTGCCGGGCGGATTCTGCATGAAGACCTCGAAGCCTTTCTGGCCCAGGGTTCGTCGCCACAGGCCAAGGGCGGCTCGGGTTATGCCGAACGCCACGATGAGCAGCAGATCCCGGTGATCGGCATGCGTCGCAAGATCGCCCAGCGCATGCAGGAAGCCACCCAGCGCGCCGCCCATTTCAGCTACGTCGAGGAAATCGACGTCACGGCCCTGGAAGAGCTGCGGGTTCACCTGAATGAAAAACACGGCGCCAGTCGCGGCAAGCTGACCTTGCTGCCATTCCTGGTCCGCGCCCTGGTAGTGGCCCTGCGCGACTTCCCGCAGATGAACGCCCGCTACGACGACGAAGCCCAGGTCATCCATCGCTCCGGCGCGGTGCATGTCGGCGTCGCGACCCAGAGCGACGTCGGCCTGATGGTGCCGGTGGTGCGTCACGCCGAAGCCCGCAGCTTATGGGACAGCGCAGCGGAAATCTCGCGCCTGGCCACGGCTGCCCGCAATGGCAAGGCCAGTCGCGATGAGCTCTCCAGCTCGACCATCACCCTGACCAGCCTCGGCGCGTTGGGCGGGATCGTCAGCACACCGGTGCTGAACCTGCCGGAAGTGGCGATTGTCGGCGTGAACAAGATCGTCGAGCGGCCTGTTGTGATCAAGGGCCAGATCGTGATCCGCAAGATGATGAACCTCTCCAGCTCCTTCGATCACCGGGTGGTCGACGGCATGGACGCAGCGCAATTCATCCAGGCCCTGCGTGGCTTGCTCGAACAACCTGCCACTTTGTTCGTGGACTAATCATCAATGGAGCAGGCCATGCAAACTCTGAACACCAAGCTGCTGATCATCGGCGGCGGCCCGGGCGGTTATGTGGCGGCGATCCGCGCCGGCCAACTGGGCATCGAGACAATCCTGGTGGAAGGCCAGGCGCTGGGCGGTACTTGCTTGAACATTGGCTGCATCCCGTCCAAGGCGTTGATCCATGTGGCCGAGCAATTCCACCAGACCCGCCACCACAGCCAGGGCTCAGCCTTGGGCATCACGGTCGCGGCGCCAACCCTGGACATCGGCAAGAGCGTGGAATGGAAAGACGGCATCGTCGATCGCCTGACCACCGGCGTCGCCGCGTTGCTGAAGAAGCACAAGGTCCAGGTCATCCAGGGCTGGGCCAAGGTCATCGATGGCAAGACGGTCGAGGTCGGTGATAACCGTATCCAGTGCGAGCACCTGCTGCTGGCCACCGGTTCGAAAAGTGTCGACCTGCCGATGCTGCCGATAGGTGGGCCGATCATCTCGTCCACCGAAGCCCTCGCCCCGACCTCGGTGCCCAAGCATCTGGTGGTGGTCGGCGGTGGCTACATCGGCCTGGAGCTGGGCATTGCCTATCGCAAGCTTGGCGCCGAGGTCAGCGTGGTCGAAGCCCGGGAGCGGATCCTGCCGGCCTACGACGGTGAGCTGACGCAACCGGTGCACGAGGCACTCAAGCAATTGGGCGTGAAGCTGTACCTCAAGCACAGCGTCGAAGGTTTCGATGCCCAGGCCAGCACCTTGCAAGTGCGTGATCCCAATGGCGACACGCTGAACCTCGACACCGACCGGGTGCTCGTGGCGGTCGGGCGCAAACCCAATACCCAGGGCTGGAATCTCGAAGCACTGGATTTGGCGATGAACGGTTCGGCGGTGAAAATCGACAACCGCTGCCAGACCAGCATGCGCAACGTGTGGGCCATCGGTGACCTGAGCGGCGAGCCGATGCTCGCCCACCGAGCGATGGCCCAGGGTGAAATGGTCGCCGAGCTGATCGCCGGCGAGCACCGGGAGTTCAATCCGACCGCCATCGCAGCGGTGTGCTTCACCGATCCGGAAGTGGTCGTGGTGGGCAAGACGCCGGACGAGGCCAAGGCAGCCGGCCTGGACTGCATCGTGTCGAGTTTCCCGTTCGCCGCCAACGGCCGGGCCATGACCCTGGAATCGAAAAGCGGTTTCGTCCGCGTCGTGGCGCGCCGGGACAATCATTTGATCCTCGGCTGGCAGGCAGTCGGCGTGGGGGTGTCGGAGCTGTCCACCGCATTTGGCCAATCCCTGGAAATGGGTGCGCGCCTGGAAGACATCGCCGGCACCATCCATGCCCATCCAACGCTGGGCGAGGCCGTGCAGGAAGCGGCGTTGCGGGCGTTGGGGCATGCGTTGCATCTGTGATCCGGGGGAATTGATGGTGTGAGTGAGGCCCCTTCGCGAGCAAGCTCGCTCCCACATGGAATTGCGTTCGCATGACCGACCGAGATCACCTGTGGATTGCGTTCGCATGACCGACCGAGGTCACCTGTGGATTGCGTTCGCATGACCGACCGAGGTCACCTGTGGATTGCGTTCGCATGACCGACCGAGGTCACCTGTGGGAGCGAGCTTGCTCGCGATTCTCAAGAAACCATCATTTATCTGTCTGCCCCTTATCGCGCAGGCTGCGAAACACCCCCGGAATGAAGTATTGTTGTCCCCATTCAAAACGTCAGAAGCCTTGAACCGTTTCGACGGTTGTCAGGAAATAGAGGGTGTCATGGGTAACGAGAGCATCAATTGGGACAAACTGGGCTTTGACTACATCAAGACCGACAAGCGCTACCTGTCGCACTGGCGCGATGGCGCCTGGGACGCGGGCACCCTGACCGAAGACAACGTGCTGCACATCAGCGAGGGCTCCACCGCCCTGCACTACGGTCAGCAATGCTTCGAAGGGCTGAAGGCCTATCGCTGCAAGGACGGTTCGATCAACCTGTTCCGCCCGGACCAGAATGCCGCCCGCATGCAGCGCAGCTGCGCCCGCCTGCTGATGCCGCACGTCGATACCGAGCAGTTCGTCGAAGCCTGCAAGCAAGTGGTCCGCGCCAACGAACGCTTCATCCCGCCGTATGGCACCGGCGGCGCGCTGTACCTGCGTCCGTTCGTGATCGGCGTGGGTGACAACATCGGCGTGCGCACCGCACCCGAGTTCATCTTCTCGATCTTCTGCATTCCGGTCGGCGCGTACTTCAAGGGTGGCCTGACCCCGCACAATTTCCTGATCTCCAGCTTCGACCGTGCCGCCCCGCAAGGCACCGGCGCGGCCAAGGTCGGTGGCAACTACGCCGCCAGCCTGATGCCCGGTTCCCAGGCCAAGAAGGCCAGCTTCGCCGACTGTATCTACCTGGATCCGCTGACCCATTCGAAAATCGAGGAAGTCGGCTCGGCCAACTTCTTCGGCATCACCCACGACGACAAATTCATCACCCCCAACTCCCCTTCGGTCCTGCCGGGCATCACCCGCCTGTCGCTGATCGAACTGGCGAAATCGCGCCTGGGCCTGGAAGTGATCGAAGGCGACGTGTTCATCGACAAGCTGTCGGATTTCAAGGAAGCCGGCGCCTGCGGTACCGCTGCGGTGATCACCCCGATTGGCGGCATCAGCTACAAGGACAAGCTGCATGTGTTCCACAGCGAAACCGAAGTCGGCCCGATCACCCAGAAGCTCTACAAAGAGCTGACCGGCGTGCAGACCGGCGACGTGGAAGCGCCGGCCGGTTGGATCGTCAAGGTTTGATCCAACGCTTTTGTGGCGAGGGAGCTTGCTCCCGCTGATCCTGTAGGCGCTCTGGAGGAGCTGTGTAGGAGCTGTGTAGGAGCTGTCGAGCGAAGCGAGGCTGCGATCTTTCCCGAGACACTTGAGTCTCAAGCGAAAGATCAAAAGATCAAAAGATCGTCCGGCGGCCCGAGGCTTCGCCAGCTCCTACAGACCCCAGCGGGAGCAAGCTCCCTCGCCACAATGGATCTGTCCCCATTTCTATTCTCGCCGCAAGACCGGCCATCGCCCCCAACGCTGGCGAAACCATCCATAACCGCTGACCAGCAAGATCCCACTCAATACCAAAGCCGCGCCAACGATAAAGTTCGGCTCCAACGGTTCATCCAGCAACCAGACGCCAAATCCGATGCCGAACAGCGGCGTCATGAACGACAGCACGCCCAATTGCGACGCCAGGTAGCGGCGCAGCAGGGAGAACCAGATCAGGAAGCTGGCGAAAGACACCAGCAATACCTGGAACGCCATGCTGGCAATGAGTTGCGGCGTGGGGTTGATCGTCGTCTGCCCCAGCGCTGCCGACATTGCGATCAACAGCACCCCGGCACCCACCAATTGATAAAGCAGCGTCTGGCTGGCCGGCAGATTCGATAGCCGCGAGCAGCGTACCGTCACCGTGGTTGCGCCCCACAGCGCGCCGGCCAGCAAGGCCATGCCATCGCCGAGCAACGAGCTGCCATTCGCCGCGCCCGAACCGCCACTGAAGGCCACCACGATCCCACCGAAGGCAACCGCGATGCCCAGCCATTGCGCCGGCTTGAGACGCTCGCTCGGCAGTTTCCAGTGCAAGCCGAGGGCGGCGAACATGGGTGCGGTGTAGAGGAAAATCACCATGTGCGATGCCGTCGTATGGCGCAGGCCTTCGCCTACCATCACGAACTCCATGGCAAACAACAACCCCACCAACAGGCCGGGGCGCCAACTGCCATCAGCCAGGGACACGCGTTCACCGCGCACCAGCACCAACAGCCAGACCAGTACCGCGGCGATGGCCGAGCGCACACCCAGTTGCAGCATCGGCGCCATGTCGACGGCACCGGCCTTGATCGCGACTTGCTGGAACCCCCAGATGGCACAGAGTCCCGTCATCAGGGCAATGACCTGGCCATCCAGGGCGCGGCGGGTGGTCATGAAAAAAGTCCTCGGGGCAGAAAAGAGATGAAAGGATTGTCTGCCTGACACCTTTGCTGGATATAGTGATTACCCGACAAGCCATCCCGGTAATCCGCCATTGCGGTCGATATGCAGCCTCCAGCCCAACACCTGAAGATTCCTCCATTCGACGCGGCCCTGCCCTCGCCGATTTTCTTCCGCAGCGCCTGCATGCCGGCCCACGCCACTTATCCCCGGCACCGGCATGCCTGGGGAGAGTTCGTCTATTCCTACAGCGGCGTGATGGAAATCGAGATCGCCCAGCATCATTACCTGGCGCCACCGCAGTACGGCATCTGGCTGCCGCCCGACATGGAGCATGTTGGGTTCAATCGGCATGAAGCCTGTCATTGTTCGTTGTACCTCGCGGCCGAACTGTGCGGCGCGTTGCCGGCCGAACCTTGCGCGCTGACCTTGAGCCCGCTGATCCGCGCGCTGCTGGAAGAACTGCGCAGCGACCCGCCAAGCCAGCCACAGACAGCCGAACAGCAGCGTTTGTTGCAGGTGCTGGTGGACAAGCTGGCCCGGGCGCCCCACGTCGGCAGCTACCTGCCCTCTTCGGATGACCCGCTGCTGGGCCCGGTGTTGCGAGCCCTGGAGGCCAATCCCAGCGACCCGCGCTCGTTGCCGCAACTGGCCCGCGCCGCCAATACCACCGAGCGCACACTGATGCGCCGGGCCCAGCGGGACCTGGGCATGTCCCTGGTGGAATGGCGCCAGCGTCTGAAAGTCATCGAGGCCCTGGCCCTGCTCGAACGTGGCCAGAGCGTGGAAACCATCGGCCTGGACCTGGGCTACAGCAGCGCCTCGGCGTTCATCAGCATGTTCCGCAAAATGATGGGCACCACGCCGGATGAATATCGGCGCAGGCACATGGCTGGATGATGTGGCGATGCTGGAATCGTCATCGCGAGCAAGCTCGCTCCCACAGGAGGTCGTGATATTCATGAATCTCGTGATCAACGCAGGCCCCATTGGGGGAGCGAGCCTGCTCGCGAAAGCGGTGGGTCAGCTTGCATGGGGGTTGGATGTGAAGGCCCCTTCGCGAGCAGGCTCGCTCCCACAGGGATCTTGGGTGGTCATGGGTCTTGTGTTCAGCGCAGGCCCACTGTGTGAGCGAGCTTGCTCGCGATAGCGCCAGTGGGTTTGACGTCGATTTCGGCATTGATCCCAAACCGCGATGCCATCTCCCTGCGACCACTGGCCGTCACCCCCAGCGCCCGGCTGTCCAAATCCTGGACCACCCATTTGCGCTTGATCGCCACTTGCAGCAACGCCGCCCCCAAGGCACCCCCCAGGTGCGGCCGGCGCATGCTCCAGTCCAGGCAGGGGCAGGCGAACCGTCGACGTTGGGCCGCCAATGCCTGCACATCAATGCCCAAGTCTGCAAACAGCGTCTCACCCGGTTCACTCAGCCGATAACCCTGCCCTTCTACATCGAGCAGCCACCCGGCTTCGAGCAAGCGGTCATGGAGCCGCACTGCCAGGGTACCGGCCATGTGGTCGTAGCAAGTGCGCGCAAACTGCAGGCGATCCGGCGTGCGCGAGGTGAACGTCGGCGCGGCGTTCTGGCCGATCACCATCAATGCTTCGAGGGCTTCGGCCACGCGTTTATCGGCGAGGCTGTAGTAACGATGACGGCCCTGCACATGCAAGCGCACCAGGGCCAGTTCCTTGAGCTTCGCGAGGTGGGCACTGGCGGTGGAGGCACTGACGTCAGCGATGCTCGCCAACTCCGTGCTGGTGCGGGCGTGGCCGTCCATCAGCGCGCAGAGCATCCGGGTCCGGGCCGGTTCGGCAATCGCCGCGGCCACCTGGGACACGCCAACATCATGTTGCTCTGCGTTCATACTTCGCTCCCGGACGAATCAAGCCATGCGTCGACTGGAGATAGTAGCAGCACTTCTCCCGCACGAACGAGGCAGCCCATCATGGACCCGATCACCGCCGCGACACACGCCGATCCCTACCCCTGCTACGCGACCCTTCGCGACAGCGGCGGGTTGCACTTCGACCCGCGCTTGAACCTCTGGGTTGCCAGCAGCGCCGAAGCGGTGTGCGCCGTCTTGCATCACCCCGACTGCCATGTGCGCCCCGCCCACGAACCGGTGCCGCAGGCGATTGCCGGGGGGCCAGCGGGCCATGTTTTCGGGCACCTGATGCGGATGAACGAAGGTGAACGACAACGCTGCCCGAGGGCGGCGATTGCGCCGGGGTTGCAAGACATCGATCCCCACCAGGTCGAGGCGTTGGTCAAGGCGCGCTTGCTCAGGCAGGGTGCCGAAGGCGTGCATCAGGCGCAGTTCATCGGCCCGGTCAGCGTGGTGGCGCAACTGCTGGGTTTCAATCCGACGGACAGCCACCTGATCAGCGAACTCACGGGGGATTTCGTCGCCTGCCTGTCGCCCCTGAGCCAAGCCCCGCAACTGGAGGCTGCGCATCGGGCCAGCGAGCAACTGGCGAAGCTTTTCCAGGAGCGGATCGTTGCGCAAGACAGCCAGTTGTTGAACGGCATCTGCCGAGGCTTCGAAGAGGGCGATGCGGACAGTCGGATCGCTAACCTGATCGGCTTGCTTTCGCAAACCTATGAAGCCACGGCCGGCCTGATCGGCAACGCGTTGTTGGCGTTGATCCGTGATCCCGCGCTACAACGCGAGCTCCGGGATGATCCCACGCAAACCAGCCTGTTATTGGCTGAAGTCCAACGTTTCGACCCGGCGGTGCAGAACACCCGGCGCTTCATCGCCGCCCCTTGCGAAATCCTCGGCACTGCACTGAAGCAGGGCGACGTGGTCCTGGTGCTGCTGGCCTCGGCCAACCGTGACCCGCAGCTCAATCCGCAACCGGACGCCCTGCTGCTGGTTCGGCCGAATCGGCGCAGCTTCAGCTTTGGCAGTGGCCGCCACGAATGCCCAGGCCAGGCCTTGGCGATGACCATCGCCCAGGCGACGTTAGATGCAATTCTGGAACGCCACCCGGGCCTGGATCGGTTGACCTGGCGCTACCGCCCCTCCGCCAATGGACGCATCCCGCTGTTCAGCGATCGGTAATCAATAAAAACGCCATCAATCGTCCCGCGTCAGGACTTCCAGCAATTCGATTTCAAAGATGAGGTCGGCGTTGGGCTTGATGTGGGCGCCCATGGATCGTTCGCCATAGGCCAGGTGCGCCGGCACCCACAGCTTGCGCTTGCCGCCGACCTTCATGCCCATGAGCCCGAGGTCCCAGCCCTTGATGACGCGGCCCGTGCCGATCACGCATTGGAACGGCTTGCCGCGGCTGTAGGATGAATCGAACTCCGTGCCGTCTTCGAGGGTGCCGCGGTATTGGGTGGTAATCAGCGCGCCTTTGACTACGCTTTTGCCGTCGCCCTCTTCCAGGTCGATGATTTGCAGCGCTTCAATCATGGCTTCTTTCCCGTGTGATCCAGGCGCGGGGTTTTCGCAGAAATCTGCCCGACAGGCAACCTTTTGCGGTAAAGGGGAACCGCAACGGTCACTTCGGTTCACATGGGTATCGACCCTGCATTTCAGATAAGGATTTTCTGATGATCGACTCTCGCCCGCTCCACGGCTTCATTCCGCCTTATATCCTCAACCGCATCATCGCCCATGGCTCCGAGCAGCAGCGCTCCAGCGCCCTCGGCACCCTGACCCACGTAAACAACCTGCGCCACAACCCTGGCCCACCCACCCATCCACCCGTAGCCGCCCAATTGCCCAAGCCCGGCAAGGCTGGCCATCCCCAACGCAGCGTGCATGACGCACAAAACACCATGGAGCTGCCGGGCCAACCAGTACGCCTGGAAGGCCAGACGGCCAGCGGTGACCCGGCGGTGGACGAAGCGTACGACGCCCTCGGCGCCACCTATGATTTTTTCTGGCGAGTGCTGGAGCGTGACTCCATCGACAACAAAGGCTTTGCCCTGGTCGGCAGCGTGCATTACGGCCAAGGCTACGAGAACGCCTTCTGGAATGGGGCCCAGATGGTTTTTGGCGACGGCGATGGCGAAATCTTCCAGCGCTTCACCCGCTCCCTGGACGTGGTGGCCCACGAGTTGGCCCACGGCGTCACCGAGAGCGAAGCCGGCTTGATCTACGCCAACCAGTCCGGCGCGTTGAACGAGTCGATTTCCGATGTGTTCGGCGTGCTGGTCAAGCAATTCGTATTGGGACAGACCGTCGAGCAGGCCGACTGGCTGATCGGCGCCGATTTGCTCACCGACAAGATCAACGGTGACGGTTTGCGCAGCATGTCCAACCCGGGCACGGCCTACGATGACCCGTTGCTGGGCAAGGATCCCCAGCCGGCGCACATGCGCCAGTTCGTCATCACCCGGGAAGATAACGGCGGTGTGCACATCAACTCCGGCATTCCCAACCGGGCCTTTTATCTGGTGGCAACCGCACTCGGCGGATTCGCCTGGGAAAAGGCCGGACGAATCTGGTATGACACCTTGTGCGACAGGCAACTGGCCAACGACGCGTCCTTCAGTGCGTTCGCCCGCCTGACCGTCGAGCACGCCCGCCAACGCTTCGGCGCCCGGGAAGTCAAGGCGGTGCAGGACGGCTGGACGCAGGTGGGCGTCGACCTGAACGAGGAGAACGGATGAAAACCCTTCCAGACCTTGATGACAAAGCAGTCGTTAAACTGTCACGCCAGGGCGGCGTGGCAGCCATCCACGCCTTGACCCGGCCCCGGGAAATCGAATTCGCCCAGTGCGACCTCGACCAGCGCACACGCATCTGCTCGGTGCTGGAGGGATGCCTGCCACTCACCTCCTCCACGCCCGGCCGGGGCGACCAGCGTTATTTCCAGATCGAGGTGCGTTACCGGTCCAACGACCAGGACGACGAGATGGTGCTACAGGTGCCCGAGGACCGGGCACCTGGCGACTTGGTTCATCTGTGGGATAAAGGCGAAGTGCTTTAGCGTGTCGCAGGGACAATCTTGACGATGGCGCCGGACACGGTTTCGATCAGCAGGTATTTATCGTCGATCTGCACCCATTGCTGCTCGTTTGTCGGCTGTTCGAGTTTTTTCTGCTTCCAGTCCTTCATGGCCCTGTCCGCCCGCTGGTAGTCCGCCGGTACCCGGTCATTTTCCACCAACCGGCGGCCATTGCTCGGCGAATGCTCCAGGGCGTCGCCGGTCTTCTCGACGGCTTGGGCGACAGGCCCAAAGGCTCCGAGACCGGCGATCAGGACCAGGCTGGCGATGAGGGTGGGTTTGCGCATAGAAGAGCTCCAATTAATTCAACGTACTGAGTCTGGGACTTCAGCGGCGGCGAATCATTCCCTTTCCATAGGTCCGTGTCATCACTCCCACTGGCCCCGTAGGAGCTGCCGAGCGAAGCGAGGCTGCGATCTTTCTCAAGACACTTGAGTTTCGAGCGAAAGGTCAAAAGATCGTCCGAACTCGGCCCGAGGCTTCGCCAGCTCCTACAGAGCCGAGCGGGAGCAAGCTCCCTCGCCACGGGTCTGGCATGGCATAGTGGCGAGCCTTGGCCCAACACCCGCCGGACGGACCCAACATGAGCACCACCACCTCTGCCCCTGCCCTCAAGGAAATCTTCAACAGCGCCCGCCTCGAACACATTGCCGCCGAGATGCGCGCGGTGTACCCGGCCTTCGATGCCAAGGCGTTCCTGGACATGGCCAATGACGGACTGGCGCAGTTGTCGGTGATGCAGCGCATGGCGCGGGTCAGCGAGTGCCTGCATGCGGTCCTGCCGCTGGATTACGAGGCATCGCTGGAAGTCCTGCGTGCCCTGGCGCCCCGGCTGAACAGCATGTTCGTCAGCATGTTCCTGCCGCACTACGTGGCGTCGTACGGTCGACATGCGTTCGAGTCCTCCATGGACGCCCTCAGATACTTCACCCGATTCGGCTCAGCAGAATTCGCCGTACGGCATTTCCTCCGCGATGACCTGGCGCGTACCCTCGAGGTCATGCACGACTGGGCACTGGACACCAACGAGCATGTCCGCCGCCTCGCCAGCGAAGGCAGCCGCCCACGCCTGCCCTGGTCGTTCCACCTGGAGCCGATCCAGGCCAACCCGGAACTCGCCGGCGCGATCCTCGATGCGCTCAAGGCCGACGACAGCCTGTACGTGCGCAAATCCGTCGCCAACCACCTGAACGACGTGACCAAGCAGCATCCCGAATGGGTCCTCGACCGGATCGAAGGCTGGCCGCTCCAGCAGCGCCACACCGCCTGGATCGCCCGGCATGCCCTGCGCAGCCTGATCAAGCAAGGCAATCCTCGGGCGCTGGCGGTGATCGGAGCGGGTGGCAAGGCGCAGGTCGAGGTCTCGGATCTGCAAGTGCTGCCGGCTGTGATTCGCCTGGGGGAGCAGGTCACGCTGTCGTTCAAAGTGCAATCGACGTGTCCCGAGAACCAGCGCCTGGTGATCGATTACGCCATCGACTACGTGAAGGCATCCGGGAGCACGTCGGCCAAGGTGTTCAAGCTCAAGACCTTCGACCTGCCCGCCCTGGCGTCCGCCAACCTCAGCCGCTCCCAGCACATTCGCGAGCTGACCACGCGCCGGCACTATGAGGGCCGGCACGCGGTGCATGTGTTGATCAATGGCGAGCGGCTGGGCAGCACCGCATTTGACATCGTTTCCTGAGCAGTCGCCTCAGGCGATTGCCACGCGCGGGAATTGGCGGATGTTCTGAAGGAAGTGCTCGGCCGGCTGCGGATGCCCCAGCAGATAACCTTGCAGTGAGTCGCAGCCCAACTGGGTCAGGAAGTCCTGCTGCACATCGGTCTCCACCCCTTCGGCGACGATCCGCAGGCCCAGGGCCTGGCCAAGCGCGACGATGGCCGAGACGATGGCCGCGTCGTCGCTGTCGTGCTCCAGGTCACGCACGAAACCGCGATCGATCTTCAGTTCGTTGGCCGGCAGGCGCTTGAGGTACATCAGGCTCGAATAGCCGGTGCCGAAGTCGTCGATGGACAAGTCCACGCCCATGTCCGACAACTGCTGCAACACCGTCATGCTCGCGTCCGCGTCGCTCATGGCGGTGGTCTCGGTGATTTCCAGGGTCAGGCTGTTTGCCGGCAGGTGGTGCGTCTCCAGCGCCTTGGCGACGCTCTGCACCAGGCCTGCATGGCAGAACTGCAATGCCGAGAGATTCACTGCGATGCGCCAGTCGGTGTAGCCCAGTACGTACCATTCGCGCATCTGCCGGCAGGCTTCGTTGAGCACCCATTCGCCGATGGGGATGATCAACCCGGTTTTCTCCGCCAGGTCGATAAAGGTGTCTGGCATCAGCAGGCCCTGGGTCGGATGAGTCCAGCGCAGCAGTGCTTCGGCGCCCACCGGACGGCCGTTGGCGGCGTCGAACTTGGGCTGGTAATGCAGGCTGAATTGCCGCTGTTCAACGGCGATGCGCAAGTCTTGCAGCAGTTGCAATTGCTTGCGGGCGTTGCTGTTCATCGAGGCGTCGAAAAAACTGTAGCCGTTCTTGCCGGCGCCCTTGGCGTGGTACATCGCCGCGTCGGCGTTCATCAACAATTCATCGGCGCTCTGGCCGTTGCCGGGGTATAGCGCGATGCCCACGCTGGCGGAAATCTGCAAGTCATGATCAGCGACCCGGAACGTACGGCCGATCAGCCCGACCTGACGTGCCGCCAGGCGCAAGGCATCGTCCGGATCAGCCAACTGCACCAGCAGGACGAATTCATCGCCGCCAATACGCGCGAGGGTGTCTTGGTTGCGCAAATCTTCACGCAAGCGCAGGGCCACGTCCCGCAGCAGCAGGTCGCCCATATGGTGGCCAAAGGCGTCGTTCACCGGTTTGAAGCCATCGAGGTCGATGAACATCAAGGCGAAACAACCGCCCTGCTCCTGTACCCGGTGCATGGCCTGGCCGATGCGATCCGCCAGCAATACGCGGTTGGGCAAGCCAGTCAGGGGATCATGCAAAGCCAGTTGGGTCAGCTCACGATTGGCCTGGGTCAGCGACTTGGCCAGCTCCGCCGTGCGGGCTTCCAGGCGGGCGTCGAGGATGGAAGTCAACAAGGCAATCGCCAGCACCGCCAGGGTGGTGATCAGCACCAGATTGTCGAGCCCCTTGCCGCTCAAGCCATCGAGGGAACCGCAGAAACTGCCCTCGCTGAACTGCGCCGCAGCCATGCCGGTGTAGTGCATGCCGACGATGGCAGCGCCCATCACCACCGCGGCGCCAGCGCGAGCCAGCCGAACATGGGGGGTGTTCCGACGCAGGCGAAAAGCAATCCACAGCGCCGCCGCACAGGCCACGACAGCAATCAGCAACGAAGCCCCGAACAACGTCGGGTCATAATCGATACCCGGCTGCATCCGCAACGCAGCCATGCCGGTGTAATGCATGGCACTGATGCCAGTGCCCATCACCAACGCGCCGAACGCCAGTTGCCAGGCCCGTAGTTGAGGTTGGCTGACCAGCCACAAGGCAAAGCCGCTGGACAGAATCGCAATCAACAGCGACAGCGCGGTGATCGCCACATCGTAGCCAAGCTCCACCGGCAAGGTGAACGCGAGCATGCCGATGAAATGCATCGACCAGATGCCCACGCCCATCGCCAGCGCACCACCGGCCATCCAGAAATGCTTGGCGCGGCCCTGGGCCGTGGCAATACGCCCGGTCAGGTCCAGGGCGGTAAACGAAGCGAGGATCGCAACAAATAAAGAAATCGAAACAAGGGCGGGGGAATAACTGCCGATGAGCATGGATTTTTCTCGTGACCTGAAGGCCGTACTGCATCCATGCCCGGTTGAAAGGCGGCGATTGTACACAATCGGTACGAGAGTGCACGAACCGCACATCAAAAAGCCATCATCCTTGGAAAGTTTGCGACGAAAGACACTGGGGCAGGCGACTGACAGGGCGCTATCGCGAGCAAGCTCGCTCCCACAGGAGGCTACGGACGTATGAAAACCTGAGGTTCGGCCGAGCCCATGTGGGAGCGAGCTTGCTCGCGATGCGGTGCCCACGACAAAGAAGAACCTGAGCCCGCGCAGGTTCGGCTAATCTCCACAGATCATTATCAGGAGCAGCCGGCATGACCCCTATGGATACCAAGGCCACAACCACCGTTTTAGTCGTGATCGACATCCAGAACGACTTCATCCCCGGCGGCCAACTGGCGGTGCCGGGCGGCGACGAAATCGTGCCACTGGTCAACCGACTCGGCCGCTCGTTCCTGAACGTTGTTTGCGCCCAGGACTGGCACCCCGCCGGGCATGCCTCGTTCGCCTCCAGCCACGAAGGCAAACAACCTTTCGACCTTATCCAGTTGCCTTACGGCGAACAAAAGCTCTGGCCCGAACACTGCGTCCAGGATACCCAGGGCGCAGCCCTCCACCCTGACCTTGACTTGCCTCATGCCCAATTGATCATCCGCAAGGGCTGCAACCCGGCCATCGACAGCTACTCGGCCTTCATGGAAGCCGACCGCCAGACCCCGACCGGCCTGACTGGCTACCTCAAGGAGCGCGGCATCGATACGGTGTACATGGTCGGGCTGGCCCTGGACTTCTGCGTGATGTATTCGGCGCTGGATGCACGAATGGCCGGCTTCAACGCAATCGTCGTGCTCGACGCCTGCCGGGGCATCGATATCGACGGTTCGATGGAGACGGCAATACGGCGCATGCAGGAGGCCGGCGTACGGCTGATTCAATCCAGTGACATAACCAGCGGATGATTCATACTCCGAGCCTTTCCACGCCACAGTGAGCCCCCATGCCCCGCCTCACCCGCACTCATCCGCGACTCTCCCTCGCCACGGTCATCGGCCTGGCAGCGGGCCTGTCGGTTCCGGCGGACTCGATCGTCGGCAAGATACTGATCGGCTGGAACACCGGTGTCTGGACGTATCTGCTGCTGATGTTCTGGCTGACGGTGCGGGCCAAGGCGCCGGACGTGAAGCGTATCGCCGAGATGGAGGACGAGAACGCCGGATTGGTTTTGCTGATGGTCTGCATCGCGGCGCTGGCGAGCCTGGCGACCATCACTTTTGAACTGGCCGGCAGCCGCGACCTTGCAACCGCTGGCAAACTGCTGCACTACGGCGTCACTGCATTGACCGTGATCGGCTCATGGCTGCTGATCGGGGTCATTTTCAGCGTCCACTACGCCCGGTTGTATTACACCTGGAGCGGCAAGGAACCGGCCCTGCGTTTTGCCGAAGGGCTGACCACACCCAATTATTGGGATTTCCTGTACTTCTCTTTCACCATCGGCGTGGCCGTGCAGACCTCGGACGTGGGCGTTGCCACGCGGCAGTTGCGCAAGATTGTCTTGGCGCAGTCGTTGATCGGGTTCGTGTTCAACACGGCGATATTGGGGTTTTCGATCAATATTGCGGCGGGGTTGTTTGGGTAATGGTCACTCCCCCGTAGGAGCTGCCGAAGGCTCGGGCCGCGTTCGGACGATCTTTTGCCCTTGATCTTTCGCTTGCGACTCAATTGCCCGGGGCAAGATCGCAGCCTCGTTGCACTCGTCAGCTCCTACAGGTGGCTCGGCCCCGATATGACCTACATCAGGAGGGTGTTGGCAGCCACAACCTGAAGCGTGCCCCGCCCAGCGGCGAGGCCTCGACGGTCAGCGTGCCGCCCTGGGCTTGCAGCGCGCGGCGGCTGATTGCCAGGCCGAGGCCGAAGCCGCCGGTGGCGCGGTCGCGGCTGCGGTCCAGGCGGTAGAACGGTTCGAAGACACGCTCGCGCTCGCTGTCGGGAATACCGATGCCGTCGTCGTCGACCCAGATTTCGCAGCCTTGCTCGCTGACCAGCACCCCAACCTGGATGCGCTTATCGCAATAACGCATGGCATTGCGCAGCAGGTTCTGCAACGCGCGGGCGGTCAGGCGCGGGTCCAGCACAAAACGCTCCAGCGCCCCGTGCAGCAGCACGTCGATCACCACCTCCGGCGCGGCCAGGTCTTCGTCGAGGCTGCCAAGGATGCTGTCGATGAACTCATCCAGCGGCACTTCGACCCGCTCCGGCAAACGCTCGGGATTTTGCAGACGACTGTAGGACAGCAACTCCAGCACCAGCTCATCCAACTCGCGTATGTGGGCCACCAACCCCTGCAAGCGCTCGCGACTGGCCGCCGGCATTTCCTCCGACAACGCCAGGGCAAGGCCAAAATCGAGCCGGGTCAACGGCGTGCGCAGTTCATGTGACACGGCGTTGAGCAAGTCCCGCTGCTGGTTCAGCAGGTTTTCGATGTCGCCGGCCATGGTGTCGAACACATGGGCCAGGCTGCCGATGTTGGAACGCGGCGCGATCTTGGTACGCTCACTTAAATGCCCCTTGCCGAAACGCTCGGCCGTGCGCTTGAGCCGCTCCAGATCCCGCCAGTGCGGCCGCAGCCAGAGCAGCAGGCAGGCCAGCATCGTCGCGCCGATCAGCACATTGATGCTCCAGTACAGCCAGCTGACGTCCGCCGGATCCGGCGGAACCACCATCTTCACCGCCGTGCGCTCGTCCAAAGGCGCCGCCGCCAGGGTTCGCCAGCCCCAATCGCCGATGCGCACCACATTGTCACCGCGCTTGAGGCGCGCTTGCTCGGTCATGGTGAAACCAGCGTCCTCGGTGGCCGCCAGCTCGATGCGCAACGGCTCGAATTCCTTGTCCATCTGCGCCGCCAGCGCCGGCCATTGCTCGCGGGGGACGGCGCGGAACTGCTTGACGATCAAGGTCTGCAGGCCACGGGAATAGTCGAGGTTGTACGCCTGGAAACGCTCATGGAACAGACGGATCACCAGTTCCGGCATCAGGTAGATCGCCGCGCTGTAGGAGACGATGGTGACGAGATAGAGGCGAATCAGCAGCTTCCACATCGGTCAGCATTCCCACTCGGAACGGCTGAACAGATAGCCCTTGCCCCACACGGTCTTGATCTTGCGCGCTTCGCCGGCGTTGTCGTCGAACTTGCGCCGCAACTTGGAAATGGCCACGTCCACCGAGCGATCGGTGCCGTTGAACTCGATACCCCGTAGGCGCTGCAGGATCTGGTCGCGGCTCAAAACCTCGCCAGAATGACGGGCCAGCACCACCAACAGGTTGTACTCGCCGCTGGACAATTCCACCCCTTCGCCGCGCCAGGTCACCGTGCGCTCGGACAGATCGATGCACAGGTTGCCCATGACAATGCGGTCATTGACGGTCTGCGGCTCGGTCAAGCTGCTGCGCCGCAGCAAGGTACGGACCCGGGCCAACAATACCCGAGGCTCGCAGGGCTTGGTGACGTAGTCATCGGCGCCCATCTCCAGGCCCAGGACCTGATCATGGCTGTCATCGCGCGCCGTAAGCATCAGGATCGGCAGGGTCGCCGAATCGGCCCGCAGCAGGCGGCAGACCTGCAAGCCGTCCAGCCCGGGCAGCATCAGGTCGAGAATCACCAGGTCCGGCGGATTGGCCCGCGCCCGTTCACGCACGTGATCGCCGCGGTTGAGCACGCTGACTTGATAGCCGTTGCGCTCCAGGTAGCTGGCGATCAGTTCGCAAAGGGCGGCGTCGTCTTCGACGAGGAGGATGTTGGGCATGGGTGGGTCCGGAAATCTCAAGCCGCCAAGGATATACGCCCTCACCCGGCCATGAGCAAAACCCTTACACAATTTCACACACCGCCTACCTATCGCGAGCGACATGTTTTTCAGATTTTTCACCACACCTACAAACCACGGAAGCCTCAGGCATCTCGCAATGATCGTGTTGCACATAGGACAATCCGTTGACACGCCTGCGCCAGCTCCCCCCGTCCCACCACCAGCCCGATCCGAATATGCCCCGCCGCACTCTGTCCAAACGCCTCCCCCGCCAGTACCGACACGCCATACCCGTCGAGCAGCCGTTCGGCAAACGCCTGGGCACCCAGACCCGTCTCGCGTACGTCAACCATCACAAACATGCCACCATCGGGCCGCACAGGCTTGAGGCATGGGCAACCCTCCAGCAGCGCACAGACCAAGTCCCGGCGTTGGCGATACTCCTCGCGCATCTGCGCCACTTCCGGCAGATCTCGTTCAAGGGCAACCTGGGCGGCGCGCTGGACGAAGTCCGGCAAGCCGAACAGCATGCACAGCGACAGGTTCGCCAAGTGCTGGGCCAAGGGTTCGGGGCCGATCGCCCAGCCGATTCGCCAGCCGGTCATGGCGTGGGACTTGGACAAACTGTTGAGGGTCACGGTGCGCTCGGCCATTCCCGGCAGGCCGGCCGGGCTGATGTGCTCGCCTTCGTAGAGCAGGTCGCTGTAGACCTCGTCGCTGATCAACCACAGGTCATGCTCGATGCACAGATGCGCCAAGGCCTGCCAAGTGGACAACGGCAGGCTGGCGCCGGAGGGGTTGTTCGGGCTGTTGAGGAGCATGGCGCGGGTGCGTGGGGTGATCAGCCGGGCGACGTCGTTCGACTGGACGCGGAAGCCGTTTTCGGGACTCACCGGCACCGGCACGACTTTCGCTCCGCAGGCGCCGAAGACCGCTTCGTAGGTGACGTACATCGGCTCGGCGACGATCACTTCGTCGCCGGGATCGAGCAGGCATTGCGCGACCGCATAGACGGCACATTGCGCACCGGGCAGCACCGTGACGTGCCCGGCGCCCACCGGCTGGCCGCAGCGCTGTTGATGCCGCCGGGCGATGCTGGCGCGCAACGAGTGCAAGCCTCGCGTATCCGAGTAGTGGGTATCGCCGGCCCGCAAGCTGGCGACAGCGGCCTCGACGATGGCGGGCGGCGTGTCGAAATCCGGATCGCCCACCGAGAGCAAGAGGATTTCCCTGCCCTCCTCGCGCATGGCCAGCGCCCGGTCATGGATTTCCCAGGCGGCGGCGCCGTCACCGGCGATGCGTTGGGTCAAGGCTGAAAAGCGCATGGAATCTCCTGTGAGCGCGGTGTCCAGCCTCAACCCTATCTCAAATCACAAAACGCGCCACCGCCGCATTCAACCCCACCGCCAGGCGCGACAGTTCATGGGTGGCGTCGCTGGTCTGTTGCGCGCCGCTGGCGGACTGGGTCGCCAGGTCGCGGATGTTCATCAGGTTGCGATCCACTTCGCGAGAGACTTGGGCCTGTTCTTCGGAGGCGCTGGCAATGACCAGGTTGCGCTCGTTGATCTGGTGGATTGACTGAGTGATTTGCTCCAGCGCCACGCCAGCGGCCCGGGCCAGTTCCAGGGTGCTCTGGGTGCGCTGGTTGCTTTGCTGCATAGACTGCACGGCTTGGCCGGTGCCGTTCTGGATGCCCGCGACCATTTTTTCGATTTCCTGGGTCGATTGTGCGGTGCGATGGGCCAAGGCCCGGACTTCGTCGGCCACCACCGCGAAACCGCGTCCGGCCTCCCCGGCGCGGGCGGCTTCGATGGCCGCGTTGAGGGCCAGCAGGTTGGTCTGTTCGGCGATGGCGCGGATCACGTCCAGCACCTTGCCAATGTCGCGGCCCTGGACTGCCAAGCCCTCGATCATCGAGGCGGTGGCTTGCACATCGTGGGTCATGGTCTGGATCGCGTCGACGGTTTCCACCACCCGTGTACGGCCCTCATGGGCGGCCTGGGTCGACTGGTTCGACGCCTCGGAAGTCGACACGGCGTTGCGGGCGACTTCTTCGACGGCGGCGGTCATCTCATTGACGGCGGTGGCCGCCTGCTCGATTTCATTGTGCTGTTGTTGCAATCCCCGGGAAGATTCCTGGGTGACGGCGCTCAGCTCTTCGGCGGCGGCGCCCAGCTGGGTGGCGGAGCCGGCGATCTGCTCGATGGTCTGGCGCAGGCTGCCCTGCATCGCTGCGAGCGCCTGGAGCAACCGGGCGGGTTCGTCCTTGCCATCGTCGTCGATAACTGTGACCAGATTGCCTCCGGCGATGGTCCGGGCCGCTTCGAGGGCCCGGTTCAGGGGGGTGACGATGCTGCGAGTCAGCAAAAGGGCCAGTACCACGGTGGCGAGCGCGGCGATGACCGAGACGATGATGATGCCTGTGATTGCGCTGTCGTAGTGCTCGCCGGCCTTGGCCGATGCTTCGCCGGCGCCGGTTACGTTGATCGCGATGAGCTTGTTGAGTTGCTCACCCATCAGGTCGGTGCCTTCCTTGATCCGTGTATTGATGTGGGTACGCAGTTGATCGATTTTGTCCTGACGCGACAGCTCCAGCATTTCCTGCTGGGCCTGTAGGTATTTTTCAAGCGTTGCGGAAAAGGTTTTGTACAGTTCGGTTTCTTCCGCAGTAGCCGGCAACGCCGCATAGCTGTTGTTGGCCTTGTGCAGCTTTTCCACCAGCACGCCAATGCGAACCTCGGCCTCTTTCAGGCTGGCCGGGTCACGGTTCACCAATATGCGAAACGAGAGGATACGCATGCGCAGTACGTTTTCCATCACATTGGCGAGATAGCCAACGCTGGGGACCTGGGTCTGCTCCATGTCCAACGAAGCCTGGCGAATGACGGACATGCGATTGGCGGCGAACACGCCGAGCACAACGACCAATAGCGCAATGACGGCAAAGCCGAGAAAGGCTCGGGGGGCGATGTTCAAGCTACGTAGGGACATGGGAAGACCTCGGTGGTGGGTCGAGCGTCCATGCCGCCAGCGTATCGATTGGGATAATTGTGTGTACGCCTACCCCGTTATCGGCTGGGCTTGAGGCTTTTTGCAGGACGACGATGAAATATATTCCCGGCGTGTTCAATTGACGCCCCGCCCTCGCCCATGGTCTCCTGTGCGCCAGTTTGGGTGCCCTTCACAGGGTGAAACGGGAAACCGGTGAATCGTGTGCTTTACTTCAAGGCCACGTCAGTCCGGTGCTGCCCCCGCAACGGTAAGCGAGCGAAGCGTCGAATCCACTGTGCATGCGCATGGGAAGGTGACGCTTTCAGGCACGGCTCAGGCCCTGTCCCTCGTGAGCCCGGAGACCGGCCCATGACTCATTTTCAACAAACCCGCGGTGGGCGGGCGCTGTTCGAATCCCGGCGAGCCTTCGCCTGGGTTTTCATTGCGCTCGATCCGCCCGCTGACAGACCAGAGGGAAGCGCCATGTCGACCATCAGCAGCACCGCCCGCACCACCAGCACCACCGTCACCCTGAGCCAGCGACTGGGCGCGGCGGTCCTCGCCTCGATCCTCGGCGCGGGCCTGGTCTATTTCGCCGGTTTCTCCCACATCGAAGCGGTGCACAACGCAGCCCATGACACACGTCATAGCGCCGCGTTCCCGTGCCACTGAGTGCTGCCGACATGATCAAGCGTATCGCGCAAACCGCTGGTTTCAGCGGGCTCCTGGCCGCCCTGCTGTTGACCCTGCTGCAAAGTCTCTGGGTATCGCCGCTGATCCTCCAGGCGGAAACCTTCGAGAAGGCGCCGGCGACCGAGGTCCATGAACATGCCGCAGGGGCTGCACATACCCATGACGCCGAAGCCTGGGAGCCGGAAGACGGCTGGCAGCGCGTGCTGTCCACGACGGGCGGCAACCTTGTCGTCGCGGTGGGTTTCGCGCTGATGCTGGCGGGCCTGTACACCTTGCGCACGCCGACCCGTACATCCCAGGGATTGCTTTGGGGCCTGGCCGGCTACGCCACCTTCGTCCTGGCACCGACCCTCGGCCTGCCACCGGAATTGCCCGGCACGGCAGCGGCGGATCTGGCCCAGCGGCAGATGTGGTGGATCGGCACGGCAGCGTCCACGGCGGTGGGCATCGCGCTGATGGTCTTCGGTCGGCATTGGCTGTTGAAAGTGTTGGGCCTTGCGACCTTGCTGATTCCCCATGTCATCGGCGCACCGCAGCCGGACGTGCATTCCATGCTGGCCCCCGAGGCGCTGGAAACTGAATTCAAACTCGCCTCGCAATTGACCAACGTTGCATTCTGGCTCGCCTTGGGCCTGATCAGCGCCTGGCTGTTTCGCCGTGGCGCCCAGGCCCACCACGACGCATGAGCAACGGGCCGATCCTGGTGGTCGGCCTCGGCTGCCAGCGCGGTTGCCCGGCCAGTGCGTTGCGGGCATTGCTTGACCAGACCTTGCAGGCCCATGGCATTGCGCTCGATCACGTGCGGGCATTGGCCAGCATCGATCTCAAGCGTGACGAACCCGGGCTGTTGGAACTGGCCGGGCAATTGTCGTTACCGCTGACGTGCTTCAGTGCCGGGGAACTGGCTGGCTATCAAACACGGCTCAGCCATCTGTCCGAAATCGCCTTTGAGCGTACGGGCTGCCACGGCATCGCCGAAAGCGCCGCCCTGGCCCTGGCCGACCGATTGGGCACCTCCCCCGCGAGCTTGCTGGTTACCCGCCAGAAGGCTGCACAAGCCACGCTAGCATTGGCGGTTACCTCGTAACGCTTGATAATCGCCGCTGGAATCATGAGCGCTGCTCATGCACCCCCCACTCAACAGGAAACCGGTCATGACCGTCTTCTTCATCGGCGCCGGTCCCGGCGACCCGGAACTGATCACCGTCAAGGGCCAGCGGCTGATTCGCAGTTGCGCCGTGATCATCTACGCGGGCTCCCTGGTGCCGGCAGCCGTGCTGGACGGCCACTGCGCCGAACAAGTGATCAACAGTGCCGAGCTGCATCTGGAGCAGATTGTTGATCTGATCAAGACTGCCCACCTCAAAGGCCAGGACGTGGCGCGGGTGCACTCCGGCGATCCGAGCCTTTATGGCGCCATCGGCGAGCAGATCCGCTGCCTGCGGGAGCTGGACATTCCTTTCGAAATCATCCCCGGCGTAACCGCCACCTCAGCCTGCGCCGCCCTGCTGGGTGCCGAGTTGACCTTGCCGGACGTGTCGCAGAGCGTGATCCTGACCCGTTACGCGGACAAAACCGCAATGCCCACAGGGGAAGAGCTGGTCAGCCTGGCACAACACGGGGCGACCCTGTCGATTCACTTGGGGGTCAACCATCTGGAAAAGATAGTAGACGAGCTCCTGCCCCACTACGGCGCGGATTGTCCGATTGCGGTGATTCACCGGGCGACGTGGCCGGATCAGGATTGGGTGGTGGGGACGCTGGAGGACATCGCCGGGAAGGTACAGGCCAAGGGCTTCAGGCGTACGGCATTGATCCTGGTGGGACGCGTGCTGGGCAATGATGTGTTCAGCGAATCATCGCTGTACCGCGCCGGGCATGCGCATCTCTACAGACCTTGACCTGGCGGCAGCCCCGGATCCCTTGTGGGAGCGAGCTTGCTCGCGAAAGCGGTGGGTCAGCCAGCGATGATGCTGGATGGGCCGGCCCCTTCGCGGGTAAACCCGCTCCCACATTGATTAGCGGTGCCAACGGGAATCGCGATCACTGCCCGGAGCCCTTGTGGGAGCGAGCCTGCTCGCGAAAGCGGTGGGTCAGCCAGCGATGATGCTGGATGGGCCGGCCCCTTCGCGGGTAAACCCGCTCCCACATTGATTAGCGGTGCCAACGGGAATCGCGATCACTGCCCGGATCCCTTGTGGGAGCGAGCTTGCTCGCGAAAGCGGTGGGTCAGCCGGTGATGGTGCTGGATGAGTTGGCCCCTTCGCGAGCAGGCTCGCTCCCACATTGATTAGCGGTGCCAACGGGAATCGCGATCACTGCCCGGATCCCTTGTGGGAGCGAGCTTGCTCGCGAAAGCGGTGGGTCAGCCAGCGATGATGCTGGATGGGCCGGCCCCTTCGCGGGTAAACCCGCTCCCACATTGATTAGCGGTGCCAACGGGAATCGCGATCACTGCCCACATTGATTAGCGGTGCCGACGGGAATCGCGATCACTGCCCGGAGCCCACAGGACACGAACTGATCGCAGAAGCTTTTGTGGCGAGGGAGCTTGCTCCCGCTGGACCGCGAAGCGGTCCCCCGGCGACTCACGCGTCCATCACGGAGAACGCGGGGTTGCCTTGCGATTGCTACGCAATCGAGCGGGAGCAAGCTCCCTCGCCACAGTGTTTTGCGCGCAGCGAACACCTATCAGTAGTAGGCGTTTTCTTTCTGCGTGTGGTCGGTCACGTCGCGCACGCCCTTGAGTTCCGGGATGCGCTCGAGCAACGTGCGCTCGATGCCTTCCTTCAAGGTCACGTCGGCCTGGCCGCAGCCCTGGCAGCCGCCGCCGAACTGGAGCACGGCGATGCCATCTTCCACCACGTCGATCAGCGACACCTGGCCGCCGTGGCTGGCCAGCCCCGGGTTGATTTCGGTTTGCAGGTAATAGTTGATGCGCTCGTTGACCGGACTGTCGGCGTTGACCATCGGCACTTTCGCGTTCGGCGCCTTGATGGTCAGCTGGCCGCCCATGCGGTCGGTGGCGTAGTCGACCACCGCATCGTCCAGGAAAGCTTCGCTGAACGAGTCGATGTACGCGGTGAAGCTCTTGAGCCCCAGCGCGGTGTCTTCGGGTTTTTCTTCTCCCGGCTTGC
Source organism: Pseudomonas sp. T1.Ur (assembly GCF_023516725.1). NCBI lineage: Bacteria > Pseudomonadati > Pseudomonadota > Gammaproteobacteria > Pseudomonadales > Pseudomonadaceae > Pseudomonas > Pseudomonas sp. T1.Ur. Next base: position 3,232,138 of record NZ_JAMGSN010000001.1, read on the forward strand.
AGTAGGCAATGCAGGTTTCAGCATACTGGGTGCCGGGCTGGGTGATGAAGATGCGGATCCCGATACCTGGGGTGTTCTGCTTGGACAGCAGGTCAGCCAGGTAATCGTGGGCGGCATCGGTAATGGTAATGGCGGTCATGGAAACTCCTCGCAGGCTTGCCGGCAGTTTACGCCAATCATCGCGCCGGACAAAGTCCCAGTATTTTTGTCAGGAAAGGACCCGGCGATGCAAGGGTGCATCGCCGAGCGCTTCGCTCACAGATTCTGGTAGCGATTCATGTCCAGCACGCCCGCTTCCATGGGGTCGGTCTCTTGAATGTATCGGCTCAGGTCGTGGAAATACTGCCAGAACTGCGGGTGACTGCGCCGAATCCCCCAGCGCTCGACAATCCGCTCGAACGCCGCCGCATCCGGCGCGCTTTCCATGGCATCGACGAACGCCGGCACCTGCCCGGCGGGTATGTTGAAGATGAAATTGGGGTAGCTGCTGAGCACGCCCGGGTAGACCGTCAGCGTGTCCAGGCCCGGCTGGTAACGGCTTTCTTCGCCCAGCAGGAACGCCACGTTGCTGTGGGCGCGGTTGCGCAGCAGGCTATAGACCTCACGGCGACCGCCAGCCGTTTCGATACGCAGCATCGTCGCTTCCGGCAACTGATCGATCACCTTCAGCCCCGCCGCCGGGCGCGACACCAGGCGGCTGAGGGCCTGCTCGGCGTTTTGCAGCGCCGGGTCGATATTCGGCCGCGAACAGTAGGCGCCTTCGCAGCGGTTGATGGGATCGGGACGGGCATTCAGCTCGCCATAGCGGGCCAGCAACTGCTGGGCGAAGTCAGCTTTCGGATCGTCCTCGTCGAGCTTGAGCGCCGTCGACTTGTCATCGTCGATGGCCTCGTAGTCGAGCCACATCTTGAATTTGCCGCCGGCCTGGTACCAGTCGTCGAGGTAGGCCTCACGGGAATCGGCCGGCATCAGGCGCAGGAAGTTCTGCTCCGCGCCGTTGCGGATCAGGTCGAAGTACAGCCGGGTCTGGGCCTGGTGGGAGACGTTGCCGAATACATCGAAATTCACCGCCAACTGATAATAGGTACGCTCCAGCAGCGGGAAGTCAAACAGCCACATCGTCTGCGGCACCTCCCCGATCAACCCTTTGGTGACCGAGGCACTGTCGAAATGCCGGAAGATACTTAACAGCGCGTTGTCATTACCGGCCCACAGCGTCGACCAGCTCGGCGCCGGCAGCTGCGCGTAACTGTCGCGACGCAGGGCTTCGTATTCGTTGCGCTTGTCCCGATAGTCGAGCCACAGGCTGACGACGCTGCCTACGTCATCGTTCTGCCCCGGCATCGCCAGCAGCGGCGTGGCCTGGCCGCGATAGTTCGGATCGGTGATGTAGAGGTCATGCTCGGGGGCCTGGAACAGCGCCCAGAAGTTGTCGCGAATCACGTCCGTGGCGATCTGGCCACGGCACACGGGACCGCGGATAAAGGTACGCACAAAGTACTCGGCGTTATCGAGCATGAACTGGTAGCGGGCCTGGGCCGGGATCGCTTCGAACGTGAAAAACGGATTCGCCCGGCGCTCCGGTCCATAACCCGGCAATGCGCTGACCTGCCAGTTGCCGCTGTAGAACAGGCTCTTGATTCGCGCCATTTTCGCCGCGCTCAAGCCGTAGGTAATGTGGGTCTTATGAACGATCACCCCTTGCACCGGCCAGAGCCGGTAATAAATGCGGGTGCCGGGGTCGTCGTTGGGACGGCGGGTGTTGATCAGGTCGATCGGCTGGCCAGTGGGCGTGCGCGAACGCACCCATTGGAAAAAATGCCCTGGTTCGCCGCCCTTGAAATAGACATGCGCCAGGAACCAGTGCTCGAACAGCCAACGCCCCACCAGGCTTTCCCGTGCGCCGGGCGCATTGAGCAGGTTTTCCCATTGCACCACTTGCAAGGCTTCGGCAGCGCTTGGCGCCAAGGCCTGCTGGTCAATAGGCGCGCCCGCGGCCAGCCAGCGCTGGAGCGTCTGGTACTGCGGGTCAGTCAGGCCAGTGACTGCCAGGGGCATGCCTTCCTTGGGGTGAGTGGCCGCATATTCGTTGAATTGCTCCGGCATCGGGCAACTGTTGTCGCGACTCAAGCCCAGCACGATGTCTTCCGGCAATTTGGCGTTGGGCTGCAAGGGCGTGCGGTGTCCGAGCTCCAGCATGCGAGCCATCAATGCGGCCTGGCTGCCCTGGGCATCGATCACCGAATAAAAGCCCTTGCGCTGCCAGGCTCGCTGGCCGGAGGCGTCATAGAACAAGCGGGTCGGGTCGGCGGCCTGGCGGCGCTCGCCGTCGTAGACCGGCACTTTGCTCGCCCCCCGAAGCGCGCCCTCGCCACTGCCAAGGTTCAACTGGCAGGCGGAGTCGTAGCAGGCATGGCAGGCCACGCACTTCTCCGTGAAGATCGGCTGGATGTCGCGGGTATAGGAAATTGCCGGAGTGGGATTCCCGGCGGCTGCGGTAAAAGAAAACAGCAGCAACAGACTGCCGAATAAGACGCGGTACGGCATGTCTCGGGTCCCTAAGAGATAATCCGGCGATTCTACCGGGCCAGCATCCCCTTGCAAACATGAGCGATATTCATGCAAAAGCCCACCATGCTCAAATCCTGCACAGGTTTGCTATCATTCCAGCCTTCGTAATGGTCTTTATTTCCAGGTAGTCCTATGTCCGATCGCAGCGCTCGCCTTTATCTTCTCCAGCAAGCCCTCAAGGAACGCATCCTGATCCTCGACGGCGGCATGGGCACGATGATCCAGAGCTACAAGCTTGAAGAACAGGACTACCGTGGCAAACGCTTCGCCGACTGGCCAAGCGACGTCAAGGGCAACAACGATTTGCTCGTGCTGACTCGCCCCGACGTCATCGGTGCCATTGAGAAGGCCTACCTGGATGCCGGCGCCGACATCCTCGAAACCAACACTTTCAACGCCACCCAGGTGTCCCAGGCTGACTACGGCATGCAGGGCCTGGCCTACGAGCTGAACCTGGAAGGCGCACGCCTGGCCCGCAAAGTGGCCGACGCCAAGACCCTGGAAACCCCGGACAAGCCGCGCTTCGTCGCCGGCGTGCTCGGCCCGACCAGCCGCACCTGCTCGCTGTCACCGGACGTGAACAACCCCGGCTACCGCAACGTGACCTTCGATGAGCTGGTGGAAAACTACACCGAGGCCACCAAGGGCCTGATCGAAGGCGGCGCGGACCTGATCCTGATCGAGACCATCTTCGACACGCTGAACGCCAAGGCGGCGATTTTCGCCGTGCAAAGCGTCTACGAAGAACTGGGCGTCGAGCTGCCGATCATGATTTCCGGCACCATCACCGACGCCTCCGGCCGTACCCTCTCCGGCCAGACCACCGAAGCCTTCTGGAACTCGGTGGCCCACGCCAAGCCGATCTCGGTCGGCCTGAACTGCGCCCTCGGCGCCAGCGAATTGCGTCCGTACCTGGAAGAACTCTCGAACAAGGCCAGCACCCACGTATCGGCCCACCCGAACGCCGGCCTGCCCAACGAATTCGGTGAATACGATGAATTGCCGGCGGACACCGCCAAGGTCATCGAAGAATTCGCCCAGAGCGGTTTCCTGAACATCGTCGGCGGCTGCTGCGGGACCACCCCGGCGCACATCGAAGCCATCGCCAAGGCCGTGGCCGGCTATGCGCCGCGGCAGATTCCGGAAATTCCCCGGGCGTGCCGCCTGTCGGGCCTGGAACCATTCACCATCGACCGCAGCTCGCTGTTCGTCAACGTCGGCGAGCGGACCAACATCACCGGCTCCGCCAAGTTCGCCCGGCTGATCCGCGAGGACAACTACACTGAAGCCTTGGAAGTTGCCCTGCAACAAGTCGAGGCCGGCGCCCAGGTGATCGACATCAACATGGACGAGGGCATGCTCGATTCGAAGAAGGCCATGGTGACCTTCCTCAATCTGATTGCCGGCGAGCCGGACATCTCTCGCGTGCCGATCATGATCGACTCCTCCAAGTGGGAAGTGATCGAAGCGGGCCTCAAGTGCATCCAGGGCAAGGGCATCGTCAACTCCATCAGCATGAAGGAAGGCGTCGAGCAGTTCATCCATCACGCCAAGCTGTGCAAGCGCTACGGCGCTGCGGTGGTGGTGATGGCCTTCGACGAAGCCGGCCAGGCCGACACCGAGGCGCGCAAGAAGGAAATCTGCAAGCGCTCCTACGACATCCTGGTCAACGAAGTCGGCTTCCCGCCGGAAGACATCATCTTCGACCCGAACATCTTCGCCGTCGCCACCGGCATCGAAGAGCACAACAACTATGCCGTGGACTTCATCAACGCCTGCGCCTACATCCGCGACGAACTGCCCTACGCGCTGACCTCCGGCGGCGTGTCCAACGTGTCCTTCTCGTTCCGTGGCAACAACCCGGTGCGCGAGGCGATCCACTCGGTGTTCCTGCTGTATGCAATCCGCGCGGGCCTGACCATGGGCATCGTCAACGCCGGCCAACTGGAGATCTACGACCAGATCCCGGTGGAACTGCGCGACGCGGTGGAAGACGTGATCCTCAACCGCACCCCCGAAGGCACCGACGCCCTGCTCGCCATCGCCGACAAGTACAAGGGCGACGGCAGCGTCAAGGAAGCGGAAACCGAGGAATGGCGCGGCTGGGAAGTGAACAAGCGCCTGGAGCATGCGCTGGTCAAGGGCATCACCACCCACATCGTCGAAGACACCGAGGAGTCGCGGCTGTCGTTCGCCCGGCCGATCGAGGTCATCGAAGGCCCGCTGATGGCCGGCATGAACATCGTTGGCGACCTGTTTGGCGCCGGCAAGATGTTCCTGCCCCAAGTGGTCAAGTCCGCCCGCGTGATGAAGCAGGCCGTGGCCCACCTGATCCCGTTCATCGAGGCGGAAAAAGGCGACAAGCCGGAAGCCAAGGGCAAGATCCTCATGGCCACGGTCAAGGGCGACGTGCATGACATCGGCAAGAACATCGTCGGCGTCGTGTTGGGGTGCAACGGCTATGACATCGTCGACTTGGGCGTGATGGTGCCAGCGGAGAAAATCCTCCAGGTGGCCAAGGAACAGAAGTGCGACATCATCGGCCTGTCCGGCCTGATCACCCCGTCCCTGGACGAAATGGTGCACGTGGCGCGGGAGATGCAGCGCCAGGACTTCCACCTGCCGCTGATGATTGGTGGCGCCACCACCTCCAAGGCCCACACGGCGGTGAAGATCGAGCCCAAGTACAGCAACGACGCGGTGATCTACGTCACCGACGCTTCGCGCGCCGTGGGCGTGGCAACCCAACTGTTGTCCAAAGAGCTGAAGCCGGCGTTCGTCGAGAAAACCCGCCAGGACTACATCGATGTGCGCGAACGCACCTCCAACCGCAGCGCCCGCACCGAACGCCTGAGCTACCCGGCGGCCGTGGCGAAGAAGCCGCAGTTCGACTGGAGCAGCTACCAGCCGGTCAAGCCGACCTTCACCGGCGCGCGGGTGCTGGACGACATCGACTTGAACGTCCTCGCCGAGTACATCGACTGGACGCCGTTCTTTATTTCCTGGGACCTGGCCGGCAAATACCCGCGCATCCTCACCGACGAAGTCGTCGGCGAAGCGGCCACCGCGCTGTACGCCGATGCCCGGGCGATGCTGCGCAAGCTGATCGACGAAAAGCTCATCAGCGCTCGCGCCGTGTTCGGCTTCTGGCCGGCCAACCAGGTGCATGACGACGACCTGGAAGTCTATGGCGACGATGGCAAGCCACTGGCGCGCCTTCATCACCTGCGCCAGCAGATCATCAAGACCGACGGCAAGCCGAACTTCTCCCTGGCCGACTTCGTCGCGCCGAAGGACAGCGGCATCACCGATTACGTCGGCGGCTTCATCACCACCGCCGGCATCGGCGCCGAAGAAGTCGCCAAGGCTTATCAAGAAGCTGGCGACGACTACAACTCGATCATGGTCAAGGCCCTGGCCGACCGCTTGGCCGAAGCCTGCGCCGAGTGGCTGCACCAGCAGGTGCGCAAGGAGCATTGGGGTTACGCCAAGGACGAGCGCCTGGACAACGAGGCGCTGATCAAGGAGCAATACACCGGCATCCGCCCTGCCCCTGGCTACCCGGCCTGCCCGGATCACACCGAGAAAGCCACCTTGTTCCGCCTGCTCGATCCCGAGGCCAGCGAAATGAAGGCCGGGCGCAGCGGCGTGTTCCTTACCGAGCACTACGCGATGTTCCCGGCAGCGGCGGTCAGCGGCTGGTACTTCGCCCATCCCCAGGCGCAGTATTTTGCCGTGGGCAAGATCGACAAGGATCAGGTGCAGAGCTACACCGCGCGCAAGGGCCAGGATTTGAGCGTGACCGAGCGTTGGTTGGCGCCGAATCTGGGTTACGACAACTAAGCGTCATTTGCTGTAAAAAAGATCGCAGGCTTCGCCAGCTCCTACAGGAACCCACCAACCCTGTAGATACCGTCTTAAGTCTCACCGGGCAAGCGCAAGTTTCGGGTCATATGGCAGTCCTGACTTGAGCACTCCGTAAACGAAGTGCAGCAGTTTGCGCATTGCCGCGCAGATGATTTGTTTGGGGGCCTTGCCGTTGGCCTCCAGGCGTTCTTTCATCGCCATGATCGCCTTATTGTGTTTCAGCGCCACCATGCCAGGCATGTAAAGGCCTGCACGAAGCCGTGCTGACCCGATTCTCGAAATTAGGGTATGACCTTTAAGCTTTCCTGATTCTTGCAGCTTGGGATTCAGCCCCGCAGCGGCGACCAATTGGCGAGGATCGCTGTATTTGCGCAAGTCGCCCAGTTCGGCTAGCAATCGCTCAAGCGTTTTTTGTCCGATACCGTCGATGGTTACGATCAGATCCCGCATCTGACGCATATCCGGGTCGTCATCGATGTGCTTTTTGATCGCCTTATGTGTTTCAACGATCTCTTTTTCGATATGGCGCAGAACGGAGTTGATCGAGTCTTTGACCTTTTCGTCAGACACGTCCAGACGATTAAGCTCCATTTGTTCCATTTCCTGAAGGTCATCCAGGCGGCGCACCATAGCTTTCAACTGGCGATACTTCAGTGGCTCAGGTGCCCATGGCTGAAGCTTCTGATCCTTTTCCCGGGCGAAGTCGGCGATGAGTTTGGCATCGCTTTTATCGGTCTTGATGCGGCGCAGCTCGCTGTCAGCGTACGCTTTGGTCGTAGCCGGGTTCACGACGCAGATTCGGAAGCCTTTGTTGTAAACGAACTCGGCGAGCTCCAAGTGGTAGACGCTGGTGGCTTCCATCACGATCAGGGCCGAACGCTCGACGTTTGTGTCTAGCCAAGCCTCAAACTCTTTAAAACCTTTTGGATTGTTGGCCAGCTTGGCCTTGGTTTTGTGCTTGCCGTTGGGCAGGTGTGTAGCGATATCAAAAGTGTTCTTTGCAACGTCGACGCCAACGAAACCAGACATGATCGTTTCTCCACTTGTTCCCTTTTGCGATCATCACGTCACTCGGTCCAACCTTGCGAATGCGGGCTCTAGCCGGAGGCGGGCCCAAGATACCGTGCGAACTGTACGAGTGAGTGTGGAGGGCTGGAGCACGATCTACATCACAGGCAAAAAGCCTAAGGAGCTGCGCGGCTTCCAAGTCCCTCCCTCGATGATCAGTCGAGAACTATCGCTCCTGACGGAGCGATAGTCGAGATACAAGGAGCTGCCGCAGGCTGCGATCTTTTGTCTATGCTTGTTCCAAACCCATGGCAGACGAGGGATTTATGGACGATCCAGTCGACAACAAACCGCCGACGCTCTTACAGATGATGCACAGCGTGCTCGCCGCCGCTTTCGGCGTGCAGAGCGGGAAGAACCGCGCCCGGGACTTCACCCATGGCAAGCCGAGTCACTTCGTGATATTGGGGATCGTGTTCACGGTGATCTTCGCGTTGACGCTGTTTGGCATCGTCAAGCTGGTGGTGCATCTGGCGGGGTTGTAACGCCCAGAACAACAGATGCCCCTGTGGGAGCGAGCTTGCTCGCGATAGCGGTGGTTCAGTCGATTCTGATGTTGACTGACTCACCGCTATCGCGAGCAAGCTCGCTCCCACAGTTGCTTATGTGGCTGATGGGAAATTATTGGTGACTGACCCAGAACACCGCCGTGCCCACCACCAGGATAATCAAGAACAAAATGGCCCAGGCATCAACGGTACTGTCGCTTTTCCTTGCTTTGGTCGGATTGCTCATTGCATCGCCTCTTGTCGGTTTTGTAGGTGATTGCATAGGGACTCGACCACAGTTAAGACGATGATTGCCCGCACGACAAATGTGGGTTAGGCAATAATCAATCTCATTAGTCGATTTGGTTCTTTACATATACTCAAACATCACTTTTGCGCATAACTCAAAACAGGTATCTTGCACCGGCTCCTGTAGGAGTGCGCGGCCGTGCGCGCAGAATTGCCGAGGCAGAACCCGATTTCAGCGAGCCAACCTGCAGCTGTTTCTGATCGGCCCAAGCCTGAGAACGAGACTTATATGTACGTATATGACGAGTACGATCAGCGGATCATCGAGGACCGCGTCAAGCAGTTCCGTGATCAGACCCGACGCTATCTGGCAGGCGAGCTGAGCGAAGAAGAATTCCGCCCTCTGCGCTTGCAGAATGGCCTGTATATCCAACGCTTCGCGCCGATGCTGCGCGTGGCGGTGCCCTATGGCCAGCTGACCTCGCGCCAGGTGCGCAAGCTGGCCCAGATTGCCCGCGACTATGACAAGGGCTACGCCCACATCAGTACCCGGCAGAACGTCCAGTACAACTGGCCGGCCCTGGAAGATGTGCCTGAGATCCTGGCCGAACTGGCCACCGTGCAGATGCACGCGATCCAGACCAGCGGCAACTGCCTGCGCAACGTCACCACCGACCAGTTCGCCGGCGTCGCGGCCGATGAGTTGATCGATCCACGTCCCTGGTGCGAAATCGTTCGCCAATGGACCACGTTCCACCCGGAATTCGCCTACCTGCCACGCAAGTTCAAGATCGCCATCAACGGCTCGAGCTCGGACCGCGCGGCCATCGAAGTCCATGACATCGGCCTGGAAGCGGTCTACAACGCCGCCGGCGAGCTGGGCTTCCGTGTGCTGGTGGGTGGCGGCCTGGGACGTACCCCGGTGGTTGGCGCATTCATCAACGAGTTCTTGCCGTGGCAGGACCTGCTGAGCTACCTCGACGCCATCCTGCGGGTGTACAACCGCTACGGCCGTCGAGACAACAAGTACAAGGCGCGGATCAAGATCCTGGTCAAGGCGCTCACGCCTGAAGTGTTCGCCGAAAAGGTCGAGGCCGAAATGGTCCACCTGCGCGGCGGCCAGACCACCCTGACCGAAGCCGAAGTGCATCGCGTCGCCAAGCACTTCGTCGACCCGGCCTATAAGGCCCTGGACAACCAGGACGCCGAGCTGGCCGCCCTCGACAAGGAGCACCCGGGTTTCGCCCGCTGGCGCACCCGTAACACCCTGGCCCACAAGAAGCCCGGCTATGTCGCCGTGACCCTGTCGCTGAAACCGACCGGCGTTGCGCCCGGCGACATCACCGACAAGCAACTGGACGCCGTCGCCGACCTGGCCGAGCGCTACAGCTTCGGCCAGCTGCGCACGTCCCACGAGCAGAACATCATCCTGGCGGACGTTGAACAGAGCCAATTGTTCACCCTGTGGGGCGAGTTGCGCGAACAAGGTTTCGCCACCCCGAACATCGGCCTGCTGACCGACATCATCTGCTGCCCGGGCGGTGATTTCTGCTCCTTGGCGAACGCCAAGTCGATCCCGATCGCCGAATCGATCCAGCGCCGCTTCGACGACCTGGACTACCTGTTCGACATCGGCGAGCTGGACCTGAACATTTCCGGTTGCATGAACGCCTGTGGTCACCACCACGTCGGCCACATCGGCATCCTCGGCGTGGACAAGAAAGGCGAAGAGTTCTACCAGGTCTCCCTCGGTGGCAGCGGCAGCCGCGACGCCAGCCTGGGCAAGATTCTCGGCCCGTCGTTTGCCCAGGATGACATGCCGGATGTGATCGAGAAGCTGATCGACGTGTACATCGAACAACGTACCGAAGACGAGCGTTTCATCGACACTTATCAACGTATCGGCATCGACCTCTTCAAGGAACGCGTCTATGCAGCGAATCATTAAGAACAACGAAGTCATCGACGAAACCTGGCACCTGTTGCCCAAGGACGCGACGCTCGATGGCATTTCCAACTGCGACGACCTGATCGTGCCCCTGGCCCTGTGGCGCGATCATGCCCACGCCCTCAAGGCCCGCGACGGCGGCCTGGGGGTGTGGCTGGACGCCGACGAGGAAGCGGAAGAAATCGGTGACGACGCCAACCAGTTGCAAGTCATCGCCCTGAACTTCCCGGCCTTCACCGATGGGCGCAGCTATTCCAACGCCCGCCTGCTGCGTGAACGCTATGGCTTCAAGGGTGAACTGCGAGCGATTGGCGACGTGCTGCGCGACCAGTTGTTCTACATGCGCCGCTGCGGCTTCGACGCCTTTGCCCTGCGTGCCGACAAAGATCCATATGAAGCCCTTGAAAGCCTCAAGGATTTCTCGGTGACTTATCAGGCCGCCACTGACGAGCCGCTGCCGCTGTTCCGTCGTCGCTGAAACCTGATGCATGAAAAAGCCCTGGACCGGGTGACCGGTCCAGGGCTTTTTTTGTCTCGTTCAACCTCAGATCCACTGTGGGAGCTTGCTCGCGATGGCCTGCGTGTAGGAGCTGCCGAGCGAAGCGAGGCTGCGATCTTTCCGAGGACACTTGAATCTCAAGCGAAAGATCAAAAGATCGCAGGCTTCGCCAGCTCCTACAGAGCCCAGCGGGAGCAAGCTGGAGCCATCAGCCCACAAGGTGGGCCCTCGAATTACCAGAACCGCTGCTGCGTCAACCGGCTCCACCAGCTGAGCAACACCCGATCCACCGAACCGCTCGCCGCCATGCCGATGCGCTCTTGCAGGCTTTTGCGTTCGGCGTAGTGCAGATGATAGAGCTCGGCGCCCTTGGCCCGTTCGGCCAGGTATTCATCGCTGGTCTTGAGTTCGTCCACCAAGCGCTTTTCCAGCGCGGCGACGCCGAGCCAGACCTCACCGGTGGCCACTTCGTCGATCGCCAGTTGCGGGCGATAGTTGGACACGAAGTTCTTGAACAACGCATGGGTAATGTCCAGGTCTTCCTGGAATTTCTCCCGGCCCTTCTCGGTGTTCTCGCCGAACACCGTCAACGTTCGCTTGTACTCACCGGCCGTCAGGACTTCGAAATCGATGTCGTGCTTCTTCAGCAAGCGGTTGACGTTGGGCAACTGGGCCACGACGCCGATGGAACCCAGGACGGCGAACGGAGCGCTGATGATCTTCTCGCCGATGCACGCCATCATGTAGCCGCCGCTGGCCGCCACCTTGTCGATGCACACCGTCAACGGCACGCCGGCCTGGCGGATCCGCGCCAGTTGCGACGAGGCCAGGCCGTAGCTGTGGACCATGCCGCCACCGCTTTCCAGGCGCAGGACCACTTCGTCCTTCGGGGTCGCCAGGGTCAGCAGCGCAGTGATTTCATGGCGCAGGCTTTCGGTGGCGGAAGCCTTGATGTCACCGTCGAAATCCAGCACGAACACCCGGGGCTTGGCCGCCGGCTTGTCTTTCTGCTTCTTCCCGGCCTTTTCAGCCTTGCCTTCGCGCTTGCGCAGGGCCTTGAGCTGGTCCTTGTCCAGCAGTGTCTGCTCCAGGCGCTCGCGCAACCCTTTGTAGAAATCGTTGAGCTTGCTGACCTGCAACTGCCCGGCCGACTTGCGCCGCCCCTTGCTGCGCAACGCAGCAAAACTGGCCATGACCACCAGGATGGCGATCACCAGCGTCACCGTCTTGGCCAGGAAACCGGCGTACTCGACAAAAAACTCCACAGCGACTCCTTAAATGCAATGCGCCACTGAACGCAGGCGCGTAACGCTGCCAGCATACCCATGCGCCTGCCCCGCTGCCAGCCATGAAACCCGCCGTTACCGTAACGCGGCTGAGACAGGACGGGCTGTAACGGTCATTTCAAACAAGCGTATGTTTTTTCATTGACACGCCAACGCCATCCTCATAACCTCGCCAAACCTTCAACGTACCGGGATGACGCGGACGTGGGCAGCATTTATCTGATTCGACATGGCCAGGCCTCCTTCGGCGCGGACGACTACGATGTCCTTTCGCCCAACGGCATACGCCAGGCGCAAGTGCTCGGCAGCCATCTGGCGGAGCTGGGTGTCGTGTTCGATCGCTGCCTCTCGGGCGAGCTGCGTCGCCAGCAGGACACTGCCACCGGCGCGCTGGGCCAGATGGCCGCTGCCGGGCTGCCGGTTCCCGAGCTGGAAATCGACGCCGCGTTCGACGAATTCGATGCCGACGCCGTGATCCGCGCCCTGCTGCCGGACATGCTTCCCCAGGAGCCCGAGGCGCTGCATATTCTGCGCAATGCCGCGCAGAACCGCGCCGAATTCCAGCGCATCTTCGCCTTGATCGTCGAGCGCTGGCTCAGCGGCCGCTATGACCCGCCCGGCCTCGAAAGCTGGCTGGGCTTCGTCGAACGAGTCCAGGCCGGCCTGCAGCGCATCCTGGAGCAAGCCGATAACACCCACAAGATCGCCGTGTTCACCTCCGGCGGCACCATCACCGCCCTGCTCCACCTGATTACCCAGATCCCGGCCCGACAGGCCTTCGAACTGAACTGGCAAATCGTCAACACCTCGCTCAACCACCTGAAATTCAGGGGCCGCGAGGTGGCCCTGGCTTCCTTCAACAGCCATGCCCACCTGCAACTGCTGAAGGCCCCGGACCTCATCACCTTTCGCTGAGTCCGGATTACTGTAGACCCTTGCTGTACCACCCAAATAAGGATCGAAACCATGACCTCCGTAGCCGACGCCGTACAAGCCATGAAAGCCAAGTTCAACCCAGCCGCCGCTGCCGGCCTGGACCTGGTATTCGGTTTCCGTATCGATGAAACCAAGAATTTCTCGCTGATCGTCAAGGACAGCACCTGTGAACTGCAGGAAGGTGAAAACCCGGACGCCCAGGTGACCCTGGTGATGGACGGCGAAACCCTGCAAGGCATCGTCGACGGCAGCACCGACGGCATGCAAGCGTTCATGGGCGGCAAGCTGCGCGCTGAAGGCGACATGATGCTGGCGATGAAACTGTCCGAGCTCTTCCCGTCCTGAGATCGGGTCGCGCCCTGGCTGTAATCAAATCCCGCCCTCGTGGCGGGATTTTTTGTTTCTCGCCTGAAACTCTTACAATGCCCGCATCACCCGCCTCGGCCTGAACATGGACATCGACCTCGCCCGTACCTTCCTTGAAATCGTCCGCCACGGCAGTCTCGCCGCAGCGGCGGAAAAGCTGCACGTCACCCAGACGGCGATCACCGCCCGGGTACAGAAGCTCGAAAGCCAGCTTGGCTGCGCACTGTTCGTGCGCAACCGCGCCGGCGCACGATTGACTGCCGATGGCGAAGCCTTTGTCGTCTACGCCAACCAGCTCGTGCAGACTTGGGAGGCCGCCCGCCGTGACTTGCCATTGCCCGAGGGCTATCGCAACGTCCTGCATCTCGGCGGCGAGGTCAGCTTGTGCAACCCGTTGATGCTCGCCTGGGCCGGCGAGCTGCGCCAGAAGATCCCCGGCCATGCCTTGCGCATGGACATCCGCGACGGTGAAAAACTGCTACAGCAATTGGAATTGGGGCTGCTGGATGCGGCCGTGGTGTATCAGCCCGAATATTGGCCGAGGCTGCAGGTCGAGCAGTTGCTGGAAGAAAAACTGATCCTGGTGCGCCTGGCCAGTCGCCCCGAACCCTACGTGTACATCGACTGGAGCGCCGACTTCCGCCGCCAGCACGACACGGCGCTGCCGGACAAGGCCAAGGCCGCCGTAACCTTCAATCTCGGGCCCCTGGCGCTGCAATACATCCTGGAGAACGGCGGCAGCGGCTATTTCCGCACCCGCGTCGTGCAGAGCTACCTGGACAGCGGCATTCTGGAGCGAGTGCCCAAGGCGCCGGAATTCAATTACCCGACCTACCTGGTGTATTCCAGGGACCGGGATTCGGCGGCATTGCAACAGGCGTTCGAGGTGTTGCGAGAGATCGTCAAGACCGGCAGCGATTGGTCCCAGCGCTGGGATCCGCTGGGCTGATGGATGGGTTGGGGCCGCTTCGCGGCCCAGCGGGAGCAAGCTCCCTCGCCACAAAAAGCGCTTAGCGGATAATCGTCATCGCTACTTTTGCATCAGCGCGGCGATCTGGTCCTTGATCTGCAGCCGCTCCTTCTTCAGCGTCTCCAGGGCCACATCAGCAAGAACCACAGGTGGTTTCTCGGCCTTCACCACCTCGGCATCAAGCCTGGCGTATTGTTTGATCAGCGCGTCGAGACTCTCGTCCTCCCGGCGCTTTTTCAGGATGTCTTCTTCTGTGCACTTCAGATCCTGGCAAAGATCATGGGACACCGGCATGGAGCACCTCCTTCGTGAGTTCGGTGGCACGTGCTTTTCGGGGCACTGCCTGTCATCAGCATGGCCTTGCCGGTCGGGTTCTGTCGACCGCCAATCCGACCAGCGGTGACCGTTCGTCGTGCCACGACGCGCTTCGATCAAACCTTCCCTCGCGCTTTCCCCTCCATTGATCAGTACCCAGAGAAACACCTGTACAACCTGTGTGGAGACTTACCTATGGACAGATTTACCCTGCGTCAACTCGGCCTGGCTGTTGCCCTGAGTAGCAGCATGGGCATGGCATGGGCCGCGACCTCCAACGACTTCGTCGACAACGCGGCGGCCGGCGGTATTGCGGAAATCGAAACAGGCAAACTGGCCCTGCAGAAAAGCCAATCGGCGGACATCAAGGAGTTCGCCAACAAGATGATTGCCGACCACACCAAGGCCAACGAAGAGCTGAAGGCGCTGGCGAAGAAACATGACATCGAGGTACCCGACGACACCACGTTGATGAAGAAGGCCAAGGCCAAGATTCTCGACGTGCGCGATGAGTCCTTCGATCCGGCCTATGCGAATAACCAGGTGATGGCTCACGAAGAAACCGTCGCCCTGTTCAAGAAAGAAGCCGAGACCGTTACTGACGATAAGAAACCTGGCAATACCGAGCTCAAGGCGTTTGCCCAGAAAATGCTGCCGGACTTGCAGCATCACCTGGAGATGGCCAAGAAGCTTCAAGCGGCCCACCCCAGTAAATAACGCCCTATCGAATAAGAAAGCCCGACTCTCGAGTCGGGCTTTTTGTTGATCAGCTGTCGGCAGTGTCGATATCGGCATCCGTCTTGTCACCCGGTCCAGGCCGATCCGGTTCCGGCTTGAAACCCGGGCTGTAGGTGTTGTCATTGTCCTGATGATGTTTCTTCTGATCGACCTCACGGGCAGCACTGTGAGCCTCGTGTGTCTCAGCCGAATTGGCAGGCTGGTTATTCGCCACTTGAGGATCGACAGCCGGATCGTTACGCGAGGACGGGGTTTGCGTCTGGCCTTGTTGCTGAGTATTTGCAGAGTCGCTCATTAGACACCTCGTTCATGACAAGGCCGAATAGTGATCGGCCCTGGTTATTCGAAGGCAGGACGAGGGCTTGGGTTCCATTCTTTTGCCGCGTCGGGCTCATTCGTCCAGCACTGAGCTGACCATCCGCGCCAGTGCATCCGGGCTGTACGGTTTGCTCAACAGATGCGTATCGGGGCTCAACTGGTGGTTACGCGAGATGATGTCGCGGGTGTGCCCCGATGTGAACAGGACCGGCACGGGCGGGGCCTGCACCTTGGCCCAGGCCGCCAGGTCAGAGCTCTTGATCAGGCCGGGCATGACCACGTCGGTGAAGATCAGGTCCACCGAGACGCCGTCGAGCAACAACTTCATGGCCTCGTCGCCGTTGGCGGCGGTCAGGGTTCGATAACCGAACTGTTCCAGCAACTCCACCGACGCTGCGCGCACGTCATCATTGTCCTCGACCACCAGGATCGTTTCCTCCAGGCCGGGCTGGAGCGTGCGAGGGTACGCCTGTTCCGGGGATTCAGGCTTATGGCTGCGGGGGAAATACATGTGCACTTGCGTGCCGTCCCCCGGGTGGCTGGCAATCTCGATATGCCCGCCACTCTGCTTGACGAACCCGAACACCATGCTCAATCCGAGCCCGGTGCCTTGGCCATCGGTCTTGGTGGTAAAGAACGGCTCGAACACCTGGCTCAACACCTCAGGCGCCATGCCGGCGCCACGATCGATCACCGACAACCGTACGTAATCACCGACCACGACACCTTTGCCAGCGCAGGACCACTCGTCCAGGGCAATATTTTCCCCGACCATGCCGATGACGCCTTCGCCACCCATGGCATCGCGCGCGTTGATCGCCAAATTCAGCAGGGCGTTTTCCAACTGGTTGCGATCGACATGGATGCACCACGGCTCCGGGGGCAACGACACCTCGATCCGGATGGTTTCCCCCAGCGCCCGTTGCAGCAATTCGCCCAGCCCATCGTAGATGCGTCGAGGGTTGTAGACCGCCGGCGACAACGGCTGGCGACGGGCGAAAGCCAGCAACTGCGATGACAGCTTGGCGCCCCGCTCCACGGCTTCGATGGACGCGCCGACCCGCCGTTGCACATTGGGATTGTCAGGCTCGTGGCGAGCCAGCAAATGCAGGTTGCCGGCAATCACCTGGAGCAGGTTGTTGAAGTCATGGGCGACGCCACCGGTAAGCCCGCCGATCGCCTCCAGCTTTTGCGATTGGCGCAACTGCTCTTCGGCCGCCAGTCGCGCCTGCACTTCATTATCGACGCGCTGCTCCAGGTCGCGGGTGAACTTGAGCAGCGACGCTTCGGCGCTCTTGCGCTCGTTGATGTCAATCAGCACGCCGGGAAAACGCAGGGGCTTGCCCAACGCATCGAACTCGCATCGACCGCTGGCCAGCACCCAAAGGTAATCGCCCTCGCCACGGCGCAAACGGTATTCAGCGGTGTAGGGGACGCCCGTGCGCAGGGTCAGGTCGACCCGTTGCTCGACGTCGTCGATGTCGTCGGGATGGATGCGCTGCCGAGCGATGTCGATGGGCAGTGCATCCAGCGGGCATTCGGGCGGATAGCCAAAGGTACGGGCGAAACGCTCGTCGCCAGACAGCCGGTCGGCCTCGATGTCCCAGACAAACGACCCCAGCAACGGCCCCGCCGAAAGCGCCAACTGGATGCGCTCATTGACCGCGCGATAGCTGCGCTCGGCCTCTTGCCGGGCTCGCTCGCTCAGCACCAGCTCGGTGGTTTCCACCACGATCGCCAACACGCCGGCCGGCGATTGGTCATCGTCAGGCACCGGGCTGTAGTAAAGATCCATCCAGACGTCTTCGGGCTTGCCGTCGCGCAGCAGCACCAGTTCCTTGCTGCGGTAGGACAAAGTGCCGCCCGCCAGGCACACGTCCAGCACATGGCGATTGAACTCGGCCACCTCCGGCCACCCCATTTCCACCGCACGCCCCAGCAGGTACGGATGGCGACCACCGGCAAATTCGGCGTAGGCGTCGTTGTAGATCATGAAGCCCTGGCGCCCCCACAACATGACCATCGGCAAGGGCGACGCCAGCATCACCTGGACCGCGCTGCGCAGGCTGGCGGACCAGTGCTCAATCGCACCCAGTTCGGTGCGACTCCAATCGTACGCCCGGATGCGCCGGGCCATTTCTCCGTCCCAACCGGGACACCCGTTAATGTGGGATAAGAACTTCATGGGACGACTCTCACCTCAAACTACCAGCAGGGAATCGGCATACCACAAGTCCCTTGTGCTAGTGCTTCGAGCGCGAGGTTGGCAATTGGTTTCATGCAAAGGCTTTTGCGCGGGTCTCCGTGGCAAGGGAGCTTGCACCCGCTGGGCTGTAGGTGCTGCGTAGGTGCTGCGATCTTTCCAAGAACACTTGAGTCCCAAGCGAAGATCAAAGGATCGCAGGCTTCGCCAGCTCCTACAGAGCGGTAGGAGCTGCCGAGCGAAGCGAGGCTGCGATCTTTTCCGAGGACACTTGAATCTCAAGCGAAAGATCAAAAGATCAAAAGATCAAAAGATCGCAGGCTTCGCCAGCTCCTACGGCGGGAGCAAGCTCCCTCGCCACAGGCCTAGCGGAAATCCCGACTGCGCACATGGATGCCCGCCAGCAACTCGCTCAAATCGCTCAGGCGTCCGGCGATGAGATGGCGGACCTCGCCGACACTCTCCCAGCGCCCATCCACCCTGAGCAATTGCGAGCCCACGAGGACCTTGCGCTGGCGTTCGGCCAAGTCGCGCCAGACCACCACGTTGAGGTTGCCGAATTCGTCTTCCAGGGTGACAAAGGTCACGCCGCTGGCCGTGCCCGGGCGCTGGCGGCCGGTGACCAGCCCGGCGACGCTGACGTTGCGGCCATGTTCGACGGTTTGCAATTCCCGCGAGCTGCGGCAGCGCCGGGCGCGCAATTCGGAGCGCAGCAACGCCAACGGATGAGGCCCCAACGTCGTGCCCAGGGTGGCGTAGTCGGCAAACAGGTTTTCCCCCACCGTGGGTGTCGGCAAGGCTACGGTGGGTTCTTCCTGGCTGGGCAGGCCCGCGAACAAGCCCAGTTGTTTTTCCACCCCAGCGATTTCCCAGCGGGCGCGATGGCGATCGCCGGCCAGGCCGCGCAAGGCATCGGCGTCGGCCAATTGCTCCATGGCCCTGGCGTCGAGACGAGCCCGCTCGCCCAGGTCGGCCACATCGCTGAAAGCCCGCTCCCTGCGCGCCGCTTCGATACGCCGGGCATCGTCCTCGCGAAACCCCTTGATCAGGCGCAAGCCCATGCGAATCGCCGGTTGCCGGCCTTCCAGCGGTTCCAGGCTGCATTCCCAGTCGCTGGCCCGCACGTCCACCGGACGGATCTGCAATTGATGCCGACGGGCATCCTGGAGGATCTGGTCCGGGCTGTAGAAACCCATGGGCCAGCTGTTGATCAGGGCGCAGGCGAACGCCGCCGGCTCGTGGCATTTGAGCCAACTGCTGGCGTAGGTCAGCAAGGCGAAACTGGCGGCGTGGGACTCAGGAAAGCCGTAATTGCCGAAGCCCTTGATCTGTTCGAAGATCTGCGCGGCGAATTCGGGCGTGTAACCGTTGTTCTTCATGCCTTCTGCCAGGCGCTCGCGATGTGGCTCAAGCCCGCCGTGGCGTTTCCAGGCGGCCATGGAGCGACGCAATTGATCCGCTTCGCCAGGCGTGTAGTCCGCCGCGACAATGGCAATCTGCATCACCTGCTCCTGAAACAACGGAATCCCCAAAGTCCTGCCCAGCACCTCTTCCAATTCCGGCGACGGATAAGTGATCGCCTCTTCCCCATTGCGCCGCCGCAGGTACGGATGCACCATCCCGCCCTGGATCGGTCCCGGCCGCACGATGGCCACTTCGATCACCAGGTCGTAGTAATCCTTGGGCTTGAGCCGGGGCAGCATCGCCATCTGCGCACGGGATTCGATCTGGAACACGCCGATGGTGTCGGCGCGACTGATCATCTCGAATGTCGCGCGATCGTCCTTGGGCAACGACGCCAGGGTATGCCGCACGCCCCGGTAATCCGCGACCAGGTCGAAACAACGGCGGATCGCGCTGAGCATGCCCAGCGCCAGGATGTCCACCTTGAGCAGCCCGACCGCATCGAGGTCGTCCTTGTCCCACTGGATGATGGTGCGCTCGGCCATCGCGGCGTTTTCCACCGGCACCAGGGTGTCCAGGGGTTGCTGGGAAATCACGAAGCCGCCGGGGTGCTGGGACAGGTGCCGGGGAAAACCGATCAGTTGCTGGGTCAGGCTCAACACCCGGCGCAGCACCGGGCTTTCGGGGTCGAAACCGCCTTCGCGCAGGCGCTCCAGCGGCGGCGCTTCATCGCTCCAGCGCCCGCAGCAATCGGCCAGTGCATTGACCTGGTCCGGCGGCAGGCCCAAGGCCTTGGCCACGTCACGCACCGCCCCGGCGCCGTGGTAGCTGCTGACCACCGCCGTCAATGCCGCGCGATGCCGGCCGTAGCGCTGGAACACGTACTGCAGGACTTCTTCGCGGCGCTCGTGTTCGAAATCGACGTCGATGTCCGGCGGCTCATTGCGCTCGCGGGACAGGAAGCGTTCGAACAGCATGTCCGTCCGGGCCGGGTCGATTTCGGTGATGCCCAAGGCGTAGCACACCGCCGAATTGGCGGCCGACCCCCGGCCCTGGCAGAGGATGTGACGGCCGCGGGCGAAGCTGACGATGTCTTGCACGGTGAGGAAATAACTGTCGTAGCCCAGCTCGGCAATCAGCGCCAACTCGCTTTCGATCTGCACTCGCACCTTGTCCTTCACATCGCCCTTCCACCGCTCGCGCATGCCGCGCTCGGTCAGTTCCCGCAACCAGGACGTCGGATCATGGCCCTCAGGCACCAGCTCGCGCGGGTATTCATAGCGCAGCTGACCGAGGTCGAACGTGCAGCGCCGGGCGATTTCCAGGGTTTCATCGAGCAAGGCCCGGGGATAGAGATCGGCCAGGGCCTCAAGGCTGCGCAAATGACGTTCGCCGTTGGGGTGCAGGCGCAGGCCGGCCTCGGCGACGGTGACGTGGTGGCGGATGGCGGTCATGGTGTCTTGCAAGGCGCGACGCCCCCGCACATGCATGTGCACATCCCCCGTGGCGACGGCCGGAAGACCCAGGCGTTCGGCCAATGCGAGCAAGTCCGCCAGCCGCCGCCGATCGTCCTGCCCGCAATGCAACTGCACGGCCAGCCACAGGCGCGCGTTGAATACCTGTTGGAGCCAGCGCCCTTGCGCCTCGGGCTCCTTGCCATCGGGCACCCACAGCGCGAGTAGTCCCGGCAGCGGTTTGTCGAAGTCTTCCCGGACGATGCGATATCGGCCCTTCTCGCTACGGCGCCGGGCGCGGGTGATCAGTTGGCACAAGGCCTGGTAACCCTCGAGGTTTTCCACCAGCAGCACAAGCTTCGGACCGTTCTCGACCTGGATTTCGCTGCCGACGATCAGTTGCAGCTCCAGCTCCCTGGCCGCCTGCCAGGCCCGGACAATGCCGGCCAGGGTGCATTCATCGGTGATCGCCAGGGCCCGATAGCCCTGCTGTTTGGCACGACGACAGAGTTCCAGGGCGCTGGAGGCACCGCGCTGGAAACTGAAGTTCGACAGGCAATGCAGCTCGGCGTATTCGATGTTCATGCGAACCAGCCTTGCAGCCACAACGGCCCGCCCTCGCCCACCGGTCGATAGGCCCAGCCGCGTTGGCCGGCGCGGGTTTCGATCAGGTAGTAGTCGCGGCGCACATCGGCTCCGTCCCACCAGCCGGACTCGATGCGCTCCGGGCCCATGAGGATTCGCGCCTGGCCCTCGGGCAAAACCTGGGGTTCGCCGAGCAGCCAACCGGGACGCTGGATATCATCGCGCAGCGGACACATCTGTGGTTGCGGCTGCGGTTTCATCTGCCACGCGCATTCGGGTCGATGATCGTCGCCAAACCCCAGCCCTTGCACGGCTTCGTCGCCGAGGCGCGCCCGCAACCGTTCGCGTAGCTGTTCCCAGGGCAAGGACTGCTGGGGACGTTCATCGAACAACTCCAGGCGCTGGGGCACGAAGCTCGGCAGGTCTTCGGCACACAAGCGAAAGCCGCGCACGGGCGCCTCGACCTGCACCTGCTCAAGACGGCCACGGGCCAGTTCAAACAGCATCGAAGCATCCCGCTCGGCGCTGAGCAGGCCGACCTTGATGACCGTGTCCGGCAAGCCGGCATGTTCCAAATGCAAATCAAAACGCTGCACGCCGCTGTCGCGCCCACACAGGTAGGCCGACAGGTCACCGGTCAATCGGCGCAGCGGAAACAGCAAGGCCTGGTGGGATTGCACGTCGTAATTGAGTTCGATGCGCACATCGAAACGGTCCGGGGGCAGGTAGAACGACAGCGCCAGGGTGCGGCTGCCCACCAGCGCGTCGAGGTGCTTGAGCATGTCGGCTTCGAAACGCCGCGCCAGGGTATGCCGGGGCAAGGCCTGGACTTGGCTGAGCTGGCGCAGGCCCATGCGCGACAAGGCCGTGGCAACTTCGGGCGGCAGGCCGACCCGGTCCACCGGCATCTGCCCCAGGTACGCTTGCAAGGTCTCGTTATCGGGCACCACCAGGGCGTCGTAGGCATTGGCCAACATCCGCGCCGCCACCGGATTGGGGGCGGCGACGATGCGATGGCGAAAGCCCAGTTCAGTCAGTTCGGCGCGCAACCGCGCCTCGAACACCGGCCACGGCCCGAACAGCCCCAGGCTCGATTCGATCTCGAACAACACCGTGCGCGAGTAATGCACGCTGACCTGGGAGCTGAAGCGGTAGGCCCAGGCCGCGAGGAATTGTTGCCAATAGTCGATCTGCGCCGCGTCGTATTCGGCCGTGGCGAATCCTTTGCTCAGGGCCTGGGCGGCAGTCATGGTCTGGCCGGGGCGCAGGCCCAGGGCGCGGGCCGGTTCGTTGACCGCTTGCAGCACCCGCCGCTGGGCCGGGCCGGTCAGCAGGACCAGGGGCTCGTCGGGATCGGGGCGCTGGCGCAGCGCGGCGTCCAGCGCCAATTGCGGGAAGAGAATACAGACCCAGCGCATCGCAACCTCAATGCCCGGTGAGCGAGGGAAAAGCGATCGGCGCCGAACGAGCCAGTCCGCCGCGGGACTTGAGCACCCGCAATTGCGCAGGCCGGGCATCGAGGGCGATGCGCAAGGCCGCCGGGGACGGGTTGATGGCTTCCTGGATCGAGCGCCAGGCGAACGCCAGGGTCTGGCCGGTCTCCGCGGCGACCTGCAAGCGGCGCAAGGCCCGGTCATCCGCCTGGTGCGGCCAGCACAACACAGCGCCGCAACTGCCCGAACGCAAGCATTGCTCGGTGGCCCACAAGGTCTCCCGTGGATCGGCCTGGATGATCGACAACTGGCGCAAGTCCACCCCGGCATTTCGCCAGGCCTGGGGATAGGGCACGAACGGCGGCGCCACCAGCACGATCCGCTCCCCCGCCGCCGACAACCGCGCCAGGGTCGGCCACACCAGTTGCAACTCACCCACGCCCGGCGCGCCGATGAGGATTTCCGTCAACGCCGCTTCAGGCCAGCCGCCACTGGGCAATGCCGCGTCCAGCGCCGCATGGCCGGTGGGCTGCGGGCTGGCAGCCGGCGGCGCAGGCCGGCCCTTCCAGACCTGGCCGCCATTGAACAGCGTGTCCAACGCAACGACGGCGCCCATCAGCCTTGCCTCACCAGGCCACAGAACACACCTTCTATCGCCAGGTCCTGGTCGGCTTCGACGATGATTGGCTGATAGGCCGGGTTGCGGGGCAACAGGCGTACGCGCTCGCCGACTCGCTCGAAACGCTTGATGGTCACTTCACCGTCCAGGCGCGCCACGACGATCTGTCCGTTGGCGGCCTGGGGCGTGCGTTGTACGCCCACCAGATCGCCGTCGAGGATGCCGTCCTCGATCATCGAATCGCCTTGGACGCGCAGCAGGTAATCCGGCGCCTTGGTGAAAATCGCCGGGTCCAGCAACAGACGGCTATGGACTTCGGCATCGGCACCGATCGGCAGCCCGGCGGCCACCCGTCCCAGCACCGGCACGTCCAGCAACTCGGGACGCGGCGGCTGGTTCAACAGCCGAATGCCCCGGGCCTGGTGCGGATTGACCTCGATGAAGCCGGCTTCGGTCAACGCCAGCACATGCTTGCGCGCCACGCTGCGAGAGGCGAAACCAAACGCCTCGCTGATTTCAGCGAGGCTGGGAGACTGGCCCTGCTCGGCGATGCGCTCGCGGATGAAGGTCAGGATGGCGGTACGGCGGGGAGTGAGAGTCGTCATGGAGTACATTTGTACTCTTTAAGGATTTTTCTTACAAGCGCCGCCAGTCAGTTCACGGCGACTTAGGGTTCACCCTTGCGCCTGCGTAGGAGCTGCGTAGGAGCTGCCGAGTGCAACGAGGCTGCGATCTTTCCAAAGACACTTGAGTCCCAAGCGAAGATCAAAAAGATCGCAGGCTTCGCCAGCTCCTACACCTCGGCGGGAGCAAGCGCCCTCGCCACGGGGCCATCGTTTGCCGAGTGGGGATCCGCGCAGGAGCTGCGTAGGAGCTGCCGAGTGAAACGAGGCTGCGATCTTTCCAAAGACACTTGAGTCCCAAGCGAAGATCAAAAGATCGCAGGCTTCGCCAGCTCCTACACCTCGGCGGGAGCAAGCGCCCTCGCCACGGGATCATCGTTTTCTGAGTGGGGATCCGCGCAGGAGCTGCGTAGGAGCTGCGTAGGAGCTGCGTAGGAGCTGCCGAGTGAAACGAGGCTGCGATCTTTCCAAAGACACTTGAGTCCCAAGCGAAGATCAAAAGATCGCAGGCTTCGCCAGCTCCTACACCTCGGCGGGAGCAAGCGCCCTCGCCACGGGATCATCGTTTTCTGAGTGGGGATCCGCACAGGAGCTGCGTAGGAGCTGCGTAGGAGCTGCCGAGTGCAACGAGGCTGCGATCTTTCCAAAGACACTTGAGTCCCAAGCGAAGATCAAAAGATCGCAGGCTTCGCCAGCTCCTACACCTCGGCGGGAGCAAGCGCCCTCGCCACGGGGCCATCGTTTGCCGAGTGGGGATCCGCACAGGAGCTGCGTAGGAGCTGCGTAGGAGCTGCCGAGTGCAACGAGGCTGCGATCTTTCCAAAGACACTTGAGTCCCAAGCGAAGATCAAAAGATCGCAGGCTTCGCCAGCTCCTACACCTCGGCGGGAGCAAGCGTCCTCGCCACGGGATCATCGTTTTCTGAGTGGGGATCCGCACAGGATCCGCGCAGGAGCTGCGTAGGAGCTGCGTAGGAGCTGCCGAGTGAAACGAGGCTGCGATCTTTCCAAGGACACTTGAGTCCCAAGCGAAGATCAAAAGATCGCAGGCTTCGCCAGCTCCTACACCTCGGCGGGAGCAAGCGTCCTCGCCACGGGGTCATCGTTTGCCGAGTGGGGATCCGCGCAGGAGCTGCGTAGGAGCTGCGTAGGAGCTGCCGAGTGCAACGAGGCTGCGATCTTTCCAAAGACACTTGAGTCCCAAGCGAAGATCAAAAGATCGCAGGCTTCGCCAGCTCCTACACCCTCGGCGGGAGCAAGCGCCCTCGCCACGGGATCATCGTTTTCTGAGTGGGGAGCTGCGCGAAGCTACAACTCCGCCAGATAAGCCCAGGGAAAAATCCCCCGCTCATGCCCATCACTGAAGACCAACTGCACCCCATAGCCCTGGCTATTGACCTCAACCACCCGAACCCGCGAATCAACCTGGACCGCCACGCCCTGCAGACGAAACGCCCGACACCGTGAACAAGGGCACCGGCGTCGCAGTTCGGCATGGTCCAGCCGTTGCTCACGCCCATCAGGCCAACTCAGCCGCAACAGCCCCTCCTGTTGTGAATTACCAATCGCCAACGAGCTCATTGCAATTGGCCCAAGGCAATCCGCACAGCCTTGCGTACCTCCGGATCGCCATCGTCCCGGGCGGCCTGCAACGCCGGGATGGCTGCGGGATCGTTCAACTCGCCCAACGCCAGGGCCGCCTCCTTGCGCAGGTTACTGATGCGATGAGCCAGGGTTTCGATCAAGGCCGCCAGTGCCGGGGCGTAACGCAAGCGACCCAGGCTGCGGGTCGCCCGCAAACGTACTTGCCAATAATCATCTGCCAGGGCAGCGATCAGGGCCGGACCGGCATCGGCGTGGCCGACCTTGCCCAGGGTAGTGGCGGCTTCTTCGCGCACCGTCCAGGCCGGATCCCGCAAGGCCTGGCGCAGCGCCGGCAAGACTTGAGCATCCGAGGCCAGGCCGAGGGCACCGGTGGCCGCACGGCGCACTTCGCTCTCCGGATCATCACTGGCCAGCCGCGCCAGGGCCGGCAAGGCGTCGAGGTGCTTGAGCCAGCCCAGTACGCCAACCGCCTCGCGACGCACGCCGGCATCGTGATCAGCCAGCGCGGCGACAGCGGCTGGCGCGGCATCACCCAGACGCAACTCGCGCAACGCCCGGAACGCGGCGACGCGCACATCGGCATCGACATGGGCCGTCCAAGGCAGGATCACCCGTCCTGCCGCCTCGCTCTTGAGCAGGCTCAAGCTTTGGGCCGCTGCGGCCTGCACGGTCGGGGATGGATCGGTCAGGGCCTCGCACAAGGCCGCGACCACCGGCGCGTCCTCCCAGGCTTCGAGCAATCGCGCGGCTTCGGCCCGCACCTCGGCGCTGGGGTCATGCGCCAAGCGATCCACCAGCCACAGCAGGCCTTCGGGCTCTTCGAGGTCGGCCAGTTCGATCAGCGCGATACGGCGTACGCCGGCGTCGTCGTCGGTCAGGCGCGGTTGCAGGGCAAGGATGTCATCGTTGTCAGTGTCTTCAAATAAAGAGGTCATAGGGCAAATCGCGGCAAGGAGGTTTCAGGAGGCAGCCCAAGGGGATTGAGGCGCGGTAATTGCTGGCCGTCTTCATGACGCAGCAGTTCGAGGCAGTGGCGTTTCAATCGGGCGAATTCGGGGCGGGTAACCAACTCAGTCGTTCGTGGGCGGGGAAAATCCAGGCGCAGGTCCTCGATGATCCGCCCCGGACGCGGGCTCATCACCAGCAAGCGATCGGCCAGGAACAGCGCCTCGTCGATGTCGTGGGTGACGAACACCACGGTGGTGCGGATCCGCGCCCAGATATCCAGCAGCAGTTCCTGCATGTTCAAGCGCGTCAGGGCATCCAGCGCGCCGAAGGGTTCATCCATCAGCAACAGGCGCGGACGGTTGACCAGCACCCGGGCAATCTCCACCCGCTGCTGCATGCCGCCGGAGAGCTGATCGGGCCAGTGCCCGGCAAACCCCTCCAGGCCCACCAGGGCCAGGATTTCGTCGGCGGCCCGGTGCCGTTCGAGCTTGCCCAGGCCACGCATCTTCAGGCCGAAGGCGACGTTGTCGCGCACGCTGCGCCATGGAAACAAGGTGTGTTGCTGGAACACCATGCCGCGCTGGGGCGACGGGCCAACGACCGGCACCGCGTCCACCTTCAACGTGCCCGTACTCGGTTGCAGGTGCCCGGCGAGGGCGCCGAGCAAGGTGGATTTGCCGCAGCCGGACGGCCCCAGGATGCAGACGAACTGCCCCGCCTCGATCTGGCAATCGAGCCCCTGCACCGCTTCGAAGGCCTGGGCGCCCTGCCCCAGGACAATGGACAACTGGCGGATATCGATCCGTCCTTCCAGCGTTTGCATCGCACTCATCAGGCTTTTCCTCGGGGTCGATGCCAAGGCGTGGACAGCCCGCCCAGGCGCTTGATCAACAAACTGCTGCCCATGCCCAGCACGCCGATCAGCAACATGCCGACCACGATGTCCGGGTAGTTCTGCACGGTGTAGGACGCCCAGGTGTAATAGCCGATGCCATACTGGCCAGCGATCATTTCCGCCGTTACCAGGCAGAACCAGGAGGTGCCCATGCCAATGGCGAGGCCGGTGATGATGCTTGGCGCGGCA
Organism: Pseudomonas sp. T1.Ur; assembly: GCF_023516725.1. Classification (NCBI taxonomy): domain Bacteria; kingdom Pseudomonadati; phylum Pseudomonadota; class Gammaproteobacteria; order Pseudomonadales; family Pseudomonadaceae; genus Pseudomonas; species Pseudomonas sp. T1.Ur. Next base: position 3,259,714 of record NZ_JAMGSN010000001.1, read on the forward strand.
CCCGGCAGAATCACTTCCAGCAGGATGGCCTGGCGTCCGGCGCCGAGGCTTTTCGCCGACGCGATCAGCCGCCGGTCCACCCCTTCGACGCCGTGCACGGTGTTGAGCAGGATCGGGAACAGCGCGCCGGTGAAGGTGATGAACACCATCGACAGTTCCGACGAGGGAAACATCAGGATCGCCAGCGGAATCCAGGCCACCGCCGGAATCGGCCGCAGCACTTCAAGCGGCGGCAGCAACAGGTCTTCGGCCCAGCGGGACCGACCGATGGCCAGGCCCAGCGCCACGCCGATCAACAGCGCAGCGCCATACCCGGCGAAGACCCGGCCCAGGCTGCTGCCCAGATGCCGCACGAGATTGCCCGACTCGCCCAGGCCAAGGGCGGCCTGGATCACCGCCAGTGGCGTCGGGACGTTGGCGAAGGTCACTAGGCCAAGGTCCCAATGGCCGTCGGCGGCGAGTTGCCAGAACAGCAGGCAGAGCAGCAAGGAAGCGGCTCGCAGGAGCCAGCGTGAAAATGATCGAGACATACATAGATCCCACTGAAACACCGCACCCTGTAGGAGCTGTGTAGGAGCTGCGTAGGAGCTGCCGAGTGCAACGAGGCTGCGATCTTTCACCAGCCAATTGAGTCTTGAGCGAAAGATCAAAAGATCAAAAGATCAAAAGATCGCAGCCTCGTTGCACTCGTCAGCTCCTACACTGCTCCTACAGGGTTCGGTGTCAGGTTTATCGGGCAGCAACCGCCTGGGTCGTCGCCTCGGTGAAATCCAGGACCTTGCCGCCCTGGGCCGTGGCAAACTGCTCGGCCTGCCCTTTCAACAGGAACGCGCTGAGCTGGCCCTTGCCATCACTGGCAAACCACGCCTGCTCGGCCAACAGCTTGATCCCGCTGTCGCTGGCCTGGGCGTAGACGGCGCGGATACCCTTGCCTTCCTGCTTGAGGCTGGCCAGTGCGCTGAAGGCTGACTGCGCCGAGGCGTAATAACGCACTTTCGGCTCGCCGCGCACCCAGATCTCGGCCACATGACGGGCATCGGTGATGGCCTGGCCGGTCAAGGCATCGGGCGTGCCGAGGGGCGTCTGGGCGTAGTTGCCCAGTTGCGCGGTGTAATCGAGGTTCGACGCCTTGAACGCCGCGCGGATGTACTGGTCATCGATGAATGTGTTGAGGTCCAGCCCCCGATCGGCCTTCTTCAGCAGCTTGAGGGTATCGATGGCGGTGCCGACGGCCTGGCGGTATTCCGGTTTCCAGGTCAGGTCGCGGGTCTGCACGCCCAACGGCCCGTGGAACAGATAGTTGACCTCGGCATCCACGCCGGTGACCTTGGCGATCAGCTCGCTGTACTTCTCGGGCTCGGCGGCCAGCAGTTGATTGGCTTCGATGGTTGCACGCAGGTAGGCAACGACGATTTCCGGGTACTTCCTGGCATAGGCCTGGTCCACCAGCGCGCCATGGAATGTCGGCGTTCTTGCCTGGGCGCCGTCATAGATCTTGCGGGCGAAACCACGGCTGGGGAACAGCTCGGCGAAGGGCACGAAGTCGGCATGGGCGTCGATCTTGCCGGCCTGCAACGCCGAGCCGGCGACCTCCGGTGGCTGGGCGATGATGTTCACATCCTTGAGCGGATCCCAGCCCTGGGCCGCAACGGCGCGCAGCAACATGCCGTGGGCGGTGGAGGCGAATGGCACGGAAATGGTCTTGCCCTTGAGCTCGGCCAGGGACTGTACGCCCGAGGCACTGGGCACCACGATGCCGTTGCCGCTGCCCTGGGTGCTGCCCGACAGCACGCTGATGAACAGGCTGTGCTTGCCGGCGGTCTCGAACGCCACGCCGTTGAAAGCACCTGGGAAATCGGCCATGGCGCCGAAGTCGAGTTTGCCGGCGACCATCTCATTGGTCAGTGGCGCACCGCTGGTGAAGTTTTTCCACTGGATGTCGTAATGGGCATCCTTGTACGCGCCATCGTGGGGCAAGTATTTGTCCAACAGCCCCAGCTCCCGGATCAACAATCCGCCGGCGGCGCAATTGATGGTGGTGTCCTGGGTGCCGATGGCGATGCGGATGGTGTCTGCCTGGGCAGGCAGGGTCAATGAAGCCAGTACCAGACCGGCCAATGCTGCACGCAATAACATGGGTGTGTCCCCTCGAATCATTTATAGGTTTTTCGTCTCCGCCACGATCAGGGCGCGGTGGGAAACGAGGGGTGTTCTGGGTTTGGCGTCCGGGGTAGCCGGATAGCTTTTTTTGTGTCTGTGGTGGCCCCATCGTCGGAACGCCGCCCGGAGCAAGCTCGCTCCCACAGGTTTTAACGGTGTACATAAGCTCTGCGGCTGGCTTCGATCCCCTGTGGGAGCGAGCCTGCTCGCGATAGCGTCCTCGCCGTCAACGCAACAGGTACGGAATCTCGACTTTCACCGCCCCCGTCGGGCAGTCCTTTTCACACGGCATGCAATACCAACATTCATCGAACGCCATGTAGGCCTTCTGGGTTGCCGGGTTGATCGCCAGCAGGTCCATGGGGCATACATCGACGCACACCGTGCAGCCCTTGTGGGCGATGCATTTGTCCTCGTCCACGGTGACGGGGGCATTGGAGCGAAAGAAGATTTCCTGGGGTTGATAGGCCATGGGCGTTCTCTTTGGATGATGGGTTCACGCCGCGTCGGCACCGACCCGCAGCCGGTCGTAGGCCTGCAGCTCGTCGGCATCGAGGGCGATGATGTAGGGCTCGACGGCTTTCTTGAACGAGGTCATCGTGCCGTCCTCGCCTTTCTTCAAATGGCAATGGCAGAACCAGTCGCTGTCGTTGCGCCGTGGGTGATCGACTCGATAGTGGTACAGCCCCCAACGGCTTTCCGCGCGAAACAACGAGGCCCGGGCGGCCATTTCGGCGCAGTCGCGGATCACGCTGACTTCCATGGCGCGCATCAATTCGTGGGCGTTATGGGCCTTGATCTGGTCCAGGTCGCGCTGGATATCGCTGAAGCGTTGCAGGCCGATCTGCATTTTTTTCGTGACCTTCGGCGGTTGCAGGTAATCGTTGACGAAGCGGCGCAGCTTGTATTCCACCTGGGCCGGCGGCAGGCCATGCTCGCGCTCAAGCGGCGCGTAGACGCGCGCCCTCTCCCGCTCGATCTGCCCGGCATCCAGCGCCGAGAAATCCTTCCCTGTCACAAAGTCCGCGGCGTTGTTGCCGGCAAACCAGCCGTAGGTGAACGCACCGAGCATGTAGTTGTGCGGCACCGCCGCCATGTCGCCCGCCGAGTACAGGCCCTTGACCGAGGTTTCCGCCCGCTCGTTGACCCAAACGCCGGAGGCCGAATGACCGCTGCAAAAACCGATTTCGGAGATGTGCATCTCGACCATCTGCGTGCGGTAGTCGGTGCCACGGTTGGCGTGGAACTGCCCGCGGCTGGGTCGTTCGTTGCTGTGCAGGATCTCTTCGATGTTCTGGATGGTTTCCTCGGCCAAGTGATCGAGCTTGAGGAACACCGGACCGTTGCCACCTTCGAGTTCCTGGTGGAACTCCCACATCATTTGCCCGCTCCAGTAGTCGCACTCGATGAAGCGCTCGCCCTTGTTGTTCGCGGTATAGCCGCCGAGGGGGCCGGTGACATAGGCGCACGCCGGGCCGTTGTAATCCTTGATCAGCGGGTTGATCTGGAAGCATTCCAGGTTCGCCAGCTCGGCGCCGGCGTGATACGCCATGGCGTAGCCATCGCCTGCGTTGGTCGGGTTTTCATAGGTGCCCATCAGGTAGCCGGAGGCCGGCAGCCCCAAGCGTCCCGCCGCGCCGCAGCAGAGAATGACCGCCTTGGCCTTGATCACATGAAAGTCGGCGGTGCGGCAATCGAAGCCCATCACACCATTCACCGCGCCCTCCTCGTCGGTCAGCAACCGGGTGCAGACCAACCGATTGGTGATGCTCACCCGCGCCCGTTTCAACTGCCGGTACAAGACTTTCTTGATGTCGTGCCCTTCCGGCATCGGCAGCACGTAGGCGCCCATGTGATGGACCTTTTTCACCGCGTAGTCGCCGGTTTCGTCCTTCTCGAACTTCACGCCCCAACGGTCCAATTGCTCGATCGTTTCGAAGCTGTGGGTCGCGTAGGCATACACCGCCGCCTGGTTGACGATGCCGTCGTTGGCAATAGTGATTTCCTTGGTGTATTGCTCAGGCGTCGAGTGCCCCGGGATGATCGCGTTGTTGAGCCCGTCCATGCCCATGCTGATGGCGCCACTGCGCTTGACGTTGGCCTTGTCCACCAACAACACGCGCAAGTCGCGGTTGCGTTCCTTGGCCTTGATCGCGGCCATGGGCCCGGCGGTGCCACCGCCGATGACGACGATGTCGTATTCCTGTTCGAGGATGCTTCTTGAGCTTTGGGTCATGCCTGCGTCCCTTTCTGCCGGTCGATCCGCAAGCGGTACTGGAAGGCATCGCCGCGGTAGTAGAGGTATTCGAAATCCAGTGGTTGCCCATCGGCGCCGTGGGTCAGGCGCTCGATGCGCATGACCGGCGATCCGGCCTCGATCTCCAGGGCCTGGCACAGGTCGCTGTCGGCCAGCACCGCATCGATGGCCAGGTCCGCATGACCGAGGGCCAGGCCGCAATCGTTTTCCAGGATCAGGAAGATGTCGCGGGTGACCAGGTCGGCTTTTTCAAGGCGCTCGCCGAGCGCCTTGGGCAGGTAGGTGATCTCCAGGGACACCGGCTCGCGGTTGATCAGCCGCACTCGCTTGATCTGCGCCACCACGTCCCCTTCCGCCAGTTTCAGGCGCTCGGCCACTGACTTGTCCGCCGCCATGAACTTGAAGCTGCGCAGGCGGTTGATCACCTCGAAACCGCGCCCGGTCATGGACTCGGCCAGCCCCTGGAGGGTGCTGACGTTCTGGAAGGTCTTGGGCTTGGCGACGAAGGTGCCTTTGCCATGGATCTTGAAGATCAGCCCTTCCTTTTGCAGGTCGCCCAAGGCTTGGCGAACGGTGATGCGGCTCACGCGGAACAACGCGCCAAGCTCACTTTCCGACGGCATCTGGCCGCCCTGGGGGTACTCACCGTCGAGGATGCGTGCGCGCAGCACGTCGCGCAGTTGGGTGTGCAGCGGCACGCTGCCGAGGGAAAGAACGTTGTCGGGCATGGCTCCCTTCACTTGTCATAACGAGTTATGACGTGATGTTAGGGAAACCACCCATGGTCTGAGAAATACCGTTTGGACATAACCTTAGGCTTTGTACGAAAAGTCGCCGAGCGGCGATCAGGCAAGGCGAAAACAGGCGAGGAAGCGCAGTTTACTGGTTGTAAATGAGCATTCCGAGCCTGTTTTCAACGCAGCATGATCGTCGCGCAGGCACTTTTCGTACAAAGTCTAGAGCCGGGCTTCGGCGCCCTCGTTACGAAACGCGCTCGGACTCATGCCGGTCCAGCGTCGGAACGCCCGGCGAAAACTGCGCACATCGCTGTAGCCGACTTCCTCAGTGATGCGCTCGATGGACAGCTCGGGATTGGCCAGCAGGTTCAAGGTCCGGCCACGGCGCACTTGTTCGAGCAGGGTTTCGAAGGTCAGGTTGTGCTCGGTCAGGCGGCGCCGCAGGGTGCGGCTGCTCATGTTGAGGTCACCGGCGATCTTGTCGATATGGCTGCCGCGGGTCAGGTCCCGGGCAATCGCCCGTTCCACGGCCTGGATCAGGTCGATTTTCTGGTGGACTTCGCTGGCCTCCTGCTCCAGCAAGGCCAGTGCCTGGCGCAGGGCCAGCGGGTGATGGTTGGGCAGGCGCACCTCCAGCCAGCAAGCATCGATCAGCATGCGATTCTGCCGGCAACCAAAGCGCACAGCCGGCCCGAAGATTCGCTGGTACTCGCCCGCATAAGAAGGCGCGGCGTGCATGAATTCCACTGCCTGTGGCTTGAAGTCGGACGCCGCCAGCGCCCGGCCATAGACCAACACGCTGGCAAAGAATTCTTCGACCGCAAACACCTGCACGTCGGCAAAGGGCAGTTGGCACGTCGCCTCGACCGTGATCCGGTCGTCGGCTTCTTCGGCGCTGATCTGCGCGATGCCGCCGGTAGTGCGCTGGTAGCGCACCCCCAGGGCGAAGACGTCGCGCAAGGTCTCGCACAGTGACAATACGTGTCCCAGCAAACCCAGGGTGCCCAGCACGTTGCGGTCGCCGACCCACAACCCCAGCCCCTGGTCGGGCAACAATTTGAGGGCCCGCTGAATCATGACCACGGCCTGGCGATGGGAAATGCGATGCGTCGGGTCTTGCAGGTCATCGAGGCCGAACCCCAGGCCACGACACAGGATCGACGCATCGAAGCCCTTGTCCGCCACAACGTCGGCAAGGGTCTGCAAGAGGAACGGCGATACCAGCGCCAGCTCGAACGTGGGGTCGATGACTTTCATCTGCATGGGAGGATTCCAGGGCGGATAGGAGAACGTTTTGTAACAGTCCGTTTCTAGACGTTAGCATGGCCCGGCGAATAGAGGGGGACCGGAATCTGGCCGCGCAAGTCCCCTCAATGGCCGCCAATACCCTGCCCTGGCGGCGGCGAACGGCTTATTTCTATGGCTCGGACCCTTGGTGCGTTTCCAACAATAATAACGAGCCCCTCCATGAACCCGATCCGCACGCGATTCACCCTGCAACTGACCTTGGGCCTGGCTTGCGCCAACGCCTTGCCGGCCCTGGCCACCGAGTCCGGCGTCGACAACATCGGCACCGGCACCGATGGCTTCTATGTATTGCCGCTGGAGGTCGACAGCCTTCCGGACCACATGGTTGCCTTCAACCTCTACTACAACCACTACAAGGCCCGAAAATTCAACATCAGCTCATTGGGCGGCGAAGTGCCGGACGTCGAAATCGAATCCACGGCGGTCATACCGCGCATCGACTACCTGAGCCCGCTGCGAGTGGCCGGCGGGCGACTGGGTATCTACGTCGCCCAGCCCTGGCTCAAGCAGGAGGTCGCGGCCTTCGGCCTGAGTGATACGCGCGAAAGCATGGGCGACACCACCATTTCGCCCATCGTGCTCTGGGACATGGGCAAGCACCTGACGCTGGCCGCCGCGGTGGAAATCACCGTGCCGACCGGTGAATACGATTCCGATCGACTGGCCAATACCAGCAACAACTTCTACACCTACAAACCGCTGTTTTCCTTCACCTGGCTGCCCACGGACAACACCGAGCTGTCGATGAAAACCACCTACAGCTTCAACCGCGAAAACAAGGACACCGATTACCGCTCGGGACAGATTTTCCACTTCGATTATTCCGCCAGCTACCGCCTGAACGATAACGTGACGGTGGGCCTCAACGGCTACTATCTGAAACAGACCACCGACGACAAACAGTACGGCCGAACCGTGCAATTCGCCGGGCAGGACGTGGACGATGGCGTGCGCGGCGAGGTGTTCGCCATCGGTCCGGCGCTGCACGTGACCTTTCTCAAATACGCCAGCGCCGAGATCCGCTGGGCCAAGGAATTCGACGTGGAGAACCGCCCCGAAGGCGAGATGCTCTGGGCGAAGATCAGTATTCCGTTTGCCTTCTAAAAGCTCCCATTGTGGCGAGGGGATTTATCCCCGCTGGGCTGCGCAGCAGCCCACCCTAGAAGCAACTCAATCTGACTGACCTACCGGATTGTCGGCATTTGGGGCCGCTTCGCGCCCCAGCGGGGATAAATCCCCTCGCCACAAAGACGCGCTCTCGACCAGCTGGATTCAGCTATAAACCGGCCAACTTTCCACAATCCTCCCCGCCCGCACCGCCAGCAAATCACCAAACTGCAGCAACACCGACTCGGTCTGGGTCGGGCGCAGGAACACTTGGTCCTCCAGCCCCAGTCCGACCGCTGCGGAGCCGTTGACCATTTCCTGATTGGAGCTGCGTCCGTACAGCTCGTTGCTCTGCAAGCCGGCCGGTGCTTCAAGGTCGGCCATCCAGTTGCCGCCGTAGATGAAAAAGGTCTCGCGCTGATTCACGTCCCACCAGGAAAAAATCCGCGACGTGTCGTCCAGCACCGGGATGTTCACCGCCCCGGTGCGTTTCAACACCGGCGTGGCGATATAGGCTGCGGGAACGTGCTCACGCAACGACGGCAAATCGTAGTGGCTGGGCTTGAGCATCGCCGTGCCCACCGACACCTCGGTGCTCAGGTTTTCCTGTTCATGGATGCGGTAGCTGGGGCTGCCGGCGGTGTTGAGCGTCAGGCCAGGGCGCCAGAGATCGGGATAGCGCAGGCGCACGAAATCCACCCGCGCGCGGTAGATCGCCATGACCCGCGCCAACAGCGTTTGTGGCGTTGCGACGATCTCCGGCACGCCCATTCCAACAAAGGGGTCGTAACCCATGAACCCGGCGAACGCCAGCTGGGCCGGATGGGCGCGGATCAACCTGAGCATCGCGTCCAGGCTCGCCTCGTCAGCGATCCCGCCCCGGTGCAAGCCAACATCCAACTCCAGGTTGACCTGCATGCGAACACCCAGCCCCTGGGCCAACGCCCGGTATTGTTCCAGTCGCTCAGGCGTGTCGATCAGCCATTGCAACTGGCGCGCCGGGTCGAACGGTCCTTTATGCTGCGTGTAGAACAGTTCGGCGGAACGCACCGGCAGGGGTTTGCCCAGCAGGATATCGGCCTGGGGAAACTGCACTGCGTCATGGTTGAGAAACGGCTGGTGGAACGACATCAACCGCCGGGTCTCGGCACGCTGGGCGATGTAATTCAGCAGGCCGGGGGCTGGCAATGACTTCTCCACCAGCCTCAGTTGCTTGCCGGCGCGTTGCACGGACGCCTTCACCACGTCGATGTTGTGGTCGAGTCGATCCAGGTCGATGAGCATCACCGGGCGCATCGGGCCATGGGCCTTGAGCTCACGGTTGAGCTGGCGAAAATATTCGCTGTACGGCGCGCCTCGGTCCTGCGGTCGCAGCCAAGCACCGACACCCGCCAGCAACACCCCGGCGCCCAGCGTTCCCGCCAGGAAGCGACGACGATTGAAGCCCATCAGCTCACCCCCAGGAGGGTCGAAAGATGCTCGTTGAGAAACTTGCCGGCCGGGTCCAGGGCCTGGCGCACCCGGGCAAACTCATCCCAGCGCGGGTACAGCGCCTGAAGCGTCCTGGCGTTGAGCGAATGCAACTTGCCCCAGTGCGGGCGCCCCTGGTATTTCCAGAAAATCGGTTCGATGGCGGCGAAGAAGTTGTGGTGGTCCATCTGGTAATGCTGGTGCACGGAGATGGCGCAGCTGTCCCGGCCTTCGAACATGCTCAAGGGGATGTCATCGGCCTTCACGTAGCGGTACTCGATGGGAAACCAGGTGCGCAGGTTCTTGTCGCGGATCAGCGCGAGGATTTCCCGCAGGCATGCCGGGCCCTGGTCAGCCGGCACCGAGTACTCCATTTCGTTGAAGCGCACGGTACGGGCGTTGGCATAGATGTCGTGGGAATCGCCGACCCGATCATCGAAATCGGCGACCCAGCGCAGGCTGTTGAGCAGGGCTCGGCGGGTCGCCGGGAAATCGCTGCCGTACTTGTCGAGGTTTTCGATCAGGCTGACGAATTCGTTGCCACCCTCCTCCTCGGGACTGATCGGCGGCGTGGCGGGATCGGTGGTTTCGTTCAGGGTGATCGACAGCGCATAGTCCGAATGGGTGACGACCTGCATTTCCCAATGCTGGTTGTCCCGGGTGTTGGTGTCCACGTCCTCGAGCAACTCCTCGGTTTTCGCCACCCATTGGTGCTCGCGCAAGCGATAGGCAGCGCGGTTTTGTAAACGCACGCGGGTCACCAGCCCCAGCGCGCCGAGGGAGACCCGGCCGGCCTTGAACACGTCGGGATGACGCTGGGCATCGCAATCGAGCACTTCGCCATGGGCCGTGACCAGTTGCAGGCCGACGACCTGGGACGCGTACGAGCCGAAGGCCTTTCCGGTGCCATGGGTCGAGGTGGCGATGGCACCGGCCAGGGTCTGGTAGTCGACGTCGGCCATGTTCGGCAGCGCCTGGCCGATGGCCTTGAGCGCCGGGCCCATGCGGGACATGGGCGTGCCGCCGCCGAACTCGGCTTGCAGGCTGGCCTCGTCGTGATCCAGAAGGCCACTGAAGAAACTCAGCGACAACAAGGTGCCGTCGGTGGGCACCAGGGCGCTGAAGGAATGGCCGGAACCCACCGGGCGAATCCGCCCTTCGGCGCGGCGCACCACTTGCACCAGTTCATCCAGATCCTTGGGGGCCAGGCGCGCCGCCGGCAGGCAACTCTGCGCACCGGACCAGTTGCGCCACGGGATCAACCGAGGCGCGCGCATCAGCTCGGCCAGCGCGCCCTGGCTGCCCAGTGCGGTAAAGGCGGCGACAACGCCGGCCTGTTGCAGCAACCGACGCCGCGAGGCGTTCATCGTCATGCCTTAGTCCCCGTCTGCATTATTGGAAGTGTTGACCGGACATGAAGGCGATCAGGGCCAGGAACTGCTCTTCGGAACAGTGCATGCACAGGCCCATCGGCGGCATGCCGTTGTAGCCGTTGATCGCGTGGTCCAACAGGGTGTCGGAGCCCTGGGCAACCCGTGGGGCCCAGGCGTTCGTATCGCCAGTCAACGGTGCGCCGGCGCCGGGGTTGGCGTGGCAGAGCTTGCAGCTGCTGTCGTAGACCTGGGCCAGCGCCGCATCGCTGGGCATGGCCGTGAGCACCGTGGGCGTTGGGGGGTTGGCCTCTTCGCCGCAGCCTGCCAGCAAGGTACCGAGCAGGAGGATGACGGCTGGCTTGAGCCAGATTGAAGGTGTCGTTGCCGGCATGGGGCCCTCTTGGCTGCGCTTTTCTTGTTGTCGGTCAACACTAAGGCACGCCAGCGCGTCGGCTTGAGGTCATTGGGGGCCATAAAAGGGTGCTTGGGCGGCCAGCCCATTCACTGCGCCCCTGTGGCGAGGGAGCTCGCTCCCGCTGGGGCGCGCCCGTAAGAGCTGTCTCGGAGCTGCGTAGGAGCTGCGTAGGAACTGCGTAGGAGCTGCGTAGGAGCTGCGTAGGAGCTGCGTAGGAACTGCGTAGGAACTGCGTAGGAGCTGCGTAGGAGCTGCGTAGGAGCTGCGTAGGAACTGCGTAGGAACTGCGTAGGAGCTGCGTAGGAGCTGCGTAGGAGCTGCCGAGTGCAACGAGGCTGCGATCTTTCCACCGACAATTGAGTCAAGAGCGAAAGATCAAGATCAAGATCAAGATCAAAAGATCGCAGGCTTCGCCAGCTCCTACAGAGCCCAGCGGGGGCAAGCTTCCTCGCCACGGTTTTTTCCAGCCCCAGACAAAGGGTGTTGCTCAGGGCAACAGCAATTTTTGCTCGCGCTCGCACAACTGCACCACGTAATCCCACAACACGCGCAACCGTACGGATTTGTGCAGTTCGCGGCGGGTGCTGATCCAGTAGCTGCGGCAGATGGTTTCGTCCGGCAACAACGGCACCAGCGTCGGGTCGCCGCTGGCCATGTAGCACGGCAGCACGGCGATCCCCAGGCCCGAACGCGCGGCCTGTTGCTGGGCGATCACGCTGGTGCTGTGGAACACCACCCGAGGCTTGCGGCAAAAGCTGTTGAGGAACATCAGTTCCTGGCTGAACAACAGGTCATCGACGTAGCCGATCCAGGCGTGTCGGGCCAGGTCCTCGCGGCTGCGCAAGGGCGGCGAGCGATCCAGGTAGGCCTGGCTCGCATAAAGCGCCAGGCTGTAGTCGGTGAGCTTGCGCGTCACCAACAGGTCGGCCGCCGGGCGTTCGAGGTGAATGCTGATTTCCGCCTCGCGGTTGAGGATGCTGACAAAGCGCGGCACCGCCACCAGTTCCACCTCCAGCCCCGGATAACGCTGGAACAACCCGTCCATGCGACTGGCCAGGAACATGATGCCCAGCCCTTCCGTCACCCCCAGGCGGATCTTGCCCAAGGGTGCGCTGGATTGGGTGATGTCCTCCTGGGCCAGCAATGCCACGTTCTCCATGGCTTCGGCATGCTTGAGCAATGTCTCGCCGGCCGGGGTCAACTCGTAGCCCTGGGCATGCTGGACGAACAGCGCGGTGCCGAGGCTTTTCTCGATGGCCTCGATGTGCCGCGCCACCGTGGCGTGAGTGGTATTCAGGCGTCGTGCAGCCGTCAACAAACGCCCGCTGCGTTGCAGCTCCAGGAAATAACGCAAGTCATTCCAGTCGAACATGGGGCGATCCTTGGGTGGGCCTGAAGGCAGGGCTGTTTATAAACGCACAGCGGCTGCGCAAAAACTAACATTCTTTTGACGAAAACTAACAACTAGGATGAACGCCACAAAAACAATAAACGAGGTCGCGAATGCAACCTGTCGTCGATGAATACGATTACGTGGTCGTGGGCGCCGGCCCTGCCGGGTGCTTGCTGGCCAATCGGCTTTCGGCCAACCCGCAACACCGGGTGCTGCTGCTCGAAGCCGGCGGGCGCGATAACTATCCGTGGATTCACATCCCGGTCGGCTACCTGTTCTGCATCGGCAACCCGCGCACCGACTGGTGCTTCAAGACCGAAGCCCAACCGGGCCTGCAAGGGCGCGCCCTGAGCTATCCGCGCGGCAAGGTCCTGGGCGGCTGCTCATCGATCAACGGCATGATCTACATGCGCGGCCAGGCCGCGGACTACGATGGCTGGGCCGCCGAAGGCAACCCTGGCTGGGCCTGGAAAGACGTGCTGCCACTGTTCAGGCAAAGCGAAAACCACTTCGCGGGCGATTCCGAGATCCACGGCGCGGCCGGCGAATGGCGAGTCGAACGCCAGCGCCTGTCATGGCCGATCCTCGACGCCTTCCGCACCGCCGCCGAACAGAGCGGCATCCCCAGCGTCGAGGATTTCAATGGCGGTGACAACGAAGGGTGTGGCTACTTCCAGGTCAACCAGAAGGCCGGGGTGCGCTGGAATGCGGCCAAGGCCTTCCTCAAGCCGATTCGCAATCGCCCCAACCTGACAGTATTGACCGAGGTCGAAGTCGACCGCGTGCTGTTGCGAGACGACCGGGCCCACGCCGTCAGCGCTCGCTGGCAAAGCAAGAACATGACCTTCAAGGCCCGCAGGGAAATCGTCCTGTGCGCCGGGGCGGTCGGTTCGCCGGGCATCTTGCAGCGCTCCGGGATCGGCCCGCGCAGCCTGCTGCAACGCCTGGGGATCGGCGTCGTGCACGAACTGCCGGGCGTGGGCGGCAACCTGCAGGATCACCTGCAACTGCGGCTGATCTATCAACTGGAAAACGCCCGCACCCTGAACCAGATTGCCGGCACGCTGCTGGGCAAGATGGGCATGGGCCTGCGCTACCTGTACGACCGCAGTGGCCCGCTGTCCATGGCCCCGAGCCAACTCGGCGCGTTCGCCCGCTCGGGGCCGGAACAGACCTCGGCCAACCTCGAATACCACGTGCAACCGTTGTCCCTGGAACGCTTCGGCGAACCGTTGCACAGCTTCCCGGCGTTCACCGCGTCGGTGTGTGATTTGCGCCCGATGAGCCGCGGGCGGGTGGACATTCGTTCGGCCGATCCGAGTGAAGCGCCGTTGATCCAGCCCAACTACTTGAACCATCCCGAAGACCTGCGCGTCGCCGCCGACGCCATTCGCCTGACCCGACGGATCGTCGCCTCCCCGGCCCTCGGCGCCTTCAAGCCGGTGGAATACCTGCCCGGCCCGAGCCTGCAAACCGAAGAGGAACTGCACCAGGCCGCCGCCCGCATCGGCACGACGATTTTCCACCCGGTGGGCACCTGCCGCATGGGCCAGGACGGCGATGCGGTGGTGGATGCACAACTGCGCGTGCACGGCATCAAGGGCCTGCGCATCGCCGATGCCTCGATCATGCCGCGCATCACCTCGGGCAACACCTGCTCGCCGACGTTGATGATTGCCGAGAAGGCGGCGCGGATGATCCTCGAACCCGCCACCGTAAGCTTCACCAGCCAAAAGGAGCCTGCCACGGTCTGAAAAACACCAACGATCCCCCTGTGGGAGCGAGCTTGCTCGCGATGACGGCGGCACCTCGATACCTAGGCGTCAGACAAACCGCTATCGCGAGCAAGCTCGCTCCCACAGGGGGCATGAGTCGATTCAAGGAACGTGCGTCAAATCAGGAGACGCCTCACCCGGCGTCGCAGTGGAACAACAAAAACAATCACTGTGAGGGATACCGCTATGTCTGAACATGTTCAGCCCCTGGAAGCCACGCGCAGCGCCGGCGCCAGCCAGGAAACCCAGAAAGTCATCTTCGCCTCGTCCCTCGGGACGGTATTCGAGTGGTACGACTTTTTCCTCTACGGCGCCCTCGCGGCGGTCATCAGTAAACAGTTCTTCGCCGGGGTGAACGACACCACGGCGTTCATTTTCGCCCTGATGGCCTTCGCCGCCGGTTTCATCGTGCGGCCGTTCGGTGCGCTGGTGTTCGGGCGGCTGGGTGACATGATCGGGCGCAAGTACACGTTCCTGGCAACCATCGTGCTCATGGGCCTGGCCACTTTCTGCGTCGGCCTGCTGCCCAACTACGCCAGCATCGGCATCGCCGCGCCGATCATCCTCGTGGTGCTGCGCATGCTCCAAGGCCTGGCCCTGGGCGGCGAATACGGCGGCGCCGCGACTTATGTCGCCGAGCACGCCCCCATCGGCAAGCGCGGTTTCCACACCAGTTGGATTCAGTCCACCGCCACCCTCGGGCTGTTGCTGTCGCTGCTGGTGGTGCTGGGCTGCCGCTACTTTACCGGCGATCAGTTCGAGGTCTGGGGCTGGCGCATTCCGTTCCTGCTGTCGATCCTGCTGCTGGGCATTTCCACTTGGATCCGCCTGAGCCTCCACGAGTCGCCGGCCTTTCTGAAAATGAAAGAAGAAGGCAAGTGCTGCAAGGCACCGATCCGCGAATCGTTCGGCAAATGGGAGAACCTGAAGGTGGTGCTGATCGCCCTGTTCAGCATCAACGCCGGGCAAGCGGTGACGTTCTACGCCGCGCAGTTCTACGTGCTGTTCTTCCTCACCCAATTCCTCAAGATGGACCCGGCCCTGGCCAACAGCCTGCTGATTGTCAGCGTGGTGATCGGCGCACCGTTCTTCATCTTTTTCGGTTGGCTGTCGGACAAGGTCGGACGCAAACCGGTGCTGATGATCGGCCTGCTGCTGGCAACCGCGCTTTACTTTCCGATCTTCAAGACCCTCGCCCACTACGCCAACCCGGCCATCGACCAGGCCAGCCGCCAAGCGCCGATCAGCGTGATCGCCGACCCGGCCACCTGCACCTTCCAGTTCGACCCGGTGGGCAAGGCGCGATTCGACAGCCCGTGCGACAAGGTCAAGACCTTCCTGGTCAAGCAAGGCCTGCCCTACAGCAGCGTCGCGGCACCGGCCGGCAGCCCGGTGCAAGTGAATGTCGGCGACGTGAAGCTCGAAGGCTACGACGAGGCCGCCCTGCGCGGCGCAGTGACCTTGGCGGGCTATCCGCAAAAAGCCGATGCCCAGCAGATCAACCGGCCAATGATCGTCGCCCTGATCGTGGCCCTGATCATCATCTCGGCCATGTGCTACGGCCCGCTGGCGGCGCTGATGGTCGAGTTGTTCCCGACCCGGATCCGCTACACCTCCATGTCCCTGCCCTACCACATCGGCAATGGCTGGTTCGGCGGTTTCCTGCCCACGGTCTCGTTTGCCCTGGTGGTCTATACCGGGGATATCTTCTACGGGCTGTGGTACCCGGTGGTGATTACCGGCGTGAGCCTGGTGGTCGGGATGATCTGCCTGCGGGAAACGCGGAACGTGGATCTGGACACTAACTGAACCCGAGTGTGGCGAGGGAATGAACGTCCCTCGCCACGGGCTTCAAAAGCGTGCCTTTACCGTCGCGGTGAAGTTGCGGGGTTCACCGTAATAGTTACCGAAGCTCTCCGTCCCGATGGTGGTGTAGTAACGCTTGTCGAACAGGTTGTTGCCGTTGAGCGCCACTGACCAGGTGTCATCGATGCGGTAGCCAACGCGACCGTTCCACACGGCATAACCGGCCTGGGTGATCTTCTCGCTGCTGACCGGCGATACGCGGAAGTTATCGCTTTGGGCATTGACCCCGGCGCCGACGCTGAACCGTTCCAATGCCCCGCCGAGGGCGTAGTCGCCCCACAGGCGTAGCACATGGCGCGGCACGTAGCTGTTGAACGAACCACCGTTGAGGCTGGCGTCAATGTCGTCGAGCGTCTTGGTCTGGGTGTAGGTGTAGCCGGCCAGCAGTTGCAGGCGCTCGATAACCTCACCGCTGATCTCGGCTTCGAAACCCTGGGCGCGGACTTTGCCGGCGTTCTCGTAGCAGTAGCCATCCGACGACGCACAGCTTGAGTTGTAGTCGGTCTGGGCCTGGTCTTTCTGCACCGTGCGGAACAGGTTGAAAGCGGTGTTCAAGCGGCCCTCGAACCATTCGCCCTTGATCCCCAATTCATAACTCTCGCCCATCAACGGCTTGAGCGCCGAACCACTTTGCGAGCGGTAATTGCCTTGGGGCGTGAAGATGTCCGAGTAACTGGCGTACGCGGTCAGGTGTTCGTTGAGGTCCAGCAACACGCCGGTAAACGGCGTGACCTGGCCGGTCTCGGTGCTCCTGGCGTGTTCCGTACCGCCCGTGAGAAATACCGAGTCACTCTTGGAGCTGTACCAGCTCACCCGGCTTCCCACTACGAAGGTCAACGGGTCCGCCAACTTCAGGCGCAGCGTCGAATACACGCCGTGCTGCTCGGTGACCGTCTTGACCGGACCACCTCGCGTCGAGTTTTCGATGAAGTAGCTGTCGTCCGGCTCGGGAATGTGCCGGTCCGGATCGAATACATCCTGCTTCTGTGGCAACAAGGCGACCGAGTAGAAGTCGTCTTTGTCCGAACGACTGGCATTGACGCCGAAGATCAGCTCATGACGCTGGCCGAAGGCGTCGAACTTGCCGTCCAAGTAGGCGTCGAGACCGTAATCGACCTGATCATAGTCGTACAGGCTGCCGAGCAGATTGGTGGTCGAGGAACCGGGTGCCACCGAGCCTGATGCAAACGCGTATTTGATGTCCTGGGTATTTTTCGTATAGACCCCCGCGACCTTCACGGCCCAGTCGTCGTTGAGCTGATGCCGCAGGTCGCCGAACACTGTGGTCCGCTGGCTGCGCCAGGTATTCCACGACGGGTCCAGGCATGTGGAACGACTGAGTTTCAAATCGCTGCCATCCCGGTAGCGTGGAAGCCCACCCCAGCACGGGCTCGCATCGACGTCCTCATAGGCCACGCCCAGGCCGAGCGTCGTGTCGGGCGTCAGGTCAACGTCCAGGGCGCCGTAGTAGACCTGATCCTTGCGCTGGGCATCGTCGTAGAAATAATGCCGGCTCTGCTCGGCGATCACCGCCCTGCCCCGCACGGTGCCGGCGTCGTTCAGGGGGCCGCCTGTATCGACTTGCCCGCGGTAGTTGTCCCAAGTGCCACCCGAGAGGCTGAGTTCAGTCTGGGGCGTGGCCTGGCCGCGCTTGCGAACGAAATTGACGCCACCTGAAGTACCACCGGAACCCTTCATCATCCCGGCGGCGCCGCGCAGGACTTCGACCCGGTCGTAATAGGCCATGTCACTGCTGAAGCTGTCGGCCTGGACATAGCTGTTGCCCATGTCCAGCGGAACACCGTCGTACTGGTATTGGCCCGACATCCGGAACCCGCGGGAATAGAAATACTTGCCGCCCATGGTCGAATCGTAGACGGTGATGCCGGGCGTTTTTTCCATGACCTGATCGATGGTGTTCAGGTTCTGGTCGTCGAGCATCTTGCGGGTGATTACCGTGACCGATTGCGGCGTCTCGCGCAGCGTGTGTTCGCCTTTGCCGATGGTGACCGCTCCGGTGGTGTAGGAGCCGCTATCTTCGGTGGTCGCCGTGAGCAGTTGTCCGTCGATGGTGGTGGTGCCCAATTCCATGACCGAACCGCGAGAAGGCGCAGCACGAAGCCGATAGGTCCCGCTGACCTGGAGCTCGGCTTGCAGGCCGCTATCGCCCAGGATGCGAGCGAAGCCGTCGGCCACGCCAAAGGACCCGTTCAAGCCTGGCGACTGTAACCCTTGGAGTTGAGCGGCATCGAACGAGATTGCAACACCGGCCTGGCTGGCGAAGCGCGTCAACACATCCATGAGGGTGCCAGCGCCAATAGTGTAAGCCTGCACCGAGCGTTGCTGGCCCGAAGCTCCTGGAGGGGTGCTCGCCTGCACCGTCCAGGCACTGGAGGACGTAACAGCCAACAATCCGATTTTCATTGCAATCGCCAGACGACCTGGCGCGTTCACGCGAGACATGCGTCCCCTCCCCCACAGTCAAGAAATTCACTGAGGGATGAGCCGAACGATGCCGACAAAAAGTGCAAAACATTTTTTATTGAATGATGCGGGGGGATCGAGGTTAACCGCTATGTGACACCTGAACCCAGAACCGGCTGTATCGAGTCACCCGCAATGGGAAACCGCTTTCCAGCGCCGCAAGGGCAAGGTCGGTATTGTCGATGGGAAAAACGCCTGAAACTTTCGAATCGCCGATAGCCGGGTCGCAACGCAGTATTCCCACGCGATAGCGCGACAGCTCTGCCAACAAGGCATCCAATCGACGGTCGATGGCAATGATGCTGCCCTGTTGCCAGGCGCCGACCGACACGTCGTTGGCCCTTGGCCTGCCCAGCGCCTGGTCGCTGAAATCCAGCTGGTTGCCGGCATCGACCCGCATCGCGGGTCCGCCAGTGCGCAAACTGACCTCGACGGCCTTTTCAAGCACTGCCACCTCGCCACGCCGGGCCTGGGCGCGGACGATAAAACGGGTTCCCAAGGCCAACACTTCGACTTGCTCAGTGACGACCTTGAAGGGGCGCTGCGAAGGATCGACTGCAGTCGTGACGATAATCTCGCCCCACAGCAGCCGTATAACGCGTTGTTTGCCATCGAAACGAACGTCGATCGACGTGTCGGTGTTGAGCAATACGGTGCTGCCGTCCGCCAATTGGAACGCTCGCCGTTCGCCGATGCCGGTCCGGTAATCGCAACGCAAGTTCTGCGCGGTCTCGCTTCGCCAGCCCAACCACCCCAGGCAACCGGTGGTCGTGAGCAGCAAGGCGCTTCGCAACACTTGCCGTCGCGAACGGCCAAGAGGTTCGCTCAAGGTCGGGGCGGCCAATGCGCCCGGCACGCTGGCCATTTGTTCGGACACCGCCGCCATGCGTTGCCACGCCTGATCATGCAACGGATCCGCGGCCAACCAGGCCCGCCATCCGGCCCGATCCGCGTCAGCCGCGGTACCGGAGTGCAGCCGGGCGTACCATTGCGCCGCGGCACGAATGGCTTGTAGTTGCTCGGGCGACAGGCTCATGCAAGCTGCAACTGGATCTGCATCAGGCAGCAGTGTTCCATGGCCTTGGCCATATGGTTATTGACCGTGCGCACGCTGACACCCAGGCGCTCGGCGATCTGCGGGTACGTCAGGCCGTTGAATTGCGACAGGATGAACACCTGCTTGACCCGCGGTCCCAGCCCTTGAAGCAGTCGATCGATTTCCATGAGGGCCTGGAACAGAATCGCCTGCTCTTCCAGCGACGGCTGCTGCCGTTCAGGCATGGCGGCCAGCGCATCCAGGTACGATTGCTCAAGGGAGCGGCGGCGAAAAAGGTCAACCAGCAAGCCTTTGGCGATCATCGACAGATAGGGTCGCGGCTCGCGTATATCCAGGGCCGAGCGCGCCTTGATC
This sequence comes from Pseudomonas sp. T1.Ur, assembly GCF_023516725.1. Classification (NCBI taxonomy): domain Bacteria; kingdom Pseudomonadati; phylum Pseudomonadota; class Gammaproteobacteria; order Pseudomonadales; family Pseudomonadaceae; genus Pseudomonas; species Pseudomonas sp. T1.Ur. The sequence continues at coordinate 3,279,470 of NZ_JAMGSN010000001.1, forward strand.
ACGCGAACGAACGTATCCTGGGCCAGATCAGCCGCATCGAACGTGTTACCAAGGCGTTTGCGCAGCCAGCCTTGAAGCCAGCCGTGATGGTCGCAATACAAATCGTTGACGGCACTGCGTAAGAACAGATCGTTGGCGGACATGACAATGGAATAATTCGCGACTGATAATGAATCGCATTGTCATCGCAGCAACCGCCGCTTTGCAACCCAAACCTGCGCGGACGGTTCCTGCCCTGTCGCCCTGCGTCAGTGCACTGAATGGCTTTTCACCGTGCTCTCCACCAGATCCAGCATCTGCCCCAGCGCCCACGGCTTGGCGATGAACGAGGCATGGTGCTTGATCCCGGCGCTTTCCGGCGTCTCGTAGCCGGACATGATCAGCAGCGGAATCTGCGGCCAGCGATCCCCGGTCAGGTTCGCCAGGTCCGCTCCGTCCATTGCCCCGGGCATGGTGATGTCGGTGAGTAGCAGGTCCACGTAGTCGGCGCTTTCCTCAAGAAAGGTCAACGCCGAATCGGCGCTTTCCCGAGGCTCAACGACAAAACCTTCGTCCTCCAGGATTTCACAGAGAAACTCCAGGATGGTCGGGTCATCCTCAACAACGAGAATCAAACGTGTGGTCGCCTGTCCGTTGCCCTTCGGCATCGAATTCATGAAGTGACTCTCCCTGATTCCATTAACTTGCCTTGCGGTTTCACCCGCTCTGCAAGTTATGAGCGATGCCCTGGCGATAAATTCATTCTGCTTGTCCACACAGGCGCCGGGCGTCGCGCCTGGCGGGCCGTCGCAACGCAGCGCAACGCCTTATCTGTATATCCATACAGATAAAGCTTGCCCCGGCGCCGATCCCTGACCATGCTAGCGCCCCATGAAACCTGCTCGGAAGAGGCGTTATGCGGTTGTACCTGTGTGAAAAACCGTCCCAGGCCAAGGACATCGCCGCCGTGCTGGGCGCCACCCGGCGCGGCGATGGCTGCTGGCTGGGCGCGAACGTCACGGTCACCTGGTGCATCGGCCATCTGCTGGAAACCGCCCCGCCCGACGCCTACGACGCCCGCTACAAGCGCTGGGTGCTGGCCGACCTGCCCATCGTGCCGGTCCAATGGAAGATGACAGTCAAGCCGAAGACCGCCAGCCAGTACAAAGCGGTCAAGCGCCTGTTGGGTGAAGCAAAGGAACTGGTGATCGCCACGGATGCCGACCGCGAGGGCGAAATGATCGCCCGGGAGCTGGTGGAGCATTGCCGCTATCGCGGGCCCATCCAACGATTGTGGCTGTCGGCCCTGGACGAAGCGTCGATCCGCAAGGCCCTCGCCGCCCTCAAGCCGGGGGCGGAAACCTTCAACCTGTACCATTCGGCCCTCGGTCGCTCCCGGGCCGACTGGCTGATCGGCATGAACATGAGTCGCCTGTTCACATTGCTGGGACGCCAGTCCGGCTATCAGGGCGTCCTGCCGGTGGGCCGCGTGCAAACACCGACCCTGCGGCTGGTGGTGGATCGCGACCGCAGCATCGCCGATTTCGTCCCGGTCGCCTACTGGGCCATCGATGTCCAACTGAGCCATGCCGGCACGGCGTTCATCACCCAGTGGCGCGCCGACCCGGATGCCTGCGACGACCAGGAACGCTGCCTGAACCAGGCCCTGGCCCGAGAGGCCGCCCAGGCCATGGCCAACGCCGCCACCGCCCGGGTGGTCAAGGTGCGCACCGAACGCCTGCGCGAGGCGGCACCGTTGCCGTTCGACCTGGGCACCCTGCAGGAAGTCTGTTCGAAGAAGCTCGGCCTTGGCGCCCAGGAGACCCTGGACATCGCCCAATCGCTCTACGAAACCTACAAGCTCATCACCTATCCGCGCAGTGACTGCGGCTTCCTGCCCTTGAGCCAGCACAGCGAGGCGCCTGCCATCCTGGCCGCCCTCGCCCAGGCCGACCCGGGGCTCGCCCCGCTGCGCGATCACCTGCAGCCGCAGCGCAAATCCCGGGCCTGGAACGACGCCAAGGTCAGTGCGCACCACGGCATCATTCCCACGGCGGCGGCGAAGAACCTCGACAAGCTCGCCGGCAAGCAACGCGCCGTCTACACGCTGATTCGCGCACGTTACCTGGCGCAGTTCCTGCCCAACCATGAATACGACCGGACCCAGGCCGACTTCGACTGCGCCGGGCAGGACCTGCGTGCGGTGGGCAAGCAGATCGTCGAGCCCGGCTGGAAACGCGCCCTGCCCGAAGCCCTGGCGCCCGCACGAGGCCGCGAAGCACCGGCACCGCAAGCCCTGCCGGCACTGGCCGAAGGTCACGATTGCGCGGTGGACGAGGTGAAACCCAAGGACCTCTGGACCCAGCCGCCCAAGCCATTCACCGAAGGCGACCTGATCAAGGCGATGAAAAACGTCGCCAAGCTGGTGGAGGACCCGCTGCTCAAGCAGAAACTCAAGGACACCACCGGCATCGGCACCGAAGCGACCCGGGCCTCGATCATCCAGGGCTTGCTCGACCGTGGCTACCTGGTGAAAAACGGCAAGGCCCTGTCCGCCACACCGGCGGCCTTCAGCCTGATCGACGCGGTGCCGCGGGCGATCGCCGATCCCGGCACCACCGCCATTTGGGAGCAAGCGCTGGACATGGTGCAAAGCGGCGAGATGAGCCTGGAAGAATTCGTCACGCGGCAAGCCGCCTGGATGAGCAAGCATGTGGCCCGCTGCCAAGGCATGAGCCTGACCATCAACGGCCCCGCCAGCCCCGCCGGGCGCGGGGCGGCGCCATGGAAGAAAAAACGCAAGCCGGCCAAGCGCAAGGCTGGTGGCGCGCCGCGCAAGGCCAAGGCCACCTGACTGTCAAATGAGATCCCTGGCTCACGCTGGGCTGCTCTGTAGGAGCTGGCGAAGCCTGCGATCTTCTGATCTTCTGATCTTCTGATCTTTTGATCTTTCGAACTTTTGATTTTTCATTCGAGATTCAAGTGTCCTCAGAAAGATCGCAGCCTCGCTTCGCTCGGCAGCTCCTACAGCGCAGGCCAGCGGGAGCAAGCTCCCTCGCCACGGATCATCATCCACCGCCTTTTTTCATACCCAAATCATTTTGTCCGACAATATGTAGTGACCAAAAATAATCACTACAAAACCGTTGACGCCTCCGATTTCGCCTTGCATGATGCAGACGTCTCCCCGATCGGGAGTACTGGCAAATGTTTGAGCAAGCTCGTCTGACCGCCGAGCTGTTTTTTTCGATAAGGGACTGCCCACAAGGCAGATTGAAGGTGCTGACCTGGCATGACCGTCCGGTGACAAGGACGAGAAACGCTGGCGATCAATCCTCATGACGCATGGGCTCGACCCTCTAAAGTCGACACTGGCCTGAAGATTCTTCGCTGTTTCTCCTCGTTGTAGCGCATTTGCGTAGCAGCCCTTCGATTAACACTACACAACCGATGCACGAACCCGCTGAAGTCCGGCGGACGAACGCTGACGGCCTGATTTCGGTATCAGGCAGGCACTTACCGAACAGCGAAGTTTTGCGAACCACCAGACAGATCAACCAAATGGTCAAGGGGCTTACACATGAATCTGAACAACCAACCATCTATTGATGAACTGGCTCGCATGTTCGCAGCACACAAGGACAGCCTGGATAGCCATATCCTGTGGATCAGCAAGACCGGCCAGGTCCATATGGACTGCCTCTCGCCTTTTACCCAGGAAGAGGAATTCGAAAAGCACCAGCAAGACTTGTGTGCCCGGCTGAAGATGTACCGCCGTGGCCAGGGCTACGTCGGCAAGAAAGCCGCCGCCGACAAAGACTTCATGGGCCGCGTGCTGCAAACGCTGACCCAGGCCTGGCAATCGGTACAACACTCTTCCGAGGTCCGGGTCATCGACCGCCTCTGCTGATATCCCACAATCGGCATAGGGGTCGGCCTTTTCACAGGCCGCTCCCCTGCCACACCACCCGGCATGCGGGTCCGCACCGGGCGGTTCGAGAGATTGAGGTTATGAGAGTCGCACCAGACCCAGCCTGTCGAACCAGGCCACATCCAGCACTCGATTAAGCTCAAAGCGGCTGTTACGCCACCAACTACATGAGTTAGCCGCCACTTTCCGTGCGGTTTGAGCACTGGCCCCCAGAGCCCGCAGTTCGCGATAGATCGTCGGTCCACGCCTCCATTGCTTAAGCTGGATCGCTCGCAGTCGGTGTCGTATCCATTCGTCCAGCTCTCGCCAGACCTTCGGTGTTTGCGATAACCCAAAATAAGCTTTCCAGCCCAAGAGATAAGGACGTAAGTTTTCGACAACCTGCCCCATGCTGCGTCCCCCTGAGCGACGGGTGAGCACGCGTATTCGCTGCTTGAACTGCTTGCGCGCCTTGACCGACACCGCTCTCTTGACGCCTTTGGGTGACGCCCAAAAGGCATAGCCCAGAAACTTGCGACCAAATGCACTCGCCACCGCACTCTTGCTCTCGTTGACACTCAAGTGCAGTTTTTCATACAGACGCTTCAGCAGGACCATCACTCGCTGCCCAGCCTTCTTGCTGCGAACGTACACATTCGCATCATCGGCATAACGCACGAAACAATGGCCCCGACGTTCAAGCTCTCGATCCACTTCGTCCAGCAGCACATTCGCCAACAGCGGCGACAGCGGACCGCCTTGCGGCGCCCCGCAGCGGCTTTTCTCGACTACTCCATTGATCTGCGTTCCCGCATCCAGATACGCCCGAATCAGCCGGATAGCCGCCCGATCCGCAATCCGCTTGCATAAACGATCAATCAAAATGTCGTGGTCGACCCGGTCGAAGAACTTCTCCAAATCAACATCCACTACCACTTTGCGTCCCGAAGACACATGTCGCTGAGCCGCCAAAATGGCGTCCTGCGCACTGCGCCCCGGACGAAAACCGTAGCTGTGTTCACTGAAGGTTGGATCGAGCAGTGGCTGCAGGACTTGCAGCAATGCTTGTTGGATCAACCGGTCGGTGACCGTTGGAATGCCCAACTCGCGTTCGCCGCCGTCAGGCTTGGGGATGACCGCGCGTCGTACCGGACTGGGCCGGTAGACGCCTGAGAGAAGCTGTTCACAGATCACAGGCCATCGGGTCTGCAAAAGTTTCGCGGTCTGTTCAATGTCCAAACCGTCGACTCCTGCCGCCCCTTTGTTAGCCCTGACTCGTTTCCAGGCTCGTTTCAGGTTTGCTCTCGCAAAGGCCCGTTCCAGCAGCCCTTGCCCTGCGTTGTCGGTTTCATTTTGCGGGCAATTGACCTCGTCGCTGATGGGGCTTCTCACGGCTTCACCGCTCGCGTCCTCACATCCGCCCCGCGTTTGGCAGGCTTCTGACTTCCGGTTTCTCGCATCAACATGGCCTATAACGCTTTCTCTCGTTCGGCCCTTCGTCAAAAAAGACTACTACGGCCTCTGCTGACTTCTCGCTCCGGTTTTTTTCACCGTCGCCCTTTCAGGCACAAGGCGAGATCTCCCCAGGTAAGAACGCAATCCTTCCCCGCACAACCGCCGAATTTACGCTGCCGCCCTTTGACCACAAGAGCTTCGCGATTTGCAGCTCGCTCGCCCTGGTCAGCATCGCCTTATATCCAGTTCTTGTTCATCGGCTCGCGGTTTCGATTCACGCTTCCTCCCCACACTCGGTCGCCCTCATGCAGTTGCGCTTCACTTCGTTCGCTGTGGTCAGCTCACGGTGGGACTTTCACCCACAAGATTGCGCCCATGCTGGGCGCACCACAAAAAGGGCCCGCTCCTGAGTCAGGAGCGGGCCCTTTTTTGTGCTACGGGAAACTAGAACACCGACCAGCCAATCCGCTGGCTGAGCAATTCCAGCGCCGCCATGCCGGCCAGGGAGTTGCCGGCCGCGTTGAGCTCCGGCGACCAGACGCAGACCGTGAACTGCCCTGGCACCACGGCGACGATCCCGCCGCCCACACCGCTCTTGCCCGGCAGGCCGACACGGTAGGCGAAGTTGCCCGCCTCGTCGTACAGCCCGCTGGTGGCCATGATGGAATTGACTTGCTGGGTCTGGCGAGCGCTGAGGATCTGCTCGCCGCTGTGCTTGCAGAAACCGTCATTGGCGAGGAAACAGAACGCACGCGCCAGGTCGATGCAGTTCATTCGCAGCGCGCAATGGCTGAAGTAGCTGCGCAGCACCGCTTCCACATCGTTATGGAAGTTGCCGAAGGACTGCATCAGGTAGGCCATCGCCGCGTTGCGGGCCCGGTGCTGGTATTCCGACTCGGCGACCTTGCCGTCGACCATCACCTGGGGATTGCCCGACAGCCGTCGGACGAAATCGCGCATCGACAATGCCGGAGCGGCGAAGCGCGATTGGTTGATGTCGCAGATCACCAGCGCGCCAGCATTGATGAACGGATTGCGCGGCCGACCGCGCTCGAATTCCAGCTGTACCAGGGAGTTGAAGGGCTGGCCGGACGGCTCATGGCCCAGGCGCTCCCAGATGGCCTCGCCGGAATGCTCGATCGCCTGCACCAGGCTGAACACCTTGGAAATACTCTGCACCGAGAACGGCGTTGCGGCGTCGCCCGCACAATACATCTCGCCATCATTGCTATACACGGCAATGCCCAACTGATTGGCCGCCACCGTGCCGAGGGCGGGAATGTAGTTGGCCACCTTGCCCTGACCGATCAGGGGGCGAACCGCATCGAGGATCTCGTTCAACAGTGCTTGCATGCGCAGGGGTCCCGTCATTCCCCGTTCGAGTGCGGGGATACAGACGCTAGACGCTGGTCAGGCGAATCAGAGCACACTGGGTTGGCCAAAAAAAACGTGGCGAGGGAGCTTGCTCCCGCTGGGCTGTGGAACAGCCCCCTTGCTGGTCGCCGCAACCGGACAGACCGAGCGATTGGATGAGGGGCCCCTGCGCAGCCCAGCGGGAGCAAGCTCCCTGGCCACAAAAGCGTCCGTCCAGGGATTTCAAAAAGTGGCGCGGGCGCTAGTCGCGAAATCCGGCGGTCTATAGTCAATGATCAACCGGCAGGAGGTACACGATGCGCCAGATCATGCAAAAGGAACCCTGGTGGGCCGCGCCGCCCCAGCCTGGGCAGGATGAAAGCGAATTGGAATGGGGGTGGCTGGTGATCTACAGCGAGGGCGAGCCGCGCTTCGAATTCATCAAGGAACGCCCCACGGACGAACAGATCCGCCATCGCAAGGGTTGCCGCGTCACGCTGGGGTCTGACTAGCAATACGGGTCAAGGCGCAATGGCAGGCAACTCCGCCGGCCGGTTGTCGAGGTCCGCTTCCACCAGGTTGCTGTCGATTTCCCCGGCCAGGTAATAGACCGCGGCCATCACCCCGCTGAGGGGATGCTTGAGGGATTTGAACCAGGCTTCGTCAAACGCGGTGCTCAGGCTCTTGCGAATTTGCGCTTCCATTTCCGGTCGCTCGCCCTCATGGATCATCGCGCGGATGCCCGCCACTCCCACTGAAATCAGCGCCCCCGCGGCTTTTCCGGCCACGGCGGCGGCCGCACCGGTCGCCCCTCGCGTGGCAAATTGCGCTTCGATTTTTTCACTGGTGCGTTGCGCCACCGTGGCGATCACCGCGTCCGACGGACCTGAACCGGTGTCGGCGGCCTTGTCGACATGATCGATCAGCGCCGCATAGGCCGGCAGGGTATCGAGCGGTTCGGTGTGGACCATCTCGTACAACGACGCATTGCGCGCCGCTGGCGGGCCGAGGTCGATGGCCCTGATGCCATGCAAGCGTCGGCTCATCAATTGCGCCGGGATGCGATGGCGTTGGGCAATCACCTGGATCTGTTGATTCAGCAGGCGCAGGTAATAACGTGTTGCGTTGGCCCTGATCGCTTCGGGATCGATTTCCAGCGCCACCGGCTCCAGCACTTGCTCGCGATACTGTTCCTGCAGGTACACCGCCAGGCGCTTGGCCGGGGAATCCTCCTCGCCCTTGGCGCTGGCTGAATACCAACTGACCTTCACGGCCATCCATTCCTGGGTCCAGTAGCTGCTGAACCACGGAATGAATGCAGCCTCGGTGCGTTCATACACCAGCACCCGCCAATGCTCCATCGAGCCGCGGGCATAAACCTGGGCCTGTTCGGTAGCGCTTTTCGACGCGGCGAGGATAAGTTGGTCGACCTGCCGCCAGGTGTCCTGGGAAATCGCTGCCGTGGCGACCTGCTGGCCGCGCTGCGACGTGGCGCACCCCGCCAGAACGAGCATCATGGCCAGCATCAGCGAACGCAGCACGATTGCGCCACCCGGGCACCCAGGGATTCATGGATTTGAGTATAGGCGCTGGAATCGGGTCGGTGCCCGGTGGCGAGGGTCGCAGCCGTTAGAACCGGGTGAAATGCGCGAATTGCCAGTCCTCCGCCGCGCCCTCCGCGGTAGGCTTGGGGCTGGCGCCACTGGGTGTCCAGTCGGTGCGCTGGCCCACCAGCGTGCCCAGGTATGGCCGGGCGATTTCCAGCACGCGCTCATGGTCCATCTGTTCGGGCTCGACGATGCCGCGATCCGGATGCTCGATCGCCCAGACGATCCCCGACAGCACCCCCGCCGCCACTTGCAGGCTGGTGGCGTTGTTGAAGGGCACCAAGGCGCGGGCTTCGTCGATGCTCAACAGCGAGCCGAACCAGTAGGCATTCAAGTCATGCCCCATGAACAACACGCCCAGGGCATCGATCCCACCGCTGTCGATTTCACCGTTGAGGATGCGCTGCCGGGTTTGCGCCTGCCAGCCTCGACCGATCAATTCATGGACCGACAGCAACGCGTCATTGCAGGGGTGATAGGCGTAATGCAGGGTCGGCCGATAGACCCGTTTACGTTGTTCCTTGACGGTCAGCAGATCGGCCGTCGAAGCGGTTTCATGGTGGGTGATCATCAAGCCCAGGCACGGGCCGCCCAGGGGTGTCCAGGTTTTTACCAGCACGCCGGCACTCGGCCGCTCCAGATAGATCGCGTTACGGCTGCCAAACCGATGACGCCGGGCGGACGCCGGCCACGTACGTTCATGGCTGCCCCAACCCAACTCCGCAGGTTGGCTGCCTTCGCTGATGAAACCTTCCACCGACCAGGTGTTGACGAACTCATCATCCTCCTTGGGACGGTGGGAACGCTGGGTGTCGCGCTCGGCAAAATGAATCACCTTGATCCCCAGTTCCATGCACAACCTGGCCCAGTCGACACCATCACGGGTCTCGGGTAACGGATGTTCCAGCTGCAAGGCCAGCTCCATCAGGCCGGCCTTGAGCAAATGTGTGATCAAGCCGGGGTTGGCGCCGTGGGCGACCACCGCGGTCGGCCCTTTGCCCAGGGTCTTGCGCAACCCCAGCACCTGGTAGCGCAATGCGTAATTGGTGCGATGGGACGGGTCCAACCGTGGATCGTTGTAGCCGCCGGCCCACGGCTCGACGCAGGTGTCCAGGTACAAGGCGCCTTTGTCGAATGCATAGGCGATGACCGCCAGGGAACTGACTTCCACCGACAGGTTGACGATGAAGTCGCCGGGCTTGACGAAGCGATCGAGGATTTGCGCGAAGGTGTGCTCGGTCAGCGCCTTGCGGACAAAACGGATGCCCCGTTCCTTGAACCAGATGTTCTGCTCGATCACCGGGGCGATCACCGTGATCTGCTCGACCTTGATGTGATCCTGCCCCAGTAGCAGGGGCAAGGTGGCCCGGGCGATGGAGCCGAAGCCGATGAAGACCAGATGACCGGTGAACGGGACCTGACGTTTCATGTGCCGCCTCCTTGGGAACGGTGTACCGCGCATGAAATAACCGAACGACGATCGATGCTACTGCCCATACTGACAGGCGCGACGCAAGGTCCATCCCGCGCCGCGCCCTGTCCGTCTACGAAGTACCCAGCCCGCCGGAAAGGTCCGCACCGGAGTGCGCCCGTTCGTGGGCCGGCGTGACGGTTGGTTCGTCTCGATGCTCGGTGGTCTTGCTCACCGTGTCGCGCACCGTTTCATAGCCCTCGCGGGCCTTTTGCCTGGCCTTGTCGGTCAGCCCGGCGCTGGTCTTGCCCATCACGCGTTGCTCGGTGGAAGTACTCGGCAAGGCCGCGCCCAGCATCGCCCCGAGGGCGATACCCGCTGCCGCCATCATCAACGGTTGTTCCTTGAGCAAGCGGCTGAACTGATCGCCCAGGTCATGGGACCCCTGGGTCATGCGGTCTCCCGTTTCATGCGCGCGGCTGCGGGCATGGCGAGCACCGGCGCTCAAATCAGCAGCCAGGTGCGAGGCCTTGTCCTTGAGGTGATGGAAGCCTTCGCGCAAGGAGTCGGTGGTGTCGTGCAGATGATTCCTGGCACTGCCCAAGCCACTCGCAAGCCCCTCGCTCCAACCGCTGCCGTCCTGGTCGGGTCCGACGCGATAACCGACCCGGGGCGGGTGGTTCTGGCCGAGCATCAACCAACACAGGCCAACCGTGGTGAGCACGGTCGGCACCGGGTTGTTGCGCACCGTCGTGCCCAGGTTGCCGAAGAATTCCGCGCCATTGCCCTTCACCAGGCCCAGCGCCTGGTCGAGCATCTGCCCCGGTGTGAATTTGCTGCCCAGGGCATCGACGATGTCGCTGATATGGGCGCGCTGCTCATCGATCTCGCGCTCGATGGTCTCAGGGCTCTTTTGCGATTCGGTTTTGAATTCATCCTTCATGAGGCTTTCCTCCGCAGGGCTTCCTGATCCTTGTTCAAGGCGTCGAGCGTTCGGTCAGGCTTGAAATGGGACGGTTCGAATTGTTTCTTGCCGGATTGCACCATGACAAAACCGATGATCATCACCACGACGCCGACGATCAGCGCGGCCAGCCACGGCGCCATCATCGTGCTCAGGCCATACACCACCGCCATCAGCAGGATGATGAAACCGGCCATCAGCACCATCGCGCCACCGGCGACCCCGGCGATGCCCGCTTTCAGCGTGTTGAGGCTGGCCTGGAACTCCGCCTTGGCCAGTGCCAGTTCCTTGGTAAACAGCGAGGGGACTTCGTGGGTCAGTTGCCGAAGCAGCCCCACGACCGAAGCATCGTTTTCGGGCACCGAGGTCCCGGTGGAACGCTGGATATCTGGGTCTGGTCGGTTCATCACAATTCTCCTCTGGTATTGGCCGAGTCCGGCAACGAACCGGTGGCGAAATCACTGGGATGGTCCTGGACGCTGGGTGAAGTCGGGGTGACGCCGGTGGCCAGGCCGCTGCTCGTGGCGGCGCCAGGACCAATCGGGTCAGGCACGGGGTCGAACGACTGGGCGCCGAACCCGCCGGCGGGGGGAGTCGAATGCCCGGCGGCTGGGTCGTCGACCTCGGTGGCAACCGGTGAGGTGCCAGCCTTGAGAAACCGCGACAGCCCGAACCCCACCGCGATGCTGCCGGCGAGGAACAAGCCAGGATTTTCCCGCGCCAGGCGAGAACCGTCGTGCAGCAGTTGCTCGGCACTCTTGTTGCGCAGTTTGCTGGCCAGGCCGCTCATGCTGTCGGCCATGTCCGCCAGGTAATGGGACACGCCAAGCGTGTCGTTGGCTTCCAGTTCCGACATGGCGGACTTGGCGCCACGCGCCAGCGCATCGATCTGGTCCGCCGCCGTATCGCGGTATTGGCCGAAATGCGCATCGGCCCGTTCGCGGGCGCTGCCGATGGCTTCGTTCACGTCATCCTTGATGTTATGCAACGACTCTTCTGGTCGCCCACGGCCTGAAGTGTCGCTTTGTCGCTCGGGGTTATTGTCCGGGATAGTCATGTCTGTCCATCGCCTCCGTGATGAAAAACTCAACAACAGGCAACCGCCGTGCGATGCCCGATTAAGTGCTCTCAGAACAAATGACGGGACGCGCGGGAACTGAGTTCAAACGAGTTTGAACGCTGGACGCTGGGTGGTCGCAGGGGCCGTTGGGTTGGGTTTCGCTAAAAAAAACGGGCATTGGCTGAACACCAATGCCCGATCCAACAATGAACCCGTGGCGGGGGAGCTTGCTCCCGCTGGGTGGGTAGGAGCTGCCGAGCGAAGCGAGGCTGCGATCTTTTCCCAGGCATTTGAGTCTCAAGCGAAAGATCAAAAGATCAAAAGATCAAAAGATCAAAAGATCAAAAGATCAAAAGATCGCAGCCTTCGGCAGCTCCTACACGCAGTCCAGCGAGAGCAAAAGCCGGCTGGATCGATCTCACGACTCCATCGTCGCCGCCTGGTTGCCGCCCTGCTCGGCAATCTTCGACAGTTTCTCGTCGGTGGCTTTTTCTTCCTTGAGGGTCGCTAGCAGGAGTCCAACAACCTCATTGCCCAAGTTCAAATGCTTGGCCATGGCGATCAGCGTGCCGTAGCTGGCGATTTCATAATGCTCGACTTTTTGCGCCGCACCGATCAGCCCCGCGTCGAGCACCGCGCCTTTGTCGATTTCCTCGATCAGTTCCTTGGACTCTTCCACCAGCCCTTCCATGGCGATGCACTTCATGCGCTTGAGCTTGATGCCCGCCACTTCCACCAGGGTGTCGATGCGTTCGATCTGCCCTTGGGTTTCTTCAAGGTGATCATTGAAGGCCTGGGCCAATAACGGGTTGGTGGTGGCCCGGGCCATGCGCGGCAAGGCGCGGGTGATCTGTTTTTCGGCGCTGTAGACATCGGACAGTTCGTGAATGAACAGGTCCGTCACGGTTTTTCTGGCCATCTGGGTATCCTCCGATCAATGAACGGCGAAGCCGCGCTTCACCTGTTCAATCACTGACTCGGAGGGTTTTGCGGATGTTCAAGAAATCTGCGAACGCCTGGACAAAGGGGACGAACGATTCAACCCAGCGCCGTGTCCAGGAACATCATCACCGCGAACCCCATCATCAACCCCAGGGTCGCCGGCGTTTCGTGGCCGTTGCGGTGGGTTTCCGGAATCACCTCGTGGGACACCACGAAAATCATCGCCCCCGCCGCCAGCCCCAGGCTGATGGGGTAAGCCACGGCCACGCCGGAGGACATGCCCAGGCCGATCACCGCGCCCAAGGGCTCCATCAATCCCGAGCCGACCGCAATCAACGCAGCGCGCAGGGTACTGATGCCGGTGACGCGCAAGGCCATGGCAATGGCGAGGCCTTCGGGGATGTCCTGGATGGCGATGGCGGTGGTCAGGGGCAGGCCGACCTTGAAGTCGCCATTGGCGAAACTGACGCCGATGGCCATGCCCTCCGGCAGGTTGTGCAGCGTGATCGCCAGGACAAACAACCAGACCCGGTTGATACGCTTGGCCTCGGGACCGCGTCGGCCACTGAGCTCATGCTCATGGGGCACGAAACGGTCGAGACCGATCATCAGCAGGACGCCCAGCCCCAGGCCGATCACGACGACAAGGGCGGCGAGCAACTGGTTGCCGCAAATGACCTGCGCGGCGTCGATGCCCGGCAGGATCAACGAAAACGAACTGGCCGCCAACATCATCCCGGCAGCGAACCCCAGCATGATGTCCTGGGTGCGGGATGAGATATCGCGCAACACCACCGCCATCACTGCGCCCAATGCCGTAGCGGCGAAACCGGAGGTACCGCCCAGCGCCGCATAACCCAGGTTCTGGCGATTGGCTCCCACCAGGGCGTTGTAGCCGCTGTAGAGCAACAGCGCGGCGACCAACGCCAATCCAAGCCAGAAGGCCAGCCCCCACAGCAGGTTGTTTTGCACGGGATCGAGCCAGGTACGCCAGGGCGATCGGATCCGGGAGGTGGGCTGGTCCATCGAATGTCCTTGTTGATTTAACCGCACGGTGCCTGATCGTCACCCGCAACCAAAGGAACGATCAAGCAATATGTTCAGGCGAGGGAGCCAGACCCCCTCGCCGATCCCTCACAACTTCTCGTTTTGCATCCCCGCGCCCAGGTCGGCGCCTGTCGTGGGGTTGCTTTCCGGGTTGGACATCGTCCGCGCCTTCATGTCCATCAGCAACGCTTCATCCTTCTCGCTCAACTGCACACTGGCCAGGCCATCGCCGCCATCGACCGCCGGCGTCGGGTTCTCGACAAATTCCCAATCGTCGCCCTGGTTCCAGGGACCGCGCACCGAAGGCTCGCCCTGGGACATGTTGAAGTACACGTTGGTGAACTCCGGCATGCCAGGCAATTTGCCTTGGGGGAAGTTGGGCTGGATGGCGTGCAGGGCTTTCTCAAACGACAACTGGTGCGCGATTTCGCGCGTCATCAAAAAGCCCAGGGCTTCTTTCACACCGGGGTCGTCGGTGACGTTCATCAGCCGCTCGTAAACGATTTTCGCCCGGGCCTCCGCGGCGATGTTCGAACGCATGTCCGCGGTCGGTTCGCCAATCGTGTCGATGTAGGCCGCTGTCCAGGGTACTCCCGCCGAGTTGGTCAACGGCGAACCGGCCCCATACAGCACGCTGGTGATATGGGAGTCGTTGCCCGCACCGTTGATCTCGCGATACAGCTGGCCTTCCTGCTCGACGCCTTCGGCCATCTTGCCCTTGGCGCCCTTGTTCAGCATGACGATGATCGAGCCGATCACCTCCAAGTGACTGAGCTCCTCGGTGGCGATGTCCATCAGCAGATCCTTGCGGCCCGGATCATCTTCGGACAGGGCCTGGGTGAAATAACGCGACGCGGCCGCCAATTCACCCTGGGCGCCACCAAACTGTTCCAGCAACAGGTTTGCAAGGCCTGGATTGGGCTCGGCGACACGCACGGTATATTGCAATCGCTTATTGTGAATAAACATGATTGAACTCCTCGGTCAGGACACAGTTCATGGGAACCCTGCCGACGACAGGCCCATGACAGTCAGAAGAAGTTAATGAAATAAAATTTATTTTTTATTCACGGCGCAAGACGAATGGTCGTTGCATCGCTGCATAACCAAAACACGCCTTAGTTGTGAACAGTCAAGCGAAGCCGGGCATGACATGCCCGACTTTATATACACTTTCATGCATTCGACGGTGCCGGCCCCATGTCAAATGACATGGGGCCGGCAGACCATGGGACATTACGAATTACGACCGCCACCGTGGCTGTTTTCCCCGCCTTTCTTACCGGCTTCGGAAGCCTTTTCCCGGTCATTGGCAAAGTTGCCACCGGAGGCTTGGCCACCTTTGCGACCCGCTTCCGAGGCCCGTTCAGGGTCATTGGCAAAATTGCCACCCGAGGCTTGTCCGCCCTTGCGACCGGCTTCTGCGGCACGTTCCGGATCGTTGGCAAAATTGCCACCCGACATGTGGCCACCCTTACGGCCAGCCTCGGCTGCGCGTTCCGGATCGTTGGCGAAGTTGCCGCCCGATGCCTGGCCGCCTTTCTTGCCGGCTTCAGATGCTTTCTCACGATCGTTAGCGAAATTGCCAGGGTTGTTATTACCTGTATTTGCCATTTCATTCACCTCGTTAGTTGCTATTTGCGAACCCTGTTGGCTCGTACTTATTCGGAAAACATGACGCATTCAAGGTTTGAAGAAAGTTCTTCAAACGGCGACGAACGGTCGCCACTTCTGTTTATATACCGCTGCGCTTGCGATGAATTGAAATTAACTATTACCCAAGCGGCGGTTAATACGTGGGAGCGAGCCTGCTCGCGAATGCAATGTATCAGTCAATATGAGTATTGAACTTTTAACTGCTTTCGCGAGCAGGCTCGCTCCCACACTGCCTGTTCCATCCATTTAAAACAGTGCGTGTCTTTCCACGCTGTCCGCCAAGGGCCGAGTGGCGCCGGCACCCCACTGCACCGGTCTCGTCACCCCGGCCTCGCGCCGTTCCAGGAAGCCAAAACTCGCGGGCTGCCGGTGTTGTCTTGCACCACCGCACTGACCGGCTTGCGGTGTCCGGGCACCCTGTCGCCGATGCCCGGATAAAGCGATGTTCAGGGTGAAATCGGGTCGCTGGCCGGGAACGTTTCCTCCAACGCTTCATCCAGCTGGTTGTTGGTGATATCCCTTTCGCCGACCTTGCCACTGTGCTCGCAATGGCAATCCGGCGCCGGGCACGGTTCTCCGTTGGGGTGTTGCTCGGCGCAGGCCTGACTGCAATAAGCCTCGCCGTCATGGTTGAACACCCGATCGGGATCGACATCGCAGTGGCAGCCGGGGCAGCCACACTTCAATTCGCTCATGATCCTTCTCCTGCACTGGAACTATCAGGATCCCACCAACAGTTGGACCTCAAGGTTCGCTGCCGCAACGCCATGCTTTGCCACATACACCTCGTCGGCCCAACCCTTGGTCAGGTTGCGATACGTCTGGGTGCCAAGGGCCGCGCCGCTGTCCCACTCCATGACGTCGCCAATGTCCACGTCGTTGGCGGGGCCCAGCTCGAGTACCGTGTGGCCGTCTTCTTCGGCCACGTAGACACCCACTCTCGCACTCTGTCGATTGATGGCTCTTACCTCACCGGTGGTCTGCTTCATGCCTGTCCTCTTTGCGTTTGACGGCAGGTTTGGCGCGGCCGCAATCAGCGGCCGCGCTTTTGCATCAGCGCTTGGCTTCGGTATGCGGGTTGGCCGAACGCTCGAGAAACGCCTGGGTGATTTCCGGCAGATGGTCGCGCAGCCAGTCGGCCATGGCGATTTCCTGGGGCAGGATCTGCTCGCAGGCCTTCTGGGTCTCGACATCGCCGGCCGCTTTCGCCGCCGCGATCAGCACCGTGTAGGAAGCGATCTCGAGGTTCTCGAATACGTAGCCACTCATGGCGCCCTTGACCACTTCGTCACTCATCGCCATGCCGCCCATGGCCTGACCGAACGCCATCAGCTTGCCGGCCATGTCCTTGAGCATCGACGGGCTGCCGCCCAGCCGCTGGATGCACCCTTCGACGAGTTTCTGCTGCCCGAGCGTCTCTTCGATGTGCTGTTCGATCCGAGCCTTGAGCACCGGATAATGCTCGAGGCGCTCGGCCTGGGCCTTGAGCATTTTCTCTGCTTGCTGTTCCATGGCGTGAGCGTCGTTGAGCCAATCCAGCAGGTTCTCTTTGGGGGTTGCCATTGCGTTCTCCTTATCCGTGTTCATTAGCGCAGCGCGGCGCAAGAGCGCTGAAGTACCGCACATAAGGTGGATTTCACCGGCGCTGGGAAAGTTTGAACAAACACCACGCGAGGGCGACGAAAGGCGTGGGACGAACCCGGTGCTACCCTCAACGACTCAAGGCCAGCGGAGAACCTCCATGCCCGACGATCTACACCGTGATCCGATCGACCAACTGCAGACCTATATGACCGGGCGCCGCTTCCTGGTGCTGACGGGCGCGGGCATCAGCACCCCATCGGGCATTCCCGACTACCGGGACACCGACGGTGTGCGACGGGGCCGGCAACCGATGATGTACCAGGAATTCCTCGCCCAACCGGAGGCACGGCGACGCTATTGGGCGCGGGCGATGCTCGGATGGCCACGCATGCGCCAAGCCCGCCCGAACCAGGCGCACGAAGCCTTGGCGGCGTTGCAGGCGGCGGAGCGCATCAGTGGGCTGATCACGCAGAACGTCGACGCCTTGCATGACCAGGCCGGCAGCCGGCATGTCGTCGAACTGCACGGCAGCCTGCACCGCGTGCTGTGCCTCGATTGCGGCCAGCGCAGCGAGCGCCAGCAGATCCAGGCGTTGATGGAAACCGAGAACGCCTACCTGAGCGGTATCAATGCCGTGCAGGCCCCCGATGGCGACACGCTGCTGGATCCGGCGTTCGAGGCGCGCTTCCAGGTGCCGCATTGCCCGCATTGCGCCGGCGAACGCCTGAAGCCGGATGTGGTTTTTTTCGGTGAAAACGTCGCCGCGCCCACCGCGGCGCGCGCCATGCAAGCCGTCGAGCAAGCGGATGGATTGTTGGTGGTGGGCTCGTCACTGATGGCCTATTCAGCGTTTCGCCTGTGCCGCGCGATCAAGGACCAGGGCAAGCCGCTGCTGGCGATCAACCAGGGCAAGACCCGGGCTGATGAATTGTTGGATCTGAAGATCGGAATACCGTGCGAAGAACTGTTGCCGCTGATGATCTGAAGCGCACCCCACTCCACTGTGGGAGCGAGCTTGCTCGCGATAGCAATGGGTCAGTTACATAGACGCTGACTGATACACCGCTATCGCGAGCAAGCTCGCTCCCACAGGGACAACTCATGGCACCTGAACTCATGGCGACCGCACACACAGGTCCTGATCCTTCAACGTATCGAACAACGCCTGGGCCGCCGCCGACAGTTCGTAGCCCGGCTTGGTCAGCACGCCAATGGCCCGTTCTATCACTGGGTCGCTGAGGGTGATGCAACGGGCGCCCAGCTCATGCATCTGGCCAACGCACAGGGCCGGCACCGCGCTGACGCCGAGGCCACTGGCAACCATCCGCCCGACGGTCGCCAACTGGTGGCTCTCGAACTCCACCGGCAGCTTCCAGCCTCGGGCTTGCAGATGTTCTTCCAGCATGACCCGCACGGTAGAGGGCCGTTGCAAGGTGATGAATGGCTGTTCCAGCAAGGTCTCCCACTGGATGTCGTCGCGCCGGGCCAGCGGTGAATCCAAAGGCACCACCGCAACGAAACGATCGCGGTACAACGGCGTGAATGCCAGCGACGAGCCCTGCATCGGCTCGAACGCCACGCCCAGCTCCACATGACGATCGCGGACCATTTCCAGCACCTGCTCGTTGATCACGTCGTTGACCGTGACATTGACATTCGGGAACCGTGCGCGGAAGGTCTTGAGAATCGGTGGCAGCAGGTTGCCGGCGAACGACGGCATCGCCGCCAGCGTCACGCGCCCGCGCTGCAAGGTGAAGCGCTGGCGCATTTCGTCCTCGGCGTTGTCCCAATCGGCGACCAGTCGACGGGCCAGCGGCAGCAGGGACTCACCTTCCGGCGTCAGCGCGACATTGCGCGTGTTACGGCTGAACAGGCGGCCTCCCAAGCCCTCCTCCAGCGCCTTGATCGTCAAGCTCAGGGCTGATTGGGACAGGTGCAGCCGCTCGCAGGCCACGGCGAAGCTCAGGCTCTGGGCCACGGCGAGGAATGCGCGGATTTGTTTGAGGGTCATGGTCGCTACGCTCCCAGCGGCAAGTGGTTAGTTTCAAGCTGCAAGCGAATGTCAGCCACTATTGAGTTTTATCAATCAATCCAATCTAAAAATCAACTTAACAAATATATGACTTGGCGCAACACTGCATCGCATTGCGACCCCACTCAAGAATAAAAGAGGTGTCTATGGCAGGTTTCGACAAACGCGTGAGCTCTTATGAGGAAGCGCTGGAAGGCTTGAAGGACGGTATGACCGTCATCGCCGGCGGCTTCGGGCTGTGCGGTATCCCGGAAAACCTGATCGCCGAAATCAAGCGCAAGGGCATTCGTGACCTCACCGTGGTCTCCAACAACTGTGGCGTCGACGGTTTCGGCCTTGGCGTACTGCTGGAGGACCGGCAGATCAGCAAGGTGATCGCCTCCTACGTCGGCGAAAACGCCCTGTTCGAGCAGCAATTGCTGAGCGGCGAAATCGAAGTCGTGCTCACCCCCCAAGGCACCCTCGCGGAAAAAATGCGTGCAGGCGGCGCGGGCATTCCGGCGTTCTTCACCGCCACCGGCGTCGGCACCCCCGTGGCCGAAGGCAAGGAAGTGCGCGAGTTCCATGGCCGCCAGTACCTGATGGAAGAATCCATCACCGGTGACTTCGCCATCGTCAAAGGCTGGAAAGCCGACCATTTCGGCAACGTCGTCTATCGTCACACCGCCCAGAACTTCAATCCCCTGGCCGCCACGGCGGGCAAGATCACCGTGGTGGAAGTCGAAGAAATCGTCGAGCCCGGCGAGCTGGACCCGACGCAGATCCACACCCCCGGCATCTACGTCGACCGAGTCATTTGCGGCACGTTCGAAAAGCGCATCGAACAGCGCACCGTCCGTAAGTGATCCCCTGCCCCCGGCCCGAATGAAGGAATGACACCATGGCACTTTCCCGCGAACAAATGGCTCAGCGCGTCGCCCGCGAAATGCAAGACGGCTACTACGTGAACCTCGGTATCGGCATCCCGACCCTGGTCGCCAACTACATTCCCGAAGGCATGGAAGTCATGCTGCAATCGGAAAACGGTTTGCTCGGCATGGGCGCGTTTCCCACCGAAGCCGAAGTCGACGCGGACATGATCAACGCCGGCAAGCAAACCGTCACGGCGCGTATCGGCGCTTCGATCTTCTCCTCGGCTGAATCCTTCGCGATGATCCGTGGCGGCCACATCGACCTGACGGTGCTCGGTGCGTTCGAAGTGGACGTCGAAGGCAACATCGCCTCGTGGATGATCCCCGGCAAGCTGGTCAAGGGCATGGGCGGCGCGATGGACCTGGTGGCCGGCGCCGAGAACATTATCGTCACCATGACCCACGCGTCCAAGGACGGCGAGTCCAAACTGCTGCCCCGTTGCAGCCTGCCGCTGACCGGCGCCGGTTGCATCAAGCGCGTGCTGACCGACCTGGCCTACCTGGAAATCCAGGATGGCGCCTTTATTCTCAAGGAACGCGCCCCGGGCGTCAGCGTCGAGGAAATCGTCGCCAAGACCGCCGGCAAACTGATCGTGCCGGACCACGTTCCTGAAATGCAGTTCGCTGCCCAGTGAGGAGAGATTCGATGCAAGAAGTCGTGATTGTCGCCGCCACCCGCACCGCCATCGGCAGTTTCCAGGGCTCGCTGGCGTCCATTCCCGCGCCGGAACTCGGTGCCGCGGTGATTCGTCGCCTGCTGGAACAGACCGGCCTGGCCGGTGAACAGGTCGATGAAGTGATCCTTGGCCAAGTGCTGACCGCAGGCTCCGGGCAGAACCCGGCGCGCCAGGCGTCGATCCTCGCGGGCCTGCCCCACGCGGTGCCGGCACTGACCTTGAATAAGGTCTGCGGCTCGGGCCTCAAGGCATTGCACCTGGGCGCCCAGGCGATTCGCTGTGGCGACGCCGACGTGATCATCGCCGGCGGCATGGAAAACATGAGCCTCGCCCCGTATGTGTTGCCAGCCGCTCGTACCGGCCTGCGCATGGGCCACGCGAAGATGATCGACAGCATGATCACCGACGGCTTGTGGGATGCGTTCAACGATTACCACATGGGCATCACCGCCGAAAACCTGGTGGACAAGTACGGCATCAGCCGCGAGGCGCAGGACGCCTTCGCCGCCGCATCCCAGCAGAAAGCCGTTGCCGCGATCGAGGGCGGTCGGTTTGCCGATGAGATCACGCCGATCCTGATCCCCCAGCGCAAGGGCGACCCGGTGGCGTTCGCCACCGACGAACAACCCCGCGCCGGTACCACCGCCGAATCCCTGGGCAAGCTCAAGCCGGCCTTCAAGAAAGACGGCAGCGTTACGGCGGGCAATGCCTCGTCGCTCAATGATGGCGCCGCCGCTGTGATCCTGATGAGTGCGGAAAAAGCCAAGGCACTGGGTTTGCCAGTGCTGGCAAAAATCAGTGCCTACGCCAATGCGGGCGTCGACCCGGCGATCATGGGCATCGGCCCGGTATCGGCCACTCGCCGCTGCCTGGACAAGGCCGGTTGGTCATTGGATCAACTGGACCTGATCGAAGCCAACGAAGCCTTCGCCGCCCAATCCCTGGCCGTGGCCAAGGAGCTGGAGTGGGACATGGACAAGGTCAACGTCAACGGCGGCGCCATCGCCTTGGGCCACCCCATCGGGGCTTCGGGCTGCCGGGTGCTGGTGACGCTGCTGCATGAAATGATCAAGCGCGACGCCAAGAAAGGCCTCGCGACACTGTGCATCGGCGGCGGCCAGGGCGTGGCATTGGCGCTGGAACGCGCGTAACCGGCAACAGGCAAAACGGTGGCCGCGTGGACCCACGACATCCGCGCAGCCACTGGCACCACCACCGGCGCAACCTTGGTTGCGCCGGTTTTTTTATGCCTTGAGTTTGCTCGCGACAACCCTGCTCCGTGACGAAGGAGCTTGCTCCCGCTCGGCTCTGTAGGAGCTGGCGAAGCCTGCGATCTGTTGATCTTGATCTTTCGCTTGAGACTCAAGTGCCTGGGGAAAGATCGCAGCCTCGTTGCACTCGGCAGCTCCTACACAGCTCCTACACAAGCTTCTACGCAGCTCCTACAGGGCCAGCGGGAGCAAGCTCCCTCGCCACAGGGGATTTGCGACAACGATCCATTGTGGGAGCGAGCCTGCTCCGGGCAGCGATCCGACGAAGACGGTGGACCAGACGAAGAGATTGGTCAGCCCCCCGCGCCAAACCGGTCGCGGCTGTTGGTCAGGTGCAGCCACATGGCCGCCCGGGCGGCGTCGGGGTCCTGGCGCTTGATGGCGTTGAAGATCGCTTCGTGTTCCAGGTTCGCAAATTGCGCCAGCCTGCCCAGGTCCGCCTGGCCGCGCTCGGCCATGTTCACCCTCGTGCGAGGAATCATGGCGCTGCCCAGGTGCTGCATGATCTCGACAAAACAGCTGTTGGACGTGGCTTCGGCAATCAGCAGGTGAAAACGCCGGTCAGCCTCGACGCAGCTGTCGTTGTTGCTGAGCAAGCGCTGGTAGTCATCCAGCGCCTGGCGCATCTGCTGCAGTTGCTGTTCGCTGCGGCGCTGGGCCGCCAATGCGGCCGCCTGGGTCTCCAGGCCCAGGCGCAATTCGAGAATGCCCCGCACACCCGCCGCGGTATCGACATTGAGCCGCAACCCCTGCTCGCCATTCGGCTCAAGCACAAAGGTACCGATGCCGTGGCGAGTCTCCACCAGCCCCGACGCCTGCAACTTGGAAATCGCCTCGCGCACCACCGTGCGACTGACCCCGTGCTCGCGCACGATCGCGCCTTCGGACGGCAGCTTTTCCCCCGGCTTCAACTGCCCGAGCAGAATGCTCTGGCTCAACTTCGTCACCAAGTCGTGGGCCAGGTTGTGGGTGCGCTTGCGCAGGGGCATTTCAGGGTCTTGCTGCATGTGCCGGGGTTCCTTGAAAACAGGCTTGTCGATCCTATCACTGCCCGTGGCGGAAATGCTCATTCACGGACACCAACTTGTATGACAACACTCAATTGACGTCGATTTATCGCTCATAAATCCAGCTGAACGCCGAACGAACGCACCGGCGCCCATCTCCTCACGAACGCCTGCATATCCCAAACAAGCCAATGAATACGGCATAAAAAACCTTCACCCCCAATCCAATCGTGCTCAGAAACTGCTTGTCATACAAAAAAATCAACTTGTATGATGTCTATCAACATCGGCACCTGCACGATGCTCCGCATAAAAATAACGAGTGGGAGAAAAAACCAGTGAACACCTCCAGCCTCAAGGCACATGCCGGCGTGGATCCGGTGCTGCAATCGGCCATATCCAAGGTCAAGCGCCACATCCTGCCGCTGTTTGTCATCATGTTCATCGTCAACTACATCGACCGCGTGAACATCGGCTTCGTCCGCGCCCACATGGAGCACGACCTGGGCATCGGCGCAGCGGCGTACGGCTTCGGCGCCGGCCTGTTCTTCATCGGCTACGCGCTGTTCGAAGTCCCTTCCAACATCCTCTTGCAACGCATCGGCGCCCGCATCTGGCTGACGCGCATCATGCTCACCTGGGGCCTGGTGGCGGCGGGCATGGCCTTCATCCAGAACGAAACCCACTTCTACATCCTGCGCTTCCTGCTGGGGGTGGCCGAGGCCGGTTTCTTCCCTGGCGTAATCTATTACTTCACCCGCTGGTTGCCCGGCGTCGAACGCGGCAAGGCCATCGCCATCTTCCTCAGTGGCTCGGCGGTCGCTTCGCTGATATCCGGCCCATTGTCCGGGCTGCTCCTGCAGATCAACGGCCTGGGCATGCACGGTTGGCAGTGGATGTACTTCATCGAAGGGATGTTTTCCGTCGGCTTGTGCGTCTTCGTCTGGTTCTGGCTCGACTCCAAGCCCCACGACGCCAAGTGGCTGGAACGCGCTGAGCAGGACGCGCTGGTCAAGGCCATCGACGACGAGCAGGCGGCTCGTGAAGCCGCGACGCCGATCAAGTTGTCGATCGGTCAATTGCTCAAGGATCGCCAGATCATTCTGTTCTGCCTGATCTACTTTTTCATTCAGTTGACGATCTATGCCGCCACCTTCTGGCTGCCAAGCATCATCAAGAAGATGGGCGAGCTCAGCGATCTGCAGGTCGGCCTGTTCAACTCGATTCCCTGGTTGCTGTCGATCGTCGGCATGTACGCCTTCGCCTCGCTGTCGGGCAAATGGAAGTTCCAGCAGGCCTGGGTCGCCGCCGCCCTGTTGATCGCCGCGGCGGGGATGTTCATGTCCACCACCGGCGGGCCGATCTTCGCCTTTGTCGCGATCTGCTTCGCGGCCCTGGGTTTCAAATCGGCTTCGTCGCTGTTCTGGCCAATTCCCCAGGCCTACCTGGACGCGCGGATTGCCGCTGGGGTGATCGCATTGATCAACTCGGTGGGCAACCTCGGCGGCTTTGTCGCCCCGACCACCTTCGGCCTGCTGGAACAGCACACCGGCTCGATCCAGGGCGGTCTCTATGGCCTCGCAGCCACGTCGATCATTGCCGCGATCATTGTGTTCGCCGCGCGCAACACGCCCAAGCCCAAAGCCGTCACGACTTCCGCCAACCCGGCTTCCAGCCACGTCTGACCATTAGAATTATTCAAGGATACGTACCCGATGACTACGCCAGAAACCAGCAAGGCCCCGATCATTACCAGCATGCAGGTCGTACCCGTGGCCGGCCACGACGGCATGCTGCTGAACCTCAGCGGCGCCCATGGCCCGTTTTTCACCCGCAACATCGTCATCCTCAAGGACAACGCCGGCCATACCGGCGTGGGCGAAGTGCCCGGCGGCGAGCGCATTCGCCAGACCTTGGAAGATGCCCGCTCGCTGGTGGTCGGCAGCCCCATCGGCACCTACCAGAAAATCCTCAACAGCGTGCGCCAGGCCTTCGCCGACCGCGACGCTGGCGGTCGAGGCCTGCAAACCTTCGACTTGCGCATCACCATCCACGCCGTCACCGGCCTGGAAGCGGCGTTGCTGGATCTGCTCGGCCAACATCTGGACGTCCCGGTCGCGGCCCTGCTCGGCGAAGGCCAGCAACGCGATGAAGTGAAGATGCTCGGCTATCTGTTTTATGTCGGTGATCGCCAGCAGACCGACCTACCCTACCGCAGCGAACCGGACGCCGATAACGACTGGTTCCGCGTACGCCACGAAAAAGCCCTGGACGCCGACGCGGTGGTGCGCCTGGCCGAAGCGGCCCACGCCCATTACGGGTTCCAGGATTTCAAGCTCAAGGGCGGCGTGCTCAAGGGCGACGAGGAAATCGAAGCCGTGACGGCATTGGCCGAACGCTTTCCCCAGGCGCGCATCACCCTGGACCCGAACGGGGCCTGGTCACTCAAGGAAGCGATCCGCTTGTGCCGCGACCAACACAAGGTGCTGGCGTATGCCGAGGACCCTTGCGGCGCGGAGAATGGCTATTCGGGCCGTGAAGTGATGGCCGAGTTCCGACGCGCCACCGGCCTCAAGACCGCCACCAACATGATCGCCACCGATTGGCGCGAAATGGGTCATGCGATCACGCTGCAATCCGTGGACATTCCCCTGGCCGACCCGCATTTCTGGACGATGCAGGGCTCGGTGCGCGTGGCGCAGATGTGCAACGAATGGGGCCTGACCTGGGGCTCGCATTCCAACAACCACTTCGACATTTCCCTGGCGATGTTCACCCACGTGGCAGCCGCCGCCCCGGGCGACATCACCGCCATCGACACCCATTGGATCTGGCAGGACGGCCAACGCCTGACCAAGGCGCCATTGCAGATCAAAGGGGGTTGCGTACAAGTGCCGAAGAAACCAGGGCTGGGGATCGAGCTGGACATGGACCAGTTGGCCAAGGCTCATGAGTTGTACAAAGGCATGGGACTCGGGGCGCGGGACGATTCGGTAGCGATGCAGTACCTGATCCCGGGCTGGACGTTCAACAACAAGCAGCCGTGCCTGGTTCGCTGACCACCAAAACTTTGACCCTGTGGGAGCGAGCTTGCTCGCGATAGCGGAGTGTCTGTCAGCACCTTTGTGACCGACTGACCGCCATCGCGAGCAAGCTCGCTCCCACATTGGATCTGAGTCTGGGCCTACCCTTCCGGCCGCAGGATCAACACCGCCAGCGGCGGCAGGTTCAGTTCCAGCGACAGCGCCTGGCCATGGCTGGGGATCGCCTCGGTGGAGGCGCCGCCGCCGTTGCCATAGTTCGAGCCGGCGTAGGTGTCGGCGTCACTGTTGAGCAGTTCCACCCAACGCCCGCCAAACGGCACGCCGACCCGATACGCCTCCCGCGGCACCGGCGTGAAGTTGGCGACCACCAGCACCGGCCGACCGTCCTTGCTCCAACGCAGCCACGCATAGACGCTGTTGAGCGCATCGTCGCCAATCAGCCATTGGAAGCCCTGGGGCGCGTCGTCCTGGTCGTGCAGCGCCGGCTCTTCGCGATACAACCGGTTCAGGTCGCTCACCAGTTTCTGCACACCCCGGTGCTCGGGGTATTGCAGCAGGTACCAATCCAGTTGCTGGTCATGGTTCCACTCGCGCCATTGGCCAAACTCGCAGCCCATGAACAGCAGTTTCTTGCCCGGGTGCCCCCACATGAAACTGAGGTAGGCACGCAGGTTGGCGAATTTCTGCCAGCGGTCACCGGGCATCTTGTCGATCAGCGAGCGCTTGCCGTGGACCACCTCGTCATGGGAAATCGGCAGGACAAACCGCTCGGACCAGGCGTACACCAAGCCAAAGCTCAACTCGTTATGGTGATGGGCGCGGTACACCGGATCCTGCTGGATGTAATGCAACGAATCGTGCATCCAGCCCATGTTCCACTTGTAGGCGAAACCCAGGCCGCCCTGTTGCGTGCTCTGGCTGACACCGGGCCAGGCAGTGGACTCTTCGGCGATGACCAACGCGCCCGGGGTTTCCAGCGCGACCACATCGTTGAGATGCCGCAGGAAATCGATCGCCTCCAGGTTCTCCCGTCCGCCGTGGCGGTTAGGCACCCATTCGCCGGCCTTGCGCGAATAGTCGCGATACAGCATCGAGGCCACGGCATCCACCCGCAGGCCGTCGACGTGGAAATGCTTGAGCCAGTGCAGCGCCGACGCCAGCATGAAACCGTGGACTTCGGTGCGCCCCAGGTTGTAGATCAGCGTGTCCCAATCCTGGTGGAAACCTTCCAGCGGGTTACCGTATTCATACAACGCGGTGCCGTCGAATTGGGCCAGGCCATGGGTATCGGTCGGAAAGTGCGCGGGCACCCAGTCCAGGATCACGCCAATGTCAGCCTTATGACAGGCGTTGACGAACGCGGCGAAATCATCGGGTGAACCGAAACGCGCGGTCGGAGCGAATTGCGACAGCGGTTGATAGCCCCATGAGCCACCGAACGGGTGCTCCATGATGGGCATCAGCTCGATGTGCGTGAACCCAAGGTCCTTGACGTAGGGGATCAGCCGCTCAGCCAGTTCATGCCAGTTGTATTGCCGGAAGACCTCGCCCGCCTCGTCGATCTCGCATTGCCAGGAACCGGCGTGCAGTTCGTAGATCGACAGCGGCGCGCCCGGTAGCTGGCGTTCGCGACGGCTTTGCATCCACTCGTCATCGTGCCATTCGATCTTCAGTGGCGAGGCGACCTTGGACGCCGTATCCGGCGGCATCTGCGTGGCCAGGGCCACCGGGTCGGCCTTCAGCGGCAGGATGCCGTGGGCACCGAGGATTTCATATTTGTACCCCTCGCCCGGCCCGAGCCTCGGGATGAATATTTCCCACACGCCGGACGGATAACGGATGCGCATCGGATGCCGCCGCCCGTCCCAGACGTTGAAGTCACCCACCACCGACACCCGACGCGCATTCGGCGCCCAGACGGCGAAACGCACGCCCTCGACGCCATCCACCGTCTTCAATTGCGCGCCGAGGCAGGCGCTGAGGTCGCGGTGATTGCCTTCGGCAAACAGGTAGAGATCCATTTCCCCCAGCAGCGGACCGAAGCTGTAGGGATCTTCGGCAACTTGTTCGCCGCCGGCCCACCGCGTGCGCAACAGGTAGGGCTGGGCACGGTCGAAATGGCCGACAAACAGTCCCGGAGTTTCGGTGATCTGCAACTCGCCAAGTTCTTCGCCGCTGTCACGGGCGAGCACATGCACGCTCAACGCGCCGGGCAGGTAGGCCCGGATGAATTGTCCGCCCGCCCCGTCTCCATGGGGGCCGAGGATCGAAAACGGATCGTGGTGTTCGGCGCGCACCAGCGCGTCGATGTCGTGGGGGGCTGGCAGCAACGACTCTTTGGCCTGCCCCTGTGATTCCTTGTTCGAGACGCTCATGATTCTCTCCACTAAATCGGTCCGGCTAAATTGGAAAAGGGTTGCAGCCCACTCAATAGCCCGTACAGCCCGTGCAACGGCACGGGCAGCCAGGCAGGGCGATTCTCGGCTTCATAAGCCACCTCATAGGCCGCCTTCTCCAGGCCGAACAACGCCAGCGCGGCGTCTTCGCCTTCAGCATCCTTCCACTCATGGGCAAGACTAGCTGCCGCCAGCCGATACGCCTGGACAAATGCCTGGCGCGCCTCCATCAGATAGCGGTCGGCGACCCGTTTGCGCGCCGCATCGGCATCCGCCGTACTGTCGACGGTGTGCAACTGGACGGCCATCGCCGCCGCGTAGTCGAAGGAGCGCAGCACACCGCTGACGTCCTTGTACGGGCTGTGCTTGCCACGTCGCTCATGCAGCGGCCGCGCCGGCTCGCCTTCAAAATCGATCAGGTAGGCGTCGCCCTTGATCACCAACACCTGCCCCAAGTGCAAGTCGCCATGAACCCGGATACGCAAGCCACCCACTGCCTTGCCGGCCAGTTCCTGGACGTGGGCCAGCACGGTTTTCCTGTGTTCCAACAAGCGTGCGACCATCGCCTGGTCCGCAGGGTTCAATTGGTCCTGGTTCTGCTTGAGCAGACGCAAGGCATTTTCCACCTGGGCGGCGACATCCTTGCCGATGGCCTGGGCTTCCTTGGCACTGGTGGGCTGCGGCGCGAAGTCCGGATTGTCGGTGGGCTGGGCAAGCACTTGGTGCATTTCCCCAAGACGCTGGCCGAGCATGCCGGCAAAATCCTTCAGTTCGCCCAGGGCGTTGTAGTGCTGCTCCTGCTCGGACACGGCGTCCGCCAGCTCGTCGCGCAAGGCCCGTTCGAGGTTGTTCTGGGTCCATTCCCACGCGTCGCCCTGATTGCTCAGGTAGCCCTGGGCGATCATCAGCAAGGCATCTTCGCCTTGGGCGTCGCGGCGGATCACCGAACCCAGCAGTGGCGAGATATTGCTGAAGCCCGCCGCGGTCAGGTAAGCGCTCATCTCCAGTTCCGGGTGCACGCCGGACGCGACCTTGCGGATCAATTTGAGCACCAGGCTGCCGCCCACCACCACCGAACTGTTGGACTGCTCGGCGGACAGGTAGCGCACCTCGGGCTCGGCCCCCAGGTTCAGCGCCGCCAGGCCCTCGGTGGGCTCGAAGCGCAACTCGCCATCGGCGCACGGCAGCACCGTATTGGCCTGGATGCCTTGGAGCACGGCTCGAATGAAGTTTTCCAGGGTGAACGCATCGGTGATCAAACCGACCTGGCGACCCCGGCGGACCCGCGACAAAGCCAATTGCTGGGGCAGCGCGGCGCCGACCTGATCCTCGGCGAGCAGACCGAACGGCAGTTGATAGCGCAGGGTCTGGCCAGCGCTGGTGACGTCGATTTCGCTCAGCAGCACGGGGTGCTGCGGATCGCCGAAGCGCACGCCATAGACGATGTCGACTTTTTCGATGGCGCTGTCCTTGCCGGCAAACCAGCGGCGGTTCTGCAGCCAATTTGGCAGGATGCCCTGCTCCAACGTGGTGCGCGACGGCGCCTCGAGCAGTTCTTCCAGGCGTTTTTTCAGCACCAGCGTGGTGAAGTCCGGCAGGCTCTGGGCCGGTTCCACGTGCCAGCTTGGCATCTGGTTTTCCGCCGCCAGGGCGAACCAGTAGAAACCGTACGGCGCCAGGGTCAGGAGGAAATTCAACTGGCCGATGGGCGGGAACGCATTGCCGCCGAGCATTTCCACCGGGACCATGCCGGCGTAGGCCGACAAGTCCAGCTCGGCAGCCTGGGCACTGCGCGACACGTTGGCCACGCAGAGGATGATTTCGTGCTTGCCGTCCGGCCCCGTGTATTCGCGGGTGTACGCCAGGATCCGCCGGTTGCTCGGCGACAGCATTTTCAACGTGCCCCGGCCGAAAGCCTTGGATTGCTTGCGCACGGCGAGCATGCGGCGGGTCCAATTGAGCAGCGAATGAGGGTCGCCGGATTGGGTCTCGACGTTCACCGACAGGTAGCCGTACAGCGGGTCCATGATCGGTGGCAAGACCAGGCTGGCCGGGTCGGCGCGGGAGAAGCCACCGTTGCGGTCGATGGACCACTGCATCGGCGTGCGCACGCCATCGCGATCGCCCAGGTAGATGTTGTCGCCCATGCCGATCTCATCGCCGTAATACAAGGTCGGCGTACCGGGCATCGACAGCAACAGGCTGTTGAGTAACTCCACACGACGGCGATCGCGCTCCATCAGCGGCGCCAGGCGTCGACGAATGCCGAGGTTGATCCGCGCGCGGCGGTCGGCGGCGTAGTAATTCCACAGGTAGTCGCGCTCCTTGTCGGTGACCATTTCCAGGGTCAACTCATCATGGTTGCGCAGGAAAATCGCCCATTGGCAGTTGGCCGGAATCTCCGGGGTCTGGCGCAGGATGTCGGTGATGGGGAAACGGTCTTCCTGGGCCAGCGCCATGTACATGCGCGGCATCAACGGGAAGTGGAACGCCATGTGGCACTCATCGCCATTGAGGCCTTGGGCATCGACGTCGCCAAAATAGAGCTGGGTATCCTCCGGCCACTGGTTGGCCTCGGCCAGCAGCATGCGGTCGGGGTAATTGGCGTCGATCTCGGCACGGATCAGCTTGAGGACGTCGTGGGTCTCGGGCAGGTTTTCGTTGTGGGTGCCGTCGCGCTCGATCAGGTAGGGGATCGCGTCCAGGCGCAGGCCATCGATGCCCATGTCGAGCCAGTAGCGCATCACCGAGAGCACCGCCTTGATCACTTGCGGATTGTCGAAATTAAGGTCCGGCTGGTGGGAATAGAAACGGTGCCAGAAGTACTGGCCGGCCACTGGGTCCCAGGTCCAGTTGGACTTCTCCGTATCGAGGAAAATGATCCGCGTGCCGTCGTACTTGTGGTCGTCATCGGACCAGACGTAGAAATCCCGCGCACTGGAGCCTTTCTTGGCCTTGCGCGCGCGCTGGAACCAGGGATGCTGGTCAGAAGTGTGGTTGATGACCAGCTCGGTGATCACCCGCAGGTTGCGCTTGTGGGCTTCGGCGATGAAACGCCGCGCGTCGGCCATGGTGCCGTAGTCGGGGCTGACGCCCCGGTATTCGGCGATGTCGTAGCCGTCATCGCGCCGGGGCGAAGGATAGAACGGCAGCAACCAGATGGTGTTGACGCCCAGGTCGGCGATGTAGTCGAGCTTCTCGATCAGGCCGGGGAAATCGCCGATTCCGTCGTTGTTGGAATCGAAATAGGATTTGACGTGGACTTGATAGATCACCGCGTCCTTGTACCAGAGCGGGTCCTTGATGAACGTGGCAGACCGGGGTTTCTTGGCCATTTGCAACTCCTGCTGATTCTATAAAGCCGCGGGTTACAGGCTTGTTCTTCTGTAATGCGAGGTCATTTGTGGTGCTCTGTAGGTGCTGGCGAAGCCTGCGATCTTTGAGATTCAAGTGTCCTGTAGGAGCTGGCGAAGCCTGCGATCTTTTAATCGTTCACTTGAGATTCAACTGCCCTGTAGGAGCTGGCGAAGCCTGCGATCTTTAATCGTTCACTTGAGATTCAAGTGTCCTGTAGGAGCTGGCGAAGCCTGCGATCTTTAATCGTTCACTTGAGATTCAAGTGTCTGGGGAAAGATCGCAGCCTCGTTGCACTCGGCAGCTCCTGCGCAGCTCCTACAGAGGTCCTACATCGCCATGCTGAGCATCTGCGGGAGGGCGCCTCATGCCACGCTGATCCGCCAGATCCCGAACGGCTGGTACGCCGGGTCGATGCGCATGAACTGGTACTTGCCATACCAGGTCCAGCGGTGACCGTTCATCAAATCCTCGCCCTGGGTCTGGGCGTCGTCCGGCAGGCCCATCTCCCACAGCGGCAATTCGAAATTGGCTTCCTGCGCGTTATGCGGATCGAGGCTCACGGCCACCAGGATGAAGTTGCTGCCGTCCGGCGTGCGCTTGCCGAAATACAGGATGTTGTCGTTCCAGGCGTTGTAGATCTTCAGGCCCAGGTGCGTATGCAGCGCCGGGTTCTGCCGGCGAATGCGATTGAGCTGGGCGATCTCGGCGATGATGTTGCCCGGCGCGGTGAAATCCCGCGGGCGGATTTCGTATTTCTCCGAGTCGAGGTACTCCTCCTTGCCCGGCACCGGCGCCGATTCGCACAATTCAAAACCGGAATACATGCCCCACAAGCCCGAGCCCATGGTCGCCAGCGCCGCACGGATCAAGAAACCCGCGCGCCCCGACTCATGGAGGAACGCCGGGTTGATGTCCGGCGTGTTGACGAAAAAATTCGGCCGGTAGCATTCACGCCAGGGCGATTCGTTGAGCTCGGTGAAGTACGTCGCCAGCTCGGCCTTGGTGTTGCGCCAGGTGAAATAGGTGTAGCTCTGGGAATAACCGACCTTGCCCAGCCGCGCCATCATCGCCGGCGTGGTGAACGCTTCCGCGAGGAAGATGACGTCCGGGTGTTGCGCGCGAACGTCGGCGATCAGCCACTGCCAGAACGGCAACGGCTTGGTGTGAGGATTATCGACACGGAATATCTTGACCCCTTCGTTGACCCAACCGACGACGATGTCCCGCAGCTCCATCCACAGACTAGGGATGGCATCGGCGGCATAGAAATCGACGTTGACGATGTCTTGGTATTTTTTCGGCGGGTTCTCCGCGTATTTGATCGTGCCGTCCGGCCTCCAACTGAACCAGCCCGGATGCTGCTTGAGCCAAGGGTGATCCTGGGAACACTGGATGGCGAAGTCGAGGGCGATCTCCAGGCCGTGGTCGGCGGCTGCGGCTACCAGGCGACGAAAATCCTCGCGAGTGCCCAACTGTGGATGGATCGCCTCGTGTCCGCCCTCCTCGCTACCAATGGCATAAGGGCTGCCCGGATCGTCCGGACCGGCGGTCAGGGAATTGTTCGGACCTTTGCGGAAACTGCGGCCGATCGGATGGATCGGCGGGAAATACAGCACGTCGAAGCCCATGTCCTGGATCACCGACAAACGCGAGTGCACGTCGTTGAAGGTGCCGTGGCGCTTGGGATCATCGGTGATCGAACGGGGAAACAACTCGTACCAACTGGCGAACTCGGCCCGCTCGCGCTCCACGTCCAACGGATATTCCGGGCTGATACTCAGGTAGGGCCGATGATCGGCCAGGGACATCAGGTCGGCGCTGCGCGGCGCGAGGAACAAGGTCACCTGCTCCTGCGGCAACAGGCTTGAAAGCTCATGGTGCAACGCGGCCAGCTGTTCACTCAATTCGCCGTCGCTGCGCTCAGCGGCCTGCTGCACATGATTGCGGCCTTCCTGCAGTTCCAGGCTGATGGGCACCCCGGCAGCGTATTTCTTTTCCAGCTCATAGCGGAAGCTGGCGAACTGGTCGAACCACGCCTCGATGCAGAACACATAGCGTCCCACGGCCGGCACAGTGAACTGGCCGCGCCAGCCGTTGTTGCCCAGCTCGGTCATGACCTCGCTGTTCCAGATATCGTCTTCCAGCGCACGCCAGCGGATTCGCACGGCCAATTTGTCGTGGCCATCGGCGAAAACCTTGCTGGTCACCGTCACGTCCTGCCCGGCCAGGGCCTTGGCGGCGAACTGCCCGCCGTCGATCACCGGCATGGTGTTTTCAATCGCAATCCGCGGCAACAACAAGGCCTGGGACAACGGCAAATGCGGGTTGTACTCCAAGTCGGTCGGCTGTTCGGCAGTCATCGAGCATCGCTCCTTTTACGCCCCATGGACGCGCTTGTGGCGGTAAAGGCCCAACGGGTCCCTGATTAAACTCACTTAAGCTCCGAACCGGACCGGCGACCAAAAGTTCAGCGGGATTTGCTGGCCGGCACCGGGGAATCAAACCCGTCAAGCGGTGGTCAACCAGACAAGCACGACTCAAGCCACTTGCGTCCCGGAGGCCCGACCCGATGACCATCCCTATCCCGGCCGAAACACCCGATCCGAACATCGACGACCCCAACCTGCCGCCACCCAGCCCCGATCCGGAGCCGATTCCGGAGAAAGACCCGCCGCTGGATCCACAGCCGCCCCATGGCGATCCACCGAGCGAGGCGCCGCCGGAGCGGGTTTGAAAGAGCCTAGCCCCAAAGAACCTGTGGGAGCGAGCTTGCTCGCGATAGCGTCAGATCAGCGAAGTCAGAGGTGACTGACACATCGCGATCGCGAGCAAGCTCGCTCCCACAAGGCCCGTGCCCCTGTCCGGCGCACGGGCTACCGCTTCTCGGCCTTCTCCAACGCCCGGACAATCACCGGCATTACACTGAAAATCGCCAGCGCCAGTACGGTACTGAGCACCGCCGTCGCCTCCCGGCCGAGCCCGGCGGCGACGCCGATGGCGGCGGTCATCCACAGGCCCGCAGCGGTGGTCAGTCCCTTCACATGGCTCATATCGCCATCGGTATTCTTCAAGATAGTGCCCGCGCCAAGGAAACCGATGCCGGCCACCACGCCCTGTATCACCCGGCTCATGGCATCAGCCTGTGACCCGGACATCTGCGGCACCAGCACGAACAGCGCAGCGCCCAGCGCCACCAGCATATGGGTGCGCACACCGGCGGCCTTGCCCTTGTGCTCACGCTCGAACCCCAAGATGCCCCCCAACAGTGCAGCCATCACCAGGCGCACCGTCACCCGGGTCATTTGCTGGGCATCGGTGATGTCGGCGAACTCCGCTTGCAGAGTGACCCAGACTTCATCCCACCACGATTCCATGGACCTTCCTCTCTTCGCTCGATAAACGATGGACCGCAAGCGATGCGAGACGTGCGACCGCTGATCAGCCACGAAGAACCCTGCGTATCGAGTGGCGACTAACGTTCAGGCATACAGGAAGGAGCAGTACCATGACTGTACGTATCGACGACAACCGGACCTGTCATTTCGACACGCCCAACGGTTCAGAACAGCGCCCGGCCAGCGAGCTGACCATCATCACCGACCCGGACAAGGCCATGTCGGCCGTGGAGCTCAATGGCGGGCGGGTTTATCTGACTGAAGCGGAGGTCGATGCCCTGACCGTGGCTGGCGCGGTTG
This sequence comes from Pseudomonas sp. T1.Ur, assembly GCF_023516725.1. Taxonomy (NCBI): domain Bacteria; kingdom Pseudomonadati; phylum Pseudomonadota; class Gammaproteobacteria; order Pseudomonadales; family Pseudomonadaceae; genus Pseudomonas; species Pseudomonas sp. T1.Ur. The sequence continues at coordinate 3,314,828 of NZ_JAMGSN010000001.1, forward strand.
ACGGGCGGCAGAATCTGAAGGCGACGGATGGGGGGTCGGTTATCTGACTGGGGCTGTCCGAGCCTGCTCGCGAAAGCGATTTTCCGGTCGATGAAGATAGTGGATATACCGGCCTCTTCGCGAGCAAGCTCGCTCCCACAGGGTTTTGCGGCGTATGGGCATTGGATGGCTGCCGAAAATCCAATGTGGGAGCGAGCCTGCTCGCAAAAGCGGTGGTTCAGCCAAATAAATCCTGGCTGATGCCCCGCCCTTGCTCTTGCTCTTGCTCTTGCTCTTGCTCTTGCTTTAGATCTTGATCTTGATCTTGATCTTGATCTTGATCTTGATCTTGGAGCCCCGTTAAACCACGCTGGCCGAACGCAGGCGTTGCGCAGTGGGCATCCCGGCATGGATGCCGGGATAGCCGCGCCGGGCCATGGATGGCCCATCGCGGCGGGCGCACGGAGCAAGGCCGGAGTGAGGGCACACCGAGCCTAGGCGAGGTGCCGAGTGGTGGGGCAAAGCCTTTTTGGTTACTTTTTTGGCGTCTGAAAAAAGTGACCCGCTGTAAGAGCGGAACCGCCAGCCGCCGTTACAAAAAAACGGATATTCACACCGATCCTGGACCAAGCCTACGAACGGAAGCCTCAAGGTTGTTCGCCGATCCAAAGGTGCTTCAAACTGTCGCAGAACAAGGCCTCCAAACCATCTGATCCGGTTTTTATCAAGCCACCTGAGTCTGTTATGCAATCAGTTCGATGGTCATAGTGCCCCGGCCAGATAGCGGCTGATGAGCGACCGACCATGAGCGAAAGAATCCCCGTCCAGTTGATACAGACCTTCGATCCCCCACAGACGAAGATAAAATCCAGGACCACCGACAACCTGATCCACACCCGCAGCTTCACCGGCCTGTTCCGCACCTTGCGCATCAGCGGCGCCGGCGTCCTGTTCCTGCTGTTCTTCGGCACGGTATGGCTGAACTGGGGCGACCGCCAAGCGGTACTCTGGGACCTTTCCGCAAGCAAATTCCACATCTTTGGCGCGACCTTCTGGCCCCAGGACTTCATCCTGCTGTCGGCGCTGCTGATCATCGCCGCCTTCGGCCTGTTTGCGATCACCGTGTTCGCCGGGCGCGTGTGGTGCGGCTACACCTGCCCGCAGAGCTCCTGGACCTGGATCTTCATGTGGGTCGAAAAAATCACCGAAGGTGAACGCAACCAGCGAATCAAGCTCCAGGCCGCGCCGTGGGGCTTGGCCAAACTGCTGCGGCGCTCGGCCAAGCACACGTTGTGGCTCGCCATCAGCCTGCTCACCGGCCTGACCTTCGTGGGGTATTTCACGCCGATCCGTCCGCTGGCCGAAGAACTGCTCACCTTGCAAATCGGCGGCGTGAGCCTGTTCTGGGTGCTGTTTTTCACCGGTGCCACCTACCTCAACGCCGGCTGGCTGCGTGAAGCCGTGTGCATGCACATGTGCCCCTACGCGCGATTCCAGAGCGTGATGTTCGACAAGGACACCTTGACCATCTCCTACGACGTAGCCCGTGGTGAAATTCGCGGACCGCGCAAACGCGAGGTGAATCCGGCCGATATTGGCCTGGGCGACTGCATCGATTGCCAAATGTGTGTGCAGGTCTGCCCCACCGGCATCGATATCCGCGATGGCTTGCAAATGGAGTGCATCGGCTGCGCGGCATGCATCGACGCCTGCGACTCGATCATGGACAAGATGGGCTACGCCCGCGGCTTGATCAAATACACCTCCGAACGCCAGCTGCAAGGCGGGAAGACTCATCTTTTGCGGCCACGGCTGATTGGCTATACCGCCGTGCTGCTGGTGATGATCGGTGCGCTGGCCGTGGCGCTGGTGCAACGGCCCATGGTGTCGCTGGACGTGAGCAAGGACCGTGGCCTGTTCCGTGAAAACAGCCAAGGCCAGATCGAGAACATCTACAGCCTGAAAATCATCAACAAGACCCAGCAACGCCAGGCCTATCAATTGTCCCTGGTGAACGGTGACGGCTTCGTCCTGCAGGGCAAGACGCAACTGACCCTGGCGCCGGGGGAAATCATCGACGTGCCGGTGTCGGTGGCGATGCTCAGCGAACGGCCGCGGAGCGGTTCCCAAGAGATGACCTTCAAGGTTGCGGACAGTGACGAACCTGATATCTACAGCGAAGCAAAAAGCCGTTTTGTCGCACCGATGAATCGATGAAGCCTTAAGATGCCTCGCTCCACAGTCAAAAGCGCAAACCACGCGTTATTCAATACCGGGCCCGCCATGAAACGCTACGAAAAATTCGCCGATGACATCGCTGAGCTGATCCGCTCCGGCATGCTCGGGCCCGGCCAGCGCGTACCGTCGGTGCGCTTCGCCAGCCAGACTTACGGCGTCAGCCCATCCACCGTGTTCCAGGCCTATTACTTGCTGGAGCGACGCGGCCTGATCAGGGCCCGGCCGCGTTCCGGTTACTTCGTCAACAACCATGCGCCGAGCCCGTTCTGCGAACCGGTCATCAGCACCCAGGTGCATGAGTCCACCGAGGTCGACGTCAGCGAACTGGTGTTTTCAGTGCTCGACTCGATCAAGGATCCCGCCACCGTGCCATTCGGCTCGGCCTTCCCCAGCCCGACGCTGTTTCCGTTGCAACGACTGTCCCGTTCGCTGTCCAGCGCCACCCGGGAGATGGACCCGCGCATGGTAGTCACCGACATGTCGCCGGGCAATCCGCAACTGCGCCGCCAGATAGCCTTGCGCTACATGGTCGGCGGGCTGATGCTGCCGATGGAGGAATTGCTGATCACCAATGGTGCCCTGGAAGCCTTGAATCTGTGCCTGCAAGCGGTGACCGAGCCGGGCGACCTGGTGGCGATCGAAGCACCCGCGTTCTATGCCAGCCTGCAAGTACTGGAGCGACTGAAACTCAAGGCCGTGGAAATTCCCGTGCATCCACGTGACGGCATCGACCTCGACGTGCTGGAGCAAACGCTGGCGCGCCATCCGATCAAGGCGTGCTGGTGCATGACCAGCTTCCAGAACCCCATGGGCGCGACCATGCCCGAAGCCCGCAAACAGGCACTGGTCGAGTTGTTGCGTCGGCACCAGGTGCCGTTGATCGAGGACGACGTCTATGCCGAACTCTACTACGGCCAACAGGCGCCCAAACCGGCCAAGGCGTTCGATACCGAAGGGCTGGTGATGCATTGCGGTTCGTTCGCCAAGAGCCTGGCCCCGGGCTATCGCATCGGCTGGGTCGCCGCCGGGCGGTATGCGCAGAAGATCGAGCGCCTCAAGCTCATGACGTCCCTGTGCGCCTCGATGCCGGCCCAGGCGGCGATCGCCGACTACCTGCAACACGGCGGCTACGACCGGCACCTGCGCAAGTTGCGCTATGCCCTGGAAGAACAGCAAAGCGCGATGCTTGCCGCCATCGGCCGTTATTTCCCAGCCCAGACCCGCGTCAGCCAGCCGGCCGGGGGGTACTTCCTCTGGTTGGAGCTACCGGAACAGATCGACTCGCTGAAATTGTTCCAGATGGCATTGGCCCAAGGCATCAGCATCGCTCCCGGGCCGATCTTTTCACCGACCCGGCGCTTCAGGAATTGCATCCGACTGAACTATGGCGGGCCTTGGACCGAGGTGTCGGAAAAGGCCATGGAGACGTTGGGGCGGATTATCCGGTCGTTCTAATATTTGGTTTGCCAGCACTACCGTCATCGCGAGCAAGCTCGCTCCCACATTTGGAACGCAATCCCCTGTGGGAGCGAGCTTGCTCGCGATGAGGCCAGGGCAGGCCGCCCAGTTCTCAGCGCCCGCCCCCTAGGTCAACAAACGTCCCGGTCGCATATGAAGCCTTGTCCGACAGCAACCAGATAATCGCTTCGGCCACTTCATCCGGGCGTCCGCCCCGGGCCATGGGAATCGCCGACTCCAGCTTGCTGACCCGGTCCGGATCGCCGCTCAGGGCGTGGAAATCGGTGTAGATATAGCCCGGACGCACCGCGTTGACGCGAATGCCTTCGCCGGCCACTTCCTTGGACAGACCCACGGTGAACGTATCCAGCGCGCCCTTCGAGGCCGCGTAGTCGACATACTCTGCCGGCGCGCCCAGGCGGGCAGCCACCGACGAGACGTTGACGATGCTGCCCCCCTGCCCGCCATGCCGGGGCGACATACGCAGCACCGCATGCTTGGCGCACAGGATCGGGCCCAACACGTTGGTTTTCAGGATCTTGAGGATGCGGAATTCGGACATTTCGTCGAGGCGGGACTTGTGGGCGACCGTACCGGCGTTGTTCACCAGGGCGGTGACACGGCCCAATTCGACGTCAACGCGATTGAACAGGCCGACCACCTCATCCTCGATGCTCACATCGGCCCGCACCGCAATGGCTTGCGCGCCCTTGGCCCGGACCTGTTCGAGAACGTCCTGGGCAGCGTTTTCATCGGATTGGTAATTGATGCAGATCCGATAACCCAGGTCGGCCGCCAACAGCGCCGTGGCTGCTCCGATCCCGCGCCCGCCACCGGTGATGACGATGACTTTATCCACGCTTGCTCTCCCGTTCCACGCAAACACGTCGGGCCCAAGAATAGCGTTGACCCGACGATTTGCACAACGCGCCCCGCTTACCGGGGCCGCGGCACTCCCTAGCGGGCCAGTGCGCGCAGGTCCAAGCGCCCGTCCAGCAGCGGTGGGCACCAGTAATAACCGCCGGTGATCGGTCGGCTCATGCGGTATAAGCCATCGGTAATGCCGTCTTCGAGGCCGCTCATACGGCGCAGTTGCGCCTCGAACGCATCCAGGGAGAAGCCGAACGCCAGGAACATCAGGCCCGCGCGATCACCTTCGATCCACGGCATCGAACGCCGCACGACGAAGGCTTCCGGGGCAAAGCTCTCCTGGGCGGTGCGCTTGACGTGGGCCGACTCCGGCGCCTCTTCGATTTCTTCGTTGTCGCTCAGGCGCCGCCCCATGATGTTGTCGCGCTCGTGGGGCTGCATCGCGGCAAATCCGTCCAGATCGTGTTGCCACTGCTGGATCGCGGCGAAGCTGCCACCGCGCACTCCATCCACGCCCTGGGCCAGGGCGGCGGCGACGGCCGCTTCATCGTGGGGGTTCTCAGTGCCATCTTCGTAGCCGGTCAGGTCGTGGCCGGTCATGTGACGGAAGGTTTCGTTCATCTGCACCAGGTGCAGGGCCGGTGCCAGCGCCGCTTCAAGGGCGCGGCTGCGGTGCATCAACTCGCCCCGGTCCTCGCCATGCAACCAGCACCAGAGCGCATGCTGGGTCGAAGGGTTATCCACGCCGACCCCTGCCAACCCAGGAAACGCGCGCAGGCCCTCGACCCGGGCCCCCAAGGCCTGCACCAGCGACTCACCGAAGCCGACGACCGCACGGCCATCCAATTGCAGCAACAACTTATCGATCGCAGCCGGCAGCGCCTCGACCGATTCCAGGGCAAAAAACAGATGACGAGCCTGAGGCGGAACAGGGGTGGCGAGAATGCCGGGCTGGTAGTAACTCATGTGAACTCCTTCAGAAAGAGCCGCGAGTTTACCCGGCGACTGCCGCTTTGTGTGGTTTGGCTTGAGGTCCGGTCGCTTCGGGCTACCGGGCGATTTTGTGGGAACCTTCCGTTGATCTTGTCGGACCGCTCGGAAACGACTCTTGGCTCTATGGCGTCGGATTGTCGCGCAGCCACAAACACCCTAGATTGGCGTCTCTCAAGTAGGCCAACGAGAGCGGTCCACCATGCAAATTGTCAAATCGATACTCACCGGGACATTTTTACTGGTTGGCGCGATGCCAGCGGTCTTTGCCCAGGAGCGCATTGAAGAGACGGTCAACGCCGTCATTCAGCCCTTGATGCAGCAACAGGACATCTCGGGCATGGCGGTGGCCATTACCCACAACGGTCAACGTCATTTTTTCAATTATGGCGTCGCCGCGAAGGACACGAAAAAGCCTGTCACCGACCAGACCCTGTTCGAAGTCGGCTCCATCAGCAAGACCTTCACCGCAACGCTCGGCGCCTACGCCCAGGCCCGAGGCAAGCTGCAATTGTCAGACCCTGCCGGCCGCTACGCCCCCGAGCTGAACGGGGCAGCGCTGGCAAACACCCGCCTGCTGGATCTCGCGACCTACACCGCGGGCGGGCTGCCTTTGCAGTTTCCCGACGATGCAGACCATCCCGACCGGATGTTCGGTTACTACACATCCTGGAAACCGCTCTACCCGGCCGGCACCCAACGGCTCTATTCCAACCCGAGCATCGGCCTGTTTGGCCATCTGGCGGCCCGCGCCCTGGGTCGACCGTTTGATGACGTGATGGAACAGACGCTGATGCCGGGGCTGGGTCTCAAACACAGCTACGTACGCGTGCCGCAAGACCAATTGGGCCGATACGCCCAGGGCTATGCGAAGGATGGCAAGCCGGTGCGAGTCGGACCTGGCGCCTTGGATTCCGAGGCATATGGGGTAAAGACCAGTTCAGCGGACCTGATTCGTTTCGTCGAGGCCAACCTGCGGCCTGAGCAACTGGACGCTGACCTGAAGCAGGCCATTGCCACCACACACATCGGTTTCTACCGGGTTGGCGGGATGCATCAGGGATTGGGCTGGGAGTATTACCCCGCTCCGTTCAGCCTGGATGACCTGCTTGCCGGCAACACACCGCAAATGGCCCTGACCCCACAAAAGGCCGAACCACTCGACCCACCGCGGCCAGCCCCGGACGGCGCCTGGGTCAACAAGACCGGATCCACCAATGGTTTCGGCGCGTATGCGGTGTTCGTACCGGGAAAGGATTTGGGGATCGTGATGTTGGCGAACAAAAACTATCCGAATGAAGAGCGGATAAAAGCCGCGCACAAAATCCTGGCGGCATTGGAACAGCCATGAGGTCCGTTTTTTGTGGCGAGGGAGCTTGCTCCCGCTGGGCTCTGTAGGAGCTGGCGAAGCCTGCGATCTTTTGATCTTTTGATCTTTTGATCTTTTGATCTTTTGATCTTTTGATCTTTCGCTTGAGATTCAAGTGTCTGGGGAGAGATCGCAGCCTCGTTGCACTCGGCAGCTCCTACGCAGCTCCTACACAGCTCCTACGCAGCTCCTGCTGCGCGGCCCAGCGGGGATAAATCCCCTCGCCACAGGAAACGAGTGCTGCTGGAGTCAATCCTCCAGCGGCTGCGGCGCAGCCGCCGGCTTGGCGGCCTTGCCCGGCTTGGCGCCTTTTGTCTCCTTGGCCGGTGCGGGTTCTGGCGGGGGTGGCGGCGTTGGCGCTGCCGCTTCTTTTTCAGCCGCGGGCAGTTTGTCGACCGTGTCGAACAGCTCCTTGAGCTCGATCGCGCCTGAATGCTCTAGCTTCTTTTCCCCGTCCTTGCCCACCAGGATGATCTTGGTCTGCGCACCGGCCCCCAGCTTGAGGGAGCGGATCAGCGCCATGGTGCTTTGCGGGTCGAGGTCTTTGCCATCCCGTTGGCCGATGGTGTTGAGTACGGTGTAAAGCACCATGTTGCGCTCGGAGAAGCCCTGCTTGCCCGCCGGTTCATCCAGGGATTTTTTCAGGCTGACCCAGGCGGGGTCTACGGTGCTGGGCGCGATGACGATCAAGGGGCGGGTCTTGCCTACCTCCGCCACCAGGGGTGAGTCGCCATCGGCGGCGAACAGGGGCCCAACGAAGGCCAGCAAGGTAGCGAAGGTCAACGACCGAATAAGCATGCGCCTCTCCTTTAGATATTTACGCTGTACTGATTGCACATGGCGGCGATTGTTCCGCGAGAGTCGCCCTTTACCGCGCAGGCCTGTCTTGAAGCTTAGGCCAGCGGCCCCATAGCGCAACCGCGACACAGCGCGATCAGAGGCCGAACGGGAACGTGTCCTCTTCATGCTCCCGTGTGTGCGGCGTCGGCAACGGCGTAACCGCTTCAGTCTGTTCGAACCAGAGCCAGGCGTCGAACTGCTCGGCCAGCACCGCTTCGAAATAATGGCTCTGGCGTTCGGTTTCAGGACGGTAGATCACGCCGATGGCGCGTTCGAGCAACGGCTCGGACAACGCGTCCAGCAATGTTTCGTCAGGCGCCGTCCGCCAGTCGGTCAGCGACGCGCGCACGCCTGCTTGCAAAAATGCCCGCTCCCAACTGCCGGCCAATGCCGGAACCACTTGCTTGATTTTCATCGGCGCGTCCCAGTCATCGGCGGCCGCCACGCTGCCACGGTCAGTGCCCATGCCCAGCAGCACCGCGTCGCGGCCATACGCCAGGCGACACAACTGTCCAATGTTGAACTCGCCTTCCCAGCCCATGCGTGTCGCGGCGGCATTGCCGATGTGGGAGTTATGCGCCCAGACCACCGCTTTCGCCTCGGGCCCGCGATGTTCCAGCAGGCTTTGCAAGGTGTCGAACATATGCCGGTCCCGCAGGTTCCAGGACGATTTGCCGCCACGATACATGGCGCGATAGTACTGCTCGGCGGCGCGCACCACCCGAGCGTTCTGGAGGGCGCTGAAAAAACCTTCGTCATCCTTGATCAACGGGTCGAGGCGCTCGGCGAGCAACGTGTTGAGCTGCTCGACCACCGCATCCTCGCAGGTCGCCAGGTTGCCGCGCTCGGTGAAGTGACCATACAGCGCAGGGTCGTCATGCCAGGGTGTCAGGCAGCCATAGCGGTGCCGGGCATCACGGGCCAAGTGAGGATGTGCCTGGTCGAGGTAACCGAGCACCTCGTCGATGGAGTGCCGCAGGCTGTAGACATCCAGGCCGCGAAATTCCACACGCCGGGCGTCAGGCTGGCCAAGGTTGTAATCGCGCAGCCAGCGGACGAAGGACTGGACGTCCGTGTTGCGCCACATCCAGCTCGGAAACCGCGCGAAGGCCTGCTGTTTCCAGGCCGAGGGCCCGAGGTGGCGAACACAGCGGTCGATTTGCCCGGCGTCGGGCCAGTCGGCTTCGACGGCGACAATGCCGAAGCCGTGGTGCTGGATCAGGTGCCGGGTGATGGCGGCGCGGGTGCGATAGAAATCATGAGTGCCGTGGCTGGCTTCACCGATCAACACGACCTTGGCATCGGCGAAGCGATCGAACATCTCGCCAAACGCCGGGCTGTCCTCGGCGGGCAGCGGTTCGGCGTGATGACGCAGGATTTCGGCGATGTCGGTGCGCGGTTCGGCGCGACGGCGGCGCAAGCGTTGCAGCAGATCTCTGGCTGGGCTGTTCATGGATCGTGGCCTCATCAGTACCTGGTTTACAGGTATGACTCCGGCTACGCATCCATGACTCCGAGCAAATCAGAACGCGAGCTTGAAGCCGATCATCGCCAGCATCACCGCCAGGCAAGGGCGCAGGAGCTCATCGGAAATGCGTCCCGACAAATGGCTGCCCAGGTAGATGCCCGGCAACGAACCGATCAGCAGGAAGCCCAGGATGTGCCAGTCCATGTTGCCCATGCTCGCATGGCCCAGGCCCGCCACCAGGGTCAGCGGCACGGCATGGGCGATTTCAGTGCCCACCAGGCGCTTGGTGACCAGGAATGGATAGAGGATGAACAACGCGACAGTGCCCAGGGCACCAGCACCAATGGAGGTCAACGCGACCATCGTGCCCAGCACCAGGCCGGTGATGACGGTCAGTACGTTGAGCCGCGAGCCACTGGGGTTGTAGTGACCGCCGGCACGGTCGTGGGCGAATTGCAGCAGGCGCTTCTTGAACAGGATCGCGAGGGCGGTGGCAAACAGCACGAAACCCAGGGCTTGCTTGATCACTGCGTTCATGGCGTCGGGGGAGCTGTGCAGGCTGTTGAGAAACCACAGCGTCAGCCCCACCGCCGGCACGCTGCCCAAGGTCAGCCAACCCGTGATCGCCCAGTCGATGTTGCGATTTTTAGCATGGACCAGCACGCCGCCAGACTTGGTAATGGCCGCGTACAGCAGATCCGTACCCACCGCCGTCGCAGGGTTGATACCAAACCACAACAGAATGGGGGTCATCAGCGATCCGCCACCGACACCGGTCATCCCAACGATAAAACCGACCACCAGGCCCGCTACGACTAAACCGACATTACCGAAATCCATCAAACCCGTCTCAGCGCGACCGCATGAAAAATCTGGCCGCGAGCATAGCGATTTTTCTTATAACCCCCTATATCGATGTGATCTATCTTTATTCCATTTTTTTGCCGCCGCTATTGGACCGGCAGGAAATTCAGGAACAACAGGCTCTGGGCGTAATTCAATCCAATGCGCCGGTATCGCTCATCGAGCATTTGCGTCAACAGGTCCAGGCGCGCGACGATTTTCCCGAACTCGACGGCAAAACTCAGGTTGCTGCCCTCCTCCGATATCTCGTTGGAAAACAACATCGGCGTACCGTCCTTGTTCTGGCGTTGCCCCAGCAACCAAGTGGCTTTCTCGATATTGCGCGCGGCGTTGCTGACAAAACGCGGATCGATGGTGTCGGTCATGTAGAACTCGAGGCGGTTGCCATGGGCCGTCACCAGCATGCTGCCAATGGCATAGATGAACGCACCGACGCGATCACCGAGGAACTCCGGGCTCATGGCATAGCTCAGGGCGGCGAGGTCTTTTTTGTTGCCCAGGGCCGGCAAGGGCTGCTGTTGCTCGATGGCTTGGCGAACCTGCTTCACGGCCGTGCGGGCGTCGAGAAAGCCTGACTTGCGCAACTCTTCAGGGTTACGCAGGTAAAGCTTATGCATGAGCAAATAAAGACTTTGCAGGTTGTCATGCATCGAGAGGGTGGCCATCCGGTCGACGCTGGTCTGCAAGAACTCCTGGGGCCTGGCGTTGCTGAACTGCGTGACCATGTCCTGGCCTTGCTGATGGCTGCACCCGCCGCAAAGCAGCAGTATCAGCCCCGCTAACAGCAAGCCGCAGCGACGTGGCGACCTCATCACGGAATTTAAAACACCGGCCATCGAATCTCGGTCTGGACATGGGAAAGCGGTCGGGGTTGCCGCTTTCTGGCCATGGATAGAGCGGCAAAAACCGTAAAAGTGCGATGACCCACACGGAAGTTCGCGCTTGGGCGAGCTTCGTCTCGCTCAATTAGTCTTACTTTTTAATTGATAATTCCCTATTTATAGCTATAAATCCCTTCTCCACCCTCAAATAGAAAGACTACTGAACAGAAAAACCTTCATCGCTGTCCGACCAAGTAACGGACCCGACCACGTTAAAAACAACAACAAAACAACAGGAAAGGAAGGTCACACCATGCTGGAATCCAGACATTTGCTCACGGCCCTCGGAGTTTCTCTGATGATTGCCACCTCCTCCCAGGCTGCCGGCCTGACCAATGAACGCGCTGCCTTCGGCAAGACCAATGACGGCACGCCCGTTGAAAAATACGTGCTGCGCAACAGCAACGGCATGGAGGCTACCGTCATCACCTATGGCGGGATTCTCCAGTCGCTGATCGTGCCGGACAAAAACGGCATGACCGACGACATCGTGCTCGGCTTCGACGACGTGCAGGGCTACCAGAAGAACGGCACCGTCTACTTCGGCGCAACCATTGGCCGCTTCGGCAATCGCCTGGCGGGCGGCGCGTTCGAGCTGGACGGCAAGCGCTACCAGGTGCCGCAGAATGACAAGGACAATGCCTTGCACGGCGGACCGCAAGGCTTCGACAAGCGGGTCTGGAAAGCCGAACCCCACAATGGCAAGGATTCGGTCGGCGTGACCCTGACGTATGTGTCGGCGGACGGTGAGATGGGCTTTCCCGGCAACCTGAAGACCGACGTCACCTACAGCCTCAACGATCAAAACGAGCTGCGCATCGACTACCAGGCCACCACCGACAAACCGACCGTGCTGAACCTGACCAACCACAGCTATTTCAACCTGGCGGGTGCGGGCAATGGCGACATTCTCAAGCAAGTCGCGACCTTGCATGCCTCCCGCTACACGCCGGTGACCGCCAAGCTCATTCCCACCGGCGAACTCGCGCCCGTGGCCGGTACGCCGATGGATTTCACCAAGCCCACCGCGATCGGCACCCATATCAAGGCCGACCATCCGCAGTTGAAGTTCGCCGAACCGAAACAGGGCGGCTTCGATTTCAACTGGGTGCTCGACGCCAAGGGTGACGTGGGCAAGCTCGCCGCCGACGTCCAGGATCCGAAGTCCGGGCGGCGCCTGCAACTCTTTACCACCGAACCCGGCGTGCAGTTCTACACCAGCAACTTCCTCGACGGTACGGTCAAGGGCAAGCAAGGCAAGGTCTATCCGCACTGGGGCGCGTTCACCCTGGAGACCCAGCACTTCCCCGACTCGCCGAACCAGCCGGACTTCCCGACCACGCGATTGAATCCGGGCCAGACCTACACCCAGGCCATGGTGCTGAAGTTCTCGGCGGAATAACCCTCCTGTCAACCGATCGTTCCCACGCTCCGCGTGGGAACGCCTCCTGTGACGCTCCGCGTCACGCTTTTGGACCCAGAGCATCCCTTGGCTCCATCCCGGCGCGAATCAAACCTGAACACCTGGTCTATCCTGCTGCCACAGGCTTTATCGTCCCGTACAACAGGAGATGTGAATGAAAACTCTGGAATTGGCCGGCGTATCCGTTCCGGTGATCGGCCAGGGCACTTGGCGCCTGGGTGAAGAACCGTCCCATCACAAGAAGGAAGTCGCGGCCCTGCGCCTGGGCATCGAACTGGGCATGACCCTGATCGATACGGCCGAAATGTACGCCGAGGGCGGCGCCGAAAAAGTCGTTGGCGAAGCGATTACCGGGCTGCGCGACCAGGTGTTTCTGGTGAGCAAGGTCTACCCCCACAACGCCAGCCGAAAAGGTATTCCGCTCGCCTGCGAACGCAGCCTGCGGCGGCTCGACACCGACTACATCGACCTCTACCTGTTGCACTGGCGCGGCCAATACCCCTTGGAAGAAACCGTCGAGGCATTCGAGCGACTGCGCGAAGAAGGCAAGATCGGGTCCTGGGGCGTGTCGAACTTTGACGTCGACGATATGGAGGAACTGGCCGCGCCGGCCTGCGCCACCAACCAGGTGCTGTACAACCTGCAAGAACGCGGCATCGAATTCGACCTGCTGCCCTGGAGCCAGCAGCAGCGCATGCCCATCATGGCCTACTGCCCGGTCGGCCAGGGTGGGCATCTGCTCAAGGATCACACCGTGCAGCAGATCGCCGAGCGCCACCACGCAACGTCGGCCCAGATTGCCCTGGCCTGGCTGTTGCGCCAGGACAACGTCATCGCCATTCCCAAGGCCGTGCAGCCCGAACACGTGCGCCAGAATGCCGAAGCAGCGGAGCTGCGGCTAGAGCCCCAGGATCTGGCGGCGCTGGACTTGGTGTTTCCGCAGCCTCGGGGCAAGCAGCGGTTGGCGATGGTGTAGGAGCTGCGTAGGAGCTGCGTAGGAGCTGCCGAGTGCAACGAGGCTGCGATCTTATCCCAGGCAATTGAATCCGAAGTGAAAGATCAAAAGATCGCAGGCTTCGCCAGCTCCTACCGAGCCCGGCGGCATCAGAACAACCCCATCTGCCCTCCAATCAAGGTCGAAAAATCATCCCCCACGAACGGCAGGATCGCATCCGCCACCGGCTGCGTAGGAGCTGCCGAGTGCAACGAGGCTGCGATCTTGTCCCAGGCCATTGAATCCGAAGTGAAAGATCAAAAGATCGCAGGCTTCGCCAGCTCCTACCGAGCCCGGCGGCATCAGAACAACCCCATCTGCCCTCCAATCAAGGTCGAAAAATCATCCCCCACGAACGGCAGGATCGCATCCGCCACCGGCTGCGTAGGAGCTGCCGAGTGCAACGAGGCTGCGATCTTATCCCAGGCAATTGAATCCGAAGTGAAAGATCAAAAGATCGCCGGCTTCGCCAGCTCCTACCGAGCCCGGCGGCATCAGAACAACCCCATCTGCCCCCCAATCAAGGTTGAAAAATCATCCCCCACAAACGGCAGGATCGCATCCGCCACCGGCTGCGTAGGAGCTGCCGAGTGCAACGAGGCTGCGATCTTGTCCCAGGCAATTGAATCCGAAGTGAAAGATCAAAAGATCGCAGGCTTCGCCAGCTCCTACCGAGCCCGGCGGCATCAGAACAACCCCATCTGCCCCCCAATCAAGGTCGAAAAATCATCCCCCACGAACGGCAGGATCGCATCCGCCACCGGCTGCGTAGGAGCTGCCGAGTGCAACGAGGCTGCAATCTTATCCCAAGCAATTGAATCCGAAGTGAAAGATCAAAAGATCGCCGGCTTCGCCAGCTCCTACCGAGCCCGGCGGCATCAGAACAACCCCATCTGCCCCCCAATCAAGGTCGAAAAATCATCCCCCACGAACGGCAGGATCGCATCCGCCACCGGCTGTAGCTGCTTGGTCACGTAATGGTCGTAATCGATGGGCGCGCTGCGGGTTTCCAGCGGCTCGGGGCCGGCGATGGTGATCACGTAGCTGATCCAGCCGCCGTTCTGATACTGCCGTGGACGGCCCTGGCGCTCGTTGAACTCGTCGGCGAGCCGCGCGGCCCGTACGTGGGGCGGCACGTTGCGTTCGTAATCATCCAGGGGGCGGCGCAGGCGCTTGCGGTAGACCAGGCGTTCATCGAACGTGCCGGCCAGCGTCTGGCGCACATAATCGCGCACGTAGTCCTGATAGGGCTGGCGATGAAAGATCCGTCCGTACAGCTCCTGCTGGAACTGCCGGGCCAGCGGCGACCAGTCGGTGCGCACGGTTTCCAGGCCCTTGTAGATAATCTCGTCGCTGCCGTCGGCACGGGTCACCAGGCCGGCGTAGCGCTTCTTGCTGCCCTCCTCCGCGCCGCGGATGGTTGGCATCAGGAAGCGCTTGAAGTGGGTTTCGAATTGCAGCTCCAGCGCGCTTTCCAGCCCGAACTCATCACGCACCTGCTCGCGCCACCACTGGTTGACGTACGCCACCAGTTCCCGGCCGATGCCCGCCGCCTCCTCCTGGCCGTGGGCCCGGCGCAACCAGACAAACGTCGAATCGGTGTCGCCATAGATCACCACATGCCCGCGGGCTTCGATCAACTGCCGGGTGCGTTGCATGATCTGATGACCGCGCAGGGTGATGGACGACGCAAGGCGCGGATCGAAGAAGCGACAGCCACTGGAGCCGAGCACGCCATAAAACGCGTTCATGATGATTTTCAGTGCCTGGGACAGCGGCGCATTGTGTTCGCGCTTGGCGGTCTCCCGACCTTCGGCGACCCGCGAGACGATGGTCGGCAGGCAATGTCGAGTACGGGAGAACCGCGCCCCGCGAAAGCCTGGCACCGACGCGTGATCGTCCGGATGGCGCAGGCCTTCGATCAGTCCCACCGGGTCGATGAGGAAGGTGCGGATGATCGACGGATACAGGCTCTTGTAATCGAGCACCAGCACCGACTCGTAGAGCCCCGGCTGGGAATCCATGACGAACCCGCCAGGGCTGGCCTCGGGCGGACGCTGGCCGAGGTTCGGTGCGACAAAACCCTGGCGATGCATGAGCGGCATGTAGAGATGCGTGAACGCCGCCACCGATCCCCCGCTACGATCCGCCGGCAGGCCGGTCACGCTGGCGCGCTCCAACAGGAACTCGAGCAGGTCGGTCTTGGCGAAGATCCGCGTCACCAGCTCGCAGTCCTTGAGGTTGTAGCGGGCCAGGGCCGGCTTGTCCTCGGCGAACATGCGGTTGATCTCGTCCATGCGCTGGTACGGGTTGTCGATGGACTTGCCTTCGCCCAGCAGGGTTTGCGCGACGTTTTCCAGGCTGAACGACGGGAAACTCCAGGTCGCCGAGCGCAGGGATTCGATCCCGTCGATGATCAACCGACCAGCCGCCGAGGCGAAGAAATGATTGTTGCGCGCGCCATGCTCGCGCCACTGCATTTCCTCACCCCCGCGTCCCAGGCGCAGCGGCACGGCCAGGCGACGGGCATGTTCGTGCAGTACGCGCAAATCGAACTGCACCAGGTTCCAGCCGATGATCGCGTCGGGGTCGAAACGGGCGAACCACTCGTTGAGCTTCTTCAACAGCAGCGTGCGGGACTCGCAGTATTCCAGCTGGAAATCCACCTCGCGATCATCGCCATTCGGCGGCCCGAGCATGTACACCTGGCGTTCGCCGCAACCTTCCAGGGCAATGGAATACAACTCGCCCTGGGCGGTGGTTTCAATGTCCAGGGACACCAGCCGCAGCGGAGGGCGGTATTCAGGCGCCGGTTTCATCTGGGCGTCGAGCAGCAGGCCGTCGGCCGATGGCGTGCCGCCGAACCAGACCGGGGCGGTGATGAAGCGCTCCATCAGGTAGCGCTCCGGCGGGCGGATATCGGCTTCGAATACTTCCACGCCGGCGCGCCGCAGCGTGGTGTCCAGGCGCATCAGTTGCGCATGTTGCCGGCAATACAGGCCCAGCACCGGGCGATGCTCGAAATCCAGCAGGTCCAGGGGACGCAGTTCAACGTCCTTCTCCCCTTGCAACAACGCCTCGACCTGGCCGCGCTGGACCTGCGGCACGAACGCCACCGAGGGCTGCACCGGCAGGCGCACGCGCCGGGGGCCGGCGTCGGTCGCCAGCCAGAATTCAACTTCAGTGCCCGCCGGGGTGTCGCGCCAATGCCGGGTCAGGACGAAGCCCTGCTGTAGATTCACCACTGAAACCTCGAAACTCAGATGTCACGCATTCTACCCGTGGCGAGGGAGCTTGCTCCCGCTCGATTGCGCAGCAATCGCCCAAAGGCGCCGCTTCGCCCGAAGCGTCGGACCGACCCAGCGGGAGCAAGCTCCCTCGCCACAGCAGCGCATGACATCATTTCAGCGCGAATTCAGGAACCATGACGCTTTTGGACGACTGACTGCCGCTTTATCGCTTGCTCTGCGCCGTTGGGTCTACGATTCTTTAATCACCCGCAAAAAACGACACCCGAGGCCTCACCATGAAAACCGTCGCGCAGTTGCTCCGGATAAAAGACGAGAAGAACCAGCAAGTGCACACCATTTCACCGGACGACATGGTTTTGCAGGCCCTGATGCGCATGGCCGAGAAAAACGTCGGCGCGCTGCTGGTGGTCAAGAACGACGAAGTGCTGGGCATCATCAGTGAGCGCGACTACGCGCGCAAAATGGTCCTGCACGGGCGCTCCTCGGTGGGCACGAAAGTCAGCGACATCATGGTTTCGCCCGTGATCACCATCGACCCTCACCAGAACGTCGAGACGTGCCTGAGCATCATGACCGAAAAACATCTGCGTCACTTGCCCGTCGTGGAGGACGGCAAACTGGTCGGCCTGTTGTCCATCGGCGACCTGGTCAAGGAAGCCATTGCCGAGCAGGCGGACCTGATCAGACAACTGGAGCAATACATTCGCGGCGAATGATCGACTCGGGCGGGTTGCTCATTTTCGACTCACTTCTATATTGAAGGGGTTGTCCCTGCCCGAGTATTCCGATGGCCGTCACCGACCGACTGATCATTTGTGAACATTGCGATGCGGTGTACGAGCCGGTTGAGCTCGGCCCGCATCAAAGAGCCCTGTGCGTGCAATGCCATGCGGTGATCCAGCGGTACGACGGCCTGACCATCGAGCAACGCCTGGCCCTGACCATCACTGCGGCGGTGCTGTGGGTCTTTGCCAACGTCTATCCGGTGATGAGTATCCGGCTCCAGGGCCTGAGCAACAGCGCGACGCTGTGGGATTCCGTCGTGGCGCTGAGCCAGGGACCGATTACGTTCATCGCCCTGGTCGCCGCGGTGGCGATCATCATCGCCCCAGCCTTCCAATTGGCGCTCTTGCTCTGGGTGCTGGGCTACGCCTATTCATACCGCCGGGCTCCGGCGTTCAACCTGTGCATGCGCAGCCTGGAAACACTGCGACCGTGGAGCATGCTGGAAGTGTGCCTGTTGGGTGCGCTGGTGGCGGTCATCAAGCTCGCCGGGCTGCTTGACGTGTTGCCGGGCATCGGCCTGTTCGCCCTGGGGGCCTTGAGCCTGCTGATGATCCGCATCGCCGGTCGCGATGTCCGTGACCTGTGGGACCGCCTGTGAACGGCGCACCGCCGGGCAACCCGCCCCGGGCCGATGACCTGGACCTGTGCCTGTGCCACAGCTGCGGCCTGGCGTGCGACATGGCCGACGAACCCGAGGCCTGTCCACGCTGCGATGCCCGCTTGCACCGGCGCAAACCCGATACCCTGACCCGCACCTGGGCCTATATGCTGGCGGCCCTGGTGTTCTATATTCCTGCCAACCTGTTGCCGGTCATGAACACCCAGATGCTCGGCGAAGGCGCGGACAGCACCATCATCAGTGGTGTCCTCGAGTTCTGGCACAGCGGTGCCTGGGACATCGCGCTGATCATCTTCATCGCCAGCATCGCGGTGCCCGGCATCAAGTTCGTCGTGCTGACGCTGCTGCTGGTAACCGTGCAACGGCGCAGCACCTGGGCCCAGGTCCAGCGCGCGAAGCTGTACCGCCTGGTCGAAGTCATCGGCTATTGGTCGATGCTCGACGTGCTGGTCGTGGCGTTGGTGGCGGCCCTGGTGAAATTCCAGGCGTTGAGCGATATCGAGCCGCGACCGGGGATCCTGTTCTTTGGCCTCGTGGTGCTGTTCACCATGCTGTCGGCCATGAGTTTCGACCCACGCTTGATCTGGGACACCCAACCCTCCGAGGAGACCATGGATGAAGTCGCAAGCCACTGACGGACAACCCGCACCGGGCCGCGCGCATGTCACCAGTCGTCGCTGGACGGTCTCGTTGGTGTGGATCGTGCCGATCATCGCGGTGTTGGTGGGCGTGTCCCTGGTGGTGCATAACTGGCTGCAGGAAGGCCCGACCATCACCATTACCTTCAAGACAGGCGAAGGCCTGACGGCTAACAAGACGCCGGTCAAATACCGCAACGTGGTGATCGGCCAAGTGACGGACGTGCAACTGAGCGAGGACCAGAAAAATGTCACCGCCACGGTCAAGCTCGCCAAGACCGCCGATACGTTCACCCACGAAGACTCGGTGTTCTGGGTGGTCAGGCCACGCATTGGCGCGGGCGGGATTTCCGGGATCGATACCTTGCTGTCGGGGGATTTCATCGGCGCCGACGCCGGCCATTCGAAAGTCCGCGCCAAGTCGTTCACCGGCCTGGAGGCGCCACCGCCCATCACCTACGGCGAACCGGGCAAGCGCTTCACCTTGCACTCCCAGGACCTTGGCTCGCTGGACATCGGCTCGCCGGTCTACCTGCGCAAGATCCCGGTGGGGCAAGTGGTGTCCTACGCGCTGGATGCCGATGGCAAGGGCGTCAACATCGAAGTGTTCATCAATGCGCCGAACGACGCCTACGTCACCGAGAACACCCGGTTCTGGAACGTCAGCGGGGTTGATGTAAACGTCGGGGCCAACGGCTTCGCAGTCAAGACCGAATCCCTGTCCGCCTTGCTGGTGGGTGGCATTGCCTTCAGGGCACCGGAATACAGCCCCAACGACACGCCTGCCGCCGAAGACAAGAATTTCGAGCTGTTCGCCGACCAGCAGAGCGCCCTCGCCCCGCCCAGTGGCAAGGCGCAGTACCTGGCCTTGCGCTTCGACCAGGCCCTGCGCGGGTTGCGCGTCGGGGCCCCGGTGGAGTTCCTCGGGATCGAGATTGGCCGGGTGGTGGCCATGAACCTGGATTTCGATGCGAAACAGCGCACGTTTCCCATCAACGTCGGCATCGTGATCTACCCACAATTGCTGGGCAAGGCTCATGAAAAGCTACTCAAGTCCCTCGACTACGATCCGGAAGATGAAGTCGCCGCGGCTCGGCTGGTCGGCAGTTTCGTCGAGCAGGGCCTGCGCGCCCAGGCCCGCAGCGGCAACCTGCTGACAGGGCAGCTGTATATTTCCCTGGATTTCTACCCCAAGGCTGAAAAAGTCGCCTTCGACGCCGCCGCCCGTCCCCTGCGGATCCCCACGATTCCCGGCAGCCTCCAGCAACTGCAGGAACAACTGCAGACGGTGATCGAACGGATCAACAAGCTGCCGCTGGAAAGCATCGCCAGCAACCTGGACGGCAATCTCGTGGAACTGCGCAAAGGCCTGTCGCAATTCAACAGCAAGACCCTTCCGGGCGTGCAAAGCACCTTGCAGGACGTGAGCAAGACCTTGCAGTCGGCCAATTCGACCCTGGCGGAGGATTCGCCACAGCGCGAACAACTGACCCAGACCCTGGATGACCTGGGCCGCATGTCGCGGTCGTTGCGCGAACTGTCCGACTACCTGAGCCGCCATCCCGAATCGTTGCTTCGTGGCCGTCCGAAAGACGCCCCGGCGCAGAACCTTTCCTTCCCGGTGAAAGAATGACCCCAGGAGCTCGCCTGATGCCACTGACGCTGAGATGCTCATTGATCGCCCTGGCGCTGCTGCTCGGTGCCTGCCGCAGCGATCCCATTCACTATCACACGCTGAGCCCGGCCCAACCAGCCGGCCCGGCACGCGCGGGGGCGGATATCCAGATCGAACAACTCAGCGTGCCGCCCCAGGTGGATCGCACCCAGATGGTCATTCGCCAGGGCGACAGCGGGTTGGCGATCCTGGAGACCGAATGGTGGGGCTCAAGCCTGGCGGATGAACTGCGCAGCAGCCTCGACGAACAACTGAACAATCCCGGCGCGCCGAAGCGGTTGCTGCGGGTGGACGTGCAGCGCTTCGACTCGATCCCCGGCCGGTACGCTCGCATGGACGTGCAATGGCGATTGCGCAGCCTTGGCAACGCCGCCAGCACCCTGACCTGCCGCAGCAGCCTGCAAACGCCGGCCGCAGGCAATATCGACGACCTGGTGAAGGGCCATCAGAACAACGTCCGGCAGTTTGTCGACCTCGTCGGGCAAGCGGCCTCGCGCAACGCCTGCCCTTGATTCACCCAGGCCAGTGGAGCGAAAGCACCGGCGCGACACGGGGGTGGCGGTCGATGCGCTCGAGCAAGGCATAAAACTCGGGACGGGCGCTGAGCATCGCTTCACGGGTCTCGACCCATTTCGTGATCACCGCCGCCAGGATATCCAGCGCCCCGGGCTCGGCACCACTGAGGAACGGTGTCGCCGGAAACTGATCGGCAAACAATGCCCAATTGCGATACAGCCGTTGTTTCGTGCCCGCCACCAGTCGCTCCCGCACAGCCTCGTCCGCGTCCGCGTCCGGCAACCAGCGTTCGGGGAAATCGATAATGCCGATGGGCGTGTAGCAATTGGCGGCAATATAGACCAGGCCGCGCATGGCCTGCCCGCGCTGGGCCGGGTTTTCCGGCAGCAGCTTCGATTCCGGGAAGGACAACCCCAGGTGGATCAGGATCGCCGCCGCCTCGGTCAGGACCGAGCCGTCGGGCAGTTGCAGGGTCGGAACCTGCTTCTGCGGATTCAACGCCTCGAGTTCTTTCGCCGCGTCATTGTCCTCGGTCGAATAGGTATCGACCCGGCGGTAAGGCACGCCACACAGATACAGGGCAATTTCCACGGCAGAAGAACCCGACTGACTGTGGCCGAACAGCTGATACATAGGCTTGCCTCCTGCAAAGGGATTCAGCCGGTAGAACCCGAAGGCCCATCAGCGTTCCATCAACCTCACTGACAACAGCCCGAGCAGCTATCACCGCCATCGATGTTCACCATCATTTCAATGAAGTTCTCCTGACCGGTGCCCGGCGCAACAATGGCCCCACACAAACAAACACCCCCCGGAGCACACCATCATGAAACGCCAAATCATCCTCAGCTTTGCTTTCTCGGTCCTGGCAGCCAACGTATTCGCCGCCTCCTCCCAACCCGTCATTGCCGAAGGCGGCTCTGATCGCCTGATCGAAAACCGCGTCGCTGAAGGCGGTGCCGATCGCCTGCTGGAACGCCGCGTCGCCGAAGGTGGCTCCGATCGCCTGCTGGAACGCCGCGTCGCCGAAGGTGGCTCCGATCGCCTGCTGGAACGCCGCGTCGCCGAAGGTGGCTCCGATCGCCTGCTGGAACGCCGCGTCGCCGAAGGTGGCTCCGATCGTCTGCTGGAACGCCGCGTCGCTGAAGGTGGCTCCGATCGTCTGGCTCAGAACCGTGCATGAGTGGCCTGTCGGCGGTGCCTGAAGCAGTCTCGAATAGTGGTCAATGCAATCCGTGGCGAGGGAGCTTGCTCCCGCTTGAGCGCGAAGCGCTCACAAGAGAGGGGCCGCTACGCCCGAAGCGTCGGACCGCCCCAACGGGAGCAAGCGCCCTCGCCACAGGTTCATCGCTCACCCAAAGCGAACAACATTACCCCGGCAAGAGCCCGGCCTTATCCGCCGGGCTTTTTCATGACCAAAGACTTTAGCGCCCCGAAGCCCGTGCCATGCACCGCTGGTAACGTTCGTCCACGCGCTTGGCGAACCATGCGGTGGTCAGCTTGCGAGTGATTTTTGGACTTTTGAGCACGATCCCCGGCAGCACTGCCCGAGGCAACGGCTTGCCCTCGGCCTTTTCAGCCAGTTCGAACACACGCTTGTAGAGTTTGCTGTCCTCGAACGCCAGGCTGTCCCCCAACTCCAACTGATCGCGGATGGTCGGGTTGCGCATTCCCAACGACTTGCCCAACGTGCGAACCGCCAGCTCCGTGCTGCCGGGCATGATTGAGTCATGCAGGATCAGATCGCCATCCAGGGCCAGGGAGATGCCCGAAGCGCGGCTCACCGCGTGCTGGAACGCTGCGTTGCGACTGGCGTACCAACCGGCGTTGAAATCGGCGAACCGGTACAGCGGCTCGGGGTAGCTCACTGGATACCCCAGCAAATGGGCAACGCCGAAATACATGCCGCCACGACGGCTGAACACTTCCCGCCGAATCGAGCCATCCACCGTGTAGGGATAATTCCGCGCATTGGCCTGGGCAAATGCGATGCTGACCTGCATCGGGCCACCCGTGTGAACCGGATTGAAACCATCGAATAGCGTCTTGCCCAGCGGCACCATACTGATGAAATCATCAAAAATCGCGCTGAGTTCTTTCTCGCTTCGCGCCGCACTGAGACGATCGCTGTAGCTTTTGCCATTCGGCGAGCGCACCTGGAGCGCGGCGCTGACCAGCAATCCCGGGACATGAACCTTCGCCGCGCGTCGGTCGATTTCCTGCCGGGCAATCTTGCCCAGCCCCGGTACGGTGGGGTCAGCCTGGAAAGTCGACTCCTGCTCAGTCACCGCCAGTACCGAACAAATGTTCTGGGTGGTCGGCGGGATCTGCTGAGCCGAAAAGGCCACGTAGATATCGGTGGCCCAGCCTTCCCGGTCAGCGGTCTTGGCCGGCAATAACCGAACGATCTGCGCCTTGACTTCGGCAGGCTGGCGCTCGGGCTCCTGGGCCTGGCGCGTGCCGCAACCGGCCAGGGCCAGCAAGGCGGCGAGACTGATCGTCAATCGAGTGAATTGCATGGTGCTCCATCAGGTCCATTGTTCGGGAGCAACCATACGACCAAAAGCCCGTGGAAATCCAATAGGGAGCAAGCTTGCCCCCCAAGGTTATGCCGCTGTCTTTGAACCCGTGGCGAGGGAGCTTGCTCCCGCTGGACTCTGTAGGAGCTGGCGGAGCCTGCGATCTTTTGATCTTGATCTTTCGCTTGAAATTCAAGTGACAGGGGAAAGATCGCAGCCTCGCTTCGCTCGGCAGCTCCTACTCGCGACCGAGCGGGAGCTAGCGCCCTCGCCACGGGTCCATCATCTTTCTCAAGTGCAGTGCTGGGTCAGATCCCGCTCAACGCCAGGTCCATGGCGAAGTAAGTGAAAATCAGGTCCGCCCCTGCCCGCTTGATCGCGCCAAGGCTTTCACGCACCACGCGAGCTTCGTCGATGGCACCCGCCTGGGCGGCAAATTTGATCATCGCGTACTCGCCACTGACCTGGTAGGCCGACAACGGCAGGTTCGACGCCTGGCGAATGTCGCGGATGATATCGAGATAGGCCCCGGCCGGCTTGACCATCAGCGCATCGGCGCCTTCCTGCTCGTCGAGCAACGACTCGCGCAGCGCTTCGCGACGGTTCATCGGGTTCATCTGGTAGCTCTTGCGGTCGCCCTTCAAGGCACTGCCGCCCGCCTCGCGGAACGGACCATAGAGCGCCGAGGCGAATTTGGTCGAATACGCCATGATGGCCGTCTGGCTGAAGCCCGCCTCGTCCAAGGCCCTGCGAATGGCCTGGACCTGTCCGTCCATGGCCGCCGACGGCGCGATGACGTCGGCACCGGCACGCGCTGCCGCCACGGCCTGCTTGCCCAGGTTGACCAGGGTCCGGTCGTTATCCACTTCATGGCCGTGCAGCACGCCGCAGTGGCCATGATCGGTGTACTCACAGAAGCAAGTGTCGGACATCACGACCATTTCCGGCACGGCGTCCTTGCAGATCCCGGCCATGCGCGACACCAGGCCACGCTCCCTCCACGTGTCGCTACCGTCGCTGTCCAGATGATGGGACACGCCAAAGGTCATCACCGACTTGATGCCGGCGCGGGCATAGCGCTCGATTTCGCCGGCCAGTTTCGATTCAGGGATACGCATCACACCCGGCATGCTCTTGATCGGCACGAAATCGTCGATTTCTTCTTCGACGAAGATCGGCAGCACCAGGTCGTTCAGGGTGAACTCGGTTTCCTGGAACAGGCTGCGCAAGCTTGCGTTGCGGCGCAGACGGCGTGGACGTGCTTCGGGGAACTGGCTGGACATGGGACTCCTGGGGCAAAAAATGGGGCTCGATCGCAGGGAGCAAAGCTTATGCCCTGGCCGGCCAGGGCACAAACATCGACGGGAAAACAGAGTGTTACCGACAAGGCAATAATCCGCTCAGAGCGTCAACACGCCATTGATGCAGGTCACCACGGCGCCACCAATCCAGACCTCATCGCCGATCCGCTCGACATGAATCCGCCCGGCCCGCCCCATGGTCACGCCCTGGCTGACCACGTAGGCGCTGGGTGCCAAGCCCTTGCTCAGCATCCACTGGGCGAGCCCGGCATTCAGGCTACCGGTGGCGGGATCCTCCGGCATGCCATCGCCGGCGATGAACCCACGCACTTCGAATTGAGCGGCATCGCCATCCACGACCGGATCCCACGGCGCAACGACCCCCACGGCCAGGTCCCGCAATTGGGGATAATCCGGCTTGAGCGCCAAGACCTGCTGGCGATCCTTGAGCAGCAAGGCCAACCAACCGGCACCGTTGTCGACCCACTGCGCATCGCCTATCGCATCGGCTGGAAGCCCCAACCCCTTGCGTACTCGCTCCAGTACGTCGATTTCCAACGGACCGGACTTGAGCAAGGGCGGAGCCAGAAAGGCCAGGCCGTAGTCGCTGCGGCGAATCCTGACGAGCCCGACACCGCATTCCTGCACGATTTCCTGTCCTTTCGGCACGCCCCCGGCTTCCAACCAGGCATGGCAACTGCCCAGGGTCGGATGCCCGGCGAACGGCAGTTCGGTGGACGTGGTGAAAATGCGTACCCGGTAATCCGCTTCCGGGTGCTGCGGCGCCAGCACGAACGTGGTCTCGCTGAGGTTGGTCCAGTTGGCGAAAGTCGCCATGCGCTCTTCGCTGAACCCATCGGCCCCCAAGACCACCGCCAGCGGATTTCCCTTGAGCGACGCTTCGCTGAACACATCCAGTTGCTTGAAATCGAATCGACGCGTCATCGTCATTCTGGAATCTTCAGGCCGCGAGCCACTGCCGGTCGCGCCAGGAAACGCTCCAGCACCCGTGTCACGTTGGGAAAGTTCTGGATGCCCACCAGATCACCCGCCTCGTAGAACCCGATCAAATTGCGCACCCACGGGAACGTGGCGATATCGGCGATGGTGTAGCGCTCACCCATGATCCAGTCCCGGCCCTGGAGTCGGCCGTCGAGCACCTTGAGCAGGC
Source organism: Pseudomonas sp. T1.Ur (assembly GCF_023516725.1). NCBI lineage: Bacteria > Pseudomonadati > Pseudomonadota > Gammaproteobacteria > Pseudomonadales > Pseudomonadaceae > Pseudomonas > Pseudomonas sp. T1.Ur. The sequence continues at coordinate 3,340,678 of NZ_JAMGSN010000001.1, forward strand.
GTTTGCTTTCTTCGACATAACGGTCGCGCGGACGCTTGTCTTCGTAATCCTTGCCGGCGAATTTGTTGAAGAACCCCAACTGCCCGAACATCGGCCCGATCCCGCCCATCTGGAACATCAGCCACTGGATCGTTTCGTAGCGCGCCGCCGATTCCTGGGCCAGCAGTTGACCGCTCTTGTCCGCCAGGTAAATCAGGATCGCCCCCGATTCGAACAACGCGAGCGGCTGATCCCCCGGCCCATGGGGGTCGAGAATCGCCGGAATCTTGTTGTTGGGGTTCAGTGACAGGAACTCAGGCGACAACTGGTCATTGCTACCGAAGTCGACTTTATGTGGCTCATAGGGCAGGCCGGTCTCTTCGAGCATGATCGAGACTTTTACCCCGTTGGAGGTTGGCAACGAGTAGAGCTGAATCCACTCGGGGTACTGGGCGGGCCATTTTTGGGTGATGGGGAATGGAGTCAGGTTGGGCATGAAATGGGTTCCAAGTGTCAGCCAGAAAGCTGAAGCATAAATCAGCTGATCGGCTTTTGGCCGTCGCCCTTCTTAAATCCGCAACATCCTGTCGCTAACATTCGCTTCAGTCCCTGGCGGGATGCCGTTACAACACAGCGCACCGGCCAGGATCGAACCAACGGGCGCAAAGGGACTCAGAGAACTGCCCCGAGGAATCGAAGCGGCGTAACGACAAGGAAAACACCGGAGCCCACAGGCTTCGCGGTGCCGGGGTTTGTCAGCCTGAATCGAAACCGAAGATGCCTATGATCAAGCCACAGAAATTCGCCCGTTACTTCAAAAGCCGTTCGTGGCTGATGCTGCCGACGCTACTGGTAGTCTGTGGACTGGTGTTGTCGCTGGAATCCAGCGTGAGCCGCGCCCAGCCAGCCGATGGCGTACAGACCCTGGTGTTCCTGCGCCACGCCGAAAAACCCGCCGGAGGCCTGGGCCAGCTCAATTGCCAAGGGCTGAATCGCGCCATCGACCTGGCGACCTTGTTGCCGGAAAAATTCGGCAAGGCCGACTACGTATTCGCCGCCAACCCGACCCGGAATGTCGAAGAGGGTGAGCTGGACAATTCCTATAGCTACATCCGCCCGCTGATGACCATCAGCCCCAGCGCCATCAAGCTGGGCCTGCCGGTGAACATCGAATATTCAGCCAACGACACCAGCGACCTGGCCGATGAACTGCTGCACGACAAATACCACAACGCCACTATCTACACCGCCTGGTCCCACGGCTACTTGCCGGAACTGATCAACAAGGTCGCGGGCGAAGCGGTGGGCAAGCGGCTCAAGATCACCGATGACTGGGCGTCGAGCGATTTCGATTCGCTGTACGTGCTGACACTGACCTGGCACAACGGCAAGGCCAGCCTGACCAGCCAGAGCTACAAGCAGGGGTTGGATAATGGGCAGGAGACGTGTCCGACGTAAGCACCAGGCCACCTCTATCGACGGAACATCCATGTAGGAGCGAGCCTGCTCGCGAAAGCGGTGTTCAAGTCACTGATGGGGTGCCTGCACTGACCTCTTCGCGAGCAGGCTCGCTCCCACAGGTGGCTCGGTGTGTTGAATGATGGGTGCCGCCTCACCTGCCCCGGGCAGCGCGCTCACTCAAATATTCCAACACCGCCCCCCGCTCCCCGGCGAACTCGATCCGCCCGCCCTTCTTCTCCCGCTGGAACACGTACATCGGGTCGTAGTATTCGCGCAGCAGGCCTTCGATCCAGCCGCGATGCAAATCGACGGCACCCGTACTGGCCTGCTCGACCAGGGCCGCTTCCATGATGTCCATCAATCGCCGATGACGGTCGCCACCCAGGCGCCTGTGAATGTTGCCGAGGCTCGACAGCAGTCGCTCGGAAAACAACGAGAAACCTTCGTCGCCATGCACGTCGATGAACTCGGCACACAGGTTGATCACGTAGTCCTGCAGGATTCGCTCGACCCGCCGCTCCAGGCTGTCCTCCAGCCAGACCATCGGCACCTGCTGCATGCGTTGGTACAACGGCAGCGGGACGGCGCAACTGCCCACCATCCGACTTTCGTCTTCCAGTACGAACTGCTCGATGCCGGCCGCGCGCTTTTTCAGCACGTCCACCGCCAGCAGGTTCTCGAAATCGATGTTGGACGGCTGCCCGGTGGCGCGCTTGCCAAAGCTCGAACCGCGATGGTTGGCGCAACCTTCCAGGTCAAGCGCATTGGGCAATTGCGCCAGCACTTCGGTCTTGCCCGTGCCGGTCATGCCGCCCAGCAAGACCAGGTCGCACTGGGCTGCGGCCTGCTCGACGGTTTCGAGCAGGAAGGTCCGCATGGCCTTGTAGCCGCCGCCGACACGGGGGTAGTCGATACCGGCTTCGTCCTTGAGCCATTGCTGGACAATTTGCGAGCGCAAGCCGCCACGGAAGCAATAGAGCAACCCGTCCGGATGAGACCGGGCGAAGTCGGCCCAGGCCTGGATGCGCTGGGCCTTGGTTTCGCCGGAGACCAGCTGATGCCCCAGGACAATGGCGGCCTGCTGTCCTTGCTGTTTGTAACAGGTGCCAACCCGTTGCCGTTCGATGTCGGTCATCAGCGGCAGGTTGACCACGCCGGGAAACGCGCCCTTGATGAACTCGACGGGCGCACGGGTATCCATCATCGGACGATCATTGAGGAAGATATCGCGGTAATCAGTGATGTCGTTGGGCATCAAGACACCTCGACCGCGTGGGTCTGTCGCTCGACCAACTCGCCAATCGGCTCCAGCGCCAGGCCCAGCTCGACAGCGACCTGCAGGAACTCGCTTTCCCCTTCTGGCGTGACGGCGATCAGCAAGCCGCCGCTGGTTTGCGGGTCGCACAGCACGCGCTTGTGCAACTCCTGGACACGGCCGACCTTGTTCGCGTAGCTGTCATAGTTGCGCAACGTGCCGCCCGGTACGCAGCCCAGGTCCAGGTAATACTCGACGCCCGGCAAGCGCGGCACCGCGTCATAACGGATGCGTGCGGTGAGCTGGCTGCCATCGGCCATCTCCACCAAGTGCCCGAGCAAGCCGAAGCCGGTGACATCGGTCATCGCGGCCACGCCGTCGAGCTTGCCGAAACGGCTGCCGGGCTTGTTGAGCGTGCACATCCAATCGCGGGCCAGGCCCACGTCGGCGGCGCGCAGTTTGCCTTTCTTTTCCGCCGTGGTGAGGATGCCGATGCCCAGGGGTTTGGTCAGGTAAAGGCGGCAACCGGCGACCGCGGTATCGTTGCGTTTCATGTGGCGTTTCTGCACGAGGCCCGTGACCGCCAGGCCGAAAATCGGTTCTGGCGCATCGATCGAATGCCCACCTGCCAAGGGAATGCCCGCCTCGTCACACACCGAGCGGCCACCGCGAATCACCTCCCGGGCAATTTCCGGGGCCAGGACGTTGACCGGCCAGCCGAGGATCGCGATCGCCATCAGCGGATCGCCGCCCATGGCGTAGATGTCGCTGATGGCGTTGGTGGCGGCGATGCGGCCGAAATCGAACGGATCGTCGACGATCGGCATGAAAAAATCGGTGGTCGAGACCACCCCGCGCTCCTCGTCGATGGCATAGACCGCCGCATCGTCCCGGGAGGCATTGCCTACCCAAAGCTTGGGGTCAAGGTTCTGCGCACCGCTGCCGGCCAGAATCACTTCCAGCACCTGGGGCGAAATCTTGCAGCCGCAACCGGCACCGTGGCTGTACTGGGTCAGGCGAATCGGCTCGCTCATGGGCATACCTCTCGTAAGTCAAGGTGGGCGATTCTACCAGCAACCCCCACCGTCCACCGCCAGTCGCGATCATTCGCGACGCATCCGACGGAATTTTTCCGCCGTGGGAAGACTCACTTGAACAATAGCCGAGCCCCTACAGGAGATTGCCGATGGACCCAAGACCCGCCGCAAACAATCATCTTGATTACGGTCTCGACACGCTGTTCGGCCGCGAGACCAAAAGCGTCGACTGCCAATTCGAGGTCAAGCGTCTCGACGATGGCGAGCCGCCATGGTTTGCCCTGCATGTACGCCCGCCGCTGCCCGAGGACCTGGCGAAAGCGCAGATCGTGGTGTTCAGCGCCGAAGGCCGGCGCATCAGCGGCATCGTCCGGCGTACCGAGCGCCTGGCCGACGACAGCCTGCAACTGGACGTCGAACCGGACTGAGTTGCGCGGCTCGGCGCCCCTCGCCATCACGGAATGCGTTCGCGCTGGCATTTGATCAGCGCAGTGGAGTCTGGGGCGACGACCATGGGATGATCGGTCCTCAAGCACGACCACCCGTGGAGCATTTGAATGTCATCGCTGAGTCAAAACGCCGCCGCCCTCCTGCTGGCGGCCATCGCCAGCCTCGTCGCATTGCCTGTGCTGGCGGCCCAACCCAAGGCGGTGGAGGCGCCGGCCCAGAAGATTTCGATGCTGGGCGGCAAATTCAGCTTCAGCCTGCCCAAGGGCTTCACGGCGACGCCCTTGTCCGCCGGGGATATGGCGCAGGGGACCGGCGGGGCGTCCGGCACGATGTACAGCAATGCCACCACCCGAACGGTGGTGATCACGGCCGAAAACACCTTGGTCGACGGGGCGAATGTGAAGGACAACGACACCGCCTTCCTGGATACCACCTTCGCCGACTTCGCCGTCCAGAAAACCAAGGCCCTGCCGGACGCCAAGATCCTTGGCGAACAGAGCCTGACCCAGAAAACCACGGGCCTGGGCCTGCGTCAGCTCGATACCAAGGCCACGCAGGGTGGCGGGCCAACATTGGATACCACGTTGATCGGTGCCTCCGGCACGCGCATGGCCGTGGTGCAGATCATTTCCAGGGCCAGCGACCAGGCCGGTCATGAAGCGCTGGTGAAGCAGATCGCCAGCGGCAAGTGATGGCCTGCTGCGGTCCTGTGGGAGCGAGCCTGCTCGCGAAGAGGCCACCCAACCAATATCCTCAGGGACTGTAGTGCCGCCTTCGCGAGCAGGCTCGCTCCCACGAGGATCCGGGGTGCATATCAGGGGTTGAGCCGCTCCAGCCAGGCCCGCAGGTCCTTCACTTCCAGCGCACTGATGCTGTGGCCGAGGCCCGGGTAGGCGTGGAATTCCGGCTCCAGGGCCAGGGTCTTGAGGAATGTGTCGGCTTCGGTGCCGTCATGATAGGGAATGATCGGATCCGCCGTGCCGTGACCGATGAACACCGCCAGCGCCCTTCGCGTTTCGTCGGGTGTCAGTTCGGCCCGCAGCACCGGCAGGACCCGCCCGCCCATCGCGGCAATCCCGCCGACGGCTTCGGGGTGTCGCAAGGCGACTTCGTAGCTCATCATCGCGCCCTGGCTGAACCCCACCAGGTAGACGTTGCTTGCATCAGTCGGGTATTTGGCCCGGGCCTTGTCGATGAACTCCAGGAGCATCTGGCCGCTGGCCTTCAGGTCGGATGTGTCACCGTCGTACGCACCCTCGCCCTTTTTCGCAAACCACTGGTAGTGCCCCGGCTCCATGGCCTTGGGCGCCCGTACCGAGAGGTAGTTGTAGTGCGCGGGCAGTTCGTCCGCGAGACTGAGCAGGTCCTCTTCGTTGCTGCCCGACCCGTGCAGGAAAATCACCAGCGGCCGGTTCCCGGCCTTTTCATCGGCGCGGGCCAGGTAGTTGAGTGGCAAGTCGGTGTGCAGCGAAGGTTGAGCTTGCACGCCGACGGATACCACCAGCAGAAACAGGGCGAACGCTTTGAGCATCAGTCTTCCTCCATCATTTGATAGCCGCACGGCAACGACCGTGCGGTGAGGTAGACAGCGCTTATCAGTCGTTGATCAATTTCCCCGCCCGAATCGGCTCGCGCCCGGCGACTTTCGCCTGCCAGATGCCCGGCTGGGTGTAGCGTCCGCGATCCAGGGCGAACAATACCCCGCTGGTGCCGGCAGGAACAACGGTGACCCGGTCGTTCAACGGATCGACCACTTCGAACAGTGGATCGCCCCGCTCCACCCATTCGCCCGCTTCGCGCAAAAAGCTGACCACGCCATGGTGCGGCGCGAACAGGTACTCGGTGCCTTCGAATGGAAAACCTTCGCAGCACGCTTGCGGCGCGGCCGGCCAGTCACCGCCGATAAAGCCCTGTTCCGCCAGGAACCCCAGGATGGCTTCGCAGTTGGCTTGGGCCTGCTCCACCCGGGTGTCACCCATGCTGCCGAGTTCCAGCGTCGTCGCCAGGTTGGCCGGTGGAATCGCTGCTTGCGGAAAAATCTTCGCCAGGCGCAACCACGGCGTCGAGCAAGACTCATCGAACGAACTGCCGCCGGAATCTTCACACAGCAACGCCACGCCAGCCTTCAACCGCGCGGCCAAGGAGCGCCATTGCGGCCACTGTTGCGGCAAGGCGTACAGGTGGATCGCAGCCTCGAAATCACAGTGCAGGTCCAGGGTGACATCGGCGTCGCAGGCGTGGCGCAGTAACAGCCGGTGCAGGGCTTCGAGCTGAGACGGTGGCGGCGGGAGATCATCCAGCACCTCGATCATGGTCTGGCGAATCAAGGTGATATTGGCGGCCGGGTCATCCCCGAGGCGTTCACCGATGCGTTGCGCCACCGGGGCACTGAGCTCAACGAAGGATCGGTTGAAGTTCTTGCCGCTGCCCAGCTCGAAACGCCCCATGTGGGCACTTTGCAGGTGCTGGTCCAGGCCGATCGGATTGGCCACCGGCACGAGTTCGATCACGCCCTTGAGCAGGCCTTGGGCTTCAAGCGTGTTGAGGCGTTGTTTCAATTCCCATGCCGTGCGCATGCCGGGCAATTCATCGGCGTGCAGGCTGGCCTGGATATACGCCTTGCGCGGGCCATGGCCGTAACGAAACACGCTGAGCGAACGTTCCGTGCCCAGGTGGCTCCAGGGCAAGGTATGGTCGATGCGTTGCATAGGCTCTCCAGGTATCGGTTTCTCGACAGGCGCAGGGTAAGACAATTGCCCATGAAAAAAGTGGCCGGCCGGGTCAGCGGCGGGCCACCTGGTGACTTCAGCTATTAATGCCCGTAGACGTCAAAGGCGAAGTATTTGTCTTGGACTTTCTTGTACGTGCCGTTGGCGCGGATTTCGGTGATGGCAGCGTTGAATTTCTCGGCAAGTTCCTTATCACCCTTGCGCACCGCGATACCGGCGCCGCCGCCGAAGTATTTCGCGTCTTCATAGGTCGGCCCCACGAAGGCAAAGCCTTTGCCGGCGTCGGTCTTCAGGAAACCTTCGTCAAGGTTGACGGAGTCGGCCAGCATTGCGTCGAGGCGTCCGGCGACCATGTCCAGGTTGGCTTCCTGTTGGGAGCTGTAGCGCACCAGGTTGATCCCCGCCGGCACCAGCACCTCGGTTGCGAAGCGATCATGGGTGCTGGCGCGCAACACACCGACCTTCTTGCCCTTGAGCTCGGTCAGCGGATCCTTGACGTCGGAGCCTTCCTTCATCACGAAGCGCGCCGGGGTGTGGTAGTACTTGATGGTGAAGTCGACGTTTTTCTTGCGATCGTCAGTGATGGTCATGGATGACAGGATCGCGTCGATTTTCTTGACCTTCAGCGCCGGGATCAGACCGTCGAATTCCTGCTCGACCCACGTGCACTTGACCTTCATCTGCGCGCACAGCGCGTCGCCGATGTCCACATCGAAACCGGCCAACTTGCCATCAGGGGTCTTCATCGAAAACGGCGGATAACCCGCCTCGATCCCGAGACGGATCGGCTTGGCGTCTTCGGCCACGGCCGAGAAAGACAATACGGACAGTGCCAGGGCACCGAACATGGCTAGCTTCTTCATTTTTGCTCCTGAGTGCGCAGGTATTTATTGATCGTTATAGGCAGATTCGGAAACAGCGTTCGGTCGATGAAAACCGAAGTGGCCCGGAGTCTAGAGATGCACTCAGGAGGGGAATTACGTCGAAGCGACAAATAGTTATAAAAACACCGCTTAGAAGTCGCATAGAAGCCGCATAGAAGCTGCGTAGGAGCCGTGTAGGAGCTGCGTAGGAGCTGCGTAGGAGCTGCCGAGTGAAACGAGGCTGCGATCTTTTAAGCGGAAGATCAAAATATCAAAAGATCAAAAGATCAAAAGATCGCAGGCTCCGCCAGCTCCTACAGGCCCAGCGGGAGCAAGCGCTCAGCAATCGCAGCTGATCGCCTTTTCCGCCACGCGCTCCACGGAACCTGTCAGGCGAAAACCCTCATCGAGCCAGCCCATGACCCCGCCGATCATTTCCTTGACCGGGTAACCCAGCGTTGCCAGGCGCACCGCCGCCTTGTTCGCACCGTTGCAATGCGGGCCGGCGCAATACACCACGAACAGCGTGGCCTTGGGGTAGGCCGCCAACGCCTCGGCGGTGAGGGTCCGGGTCGGGAGATTGATCGCCCCTGGCACATGCCCGCGTTCGTAAGCCAGCGGTCCGCGCACGTCCACCAGGACAAAATCGACGGTGCCCGCCTCTTGGCTGGCATGCACATCGGAACAATCGGTTTCGAACATCAGGCGACGGCTGAAATGCTGCAGGGCGAGGTCGGATGGGGCGGCGGGCACTTCGCTAACGAGACTGGTCATGCGTGGTTACTCCGGGACAGATGAAGACTGGAACAGACTTTATCCCCCCGACGCTAACCGCTACAGTGGCGCACAAGACACTCTGTGGGAATTTTCCGCCAAATGCAGCCTGCTCCCGGCCTGGTCGCCATCCTCGCGTATGACGGCTTGTGTACATTCGAATTCGGTGTCGCGGTGGAAATCTTCGGATTGGCCCGGCCCGAATTCGATTTCCCTTGGTATGAGCACCGCATCGTCGCCGTCGACGACGGTCCGATGCGCGCCATGGGCGGCTTCCAGGTCCTGGCCGATGGCGGCATGGAGCTGCTCGACACCGCCCGGACCATCATCGTGCCAGGCTGGCGCAGCCGCAGCGAACCACCCTCCGACGCCCTGCTCCTCGCCCTGCGCCGTGCCCACGCCCGCGGTGCCCGCTTGCTGTCGATCTGCTCCGGGGCGTTCGTACTGGCGGCCACTGGATTGCTTGATGGCTTGGCAGCGACGACGCACTGGCGCTACACCGATGAACTGGCGCAAGGCTATCCCGCCATTCGGGTCGACCCGGATGTGCTGTATGTCGACTCGGGCCAACTCATTACTTCCGCCGGCAGCGCAGCGGGCATCGATGCGTGCCTGCACCTGGTGGCCCGGGATTTCGGTGCCCAGGTCGCCAATGCCGTGGCGCGCCGGCTGGTCATGCCGACACAACGCACCGGCGGCCAGGCACAATTCATTCCCTCACCGGTCAGCCGCACGCCACGCGGGGATTTGTCCAGCGTCATGCAGTGGGCCCGCGAGCATCTCCACGAACCGCTGGGCGTGCGCGAACTGGCGAGCCGCGCGGCGATGAGCGAACGGACCTTCCTGCGCCGCTTCACCCAGGCCTGCGGTGTATCGCCCAAGGCCTGGCTGCAACATGAACGCTTGGCCCGGGCCCGGGAACTGTTGGAAAGCACCGCAGACAACACCGACAACATCGCCCAGCTGTGTGGCTACCGTTCGGTGGAAAGTTTCCGCGTGGCGTTCCGCAGCGTGGTGGGCGTGGCGCCGTCGGTGTATCGGGAGCGGTTTGGCCGGGGCTGAAGATGCGCCGCGTCCGAGGCCATACCTGTGTAGGAGCTGTGTAGGAGCTGTCGAGCGCAACGAGGCTGCGATCTTTCCCCAAACACTTGAATTTCAAGCGAAAGATCAACGTCAAAAGATCGTCCGAACGCGGCCCGAGCCTTCGCCAGCGCCTACAGAGCCGTGCGGGAGCAAGCTCCCTCGCCACGGTTGGATCGAATCTGCAATCAACGCCTGCGCAGCAAGTACGTATCCATGATCCAGCCCTTCTCTTTTCGCGCCGCCTTGCGCGTGCGCTCGATATCGTCGGCCACGTCCCCCAACCGCCCGGCGATCAGCCGTTCATCTGGCGTTCCCACATAGGCGCCCCAGTAGATCCACGTATCGGGATCGCCCACGCACTGGTAGGCATCCGCGGCATCAAGCATCACCACGACGCTGGCCGCGTCGCCCACCTGCCCCGCCGCCAACCGACGTCCGGTGGTGATCTCCAGCGAACCGCCAATCGTGTTCAACGGCACTTTATGCTTCGCCGCAAGGGCCTGGACGCTGGTGATGCCGGGGATCACCTCGAATTCGAAGGCACAGCGCCCCGCGTCGAGGATCGCCTGCAGGATGCGCAAGGTGCTGTCGTACAACGATGGATCCCCCCACACCAGGAAACCGCCGTGCTGCCCGTCAGATAACTCTTCATTGATCAACCTTTCAAAGGTGGCCTGCTTCGCGCGGTTCAAGGCTTCGACGCTCGCTGTGTAGTCCGTGTCGTCGCGTTGGCGCTCGGGGCTGTAGGCTTCGACGAAACGGTACGTACGACCGACGATGTAGCGTTGACAGATTTCGCGGCGCAGATCCAGCAGCGTCTCCTTGGCGGGCCCCTTGTCCAAGAGAAAAAACACATCCACCCGGTTCAAGGCCTTCACCGCCTGCATCGTCAGGTGGTCCGGGTCACCGGCGCCGATGCCTATCACCGACAATTTCTTCATTTACGCGGGCTCCGGTAGGCGTAATCGCCAAACTTCGTTGAAGCGCAGGTCGACGAGCCCCAGCGGCTCGATGTCGATCCGGTTGAACGTGGCCATGGGACAACCCAGCACATTCACCAGCGCAGCGCGAATCACGAACGGATGGGTCACTGCCAGGTAGTGGCCCGGGGTGTTTTCCAGGGTTGCCAGCCAATCACCGACGCGGCGACACAGCCGGTTGACCGACTCACCACCATGGGGCGCGGCGTCCGGGTCGTCGCGCCAGGCTTGGAGCAGTTGCGGTTCGGTCCTGAGCAATTCATCGATGGACAACCCGCGCCAGTGGCCAAAATCGCAATCGGCCAGGGCCTGGATCGTCTGCGGCTCGGGCCCCAGCAGCGCGGCCGTCTGACGTGTCCGCAGCTCCGGCCCGCATAGCAGATGGCGGACGCTCCGGTATTCACGTCCGATGTCGGGGCGCTTCGCCAGCCAGGCGGTATCCAAGGGTTCATCCAGGCCGAAACGCGCTGCTTTCTGGGCGGCGGTGCGGCCATGGCATAACAGGGTCAGGCGAGTGGCTTGCACGCGGAATACTCGGTTTCGGGAGAAGTCATGGCAGGAACAATTCCAGATTTTCTTGTACAGCACCTTATATGAAATCAAATAATCGAGACAAAAAGGCGTAATTTCCGACACTGAAAAAAGCTGTGCCTGACATACGACGGAGCTCCAGCCAAACCCTTGTCCTACAAGGGCCCTGTAGGTATTTTCTGGCTTTTTAAACGGAACGTAAAAACCTCTGGACACGTAGCACCTGCTGCCCAAATACTATTTTGAGCGCTACGAAAGAATTCGACACTCATCCAGGCAAGGAGCACGGATGCCTCTCTCCAGAGACCAGATCACCGATCCATGCTTGGTATTGACGCCATCGGAACACCAGGTCATGCGACCGCCGCGCGATTGGGCTGTAATCGAAGTCTTTCCCAGCCTGTTGGCTGGGACCTGGTTCGCCTTTAACGCCCGGAAATTGGCCTCGACGCAGACGCTGTCATTTGCCGAGCTTTGTAAACACTATGCGTGAATCCATTGAATGTGCTGAGGCGGGCCTCTACACCAAGCCCGCGTTCCGATTGTTGCGGGAAGACTCCGATCATCCGTTGCTGCTGGTTTGCGAACACGCCAGCCGCTTCATCCCAAGCGCGCTGAATGACCTCGGCCTGGACGAAACGGCCGCCCAGGAACATATTGCGTGGGATATCGGTGCCCTGGCCCTGGCTGAACGGCTGTCCGAAACCCTCGGTGCAACGCTGCTGTCAGCCAACTACTCGCGACTGTTGATCGACCTGAATCGTCCACTACACGTCGCCGACAGCATCCCGGCCCAAAGTGAGATTTATCAGATTCCCGGCAACCAGTCCCTGGACGACGCTACGCGCGAATATCGCCAACGGTGCCTCTTCCATCCATTCCATGACCAGTTAAAGGCGTTGATCGACCAGCGCCTGGCGGATAAGCGGACCGTGCGGGTAGTGGGCATTCACAGTTTCACACCGGTGTTCTACGGCCAGCCGCGCGCCCTCGAGGCCGGGGTGTTGTTTGGCGAAGCCGGGGAATATGCCCAGCGCATCGTCGAAGGGTTGGGGCGACATTCGCTGCGGGCCGCCGGCAATCAGCCCTACAAAGTCAGCCCCCTGAGCGACATGACAGTCCCGGTACACGGCGACGGACGCGGCCTCGATTCGGTATTGATCGAAGTGCGCAATGACCTGCTGCGCAGTCCCGAATCGATACGGACCTGGAGCGCCTATCTCGCACCGCTGCTATGACGCGACGGTGATCAATTTCAGTTTTCAGCTTCAACGCGTGGACATCGACAGTGACCGTCAAGCCCGGTGCAGATCATTGGGTTCTCTGGAACAGGAGTGCAATCCATGCTGGCCTTACGTCCAGTTCAGTTATCCGATTTGCCGCAACTGCAGCAACTGGCCCGCGACAGCCTGGTGGGTGTCACTTCGCTTCCAGACGACACCGATCGCCTGCGGGAGAAAATCCTCGGCTCGTGTGCCTCGTTCGAAGCGGACGTGCAGGCACCGGGTGGGGAAAACTATTTCTTTGTCTTGCAGAACCTCGCGTCCGGCCACTTGGTGGGTTGTTCGGAGATCATCGCCAGCACCGGTTGCAACGAACCGTTCTTCAGTCTACGCCATCGGCCATTTTCCAGTGAGTCCCGGGAACTGAACATCCACCACGGCGTGCCCGCGCTGTCGTTGTGCCAGGACCTCAGCGGCCAGACATTGCTGCGCGGTTTCCACATCGACGCGACTCGCGTGCGCACCCCGGAATCGGAACTGCTGTCCCGGGCGCGGCTGATGTTCATTGGCGCTCATCCCCGGCGCTTTGCCGAATCGGTCATCACGGAAATCGTCGGTTTCAGCAGCGAAGACGGCCGTTCTCCGTTCTGGGATGCCATCGGCCAGCATTTCTTCGACCTGCCCTACACCGAGGCCGAACGCCTGTGCGGCCTGCAGAGCCGTACCTTTCTCGCTGAATTGATGCCGCAATATCCGATCTATGTGCCGATGTTGCCGGAGGCGGCCCAGGCCTGCATCGGCCGGGTGCACCCCGACGGCCAGGAGGCGTTCGACATACTCGAGCGCGAGGGTTTCGAAACCAACAGCTATGTGGACCTGTTCGACGGTGGGCCGACGTTGCACGGTCGAACCACGAATATTCGCTCGATCGTCCAGAGTCGCTCGGTCATCACCCGGCAAAGCCGAGTAATCGATGCCCGTGGGCGGTACCTGGTGAGTAACGATGGCCTCGGGGGTTATCGGGCCATCGTCGCGGACCTGGACGTCAGCGGCGAGGGCCCGGTGGCGCTGCACCCTGACATGCTGGTGGCGCTGGGGATTACCGAGGGCGATCGGGTCCGGGTGGTGAGCTTATGAAATTGATCGAATTGCATGCCGCCCCTCGACACCACGCCGGGCATGAAGCAGGAGCCGCTTCATGATCGTCCGCCCCGTCGCCCTGACAGACCTGCCTGCGTTATTGGACCTGGCCCGCTGCGCCGGCCCGGGCTTCACCAGCTTGCCGGCCAACGAGGAGCGCCTGGCGCATCGCCTGCGCTGGGCCCAGCGTACCTTTGCCGGACAAGTCGAACGGGCTGATGCCGACTACCTGTTCGTGCTCGAGGACGATGATCGGCAAGTGGTGGGCATCAGTGCGCTGACCGGGGCCGTCGGTGTTCGCGAACCCTGGTACAACTATCGCGTCGGCGTGACGGTCAGCTCGGCGCCTGAACTGGGCATCCATCGGCAGATCCCGACATTGTTCCTCAACAATGAAATGACCGGGCAATCGGAAATCTGCTCATTGTTCCTGCGGCCCGAGCAGCGCCGTGGCCATAACGGCCGGCTGCTGTCCTTGGCGCGCTTGTTGTTCGTCGCTGAGTTCCCCACCCTGTTTGGCAAAAAGCTGATTGCCGAACTGCGCGGCCACGCCGATGCACTGGGCCGCTCGCCTTTTTGGGACAGCCTGGGAAGGCACTTCTTCCAGAAGGATTTCAGCTACGCCGATCAGTTGTCCGGCATGGGTAACAAATCATTCATCGCCGAATTGATGCCGCGTCAGCCGCTGTACACCTGCCTGCTCACCGAACAAGCCCAGGCGGTGATTGGCAAGGCTCACCCCAACACCGAACCGGCCTTGAAAATCCTCAGTGCCGAGGGTTTCGCCCATAAGGGATACATTGATATTTTCGACGGTGGCCCGGTGGTCGAAGCGCCGGTGTCGAAGATCCGCAGCGTGCGCGACAGCCAGTCGCTGACGCTGGTGATCGGTACACCGGACGAACAGGCGCCGATCTGGCTGATTCACAACCGACGCCTGGAAAACTGCCGTGTTACCAGCGCCCGTGCCCATCAGCACGGCCATAGCCTGCTCGTCGACCGCGTCACCGCCAAACGCCTGCAAGTGCAGCCGGGTGATACCGTACGCGCCGTGCCATTGCCCAGGCTGGGGCAACAGGCGGTGGCGGCGTAAGCCGTGTGTGCCCGGGTACCGCGTTCCCGGACGGCGGGCCCTGGCCTGATGCCATAACGGCATCGCCTATACCTATTGGTCATCATCTTTGCGCTTGCCACGTGATAGCCTTTGGATCTTCCGGCGTTGACATTTTTGCTCAAGCCTTTCCATTCCATTGGTGGAATTCATATGTCCAGGCTCTCCCATCAAGATTTGCGTCGCAATTTTCGCCAACTGCTGGCTTCCAAGACCTGCTACCACACCGCCTCGGTGTTTGATCCAATGTCGGCGCGTATCGCCGCCGACCTGGGTTTCGAAGTAGGCATTCTTGGAGGCTCGGTGGCGTCGTTGCAGGTGTTGGGCGCACCGGACTTCGCATTGATCACCCTCAGTGAATTTGCCGAGCAGGCGACTCGCATTGGCCGCGTGGCCCAATTGCCGTTCATTGCCGACGCCGACCATGGCTACGGCAACGCACTGAACGTGATGCGTACCATCATCGAACTCGAGCGCGCTGGCGTGGCTGCGCTGACCATCGAAGACACCTTGCTGCCAGCCCAGTTTGGCCGCAAATCCACCGACCTGATCAGCGTGGCCGAAGGCGTCGGCAAGATCCGCGCGGCATTGGAGGCACGGGTCGATTCGGAGATGGCGATCATTGCCCGCACCAATGCCGGGATCCTGCCGGTCCAGGAAATCATCAGCCGCACCCGGCAATACGAACGGGCCGGCGCGGACGGCATCTGCATGGTGGGCGTGCAAGACTTCGAGCATCTGGAGCAGATCAGCGAAAACCTGAACGTCCCCTTGATGCTCGTGACCTATGGCAATCCCTTGCTGCGGGATGATAAACGCCTGGCCGAACTGGGCGTTCGCGTCACGATCGATGGCCATGGCGCTTATTTCGCCGCGATCAAGGCCACCTATGACAGCCTGCGGGAGCAGCGCCAGATCTTCACCCAGGCATCAGACCTGAGCGCCACCGAACTGACCCACACCTACACCCAGCCCGAGGAATATATCCGTTGGGCCGAGGAGTACATGAGCGTCAAGGAGTGAGCTGATTCGCTGTCCAGGCGGCCGCGATCGCGAGCAGGCTCGCTCCCACAGTGGATTTGCGATTCCCCTGGGAGCGAGCCTGCTCGCGATCGCGGTGTCAGCGTGAATGAGCTTCAGCGCCCACTGCGCAACATCTCCTTGGGCACATATTTGCCGATCTCGAACTTGCCGATAGCAGCGCGGTGGACTTCATCCGGGCCGTCGGCCAGGCGCAAGGTGCGTTGCATGGCATACATATAGGCCAGCGGGAAATCGTTGGAAACCCCGGCGCCGCCGTGGATCTGGATCGCCCGGTCGATGACTTTCAAGGCCACGTTAGGCGCAACGACCTTGATCTGGGCAATTTCACTCTTCGCCACTTTATTACCGACGGTATCCATCATGTACGCCGCCTTCAAGGTCAGCAGGCGCGCCATGTCGATTTCCATCCGCGAGTCGGCGATCTTGTCGATGTTGCCGCCCAGGCGCGCAAGCGGCTTGCCGAATGCGGTACGGCTGACGGCGCGCTGGCACATCAATTCCAAGGCGCGCTCGGCCATGCCGATCGAGCGCATGCAATGGTGGATCCGCCCCGGGCCCAGGCGCCCCTGGGCAATTTCAAAGCCACGTCCCTCACCCAGCAGGACATTTTCGTACGGCACCCGCACGTTATCGAACAGCACTTCGGCATGACCGTGGGGCGCATCGTCGTAGCCGAACACCGGCAATGGCCGGACGATTTTTACCCCGGGGGTGTCCACCGGCACCAGGATCATCGAGTGCTGGGCATGGCGTGGCGCGTCAGGGTTGCTCAAGCCCATGAAGATCAGGATCTTGCAGCGCGGATCGCAGGCACCTGAAGTCCACCACTTCTTGCCGTTGATCACCCATTGATCGCCATCGCGCTCGGCGCGAGCGGCCATGTTGGTGGCGTCCGAAGAGGCGACGTCCGGCTCGGTCATGGCGAAGGCCGAGCGGATCTCGCCCCGCAGCAGCGGCTCAAGCCAGCGTTGTTTCTGCTCTTCATTGGCGTAGCGCACGAGGACTTCCATGTTGCCAGTGTCCGGCGCCGAGCAGTTGAACGGCTCCGGCCCCAGCAACGAACGTCCCATGATCTCCGCCAGCGGCGCGTATTCCAGGTTGGTCAGGCCGGCACCCAGTTCGGATTCCGGCAGGAACAGGTTCCACAAGCCCTCGGCTTTCGCCTTGGCCTTGAGTTCTTCCATGATGGCCGTGGGCTGCCAGCGATCACCTTCCGCTACCTGCCGCTCGAACACCGCTTCAGCCGGATAAACGTAGGCATCCATGAACGCCGTGACGCGCTCGCGCAGTTCCTGAACCTTGGGGGAGTAGGCAAAATCCATCGGCAGCACCTTCTGGCAGAGGTTGTTTTTAGGTCATGGTATCGATGCTAGTTGAGCTACGAAAATTTACCTAACCTATTCTCGGCGTGTATTAACATTCATCACCGATATATGGTTCACTGATTCGCATTGCCACCCGGCACCTCATACAAGCCCAAGAATAAGAGTGCAGCGCCATGAATCTGAGCAAGGTCGACCTCAACCTTTTCATTGTCTTCGATGCCATCTACACCGAAGCCAACCTGACCCGCGCCGGGCAGATCGTCGGTATCACTCAGCCGGCCGTGTCCAATGCCCTGGCGCGCTTGCGCGAGACCTTCAACGACCCATTGTTCGTGCGCACCGCCCAAGGGATGGTGCCCACGCCGATGGCCCAGAATATTATCGGGCCGGTGCGCAACGCCTTGTCGCTGCTACGGGTGTCGGTGCAGGAAAGCCGGATCTTCAATCCGCTGCAAGCCGTCAAGACCTACCGCATCAGCATGACCGACCTCACCGAAGGCGTGATCCTGCCGCCGCTGTTCCAGCGCTTGCGCCGACTGGCGCCGACCGTGGCCATCGAGAGTTTCCTGTCCAAGCGCCGGGAAACCACCAAGGAACTGGCCGCCGGGCGCCTGGACTTCGCGGTCGATGCGCCGCTCAACACCGATCCGCAGGTGCGCCACGTCAAGTTGTTGGAAGACCGTTACGTGTGTGCCATGCGCAAGGGCCATCCTTTGGCAGGCAAGGAGAAGCTCAGTCTTGACGATTACCTGGCCCAGACCCATGTGCATATTTCCAGTCGCCGCAACGGCCTGGGTTATGTCGACCTGGCCCTCGGCAAGATAGGCATCCAGCGCAAGATTGCCCTGCGCTCGCAACATTATTTGATGGCTTCCCAAGTGCTGCAGCAGACCGACATGGTCATGACGGTCCCGGAACGTTTTGCCCGGCGTCACGAGCTGCATGCGGTCCACGTGCCCGTCCATGATGTCCCGCCGGTGGAAACCCATCTGTACTGGCATGAGAGCACCGACCAGGACCCGGCCAACCGCTGGATGCGCGAGCAGATGATCGAGCTGTGCCAGCAGGTAACGGCCCATGAGAAGAAGCTCGACAGGGTCTAGCAGGCCATAAATTGTGGGAGCGAGCTTGCTCGCGATTGCGTCGGCACATTCGATATTTCCCTGGCTGACACACCGCTATCGCGAGCAAGCTCGCTCCCACAAGTCCGCCGGATGTCATGCAGGCGCTCTTATCTTGACGTGAACGTCAACCTGCCTTTAGCTTAGCGCCAACCTCTTTCGTTTCGAGCGCTTCCATGAGCAGCCAGACCTACAGCATCTCCGACCTCGCCCGCGAATTGGATATCACCACCCGCGCCATCCGCTTCTACGAAGAACAGGGCCTGTTGAGCCCGGAGCGCCGTGGCCAGGAGCGTGTCTACTCACCACGGGACAAGGTCAGCCTGAAACTGATCCTGCGTGGCAAGCGCATTGGTTTTTCCCTCGCCGAGTGCCGCGAGCTGATCGAACTGTACGACCCCAGCAGCGGCAACCAGAAACAACTCCACAGCATGCTGGCGAAAATCGCCGAGCGTCGTGAGCAGCTCGAACAGCAGTTACTGGATATTGAACAGATGAAGCTGGAGCTCGACACCGCCGAGGAACGCTGCATCCAGGCGCTGGAACAGACGATCAAGGGCGAGGAAATCGTCCAGTAACACAACAGTAACCCTGTGGGAGCGAGCTTGCTCGCGATGGCGGTGTATCAGTCAATATCAATTTTGTCAGTTATACCGCTATCGCGAGCAAGCTCGCTCCCACAAGGGTCCCATCATCGTCCACGATGTTCTGCAACCCACTACAGGTCAACCCCATGTCCCTTCCCTCCTTTGTACGCCTGATCGAAGTCGGCCCGCGCGACGGCCTGCAGAATGAATCGCAGCCCATCAGCGTCGCCGACAAGGTACGCCTGGTGGATGCACTGAGCGCTGCCGGCCTCGGTTACATCGAAGTCGGCAGCTTTGTCTCGCCTAAATGGGTGCCGCAGATGGCCGGCTCGGCCGAAGTCTTTGCGCAAATCCAGCGCAAGCCCGGCGTGACGTATGGCGCCTTGGCGCCGAACCTGAGGGGTTTTGAAGACGCGCTGGCAGCAGGCGTGAAAGAGGTCGCAGTGTTCGCCGCCGCGTCCGAAGCGTTTTCCCAGCGCAACATCAATTGCACCATCAAGGAAAGCCTGGAGCGCTTCGCTCCGATCATGGAGGCGGCGAAGCGCAACGGTGTCAGCGTGCGCGGCTACGTGTCGTGCGTGCTGGGTTGCCCTTACGAAGGCGAAGTCAAACCTGAGCAAGTGGCCTGGGTCGCCCGGGAGTTGTACGCAATGGGCTGCTATGAAGTGTCCCTGGGCGACACCATCGGCACCGGTACCGCCGGCGCGACGCGCAGGATGTTCGAGGTGGTGAGCGCCGACGTGCCTCGGGACAAACTTGCGGGACATTTCCACGACACGTACGGCCAGGCCCTGGCCAACGTCTACGCCAGCCTTCTGGAGGGCATCGCCGTGTTCGACAGTTCCATCGCAGGCCTGGGTGGCTGCCCTTATGCCAAGGGTGCCAGCGGTAACGTCGCGACTGAAGACGTGCTGTACCTGCTCAATGGCCTCGGCATCGAGACCGGCATCGACCTGGACGCGCTCATCGCCGCGGGCCGGCAGATTTGTGACGTGCTCGGCCGTCCGACCGGTTCGCGCGTTGCGAAAGCGCGGCTGGCGCAGTGAGGTGTTACCGCCCCGTTTGTAACGGGGGTGAAACGAGTAACACGGAAACAATTTGTCAGGGTTTCGCCGAGTGAATTTTCTGACAAAAAATACAACTCGTTGATTTATATAGATTTTTTAAAGTTGGCACGGCACCTGCTATATCTCCTGCATAACAAGAATAAAAAAAAGCGACAAACCCAATAAAAACAAGACGAAACGACTCTGACATAACAAAAACAACACGGCAGAGACGCAGCTAACAGATTTTTTTGGAGAAGATGTGCTTTTCAGGGTGCTTCCAGGAGCAACCCGCAACCGGGCAGAGAACAATAAAACTACCTTCAGGTAGCTCCCGAATCGGTTGGATCGCCAGGCGAAAAAGCAGATCAGCGCTCAAAAAAATACGTTTGCTCTTGATCCCGGATGGGGATCGCCAAAAACAGCGGTAAAGGGCCACGGCTGCCAAAAACAACAACAGGCCGCCCCTCAATAATAAAAAAAGAGCACGCGACGACAAAATTAAAGGGGAGCTTCGGCTCCCCTTTGTGCTGTCCGGGATTTGGTTTTGTGTCGGAGCGGGCTTGCTCGCGAAGACGGCGGCACAGTCGACATCTATATATTGCCTGGTACACCGCTTTCGTCGGATCGCCGCCCGGAGCAAGCTCGCTCCCACAGGGGATCTTGCTCAGCCTTCGTTACCGCGCAGTTCTTCAATGCTGATTTCACGCATGCGAAATTTCTGGATCTTACCGGTGACCGTCATCGGAAAATTTTCGACGAACTTGAAATGACGCGGTGTCTTGAAGTGGGCAATGCGCTCCCTGCACCAGGCCTGCAGTTCCTGCTCGGTGGCACTGTGGCCGGGATGGAATTTGATCCACGCGACGATCTCCTCGCCATAACGCGAGCACGGAATACCGATCACTTGCACATCGGCCACCGCGGGATGGGTGAAGAAGAACTCTTCCAGCTCGCGGGGATAAACATTCTCTCCGCCGCGGATGATCATGTCCTTGTTACGCCCGACGATGCGCACGTAGCCCTGCTCGTCCATGATCGCGAGATCGCCGGTGTGCATCCAGCCTTGCGAATCGATCGCCTCGGCGCTGCCCTTGGGATTGTTCCAATAGCCGAGCATTACGCTGTAGCCCCGCGTACACAATTCCCCGATGGTCCCGCGGGGGACGATATCGCCCGCCGCGTCGATGATCTTGCTTTCCAGTTGCGGCTGGGTCCGTCCCACGGTGGTCACGCGCAATTCCAGCTCATCCGCGGGACCGGTCTGCAACGACACCGGGCTGGTTTCCGTCATGCCGTAGGCAATCTGCACCTCAGCCATGTGCATCTCACTGATGACCCGCCGCATCACCTCGATGGGACAAGTGGCCCCAGCCATGATTCCGGTGCGCAGGCTGGACAGGTCGAAATCCCCTCGCTGTGGCTGGTCGAGCATGGCGATGAACATCGTGGGAACGCCATACAGCGCCGTGGCTTTTTCCTCGGCCACGGTACGCAGGGTCAGTAAGGGGTCGAAGGCATCGCTGGGGTAGATCATGGTGCTGGCGTGCGTCACGCACCCCAGGTTGCCCATGACCATGCCGAAGCAGTGATACAACGGCACCGGGATCACCAGCCGATCGTCAACGCTCAGGCCCAGGCTTTCGCCGACCATGTAACCGTTGTTGAGGATGTTGTGGTGGCTGAGGGTCGCACCCTTGGGAAATCCCGTGGTGCCTGAGGTGTACTGGATATTCACCGGCTGATCGAAATGCAGGCTTCCCTGGCGCTCGGCCAGTTGCCCCGGCGACACCGCAGCGCCGAGGGCGGCCATCTGCGACCAGGGCAAAAAGCCCGAGGGCGGCGGCGAATCGAGGCTGATCACACCACGCAAGTCCGGCAGGCGCTCGCTTCGCAATTGCCCGATCGACTGCTCGGCCAGCTCCGGTACCAGCGCTTGCAACATGGCGTGGTAATCCGAGGTCTTGAACGACCCCGCGCACACCAGCCATTGGCAACCGGATTGCTTGAGCACGTACTCCAGTTCGGAGGCGCGATACGCCGGGTTGATGTTGACCAGGATCACGCCGATCTTCGCGCTGGCGAACTGGCTGATGCACCACTGTGCGCAATTCGGTGCCCAGATACCGAGGCGATCGCCGACCTGCAAGCCCAGCGCCAGGAAGGCCCGGGCGTGCAGATCGACCGCTTCGGCCAGTTCTCGCCAGCTGTAGCGCAGTGACTGGTGACGAACCACCAGCGCCTCGCTGTCAGGGAATTGGTCGACAGTCTGGTCGAACGCCTGGCCGATGGTCTGCGCGAGCAAGGCCTTGGCCTGGGAACCGCGGGTGTAGCTGAGTTGCGGGTGAGAACCGGGTTGATCCATGACGCGCCCTCTTGTTTTTATTAATGGGTGTATCGGTGAATCTCATGCAAGAGCGGCCTTACTCTCGCCCAAGTTGACGTTAACGTAAAGAGCGATTGACAGCCATTCGTCACAAGCTTACGTTAACGTAAAGGTGAGAGCCGCCACGCAGCTCCCCAGACCCGACAAAAAATCCAAAAGGTGTCCCATGAGCTACCCCTCCCTGAATTTTGCCCTCGGCGAAACCATCGATATGTTGCGCGACCAGGTGCAGTCCTTCGTCAAGGCAGAGCTGGCACCTCGGGCTGCACAGATCGACATCGACAACCTGTTCCCCGCCGACATGTGGCGCAAGTTCGGTGACATGGGCCTGCTGGGCATCACCGTCCCCGAAGAGTACGGCGGCGCCGGCCTGGGCTATCTGGCCCATGTCGTCACCATGGAAGAAATCAGCCGCGGCTCGGCCTCGGTCGCCCTCTCCTACGGCGCCCACTCCAACCTGTGCGTCAATCAGATCAACCGCAACGGCAACCATGAGCAGAAGAGCAAGTACCTGCCCAAACTGATCAGCGGCGAGCATATCGGCGCCCTCGCCATGAGCGAACCGAACGCCGGCTCCGACGTGGTTTCGATGAAGCTTCGGGCCGACAAGCGTGGCGACCACTACGTGCTCAACGGCAGCAAGACCTGGATCACCAACGGTCCTGACGCCAACACCTACGTCATCTACGCCAAGACCGACCTGGAAAAAGGCCCGCATGGCATCACCGCGTTCATCGTCGAGCGCGACTGGAAAGGCTTCAGCCGCAGCAACAAGTTCGACAAGCTCGGCATGCGTGGCTCGAACACGTGCGAGTTGTTTTTCGATGACGTCGAAGTGCCTGAGGAAAATATCCTCGGCGTGCTCAACGGCGGCGTGAAAGTGTTGATGAGCGGCCTCGACTACGAGCGCGTGGTCTTGTCCGGCGGACCGACCGGCATCATGCAGGCGTGCATGGACCTGATCGTCCCGTACATCCACGACCGCAAGCAGTTCGGCCAGAGCATCGGCGAGTTCCAGCTGATCCAAGGCAAAGTCGCCGACATGTACACCCAGCTCAACGCCAGTCGCGCCTATCTGTACGCAGTGGCGCAGGCGTGCGAGCGCGGTGAAACCACCCGCAAGGACGCTGCGGGGGTGATCCTCTACAGCGCCGAGCGCGCCACGCAAATGGCCCTTGATGCGATACAGATACTGGGCGGCAACGGCTACATCAACGAATTCCCGGCTGGCCGTCTCTTGCGTGACGCCAAGCTGTACGAAATCGGCGCCGGCACCAGTGAGATCCGTCGCATGTTGATTGGCCGCGAACTGTTCAACGAAACGAAATGAATTTCGTCAGCTACAAGCGACAAGCTTCGAGCGCCAAGAACATTGCGCGCTGGCTTGAAGCTTATGGCTTGAGGCTCAAAGCTGCTACGGAGTAGCCATGATTCTGCACACTCAGCTCAACGCTCGCTCACCGGAGTTCATCGCCAATCGCGATGCGATGCTCGGACAAGTCGAGGCCTTGCGCACCTTGCTCGCTCATGTCCAGCAAGGCGGCGGGCCCAAGGCCCAGGAGCGGCACACATCGCGGGGCAAACTGCTCCCGCGCGAGCGCATCAATCGCTTGCTGGACCCAGGCTCGCCGTTCTTGGAAATCAGTCCGCTGGCGGCTTACGAAGTCTATGGAGAAGAGGTGCCGGCAGCCGGTGTGATCGCCGGCATCGGTCGCGTGGAAGGTATCGAGTGCATGATTGTCGCCAACGACGCGACGGTCAAAGGCGGCTCGTATTATCCGCTGACCGTGAAAAAACACCTGCGCGCCCAGGCCATCGCCCAACAGAACCGCCTTCCCTGTATCTATCTGGTGGATTCCGGCGGCGCCAACCTGCCGCGCCAGGACGAAGTGTTTCCCGACCGTGAGCACTTTGGCCGGATCTTTTTCAATCAGGCCAACATGAGTGCCCAGGGTATCCCGCAGATTGCCATAGTCATGGGCTCCTGCACCGCCGGTGGCGCGTATGTGCCGGCAATGGCGGACGAGGCAATCATGGTTCGCCAGCAGGCGACGATCTTCCTCGCCGGCCCGCCCTTGGTAAAAGCCGCCACCGGCGAAGTGGTCAGCGCCGAGGACCTGGGCGGCGCCGATGTGCACTGCAAGATCTCCGGCGTGGCTGACCACTACGCCGACAGCGATGAGCACGCCTTGGCATTGGCCCGCCGCAGCGTCGCCAACCTCAACTGGCGCAAACTCGGCGAGCTGCAGCAGCGTGCGCCCATCGCCCCGCTGTACTCGGGCGACGAACTGTACGGCGTGGTTTCGGCCGACGCCAAGCAACCGTTCGATGTGCGGGAAGTCATAGCACGCCTCGTCGACGGCTCGGTATTCGACGAATTCAAGGCGCTCTTCGGAACGACCCTGGTGTGTGGCTTCGCCCACCTGCACGGTTACCCGATCGCCATCCTCGCCAACAACGGCATCCTGTTCGCCGAGGCCGCGCAGAAAGGCGCGCACTTTATCGAACTGGCATGCCAGCGTGGGATTCCCCTGCTGTTCCTGCAAAACATCACCGGCTTCATGGTCGGCCAGAAATACGAAGCCGGCGGAATCGCCAAGCACGGCGCAAAACTGGTGACCGCCGTGGCCTGCGCCCGGGTGCCGAAATTCACCGTGATCATTGGAGGCAGTTTCGGCGCGGGCAATTACGGCATGTGCGGCCGTGCCTACGATCCACGGTTCCTGTGGATGTGGCCGAATGCGCGGATCGGCGTGATGGGCGCCGAACAAGCCGCCGGCGTGCTGGTGCAAGTCAAGCGCGAACAGGCCGAACGCGGCGGACAGCCGTTCAGTGCCGCCCAGGAAGCCGAGATCAAGCAGCCGATTCTCGATCAATACGAGGAACAGGGGCACCCCTATTATTCCAGCGCGCGGCTGTGGGACGACGGCGTCATCGACCCGGCGCAGACCCGCGATGTACTGGGCCTGGCCTTGTCCGCGTCGCTGAACGCGCCCATCGAATCGAGCCGCTTCGGCGTGTTCAGGATGTAACCGGGGAAATGCCCATGAATCATTACAACACCCTCGAACTGCACACCGACCCACGCGGCTTTGCCACCCTGTGGCTCAGCCGCGAGTCAAAGAACAACGCGTTCAACGCCGAGATGATCCGCGAGTTGATTCTTGCCTTGGACGAGGTCGGCAACGACCCGACCCTGCGCTTCCTGTTGCTCCGTGGCCGCGGCAAACACTTCAGCGCCGGCGCCGACCTGGCCTGGATGCAACAGTCCGCCGAACTCGATTACCACACCAACCTCGACGACGCCCGGGAACTGGCGGAGCTGATGTACAACCTCGCCAAACTGAAGATTCCTACATTGGCTGTCGTCCAAGGTGCCGCGTTTGGCGGTGCACTGGGCCTGATCAGTGCCTGCGACATGGCCATCGGCGCCGACGAAGCGCAGTTTTGCCTGTCTGAAGTGCGGATTGGCCTAGCGCCTGCGGTGATCAGCCCGTTCGTGGTGCAGGCCATTGGCGAACGCGCGGCGCGACGCTACGCCCTGACTGCGGAGCGCTTCGGCGGACAACGTGCGAAAGAGATTGGATTGCTGTCGGAAAGTTACCCGGTCGGGGCGTTGGACGATCAACTCCAGCACTGGATCGACAATTTGCTGCTCAACAGTCCGGCGGCCATGCGCGCCAGCAAGGAACTGCTCCGTGAGGTCGGCAACGGTGCACTCACCCCGGCGTTGCGGCGCTACACCGAGAACGCCATCGCCCGGATACGCGTCAGCCCCGAAGGCCAGGAGGGCTTGCGAGCTTTCCTGCAAAAACGGCCGCCGAACTGGCAAGCCGAATCAGACAACAAGGAGCCGCGTCGATGAGCGCCCCTGCCCTTACCTCTCTACTGGTGGCCAACCGCGGTGAAATCGCTTGCCGCGTCATGCGCACCGCCAAGGCCATGGGCCTGGCCACCGTCGCCGTGCACAGCGCCACGGACCGTAATGCGCGTCATTGCCGTGAAGCCGATATCTGCGTCGACCTGGGCGGCAGCAAGGCCGCCGACAGTTATCTGCAAATCGACAAATTGATCGCCGCGGCCCAGGCCAGCGGTGCCCAGGCGATTCATCCTGGCTACGGTTTCCTTTCCGAGAACGCAGGGTTCGCCAGGGCCATCGAAAAAGCCGGGCTGATCTTTCTGGGTCCTCCCGCCTCGGCCATCGACGCCATGGGCAGCAAATCCGCCGCCAAGGCCTTGATGGAAACCGCTGGCGTGCCGTTGGTGCCCGGCTACCACGGTGAAGCCCAGGATCTGGAAACCTTCCGCGCCGCCGCCGAACGCATCGGCTACCCGGTGTTGCTCAAGGCAACCGCGGGTGGCGGCGGCAAAGGCATGAAAGTCGTGGAAGACGTCAGCCAACTGGCCGAAGCCTTGGCTTCGGCGCAGCGTGAGGCGCAATCGTCGTTCGGCGATGCGCGCATGCTGGTGGAGAAATACCTGCTCAAGCCACGCCACGTGGAAATCCAGGTATTTGCCGACCAACACGGCAATTGCCTGTACCTCAACGAGCGCGATTGCTCGATCCAGCGTCGCCATCAGAAGGTCGTCGAGGAGGCGCCTGCGCCCGGCCTCAGCCCGCAATTGCGCCAGGCCATGGGCGAAGCCGCCGTGCGTGCGGCCCAGGCGATCGGCTATGTCGGCGCGGGCACGGTGGAGTTTTTGCTGGACGCGCGGGGTGAGTTTTTCTTCATGGAAATGAACACCCGGCTGCAGGTCGAGCATCCGGTCACTGAAGCGATCACCGGACTGGACCTGGTCGCCTGGCAGATCCGCGTCGCCCTCGGCGAGCCGCTGCCCATCACGCAAGAGCAAGTACCGCTGCGGGGACATGCCATCGAAGTACGGCTCTATGCCGAAGACCCGGCCAATGATTTTCTCCCCGCCACCGGGCGCCTGGCGTTGTATCGCGAATCCGCTGCAGGCGAAGGGCGGCGGGTCGACAGCGGCGTTGAAGAAGATGACGAGATTTCGTCTTTCTACGACCCGATGCTTGGCAAGCTGATCGCTTGGGGCGAGAACCGCGAGCAGGCCCGTTTGCGCCTGTTGGCGATGCTCGACGAGTTCGCCATCGGCGGTCTGAAGACCAATATCGGATTCCTTCGGCGCATCGTCGGTCACCCGGCGTTTGCCGCGGCGGAACTGGACACTGGATTTATCCCGCGTTACCAGGCGCAACTGCTGCCCGAGCCAGGCGAATTGGATGACGACTTCTGGCACGCGGCCGCCCAGGCCTTCGCCCTGAGCCTCCCGCCGCACGTCCGCGCCGATGACGCGAATTCTCCCTGGAGCAACACCGGTGGGCTGCGCCTCGGACTGCCACGGGAAACCGCCCTGCATCTGAGCTGTGAAGGTCAGGATCGCGCGGTGACGTTGGACAGTGCCACCCTTTGCGCCGAACTCAAGGGGGAGCATTTGGTGATCGAGCGTAATGGCGTTCGTTGCGGCCACCGCGTGCTTCGCCAGGGCGACAGCCTCTACCTGCAATGGCAGGGTGATCTGCATCGCGTCGAGTCATACGACCCGTTGGCCGCCGCCGAGGCCAGTCACAACCCTCATGGCAGCCTGGTTGCGCCCATGAACGGCAGTATCGTGCGGGTGTTGGTAAGTGCCGGCCAGACGGTGGAAGCCGGCGCACAACTCGTTGTGCTGGAGGCGATGAAAATGGAGCACAGCATCCGTGCGCCCAAGGCCGGCGTGGTCACGGCGTTGTATTGCCACGAAGGTGAGATGGTCAGCGAGGGCAGCGTGCTGGTGGCGCTGGAAGAATAGGCATCGGCCCGTTGTCCGGGCCGATCCGGTTCAGAACCTGATGGTTGCTTGCACGACCACGCCGATGATTCGGCATTGCTCGGTGTACAAGCTTTTCGGGTAAGTAGGATTGAGCGGAACCAGGTATTGCCGGCCGCTCTCTTCAATCAGTTTGCGAAAAGTCGCATCGCTGCTGCCAGGCAGTTGGGCGATCACCAGCTTACCGGGCACCGCCTCGATCGCCGGATCAACCAGGATCGACATTCCCTCCGGAATACTGAGCCCACTCGGCGCGGTCATCGCATCCCCCACCACCACCAGCCAGAACGCATCTCCCTGGGCGTGGTAGTCCGTCAACTCATAGCGCGACGGTCCGTAGTCAGCGAGATCGCCTTCACGAACGGTGCCGATGTCGTGCCATTCGCTGATCGGATAGCGGAAGTACGGGTTGTACTTCTGCGCCAGGGCCATGCCCTCGTCCGTGGAGGTGTCCGGCTCGCGGATCACCATGGCCACCTCGAGAAACTCGAGCCCCAGTTCCTTCAGCACCCGGTTCATGTCTTCAAGACTGGGCTGCCGGCGCTTGGTCAGCCAATGGCCGATACCGCCCTGTGACATCCCCAAACGCTCTGCAAGCACCACTTGCGTGATGTGCAGCTCCTTCATCTTGGCCTTGACCAACTCTATCCATTTATCCATGAGCGGCACGATACGTGGATGACCACGCCCATCAAAACACAAATTGTAGTATTTAAATTGTCGTCACAATTACGCTGCGTACTAAGCTGGGAGCACAGGATTTCACATCACACGGAGTCACTCGACAAATGGACACGCCCAACAAACACGAACCCGTCACTTCCCTGGACCCGGCTTTCCCATCGTTTCAGGATTGCCCGGCGGCCCAACGCGCCTTGGATTACTACTTGAAACCAAGTGTTGCAACAACCCAGGCCGAGCAGCGCTTTTTCGACGTGAACCGTAACATCAGCGGCGAAGAAGCCTTGGTCCACGCTTGCGACCTGCTGCGCTGCGCCGCGGCCACTGCCCACGAATCTGCCAATCGACTGAACGGTTCGAACCGTGACCTGGCATTTTCTGTGGTGCACATGATTGATCTGGTCAAGGTCATGCTGGACCGATCCCTTGACGGGTACCCTACTCGCTAGGCGTTGCGCGCGGAATGGCGCCACGAATGCGGCCCACGGGAAAAAATTTTCCAATCGATGCGATAAAATCATTTGACTTGCAAATGATAATGATTATTATTGCAACAACTGATCGCGAGATCAGTCGATAGGCCAGAAGACCTTAGGTCGGACTTCTGGCATATCTCCTCATCAGGCTAATCACGGTTTTTGACCCGGCTTTTTGCCGGGTCTTTTTTTGCCGATTTTTCGGCTTATGGCTTCAGGCTAATGAAGTCTTTTGGAGGGTGTTGATCTCAATGTTGGCGATGATAGCAAATGCCCATCCGCCTGCAAAAGTCCCTGCGCCCTCCCGCTGACAAACCCGCGACAGGCAGCACTTGAGAATCGGCCAGCGAGACTCTACTCTGCTTCTGCGTCCAGGGAGGGCGCCCCCTCTTGTCATCGATGCAAATCGTCCCGGTTTCCCCTGCCTTGAGTGTAAAGTAACGGCACAAAAATCCTCTGCAGGAACCGTGACCGTGGCTAAATCCTCCTTCGATATCAGCGCCAGTTTTGACAGCGGCAACATTGAAGTCGTAGACATCAGCAACCCTCTGCAATCGCTGCTGAAGATTCGGCCTGACACCCGCAGCGCGCATTTCCAGTGGTTCCACTTCAAGGCCAGCGGCTTGCACGTCGGCCAGGAATATTCCTTTCGCCTGCTCAATGCCAGCCAGTCCTCCTATAACAAGGCCTGGACCGGCTATCAGGCTGTCGCGTCCTACGACCACGTCAACTGGTTCCGTATTCCTACGCAATTCGAAGGCGATGCCCTGCGCTTTCATCTGGAAGCCGAACAGCCTCACGCGTGGTTCGCCTATTTCGAACCCTACAGCCGGGGCCGTCACGATTGGCTGATCGAGCAAGCGCAACACAAGGCCGGTACCGAACTGCTGGCCACCGGCAAAAGCGTCGAAGGCCGTGACATTCCCTTGCTGCGCAAGGGCAGCGGTGCCGAGGGGCGCCGAAAGATCTGGATCATTGCGCAGCAGCATCCCGGCGAGCACATGGCCGAATGGTTCATGGAGGGGGTCATCGAACGCCTCCAGCACCAGGACGATACACAACTGAACCGATTGCTCGCCAAGGCCGACCTGTACCTGGTGCCCAACATGAATCCGGACGGTGCGTTCCACGGGCATCTGCGCACGAACGCGATGGGACAGGACCTGAACCGGGCTTGGCAGAATGCCAACCCGGAAATCAGCCCTGAGGTATTTTTCGTACAGCAGCAGATGGAAAAATATGGCGTCGACCTGTTCCTCGACATTCACGGCGATGAAGAAATCCCCCACGTCTTCACCGCCGGTTGCGAAGGCAATCCGGGGTATACGCCACGGATCGCCGATCTCGAAGAGCGTTTTCGCAGCCACCTCAAGCACCAGACCAAGGACTTCCAGACGACCTACGGCTACACACGTGACGAACCAGGCCAGGCCAACATGACCCTGGCCTGCAACGCCGTCGGCCAGAAATACGACTGCCTGTCCCTGACCCTGGAAATGCCATTCAAGGACCATAACGACCATCCGAACCCCCACACTGGCTGGTCCGGCAAACGTTCGATGCAACTGGGCAAGGATGTCTTGAGCACCATTGAGGCGATGGTCGACGAGTTGCGCTGAGGTCACTCAAACACCCGGCCCCTGTGGCGAGGGCGCTCGCTCCCGCTCGGTTCTGTAGGCGCTGGCGAAGCCTCGGGCCGCGTTCGGACGATCCTTTGATCTTGATCCTGCGCCCCGGAATCAATGGGCAGCGCAAAGATCGCAGCCTCGCTTCGCTCGTCAACTCCTACAGGGCCGAGCGGGAGCCAGCGCCCTCGCCACGGGTCGCAGGTTCACAGGATCAACGCTCGCCCCGCAACATACTGTCCAACACCTCATCCCGGCGCACCCACCCGTGGAACAGCGCCGCAGCCAGATGCACCAGTACCGTCAGGAAGAGCAGATAGGCCAGGTAGCCATGGGCCTTGCGCAGCAGTGCAAAGGCCTGGGCATCTGCCGGCAGGATGGAAGGCAAGCGAAGCGACTCGCTGAGCATCACCGGGTCGCCCGCCGCCGAAATCATGCTCCAGCCCAACAATGGCAAGACCACCATCAAGGCGTACAACAAGACGTGCGAGGCTTTGGCCGCCAATGCCTGCCAGCCCGGCAGGTCGGCCGGCAATGGCGGTGTTCGCGTGGTAAAGCGCACCACCAGCCGGACAATCACCAGCAACAGGATCGCAATGCCCAAGGGCTTGTGCAGTTGGAGCAACCATTCATGGCGCTCGGACACTGAGGCAACCATGCCTGCGCCGATGAACAGCATGGCGATGATCATCAAGGCCATCAGCCAATGCAGCAGCCGAGCCAACGGTGCGAAATGTCGAGGCGCGTTCATTGGCGAGACTCCTGGGTGGCAGGCAATTGGCTGACTTCGCTGGTGCGTCGCAAATAAGAACTGGCATAGGCCGCCGAGCGCGCGGCCAGCAGCGGATCATCGGAGCCTTCGATACCACTGGGCAGGATCAGCGGGTCGTAGTTGATGTCACGGCATTCGCCATTGTCCTGAGCCTGGGTGCTCTCCAGGACCAAGGTACCGGCGTTGATCACCTTGCGGTCGCTGGGCCAGGCCTTGCTGGCGTCGTTGACCGGATCGCCCGGGTTGGCCAAGGTGAGGTCCAGCCGCCAGCGCAAGGGGCCGGCCGCCAGGCGTTTGCCCAGGTCCTGTTCAAGAAAATCGGCGCCTTGGGCTGGGGTCGCGTCCGCCGCGTCCTGGCTCATCGGCACCATACCCCAGCGCACGGCCTGGCGTTGCCCGGCAGGATTGACCAGATAGAAGGCATTGATCCCGTTGTAGGTTTCGGTGGCGTAGCTGGCCGATGGCTTGGCCGTCTTGATCCATTGCAGGAACGGCATCGCCTCGGGATGCGCGGCAAAAAATGCCGGCACGGCCGCAGGGTTCGGCTTGCCCGTGGTCGGATCCGGCGATTGAGCCTGCTGAAACTGGTAGAACGCCTCGGGCGTCCCCACCGGGAACACCGGCATGCTGTTCATGCCTGTGCGCCATTGCTGTCCGTTGGCCTGGGTGAAGCGCAATGCCAGGCTTCGGATCGGCACACTGCCGTCCGGTGCGTAAGGGTTGCCGCTGGGCAGCGCGAAACGCCCAACCACCGGCGTCCGCGCATCGTTGAACACCTGTGCGCTGGAGTAGGCGCGCGCCTCGCCGCTGCTTTCAAAGTAACCGGCCACGCAGACACCTTTGGAGTGATTGCGCCGGAAACCGGCATGGACTCCGTTGTTTGTTTCCAGGACATTGACCAACGCTTTCGGCGTCAGGCGTTGTGGGTCAAGGGTACCATTGACGTAGGCAAATGCTCCGGCCAGCGCCGCAACGACGACGGCAATGCCCGTCAGGCGCAATGTCAGGCTGGCGGCGCTCAGCGGCGGCCGACGTTCAGGAGAAGGGTCAACCATAGGAGACTCCGAGGCACAGGGCCATTTGTGGAAAGGACCCGTCAGACGAAAGCACGATGGGTTTATTCCCTCGCGTCGTATTTATTTTTCCTACGCTGGAATAATCTCGTTCCAGGATCGTCTTTCCAGTCACAAGCAGCGACGGACCCACGAAGCCATGCCCCCATGAACGAACTCGACGACCAGTTGCGCCTGCTCATCCCGCGGCTTAGACGTTTTGCCGTGTCGCTGACGCGCAATCCCAGCAATGCCGATGACCTGGTTCAGGCCTGCCTGGAACGGGCCTTGTCGAAATGGAACGACAAACGCCCGGAGGGCGATCTGCGGGCCTGGCTGTTTTCAATCCTTTACCGGCAATTTCTCGACGCCCATCGCCGTTCCCGGCGGTACGCGCGCATGCTGGAATTCTTCACCGGGCGCGACGATGCACACCCGTCCGCCGAGCGCAGCGTCATTGCCCAATCATCCCTCCAGGCTTTCGATCAACTGCCTGCCGAACAGCGCGCGCTGCTGCTGTGGGTATCGGTTGAAGGCCTGAGCTACCAGCAAGTCGCCGACATCCTGGGCATCCCGACCGGTACCGTGATGTCGCGCCTGTCCCGCGCGCGCCAGGCGTTGCGTCAACTCAGCGAAGGCGAAATCGCCCGCCCTGCCCTGCGAATACTCAAATGATCAGCATGCCCCCCAGCGACAACGATCTGCACGCCTACGTCGATCACCAACTGAGCGAAGCCGACCGGCGCCAGGTGGAAACCTACCTGGCCAGCCACCCCGCCGTCGCCAAGCGTGTACGAGCCTGGCAGCAGGACGCGCAGCATTTGCGCGCTACCCTGAGCGCAACCTTGCAGCAACCGCTTAATCCCAGCCTCGACCCGACCGTCATCCGTCAACGCATGAAACATCGTACGCGCCGCCATCTCGCCAGCGCAGCGGTCTTGATGCTGGCCGTCGGTGTCGGTGGATTGGGCGGCTGGCAGGCCCGGCAAATGACCCTGCTCAGCGCAGCAGCGCCCATGGCTGACGCGTTGCAGGCGTACCGACTGATTGCCCAGCAAGGCGTGCTCCCGGCCGATTACCAGACGGGCGACGAACACGGCATGCAAGGCTGGCTCGACCGCTACTTCACCCAGGCCGACCGTTTGCCGGACCTCTCGGCGGCGGGCTTCAAGCCGGTCAGCGGACGATTGCTCAGCACTGAACAAGGCGCGGCGGCGATGGTGGTCTATCAGGATCCGAGCGGCCAGAAGATCAGCTTCTATATTCGCCCACCGGGTCCAAGGAATTTCCTGCTGCCCCGTGGCAGTCGGCGCGATGGCGAATTGCAAGCCGAGTATTGGTCCGGGCCTGGGTACAACTATGCGATGGTCATTCCGAGCGATACGCCGACGGCGCAGAAGCTCAAGCAGACCTTGAATTTCTGACCACCATTATCCCCTGTGGGAGCGAGCTTGCTCCGGGCGGCGATCCGACGATAGCGGTGGTTCAGTTGGAAGTGATCTGGCTGACACACCGCTATCGCGAGCAAGCTCGCTCCCACAGCGTGACAAAAGTCCGGAAGACTTCATTCACCCCTGCCTGAACACCTGCGAAGGCCTGCGCAACAGCGGGTCGAACGGATTGATCCGCGGTCCGATCAACGTGGCTTCGCGCTTGAGCATTTCCACCACGGTCGGCAGGCGATCCGGCCCGAGCCGGTCGCTGATCGTCGCCACGCTCAAGGCCGCCACGGCCCGCCCTTCACGATCGAGGATGGGCACCGCCACCCCGGCCATGCCCTGCAACACTCCAGTGTTGCGCCCGGCATAGCCCAGCGTGCGAACGTTCTCCACTTCGGTGCGCAGGAAGACTTCATCGTAGAGATGAAAATCCTTGAGTCGCGGCAAGTTGTATTGAATCACCGTGTCGCGCTCCTCCTCCGGCAGGAACGCCAGGATCGCCAGGCTGCCCTGTCCCACGCCCAAGGCCACTCGACCGCCGATATCACCGGTGAAGGTGCGGATCGGAAACGGACCTTCACTGCGGTCCAGGCAGATCGCATCGAAGCCGCAACGGGCCAGCAAGAATAGCGAATCCCCCAGGGACGCCGACAACCGCAACATCGCAGGCCTGGCCAGTTCCCGCAGGTTGCCGGTATTGCCAGCGCGAGCGGCCAGGGCGAAGAAATCCAGGCTCAGGCGATAGCGTTTGCTACGCGCATCCTGCTCGACCATGCCTTCGTCCATCAGGTTGCGCAGCAAGCGGTGCGTGGTGGGCTGGGACAGGCCGATGCGCTGGGCCAGTTGCGTGACACGCTCGCCCCCTTCAGCGGTCTCGCCCAGGCTGCGCAGCACGGCAAACAACCGGGAGACCGAGCCAACCCCTACTTCGTTCTTTTCAGTATTCCGCTCAATGGAATCAGGCATAAAATTTTTTACTCAGTTATTTACTCACCGAATGAAACTGAAAATAGTCATCGCTTCAGTGAAATAGTCCATTGAGCCCATCCTATTCTTCGTCCTACTCTGCGTCCATCAGGGGCGATTCGAACAACAGCGGCAGCCGACCAGAAATCGAGCGCCAACGCACCCCGCGACATCCTTTCGTATCTGCCCATACAAAAAAGCGCGCCTCGCGGCGACGCATAACAATCTCAGGTGGAGCGCAGTCATGGCTTTCGTGCAACTTGAAGACTTGAGCAAACGTTATGGTGACCTGGACGCCGTGGTCGCCACCAACCTCTCGGTGGAGAAAGGCGAATTCGTCTCCTTGCTGGGGCCGTCCGGTTGCGGCAAGACCACCACCCTGCAAATGATCGCCGGCTTCGTCGAGGCCAGCAGCGGCCGCATCCTGCTCGATGGGCGCGACATCACCCACGCCAAGCCCGCCAGTCGCGGCCTGGGCGTGGTGTTCCAGAGTTACGCGCTGTTTCCCCACATGACCGTCAAGGACAACATCGCCTTCGGCTTGCGCATGCGCAAAGTGCCCAGCGTCGAGCTGCAGTCACGGGTCGATCGCGTGCTCAAGCTGGTGCGCCTGGACCGGCACGCCGAGCGTTACCCACGAGAGCTTTCAGGCGGCCAGCGCCAGCGCGTCGCGTTGGCCCGGGCGCTGGTAATCGAACCGCCGGTGCTGTTGCTCGACGAGCCGCTGTCCAACCTCGACGCCAACCTGCGCGAAGAAATGCAGTTCGAAATCCGTCGTATCCAGCGCGAAGTCGGCATCACCACGCTGATGGTGACCCACGACCAGTCCGAGGCGCTGTCGATCAGCGATCGGGTCGTGGTCATGCAGGCCGGCCGTATTACCCAGATCGACGCGCCCTACACCCTTTACGAACACCCGCGCACCGAGTTCATTTCCAGCTTCGTCGGCAAGGCCAACCTGCTGCCCGGCGAACGTGACAGCGCCGGAATCGTGCAAGCCAGCAGCGCCGGCAAAGGCGAACTGACCCTGAGCCTGCGCCCGGAAAAAATCGACCTGTGCGCCCCCGGCTCGGGACGGCTGCAAGGCACCGTCACCAACCGTTTCTTCCTCGGCAGCCAGTGGCTGTATGGCGTCTCCACCCGTCTGGGCGAGCTCAGCGTGGTACGGCGCAACGACGGCTCGGCGCCCCTGGCCGAAGGCACCGCCGTGGGCCTGGACTGGGACCCGGCGCTGCTGCGGGTGCTGAGCGTGGATGAGGTGCCGGCATGAAGCTGATCGAAGCCATGAAGCGCGGCCGCCAAGGCTATTGGATGTCGGCCCCGGCCCTGGCCTTGTACCTGGGTCTGCTGGTGATTCCCCTCGGCCTGACGCTGGTGCTGTCGTTCAACGTCTTCGACTACGGCTCGGGCATCAACAGCGACGCCTACACCTTCGAGCACTACGCCAGCCTGCTGGGCGACCCGTACTTCTACGAAATTTTCCTGCGCACCTTCTGGATCAGCGCCCTGACCACGTTGCTGTGCGTGGTGATCGGCGTACCCGAGGCCTACATCCTCAGCCGCATGGGCGCGCCGTGGCGTTCGATCTTCCTGATCCTGATCCTCACGCCGTTGCTGATTTCGGTGGTGGTGCGAGCGTTCGGCTGGAGCCTGCTGCTCGGCGCCGATGGGCTGGTCAACCAGACGCTGCAAGCCCTCGGCGGCTCGCCGATGAAGTTGCTCTACACCCCGTTTGCAGTGGTCATTGCCCTGGTGCACGTGATGCTGCCGTTCATGATCATTCCGGTGTGGACCTCGCTGCAAAAACTCGATCCGGCCGCCGAACAGGCCGCCCTTTCCCTGGGTGCGAGCCAGTTCACGGTGATCCGCAAGGTGGTGCTGCCGCAGATCATGCCGGGCGTGCTGTCCGGCACGCTGATCGTGTTCGGCCTCGCCGCCAGTTCGTTCGCCATCCCCGGCCTGCTCGGCGGCCGGCGCTTGAAAATGGTCGCCACGCTGATCTACGACCAATACCTGTCTGAACTCAACTGGCCCATGGGCGCAGCCATTGCCGTCGCGCTGTTGCTGCTCAACCTGCTGATCATGCTGTCGTGGAACCGCATGATCGAAGGCCGCTACAAGAAGTCATTGGGGTAATTGTTGATGTCCAGGAACGGTCCTTTCGCCCTGTTGTTCCATGCCTTGGTGGTGGTGTTCATGCTGGCGCCGCTGATGGTGGTCTGCCTGGTCGCCTTCACGCCGGAGAACACCTTGAGCCTGCCCACCACGGCGTTTTCCCTGCGCTGGTTCCGTGCCGTGTTCGAGCGCGCGGACTTTATCGACGCGTTCTACAACAGCCTGATCCTGGCGTTCAGCGCGGCCTCGCTGGCGACGCTGATCGCGGTGCCGGCGGCGTTGGCAATCACCCGGCTGGAATTTCCTGGCCGGGATTTTTTCAACGGTCTGTTCCTGTCGCCGATCATCATTCCGCACCTCGTGCTGGGCGTCGCGCTGCTGCGGCTGTTCGCGCTGATGGGGGTGAATGGCAACTTCAGCTGGCTGATCTTCGCCCATGTGCTGGTGATCACGCCGTATGTGCTGCGGCTGGTACTGGCCTCGGCCATCGGCCTGGATCGCAGCGCCGAGCAGGCTGCGCAGTCATTGGGGGCCGGTCGTTTCACCCTGTTCCGACAGATCACCTTGCCGATGATCTTGCCCGGCGTTGCCGGAGGCTGGTTGCTGGCGTTCATCAACAGTTTCGATGAAGTCACGCTGTCGATTTTTGTCACCTCGCCGGCCACCCAAACCCTGCCGGTACGCATGTACGTCTACGCCACCGAATCCATCGACCCGATGATGGCGGCGGTGTCGGCGCTGGTCATTGCGCTCACCGCGCTGACCATGATTCTGCTCGACCGGGTCTATGGCCTGGATCGGGTCCTGGTAGGCAAACAATGAGGGCGCCATGGCTCTGCTGAAACGACTGGCCGAAAACGACCGCCCGGCCCTGGACTTCCTGCTCGACGGCGAACCCGCCAGCGGATCGCTCGGCGACACCGTGCTCACCGCTATCCTGACCTGCAGCGACCACCTGCGCGGCAGTGATTTCAGCGCCGAGCCCCGCGCCGGCTTCTGCCTGATGGGCGCCTGCCAGGATTGCTGGGTGCGACTGGGCGACGGCCGCCGCGTGCGCGCCTGCTCGACGATGCTCGAAGCCGGCCAGCAGATCAGCCGCGAACCGGGGCGGCAGGTATGAAGGGCTTTGACAGGTATGGCCCCATCGCGAGCAAGCTCGCTCCCATAGGGGAACTGCGGTGCACGCGCAATCGGCATCCGCAACAGGTCCCATGTGGGAGCGAGCTTGCTCGCGAAGGCGGCCTCGACAGCAGCGAAAATCCGCTGCCGGTGAGGTTGCCATGAAACCCATCGTCATCATCGGCGCCGGCCCCGCCGGTATCCGCGCTGCGCAAACCTTGGTCACCCATGGCCTCTATCCGGTCCTGCTGGACGAAGCTGCGCGCGGTGGCGGACAGATTTACCGGCGCCAGCCCGCGAACTTCACCCGCCCGTCGAACACCCTGTATGGCTTCGAAGCAGCCAAGGCCAACGCCGTCCACCAGACTCTGGATGAGTTGCGCAAGCAGCTCGATTACCGTCCCGACACGCTGGTCTGGAACGCCGAAGCCGGTCAGTTGGATACCCTGCATGAGGGCCGCGCCGCTCGCCTGGAGTACGCCAGCGTAATCGTCGCAACGGGCGCCACGGACCGGATCCTGCCGGTTCCTGGCTGGACGCTTCCCGGTGTGTACAGCCTGGGCGCGGCGCAAATCGCCCTGAAGTTCCAAGGCTGCGCCATCGGCGAGCGAGTGGTGTTCGCGGGCAGCGGGCCATTGCTGTATCTGGTGGCGTACCAATACGCCAAGGCCGGCGCCAACGTCCTCGCCGTACTCGACAGCTCGCCCTTGAGCGCGCAGATCCGCGCCCTGCCCGGCCTGCTGGCGCAACCGGCCACGCTCGCCAAGGGGCTTTATTACCGCGCCTGGCTGACGACTCATGGAATCCCGGTACATCAAGGTGCCAGCCTTGCGCGCATCGAGGGCGAGCGCCGGGTGCAGTCGTTGAAATGGCGCAACAAAAGAATCGAGCGCACCCTCGATTGTGATGCAGTGGCCTTTGCCCATGGCCTGCGCAGCGAAACCCAACTGGCCGATCTGCTGGGCTGCGAATTTGCCTGGAGCCCGCTCAACCGCGCCTGGCTACCGCGCCGCGACAGCGCCGGTCGCAGCCGTTCGGCCGGGGTCTACCTGGCCGGCGACGGCGCCGGGATCATGGGCGCCGATGCCGCCGAGATGGCCGGTGAACGGGCGGCCCTGGCGCTGCTCGAAGACCTCGGCTACCGAGTCGACCCGCAACGTTGCGCCCAGCTGGAACAGTCCCTCGAGCGCATCGGCCATTTCCGCCAGGGCCTGGAGCGGGCCTTTGCCTTTCCCGAAGATTGGGCGAGCCGCGCGAGCGACGACTTGATGATTTGCCGCTGCGAAGAAGTCAGCGTCGGCGACATCCGCCAGGTCGTCCGGGAAGGCCATTGGGAAATCAACCGGGTCAAGGCCCATTGCCGGGTCGGCATGGGCCGCTGCCAGGGGCGGATGTGCGGTGCCGCGGCGGCGGAAATCATCGCCTATGAAAGCGGCCGCACCGTCCGGGAAATCGGCCGCTTGCGGGCACAGGCACCGGTCAAGCCCGTGCCGTTTGGCCTGGAGATCGAGCCATGATCGAAGTCGATGCAGTCATCGTCGGCGGCGGCATCGTCGGCGCCTCGGCGGCGTTGTTCCTGAGCAAGGCTGGGCGTCGGGTGGCGCTGTTGGAGCGAGACTTCTGTGGCTCGCATTCCAGCGGCGTGAATTACGGCGGCGTGCGACGCCAGGGCCGTCCGTTGTCGCAACTGCCGCTGTCGCAACGGGCGCATGAGATCTGGGGGCAATTGCCGCAATTGATCGGCATCGACGGCGAGTATCAGCGCAGCGGCCATTTGAAGCTGGCCCGCAGCCTCGATGACTTGCGTTCGTTGCAGGATTACGCCACCAGCAGCCAGGGCTTTGGCCTCGATTTGCAGCTGCTGGATCGCGACGAATTGCGCAGGCGATTTCCCTGGGTCGGCAGCGTCGCGGTCGGCGCCTCGTTGTGCCCGGACGACGGCCATGCCAACCCACGGCTGGTCTCGCCGGCCTTTGCCCAGGCGGCCCGCAGGCACGGTGCGCAGGTGCACGAACAATGCCCGGTCAGCCAGGTCACGCACGACGGCCAGCACTTTGCCGTGCGCACCGAGACGAGCCTTGAGTTTCGTGCACCGTGGCTGCTGAACTGCGCCGGCGCCTGGGCGAGCCGCTTCGCCGCGCAGTTCGGCGAAGCCGTGCCGATGCACGCCGGGCACCCGGCGATGCTGGTCACCGAACCCCTGCCCGTGGTGATGGACGCCAGCACCGGCGTCGAAGGCGGCGGTATCTATGCCCGGCAGGTCGCCCGGGGCAATTGCGTATTGGGCGGCGGCCAGGGTTTCGCGCTGGACGAAGCCCGCGCCCGGCCCGGCCAGAACGCGGTCATCGAGATCCTGCGACAGGCCGTCGAACTCTACCCGTTCCTGGAGGGCGCCCAGGCGATCCGTACCTGGAGCGGCACCGAAGGCTACCTGCCCGATCGCCAACCGGTGATCGGCCCCAGCAGCACCCAACCCGGCCTGTTGCATGCGTTCGGCTTTGCCGGCGCGGGCTTCCAGATCGGTCCTGCGGTGGGCCAGGCGCTCACCGAGATCATCTGCAGCGGGGCGTCGTCCACGCCGCTGGATGCGTTTTCCATCACCCGGTTCCACTCCATCTCCGTTGCTTGATAGAGGAAGGTCGCGCCAATGAATAACGTCAAACGCAGTGCACTGTTTGGTTTCTGCTCGCTGGGTTCCGCTTGCCTGGGCGCCCTGCTCCCGGTCACCCAGGCGTTGGCCGAGCCGACGCTTTATCTGGGCATGAACGGCGGCACCATGGAGCGGTTGTACGCCGACAAGGTCTTGCCGGCCTTCGAGAAAGCCAACAACGTCAAGGTGGTGATCGTGCCGGGCACTTCGGCCGACATCCTCGCCAAGGTCCAGGCCAGCAAGGGCAACCCGCAGATGCACGTGATGTTCCTGGACGACGGCATCATGTACCGCGCCATCGCCATGGGGTTGTGCGAAAAATTGCAAGACAGCGCGCCGTTGGCGCAGATTCCGGCCAAGGGGCGCATCAAGGACCAGGCCGTCGCCGTCAGCCTCGGCGTCACCGGGCTGGCCTACAACACGCGGCTGTTCAAGGAAAAAGGCTGGAACACGCCGACGTCGTGGATGGACCTGGCCGACCCGCGATTCAAGGACAAAGTGGTGTTCCAATCCATGGCCTCGTCCACCTTCGGCCTGCACGGTTTCCTGATGTTCAACCGGATCCAGGGCGGCAGCGAAACCGATGTCGAACCGGGCTTCAAGGCGTGGCCGAACACGGTCGGGCGTAACGTGCTGGAGTACATCCCCAGCTCGGCGAAAATCTCCGAAATGTTGCAGACGGATGAAGCGGCACTGTTCCCGCTGACGCCGACCCAAGTCACCGCGTTGAAACTCAAGGGCATGCCGGTCGAATACGCGCAACCGAAGGAAGGCGCGGTGGTGCTGAACGTCGCCGAATGTGCCGTCGCGCAGAACAGCGAACCCGAACTCGCACAGAAACTCGCCGCGTTCCTGTTGACGCCCGAAGCCCAGGCCATTGCCCTCGAAGAAGGCGACCAGATCCCGTCCAACCCCAACACGCCGACCACCGACAAGACCCGCGGGCAGGTGGAAGCAATGAAAAAATACCTGGAAACCGCGATTGCGGTGGATTGGGATCAGGTCAACGAACAACGTCCGGCCTGGAACGCGCGGTGGAACCGCAGCATCGAGCGCTAAAACGCGCTTTGCGGGTTATCATTGGGCAAATTAAAAACCAAGCTGATCACCTGTGGCGAGGGAGCTTGCTCGCCACAGGTTTTTCTGCGCGCTTTCCTCTTGTCCAACAGCGAACCCTTCCATGCACACCCTCGCCCAACTGCGCGCCGGCCAGCTTTCAGGTATAACCCGACTGGACCTGGCCTGCGGCTTGACGGAGTTCCCCCGGGAAATCTTCGAACTGGCCGACTCCCTTGAAATCCTCAACCTCAGCGGCAATCAGTTGGACACACTGCCCAACGACCTCTATCGACTGCCCCACCTGAGGGTGCTGTTCTGTTCGGACAACCGCTTCACCGAACTGCCCGAATGCCTGGGCCGTTGCAGCGCATTGACCATGGTCGGCTTCAAGGCCAACCGAATCGAACGCGTTACGGGTGCGGCATTGCCGCCGCTGCTGCGTTGGCTGATCCTGACCGATAACTGCATCAGCCAACTACCGGAGGAGCTGGGCCAACGCCCGCATCTGCAAAAACTGATGCTGGCCGGTAATCGCCTGCACGCGTTGCCGC
This sequence comes from Pseudomonas sp. T1.Ur, assembly GCF_023516725.1. Taxonomy (NCBI): domain Bacteria; kingdom Pseudomonadati; phylum Pseudomonadota; class Gammaproteobacteria; order Pseudomonadales; family Pseudomonadaceae; genus Pseudomonas; species Pseudomonas sp. T1.Ur. The sequence goes on from NZ_JAMGSN010000001.1 coordinate 3,383,137, forward strand.
AGAGCCTGGCCCAGTGTCATCGCCTCGAACTGCTGCGTGTTTCCGCCAATCAGCTGGCCGAGCTGCCGTCGTGGTTGTTGGAACTGCCAAGCCTCAGCTGGCTGGCCTACGCGGGCAACCCACTGGAAGCGGAAGCCGACGCCCGGGCGCTGCATGTCGCGACGCCGATCGACTGGGCGCAACTGAGCTTGCAAGCCTCATTGGGCGAAGGCGCTTCGGGCGTCATCCACCAAGCGCTGTGGCAACCGCCGGGCCAGGCCGGGCGCAACGTCGCGGTCAAGCTCTACAAAGGCCAGATGACCAGCGACGGCTCGCCGTTGCATGAGATGCATGCGTGCATCATCGCCGGTAAGCATCCAAACCTGATCGAAGTGTTGGGCCAGGTTGCCGGCCACCCTGAGCAACAGGCCGGACTGGTGATGGCCTTGATCGGACCCGAATACCGCAACCTGGCCGGGTTGCCGAGCCTGGAATCCTGTACGCGCGACGTCTATGCCGATGAACTGCGCCTGGGCGTCGACGTGGCCTTGCGCATCGCCCGGGGCATTGCCTGTGTGGCGGGTCATCTGCATCGGCAAGGCCTTACCCATGGGGATCTGTATGGCCACAATATCCTCTGCAATGACCAAGGCGATTGCCTGCTGGGGGATTTTGGCGCGGCGTCTTTCCATGCCACGGTTGATGACAGCCAGACACGCGCGTTGCAACGCATCGAGGTGCGGGCCTTCGGGATTCTGCTGGGGGAGTTGCTGGCGCGGATCGAACCGGCGCTGGGTATCGAGGACCTTGCACGACTGCAAGACCTGGAGGCGCGCTGCTGTCAGCCAAATGTGCTGGCGCGGCCTGGGTTTGATGAGATTGAAAACTTACTGCACGGCCGTGGCGAGGGCGCTTGCCCCCGCTGAGCCCTGTAGGCGCTGCCGGCTGCGATCTTCTTGCAGGGCTTGAGCTCCCGTTGAAAGACCCAAGAAGAACACAGGCTTCGCCAGCTCCTACAGGTCCTGGCGGGGATAAATGCTCTCGTCACAGGACGAGGGTTTAACCCGCCAAGCCGACAAACATGTCCTGCACGTCGTCATGGTTGTCGAGGCCTTCGAGAAACGCCTCGACTTCGGCCATCTGCTCGTCGGTCAGGCCGCTGACCGGATTTTTTGGCTGATAACCCAATTTGGCAGACAACACCGTGAAGCCTTGCTCCGGCAACGCCTTTTGCACGGCGTCCAGATCGGCAGGTTCGGTGATGAACAGCGTCGCACCGTCCTCGCCCGGTTCGAAATCCTGGGCCCCGGCCTCGATAGCGGCCATTTCCGGGTCAGCGTCCGGGCTGTCCGGGGCAGCCTCGATCATGCCTACGTGGTTGAAATCCCAGGCCACCGAGCCCGAGGCGCCCAGTTGGCCCTTGCGGAACGCGACGCGGATCTCGGCGACGGTACGGTTGATGTTGTCGGTCACGCACTCAACGATCAGCGGCACCTGGTGGGGCGCAAACCCTTCGTAGGTGACTCGGTGGTATTGCACGGTCTCGCCGAGCTGGCCAGAACCCTTCTTGATCGCACGTTCCAGGGTCTCGCGGGGCATCGAGGCCTTTTTGGCCTGTTCGACCACCAGCCGCAAGTGCGCATTGGTCGCGACATCGGCGCCGTTGCGTGCGGCAATGGTGATTTCCTTCACCAGCTTGCCGAAGATCTTGCCCTTGGCGTTGGCAGCCGCTTCTTTGTGTTTAACCTTCCACTGTGCGCCCATTACTCACTCTCTTGTCTGACGCGCCGAGACATCTGCCGGCCGGCGCTGTGGCGCAAGTTTATACGCCCACAACCGGCTGATCGACCAAAAAATCGTTCCCGCTTCATCGACATTTCCACTACTCGCTGTAGGGCGTTTCCGAAATAGCGATTCGGGCACGGCGTCATACGCTGGGGTTTCGTACCCTTCGTACTTCTCTCCGTGAAAATATGGGCGGCAATGCGCAACGATATGGAAAATCCCTTCAGCCTGACGATCATGCAAAGCGACATGCGCCTGCATATCCGGGGGCTCAACGGCCGGGAAGCCCTCAATCAGCCGTACCGCTTCGACCTCGACCTGATTGGCCAGGAGCCGCCGATCAGTCCCGACGCGTTGTTGGGCCAAGCGGCCTTCCTGCGCCTGGACGGTGAGTCCGGCATACACGGGATTGTGCACAGCGTGAGCCTGGGCGCCGAGGCAGCGCACCGCGTCGGCTACCGGCTGACGCTGGTGCCGTACATTCAGCAACTGGAACAGGGACTGCGGCGTCGAGTTTTTCATCGACTCACCGTTGTGCAGATCCTGCAGCGCCTGCTGGAAGAAAACGCAATGCCCGCCCACAGCTATCGCTTCGAACTGCCAAATGGGCATTACCCGTGTCGGCCATTTTGTATCCAGTACGAGGAAAGCGACCTGACGCTGCTACAGCGGCTATGCGAAGAGGAAGGCATTCATTACCACTTCGAACACAGCCCCCAGGGTCACGTCATGGTGTTTGCCGAGGATCCGAAGAGCTTTCCTGTACAGGCGGTTGAACTCCTCATGGAGGCGGATAACGTCGGCGCCATCACGCGGTTGTATCAACGCCATCATTCAATACCTCCAGGTCCGCCCCACGGATTTCGCGACCGTGCAGCGGCCGAACCGACCGACACCGCGCGCGCGCCATCCGAGGAGGCGGCGCACGAAAGAAAGCGTGACGACCCGACACGGATTCACCGTTGCCAGGCAAGCCGGCGGCATCTGGAACGGTTGCGCTACCGAAAACGGGAGATCCATGGGCACACCCTCTCGCCGGCCCTGCGCAGCGGTCATATCGCGCGGATCGATGGGCACCCGGTATCGACGTTCAACGACCAATGGCTGATTACCGAGGTTCGGCATCATGGACGACAACTTTCGATTCTTGAAACGAACCTGCCAACCCCACCCGCGGCAAAGGACTACCGCAATCAGTTCTGCGCGATTCCTTGGTCCTCCGTGTACCGACCGCTCCTCGTGCATCCCAAGCCATGCGTACCTGGCTATCACCTCGCCTATGTACTCGGTCCGCCTGGCCAGGCCGCGGCATCCGACCTACAGGGCCGGGTCATGATCAGCCTCTGGAACCGTGATGAAGAAGGCATTGCGCTGCCCGTGTCGTGCCTGACGCCCGGCGATCACCCTTTGTTGCTGGCCGGTAGCGAAGTGCTGGTGAGCTTCCTCGACGGCGATCCCGACCGACCGGTCCTTTGCGCGGGATTGCTCGAGCCCGGCCTGGGCAATGGTGGCCCCACGTCGCCCTGCCCCTTGGCGCCGAGCAACGACACTACGGGTCTATTGTTCGAGTGGCTCTTGAACCCACCGGACATCACCCCTTGAGAAACCCCATGAGCGGGCCGGAAAGTGTATTCCCGCCGGCTGCATGGCGAGGACATTTCGCGAGCGGATCATAAATTCATCGATGCAACCTGATCTGGCTCATGCAAACCCAGCGAAACGGGCTTAAAGTGCAAGCACAACGCTGCTCTAGACAGCGCTTTACCCTGATGGCTGGAGAAACCCGCATGCCCTGGAAAAATTCCGCAAACCGCTACAGTACCGTCACGGTCACCTTGCATTGGCTGATGCTGGTGCTGTTGGCCGTGGTTTATGCCTGCATTGAGTTCCGAGGCATTTTTCCCAAGGGCAGCGGCGGCCGAACGCTGATCAAGGAAGCGCATTTCATGCTTGGCTTGACCGTGTTCGTGTTGGTCTGGCTACGCCTGTTTGCCCGCAGCATGGGCAAGGCACCGGCGATTTTCCCGGCTTCGCCCGTATGGCAAACGTTCCTGGCGCGCCTGATGCACTGGGCGTTGTACCTGTTCATGATCGCGATGCCACTGTTGGGCTGGCTGATCACCAGCGCCGAAGGACACCAGGTGATGTTCTACGGATTTGATTTGCCACTGCTTGTCGAGCCGGACAAGGCGTTCGCCAAGCAAGTGGAGGGCTGGCATGTGCTCGGCGGCACCCTTGGCTATTGGTTGATTGGCCTGCATGCGCTGGCGGGGCTGTATCACCACTATGTGGTGCGCGACAACACATTGCTGCGGATGATGCCCAAGCGCGGCTGAAGACGATCACCGGAATCCCCGGCGGCCCTGCAAGCCGCCGGTGTGGACGAAGATCAGCCGAGTGCCGGCGGCAAACTGCCCGGCCTCGACCCGAGCCTTGAGCAGCATCAGCGCCTTGCCGGTGTACAACGGCTCCAGCTCGATCTGCGCGGTGGTTTCGATGAAGGCTGTGAGCCCTTCGTCAACCCGGGCAAATCCGCCACGACTGCCGTCAATCAGTTCATAAAGCGGATTGCCCAATCCCGCCTCCTTCACGATGCTTTCGACTTGCTGCTTCACGCCGTGGTTTTCGGGGACCGCCAGGACGCCATGGACCGGACGCCTCCCCGCTTCCGCCAGCACCAGCCCGGCCAACGATGTTCCAGTGCCGCACGCCAGCCACCAGCCGTGATAATCGCTCCACCCCAAACCCGCCAATTGATCGCGAACGCTGGTCTCCCAGATCATGCAGCCCTGCGCGCCAGGCAACCCCGAGCCGCCTTCAGGGATCGGCCACAACTGCGGGTATTGCGCCTGCCAGGGCGTCCAGAAATCCGCATCATGGCGTCTTCGGTACCCTTCATAACCCAACCAGTGCAGCGTCATGCCGAACGCTTTCAGGTCGAGTACCGTCGGTGTTTCCTGAGGATGGCCACGCAGCAGCCCCACCGTAGCGAAACCGAATCGCTGGCCAGCCGCCGCCAACGCGTGCAAGTGATTGGAGTAGGCGCCCCCAAGGCTCATGATTCCCTGCGCACCTGCCGCATGGGCGGCATGCAGATGATGGAGCAGCTTGAACCACTTGTTGCCACTGATCAGCGAATCGATCCGGTCCAGGCGCAACACCGCCACCTCGACGCCGGCATGGGCGAGCCAGTCCAGGCGAAGGGGTTCGAGGCGAGGCTGGGGGTGCCAGTCGAGGGCGTGAAGGAGCATGGCTGTGGGCCGGATGGAAAACAGGCCGGCATATTAACAGCTGGTCGCGCACGCCCTGACATTGAAAAAACCGTGGGAGCGCGCCTGCTCGCGATAGCGGTGGGTCAGCCAGCACTTGTGAAACTGACTAATCGCCATCGCGAGCAGGCTCGCTCCCACAGGGGATCCGGATGTCTACAGGATTTGCGCCTTACAACTGCGCCGCCAGCCGCGAACCCTGGTCGATGGCACGCTTGGCGTCCAGTTCCGCCGCCACGTCGGCACCGCCGATGAGGTGGACAGTCTGCCCAGCCGCTTCCAGGCCTTCCTGCAACTCGCGCAGCGGATCCTGCCCGGCGCAGATGACGATGTTGTCCACCGGTAGCACGTGAGGCTCGCCCGTCTCGCCAATGCGAATGTGCAGGCCCTCGTCGTCGATCTTCAGGTATTCGACGCTGTTGAGCATCTGCACCTGCTTGTTCTTCAAGCCGGTGCGATGAATCCAGCCGGTGGTCTTGCCCAGGCCATCGCCGACCTTGGACTTCTTGCGCTGCAACAGGAACACCTGGCGCGCCGGAGCATGGGGTTCGGCCTTGATCCCGGCGACGCCGCCACGTGCCTGGAGGTGGGTGTCGATCCCCCATTCCTTCCAGAACGCCTCGCGGTCCTGACTGGTCGCAATACCTTGATGGACCAGGAATTCCGACACGTCAAAGCCAATCCCGCCGGCACCAATCACCGCGACACTGCGGCCAACCGGCTTGCGTTCGAGGATCACGTCCAGGTAGCTCAGCACCTTGGGATGTTCCACACCCGGGATCGCCGGTACACGCGGCGCGATGCCGGTGGCCAGGATGATTTCGTCGTAACCGCCCGCCACCAACTGCGCCACATCGACGCGGGAATCGAGGCACAGCTCGACGTGGGTGGTCTGCAACTTGCGCTTGAAGTAGCGCAGGGTTTCAAAGAACTCTTCCTTGCCCGGCACACGCTTGGCGACATTGAATTGACCGCCAATTTCGCTGGCCGCATCGAACAAGGTCACCTGATGCCCCCGCTCGGCCGCCACGGTAGCCGCGGACAACCCGGCAGGACCCGCGCCGACCACGGCGATTTTCTTCACCTGGGTGACCGGCAGGTAATTGAGCTCAGTCTCATGGCACGCCCGCGGATTCACCAGGCAACTGGTGAGCTTGCCGCCAAACGTATGGTCCAGGCAGGCCTGGTTGCAGCCGATGCAGGTATTGATCTCGTCCGCCCGGCCTTCGGCGGCCTTGTTGACGAATTCCGGGTCCGCGAGGAAGGGCCGCGCCATGGACACCATGTCGGCGTCGCCTTCCGCCAGGATCCGCTCGGCCACGTCAGGCGTGTTGATACGGTTGGTGGTAATCAGCGGAATGCCCACCGAGCCACGCAGCTTGGCGGTGACTTTACTGAACGCTGCCCGCGGCACCTTGGTGGCGATGGTCGGAATCCGCGCCTCGTGCCAACCGATACCGGTGTTGATGATCGTCGCACCGGCCTGTTCGATGGCCTGGGCCAATTGAACGATCTCATCCCAAGTGCTGCCGCCTTCCACGAGGTCGAGCATCGACAGGCGGAAGATGATGATGAAATGGGGGCCGACCGCGGCGCGTACGCGGCGCACGATTTCCACCGGCAGGCGCATGCGGTTTTCGTAGCTGCCACCCCAGCGGTCGGTCCGGTGGTTGGTGTGGGCCGCCAGGAACTGGTTAATGAAATAGCCTTCCGAGCCCATGATCTCGACACCATCGTACTCGGCCTTCTGGGCCAGCACCGAACAGGTGACAAAATCGCCGATCTGTTTCTCGATCCCCTCTTCGTCCAGCTCCTTGGGCTTGAACGGGTTGATCGGCGCCTGGATCGCGCTCGGTGCCACCTGCTTGGGGCTATAGGCATAACGGCCGGCGTGGAGAATCTGCATGCAGATCTTGCCACCGGCTTCATGCACCGCCCGGGTGACGATCTGGTGCTTGAGGGCTTCTTCCTCGCTGGTCAGCTTGGCCGCGCCGGAATAAACGCCACCTTCATCGTTAGGCCCGATCCCGCCAGTCACCATCAGGCCCACGCCGCCCCGGGCGCGCTCGGCGAAATACGCCGCCATGCGCTCGAAGCCACCCGGCTTCTCCTCGAGACCGGTGTGCATCGACCCCATCAGGGTGCGGTTGCGCAACGTGGTAAAACCCAGGTCCAGCGGGGCCAGCAAATGCGGGTAATGAGCGGCGGTCATCGGTAACTCCACTACGGGCGATCACGGAAAATGCGGAAGCTCTTCGGCCTCCATCGTCTTGCCCGACAGCGTAAGAGTCGGGGTGCAGGCGCTCAATGACCGGAACTGACAAGTTAATGATCCAAATGCGCAGCGACGTCGGGCGATGGTCGTGACTTACGGCAAAGAGCGCGAGTCCTATGGAAGCTGGCAGGTGCTCTACCCAACAATAACGCCAACCACACGGTCGCCTCGCATGCATCCCCAACGAAAAGAGCTGCACAACGAATTGCACGCTCGTCCGTCGCTGTATTTCGACGAACCGGCCCACGTCTTTCACTTGGCCTTGCTGGGTGACAACGTCCGGTGTGAAAGACTGCTCGGGCAATTGTGCCCCGGCACTGTGGCGAGCGATGCCGCACAGGGCATTACCCGGCTGGACGGCCATCCTCTCAAGTGGGAGCGCCACACCGAATTCTTCACCCTGACCCTGGTCGTTGCCGCGGGCAGCCATGAGCTGCAATGGGCCACCCTGCCCGAATGCCTGGCGCTGGGCATCGAAGAACACCGCGAGCACATCATCAATGCCGTTCAGGTGCTGGTGCGCGGCGAAGCAGGACTCGACCTGGCCAGCTACGGCTTCAAGGACCCGTGCGGCTCCAGTGTCGGCGGCGGCGATGCCGTGGTCTGGAGCGACTTTCGACTGACCGAGGACGGTACCAATCGCTTGCTGTTCATCAATCGAAAACTCAACGCCTACCGCCAGGGACGGATGATCCGGCGGCTGTTGGAAATCGAAACCTATCGCATGATGGCGTCGTTGTCGCTGAGCACCGCCAAGGCACTGGACCCGCAACTGAATGAGTTCGATCGCACCCTCGTGGCGCTTTCCGAACGCAATGCAAACGCCAGCGGTGTGCATGCCAAGGCGCTGCTGGAAGATATCACTCAACTGTCCCGCCAGGTCGTCAGCAGTACGGTCAAGAATCGCCATCGGTTCAGCGCAACCCGAGCCTATGCGCAACTGGTCTTCGAACGCCTGGGCGAATTACGGGAAAGCCACCTGGGTGACTGTCAGCGATTGGGCGTGTTCATCGAGCGGCGCTTCAAACCGACGGTGCGCTATTGCGCCGCCACCGAACAGCGTCTTGAACAACTGGCCATGAGCGTCGCCAACCTGGGCGATCTGCTGCAAGCCCGTGTACAGGTCGAGATGGAGGACCAGAACGCGGAAATCCTGCGCAGCCTCAACGCACGCGCTGACGCACAAATCAAGATTCAGCGTGCCGTGGAAGGTTTATCCATCATCGCCATCACCTACTACCTGATCAACTTGTTCAAACTGGTCTATAGCGGGCTGCATACGCTGGGGGCGAATCTGTCTGCCCGTGAAGCGCTATTGGGCATGGCACCGCCGGTCTTGTTGATCATGCTGCTGATCATGCTTCGCATCAGGAAGGCCAAGAGTCACTAGGATGTTGGGGCGGTGTGTCTGGCGCATGCCCTTTCGCTAATCCATTGTTTTCCGTACCCTGACAAAGTGACTCTTGATGAAAAATCACGACCCTGTACGCGGCGACCGACTGTTCTCATGCGCAAATTTCTGTACCTGCTGTTCTCCCTGGCGTTGTTGGCCGTCCTGATCACCTACGCATCGTGGACAGCAGACCGCCCGATGGGCCACTACCTGTCAGATCTGCGGATCAACCTGGCGGTCGACCAAGGCACACCCGCCGATCGTGGCAACCTGCTGGGTATCCAGCCTGAATTATTCCCCACCGACTACCAGAGCCCCGAACGCTTGCATCGAAAGCTCGCGGCCTACCTGCAAACCGCTCGTGACCAAGGCTTTCTCAACGACAAGACCATCGTGGTCCTGCCCGAGCACATCGGCACCTGGTTGATGGTCAGTGGTGAAAAAGACGAGGTGTACCAGGCACCGACCCTCAAACAAGCCATGCATTGGCTGGCGCTCAGCAACCCATTGGCGTTCATTCGCGCGTTGGCCGCCGCCCAGGGCGACAATCGCCTGGACGATGCGTACCTGCGCATGAAGGCAGACGCCATGGCCCGCGACTATCAACTCCTGTTCGGGGGGCTCGCCAGGGAATTCAACGTAACGCTGGTGGCCGGTTCCATCGTCCTGCCCGAGCCCAGCGTCAACGAAGGCGAACTGACCGTCGGGCGCGGCGCCCTGTATAACAGCAGCCTGGTGTTCGGTCGCGACGGCCGCCCCATCGGCCAGCCCCAGCGTCAACGCTATCCGGCCTTTGAACAGCAGGACGTGCTACAGGCCGAACAGCCGGACGTCACGCACGTCGTCGAAACGCCCGCTGGACGCCTCGGCGTGCTGATCGGTACCGACAGCTGGTACCCGCTGCCCTATCGGCAACTCAACGAACAAGGCGCGCAACTGATCGCCGTACCGGCCTTCGTCGTCGGTCGCGATGCCTGGAACAAACCCTGGAACGGCTATAAAGGCCTGACCACCCCGAGCGAAGTGAGCCTCAAGCCCGGTGAAGTGAACGAAGGCCAGGCCTGGCGACGCCTGACATTGACCAGCCAATTGCCGGTCAGCCAGGCGCGTGGCGGCGTCAGCGTGTTCTTGCGCGGGCAATTCTGGGACAGCGGCAGCGCCGGCCAGAGTTTCATCAGCCACGACGGCCAGCAATTCGCCGACGGCGAAGCCCGTGGCGCACGCCTGCTCAACCTGTGGCTGTGAACATGAAGCCGCAACCGATGCGCCTGGGCGACCTGTCCGTAGGTTTCGTCCACAGCCTCGCTGATGCAGTGGCCAGCCATGGGCAGGATCCCCAGCCACTGCTTGAGCAGTACGGCCTCGATGCGGCGCGCCTGGCCGAACCCGGGGCTCGCCTGTCGATTCCGCGCTACATGCGCCTGGGTCATGCCGCGATCCAACTGACCCGGGATCCGGCCCTGGGCCTGCGCATGGGCCAGCTCAGCCGCTTGAGCCAGGCCGGGCTGGCCGGCGTCACCGCCGCGCAAGCACCTACCGTGCGCGAAGCCGCACGCTGCATGATCCGCTTCGAACCCCTGTACGGTTCCAATTACCGTGGGCAATCGAGTTTCCACGAGGACGCCAAAGGTGCGTGGCTGCGGTTCTATTCCATCAGTCCGTATAACGCCTATAACCGCTTTGTCGTGGACTCGATCATCGCCGGCTGGCTCCATCAGCTGTCCAGCATCAGCGACGTCCCGCTGCGGGCTGAACGTATCGAAATCGAATTTCAGGAGCCAGAGTACCTGGAGGCCTATCGTGTTTTAGGCGAGTGCCCGATCCAGTTCGGCGCCGAACAGAACCAGCTGCGCCTGGGCCTGGACAATCTCGGCCAGCGCAACCGCCAGCATTGCCCAAGCACCTGGCACCATCTGGTTCAATTATGTGAACGGGAATTGGAGCAACTGACACGAACCCGCAGCTTGCGTGAGCGCATCATCCAATTGCTGGGACCTTTGCTCAATGGCGGACGGGAGCCGGATCTCGAAGAAGTGGCCATGCGCCTGAAGTTGCCGACCTGGACGTTGCGTCGCAAGCTGGCTGAAGAAGGTACGCAATACAGGGCCATTCTCAACGACACACGCCGAGACCTGGCCATGACGTACATTCGCGACACGGAACTGGCCTTCGGCGAAATCGCCTACCTGCTCGGGTTTGCCTCAGCCGAGGCGTTCCAGCGTGCTTTCAAGCGCTGGAACAACCAGACGCCGGGAGAGTTTCGTCGCAGTCGCAAGGGCGCTTGAGCGTCGCTCTTCGACGCATGCCGCGGCAGCTGCCTGGCCTTCCTACAACTCCGTCGCGTCTTCGGCGGGCTCCAGAGGATCCAGCTCATACGCCTGATATTCCAGCAGCTCTTCCTGATAGTCATCCATTGCGTGTCCTTCCCAATTCGTTGAACCAATGCCTGAAGGCCTGGAGTCAGCATAAGGCTGCTTTATGAACAAAACATGAAGCCAAGGCCTCATGAATTAAACGTAGCACAGCATCGGGAATTTAAAGCCGGCAGATGTAGCAAAGGATTACCTCCCTTGCTACATCGCCTCAGGACGCAGGAAGTGGCTGGATGGGCTCGGTCGGCGCCGGCAGGGAACTGGCCGGTGGCGGCGTAATGGTTTCCGTCGACGAAGGTGCAGATGAGTCGGGCTCGCTGGGGGCAATCGGCGCGGGCTCGACCGGTGGTGCGACCGGTTCCGATGCGGCTGGCGCAGGTTCGACCGGCGTCGCGGGTGCAGGGGCTGGCGTCGGTTCGGGTGCCTGCAGCGCCGCCGGCTGAGGGGCTGGAGGGGGAGCCAATGCAGCCGGTTCGGCCTTGGGCTCGGGAACGCCGAGCTCGGTTTTCGGTTTGTCGCCGGTCTCGACGGCTTTTTTTGCTTCCGGAGGCAGGAAGAGTTCCACCAGCGTAAAGAAACGCTCGTAGAACTTGGCTGCCGATACGGTTTCGCTGGCCACCTTGACCATCGAATCATCCGAAGAGCCAATCGGCATCGACACAGATCCCAATACCCCCACGCCCAGGCTGGCGGAGTTATTGATTTTCTTCAGGGCATAACGGTCCTGCAGGGCGTTGGCGAATATGGTCGCGCGATGTCCGGGGCCGCCGTCCTCGGCGCAGACCAGATTGAAACTGATCTCCATGTGGGTGTCACCGGTCTGCTGGAAACTCTTGTGGCCGCTGACCAGCTTCGGATCGCTGCTGGTGATGATGTATCCCTGGCTGAGCAATGCCCGACGGCCCGCCTCACAGGTCGCCACATCGGTCACCGGATAAGTGCGCGAGAACGTGCCCGAATCATCAAAGTTCTCGTGCTCGTAGATGGCCGCCTTCTTGGAGGAACAACCGGTAGCGACGACCAGCAGCAATGCCAGCCCAACGGTGCGCATTTGAAATGATCTGAACATTGAACATCCTGGGGGAAACAGTCCGGCGCGTATTGTGCAACAGAACGCTGCCGGGCAGCTTGGCTAATCATGTCTCAAAGGGCTTACAAGTCTACGGGGGCTTCTCGACCGGAAAAAGACAAAACTCGACGAATCGACGAAACATCCCTATCCGTAGCAACACACAGAATCGGCATAGGGGTCGGCCTTTTCACAGGCCGCTCCCCTGCCACACCACCCGGCATGCGGGTCCGCACCGGGCGGTTCGAGAGATTGAGGTTATGGGAGTCGCACCAGACCCAGCCTGTCGAACCAGGCCACATCCAGCACTCGATTAAGCTCAAAGCGGCTGTTACGCCACCAACTACATGAGTTAGCCGCCACTTTCCGTGCGGTTTGAGCACTGGCCCCCAGAGCCCGCAGTTCGCGATAGATCGTCGGTCCACGCCTCCATTGCTTAAGCTGGATCGCTCGCAGTCGGTGTCGTATCCATTCGTCCAGCTCTCGCCAGACCTTCGGTGTTTGCGATAACCCAAAATAAGCTTTCCAGCCCAAGAGATAAGGACGTAAGTTTTCGACAACCTGCCCCATGCTGCGTCCCCCTGAGCGACGGGTGAGCACGCGTATTCGCTGCTTGAACTGCTTGCGCGCCTTGACCGACACCGCTCTCTTGACGCCTTTGGGTGACGCCCAAAAGGCATAGCCCAGAAACTTGCGACCAAATGCACTCGCCACCGCACTCTTGCTCTCGTTGACACTCAAGTGCAGTTTTTCATACAGACGCTTCAGCAGGACCATCACTCGCTGCCCAGCCTTCTTGCTGCGAACGTACACATTCGCATCATCGGCATAACGCACGAAACAATGGCCCCGACGTTCAAGCTCTCGATCCACTTCGTCCAGCAGCACATTCGCCAACAGCGGCGACAGCGGACCGCCTTGCGGCGCCCCGCAGCGGCTTTTCTCGACTACTCCATTGATCTGCGTTCCCGCATCCAGATACGCCCGAATCAGCCGGATAGCCGCCCGATCCGCAATCCGCTTGCATAAACGATCAATCAAAATGTCGTGGTCGACCCGGTCGAAGAACTTCTCCAAATCAACATCCACTACCACTTTGCGTCCCGAAGACACATGTCGCTGAGCCGCCAAAATGGCGTCCTGCGCACTGCGCCCCGGACGAAAACCGTAGCTGTGTTCACTGAAGGTTGGATCGAGCAGTGGCTGCAGGACTTGCAGCAATGCTTGTTGGATCAACCGGTCGGTGACCGTTGGAATGCCCAACTCGCGTTCGCCGCCGTCAGGCTTGGGGATGACCGCGCGTCGTACCGGACTGGGCCGGTAGACGCCTGAGAGAAGCTGTTCACAGATCACAGGCCATCGGGTCTGCAAAAGTTTCGCGGTCTGTTCAATGTCCAAACCGTCGACTCCTGCCGCCCCTTTGTTAGCCCTGACTCGTTTCCAGGCTCGTTTCAGGTTTGCTCTCGCAAAGGCCCGTTCCAGCAGCCCTTGCCCTGCGTTGTCGGTTTCATTTTGCGGGCAATTGACCTCGTCGCTGATGGGGCTTCTCACGGCTTCACCGCTCGCGTCCTCACATCCGCCCCGCGTTTGGCAGGCTTCTGACTTCCGGTTTCTCGCATCAACATGGCCTATAACGCTTTCTCTCGTTCGGCCCTTCGTCAAAAAAGACTACTACGGCCTCTGCTGACTTCTCGCTCCGGTTTTTTTTCACCGTCGCCCTTTCAGGCACAAGGCGAGATCTCCCCAGGTAAGAACGCAATCCTTCCCCGCACAACCGCCGAATTTACGCTGCCGCCCTTTGACCACAAGAGCTTCGCGATTTGCAGCTCGCTCGCCCTGGTCAGCATCGCCTTATATCCAGTTCTTGTTCATCGGCTCGCGGTTTCGATTCACGCTTCCTCCCCACACTCGGTCGCCCTCATGCAGTTGCGCTTCACTTCGTTCGCTGTGGTCAGCTCACGGTGGGACTTTCACCCACAAGATTGCGCCCATGCTGGGCGCACTACAAAAAGACCCCGACCTTTCGGCCGGGGTCCTGACAAGCAAAACCTTCAGACCATCAGAATCGCTTGATGTCTGCCTGGCTTTCCAACTGCTTGCGATAAGCCGCGAAGTCCTGCTGGCCGACACGGGACGCCAGGTAGCGGCGATACTCGGCTTTTTCTGCCTCGGTCGGTGCCGCCGCTTCGTTCACGCCGTTCAAGCGCAACACCGTCACACTGCCGTCAGCCAAGGTCACGCTGGCGAACGTCGGCTTGTCCTTCGACTCAGGCTTGGGCATGCGGAACAACGCCTGCAACACGGCAGGATCAATGCCCTCCTGGCCCCGGGTAGCCGCTTCGACGGCTTTCCAGCCTTGGCCATTGACGGGTTTGTCCAACGCAGCCTTGCCATCACGCAGGCTGGCGATCAGCTCGTCGGCACGGGTCTTGGCTGCCGCGCTGGCGTGCTCCTTGGCCAACTGGGCGCGGATAGGCCCGGCAACGCTTTCCAGCGGCATTTGCTCAGGCTTGCGATGCTCCTTGGCACGCAGCACCACGACCGTTTCCGGGTCCAGCTCGATGGCGGTGCTGTTGGCACCCTCCTCCAGGACTTCCGGGCTGAACGCAGCGGTGACTACGGCGCGATTGGCCGCAATCCCTTCGCCGCCTTCACGACCGAACGGCGCCGACGTGTGCACGGTCAGCTTCAGGTCCTGGGCCGGTTGGGCGAGGTCCGACGCTTCGAACGATGCATCTTCCAATTGCTTGGTCGCTTCGACGAAGCGCTGCTCCACCTGCTGGGTCTTCAATTCGCGAGTGAGCTTGTCCTTCAGGCTCGCAAAGGTCGGAACCTCAGGTGCTTCCACGCCCAGCAGCTTGATCAGGTGCAAGCCGAAATCGGTCCGCACCGGCGCCGATACCTGATCCTTGTTCAAGGCGTACAGCGCCTTTTCAAACTCGGGATCGTAGACACCTGGCCCGGCATAACCCAGGTCACCGCCATTGTTTGCCGAACCCGGATCCTGGGAGTACTCCTTCGCCAACGCCTCGAACGATTCGCCTTTGGCCAGGCGAGCCTGGATTTCCTCGATCTTCGCCTTGGCCTGGGCTTCGGTGACCTTGTCGTTCACTTCGATCAGGATATGCGCAGCCCGCCGTTGTTCAGACAGGTTGGCGATCTCTTTCTGATACGCCGCTTGCAAATCTTCGTCCTTGACGCTGACTTGGTCGAAGAACGACGCTTTCTTCAATTCAAGGTAATCGATGACAACCTGGTCAGGCGTCATGAATTCCTTGGCATGCTGGTCGTAGTAAGCCTTGACCTCGTCGTCGGTCAGCTTCACCGCCGATGGATCTGCCTTGACGATCAGGGTGGCGAAGTCGCGGGTCTGCTTTTCCAGGCGGGCAAACGCCAGCACCTGGGCATCGGTCACGAAGCCACTGCCGGCCAGGCCGGCGCGCAATTGGCCGATCAGCATTTCCTGGGCCAACATCTGGCGGAACTGCAAGCGACCATAACCCAACTGGCGAATCACTTGGTCGAAACGCTCGGGGCTGAACTTGCCGTCGACCTGGAACTCAGGCGTTTGCACGATCACTCGGTCCAACGCGTCGTCGGAGAACGCGAACTTCGCGTCATGGGCACCTTGCAACAGCAACTTGCGATCGATCAGGCCCTTGAGCGCCGAGTCACGCAGCATTTTTTCGTCCAACAACGAAGCATCGAAATCCTTGCCCAACTGTTGCATGAGCTGGCGGCGTTGCATGTCGACCGCCTGGCTCAGCTCGTTCTGGCTGATGTTTTCGCCGTTGACCTTGGCCGCTTCGTTACTGTTGGTGGTGGCTTTGAAAATGGCATCGAAACCGGTCAACGCCATCAATGCGACGATGACCCCGATGATGGTCTTGGCAATCCAGCCTTGTGAATTGTCCCTGATATTCTGCAGCATGCGTCCCCCAGAAACGGTTGAACTTCAAATTTAGGCAACCGTGGAGCGTGGGTAGAATCCGGATAGAAGAAAGGCGCATCCGAGGATGCGCCTTCTCGTAACTGGCGGAGCGGACCGGGCTCGAACCCGCGAGCCCTGGCGTGACAGCCCGGATGTTACCGGACGCATTACCGCTCCGCTGCCAAGCCAGGCATGACCCCGACCCGGATAAACTCAATGAAACCTTAGTTAACGGCTTCTTTCAGCGCTTTACCAGCTTTGAAGCCTGGCTTTTTGGCAGCAGCGATCTGCAGCGTCTTGCCGGTCTGCGGGTTGCGACCAACACGGGCTGGACGATCGGTAACGGAGAACGTACCGAAACCAACCAGAACAACAGAGTCGCCAGCCTTGAGAGCGCCAGTGACGGATTCGATTACAGCGTCCAGCGCACGGCCAGCAGCAGCTTTCGGGATATCAGCGGATGCAGCGATAGCATCAATCAGTTCCGACTTGTTCACTCTAAGTCCCCTTATATCTATTTTGAGATGATTCTAAGTTTTTTTGGTGAAAGCAAAAACGAGTGCTGAATGGCCTGCAGACACTTAAGAGCCGCTTTATAACAAGGGCTCTAAAAAACTGTCAAGGAAGCCCCCCAGGCAAATGCGTATTAATGCGTGCTAATTCTTTCCTTAGAGTCAGACTCTCGCTTTTCTTCCTTCGCGACAATCTCCGGAGCCACATCCGGCAAGGGCTCCGGCGCGTATTGCAGCGCAATTTGCAGGACCTCGTCAATCCATTTAACCGGTTTGATCTGAAGATCCTGCTTGATGTTGTCAGGAATTTCCTTCAAATCACGGACATTCTCTTCGGGAATGATCACGATCTTGATGCCACCACGGTGGGCAGCCAGCAGTTTTTCCTTCAGGCCGCCGATCGCCAGCACCTGGCCACGCAGGGTGATTTCCCCGGTCATGGCCACGTCTGCCCGCACCGGAATGCCGGTCAGCGCCGATACCAAGGCCGTGCACATGCCGACGCCAGCACTCGGACCGTCCTTGGGCGTGGCACCTTCAGGCATGTGGATGTGAGTGTCGCGCTTTTCATGGAAATCCAGCGGGATGCCCAGGCTCCGAGCACGGCTGCGAACAACCGTCAGCGCCGCGGTGATCGATTCGACCATCACATCCCCCAGGGAACCGGTCTTGATCAACTGGCCCTTGCCCGGTACGACGGCGGCTTCGATGGTCAACAGCTCGCCACCGACTTGCGTCCACGCCAGGCCAGTCACCTGACCGATCTGGTCCTGCTGCTCCGCCAGGCCGTAGCGGAATTTGCGCACGCCCAGGAAATGCTCCAGCGAGTCCGAAGTCACCTTGACCGCAAAGCGTTTCTCCAGGGCATGTTCCTTCACGGCCTTGCGGCAGACCTTGGCGATCTGACGCTCCAGGCCACGCACACCGGCCTCGCGAGTGTAATAACGAATGATGTCGCGGATCGCTTCCTCGTCGAATTCCAGCTCGCCCTTTTTCAGGCCATTGGCCTGGATCTGCTTCGGCGAAAGGTATTTGACGGCGATGTTGATCTTCTCGTCTTCGGTGTAGCCCGGCAGACGAATCACCTCCATCCGGTCCAGCAACGCTGGCGGAATATTCATCGAGTTGGAGGTGCAAAGGAACATCACGTCCGACAGGTCGTAATCGACTTCCAGATAGTGGTCGTTGAAGTTGTGATTCTGCTCGGGATCGAGCACTTCAAGCAACGCAGATGCCGGATCACCGCGCATATCGCTGCCCATCTTGTCGATTTCATCCAAGAGGAACAGAGGGTTGCGCACGCCCACCTTTGTCATCTTTTGAATCAATCTTCCTGGCATGGAACCGATGTACGTCCGACGATGGCCGCGAATTTCCGCCTCGTCACGCACGCCACCGAGTGCCATCCGAACGAATTTGCGGTTGGTGGCATGGGCAATCGATTCCGCCAGGGAGGTTTTACCAACCCCCGGAGGCCCAACCAGGCACAACACCGGGCCACGAATCTTCTTCACGCGTTTTTGCACGGCGAGGTATTCAAGGATGCGCTCCTTGACCTCTTCCAGACCGTAGTGGTCCGCATCCAGGATGTCTTCGGCACGCGCCAGGTCCAGGCGGACCTTGCTCTGGGCCTTCCACGGCACCTGGACCAGCCAGTCGATGTAGGAACGCACCACGGTGGCTTCCGCCGACATCGGCGACATTTGCTTCAGCTTGTTCAGCTCAGCCTGGGCCTTGGCAAGCGCATCCTTTGGCAGGCCGGCGGCATCGATGCGCTTCTTCAGCTCTTCGATTTCGTTATGACCTTCATCGCCATCGCCGAGCTCTTTCTGAATGGCCTTCATCTGCTCGTTCAGGTAGTACTCGCGCTGGCTGCGCTCCATCTGTTTCTTCACGCGCCCGCGAATGCGCTTCTCGACCTGCAGCAAGTCGATCTCGCCATCGAGCAAGGCCAGTACGTGTTCGACACGGGCCGACAAATCGATGATTTCAAGAATTTCCTGCTTCTGCTCGATCTTGAGGGCCATGTGGGCCGCCATCGTATCGACCAGGCGTCCGGGCTCGTCGATGCTGTTGAGCGACGACAGGACCTCGGCAGGCACCTTCTTGCCCAATTGCACGTACTGTTCGAACTGCGACAGCAGGCTGCGGACAAACACCTCGGATTCACGTTCCGGCGCATCGACTTCGTCGATCAGCGAGACCTCGGCACGGCAATACCCGTCCACTTCGCTGAAACGCTCGACTGCCCCACGCTGCTCGCCTTCAACCAGGACCTTGACGGTGCCGTCGGGCAGCTTGAGCAATTGCAGGACCGTTGCAATCGTACCTACGCGATAAAGTGCGTCTTCGCCGGGATCGTCGTCGGCAGGATTTCTCTGAGCGATCAGAAGAATCTGCTTATCACCCGTCATCGCGGCCTCAAGGGCTTCGATGGACTTCTCGCGCCCCACGAACAGCGGGATAACCATGTGCGGATACACCACGACATCGCGCAATGGCAGGAGAGGCAATTCGATGGTTGTCTTCATGATTTCGCCTCTACGGCGGCCATAAGGCCGTAAACAGATGGAAGTAAGCTTGAAACCAAGATGGGGGCAGCCTTCAAAAAAAACAAGCGCTAAGACACGTCTAAAACGCGCTAATAGCAAAGGGGCCCGAAGGCCCCTTCTTTTATTTCAACTGCGGGACACTCACGCGTCCGGTGCAGCCTTGGCAGCCGGCTCACTGTTTTCGTAGATATACAGTGGCTTGGACTTGCCTTCTATGACGCTTTCGTCGATGACGACCTTACTGACGTCGGACTGCGACGGGATCTCGTACATCGTGTCCAGCAATACGCCTTCGAGAATCGAGCGCAACCCACGGGCACCGGTTTTACGCTCCAGGGCACGCTTGGCGACTGATTTCAGCGCATCGGAACGGAATTCCAGGTCTACACCTTCCATTTCGAACAGCTTGGCGTATTGCTTGGTCAGGGCGTTCTTCGGCTCGGTCAGAATCTGCATCAACGCCGCTTCATCCAACTCATCCAATGTCGCCAGGACCGGCAGGCGACCGACGAATTCGGGGATCAGACCGAACTTGACCAAATCGTCAGGCTCGACTTCACGCAGGGATTCACCGACCTTCTTGCCTTCTTCCTTGCTGCGCACTTCGGCGTTGAAGCCGATGCCGCCACGGGTGGAACGATTCTGGATGACCTTTTCGAGGCCAGAGAACGCACCACCACAGATGAACAGGATGTTACGGGTGTCGACCTGCAGGAATTCCTGCTGCGGATGCTTGCGACCGCCCTGGGGCGGAACGGAGGCAACCGTGCCTTCGATCAACTTCAGCAAGGCCTGCTGCACGCCCTCACCGGAAACGTCCCGGGTGATCGACGGGTTGTCGGACTTGCGGGAAATCTTGTCGATTTCGTCGATGTAGACAATACCCATCTGGGCTTTTTCCACATCGTAATCGCATTTCTGCAGCAGCTTCTGAATGATGTTCTCGACGTCCTCACCCACATAACCCGCCTCGGTGAGGGTGGTTGCGTCGGCGATGGTGAATGGAACGTTCAGCAAGCGGGCCAGGGTCTCGGCCAGCAGGGTCTTACCCGAGCCTGTCGGGCCGATCAGCAGGATGTTGCTCTTGCCGAGTTCGACCTCGTCATTCTTCTTGTCACGCTGGTTCAGGCGCTTGTAGTGGTTGTAGACCGCTACTGCCAGTACCTTTTTCGCGCGTTCCTGACCGATTACGTACTGGTCAAGGATGCCGCTGATTTCTTTGGGCGAAGGCAACTTATGCGCGCTGCTTTCGGCCTGGGCTTCCTGCACCTCCTCACGGATGATGTCATTGCACAGGTCGACGCACTCGTCGCAAATGAAGACCGAGGGGCCGGCAATCAATTTGCGTACTTCATGCTGGCTTTTGCCACAGAAGGAGCAATAAAGCAGTTTGCCGTTGTCCTCGCCGTTGCGGGTGTCAGTCATTCGATCGATCCAAATCCGATAGGCTTGCAACACAAGATGAAGGCAATTGCGGGCTTTTTCAAGCCCGCAGGTGATCGGACGTGCCGACCACCCTCATTTTGAGCGGCTTATATTAAGCGGGGCGCTGGCTGATCACTTCATCGATCAGGCCATATTCACGTGCGGCTTCGGCGCTCATGAAGTTGTCGCGGTTCGTATCGCGCTCGATTTCTTCAAGGGTGCGCCCGCTGTGCTTGGCCATCAAGGTGTTGAGGCGCTCGCGAATGAAGAGGATTTCCTTGGCATGGATCTCGATATCCGATGCCTGGCCCTGGAAACCGCCCAGTGGCTGGTGAATCATCACACGCGAGTTAGGCAGGCAGTAACGCTTGCCCTGAGCACCGGCGGTCAGCAAGAACGCACCCATGCTGCACGCCTGGCCGATGCAAGTGGTCGAGACGTTCGGCTTGATGAACTGCATGGTGTCGTAGATCGACATGCCGGCAGTCACCGAACCGCCCGGCGAGTTGATGTAGAGATGGATGTCCTTGTCCGGGTTTTCCGCTTCAAGGAACAGCAGCTGTGCACAGATCAGGTTGGCCATGTAGTCCTCTACCGGGCCCACCAGAAAGATCACTCGTTCCTTGAGCAGACGCGAGTAGATGTCATAGGCACGTTCGCCACGGGCGGACTGCTCGATAACCATCGGGACCAGGCCGCCTGCGGCCTGGATGTCAGAGCTCTGCTGATAAAAAGAATTGCGGGACATGTCTCGCAGTCACTCCCAAATAGTTATGTCTTGAATACGCATAAGCCAGCGCGAAGGCTGGCTTATGGGTGTGTGTTTCTTACCGCGAAACCATCAATCGGCTTGTGGAGCTTCCACCGGCTTGACCGCTTCTTCGTAAGAGACCGCTTTGTCGGTCACGCTAGCTTTCTGCAGAACAGTATCCACAACTTGTTCTTCCAGCACAACCGAACGGACTTCGTTCAGTTGCTGGTCGTTCTTGTAGTACCAGGACACGACCTGCTCAGGCTCCTGGTAGGCCGAGGCCATTTCCTGGATCAGTTCGCGGACGCGGGCTTCGTCAGGCTTGAGTTCGAACTGCTTGACCACTTCGGCAACGATCAGACCCAGCACGACGCGGCGCTTGGCTTGCTCTTCGAACAGCTCGGCAGGCAGCTGGTCTGGCTTGATGTTGCCGCCGAACTGCTGGACGGCCTGCACGCGCAGACGGTTCACTTCGTTGTCCAGCAAGGCCTTTGGCACTTCGATCGGGTTGGAGGCCAGCAGACCGTCCATGACCTGGTTCTTCACCTTGGACTTGATGGCCTGGCGCAGCTCACGCTCCATGTTCTTGCGAACTTCGGCGCGGAAACCTTCCAGGCCGGTTTCCTTGATACCGAACTGGGCGAAGAACTCTTCGTTCAGCTCAGGCAGCTTCGGCTCGGAAACGCTGTTGACGGTCACGGTGAACTCAGCGGCTTTGCCGGCCAGGTCCAGGTTCTGGTAGTCCTCTGGGAAGGTCACGTTCAGGACGCGCTCTTCGCCAGCCTTGGCGCCGACCAGGCCATCTTCGAAACCCGGGATCATGCGGCCGGAGCCCAGCACCAGCTGGGTGCCCTTGGCGGAACCGCCAGCGAACACTTCACCGTCGACCTTGCCGACGAAGTCGATGTTCAGTTGGTCTTCGGTCTGGGCAGCACGATCAGTCACTTCGAAACGGGTGTTCTGCTTGCGCAGGATGTCCAGCATCTTGTCCAGGTCGGCGTCCGACACGTCAGCGCTCAGGCGCTCGACGGCGATGGACTCGAAACCGGCGACAGTGAACTCAGGGAACACTTCGAACGTGGCAACGAACTCGAGGTCCTTGCCTTTTTCCAGCACTTTAGGCTCGACGGAAGGAGCACCAGCCGGGTTCAGCTTCTGCTCGACCACAGCCTCGTAGAACGAAGACTGGATCACGTCGCCCACGGCTTCCTGGCGGGCATCAGCTTCATAACGCTGACGAATCACGCTCATTGGCACTTTGCCTGGGCGGAAACCTGGAATCTTGGCCTTTTGGGCAGTCTGCTGCAGACGCTTGTTGACCTGAGTCTCGATACGCTCAGCTGGCACGGTGATGCTCATGCGGCGCTCAAGAGCAGAAGTATTTTCAACAGAAACTTGCATGGATATTCCTCGTTGCACAGACGTTGGCCGGGCGTTTCCGACCCCAGAATCAAGGGCATGCATTCTAGTAGGTCAAACTCAAGAAGTCACCCTACTGAAAACGCGCAGGAAACAGGCGCCGAATTAAGGAGCGGGACAATCGGTCATGCCCCGCCCGGTTTGCAAATACAGTCACTCATCGCCAAGGCTCTGCAAAGCGCTTCTATATATAGAAGCGTCATTTCCAACAACCTGGCATGCCGCCTCCAGAGGAAGGCCGGCGAACCTGTCGAGCATCATCGCGAAACACTTTTTGCGACGAATCGACCACGTCGCGCCCGCGTGAAACCAGGGCTGACGCGAACACACAATCCTTGAAAACAAAAACGGCGCAGCCCCTTTTCAGGTTCTGCGCCGTTTTTTGCTAATCAAATAGCCACTTGTATGGTGCGGACGGAGAGACTCGAACTCTCACACCTTGCGGCGCTGGAACCTAAATCCAGTGTGTCTACCAATTCCACCACATCCGCGTTTCAAGCTGTTTAAAGCAAAGGCGCCAGACCGTTAAATCTGGCGCCTTTCTAGAATATGGGGTGGACGATGGGGATCGAACCCACGACAACGGGAGTCACAATCCCGTGCTCTACCAACTGAGCTACGCCCACCATATTGCCTTGTTGCGTTACTTGTGCCAAAGCTGCCTAATGGCGCACCCGGCAGGACTCGAACCTGCGACCATCCGCTTAGAAGGCGGATGCTCTATCCAGCTGAGCTACGGGCGCCTTTTTAATCTGTATTCTTGGACGATTACAAACTAAGTGCTTTCAGTTTTGCCGAGTTTAAACAACCAACTCCGCTCCACCTTCTTAACCAGTGCTAGGCTGTGCCCGACAAGTGCGACGAATGTTATAGACGGCCTGATAGGTCGTCAACTCTTTTCTGAAAAAAATTCATTTAATTAAAGGGCTTAGGGGAATTTGCAGACCAAGCGCCTTTGCCCTCACGCCTCGGCATGCGAGAATGCGTTCTCTTTTTTTCCCCTCTCGATGGTTAACCACGCGCAATGACTGCACAACTTATCGACGGCAAATCGATCGCCGCCAGCCTGCGCCAGCAGATCGCCCAACGAGTCACCGAGCGCCGCGAGCAAGGTCTGCGCACGCCCGGCCTGGCGGTGATCCTGGTCGGCAGCGATCCTGCCTCTCAGGTTTATGTCTCGCACAAGCGTAAAGACTGTGAAGAGGTCGGCTTCCTTTCCCAGGCCTACGACCTGCCTTCCGAAACCACCCAGCAAGCGCTGGCCGACCTGATCGATCGTCTCAATGACGATCCGAACATCGATGGCGTTCTGCTCCAGCTCCCCCTCCCCGAGCACCTCGACGCTTCCAAACTGCTGGAGCGTATCCGCCCGGACAAGGACGTCGACGGTTTCCACCCTTATAACGTAGGCCGCCTCGCCCAACGCATCCCCCTGCTGCGCCCCTGCACCCCCAAGGGCATCATGACCTTGCTGGAAAGCACCGGTGTGGATCTTTACGGGCTCGACGCCGTCGTCGTGGGCGCGTCCAATATCGTCGGCCGTCCAATGGCCATGGAATTGCTGCTGGCCGGTTGCACCGTCACCGTGACCCACCGTTTCACCAAGGACCTGGCGGGCCACGTCGGCCGTGCCGACCTGGTGGTCGTGGCGGCGGGCAAGCCAGGCCTGGTCAAGGGCGAGTGGATCAAGGAAGGCGCCATCGTCATCGATGTGGGCATCAATCGCCAGAATGACGGCAAGCTGGTGGGTGACGTGGTCTACGAGACTGCCCTGCCCCGCGCCGGCTGGATCACCCCGGTACCGGGCGGCGTCGGCCCGATGACCCGGGCCTGCCTGTTGGAGAACACGCTGTACGCGGCCGAGACGCTGCATAGCTGACAAAAGCCCCAACCAAACCTGTGGGAGCGAGCTTGCTCGCGATAGCGGTGCACCAGGCAACATACTTGTTGGCTGGATACGACCCTATCGCGAGCAAGCTCGCTCCCACAGCTTTTTTCAGGGGCTGGAGCCTTGATCAGGCTCGTGACCTCGGATTACAAATTTTTCAGATCCGATTCGCCAGAATCCCCGTCCATTAAACTTTATTTATTCTTCAGCCCCGCTGGCATGGGCATATAGCGCTGTCCTCGCCCATACTCATAAAATGCGGCGTTTTTTCAACAAGCCGCTGTTTAATGGCCTTTTTTAACTCCATCGAGTCTACTCGCGTGAAAATTCGTCTTTCGATCCTCAGCCTGTTTTTCGCTTTCTCAGGCACCTTCATCACGCAAAACGTCTATGCGCAGGAAACTATCGCGGCACCAAGGGACACTTCGAAACTTCAAGTCGCCTCCGGCAGCGCCATCCTGTTGGATTTGCAGACAGATAAGGTGGTCTATTCGAGCAATCCGGACGTCGTGGTGCCGATCGCGTCGGTGACCAAATTGATGACCGGCCTGATCGTGCTGGACGCCAAGCAGGACCTCGACGAATACATCTCCATGACCATTACCAACACGCCGGAAATGAAAGGCGTGTTCTCCCGGGTCAAGCTCAACAGCGAACTGTCACGCCGGGATACGTTGCTGATCGCGCTGATGTCGTCGGAAAACCGCGCTGCGGCCAGCCTCGCCCATCACTACCCGGGCGGCTACGCGGCGTTTATCGCGGCCATGAATGCCAAGGCCAAGGCCCTGGGCATGACCAGCACCCATTACGTCGAGCCGACCGGCCTGTCTATCCACAACGTGTCGACCGCCCGCGACCTGACGAAACTCCTGATGGCCGCTCGCAAATACCCGCTGTTGAGTGAACTGAGCACCACCAAGGAAAAGACCGTGACGTTCCGTAAACCGGTCTACAGCCTCGGTTTTCGCAACACCGACCATCTGGTGCACAAAGCCAACTGGGACATTCAACTGACCAAGACCGGCTTCACCAACGAGGCCGGTCATTGCCTCGTCCTGCTGACCAAGATGGGAAATCGACCGATGGCCTTGGTCATTCTCGATGCGTTCGGCAAGTACACCCATTTTGCCGATGCCAGCCGTATTCGTAGCTGGGTGGAGACGGGGAAAAGCGCCAGCGTTCCGGCAGTCGCCTTGCAATACAAAGCCGCCAAGAACCTCAAGAGTCGTCAGAGCGGCGTGGTGGAAGCGTCCAAGTAAGGCGGATGCGCCCACAATGAATAGCCCCGACTCGTCGGGGCTATTCACGTTCAGGGCTTCAGATTACCCAACGGATCATAAGGCCGGGAAGAAGGCGGATCCTGATCCTTCTCATCCCGGGGGGCCTTCGCGGGACCTATCGGGTCGACTTGGGGATCGTCGAGATCCGGTGAATCCGGATCGAACCCCAAATCGTCATCGCCGGATGAGTGCTCGGAAGAATGCGGCCCCGAAGGTGTTTTCGACTGTGCCATTGCTGCCTCCTTGAATCATGGCCCGGAAACTCCAGGCCCTGACGATAGGAACCCGAGGCAAGCATGGTTGTGCCCGGCAGGTGACGAACGGGGGATGTCACTTCAGTGTGCGTTCCCCAACGCCTTGGTGGCGCGCGCTGCCGCCTGCTCCTGCCCTGACCCGGCCAATTCACCGGCGGCCTTCAGCCAACGTTGCGAGTCGACATGGGCCGGCAGCTGCGTAGGTTGCTGGACCAGCACCGCCCAACCCCCTGCGTCCTTGAATGCTGATTCGAACGCACCAAAACCCATCAACGATCGCCGGTTCATCCCGGAGCGCAGCAGCACGGTGCGTTTCTGTCGGTTATACCCCGCGAGAATGGCGTATCGCGGGCCGGACCAGAACGCCGAACCCTCGGTGTAGCGCAACAGCACGGGATAACCCGCCGCCACCTGTTCAAGCAACGCGCCAAGCTCGCCGTCGAGCGGATAGACCACCAGCCCGTACTCTCGCGCCAGGGTTTGCAGGCTCTGCTGCAACCGAGGCTCGCCACCCGGCAAGTGCAGAGGTTTTTCCAACAGTCCCGGGGTGATGACGGTGCCCTGCAAAGTCAGCAGCGCCGCCAGCGACTGCGGGGCGCCCTGATACATTTCGCCCCGATAGAACGGCACGCTGTTGAGCTCCACCCGTTCGGGCAGGCGCTTGATCTGCGGCGACACGCTCCCCGCGCACCCCACCAGGGCGACGAGGCAGGACGCCGCCAATACCAGTGATCGAAAAGATGAAATGACCGGCGACATGACGACTCTCTCGTTTAAAGCAGGCCCGGCATCCGGGCCGGGCTTGGGCGGACGATCATAAGGCGCCCGCAAGCCTGGGTATAGCCATTAACGACAGTTTCACCCTCGCAATAGAACGAACCGATCCGTTGGTCGATTCTACGGATCGACTGCTCGTAACACTTCAGCGACTAGACTGTCCATTGTAGTGAGTGCATTGCCCGGTCTTGGGCAGAAGGAGGCACAGATGAGCCTGACGACGACTATTCTGATGCTGATATTCGGCTGGCTGAGCGTAGCCACCGCGATGTTATGGGGCGTGTTGCGGATCGCCCGGCGTCACCATCACAGCCCTGCGCGGCAAAACTCGAAACCCGCCAGGCGTCACGCCGCGGCACACTGATATTTATCGGCCACTCATGAAAAAGCCGCCCCGGCGTTGGACCGGGGCGGCTTTTTTTTGTGCACGTTGGAATCAGTTGTTCTCGATCATCGCCTTTTCCCTGGCGCGCCGGGACAACATGTTCAACACCTCGATCGCTGCCGAGAAGGCCATCGCCGCATAGATATAACCCTTAGGCACATGGGCACCGAAACCTTCGGCGATCAGCGTCATGCCTATCATGATCAGGAAGCCCAGGGCCAACATGACCACCGTGGGGTTGTCATTGATGAACTTCGCCAACGGCTCGGCCGCCAGCAACATCACCAGGACCGAAACCACCACGGCAATGATCATGATCGGCAGGTGCTCAGTCATGCCCACCGCCGTGATGATGCTGTCGATGGAAAACACCAGGTCGAGCATCAGGATCTGACCGATCGCGGCGGCAAAACCCAGGGTAACGCCAGACGAGGCCGACTTGGGATCGTTGGGCGCCGGGTCCATGCTGTGATGAATCTCGGTGGTGGCTTTCCATAGCAGGAACAGGCCGCCAGCAATCAGGATCATGTCCTTCCATGAAAACGCCTGGCCGAGGATTTCGATAACCGGCTCCGTCAACTGCACGATGAAGGCGATGGTGCTCAACAGGCCCAGGCGCAGGATCAGCGCCATGCCGATGCCGACCCGTCGTGCCTTGACACGGTGTTGCTCGGGCAGCTTGTTGGTCAGAATCGAAATGAAGATCAGGTTATCGATGCCGAGCACGATTTCCATGACGACCAGGGTTGCAAGGGCAATCCAGGCGGTGGGGCTGGCGGCGAGTTGTAACAGATAATCCATGGGTCAGTCCTGACTCGATTAGACGGGGTTAGAGGGTCTTGGTGGAGGCTTCGGGTTTTTCAGCGCCTTCCTCAGGCGCTTTCTTGGGACTGATCAGCCCACCCGTGGCCTCGCTGAGGGCCTGTTCGGCCGCCTTGTGCGTATCGTCAATGGCCTGCTTGGCCGTTTCGACCGCTTGTTCCTTCAATTGCTGGGCCAGTTGCTGGGCGCTTTTTTCCGCTTGTTCACAGCCCACTAGGGCCACCGACGACAACGACAGCAAGGCCGCGAGCCCCAGGTTTCTATGCATCATGGACAGTGCCTCTCAGAGAATAGACCGAGCCCAAAAGACGGCTCACCGATGGCCCGGAATTCTAGAGACGGAAACACTTCAGGAAAATTCGTATTTTTGGCGGTTATACTTCGGTTTTTACGAAGCGGCGAATGTCATGCTCAATTATCGGCAGTTGCATTATTTCTGGGTGGTGGCGAAAACCGGGAGCATCGTGCGTGCCTGCGAGCAACTGAACCTGACCCCACAGACCATCAGCGGGCAGATTTCACTGTTCGAGCAGACCTATAACATCAAGCTGTTTCGCCGTGTCGGACGCCAGCTGGAACTGACCGAGGCCGGCCGCCAGACATTGCCGTATGCCGAGCATATGTTCCAACTGGGCGGCGAACTGGAACTGATGCTGCGGGCCCAGCCCAACGAGCAGCAAACGCTGTTTCGGGTCGGGGTGGCGGATGTCGTGCCCAAATCGATTGTCTATCGGCTGCTGGCGCCGACCATGGAACTGACTGAACCGCTGCGCATCACCTGTCGCGAAGACAAACTCGAGCGGCTGTTGGCGGACCTGGCAATCCAACGCCTGGACTTGGTGATTTCCGACAGCCCGATGCCGAGCCACCTGGACATCAAGGGCTACAGCCAGAAGCTGGGAGAATGCGGAATCAGCTTTTTCGCCACCGCCGCGCTGGCCGCTCGGCATGGGCGGGATTTCCCTCATAGCCTGCATGACGCCCCGCTGCTGATCCCCGGGCCGGAAACCGTGATCCGCAGCCGCCTGCAACGCTGGTTCGCCGAGCAACAAATCCAGCCGCGCATCGTCGGTGAATTCGACGACAGCGCGTTGATGCAGGCGTTTGGACAATCCGGCAGCGGGATTTTCATCGGCCCCAGCGTGATCGCTGAAGAGGTCAAGCGGCAATACGGCGTGCAGGTCATCGGCCAGACCGACGCCGTGAGCGAATCGTTCTACGCCATTTCCGTGGAGCGCAAGGTCAGCCATCCGGGCATCGTCGCCATCGCCGAAGGTGCGCGCCGCGAATTGTTCAGCGTCTAAGCGCAGGCCACACGAGGCTTGAAGGTCATCAAGAGCAACGCCAATAATATCGACACCAGGATGAATCCGGCCGCCGCGAAACCGACATTGCCCAACCCCAGGGTATCGATGACCCGCCCGCCCACCATCGCACCCAGGCCAATACCCAGGTTGGCGCCAGCGATGTTCAGCGACGCCGCGAATGCCGGTGCCTCGGGTGCCGCTTTCATCAGCCGTACATGGCTGACCAGGAACAACGCCGCTTGGGTCACGCCCCAAACGCCCATCGCAGCGGCCAGACCTAAGGTCGAATGAATACTGGGGACCAGTGCCACCATGCCGCCGATCATGAACAGGCAGAACACCATCGACGCGATCAACGGGTGCCGATCCACCGCGCGCCCCCCCAGGGAATTGCCCAGCAAGCCCACGGCACCGAAGCCCATCAGGCACCAGCCCACGAGCGTGCCGTCGAAGCCAGCCAGGCGTTCAAGAATGTCCGCCAGGTAGGTGTAGGCAGTGAACATGCCGCTGAAAACCAGGATCGACAGCAGTACATGCCCTTGCATCAGCGGGCTGCGCAATATCTTGAATTGCGAGCGAAAGCTCACCTGTTGTAGATGCAGGTGGGTCTTCGGCAGGTAGATGAACAGCAGCAGCGCCTTGGCGAACGCGATGACCGCCAGGATCGCAAAGGCACTGCGCCAGCCAAACGCATCGGAGATCAGCGTGCCCACCGGTATGCCGAACACGGTGGCGCAGACGATGCCGAAACCGATCCTGGCGATGGCACGCCCGGCGAACTGCGGCCCGACGATATCCACCGCCGTTTCACTGGCCAACGCCCAGAACACTGGCAGGCCCAGCGCCGGGATCAGCCGGGCAACGGCCATCACCCAGATATCCGGGGCCAGCGCTGCCAATGTGTTGGCCAGGCCGAACATCACCAGCACGCTGATGAACAATTTGCGCCGTTCTACACGGGCGAACCAGGCGGTCAGGAACGGTCCGAATGCCGCCACCGTAAACGCAAACAAGGTCACCAGCAGCCCGGCCTGGGGAATGCTGACCTGAAGATCGCGAGCAATGGCGGGGAGCAGGCCAACGATGATGAATTCCGTCGTCAGCACCGTAAACCCGGCGGCAGACAACAGGAAGATGGGCAACAGCATGCAAGACTCCAACAAAACGACGACACCAGCGTAAGCCAAGGGCCCGCTGGAGATATTGAAAGGTGAGGAAAACAAAGCCTAACAGAATGTCCCTTCCGGCAAAATGCGCTTAAACATGCGGGTGACGGATCGTCACAGGTCCGTCAGATTTTTCGTCGGGCTGTGATAAAGTCCGCGGCCTGCAAATAGCTCCACCTTCTTTTCGGTCCCGCTCATGTGGCCTGCCCGCTTGTTGCCCTGATTGGCTGACCGTTGCACATAAAAAAACAGAGATGCCGTTATGACTGCTGTGTCCCCTTCACTTTTGCAACGCCTCAAACAGACTGGCCTGGTCACGCGAATCATCATCGGCCTGATCGCCGGTATTGCCCTGGCGTGGCTGGCGCCAGATCTGGCGAAATCCACCGAGTTCATCGGCAAGGTGTTTGTATCCGCGCTCAAGGCCGTGGCGCCGATCCTGGTGTTCGTACTCGTCATGGCCTCGATCGCCAACCACAAGCACGGCCAGGAAACCCACATCCGGCCCATCCTGTTCCTGTATCTGCTGGGTACTTTTGCCGCGGCAGTGGTCGCGGTCATTGCCAGCACGTTGTTCCCCTCCAGCCTGGTGCTGGCCACCCAGGACGTCGCCGTCACGGCGCCCGGCGGCATCAGCGAAGTGTTGCAAAGCCTGGCGCTCAGCGTGGTCGATAACCCGGTCCGTGCATTGATGACCGGCAACTTCATCGGCATCCTGGCCTGGGCCATCGGCATGGGCGTCGCCATCCGCCACGCGGGCCAAACCACGCGCACCGTGCTGGAAGACCTGTCCAACGGCGTGACGGTGATCGTACGGCTGGTCATCAGCTTCGCCCCGCTGGGGATTTTCGGACTGGTGGCCTCGACCCTCGCCACCTCCGGTTTCAGCGCCCTGCTCGGCTACCTGCACCTGTTGACCGTGCTGATCGGTTGCATGCTGTTCGTGGCCCTGGTGGTCAACCCGCTCATCGTGTTCTGGAAGCTGCGTCGCAACCCGTACCCGCTGGTGTTCACCTGCCTGCGCGAGAGCGGCATCACCGCGTTCTTCACCCGCAGCTCGGCGGCGAACATTCCGGTGAACCTGGAACTGAGCAAACGTCTTGGCCTGCATGAAGATACTTACTCGGTTTCCATCCCGTTGGGCGCAACCATCAACATGGCCGGCGCGGCCATCACCATCACGGTCCTGACATTGGCGGCCGTGCATACGCTCGGCATCGTGGTGGATGTGCCAACGGCCGTGCTGTTGAGCGTCGTCGCAGCGATCTGCGCCTGCGGTGCTTCCGGCGTCGCCGGTGGTTCATTGTTGCTGATCCCGCTGGCGTGCAGCCTGTTCGGTATCCCCAGTGAAATCGCCATGCAGGTGGTTGCGGTGGGTTTCATCATCGGTGTGCTGCAGGATTCGGCTGAAACGGCGTTGAACTCGTCTACCGATGTCTTGTTCACGGCGGCGGCTTGCTTGGGTGAGGAAGAGCGGGCGCAGCGTACTGCGTAATCCGTACAGCCCCGCAAAAAAGAAAAGCCCGGAACGGCTTGCACCGTTCCGGGCTTTTTCATGGCGGTGGTTTTAGAAAGCGCCCATGTAATCACGCTTGCCCACTTCCACGCCGTTATGACGCAACAGTGCGTACGCGGTCGTCACGTGGAAGAAAAATTGCGGCAGGCCATAGGTCAGCAAATAATTCTGGCCAGTGAAGCGCTTCTCCTTCGGCGTGCCCGGACGCGTCACGATCTCGATGCCTTCCTTGCCATCGATCTGCTCAGGCTTGATCCCTTCGATGAAGGCCAGCACCTTGGTGATCAAGGCTTGCAGCTCGGCGAAGGTGGTCTCGCTGTCGTCATATTTCGGCACCTCAACCTCGGCCAGGCGCGCGGAAACACCCTTGGCGAAGTCCACGGCGATCTGCACCTGGCGCACCAACGGGAACATATCCGGGAACAGGCGGGCCTGCAGGAAAGCGTTCGGGTCGATGTTCTTCGAGGTGGCGTGGGCCTCGGCCTTGTTCAGGACGTCGCTCAGGGCATTGAGCATCTGCTTGAAGACCGGGACGGAGGCGGCATACAGGGAAAGTGTCATGGCAATCTCATGCGAGTGATAGAAGGGAATACATCGAACGTGGGCGATTATAGCCACGGCTTGTTACGCACCTTGTCTTTTATTGCGCAAGGATTACGCTAGGCGGCTTCCACAGCATAGGGAACGCGCGATGAGCATCGAAGAACAAAGCCCGGCCGACGAACCACGGCTCACCAGCACGGAAATCCGCATTCTCGGCGCACTGATCGAAAAGCAGGCCACCAACCCCGAGACCTATCCTCTCACCCTTAACGCCCTGGTGCTGGCCTGCAACCAGAAAACCAGCCGCGAGCCGGTGACCAACTTCAATCCAGGCCAGGTCGGCCAGAGCCTGCGCGCCTTGGAAGGCCGCGGTTTTACCCGATTGGTCATGGGCAGCCGTGCCGACCGCTGGGAGCACCGGGTCGACAAGGCGCTGGAATTGGTGCCAGCCCAAGTGATCCTGATGGGCCTGCTGTTCCTGCGCGGCCCGCAAACGGTCAATGAGCTGCTGACCCGCAGCGGCCGCATGCACGATTTCGAAGACACCGAGCAAGTGGTGCATCAGCTTGAGCGCTTGATTGCCCGCGGACTGGCGCTACTGGTTCCGCGCCAGGCCGGCCAACGTGAAGACCGTTATGTGCATGCAATGGGCGACCCGGCGGACATCGAGGCCATCCTCGCCGCCCGCCACCAGCCCGCCGAGCGCAACACTGCCGGCGGCGTGTCGCTGGAGCGCCTCGAAGAGCTCGAAGCCCGAATCGCGGCGCTGGAAGAACGGTTGGCGCGGTTGGAATGACAGCGCTACGCGGCCCGGGCGAACGCGACGGCTTTTTCGAACTGTTCCAGGTTGGGCCGCACACCGGTGTACAGCACAAACTGCTCCAGGGCCTGGATCGCGATGACCTCCAGCCCTGTGATGACCCGCTTGCCTTCCGCCCTGGCGCGCACGATCAGCGGCGTTTCCGAGGGAATCGCCACGACATCGAACACCGTCTCGGCAGCGGTAATGGCGGACGGCTCGAATGCCAGTTGATCCGCCTCCACGCCCCCGGTCATTCCGATCGGCGTCACGTTGATCAGCATCTGTGGCCGACGCTCCCCCAGTTCGGCTTGCCAGTCGTAACCCAGGGAATCGGCCAGGGCGCGTCCGGTGGTTTCGTTGCGCGCGACAATCAGCCCGTTTTTGTAGCCCCCGTCGCGCAAGGCGCTGGCGACCGCCTTGGCCATGCCACCGCTGCCGCGTAGCGCGAAGGTCGACTCCGTGGGCACCGCATGGCTTTTCAATAGTTGGGCGATGGCGATGTAGTCGGTGTTATACGCCTTCAAATGGCCGTTGGTATTGACGATGGTGTTGATCGACTGGATCGCCGCAGCGGAAAGATCCAGCTCATCGACCAAGGCTATGCAAGCCTCCTTGAACGGCATCGATACACCGCATCCACGAATCCCCAGGGCGCGGATACCGCCCACGGCGCCGGGCAGGTCCTGGCTGCTGAACGCCTTGTAATAGAAGTTCAGCCCTAATTGTTCATACAAATAATTGTGGAAACGCAGGCCGAAATTGCCTGGGCGCCCCGACAGGGACATGCACAACTGGGTGTCTTTGTTGGGATTCATTTGCATACGGGTCTCCTCCGAGCACTTTTCGGACAAACGGAATCGCCGTCCTGACCGGTTTATTCGATGATCAGACACCGGGCGTAGCGCAGCGACTCGCCCGTTCGTGTAAAAAAATCAGCGACAGACCTTACACAATATTTACCCAACGGCGTCGCAAATCCTGGGAAAATCGCTGTCATAGCAAGTATCCCCGCGCCCCTACTTGGGTCTGTTGCAGACCACAGGCGCCGGGGCCGGAACGAGGAATCGCCATGAAACGCACACTCCCCATCATCGCCCTGCTCGTGGGGGCACTCGCGGTCACCGGCCAGGCATCCGCCCATGGTCGCGGTGGTTGGGAGGGGCCCGCAGTGTTCGGCGCCATCGTCGGCTCTGCCATCGTCGGCTCCGCGCTCATCAGCCGTGACCGGCCGGTGTACGTCCAACAGCCCGTTTATGTGCAGCCGCAACCGGTCTATGTGCAGCAACCGCCACCGGTCTACTACCAGCCGCAGCCGGTGTATGTGGAACAACCGATCTACTACCGCCCGGCGCCGGTTTATTACGGACCACCACGGGGCTATTACTACGGCCCGCCACGCGGCCATTACGGTCGCTGGTAATCAGTCATCAGGCAAAAAAAAAGCAGCCTGTGGTCGATGACCACAGGCTGCTTTTTTCATGGAGGAGTACCTGTTACCAGGATTCAGACATGCTCGCTGCTTTTCAGGCGCGCCGGGCCATGCTCTGGCGCCAGATGGTCAGGCACCGCCACCACCGGTATCTCATTGCCATCGCAGTCGTGCAGTTTGCCGTCGCTGAAATAGTCACCTTCGCGCAACGCGGCCAGATCCTGATACCGCAGGACCCGCTCGGTGCCGGCGGCGAACACCGATTGTTGATCGGAGTTACCGGCGGTGAGGTGGTTGAAGGCGAGGTTCAGGACAATCGCCATGATGGCCGACGAGCTGATGCCTGAATGGAAGATCGTCGCGAACCAGCTTGGGAAATGATCGTAGAAGTTAGGCGCGGCGATGGGAATCATGCCAAAGCCGATGGACGTGGCGACAATGATCAGGTTGACGTTGTTGCGGTAGTCGACCTTCGACAGAGTGCGGATACCGCTGGCGGCAACGGTACCGAACAGCACGATACCGGCACCGCCGAGTACCGACGTCGGCACGGCGGCAATCACCCGTCCCATGAACGGCAACAGCCCGAGCACCACCAGGAATACCCCGCCAGTGGCCACCACGAAACGACTTTTGATGCCGGTCACCGCCACCAGGCCGACGTTCTGGGCGAAGGCACTCTGGGTGAACGAGCCGAAGATCGGCGCGATCATGCTCGACAGCATGTCAGCCCGCAAGCCGTTGCCCAGCCGTCGGGAGTCGACCTTGGTGTCGATGATCTCGCCCACCGCCAGGATGTCGGCTGAGGTCTCCACCAGCGTTACCATGATGACAATGCACATCGACAGAATCGCAGCGATATGAAAGGTCGGCATGCCAAAGTGGAACGGCGTCGGGAAGCCGAACATCGGGCCTTCGCTGACCGACGAAAAGTCGGCCATGCCGAGGAACACCGCGATGACCGTACCGATGACCATCGCCAGCAGGATCGACAGCCGGGAAATGGTCGCGCTGCCCATTTTGCTCAACAACAGCACCAGTACCAGCGTCACAGCGGCCAAGCCGATGTTGGCCATGCTGCCGAAGTCAGGGGCGTGGCTGTTGCCGCCCATCGCCCAGCGCGCCGCCACTGGCATCAGGGTCAGGCCGATGGTGGTGATGACAATGCCGGTCACCAGCGGCGGGAAGAACCGGGTGATCCGCGAAAACACCGGGGTGATCAACAGGCCAATCAAGGAGGCGGCGATGACCGCGCCCAGGATCGCCTGGAAGCCCCCTTCGCCACCGGTGCCAACAATCGCGACCATGGTCGCGACGCCTGAGAACGAAACGCCTTGGACCAGCGGTAATTGGCAGCCAAAAAACGGCAGGCCAAGGGTTTGCAGCAAGGTCGCCAGCCCCCCCGCAAACAATGAGGCGGCGATCAGCAGGCCGATGTCTGCCGGCGACAACCCGGCCGCCTGGCCGATGATCAAGGGCACTGCGACGATGCCGCCGTACATGGTCAACACATGTTGCAGGCCGTAAGCCATATTCGCGCCGACGCCGAGGTTTTCGTCCTCGGGCCGTGGGAGTGAAACATGGGGCGTTTTCATGGTTCGGGGGTTCCCTGTTTTTTGTTATGCGCACACTGTATTCAAAACTCAGGACAAATGTCCATAGAGTTGTATACAACTTGTCGCCAGTGGTGGCATCAACAGGACTGCAATTTCCAAACCATAATGATCAAAACGTCACACCAATAGCTGCTCGATTGCCGGGCGCAGCGACGCCAGTGGCGGCACTCGCAGGCTGAACTCACTCTCCAGCAATTCAATCAATTCATCGGCTTCGTTGATGGTGCGGCGCTCGCTTTCGTGCCCGATTCGGTGCAACGCATAGCTGTTGCCGTTCAGGGTCTTGCGCACCCCATCGCCGGTGCGGGCGACCATCAGGCGGCCCATGAACGGTGACTCCGGGTGGGAGCAGACGTACCAATTGCCGACGGTGAAGTCGATTTCCTCTTGGCGCTGCAGATCGAACAGGTACATCGGACGCCATTCATCGGCGACTTTTGCACGCAACAGATAGCCGTCCTCGTTGGCGTCGATTCGATACGGCTCATGCGGGGTCAGCTGCATCTCGCGGCTATCCAGCAGCAGTGGCGCAGTCGGCACCATGCCGCCGAAGCCGACGTCGGTGATATAGCGAACATCATCGATCGTCACCAGGCTCAAGCGATGGGTTCGCGCGGTCCAGGCACCGTCAGGTGCATTCATGACCACCCGGCCGGTGATCGCCCGGGCATTGAAGCCGAGCGCCTGCAACAGTGCGAAGAACAGTTGATTGAGTTCGTAGCAATAACCGCCGCGCCCCTGTTCGAAAACCTTCCGCTCCACCGACTCCAGGTCGATCGGCACGGGTTCGCGCAGCAGTGTCGAAAGCGTTTCAAAGGGGAACTCGGCGGTGTGGCGCCATTGAAGCTGGCGCAGCGTTTCAAGGGTGGGTGGCGGTGCCGAGTCGAAGCCCAGGCGTCGCAGATAACGACCGGTATCGCTCAGTCGAAGTTGGCTCATGGGGGACTTCCTTTCCTGTGGAGTGCAGCGCTTTCAATAAGCGCGCTGCGATTGGGCAGGTATAAGGCATTTCCCGTCCACGGACAATCTGCCGGGTGCCACGCCCCGTTCAACGCCGCTTGCGCGAAGACAACCGGATCCAGGTCGGGGCATGGTCGCTGGGATGTGGCTGGTTCCTCACCCAGGCGTCCACGCCCGCCTCGCTCAGGTAGGCACTGGCCAGCGGATTGAGCAACAGGTGGTCGATGCGCAGCCCGGAATTCTTCTGCCAGTGCTGACGGAAATAATCCCAGAAGGTGTAAATCCGCTCCTCGGGGTAGAGGTGGCGCAATGCGTCTGTCCAGCCTTGGTCCAGCAATCGCTGATAGCATTCGCGGCTTTCTGGCTGCAACAGCGCATCCTTGAGCCAGGAGCGCGGGTTGTAGATGTCCATGTCAGTGGGCACGACGTTGTAGTCGCCAGCCAGCACCACCGGATGGTCACTCGCCTGCAGTCCCTGCGCATAGTCGATCAACCGCTCGAACCAGGCCAGTTTGTATTCGAACTTCGGACCCGGCTGTGGGTTGCCATTAGGCAGATAAAGGCACCCCACCAGGACGCCATGCACCGCCGCTTCAAGGTAACGACTGTGACTGTCATCGTCGCCGCCCGGCAGACCGCGCCGGCTCTCCAGCGGCTGCGCATCGCGGGCCAGGATGGCGACGCCATTCCATGAGGCCTGGCCATGCCAGATCGATCCATACCCCACCGACTCCAACTCCGCCGCGGGAAAGTCCTTGTCCGCCGCCTTGAGTTCCTGCAAACAGACGACGTCTGGTTTCTCCCGCTCCAGCCACTCCAGCAGATTAGGTAGCCGGGCCCGGATGCCGTTGATGTTGAAGGTCGCGATCCGCAGGTTTTTCATGGGCCATAACTCGATATGCCAAGACACTATCTGTGACCGGCGGCAAGCTGCGCAGGTTGCAACAAATTCTCAGGAACCAGTTCGCGGCAACGATCGACCGCTTTCGAGCAGGTCCGCAAACGCCTGCTTGTCGATGGGCCGGCTGAGGAAATAGCCTTGCACTTCGTGGCATTGATCGGTGCCCAACGAACCCAGTTGGGCCAGGGTTTCCACGCCTTCCGCGGTCACGGTCAGGCCCATCGCCTTGCCCAGGTTGATGATCGCCTGGACCACGGCGCGGTCATTGCTGCTGTTGCTCATGGAAGCGATGAAGCGCTTATCGATCTTGATGCCATCGAACGGATAGGTGCGCAAATAACCAAGGGACGAATAACCGGTACCGAAATCATCCATATTCAAGCGCACGCCCAATTCCTTGAGCGCATTCATGACCTGCAGCGCGCCGTCCACATCGTTGAGCATGACGTTCTCGGTGATTTCCAACTCCAGGCGACTCGCCGGGAAATGGGTTTCGATCAATACCTGGCGCACATCCTCGACGACGTCGCTGCGTTCGAATTGGGCCGGCGACAGATTGACCGACACCATCAGCGCACCCGGCCAGGTCAGCGCGGTTTCGCAGGCTTCACGCAACACCCAGCGTGAAAGCGGGACAATCAGGTCGGTTTGCTCGGCCAATGGAATAAACGCATCGGGCCCCAGCAAGCCTTGGGTTGGATGTTGCCAGCGGACCAACGCCTCGACGGCAACGATCTCCCGCCCATCAACCGTGTAGCGCGGTTGGAAATGCAGGACGAATTCGTTTTTTTTCACCGCCTGGCGCAGGTCGTTTTCCAGCTGGCGACGATGCTGGATCTGATCGTTCATGTGCGAAGCAAAATAGCACCAGGTCTTCTTGCCCTCGGACTTGGCCTGGTAGAGGGCAATGTCGGCGCAGCGGATCAGCTCGCCCGGCACGTAGCCGTGGCGGCGGCTGACGGCGATGCCGATACTGGCACCGATGTGCAGCGAGTGAGTCTCGTAGTGGATCGGCTGCTGCAGGCTTTCGATCAGCCGTGCACAGAACCGGTCAATCTCAGTGGTGTTTTCCATCCCATTGAGCACAACGACAAACTCATCACCGCCCAGGCGCGCCACCATGTCGTGCTCACGGGTGCAGTCGCGAAGCCGCTGGGCCACTTCCAGCAGGACCGCATCACCGGCTGGATGGCCGAGCGAATCGTTGATCGGTTTGAAGTTGTCCAGGTCCACCATCAGCAGCGCCAGCGGCGCGGAATGTTCCTTGGCCACCAAGGCATCATCCAGGTGACGCGCCAATTTGTTGCGGTTCGGCAGGCCGGTCAGGGCATCGTGCATCGACAGGTGCTGGACCTGGGCATGGGCCGCCACCTCGTCGGTGATATCACTGGCGGTGCCGCGATACCCGGTTACGACGGCCATGTCATGGATGGGCCGCGCCGACACTCGACAGAATCGCAATTGGCCGGAATGGTCGCGGTACGAGCAACGCAAGTTGCTGGCGTGCTGTTCTTCGTCCAGTTTGCTCAGCCACAAGGCAATCGGCGTGGTGTCGCAGTACAGGAGCTGTTCGATATCCTGCCCCAGCCATTGCTGGTCGGAAAAACCCGTGACCGTGTTGAAGCGCCCCGACAGGTAGGTGATGTGCCGATGGCTGTCGATTTCCCAGATCCAGTCGGACGCGGCCTCGGCCACGGCGCGGAAGCGTTCTTCGCTGGCCTCGAGGGCGTGTTTCGACTTTTCGAGGCTGTCATACCCCGCGTCCACCTGGCGAGCCGTACGCATGGCATATCGAAAAAAGTAGGCGGTGAGCAACGCCAGGATCAGCAACGCCCCGCCCAATGGCGGTAGCAGGGACCAGAGCAGTTGCTGGCCCGGCCGCTCCAGCCGCGACACCAGGCTGTAGCCGGTGCTGTCCAGCGGCACGGCGGGCTGGCCGGAAGCCAACGCCGTGTCCTTCACCAGGTTCAAGTCGGTGAGGCCATAGCCCTTGCCCAACTTGCGCAGCTTGACCGGGGTTAACTGATCAACGAACAGCAACACCGACGTGCCTCGGCGATCGACTTGGGGGCGCTCGTCGTTGGGCGTAATCGCCGATGCAGTGATAATGGCCGGCCAGCCGTCGAACAGCGTGTAGCGGATCAACGGCATCGTCAGGTCGGCCTGAGCCTGGAGTTGATCCACCAGGTCCGCCAATGGCGTGTCGAGATACGCCGTCGCCTCAGCCTGGATATTCTGTCCGCGTACCACCGCATACTTGGTGCGCTCGCGATCAATCACGAACACACCGTCGTACTCATCGTTGGTGAACAGGGTCTTGCCCATGTTCTGTTCGGCATAGGCCCACTGCACATCGACTTCGCCATTGAGGTGCTCATACGCCGTGGTCCAGAAGGCGTAGCTGGTGATGTAGTTTTTCGACGCCGTGATCCGATTATCGAGGGCGCGTTCGATATAGAAATGCGTCTTGCGCACGTCCTCCGCGTCCAGCTTCTGCGCGATGTTGAACAACACGGCGATGGCCACCATGACACCCGCGACAAACAACACGCCAAGGCCTGCGACCAGGCGCAGGGTAATCGGCGCATGTCGGGTGACGTCAGAAGGGGTATCGGCAGTGGTATCCATCGACCTGCTCCTGTCCTTTCGGCGCTGGCTTCGCCGTGCAAGCTTCACAACATGAATCGCAATCGACCCTCGGTTTTTTAACCTTAGCAGCCAACCCGCGCCTATTGACGAACCCACAGGATTTGCCGAAAGGGCCTACGCGCCATGTGTAGGAAGTGTTGTGCAATGGACCGCTGTCCGTGACCGATGATTCCAACCGTTATCAACGGTCAGAGCGCTCCAACGCACAGAGCCCATCTTCCATCGACAGCGCCGCGACGCGGTTCCGCCCGCCGTGCTTGGCCTGGTACAGCGCCGCGTCAGCTCGTTGGATGAAGACTTCGATGCTATCCAGGCTGCTGGGCACGAAGGCATGACAGCCCAGGCTCACCGTCAGGTAGCCGGTGGGAGAACCCGAATGAATGATGTTTTTGTCGATGACGCTGCGACGGATCTGCTCGGCCAATGCCATGGCCCCTTGCAGGCTCGTATCGGGCAGCAGGACCGCGAATTCTTCACCGCCAAAACGCACCGCCAGGTCGGCCTTGCGGTGGCAGCAACCCTTTAGCACCCTCGCCACCTCAGCCAGGCAGTGGTCGCCAGCAACGTGCCCGTAGGTGTCGTTGTAGCGCTTGAAAAAATCGATGTCGAGCATGATCAGGCTCAAGGGGCTGCGCTGACGGGCGCCTCGGCCAAATTCGATGTCCAGCGCCCGCTCGAACAACCGTCGGTTCGCCAGCCCGGTCAGGCTGTCGTGGGTGGCGATCAGTTCCAACGCCTCCTGGGCCTTGCGCAGGTCCGCCTCGATCCGCTCGCTGTTGCGCACCTGACGCACGAATACCCAGCCGAACAAACAGATACCCAACACCACCAAGGCAACGATGAGGCTGGATTGAAAAGCCGTGTCGTACCACCCCGCCAGGATCGCCTCCTCGGACATCGCCGCGGTCACCAC
The DNA here is from genome assembly GCF_023516725.1 of Pseudomonas sp. T1.Ur. Lineage (NCBI taxonomy): Bacteria > Pseudomonadati > Pseudomonadota > Gammaproteobacteria > Pseudomonadales > Pseudomonadaceae > Pseudomonas > Pseudomonas sp. T1.Ur. Next base: position 3,425,077 of record NZ_JAMGSN010000001.1, read on the forward strand.
CAGCGGATAAGCCTGCAAGTGCTGGTGCGCATAAAGCCTGACAACGCCGTCGGGGGCGCTGCGAATGATCGCATCGCCGGCTCCGGCGTTCGACGGCTCATGCTTATAGATGTGCTCCTCGGCCAGCGGTTGGCCGATCAGGCCTTCGTCGAACGGCCGGCGCGCCAGCAACGTCCCGTCGGACAGCGCCAGGGCCATTTCACCTTTGGCGTCGAGATTGAAACTCCTGAAGAAATGATCGAAATACGACATCTTGATGCCGGCCATCAGCACGCCCTGGAAATTGCCTTTGGCGTCATTCAATCGGCGGGAAACCGGGATGATCCAATCACCGTTTTGTCGACTCCGGATCGCCGGGCCGACATGGGCGATCAGCGAGGCGTTCTGCTGGTGAAACTTGAAATAATCACGATCCGCGATCCCCGCGCCCCGGTGCAGGCTCGCAAAGGACGTGATGACCCACTGGCCGTTCTTGTCGAACAGGAACAGGCCATGCAATTGCTCCAGCGACTGCACCCGCCGGGCGAAGGTCTGCTGCAGGCGCGGTCGTGTCGACGGGCCGAACCCGTCGTTCTGGATCCAGTCCGCCAGGCTGGCCAGCACGAGGTCGGCCTGTACGAACGTGTCCTGGGCCTGTTGGGCCATGGCCCGGGTGAGGTTGGCCGAGGCGATACGCGCCGAGTCCAGGTCATGACGACGGGACTGCTCCAATTGCAAATAGAGCAAAGCACAAAGGCACAGGCACACGGCAGCGATGAACGTCACCGCAGCCTTGAGCAACGGCAGGCGTTTCAAGGCGCCGCCGGGCGCATGGTTCGGATCATGGATGGGGATAGGCAAGCGAAAATCCTGGGGAGGGCAAAACATGAGCGAATCGCTCAAAAGCCCCCAATAATCGGGAGCTTAGCGTACCGCTTGGGGGCCGGCAATTTGCCTTTAGGAGGAAGTCGATGGATGGCCAGATGGATCCAAAAACCCCGGTATTTTCTGGCCGATATGCCCTTCAAAAGCTCATTGAACATGCCTTTGGCGGGACATACCGCCTCTGTGTCGGAAAATGCGCTCAGCGAACCGGGGGGACCCGGATTTCGCCGGCCCTGCATTGAGTCTTGACGCCTTTGCCACAGGCGGTAAATGCCAAGTCCTTGTCCATGCACACCCGCACTTCCGATAGCTGCGGACCACGGCAAATCACGGCGACACCATCGGCCTCGATACCAGGATTGCTTTGGCGAAACAGCCGGATGATTTCATCGGCTTCAAAATAATGAGAGGAAGTGAAAGGTTGCAATGGCGTCGGAATCTTCACTGCTCCAAGCGCCCGGTCGGAAGCGTCTAGGTAACCCATGGCACCGAGGCCGCTGCAGGTGCCGTGCTTGGACCACTCATGTTCCAGCAGTTTGCGGGTAGGAAATAGCGTCAAGCCCTTCTCGCGCTCGGCAGCGGTCAAGGGCATCTCGGTCGAACACGATTGTGGCCAGCCACCCTTGGCATATTGCGGCCAGAGACCGTGCAGGACAAAACCGTAGCCTTTGCCGGAGCATTGCGAGTCGTTCTGATGGGTAAGGCAGAAGGTAGGTGACCAGGACAGCGACAGTACGTAATAGTCGAATACCCCTGCAACCGGCTCGACTCCGGCGCCGCGCGGCTCGCGGGCGTTGCCTGTGCTGATGAAGCCCAGCGACAGGATGAACAGCATGATGATAGGAAAACGTTGTTTCATAACCCCTCCTTGGGTAGATGTGCTACTGGCTGGAATCAGAGTCCGGCCCGTGATCATTTCAATTTGATCTCAGCATTCAACGGAGGATTTTTTACAAGCAAACCGTCTCGGGGGCCATCTGAAATATGTAACACCCCTAACGCAAGCGGCCTTCGAGTTCTGAACTGCCGCACTCAACCGAGGCCCGATACCTGGCGACCTGGCCGGGTTGACGGTAAACCTGATGCATCAGGCAAGGCGCTTGCTCAGATAAGCCGCCGTGGCTGGACACAGGGTCCGGAATTGAGCCGTAGCACTGATTGAAGCAGGCGCCAGGGAGCGGTCTCGCACCCGATATCCCTGCCCCACAAAAAAGGCTGTGGCGGTGTCGGTCAGCAAGTGAAGCCGCACCACCCCCTCGCGTTTTGCAAACGCCTCAAGCGTCGCCAGCACTGTCGCGCCGATGCCACGTCCGCGATGGCCATCCAGGACGACCAGAGAGCGCAGCAGCCGATCGGCGCGCTCCCCCTCGATTCCACCGAATGCCATATCGATGCCTTGTAGACTAAACGTGAAAAAACAGCGGCCCGGATGGTCCAGGTCATCTACCGGGAGACGAGCCCGGACAAGAGCCTCCCGCAAAGGCTCTAGTTGTTCTTTGTTCAATACTGTCATGAGCAAGACGAGGGCCCTCTTAGTGTTTGGGTAAAGCTACGCTGCTTACTCAAAGGCTCGCAATCGGTCCGGTAATAAATTTGAACGGCACCCGTCTCATCTGAACTAACAAAGTTCATGGCCCGGCCCGTGCCTTCGCAACGAATCGGCCTGGGCACAACCTGAACAGCAATGGCACAGGTGACCCGCCAATGGATTCAAGCTCCCTCGAAATTTTTACCGACACCCAACTGCTCGGCATTTCCATCGCCAATTGGTTACTGGCCCTCAGCGTGATGACGCTGAGTTTCATCGTCGCCAGGGCCGGTATCGGCTTCCTATTGAAAAACGTGCGGGCCCGGGCGCAGAAGCCCGACGCCTACATCAGCCATATCGCCGTCGAGGTGCTGTCCAGCACCAGCAACACCTTGTTGCTGCTGGCCTCGATCCTCATAGGTATCGGTGTGCTGGATCTGCCAGAACGCTGGCTCGGACGGGTCAGCAGCCTCTGGTTCGTGGTCGCGGCCTTGCAGGTGGGACTGTGGGCGAACCGGGCGATCGCCCTGGCGCTGATGCACTATTTCGCGCGGCACAGCCACAGCGATATCCATCAGAAAAGTGCCCTGGCCACCTTGAGCCTCTGGGGCGCGAAAGTGTTCCTGTGGGCGGTGGTGCTGCTGGCCATGCTCTCCAACCTCGGCGTGAACATCACGGCGTTCATTGCCAGCCTCGGTGTCGGCGGCATCGCCGTTGCGCTCGCCGTACAGAACATCCTTGGCGACCTGTTCGCCTCGCTGTCGATTGCCGTGGACAAACCGTTCGAAGTGGGTGACTTCATTGTCGTCGGCTCGCTGGCCGGTACCGTGGAGCATGTCGGCCTGAAGACCACACGCATCCGCAGCCTGGGCGGCGAGCAGATCGTCATGGCCAACGCCGGGATGATCAGCACCACCATCCAGAACTACAAACGGCTGCAGGAACGCCGCATCGTCTTTGAGTTCGCCCTGCCTCAGGAATGCTCGACCGAACAGCTTCGCCAAGTGCCTGTCATCGTCGAAAAGATCATCAAGGCCCAGGAAAAAACCCGCTTCGACCGCGCGCACTTTCGCGGTTTCGGTGAAAGCACGCTGGAATTCGAAACGGTCTACATCGTCCTGGACCCCAGCTACAACGTCTACATGGACATCCAGCAAGCCATCAACCTGGGGATGATGGATGAATTCGCCAGAATCGGCGTGCGCTTCGCCATGCCGTCCCGGGCCGTGCATGTGGCTTCGTTGCCGGAGATGCCTGAGCAGTTAACCAGAGGAAATGACGCGAACTCCGGACAAATGGCTCCGTCACTTCGGGCGCAACATTAGCCGCCCGCAAAGGGATTGGAGGATTACGTTACAAGTCATGGGGTGAAGGTGGGAGTCACGTCGGATAGCCTTGTCCGCCGGTAAGCCAATGGCGAATATCAACTATGAGCAGCAGAGCTGACGAGCGACCAACACAAAACAACGGGAATGGTCATCAATCCCCGGAGATAACCGTGAGCAAATTTTTCGATGAGCTGATGGAAAGCGTGAAGCAAATGGATAAGATCGTCCAAGGGAAGCGTCAGCCAGCCGGCAACTCGCAGGAACGCAACGTTCCTAACCAACGCGTTGCGAGCAAATAAGATCGCCCATGACCCAGCGCAACTGACCACCCCGCCCCTTCAGCTAAGCTCAACCCATCACCACGACAGGGAATCGACATGAGCAAGGCAGACGAACTCGCGGCGAAGCTGAGGCAGGCCCAACGCACACCGGCCGACACCGACAACTGCGCCGACCTGGCGATCGAACATTGGCCTGGCCAGGTGTACGAGCTGTATCGCCAGCTTGAAACCTGGCTGGCGCCGGTCTGTGAGGCGGGCCTGGTTATCCGGCGTAACCCCACCCATGTATTCGAGCGTCATTCCAGCGGATCGACGTATAACTACGCCATTGATCAATTGGTCATCGAAGGAAATCACCACCGCATCTCGCTTGATCCGATCGCCCGCTTCTCCCCCGGCGCCGAAGGGTGCATCGAAATCCACCTCAAAGGCATGCAGCGCTGCATCCTGCGGACGGTGGGCGAACATGGCGAGTCGCGCTGGCATCTACAGCCAACCGGACAACCACGGCCCGAACCCGTCACATTGGATGAAGATGATTTCCTCTCGATCATCGAGGAAGGCTTGGGCCTATGAAAAGAAAGCGGGCGACTCAACGAGTCGCCCGCTCTTAGTTTGGAGCCGATTCGAATGTCACGTCGGGCCCGCTTTTGGTCGGCGTCCCTGCTTGCCTGCCAACGAGGATCGCCAAGGCATTGTCGATCTCATCGGCGGCGCGCCCGGCATGTTGGGCATCCGCCCAAGCCCAGTATTGCTCCGACACGAGCCCGCCGACCGCATGCGCGCATAACTCATCGCAACTGATGCCCATTTTTCCCGCAGCGGCGATGACTGCCAGGAGGGCTTGCTCCAAGGGCTGGATTCTTTCAGTAGACACAACTAACCAACTCGGTAGGTAACCAGCCTGGAGCTTACCAAGATATCAATGTGCCACCAACCGCAGGCGCCCAACGGTGCCTCTCAACCCACCGTGCCGTATATCCTGGCGCGCGATGTCCGCGAGGATTGTCGAGCCGCCGCGCGAGCAGCCAGGATCGTCAAGACAGCGGCAACAACCAATACGGCCGCGCTGGTCTCAAAGGTCGCGCGATAACCGCTTGAGTCAAACAGAACGCCGCCCACCGTGGCCCCCGAGGCGATGGCGAGCTGGACGATCGCAACCATCAAACCGCCTCCGGCCTCGGCATCGTCCGGCAACGTTCTGGCCAGCCAAGTCCACCACCCCACAGGCGCCGCCGTGGCCACCAGGCCCCAGAGGCCGAGCAGCACAGCCGTGACCGACGCGGAACTACCGAACCCCACCAGCGCGAGGGCGATCACGGCCATCAACAGCGGGATGACAATGAGCGTGCGATACAGGCCGTTCTTCAAGAACGCGCCGATCAGGAACGTGCCAAGCAAACCCGCCAGGCCGATCGCCAACAACATCAGCGAAAGCAGCGAGACACCCACCTGCGTCACGGTTTCCAGGAACGGCCGCAAATAGGTGAACAACATGAACTGGCCCATGAAGAACGTGCTGACCGCCAGCATGCCCAACGCCACCGGCGCCCGGGTCATGAGCTTGAAAGGATTCCCTGCGCCGCGCTTCGCCTGGGTGGGCATCGAGGGCAGGCTCAACAGCAACCACGCCAGGGCGAGTGCGGCGACCGGTACGATGCAGAAAAACGCGCCACGCCAGCCAATGATCGCCCCCAGAAAGCTGCCCAGCGGCGCCGCGACCACTGTCGCCAGGGCGTTGCCACCGTTGACGATGGCCAAGGCGCGAGGGACTTTATCTTCCGGCACCAGCCGCATGGCCGTGGCCGCCGACAGCGACCAGAAGCCGCCAATCGCCACGCCAATCAGCGCGCGACCGACCATGAAAATCAGGTAACTGGGCGCGAGTGCCGCCACCGTGCCGGACAAAATCATCAACAGCGTCAGTGCCGAGAGCAGCCACTTGCGCTCGACCCGGGCCGCGATCGGCGCGATGAACAGGCTGGTGACCAGGGCGAAGGCACCCGAGACGGCGATGCCCTGGCCGGCCTGCCCTTCAGTGATCCGGAGGTCCGTCGCCACCGGCGTCAGCAAGCTGACGGGCATGAATTCGGACGCAACAAGGGCAAAGGCAGCCAGCGACATGGCAAGCACCGCGCCCCATGCAGGTGGGTCCTGTGGTTCTAGCGATGAGATAGGGGTCATAACAATCCTGAAACTTCTGGAGCGCTCGAAAGCCCTCGTGGGAGCAAGCTTGCTCGCGACGGCGACGATGGCGCCATGAACTGAATCCGACGGGTATTTTCTCGAATGGGTATCGACGGTCGGTAGAACATTTCGCTGGAGTTCTTGCCCGATCCTGTGAACCCGCTGGTCACGCATAGGCAACGCTTCGCTTGGCGGGTTAATGTCCTGCCCATAGCTATCAACCCAGACAGAATCGACATGACCATCCAAGGCAGATCGCCACAAGACCGGCTCGCAAAACTCATCGGCACCCGGACGGCAGGCGCGGGCGACTTTGAAACGTCAATCGCGGGCCTGTGCTTTTTCCGTCGCGACGCCCCTGCCCCGCCCATGATCTGCATGATCGAGCCCAGCATCGTCCTCGTCGCCCAAGGGATGAAGCAGGTGTGGATCGGCGGCCAGGCGTACGGGTACGACACCACACGCTTCCTGATGACGTCACTGGACATGCCCGCCAACTCCGAAGTGCTGACGGCCAGCCCCGGGCAGCCATGCCTCGGCCTGGTCATGCGGCTTGACTTGCGCATGGTCGCCGATCTGGTCGCCCAGGGTGGCGTGGCGCCCAGTGTCGAGCGCCCCGTCGGGATTGGCGCGAGTATCGGCACGGCGTCAGCGGATTTCCTCGAGCCGTTCGTACGTCTGCTGGCGCTGCTCGATGAACCCGAAGCGATCCCCGTGCTGGCCCCCCTGATCCAGCGGGAGATCCACTATCGACTGTTGATGAGCGACCAGGCCGCGCGGCTGAGGCAGATTGCCTCCGTCGACAGCCAGGGTTACCGGATCGCCAAGGCCATCGACTGGTTGAAACTCAACTACACCGGGCCCGTTCGCGTGGACGACCTCGCGGCGCGCGTGCAGATGAGCGCCCCGACCTTCCACCATCACTTCCGCCAGCTCACGGCGATGAGCCCGCTGCAATACCAGAAGTGGCTGCGGTTGAACGAAGCGAAGCGCTTGATGCTCAACGAGCACCTGGACGTGGCGAGCGCCGCCTACCAGGTCGGCTATGAAAGCCCTTCGCAGTTCAGCCGCGAATACAGCCGTTTGTTCGGCGCGTCGCCGAAGCGGGACATTGCGGCGTTGCGCAGGCCGGCGAATGTCATGAACGCTGACTGATTCGCGGTGCCCGGCTCCATTGGGTCGAGGAGCCCTCAACCTGGCCCGCCAGCGCAATACACTTGCGTGCAAGGATCAGAGTGGGGTCGACAAGCGCCACCTGATGCCCGTTGATATCGAACGCCTCGCAATGCCTCAACACCAACGGCAACTCCGTACAGCCAAGAATCAACACCTGCGCCCCCAGTTCACACAAGTGCTCAGCCGCCAGCAATAGCTGCTCCCGGCAAAGCCCCTCGGTGAAACCGGCCTTGATGCCTCGCGGCCCGTAGATGGCGTCCATCACCATGGCCTGATAGTCGACACCGGGCGTAACGATTGCCAGCCCGGCGCGGCTGGCCGCCTGATGATAGACCTGGCTCTGCAAGGTACCGGACGTCGCCAGCAGACCGACTGCCTTGCCGGAACCGTACGCGTTCACGATCCACTCGACCGTCTCGGCCAGCATGTTCACGATCGGCACCGTCAGATGCGCCTGGATGCGTTCGACGAATGCGTGGGCCGTATTGCACGGAATTGCGATGGCGTCGGCGCCCGCACTTTCGAGGCGTTTGCAGGTGGCGTACAGCGCCATCGTCGGGTCCGCCTCATCGCGTAGCAGGCTGGCCGTGCGGTCGGGGATCTGCGGGTTCTGCTCGACCACCAGCTTGATGTGGTCCTGGTCCTTGTCGGCGGGCGTATTGGCGACCACCTTGGCCATGAAGTCCACCGTGGCGGCGGGCCCGACACCGCCGACGATACCGAGCTTGAATCCTGGGCGATGGGGACGTTGCGGGTCCGTCGTCGCGAAATCCGCATAGATCTGGTTGATGTCCAGGACCGTCAGCCCACGATCCTGCAAACGCGCACAGATCAGAGAAAGTTCGGTCATGCCGGGGACGATTATCGTTGCGCCCTGGGCTCGCAACGAAAGGCAGGCTTGGTGGACCGCCTCGAGCGGCGGGCCATCGAAGTGGCCGTCCTTGATACCGTCGAGGCCGTACATCGCGTCCATCACGCTCGCCTGCGACTCGGCGTCGGGGTAGACAATCCGGTACTCGTCGCCAAAGTGCCCTTCGAACAGGCCACAATGGCGAACGAAGTCGGAAGCGATCACGCCCAACGTTGCGCCGACAGTGACGCTACGGCGGATGTGCCGATTCAGGGCCGCCATCATGTCCAGCACCGTAATGCCCAGTTCAGCTTCGATTTCCGCGCGAAAGGTCTGGCTGGCGAAGCATGGCAGCAGCACCGCATCCAGGCCGTTCGCCTCGAAGGCCTTGCACACTTGGAACACGTAGAACTTGCGCGACGTCATGCTCGCGCCTGCGTCCAAGGGCAGCAGCACGTCCTTGAACGGATGCTGTTCAAACAGGAAGTGATAGCGGCCCTGGTCTTCGATCACCGCCCTGGACTTGACCAGTTTGTAGAACAGGTCACCGCCGGCCAGCGACCCCAGGCCACCGACGATACCCAATTTGCAGACGATAGATGCGTCGCGGGTCAACTTGCCCTTGGCCTTCATATCGTTTCTCCTCAAACAACCGGGACCGCTTCGGGGACCGTTCCGGGAGCCGCTTCGGCGCGAGACCGGACGGCCGACGGTTCGCCGTCTTCCTCGGCGTGCTCTTCGTATGGCTCGGCCTTGGCCACAACGGCCGTTGCAATGCTGTTACCCACCACATTGGTCGCCGTGCGCGCCATGTCCAGGAATTGGTCGACGCCAATGATCAGCAACAGCCCCGCCTCGGGAAGGTTGAACATCGGCAACGTCGCCGCGACCACCACGACCGATGCCCGGGCCACGCCGGCCATGCCCTTGCTGGTGATCATCAGTGTCAGAAGAATCAGCATCTGCTGAGTGAAACTCAGGTCAATGTTGTAGGCCTGGGCAATGAACAGGATGGCGAACGCTTGATACATCATCGAGCCGTCGAGGTTGAACGAATACCCCAGGGGCAGCACGAAGCTGGAGACGCGTTTGGGCGCGCCAAACTTCTCCAGCGCCTCGATGGTTTTCGGGTAGGCAGATTCGCTGCTCGCGGTGGAAAAGGCCAACAGGATCGGCTCCCGGATCAGCTTGCCCAAATGAAAAACCGAACGTCCAAGGAACACGTATCCGGCACCGAACAGCAACGCCCAGAGGATTAGGATGCCCAAGTAGAACTCGGCGATGAGCTTGCCATAATCCGCCAGCAAGCCCAGGCCCTGGGTGGTGATGGCCGAAGCGATGGCGGCGAACACACCAACCGGTGCAAAGGCCATCACGTAGTCGGTGATTTTGAACATCACCTTCGCCAGTTCTTCGATGGAATCGGTGATGCGCGTATGACCGGCGCGCTTGACGCCTGCCAGCGCGAAGCCGAAGAACAGCGAGAAAACCACAATTTGCAGGATCTCGTTATTGGCCATTGCCTCGGCGATGCTTCGAGGAAAGACATGGCCGATAAACGCCTTGAGACTGAAATCCCCGGTGTTGACGGGCACGGCTGCGGACGCCTGCTGGGCGACTTCCATGTTCAACCCGGCGCCAGGCTGAAACAGGTTGACCAGCCCCATTCCAATCAATAGCGACACGACCGACGCCGTGACAAACCAAGCCATTGCCCGAGCGCCAATCCGGCCTACCGAACGGGAATTGCCCATGCTGGCGATGCCCCCCACCAGCGTCGCGAACACCAATGGGGCGATGATCATTTTGATCATGCGCAGGAAAATGTCGGTGACCATCGAGAAGTAGGCGGCGATCTCCTTGGCACTTTGCTCGCTCCCTGCGAAATGGTGACACGCCCAACCCACCAGCACGCCCAGGGCGATGCCCATGGCAATTCGACGCGGGAGCTTGTTCTTCTTCACGGTGCTGTCCTCAAGTAGTTCTTGGATTTTTATTACTTGGCAGGTCACGCTGACTCGCCTGAAGCTGCGAGAAGTCAGCGCTACGAGAACAATTCTAGGGAGAGCATCGAACGGGATGATGAGTAATCCGGCCAGCCTCATGCATTTTCGGAATAGTTCCGTCTTTGGCGCTACGGGCCGGGGGATTGGCCCCTAGAATGATCCCTTCACGACGAGGATTCCTGGATGCAACTCAAATGGCTGGACGACCTCCTGGCGATCGCCGAATGGAAAAACTTCTCCCGGGCAGCGGAAGTCCGCTGCGTGACGCAATCGGCTTTATCGCGGCGTATTCGCTCGCTTGAAGAGTGGGTGGGCGTCAAGCTGGTGGACCGTGGCACTTATCCGGTCCAGTTGACCGCGGCGGGGATCACTTTTTGCGATGAGAGCAGAGAGGCGCTCGCCGGGCTGTTGAGGTTGCGTTCGACCCTGCGCGATGTGGAGCGGATGCCGGGGCGATCGATCCAGATCACCGCGGGTCACAGCCTGTCGATGACCTTCCTGCCCAAGTGGCTCGCACAATTCCAGCAACATAACGAACAGTTCAATGCCCGAGTGGTTGCCGCCAATATCCATGACGCCGTGATTGCCCTGGAGGAAGGCAGTTGCGACTTAATGATGGTCTATCACCACCCGCTGGCCCCCATCCTGATGGATGCCGAGCGTTTCGGCAGCCTGACCCTCGGGCATGACGCATTCATTCCACTCTGTGCACCGAACCGCAAAGGCGAACCCTTGTTCCCATTGTCAGGCCGCTCCGGCAAGGCGGTGCCGTACCTTGCCTACACGGCCACTACGTTCTTGGGGCGCGTCGCCGACATCGTCATCAAGAACGGCCCGACGCCGACGGCGCTGGAGCGCTGCTACGAGGCCGACATGGCCATGCTGCTGATGCGCATGGCGGTCGAGGGCTACGGCGTGGCGTGGCTGCCGCAAAGCGCAGTGGCCGATGAGCTGGCGCGAGGGCTGCTGGTGAGGGCCGGCGATGAACAATGGAGCACACGATTGGAGATTCGATCGTACTGCACGAACGCCAATCGCAATCCGACGATGCGCAAGCTCTGGAAAACACTGGAGGGCGCGTCGTTGCGCTCACCCGCCTGAGACCGCCTGGTAGTACTGCGCCATGTAATCCCGAACACTCGCACCTTATCGGCGAATTCGATCAGCTTACGGGCGTTGGCCAGCGCTGCCGGGCCGTCAGGGATCGGCATCTTACCGGTGAAGATTTGCACGGGTAAATCTTGATCAGGGGCGTTACCGCTCGCTAAAGGACGTCGAAAAACCCGTGGCGAGGGCGCTTGCTCCCGCTCGGCTGCGAAGCAGTCGTGAATCGGCGGGTGCGGTGTATCGGACATTTGGAATTCGCTGGTTTTGGGGCCGCTTCGCGACCCAGCGGGAGCAAGCTCCCTCGCCACGGGTCCGTCGATTTATCCAGCTTCGAGGGGCGCCCCTTGCAAGGTTGCCGACTGCATCAAGACGCGAGCAGTTGTGCCTGTAAGCCTAACGTGCTGGGCGATTGGCGCATTGTCGGCCGGGAGCGACGCGGATGCACCTAAGCCCGGCAAAGCCAAGGCATCGGTATGACGTGAGAAATCGGAATCCATTTAGAGGCACTGTTTCAATCCAGCGCCTCTGCCTAGCTGCCCACAATTATCCGCTTCCCTACCTTCTCCCCCACCTCCAACGCCTGCCCATCCCTCTGCTTCCCCTGCCGCGCCTGCCCCACCAACTGCGGAATCAAATCCCCTTCCGGCAAATGCTTCCAGAACCGCCCCGGCATATGCTGGCGCAACGCTGTAGGGTTGAGCCTCGCCGGGTTGAAGATGTGTCGGTAATAAGTGCGCCACAGTTCCGCGCCGGGGTCTTCGGCATGACGAGCCCATTGTTGCCATTGCTCGGGGCAACGGCGTTGGTAGTCCAGCGAATGCCCATCGAAACGAATGCCATCGCGGGGCGTTGCGATCAGCCAGCGTTGCCGGCCCAATCGCTCGGCAAAATGCCCGCCCGCGCTTTCAAGGATGTCGTGGGCCGGCTGGTGGAAAGCCACGAGGTCCAGTTGCAGTTGTTCGGCGACCGCTGGCGGTAGCGGTATGAAACGCACGAACGCGTGAAGGTGATGGGCTTCGCGACTGACCTGTTTGATGCGCCGTTGCAGTTCGCTGCCCAATCGATCACCGGCGAGCATGGCGGTGCGATCACCATGGGCGACGCGCCAGAGCACTTCGTACAACAGGTTCCAGCGTTGTTCGCCCTGGTAGCGGCTGGCCTGTTCCAATTGACCCAACAACCCCGCCGGGACGCGCGTCTGGAACGGTCCCGGGCCTTGCGGCAGTGGCGCCGGCACTGCCAGCAGGTCAGCCATGGGGCCCTGGGCCCAGGTCACGTCGCTGGGGTCGATTCCGTGGCCCAACAGCGTTCTGGCCTGATTACGCCAGGTGCTGAAATCGTCGTCGCAATCCAGTGCAATCATGCCCACAGCCCCATTTGCACGGGCCGCTGCGGATCGCCGCTGCGGATCGCGCAAGCGTGCTCGGAGCAAGCCGCTGCGCACCTGGCCGTCAGCAGGCCGGTAATCGCTGGTCACAATGAACGGACGGGCCTTTTCCAACACGCAACGCAACTGCACCAAGTCGTCGTAGCGAATCCTCCGCTCCCTGCGCAGTGCCACCAGGCGTTGCACGCTGCGCAGGCCGATGCCGGGAATACGCGCGAGCAAGGCCGGCTCGGCGCGGTTGAGGTCGAGTGGAAACACATCGCGATTGGCCAATGCCCAGGCCAGCTTGGGGTCGATGTCCAGGTCCAGGTTGCTGGACGTAGTCAACAGCTCGCCCGCCTTGTAGCCATAGCCACGCATAAGGAAGTCGGCTTGGTAGAGCCGGTGCTCACGCAGCAAGGGTGGCGCGGCGAGTGGCACGCTGGCGGGGCTTTCGGGGATCGGGCTGAAGGCAGAGTAATAGACTCGTCGCAAGCCGTAGCCCTGATAGAGCGACTCGGCATTGCTGAGGATGGCGTGGTCATCGGTGGCATCCGCCCCGACGATCACCTGGGTGCTCTGCCCGGCCGGGGCAAAGCGAGGCGCCCGTGGTTCGCCGGCCACTGCCTGTTGCCCGTCGTGGATGGTGCCCATGGCCTGGCGAATGGTCGTCAATTGCTTTTCCGGCGCCAGGCGCTTGAGGCTCACTTCGGAGGACAATTCGATATTCACGCTCAGGCGATCCGCCAGCCGCCCTGCCTCCTCGATCAATAGCGGATCGGCGTCGGGAATGGTCTTGAGATGGATGTAGCCTCGAAAGTGATGCTCCTCGCGCAGCAACCGCGCCACCCGGACCAGTTGCTCCATGGTGTAGTCGGCCGAGCGAATGATGCCGGAGCTCAGGAACAGACCGCTGATGCAATTGCGACGGTAGAAATCCAGGGTCAGCCGGACCACTTCTTCGGGTGTGAAACGCGCCCTCGGCACGTTGCTCGAGCGACGGTTGACGCAATACTGGCAGTCGTACAGGCAAAAATTGGTCAGCAACACCTTGAGCAGCGATACACAGCGCCCATCCGGCGTGTAGCTATGGCAGATCCCCCTGCCATCCGTGGCCCCAAGCCCGTCCCGACCACGCGAACTGCGCTTGGGAGCGCCACTGCTGGCACAGGACGCGTCATATTTGGCGGCGTCGGCAAGAATGCCGAGCTTGGCGATAAGCTCCATGGAAAAATCTCAAATACTGTATACATGCACAGCATTTGGAGATTGGCCGCGATGCAAGCTCCGCTGGTCAATCCAGCCAACGAGCAGATAGTGACTGATGGATGGGCTATAATCCGGTCATTCACGCGATTCGAGGTCCAACCCCATGGGCACTGTCAGCCTTGAAACAAAAAAGGCCTACGCGGCCAGGACGCGCAGGTCCAACTACGCGGCCAGCCTGCGCCTGGAAGGTTTCAACGTGTCTTTCGAGGACGGCGAACGCAAGCTGCCTTCCCGTGAAGATGTCTTGAAAACCTTCACCAAGACCCGAGCCTGATGCCCGACAAATATGGCGTCGGCGAGGACGCCTACTGTTATCCCCGCTCCACGGTCCTGCGCAACAAACTCGATATTCGCGACGAACCCACCCTGGGCGAAGCCGAGCAACAGCTCTCGGCCATCGCGGCAAGCAACGTTGAGTTCACTCCTCCTCCTTACAGCCTGGCTTACCTCCAGAATATTCATCATGCATTGTTCGCGGACTTGTTCGAATGGGCCGGACAGTTGCGGACCGTCGGCATGGCCAAGCAAGACACGCGCTTTTGCCAACCGGAATACATGGAAAAGGAAGCCACCAAAATCTTTGCCAGGATGGCAGCGGCGAACTGGTTCGAAGAGACGAGCCGGGATGAACTGATAGTCGCCGTGGCAGACGCCTATTCCGATATCAATATCATTCACCCTTTCCGCGAAGGCAATGGCCGCGCCCAGCGCATCCTGTTCGAGCACCTCATCATGAACGCCGGGTTCGAAATCAGTTGGTGGGGCATCGAAAAAGACGAATGGATCAGCGCCAATATCGCGGCCTATCACTGCGTACTCGAGCCTATGGAAACGGTTTTCAAGAAGTGTATTGGACAGCCGATACAATCCCGACCATAAGTTATCTGCGCCCCCTCGCTTAAGTGATACATTCCGTGCCAGCCAACCCTGCCGAAAGCCTCTGTATGTACCGGACTGCCTCCTTTCCACCAAACGAGCAAGGCCGAGACTTTGTCGTGGGCGACATCCATGGGCATTTCAAACTTTTGGCGAAGGCCTTGGACAACCTCGAATTCAATACCGAAATAGACCGGATTTTTTCCGTGGGCGACCTCATCGATCGCGGTCCAGACTCCGAGGACGTATTGAATTGGCTCGGAAAACCCTGGTTTCACGCGGTACGCGGCAACCATGAGCAAATGGTGATCGACGGCATCTGCGGCCACGGAGACAAACCCCGGCACATCCGCAACGGCGGAGCCTGGCTCTATGAGTTGAGCCCGGCCTTCCAAGACCAACTTCTGGAAGCCCTTCAAGAACTTCCACTCATTATCGAAATCGACTTATCGGCTAATGGAACGATTGGGATCGTACATGCCCAAGCGCCGCTTTTCGGGCTGAATAATGATTGGCAAGGTGCGAAGGACGCCATTACCGGGAAACTCGGAAAGCAGCTTCAACAACAAGCCTTGGCGGAAGCCTTGTATGCCCGGGACAGGATCGAACAGCAGGACCCGACGCCAATCAAGGGCATCCATGACCTCTATGTCGGTCATTCAACCGTTCCTACCGTCACGCGCCTCGGTAACGTCGTCTATGTGGACACGGGCTGCTCCTTTTCCGACGGTGCACTGAGTCTCGTGGAAATCAGTAGCCAATCCGTTTTCAGCATTGGCATGACGAAGTGAAATAACGGCGTCCCTTGCTCATCGCTCCAGCGCCGACGGCACTTGCCGCCGTGCCACCTGATAAACAGTGCAGCCCGCTGAAACCATGAGCGTTCCTGTAATCCGCTTGGTATGGAATAGGCCCGCCAAAGCGGGCCCCTTGACCTGACGCGAATCTACCCGTCAATAGCTCAATGACTGAGCCCTGGTCAATCGGGATCGAATCCCGAATACACCGCTAACGACCTGCCAGGAAACGGCTAACACACCGATGATAAAAACCACGTCGCCGAAAGTGCGAATCCAGCGCAGCAGCTGCAAGATGTCTTGCTGCATAAACGCCTCGCTTCGTGCATACCAAAGGCCCTGACTGACGCTTGCATAAAACTGAATCAGCCCGATCGGCAACAGGCTTGCACCGATCATTAACGCCAAGCCTGCATTGAGACACCAGAAAGCTGTCTTCATGAGACGCTCGTTGAACTCAAGATCCGGCCGAATGTAACGCAGCACCAACAGGACGAACCCAAGCGCCAAAAAACCGTATACACCAAACAGTGCAGCATGGGCATGTACCGCCGTGGTGTTCAGCCCCTGGATGTAATACAAGGAAAGCGGCGGATTTATCATGAAGCCGAAGACACCGGCGCCGAGCATGTTCCAAAACGCAACGGTCACGAAGAACATCAGCGGCCAGCGCACTCGCTCCATCCACACGGCACGAGACTTCAATTGCCAGTGCTCCCACGCTTCGTGACCGAGCACGATCAGCGGAACGACTTCCAGCGCGCTGAACATCGCGCCCACGGCCATGACCGGTGTGGTGGTGCCGGAAAAATAGATGTGATGAAAGGTCCCAGGTACCCCACCCAGCATGAACAGCGAGGCTGACGCCAAACTGGCAGTGGTAGCCATCCTCGAGGACACCAGACCCATGCTGGAGAAGATGAACGCCAAGGCGGTGGTCGCAAAAACTTCGAAGAATCCCTCTACCCACAGATGCACGACCCACCAACGCCAGTACTCCATTACCGACAGGTTGGTCCGCTCGCCATAAAATAAACCTGCACCATAAAAAAGCCCTATCGCAACCACCGATGCCGACAGCAAGGCTAAAAGGTTCTGGTCGCCCGGTTTGTACAAGGCGGGCACGATGCAGCGCAACATGAGGACCAGCCAGAAGGCAATCCCAGCGAACTTGAGAAACTGCCATACACGACCAAGGTCCACGTACTCGTAACCTTGATGGCCAAGCCAGAAATTCCAACTGGGTGGCATGAGCTGAGCGATAGCCAGGTAGTTACCGGCGTAGGATCCGACGACCACAATGACCAGCGCCCAAAACAGCGCATCTACACCCTGCTTCTGCCATTTAGGATCTTTGCCGCCATTGATGATGGGGGCCAGGAAAAGTCCTGCTGCGAGGAAACCGGTGGCAATCCAGAACACCGCACTTTGCAGGTGCCAGGTACGCATGAGCGAATACGGAAACCACTTGGAAAGCGGGATGCCGTAGAAGTCTTGCCCTTCGACGGTGTAGTGCGCGGTGGCCCCTCCGATCATCACCTGGAACATCAGCAGGGCCACGACCAACAGCAAGTACTTGCCTAGCCCCTGCTGCGATGGTGTCAGTGCGATCAGGCTCAAAGGATCCCGTTTGGGTGGGACGGGCGGCTGCTCCTGATCGCGCAAGAAGGCCCATCCCCACACCAGCAAGCCGATGCCCGCTAACAGTAAAACAACGCTGACTATCGACCAGATGATGTTTTCAGCCGTTGGCTTGTTGTCAATCAAAGGCTCGTGCGGCCAGTTATTGGTGTACGTCGCCACCTGACCTGGTCGTTCGGTGGACGCGGCCCACGCCGTCCAGAAAAAGAACTGTGTGAGCTTCTCGCGACGTGCAGCATCGGGCAGCGTGTTTTCCTTCATCGCGAAATGTACGCGACTTCCGTGAAGGTCAGGCTCATTGCCGAACAGGGCGAGATAATAGCGGGCTGTCTGGCGCATCGCAGAAACGCGGCGCGCACTCAGCGTAAGCACGCCATCCTTCAATTGACTGGCACGGTACTCGCGCTTGAGTTGCTGTCGAAGAGCCGCTTGAGCAGCCTCATCAAGTTGATCAAACAAGACGTTGTAGTTTTCCTCGGCAGCCATTTCGAGCCAGGCCGACAGTTCTCTGTGAAGCCAGTCTGCGGTCCAGTCAGGCGCCTGATACGCACCATGCCCCCAAATGGAACCCAATTGCATGCCGCCGACGCTTTGCCAAGCCGTCTGGCCATCGAGAATGTCGTCGGCGGTGAACAGCCGCTCACCACTTATGCTCTGCACCAATGCAGGAATAGGCGGGGCTTGGCGATAAATCTCTCGACCGAACCATCCTAGAAGCCCGAAGGTCAGCGCAAGCACCCCAAGTAACGTCCACCAAAGTTTTTTATACTCACGCATCGAATCTGCCCCCCACTTGAGTGGAAGGGGCGAATGCCTGGCATACCGCACGCACGATGCCTGATTCAGCCATTAACTTACTGAAGTTATTCATCGATACTCCTGGTTTCATTGGTCATTGCCAGCCCATGCCGGCCACTATTTCCGGGACTTTCAATCGTCAGCTATAACTGGATCATTCGATGGACTCCCCCGGACTTTCCGAAGCGTCCAGACCTTCGGCACGCGAGGCCAGGCTTCGGATAGCGACGTAAAATACTGGGGTGAGGAATAAGCCAAAGAGCGTCACACCGAGCATGCCGGCGAACACCGTAATGCCCGTAGCGAGACGAACCTCGCTGCCAGCCCCTTGGCTGAGAAGTAGAGGGACGGAACCTGCGATAAAAGCGACCGAGGTCATGATGATCGGGCGTAACCGCAGGCGACAGGCGTGCAGCGCGGCTTGGGTTGGCGACATCTTCTGGTGTATTTCCAGTTCGCGCGCGAACTCAACGATCAAGATAGCGTTCTTGCAGGCCAACCCCATAAGAACCACTAAACCGACCTGTACAAAAACATTGTTATCTCCGCCCGATTGCCACACACCCAGCAGTGCAGCGCACATACACACGGGCACGATCAAAATCACCGCCAACGGCAAACTCCAGCTTTCGTAGAGTGCTGCCAAGACAAGAAATACCAGGAGCACCGCCATTGGGAAGACAACGAGCGCAGCATGGCTTTGGTTGACTTGCTGATATGACAAGTCAGTCCATTCCAGCTCTACGCCATGAGGGAGCACCCTGTCCGCTATTTCCTGTAGCTTCGCCAATACCTGGGCCGAGGACAGCACACGGGGATCAGAGTCACCGATGACGTCAGCCGCCGGAAAGCCGTTGTAGCGGATGACCGGATCCGGACCATAGGAAGGCACTACGGTCACCATGGCGCCCACCGGAACCATCTGACCGTCAGCATTACGCACCTTGAGCGCGGTTATATCTTCAGCTTGCTGCCGTGAGGGCGCGTCCGCCTGCGCCATCACACGGTACACCCGTCCAAACTGATTGAAATCATTCAGATAGACTGATCCCAAATAGGTCTGCAGCGTCTCGAACAAGTCGCTCAGGGGCACATTCTGAGCCTTGGCCTTAAGCCGGTCGACGCGTACCTCCAGCTGCGGAACGTTTGCCTGATAGGAACTCACGGGGTAGGTCATCCCCGGGGTATTGGCAACCTCCGCGATGAATGCATCCAATGCTTTTTGCAACGCTCCGTAACCAAGTCCCCCGCGGTCCTTGAGGTACAGGGAGTAACCGGAGCCATTACCCAATCCTTGTATCGGCGGCGGCATCAACGCATATGCGTAGCCGTCGCTGATCTTGGCGAAGCGTTCATTCAGCTCAGTGTTTATCGATACCGCGCTTCGGCTTCGTTCATTGAACGGCTTGAGCACGATGTAAGCTGCAGTAAGATTGGGCGTGTTGACGGTCTGCAAGGCATTGAGACCGGCGTAGCCAGGAACGTAATCCACCCCGTCGATGCTCCGGGCGATTTCTCCTATCTGCCTGGTTACGGCGGCGGTTCGCGCCAACGACGCCCCCTCGGGCAACTTTGCGCCGCCAAACAAGTACAGTTTGTCCTGAGTGGGAATGAAGCCACCCGGCACTGCGTGAAACAGCACACCGGTGGCTGCCAGCAAACCTGCGTAAAGCACGAAGACCGGCACACGGTGATGGATGGCACGCCCTACTCCGTTTTCGTAACGCTGAGAACTGCGTTGGAAAAAATGGTTGAACACGGAGAAAAAACGACCGAACAGTGCGTCAATCCAACGCGTCAAGCGGTCCGGCTTGCTGTCGTGAGGGCGCAACAACCGCGCTGCGAGCGCGGGCGACAAGGTCAGCGAGTTAAACGCCGAAATCACTGTGGAAATGGCGATGGTGACGGCAAATTGCTTATAGAACTGGCCTGTCACCCCGTCCAGAAACGCCATCGGGACGAACACCGCGCATAGCACCAGCGCGATGGCGACGATTGGCCCGGAGACCTCCTGCATCGCTTGGTGCGCCGCCTCCAAAGGAGCGAGGCCTTGCGAGATATAACGTTCGACGTTTTCCACGACAACGATTGCATCGTCCACCACGATTCCGATCGCCAATACCAGGCCGAAGAGCGTCAATGTGTTGATCGAGTAGCCCAGAATGTAGAGGAAGGTGAAGGTACCAATGACCGAAACGGGCACTGCGATCAATGGGATGAGCGATGCGCGCCAGGTTTGCAGGAACAGGATCACGACCAGGACGACCAATAGCACGGCCTCGACGAGTGTGTGCTCCACGGCAGTGATGGAC
Organism: Pseudomonas sp. T1.Ur; assembly: GCF_023516725.1. NCBI lineage: Bacteria > Pseudomonadati > Pseudomonadota > Gammaproteobacteria > Pseudomonadales > Pseudomonadaceae > Pseudomonas > Pseudomonas sp. T1.Ur. Next base: position 3,445,463 of record NZ_JAMGSN010000001.1, read on the forward strand.
TCGCGGACAAAAACAGTCGGGTCCCACACAGCTTTGTAGGTAACGCCCTCTGGAAAATCTTCGGCCAGGCGGTCGAGCGTTCGGTAAACGGCTGCCGCCACGCCAAGAGCATTGGCGCCCGGAGAGAGGAAAATCCCGGCTGTGGTCGCGTTTTTCTCGTCCTGGAAAACACGCATCGTGTAATCGTCAGCGCCGAGTTCAACCCGGGCCACATCGGCCAGACGTACCACTTGCCCGTTGTTGCCTGTCTTTAGAACGATGTCTGCGAACTCGGCCGGTGTCTGCAATCGACCGCGCACGTTTACAGAGACGAGAAAATCGGTTTTGCCAGGGCTGGGCTCAGCCCCCAATTGCCCGGCGGATACTTGGACGTTCTGCTCACGCACGGCCTTGAGCACGTCTCCCGCCGAGAGTCCACGTGTGGCCAACTTCCCCGGGTCGAGCCAGATGCGCATGGCATAGTCGCCCGCCCCGTAAAGCCCGACGTCACCAATACCATTGAGTCGGGAAAGCTCATCCTTGATATGCAACGTGAGATAGTTGCGCAGATACAGCGAGTCATACTGGTTGTCCAGTGAGTACAGGCTGACGTACATCAGGGGCGTCGGGGATTGTTTTTGTGTGATCACTCCATATTGCCGCACTTGTTCAGGCAGGCGACTAAGCGCCTGAGCCACGCGATTCTGCACCCGCACTGCGGCAATGTCGGGCTCTATACCCGGGGTGAATGTCACGACCACCCTGAGGCTTCCATCGGACCCCGCGACAGACTTCATGTACATGATGCCTTCCACGCCGTTTATCGCTTCTTCCAGGGGAATGGCAACGGACTCCGCAATTTCCTTCGGGTTGGCGCCAGGCCATGTGGTGCGTACCACTACGCTGGGAGGGACGACTTCAGGGTACTCGCCGGCCGGTAGCAAGGGCAGACAAACCAACCCCACGGCAAACAGGATCACCGACAGCACTACGGCGAAGATGGGTCGCTCGATAAAGAAACGCGAGATATTCATCAACGCGTCTCCGCATGCAGCGCTGTGGTGGCTTGCACGGGGGCACCGGGGTAGTAGATGCGTTGCAGGCCGCCGACGATAATCTGATCGCCCGCTTCCACCCCGGTCTCAATCACCCGTAGTCCCTCATGCATCCGACCTGGCGTCACATAGCGGCGCTCTGCCGTGCTGTTCTTCCCGAGCACGTAGACATACTTACGGTCCTGATCGGTAAGCACGGCTTTATCATCTACGAGGAAGGCCTGGCGGCCGCCTGCTCCAGCCAACTGCACACGAGCGTAGAGCCCTGGAGTCAACCGTCGCTGGGGATTGCGGACGACCGCGCGCGCGCGGAGCGTGCCAGTGCTGGAGTCAACCTGGTTGTCGAAAAAGTCGACACTGCCTTCATAGGGATAGTCCTGCCCTCCGGCAAGACCCAAGCGAACAGGTAAGGTCCCTCGCTGTAAGAATTGCTCTTGATAACCCGCCCAGGCGTGCTCGTCTGGATCGAAATACACGTACACCGGGTCTTGGGACACCACCGTGGTCAGAAGCGACCGATCAGCGACTGCCAAGTTGCCGAGGGTCAATTGAGCACGGCTGACCCGGCCCGCCACAGGCGCGTGAACCTCTGTAAATTCAAGGTCCAGACGGGCTCGGGCCACGGCGGCCTCCGCTTCGCGAACATCGGCCTTGCTTTGTAGAAATGCTGCCTGCCTTGTTTCCGCGTCGTCTTTCGAGACAGCATTATTTTGAAACAGCCGTTGCGCACGGGCGCTTTGAGCCTCGGTCAGCACCACCGTTGCCCGTGCTCTCTCCAATCGCGCCTGGGCAACCTGCAGAGCAGTTTGGTAAGGCCGTGGATCGATCACAAACAACAAGTCACCACGCTTCACCTCACTCCCCTCGGCGTAGGCAATGCGGGTGATGTAGCCGCTTACGCGCGGCCGTATGTCGACGTTATCGACAGCCGCAACACGACCGTTGAACGGATCCCATAAACGAATCTCTCGTACGACCACTGGCTCGATTTGCACTTGGGCAATCGGAACGCCTTGCGCGTTCGAGGATGCTTTTTCGCATCCGCCCACACAGGCAAAACTCAACGAAATGGCAGCAGAAGCCATGACTTTCCATAACGGGGAAGAACAAGAGAAATTCATTAGTCGAGTACTCAGCACACGAGTCGGACACACGCGCTAACTACACGACGATAGTGGTAGCGCGAGAAGACTACTTTATAGGCTGGACAGTTTGACGAAGACAGGATGTAGCACCTATCACCGGGGGGCATGTAAATCTAATACAAAGGTTTTATATATCCGAAACCAAATCGACAATCTTGGGTGATACGTCAGCGACAGGCGACGCTTGCGCGCCGATTCATGCATTTGTAAGCCAGCGCAAAAAACCACTTTTTTTGACTTCCACAGGCTTTTGCAGCAACAACGATTGCCGCACGCCCTGACGAAACAATTGCAGCTTGTTCAGGGCCGACTTCAATTCGCCAATGTCCTCCAGGTAATTCCGCAGCGCTGTCTTATCAATGCGAAACAGTAGGCAGCCAGTGATGCAGCGGAACTGACCGCGTGAAGGTGCATCCGCCAGAATGCCCTCTTCGCCCAGCACCTCACCTGGGCCCATCCGAGTGGCCTCAACCAGGCGTTCACTGTCATGCACGGCCAGAGAAATCACGCCAGTGCTGACAATCATTAGACTCTCGGATACTTCCCCGTATTCAAGTATCACCTGATCAGGCTGGCATTCGACTACGTGCATTTCTTGAGCGAGCTGGTCTTTCTGAACAGAGGTTAGCGAACGGAATATCTTCACGTCCTCGAGCAGTAACCGCTGACGACTCCAGTCTCGCGCAGCGGCAGCTTGTGCAGTGAGGCTTTGCGTGGTGTGACCCAGTTTTATTCCCGCAGCCTCCAGATGCCGATGAGCCAAATCGAATAACTGATTACGAACTTCAGTATGTTGGGCCATGGAAGAAATAAACCCCTTGGCCTCGTACTCGGTGTACTCCATGGTCAGTTTTTTCACCGAGGCTTTTGCCGGTGGCGAATGACTCAATTGACGCGTGCCCTGCAGCGCTCGTTCCAACGCCTCGATGACTCTGCCGGGGCGGGTGTCGGCAGGCACCTGCAACGTTATGCTGACACCATGAGTATCGGCTGGGCGGCTGAAATTGAGTAACTTGGCGTTGGCGACGACAGCGTTGGGAATCACGGCCATGCTGCCGTGGGAAGTCATGAGGTGAGTCGCCCGCCAGTCGATGTCGATCACCTTGCCTTTGATATTATCGATCTGCACGTAGTCGTCCACCTCGTAAGGTTTGGTCGTGTTGAGAACAACCCCGGAAAACAGATCACTCAATGTGCTGCGCAGTGCCAAGCCGGCGACAATCGCCATCCCGCCCGAGGTGGCCAGTAACCCTTTGACCGGTAACTGCATGACATATCCTGCGGCTGCCACAATGGCCACCAGAAAAATCGCCGCTCCAATAATGTCTTGAAAGAGCCGGGCGCCATGCGCACCGCGATTGAAAAACATCGCACTGACTGCCACCGTCAGCGTACGCGCCGCGAAGAACCACCACACCACCGCGATGGTTGTGCTCAGCATATTCAGAGCAACATCGTCGGGCCACGGCGACGGCTGTAATGGACTGATGCCAATGGCGAAAATCCACCAGGAAAACAGCAGGAAGAGCGCAATGCGGATGACGGTCCGCCTCAGCACTAAAATGGCGGGCGTGAAATACCATATCAACAGATCCAGTGCCAGCAATAGGAAGGTGGCAATCAAGTTATATATATGCAGATGCTCAACCATGACGTATCCCCCCATAAAAAGTTCGCCCCGGACGATCCGGGACAGGCAGAAACTTCTAACGTCTGTTTATTCAACCGGGATTAAGGGATCCACCGCACCAGCACCGGACAACGCTCAACTGCGCTGGTTAAATCCAGGCCAAACCAATCTATTGGTCCAAACTCTCGAGTCGCTGTTGTACCTTCAGGGACGCTGCGCGCTCTATCGGGAAAACCGGGTGCGGTAGTCGCGCGGAGAGATGGCAAGATGACGCTGAAAGGTGACCCGCATGCGCTCTTCATCACCGAACCCACAAGCAGACGCTATTTGCGAGATATTGCGGTCAGAATCTTCCAGCAGGCGCCGTGCCGCCTCGAGGCGAAAAGCCTCCAGGGCCTTGGCCGGAGGACGTCCAGTTTTCTGCTTGTAGACGCGGCTGAAATTTCGAGCGCTCATGTTCGCCTGGCGTGCCATTACGTCGACATCCAAGTCTTCGCGAAACAAATTCTCGGTTAGCCAGATATGAAACTCAGCAAACATCTCACCGTCACGCATCTGTGACTGAAGAAGCTCGCTGAACTGAGATTGCCCACCCGGTCGTTTCATGAAAACCACCAGCTCGCGGGCTACCTGCATCGCAACATCACGGCCGCAGTCGGCCTCGACCAAGGCGAGCGCCAAATCGATACCGGCTGTCACACCTGCCGATGTCCAGACAGCGTCTTGCTGAATAAAAATTGCATCTTTGTCGACACTCACTGATGGAAATCGTGATTCAAACATGTCGCACATTGCCCAGTGAGTTGCCGCCCTTTTGCTGTCAAGCAGTCCGGCCTGCGCCAGTAGAAACGCCCCACTGCACACCGACGCCGTGCGACGAGCTTGAGGCGCTATCCAAGCCAGCCAGTCGATCAGATCGGCATTCTTGTCCAGCGCCCGTAGAATCTCTGGCGCACCGGGTACCACAATCGTGTCAATGGGTTCCTCCGCCAGCGAAGACAGTCGCACTGTGGCAACGGACAATCCCTCAGCCGTCTTGGTTAAACGGCCAGAGGTGCTGGCAGTCAGACGGTGATAACCTGCCAGGCCGCGTTCGCTCATGGCCTTGTCTGCCGCCCAGAAGACAGTCTGCGCCCCGGTCAGATCAAGCAGGCCCATTTCCGGGAATGCTATGAACAGTACGGTGCGGGGACGATTGAACGGAGCAGCAAGAGCAGAATCCGTCATGATAAGGCTCTCTTTGAAAAGCTGGATTGTGCGCGGCCCAACACAGCATGGCCTAGTATCCTTTGGTTTAGCGCTCCGATACCGCTGGATAGGCCCCGGCACCATTTCTGGCGGAGCTGCAACCCCGTAAACCGCGGGCGCCCGCCGCGCAGAGTCATGCGTCCTCGGTGTAAGGCACTAAAGAAAACTGGATAGTTGCCCCCCGAGGTTGTTCTGCACGTGCCCAGAGTTGACCCCCATGCGCCTCGATGATTGAGCGACAGATCGACAAGCCCATCCCCAGGCCTGTCGTTTTGGTGGTAAAAAAAGGAGTGAATATTTGCTCAGTGCTCGAAGCCACGAACCCAGGCCCCGAATCCGTCACGCTGACAACCACCTGTCCACTGCCGTCCCATGCTGAATCCACGAGAAGCCGACGTTCACCATCGGCGACAAGATTCATCGCCTCAAGCGCGTTGACGATCAAGTTAAGCAACACTTGCTGAAGCTCAATCCGATCGCCCTTAACAAACGGTAAGTCATCGGCCAGCCGGACCTGCATCAAGGAGCCGTTCTTGTGGGCTTGGCTACGGGTAAGATCCACCATCTCGCGAATGCAGGCATTAACGTCCACGGCGCTCGTTTGAGGGGGAGCCTTGCGTATCAGGCCGCGAATGCGATTGAGCACGGCGGCTGCACGCTCCCCGTCTTTCAGAATACGTTTGAGCGCCAAGCCGACCTCATGAAGATCCGGAGGTTGACGTTCAAGCCACCGTTGAGCCGCTGCCACATTGTTCAGCGTTCCGGCGATCGGTTGACTGACTTCGTGAGCAATCGAGGCGACGAGCTCACCCATCGTCGCCACGCGGTTGGCGTGAGCAAGCTCTGTCTGTACCTCGCGGTATCGGCGCTCACTTTCGTGAACCCTTGACTCCGCCCTCCTTCGCTCAGTCAGATCGAGCACAAAAGCCACCCCCTCCTCGCTCTTCGCGCCGAACATTGCCAAACCCACGATTACCGGGACGCGGCTTCCATCTTTCCTGACGTACTCTTTTTCATAGGGAGCCGCGCGTCCGTGTGCTAGCGCTTCAACCAATGCCCGTTCAGCGGCCTCGCGAAAATCAGGTGCCGTAAGATCCCTCCAGCGGACCCGACCCAAGGAGAGTTCCTCTCGCTCATATCCAACCATCCGCAGGAACGCTTCATTGGCCTCGATGATTGTGCCGTTGATATTCCAGAACACTATTCCGATGATGTTGGCATCCACAAGGCGTCGAATCTTTGCTTCGCGCTCGGCGACGTCTCTGTATAAACGCGCATTTTCCAACGAGACCGCAGCTTGCGATGCGACCAGTTTGAGTACCGCTATTCGTGTGGAGTCGAAGACCCGTGCGGCCAGGTTATTTTCCAGGTAAAGCACTCCAGTGAAATGGGTCTGGACCATCAGGGGTAGACACAGAATTGATCGGGCCCGAGCTTTGCGAACGTAGGGGTCAGAGGCGAAGGACGGATCAGCCTCCGCGTCGGGGATGGAGACGGCTTCTCGGGTTCGCAAAACTTGATTAAGCACCGATTCGGGTAAAAGCTCTGCGCCCGCCGGTGCATCACCAAGTTGGGTGATCTCGCCTTCTACGGTGGTTTGCGCCACCACGCGATGTTCGCCGCCTCGCGAAAGAATCAGTAGGCCGCGCTCAGCACCGGCCTGTTCGAGGGCGGTGCGCATGACCGTGTCGATCAGCTTCTCCAGAACCAGGTCACCCGATGCGGCTTGAGACACCTTGAGTACGGTGGCAAGGTCGAGATGCTCAACCTGAGTGGTTGTAGTGGCCGTGGGAACAAACGCAGCGGCTTCCGCTCTCAAAAGCGGGAAACACTTCTCAAGCTGCCGAACCTTACCCTCGGCTCCCCAAGCTTGATATCGATGGTGGGCCTCCATAAGCAATAGCCGGGATATTTTCTGAAGACCTCGATTGGCGTAAAAACGTGAAGCAAGTTCGTTGCTCAGCGCTTCCAGATTGATCAATCCAGCGTCTTGGGCAGCCTCGATGGCCCGTTCATAGAGCAGCTCCGCTTCAGCAAGACGCCCCTCTAACCGGGCGATCTCGGCCCCGATCAAGGCCGTGTGGCTGGCGAAGTTTTGTGCGCACAAATCCGCCCAAATCAAAAGCTCCTGGTAATGCCCTCCCAACTTATCCAGGTAGCATCGCTTTTCATTGCTGGAAGCCGTCTCGTAAAGCGCTGCTATCGTCAGCGCGGCGTAGAGGTGATATTCAGCCTCCTCGAGGAAAGAATGAGAGGCCCACAAAAACGGCTGGGCCTTCAAGGCGGCATCCAAGGCCGCTACGTGGTCACCGGCGAGATAGCGTGCCTGCAGCTTCCGTATCCAGTACCAGCAAACGAGTAGCTTGGAGTTTCCGGCCAGAGTCCGCTCGGTTTGGTCTTCGGAAAACTGCCCCCCATCAAGACAACCAAACACAGGCGTCAAACCACGAAGCATGCGGATTAATGCAATCTGATTTTCCAGAAAACCGATGACTAGGCCAAAGCGCACCTTTTGTGCGTATGCCAGACCGCGTTCAGCTGCATGCAGGGTTTCAGTGAGCGGATCACCATTAAAAAGCATATTGGAGATAAGGCTATTGCAGGCGAAGGCACCAAACGCAAAGTCACCACTACGATTTGCAGCGTCGAATGCAACTCGTAGTTGGTCAGCGCAGGTCCGCACCGGTTGCGCCCAACGTGATACGAAAAGGGAAAAACTCAAAAGCGTGCGCGCTTGATAACGCTCCAGTCGGCGCCGCTGGACCAGATCACATCCTAGCTGGCCGAACTCCAGCCCAGCCCTGTAGTTTCCAAACAAGCGCCCCGCGACTCTTGGGAAATTTGCATATCCCAGGCAGGAGGCATCGGAATTTCCATGTTCCAGGCTTAGCGTTATTACCTTGAAGATCGTCAGGCAGGCGAGGTTCCCATCAAAGTTGAGAGCAGTTGAGAATAGCGTGGTCAAGGCCTGAACGGTCGAAAGAGCAGCCGTATTCTCCATGGGGCGCAAATCGATGAGCTCGCTGATCCTCCGGTCTCCAAGCATTGACCAAATGCTCTGGTATTCATCATGGACCTGTTCATCGCTGGGACGAGATGACCAAACAATCCCCACATGTTGCAGGAAACCCAGGCACACGGTGACCGCCTGTTCGCTTTTATTGAGGATCAGATAAACCTCTATCTGCAGGCAGGTAACCGAAGCGCGCTGAGCCACCGTCGCCGCTCGGTGCGATAACGTCAACAGTCGTTCTTCGGCAGCGATCGTTTGACCAGTCAAGAGTTCGCATTCGGCTCGAGATAACTCCAAAGCAAATTTCAGCTCCTCCCGATTTGTCCATCCATTCTCGTCGAGGAGCTGAGCACCGACGGTGAAATAGGAAAGAGCCGAGTTAAAGGCTGTCGACGCCTTCGCGCGCCGACCGGCAATCAAGTTCAACTCGGCCAATTGCTCGCGCTCATCTTGATCGCTAATTAGCGTAACGCCGCGGTTGAGCTGGCCGACAATCTCGAAGATAGCCGCCTCGAGGGATTGCGGTTCAGTCTGCGCAGCGAGCAGCCGGCCAATCCTCAGATGCGCTTCAGCTCGCCCAACTGGGGGTGTAAGCGAATAAGCTGCTTCATGAATTCGGTCGTGGGTAAATGCGTAAGCGTCACCAACGCGGACGACCAACTCCTGACGAATCGACGCCCAAAACACTGCATGGACCTGTGCGGGCAGAAGGTCCAAGACTGTCGTCAGTGTAGTGATGTCGGCAACGTTGCCCAAACAAGCCATTTGCTGCAACGCCTGCTGAGTTTCAACAGGCAGTCGTGAAAGTTTGCCAACCATCAGGTCCACGACGTTATCCGTGTAACCCTTGGCGTGAATTCGACGTGCGTCCCATCGCCATCGCAGCGTGTCATGATCAAAGGTCAGCAGTTCCTCATCCGCAAGGGTCTGGAGAAACTGAATCACAAAAAAAGGGTTGCCAGCGGTCCTTTCCTGCACCAGTTGAGCCAGAGGTTCAATCCGCTCTGATTCGCAATGCAGTGCTTCGGCAAGCAATTGGGCGACCTGAGCCCGGACAAGAGGTGAAATAATGATCTCTTCAACCCTGACGCCAGCGCTGCGGATGGACTGAAGTGTGCCGCTCAAAGGATGGGCCTCATCCACCTCATTGTTGCGGTAGGCTCCGATAATCATCAGATGCCGTAATTCGGGCCCCGTCAGGAGATGTTCAAGCAAGTCGAGGGTGGCTGCGTCAAGCCATTGCAGATCATCGAGAAACAACGCAAGCGGGTGCTCCGCTTGAGCAAATATACCGATGAAGCGTTGAAACACCGCCATGAAGCGTCGCTGCGCCTGCTGCGCTTCAAGTTCCGGCACGGGAGCCGGCTCGCCAATAATAAGCTTCAGCTCCGGAATGAGCTCCGTGATGAGCGCCGCATTAGGATTGAGTGCCGCAACGATCACCTTGCGCCAATCAGCGAGTTCGCAATCGCTTTTACCCAAGAGCGTCCGCACCAGCGCTTGGAAAGCCTGTATCAAGGTCGAATAGGGAACATCGCGTTTGTATTGGTCGAATTTTCCCGAAGCGAACAGTCCCCGAGAGGGCACAAGCACCTTATGCAGCTCGTTGACGACCGAGGATTTACCAATACCTGAGTATCCGGTGACTAATACGAGTTCGGGCGGACCGCCGTCGACGATTCGATCAAAAGTCGCCACCAGCGTTTCAACTTCAGATTCACGCCCGTAGAGTTTTTCGGGAATCAGCAAGCGATCAAGGGAGCCGTGTCTGTCCAGCTTGAAACACCCGATGCGATGCTGCTGCCGCCAGTCTGACAAACAACGGCGCAGATCAAATTCAACACCCGCTGCACTTTGATATCGATCCTCTGCGGTCTTCGCAAGTAGCTTCATGACGATTCGCGAGATCGCTTCTGGAATGGTGCTCAGTTGTTGACTCGGTGCTGCAGGATTCTTGGCGATATGACAATGCACCCACTCCATGGGATTGGCAGCTGTAAAAGGCAGCGAACCCGTGACCATCTCGTACAGGATAATGCCCAGGGCATATAGATCGCTGCGTGAGTCGATTGAGCGGTTCATCCTGCCAGTTTGCTCAGGCGCCATGTAGGCGAAGGTACCCGCGATAGTTTCAGGAGGCTCAAGTGCTTGCCGCTCGCGTGGCAACCGTGATGTCAGGCCAAAGCCCGTGAGCCGCGCCTCTCCATCATTGCAGTTGACCAGGATGTGCGAAGGCTTGAGATCCTTGTGCACAAGACCGCGCCGATGCAACATGCCCAGGACCACCGCCATGCTCACAGACAGACGCAAAAACTGATGAGTTTCCATGGGCCCGGTCAGTAATTTTGCAAGGGGTTCTCCACCCGCATCATCGAGCACCATATGCGTGCGGCTACCGTCACGCACGAAATCCAGCGGTACCGCAGCCCAAGAGCTATCCAGCTCCTCCTTCAACGTAAACTCGTGACTGAAGCGTTGTAGACTCACCGATAGTGGCTGGTCTGAAGCAGCCTGGACCACCAGGCTGGCGGGACCGTCGTTCGCCGGTGCCGTCCGATATAAAACGCGCTCACCGTCGTTCCACAATAGTTGCAGGTTGTTCATCACGTCGCAGACTCATTCGTAGTTAAAATTCACTGCCTGTAACGATCAGACTGGCAGACTCAGTGCGCACTAATGATGTAACCGGCCAGTTGGGGACGCTGGTCAGGTCGGACATATGCCATTCGCATACCGGCATATCTGCCGTGCGGTGAAGGGTCAGCCTGCGATTCGGCCGAGGATCCTCGCCTCACGCGGATTGCTTACTTGAATCAGGAATGTCTTGCACGGCAGCGTTGGCAAAACGATATGAGCCGCCCGTCACCGCTCTCCAGTCAACGGGGCTTCAGGCAAGCCGTGGCGGGATCTGGGCGTTGCGTATTGGCTTGCATCGATCTGATGCATCAAAGGAACATTGAACTGAACGACAGCGCCGCGCGGATTGTTGGGACAGGCAAGCATTCGTCCTCCGTGCGCCTCGATGATCGTGCGGCATAACGAAAGCCCCATACCCAAGCCGTTGGCTTTAGTGCTGTAAAACGGATTGAAGATCTGCCCGGAGGATTCAGGATCGAATCCCGGGCCCGAATCGGCAACGGCAACGACCACATCTCCAGCGTCGTCCAGCGCTGTGCTTATCATCAACTCGCGCACGCCGTCCCGAACATCGCTCATCGCCTCGAAAGCGTTGACTATGAGGTTGAGAAGCACCTGTTGCAGTTCGATCCTGTCTCCATGGACTAATGGCAAACCTTCCAGCAATTGAGTTTGGACAGCGACGCCACAGGCGGCAGCCTGATTGCCGGTCAGTTCGACCATTTCCTGGATTGCAATATTTATGCTTACAGATTCTCTCTGTGGCGGTGCCTTGCGAATGAGTCCGCGAATACGCCCTAGAACATCCGCCGCACGTTTCCCGTCTCTGGTGATACCAACAAGCGACTGCCTGACCTCTCCCAGATCGGCGGGTCGGGCATCCAACCAACGCAATGCCGCATGAGCGTTGTTCAGAGCTGCAGCAATTGGCTGGCTAACTTCATGGGCCACTGACGCTGCGAGCTGTCCCATTGTCGCCACGCGATTGGCATGGGCCAATTCGGTGTGTACTTGTCGGTAGCGCCGCTCGCTCTCGCTGACTTTTCGCTCCGCCTGTTTGCGTTCAGTGAGGTCGAGCACAAACGCAACGCCTTGCTTGAGGTTTGACTCGAACATGGCCAACCCCACAATGACGGGCAGACGGCTTCCGTCCTTTCTAAAATATTCCTTTTCAAAGGGCCGCGCTCGACCGTGGGTGACCGCCTCCAACATGGATTGCTCGCTGATATCCTGAAACTCTGGCGGCGTCAGGTCCCTCCAGCGCAGGCGCCGCGAGACAACGTCCTCCATCTCATATCCCAGCATCTGGAGAAAGGCGTCGTTGGCGTCCACAACATCGCCATCAGTGGTCCAGACGACAATGCCGATGATGTTAGCGTCCACCAAGCGACGAATCTTGGCTTCACGATCTGCGATCTCGCGATACAGCCGCGCATTCTCAAGGGAAATAGCGGCTTGCGAAGCGAGTAATTTGAGCGTGGTGATGCGAGTGGAAATAAAGACCTGAACAGCCAGGTTATTTTCAAGATATAGCGCCCCCGTAAGCTTGGCTTGATTCATCAAAGGAAGGCAAAGGACGGAACGGGCGCGATGATGTTGGATATAAGGGTCAGCCGCAAAAACGATGTGTGTCGCTGCATTGTCGAGGACAACACTTTCGCCAGAGCGAAGTACATGATTAACGACGGATTCCGGCGCAAATGTTGCGTTCAAGCCTGTACTTTTCAGGCACAGTTGGGTCGCTCCCATTTCCGTGGTTGCTTCTGCGACTATTCGAGGTTCGCCATGATCTAACAAGATCAGCAAACCACGCTCGGCTCCCGCCTGTTCGATCGCTGTCCGCATGACCATATCCACCAGCTTTTCCAGAACGATACTGCTGGATACGGCCTGTGAGACTTTCAATACAGTTGCGAGGTCGAGGTTTTCAACCGGGGCGACGATCGTGGATGTGGAGCTTGATGGAGGCTGCTCGGTCCTCAGAAATGAGAACGCCTCGTCAAGTTGCCTTACCTTCCCATCAGCCCCCCAGCGCAGATAACCGAATCGAGCGTCTTGCATGTAAACGCGCGCGACTTTCAAAAGACCGCGACCGGCGTAGAAATTCGATGCCAGCTCATTCGCCAGCGCCTCGATGTGAACAAATCCGCTTCGGCGAGCCGCGTCAATCGCATGTTCATATTGAGCTTCGGCGTCGAGCGGGCGGCCTTCGATACGGGCGATCTCCGCTTTCACGAGCTTTAGATGAGACTCGAAATTTTCAGGACAAAGCTCGGACCAAATCTGCAATTGCGCGTGAAAAGGAGCCAACATTTTCAGGTGCTGCTTTCGGCTCTGTGTTGACACCTTGCCGCAAAGGCCAACGATAGCCAGCGCTCCGTAAAAATAATATTCAACCTCCTCCAGGAAGGAGTGTGAAATTGCAATCAGCCGTTTAGCCTTCAACGCGGCGTGCACAGCGGCTTCGAACTCTCCCGCGAAAAAACAGGCTTGCAGTTTTCGAATCCAATACCAGCCGGCAAGCACTGGGGAGGCCTGTTCAAGACGATTTTCAGTGTGAACCTCGCTAAACACCTCGTCATCCAGGCACCCAAACACGGGCGTCAAGCCGCGAAACATTCGTATGAGCGCAAGCTGGTTCTCGAGGAAGTCGACGACAAGACCAAAACGCACTTTTTTGGCGTATTTGAGACTTACTTCGGCCGCGCTGTGCAGTTCGCGAAGCGGTTCGCCGGCAAACAAGTGATTTGAAATCAAAATGTTGGATGAGAACGCGCCAAAGGGTAAGTCACCGACTCGGTTGGCAGCATCAAACGCCCGGTTTAAAAGCTCAGTGCAATCGCGCACAGGTCTTGCCCATCGTGCAACAAAAAGCGCAAACGCCAGGTACGTGCGCGCTTCATAGCGTGTCAAACCGTGTCGCTCCACGAGATCGCACCCAAGCTGCCCGAACTGGAAGCCCACCTCGTAATCGCCAAAGCGCCGTCCGGCGATCCTGGGAATATTCGCGTAGGCCACGCAAGACGCGTCACTGTTACCGTAAACCAGACTGATATTGACCGCTTTGCAGACTGTCAGGCACGCCAGGTTCTGGTCGGTATGCAACGCTGGGGAAAACAGGGTAATCAGCGCCCTCATGGTTGCGAGAGCGACCTCGTCTTCCATTGACGCCGAGTCGATCAGCTCGGGAATTCTGCGTTCGCCAAGTAACTCCTTGATCTTGTCGTACTCGGTCTGAACCGCTTTATCGTCCGGATGCGCTGACCATTCGATGCCGACATATCGAAGATAATTGAGACACACATCCACCGCTCGGTCATTTCTATCGAGAAGCAAGCAAACATCAATGTGCAGACACGCAATTTCTGCTCGCTCGACCGTATCCTCCGTTTGGCTTGATAAAAGCGCGAGCCGTTGGTCAGCCGCGTCTACCTGCCCCGTCAAAAACTCGCACTCGGCACAGTTGAATTCCAAGGCATATTTAAGTGCAGGCTGGATTTGCCAGCCGTCAGCGACCCACCTGTTACCTGTCGCAAAATAAGTAAGCGCAGAACCATAAGCGGCAGATGCCTTGGCCCGTAGGCCAGCAGCTAGATTAAAACGAGCCAATTGCTCCAACTCGTCCCCAGCTGTGATGAGTTCGGCACCGCGATTGAGGTGGCCCACGATTTCAAAGATTATTTCTTCATATCTATCGGGCGAAGCTTGTTGTGAAAACAGGCGACCGATTCGTAGATGAAGCGCTGCACGGGAAGGCTCGGACATCTGCAAATAAGCAGCTTCGTGGACCCTATCGTGAACGAATACATAATGGTCGCCCAAGCGTTCAACCATTTCATGACGGACCGCGTCCCCGCATACAGCGTGGACGCGAGCGTGCGACACGCCCAACACGGCCGAGAGTGTTGCGACAGACGCACTCTTACCGAGACATGCGAGCTGCTGCATTGCCTCCTGAGCCTCTTCAGGTAGGCGCACCAGTCTATCGATCATCAGGTCTACGACGTTGTCGGTGTAGCCTTTTGCATGAATACGATGAGTGTCCCAGCGCCACTTCAGCGAATCGTGATCGAAGCTCAGCAGCTGTTCACTGCAAAGCACATGCAAAAACTGGATAGCAAAGAAAGGGTTACCAGCGGTTTTGTCATGCACCAGCCTGGCCAACGAGGCGACATTCGCTGGCTCGCAATGCAATGCATCAGCAATAAGCAGTTCAACGTGCTCTTGATCAAGGGGGGCCAAGACGATTTCCTCAACCCTGGCCCCCGAACCTTTGATGACTTCAAGTTTTCGCGCAAGTGGATGTGAGTCATCCACCTCGTTGTCACGGTAAGCGCCAATCAATAGTAAATGACCTACCTGCGTACTGCTCAAGAGGCTTTGAATGAGATCGAGCGTTGCAGCATCCAGCCACTGCAAATCGTCAAGGAACAGCACCAGCGGATGCTCGGCTTTTGCAAATACGCTTATAAAACGGCGTAGAAGCCGCAAAAAACGGCGTTGAGCCTGCTGAGGCTCGAATGGCGGGACCGAGGGTGGTTCACCAATGATGTGCTTGAGTTCGGGAATTAAATCAGTTATCAGCTGAGCGTCAGTACCCAGGGCTTCCAGCAATGCCTCATGCCATTTCAACAGCTCTTTATTGCTCCTGCCGAGTAATGTGCGCACTACGCCTTGAAACGCCTGGACCAGGGTCGAGTAGGGTATATCGCGTTTGTATTGGTCGAATTTACCTTCGGCAAACAGTCCGCGCCTTGGCACTAATATCCTGTGTAATTCATTAACCACTGAAGACTTACCGATACCGGAATACCCGGACACGAGTACGAGTTCCGGCCGACCCTGCCGATGGCAACGCTCGAAGGAGTCAGCCAAAATCCCGACTTCTCGCTCTCGCCCGTAGAGTTTTTCTGAAAACACCAGCCTGTCGAGAACACTGTGATCGTCAAGCGCAAAGACGCTTATGTTTTTTCGGCTCTGCCACGCGCGCAGACAGCGTTGCAAATCATGCTTGAGGCCTTCAGCCGTCTGGAAACGGTCCTCGGCATTTTTTGCGAGTAACTTCATTACAATCCGACAGAGCATGTTCGGAATGGTGGTTAATCGCTCGCTGGGTGGCAAAGGTTTTTTGGCAAGATGGCAATGGATCCATTCAAATGGATCTGATGCCGTAAAGGGCAAGGAGCCGGTAAGCATTTGATAAAACGTCACACCCAGCGAATAAAGGTCACTTCGCGAATCAATGGATCGATTCATTCGACCCGTTTGCTCAGGCGCCATATAAGCCAACGTGCCGGCGATGGTGTCTGGAGGCTCGGGCTGTTGACGATGACGCGGCACCTGCGAGGCGAGACCGAACCCGGTGAAGCGCGCACGCCCATCTTCACCATTCACGAAGATATGCGTGGGTTTAATATCCTTATGGACAAGGCCGTGTTGGTGAAGCTGGTGCAGCGCCTCCGCAATGTCCACAGCCATACGCAAAAAAAAACCTGGCTCCATTGGACCAACGAGCAGTCGTGCCAGGGGATCACCACCTGGATCATCGAGCACTAATTGAACCTGGCCGGACTCAGACCTCAGCTCGCGTGGTCTCACTGCCCATTCATCGAGCAGTTGGTGCTTCAATTCATACTCATGAGCAAGACGATCAAGCGTACCTTTGGATGGCTGATTAACCGCGGGCGACACGATTAATATGGCAACGGCGCTACCGTATCGAGTGCACTGTTCTCGGTAAACTATGCGCTCCCCGTCTTCCAAAAGTATCTGCGGACTTTTTTTCACCGACGTCAGGCCCCTATGTTTTACCCACTGCTGGCTCCTTTCATGCATATAGCTCCTGTGAGGCAGGTTAATCGACCGCCCGCACAGAGTAGCTCTGCGATGAACGATCAAGCCATGACAGAAACCCCGGCTTTTACGCCAGGCCAAGCATTATGTACGACACCTGCGTGCTGCTAAGACTATCGCCCGTAGGTAGAGGTGATAGTCGCTTTGGCAAGCACATTTGCATTAAGCATATAGCCTACAAGTGCCCCACTGGCTTGGGCGTCCAGCGATAGCTTTTCTACCTTTAATGCCCAGACGGTGAATTGATAATGATGCGGTTTGTCCCCAGGTGGCGGACAAACACCGCCATACTTTGATTGGCCGTAGTCAGTCCGCCCTTGGATCGCACCCGCCGGCAGGTGGGCTACGCCACTGGGTAAACTTTTAATAGAAAGGGGTATATTGACCACTGTCCAATGCCACCAGCCACTTCCCGTTGGGGCATCCGGATCGTAGACGGTGACAGCGAAGCTTTTTGTACCTGCCGGCGCGTTGCTCCATGACAACTCAGGCGAAATGTTCTTTCCCTTACAGCCAAAACCATTGAAGACTTCACGCTCGGTAAGCGACCGGCCATCAACAATATTCCGACTTGCCAAGGAAAAATCATCAGCGTTACTGGCAAGTGAAATACTCAAGCACAGGGCCAATGGAATCAGTTTGTTTTTCATCACGACCTCATGGGTGGCTTAACACCCACTACGCTAGACCGGACGCCATCAAGCGGCAATTATGCTGTAGGACATCTTTTAAATCTCTCCGCATGAACCTTTAGTGCTTATGTAGCGTCTAGCCTCTCCAAAGGTATGACCCCAACATACCAAGGTGTATAACACCGTTGGTACAGCTTGAGAGATCGCGCCTCTCAGCCTGTTCCTTCAGATGAAGAAACATGTTGAATCATGACGACAGCCCCCTCCCTAAAAACCGACACATTCCGAATAATCAAGCTTGGGCTGTCGCCGAAAGTACCCTGTAAATGAAATCCGCGCATTCTGCACGGCAGTAAAACCACGCCCTCCTCTAGCGCAATGTATATCCGCCGTCAACAACGATTTCCTGCCCGCAGATACTTCGTGCACTTCGTGAGAGCAGGAACATAATCACCTCGGCTACTGCCTTGGGCTCGAGGAACGTTCCGTCAAGCAAGCGACCGTTGACGGAGTTTGCCACCGCTGCAAGTTCCGAATCTTCCATTCCCAGGGTTTTCCAGATTGGCGTTGCAGTCGGTCCGGGTGAGACAACGTTCACCCTGATATTCGAGGCTGCAAGCTCCACCGCCAAGGTGCGCGCGTGGCTGATCAACGCCGTTTTCGACGCGATGTAACCGGCAAGCCCCGGGAAAGCCAAGCGTGACAAGAAAGTGCCGATAAATACAACCGACGCGGGCGTCGCCAACTGGCCACGGAGTGCAGCCAATGTATTTAATGCACCGGCGCCGTTGACTGCCCATAGTTGATCGAAAGCGGCAGTGTCCGCTCCTGATGCAAGCATTGCCACGCCGGCATTTGGCACTACATAGTCCACCGGTGCCAGTCCTTTCGCGTAAGCACTTAAGCGCTCCAGATCGGACGCTTGCGTGACATCGCCCGGTAACCAATGCAATCGGTCCGCATACAAGTCCCGCAACTTTTCCAGTTCTCCGGGATGACGCGCCATCGCGATTACAGACGACCCGGCAGCCAACAGGCTTTCCGTCAGTGCCAGACCAATTCCAGAACTCGCACCCGTGACTACCGACAGTCGGTTATAGAACTCGCTATACATATCATTTCCTTTTTTACGGTTGGCCAAATACTCCGAAGATGGAGCGCTACAAAAATCATGCCACGCAACAAAAGCATGTGAAATGGACTTGTTTTAGTCGCAGCGGTCATTTTGACTAGACTTAGCGAATAGTCGATATGACAACATGAAGTCATATTGACTAGCGCAGTTCATGTGACTTGCTTCACCCAATTCGCCCTTTTACGCTGAGCCGCCCTCGAAACCAGATTCAAAGCAACGCTTATACCTTGGCAGAAATTCTGGTTTTTTTGTCATATCCACTGTGCATCGTTGCTTCTAACATTACGCTGGGGACCTTGTACCCAGCGCTATCCTTCTTCATTGACGGCATAGGCCTTCATTGTGATTTAGCGTTCGTACAAGACGTAGCTATCACTCCATCAGGAGTTAACGCCAATTGCAGGACGAGACCAATGGACACTTTTCGATGACCAGTCATTTGACCAGCACCGTGGTGAATGAAACCTCCTGCGTTTATATCGTTGATGACGATCAGCTTCTAAGGGAATCTTTGAGTAGCTTGTTGCGCTCTGTTGGCTGTCGCGTTGAAATATTTGCATCGGTCACTGAATTTCTGAACTTCAAAAGGCCCGAGCTTAACAGCTGTCTTGTGCTTGACGTCAGGCTGCAAGGTATCAGCGGTCTGGATTTTCAGAATCAACTTGTCAAGTCCGAAGAAACGCTCCCTATCGTGTTCATGACGGGACATGGCGATATTGCGATGTCGGTCAAAGCTATGAAGGCCGGCGCGGTGGACTTTTTGGCCAAACCATTTCGCGAACAAGATTTGCTGGATGCCGTCGGTTTGGCGCTTCGCAAGGATGCGGAACAACGCGAGGCAAACAAGAGCATGGCGGAGCTGAATACTCGCTATCGAACATTGAGTGGCCGCGAACAGGAAATCATGACCATGGCTGCGTCTGGCTTGATGAACAAGCAAATTGCCAGTGAAGTGTGCTTGAGTGAGATCACCGTCAAAATTCATCGTGCCAATGTCATGAAGAAAATGCGCGCCAAAACGTTCGCTGAATTGGTCCGCATGGCGGAAACCCTGAAATTGAGCCACAAGAAATAAAATTTATATACACAGGTATTAATCAAGGATAAGCAAACAGGGGGTATGGTGTGAAAAGGAAGAGTCAGCGGACTTGACCATTACCATCATTGGAAGGCGCACACATTGGTAACCCGCCAAACAATAGCCATTATCGATGACGATGACAACGTTCGCTCATCGCTCGACAGCCTGCTGCGTTCATATGGCTATTCTGTGCATCTGTATGAAAACGCCGAAACCTTCCTGACTTCAGGCATGGTCGTTTCGATGGATTGCATAGTGTCTGATATCCAGATGCCCGGCATGAACGGATTACAGATGTACCAGCGCCTTCTGGATCAAGGATATTTGACGCCAGTAATTTTCATCACCGCATCCACAGAGGATAGTCCACGGTTCGCCGCCCGCAAGCTCGGAGCTTGCTGTTATCTGGCCAAGCCGTTCGAAGGACAACACCTCATCAACTGTCTAGCCACAGCGCTCAATTCTCTCAATTAAACGCATTCGAAATACCCTTCCCGAGGGTTGCGCCCCTCCTCCCAGCCGCGCCCGCACTGGTATATTGGGCCTGGCTTTTCCAAAGACGCAACCATTAAAATTATACCGCCGTATCTTCTCGCCATACGAATTGCCTATTATATATACCCAATTGTATTTGATCGCGCCCGCTGCAAATACCAATACTGTTACTGCAGTAAAGCATTGGCACTCAATATTCAACTTATTGCAGGTGTAGACATGAAAATATCACCGTTGATTTTCTCGATGGCCATTTCAGCTGTTGGCGGCACATTTGCTGTCACCAGCTGGGCAGTAGAAGGAAGCGCGCAAACCATGGGAAACAATGCAGTCCGGTCCAGTCGAGATCATTCCTCCGAGAATGTTGTACACACCCACGCGGATCGCGTTGTCTCTGATGGATCCGATCGAGTAGGCGTTAATAGCATCGCCGCTGATGGCGCTGATCGGGTCGGGTCTACTCGCGTTGCTGCGGATGGTGCGGATCGAACAGGCGGCAATCGGATCGCCTCCGACGGTGCCGACCACGTGGGCGCCAGTCGACTGGCAGATTCGGGCTATCGCAGCTCAACGGAGGTGCGGGTCGCTGATACGGGATACTCGGGTATTAACAAGACGACCGTCAGTAATTTTTGCGGTCCCTGCCGATGACTGAATGACGCGAGTCGAAACGCATATTCAATAATCCAAGGTCCATCACCCGGAGAAGGAACGTGGTGATGGATCGATGAGTTCAAGGCTGAAAATCATGAATTGCATGAAAAACGGAAATATTCAACCTCAAAATCCCCTATTAAAATCACGCCTGGATTGAATATTCGAATAAACAGGAATGGCGTTGCGGCATAAGCAAGAGAAATTCGGAAGCGAACTCGTGATGCGAAGACACTTTCAAACAAGCTTTATGGCTAAGTGCCCTAGACATTCGCTGACATCACGGCCGAGATTTCAAAGTGTTTTCGATACACATCAATAATGCATGGGTATCGAATGGTTTAGCGAAATAACCCTCAGGTTTTCTTACATTGGCACTGAATTTCGGAGGCGAGCCAGGCATCCCGGTAATAAAAACGGTAGGGATATGAATATTCATAGCCGCCAACGTTTCATACATCGTGACCCCGCACATGCCCGGCATCTGAATATCGGAAATAAGAAAATCGCTCTGTTCGGGGCCCGATGAGTTAAGGAATGCAAATGCGCTGGAGTAGGTATGGACTGTATGGCCATAAGAGCGCAACAGACTGTCAAGTCCGACAAGAATAAACTCATCATCGTCGACGACCGAAATAATTCCTGAGTTAGGCATGTAAAAACCCGTGCATTAGCGTGCGACTGTAGTGCAAACCCTACTCGCAAGACACGCGCTAAAAATTTAGAAACAATGGTAGTTTGAGTAATTCTGTTGCGATAACTGCAACTTGATGTTCGCGAAGGAAAAACCAGGCCACGCAATTATCATTCATCCATCATGACAAAGCGCACAATAAACCTCACCAGGCTTCACTCTCGAGAAGGTGTTGTTTAATCAACACCAAGAAGCGTGTGTTGTGACGAATGCAATGATCAAAGTAGCGAATACTGGCTCTGTCTTTGTCGGTGAGGGCGCGTTCACGGTACTCGCGAAACATCCTGTCAGATGCACACAACAGGCGCAGATCCTGATGAATGACCAACAGGCAATCTGCAAAACATTTCGATTCATGAATATCCTTCATACTCAAGAGCGCGGCAACGTCGGCATAACCACCCAAGTCGCGGATACCGCTCACTAAAAATTCGGTATATTCGGTGTTTTCCAGCAGCAACCTGCGAATGAGATCTTGTATGGGAAGAAAACTGATATTGCGAAGGTGTTCCTGAACCTGCTTCAGCGATACTAGAATGCTCAACGTAGCGCCCAACGTCTGCATCATTGTATCGACGATTTCTACGCGCTCTGCACTGGACAAAGACGTGTGTGCGCCGTAACGACTAATACGCAGCGGATGACTGACGATATACATTTTGTGTAATGCGTTCATGGCAACCGTCCCAGGGTGGCGCCTCGGCGCGATTAATTGATATTCCATTTGATCAGAGTACCCCTCGTCGACTCCGGCAACACTTCTACCTCCAGACGGCGAGGTAGCACATGAGGTCAGGGTTTTCATACCAACGTATGGCGGCCAGCAGTGAGAAATACTTACGCTCTCTATTTCACTTATATCGATAACAGGCACTGAAAAGCCAACCGACCCAGTCATTACACAGATCAAATGCGTCCGTTCAAATTTAGGAAAGATATTGCGATTGCAGCAGCGGGCTCCACTGCTCCTGATTGTCCGGGCGCCGGTAGTACACCACCAAGTGACGAGCAACCTGCATCGCCAGCTTCCGACCATGATCGGCTTCGACTAACGCCAGCGCGAGATCTATTCCTGCACTCACACCGGCAGCAGTCCATATAGATTTTTGCTGGACATATATAGCCTCGCGATCCAGTTTAACTTGCGGGAACGCGCGCTCGAATTGATCCGCCATCGTCCAGTGAGTCGCCACCCGCAGGCCGTCCAGCAGCCCGGCACAGCCCAGGAAAAATGCGCCACTGCATATTGATGTGGTGCGATTCGCAGTAGTTGAAGCCAAGCGCAACCAATCAATCAGCGACGCGTTGTCGACAATTGCCTGCCGAATGTGGGGAGAGCCGGGCACAATCAACGTATCTCTTGGTTCATTAACCAAGTCAGTCAGACGCCGAGTTTGTACAACGAGGCCCTCGCCTGTACGAACGGTCCCCCCCGCTACACTTGCGGTGTGCAAGGTATAGCCAGGCAGCCCGAGCTGATTGAGATTTCGTGTCGCCGCCCAAAAAACAGTATGGGCGCCGGTCAGATCAAGGAGCCCCATCTGCGGATAGGCCACGAAAATGACGGTGCGGGGTTGTGCGCGCAACGGATTTGGATTTTGGTATTCAAGACGGCCAGGCATATCTTTTATAACCAAGGTTGATCTCCATGGGGTACATAGGAACCCAGGTATAGCGGGTACGTATTAAGTTTCTCTTTCCAGGGGGAGCGTAAATACAAACCGAGTTCCAATCTTCAGCGTGCTGCTGACCCAGATGCGACCGCCGTGAAATTCAATGATCGAACGGCATATTGAAAGACCGATTCCAAGTCCGGTGGGCTTGGTCGTGAAAAACGGATCGAATAATGAAGGAAGGATCTCTGTGGAAATACCATCGCCTGAGTCGGCTATTTCGAGCACGGCCTCACCCTCTCTAACCGACGTTTGGATACTCAGCACCCTCGCTCTGTCATGTACGCTCGCCATGGCCTGACAGGCGTTGATAATCAAGTTTATGATGACTTGCTGCAGCTGAATACGGTCGGCTCTGATCATTGCATCTGGTGCGCCCAATTGGATCTGCGAGCGAACCTCATGGAAAGTAATGTCATGTTGCATGAGTGCCAGTGAGTCGCTTACGACATCATCGAATCGTTCGACCGTACGCTGCGCCTCGCTATGCCGCGATAGTGCCCTGATACAGGTGATTACGTCGGACACCCTGACGGAGTTTTGAATAATCCGGTCTATCGATTTCCGTACTTCATCTAAATTGGGTTCGGGACGGTTGATCCAACGCTTGCAGCATTCGCCACTGGTTATCAAAGCCGCCAGAGGCTGGTTGATTTCATGCGCTATGGACGCGGCCAATTCGCCCATAGAGGTTAGTCGCGTGACCTCCGAAAGTTTCGCCTGTGAATGAAATAATGCTTCCTCCGATTGCTTGGAGGCGGTGATGTCCATCAAAGCACCTACGTACTCGATATATCCGACGTGTTTGGAAAGCGGCCTGGCGTTCATCTGCACATGCTTGATGCGTCCGTCCGGCATCACCAGCCGATGTTCCACCTCGATGAAATCCTGATGGTTCGCCACCTGTTCCAAAGCGCGATCGACTATCCGCAGATCTTCGGGATAAATGCGCGCTCTGACCAAGGCAATTGTCGGTGTGACGTCCAACGGGTATTCGAAAATGCGTGATGACTCTTCCGACCACCACAACCTTACTTCACGACCAATAATGATGCCGACACTGCCCGTCCGACTGAGTTTTTGCGCCCCCAAAAAAACCGCTTCGTTGCGGCGCAACAATGAGCTCGCTTTTTTGCTGCGCAGTGCTAATAAGGTAATGGCAGCCAAGACAATCAGGCGATGCACGAAGCCGGCAACGAGATCCTGGTCAAGATAGCCTTCATTCGCGATAAAGTTCGCACTCAGCATTACCAGACAGCCTAACGCCACGATGAGAAAGACTGAGACGGTGAAAATATCGGCCGACATAAAGACTAAAGCGATGTAGAACAAAGTTGATGCGGCATCCAAGTCGAGACTTACGTTCAAAAAAAAGATCATGCCGCCAACGGCAATGGCCGCCAGCCAGGCAACGGCGTCCGACAAAAAGAAATGTTCCCAGCGTTTTATGATAGACATTTACTCTTCCAGATTCTGCTAAGGAGCGGCAACGTGTATGGATAGATGCTGCAGGACAAACATTAATCAGTGAACGCTTTATCTCTTTAAACAGGAGCTCTCCCTTTCGTTATGCGGCGCCTGCGCACACTTTTATCGAAGCGACCGGCAGGATGAGAGACATCTTATTCCAAGTCGCTATTCCTGACACTGCTATATAGGATCAGATGGGACATGCCTAAGTATCAGAACCTTATACCCAGGTATTGAGGACGCGCGCGATTAAAAAGATCGTAATCGTTCACTTGGGGAAATAGTCCGCCATTCCGTAGGAAGCCGGGACGATCATGCGTTGAAATGGCCACATCAAGAGGAGGGTTTTGCCAGGAACGACTCTGAAGGATAATTCAAGGATGGATGTGTCCGTCCCCTGTCTTTTCGTCAAATAGCCGATGCGTACCCCTCTTCGACAGGCGTCAACAGCGGCAAGGCAAACTGGAACGAACTGCCCTGCCCCTCGATACTCGATGCCCATATGCGGCCCTGATGGGAGTCGATGATTGAGCGGCATATAGATAAGCCCATACCCAGGCCTTTTTCCTTGGTAGTAAAAAATGGCGAGAAGAGTTTGGGTAGCACATGAGCAGGGATACCCATGCCCGTATCGATCACTTCCAACCCAACTTCCTCATCATTGGTCCAGCTGCGAATGAGTAACTTCCGCTCGGACACATTGACATCGTCCATGGCTTGGCATGCGTTGATAATCAAATTAATGATGACCTGCTGCAGCTGGACGCGATCGGCACTGATCGGTGCGTCGAAGACCGTCAGTTCAATCTCAGGCCGGATCCCATGGTGAGCCACTTCATGCCTGACCAAGAGTAGGGTTTCGTTGATGATGCGGTTGAAGGACTCGTTGCGCCGAAGTGGATCAGTCTTGCGAGATAGAGACCGAACTCGCAGCGTAATCTCGGCAGCCCGATTGGAGCTTGTAATTATCCGCTCGATTACCTTGCGCACTTCGAGCAGGTCGGGTGTGGGCTGGCTGAGCCAATTGAGCCCAGCTTCGCCGCTGCTCGTTATCGCCGCTAACGGCTGATTGACTTCGTGGGCAATAGACGCAGCGAGCTCACCTAAAGATGTTACACGCGTTACATGGGCCAGCTGGGCCCGGGCTTGACTGAGTGCTGCTTCCGCCTGCTTGATGGCGGTCACGTCCATCAGCGCACCCAGGTATTCGGGGCGGTTGCCCCGCTTGAACAGCAGAGTCGCGGCCATGCGCAAATGTTTGACTCGTCCATCGGGCATCAACAGACGATGGCTCACCTCGATGATCGCTTCACGGCGTTTTGCTTTTTCGAATCCCGCCAGGACTTCTTGCACATCCTCGGGGTGAGTACGCGCCAGGATCATTGCAGCGGTGGGCGGCGTGCTCGGTGGGTACTCGAATATTTGTGCTGACTGTTCCGACCAGCCGATCTTCTCCAGGGTTGCGCAAAAACCGAGACAGCCAGTCTGACTCAAGCGCTGCGCGCCACTCATGCAAACTTCTTTTTGGCGTAAGTTATCCGAGATCCGCTTGCCGCGTAGTGCGAAGACTACGATCGCCGCGAGCAAAGAAAAGTCACGCAGAAAAGGCATTGCCAATTCCCAACGACCCGAGCCGTAGTCGCTAAGGAAAAATGCTGCGAGCACCAACATGCTCAAAAGCAATGTGGCGATTACCCCGTTGACAGGGATCAGGTTAACCGACATCAGCAGCATGGCAATGTAAAACGGAGTCGTCGCGAAATCGAAATAAGTGTCCCTGCCGCCATAGATCCCGCAGGCAACGATTAGTCCCATTAACCCGATAAGTAAATTTTCAAGTGGCTGAAGGCGGACAGCGCCGAAGGCGTTCCTAATCCTTTTCATTGAGTTATTCGGCATAAGACAGCAACTCCTGTTCCGGCGAAGCCTGCCGCGCGAGTTTGGCAGGTGATCTGCGACTAGCCGATAACGCATAATGTTAAGTGCGAACGTCAGGCCGATAATCGATCAGCATCCTAGTAGCTCAGGCACAATGCCTGCTAGGACAAAAATCCCAAAAAACACGCCACTGCTAAAGGGAGCGTCAGGCAACATAACGCCAGCATTGACACTTTTTCTTTTTTAGTGCCGTATCCACCCCCCAATCGATCACATACAGTTAGCGCTGCTCCAAGCAGGAAGATTTCGGAGTACTTATGTGGGGATCACAACTCGCTTAACTAAAAGTTAAAACCTGGGCGTTTGCGATCAAAATACACGGCAATCATGCAAGCCTGGCGCATAAACAAACGCATGGCCAAGATAACAAAAAAAGGGGACGGATTTATTACACCATTCCCGAGACAAGATAATCAGCAGGCAGCAAAAAGCCGCCTCATCGGCGGCTATTATTCTGGGAAAATTTAGCGATTAAGCCTTCAGTTCTTCTGGAGTATGCGTCTTGAGCCAATCAGCCAAGGCGGCGTTCATCCGCGTTTGCCAGCCCGGCCCAGAAGCTCTGAATCTCTCCAGCACGTCAGCATCGAAACGAACATTGACGTGCTCTTTAGTGGCTGCCGACTTTGGCCGGCCACGCTTCGGCTTGAGCATCTCCTTTGCCTGAGCTTTGCCAAACAACCCCACAAGCATCTCGCTGGCTGGTTTGGCCTTGGCGAAGTCTTCGGTCGACCATTCGGGGTTTGCCGTATCGACCTTCTCAGGACTGGGTTTCTTGGTCATAATTTTTGACCTCCCGTTTGTTGGCTTTACGAAAGCTGATGACGTGGACCGCGTCACCTCGTGGAGTAAACACTACGACATGCAGCCGATCCCCTATGTATCCCATCGCCCGATAACGACACTCGCCGTAGTCGAATCGATCATCTTCCAGGATCAATGCAGTAGACCATTCAAAGTCCCGCACGAGGGCAAACGGGAGTCCACGTTCTTCCACGTTGCGAGCGTCTTTGGCGGGGTCATAGGTAATCTGCATATAATTATCGTAGCCACGTTAAATCGTCAACACAAGGTGTGAGTTGAAACGCTGATCGGGCATGCGCTCTGCCTGGTTATCATCAAAGATTGAGCGGCTAGGCTTGAGAGCCCGCCAAGTACCCGACAAGCATCCCTGATAAACTGCGTCCATTCACCCCGATGACTCAAATTCCCAATGCCCCTACAATCTGCTCCACTCTCCCGCCGCTTCTCCGTCGCCCCCATGATGGATTGGACTGACGCCCACTGCCGCTACTTCCTGCGCATCCTCTCCAAACACGCCCTGCTCTACACCGAAATGGTCACCACCGGTGCCTTGCTCAACGGCGACCACGAACGCTTCCTGCGCCACCACGAAACCGAGCATCCGCTGGCCCTGCAATTGGGCGGCAGCGTGCCTGCGGATTTGGCCGCCTGCGCCCGGATGGCCCAGGAGCACGGTTACGACGAGGTCAATCTCAACGTCGGCTGCCCAAGCGATCGGGTGCAGAACAACATGATCGGTGCCTGCCTGATGGGGCATCCGGAATTGGTGGCCGATTGCGTGAAGGCAATGCGGGATGCGGTGTCGATCCCAGTGACGGTGAAGCATCGGATCGGGATCAATGGACGCGACAGTTATGAGCAGTTGTGCGAGTTCGTCGGGACGGTCCGTGACGCCGGCTGCACCAGTTTTACCGTGCACGCGCGGATTGCGATCCTGGAGGGGTTGTCGCCGAAGGAGAATCGCGACATCCCGCCGCTGCGTTACGACGTGGTAGCGCGGTTGAAAGCGGATTTCCCTGAGTTGGAAATCGTGCTCAACGGCGGGATCAAGACGCTGGAGGCCTGCCACGAGCATTTGCAGGCGTTCGACGGTGTGATGCTGGGTCGCGAGGCCTACCACAACCCGTATCTGCTGGCCGAAGTGGATCAGCAGTTGTTTGGCAGCTCCGCACCAGTCATCACTCGGGCCGAGGCCTTGGCAAAGCTGCGGCCGTATATTGCCGATCACTTGGCAAACGGCGGTGCCATGCACCACATCACCCGCCACGTGCTGGGACTGGGCACCGGGTTCCCGGGCGCGCGGCGGTTCCGGCAATTGCTGTCGGTGGATATCCACAAGACCCAGGATCCGTTGGCGCTGCTGGACCAGGCGGGGCAGTTGCTGGAAGGGCGTTAACCGTCACTTGCTTTGAACCTGCGCGCGGTTTTGGCATCGTATCTACCGACAGTTGCCCCGGCCATTCAAACAGCCGTTTCCAGGTTGTTGCCGCTGGGGCCATCGATACCTCTTCACGCCCTTGAGTGGCTGCCGGCCCTCGGGTAATGTCAACGGACCCATAGGACAGAGCACGCTCATGACTTCCAAGCTGGAACAACTCAAGCAGTTCACTACCGTCGTGGCCGATACTGGCGACTTCGAAGCCATCGCCCGCATCAAGCCCGTCGACGCCACCACCAACCCTTCCCTGCTGCTCAAGGCTTCGGCAATGCACGGCTATGCCGAGCTGCTCAACGCCTGCGTGGCGGACTGCAAGGGCGACGTGGGCCTGGCCAGCGACCGTTTTGGCGTCGCGGTGGGCCAGGAAATTCTGAAAGTGATTCCAGGACGCATTTCCACCGAAGTGGATGCACGCCTGTCGTTCGACACCGAAGCCATGCTCAAGCGTGCGCATCGCCTGGTCGACCTGTACGAAAAAGCCGGCATTGGCCGGGATCGCGTCCTGATCAAGATCGCTTCGACCTGGGAAGGCATCCGCGCCGCCGAGAAACTGGAGCGCGAAGGCATCCAGTGCAACCTGACGCTGCTGTTCTCCTTCGCCCAGGCCGCCGCTTGTGCCGATGCCGGGGTGTTCCTGATCTCGCCATTCGTGGGCCGCATCTATGACTGGTACAAGAAGGCCAACGGCAACGACTACACCGGCGCCGACGATCCAGGCGTGCAGTCCGTGACGCGCATCTACAACTACTACAAGTCCAATGACTACAAGACCGTGGTCATGGGCGCGAGCTTCCGCAACCTCAATCAGATCGAGCAGTTGTCCGGCTGCGACCGCTTGACCGTCAGCCCTGAACTGCTGGAGAAACTGGCCGCCGACGAAGGCAAGCTGGAACGCAAACTGGCGCCTGGGCAAGCTGGAGAAGCGCGCCTGAGCCTCAACGAAGCGCAATTCCGCTGGTTGTCCAACGAGGACGCCATGGCGACCGAGAAACTGGCTGAAGGCATCCGTCAGTTCGCCCGGGACCAAGAGAAGCTGGAGGCGTTGCTGCAAGCCAAGCTTTGAGCTGACTCGCAAGGCATGCAAAAGGGCGAACCTTGATGGGTTCGCCCTTTTTTATGCGGCTCAGCCTGAGAAATCTGGCGCCTGAGCAGGCCATTCGCGAGCAGGCTCGCGAAAGCATCAGTTCGGTCTACACACGCTCAAGAATCAAGGCCGTTCCAGCGCATTCACCAGGTCATGGAACGCTTCGCGATTGGAATCGTTCAGCCCCATGAGGATCTTGTGGGCTTCAAGCACCTTGATTCGCACTTCCTCTTCGGACTGGTCCTGATCAGGCAGGTCGTCCAGGCATTCCGGACACGGAACCGGATCGCCAACGATGTTGAACACCTGGTCGAAGCCCATCGATTGGAGAAGACGGGTAATGTCGTTGTGGGTGGTGACGACAGTCGGAAGCAGGCCGACCTTTTGCCGCGACAGGATCGACAGCTTGGCCAGCAGGCCCAAAGTGGTGCTGTCGATGCTGCGGGTTTCGGTCAGGTCGATCACGATGGCGCTGAAGTTCAGCGCGGTGAAGATCTTCTCGATTGTCGCATCCAGCGCCGAACACAAGGTCAGGCGCACTTCACCGACAAACTTCAGGACAAAGGTGCCGTCCTGCTCGGCGAACTGGATTCTACCGGTACTCATCAAAGGTTCCTGCTCAACACTAACAGGGCGATATCATCCGGCATCTCCCCTAGCGTGGCTAATCCAAACACTTGGCGCAGGCCTTCCAGGCTGCCGCCCGCCGCACTCACCCGTTCAGGCAAGGCCGCTTCTTTCTCTTTGAGTGTAGGCTCTGACAAAAGGTCCAGGATGCCATCAGACATCAGCGTCAGGCTGAACGTCGGTGGCAGCTCCAGAATGTGGTCTTCGTAGGTGGCCTCGTTGAACAGGCCTACCGGCAAACCACGGCCTTCCAGGTAACGAACACTGTCAGGTGTATACAACACAGGCAACGGCAGGTGACCGCCGATGCTATACGTCAACAAACCAGTCTCCTCGTCGATGACTCCACCGACCATCGTGACGTGTTTGCCCAGCTTACAGCTGATCAGCCCCCGGTTGATATGCCCAAGGACTTCCGAAGGCTTGAATTCTGGCAAGGTCCCGTTGCGCTTGGACTCGAACAACAGCCGCGTGGTCATGAATTTCAGCAGTACCGTCACGAATGCCGACGAAGCGCCGTGGCCGGAAACATCCGCCAAGTAGAATGCCACTCGTCGCTCATCGACGCGAAAATAGTCCACGAAGTCGCCCGACAGGTACAACGACGGGATGATCTGGTGGGCAAAGCGGAAATCGTCGACGGTCCAAGGGCTGACCGGCAGCATGTTCATTTGCACCTGGCGCCCGGCGTTCTGGTCTTCCTGCAGCAGGTTCAGGCTGGCTTCGAGCTCACGGTTGGCGGTTTCCAGCTTTTCACGGTAGCGCTGGTTTTCCACCAGCAGGCGCGAACGATCCAAGGCCCGACGCACCGAGTGCTCGAGCACCGCGAGGTCTTCGAGGGGCTTGATCAGGTAATCCGCCGCGCCCAGGCGCAAGGCCTCGACTGCGTCGTTCATGACGCCCGCGCCCGACACCACGATCACTGGGGTCTGCGAGGAGATCTCGGTGACCTGGCGAATGAGTTCGAGTCCGCCCATCTGCGGCATGCGCAGGTCGCAGATGACCAGGTCGGGCTTCTCCTGTTCGAATACCTGAAGACCCTGTTGGCCGTTACTGGCCTGCAAGACGCTGAAACCACTGTCTTCCAAGTAGGCGGCGAGACTGGCTCGCACCACTTCGTCATCATCGATTATCAGCAGCGTGGCACTGGTTTTTGGCATGTGGGCAAACGGCGCCAGAATTAGGTTGGCGTAGCGGGCGGGGCGGTATGGCCTGGCACGCACTACTGGATTCGCTTTCTAGCCTCTCTGTCGTACCGGCTTCAGGCCTTTGCCCTACACACGGTTACACAGAGGTGCCCTTCTAAGGCGCAGACGGTACTCCCATCCGCGGGGCGTTTCAAGCTCATGCAGACGGTCGCTTGCCGTCGCCATTTGTCAAAGTACAGAGAGTTATAAGAACCGAGCGAAGCGTAACTCAATGGAAGGATCAAACCCGTCCAGACAAGACGTCAATACACAGAAGGCGGCCTTTCGGGCCGCCTTCTGTGCGCTACGGGACGCGATCAAAAATCGTCTTCGACCTGGCCATCCTTGACCTTGAATTCGCGGTTTTGCAGGAAGGCATTGCGAATGAAGACGTATTTGTCGCCGCTCACCAATTTTTCCGCGGACAACAGGCTCGCGCGGGTATCGACAATATTCAGGCCCCAGATCGAATTGCGCACCGAAACGTTGTCGATGTAGGGATAAGGCGTGGTGTAGCTGTCCACCAGCTTGGCCGGCGCATCACGCAAGGTGCTCGGCCCCAACAACGGCAGCATCACGTACGGCCCGCTGCCCAACCCCCAATAGCCCAGGGTCTGGCCAAAATCCTCATCGCTGCGCTGCAGGCCCATTTGGGTGCCCACGTCAAAGAAGCCCAGCAGGCCGAAAGTGGTGTTGAAGATCAATCGAGCGGTGTCGACCCCGGCGGCGGCCGGCTTGGCTTGCAGCACGTTGTTGGCCAGGTTGCCGACATCGCCGATGTTGCGGAACATGTTGTGGATGCCGTCCTCGAGGAACTGCGGCGTCACGTATTGATAACCCTGGGCCAGCGGCTTGAGCGCGTAGGTATCAATGGTGTCGTTGAACGTGAAGATGGGACGGTTGATGCTTTCCCAAGGGTCTTCTTCCGTGGCGGCCTGACTGGCGAACGGCACCAGCAGGACGCTGGCGGAAAGACACAGCTGAGCTAGACGATGGCTCCAGCGCATAGGGAAAAACTCCTTGGATTGATCAGGCAAGGGCGCCGAGCCCAGGCGGTAAGGCCGCTAGTATAAGACGGAACACGCGGATAGGCAGCATCGAAAAAGAAGCGCCTGTAGGAAGACTCCACAACGCGCCGCCTTCATTTTCCTGTCACCAGACTGTCATCGCGACCCGTTAGGCTGCGGGTTATTTCAAGGACGTTCCCATGCCACGCGCCGAAGCCCTGCCCCTCCCCGCTCCCAGTCTTACCGCTGTACTGTTCGGCCTGAGCGGATGCCTGGTGGATTTCGGATCGCGCATTCGCCAGCCAGGGGCGACGCCCACGGATCACGCCCAACCGACGCCCGGCGCTCTGGAAAGCCTGCAACGCTTGCAGCACCTGAATATTCCCTGTGCCTGGCTCGAGGAATTGCCTCCTGCCGTCAGTCATCGGCTGGCCGCCACATTGCCTGGCTCGATCAAAGCGCCGCAACTTCCTGCAACAAATAATCCTTGGCCAGCGCCACATGCCTGTTGGCAAGCGCTGATGGCGTTGGATGTCCAGCAACTGGACGGCTGTGTATTGGTCAGCGGCGAGCCAAGGCTGCTGCAATCAGGGCTCAACGCGGGATTATGGACCATCGGATTGGCCTCCTGCGGCTCGTTGTGCGGCCTGTCGCCGGCCGAGTGGCAAGAGCTGAGCCAACAAGACCGGGAGATCAAGCGCGCCAAGGCGACCGTGCAATTGTTCAGCCTAGGCGTGCACTCGGTGATCGATCACCTGGGCGAACTGGACACCTGCCTGGCCGACATCAGCCTGCGCAGGCAAAAAGGCGAGAAGCCCTGACCGGGATCATGCAGGGCGCGTGAGTGTGGATTACTCTTAAGGCAGGCCATGGACTTTTGACGCAGCGTCGCGGTCCATGGCAGTGCCTATCAATAAAGGGAGTACGCCAATGCCTGCCCGCGACTTGCAAGAACAGCTCAATAAACTGCGCGAGCAATTGGAACAGAACCCGCCGCTGTCTGAGCCAGAGCGCAAACATCTGCATGAGTTGATGGCGCAGATCGAATCCCAGATCAAACTGGAAAATCACCTGCAGGACAACAATCTGGTCGACGGGGTGAACCTGGCCGTAGAGCGCTTTGAAGTGGAGCATCCAACTATTGCTGGAACACTGCGCAATATCGTCAATACCTTGGGCAGCATGGGAATCTGAACCTTCCAAACACCCAAAAGCCCTGCTAGCGATAGCGGGGCTTTTTAGTCAACGCTTTGGAAAAACAATCCCTTGTGGAAGCGAGCTTGCTCGCGATAGCGATTTGTCGCCCAAATACGATTTTGAATGTGCCGCCCTCATCGCGAGCAAGCTCGCTCCCACAGCCAGGGCTTTATTGGCGGACCAGGCGGTGGTTCGGCAGTTGAACGTCTTCAGTACTGCGATACGGATTGATGTCCAACCCACCCCGCCGCACATACCGCGCGTATACAGTCAATCTTTCCGGTTTGAGCAAGCGTTGCAGGTCGAGGAAGATCCGCTCGACGCACTGCTCATGGAAATCCGAATGCTGGCGGAAGCTGACGATATAGGCCAGCAGGCTGGCATGATCCAATGCCGCACCTCGATACTCCACCGCCACGCTGCCCCAGTCCGGCTGGCTAGTCACCGGGCAGTTGGACTTGAGCAGATGGCTGTGCAGGCTTTCCTCGACAATGCGCGAATCATCACAACGCAGCAGCTCCGGGCGCGGGTGCTCGTAGGAGTCGACGCTGATGTCCAGTTCGTCAATACAAACCCCAGGCAGTGCCACGACGCCTTCGCTCTCTACATCCTTGAGGCTGCGAATGCGCACAGCCACCGGTTTGCCCGCCGCTGCCGATAGATCCTGGCGCAAGGTCGCTTCCAGGCTCGCCGTGTCAGCGAACGGCGTCTGGTTCAACGAGTTCAGGTACAGCTTGAAGGACTTGGATTCGATGATGTTCGGCGAATCCGCCGGGATGGCGAACTCACCGATGGCCACCACTGGCTTGCCGGACGGCAACAGCCAGGACAGTTCGAAGCAGTTCCAGAAGTCCACGCCCTTGTACGGCAGGGTCTCGGCCGTCAGGCCCAATTCCGCCCACTTCGCGGTGCGCGGGATCGGGAACAACAATGACGGGGTATACGTAGCGATGTATTCGCTGGATTTGCCCAGCGGCGAATGTTCGGCTGCGGGATGCATGACGGAAACCTGACTGAAGAATCAGCGGATTCTACCAGCCTTTGCCACCGCCTTGAGCGCTTACTGACTGACTGTCAGGTCGCCTTTCATCCCGGCTTGATAATGGCCGGGCACATTGCAGGCGAACTCCAGGCGAGTGGCCTTGCTGAACGTCCAGGTCAATTCACCGGTATTGCCCGGCTGCACCAGTACGCTGTTGGGGTCGTCGTGACTCATCCCGCCTTTATCCCCATGACCCATCGCGGCATGTTCCATGCCCGATGGCATTCCGGTTGGAGACAACATGCCGTCTTGTTGCATCTTGAGCATCTCCTGCTGGTGCTCCGCATGCATCGCCGCATCGCCCAGGTTGAACTCATGCAACAACTGCCCTTTGTTGACCAATACAAACCGCACCGTCTCGCCGGCCTTGATGTCCAGCGCCTTGGGATTGAATGACATGTCCCCCATCACCACTTCGATGCTGCGACTGGCCTTGGCTGCCGGCGCGGGCTGGCCGAAATCAAAGTGGCCCGGCGACGCCCAGGACGACACACTCAACGCCAGCACAGAGGCGGCCAGGACCAGACGGTTTATCATCAACATGTTCATACTCCAGCAAGAGAAGGTTCAACTTGCCGAAGACTCTAAGCAGGCGCGACTGCCAGTTGACTGACATTTGCATTACAAGTTTGTCAGGTTGGCCCACCCGCGCATGCGTCACGGTATAACGCACTGGTACAAACACCGCCTCGAGCCGCCCATGAAACTGCTGATTGTCGAAGACCAACTGAAAACCGGCCAATACCTGCGCCAGGGCTTGAGCGAAGCCGGCTTCAACGCCGACCTGGTGGCCGACGGCATCACCGGCCAGCAACTGGCCCTGAGCGACGAATACGCACTGCTGATTCTCGACGTGATGCTGCCCGGTCGCGATGGCTGGCAAATCCTCCAAGCCGTGCGCGGGGCCGGCCTGGACACGCCGGTGCTGTTCCTGACCGCGCGCGATGCGGTACAGGACCGCGTGCATGGGCTGGAACTGGGCGCTGATGATTACCTGGTCAAGCCCTTTGCCTTTTCCGAACTGCTGGCCCGGGTGCGCAGCCTGTTGCGCCGTGGCAGCTCGACGCCCCAGGAAACCAGCCTGCAACTGGCGGACCTGCGCCTGGACCTGATTCGCCGTCGCGTGGAACGCAGCGGTCGACGCATCGATTTGACTGCAAAGGAATTCGCCTTGCTGGAAATGCTGCTGCGGCGCCAGGGTGAGGTACTGCCAAAATCACTGATCGCCTCGCAAGTCTGGGACATGAATTTCGACAGTGACACCAACGTCATCGAAGTGGCGATCCGTCGCTTGCGGCTCAAGGTCGACGACGAGTTTCCCAACAAGCTGATCCACACCGTGCGCGGCATGGGCTATGTCCTTGAAGAGCGCAGCCTGTGAGCCGGTGGTCACTGAGCAATCGGCTGGCGCTGCTCTTCGCCGCCTGCACCGCCGTCGTGTCGCTATTCGCGGGCGTGTTGTTCAGCCGCGGCAGCGAGGCGCACTTCGTGGAGCTGGACCGACAACTGCTCGAAACCCAACTGATCGGCGTGCGCCGCGCCTTGCAAGACAACCACGGCCATGACCCCCAGGTGCGCCTGGACGATGAGTTGAGCCGCCAGGCAGACCTGACCTTGCGCATCAAGGGCAGCAACGGCACCCAGTGGCATGGCAGCCTGATCCCGGCCTCGCCCGAACTACCGGAACGCCCCGGCCTCTACACGCTTCGCGATGCGGACAATGACTATCGGGTGCTGAACGCGCCGCTGTACCCCGATCGCAGCAACTCACCACAACTGACCTTGTTGCTGAACATCACCCATCACCAGCACTTCCTGCAACGCATGCAGCGGCTGATCTGGCTGACCGTCGGCCTCTCGGCACTGGCCACCGCCCTGCTCGGCGCCTGGGCGGCCCGGCGTAGCCTGCGCCCCTTGCGACGCATGGGCGCGATCGCCAGCAGCGTTTCGGCCCGCTCCCTCAATGCCCGGCTGCCGGAAGAGCATATGCCCGTCGAACTGGCGGAATTGGCCCGCAGCATCAACGATATGCTCGGGCGCCTCGACGATGCGTTTCAACGCCTCTCTGCGTTCTCCGCCGACATCGCCCATGAGCTGCGCACGCCGCTGTCCAACTTGCTGACCCACACCCAGGTCACCCTCACCCGCGAGCGTTCGCTGGAAGATTATCGCGAAGCACTGCACGGCAATCTCGAAGAACTGCAGTGGATGGCGCAACTGGTCAACGACATGCTGTACCTGGCCAAGGCAGACCATGGCCTGTTGGCGCTCCATCGCGAACCGCTGCAATTGGCCGAGGAAGTGGACATGTTGCTGGACTTCTTCGCCCCCTTGGCCGAAGACGCCAACATACGCCTGGGGCGCGACGGCGAAAGCCTTATCGAGGGTGACCGCAACATGCTACGCAGGGCTCTTTCCAACCTATTGGATAACGCCCTGCGCTTCACCCCCCGTGGCGGCGAAGTGCGCGTGCGGATTGTCGATGTGGGTCAAGGCGTGAGCGTGTGCGTGGAGAACAGCGGGGAAGGCGTTCCAGCGGATTTGCTACCACGCCTGTTCGACCGTTTCTACCGCGCCGACCCGGCCCGCCAGGAAGGCAGCAGCGAACATGCAGGACTTGGGCTGGCCATCACCCGCTCGATCATCCGCGCCCATGGTGGGGACATCAGATGCGAATCGGTTGGGGGATGGACGCGGTTTGTGATTGAGTTGCCCAAAAACAATTGAGGCCGTACTCATTCCCCGTGGCGAGGGAGCTTGCTCCCGCTGGGCTGCGCAGCAGCCCCAAATCTCACCCGTCCAAATGATTGGGGGCGTCTGGATTTTTGGGAGCGCTGCGCACTCCAGCGGGAGCAAGCTCCCTCGCCACGAAAGCCTGTCCAGGCTCAGGAATACCGCAACGCCTGCGCCGGCTCGATCTTCGCCGCACGCCACGCCGGGTACACCGTGGCGAGGAAGCTGAGGATGAACCCGGCAGAACAGATCAACACCACATCGCCACGCTGAAGCTCGGACGGCAGGTTGCTGACGAAATACACGTCGGAACTGAAGATGTGCTGGCCACTGACCCGCTCCAGCCAGCCCACCAGCTCACTGACATTCAGCGCCGCG
This sequence comes from Pseudomonas sp. T1.Ur, assembly GCF_023516725.1. NCBI lineage: Bacteria > Pseudomonadati > Pseudomonadota > Gammaproteobacteria > Pseudomonadales > Pseudomonadaceae > Pseudomonas > Pseudomonas sp. T1.Ur. The sequence goes on from NZ_JAMGSN010000001.1 coordinate 3,483,289, forward strand.
ATCACCCCCAGCACGCCACCGATCAACGTTCCGACAATGCCGATCACCGTGCCCTGGACCATGAAGATCGCCATGATCTGCCGCGGCGTGGCGCCGATGGTGCGCAGGATGGCGATGTCCGCGCCTTTATCGTTCACCACCATGATCAACGTGGCAATGATATTGAACGCCGCCACCGCGACGATCATCAGCAGCAGCAAGCCAATCATGGTCTTTTCCATTTTCATGGCGCTGAACAGGCTGCCCTGGGTGTGGGTCCAGTCGTCGGCCTTGTAGTTAGCGCCGAGACCGGTGGCGATGTCACCGGAGACCTTCGGCGCCGCGTACAAGTCTTTCACCGCCAGGCGCACACTTTGCACCTGGTTTGGCTGCCAATGCTGCATCTGCGCGGCGTCGGCCAGGTGGATCAGGGCCATGGAGCCGTCCAGCTCCGCACCGACCTTGAACACACCCACGACGTTCAGGCGCTGCATCCGCGGGGTGATGCCGCCCGGCGCGGTGCTGACTTCCGGCACGATCAAGGTGAGCTTGTCGCCGACATTCAGGCGGAAACGCCGGGCCGTGATCTCGCCGATGACCACACCGTATTCGCCCGGCTTCAAGGCATCGAGACGCCCTTGGACGATGTGCTGGGCAACGATGGAGACCTTGCCTTCCTGGGCTGGGTCCACACCGCTGATCTGGATTGGCTGCATCGAACCCTTATGGCTGAGCATGCCTTCCATTTCCGTGAACGGAACGGCAGCGGTGACTTCGGGATTCTTCAGCGCGGCGGCAGCCACCGGCTGCCAATCATCGATCGGGTTTACGCCGACGATAGTGGCGTGGGGGACCATGCCAAGGATGCGCGAACTCATTTCACGCTGGAAGCCGTTCATCACCGACAACACCACGATCATCGCCAATACGCCAAGGGCGAGGCCGATCATCGACGTCATGGAGATAAACGAAACAAAGCGATTGCGGCGCTTGGCGCGGGTATAGCGCGTGCCGATGAAAATCGATAACGGTCTGAACATTCGCTGGGCACCGTATGAAAATAAAAGACCCGGCGCCTGCATCAGGCACCGGGTTTCGGTCGGTCAGATGGGCGTCAGGCAACCTTCCTGCAAATGCAGGACGCGGTCCATCTGGCGGGCCAGGTTCATATCGTGGGTCACCACCAGGAACGCCGTGCGCATCGAGGTGCTGAGCTCCAGCATCAAGTCCTGGATACCTTGGGCGGTATGGGAATCGAGGTTGCCCGTTGGCTCGTCGAGCATCACCAGGCCGGGCTTGTTGACCAAGGCCCGGGCAATCGCCACGCGCTGGCGCTCGCCACCGGACAGTTCGGCCGGCTTGTGTTCCAGGCGATGTCCCAACCCTACCCGCTCCAACAGTGCCGTGGCGCGCTGACGGGCCTCGGGAATCGCCGTGCGGCCGATCAACAGCGGCATGCAGACGTTTTCCAGTGCGGTGAACTCGGGCAGCAAATGGTGGAACTGATAAACAAAACCCAGGGACCGGTTGCGCAGCAGGCCGCGGACCTTCTCGTTCAGCGCCGACAGTTCTTCGCCGGCCAGCCAGACACTGCCGGCGGTCGGTGTGTCCAGCCCGCCCAGGAGGTTGAGCAAGGTACTCTTGCCCGACCCGGAGGTGCCGACGATCGCCACGCGCTCGCCCGGGTGCAGCTCCAGTTGCAGGCCCGACAACACCACCACCGACTCCGGCCCTTCCTCGTAGGATTTGCCCAGGTTGCGGCAGCTCAAGATTGCTTGTTCACTCATGCCCGACTCACTCATAACGTAACGCCTCCGCAGGCTGGGTGCGCGCGGCACGCCAGGCTGGATACAGGGTGGCGAGGAAACTCAGGACCAACGCGGCGCCGCAGACCATCAACACATCGTCGGCCTGCAACTGCGATGGCAGGTAGTCGATGAAGTACACGTCGGCGTTGAGGAATTTGTGCCCGATCAGGGTTTCGAGACCGGCAATCGCGGCGCTGACGTTCAACGCCGCGAACATCCCGACCAGGGCCCCGACAAACGTGCCGATCACGCCAATGACCGTGCCCTGGACCATGAAGATCCGCATGATCTGCCCCGGCGTGGCGCCGAGGGTGCGCAGGATGGCGATGTCGCCCTTCTTGTCGTTCACCACCATCACCAGGGTGGAAATGATGTTGAACGCCGCCACGGCGACGATCAGCAACAGCAGCAGGCCGATCATGGCTTTTTCCATGCGGATCGCCTGGTACAGGTTGCCGTGGGTGCGCGTCCAGTCGCGGGCGTAATAACGGTCTTCGCCAAGCTGCTGGGCGATGTTCCAGGCCACACGCGGCGCCTGGAACAGGTCGTCGAATTTCAACCGCAGGCCCTGGACCTGGTCCGGTTTCCAGCGGTGCAGGCGGGCGAGATCCTGGAGATTGGTCACGCCGAGGTAGCCGTCGAGCTCGCCAGCGCCGACATGGAAAATGCCGACCACGGTAAAGCGTTTCATGCGCGGGAACATGCCGCCCGGCGTGACGGTGACCTCAGGCGCGACGAAGGTCAGCTTGTCGCCGATGGCCACGCCGAGCTTGGCCGCGGCCTTGTCGCCAATCACGATGCCAAAGCCGCCGGGCGCCAGGTCGTCGAGTCGACCCTGCGTCATGAAGTTGTCGATGATCGACACTTGCCGTTCCAGCGCGGGGTCGATGCCGTTGAGCAAGACCTTGGAGACCTTGCCGTCGTTGGTCAGCAGCCCTTGCATCTGGGTGAACGGCGCGACGGCCAGCACCTGCGGGTTCTGCTTGACCTTGGCGGCCAGGCTCGGCCAGTCGCTGATGGCTTCGCCGGATTCGAGGGTCGCGTGGGGCACCATGCCCAGCACGCGGGTGCGCATTTCATGGTCGAAGCCGTTCATCACCGACAGCACGACGATCATCACGACCACGCCAAGGGCCAATCCGATGATGGACGTCAGGGAAATGAACGATACGAAATGATTGCGACGCTTTGCACGGGTATAACGCGTGCCGATGAATACGAAGAGAGGTCTGAACATGTCGGGGCTTGTTCGGAGGGAAAAGGAACGTCCTTGTGGCGGGGGTCACAAACCAGCTTTACACTCAGACCACCGCCGCTACCATGGGTTCGCCATGTCGACATTAGATGAAGAAGATCGCCGCGAATACTACCGTATCGAGGACACGATCGCACTGGAAATTCGGCCCCTGTCCATTCCTGAAGCTGCTAGCCAGGAAGTGTTGCAGGATGAGTCCCCATTGTTCAATCTGCTCAGCGAACTGCACCTGAGCGAATTCGAGTCACAGCACCTGTTGCGCCAGATCAGCGAGCGCGAACGCAGCATCGCGGCGTACCTCAAGGCCATGAACAAGCGCATCGACCTGCTCAGCCAGGTCATCGCCGTGACCGTGCTCGGCGAAATCGGCGACCCCCAGCCGGTGATCATTTCCGAAGGCGGCATCGACTTCCAATACCCCACCCCCATCGCCGTCGGGGCGCACCTGTCGGTCAAGCTGGTGTTGATGCCCCAGGCCTTGGGATTGCTGCTGCGCGCCCGCGTCACCCATTGCGATCCGAAGGGCGGCGGCTACGACGTAGGCACCGAGTTTGAACACCCGACCGACGCCCAGCGTCAATTGTTGGCCCGCTACATCCTGCAGAAACAGGCGCAGGAACGGCGCCTGGCGCGGGAACTGAACGAATCTGGCATCAATAAGGAAGAACCGTGACCCTCATCTATGGCCACCGCGGCGCCAAGGGCGAAGCACCGGAAAACACCCTCACCGGTTTCCAGGAATGCCTCAAGCACGGCGTACGCCGTTGCGAGCTGGACTTGCACTTGTCCATGGACGGCGAGTTGATGGTGATCCACGACCCGACCCTCAAGCGCACCACGGATCGCCGGGGCAAGGTGGTCGAACACACCGCCGCCGAACTGGTGACCTACGATGCGCGCAAGGGTGGCCCGGGCTGGATCAAGCCGTGCCCGATTCCGCGCCTGGAAGAGCTGTTCGAAAAATGTGATTTCGAGCACTGGCAGCTCGAGGTGAAAAGCGCATCACGCACTCGCGCCGCCGCGACCGTGCTGGGCATCCGTGAAATGGCCCAACGCTTCGGGCTGCTGGACAAGATCACCATCACCTCCAGCTCCCGGGAAGTGCTCAAGGCAGCCCTGGAATTGACCCCGGACATTTCCCGTGGACTGGTAGCCGAATACGCCTGGCTCGACCCGTTGAAGGTCGCCCAGAGCTATGGCTGCGAGATCCTGGCGCTGAACTGGACCCTGTGCACGCCAGAGCGCCTGATCAAGGCGCAGCGCCAAGGCCTGCATGTGTCGGTGTGGACGGTCAACGAGCCCGCGCTCATGCGCAGGCTCGCCGACTTTGGCGCTGACAGCCTGATTACAGACTTTCCCGGTTTGGCCACTGCCACCCTCGAGAATTGCTGAAATCGGTCTCCCCGGCCGGCTCAGGCCACCGGCCGGAGCCGCTCAAAAAAGCCGGTTGAGGCCGTCGTAGGCGGCTACCCGATAGGCTTCGGCCATGGTCGGGTAGTTGAACGTGGTGTTGACGAAGTATTTCAGCGTGTTCAGTTCGCCCGGCTGGTTCATGATCGCCTGGCCGATGTGCACGATTTCCGAAGCCTGGTAGCCGAAGCAGTGCACGCCCAGTACTTCCAGCGTCTCGCGGTGGAAGAGGATCTTCAGCATGCCTTGCGGCTCACCGGCGATCTGCGCACGGGCCATGCTCTTGAAGAAGGCCTTGCCCACTTCGTAAGGCACCTTGGCCTGGGTCAGTTCCTGCTCGTTCTTGCCGATCGAGCTGATCTCCGGAATGGTGTAGATGCCGGTCGGCACGTCGTTGACAAAGCGCCAGCTGCCGTTGTCGACAATGCTGCCGGCGGCCGAACGGCCCTGGTCGTGGGCGGCGCTGGCCAGGCTCGGCCAGCCAATCACGTCTCCGGCACCGTAGATGTTCGGCACGCAGGTGCGGTAGTTCTCGTCGACTTCGATCTGGCCACGGCTGTTGACCTTCACGCCGATGTTTTCCAGGCCCAGGGTGTCGGTGTTGCCGGTACGACCGTTGCACCAGAGCAAGGCGTCGGCCTTGATCTTCTTGCCGGACTTGAGGTGCAGGATCACGCCGTTGTCGACGCCTTCCACGCGGTCGTAGTCTTCGTTGTGGCGCACGGTGATGTTGTTGTTGCTGAAGTGATAGCTCAGGGCCTGGGAAATTTCCGAGTCCAGGAAGCTCAGCAACTGGCCGCGGTTGTCCACCAGTTCCACCAGCACGCCCAGGCCGCTGAAGATCGAGGCGTATTCGCAACCGATCACGCCGGCACCGTAGACGATGAGCTTACGCGGGGTGTGGCCCAGGCTCAGGATGGTGTCGCTATCGTAGATACGCGCATGGTTGAAATCGATGTCGGCCGGACGATACGGGCGCGAACCGGTGGCGATGATGATGTGCTTGGCCACCAGTTTCTCGACCACGCCATTGCCGCAGACCACTTCGACGGTCTGCTCGTCGGCGAAGCTGCCGGTGCCAAAGAACACATCCACGCGGTTGCGAGCGTAGTAGCCGGTACGCGAGGCCACTTGCTTGGAGATGACCTTCTCGGCGCTCTTGAGCACGTCCGGGAAGGAGAACCAGCGCGGCTCGCCGATGGCCCGGAACATCGGGTTGGTGTTGAACTGCATGATCTGCCGGACCGAGTGACGCAAAGCCTTGGACGGGATGGTGCCCAGGTGGGTGCAGTTGCCGCCGACCTGCCGACGGCTGTCGACCATCGCCACTTTGCGCCCTGCCTTGGCCGCGTTCATTGCCGCGCCTTCCCCGGCAGGGCCGGAACCCAGTACTACCACGTCGTAGTTGTAGACAGCCATGCGTACTCCTCAGAACAGGCCGCGATGCCACGCTTGGCACCGACGGCTAAATCATGCCGGCCGGCGGCATGAAGGAACAATTTGGGGCCGGTTCACGAGCCCGGCCACAGTCTATAGAAGCGTCAACGCCGCGCACATTACCCCTTGGTCGCGTCGTAGGCTAGGGGGCGTTCTCATTGCATACTGAAAATCTACCTGAATCATCGTGGCGAGGGAGCTTGCTCCCGCTTGAGTGCGAAGCGCTCACAAAAGGGGCCGCTACGCAGCCCAGCGGGAGCAAGCTCCCTCGCCACGGGTTCTTTGCTGGACTATCTATTGGGTTTTTTCGCCCACCATCCGTTCAAACGCATCGCTGGTGCGAACGACGAAACGGTCATTGTCCCGCAACACGAAAAATACCCCGATGCCGTGTTCCTGGGCATAGTCCCACGCCTCTTCAGGACCCAGAATCAGCAACAGCGTCGATAGTCCATCGGCCATCATCGCTGAAGGATGAATTACCGTGACTGACGCCAGGTTGTGTAGGACCGGTGCGCCGGTGCGCGCATCGAAGGTGTGGGAATAACGCTTGCCGCCCTGCTCGAAATATTTCTGGTAATCGCCCGACGTTGAAACCCCGTAGCCGTTGACCTCGATGACCCGCTCGGCCACTTGTCGATCGTCCCTTGGCTCTTCAAGGGCGATACGCCAGGGCGAGCCATCCGGCTTGTGCCCGACGGCCTTGAGTTCACCGGTGGCCTCGGCCAGATAGCTGTCGATGCCCAAAGCCTGGAGCCTGGCGGCGATGCGGTCGACGGCGTAACCGGCCGCGATGCTGTTGAAATCGACCTCCACCGCGGCGTCCTTGCACAACCGGTCGCCCTCAATGCGCAGATGCCCATGCCCCACGCGCTGGCGCACCTCGGCCAGGACCGCGGCGCTTGGCACCTTCTCTTCCCGGGATTGCGGACCGAATCCCCACAGGTTCAATAATGGCTCAACCGTCAGGTCGAAGGCACCGTCGCTTTGCAAGGACAGCTGCTCGCCCGCACGAATCAGCTCGAGAACCGGGCCCGGCATGATCTGGCAACTGTCGGCAGGCAGCGTATTGAAACGCTCGATGTCCGAGTCTCTGCGGTAGGTGGACAGTTGCCGATCCACTTCGGCGAGGATCTTTTCCACTTCGCCCTGCACCACTTTCGGACCGGGTGTGACGACATGCCTGACGTACTGGATGGAATAGCGGCTGCCCATGGTCGGGCCGTCGAAGCGCTCCAGGGTATCGCCGTCGCCACAGGCGGATAACACGCCGGCCAGCATCACAAGCCCTGCCCATCGTCCAGTTAACAAATCTTCATCTCCCCTCAAAACCGCGCCGGCCATTATGGGCTACAGACGCGCGCAAAAAACCCGTGGGAGCGAGCTTGCTCGCTCCCACAGGTTCTGCGTTTCCAACAAAATGTGAAAGTGAGTACCTACCCATGTCTTCCAACACGAGCAACGGCAAGGCAATTTTCCGCGTCGTCAGCGGCAACTTCCTCGAGATGTTCGACTTCATGGTCTACGGCTTCTACGCCACGGCCATCGCCAAGACATTCTTCCCGACCGACAGCGCCTTCGCCTCGCTGATGCTGTCCCTGGCCACGTTCGGCGCGGGGTTCCTGATGCGTCCGCTGGGCGCGATTTTCCTCGGCGCCTACATCGACCGCCACGGCCGTCGCAAAGGCCTGATCATCACCCTGGCGCTGATGGCCATGGGCACCATACTGATAGCCTGCGTACCGGGCTATGCCGTCCTCGGCGTGGCAGCACCGTTGCTGGTGCTGCTGGGCCGACTGCTGCAAGGTTTTTCCGCTGGCGTGGAACTGGGCGGAGTGTCGGTGTACCTGGCGGAAATCTCCACGCCGGGGCGCAAGGGTTTCTTTGTCAGTTGGCAGTCGGCCAGCCAACAGGCCGCGGTGGTGTTTGCCGGCCTGCTGGGCGTTGGCCTCAATCACTGGCTGAGCCCCCAGGAGATGGGTGACTGGGGCTGGCGCGTGCCGTTCCTGGTAGGTTGCATGATCGTCCCGGCGATCTTCATGATCCGTCGCTCCCTGGAAGAAACGCCTGAGTTCCAAGCGCGAAAACATCGTCCCAGCTTGTCGGAAATTGTCCGCTCCATCGGTCAGAACTTCGGCATCGTCGTGGCCGGCATGGCGCTGGTGGTCATGACCACGGTGTCGTTCTACCTGATCACCGCCTACACACCGACTTTCGGCAAGGCCGAGTTGAATCTGTCGGATTTGGATGCCTTGCTGGTCACCGTATGTATCGGCTTGTCGAATTTCTTCTGGTTGCCCGTGATGGGGGCGTTTTCCGACAAGATCGGCCGCAAACCCCTGCTGCTCGGTGCGACTGTCCTCGCAATCCTGACCGCCTATCCGGCACTGTCCTGGCTGGTGGCGAACCCGAGCTTCAGCCATTTGCTGGTTGTCGAGCTGTGGCTGTCGTTCCTGTATGGATCGTACAACGGCGCAATGGTCGTGGCCTTGACGGAAATCATGCCGGTCGAGGTGCGCACCACCGGTTTCTCCCTGGCGTACAGCCTGGCGACAGCAACGTTCGGCGGGTTTACCCCGGCGGCCTGCACCTACCTGATCCATGTGCTCGACAACAAGGCCGCACCGGGAATCTGGCTCAGTGGCGCGGCGGTACTGGGGTTGATTGCGACCCTGGTGCTGTTCAAGGGCAATCGGCATGAACTGCGGACGGCGCAGGCCTCTGTAGTCGGTGGCGCCTGACAGATTGCTTTCGTCGGATCGCCGCCCGGAGCAAGCTCGCTCCCACCGGATATATCCCGGACGAAAACTGTGGGAGCGAGCCTGCTCGCGAAGGGGCCGGCCCAGACACCACAAACCCCAGACAAGAAAACGCCCCGACAGGTCGGGGCGCTTTCATTTGCAGCTAAGGCTTAGCGCGGGAACGCAGGCGGATTCACATCTGCCATGTCTTCCATCACGCGAACCACTTGGCAGCTATAGCCGAACTCGTTGTCGTACCAGACGTACAGGACAACGCGGTTATCCTGGACGATGGTCGCTTCAGCGTCGACAACACCGGCGTGGCGCGAGCCCACGAAGTCGGTGGACACCACTTCCTGCGAATTGACGAAGTCGATTTGCTTATGCAGATCGGAGTGCAGCGCCATGTAGCGCAGGTACTCGTTCATCTCTTCACGGGTGGCGGCTTTCTCAAGGTTGAGGTTGAGAATGGCCATTGACACGTTCGGCGTCGGGACACGGATCGCGTTACCGGTCAGCTTGCCAGCCAGCTCAGGCAGGGCCTTGGCAGCCGCAGTGGCGGCACCGGTCTCGGTGATGACCATGTTCAGCGCGGCGCTACGGCCACGGCGATCGCCCTTGTGGAAGTTGTCGATCAGGTTCTGGTCGTTGGTGTACGAGTGAACGGTTTCAACGTGACCGTTGATGATGCCGAACTTGTCATTCACCGCCTTGAGCACCGGCACGATGGCGTTGGTGGTGCAGGACGCTGCGGAAACGATCTTGTCGTCGGCGGTGATGTCGCCGTGGTTGATGCCGTGGACGATGTTCTTCAGCTTGCCCTTGCCAGGCGCGGTCAGGACAACGCGATCGATACCCGGGCAGGTCAGGTGCTGGCCCAGGCCGTCGGCGTCACGCCATACACCGGTGTTGTCCACCAGCAATGCGTTCTTGATGCCGTACTGGGTGTAGTCCACCTCGGTCGGGTTCTTCGCGTAGATCACCTGGATCAGGTTGCCGTTGGCGGTGATGGTGTTGTTTTCTTCATCGATGGTGATGGTGCCGTTGAACGAACCATGGACCGAATCGCGACGCAGCAGGCTGGCGCGCTTGGTCAGGTCGTTCTCGGCGCCTTTGCGCACGACGATGGCGCGCAGGCGCAGGCCGTCGCCACCACCGGTTTTTTCGATGAGGATGCGCGCCAGCAGGCGGCCGATACGGCCAAAGCCGTACAGCACGACGTCGGTGCCTTTGCGAGCCGAAACGTTTTGCTGGCCAACCACATCGGCCATTTCTTCACGCACGAACTGCTCGGCGCTACGGCCATTGGCTTCGTTGCGGAACTTGAACGCCAGCTTGCCCAGGTCCACCGAGGCCGCGCCGAGCTTGAGCTCGCTCATGGCCTTGAGCAGAGGGAATGTTTCGTGGACGGAGAGTTCGCTGTCGTCGGAAGAGCGGTGGCGAGCAAAGCGGTGGGCCTTGAGGATCGCGATGACAGACTGGTTGATCAGGCTGCGGCCATAGATCGAGCTCACCACGTTGTTATTGCGGTAGAGCTGACCGATGAGAGGGATCATCGCTTCTGCGAGTGCTTCACGATCAATCCATTCACCAAGACACTGGTCGGGCTTCTGAGTCACGGTAACCTTCCACATGTAGGGGCTGAAAAAAGGGGCTACATTATGCCGCCGAGTCCTCGCCGGAGCAATGCGCGCCCGTCGCGCCGTGGTTTTGCGTTCTAGCAGCGTAGTCCGCGACTGACAGCCGGGCCCTTCAGCCGCTACAATTGTCGACTTTGTCGCAACGCTGGAGCTCAACCTTCCGTGCCCGTTCTGCGTCTTCCGCTTCTCCCTGCCGCGGCAGGTAAACAGCACTGGGGCAACCTGCCCGGTGCCGCCCTGAGCCTGGCTATCGCCGAGGCCGCCAGCGCTGCAAAGCGCTTCACCCTGTTATTGACCGCCGACAGCCAGAGTGCCGAGCGGCTCGAGCAGGAACTGGGTTTCTTCGCCCCGGATTTGCCGGTGTTGCATTTCCCGGACTGGGAAACCCTGCCCTACGACCTTTTTTCGCCGCACCAGGACATCATTTCCCAGCGCATCGCCAGCCTTTATCGGCTGCCGGAGCTCAGTCATGGCGTTTTGGTAGTGCCGATCACCACAGCCCTACATCGCCTGGCGCCGACCCAATTTCTGCTGGGCAGCAGCTTGGTGCTGGACATCGGCCAGAAGCTTGACGTCGAGCAAATGCGCACCCGACTTGAGGCCAGTGGCTACCGCTACGTCGACACCGTGTACGAGCACGGCGAGTTCACGGTGCGCGGGGCCTTGATCGACTTGTTCCCGATGGGCAGCAAACTGCCGTATCGCATCGATCTGTTCGATGACGAAATCGAGACCCTGCGCACCTTCGACCCGGAAAACCAACGCTCCATCGACAAGGTCCAGTCGATCCGCCTGCTGCCGGCCAAGGAATTCCCGCTGCAAAAAGACGCGGTCACCCGGTTCAAGGCACGCTTTCGCGAACGTTTCGACGTGGATTTCCGCCGTTGCCCGATCTTCCAGGACCTGAGCAGCGGAATCACCCCGGCCGGCATCGAGTATTACCTGCCGTTGTTCTTCGAAGAAACCTCCACGCTGTTCGATTACCTGCCCCAGGACACCCAGGTATTCTCCCTGCCGGGCATCGAACAGGCGGCGGAAAACTTCTGGAACGATGTGCGCAATCGCTACGAAGAGCGTCGCGTCGATCCGTCCCGTCCTTTATTGCCGCCCGCCGAGTTGTTCCTGCCGGTGGAAGACTGCTTTGCCCGCCTCAAGAGCTGGCCGCGCGTGGTGGCGAGCCAGCAGGACGTGGAAACCGGCGTTGGCCGGGAACGCTTCCCCGCCAAGCCTTTGCCGGACCTGGCGATCGAAGCCAAGGCCACGCAACCGCTGGCGGCCCTGGCCGGTTTCCTCGACGGATTCCCTGGTCGCGTGCTGTTTACCGCGGAGTCCGCGGGCCGCCGCGAAGTGTTGCTGGAACTGCTTGAACGGCTGAAGCTGCGCCCGAAGACCGTCGACAGCTGGCCGGATTTTGTTGCGGGCAAGGATCGCCTGGCGATCACCATCGCACCGCTTAACGACGGCCTGGTCCTTGACGATCCCGCCCTTGCCCTGGTGGCAGAGAGCCCGCTATTCGGCCAGCGTGTCATGCAGCGTCGCCGCCGCGAGAAGCGCGCCGACGCCGCCAACGACGCGGTCATCAAGAACCTCACCGAACTGCGTGAAGGCGCGCCGGTGGTGCATATCGACCACGGTGTGGGCCGCTACCTGGGCCTGGCGACCCTGGAGATCGAAAACCAGGCCGCCGAATTCCTCACCCTGGAATATGCCGAGGGCGCCAAGCTCTACGTGCCCGTGGCGAACCTGCACCTGATCGCCCGCTACACCGGCAGCGACGACGCCCTGGCACCGCTCCATCGCCTGGGCTCGGAAACCTGGCAGAAGGCCAAGCGCAAGGCCGCCGAACAGGTGCGCGACGTGGCGGCCGAGTTGCTGGACATCTATGCCCGCCGTGCCGCGCGCGAAGGCTATGCATTCGCCGACCCGAAAGCCGACTACGAAACCTTCAGCGCCGGATTCCCGTTCGAAGAAACCGTCGACCAGCAGACCACCATCGAAGCCGTACGCACCGACATGCTCGCGCCCAAGCCCATGGACCGATTGGTCTGTGGCGACGTGGGCTTCGGCAAGACCGAAGTGGCGATGCGCGCCGCGTTCATTGCCGTGCACGGCGGCAAGCAGGTGGCGATCCTGGTGCCGACCACCCTGCTCGCCCAGCAGCACTACAACAGTTTCCGCGACCGCTTTGCCGACTGGCCAGTGACCGTGGAAGTGATGAGCCGCTTCAAGTCCACCAAGGAAGTGAACGCCGCCGTCGCCGACCTGGCCGAAGGCAAGATCGACATCGTCATCGGCACGCACAAGCTGCTGCAAGACGATGTGAAGATCAAGAACCTGGGACTGGTGATCATCGATGAAGAACACCGTTTTGGCGTGCGCCAGAAAGAACAACTCAAGGCCCTGCGCAGCGAAGTCGACATCCTGACCCTGACCGCCACGCCGATCCCGCGCACGTTGAACATGGCGGTGTCGGGCATGCGCGACCTGTCGATCATCGCCACGCCGCCGGCGCGTCGCCTGTCGGTGCGCACGTTCGTCATGGAACAGAACAAGAGCACGGTCAAGGAAGCCCTGCTGCGTGAATTGCTGCGCGGTGGCCAGGTCTATTACCTGCACAACGACGTGAAGACCATCGAGAAATGCGCTGCCGACCTGGCAGAGCTGGTGCCAGAAGCGCGCATCGGCATCGGCCACGGACAGATGCGCGAGCGCGAGCTCGAGCAGGTGATGAGCGACTTCTACCACAAGCGCTTCAACGTGCTGATCGCCTCGACCATCATCGAGACCGGCATCGACGTGCCGAGCGCCAACACCATCATCATCGAACGCGCCGACAAGTTCGGCCTGGCCCAGTTGCACCAGTTGCGCGGCCGGGTCGGACGCAGCCACCACCAGGCCTACGCCTACCTGTTGACGCCGCCGCGCCAGCAGATTACCCCGGACGCGGAGAAGCGCCTGGAAGCCATTGCCAACACCCAGGACCTGGGCGCCGGTTTCGTCCTGGCCACCAACGACCTGGAAATCCGTGGCGCCGGCGAGTTGCTCGGCGACGGCCAGAGCGGCCAGATCCAGGCCGTCGGCTTCACGCTGTACATGGAAATGCTCGAACGGGCGGTCAAGTCGATCCGCAAGGGCGAACAACCGAACCTCGACCAGCCCCTGGGCGGCGGGCCGGAGATCAACCTGCGGGTGCCGGCGCTGATCCCCGAGGATTACCTGCCGGATGTCCATGCCCGCCTGATCCTTTACAAACGCATCGCCTCGGCCACTGACGAGGAAGGCCTGAAAGATCTGCAGGTGGAAATGATCGACCGCTTCGGCCTGCTGCCGGAACCGACCAAGAACCTGGTGCGCACCACGTTGCTCAAGCTCAAGGCCGAGCAACTGGGCATCAAGAAAGTCGATGGCGGGCCCAACGGCGGCCGTATCGAGTTCGAAGCCCAGACCCCGGTCGATCCACTGGTGCTGATCAAGCTGATCCAGGGCCAGCCCAAACGCTACAAGTTCGAAGGCGCCACGATGTTCAAGTTCATGGTGCCCATGGAACGCCCGGAAGAGCGTTTCAATACCGTAGAGGCGCTGTTCGAGCGCCTCACTCCGACCACTGCTTGAAGGACGCCCAATGCGCCTGTTTCACTCCTTGATGTTGTTGATGACCCTGGTTGCTCCTCTGGCGTTGGCCGACGATCTGTATCAGGTGGAGATGATCCTGGTCCGGCAGAATGCCGAGCCGACCATTATCAGCCGCGCCGCGCCGGAAGACTGGGACGCCGGTGCCCGGCGCCTGGGCGCAGACAGCCTGCGTACACCGGCCATGGGCAATATCGTCGAAAAACTCAACGCCAGCGGCCAGTACACCGTGCTGATGCACAAGGCCTGGCAACAGAACCTGGGCGAACAAGGCAGCAAGATTGCCGTCAGCGACGGCGCCGAGCAGTTTGGCCAGTTTCCCATCGAGGGGACCCTGGAACTGAAACTCGGCCGCTTCACCGACGTGGACGCCGACTTCTGGATCAACCAGATCGACGCCAATGGCCTGGTCACCGCCAGCGAACGCTTGAAGCAACAGAGTCACACCAAGAATGGCCAGTTGAATTTCCTCGACAACGGCCACCTTGGCTTGCTGATCAAGATCACCTCCCTGACCGCGCCTGCGCCACGGCAGGCACCTGACGTCATTCCGGACTGATCGGCGCGCCTATGCCCTCGCCCCTGAGCAAACCGCTGGCACCCTCCTGGGTCAATCGATTCAAGGAACAAAGCCTGGAGCGTGGGCGCCGATACGCGCTGGAAAACCGCGTCAGGATCGTCGAGGCCGGCGACAGCACCATCAGCGCCAGTTGCGAAGGCTCCGGTGGCAGCGTTTATCGTCAGACCATTCGCCTCAAGGAATCAGCCAAGGGCACATTGATCCTGCTTGAAGCGGCGTGCTCCTGTCCGGTGCGCATCAATTGCAAGCATTGCGCGGCGGTGCTGCTGCAAGTCCAGGAAACCCTGGCCTACCCTGCCGCTGAAAAAGACGCCCAGATGCTGGAAAAACTCCAGGCAGTGCTGGACAACCGCAGCCCCAAGGCCCCGCCGCAAGTCTTGGTGGACAACGTGCAACCGGTGCCACGCCTATGGCTGGCTAGCATCGAATTCAGCGCCTTCGAGCCGCGCAACGGCAAGATGCAGCGCTACATCCAGCATCGCGCCGCCCTGTCGTTCAGCTACCTGGATGAATACGTCAGCGGCCAGCGCAACACCGACGTACTGATTCGTCAGGAAACCCAGGCGCTGCGGATAAAACGCCACACCGATGTGGAACAGTCCTACCGCGAACAACTGCGAATCCTCGGTTTCAAAATCGCAACCCGACAAAGCAAAGCCTTGCCGGAGAGCGCGGGCGAACTGTACGAAATGGTCAACGACAGTGCCTGGCTGACCTTTACCCTCAATGACCTGCCGAAACTGCGCACCCAAGGCTGGGAATTGCAGATCGATGAAGATTTCGGCTTCGACCTGACGGCGGTGGACGAGTGGTACGCCACCGTAGAGGAAACGTCGGAGCGGGACTGGTTCGACCTGGAACTGGGCATTATCGTCAACGGCGAGCGTTTGAGCCTGTTGCCAATCCTGTTGAACCTGATGCGCTCGCACATCGAGCTGTTCAACCCGGAACGCCTGGCCAGGCGCCGCGATGACGAACTCATCCTGGTCAACTTGCCGCACCGGCCCAACTCGGAATTCGGCCCACAGCAAGTGGCCCTGCCCTACGGGCGATTGAAGCCGGTGCTGGCGACCCTCGGCGAGTTCTACCTGCAAGAGCCCGGCACCACCAAGCTGCGACTCAACAGCGCCGACGCCCTGCGCCTGAACCCGTTGCAGGACATGCCGCTGCGCTGGGAAGGTGGCGAGCACATACGCAGCCTCGCCCAACGCCTTCGCGACATCAAGGATTACACCACCACCGCACCGAAGGGTTTGAACGCAACGTTGCGACCCTACCAGCTCGAAGGCCTGAGCTGGATGCAGTCGCTACGGCAGTTGGAGGTGGGCGGCATCCTGGCGGACGACATGGGCCTGGGTAAAACCCTACAGACCTTGGCGCACATTCTCAGCGAAAAACACGCCGGCCGCCTCGACCGCCCATGCATGGTGGTGATGCCGACGAGCCTGATTCCCAATTGGCTCGATGAAGCATCGCATTTCACTCCGCAGCTCAAGGTGCTGGCCCTGTACGGTGCCGGGCGCAAGAAACACTTCGAGCGCCTGGCCGACTACGACCTGATCCTGACCACTTATGCGCTGCTGCCCAAGGATGTCGAACGCCTCAAGGCACAGCCGCTGCACGTGCTGATCCTCGACGAAGCCCAGTACATCAAGAACCCCACCAGTAAAGCCGCCCAGGCCGCCCGGGAACTGGATGCCCGGCAACGGTTGTGCCTGTCCGGAACACCATTGGAGAATCACCTGGGTGAACTCTGGTCGTTGTTTCATTTCCTGCTGCCGGGCTGGCTCGGCGACATCAAAACCTTCAACCGCGACTACCGCGTACCGATCGAAAAACGCGGCAGCGACGTACGACTGCAACACCTTAACGGTCGGATAAAACCGTTCCTGCTGCGCCGCACCAAGGAACAAGTGGCGACCGAACTGCCGCCCAAGACCGAAATCATCCATTGGGTCGAACTCAGCGACGCCCAGCGGGACGTCTACGAGACGATGCGCCTGGCCATGGACAAGAAAGTGCGCGACGAGATCACCCGCAAAGGTGTGGCGCGCAGCCAGATCATCATCCTCGAGGCACTGTTGAAGCTGCGCCAGGTGTGCTGCGACCTGCGCCTGATCAGCGATGCCGCCCTGCCGACCCGAGGCAGCAGCTCGGGCAAGCTCGACAGCCTGATGGAAATGCTCGAGGAATTGTTTGAAGAAGGCCGGCGGGTACTGCTGTTTTCACAGTTCACCTCGATGCTGGCGCTGATCGAAGAAGAACTGAAAAAGCGCGGCGTGGAATACGCCATCCTGACCGGCCAGACCAGGGACCGTCGCACGCCGGTGAAGGAATTCCAGAGTGGCAAGCGTCAGATCTTTCTGATCAGTCTGAAAGCCGGTGGCGTAGGCTTGAACCTGACAGAAGCCGACACGGTGATTCACTACGATCCGTGGTGGAACCCCGCCACCGAAAACCAGGCCACCGACCGCGCCTATCGCATCGGCCAGGAGAAACCGGTGTTCGTTTATAAACTGATCGCCCGCGGGACGGTGGAGGAAAAGATCCAACTGCTGCAGAAAGAAAAGTCCGACCTGGCGGCTGGCGTGCTGGACGGACGCGTGGCGGGAGATTGGAAATTGCAGAACGAAGACATCGAGGCGCTATTCGCCCCCCTGCCGGACAAGCTGGAGAAACGCTGAGCCACACTGGACGGGCTGGGATGGGTGGGAGCGAGCCTGCTCGCGAACAGGCTGCCACCTTCAACCTTTTCGCACGCTGAGCCGCCACCTTCGCGAGCAGGCTCGCTCCCCCCCAAATATTCCCCGGACTGTTCTAGCCCGCCATCAACACCCGCGCCAAGGTCGACTTCACTTTGCCCATTCCGTCATGCAAAGCCTGCTCGATCTCAGCCATGGTGATCACAGCAGTGGACTTGCCCGCCGCCGGATTCACGACCAGCGCCAGACAGGCGTAGTCCAAGTCCAGCTCGCGCGCCAGTGCCGCCTCCGGCATGCCGGTCATACCGACGATATCGCAGCCGTCGCGTTCCAGGCGGGCGATTTCGGCCACGGTTTCCAGGCGCGGCCCCTGGGTACAGGCGTAGACGCCGTGGCTGCTATGGCCGCAACCTTCGGCAGCGAGCGCTGCAATCAATTGCTGGCGCAGCGATTCAGTGTAGGGATAGCTGAAGTCAATATGAGTCACCGCCTCCAGGTCATCGGCGAAATAGGTGTGCTGGCGACCGCTGGTGTAATCGATCAACTGATGGGGCACGCAAAAATGCCCGGTGCCCATCGCGGCGTGGATCCCGCCCACCGCGTTGACCGCGAGAATGGCCTCGGCCCCGGCCTGCTTCAGGGCCCAGAGGTTGGCGCGGTAGTTCACCTGGTGCGGCGGAAAACGGTGAGGATGGCCATGACGGGCGAGGAACAGCACCTCACGTCCGGCGTATTCGCCAATCTGCACGTCGGCCGATGGTGCGCCGTAGGGCGTCTCTACCGCGAGGGACTGGCGGATGGTCAAGCCTTCCAGCTGGGTCAGGCCGGTGCCGCCGATAATTGCGTAAACGGTCATTCAAAACGTCCTTAATCAATCAATTGGGCGGTTTTCAACGCACCGATGGCTGTCAACCAACGTGGATCCTGGCGGTACTCGGTATTGGCAAAGGCCTGGCCACGCATGCGGGCAATCCGCGCCGACGGCTTGACCTTCAAACGCTGGGCCGCGCTCAAGGCCAGCTCGGCGGCCGTGCGGTCGTTGCAGACCAGGCCCATGTCGCAACCGGCCGTCAGCGCGGCCTCGATGCGGCTGGCAGCATCGCCAACCACGTGGGCGCCAGCCATGGAAAGGTCATCACTGAAGATCACCCCATCGAACTGCAACTCACCGCGCAGGATGTCCTGCAGCCAACGTCGGGAAAACCCGGCCGGGCTGGCGTCCACCTGAGGGTAAATGACGTGGGCCGGCATCACGGCAGCAAGCTGCTTGCTCAGCTTGGCAAAGGGTACCAAGTCGTTGGCGCGGATCTGCTCAAGGCTGCGCTCATCAGTTGGGATGGCCACATGGGAATCCGCCTCGGCCCAGCCGTGCCCTGGAAAATGCTTGCCAGTGGCTGCCATCCCCGCCGCGTTCATCCCGCGAACGAAGGCTCCGGCCAGCAATGCGGCGCGCTCGGGATCACCTTCAAAGGAGCGACTGCCGACCACCGCACTGCGCTGGTAATCGAGGTCCAGCACCGGGGCGAAACTCAAATCGAGACCGACCGCCAGCACTTCGGTCGCCATGATCCAGCCGCATTGTTCGGCGAGGTATTCAGCGTTCGGGTTGTCGGCAATGGCCCGCATTGCCGGCAAGCGCACGAAACCCTGGCGCAGCCGCTGGACTCGCCCGCCTTCCTGGTCAACCGCCAGCAACAGGTCGGGGCGGATGGCGCGGATCGCCGCGCTCAGCTCGCGCACTTGGCGCGGGTGTTCGATGTTACGAGCAAAAATGATCAAGCCACCCACTTCGGGTTGACGCAACAGATGGCGATCCTCGGCCGTCAGCCAGGTACCGGCGACGTCGACCATCAACGAGCCTTGCAGGCCAGCGGTCATAGCAATTCCTTAATAACGATGGGCGCCCACGGCGACGCCTGCACGACGACACCGCCAGGCTGCATGCCCGGCAATTCGCGCAGCGGCGATGAAAATTGAAACGAACTTGAAAGGAGTATCGGCATGGGCGGCTAGCTTAGCGGATGTGGCCAGCCACGCCCACCCGTCCGCTATGCCTTGGCGAGCGCCGGGGCCGACTTGCTGCGCGGACGCAGTTGCGCCACCGCCATTGCCTCGTCGGTGACGCCGCTTTCGGCACGCATGCCGGCGGCCAGGAAAGGCACCATCAGGCGCATCACTTGCTCGATCGACGTGTTCACACCGAAGTCGGTTTCCGCGATGGCTCTCAGCGCCTTGATGCCGGACATGCTGAACGCCGCCGCACCGAGCATGAAATGCACGCGCCAGAACAACTCGATGGGTGGTATGCGCGGCGCAGCCTCATTGACCAGCAGCATGTAGCGGCGGAACACCTTGCCGTACATGTCTTCCAGGTAACGTCGCAGGTGGCCCTGGCTCTGGCTGAAGGCCAAGCCCAGCAGGCGCATGAAAATAGACAGGTCGTTGCCGCTGCGTGGCTGAACCACGAGCGCCTGTTCGACCAGGATTTCAAGCAGTTCTTCCAGGGTTGGCTTGACGTCAGGCTTGGCCTGGCGTCGCTCCAGCTCGCGGTCGAGACTCAGGCAGAACGGGCCGAGGAAACGTGAGAAAACGGCCTGGATCAGGGCTTTTTTCGAGCCGAAGTGATAATTGACCGCCGCCAGGTTTACCCCGGCCTTGCTGGTAATCAGACGCAAAGAGGTTTCAGCGAAACCTTTTTCCGCGAACAACTGCTCGGCAGCATCGAGAATGCGTTCAACGGTTTCCGACTGGGCCATGGCTACTCCGCCTGACAAACACTTGTTTGAAACATACGTTTCAGCCTTCGCGTTGTCAAGTCTGCCGGGACGTTTTGCGAACGACCGGTCAGCTATTTAACCACACCTTGCACAGGCTGTAGCCATGCCTGTCCGAGCGGTTGAGCCAACCGTCTGGCGGCCTGCTGAAAAAGGATGATTGCCAAGCGTCGTTCACTGTATATAATCCCAGTCACTGTATAAAAAAACAGAGCGATCGATATGCTAAAGCTGACGCCACGCCAAGCAGAGATTCTGGCCTTCATCAAACGCTGCCTAGAAGACAACGGCTATCCGCCAACCCGTGCGGAAATCGCCCAGGAACTGGGTTTCAAGTCGCCCAACGCGGCCGAAGAGCACCTCAAGGCGCTGGCCCGCAAGGGTGCGATCGAAATGACGCCGGGAGCATCGCGCGGCATTCGCATCCCGGGCTTCGAAGCCAAGGCAGACGAAACCACACTGCCAATCATCGGTCGTGTAGCGGCCGGCGCTCCGATCCTCGCCCAGCAACATGTCGAGGAATCCTGCAACATCAATCCTTCCTTCTTCCACCCGAGAGCCGACTACCTCCTGCGCGTGCATGGCATGAGCATGAAGGACATCGGCATTTTTGACGGTGACCTGCTGGCTGTCCACACCACCCGCGAAGCCCGCAACGGCCAGGTGGTGGTAGCGCGAATCGGCGATGAAGTCACCGTCAAGCGCTTCAAGCGCGATGGCAGCAAGGTCTGGCTGATTGCCGAAAACCCGGAGTTCGCCCCCATCGAAGTGGACCTGAAAGATCAGGATCTGGTCATCGAAGGCTTGAGCGTTGGCGTCATTCGCCGCTAAAGGAGGCTTTATGCAATTTCCTCACACACCACAACACACACAACTTCCGCTGTTCGAGGCTTTCATGGCCCAACCGCTGGCTCCAGTCCTGAAAGAGGTCATCGAGTCGCCTTGGGGCGTCGAGCCCGAGGCGTTCAGCGAACTGTCGTTGCGTGGGGCGGCGGGGAATTGCCTGAACCTGCTGGCTCCGATCCTGAGGGAACTGAGCCAGGACCAGGATGCTCGCTGGTTGACGTTGATCGCGCCGCCTGCCAGCGTTACCCAGGCCTGGCTACGGGACGCGGGGCTTAATCGCGAGCGAATCCTGCTATTGCAACCTCGCGGCAGCCAGAGTGCGCAGCAATTAACCTGCGAAGCGTTACGCCTGGGTCGTAGCCATACGGTGGTGAGCTGGCTCAACCCATTGACTGCGACCGCTCGTCAGCAATTGATCAGCGCCGCTCGTACCGGGGACGCGCAGAGCCTGAACATTCGATTGGGCTAAGGCAAACGCAGGGCTTCTCCAGGACAGAGAAGCCGGGTCGGTAAATCGACTTCAAAAAGCCGACAAACGGGATCAATGAAGAACCCGTGGCCCCTCTTCCTTGCTGAATTCGCCTTCAACCAAGCGGCCTGCCATTTGAACGCCCACGCTAAGCATCGCCTTGGCGACTTCAACATGCTGGCCTTGAAGGAACACCTTGGCGTCTTCGGAAAAGTTCAGGGTAACCAGAGAACCCTCGTCTTCAGCCCTGCGCAGCTCGATGCGGCCATCAGGAAGTTCGACGATTTCTAGAAAGGACGTTGGCATAAAAGTCTGTTCTCCACGAAAGGCGGGAATTATATAGTCATCGGTCAGGCTTCGCTCGGGATCTTGACCAAGCGTCGTTAGCGAACACTGCAAGCCGAGTGAAAACTCAGCATTCATTCAGCCCCTCTCGAAAGCGAATTGCCAGGCTTTTCAGGTTCTGACGCCAGCTTTCCAGCTCTTCCCGACTCAGCGGCTGTTCGGACTCCGGTTCGTCAAGATTGACCGCCACGATCAACGGCTGGGTCACGTCCCCCTTGGGCTGACGAGGGGCCCGTGGTGGCTGGAACAGCGCCGCATGGGCCGCCAATAGCCTGGCCAGCCAGGTTTCCGGGTTCTGCGCCAGCTCGACCATTTCAGCCAGTTCGGGGATCGCAACGGTTTCCAGCACCTCACGCGTCAACACCAGCTCGGCGCGCGAAGCACTTGCCTGGGGCAAGCGATAGAAACCGGCGATTTCATGGCAAAGACCCAACAGCGCGCCATACAGGTGAAACAGCACTGACTCACGCCCCGCCTGGATCAGCGCCGGGGAATTCATGGTGCGCCCCTCCTCGGCCCTGGCGAGCGCTTCAAGCGACAGGCCGGCGAAATAAATCTTCTGGTTGGTGCGGGTATAGAGTTCGTGGGCCATGGCGGCATTCTCCCCAACGAAATAAAAGCGTCACGCAGGTGCGACAGTGTCGTGGATGAACCAAAGCCACTGCAAGCCAAAAACAAAAAGGCCGCATGAAAACCTACGGGTTGTCATGCGGCCTTTTACTCGCCTGCAATTGCAAGGGACCAATACGGCGCCCAGCGGAAGCCAGCTTCCCCGCCACAAGAGTCCCTTACATCGCTCAGTCAGCGCTTGTCTTCAACGGTCCACTTACCACCGTCGTAATACGCCTTCCAGCCGGTAGGCTTGCCGTCGACCTCGGTCTGCACATATTGCTCCTTGGTCTTGCGGCTGTAGCGAATCACCGCGGGACGGCCATCCGGATCCTTCTGCGGTGCGTCGCAGAGGAAATGGTACTTCGGATCGATCTCGTCCTTGTGCGGAAGGATTTCAATCACCAACGGCGCCCGAGTCTCGCGATTTTTCGGGAACTGGCTGGCGGCCAGGAACAGGCCGGATGCACCGTCGCGCAGGATGTAGGTGTCGTTGACCTTCTCGCACTTGAGTTCGGGCATCTTCACCGGATCCATCTTCGGCGGCGCCGCGTCACCGCTCTTGAGCAGCTTGCGGGTGTTCTTGCAGGTCGGGTTGGTGCAACCGAAGAACTTGCCGAAACGGCCGGTCTTGAGCTGCATCTCGCTGCCACACTTGTCACATTCCAGGCTCGGGCCTTCATAGCCCTTGATGCGATAAGTGCCCTCCTCGATCTCGTAGCCCGCGCAATCCGGATTGTTACCGCAGATGTGCAGCTTGCGCTTTTCATCCAACAGGTAAGCATCCATCGCCGTGCTGCAGATCGGGCAACGGTGCTTGCCGCGCAGGACCAGGGATTCCGACTCACCCTCATCGTCCGCAGCGATTTCGTCACCCGGCACGAGGTTGACCGTCGCCTTGCAGCGCTCCTTCGGCGGCAGGCTGTAGCCCGAGCAACCGAGGAACACGCCGGTCGAGGCGGTACGGATCTGCATCGGGCGACCGCAGGTCAGGCACGGAATATCGGTCATGACCGGCTGGTTGGCACGCATGCCATCGTCCGGACTTTCGGCTACTTCGAGTTTTTTCTTGAAATCGCCGTAGAACTCGTCGAGCACATTCTTCCAGTCCCGCTCGCCCTGGGCCACATCGTCCAGGTTCTCTTCCATGCCCGCGGTGAAACCGTAGTCCATCAGGTTCGAGAAGCTTTCAGAGAGACGCTCGGTGACGATGTCCCCCATCTTTTCCGAATAGAAACGACGGTTGTGCAACGTCACGTAGCCGCGATCCTGGATGGTGGAAATGATCGCAGCGTAGGTCGAAGGACGACCGATGCCACGTTTTTCCATTTCCTTGACCAGGCTGGCCTCCGAGTATCGTGCTGGCGGCTTGGTGAAGTGCTGCGTCGGATCCACCTTGATCAGCTTCATCACGTCGCCCTGGGCCATGTCCGGCAGGACATCGTCATCGCCTGGCTTGGTGATTTGCGGCATGACGCGGGTGTAACCGTCGAACTTCAGGATGCGGCCTTTGGCGCGCAGCTCGAAATCGCCAGCACCGACGCTGACGGTGGTCGACAGGTATTGCGCCGGCAGCATCTGGCAGGCCAGGAACTGGCGCCAGATCAGCTCGTAGAGACGCTCGGCGTCGCGCTCCATGCCCGACAGCTTGCTTGGCTCGGTATTGGCGTCGGATGGACGAATCGCTTCGTGAGCCTCCTGCGCGCCTTCCTTGCTGCTGTAGACGTTCGGCGTGTCCGGCAGGTATTTCTTGCCGAACTCGCTTTCTATATAAGTGCGCGCCATCGCCACGGCATCGGCCGAGAGGTTGGTCGAGTCGGTACGCATGTACGTGATGTAGCCCGCTTCGTACAGACGCTGGGCCATCATCATGGTTTTCTTGACACCGAAGCCCAGCCGGTTGCTCGCGGCCTGCTGCAAGGTGGACGTGATGAACGGTGCGGAAGGCTTGCTGCTGGTCGGCTTGTCTTCGCGCTTGACGATGCTGTAGCTCGAAGCCTTGAGTTTCTCCAGCGCCGCCATGGCCTGGGCTTCGTTGAGCGGCTTGAAGGCTTCGCCTTTCTCGCGGGCCACTTCGAAGCGCACGGTAGCGCCCTTGGCGGTGCCGAGATCAGCGTGGACTTCCCAATACTCCTCTGGAATGAACGCGCGGATTTCCCGCTCGCGCTCCACCACCAGCTTCACCGCAACCGACTGCACGCGACCGGCCGACAGGCCGCGGGCGATCTTGGCCCACAACAAGGGCGAGACCATGTAGCCCACGACGCGGTCAAGGAAACGACGCGCCTGTTGGGCGTTGACCCGATCGATATCCAGCTCGCCCGGCTGGGAGAAGGCTTCCTGGATGGCCTTCTTGGTGATTTCGTTGAACACCACGCGCTTGTAGCGGCTGTCATCCCCACCGATGGCTTCGCGCAGGTGCCAGGCAATGGCTTCCCCTTCGCGGTCCAAGTCCGTCGCGAGATAGATGGTGTCGGCATCCTTGGCGAGCCGACGCAGTTCTTCGATGACCTTTTCCTTGCCTGGGAGGATCTCGTACTTGGCTTTCCAGCCATGTTCCGGATCGACCCCCATGCGCGAGACCAGCTGCTTGCGCGCCTTGTCCTTCGGCGACAGCGCCGGCGCTTCACCAGCGGCCGCCTTGCCGCGCTTGGCGGCTGGCTCCTTGCTGGCGCTAGCCGAACCGCTGGTGGGCAGGTCTCGGATATGGCCGATACTCGACTTCACCACGTATTGGTTGCCCAGATACTTGTTGATGGTCTTGGCCTTAGCCGGGGATTCCACAATGACCAGCGATTTGCCCATGGATCAGAAAATTCCTGAATTCTAAAAAGTGAAAGGCGGTTGGCGCCTGACGCGGCACCGCTATATATAGTGGCTGCAAGGTGAGGTCAAGGGCGGGGTCTCCCCCATGTCGGCCTCAAGGCTTGGAAAAAAGGCTCTCCTCGGCCTGCACCAAAGCAAAGCGTGGCACCTGTTCGCCGTCAACCTCGACCGACTCCTGGAACATGCTCAAGGGACGCACCCAAAAGCCGTAATCGCCATACAGGGCTTGATAGAAGACCACTTCTTCCTCGGTCTCGGAATGCCGCGCGATGCTGAAAACGCGGTACTGCGGACCTTTGTAATGTTGGTAGAGCCCAGGTTGTATCGGCATGCGTTGGCCCTCACTCAAATTTTTTCAAAATAAAAACAAAATCTTTTCTACTAAACCCGAAAAACAAAAACCGGGGCACTTGGCCCCGGCTTCCATCGACGCAACGCTTAGACGCGTTCGAAGACAGTGGCGATGCCCTGGCCAAGGCCAATGCACATGGTGGACACCCCAAACGTGCCGCCGTTCTGCTTCATGACGTTGAGCAGCGTGCCGGAGATACGCGCACCGGAGCAACCGAACGGGTGACCCAGGGCGATCGCGCCGCCGTGCAGGTTAACCTTCTCGTTCATCTTGTCGAGCACTTTCAAATCTTTCAGCACGGGCAACGCCTGTGCGGCGAAAGCTTCGTTGAGCTCGAAGAAGTCGATATCGGTAATGCTCAGCCCCGCACGCTTCAAGGCTTTCTGCGTGGCCGGTACTGGACCATAGCCCATGATCGCCGGATCCACACCCGCGACAGCCATCGAACGAATCACTGCCATCGGCTGGATGCCCAAGTCCTGGGCACGCTGGGCCGACATCACGATCATGCACGAGGCACCGTCGGTGATCTGCGACGAAGTACCCGCCGTCACGGTGCCGCCCTTGGGGTTGAAGGCCGGCTTCAAGGTCGCCAGGCTTTCCAGGGTGGTCTCCGGACGAATGGTTTCGTCGTAGTCGAACAGCTTCAGGAAACCGTTCTCGTCGTAACCCTGCATCGGGATGATTTCATCCTTGAACTTGCCTTCCACGGTCGCCTTGTGGGCGAGCTGGTGGGAGCGCACGCCAAAGGCGTCCTGCTGTTCGCGGGTAATGCCATGCATCTTGCCGAGCATTTCCGCGGTCAGGCCCATCATGCCCGAGGCTTTAGCCGCGTACAGCGACATGTGCGGGTTCGGATCGACACCGTGCATCATGCTCACGTGGCCCATGTGCTCGACACCACCGACCACGAACACATCACCGTTGCCGGTCATGATCGCCTGGGCGGCGGTGTGCAGCGCGCTCATGGACGAACCGCACAGGCGGCTGACGGTCTGGCCCGCCGCGGTATGAGGGATCTGGGTCATCAGCGACGCCATGCGAGCGATGTTCCAGCCCTGCTCCAGGGTCTGGTTCACACAGCCCCAAATCACGTCTTCGACTTCGTTGGGGTCGACCTTGACGTTGCGTTCCAGCAGTTTGCTGATCAGGTGCGCCGACATGTCTTCGGCGCGGGTATTGCGGTGCATGCCGCCCTTGGAGCGGCCCATCGGCGTACGACCGAAGTCGACAATCACGACGTCTCTAGGATTCAAGCTCATAAATGTTCTCTCGCTCTAGTCGTTGGGCGCTTAACCGAAGAAGCTCTGGCCGTTCTTGGCCATTTCACGCAGCTTCGCGGTCGGGTGGTAGAGCGCGCCCAGATCAGCGTACTGGTCAGCCAGGGCAACGAACTCGGCCACACCGATCGAATCGATGTAGCGCAGCGCACCGCCACGGAATGGAGGGAAGCCGATACCGTAGACCAGACCCATGTCGGCTTCGGCGGCGGTTTCGACGATGCCATCTTCCAGGCAACGCACGGTTTCCAGGCACAGCGGGATCATCATCCAGTTGATGATGTCCTCGTCGGTGACTTCGCGCTGCTCGTAGACGATTGGCTTGAGCACTTCCAGCACCGACGAGTCGGCGACTTTCTTTTGCTTGCCGCGCTTGTCGGTCTCATAGGCGTAGAAACCCTTGCCGTTCTTCTGGCCGAGGCGCTTGGCTTCGTAGAGCACGTCGACGGCCGAACGGCGGTCGTCCTTCATGCGGTCCGGGAACCCTTCCGCCATGACGTCGCGACCGTGGTGGCCCGTGTCGATGCCGACCACGTCCATCAGGTACGCCGGGCCCATCGGCCAGCCGAATTTCTCCATGATCTTGTCGATGCGCACGAAGTCTACGCCGGCGCTGACCAGCTTGGCGAAACCGCCAAAATACGGGAACAGCACGCGGTTGACCAGGAAGCCCGGGCAGTCGTTGACGACGATCGGGTTCTTGCCCATTTTCTTGGCGTAGGCCACGGTGGTGGCGATCGCCAGTTCGCTGGACTTCTCGCCACGGATGACTTCCACCAGCGGCATCATGTGCACCGGATTGAAGAAGTGCATGCCGACGAAGTTTTCCGGACGCTTGAGGGCCTTGGCCAACAGCGAAATGGAAATGGTCGAGGTGTTCGAGGCGAGGATGGTGTCCTCTTTGACCTTGTCTTCGACTTCAGCCAGTACCGCTTGCTTGACCTTCGGGTTCTCGACAACGGCTTCGACCACCAGGTCGACATGGCCGAAATCGCCGTAGGACAGCGTAGGACGAATGCCGTTGAGCACTTCAGCCATTTTCGCGGCGGTCATGCGGCCTTTGTCGACGCGGCCGACCAGCAGCTTGGCAGCTTCCGCCAGGCCTTGCTCGATACCGTGTTCGTTGATGTCCTTCATCAGGATCGGCGTGCCCTTGGACGCCGACTGGTAGGCGATACCGCCACCCATGATGCCGGCGCCGAGCACGGCCGCCTGCTTCACGTCACGGGCGATTTCGTCATAGGCCTTGGCCTTTTTCTTCAGTTCCTGGTCATTGAGGAACAGACCGATCAGGCTCTGCGCGGCGGAGGTCTTGGCCAGTTTCACGAAGCCGGCGGCCTCGACTTCCAGGGCCTTGTCGCGACCGAAGTTCGCGGCTTTCTGGATGGTCTTGATCGCCTCGACCGGCGCCGGGTAGTTCGGGCCCGCCTGGCCGGCCACGAAACCCTTGGCGGTTTCGAAGGCCATCATTTGTTCAATGGCGTTGAGCTTGAGTTTTTCAAGCTTCGGCTGGCGCTTGGCCTTGTAGT
Organism: Pseudomonas sp. T1.Ur; assembly: GCF_023516725.1. NCBI lineage: Bacteria > Pseudomonadati > Pseudomonadota > Gammaproteobacteria > Pseudomonadales > Pseudomonadaceae > Pseudomonas > Pseudomonas sp. T1.Ur. The sequence goes on from NZ_JAMGSN010000001.1 coordinate 3,511,501, forward strand.
CGAACTCGCCGCTGATGGCGCGTTTGACGGTCTCAAGGGCCGCTTCCTGGAGCTTGCCAGGTTCGACCACGGCGTCCACGGCGCCGACCTTCAGCGCGTCTTCGGCACGGTTTTCCTTGCCGGCGGCAATCCACTCGATGGCGTTGTCGGCGCCAATCAGGCGCGGCAGGCGCACGGTACCGCCAAAGCCTGGGTAGATGCCCAGCTTGACTTCCGGCAGGCCGATCTTGGCCGTGGTGGACATGACACGGTAATCCGCCGCCAGGCACATTTCCAGGCCGCCACCCAGGGCGATGCCATTGATGGCCACGACGGTCGGTACGTTGAGGTCTTCGAAGTCGCTGAAGATACGGTTCGCTTCGAGGTTGCCAGCGATCAGTTCGGCATCGGGCAGCTTGAAGTTGTCGACGAATTCGGTGATGTCGGCGCCGACGATGAACACGTCCTTGCCACTGCTGACGATCACACCCTTGATCGAAGCATCTGCCTTGATAGTGTCCACGGCCTGACGCAATTCATTCAGGGTTAGACGGTTGAACTTGTTGACGGACTCACCCTTGAGGTCGAATTTCAATTCGACGATGCCACTTTCAAGAGCCTTAACCGTGATGGCTTTACCTTCGTAAATCATCAACTGATCTCCACGATATGGAAGCTGAACAGTACACGTTGGACGCTGACCACTGGTTCGGCATTGACATTACCGTCGATGCTACGCCAATCCGCCAGGCACACCCGTCAACGCGATAGTCGGGGGTCTGTAGGAACGTTCTGAAAATACAAACGCTCAATTCATACGCCCGTTTGATTTGGGTACGTCACCTTCACGGAATTTCCGACAATTGTCAATCGCCCTAAACAAGCGTTTGAACAGGACTCCCCGGTCATTTCCGTACCGCTCGGATCTGCAACACGGCGCTGCATGAGCAACCATTCATAGAATCAATAATTAGAAAAGTCGCCCTAATTCCAACCGCAACGGATTCAACCGACTACGCTGGTGACAAAGCATTTGAGCGCTTTATGCGAAGGTCGTTTCGAATGAACGACCTGAAGACGTGTTTACCGGCCTGCCTGGCCACCCAGCCCGATGAATCTGTCGGGCTTTTTTATGCGTCAAGCCAACGCCTTGAGCACCGCTGAAATGTCCTGCAAGACAACGGCTTCGCCTTTTTCACCCCAATACAGCGCGATCATCTGCCGGTCGGCCTCGACCTTATAGACATTGGCGGGCAACGTCTTGAAATGACTGAGCAACGATTCATCCTGGCAGGTTTCTTGCCATTGATTCACCCACACGCCAGGCGCCTTTTGCCAATAACTCCAAATGGCCGGCTGATTGCCCCGCCGGGCTCGGTGGTATTGCGCACACGGGTTTGGCGGCTGCTGGCCAAGCCAGTGCGGCCAGTCTTGCGGAGCCAATTGCATGGCCAGCCCGAGGCGTCGCGCCTCCATGCGAAGGGCCATGCGCCCGCTCTGTGCACGGGACGGCCGCAACCATGCCAGGGGGCTTAATACCACCAGCAGGATTGACACCACTATCCAGACCGTCATATCTGTACTCCCGAATTCTGATGAGCCCGTTGACCTGCGTCGCCGTCAATGCGCTTGAAACCAGCCATACTTACCGTATCGCCATTCTCTGGAGTGCTTTCCATGTACTACGAACACATCCTGGTCGCCGTCGACCTTACTGAAGAATGCGATCCAGTCGTCAAGCGAGCCCTCGCCCTGTGCGAAGGCCGGGAAAACAAACTGTCGCTGGTGCACATCGTCGAACCGATGGCCATGGCCTTCGGCGGCGACGTTCCGATGGATCTTTCCCAGTTGCAGCAGCAACAGTTCGACCAAGCCAAGGAACGTCTTGACCGGCTGATCGTGAAATACCCTGCCCTGAAAAAGGAGAACAGTCACCTGACCTATGGCCAGCCACGCCAGGAAATCCATCATCTGGCCAAGGAACAGGGTTGCGACCTGATTGTCGTAGGCAGCCATGGCCGCCACGGTTTGGCCTTGTTGCTTGGCTCCACTGCCAACGATGTGCTGCATGGCGCGCCTTGCGACGTGCTGGCGGTGCACCTGGTCAAGCGCACATAAACCCAGACCCTGACCTTGTGGGAGCGAGCTTGCTCGCGATAGCGGTGGATCAGCAGCATCGATGCTGGCTGTCACACCGCTATCGCGAGCAAGCTCGCTCCCACAGGGATTGCGGCTCAAATAGAAATCCCGGCACTCATGACTGAATGCCGGGATTTTTTAGCACGAGATCAAGCGTCCAGTTCAGCCCAACGCTCCACCAGTGCGTCCAGCTCGGCCTGCAATTGCTCCAGGTGCGCAATCACCTTGGCGGTTTCGGCCGCTGGGCGCTGGTAGAATCCAGCGTCAGCCATCTCGGCTTCCACCGCGGCGATCTGCTGCTCCTTCGCGTCGATATCGCCTGGCAGGGCTTCAAGCTCACGCTGCAGCTTGTAGCTGAGCTTCTTCTTCGCCGGGGCCGGCGCGGCAGCGGCGGCAACCGGCGCCGGTTCGGCCTTGACGACCGCCGAGTTCAGGTCCGCCTTGCCCGACTTGCTCTCTGTCACGCCCAACAAGCGCGGCGAGCCGCCCTGGCGCAGCCAATCCTGGTAGCCGCCGACATATTCGCGAACCAGCCCTTCCCCTTCGAACACCAGGGTGCTGGTGACCACGTTGTCGAGGAATGCCCGGTCGTGACTGACCATGAGCACGGTGCCGTTGAAGGTCAACAGCACCTCTTCCAACAGTTCGAGGGTTTCCACGTCCAGGTCGTTGGTCGGTTCGTCGAGCACCAGCAGGTTCGCTGGCTTGCTGAACAGCTTGGCCAGCAACAGACGGGCGCGCTCGCCACCTGACAGCGCCTTGACCGGCGTGCGGGCACGCTGGGGGCTGAACAGGAAGTCGCCGAGATAACTCAACACGTGGCGGCTCTGGCCGTCGATATCGATGAAATCGCGACCTTCGGCCACGTTGTCGATCACGGTCTTTTCCAGGTCCAACTGATGCCGTAACTGGTCGAAGTAGGCGACGTCGATCTTCGTTCCCTCTTCCACTTTGCCACTGGTCGGCACCAGGCCGCCAAGCATCAGCTTGAGCAACGTGGTCTTGCCGGTCCCGTTGGCACCGAGCAGGCCGATCCGGTCGCCGCGCTGCAGGACCATGGAGAAATCCTTGATCAGGAACGGGCCGTCCGGGTGAGCGAAGCTGACGTTCTCCAGCACCATGACCTGCTTGCCGGATTTATCTGCCGTTTCCAGCTGGATATTGGCCTTGCCGGTGCGCTCGCGACGTTCACTGCGCTCGACGCGCAGAGCCTTGAGGGCGCGCACGCGGCCTTCGTTACGGGTGCGTCGGGCCTTGATGCCCTGGCGGATCCAGACTTCTTCCTGGGCCAGGCGCTTGTCGAACAAGGCATTGGCGGTTTCTTCCGCTGCCAGCGCCGCTTCCTTGTGCACCAGGAAACTGGCGTAGTCACCGTTCCAGTCGATCAGGCCGCCACGATCCAGTTCAAGGATGCGGGTCGCCAGGTTTTGCAGGAAGGAACGGTCGTGGGTGATGAACAGCACCGCCCCCTGGAAATCCTTCAGCGCTTCTTCAAGCCAGGCGATGGCGCCGATGTCCAGGTGGTTGGTCGGTTCGTCGAGCAGCAACAGGTCCGGCTCGGACACCAGGGCCTGGGCCAGCAGGACGCGACGACGCCAGCCACCGGACAGCTCCGCCAGGGTCTTGTCGGCCGGCAGTTGCAAGCGACTCAGCGTGCTGTCGACCAATTGCTGCAGGCGCCAGCCATCACGGGCTTCGAGGTCGTGCTGGACGTGCATCAACTTGTCCAGGTCGGCATCGGTGACGATGTTCTGGCTCAGGTGGTGATATTCAGCCAACAACGCGCCGACGCCATCCAGGCCCTCGGCGACTACGTCGAATACGGTCCGCTCGTCGGCCACCGGCAGTTCCTGGGGCAATTCGCCGATTTTCAGGCCGGGGGCGCGCCAGACGGAGCCGTCATCCGGCTTCTGGTCGCCCTTGACCAGCTTCATCATGCTGGACTTGCCAGTGCCGTTGCGGCCGATGATGCACACCCGCTCTCCACGGGCGATCTGCCAGGACACCTTGTCCAACAACGGCATCGCGCCGAAAGCAAGGGACACATCGCTGAATTTGAGCAGGGTCATGAGCTTCTCCAAAAACCGGGCGCGCATTCTACCTGAGAAGAGCGTTCAAAGGTCCGCCAATTTCGTCGCCGAAGCACTCTGAAGAACAAATGTCGCGAACTTTTGCCAACGGCCCCGCAAAGCTTTCGCCGGTTGCTGGCAAAAGGCTAAGCTACAGCCAGTTACCCTCGGTTTCCCCTTGGGCTTGTCATGTTTTTTCTGCCCGGACGTATCATGCGCAGTCGCCTTTTCAGTGTCTTATCTTGTTTGTTTGTGTGTGCCACTGCCGTTCAAACCGCCCAGGCGGTGGATATCTCTACCCAGCGCCAGTACTACGATGAGGCCAAGCGCGCCTTGGCCAAAGGTGATTCAGGCCCCTATTTTCGCTACAGCCAGGCCCTGCGCGATTATCCGCTGGAGCCGTACCTGGCCTATGACGAACTGACCGCTCGCCTCAAGAGCGCGAGCAATGCCGAAATCGAAAAGTTCCTCGCCGAGCACGGCGACCTGCCCCAGGCCAACTGGATGAAGCTGCGCTGGTTGCGCTGGCTGGCGGAACGGGGCGACTGGGCGACCTTCGTCAAATACTACGACCCCAAGCTCAACTTCACCGAACTGGACTGCCTCAACGCCCAATACCAGCTCGAACACGGGCAGAAGGCCGAAGGCTACGCCGCCACGGAAAAACTCTGGCTCAGCGGCAAGTCCCAGCCAGCCACCTGCGATGCGCTGTTTGGCGTGTGGGCTGCACAAGGCCAACTGACCGAGCAGAAACGCTGGGAGCGAACCAAGCTGGCCGCCCAGGCGCGCAACTACCCCTTGGCCAACAGTCTGGTCAACGGCCTGACCACCTTGGCTCCCCGGGGCAAATTGCTGGTCGACGTCGCGCAGAAGCCCGAGTTGCTCAACCAGCCTTCGCGCTTCACGCCCGCCGATGAGCCGATGTCCGACATCGTCAGCCTTGGCCTGCGTCGCCTGGCGCGCCAGGATCCGGAAAAAGCCATGACGCTGCTGGACGGCTACGCCAGCACCATGCGTTTCTCCCGGGATGAGAAAGTCGCCATTGCTCGGGAAATCGGCCTGACCCTGGCCAAGCGCTTCGACAGTCGCGCCTTGGACGTGATGACCAAATACGACCCGGAACTGCGGGACGACACCGTGTCGGAATGGCGCTTGCGCCTGTTGCTGCGCCTGGCCCGCTGGGACGATGCCTATCAACTGACCCGTCGCCTGCCCGAGTCGCTGGCCTCCACCAATCGCTGGCGCTACTGGCAGGCCCGCAGCCTGGAACTGGCGCAGCCGCAGAATCCCGAAGCGCTGACACTCTATAAACACCTGGCCCGCGAACGGGACTTCTATGGGTTCCTGGCCGCCGACCGCTCCCAATCACCCTACTCGCTGACCAACAAGCCACTGGTCATGAGCCAGGCGCTGATCAACAAGGTGCGCAATACGCCCGGCGTCCGCCGAGCGCTGGAGTTTCACGCCCGGGGCGACATCGTCGATGGGCGTCGCGAGTGGTATCACGTCAGCCGACATTTCAACCGGGACGAAATGGTCGCCCAGGCAAAACTGGCCTACGACTTGAAATGGTATTTCCCGGCCATCCGCACCATCAGCCAGGCCAAGTACTGGGATGACCTGGACATCCGCTTCCCGATGGCGCACCGCGACACGCTGGTGCGCGAAGCCAAGATCCGCGGCTTGCATCCGAGCTGGGCGTTCGCCATCACCCGGCAGGAAAGCGCCTTCATGGACGATGCCCGCTCCGGTGTCGGTGCCAGCGGCCTCATGCAGTTGATGCCTGGCACCGCCAAGGAGACCGCACGCAAGTTCAACATCCCCCTGGCATCGCCCCAGCAAGTCCTGAACCCGGACAAGAACATCCAGCTTGGCGCGGCCTACCTGAGCCAGGTCCACAGCCAATTCAACGGCAACCGCGTCCTCGCCTCCGCCGCGTACAACGCCGGGCCTGGCCGCGTTCGCCAGTGGCTGCGCGGCGCGGACCACCTGAGCTTCGACGTCTGGGTCGAAAGCATCCCTTTCGACGAAACCCGCCAGTACGTGCAGAACGTGCTGTCCTATTCGGTGATCTACGGCCAGAAACTCAACTCGCCGCAGCCGCTGGTGGACTGGCATGAGCGGTATTTTGATGATCAGTGAGTGTTAGCGGACGGTGTACCGGACAAAAAAATGCCCGCATCGAAAGATGCGGGCATTTTTGGTCGGTTACTTGGTCGGTTGCTGGACCTTGTGGGAGCGAGCTTGCTCGCGATGGCGTCGGCACCTTAAACATGGATGCAAGCTGACCCACCGCTATCGCGAGCAAGCTCGCTCCCACAGGGGATTCGTGTGGACGCGCGCTCAGTCGGCTGCCGAATCCAAGCCAACGTTGAACTGCAACGCCGCCAACCGCGCATACAACGCATTGCTGGCAACCAACTCCTGGTGAGTGCCCACGGCAACCACTTTGCCCTGGTCCATCACAGCGATCCGGTCGGCATTTTTTACCGTGGCCAGGCGGTGCGCGATGACCAGGGTGGTGCGGTTTTTCATCAGGCTGGGCAGCGCTTGCTGGATGAGGTGTTCGCTTTGCGCATCGAGGGCGCTGGTGGCTTCGTCCAGGAGCAGGATCGGCGCATCCACCAACAATGCCCGGGCGATAGCCAGGCGTTGACGCTGACCGCCGGACAATCCGAGGCCACCATCGCCCAGGTGGGTCTGGTAGCCGTCTGGCATCTTTTCGATGAAGTCGTGGGCATGGGCGATCTGCGCCGCCTCGCGCACCTGCTCGGACGTCGCCTGCGGATTGCCGTAGCGAATGTTCTCTTCCACCGTGCCGAAAAACAGCGCTGGATTTTGCGATACCAGGGCGAAATGACGACGCAGGTCCAGCGGATCGACCAGGGTCAACGGCACGTCGTCGATGAGGATCTGCCCTTGCGCCGGATCGTAGAAGCGCAGCAGCAGGTCATACACCGTTGACTTGCCCGCGCCGGATGGTCCGACGAGGGCCAGGGTCTCGCCAGCCTTGATACTCAGGTCGAGGCCATCGACCGCGTAGCTATCTGGCCGGGACGGATAGGAAAAACGCACGCCTTCGAGGCGCAGATCACCCCGGACCCGCTCGGGCAAGGCCACGAGACCGGAAGTCGGTGGCTGGATGATATTTTCCGAGCGCAGCAATTCGGCAATGCGCTCCGCCGCGCCGGCCGCCCGCTGCAGCTCGCCAATCACCTCGCTCAGGGTGCCGAAGGCGCTGCCGACGATCAGGCTGTAGAACACGAACGCCGCCAGCTCACCGCCGGAAATCCGTCCGGCGATCACATCCATGCCGCCGACCCAGAGCATCACCCCCACGGCCCCCAGCACCAGCACGATCACCAGCGTGATCAGCCAGGCGCGCTGGACGATGCGCTTGCGGGCAGTCTCGAAGGCCTGCTCCACGGTCACGGAAAAACGCTGCTCGTCCTGGACTTGGTGGTTATAGGCCTGCACGGTCTTGATCTGGCCCAGGGTTTCGGAAACGTAGCTGCCGACGTCAGCAATGCGATCCTGGCTCTGGCGCGACAGACTGCGCACCCGGCGGCCGAACACCAGGATCGGCGCCAATACCAGTGGCAAGGCAATCACCACGATGCTGGTCAGCTTGGGGTTGGTGATGAACAGCAGCACGATGCCGCCAATCACCATCAAGGCGTTGCGCAAGAACAGCGACAGCGACGAGCCGATCACCGATTGCAACAGGGTCGTATCGGCGGTCAGGCGTGACTGTATCTCCGAACTACGGTTGTTCTCATAGAAACCGGGATGCAAATACACCAGGTGATTGAACACCTGTCGCCGGATGTCGGCCACCACCCGCTCGCCAATCCATGACACCAGGTAGAAACGTGCAAACGTACCGATCGCCAGGCCAAGCACCAGCACCATGAACAGGCCGATGGACTGATTGAGCAGGTGCGGTGAACGGGTCATGAAGCCTTGGTCCACCAGCAGGCGGATCCCTTGGCCCATGGACAACGTGATACCGGCCGTGACGATCAGTGCCAGTAACGCTCCGGCGACCTGCTTGCGATAGGGAGCGATGAAGCCAATGGCCAGGCGCATGGCGCGGCGATGTCGGGAAGAAAGCATCAAGATCGTCCGATAATGGAGCAGAAAAGAGGTCGACCGACAGCACCGAAGCGCAGCGGAACCAACGTAAACCGAAATGAGTCAGGTTAAATATGACCACCAAGACTAGGGCCTAGATGTTATCGGTCTAAAGTCTGGCTGGAAACGCGAGTGTGTTTCTGGTTGAGTGGAACTGTCGTCATGAACCTTCAAGGAGTGTCATGGCTCGGTCACCTGGCGACATTACGATAGGCACGCAACCTGATGAGGAGACAGGCCATGTCTTTGCAACACAGCAGCGACGACAAGATTCAAGTGATCCGCACGCAACCGGACCAGTCCCTGGGCTGCTCGATCATCGATGAAGATGGGCGCGAGGTCCCGATCACCGAAGACATGATCCAGAAGGCTTGCAGCGAACTGGAAAAACGACTGGTCAAACCTGCCGAACAAAAGTGATACAGCCCGTCTTCATTTGAACCCGACCTTGATGTCGGGTTTTTTATTGTGTGCGGATTGTGCAGGCTCTTGTGGCGAGGAAGCTTGCTCCCGCTGGGCTCTGTAGGAGCTGGCGGAGCCTGCGATCTTTCGATCTTGATCTTCCGCTTGAAGCTCAAATGTCTGGGGGAAAGATCGCAGCCTCGTTGCACTCGGCAGCTCCTACAGTGCAGCCCAGCGGGAGCAAGCGCCCTTGCCACAAGGGCGCTCCACGCTTAAATGACGGTAGCGCCCAACGCCGTCACGATCTGCTGCAAGACCGCCGATTGCCCTTCGATACGCACCTTCAAGCTGTCGATTTCGCGGCGTGGTGGGTAATGCTTGCGCAATGCATCAAAAGCACTGCGCTGCTCGCTCACCGTACCGATCAGGCTGCGGCGAAAGTCCGCATCGTCGCGGCGCGGGTCGTACACGCTCCGGCATAGCGCCGCCAGGGCCCAGGCCGGGTCGGTATCGGCATCCAGCGCAATACCTGCGAGCCAGGGCTTGGGCAGCAAGTCCGCCAGACTGACTTCGGCGGGCCGGCCAAGGAAATCGCACAAGGCCTGGTAGATCTGCGCCGTGCCGCGCTGGCGACCGTCAAGGCTGTAGCCGGCGATATGCGGGGTGGCGATCACGCAGAGGTCGGCCAGGTCGACGTCCACCGTCGGCTCCTGCTCCCATACATCGAGCACTGCCTGCAGGTCTTCACGCTCCAGCAGCACCTCGCGCAACGCGGTGTTGTCGATGACCGGCCCGCGCGCGGCGTTGATCAGCCAAGTGCCCGGCTTGAGGCTGTTCAACCGTTGCTCGTCAAAAAGGTGCCAGGTCGGTTGCTCGCCATCGCGCGTCAAGGGCGTGTGCAAGCTGATGACATCACACTGTTCGATGATCTGCTCCAGGCTCACGTAATCACCGCCCTCGGCAGCCTGGCGAGGCGGATCGCAGACTTTCACCGTCCAGCCCAGGCCCTTGAGCACCTCGATCAATCGCCCGCCCACCTGCCCCGCGCCGACCACGCCAAACGTGCGCTGCGCAAGATCGGCGCCTTCGATTTCCGCCAGGATCATGAGGCTGCCCAGCACATAGTCCACCACCCCACGGGCGTTGCAGCCCGGGGCACTGGCCCAGCGAATGCCGGCCTCGGCCAGATAATCCAGGTCCAGATGATCAGTGCCGATCGTGCAGGTGCCAACGAAGCGCACCTTGCTGCCTTCCAGCAGCGCCCGATTGACCTGGCTGACCGAACGCACCAGCAACACATCGGCTTGCTCGACCATTGACCGATCGATCCCTCGGCCCGGCACCCGGCGGATCTCACCGAAACCTTGGAAAAACGCATCGAGCAAGGGAATATTTTCGTCGGCAACAATCAGCATGGCGGAGCTCCTTTGGCGGGATGGGCAGTGTAGGCGTTCCTCGCCTCGATGGGCCAGTCCATTGCTTCGGTGTACGAAATCGTGGCGAGGGAGCTTGCTCCCGCTGGACCCTGTAGGCGCTGGCGAAGGCTCGGGCCGCGTTCGGACGATCTTTTGATCGTTTTGATCTTTCGCTTGGGATTCCTGTGTCCTTGGAAAGATCGCAGCCTCGCTTCGCTCGACAGCGCCTACAAAGTCGAGCGGGGGCAAGCTCCCTCGCCACGGGGTATTCGCATGGCTGAGCGAGTGATTACAAATCCCCAACACAGGTTTTTTCCTGACCACTGCGTCAAGGCGTAGAATTCGCCGCCTTGTGTTCAATCTTTCGGACGCTGCGCCTGTGAATCCCGTCATCGATACCCCCAACGCCCTCTCCCGCCCGGCCCGGGTTCGCCTGGAGCTCAAGACACTGCTCGCCCTGGCCTTGCCGATCATGGTGGCGCAATTGGCGACCACCGCCATGGGTTTTGTCGATGCGGTGATGGCCGGCCGCGTCGGCCCACGGGACCTCGCGGCAGTGGCGCTGGGTAATTCGATCTGGGTGCCGGTGTTCCTGCTGATGACCGGCACGCTGTTGGCAACCACACCGAAAGTGGCCCAGCGCTTCGGCGCCGGTACGTTCGATGAGATCGGTCCGCTGGTGCGCCAGGCGCTGTGGCTGGCGCTGGTAGTGGGATTGATCGCGACCCTGGCCCTGTTCAGCGCCGAGCCGATCCTGCACATCATGAAAGTCGATCCCGAACTGATCGGCCCGTGCATGGAATACCTGCGGGGCATCGGCACCGGTCTGCCGGCGGTGGCGTTCTATTACGTGCTGCGCTGTTTCAGCGACGGCCTGGGCCGCACGCGACCGGCGATGGTGTTGGGACTCTGCGGACTGGCCCTGAACATTCCGCTCAATTACGTCTTCATCTATGGACACCTGGGCGTCCCGGCCATGGGCGGGGTCGGTTGTGGCTGGGCCACGGCCATCGTGATGTGGTTCATGGCGGCGGGCATGGCGGCCTGGACATACCGAGCCCCGATCTATCAATCGAGCCGCTTGTTCACTCGTTTCGACTGGCCGCAATGGTCGGTGATCAAGCGCCTGCTGGGCATCGGCCTGCCGATTGGCATCGCGGTGTTCGCCGAGTCGAGCATCTTCGCGGTGATCGCCCTGCTGATCGGCAGCCTCGGCGCCACGGTGGTGGCCGGGCACCAGATCGCGCTGAACTTCAGCTCACTGGTGTTCATGATCCCCTACTCCCTGGGCATGGCCGTGACGGTGCGGGTAGGCCAGGCGCTGGGGCGCAGCCAACCCCGGGAAGCGCGTTTCGCCGCGGGCGTCGGCATGGGCACGGCGCTGGCGTACGCCTGCCTGTCGGCGAGCCTGATGTTTGCGCTGCGGGCGCCCATCGCCGCGATCTACACCGCCGACCCGGTGGTGATCCAGGTGGCGTCCATGCTGATCGTCTATGCGGCGCTGTTCCAGTTTTCCGATGCGATCCAGGTCACGGCGGCGGGTGCGTTGCGTGGCTATCAGGACACGCGCGTGACGATGATCCTGACGCTGTTCGCCTATTGGGGCATCGGCCTGCCGGTGGGCTACGCCCTGGGCTTGACCGACTGGCTCGGCGCGGCCAGCGGCCCGAGCGGATTGTGGCAGGGCTTGATCGTAGGCTTGAGCTGCGCGGCGCTGATGCTGTCGATCCGCCTGGCACGCAGTGCGCGCAAGCAGATCCGCATCAGCCGCTCGACCGATTAAGCGAGTTTCTTGCGGATCCAGTAGAGGTAGGTGCCGGCCTCTTCCTGCTGGGCCACCAGTTCGTGGTCCAGGAACACGCAAAACTTGGGGATGTCGCGGCGGGTCGACGGGTCGGTGGCGATGACTTTCAGCAGCCCACCTGGGGCCAGGTCGCGGATGTGCTGGTGCAACATCATCACCGGCTCCGGGCAATTGAGGCCCGTGGCATCCAGCGTGCCGTCGACCGGCGTGTCGTTCATTTCACTCATGTTCTACTCCTGAAACTGGCCGGCATTGTCGCGCAATGTCGGCGCGCTTAACAGAGGTGCATCACCCCTGTGGCCAGAGATTGCTCCCGCTCGGCTGCGCTGTAGGAGCTGTCGAGCGAAGCGAGGCTGCGATCTTTCCATTGGCGCTTGAGTTCCAAGTAAAAGATCAAAAGATCGCAGGCTTCGCCAGCTCCTACACCGCCCAGCGGGAGCAATCTCTGGCCACAAAAGCTCGCTAAATACTTCAGCGGGACTTCGGCTTCTTGGTATCCAAGCGCCGCAAATGGCACGTCACTTCCTCGCGGTCGTGGTACAGCTGCTTGCAACCGATCTCGACCTTGATACCCCGGGCCTTGAAACCCTCGGCGATGCGTTCGAGCAGGCGCTTGACCTCGGCGTAACGCTGTTTCATTGGCAATTTGAGGTTGACCACGGCCTCGCGGCAATGCCCCTCGCCGATCCATTCTTCCAGCATCGCCGCGTTGCGCGCGGGCTTCTCGACGATGTCGCAGACCATCCAGTCCACCGGCTGCTTGGGCTTGAACGTGAAGCCGTCCGCCATCAGGTGCTGCACCAGGCCCGTGTCCATCAGGCTTTCGGCCATCGGGCCGTTGTCGATGGCCGTGACCAACATGCCACGGTTGACCAGTTGCCAGGTCCAGCCACCCGGCGCGGCGCCGAGGTCCACGCCAGTCATGTCGCTGTGCAGGCGCTCGTCCCATTGGTCCTTGGGGATGAAATGATGCCAAGCCTCTTCGAGCTTGAGCGTCGAACGGCTCGGCGCTTCCCGGGGGAACTTCAAACGCGGGATGCCCATCGGCCACATGGCCGAGTTATCCGCTTGCGCGAGGCCGAGGAAGACTTCGCGACCGCTCTTGAACGTCAGCAGCAGACGCGGCTTATGCGGGTCGTCCACCAGCTTGCCCGCACCACTCAAGGCCTTGCGCAGCGGGCCTTCGAATTTCTTGCAGAAGTTCGACAGTTCCTTGCCGTCGTTGGTGTCGACCACTTCCAGCCACAGGCTGCCGCACGTCGGGAACGCCGTCATGTTGGCCAGGATGACACTGATGCGGTCGGTTTCCGGCAATTCGATGAACGTGCCGCGGGCCCACTGGCGCGGGAAAATCAGCTCGGCGAACCGCTGCCCGCGCATCAGCCGTTCGGCGCCGTCCTCTTCCGTGCAGACAAATTCGGCGCAGGCACTGGCCGGCTTGGCCTTGGCATAACCGGCCACGTTGAGCCGCGCGGCATGTTCGGCGATCTCGGAACAGACCTCGCCTTCGAAGCCCGGCCGGCAGTGCATAAAAAGCGTATTCATTGGAACCCCGTAGCAAAGCCTGTCACGAAAACCGGCGCATGATAGCGGAGTTCGGAACCGCGAACCTTCCTATAGAGTCCAGTGATTAGTCATACGCTCAAAACAGGGCTAGGTTAAAGGCTCTGTCCGTTCCGTCAGTCCGTAGCCGTGCGGACTCAAAGGAGTGATTTCAATGCCGTCCCTCGATAGCCTGAAAACCCTTAAAACGCTGCAAGTCGACGCCAGGACCTACCATTATTTCAGCCTGCCGGATGCGGCGCGAAGCCTGGGAGACCTGGACAAATTACCCATGTCCCTCAAGGTGCTGCTGGAAAACCTGCTGCGCTGGGAAGATGAAAAAACCGTCACCGGCACCGACCTCAAGGCCCTGGCCGGCTGGCTGAAAGAGCGTCGCTCCGACCGTGAGATCCAATACCGCCCGGCGCGGGTGCTGATGCAGGATTTCACCGGCGTCCCCGCCGTGGTCGACCTGGCCGCCATGCGCGCCGCCGTGGAAAAGGCCGGCGGCGATCCCCAGCGGATCAACCCATTGTCGCCGGTTGACCTGGTGATCGATCACTCGGTAATGGTGGACAAGTTCGCCAGCCGACAGGCGTTCGAGCAGAACGTCGACATCGAAATGCAGCGCAACGGTGAACGCTACGCCTTCCTGCGATGGGGCCAGAGCGCCTTCGACAATTTCAGCGTGGTGCCGCCGGGCACCGGCATCTGCCACCAGGTCAACCTCGAATACCTGGGCCGCACCGTCTGGACCAAAGAGGAAGACGGCCGCACCTACGCCTTCCCCGACACCCTGGTGGGCACCGACTCCCACACCACCATGATCAACGGCCTCGGCGTGCTCGGCTGGGGCGTCGGCGGGATCGAGGCCGAAGCGGCGATGCTCGGCCAGCCGGTGTCGATGCTGATCCCCGAAGTCATCGGCTTCAAACTGGTCGGCAAACTGCGCGAGGGCATCACCGCCACCGACCTGGTGCTGACCGTCACGCAGATGCTGCGCAAGAAAGGCGTGGTGGGCAAATTCGTCGAGTTCTATGGCGATGGCCTGGCCGACCTGCCCCTGGCCGACCGCGCCACCATTGCCAACATGGCCCCGGAATACGGCGCCACGTGCGGTTTCTTCCCGGTGGACGATGTGACATTGGACTACTTGCGCCTGTCCGGCCGCCCGACGGAAACCGTGAAGCTGGTGGAAGCCTATTGCAAGGCGCAGGGTCTGTGGCGCCTACCGGGCCAGGAACCGGTGTTCACCGACACGCTGGAATTGGACATGGGCAGCGTCGAAGCCAGCCTCGCCGGCCCCAAGCGTCCGCAGGACCGGGTGGCACTGCCGAATGTCGGCCAGGCCTTCAGCGACTTCCTTGGACTGCAAGTCAAACCCACCAGCAAGGAAGAAGGTCGCCTGGAAAGCGAAGGCGGCGGAGGCGTCGCGGTGGGCAATGCCGATCAGGTGGGTGAAGCGGAATATGAATTCGAAGGCCAGACCCATCGGCTGAAAAACGGCGCGGTGGTCATCGCGGCGATTACGTCGTGCACCAACACCTCCAACCCCAGCGTGATGATGGCCGCCGGGTTGCTGGCGAAAAAAGCCGTGGAAAAAGGCCTGGCCCGCAAGCCTTGGGTCAAGAGCTCCTTGGCGCCGGGCTCGAAGGTGGTCACCGATTACTACAACGCCGCGGGCCTGACCGAATACCTCGACAAGCTCGGCTTCGACCTGGTGGGCTACGGCTGCACGACCTGTATCGGTAACTCGGGCCCGCTGCCCGACCCCATTGAAAAAGCCATCCAGAAAGCCGACCTGACCGTGGCCTCGGTACTGTCGGGCAACCGCAACTTCGAAGGCCGTGTGCATCCGCTGGTGAAAACCAACTGGCTGGCTTCACCGCCGCTGGTCGTCGCCTACGCCCTGGCCGGCACCGTGCGCATCGACATCAGCAGCGAACCGCTGGGCAATGATCGCGACGGCAACCCGGTCTACCTTCGGGACATCTGGCCGAGCAGCAAGGAAGTCGCCGACGCCGTGGCCAAAGTCGACACCGGCATGTTCCACAAGGAATACGCCGCCGTGTTCGCTGGCGACGAACAATGGCAAGCGATTGAGGTGCCACAAGCCGCCACGTACGTCTGGCAAGCCGACTCGACCTATATTCAACATCCACCGTTTTTCGATGACATTGGCGGGCCACCACCCGCCGTCAAGAATGTCGAAGGGGCGCGGGTACTCGCGCTGCTGGGGGACTCGGTGACCACCGACCATATCTCCCCGGCCGGTAACATCAAGGCCGACAGCCCCGCCGGCCGTTACCTGCGCGAACAGGGCGTAGAGCCTCGGGACTTCAACTCCTACGGCTCGCGACGGGGCAACCACCAGGTGATGATGCGAGGTACCTTTGCCAATATCCGTATCCGCAACGAGATGCTCGGCGGGGAAGAAGGCGGCAACACGGTCTATATCCCCAACGGCGAACGCATGTCGATCTATGATGCCGCGATGTTATACCAGGCGAGCGGCACGCCATTGGTGGTGATCGCCGGACAGGAATACGGCACCGGCTCCAGCCGGGACTGGGCCGCCAAAGGCACTAACCTGCTCGGGGTCAAGGCGGTGATCGCCGAGAGTTTCGAGCGCATCCACCGTTCCAACCTAGTGGGCATGGGCGTGCTGCCACTGCAGTTCAAGCTTGATCAGAATCGCAAGAGCCTGAACCTCACCGGCAAGGAAAGCGTGGATATCCTCGGCCTGAGCGACACCGAGCTGACGCCGCGCATGAACCTGCCCGTGGTCATTACCCGCGAAGACGGCAGCCAGGAGCGGATCGAAGTGCTGTGCCGGATCGATACTTTGAACGAGGTGGAATATTTCAAGGCCGGCGGGATCCTGCACTTTGTCCTACGGCAATTAATTTCAGGATAAAAAGAAGCGTCTGACGAAAACACCGTCTCATTTGGGCGGTGTTTTCGTATGGGTCTGCCTATAATCCCGCCGGCGTCGACAAGCCTCGACAGTTTTCCGCCTCAAAGGATTTGATATGCCCGCCCTACCTTGGCCGTACCTGGCCCTTCTCTCGGCCGGTTATGCCATGGCCCTGGCCTATGGTCATCTCACCTGGACCGCCGCCATCTCAGTCGCGCTGTTGCTGTTCGCCGGCTATGCGGTTCGCCAACAAAAGATGCCCGTCGGGCAATTCCTTGGACATTGCCTGTTCATCGTCCTGGCGGTCGCGCTGGCACTGCACTGGATGCCGGGCTTTTTCAACGGGCGGGCCATCGCGGCGCAACGCTTGACCGATGACGCCGCACGGTTTGCCATGTATTTGAATCAGGACAAGCCGCTGATCGGCTTCTGGCTGCTGCTGGCCTGCCCGTGGATCGTCGGCCGGCGCCCGTTTCGCGGGTTCGTCTACGCCACTGTGCTGGGGCTGTGCTTGAGCACCACGCTGGCCTTGGGCGGGGCCCTGCTGCTGGGCATGATCGAATGGGCGCCGAAGTGGCCGGACCAGGCCTGGCTCTGGGTACTCAATAATCTTTTATTGGTGACCTTGGTGGAGGAGGCGCTGTTTCGTGGCTACATTCAAGGAGGCCTGAGCCGATGCTTCAAGCTCCTGCGCCACGGCGCGTCCCTGGCGCTGATACTGTCCTCGTTGTTGTTCGGCCTGGTGCACGCTGGCGCGGGATGGCACTGGGTGTTGTTGTCGGGCCTGGCCGGGATCGGTTATGGACTGGCCTACCGGTTTGGCGGCCTGGGCGCCGCGATTGCCACGCACTTTGGCCTGAACCTGCTTCATTTCGCCCTATTTACCTACCCGATGCTGGCGTGATACCGCCGGGCAGAATTATTTCAATTAAAAGCTGACGGTGCCGACAACCTTTCAAAGCCTTGCGGACTACATACCATGCGTAACAACCAGCCTGTCACACAACGCGAAAGGACTTTCGCGGCCCAGCAGCGATTGATTTCTACCACCAATGCCAAGGGTGTGATTACCTACTGCAACGACGCGTTCGTTGAAATCAGTGGGTTTTCCAAGGAAGAGCTGATCCATGCACC
Source organism: Pseudomonas sp. T1.Ur (assembly GCF_023516725.1). Taxonomy (NCBI): domain Bacteria; kingdom Pseudomonadati; phylum Pseudomonadota; class Gammaproteobacteria; order Pseudomonadales; family Pseudomonadaceae; genus Pseudomonas; species Pseudomonas sp. T1.Ur. Next base: position 3,529,036 of record NZ_JAMGSN010000001.1, read on the forward strand.
GCACAATCTGGTGCGCCATCCCGACGTCCCGTCAGCCGTGTTCGCGCACATGTGGGACACCCTGAAACAGGGACTACCCTGGATGGGCATCGTCAAGAATCGCTGCAAGAATGGCGATCATTACTGGGTCAACGCCTACGTCACGCCGATTTTCGAAGGCAACCAGGTGGTCGGCTACGAGTCGGTACGGGTCAAGCCGACGGCCGAGCAGATCACCCGGGCCGAAGCACTCTATCGACGCATCAACCAAGGCAAGTCCGCGGTTCCGAGCAGCGATAAATGGGTACCGATGCTGCAAGACTGGCTGCCGTTCATTCTCGTCAGCCAGTTGAGCTTCGTCGTCGGAGCTTTCCTTGACTCTTCCTGGGGCTTTGCCCTGGCCGCCCTGCTGTCCGTGCCGTTGGGGCTGTTGGGCTTGCAATGGCAACAACGTGGCGTCAAGCGCCTGTTGCGCCTGGCCGAGCAAACCACTTCCGATCCGCTGATCGCGCAGATGTACACCGACAGCCGCGGCGCCCAGGCACGCCTGGAAATGTCGATCCTCAGCCAGGAAGCCCGCCTGAAAACCTGCCTCACCCGCTTGCAGGACACCGCCGAGCATCTCAATGCGCAAGCCCGGCAATCCAATACCCTGGCCCACGACAGCTCCAGCGGCCTGGAACGCCAGCGCGTGGAAACCGAACAGGTCGCCACTGCCGTCAACCAGATGGCCGCCACCACCCAGGAAGTCGCCAGCCATGTACAGCGCACCGCCGATGCCACCCAGGAGGCCAATCGCCTGACAGGCCGTGGTCGCGACATCGCCGGGGAAACCCGCGAAGCCATCGAGCGCCTGTCGGTCGTGGTAGGCGAGACTGGACAGACCGTGACCCAACTGGCCAAGGACAGCGATGAAATCGGTGGCGTGGTTGATGTGATCAAGGGCATCGCCGACCAGACCAACCTGCTGGCCCTCAACGCCGCCATCGAAGCGGCCCGGGCCGGCGAGATGGGACGCGGTTTTGCCGTAGTCGCCGATGAAGTGCGTCAACTGGCCCAACGCACCAGCGAGTCCACCGGGCAGATCCATGCCTTGATCGCCAAACTGCAACAGACCGCCAACAATGCCGTACAAACCATGGATGCCGGCCATCGCCAGGCCGAAGAAGGCGTGGCGCGGGTCATGGAAGCGGATCAGGCGCTGGTGGGCATCAGCGAAGCGGTGGCCCACATCACCGACATGACCACCCAGATTGCCGCCGCGACCGAGGAGCAGAGTTCGGTGGCCGAGGAGATCAGCCGCAACATCAGCAACATCTCTGAACTGGCCGACCAGACCTCGGGCCAGGCCCACAGCTCGGCGCTGCTCAGCGAAGAACTGACCCGCACGGCCAATACGCAGTATTCGTTGGTGGAGCGGTTTAACCGCTGATTTCAATCGGCAAACTGAAAACCCGGACGGCGAAAGCTTCCGGGTTTTTTGTTGCCTGGGCAGCCGCTATCGCGAGCAAGCTCGCTCCCACCGGGTATTGTGAACGCCGCAAATCCCTGTGGGAGCGAGCTTGCTCGCGATGAGGCCATGACAGGCAACATCAATCGCGAGACAGGAACCCGGCCACTTCTCGCGCCGCCGCCTCCAGATGCTGCTCATGAGTAAACCCCGAAGCCTTCAACGGCTTCAAATCATGATCCCCCGCCACCAACCACAACACCTCAATGCTCGGTGACAAGGTATAGCCCTGCACCGCCTCCCGATTACCCAACGCATCCCGCTCGCCCTGGACGATCAAGGTCCGAGTCTTCAATCCTGCCAAATGCTCGATCCGCGGTTTCTCCGGCTTGCCCACCGCGTAAAAGGGATAGCCCAGGCAGACCAGCGCATCGGCGCCCAGCTCGTCGGCCAGCAGGCTCGCCATGCGTCCGCCCATGGACTTGCCTCCCACCGCCAGCCGCCCAGTGACATAAGGCCGCACCGTGGCGTACACCTCACGCCAGCACTCGAGCAATTTGGGGGCCGGGTTGGGTGGGCGCTTGCCGCCGTCCAGGCGCCGCTGGGCCATGTAGGGAAACTCGAAGCGCAACACATTGACACCCTGTGCGGCAAGGCGCGCGGCCATTTCCTCCATGAAACCGCTGTCCATCGGTGCACCGGCACCATGGGCCAGGACCAGGGTCGGCGCCTCGGCGCCGGCGCCCGGTTTCGCGGCCGTCCACAACCAGCCGTGTTCCGCCACGCATCGCGCCCATTGATCCCCGTCAATACTGGCCTTGTGCTGTTTGTCCATGCTTGCCTCGCTTTTAGTCTGCCTATAACTCCAGGCGAAGAACGCCGCCTTGCCTTGCGCAGGCGCTCACTTCGGCTGAACCGTGGATGGGGAACCATGAACACTTCTATCAGTACCGCCTACAACTACAAGGTGGTCCGCCAATTCGCCATTATGACGGTGGTGTGGGGCATCGTCGGCATGGGGCTCGGGGTTTTTCTCGCCGCCCAATTGGTCTGGCCACAGCTCAACTTCGATTTGCCCTGGACCAGCTTCGGCCGCCTGCGCCCGCTGCACACCAACGCGGTGATCTTCGCGTTCGGTGGCTGCGCCCTGTTCGCCAGTTCGTTCTACTCGGTGCAACGCACCTGCCAGACCCAGCTGTTTGCGCCGAAACTCGCTGCGTTCTGCTTCTGGGGCTGGCAGCTTGTGATCCTGCTGGCGGCCATCAGCCTGCCGTTGGGCTACACCAGCTCCAAGGAATACGCCGAGCTCGAATGGCCGATCGACATCCTGATCACCATCGTCTGGGTCGCCTACGCCATCGTGTTCTTCGGCACCGTGGCCAAGCGCAACACCCAGCACATCTACGTCGGCAACTGGTTCTTCGGCGGCTTCATCCTGACCGTGGCGATCCTGCATATCGTCAACAACCTGGAACTGCCGGTGAGCTTCACCAAGTCCTACTCGGTGTACGCCGGGGCCACGGATGCGATGGTGCAATGGTGGTACGGCCACAACGCCGTAGGCTTTTTCCTCACTGCAGGCTTCCTGGGGATGATGTACTACTTCGTGCCGAAACAGGCCGAACGCCCGGTGTATTCCTATCGCCTGTCCATCGTCCACTTTTGGGCGCTGATCACCCTGTACATCTGGGCCGGTCCGCACCACCTGCACTACACCGCGCTGCCGGATTGGGCGCAATCGCTGGGCATGGTGATGTCGCTGATCCTGCTGGCACCGAGCTGGGGCGGCATGATCAACGGCATGATGACCCTCTCGGGCGCCTGGCATAAGTTGCGCAGCGACCCGATCCTGCGGTTCCTGGTGGTGTCCCTGGCGTTCTACGGCATGTCGACCTTCGAAGGCCCGATGATGGCGATCAAGACCGTCAACGCCCTCTCCCACTATACCGACTGGACCATCGGCCACGTGCATGCCGGCGCGCTCGGCTGGGTGGCGATGATTTCCATTGGTGCGCTGTATCACATGATTCCGAAGGTCTTCGGTCGGGCGCAGATGCACAGCATCGGCCTGATCAACGCGCATTTCTGGCTTGCGACCATCGGCACCGTGCTCTACATCGCCTCGATGTGGGTCAACGGCATCGCCCAAGGCCTGATGTGGCGTGCGGTGAACGAGGACGGCACGCTCACCTACTCCTTCGTCGAAACCCTGGTGGCCAGCCACCCCGGCTTCATCGTGCGGCTGGTAGGCGGGGCGATCTTCCTCAGCGGCATGTTGCTGATGGCCTACAACACTTGGCGCACCGTGCGGGCCTACCAGCCTGCCGAAGCCGCCGCTGCCGCGCAGATGGCTTGAGGAGTCCGCCATGAAACACGAAACAATTGAAAAGAACGTCGGCCTGCTGATGCTGTTGATGGTCTTGGCCGTGAGCATCGGCGGTCTCACACAGATCGTGCCGCTGTTCTTTCAGGACGTGACCAACAAACCGGTGGACGGCATGAAGCCCTACACCGCCCTGCAACTGGAAGGCCGCGACATCTACATCCGCGAAGGCTGCGTCGGCTGCCACTCGCAGATGATTCGTCCGTTCCGCGCCGAGACCGAGCGCTACGGCCACTACTCCGTCGCCGGCGAAAGCGTCTGGGACCACCCGTTCCTGTGGGGATCCAAGCGCACCGGACCGGACCTGGCCCGCGTCGGCGCGCGTTACTCCGATGACTGGCACCGCGCGCACTTGTACAACCCACGCAACGTCGTGCCCGAGTCGAAAATGCCGGCCTACCCATGGCTGGTGACACAGGCAGTCGACAGCAGCCACACCGAAGGGAAGCTGCGCGCCATGCGCACCCTCGGCGTGCCGTACACCGATGACGATATCGCCGGCAGTGTCGCCTCGCTCAAAGGCAAGACTGAAATGGATGCGCTGGTCGCCTACCTGCAAGTGCTCGGCACTGCCATCAAGAGCAAGAGGTGAGCCATGGTGCTTGAAATGAGTACTGGCATGATCCGCGGCCTGGGCACCGTCGTGGTGTTCATCGCCTTCATCGGCCTGATCCTGTGGGTGTACAGCAGCAAGCGCGGGCCGGAATTCGCCCAGGCGCGCCTGCTGCCGTTCGCCGACGAACCGCCCGCCGACATTACCCCCCAAGACCCCGCACCAAGGAGTACCCGGTCATGACCACTTTCTGGAGTACGTGGATCTGCGTACTGACCATTGGCAGCCTGATCGGCCTGACGTGGCTGCTGATCGGCACCCGCAAGGGCGAGACCAAGGGCAGCGTCGACCAGACCATGGGCCACAGCTTCGACGGCATCGAGGAATACGACAACCCGCTGCCGCAATGGTGGTTCCTGTTGTTCGCCGGCACCTTGGTGTTTTCCGTTGGCTACCTGATCCTCTACCCGGGCCTGGGCAACTGGAAAGGCATCCTGCCCGGCTACGACAACGGCTGGACCGGCGCCCATGAATGGGAAAAGGAAATGGCCAAGGCCGACGCCAAGTTCGGGCCGATCTTCGCCAAGTACTCGGCGATGCCTGTAGAGGAAGTCGCCAAGGACCCACAAGCCTTGAAGATGGGCGGTCGCCTGTTCGCCTCCAACTGCTCGGTCTGCCACGGCTCGGACGCCAAGGGTGCCTTCGGCTTCCCGAACCTGGCCGACAGCAACTGGCGCTGGGGCGGCGCGGCCGACACCATCAAGACGACCATCATGGGTGGCCGCATGGCGGCGATGCCGGCCTGGGGCGAAGTGCTGGGGGACGCCGGGGTCAAGAACGTGGCGGCGTATGTGCGCCACGACTTGGCGGGCCTGCCCTTGCCGGCGGACAGCGGTGCCGACCTGCAGGCCGGCCAGCAAGCCTTCAACACCACCTGCGTCGCTTGCCATGGCGCCAATGGCCAAGGCACCGAAGCCATGGGCGCGCCGAACCTGACGCAACCGGCCGGTTTCATCTACGGCACCAGCCTGGCGCAGTTGCAGCAGACCATTCGCCATGGCCGCCAAGGCCACATGCCGGCGCAAAATGAGCTGCTGGGCAATGACAAGGTGCAACTGCTCGCGGCTTACGTGTACAGCCTTTCGAAGGCTGATGAGCAGTTGAGCGGTGAGCGTCAAGCTGCAAGCTTCAAGTAAAAGCAAAAGCAAAAGCAAAGCTGCAGGCGACGAGTACCCACTTGAAGCTTGCAGCTTACAACTTCTAGCTGCTTCTTTTTGTCACACCCCTCCCATGGTCTTCCTTTCGGTTCTCTGGAATCGGGTCTAAGCTTGCCTTTGCGTGCACTGGCGACTGCCGGTTTCAGGTCGATCCGACCCGATGCGTTCGACAATCGTTCGTTCAAGAGGCCGCAAACGCAGGTGAATACCGGCTGTTGCGACAGTTGCCTGGCATCCCCCGAACGCCGTGTTTGAACACACCCCGTTACAACCGACCTGACCCCCTCGCCTCCTTCCTTCGTCGAGACATTTTGCCGTGGGCCAATTTTGTCCCTACAGGGAACATGGAAAGGCCGCAGAATCAGCTTTGGAAAGCATTGACCCAGGTCATGGCGCGTTGCAATGACCCCCCGCTTTCTCCATACTTGCGACCGATTTTTATCCTAATAAAACACCCAAACCGTGGAACCTTAGAATGAGCACAGCAATCAGTCCGACTGCTTATAACTATAAGGTAGTCCGCCAGTTCGCCATCATGACGGTGGTCTGGGGGATCCTTGGCATGGGGCTCGGTGTCTTCATCGCCTCGCAACTGGTCTGGCCGGAGTTGAACTTCGATCTGCCATGGACGACATTTGGACGCCTGCGCCCGCTGCACACCAACCTGGTGATCTTCGCCTTCGGTGGTTGTGCGTTGTTTGCCACTTCTTACTATGTCGTGCAGCGAACCTGCCAGACGCGACTGATTTCCGACAGCCTCGCGGCCTTCACCTTCTGGGGTTGGCAAGCGGTGATCGTCGGCGCGATCGTGACCTTGCCAATGGGTTTCACCACCACCAAGGAATACGCCGAGCTGGAGTGGCCGCTGGCGATTCTGCTGGCCATCGTCTGGGTGACCTACGGTTTGGTGTTCTTCGGCACCATCGTCAAGCGCAAGACCAAGCACATCTATGTCGGCAACTGGTTCTACGGTGCCTTCATCGTCGTGACCGCCATGCTGCACATCGTCAACCACGCGTCGCTGCCAGTCAGCTTCTTCAAGTCGTATTCGGCCTACTCGGGCGCGACCGACGCGATGATCCAGTGGTGGTACGGCCACAACGCCGTGGGCTTCTTCCTGACCACCGGTTTCCTGGGGATGATGTACTACTTCGTGCCGAAGCAGGCCGAGCGTCCGATCTATTCCTATCGCCTGTCCATCGTCCACTTCTGGGCGCTGATCACCCTCTACATCTGGGCCGGTCCGCACCACCTGCACTACACCGCGCTGCCGGACTGGGCGCAGTCCCTGGGTATGGCGATGTCGATCATCCTGCTGGCGCCAAGCTGGGGCGGCATGATCAACGGCATGATGACCCTGTCGGGCGCCTGGCATAAGCTGCGCACCGACCCGATCCTGCGCTTCCTGGTGGTCTCGCTGGCGTTCTACGGCATGTCGACCTTCGAAGGCCCGATGATGGCCATCAAGACCGTCAACTCGCTGAGCCACTACACCGACTGGACCATTGGCCACGTACACGCCGGTGCACTCGGCTGGGTGGCGATGATTTCCATCGGCGCCATCTACCACATGATCCCGAAACTGTTCGGTCGTGCGCAGATGCACAGCACCGGCCTGATCAACGCGCACTTCTGGCTCGCCACCATCGGCACCGTGCTCTACATTGCCTCGATGTGGGTCAACGGCATCACCCAAGGCCTGATGTGGCGCGCGATCAACGACGACGGCACCCTGACCTACTCGTTCGTCGAAGCCCTGCAAGCCAGCCACCCGGGCTACATCGTCCGCGCCCTGGGCGGTGCGTTCTTCGCCAGCGGCATGCTGTTGATGGCCTACAACGTGTACCGCACCGTTCGTGCCTCTGACCCGGCTGAAGCTGAAGCCGCCGCCAAGATCGCCGTAGTTGGAGCTCACTGATGAAGCACGAAGCAGTAGAGAAGAATATCGGCCTGCTGGCCTTCTTCATGGTCATCGCCGTCAGTATCGGCGGCCTGACCCAGATCGTTCCGCTGTTCTTCCAGGACGTGACCAACAAGCCGGTCGAGGGCATGAAGCCGCGCACCGCCCTTGAACTGGAAGGCCGCGACATCTACATCGCCAACGGCTGTGTCGGCTGCCACTCGCAGATGATCCGCCCGTTCCGTGCCGAAACCGAACGCTACGGCCACTACTCCGTTGCCGGTGAAAGCGTCTGGGACCACCCGTTCCTGTGGGGTTCCAAACGTACCGGCCCGGACCTGGCCCGCGTTGGCGGCCGCTACTCCGACGACTGGCATCGTGCGCACTTGTACAACCCGCGCAACGTGGTGCCTGAGTCGAAAATGCCGGCCTACCCGTTCCTCGTAGAAAACAAGCTCGACGGCAAAGACACCGCCAAGAAAATGGAAGTCTTGCGTACCTTGGGCGTGCCTTACACCGATGAAGACATCGCCGGTGCCAAGGATGCCGTCAAGGGCAAGACCGAAATGGACGCGCTGGTGGCCTATCTGCAAGGCCTGGGCACCATCATCAAAAGCAAACGGTGATTCTTCATGGATATCGGGATGATTCGCGGCCTGGGCACCGTCGTCGTGATGGTGGCCTTCATCGGTCTGGCCCTGTGGGTGTTCAGCCCCAAGCGCAAGTCGGAGTTTGACGACGCGACCTTGCTGCCGTTCGCGGATGATCCCGAAGCCATCAAGCACGTCGAGCAAGCTTCTAGGAGTAACAAAGAATGACTACATTCTGGAGTCTGTACGTCACAGTCCTCAGCCTGGGAACGATCTTCTCCCTGACCTGGCTGCTGCTGTCGACCCGCAAGGGCCAGCGCAGCGAAGCCACCGAAGAAACGGTCGGCCATTCCTTCGACGGGATCGAGGAGTACGACAACCCGTTGCCGAAATGGTGGTTCATGCTGTTCGTCGGCACCATCGTGTTCGCCCTCGGTTACCTGGCGCTCTACCCGGGCCTGGGCAACTGGAAAGGCCTGTTGCCAGGCTATAACTACCTGGACACCGAAAAGCAGACCGCTTTCGCCAATGGCCAGACCGGCTGGACCGGCGTGCACGAGTGGGAAAAGGAAATGGCTCGCTCGGACGCCAAGTTCGGTCCGATCTTCGCCAAGTTCGCTTCCATGCCGATCGAAGAAGTCGCCAAGGACCCGCAAGCGTTGAAGATGGGCGGTCGCCTGTTTGCTTCCAACTGCTCCGTCTGCCACGGTTCCGACGCCAAGGGTGCCTACGGCTTCCCCAACCTGACCGACGCCGACTGGCGCTGGGGCGGCGAACCGGAGACCATCAAGACCACTATCATGGGCGGCCGTCATGCAGTCATGCCGGGCTGGGCCGCCGTTGTTGGCGAGCAAGGCGTGGCTGACGTGGCTTCCTACCTGGTGACCAGCCTGCACGGTCGCAAGCTGCCGGAAGGCGCCAAGGCCGATCCGGCCAACGGCCAGAAACTGTTCGCAGCCAACTGCGTGGCCTGCCACGGCCCTGCTGGCAAAGGCACGCCCGCCATGGGCGCACCTGACCTGACCCACCCGGCTGCGTTTATCTATGGTTCGAGCTTCGCTCAACTGCAGCAGACCATCCGCTACGGTCGCCAGGGCCAGATGCCAGCCCAGGCTGATCTGCAAGGCAACGACAAGGTCCACCTGCTGGCGGCCTATGTCTACAGCCTGTCGCACGGCGAAAAGGCTCCGGCCGCTGACGCTCAGTAAAGCAAGCCACCGGTACACGAAAGGCCCCGCCAATCAGATTGGCGGGGCCTTTTTTATCGACCGTCGAAACATCACGAGCCTGTTTCCCCTTGCCTGCACCTGGCGCCAGTAGTAACGTGCCTACATTCGATTTTCTTGGGGGACGCCAGCATGTCCGTCACCACTATTTCCAGCCGCGAATTCAACCACGACACAAGTGGTGCCAAAAAAGCCACCCGTGAAGGGCCGGTCATCATCACCGACCGTGGCAAGCCGGCCCATGTGCTGCTAAGCATTGAGGACTACCAGAAACTGACCGGCGTTGGCGCCAGCATTGTCGAGTTGCTGGTCATGCCCGATGCGCCGGATATCGACTTCGATACCGAGCGTGCCGTCATTACGCCTCGCTCGGTGGACCTGTCCTGAATGTTTCTACTCGATACCAATGTCATCTCGGAGCTGCGCAAACCCCAAGCCGATAAAAACGTGCAGGCCTGGGCGCGCAGCGTGCCCGCCCCCAGCCTCTACGTCTCGGCGATTACCGTACTGGAACTGGAAACCGGCGTCTTGCGCTTCGAACGCAAGGATCCGGTGCAAGGCAGTCGCCTGCGTGCGTGGCTGGACAACCACGTCATGCCCACGTTTGCTGGCAGGATTCTCGTAGTCGACCGCGCCGTGGCGCTTCGCTGCGCGCGTCTTCATGTTCCCGACCGCAGCAACGAATGCGATGCGTTGATTGCCGCCACCGCGCTGGTCCATGGGTTGACCGTGGTGACGCGCAACGTGACGGATTTCCAGAGCAGCGGCGTGGCGCTGCTCAACCCTTGGTCAAGCTGACATCACGACGGACCCGTAACTTACCGCCAGGGAGACAGGCGCAATGAAACGCATCGAACCATTCCAGCACACAGGCATGGGCCTGGGCTTCGCGCATGTCTGACGCACTCTGGGCTGCCCGCCTGGGCGATGCACTCAACCACACTTCGATGATGGCCGACGTCCTTGGCGGCGTGCTGGAGGTCGCGGCGAACATCGCGATCACCGCCGTAGCGACCGCCGCCGTGGTCGCCGCCACCGGCATCACCGTGGTCACCGGCGGCCTGGGCTGCTTCGTCCTTGGCCTGGTGGTGGGCACGGTCGTTGGCCTGGCGATGAGCAAGACCGGGGCCGACAAGGGCCTGAGCAATATATGCGAGGGCATCGGCAACGCCCTCTTTCCGCCCACGGTGCAGGCCAACATCCTCACCGGCTCCACCGACACCCTCACCAACAACATCCCCGCGGCCCGGGCCGCTGGGGCGATTCAGTCCCATGTCGCCCCGGCCGGCACCGAGCTCGAAGCGCCCGAGCCTGAAGAAGAACCCAGCTACCTGGACATGGCCGGGGAGTTTTTCTCGCAAATGTGGCGCCCCACCGTCGCCACGCCCGCCCCCGGCGCCGTGCCCAAGCCGGAGGACCTGGTCATCTGCATGAAGCATCCGCCGATGCCACCGCAGTTCATGGCCGAAGGTTCGGACAAGGTCACCATCAACGGCCAGCCCGCCGTGCGCAGCGGCGACCGCAGCACTTGCGATGCAACGGTGGTGTCGTCCGGGCTGATTTCGCCCAACGTGACCATCGGCGGCGGTTCGGTGGTGGTGCGCGAGATCCGCAGCGGCAAGACCCCGGGCGTTGGCCTGGCGGTGACGGCGCTGCTGATGCTCAAGGGCGGCAAGGGCAAATTCTTCAGCAAACTGCCGTGCATGCTGGTGGGAGGCGCGGTGTCCATGGCCGCCAGCAGCGCGGCGAACGCGGCCGCCAATGCCGCCCTGGGTTCGCCGAACCCGGTGCATGCCGCTACTGGCGCCAAAGTGCTGGGCGGTGATGAGGAGCTGGACTTCGTCTTGCCCGGGATGCTGCCGATCGACTGGCAACGCTTCTACAACAGCCGTGACGAGCGTCATGACAGCCTGTTCGGTGCCGGCTGGAGCGTGACCTATGAGGTAAGGGTCGACATCCTGCCCCACCCCGACGGCGGCGAAACCCTGGTCTACACCGACGAACAGGCACGCCCCATCGACATGGGCGCCATCCCGTTGGGCGGCGCGGTGTTCAGTGCCGGCGAAGGCCTGGCGGTGCGCCGCCATGTGAGTGGGCAATTGCTGATCGAGAGCGATGACGGCCTCTACCGTTTGTTCGAACCTGCGCCGGCCGATCCATCGCACCTGCGCCTGAGCCAACTGGGCGACCGCAACGATAACCGTATCCACCTCGACTATGACGAGGCCGGACGCCTGGTGCGGCTGCGCGACACCTTCGACCTGGTGCGGGTCGAGCTGATCCGCGAGGGCGAACGCGTCACCCACATCGAACGCCTCTACCCCGACCAATCGAGGGAAGTGCTGGTCAGCTACGCCTACGACGCAGCCAACACTCTCGCCGAAGTGCGCGACGCCACCGGCCAGGTGCAACGTCGCTTCAGCTACGACGCCGGGCAACGAATGGTCGAGCACCAGTTGCCCAGCGGCCTGCATTGCTTCTACGAATGGGCCCTGATCGAAGACCAGGAATGGCGCGTCGTCCGCCACTGGACTGATGAGGGTGACGCCTACCAGTTCGACTATGACTTGCAAGCCGGTATCACCCGCATCAGCGACAGCCTGCAACGCACCAGCATCCGCTACTGGAACAGCCAGCACCAGATCATCCGGTTCAGCAACAACCTCGACCAGACCTGGCTGTTCGAGTGGAACGACGAGCGCCAGTTGCTCAGCGCCACCGATCCACAGGGCGGCCAGTATCAATTCAGCTACGACGACGCCGGCAACCTGATCAGCGAAACCGACCCGTTGGGCCGCAGCGAATCCACCCTCTGGCTCGAACACTGGGCCCTGCCGCTGGTGGACACCGACGCCGCCGGCCACAGCTGGGCATACCGCTACGACCAACGCGGCAACTGCACGGCGGAAACCGACCCGCTGGGCCATGTCACCCGCTACCGCTACGACGCCCACGGCCAGGTGGTAGAAATCATCGATGCCACCGGCAAAAGCAAGAAGCTGCGCTGGAACCCGTTCGGCCAATTGGTCGAACACGTCGATTGCTCGGGTTACCCGACACGCTTCAGCTATGACGCGCGCGGTTACCTGCAAACCATCACCGACGCCCTCGGCGAGCGCACCCAATTCAGCTACGACGCCCAAGGCCGGCTGCTGAGCAGCCAATTACCGGACGGCCGCACCGAGCATTATCAGCGTGACAGCGCCGGCCAGCTCACCGGCTACACCGACCCGGCCGGGCACACCACGCATTACCAGCACAACCGCCGCGGCCAGGTCCGCCAACGCACCGATGCCCAGGGCCGGCAGGTGCAATTTGCCTACGACAGCTTTGGCCGGCTGCAAGCGCTGGTCAACGAGAATGGCGAGAGCTACCGGTTTGCCTGGGATGCCGGGGATCGGTTGCGCGAACAACGAGACCTGGATGGCAGCGCCAAGCGCTACGACTACGACCGCCTCGACAACGTCGCGGCAGTGACGGCGACGCCCGCGCCATACGGCACGGGCCTGGCGCTTATTCCCGAAGCACCGACGGCACCCATTGTCCATCGCCTGGAACGCGACGCCGTGGGCCGGCTGATCGCCAAAGTCACCGACGATGGCCGCACCGAATACAGTTACGACCCGCTGGACCAACTCACCGCCGTCACCTTCACCGACCTGCAGGGCAACCCCCAGACCCTGAGCTTCGCCTACGACGCCCTCGGCCAATTGCTCGCCGAAAACAGCGCCGCCGGCCGCCTGCAACATCACTACGACGAACTCGGCAACCTGATCCAGACGCAGTTGCCCGATGGCCGCTGGGTCAACCGCCTGTACTACGGCAGCGGCCATCTGCACCAGATCAACCTCGACGGCCAGGTCATCAGCGACTTCGAACGCGACCGCCTGCACCGCGAAGTGCTGCGCACCCAAGGGCAGATCAGCACCCGCAGCGAATACGACCGCAGCGGCCGCCTGCGCGCACGGCAACGCCGCCACAGCGGCCAACCCTCGCTGCTGCCAGCGGCAGTGCAAAAACACTTCGAGTACGACCCCGCCGACAACCTCATCGGCAAGCTCGACCAGCAACCCGCCGCGCAACAGCGCCAGCTGCTGCACTACGACGCCACTGGCCGCATCATCGCCAGCCAGGACAGCCTGCACGGCCAGCACGAAACCTTCAGCTACGACGCCGCCGCCAACCTGCTGGACGGCCCGGCACCGGGCGGCGGACGGGTGATGCACAACAAATTGCTGACCTACCAAGACAAGCGCTACCGCTACGACGCCTTTGGCCGGATGATCGAAAAACGCAGCGCCAAACGCGGCGTGCAGCGCTTCGCCTACGACGCCGAAAGCCGCTTGATCGAAGTGCGCAACGACAACGGCAGCGTGGTGAAAATGGCCTACGACCCGCTGGGCCGGCGCATCGCCAAGACCGAACACGACAACAATGGATACCCGTTGGGCGAAACCTGCTTCACCTGGGATGGCATGCGCTTATTGCAGGAAAGTCGATACAACCAGACTAGCCTTTATCTTTATACGGATAACACCTACGACCCCCTTGCGCGGATCGATGGATACGGTGCGCATCAGAAAGTCCGTTATTACCACAACGACCTGAACGGCCTGCCAGAACAACTCACAGAAGTCGACGGACGAAGCGTCTGGCAAGCTCGCTTTGAGGTGTGGGGTAACCCGCTTCAGGAAATTCGTGAACCCTACTTCATCGAAGAGCAAAACCTGAGGTTCCAGGGACAGTATCTCGATCGAGAAATTGGGCTGCACTACAACGTTCTCAGGTTTTACGATCCTGACGTGGGTCGCTTCACTACGCCCGATCCAATAGGCTTGGCTGGAGGCCTGAATTTTTATGCCTATGCGCCCAACCCTATCGGCTATGCAGACCCTCTAGGCCTTGCAGTCGACCCGCTGATAAAACTGAAAGACCGTGGGTACACAGGCGTCACGAAGACACCTGGTGGAGGTCTCGACTATTCTGAAAGTAACGCGCTTTACAACAAAAAACCCGGCGTGAACCCAATCGTTAGAATTGAATACACTGGAGACTACGGGAAGGACTTCGAGGCCGCAAACAAGGCGGCCAAGTTGAGTCAAAAAACTACGCCGTCCGGTCACGTATGGCACCACTTGGATGATTACGACCCGAAGACCAACACAGGCACGATGCAGCTCATCAAGCAAAACGCCCACAGCGGCATAAGCCATAACGGCGGCGTAGCTCAATACAAAGCAGCTACAGGCAAGGCCTACACCCACCCAGCTCGTTTCAAGAGCAGAACAAAAGGAGCATCCAAATGCGGCTGACCCTCGAAGAATCCGAACACGCCCTCTCTGTGCAAGAGTTGAATGAGTTCCAAGAAAAATTCAATGTGGAATTACCGACAGCCTTTAGGCAATTTTATCTAAAGCACAACGGCGGCGATTTGTCTGAGAGCAATAGCGAGAATGATTTTTTGCTGGGTGGATTCACTCCGATCAAATACGGACAAGCCCCTATCGAAACGGTCTATCGAGACTTGACGGACGACGTTCCGTCGTTAAGGCAAATGATCCCCTTTGCGTACGATCACGGTGGCAATTCCTTCCTCTTATCCGTTAAGGAGGCTGACTTCGGAAATATTTACCTGTACTTGATGGATGAAGAAGATCTGGCGTTCGTATGCGAATCATTTGAAGAATTCCTCGCTGAACTCACAGGTCAATAGCGTTTGCGAACAAATGACTAGGCGCACGTTAAGCGGTAACACAACAAGCGAGAACACAGACGACCCCGCCGGAGGACAGTGATGCTTGAAAATAAGTTTCTAGTCCCTGAAACGCCCGTTACCTCAATGGATTTGGGCCCTGAAGAGAACCAGGCTCACTCCGGGAGACCTGTTTGTTCGAATGTCCTCCGTTTCGTCCAAGGGCTGATCCATGAAGATGACCTGGGCGAGGGGTAAATGAGCCAATACCCCAACGTTTGATCCAAAACGGAAAATCCCGTGGCGAGGGAGCTTGCTCCCGCTGGGGCGGCAAAGCCGCTCCACCCATCCACCCCACCAACGCCATGCGCTGTCTATAGTCAATTGATCCAGGTCATGACTTGTTACATCCGCTACACCATTCGGCCCAGACACCCAACGCGACCAAAGGTCGCACCCTTGGACCAGAGCGACAGGCGTATCATTGCGCCACTGCAACGCCCTTTCTGACCGTGGTCGGCACGTACTGGCCTCGGCGTTTTTCCACTGCCGTGGGATGCAATTGATGAGCAACCAGATTCCGGTACATGACGTTACCCCGCCTGCCAAGGACGCCAACAAAAGCGTCGACCTGTATGCCTCTCGGGAAAAAATCTACACCCGCGCCTTCACGGGCCTGTTCCGCAACCTGCGAATGGTCGGCGGAGCCTTCCTGTTCCTGCTGTATTTCGGCACGGTCTGGCTGAATTGGGGCGGTCACCAGGCTGTCTGGTGGAACCTGCCGGAACGCAAGTTCTTTATTTTCGGCGCCACCTTCTGGCCCCAGGATTTCATCCTGCTGTCGGGGATGTTGATCATCGCCGCCTTCGGCCTGTTTTTCATCACGGTGTATGCCGGTCGGGTCTGGTGCGGCTACACCTGCCCGCAAAGCGTCTGGACCTGGATCTTCATGTGGTGCGAAAAGGTCACCGAAGGCGACCGCAACCAGCGCATCAAGCTCGACAAGGCGCCCATGAGCGCCAACAAATTCCTGCGCAAATTCGCCAAGCACAGCCTGTGGCTGCTGATCGGTTTCGTCACCGGCATGACCTTCGTCGGCTACTTCACGCCGATCCGCGAGCTGGTCTTCGAGTTCTTCACCGGCCAGGCCGATGGCTGGTCGTACTTCTGGGTCGGTTTCTTCACCCTCGCCACCTACGGCAATGCCGGCTGGCTGCGTGAACAAGTGTGCATCTACATGTGCCCTTACGCCCGCTTCCAGAGCGTGATGTTCGACAAGGACACCCTGATCGTTTCCTATGACCCACGTCGCGGTGAAAGCCGTGGCCCACGCAAGAAAGGCATCGACTACAAGGCCCTGGGCCTCGGGGACTGCATCGACTGCACCATGTGCGTCCAGGTCTGCCCTACGGGTATCGACATCCGCGACGGTTTGCAGATCGAGTGCATCGGCTGCGCCGCCTGCATCGATGCCTGCGACAACATCATGGACAAGATGGATTACCCGCGCGGCCTGATCAGCTACACCACCGAACACAACCTCTCGGGGCAGAAAACCCATAAACTGCGCCCGCGCCTGATCGGTTATGCCTTGGTGCTGCTGGCGATGATCAGCCTGCTGGTCACTGCGTTCTTCATGCGTTCGCTGGTGGGTTTCGACGTCAGCAAGGACCGCGTGCTGTATCGCGAAAACGCCGAAGGCCGGATCGAGAACGTCTACAGCCTGAAGATCATGAACAAGGACCAACGCGACCATACGTACGTGCTGGAAGCCGCCGGCTTGCCTGATCTCAAGCTGCAAGGCCGTCGTGAAATCAAGGTCGCGGCTGGCGAGATCTACAGCCAGCCGGTGGAACTGTCCAGCGCACCGGAACAACTGCCGTCGAGCACCAACGAGGTGACGTTCATCCTCAAGGATGCCGATGACGACAGCGTTCATGTTGAAGCCAAGAGCCGGTTCATCGGCCCACAGACTCGTTGAGAGAAATGCCCATGCCTGCAGCAACCGCCACCAGCCCTTGGTACAAGCACCTCTGGCCCTGGATCATCATCGGGATCCTCGCCTGCTCGGTAACGCTGAGCCTGACCATGGTGACCATTGCGGTGAAGAATCCGGACAACCTGGTCAACGACAACTATTACGAAGCAGGTAAAGGCATCAACCGCTCGCTGGAGCGCGAACTGCTGGCCCAGACCCTGCAATTGCATGCCAATGTGCAACTGGACGACCTTACCGGTGAAGTCAACCTGCGCCTGAACGGCAACAGCCGGCCCCAGACCGTGGAACTGAGCCTGATCTCGCCGACGCAGCCGGAGAAGGACCGCAAGATTGTCCTGACCCGCAACGACAGCGAACCGGGCCGCTATGTTGGCCAGTTGGCGGACAAGATCGAAGGTCGGCGCTTTGTCGAATTGCTGGGTGTGGAGAACGACAAGACCTGGCGGTTGTTCGAGGAAGAGCAGGTCAATCCCAACCAGGCCATCCTGCTGGGCGACGAGCCGCTGCAAGGGGCTGAAGACCTGAAGAAATAAAGCCGCATACAGCCCTGTAGGAGCTGCCGAGCGAAGCGAGGCTGCGATCTCTTCCCTGCCGCTTGAATTCCAAGTGAACGATAAAAGATCGTCCGAACGCGGCCCGAGCCTTGGGCAGCTCCTACAGTTTGTGTACCTCCTTGCAAGCCCACTATGCCAGGCCTTCATGCGATACCCATGACCACTCCACAACCCTGCTACCACTGTGCCCTACCCGTCCCTCCCGGCAGCCGCTTCACCGCCATTGTCCTCGGTGAGACCCGCGAGCTGTGCTGCCCGGGCTGCCAGGCGGTAGCCGAGGCGATCGTCGCCGGCGGGCTGGAAAGTTATTACCAGCATCGCAGTGAAGCGTCGGCCAACCCCGGGACCTTGCCCGTCCAATTGACCGATGAGCTGGCATTGTACGATCGCCCGGACGTGCAGCAGTCGTTCGTCCGCCATGAAGGCGACCTGTCCGAAACCACCTTGCTCATGGAAGGCATCAGTTGCGCGGCCTGCGGCTGGCTGATCGAAAAACACCTGCGCACCTTGCCGGCCGTGGCCGAAGCGCGGTTGAACCTGTCCAATCATCGCCTGCACGTTCGCTGGGCCGATGCCCGGTTGCCGCTGAGCACATTGCTCGCCGAACTGCGCCAGATCGGCTACGCCGCGCACCCCTACCAGGCCGATCAGGCCAGCGAACAGCTCGCCGCGCAGAACCGCCTGGCCCTGCGCCAATTGGGGGTGGCGGGGTTGCTGTGGTTCCAGGCGATGATGGCGACCATGGCCACCTGGCCGGAATTCAACATCGACCTGAGCCCCGAGATGCACACCATCCTGCGTTGGGTCGCGCTATTCCTGACGACGCCGATCGTGTTCTACAGCTGCGCACCGTTTTTCAAAGGCGCCATGCGCGACCTGCGCACCCGCCACCTGACCATGGACGTTTCGGTGTCCCTGGCCATTGGCAGCGCCTACATCGCAGGAATCTGGACCTCCATCACCGGTGCCGGCGAGTTGTATTTCGATGCCGTCGGCATGTTCGCTCTGTTCCTGCTCGCCGGCCGCTACCTTGAACGGCGGGCCCGGGAACGCACCGCTGCCGCCACCGCGCAATTGGTCAACCTGCTGCCCGCCTCGTGCCTGCGCCTGGATGATCACGGCCAGAGCGAGCGCATCCTGCTCAGCGAACTGCGCACGGGGGACCGGGTATTGGTCCAGCCCGGCGCGATCCTGCCGGCCGACGGCCGAATTCTCGACGGTCAGTCCAGCGTCGATGAATCGCTGCTGACCGGCGAATACCTGCCACAACCCCGCCAGGCCGGCGACGCGGTCACTGCGGGTACGCTGAATGTTGATGGCGCCCTGACGGTCGAAGTGCAAGCGCTGGGCCATGACACCCGGCTGTCAGCCATCGTGCGGCTGCTGGAACGGGCCCAGGCAGAAAAGCCGCGGCTGGCGGAAATCGCCGACCGCGCAGCCCAATGGTTCCTGCTGTTTTCCTTGATGGCCGCAGTCGCCATCGGCCTGTTGTGGTGGTACTTGGATGCGTCCCGTGCCTTCTGGATCGTCCTGGCGATGCTGGTCGCCACCTGCCCTTGCGCGCTGTCGCTGGCGACGCCGACTGCCTTGACCGCCGCCACCGGGACCTTGCACAAACTCGGGCTGCTGTTGACCCGAGGTCATGTGCTGGAGGGCTTGAACCAGATCGACACGGTGATTTTCGACAAGACCGGGACCCTGACCGAAGGCCGCCTGGCGTTGCGCGCCATTCGCCCCCTCGCGGCACTCGACAGCGACCAGTGCCTGGCCTTGGCTGCGGCGTTGGAAAATCGCTCTGAACATCCTATCGCCCGAGCCTTCGGTCGCGCCCCGCTGGCCGCCGAGCATGTCCAAAGCTTCCCGGGCCTGGGCCTGGAGGGTTCAGTGGGCGAGCAGCGACTGCGCATCGGCCATCCAGAGTTCGTCTGCGAACCGAGTGGCGCCGCGGTACCGGTGATGCCGGACGAACCCGGGCAATGGCTGCTGTTGGGGAATGATGTCGGACCACTGGCCTGGTTTGTCCTCGACGATCGTTTGCGCACGGATGCTCCGGCGTTGCTGGCCGCCTGCAAGGCCCGGGGCTGGCGCACGCTCCTACTGTCCGGCGACAGCTCGCCGATGGTCGCCAGCGTCGCCGCCGAACTGGGCATCGATGAAGCCCGCGGCGGCTTGCGCCCGGACGACAAGCTGGCAGTGCTCCAACAATTGCATCAACAAGGCCGCAAGGTGCTGATGCTCGGCGACGGGGTAAACGACGTGCCTGTATTGGCGGCGGCGGACATCAGCGTCGCCATGGGTTCGGCCACCGACCTGGCCAAGACCAGCGCCGACGCGGTATTGCTGTCCAATCGCCTCGATGCCTTGATCCATGCCTTCAGCCTGGCCCGGCGCACCCGTCGGGTGATCATCGAGAACCTGGTCTGGGCAGCGCTGTACAATGGGCTCATGTTGCCGTTCGCCGCCCTCGGCTGGATCACGCCGGTATGGGCCGCGGTCGGCATGTCCATCAGTTCGCTGACCGTGGTGCTGAATGCGCTGAGGCTGACCCGTCAACCGCAGGCGCAGGCTCTCGACGCCACGCCCGATACCCGTCCGCTGCCGGCCTGAGCCGCGCGGGCATGGAGTTCCGACATGCCAGCTCTCTACGTGATGATCCCGGCCGCGCTGCTGATCGTGGCCATCGCCGTGTACATTTTTTTCTGGGCCGTGGACAGCGGACAGTACGACGACCTCGACGGTCCGGCCCACAGCATCCTGTTCGACGACCAGGACCCGAACCACAAGGCGGCCGTGGACGAAGCCAGCGGCGAGGCCAAAAAACCGGACGACAAGGCGCCGCCCCATGCTTGACCTGGCACCGCTGCTGGTTTCAGCCGTCATCCTTGGCCTTTTGGGCGGCGGCCATTGCCTGGGTATGTGCGGCGGCCTGATGGGCGCCCTGACCCTGGCGATTCCCAAGGAACAGCGCAGCCGCCGCTTCCGACTGTTGCTGGCGTACAACCTCGGACGGATCCTGAGCTACGCTACCGCCGGCTTGCTGATCGGCCTGGCCGGGTGGGCCGTCGCCAACAGTCCGGCGGCGATGATCATGCGCGTACTGGCCGGTTTGCTGCTCATCGCCATGGGCCTGTACCTCGCCGGATGGTGGAGCGGCCTGACCCGCATCGAAAGCATCGGCCGTGGCTTGTGGCGGCACATCCAACCCGTCGCCAACCGCCTGCTGCCGGTGTCGAGCGTACCTCGGGCCTTGCTGCTCGGCGCATTATGGGGCTGGTTGCCGTGCGGATTGGTCTACAGCACCCTGCTGTGGTCCGCCAGCCAGGGCAATGCACTGGACAGTGCGCTGCTGATGCTCGCCTTCGGCCTCGGCACCTGGCCGGTGCTGCTCGCCACCGGGCTGGCGGCCGAGCGCGTCACCGCTGTGCTGCGCAAGCGCAGCGTGCGCATGGCCGGGGGATTGTTGGTGATTGTCTTCGGGATCTGGACGCTGCCGGGGCCGCATCAGCATTGGCTCATGGGGCACTGAGCGAGGAGCTTGCTCGCGCTGGCCTCTGTAGGAGCTGGCGAAGGCTCGGGCCGCGTTCGGACGATCTTTTGATCTTTCGCTTGGGACTCAAGTGTCCTTGGAAAGATCGCAGCCTCGTTGCACTCGGCAGCTCCTACTGCTCTGTAGGAGCTGGCGAAGCCTGCGATCCTTTGGTCTTCGCTTGGGATTCAAGTGTTCTTGGAAAGATCGCAGCCTCGTTGCACTCGGCAGCTCCCTACTGCTCTGTAGGAGCTGGCGAAGCCTGCGATCTTTTGATCTTTCGCTTGGGACTCAAGTGTCCTTGGAAAGATCGCAGCCTCGTTGCACTCGGCAGCTCCTACACAGCTCCTACACAGTTCCTACGCGGCTTCTACACCGCTCCTACACCGCTTCTACGGGGCGCAGCCGAGCGGGAGCAAGCTCCCTCGCCACCGGTCTTGAGTTGTATGGACTGACATCACCCTCGACGACTGCTGATGCCCCGTTGACGCAAATCAACACCCCCCTCCCCACGCCCCCATAGACTCGCCCCATGCCAGCCTATCCGGGGAACGCCCGCATGCTCGACGCCATTCGTTGGGACTCAGACCTGATCCGCCGCTACGACCTGGCGGGACCACGCTACACCTCGTACCCGACCGCGGCACAGTTCGGTAGCCAGGTGAGCTCGTTCGACCTGTTTCATGCCCTACGCGACAGCCGCAAGGCGCTCAAGCCGCTGTCACTGTATGTACACGTGCCGTTTTGCGCGAACATCTGCTACTACTGCGCCTGCAACAAAGTCATCACCAAGGATCGCGGTCGCGCCCATACCTACCTGCAACGCCTGGAGCAGGAAATCCAGCTGATCGGCTGCCATCTCGACCCCGCCCAGCGCGTTGAGCAACTGCATTTGGGCGGTGGCACCCCGACGTTCCTCAGCCACGACGAGCTGCGCCAATTGATGGCCAAGCTGCGCCAGCACCTGAACCTGATGGACGACGATTCCGGCGACTACAGCATCGAGATCGACCCTCGCGAAGCCGACTGGTCGACCATGGGTCTGTTGCGGGAATTGGGTTTCAACCGGGTCAGCGTCGGCCTGCAAGACCTTGACCCAACCGTGCAGCGCGCCGTCAACCGCCTGCAAGGCCTGGAAGAAACCCGCGCCGTGATCGAGGCCGCGCGGACCTTGCAGTTTCGCTCGATCAACATCGACCTGATCTACGGCCTGCCCAAGCAGACGCCGGATAACTTCGCGCGCACCGTCGAGGAAGTCATCAACCTGCAACCGGACCGCCTCTCGGTGTTCAATTACGCCCACCTGCCGGAACGCTTCATGCCCCAGCGGCGCATCAACAGCCAGGACCTGCCAAACCCCGAGCAGAAACTCGCCATGCTGCAAGGCAGCATTGAACAACTGACCGCCGCCGGATACCGCTACATCGGCATGGACCACTTTGCCCTGCCCGACGACGAACTGGCGATCGCCCAGGAGGAAGCGACGTTGCAGCGTAACTTCCAGGGCTACACCACCCATGGTCACTGCGACCTGATCGGCCTCGGGGTGTCGGCCATCAGCCAGGTCGGCGACCTGTACTGCCAGAACAGCAGCGACCTGAACCATTACCAGAACACATTGGCCGATGGGCAACTGGCAACCAGTCGCGGACTGGCGTGCAACGCCGACGACCGGGTACGCCGTGCGGTGATCCAGCAGCTGATCTGCCATTTCATCCTGGCATTCGCCGAAATCGAGCAACGCTTCAATATCGACTTCCCTGGCTACTTTTCGTCGTCATGGCCGCAATTGCAGACAATGGCCAACGACGGCCTGATCGAATTGACGGATACCCACCTCAAGGTACTGCCTGCCGGGCGCCTGTTGGTGCGCTCGATTTGCATGGTGTTCGACGCCTACCTGGAGCAACAAAACCGGCAGCGTTTTTCCCGAGTCATCTGAGCGCGACAATTTGACGGCAATGCCGCACTGGCCGGAGTGTGTGCGCTGAGTTACCCTTACGTCTAATGTGTGTTTTCCCACAAGGATTTAAGAAATGTCCGAGCCTGTCAAATCGCGCGCTCATAACCAGGCCCATTGCAAGGACTGCAGCCTGGCCCCTCTCTGTCTGCCACTTTCGTTGAACCTGGAAGACATGGACGCGCTGGACGACATCGTCAAACGGGGACGTCCGTTGAAAAAAGGTGAGTTCCTGTTCCGCCAGGGCGATGCCTTCGACTCGGTCTATGCCGTGCGCTCGGGTGCCCTGAAGACGTTCAACCTGAGCGACGGTGGCGAAGAACAGCTCACCGGGTTCCACCTGCCCAGTGAACTGGTGGGCCTGTCCGGCATGGACACCGAAAGCCATCCGGTCTCGGCCCAGGCGCTGGAAACCACTTCCGTGTGCGAAATCCCCTTCGATCGCCTGGATGAACTGGCCATACAGCTGCCGCAGCTGCGCCGCCAGTTGATGCGAGTGATGAGCCGAGAGATCCGTGACGACCAGCAAATGATGCTATTGCTGTCGAAGAAGACCGCCGATGAGCGCATCGCGACGTTCCTGGTCAACCTCTCGGCGCGCTTTCGTGCCCGTGGGTTTTCGGCCAACCAGTTTCGCTTGAGCATGTCGCGCAACGAAATTGGCAACTACCTGGGCCTGGCGGTGGAAACCGTGTCCCGGGTGTTTACCCGGTTCCAGCAGAATGAATTGATTGCCGCCGAAGGCAAGGAAATCCATATCCTTGATCCGATCCAGCTCTGCGCCCTGGCCGGCGGCTCGGTCGACGGCTGATGCGCTTGCGCGGCTGAGGCTTTCGCCTCGCCGCGCTATACTGCCGCGTTTGCAGCCAGCCAGGACACCTCGACGATGGTCTTCGACTCCTTCGACATCAAATCCCTGATCCGCCCCGTGATCGATTTCCCCAAGCCAGGCGTGATCTTTCGCGACATCACACCGTTGTTCCAGTCCCCCACGGCCCTGCGGTTGGTCATGGACAGTTTCGCCCACCGTTATGTCGAGGCCGAGTTCACGCACATCGGCGCGATGGATGCGCGGGGCTTCCTGATTGGCTCGATCCTGGCCTATCAGTTGAACAAGCCTTTGGTGCTGTTTCGCAAGCAAGGCAAACTGCCGGCCGACGTGTTGGCCGAGGGTTACCAGACCGAGTACGGCGAAGCTTTCCTGGAAGTGCACGCGGACAGCCTGTGCGAAGGGGATTCGGTGGTGATGTTCGATGACCTGATCGCCACGGGCGGCACGTTGATCGCCGCCGCCAACCTGATCCGCCGCATGGGTGCGAAGGTCCACGAAGCGGCCGCGATCATTGACCTGCCGGAGCTGCTCGGCTCCCAGCGCCTTGAAGACATGGGCATCCCGACGTTCTGCCTGACGCAGTTTTCGCTCAGCGAAAAATAACGCTCAAGCGATGAATAACCTGTGGGAGCGAGCTTGCTCCGGGCGGCGTTCCGACGATAGCGGTGTGTCAGCCAACACGGATGTTGGCTGATCGACTGTCATC
The DNA here is from genome assembly GCF_023516725.1 of Pseudomonas sp. T1.Ur. Classification (NCBI taxonomy): domain Bacteria; kingdom Pseudomonadati; phylum Pseudomonadota; class Gammaproteobacteria; order Pseudomonadales; family Pseudomonadaceae; genus Pseudomonas; species Pseudomonas sp. T1.Ur. The sequence goes on from NZ_JAMGSN010000001.1 coordinate 3,553,603, forward strand.
GCGAGCAAGCTCGCTCCCACAGGGGCTTGGGTGTGGCGGTTACAACGCGATCGGCTTGCGCCCGGCAAACGAATGCGCCAGCGTCCCGCCGTCCACCAGCTCAAGCTCCCCACCCAGCGGCACGCCGTGGGCGATGCGGGAGGCGACCAGGCCTTTGTTACTGAGCAATTGAGCGATGTAATGAGCGGTGGCCTCGCCTTCGACCGTCGGGTTCGTGGCGAGGATGACTTCGGTAAACGTGCCCGCCTCCTCGATCCGCGCCATCAACTGTGGAATGCCAATGGCTTCAGGCCCCAAGCCGTCGAGCGGGGACAAATGCCCCTTGAGCACAAAGTAACGGCCACGGAAACCGGTCTGCTCCACGGCATACACGTCCATCGGCCCCTCCACCACACACAGCAGGCTGTCGTCCCGGCGCGGGTCGGCGCATTGCGGGCACAGGTCGTCTTCGGTCAGGGTCCGGCACTGGCGGCAGTGCCCTACCCCTTCCATGGCCTGGCTCAAGGCCTGGGCCAGACGCGACCCGCCGCTGCGATCACGCTCGAGCAATTGCAACGCCATGCGCTGGGCGGTTTTCTGACCCACGCCCGGCAAGGTTCGCAGGGCATCGATCAGTTGGCGGATCAAAGGGCTGAAGCTCATCGAGGAAACGTCCGACATAACAACGAGACGCGGTTTATACCCGCGCCTCCGATTAGCGTCAAATACTCAATCGCGCGCTACCCGCACGACCAACTTGCCAAAATTGCGCCCTTCCAGCAGGCCGATGAACGCCTGCGGCGCATTCTCCAGCCCGTCGACAACATCTTCGCGGAACTTGACCCTGCCGTCGCGCACCCAGGGCGCCATGGCGCTGATGAACTCCGGCTGGCGGTCTCCGTAGTCATCGAACACGATGAAACCCTGGATCCGCACGCGCTTGGTCAACAGCGTGCGCTGTAGCTGCGGCAGGCGATCCGGGCCACTTGGCGGCTGATGATCGTTGTAGGACGCGATCAAGCCGCAAAGCGGGATGCGCGCCTTGGCGTTGAGCAACGGCAGCACTGCTTCAAAGACCTTGCCGCCGACGTTTTCGTAATAGATGTCGATGCCTTTATCGCAGGCCCGAGCCAGCTCTTCGGCAAAATTCGCGCTCTTGTGGTCGATGCAGGCGTCGAATCCCAGCTCATCGACCACGTATTTGCATTTTTCACCGCCGCCGGCCACGCCCACCACACGCAGTCCCTTTATCTTGGCGACCTGGCCCACCACCGAGCCCACGGCGCCCGAAGCCGCCGCCACCACCAGGGTTTCTCCCGCCTTGGGTTGGCCAATGTCCATCAACCCCATGTAGGCGGTCATGCCGGGCATGCCCAATACACCCAGCGCCATCGAAGGGCTCGGCAATCCTGAAGGGATGGGAATGACATTGCGCCCATCGCTGATGCAGTGGCTCTGCCAGCCCGTAGCGCCCACCACCAGATCGCCCTCCTGGAATTTCGGGTGCATCGAGCGCTCCACTCGACTGACGGCACCACCCGTCATCACTTCGTCGATTTGCACCGGAGCGGCGTAGGACGGTGCGTCACTCATGCGCCCACGCATATAGGGGTCCAGGGACAGGAACAGCGTCTTGAGCAGGATTTGCCCTTCGGCCAGATCCGGCAACGTCATGTGTTCAAGGCGAAAATTTTCAGCAGTTGGCGCGCCTGTGGGGCGCGAGGCCAGCACGATGCGCTGGTTGGAAATCGATGACATGGGGCGTCTCCTTGTTCGTTGAGCGGACACGTATAGGGAGCAGACCATTGCCGAGGGGACGGCGTTCGATGTTTGTTCGGTTGGACCGCAGTGGCCGCATCGTCGGAACGCCGCCCGGAGCAAGCTCGCTCCCACAGGGTTCATGGGTGAACACATATCTTGTATTCATCACAATTCACTGTGGGAGCGAGCTGGCTCGCGATAGCGATCTGGCACCCACCGCTATCTCTGGATCAGAAACAAAAATGCCAGGCGCGATGCCTGGCATTGTGTGTAGCCCATCCCGACCGGGATGGCGAATCAGAACGGCAGTTTCATGCCCGGCGGCAATTGCATGCCCGCGGTCATGCCGGACATCTTGTCCTGGCTGTTGGCTTCGATCTTGCGCACCGCGTCGTTGACGGCAGCGGCGAACAGGGCTTCGAGCATTTCCTTGTCGTCTTCGCTCAGGCCTTCGACCACGCTCGGATCGATGCTGACGCGCTTGATGTCATGGCGACCGGTCATGACCACGGTCACCATGTCGCCACCGGACTTGCCGGTGACTTCGGCGTTGGCCAGCTCTTCCTGCATCTTGGCCATTTTTTCCTGCATCTGCTGCGCCTGCTTCATCAGGCCGGCCATGCCACCTTTCATCATGGGAATCACCTCGAAAGTACTTGGATAAACAACGCGCCCGGCCTGCACGGCCCGGCGCCTTCAGTTATGAGCCCTGGGGGACCGGGGCCTCGACAGGTTCGATAGTATCGTGACGGACCACGGCGCCGAACTGTTGCATCATCTGCTGGATGAACGGATCGTTGTGGATCGAGTCCTCGGCTTCACGCTGCCGGTCGGCACGGCGACGGGACGCGGCCTGGGCCGGCGTCTCCTGCTCGGGCTTGATCAGCTCGATGGTCAACGTCAGGGTGCGCTGATGGTACTGGTTCAGCGCATCGTTGAGGCGACGCTGCTGGGTCGCGTTGAACAGCGCGCTGTGGGCCGGGTCCAGGTGCAGCAACCAGTGGTCACCCTCCACCGAGATCAGCGTGCAGTTGGCGGCAATGCTGCCGGTCATGCCACTGATCTGCAACTTGGGGAACAGCTCCAGCCATTGCAGGGCCAGCCCGGTGGCGGGCATTGCCGCCGGTTCCGGCTCGGGCTCCGGGGCCGGCTCGGCGGCATGTTCGCTGGCCAGGTCGTCCAGGTAGCTGTAGGCCGAATCCATGTCCGGCTCGATGTAATCCTCATCCAGCGGCGGCTCGTCGTCCAGGTCAATGCCCGGCGTGGCGACATCGACGTCCACCACTGTCGGCTCGGGCATCGGTGCAGCCACCCACTCCGGCGCGTCAGGCACTGCGCTGTCCGGCGTCGGCATGGGCATCGGCGGCAACTCAGGTTGCTCGGCCACGGTCTCCAAAACGGGCTCGACGGCCGGTTGCTGGACAACTTCCGGCTCGACCGGGTCGTTCCATGGCAGGTCGATGACTTCTTCGGCGACGGCCTCGGGAACCGCCTCGACGACCGGTTCGGGCTCCGGCTCAGGCGTGACGACAACAGGTGCCGGCGCCGGAATCGGCTGGGCTACAGGCGCCACCGCCGCCGGAGCAGAAGCCGCTGCCGGCGCAACCACGGGCGCGGCAGCCACTGGCTTGGCGGAATCAGCTGTGGCCTGGCTGATCCCCACTGGCTTTAGCGTTTGTCTCGGCGCGTCCGGCGTATCGGCGGGCCGGAACGCAAGCATCCGCAGCAAGACCATTTCGAAACCGCCTCGCGGGTCCGGTGCCAGGGGCAGGTCGCGACGGCCGATCAGGCCCATCTGGTAATAGAACTGCACGTCCTCGGCCGGCAGCGCCTGGGCCAGGGCCAGTACGCGATCACGGTCGCCATGGCCGTTGTCGACGCCTTCAGGCAAGGCTTGGGCGATGGCGACACGGTGCAGCACGTTGAGAATTTCCGAGAGCACGCCATTCCAGTCCGGCCCCTGCTCGGCCAAATGACGCACCGCTTCCAGCAGCGCCTTGGCGTCGCCTTCGATCAATGCGTGCAACACGTCATAGACCTGGCCATGATCCAGCGTACCGAGCATCGCCCGCACATCGGCGGCCATGACCTTGCCTTCGCCGAACGCGATGGCCTGGTCGGTCAGGCTCATGGCGTCGCGCATCGAACCATCGGCGGCGCGGCCCAACAGCCACAGCGCGTCGTCTTCGAACGGCACGTTCTCGACGCCCAGCACGTGGGTCAGATGCTCGACCACGCGCTCCGGCGTCATGTTCTTCAGGGAAAACTGCAAGCACCGCGACAGAATCGTTGCAGGAAGTTTCTGCGGGTCGGTGGTCGCCAGGATGAACTTCACGTAGGGCGGCGGTTCTTCGAGGGTCTTGAGCAGCGCATTGAAGGAATGGCTGGAGAGCATGTGCACTTCGTCGATCAGGTAGACCTTGAAGCGCCCACGGCTCGGCGCGTACTGCACGTTGTCGAGCAGTTCGCGGGTGTCCTCGACCTTGGTGCGGCTGGCGGCGTCGATTTCGATCAGGTCGACAAAACGGCCTTCGTCGATTTCCCGGCAGACCGAACATTCGCCGCAGGGCGACGAGGTAATGCCGGTTTCACAGTTCAGGCACTTGGCGATGATCCGCGCGATGGTGGTCTTGCCCACGCCACGGGTGCCCGTGAACAGGTAGGCATGGTGCAGCCGCTGGCTGTCCAAGGCATTGATCAGAGCCTTGAGCACATGGGTCTGGCCGACCATTTCGCGGAACGAGCGCGGACGCCATTTACGTGCAAGAACCTGATAACTCATCGAAAACCGTCGCAACGAAGGAACATAAGCGGCTAATGCTAGCGGAGCAGGGGCGAAATTGCATCCGGTGTGCTCGTCTAATCTGGCTAAGCTAGGTTGAGCGGCTCGGTTGTCGACACGTTTTTGTACGTCAGGAGAGTTTATGCGTTCGGCCATGGGGGCTTTGCTGTTGTTGGGAACGGGGTGTTTCGCTGACGACGCACCCTTGCGCTTCGCCATTACCGATGGCTGGGCCATGCCCATGGTGCAGATAGAGAGGGGCCGTCCAACCCAGGGCATCCTGCCGGATGTCATGACCAGCCTGGCGACCCGGGTGGGCATGCCGGCGCAATTCCACGTGCTTTCCCGCGCGAGGCTCGACGGCGCCATGGAACACGGTGAAATAGACATGCGGTGTTACGTCTCGCCTGATTGGGTGGACGACGACGGGCTCGACTACCTGTGGAGTGTCCCGCTGTTCTTTCAACGCGATGTGCTGGTCGGCTCGGCCAGCGCTCCGGAGAAAACCACCCCGGCGGCACTGGCCCCGCAATCGATCGGCACCGTGCTCAGCTATAGCTACCCAACCTTGCAGCCTTTGTTCGACAGCGGCCATCTTCGGCGCGACGACGCACGCAGCCAAGAACAGGTGCTGGCGAAACTGCTGGCGGGGCGTTACCGCTATGCCGTCAGCAATCAATGGGCGCTGGACTGGTTCAACCAACACCACACCGCTGACCGGCAATTACACGAAGTGGCGGTGCTCCAGGAACAGCAACTGAGCTGTTACCTGCGCAATGACCCGAAAATCCCGGTGCAACGCATTCTGCAAACCTTGCAGGAGATGAAGGCATCTGGAGAAATCGACGCGATCATCCAGCTTTATACCGGCCGCAGCGACGGGCCGCAGGCCAGCGCCGCTTCGCTCTGATCGCCTGGCCGGGCCTGCCATTGGGACGGTGGAATAAACGTCTTGACCCAGCCCGGTACCTGTCTGGCCGGCATCGGTCGGGCGATGAAGTAACCCTGGGCCACTTCACAGCCAAGGCCCAGCAGGAGCAGCCCATGTTCCAGGCTGTCCAGCCCCTCCGCGACCACCTGCCGACCAAATGCCCGGGCAAGGCCGATCACCGCCTCGGTCAAGGCCAGGTCGTCCCGGTCGTTGAGAATATCGCGCACGAACGTCTTGTCGATCTTGATGGTTTGCGTCCGCAGGTGCTTGAGGTCGTTGAGCGAACAATTCCCCGTACCGAAGCCGCCCAGGGAAAAGCCCACGCCCAAGGCCTGGCACGCCTGGAGGCAAGCACTGACATGCGCCAGGTTTTCCACGGCCACCGACTCGACGATCTGCAGGTCGAGCATGCGCGGCGACACCGCCGGATGCCGTTCCAGTACCTGCCGCAGCCGCTCGACAAAGTCCGCCCGCTGGAAATGCCGCGCCGAAATATTGATGCTGACCGGCCAGCCCGGTCCCGTCCGTTGCCATTGTTGCAGCTGGGTCAACACTTGCTCCATGACCCATTCGCCGATGTCGACGATCAGATCGGTCTCTTCCACCAACGGCAGGAATTCCCGTGGCGGCACCAGGCCTCGCTGTGGATGCTTCCAGCGCAACAAGGCCTCGAGTCCGACCACCATACCGTCGCGCATATTGACCTTTGGCTGAAAATGCAGCCGCAATTCGTTGTCGGCCAGCGCCTGCCGCACCCGCTCTACGGTCTGGTACGTGGCCCGCACTTCCTTGTCCCTGGAAACGTCGAACAGATGGAAGCGATTGCGACCGCTCTGCTTGGCCACGTACATCGCCTGGTCGGCGTGGCGCAGCAGCGTGTCGGCGTCTTCGTTGTCCCACGGAGACAGCGTGACACCGATGCTGGCAAAGACGTTGATGGCCTTGCCGTCGATGACATAAGGCATGGAAACCGCGATCAGGACCCGGTTCAACGCCGCGTGCAATTCGTCCATCCCGCGCACATGGCGCAACACCAGGACGAACTCATCCCCGGCCAGTCGCGCCACGACGTCTTCGCCACGCACGATGCTGCGCAGGCGCCTGGCGACTTCCACCAGCAGCCGATCGCCGCTGGCATGGCCATATCCGTCGTTGACGGCCTTGAAGCCATCGAGGTCGAGCATGCATACGGCCAAGGGCAGGTTTTCCACCCGGGAAAACGCCAGGGCCTGGTCCAGCAGTTCGGATAAATAGGTGCGATTGGGCAAGCCGGTGAGCACGTCGTGACCGACACGCCATTGCAAGGAATGCAGCAACCGACGCTTCTCGCTGACGTCAAAACGAATCGCCAGATAACGCTTGATCTTCCCTGTCGCTTCGTCGATCACCGGCACCAGGGTGGTATCGACCCAATGCAACGCCCCATCCTTGGCCCGATTACAGATCTCGCCCTTCCAGATCTTGCCCAAGACGATGGTGCGCCACATGGCGCTGAAGAATTCACTGGGATGTTGGCCCGAGTTGAGCACGCGATGGTTTGCCCCAAGCAACTCATCCCGACCGTAGCCAAACAGGCTGCAGAATTGATCATTGACGTAAGTGATGCGCCCGCTCAAATCGGTTTCGGAAAAGATCGCGGCGGCGTCAACAGCCCTGCGGTACTTCTTATCCATCGAAGCAGTCATCCATGAGTCAGGCTCGTTTGTCGCGCACGGTTGCACCGCCCCCGCAGAGGCGAAAATCAACTAGGCTCAAATACCTTGAGAAAGCTGGAGCATGGACGCTGGCGGTGCGACCTGAAAAGCTCCAGGCCCCGCCCTGTGTCGCTGCTAAAGAAGCGCGAGCCCCGGTCTTTCCTACACCCGGGCTCCTGAAGCAGGTCACCAAAATACCCATGCCAAAGGCCGATTCTACGAAACACATCACTTTTTGCAAAGCAAGGTGATGGAACGAGCGGTTGCCTAATGCGAAGATCTATCGTTAAGTTCTTGATTCTGAATGGGAATTAAGCGATGCGAATTTCAAGTCTGGGTCCAGCCATCAGACGCTACCGCAAAGTAGCGGGGCTCACTCAGGCTGAACTTGGCGAAAAAACCGGTTTCGACCCCAAAACCATCAGCCGCTTCGAAACCGGCGCCTACACCCCGAGCGTCGAAGCCCTGTTCCTGTTTGCCGACGCGCTGGACGTCCAGCTCAAGGCATTCTTCGCCGACATGGGCGACGAAGACGAGCAGCGTGCGTACCTGTTCAATGTCATTCACAAAGCCACCCCTAAGGACCTTGGGAAGCTGATTGCGGCGGTTGACCAGGCGTTGGCCAAGCCTTGATGCAATGAAAGGAAACAGGGGGTGCCGACGGCACGGTTCGGCCTCCTTGAAGGCGCTCGACTGCCTTGTCCGCGAAAATCAGGGCAGCAGAAAGCACCGATCGATATCGATCAGCAAAACAATAAGAAATTTTGAGTTTGGCAAACCTTGCGAACGAAGGCCTGGGGCGTTATGGAGGCAACCCCACCAGCCACACCCCGGCACACAATGTTCCCGCTGTGGCTGCTTCCTTCCGGATCTGACCAGGTTCACGGGTAATCGTTGCGGGGGGACCGATGGGGTCACCATAACGACGCCCGCCTGACGGCGAGCCGCGCCATTGTACCTATCTGACAAGAAGTTACAACCGTTCGTGTCGGATTAAAAAACTGAAGGTGTTCAAGCACTTGCTGTGAGAGCAAAGCGTGCTCGCAATGGCGTAGGCACATCAGGCATGGAGGCAAGTTGACCCACCGCTTTCGCGAGCAAGCTCGCTCCCACAGGGGCTCGGGGATGGACGTCGATTCTGCGAACACCCGAGCGCCTGTGCGAGCTTGCTCGCGAAGGCGTCGGGACATTCAACATTGATGCAAGCTGACCTGTCGCTTTCGCGAGCAGGCTCGCTCCCATAGGAGCTCGGGGCGGGCAAGACTTACACTGAGCATTCACAACTTGTTGAAACTTTTAGTTGCCACCCAGGTTTTGCTTGCCCCTCTTCAATCAGCTAAAGGAAAAATTGATTGGCAGGCTCAATCAAAATAAATGGCATCACTTAACTTTTAAGGCCCCAGTACCGCCCTATCACCGACACCGTATTGAACAATACGACCGGACCAAAAAACTTAAATCTAGTCTTTACAATCTATCAACGTTCATGATGCCGAGGTGCTACAGACCACCACCGGACAAAATGGCCCATGTTCGTGATTGTGGTTCATGGCCCGAACTTGAACATTGTAAAGAACCGGTTGTGTGCTCCCATCGACGCCTATTTCATGCCGGTACCAGCCACGATCATCCGCCGGCACTTGGGTTCCGGGGACAGGGATTGACTGCCCACCCACCACCTTAGTCACCTTGAACGTATGCCCGGCCAGCTGATCGGGCCTGACATTATCCGAAATTTGCCAAACCAATATAATCGAGTATTTGGTCTGTCCAGCCTGAGAAAGGTTTCGAGGCTCATTGGGAATGACCACCGACTTATCCGCATTATCCGTATTATCCGTATTATCCGTATTATCCGTATTATCCGTATTATCCGTATTATCCGTATTATCCGTATTATCCGTATTCACGATATTTCCCTCTACAAAATAGAATGTTCATTTATGGCCGTTGTAGAGTAGGAAGAAATTTGAGTGGATGGAACTATCAGAACAGATAGTGCCAATTCAGCATCACCCGACGTTTTATCAAATGCTACAGCAGCACCTCATCCGCCCGTCCGCCCTCCTCCTGGATCACCAGGTGAATGAAGTGCAGCTTGGTGATGACGGCGGCCGGTACGACGAACGGGTAGAAATCCGGCTGGCCCATGCTGCGGGAGAGTTCGTTGAGCATGCCGGCCAGTTCGATCCAGGCGTTGACGAATGACAGGAACGCCGTGCCGCCCGTGTGCCCGGGATCAAACAGGGTGTCGGGCGGGAACGGCTGGTAGTCGAAATCCATTTCCCGCGCACTCATGCCGAAGCCCAACGCCGTGTCCACCGCGTCCATCATGTGCAGGTAGTGAGCCCAGGTCTCGGCCCAATCCTCCCAAGGATGCATGGTGGCGTAGGCGCTGACGTAGTGGGTTTGCCAATCCAGCGGCGCCCCTTGTTGGTAGTGCCGCTCCAAAGCTTCGGAATAACTGGCGCGTTCATCACCGAACAACGCACGAAACGGTTCCAGCCAATGACTGTTGGCAACCAACCGATCCCAATAGTAATGGCCGACCTCGTGGCGAAAATGCCCGAGCAAGGTGCGATACGGCTCGTGCATCTGCTGGCGCACGTGCTCGCGATGAGCATCGTCGGCTTCTTTGATATCGAGCGTGATAAGCCCACTGGCGTGCCCGGTCGTCGGCGGTTTTCCGTCGGGATCGACGCCGATGAAATCGAAGGCCAGGCCGATGTTGTCGTCGACGGTCTTGGGAATGACCGGCAAGCCGAGGGTGATCAACTGCGCCACCAGGCGGCGCTTGGCCGTTTCAACCTTGCGCCAGCGCTCGGGGTTTTCCGGGAGCGACAGGTCAGGAATCGTGCGGTTCAAGCTGCAGGCGATGCACAACGTGTCTTGTCCGTTGGCGGGAAGCAGCCAGTTGCAGGCTGCAGGGGTATCGAGATTGGCGCAGCGGCGGAACAGCCCGGCCTGCGGGTCGGCATCCAATGTCCAGGTATCAGGCTGCTCGCCGGGCTGGAGGGACGACAGTCGACTCTGCTCCGGCTGATAGCCCAGCGCCGCCAGGCAGGCCAGGCACTGGCTGTTGCGAAAGAACAATGACTGGCCGCAACGGCACGGCCAGACCTTGCTGTTGCGTGACCGGTCACCGAGGAACGGCGCGGCGATGCGCGAGCTCAATTGTTCGAAGAAGCGGTACATGGCGATCTCTCCCTGGAGCCTGCAAGACTAGATCACCTTAGGTTCATGATCGTTCCAAAACGCTGGGTCACAGCACCGATAAGCCGTGGCGAAGGAGCTTGCTCCCGCTGGGCTGCACTGTAGGAGCTGTGTAGGAGCTGCCGAGCGAAGCGAGGCTGCGATCTTTCCCCAGGCACTCGAGTCTCAAGCGAACGATCAAGATCAAAAGATCGTCCGAACGCGGCCCGAGGCTTCGCCAGCGCCTACAGAGCCCAGCGGGAGCAAGCTCCCTCGCCACAAAAGCCGAGCGCCCTCAGACCGGGATGCCATGGTCTTTCAGAAAATCGACAAACGCTTGTTCGTCGAGCACCTTGAGCCCCAGCTCATTGGCTTTGGTCAACTTCGACCCCGCCCCTGGCCCGGCCACCACGCAGTGGGTTTTTGCCGACACGGAACCAGCCACCTTGGCCCCCAGGCTCTCCAACTTGTCCTTGGCGACGTCGCGACTCATCAGCTCCAGCGAACCGGTCAATACCCAGGTGTGCCCTGCTTCGGGCAAGCCTTCCACGACCTTTTTCTCGCTCAGCCAGTGCATGCCGAAATCCTCCAGTTGCTTCTCTGCAGCCAAGGCCTGCTGTCGATTGGCAGCGACAGCGAAGAACTCACGCACGGCGTTGGCCTGTTTTTCCGGCAGCGCCTGGCGCATGTCCAGCCAGTCGGCGTTCATGACCGCGTCGAGGGAACCGAACTTGTCCGCCAGTTTTTGCGCGCCGCCTGGGCCGACTGAAGGAATATGCAGCTTGTCGAGGAAGCCGCCCAGGGTCGTGCTGGCAGAGAACTCCGCGCCCAACTCGCCCTGGTCCTGAATTTCCAGGCCATGGCGCAGCAGATCCTTGATGACCTGGCGATTGTGCGGGTCTTCAAAGAAGCTGTGGATCTCATGGGCGACCTCCAGCCCCACATCCGGCAGGTACGTCAGTACTTGGGGCAACGCCGCCTGCACGCGCTCCAGCGAACCGAGGGAGCGGGCCAGGACCTTGGCGGTCTCCTCGCCCACGTCCGGGATGCCGAGGGCGTAGATGAAGCGCGCCAGGCTCGGCCGCTTGCTGTCGACGATGGCCGCCAGCAAGTTCTTGCTCGACAGCTCGGCGAAGCCTTCCAGGTCGACGACTTGCTCGAACGTCAGCGCATACAGGTCGGCAGGCGATCCCACCAGCCCTTCGTCAACCAACTGCTCGACGCTTTTTTCGCCCAGGCCTTCGATGTCCATCGCCCGCCGCGAGACGAAATGGATGATCGCCTGCTTGAGTTGCGCGCCACAGGCCAGGCGACCGACGCAGCGGTATACGGCGCCTTCGCTGACGGTCTCGCGGCCCTTGCTGCGCTTGATCAGCTGCGTACGCTCGACCTGGGAACCGCAAACCGGACACTGCTGCGGCACGGCCACCGGACGGGCATCGTCCGGACGGCGCTCGGTGACGACTTGCACCACCTGCGGGATCACGTCGCCGGCGCGGCGAATGATCACCGTGTCGCCGATCATCAGGCCCAGGCGCGCCACTTCGTCCATGTTGTGCAACGTGGCATTGGCCACCGTCACGCCGGCCACCTTGACTGGCTTGAGCCGCGCCACGGGTGTGACAGCACCGGTACGGCCGACCTGGAACTCGACGTCGAGCAATTTGGTGAGTTCTTCGCTGGCGGGGAATTTATGGGCGATGGCCCAGCGCGGCTCGCGGGCCCGAAAACCCAACTCGCGCTGGGAGGCGATGCTGTTGACCTTGAACACCACGCCATCGATTTCGTAGGGCAGCGAATGGCGTCGCTCGCCAATGTCGCGGTAGTAATCCAGGCATTCGTCGATGCCGTGGGCCAGCTTCAGCTCACGGCTGATGGGCATGCCCCAGGCCTTGAGTTGCTTGAGATTGCCAATGTGGGTGTCGGCGATGTCCGACGTCACCTGGCCGATGCCATAGCAGCAGAATTCAAGGGGACGGTTGGCCGTGATCCTGGAGTCCAATTGGCGCAGGCTGCCGGCTGCTGCGTTGCGCGGGTTGGCGAACGTCTTGCCGCCCGCCTCCAGTTGCGTGGCGTTGAGGCGCTCGAAACCGGCCTTGGACATGTACACCTCGCCGCGCACTTCCAGCACCGGCGGCCAACCGCTGCCCTGCAGCTTGAGGGGAATGTTGCGCACCGTGCGCACGTTGACGCTGATGTCCTCGCCCGTGGTGCCGTCACCGCGCGTGGCACCGCGCACCAGCATGCCGTCCTGGTACAACAGGCTGACCGCCAGGCCATCGAGCTTCGGTTCACAACTGTATTCCACCGCCGCACCGCCGCCGAGCAAATCGCCTTGGGGCAGGTCGAGGCCTTCCGTCACCCGTCGGTCGAACTCGCGCATGGTGGTTTCGTCGAACGCGTTGCCGAGGCTGAGCATCGGGATCTCATGACGCACCTGGCTGAACGCCGACAGCGCCACGCTGCCGACTCGCTGGGTCGGGGAGTCGCTGGTCACCAGTTCCGGGTGCTGCTCTTCCAGGGCCTTGAGTTCGTGGAACAGGCGGTCGTATTCGGCGTCTGGAATGGAGGGCTCATCGAGGACGTGGTAGCGATAGTTATGCTGATCCAGCTCGGCGCGCAGCTCTAGGATGCGGGTTTCAACGGCGTTCATGGTGTTCTCTCATAAAGCAAAAGAGCAGCCTGGGCTGCTCATTCTCAACTTCGATCGCTGCAGGAGCCGTAGGAGCTGCCGAGTGCAACGAGGCTGCGATCTTTCCACTGACGATTGGCTCGTGAGCGAAAGATCAAAAGATCGCAGCCTCGTTGCACTCGGCAGCTCCTACAGGGCCAGCGATCTTTGACTTCAGCGCTTCTGGGTCAGCGCGCGGCGCTCGAATTCGACGATGCGCTGGCGGTAGTGCTCGATCGTCTGGGCGGTCAGCACGCTGCGCTGGTCATCCTTCAATTCACCGTTGAGCTCCTGGGACAGCTTGCGCGCCGCGGCGACCATCACGTCAAAGGCCTGCTTGGGATGGCGTGGGCCTGGCAAGCCGAGGAAGAAGCTCACCGCCGGGGTGCTGAAGTGGTCGATGTCGTCGAGATCGAACACACCAGGCTTGACCGCGTTGGCCATGGAGAACAACACCTCGCCATTGCCGGCCATGCTTTCGTGACGATGGAAAATATCCATTTCGCCAAAGCGCAGGCCGCTCTCGAGGATGTTCTGCAGCAGCGCCGGGCCCTTGAAGCCGGCCGGGTCGCGGCAGATCACGCTGATCACCAGCACTTCTTCGGCCTGGGCCTGCTCCTTGTCGGCACTGGAAGGCTTGCTCTCGTCCGGGAAGTCGCCATCACGGCTGCTGAAGCCCGGGCCTCCATCGAGGTCCAGGTTCAGGTTCAAATCGCCCTGGGACGGCTCGCTGTTGCGCTTGCCGCGCTTGGAACCCGACTCCCGTGGCTCACGCGCAGGCGCGCTCATCGACGGCAGGTCATGCTCGTCCAGCTGGGGCTCCTTGTGGGTGTCGAGCACCCGGGGCGGGCCCAGCAGTTCGGCGCTGTCATCTTCATCCGGCAGGTTCGACAGGCTGCGATCCAGGCGAAACTTGAGTTTCCCCTTGCCGCCGCGCATGCGACGCCAGCCGTCGAAAAGAATACCGGCAATGACAATGATGCCGATGACGATCAGCCACTCGCGCAGACCGATTTCCATGTAATCCCGTGCCTCTATAAAAATGCTGAAAAATAAGGGGCTTAGCTATTTGCAAACCGCTTTAAAACGTGGCGCCAACTCTATGTTCTGAATGGCGTTTTGCCCACGCATACGAAAAATTGACATTAAACTAGCATGACCCGCAGCTACAAGCTACAAGCTGAAAGCCACAAGCCGCCGCACTTGCAGCTTGCCGCTTGAAGCTCGTAGCTAACTGTCCACCATCGCCATGGCCTCCTCCACATCCACCGCCACCAGCCGCGAACAGCCAGGCTCATGCATGGTCACCCCCATCAGTTGATCGGCCATCTCCATGGCGATCTTGTTGTGGGTGATGTAGATGAACTGCACCGTTTCAGACATCTCCTTCACCAGCCGTGCGTAACGGCCTACGTTGGCGTCGTCCAATGGCGCATCGACTTCGTCGAGCATGCAGAACGGCGCCGGGTTCAGTTTGAAGATGGCAAAGACCAGGGCCAATGCCGTCAACGCTTTTTCACCGCCGGAGAGCAAATGAATGGTGCTGTTCTTCTTGCCGGGAGGACGCGCCATGATTGTCACCCCAGTATCGAGTAAATCTTCGCCCGTCAGTTCCAAATAGGCGCTGCCGCCACCGAAAACTTTTGGGAAAAGTGCCTGCAAACCGCCGTTGATCTGATCAAAGGTATCCTTGAAGCGGTTGCGGGTTTCCTTGTCGATCTTGCGGATGACGTTTTCCAGGGTCTCCAGCGCCTCCACCAGATCGTCGTTCTGGGCGTCCAGGTAACGCTTGCGCTCGGACTGCTGCTGATATTCGTCGATAGCGGCCAAGTTGATCGCGCCCAGGCGCTGGATGCGCTGGGCAATGCGCTCGAGCTCTTCCTCGGCGTCCTTCTCGTTCGCCCCCGCCACCAGGGTCGCGAGTACGCCGTTGAGGTCGTAGCCGTCCTCCAGCAATTGGTCCTGCAAGGCCTTGCGCCGCACGGTCAAGGCTTGCCACTCCATGCGCTGCTGTTCCATCTGGCCGCGGATCAGTTGCGATTGCTGCTCGGCCTGGCTGCGGCGCTTCTCGGCGTCGCGCAACTCGCGGTCGGCATCTTCCAAGGCAATCTGCGCGGTCTTGAGTTCTTCGTCGACGCTCATGCGTTTGTCGAGCAATTCTTCAAGCTTGAGGCGCAGCTCTTCCAGCGGCGCCTCGCCCTCCTCCAGGTTGAGGCTCAACTGTTCGCGCTTTTCAGTCAGGCGCTCGGACTGCATTTCCAGGCGCTCCAAGGCCTGGCGGGTGGAATCGTATTGCGCCTTGAGCGAGCCCAGGCGTACCGCCAATTGATGAGCATGATCCTTGTGCTGGCGCGCTTCCTGGCGCACGCGGTCGAGGCGTTCGCGCAGGCTGTCGCGCTGCGCCAACAGCCATTCACGCTGCTCGGTATCCAGCGCCATCGCATCAAGGGCTTCCTGCAATTGCAGGCGCGCCTCACCGATCTGTTCGTGCTCCAAGGCCCGCTGTTCGCCCAACTCGCCGATTTCCTCATCGAGACGGGTGCGGCGCAGGGCCAATTGTTCGACCTTGGCCTTGCCGGCGGACAGCTGCGCCTTGAGTTCGCCCTGCTGGCGCGCTTCGTCCTGCAACAGCCGACGCAAATGTTCGCGACCGTTTTCCTGTTGACGCTGTTGCGCCCGCAGGTTCTGCAATTCGGTTTCCAACGCTTCGACGCTGGCCTCGCGCTCTTCGCGCTCGGCGCCCAGGCGTTGGATTTCCTGTCCACGGGCGAGCATGCCGCTCTCCGCTTCGCTGGCCCGGCGCACACGCAGGAAATGCCGGCCGACCCAATACCCGTCACGGCTGATCAGGCTTTCGCCGACCGCCAGTTGCCCGCGCAAGGCCAAGGCCTGCTCCAGGCTGTCCACTGGCTTGACTTGCCCCAGCCAGGGCGACAGATCGACCTGGGCCTCGACTTTGTCCAACAGACTGCCCGGCACCCGCACGCCGTCGCCGGCAGGACTGAGCAGGCGCAAATCGCCCTGGCTGAAGCCCGACAGGTCGAAGCCGGCGAAATCATCGACCAGCACCGCTTGCAGGTCGGCGCCCAGCACAGTTTCCACCGCCAACTCCCAACCGGCATCGACCTTCAACCCTTCGGCCAGGCGCGGACGCTCGGCCAGATGCTGATCGCGCAGCCATTCGGCGGTGCCGGTGCCCGGGTCCAACGCTGCCTGTTGCAAGGCTTCCAACGAGGCCAGGCGTCCATTGAGTCGCTGCAATTCGCCCTGGGCCTGTTGCTGGTTCTGCAGGGCCAGTTGCAAGGATTGGCGCAGTTGTTCGAGGCGTTCGACCTGGGCGTCTTCGCTGGCCTGCAAGTCTTCGAGTGTGGCTTCGCTGGTGGCGAGCTGCTCACTCAGCTCCAGGATGGCGGCGTCCTCCGGGTCCGCCGCGAGCAATGCGCGCTCTTCGGACTGACGCCGTTGACGCTCGGCCAGGCGCTCCATGCTGGTTTCCAATTGCTGGATGCGCGACTGCTGGACTTCAGCCTGGCGCCGTGGCTCGGCGGAGGTCAGGTTGAAGCTGTCCCATTGCTCTTGCCAGCCGTGCATGGTCAGCTCGGCTTCCTCCAGCGCTGCGGCAGCCTCTTCGGCGGCGGCGCTGGTGAGTTCCTGCTCCGGGGTAAGTCGTTCCAGTTCTTCGCCAAGGGTCAGCAACAAGGTGCGGTCGTGGCCCAGGTGCGATTCGGTTTCCAGGCGCGCGCGCTCGGCTTCCTTCAAATCGTCCTGCAACTGGCGCAAGCGTTGCTGACCGTGCTGGATGCTCTGTTCGACCCGGGCAATGTCGCCGCCCACGGAATAGAAGCGCCCCTGCACCAGATTGAAGCGCTCGGACAGTTCGTGGTGCCCGTCGCGCAGGCGCTCGATGGCGGCATCGGCGTTGCGCTGTTCGGCCACCAGCGCTTCGAAGCTGACTTCCTGGTTGCCGATGATCGCCTCGCGCTGGCCGACCTGTTCGTTCAACGCCTGCCAGCGCAGGGCCGAGAGCTGGGCCTTGAGTTGGCGCTCCTCGCCCTTGTATTCCTGGTATTTCTTCGCGGCTTCGGCCTGGCGGTGCAGGCGTTCGAGCTGGCGTTCCAGCTCTTCACGAAGGTCGGTCAGGCGCGCGAGGTTTTCGTGGGTGCGACGGATGCGGTTCTCGGTCTCGCGGCGCCGTTCCTTGTACTTGGAAATACCGGCGGCTTCTTCGATGAAGTTACGCAGGTCTTCAGGCTTGGCCTCGATCAGCTTGGAGATCATGCCCTGCTCGATGATCGAATAGCTGCGCGGGCCCAGGCCGGTGCCGAGGAAAATGTCGGTGATGTCGCGGCGTCGGCACTTGGCGCCGTTGAGGAAATAACTGTTCTGGCTGTCGCGGGTCACTTTGCGCCGAATGGAAATTTCCGCGTAGGCCGCGTACTCGCCAATCAGCGTGCCGTCAGAGTTATCGAAGACCAGTTCGATGCTCGCCTGACTCACCGGCTTGCGACTGGTGGAGCCATTGAAGATGACGTCGGTCATCGACTCGCCGCGCAGGTTCTTCGCCGAGCTTTCGCCCATCACCCAGCGCACGGCATCGATGATGTTCGACTTGCCGCAGCCATTGGGCCCGACCACTGCCGCCATGTTGCTGGGGAAGTTCACCGTGGTCGGGTCGACGAAGGATTTGAACCCCGCCAGCTTGATGCACTTGAGGCGCATGTTCAGGCCTTCGTCAGGGCTGAAACCACCAGATCGCAACTGCGCTGGGCGTAGGCCGTCAGCACGATGCGGATCTGCGGCAAATCACGGGCCAGCACGGCGCCGAGCAGGCGCTGGAACAGGTCGAGGAATTCGCTCATTTCAGCCTTGCGCTGCTCCAGGGCCAGGAAGTAGGCGCGACTCATGGCCGGCTGCAGGTTCTCGACGGTTTCCTGCAGGTATGGATTGTTGGCAAAGGGATACGCGGCGCGCATCACACTGAAGCTTTCATCGACGAAGGTGCGGATGTCCTGGCGCGTGTAGGCGTCATTGAGGCGCTGCTGGATCGCGACGAACGGTGCCATGTCGGCCTGTTCTTTCCAACCATGGGCCACGGCGTTGCCCAACAGGATGTACAGCTCGCTCATCAGCGCACAGAGGCTGCGCACGTTGTGTTCGGTCAACTCGGTGACATGCGCCCCACGGCGCGGCAGGATCGCGATCAAATGGCGTCGCTCCAAGATCAGCAAGGCCTCGCGGACCGAACCACGGCTGACATTGAGCGCCAGCGTGACCTTCTGCTCCTGGATACGCTCTCCCGGCTTCATTTCGCCGCGAATGATGCGCTCGGCAAGATGGTGGGCGATTTGCTCGGCGAGGCTGTCCGGGGCCTTGAACGTCATGGTTGTCCTTCAAACTCTTCGATCTGCACAAGCGGCGCAGTGTAGCGCACTCGATACGTCATGGCGCAGGGCCTGCACCGGGTTTTTGGCACGATAGAAGCAAAAAAGCAGCTGCAAGCTGCAAGCTGCAAGTCAAAAGCTTGAAGCTTGAAGCTTGAAGCTTGAAGCTTGAAGCTGATTTTCTGACCCTTAAGTCAGAAAATCATTGACCGAAAAGTCAGAACTGCTAAATTCAGCCCACGTCGATACAACAATAATGAATCTGCGAGGCCTTCCGTGATCCAGTTTTTACTCAACCAGGAACTCCGTAGCGAGCACGCCCTGGACCCGAACCTGACCGTGCTCAATTATCTGCGCGAGCATGTCGGCAAACCCGGCACCAAGGAAGGCTGCGCCAGCGGCGACTGCGGTGCGTGCACTGTGGTGGTGGGCGAATTGGAGACGGATGCGGACGGCCGCGAACGCGTTCGCTATCGCAGCCTCAATTCGTGCCTGACCTTCGTCTCGTCCCTGCACGGCAAGCAACTGATCAGCGTCGAAGACCTCAAGCACAATGGCCAACTGCACAGCGTCCAGCAGGCGATGGTCGATTGCCACGGTTCGCAATGCGGTTTCTGCACGCCGGGCTTCGTCATGTCGCTGTTCGCCTTGCAGAAGAACAGCGAACGACCCGACGCTCACAAGGCCCACGAAGCCCTGGCCGGCAATCTGTGCCGCTGCACCGGCTACCGGCCGATCCTGGCGGCCGCCGACCAGGCCTGTTGCGGCAAGCAGCCGGACCAGTTTGACGCCCGTGAAGCCGAGACCGTCGCCCGCCTCAAGGCCATCGCGCCCACCGAGACCGGTGAACTCAACAGCGGCGACAAGCGTTGCCTGGTGCCGCTGACCGTGGCCGACCTGGCTGATCTCTACGACGCCTATCCGCAGGCGCGACTGTTGGCCGGCGGTACGGACCTGGCCCTGGAAGTCACGCAATTTCATCGCACCCTGCCGGTGATGATCTACGTCGGCAACGTCGCCGAACTCAGGCGCGTCGAGCGTTTCGACGATCGCCTTGAAATCGGCGCCGCTACTCCGCTTTCCGATTGCTACGAAGCCTTGCAAGCCGAATACCCGGACTTCGGCGAACTGCTGCAGCGCTTCGCCTCGTTGCAGATCCGCAACCAGGGCACCCTGGGCGGTAACATCGGCAACGCCTCGCCGATTGGCGACTCGCCGCCCCTGCTGATCGCTCTCGGCGCGCAGATTGTCCTGTGCAAAGGCCAGGTTCGTCGCACCCTGGCCCTGGAAGACTATTTCCTCGATTACCGGGTCACCGCCCGGCAGGAAAGCGAATTCATCGAAAAGATCATCGTGCCCCGGGCCAGCGCCGAGCAGGCGTTCCGCGCCTACAAGGTTTCCAAACGGCTGGACGATGACATTTCGGCAGTCTGTGGGGCATTCAACTTGCGCATCGAAAACGGTGTAGTCCAGGACGCTCGCGTCGCCTTCGGCGGCATGGCCGCCACCCCCAAGCGCGCCAAGCATTGCGAAGCCGTCCTGATCGGCGCGCCATGGAAGAACAGCACCGTCGAACGCGCCTGCCTCGCCCTGGCCGAGGACTTCACCCCCCTTTCAGACTTCCGCGCCAGCAAGGAATACCGCTTGCTCAGCGCCCGCAACCTGCTGCGCAAATATTTCATCGAGCTGCAAACGCCGCACATCGAGACTCGGGTGACCGCTTATGTCTAACCATCACGCCGTAGAGAAGACCCAAGCCGAACTGGCCGAACTGTTCGCCAGCGACCTCACCACCGGCGTGGGCCGCAGCGTCAAGCACGACAGCGCCGCCAAGCACGTGTCCGGCGAAGCGCAGTACATCGATGACCGCCTGGAATTCCCGAACCAGTTGCACGTCTATGCCCGGCTGTCGGACCGCGCCCACGCGCGGATCCTGCGCATCGACACCGCGCCCTGCTACGCCTTCGAAGGCGTGCGCATCGCCATTACCCACCAGGACATTCCCGGCCTGAAGGACATCGGCCCGCTGCTGCCCGGCGACCCGCTGCTGGCGATCGACGATGTGCAGTTCGTCGGCCAACCGGTGCTGGCCGTCGCGGCCAAGGACCTTGAGACCGCACGCAAGGCGGCCATGGCCGCCATCGTCGAATACGAAGACCTGGAACCGGTGCTGGACGTGGTCGAGGCGCTGCGCAAGCGGCACTTCGTGCTCGACAGCCACACCCACCAGCGCGGTGATTCAGCCACTGCATTGGCGAGTGCCGAGCATCGCATCCAGGGTTCGCTGCACATCGGCGGCCAGGAACACTTTTACCTGGAAACCCAGATTTCTTCGGTGATGCCGACTGAAGACGGCGGCATGGTCGTCTACTGCTCGACCCAGAATCCCACCGAAGTGCAGAAGCTGGTGGCCGAAGTGCTCGGTGTGTCGATGAACAAGGTCGTGGTCGACATGCGCCGCATGGGCGGCGGCTTTGGCGGCAAGGAAACCCAGGCCGCCAGCCCGGCGTGCCTGTGCGCCGTGATCGCGCACCTCACCGGCCAGCCCACCAAGATGCGCCTGCCCCGGCTCGAAGACATGCTGATGACCGGCAAGCGCCACCCCTTCTACATCGAATACGACGTCGGCTTCGACAGCACCGGACGCCTGCATGGCATCGCCCTGGAACTGGCTGGCAACTGCGGTTGCTCGCCGGACCTGTCGGCCTCGATTGTCGACCGCGCGATGTTCCATGCCGACAACGCCTACTACCTGGGCGACGCGACCATCAACGGCCATCGTTGCAAGACCAACACCGCGTCCAACACCGCCTACCGGGGTTTTGGCGGCCCCCAAGGCATGGTCGCCATCGAAGAAGTGATGGACGCCATCGCCCGCCACCTGGGGCTCGATCCGCTGGCGGTGCGCAAGGCCAACTATTACGGCAAGACCGAACGCAACGTCACGCATTACTACCAGACTGTCGAGCACAACATGCTCGAAGAGATGACCGCCGAGCTTGAACAGAGCAGCCAATACGCCGAGCGCCGCGAAGCGATCCGCCGCTACAACGCAGGCAGCCCGATCCTGAAAAAGGGACTGGCGCTGACGCCGGTGAAGTTCGGCATTTCGTTCACCGCCAGCTTCCTCAACCAGGCCGGCGCGTTGATCCACGTCTACACCGACGGCAGCATCCACCTCAACCATGGCGGCACCGAAATGGGCCAGGGCTTGAACACCAAGGTCGCCCAGGTGGTGGCCGAGGTGTTCCAGGTAGAAATGGACCGCGTGCAGATCACCGCGACCAACACCGACAAGGTGCCGAACACCTCGCCGACCGCGGCCTCCAGCGGGGCCGACCTGAACGGCAAGGCTGCGCAAAATGCCGCCGAAACCATCAAGCGGCGCCTGGTGGAATTCGCCGCGGGGCAGTACAAGGTCAGTGAAGAAGACGTGGAATTCCACAACGGCCACGTGCGGGTGCGCGATCACATCCTGACGTTCGAGGCGCTGGTGCAGCAGGCGTATTTCGCCCAGGTCTCGCTGTCGAGCACCGGCTTCTACAAGACCCCGAAAATCTACTACGACCGCAGCCAGGCCCGTGGCCGGCCGTTCTATTACTACGCTTTTGGCGCGGCGTGTGCCGAGGTGATCGTCGACACCCTCACCGGCGAGTACAAAATGCTGCGCACCGACATCCTCCATGACGTCGGCGCCTCGCTGAACCCGGCCATCGACATCGGCCAGGTCGAGGGCGGCTTCATCCAGGGCATGGGCTGGCTGACCATGGAAGAGCTGGTGTGGAACGACAAGGGCAAGCTGATGACCAACGGCCCGGCCAGCTACAAGATCCCCGCCGTCGCTGACATGCCTTTGGATTTGCGGGTCAAGCTGGTGGAAAACCGCAAGAACCCCGAAGACACGGTGTTCCACTCCAAAGCCGTGGGCGAACCGCCGTTCATGCTCGGCATCGCCGCGTGGTGCGCCATCAAGGACGCCGTGGCGAGCCTGGGGGACTACCGGCATCAACCGACGATCGACGCGCCGGCGACGCCGGAGCGGGTGTTGTGGGGGTGTGAGCAGATGCGGCAGTTGAAGACTGTGAAGCCTGCGGAAGCCGAGGCCGAGTTGGCTCCGCTTTAGACCGCGGTGCGGCTATCGCGAGCAAGCTCGCTCCCACAGGGGACCGCAATCCAATGTGGGAGCGAGCTTGCTCGCGATAAGGCCGAAACAGACAACAGAGATGTCGAGGTGAATATGTACAACTGGATCAGCGCCCTCGCCGACCTGCAAACCCGCGGTGAACCGTGCGTGCTCGTGACGATCATCGAAGAGCTCGGCTCCACGCCGCGCAACGCCGGCTCGAAGATGGTCATCAGCGCCAGCCAGACGTTCGACACCATCGGTGGCGGACATCTGGAATACAAGGCCATGGAAATCGCCCGGAACATGCTCGCCAGCGGCCAGCAGGACACCCATCTGGAGCGCTTCAGCCTCGGCGCCAGCCTGGGCCAATGCTGCGGCGGCGTAACCGTGCTGCTGTTCGAACCCATGGGCCAGGTCCAGGCGCAGATCGCCGTGTTCGGCGCCGGTCATGTCGGCCGCGCCCTGGTGCCACTGCTGGCGAGCCTGCCGTGCCGGGTGCGCTGGATCGACTCGCGGGAAGCCGAGTTCCCCGAACACCTGCCCCATGGCGTGCACAAAATCGTCACCGAAGACCCGCTGGATGAAGTCGACGAGTTGCCCGCCGGCAGCTACTGCATCGTCATGACTCATAACCATCAGCTCGACCTGGAACTGAGCGCCGCGATCCTCAAGCGCAACGACTTTGCCTACTTCGGCCTGATCGGCTCGAAGACCAAGCGGGTCAAGTTCGAACACCGCCTGCGTGATCGCGGCTTCGACAGCGGCACCCTGCAACGCATGCGTTGCCCGATGGGCATCGGCGAAGTCAAAGGCAAGTTGCCTGTGGAAATTGCCATCTCCATCGCCGGCGAAATCATCGCCACCTATAA
This sequence comes from Pseudomonas sp. T1.Ur, assembly GCF_023516725.1. Lineage (NCBI taxonomy): Bacteria > Pseudomonadati > Pseudomonadota > Gammaproteobacteria > Pseudomonadales > Pseudomonadaceae > Pseudomonas > Pseudomonas sp. T1.Ur. The sequence goes on from NZ_JAMGSN010000001.1 coordinate 3,576,989, forward strand.
CGCGGATTTCGGCCAGCACACGTCGCGCGCCGAACCGATTGCGAAGTTGCTGCCGGTTTCGCGCCGCAGCCAGCGCTAATTTTTATCGAGACAGACCATGCCCCTGACACGCAAAGCCTACCGCGCCGCCCTGCTCCACAGCCTCGCCGACCCGGCCGAGGTGGGCATCGAGGCGTCCCATGAATATTTCGAAGACGGCCTGTTGGTGGTGGAAAATGGCCAGATCAGCGCCATCGGCCACGCCAGCGACCTGCTGCCGACCCTGGCGGCGGACATCGAGATCACGCATTACCCGGACGCGCTGATCACCCCTGGCTTCATCGACACCCACATCCATCTGCCGCAAACCGGCATGGTCGGCGCCTACGGCGAGCAGTTGCTGGATTGGCTCAACACCTACACCTTCCCCTGCGAAAGCCAGTTCGCCGACAAGGCCCATGCCGAGACAGTGGCGGATATTTTCGTCAAGGAACTGCTACGCAACGGCACCACCACCGCCCTGGTGTTTGGCAGCGTGCACCCGCAATCGGTGAACGCGTTTTTTGAGGTGGCCGAGAAACTCGACCTGCGGATGATCGCCGGCAAGGTGATGATGGACCGCAACGCCCCGGACTATCTGGTCGACACCGCCGAGTCCAGCTACACCGAAAGCAAGGCGCTGATCGAGCGCTGGCATGGCAAGGGTCGCCTGCACTACGCCGTGACCCCGCGGTTCGCGCCGACCAGCACCCCGGAACAACTGGCCCTGGCCGGCCAATTGCTCAGCGAATACCCGGACCTGTACATGCAGACCCACATCAGTGAGAACCTGCAGGAAGTGCAATGGGTAAAGGCGTTGTTTCCGGAGCGCAAGGGTTACCTGGACGTCTACGATCATTACCAATTGCTCGGCGAACGCTCGGTGTTCGCCCACGGCGTTCACCTGTGCGACGACGAATGCGCGCGCCTGGCGCAAACGGGTTCGGCCATCGCCTTCTGCCCGACCTCGAACCTGTTCCTGGGCAGCGGGTTGTTCAACCTGCCGATGGCCGAGAAGCACAAGGTAAACGTAGGGCTGGGCACGGACGTGGGTGGCGGCACCAGCTTCTCGCTGCTGCACACCTTGAACGAAGCCTACAAGGTCATGCAGTTGCAAGGGGCGCGGCTGAGCCCGTTCAAGTCGCTGTACCTGGCCACCCTCGGCGGCGCCCGGGCCTTGCGCCTGGAGGACAAGATCGGGACGTTGCAGCCGGGAACGGACGCGGATTTCCTGGTGTTGGACTACAACGCCACGCCGCTGCTGAGCTATCGACTGAAGCAGGCCAAGGACATTGCCGAGCGGTTGTTCGTGTTGATGACGCTGGGGGATGACCGGACGGTGGCGCAGACTTATGCGGCTGGGAGGTTGGTGCACCAGCGCTAAAACTTCAGCGCATGTTGGACCGCCATCGCGAGCAAGCTCGCTCCCACAGGGAATATGTGTTGTTCACACTAACCCTGTGGGAGCGAGCTTGCTCGCGATTGGCGGTATGACTGATTCAACCGTCAGAGTTTGGCAGGCGCACGCCCTGGTTTCTTGCTCTGCAAAAGATGCGAGAACACCGCGTGCAAGTCATCCGACGCGCTTTCTTCGTCGAGGTTGAGCTTGCTGTCGATGTGGTCCATGTGATGCATCATCAGGTCCACCGCCAGCTTCGCGTCGCGGGCCTCGATGGCGTCGATCAGTTGGGTGTGTTCGTCATAGGAACAGTGGGATCGATTGCCGCTTTCATACTGGGCGATGATCAATGAAGTCTGGGACACCAGGCTGCGCTGGAAGCTGATCAGCGGGGCATTCTTCGCCGCCTCGGCGAGCTTCAAATGGAACTCGCCCGACAAGCGGATGCCGGCGCCACGATCGCCGCGGGAGAAACTGTCGCGCTCGTCGCTGACCATCTGCCGCAGCTCGGCAAGCTGCTCGGCGCTGGCGTGCTGGACCGCCAGTTCCGTGATCGCCTTCTCCACCATGCGCCGGGCGAAGAACACCTGGCGTGCCTCTTCGACACTCGGGCTGGCAACGACCGCGCCGCGATTGGGCCGCAACAGCACCACGCCTTCATGGGCCAGGCGTGACAGCGCACGGCGAATGATGGTGCGGCTCACCCCGAAAATCTCCCCAAGTGCCTCTTCGCTCAATTTGGTACCGGGCGCCAGGCGCTGTTCGAGGATGGCCTCGAAAATGTGCGCATAGACAATGTCGTCCTGGGTTCCGCTGCGGCCGGCTTTGCCTGCTCGCGGTTGTTTCTTGAGGGGCTGCAACTGTTCGTTCATGGGCACTCGAGTCGGGAGAACTGCGGCGATTTGACCGTGACTGTAATACGGCACAGCGGGTCGCTGGCAAGTATCGCGTAAATAACACGGCGATTGTACACAACCTCTGATGGCAACACGACTGTACGGCTCTTTGCGGACATGGCTGTATTGCAATCGACCACGGTGTTGAGTTTAGGCTTAAACCTCGGTTTTGTGGCGAGGGAGCTTGCTCCCGCTGGACTCTGTAGGAGCCTGCGATCTTTTGATCTTTCGCTTGGTGATTCAAGTGTCAGGGGAAAGATCGCAGCCTCGTTGCACTCGACAGCTCCTACTGCGGCCGAGCGGGAGCAAGCTCCCTCGCCACAAAAGCAATGGCTCGCCCGAGTCCAGACAATCTACAACAAGGAACACCGCCACCATGACCGAAGTCACGACCGCGCCACTTCGTCCCTTGGCCGATACATCGCCCTCGGCCATCGTCGCCGGCTTCATCGCCATGATGACGGGCTACACCAGTTCCCTGGTGCTGATGTTCCAGGCCGGGCAAGCGGCGGGCCTGACCAGCGGGCAGATTTCCTCGTGGATCTGGGCAATTTCCATCGGCATGGCCGTGTGTTCCATCGGCCTGTCCCTGCGCTACCGCACGCCGATTACCATTGCCTGGTCGACCCCCGGCGCGGCGTTGCTGATCACCAGCCTGGGTGGCGTGAGTTATGGCGAGGCCATCGGCGCGTATATCACCTGCGCAATATTGGTCACGATCTGCGGCCTGACCGGCAGTTTCGAGCGCCTGGTCAAGCGCATTCCGGCCTCGCTGGCGGCGGCGTTGTTGGCGGGCATCCTGTTCAAGATCGGCAGCGAGATTTTTGTCGCCACCCAGCACCGCACCGGCCTGGTGCTGGGCATGTTCTTCACCTACCTGATCATCAAGCGCCTGTCGCCGCGTTACGCGGTGCTGGCGGCGCTGCTGGTCGGCACCGTGCTGTCGGGCCTGTTGGGACTTTTGGATTTCAGCGGTTTCGCCCTGGAAGTCGCGACACCGGTCTGGACCACGCCGCACTTTTCCCTGGCGGCCACCATCAGCATCGGCATCCCGCTGTTCGTCGTGGCGATGACCTCGCAGAACATGCCTGGCATTGCCGTGCTGCGCGCCGATGGTTACAACGTACCGGCGTCGCCGCTGATCACCAGCACCGGCATTGCCTCGCTGCTGCTGGCGCCGTTCGGCTCCCACGGGATCAACCTCGCGGCGATCAGCGCAGCGATCTGCACCGGGCCGCACGCCCATGAAGATCGCAACAAGCGCTACACGGCCGCGGTGTGGTGCGGGATTTTCTACGGGATCGCCGGGGTGTTCGGTGCAACGCTGGCGGCACTGTTCGCGGCGCTGCCCAAGGAACTGGTGCTGTCCATCGCCGCACTGGCGCTGTTCGGGTCGATCATCAATGGCTTGAGCATCGCCATGAGCGAAGTGAAGGAACGGGAGGCGGCGCTGGTCACCTTCATGGTCACGGCGTCGGGGCTGACGCTGTTTTCCATCGGTTCGGCGTTCTGGGGGATTGTGGCGGGGGTGTTGACTTTAGTGATTCTGAATTGGCGTAGCGCCTGAAAAAGATCGCAGCCTTCGGCAGCTCCTACAGATGCACGCATCAAATGTAGGAGCTGCCGAAGGCTGCGATCTTTTGACCGGCAACCCGAAGTACGGGCTACCGGTCAGACCATCAAGCCTTCGAGTTGATCGGCTTTTCCGGGTACCACACGTCCAGCAACGGGCTGACTTCAACGCTGGTCAGCTCAGGACGGGCCTTGAGCCAGGCTTCAACGGCAGCGCGCTGCTCTTCGGTCACCGAGCCACGCTTCTGCAGGCAAACCAGGCCGTAGTCGTCACCGCCGACATAACCCAGGCCGTTGGCTTCCATGGCTTCTTTCAGGAAAGCGTCGAGGAAAGCGTCAATAGCCTCATCGGCCAGATCTTCTTTGAAATCCAGGTTAAGTTCGAAACCCAGCTCTTGAAATTCATCCACGCACAGCTTTTTGCGCAGACGCTGGGAACGGTTAGTCGCCATTGGAACAATCCTCATAAGTAATAACGGCCGGCACTTTACCAGTTTGGTGCGCCGATTGCCCGACTCATCGGGCATCTCGCGCTACCGCCGGTAAAAAAATACCGCTTCGACGGGCTTGGGCACGGCACAAGCCGTTGCGCCTTGGGGCATAATGCCGAACTTTCATGACCGTTGAGGGCGTTCATTTTCATGCCCTCGTCTTTTCCCCCCTCGCCTGCAGGGTTTTACTTCACATGATCAAATCTTTGCGTCCATTGCTCCTGGCCAGCCTTCTTCTTCCCCTGGCCCTTCCCGTCACCACCCACGCCGCCACCATCAACACCGCCCTGTCGCCGAATGTGCAAAAGGCCCTCAAGAACAGCAAGCTGCAAGACAACGCGCTGTCCTTGGTCATGGTGCCGCTCGATGGCCCGGGAACGCCGACGCTGTACAACGCCGATGTCTCCGTGAACCCGGCGTCCACCATGAAATTGGTCACGACCTATGCGGCCTTGGAGATGCTCGGGCCGAACCACCAGTGGAAAACCGAGTTCTACACCGACGGGACCCTCAGTGGCGGGATCCTCAACGGCAACCTGTACCTCAAGGGTGGCGGCGATCCCAAGCTGAACATGGAGAAGCTCTGGCTGTTGATGCGCGACCTGCGGGCCAACGGCGTGCAGCAGGTGACCGGCGACCTGGTGCTGGATCGGAGTTTCTTCATCCAGCCACAATTGCCGGAGTTCAACGACGACGGCAACGACGAGAACAAACCCTTCCTGGTCAAGCCCGACTCGCTGCTGGTCAACCTCAAGGCCCTGCGCTTCGTCGCCCGCAATGACGGCGGCCGGGTGCTGGTTTCGGTCGAGCCGCCGATTGCCAGCATCCGCATCGAAAACGTGGTCAAGGCCGTCAATGGCAAGCAATGCGCCGGCGGCGTTCGCTACAACCCGGTGGCAAACGCCGATGGCAGCATGACCGTCACCGTCAGTGGCCAACTCGGCGACGGATGCAGCTCCCAGACCTACCTGTCATTGCTCGACCACGCTACCTATACCGCTGGCGCCGTGCGGGCGATCTGGAAGGAGCTGGGCGGCAGCATCCAGGGCAACGATCGCCTGGCCGCGACCCCGGGCAACGCCAAATTGCTCGCCCGGGCCTTCTCGCCAGACCTGGCGGAGATCATCCGCGACATCAACAAATACAGTAACAACACCATGGCCCAGCAACTGTTCCTCAGCCTGGGCGCGCAGTTTCGCAACGAGGCCGACGGCGACGACGCCAAGGCTGCACAGCGGGTGGTGCGCCAATGGCTGGCCAAGAAAGGCATCACCGCGCCGCACCTGGTGATGGAAAACGGCTCGGGCCTGTCCCGCGCGGAACGGGTCAGCGCCCGGGAAATGGCGGCGATGCTGCAGGCGGCATGGCACAGTCCGTATGCGGCGGAATACATCAGTTCGATGCCCATCGCCGGAACCGACGGCACCATGCGCAAGCGCCTCAAGACCACCGCCATGGCCGGCGAAGCCCACATCAAGACGGGCACGCTGAACACCGTCCGCGCCATCGCCGGCTTCAGCCGCGACATCAACGGCAACACCTGGGCGGTCGTGGCGATCCTCAACGATCCGAAGCCATGGGGCGCCTCTTCGGTGCTGGACCAGGTATTGCTTGACCTGTATCGCCAGCCGAAGCTCCCGCAGGCGGCTTCAGTGCTCTGAGCCGGGACGACAGAGATCAAGTGTGGGAGCGAGCTTGCTCGCGATTCGGTAGATCAGCAGGCATCGATGCTGAATGACACACCGCTATCGCGAGCAAGCTCGCTCCCACATCGGCTCGAGTAAAAAAGACTATCCCAACGGCGCCTCGACCCGATCGCGCCCCGCCTGCTTGGCGGCATAGACCCCCGAGTCGGCCCGCAACAGCAGCGCATCGGCGCCTTCGCCGGGGCGAAGGCTGGCGACGCCAAAACTCGCAGTGATGACCCCCACCTCCTCGATCGGCGCCCCGCGCAGGCCGTCCCACAGTCCCACGGCCAGCGTGTAGGCGCTTTCGCCGTCGGTGTCCGGGCACAACACCACGAACTCTTCCCCGCCCAGCCGGCAGAACACATCGGTGCGTCGCAGTCGCTGGGTGATGCGCTCGCAGACCGCTTGCAACACTCGGTCGCCCATCGCGTGCCCATATTGATCGTTGATGCGTTTGAAATGATCAATGTCGAGCATGATGACTGCCATTTCCCCGGAACCGCGCTCGACCCGGGCCAACTCCGAGGTCAGCCGCTCCTGGAAATAACGCCGGTTGCGAATTCCAGTCAGGGTGTCGGTCACGGACAGCGCCCGCAGCTCTTCTTCCACACGCTTGAGATCGGAAATATCCGAAATATAACCGTGCCACAGCACCCCGCCGCCCGGCAGTTGCTCGGGCGTTGCCTCGCCGCGGACCCAGCGCAGGCCACGCAGTGGCAGTTGCACCCGATACTCTTCGCGCCATGGGCTCAGGGTATCGGCCGAAGTGCGGATCGACGCGCGAACCCGCGCGCTGTCCAAGGGATGAATCCGGGAAAAAATCGCTTCGGCGTGCCGTACCAGCACGTCCGGCTCCAATTCGTAGATATCGCGGATGCCATCGCTGGCGTAAATCACACTGAAGCTGCCGTTGAAATCCATCTTGAACTGATAGATGCCGCCGGGGACATGGGCGCTGAGTTTCTTCAACAACAGATCCCTGGCGGCCAATGCTTCGTGGACGCGCTTGCGCTCGGTGACGTCGATGCAGATCGCCAGGTGCCCGACCCAAAGCCCCTGGTCGTCCAGCACCGGCGTCGCCAGCATGTTCACCGTCAGATAGCTGCCGTCGCGGCGCACGAGCGTCCACTCCCGCGCCTGCTGGCCACCCTGCTCGCCGCCTTCCAGCAACATGGCGTGGCAGGTGGGAATCGGTTTGCCAAAGCGAGCGGCGAGCTGGGCTGCCCGCTCCTGCAGCTCGCGTGGGACATGGAGGCTTTCCAGGGTCATGCTCTGCAAGACATCGCAGCTCTGATAACCGAGCATCTGCTCGGCACCGGCATTGAAGGTCGTGATGACACCGCGCAAATCAGTGGCAATGATCGCGACCTGCGTCGCGGCGTCGAGCACGCCCCTCAACTGGCCATGGGTCCCGCGCAATTCCATTTCCCTGGCCCGCAGTTCCTGGGTCCGTTGCTCCACCAACGCCAGGGCCCGTTGCCGCTGGCTGACCAGCGTGTAGAACAAGACACTGAGCATCAGGCTGAGTAACCCGCCCAGCACCGTCAGGCTCATCACGCCGGAATGGTTGCTCGACAGGAACAAGTGGCTGGGTCGCAGCTCAACCCGGAAGTCACGATCGGCCAAGCGCAACAGCCGGGTCGCCGACAACTCGCTTTTGCCCGGGCGGTCAGGGCTCTCGTACAGCACTTCTTGATGATCGTCGCTGGACAGGTCAAGCACCCGCATCGACAGGTTGTCATGACCTGGATCCGGCAGGCCATCAGACATCAGTTGGCGCATGCTGACCGCAGCCACGACGAAACCCAACAGCTTATTTGCGGAATGCCGCACCACTGGCGCGGCCAGCATGATTCCCCTGGAAAAGATCGGATCGACGCCGACCAGGTCCAGGGGCTTGGACACCGTCATGGCGTTACGTTCGCGGGCCCGTTCCAGCGTTGCGCGGCGCGTGGGTTGGTAAAGCAGATCCAGGCCCAGCGGCGCGCCATAGGAGGGCTGGCCCTGGACGTACAGCACCGGTACGTATTCGTCCCGCTCGGGGGCCTCCCGCAGCAGGCCCGCCTCGTCCGGCTCCCGAATGGTAAACGTACCGGACACCTCGGCCCGGGCCTGGTGCTCGAATGCCTGCCGCTCGTCCCGCAGCACCCGGGGCGCCCAGGCGAAGGCCCGGGTATGGCGCAGCATGGCTTCGGTGTAGCCATGGAATTCGGTGTTGGAAACCCCATCGGAATTGGCGAAGAAACGCCTCAGGCTGTCGAGGCGTTGCACCTGGTCCTGGAAGCGCTCTTCGATGCGGCTGTAGCGCTCGTCGACTTGCAGCGCGAAACGCTGGCGCACTTGCTGATTGAACAGATTCAGCGTGCCCCAGGCCAACAAGCCGGTCAGCAAGCCCCCCGCCACCAGGACCAGTGAGGCCACCAGCCACGCTGAAGCATCTTCGCTGATAAAACCCAGGATCCTGGGATGCACCGGATGTAATGCCATACCCACAACTCAGAAAAGGACCAGGCATTTGAACGGCCCCGGTCACAGCTAAGTTATAGCTATATGCCACTATTTTAGCCAGCCCCAAAAACACCCGGAAGCCTTGAATTTCAAGGCTTGAGTGGATCCAATCAACGAGATCAGCGTGCCGTGATTTTCCATGCACGGTGAATCTTGCTGTTTCGGGCAAAGTCCGGATCGATGGTCTTCGCGGTGATTTCCTCCACCGCGTAACGCTCGGCCAGGTTCTCTTCGAGTTGGAACTTGCGGAAGTTGTTGGAGAAATACAACACGCCGCCCGGCGCCAGGCGCGCCATGGCCAGGTCCAGCAACTGGACGTGATCGCGCTGCACATCGAACACGCCTTCCATGCGCTTGGAGTTGGAGAAGGTCGGCGGATCGATGAAGATCAGGTCGTATTCATCGCGGCTGGCTTCCAGCCAGGCCATCACGTCACCCTGCTCCAGGCGGTTCTTGTCGGAAAAGCCATTGAGCGACAGGTTGCGCCGCGCCCAGTCCAGGTAGGTTTTCGACAAATCGACGCTGGTGGTGCTGCGGGCGCCGCCCTTGGCAGCGTGGACACTGGCGGTCGCGGTGTAGCAGAACAGGTTGAGGAAGCGCTTGCCGGCGGCTTCTTTCTGAATTCGCAGACGCATGGGCCGGTGATCGAGAAACAGCCCGGTGTCGAGGTAATCCGTGAGGTTGACGAGCAGCTTCACGCCGCCTTCGTTGACTTCGGTGAACTTGCCCTGGGCGCTCTGGCGCTCGTACTGCTTGGTGCCGCTCTGGCGCTCGCGGCGCTTGATGACGACACGGCTCTTGTCGACGTTCAAGGCCTGGGGAATCGCCGCCAACGCATCGAACAAGCGGGCCGAGGCCTTTTCCGGATCGATGGACTTCGGCGCGACGTACTCCTGGACGTGTACCCAATCGTGATACAGGTCGATGGCCATCGAGTATTCGGGCATGTCGGCATCGTAGACGCGATAGCAGTCCACGCCTTCACGCTTGGCCCATTTACTCAGCAACTTGAGGTTCTTTTGCAGGCGATTGGCGAACATCTGCCCGCCTTCGCTCAGGCGCGCCTGCTCGACCACGGGTGCCGGGGCCGGGGCTGGCTTGATGGGGTTGCCGTTCTTGTTGTACTGGCGCTCCTGCGGGACATCCGGGGCCTGGTCGTAGGCGGATTGCTCACGCTCGGCCTGGCGTTGTTCCGGGGTGCGACGCTCGCCCGTGACGAACTGATCCGGCAGGACCTTGATCAACAGCAGCTTGCAGGGCAAGGCGCCGTTCCAGAACGAATACTGCTTGTGGCTGCGAATGCCCATGCGCTTGCCCAGGTCCGGCGCGCCGGTGAACACCGCGGCCTCCCAGTTCAGGCAGGCCTGGCGCAGGCGCTCGCCAAGGTTCTGGTAGAGATAAAGCAGGCTGGCTTCGTCGCCCAGGCGCTCGCCATACGGCGGGTTGCAGATCACCAGGCCCTTCTGGTTCTGGTCCGGGCGCGGCTCGAAGGTCGCGACTTCGCCCTGATAGATCTTGATCCACTCGCTCAGGCCCGCGCGCTCGACGTTGTTGCGACCCGGCTGGATCAGCCGTGGATCGGCCTCGTAGCCACGGATCCACAACGGCGGCTTGGCCAGCCCGGCAGCGGCGCGTTCAGAGGCTTCTTCATGAAGCTTCTTCCACAACGCCGGCACGTGACCAAGCCAGGCGGTAAAGCCCCATTGCTGGCGACGCAGGTTCGGCGCCATGTCGGCGGCGATCATCCCCGCTTCCACCAGGAACGTGCCGACGCCACACATCGGGTCGGCCAGCGCCCCGCCTTCGGCGGCAATGCGCGGCCAACCAGCGCGGATCAGGATCGCGGCGGCGAGGTTTTCCTTCAGCGGCGCGGCGCCTTGCTGCAGGCGATAACCGCGCTGGTGCAGGCTGTGGCCCGAGAGGTCCAAGGAGAGAATCGCTTCGCCGCGGTCCAGACGCAGGTGGATGCGCAGGTCCGGGTTGAGCTTGTCGATGGAAGGACGCTCGCCCGAGGGGGTGCGCAGCTTGTCGACGATGGCATCCTTGACCTTCAAGGCGCCGAAATGGGTGTTGTCGATGCCCGAGCCGTGACCACTGAACTCCACCGCCAGGGTGCCGTCGGCAAGCATATGGTCTTGCCAATCGACATCCAGCACGCCGTGATAAAGGTCTTCGGCGTCCTTCATCGGGAAGCGCTTGAGCACCAGCAACACGCGGTTGGCCAGGCGCGACCAGAGGCAGAGCCGATAGGCCGTCTCCATGTCAGCGCTGCCGCGAACGGCCGAGGTGTGCTCGCGCGCCTCTTCAAGGCCAAGCCCGACGGCTTCCTCAAGAAGCAGGCCTTCGAGGCCCTTGGGGCAAGTGAGGAAGAGTTCAAAACGGTCGGACATGGGATTTCCAGAGCCTTGGGCTAAGTGGGCCGGGCAACGCATTGCCGGGCCGGGTTCAATCAGGTGCTTTTCTCAAGAGCACCCGCGTGGCACGAAAGTGTGCCGCTCCGTCCTCGCCGCTCAGGTCCAAAGAGCTTAGATGCGAGGACAGATAAAAAATTCTGTGCAACAAATTGTGAAAAGTCGTCCCTTTCGTCGAATAGTACCTGAGTGCAACAGGGGGACATTCTCATTCGATTCCGGCGACCGCCTTTCAGCGCAGGGCTGATCATACAGGGGTCTTGCTCAAAAGCGGGTATCGAACATGATGTTACTTATCGCACTAACATCTTTATTGTTACGTGCTTATGACAAAACGATCATTCCATCCGTGTGACGCTTTGGTTAGAACTCACCACAGGTTGACGTCGCAACGGCGTCAACACCTTGGCTCGTCACGCCGGCAACGAGCCACCAACGGCAGAATGATTCTGCCCCGGCCTCGATAGAGGTCGACGCTAAGCAACAGTCAACAAGTGAGGGCAACACCCTATGAGAAGACTTAAGCGTGATCCGTTGGAAAGAGCTTTTTTACGCGGTTACCAATATGGCGTTGGTGGTAAATCCCGTGAGCTTTGCCCCTTTACTCTACCGTCGGTACGTCAAGCCTGGATCAATGGCTGGCGGGAAGGACGCGGCGACAACTGGGACGGTATGACCGGCACTGCGGGTATCCACAGACTCAACGAACTTCACGCCGTCGGCTGACACAGGGCCTATTACTCAAGAACTCGACAATCTGACATCCAAACCGATTTAACCACGCACGTCCCATCCGGACGGCGGGCTGCGGCCCAGGGGGCTCCTTCGAGGAGCCCTTTTTAAGGTTCTTCACGGTTTTCCGGGGAAGGCGGCCTTGATTTTCAAGAAGAAATAGGCCGTGTCCCGGAAGCCATAAGCCATCCTCTTGATGACTTTTATCTTGTTGTTGACCCCTTCCAGCAGGCTTGTGTGCATGGCGAACCGAGCGCTAGCCAAGATCCCTCTCAAATATTTCCTGAGATTTTTGGCAAAGCGTATCAGAGGCTGTAATCCGCTTTGCGTCACCAGTTTCTGCCACGCTCGCCAGCGCCTCCAACCTTCCCAAACGCTGGGTGCGTACCAAATATCCTTGAGGGCATCCTTGAGCAGATAGACTGTCGACAGCGGCTGGTTGGCGGCCAGCAGCTCGTCGAGATGCACTTGCTGTTCAGCCTTGAGGTTTTCCTTGTTGCGCAACAATAGCCAGCGACTTTGCTTAACCACCTTACGGGCGGGTTTGTCATGGCGTAGAGCGTTAGCCTGATCGACCCGGATACGATCCACGACATCACGCCCATAACGAGCCACCACGTGGAAAAGGTCGTATACCACCTCGGCTTGCGGGCAATGGAGCTTCACTTCCAAGTCGAAGGCTGTGTTCATGTCCATGGCCACCGCTTCAATCTGTTGACACTGTTGGCCCAAGGCTTGGAAAAACGGGCGTATGGATTCTCGGCTATTGCCTTTACCCACCCAGAGCACACGCTTGCGGTCAGCATCCATGATCACCGTCGCATAACGGTGCCCCTTGTGCAGGGCGAACTCATCCATGACCAAGCGCTTCACGTTACCGGGATCGAAGGCTGCGACGTTGCGCTCCAGGCGCCGCTTGTCGACATCCTTGATTGACTGCCAATGGAGCCCGGTTAATTGACGCACATGAGCAATAGGTAAAATCAGCGTCAACACCTCGATCCAGTTGACCAGGCGCTGCGTCATCCGGGCGAAAGGTGCCAACCAATCAATGTGCTCATTGACCCGACCACAGTTCAGGCAATCGAGTCGTCGCATAGGTATCAGCAGCAGGACCGGTTGATCGAACAGGTCTCGGTCTCGAACTCGACGCAAGCGCCGATCATGAATCAGGGGACAGGGCTGCTGGCATCGACCGCATAACGGCATGACCGTGGCGCAGGGTTCGAGGGTCAGCTGCAAAAGTTTGGGAGCAGAGATCGAAGAGGCGATGTAATAGCCTGGAAAAAACGAAGCAAGGTCAATAGGATGCATGTCGACAGCAGGGGGCAGGAATTGGTTTGGGTGGTACCTTCCAATTTACCTAAACCCTGACTGTCAATCTTCTCTTCCCCACGAATCCGTGAAGAACCCTTTTTAATGGGCATCTCAAAGACAACACCATCCCGTGGCGAGGGAGCTTGCTCCCGCTGGGCTGTGTAGGCGCTGCCGAGCGAAGCGAGGCTGCGATCTTGATCTAGGCAATTGAATGGCAAGCGAACGATCAAAATCAAAATCAAAATCAAAATCAAAAGATCGCAGCCTCGCTTCGCTCGGCAGCTCCTACACAGCTCCTACACAGCTCCTACACGGCTCCTACAGAGTCCAGCGGGAGCAAGCTCCCTCGCCACAATGGATCAAACCTTCGGTTCACCCCAACGCCGCAATGGCATCCACGGACTCACGAATCAACGCCGGCCCCTTGTAGATGAAGCCCGAGTAAACCTGCACCAGGCTCGCCCCGGCGGTGATCTTCTCGGCGGCGTGCCGGCCTTCGGTGATCCCGCCCGCCGCAATGATCGGCAAGCGTCCCGCCAGCTCACCCGCCAAGACTTTCACGGTGTGTGTGCTCTTGTCGCGCACCGGCGCGCCAGACAAGCCGCCCGCCTCGTCGCCATGCTCCAACCCTTCGACACCTTCGCGGCCCAAGGTCGTGTTGGTGGCAATCACTGCGTCCATGCCAGTCTCGATCAGCGCCTGGGCTACCTGGACGGTTTCTTCGTCGCTCATGTCCGGGGCGATCTTGATCGCCAGTGGCACATGCCGGCCATGGGTGACCGCCAGCTCCGCACGGCGCCGGGCCAGGTCGGCCAGCAGTTGCTTGAGGGAATCACCGAATTGCAGGCTGCGCAGCCCCGGGGTGTTGGGGGAGCTGACGTTGACGGTCACGTAGCTGGCGTGGGCGTAGACCTTGTCCAGGCAGATCAGGTAGTCATCGACGGCGCGCTCCACCGGCGTGTCGAAATTCTTGCCGATGTTGATGCCCAGCACGCCCTTGTACTTCGCCGCGGCTACACGGGCCAGCAGGTGATCGACGCCCAGGTTGTTGAAGCCCATGCGGTTGATGATCGCCTCGGCTTGCGGCAGGCGGAAGAGCCGTGGCTTGGGGTTGCCCGGCTGTGGTCGCGGCGTGACGGTGCCGATTTCAACGAAACCGAAACCCAATTGGGCGAAGCCATCGATGGCCGCGCCATTCTTGTCCAGGCCCGCCGCCAACCCCACCGGATTGGGGAACTCCAGGCCCATGACCGTCACCGGCAGTTTCGCCGGCGCCTTGCACAGCCAACCGTTGAGGCCCAAACGTCCGCCCGCGCCGATCAGGTCCAGGGACAAGTCATGGGAGGTTTCCGGGGAAAGTTTGAACAACAGCTCACGGGCCAGGGTGTACATGGGTGGGTTTGACTCTGGGCGATAAAAAGTGACGGGATTATACCGAGCAGGAGCGCCAGCGGCGAGAACCGCTTTGATTCCGGGGGCACCTTTGCGTCGACGCGCCGCGGCCCTTGCCTAGGAGCGTTATTTGATAGTTGCAAGCGCAAAAAGCCTGCAAAAGATCGACGCAGTTGCAGCGCCCTCCGGTAGCCCTCCGCCACACAGGAGCAGAAAATGCCTATATCACCCACAAGCGCACATGCCACGCAATACAGTTCAAACGAGCCCGTCCGCCCCCAAAAGTCGGACACTGTCATCAATATTGAAGGAGGAGGATCACCCCACACCGTTATAGAGATGCTCGATGAAGTCATTCCTGCCGAGCAGAGAAGCCAACTCTCATCGCCAGACACAGCAACCGTACTGACGGACCTCGATGAGGAACTCAATGAAATCATTACAGCGCTAATAAATAGCGCCGACACGCGGGTTCGTGCATTCATTGACGGCATCGAATCGAAGATAAACGGCGACACCGATGGCACGCATTACAACGATGATGATTTTGTGAGCATTGACCTGAGTATGTTCGAGGGCTCAACCCATTTGTCAGATCCCGACGTATCCATACAACGTGCCCAAACCATCCTTGATCAGCTCAGTGATTTCCTAGGCAAACTGACCCGCAACGAATTCGAAGGCGATCTCGGACGCTGGGCCAGCAACCTGACCATTTCCACCCTACGCACCGGCCTGGTCACCGGCACGCTCACGGTAATCCGGCAACAGGTCGGATTCGCCATGGAAAAAACCCTCCAAACCAACGCCGCTTCGCCGCTGACCCGCAGTGTGATCGGTGCGATTGCCCAGAGCATCGGCCCATTGCTGAATATCCTCGGAGCCATCCGGGACGAGTGCAATGGAACCGCAAACGCTGAAACGCGCTTGGCGCGCTCCATCACCCTCACAATATCGGCCTTGGCCCTGACAGCCGCCATAACCGTTCCAACCGCGCTGCCAGCATTGGCGTCCTTCGGCACGCAAATGGCGTTCTACACGTTTGCCCAGGACCTGGTGAGCCTGTTCTTCCCCACGGGCGACAATGCAAAACCCAACCCCGGCGGCACGGCCGCCGCAGGCGCGCTGAACGCCGCCCTGCAGTTCCTGTCCTTCACCGGCATGAACTACACCGCACCACACTCCGGTCCCGGGTATGCAATGGCGCAGGGCAGCAAGCCCCCAACCTCCGAAGCGGAAGGCTTGGCCTTTCAACTGTCGGCTTGGGTGGAACATCGGGCCAATACCCCGTTCGATGCAAATCTGCCGCTTGAGGCCCGGGCCGGACAAATTGTCGAATCCCTGGCACCGGTATTGGAACATGACGTATTGCGGGGCGCCTACAACGCCGGAGCCGACGTTGCCGGCCAAGTGCTCATGGGCGAAGCGATGCACGCCTTACAAGCAGATGCTGCTGGAAAGGGTTTTCGGATCAACCCCATCTCTTTCCGAATACCCACTGGCGAGCAAGTGGCTAACCAACTCCTGTCCACGAATGCGATACGAACCTCCGTAGGCCAAATAATCACGGGGATCGTCATCGCGGCATCCCGATTCTTTTCGAGCCTGCCCATTCCAAAGGAAATGGTCGACCATATGGTCAATGTCACGGTCGCTTTCTTCGTGCTCGCTGTTCGTCCCGGCACGACCTACATCAACGCGCGCACCAGTGCGGCGTGAGTTTTCTGGCGATCAAAGGGCATCGGTTTTGCCTGAAATACATGAGCAACACGCTAACCGTGGCGAGGGAGCTTGCTCCCGCCGGGCTGCGCAGCAGCCCCCCAAGACAGGGCCGCTTCGCGCTGGAGCGCCAGCCCGGCCCAGCGGGAGCAAGTTCCCTCGCCACAAAGAACTAATGGTGTGCCTCACGCCTGCCTGACTGGCCGGCATCGTGTGCCTTGCGTTACCACTCACTCTTCTCCCAAGCCTCATCCCCCATCGGCTGGAACACATCGCGCATAAACCCCTTCACAAAAACATCCATCGCGAACGCCAACCCATTGGCACCGCCGACCTCCTTATAGATCTGCGACTTTTCCAACCCCTCGTCCTTCAATCGCACCAAGACTTGCAGCGTGATCGCCATCAACGCCTGGGCAGTGGGGTATGCAGCCGTTACGCCATCCGCCCCCCGCAGCGCACGGAGAAACTCATAAATCGCCTTCTCTCCCTGCCCCTCCATGGCCAGCAGCAATTGATAAAGCTGATCGAACTCAGGATCCGGGCGTTTGCTGTCAGGCGCCTGATCGCGGGCGGCCAGCAGGCGTGAT
Organism: Pseudomonas sp. T1.Ur; assembly: GCF_023516725.1. Lineage (NCBI taxonomy): Bacteria > Pseudomonadati > Pseudomonadota > Gammaproteobacteria > Pseudomonadales > Pseudomonadaceae > Pseudomonas > Pseudomonas sp. T1.Ur. The sequence continues at coordinate 3,593,722 of NZ_JAMGSN010000001.1, forward strand.
TCCAGCGGTTCTATCGATGAATCCGCGGCGCGATCCAACAGGCTGGAATTCATCATGGATTCAATTTTCAAGGCAAACCTCGCCAGGGTCGGTGGGTACTGAATCGATGAAGCTCGCGCACACCTGCGCGAGCGCCTGTCTGGAGATTTGGTCCAGGACGCGTACCGTCTCCGGCAGGTTGGCGAGGCTCGCCAACAACCGGGGCGCCAGCCGTTCCCGGGTCGCCTCGACATCGAATTCCAACAGTTGATCCGCCAACCGCAGCACATAGCGATCTTGCAGGTGATATTCCAAGATCAGCTCGCCGGCCCATTGCCTACTCAGGCTTTCGCGCAGCGCAGGGCCACGCGGGCGACAATACACCGGCAGCAACAGGTGCAGTACCGTGCCTGAGTCGCCTGGCTGCCCAGCCAACCAGCGCTCCAGCATTTCATCCAGCCACTCCGGGCGGTTCAAGGCTTGCCCGAGCAGATCACCGGCGACCCGGACCAGATCGTTGCGCAATTGCAGCCCCAGCGTTTGCGACTTCAGCAAGCCGTCGGCCAGATGCTCGCTCGCCCGCAGGATGCCCTCGGCGTAGCCCTGTTGAAACGCCTGCGCATGCACCGCCTCGGCCTCACGGTGCGCTTGCTCGACACACTCCCGCGCGCGGCGCTGGGCCTCCAGCTGCAAGCGATGACGACGCCGCGCGGCAGCGATGTCTTCGCGAGCCAGGCGCACGTCTTCGCCCATGGGTAATTCAGTCAGGGTTCGGATGGAGTCGAGCATGCTGCACCGCCAGGAAGAAAAGGGTTGGAGCCGGTTGGGGAATGGGCCATTGCTGGTGCAAACGAACCACCGGCTCGGAAAACTGCAAATCGAGGCGTTCGAGCAAAAGATGAGAGACCTGATCGCGCCAGCCCCACAACGCGTTGAGACCGGCCGCTTCGACCTGCGCCATCGAAACCGACGCGCACTCGATCGGCAGGCCACCTCGCGGGCCCAGGTCGAAGCTGGCAAACCGCCGGACCGACCCGGGCAGACCCAGCAGCGCTGCGCCTCGCGCCAGATCGGGCATCAAGCGATAAGCCCCCATCAACACGGCGATATAGGGCAATTGCCGCCAATAACGAACCCATTGTTTCGTCACACCGGTCAACGGCACGGAAGGCCACGGCCCTTGCAGTCCTAATCCTTCGAGCAGCATGCGGTTGAGCACCGTACGGGCTTCGACGCCTTCGAATCCGGCCGGTACGACCAGACGCCGGGGATGTAGATACCCCAAAGGTTCGGCGAGAATGTGCGCCAGGCACTCAAGCTGCGGCATCGCGCCGCCCTGCATTTGCCCGGCAATAGACCCAAGCGCCACCACCGGCCAACAGCACCGCACTGGTCGCTGCCAACCACCACGGCCACGGCAAGCGCCCCGTCGTGGCGACGACCGACGGCGCGACATGCTGGATCGGGGAACGTTTGGACAGCACCACCGAGACGTTTTCATACTCCACGGTCGCGAAACTGTTCTTGAGGAAACGCTTGATATCGGCGATCAGCAGCTGCGGCTCGACATCGCGCTCATGCAACACCACCGCCGCGAGATGGATAGGCGGCGACTTGCGCCCGCCCTCGCCGGCATCCAGGTCGTAACTGACATGGACCCGCGCCGACACGACGCCTTCGAGCACACTCAGCGACTGTTCGATGCGCTGCTCCAGCGCTGAATACAAACGGGCCTTTTCAGCACGGGGCGAGGCCACCAGGGAATCGGATGGAAACATCTCGGCCACTTGCAGGCGTGGCCGGGAGGGCAATGAATAGAGATTGAGCAGATCGACGGCAGCGGAAAAATCGTGGGCGTCGATTTTCACCGCATAGCCGGTTTTGCCAGTGTCGACTTTCACCGCCGCGATGTTGTTGCGTTGCAGCACCGACAGCACTTCATTGGCCTGTTGCTGATCCAACCCTTCCAGCAGGTTCGGCTGGCGGCACCCCGCCAGCGCCAGGCACAACAGCAGCAACAACACGCCCGGCTTCATGATGCACGCAACAAGGTTTCTGCCGTGCCCACGGCTTTGCGCACCAGCACGTTGAGCAAGTTGATGTCCACGTTGTATTGCCCGGTCAGCTCCTGCAATTGGGCCAATACTTCAGGATCGGTGATATCCGGGCGTTGCAGCAACCGATTGATCGCTGAAACGTCTTGCTGGCTATCGACTGCCGAACCGGCAAACGCCTCGATCAATCGCGATTCAAGTGAAACGACCGGGCCTTCCTGCGGGCCACGCAGTTCAATGAAGGCAGACCGCTGGATAAGCGACAGGTCAAGACTCTGGATGGACATACGTTGCACTCATGAAAATGGCCATCGTCATGAGCGATGGCCAGTCGAAAGGGAAAGCGTCAGCGCGCCGCCTGGATGATTGCCATGTCGATGTCTTTGAAGCCCTTGATCGTGTTGGTCTGGGCGTTGCGGAACACCGTGTAGGAGGAAAACGCGGTCTGATAGGCCGCCAGCAGTGAGGGGTCAGAGGCATCTCCTTGCAGCTTTTTAAGCGCATCGTCCAAAGCCTCTTTGAGTTTCTTCGCCCCCTCCTCGAACGCGGCGGCTTGATCGCCGAGAAAGTCGTCGGGAAATATGATGGGTAAACCGATACCAGGCATTGATCACCTACTGTCTCTGTTGGAAAAAAGCCAGGACGAAGGACTCGTCTTGACGTAGCCCTGCGGGCCGGTTTGAAACGACTTGCCCTTGAGCGCGTCGTCCCTGAGCTCGACAGTGAAGTGCACGTAGCGATCACCCCACTGCCGGTAAAAATCGTCGACGTACTGGCGCGCAGCGGCCAGCTCGGCGTCCTGCAGATCCCCCCCGATGGCGAACGAGACCCCGTCTGTGTGTTCGACCCGATTGAAGGTCAATGCCAGGCGCTGCAAACCGCCCTGTGCAAGATCAGCGAGCAGCGCGTCGTCCTGCATCTGCACCACCACGTCGCGGGCATAAGGTGCTGCCGCGAGCAGCGTATCGAGCAGCTTGGCCTGCTTGTCGGGCGTGAGCAGGTTGCGCTGCGCGCTGAGCAACAGTCGCGGCTGCGAAGGGTCTTTGAGGTCGAGAAAATGCCAGGCCAATTGCGAATCGTGGTCCAGCAGCACTTGCTCCAAACGGCGCCGTTCCTGATCCGGCAGCAGGACCTTGCCGTGCAGGCTGGCCTGGCGCGTCAGCACTTGTCGGCTCCAACCGGCATCGCGTTCCGAAGCCACGAAGACATAAACCCCCTCGTCACGACCGCGCAGCACCTGGACCGGCGCACTGGCGCCCGCGATCAGGGCCCGAATATCGGTTTCAGGCGCCGGCCCCGGCATCGAGCCGATACTGACCGCCGCGACCAACGCCCCCAGCGCCAGGGCACCGCCGCCCCATCGGGCCCAACGGGCGTCAGGCCATCTGAGGAAAGCGACGCCATCGCGCGGGCTGTCGTGTGCCTGGCCGAGACATGCAGGCACCCAGGATTGACCTTCAGGACGCAAGGCAATGTGCAGCCCACCGATCTGCACCCTGGCCTGGAAGGCGCAGTGACGCACTTCGACCGAATCGCCGAGCACGCGCACCGGCACACCGTCCGGCGTGGCCTGATCGACCAGCACCTCGAAATTGCAGCCGCCTTCCTCCAGGGGAATGAAAATGGCATCCGCCGGAACGCTGGCAGCACGAGCGCCCCCCCCCAACACCTCCACGGCCCCGACGACGATTAGGGTCGTGCCCTCGCCAAGCGGGAATTCGCAGCCCTGCAACGGACCGTTGAGGATCCGCAGAACGCAGGGCTGTAATGTGGGGGTCGTCGGGACTGTCACCGCCCAAACTCCAGTAAGGTCGAATGAGCAGGGAGGTTAGTAAAGGCGATCGCAGGATTCCTGATCCGATTCTGTCGATTGCGGGCTGCTAAAGATCAGAATCCTGCGCGGGGCCCGCCCGTGCGGCCGTCAGTCCCCGGCCTGGGTGATCACTTGGTAACGTTGCCAAACTTTGCGCGCATAACGCAGCCGCGCCGCTTGGCGATCCGGGGCATTGCCGGCGTTGTAGGCGCCGACCGCCGTCCAGTTGTACCCGTAACGGGCGATAAACCCGGCCAGCACCGAGGCGCCGACCTCTACCGACAGACAAGGCTCATCCAGCAGGCGTTGCTCGGTGATGCCCTCGGCACCCAAACGCGTTAGATGAATGCTGTTGATCTGCATCAGCCCGATATCGCGAGTGCCGTTGCGGTTGTGGTTGATCGCGTCCGAGCGCAGGCCTGATTCGACTTCGGCAATCGCTTGGAGCAGTTCGGGTTCAATGGCGTGCAGTTGCCCCGCCCTGCTCCAACACCAGGCCTGCGCCTGGGGCGTGCCAAGGCCCAGGCCAACGCACACCGGCAGGCATAACCAGGTTTTGCGACGCCGCTTCATGCCAGGCGCCTCTCGCCGATCCAAGTCAACTGCTCATGAATGCGTACCCGCAGGATCTGCGCCCGGACACAGTCCGGATCATGCTTCAGGCACTGCTCGATCACCTGCGCCGCCTGCTCGTTGCGCCGCCAGAACCAATGATGCCAGGCATGAAAGTACAACACGTCCGCCGGATCGGCAGACAACAGGCACTGCCGGAACAACACTTGGGCTGCCTGCTCGCAACCGCGCAAACTGGTGAGCAACGCCAGGCGCGTCAACGCCGGGATGTTTCCGGGGTCCAGCGCCAACGCACGGGAGACCGCCAAATGCGCCTCGTCGATCGCGCGTGCAGCGTCACCCAACCCCATCATTGCCCGCCCCAGCCACACATCCGCCAAGCCACACCAGGGCGGCGCGTACCCGGCATCGAGTTTCAAGCATTGCCTGAACAGCACGAGGGCATCGCCGAGGCTTTGCACCGTGTGCTGCTGCACGCTGCACAACCCATTGAGATACGCCACCGCCACCGGATAAGACCCGCAGCGATCACCAACGGGACGCAACCCGGGTACGCGCTGGGCAACCAGTCCCGTCAACACACCCAGCGCCTCCCCTGGATCCCAGGCATCCAGCGTCTGCCCATGCAGCAGAGACTGATCGCGACCACGAATCAGCTCGACTGACCAGTGTCGCAACCCGCCCGCGCCGATAAAACGCCCGCTCACGCAATAATCCGCCGACAACCTCCCCGCCAACGACCGCGAATCGTCCGATACACCGCTGGCCGCGATCAGCCCCGAGGGAATAACATGCAACGCCTCGCCAAACGCCGTGGTCAGTTGGCGAATCATCAGGTCTTGCAGATCCAGCGCGGCGATCTCGTCCAGATTGCGCAATGGCAACACCGCCAACGACGGCGCTACCGCCCTCGCCTGGCTCGGCACGTCGAGCTCGACCACGGAACCGGTGAACCGATAACCCTGGCCATACACCGTGGCGATGTAGTCCTTGCTCTCCTTGAACAGCTTGCGCAAGGCATAGATACAACGGGTCAACGACTCCTCCGCCGCATCCATCCGCGGCCAGACATGGTCCAGCAGATAGTCCTTGCTCACGACCGTACCCGCCGACCTCAACAACAGGCGCAGCACGTGCAGCTCTTTGGGGGGAACATGAACTCCTTGTCCATCTCGCATCAGCGTTCCATCGCTTTGCAACAGCCAGTGGTCAAAAACGAATGACTTGGCCGGGGTTTGATCAGTTGCACTGTCCATACGTTGAGACTTCCCTATAGAAAGTTACTGAAGCGCGATTGAGCCTGTGGCAAGCACAGGCTCGGGATGGCGAGCTGCGTGACTATAGGAAGATGCGTGGGGGGATTCCGTAGGATATTAAACTTGTTATCGTAGGAAATTACGTCATACGTTGTGAGCAGCAAACGGCACAACAACGCCGTCCAGCACACCCATGAAAAATATCGTCAATCGATCAAACTATACCGACACCGCTCTTCTAAGCACCTGATAGTTTAGTTCCGACCTGGCCAACTCTTTATTGAACCGCAAAATAACTCTCTCAATAACGCATGCGGCCACATTGTAAGACTCATCACTTGGGTGCGAATCAATCCAGCCACTGTCTTTAAATTTCAACATCAACTCATCCAGGCTCATTCGCTCGCCCTCAAATTCAACCGGGGTATTACGCTCCGCCTCAAAAAGCCTTTTCAGTGTTTGAACACGGCCTTCACTCCAGTAAGTATTGGGCACATCTGAGGGACCTTTCAGCTCTTTCTTGACTATCCTTTCGCTCAACAGAACTGTGTTTTCTTTATCCTTAATCAAGCCCAACTCTAGCCCCATCAACATGTCCTCCCCCCCCGCCACCATGTAAGGTGGATAAATTCCATCGTCCCATTTCGCACGGAAAGGTGCTTGGATAGATACGAATTGCTGAGCGGGCGAATTTAGATCGGACCGTTCCGGAGCACTCACCTCCGAAAAAGGCAACGGGGGCGGCTGGCGAGTAGGGTAACCGACACCATAGCCCACAATCGGTTTTTGGGTTAGCTGGTGCAACTGCTCAACTCTTTTCTCCACCAATGGGCTTGTGTGTCGGGTCTGTTCAGTTTTAACAACATCCTGATCGACCATAACAACTCGTCCCGGCCGATACGGTAATGTGTCGGCAAAGGCCAAGGCAGACGCTCGCGCAGCACCAAACCCTGTTAGCTGTCCACCGTCCCACCCTACAAGGTGCAAATTAGGATACTGTTGAAGCGTTTCCTTCATCGCAGAAGCATAGGAGGGATAATCCATTTTATGCACCAGCAAATAAACCGGCTCAGGACGATTAAAATTACTCTTCATGTTTTTTGGATGCCATGCCAAACTGTAATCTTTACCAAGTTCCGCCACCAGCTTATTTGCACTACCGCCACTTATTACAATTGTCGGAACCGTTCCCGTGTGTAGATGAGGCTCATGTAACTGAGACCCTCTAAGAAAAGAAAACCAGCTGCCGTTACTCGGCACCGCCCTCTCCATGGACAGCTCCCGGCACGTATTGATTCGATTATCCAGTATCGCCTGCATACTCTTCATGGTGTTCAAATCCGGCTTTTCACCGACTGTCACTGGGGAATACTTACACGCCATCCTTGTTTTCGGATCCACCCAATCGGGATTACGCGCGATGTTGACAGCAGCATTTTCTACCACATTAATCGATTCATTAACTACGCTCTCAACGTTCGACGCACATCGCAGCCCGCCCTCCAACATCGCACCTATAACCAATCGCCGTTCAGCAATAGCCTCAGCCAGCTCACTTCGAAATTCAGCAGCTTGTTTTTCGCTTATATTTCCTACAGAAACGCCCATTTTAATGGCAAGCATCAGTTTAAAAAAAGATTCTTCCCCCGACGACTTCAGCTCCTCCCCGTCGCGCCTGGCCAAATACTCGCCTTTCCCATCGTGACTTATTTCAATAGTCCGCATTGACTCATCACTGGAAAAAACATCAAAGTCTATCCAACCTTTCTCCACACCATGGACAAATGCTGTATGGGGCCCTTCGCAAGCGTCGTGCTTCCAGGCCAAAGCGACGTCGCTTGGCCAACCCTCACTATTGACAAGTGCCAAACTTATAACTTCCAGCGATTTACCATTCAGTACGGGAGACGAGTTTTCCTTCAACGCCTCGGTAACTGCGCTTACTCGATTGAGTATCGATGGGGATCGGTCACGCATGAAGACAGTAGAATCTATCTCCTTGTCCCCCGCAGACCTGCTTTTTTCGGCTTGTGATAACGTCACATGATTGAACGCGTGCAAGTTTGGAAGCGAATGACTTCTAAGAAGCATAATATTTTCTCTTATATCAAAAAAAAACATCAACGACGACATCAGAAAGTGACTTCCAGATCAACGCCAATAGCATGTATTTCGTTTAAGTAATTACACCTCTGGCGTAGATCCATAGCCCACCAACCACTTTACAACTTAGAATTTGAGCTAAATAGCTCTACCATAAGATCTGTTGCTGCACCACTTCCAAACAAGTGACCCGCATCCCGCTGCGATGAAAGAAGTACGCCTTCTTGACGGATATTTTGCCCCGTATAAACAAGAATACCTTCAAGAACCTCTACTGCACTATGATAACCAAGCCCAACAAGTAAGGCGCCAGCACCGGCAGCACGAGCATATCGTTGACTTTGCTCATTAGCTGTCAGGTCATCCATGAATTTACGACGCATATCATCTGTCGACAGCGTTGAGCTCAAAGGAAAAAATTTGGAAAACTGATCCTTACCTTTTTCACCGCGTAGTAAGTCCCACACCAATAGTATTTCACCGGGCGACGCCGACATATGCCCTACAAATGGCTCCTCTGCCTCTTGAAGCCGAGTCCTTTTAATATCAAATTTCGTCCAACGACTCTCGGGAATCCGATGCTCAGTCGAAACACCTAACAACTCATCCGCTTCAACTCCTTTATTGTGGATCCCAGCCCACAAAGGTATTTCGCTTATGCTTTCAAACTGCCTGACCTTCCGCTCAATTCTTTTATCAGGACCCACAGACGCTGAGCCACTTATTTTTTTGACATGTTCGATCTCCTGCGAAGTAGGCACCTCTAAATCAAGTCTTACAAACCCATCATTCAACTCCAGCATAAGCTGTTCACTTACATTAGCCGGCGTGGTATAAAACCCACCGATATCTCCCATAAGCGACATCACCGCTGCGCGATCCACCGCACTTGCCACTTCCGTATCCGACGATGAGGTTGCGCTCACTCTTTTTACAGCAGCCAGAACCTCTGCCACCCCGCCCCCGTCCAATAATCGACCCTCACCTAACAGATGTGCACACAACTCTTTTTGACTTTCGCCGCTTAAATTATCAACGACCTTATATAACACACTGGCAGCGGAGCCTAGTTCACTTATTAGAACATCACCCGGTTTATACAACACCCGACGACTTTCCATGGTTTGGCTTAATGCCAGATCGGCAGTCTTAGCGACCCTTGCAGATTGAATTGCCGGATCGCCATAAACCAATTGAGAGTGAACCGAGCGCTGATTTTGCAGTACCCGATCAAAAAGTTTGGTTGCTTGATAGGCTTTCTTAAATGACTCCAGATCCTTATAAAGCATTTGGCCAACCTCACCCCATTCCTGCCCTTCAAACGTACTTATAAAAGCACCTTTCACCCAAGTTTGCTTGAATGAAGATTGAATTTCAAAAAGGCTATGTCCTCCATCGACATAAACATAGAGACCCGAGATCGCCGAAAAATAGTCATCCAAGACATCAACCATCGCTGATGAAGCCAAAAAATTTCCTTCTACGTCTTCAGCATCGAGCCTAGCCTTTAAATACAGCATTGCTCGAATCTCTATGAGCATGGAACCCGATAAGCCATTTACAAATGGACTATTCCCACTCAAAAAATTATAAGACAACCAGCTATCTGGATCCCTATCTACCTTCCCGCCAGGATCTGCCATATTCAAACGGTCAGGACAACGCGTGTACAGCTCGGGACTGATACCAGGCTGCTTTTCAGGTACGGTTGAAAACCTCAGGTCGACAGGTGACTTATCCATACTTCGAAGTATTCCGACATTCATACTGTCTGCGTGATAAAAATCGCCATCCAATCGCCCCCGCTTAAAATACAACGGATTTGACTTGGACTTTATTATACCCTCCGGATGTTCTTCCTTATAAACATCCGTTTCATCGATCATATAATTGAGATATCGTCTTTGATAAAGATCTACGAGCAATTTTTTTCCATCAGCATCCAAGTCCAAGCTATCTACTGCCTCTCTAGCCCGGTCATTCTGGGTTACTAACTGCTGAAGCCGCTGATCATCTCCAGTGTAGGTACCATTACAGGCAGCCTCCCAATTCGCGATTTTATCAACAAGAATACAACTCTTATAAAAAGAAACTATTCCATCCGACAGCTTTCTTACAGCAGCCATTTTTTCGCTATTGCCAGCCATTCCTGTTAACAGCTCTTTGGAGAACAACGTATCGAACAACCTTCTCTGATTGTCGTTATTTACGTCAAACTTCTCATCAACACTTAGCTTCGTATAGCGAGGATCAATATTAAGTATTGCCCGACGCAACCCATCATCCTCATTCGAGAAAACAGCATTCTTCTCCAATCGCTGGAACGGTGTATCTTCTTGCCTTAACATTTTTTGGAAAGGCGTTGATGCTTCAGGTCTTTGGAGGCGAGTTCTATCGGGGTAAGCTAAAGCTCCCTCCTTCACAACCCCATCAAATCGCTTGTAGAGAATATTGACATTTTTTACCTCACCATCGAAAGGCTTCCCTCCTAATAACGAGCCGGTAAACTCTCCACCCTTATAAGGAAAAGCCTCGACCATTACAGAGTTATTGATTTTAACTAATTCACTTCCAATTTTACTACCAGGCAAGCCTTCCGAAATTACACCGGGCGGCGCCATATTGGAAACTGACGTTCCCTCAGACCTCACTAACATGTTAGAGACCTCTAATACTTTTACAACGCACCCATCACTAGCAAATGCAATGACACCCAATTAGCTTTCAGAAAAAACAACCGCGCCGACGTTGCCAATGACTGCTCACCGATAAAATGCAAAGCTTTACATAACTAAGAACCACACCAACTTTAAGTTAAATTCGGCAAGCATTGCAGTCTGCGACGGAGTTAACAATATCAGCCATAGACCTCCAGGTCGCCACTTGCTCCGAAGAAAGCTCAACATTGAACACATCGTCCATCATCATGGCGATTTCAATTATATCCACCGAATCAAATTTTAAATCCTCTACCAGCCTAGAACTACTATTGACATCTCGCGACGGGATAGAAAACCCACTCACGATGGACTCCTTCACAGTAAACTCTATATATAATCTAGATTCATACCTATCCACTTATTCAGCCTCACAATCAAAAATTCAACATCGCCCTCAACATATCCGCAAACTGATTCAAATGCGCCGACAACGTCTTATTGAAATTGTCATGATAAGAATTGGCATTCGAATACTTCTGCGTAAACGACTGCAGCATGTTCTTCATGCGTTCCTCCTGGGCGTTGAAGCCGGTTTGCCAGGCGTTGAATTTGGCGGTATCCCAGGTCACCGTGCCGCCGCCCGACGGCAGACTGCTTTTCATCGTTGTCAGTGGCCCGGTGTCGATGACGACACACCAAGGACCGTTCGGGGCGGGATTCTGCTTGAGGCAACTCGCAGGTAGGCCCAGTGCCTTGAGCCAGTTTTCCGCCTCTTCCTGAGTGGCACCTGTTTCAGGTGGTTTTGGAAAGAGGATGGCAGCGGCGTTGGGTAGGGAATATTTCGCGATCAGTCTATCCAATGCATTGCGCAACGCGCCCACATTCAACTTGACCTCCTTGCCGTCGTTCGCACCTTCGATCCAATCCTTCATCATCGCGGTGATTTCGCTGTTGAAGTCGGAAAAGAAGTCCGAATATGCCGCAATGATGTGCTCGTAGCCCGCGAGGTAGCCGTTCTTGATCAGGTCGATCAGTTCGAGCAGTTTGTCGAAGAAGTCGTTCGAGGCGTTGATCGTCGCATCCACAGTCTCCGCGATCTCACGGGGCTGCTTCTCTTCCAGGTGTTCCTGAAGGGCACGAAGGATTTTGATGTGTTCATCATTCAACTGCTGGTGCTGGCTTTCATCCAAGCGCCCTGTCTTCTGGCTGTGGGTCATCACGGCACCGCACTGGCGCACCTGCACTGCCCACATTTGCGCTCGGTCACGTTTGGCGTGGATCTGTTCGACGAACTCCGCGATGAGGTGTTGTGCTGTGGTCTCGGCGGTCGCGCCTTCCAGAGGCTTGGCGATGATTGACGGATACCTGAGCAAATGACCCAGGCTGCGATTCATTGCGTTCATGGACCGATCGAGTAGATCCGTCAGGGAACTAACCGTTTGAATCTTAGCAGGTACGTCCACAGGCGACGCGGTATCGGTGGTGGCCTCTACGTTCGGCAGCAATACGATAGGCGAACGAATCGATTGGGTAATTTCCATAGAGCTCTCTCCTTCACGCCGTCACGGCACGGATAACATCACTGCGCGATTGAAACAGCTGCATCACCATCTCCATCAGTTTTTGCAACAACGCCGCCTCGGCCGCGTCCTTCTGGCCGACCTCATCACTCAGGCTCTTCTGGCTGTTCTGCGCGCTTTGCATCAGCACTTCTTCTTCCCGGGCGGCGTGCTCGTTCATGCGCACGATGTTCGCCACCACCTGGCTCATGCTCATCAACATGGCGTTGAGCGCGCGGCCAATTTCCAGTTTCTTTTCGATGCCTTTGCTGCCCATCTGGCTCAACCAGTCGGAGGTTTGGCCGACCTTCTGGGCCTTGAGGATTTCCCCGTCGAACCAGGCCTGCTCCTGGTTCGTCAGTGTCGAGCCCTTGGGTTTGAAGTCGACGGTGACCGGGCGGCCGAAATCATCGAGGGTCTTGATCTTGTAAGTGGTGTCCGGGCTCCACTCATTGCGATTGCGCTCCAGCTTGAGGTCGCGTTCGAGGTTGCTCGCGTCCATGGCGTTGCGGCGGTGCAGGTCGATGTCGGCATGCTTCATTGCCTGGCCCTGGAAGGTCTTGACCATGGCGAACCCGGCGATGGCGCCGGACACCACCGCGGCGGTAATGGCGCTGTTCAGCGCCGCCTTGCCGGACTCGATAATGGCCGCGCCTTGGGACTTCACCGCCTCGGAGGCCATGACACTGAAGTGGCCACGCAGTTGCGCGTTGGAGACCCGCGCGATGTTCAGGGCGATGATCGCGGCCACCAGCACGTTGGCGTGTTTTTCCCAGGCGCCCGGGTCGAAAACCAGATCGTTACGCACATCATCGCCGACCATGGACATGGCTTCAGAGAAGTCCTCCCGATCCGCTTCGGTGGGCTGATAGGCATTGATCCGGCTTTCCAGCTCCGCAGCAGGAAGGGCTCCGAAGGGGCTGTTCTGGAGTATCTGCTTTGCAGCGATCCGATCGAGGATCGACGTCCCCTCAAGGGATTTGCGCTTTGAAAGTTGCTCTTGGGCAATCAACTCGCCCAGCCCGGCGTCATTGATCCGGTCAGGGTCAATGACAGGGGATGCGATTGTGGTTGGAGCGTGAATAGTGGTCATCGTGGATACCTGTTGTCTGTGATTTCAAACATGCCGAACCATTTGCAGGCTGACGGAATGGCTGCGTTGCATATCGGCAAACAAATGCTCGATCTGGCGGGTTCGCTCTTGCATCGCCTGGCCATAGTTGGCGACCACCTGGGTCAGGTACGCGCTGATTTCTTCGCTGATGGCCATGCGTACCCGCACGTCGGCCAGGTGCACGGCGGCCTGGGCCTGGTGCTGGCCGCTCTTGATCTGCAGCCCGCCCTGCACCGCGACATTGCCGAACTCGGTGACGGCCTGGGCGATCTCCAGGTTGGCGGCGTAACGCGCCAGCAAAACCGGATCGGCGCCGTTGGTGATGAAACCGCGCAATTGGGTGAGCATCTGGGTCAGGGTGTTGCCGACCGAGGTTGCCACTTGTTTCATCGCTTGCATGGCGGCGGGCGTGGCCTGGGCGACCACCGAGGCCAGTTTCGAGGCAACGGCGCTGACCATCGGCCCGATCACCAGCACCCCGACAACGACCGCCAGTGCGACGGCGATCAGGGTCGAAACGATGCCTTGGATCATCCCGGCGATCTGCGCGATCTCCTTGGCCTTGTCCTCATCGACGCCCAGGCCGATCAGCATCTTGGTGTAGATCTCAGTGAACAGCTTGATGGCTTCTTGCATGACGATGGCCAGCGGCTTCATGGCTTCGGCCATGAACGACACGCCGGTCTTGTCCTGGATCACCGAGTCGGCAATCATCACCGCCGCGCCGACCACGGCCACGGCGATGAGCACCGGGTTGAAGCTCAAGACACTGGCGACGATCAAGATCGCCCCGACGATCTTGCCGATGCAGCCCATGGTCTTTTGCAGCGCCTCGGCCTTGCGCACTTCCTCCAGGTATTTTTCCGACTCGCGCTGCATGTGCGCCTGGAGCCTGGCTTGCAGTTCCTGGAACAGTTCCTGGTTGAGTTCCTCCTTGTTCTGCGCCGACTCGCCGAGCAGTTCGATGATTTTCAAGCGGTTCAATAGCGCCAGTGCGCTGCTGCTGAGGGCCTTTTCATCGGTGGGCTTGGGGGTCGAGCTGTTGTCGCTGAACGCCACCACTTTCGCGAATACCGTGCCCACAGCCTTGGCACAGGCATTGGCCACTTCGATCAGTTTCAGATGCGCATCGGTCGCCACATTGAAGGCTTGGGTATGGTTCGCCACTTCGCCTTTGAGCTGCTCACGACGTGCCAACTCCTGTGCATACTCAGGTGATTCTGGATCCAGCTGCGCCAGCCGCGCCTCGCTTTCATCCAGCAATCCCTGGAAGTGCAAGACCCGATCGCGCAGTTTTTCCAGGTGGGCCTGGCTGCTGCCGACATTGTCCTCGGCGGCCTCCATTGCCGCGACGGCAGCGGTGTATTCAGCCGACAAGTTCTCATGGGCCTGTTGCCTGGCGCCGGCCATGCCGTGCAGCATGGCCAGGCGATTTTTCAACTTCTTGACGTCGACCTCGCCGATCAGCTCGCTGATCATCGCCATCAACAACGTGAACAGATCGCCGTCGGTTTCCTGTTTGTTGCCATCCGCCCGCGGTGGTGGTGGGTGCAACGCGGGTCTGCCTGTATGCGTGGTGGGCGCGCTGTCGCGGCCTTCGTATTTCACCGACATCAGGTCCGCCATCGCTTTCTGGCCGGCCTCTTGGAAATCCGCAGTCCTCGCGGCCTTGCTGGCTGCCGCGCCGTATTTCTCGAAGGCCTCGCTGCGGCTCATTGCGCCGTGAAGCGCCGGGTTGAAAGCAGTCCTTATCTCACTCATGTTCAGTCCTCCGAACAGTGCTGTTCCATGTGGGCCAGGGTGTCGAGATACACCTTGGCTTGCTCGCGCAGATCGTCTTGCGTGGCTTGCTCAAGCACATACTCGAAACACAACCGGGCCTTGCCGACCTTGCCCAGGGCCAAGTGACATTGGCCGGTGTACAACATCGGTCGGTAGTCGTTCTTGCCCTGGGCGAAAGCGATGGCATACAGGTCGATTGCCTTCTGGTGGTTTTGCTTGAGTTGGTGCACCGCCGCCAGTCCCATCCAGTAATGGCTGTTGTAGAAGTCGTAGATGCACAGGAAGTGGAAGAACTTCTCGGCATCGTCCAGCCGCCCCTGTTCGTAGAACTGGAAGGCGAAGGCATAGAGACCGTCCATGTGCTCGTCACTGAGGCCTTGCACGTCTTTCAAGGCCGCCCCACCGAGCACTGCATCGACGACCTCCAAGGCCACCTGTTCGTCTTGGTTGTTATCGCGACTCATCCGCCACACTCCTGAGAAAACGTCAGCGTCGCTGACCGGTGCATTGGGCCAAAATGTCGGCAGGGCCGCTGCCAAATTGCGCTCATGCCACGACGAGGCTGCTTTTGTGGCGAGGGAGCTTGCTCCCGCTGGGCTGCGCCGTAGGAGCTGCCGAAGGCTGCGATCTTTTGATCTTTCGCTTGGGATTCAAGTGTCTGGGGAAAGATCGCAGCCTCGTTTCACTCGACAGCTCCTACACAGCCCAGCGGGAGCAAGCTCCCTCGCCACAAAGTCCGAGTCTGGCTTCGTTTGATCCTCACGCCTGCTCGACCTGCTCCAGCCAGATCAGCAACCGCAGCACCTCCTCGATCTCCTGCACCTGGAGAAAGCTGTAGCGCTGGTGGGTCTTGAAGATCCGCCGAGCCAAGGCGACGTCGTTAACCACCGGCACCCCCACTTCCTTGGCGTACGCCCGAACCGCCAGGGCGCGCTGGTTGGTTTCCATCAGGGAGATAAACGGCAGCAAGGTGATTTCCGGGCGGAAATACACGCCGATGGCAATGTGGGTCGGGTTGGCGATGATCATGCGTGAGCTGCGCACATCGGATTTGACCTGCTCCGACAACAGTTCCATGTGCAAGTCGCGACGACGGCCCTTGATCTGCGGGTTGCCGTCCTGCTCCTTGTGCTCGCGCTTGACCGAATCCTTGTCCATCATCTGGTCTTTCATGAACAGCCAATACTCGCTGAGGGCATCGAGCACGACGATCAGCAGGACGCAGGCGAGAAAGGCCAGCACCAGCACCAGCAGTAAATGTCCCCAGATCGCGAACAGGTCTGGCGCCTGGGCGAACAATTGGGCAAACAGCAATTGGCGCTGGGTGATCCAGACGATCCACAGCGCCATGGCGAAACTGGCCAGGTACAACAGCGCCTTGAACGTGTCCTTGACGGTGCGCAGGCTGAACAGTTTCTTGAAGCCATTGACCGGGTTCAAGGCGCCCAGATTCAGTTTCAACGCTTCGCTGGCCAAGGCAAAACCGCTTTGCAGCAAGGCCGGCACGGCACTGGTCAGCACGCATACCAGCAACAACGGCAACAACGCCTTGAGGCCGACCAGCACCAGCATCGCCGAGTAGGCTTGCAGCTCGGTATCAAAATCGCTGGCGATGATGCGCCGGTAGACGTCCATGACGTCGAGCAACGAGCTGTTGAACACCATATAGGCGATGCCGCACAGGGTCAGGCAGGTGATGACCAGGTCCTTGGCCTTGAACGTCTGCCCTTTGCGCGCGGCATCCCTGAGGCGCTTGGCGGTGGGTTTTTCAGTCTTCGAGGCGCTGGATGCCATCGCCCGCCTCCCCATCGCCCAAATACAGCGACAACCCGTCGGACATCCTGCCCATTCGCAGGACTTCATCGGGCAAATGCACGCCGAAATACAGCATCAACACCACCAACGCCACCAGGCTCTTCACCGTCAGCGACACGGAGAACGCATTCATTTGCGGCGCATACCGTGAGAGCAAGCCGAGCAACGCCTCGCTGACCAGCAAGGTCGCCACCACCGGTGCACTGATGACCAGCGTCTTGCTCACCAGCGCGTCGAGCAATGAATAGAGCGCGGGCAGGTACAACTCACAACCGCTTGCCGGCGCGCAAAGGCGATAACTGTGGCCGACGGTTTCGAGCATCAACAGCATGCCGCCACCTTCGAGATACACCGCCGCCGCGAACAGCTGGAGAAAATTCGCCAGCTCCGAAGTATCGACCCCGTTGGCCGGGTCCACCGTACTGCTGAGCATGGCCCCGCGCTGGTTGTCGATCAGGTTGCCCATGGCATGCAACACCCAGAATGGCCAGCCCAGCAGCACGCCCAGCAGCACACCAATACCCACCTCGCGCAGCAACAGGCCGAAGAACGCCAGGCTGTCGAGGGCGGGCGTGGGCACGCCGACATAGCGCCAGAAGCCCAGCGCCACCAGGACTATCACCGCCTGACGCCCGGCACCGGTCAGCACGCCGCTGTTGAGAAACGGCAACATGAAAAAGATCGGCGCCAGGCGCGCCACGCCCAACACCGCCGCAGCGAACCAGGCGTACAGCTCGAAGAACAACGTCAACGACATCGGCCTAACTCAACGCCAGGCGAATGACTTCACGACTGAAATCCAGCAAGGTTTCGCCGTACCAGCCCGAAAGCAGGAACAGGCACGCCGCCACCGCCAAAAGCTTGAAACCGAACGGCAACGTCTGTTCCTGCAACTGGGTCACGGTCTGGATCAACCCGACCACCAGGCCGACCACCGTGGCGACGATGATTGGCCAGGCCACCATCAGCAGGATCAGGTACAAGGTTTTGTTGCCGGCATAGACCAGATCGTTCATCGGTGCACCTAGACCAGCAAGGTCAGGTATTGCTTGACCAGCCCGGTCGACAGCAGCGCCCAGCCGTCCAGTGCAACAAACAACACCAGTTTGATCGGCACGGAAATGATCACCGGGCTCATCATCATCATGCCCAGCGCCAGCAGGATGCTGGAGATCACCAGATCGACGATCACGAAGGGCAGGTACAGATAGAAACCGATCTTGAAGGCGCTTTTGATTTCACTCAGCGCATAGGCCGGCAGCAGCGAAAACAGCGAGGGCTCAACCTCTTCATCGGCAGGCAGGCCCGCGTCGACTTCATCCTGGATTGCCTGGGCCCGCTCGAAAAACTGCGCCAGCTCCGGGTCGGTGTACTTGCGCAGGTAATCCTTGTAGCTGCCCAGGCCGTTCTCGGCAAAGTCCACCACCGACGCGATGTCGGTAAAGGTCACCGCCTCGGTCTTGTAGTAGTCATGGCCCTGCTTCATGACCGGCGTCATAACAAAAATCGCCAACATCAGGGCGATCGCATTGAGGGCCATGTTCGATGGCACCTGCTGTAGGCCTAGCGCGTTGCGCACAATGACGAACACAATGGAAAACTTGAGGTAGCAAGTGCCCGCCGCCACCAGGAACGGCAGCAGCGAAGCGAACGCCAGCAGCGCGATCAGCGAAACGTCATTCATCGACGCTGGCCCGATAGACCTTGAGCAATTCGACACCCAACTGGCCGTCCAACTGCACCAGTTCCCCCCGGGCCAGCGGCTTGCCGTTGGCGCGCACCTCGATATGCCGCGCCGCGTCCTCGGCCAACGGGATCAGTTGTCCGTCGATGATGCGCGACAGCGTGGCCAGGTCGGTTTGATGGCTGGCGAGCAGGAACTCCAGGCGCACCGAGAGCGCACCCAGGTCGATAGCCGCGTCGGCGTCTGGCGGGTTGTCCGGGTTGGCATCGGCCACGGTCGATTGCATCTCTAAGCCCTCCTGGGTAAAGGTGAAACTGCCAAGGTAATGGTCGGCCAGACAGCACCACTGGGTGCGCTGGACGATGCGCAGGACATCGCCCTCACCCAGGCGCCTGTAGTCGGGAAGGCTCAGGTGAGTGATGCCGAGGATCAGTTCCAGGCCCAACGGCAATGCGTCCAGCCAGGTGCCGACGCCCACGCGCTCGCTGACAGCGGGTGTCGGCGCAAGTTGCGGGAACCACACGCGCCCCCGAGGGGTTTCGAGCCAGGGTAGCTCGCGGATGGGCAATCGCCCCGGGGCGACGCACGTGATGTCGCCCAGCGCCTGGTATTGCAGCTCGTCTATTTCCAGCGACAAAGGACGCGGCACTGCGCGAAACAATTCGAGGATGTTCATCAACGGGGTTTCCACTTTCAGCAACGACTGCAACGATGGCAGCGCTCGATTCAACCAATCATGGGCCGCGATCAGCCCTTGCCAGTCGCCGCCGTTGCCCTGGGCGCAAAAACGCAAATAGCCGCACTCCCTTGGCACCGGGCCCAAACCCGCCTCATGACCGGCGCGCCGCCAGCGTTGAATCGCCTGCGCCTGGGCGTGCGCCAACGGTTCGATCCGTCGTAGTTGCAAGGCGCTCATACCGCACGCTCAGCCTGTTCGTCCGGGTCTTCGTCCGGCGCTTGCCGAGAACCTTGGCGCGACTGCTCGTCGCCACTGTCGGCCAACCGCCAGGCCGGCTCACGAGCCAGCTCGAAAGGCGCCTTGAGTTGCTCCAATACTTGGGCGTTGCTGGGGTTGAGCGTCAAGTTGCGAGCGGGCTCATCGGGCAACCGGATAATCGTTACCAGCCCATTGGCCGCCCCTTTGTTGAACGGTACCTGCAGCACACCCCGGTTCGTGTCCGGCAGCGCCTCGACCATGACCTCAAGCATCGGCGGCGCGGGCGGGAGCACCGGTGAAGGGATGGCAGCAGGCGCAACGGCTGGCGTTGGGCGCACGTCTTGGAAGCCCTGCGGAATTTGAGGCGACTGCTGTTCATCGAGACGGGATGCCGGGCGGGCACGAGGCGCAGTGAGAGGTTCGACCGTTGACGGCGCGATCGGCACTGGCGTCGTGGCCTTGTCGACGGCCGAAGCCAAAGGCTGCAGGCGTTGCGGCAATGGGTGTTGCGCCCATCTTCCGAGCGGCGGGTGAAGCGGTGGATAAGCCACGGTTTCCCGGGTGATCAAGGGTTTTCCATCGGGCTCGACCGCCCGCGTATCCTGGACAACCGACCGTGCCTCATCGCCCTCCACCACCAGCACTTGCTGACCGACACTCAGGGCCTGCCGGGCCTGCACCCGGGCGGCTTCGATCATGGGTCGCCGAGGCGGCAGGCTCAACGACGCCATCAGGTCCAATACGCCTTGCGGCAGTTCATCCTCTTGCACCGGGACAAGTGGGTCCAACCATTGATCCAACGCACCTTCGTCGACGGGGTCCAGTGCCTGGACCGGTCGGGTGGGAACCGCAAGGACCTGATTCATCGTCTTACCCTAATCATCTCTTCCAGCTCCCGCTCTTCCCGGCGCACCGCCTCTAACCGTTGCACACGCAACAGTTGCTGGACGGAGCGCTCATACGTGTCGCGTTTACGTTGCAGCCCACGCAGTTGCTCGCGCTGCACCTGCAATTGCTGCTCGACCTGCCGACATTGCTGGTCCACGCGGTCACGCTCGACACGCATCAGATCGATGCGCCGACGAATGACCGCCTGGGTTCGCAACAGCGCCAACAACTGGCCGTGATCCATCACGCAGTCATTCGCCCGATGACTGATCAACAACCGTTGCAACGCAGCCTCTTGTTCCTCGAAGCCGGACTGCTCCTGCAACAGTGGCTGCAATTGCCGCTGGACACGCAACACCGCCTGTTCGCCGCGTTGCCGACGGAACTGACTGAAGGCCAGCAGGCGTCGCCGATCAAGCAATGATTTCATGCAGGCTCCGCTGGGTTTCATCCGGTTCGCTACGTTGCTCCGTCGACTGGCGCAACCATTGGCCGAGGGCCTCGCGACGTTGCAGCGCGTGATCATTATTGGCGTCCACGCCTGGGCTGTATTCGCCCATGTCGAGAAACACCTGAAGTTGTTCAATCCGTGCCAGGGTGTCCCGGGTCGCGGCCGCCAGTTGCCGAACCTCTGGCGAGGTGACTTGCGTCGCCACCCGGCTAACGCTGCGCAAGACATCGATGGCCGGGTAGTGCCCCTTGGCGGCCAAGGCCCGGCTGAGGTAGACGTGGCCGTCGAGGATGGAGCGAATTTCTTCTGCAATCGGGTCCGGCTCGTCGTCACTCTCCAGCAGCACCGTGTACCAAGCCGTGATGCTGCCCGATGCGGTCACGCCTGGCCGCTCCAACAGACGCGGCAAGGCATCGAACACCGAGGCCGGATAACCACGCCGCGCGGGTGCTTCACCGGCGGCCAGGGCCAGGTCACGACGGGCACGGGCGTAGCGCGTCAACGAATCCAGCAACAGCACCACGCGCCGGCCCTGGTCGCGAAAGTACTCGGCGATGGTCGTGGCTTGCAGCGCCGAGTTGCAGCGATCCACCGAGGAAAAATCCGACGTGGCGTACACCACCACACAACGGGAATGCTTGGGCGACTGGCGCAGATGCTCGATGAATTCGGTCACTTCGCGCCCGCGTTCGCCAATCAGGCCAATGACAAAGACCTCCGCGTCGGTGTGTTCGATCAGCATGTTGATCAACGTGGTCTTACCGGAACCGGCAGCGGCAAAAATACCGATGCGCTGGCCGACGCCGCAGGTCAGCAAACCATCGATGACGCGGATGCCGGTGCGCAGCGGCTCCACCACCGGGCGCCGCTGCTGGTACGACGGAGGGTCGGCATCCACCGCACAGTCCCGTTGGGCGACCGCCGTCGACGGCGCCAAGCGCTCGACAATAACGCCCTGAGGATCGACCACACTGCCGAGCAAGGCATCACTGCAGGTCAGCTGCAGGGTCGAACCGGTGGGCACGATCATCGACTCCCGGGACAAGCCCTTCGCCTCGCCCAGCAAACTGAGCAGCACCGCGCCTGGCTTGAAGCCGATGACCTGCGCCCGGGCGGCAACCTGGGGACAACGCCAATGCCGGCGCACTTCACAGATTTCGCCGATCACCACCTCCCGCAGCGCTGCTTCGATCAATGGACCGCTCAAACGCAAGGGATGGGCCGCCAGCCGTTCCAGGCGCAGGTTCATCGACGCAGGATGTCCAGCAGCGTTTCAATGGCCTGTACGAAGGAATCCAGCGCTTGAGCCAAGTGCGTGGCATCGTTCAAGGCATGGGTGCTGGCCATCAACCGCAGCTCCAGCCGCCCCTCGACTTCGCACAAGTGCAATTGCCCGGTACGGGAAAACGGGTTGCCTTCGAGCAGGAACTGCATCAGGTCGAAAGCGCAATAATTCAATGACTGGGGCGTCGCTTCGGCGACCGCCGCCCAGACCCACACATCGCCTTCCACCTCAGCCACGCTGATATCCGGAAGATTCTTCATCTGCATTTCTATCGTGCTGTGACTGTCGAAATGCCCTATCTGGTTGTCCACGCAGCCGCTGTGTCGCAGCGCTTCGCGCAATAGGCCGGCGATATCCGTTGGTACCATTTGCAAGATTTCCTTTACAGCGTCTTGATGACATTGACCGAGACCGTCTCGGAAACTTCGCCGAACGACATCACGTCCAGCTCCCGAAAACGTCCCTCGATCAGTTTCTTGATGTAGCGCCGCACATCGACCGAACACAGCAGCACCATGTCCTTGTGGGCGACGTGCACGCTGTCCAGGCCGACACTGAGGCGGTCCATCAGTTCTTCCGATTCGGCCGGTTCCACGTTGAGGAAACTGCCGCCCGAGGTTTGCCGGATGCCCCGGCGTACCACGTCTTCGAACTCCGCCGACAACAGCAGCACCCGCAGGTCGTTGCCCTGGGCAAACTTGTTGCTGATGTAGCGGGCCATGGCGCCGCGCACATGCTCGACCAGCGCCAGCACATCCTTTTCCCGGGAGGCCCAATGGGCGAGGGTTTCGAGGATCAGCTTCATGTTGCGCACGGAAATGCGCTCGCCGATCAAGCGTTGCAGCACCTCGGCAATCTTCTGCACCGTGACGTGGCGATAGACCTCCTTGAGCAGGTCGGGGTAGCGCGCTTCCATTTCATCGAGCAACTGCTTGGTTTCCTGCACGCCGAAAAACTCCTGGATGTTGCGCGCCAGCAACGTGACCAGGCAGCGATAACATTCTTCGTCGGCAGGCCGCAGGTGGTAACCCAACTGCTGCACCCGCTCGCGGTCAGCGGCGGTGACCCAGACGCCACCGAGGCGATTGCTGTCGTTACCGCGCACCAGGGCAAAACCCAACGGCTCCAGCTCCGGCGAATAATCCAGCAGGCGCCAGTGATCGAAGTGAATATCGAACTGCTCGGCGCGCACTTCATTGATCAGCACGGCCACTTGATGGGCCGGCAGCGCCTCGCTGGCCCGTAGTCGCGGCTCGGGAATGCGCAGCCCGTAATCGACGAAGAACTGACTGCGAAAGCGCGCCGCCCACCGGTCCTTCTCCAACGCTTGCAAGCGCGTGGTGGGCACCAGCAGCATCAGGGCAATGGTTTCGGTGGCAACGTTATCGACATCATCAAGCAATCCCGACTCGCCCTGCCCCGCGCCTGGCTCGACGGGTTCGCTGCGGCTTTCCCCTGGACCGGCCTGGCGCGAGGCGCGGCGATGGCGCACGAACACAACCCACCCCAGCACACTGGCAATCGAGAGAAACGTCAGCAGTGGAAAACCGGGCAGCAGCCCCACGCCCACCGCCAGCAATGCGGTGACGCCCAGGACAAACGGGTTGCCGAGCATCTGGGTGAGCATGTTGCGTCCCAGGTTGCTGTCGTCGCCGTTGACGCGGGTGACGATGAAACCCGCGCCGATAGCGATCAGCAGCGCCGGTATCTGCGCGACCAGGCCATCGCCGATGGTCAACAGCGTGTAGGTGGACAAGGCCGTGGACATGTCCATGCCCAATTGCCCGACGCCAATGGCCATGCCGCCGATGAAGTTGACGAAGATAATGATGATGCCGGCGATAGCATCGCCCTTGATGAATTTCATCGCGCCATCGAAAGAACCGTACAACTGGCTTTCACGCTCCAGCACGCTGCGTTTTTCCCGCGCCTGGGCCGCATCGATGGCGCCGGCCTTGAGGTCGCCGTCGATGCTCATCTGTTTGCCGGGCATGCCGTCCAGGGAAAAGCGCGCCGCCACTTCAGCGACTCGTTCCGAGCCTTTGGTAATCACGATGAACTGGACAATGGTGACGATGGAAAAAATCACGAAACCCACCACCAGGCTTTCGCCGATCACGAAGTCGCCGAACGACGCGATGATCTCGCCGGCATCGGCCTGGCTGAGAATCAGCCGGCTGGTGCTGATCGACAGCGCCAGGCGGAACAGAGTCGTCAACAGCAGCAGCGCCGGAAACGTCGAATAGCTGAGGATGCGTTCGATGTAGAACGAGCCCATGAACACCAACAGCGAAATGACGATGTTCAGGCCGATGAGAAAATCCACCAGCACCGTCGGCAGGGGGATGATCAGCATGGCGATGATCATCACCATCAAGGTGAGGATCAGCAGCTCCGGACGAGCGCCGACACTTCGCAGGAACACGTTGAACATTAGGCCTGGCTCCGCGACACAATCATGGCTGACCACCGGACTGGCGCTGTTCGATGCATTCGTGGGCATAGGCGACGTCGGCCAGGCGGGTGAACTGGATCGCCAGGCGTTGTGGCGCCTCTTCATCGGCAAACAGTGGCGGCGGCAACTGCAGGCTGAACCGTCGCAGGGTTTGCAGCAACGTCGAACGTTCGCGATGGGCACTGAGCAACACCTGCTCGCCCAACGCCCCGAGCAACAGCTGGTCGAGGTCATCGGGGTAGGTCAACACGCCGAGCAGGAACACCAGCCAGTCGGCCTCATGGGGGTTGTGTCGACAGATCAATGCATCGCCGAGCACGGCGCCGATGAACAGCCCATCGGCCGAACGCAAGCGCTTGAGGTCCGTCACCCGGGTCAGCAAATGGCCGAACTCGATGCGCGAGCAACTGGGGTCCTGGGCGCTGATATCGGTGAGCAGCGCGGCTTCGATGAAGGCCAGCACATTCATGCGCTGTGCCGGGCCATACAGGGCGATCCAGTCCTGATAGCTGCCGAGCGGGCCTTCGTCGGACTCGAGAAAATCCCGATAGGTCTCGCGTAGCAGGCCGGCCCTGACCGCCATGCTCTTGCCGAACATCCTGGCCTTGAGCGCGGCGTTGATTCCAGCGTTCATGCGCTTGGGCGAGCCTTGGGCGACCACCGTCTGCAAGAGGGTTTCGAGGCGCTGGCGGGTGCGGGTTTCCAGGTTGCGGCGGCGCAACAACGCCCGCAACACCAGCACCAGGTCGCTGTCATCGGGGAACAGGCTGCACGCCATTTGCAGCAACCAGGCCACGGGTTTGTCCGCCAGCCGCGCCAGGTTCAGCACCTGCCGGGCCTTGGGCACGGTGTCATCCTCCAGCACGCGTTCGAAGGTGTCGGCCAGGGTCTCGGACTTGAGTTCGAACAAACGCCGGCCACGGAACTGCGTCAGCGCCGCCGACAGCTCGTCGCTGACCTGCACGATGCGCTGGGCCACGGCCACCGTTGCGCTGTCGTCCTGCGCCGTCTCGGCATCGACTGATGGCTGTGGATGTTCGGCGGCCTTCTCAGCATTCAATCGAGCCTGGGCCGCCCGGCCGCCCATGGAAACCGGGGGCAGGATCATGGCTCGGACATCCGGAAGTACATTCGACGCACGCGCTCATGTTGCTCGGGGGTCAGCAACGGCATGCCCAGTTCCACGGGTTCAAGCGCGTCGCGAATCTCCTTGGGCTGGATCAAAAACACCCGCACCGTGTTGGCCGAGCGGCCCTGGCGATAGCTGAACAAGCGGCCGATCCACGGGATCGATCCCAGCACCGGCACGCGTCCGACCTGCTCGCCATGGTCATCGCGAGTGAAGCCGCCCACCAGCAGGCTCTTGCCCTGGGGCACACGTGCCACGGTACTGATGCGCGTACGCCCGACCGTCGGCAAGGCACTCTGCTGCTCACCCCCGCCGGGGTTCTCGACTTCGTTGCCGTCCTCGATATTGAGGGACATCTCGATCTCGTCGGCCTGTGCGAAACGTGGCAGCACACTCACCAGCGTGCCGTAAGTGATGTGCTGCAAATCAACGCTGCGCTCCCCCACCAGCGGGGCGTAGAACGTGCGGTTGTTGTCGAAGATCGCCGGCACGTTTTCCTGCGTCAGGATCACCGGTCGCGAGACCACGTTCGCCCGGTGGGTCCGCTCCAGCGCCATGACCTGGGTCACGAACGAGGCGCCGTCGAGGGTGGTGGCCGAACCGGCGTTGAGCGAGGCGCTGAATTGCCCGCCAGACTTCACCGCGCCTTGCCAGTTGATACCCAACTGGTTGAGTTCGTCCTTGTGCAGATCGATGATCCACAGCGACAGCTCGACATGGCGTTTCGGCGTGTCCAGGGCATTGACCAGGTTCTCGATAAAGCGCACCTGCTCGGGCAGCCCCTTGACCAACAGGCTGTTGGTATCCGGGTAAGCGACCACACGAATGTTGCCGGCGGCCACCTCGCGCGCAATGATTCGCGGTGCCGTCGGGTCCTGGTCCGAAGAGGTGTTCGCCGGGCCTTCCAGGGGAAACACCGGCATCGAGCCCTGCGGCCGCTGGGTGGAGGGTTGGGCCACCGACGATTCGACCTGCCGCTTCTCGCCGCGCAACAGGTCCTCGATCACGGTGGCCAGCCCGGGGATGGTCACCTTGTCGTCGCGCAGTTCGTAGCGGCGGTCGCTGACGAAGGTGTTGCGCACAGGGATGACGCCAATCTGCTGCTTGCCCAGCAACAGCTCCGAACGCTGGTTGTCCATCAACCCGGCCGCTTGCACCACCAGGTCGACGTACATCGGCGGGCCCGACACATGGAAGGTCCGCAAACCGTCATGACGCAGCGGATAGCGCTCATCGTGCAGGCCCGAACGCCCAAGGAACGCTTGGAGCTTGGCGACGGTCAGGGTCTGCAGCGACATCATCGCGCTTTTGATTTCCGAGGCGTCATACAGATAGATCGCCTGGCCATCGCTGTACCAGATCAACCCCATCTGTGCGCTGACTCGCTCAAAGGTCCGTTGCGGTGTGCGCAGATCGAACGTACCGCCAATGCGCTTGGCCGCCGCGGTCTTGCTGACGATCACCGGTTTGCCCAAGGACTCGGACAGCTCGCTGAAAAACGTGCGTGCGCTCTGTTCGCGGGCCTCGAAAGTATAGGCATCGGCCGCCACGACTACGGGTGCGAACAGCCACGCGCTGCTCAAGCAGAGGCAAAACAGAACCGGCGATAACAAACGAGGGGGCATCGGCTCACTTGCCTGGCAGGTAGGTGATATCCGCCAGGCTGCTGGGCGCAAAACCCACCAGCTCGCGGATTTCCTTGGAGAAGTGGGACGACGAGGCGAAGCCGAACTCCAGCGCGACGTCGGTCAGCGAGCCATTGTGCAGACTCATGTTCAATAACGCCTGGGCCGTTCGCCAACCGCGCAAGGCCGGCTTGGCTGCGCCCCCCAAGGCCTGGTGACAGAGCCGGCGAAAATGCGAGACCGATACGCCATAACGCTGTGCCAGGGTGGTCAGCTTTTCGCTGCGGGTGCCCTGTTCCAGCAAAAAACGCACG
Source organism: Pseudomonas sp. T1.Ur (assembly GCF_023516725.1). Taxonomy (NCBI): domain Bacteria; kingdom Pseudomonadati; phylum Pseudomonadota; class Gammaproteobacteria; order Pseudomonadales; family Pseudomonadaceae; genus Pseudomonas; species Pseudomonas sp. T1.Ur. The sequence continues at coordinate 3,621,198 of NZ_JAMGSN010000001.1, forward strand.
AGCCCATAGCTCTCGTGAAGACGCAACAAGCGGGCAACAGCGTGATAAGCCGCCGTATCGTCCATCGCTTGCCCGATGTACCAGCGCTCGAGTCGTTGGGGCGAGCGGACGGTTTCGCCGGCCACCGGCAACAGGGCCCACGGCACCGCGTCCAGCCGTTGTCCGGTATCCACCAAGGCATCGCTCATATCCAGGAACGCTTGCAGCTTGACCAGCGTCGCTTCGCAAACCGGCGTGACGTGCAACTCTCCACCCCTCAAGCGCAGCGAATCGCCCTGTACCACCAAGCCCTCCCAACCGACGGGCAGGCAGTGGTTGCGGCCCGACCGCACAGCGTTCAGTTGAACCGGGGCCCGGGTCACGCGCAGGTGCAGCACGCGTTCGCCCAGGTCAGGCACTGCCGTGGCGCGAATTGTCTTGTCCTGCATACCGTCTCCTTTGCTACGTGGCGTTGGAAGGACCGACAGGATGAAAGACCCGAGGCCTGGAATCTTGATGGAAAGCTGATGAGGGCTGGGCTGGCATATGCCTTGCACCATTACTGTTCATCGGCGCCCATGCCGACGGCCAAATGAGTGCCAGACTGATTAAAGGGAGAACGGCGGCGTCTCCGGCCCTGCTCTGGCAATGGGCTCGGACACGACGCTTTTTTATGTGCAAAGGTGAAGCGCGATGAATGAAGTTCCAGCCAATCCCCTGGCCTGGGTCAATGGCAGCGATGCCCCGGAAAAGAGCGCGATCAACCTCGGCTTCATGGCCTTGAGTGACTGCGCCCCGGTGGTGGTGGCCGCCACCCAAGGCTTCGCCCAACCCTACGGCCTGACCCTGAATCTCAAGCGCCAGGCGTCCTGGGCCAACCTGCGGGACAAGCTGGTCAGCGGTGAAATCGATGCCGCCCACAGCCTCTATGGCTTGATCTACGCGGTGCACCTGGGCATTGGCGGTGTCGCGCCAACGGACATGGCCGTGCTGATGGGGCTGAACCAGAACGGCCAGAGCATCAACCTCTCCCACGGCCTCCAGGCCCAGGGCGTGACCAGTCCTGAGGCACTGGAGCGGCACGTGCACCAAACTCGCCCGAAACTGACCTTCGCCCAGACCTTCCCCACCGGCACCCATGCCATGTGGCTCTATTACTGGCTCGCGGCCCAGGGCATCCATCCTCTATCGGATGTCGACAGCGTCGTGGTGCCGCCGCCGCAAATGGTCGCGCACCTGCAAGCCGGGCGCATCGACGGTTTTTGCGTGGGCGAGCCCTGGTGCGCCAGCGCGGTGAAGCAAAACCTTGGCTTCACCCTGGCGACCACCCAGACCATCTGGCCCGACCACCCGGAAAAGGTCCTCGGCTGCACTCGCGCGTTCGTCGAGCAATACCCCAATACCGCCCGGGCGCTGGTGATGGCGATCCTGGAAGCCAGCCGCTTCATCGAGCAAAGCGTCGAGAACCGTCGCAGTACCGCGCAGCTGTTGAGTGCGCCCGAATACCTCGACGCGCCACTGGACTGCATCGAGCCGCGCCTGCTGGGCATCTACGCGGACGGCCTGGGCAACAGTTGGCAGGATCCCCACGCCATGCGCTTCCACGGAGGCGGCGAGGTGAACCTGCCATACGTGTCCGATGGCATGTGGTTCATGACCCAGTTCCGCCGCTGGGGCCTGCTGCGTGAAGACCCGGACTACCAGGCCGTCGCGCGCCAGGTCCAGCAGCTCAAGCTGTACCGTGAAGCCGCCGCGGCGCTGGGCGTATCCTCCCCAGGCCAGGACATGCGCAGCAGCCAACTGATCGATGGCACCACCTGGGACGGCACTGATCCGGCCGGGTACGCCCGCAGCTTCAAACTGCACGCCTTGAGCGATGCGGCTCCCCTTCTCGCCAGCCGCTGACAGGAGCCACGACCATGCTGCGTATCCTGCTGATCAACGACACCGCGAAAAAAGTCGGTCGCCTGAAAGCGGCCTTGATTGAAGCCGGCTTCGAAGTGATCGACGAATCCGGCCTGACCATCGACCTGCCGGCGCGCGTCGAAACAGTGCGTCCGGACGTGATCCTGATCGATACCGAGTCACCGGGCCGCGATGTGATGGAACAAGTGGTGCTGGTCAGTCGTGACCAACCCCGACCGATCGTCATGTTTACCGACGAGCACGACCCGGATGTGATGCGCCAGGCGATCAAGTCAGGCGTCAGCGCCTACATCGTCGAAGGCATCCATGCCGCGCGCCTGCAACCAATCCTCGACGTCGCCATGGCCCGCTTCGAAAGCGACCAGGCCCTGCGCGCCCAACTCCTGGCCCGGGACCAGCAACTGGCCGAACGCAAGCGCATCGAACTGGCCAAGGGCATGCTCATGAAGATGAAGGAGTGCAACGAGGAACAGGCCTACACCCTGATGCGCCGCCAGGCCATGAGCCGCCAGCAGAAGCTGATCCAGGTGGCGGAGCAGATCATTGCCATGAATGAGCTGCTGGGCTGAAAGCCTTGTAGCGCAGGGCCTGCCGCCATCGCGAGCAGGCTCCCCACAGGGGGGCCCGGGGTGGACTTCATATTTGTCGCACCACAAATCAACTGTGGGAGCGAGCTTGCTCGCGATTGCGATCTAACGTTCAACATCGATATCGACTGACCCACCGTCATCGCGAGCAAGCTCGCTCCCACAGGAAGTCCGGAGTGGACTTCATATTTATGAACGCCACAAATCCATTGTGGGAGCGAGCCTGCTCGCGAAGGACTTCCCCCTAATCATCAGGTTGGCACAGATCTCGCTTAACCCACCCCACAGGTAACCAACGGCGGTTGCCCCACCTACGACAAAGACGTCGCATACCCCATTGCCCTCCAGCAATCCGGGTTGCGGCGTTTTTTTGTTTTGGTCCTGCGGGACCGGTGGTGCGACCACAGGCGGCGCACTGCTCAAAGCACTGACTCATTTCTCGAGACTTTTACAGCTGAGGTGCGCGATGAATTCAAGCTTCTGGAAATCCGGCCATACCCCGACACTGTTCGCAGCCTTCCTCTATTTCGACCTGAGTTTCATGGTCTGGTACCTGCTCGGCCCGATGGCGGTGCAAATCGCCGCCGATTTGCATTTGAGCACCCAACAACGTGGCTTGATGGTGGCGACGCCCATTCTGGCCGGCGCGGTGTTGCGCCTGTTCATGGGCTTGCTGGCCGACCGCCTGTCACCCAAGACCGCCGGCATGATCGGCCAGGTCATTGTGATCGGTGCCTTGTTCTGTGCCTGGAAACTCGGCATCCACAGTTATGAACAAGCGCTGCTGCTGGGTCTGTTCCTGGGCATGGCCGGTGCCTCGTTCGCCGTGGCGCTGCCATTGGCGTCCCAGTGGTACCCGCCGCAACATCAAGGCAAGGCCATGGGCATCGCCGGGGCCGGTAACTCGGGCACCGTGTTCGCCGCCCTGGCCGCGCCGATCCTCGCGGTGTCGTTCGGCTGGACCAACGTGTTCGGCTTCGCGCTGATCCCGCTGGTCCTGACCCTGATCGCCTTCAGCTTGATGGCCAAGAACGCCCCCGAGCGCCCCAAGGCCAAATCCATGGCCGACTACCTCAAGGCCCTTGGCGACCGCGACAGCTGGTGGTTCATGTTTTTCTACAGCGTGACCTTCGGCGGTTTCATCGGCCTGGCCAGCGCCCTGCCCGGCTACTTCAACGACCAATACGGCCTGAGCCCGGTCACCGCCGGCTACTACACCGCTGCCTGCGTCTTCGGTGGCAGCCTGATGCGCCCACTGGGCGGCGCCCTGGCAGACCGTTTCGGCGGCATCCGCACCTTGCTGGGCATGTACACCGTGGCGGCTATCTGCATCGCTGCCGTGGGTTTCAACCTGCCAAGTTCTTACGCGGCGCTGGCACTGTTCGTGTGCACCATGCTCGGTCTGGGTGCAGGTAACGGTGCGGTGTTCCAGCTGGTGCCACAACGCTTCCGTCGCGAAATCGGCGTGATGACCGGTTTGATCGGCATGGCTGGTGGCATCGGCGGCTTCGCCCTGGCGGCAGGCATGGGCGCGATCAAGCAGAGCACCGGCAGCTATCAACTGGCGTTGTGGTTGTTCGCCAGCCTGGGTGTCCTGGCCTGGTTCGGCCTGCACGGCGTCAAGCGTCGCTGGAGAACCACCTGGGGTTCGGCCGCCGTCACCGCCGCTCGGGTATAACCTGCAACCATGAGCCTGCAATTGAGTTTCGCCGAGGCCAGCGCCATCGGCCCACGGGAAGAAAACCAGGACGCCCTGCGCCTGGTCACCCCCGCCCCGGCCTTGGCCGCTAGCAAGGGTTATCTGTTCGCCATCGCCGACGGCGTGAGCCAATGCGCCGATGGCGGATTGGCCGCCCGCTCGACCTTGCAAGCGCTGGCCCTGGATTACTACTCCACGCCGCAAACCTGGGGCGTGGCCCAAGCGCTGGACCGGCTGTTACTGGCACAGAACCGCTGGTTGCAAGCCAACGGTGGCGGACAGCCGCTGCTCACCACCGTCAGCGCGCTGGTGCTGCGGGGGCGGCGCTTCACCCTGGCCCATGTCGGTGATTGCCGGGTCTACCGCTGGCACGCCGATCACCTGCAACGGGTCAGCGAAGACCACGTCTGGGAACAACAGGGCATGCAGCATGTGCTCAAGCGTGCCCTCGGGCTGGATCAACATCTGATCCTGGATTTCCTCGACGGGGAGCTGCGTGAAGATGAAACCTTCGTGCTGCTCAGCGACGGTGTCTGGGCGGTGCTGGGGGACACGGCCATCGCCGGTATCCTTCGCGACCAGCCAGACCTGGACCAGGCGGCCCAGACATTGGTCGCCGCCGCGCATCTGGCCGGTAGCCAGGACAACGCCAGCGCGCTGTTGGTGCGAGTCGATGCGGTGGGCGAAGCCAGCATTGGCGACGCGCTGATCCAATTGCAGCAGTGGCCCCTGCCCCCTGCGCTAAAGGCGGGCCAGGCCTTCGAGGGTTGGCAGATCGAGGGTTTGCTCGGCCAGAGCCAGCAATCGTTGCTTTACCGGGTCCACGACGGCCAAGGCCACCCCTGGCTGCTGAAAACCTTGCCTGCGCAGCTGCGGGACGATTCTCGGGCCGGGCAGGCCTTGTTGTCGGAAGAATGGTTTCTCAAGCGAGTCGCCGGCAGGCAATTTCCCGAAGTGCATGGCGTGCCCCAGCGTCAGCATCTGTACTACGTGATGCGCGAATATTCGGGCATGACCCTGGCCGAGTTATTCGAGCGGACCGGCACGCTGCCCCTGGCGCAATGGCAGGACCTCGCACAACGGCTGGTGCGGGCGGTGGGCCTGTTGCATCGACGGCAGATCTACCACCGCGACATCAAGCCGGAAAACCTGCACCTGGGCGACGACGGCGAACTTCGCCTATTGGATTTTGGCCTGGCGTATTGCCCAGGCTTGTCCGAGGACCAGGCCAACGTTCTGCCTGGCACGCCCAGCTACATTGCCCCGGAAGCCTTTGGGGGTGCCGCGCCGACCGCTCAACAGGATTTGTACTCGGTCGGCGTGACCTTGTATTTCCTGCTGACCGGGCACTATCCCTACGGTGAAGTCGAAGCCTTCCAACGCCCGCGCTTTGGTGTGCCGGTCAGCGCCAGCCGCTATCGACCGGACCTGGCCGAATGGCTCGGGCAAAGCCTCGAACGTGCCGTCGCCGCGGACCCGGGCCAGCGCTTTGAAACCGCCGAGGAATGGTTGCTGTTGCTGGAACAGGGCGAGCGCCGCAGCTTGAGCGTAAGGCCCCGGCCCCTGCTGGAAAGAGAACCGCTGAAGGTTTGGCGGACGTTGGCGCTGGTGTCGCTGGTCGTGAATGTCGTGCTGTTGTTCCTGCTATTCCACGGCTGAAACCCATCGCCCCCTCGCAGGGGATTGTCTTGCGGCAAGCCTGGAAATCAGCTCAAGCGCTGATCGCCAGGCCATGTCGGCGATGATGCACGCTCAACTGATCCTTGATCAGCCGCAGCACCCGGGCTTCGTGCTCATGGATGAAGAAATGCCCACCCGCGAGCATGTCCACGGAGAAACTGCCGCAGGTTTCCCGGCTCCAGCCAATCAGTTGTTCTGTGGTGGCCTTGTCGGCCGCGCCGCCGAGCACATGCACGGGGCAGTTCAGCGGTGATCGGAGCTTGGGTTGGTAGCGCCCGCAGAGCAGGAAATCCGCCCGCAGCACGGGCAAGGTCAGGGCCATCAGCTCTTCATTGGCCAACACCTCTTCGCTGGTGCCATTGAGGGTGCGCAACTGGTCGATCAGTTGCGCATCGGTTTTCGGCTCGGCGAAGCCGCGATCGTAATCGGCGCGCATTGTCGGCGCCGCAGTGCCCGAGGCAAACAGCGCCACCGGTTCCGGGCAACCCAGCTCGCGCAAGGCATGGGCGAGCTCGCAGGCCAGCAAAGCCCCCAGGCTGTGGCCGAACAGGGCGTAAGGAGCCCGGAGCGTCGGGTACAGCTCCCGTGCCAGTTGCTTCGCCAATGGCCCGATGTCGGTGTGCAGCGGCTCGGCAAAACGCGCCCCGCGCCCCGGCAATTCCACCGGTTGCACCGTCAGCCACTGTGGCACCTTGCGCCGCCAGCGGCTGTAAACCATCGCACTGGCGCCTGAATACGGCAGGCACAGCAGGATCAATTGGGTCACTGCGGTTTTCTCCGATCGTTTGTATAAAAAGAATAACGAGGCCGGGCCGCAGAAAATTAGTCGCCGGCCTTTCCCCAGGATACGTCTTATACTGCACGCCCCATGGCTTTGGTCTGCCCAAGGAGAACACAATGAGCTGGTCCGCCCAACAATATGTTGCTTTCGAACAGGAACGCACCCGCCCGTCCCGCGATCTGCTGGCGGCGATCCCGCCGGTACAGGCGCGCCAGGTGATCGACCTGGGCTGCGGTCCCGGCAACTCCACCGAACTGTTGGTGGACCACTTCCCCGGCGCAACGGTGCGTGGCCTGGACAGTTCCGCCGACATGGTCGAAGCCGCCCGCAAGCGCTTGCCCAACGTGACATTCGACACGGCAGACATCGGCCGATGGAACGAAAGCGGCCCCTTCGACGTGATCTTCGCCAACGCCGTACTGCAATGGCTGCCGGACCACGCCACTCTGCTGCCATCGCTGGTGGACAAGCTCACGCCAGGTGGCAGCCTGGCGATCCAGATGCCCGACACCCTGCACCAGCCGTCCCATCGCTTGATGCGAGACATCGCCGCCCGCGGCCCCTGGGCCAGCCAACTGGCCGGCGCGGCCGATTCTCGGACCGAGGTGGAGGACGCCGGCACCTATTATTCGATCCTCAAGCCTCATTGCAGCCGCGTCGACGTGTGGCGCACCACCTACCACCATCCCCTGGCCGGTGGTGCCTCGGGGATCGTGGAATGGTTCAAGGGCAGCGGCCTGCGTCCGTTCCTCGAACCCTTGGATGAAGCGCAGCGCGAGGACTATCTGACGCAGTACCACAAGGCCGTCGAACAGGCTTATCCGGCCCTGGACGATGGTTCGGTCCTGCTGCCGTTTCCAAGGTTGTTCATCGTCGCGACGCGCTAGTGCGGTGGTCGGGTGGCGAGGGCTAAATTTCTGATCCAGGCCCTCGTTACCTGCTAAGACCAAAACCCGCAAGAGTGACCGCCGTGGACCTGCAAACCATTCTGGGCAAGCTGTTCGCCAATGCCGGCGCCGTTGGTATCGAAGGCGTTTTCCAATTCGTGTTCGGCCCGCACCAGGCGTTCTGGTCCGAGGTCAAGGCCAGCAGTCACACCCAGGCTGGCCGCCACGCCAGCCCCGACGTGACCATCGAAGTGGCGGAAAAGGATTTTCTCGGGATCATGGCCGGCGCGGCCAACGTCGAGGAACTGTTCGCCAGCGGTCGCCTGAAGATCGGCGGCAACATGGGGCTGGCGACGTTGTTGCCGCAGATCATCGACCACGCGCGCCACGGCAGTCGCCCGGTGGAAAAGGTCGACATGAACAAGCGCTACCCGACCCCGTCGCGCTTCAGTGAAACCCTTACCGCCAGCCTGCCGACCCAGCGCAGCGTGGAGCGTCGGGCGCGCAGCGAGCTGTCGGTGCAAACGTTCCAGGCGCGCTATCTGCCCCATGGCATCCCGGTGGTCATCAGCGATGCGTTGCAGGACTGGCCCTTGTTCAAGCTCAGCCGGGAAGAAACCCTGGTGCATTTTGCCGAGTTGCAAGGCATCACTCGCCACGGCGACTACGTGAAGAAAACTTTCTCCACCGAGCGGGACTTTCGCTCCACCTCCATGGCGGACTTCATCGCCTCCCTCGACAGCCCGGCGCCCAAGCGCGCCGACGGCGAACCACCGGCCTACATGGGCAACAACATATTGCCGGCGCAGTTGATGGAGCTGATCCAATACCCGCCCTACTTCGATGCTTCATTGTTCATCCCACCGCGCATCTGGATCGGCCCCAAGGGCACCCTCACGCCCCTGCACCGCGACGACACCGACAACCTGTTCGCCCAGGTCTGGGGCCAGAAAACCTTCACCCTCGCCGCGCCCCATCATCGCGAAGCCCTCGGCACCTGGTCCACCGCGCCCCAAGGCGGGCTGGACGGCTGCGACTTCAACCCGGACGCGCCGGACTATGATCGTTTCCCCAGCGCAAGGGATGTAACGTTCATGCGGGTGACGCTGGAGGCTGGGGATCTGCTGTTTTTGCCGGAGGGTTGGTTTCACCAGGTGGAGTCGGTGTCCACCTCACTGTCGGTGAATTTCTGGGTGAATTCCGGGCGGGGTTGGTAGCGGTCGAAGTTTGCTTTCGTGGCGAGGGAGCTCGCTCCCGCTCGGCTGCGTAGCAGACGCCGCTTTCCCGTTCAGAAATAGAGGGCCGCTTCGCGCCCCAGCGGGAGCAAGCGCCCTCGCCACGGGAAGGGTGCCTGGCAAGCCTGTCGCTCACCTTTGCTGGCGATAACTCTGCACCGCCGACCCAAGCACCACCCCCCCGGCCGCAATCGCCAGCCAGAACCCACTGCGTGCGCCAAACGTATCCACCAGCCACCCCGAACCGGCCGCGCCGATCGCCACACCGATGCTCAGCCCGGTGACCAACCAGGTCAGGCCTTCGGTCAGCCGAGCCGGCGGCACGATACGCTCCACCAGGGCCATGGCGACGATCAGCGTCGGCGCGAAGAACAACCCCGCGACGAACACGGCCAAGGACAAGCCGAGGATATTGTTCGCCAACAGCAACGGCAGCGTGGTCACTGCCGTCGCCACCCCGCCGTACAGGAACAGCCGCGGCAATGGCAGTTTCGAGCGCAGCGCGCCGAACGCCAGCCCGGCCAGGCACGAGCCGATCGCATAGACCGACAGCACGATGCTCGCCGCCGCCGGTTGCCCCTGCTGCTGGGCGAACGCGACGCTGACCACGTCCACCACCCCGACGATGACACCCATGGCGACCATCAACGACAGCAGCAAGAGCACATCGCCCGAACCAATGATCGAGCCCTGATGATGGGCCTGATGGGGGTGCACCGGCGGTTCGGTGCCACGCTGCAGGACAAACGCCGTCACGCCTATCGCCAGCAGCAACACCGAGGCCAGCGGCCCCGCCTCGGGGAACGCCACCACGCACAACCCCACCGACAGCGGAGGCCCGACGATGAAGCAAACCTCGTCCAGCACCGATTCCAGCGCATAAGCGGTGCGCAGTTGTGGCTGGCCGCGATACACCTCGGTCCAGCGTGCCCGCACCATCGCCGACATACTCGGCATGCAACCGGCCAGGGCGGCGAACAGGAACAGCGTCCAATGGGGGGCCTGCAATCGCGTGCACAACAGCAGCATCAACAACGCCCCGCCGCCCAGCAACGCCGCCGCCGGCAAGACCCGCCCCTGGCCGAAACGGTCCACCAGTCGCGACACCTGGGGCGCGCAGAACGCAGTCGCCAAGGCAAACGTCGCCGCCACTGCACCGGCCAATCCGTAGCCACCCTTGAGCTGCGAAAGCATGGTGATCACGCCGATGCCGGTCATTGATATGGGCATGCGCGCGATCATCCCCGCCAGCACGAAGCCGCGGCTGCCAGGGGCAGTGAACAATTCACGATAGGGGTTTGCCATGGAATGCGGCCTCAACAAGGGCCTGCAACTTGCCATAAACGACCGGGCTGGGGAAAGCGCAAAACTGTGGGTGAAATGTGAAGACTGTTTCCTGCAAATGAACTCTCGGCACGTGGCGCCAGTCAGCAAGTAAGGCCCTCAGTTCACGGTGCTACCCCATGCAGATTTCCCTCGCCCGACAAGTCGCCTTGGTGACCGGCGCCAGTTCCGGCATCGGCGCTGGCTCGGCCAAGGCACTGGCGGCGGCCGGTGCCGCCGTGGTGCTCAACTACCATTCCAGCGCCGGCCCGGCCGAAGAGCTGGCCCGCGAGATCAACGACAGTGGCGGCCGCGCCATCGCCATCGGCGCCGACGTGTCGAAGGAGCAGGACGTCGAACGCTTGTTCGCCCAGACCCTCGACGCCTTCGGTACGCTGGACATTCTGGTCGCCAACTCCGGCCTGCAAAAAGACGCTGCCGCCGTCGACATGAGCCTGGACGACTGGAACACCGTCATCGGCGTCAATCTCACCGGCCAGTTCCTCTGTGCCCGCGCCGCCTTGCGAATCTTCACCCGCCAGGGCATTCGCCAAGGCGTGTCCCGCGCCGCCGGCAAGATCATCCACATGAGCTCGGTGCATCAGCGCATTCCCTGGGCCGGCCACGTCAACTACGCAGCATCCAAGGGTGGCATCGACCAGCTCATGCAGACCCTGGCCCAGGAAACCAGTCACCAGCGCATCCGCATAAACAGCATCGCCCCCGGCGCCATCCGCACGGCGATCAACCGGGAGGCCATGGAGGGCGACAAGGAGCAGAAAATCCTGGAGCTCATCCCCTACGGTCGGGTCGGCGATGTGGAAGATGTCGCCAACGCGGTGGTCTGGCTGGCGTCGGATTTGTCCGATTATGTCGTGGGTACCACGCTGTTCATCGATGGCGGAATGAGCCTCTATCCGGGGTTCCGCGGCAATGGCTGATCATGACGAACCGCAAAGCCCCATCGAGAATCACGGGATCATTGGCGACATGCGCACCGCCGCGCTGGTCAACGATCGTGGCAGCGTGGATTTCTTCTGCTGGCCTGAATTCGACAGCCCATCGATCTTCTGTTCGCTGCTGGACACCGCCGAGGCCGGAATCTTCCAACTCGCGCCGGACTTGCCGGACGCCCGTCGCCAGCAAATCTACCTGCCCGACACCAACGTCCTGCAAACCCGTTGGTTGAGCGACGGCGTGGTGGTGGAAATCACCGATCTGCTGCCCATCGGTGACAGTGAGGATGACCTGCCTGTGCTGATGCGCCGGGTGCGCATGACGGTCGGCAGTGCGACATTTCGCATGCGTTGCGCGGTACGCCATGACTATTCCCGCGCCGCGACCACGGCGCGCCAGGACGGCGACCACGTCATCTTCGAGGCCGCGCAACAACCGAGCCTGCGCCTGTGCGCCGACCAGCCCATGACGCTGGACGGCCAGGCGGCGGTGGCCGAGTTCACCCTGGCGCAAGGCCAGACGGCGGAGTTTCTTCTCGGGGGCATCGACGACACTCGCCTGGTGGACGACACCAGCACACTCTGCCTGGAACGAACCCTGGCGTTCTGGCGCGGCTGGATCAGCCAATCCAACTACCGCGGTCGCTGGCGAGAAATGGTCAACCGCTCCGCGCTGGCGCTGAAACTGCTGACGTCACGTAAACAAGGCGCCATCCTCGCCGCCGCCACCTTCGGCCTGCCGGAAACACGCGGCGGCGAGCGCAATTGGGATTACCGCTACACCTGGATCCGCGACGCCTCGTTCACCGTCTACGCATTCATGCGCCTGGGCTTTGTCGATGAAGCCAACGCCTACATGCGCTGGCTGCGTGGCCGGGTCAGCGACTGCCGCGATCAGCCGACCAAACTCAACATCCTCTACGGCCTGGACGGTCGGCTTGAACTGCCCGAAACCGAACTGACGCACCTTAGCGGCTACGGCAACGCGCGGCCGGTGCGCATCGGCAACCTGGCGTACGAGCAGGTGCAGTTGGACATCTTCGGCGAGTTGATGGACGCGGTGTACCTGGTCAACAAATACGGCGAAGCCATTTCCCACCAGGGCTGGAAACACACGGTCGATGTGGTGGACCAGGTGTGCACGATCTGGCAGGACAAGGATGTCGGCATTTGGGAGATGCGCGGCGACAAGCATCATTTCCTGCATTCTCGATTGATGTGCTGGGTCGCCGTGGACCGCGCCATTCGCCTGGCAAGCAAACGCTCCCTGCCCGCTCCGTTCGCCCGCTGGGATGAGACGCGCCAGGCCATCTACGAAGACATCTGGACGAACTTCTGGAACGACGAGCATCAGCATTTCGTCCAGCGCCTGGGCAGCACCGCCCTCGACGGCTCGATGCTGTTGATGCCGCTGGTGCGCTTCGTCAGCGCCCGCGACCCGCGCTGGTTGTCCACGCTGGACGCCATCGAAAAAGACCTGGTGCGCGATGGCATGGTCTATCGCTACCGCACCGACGACGATCCCATCGACGGACTCAGCGGCACCGAAGGTTCATTCGTCGCTTGTTCATTCTGGTACGTCGAATGCCTGGCCCGCGCCGGCCGCGTGGAAAAAGCCCAACTGGAATTCGAGCAATTGCTGCGCTACGCCAATCCGCTGGGATTGTATGCCGAGGAATTCGACAGCCACGGTTATCACCTCGGCAATCTGCCCCAGGCGTTGAGCCATTTGGCGCTGATCAGCGCGGCGACCTTCCTGGATCGCAAGTTGAGTGGAGAGAAAAATCATTGGCAGCCGTGAGCTGCGGTCGGACTGGAAGTAGGAATGTTCCTTTTGTGGCGAGGGGATTTATCCCCTCGCCACCGGGCTGAAGCCCAACGCGACATGCCGCCGCGAGCCTTCCAGGTCGCTGGCCATGGTCCCCACCGCTTCCGAACCACCAACCGACACGACTCGTAAGAATTTTCCGGCTCGCCACATTTTTTGTAGGACCACATTTCCCGTGGCGAGGGAGCTTGCTCCCGCTCGGCTGCGCAGCAGATGCCGCTTTTCAGTTCAGGAATGTTGGGGGCACTTCACAACCCAGCGGGAGCAAGCTCCCCTCGCCACGTTCGATCTGCTTTCCAAGCTAAACGCATTTCGGCGACTCCAGGTTGCCAGCCCCGCGACCCTCTCCTAAGATCGATGCACGCAAGGGTGCAGCGGAGCTGCCCGATAAAAACCCGATTCAAGGACTCGACATGCCCCATATCAAACGCTCCATCACCACCGAGCCCCGATCAGGGCTGACCCGCGAAGAACTCTGGGACGATAAGGACAAGGGCCTGATCAAATGCTGGGAAATCGGTCGCGACCGGGCGGCGAGGTTCCCCGAACTGGCGCAACGCTGTCTGGCCGGTGAGCTGCCGGTGCTGGGTTGGAAAGGCGGAGTCAGCCGTAGCCTGAAGAAAACCGTCAAGTTCGGTTGTCTCAAGTACCTGGCCCAATGGCAGGGCCTGCGCGGCGAAGACCTGGACATCGACCTGACCCAGGAGCGCACCCTGACCTGCTCCAGCACGAACATGATCGTGACGTTCACACCGGACCGGGCCAAATACCTGAACCAGGAGCCCGCCTGACCCCAACCGATTGAAGCCGGAGACCGACATGACATCTGCGCCCAAGGTCAATTTCGCGGTGACGCCACTGCTGCGCATCGCCTACGAAGAACACGGCCCTGCCAGCGGCGAGCCGATCATCCTGCTGCACGGCTTCCCCTATGATCCGCGTACCTTTGACGAAGTTGCCCCGGTCCTGGCCCAACGTGGCTATCGAGTCATCGTGCCGTACCTGCGCGGCTATGGCCCGACCCGGTTCAACAATCCCGCCATCGCCCGCTCCGGCCAACAGGCGGCATTGGCCCAGGACCTGCTGGACCTGATGCACGCGCTCGACATTACCCAAGCAGCGCTGTGCGGCTATGACTGGGGTGGCCGCGCCGCGTGCATCGTTGCTGCCTTGTGGCCGGAGCGCGTGCGCTGCCTGGTCGCAGGCGACGGCTATATCGTGCAGGACATTCCTCGCTCGACCCAACCGCTGAGTCCCGAAGATGAATATCGCCTGTGGTACCAGTATTACTTTCACACCGCCCGGGGCGTCGAAGGCCTGACGCAGAACCGGCGTGAACTGTGCCAATTGCTCTGGCGCCTCTGGTCGCCAACCTGGGAACGCGGCGCCGAGCTGTATCCGCTTACCGCCCCGTCGTTCGAGAACCCGGACTTTGTCGACGTGGTGATTCATTCCTACCGCCACCGCTTCATGTACGCGCCGGGAGATCCGACCCTTGAGTGGATGGAGGAGCAACTGGCGGCGCAACCGGCCATCAGCGTGCCGAGCATTTCCCTGCGCGGGGCCGATGATGGTGTGGGACCGCCGTCCGGACACGACGAAGATGCCGGGCATTTCACTGGGCACTATGAACGCCGCGTGCTGCCCGGCGTCGGCCATAACATTCCTCAGGAAGCCCCCGAGGCTACGGTCAAGGCGTTACTGGATCTGCTTGAGCGCTGAATCGCTCCCGATAGGCCTGGGGCGTCACGCCCACGGCTCGCAAAAAGCTGCGGCGCAGGGTTTCTTCGCTGCCGAAGCCACATTGCAGGGCGACGCGCTTGACCGGCACCGCGCTGTCGGCAAGCAGCCGGCGGGCGGTCTCGACGCGGATCAGTTCCACGGCGCGGGCTGGGGTCTGGCCGGTTTCGGCGCGGTAATGGCGGACGAAACTGCGTTCACTCATGCCCGCCTCAGCGGCCAGGCTCGACAAGCCCAGGTCCCGCGTAAGGTGTTCGGCGATCCAGGCGTGCAATTTATCGAAGCGACCGCCCTGTTTTTGTAGCGCCAAGGTAGCGCTGAACTGCGATTGCCCGCCGGGACGCTTGAGAAAGACCACCAAGTGCCGCGCGACCTCCAGGGCCATCGCCCGGCCCAGGTCCTCTTCGACCAGCGCCAATGCGAGGTCGATCCCGGCCGTGACCCCGGCCGACGTCCAGACTGGACCGTCCTTGATGAAAATCGGATTGGGTTCGACCTGCAATTGCGGGTGTTGCTTGGCCAGTTGTTCACAGCGGGTCCAGTGAGTCGCCACCCGGCGCCCGTCCAGCCAACCACTGGCCGCCAACAGGAACGCGCCGGTACACACTGACGCGACCCTTCGCGAGCGCATCCCTTGGTGTTTGACCCAAGCCACCAGGGCCGGATCCTTGGCGGCTTCGTATACGCCCCAACCACCGGCGACCAGCAACGTGTCGCTGTCATCGTCGGGGAGCGGCTCGGCCATCAGCGCCAACCCCGCCGACGACATCACCGCCCCGCCACCGGCAGCGACAACGGTCGGCGCATACGGCACCGGCAATCCTTGCCCACGGACCAGATCGTTGGCCGACGCGAATACCTGCAAGGGCCCCGTGACGTCCAGCACCTGAACGTTGGCAAAGGCCAGCACATGAATGGATTTCGGCGTATTTGGCATATTGGCGTGATTCGTGGGCTGATTGGCGAATACGCCAGATCCTACGAGCCTACAGTGAAACCGTCCACCCTTCGGGCATCATCCACAGGAGAAAGCGACATGACATTGCAGATTGGTTTTCTGTTATTCCCCCAGGTGCAGCAATTGGACCTCACCGGCCCTTATGACGTGCTGGCCTCCTTGCCCGATGTGAAAGTGCACCTGATCTGGAAAGACCTGGCGCCCGTTACCGCCAGTACCGGACTGGTCTTGCTGCCGACCACTACGTTCGAGGACTGCCCGACGCTCGACGTGATCTGCGTGCCTGGCGGCAGCGGCGTTGGTCCGTTGATGGAGGACGAGCAGACCCTGGCTTTCATCAAGCGCCAGGCAGCCCACACCAAGTACATCACCTCGGTATGCACCGGCTCGCTGGTACTCGGCGCGGCGGGATTGTTGCGTGGCAAGCGTGCCACCACCCATTGGGCCTTCCACAGCCTGCTGCAACCGTTGGGCGCCATCCCCATCAAGGACCGCGTGGTCCGCGATGGCAATCTGTTTACCGGGGGTGGCATCACGGCGGGCATCGACTTTGCCTTGACCCTGGCGGCAGAGCTGTTCGACCAGGACACCGCCGAGCTCGTCCAATTGCAACTTGAGTATGCTCCCGCCCCCCCGTTTGCCTCAGGGAGTCCGGACACTGCGCCGGCAAAAGTGCTGGAAGAGGCCAACCGGCGCTCGGCGGAGTCGCTCCGGGTGCGTTCACAGATCACCCAGCGGGCTGCTGCGCGGCTGGAGGGGGTGTAGCGGAAGAGTTTCAGCCAGGTACGCGGGTATTTTCACCTGGCTGAAACGGACATCGGACCGGTACGCCTCAGTATGGGCTGGCCGTGGGCCGCACCACCAGTTCGCTGACGTCCACGTCCGCCGGTTGTTCAATGGCGTAGGCAATGGCCCGAGCGATGGCCTCGGCGGGGATGGCAATCCTGCGGAACTCGCGCATCTCGGCGCGTCCGCCTTCGTCGGAAATACTCTCGGCCAGTTCCGACTCGGTGACGCCGGGGGAGATCACGGTCACGCGTACGTCTCCACCCACCTCTTGGCGCAGGCCCTCGGAAATTGCCCGCACGGCAAACTTCGTGGCGCAGTACACCGCCGCCGTCGGGCTGACCGCGTAGGCCCCGATAGAGGCGATATTGATGAACTGGCCGCTGCGCTGGCGTTGCATCAATGGCAGGCCAGCGGCGATACCGTGTAGCACGCCACGGATGTTGACGTCGATCATCCGGTCCCATTCCTCTACTTTCAGGGCCTCGAGCTTGGAAAGGGGCATGACGCCGGCGTTATTGATGATCACATCGAGTCGGCCGAATTTTTCGACGGCAAAATCGATCAGGCCCTGAACGTCGTCACGACGGGCCACGTCCACGGCTTTGCAGGCAGCCCTGTGGCCGGCAACCTCAAGTTCCTGCACGAGCGTTTGCAAGCGGTCCACGCGCCGGGCTCCAAGTACTACACAAGCCCCCCGAGCCGCCAGCAACCGCGCCGCCGCCTCGCCAATCCCACTGCTGGCCCCGGTGATGACCACGACTTTGTTTTGGATATCGGACATGATGGTCCCCTCGTCTGGATAGGTTGGCTCCTGATCGGAGCGTTCTGACAGGTCCAGATTAGGGATTCATCCGACGCCTCGGTTAGCCGGATCCTCCTGCGCATTTGCACGATCCTGTAACGATAACGCCTCTGGTCGTCGCGGCGGCAATCGGCTTTACTAGGCGATCCATTGAATGGGCCAGGGAGATTGATCGGCATGTCGGTACCCCCCTCCATCACCATCACGCCTGACGACCGCGTAGACCTGCGTCGCGCTGAGCTGGCAAACCTGATGAAGCGCTTCGCACCGGAATATGGCGTGCATCCTACGGCGATCGAGCCTTTGCATTTGATCCGCAGCGATCAACCCACCGAGGCCTTGCACGTTGTGCATAAGCCAGGGCTGTGTGTCATCGTCCAAGGACGCAAGGAAGTCACGCTGGCACATGAACGCTACGTTTATGACCCGCTTAATTATCTGGTGGTCTCGGTGACATTGCCATTGGCCGGCCAAGTGATTGAAGCCACTCCCGAGCAACCGTACCTGTGCATACGCCTGGACATCGATCCGGCACAGATCTGTCGCTTGATCGCCGATGCCAGTCCCATCGGCGTACCGACCGAAAAATCCGATCGCGGATTGTTCCTGGACCGCATCGATGAACCCCTGCTCGATGCAATGTTGCGTTTGCTGCGGCTGCTCGACAGCCCGGACGACATCGCCACCCTCGCGCCCTTGGCCCAGCAGGAGATTTTCTATCGACTGCTGCGGGGAGCCCAAGGCCGGCGACTGCATGAGATCGCCATTCCTGACACCCAGACCCACCGCATCAGTCGCGCCATCGAGTGGCTCAATACGCATTATGCCGAACCGTTGAGCATCGACAGCCTGGCGCAAATGATCAATCTCAGTCCCTCGGCGCTTCACCACCGCTTCAAAGCCGTGACCGCCATGAGTCCGCTGCAATATCAGAAACAGTTGCGCCTGCAGGAGGCGCGACGACTGTTATTGGCCGAAAACAGCGACGTTTCGTCAATCGGCTACAAGATGGGCTATGAAAGCCCTTCACAATTCAGCCGTGAATACAGCCGTCTATTCGGCGCCTCCCCGAGCAAGGACATCGCCCGCCTACGCGCCATGGCATTGCAGGTCAGCAGCGCCTGATCCTGCGTGCAACCAGGATTAGGCCAACTCGAGGCAGTTTCGAAATCCTCCCCGCGCGCCTCGTCCCTGCTCCGCCCCCTTGCAGCAAGACAACGTCGGGGCTACGACGAGCAATGGCCAGACGCCCAGCTAATAGACATTACTTTTTCACAGGCGAAAAAAAACCCGCCGAAGCGGGTTTTTCCAAGACCATTACGACTCCCTGTCGATAGCTTTCCTTGCAAGGCCGATCATCCATGATCCTGAGCACTCCCTGTGCTTCAGTGGATGGGGTCAGAATACGCCTCGGATCCAAAGTGGAATAGAAGAGATAGCAACCATCGCGTGTAAGACATTCGCCATACCCACCCCTCCGTAAACCCTTAGCGTCTTAAGGGGACCGTTGGGACACTACCGTCTCTCACGCCCTGCCGAAGAACATCAACCTCGGATTCAGGCCCTGTTCAAGAACTCTTCAATATTAGCCATTTGCTCATCCCAGCCACGACTGTCCATCCGAAAGGCCTTGAGTCGGCGCGCCTCGGGGATATCGTTGAATCCCGACTCCACTACCTTCAGCAGGGTGCCGCCATTCATATCCTCAAGCTCAAATTGCACGCGCGTCTCGGACTCCGAAGAATAGTCCGTCTCTGGCTCGATGGCGTAAGGATGCCAACGAAACGAAAATACCCGCTCCGGCTCGACCCGCTCCACCGCCACGTCCCAAGTAAGGTGCTCATAGCCCGGGTAGGTAATCTGCCCTTGGGTCCGCTCCCCCGCAACGAATCGTTTACCCTCCAGATTCACGCCAAACCACTGGCCAAAGGCTTCGGCATTGGCCAAGGCTCGCCAGACTTGTGAACGCGGCGCCTTGAGTAAGATCTTTCTTTCTATACGATCGGATAAATGCATGGGGTCACCTCCTGTGTTCAACAGTAGGCTTGTAAGACCACGAGTCCAACCGGAAAGTTGTATCGGACCACTGTTTGGGTACACGCCCGCGCCGGTTTTACCCCAAGGAGAGATTGATAATGTCCACCCGTTTGCTGCTGCCCCTGATTCCCCTGCTATTCATCGGCGCTGTTCAGGCTGATGCATGCGCCAATGCCACAACTCAAGGTGATATGAATCAGTGCGCAGCCCAAGAGAACAAAGCTGCCGACAAAGAGCTGAACAGCTTGTATAAACAAATCACAGCACGCCTGGTGGACAATGCCCAGGCCAAGCAGTTGCTGGTCAAGGCACAGCGTGCATGGATCGAATTCCGTGACGCTGAATGCAGCTTTTCCGCGTCCGGCGTCGAAGGCGGTAGCGTCTATCCCATGATTCACAATGAATGTATTACAAACCTGACGAAGGCGCGGGTCGAGGCGCTCAAGACCTACCTCAAGTGCAAGGAAGGAGACTTGAGCTGCCCGGTACCTGAGGCTTGATGGATAGATATTGAAGGGATGATCTGGTCATCCTTTTTTTGTCTCAAAAACAAAACCCCTACCTGCATCAGCAGATAGGGGTTTCGGAATTTAATCTTGACGATGACCTACTCTCACATGGGGAAACCCCACACTACCATCGGCGATGCATCGTTTCACTTCTGAGTTCGGGATGGGATCAGGTGGTTCCAATGCTCTATGGTCGTCAAGAAATTCGGTAGCCAGCGCGTGCCTTGCGGTCACGTTCCAGCGAATGGGTATGCGATAGTTTGTGGGTTTTGACTCGAACTTTCGGTTCATCTCGTCTTCACACACCGCAATCTGGCCTCTTTCGAGTCTACAGATTGCTTGGGTGTTATATGGTCAAGCCTCACGGGCAATTAGTACAGGTTAGCTCAACGCCTCACAGCGCTTACACACCCTGCCTATCAACGTCGTAGTCTTCGACGGCCCTTCAGGGGACTCAAGGTCCCAGTGAGATCTCATCTTGAGGCAAGTTTCCCGCTTAGATGCTTTCAGCGGTTATCTTTTCCGAACATAGCTACCCGGCAATGCCACTGGCGTGACAACCGGAACACCAGAGGTTCGTCCACTCCGGTCCTCTCGTACTAGGAGCAGCCCCTCTCAAATCTCAAACGTCCACGGCAGATAGGGACCGAACTGTCTCACGACGTTCTAAACCCAGCTCGCGTACCACTTTAAATGGCGAACAGCCATACCCTTGGGACCGGCTTCAGCCCCAGGATGTGATGAGCCGACATCGAGGTGCCAAACACCGCCGTCGATATGAACTCTTGGGCGGTATCAGCCTGTTATCCCCGGAGTACCTTTTATCCGTTGAGCGATGGCCCTTCCATACAGAACCACCGGATCACTAAGACCTACTTTCGTACCTGCTCGACGTGTCTGTCTCGCAGTCAAGCGCGCTTTTGCCTTTATACTCTACGACCGATTTCCGACCGGTCTGAGCGCACCTTCGTACTCCTCCGTTACTCTTTAGGAGGAGACCGCCCCAGTCAAACTACCCACCATACACTGTCCTCGATCCGGATAACGGACCTGAGTTAGAACCTCAAAGTTGCCAGGGTGGTATTTCAAGGATGGCTCCACGCAGACTGGCGTCCACGCTTCAAAGCCTCCCACCTATCCTACACAAGCAAATTCAAAGTCCAGTGCAAAGCTATAGTAAAGGTTCACGGGGTCTTTCCGTCTAGCCGCGGATACACTGCATCTTCACAGCGATTTCAATTTCACTGAGTCTCGGGTGGAGACAGCGCCGCCATCGTTACGCCATTCGTGCAGGTCGGAACTTACCCGACAAGGAATTTCGCTACCTTAGGACCGTTATAGTTACGGCCGCCGTTTACCGGGGCTTCGATCAAGAGCTTCGCGTTAGCTAACCCCATCAATTAACCTTCCGGCACCGGGCAGGCGTCACACCCTATACGTCCACTTTCGTGTTTGCAGAGTGCTGTGTTTTTAATAAACAGTCGCAGCGGCCTGGTATCTTCGACCGGCGTGGGCTTACGCAGCAAGTGCTTCACCCTCACCGGCGCACCTTCTCCCGAAGTTACGGTGCCATTTTGCCTAGTTCCTTCACCCGAGTTCTCTCAAGCGCCTTGGTATTCTCTACCCAACCACCTGTGTCGGTTTGGGGTACGGTTCCTGGTTACCTGAAGCTTAGAAGCTTTTCTTGGAAGCATGGCATCAACCACTTCGTCACCCAAAGGGTAACTCGTCATCAGCTCTCGGCCT
Source organism: Pseudomonas sp. T1.Ur (assembly GCF_023516725.1). Taxonomy (NCBI): domain Bacteria; kingdom Pseudomonadati; phylum Pseudomonadota; class Gammaproteobacteria; order Pseudomonadales; family Pseudomonadaceae; genus Pseudomonas; species Pseudomonas sp. T1.Ur. The sequence goes on from NZ_JAMGSN010000001.1 coordinate 3,642,660, forward strand.
TGAGATCCCGGATTTACCTAAGATCCCAGCCTACCACCTTAAACTTGGACAACCAACGCCAAGCTGGCCTAGCCTTCTCCGTCCCTCCATCGCAATAACCAGAAGTACAGGAATATTAACCTGTTTTCCATCGACTACGCTTTTCAGCCTCGCCTTAGGGACCGACTAACCCTGCGTCGATTAACGTTGCGCAGGAAACCTTGGTCTTTCGGCGTGGGTGTTTTTCACACCCATTGTCGTTACTCATGTCAGCATTCGCACTTCTGATACCTCCAGCAAGCTTCTCAACTCACCTTCACAGGCTTACAGAACGCTCCTCTACCGCATCACTTGCGTGATACCCGTAGCTTCGGTGTATGGTTTGAGCCCCGTTACATCTTCCGCGCAGGCCGACTCGACTAGTGAGCTATTACGCTTTCTTTAAAGGGTGGCTGCTTCTAAGCCAACCTCCTAGCTGTCTAAGCCTTCCCACATCGTTTCCCACTTAACCATAACTTTGGGACCTTAGCTGACGGTCTGGGTTGTTTCCCTTTTCACGACGGACGTTAGCACCCGCCGTGTGTCTCCCATGCTCGGCACTTGTAGGTATTCGGAGTTTGCATCGGTTTGGTAAGTCGGGATGACCCCCTAGCCGAAACAGTGCTCTACCCCCTACAGTGATACATGAGGCGCTACCTAAATAGCTTTCGAGGAGAACCAGCTATCTCCGAGCTTGATTAGCCTTTCACTCCGATCCACAGGTCATCCGCTAACTTTTCAACGGTAGTCGGTTCGGTCCTCCAGTCAGTGTTACCTAACCTTCAACCTGCCCATGGATAGATCGCCCGGTTTCGGGTCTATTCCCAGCGACTAGACGCCCTATTAAGACTCGCTTTCGCTACGCCTCCCCTATTCGGTTAAGCTCGCCACTGAAAATAAGTCGCTGACCCATTATACAAAAGGTACGCAGTCACCCAACAAAGTGGGCTCCCACTGCTTGTACGCATACGGTTTCAGGATCTATTTCACTCCCCTCTCCGGGGTTCTTTTCGCCTTTCCCTCACGGTACTAGTTCACTATCGGTCAGTCAGTAGTATTTAGCCTTGGAGGATGGTCCCCCCATATTCAGACAAAGTTTCTCGTGCTCCGTCCTACTCGATTTCACTTCTAAGATCCTTTCGCGTACAGGGCTATCACCCACTATGGCCGCACTTTCCAGAGCGTTCCGCTAAAATCAAAGAAGCTTAAGGGCTAGTCCCCGTTCGCTCGCCACTACTAAGGGAATCTCGGTTGATTTCTTTTCCTCAGGGTACTTAGATGTTTCAGTTCCCCTGGTTCGCCTCTTGCACCTATGTATTCAGTACAAGATAACCATCTTATGATGGCTGGGTTCCCCCATTCAGACACCTCCGGATCAAAGTCTGTTTGCCGACTCCCCGAAGCTTTTCGCAGGCTACCACGTCTTTCATCGCCTCTGACTGCCAAGGCATCCACCGTATGCGCTTCTTCACTTGACCATATAACCCCAAGCAATCTGGTTATACTGTGAAGACGACATTCGCCGAAAATTCGAATTTCTCAACTAAGAGAACTCACAAATTTTACCTTAGCCTGATCCGTTACCAGTGAAAGTAACGTTCAGTCTATCTTTCTATCACATACCCAAATTTTTAAAGAACGATCTAATCAAAAGACTAGAAATCAACATTCATCATCACCTTGATGGAATGCTCATTTCTAAGCTTTCAGAAGCAGTTTATGGTGGAGCCAAGCGGGATCGAACCGCTGACCTCCTGCGTGCAAGGCAGGCGCTCTCCCAGCTGAGCTATGGCCCCATTACAAAATTGGTGGGTCTGGGCAGATTCGAACTGCCGACCTCACCCTTATCAGGGGTGCGCTCTAACCAACTGAGCTACAGACCCAATTTCGAGCTTGTAACTGTTAGCTGTGAGCTATCAGCTTGGAGCTTAAAGCTGCTTCTATCGTCTTCTTCAATGAATCAAGCAATTCGTGTGGGAGCTCATGGAGCAGCTGCGGTCGTCGATTAAGGAGGTGATCCAGCCGCAGGTTCCCCTACGGCTACCTTGTTACGACTTCACCCCAGTCATGAATCACACCGTGGTAACCGTCCCCCCGAAGGTTAGACTAGCTACTTCTGGTGCAACCCACTCCCATGGTGTGACGGGCGGTGTGTACAAGGCCCGGGAACGTATTCACCGCGACATTCTGATTCGCGATTACTAGCGATTCCGACTTCACGCAGTCGAGTTGCAGACTGCGATCCGGACTACGATCGGTTTTGTGGGATTAGCTCCACCTCGCGGCTTGGCAACCCTCTGTACCGACCATTGTAGCACGTGTGTAGCCCAGGCCGTAAGGGCCATGATGACTTGACGTCATCCCCACCTTCCTCCGGTTTGTCACCGGCAGTCTCCTTAGAGTGCCCACCATAACGTGCTGGTAACTAAGGACAAGGGTTGCGCTCGTTACGGGACTTAACCCAACATCTCACGACACGAGCTGACGACAGCCATGCAGCACCTGTCTCAATGTTCCCGAAGGCACCAATCCATCTCTGGAAAGTTCATTGGATGTCAAGGCCTGGTAAGGTTCTTCGCGTTGCTTCGAATTAAACCACATGCTCCACCGCTTGTGCGGGCCCCCGTCAATTCATTTGAGTTTTAACCTTGCGGCCGTACTCCCCAGGCGGTCAACTTAATGCGTTAGCTGCGCCACTAAGAGCTCAAGGCTCCCAACGGCTAGTTGACATCGTTTACGGCGTGGACTACCAGGGTATCTAATCCTGTTTGCTCCCCACGCTTTCGCACCTCAGTGTCAGTATCAGTCCAGGTGGTCGCCTTCGCCACTGGTGTTCCTTCCTATATCTACGCATTTCACCGCTACACAGGAAATTCCACCACCCTCTACCATACTCTAGCTCGACAGTTTTGAATGCAGTTCCCAGGTTGAGCCCGGGGATTTCACATCCAACTTAACGAACCACCTACGCGCGCTTTACGCCCAGTAATTCCGATTAACGCTTGCACCCTCTGTATTACCGCGGCTGCTGGCACAGAGTTAGCCGGTGCTTATTCTGTCGGTAACGTCAAAACACTAACGTATTAGGTTAATGCCCTTCCTCCCAACTTAAAGTGCTTTACAATCCGAAGACCTTCTTCACACACGCGGCATGGCTGGATCAGGCTTTCGCCCATTGTCCAATATTCCCCACTGCTGCCTCCCGTAGGAGTCTGGACCGTGTCTCAGTTCCAGTGTGACTGATCATCCTCTCAGACCAGTTACGGATCGTCGCCTTGGTGAGCCATTACCTCACCAACTAGCTAATCCGACCTAGGCTCATCTGATAGCGCAAGGCCCGAAGGTCCCCTGCTTTCTCCCGTAGGACGTATGCGGTATTAGCGTCCGTTTCCGAGCGTTATCCCCCACTACCAGGCAGATTCCTAGGCATTACTCACCCGTCCGCCGCTCTCAAGAGGTGCAAGCACCTCTCTACCGCTCGACTTGCATGTGTTAGGCCTGCCGCCAGCGTTCAATCTGAGCCATGATCAAACTCTTCAGTTCAAACATCTTTGGGTTTTGAGAAAACCCTAAACTTGGCTCAGCAATCGTTGGTTACATCTTTGATTTCTCGCGGAGTAACTTGTGATGCTGATAATCTGTTGACTAGCAGTCTGACTCCACAAGCACCCACACGAATTGCTTGATTCAGTTGTTAAAGAGCGGTGGGTTGAGCCTTTCGTCTCAACCGAGGCGCGCATTCTACAGCGCCCCGTGTATCTGTCAAGCGGTTATTTTAAGAAGTTTTCAAAGTTTCGCTTGGAAATCCTTAACAACTTCAACCACTTGCGCTTTCGATCTCTCGTTAGCGGGAGGCGAATTCTACAGCGTTACTCGCTGCTGTCAACACCTCTTTTTCACCGCTTTCGACCGAGAAGATCGAATCGCCGATAGGGCCAAACAACACCGCCCCATCAACTCCTTCAGCGCTTCGATGAACTGAAGCGCCCGGCCTATCTAAACCTACTTAACTCATTGAAAATCAAGGAGTTTTCCGTTTCGACTGCGCCGGAAGTGGGGCGAATTATAGACACCTGGAATCTGCCGTCAACCGTTATTTTCTCTTTCTCCATTTTTCTGGCCGAAACGGTCCAAGCCCGTCTTATATATAGACTGCGCTGCTTGAAATGCGCACTATATTGCTCAAAAACCGCTTCTCCAGCCTTCGCAATGGATGAAACCTCGTAATGACCCCACCAAATCGCAGCCTGGCAACCTCCCTATACCCGGTTGCCCTGCTACTGATCGCCATGGCATCGATCCAGTCCGGCGCGTCACTCGCCAAGAGCATGTTCCCGATAGTGGGCGCACAGGGCACCACGACGCTGCGCCTCATTTTCGCCAGCATCATCATGCTGTTGCTGCTACGTCCCTGGAGAGCCAAGCTCACCGCCCAATCCTTGCGCACCGTAGTGATCTACGGAATGGCTCTGGGTGGAATGAATTTCCTCTTCTATATGTCACTGCGCACCGTTCCACTGGGCATTGCCGTGGCACTGGAATTCACCGGCCCCCTGGCGGTCGCTATCTACGCGTCACGTCGAGCGATTGATTTTCTCTGGATTGCCCTGGCGGTGATTGGCTTGTTGCTGCTTATACCCTCAGGGGCCACCAGCACCGGCATCGACCTGATCGGTGCCGCCTATGCCCTGGGCGCCGGAGTTTGTTGGGCGCTGTACATCCTGTTTGGCCAGAAAGCTGGAGCGGACAATGGCGTGCAGACCGCAGCTTTGGGGGTCATGATCGCTGCGCTATTTGTAGCCCCTGTTGGCATCGTTCACGCCGGGGCCACACTGCTGACACCAAGCCTGATTCCAATCGCCATGGGTGTCGCCATCCTGTCCACTGCCCTGCCTTATACCTTGGAAATGATTGCCCTGACCTGCATTCCAGCCCGTACCTTCGGGACCCTGATGAGCGTAGAGCCCGCGGTCGGTGCGTTGTCAGGACTGATATTCCTTCACGAATACCTTTCACTGTCCCAATGGGCTGCCATTACTTGCATTATTCTCGCGTCGATCGGCGCGACGGTGACCATGGGGGAGACCGCAAAGCCGGCCATTGCAGCAGATTGAGCAGCTTTTTACGTAGCTCTGGTATTTGCCGCGTATTTAGGCCATGTTTAGAGCCGTAACCTAATGGTCGGCATGGAATTTTTTCATACAAGGACGTCATGTACGCTTAAGACCAAAGCGAAAGCAGCCGTACGCAGGCAAAAGATCCGCGACGGCATAAGGACGGGAATGAAACGAATTCTGATACTGATCGCGGTACTTGCAATTGCTGGCTGCGCAGCGACATCGAAAACCGAAATCAAGCGTGGTAAAAAAGGCCTGCACATCAATTGTTCCGGCCTGACGTCATCCTGGGACCAGTGCGCCGCCACCGCCGCGAACTCATGCGCCCCAAAAAACTACAAGGTCATCGCCAAATCGGGCGATGCCGTCGAGGAGCCGGGAGATTATCCTTTCGGACTCAACCCAGCCGGCTACACCAGTCGCAGCATGATCGTGATCTGCAAATAGCGGTGAGTCAGTCTGATTGCCGTTCAGCCAGCCGACGGCTGATTTCCCCATGACTGGATTTGAGAACATCACGCTGGACTTCCGGCGTGACGAGCATGCGGGCGACGACAAGCGCCCCAACGCATTGCGACAGGATCGCCCAGGCCAAGCTATCGCTACCCAACACTTTTGCCCAGCCGTCATGCAAACGACAGATCCACGTTTGCGCTGCCTCGCGCACCTGCATATCCGAACGTGCAATTTCAGCGCCCAATACCGGCAAGGCACACCCCGCCTCCGGATGCTCGACATGACTCATGCTCAAATATTGCTTGAGACAACGATCGAGCTTCACTGAGTCCATGACCCCATCACCACTCAAACGATCCAGGCTATGAGCCAGCTCTCGCTCGACGATAGCCTTGAAAAGCTCGTCCTTGGACGAAAAGTGACTATAAAACGCCCCGCCGCTCAACCCGATCGCCTTCATGAGGCCATCAACCCCTACCGTCGAAAAACCTGACGTCTTGGCCGATACGGCACTACTGGCGAGCAATTTCTCGCGGGTTTCCATCTTGTGACTGGCCGAATAACGCATTGTCTTGCCTCTTGATCATCACCTTGACGCTGGCCGGATCTTAGCATAACGTCCGTTTAGTTAACGATCGTTTAGCAATGGAGCTGACCATGGATAATAAGAAGGTCGTACTGGTTGTAGGTGCCGGCGACGCCACGGGTGGCGCGATCGCCAGGCGTTTCGCCCGGGAAGGTTTCGTGGCCTGCGTTACGCGTCGAAGTGCCGACAAGCTCGCGCCATTGGTCGACGATATAAGGGCCCAAGGCGGGGAAGCTCATGGTTTTGCCTGCGACGCACGTAGGGAAGAAGATGTCATCGCGCTGATTGAGCAGATCGAGAATCAGATCGGTCCGATCGAAGCCTTTGTCTTTAATATTGGCGCGAATGTGCCCTGTAGCATCCTTGAGGAGACCGCACGCAAGTATTTCAAGATTTGGGAGATGGCTTGCTTCTCGGGTTTTCTCAATGCCCGGGAAGTGGCCAAGCGGATGGCCACGCGTCGCCGCGGGACGATCCTGTTTACCGGGGCTACGGCGGGGTTGCGCGGAGCATCCGGATTCGCAGCATTTGCGGGAGCCAAACATGGCATTCGCGCGTTGGCCCAGAGCATGGCGCGCGAATTGGGACCAATGAATATTCACGTCGCCCACGTGGTGGTGGATGGCGCCATCGACACAGACTTCATCCGCGACAACTTTCCGGAAAAATACGCAACCAAGAATGAGGATGGCATCCTCGATCCTGAACACATTGCCGAAAATTATTGGTACCTGCACACCCAACCCCGTGACGCCTGGACATTCGAGCTGGACCTGCGCCCGTGGAGCGAACGCTGGTAAGCCACCTCCTACCAATAAGAGAGCAATGCCCATGAACAAATCAGTGGAATTTTTCTTCGATCTCGGCAGCCCGACCACCTATCTGGCCTATACCCAGTTGCCCACGCTTTGCGCGCAAGCTGGCAGTGCGCTGCTTTACCGTCCCATGTTGCTCGGTGGCGTCTTCAAGGCAACGGGTAATGCATCCCCCGTTACCGTGCCAGCCAAGGGCCCCTATCTATTTCAGGACTTGAGTCGTTTCGCCAAGCGCTACGGTGTCGAGTTCAAGCTCAACCCTCACTTCCCAATCAATACGCTGCTGCTGATGCGTGCCGTGACCGGCATGCAATTGCATCAACCCGACCGTTTCCAGTCTTTTATTGATTGCCTGTTCCGTGCGCTGTGGGTAAACGCGCGCAACCTCAATGATCCAGCAACCGTCGCGGTGGTCCTGAGCGAAGGTGGTTTCGACCCTGAATATGTACTCGCCCTGACGACCGATCAGTTGGTCAAGGAGCAGCTCAAAAGCACGACCGAAGAAGCCATTCGCCGGGGCGTGTTCGGCGCTCCGAGCATGTTTGTCGGCAATGAGCTGTTCTTCGGGCAGGATCGACTGGACTTCGTCCGTGAAGCCCTAGCCTGATCCTTCGCGTCAGATGGCCGCCGTTCGCGTGTTCAGCCATTGCAGCGCGTCGCCTTCCAGCAATGGGCTCAATCGACGCCGAACCTCGGCGTGGTAAGCGTTGAACCAGTCTTTTTCATCCTGGGTCAGTAGAGACGGCTCCAGGCAGCGGGTGTCGATCGGGCACAGCGTGAGCGTTTCGAATTCCAGGAACGCGCCAAACTCGCTGCTGCCCGCCTCGCGATTGATGACAAGGTTCTCGATGCGCACGCCCCAGCGACCTGGACGATAGGTGCCCGGCTCAATCGACGTGATCATCCCTGGCTGCATCGCGGTTTGTGGCGCAGCGGCGGCCTGATAGGCAATGACCTGCGGCCCTTCATGGACATTGAGGAAATAACCGACCCCATGACCCGTGCCATGACCATAATCCACCTGCTCGGCCCAGATCGGCGCGCGGGCGATAGCATCCAGCAAAGGCGACAGAATGCCCTGGGGAAATCTGGCCCGGGACAAGGCAATCACGCCCTTGAGCACTCGGGTGCAATCACGCTTCTGCTCTGACGTTGGCGTTCCGACCGGCACCATGCGGGTGATGTCCGTGGTTCCGCCGAGATATTGCCCACCCGAATCGATCAACAGCAAGCCATCGCCTTCGATAACGGCGTGCGCCTCTTCCGTGGCGTGGTAATGAGGCATCGCACCATTGGCATTGAATGCAGCGATGGTATTGAAGCTCAAGGAAACAAAGTCCGGCCGACGCTTTCGGGCTGCGGTGAGGTGCTCATCGATGGTCAGCTCGGTGATGCGTTCGCGCCCCCAGGCACTTTCCAGCCAGGCAAAAAACTCACAGAGCGCCGCCCCGTCCTGCTCCATGGCCTTACGGATATGTTCGGCATCCGCCAAGCTCTTGCGCGATTTTGCCAACGTCGTGGGATTGAGTCCTTCGATCAACTTCACACCGCTGCCAAGATTATCCAGCAAGCCGACCGTGACCCGCGCCGGATCGATCTGCAGGCTCATGCCATTGGGCACTTCACGCAGCGCTGCGCCAGCCTCGCTGTAGTCCCGTAGCGTCACGCCATCCCGTTCAAGAACCGCGCGCAGCGGTGCGTCAACTTTGTCCAAAGCCACGAAGAGCGTTGCTTGTTGCTGACTGATCAAGGCAAAGGAAACGAACACAGGATTGAAGGACACATCCGCGCCACGCAAGTTGAACAGCCAGGCAATGTCATCAAGGGTGGCGATGAAATGCCAATCGGCGCCACGTTCCTTGAGGGATTCGCGCAGCTTCGCGAGCTTCTCCACACGGCTGACCGTCGCTTGCGGTGGCAGGTGGGCGTAGACGGGTTGATCAGGCAGGCCTGGGCGATCGCTCCAAACCTTCTGTAGCAGGTCGATGTCGGTACGCAGCCGCGCACCGCGAGACTCAAGCTTGCTGCTCAGGGTTCGCGCCGATGCTACGGCCATCACCGCACCGTCAACCGCAACCACGCTTCCCTCGGGTGTCTGTTCGCCGAGCCAATCCAGCGGGCCGGGCTGACCCGGAACAAGCTTGACCAGCTCGATACCACTGCCCTCCAGCTCCTTGGTAGCCTGCTCCCAATAACGGCTGTCAGCCCAAACCCCGGCAAAACCCGCAGTGACGATCAAGGTTCCAACCGAGCCATGGAAACCGGACAACCACTGGCGCCCTTGCCAGTAGCCCGGCAGGTACTCCGAGAGATGCGGGTCGGCCGAAGGCACCAGCAATGCGTGGATGCCCTCGTCGCTCATCAATTGGCGGATTCGAGCCAGGCGCTGCGGAACCTGTCCTGGGGTCAAAGGCTGGGTACTCATCATCACTCCTGCTAATCAATATTGTTGTTCGATGCCGAATAGGTTCGGCTCAGGTGGGTGTCGCCCAGAATGCTGGCGCAGCGGCACAGGCCGCCTTGATCAACCGCACCGCCTCGTCGATGTCTTGTTCATGGGTGAAACGTCCCAGGCTCAAGCGAATGGTGCGGCTCGCCGCCCGTTCGTCGTGCCCGAGGGCCAACAGTACGTGGGAAGGGGCGTTATTCGCCGAGTTGCAGGCCGATGTGGCGGAAAAAGCAATCGAAGCGCCCAGCGCGGCTGGATTGAACTCGCCTTCGTTGAAAGTCAGGCTCAGCGTATGCGCAATGCGCTGGGTGGCGCTGCCATTGATACATACGCCGGGCAATGCCAACAGCGGCTCAAGCAAACGATTGCGCAACCGGGCGATATGGGCGAGTTCCTCGTCAAACGACTGCGCCGCCAGCTCGAACGCCGCACCCATGGCTGCAATCTGATGGGTCGCCAGGGTACCGGAACGCAACCCACCTTCATGGCCTCCGCCGTGGATCTGCGCCGACAGGCGCGGCCGCGCGCGGTCACCGACATAAAGTGCACCGATGCCCTTGGGGCCGTAGATTTTGTGCGCGGAAAAAGACATCAGGTCCACCGGCCACCGGGCCAGGTCGATACTCACTTTCCCCGCACCCTGGGCCGCGTCCATATGGAAGAGCGCGCCATGCTCGCGAACGATCTCACCGATGGCAACGGCGTCGTTGACGGTGCCCAACTCGTTGTTCACCAGCATCAGCGACACCAGGAACGTATCTTCGCGCAGCGCCTCGCGAACCGCTTGCGGGGTGATCAGGCCATCGGCATCCGGCGCCAGCCAAGTCACCGCGACACCGCCCTCCTCCAATTGCTTGACGGTATCGAGAACCGCCTTGTGCTCGATCAGGCTGGTCACCAGGTGCCCCTCGCGCACGCCGCGCGCCTGGGCCACGCCCTTGATTGCCAGGTTGTTGGATTCGGTAGCCCCGGACGTCCAGACGATTTGTCCGGCTTGGGCCCCGACGAGTTGGGCCACCTGCCGGCGCGCCTGCTCCACGGCACGTCGAGCCTCCTGGCCGAAGGCATGGGAGCTGGAGGCTGGATTGCCAAAATTGCCATCAAAACCCAGGCATTGGACCATGACCTGGATGACCCGCTCATCCACCGGTGTGGTGGCGGCATAATCAAAATACAAAGGACGCTTATTCATAAGAAAACTCGCAGAGCCTGTTCCGGGACCAGGGTGCCCTCGTTGGGTTCGAGACAAGCTTTACCTGATCAAGACCTTAAAGGAAGTCGGACTTCATTTAAAAGTGCGTAGGAACGCTCCTGGAAACAGCGAGCTTAGCAGGCATCGCGTCGAAGCTCAGCCCTCAACTCATGCTTTCCACCAACAACGGATACAGCGATGCCACCAGCAGCAGCGCCATGCCCCAGTTGAACAGGCGCAACCATCGGCGATCGCGTAGCAGGTTGCGCAACAGGCTGCCGCAGACCACCCACAGGCTGACGCTTGGCAGGTTGATGAGGGCGAATACCGCCGCGATCACCAACACATTGAAAAAGTAGCCTTGTAGGGGTGTATAGGTGCTGATGGCCCCGATGGCCATGATCCAGGCCTTGGGGTTGACCCATTGGAACGCCGCCGCGCCCCAATAACTGATTGGCTTGTTGTTGCCCGCTGCGCTGTCCGAGACAGGACCGGAATGCGCGATTTTCCATGCCAGGTACATCAGGTATGCCGCGCCGACATAGCGCAACAGGGTGTAAAGCAGCGGATAAGCCTGGAACACCGCGCCCAGGCCAAGGCCCACCGCGAGCACCAGGGAAAAGAACCCGCAGGTGATACCCAGCATGTGAGGGATGGTACGGTTGAAACCAAAATTGACACCCGAGGCCAGCAACATCGTGTTGTTGGGGCCAGGTGTGATCGAGGTCACCAGGGCAAACAGGGCGAAGCCCAGCAGCAGGTCAAGCGAGAGGGTCATGGCAGGTCAATCCGTCGAGGCAGTCAGGTGATGACCCTACCCCACGTCCCGGCACACGCCCATGGACAGTTAGGCAAAACTTCGAGCGGTACAGTCCTTCAGCTTGACCGGCCAGGCAATTGGACGGCCTGTTCAGCGTTCATTTCGCCTCGCTCATCGAAGCCGACGTTTTTCTGCGATGGGCCGAGCAATTCGGCTTTCTTGGCGTGATACTCCTCGAACGAAAGGCCCCGGCGATTCAAGGCTTCGAGGGCCAGCTCGCGGGTTTCCTCGGCGGTGTACGGACGCAGCTCCGGAGACGACGAGGCGCAACCGCTCAATACGGAGGCAGTCAACAGCAGCAAGACAGCAAGGATACGGTTCATGGCGGGTGTCCGATGTTCTGAAGTTGGGCGATGAACAAAGGCTACCCGCCGGCATGGAACGGCAGAAATCAACGCTTTTGATAGTGGGTATCGCCCTCTCGGATCCCCCGTTGCGCTGGGTTGACCCACGGACAATGCAAAGCACCGTCCAAGCTGCGCTCGATGTTGCGCAGTACCTGAAAAGAGCCGAACGTCACCGCTTTAGCCCGATGCTTCTGGATCAGCCGCCAGAAATTTTCCTCGCCATTTTCAACACTTCGAAATGCCGCTTCTCCTGCTTCGCGGGTTTGCCATTGCAAGCAGTTGAGCACCCGTCGGCCGTCCTCGCTGGCCTGGATACTGGCGCTGAGAAAGCCCGGAAAATCCCGCGCCAGGCGCTCGGTCTGTTCTGTCAGGGCGGTCACCAGCGCCAGCTGCCTTTGAGGCTCGATGTCGAATTCAATCAAATGCGAGAAGCTGATTGGCGATTGCATGAAAGGTCCCCCGTTGAGGTAAGGCGAATCTTGCGATCCGAAGGCCAGCAGGGTAAAACCTCTAGTTAAGTCAAGGTCAAGCGGTGATTGGAATGACAACGCCCATAAACCTTCACAAGGAGCTCACCGTCGGCCAAGTCGCCGCTCGCAGCGGTGTGGCGGTCACGGCGCTGCATTTCTATGAAACCAAGGGGCTGATCAAAAGTACTCGCAACCTGGGCAATCAACGTCGCTACCCCCGAGAAGTCCTGCGGCGCGTGGCGCTGATCAAGGTCGCCCAGCGCCTGGGCATTCCCCTGGCGGAGATTGGCGAAGCGCTGAAGAATCTGCCGCAGAATCGCGCCCCGACAGCAGCCGACTGGAAGACCTTATCGGCACAATGGAGCCGAAATCTGGATGAGCGCATCAATCAACTCATCGCCCTGCGCGACCGGCTGAACGGCTGCATCGGCTGCGGTTGCCTCTCGATGGAAAATTGCCCGTTGCGCAATCAGGGCGACGTGCTTGGCAAGCGAGGACCGGGGGCGCATTTGTTGGACGAGCCGTGAAACGTTCGTCGGGGCGTGAGCCCTCCCATGGGCGGCGTTCTATAGTGGGTGAGCGAAAATCGACGAAAGTCGTCCTCCCATAACAACAAGGAGAAACGTCATGGGCGTCAAAGCCATTCCTGATGGTTATCACAGCATCACGCCTTATCTGGGCATCCAGAAAGCCGCCGAAGCCATCGATTTCTACAAGAAAGCCTTCAACGCAACCGAAGTCATGCGCCTGAGCATGCCCGACGGCGGCATCGGCCATGCCGAACTGCGGATCGGCGATTGCCCGATCATGCTTGGCACCCCTTGCGACCAAGGCCCGCTGAGCAATCCGGATCGCTCGCCGTCGGTAGGCCTGCATTTATACGTCAACGACGTGGACAGCGCATTCGCCCAGGCGATCGAGGCCGGAGGCAGCGTGATTTCCGAGGTCAAGGATCAGTTCTACGGTGATCGCTCCGGCACTTTGAAAGATCCTTACGGGCATTTGTGGTTCCTGGCAACGCGCAAGGAGGACCTGACTCAGGAACAGATCGAGCAGCGTGCCCGGGAAATGTTCCAGCAAGACTGACGCGCGTTAAAAGGTAGCGTTGATCCTGGCGAGGGGGCTTGCCCCCTCGTCACAAAAGGACGCCCTAGCGCGAACGCGAAACATTTTCTTTCATTCTCCCTTTCAGGATTTGAGTTGCTGGTTCGTCTTAGTTAGATGCAGCAGGCCGCGTCGGCAAAAGCCACGGCCCGCTTTTCCAGGGTTCAGGGTGTTGCGAAGCCCGTGACACGGAACCTTTCATCGAATCAAGACGTTCAATCATGTCGAAGAAGTCCCGCTCCAAACTCTGGTTCCTGATCCATAGCTGGCTGGCGTTGCCCATCTGGTTTTTCGTGCTCATCGTTTGTGTCACCGGCACCCTGGCCGTGGTCAGCCAGGAGATCGTCTGGCTGGCCAATCCTGAGATGCGCGCCAGCAAGCCCAGCGATGACGCCTCGTTGCTTAGCTACGACCAGGTCATGGCTGCCATCAAGCAAGCCCAGCCGCTGACACAAGTGCAAAGCCTCGTTCGCCCGGATGAGTCGCATTTTGCCCTTGAAGCCAAGGTCACCTACCCCGACGGGCGCCCCGACACTGTCTACGTCAATCCCTACAGCGGCGTCATCCAGGGATCGGCCCCGGCGTTCAACTTCAGAGGCTTCACCCGCGCCCTGCATGGCTGGTGGCTGGTGCCGTTCACCAACGGCTACAGCTGGGGCTGGTACCTGGTTTCCTTCCTCGGCTTGCCGATGCTCGCATCACTGGTAACCGGGCTTGTCGTCTACAAACGCTTCTGGAAAGGCTTCCTGCGCCCGACCTTGCGTATCCGTCACGGCGCGCGAATTTTCTGGGGCGATTTCCATCGGCTCAGTGGCATCTGGTCGATCTGGTTCATCGCGGTTATTTCCGTGACCGGCACCTGGTTCCTGATCGAAGCCACGCTGGCCGACAACGGCATCTCCATCTCCAGCGCGCCGGTCGTCCCGGTCGTGGCCCGGGAAAGTGTGCCGCTGTCGGCCGATGGTGCTGCCCCACCGCAATTGAACCTGGACCGAGCCATCGAGATCGCCCGGCAGCAAATTCCCGGGCTGGAAGCGAGTTTCGTCAGCCTGCCGGGCAATGCCTACAGCCATCTGGAGGTCGGCGGACGCGGCTGGTACCCATTGATGTTCCAGACCGCAACCATCAATCCCTACAACGGTGAGGTGGACGCCTCGCGATTGTTGTCGGACCGTACGGCACTGGAGTTCGTCACCGAATCCATGCGGCCCTTGCACACCGGGGACTTCGGCGGGATCTGGATCAAGCTCATCTGGTTTTTCTTCGGCCTGGTCCTGAGCATGATGGTCCTCAGCGGATTGCTGATCTGGACCAAACGCACCGCCCTGGCCACCGCCAACGCCGTCAAGCGCAGCCAGAAACCTGCCCGGCCAGCACGGATCGCGTCGCCGCTGCAACCCTCCCTCCACCGTGACTCGCCGGAGGGCAGCCTGTGAACCCGTCCACCACAACCACATCCCCTTCAAGCCTGGGCCGGTTCTGGCATAAATGGCGTTTCCATCTGAATGTGCTGTTGTTGCTGATTCCCTTGGGATTCATGCCCAAATATCTCTCGGAAGCGGCGTTGTTCCGGGGTGACGGCGGGCTAGGCGAGCGGGAAGTCGGCGAAATCCAGGTTGGACCGTGGAGCCTGCGCCTGGCGGAATTTCGCAACGAAGCCCCCCGAACCCAGGGTCCCGCCGGCCCCATGAAGCACTTCAATGCCGCTTTGTGCCAACGCTGCATCAGCCAGGTGAAAGCCACCTACCTGCGCATCGGCAAGCCTCGCAGCCTGCGGGCCGCCGGGGTGATTTTCTTCGGGTCGCCCTATCGGATGGGCGCCCTGTTGCCGGTGCCAAGGAAGACTCAGCCAGACGCCGAGCTGTGGATCACCCTCGAAGGCTGGGATGGCTCGATGCATCAAGCCTCCATTCCCCTGGACCAGGCCTCCCCGGCCACCGTCGCCTGGCTGAAAACCCAAGGAGCCCGACCATGACCTTCCGCGCCCCCCTCAACAGCCTGGCGCTGCTGCTGTGCGCAGGCTTGAGCACCAGCGCACTGGCCCACAACCCCATGTGCGAATGCAAGGCCATCGACGCGGAACAGATCCAATGCACCGGCGGCTTTTCCGACGGCAGCGGCGCCCCCGGGGTGACCCTGGATGTGATCGGCTACGACGAAACCATCCTGGTGCCCGGCAAGCTCGGCGCCGACTCGAAGCTGACTTTCAAAAAACCGAACGCCGAATTCTACGTGCTCTTCGACGCCGGCCCCGGCCACGTGGTGGAAATCGACCAAGCCGACATCGAGGCCCCATGAGCGCTCCCACCACTCAAGTCATCCGCCCCGCCGGCGCCGGCCATGAGACCCTTTACGTCCTGCTGTTGTGCCTGGTCATCGTATTGGGCGCCGGGTCAGTGGTGGCCTGGCATGGCGAAACCCAGGAGGTCGCCCACCTGGAAAGCAACCAGTTGGATGCCCGTCGCGACCTCAGCGCCGCCGAGCAAGGCATTTACGCCGACCTGAGGGTGACGCTGGACGAAATCCGCATCCTGGGCGAAAGCGAGCAAACCCTTCCCGCCCCGGAGGCGTTGGCCGAGGAAGGCTTTGCCCCGTTCGCACAGGACGCCAGTTCGGTCAGTCGCGGCGGGCACGCCTGGCAACTGCTGGGCGAACGCGCCTACTTCGGTGCGAGCGCCAACCTGCCCGTCTCTGGCTCCTTTCTGATGCGCATCAGCGAAATATCCGACGCGCCCCCGGACATCTGGCTTAACCGCAGCCATCCTGCGACCGCCCCCACCGCATTGGACGACGCTGCATTGTCCGCCGCTGGTTGGCAACAGATCGTCGCGCAGTTCGATGCCGGCGTGACTCGCCAGCACCGGCATTGACCCACGCCCTCATCCGAGAGAAGACCGCTTGCCCATGCCTATCGCCTCCCAACGCCGCCCCTTGCTGCGCCTGCTGTTAATCGGCCTGCTCGCCTGCCTGTTCACATCACAGGTGAACGCCGATACAGCCAAGCGCCTGCGCATCGGCATCACCTTGCATCCCTATTACAGCTATGTAGCGAATATCGTCGGCGACAAGGCTGAAGTGGTGCCGCTGATCCCGGCCGGTTTCAACCCCCACGCCTACGAGCCCAGGGCCGAAGACATCAAGCGCATCAGCGGCCTGGATGTGATCGTGCTCAACGGCGTCGGCCATGACGATTTCGCCGACCGCATGATCGCTGCCAGCGAAACGCCGGACGTGAAGGTCGTCGAAGCCAACGAAAACGTGCCCTTGCTGGCCGCCACCGGCACTGCCGCCCGGGGCGCGGGCAAGGTCGTCAACCCGCACACCTTCCTGTCCATCAGCGCCTCCATTGCCCAGGTCAACAATATCGCCCGGGAGCTGGGCAAGCTCGACCCGGACAACGCCAAGACCTACACGCAAAACGCCCGCGCCTACGGCAAGCGCCTGCGGCAGATGCGCGCCGGCGCCCTGGCCAAGCTGACCCAGGCACCGAATGCCGAGCTGCGAGTCGCCACGGTCCATGCCGCCTACGATTACCTGCTGCGCGAATTCGGCCTGGAAGTAACCGCCGTGGTCGAACCGGCCCACGGCATCGAGCCGAGCCCCAGCCAGCTGAAAAAGACCATCGACCAACTGCGCGAGCTGGATGTGAAAGTGATCTTCTCGGAGATGGATTTTCCCTCCACCTACGTCGACACCATCCAGCGTGAGTCGGGCGTAAAGCTGTACCCGCTCTCGCACATTTCCTACGGTGAATACAGCGCCGAGAAATACGAAAAGGAGATGACCGGCAACCTCGACACCGTGGTCCGTGCGATCCAGGAGTCCGGCGCATGACCGTGCAGCAAACCCTTATCCAGCGACCGGCCGGTCCGTTGATCGAGTTCGCCGACATCAGCCTTGAGCTGGGGCGCACCACGATTCTCGACAACGTGGGTTTCCAGGTGCAACCCGGCAGCGTCCATGCCTTGGTCGGCCCCAACGGCGGCGGCAAGAGTTCGCTGATCAAGACCTTGCTCGGGCAAATGCCACACCTGGGACGCCTGAGCTTGCAATGGCCAGGTGGGCCCGGCGTCATCGGCTACGTCCCCCAGGCATTGGAGTTCGACCGGGGCCTGCCCATGACGGTCGATGATTTCATGGCGGCGATGTGTCAGCGACGGCCAGCCTTTCTCGGCGTGAGCAAACATTACGCGGGGGCCATTGGCCGAGCCCTGGATCGGGTCGGCATGCAGGACAAGCGCAAGCGACGCATGGGCGCGCTGTCGGGCGGCGAGCGCCAGCGGGTATTGCTCGCCCAGGGCCTGATTCCCTCACCACAACTGCTGGTGCTGGACGAACCGATGTCAGCCCTCGACGAGGCCGGCATCCAGGTGTTCGAACGGTTGCTGCAGGACTGGCGCCAGGCTGGGATCACCGTGCTGTGGATCGAACACGACCTGGAAGCCGTCGGACGCCTGGCCGACCGAGTCACCGGCCTGAATCGCCGCGTGCTGTTCGACGGCCCGCCACGCCAGACCCTGACCCCGGAGCGACTGCTGACGCTGTTTTCCACCCATCCACGCACGAACGGGAGCGCGACCTGATGAGTTATGAAGCCTTTCGCTTGATGGTGCAGGGCTGGGCGTCAGCCGGTTACTTGCCTGAGGCGTTGGCCTACGGTTTTGTGGTCAATGCGTTGCTGGCCGGGCTGTTGATCGGCCCGGTGCTGGGCGGCCTCGGCACGCTGGTGGTGGTCAAGCGCTTCGCGTTTTTCTCCGAAGCGGTGGGCCATGCCGCACTGACGGGCGTGGCCGTTGGCATCCTGCTCGGCGAACCCTATACCGGACCGTACGGCAGCCTGTTCGGCTATTGCCTGCTGTTCGGCATCCTGCTCAATTACCTGCGCAACCGCACCGGCCTGGCGCCGGACACATTGATCGGCGTCTTTCTCTCGGTATCCCTGGCCTTGGGCGCGAGCTTGCTGTTGATCCTGGCGGGCAAAATCAACGTGCACATCCTGGAGAACGTGCTGTTCGGCTCGGTGCTCACGGTCAACGGCAATGACCTGCTGGTACTCGCAGTGGTCGGCTCGTTGGTGATGGCGCTGGCCTTGCCGCTGTACAACCGCATCATGCTCGCCAGCTTCAACCCGCAACTGGCAGCGGTGCGCGGGGTGGCGGTCAAGACTCTGGACTACCTGTTCGTGGTCCTGGTGACATTGATCACCGTGGCGGCGGTGAAAGTCATCGGCGCCATCCTGGTGGGGGCATTGCTGGTGATTCCGGCGGCAGCGGCGCGCCTGCTCAGCCAATCGTTGAAAGGCTTTTTCTGGTGCTCGGTGCTGATCGCCACTGTCAGTACCTTGTGCGGGATTCTCGCGCCGATTGTGTTCGACCTGCCGATCCCGTCCGGTGCCGCGATCATTCTGGTAGCCGGCATCGCCTTCGCCCTGAGCGCCATCGCCCGTGGCGTCGTCCCCAGCCTCAAAGGGAATCTTGGATAAATGGTTTTTTCATTGCGACAACTGACCCTGGCCGTTGCGTTGTGCGGCGTGGCCGTCACCTCGTCATTCGCCGCCGAAAAGGTCCGTCTGCTGGCGTCACTGCCGGTCACCTATGGATTGGGCGAAGCCTTGCTCAAGGGTACCGAGGTGGGCTTGGAACGAGCGGCGCCGGACAATCTGCCCGGCACCCGCCTGAGCGCCTACTTCAGTGGTCGTGGCGCGCCGGCCCTGAACAAACTGGCCCGCGAGGCCGACGCCGTGATCGGCCTGCGCTCGTTATGGCCAGACGATCCGCTGTACCCCATGGCTCGGCGCAGCAATATCCGCATCGTCGAAGTTGACGCCGCGCGCCCGGTGGACGGTGCCCTGCCCGGTATCGCCGTGCAACCGGGCATGGCCGATGGGTTGGCGAGCCAGCCGTGGATGGCCAGCCATAACCTGGGGCGCATGGCCGACGTGATCGCCGCCGACCTGGTGCGCCTGGCCCCGGCGGACAAAGCGAAAATCGACGCCAACCTGGCGGCCATCAAGCAGCGCCTGCTCCAGCTCAGCGCCGACAGCGAAAAACGCCTCGCCAGCGCCGACAACCTGAGCGTAGTCAGCCTGAGCGAGCATTTCGGTTACTTGATCAGTGGATTGAATCTGGATGGCATCAGCACCGACGCCCGCCCTGACACCGAGTGGACACCCGAAGCCCTCAAACAGTTGGCGACTGCATTGAAAGAGAACGACGTCGCGCTGGTGCTGCATCACCGCCAACCGTCGGAAGCTGTGAAAGCGGCCATAACCGAGAGCGGTAGACAATTGTTGGTGCTGAGCACCGATGGCACCGACCCGGTCGCGGAGCTGGAAAGTAATGTCGGGCTGGTCGTCACTGCTCTGACAGTAGACTGACAGCTCCTTGTGGGAGCGAGCCTGCTCGCGAAAGCGTCGGCACAGTCAACATTGTTGTCAGCTGACACACCGCTTTCGCGAGCAAGCTCGCTCCCACAGGTTTTGTGTTATTTCTGAAGCATCGAGTTAGAGGACATCCCCCGGCACCCGCACGAACCCTTCCATCAACACCCGCGCACTGCGGCTCATGATGGCTTTTTTCACGGTCCATTCACCATTGACCTGGCTGGCCTCGGCGCCGACGCGCAGGGTGCCGGACGGGTGGCCGAAACGCACGGCGTTGCGCTCGATACCGCCGGCAGCCAGATTCACCAAGGTGCCGGAAATCGCCGCGGCAGTGCCGATGGCGACGGCGGCGGTGCCCATCATGGCGTGATGCAGCTTGCCCATGGACAGCGCCCGCACCAGCAAATCGACGTCGCCAGCCGCCACGGCTTTTCCGCTGGACGAAACGTAATCGGCCGGCGGCGCGACAAACGCGACTTTGGGTGTGTGCTGGCGCTGGGCGGCTTCGTCCAGGTGCTTGATCAAGCCCATGCGCAAGGCACCGTGGGCGCGGATGGTTTCGAACATCGCCAACGCCTTGGGATCGCCGTTGATAGCGCCTTGCAACTCGGTGCCGGTATAGCCCACATCGCGAGCATCGATGAAAATCGTCGGGATCCCAGCGTTGATCAGCGTCGCCTTCAAAGTGCCAACACCGGGCACTTCCAAGCCATCCACCAGGTTGCCGGTGGGGAACATCGAGCCACCACCGCCCTCCTCCTCGGCCGCCGGGTCCATGAATTCCAGCTGTACTTCAGCCGCCGGAAACGTCACGCCGTCGAGCTCGAAGTCACCGGTTTCCTGCACCGCGCCGTCGGTGATCGGCACATGGGCGATGATGGTCTTGCCAATGTTGGCCTGCCAGATCCGCACCACGGCCACGCCGTTTTGCGGAATACGGCTGGCATCCACCAAACCGCTGCCGATGGCAAACGCCCCCACCGCGGCCGACAGGTTGCCGCAGTTGCCGCTCCAGTCCACGAACGGCTTGTCGATGGACACCTGGCCGAACAGGTAATCGACATCGTGGTCGGCCCGGGTGCTCTTGGACAGGATCACCGTCTTGCTGGTACTGGACGTCGCGCCGCCCATGCCATCGATCTGCTTTTCGTACGGGTCGGGGCTGCCAATCACCCGCAACAACAGGGCATCCCGGGCCGGGCCGGGGACGCGGGCGGCTTCGGGCAGGTCTTGCAGGCTGAAGAACACGCCTTTGCTGGTGCCGCCCCGCATGTAGGTCGCGGGGATCTTGATTTGAGGCGAGTGAGCCATGTGCTCTAACTCCTGAAAAAAAATGGGTGGCCAGAAAACTGACCGCCCAAGCGATTTAAACGGCGACCGACGATTCGAGGAAGTCCTGGGCAAAGCGTTGCAACACGCCCCCGGCTTCGTAGATCGACACTTCTTCGGCGGTATCGAGGCGGCAGGTCACCGGCACTTCGACGCGCTCGCCGTTCTTGCGAGTGATCACCAGGGTCAGTGTTGCCCGCGGGGTGCGCTCGCCGATCACGTCATAGATTTCGCTGCCGTCGATACCCAGGGTCTTGCGATCGGTACCGGGCTTGAACTCCAGCGGCAACACGCCCATGCCCACCAGGTTGGTGCGATGGATGCGCTCGAAACCTTCGGCAGCGATCGCCTCGACACCGGTCAGGCGCACGCCCTTGGCGGCCCAGTCGCGGGACGAGCCCTGGCCGTAGTCGGCGCCGGCAATGATGATCAGCGGCTGCTTACGCTCCATGTAGGTTTCGATGGCTTCCCACATGCGCATGACCTTGCCTTCCGGCTCGACCCGAGCCAGGGAGCCCTGCTTGACCTTGCCGTTCTCGACGACCATTTCGTTGAACAGTTTCGGGTTGGCGAAGGTGGCGCGCTGCGCGGTCAGGTGGTCGCCACGGTGGGTCGCGTAGGAGTTGAAGTCCTCTTCCGGCAGGCCCATTTTCGCCAGGTATTCCCCGGCGGCACTGTCCAGCATGATGGCGTTGGACGGCGACAAGTGATCGGTGGTGATGTTGTCCGGCAGCACCGCCAGCGGGCGCATGCCCTTGAGCGGTCGCGCACCGGCCAACGCACCTTCCCAATACGGCGGGCGACGGATATAGGTGCTTTGCGGGCGCCAGTCGTACAGCGGCGTGACTTTCGGGCCGGTGTCTTCCTGGATGGCGAACATCGGGATGTAGACCTGGCGGAACTGCTCCGGCTTCACCGACGCCTTCACCACCGCTTCGATTTCTTCATCGCTCGGCCAGATGTCCTTGAGGCGAATCTCGCGACCGTCCACCACGCCCAGCACATCCTTCTCGATGTCGAAGCGGATGGTCCCGGCGATGGCATAAGCGACCACCAGCGGTGGCGACGCCAGGAACGCCTGTTTGGCGTACGGATGGATCCGCCCATCGAAGTTGCGGTTGCCCGACAACACGGCGGTGGCGTACAGGTCGCGGTCGATGATCTCCTGTTGGATCACCGGATCCAGCGCGCCGGACATGCCGTTACACGTGGTGCAGGCAAACGCCACCACACCGAAGCCCAGCGTCTCGAGTTCGCTCGTCAGGCCGGCTTCATCCAGGTACAGCGCCACGGTTTTCGAACCCGGCGCCAGGGACGACTTGACCCACGGCTTGCGCGCCAGGCCCAGGCGGTTGGCGTTGCGCGCCAGCAGGCCAGCGGCGATGACGTTGCGCGGGTTGCTGGTGTTGGTGCAACTGGTGATGGCGGCGATGATCACCGCGCCGTCAGGCATTTGCCCTGGCACATCGTCCCACTGGCCGGAGATGCCTTTGGCGGCCAGATCCGACACCGCGACACGGGCGTGGGGGTTGCTGGGACCTGCCATGTTGCGCACCACCGACGACAGGTCGAAGGTCAGGCCGCGCTCATACTGTGCGCCCTTGAGGCTGTCGGCCCACAGGCCCACATGCTTGGCGTAGGTTTCCACCAACTGCACCTGGGTGTCTTCGCGACCGGTGAGCTTCAGGTAATCGATTGTCTGTTGGTCGATATGAAACATCGCTGCAGTGGCGCCGTATTCCGGAGCCATGTTGGAAATGGTTGCCCGGTCGCCCAAGGTCAGGGCGCTGGCGCCTTCGCCGAAGAACTCCAGCCACGCCCCCACGACTTTCTGCTTGCGCAGGAACTCAGTCAGCGCCAGCACCATGTCGGTGGCGGTGATGCCCGGTTGCAATTTGCCGGTCAGTTCGACGCCGACGATTTCTGGCAGGCGCATCCACGATGCGCGGCCAAGCATGACGCTTTCGGCTTCCAGGCCACCAACGCCGATGGCGATCACGCCCAGGGCATCGACGTGGGGCGTGTGGCTATCGGTGCCCACGCAGGTATCTGGGAAGGCCACGCCGTCCCGTTGCTGGATCACCGGCGACATTTTTTCCAGGTTGATCTGATGCATGATCCCGTTGCCCGGCGGAATCACATCGACGTTCTTGAAGGCTTTCTTGGTCCAGTTGATGAAGTGGAAACGGTCTTCGTTGCGGCGGTCTTCGATGGCGCGGTTCTTGGCGAAGGCCTGGGGATCGAAACCGGCGCTTTCCACCGCCAGCGAGTGGTCGACGATCAGTTGGGTCGGCACCACCGGGTTGACCTGCGCCGGGTCGCCACCTTGCTGGGCGATGGCGTCGCGCAGGCCGGCGAGGTCCACCAGGGCGGTCTGGCCGAGAATGTCGTGGCACACCACCCGCGCCGGGAACCATGGGAAATCCAGGTCGCGCTTGCGCTCGATCAGTTGCAGCAGCGACTCGCGCAGCGTGGCCGGGTCGCAGCGGCGCACGAGGTTTTCCGCCAATACGCGAGAAGTGTACGGCAGGCCGTCATAGGCACCGGGGCGGATGGCCTCGATTGCGCCGCGAACGTCGAAATAATCCAGCGAAGTGCCGGGCAGCGGTTTGCGAAATTCTGTGTTCATCGTCAGGACTCGGGTCACGGTGGTTTCAGAGGGGTTCGCCAGTCCTGGACTACCCCCGGCCCCTGTGGGAGCGAGTTTGCTCGCGAATGCGGTATATCAGTCGACATCGATGTTGAATGTCAGTGCGTATTCGCGAGCAGGCTCGCTCCCACAGCGTTTCGGGGGTATCCAGTTCCGGCGGCTAGAACCCTCCAGCTCAGCGTTGTTCGATTGGCACGAACTTGCGCTGTTCGACGCCGGTGTATTCGGCGCTCGGTCGGATGATGCGGTTGTTGGCGCGTTGTTCGAACACGTGGGCGGCCCAGCCGGTCAGGCGCGAACAGACGAAGATCGGCGTGAACAACTTGGTCGGGATGCCCATGAAGTGGT
Source organism: Pseudomonas sp. T1.Ur (assembly GCF_023516725.1). Lineage (NCBI taxonomy): Bacteria > Pseudomonadati > Pseudomonadota > Gammaproteobacteria > Pseudomonadales > Pseudomonadaceae > Pseudomonas > Pseudomonas sp. T1.Ur. The sequence goes on from NZ_JAMGSN010000001.1 coordinate 3,666,743, forward strand.
ACGCCGAGGCATGGTAGAAATCGGCGTTGGGGAACAGTTTCTTCTGCTCCCACATGGTCTTGTCGATGGCTTCGGAGACCGGGAACAGCACCGTGTCGCCCACTTCGTCGGCGAGCTTTTTCGACCAGCCCTTGATCACCTCGTTGCGTGGGTCGTTGTCCTTATAGATCGCGTGGCCGAAGCCCATGATCTTGTCCTTGCGCGCCAGCATGCCGAGGGTGCCTTCGATGGCTTCCTGCGCAGAGCTGAAGCGCTCGATCATTTCCATCGCCGCCTCGTTGGCGCCGCCATGCAGCGGGCCGCGCAACGAGCCGATGGCCGCGGTGATGCAGGAAAACAGGTCCGACAAGGTGGAGGCGCAAACCCGGGCGGTGAAGGTCGAGGCGTTGAATTCATGCTCGGCGTAGAGGATCAGCGACACGTTCATCACCTTGACGTGCAGCTCGCTCGGTTTCCTGCCGTGCAGCAGGTGCAGGAAGTGGCCGCCGATGGACACTTCGTCGGTCACGCATTCGATGCGCTGGCCTTCATGGCTGAAGCGATACCAGTAGCACATGATCGCCGGGAACGCGGCCAGCAGGCGATCGGTCTTGTCGTGCTGCTGGGAGAAATCCTGCTCGGGTTCCAGGTTGCCCAGGAACGAGCAGCCGGTGCGCATCACGTCCATCGGGTGGGCGTCGGCGGGAATGCGCTCCAGCACTTCTTTCAAGGCTTGGGGCAGGTCGCGCAACTGGCGCAACTTAGCGGTGTAGGCGTCCAGCTGGGCCTGGGTTGGCAGCTCGCCGTACAGCAGCAGGTAGGCCACTTCTTCAAATTGTGCATCTGCCGCCAGGTCGCGAACGTCGTAGCCGCGATAGGTCAGGCCGGCGCCCGACTGGCCTACGGTGGACAATGCGGTCTGCCCGGCCACCTGGCCACGGAGTCCGGCGCCACTGAGTACTTTTGCTTCGGCCATTTGCTGTCTCCAGTTTTTAGATTTGTAGAGAATGGGGGGAAAAGATCGCAGCCTCGTTGCACTCGGCAGCTCCTACACAGCGCCTACAGAGTGGGGCCGCGTAGGCGTTGCCGAGCGAAGCGAGGCTGCGACCTGTTCATTTTTTCGCCGCGAACAACGCATCGAGCTTCTGCTCGAAGGTGTGGTAGTCGATGCGATCGTAAAGCTCCATGCGGGTCTGCATGGTGTCGATGACATTCTGTTGCGTACCGTCGCGACGGATCGCGGTGTAGACGTTCTCGGCCGCCTTGTTCATGGCCCGGAAGGCCGACAGCGGGTACAGCACCAGGGACACGTCGGCCCCGGCGAGTTGTTCGGTGGTGTACAGCGGGGTCGCGCCGAATTCGGTGATGTTGGCCAGGATCGGCGCCTTTACGCGGCTGGCGAACAACTTGTACATCTCAAGCTCGGTGATGGCCTCGGGGAAAATCATGTCGGCACCGGCCTCGATGCATGCGGCGGCGCGGTCAAGCGCCGATTCCAAACCTTCCACCGCCAACGCGTCGGTGCGCGCCATGATCACGAAACTGTCATCGGTGCGGGCATCGACGGCGGCCTTGATGCGGTCGACCATTTCCTGCTGCGAGACAATTTCCTTGTTCGGACGGTGGCCGCAACGCTTGGCGCCGACCTGGTCTTCAATATGAATCGCCGCCGCGCCGAACTTGATCATCGACTTGACCGTGCGCGCCACGTTGAAGGCCGAGGAACCAAAACCGGTGTCCACGTCCACCAGCAGCGGCAGGTCGCAGACGTCGGTGATGCGGCGCACGTCGGTCAGCACGTCATCCAGGCCGGTGATGCCCAGGTCCGGTACGCCGAGGGAACCCGCCGCGACGCCGCCACCCGACAGGTAGATCGCCTTGAAACCGGCGCGCTTGGCCAGCAGCGCGTGGTTGGCGTTGATGGTGCCGACCACTTGCAGCGGATGCTCGGTGGCGACGGCGTCGCGGAAACGCTGGCCTGGCGTGCTCTTGCTGGAACTCATGACTCACCTCGTTCAGTGGCGGCGCTGTCCTGGAAATGACGCGCGATGTTGCGTTTGGAAGCGCCGATGTGCCGGCGCATCAATAATTCAGCCAGTTCACCGTCACGGTCGGCGATGGCATCGAGAATCCGGTGGTGCTCGGCGAAGGCCTGGCGCGGACGGTTGGGCGTGGTGGAAAACTGGATGCGGTACATGCGCACCAATTGGTATAGCTCGCCGCAAAGCATCTGCGTCAGGGTGCGGTTGCCGCTGCCCTGGATGATCCGGTAATGAAAGTCGAAATCGCCTTCCTGCTGGTAATAGCCGACACCGGCCTGGAACGCCGCATCGCGTTCATGGGTTTCGAGGACATGACGCAGCTCGTCGATTTCCTCGATCGTCATGCGCTCGGCCGCCAAACGGCAAGCCATGCCCTCCAGGGACTCACGGATCTCGTACAGTTCGAGCAATTCGGCGTGACTGAGCGAAACCACCCGGGCACCGACGTGGGGCACACGCACCAACAAGCGCTGGCCTTCCAGGCGATGGATCGCCTCGCGTAGCGGCCCGCGGCTGATGCCGTAGGTCCGCGCCAGCTCGGGCTCGGAGATCTTGCTGCCGGGGGCGATCTCGCCTTTGACGATGGCGGCCTGGATACGCCGGAAGACGTTCTCGGACAGCGTCTCCGAATCGTCTTGAGCCATCAGCGGTGTTTCGAGCTGATCGAGCATATTGTCGACACCTTGAAATTCAATATGGCAAAAACTAACCAACAACCCGCCATACGTCAAAAGAAAATTCAACATTGTCGACAATCGTCTAATAAGCGCTTGCGCCATAACCGGGCGAATGGCGCCGCCCAGCGTCCGGGCAACGGTGGCGTCAGAAAACCACCGTGCTAGAATGCCGCGCGATTTGCCGCTCTCCTTTTATAGGGAAGGCTGCCCAGGGAGCTTGTGCAGCAATGCCAGGGCCTGAACCGATAAACGGAACGCTGCGCACCAGGATCTATGACACTCAAGCCCTTTTCTGCCGCTCTGTATTTCATGTGCCTGCCGGCGCTTGCCGTGGCGGGCGAAAAAACCGTGTACGGCCTCAACGAATACGCCGCGCTGCAGGGCATCGACCTGGAAGTCGCCGCCAAGCTCGACACTGGCGCCAAGACCGCCTCCCTCAGCGCCCGCGACATCAAGCGCTTCAAGCGCAATGGCGAATCCTGGGTGCGTTTCTACCTGGCCATCGACGCCGCCCACTCGCACCCCATCGAACGCCCGCTGGCCCGTGTCAGCAAGATCAAGCGCCGCGCCGGTGACTACGACCCGGAAGAAGGCAAGAAATACACGGCCCGGCCGGTCATTGAACTGGACATCTGCATGGGCTCGGCCCTGCGCAGCATCGAAGTGAACCTGACCGACCGCAGCGCCTTCCAATACCCGTTGCTGATCGGCTCCGAAGCGCTCAAGCGTTTCGACGCGCTGGTCGACCCCAGTCTCAAATACGCTGCCGGCAAACCCGCCTGCGCCAATGCCGCTCATACCGCAGAGTAATTCCAATGCGCTCCCTTACCCTCCATCTGAAAATGCTGATCGCCATCCTGGTGATACTGGGCCTGTCGGTGACGGCCTATCAGATTTTCGTGCTCGGCATCCCGGTCACCGAAGACGCCACCGACGATTTGTGGAACATCGACGCCAAGGTCGAATTCGTGCCCAACGCCAAGGACCCGGTGAAGATCCAGATGTTCGTGCCGCCCTTGAGCCGCGACTACGTGAGCCTCAACGAGAGTTTCATTTCCAACAATTACGGCGTGGCGGTGAACCGGGTCGACGGCAATCGCAAGGTGACCTGGTCGGCCCGTCGCGCCAAAGGCAACCAGACGCTGTATTACCGCCTGGTGCTGACCAAGCGCTACAGCGCCGAAAAAACCAAGGTCAAGGGCCCGACGTTCCGCGACAGCATCGCCGTCGAAGGCCCGGAAAAACTCGCCGCCGAAGCATTGCTCGCGCCGATCCGCCAGCACTCGGCCGACGTCGAGACGTTCATCAGCGAAGCGATCAAGCGGGTCAATAACCTCAACGACGACAACGTCAAGTTGTTGCTCGCCGGTGATCCGTCTTCAAGCAACAAGGCACGGATCGTCGAACTGGTGTTGTCCATCGCCCACGTGCCGGTGGAAAAAGTCCACACCATCCGCCTGGTCGCCGACCAACCGCAGATGCCCGAGCTGTGGCTGCGCAGTTTCAACGGCACCGACTGGCTGTATTTCAACCCGGACACCGGCGAGCAGGGCCTGCCCACCGACCGCCTGTTGTGGTGGACCGGTGATGAAAACCTGATCACCGTCGATGGCGGCAAGAAAGCCACCGTCACCTTCAGCATGAACAACAGCGAAATGAACGCCATTCGCCTGGCCAAGCTGACAGACGAGAACACCGACGCCAACTTCCTTGAATACTCGCTCTACGGCTTGCCGCTGCAAACCCAGCAGACCTTCATGATCATGGTGATGATCCCGATCGGCGTGCTGGTGATCCTGGTGCTGCGCAACCTGATCGGGCTGCAGACCCTGGGCACCTTCACCCCGGTACTGATCGCCCTGGCCTTCCGCGAGACCCAACTGGGCTTCGGCATCATCCTCTTCACGGTCATCACCGCGCTGGGCCTGTCGCTGCGTTCCTACCTGGAACACCTCAAGCTGCAGATGCTGCCGAGGCTGTCGGTGGTGTTGACGTTCGTGGTGGTGCTGATTGCCGCCATCAGCCTGTTCAGCCATAAGCTGGGCCTGGAGCGCGGCTTGTCGGTGGCGCTGTTCCCGATGGTGATCCTGACCATGACCATCGAACGCCTGTCCATCACCTGGGAAGAACGTGGCGGCGGCCATGCGATGAAAGTCGCCATCGGCACCTTGTTCGCCGCATCCCTGGCGCATCTGATCATGAGCGTGCCGGAGCTGGTGTACTTCGTGTTCACCTTCCCTGCGATCCTGCTGATCCTGGTGGGCTTCATGCTGGCCATGGGTCGTTATCGCGGCTACCGCCTGACCGAGCTGGTTCGGTTCAAGGCCTTCCTCAAGGCTGACTCCTGATGTTCGGCTTCTGGAAGACGTGGAAGGCCCTGGAAGCCCGGGGCATCATGGGCATCAATCGGCGCAATGCCGACTACGTGCTCAAGTACAACAAGCGCAGCCTGTACCCCATCGTCGATGACAAGATCATCACCAAGGAACGGGCCATCGCCGCCGGCATCCATGTGCCAGAGCTGTACGGAGTGATCTCCACCGAGAAGGAAATCGACAAGCTCGACGAGATCATCGGCGGGCGTACCGACTTCGTGATCAAGCCGGCCCAGGGCGCCGGTGGCGATGGCATCATTGTCATCGCCGACCGCTTCGAAGGCCGTTATCGCACCGTGTCCGGCAAGATCATCAGCCACGAGGAAATCGAGCACCATGTCTCCAGCATCCTCACCGGCCTGTATTCCTTGGGCGGGCACCGTGACCGGGCGCTGATCGAATACCGCGTGACCCCGGACCAGATCTTCAAGAGCATCAGCTACGAAGGCGTGCCGGACATCCGCATCATCGTGCTGATGGGGTACCCGGTGATGGCCATGCTGCGCTTGCCGACCCGTCAGTCCGGCGGCAAGGCCAACCTGCACCAGGGCGCCATCGGCGTGGGCGTCGACCTTGCCACCGGCCTGACCCTGCGCGGCACCTGGCTGAACAACATCATCACCAAGCACCCCGACACCACCAACGCGGTGGACGGGGTGCAACTGCCCTATTGGGACGGCTTCATGAAACTGGCCGCCGGTTGCTATGAATTGTGCGGACTGGGCTACATCGGCGTCGACATGGTGCTGGATCAGGAAAAAGGTCCGTTGATCCTGGAACTGAACGCCCGACCGGGGCTGAACATCCAGATCGCCAACGACTGCGGATTGACCTTGCGTACCCACGCGGTGGAAGCCCACCTGGAAGAACTCAAGGCCCGCGGCGTGACCGAAACCGTGGAGGCGCGCGTGGCGTTTGCCCAGGAATTGTTTGGGCATATTCCGCCGGTTGAAGGGTGAACATTAAACTTTGCTCCCGCCGGGTTCTGTAGGAGCTGGCGAAGCCTGCGATCTTTTGATCTTGATCTTTCGCTTGCGACTCAATTGTCCGGGACAAGATCGCCGCCTCGCTTCGCTCGTCAGCTCCTACAGGCGCAATCCTGCGGGAGCAAGCTCCCTTGCCACAGATATCGTCGTTCCTTCCAGACGTGCCCATCTCCGACATCCCCCTAGGAGCAAATCCGACAGGGGATTACAATCGCTCCCCCGCCTGAACGGCTGACCCACCCTGCCCATGCCAACCTGCTCCGTACACCCATTGCCCTACCGCGCCAACCCCGCCGAGTATTTCGCGGCGATCCGCCATGCCCCTGGCAGCGTCCTGCTCGACAGTGGCCGGCCAAGTGCCGAACGCGGACGCTACGACCTGCTCAGCGCCTGGCCACTGGAACAACTGGCGGTACGGCCTGACGAAACCGGCAGCGATTTCCTGCAACGTCTTCGGATGCATCTGACGCAACTGGGCCACGCGGAACTGCCGACGGCGGTGCAATTGCCCTTCGCCGGCGGCTTGATCGGCTACTTGAGCTACGACTTCGGCCGACACCTCGAGGCCCTGCCCTCACAGGCACAAGATGATCTGCAATTGCCCGACGCGCGTTTCGGCCTGTACGACTGGGCGCTGATCTCCGATCACCAGGCCGGCACCAGCCAATTGGTCTTCCATCCCCATTGCGGCGAGAGTGAACGCCAACGACTGATCGAGCTATTCAGCCGGCCATCCGCAGCGCCTGCCACCGCATTCAGTCTTGCAGGCCCGATGGCACCCGACCTCAGCGCCGATGCCTATCGACAGGCATTCGAACGCATCCAGGCGTATATCCAGGCCGGCGATTGTTACCAGGTCAACTTTGCCCAGCGCTTCCGCGCCCAATGCCACGGCGATGCCTGGACCGCTTACCAGGCGTTGCGGACAGCGTGTCCGACGCCGTTCTCAGGCTTCCAAAGCCTGCCGGAAGGCGGTGCGGTGTTGAGCCTGTCGCCGGAGCGCTTCGTCAAGGTCAGCGAAGGCCACGTCGAAACCCGTCCGATCAAGGGCACCCGGCCCCGTGGCACAACGCCCGACGAAGACGCCGCCCACGCCGCCGAGCTGCTGGCCAGCCCCAAGGACCGGGCGGAAAACCTGATGATCGTCGACCTGCTACGCAACGACCTGGGCCGCACGTGCCGTGTCGGCTCGGTGCGGGTGCCGGAGCTGTTCAGCCTGGAAAGCTACCCCAATGTGCATCACTTGGTCAGCAGCGTGACCGGCGAGCTGGCGGATGGAAAAGATGCCTTGGACCTGATTGCCGGCAGCTTCCCCGGCGGCTCGATCACCGGCGCGCCGAAAATCCGCGCCATGCAAATCATCGACGAACTCGAACCGACCCGACGCGGGCTGTATTGCGGCTCGTTGTTGTACCTGGACGTGCGCGGGGAAATGGACAGCTCAATCGCCATCCGCAGTTTGCTGGTCAAGGATGGGCAGGTGTGTTGCTGGGGCGGCGGCGGGATTGTCGCGGACTCGGATTGGGAGGCGGAGTATCAGGAATCGATGACCAAGGTTCGGGTGTTGCTCGAAACCTTGCAGAATCTCTGAACAATCCCCCCGGCCTGACACACAACCCTGTGGGAGCGAGCTTGCTCGCGATTGCGTTGGGTCAGCAGCCATTGTGCTGACTGATACACCGCTATCGCGAGCAAGCTCGCTCCCACAGGTTTTGTGCCTACAGTAACGGCGTGGTTTACAGATTGAGATTGCGGCTCGAGGCCTTGATGAATTCCTGCTTCAACTCGGCAAACGTATGCACCGCCGGGAATTGCGGGAACTCGCGGATCACGTTTTCAGGCGCATGGAACAGGATGCCGGCGTCGGCTTCGCCCAGCATCGTGGTGTCATTGTAGGAATCCCCCGCCGCAATCACCCGGTAATACAGGCTCTTGAAGGCCAGGACTGACTGGCGCTTCGGATCTTTCTGACGCAACTGGTAGCCGGTCACTCGCCCGCCGTCATCAGTGATCAAACGATGGCAAAGCAATGTCGGGAAGCCCAACTGGCGCATCAATGGCTGGGAAAATTCGTAGAACGTGTCGGACAGAATCACCACCTGGAACCGCTCGCGCAGCCAGTCGACGAATTCGATAGCGCCGTCCAGCGGCTTGAGGGTGGCGATGACCTCCTGGATATCGGAGAGCTTGAGGCCGTGTTCGTCGAGGATGCGCAACCGTTGCTTCATCAGCACGTCGTAGTCGGGGATGTCCCGAGTGGTTGCCCTGAGGGATTCAATCCCGGTTTTTTCAGCGAAGGCGATCCAGATCTCCGGGACCAGCACACCTTCCAGGTCGAGACAGGCAATTTCCACAAGACACTCCCATTTTTCTGATGTTTATCGGTTGAGCGAACAAAAAGGCCTGCCGACTCTAGCCATTCGTCGAAGCCCGCGCAACGCACAGGAACGCGCCAGTCCCGGCAGCTTTTGTTACCATCAGCCCCCTATAGAGCGCCCAGCGCCACCGACCTGTAGGAAACCGCCCTGATGAGCCCATCGTTCGACGTCGTGGAACTCGCCACGACCTATGCCAACAAGTCCCCACAGGACATCCTCAAGCTGGCCTTCGCCGAATTCGGCGATGACCTGTGGATATCCTTCAGTGGCGCCGAAGACGTGGTGCTGGTGGACATGGCCTGGAAACTGAACAAGAACGTCAAGGTGTTCAGCCTCGACACCGGCCGCCTGCACCCGGAAACCTATCGCTTCATCGATCAGGTGCGCGAGCACTACAAGATCGACATCGAACTGGTGTCGCCGGACTACACGAAACTTGAACCCTTCGTGAAGGAAAAAGGCCTGTTCAGCTTCTACAAGGACGGTCATGGCGAATGCTGCGGCATCCGCAAGATCGAGCCGTTGCGGCGCAAGCTGACCGACGTCCGCGCCTGGGCCACCGGCCAGCGCCGCGACCAGAGCCCTGGCACCCGCAGCCAGGTGGCGGTATTGGAAATCGACACGGCGTTTTCCACCCCGGAGCGTACGCTGTACAAATTCAACCCGCTGTCGCAAATGACCAGCGAAGAAGTCTGGGGTTATATCCGCATGCTCGAGCTGCCTTATAACAGCCTGCATGAGCGCGGCTTTATCAGCATCGGCTGCGAGCCTTGCACCCGCCCGGTGTTGCCGAACCAGCACGAGCGCGAAGGTCGCTGGTGGTGGGAAGAAGCTACGCAGAAAGAATGCGGGCTGCATGCCGGGAATATCATCGCCAAGTCCAAATCCGTTTAAGCGTCGACCGAAGATGTACACAAAAAAGTCACCACTGGTGGCATTTTTTGTGTGCATCTATCTCGTGACTGCCCCTAAAAGTTACACATTGCTTCCCGCCCCGTTTACCCACCCCTCCCGCCGCCGCTCGCAAAAATAAACACCTGTTCAATTGATCCACAGCAACGGGGTCAACCTGCGTGCGGTGACGGCGTTCATTCCGGCGGCGCTGATCGCGATTGTCCTGGCGCTGGTGCCCGGTTTCGACAGCATCTCGCCGTTTTCCTGGCTGATTGGCGCTTCGATTGCAGGGCTGTTGTACCTGATCATTGCCAAGCGCGAGGCCTATTACGAGGACGTCAGCGGCGAAGCCATCGCTGTGGATAACATCAGCCATTAACCCAGGGAAAGCGGCCCGACCGGTGCGGGTCGCCTGGTATTTCATTTAAAAAAGGACAGCTCATGCGAATTCTAGTGGTCAACGTCAACACGACCGAGTCCATCACCCAGGCCATCGCCCGACAAGCCCAAGCGGTGGCCGCGCCGGGTACCGAGATCATCGGGCTCACGCCGCATTTCGGTGCCGATTCCATCGAAGGCAATTTTGAAAGCTACCTTGCGGCCATTGCGGTCATGGACCGGGTGATGTCCTACGACCAGCCGTTCGATGCGGTGATCCAGGCCGGCTATGGCGAACATGGCCGTGAAGGCTTGCAGGAACTGCTGAATGTGCCGGTGGTGGACATCACCGATGCCGGCGCCAGCACCGCGATGTTCCTGGGCCATGCCTACTCTGTGGTCACGACGCTGGACCGCACCGTGCCGCTGATCGAAGACCGGCTCAAGCTGTCCGGCCTGTTCGACCGCTGCGCCTCGGTGCGGGCCAGCGGCCTGGCGGTATTGGAGTTGGAGCAAGACCCGCAACGGGCAATTGAAGCCATCGTGCAGCAAGCCGAACTGGCGGTCAGCCAGGACAAGGCCGAAGTGATCTGCCTGGGCTGCGGCGGCATGGCCGGGCTCGATGAGCAGATCCGCCAACGCACCGGCGTGCCGGTGGTCGATGGGGTGACGGCGGCGGTGACGATTGCCGAATCGCTGGTGCGGCTGGGGCTGTCGACATCCAAGGTGCGGACTTATGCGACGCCTCGGCCGAAAAACATTGTTGGCTGGCCGGGGCGGTTTGGGCGGTGAGTTTGCAGCTTTAGACCGTGGCGCGCCGAATCGCGAGCAAGCTCGCTCTCACATGGATTTCCAGCGTCCATACAAAATGTGTTTATTGCAAAATCCTGTGGGAGCGAGCTTGCTCGCGATTGGAGCCAACTCAATCCAGCGCCCAACTCAAACCGCACTGAACCGCTTGGCCAGCCCCAGTTCGGCAAACCGCTCGATGATGAAATCCACGAACGCCCGGGTCTTGCCTGGTAGCAGTTTGTGCTCGGCGTAATAGATAGAGATGTTGCCGTCATCGACATACCAATCCGGCAGCACTCGTTGCAACTCGCCGCTGTCCAGGTACGCCACGGCAAACGGCATGCTCACCAGGGCGATGCCCAACCCTTGGGCTGCGGTGATGCAAGCGGCTTCCGAGTCACTCATTGTCATCTGCGCCTTGAGGGTCAACGGGCTGTGTTCCCGGTTGCGGCTGGTCAGTTGCCATGAACGGATCCGCCCAGTCTGCGGTGAGCGGATCAGGATGCCCTGATGTGGCGCCAGATCCTGCGGCTCAAAGATGGCGGAGTGACTCTGCAGATACGCTTGGGATGCAACCAACACGCGATGAGCCACCGTCAACTTGCGCGCCACCACGCCTTGGGGCAGTTCGAAACCGCCGCCAATGGCCGCGTCGAAGCCTTGGCCGATCAGGTCCACCTGGCGATTGTCGAAATGCCAGTCCGGGTTGATCGCCGGGTACCGCCCCAGGAATTCGCCCAGCAACGGCACGACAAACAAACGCCCGAACGCCGTGCCCATGCTCACCTTCAGGGTGCCGGCTGGCTGCCCACCGGCGCTGGCGAGGTTGGCGACGGCGTTCTGGATCGTATTGAAACTGCTGCCTACTTCCCGCAGGAACAGCTGCCCGGCCTCGGTCAAGGTCAGGCGGCGAGTGCTGCGCTGGAACAGCCGCACGCCCAGGCGCGCCTCAAGCTTGGCCACGCTCTTGCCCACCGCCGCAGGTGTCAGGCTCAGGCGTCGCGCAGCCTCGGCGAAGCTGCCGACTTCGGCGCTGCGAACAAAACATTCGATACTGCTGAAACTCTCCATGGTGCCTACTATAAACTTTTGGTTTACACAGACTATATCAACGAAGGTCTACCCAGCCGATAGCCTAGTCTTGATACTCGCCCCATCAACCGCGGCATCTCGCCCCGGCACCTTTGGAGAAATACATGAGTACTCAGACACTGAAAGGTAAAGTCGCCTTGATCCAAGGCGGTTCCCGCGGCATCGGCGCCGCCATCGTCAAACGCCTGGCCGCAGAAGGCGCTGCCGTAGCGTTCACTTACGTCAGCTCCGGCGCAAAATCCGAAGAACTGCAGAACAGCATCACCACAGCCGGCGGCAAAGCCTTGGCGATCAAGGCCGACAGCGCTGATGCCGACGCCATCCGTAACGCGGTGTCGGCCACAGTCGAAGCGTTTGGCCGGCTGGACATCCTGGTCAACAACGCTGGCATCCTGGCGATCGCGCCACTGGACGAGTTCAAGTTGGAAGATTTCGACCAGACCCTGGCCATCAACGTGCGCAGCGTATTTGTTGCCACCCAGGCCGCCACGCGGCACATGACCGAGGGCGGTCGGGTCATCAACATCGGCAGCACCAACGCCGACCGCATGCCCTTCGCCGGCGGCGCCACGTACGCCATGAGTAAATCTGCGCTTGTTGGCCTGACAAAAGGCCTGGCCCGTGACCTCGGCCCCCGCGGCATCACTGTCAACAACGTGCAGCCCGGCCCGGTGGACACCGACATGAACCCGGCCAGCAGCGACTTCGCTTCCAGCCTGATGGACCTCATGGCAGTCGGTCGTTATGGCACGGTGGAAGAAATCGCCAGCTTCGTCGCTTATCTGGCAGGCCCGGAGGCGGCGTATATCACCGGGGCCAGCCTGACCATCGACGGTGGTTTTGGCGCCTGACCTCAACTCATGAAAAAAGCCGGTCATGGCTGAACCCTGACCGGCTTTTTTTATTATGTAGTCGCTGTTGTCATGCCCACTCCAATTCCGGCAAACCGCACAGGCTTGGCTGGAACATCCTCAAGGAGCGAATGATCCCGTCGGCGTGGGCGTACTTTTCGTCCGCCATGGCCGAGTCCGGAATGGCAATGGCGGTCATGCCGGCGGCTTTCGCGGCGGTCACGCCGAACGGGGAATCCTCGAACACCAGGCAATCGCAAGGCTCGACACCCAGGCGCCGGGCGGCGGTGAGGAAGATATCCGGCGCCGGTTTCGCCGCGCCGACTTCAGGATCATCCGCCGTCACGATGCAATCGAACAACGCGAACCAGTCCCGATGCAACGTGGTTTTCAGCGCAAAGGTAGGGCTCGACGAACTGGTTCCCACCGCAATCGGAATGTCGTGGGCCTTCAGATGCCGCACCAGTTCCTCGGCGCCAGGCATCCCCATGGCGTGGGGAAAGCGCTCGCGCATCAGGGGCTCGCGGATGATCAGGAATTCTTGAGGGGTAATGGGCAATTCCAGCGCCTGGACGACGTAATTGGCCAGGTCCGTGGCCCCACGCCCGATGATGTTCTGCTTGACGCTCCAGTCGAACGTACGCCCGTAGCGCTCGGCGATAATGGAGGTCACCTCGGTGTAGATGCCCTCGGTATCGAGCAACAAGCCATCCATGTCGAAAATCACAGCCTTGATCGGGCCAAACTTTTTCAGGGGTGCATTCATCGCATCTGATCCGTTATCAACACAACATTCCAGGGATGGCTCAGGTGCGGCCAGCGTAGCGTGTTCGCCTTAAAGGATTCAGCAGAATAGCGAAGGAGGCTTGGAACCGGCAATGGGAAATCCATGGACGGGTTTTGTGGCGAGGGAGCTTGCTCCCGCTCGGTTCTGTAGGAGCTGGCGAAGGCTCGGGCCGCGTTCGGACGATCTTTTGATCTTTCGCTTGAGATTCAAGTGTCTTTGGAAAGATCGCAGCCTCGTTGCACTCGACAGCTCCTACGCACCCCAGCGGGAGCAAGCTCCCTCGCCACAAAAGCGGAATCGGTTTGGATGACGATGCAGCGGTTATTGACCCGAGCTGCCGGAGCCGCCCGACCCCGAGCCGCTGCCGCCCGAGCTGCTACCGCTGCCACTGGTACCGGTTCCGCCTCCGCTGGAAGAGCCGCCGCCCATTGAACTGCCACCGCTGGTCGAACCGCTTCCGGTGCCGGGGCTGGTGCTGCTGCCGCTGGCATCGCCGCCATTTCCTCCACTCACCGAACCGGGCGGCAGCGCATTGCCACTGGCGTCTGTGGTGGACCCGGCGTCCATCTGGGTCGACGGCGGCATGCCTCCCTTGTCGACCGGCGCGCTGTCCGAGGACTGTGCGAAAGCCGCCCCTGCGCCGGCCGAGAGAATCCCGGCCAACGCCAGGGCCGTCACGTTTGTCTTCATCATGGTAAGTCTCCTTTTCAAGATAACTACCTGATGTCTGGCAACCATGGCGCGCCGATGGTGCCGCAAAATCGACGGACGGGGATGAGGGTCAGCTTGGCTTGCCGGACGCATCGTCGCCCGCGATATCCGGGTCGTCCGGCGTCGCCTCGACGTCCTGATCGTCGCTTGGGACTTGCTCGACGCCGCTGTCATCATCGGGCGGTCGCTGATCGCGACTCAGCGAATCGGTGGGCGAAGGCAGCGGGTATTCCGGGGTTTCATCGTCGTCGGGAACAGGCGAATCAGCTGACATGATGGCCTCCTGGTGATGGCGTTTCAGGAACAAGCGCGATTACTTGTAGGACTCGTCCTCAAGCTCTGCGTCTTCATCTTCGATCAAGGGAACCTGGGCGTCGTCCATTAGCGAGCCGGGATCTTCATTACCCGGGTCGTTGACACCCGGATCGTTGATGAAGGGCACGCCCGAGGGGCCTTTTTCTTCCTTTCCTTCGGTTTCCGGCGTCATGGCATACCTCGCAATCGCAAGTGGGTGTATGGATTCGAGGAGGTGGAGCGGTAAACGTTCCGGGGAAATGCCCAATAACAACAAACCCGGCACAAGGCCGGGTTTGTTCATGCATGCATGCGCTTAGCGGTGTTTTCTCTTGTGCTTATGCTTCTTGCCACCCGAATGCCCATCACCATCGTTGGACAGGTTGCTTCCCAAGGCACCACCCGCCGCCCCGCCGATGCCCGCACCAATGGTAGAGCCAGTCGAACCGCCCAAGCGGTTGCCAACGATCGAACCACCGGCCGAACCCAGCCCGCCACCAATGGCCGCTTCCGTACGGCTGCCCTTGCGAGCGCCCACCGCACTGCCGGCGGCGCCACCCACACCGGCGCCAATTGCGGCGCCGGTGCTGCCGCCCATCTGCTGGCCGACCACATTACCCAAGACACCGCCAAGACCACCGCCAACCGCTGCGGTACCGTCGCCAGCGGCCATCGCGCCCTGAGCGACCACAAGCCCAAGCACCAAGGTGGACAAAGTCAAACGCATGATAAAAACCTCAAGAATGCCGCATCGGGAAATAGAGTCGGTGCGCGCGGGCGCGAGTGTACGCCAAACCGCGTCAGCCTCAACGGTTGGACCACAAACGCAACGGTAGTTTTATGACAGGCAAAAAAAAGCCCGCTGGGGAAACGGGCAGGTACTGCTTTCTAACGGATGAGCTCAGACTACTTAGCCGAGTGTGAAAGAAACGTGAAAGCAATTGTCTGTAGAAAAAAGATTAAAAATATTTACACAACTTCGCTTTTTCCACGTCATAAAAAAAAGCCCCATTCGGTGACGGGGCTGCGCTTGCATTATTTCCTGACCGGAATCCTGGGTAAGAACTTGGCTTTTTCCCCTCGCTGCACTTTGGACACCTTCGTCTTGATGGACTTGATTGGCTCGTCACCAAAGTCCGATCGATAAGCGGCCTGACCACACTGCAAACCTTCGTTGATCGGGTACGCGGCTCCGTTCTCCTCGCTGTACGGTGCTCCCATCGTCTTTCCCCTTTTTGTCGAGGCCGATACCGGCAACAACCGATTGCCTGAAAATATTGGCCTTCACGACAGTGAGACTAGCTGGTCATCAACGGACCGCTCATTCACCAAAGCCTTGGCCGACGAATGGAACCCACTGTTTCAGAAAGGAAACACTCACTCAACGCCCAGCATCGTCCGGCTCAACGCCCGGGAAACCTGGTCGGCCGAGTAGGGTTTGGAAAGAAATTCGAACCCCTCATGCCCACTGTGGGCCAGCTCCTCGCTGTACCCGGAAGTCAGCACCACCGGCAGATCCGGGCGACGCCGACGCAGCTCCCGGGCCAGGGCAATACCACTGATGCCCGGCATGACCACATCGGAAAATATCGCGTCGAAGGCCATCGCATCCACGCCGACCATTTCCAACGCTTCTTCGGCGTTGGTTGCCCAGGCCGTTTCATAGCCCAGGTCCTGGAGGATCTGGTTGGCAAAACGCCCGACTTCCAGATTGTCTTCCACGACCAGTACCCGACGCTTGCCCTGCTCCAACACCAGTGAGGGGATTTCCTCCTTTATCGGCTCATGCCTTGTCTCGTGTTCGACCTCCGGAAGGTACAGCGTGAAGACAGTTCCTTCGCCAACCACGGTCGAAACGTCAACGTTGCCGCCCGATTGCTTGGCAAAGCCGAACACCTGGGACAATCCCAGGCCTGTTCCCTTCCCCACCTCCTTGGTTGTGAAAAATGGCTCGAAGATGTGCTCAAGATCCTGCGGCGAAATACCTGTGCCGGTGTCCTCCAGGGCGATGGCCGCGAAGGGCTGCCCTGCGCCGGCATGGCCGCGGATCGGCGGCATGCCATTACCGCATGTGAGCCGAAGCCACAGCGTGCCCTGACCATTCATCGCGTCCCGGGCGTTGAGGGCCATATTGATCAACGCCGTTTCAAACTGGCTCAAGTCGGCGCGGATGTAACAAGGCCGATCGCCCAACTCGACGATGACCTGGATCCGCGCCCCCGTGACGGTTTGCAGCATGTCGCCCAAGCTCTGCACCTGCTTGCCGACGTCGATGACTTCCGGTTTCAACGGCTGGCGCCGGGCAAACGCGAGCAACTGGCTGGTCAGCTTGGAAGCCCGTTCCACGGTTTCGGAGACAGCCGTCATATAGCGTTGCCGGCGCTCGTCAGACAGGTTGGGCAAGCGCAGGAAGTCCACCGAAGAACGGATGATCGTCAGCAGGTTATTGAAATCGTGGGCCACCCCGCCGGTCAGCTGTCCGATGGCTTCGAGCTTCTGCGATTGGCGCAGCGCCGCTTCGGTCTGTTTGAGCCGTGTGGTGCGCTCCTCGACGCGTTGCTCCAGCGTCGAATTCAATTCAGCCAGGGCCGCCAGGCCTTCACGCACCGCGGCGTCGGCTCGGGCGCGCTCGATGTGGGCCCAGCATCGCTCCCTGACTTCAATCAGCAAGGCCAGCTCGTTCGAAGTCCAGGTCCTGGGGGTTTTATCGTGGATGGCCATCAGGGCGGTCAAACGTCCGTTCTTGATCAACGGGACACAAATGGTGGCCGCGATACCGATGGACTGGAACGCCGCAGCCTCCTCCGGCGCCAGCTCCGCCAGGTTGTCGTTGATCACCAAGGGTTTGCCGGCCCGTAGGTTGTTGACCGCCAGCCGACCGAAATCCGCCAACCGGTAATGCCCAACGATACTGGGTGACCCGGCCCTGGCCCAATCGCCGCGGATCGTGAAGCCATCCTCGTCCTCGTCCATGTCCGCATAGGCGCAGTTGGACAGGTTGAGATGCGCCGCGAGGATTCGCGCAGTGGTCGCCATGATGGCTTGCGGATCGGTGGCATTCGCCACGGCGCTGCCGATGGCATCGAGCACCGCCAGGCGTTGGGTCATGAGCACCGTGGAAGTGGTCTCGGTAACCGTGTCGAGCATGCCCACGACCTTGCCGAACTGATCCCGAATGGGGCTGTAGCAGAACGTGAAATAAGCCGGCTCCGGGCCGCCGCCCCGCTCGATGATCAAGGGGAAATTCTCGATATAGGTCGCTTGCCCGTCGAAAGCCGCCTGTACGATCGGGCCGATATCGCTCCAGACCTCCCGCCAGACCTCATTGAATGGCCGCCCCAACGCCTCGGGCTTGCTTCCGAGAATGGGCAGGAACGCATCGTTGTACAACGTGATCAAGTCCGGCCCCCACACGATCGCCTGGGGAAAGTGCGAGGCCATGCTCAGCGCCACCGTCGTCTTCAGCACATCGGGCCATTGCTCAGGCAGCCCCAGCGGCGTGCCCTCCCAATCATGGCTTCGCACCCGTTCAGCCATTTCTCCATAGCTCTGGAGCCAATCTGTCATGCGTTCGATCCTTCTCAGCCGCCAAAAACAATGGAGGGGGAACGCTTGTGACCTCAAGCCAACGCGTATTATCCCGAGCTTAGTTGGAATTCGCGATTGGGTTGGGGGGAAGTGCCAGGCCGCATTTAACCGGCATTGGTAAAAATGGGCGGAAGGACTGCGGGAACGACCTGAATAGCGTTGGGAATAGCCCTGATGTAGCTGAAGGTCATACGCAGTCGTGGCGAGGGAGCTTGCTCCCGCTGGGCTGCGTAGCGGCCCCTTTTGTGAGCGCTTCGCACTCAAGCGGGAGCAAGCTCCCTCGCCACAGGGTTCAGCGGTTTTCTGATCGGAATACTAACCTTTCCAGATGCCCACACATGGACGTCTCGAAAACCATGCCCGACCGCAAACTACTCCATCGAGATGGCTATGCCCTGCTCCACCACGCCATCCCGACCGAATGGCTGGACCATCTTCGCGCCGTGTTCGATGCAGGTGTGAGGCCCTCGGAGCAATGGCCAGTGCCGCGTGACAGGGATTGGCGCTATTCAATGCTGGACGATGATCCGAAGATCCAGGCTGTGTGTCGCCTGCCCCCGCTATTGGCAGTGGCGGGCGAGTTGATCGGCGAGCGGTTCTTCCTTTCGCAAGTGGAAGGACGCGAGCCCGTTGCCGATGGCGGCCACCAGCAACTGCACCGCGACTTGTCGGCCCAGCGGCCAGGCGACATCGCCGTCGCCCTGGCTTTTTTTGACGATTACGGCCCCGAGAACGGCGCGACACGACTCGTTCCTGGCAGCCATCGCCCCGTGTCGGACGCACCACCTTTCGACTTCCACGACGAGTCACGCTCCGTACAGCTTTCCGGTGGCGCCGGTGACATCCTGGTATTCGATGTCGATCTGGTGCATGCGGGCAGCCTGAACCTGACCGGCAAACGCCGTCGCTCCATTCTGATCAGCTATTTCTCAGAGGCGTTATACGCGTCACACCTGGAAACCGTGGGGCTGCGCAATATTCGCATGGACACCCGGGATCGATTCGAACCAGGCTTCAGTATTCATCACCCTGCTGACGGCGCCCAGTCCAGGCAGGCAAGCCGGCCAGCATCGCCGCTACGTCCTGGCGCCCTGGTCAGTCATTCAATCTCTCGCAACGGCGTTGGGGGCCCGCCACCAGTCGCCTTCAGCGTTGGCAGGCACTTGCGAGCAGTCTCGACGAAGGGCGTGACAATCAGGCTATACACCGTCAGGTAATGCGGGTGGTCCTGTTCTCCAGTGCCGAAACGCAAGTGCTCGGGCTGCGCGCGGGTGACATAGAGCGTGCCGAACAGCCAGTCCCACAGCGACAGATTGATGCCGAAATTGCGGTTGAAATGACGAGGGGCATCGCTATGGTGAATCTGGTGCTGGGCCGGGCTATTCAACACATGTTCCAGCACGGGGCCAAAGGACAGCCAGACATGGGTGTGACGCAGATTCGCCGCCAGGCTATTGAAGATAAACACCAGGTACGTCACGCCGAACAACGTATAGCGGCTGATCTCGCCGCCACAAACGTACAAGAAACCACCCGCGAAGAGGCCCAGGCAGGCAATAACGCAGAGCCTCTCGACGATCTTCTCCACAAAATGCACCCGACTCGCCGTGGCCGGCACCAGCACGGGCGCCGAATGATGCACTTTGTGAAACGCCCAGAGCCAGCGCGAGTGAAACGCCCGGTGCACCCAGTAGTGAACAAAATCCTTCACCAGGAATACCCCTAGCCCATAGACCAAGGCGAGCGCTAGACTCTCGCCCAATCGCGGACGCGCGCCCCACAGGTTGTTGAAAAAAGCCACATAGTCCCCGGAGCGCAGGATGTACGGATCGACCAGGTGGACAATAGGCAACACCAAGGCAACCTTGAGAATCGCCCGGACAAAGTAGTAGCGATAGTCCAGCAGCGCCGAACGGTGCAGGTTCACCCGGCTGCCACCGATGAATTGCCAGAAGGAACGGGCATCGGTCAGGCCGCGGCGCTTCCTGTAACGGAACAGGCCATAGGCGACACAGTAGGAAGCGCAGAGAAATAGAATTCCGAATCGGCCGTTCAGATTGAAAATGCCGAGGAACTGCTGGCTGATGGGTGCGATCACCCAGGCGCTCAGGTAGTGATAGACAAGGGAGAACGCATCCACGCATGCCAGCCTCTGCCGAAGGAGCGGTATTGTAGATCAGTCGTGTTGGGGCTGGCTTGGGTTTCAGGTATCTAATAGGGGTCGCCAGACCGGATTGATTCAAAAAGGACGAATATGACATTGACGGTCGAACGTTTGGTCAGCATAGCCATGACCAATCCAGTCAACGCACACATTGCCGCGCGCTTGCCTTCGCTCGGTTTGAACCAATGCATGCTCACCGCAGGCTGCCTGTTCCAGGCCGTCTGGAATCATCAGTCGCAGCGGCCAACGGCCTGGGGCGTGAAGGATTACGATGTTTTCTACTTCGACGCCGACCTGTCCTGGGAAGCCGAGAATGAAGTGATCAACGCCGCCCAACGTCTTTTCCAGGATCTCGACGTCAACATCGAGGTCAAGAACCAGGCTCGCGTTCACCTTTGGTACGGCCAACGGTTTGGCAAGCCTTATCCCCAGCTTCAGTCGGCCAAGGATGGCGTTGATCGCTATCTGGTTGCGGGTACGTGTATTGGACTGGATGTAGAAACAGGCGAAGTTTATGCGCCTTACGGCTTGGATGACGTGGAGCAAGGCGTCCTTCGTATCAACCCAAAGAATCCGCAGCCAGATTTGTTCAATGAGAAGGCGAAGAGTTATCAGGCTCGCTGGCCATGGCTCAGGATTATGGAGAACGGATGCAAATCACCATAATCCGTGGCGAGGGAGCTTGCTCCCTCGCCACGGAGTGTGTATCTATTAAGACTACGCATGGACTTGCTGCCGCCTTCGCGAGCAGGCTCGCTCCCACGGCAGATCGGCGGCGGATAGCCACTCCCACCTGGGCTCATTCGGGTAAAAACGGGCGTATCTTTCGCGCAGCTTCGTTCCTGGACCACTCCTCACGTGTCAGCTCCCAAACCTCCTTGAGCAACGACCCACAAACAAAATCCCCCTGCTGCGTCCCGATCATGCGCATCCCCTCGCGCTCCGAAATCCTGCGCGAAGCCAGGTTGCCCACCGCCTTCGGCACTCGCATGACCGGACGCTCCAGCGCTTCGAACCAATAGGCATTGATCGCCTCGCAAGCCTCGCGCATGTAGCCTTTTCCCTGCCATTGCGGCGCCAGCCAGAAACCGCGGTTGTTACCTGGCTGGTCGTAGAGGCTGATGCTGCCGATGCGCTGTGTCACGTCTTCAGCAATACGGATCATCCAGTGCCACTCGCTTCCGGCGGCGACAGCAGGCAGCGCATGGTCGCGCACGTAGGTCAGCGCGCCGTCATCCGGGTACGGCCAGGGTACGCGGCTGTCGAGGTAGCGGACCACTTCCCAATGGGGGAACAGCCGTTGAATGGCCGGTGCGTCCGTCAGTTCAAGGGGCGTGAGAATGAGGCGGCGGGTTTGGAACGTGGGGGTAGATTCCACGATGAAGATTCCTTTTCAATACCGATGGCTATCCTGGGGGGCACCCTAAAGATTGTCCGTCACCCTGCACAGTTTGCTGTTCTTCAAGGATGAAGGAGGAAGCTCCTTCATCCCCGCCGAGATTTTCCTGAGGGTAACCCCGCAGGTGTAACGCCCCGCGGCGTCCAGTTGGTAATCCTTCCCTGCCTCAGGAACAAAACTGAACATGTTGTAGCATTGCGCACCGATGTAATGAAAAGCGATGGGGTGCCCGGCCGGCACCAGTAGCTCAGTCACCACCGTCGAGGCTGGGTGCTTGTCGACGGCTGGCATGCCCAGGCTTTCACCATTGCGATTGGCGTAGCCATCCCGGAACGCCACCATGACCCCGGCGCCCGGCAGCCGGAAGTCCACGCAATCGGATTTGGGTACCGCCCTGACCATGCCGTCGCTGATCACTCGCAAGCGTGCTGTCTCGCCACCGCCGGGGGCTGAGTAAGGGGTGGAGAAAGAGCGGACATCCGACAGCGCTCCGCAGCCGGCGAGCAGGGTCAGTAAGGTGAGGCTCCACGTATGCCGCAGGACGCAGAGCGTATTGCGCGGGTAAAGGTTGATTCGGAGGTTGAGGGGGCGCGGCGATTGGCTCACGATGATGCTCCATGCAGGTCAGATATCCAGGGCCGACGACGGTCGAGAGGAACACGATGCCAGCGCGGGATTTTATAGAAGGTTCGGGGACGCGCTGCAATGGCCGATGTATCGGGGCGCACGCCTGATGATCCAGGCTCACTCAAACCTCATCGCCGGTCTGACCCTGGCGATAGTCGCGACACTGAGCTGGGCGTTGAACTTCATGGCGCCCTACGTCACCGGCGCCTACACCATTTATGACCTGCTGATCGTACGGTTCCTGATGGCCGGTGCCCTGGGCCTGGGTGTCGTGGTGCTCTATCGGGCCCAGCTTCGGCGCCTGCGCCGTAATCAGGTGCTGCTGGCCACGAGCCTGGGCGTGATCGGATACCTCGGCTATAGCGCATGCATCGCCGCCGGCATCATTTTTGGCGGGCCGGTGCTGACCCCGGCCTTTATTGGAATGGTGCCGGTGTTGCTGGCGCTGTTGGGCAACGCCACGGCCAAAACTCTCCCGTGGCGCAAACTGGCAATCCCATTGGTTTTCTTGACGGTTGGACTGCTGCTGTCGAATCTCGGCGCTCTCCATCAACCCGTTGCAGGTGATGGTGCGTGGCTGATGGGTTTGTTGTTTTCAATCGGTGCCGTGATCTTGTGGCTCGCATTTAGCTGGTTGAACCAACGCGCCTTGCTGAAGCTGCCACCCCACGCGTCAGGCGTATGGACCGGCCTCATGATGGCCGGTGCGGGAGTGGGAACCTTGTGCTTGTTACCGACCGTGCATGCGTTGGATCTGCTCAAACTGCCCAGCCGGGGCTTCAGCTTACCCATGGCGGGACAGTTATATCTCTGGGGCTTCGTGATCGCGATGATGTCATCGGTCATCGGAGCCTGGGCTTGGAACGCCGCGTCCCGGCGCCTGCCCATGGTGCTTTCCGGACAATTGATCGCCTTGGAGTCGCTGTTCGCGACCCTACTTGGCTTGTGGTTTCATCATCGGCTGCCGACGCTCCTGGAGGCGTCAGGTCTTGCTGCTGTGCTTATCGGAGTCTTCATGGCGGTGCGGATTATCCTGACGACGCGGGGATCGACACCCGTCCCCGCCCCTTGATCAGCAAGTAATTGCCCTACCCCTTGTCCGGCCCTTTGGCTGCCTTCGTACGGCCCTTTGAGGTCATGGCTTTGTATTCACCGGCACCGGCCTCTTCCACTGAGTAGGCGGGCAAAGCGTTCTCATGCAAAACGTAATGAGCTGAAGCTTTATTGACAGATAGAGGGACAGTTTCAATATGAGCCGTCAGCTTTGCCGAGGTCACCGACAGGAAAGCACTCGGCTCCATCCCAAACCGCTCTGCCAGCGCGTAGGCCATCTTGTGACTGATCGGCCGATCGCCATTGAGCACCTTGGACACCGCTGTTTTGTCACCGATTTCAGGAAGGTCGGAACCGGTGAGCCCGAGCGTCTCCATCAGGTCCTTGATCAGTTGCACAGGCGTGCAGGTCGCCTCAAAAGCAGCATTCGACTCACGAAACTGGGCGGAGTCGCGCTGGTAGGCCAGGATTTCGTCCTCAAGCTCAACGAGAATCCGCTCCTCGACCTTGCTCAATTCGCGCCCGTCGGTGAGTTCATCGAGCAAGTCCGTCGCGCGTTCATAGTCGGCGGGAGTCCTGATGCCGTGTACAAACTCACCGCGCAGGCGATCCAGTACCGCGTGCAGTTCGCCAAGCGTCGCGATCAGGGTTTGGAAGTCGTTCCGGGCTGCGCTCATCGTCTTGTCCCTTTGTTTCTTGCATACCAACTGTTGGCAACGTCGTAATCGGCATGCGTGTAGATGCGTTTGACGTAGAACTTCTGCCGGGCATAGTTGACGCCGCCTATCACCCTGAGATTATTGCCGCCTACGTCGATCACCACCCAATTCATTGCGGCCCTGGGCTTGAACAGGTCGACGCCGTGGGTACCGAACAGCTTTTGCAGGTCCGCGAACGCCCTGGGGCGCGCCATCCTCAAAATGCGCAGGCAACGATCAAGACCGGCCTTGTCGTTCGGGTACCGAATCGCAGCGTCGTCAAAACGTGATGGCGTGAGTATATCCATGGGCGTCCTTGTCTTTGGGCCGATGGTACTCTGGT
Organism: Pseudomonas sp. T1.Ur; assembly: GCF_023516725.1. Classification (NCBI taxonomy): domain Bacteria; kingdom Pseudomonadati; phylum Pseudomonadota; class Gammaproteobacteria; order Pseudomonadales; family Pseudomonadaceae; genus Pseudomonas; species Pseudomonas sp. T1.Ur. The sequence goes on from NZ_JAMGSN010000001.1 coordinate 3,690,851, forward strand.
TGTTCTTTTTCACAACTCTGAATTTATAGGCAGTAGCGGGACGCATGCTGTGACACTTAGGCGATTCGGCCGGCTGCATTGGGGTCAGTGGGTTATCGCCTACACGTCCAGAGACAAAAAACCCACCGACCCAACCCGCCTGAAAATCTGACCACTAGCTCTCTGCAGGGGCAAACCTTTTACTCCGTCACACACCCCAGCGGCACGCTCCCCGCAAAACTGTCCACCAGGCTCGCCACGACCATCTCCCCCATCCGCGTGCGGGTCTGCAACGTCGCACTCGCGCGGTGGGGTTGCAGCACGACCTGTTCATTGCCGAACAATGCCTCTGGCGCGTGCGGTTCATCGACAAACACATCCAGCGCCGCACCGGCGATGTCTCCCGCCGCCAGCGCTGCCACCAGGTCGGCCTCGTCGACCAGTTTCCCGCGCGCAACGTTGACCAGGTAACCGCCCTTGCCCAAGGCCCGCAACACCTCGGCATCAATGATGGCTTCTGCCTTGTCGGCGGCCGCGGCGAGGATCAGGGCGTCGCAGTCGCGGGCCAGTTGTTTCAGGTCAGCCACGAAGGTGTGGTTCACGTCGCCCATGGGGCGCAGGTCGGTGTAGCTGATCGGGCAACCGAACGCCGCGGCTCGGATTGCCACGGCGCGACCGACCCGACCCATGCCGACGATGCCGATGCGCATGCCGGACACCTGCCGCGCCAACGGCAGCGGGGCCAGCGGCGTCGGGCTCTGGGGCCACTGGCCGGAGCGCACGTAGCGGTCACCGGTGCACACCCCACGACATACGGCAATCAATAAGCCAATGGCCAGGTCGGCGACGTCTTCGGTGAGCGCACCAATGGTGGCCGTCACGCGGATTCCGCGATCCCGGGCATAGGCCAGGTCCACCGCATCAGTGCCCACGCCGTTGACCGCAACGATTTCCAGCCTGGGCAGTTGCGCCATGAGCGCTTGGCTGATACCCGTGTGCCCACCCGTGATCACGCCGCGAATGTTGCCGCCGTGCTCGCGCAAGTAGGCGTGTTTGTCGGCCTGTTCGAAGTACCGTCGGACGGTGAACAGCTCATTGAGCTGGGCGTTTATTTCGGGAATCAGGATCGGGCTGAGTTGCAAGACTTCTGGCTTCATAGTGACCTCGTGACGAATTGGAAGGAGGGCTCAACCGCGACCGGCAAACGGCATGGCCGTGGCCATCACGGTCATGTTTAGGACATTGGCCGACAGCGGCAGGCCGGCCATGTAGCGCACGGCATCAGCCACGTGCTTGACGTCCACCATGGGTTCCACCGCAATGCTGCCGTTGGCCTGGCGTACGCCCCTGGTCATGCGCTCGGACATTTCAGTGAGGGCGTTGCCGATGTCGATCTGGCTGCAGGCGATGTTGTACTCGCGCCCGTCCAAGGCCAGGGATTTGGTCAGCCCCAGTACCGCATGTTTGCTCGCGGTGTAGGCACTGCTGAACGGTCGCGGAGTGTGCGCCGAAATCGAACCGTTATTGATGATGCGTCCGCCCTGTGGTTGCTGTCGACGCATCAGGCCGAAGGCGCCGCGGGCACACAGGAAAACGCCGTTGAGGTTGGTATCGATCACGTTTCGCCACTGCTCGAACGTCAGTTCATCCAGCGGCACGGCGGGGGCGTTGACTCCGGCGTTATTGAAGATGACGTCCAGGCGTCCGTAGACCTCTTCGACGGTGGCGAACAGTGCATCGACACTGGCCGGATCCCGCACGTCAGTCGGCACCGCGAGCGCTTCGCGTCCCTCACTGGCCGCCAGTTCGACCAACGCCTGCAACGGTTCCGGGCGGCGTCCCGCCAGGACCAGGGTGTACCCGTCCTGCAACAACCCCAAGGCCACGGCGCGGCCGATCCCGCTACCGGCGCCGGTCACCAGGGCAACTTTCAAAGTCTTCGACATAGTGTGCATTCCTTAAAAGAATCGGTATGACGAGCGCCGGGCTCAGGGGCGCGGGCCGACGCGCATTTCCAACTGCCCGACGCCGTCGATGCCGGCGTTGATCACGTCGCCTGGATGCAACACATCAACACCTGACGGACTGCCCGTCATGATCAGGTCGCCGGCCCGCAGCGCCACCGATTGGGAAATCCTGCTGATCATTTCACTGACCGACCAGATCTGGTTGTCGAGGCTGTCACGCTGGCGCTCCTGGCCGTTCACGCTCAACCACAGTTCGCCATCCGGATGCCCTGCCCTGGAGACCGGCACGATGGCGGTCATCGGCGCAGCGCCATCGAACACCTTGGCCCCTTCCCAGGGCAGGCCGTCGCGCTTGGCCGCCAGCTGGACGTCGCGCCGCGTCAGGTCAAGCCCGGCCGCGTACCCCCAGACATACGCCAGGGCCTGGCTCTGCGGAATATTCGCACCGCCCTCGCCGATGGCCACGACCAATTCGATTTCATGGACGAACGCCCCTGTCATCGTCGGAAAAGGCACCTCCCCGACCGCATCGATGACACAGCTGGACGGCTTCATGAAAAACACCGGGGGCAGGCGGTTCTGGCCGCCCTGGGCGTCTGGCCACGGATAATTGCGACCGACACAAAACACCCGGCCAACGGGAAAACGCTGGGGGGTGCCGATCACCGGCAGCGCTACGGGCAGGTCCGGAGTAAAGACGTATTCGGGCATGTTCATCCTGTTGAAAGTCCTGTTGGAAGGATCAGCGTACGGCGGCATTTCCCGACAAAGTTGGACGAATGCCGCCTCGTATTGGAGAAAAACAGTTTTTTCCTGTGCTCAGCGCGCCTTCAATTCGATGCGATATAAACGGCCGAGCAGCAAGGAATAGGACAAGGTGCCGACCAGCGCCACGCCGCCGATGAACCAGAAGGCCAAGGCAAACGAGCCGGTCTTGTGGACGATCGCGCCAATCACGATGGGCGTGACGATCCCGCCGATGTTGGCGGCCAGGCTGGTTATCCCGCCGGTCAGCCCGATCAGTTCCTTGGGGGCGACTTCCGACACGGCCGCCCACGATGAGGACGCGATCCCTTGGGCGAAAAAGGCCACGGTCAATACCGCAATGCAGATCACGTTCGAGTCGGTGAAATTCACCAGGACAATGGACATGCCCAGCATCGATCCGACCACCAGCGGCAACTTGCGGGCAAACGACAACGAATAGCCGCGGCGGATCAACAAGTCGGAAACGATTCCGGCCAGCAGGATGCCCACCGTTGCGCCCACGAACGGCAGCACCGCGAAGATGCCGGCCTTGATCATGGTCAGTTGGCGTTCCTCGATCAGGTACGTCGGGAACCAGGTCAGGAAGAAGTACAACGCCGACGTGCTGGCGAACTTGCCGATGCAAATTGCCCAGACCTGGCGGTAGCTGAACAGCTCGACGATTTGCCGCCAGTTGAACCGGGTGCGCTCCTGGCTGCTCTTGACCAGCCCTCCCCCGGCCTCGATGTACTTGAGTTCTTCTTTGCTGACCTTCTTGCAGTTCATCGGGTCGCGGTACAGGTACAACCAGGCAATGCCGAAGACGATGCCAAGCGCACCGGTGCTGTAGAAAACGTGCCGCCAATCGTAGGTCGTCGCCAGCCAAAGCAGCGCACCGGTAAACAGCGCCGTCCCCAAGTACTGGCCACAAACGTAGATGCTACTGGCCAGGCCCCTTTCCCGCGCCGGAAACCACACCGTGACCGCCCGGCTGTTGGCTGGAAATGCCGGTGCCTCCATCGCACCGACAGCCAGGCGCAAGCCGAACAGCGAAGCGAAACCCGTGGCGAACCCCTGGCACACGGTGACGGTCGACCAACTGATCAGCGACACCCCGTAGGTGAACCGGGAACCGAAGCGATCGGCGATGAAGCCGGCGGGGACCAAGGCCAGCGCGTAGGTCCAGGCAAACGCGGAGAAGACCAGGCCCATTTCGATCTTGTCGAGACCCAGGTCCTTGGCCAGGAATGGCGCGGCAATCGAAATATTCACCCGGTCGATGTAGTTGATGATCGTTGCAATCAACAGCAACGACAGCATGAACCAGCGCCGCCGCGACGGCAGACGCTCGGACACCACGGCATCCCGGGCACCGGCAATACCCGGCGGCGCAGTGGTCTGGGAGGTGTGTGAATTCGACATGAGGGGACCTCGTTATTGTTAGAAGGGTCGGGATATTGCGGACAGCCGAAGCCATTGCCCTCGATCTCCGGGGCAGGACAATCACAACGTGATGGGGGCTCGGTCGGCCGTGGTCAGGCGTTCGCGACGGCCAGGCGACAGCGTTGGCCAGGAGGATCGGGGAGCAGTGGAAGGACGTTCATGATGGGCGCACCTTGGGTTGTTTTTGGATAGGTCGGGTTGCGTTGCCCCAACAGTGGTCGTACAACCAATCGAAATCAACCTGAGCGTTAGATCATTTTTTCCTGCAAAAACAACGTTGGACAAACCTGTCCAAAAAAATCGGCGATTACGGCAACTGCCAACAGGGTTCTATTCAACTAATAAGTTTTTGTTTTTTAAGCAGAAAATACAAACACAAGGAACGCAGCCATTTTGGACAGCTTCTCCAATCGCCTACTCTACAAAAAAGCACCGTTCCCGATGTCATCGTATAACTACTTGTAAATCTCACGTCCCCTTGGTCACAATCCCGTCACCAAGGGCTTGTCGAGGATTCCAAGGCGATGTCATTACCGAACCGAGTCCCCACCTACGTCATGCAGCAACGCAGCGAATTGACGGACTTCTATATCCGCGACAAGAAAGGACGACGCGCCGAAACCAGCCCGCACCGCCACGAGTATTTCCAGATCCAGATCAACCTTGGCGGCGACACCGTGCAACACATCGGCAACGTCCAGCGGCCGTTTCCACGCAACACCCTGGCCTTCATCCTGCCCCACCGGGTACATGTGATTCCGCACCCGGCGGACAGCAATTTCGTGGTGATCAATTTTTCCCAGACCTTCCTGCTGCCACATTTGCAATGCGACCCGATGGACCTGGAAGAAGTCTCGATTCTGCTGGCGCCTGAACTGTCGCCGTTCCGCTTCCAGGAACACCTGGACTTTGTACTGAGCGACGAGGAATTCGCCAAGATACGTGCGTTGATCGAACAGATGCGTGCATTGGACGAGAACCGTCAGTTCGGCACACGCGAGATGCTCAAGGGCTTGCTGCTGCAACTGATCGGCAGCGTCTGCGCCTTGTATGCCGAACCCCTCAAGCGCTTGGCCGAAGAGAACGCCGCCGAAGTCAGCCGACGCGATGCATTGGGCAGGATGTCCGAATACTTGCGCAAGAACATCGCCGACCCCGACCTGAACCTGATCAAAGTGGCGGCAGCGACCTACCTGTCGCCGACGTACCTGACCCACTGGCTGCGCAAGGAAATCGGCAAGACCTTCACTGAGCTGGTACTCGAACGCCGGATGCACGCGGCGCGCAACTATCTGCTCAACGGAACGCGGCCAGTGGGCGAAGTGGCGAGGTTGTGCGGGTTTGCCGACGAGGCTTACTTCTCCAGGCGTTTTCGCCAGATACACGGCCAACCGCCGGGGCAGTTCAGGCGGCAGCAGTTGAATCCGGATACGCCGCAGTTGCCTTTGAATACCTGATCAAACGCGAATCAAGCGATGCCTCCACCAGGATTTAATTTGCGCCCAACCTACTGGCAGATTGCCGCCACCTGAACTATACATTCCTCCACGCCAAGAGGGATCGATGATGAGCATTACTGCGCTAGCACGGCAGCTATTCCAAATGCTCACACCGGGATCGAGCGACGCCGTTCTCTTTTCGGGTTTTCCCTTTAGCCCACCCGGAAAAAACACCGACCACGGGCGATCGTGATTACTACCAATTAGCTCCAGTTGGCTGCGCCCCGGCCCAGCCAACGACCTGTTGCACTAACGACAAAAGGGAAGAGCCTGATGAGATCATTCACGATAACGGCGATGACCATACTGATGGTCAGCACAATTTCCGGTTGCGCGACATGGACCCACACAAGAGTGCTCGAAGCGGAAGAGAGGGTCATTATTTACTCGGAGATTGATTCCGGGGACAGTAATAAAAAAATACAGGTCATGTGCTCCGAACCTAGTCCCGATGCCTTGAAAACCTTGGCCGCGTCCATGAATGTGGAGAAACAGGAAGTAGCAAAACTGGCGGCCGCCTATTCAGAAGCAGGTGCAAATATTGGCTTGAGAACCCATTCGATTCAGCTCCTTCGCGATCAGCTTTTTGCCATCTGCCAAGGTTATGCGAACAAAGGAATTTCCGGCCCTGCCTATCAAATGATGTTGACTCGCAACCAACGAAACACCGTCGCCCTCATGGCTATTGAACAACTCACAGGCGTTCTGCAAACGCCAGCAGTGAAGTTGTCGGGCTCGGCATCAATAGGTGCAAACCAGGAACTTATCGCCCTGAACCAAAAACTCAAGGTCGAGGCGGAAACGAAGTACAACGCACTCACAGCTGCTCAAAAAACGGAGACTGAAGGTCAAGGATTAAAAAAACAGATTGATGAATATACCGCGTCCATCGAAAGAGCCAAGAATGCGATCGTTGCAGCCACCGCTAACGCCGAGAATTCCGCGCAGGGCGGACGACCTGATGCGGCCACGATAGGCGCTGTGGCAGACAAAGTGAAAGAGATTGCTGATTACGTACTAGGTGAAAACGACCTATTTTATGTATGCCTAGACCTGGATCAAACTTACGCGAAATATGATAAAGCTCTCCCCGAAGCACTTAGGACACGCTGCAACAAGGCCTATACAGAGCTGGAGCCAAAGAGCGTCAAGTCTGGATCCGGATCTGCGACCCAATGAACGGGTCTATTTATCGAGCTGATAACAAATAACAGACTTCCCACCTCACCGAATAGAGCCCTAGGGAACAAATTTGATCCGGTGCACAAGATCGTTGAGGCCATACGTATCCAAAAAGGCAGTCACTTCGATGATTTGCCCATTCTTGAACGTCATGTGCCACAAATAGGTGTTGCTGTAGGGTTTCTGATCCAGCGCCGTAGCTGTTCCGTGCCAAAGAACAACCACGACGTCATTCTCGGCAACGATGCTTTGCACCGTGGGGACAATCGGCATTGCCAGTCGCGCGGTGATTGACCGCACGACTTGGGCCAACTCGGCCTTGCTGGTGTAGACACCGGAAACGGGGCTCGTCCCCGCCACGGTCCATCTGGCATCGGGCGCCAACAGATCGAACACCGTGCCTTTGCCCTGCTGCCAATTTGTGAATGCCTCGCGCACCAGCGTCGCATTGGTTTGCTGAGTTGAAGTTGGGGACGCCCCAGCGATCGATGTCGAAAGTGCCAGGCACAGGACAATGGCATGAAGATGTAAGACTGAACTCATCGATAGTTTCATGATGTCTCTCGCAGCAATGCTATGGATTAAGGTTCTTTAAAAAGAACCTTAACGATATGCGCGCAGAAACCTTTGCTTAATACTGCTCGACGCTTGCCTGATGCTATTCGAGCCTGGTCCTAGCCATTCAGGACGTCTTCATAGAACGCCAGCGCAGCCACATCCGTATCCTTCGCTTCCAATATGATGTCGAACCGGTCCAAAAACTTGAGGGCCCCTCCGGCCCACCCGCATGGCACCAGTTTCTGTCTGTTGCCCAGCACCGAACGGCGTTTCTCTAGATACGCTGCTCAGGCAAAGAAAGTCCAAGGCCTACAGACAAATACCCAGAAACACCCAGCTCCAGCGCAGAGGCTACATCACCTTGCGCCTTTGCCTACAACTAAGCCAGAATCCGCCCGCTTGTGCGCCTTGGTCCATACCGGTAGCTTGGTTCCCGTCACTGCTCATCAGTGATCGGGTTTAGCGACCCGAACCATAGGCACATAAGCAACCATGCTCCATTGCGGGGTCTAACCGCGATTACGTTATGGCGGCTGTATGTAGGAGACCCTCGGGTCTGCCGGGTGCCTATGTCCGGTTCGCTAACCTGCGTGCAGTCGCCACCATTCTGTTTAGCGACAGGTCGTGACGGCTCCCATTACTCATAGGAGCGTTACCCATGTTCAAGGTCACACCCAATCCTCCGAAATCAGATCCCACCTCTGCCTACTCAAGCCTGGACCCGGAAAAATTCCACGAAGCCACTGAGCGGGCGCTTGATTATTATTTGAAGCCGGAACAGGCCAAGCCCAAGAAAGAACCGGCAGCGGATCAGCTCTTCACTGTCGTCGAGAGCATCGACACGGAAAGCCTGCTCGCCAACCTTAGCGAAAACCTGGCCTCCGCCAATGCCATGATCAGCGACCTGGCATTCGATCTCAAAGGTTCTCGCCGGCATATTGCGATGGGCATCCAGCAAGTCATTGAAGTGAGTGAATTGCTGGCAAATCGTGCGCTGGCTATCGTCGATCCGCGTTAGCAACGGGGCCGTGACCGAAAGGGCTAACCGGCACTTGTAGCCTCCCCTGCCTACAAGGCCATCGGCTCGCCCAATCGGTGCAAGCGCAGCAGCCTGTGCAGTGTCATTTCAAACACCGCACAGGCGCCCCATGCCCTTTTTCAGACACCAAAAACCACAAACCCCCGACTTTCTCTAGGAAAATCAGGGGTTTGTGCTTGTAGAATGTGGCGGTGAAGGAGAGATTCGAACTCTCGATACAGTTTCCTGTATACACACTTTCCAGGCGTGCTCCTTAAGCCACTCGGACACTTCACCGTGTCTCGGCAAACTGTTCAGTCTGTCGAGGCGCGCTAATGTAGTCGAAAGCCTTTGCGATGGCAAAGGTTTTTTTCAGAATTTTCATGCGGTTAAGGCTGGCCGGTGTTTCAAACCGGCTGGGGCATGGCAAACCGGCCAAACTCCGGCCTGGTCTGTGGTCCGCGCCATGGAAACAGGCGCGGCCCTTGGGGCGGGCCGGGCTGTTTATAGAAGGTAGGGCTGACCGGTGAGTCAGTCACGGCGCTTTACCTGGCCTGCGACGGTGGGTAACGTCTGCTCCACTTCTCTTACAAGGAATAGCGTCATGAGCGACCTGATTGCCTACCATCTAGAAGACGGTATCGCGACCCTGACCTTGAACAACGGCAAGGTCAATGCCATTTCGCCTGATGTGATCGTCGCGTTCAATGCCGCGCTGGACCAGGCAGTGGCCGATCGCGCGGTGGTGATCATTACCGGGCAGCCGGGGATTCTGTCGGGCGGTTACGATTTGAAAGTGATGACCGCCGGCCCCAAGGAGGCGGTAAGCCTGGTGGCGTCCGGCTCGACCCTGGCCCGCCGCCTGTTGTCGCACCCCTTCCCTGTCGTCGTTGCGTGCCCCGGGCATGCCGTGGCCAAGGGTGCGTTCCTATTGTTGTCGGCCGATTACCGCATTGGTGTCGAGGGGCCGTTCACCATCGGCCTGAACGAAGTGCAGATCGGCATGACCATGCACCACGCCGGTATCGAGCTGGCCCGCGATCGATTGCGCAAATCGGCGTTTCACCGCTCCGTCATCAATGGCGAAATGTTTAATCCACAAGGCGCCGTAGACGCGGGCTTCCTCGATAAGGTGGTCTCGCCTGATGAGCTGCAAGCGGCGGCATTGGAAGCCGCGCTTCAGTTGAAGAAGATCAACATGACCGCCCACAAGAACACCAAGCTCAAGGTCCGCAAGGCGCTGCTGGATGCCTTGGACAGCGCGATCCTGCTGGATCAGGAGCACATGGGCTGAACCGTGGCGAGGGCGCTTGCTCCCGTTCGACGGGACGTGGGAGCTGCCGAAGGCTGCGATCTTTTGGTCTTTCGTTCGCTTGAAATTCCAATGTCAGGTGAAAGATCGCAGCCTCGTTGCACTCGTCAGCGCCTACAGGCCAAGTGAAAGCAGGCGCCCCCACCACGGGTCAACCGGGTCTTTTTCCCACCCAAGGTGGACTTGACGCTGCGATCGCTCTAAGCCGCTTCCTACGCGCTGTTTAGAAACATACGCTTAAATATCGCCTATCTCCTACCTCTACAGGGGCAATTGCCGAAAACAGTGCACATCCGTACACTGCGCCACCTTTTGTCCCGACAGGGCTTGTTGATGTTGTTTACGTTGCGTATGTGTTTGATGGGCCTGCATTTTGTACTGGCGGGTGTGTTGGGCGTAATCCTGGGTGCATGCCGGCCATTCAATCCTGACAACAGCCGTTTATGCGCCAGGCTGTATGCGCTGCCGGCCATGTGGTTCCTGCGCCTGCGGGTCAGGGCCGAGGTCGACACGCTGGTGAACAAATCCCAGAGCTGCGTGATCATCGCCAATCATCAGTCCAACTACGATCTGTTCGTGTTCGGTAACGTGGTGCCGCGTCGCACGGTGTGCATTGGCAAGAAAAGCCTGAAATGGGTGCCGCTGTTCGGTCAGTTGTTCTGGCTGGCAGGCAATGTGTTGATTGACCGCGGCAATGCGATCAAGGCACGCAAGTCGATGCTCACCACCACCCATACGTTGCAGCATGAGGACACCTCCATCTGGGTTTTCCCGGAAGGCACGCGCAACTTGGGCGAAGCGTTGCTGCCGTTCAAGAAAGGCGCTTTCCAGATGGCGATTGCCGCCGGGGTGCCGATTATCCCGGTGTGTGTCAGCACCTACATCAAGCACATGCGCCTTAATCGCTGGCGCAGTGGTGACATTCTCATACGCTCGCTGCCGGCGATTCCTACAACAGGCCTGAGCATGGAGGACATGCCCCGCCTCATCGCCCAGTGCCGCGAGCAGATGCAAGCATGCATCGAGACGATGGACCGGCAGTTGCAGGTCGCCTGACAGGAAACCCGCCATACGGCGCAATGCTGTTCACTTAAGAAAAACGACGACCCTCGCCACAGGTGTCTGGACGACCTTAAGTGAACAGCATTGCCCATACGGCGGGTTTTCTTTTGCGGCGAGCCCAGCGAATTTCACTGACTCTCAAGCACCATGGCGCGCTAAGCTGGACGCTGCCTGTCACTGCCAATTTCCAAGAAGAAGTGAACCATCATCATGGGTAGAGTCGTTGCTGCTGCGGTTTACAGCGCCGGTAAGAAAGTCACCAATATCACCCTCGACGAAGGCAGCGCCTGGGCTGCAAAACCAGGGCATTTCGTGTGGATCGGCCTCGAAGAGCCCAGCACGCTGGAACTGACCAACCTGCAGCGCCAGTTCAACCTGCATGAACTGGCGATCGAAGACGCCATGGAGAAACACAGCCGCCCGAAGCTGGAGACCTTTGGCGATGCGCTGTTCATCGTCACGTATTCGCCGGTGCGCAAGGACGGCAAGCTGCAGTTCATCGAAACCCACATCTTCGCCGGCAAGGGCTACATCATCACCGCCCGCAACGGTCACTCGGCGTCCTACGCCCATGTCCGCCAGCGCTGTGAGGCACGACCTATCCTGCTGGAGCACGGGGAAGATTTCGTACTCTACGCCATCCTCGATTTCGTCATCGAAAACTACCAGCCGGTGGGTGAAGCCATTCATGCCGAGATCGATGAACTGGAGCGCAACGTGCTCTGCAGCGCCCTGAACGAGCGCGACATCCAGAACCTCCACAGCCTGCGCCGCGACGTGCTGCGCCTGCGTCGCTACGCAGCGCCGATGGTGGAAATCAGCGAAGAATTGCAGCGTCTGGATTTCCCGTTCATCGACAAGAACATGGGCCCGTATTTCCGCGATGTGCAGATCCACGTCACGCGGCAGATGGAAGACCTGGCGACCCTGGCGGACATCGCCAGCCAGACCATCGAAATCGGGGTGCTGCTCGAAGCTTCGCGCCAGAGCGTGGTGCAACGCAAGTTCGCGGCCTGGGCGGCCATCCTGGCGTTTCCCACGGCAGTGGCCGGGATCTATGGGATGAACTTCCAGAACATGCCGGAGTTGGGCTGGCATTACGGGTACTTCGCCGTGCTCGGTTTTATTGCGGTGGGATGTACGGCGTTGTGGGGGAGTTTCAAGCGGTCGGGGTGGTTGTAGGTGTTTTCCAGTGGGATTTGCGTGACCTTCATCGCGAGCAAGCTCGCTCCCACACTTGGTCAATCATCAAGTGCGGGAGCGACCTGAGCATCAGCCCTGAGCCGCTTCGGCCTGCGGTTTGTGAGCAACGAAACGCATCATCCATTCAGCCACCGTCGTGCCGTGGTGTTCCTGTTCGAGGCTTGCCACGCCCTGGCTGTAGATCTTCTCGCCGAGGTGCTGCTGGCGGATCTCCAGCAACGCCCGGGAATAATCGTGGATGAATTCCGGGTGGCCCTGGAAGCACAGGACCTGATCATTGATGTGGTAGGCCGCGAACGGGCAGAAATCGCTCGAGGCGATGACCGTGGCATTTTCCGGCAGTTCGGTCACTTGGTCCTGGTGGCTGATCAACAGGGTCAACTCTTCCATCACCGGGCTCATCCAAGGCGCCTTGGCCGCGAGTGTGTAGCGATGGGTGCCTACGCCCCAGCCCTGGCTGGCCCGCTCGGTCTTGCCGCCCAGCAACAGCGCCAACAGTTGATGACCAAAGCAGACGCCCAACAACTTGTCGCCACGCTGGTAACGGTCCATGAGGTAGGTCTTGAGGGTCTGGATCCACGGATCGGTGCCGAAGGAATCGGCCTTGCTGCCGGTCACCAGGTACGCGTCGAATTGCTCGTCATCGCTGGGGTATTGCCCTTCCATCACGTTGTAGACGATGAAATCAGCGGCGATGGGCTGCTGCGAGAACAGGCGCTGGAACATCTGCCCGTAACCCTGATATTGGTCGACCAGTTCCGGACGCAGGATATCGGTTTCCAGTATGCAGATGCGTAGCGACATAAAAAATACCTGACACGATGATGGGAATATTGCACACCCCAGAGCCTGCCTTGAAACACCGTCCCAAGGCAAGCCCCCTGCGGTCAGAACCGCGCGTGCCTGGCGGCTTTTTCCAACAACAAGGCCGGCGGCGAGAAACGTTCGCCATATTGTTCAGCCAAGTATTGGCAACGGGCGATAAACGCCGCCAAGCCATACTGGTTGATGAACTGCAACGCGCCCCCTGTCCAGGATGCGAATCCGATGCCAAAGACCGAGCCGATATTGGCGTCGGCCGTTGACGTGACGACGCCTTCCTCTACGCAACGCACGGTTTCCAAGGCCTGGATGAACAACAGTCGATCACGGATATCCTGAGCCGGGATCCGCCCGGCGGTGTTCTCGAAACGCTCCTTGAGCCCTGGCCAGAGGTGCTTCTGCCCCTGGGCTGGATATTCGTAGAAACCGGCCCCGCCCGCCTTGCCCGGTCGCTTGTATTCGAGCAGCAGGTCGATCACGGCGAATGCCGGATGCTCCGTCGGCGTTTTTCCTTCTGCTTGTAAGTCCTGGGCGGTTTGCTTGCGGATATGGCTCATCAGGCTGAGGGAAACTTCGTCGGAAACAGCCAACGGCCCAACCGGCATACCGGCCTTTTGCGCCTCGGTTTCGATCATCGGCGCACTCACGCCTTCGCCCAGCATGGCGATGCCTTCATGGATGAAGGTGCCGAAAACCCGCGACGTGAAAAAGCCGCGACTGTCGTTGACGACAATGGGCGTCTTGTCGATTTGCCGGACGAAATCGAAGCCTCGGGCTAGCGTCTCATCGCTGGTACGAGCCCCCCGGATGATTTCGACCAAGGGCATCTTTTCCACCGGGCTGAAGAAATGCAGGCCGATAAACTTGCTTTCGTCTGGTACGGCCTTGGCCAGGCCGGTGATGGGCAGGGTCGACGTATTCGACGCGATCACCGCATCAGGCCCCACCACCGCTTGGGCTGCGGCGGTCACGTTGGCCTTCAGGGCACGGTCCTCGAAGACCGCCTCGATGATCATCTCGCAACCGGCCAGGTCGGCATCGCTGTCGGTGGGGTGGATTCGCGCCAACGTGGCGTCACGCTGGGCAACGGTGAGCTGGCCGCGTGCGACTTTCTTGTCGAGCAGCGTCGCGCAACGAGCCTTGGCTTTTTGCGCGGTGGCCAGGTCGATGTCCTTGAGCATCACGTCGATGCCCGCCGCTGCACTGACATGGGCAATACCCGCCCCCATCATCCCGGCGCCGAGCACCGCGACTTTTCTTGTCAGACAAGGCGCAAAACCGTGTGGGCGGGAACCGCCAGCCTTGATCTCGTTGAGTTGAAACCAGAAGGTGCCGATCAGGTTCTTCGCCACCTGGCTGGTCACCAGTTCGGCGAAATAACGGGTTTCGATCAGATGGGCCGCGTCAAACGTCACCTGCGCCCCTTCCACTGCGGCGCAGAGAATTTTCTCCGGGGCCGGCAGGCAACCCTGGGTCTTGCTGCGCAGGATCGAAGGCGCGATCGCCAGCGTCTGGGCGACGGCAGGATCGGACGGAGTCCCGCCCGGAATCCGATAGCCTTTCGTATCCCAAGGTTGCACTACGCCCGGGTTGGCGAGAATCCAGGCGCGGGCCTTGGCGAGCAACTCGTCGCGATCCTCCGCCAGTTCATCGATCAGGCCGGCCTGCAGTGCTTGTTGCGGTCCAATCCGCTTGCCTTCGAGCAGATACGGCAATGCCTTTTCCAAACCGAGCAAGCGCACCATTCGCACCACACCGCCGCCGCCAGGCAACAGGCCAAGGGTCACTTCCGGCAGGCCGATCAGCACCGACGGGTGATCCAGCGCCACGCGGTGATGACAAGCGAGGCAGATTTCCCAGCCACCGCCCAGGGCCGCACCGTTGATAGCGGCAACCACCGGTTTGCCGAGGGTTTCCAGTGCGCGCAGTTGTGCCTTGAGGCCCAGCACGGTTTCGTAGAAGGCCTTGGCCTGGGACGGTTCGACTTGAACCAGCTCGTTCAGATCGCCGCCGGCAAAAAAGGTCTGCTTGGCCGAAGCAATGATGACGCCGGCGATCGAGTCTTTCTCGACGGTGAGACGCGCAACGCAGGCGGCCATCGCCTCGCGGTACATCGCGTTCATGGTGTTGGCGCTCTGGCCCGGCATGTCCAGGGTCAGGACGACGACCCGGTCCGGGCCGGTTTCGTAACGAATGGCATCGGTCATGAAAAATGTTCCTTAAGTCCTGGCTCAGAGGCGTTCGATGATGGTGGCGATGCCCATGCCGCCGCCGACGCACAGCGTCGCCAGGCCATAACGCAGGCGACGCGCCTCCAGCTCGTCCAGCAGCGTGCCGAGGATGGCGCACCCGGTGGCACCCAGCGGATGGCCCATGGCGATGGAGCCGCCGTTGACGTTGACCTTGGCGGGGTCGATGGCCATGTCCTTGATGAATTTGAGCACCACCGAGGCGAAGGCTTCGTTGACCTCGAACAGGTCGATGTCCTCGACCCGCAGCCCGGCTTTCGCCAAGGCCTTGCGGGTGGCCGGGGCCGGGCCGGTGAGCATGATGGTCGGCTCGGTGCTGATGACGGCAGTGGCGACAATCCGCGCCCGGGGTTGCAGGCCCAGCTCGCGTCCCTTGGCCTGGGAACCGATGAGCATCAGCGCCGCGCCGTCGACGATGCCCGAGCTGTTACCTGGGGTGTGCACGTGATGGATCCGCTCGACATGGCTGTAGACCCGCAACGCCGTCGCGTCGAAGCCCATCTGCCCCATCGCCTCGAAACTCGGCCGGAGTTTGCCCAGGCCTTCCAGCGTCGAGTCGGCGCGGATGAACTCGTCATGGTCCAGCAGCACGATGCCGTTCTGGTCCCGCACCGCCACCAGGGATTTATCGAACGAACCGTTATCCCGCGCCCGCGCGGCCTTCTGCTGGGACTGCAATGCAAAGGCGTCGACGTCCTCGCGACTGAAACCTTCGAGGGTAGCGATCAGGTCGGCGCCGATGCCCTGGGGAACGAAATGGCCTCGCAGGTTGGACTGCGGGTCCAGCGCCCAGGCGCCGCCATCACTGCCCATCGGCACCCGTGACATGGACTCGACGCCGCCGGCCACCACTAGATCTTCGAAACCGGAGCGCACTTTCATCGCAGCCAGGTTCACCGCTTCCAGGCCCGAGGCGCAAAAGCGGTTGAGTTGCACGCCGGGCACGCTGACATCCCAATCGGCCACCAGGGCGGCGGTCTTGGCGATGTCGGCGCCTTGATCACCCGTCGGCGTCACGCAGCCGAGCACGATGTCGTCCACATGGCCAGTGTCCAGGCTCATGCGCTGGCGCAACGCGGTCAACAGGCCACTGACCAGGTTCACCGGCTTGACGGTGTACAGGGCGCCGTCGGGTTTTCCCTTGCCACGAGGCGTGCGTAATGCGTCAAAAATCAAAGCTTCGGTCATGACATCCTCGAACCGCCATTGGGACAAAAACCACACCTGCAACCATAAGCCCAGCGGCGCTGGATTCAATGACCCCAGTGCTCAACGGCGTTGACAGCCACGCTCAGACGAACGGTAGCGTGCTATCGGGTTAACCGATTCAGGTAAGCAAGCTGTCTAGCAAAAGGGCCGGCAGGAAGGTGGCAATAGGCCTCATGTCTTTTTTATAGCGAGCAGCAAGAAGTCCATACGAATTGGATCTAAGCCAAGTCGGTCGCGGCCCCTAATGTAAAGCTTGTACAAGAAAAGTCGTCGGGTTTTGCCGGGGCGCTTGTCAGACAGGAAGTGCAACGCCAGCCGTTATGGAGTTATGCAGGCTGGCCTCAGGAAATAACAAAAAAGGCGGGTCAGCCATGTTCAAACATTCGAAAGTTCGCCAAGCCGGACTCATTCTCTTCGCCACCACACTGCTGTTGATCTTGCCGAATATCACCAAGGTCATCGGCTGACAGGTGCATGGTGTCCACACCATTCATGAGTTGCATCATCCACGCCGATAAGCGAACGCTGTTCCAGCGATGGTGGTTGTGCCACCCTTTGCGCTTCCCTCTCGACATGGAAGGCGACTCATTTGAAAGTCCTCATCGTGATGGGGGCGCTGCTGCTCAGCTCGCCCCTTTATGCCGCACAGTTGGTGTTGGAGCTGGGCGCGAATACTCGTACGTGGCAAACCGAGGCGCTGCTCAAGCATCCTGAAGCGCGGACGGTCCAGATTGCCGAAGATGTCTCCTACAAAAAGCCGATGAGTTATCGCGCCGTGCCGCTGGCCGCGCTGTTGACCGGTGTCCAAGCGGACGATCACCTGCAGGCCGTGGCGCTGGATGGCTTTGCCGCCGAACTGCCTGCCGCGCCGTTGCTCAACAAGCGCGGCGCCAGGGCGTGGCTGGCCATCGAAGACCCGGCCAAGCCATGGCCGCCGCTGGGAGACGGGAAGAAAAGTGCCGGACCGTTCTATCTGGTCTGGACCGATCCTCAATCCGGCCATATCAGCCCTGAACAATGGCCGTACGCGGTGGCAAGCATCAAGCGCCTGTCGGCGTTGGCCGATCGCTTCCCCGCCCTGCTGCCCTCGCCCACGCTGGCCAAGGATGACCCGGTGAACAAGGGGTTCGAACTGTTCCAGAAGAACTGCCTGGCCTGCCACCGCCTCAACGGCGCGGGGGATGCGCAGTTTGGCCCGGACCTGAACATTCCTTTCAACCCCACGGAATATTTCTCGGGGGATTTCCTCAAGCGCTACATCCGTGACCCGCAGGGCATGCGTCACTGGCCCCAGGGGAAAATGCCCGGGTTCTCGGCGACAGTGCTGCCGGATTCGGAGCTGGATTTGCTGGTGGGGTATTTGAAGCATATGGCGGGGCGCAAGCAGCCGTTGGGTCAATAGATCAGCTTGTTTTGTCTAAGCCAGTCCCGCTGGCCCTTGTAGGAGCTGTCGAGCAAAGCGAGGCTGCGATCTTTTCCAGACACTTGAGCTCCAAGCCAAGGATCAAAAGATCGCAGCCTCGCTTCGCTCGGCAGCTCCTACACAGCGGGAGCAAGAGCTGGATCGTTTACTGCTGCTGCACCGTAATCACCGGGGCCGGCGTCACCAGCACCTTGGCGTGCATTTGTTCAAACCCACCGCCACGGCGCATGCCACGCACCGGGCAGGCGTCCAGGTAATCCAGGCCTACGGCCAATTTCAAGTGTCGCTCCGGACGGGCCAGTTGGTTGGTCACGTCGAAGCTGTACCAGGCGTCATCGAGCCAGGCTTCGGCCCAGGCATGGCTCGCCAGGTGTTCGCTGTCTTCGTTGAACAGATAACCCGACACATAACGCGCCGGCACGCCCAGGCTGCGGGCGCACGCCAGGAAGGCATGGGCATGGTCCTGGCAAACCCCGCTGCGACCGGCAAACGCCTGGGCCGCGCTGGTCTCGACTTCGGTGGAGCCCGGTGTGTAGGTCATGTGTTGGTTGAGCCCGTGCATCAGATCAATCAGCGCCACACGATCGCGACGCTGCTTGCATTGCGCCTGGGCGAAGGCGCGAAGGGCTTCGTCCGCTTCGGTGAGCCGGGTGAAACGCAGGAAGGGCAGCGCCGATTGGCTTTCGTGCTCGGCTTCGCGCGACGGGTCGATATCCACCTGGCCACGGGCACCGATGATGATGGTTTCGTGGGGCTCGTCCAGCGTCAGTACATGAAGGATGTTGCCGAACGGATCGAGCTGCGACCGCACCGGCCGGGGCAGGTCCAGCTGCCAGCTCAGCACGTGCTGGCGTTCGCTGTCGTGCGGCGTCAGGCGCAGGTACTGAATGCTTGCGCGAACCTGGTCTTCATAGTGGTAGGCCGTTTCGTGGCTGATCGAGAGTCTCATATGACCTCCAGGTAGGAACTGTGGATGGCATTGCCCAGTTCACGAACCAGTGGGATGAATTCGGTAAGCCAGGCGTGCAGCCCACCGTCGAGGATTTCATTGATGCCGGTATAGCGCAGGCGTGCGTCCATCTCCGCCGCCAGGCGTTGGGCCTGCCGACCGTTGCTGCCGGGCAGGCTGGCAAGGATCTGGTCGATCTCTTCGGTGCAGGCACGCAAGGAGCGCGGGACGTCGGCACGCAACAGCAGCAGTTCAGCCACATGCCGGGCACCGGGGGCGTCGCGGTAGATTTCGGTGTAGGCCTCGAAGGAAGACAGCGCTCGCAACAACGCGCTCCATTGATAGTAGGCATGGGCCGTGCCGTCGTTGACGGCATGGGCCTGGTCGCCGGCCATTTCGTAGCGGGCGTCGAGCAGGCGCAAGGTGTTGTCGGCCCTTTCGATGAACGTTCCCAGGCGTATGAACCTGAACGCATCGTTGCGCATGATGGTGCCGTAGGTGGCACCGCGAAACAGGTGGGACCGCTCCTTGATCCATTCGCAGAAACGGCTCATGCCGTAGCGACCCAGGCCTTGCTCGGCGATCTGGCGAATTTCCAGCCAGGTGGCGTTCACGTTTTCCCACATGTCGGCGGTGATTCGGCCACGCACCGCATGGGCACTGGCACGTGCGGAACCCAGGCAACTGTAGATACTGGCGGGGTTGGCCGCCTCCAGGGCGAAAAAATGCAGCAGGCGCTCGGCGTGCAGGTCACCGTGCCTGTCCCGGTAGTCATCCAGCGTGCCGGTAATGAGCAATGGCATGGCCAATTCATGCAAGCCGTCGCCGCGCCCATCCTGGGGCATCAATGACAGCGAATAACTGACGTCGAGCATCCGCGCGAGGTTTTCCACCCGCTCCAGATAACGCGACATCCAATACAAGTCCGAGGCGGTCCTGCTTAACATGGCAGCTCCTTCATTCCTCGACCACCCAAGTGTCCTTGGTGCCGCCGCCCTGGGACGAATTCACCACCAGGGAACCTTCGCGCAGCGCCACGCGGGTCAGGCCACCCGGTACCACGCGGGTTTCTCGCCCCGCCAGGACAAACGGACGCAAATCGATATGGCGCGGCGCGATGCCGTTTTCGACAAAGGTCGGGCACGTGGACAACGACAACGTGGGTTGCGCGATGTAGGCATGCGGCTTGGCCTTGATCCGCTCGCGGAACGCGTCGATCTGCGCCGTCGTCGAGGCAGGCCCCACCAGCATGCCGTAACCGCCGGAGCCCTGGGTTTCCTTGACCACCAGGTCCGCAAGGTTCGCCAGCACATGGGAAAGCTCAGCGGGGTTGCGACATTGCCAGGTGGGCACGTTGTTCAGGATCGGCTCCTCGTCCAGGTAGAACCGGATCATGTCGGTGACAAACGGATACACCGATTTGTCATCCGCCACCCCCGTGCCGATGGCGTTGGCCAGCACCACATTACCCGAACGGTAGGAGGACAGTAGCCCCGGCACGCCGAGCATCGACTGCGGATTGAAGGCCAGCGGATCGAGGAAGGCGTCATCGAGGCGACGGTAGATCACGTCCACGGCTTTCGGTCCGTCCGTGGTGCGCATGAAGACCTTGTCGTCACGTACGAACAGATCCGCGCCCTCCACCAGCTCGACGCCCATCTCACGGGCGAGGAAGGCGTGTTCGAAAAACGCACTGTTGAAACGCCCGGGCGTCAGGACCACGACGCTTGGGTCGTCCAGGGGGCTGGCGCTTTTCAGCGTGTCGAGCAGCAAGTTCGGGTAATGGTCGATCGGTGCGATGCGCTGCGCGGCGAACAGCTCGGGGAACAGGCGCATCATCATCTTGCGATCTTCGAGCATGTAGCTGACGCCGCTGGGCGTACGCAGATTGTCCTCGAGCACGTAGTACGTGCCGTCACCATCGCGCACCAGATCGACACCGCAAATGTGGGCATAGACATCGCGATGCAGATCCAGCCCCTGCATCGCCAGTTGATATTGATCGTTGGCCAGGACCTGCTCGGCCGGGATGATGCCGGCGCGGATGATCCGCTGTTCGTGATAGAGGTCGGCGAGGAACATGTTCAGCGCCTTGACCCGCTGGATGCATCCACGTTCGACCATTCGCCATTCACTGGCGGGAATGCTGCGCGCAATGGTATCGAAGGGGATCAGGCGCTCCGTTCCCTGCTCATCGCCGTAAAGCGTGAACGTGATGCCAGCACGGTGAAACAGCAGGTCTGCCTCGCGTCGCCGTTGTGCCAGGAGCTCGTCGGGCGTTTCGGCCAGCCACCGGGCGAACGCTCGATAATGTGGGCGGACCTGGCCGCCGGCATCGTACATTTCATCGTAACCAGTGCGGATCATGCCGTACTCCTTGTCACCCCGGCTTAGGCGTCGCAAGGCCCGTGCCATCGGCATAAACGCTTTATTATCAACGGGTTGGATAACCCACAGACAAGCCGAGCACCGTCGTGGTGCAGCCACTGTCCCCGTCCTGACATACTCGCTTCATCGCGGCGCAAACGCCGCGTCTCCTGAGCATAGTCGACGCGATGACGGAGGTTGGCTGTGTCGCCACGAGGTGGCAGACATGAAAACGGCCGACACAAGGGTCAGCCGTTGCTGTGAGGCAGGAAGAAAAGGTCAGGCTTGCAGGCGCCGGATCTCCTGCTTGACGCCCCATCCTTCGATAATGCCGCCCAAGGGCTCCACCACGGCTTCGAAGTTCAGCTCGAAATCGCCGATGTCATCATAGGTGGCGTACATCACACGGCTCAGCTCCAATGACCAGGCTCCGTCTTCGCGAGCACTGATCTGCGCATTCAACGATTCGCCGCGAAATTGACCTGCCGCCCTGCGCGCCCGCTCCTCGTCGGGGAAAATGGCGTAGAACTCGATGGGATGGAATTGGGAGAAATCGAAACCGCCCTCTTTCATGCGGCGCAGCACGCTGGTGCTGATGTCTTCTTGATAGGCTGTGCTCATGAAACGTCCTCCTCAGACCGATGGATAGACTTTCCGTCTTCCCGTGCGTGCAACCTGCGGTTACAAGCAGTACGGCATCAACTGACCGTCGGGACACAAGCATGTAGCTGACAAGACCGGACCTTGGCGATCCTTTCGCTGATCTCGATTGCAGAGTAGCTTCAAGTCATCGCCGCTGCCAAGCGGGACCAGACAAGGATTTTCATGAAATCGGTTTAATGCTGATGATTTCAATGCTGTTTTGGGTTTTGAGACTTTTGAGCGTAGGGTCTTCGGTGCGACCTTCCAGGTCGTTGAGGTCAAGCTTGGCGGGGACTGGCAGCAGCTTCTGCCGGATCAACTGGGCAGCCTGCTCCATGGCGGGCTTCTGGTCGTAATCGAACTGCTCGGCGATGGCTTCGCCGTGATCGTCAACGAAAGTGATTTCCCACTTTGGCATCGGTGTCTCCTTGATCAATACATGGCAGGACTTACCTGCATCTCGACATTGACGGCGAAACAATCGTTCCGCTGAGTTGCCAACGGCACAGATGAAAAAACCGCCTCGAGGGCGGTTTCTTCATGTGGCGGTCGCCGTTATTTTTCGGCGCGCTCTTTCAACGCTTTCAGCGTGTTGAACGGCGCGTCCACCACGAACTTGTTAGCCAGCCAGGACGGCACGTCGCCGCCCGGTTCGGTGTGGACCTGGTAGGTCACTTCGATCCGGTCCGCACCCTTGGGGGTGAATGTCCAGAAGCCGTCGACTTGTGCCACGCGCACAAAGCCCTTCTCCTCCGGCACGTAAGTCGGCACGCCCTTGAGCTTGCGAGTCAGGCTGCCATCGGCGCCCTCCTCGGTGGTGACTTCCAATACGGAATCACGGGACGTCACCGGCCACGGCGTATTGAACTGGGTGTAGGTCCAGCTCTTGTTGCCCTCATGCTTGAGCAACTTCTGGCTCTTGCATTCATGAATCCAGGCGCAGGCACCAGGCACGTCTTCCTGCAGGGCTCGCAATTTCGCCATGGTGGTCTTCATGACGGTCACGCCACGGTAGGCCTTGTATTTGGAACCGGTCACTTCACTGAGTGACACCTGGATACCTTCCTTGTCCTTGACGACCTGCCAGTCCTCTGCCTGGGCGGTAGCCGTCGCCAACAACACGGTCAAACCACACAACACAGCCATACGATGCAGCGAACCCATAGGTTGTTTTCCTTATTGTCCAAGTTCGTTCATGTCAGTCTTGACGATTGCCTCACTACGCTGCCGTGACCAGCTCCCACCATCCGATCAACCGAATGGCTTCGTCGCTGCTGCTGCCGCAGACCTCGATGTCGGCTTCAAACGCCGAGCACACCGCCGGGCGTTCCGGTTGGCCGAAGATCTGGCACAGATTATCGACCGACAACTGTACGCAACGTTCTCCCGCCGGCTTGCCCTGGGGCATGCCCGGGATGGGCGAACTGATGGAAGGGGCGATGCAACAGGCGCCACAGCCCTCACGGCACTTCATGACGAGGAATACCTCACGACAGGTAATGATTGGTAACAACCACAGAGTAACGGCTAAAACAGGTGTTTTAAATTACCGTCCCCGTGTTTTTTCGCAGAAGGTGCGATGACTGGGCAGTCAGCGACGAACAGCAGGACTGCGCCCGGCTTATTGCTTGAATTCAAACTCGAGCGCTGCGCCTTCCACCTCATTGCGCTCCTGATTGCGCAGCGGCAATTGCATCTCGTTGCTCAACAGGCGGCCGTTGAGTTGGAACGGCCCGGGCTTCTCTCCGAACATCGCCGGCAGCAGCGGCTCGCGCTTGGGTAACGGCACCGTGCCCGGAGGTTGCAGCTCCTCGACCATACCATGGGGAAGGCTCAGGTCCAGCTTGGCCGGAGGCAGTGGCGTCTTGGCGACTTCGTGGGCGGATTTGCTCTTTGAAGCGATAGGCGCGCGCTTTTTTTTCGCAGGTGCTGTTTTCTTGGCGGGAGCCTTCTTGACCGCTGCGTTCTTCGGCGTGTCCTTGTTAATACTGGCGGCCGGCTTCTCCTGCGCTGAAGCCGCCACGGCAACGCTTCCCATGTGGAAGGCGCTCAACAGGCCGATCAAAACCCAGACAGCAGGAACAATGGTTTTCATAAACACAACGGCACTTACGGCAGAGACCCTAATGCTGGCCTGATAATGAGGCGCTGACAAGCACATCGAAGCGACACACGGGTTGCTACAGATATCCGTTGGCGGTCTCTTGGCATAACTGCTTGGCCAACAGCCCCAGCGTCATCAGGGCCCGTTCCGCCTCACGGTTCCAGGGTGTGCCGCAGTTCAGACGAATGCAATGGTTGAACTGTTCGGTATTACTGAAGATCAACCCCGGCGCAATACTGATGCCTTGCTGCAACGCCTGTACATGCAATTCCTGGGTATTGACCCGCCCCGGCAGGCTGACCCACAGGATGAAGCCGCCGGTGGGACGGCTCATTTGCGTGCCTTCCGGGAAATATTGCTGGACCGCCAGTTGGAATGCGCTGAGGTTCTTGCGGTACTCCTGACGGATGTAGCGCAAGTGCCGATCGTAGCCTCCGTTCTCCAGATACGCCGCGATGCCCATCTGCGTGACGCTGCAGGCCGAATGAGTGCTGAACGTCTGGAGCCGCTGGATTTCCTGCTGGAACTTGCCCGCGATCATCCAACCGATGCGTACCCCTGGGGACAAGGTCTTGGAAAAGCTCGAACAGTAGATCACCCGGTCCAGCCGATCATAGGCTTTCAACGCCTTGGTGCGGCCCTGCTCGAACATCAACTCACCATAGATATCGTCCTCGACGATCTGGATATCGAAGTCCGATGCCAGGCGCAGCAGTTGCTTTTGCCGCTCCTCCGGCATGGTGCCGCCAAGGGGGTTGCTCAGGCGCGTGGTCAGCACCAGCGCCTTGATCGACCATTGGTTGGCCGCCAACTGCAGGGCCTCGAGGCTCATGCCGGTGACCGGGTCGCTGGGAATCTCGATGACCTTGAGGCCCAGCAGATCTGCCAACTGCAGCAAACCGTAATAAGTGGGCGACTCCGCAGCGATCAGGTCCCCTGGCCGGGTCAGCACGCGCAAGGACATTTGCAGCGCATCCACGCAGCCGTGAGTGATCACCACTTCGGAAGGGTCCACCACGACACCGGCGTCACGCATGCGAATCGCCACCTGGCGGCGCAACGGCTCGAAACCGGGGCTGAACATGTAGCTGAACGCCCGCGGGCTGTGGAAACGCGTGACCTTGGCCAGTTGCTGATGCAGCGCCCGGACAGGCAGGTAGTCGACGCTGGGAACCGCTGCCCCCAGCGGAAACACACCTTCGCGGCGCGACTCGACCAATACCTGCTGGATAATGCTGCTGCGCGTGACCAGCCCGGGGCGCTCGACCCGGGCGATGTCCGGCGTCGGCGCGGTCAGGGCTGGCGTCTGGTGCACGTAATAGCCCGATTGCGGCCGCGCGCGAATCAACCCCTGGTCTTCAAGATTGGCGTACGCCTGCAGCACCGTGGCATGGCTGACGTTGAGCTGCGAGCTCATCTTGCGCACCGAAGGCACCCGTTCACCGGGTTGATACACACCGCGCCGGATGTCTTCGGCCAGTTGTTGAGCAATACGTTGATAGAGCAGGAGGTTGGTCATGACGCAGCACTCGATTTCACGGGCATTTTATTCTTGTCGGAAACTTTACCGGAACAGTTTAGAAGTGTACTGGGACAGTTGCCAGATTACCCGACAGTACAGTGCAGTGACAGCCCAACTGTACTCATTCGCCGCCAATCACCAGGCAATAAAAAACCCGGCGCCTTTGAGGGGCCGGGTTTTCCAGCGACGCAGCCCTCAGCGGGCGGCGCCGAGCTGGCCTTTTTCGTCGGAGAACACGATCTCAACACGCCGGTTCTGTGCCCGGCCGCGCTCGGTTGCATTGACGTCTACCGGGTACTGATCGCCGTAGCCTTCGACCTGGATGCGCTTCTCGTCGATGCCAAGGTCCACCAGCACGTCCGCCACGGCCTGCGCGCGATCGCGGGACAGCTTGAGGTTCTCCTGCTTGCCGCCGGTGCTGTCGGTGTAGCCTTCGATACGCACCACGCGCTTGGGATTGAGCTGCAGGAACTGCACGATCTTGAGCACCACACGGTTGGCCGAGTTCTTCAACTCTGCCTCGCCGGTATCGAACAGAACGTCACCGAGGGTCATCACCAGGCCCCGGTCAGTCTGGGTGGTGGCCATCGCCAGGATCTGTTCTTCCAGCAACTTGCCCTGCTGCTGGACGCTTTGCAGCTTGGATTCGCGCAAGGCCAGTTGCAGGCGCTGACGTTCCAGCTCGAGTTTCAACGCACGCTCCTCGTTGAGCACCTGGTTGCTGTGTTCACGAGCGATCTGGCTGTAGCGCTGGCTCAGGTAGGCGTAATGCTGCACGTCCTCGCCACTGCCCCAATACGTGGACAAGCGGTCGGCACGGGCCAGGGACTCGCCGGCGCGAATCACGTCCTTGGGGGCGGCACGCAATACATTGGAATCTTCCTTGACCTTCTGGAAATCGGCGCTCGCCTGTTCCAGCGTCGCTTCGCTACGCTGGCCCGCGCAGCCGTACAAACTGGCCAGTCCTGCGAGAACCAGACCGCCAAATACATGGGAGGGCTTCATTGGGCATCCTCCCTCAACTGCTTGCGCAAGCGCTTGATGCGCGTATCGAGCACGTTCAGTTTCTCCTGGCTCTTGAGAGTCAGCACCTTCGCTTCGGCCAGGCGTGCATCCAGTTCGGCCTGTTCGGCCCGCATGCGCGCCTTCTTGTAGGATTCGTCGGCCATGTTGCCTTTGGCGCGGGCAAACTTTTCCTCGGCGAGTTTCAATTCAGGCACTTCATCGGCGGTGGCGCCTACTGCGTGGGCTTGCTCGATGGCCTGCTCAGTCAGGCGGATCTGTTCATTCGGCGCCGGATCGGCTGCACAACCCGCCAGAGCCAGAACGGCCAGGGCAGCGAAAAGAGGTCGAATAGTCACTAATGTTCCCTACTGTTTTGGGGCACTGACAGTTGGTTGCAACTGTGTTCGCCAACGCTCCAGATTGCGCTGCAACACAGCCTCTGCCAGGCCGGACGCGGCCAATTCTGTCATCTTTTGCGCCAGCTGTCCGCGTAACCATGGGTCGTTGCAGGCGGAGTTATGGGAAACCGCGAGGAACAGGCCCGGCTTGTCCACCGGTTGCGGCGCAGCTTGCAGGTCATTCGCCATTCCCAAGGTCTGCGCCATCGCCAGGCCCGAGTAGCGCCCCGCCAGTACATATTCCACTTCACCCAGGAGCAATTTCTGAAAGGCCTGGGTCAGGTTGGGCGTACGGGTCAGGGTTAGATTCTGCTCGGCGAAGACGCCAAATCCCTGTGTCATTCGAGCCTTTTCCGACAACGCGCCGGAATGCCCGTGAAGATCCTCTGGCCGCTCGATCACCCATGTCGAATCCTTGCGGGTCCAGACCAGGTAATCATTCTCCAGCAGCGGCGGATGCACGTAGTCCAGCACTTCCAGGCCAGTCGTGGTCAACGGGGCGTCGGTGAGCAGGTCCATGCGTCCGCTGCGCACTTCGTCCAGCGCCTGGGCGCGCTTGCCGGCGTATAGAATTTCAATCTTGATGCCCAGCGCTTTCGCCACTTGCTCCAGCAGATCGGCGCCGGCACCAATCAAATGCTTGGGATCCTGGGGGTCTTGCCATAGATACGGCGGCGCATCGGGGCTGCCGGTGGCGATCAGGCGCTCGCATTTGCCAGCGGCGACCGACAGGCCTGGCGCGCCCCCCAGCGCCAACAGCAACGACCAGCCAGCCAAACGGCGAAGATCCATCGCACCACACTCCCGTCCGCAGAAAATAAAAAGCCCGGCCAAAGGGCCGGGCTCTTTATAAGTGAAGACGCCGGATTAGACCAGCTTCTCCAGCTCAGGTACGGCTTCGAACAAGTCCGCGACCAGGCCGTAGTCGGCCACCTGGAAGATTGGCGCTTCTTCGTCCTTGTTGATCGCAACGATCACTTTGGAGTCTTTCATGCCGGCCAGGTGCTGGATCGCGCCGGAGATACCGACGGCGATGTACAGCTGTGGCGCAACGATCTTGCCGGTCTGGCCGACCTGCATG
Organism: Pseudomonas sp. T1.Ur; assembly: GCF_023516725.1. Lineage (NCBI taxonomy): Bacteria > Pseudomonadati > Pseudomonadota > Gammaproteobacteria > Pseudomonadales > Pseudomonadaceae > Pseudomonas > Pseudomonas sp. T1.Ur. The sequence goes on from NZ_JAMGSN010000001.1 coordinate 3,718,592, forward strand.
TCGTTGGGCACGAAGCCTGCGTCAACCGCCGCGCGGGATGCGCCAACGGCAGCGCCCAGCTTGTCGGCCAAGGCGTACAGGTGCTTGAAGTTGTCACCGTTCTGCATGCCACGGCCGCCGGAAACGACGATCTTGGCAGCGGTCAGCTCAGGACGATCGGACTTGGCCAGTTCTTCGTTGACGAAGCTGGAGATGCCGGCGTCGTGGGCGGCGCCTACGGCTTCAATGGCAGCCGAGCCACCTTCGGCGGCAACCGGGTCGAAACCGGTGGCGCGAACGGTGATGACCTTGACCGAGGCAGTCGATTGCACGGTGGCAATGGCGTTGCCGGCATAGATCGGACGCTTGAAGGTGTCGGCGCTTTCGACCGAGATGATCTCGGAGATCTGGTCGACGTCCAGTGCGGCGGCGACGCGTGGCAGGATGTTCTTTCCGTTGGAAGTCGCGGCGGCCAGGATGTGGCTGTAGCCCTTGCCCAACTCGGCTACCAATGGAGCAACGTTTTCCGGCAACTGGTGCGCGTAGGCGGCGTTGTCGGCGTTCAGGACTTTGCTCACGCCCGCGATTTTCGCAGCGGCTTCGGCAACGGCGCCAGCGCCCTGCCCGGCCACCAGGACGTGGACATCGCCACCGATTTTGGCAGCGGCAGCAACGGTGTTCAGCGTGGCCGGAGCCAGCGCTTTGTTATCGTGTTCGGCGATTACCAAGATAGTCATTTTTAGATTACCTTCGCTTCGTTTTTCAGTTTCTCGACCAGTTCAGCCACCGACTTGACCTTGATGCCCGCGCTGCGTGCAGCCGGCGCTTCGACTTTCAGGGTCTTGTTGGTGGAGGCGGTGGAAACGCCCAAAGCGTCAGGAGTCAGCACTTCAAGCGGCTTCTTCTTGGCTTTCATGATGTTTGGCAGGGACGCGTAGCGCGGCTCGTTCAAACGCAGGTCGGTGGTGACGATGGCCGGCAGTTTCAGGGAAACAGTCTGCGCGCCGCCGTCGATTTCGCGGGTCACGGCAACGCTGTCGCCGGACACTTCGACTTTCGAAGCGAAGGTGCCCTGGCCGTAGCCGCTCAACGCAGCGAGCATCTGGCCGGTCTGGTTGTTGTCGCTGTCGATGGCCTGCTTGCCGAGGATCACCAGCTGTGGCTGTTCCTTGTCGACAACAGCTTTCAACAGCTTGGCAACGGCCAGGGAGGTCAGGTCTTCGGCGGACTCGACGAGGATGGCGCGATCGGCACCCAGCGCCAGCGCAGTGCGCAGTTGCTCCTGGGCAGTGGTCGGGCCGATGGAAACGACGACGATCTCAGTCGCCACGCCTTTCTCTTTCAGGCGTACGGCTTCTTCTACGGCGATTTCGCAGAAAGGGTTCATCGACATCTTGACATTGGCGAGGTCGACGCCGGAGTTGTCCGCCTTGACGCGAACCTTGACGTTATAGTCGACCACTCGTTTGACAGCTACAAGAACCTTCATGGATTCCTCGTTACTCTCCGGTGAAAAGAAAGTCGCCCGGGCGAACCTGGCGGTTGATGATCATGGGCGCAAGGGCACCTCTAAAAACGCCGGCATGAACCACACATGACCTTGCTCACGGGAGTGAAGACCATTCGTCAGTGATGACCGATGAGTCATTCATTATCGCGGCGTGTAAACTGCGCGTCCAAACCTCGCAATTCGTCACTTTGTGCTGCCTTCGCCCTGTCTTTAGAGGTGCTCTTGAAACCAACAGTCAGCCTACGGCGAGCGCAAAACCGCCCGTATCTTGACCGGAACGCCTATTCCGGTCAATACGGCAAAATGGCCAGTCATAAGCCGTACGTCAGTGATTTATCTGGGCTGCGACGATTTCAAACAAACGTTTGTATTGGACCCTGGGAGTGGTGTAGATATAATGCGCCGCTTAGAGAGAGAGCCGCGTCTCATCCATTGTCGCTTTCGTCGCTTCGCGAAGGAAACAACGGATGCAACGCCAAACCTCCAATTAGAAAAAACTGTGAGCCTTGAGTAGGAGATAGCCTGTGGAACGCGAATACATGGAATTCGACGTGGTCATCGTCGGTGCCGGCCCCGCTGGCCTGTCTGCCGCCTGCCGACTGAAACAGAAGGCCGCCGAAGCCGGTAAGGAAATCAGCGTCTGCGTGGTCGAAAAAGGTTCCGAAGTCGGTGCGCACATCCTCTCCGGCGCGGTGTTCGAGCCCCGCGCCTTGAACGAACTGTTCCCGGACTGGAAAGAACTCGGCGCGCCATTGAACACGCCCGTTGTGCGCGATGACATTTATGTCCTGAGGAACGCCGAGGCCGCGAGCAAAATCCCTGACTTCTTTGTGCCCAAGACCATGCACAACGAAGGCAACTATATTATTTCCCTGGGCAACCTGTGCCGCTGGCTGGCCCAGCAGGCCGAGAACCTGGGCGTGGAAATCTACCCGGGCTTCGCCGCCCAGGAAGCGCTGTTCGACGAAAACGGCGTGGTTCGCGGGATCATCACCGGCGACCTGGGTGTCGACCGCGAAGGCCACCCGAAGGAAGGCCTCTATACACCTGGCATGGAATTGCGTGGCAAATACACGCTGTTCGCCGAAGGCTGCCGCGGCCACATCGGCAAGCAACTGATCAAGCGCTTCAACCTGGACAGCGACGCCGACGCCCAGCACTACGGCATCGGCCTGAAGGAAATCTGGGAAATCGATCCGGCCAAGCATCAACCAGGCCTGGTGGTCCACACCGCCGGTTGGCCGCTGGACATCATGGGCACCGAGAACACCGGCGGCTCTTTCCTTTATCACCTGGAAAACAACCAGGTGGTGGTCGGCCTGATCGTCGACTTGTCCTATAGCAACACCTTCCTGTCGCCGTTTGACGAATTCCAGCGCCTCAAGCATCACCCGGTGCTCAAGCAGTACCTCGAAGGCGGTAAGCGCGTCAGTTACGGCGCCCGCGCAATCGCCAAGGGCGGCCTGAACTCGCTGCCGAAAATGGTCTTCAAGGGCGGCGCGCTGATTGGTTGCGACCTCGGTACCCTGAACTTCGCCAAGATCAAGGGCAGCCACACCGCCATGAAGTCCGGCATGCTCGCCGCGGAGGCCGTGGCCGATCGCCTGTTCGCCGAGTCCGAAGGCGGTGATGAACTGACCGCCTACGTCGACAGCTTCAAGAACAGCTGGCTGTACGAAGAGCTGTTCGCCAGCCGCAACTTCGGTGCAGCAATCCACAAGTACGGCGCGATCGTCGGCGGCGGTTTCAACTGGCTCGACCAGAACATCTTCGGCGGCAAGATCCCGTTCACCCTGCGCGACACCACGCCGGATTACGTTTGCCTCAAGCCGGCGGCCGAATGCAAGAAGATCGACTACCCGAAACCGGACGGCAAGCTCAGCTTCGACAAACTCAGCTCGGTGTTCATCTCCGGTACCAACCACGAAGAAGAACAGCCTTGCCACCTGAAGCTGACTGACCCGAGCATCCCGATCACCAAGAACCTGCCGCTGTACGACGAACCCGCCCAGCGCTACTGCCCGGCCGGCGTGTACGAGGTGATTACCAAGGAAGACGGCGAGAAGCGCTTCCAGATCAACGCCCAGAACTGCGTTCACTGCAAGACCTGCGACATCAAGGACCCTGCACAGAACATCACCTGGGTCACGCCGGAAGGCGCTGGCGGGCCGACCTACCCGAACATGTAAGCCGACACGCTGGACATCGAGGCTCCCACAATGGGGGCCTTTTTGTTGCCTGCCATCCAAGCAGTACCACAGCCCGATGTGGGAGCGAGCTTGCTCGCGATAGCGATTCTTCATTCAATACAGATGTCGGCTGACACACCGCTATCGCGAGCAAGCTCGCTCCCACCGGGGGGGATATCAGTGGATCAAGCGACGCGCTCTTCCCCAGGATTGCGCTCGAAGTAACGCTTGTACTCCCGGCTGAACTGCGACGGACTCTGGTACCCCACCTGATGCGCGACCTGGGCCACGCCCATGCCCTCAATGAGCAGCAGCCGCTGGGCCTTGAGCAGGCGCAAGCGCTTGAGATACTGCACCGGCGACAACAATGTGCTGCGCTTGAAATGCTCATGAAAGGTCGAAGCGCTCATGTTCGCGCAACTGGCCAGCGTCTCGACGTTCAGCGGCTCGGTGAAATGCGCATGCAAATGGCTCAGGGCCACGGCAATCCGCGCGAACTGGCCTTGCTGTTCCACCAGCGCCCGCAACACATCGGCCTGGGGCCCGCGCAACGCGACGAAGAGCAATTCCCGCAGCCGCACCTGGCCCATGACCTGACACTCCAATGGATCGTGCAAGCAGCGCAACAACCGCTCGACAGCCCCACGCATGGCGTCATCGAGCACCGCGCTGGTCATCGATTCCGGTGTCTGCGGCGGCAGGTTCCGGCCGGGCATCAATCCCATGGCCAGCACCAGCTCCCCCAGCATCGCCCGATCGATCGCAACGGAAACGCCATACAGCGGAGCATTGGGCATGGCGTAGGTTTCGCATTCGAACGGCACCGGCAACGCCTGGATCAGATAATGCCCGGCGCCATATTCCATTGTGCGTGGCCCCAGGTAGGCCAGTTTGCTGCCTTGGGCAATGATCACCAGGCTCGGCTCGTAGAGCTGCGGGCCACGAGCAACATCCTGGCTGGCACGCAGCGCGTGCACGCCAGGCAGTCGCGTAGGGACGAAACCGTCACGGGTCGCCAAGGGTTCTATCAGTGAAACCAGCGTCGCGTTCGCATCGAGATGGCGGGTCAACAACATAGGCGAAAACTTCACGAAAAAAGGGATGAAACCATCATCGCAGGTCTTGCGTCACAAGAAATCAAATCCTGGCCAACGCCGGAGGATTAGGCATGACAGGCGTAGGAATCGCCATCGCCGCCTGCCGCCAGGACTCCCAAAATGGAACCCTCACCGTTCACTGCTTAGCGAGGTCCATCATGTACACAGCCATCGGATACGCCGCCCAATCGGCCACCACTCCCCTCGCCCCAATGAAATTCGAGCGTCGCAGCCCGCGCGCCGACGACGTGGCGATCGACATTCTCTACTGCGGCGTCTGTCACTCCGACATCCACCAGGCTCGCAATGAATGGGGCATCGCCGTTTACCCGTTGATGCCCGGCCATGAAATCATCGGAAAAGTCACCGCCGTCGGTGCGAATGTCACCGGCCATAAAGTCGGCGACCTGGTAGGCGTGGGCTGCATGGTCGACTCCTGCCGCCAGTGCGAAGCTTGCCGGGCTGACTTGGAGCAATACTGCCTGGAAGGCATGACCCAGACCTACGCCAGCCCGGACCGCATCAGTGGCGGCCACACCATGGGCGGCTATTCCGACAGCATCGTGGTCAGCGAGCACTTTGTACTGCGCATCCCGCAAACGCTTGACCCGGCCAGCGCCGCACCGCTGCTCTGCGCCGGTATCACCACTTACTCGCCGCTCAAGCACTACGGCGTGAAGGCCGGTGACAAGGTCGGTGTGCTGGGCATGGGCGGCCTGGGCCACATGGGCATCAAGTTCGCCAAGGCCATGGGCGCGGAAGTGACACTGTTCACCCGCTCCGCGAGCAAGGCGGAAGAAGCCCGTCGCCAGGGCGCGGACCATGTGATCGTGTCCACCGACGCCGAACAGATGGCCGCGGCGGCAGGACGTTTCAACTTCCTGCTGGACACCATTCCGGTGCAGCACGACCTCAACCCCTACCTCGACACGCTGCATTTCAACGGCGTGCACATCATCGTGGGCTTGGTCGAGCCGGTCGACCCACCGGTACACGCGGCAAAACTGATCCTGGGTCGCCGAGTGCTCGCCGGCTCGCTGATCGGCGGTATCGCAGAAACCCAGGAGATGCTGGACTTCTGCGCCGAGCACAACATCAGCTGCGACATTGAAATGCTCGACATCCGCCAGATCAACGAGGCCTACAGCCGCATGATCGCCGGGGATGTGAAATACCGCTTCGTCATCGACATGGCGACGCTCAAGGCCTGACGCTCGTCAGACCTTGGCACCCAGCTCCGCCGACAGCCGGGCTGTGACCCCTTTGACCAGGGGAATCAGCTCGGCCATCTTTTCCAGCGGCATGTACGGCACGGTGCTGGCGATGCTGATACCGGCAACGATGCGCTTGCCAGCGTCGCGGATCGGCGCCGCCACACATCGGATCGACGGTTCGTTGTCCTCCAGGTCGAAGGCATAGCCCCCCGCCACATACTCCACCATCCGTTGCTGGAACTGTTCCCAGGATTGCTCTTGATGCTGGGGCCAGAACTGATTCTTCCCACCCGCCGGCAAGCTGATTTCATACAGCCGCTTCCATTGTTCCTGGGAGTCATCAAGCATCAGCGCCTTGCCGATCCCGGTCCGCGCCAGCGGCATGCGATGGCCCACGCGCGAGCGCATTTCCGGACCGTTACGCCCCGGATTCTTCAGCAGGTACAAGACTTCGTCGCCCTCGCGAATCGCCAAGTGAACGGTGTCCCCGGTCAGCGCCGACAGCTCGTCCAGGTACGGCCCCGCCAGGCTCACCAATGGCAATTCTTCCCGGGCCTGGAAACCCAGCTCGATCAACTTCGGCCCCAGCAGGTAGCCCACTTGCGGCACCACGCGCAGGTAACGTTCGTCCACCAGGCAACTGGCCAGGCGATGGGTGGTGCTGCGGGTGGTGCCGATCAGCCGGGCGATTTCCTTCAAGTCGCGGGCACCGCTGGCGACCGCCTGGACCACGCCCAGGCCGCGCAGCAATGTCTGCGTACCGGTAGGGGCGGCATCCTTGATGATTTTTGGATCGTCTTGCTGCATAGCCGGCCTTCAACAGTGAGCGGGGAACGGGCGGCATTATGGTCGCCCGCCCCGTCGGACTACAACTCGATGCGCTCGACTTTCCCGACCAGCAGGATGTAGGACAGCGCGCCCATCAAGGCCAGCACGGCGATATAGGTGATGGCCGGGGCAAACGAGTCGCCACTGGCGAGGAAACCAATGACGATCGGCGTGGCGATGGCCGCCAGGTTACCGATGAGATTGAACACCCCGCCGGTCAAGCCGAGCAGCCGCGCCGGCGCCAGGGTCGATACCAGCGACCAGGTGATGGACGCCAGGCCATTGCCAAAGAATGCCAGGGCCAGGAATGCGATCACCAGTGGCGTCGACTCGACGAAGTTGGCGCCGATGATCGAGGTGGAAATCAGCAAGCCACCAATGATCGGCAGCTTGCGCGCGAACCCCACCGTGGCGCCGCGACGGATCAGCCAGTCGGAGAAAAACCCGGAACACAGCACGCCAATAAACGCTGCGAGGAACGGCAACGACGCCAGCAGGCCGGACTTGATGAAGTCCATGCCGCGATATTTCACCAGGTAAGTCGGGAACCACGTCAGGAAAAACCACAGCGTGGAATTGAGGCAAAACTGGCCCAGGTAAATGCCCCACAACTTGCGTTGGGTCAGGACGATGCCGAGGTCGCTCCAGTTGAATTTAGCCTTGGCCTTGGCAGTCTCGGCCTGGATATCCACCAGTCCGCCGCCCTCGCGGATCAGCTCGATCTCAGCAGCGTTGGCGCCTTTGAAATCCCGTGGCTCGCGATACACCGCGTACCAGATCACCGCCCAGAGAATGCCCACCGCGCCCGTGGCGACAAACACCATGTGCCAACCAAACGCGTGTTGCAGCCACGCCAGCACAGGCGTCAGGAATGCCAGGCCGACGAACTGCCCAGAGGTGTAGAAGCCGATGGCGGTGGCCCGTTCGCGCTCGGGAAACCAAGTCGTCACCACGCGACTGTTGATCGGGTAGGCCGGCGCTTCCAGGGCGCCGACGGCCATGCGCAGCACGAACAAGGCGATGAAACTGGCGGCGAAACCGAGCATTACCGTGGCGACCGACCATAACAGCAACGCCACGCTATAAAGGATACGCGGCGGCACCCGGTCCACCAGCCAGCCGCCGGGGATCTGCATGGCGGCATAGGTCCAGCCGAACGCCGAGAAGATCAGGCCGACGTGGATCGGATCAATGCCCAGGTCGCTGGTCAATGCGGGGGCGGCGATCGAGAGGTTACTGCGGTCCAGGTAGTTGATCACCACGGTGATGAACAGCAGGACCATGATGAAAAAACGCTTGCGGCTGGGCGTCACCAACGACGCCTGCGCGCTCAGGGTGTGCGCTTGCATGTGAGGTGCCTCTTTTTATGTTTATCGAGGACGAAGCTAATGAGCGGTCACGTCAACCACGTGGCGAGGGAGCTTGCTCCCGCGGGGCTCTGTAGGCGCTGGCGGAGCCTGCGATCTTTTGATCTTTTGATCTTTCGCTTGAGACTCAAGCGTCTGGGGTAAAGATCGCAGCCTCGCTTCGCTCGGCAGCTCCTACACAGCGCCTACAACGCAGTCGAGCGGGAGCAAGCTCCCTCGCCAACATGGAATGTGAGTTGCCTAGGCAATCACCACTCGGCAAAACTGCCATCGGCATGGCGCCAGATCGGGTTGCGCCAGCGGTGGCCGATGGCCGCTCGCTCGATGACGTATTCCTCGTTGATCTCAATGCCAAGGCCCGGGCCATTGGGGATTTTCACGAAGCCTTTGTCATAGTCGAACACCTGCGGATCCTTGATGTAATCCAGCAGGTCGTTGCTCTCGTTGTAATGGATACCCAGGCTCTGCTCCTGGATGAAAGCGTTGTAGCAAGCCGCGTCCAGTTGCAGGCACGCTGCGAGTGCGATCGGGCCCAACGGGCAGTGCAGCGCCAGCGCCACGTCGTAGGCCTCGGCCATGTTGGCGATCTTGCGGGTCTCGGTGATACCGCCGGCGTGGGACGCATCCGGCTGGATGATGTCGACGTAGCCTTCGCTGAGCACCCGCTTGAAATCCCAACGCGAGAACAACCGCTCGCCCAATGCAATCGGGGTGCTGGTCAACGGCGCCAATTCCTTGAGGGCTTCGTAGTTTTCGCTGAGCACCGGTTCTTCGATGAACATCAACTTGTAGGGGTCGAGTTCCTTCATCAGCACCTTGGCCATCGGCTTGTGCACACGGCCGTGGAAATCCACGCCAATGCCGACGTTCGGCCCGACCGCATCGCGCACCGCCGCCACGTTGGCGAGGGCGAGATCGACTTTTTCAAAGGTATCGAGGAACTGCAGCTCTTCGGTACCGTTCATCTTCACTGCGGTGAAGCCCCGCCCTACCGCCTCTTTCGCCGCCCGGGCGGTGTCCGCCGGACGGTCGCCGCCGATCCAGGAATACACACGAATCTTGTCCCGCACCTGGCCGCCCAGCAGGTCGCTGACCGACACGCCCAAGGCCTTGCCCTTGATGTCCCACAATGCCTGGTCGATACCAGCCAGGGCGCTCATGTGCACGGCGCCGCCACGGTAGAAGCCGCCGCGATAGAGCACGGTCCAGATGTCTTCGATGTTGCGTGGGTCTTTGCCGATCAGGTAATCGGACAGTTCTTCAACGGCGGCCGCCACTGTATGGGCACGGCCTTCGACAACGGGTTCGCCCCAGCCAGTCACGCCCTCGTCGGTCTCGACCTTGAGAAAGCACCAGCGCGGCGGAACGATAAACGTGGTCAGTTTGGTGATTTTCATCTTGTTGTCTCTCTTGTCAGATGCAGCGCGCGGGGCGCTGGAAAAGTCTTCAGTTCAAGGCATTCCATGCGGCCACGTAGGCCTTGGCGCGCTCCGCCACTTCATCCGCTGTCAGGCCCGGCTTGAACAGCCCGGAACCGAGGCCGAAACCCTTCACGCCGGCTTCGACGAACACCGCCATGTTGTCCGGGGTGATCCCGCCCACCGGCACCAGCACCGTCCCGGCCGGCAGCACCGCGAGCCAGGCCTTGACCACCGCCGGGCCCATTTGCTCGGCGGGGAACATCTTCAGCACATGGGCGCCTTCGGCCAGCGCGGCAAAGGCTTCGGTCGGTGTGGCAACGCCGGGAGACAGGTACAGCCCCGCCGCTTTCGCCGCCCGCAAGACGTTCGGATCGCTATGAGGCATGACGATCACTTGTCCACCCGCGGCTTTGACCTGCTCCACCTGTTCCGGCGTCAGCACGGTGCCCGCGCCGATCAGGCAATCGGTGGGCAAGGTACTGCGCAGGATGCGGATACTTTCGTACGGGTCGGGGGAATTGAGCGGCACTTCGATGACGCGAAATCCAGCGGCATAAAGGACTTCACCGATAGATGCCGCTTCCTCGGGGCGCAGGCCGCGCAGGATCGCGATCAGGCCGTTGTGCGCCAGCGCTTGTGTGAGCATGTCAGGTCTCCAGTAGGTTTAACGCGATGCGCTGGTTTCGAGCAGCCCGGCCGCCACGGCCAGTTGCCACAAACCGCGCTCGGTGGCCTGTTCGGCCAGGGTCACCCGGGCGAAACCGCAGGCGTCGAGGGCCCGCTGGTAACGGGCACACAGTTGAGCGTTGCCGATCAGCACCACGGTCGGCAGGTGAACGCTGTTGCGCCGATGACGTTGCACGGCGGCCAGGGCCGTCAGCTCATGGCCGATCAGGACGCCCGACAGATAATCGGCCTGGGCGCTCGCGCCGAGCTCGCCGGTCAGGCCCAGGCTGCGGGCGCTGAACACGGTGGACAACGGACCGATCTCCCCATCCGTCGACAGCGACACCTGCACGCCGCGATCAAAAGCCACGCCATCGAACGCCGCGCCACGCTGTTGGGTGCGGCCGAGAATGCTGTGGTCACTGAGCACGGCGAAGATCTCGCCGGTCATGAAAGTGTCGAACTGGACGATGCAGCCGTCGGTCACTTCCACCCATTTCGAATGGCTGCCCGGCAAGCCGATCAGCACCGCTTCGTTCGGCAGGCTGTGCAACGCACCGAGCACCTGGGTTTCTTCGCCGCGCATCACGTTGGGCAGCCGGGAGCGTTGGATCACTCCTGGCACGATGTGAACATCGACACCACGAAGGCTCCGAATGACTTGTAGGGAATGTCCGAGATTGGCGACGTTTGCCGGTGTGTCGCAGTAAGGCGCTTCCCGCCAACCTTGGGCGCTGCCCACCATGCCGCAGGCAATGACGGGCAAGCCTGGCTGCGCATCCAGCCAGTCGCCGCAGGCTTCATCGAAGGCCAGCTCAAAACCATCGGTGCAGACCTGGCCGGCCACGGTTCGCGGCCCGGACGGCAACTGCATGATCCCCGACGACAGCGAACGCTGTTCGAGCACCTCGCCTCCCGCGGCAAGTTTGTAAGCCCGTAATGAGGTGGTCCCCCAATCGAGCGCGATCAATTGCGCCTGCATCCGCTTCACCTGTTTTGTTTATTGGGCAGTGAGTGAGGCGGACTATAAACCCGGGGGCAGCAGAATCTCAATATATAAATATCACTCCCATATATTGGGATTTTGTAATAACCGCAAAACCATCGCCATCCAGCCAAGACCCTGCTACGTTTTCTGACCGGACGCCAAACAACTCAGGGAAAAAAAGTGATGGAACAACCGCTGAAAATCCTCGGACGCACTTCCTCGATCAACGTCAGAAAAGTCTTGTGGACTTGCCAGGAACTGGACATCGGCTATGAGCGCGAAGACTGGGGCATCGGTTTTGCCTCGACCCACGACCCGGCGTTCCTGGCGCTCAACCCCAACGCCCAGGTGCCGGTGATCATCGATGAGAACGGCGTGCTCTGGGAGTCGAACACCATTTGCCGCTACCTGGTAGGCAAGTACGGGCGCGAGGATCTGCTACCCGTCGAACCTGCCGCACGGGCGCGTGTAGAGCAGTGGATGGATTGGCAAGCCACCGAGCTCAACCCGTCGTGGGGCGATGCGTTTTACGGACTGGTGCGCAAGCACCCGGATTTCCAGGATCCACAACTCATCGCCGCCGGCGTCAAACGCTGGAACGACAAGATGGGCTTGCTGGAACAACAGCTGAACCACACCGGCGCTTACGTGGCCGGCGCGGACTTTTCCCTGGCGGACGTGCTCATCGGCCTGTCCGCACATCGCTGGCGCCAGACGCCCATGGAGCGTCCGGATTACCCGGCAGTGGCCGCTTATTGCAAGCGGCTCGAACAGCGGCCAGGGTTTGCCGAGTACGCGTCCGGCGCGTACTCATGAACCTCAGTTGCCGTTAGCAAAGTCCCGGAGCACCTTGCCATCCATGCGGTAGCGCACCCACTCTTCCTGGGGTTGCGCGCCGAGGGACTTATAGAAGTCGATGGCCGGGGTGTTCCAGTCCAGTACGCTCCACTCGAAGCGACCGCAATCGTTGTCGCAGGCGATCTTCGCCAGATGCCGCAACAGCGTCTTGCCCGCTCCGCCACCGCGCTGTTCAGGTGTGATGTACAAGTCTTCGAGGTACAGGCAATTGCTGCCCAGCCAGGTGGAATAGCTGAAGAAAAACACCGCGAAACCGATCGGCACGCCATCGCGCAGGCAGATCAAGCCGTGGGCGGTCGCGCCTTCGCTGAACAGGCTGCGCTCAATGTCCGCAACGCTGGCGATGACTTCGTGACGGGCTTTTTCGTAATCGGCAAGCTCGGTGATGAACGCAAGGATTTGCGGCGCATCGCTGGGTTGCGCGGGACGGATCTCGATGGACATGTACAGGCCTTGTCGCCAATTGAAAGCGCCATACTAAGCCGCCCGGCGGCGCTCGTCACATCTTCTGCAGACAAACGTCCACAGCGCCGTTCGTCGCCCCTCAGGCACCAACCCCGCTCCAGCGCGGCCAAAAATCTGGCAAGCATTCCAAAAAATGGAGGCGACACCATGATCAATTCAAGGCTGACAGCATTCACCTTCGCGGCATTGTTGTCCTCGGCGGCATTCGCGGCCACGACCTCGGGGACCGGGCCGACCGACCCGGTTCAGGCACCGAACTCGCCCGCCACCCAAGGCTTGCCCAAATTGAACACCGACGGCACCGGCGGCACCTTGAACAATGGCCAGCCACCTGCGACGGGCACCGATCCACGGGTCCAGGGTAACGACACGGGGCGTCAGGGCGGCATGAACACCCCCGACTCCAACGCCCCCGACAACGCCGAGACCGGTGTGGGTTCGAAAACCACGACCGGAGGCTCGGGCTCTGAAGGTGGCGCCGCCAGCCAGTAGGCCTACCCGGACACTGAGGAGGAGACATCCCATGCCTCGTGGAAGCAAAGACAAATACACCGACAAGCAAAAACGCAAGGCCGAGCACATCGAAGAGAGCTATGAGCACAAAGGTGTGTCGGAGGGCGAGGCCGAGGCTCGGGCCTGGGCCACCGTCAACAAGCAGTCGGGCGGCGGCGAGCGCTCCGGTGGCTCCGGCAAGAAAAAACCCGCCGAAGCGAAACAGTCCGACCGCAAGGAATCAGCCCGGCGCGCCGCCAAGTCCCGCGAGGGTCATCCGCGCACCAGCAAAGCCTCCCATGAGGCCCAAACGGTGGATAGCCTGATGAAGGAAGCCCGGGCGAAAAACATTCCCGGGCGTTCGAAGATGCGCAAGCAGGAACTGGTGGAGGCGTTGCGCAAGGCTGGGTGATTGTTGGGTCAGGGAAGATACTTTCACGAGCAGGCTCGCACAGGGTCTGTGATGCACCTCAGGACGCCTGGCCTTGACACAAAACCTGTGGGAGCGAGCTTGCTCGCGAAAGCGGTGGGTCAGCCAAGGAAGTGTTGGATGTGCCGACGCCTTCGCGAGCAGGCTCGCTCCCACCCGGGTTCTGCACTGTGCCGAAGTCTTGAGACTTGGCACAGAACTCTGTGGGAGCGAGCCTGCTCGCGAAGGCGGTGTATCGGCTGAAAGAATCTTCAGCGCTGCTTCAACCGGTCAATCACCACCGCCAGCAGCAGGATCGAGCCGCGAATCACGTACTGGTAGAACGTGTCGATGTTCTTCAGGTTCATCGCGTTCTCGATGATCGCCAGAATCAGAACACCTGCAATGACGTGGCGGATCATGCCAATGCCGCCGCTCAACGAAACCCCACCGAGCACGCAGGCCGAGATCACGGTCAGCTCGAAGCCTTGGCCGATCATCGGTTGGCCCGAGGTCATGCGCGAGGCCAGGATCACACCCGCCAGCGCACCAATAATGCCGTGCACGGCGAAGATGATGATCTTGGTGCGATCAACGTTCACCCCTGCCAACAACGCCGCTTCCTGGTTGCCACCGATGGCCATGGTGTTGCGCCCGTACGTGGTGTAGTTCAGCAGCCAGCCGAAGAACAGGAAGCAGGCAATGGTGATCAGGATCGGCACCGGCACGCCGAACAACTGGCCGTTGCCGAAGACGAAGAAAGATTCTTCGGAAACGCCAACCGCTTTACCGTTGGCAAAGATATAGGCCAGGCCACGCACGATCTGCATGGTCGCCAGCGTGGTAATCAGCGCATTGACCCGCAGTTTCGCAATCACGATGCCGTTGATCAGGCCGACAATCAGCCCCATCACCAACGCCGCGCTCACACCCAGGAAAACGCTGTCAGTGTCGCGCATCACCACTGCCGCAACCACGCCGGCACAGGCAATGACCGACCCCACCGACAAGTCGAAGTGCCCGGACGCCAGGCAATACAACATGGTGCACGCGGCGATGCCGGTGGTGGAAATCGCCAGGCCCAGGCCCCGCATGTTCAACGGCGACAGGAAGTTGTCGATCATCAGGGTGCAGAGCACGAAGATGCCGATGGCCGCCAGCAGCATGACCCAGTCGTCGAGGAAGCGGCGCAGGTCCAGGGGTTTGCGTGCCGTTGGCAGTGCATTGTTTTGAATGGTCATGATTTACCTCTCAGTTCGCCGCGTCGGCAACGCGTTGGCGCGGCAGCGCCAGTTGCAGCAGGTTGGATTCGTTGGCCTGGTCGCGCGGCAGCTCGCCACGCATGGCCCCTTCGCAGAGCACCAGGATTCGGTCGGAAATGCCCATCACTTCCATCAAGTCACTGGACACCACAATCACCGCGATACCGTCGGCCGCCAGGTTGTGGATAATCTGGTAGATCTCGGCCTTGGCACCAATGTCGATGCCACGAGTCGGCTCGTCCAGCAGCAGGACTTTCATCGGCATCGACAGCCAGCGACCCAGGATCGCCTTCTGCTGGTTGCCGCCGGACAGGTACATGATTTTCTGGCTCGCCGCCGGGGTCTTCACCTTCAGCGACTTGATCTGCTTGTCGGCATTGCCCCGCTCCCAGTCGCCACGCAGCAGGCAGCCGAGCGCGGAATGAGCCGGACGAGCGCTGATGTTGATGTTCTCGCCCACGCTACCCAACGGGATAATGCCTTCCTTCTTGCGGTCTTCCGGGCAAAGCAACACGCCGGCGCCGATGGCATCACGGGGTGAGCGCAGCTTCAGTTCCTTGCCGTGCAGCACCAGGCTGCCCTCGCTCTGGCGCTCCAGGCCACTGAGCAGGCGCAGCAGCTCGGTGCGACCGGCGCCGACCAGCCCGAACAGGCCGAGAATCTCGCCCTTGTGCACTTGGAAACTCACCGGCTCACGCAAGCCCGGCCCGAGCAGGCCTTTTACCTGCAATGCCACATCGCCGCGCTCCCGGGGACGGTAGTCATAAATGTCCTCGATATCGCGACCGACCATGCACGTGACCAACTGATCATGGGTCAGCTCGCTCATGTTTTCGAAGGTGCGGACATAACGACCGTCCTTGAAGACCGTCACCGCATTACAGATGCGGAACACCTCTTCCATGCGGTGGCTGACGTACAACACCACTTTGCCCTCGTCCCGCAGGCGGGCGATGATCGCCATCAAACGGTCTATTTCCCGGGCCGACAGGCTGCTGGTCGGCTCGTCGAAGGCGATGACGTGGGCGCCTCGGGACAAGGCCTTGGCGATTTCCACCAATTGGCGCTGACCCAGGGAAAGACGACCGACTTTTTCCTGCGGGTCGATTTCATCCGCCAGGCCTTTGAGCAGTGCCAACGCCTGCTGGCGCAGCGCGCCTCGATTGACCAGGCCGAAACGCGCCGGCAAATGGCCGAGGAACAAGTTCTCCGCGACGGTCATTTCCGGCACCAGGTGCAACTCCTGGTGAATCACCGCGACACCACTGGCGATGCTGTCGGCGGTGCCTTTGAAGGCCATCGTCTGCTCGCCGATCTGCAGATCACCGCTGCTCGGAATGTAGGCGCCACCGAGGATCTTGAGCAAGGTGGACTTGCCCGCGCCGTTCTCGCCCATCAAGGCATGCACCTGCCCCGGATGCGCGACGAAACTGATATTGGCCAGCGCCTGCACGCCGGGAAAGGATTTACCGATCCCGTTGAATCGCAAGCTGCCACCGATGTTGTGTTGCCGTGTCGCTGTTTGCGCTTGCATAACCACCTCGAACTTACAGAGATCAAGCGACCCGGTCACGCGTGTGACCAGGGCCGCTTTTGAATCAACCAGCCATCAATTCCACAGGCCGATCTTTTCCAGCTCTTGCTTGAAGTTCTCCCGGGTGATCAGCGTCACCTCGTCCATGGCGGTGTACTTCGGCGGCTCCTTGCCGGTGGTGATCCACTCGTACATCATTTCCGCGGTCTTGTAGCCTTCGATGTGCGGGCTCGGCAGCATCGAACCGAAGAAGCCGCTTTTCGGTTTCTTCAGCTCACCGATGGCATCGGTGCCATTGATACCGATGCCGATTACATTGTCCGCCTTGAACCCGGCGGCCTCGGTGGCGCGCACGCCGCCCAGCACGGTGTTGTCGTTCATGCCGCCGATGATCAGGTTTTTCGCGCCGCCTGGCAGCTTCACCAGCGCCGAGTTGGTGGAGTCCATGCTGCCGGGAACGTCGAGGGTCTTGAGCGCCGTGAACAGGATATGGTCTTCTGGCATTCCGGCTTTTTTCAGGGCATCGACTGAACCGTCGGTGCGCTTCTTGCCGGTGTCCAGCTCGTTGAAGGTGTTGACGACAGCGTAGGTTTCCTTCCAGTCCCAGTTACGTTTTTTCGCTTCAGCGGCCATCGCGGCGCCCTGCTTCTGGCCCACTTCGAACGCGGCCATGCCCAGGTACGGCACGTCTTCCATGAACTTGCCTTTGGAATCGACAAAACGGTCGTCGACGGCAATCACCTTGAGATCATTGAGTTTGGCCTTGGCCATGATGGCCGGGCCGAGGGACACGTCTGGCGGGCAGATTACAAAGCCCTTGGCACCGTTGGCGGCCAGGCTATCGATGGCCGAGAGGGTTTTCTCGCCGTCGGGCACGGCGATCTTGATCAATTCGAAGCCTTTATCTTTGGCCGCCTTCTCGGCGAACGCCCATTCGGTCTGGAACCAGGGCTCCTCGGCCTGCTTGACCAGGAAACCGATTTTTACCGCATCGGCCGCCAGCAAGTGGCTGCTGAGGCTGACCGCGGTCACCGCCAGGGCGGCGCGACACAGGGAACGGATCCCACGACGATGTTTCATAGCTGACTCCTTGTTTTTTTTATTGAAAGCCAAACGTCCAGGGATCTGCTCCACGTGGGTGGAAATGCGCAGGCTGGTCGCTCAAATCGTGTTACTGCACAGCATAGGTCCAAATAGTCATATCGTATGATGATTGGATTACAGGCGAAGTTTCCTACCGCAATCCAAGAATGTTCAGTCGTGGTACATGACCGAACGTCCACCATCGATGGTGATGCATGAGGCATTGATAAACGGTGCTTCGTCACTGGCCAGGAACACCGCCGTCATCGCCACTTCGATCGGCTGCCCGATACGCCGTGGCGGGTGCAGATCCAGCGCGCGCTGGCGCTCGGCATGGGGATCGGCGAAGCCGTTCCAGTAATCGATGTTCAGTTGCGTCTCGATGTAGCCCGGCGCGATGGCATTCACGCGCACGCCCTTGGGGGCGTATTCGATGCCCAGGGCGCGGGTCAGGCCCAATAGACCATGCTTGGCGACGGGATACGGGAAACAGCCAGGAATGATGTGGGACGAATGGGTCGAGGCAATGTTGATGATGCTGCCCACGCCCTGCTCGATCATGTGCGGCAACACCGCCTTGCAACCGAACCAGGCGCCATCCAGGTCGATGGCGAAGCAGCGGCGCCAGTCCTCTTCGGTCATTTCCAGCGGATCGCGGAACACATTGACGCCAGCGCAGTTCACCAGCACGTCGATACGACCGTGCAGTTCAACAGCCCGACGGGCCATGGCGTGCAGATCCTGCTGGTTCGAAACGTCAACCTCCAGCGCCTGCACATCCGCACCCTGTCCGCGCCAGTGGGCGGCAACGGCCTCGACCTTTTCAGCCTGGATGTCGCTGATTACCAGTCGCGCCTGTTGCGAAGCGAACGCGGCCACGATTGCCTCACCGATGCCCTGGGCCGCGCCGGTCAGCAGTACGACCTTGTCTTTCAGTCGCTGGCCTTTGGGAGGCTCGGGCACGGGCGGCAAGCACAGCACGTCAGCCATGAATCATGACTCCCGCAGGCAGGCACGACAAAAACCGGACATCCAGGGATGGCCGGCCTGACAGCGCCTGGACGAAGAGTGGCTCGCGGACGCCGCCAGGGCGTCCGGGAAAAGATCGATGCATCGCTTCACCTGTTTTGTTTTTTTAGTGTGAGTGCGTACTGCTGATGGAGCCGACTATAAACCCGACCGCCAAATAATCTCAATATATATATTTACATCCCATATTCTGGGATTTAGCCCGCGAACCGCGTACAAGGCACGCCCGGCACATCGACGCGCATCGACAGCACCGCACCGTCCAGCGGATGACCGAGTGGACTGGCCGCACTGGTGATGTAAAGCGTCTTGAGATCTTCCCCACCGAATACACAACTGGTCGGGCGACTGACCGGCAATTCGATCACCCGATCGACATGGCCGTCCGGATGCAACCGCAGCAGGCAACTGCCGTCCCAGCGAGCGTTCCAGACATAGCCCCGCGCATCCATGGCCGAACCGTCCGGGCCGCCACGGGAATGGGGCCCGAACCAGACTTCAGCCGGCGCCAGCTTGCCATCGGGATAAATGAAATGACGGTACAGCGTACCGTCCAGGCTTTCACCGAAATACACCGTCGTGCCATCGGGGCTCCACAACAGCGTGTTGGGAATGCCCAGGCCACGCAGCAACGGCATCACACGGCCATCGGTCCCGACACGGAACAGGCCGCCGGAACGCCGCTCGACAGGCAGGTCTTCGCCATGTTCACCAATGTTGTTCTGCATGGTACCGAGCCAGAGCTGGCCCAACGCGTCGCAGCGGGCTTCGTTGGCGCGGTTGCCTGGCTGGGGATCGGCCATGCACAGCAGCTTCAGGCGCGGCTCCAACCCTGGCGAATCGAGATCCAACCGGTAGACACCACTGCTCAGCGTCACCAACGCGTCGCCGCTCTGGGTCGGGATGAACGCCGAGACGTGTTCGGGCATCTGCCAGATCTGTACGTTCGCGCCAATCAGCCGCAACGCCTGCTTGCCGATGATGTCGACCCAATACAGCGCCTGGGTCGGCTCATCCCAGAATGGCCCCTCACCCAGCTTCGCGCGGTGTTCTGTCAAGGCCGTCCACATCATTGAAACCTCCTGTTCCCGGGTGCCCCGGCGTTATCTGTTCGACCGGCCATGACATTAGGGTAAAAGCGCTTGATGGCCAGGTCTGCGTTATCGATCAGGGTCATGCAGGCCCAGACGCCTCGCGTCGCATCCCGTGCGGCGATCGCCTCGGCAATATCCTTGTGGATCGGCAAGGTGCGGCGCAGTTCGTCCGGGTCGGCCGCCGACACCTCGAACGAAACCGCCAGCAACGCGCCCAAGGCCGGGACCATTTGTTCGATGAATTGATTGTGGCTGGCGGCGAGGATGCATTCGTGGAAGAACTGGTCGGCGCGGTTGTAATCCGCGCCGCTGTCCACCGCCCGCTCCAAGGCATGATAGGCCACGCGGATCGCCTGCACCTGCTCGGCCGTCGCCCGTTCGCAGGCCCATCGGACGGCCATGGGTTCGATGGTGCGTCGCAGGTCCAACAGGTCGTCGACGAAGTTTTCCGGCAGGCCGCTGCGTGACAGCCAGCCGACCACTTGCGGATCAAACAGATTCCAGCGGCGCACCGGCAGCACCCGCGTGCCGACCTTCGGCCCGACCTCCAGCATGCCTTTGGCAACCAGCGTCTTGATGGCCTCGCGAATCACCGTGCGGCTGACGCCCAGTTGCTCGCCAAGGTCTGCTTCGACCTTGATGGTTTGCCCAGGCTTGACCTGGCCGGCGGCAATCCAGCCCCCCAGCCAATCGACGGTCGATGCGTGAAAACTGCTGGACATGAATACCCCGTGGGCGTTTTTTTGTCAGGCGCCCACGCTAATCATCATACGATTGGGTGTCAATTTGAATTTTGCATCACCACTGTGGGAGCGAGCCTGCTCGCGAAAGCGGCGCCTCGGTGTTCAGAGGGTCAAGGTTCGAGGCCGATGGGAAAAAACTCGCCACCACTCCACACGCCCAACCAACGCTGCCCGTCGATCTCGCGGCTGACAGCCAGTTCCACCAGCTGGTAGAACACATTGCGATGGATCAAGGCTTCGAGGTTGCTGCGCACATGCACGTAGGGCGCCGGTTCCTGGGTCTGGGGATCGATCACCACGCGCATCGGATGTTCCGGGCCGGCTTCGGTGATTTCCTCGACGTTGGTGGTGAAGCGCAACAATTGCCCTTCCCCCTGCCCTTCGACTTCAAGAGTCACCGCCACGAAGGGCGCGTCATCGACCTTGATGCCGACCTTTTCCACAGGGGTAATCAGGAAATAATCATCGCCGTCGCGGCGAATGATGGTGGAGAACAGCTTGACCATCGGCTTGCGCCCGATGGGCGTGCCCAGGTAATACCAGGTGCCGTCCCGGGCGATACGCATGTCGATGTCGCCGCAGAAGTCGGGGTTCCACAAGTGGACCGGCGGCAGGCCTTTGGTCTTGGGGATCTGCCCCAGCAGGTCATTGGCTTTTTGCGGTCCGCTCATGGTGCCTCCTTCTGTTTATTCGTCGCTCATCCCCAGCAGGCTGCGGGCGTACTCACGCAACGGCGTAGCAATGAGGTCTTGTGGCTGCTTGTCGTGCAACGTCAGCAAACCGCCACGGCTCTTGATACGTGCAGTATCAATCAAATACTGGGTGCTGGTCTCGATCAACATGATCTGAATCACGCTGGTATCGACGCCCAGGCGATCCACAGCCTCTTCATCCAGCCATTCGTCGGTGTTGCCGATGCGGTTGTCGGCCTTGGCGAAGCGGGTATAAAGCAGGTAATGGGCACCGGCGGCCCGCGCTTCGCCCATTGCCTGGTCGAGGCCTTCCGGGACTCGGGCACGACGAACCATCGGGAAATATTCGATGAAACCATTGAAGGCTTCTTCAGCCACGACGTTGGGCCGAGGATAGGCGCTGCCTGGCGGAGCGAAAGCGCCCTGGGCGATATAGATAAAAGAGTCCGGCTGGATGCGCAGATTGTTCACGCGGCGGCTGTCGCTGTGGTCCAGCAGGCCGGCATCGCTCATGTGATAACGAACGCCCTCCCCCATGTCGCTGACATTCATGCAGCCACCAAGCGTCAAAACGGTCAGCAGCAAAAACAGGCTACGCATCCTATCCTCCAAGAACCGGTGACGGAAAACCGGCGAATGGCCGTGGGATGCAGCTTTTGCGCCAGCTCGAAGGGTGGTTGGATTTGCGCCTTGGAATACCTTGATCCTGCTGTAGGAGCTGCCGAGCGAAGCGAGGCTGCGATCTTTCCCCTGCCAATTGAGTCGGGAGCGAAAGATCAAAAGATCAAAAGATCAAAAGATCAAAAGATCGTCCGAACGCGGCCCGAGGCTTCGCCAGCTCCTACAACCCAAAAACCGATCAGCCGCCAATGATCTTCATGATGGTTGCGCCACCGGAGAACGCCACTTCCTGCTTGTCCCCCAGCGCCTTGACCAGCAGACGCTGGAGCGCCGGCAAGGCTTGGTGGCGAGGCTTGTCCAGCAGATCGCCGACGAAGTGACGGTTACTCGACGACAGGCAGCCATGCAGCCAGCCGGTGGACGACAAGCGCAGTCGCGAACAGGTCCGGCAGAACGGCACGCTCTCGTTGGCGATCACGCCAAAATGGCCTAGCCCCGGAATTTCGTAACGCACGGCTGTCGCATCGACGGGCGCATCGGCTTGCAGATATTCGTATTGCTCGCCAATCAGGCTCAGCAGTTGCTGGAGGCTGACGAACTGTTGCAGGAACGCGTTGGAATCGCTGGCCAGGTGGCCCATGCGCATCAACTCGATGAAGCGCAATTCGTACCCACGCTCCAGGCAATACTCCAGCAACGGCATTACCTGATCGAGGTTCTGCCCGCGCAACGGCACCATGTTGACCTTGATTTTCATCCCGGCGGCCCGGGCTTGTTCCATGCCGTCCAGCACGGTCGCCAGGTCGCCGCCACGGGCGATGCTGCGAAACGCAGCAGGGTCGAGGGTGTCGAGGGAAACATTGATGCGACGGATACCGGCGTTTACCAGCAACGGCAATTTCTTCGCCAGCAACTGACCGTTGGTGGTCAGGCTGATGTCTTCCAGCCCCATCTGCCCCACCGCCGTCATGAAGCTTTCGAGCTTGGGGCTGACCAGCGGCTCGCCACCGGTGATGCGCAACCGCTCGATACCGGCGGCCTCGATCAGATAAGCCACGCCTCGCGCCATCGCCTCGGCCGACAATTCATCCTGCGCAGCCACCAACCGCTTGCCGTCTGGCACGCAGTAGGTACAGGCGTAATTGCAGGCTGAAGTCAGGCTGATCCGCAAATTGCGAAAACGCCTGCCTTGACGGTCAACGATCATGGATCACTCCGGCGAAAGAAGAATCGAGCCCGAGAAAATTGACCTAGAAATCAAGTTTTCGCAAGACCCAAGCCTGAGTATATTCCTCGGGCACTGCGCCATGTAAGCGGACATGGCGCAATCAGGTAGCTGAATGCCTCAACTGCTCGGGGCTTCCGGGTCGCGCTTGCGCTTGTTGCCCATGCGCACGCCGATGTCCATCAGGAACTGAAAGAAACCTTCCTGATCTTCCAGCACGTTGCTCCAGAACGGCGAGTGATACAGCGCCACCGCGCCATGCACCAATGCCCAGGCAGCGCAATAGTGGAAATACGGCGGCACGTCTTCGAGCTTGCCTTCGCTGATCCGGCCCTTGATCAAGAGGGTCAGGCGATCGAAGTTCGAAGCGCGGATCTTGTGCAGCTCCTCGACCATCTCTGGCACCTGGTTGCCCTTGACCACCTTTTCTTCCAGGCGATCGAACAAGCGATAACGTTGCGGGTCGCGCATGCGGAACTCGAAGTAGGCCCGGGACAGGGCCTCCTTGTCCTTGTCGACATCGGCCGAATGCAGGAGCTCGTTCAAATCGCGCTCGTAATCGAGCATCAGGCGCAGATAGATCTCGGCCTTGGATTTGAAGTGTTTATAGATCGTGCCTTTGCCGATACCCACGGCATCCGCAATCATCTCGACGGTGACGCTGTCTTCGCCCTGATCGAGGAACAACTTGAGCGCGGTGTCGAGAATTTCCTGCTCGCGGCGACGAAACTCACGGACCTTACGGGGTTCTTTGTGCATAAGAAAAAGGTCTGAAGGGTCAAAATTCGAAGCCGGGTATTATGCCTAACTTACGCAAAAATGCACGGATCATCCGTTTTGGGCCGTAGATCTCAACAAAACCGTGCAAATCCGGCTCCTCCGTTTCAGCGAGTGCCTTATCGCCATGCAGGCGTCAGGCACAGTGAGAACTTATCCGAAGCGAACGTATTCCAAATTTGTTTAAAAACCAACCCGGTCAAACTGGACGCACTGCCATAGTGATCAATACTTGAACTGTCGGCGCGACATCTCCCCCAAGTGACGTGCCGATAAAGGTGCCAACGGACCGCGTGCCTTTGTTTTACTCCTAATGGTCTTAACCCGGATTCACCCCCCAGAACCCGGGTTTTTTTTGCCTCGGTTTCAGCCCCTCGGCGAACAGACGCGCGCCAATGGGAACAGGCGCTTGAAGTTTTCCGTGGTTTGCTCCGCGAACCGGCCATAGGATTCCCCCCGCAACATCGCCAGGAACTCCGCCACTTCCCGCACGTATTGCGGAAGGTTTGGCTTGCCGCGATACGGGATTGGCGCCAGGTAAGGCGAGTCGGTCTCGACCAACAGGCGATCGGCCGGCACCTTGCTGGCCACGTCGCGCAAGGCGTCGGCATTGCGGAACGTGACAATACCGGACAAGGAAATGTAATAACCCATGTCCAGCGCAGCCTTGGCCATGTCCCAATCTTCAGTGAAGCAGTGCAACACACCGGCCTGGGGCAGCGCCGCGTCGCGCAACAGGGCCAAGGTATCGGCCCGGGCCCCACGGGTGTGGATAATCACTGGCTTACCGGTCTGTCTTGCGGCTTCCAGGTGCAAGCGGAACGACGCCTGCTGCACATCGGCGGCCTCCGGCTCGTAGTGATAATCGAGGCCGGTTTCGCCGATGGCAACGACCCTAGGGTGGTCGAGTTCATGCAGCAGCCAGTCCAGGGCGGGCGTGGCATCGGGTTGTACGTCCAGCGGGTGGATGCCGACCGAACAATCGACATCCTCATAACGTTCGGCCAGGACCTTGACGTCGGCAGCGTTGTCGGCGCTGACGCCGATGCACAGGAAGTGTCCGACGCCCCGCTGGCGCGCGGCATCCAGCGCGGCATCCAGGGAACCGCCGTGGGCGGCAAGGTCGAGGCGATCGAGGTGGCAATGAGAATCTACGAGCATAAGGGGCCAGAACTACATCGTATGGGTAGGACGGTCGGACTTGAGCGATCCGGCCAGGTGGGTTTCGATCTGATTGCGGGCCGAGTTGTCGCCCTCGTTGAACTGCACGCCAACGCCGGCGGCCCGATTGCCCTGGGCGCCCTTGGGGGTTATCCAGATGACCTTGCCGGCGACCGGTATCTTTTCCGCTTCGTCCATCAGGCTCAACAGCATGAACACCTCGTCGCCCAGGCGATAATTCTTGTTGGTGGGAATGAACAGGCCGCCGTTCTTGATAAACGGCATGTAGGCCGCGTAAAGCACTGACTTGTCCTTGATGGTCAGGGACAGGATGCCGTTGCGTGGCCCGGGACTGACAGGTTCGTTCATGCTGATCTCCGCTGCGATTGAGCTGAGTCTAGTGTCTCTGTCAGGTACGACCAGGCAAACTCGCCCATTGCACCAACAGCGCCTCCAGCAGCAACACGCGATTGAGGTTCGCCTTGCCCAGCACCTTCTGACGTTGGGCAAGAATCCAGTCCTGAATGTTCAAGATTTTATCCTGGCTGCTTTTTTGCGCCAGGTACTGGATCACCTTGCGCATATCCGGCAATCCGAGACCGGCTTCGTCCTCGGTGAGCTGATAGCGCAGGATCAGGCTCGACCAATCGCAGAACCAGTCGAACAACAGCAACAAGGGGATGGCGTTCCAACCCTCGGCCAGTTGTGTCGGCGATTGCTGCTGCTTGAGCAGTTTCTTCACGCCGTCCACGACCAGGGCCCGTTGCTCGCGCACGCCCTGGGCCTGCAGGCTGACCGCCGCCAGCGGCGAGCCGGCGGCCAGGGTCAGCAGTTCGACGCGCTCTTCATCGGAGCTGTTGGGCAAGGCCTTGCCCAGCCATTGCAGGCTCATTGCTTCGCTGGGCAGCGGGCACGCCTGCTGAACGCACCGGCTCTTGATGGTCGGCAGCAAACGGCTCGGCTGATGGCTGACCAGCAACAGCACGGTATCGCCGGAAGGCTCTTCGAGGCTCTTGAGCAAGGCGTTGGCGGCGTTGATGTTCATCGACTCCACCGGCTCGATCAGCACCACTTTGCGCCCGCCCATTTGCGAGGTCTGGACCACGAAGCTGACCAGGTCCCGAACCTGGTCGACCTTGATCGCCTTGTCCGCCTCTTCCGGCTCCAGCACGTAATTGTCAGGATGGCTACCGGCCTTGAGCAGCAGGCAAGACTTGCATTCACCACAGGCATTCGAGGCCGCCGGGGCCTGGCACAACAGGCTGGCCATCAGGCGTTCGGCCAACGCTCGCTTGCCGATTCCGACCGGGCCATGCAGCAGGTAGGCATGGGCGTGCTGGGCACGGCCGGCCAGTTGCTGCCAAAGGCCGTCCTGCCAGGGATAAGCTTCAGCCACGGGCACGCTCCAGCAAGCGCGGCACCAGTGCGTCCAGCGATTGCTGGACCTGCATCAACGGCTGAGCGGCATCGATCAACAGATAACGCGTCGGATCGGCCTTGGCGCGCCCCAGGAAGGCATTGCGCACGGCGTTGAAGAACGCCTGCCCTTCGAGCTCGAAGCGGTCCAGCCGGCCGCGAGCGCTTGCCCGTGCCAGGCCGATTTCAACTGGCAGGTCGAAAACCAGGGTCAGGTCGGGACGCAGGTCACCCTGGACAAAGGTTTCCAGCGTCGCGATGCGTTCAAGGGACAAGCCACGCCCGCCGCCCTGATAGGCATAAGTCGAATCGGTAAAGCGGTCGCACAATACGACAGCGCCGCGAGCCAGCGCCGGGCGAATCACCTCGGCCAAATGCTGCGCCCGCGCGGCAAACACCAGCAACAATTCGGTATCGGGATTCATGATTTCATCGGCCGGTGCCAGCAGCACCTCGCGAATCCGCTCGGCCAGTGGCGTGCCGCCCGGCTCGCGGGTCAGCACCACCTCGATGCCGGCAGCCCGCAGGCGTTCGGCCAAGTACTCGCGATTGGTGCTCTTGCCGGCGCCTTCCGGGCCTTCCAGTGTGATAAACAAGCCAGTCACGGGCGATCCTTAGTCAAAGTCATTGCGAGCTCGGCGGCTCGCTCGCATTCGGTTCGGGGGCAGGCTCTTGTGGCGGCACCTGAGGCACGGCTTCAGGCGCCGTGTCCGGTGACGCTGCGGGAATCGGTGCCGAATCTTCCCGGGCCGCCGGGGCCGGACTGGAGCGGTAATCGGCACGGCGCTTGAGCTGGAATTCGCGCACGGCGTTGTTGTGCGTCTCCAGGTCATCGGAAAAGACATGGCTACCGTCGCCACGGGCAACGAAGTAAAGACTGTTGCCGTCGGCCGGGTTCAACGCCGCGTGGATCGCTTCGCGCCCCACCATCGCAATCGGTGTCGGTGGCAAACCCGGAATCAGATAAGTGTTATAGGGGTTTTCTTCTTTCAGATGGGCACGGGTGAGCTTGCCGGTGTAGCGCTCGCCCAGGCCGTAGATCACGGTAGGGTCGGTCTGCAACAGCATGCCCAGGCGCAGGCGACGCACGAACACACCTGCGATCTCGCCACGCTCCTGGGGCACCCCGGTTTCCTTCTCTATCAGGGAGGCCATGATCAGGGCCTGATAGGGTTGGCTGTACGGAACGTCGGCGGCACGCTGTGCCCACTCCTTGGCAAGCACGTCTTCCAGCCGATCGTAGGCCTTCTTCAACAGATCGGCATCCGTGGTGCCCCGCACGAAGCGGTAGGTATCCGGGAAGAACCGGCCTTCGGGGAACACGCCCGAATGCCCAAGGCGATCCATGACCTGGCTGTCGCTCAGGCCAGCAAGGGTCTGCTGGAGTTTTTCGTCCTTGGCCAATGCCGCGCGCACCTGACGGAAATTCCAGCCCTCCACCAGCGTCACGCTGTACTGCACCACCTCTCCGCGTTTCCAGACGCCGATCAAGGCTTCCATGGTCATGCCCGGCACCATCCGATACTCACCGGAGTGCAATGGCTGGTCGGCAAGATTGAAGCGCCAATAGATACGCAGCCAGAAGGCGTCCTTGATCAGGCCGTCGGCTTCGAGGCGCTTGAGGGTTCCGGTCGGGGTGGTCCCGTTGGGTACGTCCAGCAACTCTTCCTGGGTGATGTTCAGCGGCTGTTGCAGCGCCGAATGAATCTTCCAGGCCGAAGCGCCCAACAACAGCCCTGCCAGAACCAGTCCGGTCTCCAGCAGCAGCAAGAATTTACGTCTCACGAATCAGGCATCCAATAGCGCACGGGCAAGGGTTTGCAGTTTACGGGTGAGTGGGCCAACCGACCAGCGTGCCGAACCGCATCCGAGTACCGGCCACACGCCATATACGCTGTTGCAGACGAAGACCTCATCGGCCTGGTGCAGTTGTTCAAGGCTGATGTCCGCGATTTGCGTGGCGATGCCTTGGGACTTGGCTTGAAACAATAATTCCGCGCGCATCACCCCGGCAACACCGCAACGGCTCAGGTCCGCAGTAAACAAGACGCCATCGCGCACCAGGAACAGGTTACTGAATACGCCTTCGATCACCCGCCCGGACGTATCCAGCATCAGGCCTTCAGCGTACTGCCCATCGCGCCATTCGGCACGGGCCAGCACCTGTTCCAGGCGATTGAGGTGCTTGAGGCCGGCAAGCAAAGGCTGCTCGGACAAGCGCACTGAACAGGGAAACAGGAGGACGCCTTGCTCGGCATGGGCCGTGGGATAAGCAACAGGAGCGCTGCCTTGCAGGATGCGTCGGGCGGTGGCCGAGGGGTCGGCGGCATAACCACGCTGACTGTCGCCACGGGTCACGATCAGTTTCATCACGCCGTCACCCTGACACCGGGCGTAAGCGCTCAGCTCGGCGCTCACCACCGTCATGTCGACCCTGAGCGCCAATCGCTGGCAGCCTGTTTCCAGGCGCTGCATGTGACGCTCCAGCAACAGTGCCCTGCCATTGCGCACGGCGATGGTCTCGAACAACCCATCGCCATAAGCCAGGCCGCGATCTTTCAGCGACAGGACGTCAGCCGGTTGACCGTCGACCCAGCTCTCCATCAACCCGCGAACCGGCGGAACACCAGCGAACCGTTGGTCCCGCCAAAGCCGAAGGAGTTGGACAACACCACATCGATGTCCATGCCACGGGCTGTATGCGGCACGAAGTCCAGGTCGCACCCTTCGTCCGGCTCATCAAGGTTGATGGTCGGCGGCGCCGTCTGGCTGTTGATCGCCAAGACGCTGAAGATCGCCTCCACAGCCCCTGCCGCACCCAACAGGTGGCCTGTCATGGACTTGGTGGAGCTGACCGCCAGGTTGTAGGCATGTTCGCCGAACACCGTCTTGATCGCCTGGGCTTCGGCCAAGTCACCCGCCGGAGTCGAAGTGCCGTGGGCGTTGATGTACTGCACTTGGTCGCCGTTGATTTTCGCGTCACGCAAGGCATTGGCGATGCAACGGGCGGCACCGGCAC
Source organism: Pseudomonas sp. T1.Ur (assembly GCF_023516725.1). Classification (NCBI taxonomy): domain Bacteria; kingdom Pseudomonadati; phylum Pseudomonadota; class Gammaproteobacteria; order Pseudomonadales; family Pseudomonadaceae; genus Pseudomonas; species Pseudomonas sp. T1.Ur. Next base: position 3,747,731 of record NZ_JAMGSN010000001.1, read on the forward strand.
CGTCGGCCGGTGGCGACGTCATGTGGTACGCGTCGCCGCTGGTACCAAAACCGATCAGCTCGGCATAGATGGTCGCGCCGCGGGCCTTGGCGTGCTCCAACTCTTCGAGCACCAGCGCACCGGCACCGTCGGACAGCACGAAGCCGTCGCGGCCCTTGTCCCATGGCCGGCTCGCGCGAGCGGGCTCGTCATTGCGGGTCGACAGCGCACGGGACGCGCCGAAACCGCCCATGCCCAGGCCGCAGGCCGCCATTTCGGCGCCGCCAGCAATCATCACGTCGGCTTCGTCGTACATGATGTTGCGCGCGGCCATGCCGATGCAGTGGGTGCCGGTGGTGCACGCCGTGGCGATGGCGTAGTTAGGCCCCTGTGCACCCAAGTGGATGGACAGGAAACCGGAAATCATATTGATGATCGAGCCCGGCACGAAGAACGGAGAAATCCGTCGCGGCCCCGAATCGTGCAGCGTGCGGCTGGTTTCTTCGATATTGGTCAAGCCGCCAATACCCGAGCCCATGGCCACGCCGATGCGTTCACGGTTGGCATCGGTCACTTCCAGCCCGGCGTTACGCACCGCCTGGAACCCGGCTGCCAAGCCGTATTGAATGAACAGGTCAAGCTTGCGAGCTTCCTTGACCGACAAGTATTCCTCGACATTGAAGCCTTTTACCGAGCCGCCAAAACGGGTGGAATAGGCAGAAAGGTCGGTGTGTTCGATCAGACCAATGCCACTACGGCCAGCCAGAATGCCCTGCCAACTGCTTGGCACATCCGTGCCCAGTGGCGACAACATACCCATACCGGTGACTACGACGCGTCTACGCGACACAGCACTCTCCTTTTTCAAATGACGACTTTGCATCAGGCCTAAAGAAAAAACCGCACGCCGTGATGGCAGTGCGGTTTTTCCATGACAGCTAGCGACGACTAAAAACGATTACGCCTGGTGGCTGGTAACGTAGTCGATAGCAGCTTGTACAGTAGTGATCTTTTCAGCTTCTTCGTCAGGAATCTCGGTCTCGAATTCCTCTTCCAGAGCCATCACCAGCTCAACAGTGTCAAGGGAGTCGGCACCCAGGTCTTCAACGAAGGAAGCGGTGTTCACAACTTCTTCTTCTTTAACGCCCAGTTGCTCGGCAACGATTTTCTTGACGCGCTCTTCGATGGTGCTCATACCTTGTTTTCACTCCTAATGGACAAATTCAGGCAGCTGGCCGGTGGGTAAGTGTATAGAAAGACTTTTCGGTTTTTCAACCGAAAGCTTCACTCCTCGAACCCTGGGGCCCGCCGCCTATAAATAGATTGCAGCTTTATAACGGATTTTAGACAGCTCGTATGACATTTTTTTGAAGCAATCCGTCACATTTAACTCATGTACATCCCGCCGTTCACCGGGATTGTAGCCCCAGTCACGTATGCCGCACCGTCCGACGCAAGAAAAGCGACCACGGACGCGATTTCTTGAGCTTGCCCCAGACGACCCAGCGGGATCTGGGTCAACAAGGCTTCACGCTGTGCTTCCGGCAGTTCACGGGTCATGTCGGTGTCGATGAAACCCGGTGCAACCGAGTTTACCGTAATCGAGCGCGAACCGACTTCTCGTGCCAGCGCACGGCTGAAACCTTCCAGGCCGGCTTTCGCCGCAGCATAGTTTACTTGGCCTGCGTTGCCCATGGCACCCACAACCGAGCCGATACTGATAATTCGGCCCCAACGTGCCTTGGTCATGCCGCGCAAGACGCCCTTGGACAGCCGGTAGAGGCTGTTCAAGTTGGTGTCGACCACGTCGAACCACTCGTCATCTTTCATGCGCATCATCAGGTTATCGCGGGTGATGCCGGCATTATTCACCAGGATCGCCGGCGCACCGAACTGCTCCTGGATGCTTGCCAACACGGCGGCAACGGATTCGTCGCTGGTCACGTTGAGCTCGAGCCCGGTGCCCTGGATACCGTGTTCCTTCAAGGTCGCGGCGATACGCTCGGCGCCCGAAGCGGACGTCGCGGTGCCGACAACGATGGCGCCTTGACGACCCAGTTCCAGGGCGATGGCCTGGCCGATGCCGCGGCTTGCACCGGTCACCAGTGCAACTTTACCTTGCAGACTCATGCAAGCTTCTCCTGTTCAGGCTTGCGCTGCGCGAGCGGCAGCGAAAGCGTCTGGGGTGTTGAGGTTGGAAGTGGATACGCCTTCGGCGCAACGCTTGTTCAGGCCCGCCAGTACCTTGCCAGGGCCGCATTCGACCAGCTCGGTCGCGCCCTTGGCAGCCAGCGTCTGCACCGATTCGACCCAGCGAACCGGCTTGTAGAGCTGTTCCAGCAGGTCGCGCTTGAGGGTTTCCAGGTCCGCAGCCACGTTGGCGCTGACGTTCTGCACCACCGGAATCTGCGGAGCCTGCCAGTCGATGGCGGCGATGGATTCGGCAAAACGCTCGGCGGCTGGACGCATCAGCTCGCAATGCGACGGCACGCTGACCGGCAATGGCATGGCGCGCTTGGCGCCACGAGCCTTGCAGCCTTCGATGGCGCGCTCGACGGCAGCCTTGGCGCCGGCAATCACCACTTGGCCCGGGGAGTTGAAGTTGACCGCACTGACCACGTCGCCTTGCGCCGCTTCGGCACAGGCCGCCAGCACATCGGCATCTTCCAGGCCGAGGATCGCGGCCATGCCGCCCTGCCCGGCCGGAACGGCTTCTTGCATCAACTGGCCACGACGCTCCACCAGTTTCACCGCATCAGCCAGGCCCAGGCTGCCAGCGGCCACGAGGGCGCTGTACTCTCCCAGGCTGTGACCGGCGACAAACGCCGGGCGCGCGCCGCCTTCAGCCAGCCACAGGCGCCACAAGGCAATCGAGGCGGTGAGGATGGCCGGTTGGGTTTTATCGGTTTGATTGAGTTGCTCTTCCGGCCCTTGCTGGGTCAGCGCCCACAAGTCGTAGCCGAGCGCGTCGGATGCTTCTTTGAATGTTTCGAGGACCAGCGGGTATTGCGCGCCCAGCTCGGCCAGCATGCCGAGGGACTGCGAGCCCTGCCCTGGAAAGACGAATGCGAGGGAAGCAGACATGAAAACAAAGCCCCTAATGATCTTGTCGTCAAAAATTGACGCCCCTGGGGGCGCTAGGAAACTGACAGTTGGATGGCGGCTTGAACCGACCGGTCACATTTAAGCATTGTCAGACGAAAACGCCTAAGTTAACAAATCCTCGAGACGGCCGTGCAGGCGTTCCGGCAGGTTTTCCTGCACTTCGATCACCGCCCGGTTGATAGCGCTTTGAAAGCCCTGCACGCCCGCCGAACCATGGCTCTTGATGACGATACCTTGCAGGCCGAGGAAACTCGCACCGTTGTGCCGCGCCGGCGCCAGGTCTGCCTGCAGCCGCCGCATCAATGGCAGCGCCAGGGCACCCACCACCCGCGAAGCCAGGCTTTGCTTGAACAATGTCTCGATGCGCTGGCCAATCATGGTCGCCAGCCCCTCGCTGGACTTGAGCAGGATATTGCCAACGAAACCATCACAGACCACCACATCGGCCTCGCCGCGATAGAGACCATCGCCTTCGACGAACCCGATGTAATGGATGCCCCGCGCATTTTGCAACAAGGTCGCCGCCAGCTTGACCTGCTGGTTTCCCTTGATGTCTTCGGTGCCAATGTTCAGCAGCGCAACGCGAGGTCGCGCAATGCCGAGGGTTTGCGCGGCAACCGAGCCCATCACGGCGAATTGCAGAAGGTGCTCGGCGCTGCAATCGACGTTAGCGCCCAAATCGAGCAATTGGCAGAACCCCCGCTGCGTCGGGATCGCCGCGACCATTGCCGGACGATCGATCCCCGGCAACGTCTTCAGGACATAGCGCGACAGCGCCATCAGCGCCCCGGTATTGCCCGCACTGACACAGGCCTGGACCTTGCCGTCGCGCAGCAACTCAAGGGCTACCCGCATCGACGCGTCGGGCTTGCCGCGCAGGGCCTGTGCCGGCTTTTCGTCCATGGTGATGACTTCGGACGCTGGCGCAATTGTCAGGCGCGCACGATCGATAGCCGACTGGCCGTTGAGCAATTCTTCAAGGAGAGAGGGTTGACCGACGAGGGTCAGGTGCAGCGAGGGCGTAGCATTCAGGCAAGCAAGGCTGGCCTGAACAATGCTGCGGGGACCGAAGTCCCCGCCCATTGCGTCAATCGCGATGACTTGAGCGGACAAGTGATTACTCGTCGGCGCCCTTGTCGATCACTTTACGGCCACGGTATACGCCTTCTGGCGATACGTGGTGACGCAGGTGAACTTCACCAGTGGTTTTTTCTACAGACAGGGTGCTAGCCTCGAGAGCGTCGTGCGAACGGCGCATGTCACGGGCGGAGCGGGATTTTTTGTTCTGCTGAACAGCCATAATTGATTAACTCCTAAACGTTTGGGTCACGCTTTAACTGCGCCAATACACTGAACGGGTTGGACCGCGTTACCTCGTCCTCGCTCGGTTCGGGCTCATCTGCTCCCGCCGGCTGCTGGCATTCTTCCGGATGATGAGCAGGCACAATGGGCAAGGCGAGCAGAAGCTCCTCCTCGATCAGTGACTGCAGATCCAATGGATCTTCGCCCAGTTCCAGCACGTCATAACCTTTCGGCAACGACTGGGTATTCGCACCCTCCTTCACCACGGCGTAACTGCATTCGCTGTGGATCGGCAGGGTGACCAGCTCAAGACAACGCTGGCAAACCATTTTGACTTCAGTGTCGATAAAGCTGTGGATCACCACAGATTTACGTTCATCTCGTTCAAAAACGAATTTGGCCTGGACCGTCCCGACATCGTCGGAAAGCGGGTCGCAGAGTCTCTTCAAATCGGCCAGCAGCAGTTCACCTTGAAGGGTGGTGCCACGGTCAGCCAATTTGCGCGGGTCAACGTGAGGTGGAATCGGGTCATTCAACATAGGCGCAGCATTATAGGGATGCACCGGGCCATGTCAAAGGAAATTCAGCCCTGTCCGTCACTTGCGCGTCTGGCTAGAATCCTCCCCTGCCCATCGGAGAGAGCCATGCTGCCTTTATTATTAGCCTCAAGCTCGGTTTATCGCCGGGAACTGCTCGCCCGCCTGGGGCTGCCATTCGTCTGCAGCTCGCCAGACATCGACGAAAGCCGCCACCCCGACGAAGCCGCGGTCGAACTGGTAAAGCGCCTGGCCCGGGAAAAGGCCTTGGCATTGACCGACAGACACCCAGCGCACCTGATCATCGGCTCGGACCAGGTCGCCGTGCTCGGCGAGCGCATCCTGGGCAAGCCCCACACATTCGAAAATGCCCGCGAGCAGCTAATGGCCGCCAGCGGCGCCAAAGTAACCTTCCTGACCGGCCTGGCGCTGCTCAACAGCCAGACAGGCCGATGCCAGGTCGACTGCGTTCCGTTCACCGTGACTATGCGGACCTTGGATCCGGCTCGCGTGGAGCGCTACCTGCGCGCCGAACAGCCGTACGACTGCGCCGGCAGCTTCAAGGCCGAGGGCCTCGGCGTGAGCCTGTTCCAGAGCACCGAAGGCCCGGACGCCACCAGCCTGATTGGCCTGCCGCTGATTCGTCTTGTGGATATGTTGCTGGCTGAGGGCGTGCAGGTTCCCTGAACCGCCTCCGTGGCGAGGGAGCTTGCTCCCGCTCGGTTGCGCAGCGACCGCAGAAATTTGGGGGCCGCTGCGCCCGAGGCGTCGGACCGGCCCAGCGGGAGCAAGCTCCCTCGCCACAGGGACCGCATCACCCTTCAGGTGCGCAGCCTTTCAAAAATCAGCGCAACGCCGGCCCCTGGAAGCCCATCCACATCGCCAGGTGCTCGGCGATGCTAGCCCCCAGCTTCTTCGAGAAGCGATCAAACGGCGATTCTTCGATGGTGAAATCCACCAGGTCCTTCTGGCCGATCACATCCCGCGCCACGGAGCTGGCACTGCCCAGGCCATCGATCAGGCCCAGGGGCAAGGCCTGCTCGCCAGACCAGACCAGACCGGAAAACAGCTCCGGGTGCTCTTTGTCTTTCAAACGATCGCCCCGCCCTTTCTTCACACTGGCGATGAATTGCTTGTGGGTGGTGTCCAGCACGCTTTGCCAGAATGCGGTTTCCTCAGGCTTCTGCGGCTGGAACGGATCAAGAAACGACTTGTGCTCGCCGGAGGTATAGACCCGACGCTCCACGCCGAGCTTTTCCATGGTCCCGACAAACCCGTATCCGGCCGCCGTCACGCCAATGGACCCGACCAGGCTGGCCTTGTCGGCATAGATCTGGTCCGCCGCACTGGCAATGTAATAAGCGCCGGATGCGCCGAGGTCGGCGATTACCGCGTAGACCTTGATGTCCGGGTGCAAGCCGCGCAACCGGACGATCTCATCGTAGACATAACCCGATTGCACTGGACTGCCGCCCGGGCTGTTGATGCGCAGCACCACACCCTTGACCTTTGGGTCCTCGAACGCCGCCCGCAGGCTGCCGACGATGTTGTCCGCGCTCGCCGGCTCCTTGTCGGCGATCATGCCCTCGATATCGATCAACGCAGTGTAGGCCGAGCCGCTCACAGCGCTTTTTTCGATACTCATCAGCGGCGTGAACAGCATGAGCGCGCCGAAGAGATACACGAACGTCAGCAACTTGAAGAAAATACCCCAGCGACGTGAGCGACGCTGTTCCTGCACACTGGCCAGCAGGGTCTTTTCCAGCAATTTCCAGCTTTTATCGTCACCGCTTTCGGCATTCGCCTTGGCCGGGGCCTTCCATTCGTCCGTCATGCATGCCTCTCCATCAAAACTTAATCGGCACGCCGGCTCAACCAGGCGTGCAATTCTGGAAAATGGTCAATCGCCAGGCACGGTTCGAAGGCTTTTAACGCCTCGATCGTCTGCGCGCCGTAGCTGACAGCCACCGAACCCATGCCAGCATTGCGGGCCATCTGCAGGTCGAACGATGAGTCGCCGACCATCAGCGCCTGCCCAGGCGATACATCGCAATGGGCGAGGATCTGCTCAAGCATCAGCGGGTGTGGCTTGCTCGCGGTTTCATCCGCCGCCCGGGTGATATCGAAATAATCTTCCCAGCCATGGGCCTTCAATACCCGATCCAGCCCACGCCGGGCCTTGCCGGTTGCGACTGCCAGGTGATACCCCTCTTCGCGCAAGGCATCGAGCGTTTCCACCACGCCGTCAAACAGCGGCGACGGCTCGGCTTCCAAGGCAATGTAGTGGTCGGCGTAATGCTGGCGAAAAACGGTCAGCTCATCCGCCTCGATTTCCGGGTACAGGCTGCGAATCGCCTCCGGCAAGCCGAGACCGATGATGCCCTTTACCGCGAGATCATCGCACCGGGCAAACCCCGTACGATCCGACGCAACGTGCATCGCGTCCACGATCCGACCGATGGAGTTCGCCAGAGTGCCGTCCCAATCGAATATCAGCAGCTTGTAGTCAGGATGCACTCAACCGCTCCACGGTCTTGGTCCACATGTCATCCACGGGAGCCTGCAATTTCAGCTCGCCGCCATCGGGCAGCGGCACGGTCAGCATGTAGGCATGCAGGAACAGGCGCTTGCCACCCAGGTCGCGGATTTCCTTGGTGAAGTCATCATCGCCGTATTTGCTGTCGCCGGCGATGCAGTGTCCGGCATGCAGCGTGTGGACGCGGATCTGGTGCGTACGTCCGGTGACCGGCTTGGCCTCGACCATGGTCGCAAAGTCGCCGAAACGCCGAAGCACCTTGAACACGGTCAACGCCTCCTTGCCTTCCTCGTTGACCTCCACCATGCGCTCGCCTGAACGCAGGTTGCTCTTGAGCAACGGTGCACGGACCTGCTTGACGGAGGTATCCCAACGCCCACGCACCAGCGCCATGTAGCGCTTGTCGACGCCATCGCCGCGCAATTGCTCGTGCAAATGGCGCAGCATGCTGCGTTTCTTGGCGATCATCAGCAGACCGGAAGTATCGCGGTCGAGGCGATGGACCAGCTCCAGTTCCTTGGCGTCCGGACGCAACTGACGAAAGGCTTCGATCACGCCGAAATTCAGGCCGCTGCCGCCGTGGACCGCGATGCCCGCGGGCTTGTTGACCACGATCAGCGCTTTGTCTTCGTAGACGATGGAGGCTTCCAGGCGTTGCAGCAGGCCTTGGGCCAAAGGCACCGGCTCATCACGCTCAGGCACGCGAACCGGCGGCACGCGCACGACATCGCCGGCCTGCAGCTTGTATTCGGGCTTGATCCGACCTTTGTTCACCCGCACTTCGCCTTTGCGCAAGATGCGGTAAATCAAGGTCTTGGGCACGCCTTTGAGCCGGGCCAGCAGGAAATTATCGATTCGTTGGCCGGCATATTCCGGCGAGACCTCGAGCAGTTGAACGCCAGGGGTCGAAGGGGCAGTAGTCGTCATGGCGGCGATCATAACAATTTTTTATGGAATTGAAGCACTTAATCATTGCTGCTATAGTCGCGAACGCCGCCAAAAGTGGCTGGACAGCGGACTAGCGGTCAAAAACCGGCCCTGACCAACGCAATTCACGAGGACGAGAGGCCGTCCTACGGGGTTCTTGCTACGTAACGGCAGAGTTTGCAGGTGTAACGAGCGCAGGTGACATGAGGCCTGAAATACGCCGCAAAGCAGAGTTCTGACTCGCCTTGCGCGCCACATTCACGGCCAGTTCACAAAGTGCAGTCACCCGTAAACGACCCCGAGCGAGAGCTTCGGAAACAACGCCTAAATTAGCCATGATGCGTGACCTCCCCTTTCGGAGCTCACGGTAAATGCCAACCCGCTGCGGATTCTGCGCGCGGCAGCACCCGAATTATCAGGGATACGTGTAGGGTGGAGATGTACAACCGTCGGACTGTGTAGCACTAGGCTTATATTTAGACGCTTCATCTCGTCCACAGGCGCCGGTTGATTCCTCCTCCTGACTGAGTGCTTGAGTACCAGCAAGCAGGACGCGTCCGTCGCGACTTCGCCGCCATTTGGGTCGAACTCGCTGGACACTGGAATGGCACTGCCATCTCCAGGACGCACCTGACACCGACCGTGAGAAGTCGTGTGTGCCGAACGCCGTTTCCGGCAGCCCGGAAACCGACGGTACTACATGAAAAGAATGCTGATTAACGCAACTCAACCCGAAGAGTTGCGTGTTGCACTGGTAGACGGCCAGCGCCTCTACGACCTGGATATCGAATCCGGTGCGCGCGAGCAGAAGAAGGCCAACATCTATAAAGGCCGGATTACTCGCATCGAACCAAGCCTTGAGGCTGCCTTTGTCGATTTCGGCTCCGAGCGCCACGGCTTCCTGCCCCTCAAAGAAATCTCCCGCGAATACTTCAAGAAGGCCCCCGAAGGCCGCGTCAACATCAAGGACGTCCTGAGCGAAGGCCAGGAAGTCATCGTCCAGGTCGAAAAAGAAGAACGTGGCAACAAGGGCGCCGCCCTGACCACCTTCATCAGCCTCGCCGGCCGCTACCTGGTCCTGATGCCGAACAACCCGCGTGCCGGCGGCATTTCCCGCCGCATCGAAGGCGAAGAGCGCAACGAGCTGCGTGAAGCCCTCAACGGCCTGGTCGCACCCGCCGACATGGGCCTGATCGTTCGCACTGCCGGCCTGGGCCGCAGCAGCGAAGAAATGCAGTGGGACCTCGACTACCTGCTGCAACTGTGGACCGCCATCAAAGAAGCCTCGCTGGATCGCTCCGCGCCGTTCCTGATCTACCAGGAAAGCAACGTGATCATCCGCGCCATCCGCGATTACCTGCGCCAGGACATCGGCGAAGTGCTGATCGACAGCGTCGAAGCCCAGGACGAAGCCCTGACCTTCATCCGCCAGGTGATGCCGCAGTACGCCAGCAAGATCAAGCTCTACGAAGACAGCGTTCCGCTGTTCAACCGCTTCCAGATCGAAAGCCAGATCGAGACCGCTTTCCAGCGCGTCGTCGAGCTGCCGTCCGGCGGTTCCATCGTCATCGATCCGACCGAAGCCCTGGTGTCCATCGACATCAACTCGGCGCGCGCCACCAAAGGCAGCGACATCGAAGAAACCGCCCTGCAGACCAACCTTGAAGCGGCCGAGGAGATCGCCCGTCAGTTGCGCCTGCGTGACATCGGCGGCCTGATCGTCATCGACTTCATCGACATGACCCCGGCCAAGAACCAGCGCGCCGTGGAAGAAAAGGTCCGTGAATGCCTGGAAGCCGACCGTGCCCGCGTACAGGTCGGTCGCATCTCGCGCTTCGGCCTGCTGGAAATGTCCCGTCAACGCCTGCGTCCATCCCTGGGCGAAAGCAGCGGCATCGTTTGCCCGCGTTGCAACGGCACCGGCATCATCCGTGACGTCGAATCGCTGTCCCTGGCGATCCTGCGCCTGATCGAAGAAGAAGCCCTGAAAGACCGCACCGCCGAAGTTCGCGCCCAAGTGCCGATCCCGGTGGCCGCGTTCCTGCTCAACGAAAAACGCAACTCGATCACCAAGATCGAACTGCGCACCCGTGCCCGCATCGTCATCCTGCCGAACGATCACCTCGAGACGCCGCACTTCGAAGTGCAGCGCCTGCGTGATGACAGCCCGGAAGCCCACACCAACCAGTCCAGCTACGAAATCGCTGCTGCCGCTGCCGAAGTGGAAGACGTCCAGCCGGCTGCCGCCACTCGCACCCTGGTTCGTCAGGAAGCAGCGGTCAAGACCGCTCCGGCCCGCGCCAACGCACCGGTTCCGACCGAAGTGGCCGCTCCGGTTGCCACTCCGGCCGCAGCACCAGAGCCAAGCCTGTTCAAAGGCCTGGTGAAGTCCCTGGTCAGCCTGTTCGCCACCAAGGAAGAGCCTGCCGCCCCGGCCGTCGTCGCCAAGCCGGCCGCCACCGAGCGCCCTGCCCGCAACGAAGAACGCCGCAATGGTCGCCAGCAGACCCGCAACCGCAACGGTCGTCGCGACGAAGAGCGCAAGCCCCGCGAAGAACGTGCTCCGCGTGAAGAACGTGCACCGCGCGAAGAGCGCGCGCCACGCGAGCCGCGTGAAGAACGCCAGCCTCGCGAAGTCCGTGAGGAAGTGCCAGCCGTAGCCCGCGAAGAGCGCGCACCGCGTCCGCCGCGTGAAGAGCGTCAGCCTCGTGCACCGCGTGAAGATCGCAAGCCGCGTGGCGAGCGTGAAGAACGTGTTCGCGAACTGCGCGAGCCACTGGATGCCGCCCCGGCCGCTGCTGCCGCCACCGCTGAAGAGCGTCCGGCCCGCCAGCCTCGTGAAGAACGCGCACCGCGTCCGCCACGTGAAGAGCGCCAGCCACGCGCCGAGCAAGCAGCCGCCGCTGCCAGCGAAGAAGAAGTGCTGAACGCCGAAGAGCAGTTGCAGGAAGACGGCCAGGACACCGCCGAAGGCGATCGTCCACGCCGCCGTTCCCGCGGCCAGCGTCGTCGCAGCAACCGTCGTGAGCGTCAGCGCGATGCCAACGGCAACGTGATCGAAGGTTCGGAAGAATCCGAGTCCACCGAGAACGCCGAAGCGCCAAGCGCCGCTGACTTGGCCGCCGGCCTGGCCGTCACTGCGGCCGTTGCCAGCAGTGCGATCAGCGCCCCGGCCGAAGCCCAGGCAAACGAGCAGGCTGAGCGCGCCACCGCTGCGGTGGAGAACGCGCCGGTTGAAGCCCCTGTCGTCGAATCCACTGCCCCGGTAGAAGTCACCGCTTCGCCAGAAGTGGAACTCGCGCCGGCACGTGAAGCCCTGCCTGAAGCTGAAGTCGCCGCCGAGCCTGCGCCCGTTGTTGAAGCGCCCATCGTCGCTGCCGAACCGGTTGTCGAAGCACCGGCCGAGGAAAAGGCGCCAGAACCTGCCCGCGAGGAGCAGACTGCGTTCAACTGGACCGCAGAGCCAGCCGCACCGGCCCCTGTTGTCGAGCCTGAGCCAACGCCAGAACCCGTGAAAGCGATCGAGCCAGAAGTGGTCGAACCCGCTCCAGTGGTCGAAGCACCGGTGGCTGTCGAAGCGCCCGCCCCCGCGCAAGAACCTGCACCTGCCAGCGCCCTGACCGCGAATGGCCGCGCACCGAACGATCCACGTGAAGTGCGTCGCCGCAAGCGTGAAGCCGAGCGCCTGCAGAAGGAAGCCGAACAAGCTGCCGCTGCCGCCGCTCAAGCGCCTGCTGCCGAACCGGCTCCGGCCGTGGAAGAAGTCGTCGAGGCAGCCCCTGCCCCGGTCGCTGAAACCCCAGCCGAACCAGCCCCGGCGCTCGACGAACCCCAGCACACCGCTGAAGAAGTCGAAGTCGCGCCACGTCACACTGAAGCCCTGGAAAAAGAGCACGAGCCTAAACCTCACGCCTGATTCCATCGCCCAGTAAAAAGCCCCGCCTGGTGATGCCAGGCGGGGCTTTTTTATGCCTTCGGACTTATCCACAGGGGAACTGGGGCGGACACAAGACTTATAGTCCACCGAAGTTCCACTGTGGGAGCGAGCTTGCTCGCGATGGCGTCGGCTCAGTCTGCATCAATATCGAATGCCAAACCGCTTTCGCGAGCAAGCTAGCTCCCACAATGTTTACTGTTGATCAATCCGTGCCGTGATGGCTGGGAAGTTTTGTGGCGAGGGAGCTTGCTCCCAAAGGGTTTTGCGTCGCCTGTTATTTGAAGGTCAGTGCCTCTGGCACATCGACATCCCACGTCACGCCTGGATCGTCCACCGGTACTTCAACCACCTGCGCCCCGGCAAACAATGCCTTGGCACCACGATCTCCAGTCAGCGCCATCAGTTTCGGCCCAAACCCACGACCAAATCCCACCGGATGCCCGTACTCGCCAGCCAGGACCGGCACGCTAATGCCCTCCTCACGTATACCCGCCGCTACCTGCTCGATGCTCGACGGCAGGATAAAAGGCATATCGCCCAAGATTATCAGCCACCCATCAAGGTCCGGGCAGGCCTGGACTCCCGCGGCAATGCTGTCGCCCAACCCGGGCGAGTCCAGTTCCACGAAGTCGCACCCGTAAGCCTGCGCCATGCGAATGGCTTGCGGCCGCCCCGTGCTCGTCACCAGCACACGCTTTTCCACCGAGGCCGGCAGGTTGACCAGTACATGCTCGATCACCGACCTGACGGCGCCATCTCGGCCCGCACAGTCGGCCAGCAACTTATCCTTGTCCGCACCGGCTACCTGGCGGAAACGGCTGCCCGATCCCGCCGCCAGGATAATCACGCCTATCGACTTTCCCATTCGCCCTCCTCGCCCACGGCCTACAGCGATTTTTTCTGCCGCAGTTCCACGCCATTCTTGATGGCCACGATTTCCGCCAGCAGCGACAAGGCGATTTCCGCCGGGGTGTGGCTGCCGATGTGCAGGCCGATCGGCCCATGCAGGCGTCCAATCGCCTCTGCGGACAAGCCTAGCTGAGCCAGGTTATCCCGCCGCTTCTGGCTATTGACCCGCGAGCCCAGGGCTCCGACATAAAAAGCCTTGGAGTCCAAGGCAGTGAGCAGCGCCATGTCGTCCAGGCGTGGATCGTGGGTCAGTGCCACGATGGCGGTGCGCTCGTCAGTCTGGATGCTCAGCACGGCCTCGTCGGGCATGCCCGAGACGAAGCGGCCATGCTGTTCTTCCCAACCGTAGACGAATTCCTTGCGGGGATCACAAATCAACACCTCGAAATCCAACAAGCGAGCCATTTCCGCCACGTAGCGGGACAGTTGCCCGGCGCCGATCAACAGAAGTCGCCATCGCGGCCCATAAATGGCGCGCAGCACCTGCCCATCGAACACCAGGGCGTCCGTTTTGCTCGCCGGAGCCAGCGTCACGCGACCACTGGCAATCGTCAGCTCACGGGCGACGATCTCATGGGCCTCGCAACGCTCCAGCAACTCGGCAACCCAGTGTGGATCGCCCACCCGCTCCTCCGTCAGGCGCAAGGTGCCGCCACACGGCAGGCCAAAGCGCGCCGCCTCCTCGCGGGTGACCCCATAGGTGATGAGTTGCACCGGTGGCCCCTCCGCAGGAATCCGACCGTCATGCAGCCGGGCGATCAAGTCATCCTCGACACAGCCGCCCGACACCGAACCGATCACCACGCCATCCTCGCGCAGGGCCAACATGGCCCCCGGAGGCCTTGGCGCGGTGCCCCAGGTCTGAACCACGGTAAACAACACCACTCGCTGCCCGGCGCGGCGCCATTCCAGCACGCTGCGCAATACGTTCAGGTCCACGCTGTCCATCAGGCTTTGGCCTGTTGCCAGCCTTGCAGCTGGTAACGCACGGGCAGATCACGGATGCGCTTGCCCGTGGCGGCGAAAATCGCGTTGCACAGGGCTGGCGCAATTGGCGGCACGCCCGGCTCGCCAACACCGCCCAACGGCACCTCGCCCGGCGGAGTGACCAGGTGCACCGCCACTTCCTTCGGAGCCAGGGACATGCGCGCGACTTCGTACATGTGGAAATTGTCCTGCTGGACCTTGCCGTCCTTGAAACTGATTTCGCCGACCATCGCGTTACCCAGGCCCATGACGCAGGCGCCTTCGAACTGCGAACGGATGCGTTCGGGGTTGATCTGCGGGCCGCAATCCACGGCGATGTCGGCCTTGTGCACGATCACCGTGCCGTCGTCCTTGACCTCGACTTCGATCGCCGCCGCGACATACGTGACGAAGCTGTAATGCACCGCCAGCCCCAGCCCGCGGCCCTTGGGCAACTCTCGCCCCCAACCGGCAGCCTTCGCGGCAGTTTCCAGCACGGTGCGGATCCGCGCCGTATCGATGGGATAGCGCTCGGGAGATTCACCGTAGTTCCAACTGTCATTGAGGCTGTTCGGATCGATCTTGCGGTCCGGGCCGAGCAGCTTCAGGTGATATTTCAGCGGATCCTGGCCGGCCTTGTGGGCCAGTTCGTCGATGAAGCTCTGGATCGCGAATCCATGGGGAATGTTCGACACCGAGCGGTACCAGCCAACCCGCGTGTGGGCCACCGCTTCAGGGTTTTCCAGGCGCATGTTGGGAATGGCGTAGGCCATGTTGGTCACGCCCATCCCCACTTCGAACGGCGCTTCGTGGGTCATGCCCGGCGCGAACAGCGCGGTGATGGTCGGGGCCACGGTGCGGTGCAGCCAACCGGAGGGCAACCCGTCCTGGTTCAAGCTGGCCTTCAGGTATTCTGCCGAGACGGTGTGGAAGTACGAATGATGGATGTCGTCCTCACGGGTCCACTGCACCCGTACCGCCTGGCCGGGGAACTCCTTGGCCAGCACGGCCGCTTCGACGACGAAGTCGGGCTTTGACTTGCGCCCGAAACCGCCGCCCAACAACGTGATGTTGACCGTGACCTTGTCGAAAGGAATGCCCAGGCGCTCGGCCACGCGTTCGCGGGTGACCTGGGGTGCCTGGCTCGGCGCCCAGGCTTCGCATTGACCGTCCTTGAACCGGGCGACAGCGACCATGGGTTCCATGGGCGACTGGGACAGGTGCGGCAGGTAGTACGAAGCCTCCAGCGTCGAATCGGCCTTGGCCAATGCGTCGTCGAGGTCGCCGGTGCTGCGCAGGACTTTTCCCGGTTGGCGGGCGGCCGCTTCCAGTTCCTTGCGGTAGGCAATGGAGTCATAACCGGCATTCGGGCCATCGTCCCACTGGATCTTCAGTGCTTCGCGCCCCTTGATCGCCGCCCAGGTATTCTTCGCCACCACGGCGACGCCGCCCAGTGGCTGGAATTCGGAGGGCAACGGACGCCCCTCGATCTGCACCACTTTGACCACACCCGGTACTTCCAGCGCTGCACGGCTATCAACGGACTTGACCTTGCCGCCATAGACCGGCGGACGCGCCACGACGGCGTAGAGCATGCCATCAAAATGCACGTCGGCGCCGAACACCGCGCGACCGTTGACGATGTCCGCGCCATCGATGGCGCGGCTCGCTTCCTTGCCGATATAGCGAAACTCCGACGGCTGCTTGAGACGCAGGCTGTCACGCCCCGGCACCGGCAAGGCACTGGCGGCGGCGGCCAACTCGCCATAACCCAATTCTCGACCTGAAGGCTGGTGCACCACTTTATGCAACTGCGCGTGGCATTCCCCCACCGGCACCTTCCACTGGGCAGCGGCGGCCAGTTCGAGCATGGTCCGGGCGGCGGCACCGCAGCGACGCATCGGCTCGTACCAGTGACGCATGCTGCGTGAACCGTCAGTGTCCTGGTTCCCGAAACGCGCCTCGTCCGCCGGTGCTTGCCGAACCTTGACGAGTGCCCAGTCGGCGTCCAGTTCGTCGGCCACCACCATGCTCAGACTGGTGCGCACACCCTGGCCCATTTCCGAACGGTTGCAGATCACCGTCACACTGCCGTCGGCGGCAATGCTTACGTAAATATTGGGGTCATCGACCGCGCCATGGGGCATCCCCTCGGCGCCGTATTTCTTCTCTTCGGCGAAGGCATCCGGCAAACCCCAGGTGGCCGCCAACACCAGCACGCCGGTAGCGCTGGCGCCCTTGAGGAACCCCCGGCGGCTGAGGTTGCTCAGCACGAAATCATTGGGCAGACGGCTCATGCCTTGGCCTCCTTCAAGTGGGTGGAAGCCTGGCGGATCGCGGTCTTGATCCGGTTATACGTGCCGCAGCGGCAAATGTTGCCAGCCATGGCTTCTTCGATCTGCTCGTCGCTGGGGTTGGGGTTGGTCTTGAGCAACGCCGTGGCGGACATGATTTGCCCGCCCTGGCAGTAACCGCACTGGGCCACCGCGGTATCCAGCCAGGCCTTCTGGACCACTTGCCCGACCGGGTCGACGTGAAGTGCGTCGATGGTGCTGATCTCCTGGCCTTTCACCGAGCCGATCGGCGTGATGCAACTGCGCGCCGGGGCGCCGTCGATATGAATGGTGCACGCGCCGCACACGCCCATGCCGCAGCCGAACTTGGTGCCGTTGTAGCCGGCCACGTCTCGGATCGCCCACAGCAGCGGCATGTCCTCGGTCACATCCAGTGGGTGATCTTTTCCATTGAGTTTCAGGGTAATCATGGGCACGCCCGCATCGTTATCGAGTTATGGGGGTCGAGCCATCTGCCGTTGGGTTATCGGTTCGGTATCGCAGACTGGCTCAGGCTAAATCGGGCTCTCTTGTGCACACGCGAGCAAGCGTCTGCACCGGGCCTTGTGGATGCGAATGCTCGCATCGTCAGCCAATTAAATTAACCCAGGAACAAGCAAAACGCCCTGCACAATCCTGCACGAATGAATTTCGACAGAACACCCAGAGCGTTTTACCAGGCTCGATCCTGCCCTTCCTGAATCGGAACAATCACGGCCAGTACGTCCGTCATCCACTGATTTCTGCAAGAAATCGGCTCCCCTGTAGGCAACTTCCTAAGGAATAGGAAGGCGCCTCTATAGGACGCTTCTGATTTTTCAGAACGGGCGGTTTGCCTATGGTATCTGCCCTTCGCCGTGAGCCAATCTGGTCCCCTCGACAACAAAAAACCACGCGCCATGAGCGTGGTTTTCCAGGGGCATCCATGACTAACCCACTCCCGACCTTCTTCGACCACAGCCGCCACACCCTGCGAATCTCCGGCCTCGACGCCCACCTCGACGTCCTCGCCTTCACCGGCGAGGAACACCTGAGTCGTCCCTACCTCTACCGCATCGAATTCACCTGCACCGAGCGCGACCTGGCGGCCACCGACGTGCTCAACCGGTGGGGTTATTTCAACCTGTACGCCGTGCCGCCACCGCCGACGCCCAAGGGCTTCACGCCGCCGGTGATCAAGCCGCTGCGCGCCTTTCATGGCGTGATCTCAGGCTTCAAGCGCCTGTCCGGCTCCAACGACGAAGCCCGCTATGAAATCACCTTGCAACCGCGTTTCGCGCGGCTTGGGCGCGGCAAGCAGTTTCGGATCTACCAGCAGCAGTCGGTGCCCGAGATCGTCGAGCACATCCTGCGCACGCGCCACGATTTTCGTGGCGAGGAGTTCTATTTCAACCTGGTGCGCCAGTACCCTCGGCGCGAACAGGTCATGCAATACGACGAGAGCGACCTGGCCTTCGTCGAGCGCCTGCTGGCCGAGGTCGGCATCTGGTACCGCGTCACCAGCGACGATCGCCTGAACATCGACGTGGTGGAATTTCACGACGACCAGCGGCACTACCAGCGCGGCGTCACGTTGCCGTGTCGCCCGCCGTCGGGCTTGTCCGCCGATGGCCAGGACGCCGTCTGGAACCTGCAGACCGCCCACCGGATGGTCGAGCAAACCATCAATTTTCGCGCCTACCATCACCGCGAGGCCCATGCCTTCCTGGACGGCGAAGTCGACCACACCCGAGGCGCCAAGGGCACCTACGGCGAGGCCTATCACTACGGCGAACCCTACACGGTGCTGGGCGAGCGCTACGCCCTGGACGAAGACCTGCAAAGCGAAAGCGGCTTCTTCTACGCCCGCCTGCGCCATGAGCTCTACCTCAACGACCAGACCCGCCTCAGCGGCACCACCAGCAGCGCCATCCTGGCCCCGGCGCAGCGCCTCGACATCACCGGCGGCCCGCCGAAGGCCTTCGAGCCCGGCGCGGTGATCGTCAGCCTGCGCACCGAAGCGGCCCGCGACCGCAGCTTCGTCGCCCACTTCCAGGCCATTCCCTACTCGGAAACCGTGTGCTTTCGCCCAGCGCTGCTGCCCAAGCCGCACATGAGCGGCACCCTCCCCGCCCGCGTCAGCCACCCGGTCGTCAACCCGCCCTACGCCGACCTCGACTTCGAAGGCCGCTACAAAGTGCGCTTCCTGTTCGACCGCGACACCTGGCAACCCGGCCGCGAAAGCGCCTGGCTGCGCCTGGCCCGACCCTACGGCGGCGACACCCACGGCCTGCACTTCCCGCTGCAGGCCGGCACCGAAGTGGCGATCGCCTTCGAACACGGCGACCCCGACCGCCCCTACATCGCCCACGCCCTGCACGATGACCGCCACCCGGACCCGGTCACCGCCCGCAACGAACGCCGCAACGTCCTGCGCACCCCGACCAACAACAAACTGCGCCTGGACGACACCCGCGGGGAGGAACACATCAAGCTCAGCACCGAACACAGCGGCAAGAGCCAGTTGAACCTGGGGCATCTGGTGGATGCCGAGCGCAAGAAACGTGGGGAAGGGTTTGAGTTGCGCACCGATGGCTGGGGCGCGATCCGGGGTGGCAGGGGGGTGTTTATCAGTGCGGATGAGCAGGTCAAGGCCAAGGGTGAACAGCTGGATATGACGGCCGCCATTGAACAGTTGGAAAGCGCGCTTTCCCTGGCGCGCTCCTTGGCCGAAGCGGCCCGTAGCGCTCAAGCAACGCCAAGCGACATCGACAGCCAGCAACGTCTGAACCAGGCACTCAACGGATTGAAGCAACCTGGCGTACTGCTGCACGCCCCAAGCGGGATCGGCATGGTCAGCCCCGAAGCCGTATGCCTGGCCTCCGGCGCCGAAAGCGTTGGCATCATCGCTGCGCACAACGCTGATATCGGCGCAGGCCACAATATCACCGCCACCGCGCAGGGCGGCATCAGCGTAGTGGCCAAAGCAGCCGGCCTACAACTCAAGGCTGCCGAAGGGAAGGTCGAGCTACATGCTCAAGGCAACGATCTTCATGCCTTGGCGAAGACCGACGTGAAGATCGAAAGCGTTCAAGGGCGCGTGGAAATCAGTGCTCCACAGGAGTTGGTACTCAACTGTGGTGGCGCCTACATCCGCCTGAAAGACGGTGATATCGAATTGGGTGCGCCGGGCAATATTTATTTGAAGGCCACCCATGTGGAAAAAACCAATGGGGCCAGCCTGAACACACCCGCATCCCCTATACCAGCCGGTTATGCCGCCGGCTATACGCTCAAAGACGACGTCCAGGCAGCGATGCCGTTTGCCCGCTATCGCGTTACGACCCAACAGGGGGATGTGTTCAATGGGGTAACGGACAGGGATGGGCGGACCATGAGTGTCAATACCTTGGTGCCGGGGGATTTGCGGGTTGAATTGCCTGAGGCAGTTTATGACGAACAACTTCGCTTGATCGGTCCTAACGGTGATTTGGCAAGCAATCTCAGATATTCGGTCACCTTGGTGGATGGCAGCACCGTGGAAGGCGTGACGGATGAACAGGGTTACACGGGGCGCCTCGTAACCGAAAAACCCTTACAGATCACTCAGCTGAAGCTCTTTCCTCCTGAAAAAATGGAATCTTTCTGCTGCGCGGCACTTAACGCTCAGACGTCACTGGACATTGATTTGAGGCCCTTGGACGTTTCTACCAACGACACGAATGTCGGCACCTCCACCCGAAACATCCCGCTGCCTGAAGGCAAAAAACGAGCGCTGACTGCGGGCGAGATCGCCATGGCTAGAACCGTATTCAAGGATGCAATCAACTATACGAAAGTCAAAGTACATCACGGTGGGTGGTGGTTGTTTCTGGGATTCCAGAATACGGCTGTTACACCCAATGGGGAGATGTATTACCCGCAAAGTACAATGTTCTATAGAGACGATTTTTCCGCAACGGGTAATGGCCGGGATAAAGCGCTGTTCATGCATGAAATGACGCATGTGTGGCAATACCAGTTGGGTTTCCCCGTAAAAAAATCGGGCATGACGGTGACTAGCAGAGGGGCGGCAGCCTACGAATATACTTTGTACAATGACAGCACATTTGCGGAGTACAACATGGAACAACAGGGGGAGATTGTTTCGGACTACTACTTGATTTGCGTTGAGCGCGAACCAAACTCCGTCTGGAATCACAACAATCGAACCAAAAATCCGAGCCTATTGGCACTAGTATTGAAGGACCTCATGCTCAATCCTTCTAACAAACGCCATTTGCCAAGTTGAGAAACGTCATGAGGCCTTTCCTATCGTTTTTTTGCGTTGCATTGGGCGCACTTTCTTCTCCAATCGCGGCTACCCCATGGGGAATGCCCGGCGAAGCAGTTATCGATTCAGATAACGGAGAAATGCTTATTTGCGTGCCAAAAGCAGCCCCGAACAGCATAAGGCTTGATTCGATATGGGTGTCTGAGAAAAACCTGCGGGATGGAAGGCGCAAGCCAATGTGGGAAATTGAACTGGACCAAAACGGCACGCCTATCCATCTAGAACCTGGAGGTTGTGTTTCCTATGGCTTCTTGCCGTCTGGATATCACGAGCAGGTGGCGTCGAAGTCGTTGAGCCCCGGGAACACGTATTACGCAAGAATGAACCTTATCGTTGCCAACCCGGTTCGTCAGAGCATTCTTTTCTATGATGCGGTTTTCTGTGTGGGACAGAGGCGCGACGGAACGCTTTATTACCGGCAGAACCGGTACGAACCTGATGGAGGAACTGTTAAGGCTGCTTGTTGAATGATAGAGCCCACGGAAGAAGCGCCGGGATAAGCCCAGTTATCCCGGCCCGTCGGTTGAGTCGCAGACCGTCCCAAACCCAACTGCCGATCTGCTCCCCTCAGTACCGATTAGGCTCCATCTCAAGATTAACCTGAAACCGCTCCGCGATGTCCTTCTGGATCCGCCGAGCCAGGTCCAGCAACTCCAGTCCCGTGGCATTGCCGTAATTGACCAACACCAGCGCCTGCAACTTATGCACCCCGGCGTCGCCTTCACGAAAACCTTTCCAGCCGGCCCGTTCGATCAACCAGCCGGCAGCGATTTTCATTTGGCCGCCAGGCTGTGGATAAGCCACCAGGTCGGCGTACTGCTCTTTGAGATGCGCCACGTGAGCGGCTGGCACCAACGGGTTCTTGAAGAAGCTGCCGGCGTTGCCCAGCACGGCTGGGTCTGGGAGTTTTTCGCTGCGGATGCTGCAGATAGCCCGGCTGACGTCCGTGGGCGTTGCCTGGTCGATGCCTTGTTCGGTCAACCGCTGGCGCACCGGGCCGTACTCCAGATGCAAATGAGCGACACGACTGAGGGCGAAGCGCACCCGCAGGATCAACCAGCGATCGGCCTGCTGCTTGAACAGGCTGTCGCGGTAGGCAAAAGCACATTCATCGAGGGTGAAATCGCGCAGCTCGCCGGTGTAGCGATCCAGCGCGGTGAGGCCGGCAAAGACGTCCTTTATCTCAACGCCGTAGGCTCCGATGTTTTGCATCGGCGCCGCGCCCACCGTTCCGGGAATCAGGCTGAGGTTTTCCAGGCCCGCCCAACCTTGGGCCAGTGTGTGCTGGACAAATGGATGCCACGGCTCCCCCGCTTCGGCCTCGACCACCACCCGCTCGCCATCATCGCTGAGCAGGCGGATTCCCTGGCTGGCCATGCGCAGCACCAGTGCATCGATGTCTCCAGTCAACAGCAGATTGCTGCCACCACCGATGACCAGCAGCGGAACGTCGTGACCCGCGGCGTAAGCCAGGGCCTCGCGAACATCCGTATCGCTATTGGCCTCGGCGAACAGCCGGGCGTTGACGTCCACGCCAAAGCTGTTGAACGGCTTGAGACTGACGTCAGCCTGGACTTGCAAGCTCATAACCGCCCCTTCAATTCGATCACCAGACGATCCGTGGCGCGCTCGATCAGGTCCAGCACCTGCTCGAAACCTTGCTCACCGTCGTAGTACGGGTCGGGTACATCGTCGAGTTCGGCCTCGTAACGCCGCAGGAACAGATCCAGTTCCGCGCGGGCATTGGCCGGTTGCAGGGCCTTGAGGTTGCGCAGGTTGCTGCTGTCCATCGCCAGGATCAGGTCGTAGGCGGCGAAATCGGCCCGCGTTACCTGACGGGCACGTTGGGCCGACAAGTCGTAGCCGCGACGCAGGGCCGCGGCCATGCTGCGTTTGTCCGGCGCCTTGCCGACGTGCCAGTCGCCAGTACCGGCGGAAGCGACTTCCACCTGCCCCTCCAGCCCGGCCTCGCGCAACTTGTGGCGCAAGATGCCTTCGGCAGTGGGCGACCGGCAGATATTGCCCAGACAAACGAACAAAACCCGCATCAAGCCTCCAACAGGCGACGGATGCGCTCAAGGTCTTCAATGGTATCGACACCGGTCGGCGGGGCGATCAGCGCATCGGCAACATGGATTCGCACGCCATGCCACAAGGCACGCAGTTGTTCCAGGGATTCGGTGTTTTCCAGCCAGCACGGCCCCCACGCCACGAAGTCCTGGAGGAAACCGGCGCGGTAGGCATAGATGCCGATGTGACGACGGTACGGCACGCCTTCGGGCAACACGTCCGGGTTCTTGGCGAATGCCTCCCGGGCCCACGGCAACGTCGCCCGACTGAAGGTCAGCGCCAGGCCATTGAGGTCGCTGACAACCTTGACCACGCTGGGATTGAACAGGGTCTGCACGTCCTCGATCGGCTCGGCCAGGGTAGCCATCTGTGCTTCGGGATGAGCCGCCAGGTTGGCCGCGACCTGATCGATCACGCTCGGAGGAATCAACGGCTCGTCACCTTGCACGTTGACCACGATGGCATCGGGCGGCAGGCCGAGTTTGCCGGCCACCTCCGCCAGGCGATCGGTACCGGAATTATGATCCTCACGGGTCATCACCACCTCGGCGCCGAAGCCCTTGCAGGCTTCCTCGATGCGCGCGTCATCGGTCGCGACCACCACGCGTTGGGCGCTGCTCTTGCTGGCCTGCTCCCAGACATGCTGGATCATCGGCTTGCCGGCGATCAACAGCAGCGGCTTGCCCGGTAAACGCGTCGAGGCAAAGCGCGACGGAATAACAACGGTAAAGACAGTGGTCATTTATCCAGGCGCTCGTCAGTGGTCAGGGTGCGGGCTTCGCTCTCGAGCATCACCGGGATGCCGTCGCGAATCGGATAGGCCAATCCGGCGCCCTTGCTGATCAGCTCGGTCTTGTCGGCGCTGAGCTTGAGCGGGCCTTTGCAGACCGGGCAAGCCAGGATATCGAGCAGTTTGGTGTCCATGTAATTCCCCTGGATAAAACGTGTTAAGGCAAGAGTCGATCCGGCAACAGGCGCATCAGCTGCGTATCGAACCAGGCCGCGAAGGCCGGCGACGGAGCTGCGTCCACCGCCAGGTACCACCAGTCGGGCGCGGCGAAGGCGCGGCATTTGACTGCGTCCTTTTCCGTCATCACCACCGGCAGCGACGGCGTGAAGCTCAAGGCCTGGGCG
This sequence comes from Pseudomonas sp. T1.Ur, assembly GCF_023516725.1. NCBI lineage: Bacteria > Pseudomonadati > Pseudomonadota > Gammaproteobacteria > Pseudomonadales > Pseudomonadaceae > Pseudomonas > Pseudomonas sp. T1.Ur. The sequence goes on from NZ_JAMGSN010000001.1 coordinate 3,771,777, forward strand.
CTGTATTCGGCATGGTCGGCAAACCCGTGCGGTATGGGCCGCCAGTGTAGCGTTTCGAGGGTCTTGAAGAAACGCTGGGGATTGCCGATACCGGCCACGGCGTGCAGGGCCTGGCCCGCTGGAAAGTGGTCGAGGGAGCATCGTTCACCGCTGGCCAGGTTGACCAGCGCGGTGGGCCGCAACTCGAAGGCAAAGCCGTCTTCGCGATCAGCGGCGGCGCCGTTGAAGAGCACGGCATCGACCGATTGCAGGCGCTCGACCGGCTCGCGCAACGGGCCGGCGGGCAGGCAACGCCTATTCCCCAGGCCACGGGCGTTGTCGATCAATACCAGTTCAAGATCGCGGGCCAGCCGATAATGCTGCATGCCGTCGTCCGACAGGATCAGGTCCAGCGGCTCGGCCTCCAGCAAAGCCCGGACAGCCCGGCTGCGATCGGGATCGATCATCAACGGCACGCCGGTGCGCTGGACAATCAGCAATGGCTCGTCACCGGCGATGCCGGCGCCTTGGCTGGCCTCGACTCGCCATGGCAAATGCGGCGGCTTGGCACCGTAACCCCGGCTGACCACGCCGACCCGCAGGCCACTGCGCTGGCAATGCTCGATCATCCACAAGATCAACGGCGTCTTGCCAGTGCCGCCCACGGTGATATTGCCGACCACGACCAGCGGCACGGGCGGCTGGTAGATCTCGCCCTCGCCCGCCAGGAAACGCTCGCGCTTGCCGACCACGACGCGGCGGTACAGCCATTCCAGCGGTCGTAGCAGCGCCAAGGCGGGATGCCCTTCATACCAGGCGGCAAGCAATCGATCGGACATGGCCATCAAGGTGCAGGTGCCGCCTCGACCGTCGTCATGCGCAGATGGCTGAAGCCGAGCTTGCCGGCTGCGTCCATGGCAGTGATGACCGATTGATGGGGCGTCTTGCCGTCGGCGCTGATGGACAGCGGCAGGCTGGTGTCACCGCCGGATTCCTTCTGCAAGGCCTCGATCAGGCTAGCGAGGTCACTTTTGGGCAGCAAATGGTTGTTCACCGAGAACGTCCCTTCGGCGCTGATCGTGACTTCGAGGTTCTTCAATTGCTGGTCTTCAGCCGGCGAGCCACTGACGGCCTCCGGCAATTCGACCTTGAGCTGGGTTTCCCGGGTGAACGTGGTCGTCACGACAAAAAACAGCAGGAGGATGAATACCACGTCGATCAGCGACGCGAGATTGATCTCGATGTTTTCCCGTGGTTTGCGGCGGAATTTCACTTCTTGCCCCCGGCCAGGTCCACATCACGGTCGCCCTGAACCACCTCGACCAGCTTGATGGCTTCCTGCTCCATGCCGACCACCAGTTCGTCGACGCGGCGCTGCAGGAAACGATGGAAAAACACCGAGGGGATCCCCACCATCAAACCGGCGGCGGTGGTGATCAAGGCTTTGGAAATACCGCCGGCCAGCACCGAGGCGTTAGTGGTCATGCCGCTACCGGTAAAGGCGCTGAAAATATCGATCATGCCCAGTACCGTACCCAGCAGGCCCAACAGCGGCGCCATCGCGGCGATGGTGCCCAAGGCATTGAGGTAGCGCTCCAGTTCATGGATGACCCGGGCCGCCGCCTCTTCGATGCATTCCTTCATGATCTCGCGACCATGCTTGGAGTTGGCCAGGCCCGCGGCAAGGATTTCTCCCAGCGGCGAACTGGCCCGCAGTTCCTTGAGCTTGTCCTTGTTCAGTTGCTTGTCCTTGATCCAGACCCAGACCTGCCCGAGCAAATGCTCCGGGGTTACGCGACTGGCCCGCAGGGTCCACAGGCGTTCGGCAACGATACCCAGTGCCGCGATGGAACTCAGAATGATCGGCAACATCATCCAGCCGCCGGATTTGACCAATTCCCACACAGTGACAGCCCCCTCGAAAAAGTGCGCCACTTTATCATACAGACTCGCCGTGCAGGCCCGCCCAGCCAACAACGCAACCCACAACACTGAGGCAGGTCAATGCCGGGGCGGCGGCCCAGCAGACGGCGGCTCGCGCCAGTAGCGGCGATTCCCAGCCTCGGCGTGCGCGGGTCCGAATGCACCCAGTTGCAGACGAATGGCGCCCTGCTCGGCGCTGTCGTGGATCGCCATGCCCAATTTCCTATAGCGTTGCATGACCCAGGGATGCGGATGGCCGAATGCGTTGTTTCGCCCTCGGGAAATCAATACCGAATGCGGCTTGAGATGCGCCAGCAGCGCCATCGACGACGAACTGCGACTGCCATGATGCGGCGCGGCCAGCCAATGAATCGGCGCCCCCAACGGCCCATCGAGCATGGCTCGCTCGGCGTGGGCATCGATATCTCCGGTCAACAGCAACCGCTCGCCGTCGGCTTCGATCAGCAAGACGCAGGACTTCTGGTTGCTTTCGACCGCTGACGCCCAGCGCCACAGCTCGAACCGGACCCCATCCCATTCCCAGCTCTCGCCGCTGTCGCATGGCCCCGCCAGCAGATCAGCGGGCAGCGCATCAGGATCGCCACTGATCACCCGAGTCGTCGCCAACCCATTGCGCACCGCTTGTGCTCCGCCGGCATGATCAGCGTCGGCGTGGCTGAGGAGCATCAGGTCCAACCGTTCCACACCAAGCTTGCGCAAGGTCGGAACCACCACGCGCTCGCCTGCATCGGCTTCGCCAAAGCGTGGCCCCGCGTCATATAGCAACGCATGCCGATGGGTACGCACCAGGACTGCCAGCCCCTGGCCGACGTCCAAATGCCAGATTTCAGCGCGTCCGTGGGGCACCTGTTCCCGAGGAGGAAACACGATCAGCATCAACATCGGCCAACCCAGGACACGCAGTGGCAGGCCCTTGGGCAGCAACAACAGCACAGCGCCGAGCCCCGCGATACACAGCGCCCAAAACGGGACAGCGGGAGGCATCCAGGCCGCCATTCGCCCTGCAACCAGTTCAAGGCCTTTGAACAGCAGATCGAGCAACCCACCGGCGACCCACAGCAGGTTTTCCCCGACGCCCGGAACCGGCAGCAACGCCGTGCCAAGCAGTGCCGAGGGTAATACCAGCAAACTGATCCAGGGCACCGCCACCAGGTTGACCAACGGACCGCTCAGGCTGACCGGCAAGCCAAGGATCAATAACAACGGGCATAGGCCGAGCGCAATCAGCCACTGGGCTCGGGTCCAGGTCTGCCACCAGCGCCAAGGGCCCAGGCGACCGCCGAAGGTGAACATCAATATCGCGACGGCGGCAAACGACAACCAGAACCCGGGGCGCAGGCTCGCCAGCGGATCGAACATCAACACGCCAATGAAGGCCAGCAGCCAGGCCCACCAAGGTTCGGCCTGGCGGTAACGCCAGCGCCACAGCAACACCAGACCGATCATCGTGCAGGCCCGCCGCACCGGCACTTCAAATCCGGCGAGCAAACCGTAGCCCAGGGCTGCGGCGAACGCCAGGGCGCAGGCCCAGGGCAACCACGGCAGACGCGCCGGCCAAACGCCATAACGCGCCGCGCCAGCCACCAGCAGGTATACCAGGCCAGCGAACAAGCCGATGTGCTGGCCGGAAATCACCAGCAGATGGACCGTGCCGGTGTCTTGCAGCACTTGCCAGTCTTCGCGGCTCAATCCAGCCCCGTCGCCAAGGACCAGCGCCACCAGCGCACCGGAACGTCCTTGGGCATCGACCTTTGCCAACGCCTGGCGCACCCCATCGCGCCAAGCGCCCTGGGCCGGCTGCACCCGCAAGCCGTCCTTGACGCTGCCGGTCGCGCCGATGCCGCGGCTCAGCAGCCACGCTTCGTAGTCGAAACCATGGGGGTTGAGCAACCCGACGGGCCGCTTGAGCTTCACTGCCAGGCGCCACTTTTCACCGCTCTTGACCGGCGGCCCGCCATACCAGGCCAGACGCATCAATGCAGGCAAGCGCGTGCGTCGGGAGTGGGCATCGGCCAGCTCGAAACGCACCATGCCCTCACCGTATTGCGGCAAACCAACGATGTTTCCCTCGACCCAGCGGGTTTCACCGTCCAGGGCAGCGGGCAATCGGTCATCCAGCGCAAGCTGCGCCCCAACGCAGGCCCAGGCCAATCCGAGCAGAAAAAAACTGGCCGGGTGGGTGCGAAACGGCAACATGACCAGCGCTGCCATCGCCATCGCCACGATCAGCCACAGCGGCGGCAAGGCCGGTAAGAAAATCGGGACCAGCAACCCGAGTGCGAGCGCGATCATCGCTGTGCGCATAAGCCCATCCTTGAGAGTTCCCTCTAAGGCTTAGCCGGTCTGCGGCACCCCGAACGTTATCAATTGTCACAAAGTCTGAATCTGCCGGCCGTAGAATCCGGACATACTTGCGGCCTGACTGCTTTGACCCGACCGAGAAGCCTTATGCCCCGGCGCCTATTCAAACGCTACATGCCTGACCCTGCGAGCATTCGGGAACACAAATCCTTACGCTTTCTTGGCACCCTGCTGCACGATCCCAACCTCTGGCACCTCAATCGCCATTCAGTGGCGCGGGCGATGGCCGTTGGCCTGTTCGCTGCTTTTCTACCGATACCGTTGCAGATGCTCGTGGCCGCCGCATTGGCCGTCGCCGTTCGCGGCAACATCCCGATTGCCGTGAGCCTGGTCTGGCTGACCAACCCCATCACCATGCCTGCGGTGTTTTTCTGTACCTATCAAACCGGCGCCTGGCTGATGGACGTACCCGCCCGTACGCTGCCGGACGAATTGACCTGGGCGTGGATTACCAATCAATTGTCAACGTTGTGGCAGCCGTTTTTGCTGGGTTCGGTGGTGACCGGGCTGGTGCTTGGGGCCTTGGCCTACTTCGTGACCATGAGTTACTGGCGCTGGTGGGTGGCGCGACAGTGGCGTCGGCGCAAAAAAAGCCGTATGTGAGATGCATAAAGGCCTCCTGGGAATGGAGGCCTTTTTTGTGGTGTTCTTATTGGCCTCTTCGCGAGCAAGCCCCACACATTCGATAGTCAGTGAACGCCAGATCAGCGTTCGACATAGATCAGTGTGGGAACGGGCTTGCTCGCGAAGAAGGCGCCGCGTCTTGTCAGGTGCGCATCCCGCGGCCGCTCACCAACAACCGCGCGCACCCCACATAAAGCACAACAGTCGCCACCAGCATGAACGTAATCGCAATACTGATCCGAATGTCCGAGACCCCAAGGATCCCATAGCGAAACGCGTTGACCATATGCAGCACCGGGTTGGCCAGGGACACGGTCTGCCAGAACGGTGGCAGCAACGAGATCGAATAGAACACGCCACCGAGGTAAGTCAGCGGCGTGAGCACGAAGGTCGGGATGATGGAGATGTCATCGAAGTTGCGCGCGAACACGGCATTGATGAAACCCAGCAGCGAAAAGATCGTGGCCGTCAGGACTACCACCAGGATCGTCACCCCCAGGTGATGCACCTGCAGGTCCGTGAAAAACAGCGACAGCAAGGTCACGATCAGGCCCACCGCCAACCCTCGCAACACACCACCCAAAGTGAAGCCGATCAGGATTGTATGGGGCGAAACCGGCGAGACCATCAGTTCTTCGATCGAACGCTGGAACTTGCTGCCGAAGAAACTCGATACGACGTTGCCGTAGGAGTTGGTGATCACCGACATCATGATCAGTCCCGGCACGATGTAGTCCATGTACGTGAAGCCGCCCATGTCGCCGATCTGCCGACCGATCAGGTTGCCGAAGATCACGAAGTACAGAACCATCGTGATGGCCGGGGGCAGCAGGGTCTGCGGCCAGATCCGCATGAAGCGCCGGACTTCACGGTAGACAATGGTATTGAGGGCGATCAGGTTGGGTCGCAGTTCGGAACTCATACCGCCACCTTCGCCAGGTTTTTTTCCACCAGGGACACGAACAACTCCTCAAGGCGATTGGTCTTGTTGCGCAGGCTCAGCACTTCGATGTTTTGCAGGGCCAGTTGAGTGAACAGCCCGGTGATGCCGGCGGATTTGTCGACCTGGACTTCCAGGGTATGGCCGTCGAGCAACCGAGCCGGGTAGCCGATGAGCTGCGGGGCGACACTGAGGTCATGCTTGAGATCCAGCAGGAAGGTCTCCACATGCAACTGGCTCAGCAACTGCCGCATGCTGGTGTTCTCGACGATGGTGCCATGGTCGATGATGCCGATATTGCGGCACAACTGTTCGGCCTCTTCCAGGTAATGCGTGGTGAGGATGATGGTGATGCCTTTCTGGTTCAGCTCGGTCAGGAAGGTCCACATCGAACGGCGCAGCTCGATGTCCACGCCCGCGGTCGGTTCGTCGAGAATCAGCAGGCGCGGTTCGTGCACCAACGCACGGGCGATCATCAGGCGGCGCTTCATGCCGCCGGACAACGAGCGTGACGGCACGTCGCGCTTGTCCCACAGCCCCAGTTGGGTCAGGTATTGCTCGGCGCGTTCGTTGGCGATCTTTGGCGGAATGCCGTAGTAGCCGGCCTGGGTCACGACAATATCGAAGGTCTTTTCGAACTGGTTGAAATTGAATTCCTGGGGCACCACGCCAATGCAGCGCTTGAGCGCGGCGGGCTCGCGGTCCAGATCATGGCCGAATACGTTGACCGTGCCGCTGGTCTTGTTCACCAGGGTGGAAAGAATACCGATGGTGGTGGACTTGCCGGCGCCGTTAGGGCCAAGCAAGGCGAAGAAATCACCTTCGGCGACGTCCAGATCGATACCACTCAGGGCCTGGAAACCGTTGCCGTAGGTTTTGGTTAACTGCCGTATGGACAGAGCGGAACTCATATCGGATTACGCACCAAGAAGGGGAAAAGAGAAGAATAGATAAGGGCGTGCGACGAGCAATGCAACCACCCGCACGAAGGCAATGGTGCGTGGCGTCGCCGCACAAGTACAGTGAAGCGTGTCGATAGTAAGTATTAAGTCAACGTGGTCATCACGGCTTTGCGATAGGCCGGACGCTGCTGGAGCCGTGCGTACCAGGCTTGTACATTGGGCAGCGCGGCGCGCTCGATGGGCATCTCGAACCAGGCATAAATGAAACTGCCCAGGGGGATATCGCCCATGCCGATTTGATCACCGCTCAGGAAAGGCTGTTCGCCCAAGGCATGGTCGACCATCGCGAGCAAGTCATCGCACTCCTTGATTGCGGCCTTGATGGCGGCCCAATCCTGCTGCTCGGCCGGGGTGCGCAAGACGCCCCAGAACACCGTGCGAAACGGTGCGGCAAAACTCGACGTCGTCCAATCCATCCATTTTTCCGCCGTGGCCCGGACCTGCACGTCAGCGGGGTACCAGGCGGAATCCGGGGCGTGGCGAGCAACCAGATACCGGACGATGGTGTTCGACTCCCAGAGCACGAAGCCGTCGTCTTCTATCATCGGAACCCGGCCGTTGGGATTCTTCGCGCGGTATTCGGGCGTGTCCACCACACCGAACGCGCCGCCTGCATCAACGGACTCATAGATGAGCCCCAGTTCTTCGGCGCACCACAACGCCTTGCGCACGTTCGATGAATTCTTTCGGCCCCAGATCTTCAGCATCACGGCTTCCCTCGATGGATAAATGCCGCAGCAGCATACGCCGGATCAGCAATGGCTCAAATCACTGAGCAAGTGTGCGCCGCTAGACCTTCCCGAGCTGACAGGGCATTTACGCCAAACAATGTCGTTTTCTCACTTTGGCAACGAACGATTTCCCACGGCTGTTGCCAACCAGACTGGCGCAATACATGGCGGGTTTCCCACGAAATCAGTCCCATTGCGCCTGCCGCCGGTTTTGCATGGGCCGTCTAAGCTCTGAAGGTCGGTTTTGCCTTGGTTCACGGAGGATCACATATGCTGTTGTTGTGGATACTGGTTCTGGTCGTCGGGGTCGCCTGGCTGGCGCATCGTCGCACCGCCCCGCTACCGGCGCTGGGTATTGTCGCGGTCTACCTGCTGGCGATGGGGATTGCCAGCCATGCGCCCGGCTGGCTGATGCTCGTTCTCTGGCTGGTGCTCGCCGCCATTGCGACGCCGCTGCTGCTGCCGGACCTGCGCCGCAAATATTTCAGCGCGCCGATGTTCGACTGGTTCCAGAAGACCCTGCCCCCCATGTCTCAGACCGAGCGCGATGCCATCGACGCGGGCACGGTGTGGTGGGATGGCGAACTGTTCAGCGGCCGGCCGGACTGGGACCTGCTGCTGACCTATCCCAAGGTGCAACTGACCGAAGAAGAACAGGCATTCCTCGACGGCCCAACCGAAGCGCTCTGTGCGATGGTCAGCGATTGGCAGATCGGCCAGGCCATGGACCTGCCGCCAGAAGCTTGGGCACATATCAAGGAGCACGGTTTCTTCGCCCTGATCATTCCGAAGGAATACGGCGGCAAAGGGTTTTCCGCCTATGCCCATTCCCAGGTAGCCATGAAGCTGGCTACCCGCAGCGGTGACCTGGCTTCCACCGTGATGGTGCCCAACTCCCTCGGTCCGGCGGAACTGCTCCTGCATTACGGCACCGACGAACAACGCAACCACTACCTGCCGCGACTGGCCCGTGGCGATGACATCCCCTGCTTCGCACTGACCGGTCCATTGGCCGGTTCCGACGCCGGGGCGATGCCAGACACCGGGATCATCTGCAAGGGCGAATGGCAAGGCCAGGAAACCCTCGGCCTGCGCTTGAACTGGGAAAAACGCTACATCACCCTCGGGCCGGTCGCCACGCTCCTTGGCCTGGCCTTCAAGGCTTATGACCCGGACCACTTGCTCGGCGACGAAGAAGACCTGGGAATCAGTCTTGCGCTGATCCCCACCGATACGCCCGGCGTGAATATCGGTCGTCGCCACCTGCCCCTTGGCGCCGCCTTCATGAACGGACCGAACTGGGGCAAGGACGTCTTCATTCCACTGGATTTCCTCATCGGCGGCCAGGCCATGCTCGGCAAGGGCTGGATGATGCTGATGAACTGCCTGTCGGTCGGCCGCTCGATTTCCCTGCCGGCGGTCGGTACCGGCGCGGCGAAGTTCACCAGCCTGGTCACCGGCCAGTACACCCAGGTGCGTGAACAATTCAACGTGCCATTGTCGGCGTTCGAAGGCATCCAGGAAGCCATGGCGCGGATCGGTGGCAATGCCTGGCTGATGGACGCCGCGCGCATGCTGACCGCCAACGCGGTGGACCTCGGCGAAAAACCCTCGGTGCTGTCGGCGATCCTCAAATATCACCTGACCGAACGCGGCCGCGAATGCATCAGCCACGCCATGGATGTGCATGGCGGCAAGGGCATCATCATGGGGCCGAACAATTATCTTGGGCGCAGTTGGCAAGGCGCACCGATTTTCATCACCGTGGAAGGCGCGAATATCCTGTCGCGCAACTTGATGATCTTCGGCCAGGGCGCCATCCGCTGCCATCCGTTCGTCCTCAAGGAAATGGCCCTGGCCACCCGCGAAGACAAGGACCAGGCGTTGCTCGAATTCGACGGGTTGCTGCTCAAGCACATCGGTTTCGCCATCAGCAATGCGGCGAGCACGCTGGTCTTGAACCTGGGCCTCGGGCATTTCGACAACGTGCCGGGCAACGCCCTGAGCCAGGGCTATTTCCGCGCCCTCAACCGGCAGGCGGCAGCATTCGCCCTGCTGGCGGACCTGAGCATGATGTTGCTGGGCGGCGAACTCAAACGTCGCGAACGCTTGTCCGCGCGCCTGGGGGATGTGCTGAGCAACCTCTACCTGGCATCGGCCGCGCTCAAGCGCTACCACGACCTTGACTCACCGGATCATATGGCGCCGTTGTTCCAGTGGGCCATGGAAGAAAGCCTGGGCCAGTCGGAGCGCGCATTGGACGAACTGCTGGGCAACTTTCCCAATCGGGTGCTGGGCTGCCTGTTGCGCCTGGTGGTATTCCCCTTGGGTCGTCGGCACAAGGGGCCGAGCGACAGGCTCGATGCCGAGGTCGCGGCTGTTATCGGACGTTCCAAGGGCGACCCGACCCTGGAAGAGTTGCTGCAGGGCTGCTATCGCCCGCAATCAACCGACGATCCGGTGGGCGCGCTGCAACACGCTGCCGACCTGCTGGCCGCCGCCCATCCGCTGCAGAAAAAAATCCATGCCGCCCTCAAGCAGGGCCAGCTCGATCCGGCCCCCGGAGAACACCTCATCGAGGCAGCCCTGGAAGCAGGCGTGTTGCAAGCCGGTGAAGCACAGACCCTGCGGGCGGCGGAGGCGGCACGGCGCAAGGTCATCGACGTGGATGACTTCGACAAGGAAGCTTTGACGCTCGCCGAGGACAAAGTCCGGTGATCCAGGCGGCGATCTGATCACTAGGCTCTGTAGGAAATGTGTTTGCGCGAAGGCCAGACAAGGCGAAACGGGGCGAGGAAGCGCAGTGTACTGGAGTACATGAGCATTCCGAGCCCCGTTTCAATGCAGGATGGGCGAGTGCGGATACATTTCGTACAGGGCCTAGCATGTAAAAGCAGGCGCAGGCGCTTTATACTCCTGCGCCCGTTTTGCTCTTGAGGACTTATCTCGTGTCCAATGTCGTTGCCGATCACCTTGTCTTGCTTGACCACTTGCGCAGCATCCTGGTCGCCGTGGGTGAGGCCGAACAGGTTCCCGAAGAAAGCCATGCGCTGTTCCTGGAGCGCTTTGATGACCTGCGCGCGCAACTGCCCGTCGACCCGATCGAAAGCCAGTACCTGGGTCAGGATCTCCTGTGCCAGGTGATCGTCCGTTATCCCCAGATTGCCCACCTGGTCCCCCGCGACCTGCTGTGGTATTTCGCCGGTGATTGCCTGCACTACATGCCCGACGAAGAAATCAGTCTGTACCAGGCCCTGGAGGAGCGTCGTTTCGAAGCAGAACAAAACGACGAGCCCTTCGATTGGAACCAGGAAAAACAATTGCTGGCAATGTCGGATCAGGACAGCAAGCACTGAACGCGAAACAGCAATGCAAAGGCCCGCACGGTTTTAAACCCTGCGGGCTTTTTTGCGGCTTTTTGTTGATCGCGGCGCCTGGGATTTGTCCTGCTGAATGACAGCAAAAGACAGATTATTGACGCCCATCACCCCATGCTTTTCGCCCCCGTCACTTTTTAGACGTTTTTTTCACACGGTCCGTGGCGCTTTGCCATTGTTGAACTACTGTCAATCAGAAGCGAGGAGGGAACAGGCGAACCGATCCATAGCCGACCTGATTGGCAACCGTCATTCTGCTCGCCAGCCCGGTTATCAAGGGCGTTTCAAGATGTGCTGAGTACAGCGTGCCATCCAGTCAGGACGTCCAATGTGCCAGGCCAATTGCCGGCGACATTGAGTGATTTGATGAAAATGGGGGGGCAGCCCGGGCCCCATAAATGATCCGAGGCACTGGTTAGCCTAAGGACGGCCTGTCTGTCGAGGATCATTTTATGAGCTATCGTACCGTGCCCGCGTTGAAACACCTTGTTCATGGTTTGTTCTGGATGGGCCTCGGCCTGGATGCGGCTTACGCTGCGGCGGATAGTTGTTCCCAACTGGACAATTTGCCCGCCACCTTCGAGGTTGGCCAGGGCCTGCAGAACGAGCTGCGTATTCTTGCCCCCGTAACGAAGCTGGCGGTGGGCGATCCGAAAATCGCCGATGTACAACCCAGCGGCAACGATGCCTTCATTCTTACGGGCCTCATGCCCGGCGCCACCAGCCTGATGGTGTGGACGGCCTGTTCGAAAATTCCCCGTCAAAGCATGGTTTTCGTGACAGGCCGAGCCACCACCGCGCTGACCAGCGCAGCAAGCGTGCCGTCGGACGACCCGATGCTGCTCGCCCAAGTGCAGACCGACATCCGTTTCGTCGAAGTCAGCCGGACCAAACTCAAGGAGGCCTCGACCTCCATTCTCGGCACACGAGGCAATTTCCTGTTTGGCTCGCCGAGGACCTTGCCCACCGTCGGCGGTATCGTCCGGCCCTCCCTGCCGGTCAATAACGATATGTTCAACCTGTCGTTCGCCACCGGCAAGACGCTATTGATGATCAACGCCCTGGAAGGCAGCGGCTTCGCCTACACCCTGGCGCGGCCAAGCCTGGTGGCCCTCAGCGGGCAGAGCGCCAGCTTCCTGGCCGGCGGCGAAGTGCCGATTCCCGTGCCCAGTGCCGGCAGCGACAACGTGTCCATCGAGTACAAGGAGTTCGGTATCCGCCTGACCCTGACCCCCACCGTGATCGGCAAAAACCGCATCGCGTTGAAGGTCGCGCCCGAAGTCAGCGAACTGGATTTCACCAACGCCGTGAATATCGCCGGGACGCTGGTACCCGCCCTGACCGTGCGCCGCACCGATACCAGCATCGCTCTGGCCGATGGCGAAAGCTTCGTCATCAGCGGCCTGATCAGTACCCGCAACAGCTCACAAGTGAACAAGTTTCCCGGCTTGGGGGATATACCCATTCTCGGCGCATTCTTTCGTGATAACTCCATCAACCGCGAAGAACGCGAGCTGTTGATGATTGTCACCCCGCACCTGGTCCAACCGCTGGCCGCCGACGCGCAACTGCCCACTTTGCCGGGCGAGCAACTGCGCAATTACGACCCGAATTTCTACCGCATGTACTTCCTTGAACATGGCGAGTTCGATAACCGCAGCGGGCTGTCCCAATGAGCCGCTACGTGCAGTGCGAAGCGCCAGCCATTCAACCGGTTTCCAAGGGGCATGGGATGAAAGCGATAATCGCGGTAACGGCGACCTTGATGCTCGCCGGTTGTGCCAGCCATGGCACCGTGGCTTCAAGCGCGGCCAGTTGCGCCAAGCCCGGCGCCGACCAGGAACTGGCCCTGAACCTGGCCGATGACATGGCCAATGAAGGTCGTTTGTACGCCAGCCTGGCGAACCTCGAACGCTTGCCCGAAGACTTGGTCCAGGTGCGTTTGCGCAAGGCCCGGGTGCTACGCCTGATGGGACGCAGCGAAGCCGAGCCTTTGTACAAAAGCCTGCTTGGAACTTGTCTGGCTGCTGACGGGGAACATGGTCTTGGTCAATTGGCCGCTGCCAAGAATGACAACGCCAACGCCACGGAACACCTCGAACGCGCAGCAAAGATGGCGCCCACCGAAGGAAAAATCCGCAATGACCTGGGGGTTGTCTACCTCAATCAAAAGCGGATTCCCCAAGCCCGCTTCGAGTTCATGACGGCCATGGAACTGCAGCAGTCAAACACGTTGGCTGCGCTCAACATGGTGCCCCTGCTGATCTACCAGGACAACTGGAAGCAGGCGGCGGAACTGGCGAGCATGGCCAAGCTGAGCCCCCAACAGGTGGCGGATGCACAAGCCCGTGCGGAAAAAATCCGCGGCTCTGCCGGTAATGCAACGACCTCACAATCGAACCGCCTGACCGAGGTCGTCGATGCCTCTACCGGCGCGGTCAAGTAGCGCGTTTCGAGGAGTCCGAGAGATGAAGACCCAACAATTGTTGATCGTATGCCTGACTTGCCTGTCCACCTCCGCCTGGGCGATCGAACCCGGCCCGTCTTCGGCGGCGCAGCAAGGGACCGAGAGCTGGATGCAGTTGCAAATCCGTGGCGTGGTGGCCTCCACCAACCTGCAAACCGCCTCGGCCGCCGAACGCGAACTGGCCATGCAGCGCTGGCTCAACAGCTTTACTTACCCGATCCCGATGTTCTTCGACCAGGACATGGGAGGAGACGTCAGCAAGAGTGAGTGAAGCGTTGCAAGCCAAAAGACCGCAGCCTCCGACAACCCTATGCTTGATGTAGGCGTTGCCGGAGGCTGCGGTCTTTTGGCTTGAAGGCGCGGATTGAAGCAAGCCGGGTGGAAGCGAGCCTGCTTGCGAAGGCGGCATCACAGCCAACACCTGCGTTGACTGACCCACCGTTTTCGCGAGCAAGCTCGCTCCCACACTGGATCCGGGGCGGACATGCGGCACAGCATCAACACAAAACCCTGTGGGAGCGAGCTTGCTCGCGAAGGTGGTATCACAGCCAACATCTTCATTGACTGACCCACCGCTTTCGCGAGCAAGCTCGCTCCCACACTGGATCCGCGGCGGATATGCGGCACAGGCATCAACACAAACCCTGTGGGAGCGAGCTTGCTCGCGAAGGCGGAACCACAGCCAACACCTGCATTGACTGACCCACCGCTTTCGCGAGCAAGCTCGCTCCCACACTGGATCCGCGGCGGATATGCGGCACATGCAACAACACAAAACCCTGTGGGAGCGAGCTTGCTCGCGAAGGCGGAACCACAGCCAACACCTGCGTTGACTGACCCACCGCTTTCGCGAGCAAGCTCGCTCCCACACTGGATCCGGGGCGGACATGCGGCACATGCAACAACACAAAACCCTGTGGGAGCGAGCCTGCTCGCGAAGGCGGAACCACAGCCAACACCTGCGTTGACTGACCCACCGCTTTCGCGAGCAAGCTCGCTCCCACACTGGATCCGCGGCGGATATGCGGCACAGGCATCAACACAAACCCTGTGGGAGCGAGCTTGCTCGCGAAGGCGGAACCACAGCCAACACCTGCATTGACTGACCCACCGCTTTCGCGAGCAGGCTCGCTCCCATACTGGATCCGCGGCGGACATGCGGCACAGGCATCAACACAAAACCCTGTGGGAGCGAGCTTGCTCGCGAAGGCGGAACCACAGTCAACATCTTCATTGACTGACCCACCGCTTTCGCGAGCAAGCTCGCTCCCACACTGGATCCGGGGCGGACATGCGGCACAGGCAACAACACAAAACCCTGTGGGAGCGAGCTTGCTCGCGAAGGCGGTATCACAGCCAACACCTGCATTGACTGACCCACCGCTTTCGCGAGCAAGCTCGCTCCCACACTGGATCCGCGGCGGACATGCGGCACAGGCATCAACACAAAAACCTGTGGGAGCGAGCCTGCTCGCGAAGGCGGAACCACAGCCAACACCTGCGTTGACTGACCCACCGCTTTCGCGAGCAAGCTCGCTCCCACATTGGATCTGCGGCGGACATGCGGCACAGCATCAACACAAAACCCTGTGGGAGCGAGCTTGCTCGCGAAGGCGGAACCACAGTCAACATCTTCATTGACTGTCACACCGCTTTCGCGAGCAGGCTCGCTCCCACAGGGTATTCGGCAATCCGGCCTTGCTACATATTCCCGAAAGCCCTGAACACGCCGATCATGGCGGGGCCGATGGCGACCAGGAAGAAGCTTGGCCATAGGCAGAAGATCAGTGGGAAGATCAGTTTGGTGCCAATTTTGGCGCCCATTTCTTCAGCGGCCTGGGTACGCCGGTCGCGGAACTCATCGGCGTAGATGCGCAGGGTATCGGCCACGCTGGTGCCGAAACGGATACTTTGCGCCAACAGGCTGACCAAGCCCTGGATGTCCTCCAGGCCGGTGCGCACGGCCAGTTGCTTGAGCGCCTCGGTGCTGGTGATGCCCGCGCGGATCTGCGCGTTGACCAGCGCCAGCTCCTCGGCCAGCTCGACCTGGCTGACGGACATTTCTTCCGCCACCCGTTCGATGGTGGTTGGCAGGGCCAGGCCCGATTCGACGCAGACCACCATCAAGTCCAGCGCATCCGGAAATGCGGCCCGCAGCCGACCTTGCCGTGCGTTCTTGCGCTTGCCGACATAGAGCGCCGGCACCAGCCAACCAATACCCGCCATAAGGAGCACCGCCAGCAGGCCGATGGCCAGTGAGACCTTGACCATCGGCAGCAACAACAAGGCAACGCCGATCATCACCAGGGGCAGCATCAGGCGCACCGCCCAATACATCTGCACCGCCGAAGCGGATCGATAACCGGCATGGGTCAGCAACGTCTGGGTCGCGGACGTCTGGGCCGTGTCGGCCGAGGCGAAGCGCTGGCCGACCCGTTCCAGTAACAGTTGCAAGTTACCGGGCGCCTCCTGCCCCGCCGCGCCGCTGGCGTAACCGCGCTTGATCAACGCCAGCCGACGCTGCACCGGGTCTTGCAGGCCCAGCATCATCAACAGCACGGCACCGGCCGCCAACACCGTACTGACGCCAATCACGGTGACGAACAGCAGGCGCGCAAGCTCCTCGTTCCCGGTGAATCGACTGAACAACCCGAGCAAAAAGTCCATGACCGATACCTCTGGGCGCAACAGCGTTTAAACCTGGATCCGAATGATCTTCCGGATCCAGAAAATCCCCACCAACATGGCGCAGAACGCGCCGAAAATCAGCTTGTGGCCGATGGGGTCATTGACCAGTACCGGCATGTAACTGGGGCTGGTCACCACGATGGCGATCGCCAGCACGAAAGGAATCGCCACCAGCACCCAGGCGGACATGCGCCCTTCGGCCGACAGTGTCCGGACCTTGCGCTGGAAACGGAAACGCCCGCGAATCAACCGGCTCAGGCGTTCCAGCACTTCGGTCAGGTTCCCGCCGGTCTCGCGGTGGATCAGGATCGACGTCACCAGCATCATCACGGTCATGCTCGGCATGCGCTCCAGCAAGCCGAGCATGGCCCTGCGCACGTCGTTGCCATAGTTGATGTCGGAGAAGGTCATGCCGAATTCCTGGGCCACCGGCCCCTTATGCTCCTCGGCGACCAGGCGCAGGGTTTCGTTGAAGGGATGGCCGGCGCGCAAGGCCCGGCACATGGCGTCCAGGGCGTCCGGCAAACCTTCCTCGAACGCGGCAAAACGCTTGTTGCGATCGCGCAGGATTTTCAGCACCGGCAGCCAGGCCACGGCAAACGCCACCAACAGCGCGACCCACCAGATCGGCCAGACCATCAACACCAAGGCACCCACCGCCGCGCCAATGGCCAGGCCAAGCAACATCACCCGATAGGCGCGGTACTCATGGCCGGCCTGCTCGATCAACTGAGTCAGGTTGGCCATGAACGGCAGCTGTTCCAGCCGGGCTTCCAGGGGCGACAGGCGCGTCAGGTATTTCTGCCGCAGTACGGTCTGCATGTTTGGCAGGTGGTTGGCTTTCTCCAGGACGTGCAAGCGACCGCGAATGCGCTTGCGCATTTTCCCGGCCTCGCCGAACACCGGCACCACGACGCCCTGGGACAGCAGGAACACCGCAATGAATACCATGCCAAGGAAAATCAGGATGAATTCGCCCGGGATCCCTTTCATGACTGCCGGCCCTCCATCCATTCAGGCCGGAACATACTCAGTGGCAACTCGATGCCGCGCTTGGCCAATACATCGCGAAAGGCCGGGATCATGCCACTGGGTTTGTATTCACCGAGAACCTCGCCGTGCTCACCGATGCCGTGGCGCGCAAAGGAGAAGATTTCGGTCATGGTGATGACCTCCCCTTCCATGCCGTTGATCTCTTGCATGCTGGTGACGCGACGCTTGCCGTCTTCTTGACGCTCCAACTGGATCACCACATCGATGGCCGAGGCAATTTGTTGACGCATGGCCTTGATCGGAAAGGTCGCCCCGGTCATCGACACCATATTCTCGACACGACCCAACGCATCGCGGGCGGTGTTGGCGTGAATGGTGGTCAGCGAACCGTCGTGGCCGGTGTTCATCGCCGTGAGCATGTCCAGCGCTTCGGCGCCACGCACCTCGCCGATGACAATGCGGTCCGGGCGCATCCGCAGGCTGTTGCGCACCAGTTCGCGCTGGCTCACCTCGCCGCGCCCCTCGATGTTCGAGGGCCGGGTTTCCAGGCGCACCACGTGAGGTTGTTGCAGTTGCAGTTCGGCCGAATCCTCGATGGTGACGATCCGTTCGTTATGCGGGATGAAACTCGACAGCACGTTGAGCATGGTGGTCTTGCCGCTGCCGGTGCCGCCGGAGATCAACACGTTCAAGCGCCCGCGGACAATGGCCTTGAGCAGCAAGGCAATGGCCGGTGTCATGGTGCCCACCTGGATCAGGCTGTCGGTGTTGAGCAGGTCCACGGCAAAACGCCGGATCGACATGCTCGGGCCGTCGATGGCCAGCGGCGGGATGATCGCGTTGACCCGCGAACCGTCCTTGAGCCGGGCGTCCACCAACGGCGAGGACTCATCGATGCGCCGCCCCAGGCTGGAAACAATGCGGTCGATGATGTTCAGCAAATGCTGGTCATCCCGGAAGCGCACGTCGGTGCGTTGCAGCTTGCCGAAGCGTTCGACATAGACCGAGGCGAAACCGTTGACCAGGATGTCGGACACGCTGTGGTCGGCCAGCAGCGGTTCCAACGGGCCAAGCCCCAACACTTCATCGGTGATCTGCTTGATGATCAACTGCCGGCTGACTGTACTCACCGGCGCCGAATGTTCTTCAAGCAAGCGCTGGCAAATATCGCGGATCTGCCGCGTGGCCTCGGCTTGTTCGAGGGCATCGAGCAAGGACAGGTCCATCACCTTGAGCAACTGCTGATAGATCTTTTCTCGCCACTCGGCTTCCACCGGCGTGACCTGGGTGCGGGTTTCATAAGGCACATCGGGAACGGCGTGCTCCCAGGCCATCAACTCTTCGGCCGAATCTGGCTGGCCGTCACCCTGTTGGGCGGCCATTGAAGCACCGGTTTTGCCGGGCTGTTTGCGCAAGCGGTTGCGGAAGTCGCTGATCATGGGTCATCCCCCGAAGAAACGGTTGAAGGCGCGTTTGAGCAGGCCTTTGCCTGCCGCCATCTGGTGACCGACCAGGTCTTCGGTCAAATCGCGCAACGCGGCGGTGATGGCCGCCTTTGGCGCATGCAGCCCCAATGGCACACCAGTGTTCTGACTCTGGCTGACCAGGTTGAAGTCATTGGGCAGTTTCGAAATGTTCGGGCAACGCAGGGCCTCGCCGATGTCCTTGAGACTGACTGCGGCGGTCTTGTCGTAGCGGTTGACCACGATTTGCAACTGGTCGCCGCGTACGCCGAGGTCTTCGCGAAGGATCCGCACCAGGGCGCTGGCGTCACGCAGGTGGCTGACGCTCTGTTGCACCACCACGTAGACCCGGTCCACCTGCTCAAGGACCGAACCAGTCAGGTGATCGATCTGCCGGGGCAAGTCCACCACCACCCAGTCGTAGCTGGTGCGGGCCAGTTGCAAGAGCGCGTCGAGCTGTTCCGGCTGGGCATCCTGGGGCAGGCACAATTCGCCGGCGCGGCCACCCAGCACGTGCAGGCTCGGACTGAAGTGGCTGCAAAAGCCTCGCAATGCCACGCTGTCCATGTCCTCGACTTGTTGCAGCACTTCCAGGTGGCTGTGGGACTGCGCCACGTCCAGGTAATGGGTCACGCTGCCGAACTGCAGGTCCATGTCCAGCAACAAGGTATTGCCTGAGCGGGCGCTGAGTTGCTGGGCCAGGTTGCACGCCACCAGCGTGCCGCCGGAACCGCCCTTGGCGCTGATCACCGCGATCAACTTGCCTTCGTTCCCATTGCCGAGGCGTACTTCCGCCACCAGGCGATTCAGGGCCGCCACCAGTTCGGTATCGGCGAAAGGTTCGGGCAGCACGTCTCGCGCACCGGCCTGCATCGCCAGGCGCATGCCTTCCTGCTCGCCCAACAAACCGCACACCAGCATCGGCGGGCGTTCATGGGCCGGACGCTGCAGCAGCGCCGACAGCTCCTCGCGCCACAGATGGCTGACCCGCAACAGCAGCAGATCGGGCATCCGGTCGAGGCCGTAGAGCGGATCGACATGGCCGTTGCTGACCAGGCGCGTGCTCACTTCAAGGCCGGGCATGCGCTGGCAGACGCACTGCAGGTCGCGCAGGGACGCTGCATCGCGGCTGCTGATCAATATGCGCAGCCCGACCTTGCCGGTGGCGCTTGTGAGCGGAGTTTCCCGGGTGTTCAGCATGGTGTGATCTCCCCTGAATCGGAATGACGCCCTAGGCTTTCGCGTGGCAAGGTTGCCCTGAAGGTGGGCAAGGTAATGGGCACGCCCAGTCCGGGAATGAACAGGTTGAAAACGAAATTCTGCAGGCTCAGCCGGACGTAGCGGATGGCCCGGAAGCCCGTACTGCCAGAGGTATCGCCGGGGTTGGCCACCACCGCTCCGTCGACGTCCAGGTAAGTCAGCACCAGGTTCGAGGTGGCCAGGCTGCTGATCAGTTGGCTGGTGCCTGAATCCGTCGCGGCATTGAAAATCGCCCGGCGCAGGATCACCGGATCGCTGATGTTGCACACCGCCGCCAGGCGCGCTCCACGCCGCGCGGCTTCATCCAGGGCGTTGACGGTGAAATACAACCGGCCCATTTCCAGCACACCGAACAGCAGGGTGAACACCAGCAGGCCAACGAAGGCGAACTCGACGATATAGGTGCCCTGCATCTGCTTGCGATTCATCACAGCGCCCTCATGACGGTGGTCGCCACCAGCGGGATGCCCAGCGCAATGGCGCTGCCGAAAAAGCCGGGGATCGATCCGCTGCAACTGCCCGCGCCAATCACCGGGCAGAAGGTGTAGGTGATGGTGACGCGCACATGGCTGGTGCCCTCCGCGACAACCTGTACGTTCGCCGTGGTCAGGCCCGACACCACGGCAGTCCCGGACGCGCTGGGCACGCCATACACCGCGACGTTTTTCGTCTGGGTCTGCAGCGTGCTGCTCAGGGAAACCGCGCCAAGGGTGGAATTCCAGGCCTGGCTGGCGACGAAGCGGTCGGCATCGCGGCTGGCCTGCAACAGCACATTGTATTGGTACAGCATGCGACCGAACTCGCCGAAGGCGAGCAACAGCAGCAGCAACACCGGCAGTACCAGGGTGAACTCCACCAGCGCGACGCCTTGCTGGGCCCGGGGTGATTTGAACGGGGCAAGTTTCATGACGCCTCCTACGAGTCTGTGCTCGGCGTGCCGCTGCCATTGATGTAGGTTTTGTAGAGCTGGATGATCTGCGGACCGGCGTCGCTGCTGGGTGTCGGGCCAGGCACGTTGTCACCTTCGCATTCGTGGACGAACTGGCCGAAGATCTGCGACTGGGTACCGCCGCCGTTCATGGGCTGCACGACGAAATAGCAGCCGAAACCCAACACGGGAATGGTGCTTGAGCCGCCCTGTTTGCCGGTGCAGTTGCCCACCACGATCTTCAGCATCCGGCGCTCGAAGACGCCGTTGCTTTGGCAGCCACTGCCGCTCCCGCCCACGCAGGCGGCGACCTGCGTGCGCCAATCGTTGTAGTCCGCTATCGCCTCGCCGCCCGCCGAAAGATCGCCGCCACTCGATGTGACGGGCTGGCCTTTGTATTGAGCCTGGGAGAGCGTGTCGTTGTAGACCATCGCTGGCGAGCTCGAAGAGGTGACCAGGTCCGGTGGATAGTTGGAAGCACTGACCGGGCCGTTGTAGATGCCAAAGCGTGTGTTCAAGCCTTGGGACGCCGGGCCGACCGTGTTGCCGGGGGAAGTCTGGACATTGTCCCCGACCGCACGGCAGACCGAACCGCCACCCGCCAGGTCCTCACGCACCGAACTGCCGCCGGAACCGAAATCGAGGAGTTGGAAATTGCCCGGCCCGATGGGGGAGGTGTTTCCCGCTGCGGTCTTGAGCACCACCAGGTCGCCGAAGTGATAGCTCCAGAAATTCCCGGCGGAGGGGTCATATTGGCCAGGATCGCCACAGACCATCAGCGGCGCGACGTCACAAGGCGACGTGGGGCTAGGGCCGGCGGTGGCGATGGCCGCCACGGCTTTGTTGCCCAGGCTGCCGCTGCCCATCGATTGGACGAAGCTCCAGAAAAAACCATTGAGTTGATAGTTGGCCACCGACACCCGCACGTACTTGGCGTCGCTGGGGCCGGGGTATGAGAATGGGCCGTAGACGCTGCTGGACAATTCAACCACGGCAAACGTGCCCGGATTGCCAGCGACGGCGGTGGCCAGTTCCGTGTTGCCCGCGGCGCCGGCATTTCTGCTCAGCGTGTCGAGGGCCGCCGTGCGGGTCGTGCTGGCCATGTTCATGCTGCCTTTCACCTGGCTCAGGGTCTTGGCGCCCCCCAGGGCCGCGGCATCCACCGCGTTTTGCAGGCGGGTCTTGTTCAGCAGCATATGCCCGCCGTCCAGGGCCAACGCCGCCGTCATGGCGATGGCCGCCATGGCGATCACCATCAGTACACTCACCGCCCCTCCCTGGCGTCGTGGCAGCGTCAACGGCTGCCGGATCTTGGCATTCATCATCGAGCCCTCATCTACAACGTTGAGGATCGGTATCGCCCTGCCCTATGGGGCCTGGCACGGGGAAGTCATTCAGCGGACATTGATGACGCTGCTTTCAACGCCACGGATCAGCGTGATCGCGCCGCCCTGGGGCTTGGCACTGCGTTGCACCATTGGCCTTGGCACCGGGGCAGCGGCCACCGCCATGACCGGCGCAGGGGCTGGCGGCGCGACGGCCACGGCTTTTTTCTCCAGGTTCAGGGGGTTGCGAAGGGCCAGTTGCAGCTTGCCCTCGGTCTGCGCGGTGACCAGCAGTTCCGCCTCGCTGGCGGACATCTCCAGTGTCACGGCCCGCACCACCACCGGTTGTGTCTTGTCCGTGCCCGCGGTCTGGTCCACCGCCAGCACCCGAAGATTTTCGAGGAGGGTTCGAGACGTCGCGTTGTTGCTGCCGGCGTTGGTGGTCTTGGTCGCCAGCACATCGACCCGGTTGCCCGGCAACAGGAATCCGCCGACGCCGACCACATCATCCACGCGCACCGATATCGCCCGTTTGTCCGGCGCGATCAGCGAGGCCAGGGTGCTGCCGCCCAGGTGCTCGCTCAAACGGGCACCGCGCACGATGTCGCCGCGCAGGATGTCGAACGTGGCGATCTTGCCCACGGCCTTGTCGCTGCTGTCGAACGCATCGTCTGGAATGGTGTCCATGGGCATGCGCACGGTCGTGACCTGCTGGGCCTCGACCATTTGCCCGAAGGGAATTTCCACCGTCGCAACCACGACGCTTCGCAAGTGATCATCGGGGGTCGCGTTGAGTCGCGCGCTCAGCCAGGAGTCAGCCATCCATGCGGCACCAAGGCCCATTACCAGGGAAACGCCTATCAGCGGAAGCGTACGAGAGCTCATGTCGGTATCTCCAGATCAAAGGAAGTCGAGCTGAACGAAGTAGTTGTGCCAGGCCCATTCCAGCTCTTGCGGCAACAGGGGCCCGGAACCGCCCAGGTAACGCTGGCGGTCGAGCGCCATGTTCAACAGATCGCGGGGATGGCAAGGCACCAGCGGCATGCCTTCGCTTGCATACAGCCGCTGTAGCACATAGCGCACCAGCAGCGGGTCATACGGGATGCCCAGGCGTTCGCACTCCTGGCGCCAGATGCGCTCGTATTCGTCGGGCTTGAGATAACCGAACTGGACCTTGTAGCCAATGCGCCGCAGGAAGGCCTCATCCGCCAGTTCGAGGGGATTGAGGTTGGTGGAAAACACCAGCACCAGGTCGAACGGCAGCTCGCAATGGCGCCCGCCGCCCAGGTTGATGAAGTCGCGTTTTTCTTCCATCGGCACGATCCAGCGATTGAGCAGCTCGGCCGGGGCCATGCGCTGGCGCCCCATGTCGTCGATGATGAACAGACCGTTGCTGGCCTTGAGTTGCAGGGCCGCCTGGTATTGCCGGGTAAACGGGTCGTAGCGCACGTCCAGCTGTTCCATGCTCAGCTCGCCGCCGGTGATGACGATCGGGCGTTTGCAGCACAACAGTCGACGGTCGATGCCTTCGTTGAGCATCAGGTTGTTCGTTTGGCTGCTGTCATCCAGGCGTTGATGCACCTGCGGGTCGTAGATCTCGATCACCGATTCGTTGATCACAATCGCATGAGGCACCCAGATGGCCTCGGCGAACAACCGGATCAACCGGCTGCTGACGTAGGTTTTGCCGGTGCCCGCCGGGCCGTAGATCATGATCGCCCGGCCGGAGTTGAGCGCGACGCCGAGTTGATCGAGCATGCCTTGGCTGAGCACCATGCCGGCCAGGGCCTGGTTCATGTCCTTGGCGGTGATGCGGCCGTGGTGGATGGTCTGGATCTTGATCAGCGAGCGGTAGGTGCTGACCGGAAACGGCGCGGCGCCGATGTAGCCGCTGCGAGCCAAGGCGTCGCGGGCGGAACTGCGGCCGCGCTCCGTGAGGCCATAGCGCAGCGTTTGTCCACCCGACTGGCCCATCTGGCCAAGGACTTCGACCCGCCCGTCCTTGCGCAGGAACGCCAGCACTTCTTCGAGCACCGCGCCGGTCAGGGCCAGGCGTTCCACCAGCCGCGTCATGTCCAGCACGCCGGCGTCATGCAGGTGTTTGCACACCAGTTCGCCGAGGAAGCTGTCAGTCAGGCCGGTGTCGCGAATCGAGCTCGGTTGAGGCGCCAGGCGTTGCACGGCTTCCCGTTCGCTGGGGTAGGCATCGCTATCGTTGATGACGTGCATGACTAGACTCCCCAGCCACCGGCAACCAACTGCCAGTAAACGCTGTTCAAAGTGCCGATCAGGATCGCAATCGAGTAAGGAAAGGGTTTGCCGGCCACTTCATCCGACGCCGGCGCCAGATAAGCCTGGGCGCGGACGCTCAACCAGTAGCGCTGCAAGGTCTGGAGCAACTGGCCGCGGGCCAGGACAATCAGGAAACCGCACACACCGCCGGCGATCAGGCTGAACAGCGCCGCCCACAGTGCGTAATGAAAGGGCAGGAAACTGCCGACCATGGTCATCAGCTTGACGTCACCAGCGGCCATGCCACCTACGGCGTACATGGGCAGGAACAGCGCGAAACAGATCAGCATGCCCAACAGGCCGTCGCCCAGGCCGCCGATCCCGCCGGTATAGACCTGGCTGGCCAATCCCAGGGCCAGGCCCAACAGGACCAGCGTGTTGGGGATGCGGTGGCGACGCAAATCGCTCACCACCGCCACGCCCAGCAGTCCTAGCAGCAGTACCGTCGACATCAGCAATTCCATGGACATGATGCGTCTCCCTAAGGGTGGTTATGGTTAGCAGGCAGCGCCTTTAACCGCGGCACAGAGGGCAGTGATTCGAGTGTTCACCTCACCGCCCAAGAGAACGAACATCGCGGCAACCGCCACCGTTACCAGCCCACCGGCCACCGCGTATTCCACAATGGTCAGGCCGTCTTCATCATTTAAGAACTTGGCTATCGAAGTTCTGACTGTTTGAAGTTTCATCTTATTTACCTCACTTCAGCGGTAATAAAACGACTTGCGGAAAACAACGCGAAGCCCACTAAGCAGGTACTGCACAGCTTTATCGAATAAAGCTGAAACCGGCGCCTCGATGGGCCTCACCCCTAACGGTCATCAGCAGGCAGCGCCCTTGACGGCGGCGCACAGTGCGGTAATCCGGGTGTTCACGGCGCCGCCCAGCAAAACGAACATCGCGGCCACGGCCACGGTGATCAACCCGCCGGCAACGGCGTATTCCACAATGGTCAGGCCGTCTTCATCTTTGGCGAACTTCAGTACCGAAGCCTTGATAGTTTGAAGAGTCATTTCGCACACCTCATCGGGGTTGTTTTCAAAGAGGCAGTACATTTCGAACTGCCTGATGCAACCCTAGTCAGGAGGCCGGTATTGTCGTTAGGAGGATTTTGCACATCGCTAGGATTTTTTTGCGCCAGCCGCGAAATTGTCCAGGCAGACAATTCCCTCGCGTTTTGGACCGCAGGTACGGCGCCTACAGAGACCCGGCACTAAAGGATGAGCGGCTTATAAAAATTAATTCGGCAAACTGATAGCACATTGGCAATACTGCTAGCTAACGGGCAGGAAGAACCACCGAGTAGTCGTCCTATGGCGTCGAATCTGACTGGCAAGCCAAAGCTGTTATGGTTTGATCTGACTCATGATCATTCCACCCAGGAACTCATCAGCCAGTTCGAGCAAGCGTGCGACTGCGCCGTGGCGAAAAACGCCTTGCTGCTCAGTGGCGTGCAGGCCGACATGATCTGCATCCATTTCGATCGCCCGGATACGCAGGGCCTGAGGCGGTTGCTGGACATCAAGCGCACGGTGCCGGCCATCCCCATCACCATGTTCACCGTGCAACACTCCGAAGAACTGGCCGTCTGGGCCATGCGTTCGAGCGTCTGGGAATACATGGTGCTTCCCCTGGCAGCCACCGAGCGCAAGCGTTACCTGACCGCAGTGACGCAGTTGTGCGAGTTGCGCCGCCAGGCCGGCAGCCGTGGCTCGACCTCGCAGATCGATCACTCCCCGACCCTGCCGGACAGCATCCGCCTGACCTCCGGGCACCAGAAACACCAGGCCCTCAGCCACATCATGCTGTACATCGACCAGCACTTTCGCGACAGCATCGACCAGCGCGACCTCGCCAAGCGTTGCGGCATGACCACGTTTCGCTTCAGCCGGGTGTTCAAGGAGGCCAACGGGCTGGGCTTTACCGATTACGTATTGAACAAGCGCATGAGCTTTGCCAAGGACTTGCTCGACAACAGCCAGATGCCCATCACCAGCATCGGCTACGAGGCCGGTTTCAAGGACCCTTCCTATTTCGCCCGCGCCTTCAAGCAGTACGCCAACTGCACGCCCAGCGAATACCGGCTTGCATACCAGGTGCGCTGCTCGAACCTTGCTCCGCCGCCTGCCGATGAGGAGGCGCTGGAAAGCCTGGTGCACAGCCTGGAGGGCTAAAGGTTTTTTACGCGCATAAAAAAACGCCGCTCGAATGAGCGGCGTTTTCTTGAATTTGGAGCGGGAAACGAGACTCGAACTCGCGACCCCGACCTTGGCAAGGTCGTGCTCTACCAACTGAGCTATTCCCGCAAATGGCGTCCCCTAGGGGACTCGAACCCCTGTTACCGCCGTGAAAGGGCGGTGTCCTAGGCCACTAGACGAAGGGGACACACTAACTGAAACACATGGTGTGTATTTCAGTGCCCAAATCCGCATCCGAAGATGTCGGCTCTGGCTTCACTCAGCCCTGCCCGAAAGCAACGCTGTTTAAAATTGGAGCGGGAAACGAGACTCGAACTCGCGACCCCGACCTTGGCAAGGTCGTGCTCTACCAACTGAGCTATTCCCGCATTGGCGTCCCCTAGGGGACTCGAACCCCTGTTACCGCCGTGAAAGGGCGGTGTCCTAGGCCACTAGACGAAGGGGACACACGTACAACATTCACTGCTTATCGCGTTTGGCTGAGTGCTTTACGCTGTAAGTGGCGCGCATTCTATGGATGGATTGGAGGGTCGTCAACCCCCAGATATAAATTTATTTAAATCAATGACTTCCCCCGATTTGGGGGGATCTGCGGATTTTACCCGTCCGGTCCTTGGCGTCTATATTCTGTCGCCCGCCAAGACGTTATAGTCTCGGCGGGCAAATAGTGGCAATGTGCATCCATGGCGCTGCACGCCCATAAACAGCATGACGCCCGTCTAATCGCGCGGCGTGGAACTATGCGCATAAAAGCCAAGCCACTACACTCATGACATGCGTACCCCAATAAAGAGGTCTTACCGGTGACACCACTCATGATCACCCTGCTCGTCGTAGCCGGGATCGCACTGTTGATCGCCATTGGCTACATGAACCATGTGGTGGAAAACAACAAGCTGGAAAAGGCCCGCACCAAGGTTGAACTCAACGACCGCCTGCGTCGTTGTGGCGAGCTCACCGAAACCTTCCCTGGCCAGTTGATGACCCCGGCCCTGAAGTTGCTGATGACGCGCCTTGAGCTCAACGTCTGCCAGCGCTTGCTCAATCTCGACAAGTCCAACGCCGCCGTCAAGGCACGCCTGGACGAACTGTCTGCGCTGGCCGCCCAGGGTGAGTCGATTCCGGTCAACAACCCGCCGGCACCGATCCAGACCGAAGCCAAGGCCAAGGACGTGCGGTTCCTGCTCGAGGCCTTGCACGGCCAGATCACCCGCGCCGCCCAGGACGGGTTCCTGCCGCCTAACGAGGCCAAGCGCTGGATTCGCGAAGTGCGACATCTCCTGGTGTTGCTGCACATCGAGTTCTTCAACAACCTCGGCCAGCAGGCCTTGCAGCAGGAACAGCCCGGGCAGGCTCGCCTGGCGTTCGAGCGTGGCGTGCAGTATCTGCGCAAGCAGCAGGAGCCGCAGGTTTATGCCGAGCAGTTGGCTTATCTCGAGAAGCTTCTGGCTCGGGCCAATGCCCAGGTCCTGGCCAGCACCCAGCCTGTGGAGGGTGAGGTGAACCAGTTGACTGAAGGGTTGAAGGAAGACGAAGCGAACGATGAGTGGAAGAAGAAGAAGGTTTACGACTGAGTTGGGTTTGGGTTTTGCGTGAATATCCGTTTCTTCGGTAATGGCTAGCGGCGGTTCCGCTCTTCCAGCGGGTCACTTTTGAAGCGCATCCGGGCCGACCGGGTTCCGGGTGCGCACCGCACATCCCCAGTGGGAGCGAGCCTGCTCGCGAAGGCGCTATGGCAGTCGATGAAGAGGCTGAGTGTACTGACCTCT
Organism: Pseudomonas sp. T1.Ur; assembly: GCF_023516725.1. Taxonomy (NCBI): domain Bacteria; kingdom Pseudomonadati; phylum Pseudomonadota; class Gammaproteobacteria; order Pseudomonadales; family Pseudomonadaceae; genus Pseudomonas; species Pseudomonas sp. T1.Ur. The sequence continues at coordinate 3,800,078 of NZ_JAMGSN010000001.1, forward strand.
TCGCGAGCAGGCTCGCTCCCACATGGATCTCTGCACACTCCTCCTCCAATGTGGGCGGGCTTGCTCGCGATAGCAGCAACCCAGCCATTCACAACCTGAAATGCCCCACCATCCCTTTCAACTCAACGCCCAACTGCGCCAATTCAATGCTGGACGCGGCATTGCCTTGCATGGCCACGGACGATTGATCCGCACTGGCGCGGATGCTGGTGACACTGCGGTTGATTTCTTCAGCCACTGAGCTCTGTTGTTCGGCGGCCGCTGCGATTTGCTGGTTCATTTGTTGGATCAATGACACGGCCGCCGCGATGCTGCCCAGTGCGCTTTCGGTCTGCAGCGCATCGCTGACGGCCATTTTCACCAGTTCGCCACTGGCCTGGATTTGCTGTACGGAGGTCTGGGCCGCTGAACGCAGCGCACTCACCAGTCGCTCGATTTCTTCGGTGGACTGTTGCGTGCGTCTCGCCAAGGCGCGGACTTCATCGGCCACTACTGCAAATCCCCTGCCCTGCTCACCTGCCCGAGCCGCCTCGATCGCGGCGTTGAGGGCGAGCAGGTTGGTTTGCTCGGCCACGCTCTTGATCACGCTCAAGACAGTGCCGATGTTCTGTATTTCGGCGCTCAGGCTCTCGATGCTGGTGCTGGCCGATGTGGCCGAGTCGGCCAGTTGCTCGATGCGCACCATGCTCTGGCGCACCACTTGCTGACCCGTTTCGACCTTGTCGTCGGCCGTCTGGGCCGCTTGCGCCGCCTCTTCGGCATTGCGGGCCACGTCGTGCACCGTAGCGGTCATCTGGTTCATTGCCGTGGCAACCTGCTCGGTTTCCTCTTTCTGGCTGCTGACTTCCAAGTTGGTCTGCTCAGTCACGGACGACAGTGACTGGGCCGAACTGGCCAACTGCTCGATGCCCGCCTGCAAACCGCTGACGATGCTGCTCAAGCCCGCTCCCATCTGTTGCATCGCGAGCATCAGTTGCCCAATCTCGTCCCGACGTGTCACGTCGACTTTCGCGCTCAGGTCCCCGGCGGCAATTTGCTGGGCGACGCGGATGACACTGCGCAACGGCGAGACGATCAACCGGGTGATGACCCAGGCTGCAACCAGCCCCACCAGCAGGGCCAGGGCCGACGAGCCGATGATCATCAACGAGTTTTTCTTCAGCTCCGCCTGCATGGCGGCGTCTTCGGAGGTGTACGCCTGATCAACCCGCGCCACGACTTGGTCGGCGCGCTCGTGCAATTGTTGGTAGACGATCTTTTCCTTGGCCAAAAGGCCGGTGTATTCGGCCAGTTGCTGGTTGAAGCCCCCGATGTGTCCGGCCACTTCGTTGAGCACGGTCTGGTAGCCGGGATCCTTGACGGCGCCCTTGAGCGCTTCAGCCAGTTTCATGGCCTGCTCGGCCTGTTCGATATTGCCTTGCCCGGCCGCCTCGTCATTGCCCTTGCGACTCTGGTCCAGGCGAACCCGCGCTTCGTTCATCGACTGCAGCATGAGTCGCGACACTTCGCTGACCTGGTTGGCCTGCTCGATGAATTCAGCCCCCTCCTTGCCCTCGGAGTCCTTCAAGGTATAGGCGCCGTCATCCGCTAGCCCGGCCTGCAACACGTCCAGGTTGTTGGCGACACTGGAAACCGACCAACTGGCCATCTCCAGCGCCAGGTCCTTGCTCTGGCTCAGCTCGACGAACTCATCGAATGCCTTGCGGTAGGCCGCCAGGGCCAGATCGACGTCATTCATCACCGGCACATTCGCCGCCGACTGGCCCTTGAGTTCGTTCGCCAACGCAATCAACCCATCGACGCCTTGACGCAACGCATCGGCTGTCTTGGGGTCGGAACGCGAGGCGTATTCCTGCTCCAGCAGGCGAACCTTGAGCAGCCCGCTGTTGAGGGACGACATCCGCTTCAGGCCATCGAAGCGATAACTGATGGTCTGCAGGGACCAGACGCCAATGGCCGCCACCACTGCGGTGAGCAGCAGCACCAGGACAAACCCGATACCCAGTTTCTTTGCCATACCGAGGTTGGCAAAACGTCCTTGCACGGCCGAAATCATTGCGCCAGTCCTCTGCCAGTGTGTGTTGATTGCAGATTCGCAACGAGACGCCCCGCAACACAAGATGCTGGCGTCGGAATAATGGCAAAAAGCTACAGCCGCGTCGTTTTCAGGACACTTGAGGTCGATCCAGAGCCGTAGCGCGGAAGAACGCCAGGGCTTTGGGATCACTGGCGTAGGCCACGTTGATCCTCAGCCAGTCAGTGTCCAGGCCCAGAGGGCTGAATGCGGTGCGCGACGACAGCCGGATGCCGCACCGCTCTGCCAAGCGCTGCAACCCAGCATAGTCACGCAACGGCGGACGTGCCCAGATGAAAAGCCCGCCGGCCGGCTTACCGAAAACGCTCCAGTCGGCATCCTCCAGCGCCTGCAGCGTCACCGTCATGTCAGTACTCAGACGTTGGCGCTGACGCTGGACCAGTTTGCGATAGGCGCCATTGGCCAGAAGATTGGCCAATACCGATTCACAGAAGCGCGAGGCGCCCATGCTGGTGACTTCCTTGACTTCGCTCAGGCGCGCGATGATGGGCGGCGGCGCGACCACGAAACCGACTCGCAGCGAGCTGCTCAGGGTCTTCGAAAAACTGCCCAAATAAATCACGTCGGCGTCCAGCGCCGCCAGCCGGGGTCGTGTTGGACTCTGGAAATCCGCATAGACATCGTCTTCGATGACGAGCAACGCATGCTCTTTCGCCAGCTCCATCAGCCGCTGGGCCACGGTCGGAGCCAGGTTGCTGCCGGTTGGGTTATGGCAGGCACTGTTGACGAAAAGAGCACAGGGGCGATGAGTCGTCAGCAGACACTGGAAAGCATCGACGTCGGGGCCCCGTGGCGTCCTGGGCAATTCGACCATCTCAATCCTGTGCAGCCTGAGCAGGTCGAACAGTTTTGAATAACCGGGGCTCTCCACCACGACACAGCATCCCGGCGGCAACAGTGTCCGCACGATCAAGTCCAGCCCATGGGTCGCCCCCGAGGTGGTCAGGATCCGGTTTTCATCAGCCTCGATATCGAACTGCTTAAGCCGCCTGGACAGTTGCTGACGCAGTGCCGGCAACCCGAGGGCGGTACTGTAGTTGAACAAACCCGCCATGTCGGTTCGGCTAACCTGCCGGATCGCATACCCCAGATCGTCGCTCTCTCGCCAACTTTCGGGCAGCCCGCCACAGCCCAGCTTCAGCTCCCGCTGCGAACCTTCTGCCGCGTCGGGATCGAAAAGGGCGCCTTGCAGCCCGCCGCTTCCGGCGGCCCCGTGCCTGGGTGGAAGAGCGGCGGCGACGAAAAAGCTCGAACCGTTACGAGACGCCAGCAACCCCTGGGCGACCAAGCGCTGACACGCTTCGTGGACACTGGCCTGGCTAAGCAGGTTTTCCCGCGCCAACTGCCGGACCGATGGCAGGCGCGTCCCCGGTTGCACCGTGTCCTGTCGAACCCAACTGACCAGGGCATCGACGATTTGCTGCACGACAGGCACGAGGGCCTGCCGGTCGATTCTCAGCTCCATGAGTAATCCAGCTCCTAAGCATTTATTTTGGATCCGAAGCAGTTAAGCACAGGCCGACGCCGGGCGGTGTAAGACAACCCTGTAAAAATGCCCCATTCTCATTCCTTGAAATACATTGACGGCCCAAACAGGGAACCTTCCAGACGCGAAAGAAAAAAAGCCCGCAGTCAATGCGGGCTTCGTCCTGCAAATATCGTAACCGCTACCGTCAGAACGCCGTCACGCCGCCATCCACCGCCAACGAATGCCCAGTGGTGAACGCCGCGCCATCGCTGCACAAATACAGCACCGCACTGGCGATTTCCTCAACCTTGCCGATACGCCCAACCGGGTGCATTGCGTTGGCGAAATCGGCTTTTTTCGGGTCCGCTTCATAGGCCCGACGGAACATATCGGTGTCGATCACTGCCGGACACACTGCGTTCACGCGGATTTTCTTCTTGGCATATTCGATGGCCGCCGACTTTGTCAGGCCGATCACCGCATGCTTGGACGCTGCGTAGATGCTCATCTTCGGTGCCGCCCCAAGCCCCGCCACCGAAGCCGTGTTGACGATGGCACCTCCGCCCTGGGCCAACAACAATGGCAGCTGGTACTTCATGCACAGCCATACCCCTTTGACGTTGACCCCCATGATCGCGTCGAACTCATCAAGGGTGCCGTCCGGCAGCTTGCCCTTCTCGATCTCGATGCCCGCATTGTTGAAGGCGTAATCAAGGCGCCCGTACGCATTGATCACTTCACTCATCAGGTTTTGCACGTCACCGTCGAGCGTCACGTTGCAGCGCACGAACATGGCGTCGCCACCCGCCTCGCGAATCGACTGGACCGTACCCTCGCCGCCCGCCACGTCCAGGTCGGCAACGACGACCTTGAGCCCTTGCGCTGCGAACGCCTGGGCCGTGGCGCGGCCAATACCCGCCGCGCCGCCCGTCACCACGGCAACCTCCCCGGAAAACGTCATGCTCATTGTCACTGCCTCGAAGAATTACTGACCGCCGCACTATAGCCACCGACCGCAACGGCACGGCAGCACTATCCAGTGGCCGGTTGGCGCGGCATGAGCGCCCGTGATAACACCACCCACTGCACCATCACTGGCTTGGATCAACCTGCATTCGCTGGATCGGCAAACCTTGCGATGAGCGCGTCGAAGGTCTATCAACAAGGCTTCATTCATCTTGAGTGCCTGCCATGACCGCCCAGACCAACCGCCAATTCCTGCTCGCCAAACGCCCGGTGGGTGCCGCGACCCGCGAGACGTTCACTTATCAACAAGTCCCGGTTGGCGAACCGGCGGCGGGCCAGATCCTGGTCAAGAACGAGTACCTGTCCCTCGACCCGGCCATGCGCGGCTGGATGAACGAAGGCAAGTCCTACATTCCCCCGGTTGGTATCGGCGAAGTCATGCGAGCTCTGGGCGTCGGTCAGGTCATTGCGTCGAATAACCCAGGGTTTGCGGTGGGGGACTACGTCAATGGCGCCCTGGGCGTGCAGGATTATTTCCTCGGCGAGCCGCGAGGTTTCTACAAGGTCGATCCGAAACTGGCGCCGCTGCCACGTTATTTGTCAGCACTGGGCATGACCGGCATGACCGCTTATTTCGCCCTGCTGGATGTCGGCGCACCCAAGGCTGGCGAAACCGTGGTGCTTTCAGGCGCCGCCGGTGCCGTGGGCAGCATTGCCGGGCAGATTGCCAAGCTCAAGGGCTGCCGCGTGGTCGGCATCGCCGGCGGCGCCGATAAATGCAAATTCCTGATCGATGAGCTGGGCTTCGACGGGGCCATCGACTACAAAAGTGAAGACGTCCACGCCGGTCTGAAGCGCGAGTGCCCCAAAGGCGTGGACGTGTATTTCGACAACGTCGGCGGCGATATCCTCGATGCCGTGCTCAGCCGCCTGAATCTCAAGGCCCGGGTGGTGATCTGCGGCGCCATCAGCCAATACAACAACAAGGAAGCGGTGAAGGGCCCGGCCAACTACCTGTCGCTGTTGGTCAACCGCGCGCGCATGGAAGGGTTCGTGGTCATGGACTACGCCTCGCAATTTGCCGCTGCCGGGCAGGAGATGGCCGGCTGGATGGCCAAGGGGCAACTCAAGAGCAAGGAAGACATTGTCGAAGGGCTGGAAACATTCCCCGAGACGCTGACCAAATTGTTCAGCGGGGAGAATTTCGGGAAGCTCGTGCTCAAGGTCTGACACACATCACTGTGAGTGCTGATGCCACGGCCTGACATAAAACGACTGTGGGAGCGAGCTTGCTCGCGATGGCGGTTCATCAGTCACGTTTGAATCGACTGAGATACCGCTATCGCGAGCAAGCTCGCTCCCACACGTTTTACAGCGTCTCGGTCAGGCCAGTTCGGCCACGACCGCCGCCAGCGCCTGGGCCGGGTCGGCAGCCTGGCTGATCGGACGGCCGATCACCAGGTAATCGGAGCCCGCGTCCAATGCCTGGCGCGGGGTCAGGATGCGCCGTTGGTCGTCCTGGGCGCTGCCTGCCGGACGAATCCCCGGTGTCACCAGTTGCAGCGATGGGTGCGCCGCTTTCAGGGCACTGGCTTCCAGCGCCGAGCAGACCAGGCCGTCCAGGCCAGCCTTTTGTGCCAGCGCCGCCAGACGCAGCACTTGCTCCTGAGGCTCGATGTCCAGGCCAATCCCCGCCAGATCCTCGCGCTCCATGCTGGTCAGCACGGTCACGCCGATCAACAGCGGTTTCGGGCCGCTGCGCTGGTCCAGCACTTCACGGCAGGCTGCCATCATGCGCAGGCCGCCGGAACAATGCACGTTGACCATCCACACGCCCATCTCCGCAGCCGCCTTGACGGCCATGGCGGTGGTGTTGGGGATGTCATGGAATTTAAGGTCCAGGAACACTTCGAACCCCTTGTCGCGCAGGGTCCCGACAATTTCCGAAGCGCAACTGGTGAACAGTTCCTTGCCGACTTTGACCCGGCACAGCTTGGGGTCCAACTGGTCGGCCAGCTTCAGGGCGGCGTCACGGGTAGGGAAATCCAGGGCGACGATAATAGGCGTCTGGCAGGCGGACATGAGCGGGCTCTCAGGCAAGTCGAAATCGGCGCGCATTGTAGCGGAACCAGCGCCCTTGCGGGACCCGATGATCGGTAAATCATCAATCGGCCCTGCTGCCGTTTGTGTCGGGGTCGATACATTCATGACACGCGCACAATACGGCAGGACGCTACCCTGCGCCGCCGCAACCGGTTATTCCAGCGCTTCACGGCCCACCGTCCGAAGCTTATGCTCAAACCACGCCCTCGCCGCCCTCCATGCGGCAGCCCAACTGGCAGATGACGCACTCATGCAGAACACCCCCATTGCAAATGCTGGCGATCAGAAAGTGCCTGACGATGATCGGCGCTGGACCACCCGCGCCCTGATCGTCGATGACGACGTACCGATCCGCGAACTGCTGATCGATTACCTCGCCCGCTTCGGCATTCGCGCCAGTGGCGTGACCGATGGCGCGGCCATGCGCCAGGCGATGCAGGCCGAGCATTTCGATGTGGTCGTGCTGGACCTGATGTTACCAGGCGAAGACGGTCTGCAACTGTGCCGCTGGCTGCGGGCCGAGTCGGATATCCCCATCCTGATGCTGACGGCCCGCTGCGAGCCCACCGACCGCATCATCGGCCTGGAACTGGGCGCCGACGACTACATGGCCAAGCCCTTCGAGCCCAGGGAACTGGTGGCGCGAATCCAGACCATCCTGCGCCGCGTGCGCGATGACCGCAGCGAGCAGCGCGCCAACATTCGCTTCGATAACTGGCGACTCAACAGCGTGCTGCGCCAACTGGTCTCCCCCAATGGATTGGTGGTGCCCCTGTCCAACGCCGAATTCCGCCTGCTGTGGGTGTTCATCGAGCGACCGCGCCGAGTGCTCAGCCGTGAACAATTGCTGGACGCCGCGCGCGGTCGCTCCATCGAGGCCTTCGACCGCAGCATAGACCTGTTGGTCTCGCGCTTGCGCCAGAAACTGGGTGACGATCCGAAGGCCCCGCAATTGATCAAGACCGTGCGCGGTGAAGGCTACCTGTTCGACGCGCGGGATATCGGCTGATGCGCCTGCGCTTCGATTCCCTGTTCGGCCGCCTGTTCGGCGTGCTGCTGCTGGCGATCATCCTGGCGCATCTGTTGGCCTTTGCCTGGTTCTTTCATTACGACAAGCCACCTCCCGGACCGCCCCCGGCGTTCTCCCATCAAACCGCAGGGCCCCCGCGCTCCGGCCCGCCACCAGGCCAACGCCCCTGGTTCGGCGGCCCCGTGGTGCCGCTGACGTTTCAGTTTGTGTTCCTGATTGTCGCCGCCTGGTACGGCGCCAAGCTGTTGACCCGGCCGATCCAACGCCTGAGCGACGCCGCCGAACGGCTGAGCGAAGACCTTGATAGCCCGCCGCTGGCCGAGAAGGGTCCCCGGGAGGCCCGGCAAGCCGCCCATACCTTCAACCTGATGCAACGACGGATCCGCGAGCAGGTGCAGCAGCGCTCGCGCATGCTGGGGGCGGTATCCCATGACCTGCGCACCCCGCTGTCGCGGCTCAAGCTGCGCCTGGAGCAGATCAACGACAGCCGGTTGCAGGATCAGATGCGCCAGGACCTGGACGATATGATCGGCATGCTCGATGCGACCCTGACCTATCTGCACGAACAACGCACCAGCGAGGCGTTGCAGTGGATGGACGTGCAGGCCCTGGTGGAGTCATTGAGCGAAAACGCCCAGGACCAGGGCGCCAACGTGCAGGCCAGCGGCACCTGTGCGCCGATGCAGGTGCAACCGATGGCCCTGCGTTCGTGCCTCAACAACCTCATCGACAACGCCCTGCGCTATGCGGGCGATGCATCGATTGTCCTGGAAGACCAGCCGCACCAATTGCTGATCCGAGTGATTGACCATGGCCCCGGCATCGCGGTGGACAAGCGCGAAGCGGTATTCGAGCCCTTCTTTCGCCTGGAGGGCTCGCGCAACCGTAACTCCGGTGGCGTCGGCCTGGGCATGACCATCGCCCGGGAAGCCGCCGAGCGCCTGGGCGGGCACTTGGGCCTGGAAGAGACACCGGGAGGTGGATTGACCGCGGTGATCAGCTTGCCTCGCCTCTGAGTCCCTTCGATTCCCCTGTGGGTTTCGGCATTGCTCGATTGCTGTGTATGTTCTTCGGTACACACTCGAAACACCCACGACAACTGCCCCGTCGAGGCTGCATGAACCGGTGCGCCCACCGGTCATCACACCTCAAGGAGCATGCCCATGATCGGCAGCATCAGCGGTTACTCGACCTACAGCAGCACCAGCAATACCGTGACCAGCAATGCCCGCAGCCAACAGTTCCAAAAACAATTGCTCGACAAACTCGACACCAATGGCGACGGCTCGGTCGGTCAAGATGAGTTGAGCACGGCCCTGTCGCAAAAAAGCGACGATGGCATTCTCGTCAGCCTGAGCGACAACTTTGCTGACCTGGACAGTGACGGCAGCGGTGACCTGAGCGGTGAAGAAATGGCCGCTATGGCGCCGCCTCCTCCGCCGCCACGGGACCAGGCGCCGGATACCGAACTGGCTGACGCGTTGCTCAGTGCCCTGGACGCCGATGGCGATGGCGTGATCAGCAGCGACGAGCTGAGCAGCGGCCTCGCCAGCGCCGGCAGCAGCGCCGACAGCGACCAGGTGTTCTCTGCCCTGGACGCGAATGAAGACGGCACAGTCAGCCTCGACGAGCTCACCGCCAGCCTCGCACCGCCGCCCTCCCGGCAGCCCTCCAGTGAAACGCTGTCCAGCCAGCTCGACACCGATGGCGACGCCAGCATCAGCGCCAGCGAACTGGACAGCGCCTTGCAGGCCGGACGCCGAAACGACAGCGCCTCCGAGCGCACCGATGCCAGCCAGGCGTTGGACAAAATGATTGCCAACCTCAGCCGGCAGTATTCGCTGGATAACGTCGCCACCGTGGGCAAACACCTGAACGTGGCGACCTGATTCGCCGGCCAGCCGGAGCCAGGCTGGCCAGCTTTCGTGGCAAGGGAGCTTGCTCCCGCTGGACCCGTAGGAGCTGCCGAGCGAAGCGAGGCTGCGATCTTTTCACTCCGGAGCGAAAGATCAAAAGATCGTCAGAACGCGGCCCGAGGCTTCGGAGCCCGTAGGAGCTGCCGAGCGAAGCGAGGCTGCGATCTTTCCCCAGACGCTTGAATCCCAAGCGAAAGATCAAAAGATCGCAGCCTCGCTTCGCTCGGCAGCTCCTACAGGCCCCAGCGGATGGACGGCTTTCCTTTATCGCGCCTGGCTCTTGCTCCAATCCGTCAGCAAGCTGTACGCCACCGCCAGCAAGGTCGGGCCGATGAACAGACCGATGAAGCCAAACGCGATCAACCCGCCGAACACCCCCAGCAACACGATCACCAGCGGCAGGTTTCCGCCACGGCTGATCAGGTAGGGCTTGAGCACGTTGTCCACGCCGCTGATGATGAAGGTGCCCCAAATGCCCAGGAACACTGCCATCCCGTATTCACCTTTCCATACCAGCCACGCCGTGGCGGGGATCCAGGCCAGTGGCGGGCCCATCGGGATCAGGCTGAGCAGGAAGGTGACGATACCCAGCACCAGCGCTCCGGGGACCCCGGCGATCAGGAAGCCGATCAACGCCAGCACCGCCTGGGCCGCCGCGGTCCCGATCACGCCATTGACCACCCGTTGCACCGTCCCGGCCACCAGTTCGACGTAATAACCGGCACGGTCGCCGATCAGCCGTTCCAGCAGTCCTTGGACAAACGCGGCCAGCCGCGGGCCGTCACGGTAGAAAAAGAAGACGAATACGATGCTCAGGGTCAGCTCGAGGATGCCACCGCCGATCTGGGCGCTGCGGGCCAGCAACCAATTACCGACCTGCCCCAGGTACGGCTTGATGGACACCATCATCGCCGCGCCCTGCTGGTCGATGCTGTTCCAGATGCCGACCAGGCGCCCGCCCACCAGTGGCACACCGGCCAACCAGCCGGGCGCCTCGGGCAAGCCGTCGACCTGTGCATCCCGGATGAACGCCGTGGCGTCGCGCACATGATCGGCCAGGTTGAACCCCAGCCATACCAGCGGCACCGCCACCAGCAACATCCAGCCCACCGTCAGCAAGGCCGCCGCCAGGGATTCGCGCCCGTTGACCCAACGGGTCAGCAGGCGCATCAGTGGCCAACTGGCAAACGCCAGCACCGCGCCCCAGAACAGCGCCGACCAGAACGGTGCCATTACCCAGAGGCTTGCGCCGAACAACACCAGGAGCAGGATCTGCACCAACAGCCGATCGTTATTGAGCATGAAAGGTCTCGGAAATGAAAAGATACCGGGGCAACCGCCTCAAGCGCCGCCCCCGCAACGGTTTATCGCAACAACTCAAGATGCAGGCCCGCCGCCTCTGCGCTGGCCGCCTCCATTCGAGCGGCGCGCACACCCTGACCGATCAGCGCCTGTCGCCACGCCTCGGCTTGCGGCCCGGCGATGCTGACCCGCAGCCCAGTGTCCAGGTTCAATGCCCGGGACAGCAGGCGCAGCCAGGTATCGTCCGGTTCACCGGCCAGGCGCGGCAGGTCCAGCACGCCGGTGTCCTTGAGCTGGCGCAGCAGGGTCGCCGAGGTCGGCAAGACATCGCCCAGCGGCGCATTGGCTTCGAACTGCTCGACGTGCAGGTAGGCCTTGCGATTGCCACGGGTGATGGCATACAGCGCGATGAGCGTGTTGTCCGTCGGCGGCGCCAGGCGCAGCAGCAGATAGGCCTGGCCGTTGTCGGCGCCGTAGAGCTTGGCATTGCCGAACACTTCGTTGGCCCACAGGCTGCTTTCGCCGCAGTCGCGGGCCTGGCACCAGAACAGCAGCTCGGCGCCCTGTTTCTGCAGCGCTTCGCGGGCAGCGGTGAAAGCCTGTGTGGCGGAATGCTCGGGCGGCAGCTCGTAGGTCACCGAGGTGGCGTTGCCCCGGGCATCGATTTGTCCGTCGAAACGCAACTGGCCGCTGATCTTGCGGATCGAACCCATGGGGTAGATCCGCTCCAGGTCGCTGGTTTGCCGATAGTCGACGATTTGCGCGTCGGGCATGCGAGGCAGACGCTCCAGGTCCTGGCTGCCAGGCACATCGGCGGCCAGCACCGTCGGTGCGAAACAGGCCAGCGCCAGCAGGACAAATGAGTGGATGGAGAATTTCATTGGATCGGCTTCGCCTGGATCAGCGCGACGCAAAGGCGTTCGTCAATGCGCAGCAAGGCGAGTGGACGGATATCAGTCATGGTTGGCTCCCTTTCAACCCGCCCAGCCTCGACACTTGCCCGGCGCAAGTCAAGAAACGCTGAAGAACCGATTGAAACAGTCTGCTACAAGCGCCGCCCCGGACTCATCGTTCAGGTGCAAATGATGGCCGCCGGGCAACTGTTCATGACTGAAGGGTAGACGTTCCAGCAATTCGGGGTGGTGGGCCAGCATACCGTCCGCCGCCACCACCAGATGAGCAGGACAAGCGATCCGCGCCACGAAGGCCATGGCCTGTTCGTCGGTCAGGCGCAGCGGTGAGGGCAAGGTCAGGCGATTGTCGGTGCGCCAGGTGTAGCCGCCCGGCACCGGCATCAAGCCGCGCTGGGCCAGCAACTCGGCGGCCTCGCGGCTGACCGCCACCAGACCCTTCATGCGAGCTTCGATGGCCCGGTCGAGGGTTTTGTAGACGGGTTTGCGTTTTTGCTGCAAGTCCAACTGGGCCTGTAAGGCCATGCCCATGCGCTCCGCCGCATTATCGCCTTTAGCCGTAGGAGGAATCACACCATCGATCAGGCCCAGGTGCGTGATACGTTCCGGCATCGACCCGGCCAGCACCAGAGAGACAATAGCCCCCATGGAATGGCCCAGCAGGGCAAAACGCTTCAATCCCAGTTGCTCGGCCACTTGCAGCACATCGTGGGCATAGTCCCACAGGGCATAGCCGGCGCCAGGCGGACGATGCCCGGAATGTCCATGACCGGCCATGTCCAGGGCGATCACCCGCACGCCCTGCAACCGGGGCGCCAGTCGCGCGAAACTGTTGGCGTTGTCCAGCCAGCCATGCAAGGCGATCACCGGTCGGCCATCTTCCGGCCCGAACAAATGAGCCGCCAGCTCGATATGGGGCAGGCTCAGGCGGACTTCTTCAACGACGCTCATGGGCGGCGTCCTTCCCAGCGCTGGAAGAGGTCCTTGAGCAGATTGGCGGTGTCCAGTGGGCGCTCCAGAGGAAACATGTGGCCGCCCGGCATGCTCAGCGACTCGCCGAAGGGCATGCGCCCCACCGACCGGGCGTGATGACGCATCACCACCCGACTCTGCCGCCCCCGCACCACGGCCAGCGGGATGTCGAGTTTTCGAGCCCTCCCGGGGCTGGTGTGCGGCACACCTCGGTAGATGCTGATTTCCGTGGCCGGGTCGAAGCGCAGTCGCAACCGATCGCCGACCGGCTGCAAGCCATGTTGCAGGTACGCTTCGAAGCACTCCGGGTCGAAACCGCGAAACAGCGTCTTGCCAGCAAAATAAGTCCGCGCCGATTCCAGGTCGCTGAACTCCTCCCGCCGCCCCAGGGTTCGCCCCGCCGGCGTCAGGCGATCGATGAAGCCCAGGCGCTTGGCGGCCAGGATCAGCCAGCGATCCACACGGGTCAGCACCGGAGAATCGAGCATGACCACGCCCCGATACAACCGAGGGCTGCGCAACGCCGCGTGCAGATGCAGCACGCCCCCCAAGGAATGCCCCACCCCCCACACCGGTTCCGATTGCTGCTCCAGATGATGAATCAGCTCGTCCACCAGGTTGTTCCAGTTGTCATCGACGGGGAAGCGCGGGTCGTGCCCGTGCAATTCCAGATGCGCGACCTGGTACTGCGGCGCCAGCGCGGCGAACAGCTTGCCGTACGTGGCCGAGGGGAAACCATTGGCGTGAGCGAAAAACACCTGTTGCGACATGTTGGGCCGATCCATTGCGAGAACTGCGATCGATTCTGCGCAGAACCCGGCGGCGCGGCAATGACCGTAACTGACAGGAATGATGACAGTCGGGGTTGGGATATGGGCTCGTGCCCACTGCCCCGTGGCGAAGGAGCTTGCTCCCGCTGGCCTGCGCAGCGGACCCGAATATGGGCAACACGGTGTGCCCGGCTGATCGAGTCACGAGACCGAGGGCCGCTTCGCGCCCCAGCGGGAGCAAGCTCCCTCGCCACAACGGACTGCTCCAGCCCCCGCAGGCATCAACGCGCTGGCGGCTGCTCGCCCAACGGCACCACCGCCATGGTCAGGCGCGATACGCAATTGACCTTGCCGTCATCATTGACCAGGCGGATGTCCCAGACCTGGGTGGTGCGGCCCAGGTGGATCGAGCGGGCCGTGGCCGTGACCCGGCCGCTGCGCACGCCACGCAAATGGTTGGCGTTGATCTCCAGCCCCACGCAGTAGAACTTGCTGGTGTCCACGCACAGGTAGGCGGCCATGGAGCCGACCGTTTCGGCCAGCACCACCGACGCGCCGCCGTGCAGCAGGCCGAACGGCTGGTGGGTGCGGTGATCGACAACCATGCTCGCGGTCAGGGACTCGTCGTCGAAGGACTCGAAACGAATGTCCAGCACTTCGCTGATGGTGTTTTTACCAGCGGCGTTCAGTTGTTCAATATTCGGGGTGGTGCGCCACAGACTCATCGTTGCCGTTCCTTTGTGATTTTTATTTTGCCTTGGGACCGTTCGTTTCAGGGACGCTTGAGGCTCTTGAGCTTCATCACACCGGCCAGCGGCAGATCACCTTCCAGCTCGGCCAAGCCCGCCGTTGGAACCTGTTCCGGTTGCTGCAAGTGACCGTGCTGCAAAAAGCCCAGCAGGCTGCCCACCAGTGGGTTGTGGCTGACCAGCAGAACGTTGTCCTGATCGTCCAGGTGTTTCAACACTTCAGCCGGACGGGTCTCCGGCGTCAACCAGTTCACGGTGATCAATTCAGGCTCGAATCCGAGGGCCTCGCGCACCAGTTGCGCGGTCTGCTGGGCGCGCACGTAAGGGCTGGCATAAATGGCCCGCAATGGCTCGCCCATCAATCGACCGGCGCTGAGCAACACTTCCTCGCGACCATGGATCGTCAACACCCGCTCCGGATCGGGACGGGCCCCGTGGGGCTCGGCCTCGCCATGACGCAATACCCACAGCTTCATAGTTTCGGCTCCTCGTCCCGGACCGGGTGCGGTGCCGGGGCCACGGTGTGGGGCGCTTCGCCTTCCGGCGTGCGCGGGGTCGGCCAATCGGCGAACGGCCAGGGCTTCTGGTCACTGTGGAAGGTGCCAAAACGGCCGATCTGCGCGAGGAACTGGCTCAGGCTGTCGCCAAAATTCATCAGGCTGGCGCTCGGTGCGCCGTAGATCAGCCGGTAGATCAACTGCACCAGCACCACGGCGCCGAGGATGAATTGCGCCACCTGCCAGACCAGCAGGTAAATCACCATCCACAGCACGCGCAGCAGGATGGATTCGTATTGAGGCTGCCCTTGCGGATCGTTCATGGTTCGCTCCTGCTTGCGGTCAAAGGGATTTAGTTGAAACCGCTGGTGGAAATGAAATCGACGTCAGTCTTGGGTTCGCCACGCATCAACAGTTCGATCACCTGTTCCAGCGTGCGCCCTTCAAAGAGAATCGCATGCAAACCGGCGACCAGCGGCATGTACACGCCGGCCTCCTGGGACTTGGCCTTGAGCACCTTGAGGGTGTTGACCCCTTCGGCCACTTCACCCAGGCGCGACACGGCCTCGTCCAGGCTCAAGCCTTGGCCGAGGGCGAAGCCGACCTGGTAGTTGCGGCTCTTGGGCGAAGAGCACGTAACGATCAGATCGCCCACCCCGGCCAGCCCGAGGAAGGTCATGGGATTGGCGCCCTGGCTGACGGCGAAACGGGTCATTTCCGCCAGCGCCCGGGTGATCAGCATGCTTTTGGTGTTCTCGCCCATGCCCAGTGCCACCGCCATGCCGGCGATGATGGCATAGACGTTTTTCAGTGCCCCGCCCAACTCGACGCCGAAACGATCCGCGCTGGCATAGACGCGGAAAGTGCGGCCATGCAGCGCGGCCTGGACGCGCTGGCACAACGCTTCATCTTCGCTGGCGACGACGGTGGCGGTCAGGGCATGCTCGGCAATCTCGCGTGCCAGGTTCGGCCCGGAGATCACGCCGATTCGCGCCTTGGGGGCGATGTCTTCGAGGATCTCGCTCATCAGCTTGAAGGTTTGCGCCTCGATGCCTTTGGTCAGGCTCACCAGCAATTTGCCGCTCAAGCGTTCGGCATGGGGCGCCAATACCGAGCGCAAGGCGCTGGAAGGCAAGGCCACGAAGAACAGGTCGCTGCCTTCGAGTGTGGCCTGCAAGTCAGTGACCGGCTCCACTTCAGGCCGGACCTTGATGCCTTTGAGGTAACGCGGATTCTCCCGGTTGACCCGGATGGCCTCGGCCTGCTCGGGGTCACGCATCCATTGGCGCACCGCGTGACCGTTTTCCGCCAGCAGGTTAGCCACGGCAGTGCCGAAACTCCCGCCTCCCAGGACCGCAATCGGGCGCTGTTCAGTCATATGCAATCCGCTCTTCCGTACCAAGTGGCAATGCGGGGCATTATACGGAGCAGCCGGACCGCGACCAGCCCCGTCGGCAATTACCCATAGCCGTAGGATGCTGACCATCAATTCCTTGGAAAATGCTGTCAACGTGAATGGAAAAGTCGTTCGGCTCGGTTAACATGCCTGCCATCCTTTCGTTATCCCAAGGCTGTGCCGTGTTCGTTGGCCCCTCCCGTCCAGGTTCTTCACTGCTATTGGCGCTGATCATCAGTCCGCCCGTGGTGGCCGACGACTTGTTCGTGGACAGCCAGGCCGTGCCCCAGGTGTTGACCGCCACGCGCCTGAAACAGTCGCCCGCCGCAGTGCCGGGCAGCATGACCGTGCTCGATCGTGAATTGATCAAGGCCAGCGGCGCCCGGGACATCAGCGAACTGTTGCGCCTGGTGCCGGGCATGATGGTCGGCAATCTCAGCGGCAACCAGGCCACCGTGAATTACCACGGGACCAACGCCAGCGAAGCGCGGCGCATGCAGGTGCTGATCGATGGCCGTTCGGTGTATCGCGCCGGCTTGGCGACCGTGGACTGGAGCGATATTCCGGTCGCTATGGAGGACATCGACCGGATCGAAGTCTTCCGGGGCCCGAACACCGTCAGCTACGGGGCCAACGCGCTGATGGCGGTGGTCAACATCATCACCCGCGCCCCGGCCGACAGCCACGGCACCCGACTGAAGATCACCCGGGGCCAGCGAGGGATCGGCGACTGGTACGCCAGTCAAGGCAGCGGTTGGGAAAACGGCGATTTCCGGCTCTCGCTGTCCGGCCAGGAAGACGACGGTTTCGACAGTGACCGCAACGGCGCCGATTACCGCGACAGCCGGCGACTGGACCGCTTCAACCTGTCCGTCAGCCAAACCCTGGACGAATCCCAGAGCATCGATTGGCAATTGAATGCCAAGGACGGGACCAATCAGCGGCCCTACACCTATCGCCCCGTGTTCGCCGGGATTACAGCGGCTGGGGATAATTCTGACGTCATCGCCAAGGATTACGCCGGTTCGTTGCGCTGGAACCTGGACTTGAATCCCAATCACAGCCTCTATGTACAAGGCTCGATCCAGCATTGGGATCGCCAGCAAACCTGGCGCGCCTGCGATGCCGAAGTGTCCTTCAGCCCGCAACTGACCGACCTCTGGCAGCTCAACCCCAACTATGCCGAGAAGCTGGCCCGCAACATTCCGAGCTTCCTCGGCTCGGGCGCGCCGGCCGGTACGGCACAGGAACAGGCACTGGCCAATCAGGTGCTCGATCAATGGCGCAACGGCGCTTCCCAGACACTGTGCGGTGACATCGACCAAAGCGCCCGCGAGTCGCGCTATGACCTGGAAATCCAAGACACCCTCAGCCTGTCCGACAGCCTGCGGTTGGTCACCGGGGCGAATTATCGCTACGACCGGGCCGACTCGCAGACCTACTTCAACGGTACCCTGGACGACACCACCTACCGTTTGTTCGGCCAGCTGGAATGGCGGGCCAGTGAACATTGGCTGCTGCAGGGCGGCGCGATGTTCGAGGACACCCGCCTGACCGACAGTTCGCTGACGCCGCGGATGGCGGTCAACTACCTGATCACCCCGCGACACGGCCTGCGGGCGGTATATTCCGAAGCAGTGCGTTCGCCGGACATGTTCGAAAACAACGTCAATTGGAGCTATCAGGTCACCCATCTGCGGCCCACCGCCTTCGGCCAGGACAGTGCACGCTACTTCGTGCGCACGCGCGGCCCGGGGAATCTGGAGCAAGAGCACATGCGCTCCCGAGAGCTGGGTTACAACGGCTATTTCATGGACCTTGGCCTGACAATGGATGTGAAGCTGTTCCATGACGAAATCACCGGCATGATCAGCGAACCGCTGCGCAACAACCAATACATCGCCAGCAACAGCAACGAATCGCAATTCACCGGCGCCGAAACCCAACTCGACTGGCGCGTGACCCTCACCGATCGGTTGCGCCTGACGTACGCCTATGTCGATGCCCTGGCGAGCAACCCCCTCGACGAACAACTGACCGCCCGCAACAGTGGTTCCGCCGGCTGGCTGCGCGATTGGGGCCAGGGTTGGAACAGCGCGGTCTTCTACTACGCCGCCGATGCCCTCAATGGCTACCGCTACGAGCGAGTCGACACCCGCCTCGCCAGGCGAATCCCCTTGGGCAAGGCCAGCCTGGAGCTGGCAGGGGTGATGCAACAGCGCCTCGACGATCAACCGACCACCTACGTCGACAATCGCTACGACGCCCGTCACGTCCTGTATTTCAGCGCAGAGTTGTCCTTCTAGATGTCTCGGCGCCAACACCGCAAGACGCCATCCCGTGGCCGCCTATGGCTGTTGCTGTGGGTGGCGTTTGCCAGTCTGCTGAGCGTCGTCGAGGCCCGCGCTGCGGAGATCCTGCTGACCGGTGCCCAGGATAGCCCCGGCGTGCAGTCGTTTACCCAGGCCTTGCAGGCCCGACGCCCCTACGACAATGTTCGGTTTGCCCCGGTGGCAAGCCTGCCGGCGCCGGACCGGTTACCCGGCGACCTGCGCCTGGTGCTGCTGGATTTGCCGAGCCTCGATTGGCGCCTGCAGAAGATCCACGGGCCGGCCACCCTGGTGCTGCGGATCAGCCGCCAGCAAGCCCGCGATCGCCTGGGCGATGCAACGCCCGAGCACCTGAGCCTGCTCTGGAGCGATCCACCGATGGCGCGACAATTGCGCCTGATTCGCCAGGTCCTGCCGCAAGTGCGACGGGTCGGCATATTGTTCGACAAGCACAGCGAGTTCCTGCTCAAGGATGCTCATCAGGCGGCGCTTGCCCTGGGCCTGGAAATTGTCGGCGAGCGCTGGGACGACAGCAGCGACAGCCGCCCGTTGCAGAACCTGCTGGGCCAGAGCGACGTGTTGCTCGGTCTGGATGATCCCGACCTGTACAACCCCAAGACGGTGAAGAATCTGTTGCTCAGCAGTTATGCCCGGCAGCGCGCGCTGATCGGCCCGAGCCCGGCCTTCGTCAAGGCGGGCAGCCTGGCCAGCACCTACAGCGACCAGGAAGACTGGCTGGCGATTCTCGATGATCTGCTCGACCGCCCTGCCACCACCTGGCCGCGAACCCTGTACCCGCCCCGCTTCAAAGTCTTGAGCAATCAACAGGTCGCCCGCTCCCTGGGGATCGAACCGATCGATGCCGAATCCGTCGCTGCGCAGTTGGCAGAAGGAGAACACCGCCCATGACCTTGCGCCGTCGTTGGGATATCCACACCCGCACCCAGCTCATCGCCCTCGGCCCGGCTTTGTTGTTGACCGTGTTGCTGATCGGCTTCTTCACCTTCGTGCGGATCCAGGACTTGCGCCAGGAACTCAACCACACCGGGCAATTGATCGCCAACCAACTGGCTCCAGCAGCGGAATACGGCGTCATTTCCGGCAACAACGAAGTGCTGGAAAGCCTGCTCACCGCGACCCTGGCCACGCCCCATGTGCGTTTCCTCGAAGTCCAGGACCGCACGGAGCGGGTCCTGGTGTACGTCGAGCAACCGCCCCAGGCCCGCAACCATTCACAGCAGGTGGAAGTGTTCCAGGCCCCGGTTCGCCTGCAGCGCATTGCCCTGAACAATGACTTCCTGCAAGGCAACAATCCGACCACCGAAACGCCCGGCGAGGATTACCTGGGCCGGGTGATCGTCGGCATGTCCAGCGACGCCTTCAGCCAGCGGCAGCAGGAAATCCTGCTCAAGGCCGCGATCCTGGCGTTGTTCGCCCTGCTGTTCACGTTCCTGGTGGCGCGGCGCCTGGCGGCCGACCTGTCGCGGCCGATCCGCGACATCGGCGACGCGGTCAAGGCGATCCAGCAAGGCGACTACAACGCCCCGCTGCCAATCGTCGACGACGGCGAACTGGGGGCATTGTCGCGGCACATCAACAACCTCGCCGATGGCCTCGAGCAGGCCAGCCGTGAACAGCACCAGGCCATGGCCCAGTTGATCAAGACCCGGGAAGAAGCGGAAAAAGCCAACAGCGCCAAGTCCGAATTCCTGGCGATGATGAGCCATGAGCTGCGCACGCCGATGAACGGCGTGCTGGGCATGCTGCAACTGCTGGAAACCACCCACATGACCGATGAGCAGCACGAGTACACCGCGCTGGCCTCGGAGTCCACCGAGCACCTGTTGAAGGTGATCAACGACATCCTCGATTTCTCGCGCATCGAACGCTCCGCGCTGGAGCTGGAACACATTGCGTTCAACCTGGCGGAGCTGGTGGGCAGTTGCGCCCAATCGTTCCAGCACAGCGCCGCGCAGCGCAAGCTGGGCCTGGACCTGCTGATCCCCGACGACATGAAGCCGCTGCGGGTACAAGGCGACCCGACGCGAATCCGACAGATCCTGGTGAACTTGATCGGCAACGCACTGAAATTCACCGATCAGGGCCGCGTTACCGTGCAATGCCAATGGCAGGCGCTGGATCACGAGTTGCTCTGGTTCACCTGCACGGTGCGTGACAGTGGCATCGGCATCCCGGCCGAGAGCCTGGAGCGTATGTTCGACGCTTTCCAGCAGGCCGACAGTTCGATTTCCCGGCGCTACGGCGGCACGGGCCTGGGCTTGCCGATCGCCCGAACCCTGGCCGAGCGCATGGGTGGCACGCTGCGCGCCCAGAGCGAGGAAGGCCAGGGCTCGGTGTTTACCCTGGAGATTCCCCTGGCCCTGTCGCGCCAGCCCCCCCCGCCATTGCCCCCGCGCCTGCCCGGCGGAAGCGGTGATGGAGAAGGCCGCAATGTCCTGTTGGTCGAAGACAACCCGGTGAACCAGACGGTGATCGAAGCCATGCTGCGCAGCCTGGGTTTCAAAGTCAGCGTCGCGACCGATGGCGCCCAGGCCGTACGCAGCGCAGAGAGCCTGATTTTCGAAGCGATCCTGATGGACTGCCGGCTGCCGGTGATCGACGGCTACGAAGCCACCCGGCAGATCCGCCAATTGCCGGGCTGCACCGACGTCCCCATCATCGCCCTGACAGCCAATGCATTGCAGGGCGACCGGGAAGCCTGCCTGGCGGCGGGCATGAACGATTACCTGGCCAAACCCTTCAAACGAATTGACTTGCAGCAGACTCTGCAACGCTGGGTGGGGTAAATACAGAGGCTTTGGACTATCTGTGACTGGCGTGAAAGGCGAAAGTGCGGCAGTCTTAAGCACCCGGACACGCCTCGATCGGGACATGAATAACAATTTCAGTGCACAGGTGTACATTCATTTCCCGTGTGCTGTGACTTTCACTACAACGCAATAGTCTATGAGTAGGCTGCCGACTCGAGGCATGAACGCTTCGATCGGCCGGGAAGATTTGCCCCACCCTGCCGCATGGGACTATTGAGGAGCTCGCATGACCAAACAAAACGCCTTTACTCGGGAAGATCTGCTGCGCTGCAGTCGCGGTGAGCTGTTCGGCCCAGGTAACGCGCAACTGCCCGCCCCGAACATGCTGATGGTGGATCGCATCACCCATATCAGCGACGAGGGTGGCAAGTACGGCAAAGGTGAATTGGTCGCCGAGCTGGATATCACTCCGGACCTGTGGTTCTTCGCCTGTCACTTCGAAGGTGACCCGGTGATGCCCGGCTGCCTGGGCCTCGACGCCATGTGGCAACTGGTCGGCTTCTTCCTCGGCTGGCAGGGCCTGCCAGGCCGCGGCCGCGCCCTGGGTTCGGGCGAAGTGAAGTTCTTCGGTCAGGTACTCCCGACCGCGAAGAAGATCACCTATAACATTCATATCAAACGCGTCCTCAAGGGCAAGCTGAACATGGCCATTGCCGATGGTTCGGTTGCCGTGGACGGTCGCGAGATCTACACCGCCGAAGGCCTCCGGGTCGGCGTTTTCACCTCCACTGACAACTTCTAAGGGTTATCCGCATGCGCCGCGTCGTTATCACTGGTCTGGGCATCGTTTCGTGCCTGGGCAATGACAAAGAGACCGTCTCCGCTAACCTGCGTGCAAGTCGCCCTGGCATCCGGTACAACCCGGAATATGCCGAAATGGGTCTGCGTAGCCAGGTTTCCGGCTCCATTGACCTGAACCTCGAAGAGCTGATCGATCGCAAGATCTACCGTTTCGTCGGCCACGCGGCGGCTTATGCCTACCTGGCCATGAAAGACGCCATCGCTGACTCCGGCCTGACCGACGAGCAGGTGTCCAACGTGCGCACTGGCCTGATTGCCGGTTCCGGCGGCGCATCGACCCTGAACCAGATGGAAGCGCTGGACATCCTGCGCGAGAAAGGCGTCAAGCGCGTCGGCCCTTACCGCGTCACGCGGACCATGGGCAGCACCGTTTCCGCCTGCCTGGCCACCCCCTTCAAGATCAAGGGCCTGAACTACTCGATCTCCTCCGCTTGCGCCACCAGTGCCCACTGCATTGGCACCGCGGTCGAGCAGATCCAGATGGGCAAGCAGGACATCGTGTTCGCCGGTGGCGGTGAAGAAGAACATTGGAGCCAATCGTTCCTGTTCGACGCCATGGGCGCCCTGTCCAGCAAACGCAACGACACACCGCAAACCGCTTCGCGCGCCTACGACGCCGACCGTGACGGTTTCGTCATCGCCGGTGGTGGTGGCATGGTCGTGGTCGAGGAGCTGGAACACGCCCTCGCCCGTGGCGCGAAGATCTACGCGGAAATCGTCGGCTACGGCGCCACTTCCGACGGCTACGACATGGTCGCGCCGAGCGGTGAAGGTGCCGTGCGCTGCATGCAGATGGCCATGTCCACCGTCGACACACCGATCGATTACCTGAACACCCACGGCACCTCGACCCCGGTCGGCGACGTCGCGGAGATGAAAGGTGTGCGTGAAGTGTTCGGCGACAAGGCCCCGGCCATCAGCTCCACCAAGAGCCTGTCGGGTCACTCCCTGGGCGCCGCCGGCGTTCACGAAGCGATCTACTGCATGCTGATGATGGAAGGCAACTTCATGGCTGGTTCCGCCAACATCGACGAACTGGATCCGGAAGTGGCCGACCTGCCGATCCTGACCAAGACTCGCGAAAACGCCACCATCAACACCGTGATGAGCAACAGCTTCGGCTTCGGTGGCACCAACGCCACCCTGGTGATGAAGCGCTGGCAGGGCGCGTAGGAGCTGCCACAGGCTGCGATCTTTTAAAGCGGAAAAGATCGCAGGCCTCGCCAGCTCCTACAGGAGCCAACAAAAACGCCCCGACTGGTTCGGGGCGTTTTTTGGTCCGTTCAAAAGCGATGGAAATCTTTGTGGGAGCGAGCTTGCTCGCGATAGCGGTGGATCAGCCAACCTTGATACTGACTGATCCGACGCCATCGCGAGCAAGCTCGCTCCCACAGTTAATTCCAACTTAGCGCACGACAAACCGCTGCTGCGTCAGCAGCCGATCGCCCTGGAACACCATGAACCGCCACTCCCCCGGCACCACTTCATGGCTTTCGGTGAATTCGTAGGCCATGACGTCCTGGGGCGCGCCGGGCACCAGTTTCTGGATAACTTCGAACTTGTCGTGACGCACGCCATCGGGCGTACGGATGCCCGGCGTGAAATACAGCAAGGTCAGCGGCTGGTCATTCTCGATCTTGCCTGCCAACTGATAGCGCATGCCGAATTTGGTGCCCAGCTTGGCCGGAACACTTTCGGTCTGGCGGATCTGCTCATTGCTGCGACGCAGGACCCGCTCGCCCGACTGCAACTCGGCCTTCGGCCCTTCGAAGACCCCATATTCCACCGGGCCTTCGACACGGACTTCAGCCTGGGCCAGGCCGCAGGTCAACAACAGCGCGAGCAGTGCGCTTGAACGGGTGAGGTGCATGGTGCGCTCCTTGATTGAGATGAGCGCGAGGGTATGACGCGGGGGTGACAGACTGATGACAACACGGTGTGTACGCTGACTTGCTCCCGCGGGCCCTGTAGGAGCTGGCGAAGCCTGCGATCTTTTGATCTTTTGATCTTATGATCTTTTGATCTTTCTATCTTTCGCTTGAGATTCACGGGTTTCTGGAAAGATCGCAGCCTCGTTGCACTCGGCAGCTCCTACACAGCTCCTATACAGCTCTGCAGGCCCGGCGGGAGCAAGCTCCCTCGCCACAAGAGCGGGCTAACGGGCCACTGAGCGAGGCAGCACCGCCAGGAAGTTATCCCGCGCCACCTTCCTCGCTACATCCTCAGGCAAGGCATCGAGGAACGGATCGAAGCTGTGCAATTCCTTACCCAACTTATTGAATCGCCCTACTACGTCCGACCCCACCATGAAGCGCTCCGGAAAGCGCTCCACCAGCTTCAGCCATTCATCGCGAGGCTTGCCCGCCTCGTCCAGCAGATATGGCGTGAGCAGGCTCCAGGACAGGTCGATGTACAGATTGGGATAAGACTCGAGCATCCGTGCCAGGGTGGGCAGCAGGAAATCCAGCTGAGTCTGGTGCCGGTGAATCTCCTTGCTGGTACCGGCATGGGCCCAGATGAACCGTGTGTGCGGATGATTACGCAACGGCTCTTCGATTTCCGCCAGGTACAGCGGATTTTTCTCACGCTTGGAAGTGATATTGGAATGCAGCATCACCGGCAGGTCGTTCTCTGCCGCCAGATGGTAGATGCGTGTCATGGCCTCGTTGTTGGCGCGCGGCGTGTCGCCCGAAGTCAGCGCCGTCAGGTCGTCGTGGCGCGTGAATACTTCGCCAATGCCTTGCCATAGCCCCGGATAGAGATCGAGCATGCGCTGGATATGGGCGTCGGAGTTCTTGTCGTTGGGGTTGAAGCCTGACAGGAACGGATGGAAGTGCTGGCGTTGTTCGGCGGGGAGCTTGGAGACCGCCGCAGCGACAATCACATCGGTGGCGCTGTACCAGTAGGCGTCCGCATCGTCACCGGCGTAATAACGCGGGCGCTTGGGTTCGTCTTCGTGCCATTTCTTCGCCACGGGCACGCCGGAAATCATGACGTGCTCGATGCGATTGTCCGCCATCGCCTTGAGCAGCTTGGGCATGCCGGCGGTTTCCTGGAAGAAATCGACGTAATGCAGGTGCGCATCACTGTAGGCATATTCGCGGGCCACGGCGGCGCTGCTCGCAACGGCCAGCAGACAAGCGAACATCAGACGGATCGACGACACGGGCACTCTCCACAAGCCATGAGCAGCATAGACCCCGGCCGTCCCGCCTGGGTTCAAGCCATCACTGCCGTCCGTTGCAACCCCGGGTTATGCTTTGCGCACTCGTCGTTCAACCTGGAAGACACCATGACCGCTCCCCTGATCGTTCGCCCCCGTGCAGAAGACGTGGAAGGCCAGCCGATTCTTCGGCCGTTGCCGTCCGCCAAATGCCGCAGCGTCGGACCTTTCGTGTTTTTCGACCATATGCTGCAGACGTCCTACCCGGCGGGTAAAGGCATGAACATCCGCCAGCACCCACATATCGGCCTGTCCACCCTCACCTATCTGTTCGAGGGCCAGATCCAGCACAAGGACAGCCTCGGTTCCGATCAGGTGGTCAACGCCGGGGACGTCAGTTGGATGACCGCCGGCAGCGCCATCGCCCATGTCGAGCGCACTCCGCAAGCATTGCTGGAACGAGGTTTTGTCATGCATGGGCTGCAAGTGTGGCTGGCCTCGCCCACATCGCACGAAGAAGGCCCTGGGCACTACAGTCATCATCCGGCCAACAGCCTGCCGGTCAGCGAGAACCTGGGCGTCAGTATCCGCATGATCGCCGGGTCAGGCTTTTGCCTGGAATCGCCGGTACCGGTGCTGTCGCCCACGTTGTATGCCGAACTGCACTTGCAGACCGCGACGACCTTGCTGATCCCCACGGAACATGAAGAGCGCGCACTGTATGTCCTGGACGGTGAAGCACAATTGGACGGTGAGCCGCTGGAGCCCCATGCGCTGGTCATATTGCCAGCCGGAGAAGAAATGACGCTCTCGGCCGACGGCGATTGCCATGCCGTGCTGTTCGGCGGTGCGCCCCTTGACGGGCCACGGCGGATGAACTGGAACTTTGTCTCCAGCGACCCGGCCCGGATAGACGAAGCCCGCCGACGCTGGGCGGCGGGTGACTGGCCAACGGTGCCGGGGGAAAGCGAGCGGATCGAACTGCCCTAGATTTACACATCCCGTGGCGAGGGAGCTTGCCCCGCTCGACTCTGTAGGCGCTGGCGAAGCCTGCGATCTTTTGGTCTTGAGCCTTCGCTTGAGATTCAAGTGACTGGGGAAAGATCGCAGCCTCGTTGCACTCGACAGCTCCTACAAGCCCAGCGGGAGCTCGGCTCCCACAAGGGCTCTGCTTCAACCCAACCTCAGCCCTTGAACACTTCATCCAGCAAATTATGCATCGAGCGGAATGCCCGCCCCGCCACCTTGGCGTTGTACATCATCTTGCCCGGCACATTGGCCTGCGGGTCCGTGAACGAGTGCACCGCGCCGCCGTAGCTCAGCAGTTGCCAATCCACCCCGGCCGCGTTCATCTCATCCTCGAAGGCCGGCAGTTGTTCTTTCGGCACCAACGGGTCGGAGGCGCCGTGCATGACCAGGACGGCGCCCTTGATGTTCTGCGCATCGGCCGGGTTGGGCGTATCCAGGGTGCCGTGGAATGATATCGCGGCCTTGAGCGGCGCCCCGGTGCGAGCCAGTTCCAGGGAACAGCAACCGCCGAAGCAGAAGCCGAACGTGGCCAATTTCGAAACGTCGACCTGGGCTTCGCCCTGGCTTTGCAATTGCTCGAACGCGGCCTGCATGCGCTTGCGCAACAACGCCCGGTCATTCTTGAGCGGCATCATCGCCGCACCGGCCTCGTCGGCATTGGACGGGCGCACCGTTTGCCCGTACAGATCGGCAATCAGCACCACATAACCGTTCGCCGCCACAGACCTTGCGATCTCCTCGGCTCCTGCCCCTACGCCCATCCAATTGGGTGCCATCAGCAAACCCGGGCGCGGGCCCTGCTGGTTGGTATCGAAGGCCAGGCGGCTTTCATAGGTTTGGCCATCGAGCTGATACACCACCGAACGAACCGTAATCTGACTCATAGCTGACTTCCCCTTGGCGAAACAATGGAAATGAAAAAACCCGCCGAAGCGGGTTTTTCCTACAACGTGATTAAGCTGACAATTCAACCAACAGCTTGTTCAGGCGACGGACATAGGCCGCCGGGTCTTTCAGGCTGTCGCCGGCCGCCAGGGCCGCCTGGTCGAAGAGGATGTGCGACAGGTCGCCAAAACGCTCTTCGCTTTGCTCGTTGTCGAGCTTCTCCACCAGCGGGTGAGCCGGGTTGAACTCGAAGATCGGCTTGGAATCCGGGACTTTCTGGCCGCTGGCTTCGAGGATCTGGCGCATTTGCAGCCCCAGGTCCTGCTCACCGATGGCCAGGATCGCCGGGGAATCGGTCAGGCGGTGGGAAACCCGTACTTCGCTGACGGCATCGCCCAACGCAGTCTTGATCCGCTCCACCAGGCCTTCCTTGCTCTTGGCGACTTCCTCGGCGGCCTTCTTGTCTTCTTCCGAATCCAGGTTGCCAAGGTCCAGGTCGCCACGGGCCACGTCGACGAAGCTCTTGCCGTCGAATTCGTTGAGGTAGCTCATCAGCCACTCGTCGATGCGATCGGTGAGCAGCAGCACTTCGATGCCTTTCTTGCGGAAGACTTCCAGGTGCGGGCTGTTCTTGACCTGTGCATAAGTCTCGCCGGTCAGGTAATAGATCTTGTCCTGGCCTTCCTTGGCGCGGGCCAGGTAGTCGGCCAGGCCAACGATCTGCTCGCCGTCGTCGCCCTGGGTCGAGGCAAAGCGCAGCAGGCCGGCGATCTTCTCCTTGTTGGCGAAGTCTTCGGCCGGGCCTTCCTTCATCACCTGGCCGAAGTTCTTCCAGAAGCCCTTGTACTGCTCAGGCTCGTTCTTCGCCAGTTTTTCCAGCATGTCCAGCACGCGCTTGGTCAGTGCTGACTTCATGGAATCGATGATCGGATCTTTCTGCAGGATTTCCCGCGAAACGTTCAGCGACAGGTCGTTGGAGTCCACCACACCCTTGATGAAGCGCAGGTACAGCGGCAGGAACGATTCGGCCTGGTCCATCACGAACACACGCTGCACGTACAGCTTCAAGCCGCGTGGCGCTTCGCGCTGGTACAGATCGAACGGCGCGCGGGCCGGCACGTACAGCAGCGAGCTGTATTCCAGCTTGCCTTCGACCTTGTTATGGCTCCAGCTCAGCGGATTCTCGTAGTCATGACCGATGTGCTTGTAGAACTCCTGGTATTCCTCGTCCTTGATCTCAGTGCGTGGACGAGTCCAGAGGGCACTGGCGCGGTTGACGGTTTCCCATTCCACTTCAGGCTTTTCTTCGCCTTCGGCCGCGGTGACTTCCTTCGGCAGCTCGATCGGCAGCGCGATATGGTCGGAGTATTTCTTGATGATGTTGCGCAGCCGCCAACCATCGGCGAACTCTTCCTCACCAGACTTGAGGTGCAGGACGATGCGGGTGCCGCGATCAGCCTTGTCGAGGGTCGCGACTTCAAACTCGCCCTCGCCCTTGGACGACCAGTGCACGCCTTCGCTCGCAGCGAGGCCGGCACGGCGGCTGAACACTTCGACGTGGTCGGCGACGATGAACGCGGAATAGAAACCGACGCCGAACTGGCCGATCAGGTGCGAATCTTTCTTCTGGTCGCCGGACAGGTTCTTCATGAAATCAGCGGTGCCGGACTTGGCGATGGTGCCCAGGTGCGTGATCACCTCGTCGCGGCTCATGCCGATACCGTTGTCTTCGAGGGTGACGGTTTTCGCGTCCTTGTCGAAGCTCACACGGATTTTCAGCTCGGCGCCGCCTTCCAGCAGTTCTGGCTTGGACAGCGCTTCGAAACGTAATTTGTCGACAGCGTCGGAGGCGTTCGAAATCAGCTCGCGGAGGAAAATTTCCTTATTCGAATACAGCGAGTGAATCATCAGGTGCAGCAGTTGCTTCACCTCGGTCTGGAAGCCCAGGGTTTCCTTTTGAGTTTCCACGCTCATGGTCATCAAACTCCAAGTGGATGGTGGTGTCCGCCTCGCAGAGATTGGCGGCGGGATGTCCACAAGGTGGGGGCAACTCGGGTGATTTCAAGAGCCGGCCGGCTTGGAGGGCGCCGGGATCTTGAAATGAGCCCGGGCAGTGGCGATGGGTTCGGCTTCAGCTTCCTGCCAGGCAGTGATCGCGACGTTGGCCACGCGCCGCCCTTGGCGCCAGACCTGGCACCTCGCATAAGTATCGCGAAACTGCCCGGCGCGCAGGTAATCCAGGGAAAAATCGATGATCTTTGGTACACCGGCCGCATGGGTGGCGATCAGCAGATGAACGGCGGCCGATAGCTCCATGAATCCGGCGATGACCCCACCATGGATAGCAGGCAGTAAAGGGTTACCAATGTTGTCCTTATTGGCTGGCAGGCAAAACAGCCATTCATCGCCCCGGCGCGTGCATTCGACGCCGATGAGTTGCGCATAGGGAATCAAGGACAGCAGCCGCCCGACGTCGCCCTGCTCACACGCCTGGCGCAGTTGCGCCTCAGTGATGTCGGTCATGGTTTTTGCGCAGCAGCCGCCAGGCCGCCCTTTTTCATTCCCCGGGCGCTGTCACCCAGGCGCATGAAGGTGCCGACCACATGGGCAATGGGGTGCTCCGGATCGTCCTGGTAGGCAAACCCGCGGCTGAAGATCACGTCCGGCGTGATCCGATAGCACTGGGCAAAGCCATAGATAGCTTTGTCAGGCATGGCGGCGTGCATGTAGTCGATACGCAGGTCCAGGGTCGGACAAACTTCAAACTGCGGTAACACGCACAACGTCGACATGCCGCAGGCGGTGTCCATCAAGGTGGTCAACGCCCCGCCATGGACAATTCCCGTCAGGGGGTTGCCAATGATCTGCGGACTGTAAGGCAACACGACGGTTAATCCATCGCGACTGGCGCTGTGCAGTTTCAAGCCCAACACCTGACAGTGCCTGAGCGCAGATAAAAAGCGTGTCGCGCGGTCAAAAACGGAATCTTCAGCCATCGATCCAATACTCCCTCAAGGTACGCGATAAAGTTCCATCCGCAGGCAAGTTATATATCTATGACTCAGGAGGAACTTAACCCCGGGGACGCGGCTCAAACGGCCAGTAGTTATATCCATAAGGAGAAACACCCCATGCGTAAGACTTTTGCTATTGCCTTGATGTTGGCCGCCTCCCTCGGTCTCGCCGCCTGCGATAAAAAATCCGAGGACAAAGCTCAAGATGCCAACCAACACGCTGAACAAGCTCAGCAAGACATGAACAAAGCACAGGATAAAGTGAACGACGCGGCGAAAGAAAACGCCGAAGCTGCCAAAGCTCAGTCTGAATCGAACAGCGCCGCCCAGCAGGAACAAGCACCTGCCACCGCGCCTAAAACCAACTGATACGGTTTTAGCAGCAAAAGAAAACCCGCCTGGTGCGGGTTTTCTTGTCTCTGGCATTCAGGAAAGTTGCTGCGCCGTCAGGCCGCTTCCTTGCCTGCCTCGGGCGCTGGCGCTTCGGTAGGCGTATAGACCATCACATCCAGCACATCCGAATGAAACTCGCGCTGATACAACACGAAAACCACACCGGCACTCATCAACATGAATAACCAGGGGCTGACGAACCAGGCCAACATGGTCATGCCGAAATAATACGAACGCAGGCCGAAGTTGAACTGGTTGGCCGCCATGGAAATAACCCGCGCGGCTCTTGAAGCAAAAGCCTTGCGCTCCTGCTCGGACACATGCCGCTCACCGATCATCGGCGCCGATCCCACCAGGACCGCGGCGAAGTTGTATTGGCGCATGCACCAACTGAACGTGAAGAACGCGTAGACGAACACCAGCGCCAGGCACAGAAGCTTCAATTCCGCCATGCCTTGGGAGGCCTGCTGCACCAGTGGCAGGTCCGCCAGCAGCGACACCGCCCGATCGGACGCCCCGAGTACCGTCAGGATGCCTGCCAGGATGATCAGCGTACTGGAGGCAAAAAACGACGCGTTACGCTCCAGGTTGCCGATCACGCTGGCATCGGCGATGCGGTTTTCGCGCAGCAGCATGCGGCGCATCCAGTCTTCGCGGTACAGGTGCATGACACTGGCCAGGCAGGCCGTGTCGCGGGCCTTCCAAGTGGCATAACGGGTATAGCCCGCCCAGCAGATGATGAACCAGGCGGCGGCAAGCAGATGGATCAGGTTGGCTTGGATGAATGACATTCGATTTCCTGTATGTCTAAAAACATGACGTCTAAAGCCAGACTTGTCTTGAAATGCAGACCTGTGGGAGCGAGCTTGCTCGCGATAGCCGTCTATCAGCCACCTCATCGCTGACTGATCCGACGCTATCGCGAGCACGCTCGCTCCCACAGGGTTCTGTGCAGGTTTTTCAAGACACTGCTTCGACGTTAGTCCACGGAAAAAGACACTGCCGCCCAAAAAAAATGCCCCGTATCGATTGATACGGGGCATTTCGGTTCTTGCCGGTGGATCTGCCTGTTTTCGCTTAAGCCAACGCTTCGCTGCGCTTGCCCAGCAACCGATCACACACCACCGCGACCGCAAGGGTCATGACCGAAGGCACCAGCCACGCCAGGCCTTGCTCGCTGAGCGGCAGATGAGCGAGTTGCGCCGGCATCCAGTCCGCCAGCCCCGCGCCCTTGAGCGCATCGATCAGGCCGAACAGGAACGAAACGAGCATCACCGGGCCGACGATGCGCCCTTGCTCGTGCCAGAAATCCTTGCAGAAACTCAGGGCCACCAGGGCGATACACGGCGGGTAGATCGCGGTGAGGACCGGAATCGAGAACGCGATCAGCTTGGTCAGGCCCAGGTTGGATACCAACAGCGAGAACGCCGCCAGGATCACCACCAGGGTCTTGTAGGACAGCGGCAGGACGCGGCTGAAGTATTCCGCGCAGGCGCAGGTCAGGCCGACCGCCGTTACCAGGCATGCGAGGGAGATCAGTACCGCAAGGAAACCGCTGCCCAGGCTGCCGAACGTGTGCTGCACGTAGGCATGCAGCACGGCGGCGCCGTTGGTCGCGCCCACAGCCACTTCATGACTGCCCGAGCCCAGGCGGAACAGGCTGACGTAGACCAGGGCCAGCCCTACCCCGGCGATCAGCCCGGCGATGATCGCGTAACGGGTGATCAATGCCGGCGACTCGACGCCACGGGAGCGGATGGCGTTGACGATGACGATGCCGAACACCAGGGCGCCGAGGGTATCCATGGTCAGGTAGCCATTGATGAAGCCTTGGGAGAACGGTGCCGCCACGTATTCGGGAGTCGCCACGCCGATATCGCCGGCTGGCAAGGCAAAAGCGGCAATACCGAGCACGGCCAGGGCGATGATTTTCAGCGGCGCGAGAAAACGTCCGACGGTATCCAGCAAGCGGCCCGGGTAGAGCGATATGAAGAACACCAGCAGGAAGTACACCGCGCTGTAGAGGAACAGCGCCAACGGGCTCTCGCCGGTCAACGGCGCCAAACCGACTTCGAACGATACGGTGGCGGTTCGAGGCGTGGCGAACAGCGGACCGACCGCCAGGTAGCATACGGCGGCCAGCAAGCCACCGGCAATCTTGCCGATCGGGCTGCTCAAGGCGTCCATCGCACCACCGACCTTGGCCAGTGCGACGACCGTGATCACCGGCAACCCTACCGCTGTGATCAAGAAGCCCAGCGCCGCCATCCAGACATGAGGCCCGGATTGCAAACCGACGATAGGCGGGAAGATGATGTTGCCGGCCCCGACGAACAGGGCAAATGTCATGAAACCAAGCGCCAGGATGTCCTGGCCTTTCAACACTTTCATTAAGGAAACCACACTACTGAATCGGAATTTAGAGAGGGATTTCCCTTATGGGTGAGGGAAATGCTGTCCGATCCGTATGGGACCGACCCGTTTAGCGCGTCGCTGCCTTGTGGGCCGCGGTCGCAAAATTGGCTGCTAGCCTAACGAATTTGGCGATAAAACGCACTGTAAAGGGGCAAACTATCCGATGCGCGACGTCCCTGTGTCGCGTTTTTGCATGTAAAGGGTTGGCGACTGTCATTCCGTCATCGCGAGCAAGCTCGCTCCCACCATGAAATGCACTCATGCCCTTGCTCCCGCTGGGCTGCGTGTAGGAGCTGCCGAAGGCTGCGATCTTTTGATCTTGATCTTTTGCTTGGGACTCAATTGTCAGTGGAAAGATCGCAGCCCCGTTGCACTCGACAGCTCCTACACCGAGCGGGAGCAAGCTCCCTCGCCACAAGAGCCGTCCAACATTACCCAGGTAGAGCAGCTGCACAGGCATAGGGCCAGAAACGACAAAGGCCACCCGAAGGTGGCCTTTGTTGCTGGAACAAAAAAGTCAGCCGAAGCTTACTTCTTCATTTCCCAGCCAGTCAGCTCGGCCAGGGCCTTGCCGATGTCTGCCAGCGAACGCACGGTTTTCACGCCTGCGTCTTGCAGTGCAGCGAATTTCTCGTCTGCAGTGCCTTTGCCGCCAGAGATGATTGCGCCAGCATGGCCCATGCGCTTGCCCGGAGGAGCAGTCACACCTGCAATGTAGGAAACAACCGGCTTGGTCACGTTTGCCTTGATGTAGGCAGCGGCTTCTTCTTCAGCGGAACCGCCGATCTCACCGATCATGACGATCGCTTCGGTCTTCGGGTCTTCCTGGAACAGCTTCAGGATGTCGATGAAGTTGGAGCCCGGGATCGGGTCACCGCCGATGCCGACGCAAGTCGACTGACCGAAACCGGCGTCAGTGGTCTGCTTGACAGCTTCGTAGGTCAGGGTGCCGGAACGGGAAACGATACCGACCTTGCCTGGCAAGTGAATGTGACCTGGCATGATGCCGATCTTGCATTCGCCTGGAGTGATCACGCCTGGGCAGTTAGGGCCGATCAGGGTGATACCCAGCTCGTCGCACTTGACCTTGGCTTCCAGCATGTCGATGGTCGGGATGCCTTCGGTGATGCAAACGATCAGCTTGATGCCGCCGAACGCTGCTTCAAGGATGGAATCCTTGCAGAAAGGAGCTGGAACGTAGATCACGCTGGCGGTGGCGCCAGTGGCAGCTACAGCGTCTTTCACGGTGTTGAAGACAGGCAGGCCCAGGTGCTCGGTGCCGCCTTTGCCCGGTGTTACGCCGCCAACCATCTTGGTGCCGTATTCGATGGCTTGCTGGGTGTGGAAACTACCTTGCGAACCGGTAATACCCTGGCAGATAACCTTGGTGTCTTTGTTGATCAGGACGCTCATTATTTGCCCT
This sequence comes from Pseudomonas sp. T1.Ur, assembly GCF_023516725.1. Taxonomy (NCBI): domain Bacteria; kingdom Pseudomonadati; phylum Pseudomonadota; class Gammaproteobacteria; order Pseudomonadales; family Pseudomonadaceae; genus Pseudomonas; species Pseudomonas sp. T1.Ur. Next base: position 3,834,537 of record NZ_JAMGSN010000001.1, read on the forward strand.
CCGCAGCTTTAACGACTTGTTGAGCAGCGTCGGTCAGGCTGGTAGCAGCGATGATGTTCAAACCGCTTTCTGCCAGTACTTTAGCGCCCAGCTCAGCGTTGTTGCCTTCGAGGCGAACAACAACCGGGATTTTCACGCCGACTTCTTTCACGGCGCCGATGATGCCTTCGGCAATCATGTCGCAGCGAACGATGCCGCCGAAGATGTTGACCAGTACTGCAGCGACGTTGGTGTCGGACAGGATGATCTTGAACGCTTCGGTCACGCGTTCCTTGGTAGCACCGCCGCCCACGTCGAGGAAGTTGGCTGGCTTGCCGCCGTGCAGGTTGACGATGTCCATGGTACCCATGGCCAGGCCAGCGCCGTTGACCATGCAACCGATGTTGCCTTCCAGGGCTACGTAGTTCAGTTCGAACTTGGCAGCGTGCGCTTCGCGCGGATCGTCTTGCGACGGATCGTGGAAAGTCTTCAGCTTAGGCTGACGGTACATGGCGTTGGCGTCGATGTTGATCTTGGCATCGAGGCAGTGCAGGTCGCCGTCGGCCTTGATTACCAGCGGGTTCACTTCCAGCAGTGCCAGGTCGTGGTCCTGGAACAGCTTGGCCAGACCTACGAAGATCTTGGCGAATTGAGTGACCTGCTTGCCTTCCAGGCCCAGCTGGAATGCCAGCTCGCGACCCTGGAATGGCTGTGCGCCAACCAGTGGATCGATGGTGGCCTTGAGGATTTTCTCAGGGGTGTCGTGAGCGATTTTCTCGATGTCCACGCCACCTTCGGTGGAAGCCATGAACACGATACGGCGGCTCGAACGGTCAACGACAGCGCCCAGGTACAGCTCTTTAGCGATATCAGTGCACGATTCAACCAGGATCTTGGTGACTGGCTGACCGTTGGCGTCGGTCTGGTAAGTCACCAGACGCTTGCCCAGCCACTGCTGTGCGAAGGCTTTGGCGTCTTCTTTGCTGCGAACCAGCTTGACGCCGCCCGCTTTACCGCGACCACCGGCGTGAACCTGGGCTTTGACAACCCATTCGCTGCCGCCGATTTTGTCGCAAGCTTCTGCTGCCGCTTCCGGGGTGTCTACAGCGTAGCCGGTGGATACTGGCAGGCCGTACTCAGCGAACAGCTGCTTACCCTGATACTCGTGAAGATTCATGCTTATTACCGTCTTCGTTAGGTACTGCGCATTCGGTGCTGCACCGTTGTGGTGCCGCACCACCTGTGACTGCTGCTTGCGTAGCGTTCCGGTGTACCGGTACCACTACGCAAGGCTGCGTCCAGCGGATATTCCGCGGTGAGTCTTGCTCGCAAGGCTCGCGACGGGCCATACCGCCGTGGTTTCTTATTATCTGTTAACGCTTCTTGCGGTTGGCCACGTGGATGGCGCCGCCATTCACGGCCAGGGCCGCTTCGTGCAAGGCTTCGGACAGGGTCGGATGGGAGAAGACCATCATGCCCAGGTCTTCAGCGCTGGTGCCGAATTCCATACCGATCGCGCCTTGCTGTACCAGCTCGGCAGCGCTTGGGCCAATGACGTGAACGCCCAACACGCGATCCGTCTTGGCGTCGGCGATGACTTTCACGAAACCACCGGTATCGTTGGCTGCCATGGCACGGCCGGAGGCGGCGAACGGGAAGGTGCCGACGTTAACTTCAACGCCTTCGGCTTTCAAGGCCTGCTCGGTTTTACCGACCCATGCGATTTCCGGGTGGGTGTAGATAACCGATGGGATCAGGTCGTAGTTCATCTGGGCCTTGTGGCCCTTGATGCGCTCGACAACCATGATGCCTTCTTCGGAAGCCTTGTGGGCCAGCATCATGCCGCGAACCACGTCACCGATGGCGAAGACGCCCGGTACGGCGGTTGCGCAATGGTCATCGACCGCGATGAAACCGCGCTCGTCGATTTCCACGCCGCAATCGGCGGACAGCAGGTCGGTGGTCACTGGACGACGGCCGACCGCAACGATCAACTTGTCGAAGGTGATGGTCTGTTCGCCGTTGGCGTCGGTGTAGTTCACCACGACTTCTTCACCGTTGACCTTGGAACCGGTCACACGGGCACCCAGCTTGATGTCCAGGCCTTGCTTGGTCAGGGTCTTCAGTGCTTCCTTGGAAACCGCGGTGTCAGCGGCCATCAGGAATGTGTCGAGGGCTTCGAGCACGGTCACTTGCGAACCCAGGCGCGACCATACCGAACCCAGCTCGAGACCGATCACGCCAGCGCCGATCACGCCCAGGCGTTTTGGCACGGACTGGAATTCCAGGGCACCGGTGGAATCGACGATCACGTTCTGGTCGACTGGAGCAGGCGGGATGTCGATCGGACGCGAGCCTGGCGCCAGGATGACGTTTTCGGCCTCGATCACTTCAACCGAGCCATCAGGCTTGGTCACTTCGACTTTCTTGCCCAGCAGCAACTTGCCGTGGCCTTCGATGGAGGTGACGCCGTTGGCCTTGAACAGGGTGGCAACACCGCTGGTCAGGTTCTTGACGATGCCAGCCTTGCGGCCAACCATCGCGGCAACGTCCATCTTCACTTCACCGGTAGAGATACCGTGAACGTTGAAGCTTTCCTTGGCTTCCTTGTACTTCCAGGAGCTGTCCAGCAGCGCCTTGGATGGAATGCAACCGACGTTCAGGCAAGTACCGCCCAAGGCCTGTTTGCCTTCCTTGTCGGTGTATTTCTCGATGCAGGCAGTGGAAAGGCCCAGTTGCGCAGCCTTGATGGCCGCTACGTAGCCGCCAGGGCCCGCACCAATCACTACCACGTCGAATTTCTGAGTCATAAAAGATTCCTTTTAGCTGCAAGCTTCAAGCCGCAAGCTGCAAGTTGAAAGCCGTACTCGCTCGCTCTGAGCTCGCGGCTTGCCACTTGCAGCTTGCAGCTGCTTTTTTAAATATCCAGGAGCAGACGAGCCGGATCTTCCAGCAGGTTCTTGATGGTGACCAGGAACGTCACGGCTTCTTTGCCGTCGATCAGGCGGTGATCGTAGGACAGCGCCAGGTACATCATCGGACGAATCACGACCTGACCGTTGATCGCCATCGGACGCTGCAGGATGTTGTGCATGCCCAGGATAGCCGCTTGTGGCGGGTTGACGATCGGGGTCGACATCATCGAACCGAATGTACCACCGTTGGTGATGGTGAACGTACCGCCGGTCATCTCTTCGATGGACAGCTTGCCGTCACGGGCCTTCTTGCCGAAGGTGGCGATGCCGCCTTCGATTTCGGCCAGGCTCATCAGCTCGGCGTTGCGCAGGACCGGAACCACCAGGCCACGGTCGCTGGAAACCGCGACACCGATGTCGGCGTAGCCGTGGTAGACGATGTCGGAACCGTCGATCGACGCGTTGACGGCCGGGAAGCGTTTCAGCGCTTCGGTGGCAGCCTTGACGAAGAACGACATGAAGCCCAGGCGTACGCCGTTGTGGGACTTCTCGAACAGGTCCTTGTACTTCGAACGCAGGGCCATGACTTCGGTCATGTCGACTTCGTTGAACGTGGTCAGCATCGCCATGTTCGACTGGGCTTCAACCAGACGCTCGGCAACCTTGGCACGCAGGCGGGTCATCGGAACGCGTTTCTCAACGCGGTCACCGGCAGCGAACACTGGCGCGGAAGCGGCAGGCGCGGCTGGCTTGGCCGGTGCGGCGGCTGGAGCGGCTTTCTTGGCGGCAACGGCTGCAACCACGTCTTCCTTGGTCACACGACCACCCTTGCCGGTGCCGGCAACGGAAGCGATGTTGATGCCATTCTCTTCAGCCAGCTTGCGAGCAGCTGGAGCGGCGACTGGATCGTCTTCGCCCGAAGCGGCAGGCGCAGCGGCCTGAGCGGCAGCCGGAGCAGCAGCGGCGGCTGGAGCGGCGGCAGCAGCGCCGCCCTCTTCGATCGAGCCCAGGACCTGGTTCGACAGAACGGTGGCGCCTTCTTCGGCAACGATTGCGCCCAGTACGCCGTCAGCTTCGGCCAATACTTCCAGCACGACCTTGTCGGTCTCGATGTCGACGATCAGGTCGTCACGCTTGACGGCCTCGCCTGGTTTCTTGTGCCAGGTGGCAACGGTGCCATCGGCAACCGATTCCGGGAATGACGGGGCTTTGATTTCGATAGCCATTATCTGTGGGTCCTTAAAATTCGGTTTCAGTCAGCGCGAAGGCGTTAAACAGTGAAAGCATCTTGCAGCAGTTTTTCCTGCTGCTCGGCGTGCATCGACGCATAACCACACGCAGGTGCAGCGGAAGCATCACGGCCGGCATATTCCAGGCCCAGGGCCTTGTTATGGTTGCCGATGCTGCGACGCAGGTGATGCTGGCTGCTGTACCACGCGCCTTGGTTCATCGGTTCTTCCTGACACCACACCACGTGGGTGAGGTTGGTGTAAGGCGCGATGGCCTCCATCAGGTCCTCTTCCGGGAACGGATAAAGCTGCTCGATACGCACGATGGCGATGTCTTCGCGGCCTTCGGCACGACGTTTTTCCAGCAGGTCGTAGTAGACCTTGCCGCTGCACAGGATCAGGCGAGTCACCTTCGCCGCGTCCAGGGTATCGATTTCCGAAATGACGGTCTGGAACGAGCCTTCGGCCAGGTCTTCAAGCGTGGAAATTGCCAGCTTGTGACGCAGCAGCGACTTCGGTGTCAGCACGATCAGCGGCTTGCGCAGCGGACGGATGACCTGGCGACGCAGCAGGTGGTAGATCTGCGCCGGGGTGGTCGGTACGCAAACCTGGACGTTGTGCTCGGCGCACAGCTGCAGGTAGCGTTCCAGACGTGCCGACGAGTGCTCCGGCCCCTGCCCTTCATAACCGTGTGGCAGCAACATAGTCAGGCCGCAGAGACGACCCCACTTGTGCTCGCCGCTGGTGATGAACTGGTCGACAACCACCTGGGCACCGTTGGCGAAGTCGCCGAACTGGGCTTCCCAGATCACCAGCGCATTCGGCTCGGTGGTGGAGTAGCCATATTCGAACGCCAGGACGGCTTCCTCGGACAGCAGCGAATCGTACAGGTCGAAACGTGGCTGGCCTTTGTACAGGTGTTGCAGCGGGATGTAGGTGCTGGCGTCTTTCTGGTTGTGCAGCGCCGCGTGGCGGTGCGAGAAAGTGCCGCGGCCTACGTCCTGGCCGGTGATGCGGATCGGGTGACCTTCGAACGCCAGGGTCGCGTACGCCATGGTTTCGGCGTAGCCCCAGTTGATCGGCAGGCCGCCGGCTTGCATCTTCTGGCGGTCTTCGTAGATCTTCGCGACCTGGCGCTGGACCACGAAGCCTTCCGGGATTTCCAGCAGCTTGGCGGACAGTTCCTGCAAGGTCTTGAGGTCGAAGCGCGTGTCGTGACGAGCAGTCCAGGCGTGGCCCAGGTACGGACGCCAGTCTACGAACAGCTCTTTGTTCGGCTCTTTGACCAGGCTTTTTACAACGTGCAGGCCGTTGTCCAGGGCGTTGCGATATTCATCGACTTTTTCCTGGACGCGCGCGGCATCCAGGACACCGCTCTGGGTCAGGCGATCGGCATACAGCTCACGGGTGGTGCGCTGCTTGGCGATCTGCTGGTACATCAGCGGCTGGGTGCCACTTGGCTCGTCGGCCTCGTTGTGGCCGCGACGACGGTAGCAGACCAGGTCGATGACCACGTCGCGCTTGTACTGCATGCGGTAGTCGATGGCCAACTGGGTCACGAACAGCACGGCTTCCGGGTCATCGCCATTCACATGGAGAATCGGCGCCTGGATCATTTTCGCGACGTCGGTTGCGTACTCGGTGGAGCGCGAGTCCAGCGGGTTGCTGATGGTGAAGCCGACCTGGTTGTTGATCACGATGTGCACGGTACCGCCGGTCTTGAAACCGCGGGTCTGCGACATCTGGAAGGTTTCCATGACCACGCCTTGACCGGCGAATGCCGCGTCACCGTGGATGGAGATCGGCAGCACCTTCTCGCCGGTCGGATCGTTGCGACGATCCTGGCGGGCACGGACGGAGCCCTCGACCACCGGGGAAACGATTTCCAGGTGGGACGGGTTGAACGCCATGGCCAGGTGGACTTCGCCGCCGGTGGTCATCACGTTGGACGAGAAGCCCTGGTGGTACTTCACGTCACCGGAGCCCAGCTCGACCTTCTTCTTGCCTTCGAACTCGTCGAACAGCTCGCGCGGGTTCTTGCCGAAGGTGTTGACCAGTACGTTCAGGCGACCACGGTGGGCCATGCCGATGACGACTTCCTTGGTGCCGTAGGAACCGGAACGCTGGATCAGCTCGTCGAGCATCGGAATCAGGCTTTCGCCGCCTTCCAGGCCGAAACGCTTGGTGCCCGGGTATTTGGTACCCAGGTATTTCTCCAGGCCTTCACCGGCGGTGACGCGCTCGAGCAAGTGGCTCTTGATGTCGGCGGAGTACGTCGGACGGCCACGAACGCTTTCCAGACGCTGCTGGAACCACTGGCGCTGCTCGGAATCGGTGATGTGCGTGAATTCAGCGCCGATGGTGCGGCAATATGTCTGCTGCAACGCTTCGTGAATTTCGCGTAGGCTCGCTTCCTCTTTGCCGATGAACAGGTCGCCGGCACGGAAGGTCGTATCAAGATCGGCATTGGTCAAGCCGTAGTGAGTGATCGACAGGTCTGCAGGTGCAGGACGCTGCCACAGCCCCAGCGGGTCAAGCTGGGCTGCCTGGTGGCCTCGCATCCGGTAGGCCTGGATCAGTCGCAGCACTTCAACTTGCTTCTTCTCATGCTCGGAGCTCACGCTGCCGGCAGACACCGGTTGGGCGCGGCGCTGGTTCTTTGCCAGCAGCACGAAATGATCGCGAATCGTCGAGTGCGAAACATCGGTGGCAGAGTTACCGTCAGCCGGCAACTTCTGAAAGTAGGTGCGCCATTCTTCTGGCACAGCGTTAGGGTCGTGCAGGTAGAGCTCGTAGAGCTCTTCCACATAGGCAGCGTTACCACCGGAGAGGTGGGCACTGTTCCACATGCGCTGCATCACGCTTTCTTGCATGCTTGGTCACCCTCGATTAGGGGAACACCACCGGCGAAAACACCGAGCAAACTTGCAGAAGTCCGAGTGCAGCGACTAAAACAAGCCACTTAGGATCACGCTGATAGTCCGGGTACCAGCCCGGATGCCCCTGCTTGTCTCATTTCTTCAAAATAAGAACCGCCGCTTTGTGAGCGGCTGTTCTGGTTATAGCCAGGACGTGGGTTGAAGCCCACGCCCTCGCCTCTACGGGTACAGCGGTTCTACGGGTACAGCAGCTGAATCACACGCCGTTTTGCAGCAGCATGTTACGTACGTGACCGATGGCCTTAGTCGGGTTCAGGCCTTTCGGGCAGACGTTGACGCAGTTCATGATCCCGCGGCAGCGGAATACGCTGAACGGGTCATCCAGTGCGGCCAGACGCTCGGACGTCTTGGTGTCACGGCTGTCTGCCAGGAAGCGGTACGCTTGCAGCAGGGCGGCCGGGCCCAGGAACTTGTCCGGGTTCCACCAGAACGATGGGCACGAGGTCGAGCAGCAGGCGCACAGGATGCACTCGTACAGACCGTCGAGCTTTTCACGCTCTTCAGGGGACTGCAGACGCTCGATGGCCGGAGCCGGCGTGTCGTTCTGCAGGAATGGCTTCACCTTCTCGTATTGCTTGTAGAAGATGCTCATATCGACGACCAGGTCACGGATGACCGGCAAACCTGGCAACGGGCGAACGATCAGCTTGTTGCCCTTGACCACGGCCGACAGCGGCGTGATGCAGGCCAGGCCGTTCTTGCCGTTGATGTTCATGCCGTCGGAGCCGCAAACGCCCTCGCGGCACGAGCGACGATAGGAGAAACCTTCGTCCTGCTCTTTGATCAAGGCCAGCACGTCCAGCACCATCAGGTCTTTACCACCGGTATCGACCTGGAAGTCCTGCATGAACGGCGCGGCGTCCTGATCAGGGTTGTAGCGATAAACACTGACTTGCAACATAGCGGTCACCCTTAATAAGTCCGGACTTTTGGTTCGAAAGTCGGAACAGTCTTCGGCGAGAAGTTCACGGCACGCTTGGCGACGCGTTTTTCACCCGGGAAGTACAAGGTGTGGCACAGCCAGTTTTCGTCGTCACGGTCTTCGAAGTCTTCGCGGGCGTGGGCACCACGGGACTCTTTGCGCACTTCTGCGGCGATGGCGGTGGCTTCGGCCACTTCCAGCAGGTTCTGCAGCTCCAGCGCTTCGATACGGGCAGTGTTGAACGCCTGCGACTTATCGTTGATCTTCACGTTGGCGATTCGTTCACGCAATTGTGCGAGCTGGGCGATACCCTTCTGCATGTATTCGCCGGTACGGAACACACCGAAGTAGTTCTGCATGCAGCTTTGCAGCTCGCGACGCAGGGTGGCGACGTCTTCGCCTTCGGTACGCTCGTTGAGGCCAGCCAGACGCTTCAAGGCCACATCGATGTCGGTGTCGCTGGCGTCGCGGTATTCGATACCGTCGGTCAGCGCTTTTTCCAGGTGCAGGCCGGCAGCGCGACCGAAGACCACCAGGTCGAGCAGCGAGTTGCCGCCCAGGCGGTTGGCACCGTGTACCGATACGCAAGCGACTTCACCCACGGCGAACAAGCCAGGGATGATTTCGTCCACGCCTTCGGCGTTCTGGGTGATTGCCTGGCCATGAATGTTGGTGGCAACGCCGCCCATCATATAGTGGCAGGTTGGAACTACTGGAACCGGCGCAACGACTGGGTCGACGTGAGCGAAAGTCTTCGACAGTTCGCAGATACCTGGCAGGCGGCTGTGCAGCACTTCCTCGCCCAGGTGATCGAGCTTGAGCATCACGTGGTCGCCATTCGGGCCACAACCGTTGCCGGCGATGATCTCTTTAACCATCGAACGAGCCACGACGTCACGACCGGCCAGGTCCTTGGCGTTCGGCGCATAACGCTCCATGAAACGCTCGCCGTGCTTGTTGATCAGGTAACCGCCTTCACCACGGCAACCTTCGGTGACCAGTACCCCGGCGCCGGCGATGCCGGTCGGGTGGAACTGCCACATTTCGATGTCTTGTACCGGCACGCCAGCACGCAGGGCCATGCCGACGCCGTCACCGGTGTTGATCAGGGCGTTGGTGGTGGATGCGTAGATACGGCCTGCACCGCCAGTCGCCAGTACGGTGGCCTTGGCGCGGATGTAGGTGGTTTCGCCGGTTTCGATGCAGATCGCGATCACACCGACGAACGCGCCGTCCTGGTTCTTCACCAGGTCAACCGCGTAGTACTCGTTCAGGAACGTGGTGCCCGCTTTCAGGTTGCCCTGATAAAGGGTGTGCAGCAGTGCGTGACCGGTACGGTCGGACGCCGCGCAAGTACGCGCAGCCTGGCCGCCCTTGCCGTAGTCCTTGGACTGGCCACCGAACGGACGCTGGTAGATGCGGCCGGTTTCGGTACGCGAGAACGGCAGGCCCATGTGGTCCAGCTCGAAAACGGCAGCCGGGCCTTCCTGACACATGTATTCGATAGCGTCCTGGTCACCGATGTAGTCGGAACCCTTGACGGTATCGTACATGTGCCAGCGCCAGTCATCGTTCGGGTCGGCCGAAGCGATGGCGCAGGTGATGCCGCCCTGGGCGGAAACAGTGTGCGAACGCGTCGGGAAAACCTTGGTGATCACGGCAGTCTTGTGACCGCCCTGTGCCAGTTGCAGCGCTGCGCGCATGCCGGCACCGCCACCACCAATGATGATGGCGTCGAAAGAAATCGTTGGAATGTTAGCCATGAATCAGATACCCCAGAGAATCTGCACACCCCAGACGAAGTAAGCGAACATCGCAACGCCGCATACTGCCTGGAAGAGGAAACGTACGGCAGTCGCCGACTTGCCGAACGCCATCTGCGTCAGGTAGTCGGTCGCGATGGTCCACATGCCGACCCAGGCGTGAGCGCCCAGTGCGACAAGCGCCAGCAGACTGAAGATACGCATCCAGTTGTTTGCAAACAGTTCATGCCATTGGGCATAGCCCAGGCCGGGGTTGGCTACGACATATCCGATCAGGAAAATGAAATAAGCCGCGAGAACGACCGCAGACACACGCTGCGCCATCCAGTCATAGAGGCCCGAACGCGAGAGGTTCGTGACGTTGGTTACCATATCCAGACTCCTGCCAGAACGATTACCACCACGGAAACGGCGATAACGATTTTCGAGCCCAGCTTGCCGCCTTCCAGCGTCTCACCGATGCCCATGTCCATGATCAAGTGGCGCACGCCGGCTACCAGGTGATACAGCAAGGCGGACAGGATGCCCCAAATCACTAGCTTGGCTAGCGGACTGGTCAGACACGCTTTCACCTGACCGAAGCCTTCTTCCGAATCGAGCGACTTGTCCAATGCATAAAGCATGATGGCCAGGCTGACGAAGAGGATGACACCGGAAATACGGTGAAGAATGGACGTGTAAGCAGTGACTGGGAGTTTGATGGTCCTTAGGTCTAGGTTTACAGGTCGTTGGCTTTTCACGGCTTTTTTTTCACACTGAAGAGCCCCTAACAATCAGGGCAAAGTTGTTGGGGCGCGCACTGGTCAGGTACTCACCACCCAGGGAGTGACGACCCCCAAGAAAGCAGGCCCAAAAGCCCCTGGCGGTCGGTGGCCGAGTATAGACAGTTAGGCTACTAATGACAACGCGTTCACCTTCCCCTAATAGCGCATTGCACATACGCGGCAAAAGGCGTAAACGGCAGGTAATTTCGCGGAAAAAGTCCGGTTAAAGCCTTCTGGAGCAAGACTTTAGGCAAATTGACATTCGGATTTATCTCACTATAGTGGTGCGGGCCCTGCGTGGGGGGTCTGTCTGATGATTCCAAGCATTAATAGGAGGCCACATGGCTGACAAAAAAGCGCAGTTGATCATCGAGGGCGCAGCCCCCGTCGAGCTGCCCATTTTAACCGGCACCGTTGGTCCCGATGTAATCGACGTACGGGGCCTGACGGCCACGGGCCGTTTCACCTTTGACCCGGGTTTCATGTCGACCGCCTCGTGCGAGTCGAAAATCACCTATATCGACGGCGACAACGGCATCCTGCTGCACCGCGGCTACCCGATCGAGCAACTGGCTGAAAAATCGGACTACCTGGAAACCTGCTACCTGCTGCTCAACGGCGAACTGCCGACCGCAGAGCAGAAGGCCCAGTTCGTCAGCACCGTGAAGAACCACACCATGGTTCACGAACAGTTGAAGACTTTCTTCAACGGCTTCCGTCGCGATGCCCATCCGATGGCCGTCATGTGCGGCGTTGTCGGCGCTCTCTCGGCCTTCTACCACGACTCCCTGGACATCAATAACCCCCAGCATCGCGAAATCTCCGCGATCCGCCTGGTGGCGAAGATGCCGACCCTGGCAGCCATGGTCTACAAGTACTCCATGGGCCAGCCCATGATGTACCCGCGCAACGACCTGACCTATGCAGAGAACTTCCTGCATATGATGTTCAACACCCCGTGCGAGATCAAACCGATCAGCCCGGTGCTCGCCAAGGCCATGGACCGGATCTTCATCCTCCACGCCGACCACGAGCAGAACGCGTCCACGTCCACCGTGCGCCTGGCCGGTTCGTCGGGTGCCAACCCGTTCGCCTGTATCGCCGCCGGTATCGCCGCGCTCTGGGGCCCTGCCCACGGTGGCGCGAACGAAGCGGTACTGACCATGCTCGATGAAATCGGCGATGTCTCGAACATCGACAAGTTCATCGCCAAGGCCAAGGACAAGAACGATCCGTTCAAGTTGATGGGCTTCGGTCACCGGGTCTACAAGAACCGCGACCCACGCGCCACCGTCATGAAGCAGACCTGCGACGAAGTGCTCAAGGAACTGGGGATCAAGAACGATCCGCAACTCGAACTGGCCATGCGCCTGGAAGAGATCGCCCTGACCGATCCGTACTTCATCGAGCGCTCGCTGTACCCGAACGTCGACTTCTACTCGGGGATCATCCTCAAGGCGATCGGCATTCCAACCAGCATGTTCACCGTGATCTTCGCCCTGGCGCGGACCGTCGGCTGGATCTCCCACTGGAAGGAAATGCTCTCCAGCCCGTACAAGATCGGCCGTCCACGCCAGCTGTACACCGGCTACGAGTCGCGCGACATCACCAAGCTGGAAGACCGCAAGTAAGGCTTGCCTTGCAATAGGCGCCTGACTCCAGCGAAACAGCCCCCGCTTCTTATATAAGAGCGGGGGCTGTTTTGTTTATGCCTGTTTTATCTGATCCAGAAGCCGCATTGGCAGACCCGACGCCATCGCGAGCAAGCTCGCTCCCACAGTTGGCCTGTTATGAGCCCCAAACTTGTGCTCACTGGATCCCCCTGTGGGAGCGAGCTTGCTCGCGATAGCGGCAGGCCAGCCACCCACAAACCCGGCCCAAAAAAATAGGTTCTTCACGGTTTTCCGGGGAAGGCGGCCTTGATTTTCAAGAAGAAATAGGCCGTGTCCCGGAAGCCATAAGCCATCCTCTTGATGACTTTTATCTTGTTGTTGACCCCTTCCAGCAGGCTTGTGTGCATGGCGAACCGAGCGCTAGCCAAGATCCCTCTCAAATATTTCCTGAGATTTTTGGCAAAGCGTATCAGAGGCTGTAATCCGCTTTGCGTCACCAGTTTCTGCCACGCTCGCCAGCGCCTCCAACCTTCCCAAACGCTGGGTGCGTACCAAATATCCTTGAGGGCATCCTTGAGCAGATAGACTGTCGACAGCGGCTGGTTGGCGGCCAGCAGCTCGTCGAGATGCACTTGCTGTTCAGCCTTGAGGTTTTCCTTGTTGCGCAACAATAGCCAGCGACTTTGCTTAACCACCTTACGGGCGGGTTTGTCATGGCGTAGAGCGTTAGCCTGATCGACCCGGATACGATCCACGACATCACGCCCATAACGAGCCACCACGTGGAAAAGGTCGTATACCACCTCGGCTTGCGGGCAATGGAGCTTCACTTCCAAGTCGAAGGCTGTGTTCATGTCCATGGCCACCGCTTCAATCTGTTGACACTGTTGGCCCAAGGCTTGGAAAAACGGGCGTATGGATTCTCGGCTATTGCCTTTACCCACCCAGAGCACACGCTTGCGGTCAGCATCCATGATCACCGTCGCATAACGGTGCCCCTTGTGCAGGGCGAACTCATCCATGACCAAGCGCTTCACGTTACCGGGATCGAAGGCTGCGACGTTGCGCTCCAGGCGCCGCTTGTCGACATCCTTGATTGACTGCCAATGGAGCCCGGTTAATTGACGCACATGAGCAATAGGTAAAATCAGCGTCAACACCTCGATCCAGTTGACCAGGCGCTGCGTCATCCGGGCGAAAGGTGCCAACCAATCAATGTGCTCATTGACCCGACCACAGTTCAGGCAATCGAGTCGTCGCATAGGTATCAGCAGCAGGACCGGTTGATCGAACAGGTCTCGGTCTCGAACTCGACGCAAGCGCCGATCATGAATCAGGGGACAGGGCTGCTGGCATCGACCGCATAACGGCATGACCGTGGCGCAGGGTTCGAGGGTCAGCTGCAAAAGTTTGGGAGCAGAGATCGAAGAGGCGATGTAATAGCCTGGAAAAAACGAAGCAAGGTCAATAGGATGCATGTCGACAGCAGGGGGCAGGAATTGGTTTGGGTGGTACCTTCCAATTTACCTAAACCCTGACTGTCAATCTTCTCTTCCCCACGAATCCGTGAAGAACCAAAAAATACCCCGGCCTCTCGACCGGGGTATCTCTTCAAACGCAACGCTTCAACTTGAAGCTCTCAACTTGCAGCTTGCCGCTGCCTCAGTGATTAACCGCCCCACTCGCCCCAAGGCCAGTCTGCGAACGCACGAACTGCGGGAAGAACAGCGCCCGCTCGTTGGCGCCTTCAGCCGACTTGTCGGTGATGGAGAAGAACCAGATGCCGATGAACGCGATCATCATCGAGAACAGCGCCGGGTATTCATACGGGAAGATCGCCTTCTCGTGACCCATGATCTGCACCCAGATGGTCGGGCCGAGGATCATCAGGCCAACCGCACTGACCAGGCCCAGCCAGCCGCCGATCATGGCGCCACGGGTGGTCAGCTTCTTCCAGTACATCGAAAGCAGCAATACCGGGAAGTTGCAGCTCGCCGCGATGGAGAACGCCAGGCCCACCATGAACGCGATGTTCTGCTTCTCGAACAGGATGCCCAAGCCAATCGCCAGCACTGCCAGGGCAATGGTGGTGATTTTCGAGACACGGATCTCGTCCTTCTCGTTGGCCTTGCCTTTCTTGATCACGCTGGCATAGAGGTCATGGGACACCGCCGAGGCGCCGGCCAGGGTCAGGCCCGCCACCACAGCCAGGATGGTCGCGAACGCCACCGCCGAGATGAAGCCCAGGAAGATGCTCCCGCCTACCGCGTTGGCCAGGTGCACCGCCGCCATGTTGTTGCCACCCAGCAAGGCACCCGCCGCGTCCTTGAACGCCGGATTGGTGCTGACCAGCAGGATCGCGCCAAAGCCGATGATGAAGGTCAGGATGTAGAAGTAGCCGATGAAGCCAGTGGCATACAGCACGCTCTTGCGCGCTTCCTTGGCGTCGCTCACGGTGAAGAAGCGCATCAGGATGTGTGGCAGGCCAGCGGTACCGAACATCAGCGCCAAGCCCAGGGAGAAGGCCGAGATCGGATCCTTCACCAGGCCGCCAGGACTCATGATCGCCTCGCCTTTAGGGTGAACCTTGACCGCCTCGGCAAACAGCATGTTGAAGTCGAAGCCGACGTGCTTCATGACCATCAAGGCCATGAACGAAGCACCGGACAGCAACAGCACGGCCTTGATGATCTGAACCCAAGTGGTCGCCAGCATGCCGCCGAACAACACGTAGAGGCACATCAGGATACCGACCAGGATCACCGCAACGTGGTAGTCCAGGCCAAACAGCAGCTGGATCAGCTTGCCGGCACCGACCATTTGCGCGATCAGGTAGAACGCCACCACCACCAGAGAGCCGCAAGCGGACAGGCTGCGGATCTGGGTTTGCCCGAGGCGATAGGACGCCACGTCGGCAAAGGTGTACTTGCCCAGGTTACGCAGGCGTTCGGCGATCAGGAACAGAATGATCGGCCAGCCCACCAGGAAGCCGATGGAGTAGATCAGGCCGTCATAGCCGGAAGCGAACACCAGCGCGGAAATCCCCAGGAAGGACGCCGCCGACATGTAGTCACCGGCAATCGCCAGGCCATTCTGGAAACCGGTGATCCGCCCGCCTGCCGCATAGTAGTCGGAGGCCGACTTGTTGCGCTTGGACGCCCAGTAGGTGATGCACAGGGTCGCGCCGACGAAGGCCACGAACATGACAATCGCGGAAACGTTGAGGGGTTGCTTCTGCACGGCACCGGTCAGGGCTTCAGCCGCCCAGGCGCCCGGGGCAAACGCTGCGATGCTCAATAGAGCCATTAGACGCCGGATCATTGCTGAGCCTCCTTGAGAATCGCATTGTTCAGGTCGTCGAACTCGCCATTGGCACGTCGCACATAGATACCGGTCAGGATGAAGGCCGAGATAATCAGGCCGACGCCGATGGGAATACCCCAGGTAATGGTGGACTCGGGCGTGATCTTTGCCCCGAGAATGTGCGGTCCATAAGCAATCAGAAGGATGAAGCCGGAGTACAGCCCTAGCATGATCGCCGAGAGAATCCAGGCGAACCTTTCCCTTTTTCTCACCAGCTCCTTGAAGCGCGGGCTGTTTTGAATCGAGAGGTAAATGCTGTCGTTCATTGTTTTTATCCTCGCAGCACAGATTTAATTGGAACGACCCTACTCTATGCGGCTCAAGGCCAGGTTCCAGACGACCTTAGTATTAGAACGACATGACGGTTTTGCCAGTTTCCCGCACATTTTCGCAATCGCCCCTCTTGTGGGAGCGAGCTTGCTCGCGATAGCGGTGTGCCTGCTTGCATCTCTGTTGAATGTTGCGCCGTCATCGCGAGCAAGCTCGCTCCCACAAGGGAATCGTGGAGGAGTCAGGAATCGCAGGCACAAAAAAACCGCATGACACAACGTCATGCGGCTTTCGGAACAGCCAGACCGGGCCGATTACTTGCCGGTCCACTCCTTCACGCGGTCCGGGTGCTTGGCCACCCAATCCTTGGCAGCGGCTTCCGGCTTGGCACCTTCCTGGATTGCCAGCATGACTTCACCGATTTCGTCCTTCGAAGCCCACTGGAACTTCTTCAGGAATTCAGCCACTTCTGGCGCCTTGGTGCCCAGTTCCTTGCTGCCGATGCTGTTTACAGTCTCAGCCGCGCCATAGACGCCTTTCGGGTCTTCCAGGAAGCGCAGTTTCCACTTGGCGAACATCCAATGCGGCACCCAACCGGTGACGGCGATGGACTCGTTCTTTTTCTCGGCCCGGGTCAGCTCGGCAATCATGCCGGCGCCGGAACTGGCCTTGAGTTGATAGCCGGTCAGGTCGTAGTCCTTGATGGCCTGTTCGGTCTTGAGCATCACGCCTGAACCGGCGTCGATGCCGACGATACGTTTCTTGAAGGAGTCGTCGGTCTTCAGGTCTTCGAGGGACTTGGCCTTGACGTACTCCGGCACGATCAGGCCGATTTTCGCGTCCTTGAAGTTAGGGCCATAGTCGACCACCTGGTCCTTGTTCTTCGCCCAGTAGTCACCGTGGGTCACCGGCAGCCAGGCCGACAGCATCGCGTCGAGCTTGCCGGTGGCAACGCCCTGCCACATGATCCCGGTCGCGACGGCTTGCAGCTTCACGTCATAGCCGAGTTTTTGCTTGATCACTTCGGCGGCCACGTGGGTGGTCGCGACGCTGTCGGACCAACCGTCAACGTAGCCAATGCTCAGGGTTTTGGTCTCGGCGCTTGCCAGGGTGGAGCTGATCGCCAGTACCAGTGCGGCACCTGCGCCCAAGATTCGTCGCATCTTCATCGTTACTTCCCCGAAAGTGCTGCGCCCGACGGATGCCGAGCGGCTTCAACGTATTGTTATGGTGCACAGCGCCCCCATCACGCTCGCCCTCAAACCGGTCGGAACGCCAGTGGAGTACTGACCGACTGATCATCAACCTGCGCCGATCTGGAACCTGCTCTGTCTGCGACGCCGAAGCAACGAGAAACGACATCAGAAAGCCAGCAAACCATTTAAGCGGTTTTGCCGGGCCAATTCCGCCCAAACCTTGCATGCCCGTACCAAGAAGCCGGCAGCTCCACTAGCCGCCACCACGCCCCAACGTGTATTGTCCCGCTACTCTTGCGCCCCGCTCGCGCTTGTTTTGCAGCCGTCATGGCACTTGGCTTGGCTTCGGTGGTCATAGGCTGCGAACCTCATTCGGCACCTTCCTAAGGGATTTAGTCATGCTCCGTTCCTTGCGCTTCGCTGCCCTCATTGGCGGCCTTATCTTGAGTGCGTCCGCGCTGGCGGTGGACATCGACGCCGCCAGCTATGGCTATCCCTTGACCAACCCGTTCGAGGCGACCATCGCCACCACGCCGCCGGACCTGCGTCCGGAGCTACCGCTGATCGAAGACATCAATCAATCGGACCACAGCCTGACCCTGCGTCCGGAACGCGAGTTCATCCTGCCGGACAATTTCTGGCCGGTGAAAAGCCTCACCTATCGCATGGCCACCCAGGACAAGCCCGCGCCGCTGATCTTCCTGATCGCCGGCACCGGCGCCCGCTACGACAGCACGCTCAACGAGTACCTCAAGCGCCTCTACTACAAGGCCGGTTATCACGTGGTGCAGCTGTCTTCACCCACCAGTTTCGACTTCATGAGTGCCGCCTCGCGCTTCGCCACCCCAGGCATCACCAAGGAAGACGCGGAAGACATGTACCGGGTGATGCAGGCCGTGCGCGCGCAGAATCCGAAAGTCCCCGTCACCGAGTACTACCTGACCGGCTACAGCCTCGGCGCCCTGGACGCGGCCTTCGTCGCGCACCTGGACGAAACCCGACGCAGCTTCAACTTCAAGAAAGTCCTGCTGCTGAACCCGCCGGTGAACCTCTACACCTCGATTACCAACCTGGACAAACTGGTCCAGACCGAGGTCAAGGGCATCAACAGCACCACCACCTTTTATGAGCTGGTGCTGAACAAGCTGACCCGCTACTTCCAGCAAAAAGGCTACATCGACCTCAACGATGCCCTGCTCTATGACTTCCAGCAGTCCAAGCAACACCTGAGCAACGAGCAGATGGCGATGCTGATCGGCACCTCGTTCCGCTTCTCGGCGGCCGACATCGCCTTCACGTCGGACCTGATCAACCGTCGCGGCCTGATCATCCCGCCCAAATTCCCGATCACCGAGAGCACCAGCCTGACGCCGTTCCTCAAGCGTGCGCTGCAATGCGATTTCGATTGCTACCTCACCGAGCAGGTCATCCCGATGTGGCGGGCGCGCACCGACGGCGGCAGCCTGTTGCAACTGGTCGACCAGGTCAGTCTGTACGCGCTGAAGGATTATCTGCAGGCCAGCCCGAAGATTGCGGTAATGCACAACGCCGACGACGTGATCCTCGGCCCCGGTGACCTCGGCTTCCTGCGCAAGACGTTTGGCGATCGCCTGACGATCTATCCGCTGGGCGGCCACTGCGGCAACCTTAACTACCGCGTCAACAGCGACGCCATGCTGGAGTTCTTCCGTGGCTAAATACCTCCTGCTGATCGCCGCGTTAATGAGCGCGGGCATGGTCCACGCCGATAACAGCAAGGCCGATGCGCCCGTGGTGGTGGATGCTGATGGGTTCAAGGAACCGCTGACCAAGCTCAAGTTCAACCCGGGCCTGGACCAACGCGAATTCGAACGTTCGACGCTCAACGCCCTGAACGTCTACGACCCGCTGGAGTCGTGGAACCGCCGCGTCTATCACTTCAACTACCGCTTCGACCAATGGGTATTCCTGCCCGTGGTCGATGGCTATCGTTACGTCACCCCGAGTTTCGTGCGTACGGGTGTGAGCAACTTCTTCAACAACCTGGGCGACGTGCCAAACCTGATGAACAGCCTGCTGCAATTCAAGGGCAAGCGTTCGATGGAAACCACCGCTCGACTGTTGCTCAACACCACCGTCGGCATCGCCGGCCTGTGGGACCCGGCCACCGCCATGGGCCTGCCGCGCCAGAGCGAAGACTTCGGCCAGACCCTGGGCTTCTATGGCGTCCCTGCCGGCGCGTATTTCGTGCTGCCGGTCTTCGGCCCGTCGAACCTGCGCGACACCTCGGGCCTGCTGGTGGACTACACCGCCGAGTCGGCGATCAACTTCCTGAATGTCTCCGAAGTCAGCGCCAACCACCCGGAACTGCTGCTCCTGCGCGGCGTGGACAAGCGCTACCAGACCAGCTTCCGCTATGGCCAGCTGAACTCGCCGTTCGAGTATGAAAAGGTGCGCTACGTGTACACCGAGTCGCGCAAGTTGCAGATCGCCGAGTAACTTTTCGGCCACCGCAAAACCTGCTGTGGGAGCGAGCTTGCTCGCGATGGCAGTCTGTCAGGCAACATTAATGTTGGAGTCAGGCCGTCATCGCGAGCAAGCTCGCTCCCACAGGGGTTGTGTGTTGTCAGTTTCAGCCTTTCAGCGCTTTCCAGACCTTACCCACCGCCATCACACCCGCCAACACCACCGCCCCCGCCACGATCCCCGCCACCGCATTGAGCAGCATCGGCACGATGAACCCTGCACCGCCGGCACTCGCCGCGACACCTTCAATCCAATGGTGAACCACCGGCACGCCATGAGTGAGGATGCCGCCGCCCACCAGGAACATGGCCGCCGTACCGATCACCGACAGGCCTTTCATCATGTAGGGCGCCGCGCTCAAGATCGCTCCGCCAATGCTCTTGGCCGCTTGTCCTGGCTTCTGGGTCAGCCACAAGCCCAGGTCATCAAGCTTGACGATCCCCGCCACCAGGCCGTACACACCGACGGTCATGACAATGGCAATACCCGACAGCACGATCACCTGCTGGGTCAGTGGTGCATCGGCGACGGTGCCGAGGGTGATGGCGATGATTTCCGCCGAAAGGATAAAGTCGGTGCGCACCGCGCCCTTGATCTTGTCCTTCTCGAAGGCCACCAGATCGACCGCCGGATCGGCCACCGCCTCGACCAGTTGCGCGTGTTCGGCCTGGTCTTCAGCTTTGCTGTGAAGGAATTTGTGGGCGAGTTTTTCGAACCCTTCGAAACACAGGTAGGCGCCGCCGACCATCAACAACGGCGTCACCAGCCAAGGGACGAACGCGCTGATGGCCAGCGCCGATGGCACCAGGATCAACTTGTTGATGAACGAGCCCTTGGCGACTGCCCAGACCACTGGCAATTCCCGCTCGGCACGCACGCCCGAGACTTGCTGGGCATTGAGCGCCAGGTCGTCACCGAGCACACCGGCGGTTTTCTTGGCGGCCATCTTGGTCATCAACGCCACATCGTCGAGTACCGTGGCAATGTCGTCGATCAGAACCAGCAAACTGCTTCCAGCCATGGAGGGGCTCCTTGAACAATAATGCTGCGCAGCATACCGCGAGCCGCGCCGCCTTGTGGCCTGTACGGTTAATTCGAGTACTCAAATTCGAGTGCCAGTGATTGCCAGGCAAGGCGCCATGACGAGTCGTAGCCCGCTACGGCGAGGAATGGTAACGCAGCATGGCAAGCACTGGCGCCGAAGTTGAGTGCACGAATTAGCCACACAGGCCACCAGGGGCATTCTTGAGCGCCGCGCGAGGCCGGTGCTACCATGCGCCACCGCCATAATCGGCAAGGAACCCCAGGGTTTATGAGCACTATCCGCGAGCGCAACAAAGAACTGATCCTGCGTGCCGCCAGCGAAGAATTTGCCGACAAGGGCTTCGCCGCGACCAAAACCAGCGACATCGCGGCCAAGGCGGGCTTGCCCAAACCCAACGTCTACTACTACTTCAAGTCGAAGGAAAACCTCTATCGCGAGGTGCTGGAAAGCATCATCGAGCCGATTCTCCAGGCCTCCACCCCCTTCAACGCCGACGGCGAGCCGGGCGAAGTGCTGAGCCACTACATCCGCTCCAAGATCCGCATTTCCCGCGACTTGCCCTTCGCCTCGAAAGTTTTCGCCAGCGAAATCATGCACGGCGCCCCGCACCTCAGCGCCGACCTCGTCGAACAGCTCAATGCCCAGGCCCGGCACAACATCGACTGCATCCAGACCTGGATCGACCGCGGCCAGATCGCCCCCATCGACCCCAACCACCTGATGTTCAGCATCTGGGCCGCCACCCAGACCTACGCCGATTTCGACTGGCAGATCAGCGCCGTGACCGGCAAGGCCAAGCTGGATGAAGCGGACTACGAAGCGGCGGCGCAGACGATTATTCGGTTGGTTTTGAAGGGGTGTGAGCCCGGCTGACAGACCGAGTGGCCTTCATCGCGAGCAAGCTCGCTCCCACAAGGGATTTGGGTTGTTCGCAGAATCTAAATTCACCGCAGAACCCTGTGGGAGCGAGCTTGCTCGCGATTGAAGGCAACTCGATTTCAAGTCAAAGCCAAATGGCATCCCACAGCGGATAGTCGCCAAGTCGCTCTACCAGGCCTGCCCGCAGTGGATTTGCCACAACATAGCGAGCCAGCTTTACCAAATCTTCTTCCCGCCGTAGTGCTCGATCGTGGTAACCCGGTTGCCAAAGGCTGCCTCTGTGTCCTGTGGACATGTTTACCGCGCGAGCACTCAAGGACTTGGGTTTCTGCATCAACTCATTCAGCGAGCCTTGCTGCAGTTCAATCAACCAATGGAAATGGTCAGGCATGATCACCCAAGCCAATGACTTCGCCCATCTCTCATCCTGGGCATACCTAAATTGCTCAACGACCAATCGACCTAAAGCGAAATCCTTGAAAATCGGCTTTCGCTCAGCGGTGTTAGTGGTCAATAAGTAGGTTCGATTCAACTCACCATAACGACCGGTGCGCAAGCGATGTGAAGCAGGTAGACCAGGCATTCCTTCGCCTCTCCAATGATCAGATCATCAAAGGCTAGGCCTGTAGATTTTTGAAGGCCGGACAGACTCTTGGCTGGATGTGTCTGGTAGATCGTCATCGCGAGCAAGCTCGCTCCCACACTGGGTTTGCGGTGTTCGGACATGATGTGTCCTACATCAGACCCTGTGGGAGCGAGCTTGCTCGCGATGACGCCAGTCAACTCACCACAAAATCAAACAGCAACCCCTGCATCCGCCCTCAACTCCACCGCCTCCACCGCCCTCACCGCCACCTGCTCATCCACATCCGAAACATCCCCACTGACCCCGATCGCCCCCATTACCCTGCCCTCCTGATCCCTGATCAACACCCCGCCCGGCGCCGGCACGACGCTGCCTTGCCCCAGACCATTCAAAGCCGCAAAGAACGCAGGGCGCTGTTGGGCGTCATGGGCGAGCAGGCGGGAGCCTTTGCCCAGGGCGATGGCGCCCCAGGCCTTGCCGATGGCGATTGGTGGGCGCAGCAGGCTGGCGCCGTCTTCGCGCTGCAAGGCCACCAGGTGCCCGCCGCTGTCCAGGACCGCGACGGTCAGAGCTGCTGCACTGATCTCGCGACCTGCGGCGAGGGCTTGCCCCGCCA
This sequence comes from Pseudomonas sp. T1.Ur, assembly GCF_023516725.1. Taxonomy (NCBI): domain Bacteria; kingdom Pseudomonadati; phylum Pseudomonadota; class Gammaproteobacteria; order Pseudomonadales; family Pseudomonadaceae; genus Pseudomonas; species Pseudomonas sp. T1.Ur. Next base: position 3,857,121 of record NZ_JAMGSN010000001.1, read on the forward strand.
GGTTGACGGCGACTTTCAAGGTTAGAACGCTCATGGATGCTGTCCTTCTTTTGTTATGGGAAAGCCTTGGCGGCTTCACTTTCAGAAAAACCCAACATCGCAAATAGAACACAACAACACAATTTTTTGTATACAATAATTTACGCAAACCACCTTTAACGACAAAAGGCCGCAGCAGAATCAGGTTCCAAACGAATTAAACGCGTGCTTGAGGAAAGGGATTGACCTGCGCCATTCGCCATGAATACACTCTGTCGCACAGCCACTTGTATACAATTACAAAACGTAAGAGGCACAAAGTAATGAGCAAAATGAGAGCAATCGAAGCCGCCGTCCTGGTGATGCGCCGTGAAGGCGTGGACACTGCCTTCGGCATTCCGGGCGCCGCGATCAACCCGCTGTACGCCGCCCTGCAAAAAGTTGGCGGCATCGATCATGTCCTCGCTCGGCACGTTGAAGGCGCCTCGCACATGGCCGAGGGCTACACCCGCACCAAGGCCGGCAATATCGGCGTGTGCATCGGCACCTCCGGGCCGGCCGGCACGGACATGGTCACCGGGCTCTACAGCGCATCGGCCGATTCGATCCCGATCCTCTGCATCACCGGGCAAGCGCCCCGCGCCCGTATGCACAAGGAAGATTTCCAGGCTGTGGATATCACCAGCATCGTCAAGCCAGTGACCAAGTGGGCCACCACCGTCCTGGAGCCGGGCCAGGTGCCGTATGCCTTTCAAAAAGCCTTTTACGAAATGCGCTCCGGCCGCCCCGGTCCGGTGCTGATCGACTTGCCGTTCGACGTGCAGATGGCCGAGATCGAATTCGACATCGACGCGTACCAGCCGCTGCCCCTGGCCAAACCCGCGGCCAACCGCGTGCAGATCGAGAAAGCCCTGGCAATGCTCAACCAGGCTGAACGTCCACTGCTGGTGGCCGGCGGCGGCATCATCAACGCGGATGCCAGCGACCTGCTGGTGGAGTTCGCCGAGCTGACGGGTATCCCGGTCATCCCCACCTTGATGGGCTGGGGCACGATCCCCGACGATCACCCGTTGATGGTCGGCATGGTCGGCCTGCAAACCTCCCACCGCTATGGCAACGCAACACTGCTCAAATCGGACGTGGTGCTGGGCGTCGGCAACCGCTGGGCCAACCGTCACACCGGTTCGGTGGATGTCTACACCGAAGGCCGCACGTTCATTCACGTGGACATCGAGCCGACGCAAATCGGCCGGGTGTTCACGCCAGACCTGGGCATCGTTTCCGACGCGGCTTCGGCCTTGACCGTGTTCATCGAAGTGGCCCGGGAATGGCAAGCCGCCGGCAAGCTGAAGGACCGCAGCGCCTGGCTCCAGGATTGCCAGCAACGCAAGGCCAGCCTGCAGCGCAAGACCCACTTCGACAACGTGCCGGTCAAGCCGCAGCGCGTTTATGAGGAAATGAACCAGGTGTTCGGCAAGGACACCTGCTACGTCAGCACGATCGGCCTGTCGCAGATCGCCGGCGCGCAGTTTCTCCACGTCTACAAGCCACGCCATTGGATCAACTGCGGCCAGGCCGGCCCCCTGGGCTGGACCATTCCGGCCGCGCTCGGGGTGGTCAAGGCCGATCCGAGCCGCAAGGTCGTGGCGCTGTCGGGCGACTATGATTTCCAGTTCATGATCGAGGAGTTGGCGGTGGGCGCGCAGTTCAAGCTGCCGTACATCCATGTCGTGGTGAACAACTCCTACCTGGGCCTGATCCGCCAGGCCCAGCGTGGCTTCGACATGGATTACTGTGTGCAGTTGTCGTTCGACAACCTCAACGCCCCGGAGCTCAACGGTTACGGCGTGGACCACATCGCCGTGGCCGAGGGCCTGGGTTGCAAGGCGCTGCGGGTGTTCGAACCGTCCGGCATCCAACCGGCGCTGCGCAAGGCCCAGGCAATGATCGAAGAGTTCAAGGTGCCGGTGATCGTCGAGATCATCCTGGAACGGGTGACCAATATTTCCATGGGCACCGAGATCAACGCCGTCAATGAATTTGAAGACCTGGCGCTGGTGGGCAACGATGCACCGACCGCCATTTCGCTACTCGACTGACCTGACGGTTACTTTACCTGTAGGAGCTGCCGAAGGCTGCGATCTTTTGATCTTTCGCTTAAATCTCAAGTGTCGATAGAAAGATCGCAGCCTCGCTTCGCTCGACAGCTCCTACGGGTCAGGACGCCATTTAATTTGTAGCAGGAGACCACCATGCCGCGTTTCGCCGCCAACCTGTCCATGCTGTTCACTGAGCTGGATTTCCTCGCCCGTTTCGAAGCGGCCGCCAAGGCCGGTTTCAGTGGCGTTGAATACCTGTTCCCCTACGACTACAGCTCCGCAGAAATCAAGGCCCTGCTCGACGCCAATGGCCTGACCCAGGTGCTATTCAACCTGCCGGCCGGCGACTGGGCCAAGGGTGAGCGCGGCATCGCCTGCCTGCCGGACCGGGTCGAGGAATTCCGGGCCGGGGTCGACCTGGCGATTGCTTACGCAAAAGTGCTGGGCAATACCCAGGTCAATTGCCTGGCCGGGATTCGTCCGCAGAAGTGCGACGAGGCCCTGGCGGAAAAAACGTTCGTCGCCAACCTGAAATATGCTGCCGAAAAGCTGCAAGGCGAAGGCATCAAGCTTGTGATGGAAGCGATCAATACCCGCGACATCCCGGGCTTCTACCTGAACAACACCGCCCAGGCCCTGTCGATCCGCGAGCAGGTGGGCAGCGCCAACCTGTTCCTGCAATACGACATCTATCACATGCAAATCATGGAAGGCGACCTGGCCCGGACCCTGTCGGCGCACCTGGGCGAGATCAACCATGTGCAACTGGCGGACAACCCGGGCCGCAACGAGCCGGGCACGGGCGAGATCAACTACCGCTTCCTGTTCGAACACCTGGACCGCATCGGCTACCCGGGTTGGATCGGCTGCGAATACAAGCCGCTGACCACCACCGAAGCCGGATTGAGCTGGCTGAAAACCCATAACGCGATCTGACCACCTTTCCTGTAGGAGCTGCCGAGAGCAACGAGGCTGCGATCTTTCCTCTGGCACTTGAGCCCCGGGCGAAAGATCAAAAGATCGCAGCCTCGCTTCGCTCGACAGCTCCTACGAGCAGCGATAAAACAAGAGGATTTTCTCATGGCTAAAATCGGATTCATCGGCACCGGCATCATGGGCCACCCCATGGCACTGAACCTGCAAAAGGCCGGGCATAGCCTGTTCCTGTCCCAGCATCACGACCCGGCCCCGGCCGATCTCGTGGCCGGCGGCGCGGTGGCGTTGGCCAACCCGAAGGAAGTCGCCCAGGAAGCCGAATTCATCATCGTCATGGTTCCGGATACCCCTCAGGTCGACGACGTGCTGTTCCGCGCCGACGGCGTCGCAGCCGGTGTCGGCAAGGGCAAGGTGGTGATCGACATGAGCTCGATCTCCCCCACCGCCACCAAGGCGTTCGCGGCGAAGATCAACGAAAAAGGCGCGCAGTACCTCGATGCCCCGGTTTCCGGCGGTGAAGTCGGGGCCAAGGCCGCGACCCTGAGCATCATGGTCGGTGGCGACAGCGCCGCCTTCGAGCGCGCCTTGCCGTTGTTCCAGGCCATGGGCAAGAACATCACCCTGGTCGGTGGCAACGGCGACGGCCAGACCGCCAAGGTGGCGAACCAGATCATCGTCGCGCTGAACATCCAGGCGGTGGCCGAAGCGCTGCTGTTCGCCGCGAAAAATGGCGCCGACCCGGCGAAGGTTCGCGAGGCGCTGATGGGCGGTTTCGCCTCGTCGAAGATCCTCGAAGTCCATGGCGAGCGCATGATCAAGGGCACCTTCGACCCCGGCTTCCGCATCAGCCTGCACCAGAAGGACCTGAACCTGGCCCTGCAAGGCGCCAAGGAACTGAACATCAACCTGCCCAACACCGCCAACGCCCAGCAGGTGTTCAGCACCTGCGCGGCCATCGGCGGCAGCAACTGGGATCACTCGGCGCTGATCAAGGGGCTGGAGCACATGGCCAATTTCTCGATCCGCGACAAATAGGCCCTGCAACTTCCCCTGTGGGAGCGAGCTTGCTCGCGATAACGGTAGCCCAGCCAACATCGTTTTTGAATGTAAAACCGCTATCGCGAGCAAGCTCGCTCCCACAGGGGGGCGCATCGACACTCATAATAAAAATCGGGAGCCCGCCATGTCGGTCGATCCGCAACAACTGCTGCGCGAGCTGTTTGCCACAGCCATCGACGCGGCGCATCCGCAGCACGTCCTCGAACAATACCTGCCCAGCGACCGCAGCGGCCGGGTGATCGTCATCGGTGCCGGCAAGGCGGCAGCCGCGATGGCGCAAGTGGTCGAGCGTTGCTGGCAGGGCGAGGTCAGCGGCCTGGTGGTGACCCGCTACGGCCATGGCGCGCCCTGCCAGAAAATCGAAGTGGTGGAAGCCGCTCACCCGGTGCCGGACGCCGCCGGCCTGGAAGTGGCTGGACGGGTGCTCCAACTCGTCAGCAACCTGAATGAAGACGACCGGGTGATCTTCCTGCTGTCCGGCGGGGGCTCGGCGTTGCTGGCCTTGCCGGCGGCGGGCATCACCCTGGCCGACAAGCAATCGATCAACAAAGCCCTGCTCAAGTCCGGCGCCACCATTGGCGAGATGAATTGCGTGCGCAAGCACCTCTCGGCGATCAAGGGCGGACGCCTGGGCAAGGCCTGCTGGCCGGCGACGGTGTACACCTATGCGATTTCCGACGTGCCCGGCGACTTGGCCACGGTCATCGCGTCCGGCCCCACCGTCGCCGACCCCAGCACCTCAGCCGAGGCCCTGGCGATTCTCAAGCGCTATGACATTGAGATCCCGGCCACGGTGCGCACCTGGCTGCAAAGCCCGGAATCGGAAACCGTCAAGCCCGGCGACCCGAGCCTGGCCCGCAGTCATTTCCAACTGATCGCCCGTCCCCAGCAATCCCTGGAAGCCGCAGCGGTGAAGGCGCGCCAAGCCGGTTTCAGCCCGCTGATCCTCGGTGACCTGGAAGGCGAATCCCGGGAGGTGGCGAAAGTCCATGCCGGCATCGCCCGGCAAATCGCCCTTCACGGCCAGCCATTGGCGGCGCCGTGCGTGATTCTCTCCGGCGGCGAAACCACCGTCACCGTGCGCGGCAATGGCCGTGGCGGACGCAACGCCGAATTCCTGCTGAGCCTGACCGACAGCCTCAAGGGCCACCCCGGCATCCATGCGCTGGCCGGCGACACCGATGGCATCGACGGTTCCGAAGACAACGCCGGCGCCCTCATGACCCCAGACAGCTATCGCCGCGCCGCCGAGCTGGGCCTGTGCGCCAGCGACGAGCTGGACAACAACAATGGCTACGGCTACTTCGCCGCGCTGGATGCGTTGATCGTCACCGAGCCGACCCGCACCAACGTCAACGACTTCCGCGCCATCCTGATCCTCGAGAACCCGAAAAATGACGCCTGATAAAAAGGTCAAGATCCTCGCGACCCTCGGCCCCGCCACCCGTGGTATCGATGGCATCCGCGAGTTGGTGCAGGCCGGTGTGAACATCTTTCGCCTGAACTTCAGCCACGGCGACCATGCCGACCACGCCCAGCGCTACCAGTGGATCCGCGAAGTCGAACAGCAGCTCAATTACCCGCTGGGCATCCTGATGGACTTGCAGGGTCCGAAACTGCGGGTGGGCAAATTCACCGACGGCAAGGTCCTCCTGCAGCGCGGCCAGGCCCTGCGGTTGGACCTGGACCCGACGCCCGGCGACCAGCGCCGGGTCAACCTGCCTCACCCGGAAATCATCGCGGCGTTGGAGCCGGGCATGGATTTGCTGCTGGACGACGGCAAGTTGCGCTTGCGCGTGACCGCCAGGCACAGCGACGCCATCGACACCGAGGTGCTCAATGGCGGCGAGCTGTCGGACCGCAAGGGTGTGAACGTGCCCCAGGCCGTGCTCGACCTGAGCCCACTCACCGTCAAGGATCGTCGCGACTTGAGCTTCGGCCTGGCGCTGGGCGTGGATTGGGTGGCGCTGTCGTTCGTGCAGCGTCCCGAGGACATCCGCGAAGCCCGCGCGCTGATCGGCGACAAGGCATTCCTGATGGCCAAGATCGAAAAACCATCGGCCGTCACCCAACTGCGCGAGATCGCTGAACTGAGCGACGCGATCATGGTTGCCCGTGGTGACCTCGGCGTCGAAGTACCGGCCGAGAGCGTGCCGCAGATCCAGAAGACCATCATCGGCACCTGCCGTGCCCTCGGTAAACCGGTGGTGGTGGCCACGCAGATGCTCGAATCGATGCGCTTCTCCCCCGCGCCAACCCGCGCCGAAGTCACCGACGTCGCCAACGCCGTGGCCGAAGGTGCCGATGCGGTGATGCTGTCGGCGGAAACCGCTTCCGGCGACTACCCCCTCGAAGCCGTCCAGATGATGAGCAAGATCATCCGCCAGGTGGAAAACGGCCCGGACTACCAAGCGCAACTGGACGTCAGCCGGCCGAAAGCCGAGGCCACGGCGTCGGATGCCATCAGCTGCGCGATCCGCCGGATCAGCAACGTCCTGCCGGTGGCGGTGCTGGTGAACTACAGCGAGTCGGGCAGTTCCAGCCTGCGGGCGGCGCGGGAACGGCCGACGGTGCCGATCCTCAACCTGACGCCGAACCTGCAAGCGGCCCGCCGCCTGACCGTAGCCTGGGGGGTGCATTCGGTGGTCAATGACCGTTTGAAGCAGGTCGATGAGGTGTGCTCCACGGCGCTGGAAATCGCCCAGGCCCAAGGCATGGCCCAGCGTGGCGACACCTTGCTGATTACCGCAGGCGTGCCGTTCGGGCAACCGGGGTCGACCAATTCGCTGCGCATCGAGACGCTGATCTGATTTCTGTGGCCGGAGTTGATTCTGTAGGCGCTGGCGAAGCCTGCGATCTTTTGATTTTTCGAAAAGATCGCAGCCTCGTTTCACTCGGCAGCTCCTACACAGCTCCGACAGTGCACCCTTATTCCTGACCCATCATGCCCAACCATTCCTCCAACCCCCACTGCCCCGACTGGGCCACCGCCCTGCTCAATGGCTTCAGCCAGATTTTCCTCCAGCGCCATCCGCTGTGCGGCTTGCTGTGCCTGTTGGCAATCCTGCTTACTGCGCCGGCCTTGCTCGGCGGCGCACTGCTGGGCGGCTTGGCGGGATTGCTGACCGCGCAGCGACGCGGTTATGCCAAGGAGCATCGACAAGCCGGTCTCTTCAGCTACAACGGGATCCTGCTGGGATTGCTGCTGAGCCTGACGCTGCCCTGGTCGGTTCTGTTACCACCGTTGATCATTGCCGGCAGCGGCTTCAGCGCGATGCTGACCCAGCAATGGCTCAAGCGAACCCCTGGCCCTCGCTGCCTCCCCGCCTACACCGCGCCATTCGTGGGGCTGGGTTGGTTGCTGCTGGGTTTCGCCCCGCCCTCCCCACCGCCCGCGTCGGTGGAGATCAGTTTGCCCAATCTGCTGCTCGCCCCTTTGAACGGCCTGGGCCAAGTGATGTTTCTCGACCACCCACTGGCCGGTGCGCTGATCGCGATCGGCGTGCTGGTCGCCAATCGCCGCGCCGCTGGCTGGGCGCTGTTCGGGTCCATCGTCGGCGTTGCATTCGCCTGGCTGCATCACGACGGCAACGTGGCCCTGTCGGGACTGGGCGGCTATAACCCGGCGTTGGTGGCCCTGGCCCTCGGCCAGCACACCCGCAAACCATGGCTGCCGCTGGCGGGCATTGCTCTGGCAGTCTTCCTCACACCAGGTTTCGCAACGCTGGGCATGGCACCGCTGACAGCGCCGTTCATCCTCGCCTGCTGGCTGGTTCACGCGACTGGGCGGCTCTGGCATCAGGTAATCCTCGATACCGCGCCTTGCACTGCGCAGGGCAATCGCCCTAGGCTTCGCTGATTATCGATTCAGGCGAAGGTCATGGATAACAGCACCAACTGGCGTGAACGGCTCTACGTCATCATTTTCCAGACCGATACCGTGGCGGGCCGACGCTTCGACAGCACCTTGTTGCTGATCATTCTCGCCAGCCTGGTGATCGTGATGCTGGACAGCATCGACAGCGTTCACAAGAACTACGCGGCCCTACTGGCTTACATCGAGTGGGGCTTCACTTTCATCTTCCTGGTCGAGTACGGCCTGCGCCTGTACTGCTCGCCGAAGCCGCTGCGCTACGCGTTCAGTTTTTATGGATTGGTGGATCTGTTGGCGATCGTGCCGGGCATCCTGGCGCTGTACTACAGCGATGCCCAGTACCTGCTGATCGTGCGGATCATCCGTATGTTGCGGATCTTCCGGGTGCTGAAGCTCAGCCCGTACCTCAAGCAGGCCAACTATCTACTGGCCGCGCTACGGGGCAGCAAGCAGAAGATCATTGTGTTCCTGGTCAGCGTATCGACCCTGGTGACCGTGTTCGGCACGCTGATGTACGTCATCGAAGGGCCCGAACATGGCTTTACCAGCATCCCCAAGGGGATCTATTGGGCTATCGTGACACTCACTACGGTGGGCTTCGGCGACATCGTGCCGAAGACGCCGCTGGGCCAGGTGATTTCGTCGCTGGTGATGATCACCGGCTATTCGATCATCGCCGTGCCGACGGGTATCTTTACCGCGGAACTCGCCACGGCCATGCGCGGTGACCAACTCCAGCATGACTGCCCGGTGTGCAGCAAAAACAACCATGAACACGGCGCCGCTTTCTGCTCCCGTTGTGGCAATGCGCTGTTCAAGAAAATGGAATAAGCACAGCACTTTTTAGTGCTTGAAGGCTTATAAGCTTATCGCTAGTGTGCTGGCTTATCGCCCGCCCCCTTTCCAATAAAAAGGAATTCGCTGTGAAGAAATTCTTTGGCGCCTCTCTTCTTGCCGCTGGCCTGACCTTCGGCAGCCTGGCCCACGCCGCCCCGACCCTGCTGAACGTTTCCTATGACGTGATGCGCGACTTCTACAAGGACTACAACGCCGCGTTCCAGAAACACTGGCAAGCCGAACACAACGAAAATATCACCGTGCAAATGTCGTTCGGCGGTTCCAGCAAGCAGGCGCGTTCGGTGATCGACGGCCTGCCAGCGGACGTCATTACCATGAACATGGCCACCGACATCAACGCCTTGGCGGACAACGGCAAGCTGGTTCCGGAAAACTGGGTCACCCGCCTGCCGAACAACAGCGCGCCGTTCACCTCGGCCACCGTGTTCATCGTGCGCAAGGGCAATCCGAAAGCGCTGAAGGATTGGCCCGACCTGCTCAAGGACGGCGTGCAGGTGATCGTGCCCAACCCGAAAACCTCCGGTAATGGCCGCTACACCTACCTGTCGGCGTGGGGCTACGTGCTCAAGAATGGCGGCGACGAGAACAAGGCCAAGGATTTCGTCGGCAAGCTGTTCAAGCAAGCCCCCGTGCTGGACACCGGTGGCCGTGCCGCGACGACGACGTTCATGACCAACCAGATTGGCGACGTGCTGGTGACCTTTGAAAACGAAGCGGAAATGATTGCCCGGGAGTTTGGCCGCGACCAGTTCGAAGTGGTCTACCCAAGCGTGTCCGCCGAAGCCGAGCCGCCGGTGAGCGTTGTGGATAAAGTAGTCGAGAAGAAAGGCTCCCGCGAAGCCGCCGAGGCGTACCTCAAATACCTGTGGTCGCCTGAAGGCCAGGAAATCGCCGCCGCCAACTACCTGCGTCCACGGGATCCCGCGGTGCTGGCCAAGTACACGGACCGCTTCCCGAAAGTCGACTTCCTGTCGGTGGAGAAGACCTTCGGCGACTGGCGCACCGTGCAGAAGACTCACTTCAATGACGGTGGGGTTTTCGACCAGATCTATAGCGGGCAATAAAGAAGGCATCCTCCACGGACCTCCGTAGGAGCTGCCGAAGGCTGCGATCTTTTGATTTTGATCTTCCGCTTGCGACTCAATTGTCAGAAGCAAGATCGCAGCCTCGTTGCACTCGGCAGCTCCTACCGTGCTGCCTACCATTAACAACAGGCATGACTGATATCAGCCACAAAGCCCTGTTCCAGAGCCCTGCAAGTCTTTAGCCTCACGCCATCCTTTCAATTGATCGACGAGATTGCCATGAGTGCTCATCCACCCACCTCGCCCGGCAGCGCCCTGACCCGCGGCATGGTCCTGTTGTTTGCTTTCTGCTGCGGCGCCATCGTCGCCAACATCTACTACGCCCAACCCATTATCGAACTGATCGCACCCGACGTCGGCCTGAGCAGCACCATGGCCAGCCTGATCGTCTCGCTGACCCAGATCGGTTATGCCCTGGGCCTGTTTTTCCTGGTGCCGCTGGGCGACCTGCTGGAAAACCGGCGCTTGATGATCCTCACCACCGTGGTCGCGATTGCCAGCCTGCTGGGGGCGGCTTTCACCGATCAGCCGAATGTGTTCCTGCTGGTCTCGCTGCTGGTGGGTTTCAGTTCCGTCTCGGTACAAGTCCTGATTCCGCTGGCCGCGCACCTGGCGCCGGAAGAGTCCCGGGGACGGGTCGTCGGAGGGATCATGGGCGGCCTGTTGCTGGGAATCCTGTTGGCGCGGCCGGTGTCCAGCGTGGTGGCCGATCATTTCGGCTGGCGGGCGATGTTCATCATCGCCGCGGCGTTGATGGCTGCAATCAGTGTCGTCCTGGCGCTGACCGTGCCCAAGCGCCAGCCCGACCACAGCGCGTCCTACGGCCAACTGCTGGGTTCGCTCGGCACCTTGTTGCGCCAGCAGCCGCCGCTGCGGCAACGGGCCTTCTACCAGGCCTGCATGTTCGCCACATTCAGTCTGTTCTGGACCGCCGTGCCGCTGGAACTGGCGCGCAACCATGGCCTGTCCCAGACCGAAATCGCGCTGTTCGCCCTGGTCGGTGCGATCGGTGCCATCGCCGCGCCCATTGCCGGCCGCCTGGCGGACGCCGGTCACACCCGGATCGCTTCGCTGCTGGCCATGTTGTTCGCCAGCCTGAGTTTCCTGCCGGCGTTCATCCACCCGATCTACAGCGTGATTGGCCTGGCAGTGACCGGCGTGGTCCTGGATTTCTGTGTACAGATGAACATGGTCCTGGGCCAGCGCACCCTCTACGCCCTCGACGCGAAAAGCCGCAGCCGACTGAATGCCCTGTACATGACCAGCATTTTCGTCGGTGGCGCATTCGGTTCGTCGATTGCCAGTGCTGTCTATGAACACGGCGGCTGGCTGTGGGTGGTCATCGTCGGCAGCGCCTTCCCGCTGCTGGCATTGCTGCGGTTCTTGAGCGCTTCGCAGAAGGCCTCGCTGGCGACTGCCTGAAACCGTCGCGCAAAAAAATGCCCGACAGGTCACGACCTGTCGGGCATTCTTTTTATCAGGGAGTCATTGGCGAGCGGTCAGACCCGCACGTTGCCACGCGGCCCGGCAATCGCCCAGATGATCAGGCCCAACACCGGCAACAGCAGGATCAGCAGCACCCAGAGGATTTTCATCCCGGTTTCCGCGCCACTCTTGAGTACGTTGATGATCGCCCAGATATCGAGCGCCAGGATAATCAGGCCGATCAGGCCGTTGAAGGTGGAACCCATGGTGTCGCTCCCAAATGGTGACATGCCCACTTAGGATAGCGGGGCCTGGGCAAGGGTTCCGTTTTATTGCTTCAGACGTGGACCGCAACCTTGAGGGCTTCGAGGGACGGGGCGGCGGCGATGCCCACCTCGGCACACAACGCCAGCACGCGTGGCAGGTCATTGCCGTACACCAGCACCATCTGCAATTCATCGTCGAGCAACTGGCTGAAGTTCATCAGCACATAGCCGCCGTTTTCCTTGTTCAGGCTGCTCATCTGGATCTGGATGCGGTTGAGCGCGGTCAGGGCTTCAGTCTTTGCCAGTTGCTTGGGCTTGAGATTGAACGCGACGCCGGGGCCGAACGAGGCGACGATCTGTTCGAACAATTCGACGTAGGTATCCGCCTGGAACAACACAGTATCCGGCAAGCTGCCCACCACCACCCATTCGCCCAGCGGGATCGGGAAGGTGTCGTCGTAATTGATGTCCGGGTTGGCCGCCAGGAAGGCCACCGGGTCGGCGTAGGCCTGGGCCGCTTCATCGGCGATCTTCTCGATGTCCGCCTCGCCCAGGCAGCCGGAGCTGATTTTGCTGATGAGTTCGACGAGTGCGGGTTTCATGGGGCGGATCCTGTGGCTGAATTTTCAGGCGCGCAGAATAGCGCATCACACCGGTCCGTAGGAGCTGCCGAGCGAAGCGAGGCTGCGATCTTTTGATCTTGTTCTTTCGCTTGAGATTCAACTGCCTGGGAAAAGATCGCAGCCTCGCTTCGCTCGGCAGCTCCTACAGCGCCAGCAACTTCTCCAACTGCGCCGTGGTGTCCACCGCGCCCATGGTCCTGGCCGCATCCAGTGCCGAGACGCCGTTGGCATCCTTGGCCTTGGGATCGGCGCCTTTGCTGATCAGGTAGTCGACGATTTCGACGCGGTTGAACATCGCCGCCATCATCAATGCCGTGCGGCCATCGAACGAGGAACCTTCCACTTGCGCGCCGCCGTCCACCAAGGCTGAAACCACCGCCAGGTCCCCCTTGAACGCCGCGCCGGCAATCGGGCTCTGGCCATTGTCGTTGCGGATCTCCGGATCAGCCTTGTGCTCCAGCAGGACCCTTACCGTCTCCACATGCCCGTGGTACGCGGCCAGCATCAGCAAGGTATCGCCCTTGTGGTTGCGCAGGTTTGGCGGCAGGCCCTTGCTCAGCAGCGCGGCCATCATCGCGGCGTCGCCCTGGCGCGCAACATTGAAGACCTGCTCGGCAAACTCCGCAGCCTCTTCCGGGGTCATCTGGCGGCTTGTATCGGACATGGAAACTCCATCGGTTCGTTGCAAAGCCGCTAGTTTCCCGAGGGACCCGGGGCCTGTCATCCCTTTTTTATCTGCAGCGGTCATAGCCAGAATCAATAGCGGTACTGTCCGCCCTGGATCCCTGTCGACAATTGCCGGTCCACACGCACATAGGTCGAGCTGTCAGGCAGCCAGGCGTAGATCGGCTCATCACCCGTGAGGCACGGGTCAAAGGCTTCGGCCTTGAGACGGGTCTTCTGGTATTTGAAGGTGCCGGTGGTGTCCATCTTCACCTTGATGCGCAAGAACAGTGGCACCGCGTAAGCAGGCAACTTGCATTGCAGAAACCGCAGCAGCTCGTTGAAGTCCAGGGTCGCCAGGGATTCGGCCGGCGTAATCGCGGCCATGCCGGCACGGCCATTGGTGCCGTTGATCTCGACGCCATAGGCCACCGCCTCGGCAATCTGCGGATGTTGCAGCAGCACGTTCTCGACTTCGGTGGTGGAAACGTTCTCGCCTTTCCAGCGGTAGGTGTCGCCAAGGCGATCGACGAACTGCCCATGGCCGAAACCGATGTTGCGCAGCAGATCACCGGTATTGAAGTAGCGATCGCCCGGGACGAACACGTCCCGGTAGATGATTTTCTCGGTCTTGGTCGGATCGGTGTAGCCGTCCAGCGGTGCCTTGTCATCAATGCGGGCCAAGAGCAGGCCCGGCTCGCCCTTGGGGACTTTCTGCATGCGGCCCTGCAAGTTGCGCAATGGCGCACCGCTGTCGTGGTCGTAGCGCACCAGCGCCCAGGCCATCAGGGAAAACCCGACCGTGTTTTCAAAGTTGAGGATGTTGGTGAAACCGATATTGCCGTCGCTGGCCGCATAGAGTTCACAGATGTGATCTACGCCGAAACGTGTCTTGAACGCCGCCCACGCGCCGGGGCGCAGGCCGTTGCCGATCATTTTCGTCACGCTGTGCTCCCGGTCCGTGGTGCTGGCGGGCTGATCAACGAGATAACGGCACAACTCACCGACGTAACCCAGCGTGGTTGCCTGATACCGTCGCACGTCGCTCCAGAACTGGCTGGCGCTGAATTTGCGGCGCATGGCGAAACCCGAAGCACCGCATACCGCCGCGCCCCAGCACACGCACAGGCCGGTGGCGTGATACAGCGGAAGCGTGCAATAGACGATGTCCTCAGGCTGCATGTCCAAGGCGATCAGGCCAAAACTGGTGGACGTGCGCATCCAGCGGCCATGGCGAAAGACCCCGGCCTTGGGCAGCCCGGTGGTGCCGGAGGTGTACAGATAGAAACAGGGATCATCGAAGAATACGTGCTGGCTGCTGACCGGGTTCTCGCCCGGGTATTGCTCGCTTGCACGCATCAAGTCGACGAATCCGGGCGGCGCAGGGACGTTTTCCCGATCCGCCACCCACCAGGTTCGCCCGTGCGATAGTCCGATCCGGCCACGCACGTCGTCGAACGCCGCAACCCGTTCGTCCCCGACCACCACGGCCACCGGCGTGACCAACGCGAGGCTATGGACCAGGGCATCGCCCGTCTGCGCGGTATTGATCATCGCGCTGACCGCACCCACCTTCGCCACGGCCAGCACGGTGATCAGCAACTGTGGACGGTTCTCGATAAAGATCGCTACACAATCGCCCTTGCCCACGCCTTGCGCCGACAGGTAATGGGCGATGCGATTGGCCTGCTCGTTGACCTGTGCATAACTCAGCACCGCGTCACCGCACAGCAGCGCCGGGCCTTGGGGATTGCGTTGCGTGGCCTGCTCGAAGCACCAGCCCAGGCCGCAGGGCTGCGTCGGGTCTTGGACGTTGGCGAGTTTCATGCCTTTGACAATGCGGGGAACCGCCCTGGCAATGGTGGGCAGCTTGCGCAGCATCATGCCCCAGGTAATGGCGTCGCTGGGTGTACGACTCATGGGTGATCCTTCCCCGCTCGACCTCGTGGGCCGTGGTTCTTGTCATGGGCGTGTGCGGATTTCGGCTCGAAAGTACCCAGCCGTTTCACGGCTGTACATGCGGTTTTTGCAATGTTTTGTATCCGCCGCCCGGCACAGGCGAGGCGTGAGCGCGAGGACACGGTTTGGTTCCATAAATAATCGCCCGACCACGCAAAATGCAGGATGCACGATGGCCGTTCATGCAAGTTGCACGAAAGCAAAAATACAAGAAATCTGTATATCGTTGTTTTTTAAGGATTTTTAAATTAATCAAATGCTGGCACAGACACTGCAACTACCCCTCCACGGTTTGCCACACCATGGAGCAATGAACGATGAATATGATTCAAGAGAAGTTTGCATCGCTGTTTTCCAACTACGAAGTCACCACCCAGGCACGCCCGGATGGCGGCATCCTGCTGACCTTGCGCAACAGCGACGGCAAACTGTTCAAGCGCACGATTTCCTACGCGCAATTGCACGCTGGGGACCAATTGTCCTGGGCCATCAGTGCGATTCGCCGCGATCTGGCTGAGCAAGCCAGCGAATTGCCACCCGTGGCGATGCTGCAAAGCCAGCACCGCTTCGCGCTACCGACCTATCACAGCGCCTGACACGCTGTGCCGGGATCAGGCCTGGAACCCTACGGTTCCATGGCCTGATTTTTTTTGCCTGCCGTTCAGGCGCCGAACCGGGACGGCTCGATGTCGGCAAAACTTGCCACGGTTTCATGACCGGCCAGTTCGCCACCTTCACGCGCCAGACCACAGGTGATCATCCCGGCGTCACGGGCCGCATCCAGCTCCTGGACGATGTCCGACAGGAAAAGGACCTCCCCCGGCGCGATCCCCATCGCCTCGCTGATCCGCTGGTAGGACTGCGTCTCCCGCTTGGGCCCGGACGTGGTGTCGAAATAACCGCTGAACAACGGCGACAGGTCGCCCGCCTCGGAACAGCCAAAAATCAGCTTTTGCGCCTGGATCGAGCCCGAGGAATACACAAACAGCCGATAGCCTTGCTGGTGCCAATCTTTCAGTGCCTGCACCGCGTCCGGGTAAACATGACCTTTCAACTGCCCAGCCTGGTAGCCCTGCTCCCAGACCATGCCCTGCAATGCCTTGAGCGGCGTGGCCTTGCGGTCCTCGGCAATCCAGCCCAACAGGATTGCGATGATCCGCTCGGCATCGGCGTCCGGCTCATGGCTGTCGCGACGCACAGCGGCCAGTTGTTCGGCCACGTCGGCGCGACCGGCGTTCTGCCGGACAAAGTCCGGCAGGTGCTGGGCGGCATAGGGGAACAGCACGTCGAAGACAAAACTCACCGCGCTGGTGGTGCCTTCGATGTCGGTGAGGATGGCTTTGATGGTCACGAAGTCAGTCCTCCAGGCGCGGGAAGCGGCTGGCAATGTCGTCGCCGGTGAACTTGGCGACCCAGCCTTCCGGGTTGTTGAACAGGCGAATGGCAACGAAATGCGGGTGTTCGCCCATGTCGAACCAGTGCGGCGTACCGGCGGGCACCGAGATCAGGTCGTTCTTTTCACACAGGACCGCGTAGACGTAATCGTCGATGTGCAAGGTAAACAGGCCACGACCGGCGACGAAAAATCGCACCTCGTCCTCGCCATGCCGATGTTCATCGAGGAACTTGGCCCGCAGTTCGGCTTTCTGCGGATGGTCGCTGTTGAGGCTGATGACATCGACCGTGACGTAGCCGCGCTCGGTCATCAGCTTGTCGATCTGGGTCTTGTAGGCGGCGATCACTTCATCCTGGCTGGCACCGGGCTGGATTTTCGTCGCGGCTTCCCAACGGTCGAACCGCACGCCTTTTTCGGCCAGGGTCGAAGCGATGTCTTCGAAGTGGGTCAGGACCTTGTTCGGAATCTCGGGACTCGAGACGTGGTAGACGGACAGGCTGCTCATGGCAATGGCTCCAGCAATTATCGGTTCAGGAGTGCGCGGGTCTTGAGCTCGCACTCGAACAGGAATTCAAACGCTTCGATCTGGCGCAACGCGTCGTTCATCCCTGGCCCCCAGGTGTACAGGCCATGGCCGCGGATCAGGTAGCCGACGCAATCGGGATGCGCTTCCAGCCAGGGTTGGACCTTGGCGGCCAGGCGCGCGATGTCCTGGTCGTTGTCGAAAATCGGCACGCGGACCCGGGATTCATGGGTGGTGACGCCGCTGAAGGCTTTTTGCAGTTCATAGTCTTCAAAGTCAATGAACGCTTCGCCGGTCAGGCGCGACAGCACCGTGGCGTTCACCGAATGGGTGTGCAACACCGCACCGATCTGCGGACGCCAGCGATACAGCTGGGTGTGCAGCAGGGTTTCGGCCGACGGTTTCTTGCCCGGCTCCAGGCTGTTGCCGTCCAGGTCGGTGGCGAGCACATCGTCGATGCCCAACTGTCCCTTGTGCTTGCCCGACACGGTGAGCAAGGCCTGGCCAGCGGATAACCGGGTCGAATAATTGCTGCTGGTGGCCGGTGACCAACCGCGACCGTATAAAAAACGCCCGGCGTCGATGATCTGCTGGGCGAGCTGTTCACGGGTAAGGCTCATGGCCTGTCCTCTTGCATGCGTGTGGCAATGATAACGGCTGCAGCGAAGGCTGCGAGGCTGGCGATGCTGAATGTCCAACCGGCGCCCAAGGCATTCCAGCTGTAGCCGGAATACAACGCGCCCAACGCCCCGCCGGTTCCGGCCAGCGCGGCGTACAGCGCCTGGCCCTGGCCTTGCTGGCGCGGGCCGAAACTACGTTGCACGAAATGGATGGCAGCGGCGTGAAAGCTGCCGAACGTCGCCGCGTGCAGCACCTGGGCAAACAACAGTACCCAGAGAAACTCGGCCAGCGACCCCAGTAGCAACCAGCGCAGCGCCGCCAGCAGGAAACTCGCCATCAGCACCCGGCGCACGGAAAACCGCGCCAGGATCCGGCTCATGAACAGGAACACCAACACTTCGGCCACCACGCCGACGGCCCAGAGCACGCCGATCAATCCACGGCTGTAACCCAGGCGCTCCAAGTGCAACGTCAGGAAGGTGTAATACGGCCCATGGCTCATCTGCATCAGGCCGACGCTGGCATAGAACGCCAGCACCCCCGGGTTGCGCAATTGCCGCAGGAAACCGTCCCCGGCCACGCGTGGCCCCTGCATGGGCTGGGCGTTGGGTACCCAAAAGCTGCTCAGTACGATGCCGGCCATGATCAAGGCCAGGGCCACCGGATAAATGTCCAGGCTCAGCCATTGGAACAGGCGGCCAAGGACAACCACGGTGATGATGAAACCGATGGAGCCCCACAGGCGAATCTGGCTGTAGCGCGAGGCTTGCCCGCTCAAGTGGGCCAGGGTGATGACTTCGAACTGCGGCAGCACCGCGTGCCAGAAGAACGCATGCAGTGCCATGACCATCGCCAGCCAGGCGTAGCTCTTGTCGATGAAGATCAGCGAGAAGCTCAGCAGCGTACAGATCGCGCCGAACCGCACGATCGCCAGGCGCCGGCCGGTGTAGTCCCCCAGCCAGCCCCAGAGGTTAGGCGCCACGCAGCGCATCAGCATGGGGATCGCCACCAGCTCGCCAATGCGTGCCGCGTTGAACCCCAGGTGATCGAAATACAGCGCCAGGAACGGCGCGGTCGAACCGAGCAACGCGAAATAGAACAGGTAGAAACTGGAAAGCCGCCAGTACGGCAACGCCGCCATGGTCGTCAGGCCACGGCGGTCGGCAGGCCAGCCATCAAAGCTGCCCCAGCACCGGTGTACCGACTCGAACGTCGGCGTTCTGGCCACGGTGGCGCAACAGATGATCCATCAGCACGATGGCCATCATCGCTTCGGCAATCGGCGTGGCGCGGATGCCCACGCACGGGTCATGGCGGCCCTTGGTGATGACGTCCACCGGGTTGCCGTCAATGTCGATGGAGCGCCCCGGCGTGGTGATGCTGGATGTCGGCTTCAACGCCAGGTGCGCGACGATCGGCTGGCCCGAGGAGATGCCGCCGAGGATGCCGCCGGCATTGTTGCTGAGGAAACCTTGCGGGGTCAGTTCGTCGCGGTGCTCGGTGCCGCGCTGGGCCACACAGGCGAAACCGGCGCCGATCTCCACGCCCTTCACGGCGTTGATGCTCATCAGCGCGTGGGCCAGTTCGGCGTCGAGGCGGTCGAAAATCGGCTCGCCCAGGCCAGGCATCACGCCTTCGGCGACCACGGTGATCTTCGCGCCGACCGAATCCTGGTCCCGACGCAACTGGTCCATATAGGCTTCCAGCTCAGGCACTTTGTCCGGGTCGGGGCTGAAGAAGGCGTTCTGCTCCACTGAATCCCAGGTCTTGAACGGGATTTCGATCGGGCCCAGCTGGCTCATGTAGCCACGGATGACGATGCCCTGGCTGGCCAGGTATTTCTTGGCAATCGCCCCGGCCGCCACGCGCATCGCGGTTTCCCGGGCCGAACTGCGCCCGCCGCCGCGATAGTCGCGCTCGCCATATTTATGGTGGTAGGTGTAGTCGGCGTGGGCAGGACGGAACAGATCCTTGATGGCCGAGTAGTCCTTGGACTTCTGGTCGGTATTGCGGATCAGCAGCCCGATGGCGCAGCCGGTGGTGCGCCCTTCGAACACGCCGGAAAGGATTTCGACTTCATCGGCTTCCTGGCGCTGGGTGGTGTGGCGGCTGGTGCCGGGCTTGCGGCGGTCCAGGTCACGCTGCAGATCTTCCAGGGAAATCTCCAGGCCCGGCGGGCAGCCGTCGACAATGGCGACCAACGCCGGGCCATGGCTTTCGCCCGCGGTGGTGACGGTGAACAGCTTGCCGTAGGTATTGCCGGACATGCAGGGCGCTCCGTGAAATCGCTGAGAGTCGAGATGGGCGCCAGTATACGCAGGCTCCCCGAGTAGTTCATCCTCGAACCTTATCGGTGCCCGCCAGTCCAACCGGCACCTTCGTAACTAATGGCGTCATGATGTTAAGAGCGTTTGCCTTGAGCCTTACCCTGTTGACCGGCCTGCTTTCGGGCTTCGCCCAGGCCACCGTGCTGCAACGCCCCATCAGCCTCGACACCGGCAACGGTGAACTTTTCGGCTCGCTGTTGTTGCCCAAGTCCGACACACCGGTGCCCGTTGTCCTGATCATTTCAGGGTCAGGTCCTACGGATCGTGACGGAAACAACCCCGAGGGCGGGCGCAATGACAGTCTCAAGCGCCTGGCCTGGGTGCTGGCCAAGCACAACATCGCCAGCGTGCGCTACGACAAGCGCGGCGTGGCCGCCAGCCTTGCGGCCACACCGGACGAGCGCAACCTGAGCGTCGAAGCCTACGTTGCCGATGCCGTGGCCTGGAGCCACAAGCTGGCCGCCGATCCGCGACTGGGCCCGTTGATTCTGCTGGGCCACAGCGAAGGTGCCCTGATCGCCAGCCTCGCCGCGCCCCAGGTCAACGCGGCGGCGGTCATCTCGGTGGCCGGCAGCGCCCGTCCGATTGACCAGGTACTGCGTCAACAGCTCGGTAACCGCTTGCCACCGCCGCTGATGCTGCGCAGCAACGAGTTGCTCGACAGCCTCAAGGCCGGTCGCCCCGATCCCAACGTTCCGCCGCAACTGCAGGTCATTTTCCGGCCAAGCGTGCAGCCGTATCTGATTTCGCTGTTCCGCCAGGACCCGGCCCAGGCGTTCGCGGCATTGAAGATGCCGGCCTTGATCATCCAGGGCAGCCACGATATCCAGGTCAGCGTCGACGACGCCAGACAGTTGAAAGCCGCCAAGCCCGACGCCGACCTCGCGCTCATCGACGGCATGAACCACGTGATGCGCATCGTGCCCAACGATGTGAAGCGGCAACTGGCCTCGTATAAGGATCCCAACCTGCCGTTGGCAGCCGAACTCAGCACCCACATCCTGAGTTTTATTGGCACGTTGGCCGCCCGTTAAGCGGGTTTAGTGGCCCATAGCCCTCCAGTCTCGGCAAATCCGGCCGATACACCGGTGTCGGACAGCGCAACGGCTGCCGACAAGCCGGCCCGGACAGGATTTTGCCGTTATGACTGAGACTGAAACTTCACCCGACACCACCGCCGAAACGGCCACCCCAGCCGCGGCGGAACTGCCTTGGGCGGACGTGCAGGCCGAGCATCACAAAATGCTCCGGCTGGCCCCGCTCAAGACCGATCGCGCCACTGGCGTGCGGCCCCTGCGGTTTGTCGAGTTCAGCTATGCCGAACGCCATAGCAAGGAACGCAGCTTGCTGCGCATGAGCATCAAGTTGCCGGGCCAGCGGGTGCGCAAGGAACAGAACCACCTCGACGTCTGGGCCGACCACGTCGAGAAACGCCTGTTTTTCTCGCCCGACAGTTTGCAAGTCGAGCCCCTGAACCGAGGCATCGGCCGCTTCCTCGCCGCCCAGGGCCTTACATGGGCCAAGAAGCGTTGGTCGACCTATCGGGTTGACGGCACCGATTTGAACAATAAGGACGCACTGAACGAAGACACGCGCCTGCGCCGTGATCACTTCCTCAAGGCCCACGGTTTCGAAGTGGTCTACGCCGACGCCCAGCACCTCAAGGGCAGCGTGAAACAAGCCCAGGTCGGCGATCTATCGGGCGACTGGAACACCGAAAAGCTGCAATTCGTCGAAATCCTCGAAGCCGCACAGATGCTCCAGCAAGCCGAGCAGAACCTGGCGGAACAGGAGGTCAAGCTCAAGCAGCAGGAAGAGAAGGTCAACAAATTCAAGCGCGAAGACACCGGGTTGCGCTTCACCATTACTTGCCTGGTGGCGTTTGCGATGTTCCAGGCGGGGCTGTTGATCTGGATTGCGACGCGGCATTGATGCTGACGCAATTCCGTGGCGAGGGAGCTTGCTCCCGCTGGGTTCTGTAGGAGCTGCCGAGCGAAGCGAGGCTGCGATCTTTTCCCCTGACACTTGAATCTCAAGCGAAAGATCAAAAGATCAAAAGATCGCAGGCTTCGCCAGCTCCTACAGAACCTAGCGGGAGCAGGCTCCCTCGCCACAAAGGCAGCCCTGCGTCAAACCCTGGAAGCGAACAACGCCTGGTGCTCACGGCACTGCTCGGCGCTGAGCATGAACACACCATGCCCGCCGCGCTCGAACTCCAGCCAGGCGAAATCGACTTCCGGGTACAGCGCCTCGACGTGCACCTGGCTGTTACCCACTTCGACAATCAACAGTCCCTTGTCGGTCAGATGGTCGGCCGCCTCGGCCAGCATCCGGCGCACCAGGTTCAAGCCATCATCGCCGCAGGCCAGGCCCAACTCAGGCTCATGCTGGTATTCCTGGGGCATGTCGGCGAAATCCTCCGCATCGACGTAGGGCGGGTTCGACACGATCAGGTCGAAACGTTGCCCGGGCAGCCCATCGAAACCATCCCCCTGGACCGTGAATACACGCTCATCGACACCGTGGCGCTCGATGTTCTGATTGGCGACTTCCAGCGCTTCGAACGACAAGTCCGCCAGCACCACCTCGGCCTCGGGGAATTCATAGGCGCAAGCGATCCCGATGCAACCGGAGCCGGTGCACAGGTCAAGGATTCGTGCAGGCTCCTGGCCCAACCAAGGCTCGAAACGTTTTTCAATCAACTCGCCGATGGGCGAACGCGGAATGAGCACACGCTCGTCGACGATGAAGGACATTCCGCAGAACCAGGCCTCACCCAACAAGTACGCGGTCGGAATGCGTTCCGCGATGCGCCGGCGCAGCAGACGTTGCACATGCACCAACTCCTCGTCTTCGAGGCGGCAATCCAGGTAGCTGTCAGCAATTTCCCATGGCAGGTGCAGCGCGCCCAACACTAACTGGCGTGCCTCGTCCCAGGCGTTGTCGGTGCCATGGCCAAAGAACAGATCCTCCCCATGGAAACGGCTGACGGCCCAACGGATATGGTCGCGCAGGGTGCGAAGGCGGGAAGTGATCACGGCGGCAAACTCCAGAAAAATCGACGGGCGAGTCTATCAGCCAAACACGCGGTCACCCAAACGTGCCTGAAGTCAGGACGAAATATGCCGGACAACCTGTAGGATTCTTCCGTTTTATGCGAGGCCCATTGAACAAAGCGCAGTTCTTGACAAGGCTGTAGGCCAGCAATGACGGCCCTTGCGATGGAAGCGATTCACAGAACCGCTCAGCCAGAGGAGAATGTCGCAAAAGCCCCACTCGAAGGAGCCCCAGAATGTCCGTTCCAAAAACGATGTTTCAACTCAGTGGCCGTGGTTATGCGGCGGCCAACTTGAGTCAAGCGACCCTGATCATCATCGACGCCCAGAAGGAATACCTCGCCGGCCCCCTGGCCCTGAGCGGCATGGATGAGGCGGTCGCGAACATCAAGCAATTGCTCGGCGCGGCCCGCGCCGCCGGTCGGCCGATCGTGCACGTGCGCCACCTCGGCACCCATGGCGGACTGTTCGATCCACAGGGCGAACGTGGAGAATTCATTCCAGGCCTCGAGCCCCAGGGCGACGAAACCGTGGTGGAAAAACTGCTGCCCAGCGCTTTCCACGGCACCGACCTGAAGAAGCGCCTGGAAGAACTTGGCCCCCTGGACCTGATCGTCTGCGGCTTCATGAGCCATTCCAGCGTCAGCACCACCGTGCGCGCCGCCAAGAACCTGGGTTTCCGTTGCACCCTGGTGGAGGACGCCTGCGCCACGCGCGACCTGCCGCACAAGGGCGGCGTCCTCAGCGCCGAACATGTACACCAGACCGAAATGGCGATCATGGCGGACAACTTCGCTACACTGGCCATGACCCGCGACTTCGCCTGATCCCGCCCTGGATGAGCGGTCGCTGTGCCGCTCATCCGCAAAAGCCTCTCATTTGCCGCAATGGCCTTGGCTTCAGGAACAACCCGAACATCTTCCGGTCGAAGGGCCGATACCCATTGAGGAAGGTCGGAATGAAGATATCCGATGGTTTTGACGCACGTCGCTTGCGGCCCAAAGGCCCGAGTAACTGGCGATTTCGTATCGGCGCGGGCATCGCGGCGCTGCTGGCAACGCTCGGTGTGCTACTGGCAATGGCCGGCGCCGCCAGCCTGCTGGGTCGTCCGCCCGCACTGGGCGAGTTGAATGCCACCCCGCTGGGTTCGGCGGTCATCCTGGCAATCGGTCTGTTGGTATTGCTGCTGGGCGTCTGGCTCTGGCGCCGTTGCCGCCGACGCGCCCGCCAATCCCTCGAGCTGGCCATGGCTCCGCACCTGATGAAAAAGCACGACTGATCCGCCATCCGACGTTTTGTCGCGCCCTATCCCACCGGAGTTGGGTAAACTGGCCGGCCTTCGCGGAGGCTGACATGCAAGACGACGACTTTTCCCTGTTCAAGAGTGCGATCCAGGGCGTAAAACCAATCAAACACGATCGCGCCGAAACGGGCAAACCCAAGGCCGATCGCGCACAGATCGCCAAGCTGCGCCAGGCCGCCACCGTACGCACCGACGCCACCACCGTGGACGGGTTGTCCGATCAGTTCGTCATTGACGTCGGTCCCGAAGACGAATTGATGTGGGCGCGCGACGGCGTCCAGGAAAGCCAGATGCGCAAGCTGAAGGTTGGCCAGATTCCCTTCGAAGGCAGCCTCGACCTGCACGGCATGACCGTCGAAAAGGCCCGCGAGACCCTGTGGGCGTTTCTTGCCGAAGCCACCAAATTCGAAATCCGCTGCGTGCGCGTCACCCACGGCAAGGCCGTGCGGCTGGACGGCAAGCGACCGATGATCAAGAGCCACGTCAACACCTGGCTGCGCCAGCACCCGCAAGTGCTCGGCTTCACCTCCTGCCAGGCGAAGCACGGCGGCGCCGGGGCGGTCTACGTGATGCTCAAGCGCACCATGATGGAAGGTCGCGACGAGTAGCCCTCGATTGCCGAGCTTGCAGCGCCGAGTCCGCCACCGTACCCTTGCCCTTTGCGTAAATCCCCACAGGTAGTTTCATGTCTCTGGAACAGAATTACACCGCGATTCTCGGCCAACTGGGCGAGGACGTTTCCCGCGAGGGCCTGCTCGACACGCCCAAGCGCGCTGCCAAGGCCATGCAGTACCTTTGCCGCGGTTATGAACAGACCCTGGAAGAAGTCACCAACGGTGCCTTGTTCAGCTCCGACAACAGCGAGATGGTGCTGGTCAAGGACATCGAGTTGTACTCGCTGTGCGAGCACCATTTGCTGCCTTTCATCGGCAAGGCCCACGTGGCCTACATCCCGAGCGGCAAAGTGTTGGGCCTGTCGAAAGTCGCGCGCATCGTTGACATGTATGCCCGTCGCCTGCAGATCCAGGAAAACCTCAGCCGCCAGATCGCCGACGCGGTCCAGCAAGTGACCGGTGCCCTGGGCGTGGCGGTGGTGATCGAGGCCAAGCATATGTGCATGATGATGCGCGGCGTGGAAAAGCAGAACTCCTCGATGATCACTTCGGTGATGCTCGGTGAGTTCCGCGAAAATGCGGCAACCCGCATGGAATTCCTCAGCCTGATCAAGTAAAGCGTCTCGCGAAGAAAACCGGCATTGATCGCCGGTTTTTTTTCGCCCGCGAAAAATCAGGTAAGCTGCGCGCCCTCTTCTTTCCGCCGTGAGGCTATAACGTGATCGTCAAAACGCTTCGAGTTGGCCTGGGCCAGCTCATCATCTTCATCGACTTCATCACCCGCCCCGGCAAGAAAAAGCGTCCGGCCGACGCCCAGGCGCAAGTCGAACAGGCGGCTCGCGGCCTGACGTTGTATCAATTCCATGCCTGCCCGTTCTGCGTGAAGACGCGCCGGACCCTGCGTCGCCTCAACGTACCGGTAGCCCTGCGCGATGCAAAAAATAACGAACAGGATCGCCAGACGCTGCTGGAACAGGGTGGCCGGATCAAGGTGCCGTGCCTGCGCATTGAAGAGCATGGCGAGACCACCTGGATGTATGAGTCCAAGGTGATCATTGATTATCTGGATAAGCGGTTTTCGGCGGTCTGAGGATTTGATGGTGGGCTGATGGCCTCATCGCGAGCAAGCTCGCTCCCACAGGAGGTCGGTGCTGACTATCACTCTGCGGTCATGCATGGTTCCTTGTGGGAGCGAGCTTGCTCGCGATAGGGCCAGCCTGATCACCGCATCAGTCAGGCTGCTTTTGCGGCCAAAACCCCTCGCACCACACCCGCCAGCCGCCTGAGCCCTTCATCCAGCCGCGCCGGATCGATGTGGCTGAAGTTCAAGCGCAAGTGCCCCAGGTGCTTGTCCGGCTCTGGAAAGAACGGCTCACCCGGCATGAACGCTACGTCAACCGCCAACGCCGCGGCAAGCAAGGTCCGGGTGTCCAGCGGTTGCTTGAGTGTCAGCCAGAAAAACAACCCGCCCTGTGGCATGTTCCAGTCCGCGATATCGGAAAAGTGCTCCTCTAGCGCAGCCTGGAACCGATCGCGCCGATCCCGGTAGAAATCCCTCAACTCATGCAGGTGGCTGCGGTACTGCTCGGTGCCAATCCACTGCAGCGCCTGCCATTGGCCGATGCGATTGGTGTGCAGGTCCGCCGATTGCTTGAGCCGCAGCAGGTGCGGGAACAAGTCCGGACTGGCGATCAGATAACCCACCCGCAGGCCCGGCAACAGGGTTTTCGACACAGTGCCGGTGTAGATCCAACTGGCCTTCTTCAAGCGACTGGCAACAGGCGTGGCGCTGCCGCCGTCGAAGGTCAGCTCGCGGTAAGGTTCGTCTTCGACCAGTGTCACGCCGAATTCATCCAGCAGGGCCGCCACTGCGTCGCGCTTGGCCTCGCTGTAGCGCACCGCCGATGGATTCTGGAACGTTGGAATCAGGTAGATAAAGGCCGGTCTATGCTGCTCCAGCTGGGCCCGCATGTGCTCCAGATCCGGGCCGTCCGCCTCAAGGGGGACGGTGATGCAGTCGGCGCCGAACAGCTGAAAGATTTGAAGGGCCGCAAGATACGTCGGCGCTTCGAGCATGACCTCGGTGCCGACGTCGATGTGCAGCTTGGCCGCCAGATCGAGGGTTTGCTGGGAACCGCTGACCACCAGCACCTGGCTCGCCTCGCAAGCCAGGCCCAACGACCGCGCCTGGGCGGCCAATGCTTCGCGCAGGGCCGGCTCACCCTCGCTCATGCCGTATTGGCCCATGGACAGCGGCATCGCGTCCCACTCCACCTTGGGCAGCATGGCTTCGGCCGGCAGGCCACCGGCGAACGACATCACTTCCGGGCGCTGCGCCGCGGCGAGGATTTCTCGAATCAAAGAACTTTTGAGGCGCGAGACACGTTCGGAAAAAGCCATGGGGTCACCTGTAGCGAGGCCTTGGAAAAATGAGTCAAACTGTTTGACCGAAATTACCTCGCCGCCCTGGGAAACGTCAACATGCTTGACCTTAAGAATCCGCCCTCTCAACAAATGGCCATGGAAGCGTTCTTCTTCGGTTACCAGGCATTCACGGCCAAGGCCGATGAAATGCTCGAGCGTCGTGGGCTGAGCCGGGTGCACCAGCGCATCGTTTTTTTCATCGCCCGCTACCCCTCCTTGAGCGTGAAGGAACTGCTGGCATTGCTGGGCGTGACCAAGCAGGCGTTGAACATGCCCTTGCGGCAGTTGATGGAGATGCACCTGGTCAGCAGCGTCGCGTCCGAGACCGACAAGCGTAAGCGGCTGTTGGAATTGACGGCGGAGGGCCAGCGATTCGAACAGGCGCTGCGCCGGGAGCAGGTGAAATTGCTGGAGCGGGTGTTTGCCGAAGCGGGGGAAGCGGCAGTGGATGGATGGCTGGCAGTGAATCTGGCATTGGGGAAATCCGGTGACTGAAGGCGTCTGATCAGACGCTATCGCGAGCAAGCTCGCTCCCACAGGGGTTCAGTGGTGAAGACAAATCTTGCATTCATCACAGTCCGCTGTGGGAGCGAGCTTGCTCGCGATAGCGTCCTGATAGGCGATATATCCCTATCTCCATAAATTTCGTCGACAAAACAGAAAACATTATTTGCATTATTTGTATACAAAAGCATAATTCGCTTCGTGCGAGTTCCTGACCATCAGGTCAACTACTACGCCAGCCTTACCTGCCTCAAAGCTTCGCCGTCACCCTCAGGGGACGTGCGGGGCCGGAAATAACAATAAAACTCTTGAGGAGTACTCGCTGTGGAAAGCCGCAAACCCGAAGCCCGGACCCTGGACCTGTCGCCGCCATTACGCAGTGGCTGGCTGGAGCGCATCTTCAAGCTCAGCTTGCATGGCACCACGGTGAAGACCGAGCTGATCGCCGGTCTGACGACCTTCATCACCATGGCCTACATCATTTTCGTCAACCCCAACATCATGGCCGACGCGGGCATCGATCACGGTGCCGCGTTCGTCGCCACCTGCATCGCCGCCGCCCTGGGCTGCCTGTTGATGGGGCTCTATGCGAACTGGCCGGTTGGCCTGGCGCCGGGCATGGGCCTGAATGCGTTCTTCACCTACACCGTGGTCGGCACCATGGGCTACAACTGGGAAACCGCGCTGGGCGCGGTGTTTATATCCGGTGTGCTGTTCATGATCCTGACCTTGTCGCGGGTACGTGAATGGCTGCTCAACAGCATCCCCGTGAGCCTGCGGTTCGCCATGGGTGCAGGGGTCGGGTTGTTTCTCGGGCTGATCGGCCTGAAGACCGCCGGCATCATCGTCGACAGCCCCGCCACCCTGATCAAGCTCGGCTCGTTGCGTGAGCCCGGTCCGTTGTTGGCCGCGGTGTGCTTCCTGATGATCGCCGTGCTCAGTTATCACCGCGTGTTCGGCGCGATCCTGATCAGCATCATCGCCGTGACGTTGGCCGGCTGGGGCCTGGGATTGGTGCAGTACAACGGCGTCATGTCGACACCACCGAGCCTGGCCCCGACCTGGATGGCGATGGACGTGGCCGGTGTGTTCAACATCAGCATGATCAGCGTGGTGCTGGCTTTCCTGTTCGTGCACATGTTCGACACCGCCGGCACCCTGATGGGCGTCGCCCAGCGCGCCGGCCTGGTGAAGGCCGATGGCAAGATCGAGAACCTGTCCCGCGCCCTGAAAGCCGACAGCGCCTCCAGTGTATTCGGCGCCATGGTCGGTGTGCCGCCGGTGACGAGCTACGTGGAAAGCGCCGCCGGTGTCGCTGCCGGTGGCCGCACGGGGCTTACCGCCGTGACTGTCGGTGTGCTATTTATTGCCGCCATGTTCTTCGCACCGCTCGCCGGGATGATCCCGGCCTATGCCACGGCCGGCGCCTTGATTTATGTCGCCATGCTGATGATGGGCGGCATGGCCCATATCGAATGGGACGAACCCACCGACAGCATCCCGGCCATCGTCACGGCCATCATGATGCCCCTGACCTTCTCGGTCGCCGATGGCATCGCGCTGGGTTTCATCACCTACGTGGTGCTCAAGGCCGGTACCGGTAAACACAAGGACATTTCCGTCAGCCTGTGGGTGCTCTGCGCGATCTTCATCGCCAAGTTCATCTTCCTGTAGGCGATGCCGTATCCACCCGCCTCACCCCTTGGGTGAGGCTTTTGTACATCAGGAGCAACGCAATGAATCTGGAAACCTGGCTGTTGTTCAGTGGCGCCGCCTTGGTGGTGATCCTCATCCCCGGCCCGTTGTCGCTGTTGATGATCGGCAATAGCCTGAACTACGGCCTGCGCCGCTCGTACCCGGCGTTCCTGGGTGGCGTGATCGCGTCGATCTGCCTGTTGAGCGCTTCGGCGCTGGGGCTTGGTGCGTTGTTGATGGCGTCGGAGCAATTGTTCAGTGCCCTGAAAATCGTCGGTGCGTTATACCTGTTCTACCTTGCCTGGCAGAGCTGGCAGCAATCGCGCCAGCCTTCCCAGCGCGCCGAGGTACCCCAAGAGGCCGCCATTCCGCGCTTCCGCGCCTTGTTCGGCCGGGCGTTCGTGTTGGGGGCAAGCAACCCGAAAGACATCCTGTTCTTCGCCGCGTTCTTGCCGCAATTCTTGAACGCCGAGCAAGCCTTCCTGCCACAACTGCTGATCATGATCGCCACCTGGACCGTACTCGACCTGCTATGCAAGCTGGCTTATGGGCTAGGTGCCCATGGCGCCGCCCGGTATCTGCGCACCGGTAAGGGCCAGAGCTGGTTCAACCGGGTCAGTGCCGGGTTGTTCAGCGGTGCCGGGGCGGCTTCCCTGTTGAGCCGCTGAAAAAGCAAAAGCATCGCGAGCAAGCTCGCTCCCACACCGATTCCTGGCGCTCACGAAACCTTGTGGGAGCGAGCTTGCTCGCGATGAGCCCCCACTTATTCGATGGGCGAAAAAAAGCCCGCAGTGTGGGCGGGCTGAAAACCAAAGAAGCTGTATGCGCAGTCGCTTCCAGGGCAAGGCAGTTGCTTGGGGGATCAACTGCCTCGATAGGTTGAATAGGCGTAGGGCGAAATCAGCAACGGCACGTGGTAATGCTCCTGCTCTTGCGAAATACCGAAGCGCAGCACCACCACATCGAGAAACGCCGGCTCGGCCAGTTGAACGCCACGGGCGCGGTAGTAGTCACCGGCGTGGAACTGGATCTGGTAGACCCCGCTGCGGTAATCATCCCCCTGCAGCAGCGGCGCGTCGCAACGGCCGTCGCTATTGGTCAAAGCACTGGCAACCCACTGCAATTGCGAACCATCGACACGGTACAGCTCGATCTTGATCGAGCTTCCAGGGCAACCGTGTGCTGCATCCAAAACATGAGTAGTCAAACGTCCCATTGATTGTGCGCGCCTCGCTGCAGAACAGTCCGGCCCGACGCCTCCTGAATCAGTTGAAAGACAGGCCGCACCGTTTCGGAGCACGAAACGCTACGGCGATGAGCGAATTAAGACACTTTAAACAAAAATTGTACACAATAAAAAACACTTATTTTGCCCATGGATCACGCGACGGCAGCTCAACGTCGTGTTCAAGCCAAACCAACGGATACGTGACCCTCCAGGCGATAAACTGACCAAATGGGCAGGTTTCTTGCAGTGTAGACATCGTGGGGGACACGGTGAAAAATGTAAAAAATCAGGCTTACAAATCGCGCATAAAGTTGTATACAATCACCCCATCGTCGTGACGCCAGCCTGAAACTCATCGCCAGGGCGCCACCCACATGGTTCGAACAAGAAGGAAAACTGCAGTGAGCGCTGACTACCCACGCGACCTGATCGGTTACGGCAATAACCCTCCGCACCCACACTGGCCGGGCAATGCCCGCATCGCCCTGTCCTTCGTGCTCAATTACGAAGAAGGCGGCGAGCGCAACGTCCTTCATGGCGACAAGGAATCCGAAGCGTTCCTTTCGGAGATGGTCGCGGCGCAACCGTTGCAGGGCGAGCGCAACATGAGCATGGAATCGCTGTACGAGTATGGCAGCCGTGCCGGCGTCTGGCGGGTCCTCAAGTTGTTCAAGGAATTTGATATTCCGCTGACCATCTTCGCGGTGGCGATGGCCGCCCAGCGCCACCCGGACGTGATCCGCGCCATGGTCGCCGCCGGTCACGAAATCTGCAGCCACGGCTATCGCTGGATCGACTATCAATACATGGATGAGGCCCAGGAGCGCGAGCACATGCTCGAAGCGATCCGCATCCTCACCGAAATCACTGGCGAGCGTCCGCTGGGCTGGTACACCGGCCGCACCGGCCCGAACACCCGGCGCCTGGTGATGGAAGAAGGCGGTTTCCTCTACGACAGCGACACCTACGACGACGACCTGCCCTACTGGGAGCCGAACAACCCCACCGGCAAGCCGCACCTGGTGATCCCCTACACCCTCGACACCAACGACATGCGCTTCACCCAGGTGCAGGGTTTCAACAAGGGCGACGATTTCTTCCAGTACCTCAAAGACGCTTTCGACGTGTTGTACGCCGAAGGCGTCGAAGCCCCGAAGATGCTTTCCATCGGCCTGCATTGCCGCTTGATCGGCCGCCCTGCGCGCCTGGCCTCCCTCAAGCGTTTCCTCGAATACGCCAAGGGCCATGAGCAGGTCTGGTTCAGTCGTCGCGTCGACATCGCCCGTCATTGGCAGCAGACCCATCCGTATCAGGGAGCGTCCAAATGACCGCTTTCCAGACACTCAAGCCTTCCACCTTGAGCCGCGAAGCGTTCGTCCGGGCCTTTGCCGATATCTACGAACATTCGCCATGGGTCGCCGAAAAGGCCTTCGACCTGGGCCAGGATCCCTCCATCGATCAGATCGAG
Organism: Pseudomonas sp. T1.Ur; assembly: GCF_023516725.1. Lineage (NCBI taxonomy): Bacteria > Pseudomonadati > Pseudomonadota > Gammaproteobacteria > Pseudomonadales > Pseudomonadaceae > Pseudomonas > Pseudomonas sp. T1.Ur. The sequence continues at coordinate 3,889,106 of NZ_JAMGSN010000001.1, forward strand.
ACCCTGCACCAGCGCATGAGCGACATCCTGTTGAGTGCCGATCATGCCAGCCAGCTGGCCCTGATCAACGCTCACCCGGACCTGGCAGGCTTTGCCGCCGTCCAGGGCCAACTGACCGAAGCCAGCACCAACGAACAGGCTGGCGCCGGTATCCACCAATGCACGGCCGAAGAGTTCCAGCGCTTCACCGAGCTGAACGAGGCCTATAAAGCCAAGTTCAAGTTTCCCTTCATCATGGCGGTAAAAGGCAGCAACCGGCACCAGATCCTCGCCGCGTTCGAAACGCGCATCCACCACTCGGCAGATGCCGAATTCAAGTGCGCATTGGCGGAGATCAACAAGATCGCGTTGTTCCGATTACTGACCCTTTAGCGAGCGGCCCTGACACCAGGTCCTGCAAGCATCCCCAGCCAACTTATCAAAGGCAGACAAGAAGAATGAAAGCTTACGCCGTACCGTTCGAAAAGTTCGTCAACCTGGCCGACGCCCGCCTGGGCACCAAGATCATCTCGGTAACCGATGACTGGTTTGCCGACGCCAACCGCCTGTTCCAGCCGACTCCGGCCGTGTGGAAGGAGGGTGTGTTCGACGACAACGGCAAGTGGATGGACGGCTGGGAGTCGCGCCGCAAGCGCTTCGAAGGCTACGACAGCGCGGTCATCCGCCTGGGCGTACCGGGTTCGATCAAGGGCGTGGACATCGACACTTCATTCTTCACCGGCAACTACCCTCCGTCGGCTTCCCTGGAAGCGTGTTTCCTGGCGGACGGCGAGCCGGACGAAAACACCCAGTGGACGGAAGTGCTGTCGGCCGTCGAGCTGCAGGGCAACAGCCACCACTACCACGAAATCGGCAATGACCAGGCCTTCAGCCACCTGCGCTTCAACATTTATCCAGACGGCGGCGTGGCTCGCCTGCGGGTCTATGGCATTCCGTATCGCGACTGGTCGGCCGTGGGCGACAACGAACAGATCGACCTGGCCGCCGCCCTCAATGGCGGACGCGCCCTCGCCTGCTCCGATGAACACTTCGGCCGCATGAGCAACATCCTCAACCCGGGCCGTGGCGTGAACATGGGCGATGGCTGGGAAACCGCCCGTCGTCGCACACCGGGCAATGACTGGGTGATTGTCGCCCTGGGCCATGCCGGCATCGTTGAAAAAGTCGTCGTCGACACGCTGCACTTCAAAGGCAACTACCCCGACAGTTGCTCGATCCAGGGCGCGTTCGTCAAGGGCGGCACCGACAGCCAGATCGAAACCCAGTCGCTGTTCTGGCGCGAACTGCTGCCAAGCCAAAAGCTGGAAATGCATGCCGAACACACCTTTGCCGAGCAGATCAAGGAACTGGGGCCGATTACCCATATCCGCCTGAATGTGTTCCCGGATGGTGGCGTGAGTCGCCTGCGGGTGCTGGGTAAGGTATCGAAATAAGGTGAACCCGAATCGCGAGCAAGCTCGCTCCCACAGGGGAATGCATTTCAAATGTGGGAGCGAGCTTGCTCGCGATGGCGGCACAACAAACAACACTGAATTCAAGGTAAGAAGACCAGCATGCGCACACTCAAGATCGAACCGTTGACCAAAGAAGCCTTCGCCCCGTTCGGTGACGTGATCGAAACCGACGGCAGCGATCACTTCATGATCAACAACGGCTCGACCATGCGCTTCCATCGCCTGGCGACGGTTGAAACCGCGACGCCGGACGACAAGGCGATCATCAGCATTTTCCGCGCCGACGCGCTGGACATGCCGCTGACCGTGCGCATGCTGGAGCGCCATCCGCTGGGCAGCCAGGCCTTCATTCCGCTGCTCGGCAACCCCTTTCTGATCGTGGTCGCGCCACTTGGCGATGCACCTGTATCAGGCTTGGTCCGCGCCTTCGTCACCAACGGCAGGCAGGGCATCAATTACCATCGCGGCGTCTGGCACCACCCGGTGCTGACGATCGAAAAGCGGGATGACTTCCTGGTGGTTGATCGCAGTGGCACAGGCAATAACTGCGATGAGCATTTTTTCCAAGAGGATGAATATCTAGTCCTCGCCCCCCACCAATAAGAGAAGGTCCGATCACGCGAAAACAAGCGTGACGGGCGAGAGGTAAAGACTGTGGAAGCACATTTGCTGGAATGGCTGAACCTGAGCATTCGTTGGGTTCACATGATCACTGGCGTGGCCTGGATAGGCGCGTCGTTCTACTTCGTCTGGCTGGAAAACAACCTCAATCGCGTCAACCCCAGGAACGGCCTGGCCGGCGACCTCTGGGCCATCCACGGCGGCGGCATCTACCACCTGGAAAAATACAAGCTCGCGCCACCGTCCATGCCGGACAACCTGCACTGGTTCAAGTGGGAAGCCTACTTCACCTGGATGTCGGGCATCGCCCTGTTGTGCGTGGTGTTCTATTGGAACCCGACCGTCTACCTGCTGGCCCCCGGCAGCAGCCTGAGCGGCCTTGAAGGCGTCGCCCTGGGCATCGGCTCGTTGTTCGTCGGCTGGTTTGTCTATTCATCGCTCTGCGATTCGGCCCTGGGCAAGCGCCCCGCCCTGCTCGGCCTGATCCTTTTCGTGCTGTTGATCGCCGCGGCCTACGGGTTCAGCAAGGTGTTCAGTGGTCGCGGTGCCTACCTGCACGTCGGCGCCGTCATTGGCACGATCATGGTCGGCAACGTGTTCCGCATCATCATGCCGGCCCAGCGCGCGCTGGTGGCGGCCATCGTCGAGAACCGCACGCCCGACCCGGCGCTACCCGCCAAGGGTCTGTTGCGTTCGCGCCACAACAACTATTTCACCCTGCCAGTGCTGTTCATCATGATCAGCAACCATTTCCCGAGCACCTACGGCAGCCAATACAACTGGCTGATCCTGGCCGGGATCGCCGTGGCGGCGGTATTGGTGCGGCACTATTTCAACACGCGCCATGACAGCAATCGATTTGCCTGGACACTGCCGGTCGGCGCCCTGGCGATGATCTGCCTGGCGTACGTCACCGGGCCCAAGCCGATGCCCACCGCGCCGGACGTCGCCAAGGTCCAGGGTGCGATCGAATATCAGCCATTGCCCGAGACCGCCGTGGGCGGCGGCGCCAAACCGGCGGCACCGGCGCAGGCACCCGCGCCAGCACAGGCGTCCAATGCCCAGGGGCCGTCATTCGAAAAAGTCCACAGCGTGATCCAGGAACGCTGCTCGGTCTGCCACTCGGCCAAGCCCACCAGCCCCCTGTTCAGCGCGGCGCCGGGCGGAGTGATGTTCGACACCCCGCAGCAGATCCAGCAACAGGCCGCGCGTATCCAGGCCCAGGCCGTGACCAGCCAGATCATGCCTCTGGGCAACATCACCCAGATGACCCAGCAGGAACGCGACCTGATTGGCGCTTGGATCAACCAGGGCGCGCAAACCAACTGAGCCACTTTTTTCGATAAACGTCATACCGCTGACAGGCCGACCGGCAACTACCGGTCGCCCGTCAGCGACTGCCTGCGCCTCAACAATAAAAACAAGAGGAAAGCATCAGATGATCCAGCACCGCCATCACGCCCAATATTCGCCGTGCACGCGCCTTTGCGGGGCACTTGAGCCCTTCAAGGCAAGTCCGTATCCTGCGCGGCCGTTCGACGCGGGCCGACAACAAAATCCCTTCAGATCCTGACCGGACCGCCAGCTTATTGCGGCGCTGGCGGACCTGAACGCGCCCCTGAACACAACGTTCCGACTGTTCCATTACTGCAGGGCAAGCCATTTCCAGTTTTTGCCGAACTTGGCTCAGCGCTTGCTATCAGCATTCGCCACGCCCAAAAAGCTGACCGAACGGATGTTTTTCATCCATGGAAAAAGGCGCCACACCAGAGCGCTGACCTGAAAAAAGAAACGCGGTACCACTTACCTTTGGGAGCAAACCGAATGAAACGTACGTGCACCAGCCTGATCGTTGCGGGATCTTTATTGGCCGGGGGACAGGCCCTGGCAGGCGATCTGCTCCAATGGCAGAACAACAGCCTGAGCTACCTCTACGGCAAGGATTTCCAGATCAACCCGCGCATCCAGCAAACCGTGACGTTCGAGCACGCCGATGCGTGGAAATACGGCGACAACTTTTTCTTCCTCGACCGGATCTTCTATAACGGCCAGGACGACAGCCAGTCCGGCCCGAACACCTACTACGGCGAGTTCAGCCCACGCTTGTCGTTCGGCAAGATCTTCGATCAAAAGCTGGAAATGGGCCCGGTGAAGGACGTGCTGCTGGCGATGACCTACGAGTTCGGCGAAGGCGACAACGAGTCGTACCTGATCGGCCCGGGCTTCGACCTGGCGATTCCCGGTTTCGATTATTTCCAGCTGAATTTCTATAACCGCCAGACCCAGGGGGCTCGCGCCGGCGACAACGTCTGGCAGATCACCCCGGTCTGGGCCTACACCGTGCCGGTGGGTTCGTCCGACATTCTCATCGACGGCTTCATCGACTGGGTGGTGGACAACGACACCCACTCAAAGGGCAGCTACCACGCCAACCTGCACATCGTCCCGCAGATCAAATATGACTTGGGCAAGGCCTTGAAACTGGGCGCCAAGCAGCTGTACGTCGGCGTGGAATACGACTACTGGAAGAACAAATACGCGATCGAAGACAGCGATGGGTTCAAGACCAACCAGAGCAATACCAGCTTCTTGCTGAAGTACCATTTCTGACCCCGGGTTCCAAATCCGCAGCAATACCCTGTGGGAGCGAGCTTGCTCGCGATGGCGGCGGCACATTCAATATCAATGCAAACTGACCCACCGCAATCGCGAGCAAGCTCGCTCCCACATGGGCTGCCTGCCAACCGCAGGTTTGGCATCCACTGCAAATCCCTGTGGGAGCGAGCCTGCTCCGGGCGGCGATCCGACGAAAGCGGTGGACCTGCGTGCATCACGCCTCAGGACAATCCCAAGAACCGACTCAACGCCTCACGCTGCGCCAGCGCATCCTGACGCCCAAGCTCGATCAATTCACCGCAGTATCCCGCCTCGAACAGCAGATAGCTCAACACCCCGGCACCGCTGGTCTTGGTCGCGCCCGGTCCTCGTAGAAACACCCGCAACGCGCGGGGCAGTTCCTGGCGATGACGGGCGGCGATTTCATCAATCGGCTGGCTCGGTGAGATCACCAACACTTCCACCGCAGCGGCACCCAGCGCATGGGCCGGTACATCGTCGGGCAGCAGGTGACTGAACTGGTTGAGACGCTCAAGCAACTCGATGTCGCTTTCCAGGCTGTCGATGAACGTGCTGTTGAGCATGTGACCGCCGATCTGCGCAAGCGTCGGTTGCAAACCGGTGTAGCTGCGCTCCTGGGGCGTTTGCCCACCCGCACCGCGGGGGTTGCCACTGACACCGATGACCAGCACACGATTGGCCCCCAGGTGCAAGGCTGGGCTGATCGGCGCCGATTGGCGCACCGCACCGTCGCCGAAGTACTGGGGACCGATCTTGACCGGCGCGAATAACAAGGGGATCGCCGAGCTGGCCAGCAGGTGCTCGACTGACAACTGCGCGGGCACGCCGATGCGGCGATGCCGCAACCAGGCATCAATGGTGCCGCGCCCTTGATAGAACGTCACCGCCTGTCCGGACTCGTAGCCGAACGCGGTCACCGCCACCGCCCGCAATTGCTGCTCCACGATGGCCTGCTCGATACCCGACGCGTGGAATTGAGCCTGGAGCAACTCGCGCAGTGGCGAACTGTCGATCAGCGCCACCGGCAACTTCGCCCCCAGGCCCAGCAGGCTATGGGTGAGAAAACGCGTTGACTGGGCGAGCACGCCACGCCAGTCGCTGCGCATCACCTGATGGCTGCGCACCGCCTGCCAGAAAGCCGTCAGCCGCTCGATGGCGGTCTTGAAATCGGTCGCCCCACTTGCCAGGCTGACCGCGTTGATGGCCCCAGCCGACGTGCCGACGATCACCGGAAACGGGTTTCGCGCCCCGTCCGGCAATAACTCGGCGATGGCCGCCAATACGCCCACCTGATACGCCGCCCGAGCCCCGCCGCCGGAAAGAATCAATCCTGTCACCGGTTCAGCTGGGGTCATCGCGATGCTCCGTGCTCAATCAATTGGACTACATACTCAACCGCGTTTTTCGTACAACTTCGGCTCACCCGGTGGACGGGTCTTGAAACGCCGATGGGCCCAGAGGTATTGCTCGGGACAGGCGCTCACCGAGCGCTCGACCCATTGATTGATCCGCATGCAATCGCCTTCATCGGTCTCGCCGGGAAAATCCTCCAGCGGCGCCTGGATCACCAGGCGATAGCCGCTGCCATCGGCCAGCCGTTCCTGGACGAACGGCACGACCAGCGCCTTGCCCAGGCGGGCGAACTTGCTGGTCGCGGTCACCGTCGCGGCCTGGATGCCAAACAATGGCACGAACACGCTTTGCTTGGCACCGTAGTCCTGGTCCGGCGCGTACCAGATCGCCCGACCGGCGCGCAGCAACTTGAGCATGCCACGCACGTCATCGCGTTCCACCGCCAGGGAATCGAGGTTGTGCCGCTCGCGGCCCCGGCGCTGGATATAGTCGAACAGCGGATTATTGTGCTCGCGGTACATACCGTCGATGGTGTGCTGCTGGCCGAGCAGCGCCGCGCCGATTTCCAGCGTGGTGAAATGCAGTGCCATGAGGATCACGCCCCTGCCGTCGCGCTGGGCCTGCTTGAGGTGCTCCAGCCCTTCGACATGGGCCAGCTTCGCCAAGCGCGAACGCGACCACCACCAGCTCATGGCCATTTCGAAGAAAGCGATACCGGTGGAGGCAAAGTTTTCCTTGAGCAGACGCTTGCGCTCGGCGGCGGACTTCTCGGGGAAACACAGCTGCAGATTCCGATTGGCGATGCGCCGCCGGTCGCCGGCCACCCGGTACATCAGCGCGCCCAGCGCACGACCGATCCGCAACAGCAGCGGATAGGGCAACTGAACGACCAGCCACAACAGCCCCAGGCCGCACCACAGCAGCCAGAAACGCGGATGAAAAAATGCAGCTCGAAAACGCGGGCGATCCATTACAGCTTCCATTAAGACATGGGCCGCGCATTCTACATTGTTCGACCCGGGTTGCGGCTGACGGGCGATCTCGTTATAAGTCTCGGCACTTTTAGTGACAAGTCGTTGTACGCCGACCATGAGCCAAACCGAACCGCTAGACCAAGATCCCGTGTTCCAGCTGAAGGGCAGCATGCTCGCCATTACGGTGCTGGAACTGGCCCGTAACGACCTGGAAGGTCTTGACCGGCAGTTGGCGGCAAAAGTCGCCCAGGCCCCGAATTTTTTCAGCAACGCCCCGCTGGTGCTGGCGTTGGACAAGCTGCCGGCCGGCGAAGGCTCGGTGGATTTGCCAGGCCTGATGCGCGTTTGCCGCCAGCACGGCCTGCGTACCCTGGCGATCCGCGCCAGCCGTATCGAAGACATCGCCGCCGCCATTGCCGTGGATATTCCGGTGCTGCCACCCTCGGGCGCCCGTGAGCGGGTGCTGGAACTGAGCCCGGCCGAACCGAAAAAACCGGAAAAACCACCCGAGCCCATCATCAAGCCCACCCGGGTCATCACCTCGCCGGTGCGCGGCGGACAGCAGATTTATGCCCAGGGTGGCGATCTGGTCGTCGTGTCCTCGGTCAGCCCGGGGGCGGAACTTCTGGCCGATGGCAACATCCATGTATACGGCCCGATGCGCGGCCGTGCGCTGGCCGGTGTCAAGGGCGACACCAAGGCAAGGATCTTCTGTCAGCAGTTGAGCGCTGAACTGGTCTCCATCGCCGGGCAATACAAGGTTTCCGAGGATTTGCGGCGCGACCCGTTGTGGGGGGCCGGCGTCCAGGTCAGCCTGTCGGGCGACGTGTTGAACATCATTCGGCTTTAACGGATACTGCCGCATTTTCCAAGCATCTCTAAAACCTAGCGAATACGGCTTACACGACGTAGGAAAAACGGATCAGGCAGCGTTTACCGGAGGTAGACCCCGCCCAATACCCGATTCCAGCCGAGCCTGTCCAATTGCAGCAGTTTTCCAGAGATGTTTTTCAGGGGCTGACAAAGTCCTTTTTCCTTAGGGGTGAAACACCTTGGCCAAGATTCTCGTGGTTACATCCGGCAAGGGTGGTGTGGGTAAGACCACCACCAGCGCCGCTATCGGTACCGGCCTCGCCTTGCGCGGCCACAAAACAGTCATCGTCGACTTCGACGTCGGCCTGCGTAACCTCGACCTGATCATGGGTTGCGAGCGCCGCGTGGTCTATGACTTCGTCAACGTGGTCAATGGCGAAGCGAACCTGCAGCAGGCCCTAATCAAGGACAAACGCCTTGAGAACCTCTATGTCTTGGCCGCCAGCCAGACCCGCGACAAAGACGCGCTGACCCAGGAAGGCGTGGAAAAGGTCCTGATGCAACTCAAGGAAGACTTCGAGTTCGTGGTCTGCGACTCCCCGGCCGGTATCGAGAAAGGTGCCCACCTGGCCATGTACTTCGCTGACGAAGCGATCGTCGTGACCAACCCGGAAGTCTCCTCGGTCCGTGACTCCGATCGCATGCTGGGCCTCCTGGCGAGCAAATCCCGCCGCGCCGAGCAAGGCGAAGAGCCGATCAAGGAGCACCTGCTGCTGACCCGCTACAACCCGCAACGCGTCAGCGACGGTGAAATGCTTGGCGTCGAAGACGTCAAGGAAATCCTCGCGGTGACCCTGCTGGGCGTGATTCCAGAATCCCAAGCCGTACTCAAGGCCTCGAACTCCGGTGTGCCGGTCATTCTTGACGACCAGAGCGACGCCGGCCAGGCATACAGCGATGCTGTCGATCGCCTGCTGGGCAAAACCGTCGAGCATCGATTCCTCGACGTCACGAAGAAAGGTTTCTTCGAGCGCCTGTTTGGAGGTAGGTAATGAACCTTTTTGACTTCTTTCGTGCCAACAAAAAGCCCAGTACCGCCTCGGTCGCGAAAGAGCGTCTACAGATCATCGTGGCGCACGAACGCGGCCAACGCAGCACGCCTGACTACCTGCCTGCCCTGCAGAAGGAACTGGTCGAGGTGATCCGCAAGTACGTCAACATCGGCAGCGATGACGTGCACGTGGCGCTGGAAAGCCAGGGCAGTTGCTCGATCCTGGAACTCAACATCACCCTGCCGGATCGCTGATCGACCCGGCTGGAGCCACGGCGGCTCGGGCCCTGTGCCCTTGTGTAGGCGCTGGCGCAGCCTGCGATCTTTTGATCTTTCACTTGAAACCCAAGGGAAGCTCGGAAAAGATCGCAGGCTGCGCCAGCGCCTACATAGGGGAAGAGGGTCCGAGCCGCCGTTGGCATTTGTAACGAGACTGTTTTCAATGCCCCTGTCCAACATCCGCATCATTCACCAGGACGCCGCCGTGCTGGTGGTCGACAAGCCGACCCTGCTGCTCTCCGTGCCCGGCCGGGCCGACGATAACAAGGACTGCCTGATCACTCGCCTGCAGGAAAACGGCTATCCGGAAGCACGAATCGTGCACCGGCTGGACTGGGAAACCTCCGGTATCATCCTGCTGGCCCGCGACCCCGACACCCATCGCGAACTGTCACGGCAGTTTCATGATCGAGAAACCGAAAAAGCCTACACCGCATTGTGCTGGGGCCAACCGGAACTGGACAGCGGCAGCATCGACCTGCCCTTGCGCTACGACCCGCCGACCAAGCCCCGCCACGTGGTGGACCACGAACAGGGCAAGCACGCCTTGACGTTCTGGCGCGTGCTGGAACGCTGTGGCGACTGGTGCCGAGTCGAGCTGACACCGATTACTGGGCGCTCGCACCAGTTGCGCGTGCACATGCTCTCTATCGGCCATCCTTTACTGGGCGATGGACTCTACGCCCACCCGCAAGCCCTGGCCGCCTGGCCACGCCTGTGCCTGCACGCCAGCATGCTCAGCTTCACCCATCCGCAAAGCGGCGAGCGCCTGCGCTTCGAGTGCCCGGCACCGTTCTGAAAAACATCACCGTTGCTGTAGGAGCTGTCGAGTGCAACGAGGCTGCGATCTTTCCAAAGGTATTTGAATCTCAAGCGAAAGATCAAAAGATCAAAAGATCGCAGGCTTCGCCAGCTCCTACATACCCAGCGGGAGCCAGCTCCCTGTTCCGCCTGGAATGATCACCAACGCTGCTAATACGGTAAACTCCCGCCCATCGCTGTCTGGAGTTACTTATGCGCGCAGAGTTGAACCAGGGCCTGATCGACTTCCTCAAGGCCTCCCCTACCCCGTTCCATGCCACCGCCAGCCTTGCCCAGCGCCTGGAGGCGGCGGGTTACCAGCGCCTTGATGAGCGCGAGACCTGGGCCACCGAGGCCAACGGTCGTTACTACATCACGCGCAACGATTCCTCGATCATCGCCTTCAAGCTCGGACGCAACTCACCGCTGCACGACGGCATCCGCCTGGTCGGCGCGCACACCGACAGCCCTTGCCTGCGGGTCAAGCCGCAGCCGGAACTGCAACGCCATGGATTCTGGCAACTGGGCGTGGAAGTCTACGGCGGCGCGTTGTTGGCGCCGTGGTTCGACCGTGACCTGTCCCTGGCCGGCCGCGTGACCTTCCGCCGTGATGGCAAGGTCGAGAGCCAGTTGGTCGATTTCAAGGCACCGATCGCCATCATTCCGAACCTGGCCATCCACCTCAATCGCGAAGCCAATCAAGGTTGGGCAATCAACGCCCAGAATGAACTGCCACCGATACTCGCCCAGTTCGCCGGCGACGAGCGCGTCGATTTCCGCGCGGTGCTTACCGACCAATTGGCTCGCGAACATGGCCTGAACGCCGACGTGGTGCTCGACTACGAGTTGAGTTTCTATGACACCCAAAGTGCCGCCGTCGTCGGTTTGCATGGCGACTTCATCGCCGGTGCGCGCCTGGATAACCTGTTGTCGTGCTACGCCGGCCTGCAAGCGCTGCTGACCGCCGACACCGAAGAAACCTGTGTGCTGGTGTGCAACGACCACGAAGAAGTCGGCTCTACCTCGGCCTGCGGTGCCGACGGTCCGATGCTCGAACAGACCCTGCGCCGCCTGCTGCCCGAAGGGGAAGAGTTCGTGCGCGCCATCCAGAAATCCTTGCTGGTCTCGGCGGACAATGCCCACGGTGTTCACCCCAACTACGCCGACAAGCACGACGCCAACCACGGTCCCAAGCTCAACGCCGGGCCGGTGATCAAGGTCAACAGCAACCAGCGCTACGCCACCAACAGCGAAACCGCCGGATTCTTCCGACACCTGTGCATGGCCGAGGAAGTACCGGTGCAAAGCTTCGTGGTGCGCAGCGACATGGGCTGCGGCTCGACCATCGGCCCGATCACTGCCAGCCAGCTGGGCGTGCGCACGGTGGATATCGGCCTGCCGACCTTCGCCATGCATTCGATTCGCGAACTGTGCGGCAGCCATGACTTGGCGCACCTGGTGAAAGTGCTGAGCGCGTTCTACGCTTCTCGCGAGTTGCCATAAGTCTTCATGACTGCAGACACTGTGTAGGAGCTGCCGAGCGCAGCGAGGCTGCGATCTTTTCCAAGCCACCTGACTTTCAAGCGAAAAGTCAAAAGATCGTCCGAACGCGGCCCGAGCCTTCGCCAGCTCCTACAGGACCAAGCGGGAGCGAACTCCCTCGCCACAACAATGCCCGCCTTAGATTCTGGGAGGCTGTGACACACATCAGCCTACCCCAGCCAAACCCCGACTAGACTGACCTTATCCTTCCCGACAAGGCTGTCGCCATGATCTCCATGTCCTCGTTCAACGCCATGCTGGTGCCCATCATCGCCGGCATGATCCTGTTGGCCATCGGCTTCAATTTCCGCGACAAGAACGTCGGGGTATTCGCCATGTGGATCGGCATGTTGCTGATCCTCGCGACGGTGTTGTTCCGGATCCTGGCGAAACTCAACGAGTCCTCTTGAACACGCCTCAGGCGGGTTGTTCCGGCACGTCCACGCCCACGTGAATCGCATCGTGCCGCCAGAACTCCAAGTCGCAATCGATCAGCCGTTGGTGCTGGTCATAGTTGACACGCGCAATCCGAAGCCCGGGGCTGCCGACCGATACTTTCAGTGCCGCTGCCGCTTCAGGCTGTAGCGACGTCGGCACGATCTCGAATTTCACCCGCCCGTAATGCAGGTCGTAATGGCGCGCATACAGTTCGGTCATGGACTGGTTGAGGTCAAATTCGAGGATGCCCGGGAAATACGCCGGGTTCAGGTAGTGTTCGACGTACAGTACCAGCCGCTCATCAATGCGCCGGGTGCGACAGATCTGGATGACGCTGGAGAGCGCCGGCAACTGCAGCCAGGCACAGACCGCCGCCGAGGCGGGCTGCAGGCGGGCCGAAATGACTTGGGTGGACGGCACCCGACCTTGGGCGGCGACCATCGCATGGAAATGGCTACGCTGCATCAGGTTGTAAGCCAACCGTGGCGGCGAGACGAACCAGCCCCGGCGCTCCTCCCGATAGATCTGTCCCTGGGCTTCGAGTTGCAACAAAGCCTCACGCACGGTAATCCGGGTGGTCCCGAACAACTCGCTCAACTTGCGCTCGGCCGGCAACTTGCTGCCCGGCGCCAGCAAGCCGTGGTCAAGCTGCTCCTGCAGGACCTGCCCGATGGTTGTCACCGCTTTGGTTGTCTCAACGCGCATCAACGTTACCTATCTGGACTAGACCAGCACTGTTTCGGGGCAGGATTCGATGCAGCATCGATCCGGATCTCATGCCTGCAAGCCTAGGCACTGCGCATGACTGATAGATGACACAACCGCCGAACGGTCAACACATGCGCTTGCAAATAAACGGCCAAGGCCTTGCAGATCAGGCGGTTACTCATGGTCTACGCTTATCCCACAGCGACCCTCCGTGAGCCCGAAGATTGCTGGCGAACTTCCCATCGACATCAAAATGTCATGGGAGCCGCCTACATTGGCTCAGGTATTGCTGACCTAGACCAACACAACCGCAATCGCAGCGTTGAAAACGCCCATAGGAGCTTCGGATGAAACAGCTTTTCCTGGCATCACTGTTAGGCTCGACCATTGCCATGTGCACCGCCGCCATGGCCGCTGATACCGATCTGAAAACGTTGGAAGCCGCTGCGAAAGCGGAAGGCGCCGTGAACAGCGTCGGCATGCCCGATGACTGGGCAAACTGGAAAGGCACTTGGGAAGACCTGGCCAAGAACTACGGTTTGAAGCACATCGACACCGACATGAGCTCGGCCCAGGAAATCGCCAAGTTCGCCGCTGAAAAAGACAACGCCAGCGCCGACATCGGCGACGTCGGCGCCGCTTTCGGCCCGATCGCGGTCAAGCAAGGCGTGGTCCAGCCTTACAAGCCAAGTACCTGGGAGCAGGTTCCGGACTGGGCCAAGGACAAGGACGGCAACTGGGCCCTGGCCTACACCGGCACCATCGCGTTCATCGTCAACAAGAAACTGCTGCACGGTTCCGAAGTGCCGACCAAATGGGCCGACCTGAAATCGGGTAAATATAAAGTCTCGATTGGTGACGTGAGCACCGCGGCCCAGGCTGCCAACGGCGTACTGGCCGCAGCCCTGGCGAACGGCGGCGACGAAAAAAACATTAAGCCAGCCTTACTGTTGTTCGCTGACATCGCCAAGCAAGGGCGCCTGTCCATGGCCAACCCGACCATCGCGACCATGGAAAAAGGTGAAGTCGAAGTCGGCGTGGTCTGGGACTTCAACGGCCTGAGCTACAAGGCCAAGATGGCCAACCCGGATGACTACGTGGTGCTGATCCCATCCGACGGTTCGGTGATTTCCGGCTACACCACCATCATCAACAAATACGCCAAGCACCCGAACGCCGCCAAGCTGACCCGTGAATACATCTTCAGCGACGCTGGCCAGATCAACCTCGCCAAGGGTAACGCCCGCCCGATCCGCGCCGAGCACCTGAAGCTGCCGGAAGAGGTCAAGGCCAAGCTGCTGCCGAACGAGCAGTACAAAGGCGTGACCCCGATCAAGGATGCGGATGCATGGGAGAAGACCTCCAAGGCCCTGCCGCAAAAATGGAATGAAGAAGTCATCGTCGAGATGAAGTGAGGCGCTAGCTCCCGCTCCCGGATCACCGCTGATCCCATTGTGGGAGCGAGCTTGCTCGCGATGAGGGAGTGTCAGGTCAATTATTTTTTTGGCCGGCAGACCGCAATCGCGAGCAAGCTCGCTCCCACATTGGACGCTTGGTGAATCCGGGGTTTCTGGTTTCTGTCCGGAGTCCCGGTCCCCATGAAGCACAACGTCATCCTGGTGGTGCTCGACGGCCTCAATTACGAGGTTGCCCGGCACGCCATGGGACATTTGCAGGCGTATGTCGGCGCAGGACGCGCGGCGCTCTACAAACTGGAATGTGAACTGCCCGCCCTGTCCCGCCCGCTCTACGAATGCATCCTTACCGGCGTCGTGCCCATCGACAGCGGGATCGTGCACAACAACGTCTCGCGCTTGTCGAACCAACGCAGCATTTTCCATTACGCCACCGAGGCCGGCCTGATTACGGCAGCCGCTGCCTATCATTGGGTGAGTGAGCTCTACAACGTTTCACCCTTTGTCGCCGGTCGTGATCGTCACACCGAAAACCCCGACCTGCCGATTCAGTACGGGCATTTCTACTGGAATGACCATTACCCCGATTCCCATCTGTTCGCCGACGCCGAGCACCTGCGCGAACGCTACTTGCCGAATGTCCTGCTGGTGCATCCGATGAACATCGACGACGCCGGCCACAAACACGGCCTCGATACGCCGCAATACCGCAACAGCGCCCGCTCGGCCGATATCAACCTGGCGGTCTATCTGCAAGCCTGGCTCGACGCCGGGTATCAGGTGTTGGTGACGTCCGACCATGGCATGAACAACGACCGCTCCCACAACGGCCTGCTGGCGGAAGAACGGGAAGTGCCGCTGTTTGTCCTTGGGGATGGCTTCAGCCTGAACGCCAACGCCGCCCCTCGGCAGACCGAACTGTGCGGCACGATTTGCCAGTTGCTCGGCATCGCCCACGACAAACCCTATTGCCAGGAGTTACTCAAGTGAAAGCCATGACGCGCGGCAAATGGCTGGCAGCGTTGTGCCTGGTGCCCTTCGCGATTTTCTTCATCGTGTTCCAGATCGCGCCGCTGCTCTGGGTGTTGGTCAACAGCCTGGAATCGGAAGAGTTCGGCTGGGGCCTGGCCAATTTCAGCAAGATCTTCAGTTCGAAGTTTTACCGGCAGGCGATCCAGCACAGCCTGGAAATCAGTTTCTGGTCCAGCGTGTTCGGCATCGTCATCGCCGTGCTCGGCAGCTATTCCCTGCGCCGGGTCGATTCGCGGCTACGCAACTTCGTCAATGCGTTCGCCAACATGACCAGCAACTTCGCCGGCGTGCCCCTGGCCTTCGCCTTCATCATCCTGCTGGGGTTCAACGGCAGCATCACGATCATGCTCAAGCAGGCGGGAATCATCGAGGACTTCAACCTGTACTCGAAAACCGGCCTGATCATTCTCTACACCTATTTCCAGATTCCCCTGGGCGTGTTGCTGCTCTACCCGGCCTTCGACGCGTTGCGGGAAGACTGGCGCGAGTCCGCCTCCCTGCTCGGCGCCAGCGGCTGGCAGTTCTGGCGGCACATCGGCTTGCCAGTGCTGACCCCGGCGCTGCTGGGCACGTTCGTGATCCTGCTGGCCAACGCCCTTGGCGCCTATGCGACGGTCTATGCGTTGACCACCGGCAACTTCAACGTCCTGCCAATACGCATCGCGGCCATGGTCTCCGGTGACATTTCCCTCGACCCGAACATGGCCAGCGCCCTGGCCGTGGTGCTGGTGGCGTTGATGACCCTGGTAACCATCGTCCATCAGTTGCTGCTCAAGAGGAGCTACCATGTCTCGCGCTGAATCGGGCCCTGCCGGCTTCTATCACCGGACGGTGGTGTACCTGTTGTTTGCCGTCCTGCTGCTGCCCTTGGCCGGCACGCTGATCTACTCCATCGCCAGCAGTTGGTCGGCCACCGTGCTGCCCAGCGGCTTCACCTTCAAGTGGTATGTGCAGTTGTGGAGCGACCCACGCTTCCTCCATGCCTTCGGCCAATCGCTGATCGTCTGTGTGGGGGCGCTGGTGCTCTCGGTGGTGCTGATCCTGCCGCTGCTGTTCGTGGTGCACTACCACTTTCCCAAGCTCGATGCGCTGATGAACATCCTCATCCTGCTGCCCTTCGCGGTGCCGCCGGTGGTGTCGTCGGTGGGGCTGTTGCAGCTTTATGGTTCCGGGCCGCTGGCGATGGTCGGCACACCGTGGATCCTGATCGGCTGCTATTTCACCGTTGCCCTGCCGTTCATGTACCGGGCGATCACCAACAACCTGCAAGCCATCAACCTGCGTGACCTGATGGACGCCGCGCAACTGCTCGGCGCCAGCACGTTCCAGGCCGCGTTGCTGGTGGTGCTGCCGAACCTGCGCAAGGGCCTGATGGTGGCGCTGCTGCTGTCCTTCTCGTTCCTGTTCGGCGAGTTCGTGTTCGCCAACATCCTCGTCGGCACCCGCTATGAAACCTTGCAGGTGTACCTGAACAACATGCGCAACAGCAGCGGCCACTTCACCAGTGCGCTGGTGATCTCCTACTTCTTCTTCGTACTGGTCCTGACCTGGGCGGCCAACATCTTGAACAAGGACAAAAGCCAATGAGCTACGTCAGCGTCCAACACCTGCAAAAAAGCTACGCCGGCACGCCGGTGTTCAGCGACATCAACTGTGAGATCCACAAGGGCGAATTCGTCACCCTTCTCGGACCCTCGGGCTGCGGCAAGTCCACGCTGTTGCGCTGCATTGCCGGCCTGACGGCGGTGGATGACGGCAAGATCCTGCTGGACGGCCAGGACATCGTCCCATTGAGCCCGCAGAAACGCGGGATCGGCATGGTCTTCCAGAGCTACGCCTTGTTCCCGAACATGACCGTGGAGCAGAACGTCGCCTTCGGCCTGCGCATGCAAAAGGTCGACGCCTCGGACAGCCGCCAGCGGGTGCTGGAGATCCTGCGCCTGGTGGAGCTGCACGACTTTGCCGCGCGCTACCCCCATCAACTTTCTGGAGGCCAATGCCAGCGCGTGGCCTTGGCCCGCTCCCTGGTGACACGGCCCCGCCTGTTGTTGCTGGACGAGCCGCTGTCCGCCCTCGATGCACGGATTCGCAAGCACCTGCGCGAGCAGATCCGACAGATCCAGCGTGAATTGGGGCTGACCACGATCTTTGTCACACACGATCAGGAAGAAGCCCTGACCATGTCTGACCGGATTTTCCTGATGAATCAGGGAAAGATCGTACAGAGCGGCGATGCCGAGACCCTCTACACTGCGCCAGTCGATGTGTTTGCCGCCGGTTTCATCGGCAACTACAACCTGCTGGACGCCGACAGCGCCACCAAGCTGCTGCAACGCCCGGTGGCCGGTCGCATCGCCATTCGCCCGGAAGCCATCGAACTGAGTCGCAGCGGCGAGCCCGATGCGCTGATCCGCAGCCACAGCCTGCTGGGCAACGTGATCCGCTACCGGGTCGAGGCCCGCGGCGTGGAACTGGTGGTGGATGTGCTCAATCGCTCGGCCGCCGACCTGCATCCTGACGGTGCTCGGTTGACGCTTTCCATCGATCCGTCGGCCCTGTGTGAGGTAGCCTGACGGCCTTGTTGATTTTGAAGCTGATCTTGAGAAGGAAAACGCGCTGATGGCCCTGGCAATTTTTGATCTGGACGAAACCTTGATCCACGGCGACTGCGCCACCCTCTGGAGCGAACAGATGGGGCGCCTGGGCTGGGTCGATCCCGAGTCGTTCATGCGGCGCAACAACGAGCTCATGGACGCCTACAGCCACGGCAAGCTGCGCATGGAAGAGTACATGGACTTCAGCCTGGAGCCGATGATCGGCCGCACGCCGGAAGAAATCGAGCACCTGGTGGCGCCATGGGTGGAGGATTTCATCGAGCCGATCATCTTCAGCGACGCCACCAAGGCCATCGCCGAACACCGCAAGGCCGGCGACCGGATCCTGGTGATCTCGGCTTCGGGCACGCACCTGGTCAAGCCGATTGCCGAACGCCTGGGCATCGATGAAATCCTGGCGATCGAACTCGACGTGGCCCACGGGGTGTACAGCGGCAAGACCGTGGGCACCCTGACGTACCGCGAAGGCAAGATCACCCGGCTGCTGGATTGGCTGGATGCCGAGGAAGAAAACCTCGAAGGCGCGAGTTTCTATTCCGATTCGCGCAATGACCTGCCGTTGTTGCTGCGGGTGGATTACCCGCATGTGGTGAACCCGGACCCGGTGTTGAAGGCCCATGCCGAGTTGGCTGGGTGGCCGATCCATAGTTGGAAATAACCCCCACTCCGGTCCCCGTGGCGAGGGAGCTTGCTCCCGCTCGGCTGCGAAGCAGTCGTAAAACCGGCTGACGCGGTCTACCTGGATAGTTGCGCCGTCCCGATTGGGGCGGCTGCGCCACCCAGCGGGAGCAAGCTCCCTCGCCACGGGGGCGATCCAAGCCCGCGAATACAGGACCATACAAGCGAGCTTGTTCGCCCACAGGTTCAACCTAGCAGCAGCCAAAAACTCCAGCCAATCAACAACACACCACAGATACGACTGAGCCAGAGTCCCTGGGGCAGGTTTTTCTCCAGCAGGATGAAGACACCGATCACTGCCACCCAGAGCAGGTTCATCACGCCGACGACGAACAGCAGGCCCATCAGTGCCCAGCAGCAACCCAGGCAGTAAGCACCATGGGCCAGGCCCATGCGCCAGCCGCCGAGCACGTCGGGGCGCCAGTAGCTGATGAGAAAATGCAACGGCCCGCGACAATGCTCAAGGCAGGTCGCCTTGCTGGGCAACCATTGATAGACGCCGGCGACCAGCAGCAGGCCGGCGCCCAGCGCGGTACTGCTGCTGCGCATCGCCGGACTGAGCAAGGCCAGTTGTTCAAGTGCCCACTGCAGCGCCGTGGCGCCCAGGGCGAAGCCGACCCAGACCAGGCCATAGGCGCCGCAGAACAGCAGGAGGGCCAGGTGTCGCTGCGGTGACGGCATGCGCTTGCGCAGCATCTGCTGGTAGATCAGCAGCATGGGCAGGGCGCTGGGCAGCATCATGCCCAGCATCATCACCCCCCACATGGCGAACATCAGCAGCGCATCGCCCAGGCTCCAGGGCATGACCATACCGGCCATTGCCGCATCCGCCATCGCGCCCGGCGCGCTCATGTCATGGGCCAGGCGCAGCAGCACCAGCCAGGCCATGGCGATCAGCGCGAGCAGGCAGAACAGGAACAGCAACTGCTCGCCGGACAGTCGCTTACTCGGCGTTATCGCCTGAGGTTCTGCCATCGCTACGACTCTATGCCGTGGCCAGTGAAGTGCACGTGCGCGAGGTGGCTATGGCTGCCCTGGGATTGCAGCTTGAGGGCTGAATGCGTCTGGTAGCTGCCGCTGGCGACTTCAGCCTCATGGAACTCGAAGCCGTCGGGCAGCGACAGGCGGACGCGATGAGGCGAGCCGTCGATCGGGCTGCGGATCGGCTCGCCGCTGGCCTGTAGCACGCCCGGAATATCCAGGTGCGCCAAGCGTTGATCGACATCAATGGACAGGGTGATGGGCACGAACTGCGGTTCGAACGCCTCACTCATGGTGCTGCTGAACACCTGGAACACGTTGGCTCCGGGATCGCTCTCCAGGCCAGAGAGAATAGTCAGCAAGGCCTGGCGTTGCGCCTCGTCGGCGCGTTCATCGATAAACACCTGGCAACTGCCGTTGCCCTCATGGATGGCGCCCGGCCAAGCGAAGGTGGCGGCCCAGCACAAGCCGTCCAGCGTGACTTGCTCGAAATACCCCCGCTCCACCCGCATCGACGCCACTGCCTGGCAGTGGCCATGGGTCGGTGGCGCATTGAATTGGCAGGGGCAGCCCCAATTGCAGTTGCAGGCAATGAATTCGACGCCCTGCATGCGCCATTCGGCGATGGTCATGATCGACCCCTTCACCTAAAGTGAAATGAAAGCTGCGGTTACCCCATCCCCTCATTGATTAACGCTAGCAGGCCTAGCGCAACGGATACGCACGGCCGACCAAAGGTCCGCGTGCCGGAGTCGCCCTTGCCTCCTGTGGGAGCGAGCTTGCTCGCGATGGCGGTCGAGCATTCAACAGCCTTGTTGACTGTCACGCCGCTATCGCGAGCAAGCTCGCTCCCACAGGATCTGCATCAGCTCAAGCTTTCATCGATCACCAACACCAACTTCCCGGACACCGTGTTCGTCGCCAGCTCCGCAAACGCCGCTTCGGCATCGGTGATTGCAAACGTCTTGGCCAACTGCGGACTCAGGCGTTTATCGGTAAACAGCGGCCATACGTTCTGCCCCAGTTCGCTGATCAGGTCGGCCTTGAATTGATCATTGCGACTGCGCAGGGTCGAACCGAGCAATTGGATGCGCTTGCCCAGCACCTGGGCCAGGTCGAGTTCGGTCGTGCGACCGCCCATGAGGCCGATCAACACCCAGCGGCCGTCAACTGACAAAAGTTTCACGTTGAGGCTGGCGTAGTTCGCACCGACCGGATCGAGGATCACGTCGAACGGCGCAAAGTCGTTCAGGCTATTGATATCGTCGGTGCGCACCACGCCGCCCTGGGCTCCCAGCGCTTCGCAATAGGCCAGCCGATCCGCCGAACCGACGCTGACCCAGCACGGGTTTCCAAACGCCTTGCAGAGTTGGATCGCCGCCGAGCCGACGCCACTGGCACCGGCGTGCAGCAGCACTTTTTCACCCGGCCGCAACCCGGCAAGTTGGAACAGATTCAGCCACGCGGTGCCGTAGACCTCAGGCAACGCGGCCGCTTCAGCCATCGACAGGCCTTCCGGTACAGGCAACACATGGCGGCCATCGACCACCACCTCTTCGGCCATCCCGCCGCCGGCCAGTAACGCGCAAACACGGTCACCGACCTGCCAGGAAGAGCCAGGCCCGACTTCGCTGATCACCCCGGAACACTCAAGCCCCAGCACCTGGCTCGCGCCCGGAGGCGGTGGATAATGCCCCGCTTTCTGCAACAAATCGGCCCGATTCAGGCCGGCGGCGGCCACGCGGATGCGAACTTGCCCCGCATCACAGGCCGGACTCGGCTCATCTGCCCATACCACTTGACCTTCAACGCCTTGCAATGCTTTCACGGTGCCTCCATAGTGAGTCTCGACTGGGCCCGCTGCTTCAACGCCGGGCTTTCTTGCATTATGCGCCCGGGCCACATGGAACCGGCGACTTCAAAGACGGCCTAATATGCGTTATCAATTGTCCCTGCGTCGAATCAGCATGAAGCACTTGTTCCCCAGTACTGCACTTGCCCTTCTCATTGGCCTCGGCGTTTCGACGCTTTCGAGCAATACGTTTGCGGCCAACAGCTGGGACAAGCTTCAGCCCGATCGCGACGAGGTGATCGCCAGCCTCAACGTCGTCGAGCTGCTCAAGCGCCATCACTACAGCAAGCCGCCGCTTGATGACGCACGCTCGGTCATCATCTATGACAGCTACCTGAAGCTGCTTGATCCGTCGCGCAGCTACTTCCTGGCCAGTGACATTGCCGAATTCGACAAGTGGAAGACCCAGTTCGACGATTTCCTCAAGAGCGGCGACCTGAACGCCGGCTTCGTCATCTACAAGCGCTACCTGGACCGCGTCAAGGCGCGGCTGGACTATGCCCTGGCGGAGTTGAACAAGGGCGTCGACAAGATCGACTTCAATGCCAAGGAAACCTTGCTGGTCGATCGCAAGGACGCACCTTGGCTCAAAAGCACAGCCGAACTCGACGACCTGTGGCGCAAGCGCGTCAAGGACGAGGTCCTGCGCATGAAGATCGCCGGCAAGGATCCCAAGCAGATCCAGGAAACCCTGACCAAGCGCTACAAGAACCAATTGGCTCGCCTGGACCAGACCCGCGCCGAGGATGTCTTCCAGGCCTACATCAACACCTTCGCCATGTCCTACGACCCGCACACCAATTATCTGTCGCCGGATAACGCGGAAAACTTCGACATCAACATGAGCCTTTCCCTCGAAGGGATCGGCGCGGTGCTGCAGAGCGACAACGACCAGGTCAAGATCGTGCGCCTGGTACCCGCGGGCCCGGCGGACAAGACCAAGCAGGTCGGCCCGGCCGACAAGATCATCGGTGTCGCCCAGGGCAGCAAGGAAATGGTCGACGTGGTCGGCTGGCGCCTGGACGAAGTGGTCAAGCTGATCCGTGGCCCGAAAGGCTCGGTGGTTCGCCTGGAAGTCATTCCGGCCAGCAATGCGCCGAACGACCAGACCAGCAAAATCGTGTCCATCACCCGTGAAGCGGTGAAGCTGGAAGAGCAGGCCGCGAAAAAATCGGTCCTCAACCTCAAGCAGGACGGCAAGGACTACAAGCTCGGCATCATCGAGATCCCGGCGTTCTACCTGGACTTCAAGGCCTTCCGCGCCGGGGACCCGGACTACAAGAGCACCACCCGCGACGTGAAGAAACTGCTGACCGAACTGCAGAAGGAAAAAGTCGATGGCGTCGTCATCGACTTGCGCAACAACGGCGGCGGTTCCTTGCAGGAAGCCACCGAGTTGACCAGCCTGTTCATCGACAAAGGCCCGACCGTGCTGGTGCGTAACGCCGATGGCCGGGTGGATGTGCTGGAAGATGAAAATCCAGGCGCGTTCTACAAGGGGCCAATGGCCTTGCTGGTCAATCGCCTGTCCGCCTCGGCCTCGGAGATTTTCGCCGGCGCCATGCAGGACTATCACCGGGCGCTGATCATCGGTGGCCAGACCTTCGGCAAAGGCACCGTGCAGACCATCCAGCCGTTGAACCACGGCGAACTGAAACTGACCCTGGCGAAGTTCTACCGGGTTTCCGGCCAGAGCACCCAGCACCAGGGGGTACTGCCTGACATCGATTATCCGTCGATCATCGACACCAAGGAAATCGGTGAAAGCGCCCTGCCCGAGGCCATGCCGTGGGACACCATCCGACCTGCGATCAAGCCGGCCGTGGACCCGTTCAAGCCGTACCTGGCCCAGCTGAAATCCGAACATGACGCCCGCACCGCCCAGGACGCGGAGTTTGTGTTCATTCGCGACAAGCTGGCCCTGGCGCAGAAACTGATGACAGAAAAAACCGTCAGCCTCAACGAAGCCGACCGCCGCGCTCAGCATGCCGACATCGAGGCCAAGCAACTGGCGATGGAAAACCTGCGTCGCAAGGCCAAGGGCGAAGAACCGCTCAAAGAGCTGAAGAAAGAAGACGAAGACCTCATCACCGAACCGGAAAAGACCAAGCCGGAAGACGATGCCTACCTGAGCGAAACCGGGCGGATCCTGTTGGATTACCTGAAACTCAACACGGCGGTCGCCAAGCACTGAGATGATGGCCATTTAATGGTGATGCTCGTCGGAGTGTCATCAAACTGACATCAGTCTGTCGTGAAATACAGGACCGGGCGCACCCCAGCAGGGGTTGCGCCCAGTCCTTTTTTTATCGCCAGAGATCGCCATGACCACGACAGAACAGCTGAGTGCCTTGAGCTCAATCCTGACTCAAAGCGGTTTGCACAGTCTGTTCCAGCCGATCATCTGCCTTTCCGAGCGACGTATCGTCGGCTACGAAGCCCTGACACGCGGCCCGTCCAACAGCCCGCTGCACTCCCCCATTGCCTTACTGTCCGTGGCCCGCCAGGCCGGACGACTCACCGAGTTGGAACTGGCCTGCCGACGCAGTGCCTGCCAGCGCTTCAATGAGCAAAAGCTGCCGGGCAAATTGTTCCTCAACGTGTCGCCCGAATCCTTGCTCGAATCGGCCCACCAGACCGGGCGTACCTTGCAGCTCTTGCAAGACTTCGGCATTCCGCCCAGCCAGGTCGTCATCGAGCTGACCGAACAAACCCCGATCGACGATTTCCAGCTCCTGCAAACCGCCCTGCATCACTATCGGGCCATGGGTTTTTCCATTGCCTTGGATGACCTCGGCGCCGGTTATTCGAGCTTGCGGCTCTGGTCGGAACTGCGACCGGACTACGTCAAAATCGACCGGCATTTTATCGACGGCATCCACCAAGACGCGCTCAAGCGCGAGTTCGTCGGTTCGATCCTGAAGATTGCCCAGGCATCACGGGCCCAGGTGATCGCCGAAGGGATCGAACTGCCGGAAGAACTGGCCGTGTTGATCGAGATGGGCGTCGACCTGGTCCAGGGCTACCTGCTCGCCCGGCCACAGGAATATCCGTCCCACGACGCCAAGGCGCTGATGCCCCGCCGAGACAGCGGCGCGACGCCCCTGGGCGACGAAGTCAACGACCTTGGCGCATTGCTCAACGAACAACCGGCAGTGACCCACAACACACCGACGGCGGCCGTCCTGGACGCATTCCGCCGCCAGGCCAACCTCAACTCCCTGGCGGTGCTGGATGACCGTGGCCAACCGTGCGGTATCGTCCATCGCCACTCGCTCTCGGACGCACTGCTCAAGCCCTTCGCCACCGACCTGTTCGCACGCAAACCCATCAGCCGCCTGATGAGCGACGATTTCCTCGCGGTGGAACTCAGCCAGTCCCTGCAGCAAGTCAGCCGGCTCATCACCAGCCGCGCCCGGCAACGCATCGAAGAAGACTTCATCATCACCCTCAACGGCAGCTACATGGGACTGGGTCGAGTCATCGACGTACTCAAACTCATCACAGAGCTGAAAATCCAGCAGGCCCGCTACGCCAACCCGCTGACCTTGCTACCCGGCAACGTACCGATCCAGCAATGCCTCACCCGCCTGTTGCAGCAACGCCAGGAATCGGTGATCTGCTACGTCGACATCGACAGCTTCAAACCCTTCAACGACATCTATGGCTACGGCCGCGGCGACGAAGTCCTGCTGTGCCTGGCGCAATGCCTGAACGAACGCATCGACCCCAGCCGCGACTTCGTCGGCCACATCGGCGGCGACGACTTCCTACTCGTCCTCGGCCCAGACGACTGGCGCAAACGCCTGACCCAACTCCTCAACGACTTCCAGACCCACTGCCGCCGCTTCTACCGTCCCGAACATCTCGAAGCTGGATGTTTTACTGCGCTGAACCGGCAAGGGGTGCGGCAGGAGTTTGCGTTGCTGTCGCTGTCGATTGGGGTGGTGCACC
Source organism: Pseudomonas sp. T1.Ur (assembly GCF_023516725.1). NCBI lineage: Bacteria > Pseudomonadati > Pseudomonadota > Gammaproteobacteria > Pseudomonadales > Pseudomonadaceae > Pseudomonas > Pseudomonas sp. T1.Ur. Next base: position 3,914,304 of record NZ_JAMGSN010000001.1, read on the forward strand.
TGCGCGCCGAGGCTTGTGCGGGGCTGGATGCCAGCCAGTTGGCGGAAATGGCTTCGCAGGCGAAGCATCATGCCAAGGAGATTGTTGGGGGGAGTTTGTATTTGATTGATGGGATGGCTGGGCAGGTGCCGGTTGCGGGGGTGGGGTTGTTGGCGTAAGGGCCGCAAGGTGATCTCCCCCGTGGCGAGGGAGCTTGCTCCCGCTGGGCTGCGCAGCAGCCCCGTTGGCCGAGCAGCCTGTTTCAGGCCTTTAGCTGATCCTTGGTAGGAGCGAGTCTGCTCGTGAAAGCGATTTAGCAGTCAGCATCAACTCAACTCACCTGCCCCTGTTTGCCAAGTCCTATTTTTTAATTTTATTTAGCGCATTCGTTAGTACTTCTTCCAACTCTGCCCAGTTCTTTGCGTTTTCACAGTGTATTGGAGTGTCCCAGTTAGACTCTGATATCAGAACGACCCTAAAATGGCCATCCTTACAAAACTCCGGGTACCACCCGATATCTAAAATTTGATCCAAGGGGAAGCAGGCTTGAAACAGGTCCTCTTTCAGGTCGTCTATAAGCAGCAATGGTTCCGTTGCTTGGTTTAAATGCGAAATATCATCAAATGTTACTTTTCCGCCAAGCTCGTTTATTTTCTGAGTGTTCATCGATTACTTCTTCTTTGTGTATTTTTTAAATGATTCTTCGGATATCGGGTGGCCATGTATTGTGCGGGCGCTCAATTCAACTCTCATATATCTAGTTTCATTGCCGTTGTTTGCTCCGACCGTTCGTCCCAGGTCCATAACTTTCCATGGCTTCCCGTTGTTAACACTCTGTCCATTTGCAAAAACATAACGCTCCAGTGCCTCGATATCAGTACCCGGTAAATACCTGGCTGCACCACCGTTGGCAGTAGACTTTACGACGGCGGGCCAAGGCGCTTTTGGAGAAACATGCTTGTTACCGTGATTTGTCCATTCGACATCTGGAAGCTCGGGTGTACCTTCGTTAGCACTTGTTTTTTGTTCAGGAGCTTGATCTCCCTGTTCAGGAGTACATTTACCTTTTGCTGGACAATCCACCAACCCCAACGGATCCACCCACCCCGTCGGGTTCAGGGTGTACCGATACCCATTGAGCCCACCCCTGAGCTTGCTCGGATCCAGCGTCAGGTACCGCCCCGTCTCCGGATTGTAGTACCGGTGCCGGTTGTAGTGCAGGCCGCTTTCCCGGTCGTGGTATTGGCCCTGGAAGCGCAGCGGTTGTTCCAGGCGCTTGCCGTCGCCGTGTCGCAGTTCGGTGAGTTTGCCGTAGCCGTTGTAGCGTGCGCTCCAGACGATTTCGCCTTGGTGGCTGGTCAGTTCCTGGGGCGTGCCGAGGTGGTCGTTGTGGTAGTGGAATGGCGTGGCGTTTTGTGGACCTTCGCCTTCGAGCAGGGCCAGGGGGCGGAAGGTGCCGGGTTCGTAGACGTAGCTTTGGTAGTGGCTATCGCTGCTTTCGGCGATGACTTGGTCGCCTTGCCAGATGAATTCCGTGGTCTGGCCAGCCACGGTCTTTTCGATGCGTCGGCCGAAGGCGTCGTAGCGGTAGGACGTTTCGTTGCCGTCCGGGCTGGTGACGCCGATGAGACGGTGTTGGCTGTCGTAGCGGTAGTGCGTAACCAGGCAATGGGCCTTGCCGCGGCGTTCGCGGATGAGGTTGCCGTAGGCGTCGTAGTCGTAGTGGCGGTCGCCCTCCATGAGCAGGCGGTTGCCCTTGAGGGTGGTCGGGCCGGGGCGGTCTTGCAGCAAGAGGTTGCCGGCCGGGTCGTGGGCGAAGCGTTCCGGGCCTTGGGTGTGGGCAAAGTCGATGCGGAGCAGGCGATCTTGTGCGTCGTACTGGTAGCGGCGGCGGTTTCGCTTGTCAGAAAGCGCGGCGAGGTTGCCGTTGGCGCTGTAGGAGTAATCGCGCCAGAACAGTTGGTGCTGCTGGGTTTGCCAGACGGTCTGGGCCTTGAGGCGGCCTTGTTCGTCGTAGCGGTAGTCGCTGAGCAGCAGGCCTTGCTGGCGTTGGGTTTCGCGGCCGCCCTTGAAGCGGTGTTCAGTCAGGCAGGTGCCGTTGAGGTCGATGGCGATCAGCGCGCCGCCTCGAGCATGGTGATAGTCGAGGGTGCTGCGGTCTGGCAGTCGGCAGTGGATCAAGCGACCGACGCTGTCGTAGCGATAACGCAGGGTCGCCCAGCCCTGGTGTTCGGCGACGAGGCGGTCTTGGGCGTCGTACTCGTAGGCCAGCGGCCAATGGCCGTCGTCGACGCTGACCAAGGGCGTCGTAGCGGTAATCGACCGCCTCGCCATCTGGCAAGGTTTTTCGCACCAGGCGGCCAGCGCTGTCACGCTGGTAGTGAGTGATGCGCTGGCTGCCATCGGCACCGAACTCGGTCTTTTCCAGCAGGTGACCGTTGAGGTCGTAGGCATAACCGGTGCGCTGGCCGTCGAAGCCGGTTTCCTGTCGGATCAGTCCGTTGGGCGTGTAGTCCAGCCGATAGTGTTCGCCGGATTCGTTCTCGATGTCGGTCAGCGACAGCCGCGCCGAGTCGTAGCGATATTTCAGCTCGCTGCCGTCGGGGTTGAGGCGGCGGCTGATCAGGTGCAGGTCGTCGGCGTATTCGTAACGGGTGGTGCGGCCCAGTTCGTCCCGCTCGGCGATGACCTTGCCGTAGGCGTTGTAGCGCCAGGCGCGGGTCGCGCCGGTGGGCAAGGTGGTCTGCAGCAAGCGGCCCACGGCGTCCCATTGGTAGTGGGTGATGGCGCCGTGTTCGTCCTGGCGGGTCAGCAAACGTCCGAGGGCGTCGTAGGAAAAACACCGCTGGCTGCCGTCGGGCAGGGTTTCTTTCGTCAACTGGCCCAGGTGATTACGCACAAAATAATGGGCGCTGGCGTCCGGGTAGCTGATGGTTTTCAGTTGCCCTTGGCCGTCGTAGTGGTACCAGGTGCTCTGGCCGTCCGGGTCGATGGCCTCGATGACGTCGCCCTGGTCGTTGCGGCGGTAGGTCCACACGGCTTTGCCGCGCTGCCGGGCGTGCAGGAAACCGTTTCGGTACTCGTAGGACGTGGGCTCGTCTTCAGGCGGAATCAGCGCCACCAGCCGTCCGACTTCGTCGTAGCGGTATTCAGTGACGGCGCCGAGCGGGTCTTGCTCGGCGATCAGCCGGCCTTGTTCGTCATAGGCCTTGAGGTGTTCGCCGCCAGCGGGATCGACCTGGCGCACCAGTCGCGCGCGGTCGTCGTGAACGTAGACCTCCTCGCTGCCATCGAGGTTATGAACCGTGACGCTGCCGTCTTCGCCCCAGGTGTAGCGGCTGTCCATTTGCGCGAACGACGCCCAATGCCGCACGCAGCGCGCCGCGGGACCGAGGCCTTGCCACTCCCAGTAAAAACTCGCGCCCCCGGCCAGTTGCCGCTGGAGGATGACGTGCTGGTCGTCGTAGTCGTAGCGTTCGCTTTCGCCAGCGGCGTTAGTCGCTTCAATCAGTCGGAAACGGCCGTCGTAGCGGTAGGAAACCAGCGTGTGTTCAGTGCGCCAGCTTTCGTCGCGAGTCGGCGTCGGCTGAAAACTCTGATAGTCGATGGCAACCAGGTGACGGTGTTCGTAGCGCAAGCGCAGACAGCGTCCAGCGCCGTTGTCCAGGCGGCTGATGTCGCCGTAGATGTTGCGCTGGAGGGTCAGGCGGTTGTCGTACCGATCGCTCAGGGCGATCAGACAACCGTCGCGAAAGTGTAGGAAAGGAGCGTCTTCGCCGGGCTGGGCGATGATCAGTTCGTCCGGCTCATTGCTCAGGTAGATGGCCGCGCGGGCCAGGCTGTTGTGGATCTCCGGGCGTTGCAGGCTCGGCCGGGGGAAGGTGGTGCGGCGGTTTTCCTGGTCGATCCAGATGACCTGCTCGCCTTCGATCACCAGGCGATGGGCCAGGGCATGGCTCCAACCGCGGCCGAGGCCGATGTCCAGTTCGGCGGCGCTGGTGCGATAGAGCCGGGTGAAGGTAAACGGCAGGCGTCCGTCGAGGGTGCCGTCTTCCAGGGTCAGCAGTTCCTCGCCGGTGACCATCGACACCGGGCAGCCGTGGGTGCGGGTCTGGGCGGCGCTGTCGGCCGGGTCGCCGTTGGGGTTTGTCGATTGAGTGGAGGCGTCGTCGAGGTGTTCTTGCTTTTTCAGCGTGGTATTGCGCTGCGCGTCCCAGCGCAACTGCATCCGCCCTTTCTTCACGCCCGCGGAGATACCTCGCGCGGCCACAGTCTTGTAGCGATCCACGTAGCCCATGAAGCCGTTGACCAGCGCGAAAATGGCGCTGATAAAACGCTTTACCGCATCCAGCAGCCGTGCGCCGTACCGGAACAAGCGCATCGTCAAATAGGCAATGCCCGCCCCCGCACCGACAAAGGTCAGCACCACGCCGATCAGCAGATCAATCGCCAACTGCACGACCATCGTGGCGACTGCCGCCGCTGTCCCGCCCGCTAATTCGCTGGGTGGCAGCATCTCCAGCCAAAGCATGGCGGTTCGCACCAGCAGGCAGAGCGCCGCTTCGTCACTGACGAGTAGCTGGAGCTTCGCCATGACCTGTGGCGCCGACTTGGCAAGCTTGACCAAATCGTCCGCACTGCTGCCCAACCGGTCGCCAAATTGGCTGGGATCCTTGAGGATGTCCGACAGCAAACCGATGCTGTCCCACACGCCCTCGATCGCCGCCCAACCACCCGCGAGCAGGCCGTTACCCACCGCTGCCGCCGAAGTCGCCAGCGACTGCTGGGCCCATCGCGGCTTGAAGCCCTGCCACTCGCCGCGCAGCCAGTCCGTCAGATCGGAGCTCAAGCCGTCGTAGGAAGAAAACAGATCGTCAATTTGCTTGTGGGATACGTCGCCTTGGACGTGAACCCGATAGGACCGCCCCGCCTCGCCCTTGAAAGTCCCTATACCCTGGGCATCAAGCGTGACTGGGGTGACTTCGCCCGTGTCCACCGCCACCACATCGACCACAATATCGCCCAGCGGGATGTCATACACAGACTCGAGCTTGCTCTCGATCGTCATGCTCCCGCCTTGCGGGCACTGGGCGACGGAAGAGAGGAAATCCTTGTCTTGGATACTGACAGGGGTGATGCCGTCGCCGAAACGAATCAACCGCTCCATGCCCATCAGCGAAGGCAGGTCGGCCGCTTGGCTGGCCCGGTCCGCAGCCCGGCTGTACCAACTTTCGAGCTGCTCGCGGTAAAGAGGAAGGGTGTCCTTGAAGTCCTCGAGTGCCTCCTCGATGCGGCGCACCTGATCCATCAAGAGGCGACTCGGCCATGAGGCAGCAGGAAAAAACGGTCGGACATGGAAGAACGTCTCGCGAGAAATCAGGAAGCGCGAGACTTTGCCGGGGGCGGCAGGAGAAATAAGTCAGATAAGGAGACGCCGCCAGTAGGACAATTCTTTAATTGGCCCTACAGCTCCCTCTCGGGGCGGAAAAAGAATTATGGCCAGACAGCCTGTGGATAACGCTACGGATTCTGGTCGTCGAGCCCCTTGAGCTTGATATCAGCCAACGGGTGCCCAGCCTTCGCGGCCAGGGTCCACCAGCGCGCCGCTTCGGCCGGATCGGGCGCCTTGGTGGTGGAGCCAGCAAGGCTGATGACACCCACCTGATAGGCGGCCTTGCCATCACCGGCCAGTGCAGCCAGCCGCAGCAGACGAACCCCCTCTTCCCTGGCGCCCAGGCCTTGGCCGCGAAACGTCAGGATATGGCCGTAGAAGCTCTGGGCGCCGACGTCACCCAGATTCGCCATGCGGGCAAATTGACCTTCGAGCCAGGCCCAGCCGCGCGGCTGTCGGACGAGCCATGACCAATGAAACAAGCGGCGTGCCAGCCAGTAGCCGGCCCGGGCCTTGATGCGCCAGAGCATTCAGGCCTCCGCCGATTCGGGGTACTCGTATTCGAACACGCGGACCACTTCAGAAGCATGCCAGGACGCGGCAGCCACGCCGTCGGAAGGGCCGGAAAAACGTCCAAGACGTTCGACGCACTCGAAGAAACCCGTACGTGGCAAACGGCTGGCGCCCTGGCTGATGACCAGCGAACTGCGCAGCGGTTGCTCGGCCCGCGCATCCAGCGCCGCCAGATGTTCAAGCGCCGCGGTCAAGGTCTGCATGGCCGGGCTAGGGAGTTGCAAGCGCTCCAGCAAGGCGCGGTATGTCAATAAATGGCGCTGGCGACGCGCCTGGTCCAACTCACCCAACAACCCGTCCCAATGTTGCCGACTGATGCGTACACTCACGATTCATCCCTCCAACCCGGCACCGTCAGTTCCCAGGCCAGACTGCGCTTGATTGCGGCATCGGGCTGACGCTCACCGCTTTCTATCATGGCCAGATAAGACGGGCTGATGCCTACCGTGCGGGCGAGCGCCTCGATGGCGATGCCCTTCCCTTCGCGCAGACTGCGCAGTTGATCCAGACCAGGGAGAACCTGGCCGGGTGCCGCCGCATGCGAGACGTTTGCCTCACGCGACGGAGCTTGATTGATGCCGGCTGCCTTCAATAACGACTGGTACTGATCCCACGGTAAAACCGCGTACTCGGGCTCTCCGTCGCGTGTGATTATTTGAATATCCATGAACACCCCGTAGGACAACAACACTTTGCGAGTCAGCTTTTTTCCTAGGAAGTGTAATCCTAAATAGCAGCCAAGGTCGCGGGGCGATGAAGTTCTGAAGGGAAACGGACTGAATCAGGTCTTTTTTGGACCTTGGAGCTGCAGCTGTTCCGGGGTGTCGGGGAGCCTTTCGACCAACGCGAGTTTCTCGGGGGATTGGCGGTCACGCCACGCACGGAACGCACTCAGCTCGTCGTCGAGGGTTTTCATGATCCATGCCAGCACGGCGATATCGTCAAACATGCCAAACATGGGCAGCAAGTCCGGAATCGCATCCAGGGGACTGAGGAAGTACATGAGCCCCGCCACCACCGAGAGCAACGACTTGGCGCTCACCGCCCGGTATTCGCCACGCCAGTAGGCCAGGCACAGCGCCTGCAACAAGCGCAGGTCGTCCTTGAGCTTGCCCAGTCGACCGCCTTCCCGGGCACCCTTGCTGGCAACGGCAAACAGCAACGTCGGCAATCTGCCGCGGGCCAGCAGCCGTCCCGCCAAGGGCAGGAATCGCGTGAAATTCCACGGCGCCTTCATTTTTTCTCCCGCTGAAATGTTATCCACACAAATTGTGGATAACCTTGTGAACAGAGCTACGTTTCACCGCTGAAGCCCCCGTTTTATAAGGGCCCGGCTTAGATCGGGCGTTTTTTACTCACATAAAAAAACCCAATATTCCGTTGACTTGATGGGTCGACTGCGTCTAGCACAGGACCCGTATTGCCTATGACTGTGGCCTGCAGCGGGGGTTCGGTTTTTTTGACCGTTTACCGAAAGCCGAATGCAACAACGCCCCGCATAAGCGAGGCGTTGTCTTTATAGCAGACGCGATTACTTGGCTGCGTCTTCTTTTGCCGGATCCTTGATAGCCAACAGTTCCAGGTCAAACACCAGGACCGAGTTGGCAGGGATGGCCGGGCTCGGGCTCTGGGCGCCGTAGGCCAGGTCACTCGGGATGTACAGCTTGTACTTCTCGCCGACGTGCATCAGTTGCAGGCCTTCGACCCAACCCGGGATCACGCCGCTAACCGGCAGGTCAATCGGGCTGCCACGCTCAACGGAACTGTCAAACACGGTGCCGTTGGTCAGCTTGCCGGTGTAGTGAACGGTCACGACGTCGGTCGGCTTGGGCTGTGGGCCGTCGGCTTTCTTGACCACTTCGTACTGCAAGCCGGAAGCGGTGGTGGTCACGCCGGCCTTCTTGCCGTTTTCCTCGAGGAATTTCTTGCCGGCCGCTGCCGACTCTTCACTCATCTTGGCCATGCGCTCTTCGGCACGTTTTTGCAGTGCGGCAAAGGCTTCGACCAATTCTTCGTCTTTCAGCTTCTGTTCTTTCTTGCCGACGGCATCTTCGATGCCCTGGGCGACTGCTTTGGAGTCCAGGTCATCCATACCTTCCTGGGCCAGGCTCTTGCCCATGTTCAGGCCGATACCGTAGGAAGCTTTCTGCGCCGGGGTTTTCAGCTCTACGCTGGTCTGCGAGTCGCAACCCGCGAGTACCAGCCCAACCAGGGCTACCGCCGCCGCCAACCGATGCTGTTTCATGCTATTTCCTTGTTCATGCGCCTAAAGGGCAATCGAGTAAAGCCGCGAGCTTATCAGGCGGCCACGACCAATGGCTACCGGCATGTGAGCCGCAAACCGATGATAAGTTCAGGTCGGCAAACGCTTTTTAATCCCTGGTAGATGAAGCATCTGTCATCGGTTTCGTACAGGGACGGATTGCCGCCCCCCTGCAGCCAAGGGTAATGGCCACTTGCCGGCCAAGCGGCACTGAGGCATAAGGACATATCAAAAAAACAAGGACGTTACCGTGCGCCTCCTCTCTCGCCTCCTCTTGCTGATCCTCGCCCTGCTCATCGCGGTCGTGGCCGTAGTGCTTTATTACGTCGCCAACCCACGCCTGCCGGCCTACACGCCTGTCGAACAGGTGCACTACCTTGACCAATGGAGCGCCACCGAGCGCCAGACTTACTATTTCACGCCCCAGGGCACCCAGGTCAAAGGCCTGCGCTACGACTGGTTCACCGCGCTTGAACTGCCGTTCTCGCAGCAGCGCTTCGCGTCGCCGGAGTACCTGGCGCGCTTCGGTTTCCTGATCGATCCGGCGCAAAAAGCCACGCCGGACAATCCCGGCAACTTGCCGGTAGGCTTCACCCGACACCAGAACGCGGGCAGCAGCGAGCAATATCTGGACATCACTTGTGCCGCCTGCCACACCGGCGAACTGCACTTCAAGGGCCAGGCGATACGGATCGATGGCGGTTCCGCTCAACACGTCCTGCCGTCGACCGTTCCGACATTACGCGGGGGCAGTTTCGGACAGGCCATGGTCGCCAGTCTCTTCTCGACCTACTACAACCCATGGAAATTCGAACGTTTTGCCCGCCAAGTGCTGGGCAAGGACTACGACGCCCGCCACGAAGCGTTGCGCAAGGCATTCAAGGTTTCCCTGGACACCTTCCTGCGCACGGCCTGGAATGACACGCACCGCGGCCTCTACCCCACCCAGGAAGGCCCGGGCCGCACCGACGCCTTTGGCCGTATCGCCAACGCCAGTTTCGGCGACGCGATTTCGGCGGAAAACTACCGGGTTGCCAACGCACCAGTGGATTACCCTCAGTTGTGGGAAATCTGGACCTTTGACTGGGTACAGTGGAACGGTTCGGCCCAGCAACCGATGGCCCGTAACGTCGGCGAAGCGTTGGGCGTCGGTGCCACCCTGAATTTCTTCGATGCCCAGGGCAAGCCGTTGCAAGGTGAAGCGCGCTACCCTTCCAGCGTGCGCGTGCGCGACCTGAACAAGATCGAGGAAACCCTGCAACTGCTCAAGCCTCCCGCGTGGCCGGAAGCGCTGCTGGGCTCGATCAACAAGCCCTTGGCCGCCAAGGGCCGGGCACTTTTCGCCGAGAACTGCGCCGGTTGCCACGTTCCTAAAGTCGTACAAGGACCTGACAGGCCAGTCCAGCAACTGCACATGTTGCCGGTGCAAGTGATCGGCACTGACCCAGGCACCGCCAACAATATCGCCGACCATCGCTTCAACCTGACCAGCCTGCAGTGGGATCCGACCGAACTGGCGAAGCTCGACGTGCAACTGCACCCCACCCCGACGGAACCGTTGGATCTCAGCCAAGTCTCGGTCGCCAAGGGGCTGGCCTACGTCACGGCATTCGTCGAGAACCGCGCCTATCGCGATGCCGGCGTCACCCCCGTCGAACGCCCGGCACTGGATGGTTTCGGGTTGCCCATCGGTGTCCGCGAGTTGCGCGCCTACAAAGCGCGACCACTGGCGGGCGTCTGGGCCACGCCGCCCTTCCTGCACAACGGCTCGGTGCCGACGATTTATCAATTGCTGTCACCGCAGGATGAACGGGCGACCACCTTCTACAAAGGCACCTTCGAATACGATCCGCGGCATTTGGGCTATCGCACGGAAGCCTTTGCCAACGGTTTCCTCTTCGACACCAAGATCACCGGCAACCATAACAGTGGTCATGAATTCCGCGCAGGTGAACGAGGCAACGGCGTCATCGGCCGCTTGCTGCAACCGCAGGAACGCTGGGCCTTGCTGGAATACCTGAAGGTGCTTGGCGGGCCACTGGAGTCGCAACTGTAATGATGAACCTTATAAGTAAAAGGATGTTGGCATGTTGATCACGCTCTGGCTGCGCCTCGGCGCCTTTTTGGGCAAGACGCTCCTGTGGCTGCTGGGTTTCGGGCTCCTCGGCTGGGCCTTGGCCACAGCCTGGTTTGCCTGGCAGCACAGCGGGCCGGTCCCGGACCAGGAACAGATACCGCTCGGCGAAAGCGCCATGACCCAGGACATCATCCAGACCGCGATCCGCATCGTTGATCAGCACCGCGAAGGCACGCGCTACCTGCGCGACGCCCATGCCAAGGCCCACGGTTGCGTCATGGCGCAGGTCCAGGTGCCCAGTGACCTGCCTGCGCCGTTGCGCCAAGGCGTGTTCGCCGAACCGGGCAAGACCTGGCAAGCGACGATCCGTCTGTCCAATGGCAATGCCTATCCACAATTTGACAGCTTGCGCGATGCCCGGGGGATGGCCATCAAGTTGCTGGACGTGCCTGGCAAGCAACTGCTGGCTGATCGGCAGTCCAAGGGTGAACAGGACTTTGTGATGTTCAATCATCCGAATTTCTTTGTCAGCGACGTCGCCGAATACCGTCAGAATGTGGCCGCTCAGGCTGACGGAAAGAGGGCAATGGCGTTCTTTCCGAGCCTCGATCCACGCACCTGGCAGATCCGACATTTATTCATTGCCCTGGCGACACTTTCACCCCCACCCGCCAGCCCGACCCAGACCACTTACTTCTCGGTATCGCCTTACAAATTCGGCGAGGCCAATGCCAAGTTTCGCGTCGCGCCGGACCCGGACAGCTGCCCCGGCTACACCTTGCCGCCGCAGAACCAGGATTTGCCGAATTTCTTGCGTAGCGCGCTGAATCAGCAGTTATCCACCGATCGCGTGCCGGCCTGTTTTGTCTTGCAGATCCAGCGTCAGGATCCGAGCAAGTACATGCCGATCGAAGACACCAGCATTGAATGGAAGGAAAGCGATGCACCGTTCGAGACGGTGGCGCGGATCAAGGTACCGGCACAGGATTTCGATACGCCCAAGCTGAACCTGGCGTGTGACAACCAATCCTTCAACCCGTGGTTCGGCATCGAGGCCCATCGGCCAATTGGCGGTATCAACCGGTTGCGCAAGGCGGTGTATGAGGCGGTCAGCGATTATCGCCATAGCCGGAATGCCGAGCAGTAGGAAGGCGGTAAAAAGACAGGCAACAAAAAGCCCGCTCGAATGAGCGGGCTTTTTGTTGGCAACCTGGCGTTCAGTATTCCAAGTGCCGAATATGGCGCAGCGGACGGGACTCGAACCCGCGACCCCCGGCGTGACAGGCCGGTATTCTAACCGACTGAACTACCGCTGCGCGTAACATTGAAAGTTTGGTGGGTGATGACGGGATCGAACCGCCGACATTCTGCTTGTAAGGCAGACGCTCTCCCAGCTGAGCTAATCACCCTTCACTTTCGATGCGGGGCGCATTCTCTCACAGTTTTTTGTAACGTGCTGATTTAATTAACAAATCCTGCAAAAAAACATGAGCAATGCACACCGCAGGAACTGCAAACAGCAAAAAGCCCGCGTGAGCGGGCTTTCCGTGGTGACCTGGCGTTCAGTGTTCCAGGTAACCGAATATGGCGCAGCGGACGGGACTCGAACCCGCGACCCCCGGCGTGACAGGCCGGTATTCTAACCGACTGAACTACCGCTGCGCGTAACACTGGAAGCGAATGGTGGGTGATGACGGGATCGAACCGCCGACATTCTGCTTGTAAGGCAGACGCTCTCCCGGCTGAGCTAATCACCCTTCACTTTCGGTGTGGCGCGCATTCTACGGAGCACTCCCTAAGCTGGCAAGCACTTTTTAAATTAATTTTTTCAGGCCTTCCAAAGGCTTAGCGAAGGGTTGGCCTATGGCGCCGCGAAGAGAATAATGCCCCCCTTTGTATAAAGGAGAGACTCACCCCATGTGGTTCAAGAACCTGCTTATCTATCGCCTGACCCAAGATCTGCCTGTTGATGCCGAGGCGTTGGAAACTGCACTGGCGAGCAAACTGGCGCGCCCCTGTGCAAGCCAGGAGTTGACCACTTACGGTTTCGTCGCGCCGTTTGGCAAAGGCGAAGACGCACCCTTGGTGCACGTCAGCCAGGATTTCCTGTTGATCGCCGCGCGCAAGGAAGAACGCATCCTGCCTGGCAGCGTCGTGCGCGACGCGGTCAAGGAAAAGGTCGAGGAAATCGAAGCCGAGCAAATGCGCAAGGTCTATAAAAAGGAACGGGACCAGATCAAGGATGAAATCATCCAGGCCTTCCTGCCTCGCGCGTTTATCCGTCGCTCGTCCACTTTTGCCGCCATCGCGCCAAAACAGGGCCTGATCCTGGTCAACTCCGCCAGCCCGAAACGCGCCGAAGACTTGCTCTCCACGCTGCGCGAAGTCATCGGCACGCTGCCCGTGCGTCCGCTCACCGTGAAGACCGCCCCGACGGCGATCATGACCGACTGGGTCAAGACGCAGAAAGCCGCTGACGATTTCTACGTGCTGGACGAATGTGAACTGCGCGATACCCACGAAGACGGTGGCATCGTGCGTTGCAAGCGCCAGGACCTGACCAGCGACGAAATCCAGCTGCACCTGAACACTGGCAAGGTGGTGACCCAGCTGTCGCTTGCCTGGCAGGACAAATTGTCGTTCGTGCTCGACGACAAAATGGTGGTCAAGCGCCTGAAATTCGAAGATCTGCTGCAAGACCAGGCGGAGCAGGATGGCGGCGACGAGGCCCTCGGCCAGTTGGACGCCAGCTTCACCTTGATGATGCTGACGTTTGGCGAGTTCCTGCCGGCGTTGGTTGAGGCGCTGGGTGGGGAAGAGATTCCGCAGGGGATCTAAACCCTGCAATAACTATCCTGTGGGAGCGAGCTTGCTCGCGATGGCGGAACTCCAGTCGACATCTCAGTGATTGTCACTCCGCTATCGCGAGCAAGCTCGCTCCCACATTAGTATTCGGTGTTTTCAAATAATAAGGATCAGGTCATGCGTGCACTGGCTGCATTGAGCCGCTTTGTCGGCAATACGTTCGCTTACTGGGTGTTGTTCTTTGCGGTACTGGCATTCATGCAACCGCAGTGGTTCGTCGACCTGAAAGTCGCCATCGTGCCCCTGCTGGGGCTGGTGATGTTCGGCATGGGCCTGGCGCTCAAGCTGGAAGACTTCGCCGAAGTGGCGCGTCGTCCGGGGCGCGTGGCCCTGGGCGTGATTGCCCAGTTCGTGATCATGCCGGGTACGGCATGGCTGCTTTGCCAAGTATTCAGCCTGCCGCCGGAAATCGCCGTCGGGGTGATCCTGGTGGGCTGTTGCCCGAGCGGCACCTCCTCCAATGTCATGACCTGGCTCGCACGCGGTGACCTGGCCCTGGCCGTGGCGATTTCCGCCATCACCACCCTGCTCGCCCCTTTGCTGACCCCGGCACTGATCTGGCTGCTGGCTTCGGCCTGGCTGCCGGTGTCGTTCTCCGCGTTGTTCTGGTCGATCCTGCAAATTGTGTTGTTGCCCATCGCACTCGGCATCATTGCCCAGCGCCTGTTGGGCGCGCGGGTTCATCATGCGGTTGAAGTGCTACCCCTGGTCTCGGTGGTCAGCATCGTGATTATCGTTGCCGCCGTGGTGGCGGCCAGCCAGGCGAAGATTGCCGAATCCGGCCTGTTGATCATGGCCATCGTCGTCCTGCATAACAGCTTCGGTTACCTGCTGGGGTACTTCACCGGTCGACTGTTCGGATTGCCCTTGGCCCAGCGCAAGACCTTGTCTCTGGAAGTCGGCATGCAGAACTCCGGCCTGGGCGCGGCCTTGGCCAGCGCGCACTTTTCGCCGTTGGCGGCGGTGCCCAGTGCGCTGTTCAGCGTCTGGCACAATATTTCCGGGGCATTGCTCTCGACCTGGTTCCGCCGCATGAGCGAAAAACAGGACCGTGAGCAATTGGCCCGGCAGGCGGCGGACTGAGCGAGCGACTTGATCAAACGGTCAGCATTGGGCATCCTTCTGCCCAATGCGGGGACGACCCCGCTGCTCCATTGGAGTTTTTCTTGTCCGGGGACGACCCCATCCATCGATGAGGTGCGTGATGTCCTGGATCATTCTGTTTTTTGCCGGCCTGTTCGAAGTCGGCTGGGCTGTCGGCCTGAAGTACACCGACGGCTTCAGCCGCCCACTCCCCACTGCACTGACCATTGCCGCCATGGCTGTCAGCCTCGGCCTGCTGGGTCTCGCAATGAAAGAATTGCCGCTGGGCACGGCCTACGCAATCTGGACCGGGGTCGGTGCCGTGGGCACGGTGATCGCCGGGATCATTCTGTTCGGTGAGTCGATGGCGCTGATCCGGTTGGCCAGCGTCGCGTTGATCGTTGCCGGGCTGGTTGGGCTCAAGGTCAGCGCTTAGATCCGTTTCTGTGGGAGCGAGCTTGCTCGCGATTACAATCAGCCTGCTGGCAACGATGTCACAGGCAGACCGCTATCGCGAGCAAGCTCGCTCCCACAGGGTTTCGGCTTATCTCACAGCCCCGCGCAACTCCCCCACCAGCGCTTGCAACTTCGCAGGCTCAGCCGCCTCGACCGCCACCGCCGTTCCCGCCACCAACGTCACACGCGACCAGAACCGGCGGAACATCCCCTTGCTCGGATCGCGACTGAAGAAACTCCCCCACAACCCTTGCAATGCCAGCGGGATCACCGGCACCGGCGTTTCCTGAAGGATGCGCGTCAAGCCACTCTTGAACTCATTGATCTCACCGTCGGCGGTCAACTTTCCTTCAGGGAAGATGCACACCAGCTCACCGTCTTTCAGATACTGGGCGATGCGGCTGAAGGCTTTTTCGTAGATATGGATGTCTTCCTGGCGCCCGGCAATCGGAATTGTCCCGGCGGTGCGAAAGATAAAGTTCAGCACCGGCAAGTTGTAGATCTTGTAGTACATGACAAAGCGAATCGGCCGACGCACCGCGCCACCGATCAACAGGGCATCGACAAACGACACGTGATTGCACACCAGCAGCGCGGCGCCTTCGTCAGGAATCGCGTCCAGGTTGCGATGCTCCACACGGTACATGGAATGGCTGAGCAGCCAGATCATGAAACGCATGCTGAACTCGGGGACGATCTTGAAGATATAGGCGTTGACGCCGATGTTCAGCAGCGACACCACCAGGAACAACTGCGGAATCGACAGCTTGGCCAGGCTCAGCAGGACGATGGAAACGATTGCCGAGACCACCATGAACAAGGCGTTGAGAATGTTGTTGGCAGCGATGACCCGCGCCCGCTCGTTCTCGACGGTACGCGACTGGATCAGCGCATACAGCGGCACGATGTAGAAGCCACCGAAGATGCCCAGGCCGAGAATATCGATCAGCACCAGCCAGGCGTGGCCGAACCCGAGAATCTGCAGCCAGCCGTGGCCGTCGACGCTGTCGGGGATCCCACCGGAATGCCACCACAGCAGCAGGCCGAACACGGTCAGTCCGAATGAGCCGAACGGCACCAGGCCGATCTCGACTTTGCGCCCCGACAGCTTTTCGCAGAGCATCGAGCCCAAGGCGATCCCCACCGAGAACACGGTAAGGATCAGGGTCACGACGGTTTCATCGCCGTGCATCCACTCCTTGGCATAGGCGGGAATCTGCGTCAGGTAGATCGCCCCGACAAACCAGAACCATGAATTGCCAACGATGGAACGGGATACCGCCGGCGTCTGCCCCAGGCCCAATTTCAACGTGGCCCAGGACTGGCTGAAAATGTTCCAGTTCAAGCGCATCTGCGGCGAGGCAGCCGCTGCCCGCGGGATGCTGCGACTGGCCAGGTAGCCGGCCGCGGCAATGCCGACAATCGCCACTGACACGACTGGCGCGTAGTGCGCCGACGACATCATGATTCCTGCGCCGATGGTGCCCGCGAGGATCGCCAGGAACGTCCCCATCTCCACCAGCCCATTGCCGCCAACCAGTTCATCCTCGCGCAGGGCCTGCGGCAGAATCGAATACTTCACCGGCCCGAACAGCGCCGAGTGGGTGCCCATGGCAAACAGCGCCACCAGCATCAGCCACAGGTGATCGAACAGGAACCCCAACGCACCGACCGCCATGATCGCGATCTCGCCCAGCTTGATCAGGCGAATCAACGCATCCTTGGCGAACTTTTCTCCAAACTGGCCCGCCAAGGCGGAGAACAGGAAGAACGGCAAGATGAACAAGAGCGCGCAGAGGTTGACCCAGATCGAGCGGTCACCCTCGATGGTCAGTTTGTAGAGGATGGCGAGAATCAGCGACTGCTTGAAAATGTTGTCGTTGAACGCGCCAAGGGACTGCGTAATAAAGAACGGCAGGAAGCGCCGCGTGCGAAGCAAATTGAACTGCGAAGGGTGACTCATCTTCCATGTTCCTGAGTGGCGTGGACGCTTATTGGAATGACGCTTTTTCGATCCAGGCCACACATTACCTGTCTTTGCCGATTATTTCGCCAGGGCGGCAAGTGTCCTGTTTCGCAAATATGTTTCTTTTTGGCGAGTGGCTGTTGTCGTCAGGCAAGGCGACGTGACGAGTCATAGCCCGCTATGGCGAGGAGCGACAACGCCGCATGACGACAACAGACGCCGTCAAGAAGGAACAGTATTTGTGATACAGGACACTAGGCATGGCGACACAAACAACTCGCCATGCCAGGCGCCGACCAGCGTGCGCCAGCCAACGATCAGCCACATCACCCCCAGCAGCGCCACCAACCCACAGCCGAACACATTGAAAAACACAAGGCCCAGCAAGCTCGCCAGCTTCAGGGTCGTCAGCGCATACACGCCCAAGGGAAAGGTGAAACCCCACCAGCCGAGGTTGAACGGGATGCCCTCGCGCAGATAGCGCGCGGTGATCAACAGCGCCATCAACATCCACCACAGACCGAAGCCCCACAGGGTGATGCCTGCGACCAATCCCAAGCCCGAAGCAACCTCGCCGATGCCCGGCAGGCCATTGGCGGCAAAAATCATGGGCGCATCACCGCCCAGCAACAACATGCCCAGGGCGCCGGTACCGATCGGGCCGAGAGCCAGCCAGCTCGAAGCGGCCATGTTTTCGTGGGGCAGTTTGTGCAGGGCCATGCGCAACAGCAGGATCGTCAGAATGCTGAATGCCACCGGTAGGGAAAATGCCCAGAGTATGTAGCTGGTGACCAACATCGTCAGTTGC
Organism: Pseudomonas sp. T1.Ur; assembly: GCF_023516725.1. Lineage (NCBI taxonomy): Bacteria > Pseudomonadati > Pseudomonadota > Gammaproteobacteria > Pseudomonadales > Pseudomonadaceae > Pseudomonas > Pseudomonas sp. T1.Ur. The sequence goes on from NZ_JAMGSN010000001.1 coordinate 3,931,766, forward strand.
GAATGGGCATCCCCAAGGTGCGGTGCCAGTAACCCACCGCTGGCGGCGGCGACTTCGGCGGCCACTACGGGCAACAGCCACACGGCCGTCATCTGGTCGATGCGGTGCTCCTGGCGGGTAAACATCAGGTAAGGAATCAACACGCCACAGGCTAATGACATTGCCACGTCGATCCACCACAACACCTCGACCACCGACAGCACGCCCTCCCCCCAGCGCGGTACGCCGAACAGCAGGAAACCGTTGATGATGGTTGCCAACCCCATCGGAATCGTGCCGAAAAACATCGACACGGTTGAGTGTCCGAAGATCCGCCGGGCCTCATCAAAGAAGAGCACCCAGCGAGCGGTGTAGAGCCCGGCAAACACAATGAACAGCAAAATGTTGAACAACCACAGCCCTTCAGCCACCCGGTGCAAGCCCGGGGTCGCCCCTGGCAGCTGCGCCAGGGCCAGCGCCAGCACGCCGGTGCCCATGGTGGCAGCGAACCAGTTCGGGGTGAATTGCCGAACGACTTCCAGCGGACTCGGCAGATGGCTCAGGGGGCGCAGGCGAAATCTTTCAGCACGGCACGTCATGGTCACGTCTCTCCTCGGATAAGGTGATGCCATGCTAAAACCCGAAAGAATATCTATATAACGGGTAATTTCTCTATATCTAATCTGTTTTGCAGATATGCGCTCAAGAACGAAGTCCGTCAGCCAACGGTTTGTCGGGTTGGCGCAGCAAGCCTGCCAGCGCGCCGACGGCCATCAAGATCAGCACTGCACCGAAACCATTGGTGGTCGGAATCAGACCGTAGAGACGCGTCAGGTTCCCAGCCAGCAGCGATGGCAAGCTGAACGCCAAGTAGCTGAGCACGTAGAATGCCGACATCAACCCCGCCCGCTCGTGGGGCAAGGCCAGCGGCATGATGCTGCGCAGGGCACCGAGGAACCCGGAGCCGAAACCGCTGCCGGTAATCAGCGTACCGATGAAGAACAACGGCAGGCTCGCCGCGTGCACGGCGATCAGCACCAAGGCCAGGCCAAGCACCAACAGGCTGGCGCCAAGACGCAGCATCATGTCCGCCGTGCGGTTACGCAACGTGTAGATCGACAGCGCCCCCGTGAGCGTCAGCACGGCCACCAGCGCGCCGCCGATCAGGTTCGATGTCGAGCCAGTCGCGGCCCGAACCAAGGACGGTGCCAGGGACAGATAGAACCCACCCACCGCCCAGGCCGCCAAGTCCAGGGGCAATATCAGCCACAACGCGCGCCGCGCCTGGACCGGCACATGCAAGGTCGGACGCAGTGATCGCCAGGCCCCGGGTTGTGGGCTGACGCTTTCAGCCAGGCGCCAGAGGTAAATGGCTTGGAGAACGAACAACGCCAGCAGAATCCAATAGGTCAGCTGCAACGGCATCGGCGCGAATTCCGCCAACAGGCCACACCCCATCGCGCCACACGCCATGCCGAGCAGAGGCGCCACGCTGGTGATCAGCGGGCCCTGCTGGCGATCGAAATCCAGCAACGCTGCGCCCAAGACACTGGTGGCCATGCCCGTGGCGAAGCCCTGGACCAACCGCGCGCCGATCAACCAGGCGACACTCTCGGCATTGATAAACAGCAGCATCGCCAGCATGTTGAGCAGTAACGCGACGAAAATCACCGGTCTGCGGCCAAGGTAATCAGACAACGAACCGACGACCAGCAAGGCCGCCAGCAGACTGAACGCGTACACGCCGAAGATCAGCGTCAGGATCGCCGGGGAGAATTGCATGTGCTCCTGATAGAGGTGGTACAACGGCGTCGGCGCGCTGGACGCCGCCAGGAAACCGAGCAAGGTAATCGCCAGGAATATCAGGCTGGCGCGGGTCGAAGCTGGACGAGACATGGGCACGCTCCACAAGGACATTCGTAAAAGCTAATTTTTTGCTTTTGCCGAGTGTGCTACCGGTGTGTGCTTAAAGCAAATTCTTTGTGTTAAGGTCCGACACATGGCTATCAAAGAAGGTTTACGCCCTGGCGGCAGAAGCGCCCGGGTCCAAGAGTCGATTCATTCGGCCGTGCGCGCCCTGCTCCAGGAGCAGGATCGCGCCACCCTGACCGTGCCGCAGATCGCTGCGCGCGCGGGGGTCACGCCGTCCACCATTTACCGGCGCTGGGGCGATCTGCCGGCGCTGCTGGCTGACGTCGCCATCGAGCGCATGCGTCCCGACGGCGAACCGGCCAACACCGGCAGCCTGCGCGGCGACTTGCGCGCCTGGGCCGAGCAATACCTGGACGAAATGACTTCCGAGCCCGGCCGCAACATGATGCGCGACATCCAGGCCTGCGCCACGCCGGGGTATTGCGTGGGCATTATCAGCGGCCAGTTGCAGATCATCCTGGACCGTTATCCCGATGAGCCGAATCCTGGAATCGAGCGGTTGGTGAACGTGATCGTGGCGCCGACGGTGTTTCGCATCCTGTTCGCCACTGCGCCGCTGGAGGTCGAGGAGTTGTATCGGTTGGTGGATATGGCGCTGGATCAGTGAAAATGCCATCGCGAGCAAGCTCGCTCCCACATTGGATTTCGGTGTGCCACAAATCTTGTATTCGATAAATAGCCATTGTGGGAGCGAGCTTGCTCGCGATGAGGCCGGCAACATCGCTGCATAAAAAAATCCCACCCGCGACACCCCGCCACGCCTCGACCTTGGTCGACACTGACGAACCCGAGCGGGCATGCGAGACTGTCTTGCCGGGCCCAAGCCCGGGCGTATTTGTCTGGGAGTTTCCATGTCGCTGTCCAGCGGGCTGATCGCCGTTGTCGCCCTGGCCTATATGGCCATCATGTTCGCCATCGCCTTCTACGGCGACCGACGCAGCACGCCGCTGCCGCCGCGCGTGCGGGCGTGGGTCTATAGCCTGTCGCTGGCGGTGTATTGCACCAGTTGGACGTTCTTTGGCGCAGTGGGCCAGGCCGCCGAACAACTCTGGGCCTTCCTGCCGATCTACCTCGGGCCGATCCTGTTGATGGTGTTGGCACCGTGGGTCCTGCAGAAGATGGTGATGATCAGCAAGCAGGAGAACATCACCTCCATCGCCGACTTCATCGCCGCCCGCTATGGCAAGTCCCAATCCCTGGCGGTGGTGGTGGCCTTGATCTGCCTGGTCGGCGTGCTGCCCTACATTGCCTTGCAGCTCAAGGGAATCGTGCTCGGGGTGAACCTGTTGATCGGCGCCGGAGCCGACGCCATGGGCACCCGGGCCCAGGACACGGCGTTGATCGTTTCGCTGATCCTGGCGCTGTTCACGATTGTCTTCGGCACCCGCAACCTCGACGCCACCGAGCACCACCGTGGCATGGTGCTGGCGATTGCCTTTGAATCCCTGGTCAAGCTGTTCGCCTTCCTGGCGGTCGGCGCGTTCGTCACGTTCGGCCTTTATGACGGCTTCGACGATCTCTTCAACCAGGCGATGCTGGCGCCGCGACTGGAGCAGTACTGGAAAGAAACCATCAACTGGCCGTCCATGGTGGTGCAGACCGGGGTGGCGATGATGGCGATCATTTGCCTGCCGCGGCAGTTCCACGTCACCGTGGTCGAGAACATCGAACCCCAGGACCTGCGCCTGGCCAAGTGGGTGTTTCCCGCCTACCTGGCCTTGGCCGCATTGTTCGTCGTGCCGATCGCCCTCGCCGGCCAAATGATGTTGCCCAGCTCGGTGTTGCCGGACTCGTTCGTCATCAGCCTACCGCTCGCCCAGGCCCATCCGGCGCTGGCGGTACTGGCCTTCATCGGCGGGGCCTCGGCCGCGACTGGCATGGTGATCGTCGCGAGTGTCGCGCTGTCGACCATGGTCTCCAATGACATGCTGTTGCCCTGGCTGTTGCGCCGCAACAATGCCGAGCGGCCGTTCGAAGTATTCCGCCAATGGATGCTGTCGGTACGCCGGGTGAGCATTGTCGTGATCCTCCTGCTGGCCTACGTCAGCTATCGGTTGCTGGGTTCGACGGCGAGCCTGGCGACCATCGGCCAGATCGCCTTCGCCGCCGTGACGCAATTGGCGCCCGCCATGCTTGGCGCGCTGTACTGGAAACAGGCAAACCGGCGCGGTGTGTTTGCCGGCCTCGCCATGGGGATATTCCTCTGGTTCTATACGCTGGTGCTGCCGATCGCCGCCCACAGCCTGGGCTGGTCGCTGGGCAGTTTCCCAGGCCTGGCCTGGCTGCATGGCAACCCGCTGAACCTGCCGATCACCCCGCTGACCCAAGGCGTCGTCCTGTCCCTGGCCGGCAATTTCATATTGTTCGCCTGGGTCTCGGTGCTGTCGCGCACCCGGGTGTCGGAGCACTGGCAGGCTGGACGCTTCATCGGCCAGGAGATCAGCGCCCGCCCCAATCCTCGCTCGATGCTGGCGGTGCAGATCGATGATCTGTTGCAACTTGCCGCGCGCTTCGTCGGTGAAGAACGCGCGCGCCAGAGTTTCATCCGCTTTGCCTATCGCCAAGGCAAAGGCTTCAACCCGAGCCAGAACGCCGACAGCGAATGGATCGCCCACACCGAGCGGCTGTTGGCCGGTGTCCTGGGGGCCTCTTCGACGCGCGCGGTGGTCAAGGCGGCGATCGAAGGCCGGGAGATGCAGTTGGAAGACGTCGTGCGGATCGCCGACGAAGCGTCCGAGGTGCTGCAATTCAACCGGGCCCTGCTGCAAGGCGCCATTGAAAACATCACCCAGGGCATCAGCGTGGTCGATCAGTCCCTGCGGCTGGTGGCGTGGAACCGTCGATACCTGGAGCTGTTCAATTACCCCGACGGCCTGATCAGCGTCGGTCGGCCGATCGCCGACATCATCCGCTACAACGCCGAGCGCGGCCTCTGCGGCCCGGGCGAGGCGGAAGTCCATGTCGCCCGGCGCCTGCACTGGATGCGCCAAGGCCGCGCGCACACCTCGGAACGATTGTTCCCCAACGGCCGGGTGATCGAGCTGATCGGCAACCCGATGCCCGGCGGCGGTTTTGTCATGAGTTTCACCGACATCACCGCGTTCCGCGAAGCCGCCCAGGCCTTGACCGAAGCCAACGAAGGGCTGGAACAACGGGTGGCCGAACGCACCCGCGAACTCTCGCAACTGAACCAGGCCCTGACCGAAGCCAAGAGCACGGCCGAATCCGCGTACCAATCCAAGACCCGCTTCCTCGCCGCTGTCAGCCATGACTTGATGCAACCGCTCAACGCCGCGCGACTGTTCTCCGCTGCGCTGTCCCACCAGCACGACGGCTTGCCGAGCGAGGCCCGGCAGCTGGTCCAGCACCTGGACAGTTCATTGCGCTCGGCCGAGGACTTGATCACTGACCTGCTGGACATTTCCCGACTGGAGAACGGCAAGATCAACCCCGACCGCAAGCCGTTCGCCCTCAATGATCTGTTTGACACCCTGGGCGCCGAATTCACGGTGCTGGCCCAGGAGCAAGGCCTGAAATTCCGGGTTCGTGGTTCGCGGCTGCGGGTCGACAGCGACATCAAGCTGCTGCGGCGTGTTCTGCAGAACTTCCTCACTAACGCCTTCCGCTACGCCAAGGGGCCGGTACTGCTGGGCGCGCGCCGCCGCGACGGTGAACTGTGCCTGGAGGTCTGGGACCGTGGGCCGGGCATCGCCGAAGACAAACAGCAGGTGATTTTCGAAGAGTTCAAACGCCTCGACAGCCATCAGACCCGCGCCGAAAAAGGCCTTGGCCTCGGCTTGGCGATCGCCGACGGACTGTGCCGCGTGCTTGGCCACACATTGCGCGTACGCTCCTGGCCGGGGCGCGGCAGTGTGTTCAGCGTCAGCGTGCCGCTGGCCACCACGCAAGTCGTGGCGCCTGCTGCCGTGGTCGAGCCCAACGGTCACTTGCCCTGTGGTGCGCAGGTACTGTGCGTGGACAACGAAGACAGCATCCTGATGGGCATGGACAGCCTGCTGACCCGCTGGGGTTGCCGGGTGTGGACCGCGCGTAACCGCGAAGAATGCGAGCGCTGGCTGACCCAGGGTGGCCGCCCGCAGTTGGCGCTGGTGGATTTCCATCTGGACGACGGCGAAACGGGGACCGAGTTGATGGCCTGGTTGCGCACGCGGATGGGCGAACCGGTGCCGGGCGTGGTGATCAGCGCCGACGGCCGGCCCGAGACCGTGGCCCAGGTGCATGCGGCGGGATTGGATTACTTGGCCAAGCCAGTGAAACCGGCGGCGCTGAGGGCGTTGTTGAGCCGGCATTTGCCGTTGTAATCCAGGAAAAAGGTAAACCTCTGTGGCGAGGGAGCTTGCTCCCGCTGGACTGCGTAGGAGCTGTCGAGCGAAGCGAGGCTGCGATCTTTCCACTTCCCATTGAATCGCGAGAGAAAGATCAAGATCAAGATCAAGATCAAAAGATCGCAGGCTTCGCCAGCTCCTACAGGGCCCAGCGGGAGCAAGCTCCCTCGCCACAAGGGGGCGGTGCAAACCTTGGAGGCTACTGACCCTGGCTTTCTTCGCCGGTTTCTTCAGGCAATCCATCCACATCCGCCATTGCGCGCTCAAGCAGCTCCGCAGGCAGGCTCTTGCTCGCCCGGGCGCCCAGCAGCTTGAGTTGTTCGCTACGGCTGACCAGGTTGCCGCGGCCTTCCGTCAGCTTGTTGCGCGCAGCCGCGTAGGCCTTGTCCAGTTGCTGCAAGCGACTGCCGATTTCGTCCAGGTCTTGGATGAACAGGACGAACTTGTCATACAGCCACCCCGCCCGCTCGGCAATTTCCCGGGCGTTCTGGCTCTGGCGTTCCTGTTTCCACAGGCTGTCGATCACCCGCAAGGTCGCCAACAGCGTAGTCGGGCTGACGATCACGATATTGCGATCGAAGGCTTCCTGGAACAGATTCGGCTCGGCTTGCAAGGCTGCGGAAAATGCCGCTTCGATCGGCACGAACAGCAACACGAAATCCAGGCTGTGCAAACCGTCCAGGCGCTTGTAGTCCTTGCCGGCCAAGCCTTTGACATGCGCGCGCAACGACACCACGTGTTGCTTGAGGGCGAGCTGGCCGATGGCATTGTCCTCGGCGGCCACATATTGCTGGTAAGCCGTCAGGCTGACTTTTGAATCGACCACGACTTGCTTGTCGCCGGGCAGGTAGATCAACACGTCTGGCTGGAAACGTTCACCGTCCGGCCCCTTGAGGCTGACTTGGGTCTGGTATTCGCGGCCCTTCTCCAGGCCGGCATGTTCCAGGACTCGCTCCAGGATCAATTCACCCCAGTTGCCCTGGGTTTTCTGGCCCTTGAGCGCCCGGGTGAGGTTGGTGGCTTCATCGCTCAGGCGCAGGTTCAGTTGTTGCAGTCGCTCCAGCTCCTTGCCCAGGGAGAATCGCTCCCGCGCCTCGGCCTGGTAGCTTTCTTCGACGCGTTTTTCGAAGGACTGGATGCGCTCCTTCAGTGGATCGAGCAATTGCCCGAGGCGCTGCTGGCTGGTTTCGGCGAAGCGCTGTTCGCGCTCATCGAAGATTTTCCCTGCCAGTTCGGCGAACTGGGCGCGCAATGCGTCTCGCGAGCCTTGCAGGTCGTCCAGGCGCTGCTGATGGTTTTCCTGCTGCTCGCGCAATTCGGCATGCAACGAGGCCGCCTGGGCATCGAGGCGGCGCAGTTCCGCTTCTTTATTGGCGCGCTCAAGACTCCAGGCATGAGCGGCATCCCTGGCGTTGTCGCGTTCGATCTGCAACAACTCGACCTCGCGACACGCGGCGGCAAGCTCGGCCTGCTTGGCGGCATTGGCCTGGCTCAGATCACTGATTTCGTCGCGGCAAGCATCGAGCTGGGCGTTCAACCCATCGTGGGCCATGTGGGCGGTGGCCAGGCGTTCTTCCAGCAGTGCCAGTTCGGTCTGCGCCGCGCTGGCCTGGCGTTGCAGGTGCCAGGCCAGTGCCAACAGTGGCACCGCTGCGCCTGCCAGGCCGAGCAACAGGCTGGTCAAATCCATCGCCATGACAATTCCCGCGCAAGAAATAAAGGCCGAAGGTTAACCAAGCCGCCAAGCGTTGCCCAGCTCAGTCTTCGATTTCGCCCAATGCCTGACGGGCACGGTGGTCGCCGGCCCGCGCGGCTTGGCGCAACAAATCCTGGCCGATGCGGCGGTCGCGCGCGTTGCCACATTCGCGGCACATCAACTGGCCGAGGCGGCTTTGCGCAGCCACCACGCCTTCACGCGCCGGTTGCTTGAGCAGGCGACCGGCCAAGTGCTTGACGCTAGGGCGTTCGCCCAGGCGCGGGCTGTCCAGCAGCCACTCGGCAACGCGCATCGATATGCGTTTGGGTGGGGTAACACCGGAGGGTGCGGCGGTAACAGGATTTGATACGGAGCGAAACTTCATGACGCACTACGGGACAGATCGGAAGGCGCGCCACTCTACTCCTTTTTTCGTACGGGTAAAGTCGAAAAAAACCAGCACGCCCGTCCTAGAGCAAGCGCGCGGGACAATCCACAGAAGCTGTGGATAACTCAGTGGACAACCCACCTTGAACCCGCCGCAAGCCCTGTGGAACGGGGCCTGCGCTCAAACTGACGATTTTTTCACCAGTAAAAAAAAGCGATGTTTTTCATTGACTTAAATTTTGGATACAGGCACCTACCCCCGAATGTTTCAACGTGACAGTTAGGTGACAACTCGGCGCACCGGTGTGTACAAGTAACATCCGAACGGTTATATCGCCGCGCTTTTTTGGCTCATGAGGGCTTGCATCCTGTGGACAAATCTGATCAATGAAGGCAAACCGCCACCTGCCGGTCGTCGGCGGGACTGTTTCTTTTTTGACCAACGCCCTTCCCTTCACCGATTCGATCCGTTAGTATCCGCGGCGTTAGTACCAAGCTGAAAGTCAATTCCGGGTCGGAAACATCTCCGCGGTCAGCCATCCCCCAAGGGACGCCTCACCGAAAAAAGAGACCGCCCCCCTCGATGGTTTCCAGGTACCCCTTGCGCCAACACGCTTTTCGCACGAATGCGAGGTGTGATGCCAAGCTCGTTACTCTGACCGAACCAACCTGCAAAATTGATCAGGATCTTCACCCCGGGCCCAGAACCTTTGCCCTTGCCGTGTTGCCTGCCCTCCTAAGTACCTACCTGCCAGCCCAAGCGCGCCCTTTATATAGCGCTCAAACTGGCTGCTTTGTTCCAGTCGGGTTCTTCGTTCGACCAATGGTGGTCGACGTTACTGGAACGTTTTAACGCTGCACGGTTCTTAACCGTGTCATTTGCAGGAACACCCATAACATGTCTAATCAAATCCAGACACAGGATGCCATTCGCACCCTAACCAACGCTTTTGCTCCAATGAACTGCCTGATCATGGCCGCTCGCAAAGGCTGCTTCAGCTTCACGCTGGTCAACGAACACGGTATCGCTCGTCACAGCGAACGCCTCTACCCCGACCAGTACTCCAGCGCCGAGCCGCTGCAGGCCGTGATCGAGCGTACCCGCCAGGCACTGGTTGCCTGAAACGCCGAAGCGCTGAAACCCAAAGGCCCCGCCCTGAAAGCGGGGCTTTTTATTGCCCGGCGTTTCTCGATAAAGCGCAACGGCTTAAGCACGTATGGCTATAACAGTCATAACCGTTCGGCGAACATGGTTTAAAAACAGGCCTTTACAGCGCAGATATGACACTACACTTCAACTCGAGCGGCATGATCCGCTTCGGCGGAGCCTGAACCGATCCACCCGCTGCCAAGCCCATACCTTCAGGCTTCGCCCATTTTCCCGATCCGAGGGTCTTATGGGTATCGCTGCCAGCGAACTGTGTCGATATGTGATCCGCCCGACGCTCCTGTACCTGGGGAGCCACAGCACCACGGCGGAAGCCTTGCTGCTGGGGATTGCCGCCAGCCAGTCAGGCTTGGGCGCCGCCTTGCATGATCGCCGCGGACACGGTTTGTACCGGATCACCGAACCTCGCCATCAAGCCCTCTGGGACGACTACCTCGCCCTGGATCCGGAACGTGCCAGCCTGGTGCGTGGCCTGGCAAGCCAGCACGCTTTCCTCAGCGGCCCTCATCTTGAACTCACCGTCAACCTGCGCTACGCCACGGCCATCGCCTGGTTATTGGTGGAAGAACACGCCACCCCGCTTCCCAACGCCGACGACCTGCTGGGCATGGCCCGGATCTGGCGCCAGGTTTTCCACCCTCCAGGCCGCCTAAGGGACTTTACCTGCGCCTGGCAAAATTGTGTCTCACCTGTGAATCAGGTCGCCTGCTGAACGGAAAAATGGAAACTTCCTACAAATGTCATGAATTTGGTCGGATTGTCCTACAAAACCCCTCTAAAACAAGCGATACAAGCTATAGCGCTTGCACGAAAATGTTGGTAATTTTCGCCTCGGTGATCACCTGGAGTTCTAACAATGAAAAAAATGATGCTCAAAACCACCCTTGGCCTTGCCGTGACCTTGGCATCCACCCAAATTTTTGCCAGTGGCTTTGCCTTGAACGAACAAAGCATCAGTGGCATGGGCACTGGCTTCGCGGGTCGTTCTTCTTCTGCCGATGACGCAAGCACCGTGTTTGGCAACCCTGCCGGCATGTCGCGCCTCAAGCGCCAGCAAGTCACCGGCGGCTTCGCCGTGATCGACGCGTCCACCGATCTCAGCGACACCAGCGGCACCCAGTCCGGCACCAACGATGGCGACATGGTCCCGTTCACTGGCGTTCCGATGGGCTACTACGTCAAGCCTATCGATGATCAGTGGGCGTTCGGCCTGGGCGTCTACGCCCCGTTTGGCCTGATCACCGACTATGAAAACAGCTTCCAGGGCCGCAATTTCGGCAGCAAGAGCGAAGTGAAGGTCGTGACCTTTCAGCCAACCATCAGCTACGCCTTCAACGACAAGGTGTCGATTGGTTTTGGCCCGACCATCAACCGGATTTCGGGTTCGTTGGAGTCGGCACTGGATGTACCGGGCCTGTCTACCAACGGCAATGTAAAGATCAAAGGCGATGATATCGGCTACGGCTACAACATCGGTCTCTTGGTGCAGGCGACCGATACCACCCGTGTTGGCCTGACGTATCACTCCAAGGTCAAATACAAGCTGGAAGGCCATACTGAAGTGAACCCGGGTGGCACTCCCGTTTTCCCAGGCCTTCTGGTAGATGGGCGCTACGACGCCTCCCTGGACATCACCACGCCTGAATCGGTGGACTTCTCGGTGACCCAGGAAATCAATGATGCCTGGACGGTCTATGCCGGTAGCACCTGGACTCGCTGGAGCCGCCTGAAAGACATCACCGTGAACAACGACGTCACGGGCGGCGGCGCATTGAACCCCACCCTTTTCGGCACCATCACCGAAGAACAGAACTGGCATGACACCTGGGCCTACGCCATCGGTACCTCCTACCAGTTGAACAAACAGTGGGTGCTGCGCACCGGCCTGACCTTCGACCAGTCGCCTGCCAACAACACCGACCGCTCGCCACGCATTCCTACCGGTGACCGGACCATCTTCAGCCTCGGTGCCGGTTGGAGCCCAACCGAAGACCTGACCATCGACGTGGCGTATTCCTACCTCAAGGAAGAAAAAGTCAACGTCAACAGGACCAACGCCTTGGGTCAGGCCTACAACGCTGAATACGAAAACAGCGCCAACGGCTTCGGTGTCGGTGCAACCTATCGCTTCTGATGATTCACGGCGAGGTTGAACGCCTCCCCCATTGAAGCGAAAAAAAGCCCCGCACTCTGCAAAGAGGCGGGGCTTTTTCGCGACTGGCGGTCAGGGTTTGGAAGCAATGGCCGCCTCTACCGCCTTGATGAAATCAGGATCATCAGGCTTGATCCGACTGGAAAAACTGCCGACCACCTTGCCCTGGCGGTCGACTACATATTTATAGAAATTCCATTTCGGCGCGCTGGATTGTTCGGCCAGGTGCTTGAACAACGGTATGGCGTCCGCGCCTCGCACCGGTTGCGGCTCGGTCATGGTGAAGGTCACGCCGTAGTTGACGTAGCAGACCTTGGCGGTTTCCGCACCGTCCTTGGATTCCTGCTTGAAGTCGTTGGACGGCACGCCCAGCACTTCCAGCCCTTCTCCCTTGTAACGCTGGTTCAGCGCCTCGAGCCCTTTGAACTGTGGCGCGAATCCACAGAAGCTGGCGGTGTTGACCACCACCAACGGCTTGCCGGCAAAGCGCTGGCACAAATCGATGGTTTCCTTGGCCCGCAATTTGAGTAATTGGCCTTCCAGCAACCGCGGGCAATCAGCCGCCCATACTTGCCCGCCCACAGCGAGCAACAGGGCGGGAACAGCAAGCCAGCGCATCAGCATGTCGGATTTTCCTTGTAAGCCTGTCAGACCAAGACGTTACTCCGCCATGCCCAGTGCCGTCCACACGTCAGCAGTTGCCCATGCCCAGTTGCATCAAAGCCAACCCGCCCTGATGCCAGCCCCACCAGGCGAGCGCCAGCAGCGCAGCAGCGCCAGCCACGATCAACCAGGGACCGACGCGACTCATGCCGCACCGACCTGGGCTTGCAGGCGCGCCACCGGGCGCTCACGCACCGGCCAGTTCAATGCCGCCGCCAGCAGGCTGAGCAAAATCGAGACTTGCCAGATCAAGTCATAACTGCCGGTCCGGTCGTACACCACCCCGCCCAGCCAGCCGCCCAGGAACGAACCCAACTGGTGGAACAGGAACACGATCCCACCCAGCATCGAGAGATTTCGTACGCCGAACAACGTGGCTACCGTTCCATTGGTCAGCGGCACCGTCGACAACCACAGCAAACCCATCGCCATGCCGAACAGATAGGCCGTGGTCGTCGTCACCGGTAGCCACAGGAACAGGCCGATCACCACCGCACGCACCAGATACAGACCCGTGAGCAGGCGCGGCTTGGACATGCGTCCGCCCAGCCAGCCGGCAGTGTAGGTGCCGAAGATATTGAACAGTCCGACCAGCGCCAACACGGTGGTGCCGACACTGGCTGGCAGGTGCTGGTCCACCAGATAGGCCGGCAGATGCACGCCGATGAACACCACCTGGAAGCCGCAGACAAAAAAACCGACCGCCAGCAGCCAGAAACCGGAATGACTGCACGCCTCGCGCAACGCCTCGGACAAGGTCTGCTCGTTGCCGCTCAGTGGCGCCGGCGCATCCTTGAGCATACTGACCAACGGCACGATCAATGCCACCAGCAACCCCAGCGCGAGCAGCGCGGCGGACCAGCCGAGCCAGCCGATCAGGCCCAGCGTGCCCGGCAGCATGGCGAACTGGCCAAAAGAACCGGCCGCGCTGGCGATGCCCATGCCCATGCTGCGTTTTTCCGGGGGTACGGCCCGCCCGACCACGCCAAGAATCACCGAGAACGAAGTGCCGGACAGGCCGATGCCGATCAACAGGCCGGCGCTCAACGACAGCGACCAGGGGGAGTCGGCCATGCCCATGAAGACCAGGCCAAGTGCGTAGAGAACGCCACCGATCAACACCACTTTTGCCGCACCGAAGCGGTCGGCCAGCGCGCCAGTAAACGGCTGCGCCAACCCCCAGATCAGGTTCTGCAAGGCAATGGCGAAGGCAAACACCTCGCGGCCCCAGCCGAATTCGGCGCTCATCGGCGCCAGGAACAGCCCGAAGCCATGCCGCACGCCCAGGGACAACGCCAATATCAACGCGCTGCCCACCAGGACCCAACCACAGGTACGCCACATCGATGTCATTCTTATTCTCCGGTCGCGGGTATATACCCACTTATCATCGAACGAACCGGCATCACGCCAGTTCATCCAGCAAGGCCAGCAAGGTCGCGCGTTTTTCGGCACCGAGCTTATCGATCAATTTCTGTTGCGCCGCTTCCCAGGCCGGCAACGCCGCCGCCAACCGCGCATGCCCTGCCTCGGTGAGCACGACAATACGGTTGCGCAGGTCTTCGCCCTCGGCCAGGGTCACCAACCCCTCGCCTTCCAGCACCCGCAGGTTGCGCCCCAGGGTGCTGCGGTCCAGGCCCATGGCCTCGGCCAGGGAGGAAATGCTCGGCTGGTCCAGGCGCGCCAGGTTATTGAGCAAAGAATACTGGGCAACGTTGATCCCGAAGCCATCGAGGGCGCCGTCGTAATACCTGCTGACGCCACGTGCGGCACGACGCAGGTTGATGCACAAACACTGGGAAGGAAGCATGGTGCGTGTATATACCCGCGGTTGGCTGAATGCAAATTTAAATGGAGGATACCTTTGCGGCATAGGCACCAAGCCCCGTTTTCTCCCATCAGGACAAGCGGTAAACCCACGCCGAACGAGAACAAATCCCACAATATCAAACGCTTTGACTGACAGCCTTTTCGATCAATCCTCATTAGAGTCCACCACCTGTAACCTCTGACAGGTTTCAGCTGGTTTGAATGGAGTTATAAACGAAACCGTGCCTCCAGCCCTGGCTCAGGGGCTGAAGACGGGTCGTGCGGATCATGCCATCCAGAAGTAGGAAGATTCCGCCGCCCCCACGAGATCAATGAAAATAGGAGTTTCAATCATGTACCACAGCACCTCCACTTCTGGACGTTCGTCGCCATATCAAGGCCATTACCCCTCCACAGAGAGCGACCAACCCCAAACGGTTCTACTCACCAAGCGTGAAAAGGAATTCCTGCAATGGAGCGAAGCCGGCAAATCCTCCTGGGAGATTTCCATGATCGTCGATTGCAGCGAAGCCAACGTCAATTACCACTTCAACAACATCCGCAAAAAATTCGGCGTCAGCTCCCGGCATCTCGCGGGGAAAATCGCGCGCGAACGCGGCTTGATCTAAGCGCACCGATGGCATCCCAGCAGCGGTCGGGATGTGCTTGGGCCCTGTAGAGGCTTAAAGGCAGCAATGAATCTGAACCACACGCCTGAACACCGCGACATTTTCGGCCTCAGTACCTGTGACGATACGCACGTGTCGCACAGGCCCCCTTCGGATAAGCCCATACGCATCATCCTCGCCGACGATCACCCCGTTGTGCTGACGGGCGTCGAAATGGTCCTGGCGGGGCTTGGGTTTTCAGTGGTTGCCAAGGCCCGCAACGCCGATGAACTGCTCCAGCATTTGGAACGCACGCCCTGCGACCTGATGATCAGCGACTATTCGATGCCGGATGGGCAGTTCCCGGACGGCCTGGCCCTGATGGGTTATTTGAAACGGCACTACCGCGCCTGCCCCCTGATCGTGATCACCATGCTGCGTAATGCGTCCATGTTGCGGGCCTTGCTCAATGCCGGCGTGAACGGCTTGTTCGATAAACGCAGTCCTTTGACGGAACTGAAACAGGCCGTTCTCGGTGTCACCCTGGGGCGGCGGTATGCCTGCCCAGCATTTCTCAAGCTTGTGCAAGGCCAATCCCTGGCCGCCACAGGCTCGGACGACAGCCGGCTGAACCTTTCCGAGCGGGAGCTGGAGGTGGTGAGGTTGTTCGTGCGCGGAATGTCGGGCAGGGAGATTGCAGCCCAGCTCAATCGCAGTGAAAAAACCATCAGCCGACAAAAACGCACCGCCATGGACAAGTTGGGACTTGGCCATGACGGTGGGTTGGTGGAGTTTGCGAGGTTGAATGGGTTGAGGGGGTGACGGCCGCCTTTTATATTCAAGGCAGAATTCAGCCAACGACATGTCACAAAAAGTGTGATTGTAGTCCTGCACTACATCACCCGGTAGTGCAGTGCCGCAGATGGATGAGAGTACTCAGCCGCCCCTAATTGATCTGCTGGAATGAGCCACATCACTGTAGCCGGGAAGTGGATGTTCGAAAGAACTCAATCCTTCAAATGTAGGTGGGCGATTAAAAAGAGTTTCTCGCGTCCTGGCTTGATGCTCCAGCACTTCTTGTCTAAGTATCGAACTTTTCTCAACTACCTCAGTCACGCGGTCAGGTTTGGCAAAAACTCTTCCTTCAGAAACTTTTTTCAGCCATGTATTATTGGATAATATCTCATTCCGAAGCGCTTGGTCCTTCTTCACTGCGTCGACAATTAAGTTATGTTCCAGTATTTCTGATGTAACCTCTCGACTGTTTATTTTTTTAATTTGCTTCGGGTCAAGCTTAGAAATAGGTATTAGTTCAGGACTGTTTTTGCCCCTTTCCAATATCTCCGATACAGCCTTGCCTGCTTGACGCTTTGCGGCTTTATTAGCTTTCGTCGCAACCCCGAAAAGTCTCATAACGCCCCCGAAAACACCGTGCCCCGTCGGATCCGTAAACCTGATCGGATTCCCCAGACAATACGTATACGTATTCACCCCCCCCTCCCCAAACGGGCTCCAACTGTCCGGGCTGTGAAACCGCATCAACAACGGATTGAACGCCCGATAGCCATTGCCCAGCAAATACCAACCGGTTTGCGTTTCCCGTCGTTCGCCGTTGTAACCCAAATGGCTGCTCAGCGACGCGTCATCCGCGCGATGGCCGTAGGGTGAGTAGGCGATGTCCTGGCGCGCATCCTGACTGACCTCGCACAACACGCTGTTCTTGTCATCACTGGCCAGCAACAGGGACTTTGGCCCAGCACCTGCCTGGTGCTCGGCGAGCACAATGCCATCTGCACGTAGGAAGGTACTGCGGGTGGAACCCTGAATCTGGTTGGTCAGTTCGCCGTTCTGATAAAAACGCTGTTCATGGCCGCCAGAAGTACTGCGTCCGTTCAAGGTGTCGAGTGAGTCATAGTGATAGTCATTGGCCGTTTCACCGGACAAGGCGCTGACGCTGATCAAGCGTCCCAGGCTGTCATAGCCCAAGAGACGGCCGGCTTCGTCCTGCAACAGGTTGCCGTCGGCGTCATAGGTGAAGTCAAGCCGTTGCGGGTAGTCCGGATGGGTATTGGTGATCGCCGTCAGCTGGCAGGGATCGGCCGCGTTTGTGTATTCGTAGTAGCTCGCATTGCGCCCGCCCTCGAACGTGGTCTCCACAAAGTCCAGATTGTCCTGCGCATCGAAACTGAACAGCTGGCCCTGGATGGTTTTACCATAGGGATCTTCGGGCGCCTGGCTGCCATTGCAGGTGTACTCGACCAGACGTCCGCGCGAGTCGTAGGCATAGCCTTCGTCACGCAGCGTTTCAGTGCCTTGCACCAAGGTACGCTGAGTCAGCCTGTCGACCTCGTCGTAAGTCTGGGCCAGGGTCTGGATCACCCCGCCGCTCAGGTCGAATGTACGCAGTACTTCCCGGCCGAAATCATCGTACTCAAGATCGATCTTCAGCCTCTGCGCGCCATCGAGCGTTTCGATGCCCTGAAGTTGCCCCAGCTCGTCATAAGTGAACGTCGAGCGGGTATTACCCAGTGCAGTGGCGGTCAATCTGGCGTATTGGTCGTACTCGTAGGTCTGGGTTTGCTCGAGCACATCGGTATAACTCATCAAGCGTGCTTGCCGGCTGTATTCGTAGTGCATGACGCGCGGATCTTCATCCGTCTGCTCCCGGCGCTCGCTTTTCAGTTCGCCGGTGCTGAAGTACTCGCGGATGAGTGTATTGCCCTGCTCTTGCGTGCGTAGCAGACGAGCGTTCTGGGGGTCATATTCATATTGCGCGGTACTCTCGACGGCGATCCGTTGCTCCGGGTCTTCACCGAGTTCAGGCCGGTAGACGTAACCGGTTTCCAGGCCGCTGGGACGCTTGACGCTTTTTGGCTGGCTTTGCCCTGAATCGAAGGTATAGACACTTTCACGCCCGCCGGTAATCGAAACGATCATCCGGTCAAGACCGTCGAAGACCTGTTCCCCCAATACCACGCCGTTGACACTGATCTTCACCGGCAGGTCTTCGCTGCTGTGTCCGGCATACTGGCGCTCGACTTCATTGCTGTCCGGCAATAGGGTTTTGGTCATGCGGTCGAAAGCGTCGTACTCATAACGCGTCCAGTTGCCGGCAGCGTCGTATTCCTCGACGGTGCGCCCAAGCCCGTCGTAATGGTAGAGATGTTCACTGATCTGTTGACCGCCCAGGTCGATACGCTTGACGCTGTCGGGCTTGTCGAACAGGTTATTGGTCGTGACCGTTTTACCCATGCCCTCGAGCCATTGAGTGGTCGTGCGGGCAATCGGGTCGGTGACCTCATGTTCCTCGATACCATCGGGTCGGATCACACTGCGCTGCTCACCCCAATCGTCGTAGTTGAAGAGACTGGTCAGGGGAACGTCTTTTGCTCTTTCCCAATCGATGACGGTTTCGCTGATCATCTGTTCAAGGTGGTTGTAGGTCGCGCGGTAGGTCTCACGGAATGCCTGCGGATTGCCGCCCAGGGCATCGGCATCGCGCCGGGTTTCCTTGAGCACCCGATTGTGCCCGTCCAACCAGGTGCGGGTCTCGACGCCCTTGACGTCCATGGCGCTTTGCATCGCCTGTTGACCCACCGCGTTGGTGAGCGTGTAGGTATAGGTGCGGCTGGCCTCATAGGGGGTGCCCGGCGCCACGGTTTCCTTGGTCACCCGGCCCAGCAGGTCATACTCGTAGGCGATTTCCACATCGTTGTCATCGCGGTTGAGCAGCGGTTCACCGTTGAGCAGCGAGTGCTCCAGGGTGATGACTTTTTTCTCGCCGTCGAACCCGGTCAACGTATTGACGGTGTGCAGCACGACTTCTCCAGCCCGGGCGTTTCGAGTTTTGCTGTAGGCGTAACCGGTGGTGGTGGTTTTGCCGTTGAGGGTCACTGCGTCTTGCAGTTTGCGCCCGTGCTCGAACGCATTGTCCGGCGCATCAATGTAGGTGAAGGCGCTGTGTTGCAAAGCCTGGTTGCCGTTGAGCAGCGTCTCTTCGCTCAACGCCAGCCACGGCCCGCTGCCCGTGAGCCCTGGATATTCGGCATAGCGATAGTCGGTTTGCAGGGTCGGCGCATTCCCGTAATCGGAGCCGGCCGAGGTCACGGTTTTGCTCTTGAGGTTGCGCACGAACCCTTGCGGATCGGCCGGGCAGCCGTCCTCGCCCTCAGCCTTGTACCAAGCGCTGGTTTCGGTCACGCCGTTGGCGTTGACCTGGGTCAGCAGGTTGCCGAAATCGTCATAGCTGGTGCTCACCACTTCGGTGTGCCGGGGCTCGGTGGCGCTGGCGTTGCGCCAGGTCTGGGTCACGGTTTTCGGCAGTTGGCAATACGCCGGCTGATCCTTGAAATCCAGCTGCGGATTGATGTAGTACTCGGTCTCGGTCACCCACAGGGTGTCGGCGTTTCCGGGCGCGGCTTTTTGGCTCACCTCTTCCAGCACCATCAGATGAAAGCGGTTGAAGACTCGCCGGGTACTGCGCACCGCCTGGTTGCCGGTGGCATCCCAGAGGCGCTCGGTGGTTTCGTATTGATAGTCGCCACGCACCTTATACAGGTTGTCCAGACCATCGTCGCTCCAGGTGATGTCGCTGCCAAAGCCCAGGAAGTTGTGGTCGTCGCGGCCGTACTCATAGCGGGTTTCGATCACCGGCTGGCCGAAACCCGGATCGCGTTGGTGCGAGGCGACCCGAGGCAGCTTACGGTTGGTCAGGCCTGGAAAGGAATGCGGCGCGCCCGAATAACCGATGGTTTCATGGCCGCCGGTCGGGCTGTAAACGTGCTGGAGGCAAGTCAGGTCGTTCAAGGGCGTGTAGGCGAAGCGCCAGGACGCGCTGTCGTCGGTCGGCAAGACCAGGCTGCTGGTTTTACCGTCGATAATATTGAGCGTGAACAGGGCTTCGAAGGCACTGCCCGGGTGCAGCCTGAGCTGCAGGGTGTTGGTGGTGCGCACCAGGCTGAGCAACGGCGTGCCGTCGGCATTGCGGATGCTGCTGAGCAGCGGGTCGGTGCCGAAGGCCGTGTACTGGAGCGTGACGCTGTGGCCCTGAGGCGAGAGCATTTCTACCGGCATGGCCAGCCCGCCTTGTCCGATCTGGAGAATCTCTACCAGCCCGGACTTGTGTTCGACGCGATAGCGCTGGCTATCCAGTTCATGGAAATGAAAGGAGTCGAGTTTCTTCTCCGGGATGACCGTCTCGGCGCCGCCGGTATTGACCTTGAAGGTTTCGCCGGTATACAGCGACAACACCCGGCTGGTCGGGTCGAACTGCGAGAGTTGCAAGTTCCAGCCTTTGCCGAAACCGCTGTCGCCGCTATTGAGCGGGTTGAAATTCAGTTGCAGCGGCACGACCGGGCCGCACAGGTTATTGGCCTTGAGTTCGGGCAAGGAAATCGCGCAGGTGTATTGCCCGGTGCGCGGGTCGACCTGGCCTTGGATGAAACTCATGAAGTTGAAGGCATTGGAATGCACGGAAGTAGAAGTCGACATGGCGTTCTTCCTGAAAATAGAGATAGGTTTAAACAGCGCGGCCTGAAAAGATCGCGCCTTGAGCCATTAGCGTTACTGACCGACGATCTTCAGCTTGTTTCGATTCACACCGTCGAAGCCGATTCTTACAGTGTGTTTATTCCCATAGGCGTCATACACAATCACATTCAACGCCGCGTCGAAATCGGCTTTCGCATACCGGTCGTATCGCCAGTATTCTCGGCGCTGCAGACTGAACAACACTTCACCTTCAGGCACAGGAAAACCAGGATTGACCGTTTCTTCTGGAAGTTGAAGTTGCCCGTTCAATCGCCGCATGAGGATCGGGTCAATGTGCAAGATCGTCTTACCCTGATCGTTTTTGTCATCGGCAAGGGCATACCCGGTGATACTGTGAACATCCTCAAGCGAGGTGTCACTTTCCCATTTGACCATGCTCGTATTGCCGATGAACTCGATATTTCTTATATCCACCTGCACTTGTCTGATCAACAGTTTCAAATAATAGTAATCCAGCGTACTCAGATCGTTTTCGTCGTCTGGATCGCCCTCTACGCGAGTTGGCCCATTATCACCGAAGGTAAGGACAATCCCGCCCACGCTCCCTGCGGCTGGCGGTTGAACGGCGACGAGGTTAATGACTTTGCGATTAGCCTCGCCGTCACCGTCATTTGGATTGGAATAGAAATCCTCATAGTTATCACTGCGCAACATGGCGGCGACACGCAGGTCTTCGACTTTATGACACTGAACAAAAAACTCCTTGACCTGCACCCCTTTCGGCCTGTCCCCCTGAGCCTTCAATTGGGGGGCCAGGTTTTGATGAGGGTAAGTGTCGTAGGTGTTTTGAGTTTCGGTGTAATACCATTTATTACCTTCTGGTACGCCGTCTTCACCCACCTCCGGTAGCGGAATTTTTTGATCGGCCGAAACCAGACGGATACTGTCATATTCAGCTTCCGACAATTCCACCGCCTGGCCATCGACATCCGTGGGCTTGACCCGAACCACTACCCTGGCCTGCTGCAGGCCGTTGGCATACACCGTGGGCGGCATAGCCGTCACTTCGAACTCGAAAGTGTCCAGGGTGTACCAGTTCGACTGCCGGGCGTGTTCGGACAAGTGAATGATGCTGTAGCCGGAAACGACACCCGCCAATGTGCCTTTTACCACGCTGTAGGGCGCGGTTATGACTGCCGGTGCCGTGAACAGGCCCTCCGGGGTGATTGAGCCTTCTCCTGCGACCACCTCCCAGGTTATCTGCGTAGCCTCCGCCGGGCCTTGCAACAATGCTCGACCGCTGGGCAACAAGCCCGGATGGAAAGCCGGGGTGATCCCCAGCGCGAATGATCCCGAGCGCAGGAGTACGGTGGCGATCGCCGTCTCTTGGGTAACATCATCCTGAATATCGATCAGCACGGTTTCCAGCGTGTTGGCGGGATTTGTCGATGGCGGCGTGTAGACAGCCTCATTGCCGTTGGGGGTCAGGGTGCCAAGATTGCCGCGCAGGGTCCAGGTCAAGCTGGAACCGCTCAGCGTGGTGGCCTTGAGCGTTACGCTGTGGCGACCGCTCATATCGATCAGCGACATCGAAGGGGTCACCACCACGCCGGCCATCGCCACGGTCACCAGCGCCGAGGCTGTCACGTCCTTGCCGGTAGCCGAGTCGGTATAAGTCGCGGTGACCACATTGCGTGTCGCGCTGCCATCGAGTAGCTGAGCATCCGGCGCCGTGTATTCACCGTTGTCGATCGTCCCCAGGGCCCGACTGCCGTCGACACTGCGCACGCTCCAGGTGACATCCGACGCTCTGTAGCCCAGTTGCCGAATGGTGAAGGTTTGGCGCTCACCGGCCTTGATCACCGGCAGCAGTGGGTCGAGGGTGAAGCTGGTTTCTTTCGGGTCGATATGACCGACCATCAGCAGATCGCCCGGCAGTCGGGCTTCGGTCAGTTGCAAGGCGTTGCGTTCGGGGAAGAGCAGGTTGCTGATGGCCAGGACGTTGATTTCGGGGATATCAAAGCTATCGACAAGCGCAGAATCTTTAATTGCCGTGGCGATACTCACACCTGCAGACCGGTAAGTACTCTGTATTTCATCCTTCACAAAAGCCGGAAGTTGCATAAACGGGTCATCGCCGCCGATATCGGAAAAGTCTTGAGCCACTTGTGATGCATAGTTGCGACATTCAAACACTACAGCGTTAGTAGACGAGTCGACGATAGGTGCAAAACGAAAATCAAAATTCGGAATCATTAACCCACTCGTATGCCAGGTTTTATCGGGAAAAAGAAGACTCCAATAGAAAGTTCTGAAATTGACTTTTTGCGAGCCCGACCATACGACCTGAAGCTCGCCCTTACTGCTCACAACAACATGAAGGGCATTACTGCTATCAGGGTCATGAAAATTTAAGTGCTGAGGCCCAAACGTTGCCGTTTCTTGAGACTCATTGAGTGTATCGATGTATTTATTATAATAGCCTGGTAACTCAAACCCTCCAGAATAGGCTATTAGTGATCTTGCGATATAATTAGACTCCGATACACGCTTAAGCCTGACATGATGCCCTAACGCTTTTTCTATTTGATCCTGAATATACCAATCAAACACCGCCCGACTGGCCAACACCAGCGACCCCGAATACAGCGCTTTACCCGTTTCGGCATCCCGATCATTAGGAATCAGATAATCAAGCGCTCCTTCCAACGGATCATCCCCCTCTGTCGGATTCCCCTTGGTCCTGACCAACAGCACCACCGCCCCTTCACCGTAGTCGTCAGAACTGCGGATTTTCCCTTCTTCGGTCGCCATGGTGCGGATCTGGAACGAACGCGGCGCCAGCCAATCGACGTCCCGCAGGTCCAGCATGCCCAACTCGTAGACCCGGTCCTCGGGTTTTTGCGCGAGGAATAATGCCTTGAAAAAGTTCCCCAAATCTTCTTGGGCTTTGTCCTCGTTAACCAGGTTGCAGCGACAGTTATAACCATCGCCGATATCGATAATGACCTTGCCTTGTTCATTGACCGTGCCTCGACTGGCCGCCAGGTCAATGTCCATGGTGAGGGTGAACCCTTGGTGGGCGCTCACCACATAGCTGTAGAGGATGACCCCGGGGACTTGATTGGAGCCTTTGCGCACATACGAGACGGTGCCGGAGACAATATCCATGGTCGCGGTCGCTCGGGAGTCACGCAACGAGGCCTTTTCGAAGCTCAAACGCGGGTGACTTAATATCAGCCCGCTCAGTTCAAGCACTTCATCGCCATCCGGGGTCATTGCCGGCGCCCCGAAAATGCGCTTCAAAAAACTGTCGCTATTGAAGCGGGTAACGTATTGCTGCTCCAACAGGCTATTGACCTTGGCGCGGTTCATGAAGACCAAGGCGTCCCAGCCGAGGGTGACGGATTTGCCTTGCATTTTGTTAGTGAGTTCAACCAACGAATAATTGGCCATGATTCACCTGCCTTAAAAATGATGATATGGAAATAATACCGACAACCAGGTTGCCGGTAATACGAATGAAATCCGGGATGACTTGATCAACTACCGCGAATGGTCTGACTCACCGCTTCAATAAGCTCAGCGTACTTGCCAAGTGGCAGCGGAATGGCCGTAATCCCATAAACTTTAATTCCCACATCCGCAGTACCCGATATGACAGCAAAGCTTCCAGGGGCAACTGTCTCTGGCTCGGTGTATACACCGTCCTCATCAACACTTCCCTCTCCTGCCAGCAACTCCCAGGTCACAGGGACTGGCAGAGGACCGCTGTCCCCTTCCAATTTAAACTGTACAGTACCCGTCTCAGGATCACTCGATTCGTCAAGCACCATAGACACCAGGATGAGCACTTTATTAATGGTTACATAGATATAGGAGGCTGTATTGTTAGCCGTATTTTTAATTTCGATTTTATCGATTGGGAAAGGCACTGCAGGGTCCATGTTGTTCCCGGCTGTATACAGGCGTTCATCGGGCTTACCGGCAACCGCTGTCAATGTTGACCCCCACTGCGGAGTCAAGATCGTCCATTGCAGCGTCCCATTCCCCAGTGGCTTGCCTTCGAGCTCCAGCGTTTTCCCGGTATCGCAGCTGGCATAAAGCGGGTTGGTCTGTATGGTGCTGTGGAGCACCGAAACCAGCGCCGAACTTTGCACGGGTTGTCCATCCAGCGTCCCCTGAGCGGTCACGATCACCGCAACAAAGCCGTTGGGCAATTGAGCCTGAGACGGGGCGGTGTATAAACCGCTCGCACTGATTGCGCCCGGTGTGGTGTTTTCCCCGTCCACATCCCGCACACTCCATTGAACGTTAGCCGGCATGGGCTTCAAACTGAATTGCAAGGTACTGCCGGCCTCGATGGTCGAGTTCAACGGGGCCATGACCGTGGTGGTGCGAAGCGGATCGATTTCACCGAATACCGCAAGATCGCCGGGAACGAACGCCTCAGTCAGGTGCAAGGCGTTATGTCCAGGGAATAAAAGGTTTCTGAGCAAGAATGTGTCAATCGACGGAAGTTCAATTTTATCAAGGGTGCCGCGAATCAATGATCGTACGCTCTCAATGATAAGGTTTCTGGTTGCAGCCTCACCGTCCATATTCCACGGTACTATTGGATGGGAAGAGAATGTAACACCAGTGACATCACCGACGACTTCTGGATTATTCAACTCTACATAATTTGTTACCTTATCCAGCGAGACTTCAAATCTCACCCCCACATCATGACTGCAATGGAAATCAATAACGTCAGGACCACTAATGTTTTGAGTCTGCACTGTACATCGTCCAGAAATAGTGCCAGCCCAACTAATATCAATTGTCAGCCCACCCTCCCCAAAATCTACTTTCAGGCCAGCGTTAACGTTGCTCCCCCCGGTAAAATCATAGGGAAATGGATCCAAAGTAGACGTCGCATCATTTTCATATCCCCAACCGGCGCCGCCTTGCCAGTATTTATAACGAACCTCATACCTGGCGCTGCCCCCACCGGCAGTCGCTACCAGCGTCGAGGCGTTGTCCTGGCCCTGATCGTCGACCGTCAAAACCAGCCCATTTCCGATAGAACTCTGCAGTGCGGGTTTGAGAACTTTTTCGGCAAGGACTCTGCTGGACAACAACATCGCCCCGGTAAACCTGGCACCGTTTCCGTCTGCTGGAATCAGATAGGGCGCATTCTTATTAGGAAAGGTGATGCCGTCCTGACCATCCTGCAATGTAATGAACATCATGACGGCGCCATCACCATAGTTCTCATCGCCGAACAGGGCGGTGGGATCGGATTTCATTGTCCTTATTTCGAAATTTTTTGGCGTCAACACGCCGTTCAAATCCCCCTCCAAACTACCCAGCGAGAAAAATTTCTGTTCAGGTAACAGGTTGTTTTCGAAGTACTCCTGGAACCGTCTGCCCACCTGTTCCTGGGCAAGCGAACCAATGACAAAGTTTGCCATGAAGGTATCGGCATTATTGAGATCAATCACCACATCACCCAGCCCAGTGACTACGCCCTTTGTCACTGGCTGATCCATCCATAATTGCGGCCCGCCAATCGGTAGCACTTGCAGCATTTTCGAAACATAGCGAACGCCCGCGTGTTCCTTGGTACTGACAATCATGCCGCCGATCATATCCATCGTCAGGCGCGCCCGGGCCGCAAGGCTGGGATCCGAGCTTTCGAACGACAGACGTGGTGCACTTAACTTGAGATTGTAGATATGTTCCTTGTATGAATCATCCCCCCACTTCGCAACGATTGACAGGGGCTCGATATACCCATCCTCGGTATTAAACCGCTCAATATATAACTGAAACAACAACTCATTTGCCTTACGTTGATCGTAGAGTGTCAGTGCGTCCCAACCATAGGTCAGGGATTTACCTTGCATTGCGCCCACTAGTTGGCTCAGCGACATTTTACTCATGACTCGTTCTCCAAAAACAATAGATTGAACAGCAACGTATCCTCGACATCAGGCCGATAGCTTCAACAAATCCTTAAAGCACCGTTGTCAAATCGCCCACCCGTGAGTTCAGCGTTTGATCAAATACCGCGAATGGTCTGACTCACCGATCCAATAAGCTCAGCGTATTTGTCAAGCGGCAACGGAATGACCGTATACCCATGTACTTTTTGATTAGCTCCCCAAAAATTTGCCGTGGCCGATACGACAGCAAAACTTCCAGGCACCACTGTCTCCGGCTCGGTGTATACACCGTCCTGATCAACACTTCCCTCTCCTGCCAGCAAGTGCCAGGTCAGCGTAACCACTCCAGGGTTTGGAACGATAGGACTACCCCCCCCCCACAAAACAAACCGTACAGTGCCAGTTGCAGGATCACTCGATTCGTCAAGTACCATAGCCGCCATAACGAGCGGTTTATTAATGGTCAAATAGATATAAGAGATTGTATTGCTAGCTGTATTTTTAATTTCGATTATATCGATTGGGAAAGGCACCTCAGCGTCCATGTTGGTCCCGGCGGTATACAGGCGCTTATCGGGCTCATCGGCAACCGCTGTTAAAGTTGACCCCCACTGCTCAGTCAAGATCCTCCATTGCAGCGTCGTACTCCCCTGTGTTTTGCCTTCGAGCTCCAACGTTCGCCCGGTATCGCAGCTGGCATAAAGCGGGTTGGTCTGTATGGCGCTGTGGAGCACCGAAACCAGTGCCGAACTTTGCACGGGTTGTCCATCCAGCGTCCCCTGAGCGGTCACCATGACCGTGATAAAACTATTGGGCAATTGAGCCTGAGACGGTGCCGTGTATCTGCCGGTCGAACTGATTGCGCCCGGTGTGGTGTTTCCCCCGTCCACATCCCGCACACGCCATTGAACGTTAGCCGGCATGGGCGTCAAACTGAATTGCAGGGTACTGCCGGCCTCGATGGTCGAGTTCAACGGCGCCATCACCGTGGTGGTGCGAAGCGGATCGATCTCACCGAATACCGCAAGATCTCCGGGAACGAACGCCTCGGTCAGGTGCAAGGCGTTGTGGCCGGGAAATAATAGATTTCTGAGCAAAAACGTATCAATGGATGGGATGTCAATTTTTCTTAGAACATTGAAAAGTACAGACCTTGTTCTTTCGGAAATAGCATTCCTAGTTACAGACTCGCCATCCGTATTCCAATGTTGGCCTGCATTCCCATGAAATGTAGTAACAACCTCAGAGGTGGTGATATTCGCCCCACCCAGTTCCACGTGATTGGTTTCCTTATCAACTGAAGCACCAAGTCGCATGCCCAGACTATAATCACTCTCAAACCCAAAATTAAAATACTGCTGACTCGCCGACACCCTGCATACGCCAACAATTTTTCCGGCCCAACTGATTTGCAAACTTGCAGGGGCGACGTAACCTACTACGAAGCCTGCCCCTCCACTCGATGCGGGTGAAAATGCATAGGTGAATGGATCCAGTTTGCTGTTCGATGCTATAGGACGCGGAAACGATGGCCCACCCCCACTGTACCAATAGGTTGGAGTCGTAAAACTTGTAGACGCGCCGCCGCCTGTCGCTATCAGGGTTGAAGCAAGATGCTGACTCGAATTGCCAAGTGCAAGGGTCATCCCTGCTCCGACTGACTGCTCTATTGCAGGTTTCAGAATTTTTTCAGCAAGTGCTTTACTGGACAGCAACATCGCCCCGGTAAACCTGGCACCGTTTCCGTCCGCTGGAATCAGATAAGGCGCATTGATGTTGGGAAAACCTGTACCGTCCTGACCATCCTTCAAAGTAATGAACATGAGGACGGCGCCATCGCCGTAGTCTTCGGCCCCCATCACGGCGGTGGGGGCCGACGCCATTGTTCGTATTTCGAAATTTTTTGGGGTCAATACACCATTAGAATCATTACTCAGACGCCCCAATGAAAAACGTTTTTGCTCTGGCGTTAGGGTCTCATCAAAATACGCCTTGAAGCGCGCACCTATCTGCGCCTGGTTAATCTCACCCATGACGAAATTCGCCTTGAAGTTAACGGCATTGGTGAGATCAATCAGTACCTCCCCGGCCCCAGTGACTACGCCCTTTGTCACTGGCTGATCCATCCATAATTGCGGCCCGCGAATCGGTAGCACTTGCAACATTTTCGAAACATAGCGAGCACCGCCCGTATGTGCCTTGGTGCTGACAATCATGCCGCCGATCATATCCATCGTCAGGCGCGCCCGGGCCGGAAGTTCGGG
Source organism: Pseudomonas sp. T1.Ur (assembly GCF_023516725.1). Classification (NCBI taxonomy): domain Bacteria; kingdom Pseudomonadati; phylum Pseudomonadota; class Gammaproteobacteria; order Pseudomonadales; family Pseudomonadaceae; genus Pseudomonas; species Pseudomonas sp. T1.Ur. Next base: position 3,960,190 of record NZ_JAMGSN010000001.1, read on the forward strand.
ATCCGAAATTTCGAACGACAGACGGGGTGCACTCAACTTGAGATTGTAGATATGTTCCTTGTATGATCCACCCCCCCAATCCGCAACTATTGACAGGGGCTCGATATACCCATCCTCGGTATTAAACCGCTCAACATACAGCTGAGACAACAACTCGTTTGTCTTGCGTTGATCATAGAGCGTCAGTGCGTCCCAGCCATAGGTCAGGGATTTACCTTGCATGGTGTTCACTAATTGAACCAACGACATTTTGCTCATGATTTGATCATCTCAGGTCTGCCGTTGAACATCAGGCCAACAACTTCAGCGACAACGGATTAGTAAACACAACGGTCGAATTGCCACCATCGAAACTCACACTGACCCTCAAGGCGAATATTGCATTCACTGCAATACCCGTCAGGTCTGTTTTCAATAAGCGCGCCTTGACACCCTCCGTACTCTCTTCAGGCAACACCTGACGCACAGCAATAATGTCCCGGTCGGCAATGCCGCTGGCAGTCAGCCACAGGCGCACTGTTTGTTCTGTCGAAATAAATGGCCAGAGTCCGACACTCAGCCAAGTACCTGCGTCAGGAATGTCCGAGAGTTTCAGGGTGGCGACTGTGCCGACCTCAGCGTGTTCGCAGGTGATACTCGGATGATTGGCAAGCTGTCGAATAAAGAGTTGTAAAGGCGGCTCGGCGTCTTGTCCGGCTACGTTGTACGTCACCTCAACGGTTTTACCGAAGTTCGGCGGTAACACGGTCGACGGCACTTTGAATTTCATTGGGTTCAATTGACTGGGCTCCTGTACTTCACACGAACCACTGGCACCGAAGCCTTTCCAGTACGCCGTCACCGTATCCCCGTCACCGATCGTGGCGGCGGGAGGAATCGCGATATAAGCCCCGCTGATGGCCATTACCGGATTCAGCTCGTCCCGGCCATTGGCAACCACACTGCGATCGACCGTCGGTGTCGGCAACACCAAGGGTTCTCGCACGGTCAACTCCAGGGGGATGCCGGAGCCGGCGGCATCGGCCCGCGCATACTGGTAACGCAAGGTCACGGCGCCACCGCGGTTGTCCAGCAGCCACTGGGCGGCGATGGGCACTTCAATCTTGCCGCTTTCGATGTTGGTGATATCGATCTTCAAGTGCTGGATGGTGTTCTTGTTCGGGCCGCTGCCCGATCCAGTGCGCGTTCCGTAAACCAGCACATCGTCACCGATGCGAATGCCCGGATAGAGCGCAATCACCACGCGAATACCCTCGGGAAACTGGCCGGGGTTGATCACGGTGCCCGTCAGGTCCTTGACACTCGGCGCTGCAAGCTCGGTCTCCGTGGGCGGCGTCACCAGAATCGTGCGTGCTGCCGACTTGGTGTCAGCCTGTGCGCTGGGCGACACATAGCTGATCTCGTAATGCAGGGTAATAGAGCCCCCGCGCAGCGCCACGGCGCTGCTTCTTGGCACGGTCCAGCTCAGTACCTGCCCCGGGTTGTTGGTGGGATCGGTATCGGTGTCGCTCAAGGTCTTGGTAAAGGGGCCAACGATGGGACCGGGAGTGCCATTTTCACGTGTTCCCGTCCAGAAAAGTTTGACCTCGTCACCGTTAGACATCACGGTATAAGGCACTACCGCGATCGTCATCGTAGTGCCTGCAATCGCATCAGGATCCAGCTGGTTGTCATGGGACTCTTTTATCTGAGGTGCGGATAACCAGCCGTCCTTGCCAATACCAAAATGGATTCTCTTGGACTCCTCCCTGGGCTCGCCTGTGACGCGCTCAAGAAAAAACGAATAAAACACCTGCCCCTTATCCAATGCCTGCACGAAGTGATTGGCGATCTCCATCAGGAAACCCCACTGCGTCTCCTCGGCCGGATTTATAGGGATCGGAATATCCTTAACATCTACCGGCGTACCGTCCTGCGCCAGGCCGAGCCAACTCTGATAAAGAATATCGCCCAGCAACGGATTGTCGTACTTGGCATACGTTGGGAGTGGCCCACCGTTCAAGGCTTGCGGATCAATTGTGTTGTTGATCAAAAGTGGAATGATCGGCCCCTGTAGATCGCCTGCTGCCATGTTGCTACTCCTCACGCCAATACGAATGAGTGGAAGGTTAATCCACGAAGAAACCTGAATATGTCAGTACGTTTTACGCTCGATCAATCACGCTGGGTACTAGCAGAACTGCTAGGTTGCCAACGCCGCTACGGGTGCTAAAGTCGGGCAGAAGGCAACACCACACTCCTACTTCACGCGGATCAGATTCGAGGTATCCCATATGAACTATCCCAGAACAGTACTGACTACTTGCGCATGGATGATGTTTTTCGGAGTAAGCAGTTTTGCCGCAGCGCAAACCGCGCCGATCAAACAAGACGACGCCCGAAACCCGTATGGGCGAATACACTTTAACAATGACAAAGGCGAGGAAAAATGTACATTAGCCATCCCTGCGACCAGTCAGATTTTTAATTTCGGGGCGAGCAATCAATATTGCGAGAACAATATGGTTTCCACTTTCTGGCTCGAGAATATTCCTTCGGCGACGTTGATTCAGTTTTATGAAAATGAATCCTGCTCGGACGCGAAGACTGACGATAACTTTTTCTTCAAACTTAAAACCGTTAAACAGCCGACTGAATGGTCTAGTGCAACCATGTCCATTGATGAACTGAGAAGATCGAGTGCTGGCGAACTGATTCCGAAAAAGAATACGCGTGTGGAAGACGCTCACGTGGGGTCGTATTTCGCCACCAGAAATTTGAACGAGCGACTCAGCTGCGTTTATATCGAACGTTCTCAACCGGTCAATTAATCACCTCCTTTGATTGTTTGGCATCACTGTCTGTCTCCCCATTTGCAACGAGGCTTTTTCCATGGCCATTGCCACTTCCGTGTCCTCTAACGCCTTCAACTTCATGAATTTCATCCAAGGCCAGGTCGACCCGCGCACCGGGCAATACACCTGCGCGATTTCCTTGCCCGAACTCAAGGCCAATAACCTGTGCGGCCCGGTCGTGCCGCTGCAACTGAATTTCAACCCGCTCAATAGCGGCGACAGCGGTTTCGGCAAAGGCTGGAACTTGCAACTCTCGCAGTTCGACCCGACCAGCCGGGTGTTGTCGCTGTATACCGGCGAAACCTTCAAGGTCAATACCGGCGGCGCCGAGACGGTCATCCCGGAGAAGAAACTCGACTCCTTTCATTTCCATGAACTGGATAGCCAGCGCTATCGCGTCGAACACAAGTCCGGGCTGGTAGAGATTCTCCAGGTCGGACAAGGCGGGCTGGCCATGCCGGTAGAAATGCTCTCGCCTCAGGGCCACAGCGTCACGCTCCAGTACACGGCCTTCGGCACCGACCCGCTGCTCAGCAGCATCCGCAATGCCGACGGCACGCCGTTGCTCAGCCTGGTGCGCACCACCAACACCCTGCAGCTCAGGCTGCACCCGGGCAGTGCCTTCGAAGCCCTGTTCACGCTCAATATTATCGACGGTAAAACCAGCAGCCTGGTCTTGCCGACCGACGACAGCGCGTCCTGGCGCTTCGCCTACACGCCCTTGAACGACCTGACTTGCCTCCAGCACGTTTACAGCCCGACCGGCGGCCATGAAACCATCGGTTATTCGGGCGCGCCGCATTCCTTTCCAGGCCTGACCAACCGTAAGCTGCCTCGGGTCGCCTCGCACCAACGCGATCCGGGTTTCGGCCAGCCGGTGATCGAAACCCGCTATGAGTACGGCCGCGACGACCACAACTTCCTGGGCTTTGGCAGCGACATCACCTGGAGCAACGATGGTCTGGACAACCTGTATAAGGTGCGTGGCGACTATCAATACGAAACCACCGAGCGCCTCTGGGATGCCACCGGCAACCAGGCGGTGCGCAGTACCCGGCGAGTCTTCAACCGCTTTCATCTGATGGTGCTGGAAGAGGTGAGCCAAAAAGCCGCGCCCGGAAACGCCGACACCCTGTGGGTGACCGAGACCGAGTACTACATCGATCCGCAGCTGGATTTCAAGGATCAGCCGGCGTATTGCCAACTGCCGAAAACCGTGACCCAGACCTGGCGCAACGCCAGCGCCACCGAGCCCCGGCACACCGAAGTGGTGAGCACCAGCTATGACGATTTCGGCAACCTGCTGACCCAGGTCAACGCCAACGGCGTGACCGAAACCAGCGCTTGGTACAAGGCTGAGGGCGAGGACGGCTGCCCGGCCGATCCGCAAGGGTTCGTGCGCAACCTCAAGAGCAAAACCGTGACCCCGGCCGGCTCCGATTACGGGAATGCGCCGACCCTGCAAACCGACTATCGCTATGCCGAATATCCAGGGCTCACGGGCAGCGGGCCGTGGCTGGCCTTGAGCGACGAGACCCTGGCGCAGGTGGTCGATGGCCGTGCGCAAACCGAGTTACGGCGCATTGTCCATGAGTACATCAGCGCCCCTGAAGACCCGGGGCAGCATGGGCTCATCAGCCAGATGCAGCAGACCCTGCATGGCCAGGCCGATACCCTGACCACCACCGAGTTCGCCTACAGCATCACCCGTAATGCCCGTGCCGGTGTGATGGCCATGCGTACCGTGAGTACCTTGATCGGTTACGACGACAGACCAGACAAACAGGTACGCAAAGTCACCACCGAGGAACACTCGTTGCTCAATGGCGCCAAATTGCTCAGTCACGATGATAACGACGCTGAAATCCTCTACCAATACGACCGCCTGGGCCGGGTGACCGAAGAAACCGTGGCGCCGGGCACCGACTACGTGGCCAGTCGCACCTATACCTATGCGCTCACTAACGGAACCGCCGGTCAACAGGCAATGCAACGCAGCAAAGACGTCAAGGGCGTCGAGACCCTCACCTGGCTGGACGGGTTGAACCGGGTGTTGAAAGAACAGCGCCAGGACGTCGATGCATTGGGCGGCGACCCACAGGCGTTTCGCGAGACCTACCGTGCGACCTACAACAATCTTGGGCAATTGACCAGCGAGACCGCTATTGACTGGGAAGGAAACCAGGACATCGCCCTGACCAGCACCTTTGAATACGACGCTTGGGGGGAGCAATACAAGGTCGTCGGGCCTGATGGCGTGGCGCAGGTCACCGAAAACAATCCGGCCACGCAAACCCTGCGCACCTGGACCGAAAGCACCGTGGCACCGGTGACATTCAGCGCCAGAAGCAGAACCACACTCAATCTATTCGGCAAGGAAGACAAGATCGAGGCCCTGGACGCAGAAGGCAAGCTCGTCAGCGAGCGTCAATACCTGTATGACGGCCTGGGTAATTGCGTTGAACAAATCGACGAAATGGGCCAATCCACACGCTTTGTGTACGACCTGTTCTCCCGGGTACAGACCACAACCCTGCCCGACTACACCGAAATCCGCCGCACCTATGCCTCCCACAGCGGCGAGGAATTGCCTGTCGGCCTGGACGTCAGCGCCAACGGGACCACCGCCAGCGTCGGCATCCAGACCTTTGATGGCCTTGATCGCAGGTCCACCTTGACGGTTGGCCCGCGTACTCAGCAGTTCCAGTACCAAGGTGGTCAGCTTCAGGTGAGCACGATGATCACCGCCAGCAACCAATCCATCACTTACGAATACAAGCCTGGATTGGTGGGTTCTCCGGTGGGCAGCATCGCGCCGGACGAGCAATCGAGCTTCAACTACGACGATCAAAGTGCGCAACTGACCCTGTCGCAAAACACCCAGGGCGAGCATACGTTCGACTACAACTCCAGCGGGCAATTACGCCATGAACGCTGGAAGGAACAGCGCTCGGGCAAACAGTGGGAGACCGCCTACACCCACACCTTGAACGGGCGATCGCTGACCCGCCTGGATACCAACGGTTTGCTCTGCACCTATACCTATGACGAAAAGGCCCGGGTCAAGAGTGCTGCTCAGGGCCAGATCCTCGCCACCTTCGACTACGACAACCTGGGGCAGGTAAGCCGCATTACCACCCGCAATGAAAGCACCGGGCAGGAACTGCAAACCCACCTGACCTTCGACGACCAGGGTCGGGAAAGCACCCGTCGCATGACCTTGAGCGGTCACCCGGATCAGACCATCACCCAGACCTACCGTGCCGATAACAAGTTGCAAAGCCGCCACCTGCAGTTGAACGGCCAAACCGAATTGCTGGAAACCTTCGACTACGATCAGCGCGGACGAATGGTGCAGTACAACTGCGAAGGTACAAACCTGCCCAAGGACCGCTACGGCAACGCCATCCGCGAGCAACTGTTCGCCTTCGACGCGCTGGACAATGTCAGCGAGGTGTACACGCTCTTTGCCGACGAGAGCCGCGACGAGGCCATCAGCGCTTTCGCCGAGAACGATCCGTGTCAATTGGTGGGCGTCACCCACAGCCACCCCGCCTATCCGCCCAGCTGCGTGCTCGACTACGACGAAGATGGCAACCTGCTGCACGATGAACACGGCCAGACCCTGCACTACGACAGCCAGGGCCGGTTACTGCGCGTTACCGATGCCGACGGCAGCACTGTCAGCCAGTATCGCTATGACGCGCATAACCACTTGCTGGGCGTCACCCGCGGCACGCAAACCGAAACCTTGCGCTTTTATCAGGACGAGCGCCTGAGCCGGACCGAGCAAGGCGACACGAAAATTCACTACCTGTACCTCAACGATCAGCCCTTGGGCCAGCAACAGCAGGACAACCCCGAGCAAACCCTGCTGCTGTTGACCGATGGCAAAAACAGCGTGCTGGCGGAAAGCGGCCAGAATGAACTGCGCAAAGCGATTTATGGCGCCTATGGCGAACGCAACCCGGATGATGACCTGCAATGCCTGCTCGGCTTCAATGGCGAGGTTCGGGACGAACTGAGCGGCTGGTATCTACTGGGCCGCGGTTACCGGGCGTACAACCCGACGCTGATGCGCTTCCATAGCCCGGACTCGTTCAGCCCGTTCGGGGCCGGCGGGATCAACCCTTACGTGTATTGCGCGGGGGACCCGATCAACTTTGTCGACCCGACGGGGCATGCCAATCGGGGGGTTAACTGGAAGGGGATTTTGGGGATCGGGCTCGCGGTGATCGGTGCAGCAATGGCTGTAGCCGCGTTCGTTATCCCTCCGGTGACGGTTCTATCCCTTGGTACCGTTGTAACAGTGGCTGGCCTCGGCGGCAGCGCCTACGGTGCCTACGAAGGCTACATGGCCATTGCCGCGACTAGATTGAAGGATCGTGAGAAGCACGAGTTCAGTACTTTACTCTCTGGCGGTCTGGATGTTGCGTTTGGTATGGTGGGTCTCTATTTCGTAAATGGCGCCAGAGCTGCCGCCAAAGCGGCCCAAGCGAGTTGGCATACAAAGGTCAAGTCCAGCATGGACTATATGGCGGACTTCCAGGCGGCTTATCGCAGAGCGCCGGGTGTATCTGATAGCGGCACTGGAGCGCTTTCTAACCTGGGATCCGCTGGCTCAACCAGACAGGTTGCAGATGCCTCTACCCAGCTTACGGGAACATACCCGAGCCTGGGTTCGAAAAAGCCAATACCTTCCACACCAGTTGCCCCTGTGGCTCCCTCGCCAATACGTACGCGTCCACTACCTTCAACGTCTACTCCGGAGAACCTCCCTTCTACTAGCAGCGGCCGTGCCTCTAATTGGAGTTGGAATGATCTTCAACGTCAACAAAGAACTAAAACTACGGAAGTTAACCTAAAACCAAGAACCACCCCCGCAACTGACACCATCAGTAGCACGCCAGAAGTAAAAATGAACGAAATCCGACGAGCTCTTGGCACTATACCACTCGGCTAACAAACCAAGATAATGACGGGCTCCATTTCTCGAAACTGGAGCCCGTTTTATTTCCTGTGTATCGATACACACCTGCAAATAGCACCTCCTGTAAAAATGAGAGTTCTCTCATATCCCCCACCCCGCCCGCTTATCTAAACTCCCGCCGCCGAGACACACAACTACTTCTCCCCACTCACATCGACCGTGAGTAGTTCCGGCACCGTCTCGTTCAATAAGCGTCGGATTCAATCAACCAAAGGATTTGTTACATGAAGACATCTTTATTCGCACTGCCGCTTGGCCTGGCATTGGGCTTTGCGGCAACTTCGGCGTTCGCCGTTGATGGCACGATCAATTTTTCCGGCAAAATCAGCAGTGCGACCTGCCCGATTGAAATCGTCAACCCTGAAAGTGGCGCGGTGGGCAATCTGGTCCAATTGGGGGCGGTGGATGCGGGCGTTTTCACCGGAGTTGGCAGTCAAGGCGGCGGTCGTGGCTTCCAAATGCGCATCACCCCAGGCAGTGGCTGCGCGCTGGACCCGGACAAACTTAACGCAACCGTCACCTTCACTTCGGTTCAAGGCGGTGGCGGTGATCACTATGGGATCAAACCCGTCGCCGGTGCAGCCACGGGCGTCGCGGTGGCCATCAAGGACAATACCAATACGCTGGTCAAGAACGGTACCGCATCGGCGGTCTATCCGCTGAGTGATACCGATCCAACGCTGATGTACTTCACCGCGATGTATATCGCAACGGCCGCAACAGTCGGTGCTGGCCCTGCCGACGCGGATGTCAACTTCCGTGTCGATATCAACTGACGCTGCACTCCCTCATTAAAACAACGGGCCTCGTCGCCCGTTGTTCCAGGCCAATTCCTCGATTCAGGGATTCACTATGTTTGGCTTTATTAAACACCCTGTTCCTTTCAGGGCGGGCGTACTGACCTGCTTGTTGCTCGGGGCCACGGCCCTTTGGCTCCCCAACAGTTATGGCGCACTGACAGTGAGCAGCACCCGAGTGGTATTCGACAGCGATAAACGCAATGTTTCGTTGACGGTTTCCAACCCGAGCGACAAGCCCTTCGCCGTGCAGACCTGGGTCAATACCGCTGCCGACGATCAAACCACCGCCGTGCCGTTTATCGCCTCGCCGCCGCTGTTTCGCTTGAATGCCGGCAAAGAACAACAGGTGCAGATCAATGGGTTGCCCAATACGCTGCCCAGAGATCGCGAGTCACTGTTTTATTTCAACGTTCAGGAAATACCGCAGCGGGAGGCCAGTGAAGCCAACCAGTTGAATATCGCGCTACGCACGCGGATCAAGTTGTTCTACCGCCCCGTCGAACTTAAAAGCAATCCCTTGAACAGCCTGCAAGACCTGCGTTGGTCGATACAAAAAGTCGACGGCAAACCGCGCCTGATGGTGAACAACCCAAGCCCCTTTCATGTGTCTTTCGTGCGCATTGAACTCAGCGCAAACGGGCAAACGGTCAATCTGAAAAACACCCCCATGGCCCCCCCTCTGGACTCCCGGACGTTTGAACTGGACGGCATGAAGCCGAGCCCGGGGATGCAGGTGAACTTTTCCGTGATCACCGACTACGGCGGTTACACAACCCCAATGGCGGCGCCGGTCAGCCTTGATTTTTAACATTGCGCGGACTCTCACCATGCCTTTCTTCCCGCACTGGAGTTCGACTCCCGCGCAGCGCCTGTTTCATTTTGCCGTATTCACCGGCGCCAGCGTTGTATTGCTGAAAACCGATCCGGCCCGGGCCTCCACGCCGGTGGAGTTTCAGTCGACCTTTATGCGTCAACTGGACAACCATGCCAGCGATGCCGGTGCGCTGGCCTTGAAAACACTGTCCAGTAACCAGGACCTGGCGCCAGGGCGTTACCGGGTGAGTATCGACGTCAACCGAAGCTTCTTCGACCACCGGGAAATAGAGTTCACCGCCAATGCCCGAGGCGATGGGCTGGTTCCTTGTTTGTCGCAGCAACTGCTCGACGACATCGGCGTCAAGCTCGACAGCCTGGCGCAGCCGCAGGCTGCGCTGGATACTTGCGTCGACCTACCGCGCCTGATTCCCGGTGCGCTGACTCAGTTCGATGGCGGCCGGCTCGCATTGTCGATTTCCATCCCGCAGATTGCCATGCGTCGCGATGTGGCCGGTTATGTCGATCCGCAATTGTGGGACTACGGCATCAATTCGGCCTTCGTGAACTATCAAGTATCGGCTCAACAAGGTCGCAGCCATCAGACTGGCCATAACAGCAGCCAGGACCTGTACTTGAACAGCGGCTTGAATCTGGGCGCCTGGCGCTTGCGCAGCAACAACTCTTTTCGCAGCGACGCCCAGGGCGAGCGCACATGGTCGCGCGCCTATACCTATCTTCAACGCGACCTCCCCGGCACCCGTTCGCAGTTGACCCTGGGCGAAACCTACACGCCGGGTGATGTCTTCAGGAGCGTACCCGTCAGAGGCGTGCAGATTGCATCGGACATGAGCATGTTGCCCGACTCGCTGCAAAACTATGCACCCATCATTCGAGGTGTGGCGCAGACCCGTGCCAGGCTCGAGATACGGCAGAACGGTTACCCGATCTATTCCACCTATGTCAGTGCCGGCCCCTACGAGATCAACGACCTCACCACTGCCGGCGGCAGCGGAGAGCTGGAAATCATCCTGACCGAAGCCGATGGCCAGGTGCGGCGCTTCACTCAACCCTATGCAACACTCACCAACCTGCTGCGCGAAGGCGTCTGGCGCTACAGCACCAGCCTGGGTCGCTATAACGCACCGTCTTTTTCCGTGGATGATGCAATGCTTTGGCAAGGGACCCTGGCGACCGGTGTCGGATGGGATTCGACGCTGTACGGCGGGTTGATGGGCAATGACTTCTATCAGGCCGGCACGCTTGGCATCGGTAAAAATCTTGGATCGATTGGCGCGCTGTCGTTCGACGTCACGCGCTCCGCTGCCGATATCGATCCCCATGACAGCCGTCGCAACGTTCAGGGCATGAGCTATGCCGTGAAATATGGCAAGACGTTCGAGACCCGTACCAACCTGCGCTTTGCCGGCTATCGCTACTCCACCGAGGGTTATCGCGACTTTAGCGAAGCGGTGCGCGAGCGCAGCGCCGACCAGCGTTATCGCGGAAGTCGACGCAGCCTGCTTGAAGCCTCGGTGTTCCAGGACATCGGCACCCATAGCTCGCTGAGCCTGACGTTATCCCAGGAGGATTTCTGGCGCTCCGATGATCAGCAGCGCCAGTTCCAGTTCAATTTCAGCACCCGCTATAACAGGGTGAGCTACTCCCTCTACGCCTCGCAGTCGCTGAACGATGACCCATTCAATGACCGCCAGTTCGGCTTGAACATCTCAATGCCGCTGGATTTTGGACGTTCGACGACCGCCACCTACGATGTGCGGGAGAACCGCGGTCAGTTCAACCATCGCGCCTCTTTATCGGGCCGAGGCGAGGGAGACCGGCTCAACTATCGTGCGTCCTTGTCCAGCAATGAAAGCCATCAGCAAAGCGCTGAACTGTCGCTGGGTTATCAGGCACCTTTTGCCAGCCTTGGCGCGGGCCTCACTCAAGGCAGCGATTACAACAACCTTTCGCTCAATGCCAGCGGCGCACTGCTGCTGCATGGCGACGGGCTCGAGTTGGGGCCTTATCTGGGTGAAACCAGTGGCCTGGCCCATGTTCCGGACATCGCCGGCGTCGGCTTGCTGAACGCCTCCAGCGCCAGGACCAATGACCGCGGCTATGCCTTGATCCCGTATCTACAGCCCTATCGGGTCAACCGGGTGATCCTTGATACCGACCAGCTCGATCCGAATGTGCAGATCGACAATGGCGTGACCCAGGTGGTGCCTCGGCGTGGCGCGGTGGTCAAAGCGAGCTTCCCCGCGCGGACGGTACAGAGGCTGGTGTTGACCACCCGTGACAGCCGAGGCGCTCCCCTGCCCTTCGGTGCTCAGGTGAGCAATACCGACGGCGAAGTACTCGGGATTGTCGGCCAGGCCGGTCAGGTGCTGCTGGGCACTGTCGATGGGCAGCAAACCTTGTACGTGCGCTGGGGCAACACCTCAACCGAGCAGTGCCAGTTGCAGTTCGATGTCCAGAGCATGCCCATGGAACAAGGCTATCGGGTTCAGGACTTGATTTGTCGCTGATTCAACGCTTCCTTTACTCATACGCGAAGCACCTTGTGGTGCCTCGCGTTGTTTCTGCCAGGATAGAACACAGCATGTCGATCAGATTATTTCCAGGCGTTTTGTTCACGCTCGCAGTCGGCGCATTGATGCCATTCAGTGCTGCAGCCAATACATGTTACTGGGGGGTCGGTACGGGGCCTCAACATTATGTGGTCAATGTGGGTGCACTGTATGTCCCAAGAGATGCCCAAATAGGTGACCCGATAGGCCCGATCGACCAACCCTTCATTCAAGGTGGCGGTGGGCATTCGGTCTTCTGCGTGAACGACGGCAGCGCTCGGCTGACGTTCAACGCCTCGTCCGCCGTGGCACCCGTGCCTGGGCCAATCCCCAGAAGGAACGGTATGGAAACGAGCGGTGCCTTGCTACAGACCAACATCGAGGGGGTCGGCGCCCGAATCACCTTAGGTACACCGTACGATGGTGTCACCAACGGCTATTGGAAACTCACCGGCCCCGACAGCTCGGTGCCATTCGATGGCTACATCGATTTCAGTACACCCTTTGTCTTGCAACACAGTGTTTTGCGCGGCACCGTCAGCCTGGTCAAAACCGGCCCGATCGGCCGAGGCATGCAATCGTTGGACTCGGGAAGGCAGTTGGTCAATGGCTCCTACACTGGCGTCCCCAACGCCTTCGGCCTGGCCTTGAGCGGTTCCGTCACTCAGGCAGAATGCACGCTTTCAGCCAACCCTGTGAGCGCGGACCCGGTTAATCTCGGTGAGTGGCCAGACTCGGAGTTTACCGGCGAAGGTCATACCACCGATGCGGTCCCCTTCACGATTGCGCTGAACTCATGCATTTCCGACCCACTGCCCGGCGGCACGGTCACTAATGCGCATATTCGCCTGGATCCTACGGCAGGCTCCGCGACCCTTGACGCAGGGCTGGGCTTGTTCAGTCTGGGGAGCGGTTCCACCGCGCAAGGTATCGGCATTCAAGTGTTGGGACGCGATGCACTGACGCCAGTCGCATTGGAGACGGAGGTGCTTCAAGGCGCTATTCCGGCCACGGGAGGCATGCTGCTGGAGTTCAATGCTCGCTATTACCAGACTGGTCCCACCAGCACTGTCATGGCCGGCTCGGCAGATGGCGCCCTGGGGTTCACCATTACCTATAAATGAACCTGCCCGGCAGGTCAGCCCTGCCGGGTCTTCCTTGAGTGCATCGACTATGCGACGACTTTCAATGGTAGGGTCCTGAAGGCAATATAACTATGGCCCCGATCAAAACTGACACTGGCGTATAGGGTGAACGTCGAATTGAGGGGCCGCTGGTCTACGTAGTCTTTGGGTAATACTGTCGTGAATTTTCCATCGATTTCAACCGGTACACCGTTCAGAAAATCTGTTCGCGTACCGGAAGCAATCGCCCACACCTTCATGAGCTGAGCAGGGTCCTGATAAATCCATTTCGCTATTTCCAGATCCGCGCCACGTGCCGGGACGGCAGCTTTGGACAGCGTCGCCGGCGAGCCGACCTGCGCCTGTAGGCAAACGAGCCGGCCAAGTGCACCTGCTGCGAAAGCGTTGATGCTCAGTGTATAGACCGCCGAGGGCTGAGTGTCCTGACCGGCCCAATAATAAACCTCGACCTTGCGACCATCGCCGTTCACCGGAATGTTCGCCGCAACGACTGATGCAGGGATGCCAAACTCCAGCCCACCCGGGGTGATCGGTTGTACGCCTGTTACGGAGCCGACACCGTCCTCGCCGCCAAGACCGACAAAATCCACGGTCACCTGTTCTCCCGGATCGATCTCCGCCGTCGCCACCACTACGGTCACTCCTGACTGACCCTGGAATGGTTCCAACACGCCAGTGCTGCCATTGTTCGACGCCTCCTTGACGGTTGGAAACCTGCGAGGGGTGGGTGGGCGAATGTTGACGGTAAGCCTTTCCGGGCTGGACAAGACATCGTCACCATTGCCGGCCCTGTCGCGCACCCGATAGGTTGCGTAAAACTCACCATTGGCCCTACGAAGCAAATCACCAGAGAAGGCAACCTGTACAGGCAGGCTCAGATCATCTTCTGCGAGTGTCTTGGTGTCTACGACTGCCAGGCCGCCGGGCGAAGTTTCCCAGTACCAGGTGATGACATCCCCAACCATTTTCTCGTTGTAGTCTGGCAGGGTTGCCAGCACCTGATCGTTGTTTTCTGGATCGGCAAGGTAGGCAGCGCTGATGTGGTTGGGAGGAAGGACTTCGGCAGGGAAAATCAACTCGCTATTGGCAGCGAGTATTGGAGGGCTCTTATCCACGGTAACCGTAAACGGATGTGATCGCGCCGGTACGTCCACAAAGTTGGTCATGATGAAGCTGAGCGTATGCGTCCCGGACGGCAACCGGTCGGCACTGATCGGTACGTAATAATCATCCGGATCCATGGGCAGATCCCATTCCCGGGACCCGATGATATTGCTCTCGTCATCGGCCAGAAAAACATCGACCCGCTCGGTCCACGGACCGCCCGGCGGATCGTCGCCGTCATACCAGGGCTGGAGCATGACCTTCAGCGGATTGTCCGGGTCGCTCCAGGCCGAACGATGCAGCAGGTTTGGCTCGCCGCCAGGAACATCCGCCAAAGGTGCGGGCTCGGTCCAGGGGGCGGTCATAGTGGGAGGGAGCTTGGTGGACTTGGTCGATGACATTGTTCATGTTCTCCATCGCTGAATATCAACCCCCAGCCCAAGGCCGGGGGGAAATCCTGATGAACAGTCGAATGCCGCAAGGGAGCATGCCGAAATCAGATTCGGCATGCCGACACTACCTACCAGAGGTAGCGCACGCCCACATTGGCACCCCACGGTTGTTCGATTTTGCTGCCATTGCTGTAGTCGAAATCGGCATGAATCGAAACCTTGTCGGTCACGGTCATGGCAACACCCATGCCCAATTCACCACGGGAACCCGAAAGGTCGTTGTTGAACCGGTTGTTGTTGACCTGCACGTCATTGTTGTTGGCAAACTCGTGCACGAAAGCAGCACGAATGTAGGGCTGCACAACTTTGTCACCCCAGGTGAAATCGCGCCCTACGGTCGCACCGGCCTTGGCCAACAGAGAGTGGGACTGACTGCCTTCGGCAGAGAGACCATTGTCCAGCTTGTAGTCTTTGCCCTCGATAATCACACCCGATAACTGAGTGAACGGCTCAACGAAATAGTCGTCCGCCAACTTGATATGCCGGCCGAATTCCAGGGAGCCACCGACCCCATGGCTGTCGTAGTCTCCCTTGGTTTTTTTGCCGTCGCTCAGTTGCACGTCGGATTCGTTCTGGAAGCGGTTGAACTTGAGCACGCCGTCGAAGTAATAGCCGCTCCGCTCATCCAGCCAAGTGGTATAGGCGCCCAAATAGTAACTGTTGATCGTTGCACTGGTACCGCGACTCAAGTCAAGGTCGGACTTGCTGTAGCCACCCAACACACCTACCCACCACTGACCGTCGCCCACCGGCAACGGCGCATCCGCGCCAAACGACAAGCCTTGCTGGACTTGCTGGTAAGCGACACCGGAATTTGCGCTGACATTGAACTTGTTGCCGTAGGCGCGAATCCAGCCACCGCTCTGACCAGGGTTCATGCGCACTTCACCCATGCGGCTGCGCAAGGTGCTGAGTTCGCCATACCAGACGGTTGGGGCTGCGTTGAACAGCGCGATCACCGAGCGGGTGCCCGGGCTGATCGTACGAGTGAGGGTATTGAGATACCAGGCGTCGTTGCCTTGTTTGATCAAATCGTAGGAATAAGCCCCCAGGTCTACTTCGCCACCGGCCAGGGCAAATGTTGCATCGCCGCTGCCAATCTTCACCACCGCAATGGAGCCGGCGCCTACAGGTTCTGAGCCACTGGCATCGATCGCGATGGTGTGATTGCCGGTGGCCGCGCCGGTTACAGTCAGGGTATCGACTTGGCCGGTCTTGAAATCGGTGTGCATGTAGAACGTACCGCCATCGCCCGACAACGTGCCCACGTTCAACTTGTAGAACTCACCGGGGTTGCCGAACTGGATAGCGCCGCCATTCATGACCAGGTTTTCGACCTCACCATCGCCAACCATGATCCAGCGGGCGCTGCTGTTGATGCCCAGGTCCTGGACATTTTTCAGGTTTCCGGTCAGGGTCGCGGCGTTCTCCAGCAGCACATTGGCGGTACTGCTGTCGTCGGCGACGATATCGCCGACCAGTGCGCTGCCGCTAACATTCAAATTACCCTCTGCACCACGGCGAACATCCATCAGGATGCCATTGCTGGCCGACAGCGTGGAACCGTTGGTCACTGAGATGTTGGCGGTGCTGGCTCCCAGGCCCAAGGTATCGACAACGATTGCCGATCCGTTGAGACCTTCGACATGGGTGCCGTCCAGGGTCAAGTTCGCGGGGGCGCTCACGAGGCTATCCCCGCCAATTTCGATCCCGTTCCTCGCCCCGGAAATCGTGCTGCCAATAGCCGTGGCAGTCCCTCCGAACAGTCGCAGGCCGGCAGCATTGGCACCCGTGCCCAAGACGGTTGATCGCACCAGTGTTACCTCGCTCAAACCGGTGACCGAAACGCCCGTCGTCCCGCCGATGATGGTGCTGTCGCTCACAGTCGCGGTGGAACCCTGGGTAGCCGTGGAATCGCGACTGACCGCCAGGCCTATCCGGTCACTGGTGATGGTACTGTTGCCGCTGATGTTGGCCCGACCAGCATTCAGCAGAACGCCATTGGCGTTTGTTGCCTTCACATCGGTGCCGTTGAGGTTCAGGGTTGAATTATTAACGGTGATGTCGCGGGTCTCGGCGCCATCGGCATTCAATGTCGACTCGCCGTTCAGCACGTAATTATCGGAGGCTGTAGTGCTATCGATGGACAGGATTTCCCCGGGAACCAGAACCCGCGCGTGCCCCATCTCGGCGATCAGCAACAAGGGAGGAATGGACAGCAGTTTCAAGGCACGGAACAGCGGATGCAGCTTGAACAACTTAGGCAAGGACATACAGGCACCCTGTGACAATTTAATACAGAAGGCCGCGCAGGCTATAGAACGCCGGCACCATGGTATGTAGGACTATTCTGAATTAACCCACTTACACGATGAAGCAAACTGTAGGAACCCACTCGCGCATCTCATGCCTGCCAGTGAAGGGAGTATCTAGCCAAGGAGCTCGGGCATCTCTGTCGATGGCTGTGCAGCAACCTGGATTGCTGCACAACCTGCGGGGGCAAACGCCCTTGCCGCAGGGTCCGTGCCTCCCATGAATCCTCGTATGCGGCTGGGCGCGCGCATGCTCAAGGATTCGCCGGCGGTGGTACGTTGCAAGTTCCCTCGCCCTGCGACATCGCCACCCTGGTATTGGTGGGCGTTTGTTGAAAAGGTTCTCCCGTGATTTTGTAACTCACTTCACCCTTGCCTATCTGGGCAGTGCTTTGCCACGTGGGCAGAACATGAGTGGCGTAGGGTTCGATGAGCCAGACAATCCCGTTGTCCGCCTGATCTTGGGTGATATTGCTGAACGTGTGCGTCTTATCGGCGGCGGGAACGTGAACCGGGTTCGAGAAGTCGGTGTAGGCCTTCCATACCACCTCGACCGTATCACCCTGTTTCAAATAGGGGCTCGGCGGAATCAGATACTCGATGCCAAAGGTTGTACCACCCGTATTCCAGCGCAGTGAGAGGCAGGTCACGATACCGTTTGTGTTGGTGTGTTTCGGGATGGCCTCCGGCAAGGCTTGGACCAGGAAGTCGATCATGACCGAGGTGCGTTGCTTAGGCTCTTGCGGGTTTGCATGAGCCGAGTTGGTCAATACGTACCAGACCGGCATGGCCGAATCCGGGCCTTCGCCGCGGATGACGTCCCAATCAAGATCAATCTCGATGACGTCCCCCGCCGTGTCATTGTCGGTGTCAATCACATAGGGGGCTCCGATGGGCGTTCCGTTCCACAGGACTTGATAGGTATCACCGTCGGCCAGTGGGTCGACCAGTTCGATCTTGGCCTTGATCTCGCCGTCTTCATCGCTTGCCTCCAGCTCATTGTCAACACCCGACTCACCCACGACCGTGACCACTTCCAGCAGGTCGTTGCCGGGTTCCGGATCCGGGTTGATCGGTCCAGGGCCGGAAAAATTACATGGGACCGAAGCTGGAGTTGAGACATAAGGCTCTACCCCCCGCAGTAACGTGTAGGAAAGCGACGTAGGCACCACGCCTGTCGTGGCACTGCCGTATTCGGCCCAGAGGGTCGCCCAAGGCACGGGGATGTTGATTCCGCCCGACGGGTTGCTGCCTAGAGGCGTACCCGGCGTGACTTCCTTGGTGCCCCATTTAACAACGACGGTATCGGTGGACTTGCCATTGGTGACATGAGGCACATTGACGAGGACGTTCCCGTCGACAAGGTCCGAGCGCAGCAACTCGCCGCCCGTGGCATCCGCCGCCGTGGGTGCGCCCAATGGCTCAACAGGCAGGGGGCCGAGAGCGACCGACATGAGTTTATATAGAGACAGCGGGCTCGGATTGCCGGCCTTGTCGACCAGTACGTAGCCACCACAGCCAAGGCCATCTCCGGCGTCAAGGAAGTGTTGCTTGGGAATTTGCACGACCCTGCTGCCGTTCGGATCAATGGAGTCAGGACCTTCGAAAGAAATAAGCGAAGGATCTTCGGGCAGCTCGTCCTTTACCCAGGCGTACAAGATTTTCACGTCGCTCTGATCGACCGTCCAAGGTGGAATTGTCGCTTCCAAGTAATCATTTGCACCAAAAGTTTCATCGGTAATGGGTTCCGTGACGGTGAACACCATTCTACTTGGAGGGACCGCACCGTTGGGCGGGGTCTTGTCGATGTAAATGCTCGTTCGCCCGGAATGGTCGGGAACGCCAAGGAAGTTCTCATGCTCGTATCGCAGGTCAAAAGCACCTTCGTGCTCCGGGTCCAGCAAATAACCGCTGGAGATAGTGAAAACCAGCGGTTCCCACGTATTGCCTCCCGTAAAAGATTTTTCCTCAATCAACTCCCACTCACTACTTTGTGCTCGCGCAATTTGTAGTCGAAAATATTCCGTCATTCCGTCTGGTACGTCGCTACCCCAGGTCGTAATGGTTGTCGTTAAGCCTGTATTAAGATCAGCTCTACGAATAAGCCCCGCCGGCAGCCCGAGTAGGGGATCAGGCTTCACAACCGGATCCTGGACCTCAAACGGCGCAGGTCCGCCGGATGCGCCTTCATTTGAAGTGAACTGCTCTTTTTTATCTGGACCAGCCATCTTATCGCTCTCCGTATTCATACCTGGAAGCCATGGCTACCCATGACGCTTCAGCTCGAAAAGCAGACCGATGATTTGCGGGCACTGCCCAGACGCTTCCCGTCGTTCTGCACTGGAGGGAAGTAAGCGCTTTTTTTAAATAGGCCGAAACTGTCAGAGTTGACAGGTGGCTATCTGCACAGTGGGGCTTTATCGGCTCAGCACCACTCCAACCAACACCGCCACTTCAAGCAACTCCAACAACGCCCCAGCCGTATCCCCTGTGCAGCCCCCGAGCCTGCGCAACATCATTTGCCGCAAGCCAACGAACACCACCAAGCCAATGGCCAGCCCACAGGCACCCGCCCACCCCGCCACCAGCACACAACCGAACGCACACCCCAGCAACACCCACCCACCCGCGCGTCGGGGCAGATGATCAGCCAGCGCCTGGCCCAACCCGCCGGCCCGCACGTAAGGTGTGGTGAGGAACAAGCCCAGCAACGCCGCACGCCCCAGCACCGGCACGATGATCAAGGCCAACGCTTGCCCCTGCTCGATCAACGCCACCAGCGAGGCGAACTTGAGCAGCAGCACCAGCACCAAGGTCATCACCGCGATGGGCCCGCTGCGTGGATCCTTCATGATCAGCAGCGTGCGTTCGCGGTCGCCAAAACCACCTAGCCAGGCATCGGCGCTGTCGGCCAAGCCGTCCAGGTGCAGGCCGCCGCTGAGCAGCACCCACGCGGTCAGCAGCAGCGCGGCATGGAGCAGCGGCGGTGCGCCCAGAAGCAGTGCATCGAGCAGCCACAGCACGCCGCCGAACACCAGCCCCACCATGGGATAGAACAGCAGCGAACGACCCAGTTGCTCGGGCTCGGGCATGCCGGGCAGGCGCACCGGCAGGCTGCTGAGGAATTGCAAGGCGATCCAGAAGGGCAACATGGTCATTGCGCCTCTTTGAGCACTGGACCTGCCAACACGGTCAGGGAAAACAGCGCGCCATGAGCGACTTCAACGTTGAGCAACTGCTCCCGAGGCAGGCCCCGGGCCTGGGCCAGCAGCAGGCGCATCACCCCGCCATGGCTGACCAGCAAGACCCGCTGACCGGCATAGGCCGCGCGCAGGCGTTCGACCGCCGTGAGGACGCGGCTGGAAAATGCCAGCACCGGCTCGCCATCGGGCGGCGTGAAGGCATAAGGATCGGCCCAGAAGCGGCCCAGCGCCTCGGCGTCGGTGTCCATCAACGCCGCCGCGCCATGCCCCTCCCAGGCGCCGAAATGCAGCTCTTGCAGGTCTTTGTCCAAGTGCACCGGCAGGCTGAGCCGGGCGCCCAGTTGCTCGGCGAAACGGGCGCAGCGCTGTAGCGGCGAGCTCACCAGGCGATCCCAGGGCCCGCCTTGCTCGACAGCGGTGTGCATCTGCTCCCAGCCCCTGGCCGTCAAGGCATCATCGAGACTGCCGCGCAAGCCGCCGCCCAGTTCGGTTTCGCCGTGACGCAGCAAGTCCAGGCGCAAGGTCATGCCGGGCGATCCGCCACGGCCGCTTCGGCAAACGTCGCCATTTGCCCGTGCAGGTCACAGGCCAGGCGCAACAGCGGCACCGCCAACGCCGCGCCGCTGCCCTCGCCCAGGCGCAAGCCCAGCTCCAGCAGCGGTTCGGCTTCGAGGGTTTCCAGCACGTGGCGATGCCCCGGCTCGGCGCCGCGATGGCCGAACAGCAACCATGGCCGGCACTCGGGATTGAGGCGCACCGCCACCAGCGCCGCGACGCTGCAAATGAACCCATCCACCAGCGCCGCAATGCCCTGCTGGGCACAGGCCAGATAGGCCCCGGTCAAGGCCGCGATCTCAAAACCGCCGAGGTTGAACAGGGCCTGCAACGGGTCGTTGTCCTTGACACCGTGCAGCGCCAGGGCCCGTTCGATCACCCGAGCCTTGCGGCTGATACCCGCTGCATCCAACCCCGTTCCCGGTCCCACCAGATGCGCCACCGGGCAATCGAGCAAGGCACAGGCCAGGGCGCTGGCCGCCGTGGTGTTGCCAATGCCCATCTCGCCGCCGATGAACAATTGCGTCCCGGTCGCCAAGGCGCGCATCACACTGTCGCGTCCGGCTTGCAAAGCCTGCTCGCCTTGGACCGGGGTCATGGCTGGGCCCTGGACAAAATTGGCGGTGCCAGGGCCCACGTTCAAATGGCGCACGCCGGGCAAATCCAGCGACGGCGTCACGGTGCCCAAATCCACCACTTCCAGCGAGGCGTCCAGTTGCCGCGCCAGGACGCTGATGGCCGCGCCGCCCCTGACAAAATTGAGCAGCATCTGCCCGGTCACTTCCTGGGGGTAGGCCGATACGCCCTCGGCCACGACGCCATGGTCGCCGGCGAAAATGGCGATCCACAGCCGGTCGAGGCTCGGTTTGACTTGGCCTTGCAGGCCAGCCAGTTGCACCGCCACCGACTCCAGGCGGCCCAGGGAGCCGGCCGGTTTGGTCAGTTGTTGCTGACGGGCCGTGGCCTGCTCCAGCGCTTGGGTATCAACGGGCTTGCACGGTTCCAGCCACCAGCGGCGATTCATAACGCAGTACCTTTGAGAGTCAGGGGCAGGCCGGCGACGGTCAGCACGACGCGCTGACAACGTTCGGCCAGGGCTTGATGCAGCCAACCGGCTTCATCGACGTAACGGCGGGTCAACTCGCCCAGCGGCACGACACCCATGCCGGTTTCGTTGCTGACGAATATGACTTCGCCGGGGAGCGCGCTGAGGCAGTCCAGCAGCGCTTCACGCTCGGCGATCAACCGTTCGGGATCGTCGAGCATCAGTAGATTGGTCAACCAGAGGGTGAGGCAATCCACCAGCAGGCATCGATCGGTTGCAGCGTTTTCCCGCAGCACCTGCGCCAGCGCCAACGGTTCCTCCACCAACGCCCATTCGGCCGGACGCCGGGCGCGGTGCTGGGCGACACGTTGGTTCATCTCGCCGTCGAGAGGTTGACTGGTGGCGATGTAGGTCACCGGCAAGTGTGTCTCTGCCGCGAGTTTTTCGGCCAGGCGACTCTTGCCGGAGCGGGCGCCGCCGAGGATCAGTTGCAGCATGGGGTATTACCTTTTATTGGCGGTGTGGCGACTGGCGCCATCGCGAGCAAGCTCGCTCCCACAGGGGACTTATGTACACCCGCAGATCCGATGCTGGAACATTGGTTATCTTTTGTTAGCGGTGTGGCTGCCGGCCTCTTCGCGAGCAGGCTCGCTCCCACAGTTGATCCAGGGTGTACATGAATGCTGTGGTCATCAGAGATCCAATGTGGGAGCGAGCTTGCTCGCGATGAGGCCAGTACAGCCACCCTAGATCCCACAGAGTTCACGCAGCAACCCGGTATCCAGATGCCGCTCCACCAGGTCCGCCAACCGTTCGATATCCCGCTCGCGCAAGCCGTGGTAATCCACCGCCTGTACGTTCTCCAAACCCGACCAACGCAGCAACGCACTGCTGGCCGCCGGCGATTCAAACAGCCCGTGCAGATAAGTCCCGACAATCTGCCCATCCAGGCTCCGAGCGCCATCGCAACGGCCGTCATCGAGATGCACCGCAGCATTTTCCAGAGCGGGGCCGACGGTCACGCCCGCGTGGATCTCATAACCACTGACTTCAGCCTCTTCCAACGCCAGCCGCCCGCGGACATTGCGCAATTGCTTCTCGCGTTCCAGGGTCGTTTCGAATTCCAACAGGCCCAGCCCGGCGCTGGAGCCCGCCGCGCCTTCCAGGCCGAGCGGGTCGTGGACGTGCTGGCCAAGCATCTGCAGACCGCCACAAATGCCCAACAGCTTGCCGCCGTAGCGCAGGTGTCGATGGATCGCCGTTTCCCAGCCATTGGCTCGTAGAAAGGCCAAGTCGCTGCGCACACTTTTGGAACCGGGCAGGATAATCAGGTCCGCCGGCGGGATGACCTGGCCGGGGCCGATGAATTGCAAATCGACTTGCGGATGCAGGCGCAGCGGATCGAAATCGGTGTGGTTGCTGATGCGCGGCAGGACCGGCACCACCACCTTGAGCACGTGTTCGGCCTTGTCGGCCTGACGCTGGTCGAGGCCGTCCTCGGCTTCCAGATGCAGGTCCATCACGTAGGGCAACACGCCGACCACCGGTTTGCCGGTGCGCGCTTCCAACCAGTCCAGGCCGGGCTGAAGCAAGGCCAGATCACCGCGAAAGCGGTTGATGACGAAGCCCTTGACCCGCGCCTGTTCGCTGGGGGACAGCAGCTCCAGGGTGCCGACCAGATGGGCGAATACACCGCCGCGATTGATGTCGGCGATCAGCAACACCGGGCAGTCCACCGCTTCGGCGAAGCCCATGTTGGCGATGTCGCCAGCCCGCAGGTTGATCTCGGCCGGCGACCCGGCGCCCTCCACCATGACGACCGGATACGCGGCGCTCAAGCGTTCATGGGAGGCCAGCACCGCTTGCATCGCGATGGCTTTGTAATCGTGATAGGCCACGGCGTTCATGGTGGTGACGGCGCGGCCATGGATGATGACCTGGGCGCCAGTGTCGCTGTTGGGCTTGAGCAGCACCGGGTTCATGTCGGTGTGCGGTTCGAGGCCGCAGGCCTGGGCCTGGACGGCCTGGGCCCGGCCGATTTCGCCGCCGTCGGCGGTCACTGCGCTGTTGAGGGCCATGTTCTGCGGCTTGAACGGCACCACGCGCACGCCCTGGCGCTTGACCCAGCGGCACAGCGCCGTGACCAGGGTGCTTTTACCGGCATCGGAGGTGGTGCCCTGCACCATCAAGGTCGTCATTGAATGTCCTTGGCGTAGGCCTCGAAAGCCTGTTCGAGGCGCAGGAATTGCGCGTCGTCAGCCGGCAACCCAAAGCGCAGGCTGCTGGTCTCGGTGAAGAGCCGCAGGAGAATGCCGCGATGGGCCATGAAGTCGTAAAGCGCCTGGGCATGTTCGGTGACCAGCCACTGGAACAATGCACAACCGCCCTGGGGCTTGAAGCCGTGGCGTTCCAGCGTCATGGCCAGGCGCTGGCTGGTTTCTTCGCAACGCTCGCGCTGCCGTGCATGGGCTTCGGTGTCGAGCAGACAAGCTTCACCCAAAACCCGGGTCGGCCCGCTGATGGCCCACGGCCCGACTTGCTCGGCGAGCAGCTTCAGCAAACGGCGCTCGGCCAGGACGAACCCCAGGCGAACCCCGGCCAGGCCAAAGAATTTGCCGAACGATCGCAACACGATCAGCCCGACCTGATGGGCATGGGCGCTGAGGCTGAGGTGCGGCGTGATATCCATGAACGCCTCATCCACCACCAGCCAGCCACCACGCTGGGCCAACCGTGCGTGCCAGTCGAGCAAGCGTTCCGGGCTCAGGCTCAGGCCCGTGGGATTGTTCGGATTGACCACCACCAACACGTCGAGGCTGTCGAGGAAGAAGTCCACTTCCGCCTCCAGCACTTCGCGCACGATGTAACCGCAACGGCGCCAGGCTTCGGCGTGCTCGGCGTAACAGGGCGACAAGACGCCGACCTTGCCGGCCCGGCGCAGGCGCGGCAGCAGTTGGATGGCCATCTGCGAACCGGCCACCGGCAGCACATGCGTCGCTTCGTAGTAATCGCAAGCGGCCTGTTCCAATCCATCGTCGGCCTCGGGCAGGCGCGCCCAGGCGCGCAATGGGATAGGCGGAACGTCGAACGGCCAGGGCGCCAGGCCGCTGGACAGGTCGAGCCAGTCGGCCTCGGCAATGCCGTACTGCCGGGAAGCGTTGCGCAGTCGTCCACCATGCTCAAGCATAGAACTCGGCTCCGAGGCAGAGAATCAGCAGCCATAACCATACGCCGCGCTGCACCAATTGCCAGCCACGATCAATGGAATCAGCACTCGCCGGCACGCCTTCGCCCAACGGCGGACGCTGATGCAGTTCGCCGTGATACACCGCCGCGCCCCCCAGTTCCACGCCCAGCGCACCGGCGCCGGCGGCCATCACCGGCCCGGCGTTGGGGCTGTCCCAGGTTGGGCCCTGGGTGCGCCAGCATCTGAGCGCCGGGCGGGTCTTGCCAAGGACGGCGTAGGTCAACGCCACCAACCGCGCGGGAATATAGTTGAGCACATCGTCGATCTTCGCCGCCGCCCAGCCAAAACGCTCGAAGCGCTCGTTGCGATAACCCCACATGGCGTCGAGGGTATTGCTCAAGCGGTACAACACCACGCCGGGCGCACCGGCCACCGCGAACCAGAACAACGCCGCAAACACCGCATCGCTGCCGTTTTCCAGCACCGACTCGGTGGCGGCACGGGCGACAGCGGTTTCGTCCAGCTCAGCCGTCTGGCGACTGACCAGATAACTGACCCGCTGGCGCGCCTCGTCCAGATCCCCACTGCGTAACGCCCGGGCCACCGGCTCGACATGCTCGCCGAGGCTGCGCAGGCCGAGGGCGCAGTACAACGCGAGGATGTCCACCAGCCAGCCCACCAAGGGTGCCCAGGACAGCGCCGTAGCCAGCAAGGTCAAGGGCAGCACGGCGATGATCCACGCCGTGACACCGTGACTGCGCCAGCCACGCCCACCGGAATTGAAACGTTGTTCGATACGGGTGGCGAAACCGCCGAATGCCACCAGCGGATGCCAGCGCCGGGGCTCGCCCAGCAACGCATCCAGCGCCACCGCGGCGGCGCTGAGCAACGCCACGCTCATGGGCGCACTCCCCAGTGATTTTCATAAAGCAGTTCATTAAGCGGACGCGGTTGCGCCCAGCCTTCCAGCGCAAGCATCGGCGCAGGATAAAAGCCCTCGACCGGCCCCAGGCACAAGATCGCCAGCGGCTTGGCGCCAGCCGGCAGGCCCAGCAGATCGGCCAGGGCCTGGGGCTCGAACAACGACACCCAGCCCATCCCCAGTCCCTCGACGCGGGCCGCCAGCCAGAGGTTCTGGATGGCGCAGGACAGCGAGGCCAAATCCATTTCCGGCAAGGTCCGGCGGCCGAAAATGTGCCGCTCCCGGTCGTCCATCAACGCCGCCACCAGGACTTCGGCACAGTCGTTGATGCCATCGACCTTGAGCTTCATGAATTCGTCGCTGCGCTCGCCCAAGGCTTCGGCGGTGCGGATCCGTTCTTCTTCCACCAAGTGCTGGATTTCACCGCGCAAGGCGCGATTGCTGATACGGATGAATCGCCACGGTTGCATCAGCCCGACACTGGGAGCCTGGTGCGCGGCTTCCAGCAGGCGGCGCAGCAATGGCGGCTCGACGGTGCCGCCGCTGAAATGGCGCATGTCGCGGCGTTCGGCGATGGCGCGGTAGACGGCTTCGCGTTCGGCCTGGGAGAAAGTGGTGTTTGTCATGGCCTCTTCGCGAGCAAGCTCGCTCCCACATTAGATTGTGGTGCTGCTGTAGATCCCTGCTCAACCCGATCCCCTGTGGGAGCGAGCTTGCTCGCGAAGGCGGCTTCTCGGTCAGGCGCAAACAACGCGGCAATCGCCCTCGGATTGGACGGAAAATAAAAATGCACGTAGGAAGCCGTCATTCGTCCTTGTCGGAAAACCGCCTCAGCTCCCCGCCCGCCATTGGGGCTGTGCCCGCGGGCAATCGGCTCGAGTCCGGTGCTGGTCAGCGAATGATGGTAGGTATGCCCGCGCAGGGAACCTTCCGGC
Organism: Pseudomonas sp. T1.Ur; assembly: GCF_023516725.1. NCBI lineage: Bacteria > Pseudomonadati > Pseudomonadota > Gammaproteobacteria > Pseudomonadales > Pseudomonadaceae > Pseudomonas > Pseudomonas sp. T1.Ur. The sequence continues at coordinate 3,987,060 of NZ_JAMGSN010000001.1, forward strand.
AAATCCACCGATTGCAGCGCGAGGGCCGCCAGGCGTTTTTGCATCTGCGCATCCCCGGCCAGCAAACCCAGCAATTCGGCGCGGACGCCTTCGACGTCGGTCAACGAATCAAGCAGGTACAGCATGCCGCCGCATTCGGCGAGCAGCGGCTTGCCGGCCGCATGGTGGGCACGGATCGCCGCCAGCATCGGCGCGTTTAGCGCCAGGGCGACGTGGTGCAGTTCGGGATAACCGCCAGGCAGGTAAAGGCTGTCCGCCTTGGGTAACTGGGTATCGTGAATCGGCGAAAAGAAACTCAACTGCGCGCCCATGGCCCGCAGCAGATCGAGGCTCGCGCCGTAAGTGAAGGCAAACGCCTCGTCCCTGGCGACAGCGATGCGCACACCGTCGAGCCACGGCTCAACAACGCTCACCTCCGGAGCCGCGAACTCAACGCTGGGCGGCAGAGCCACTTCACAGCTGCTGGCCAACGCCTCGGCGGCAGCATCCAGGCGAACGTCCAGGTCGTTCAACTCACTGGCCTGGACCAGTCCGAGATGACGGCTTGGCAATTCGATGCCGGTTTCCCGTGACAACGCGCCATACCAACGCAAGCCTTCGGTCAGGCTGCCTTCGAGCAACTGCGCATGACGCAAGGTCCCGACCCGGTTGGCCAAGACCCCGGCGAACGGCAGGTCCGGTTGATAACGCGCCAGGCCCAGGGCCAAGGCGCCGAAGGTCTGGGCCATGGCCGTGCCGTCGATCACCGCGAGTACCGGCACGCCGAAATGCCGCGCCAGGTCGGCGCTGGACGGCGTGCCGTCGAACAGTCCCATCACGCCTTCGATCAGGATCAGGTCCGCTTCCGCGGCGGCTTCCCACAGCAGTCGGCGACTCTCCTGCTCGCCGACCATCCACATGTCCAATTGATAGACCGGCGCGCCACTGGCTCGCTCAAGGATCATCGGATCGAGGAAGTCGGGGCCACACTTGAACACCCGCACCTTGCGCCCCTGGTTGCGATGCAACCGTGCCAGGGCGGCGGTGACGGTGGTCTTGCCCTGGCCGGACGCCGGGGCGGCGACCAACACCGCCGGACAGTGGCGACTGGTCATCGGCGCATCGCTCACAATTCGACGCCTTTCTGCGCCTTGATGCCGGCCTGGAACGCATGCTTGATCATGCCCATTTCGGTCACGGTATCGGCCAACTCGATCATCTCGGGCTTGGCGCCGCGACCGGTCACCACCACATGCTGCATGGGCGGTCGGGCTTGCAGATCGCTCAGGACTTGATCGAGGTCGAGGTAGCCGTGCTTGAGGGCGATGTTCAGTTCATCGAGTACCACCAGGCCAATGGCCGGGTCGCTGAGCAACTGACGCGACACAGCCCAGGCGGCTTCGGCGGCGGCGATGTCGCGCTGGCGGTCCTGGGTTTCCCAGGTGAAGCCTTCGCCCATGACATGAAAGCGCACCTGCTCCGGGAAGCGGCGGAAAAACAGCTCCTCGCCGGTGCTGTTGCGCCCCTTGATGAACTGCACCACGCCGCACTGCATGCCATGGCCCATGGCCCGGGCCAGCATGCCAAACGCCGAACTGCTCTTGCCCTTGCCGTTGCCGGTCAGCACCAGCAGCAGGCCGCACTCGTTCGGCGAGTTGGCGATGCGCTCGTCAATCACGGCTTTCTTGCGCAGCATGCGTGCCAGGTGGCGTTCGTCGCGATCGGGCGTGTCGGTCATGGGGGAGCTCTCCGTTGGGACTGGATAACGGCGGGCGGGCAAAAAGAGGACGGCAATGAGCCTGGCATCGCCCACCGTGATGCCGTTGGATGAATCAGGCCGGTCTCCGGGCTCATGAGCGGCGTAACGCCTGGCTGCGCGCCTTCCCATGTCAATGGACACAGTGGTGAGTGGCCTGTGTGGCGAGTTCTGTCGGTCAACTTCGGCGTCATCCGAACTTGAACTGACGAACCCACCACACAGGCCACAAGCGCAGCGTTGACTCATTTACCGTTGCGGGGGCAGCGCCGGGTTTGTGTGCACGCACCGGCTTCCCTGTTTCACCCTATCGGCAATGCCATAGAGCACCTGAAACAAGCCGCGAAGGTTAGAGGGTTGGGGGTGGAGCGTCAATTAAAGCCGCGACGGCCATCACCTGGGACATTGGCCCGGATCAATAAACTGACGTCAATCTTGTGTGATGCTGCGGCAAGTGATATCAAAGAGACACCATGACCCGATATCACAAGAACAAGAGGGCAAACGCATGCAAGGCATGATCATCAGCAATCCGAACCTGGAATTCCTGCGCCCGGTACTGGAACGCTGGTTCGACTGTATCGACCGCTACAACGCCGTGCGCGGCGATAACGACACACCTTATTGGCACGATGAAAAAGCCAACCTCGGGTTGCTGTCGGCCGCCGCCTGGATGGCTGAGATGGTCACGCTGCAGGACGCGTCCACGCGCAAACAGAACGAAGAAGGCGAACGCAGCGCCCGCGCCGACCTGTTGATTGCCAGTACCGATGAACGCGCCTTCATCCAGGCGACCCAACGCTGGCCGAAGGTCAACAACCTGAACCTGACCCAACCCTTGCTGGAAGCCACCAGCGACGCCAAGCGCATCAGCTATGCCAGCGACTTGAGGCTCGGCTGCCTGTTCGTCGCCCCGCAAAAAAACCAGCAAAGTGCCACGCCGGAAGAACTGCAGGACATGATCGATGACCTGCAGAAAGAAAACACCTGCGCGGTGGCCTGGTATTTTCCCTATGCCTATCGCAAGTTGCGCAACGAAACCGGGCACTATCACCCTGGCGTCGCGGTGCTGTTCAAGCAGGCCCATGGTTAACGCCACACAAAAAACTGTGGGAGCGAGCTTGCTCGCGATGGCGGGTTATCAGTTGCGTCAGGGTCGCCTGACACACCGCTATCGCGAGCAAGCTCGCTCCCACAAGGATCGCTTGGCTGAATGACCACCCACCGTTGAACCATCCCCCGTCTACGCTTCTCTATGAATAACCACATGCATTCATAGGGAAGCCCGCATGCTCAAGCCCTCTCATCTTTTGATCGTCGCCCTTGCTACAGGGCTATTCGCTTGCGGCGAGTCTTCCACCTTGCAGGTTTCCGACGGCATCGGCCCGTCGCCGAAACTGCCCGAGCCGAACAAGACCCTGATCCCCACGGTGAATATCGCCGAAGCCGTCGGCTGGCCGGACGGCGCCAAGCCAACCCCGGCCCAGGGCCTGGACGTCGTGGCGTTCGCCGAGGGGCTGGATCATCCACGCTGGCTCTATGTCCTGCCCAATGGCGATGTACTGGTGGCGGAAACCAACGCACCGCCCAAGCCCGACGATGCCAAGGGCATTCGTGGCTGGGTCATGAAAAAAGTCATGGGACGCGCCGGCGCTGGGGTGCCAAGCCCCAACCGTATTACGTTGCTGCGCGACGCAAACCATGACGGCGTTGCTGAAACCCGGACGATCTTCCTGGAAAATCTCAACTCACCGTTCGGCATGACACTGGTAGGCAGTGACCTGTACGTGGCCGATACTGATCGGTTGATTCGCTTCCCTTATAAGGATGGCGACACGAAGATCACGGCACAGCCGACCAAAGTGGTCGATTTGCCGGGCGGCACGCTCAACCACCACTGGACCAAGAACGTGATCGCCAGCCAGGACGGCAGCAAGTTGTACGTCACCACGGGCTCGAACAGCAACGTTGCGGAAAATGGAATGGAGGCGGAAGAAGGTCGCGCGGCGATCTGGGAGGTGGACCGGGCCAGTGGCGCTCATCGCATTTTCGCCTCGGGCTTGCGCAACCCCAACGGCCTCGCATGGGAGCCCCGCAGTGGCGCGTTGTGGACCGCGGTAAACGAACGGGACGAGATTGGCAGTGACCTGGTGCCGGACTACATCACCTCGGTGAAGGATGGCGGTTTCTACGGTTGGCCCTACAGTTACTACGGGCAGAACGTGGACATCCGGGTCGAACCACAAAACCCCGAGCGGGTGGCCAAGGCTATCGCCCCCGACTATGCCGTCGGCCCCCACACGGCGTCATTGGGCCTGGCCTTCGCCGAAGGCAGCACCTTGCCCGCGCCCTTCACCGAAGGGGCCTTCGTCGGGCAGCACGGCTCCTGGAACCGCAAGCCCCACAGTGGTTATAAAGTGATCTTCGTCCCGTTTAGCGCAGGTAAACCGGTGGGACCACCGGTGGATGTGCTGACAGGTTTTCTCAACGCCGACGAAAAAGCCCAGGGCCGGCCGGTGGGCGTGGTGATTGATAAACAGGGCGGGCTGTTGGTGGCGGATGACGTGGGGAACAAGGTCTGGCGTGTTTCGAAGAACTAAGAACCGGAACCGAACCGTGGCGAGGGAGCTTGCTCCCTCACCACAAGAGCCTCTCCAGCAGAGTCGATCTTCTTAATCGTCAGGGATTACGCGCCAGATGCTCCGGCTGCAACACGCGCTTGGCGCCCAGGTAGGCTTTCTGCCAATAGGCCTTGGACAGGCTGTCCAACTTGACCGTCCCGCCCGTGGCCGGCGCATGGACGAAACGCCCCTCCCCGACATAAATCCCGGCGTGACTGACCTGGGAGCCGCCATTGGTGGCGAAGAAAACCAGGTCGCCGGTCTCCAACGCATCCTTGCCGACCTCCGGCGCTCGCATGCTGATCATTTCCCGGGTGGAACGCGGCAGGGAAATACCGGCGGCGTCACGGTACACGTAGCCGATCAAGCCACTGCAATCGAAACCTGAATCCGGCGTGTTACCACCCCAGCGATAGGGCGTTCCCACAAGCCCCAGCGCGCGAAACAGCACGTCTTCAGCGGCCGGGGACGAAGGTTGGGAGGGAGCGAATACCACCGGAGCCCGCACGGGTGCGGGTGGCGGAGTACGACTGGCACAGGCGCTGAGCAGCGCGGCGAGAAGCATGAGAGCGAGGCGGGCCGACGTCGACATATGCAGAACAATCCTGATCTGGATGCGGCTTTTTCTGCCGTGGAGATGGAAACAAATCCGCCCGCGTAATACGCAGGCGGATTGCCATCAATCAATGATCAAGGATTCTAGCGGCTATGGGGCAAACTTCAAGTAAGACTTTAAGTTTGCCCTACAAACTGTGCGCTTACTTGCGAGCCGTGACCACAGTCGGCGCCATGGCGAGAGCGCGCTTGGCTTCGAGGAAGGTCTTGCTCCAGTAGCTGTCGCCCAGGCTGTCGATTCGCACCCCACCGCTGCGGCGGCTGCTGGAGTGGATGAACTGGTTGTCGCCCAGGTAGATACCGGCGTGGCTGACGCGACCGCGACGACCGTTGGTGCTGAAGAACAGCAGGTCTCCGGGCTCCAGCTGATTGCGTGCTACCAGTGGGGCGTTCACGTTGATCATTTCGCGAGTGGAACGTGGCAGGTTCATGCCGGCCTCTTCGCGGAACAGATAACCGATGAAACCGCTGCAATCGAAGCCGGCTTCAGACGTACCGCCAAAACGATAACGAGTACCGATCAAGGACATGCCACGCTCCAGGATGCTGTCTGCCAGCACTGGAAGCTGATAAGGCTTGCTGCCGGCGAACTCTGCCAGCTCTTTGTCGGTGGCCATTTCTTCCTGGAACGCAACGGAGGAAGACTGGGCGGTTACAGAATTCTTGACCTGTGCTTGTGGCGCTTGCTGGGACACTGGGGAGTGGGCAGCGCAACCGAACAACAGGGTAACGAGTGCGAGAGGCACGAGGGGTGCGAAGCGATTTAGCATGGGCACGACCGTGGCTGAAGTAGTAAAGATGGCGAGACTATGCCTTCTATCGTCCTCATTTGCAAATTCAATCGATGCAAATGTGACTTCTCGGTTTTGCGTTTACATCTAAGCGCTTAAGCCCATTTTGAACTGTGGCGAGGGAGCTTGCTCCCGCTGGGCCGGTCCGACGCCTCGGGCGCAGCGGCCCCTTTTACGAGCGCTTCGCACTCGAGCGGGAGCAAGCTCCCTCGCCACAAAAAATCTCGCCAAAAAAATTTTTACCAGCCCAGTGTTTCTTTCAAAAAAGGAATAGTCAGCTTGCGCTGCGCCTGGAGGGAGGCCTGGTCGAGGCGTTCGAGCAGCTCGAACAACGCGCTCATGCTGCGGGTGCCACGGGTGAGGATAAAATGCCCGACCTCATCGGTCAGGTGCAGGCCACGGCGGGAAGCGCGCAGTTGCAGCGCCCGCAGCTTGTCTTCATCGGAGAGCGGGCGCATCTGGAAAATCAGCGCCAGGGTCAGGCGGGATTTCAAGTCAGCCAGTTTCACCGGCAACTCTCGCGGTGACGTGGATGCAGCGATCAACAAGCGCCGCCCGCTGTCGCGCAACCGGTTGAACAGGTGGAACAGCGCTTCTTCCCAATCAGCCTTGCCGGCCACGGCCTGGAGATCGTCCAGGCAGACCAGTTCGTATTGTTCAAGGTTGTCGAGGATTTCAACGCCACGATCGAGCAGTTCCGCCAGTGGCAGGTAAACCGCCGGCTCGCCCAGTTGTTCGAATCGCAGGCACGCGGCCTGCAGAAGATGCGTGCGCCCTACTCCATCCTTGCCCCACAGGTAGATCAGGCTCTCGGTCCAGCCAGCGTCGGCTTCGCAAAGCCGCTCGACATAGCCGAGTGCAGCGGCATTGGCGCCTGGATAGTAGTTGATGAAGGTGGCGTCATCACGCAGACGCACACCAAGGGGCAGCTGAATCGGTTTCATGCGGACTGAACAGTTCCCAAGGAACCGTTAGGCTTTGTCCGAAAAGTGCCTGCGCGACGATCATGCTGCGTTGAAAACAGGCTCGGAATGCTCATTGACAACCCGTCAACTCCGCTTCCTCGCCTGTTTTCGCCTTGCCTGATCGCCGCTCGGCTACTTTTCGCACGAAAGCCTAGTGGCCTCTGTGTAAAGTTCGCAAAGTTTATACCCGTGACGCGGACCGCACAATGCACCGGACCACGAGGAAAATCAAAGGTTTGCAGCGACAAGGGCGCGCAGCGTCAGTTTCCCTGACACCGCGCGCGCCCTTGGCCTTACAGGTCGGGGTCTTCGACGCCGCTATAGATGTCCGAATCCTTGTACAGATCGTGCACGTGACGCACCAGCACCATGATCACCGCTGCCACCGGCAGCGCCAGCAAAATCCCGGTAAAACCGAACAACTCGCCACCGGCCAGGATCGCGAAGATCACCGCCACCGGATGCAAGCCAATGCGATCGCCTACCAGCAAGGGCGTCAGTACCATGCCTTCCAGGGCCTGTCCGACCATGAACACCGCCACGATGCCGACCATGGGGTACAGGTCGCCGCCGAATTGGAACAGCCCGGCGACCAGCGCCGCGCCGATGCCGATGACAAACCCCATGTAGGGCACGATGGCCGCCAACCCGGCAATCATCCCGATCAACAACCCAAGCTCCAGCCCCACCAGCATCAACCCGGCGGCATAGATGAAGCCCAGCGCCACCATGACGAGCAACTGCCCGCGCACAAAGGCGCCCAGCACCTCATGGCATTCGCCGGTCAGGGTCATGATGCGTTCTTCGCGATGACGCGGCAGCAGGCTGCGGATCTTGGCCATCATCAGGTCCCAGTCACGCAGCAGATAGAAGGCCACCACCGGAATCAGCACCAGGTTCGCCAGCCAGCCAATCAACGCCAGGCTCGAAGCCGTGGCCTGGCTCAACACAACCCCGACGATATCGGTGGTCTGGCCCATGTGCTCGCTGATGGCGGCCTTGACCCTGTCGAATTTCCAGAAGCCGTCCGCCAGCCCCAGCTTCGACTGCACCCATGGCACCGCGCTGTGCTGGAGCCAGTCGAGCATCTGTGGCGCCAGTTCATACAGGCGAAACAGTTGCTTGGCGAGCATGGGAATCAGCACCAGCAACAGGGCGCTGACGATCAAGGTAAACAGCGCGAACACCGCCACTACGCCCCAGGTCCTGGACAGCCCGAGCTTCTCCAGGCGATCCACCACCGGATCGAACAGATAGGCCAACAGCAGCGCAACCAGGAACGGCGTGAGGATCGGGTGCAGCAAGTAGATAAATGCAATCAGCAGGGCGACCCCACCCAACCAGAACCAACGCCGCGTATCGCCCATGAACCACTCCTGACCCTATATAAAGAAGAAACTACCAGCGGAACCGCAGATTGGCCGCCGGCGCTGGTGCTGGCTGGGCGGGCGCAACGGTCCCATCGACGGCGGGCTGGACCGCAGGCGTTGGTGCTACAGCCTCACCGGCGGGGATTTCCTGCAGCTTCGCCAGGGCCAACTGCGCCTTCAACTGCTCGGCACTGCCGTTGACCTTGTAGAAACTCATGTCACCCTCGACCCGTTGCAACTGCCCACCGAACGGTTCGAGCAATCGCCCCAGCGCCGCGTAACGCTCAAGACTCATGCCCCGCACTTCCAGCAACTGCTCGGTCGCCACACCCGGCCTGGCCACGAAGCGTGGTGCCAGGCGCTGGCTCACCGCCAACATGACGGCATCGGCCAACGCCGCTGGATCAGCCCCTTGCGCGCTGCCTTGTTCGCGCTGGTCGCCCAACCACAGGCGCCAAGTCGCTTGCCATTGGCCGCCCTCTTCTTTCGCGTGGACGGCCAGCAAGGCATCGGAGCCATAACGCTCCGAAGCACTGCGCAACGGGGCGGGATCATTGCCTTCCAGGTTGGGTGCCGTCGCGACAATCTGCTCGCTCAGGTCCGCCAGCGGCAAGTGCAACGGCAAACCCCGGTGCTGGGAGGCACGGCGCAGCGGCGTAGCGCTGCCTTGCCCATCCCCCACCAAGCTGGAACCTTCCGCCGAATCATTCAGCCACCAGGCCAGGATCGAAGGACGATTCGCTCCCCAAAGCGATAGACCCGCCGAGCGCAACGCGCGATCGGTGCTGGCGGGATCGAAATCGACCTGCAGGCTCTCAGGCGGACCGGCATCGTAGCCATATTGAAGAATGATTTGCTGCGGGTCCTTGCGGATCGACGCCAGGCCTGGGTTCTGCGCGGCCTTGGTGTCACCGGTCAGGCGCAGCACCAAGGTGTCCAGGGCTCGCAATGTCGCCTGGTTACGCTCGTCCGGCGCCTGGCTGCTGACCGGCTCACGCACCTGGTAAAGGTTATTGAGGGTTTCGGCATGGCTCGCGAGGCTGATCAGCGACAAGCAGCCAACAGGCAAGAATTTGAACAAACGCATGGAAGATTCCCGGACATAACGGCTGCCACCGGCCGTGTGGAGAAGATTGAGCATGGCTGTGACACGGCACCTGGCAAAACATTCACCTGCCCGATGCAAGTTTCCACGGTCATAACCATAGTCGCTTACCGCTACACCTTATACAGACGCGTCGCACAGTACCAATACAAGAAATATCGGTTTTTTTTGGCGGATATGTCCCTGCCCGTCGGCACGAGGATGGCCGCTGCTCCACAAGCCTGATAAAATCGCGCGCCTTCGCAGACCGGCAATGGCTGGGCACCCGGAATAATTCGTACAACGGTTATTCAACGGCCCCGGCGATCGGTCGTTACCCAGAAATCCCCCCTTTAAAGGCCTGGATCATGAGCAAGCAACCCTCCCTGAGCTACAAGGACGCCGGTGTAGACATCGACGCCGGTGAAGCATTGGTCGAACGCATCAAGAGCGTCGCCAAGCGCACCGCGCGCCCGGAAGTCATGGGCGGCCTGGGCGGTTTCGGCGCCCTCTGCGAGATCCCGGCCGGTTACAAGCAACCGGTCCTGGTCTCGGGCACCGACGGCGTCGGCACCAAGCTGCGCCTGGCCTTGAACCTGAACAAGCACGACAGCATCGGCATCGACCTGGTGGCCATGTGCGTGAACGACCTGGTGGTCTGCGGCGCCGAACCGCTGTTCTTCCTTGACTACTACGCCACCGGCAAGCTGAACGTCGACACCGCTGCCCAGGTCGTGACCGGTATCGGCGCCGGCTGCGAGCTGTCCGGTTGCTCCCTGGTCGGCGGCGAAACCGCTGAAATGCCTGGCATGTACGAAGGCGAAGACTACGACCTGGCCGGCTTCTGCGTCGGCGTCGTGGAAAAAGCCGAGATCATCGACGGTTCGAAAGTCGCGGCTGGCGATGCCCTGCTCGCCCTGCCGTCCTCCGGTCCGCACTCCAACGGCTACTCGCTGATCCGCAAGATCATCGAAGTGTCCGGCGCCGACATCGAGAACACCCAGCTCGACGGCAAGCCGCTGGCCGACCTGCTGATGGCCCCGACCCGCATCTACGTCAAGCCGTTGCTCAAGCTGATCAAGGACACCGGCGCCGTCAAGGCGATGGCCCACATCACTGGCGGCGGCCTGCTGGACAACATCCCGCGCGTGCTGCCAAAAGGCGCCCAGGCCGTGGTCGACGTGGCGAGCTGGACCCGCCCGGCGGTATTCGACTGGCTGCAAGAAAAAGGCAACGTCGATGAAACCGAAATGCACCGCGTGCTGAACTGCGGCGTGGGCATGGTCATCTGCGTGGCCCAGGAGCACGTCGAAACCGCCCTGAACGTATTGCGTGAAGCCGGCGAACAGCCTTGGGTCATCGGCCAGATCGCCACTGCGGCGGAAGGCGCGGCACAAGTCGAGCTGAAAAATCTTAAGGCACATTGATGCACGAGCAGATGCCTGCAACCTGTAACGTCGTGGTGCTGCTGTCCGGCACCGGCAGTAACCTGCAGGCCCTGATCGATAGCACGCGGACCGGCGACAGCCCGGTCCGCATCCGCGCGGTGATCTCCAACCGCGCCGATGCCTACGGCCTGCAACGCGCCAAGGATGCGGGAATCGACACCCGCGTCCTGGATCACAAGGCGTTCGAGGGCCGCGAAGCCTTCGACGCCGCGTTGATCGAACAGATCGACACCTTCAATCCGCAACTGGTCGTACTCGCAGGCTTCATGCGCATTCTCAGCGCTGGCTTCGTGCGGCACTACCAGGGACGCCTGTTCAATATCCACCCCTCGCTGCTGCCCAAATACAAAGGGTTACACACTCACCAGCGAGCGCTGGAGGCCGGAGACACGGAGCATGGCTGCTCGGTGCACTTTGTCACCGAGGAACTCGATGGCGGACCACTGGTCGTACAGGCAGTAATACCGGTAGAGTTGCACGACACGCCGCAAAGCCTGGCGCAACGGGTCCATGCCCGCGAGCACCAGATCTACCCGATGGCCGTGCGTTGGTTTGCCGAAGGACGGCTGACCCTCGACGATCGCGGTGCTTCACTGGACGGCCAATTGCTCGCCGCCAGCGGCCATTTGATTCGATACTAGGAGATTTTATGCGTCGCGCCCTGCTCTTCGCTTGCGCTCTGCTTGCCTTGCCCCTGGCACAGGCCGCAGACCTTCAACCGTTCTCCGCCAGCTACACCGCCGACTGGAAACAGTTGCCCATGAGCGGAACCGCCGAGCGCAGCCTGACCAAGGAGGCAAACGGTACCTGGAAGCTGAGCTTCAAGGCTTCGATGATGATCGCCAGCCTGACCGAAGAAAGCACCCTGACGCTGGACAAGGACACGTTGCTTCCGCAGTCCTATCACTTCGAGCGCGGTGGCCTGGGCAAGGCCAAGAAGGCCGACCTGGACTTCGACTGGAACACCAAGATGGTCACCGGCACCGATCGCGGTGACGCGGTCAAGATCCCGCTGAACCGGGGCATGGTCGACAAGTCAACCTATCAACTTGCCCTGCAGCATGACGTGGCGGCCGGCAAGAAAAGCATGAGCTATCAGGTCGTCGATGATGGCGAAATCGATACCTATGATTTCCGCGTGCTGGGCTCGGAAAAAGTCGACACCAAGGCCGGCCAGATCGACGCGATCAAGGTCGAGCGCGTGCGCGACCCGACACAGAGCAAGCGCATCACCGTGCTCTGGTTCGCCAAGGACTGGGACTACCTGCTGGTGCGCCTGCAACAGGTCGAGACCGACGGCAAGGAGTACAACATCATGCTCCAGGACGGCACGGTCAACGGCAAGGCTGTGAAAGGCAGCTGATCCCGCGGCGATAACACGAAGCCCCGCAAATGCGGGGCTTTTTGTTGCCGGATTTCAACCCGGCCGATGGGCCTGTGGGAGTAAACCTGTGGGAGCGAGCTTGCTCCGGGCGGCGATCCGACGATAGCGCCGGATCAGCCAACTCCACTATCAACTGACACACAGTTATCGCGAGCAAGCTCGCTCCCACAGGTTTTATTTGCGCTCACGCCTGGCGACATGAAATCTTTTTCATGAACACCACCTGCGACCGAATGCCGCGCCCTGCCTGGCCTGCAGGATGGTTGCGCTTTCCATGAAAACTTCTTAACGAACCGGGGCATTTACTTAGCACGCTACCAAAATCTATAACAAAGTCCTGCACACGCCTTGCTGCAGATAACAGAGATTGGAGCTTGCAAGATGACTGTGAAAGTAACTGAACGCGACGACGCCCATATGTCCCACGAAGGCATTGCCGCCGGCATCCGGATCTGGGACGTGCATCAACAGGACATGCTGGTAGGGATGTTCCACTCCGAGACGGACGCCCACAGCTACAAGGCCGAGCTGGAGCGTGAGGAGCGGCAGCGCTTGCGTGAGACCGCGCAATCCTGAACACACAAAACACCTGTGGGAGCGAGCTTGCTCGCGATAGCGGGGCATCAGCCAACATCTCTGTCACTGATAGACCGCCATCGCGAGCAAGCTCGCTCCCACAGGTTTTGTGTTTCAACTCAATGGCATTGCGCCCTGCTTACCACATCAAATCATCAGGAATCTGATACGCCGCGTACGGATCATCGGCATCCACTTCTTCGGTCTGGGTGTTGAGCTGGACGATGCGCTTGGGGTCGCGCTCCTGGATCTTCAGGGCGGCCTCACGCGGGATCACTTCGTAGCCGCCGGCATGGTGAACGATCGCCAGGGAGCCGCTGCTCAGCTTGTTGCGCATCAGCGTATTGACCGAGATGCGCTTGACCTTCTTGTCGTCGACAAAATTGTAGTAGTCCTCAGTGGTCAACTTCGGCAGGCGCGAGACTTCGATCAATTGCTTGATCTGCGCAGCCCGGGCTTTCTGCTCGGCCTTTTCCTGCTGCTGGCGATTGAGTTCCTGGTCGCGCTTGACCTTCTCGGCCATGGCTTCCTGGGCAGCACGTTGCTGGGAATCATCCAGCTCGATCTGGCCTTTGTGGGCCAGGCGTTGCTGTTTCTGTTTCTCTTTGCCGACCTGCTTGGCCTGCTTTTGGTTGACCAGCCCTGCTTTGAGCAACTGGTCGCGAAGGGAAAGGCTCATGGTGCTTACTCACTTAGGCAACGGCCTCAGCCACAGCTGGGCAAATTCTTTTCCTGACGTTTGGCTTCGCCCCACAAGGCGTCCAACTCTTCGAGGGTGCAATCTTCCATGGGACGGTGGGTGTCGCGCAATGCCTGTTCGATAAATCGGAAACGCCGCTCGAACTTTGCGTTGGCGCCACGCAGGGCTGTCTCCGGGTCCACCTTGAGGTGTCGCGCCAGGTTGACCACGCTGAACAACAGATCGCCCACCTCATCGCTGATGGCCGCGGGATCGTTGTCCGCCATGGCTTCAAGCACTTCGTCCAGCTCTTCCCTGACCTTGTCGAGAACCGGCAACGGCCCCGGCCAGTCGAAACCCACCTGGCCGGCACGCTTCTGCAGTTTTGCCGAACGGGACAAGGCCGGCAGCGCCGCCGGGACGTCGTCGAGCAAGGACAATTGCTCGGGCGCCGAAGCCTTCTCGGCGCGCTCTTCGGCCTTGATTTCTTCCCAGCGCTGCTTGACCTGCTCTTCGCTCAGGCGCGGGATATCCACGGGCGCGTAGAGGTCTGCGGTCGGGAATACGTGGGGATGGCGACGAATCAGCTTGCGGGTGATGCTGTCGACCACGCCGGCGAATTCGAAACGGTTCTCTTCCCGGGCCAGCTGGCTGTAATACACCACCTGGAACAGCAAGTCGCCCAATTCGCCCTGCAAGTGATCGAAATCGCCGCGCTCGATCGCATCGGCCACTTCATAGGCTTCTTCCAGGGTATGGGGGACGATGGTGGCGTAGGTTTGCTTGATGTCCCACGGGCACCCGTATTGCGGGTCCCGCAGGCGATTCATCAGGTGGAGCAGGTCTTCGAGGCTGTACATCAATCCATCCCGTCACAAAAAAGCCCTGTGGGAGCGAGCTTGCTCGCGATTGCGGTGGGTCAGATAACCTTGATGCGTCTGATATACCGCTATCGCGAGCAAGCTCGCTCCCACATAAACCAAGACAACCAGCGCTTAACCTGGTGTCCGGTTACGCCGCGTCTCGATGATGTTCGGCAACTGGGAAATCCGCCCCAGCAACCGCCCCAATGCATCCAGCCCCGGAATCTCGATGGTGAGGGACATCAGCGCGGTGTTGTCTTCCTTGTTCGAGCGGGTGTTGACCGCGAGCACGTTGATGCGCTCGTTGAGCAATACCTGGGACACGTCGCGCAGCAGGCCGGAGCGGTCGTACGCGCGGATGATGATGTCCACCGGGTAGGTGAGCACCGGTACCGGGCCCCAACTGACCTGGATGATCCGTTCCGGTTCGCGCCCTGCCAGTTGCAGCACCGAGGCACAGTCCTGGCGGTGAATACTCACGCCACGGCCCTGGGTGATGTAGCCGACGATCGCATCCCCCGGCAACGGCTGGCAGCAGCCGGCCATCTGGGTCATCAGGTTGCCCACGCCCTGGATCTGGATGTCGCCGCGCTTGCCAGGCTTGTAGCCCGTGGCCTTGCGCGGGATCAGCTCCAGTTGTTCATTGCCGCGCTCCGGCTCCACCAGTTGCTGGGCGAGGTTGACCAATTGCGCCAGGCGCAGGTCGCCGGCACCGAGGGCCGCGAACATGTCCTCGGCAGTCTTCATGTTGGCTTTTTCGGCCAGCTTGTCGAAGTCCACCTGCGGCAGGCCCAGGCGACTCAACTCGCGTTCGAGCAAGGTCTTGCCGGCGGCGACGTTCTGGTCGCGGGCCTGCAATTTGAACCAATGGACAATTTTTGCCCGCGCCCGGGAAGTGGTGATGTAGCCCAGGTTCGGGTTCAACCAGTCGCGGCTCGGCGTGCCGTGCTTGCTGGTGATGATCTCGACCTGCTCACCGGTCTGCAGGCTGTAGTTGAGCGGCACGATCCGCCCGTTGATCTTGGCACCACGGCAGTTGTGGCCGATCTCGGTGTGGACCCGGTAAGCGAAGTCCAGCGGCGTCGCACCCTTCGGCAAGTCGATCGCATGGCCGTCGGGCGTGAAGATGTAGACCCGGTCAGGTTCGATATCGACCCGCAGCTGTTCCGCCAGGCCGCCGATATCACCCAGTTCCTCGTGCCATTCCAGCACCTGGCGCAACCAGGAGATTTTCTCTTCGTAATGGTTGGAGCCGGACTTGACGTCGGTGCCCTTGTATTTCCAGTGGGCGCAGACGCCCAGCTCGGCTTCTTCGTGCATGGCGTGGGTGCGGATCTGCACTTCCAGTACCTTGCCCTCGGGACCGATCACCGCGGTGTGCAACGAGCGATAGCCGTTTTCCTTGGGGTTGGCGATGTAGTCGTCGAACTCCTTCGGAATGTGCCGCCATAAGGTGTGGACGATCCCCAGCGCGGTGTAGCAGTCGCGCATTTCCGGAACCAGCACACGAACGGCGCGAACGTCATAGATCTGGCTGAATTCCAGCCCTTTGCGCTGCATTTTTCGCCAGATCGAATAGATGTGCTTGGCGCGGCCACTGATATCGGCTTCCACACCGGTGGCCTGCAGTTCTTCGCGCAACTGAGTCATCACATCGGTGATGAAGCGCTCGCGATCCAGGCGTCGCTCATGCAGCAGCTTGGCGATCTGCTTGTATTGGTCGGGTTCCAGGTAGCGGAAGGACAAATCTTCCAGCTCCCACTTGATATGACCGATACCGAGGCGGTGGGCCAGCGGTGCATAGATGTCGAAAACTTCCCGGGCAACGCGATTGCGCTTCTCGTCGTCGGCGGATTTCACGGCACGGATCGCGCAGGTGCGCTCGGCCAGCTTGATCAATGCGACGCGCACGTCGTCAACCATCGCCACCAACATCTTGCGCAGGTTTTCCACCTGGCCCTGGGTGCCCAGCACCATGGACTGGCGCGGGCTGAGGCTGGCGCTGATCGCCGCCATGCGCAGCACGCCGTCGATCAGCTTGGCGACCACGGTGCCGAAGCGCTGGCTGACCACTGGCAACTGGATCTGCCCTTCGCGCACGCCACGGTACAGCACCGCGGCGACCAGTGAATCCTGGTCCAGCTTGAGGTCGGCGAGAATTTCCGCGATCTCGAGGCCCGTCTGGAAACTCGACGTGCCTTCGGACCACAGGTTCTTCGCCGCGTTGTGTTGCTGTTCCGCCTCGCGAGCGAACTCGCAGGCGGCCTTCAAGGCTTCGCGATCCAGTGCCGTGTCGATACTGACCGCGTGATCGAGCCAAGCCTCGAGATTGATACTGCCGTCGGTGTTGATCGGCTGGTGTGCTCTCACCTGTACCATCTTTACTTACCTTCCCTACGACGCAGATTCAATGCGTCAACATCGCTGACCTTCGTTGCCCGTGTTTCCGCCCAGGGCCGTGGCGGACTGGCACGAACGGGTCAGTCGGACAAGCCATCCTGGCTCGCTTCAAATAACGCCATGGCCTCGACATGCGCCGTTTGAGGAAACATATCGAGAATCCCGGCACGTTTTAACCGGTAGCCCTGCTTGATCAGTTCGACCGTATCCCGGGCCAAAGTTGCCGGGTTGCACGATACATAAACCAACCGTCTGGCACCCAGGGACGACAGCTTGCGCACCACCTCGAAAGCACCGTCACGGGGTGGGTCCAAGAGTACCGCAGAAAAGCCTTCGCCGATCCATTCGGCACCCGCCAAAGGCTGGGATAAATCGGCCTGAAAAAAAGCAGTGTTATGCAAATTGTTGCTGAGGGCGTTGGCGGCCGCACGGTCGACCATGGTCTGCACACCCTCCACCGCCACCACCTCGCGCACGCTTTTGGCGAGCGGCAAGGCAAAATTGCCCAGGCCACAGAACAGATCCAACACGCGTTCTTCGGATCGAGGCGCCAGCCATTGCAAGGCCTGGGCGACCATCGCCTCGTTGACGGCGGCATTCACCTGGATGAAATCCCCTGGCCGGTAAGCCAGGTCCAGGCCCCAGGTTTCCAGGCGATAGCCCAAGGACAATCCCGGATCGACCGGTTGCGGCTCGCCTTCGCCATGCAGCCATAACTGGGCTTCGTGGAGGGCGCAGAAATCCTTGAGGAGCGTCAGGTCGGCGTCCGACAGCGGCGCCATGTGCCGCAACAACAGCGCCAGGGATGAGCCGGCGAACAGTTCCACGTGGCCCAATGCCTGGGGTTTGCCCAAGCGGCGAAGCATTTCCGGCAAGCGGCTCATGATCGGCTGCAAGGGCTGTACCAGCACTGGACAGTCGTCGATGGCGACGATGTCCTGGCTGCCGACGGCACGGAAACCGACTTCGAGTTTCTTCGCCTTCTGGTCCCAACGCACCGCCACCCGGGCGCGACGCCGGTAACCGAATTCCGGCCCGCTCAAAGGCTCAGCCCACTCCTCCGGCTCGACGCCCGCCACCCGTGACAACTGCTCGGCGAGCATGCGCTGTTTCAGGGCGAGTTGTTCGTTGTGGGGCAAATGTTGGACGCTGCATCCGCCGCAGCGACCGGCATGGACACACGGCGCGGCACGACGCAGCTCGCTGGCCGAAAACACCCGTTCGGTGCGGGCCTCGACCACTTTGCCGTGGGCACCGAGCACCCGCGCCTCGACCTCTTCGCCAGCCAGTGCACCGATGACAAACCAGGTGCGCCCGTCGACAAAGGCAATGCCACGGCCATCGTTGGCCAGGCGCTCGATGGTCAGACGCTGCTTCTTGCCGGTGGGCACCTGCGGGGCCCGGCTTCCGCCGCTGGGCTGGAAGCGCAAGCCTCTTTCTTGCTTGGCCATCAGTTGGGCGCGTCGAAGATGCCGGTCGACAGGTAACGGTCGCCACGGTCGCAGATGATCGCGACGATCACTGCATTCTCAACTTCCCTGGACAAGCGCAGCATCCCCGCCACGGCACCGCCGGAAGACACGCCGCAGAAGATGCCTTCTTCGCGAGCCAGGCGACGGGTCACGTCCTCGGCTTCGCTCTGGGCCATGTCGATGATCCGGTCCACGCGCTCGGCCTGGTAGATCTTCGGCAGGTATTCCTGGGGCCAGCGGCGAATGCCGGGGATCGCCGAGCCTTCCATCGGTTGCAGGCCGACGATCTGTACGTTCGGGTTCTGTTCTTTCAAATAGCGCGAGGTGCCCATGATGGTGCCAGTGGTGCCCATCGAACTGACGAAATGGGTGATCGTGCCGTCGGTCTGGCGCCAGATCTCCGGGCCCGTCGTGGTGTAGTGGGCCTCGGGGTTGTCACCGTTGGCGAACTGATCCAGCACCTTGCCACGGCCCTCGGCCTGCATGCGCTCGGCCAGGTCGCGAGCACCTTCCATGCCTTCTTCCTGAGTCACCAGGATCAGCTCGGCGCCATAAGCCGTCATCGCGGCCTTGCGCTCGGCGCTGGAGTTGTCGGGCATGATCAGAATCATCTTGTAACCCTTGATCGCCGCGGCCATCGCCAGGGCGATGCCGGTGTTGCCGGACGTCGCCTCGATCAGCGTATCGCCGGGCTGGATCTGCCCGCGCAACTCGCCACGGGTGATCATCGACAGCGCCGGGCGGTCCTTGACCGAACCCGCCGGGTTGTTCCCTTCGAGCTTGAGCAGAAGCGTATTGCTGGTCGCGCCGGGCAGGCGCTGCAAACGAACCAGCGGAGTGTTGCCGACGCAATCGGCGATGGTGGGGTACTGCAAAGTCATGGCGTATTCGCAATCCGGGCTGCGGGGGCGCCTATCATACCGGCAAACCCCGCCAGGCCATATCACGCAAAGTAAGGGGGTTATGGCTTATGGGAATAAGCAAGCGCATACCCAGCCCCCCGGTGCCCGACTTCCCCGGATTGCGGTCCACCTGGATCACGAACCCAGCGTCCGTGAATTTTTACGAAGATCACCCGCCCGCAAATCGCTACACTGCGCAGGTATTGCGTGCCGGATGCGCGCAAAGCTCAATCAGACCGCTGGATGCAGGAGACAAGTGTGCTCAAGAAACTGGGAATCAAAGGCCGCGTCCTGTTGCTGACCCTGTTGCCGACCAGCCTGATGGCGCTGGTCCTGGGCGGCTATTTCACCTGGGTGCAGCAAGCGGATTTGCACGCCCAGTTGCTGCAACGGGGCGAGATGATCGCCGAACAGCTGGCCCCGCTGGTTGCGCCGGCGATGAGCCGGCATGACACCGATCTGCTGGAGCGCATCGCCACCCAGTCCCTTGAGCAAGCGGACGTACGCGCCGTAACCTTCCTCGCCCCCGACCGCTCGCCCCTGGCCCATGCCGGCCCGACCATGCTCAACCGCGCGCCCGACGGCAACAGTACGCAGTTGCTGCAACGCACCGGTAACGACGCGACGCGTTACCTGCTGCCGGTGTTCGGCAAGCACCGCAACCTGGCGGGTGAACTGATTCCCGAGGAAGCCGACCGCCTGCTGGGCTGGGTCGAGCTGGAGTTGTCCCACAGCGGCATGTTGCTGCGCGGCTATCGCAGCCTGTTCGCCAGCCTGTTGCTGATCGCCGCCGGCCTGGGATGCACCGGGCTGCTGGCCTTGCGCATGGGTCGTACCATCAATCGCCCGCTGAGCCAGATCAAGCAGGCCGTGGCGCAGCTCAAGGATGGCCACTTGGAAACCCGCCTGCCGCCGCTGGGCAGCCAGGAACTGGATGAGTTGGCGTCGGGCATCAATCGCATGGCCGGCACGTTGCAGAATGCCCAGGAAGAATTGCAGCACAGCATCGACCAGGCCACCGAAGACGTGCGCCAGAACCTGGAAACCATCGAGATCCAGAACATCGAGCTGGACCTGGCGCGCAAGGAAGCCCTGGAGGCGAGCCGGATCAAATCCGAATTCCTGGCAAACATGAGCCATGAAATCCGCACGCCGCTGAACGGCATCCTGGGTTTCACCCATTTATTGCAAAAAAGCGAACTGACCCCGCGCCAGCTTGACTACCTGGGCACCATCGAAAAATCCGCCGACAGCTTGCTGGGGATCATCAACGAGATCCTCGACTTTTCGAAGATCGAAGCCGGCAAGCTGGTGCTCGACAACATCCCGTTCAACCTGCGGGACCTGTTGCAGGACACCCTGACCATCCTCGCCCCCGCCGCCCATGCCAAGCAGCTGGAATTGGTGAGCCTGGTCTACCGCGACACGCCGTTGTCGCTGGTGGGCGATCCGCTGCGCCTCAAGCAGATCCTCACCAACCTGGTGAGCAATGCGATCAAGTTCACCCGCGAAGGCACCATCGTCGCCCGCGCCATGCTCGAAGACGAGCATGAAGACAGCGTGCAATTGCGCATCAGCATCCAGGACACCGGCATCGGCCTCTCCGCCCAGGACGTACGGGCGCTGTTCCAAGCCTTCAGCCAGGCCGATAACTCATTGTCCCGGCAACCCGGCGGCACGGGGCTGGGCCTGGTGATTTCCAAGCGGCTGGTGGAGCAGATGGGTGGCGAGATCGGCGTGGACAGTACCCCCGGCGAAGGCTCGGAGTTCTGGATCAGCCTGCGCCTGCCCAGGACCCGGGACGACGCCGAGGACTTGCCCGGCCCACCGCTGCTGGGTCGACGCGTCGCCGTCCTGGAAAATCATGAGCTGGCGCGCCAGGCCTTGCAGCACCAACTTGAAGATTGCGGCCTGCAGGTCACGCCGTTCAATTCGTTGGAAAACCTGACCAACGGCGTCACCGTGGCCCACCAGACCGACCAGGCCATCGACCTGGCCGTGCTCGGCATCACCAGCAACGACATGCCGCCGGAACGCCTCAACCAGCACATCTGGGACTTGGAACACCTGGGCTGCAAGGTCCTCGTGCTTTGCCCGACCACCGAGCAGACGCTGTATCACCTCTCTGTTCCCAACCCACACAGCCAGCTCCAGGCCAAGCCCGCCTGCACCCGCAAGTTGCGCCGCTCGCTGTCCGACCTGGTCAATCCGCGCCCATTGCGCAACGAACCCAACGAACCGGCGCCCAGCCGTGCCCCCAAAGTGCTGTGCGTGGACGACAACCCGGCCAACCTGCTGCTGGTGCAGACCCTGCTCGAGGACATGGGCGCCCGGGTGCTTGCGGTGGAAAGTGGTTACGCAGCGGTCAAGGCCGTGCAGAAGGAAACCTTCGACCTGGTCTTGATGGACGTGCAGATGCCCGGCATGGACGGTCGCCAGAGCACCGAGACGATTCGCCAGTGGGAAAGCGAGCGGCACTGCTCGCCGCTGCCGATCGTCGCCCTCACCGCCCACGCCATGGCCAACGAGAAACGCGCCTTGCTGCAAAGCGGCATGGATGACTACCTGACCAAGCCCATCAGCGAGCGGCAACTGGCCCAGGTCGTGCTCAAGTGGACCGGCCTGGCCTTGCGCAACCAAGTGCCGGACCGAGGCTGGGACGGCCATGGCAGCGGAGAGCTGCTGGTACTCGATCACGAAGAAGGCTTGCGGCTGGCCGCGGGCAAGGCCGATCTGGCAGCAGACATGCTGGCTATGCTGCTGGCCTCGCTGGAAGCCGACCGCGAAGCGATTCGCCAGGCCAGCGAAGCCAACGATCACAACGCCCTGATCGAACGGGTCCACCGTCTGCACGGTGCCACGCGCTATTGCGGCGTACCGCAATTGCGCGCGGCCTGCCAGCGCAGCGAAACCCTGCTCAAACAGCAGGATCCCAAAGCGGCGGCGGCCCTTGAGGACCTGGAGCGCGCCATCGATCGCCTGGCCAGTGAGGCGCGTATCAGTGCCTGATCCAGGGCAATACCCTGGAAATCGGAATCACTGAAAATCCACGCTCCGACCCCGGACTGTAGGAGCTGCCGAGGGCAACGAGGCTGCGATCTTTTGATCTTTTGATCTTTTGATCTTTCGCTTGAGATTCAAGTGTTCTGGGAAAGATCGCAGCCTCGTTGCACTCGGCAGCTCCTACGCAGCTCCTACGCAGCTCCTACGCAGCTCCTACGGTCCTACGGTCCTACGTTCCTACGGGCTTGTTTTTTTGCCAGGAGGCCGCCATGCGCGCCATTCTTTTCAGCAGCCAGACCTATGACCGCGACAGTTTCAGCAATGCGCCCGTACCTGCCAACCTGAAGCTGCAGTTTCAACCCGCACGCCTGAACCTCGACACCGTGGCCCTGGCCGAACGGCACGAGGTGGTGTGCGCCTTCATCAACGACGATCTCAGCGCCCCGGTGCTGGAACGTCTGGCTGAAGGCGGCACGCGGCTGATCGCCCTGCGTTCGGCCGGCTACAACCATGTCGACCTGCCCGCCGCCAAACGCCTGGGATTGAGCATCGTCCGGGTGCCGGCCTACTCGCCCCACGCCGTGGCCGAACACGCGGTGGCGTTGATCATGATGCTCAACCGATGCCTGCACCGGGCCTGCAACCGCACCCGGGATGGCAATTTCAGCCTCAACGGGCTGACCGGTTTCGACCTGGTGGGCAAGACGGTGGGCGTGGTCGGTACCGGCCAGATCGGCGCGACCTTCGCCCGGATCATGGCCGGCTTCGGCTGCCAGTTGCTGGCGTACGACCCTTATCCCAATCCCCAGGTCGAAGCCCTGGGCGTCCGGTATGTGCCCTTGGATGATTTGCTGGCGCATGCGCAAATCGTCAGCCTGCACTGCCCACTCAACGAACAGAGCCGACACCTGATCAATGCCCGCTCCCTGGAAACCCTGCAGCGCGGCGCGATGCTGATCAACACCGGTCGCGGCGGCCTGGTGGACACGCCGGCGCTGATCGAAGCGTTGAAAAGCGGCCAGTTGGGGTATCTGGGACTCGATGTCTACGAGGAAGAAGCCCAACTCTTCTTCGAAGACCGCTCCGACCTGCCGTTGCAGGACGACGTTCTCGCACGGCTGCTGACCTTTCCCAATGTCGTCGTGACCGCGCACCAGGCCTTCCTGACTCGGGAAGCCTTGGCGGCGATCGCCACCACCACCTTGGACAATATCGCGGCCTGGGCCGCCGGCGCGCCGCAGAACCTGATAGCCAACTAGCCTCCCTGTGGGAGCGAGCCTGCTCGCGAATACGGTGTGTCAGCTGACATCATTGCCGACTGATATACCGCTTTCGCGAGCAGGCTCCCACAAGGGATGGATGGAGTTTCGTCGGCCAGCCTTTCATCGAGTCCATGCCCAAGCCATGCCCCGTGCTAGCATGTCGCGCCTATTTGGAGGACCCATGGCCGAACACGATTTCCGCTACACCCTGATGAACCCACAGCACACCTTGACCGAGGTCCGCGCCCTGGCGCCGGGTCGCTACCAGGTCACCGGCAACGGCGGTTCGATCCAGGCCAACGATGTATTGCTGGTTACCCTCAAGGGCAGCAAGGACCTGTCCATGCGCCTGACCGTGGACACCGTTCGCCATCTGCTCAAGCCGATGGGCCAATGGACTGCCATGACCACCGGCCCGGTGTTCGGTGAACTGGCAATCCACACCTGGCAGGTCAATTGCGACCGTTGCGCCAAGGAACTGAGCTTCGAGTTCGCCGTCGATGCCAAGCTTGGCACCAAGGCCCAGAAGCCAGCCGCTACTGCGCGCATCGCCGAGTTGGGCTGGACGACCGTCGGCGAAAAACACCTGTGCCCTCAATGCCAGGAAGCCGCTTGATGAAACGCCTGGTCCTGGCCGCGCTGATCGGCACCGGCCTGCTGGGTTGTGCCGGCGAGCCGGTGCAACTGCAGCAAAACCGCAGCTACATCCTTGAATGGATCGGCGAGCGGCCGTTGATGGACTACAGCCACCTGACCATCACCCTCGGCGATGATGGCCGGGCCTATGGCAATGCCGGCTGCAACCACTGGTTCGCACCGTATACCCTGGAAGGCCATCGGTTGAGTTTCGGCAAGGTTGGCAGTACCCGCAAACGCTGCGCCCCGGCGGTCATGGAGCAGGAGACCCGTTTCCTGCAGGCGCTGGAGAAGGTAGAGCGCTGGGACGTTTCGCCCATCGAACAGATGCGTTTCTGGCCCGCCCAGGGCAAGCCGCTGCGCTGGTGGTTGGAAGAAGGCTGAGGCTCGCGGCCAGGACTCACTCCCGCTGGACTGCACCGTAGGAGCTGCCGAAGGCTGCGATCTTTTGATCTTTTGATCTTTTGATCTTTCGCTTGAGACTCAAGTGTCTTGGGAAAGATCAAAAGATCGCAGCCTTCGGCAGCTCCTACGGCTCCTACAGTGCCTGCAACGCCTCAAGCCTGGCCATCACCCCCGCCGCCGTCTGCTCGCCCAGCAACTGCTCACGCACCTTGCCTTGGTTATCGATGATGTAGGTCACCGGCAGTCCTTCGCTGCGTGGAAGGTCGAAGATCTCGGCCGGGTCACGGGCCAGCACGGTGAAATGAATGCCCATCTTGTCGCTGGCACTCTTGAGTTCCTCGCCCTGTACCTGATCGAAGTTGACGCCGAACACCCCCACGTTCCGTCCCTTGAGCTGTTCGGCCAAGGCATTGAATTCCGGAATTTCAGTGCGGCATGGCGCGCACCACTCGGCCCAGTAATTGAGCACCACCCATTGTTTGTCCAACCGTTGCGAAGCAATGGGCTGGCCGTGCTGATCCACGCCGTAATCGTTTCCACAGCCGGCGAGCAATAAAATGCCGATGAATGTCATTGCCGCCGCCAATCGCCTTGTCATGTGCCAATCCTTGCCTGAAATGTGAACGCTGGCCGCCCATCAGGTGCTAGGCGCCTCGCTGCACAGTAGAATAGCCGCCACCTTACGCAAGATGCGACCCGCTCATGACTGATCTGACGCTTTATCACAACCCGCGCTGCTCGAAATCCCGCGGTGCGCTGGAACTGTTGGAAGCCCGTGGCCTGGCGCCCACCGTCGTCCGCTATCTGGAAACCCCGCTGGACGCCGCGCAGCTCAAGCGCCTGCTGGGCAAGCTCGAAATCGGCGCGCGACAATTGCTGCGCACGGGCGAGGACGAGTACAAGACCCTGAACCTGGCCGACGAAAACCTGGCCGAGGACGATCTGATCGCCGCCATCGTCGCCCACCCGAAACTCATGGAACGGCCGATCCTCGAAGCCGGTGAAAAAGCCGTGATCGGCCGTCCGCCGGAGAAGATCCTGGAGATCCTGCCGTGACTGCGCCGTACATCCTGGTGTTGTATTACAGCCGCAGCGGTTCCACCAACGAAATGGCCCGGCAAATTGCCCGGGGCGTCGAGCAGGCCGGGCTGGAAGCCAGGTTGCGTACCGTGCCGGCGATTTCCACGGAATGCGAAGCGGTGTCGCCGGATATCCCGGAACAGGGCCCGCTGTACGCCACGCTCGATGACCTGAAGCACTGCGCCGGCCTGGCCTTGGGCAGCCCGACCCGTTTCGGCAACATGGCCGCGCCGCTCAAATACTTCCTCGACGGCACCAGTAACCTCTGGCTGACCGGCGCCCTGGTGGGCAAGCCGGCCGGCGTGTTCACCTCCACCGCCAGCCTGCATGGCGGCCAGGAAACCACGCTGTTGTCGATGATGTTGCCCCTGCTGCACCACGGCATGTTGATCACCGGCCTGCCCTACAGCGAATCAGCCCTGATCGACACCCTGGGTGGCGGTACGCCCTACGGCCCGAGCCATCACGCCGGCGCCGACGGCAAAAGCGGCTTGAACGCCCATGAAGTCGAGCTGTGCAGGGCCTTGGGCCTGCGCCTGGCGAAAACCGCTCTATTGCTGGAGAACGGCCGTGGCTAAAAAGCCCAAGATCCTGCCGCCCATCCACTGGCTGGAACCGCGCGTACGCATCGCCCGCACGCTCAGCCTGCTGTGCTTCTTCGGTTTGGTGGGGTTGCTCAGTGCGTACTACCTGCTGATCGCCGACCTGCACGGCGCGCGCCCTTGGGTGATCCTGCTGATCGAGCTGGTGCCGCTGTTGATCCTCGCGCCAGGCATGCTCATCGGCAGCGCCCGCGGGCATTCCTGGATGTGTTTCGTGGTGAATCTGTATTTCATCAAGGGCGCATTGGCCGCGTACGACCCGAACCGGCAGTGGTTCGGCGTGCTGGAAATGGCGGCGAGCGTGGCGGTGTTCTGCTCGGCGTTGCTGTATGTGCGCTGGCGGTTTCAGTTGAATCGAAGGTTGGCGGGCGAGGGAGAGATCTCCGTCGCCTGATACACCGCTATCGCGAGCAAGCTCGCTCCCACACTGGGTTTTTGAACGCTGAAAATTCCCTGTGGGAGCGAGCTTGCTCGCGATGGGCGCTACGCGGTCTCAATGATTCACTGTGTAAGCCAGCATCATCGATATCTGCGACATCGGCCGCCCGCCACTTTCTTCATGCCACTGGTTGAAAGCATTCTGCACCGTCGCCAGGTCCCGCTGGCTGGTGGGGACTTTGTCGATGATGTCCTGGGCATTGAGCGCCGCCACGACGTCATAACTGGTCGAAAAGGTATCCTTGTCCATCATTCGCAGGAAACGCGGTGCCGACTGGCCGCCCAGTTGATGGCCGTGCTTTTTCAGGTAGGTCCACAGGCCGACGATGTCAGTCACCGGCCAGTCGGCGACCAGCGCGCCGAAACTACCCTTTTCATGGGCCACGTCCAATATCATCTGCGCGTTGCGCGGCACACTCTTGAGCTTGCCCAGGTGGCGGATGATCCGCGTATCCTGCATCAATCGCTCCAGGTGCTCGGCACCCATCAGCACGACTTTCTCCGGGTCGAACTTGAAGAACACCTCTTCGAACGCCGGCCACTTGGCGTCCACCAGGCTGTGCTTGAGCCCGGCGCGGAAGACCCGCAGGGCCATGGTCGAGAGGTAGCGGTCGTCGCTGATCTTGCGCAGTTGCGCCGGGGTCTTGGGCACCGGCAGACGGGCTTCCAGTTCAGCCGCCGAACCGAAGCGGTTCAGACAATACTCGTGCAGCCACTTGTAATCGCGCATGCCCTCTCCTGGGGTCGGAAACGAAAACGGCGCTCTAAGTGGCCTGTATGGCCCGTTCTGTTAGTCAACTTCGGCGCCAGGAGCCCATATCCTGCGTTGCTGCTCCTCGCCATAGCGGGCTATGACTCGTCACAGCGCCTTGGCTATGGACTTCTGGCATCCGAAGTTGAACTAACGAACAGGCCACACAGGCCACCGCGCCGTGAAGAAAAAAGGTTGGAGCCGTCAGAGATTCACCACATTGACGAACCGCGGCGTGGCGTTTTCATCGATGCGCAGGTTGGTAAAATCGAACAGGTTGCGGTCCGCCAGTTGCGACGGGATGACGTTTTGCAAGCCGCGGAAAATGCTCTCGGTACGCCCCGGAGTCTTGCGTTCCCATTCCTGGAGCATCTCCTTGACCACTTGGCGCTGGAGGTTTTCCTGGGAGCCGCACAGGTTGCAGGGAATGATCGGGAATTGCTTGAAATCCGAATAGGCCTGGATGTCCTTCTCGTTGCAATAGGCCAACGGGCGAATCACCACGTTGCGCCCGTCGTCGGCACGCAGCTTGGGTGGCATGGCCTTGAGCGAGCCGTTGTAGAACATGTTCAGGAAGAACGTCTCGACGATGTCGTCGCGGTGATGACCCAGGGCCATCTTGGTCGCGCCGATCTCGTCGGCGAAGGTGTAGAGCGTCCCGCGGCGCAGGCGTGAGCACAGCGAGCAGGTGGTCTTGCCCTCGGGAATCAGTTCCTTGACCACCGAATAGGTGTCTTTCTCGACGATGTGATATTCCACGCCCAGCGACTCGAGGTAGGCCGGCAGCACATGCTCGGGGAACCCGGGCTGCTTCTGGTCCATGTTCACCGCGACGATGTCGAACTTGATCGGTGCAACCTTCTGCAGATACATCAGCACGTCGAGCAAGGTGTAGCTATCCTTGCCGCCGGACAGGCAGACCATGACCTTGTCGCCGTCCTCGATCATGTTGTAGTCGGCGACCGCCTCACCGGCCAGGCGGCGCAGGCGCTTTTGCAGTTTGTTCTGGTTGACCGTAAGAGTGCCCATGACGCGAAATCCGTGAGGTGTGACGAAAGGCCGGCATTTTAGCTTTTCAAGCAGCGGCAAGCTACAAGCCACAAGCTGCAAGCCGGGCGCGGCGCTTCTCCTTGCAGCTTGCGGCTTGAGGCTTTTAGCTATCAGCCGTCTCGCCTACAGCGCGATTTGCTCTAAGCACGCTATCCCCCTGACGGCCACTCCTTCCTATACTGCGGCATAAGGTCGCACACACTTACAGACCTTAACTTACCCGGCCACTTGGCCCGTAGGCGCTCCGTTGGGGGGCGATGGCAATAACAAAGGAGTGACTGACTATGATCCATCATGTCGTGGGGCTCTTTACCCACCCTGATCAAGAATGGAAAGAAATCCGTGGCGATCAGGAGGAAAGCATCAGCCACATGTACCTCACCCACACGTTGATCCTGGCGGCCATCCCGGCGGTGTCGGCGTTCATCGGTACCACGCAGGTGGGATGGGTCATCGGCAATCGTCCACCGGTCATGCTCACCCAGGAAAGCGCGCTGTGGATGACCATCATGTCCTACCTGGCCATGTTGGGCGGCGTGGCGGTGATGGGGGCGTTCATTCACTGGATGGCCCGCACCTATGACGCCAGCCCGAGCCTGGCCCGGTGTGTCGCGTTTGCCACCTATACCGCGACGCCATTGTTCATTGGTGGCCTGGCGGCGCTCTATCCCCACATGTGGCTGGGGATGATCGTCGGCACTGCGGCGATCTGCTACACCGTCTACCTGTTGTACGTAGGCCTGCCGACGTTCATGAACATTCCCCAGGACGAAGGCTTCCTGTTTTCCAGCTCGGTGCTTGCCGTGGGCCTGGTGGTGCTGGTGGCTATCATGGCGTTCACGGTGATTGTCTGGGGGCTGGGCGTGGGTCCGGTCTATACCAATTGAAGGATTGAGGCTCTCCAACAAAAAAACGATCTGCCACCACAGGCCGCCGCAAGGCGGCCTTCCTCTGTCTCGGGATCTGCCGGGACGACCACTGGGCACCTGGGCGATTCGCAACGGCCAGCGCTTGCGGCATACTCGCCTTTCTGGAGACCCGTAAAGCATGCTCGAGCAACTCAATACCCGCGTCGAAGAGTGTTACCAACAAGCCGAATCCTTTTTCAAACGTCCTTTCAAGCGCCCGGTGGTCAGCCTCAAGTTGCGCGGCCAGAAAGCCGGCGTCGCGCATTTGCATGAAAACCTGCTGCGCTTCAACCCACAGCTGTACCAGGAAAACGCCGAAGACTTCCTCAAGCAGACCGTTGCCCACGAAGTGGCGCACCTGATTGCCCATCAGCTATTTGGCGACCGTATCCAGGCCCATGGCGAGGAATGGCAACTGATCATGCGTGGGGTCTACGAACTGCCACCCAACCGTTGCCACACCTACGAGATCAAACGCCGCACCGCGACCCGCTACATTTATAAATGCCCGTGCGACGGCAGCGATTTCCCGTTCACGGCCCAGCGCCACCGCCTGGTGCGTCAGGGGCGGCGGTATTTGTGCCGCAGTTGTCGCAATACCTTGGTGTTTAGTGGGGAGACGCGGGTCGAATAGTGCTTTTTGTAGTGTTTGGACTGGCCTCATCGCGAGCAAGCTCGCTCCCACACTGGATCCGTGACCGACATTAATCCCCTGTGGGAGCGAGCTTGCTCGCGATAGGGCCCTGACGGTCGCTACACAACCACCCTGTCACTGCGAAATTGATTGATCCGCTCCGCACTGAACCCCAACGCCCCCAATACCTGGTCCGTATGCTCCCCCAGCCTCGCGCCGATATGCCGCGGCCCGGGCAGCCCTTCGGAAAACTTCAACGGACAGGCGATCTGCGGCTGTCGCGAGCCATCACCACGGGGCACTTGGGTGACCAGGTCCCGAGCTTTCAACTGAGGATGCTCAAGCGCCTCGTCCAGCCCCAGCACCGGCTCGACGCAGGCATCGACCTTGGCGAACATCGTCCGGAGCTCAGTGAAATCGTATTTTTCGAATTCGGTCTGCAGCTCCCGTTTCAGCAGGTGTTGTTGCCCAGGCTCGGACGACAATCCCTGCGCTGCCAGCTCCGGTCGCCCCAGCGCTTCGCACAATGCCTGCAGGAAAGCCGGCTCCAGGCTGCCCACCGACATCCAGCGGCCATCGCGGGTGCGGTAATAATCATAAAAGCTACCGCCGTTCAGCACGTGATTTTCCCGCGCCGGCTCCACGCCGCAAGCCAGGTAACCGGCACCGGCCAAGGCATTCAGGCTGAAAACGCAATCGGTCATGCTCACGTCCAAGTGCTGGCCCTGCCCGCTCTGCTGACGGGCGATCACCGCCGCCAAAAGCCCGATCACCCCATGCAGCGAACCGCCAGCGATGTCTGCCGCCTGGATCCCCAGCGGCAACGGGCCGCTGTCGGCACGGCCGGTATGGCTGGCCAGACCCGCCAGGGCCAGGTAGTTGATGTCATGGCCGGCGCGGTCCTTGTAGGGCCCCGTCTGGCCGTAGCCGGTGATCGACACGTAGATCAGCCGCGGATTGATCGCTTTCAGCGCTTCATACCCCAGGCCCAACCGCTCCATCACACCGGGGCGGAATTGTTCCAACAGAATGTCATGGTCGGCCAATAGCCGTTTGATGATCTCCAGCGCCGCCGGCTGCTTGAGGTCCAGCGCCAGGCTGCGCTTGTTGCGGTTGAGGTAGGCATGGCTGGCCGAGACGCCCTGGTCGTGGGGCGGCAGGATCCGCAGCAGATCCGGACGGTCCGGCGATTCGATGCGCAGCACCTCGGCGCCCATGTCCGCCAGCAACAGCGAGGCGAACGGCCCTGGCAATAGGGTCGAAAAATCCAGAACCTTGAGCGATGCCAATGGACCTTGCATGGAAGATCTCCGCTTTGAATGTGCATCCAAGACTAGGCAGGGGCTGGCGGTGGGGCAATTACCAAGGGAAGCGTTTGGGCTGAGAATTATGCTCAGCGCAACTTCATG
This sequence comes from Pseudomonas sp. T1.Ur, assembly GCF_023516725.1. Lineage (NCBI taxonomy): Bacteria > Pseudomonadati > Pseudomonadota > Gammaproteobacteria > Pseudomonadales > Pseudomonadaceae > Pseudomonas > Pseudomonas sp. T1.Ur. The sequence continues at coordinate 4,018,143 of NZ_JAMGSN010000001.1, forward strand.
GTGGCGAGGGAGCTTGCTCCCGCTGGACCCTGGAGGAGCTGCTACGTGGAAACTGCATTGGAGCTGCATTGGAGCTGCGTAGGAGCTGCGTAGGAGCTGCGTAGGAGCTGCCGAGTGCAACGAGGCTGCGATCTTTCCCCAAACGCTTGAATCTCAAGCGACAGATCAAAAGATCGCAGGCTACGCCAGCTCCTACAGGGCCCAGCGCCAGTCTGCCGATAAATAGCGCCCAACGAAAAACCCGCCGAAGCGGGTTTTTCGTGACAAGCCGAAGATTACTTCACGGGCACTGCGGTATCAGCCGCTGCAACCACGTCGTCTTCTTCACGGACATCGGAGATGCCACGGCCACCGGAAGCCAGTTCGGTCTGCAACTGGTCTTCGTCCAGCTCCTTGACCCACTTGGCGACCACGATCGTGGCAACGGCGTTGCCCACCAGGTTGGTCAGGGCGCGGGCTTCGGACATGAAGCGGTCGATGCCCAGGATCAGTGCCAGGCCGGCCACCGGCAAGGTGCCCACGGCCGACAGGGTGGCCGCCAGCACGATGAAGCCGCTACCGGTCACGCCAGCCGCACCTTTGGAGGACAACAACAGCACCGCCAGCAGGGTGATCTGGTGAGTCAGGTCCATCGGGGTATCGGTGGCCTGGGCGATGAACACCGCGGCCATGGTCAGGTAGATCGAGGTACCGTCGAGGTTGAACGAATAGCCAGTCGGGATCACCAGGCCAACCACGGATTTCTTGGCACCCAGGCGCTCCATCTTGATCAGCATGCGCGGCAGGGCCGATTCCGAGGAGGACGTGCCCAGCACGATCAGCAGCTCTTCACGGATGTAACGGATCAGTTTGACGACGCTGAAGCCATGGGCGCGGCAGATGGCGCCCAGCACCACCAGCACGAACACCACGCAGGTGATGTAGAAGCAGATCATCAGCTGGCCCAGTTGCACCAGCGAACCGACACCGTAGGCGCCGATGGTGAAGGCCATGGCACCGAACGCACCGAGCGGCGCCAGCTTCATGATCATGTTGATGATGATGAACATCACGTGGGCGAAGCGATCGATGAAGTCCAGCACCGGCTTGCCGTAGGCACCCAGGCGATGCAGGGCAAAACCGAAGATCACCGAGAACATCAGCACTTGCAGGATGTCGCCGTTGGCGAACGCACCGACGATGGTGTTCGGGATCACGTTGAGGATGAAGGCAATGATGCTCTGGTCTTTACCGGCAGAAATGAAACCGGCGATCTTGCTGGTGTCCAGGGTCGACACGTCGATGTGCATGCCGTTGCCCGGTTGCACGATGTTGACCACGACCAGGCCGATCAGCAGGGCGATGGTGGAAACGATTTCGAAGTACAGCAGCGCGTAGCCGCCGGTCTTGCCGACCGATTTCATGTTCTGCATGCCAGCGATGCCGCTGACGACGGTGCAGAAGATGATGGGGGCGATGACCATCTTGATCAGTTTGATGAACCCGTCACCGAACGGCTTGAGGGCAACGCCGGTCTGCGGGTAGAAGTGACCGAGCAAAATGCCGATGGCAATGGCTACGATCACCTGGAAATACAGGGATTTGTACAGTGGCTGACGAGTCGTCATGGCAAACCTTCCTCAAGAGTCCCGTGTGACAACATCCACCTGTTGTCCACGACACCTCAATTGCGAACCCTCCTGCACTGGAGGGATTTGTTTTGTCGGCTGCACGCGGCAGACCTGCACAGGGCATCGCAAGGCCCGTGCCATTTTGAGGAAATGCCCTACAACCCCCGTTGCAGAACGCTTTTGTTTATTCGTCGTCGGTTAAACAGGCGAAGAAGGATGGCGGATTTCCGCCAAGACGCCGTTTCTCACTCCTGGATTTGGCGGATATCCGCCTTGTCCAGCCCGGACGCCCTGCTACCATCGCCGGCTTAACGGACGGATTTGAGCCATGCGCCAACGCACGATCGCCAGCCACTTCGCCCGCGCAGCCCTGGGCGGCGCGCGCCGGCACGGGTTTGACTACTTTCCCCTGCTGCAACAATTGGGCATCAGCCCGGAACTGCTCGACGAACCGCGAGCGCGAATCGCCCCGGAGCAGTTCGCCCGGCTGTTGCAGGCGCTATGGGCGGATCTGGAGGATGAATTCCTCGGATTTGGCCGGGCCGCGAGTAAACCCGGGACGTTTGCCATGATGTGTCACACGTTGATCCACTGTCGGACCCTGGGCAAAGCCCTGCAACGCGGCCTGCTCTTCTACAGCCTGTTTCCCGATGCACCGAGCCTGGTACTGGACACCGAAGGAGAACGGGTCCGGTTGAGCCTGGATGAGTCGACGCTGCGCGATCCCGATCATTTCCTGACAGAAAGCCTGCTGGTCATCTGGCATCGCCTCGGCAGTTGGCTGATCGGCCAGCGAATCGGCCTGGAGCAGGCGACCTTCAGCTATGCCAAGCCTGCCCACGGCGCGGAATACGACCTGCTGTTCCCCTGCCCGCTGGTATTCGAGGCTCGACGGACCAGCCTGTTGTTTCACGGGCGCTACCTGGACATGCCGCTGCTCCAGGACGAGCGAACGCTCAAGCATTTTCTCGAGCGCTCACCTGCCGACCTGCTCTCGCGCCCGGATGATGGCCGCAGCCTGAGCAGCCAACTGCGCCGCCTGCTCAGCCGCGACACGGCGCACTGGCCCGACCTGGACACCGTCGCCGCGCATCTGCACATCAGTTCCCAGACGCTGCGCCGGCACCTACGCGAAGAAGGCACCAGCTTCCAGGAGCTCAAGGATCAACTGCGGCGGGATATCGCCATCTACCATTTGGGACGGGCGGATCTGTCGTTGCAGCAGATTGCCGAGCAGCTCGGGTTCTCGGAGCCGTCGGCGTTTCATCGGGCGTTCAAGAAGTGGACGGGGGTGACGCCGGGGGCTTATCGGGAGTTGGAAAACTGATGGGGGATATCCCACTTCTGTGGTGTGCTGCCCTGTGGCGAGGGGATTTATCCCCGCTGGGCTACGCAGTAGCCCCAAATGGGTGGCGGTGGTGTGTCAGACAGAATGCAGGGGGCCGCTTCGCAGCCCAGCGGGGATAAATCCCCTCGCCACAGGGGCCCGTAAAAAACACTGGAAATATTCCAGTCAAACCACCGGAAACAGAATCCGGAACGCCGCCCCGCCCAATTCCGAATCCCCCAAGGTCAAACGCGCGCCATAGCTCTCGATGATGTCCTTGACCACCGCCAGCCCGATCCCCTGCCCCGGATGCTGGCGATCCAACCGTTCGCCTCGCTGGAGAATCCGCGCACGCTGGTCCGGCGGTACGCCTGGGCCATCGTCCTCGACGCTCAACTCCGTACCGCCGAGGGTCTGGTGCACGCTGACCCGCACTTCACCCAGGCACAGCCGATAGGCGTTTTCCAGCAGGTTGCCAAGCATCTCCAGCAGGGCGCCCTGTTCAATCGGCACCTGGCAGTGCTCCGGCAAATCGAAATGGACCTGGACGCGCTTGTCGCGATAGACCTTGTCGAGGGTGTCGCACAGGCTCTGCAGGACCGGGCGCAGACGCACCTGGTGGCGCACCAGCCCGCTTTTGCGCAGGCTGGCCCGTTGCAATTGGTAGCCGATCTGCTGGCTCATGCGTTCGATCTGGGTCTGCAGCACCCAAGCCTGCCCACGGTCCTGCGGGCGCCGGGCCATGTCTTCGCTGACGCCCTGCAACACGGCCAGCGGGGTTTTCAGGCTGTGGGCCAGGTCATCGAGGGAATCGCGGTAGCGGCTACGCTGTTCCCGCTCACTGTGCAACAACCGGTTAAGCGAGCCCGTCAGGCGCAACAGCTCCCGAGGGTGTGCCGCACTCAGGCTTTCCCGGGTACCCGCTTCGATTTCGTCCAGTTCCTGGCTCAGGCGCCGCAGGGCGCGCAACCCCCAGGTCAGGCCGATCCACAACAGCGCCAGCAGCACCACCAAGGCTGCACCAAAGCCAAGGTAGAGATTGTCCCGCAGCCCTTGCAAGGTCAGTTCGTAATCACGCACCGGCTGCAAGGTGACGATACTGAACGCCGCGCTCTGGCCGCCGAGCAGCTTGACCTCGACGTCATAGACGAAGAATTCCTGGCCGTTGTCCTCGCGGATACGCGCGAACTGGTTGCCTTGGCCGTCATAACGCGGCGCGTAGTTGATGTGTTCTTCCTGGGTCGCCTTCGAGCGCCAGACCAGGTTGCCGTCGCGATCATAGATGTAGCCCAGCAGTCGGGCATCGGCGAGGTTGAAGCGCTCATCCGGCAGTTGCGCTGGCATCTTCAATCGACCATTTTCCACCCGGGCGGCGGAAATCAGCGTGGTCACATCCGAGGCCAGGCGTTGTTCGATGGATTCCTGCAGGGCCAGGCTGAACGCCCCCTGCATCGCCGGCAACAAGGCCAGCATGAACAGCGCCGCCAGGGTCATGGCGGCCAGCATCAAGCGCAGTCGCAGCGAACGAATCACTGGCAGCGCTCGTTGAACAGATAACCCAGGCCCCGCACGGTGTCGATCGGCTTGAAGCCGGCCGGGGCCTCCAGTTTGCGGCGCAAGCGGCCCACCAATACCTCGATGACATTGGGATCGCGCTCGTCGTCATCCGGGTACAGTTGCTCCATCAAGCGGTCCTTGGCGACCACCTGCTGATGGTGGCGCATCAGGTATTCAAGGATGCGGTATTCATAGGCCGTCAATGCGAGGGGTTCTTCGCCGAGGGACGCCTGCTTGCGGTTGAGGTCCAGCAGCAATGGCCCGGCGACGATGGTCGACTGGGTGAAGCCACTGGAACGTCGCAGCAAGGCATTGAGCCGGGCCTCCAGCTCTTCGAATTGGAAGGGCTTGACCACATAGTCGTCCGCCCCGGCGGCAAGGCCTTCGACCTTGTCCTGCCAGTTGCCGCGGGCGGTGAGGATCAGGATCGGGAACGTCTTGTCCTGTGAGCGCAGCCGGCGAATCAACTCCAGGCCGCTGATGCCTGGCAAGCCGAGGTCGATCACCGCCAGGTCATGATTGAATTCGCGGACCTGATACAGGGCCTCCTCGGCATTGGCCACGGCCTGCACCACATGGCCGCTGTCGGTGAGCCGGGTTTGCAGGTGATGACGCAACAGCGCTTCGTCTTCGACAACCAATAGTTTCATGGGCCTCTCCCAGGCGATTCAGAACAGCCATGTCAAACAAGGCGAAAACAGGCGAGGAACGCTCGGGGTCGCGCTCGACTTTACGGGTGGTAAATGAGCATTCCGAGCCTGTTTTCAACGCAGCATGATCATCGCGCAGGCACTTTTCGTACAAAGCCTAGAAGGTGTAGTTCGCCGACAGATAGGTCTGGGCGCTGCTGGTCAGGTCCAACGAGCCAACCTTGGCGCCACCGTGCGGACTCATCTCGGTGCTGGCATTGCTGCGCAGGTAACGGTACCCCAGTTCCACCGAGGTGTTTTGTGAAATCTGTTGCAGGACACCGCCTTGCAAGCCCACCGCGTAGCCGATGTCGGTGTCGCGGCTGAAGCCTGGCGAGTCCTGGGTCAATTTGGTCAGGCCCGCCGTGCCACCGCCGAACAGCTTGGTGCTGCTGGTAACCGGATAGAACAGGTCATAGCTGCCCAACAGGTTTTCCTGGCGCAGCTTGATGCCGTTGTGGCTGCCCGATACGTTGTCGTAGGTGGCGTAGTAGCGACCTTGATCATTCTGCCGACCCAGGCGCAGGCCGTAGGTGGTGTCCTTGGCGATCGCGCCGTCGGCGTTCGGATGGTTCAGGTTCTGGTCCAGGGCGTTGGATTTCTTGACCTTGTCGCTGGTCTGGCCGAGGGTCAGGCTGGCGAAGTTGTCATCGGCGTGGGCCATGGCGCTGGCGCCCAGTACAGTGAATGCCAGCAACAGTTTTTTCATAGCAGTCATGATCAAGTTCCTTGTGAAGCAATGGTTGTGTGAAGTCGCAGCCACGATAGCCATCGCTCCCTGAACACCCCTTGAACGTTCTCTGAACCTCGGCTGAATGAATCGGCTAGTCTGTGTGCACCACTTTTTAAGGAGATCGATCATGCGCAGGTTGCTTGCTGTTGTACTTCTGGCCTTGAGCGGCGCCAGCCACGCCGCCATCCAGACCCAGGAGATTCCCTACACCAGTGCCGACGGCACGAAGCTGATCGGCTATTACGCCTACGACGACGCGGTCAAGGGCCCGCGCCCGGGCGTGGTGGTGGTGCATGAATGGTGGGGGCTGAACGATTATTCCAAGCGCCGCGCCCGTGACCTCGCCGGTCTTGGCTACAGCGCCCTGGCCATCGACATGTACGGCGACGGCAAGAACACCGAGCATCCCAAGGACGCCATGGCGTTCATGCAGGCAGCGCTCAAGGACAGCCAGGCAGCCAGCGCACGCTTCCAGGCCGGGCTCGACCTCCTGAAGAAACAACCCCAGACCGATCCGGACAAACTCGCCGCCATCGGCTACTGCTTCGGTGGCAAGGTAGTGCTGGACGCAGCGCGCCAAGGCGTGCCGCTGGCTGGCGTGGTGAGTTTCCACGGCGCCCTGGTCACCAACACGCCGGCCACTCCTGGCAGCGTCAAGGCCAAGATCCTGGTGGAGCACGGCGCGCTGGACAGCATGGTCACCAAAGACAACGTCACCGCGTTCAAGAGCGAGATGGACAAGGCTGGCGCCGACTATAAGTTCGTCAGCCTCGAAGGCGCCAAGCACGGCTTCAGCAACCCCGACGCCGACCGTTTGAGCCACGGCGAACATGGCGGTCCGGACATTGGCTACAACAAGGAAGCCGATCAGAAGTCCTGGGCGGACATGCAGAAGTTCTTCAAGAAGATTTTCTGATCCTTACCGTTCCTGTGGCGAGGGAGCTTGCTCCCGCTCGGTTGCGCAGCAACCGCAAAATCCTGGGGCCGCTGACCGGCCCAGCGGGAGCAAGCTCCCTCGCCACAAAAGCTATCCTCCGACACATCGTGTCTTCCCACTACCCAGCCTCAAGCCAACCCGGCAAAATGCCGGGCATGAACCCACTCCCCGCCCTGCCCGCCTGCTGCTCGCCTCTGGATGAACGTTGGCTGCTGCCCGACGCCTTGCCCGATACGGTGCTGTTCAGTACTCGCTTCGATCCGCTGCTGCTCGTCGCGGCTGATTTCCCTGGCAGCGCCATCGAAAAGCCGGAAAGCATCCAGCGCTCGGTGGCCAAGCGCCAGGCGGAATTCCTCGCCGGGCGGATCTGCGCCCGGGCGGCCTTGCATCGGCTTGATGGGATCACCTGTATCCCTGCCATCGGCGAAGACCGCGCTCCGGTCTGGCCAGCCCATGTCAGCGGTTCGATCACCCACAGCACCGGCCGGGCAGCGGCCATCGTCGCGCAGAAAAAGCGTTGGCAAGGCTTGGGCATGGACCTGGAAAACCTGCTCGACCCGGAGCGCGCCGAGCGCCTGGCCGGGGAAATCCTCACGCCCGCCGAACTGCTGCGCATGGCATCCCTCTCGCGGGATGACCGGGCACTGCTGGTGACTCTGACCTTTTCCGTCAAGGAAAGCCTGTTCAAGGCGCTCTACCCAATCGTCGGGAAGCGTTTCTATTTCGAACATGCCGAGGTGCTGGAATGGTCCCACGGTGGGCAAGTGCGCCTGCGGCTGCTGACCGACCTGTCGCCCGAATGGCGTCATGGCAGTGAGTTGCAAGGGCAGTTTGGGGTGAAGGATGGGCAGTTGTTGAGCCTGGTGGGAATCGAGGCCTGAGATTTGTATTGCCTGGAATGCCGCCTTCGCGGGCAAGCCCGCTTCCACAGATGATATGGATTTTCAAAATGTGGGAGCGAGCCTGCTCGCGAAAACGCAGGCACAGGCGCTGCACCTTTCAGGACCGATCCTGATGCCTCGGCCAACTCAAGCTGAAACACGCCCCGCCCAGGCTTTTGCTCTTGCCGATCAAGGCCCGGCCATCATGCCAGTGAATGATCCGCCGCACGATCGACAGCCCCAATCCATGGCCACCCGAGGCGCGCGCGCGGCTGTCGTCCAGGCGCAGGAACGGCTTGAAGACTCGCTCCCAGGCCGCCTCCGGCACGCCCGGTCCGTCATCCTCGACATCGATCCGGCAGCGCAACTGGCCCACCTGGTAACTCACCGTCACCCGGGATTTGGCGTGGCGCATCGCGTTGCCCACCAGGTTCTGCAGGGCGCGATGCAGGAATCTCGGCTCGGCCTCGACCCAGGCGCCGTCGCAATCGGCTGCGGACAGGCACAGGCCACGCTCCACGGTAACCCCGGCCCGCAGGGGGCCCAATTCTTCGATGACTTGGTTGACCAACGCGTCCAGGTCCAATCGCTGGAAATTCAACGCCGGTGAGCCCTGCTCCAGACGCGCATACGTCAGCATTTCATCCACCAGCCGGTCGAGGTCCTCGATGTCGTGGTCCATGCCGGCCAGGTATTTGTCCCGAGCCTGGGGCGTGCTGGCGCTGCCGAGCATTTCCAGGCCGAACCGCAGGCGCGCCACCGGCGTGCGCAATTCGTGGGACACCGCACGCACCAGCTCCCGCTGGATCGCCAGCAATTGCTGCAGATGCTCGGCCATGCCATTGAACGCCGAGGCCAGCCGCCCCACCGAGTCGGCGCCGCGCGCCGGGACGCGGGTTTCCAGGCTGCCCTGGGCGATCTGTGTGGCGGCTGACTCCAGGCCGCGCAAACGTCGTTCCAACTGGCGCACCAGCAGATAGACGATCAGGCCGATCAGGCTCAACCCCAACGCCGCGATCAGCACCAGCCATTCGGGCGGGTAAGGATTCATCTGGTACAGCGGGCCGATTTCCAGGACCCATGGGGTGCCGACCATCCCGGCGAACACCCGGATCGAGTCACCGCCCTTGCCCAGCGCCATCACCGTATCGCCCTCGGAGACTCGACGGCGCTGGTCTTCGTCCATGTCCGCCTGGTCGACGGTCATCAAGCTCAGCTCGAAACCGAAGCCCTTGTCGCGCTTGATCTGCGCCAGCCGTTCGGGCTGCTCGGCCACCGGGTAACGCACCAGCTCGTCGGCCAGCAGGTAGATCGTCGCCCGAGCCAGTTGCTCGCTGATCTGGCGAACTTCGCCGACCAGCGTCAGTTGCTCGCCATCGCTGACCAGCCGATAGACCTTCGCCGCATGGGGCCCGGTCTGCTCCACCAGGACCTGCCCGCGCAAGACGCGGGTGCGCTGGCCCAGGTCGAGGTCCGCCTGGCTGAGCACCTGCAGTTCCAGCGGGATGCCCAGCAGGCGCGCCCACACTGCCAGGGCCCGACGACGCTCGGTGTCATTCATCGGCCGCAAATTATCGGCCATCAAGGAAAACGTACCGTGGGCCAGGCGCTCGCGGTACTGCTCGCCGCGCGTCTGGTTGAGCTGGTGCAGCGCCAGTACGCCAAGCACCGCCACCAACACCAGTGCCGCGCACATGCCGCCGTAGATACGCAGGAAGATCGAATTCACGGAGCGGCGTCTACGCAAGCTTCGGGGACGAACAGGTAGCCTTTGCTGCGGATGGTCTTGATCAAGCGCGGGTGGTCGGGGTCGTCGCCGATCTTGGGACGGATGCGCGAGATGCGCACGTCGATGGAGCGGTCCTGGCCGTCGTAGCCGATACCGCGCAGGGCAGTGAAGATCTCCTCGCGGGACAGGATGCGCCCGGCATTGGAGACCAGCAGCCAGAGCAAATCGAACTCGGCGCTCGTCAGCTCGATGCCGTTGCCCTGCAGCCAGGCTTCGCGCAAGGCGTCGTCCACCACCAACGGACCGAACTCCAGGCGCCTCTGCTTCGGTGGCACGGCAGGTTCCGGTTCGCTGCGCCGCAGCAGGGCCTGGATGCGCGCCAGCAGCAGGCGCGGGCGCACGGGCTTGCAGACATAGTCATCAGCCCCCAGGTCCAAGCCCTGGATCTGGTCGCTGTCGTCGGTACGCGCCGTCAGCATCAGGATCGGTCCGTCGTAGCGCTCGCGCACTTTGCGGCAAATGCTCAGGCCGTCCTCGCCGGGCAGCATCAGGTCGAGAATGACCAGGTCCGGCTGCTCGTCGATGATCCGCTGCGCCGCCACCGCGCCGTTGCCTTCGATGGCGACGCGCAGGCCGTTGCTTTCCAGGTATTCGCGCGTCAGCTCGGCGAGACGCTGGTCATCCTCGACGATCAATATCTGCCAGGCTTCTTGTTCCACTGGGGGGCCTCTTCTTTTTGTGGGTATAAAGGAAAACGCAAACCCTGTGGGAGCGAGCTTGCTCGCGATGGCGGTGTATCAGCCGACAAAAATGTGGATGTGAATCCGCTATCGCGAGCAAGCTCGCTCCCACAATGACTACCGCCCCTCCATCTTTTGTCATATGGAAAGAGGAGGATAAACACGCCCATGCACCGGCCGATTGTATAAACGCCACCTTCGCAGAAAACAAGCGGACAAATGCGTTCGGTCGGGCTGGATTTGTGTGGTAACGTCCGCGCCCGCAAAAAACCTCGGGCTGTTTTCGAGTCGTCAAAAACATCGAAAAAAGGCTCGCTCCAGCTAGGTCGCGGCCTACAGAGCAGTTCCACGTTTCGCACACAAATTACGCACAGGCTTATCCACAGGTAGCACGTTGATTCACGCCCAAAAACGCATTATCTTGTAGCCCGCCGCGCAAAAAACCCTACATGTAGGGTTTCAGGCCAAAAACCAAACACAAGTCGGACAGAGAATTCAAGCGCTTTTCTTGCCTCTGTCCTTCTGCAACACCGCAGTTTTCCAAGTCCAGACCGCCCCTGCGGATGGCAACCGTTTCGAACGGTCGAAAACGACCGGAACGGTACGGGTGTTGCAGCGCCTTGCTGCCACCCTGGCAAACCCGGTTTCGAGCCCAGGCTCGTTACCCAAGAACTTCGGATGGAGGCGGTGCCCGTGGCCCGCGTCCTACTGTCCCGAAGTTGTTATACCCGGCGCCAGTCGGTTGTAGTGCTTCAGGACGGAACGGTGGGCACCGTGATGGTGCCCAAATAAACATAGAGAACGTGGAGACACCCATGCACACCGACACAACTCGCGAGAACCCGCAGGGCACCGCGCCGCTGGCCGCCGATTCGAGCCCGGATCTGTCCGCCACCGCGCCGGGCCAACTGCGCGTGATCAAGCGTAACGGCACTGTCGTTCCCTACACCGATGACAAGATCACCGTCGCCATCACCAAAGCGTTCCTCGCAGTTGAGGGCGGCACCGCTGCCGCTTCGTCGCGAATCCACGACACCGTGGCCCGCCTGACCGAGCAGGTCACCGCGACCTTCAAGCGTCGCATGCCGTCGGGCGGCACCATCCACATCGAAGAAATCCAGGACCAGGTCGAACTGGCCCTGATGCGTGCCGGCGAGCAGAAAGTCGCTCGCGACTACGTGATCTACCGTGACTCCCGCGCCAAGGAACGTGCCACCCGCACCCCAGCCGACGCCCCGGTCCAGGCCCACCCCTCGATCCGCATCGCACGCGCCGACGGCAGCCTCGCGCCGCTGGACATGGGCCGCCTGAACACCATCGTCACCGAGGCCTGCGAAGGCCTGGAAGAAGTCGATGGCGACCTGATCCAGCGCGAAACCCTGAAGAACCTCTATGACGGCGTTGCCCTCAAGGACGTCAACACCGCGCTGGTGATGACCGCGCGGACCCTCGTGGAACGCGAGCCGAACTACTCGTTCGTCACCGCCCGCCTGCTGATGGACACCCTGCGCGCCGAAGGCCTGAGCTTCCTGGAAGTCGCCGAGAGCGCGACCCACCACGAAATGGCCGACCTGTACGCCAAGGCCCTGCCGGCCTACGTTGCCAAGGGTATCGAGTACGAATTGCTGAACCCTGTCCTGGCCGAATTCGACCTGGAAAAACTCGGCAAGGCGATCAACCACGAGCGCGACCAGCAGTTCACCTACCTGGGCCTGCAGACCCTGTACGACCGTTACTTCATCCACAAGGATGGCGTGCGCTTCGAACTGCCGCAGGTCTTCTTCATGCGCGTGGCCATGGGCCTGGCGATCGAAGAGAAACAGCGTGAAGACCGTGCGATCGAGTTCTACAACCTGTTGTCGTCCTTCGACTACATGGCCTCGACGCCAACGCTGTTCAACGCCGGCACCCTGCGTCCGCAGCTGTCGAGCTGCTACCTGACCACCGTTCCAGATGACCTGTCGGGCATCTACGGCGCGATCCACGACAACGCCATGCTGTCGAAATTCGCCGGTGGCCTGGGCAACGACTGGACCCCGGTTCGTGCATTGGGCTCGTACATCAAGGGCACCAACGGCAAATCCCAGGGTGTCGTGCCGTTCCTCAAAGTGGTCAACGACACCGCCGTCGCGGTCAACCAGGGCGGCAAGCGCAAGGGCGCGGTCTGTGCCTACCTGGAAACCTGGCACATGGACATCGAAGAGTTCATCGAGCTGCGCAAGAACACCGGTGATGACCGTCGTCGTACCCACGACATGAACACTGCCAACTGGATCCCTGACCTGTTCATGAAGCGCGTCTTCGATGACGGCAAGTGGACCCTGTTCTCGCCGTCCGAAGTGCCGGACCTGCACGACCTGACCGGCAAGGCCTTCGAAGAGCGCTACGAGTACTACGAAGCCCTGACCGAGTACAACAAGATCAAGCTGTTCAAAGTCGTCCAGGCCAAAGACCTGTGGCGCAAGATGCTGTCGATGCTGTTCGAGACCGGCCACCCATGGCTGACCTTCAAGGACCCGTGCAACCTGCGCAGCCCGCAGCAGCACGTGGGCGTGGTCCACAGTTCGAACCTGTGCACCGAGATCACCCTGAACACCAACAAGGACGAGATCGCGGTCTGCAACCTGGGCTCGATCAACCTGCCGAACCACATCGTCGACGGCAAGCTGGACACCGCCAAGCTGCAACGCACCGTGAACACCGCCGTGCGCATGCTCGACAACGTGATCGACATCAACTACTACTCGGTGCCGCAAGCGAAGAACTCGAACTTCAAGCACCGTCCGGTCGGCCTGGGCATCATGGGCTTCCAGGACGCGCTGTACCTGCAGCACATCCCGTACGGTTCGGACGCTGCGGTCGAGTTCGCCGACAAGTCCATGGAAGCGGTCAGCTACTACGCGATCCAGGCTTCCTGCGACCTGGCCGACGAGCGCGGTGCGTACGAGACGTTCCAGGGTTCGCTGTGGTCCAAGGGCGTCCTGCCGCTGGACTCGCAACAGATCCTGATCGCCCAGCGTGGCGAGAAGTACATCGACGTCGACCTGAAGGAAACCCTGGACTGGGCACCGGTTCGTGCCCGTGTGCAGAAAGGCATCCGCAACTCGAACATCATGGCCATCGCACCGACCGCCACCATCGCCAACATCACTGGCGTGTCGCAGTCGATCGAACCGACCTACCAGAACCTGTACGTGAAATCGAACCTGTCGGGCGAATTCACCGTGATCAACCCGTACCTGGTCCGCGACCTCAAGGCCCGCGGCCTGTGGGACTCGGTCATGATCAACGACCTGAAGTACTACGACGGTTCGGTGCAGCAGATCGAGCGCATCCCGCAAGAACTCAAAGAGCTCTATGCCACCGCGTTCGAAGTGGACACCAAGTGGATCGTCGACGCTGCCAGCCGTCGCCAGAAGTGGATCGACCAGGCTCAGTCGCTGAACCTGTACATCGCCGGCGCCTCGGGCAAGAAGCTGGACGTGACCTACCGCATGGCTTGGTACCGTGGCCTGAAAACCACCTACTACCTCCGTGCCCTGGCCGCCACCAGCACCGAGAAGTCGACCATCAACACCGGCAAGCTGAACGCGGTTTCCAGCGGCGGCAACCACGGTGACGATTCGGTCCTGGCTGCGCCAGCCGGCCCGGCACCCGTGCCAAAGGCTTGCGCGATCGACGAGCCGGATTGCGAAGCTTGCCAATAAGCTGAGCGGGTGGGCGTGTAAAGGCGCCTGCTGAAGAAGCCCCCGATAGACCGCTGGTTTATCGGGGGTTTTCTTTTGCCTGGAGGAAAGTCGGCGCCTGTGCCGGCCCCATCGCGAGCAAGCTCGCTCCCACAAGGATTTGTGAACGCCGAAAATCCAGTGTGGGAGCGAGCTTGCTCGCGATGAGGCCGGTCCAGGCAATACAAAACTGAAGCTCATAAAAAAGCCCCTCTTTGGAGGGGCTCCTTGTGCAGCGTTCAAGCAACCATCGATATCAGGTCATCTGAATGATGGTCTGCATGATGGTGCTCTGGGTGGAGATGGTCTTGGCGTTCGCCTGGTAGTTGCTTTGCGCCTTGATCAGCTCGACCAGTTCGTTGGTCAGGTTGACGTTGGACTCTTCCAGGGAGTTGGAGACGATCGAACCCAGGGTGCCGGTTTGCGGAGCATCGTAGCCCGGGATACCCGAGGCGAAGGTTTCCTTCCAACTGGTGCCGCCTATTGGCTGCAGCCCTTGCTCGTTGGTGAAGCTGGCCAGGGCGATCTGGCCGATCGGCTTGGTTTCGTTGTTGCTGAAGTTCGCCAGCAATACACCGCTGCCATCGATGGTCAGGTTGGTGATCTGGCCGGTGGCGTAGCCGTTCTGGGCCGGAATCGACCGTGCGGTGTCGGCGTTGAACTGAGTGGTGTTGCCCATGGAAATCGTGATGGTCGGCGCGCTGGCGGCGCCGTTGGCAGTCCAGGTTCCGTTGGTCACGGTGCCAGGAACCCAGCCGGTCAGTACCAGGTCGCTATTGACCGTCGCTGGCGGCGTGGTGACCGAGGTCAGCTTGCCGCTCGAATCGAAGTTCATGGTCGAAGGGACTGGCGCGGTGGCACCGGTCGTGGTCGGCAAGCTGCCGTTCAGGTTACGACCGTCGATCAAGGTATAGACATTCCAGGTGTTGCCGGCAGTCTTGACCATGTACTGGTCCATGGAGTGCTGGTTACCCTGGGTGTCGTAGATCGGCGTGGTGAACTGCTTGGTAAAGGTGGCGGTATCGGCCGGGTTGAACGCGGCGGTGATCGGGGTCGCCGTCGAGTTCAGGTTGATGGTCGACGAAACCAGGCTGGTGGCTTGCGGCGGCAGGTTCGAGGTGTCGATGCGCAGGTCGGTCAGGATACCGTTGAGGATCTTGCCGTTGGCGTCGACGCCGTAGCCTTGCAGGCGTGCAGTGCCATCGCTGTTGGTGATGAAGCCTTCCTTGTCGGTCTTGAAGGTACCGGCACGGGTGTAGCTCAGCGAACCGTCGTTATCCAGGACAAAGAAGCCCTGGCCCTGGATACCCATGTCCAGCACGTTGCCAGTGTTGTTCACGTCACCCTGGCCGAACTGCTGGGAAACGTTGGCCAGGCGCACGCCGTTGCCGACGGTCTTGCTGCCCGAGCCCAGCTTGGTGGCCGAGTAGACGTCTTCGAATTCCGCACGGGACGATTTGAAACCGGTGGTCGCCACGTTGGCGATGTTGTTGCCGGTCACGTCCAGCTGTTTGTTGGCTGCATAGAGACCGCTAAGGCCGATGTTGAAAGACATGTTGACTCCTTTTGCCGGTTAGTCGGCTCTACATACCAATAGTTTGTACTTTGGACAGGGCAATGCTGCCCAGCCCGGCCAGGTTGAGCATCAGCTCACCGCCCGTCTGGCTGATCGTCACGCTGCTGACCGTGGCCGGCAGGTTGGTGATCAGCGACGTGGCCTTGCCGTCGATGGTGGTCGAGGCCGCGAAGGTGTAGGTGCCCGCTTCAACCGTGGTGCCCGCATCGTTCTTGCCGTCCCAGATGAAGGCCGAGTTGCCGGCCTTCTGGCTGCCCAGGTCGATGGTGCGGACGGTCTTGCCATCCTTGTCCATGACCTTGACCGTGAGGGACGACACCGCCGACGGAACCACCACCGTGCCGTTGAGGCTCTTGGAGGTGTCGACCACGGCCTTGTCGCCCGGAGCGATGACCGAGCGACCGACCAGGGACGAAGCTTGCAGGGCCTGGGACGAGTTGTAGTTGCCGGCGATGCCACTCACGGTCTGGTTGAGCGTGGTGATGCCTTCCAGGCTGCTGAACTGCGCCAATTGGGCCACGAATTCGCCGTTGTCCTGGGGCTCCAGCGGGTTCTGGTTCTTCAGCTGGGTCACGAGCAGTTGCAGGAACGCATCCTTGCCCAGCTCCTTCTTGCCGGTCGCCGCACTGGTTGCCGCGCCCAGGCCATCGGTCGTGGTGTTGGTCTTGACCGAAGAGTTGGCGAGGATCTCGTTGAGGCTCAAACCGCCGGTGGTGTTAGTGACGCTCATGTGACTCGCCCCTTATCACTGACCGAGGGTCAGGACCTTCTGCATCATGGTTTTGGCGGTGTTCATCATTTCGGCGTTGGTCTGGAAAGAACGACTGGCGGAAATCATGTCAGCCATTTCTTCAACGACGTTGACGTTCGGGTAGTAGACGTAGCCCTTGGCGTCGGCCGCCGGGTGATTGGGCTCGTAGCGGGCTTCGAGGTTGCTCTGGTCCTCGACCACGCCGAGCACCTGCACGCCCTGCCCGGCCGCGTCCTGTTCCTGGAACAGCGAGTCGCCGCCGGTGGATTGGCCGCCCTGGAACATGGTGGCGAACACCGGATGACGGGCGCGGTAGGTCTGGTCGATGCTCGACGAGACGGTCTCGGCGTTGGCGATGTTACTGGCGACGGTGTTCAGGCGAGTGGTCTGGGCACTCATGGCACTGCCGGCGATATTGAAAACGCTCGCGATCGACATGGCTTACTCTCCACGCAGGGCCGATACCAGCCCTTTGAATTTACTGTTGAGCAGGGTGAAGCTGGCCTGGAAGTTCACGGAGTTCTCCGCGTAATTGGACTGTTCCAGTTGAGCGTCCACGGTGTTCTGGTCGATCGAAGGTTGCATCGGTGTGCGATACATCAGCGACTCGTCGCCGCTGCCCACGCCTTCGGCTTCGATATGACGGCTGTTGGTCATGTTCAAGGCGAAGTGGCCGTTCTTGGCTTTTTCGTTCTGCTCGGCGAGGACCTTGGAGAAGTCCAGGTCACGCGCCTTGTAGTTCGGGGTGTCGGCGTTGGCAATGTTATTGGCCAGGACTTCGGCACGCTGGGCGCGGAAGCCCAGGGCCTGTTCGTGGATACCGAGCGCTTTATCGAAGCTGATGCTCATGTCGGAAACCTTTGGGTGACCAGAATGTACGTACGATGGCTTTAGCAAGCGCCGTGCCACTTTTAAAGAGCCCGTAAACCGGGGCTTTGCGGGGATCGGCAAAGCGGCAATGCCAGAAAAGCGGCAATCGGCTTCCGCTGGCTGCCGCTTTTCTGCCGCTTTCACCCTGGCAAAGGGAGATCAAAATGTGGGAGCGAGCTTGCTCGCGATAGCGGTCTGTCAGTTACATCTATTTTGGATGGGCTGCCGCTATCGCGAGCAAGCTCGCTCCCACAGGGGGCGGTGGTGAATGATTGTCAGCAGGCAAAAAAAACGGGAGCCCCAAGGGACTCCCGTTTTTTTGACAACCTGAACGAATCACTTCGCCTGGTAAATGATCCCCGGGCTGCACTGGACCATCTGGTAATGATCCGGCAAGCCGTTCAACGCTTCCGACGCCCCCAGGAACAGATAGCCACCCGGCTTCAGGGTGCTGTGGATACGCATCAGGATGTCCTTCTTCACTTCCGCGGAGAAGTAGATCAGCACGTTGCGGCAGAACACGATGTCGAACTTGCCCAGGCTGGCGTAGCTGTCCAGCAAGTTGAACGAACGGAACTCCACACGGCTCTTGATGGGCGCCTTGACCACCCACTTGCCCGGCCCTTTCGCGTCGAAATAGCGCTGCAGGCGATCGGGTGACAACCCACGGCCAATGGCCAGGCTGTCGTACTCGCCGGTCTTGCAGTTATTGAGCATGGTCCCGGACAGGTCGGTGGCGACAATTTGCACGCCCGCCTTCAGTTGGCCGAGGTTGGTCCGCTCGAACTCATCGATGGACATCGACAGCGAATAGGGTTCCTGCCCCGACGAACACGCCGCCGACCAGATCCGCAAGCGTTGGCCCGGGCTGGCCTTGATGGCCGCCGGCAATACTTTGTTCTTCAGCACTTCGAAGGGATAAGTGTCACGAAACCACAGGGTTTCGTTGGTGGTCATGGCGTCCACGACCATTTCGCGCAAGCCACTGCGCGGCTGGCTCTGGATACGCTGGACCAGCTCGCCCAATGACTTGATGCCCTGTTGTTCCATCATTTTGTTGAGACGGCTCGACACCAGGTACTGCTTGTTTTCACCAAGCAAGATGCCACAGGCTTTTTCCAGGAAGACCCGGAACTGTTCGAAATCCAAATTACCCGTAGACAAGATACCGCCTCTTTTCACTGTGTTGACTTGCCGGGCGCACAATGCGCCCGACCTTTTTAGCCTGCTGTCTTGATTCGCTCGACGACCCGGGAAGCCAGGTCGTCGGGCCGGAACTTGGCCAGGAAGTCATCGGCGCCGACTTTCTTGACCATCGCCTGGTTGAATACCCCGGACAGCGAAGTATGCAAGATGATGTGCAGTTTTTGCATGCGCGGGTCGCTGCGGATCTCCGACGTCAGCGTGTACCCGTCCATCTCCGGCATCTCGATGTCGGAGATCATCATCAGGAACTCCTCTTCCGGCCGCTTGCCCTCGTCGACCAGGTTGCGCAGGTAATCCAGCGCTTGCCGTCCGTCATTCAGGGCGATCACCTCGACGCCGACCGTCTGCAGGCAACGCGTGACCTGCTTGCGTGCCACCGACGAATCATCGACGGTCAGCACCCGCAGGGAAACCGCCTTGTGCTGCGTCTCGGCATCCACCACGCCGACGGAAATGGTCTCCGGCGTTGGCGCGACTTCGGCGAGGATTTTCTCCACGTCGATGATCTCCACCAACTGGTTGTCGACCCGCGTCACCGCCGTGAGGTAGTGGTCGCGCCCCGTCCCCTTGGGTGGCGGATGGATCTCTTCCCAGTTCATGTTAACGATGCGCTCCACCGACCGCACCAGGAACCCTTGGGTCTTGGTGTTGTACTCGGTGATGATCACAAACGGATTGCTCTGATCCAGCAGTCGACCGGAACCGGTCGCCATCGCCAGGTCGAGAATCGGGATCGTCGCTCCCCGGATATTCGCCACACCGCACACGACGGGACTGGATTTGGGCATCAGGGTCAGCTTAGGGCATTGCAGCACTTCGCGTACCTTGAATACGTTAATTCCATACAACTGTTGGCCATCGAGACGGAACAACAACAGCTCCAGGCGATTCTGACCCACCAGCTGTGTGCGCTGGTTTACCGAATCCATCACTCCCGCCATGCCCTGACTCCTAATCACGCTAATGTGTCCGTCGCGCATTCATCACTAAACGGCACGGGGCTTGCTATTGAACCGGCATGAACGCACAAACGACATTTTCTCGACGCCTGACCACTCACTGCCGCCACTGGCTCGGTGCACTGCTGGCTGCCTGCCTGCTCGCTTCTGGCGGTCCTGCCGTCGGTGCTGCTGAAGTAACCTTGCCTGATCTCCTTATCGGCGTCACTCAGGGCTTTCTTGAGTTCACCGTAGAAGACTATCTGGCAACCAGTCAAACCGAAGGTCGCTACGAGATCGAAGTCAACCAGCTCGACCCGCGCCTGCGGATGCCAATGTGCGACAAGGAATTGACTGCCTCGCTGGAGAGTCCGGCCAGGCCGCTGGGCCGCGTCACGGTGAAGGTTCGTTGCGACAGCGCGGCCCCCTGGACAGTGTTCGTGCCCGCTCAAGTGCGCCTGTATCGCGAAATTGTCACCACCACTCGCCCCCTCAAGCGCGCCGGGATTGTCGAACCCCAGGACGTGGTGCTGCGTGAACGCGACGTCAGCCAGATCAGCCAGGGCTTCCTGACTTCCGTTGATGAAGCCATTGGTCAGAAACTTGTCCGACCAATGGTCGCTGACCAAGTGATCACGCAGGTACATCTGGAACAGGCCGAAGTGGTTCGCAAGGGCGACCAGGTGGTCATCACCGCCCGCAGTGGCACATTAGCCGTGCGGATGCCGGGCGAGGCCCTGTCCAACGGCGGCATGCGCGAACAGATTCGGGTGAAGAACCTCAACTCCCAGCGGGTCATCAAGGCGCAAGTGATGGCGCCTGGCCAGGTGGAAGTGGCTATGTAAGGAGGGTAGACAGGCTGGCGCTTGACCTCGGTGTTCCCTAGACTGTGCCTTACGCAAAGGCAAGCGCAGACGTGCGCTCGTTCATTGAAAAATGAGCCTAAAGTTTTTTTGGGGATGGCCGAAAACATGGCAAGCGTCCAAATACCCAGAGGTTTTTTACCATGGTCATCGATTTCAATCGTTTAAACAGCTCCTCACCTGTGACAGGGACTGCGCGTACCAGCGCCAGCAAGGAAACCGCCGAAACCGGCAAATCCAAGCCAGCCGAACAGGCCGCCACTGTCAGCAATGGGGAATCGGTACACCTCAGCAATGAGGCTCAGCAGTTGCAGAAGGTCACTGACAAGCTGCGCGATCAACCTGTCGTCGACAACGCCCGCGTGGCCGCGTTGAAAGCAGCAATCGCCGATGGCAGCTATCAAGTCGACAGCAACCGTGTAGCCAGCAAGCTGCTCAACTTCGAAGCCCAGCGCTAGGCCGTCCGCCGGCGCCAGGCTTTTGGACGCTCAAGACCCAAGGCCAGCCATGCACGACACTAATTTGTTGCAACTGATCACCGACGACTTCGCTCCAGCGCAACAATTGCTGGAGCTGTTGCAGACCGAAGCCCTGGCACTCCATGGGCGGGACATGCCCCTGCTGGAAAATATTCTGGCGCAGAAACAGGCATTGATCATTTTGCTCGACCAGCATGGCCGCAAGCGCAGCGAGATTCTCGCCAGCCTCAACCTGCCCGCAGACAATAACGGCCTTGAACAATTGGCCAGCCAATCGTCGATTGGCGATCAGCTGTTGTCCCAAAGCGCAGCGCTCAACGACCTGCTCAGCCAATGCCAGGCCGCCAACGCTCGAAACGGCCAATCCATCCAAATGCAACAGGCCGCCACCGCCAATCAGTTGCGCATCCTCAATGGCGGCGAAATCCCGACGCTGTATGACGCTCGCGGATCGACCGCGAAACTGGTCAAGCACCGTCCGCTCAGCCAGGCGTGATGCGAACGATGCCTGCGCACTATCAACGCGCGAAACATGCTGGCAAAATGCTGGCTCTTTGTAGTCGTATTTTGCTTGGAGACTGACCCACCGTGTTCAATGCCTTAAACGCGGAAGATGCTCCGCAGCCACCGAAGGTCCTTACCACGCCCCTGGAAATCTCCGGCAACCTGCGGATGCTGCAAGACAGTCACGATCCGCTGATCATTACTTTCCACGAGCGCAGCCAGCGCTTCCAGAGCTATCTGGTGGACGTTGATCGCGAGAAAAACACCATCGCCCTGGACGAAATGATCCCCCGGGACGGCGAGCGTTTCCTGCTGGCGGGCGAGCCGTTTCGTGTCGAGGGTTTCCATGACGGCGTGCGTATCGCGTGGGAAGGCAATGGCCCGCTGACCATCGATGATTCCAACGACGGCCGTTGCTACCGCGGCGCCCTGCCCGAAGAAGTGGTGTATCACCAGCGTCGCAACGCCTTTCGGGCTGCGTTGAAACTGGCGCAACTGGTGAGCGTGGAGTTGGGTGGCGACAAGCTCAAATCACCGGTCAATGGCCAATTGCTGGATATCTCTGCCACCGGCTGCAAGCTGCGCTTCGATGGCGACATCACCGAACGGCTGCAACTGGGCCAGGTTTATGAACGCTTCATCGCCGCCCTGCCATTCGGCAACATGACCGCGCCGGTGGAACTGCGCTACCTGCATTTTGAAGAGCGGATCAATACCACGTTCGCAGGTGTACGCTTCCACAACATCAGCGGCCTGGTGCAGCGCCAGGTTGAACGCTTCGTGTATCAGCTGCAACGTGAAGCCCGTCGGTTCGATAAAGACGACTTCTGATTTTCGCGGGCGATAAAAAACGGGCAATCCCTTGCAAGGATTGCCCGTTTTTTATGCCCGGCTCAAGGCCTGGCCTGGGTGAAATCGGAGGATGGCGGTTCGTCGTCCGCACCTTCGGTGACTGGCTCCAACTCCGGCTCCGGCTCGGGCTCGACGTCTGGATTGGGCGATGCCTGCATCTGGTCCTGCACCACCTGCTCGTCTACCCGAGGATCGAGGCACGCCACGAGCGGCGAGCTGGTCATGTTGTCCGGCATGGCCACGTGGTGCAGCGGCGCATCGTCGACCTGGTGCAGGTTGGTGACCGCTTTCGGCCGGATCCGCCACACCAGGACCAACGCAAACAGGGCGAAGAAGCCATAGAGCATCTGGCTGCCGTAGAGCTTCATCAGCACCCCGGCAACCAATGGGCCGATGCTGGCGCCTACGCCATAGGTCACCAGCAGCATCGCCGTCAGCGACACCCGGCGATCGCCTTCGACATGGTCGTTGGAAAACGCCACCGCCAGCGGATACAGGCAGAACTGCACCAGCGAACAGCAGAACCCCGCAACGAACAATACTTCCAGCGGCACCTGCGACAAGATAGCCAACGGCAACGCACAGACCGCCAGGGCCAGCGCAAAGCAGCGGATCAGCAACGCACGATCGTAACGATCCGATAGCCAGCCCAGCGGCCACTGGACCAACAGCCCGGCAAAAATGCAGCAGCCCATGAACAGACCGACCTGTTCGGTGGTGAGCCCTTGCTGGGAGGCGTACAGCGGTGCCAGGCCATAAAAGGAGCCGACGATCAGCCCGGAGCCCAGCACAGTGGTCAACGATTGCGGTACGCGCTTGATAAAGAAACGCGGCTCCATCGGCGCCGGATGCAGCGGCGCCGGGTGAATCCGCCGGGTCAATGCCACGGGCACCAGGCACAGGGCAAAACACAACGCCACCAGCATCAGCAGCTCCAGCCCAAGGGCCGGGTGCATGACCAGGATCAACTGGCCCAGCACCAGCCCCAGGTACGAGGCGATCATGTAGCCGCTGAACACCACCCCGCGCTGCTTGGCATCAGCCTGCTCGTTGAGCCAACTTTCAATGACCATGTATTGGCACATCATGCCCAGGCCGACGATCATCCGCAGCACGATCCAGGCCGGCAGCCAGTCCACCAAGCCATGGCCCAGCACCGCCGCGCCGACAATCCCGGCACACGCCGAATAGGCACGAATATGCCCGACACGGGCGATCAGCCGATGGCCGATCTTGCCGCCCAGCACCAGGCCGAAATAGTTGGCGGCCATCAACGCACCGACCCACAGGCTGTCGACATGATCGGCAGCCAGGCGCAACGCCAGGTAGGTACTCAAGAGGCCCGAGCCGATGAGCATCATCAGCGAGGCGAAATAAAGCGCTCGAAAAGGTTTCCAGATTTGGCGCATCGGCGTTCCGAGCGGCTCCTTGAGGTAAGTGAGGGCTACCTTGAAGATAGCCCTGATACAACGGGTTCGTTATGCCTGGGCCGCCAGTACACGCCGTTCCCAGGGCGTGATCTCGTCGAAGAAACTGGTCAGTTCCAGGGTCTTCGACGCAATGTAACCTTCGATGAACTCGGCCCCGAACAGTTCCTTCGCCAAATGGCTACGCTTGAGACGCTCAAGGGCAGCGTGCAAGGTACATGGCAAGGACAGATTATCCGGCACCTCGAACTCGCCCTGGATCGCTGCGCCCGGTTCCAGCCGGTTTTCGATCCCATAAAGCCCCGCCGCCAGACTCGCGGCAATCGCCAGGTAAGGGTTGGCATCGGCCCCCGGCAAGCGGTTCTCGACACGGCGGGCCACCGGTGAACTGGCGGGAATGCGCAGCCCGGCCGAGCGATTGTCATGGGACCAGCACGCATTGTTTGGCGATGCGAACGGATGGCACAGGCGCTGGTAGGAATTCACGTTTGGCGCGAACAGCGCGGTGAAATCGGCCATGCCGGCCTGCTGCCCGCCAATGAAGTGACGGAACGCTGCCGTTGGCTCGCCCGCCTCGTCGCTGAATACATTACGACCGCTGCCCAACTCGACGACACTCTGGTGGATATGCATCGAACTGCCCGGCGTTTGCGCCAGCGGCTTGGCCATGCAAACCACAATCAGGCCATGCTTGAGGGCCACTTCCTTGAGCAAGTGCTTGAACAGGAACGTCTGGTCGGCCAGCAGCACAGGGTCGCCGTGGAGCAGATTGATTTCGAACTGGCTCACGCCCATTTCATGCATGAAGGTGTCGCGCGGCAACCCCAGCGTCGCCATGCATTCGTAGACTTCGTTGAAAAACGGCCGCAAGCCGTTATTGGAACTGATACTGAACGCCGACTGGCCGTCTTCGCGACGACCATCCAGGCCCACCGGCGGCCGGAACGGCTGCGTAGGGTCCGCATTGGGCGCAAACACAAAGAACTCCAGCTCCGTCGCCACCACCGGCGCCAGTCCGAGGGCAGCGTATCGAGCGACAACTGCCTTGAGCTGGCCACGTGTCGAAAGTGGCGAGCTTTCGCCGCTGAGCTCGTCGGCATCGCAAATCGCCAAGGCACGGGGCGGATGGCTCCATGGCAAGCGATGAATCTGCTGCGGATCGGGCACCAGCGCCAGGTCGCCGTCATCGCTGCCATAAAAGCGCGATGGCGGATAACCGCCCATGATGCATTGAAGCAGCACACCTCGCGCCAGTTGTAACCGCCGGCCCTCGAGGAAGCCTTCGGCGCTCATCACCTTGCCCCTGGGCACGCCATTCAAATCCGGCGTGACACATTCAATCTCATCAATGCCCGTCAATCGCTGCGCGAGTGAACACTGGCCATCGGTCGTCATGACGCAATCCTTGTTATGTGCGAGCCGCGAGCGGCAACCCGTACAAAATAGGCTCCGGCTGTTCGGAATATCAAGCATCCAGAGACAATAAACATCTGGCATAGAACGCACTGTGGGAGCGAGCTTGCTCGCGATAGCGTCAGGTCAGCAGCATCGATGCAAGCTGAAACACCGCTATCGCGAGCAAGCTCGCTCCCACAGGGCTCTGTACCGACCGAAGATTGGCTCAGGGCAGATAAAGCCTGAACACCCCACCGCCCAGCACACCGCCGTTGGCAATCTCGGTACGCCCGCTCAAGCCGCCACGCTGGTGCAGCCCGGCAATCCTGGCGGCGAAATACAGGCCCAGCCCGGTGCTGCCGCTGCTGTGGTTGATGCCCTGCACGTACTCGGCCTGACGCTCGATCATCTCAGGCGGGTAACCTTCACCGTCGTCGTTGATCGTCAACACCAACTGCCCGGCCTCATCGCTCACGCTGATCAGCAATGCCTGCCGGGCATGGCGAATGGCGTTGTTGATCGTGTTATCGAGCACCGAAGCAATCAGCTCACGGTCGAAGAAACCCAGCGGGCTCAGCGGGTCGACTTCGTAAGTAGCCATGATCCCACGACTGCGGAACACGTCCTGGTGGCCGGCCAGTTGCGCTTCGATGAAGTCATCCAGTTCGTGGTACGCCGGATGCAGGGGCAACTGGTTGACACCCAGTTTGTACAATCCCAGCAATTGGACCAACAGACCGTTGAGGTGGGCGAACTCGAAGTCCATCACGCCCTGCTCCGATGTCTGCCGCTCGCGCTCCGGCAAACGCTCGAGCCATTGCGTATGCGCCTGCATGAGCAAGGTCAGGGAGTTTTTCATGTCATGCACGGTAGACGCGATCACCGTGGAAAAATCGAGTGCCTGTTCGCTGTCATTCATCGCCAAATGCCTTGCTTCGCAGTTTTTGATAGCGCGCATGACGCGCATCGGTGTCGGGCATCATGCCCACCAGTTTCAGGCAGGCGCGGCATTCCTGCAGCAGCTCCGATTCCACACTGGTATCGGTGCCATGCAGCAGTGATTGCGCCATGTTCAAAGCAATACTGATGTTTTTCGGTTGCATCTTCAGGGCCCGCCGGAACAATTCCCGCGCCTCGGGCAACGCACCCGTCTTGTAGACGCGCACGCCTTCGCGGTTCAGCTCGGCGGCGGCATTGCCCTGATTGAGAATGTTCGGGTCATCGGTGAGCTTCGCGATGCCTTGCATGACCGCCGGATCATCACCGTAGATCTCTGCGCAGTTCTTGAGCATCGACTCGCCGGCGCTGGTCTGGCCGAGCATCTGCAACTGCTTGGCCACCAGTAACGCCGCTTCGGCGCTCATGAACTGCTCCATGCCGTCGAGGCGCTGCAAGGCCTGCTCGGTCAACTTCTCGGCGGTTTCGGCATCGTTGAGCAGCAGGCTCGTGGCTTTCATCAGCCGCGCCCGAACCTGCAGCCCCGGATCGCTGGGGTTTTCCTTCGCCACGGCGCTGAGCGTCGTGTTGATTTCCAGGCGGGTCCGAGTATCCAGGCCCTTCTCGCTGCCCTTGCTGATCAACGCATGGGCGAGTCCAAGGTTGGTTTCCGGGTCCTTGAAGCGCGACTGCGCGCCCTGCCCCACCGCTTGGCGATAGGCTTTTGAGGCGGTGTCGTAATCCTCGTTGGTCATCGCCAACTTGCCCAACAACGCTTGTCGGCGCACCGCCAGGGGCGACAGGCGGACGGCCTCTTCCAGCACCTTTTGAGCCTGCTTGGTGTCGCCTTCGGCCACCAGCACATCGGCCATGCCGTCGTACAAGGCCGGCATCATCGGAAAGACCTTCAGGGCTTTTTCATAGACAGCCTTGGCTTCGCCTATCTGCCCACGCTTGAAGAGCAATTTACCCAACCCCGCGTACGCCCACGGCAACGGGCGATCCGCGATGATGGAACTGTACAACCGCTCAAGGGCCTCGTTCTGATTCAGGTCGCGCAGCGCATCGGCCCGATAGCGCAGGCACAGCGGCCCGTAGCGCGGGTCCTGCTTGCACAGGGCGATACAGGCATTGAGCACTTCCATCGGCTTGCCACGATCGAGGGCTTGCAGGATCGGCTTGAGCAGCGTCTTGCGTTGCTCAAGGCGCTCCAACCGCTGGGCCAGGCCGGAGCGATTGAATGGCTTGGTCAGGTATGCATCGGGTTCATGCTCCAAGGCACTGAGCACCATTGCCTGGCTGGTCTCGGCGGTCACCATGAGGAAGACGCTTTCATGGCTGATCAATTTCTCGATCATCAGGTCCTCCAGGACCTGCTGACCATTCTTACGTCCATCACCCAGGTGATAGTCCTGCAGGATAAAGTCATAGCGCTTCTGCGAGCACATGCGCAGCGCTACTTCACCCGTATCGGCGGTGTCCACGTCCTTGACGCCCAGCTCACGCAGCATAGACCGGACGGAACTGCGGAAATCCGAGAAATCATCGACGATCAGAAAACTTTTTTGGTGGTACGCCAGCATCGAGGATGTCCAGGCAAATAAGAAAATAAGCTCAATGGCAAAAACAGCACTACACCGCCCCGCGGTTGGGCGAGGCGCGGATCATAGACAACCGCGACACCCACCGCGAGCCGCTCCGGGACGCCGCGACGTCAGGAAGGGGGCCTCATTGGGTTATCGGCCGCAAACGGCGATCCGTTAAGGATTTGTGGAAGGGCTTGGGAGGATTGGCACAGGAAATGGTGTCCCAGGGCAGGTTCGAACTGCCAACCTTCCCCTTAGGAGGGGGATGCTCTATCCAATTGAGCTACTGAGACACGGGTCGACCACGAGAAACGCGGTGCGTTGGACGGCGAGCATGTTAACGGCCAGCCCCGCTTTTGTCATG
Source organism: Pseudomonas sp. T1.Ur (assembly GCF_023516725.1). Classification (NCBI taxonomy): domain Bacteria; kingdom Pseudomonadati; phylum Pseudomonadota; class Gammaproteobacteria; order Pseudomonadales; family Pseudomonadaceae; genus Pseudomonas; species Pseudomonas sp. T1.Ur. Next base: position 4,045,818 of record NZ_JAMGSN010000001.1, read on the forward strand.
CATCCCCGCCTATTAAGTGTAGGCAAATGGTACGGCCCACCGTGTCGTCAAGCGAATAGCCCGTGACTCCAGCCGCCACTCATCTGTCCCAGCCTTGTCGATCTAGTAAATCGGCCAATTGCCACTATCCTATACGTAACAAGGAAAGCAGCCGTCTTGTTCCGCACCGGTTATCCGCCCAACGGTATGGCACAACGACACGATGCAGTGGTCACAAATGCGGAACCTGACGGTTTTTTCAAACCAGTCCGCATTTTTTGATGAAAGGTGCTGGCATAACGCCTTTACCCGGATCAGAATTTGTCACAGAATTGGCGCCAATGATCTGGCAATTTTGAGGCATGATGCGGGCCTCTTAACAATTCAGGTTGAACATTTGGCTACGGGCCTTGTCCTATCGACATCCTGCGGCCAATCCCGAGAACCGCTCCCCTGAACTAACCGGTTAAATAAATATGCGCCCAATGACAAAGCCAATTTATTCCAGCCGTACGGCTGACAAGTTCGTCGTGCGTCTGCCAGACGGAATGCGCGAACGCATTGCCGAGGTGGCTCGTAATCATCACCGCAGCATGAACTCCGAAATCATTGCGCGCCTGGAGCAAAGCCTGATTCAGGAAGGTGCATTGGGCGAAGAGCTGAGCATGCGCCTGGACAGCCCGGAGCTTTCGCTGCATGAGCGCGAGTTGCTTCAACGCTTCCGACAACTTTCCCATCGTCAGCAGAACGCCCTCGTTTCGCTGATCGCCCACGACGCCGAAATGGCCGCAGACGCGTCCTGATCGCGCCCAAGATATTAAAGCCAGCCTGGTGCTGGCTTTTTTTTGCCCGGAATTTGGCCGCCGTGAAAAGTAATCGCCCAGAAAAAAGCCCGCCGGCAAGGCGGGCTTCTTGATAAGCCATTCAGAGCAGGAAGATCGTCGCCAAGCCCAGGAAGATAAAGAATCCACCGCTGTCGGTCATGGCGGTGATCATCACGCTGGCGCCCATCGCCGGGTCGCGTCCCAGGCGAGCCAGGGTCATGGGAATCAAAACCCCCATCAACGCCGCCAACAACAGGTTGAGGGTCATCGCAGCGGTCATGACCACTCCCAGCGACCAGCTTCCATAGAGCAGATAGGCCACAACGCCAATCACGCCACCCCAGATGACGCCGTTGATCAAGGCCACCGCCAGTTCCTTGCGCATCAACCGCGACGTGTTACCCGTACTGACCTGGTCCAGCGCCATGGCGCGAACGATCATGGTAATGGTCTGGTTGCCGGAGTTACCGCCGATGCCGGCAACGATAGGCATCAACGCCGCCAGTGCTACCAGCTTCTCGATGGAGCCTTCGAACAGGCCGATGACGCGCGATGCGACAAACGCCGTGATCAGGTTGATCGCCAGCCAGGCCCAGCGGTTACGCAGTGATTTCCAGACAGAAGCAAAAATGTCTTCTTCTTCCCGCAGACCCGCCATGCTGAGGACTTCGCTTTCGCTTTCCTCACGAATCAGGTCAACCATTTCGTCGATGGTGAGACGGCCGATCAGCTTGCCGTTCTTGTCCACCACCGGCGCCGAGATCAAGTCGTAGCGTTCGAACGCCTGGGCCGCATCGTAGGCATTCTCGTCAGGATGAAAGCTCACGGGATCGCTGGCCATCACCTCGGCCACCTGCTTTTCCGGGTCGTTGACCAGCAGACGCTTAATGGGCAGTACGCCCTTGAGCACGCCGTCATAATCGACGACGAAGAGTTTGTCGGTATGCCCCGGCAGCTCCTTCAGACGACGCAGGTAACGCAAGACCACTTCAAGGCTGACGTCCTCACGGATCGTCACCATCTCGAAGTCCATCAGCGCACCGACCTGCTCCTCGTCGTAGGACAACGCCGAGCGCACACGCTCGCGCTGCTGGCCATCGAGGGCTTCCATCAGTTCATGGACAACGTCGCGGGGCAATTCGGGGGCAAGGTCGGCGAGTTCGTCGGCGTCCATTTCCTTGGCTGCGGCGAGAAGCTCATGATCATCCATGTCGGCGATCAGGGTCTCACGAACCGAGTCGGACACTTCAAGCAAGATGTCGCCGTCGCGATCGGCCTGGACCAGTTGCCAGACCGTCAGGCGCTCTTCCAGCGGCAAGGCTTCAAGAATGTAGGCGACGTCGGCGGAGTGCAGGTCATCGAGCTTGCGTTGCAACTCGACGAGGTTCTGCCGGTGGACCAGGTTCTCGACCCGGTCATGATGCGGCCCTTCCTGGCGATGCGTCAGGTCTTCCACGACCCGCTGGCGATGCAGCAGCTCAACGACTTGAGCGAGGCGATCCTGAAGGCTTTCCTGCGTTTTTTTTACTTCGATTTCAGTCATAGGCGAACTCCACTCCCAGCAGTGGAGCACGCCGGAAGGATCAATCAGTTAATTCATGATTGGCAAAACAAGCTGTTGAGTAACTACTGGGTAAGTCCATGAAGATATTCCAAAGCCCCGGCGGGGCTGACGGGCGCAATCATACACCGCTTAGCGCTGTAAAACGTTAAAAAATCATGGCAAGAACAAGCGCTTGCGAGACAAACCTGAACACAGGCTGAACCTCTGCATCTACGACGACTTATTCTGAAAAGAAAACACACCACCCGGCAAAAATGCAGCGGCTACCCTTGCTCTATTCACCGTCAAGGAGGACGCCAGGATGCCTGGATTCCGCTGTCTATTTTTGCTCTACGCCCTGCCCTGCCTGCCGCTCTGGGCTGGTGAGCACCTTGTGCATCGCTGCGAAGACATCGCTGGGCAGATCACATACACGAGCTTGAGCTGCGGACCGGGAGAAACCCTGACGCTGCAGCCGATCCATTCGTTCAACCCAGGCCACATCAAGCCAATGCTGCCCGAAGCCGAGAGCCGTCAAACATCCAGCAACAAAACCAGGCACAAGCAACCGACCATTGTCGGTGGCCTCGAAGACCGCTGCGCAAACCCGATCAGCGCCGGCCGACGCCGCGAAGCCGTCATCAACCGACGGATCATCGCCGGCATGAGCCAGCAAGACGTCGAGAGCGCGCTTGGCAAGCCCGACACGATCAAGGTGCGGAATTCGAGCACGCGGTATACCTACAAAACCAAGAAGGGTCGCAGTGCAGAGGTGATATTTGACGAGAAAGGATGTGTAAAAAACTGAATCGCAGACAGCAAAAAGCCCGCGATAAACGCAGGCTTTTTGGTGTTTGGTGCACTCGACAGGATTCGAACCTGTGACCGCTCGGTTCGTAGCCGAGTACTCTATCCAGCTGAGCTACGAGTGCAAGTTGTGGTTTTATACCAGATCACAACTGGTTGAAGCCAAGTTATTTGCATTGCTGCAAGCAACTCTTAAATGGTGCACTCGACAGGATTCGAACCTGTGACCGCTCGGTTCGTAGCCGAGTACTCTATCCAGCTGAGCTACGAGTGCATTTGTTGCCGCGCATTATAGGTCGCTAAATCTTTTTGTAAAGCGCTTTTTTCAGTAATTTCAAACACTTACCGATCAAGCCAGATTACAGCGCACTAAACGAATAATGGCGGAGAACGGGGGATTCGAACCCCCGACACCCTTTTGAGGTGTACTCCCTTAGCAGGGGAGCGCCTTCGGCCACTCGGCCAGCTCTCCGCAACACGGGGCGTATATTAACCACCTTCATCCCCGTTTGCAAACATAAAAATCGATAAAAATTAATGGCTTGGTTCGTCGTCCTTCTCTTTCTTGATACGCAGGTAAATTTCCTCGCGGTGCACAGCGACCTCTTTCGGGGCGTTGACGCCGATACGCACTTGGTTTCCTTTGACGCCGAGCACGGTCACGGTGATTTCGCCATCGCCAATAATCAGGCTTTCTGCACACCGACGGGTCAGAATCAGCATACCTTTCTCCTCACGCAATTCACTTAAGGGACAACCGTCTGCAAAAAAGGCATGGGACCTACAACCGAAACGGTCGCAGCCTACAGGCCTAGTATTGACCAGCGCGCGCAAAAGAACAGTTTTGGGACACGCCATTTGGAAAAACAAAGGGCGCGGTGAAAACCGCGCCCTCAAGGCAGCGCCTTACTCGCCCTGTCGGGCCGCAGCGTCGAGTTCAAACGCCGTGTGCAGGGCGCGCACGGCCAGCTCCAGGTACTTCTCTTCAATCACCACGGACACCTTGATTTCCGATGTGGAGATCATCTGGATGTTGATGCTTTCCTTGGCCAGGGATTCGAACATGCGGCTGGCCACGCCTGCGTGAGAACGCATGCCCACACCGACGATCGAGACCTTGGCGATCTTGGTGTCGCCAACCACTTCGCGGGCACCGATCTCGCCGGCCGTTTTCTTCAACACAGCTTCGGCGGACTGATAGTCGTTGCGGTGCACGGTGAAGGTGAAGTCGGTGGTGTTATCGTGCGCGACGTTCTGCACGATCATGTCGACTTCGATATTGGCGGCACTGATCGGGCCGAGAATCTTGAACGCCACGCCGGGGGTGTCTGGCACGCCACGGATGGTCAGCTTGGCTTCATCGCGGTTGAAAGCGATGCCGGAAATGATCGGCTGTTCCATGGATTCCTCTTCATCAATAGTAATGAGGGTGCCCGGACCCTCCTTGAAGCTGTGCAGGACGCGCAGCGGAACGTTGTACTTGCCAGCGAATTCAACCGCACGGATCTGCAACACCTTGGAACCGAGGCTGGCCATTTCCAGCATCTCCTCGAAGGTAATCTTGTCCAGGCGCTGGGCCACGGGCACGACCCGTGGATCGGTGGTGTAGACGCCATCGACATCGGTGTAGATCTGGCATTCATCCGCCTTGAGGGCCGCCGCCAGCGCAACGCCAGTGGTGTCGGAACCGCCACGCCCCAGGGTGGTAATGTTGCCGTGCTCGTCTACGCCCTGGAAACCGGCGACCACCACGACGCGACCGGCCTTCAGGTCGCCGCGAATCTTTTGGTCATCGATCTGCAGGATACGCGCTTTGTTGTGCGCACTGTCCGTCAGGATACGAACCTGGTTGCCGGTGTAGGACACCGCCGGCACGCCACGCTTGATCAGCGCCATGGCCAGCAGAGCGATGGTCACCTGCTCGCCGGTGGAAACGATCACGTCCAGCTCGCGGGGAACCGGTTGCTGGTCGCCGCTGATTTGCTTGGCCAGATCGATCAGACGGTTGGTCTCGCCGCTCATTGCCGACAGCACGACCACCAGGTCGTCGCCCGCTTCACGGAATTTCTTAACCTTGTCGGCGACTTGTTCGATTCTCTCGACGGTGCCGACCGAGGTGCCTCCAAATTTCTGTACGATCAAAGCCATTTCAAAGCCGCCTCTGCCCATGAAGGGCGCCCAAATAATCAATCAACAGCGGCCGGGCCCACCTTGGCGAGCCCGGAGCGCCGTCTTAAATACCCTGCTCTACAAATGCAACGGTCTGGGCCAGTGCCGCGTCCAATGCGCCGGCGTCGGTACCGCCGCCTTGCGCCATGTCCGGACGACCACCGCCCTTCCCGCCCACTGCTGCAGCGGCCTGCTTCATCAAATCACCGGCTTTGAGTTGGCCAGTCAGGTCTTTGGTCACGCCTGCGACGAGAACGACCTTTTCCTCATGGACACCGCCGAGCAGGATCACTGCGCGGCCGAGTTTGTTTTTCAGTTGATCGACCAGCGCCAGCAGCGCCTTGCCATCCTGGCCGTCGAGACGCGCGGCCAGCACTTTCACGCCCTTGACGTCCACCGCCTGGGCCGACAGATCGTCGCCCGCGGCGCTGGCAGCCTTGGCCTGCAACTGCTCGAGTTGCTTTTCCAGCAGGCGGTTGCGCTCCAGCACAGCCGACAGCTTGTCGATCAGGTTGTCACGGCTGCCCTTGATCAGGCTTGCCGCTTCCTTGAGTTGTTCTTCCGCCGCATTGAGATACGCCAGCGCCGCAGCGCCAGTGACCGCCTCGATACGCCGCACGCCGGAGGCCACGCCGCCTTCACTGACGATCTTCAGCAGGCCGATGTCGCCGGTGCGATTGGCGTGGATGCCACCGCACAGCTCAACGGAGAAGTCGCCCATGCTCAGCACGCGCACGCTGTCGCCGTACTTCTCGCCAAACAGCGCCATCGCGCCCTTGCGCTTGGCGGTCTCGATGTCGGTTTCTTCGGTCTCTACCGGGGAGTTCTTGCGAATCTCGGCGTTGACGATGTCTTCCAGCGCCTTGAGCTGTTCAGGCTTGATGGCTTCGAAGTGGCTGAAGTCGAAACGCAGGCGCTGGCTGTCCACCAACGAGCCTTTCTGCTGGACGTGCTCGCCCAGCACCTGGCGCAAGGCTGCATGCAGCAAATGCGTGGCGGAGTGGTTCAGCGACGTCGCGTGACGAACCTCTGCATCGACATGGGCGGCCACGGGCGCAGCGATCATCAGGCTGCCGGAGGCCAGCACGCCGTGGTGCAGGAATGCGCCGCCGGTCTTCGTGGTGTCACGCACGTCGAAGCGCGAGTTGCCGGCCTGCAGGTAGCCGCTGTCGCCAATCTGGCCGCCGGACTCTGCGTAGAACGGGGTCTTGTCCAGGACGATCACACCTTCCTGGCCTTCGCTCAGGATGTCGACCGACTGGCCATCCTTATAGATGGCGACGATCTTGGCCGAACCGGTGGTTGCGCTGTAGCCGGTGAATTCAGTGGCCACGTCAACCTTGACCAGGCTGTTGTAGTCCATGCCGAAGGAGCTGGCGGAGCGCGCCCGCACGCGCTGGGCTTCCATCTCGCGCTCGAAACCTTCCTCGTCGAGGGTCAGGTTGCGTTCGCGGGCGATGTCGCCGGTCAGGTCCATCGGGAAGCCGTAGGTGTCGTACAGCTTGAACACCACGTCGCCCGGGACCACATTGCCCTTGAGCTCCGCCAGGTCCTGTTCGAGGATTTTCAGGCCTTGCTCCAGGGTCTTGGCGAATTGCTCTTCTTCCGCCTTGAGCACGCGCTCGATGTGCGCTTGCTGGGACTTGAGTTCCGGGAAGGCTTCGCCCATCTCGGCCACCAGCGCTCCGACGATCTGATAAAAGAAGCTGCCCTTGGCGCCCAGCTTGTTGCCGTGACGGCAGGCGCGACGGATGATCCGGCGCAGCACGTAGCCGCGGCCTTCGTTGGACGGCAGCACGCCGTCGGCGATCAGGAAGCCGCAGGAACGGATGTGGTCGGCCACCACTTTCAGCGAAGCCTGGTTGTCGTTGGTGCAACCGATGGCCTTGGCCGACGCGCTCAGCAGGCTCTGGAACAGATCGATTTCATAGTTGGAATGGACGTGCTGCAGCACCGCACTGATCCGCTCCAGGCCCATGCCGGTGTCCACAGACGGCGCTGGCAGCGGATGCAACACGCCATCGGCGGTGCGGTTGAACTGCATGAAGACGTTGTTCCAGATCTCGATGTAGCGGTCGCCGTCTTCTTCCGGCGAGCCGGGTGGGCCGCCCCAGATGTCGGCGCCGTGGTCGTAGAAGATCTCGGTGCAAGGGCCGCATGGGCCAGTGTCGCCCATGGTCCAGAAGTTGTCGGACGCGTAGGGCGCGCCCTTGTTGTCGCCGATGCGCACCATGCGTTCAGCCGGGACGCCCACTTCCTTGGTCCAGATGTCGTAGGCTTCATCGTCAGTCGCGTAGACCGTGACCCAGAGTTTTTCCTTGGGCAGGTTCAGCCACTTGTCAGACGTCAGGAACGTCCAGGCGAAGGTAATGGCGTCGCGCTTGAAATAGTCACCGAAGCTGAAGTTGCCCAGCATTTCGAAGAAGGTGTGGTGACGAGCGGTATAGCCGACGTTTTCCAGGTCGTTGTGCTTGCCGCCCGCGCGCACGCATTTCTGGCTGCTCACCGCACGGGTGTAGGCACGTTTTTCCTGGCCCAGGAAGCAGTCCTTGAACTGGTTCATCCCCGCGTTGGTGAACAGCAGGGTCGGGTCGTTGCCCGGAATCAAAGAGCTGGAGGCTACTCGGGTGTGGCCTTGCTCTTCGAAGAAGCGAAGGAAGGCTTCACGGATTTCTGCGCTTTTCATTAGGTTCTTCCACGGAGGCTGCGGCCAAAGGCCTGTGCATAACGTCAACAGACGAAGCAACGGCAAAGGGCCGCATTATATCGGCCCTTTGCGTGGGGTACAGCGTGTTTATGCGATAGAAACTGTCAATTGGCCCGGTTGGCGGGTCATTGGCGGGAAAATTCGACGAAAGTGGCGACCACCCGATCAATTTGCGCCGCGCTTACGTCCATGTGCGTCACCATTCGCAGGCGCGACGCCGCGCTGAGCTTGACGCCCCGCTCACCAGCAAACGCCTTGATCGCCTCGGCCCGCTCGCCCATGTGCACATAGACCATGTTGGTCTGCACCGGCTCGACCTCGTAGCCCGCCGCCCGCAAACCCTCGGCGAGCCGCTGGGCATTGGCGTGGTCATCGGCCAGGCGCTGGACGTTATGCTCCAGGGCATACAACCCCGCCGCGGCGAGGATCCCGGCCTGGCGCATGCCGCCACCGACCATCTTGCGCAGCCGGCGTGCCTTGCCGATCAGTTCGGCGCTGCCACACAGGACCGAGCCCACCGGAGCGCCCAGGCCTTTGGAAAGGCACACCGACACCGAATCGAAATGCTGGGTGATTTCCCGCGCATCGACATTCAATTTGACGGCGGCGTTATACAACCGCGCGCCGTCCAGGTGCAGGGCCAGGCCATGTTCCCGCGTGAAGCGCCGAGCCCGGGCCAGGTATTCCAGCGGCAGGACCTTGCCTTGCATCGTATTTTCCAATGCCAGCAGCCGGGTACGGGCAAAGTGAAAGTCGTCGGGCTTGATCGCCGCCGCGACGTGCGCCAGATCCAGGGAGCCATCCGCCTGCACTTCGAGAGGCTGGGGCTGGATCGAGCCGAGCACCGCCGCACCGCCCCCCTCGTATTTGTAGGTGTGGGCCTGCTGGCCAACGATGTATTCGTCGCCGCGTTCGCAGTGGGCCATCAACCCCAACAGATTGCTCATGGTGCCCGTGGGCACGAACAACGCCGCAGCGAACCCCAGGCGTGCGGCCAGCTCGGCTTCCAGGCGATTGACGGTCGGGTCTTCGCCATACACATCGTCGCCGGTCGGCGCATTGGCCATGGCATCCAGCATGCCGGCGGAGGGTTGGGTAACCGTGTCGCTGCGAAGATCGATAACACTCATGAATCTGGCCTCGGGTTCTGGTGGGGAATTCCCTTTCGGAGGGCAATTACTGCGGGCATGAGCAGAATTAATCAAGACCGGCCTGAGGAATTTCCGTGGTGAGGGAGCTTGCTCCCGCTCGGCTACGAAGTAGCCGCCAGAGATTGAGTCTGCTTCGCAGTCCAGCGGGAGCAAGCTCCCTCGCCACAGTGCGTGCTCATGGCTTCCGGGTCATGCACTGCACCGAAATATGTGTTAAAAATCGTCCGCCGTCACAAAATGTGTCGGCAAAACGTTCTCAGGGCGGGGTGCAATTCCCCACCGGCGGTAATTGCGCGCAATGCGCATAGCCCGCGAGCGCTTGGCACTACACGGCTTTTGCGGTGCAGCGACAAGGTCAGCAGACCCGGTGTGATCCCGGGGCCGACGGTCATAGTCCGGATGAAGAGAGAACGGGATTGACACCCAAGGGCCGACGGCGACTCTGTGCGCGGCGTACCCTCGAATCCCCTTCGATTCATGACGCCCTGTTTTTCACACAAACAGGAACCAGAACATGCAACCCACCGCAATCGACAGCAAGACCAAAAACCATCCGGGCGAGCGCGTCGCGTTCATCCAGGCCTGCTGGCACAAGGAAATCGTCGACCAGAGCCGCAAAGGCTTTGTCGCCGAGATGATCAGCCAGGGCTATCAGGAAAGTGACATCGACTTCTTCGAAGTCGGCGGTGCCTTCGAAATTCCGCTGCACGCCAAGCTGCTGGCCAAATCCGGCCGCTACGCCGGCATCGTCGCGGCCGGCCTGGTAGTAGACGGCGGCATCTACCGCCACGAGTTCGTCGCCCAATCGGTGATCAGCGGCCTGATGCAGGTCCAGTTGGAAACCGAAGTGCCGGTGTTCTCGGTCGTGCTGACGCCGCATCACTTCCATGCCGGGGAAGAACATCAGAAGTTCTTCTTCGATCATTTCGTGCACAAGGGCCAGGAAGCGGCGAAGACCTGCGCCGATACGCTGCACAAGACCCGGGCGCTGCGCCGCAGTGAACAGCGGGCGGTAGCGGTCTAAAGCTGCAAAAAAACCTGTGGGAGCGAGCTTGCTCGCGATAGCGGAGTGTCAGTCACCTTCAACATAGACTGAAACGCCGCTATCGCGAGCAAGCTCGCTCCCACAATAGTTCGGTGTGGGTTTTAGATCAGGTTTTCATCCGTCGCCGGCACGATCAGGATCCCCGCCCGCAAGCCATTCTTGACCTTGGGGTTCGGGAAGATGATCCGTGCGCCCTCTTCTTCGATCACCCAGCGTGTATGGGCGATGTCTTCGGCCAGCACGTAGCCTTTCTCAAGCTCCGAGAAGTTCTCGATGTCCGCCGGCAGGTTCAGGCGGAAGCTGTCGCTGTGCTTGATGATTTCCCGTGCGACGCTGAACAGTTGCAGGCCGTCGAGGCTGTCTTCCGTCTCCGGTTCGTTGCCTTCGATGATCTGCTGCAGGCGCGTTTCCAGCAGGCTGACATTGACGCCGTCGTTCTGGCCGAATGGCCGGGCCTTGCCCAACTCCAGGGTGAAGGACTCGGCGCCGAGCTGATCGTAGGTATAGGCGCTGAACACGATGGACGGCTTGTTCTGCAGCAGCACCGCCTCCATGCCCGCCGCACGCAGACGGGCCAGTTCACGGCGTGAATGCTGGCGGCCTTCTTTCCATGGATACAGGGCGAATTGCTCGATCTTCGAACCGCGGATGGCGGTGTGCAGGTCGTAATGCAAGCGGCTGCGGTCCGGCACGCTGAAGAAACTCGCGGCCAGCCTTTCCAGCTCACAGGCGCGCAACGCCTCGGGGCCGCCGCTCAGCTCATGGCGACCATTGAACAGGCGATTGACGTCCTGCTCGACAAAACGCTCGCCGCGACGGATCGCCTCGGGGTTGCCGAACAGGAACAGGATGCGCGCCCGAGGCTTCAGGTCGCCACGGGCGATGTCGTGCAGCAGGCGGTCGAGCAATTCGATCGGCGCGGTTTCGTTACCGTGGATACCGGCCGAGAGCAGCAGGTCCAGGCCATTATCCCGCGCCTCGGGCGGCTTGACCTCCAGCGCGCCCTCGCTCAACCAGCGCATCCGTACGCCTTCGACAGTCAGTTGAGTCTTCTCCGCCGGTTCACGGCCGGCGAGGGTCAGTTCAAGCAGTTTGCCGAGGGCGAGCATAGTGCGATTTCCTTAATGGTCGTGGCCGCAATCCGGGCCATGGACATGATCGTCATCGCTCATGTCAGCCGGCTCCATTTCCAGCTGCAGGCTGACCAGGTTGGTCGCCAATGGGCGCAACAGCAGGTTGGCGTATTCCTCGTCCCCTTCCTCGACATCGACGCCGATCAGCAACTGGCCGCGGCCGTCCTGCTGGATCCACAGCTCCTTGCCCTGCCACATCACCGCGACGCGGGTGCAGGAGGTTTCCAGTTGCGTGCCGTCGGTGTCTTCAAGGATCAGTTGCAGGGTATCGCTCATGTTTTTACATTCTCGTCTGGGGATAAGGCAACGCGCCCTGCTTTGACTGTAGTCAGGTCGCGCGCGCTTTCAATTGATCTGGAAAGGATAGACCGAGCCAAGTTTAAGGATTTGTGTCAGCTCATCCAGGGCCGACCGGCATTCCAGCAGCAATTGCGGGTCCGCCAGGTCGTTTTCGGTCATGCGGTCGCGGTAGTGAGTCTCGACCCACTGGGTCAGCGAATCGTACAGCGGCGCGGTCATGATAACCCCTGGGTTGACGGCCGCCAGCTCGGTTTCGTTCAGCGCCACGCGCAACCGCAGGCAAGCCGGGCCGCCACCGTTCTGCATGCTTTGCTTGAGGTCGAAGACCTTCACCTCACGGATGACGCCGCCAGAGCTTGTGAGGCCTTGCAGGTATTGCCAGACGCGTTCGTTGCCGCGGCACTCTTCCGGGACGATCAACAGCATCGAGCCATCGGCACGCGACAGCAATTGGCTGTTGAACAGGTAGGAACGTACCGCGTCATCGACGGTGACCGCCGAACGCGGTACGCACACCGATTGAAATTTCCCACCGACCTTGGCGAGTTTGTCGCTCAACTCGGCCAGCATCTTCTCGGTCTCGAGGAACGCGTCCTCGTGGTAGAACAGCACCTCGCCGTTGCCCACCGCGATCACGTCGTTGTGGAAAACACCCTGGTCGATCACCGCCGGGTTCTGTTGGGCGTACACCACGCCCTCCTCACTCAAGCCATGCAGGCGAGCGACGGCGCGGGAGGCTTCGAGGGTCTGGCGCGCCGGGTACTTCTGTGGCGACGGGAAACGACTGTCGAACGCACTGCGGCCGAACACGAAGAACTCGACACCAGCCTCGCCATAGGCGCGGCAGAAACGCGTGTGGTTGGCCGCACCTTCGTCACCGAATTGCGCCACGGCTGGCAACGCGGCGTGGTGGGCGAAGTGTTGTTGGTTGGCGAACATCGCCCCCAGCACGCGACTGGTGGTCGGGTGCTCGATGCTGCGGTGGTATTTGCAGTTGAGGTTGGCGGCGGTGAAATGCACGCGGCCGTCAGCCGTGTCGGCGCTCGGGCTGACGGTGGCGGCGTTGGCTACCCACATGCTCGACGCCGAGCAACTGGCGACCAGCAACGGCATCGCTTCTTTCGCGGCCTGCTGGATGACCTGCGCGTCGCTGCCGGCAAAGCCCAAGCGGCGCAAGGCCGCCACGTCCGGACGTTCCTGTGGCGCCAGCACACCTTGCTGGAACCCCATGTCCATCAGCGCCTTCATTTTCGCCAGGCCTTGCAGCGCCGCTTCCTTGGGGTTGGAGCATTGCTGGCTGTTGCTCTGGGAGGCGACGTTGCCGTAGGAGAGCCCGCCGTAGTTATGGGTCGGCCCCACTAGACCGTCAAAGTTGACTTCATAGGATTTCATCAGCGAGGCTCCATGAGAATCTGTTTTTTATAGGCATTCAATAACGACTGCGGCGCGCCGATCGTCGAATCGCCGCCCGGAGCAAGCTCGCTCCCACAGGGTCCTGCACTGTCCTTGTGGGAGCGAGCTTGCTCGCGATTGGGGCTCACACCATTGTCACGCCGGGAGTGAGGGCCGCCGGCATGACCAGGCTCGGCGTTTCCAACGACGCCACCGGATACGCGCAATAATCCGCCGCGTAATAAGCGCTGGCGCGATGGTTGCCCGAGGCGCCGACACCGCCGAACGGCGCGCTGCTGGCGGCGCCGGTCAGTTGTTTGTTCCAGTTGACGATACCGGCGCGGCTTTGCAGCCAGAACTGCTCATAGCGTTCCTGGGAATCCGACAGCAACCCGGCGGCCAGGCCATATTGAGTGTTGTTGGCTTCGGCGATCGCACCGGCGAAATCCTTGTAGCGGATGACTTGCAGCAACGGCCCGAACAACTCCTCGTCGGGACGCTCGGTCACGGCGGTGACATCGAGGATCCCCGGCGTCAACAACGCCGCCTGGGATTGTGGCTGGGTCATGGACAGCAGCGGCACGGCCCCCTTGCCCAGCAAATGATTCTGCGCATCCATCAAGGCCTTCGCGGCGCCGAGGGACACCACCGAGCCCATGAACGGCGCCGGTTGCTGGTCAAACGCCCCGACTTCGATGGTGGCGCTGACCTGCACCAGGCGCGCCAGCAAGGCATCGCCCCACGGGCCTTCCGGCACCAGCAGGCGGCGTGCGCAAGTGCAGCGCTGGCCGGCGGAGATGAACGCAGACTGGATGATGGTGTACACCGCCGCATCGACATCGGCCACTTCATCCACCACCAGCGGATTGTTGCCACCCATCTCCAGCGCGAGGATCTTGTCCGGACGACCGGAGAATTGTTGGTGCAACAGGTTGCCGGTACGGCTGGACCCGGTGAAGAACAGCCCGTCGATGCCCGGCTCCGCCGCCAGGGCGATGCCGGTTTCACGCGCGCCCTGCAGCAGGTTCAGCACACCCGCCGGCAGGCCGGCTTCGGCCCAGCACTTGACCGTCAGCTCGGCGACTTTCGGCGTCAGCTCGCTGGGCTTGAACAACACGCAGTTGCCCGCCAGCAGCGCCGGCACAATGTGGCCGTTGGGCAAATGGCCGGGGAAGTTGTAAGGGCCGAACACCGCCACCACGCCGTGGGGCTTGTGGCGCAGCACGGCGGTGGCGTCGCCCAGGGGGCCGCTCTTCTCGCCGGTACGCTCGCGATAGCTCTGCACCGAAATGGCGACCTTGTTGATCATGCTGGTGACTTCGGTGGCCGCTTCCCACAGGGGCTTGCCGGTTTCCTCACCGATGCAGCGGGCCAATTCGTCAGCGTGAGTCTTCAGGGTGCCGGCAAATGCTTCCAGTACCTGGATACGTTCGTCCAGCGGACGCCGAGCCCAGTCCGGGAACGCCTGGCGCGCAGCCTGCACTGCGGATTCCACCTGGGCCGCCGTGGCGCCTCTTCCAGACCACAGCACTTGCTGGGTCACCGGGTTCAACGACTCGAAGGCGTCGCCCTGGCCTTCCAGCCAACTTCCAGCGATGTACAGCGATTTCATTATTTCGACTCCCGAGCAGCGGACAACGCCACGGCACGCACCTGGTCGCCAGCGTTGAGTTGAAGACGTTTGGCGGTCAGCGGATCGACCACCAGGGTGCCCGCGGCAAAGCGCGCCGGCGCCGCCGTGATGCGGCAGTCCTGGCATTTGCGGTTATGGATGAGGAACGGCGTGGCGTCATCGCCTGGTGTGCCGATGGCCAGCACCAGCGCCTGGCTGTCGCGGATCGCACGGATCTTGCCGGTCTCGCATTCGACTGCCGGGCCGGCATCGAAGATGTCGACGTAGCCCTGGTAGCTGAAGCCTTCGCTCTTGAGCATCGACAGCGCCGGCTCGGTGTCGGGATGAACCTGGCCAATCACGGCCCGGGCGTCCTCCGACAGGAAGCAGGTGTACAGCGGAAACTTGGGCATCAGCTCGGCAATGAACGCCTTGTTGCCCACGCCGGTCAGGTAATCGGCCTGGCTGAATTCCATCTTGAAGAAATGCCGGCCCAGGCTTTCCCAGAACGGCGAGCGGCCATTTTCGTCGGACATGCCGCGCATTTCGGCGATGATCTTGTTGCCGAAAAGCTGCGGGAACTCGGCGATGAACAGCATCCGCGCCTTGGCCAACATCCGGCCATTGAGACCGTTGCGGTAGTCCGCATGGAGGAACAACGAGCACAGCTCGGAATTGCCCGTCAGGTCGTTGGCCAGGAACAGCGTCGGGATTTCCCGGTAGATGTTCAGTTCCTGGGAAGCGCTGACCGTCAGGCCGACCCGGAAGTTGTACCAAGGCTCACGCAACCCCACGGCGCCAGCGATGGCGGAAATGCCCACCACGCGACCGTCATCGTCTTCGAGCACGAACAGGTAGTCCGCGTCACCACGCCCGGCTTCGCCGCGAAACGTCTTCTCGGCCCAGCCAACCCGATGGGCCAGGCGCTCTTCGTTGGCCGGCAAGGTGGTCAGGCCGGTGCCGGTGCTGCGGGCCAGGGCGATCAGAGCGGGTAAATCGCTGCTGCGTACGGGACGAACGATCATGCTATCTCCTCAGACGGGCCGCTCACGCCACCCGCGAAACACTGCTGTTAAACCGCCACCAGGCGCACACTGGCGCCTTCGCCAACGCCCAGGGCTTCGGCTGCTTCCATGTCCAGCGTCACAGGCTTGCCTGGCGCATAGTCGAGGTCGAGCAGCACGGCGCGGTAGTCCTGCAATTGGGCGTTGGCCACCAGGTACTGGCGGCCGGCGCCCTTGACGGCTTCGCCGATCTTGACCGGCACCACGCGGCTCTGGGCGATCGAGCGGATCCCCGAGACGCGGGCATGCAAGGTCGGGCCGCCGTCAAAGATGTCGATGTAGTGATCGGTCTCGAAACCCTCGCGCATCAGGATGTCGAAGGTGATCTGTGCACGTGGGTGGACCTGCCCCATGGCTTCCTGGGCGGCATCCGGCAACAGCGGCACGTAGATCGGGTAATGGGGCATCAATTCGGCGAGGAAGGTCCGGCTTTTCAGCCCGCACAGACGCTCGGCGGCGGCGTAGTTGAGGTCGAAGAAGTTGCGACCGATGGCGTCCCAGAACGGCGAGTCGCCGTTCTCATCGCTGTAGCCGACGATCTCGGTCACCACCGAATCGGCAAAGCGCTCCGGATGGCTGGCGACGAACAGCAGGCGCCCACGGGAATTGAGTTCAGCCCAGGGCGATCCGACCAGTTCCGGCACGACGTAGAAACTCGTCAACAGGCTGTTGCCGGTCAGGTCGT
The DNA here is from genome assembly GCF_023516725.1 of Pseudomonas sp. T1.Ur. Classification (NCBI taxonomy): domain Bacteria; kingdom Pseudomonadati; phylum Pseudomonadota; class Gammaproteobacteria; order Pseudomonadales; family Pseudomonadaceae; genus Pseudomonas; species Pseudomonas sp. T1.Ur. Next base: position 4,062,229 of record NZ_JAMGSN010000001.1, read on the forward strand.
GGCATTGGGAAAGCACGTGGATCTTGTTATGGATCTTCAGCTCGCGGGACGCATGAACGAAGGTCTCGTTGCGAAAGCTGTAGAACGGTTCGGAATACCCGGCCGACGCAACGATGGCCGAACAACCCACCAACTTGCCGGTGGCGGTGTCTTCGAGGACGAAGAAATAGCTCTCTTCGCCGTTGAAACTGACTTCGGCGGCGAACGAGGCTTCGCTTGCGGCGATCTTGTCGCTCAGGCGTTCCACGTCATCCGGCAAGGAAGTGACACCGATCGGGCTGTCCGCAGCCAGACGCTGTACCTCGCCCAGATCAGCCATTTGCGCGGGGCGCATCACCAGCATGGTGTCACTCCTTAACTTGAAATAAACGGTTCGACCAAAGGATCGATACACAGAGAAAAAATACTAAACGAACACCCTGGCCCGCATTGCATCTGCGGCGGTCTTCGATTTTCAGCCGCTGCAAGACTCCTGTGGGAGCGAGCTTGCTCGCGATAGCGGTGTGTCAGTCAACATTCATTTCACTGAAGCACCGCCATCGCGAGCAAGCTCGCTCCCACAAGGGAGGGCCGGGTCAGCCTCAGGCTTGCGTCAGCTTCGCCGCGGCCCGCTCGAAGCGGTCCAGGCCGGCGTCGATGTCGGCATCTTCCACCACCAGGCTCGGGGCGAAGCGAATCACGTCCGGGCCGGCTTGCAGGATCATCAGGCCTTCCTGTTCGGCGGCATTGAAGATGTCCTTGGCCCTGCCCTTCCAGGCGTCGTTCAGCACGCAACCGATCAGCAGGCCCAGGCCACGCACGTGGGTGAACAGGCCGTACTTCGCGCCGATCTGCTCCAGGCGGGTCTTGAACTTGTCGTGCTTGGCCTTGACGCCATTGAGCACCTCAGGGGTATTGACCACGTCGATCACCGCCTCGGCCACCGCGCAGGCCAGCGGGTTGCCGCCGTAGGTGGTGCCGTGTGTGCCGACGACGAGGTGCTTGGCCAGCGCTTCGGTGGTGAGCATCGCCGCGATCGGGAAACCACCGCCCAGGCTCTTGGCGCTGGTGAGGATGTCCGGGACCACGCCGTAATGCATGTAGGCGAACAAGTGGCCGCTGCGGCCCATGCCGGTCTGCACTTCGTCGAACACCAGCAGCGCGTTGTGTGCGTCGCACAGTTCGCGGGCGCCTTGCAGGTAAGCCAATTCGGCCGGCAACACACCGCCCTCGCCCTGGATCGGCTCCAGCACCACGGCGCAGGTCTTGTCCGAGACCGCTGCTTTCAAAGCCGCCAAGTCGTTATAAGGAACGTGGGTGATGCCGGTGATTTTAGGACCGAAACCGTCGGAGTACTTCGACTGCCCGCCCACGTTGACGGTGAACAGCGTACGGCCGTGGAAACTGTTGAGCGCAGCGATGATTTCGTATTTTTCACTGCCGAACCGATCGAACCCGACGCGACGGGCCAGCTTGAAAGCGGCCTCGTTGGCTTCGGCGCCGGAGTTGCAGAAGAACGCACGTTCGGCGAAGGTCGCGTCCACCAGCTTATGGGCCAGGCGCAAGGCCGGCTCATTGGTGAAAACGTTCGATACGTGCCACAACTTGTTGGCCTGTTCGGTCAAGGCTCCGACCAGCGCCGGGTGGGCGTGACCCAGTACGTTGACTGCGATACCGCCAGCAAAATCGATCAGCTCGCGACCGGACTGGTCCCACACGCGGGAACCGGCACCACGCACAGGAATGAAGGCAGCAGGTGCATAGTTGGGAACCATCACCTGGTCGAAATCGGCGCGTTGTACCGCGGCTTGCTCAACGGACATCGGAGTCTCCTGAAGAGGAACACCCACCTGGAACTGGCGGGCTTGGTAAGGATTGTAAGGACAGTTTTCAGCCCGGCCTTGCCGCCAAGCGACAACTTCTTATAGCGCCAACCCACGTTTTTCGCGGGTTTACGGCAATGCGACAAATAGCGTCGCAAAGGCGCAGTTTAAACGTTGCCGGTGTATTTGAGGTCCCTGCATCTACATTTCCCTCGGCCATGCAAAACACACCTTGTGGCGAGGGGATTTATCCCCGCTGGGGTGCGAAGCGCCCCCTAAAGCCAGGCAGCTCGGTGTGCCAGATAGATTGGGTTGGCTGTATTGGGGCTGCTTCGCAGCCCAGCGGGGATAAATCCCCTCGCCACAGAATTTCATGCACAACCCATATAAGGGGTTGCGCCAGCCTTACCCGCGTTCGGACGGCACCGAGGACAATTCGAACGGGCTGCTGCTGCGCCGCTGGTTGCGATCTTCTCGCGGTGTCGCACCAAAGAAGTTGCGATAGGCGCTGGAAAAATGAGGGCCGGAAGAGAAACCGCAGGACAGGCCGATCTGGATGATGGACTTGCTGGTCTGCATCAGCATCTGCCGCGCCTTGTTCAGGCGCAGTTCCAGGTAATACTGGCTCGGCACACGATTGAGGTACTGCTTGAAGATCCGCTCCAACTGCCGACGGGACACGCACACATGCTGGGCGATTTCGTCGGTGGTCAGCGGCTCTTCGATGTTGGCCTCCATCAGCAGCACGGCCTGGGTGAGCTTCGGATGACTGGAACCCAAGCGGTTCTGCAACGGAATGCGTTGGCGTTCACCGCCCTCGCGAATGCGCTCGACCACCAGCTCTTCCGACACCGCACCGGCCAGCTCGGCGCCGTGATCCCGGGCCAGCACCGCCAACAACAAGTCCAACACCGACATGCCGCCGCAAGCGCTCAGGCGATCACGGTCCCAGTCAAACAGATGACTGGTGGCGATGACCTTGGGGAAGCGCTCGGAGAAATCATCCTGCCAGCGCCAATGCACAGCGGCCCGATAGCCGTCGAGCAAGCCCAACTGAGCCAGGGGATAGACGCCGGCGGACAAGCCGCCAATGACGCAACCGGCCCGCACCAATTGTTTAAGCGCACTGCTCAGCGGCGAAGCCAGCGCAGTCGGCGGCTCATCGGCAACCAGGAACAGCTTCTGCAAACCTTCGAGCTTGCCCGCCCAGGGTTCGCCCGGCAGTTGCCAGGCGCCCTCGGCCGGCGGCTCGGCTTGCAGGAACGACAGCTCGTAGACCACGTCCGGATGCACTCGCTGAGCGACACGCAAGGCCTCCTCGGCCAGCGCCAGCGTCAAGGCTTTAGTGCTGGGCCAAATCAGGAAACCTATTCGATGGGCAGTCATGGCGGGCAATCCGAAGCGAAAACAGTGTTAAAGCCAAAAGCGGCTGCAACCAAATTAGACCATCTGGCGCGTGGCGCGCGGCATGATCCAAATCAGGTACGGAACAAGGGCGATTACTTGAGGCTGCCCGACAGGAATTGCTGCAGGCGCTCCGATTGCGGATTGACCAGCACTTCGCGCGGGTTGCCGCTTTCTTCGACGATGCCTTTGTGCAAGAACACCAACTGGTTCGACACTTCACGGGCAAAGCCCATTTCGTGGGTCACCACCACCATGGTCCGGCCTTCCAGCGCCAGGGCCTGCATCACCTTGAGCACGTCACCGACCAATTCCGGGTCAAGGGCCGAGGTCGGCTCATCGAACAGCATCACCTCAGGCTCCATCGCCAGCGCACGGGCAATCGCCACGCGTTGCTGCTCGCCGCCGGACATGTGGCCTGGGTAGGCGTCCTTGCGATGGGCCACGCCGACCTTGTTCAGGTAGTGCTCGGCCTTCTCGCGGGCTTCGGCCTTGGGGACGCCCAGCACATGGACCGGCGCTTCGATGATGTTTTCCAGCGCAGTCATGTGGGACCACAGGTTGAAATGCTGGAACACCATCGACAACCGCGAACGCATGCGCTGCAGTTGCTTGGGGTCCGAAGCCTTCATGGCGCCATCCTTGCCGGCGACCAGTTTCAACTCTTCGTTGTTGAGCAGGATCTTGCCAGCGTGGGGTTGCTCAAGCAGGTTGATGCAACGCAGGAAAGTACTCTTGCCGGAACCACTGGAGCCGATGATGCTGATCACATCGCCAGCGGCGGCCTTCAGGGACACGCCCTTGAGCACTTCGTGACTGCCATAGCGTTTATGCAGGTCTTGGACTTCAAGCTTGTACATGCGGTCGGTTCTCACAAAACGTCAGTCGTTGAGCAGTCGATCGGATCGATGCGTTATCAGTGCTTGCGCGGGGCCAGGTAACCCAGCCAACGGCGCTCGGCCAGCTTGAACAGGCGCACCAGGATGAAGGTCAGGCACAGGTAGAAAACACCGGCGGTGATGTAGGCCTCGAACGGCAAGTAATACTGCGCGTTCACCGTGCGCGCGGCACCGGTTATGTCGATCAGGGTCACGATGGACGCGAGACTGGTGGTCTGCAACATCATGATCACTTCGTTGCTGTACTGCGGCAGCGCCCGGCGCAGGGCCGACGGCAACAGGATCCGGCGATACAGCTTGTAGCGAGACATGCCCATGGCCTTGGCTGCTTCGATCTCGCCATTGGGCGTGGCCCGCAGGCTGCCGGCGATGATTTCGGCGGTGTAGGCGCTGGTGTTGATGGCGAACGCCAGGCAGGCGCAGAACGTTGCGCTGGACAGCCATGGCCAGAGGAAGCTCTCACGTACGATCGCAAACTGCGCCAGCCCGTAGTAGATCAGGAACAGCTGCACCAGCATCGGCGTGCCGCGGATCACGTAGGTGTAGAGCCAGGCCGTCATGTTGACGATCGGTTGCTTGGACACCCGCATCAACCCCAGGGGCAACGCGGCCAACAGACCGAAGAACAGCGACAGGGCCAACAGTTTCAGGGTGGTCAGCAGGCCGCTGAAATACAGCGGCAAAGCTTCGTAGATGACGTTGTAGTCGAAGATCATAGATCAGCCGCCCTTACGCCTACCGAGTAGCGCTTCTCAAGGTGACGCAATGCCAGCAACGAGACACTGGTGATCACCAGGTACATCGCCGCCACCGCGAGGAAGAAGGTGAAAGGCTCGCGAGTGGCATCCGCCGCCTGCTTGGCCTTGAACATCATGTCTTGCAGGCCCACCACCGAAATCAGCGCGGTGGCCTTGGTCAGCACCAGCCAGTTGTTGGTGAAGCCTGGGATCGCCAGGCGAATCATCTGCGGCACCAGCACCCGGAAGAACACCTGGAAACCGTTCATGCCATACGCCATGCCCGCCTCGGCCTGGCCCTTGGGGATCGCCATGAAGGCACCGCGAAAGGTTTCCGACAGGTACGCACCGAAGATGAAGCCCAGGGTGCCGATACCGGCCGCCAGCGGGTTCAGGTCGATGTAGTCGTCATAGCCAAGCATCGGCGCGACGCGGTTGAGCAGGTCCTGGCCGCCGTAGAAAATCAGCAGGATCAGCACCAGGTCGGGAATGCCGCGGATGACCGTTGAATACAGGTCGCCCAGCCACGCCAGCCAACGCACCGGCGAGAGGCGCAAGGCGACGCCGATCAGCCCAAGGACGATGGCCAGGGCCATGGACGACAAGGCGAGCTGAAGCGTCAACCATGCGCCATCGAGGATGACAGCCCCGTAGCCTTTCAACATGATTCAGGTCCTCGAAAGTGGGATGAAAAAATGGCGCAAACCGCAGAGATCCTGTTGCTTGCGCCATTTCGCACGAGTGGCGAGACGTGGTTACTTGCCGTAGATATCGAAGGCGAAGTATTTGTCCTGGATTTGCTTGTACTTGCCGTTCTCGCGAATGGCGGCAATGGCGGTGTTGATCTTGTCTTTCAGCGCATCGCCCTTGCGAACCGCAATCCCGACGCCGTCGCCAAAGTACTTGACGTCGGTGAAGGCCGGACCGACGAACGCAAAGCCTTTGCCAGCGTCAGTCTTCAGGAAACCGTCATCCAACAGCGTAGCGTCTGCCACGGTGCCGTCGAGACGACCGGCGGAGACGTCCAGGTAGATTTCGTTCTGCGAACCGTACGGCTTGATCTCGGCACCCAGCGGCGCCAGGACTTCGCGGGCGAAACGCTCATGGATCGAACCGCGCTGCACGCCGATGTTCTTGCCCTTGAGCTCGGCCAGGTTGTCGCTGACCTCGGTGCCGGCCTTCATCACCAGACGGGCCGGGGTGTTGTAGTACTTGTTGGTGAAGTCCACGGACTTCTTGCGGTCTTCAGTGATCGACATGGACGACAGGATCGCGTCGATCTTGCGCACCTTCAGCGCCGGGATCAGGCCGTCGAACTCTTGTTCGACCCACACGCACTTGACCTTCATTTCTTCACACAGCGCATTGCCGATGTCGTAGTCGAAACCGACGATGCTGCCGTCCGGAGCCTTGGAGGCGAACGGCGGGTAAGCCGCTTCGATACCGATCTTCAAGGGCTTCTCATCGGCGAAGGTCGGCAGGGACAGCACGGACAGCGCCAGGGCGCCAAGCAGCACAAGTTTCTTCATCTTGGGACTCCATCGGTAAAGGGCAAAACGGCAGAGTGAGCAACAGCCCAATATGCGAATGGGTAAAACGAACTTGGGTGCCGCATTCGATGGCTCGCGTTTTTCAACGCACGCCACGACGAGCGAGTGATCGGCATTCTAACGACAGGCCCGAAGTCGATATTTCTTCAATGCGACAACAAATTACAGAAGCACCGAGAAAGCTGATCGAGCACATTGACAGCCCCGCAAATTCATGCAAGAGCAACAGAAAGGGAACCAATCATCGCTGCAAATAGCGGGCCCATTATTCGCAAACCCTTCTAATCCGGCAAGCACAGCGTGTCGGCTTGTTTTTCCAAACGCCTGAAAACGCCCTGCAACGGGGCTTGGCGTTTCACATCGCCCCGTTGTGGCGCCTTTGGTTACACATTTCGAAACACCGGTAACGTTCAGACGCGTCCTACATTGAACGCCGATATTTATTCACCCACCTGTGAGCCAAACACCAGCCCCTGTGGCGAGGGAGCTTGCTCCCGCTGGGGGTAGGAGCTGCCGAAGGCTGCGATCTTTTGATCTTTCACTTCAGATTCAATTGCCTGGGACAAGATCGCAGCCTCGTTGCACTCGGCAGCTCCTACGCAGTTCCTACGCAGCTCCTACGCTCCTACAGGCGCAGCCGAGCGGGAGCAAGCTCCCTCGCCACAAAGGCACTGCCACTCCCGGCTCACATGGCGCGCACCAGCGGCCATTAAAAAACCCCGCCCGGCAAACGCCGGGCGGGGCTTTTCAGTGCTACACGCGACCGTCAGGCGACGTTCATGGTCTTGTGCGTCTCGATCAGGTGCGCCACCACACCCGGATCGGCCAGCGTGGAGATATCACCCAATCCGTCGTACTCCGCCGTGGCGATCTTGCGCAGGATGCGGCGCATGATCTTGCCGGAGCGGGTTTTCGGCAGGCCCGGTGCCCACTGGATAACGTCTGGCGAAGCAATCGGACCGATCTCCTTGCGCACCCAGTTCTTCAGTTCCAGGCGCAAGGCTTCGCTGGTTTCTTCGCCGGCATTGAGGGTGACGTAGACATAGATGCCCTGCCCCTTGATGTCGTGCGGCACGCCCACCACCGCCGCTTCGGCGACTTTCGGGTGGGCAACCATCGCGCTTTCGATCTCGGCCGTGCCCATGCGGTGGCCGGACACGTTGAGCACGTCATCCACCCGACCGGTGATCCAGTAATAGCCGTCCTCGTCGCGACGGGCGCCGTCACCGGTGAAGTACATGCCACTGAAGGTCTTGAAGTAGGTGTCGACAAAACGGTCATGATCGCCGTACAGCGTACGCGCCTGGCCTGGCCACGAATCGAGGATCACCAGGTTGCCTTCGGCGGCGCCTTCGATCAGGTTGCCGAGATTATCCACCAGCGCCGGCACCACACCGAAGAATGGGCGCGTGGCCGAACCCGGCTTCAATGCCGTGGCACCTGGCAATGGGCTGATCAGCACGCCACCGGTCTCGGTCTGCCACCAGGTATCGACGATCGGGCAACGCTCCTTGCCGACATTCTTGTAGTACCAGTCCCAGGCTTCCGGGTTGATCGGCTCGCCCACCGAACCCAACAGGCGCAGGCTGCTGCCATCGGCGCCTTCCACGGCGGCAGTGCCCGAGGCCATCATCGCGCGGATCGCGGTCGGCGCGGTGTAGAGGATGCTGACCTTATGCTTGTCGACAACCTTGGCCACCCGAGTGATGTCCGGGTAGTTCGGCACGCCTTCGAACAGCAAGGTGGTCGCGCCGTTGGCCAGCGGGCCATAGACAATGTAGCTGTGACCGGTGACCCAACCTACGTCGGCGGTGCACCAGTAGACCTCGCCGGGCTTGTAGTCGAACACGCGTTCATGGGTCAGCGCCGCGTACAGCAAATAGCCGGCGGTGGTGTGCTGCACGCCCTTGGGCTTGCCGGTGGAACCGGAGGTGTAGAGGATGAACAGCGCTTCTTCGGCGCCCATTTCCTTCGGTGCGCAAACGGTACCGGCCACCTTCATCAGGTCTTCGTACCAGATGTCACGGTGCTGGTTCCACTTGATGTTGCCCGCCGTGCGCTTGCACACGATGACCTTCTGGATGCTGCTGGTTTCCGGGTTGGTCAGCGCGTCATCGACGTTGGCCTTGAGCGGGATCTTCTTGCCGGCGCGAATGCCTTCGTCGGCGGTGATCACCACTTTGGATTTGCAGTCGATGATCCGCCCAGCCAGGGCTTCCGGAGAGAAACCACCGAACACCACCGAATGAATCGCACCGATGCGGGCGCAAGCCAACATCGCAACCACGGCTTCAGGAATCATCGGCATGTAGATCGTCACCACGTCGCCGCGGTGCACGTCCTGGCCGCGCAGGGCGTTGGCGAACTTGCAGACTTCTTCGTGCAGCTCGCGATAGGTGATGTTGCGGCTCTCGGAGGGGTCATCGCCCTCCCAGATGATCGCGATTTGATCACCGCGTTCGGCCAGGTGACGGTCGAGGCAGTTGTAGGACACGTTCAAGGTGCCGTCGGCAAACCATTTGATGTCGACGTGGTGATCGTCGAAAGAAGTCTGCTTCACCGTGGTGAAAGGCTTGATCCAATCGAGGCGCTTGGCCTGCTCGCGCCAGAAGCCATCGGGGTTGACGACCGACTGCTGGTACATGGCCTTGTAGGTCGCCTCGTCAGTCAGCGTGTTGGCCGCAACCTCGGGACGAACGGGATACACAGAAGCCGCACTCATCTTTCTTACCTCGGTGAATAGTTGTTTTTGTATGATCCCGTTGTAGCCCGGGGCGGGCCTATAGAACCATTCGACGATGGTAGTAACAAGTCCCTACAAAATGTCGGTACTAGTGGGAGCCGAGCTTGCTCACGATGGCGGTGGGTCAGTCAATATCCCTGCAAACTGATCCACCGCTATCGCGAGCAAGCTCGCTCCCACATTGAACGCTTGCCTTGTGTCCAACACAGCTTCCCCTGTGGGAGCGAGCTTGCTCGCGATGGCGACTGCCCATTCAATATCAATTCACCAGACAGCCACAGACTTCCAGTCGATTATTACCAGATCAACCAACAGTGTTTATCAAAACCGAGTCTGTTTACCCCCGCCCCCGGCTCCTAGAATTCACCTCGCCAACCGGCAAACACGATTGACGCAACACAGCCCCCACGAAGGCCGTTGATCCAACTTCCAACACTTGCTCCACACGCAACCCCAAAAAGGTTGCGTGACCCCACTCGACCTCAAAAAAGGTGAAATACAGATGAAAGCTTTATGGGTTCTGGTCCTCGGCAGCCTGTGCGCCACCGCGATGGCGGATGAGGCCCCGACCGATGTTGCACAGCAAAAACCGGCCATTGAGGAGTACACCTACTCCACCCACCTGGACATCGCCAAGGTTATCTACATGAGCGACATCCCGAATGTCTGCGAAGTGGTCCCGGCGAAGATGGAATACGACGACTCCAAGGGCCAACGCCACATCCTGCGCTACAGCGTCATGGGCAACGGTTGCTCCAACGGCTGATCAACCTAATCGAACCAGGACCCAGCATCATGCAAAGCAAACTGATCCTCACCCTGACCCTGTCCATACTGGCTGCCAATACCTTCGCCGCCGACGGCTTCGATCGCACCGGTTCCGCCGCCGCAATCAAGCGCCAGGACCTGACGGATTCCGCCACGATCGCCACCGACGCTCACGACCGCACACACACGGCGACTGTCGCCACCGATGACCGCGATCATGCCGATTCGGCGCGCACCGACTGATCATTGCTGGCAACTTCCATGGCCCGATTTCGGTCGGGCCAGGTTGTGTCTGGAACCGCCGAAAACCCTTCACAAACACAACATGTAGTGCAAAACCGCAAAAAACGCTGGTTTTTTGATCAAAAAAAACCGCGATCCGCACCCTGCAAAAAAAATCTTCAACGGCCAAAGCCTTGTAAACCCTCGCTCCCACGCGGATATACCCCCCCGCCGCCTCTTCTGTGAGCTATTTCGCCGCACCACGTAGGCAAAAAAGTCCTTATAATGCCGCCTTAAACGGGCCTGCAATATTCCCTTACAGGGGATCACGCCAGCCTGGAGCCCACGCAGGGGCCCATCGCCTCCTCGCGTTCACCGCTGCTCCGGAATGACCCGTACATTTTTCTGTTTATTGCCTGCGTCAGCTGCTGCAACAAACGATTTTTCAAGATCCACCGCGGCCAGTAGGCCTTCATCGGGCATCTGGCCCTCACGCAGGAGACGACACGTCATGCTGAGCTGGGACGAATTCGACAAAGAAGACGGCGAAGTAGCTGTAAAAGGCGCCAACGCCGGCCACGCTTCTGAAGCCAACATGGACCGCCTCGACAGCGCCGGCGGTGCCGCCGCCCTCGAAGCCCGGGCCGTGACGGCCAGCGACTCGGCCGCGATCATTCGCGCCAAGGCCGCCCTCGATAAACTCGACGTCGCCGAAGGCCTCGCCGAACTCGAAGGCGCCTCCGCCCGTGTCGCCGTCGATGAAAAGCGCATGATCAACTGCCGCGCCGACCTCAACCAGCTCGTGCCATTCAAATATGACTGGGCCTGGCAGAAGTACCTGGACGGCTGCGCAAACCACTGGATGCCGCAAGAAGTCAACATGACCGCCGACATCGCCCTCTGGAAAAACCCGGAAGGCCTGACCGACGACGAACGCCGCATCGTGATGCGCAACCTGGGCTTCTTCTCCACCGCCGACTCCCTGGTTGCCAACAACCTGGTCCTGGCCGTGTACCGCCTGATCACCAACCCGGAGTGCCGCCAGTACATCCTGCGCCAGGCCTTCGAAGAGGCGATCCACACCCACGCCTACCAGTACTGCATCGAATCGCTGGCCATGGATGAAGGCGAGATCTTCAACATGTACCACGAGATCCCATCGGTCGCGAAAAAAGCCGCCTGGGGCCTGAAGTACACCCGTTCGATCTCCGATCCGAAGTTCGAAACCGGCACCCCGGACACCGATAAAGAGTTGCTGCGCAACCTGATCGCCTACTACTGCGTCCTGGAAGGCATCTTCTTCTACTGCGGCTTCACCCAGATCCTCTCCATGGGCCGCCGCAACAAAATGACCGGCGTCGCCGAGCAGTTCCAGTACATCCTGCGCGACGAATCCATGCACCTGAACTTCGGCATCGATGTGATCAACCAGATCAAGATCGAAAACCCACACCTGTGGGATGCCGAGATGAAGGAAGAAGCGACCCAGATGATCCTGCAAGGGACCCAGCTGGAAATCGAATACGCCCGCGACACCATGCCTCGCGGCGTGCTGGGCATGAACGCGGCGATGATGGAGGATTACCTCAAGTTCATCGCTAACCGTCGTTTGTCGCAGATTGGCTTGAAGGAAGAGTACCCAGGGACGACCAACCCGTTCCCATGGATGAGCGAGATCATGGACTTGAAGAAAGAGAAGAACTTCTTCGAGACTCGGGTGATTGAGTATCAGACGGGTGGGGCTTTGAGCTGGGATTGATTCGAAAGAATAATCCTATGTTTCATGCGTAACTGAAAACCCCGCGAAAGCGGGGTTTTTTTATCCTACAGAACTAAAAACCGCGTTTAACTCTGAGACCGGTACTCTACCGTTCCCCTACACAAAACTCAGAATTGTTCCGCATTGACGGCACATCGTCTCGTTACCTATCTTAGTCGCAGGTGCCTAAGAAACGCCCAACGTAGTAGCTAATCGCCGACCATAGAACCGCGTACTGTCTGACGACATTGCAATTCTGTGGGAGAAGATAGCTAGTTGGGATTTTTTCTTAGATCCTCTACGTCGGGCTTGCACCGCTAACCTTCGAACGTAGAGGTGGTTATGCCCACAAGAACGCAGCTCTGCTCTCCGTATACCTCGGAGACCCATCATGCCTGATGCTTATATTCCGGCGGTTTTCACCCGTCATAACATCCATTTGCATGCCCTCTTGGTTGAAAACCAGGCTTGGTTCAGCGCATCCGATTTGGGGCGTTTGATGAGCAAGCACCTCGATGAGCGCATGACCCGCAAGCTTGATCCTGACCAGCGCCGGATGATGCTCGTGCATGTCCACGGCTTGACCCAAGAGCGTCTGATGCTGAGCGAGTCGGGCGTCTATGCGTTGCTGGTTTATCACTACTGCCCTGAGTATCGATTGCTGCGTGAGTGGATCACGCATCAGGTGGTGCCAACCCTGCGGGATGAGCGCCACCCGCATAAGGTGGAGCGGCCTACGTTGAGCGTGTTGGATTGGCCGAAGATGTCGCTCTGCATGCTGCACTGGCAGGATGAGCCATGGATTCGCTTGCGGGATATGCCGGCGGTGCTGGTGGATGATCCGTTTAGCCAGCATGAGTCCTGGTGGCGGAAAGCCTCTCGGATTTTGCGAGGGTTTTGAGATTCAATCGGAAGCCGTCGTCCATCGTTCGGGCGGCGGCTATTTTGTAATCATCCGGCGAAGTCATCTACCCGATCCCCACTTATAAGCACGGTGGCGGGCATCTGCTCACACTGGCATGCGCCAGCGCTATCATAGGTGCTTTCTAGCCCTCGGACGCTCAGGACATGCTTTATCTATATGTAGATGGCAGCGACAACGACGCTGTCGAGGCACAGCTTGTGGCTGCGTTCAATGATCTCGTTTGCGAATGGTCTGAGCAGGGTGCATTCCTCGTGAATCAGAAACACGAACGCGATGAGAGCGTATCTGAGAATGACTCGCCCGATTGGTTTATTGGGTTGAACCTTCCCATTGAGAACTATGGCATCGAGCAGGCCAACCGCTTGATTCCTTTTGCGCGGAGGCTCGCTGTCGCTACGGAACGAGAGTTCGTCTTAGGTGTTTCTAGCTCTCAAGGTATTAGTCAGGATATGGTTTTTCTTGATGCACATTCCGGGGAGCACGAACATTCCATCCTTATGAGCCTACTGAGTGTAGGCGTCCGGTGAAGACAGTAATCAAAAGTAAGGCTTTCGAGTCGATTCACAGCTCGGCCGAAGCGCTGCTGAAAATCGGCGCTATCGACGAGACCACCATGCGAGAGTTCGACGAGGCCTGCACGGCTGAGGTATCCGCTGAAATCTCAGATCAAGAGGATTCACCTACACTCAGAGCCGGCACTCAAAACCCTTGATGATGTCCTCAGGTGTGCGGTCGAAATCCGCCGACATCCTGATCTTCCCCTTCAACCGCCCAGGCTTGCGCGCCTGCGGTGTAGCGACATGGGGCAGCAGATCCAGATAAGGCTTACCGGTCTTGGTGATCACCACCTTGTCGCCCTGCCATGCACGTACACCCAGTTGTAAGAGCTGGGACTTTGCTTCGCGCAGGGTTACTTGCACCTGTTCACTCATACACCGTCTCCACGGATTCAACTGACCCAAGCTTGAGCGCTCGATAGGTTCAAGCTGGCGTTTCTGAACATTTCTCCACCTACCCGGCCGCGCCCTTGTCGCCATCCTTGGCCTTCGTACCGAGCTGTGCTGCGGTCTTACGTTTAGGATTAACACCGCGAACGGGCATTTGGGGAGTCGTTTTTTGCGGCTTGGGCGGCGGCGTGTAAAGGGTCGTGGCAGACTTCGTCAGTCCCAGGCGCAGCCCGAACTTCCTCAAGATGGCTTCGATGGTGCTAAGGGTTGGATTACCCTTGTCCTTCTCGATCTGGTACAGGGCCTTGGTCGACATGTTGCACATGACAGCAAAGGTTTCCTGATCCAGACCGGTCACCTCAAGCCGTAGCCGGCGGATAGCGGTTCCCAGGGTTTCGATCCCCGTTACATGTTGCATGACGATGTCGTCAATGAGCTCCCTGCGCCGTTCGTTGATGTTCTCTTTCATCGCAGCCCCCATTCAGCCAGGCGCTTATCCAAATTGTTCAACGGAATAGACTGAGCGCGCCTCACTTCCTCTGGAAGATCAACCAGCAGATCCGGTAAAGCCCTGAATGTCTCGGCGGCTCCAAGCAGACGCTCGAAAAGCACGTCAGGGCTGACCAAGTCCTGGAAGTCACTGCAGACCGCTTTCCAGTCTGGACTTCCCATATGCTCGACCTTCCATTTGGTTACCCGAGTGACGCCTTCCGGATCGAGCACCATCGGTGCAAGGTCATAGATCGGCGCCAGTTCGAATTTGTCCCGATATCTGAAGATGGCCGTGTTGCGCCCATGGTTGTCCGAGTTTCCCAGGATACGGTTCAGCAGGTCACGGCGAAGGTATTCAAATACCAGCTCTTCAAGCTCACCTTCCTGTCCATTCGTACGCCACAGATGGATCAGGCGACTGAGCACATCCTCATGATTCATTCTCGAACCAGGCTCGGCGTTCTCACACACTGAATAAATCGACTCGACCGGAATTCTTTCCACCATGCCGTTGGCGACTCGCCGATCAAAGCGCGGCATCCACAGGCTTGGCTTATCGGCTTCCTCAAGCACCAGTCCATCTGTAGATATCGTGTTCAAATCGAGTTGGGAGATCGCTTTGTAGTAGTGGTACTCGGCCCGCAGGATGTTCTTGTCGCGCTCAGTAACCTTGTTGCGAGCAAATTTCACCAACCAATGGCGGCGCGCAAGCTCATCAGAAAGCATCGCATCGGCATAAAGCGCGCCATTCTGATCCTCAACCATAATCAGCTTCGGAGCTTCCCCTTGAGCCCCTGTAGCACCGCCTAGCGCAGCGCCAGACTCATAGGCGTACTCAAGAAAGTCATTGGTCCTGTCTACAACTTCCTTGCGAGCAAAAGCCTCTTTGCGAGTCTGGTCGATATGCTCAAAAGACTCCTTCACCCTTAAGTGCCCAATGGGCGAAGGTGTGCAGCGGCTCAGGAGGAAAAAACTCATGTCCATGCCGTCTGGCTTTTCCCCACCGAATCTCTTCTGCAACGATTTCCGAGCAGCTCCGGCCGGTATGATGTCGTAGACGAATGGAGGATAGCCTTTACCGTCGACAGCATTCCAGCTCAGCGGAAGATTTACGCTGAGGGCGTGTTCAAATGCGGTATCTAGCTGATTAATGAAGTGAACCAAGTAATCCTGGTCGTAAGATACGCTGCATCGCGACTCCTCAACCTTCTGAGCGTTCGACACGCTGAAGACCACAGCGTCGCGCCAATGGCCTTCAACGTAAGTCTGGATGGTGAGTTGTTCGGACATTTTTAAATCAACCGGAACTATGATGCCGGTTAGTCTCGCCCAAAGCCTCTCTACCAGCAATATAATTCCGATTAATGGCGGAACGCGGCAGATAATCGGCATTCTAATGCCGACTAGTTGGACCTGGAGTTGCAGAACGAGGGCGGCTCCGCAGCCCAGCGGGAGCAAGCTCCCTCGCCACGGGTCGATGTCAGGGCGCAGGCGGGCGGCGGGCTTGATGGCGGGGTTGGGTTTGGGAATCGCGAGCAAGCTCACTCCCACAGGGTTTGTGATGCGTTGAAACTTCGGGTGCATCCCGCCCTGCCCTTCGGTATTAATACACTTCCTCTCACGGACCCGAGCCCCGATGAAATTCGACACCGCCTATTGCCTCAGCCTCGATGCCAAGCTTTCGATCTATGACGTTCGGGATCTGAATTTCGACGAGACCATGGCCTTCGATTCGGCCAAGGAGCGCTTTCAGTGCCCCAACGATGCTTGTCGGGCGGCGTTTGATGAGGAGAATCGGCTGACGACGTTCAACGCCAAGAACGTCAATTACATCCGCACGCCGCATTTCAAGAATCAGCCGACGACCCAGCATATCGTGGGCTGTCCTTATGTCAGTCCGAAAACGCCAGGGCTTGATGCGCAAAGCGTTGAGGCAGATGACGACCGCGAGGAGCATTTTCCGTCGGAGCTGTTGCTGACTCGGCGTCAGTACGTGCGCAAGCCGTCCGATCCGTCGAAGGACGTTGAGGCAGCGACTCGGCCTACGTCGCCCCCCCTATCGTCCCACGGTGATAACGCTCATTCCGCCCAGGACTCGACACCGGACAAGACCAGCGTCTTCGCCCACCCAGTGGAATGTTTCGTCTCTAACTTCGCGGACAAGGATCTGCTCAAGCGCAAGCCGTTGAAGATTGGCGAGCACACGGCGCCCTATGGATCGTTCTTCAAGAAGATCGAGTATCTGCAGGACAACAGAGGCTTGATTTACTGGGGCAAGATCAAGGAAATCAAGGATTACACCCTGAGCTTTCGCATCGATTTCGAAGCAAAGGTCTGGTTCAAGCAGCCGGACGAGGCGAAGAAAAAACCTTACTCGGTCAACGTTTACCTGAGCAAGAAGCTGATCGATAACTACCGCAAGCGCAAGGCGTTCCTGGCAGAGATCAAGCATGCCATCGACAGTGATGCGCCGTTGTATTGTTTCTTCTATGGCGTCACGCCGGAGTTGAAGCAGGTGCCGAGCAAGAAGAACCCCGAAGAAACGTTCGGGGTGTTCAGTGCCAATATCGAGAACCTGGATCACTTCATTATTCGGGAGGCGCCGGGGCTAACCGATAACTGATTTCGCCTTGGGTTAGCCGTAGCGCTAGCCTCCTTCATTGCGCTTCTTGAGCAAGTTGCCGTTCGAACGACCGCATCTCTCGTTTCACTTCGATGTGCCGCTCGTGTGCTGCCTGGGCGGCAGGCTCATCCAAGCTGCCATAACGCCGCAACCAGTGGACGATCATTTCTTCGTCCGGGTAGTAATAGTCCTTATGTCCCTTACTGCTTCTCGGGGTGTCGTTCATATTGCCGTCGAAGCGACCTGCAGAGAACTCATCGGAGGGTAACGTGCCCCATTCGGCAGCGCAGTCCTCAAAAATCCAGGAAATCTCATTGAGATGCTTTTGCGCACCACGATGACCACGTTTGTAAAAGACGTACTCACGGCAACTTTCCTGGAAGCGCTCCATCATCGGCTCGTCATCGACCCAGCGAAGAAGATCATGGTGCCCCGCGTGGCGCATCAGGCCATTGATCCATCGTTCGGAAAACCGGTGGACAAAACCTTCGATGTCCGCTTTTTTAGCACCGGCGAAAATCATGCAGTAACGGGTTTGCACATGGATGACGAACAACACGTGTTTGCGCTGCACAATGATCACATGAACCAGCCATTGCTCGTCGAGCTCACCCAGTTCATCGTCCTCGATAACAGGGGGATGGCGGTTTTCCTACCGGGGTGACTTTCTTACCTTTGCTCACACGGCTGAAAAAGTTGCTGGCCGCTTCGGTGCAGTTGAAGATCAGCATTCAAATTCTCGGAAATATTAGAAACGCTAGGCGTCGTCGGCCCATTCAATCTCGAAGGGTTGGCGAACAGCGTCAGAGACCCTTTCACGTAATTCTTCACTCAGAATCGTCAATTCTTGATCGCTCAGCAGGTCGTAGGCAATCAGCAATCTCAAAGATAAAGAAATGTCTCGACGTCGACCTACGTTGAACGCCATCGCCAAGCTCTTGTCCCGCTCTCGCATGAGGTCGTAGAGCGTGCGATATCGAGCGTGAGCTGATAACGTTTCGTTCTGGACCACCGCCTGCGCATCCGAAAGAACGCCTTGGCAGAAGCGCTCCAGCGCGAGATCGCGGAGGCCGTTGTAAAGCTTCCAGTCACTGTCTGATACCGACATGCCACCCTCCCGCAACAAAACATAGAGCAACGCTACCCAGCCATTCATTACATAGCTATGCCCAGCATCACAACAACCAACAATCCAATATAGACCCAGGCATGAACTCCATCCGGTATCCGTCCGATCCATGGCGTTGCCAGACGAATCCCCACTAACGCGCCAAGTGTCAGCACAACGAAGGCCATCAAGTCCACATACCCAACAAACCACGCCCCCAAATCAAACTCGGTAAAACCAGCCATGAGCATGTAAGTCAGCGTCCCAACCACCGCAACCGGCAAACTCAACGGGTTGGCCATGGACGTCGCGCGGGACATGCTCAGCCCGCAACGGCGCAGCAAGGGCACCGTCATGACGCTGCCACCCACGCCCAGGAAAGTGGCAATGGCACCGATGCAGATCCCGCCAGCCGAGACCTCTGCCCTGCCCAATCGCCGTGGGATCACAGCGTCAGACTGTGTCAGAAAACCGCGTCTGAACAAGCAGTCCAGAATGGTCACGCCCAGGTAAACGATGAAGGCATAGCGAATGACTTCGCTGTTCGACCACATCGCGGCAACGGCGCCGACGATGGCGCCCAGGCCGATGAAACCGCCCAACGGCCATACATAATGGGGAATGAGGTTACCGGCACGGTGATGCTTCACGGTGGCGATCAGCGCGTTGACGATCATCACGCAGGTCGAAGTGGCCACGGCAATGTGCATCGCCGATTGGCCGATTGGGTCGTCGGTACCGTGGCTGGCGGTGAGCATGCGGTACATCAGTGGGACCACGACAAAACCACCACCGAAGCCGAACAACACAGCCGTCACACCACTCAGGCAGCCAAAACAGGCAAGCAATACGTAGAACATCGCGGCGAATCCGTGAAATGGGGAGACGCCTACGATAAAGACGCCAACCTTGGCTCGCGGTAGCAAATAGGCCAACAATGTTCGCGTTTACGCCAATTGCGAGTAGCCCATCGATGC
The DNA here is from genome assembly GCF_023516725.1 of Pseudomonas sp. T1.Ur. Taxonomy (NCBI): domain Bacteria; kingdom Pseudomonadati; phylum Pseudomonadota; class Gammaproteobacteria; order Pseudomonadales; family Pseudomonadaceae; genus Pseudomonas; species Pseudomonas sp. T1.Ur. The sequence goes on from NZ_JAMGSN010000001.1 coordinate 4,081,185, forward strand.
GCAACAGTTCTATCGATCTATTGGATGCGACCCCCAGGGCCGTCGTTGCCATCGGCACCGATTACGCTCACGGGCAAGTATTGCCGTTGCATCGCCATCGCCGCGCGCAGTTGCTCTATGGCGCCACCGGCGTGATGCAGGTCAGCACGGTGGACGGCAATTGGGTGGTGCCGCCGCAGCGGGCGGTGTGGATTCCGCCGGGGGTCGATCATGAAGTACTGATGCTGGGCGTGAGTACGCGCAGTCTCTACATCGAACCGGCCGCGGTAACAGCAATGGATTCACGCTGCCAAGTCATCAGCGTGTCGCCCTTGATGCGTCAGTTGTTGATGGAAGCCGTCGAGCTTGCGCCGGAATACGACGAGGCTGGACGGGACGGTGCGCTGATAGGTCTGCTATTGCATGAACTGCTTCGCAGTGCCCATTTGCCGCTGCACCTTCCCATGCCACGGGATCCACGGCTGCTCGAACTATGCCAGGCGTTCCTGGCACACCCTGGCGCCCACGCCTCGCCTGTGGAATGGGCGGCGCAGTTGCACGTCAGCTTGCGCACGTTCAATCGGCTATTCAGTCGGCACACTGGCCTGAGTTTCAGTCAATGGCGTCAACAGGCGTGCGTGATGGCGGCGCTGCCTCGGCTAGCTGACGGGGACTCGGTGACGCGCATTGCCCTGGACCTGGGCTATGACAGCCCGGCGGCATTTTCCACCATGTTTCGCCGGACGCTCGGCCATGCTCCGAGCACTTGGTTGGAGATGACCGCTGGTCGTTGATCAAAAAAATGAGATTGAAGCGGCTTCAAAACAACTGTACAAAAACACAGTATTTTTAAAATCCGCCGCTTTGGAGCTGCTCATGGCCTCTCTCGCAATCAAAACCACCCTGGAACGCATCGCTGTCTATCAATTCACCCCTGCCCACAGTGCGCAGGCCCGCGCCATGTTGGGCTGGAGCGTCGAGGAGCTGTCCCGGCAGTCCGGCGTCTCGGTCAAGGCTATCCGGCGCTTCGAAGCCGGTGGCGACTTGCTCGACGTGACCCGCCTGGCCCTGGCGTTTCGCCTGGAGGCCGAGGGCCTGGTGTTCTTCCCCGGCTTCGCACCGGGGCGCGGCATGAACATCAAGGGCGCCACGCCAGACCCGATGGGGCGATCCGATTACGCCATGATCGAGTAAAGCCACAGGTTCTAGGCGATACCGGCCTGATCTTGATACACCGAGGATTCCACGTCCAGCCACCAGGCGCGGCCACATTGTGGCTGCGTCAGTGTGAAGGCTTCGCCCATTTGGGGCGTGGTGATGCAGACGTTTCGTTCCCAGGCCAGGGCCAGGATGCGATCGAAGGGTTCATACCAGGCATGCATCGCCAGGTCGAACGTGCCGTTGTGGATAGGCAGTAGCCAGCGCCCCTTCAGGTCGACATGGGCCTGTAAGGTCTGCTCCGGCTGCATGTGGACATGAGGCCAATCGACGTTATAGGCGCCGGTTTCCATCAGCGTCAGATCGAACGGGCCGTATCGTTCGCCGATGCGTTTGAAACCGTCGAAATAACCCGTGTCGCCGCTGAAGAAAATCCGCGTATCGCCGTCGATCATGACCCACGAGGCCCACAGGGTGCTGTTGCTGTCGAACAGGCCGCGCCCGGAAAAATGCTGGGAGGGCGTGGCTATGAATTCGATGCCGTCAACCTCGGTGTCCTGCCACCAATCCAGCTGGCGCACCTTGCTGGCGTCGACGCCCCATTTGATCAGGGTGTCGCCTACGCCCAGGGGCGTCAGGAAGTGACGGGTCTTGGTCGCCAGCTTGAGAATGGCCTGATGGTCGAGGTGATCGTAATGGTCATGGGAAAGGATCACCGCTTCGATGGGCGGCAATTCTTCCAGGCTGATGGGTGGTTGGTGAAAACGCTTGGGGCCGGCCCATTGCACAGGTGAGGCGCGCTCGGAGAACACGGGGTCTGTGAGCCAGAATTTATCCCGCAGCTTGAGCAGCACGGTGGAATGGCCGAGGCGGAAGACGCTGTGGTTCGGCGCGGCCAGCAGGGCGGCACGGGTCAGCGGTTTTACATCGATGGTACCCGCAGGACGGGTGGAGCGCGGCTTGTGGAAGATCATGTTCCAGATGATGCGCAGTGTGGTGCCAAAGCCCTCGCGCGGTGTGAAGGCATGATTGCGATACTTACCCTGTTCATGTCGCGATGCAGGGTTATCGGGAGAAGAAATGGTCATGATGCGATAACTCCAAGGGCGTCGGCATCTGTGTGCTTTGCCGTTGTGGACGCTGGATGGCCGCTACGTACACGCTCAGCCGCTTGATTCAGAAAAACTACACCGCTCGGTGTAGTTTCTACATTGCATGAATCCTCCAGCCAAGTAAACTGCCGAGTGTAAATTCTCTCCTTCAACCGACGAATGCCCATGACCGCACCGCAACGCCTCACCGAGCGAAAACGCGAAGCCATCCTCCAAGCCGCGATTGCTGAATTCCGTAGCAGCGGTTTCGAGGTCACCAGCATGGACAGGATCGCGGCGACTGCGGGCGTATCCAAACGCACGGTGTACAACCATTTCCCGAGCAAGGAAGAACTGTTTGCCGAAATCCTGAATCGGTTATGGAACAGCATCACCGCGGAACAGGACATGCCCTACCGCTCCCAGGCGCCACTACGGGAGCAACTGCAAACGCTATTGCAAGCCAAACTGCATCTGCTGGCGGACGAGAACTTCCTCGACCTGGCACGCATTGCCATCGCCGCGACGATTCACTCCCCGGAGCGAGCACAGGACATGGTGTCGCGCATGGGTGAACGCGAAGAAGGCCTGACGGCCTGGATCCGCCAGGCCCAGGCCGATGGTCGGTTGAAGCCCGTTGAGCCAGCTTTTGCCGCCCAACAGATGCATGGGCTGCTCAAGACGTTCGCGTTCTGGCCGCAGGTTTCAATGGGCCAGCCGAGCCTGACTCAGGAGGAGCAGACCCGGGTGATCGAGTCGGCGCTCGATATGTTCCTGAGTCGCTACGAAACCTGAGTATCAGCGCCAGCGCAGATTGCGCCCCAACTCGTCGAACAAGGTCACCACCGAGCGCAAGGCCCGGCAGTCCGGACGGGTCAGCAGCCACAGCGCCGTGTCGTAACCCTCCAGCGGTTCGCCCAGAGGCATCAGGCCCTTGCTTGCGTCGATCAGGAAGTCCGGCAGCGCCGCAACCCCCAGGCCGGCCCGCACCAGCTCGGTGACCGAGAGCATGCTGTTACAACGATAGGTGGGCACCACGCCGGGTAGATGTTGGCGACGCCAGGCCACGGTGGGGTGATCGGGCAGGAAATCGTCCGGCGCGATCCACGTCATGGAAGCCAGCGCTTGGGTATTCATCGATCGCAGATACTCGGCCCCGGCACATACCCGGTAAGCCACACTGCCCAGGTTTCGACCGACCAGATGCTCCGGCGGTGTACGGGTCAATCGCAACGCAATGTCGGCATCGCGGCGGCTCAGGTTGGCAAAGTCGTTGGAAGTGCTCAGTTCAAGGCTCAACGCCGGATAAGCCGGCATGAAACGCGCAAGCGCCGGTAACAACAACGCTTGCAGGACCGAGTCACTGCAGGTCAGGCGCACCGTCCCGCTGATAACCTCACCGCCCTGCTCCACGCCCACCCGCGCCGCCTCCAAGGCTTGCTCTGCCCGTTCGGCTTGTTCGGCCAACGCCTGGGCCAGGCTCGTGGGCAAGTAACCCGAACGGCTTTTATCGAACAAGGGTTGGCCGAGGGCGGCCTCCAAACGACGCACCGAGCGAAAGACCGTGGAAACATCCACCGCCAACAGTCGAGCCGCCCGTGCCAGAGACCCGCCACGGACCAGCGCGAGGATCAGGGACAGATCGGGATAGTCCAGACGATAGTGCGTGGCTGCATTGATCACTTGGGTAAACGCCAATATTGATTGCGTGAACGCCAATCTATAGTGGCAACCAGGAATCAACAAGCGGCGAGCCACCATGGAAAAACAGCATCCCCTCAACATCGCCCTGGTCGGCGACTATGACCCGCAAATCACCGCTCACCGAGCGATCCCCATCGCGCTTGAACTGGCCGGCAGGCAAACGGGCCACGACATTCGCTTCCAGTGGCTGGCCACCAGCGGCCTTGGCGACGATACGTTGCTGAATGACTTCGACGGTGTCTGGTGCGTACCCGGCAGCCCCTACCGCGATGAAAATGGCGCCTTGCGAGCGATTCGGTTTGCCCGCGAACAACGTCGGCCTTTCCTCGGTACCTGCGGCGGTTTTCAACATGCCGTGCTGGAATATGCCCGCAACGTGATGGGCTGGGCTGACGCCGCCCATGGCGAAACGTCTCCCAACGCTGAACGGGCGCTGCTGACGCCGTTGAGCTGTGCCTTGGTCGAGACCATCGACAGCCTTCAGCTCGATGCGGGCTCGTTGATTGCCATGGCTTATGGTCGACAGACTGCGTTCGAGGGCTACCATTGCCGATTCGGGGTTAATCCAGACTTTGAAAAAGATCTGCTGAGCCAGCGCCTGCACGCCGTGGCAAGGGATTCGGCCGGCGACCTGCGAGCCGTGGAACTGCGCGATCATCCTTTCTTCGTCGCCACGCTGTTCCAGCCAGAACGCGCCGCACTGGAAGGCCGCGTGCCGCCACTGGTCAGCGCGTTTGTCGAAGCCTGCGCGAGGAAAACGCCATGAGCGCCCCTTATTACGCGGTAATTTTCACCTCCCTGCGTACCGAGGGGGACCAAGGCTATGCCGAAGCCGCCGAACGCATGCTGGCCCTTGCCCGGGAGCAACCCGGATTCCTGGGCGTCGAATCGGCCCGTGGCGACGACGGCCTGGGAATCACTGTTTCCTATTGGAGTGACGAGGCAGCCATCCTGGCCTGGAAGCAACATCCCGAACACGTCGCGATCCGCGAACGTGGCCGATCAACCTGGTATGCCCAGTTCCAAACGAGGGTGTGCAAGGTTGAACGGGATTATGCGTTCCGACGCTAAACCTGATGCCAGGGCACAAACCCTTGTGGGAGCGAGCTTGCTCGCGATAGCGGTGTATCAGCCAACATCACAGTGACTGACGTACCGCCATCGCGAGCAGGCTCGCTCCCACAGGTTCTTTGTTCGGTTCAAGATCGGAGGTTCAGCCTTCGACCAACTGCCGCACCGCAACAATTTCCGGTAGATCGCGGCGGGCCATGTACACACGCAGCGGCTCGGTGAGGTTGATCCGGTCGTCGACGTTCTGGTCCAACAGCAACTGGATTCGCTCGCGCTTGAGGACCATGGTGCCGCCTGCCGCCGGGGCCCAGGCAAATTCGCTGGTGGGGATGATGCCGTCGTCGGCGACGTCCATGCCAAACGCGTCTTCGCTGAAACGCACGATGTATCGGCCGGTCTTGCGGTTCAGGCCGACAAAACCTTTTAGCTGGTCGGCGGCCTGGCAGATGAGTGTCGAAGTGATGCGCATGGTAAACCTCACGGATGCGTCCCGAGGGACGTCTGATCGATGGTTTACACGCAGGGCAAGCGAATGCTGTTCAGGTTTCCCTCTACCGGGGAAACTGGTGCGGCCAAGGCTACTTCAAAGTGGTTCGAACGTGCGTGGGAAAATCTGCTTTACGCAGGTCAATGTCGGTATGGCGATAGCGTCCGCAGCGTTCAATTGTTAAAAGAGAGGTTCTACAGAAACCACGAAAGGATCTCGAGCATGCCTGTCACCTTTACCCGTAGCGCCCTGATGCTCAGCCTGTTGCTCGGCATCGGCCAGGCACACGCCCTCGAAACGCCAAGTCCGAAGGCCCTGGCAACCCAGCAGGGTATTCCCCATCCAGCGGTCATCGCCCATCGCGGCGCATCGTTCGACGCCCCGGAATCCACCGCCGCAGCCTACAAATTGGCGCGGGACCTGGGGGCGGATTACCTGGAGCTCGACCTGCAACGCAGCAAGGACGGCGTCCTGTTCGTCTTGCATGACGACAGCCTGCTACGCACGACAGATGTCGCGACCAAGTTCCCCGAGCGCAAGGACAGCAGCGCCAACGCGTTCACCATGGCCGAACTCAAGACGCTGGACGCCGGCAGTTGGTTCAACGCGGCTTATCCGGACCGTGCTCGGCCTTCCTTTGTGGGCCTGAAAATCCTGACGCTGGACGAGGTGATCAACATCGCCGAGGGCAACCCCCAGCAGAAACCAGGGCTCTACATCGAGACTAAGGAGCCCAAGCTGTTTCCCGGCATCGAACGCGACCTCAAGGACAAATTGCAGGACCGTGGCTGGCTGAGTCCGTCCGGGTCCAAGCTGGCCAAACGCGCCACCGGCGTGGGCCAGGGCAAAGGCAAAGTGGTCTTGCAAACGTTCGAGAAGAGCAGCTTGGAACTGCTTCATCAGGAAATGCCCAAGGTGCCGAAAATCCTTCTGCTGTGGGTGGGTGAAGGCAACATCGAGCCTAAATCAAAAGTGACATTCGCCGAGTCCGGCGAAACCGACAAGGCCGCCTACTACGCCAAACAGGAGCCCAAGGACAAGGCCGAGTTCGAGCAATGGATCCAGTACGCCAAGGCCCACGGCGCCATCGGCACCGGACCTTCAGCGGCATTGACCCATGGTGGCAGCCAGAGTTATTCGGACCTGGTGAAACCGTGGATGAACCAGTACACCCATGAGCAGGGCCTGCTGGTACATGTCTACACCGTGGATGAGCCGGTGGACTTCAAGAAAGTGATGGATGCCGGCGTAGATGGCATTTTCACTAACCGCTCCAGTGAGTTACTCAAGTACTTCAAGCGTCCCGAAACCGGCAGTGTGGCGCAACTATTGGAGAAGAACGGTTATTGAGAATCAGGGCCGGATCGGTGCGGTCGCTGCAAGTTTTTCGAATTAAGGGTGAATTAAGTTGCCAGAGATAATCTGGCCCCACTTAAACGAATCACCCTTTAACGACACCAAGGAAAGACAGATGAAAACTTTGACTGCCCTGTTCACTGCTGCCGCCCTGACCCTCACCGCTGGCCTGGCCCAGGCGGATGTACGAATCGACCAGATTCCTCAATTGGTCAAGGACGGCAAGATCAAATCCCTCGAGTCGATGAATGCCGAAGCCCTGAAGTTGCACCCGGGCGCCACCATCACCGACACCGACCTGGATAACCACTTCAACGGCTACGAATATGAAGTGGAACTCAAAACTGCCGATGGCAAGGAATTTGACGTTGATTTCGACGCCACCACGGGCAAAGTCTTGTCGAACAAACAAGACACTTGATTCATGAAATAAAAGAAGCCGCGCAACTTGAAAGTTGCGCGGCTTTTTTCGTGAACGCTGACCAAGCCTTCGCCGCCGCCCAACCGTCACAAAACCTTCAAAGAACCCTGCAATGATGCCGCTCAAGTGAACCTGTCATCGCCGCGACAGGCACTCCCGCCAGCGAGCCTTCATGAACCACAGCATCGACCAAAGCCATCGCGACCCGGACCTGTTCGGCCTGCTTTACGGGTTTCGCTTCCTGCCTGGCGAGCGCGGACGAGAAATGGATTCGGCCCAGGCCCTGCAAAGCCTGCAACAACCGCAAGATCCCGACGAATTCCTCTGGCTGCACCTGAATTTGGCCCACGCCGCGTGCGAGCGCTGGATGAAAAGCCGGCTGGCCTTGCCCCAGGAATTCTTCGAAGCCTTGCACGAGGGCTCGCGCTCGACCCGCATCGAACACGTGGACTCGGCCTTGCTCGCCGTGGTCAACGATGTGGTGTTCAACCTCAGCAACCTGGTGTCCTCGGATGTGTCCACGTTGTGGGTTTGCGTGAGCAGTCGGCTGATTGTCAGCGCACGCCTGCAACCGCTGCACTCGGTCGACAAGCTTCGCTCATCGGTCAAGGCCGGCGAATGCTTTCGGTCGCCTTTGGAATTGCTCGTGCATCTGCTGCGCGACCAAGGCGAGGTGCTGACCCAGATCGTGCGCAAGACCAGCCTCAGCGTCGACCAGATAGAGGATCAGTTGCTGTCTTCGCGCCTGTCCACCAACCGCGCCGAACTGGGCAGCCAGCGTCGGGTGCTGGTGCGTTTGCAACGCCTGCTGGCCCTGGAGCCGGGTTCGTTGCTGCGCCTGCTCAATCGCCCGCCGCAATGGTTGCAGAAAGAGGACGTCAAGGAGCTGCGCAAATCCACCGAGGAGTTCGCCCTGATCATCAATGACCTCACGGCCTTGGGCGAGCGCATCAAGCTGCTGCAGGAAGAAATCGCCGCCAACCTCAACGAACAAAGCAACCGCACATTGTTCACCCTGACGGTGGTCACGGTGCTGGCGTTGCCCATCAACATCATTGCCGGTTTCTTCGGCATGAACGTCGGCGGCGTGCCGCTGGCCAGTGATCCCGAGGGCTTCTGGATCCTGGTGGCGCTGGTCGCCACCTTCACCGTGATTGCAGGCCGATGGGCGTTTCGCAAGCGGCGCGATTATTGAACCCGGTTCACTTGGGCCTTTGTGGCGAGGGAGCTTGCTCCCGCTCTACAGCTGTGCAGGAGCTGTGTAGGAGCTGTGTAGGAGCTGTGTAGGAGCTGCCGAGCGAAGCGAGGCTGCGATCTTGTCCCTGGCAATTGAATCTCAAGCGAAAGATCAAAATCAAAAGATCGCAGGCTTCGCCAGCTCCTACAGCGTCGAGGGGGAGCAAGCTCCCTCGCCACGGGTGTTAACCAAGCCCTGTTCCAAACCGATCAATGCCGTCAGGCACTCAACCGCGCCGTCACTTCGTTCAGCTGTCCCGACAATCCATGCAAATCCCGACTGGCCGCTTCAGTACGCTGCACATTGTCCAGGTTGGTGCTGGCAATGCAGGTGATTTCAGTCAGGTTGCGCGAGATATCCTCCGCCACGGAGGTCTGCTCCTCCGCCGCCGTGGCAATCTGGCGATTCATGTCGCGAATCGCTTCGACAGCCTGGGTGATACGTTCGAGCATCTCACCGGCCTGAGTCACCTGCTCGACACTTTCTTCGCTGCGCGACTGCCCGCTCTCGATGGCCTGGGCCGCGTCCACCGCGCCTGTTTGAACGGTCTGGATGATCTGGTTGATCTCGATAATGGACGACGCGGTGCGCTGGGCCAGGCTGCGCACTTCATCGGCCACCACGGCAAAACCGCGCCCGGCCTCACCGGCCCGCGCGGCTTCGATGGCGGCGTTGAGGGCCAACAGGTTGGTCTGCTCGGCGATCCCGCGAATCACTTCCAGAACCTTGCCGATGCGTCCGCTGTCGGTTTCCAAGCGGCGGATCACCGTCGCCGTGTTGGCAATCTCGCCACGCATTTGAGTGATCGTGTGGATAGTGCCTTGCATGACCTTTTCACCCAACTGCGCGGAATGATCGGCATCATCAGCGGCCCGCGCCGCATCGGCGGCATGACGGGCGACTTCCTGGGCAGTGGCGGACATCTCGTTCATCGCCGTTGCGACTTGATCGGTGCGCTCGAATTGCTCGCTGGTGCCTTGGCTCATCAGGCTCGCAATCGCGTTGAGTTCACCACTGGCGCTGTCCAGTTCCGTGGCGCTGCGTTGCAGACGGGTAAAGGTTTCGGCGAGGAAATCACGCAGCGTATTCGCCGCCAGGGCCAGGTCGCCCAACTCATCCTGGCGCGTGCTGGTTACGCGCTCGGCGAAACGCCCGCGGCTCAGTTGAGTCACGTATTCGATCAGGCTACGGATTGGCTGCACCAGGTTGCGGTTGACCAGCCACAGACTCAGCAAGCCGACCAGCAATCCCGAAACCAGCATGATCCCGGTGCCCAACAGGATCGTGCGATCCGCACCGGCACTGATCAGCGCCGATTGTTCATCGCCCAGTTTATGCAGCTCCACCACCAATTCGCTCATCTGCTCGCTGGCGGCACGGTCAACCCCCTTGACCGCCGCATCCCCTGCCGCGGCGTCTGCGCCAGAGGCGACAAACGCATCACGGCCCTTTTGATAGGCGGCGCCCAATTGCGCGTGCTCGCCCCGCAGGCGTTCAATGCGTGCCCTGATCGATGCCGGGACACCTTCGTGCTTGATCAACTCACCCAGGAGGTTCTGGACATCGCGCTGGCGATCATCGAACTGCTTCCAGTATTTTTCCAGGTCCGCCGGCTGCTTGCCGCGCAGCAAGACGTTTTTCCATTCCTGGACTTGTACCTTGAATTGCAGATTGGCCTCGTCGATCAATTGCGACGCACGCAACGGGCCATCAATCAGGCTGCGATAATTCTGAATGCCATCGGAAAGGAAATGAAAGGAGGCCAGGGCGATCAGCAGCATCGCCAGCAGGCTGCCGCTCAGCAGGGCCAGAATCTGCGCTCTCAGGGATTTTTGTAGAAACATGGAGTCGATCTCTTCGAAAAAGGACCTCCATGTCCAGGGTCCACTCTCGCGACTGAATGTGGAGGATATGTACTCGGCATCGGCCCGCGGCGCCCGTTCTTGAGCCGTGGCGACCGCCGGTAGCGATGGTGTTTTCGCTGGCTGGACATGACCTGTCCAGACAAGCCCACCGGTCGCCCCACCCGGATTGAAAGTCTTTTTGTCATTTCTCCTGGGGTATCCTGCCCACGCTTTGTAAAAGCGCGGATCTACCCGATCGATCAACAGACTTTGCGAGGAGCGCGATATGCACGAGATCCCTAATCTCCCCTTCCCAAGCCTGCACGAACCAGAGCAGACGACCCCGCGACAAGCCGGAGGGCAACCCGACGCCCAGCAACCCGAGCAACAGCAAGCCACTGAACGCCGCCAGGCCGACAACGAAGACTGATCCACCCGCAGCACCAGACTGTGTGGAAAGCGCAAGGCTCTGTACGAAATGTATCCGCACTCGCCCAGACTGCGTTGAAATGGGGCCCGGAATGCTCATGTACTCCAGTACACTGCGCTTCCTCGCCCCGTTTCGCCGTGTCTGGCCTTCGCGCGAACACATTTCGTACAGAGCCTGAGATGCGCTTTCCACACCGCCTGAATCCGAGCCCCACGCCATGACCGACGACACTTCCTCCTTCAGCCCGGCCCAGGCCAGCGTGCTGATCGGCACCGCCGAGAAAATGGTCGAGATCTGGACCCGCCTCTCTTCCGAGAAACAAGCCGCCCTGTTGACTCGGTTCGGCACGGAAGAAAATGCCATTGCCGCGCTGGTCACTGCGCACCTGGTCGCTGGCACGACGACACCCGAACCGCCGTCCGGCAAATAGTTTTACTTTTCTGCGCGCCACCCGCACGGTCACCGTTATCATAAGCAGCCTATCTATCCTGCTGCCCCGTGGACCTTTTCCCCATGCCAGATCTCCAGCGCCCCATGGCGGTCACGCTGCAAGTCGTTTCCATCGTCCTGTTTACCTTTATCGGCTATCTGAACATCGGTATTCCCTTGGCCGTGCTGCCCGGGTTCGTTCATGGCGAACTGGGATTCGGCGCGGTAATCGCCGGGCTGGTCATCAGCGTCCAATATTTGGCTACCCTGCTCAGCCGTCCTTATGCGGGACGCATCATCGACAACCTCGGCAGCAAGCGCGCGGTCATGTTCGGCCTGGCCGGGTGTGGTTTGAGCGGCGTATTCATGCTGGTTTCCGCGTGGACCGCTGAGCTGCCGTCCGTGAGCCTGACCAGCCTGTTGATCGGTCGCCTGGTGCTGGGCAGCGCCGAAAGCCTGGTGGGCTCGGGCTCGATCGGTTGGGGCATCGGCCGGGTCGGCGCGGCGAATACCGCCAAGGTCATCTCGTGGAACGGCATCGCCAGTTACGGCGCGCTGGCGATCGGCGCGCCGTTGGGGGTGTGGCTGGTGAAATCCCTCGGGCTGTGGAGCATGGGCGTCAGCATCATCCTGCTGGCCGTGCTCGGGCTGGCATTGGCTTGGCCGAAAACCGCCGCGCCCATCGTCGTCGGCGAGCGCCTGCCGTTCATGCATGTGCTGGGGCGCGTATTGCCCCACGGCTGCGGCTTGGCCTTGGGTTCCATCGGGTTTGGCACGATCGCGACCTTCATCACCCTTTACTACGCCACGCAGCACTGGGACAACGCCGTGCTCTGCCTGAGCCTGTTCGGCGCCTGTTTCATCGGTGCGCGCCTGCTGTTCGGCAACCTGATCAACCGTCTCGGAGGGTTCAGGGTCGCGATTGCGTGCCTGTCGGTGGAAACCCTGGGCTTGCTGCTGTTATGGCTGGCGCCCGATGCACAGTGGGCACTGGCGGGTGCGGCGTTGAGTGGTTTCGGTTTCTCGCTGGTGTTCCCGGCGTTGGGCGTGGAAGCGGTCAACCTGGTGCCAGCCTCCAGCCGTGGGGCGGCGGTGGGGGCTTATTCATTATTCATCGATTTGTCGCTGGGCGTCACCGGCCCACTGGCCGGGGCGATAGCTGCCGGCTTCGGCTTTGCCTCGATCTTTTTGTTCGCTGCGCTGGCGGCCCTGGGAGGGTTGGCATTGAGCGTCTACCTGTACCGTCAGGCGCCTCGCTACCGTGAGGCGCGGGAGAAACTCTAAAAATCCACCTTGCCGCGCCCGGCCTTGATCGAGCCGCGCTTGGTCTTCGATTCGAGGCGACGTTTTTTCGAGCCCAGGGTCGGTTTGGTCGGGCGGCGTTTCTTTTCGACCTTGGTGGCGCTGACGATCAGTTCGACCAGGCGCTCCAGCGCATCGGCCCGATTCTGTTCCTGCGTGCGGTATTGCTGGGCCTTGATGATCAACACACCGTCGCCGGTGATGCGACTGTCGCGCAGCGCCAGCAACCGTTCCTTGTAGAACTCGGGCAGCGACGACGCAGGAATATCGAAGCGCAAGTGCACAGCGCTGGAAACCTTGTTGACGTTCTGTCCACCGGCGCCCTGGGCTCGAATGGCCGTCAGCTCGATCTCGGCGTCCGGGATGTGCACGGTGTTGGAAATGACCAGCATGGAAAGTGTCCGGTGTCAGGGCCCACAGGATACCGCGAATTCCCAAGACAACACTTAACCCCTTGTGGGAGCGAGCTTGCTCGCGATAGCGGTGTGTCAGTCAACATCAATGCTGCTGATCCACCGCTTTCGCGAGCAAGCTCGCTCCCACAGGGGTTTCCAACAGGGATTTGTAGCTGGCCTGAAACGACAAACCCGGCACTCGGCCGGGTTTGTCTTCTTTCAGCGATGCTTACTTGGCGGCAGCCGCCACGGCGAGCTCATGCCGAGCCTCGCGCTTGTTCTTGATTACATAGCACACCCACATGAACACCACCCACACCGGAATCGCGTACACCGAGACCTGAATGCCGGGGATCAGCAACATCACGCCGAGGATGAACACCACGAACGCCAGGCAGACATAGTTGCCATACGGGTACCACAGCGCCTTGAACAGTGGCGTCTGGCGAGACTGGTTCATGTGCTGGCGGAACTTGAAGTGCGAGTAGCTGATCATCGCCCAGTTGATCACCAGGGTCGCGACCACCAACGACATCAGCAGCTCCAGCGCATGCTGGGGAATCAGGTAATTGAGCAGCACCGCCACCAGCGTGACCGCCGCCGAGGCGAGGATCGAGCGCACCGGCACGCCGCGCTTGTCGATTTTCGCCAGGGCCTTGGGCGCATCGCCCTGCTCGGCCATGCCCAGCAACATGCGGCTGTTGCAGTAGGTGCCGCTGTTGTAAACCGACAGCGCGGCGGTCAGCACCACGAAGTTGAGGATGTGCGCAGCGGTGTTGCTGCCCAGCATCGAAAACACCTGCACGAACGGGCTGCCGCTGTAGGCATCGCCGGAAGCGTTAAGGGTGGCCAACAGGCTGTCCCAAGGCGTCAGGGACAACAACACCACCAAGGCACCGATGTAGAAAATCAGGATCCGGTAGATCACCTGGTTGATGGCCTTGGGGATCACGGTCTTCGGCTTGTCGGCTTCAGCGGCGGTGAAACCGAGCATTTCCAGGCCACCGAAGGAGAACATGATGATCGCCATCGCCATCACCAGGCCGCTCACGCCGTTGGGGAAGAACCCACCGTGGGACCACAGGTTGGTGACCGACGCTTGCGGGCCGCCGTGACCGCTGACCAGCAGGTAGCTGCCCAGGGCGATCATGCCGACGATCGCCACGACCTTGATGATCGCGAACCAGAACTCGGCCTCGCCGAAGACTTTGACGTTGGCCAGGTTGATCGCATTGATCAGGATGAAGAACGCCGCTGCCGAGGCCCAGGTCGGAATGTCCGGCGCCCAGTAGTGGATGTATTTGCCGACCGCCGTCAGCTCGGACATGCCCACCAGGATATACAGGATCCAGCAGTTCCAACCCGACAGGAATCCGGCGAAACCGCCCCAGTACTTGTGGGCAAAATGACTGAAGGATCCGGCCACCGGCTCTTCGACGATCATTTCGCCTAGCTGGCGCATGATCATGAAGGCGATGAAGCCGCAGATGGCGTAGCCGAGGATCATCGACGGGCCGGCTGATTTCAGCACCCCCGCCGAGCCGAGGAACAGGCCGGTGCCGATCGCGCCGCCAAGGGCGATCAGTTGAATATGGCGATTTTTCAGGCCGCGCTTCAGCTCGCCTGAATGCGAGTTTTGTCCACTCATGAAAAGGGTCTCACGCAAGGTTTGATGATATTCGTTAGACGTTGCCACTCGAATCGGATCTCAAGCAGCGCCGATCAAACCCCAGCGCAGGCACCAGGAATTCAGCGTTTTTACAACGGTCATGCGTCACCTGTTTGTTTTTATCTGTGACGAAATCGAACCCGACACGCTTGTGGCGTGGCGGAGTGAACAAGGCGGATAACCTTGAAAGTGCGTGGCTACGCGAAGGGTCACAGTAAAACGCGGCGCATTGTACACCGCTGCCCCCCTGCTGCCAGACACCACCGGATCAGCGTGTCATTGCCGGGATCGCACGGGGCCGCCTCGAACATCTCGGGCGGCTGCGAAAACAGGTCCGGGCTCTTGCGAGCCGTTGAAAGGTGGAGCGCGAAAAACGCAACCACGGGAGAAGGGAAACGGAGCTACGGCGTTCATTGCGCCTCCTTTTTGTTATTCGCCTGCACGACAGGCATGGAGCGCATCTCACCCTTGAAGAAGCGCTGAAACAAGCGGGCCAGAGCTCCGCAAACCGTCCACGCCGGGGCCATGCGGAAGCTTTTTCTTACAACCGGGAAAACCCGCCTCTACGACCCGCATGAACGGCTTTTTGCGTAATCAATTCTTTACAACGCGTAAAGCAGACTTTCCATCAAGGGTGTTTTCAAAGCCTGACCACAAATTGACGGTAGGTAGCTACCTAACTAAGACAGCCAACCAGACGACTGTTTTTAAACAGCTAATTTGCGCATGAAAAAATGGAACAAAAAGTTCAAACAAAAAAAATAAAATAATTTTTTGCATTCCAAAAAACCCTCGACTAGGTTTTCAGCCACTTGCCCAGGCATCGTGCCGGCGAGTTTTGGCGGTGCCGATTCTGCCGGGTATGACTCGCTGGATCGGCCCGCGTTTTCCGCAAAAGTCATCTAGGAGATTCACTATGCACGCACTGGACAAAGACTTGGAAACCGAACTGCAACTGGACGAATGGTTCGAGGCACCGACCCATGAAGCCGCCGTTGAAATGATGCAAGCCGACGCCGTCGTTCCGTTCGGCACGGCGATGTGGCCTCTGTAAGCGATACCCGGCGGAGCTGATCCGGCCGGTCGGCTCCGCATCCTGCTGTCAGGAAGCCAAATCAATCGTCAGGGAAGAATAAGCATGGACACACAACGAGCCATCTCACATTTCCTTTACTACCTCGAACATCATCCTGCCCTGGCCGGTGTCCAGCCCGCCAAGGTATTGCTCGGCCACACCGCCGATTACGAAGCGCTGGCCGGTAGCATTGCAGAACAAGCCGGGAGCACTTCGCCGTTCAGGTTCAACGCCATGCGCCTGGACCTCGAACCCACGGAGCGCCTGTCCCAGGCCATCGCCGACAGCGACCTGTACATTTTCTTCTACGACTCATCCACCCTTCCCAACCCACGCCCCGATGGCCCGGATTTTGTCCGCGCGCTGCAAGGCGTAATGGCGGACAACTGGAAAAAATCGCTGTTGTTCAAGGACTATGGCGACTACTTCTACGACACTTTCAGCGTCATTCCCCAACGGATCGCCGGGCTCAATAGCCACCTGATCCGCCGCATGTCCCAGGCTACGACGTTGAGCTTCGAGGATGAACACGGCTCGTATTTCGACACCGCGCTGCACAACGTCAAGAAGTGGACCGACATCAATGGCGTCGGCAATTACGACCTGGCTCCCGGCGAAATCGCCACCCACAGCGACACCATCAATGGCCGGGTGAAATTCGTAGGGACTTTCCTGAGCACGATTCCCTTCGCACGCAAATATGGCGTGCTGCAGTCGCCGCTGGAACTGTGGATCGAAGACTCCACGATCCAGAAAATCGCCACCGATGTCCCGGGGCTGGAACACGATTTCAACCGGTACCTGGACGCCAACCCATCCAATCGACGCATCGAAGAACTGGGGATCGGCACCAACGAAGGGGTCAAGAGCCTGTACGCCCGCAACGCCGGTTTCGAAGAGCGCCATTGCGGCCTGCACCTGGGGCTCGGTGGCGGCGCCAAGGGCAGCCATCACCTGGATCTGATTTTCGAAAGCGGTGTGCTGGCGTTGGATAATGAGCCGATGTTTGATGGGCGGTTTGTGCTTTAGGTTGAAATCGATGGTGGGGCTGCTGGCGCCATCGCGAGCAAGCTCGCTCCCACAGTTGATCTTCAGTGAACCATGGGTCCGTGCTCGACGCGGTCCCTGTGGGAGCGAGCTTGCTCGCGAAGACGGACTCAAAGGCACTGCATCACTTAAAGGCAGGCCAAAAAAAAACGCCAACCCAACGGTCGGCGTTTTTTCTTGCAGCTTGCAGCTAGAAACTCACAGCTGCCTCACTCCGGCTTACGACGCCCAAACCCCGGACGCTGTCCCGAACCTGCCGGGGCACCACGGCGCTTGCCCGATGGTGCGTCGCGGTCAGCCAGGATGATGCCCGGGCGCTTTTTCGGCGCAGGCTTGGCCGGGCGCTTGGTGTCGGCCGGGCGATCCGCCACTGGCGTACCGCGACCAGCCGGGGCTCCACGCCCTTCGCCACGCTCGGTACGACCATTGGCCGGACGTGGCGCACGCGGACCGCGCTCGCCGTCCTGGCGTGGTGCTGGCTTGCGGGCCGGACGTTCGCCTTCGATCTGCGGCTCGCGGGAAGGACGCGGGCCGGTCGCTACGCCGTCGGCCGCAGGACGCAGCGTACGCACGCGCTCGGTCTTGCCCATCGGACGCGAGGACTTGCGCTGCATCCGCTCCAGCTTGTCCTTGCTCTTGGCGGTCATCTGTGGCATTGCCACAGGCTTGAGGCCCACTTCGGCCGCCAGGATGTCGACTTCCTGCTGGGTCATTTCACGCCACCGGCCCATCGGCAGGTCGGAGTTGAGGAACACCGGGCCGAAACGCACGCGCTTCAGGCGGCTGACCACCAACCCCTGGGATTCCCACAGGCGCCGCACTTCACGGTTGCGACCTTCCATCACCACGCAGTGGTACCAGTGGTTGAAACCTTCACCGCCCGGCGCCTGCTTGATGTCGGTAAAACGCGCGGGGCCGTCTTCCAGCACGACGCCGGCCTTGAGACGCTCGATCATCTCGTCGTCGACTTCGCCACGCACACGGACGGCGTATTCGCGGTCCATTTCGTAGGACGGGTGCATCAGACGGTTCGCCAGCTCACCGTCGGTGGTGAACATCAGCAAACCGGTGGTGTTGATGTCCAGGCGACCGATGTTGATCCAACGGCCTTCTTTCGGGCGCGGCATCTTGTCGAACACGGTCGGACGGCCTTCCGGGTCGTCACGGGTGCAGATCTCACCGTCGGGCTTGTTGTACATGATCACGCGGCGCACCGTTTCAGCGGCCTCTTCGCGCTTGATCACCTTGCCATCGATGGTGATGGCGTCGTGCATGTCGACGCGCAGGCCCAAGGTGGCGTCTTTGCCGTTGACCTTGATGCGACCCTGGGTGATCCAGGCTTCCACGTCACGGCGCGAACCGACGCCAATGCGGGCGAGGACTTTTTGCAGTTTTTCGCCTGCTGGGCCGATTTCCTGGCTGTCGTTCTGGTCTTGGTCGTTCATTTCTGGGCACCTCCCGGTGTGGTCGAGCCAGGCTTGGCCTGACACTTTGAAAAACAGGTCTTTCGGCGAAGGGATCGCCAAAGGGTCGCGAATCATACGCTCGTTGAGGTGATTGCGCATCAGAGACTAGCTGATCAACCAGCGTCCGGCGCTTTTTCCGCCGACTGGTGATGCCCGGCTTGGCGGGGACTTAATGAATGCCCCCTGTGGGAGCCAGCGTTTCCAAATCAGTTGGATCAGTCGTCGAACTGGCGCCGTTCGTTCTCGATCGCTTCGGCCTCTTCGTCGCTCAGTGCGGGTTCCGTCGGCGCAAGGGCGGCGACGGCGGCCAGCAATTTTTCCCGGGCTTCGGCGACGCCAAGGATGTCCTCCTCGGGCTCGGGCGCCGGCGTGTGCTCGATTTCACTGAGAGGTGGCGCCAGCTCATCCGTCTCGCCCTCAGGACCAGGACCTTCACGCAGCAGGTCGTCGAAGTCGGTCTTCAAGCCCTCCTCCATCGTGTCCAGCTCCAGCAGCAACGAATGGAAACTGGTCTCTTCCTTCGGCTCCTCAGGCTCGGCGCTGGCGTCGGCCAGTTCCTGCAAGCCCTGGGGCACCGGAGCGTCGTCGAATTCCAGCATCGGCTCGGGTTCCAACTCCCGCAGTTCCGCCAGCGGCGGCAAATCATCGAGGTTCTTCAGGTTGAAGTGATCGAGAAAGGCCTTGGTGGTGGCGAACATCGCCGGCTTGCCCGGCACGTCGCGATAACCGACGACGCGAATCCACTCGCGCTCCAGCAAGGTCTTGACGATGTTGCTGTTGACCGCCACGCCGCGCACATCCTCGATCTCGCCGCGAGTGATCGGCTGGCGATAGGCGATCAGCGCCATGGTTTCGAGCAGCGCCCGGGAATAACGCTGCGGCCGTTCTTCCCACAGGCGCCCGACCCATGGGGCGAACTTCTCACGGATTTGCAGGCGGTACCCGGATGCCACTTCCTTGAGCTCGAAAGCCCGACCCTCGCAGGATTTTCCCAGCAATGTCAGCGCTTTCTTGAACACGGCCGGCTCGGGCCGCTCGCCTTCTTCGAAGAGTTCAAACAGACGCTCCATCGATTGCGGCTTTCCCGAGGCCAACAGGAAAGCTTCAAGCAAGGGGGCCAGCTCGCGGGGTTCAGTCAGATTCATTGATTTGCTCGTTATTCGGCTCGGGCTCGCACGTGGATCGCTGCGAACGGCTCATTCTGCACCAGCTCGACCAAGGATTCCTTGACCAATTCCAGGACCGCCATAAACGTCACCACCACGCCCAGCCGCCCTTCCTCGGCGGTGAACAGCTCGACGAAGGGGACGAAGCCGCCGCCCTTGAGCCGTTCCAGCACATCGCTCATGCGCTCGCGGGTGGACAGCGCTTCGCGACTGACCTGGTGGCTTTCAAACATATCGCCCCGGCGCAGGACCTCGGCCATGGACATCAGCAACTCTTCCAGGCTGACGTCGGGCAACAACTTGCGTGCCCGCGCCTCGGGGGCATCGAGCTTGGGCACCACCACATCGCGCCCAACCCGGCTCAGGCCGTCGATGCCCTCGGCGGCCACCTTGAAGCGCTCGTATTCCTGCAAGCGCCGGATCAGCTCGGCCCGTGGATCGTCTTCTTCCTCTTCGATTTCGGCCGAACGCGGCAGCAGCATGCGCGACTTGATTTCGGCGAGCATGGCCGCCATCACCAGGTACTCCGCCGCCAGTTCCAGGCGCACCGACTGCATCAGCTCGACGTAGCCCATGTACTGGCGGGTGATTTCCGCCACGGGAATGTCGAGGATATTGATGTTCTGTTTGCGGATCAGATACAGCAGCAGGTCGAGCGGGCCTTCGAAGGCTTCGAGGAAAACCTCCAGCGCATCCGGCGGAATGTACAGGTCCAGGGGCATTTCCATGACCGCCTGGCCATAGACCATCGCGAATGGCAGCTCCTGTTGCGCGCCAGCCTGGCTGTCCACGCTGTCGACGGCGGTTTCCACAACGGACATTCAGGCCTCGACCATGAACGGCGTCGGGTCGCCGCAGCCGACGCGCACCACCTGCGGCTCGCCGTCGGCCAGGTTGATCACGGTGGAGGCCTCCATGCCACCGAAACCGCCGTCGATGATCAGGTCGACCTGATGCTCGAGCAACTGGCGGATTTCGTAGGGATCCGTCAACGGATCGATCTCGCCGGGCATGATCAGCGTCACGCTCATCAAGGGTTCCCCCAGCTCCGCCAGCAGCGCCAGGGCAATGGGGTGGCTCGGCACGCGCAGGCCGATGGTGCGTTTTTTTGGATGCAACAACAGCCGCGGGACTTCCCGGGTAGCGTTCAGGATAAACGTATAGGGTCCGGGCAGATGGGCCTTGAGCAGACGGAAAGTACCGGTGTCGATCTTGGCGAACAGCCCCAACTGCGAAAGGTCGCTGCAGATGAGCGCGAAGTTGTGCTTGTCATCCAGCTGACGCAGGCGTCTGACCCGCTCGACGGCATTCTTGTCGCCGATCTGGCAACCAATGGCGTAGGACGAGTCGGTGGGATAAACCACCACGCCACCGCCACGGATGATTTCCACGGCCTGTTTGATCAGGCGCGCTTGCGGGTTTTCCGGATGAATCTGGAAAAATTGACTCACGTGTTCTACCTGTTCAGACGGCGGCGATAACGGGATCATGTTTGAATCTACACCATAGTGGTGGCAGATCTTCCGGCAACGGGCGGTATTCGCCAATCTCGGACCAGCCCCCCGGGCCATGGAAATCGCTGCCGGCGCTCACCAGCAGTCCAAACTCCCGGGCGAGGATCGCCAGGCTGCCGACCTGCTCGGCCGGCTGATGGCCATTGACCACTTCGATGGCATGGCCCCCTGCTTGAATATAGTCGGCTATCAGGCGGCGGCGCTTGCTGCGGGTGAAATCGTAGTGCCAGGGATGGGCCAGGCTGATCCAGGCGCCAGCGGCCCGCAGCGTCCCGACCGTCTCCTCGAGCGTCGGCCAGTGCTGCTTGACGTCCCCCAGCTTGCCGGCCCCCAGCCATTTGCGGAAGGCTTCGGCGCGGTCCTTGACGAAACCTTCGCGCACCATCCAGTCGGCAAAATGCGGTCGGGCCGGCGCGTTGCCGCTGTCGCCCAATTCCTGTTGGATCTGCCGCGCGCCTTCCAGCGCGCCGGGCATGCCCTTGAGGGCGAGCTTGCGGCTGATCTCCTCGGAGCGCAGCCAACGACCATCGCGCAACTCGGCGATGGCCTGGACCAAGGGCGGTGCCGTCACATCAAAACCGTAGCCCAGTACATGAATGGTCGCCCCGCCCCAGGTACAGGACAGCTCGACCCCGTTGACCAACTGCATGCCCAGCGCGGTCGCGGCGCCGCGGGCCTCGTCGAGGCCTTCGAGGGTATCGTGATCGGTCAGGGCCAGGACTCGCACGCCGTGCTCGAACGCCCGCGCCACCAGAACCGCAGGCGCCAGGGCGCCATCGGAGGCCGTGCTATGGCAGTGCAAATCAACATTCACGGGACTTTGTTACCTCAAATCAGCTGGCCCTATCGCGGCCAAGGATGTTTGTTATTATGCCGCCACATCCTGCTCCTGGCTGCCACTGTGAAACAATTCATCGATTTCATCCCGCTCCTGCTGTTTTTCATCGTCTACAAACTTGATCCCCGGACCGTCGATATCGCCGGCCAGTCCTTGACTGTAGGCGGTATCTACAGCGCCACCGCGGTGCTGATCATCAGTTCCCTGGTGGTCTACGGCGCGCTGTTCATCTCCCAGCGCAAGCTGGAGAAGAGCCAGTGGCTGACCCTGATCGCCTGCCTTGTATTCGGTAGCCTGACCCTGGCCTTCCACAGCGAGACCTTCCTCAAATGGAAAGCCCCGGTGGTCAACTGGCTGTTCGCCCTGGCCTTCATCGGCAGCCACTTCATCGGCGACCGCCTGCTGATCAAGCGCATCATGGGCCACGCCATCAACCTGCCCGAGCTGGTCTGGACCCGCCTGAACATCGCCTGGATCGCGTTTTTCCTGTTCTGTGGTGCCGCCAACCTGTTCGTTGCGTTCACGTTCCAGGAATACTGGGTCGACTTCAAGGTGTTCGGCAGCCTGGGCATGACGTTGCTGTTCCTGATTGGCCAGGGCATCTACCTGTCCCGTCACTTGCACGATGCCGACCCCACCACGCCAAAAACCGAGGACTGACATGCTCTACGCCATCATCGCCACCGACGTCGCCAACTCCCTGGAAAAACGCCTGGCTGCCCGCCCCGAGCACCTGGAGCGCCTGCAACAGCTCAAGGCCGAAGGCCGCATCGTGCTGGCCGGTCCCCATCCGGCGGTGGACAGCAACGACCCGGGCGCCGCCGGTTTTACCGGCAGCCTGATCGTGGCCGAGTTCGAGTCCCTGGCCGCCGCGCAAGCCTGGGCCAAGGCCGACCCGTTCGTGGCAGCTGGCGTCTATGCCAATGTCGAGGTCAAGCCGTTCAAGCAAGTCCTGCCGTAAATCCCCCGGCGCGATGAGCCTTCCTGGCTCATTGCGCCCAATGGCTCATTGTTCTCGTCCGCCTGCCGACAACCTGTCTAATCTGCTAAATCTCGATTGGAATTCAGGAGCTGCAATGCGCAAAGGTCCGTTGTGCCTGTTGTTGGTCACGTTGGCGATCGGGGCGCCCGCCCATGGCGAGGAAACCGCCGAAGCCGGCCATTCGACGCCCTTGTCGCTGAGCGCAGGCGGCCAGATCGCCGAATTGCAGCAACGCTTGAAAGACAGCGAGCGCATGCGTGAAGAGCTCACCCAACAATTACAGAACACCAACGGCGAACGCGAAAGCGCGCTGGTGGGGCGGTTGCGCCAGGAAAACCAGCGCTTGAAACTGCAGCTCAAGGAAGCCCAGGCCAGTCCCCTGCCACGCCTGCTGACCGATCAGCAGCAGTGGTTCGTGGTGGGCGCCGGGGTAGCGCTATTGGCCCTGCTCTGCGGTATCTTTGCCAGCGGTGGACGTAGACAACGTCGGCAATGGCTAAATTGAGTGAGTCATGAGCGAGCTGTTACTGATAGATGATGACCAGGAGCTGTGTGAGCTCCTCGGCAGTTGGCTGGGCCAGGAAGGTTTCCAGGTCCGCGCTTGCCACGATGGCCTGAGCGCCCGCAAGGCCCTGGCTGAAACCGCCCCGGCGGCGGTGGTGCTGGATGTGATGCTGCCCGACGGCAGCGGCCTGGAATTGCTCAAGCAATTGCGCAACGATCATCCGGATCTGCCGGTATTGATGCTCTCGGCCCGTGGCGAGCCGCTGGACCGCATTCTTGGCCTGGAACTGGGCGCCGACGACTACCTGGCCAAGCCCTGCGACCCACGGGAACTGACCGCCCGCCTGCGCGCGGTGCTGCGACGCAGTCATCCGACGGCCGTGTCCAGCCAGATCGAACTGGGCGACCTGACCTTCAGCCCGGTACGCGGCGTCGTCAGCATCGACGAGCAGGAACAAACCCTCACCGTGTCCGAAAGCCGTCTGCTCGAAGCGCTGCTCAAGCAGCCGGGCGAGCCGCTGGACAAGCAGGAGCTGGCGCAGCTCGCCCTGGGCCGCAAGCTGACCCTGTACGACCGCAGCCTCGATATGCACGTAAGCAACCTGCGCAAGAAAATCGGCCCCCACCCCGACGGCCGGCCACGGATCGTGGCGCTGCGTAGCCGGGGTTATTACTACAGCCTCTGAACGCAGCTTGGACCGAGGGACATGGCCAGCCCTGTGGCGAGGGAGCTTGCTCCCGCTCGGTTGCGCAGCAACCGCAAGATCTTTGGGGCCGCTTCGCAGCCCAGCGGGAGCAAGCTCCCTCGCCACGGGGATTTGTGTTTGACTCCTCGTTTTGTCAGGTCCGCACCAAACCGTCTTTACCCAAGCTTTACCCACCCCTGACCGCCGCTGACCTTGATCTCCGTAATCTGGACACATCCGGAACTGACCGGGAACGAGACAAGGAGAAACACCATGCGCAAGACCCTCACCGCCCTGATGTTCGCCGCTGCGCTGCCGACCGTCGCCATGGCCATGCCCGAAGGTCCTGGCCCGATGGGCCCGATGGACGGCCCGCGCCACGGTGGCCAGATGCACGACAGAGGCCCCTATAGCCAACTGGACCTGAGCCACGAGCAACGCCAGCAGATCCGTCGGATCATGGGTGAACAACGCCACGAACAACGTGAACTGGTGGACAAATACCTGGCCAAGCTGTCGCCAGCCGACCAGAAAGCCATGCAGGATGAAAGGGAGGCTCGGCACCAGAAGGTCGATGCGCAGATCCGCGCACTGTTGAAGCCGGAACAACAGAAAGCATTCGACGCGATCCAGAAGAAGCAGGCCGAACGTCGGGCCGAGTGGGCCGAATTCAAGGCCTGGAAAGCGCAACAGCCGCAAAAAGCGCAATAATGCCCTGAAGTACCACCAGCCCAACGGCACACCGCCGTTGGGCTTTCTTTGTTTTCGAGGATAAATCCGTGCGCTCATTGTTCTGGCGCGTCCTGGCCAGTTTCTGGCTGGCCATCGCTCTGGTGGCGGGACTTTCGATTCTGATGGGCCACATGTTGAACCAGGACGCCTGGATCCTCAGCCGTCATCCCGGTCTCAACACCCTGGCCGAAGAGTGGACGCAGACGTACGAAAGTCAGGGCGAAGACGCCGCCCAAGACATCCTCCAACAGCGCAAGCGCCAGTACCACATCGACGTCCAAGTGCTCAACGAAAGTGGCGACCCGGTGGTGCGAGGTACCTTTCCTCACCGTGCCGCCGCGTTCGAGGCGCGCCAGAACAACGACGACCGACGCCTGCCCTGGCGGCGCCTGACCGACGAGTTCACCAGCGCCAAGACTGGCGACACGTACCTGTTCATCTACCGCATTCCCCATCCCGAATTGGACGCCTGGCATCGCGAAAGCCTGCTCTGGCCCCTTAGCGCACTGGCGATCGCACTGGTGGTGCTGACCCTGTTCAGCCTGTTGGTGACCCTGTCCATCACCCGGCCGCTGAGCCGCCTGCGCGGCGCGGTGCATGATCTGGGGCAAGCCGCCTATCAGCAGAACAGCCTCGCCAAGCTGGCCAACCGCCGAGACGAGTTTGGTGTGCTGGCCACGGATTTCAACCGCATGGGTGCGCGCTTGCAAAGCCTGATCGCCAGCCAGCGCCAATTGCTGCGCGACGTTTCCCACGAATTGCGCTCGCCCCTGGCCAGGCTGCGCATCGCCCTGGCACTGGCGGAGCGCGCCAGCCCCGAGGAGCGCGAAAAGCTCTGGCCGCGCCTGACGCGTGAGTGTGATCGCCTGGAAGCGCTGATCAGTGAAATTCTGGTCCTGGCTCGCGTCGATGCCGACAATGCCAGTGCCGAAGAGGTCGATCTCAACGGGCTGCTGATCAATTTACAAAAAGATGCCCAGATGGCTTCGCCGGAGCAAATCGTGCAGCTGGAAACCCAGCCGGACCTGACCCTCAAGGGTTGGCCGACGATGATCGAGCGTGCCGTGGACAATTTGTTGCGCAACGCCCAGCGCTTCAGTCCAAATGGGCAACCCGTCGAGATGCGTGCGGTTCAGCAAGGGGAACGGATCCTGATCAGCGTGCGTGACCATGGGCCGGGCGTCGAGGCCGAGCATCTGGGCCAACTGGGCGAACCGTTCTATCGCGCGCCCGGCCAGACCGCTGCCGGTCACGGCCTGGGCCTGGCGATCGCCCGCCGCGCAGCCGAACGCCACGGCGGAGCGCTGGTATTGGCCAACCATCCCGAGGGCGGGTTCATCGCGACGCTGGAATTGCCGTTGGTGCCAGGGGCTGTCGTCCTCCCGTAACACACCGCACTGTAGGAGCTGCCGAAGGCTCGGGCCGCGTTCGGACGATCTTTTGATCTTTCGCTCCAGATTCAATCGTCTGGGACAAGATCGCAGCCTCGTTGCACTCGGCAGCTCCTACATGGCTCCTATATGGCGTCAGAACCATACAGCCCCGATCAAACCAAACGATAATTCCTCTTATTCAAACCGCCCCGCCCTGTTAGACTTTGCGCCCGCGTTTCACTCGTCCCGCAGGATTTCCAATGCCGTCGTTGCCTCTTCGCTTATGCGCTCTGCTGTTGGCCTTGGGCCTGAGTGCCTGCGACGACGCCCCGCGTTTCACCCAGGCCGAGCCCGGCGAAGCCAAGTCCGGTGGCAACGCGACGGTACGCAAGGCTGACCAGAATGCCTTTTCCCTGCCTTCGGCCAACCTGCCGCCCTCGCGGCGCGTGGATTTCAGCGTCGGCAACAGTTTCTTCCGCAGCCCTTGGGTGATCGCCCCTTCGACGACGACTGCCCGCGATGGCCTCGGCCCCTTGTTCAATACCAATGCCTGTCAGAACTGTCATATCAAGGACGGTCGCGGCCACCCGCCGGCGCCAGACGCAACCAGCGCGGTATCGATGCTGGTGCGCCTGTCGATTCCTGACGCGCCACCCTACGCCAAGGTCATCGAACAGCTCGGCGTCGTGCCGGAACCGACCTACGGCGGACAATTGCAGGACATGTCCGTGCCAGGCGTTGCGCCAGAAGGCAAGGTGCGGGTCGACTACTCGCCGGTCCCGGTGCGTTTCAACGACGGCACCGTCGTGGAACTGCGCAAGCCGACCTTGCAGATCAGCCAATTGGGGTATGGCCCGATGCACCCCGACACGCGCTTTTCGGCCCGCGTCGCACCGCCGATGATCGGCCTGGGTTTGCTGGAAGCCATCCCCGACGACGCCATCCTGGCGAATGCACAGGCTCAGGCACGGGACAAAAACGGGATTGCTGGCCGTCTGAACAGGGTCTGGGACGACGTCCAGCAAAAGACCGTGCCGGGGCGTTTCGGCTGGAAGGCCGGGCAGCCGAACCTCAATCAACAGAACGTCCATGCGTTTTCCGGCGACATGGGCCTGACGACCAGCCTGCGTCCGGTCGACGATTGCACCGAGGCCCAGGTCGATTGCAAGCGCGCGCCCAACGGCAACGGTCCGAAGGGCGAGCCGGAAGTCAGCGACAATATTCTGCGCCTGGTGTTGTTCTACAGCCGCAACCTCGCCGTGCCGGCCCGCCGCGACGTGAACTCGCCCCAGGTGCTGGCGGGCAAGAACCTGTTTTTCCAGGCCGGTTGCCAGTCCTGTCACACCCCCCAATACACCACGTCCGCCACCGCTGCCGAGCCGGAGTTGGCGAACCAGATCATCCGCCCCTACACCGATCTGCTGCTGCACGACATGGGCGAAGGCCTGGCAGACAACCGCAGCGAGTTCCAGGCCAGCGGCCGCGATTGGCGGACTCCGCCGTTGTGGGGTATCGGCCTGACCGAAACCGTCAGCGGTCATACCCAGTTCCTGCACGACGGTCGCGCCCGCAACCTCCTCGAAGCCGTGCTCTGGCATGACGGCGAAGCCCAGGCGGCGCAGCGACAGGTCTTAGCTTTCAACGCCGAGCAGCGCGCTGCGCTGTTGGCTTTCCTGAATTCCCTTTAAACGTAATTTCCTGAAACGGGAGCCCGACATGTTCCGTCCCAAGCTGTTGTTCACCAGCCTCGCCGCCCTCGCCCTCGGTGCCTGCTCGCCCCAGGATCCCCAGGCGGTCACGTCGGCGGCCATTGCCAAGCAAGTGATCCTGCCGACCTACAGCCGCTGGGTCGAGGCCGACCGGCAATTGGCGACCAGTGCCTTGGCGTTCTGCCAAGGCAAGGAAACCCTGGAGACCGCCCGCGCCGACTTCCTCAAGGCGCAAAAAGCCTGGGCCGAACTGCAACCGCTGCTGATCGGTCCATTGGCCGAGGGCAACCGTGCCTGGCAGGTCCAATTCTGGCCCGACAAGAAAAACCTGGTGGGCCGTCAGGTCGAGCAACTGGTCAACAGCGAGCCGCAGATCGACGCCGCCGGCCTGGCCAAGTCCAGTGTGGTCGTGCAAGGGCTCTCCGCCTACGAATACCTGCTGTTCGACGCCAAGATCGACATGGCCGACAGCGCCCAGAAAGCCAAGTATTGCCCGTTGCTCACCGCCATCGGTGAACGCCAGAAGCAACTGGCCGAAGAAATCCTGTCCCGCTGGAACACCAACGACGGCATGCTCGCCCAGATGAGCAAGTTTCCCAACCAGCGCTACGCCGATTCCCACGAGGCAATCGCCGATCTCCTGCGGGTCCAGGTCACCGCCCTGGACACCTTGAAGAAAAAGCTCGGCACGCCAATGGGCCGCCAGAGCAAGGGCGTGCCGCAACCGTTCCAGGCCGATGCCTGGCGCAGCCAATCGTCACTGCAAGGTCTGGAAGCCAGCCTGAGCGCCGCCAGGATCGTGTGGGTCGGCGTCGATAACAAAGGCCTGCGCGGTCTGTTGCCAAGCGATCAGAAGCCGTTGGCGGACAAGATCGATGCTGCCTACGATGCCTCGTTGAAGTTGTTCGCCAGCAGCCAGCGCTCGCTGACCGATATGCTCAACGACGACGCCGGGCGCCAGCAACTCAACGATTTGTACGACAGCCTCAACGTTGTCCACCGCCTGCACGAAGGCGAACTGGCCAAGGCGTTGGGCATTCAACTGGGCTTTAACGCCAACGACGGTGATTGATCATGTTTCGACGTCAGGCTCTGGCACTCGGCAGCTTGCTGCTGGGTGCCGTTACCCTGGGCGGCTGGACGCTGTTCAAGCAAAAGGACAAGAGTCCGCTACTGCTTTCGGCACGGGACGATGGCGATGGCAATCACTTCGCCGTCGGCTATCGACTGGACGGCACCCGGGTGTTCGCCACCCAGGTCGGCCAGCGTTGCCATGACATCATCAACCACCCGACGCTGCCGATCGCGCTGTTCGTTGCCCGCCGTCCAGGCACCGAAAGCTATCTGATCGACCTGCGCGACGGGACGCTGCTGCAGACCATCGCCTCGTTGCCGAACCGGCATTTCTACGGTCATGCCGTGATCCACAAGAGTGGCGAGTGGTTGTACGCCACAGAGAACGACACCCGCGACCCGGGGCGTGGCCTGCTGGGCGTGTATCGTTTCGAAGGCGAGCGGCTGGTCCACAGCGGCGAAATCTCCACCCACGGCATCGGTCCCCATCAAGTGTCATGGATGCCCGACGGCGAGACATTGGTCGTCGCCAACGGCGGCATTCGCACCGAGGCCGAAAGTCGGGTCGAAATGAACCTTGACGCCATGGAGCCGAGCCTGGTCCTGATGCAGCGCGATGGCACGCTGCTGAGCAAGGAAACCCTCGCCCAGCAGATGAACAGCGTGCGCCATTTGGGCATCGCCAGCGACGGGACCATCGTCTCCGGCCAGCAATTCATGGGCGCCGCACACGAGCCGTCGGAACTGCTGGCCATCAAACGACCGGGCCAACCCTTCCAGGCCTTCCCGGTGCCCGAACACCAACTGCAAGCCATGGGGCACTATACCGCCAGCGTGGCCGTGCACAGCGCACTGCGCCTGGTGGCGTTGACGGCGCCACGGGGCAATCGCTTTTTCATCTGGGACCTGGACAGCGGCGAAGTTCGCCTGGACGCGCCGTTACCGGATTGCGCCGGAGTGGGCGCGGTGGCCGACGGTTTCGTCGTGACGTCAGGCCAGGGACGTTGCCGCTATTACGATTGCCGGCAATCGAAATGGGTGGCGAAACCGCTGGACCTGCCGGCAGGGCTCTGGGACAACCATCTGCATCTGGTCTGAGCGGGGAAGCGAAGGCGGTCGGTGCTGGGCGCCCTGACTTTTCGGAAGAATCCTACGCCCCACCGCCCTGCCAGCATCTGGAATACCCCGCGCGCACAGGGTAATGTGCCCGCCTATCTGTATTTTCTCTCAGCTCTTTTCCAAGGAAGTGGAACATGCTGCGACGCCGCATGCTGATCATGTTGGGTGTTGTCCTGCTGGTGGTGCTGTTGCTGGCAGGCTACAAGGCCTTCTCCATCTACCAGCAGATCCAGATGTTTTCTGTCCCGAAACCGCCCGTCAGCGTTGCCGTGGCCAAGGCCACCGAGCAACCCTGGCAGTCTCGCCTGCCCACCGTCGGCAGCCTGAAGGCCTTGCAAGGCGTTGACCTGAGCCTGGAGATTGCCGGCACGGTGCAAAAGCTGCAGTTCGAATCGGGACAAAAGGTCAAGGCCGGCCAACCGCTCCTGCAGCTGGACAGCGAAGTCGAAAGCGCCCTGCTGGAAACCGCCCAGGCTGACCTTGGCCTGTCGCAGCTGGATTTCGGCCGGGGTCGACAACTGGTCGGAAGCCAGGCGATTTCCAAAGGTGAATTCGATCGGCTCGCGGCCCAATTGAAGAAAAACCAGGCCACGGTCAACCAGCTCAAGGCATCGCTGGCGAAGAAACACATCGTCGCGCCGTTCAGCGGCACCATCGGCATTCGCCAAGTGGACGTTGGCGACTACCTGGCCAGCGGCACGGTGATCGCCACCCTGCAGGACCTCAGTAGCCTGTACGTAGACTTCTACGTTCCCGAACAGACGGTGCCCCGACTGGCCGTCGCCCAACCGATCAATGTCAGCGTCTCGGCCTATCCCGGCCAGACGTTCGTCGGTGCCATCAGCGCCATCAACCCCAAGGTCGAGGACAGCACCCGCAATGTGCTGGTGCGCGCCACCCTCGCCAACCCCGATGGCAAGCTGTTGCCCGGCATGTTTGCCAACCTGCAGGTCGTCTTGCCAGACGTGGCCGCCGGCATCGTCGTGCCGGAGAGCGCCGTGACCTACACGCTCTACGGCAACTCGATGTACGTGGTCACCCAGAAGAAAGCCGCCGATGGCAGCGTCGAGAAAGATGACAAGGGCCAGCCGGTCCTGATCGCCGAGCGGCGCTTCGTCGAGACCGGTGAGCGTCGCGACGGGCAGGTCCTGGTGACCAGGGGCGTGCACAGCGGTGAAGACGTGGTGATTGCCGGCCAGCTCAAGCTCGACAACGGCACGTCCATCGCCATCAGCGACGACAAGACCCTGACCGAACAGAACAGCACGCCGCGCGCGGACTGATCAAGGAACCCCCATGGCTTTTACCGATCCGTTCATCCGCCGCCCGGTGCTCGCCACCGTGGTCAGCCTGTTGATCGTGCTGCTGGGCTTCCAGGCCTGGAGCAAGTTGCCCCTGCGCCAGTATCCGCAGATGGAAAACGCCCTGATCACGGTGACCACCGCCTACCCCGGCGCCAATGCCGAGACCATCCAGGGCTATATCACCCAGCCAATGCAACAAAGCCTGGCCAGTGCCGAAGGCATCGACTACATGACCTCGGTCAGCCGACAGAATTTCTCGGTGATCTCGGTCTATGCCCGTATCGGCTCCAACAGCGACCGGCTCTTTACCGAACTGCTGGCCAAGGCCAACGAGGTCAAGAACCAGCTGCCCCAGGACGCCGAGGACCCCGTTCTCAGCCGAGAGGCTGCCGACGCCTCGGCGCTGATGTACATCAGTTTCTTCAGCAAGGAATTGAACAATCCGCAGATCACCGACTACCTGTCACGGGTGATCCAGCCCAAACTGGCAACCCTGCCCGGCATGGCTGAGGCGGAGATTCTCGGCAACCAGGTCTTTGCCATGCGCCTTTGGCTGGACCCGGTCAAGCTCGCAGGCTTTGGGCTGACGGCCGCCGACGTGACCAATGCGGTGCGCCAGCAAAACTTCCTTTCCGCCGCCGGCGAAGTGAAAGGCGAGTACGTCGTTACCAGTATCAACGCCAACACCGAACTCAAGTCCGCCGAAGCGTTCGCCGCGATCCCCCTCAAGACCGCTGGCGACAGCCGCGTGTTGCTGCGGGACGTCGCTCGCGTGGAAATGGGCGCCGAAAACTACGACACCATCAGCTCCTTTGGCGGCACGCCTTCGGTATACATCGGGATCAAGGCCACACCCGGCGCGAACCCACTGGACGTGATCAAGGAAGTGCGCAAGATCATGCCGGAGATGGAAGCCCAGCTTCCGACCAACCTCAAGGCCGAGATCGCCTATGACGCCACGTTGTTCATCCAGGCCTCCATCGACGAGGTGGTGAAGACCCTGTTCGAGGCGGTACTGATCGTCATCGTCGTGGTCTTCCTGTTCCTCGGTGCCTTGCGTTCGGTGCTCATCCCGGTAGTGACCATTCCACTGTCGATGATCGGCGTCATGTTCTTCATGCAGTTGATGGGCTACTCCATGAACCTGCTGACGCTGCTGGCCATGGTGCTCGCCATCGGCCTGGTGGTGGACGATGCCATCGTGGTCGTGGAAAACATCCACCGACACATCGAGGAAGGCAAGACCCCATTCGACGCCGCCATTGAAGGCGCGCGGGAAATAGCCATGCCGGTGGTCTCGATGACCATCACCCTCGCGGCGGTGTACGCGCCTATCGGCCTGCTTGAAGGCCTGACGGGGGCATTGTTCAAGGAGTTCGCCTTGACCCTGGCTGGCGCAGTGGTCATTTCAGGCATCGTCGCGCTGACCTTGTCGCCCATGATGTGCGCAATGCTCCTGCGCCATGACGAGAATCCCTCGGGGCTGGCCCATCGACTGGACGTGATTTTCGAACGCCTGAAAAACCGTTACCAACGCCTGCTCCATGGCACGCTCAACAGTCGGCCCGTGGTGCTGGTATTCGCGGTGATCGTGCTGTTGCTCATTCCCGTGCTGATCATGTTCACCAAGTCCGAGCTGGCGCCCGACGAGGACCAAGGCATCATCTTCATGATGGCCAACGCACCGAAGACAACCAACCTCGATTACCTGAACGCCTACACCGATCACTTCATCACGATCTTCAAGGAGTTCCCCGAGTACTACTCCTCGTTCCAGATCAACGGCTACAACGGCGTCCAGTCTGGTATCGGCGGCTTCCTGCTCAAACCCTGGAACGAACGCAGCCGCACCCAGATGGAAATCCTGCCCGAGGTCCAGGCCAAGCTGGAAAGCATCCCGGGCCTGCAGATCTTCGGTTTCAACCTGCCCTCGCTGCCGGGCACCGGCGAAGGCTTGCCCTTCGAGTTCGTCATCAATTCGCCGAAGGACTACACGACGCTGCTGCAGATCGCCGAACGGGTCAAGAAACGCGCGCTGGAGTCCGGCAAATTCGCTTTCATGGACATCGACCTGGCCTTCGACAAACCCGAAGTCGTGGTGGATATCGATCGCGCCAAGGCCGCCCAGATGGGCGTGTCGATGCAGGACCTGGGCGGAACCCTGGCAACACTGCTGGGTGAGTCCGAAATAAACCGCTTCACCCTGGAAGGGCGCAGCTACAAAGTGATTGCCCAGGTCGAACGACCGTTCCGGGACAATCCGGACTGGCTGAACAATTACTACGTAAAGAATACCCAGGGCGAATCGCTCCCGCTGTCGACGCTGATCAAGGTCAGCGACCGGGCACGACCGCGCCAATTGAATCAGTTCCAGCAGCTCAATGCGGTGACGATTTCAGGCTTTCCAACCGTAAGCATGGGCGAGGCCATTGAAACCGTCCGCCAGATTGCCCGCGAGGAAGCTCCGGTGGGGTTCGCCTTCGATTACGCCGGAGCTTCGCGCCAATTCGTACAGGAAGGCAGTGCGCTGTGGGTGACCTTTGGCCTGGCGCTGGCGATTATCTTCCTGGTGCTGGCCGCGCAGTTCGAAAGTTTCCGGGATCCACTGGTCATCCTGGTCACGGTGCCGCTGTCCATTTGCGGCGCGCTCATTCCGCTGTTCCTCGGCTGGTCGAGCATGAACATCTATACCCAGGTCGGGCTGGTGACGCTGATCGGACTGATCAGCAAGCACGGTATCCTGATCGTCGAGTTCGCCAACCAATTGCGCAAGGAACAAGGCCTGAGCCCGCGCGATGCCGTCGAGCAGGCCGCGTCGATACGACTGCGGCCCGTACTGATGACAACTGCGGCAATGGTATTCGGCATGGTGCCGTTGATCCTGGCCACCGGCGCCGGAGCGGTCAGCCGCTTCGACATCGGCACGGTCATCGCCACGGGCATGTCGATCGGCACCCTGTTCACGTTGTTCGTATTGCCCTGTGTCTACACCTTGCTGGCCAAAGCCGACAAACACTGAGACCTGTGACGGTGCAAAAAACAAAGGCCTCGCAAATGCGAGGCCTTTGTTTTGAATCAGGACGCTCAACTCTGAGGCTTCATGCCTTGGGACAGGCCAAACATGAACAGCAACAGATCGTTATCCGGTCGGATAGCATCCGTCGCCTTTGCTACTCGAGGCAAAGGGCAATGCGCGCCAACGGTGGAAGTATGGTTGGAGGCGCTGAGGATCTGTGATCGGGGCTGCTCCCATACCGCGACCGCCATTGATGCAACTGCCAGGGCTCCGACTAGAAACAAACCTCTAGCAATTTCTAGTTTCATCGCTATAAACCTTTGATAGCGCTGCCAAACGCCGTCTCATAAAAATAGACCAGTTTCTTCCAGTCAGAATCACGAAACGACGAATGGCGCCGCAGTTGCTTCATGTCGTGGGAGGCCGCGCTTCGGGCAGTCAAACGTTGTCGGCATTTCTCGAAATCCAGCAGGGCGACTTCGGCATTCGCCGACTCGCCTTCTCCGGTCACGCGGACAAACACATGCTTGATGTAGAGGCATCCATGTTGCCAGCGGCCTTTGTGCATACGGGCGAGATTGTCTGCCAACGACTGGAGAATACGGTCATGCACTGCTTCGCCATGACGTTCGCGTCCGCCCCCGGCATACCAGTGTTCGATTTCCTGGAAGCCATCCATCGCGTGAGTCACCAATAGCGCACGCCACTTATGCACTGGGTCTCTTTGGGCGCCGCAGAAAAAAATCTGGGGAACCGTGACGTTGAGCTCGCTCAGAGCCGACAGCGCGCGCTGCTCACGCAGCACAGTCGGGCGGCCAAACGGATGCATCAGGCTGCGGTAGATGTGCCCCGTCTGACGCTTGGAATACAACAGTTCGCCATTACTGCTGATCCGTTGTACGCCACTTTCGCCGCCACGGCGCGTATTGGGCTCTTCCACCCATTCGCCGCGCTGATTCCAAAAATGATCGAAGCAACTACGAGAAGCCGCTGGGGCTCCTGCTGCCTGCACTGCCATTCCCGTTACCCCTTGCGCAATACATAAACTCGCCACATGGCATAAAGCGGTAGGAAATCCAATTGTTCCTGGATCCGAAACCCGGCCTGTCGAAACTCTTCCTCCACCGTAACAGCAGGTAACACAAATCGGTTTTGGTAGCCTTTCTGCCCACGCTTTCGCTCCGCGCGTTTGCGTTTCCAGGCCTTGAAATTACCATCGACCCACAATGAAACGATCACGCTGTCCCGGCTGACACGCTCGAATTCCCGCAGAATCGCCAGGCGGTGCGCGGGTTCACCGATGTGGTGGAGCAGGCGAATGCAAAAAATGCTATCGACGGCGTTATCAGGCAAGGCGATGTCGAACGCAGAAGTCTGCAAAGGTCGTACCCGTTTAACGACATCGGCGGGCTGAGCGCTCATTGCGGTTTGAAGCATGGCTTCGGAATTGTCCGCACCGATAATGACCCGGTTCGGTTTTTCGGCCAGCAGGGGCCAGAAACGCCCCGCTCCGCATGGCAGGTCCAGCACCAAGCCAGGGTCACCCGCCAGGGTCAGGGCGCGGCGGGCCAATTGCTGGTCGCGATGGTGGGAGAGACGACGGCTCAATCCACTGCGAT
Organism: Pseudomonas sp. T1.Ur; assembly: GCF_023516725.1. Lineage (NCBI taxonomy): Bacteria > Pseudomonadati > Pseudomonadota > Gammaproteobacteria > Pseudomonadales > Pseudomonadaceae > Pseudomonas > Pseudomonas sp. T1.Ur. The sequence goes on from NZ_JAMGSN010000001.1 coordinate 4,116,982, forward strand.
GCTTGAGAAAATATTGCCTGGCGTGCTGCTCGTCGTATTTCTCGGAAAAATCCAGCTTGACGGTCTTCGGCATGGGGGCACTCCGTTACGAATGCCCCCACCTTATGAACCGGCATGTCATCTCTTTGTGAAAAATCCGTCACGAAAATTGACGAATCGTTTCAAGGTTTTTCCAAGCACCAGTGTCAGCCCTTCGGATTCAGTTCTACCTCGAAACGGCAGCCATTGGGTTCCATTGTGCTGAGGCTGACCGTCCAACCCTGGTTCTCGCAGATCCGTTGCACCAACGACAGCCCCAGCCCCAGGCCTTCGCCGCGCTTTTCGTTCCCTCGCACGAAAGGCTCGAACATCGCCTCGCGCTTCTCCTCGGGGATGCCCACGCCGCTGTCTTCGACCACGAAACCTGTCGCGGTCAGCGAAACACGAATGAACCCCTGATCGGTGTAATGCAAGGCATTGCGCAACAGGTTACCCATGACAGCGGTGAGAAAGGTGGCGTTATACGGTGTATCAAGGGTCTGCCCCGGTTCGAAGACCAACGCCAGCCCTTTGGATTCGATAGGAGCCCGCCATACACCGAGCAGGTTTTCCGCGACCTGACCAAGCGTCAGCCGGGGTGCCATGCCGTTGTCTTCGCGCTGGGCCCGGGCAAGCATCAGGAAGGTCTGCACCAATTCGCGCATTTCTTCACTGGCCCGGTTGATGCGTTCGACCTGAGTACGCCCCCGCTGGTCGAGTGCCGGATTCTCCAACAACAGTTCGCAGGACGTGGCCAAGACCATCAATGGCGTGCGCAACTCATGGCTGACGTCACTGGTGAACAGCCGCTCACGGGTCAAGGCTTGGCGCAGTCGGCCCAACGTAGCGTCGAACGCCACGGCCAGCTCGCCCACTTCGTCGGCGGCATAGTCCGGGGCCAGCGGTGGCGCGAGTCCGAGGAGCTGGTCGCGATGCCGAACCTGGCGGGCCAGGCGCACGACCGGCGCCATCACCCGACGGGCCAACACCCAGCCCAGGAACACCGCCAATGCAAGGCTGAGCACGAAGCCGACCAACACCACGGCGAACAGGACCCGTTCACGCTCTTCGAAATCGCTCTGGTCCTGCAGCAACACGTAATGCCGACCGTCTACGATCTCCACCATGGCGTGGTAGGACAGTTGTTCGCGAAACACCTCGTGAAAGCCACGGTCGAGGTGACGGAGATCCTTGGGCAGCTCGAAGTCACCCGGGCCGCCGCTGAAATAGAACAACTGGTCGGGTTCGGGCCGATGACTCCAGTCGGAAACGCTGTCCATCAGCAGCAAGCGTTGCAAGTCGCCGCCGAGCCCTGCGGAAATCAGTTTTTCTTCCACCAAGTGGACCGTTGCCACGATGCCAAGGGCAAAGGCCCCCGCCACCAACGCGCTCATCAACGCGAACGCGATGATGATCCGCTGGGCAAGGCTTTGCTTAAACTCCATCGCGGCCCTCGGCCAAGCGGTAACCGACGCCGTGCACCGTATGCAGCAGCGGTTTTTCGAACGGTTTGTCGATCACTTGTCGCAGTTGATGCACGTGGCTGCGCAGGCTGTCGCTGTCCGGGCAATCATCGCCCCACAAGGCTTCCTCGAGTATCTCGCGACGTAGCACATGAGGACTTTTCTGCATCAATACCGCCAGCAACTTGAGGCCTACGGGGTTGAGCTTGAGCAGCTTGCCTTCACGGGTAACCTCCAGGGTATCGAGGTCGTAGCTCAGGTCGCCGACCTGCAAGGCGCGCCGACCACCGCCCTGGGCCCGGCGCATGACCGCCTCGATCCGCGCCGCCAGCTCCGACAAGGCGAAGGGTTTGACCAGATAATCGTCGGCCCCGGATTTGAAGCCCTGCAAACGATCATCCAATTGGTCGCGCGCGGTGAGCATGATCACCGGTGTGTCGCGCCGGGCGTCTTCGCGCAGACGCTTGCACAGGGTGTAGCCGTCGATGCCCGGCAGCATGATGTCGAGCACGATCAAGTCATAGTGTTCGGTCGCGGCCAGGTGCAGCCCCGACAAACCGTCCTGGGCACAATCGACGGTGTAGCCCTTGAGCCCCAGGTAGTCGGCCAGGTTGGCCAGGATGTCACGGTTGTCTTCGACCAATAGAATTCGCATGGGCATCTCCTCTGCACACGTAGGCAATCGTCGTGGCCCGCGCAGCTTAAGGCCAAGCGTGTCTCGCGGCTAGGGTTGTATCTGCCTGTGTCGGGGCGAACCAGTAGAACGCATTGCACGGACCGGACCGCATTGACGAGTTTTTCACCGAACATTCACACCTCGCCAACGCTGCGCGGCCCACACTTCGCGCGACGCGCTGTTCACGAACATTCCCTTAAAGGTACCGCCATGGTTTCCACCCTCCTGCGCCCCGCTTCCAGACCGCTGAACGTGCCGGTCGCCCTGGGTATTCCCGCCGTGGTCGCGGTCATTCTGGTATTACTGGAACTGACCACGCTGGACATGGACCTGGCCCGTCTGTTCTACAACTCCGCTGGCGGGGGATTCATCGGCCGGCACAGTTTTTTCCTTGAAGATATCCTGCACGACCGGGCCAAACAGCTCGTTATTGCATTCTCTCTCCTGGCCGTCCTGGGGTTCATCGCTTCTTTTTTTATCGCCCGACTCAAACCTTTCAAACGCGAGCTGGGCTGTCTGGTCTTGTCGCTCGCGCTGGCAACGGCCTTTGTCACGCCCCTGAAGGCGGTCACCGCGGTGCAATGCCCTTGGAGCCTGAAAGAATTCGGTGGCAAGGAAACCTACAGTGAATTGCTGAGCCCACGTCCAGCCACCGACAAGCCTGGCCGATGCTGGCCCGGTGGACACGCCGCCACGGGTTTCACGTTGTTTGCGCTGTTTTTCGTGTTGCGCGACCGCCGTCCGCGCCTGGCCCGTCAATCGCTGATATTTGCCTTCTCACTGGGCACCGTTTTCTCCGTGGGCCGGATGATGCAAGGGGCGCATTTCTTTTCCCACAATGTGTGGACAGCAGTGTTCTGCTGGCTGATTTGCCTGGGGTGTTATTACTTCGTGCTGTACCGGCCGGCTGCCATGGCCGATCGCGTAGCGCTGAACCAACCCGCCAACGCCTGAGCATGGAGTAATCCTGTGGGAGCGAGCTTGCTCGCGATGGCCGTGTGTCAGTTTCTATATCTGGCACTGATGTACCGCCATCGCGAGCAAGCTCGCTCCCACAGGTCTCCCAGGGAAAAATGACCTCCTGCGTCATGAATCCAGGGCAATAAAAAACCCCGCTTGCTTTCGCAGGCGGGGTTTTTCGCTACAGGGGTAAGGCTGGCTTACATCATGCCGCCCATGCCACCCATGCCGCCCATGTCTGGCATGCCGCCGCCAGCTGGAGCGTCTTCCTTGATTTCAGCGATCATCGCCTCGGTGGTGATCATCAGGCTGGCAATCGACGAAGCCGCTTGCAGGGCCGAACGAGTCACTTTGGCTGGGTCCAGGATACCCATTTCGATCATGTCGCCGTATTCGCCGGTGGCAGCGTTGTAACCGTAGTTACCCGAACCCTGCTTGACCTTGTCGACCACGACGCTTGGCTCGTCGCCGGAGTTGGCAACGATCTGGCGCAGAGGTGCTTCAACAGCGCGACGCAGCAACTGGATGCCGACGTTCTGGTCATCGTTGTCGCCTTTCAGCTCGCTGATGGCCTGCAGGGCACGAACCAGTGCCACGCCACCGCCAGGTACCACGCCTTCTTCGACGGCTGCGCGGGTTGCGTGCAGGGCGTCTTCAACGCGGGCTTTCTTCTCTTTCATTTCAACTTCGGAACCGGCACCAACCTTGATCACCGCAACACCGCCGGACAGCTTGGCCAGGCGCTCTTGCAGTTTTTCACGGTCGTAATCGGACGAAGTCTCGGCCACTTGGGCGCGGATCTGGGTCACACGAGCCTGGATATCGGCATCGTTGCCAGCGCCGTCGATCACGGTGGTGTTTTCCTTGGACAGGATCACGCGCTTGGCGTTACCCAGGTGCTCCAGGGTGGTGCTTTCCAGGCTCAGGCCGATCTCTTCGGAGATAACGGTACCGCCGGTCAGTACGGCGATGTCCTGCAGCATGGCCTTGCGACGGTCGCCGAAGCCTGGTGCCTTGACGGCAGCAACCTTGACGATACCGCGCATGTTGTTCACGACCAGGGTCGCCAAGGCTTCGCCTTCGACGTCTTCGGCCACGATCAGCAGTGGGCGACCGGCTTTGGCAACGGCTTCCAGCACTGGCAGCATTTCGCGGATGTTCGAGATCTTCTTGTCGACCAGCAGGATCAGCGGGCTGTCCAGCTCGGCAACCATGGTGTCTGGCTTGTTGACGAAGTATGGCGACAGGTAGCCACGGTCGAACTGCATGCCTTCTACAACCGACAGTTCGTTTTCCAGGCCCGAGCCTTCTTCAACGGTGATCACGCCTTCCTTGCCGACTTTTTCCATGGCTTCGGCAATGATGTCGCCGATGGAGTTGTCGGAGTTGGCCGAGATGGTACCCACCTGGGCGATTGCCTTGGAGTCAGCGCAAGGCTTGGCCAGGCCTTTGAGTTCCTTGACGATGGCGATGGTCGCCTTGTCGATGCCGCGCTTGAGGTCCATCGGGTTCATGCCGGCAGCGACGGCTTTCAGGCCTTCGTTGACGATCGACTGGGCCAGTACGGTCGCGGTGGTGGTACCGTCACCGGCGTCATCGTTGGCACGGGAGGCAACGTCCTTGACCAGTTGCGCGCCCATGTTTTCGAAGCGATCTTTCAGCTCGATTTCCTTGGCTACGGAAACGCCGTCCTTGGTGATGGTCGGAGCGCCGAAGCTCTTCTCGATGATCACGTTACGGCCTTTCGGGCCCAGGGTCGCTTTTACTGCGTCAGCCAGGACGTTGACACCGGCGAGCATTTTCTTGCGGGCGGAATCGCCGAATTTAACTTCTTTAGCAGCCATGATCGATATTCCTTAAATACTTTTTAGTAGCGGGAAAATGAGCGGGGGAATCAGCCTTCGAGAACGGCGAGGATTTCGCTCTCGCCCATCACCAACAGGTCTTCGCCGTCGACTTTCACAGTGTTGCTGCCGGAGTAAGGGCCGAACACAACCTTGTCACCCACTTTCACGGCCAGCGCACGTACTTCACCGTTTTCCAGTGCCTTGCCTGGACCTACAGCGAGAACTTCACCGTGGTTGGCTTTCTCGGCAGCCGAACCTGGCAGGACGATACCGCCAGCGGTTTTCTTCTCTTCTTCGCTGCGACGGATGACGACGCGGTCATGCAGAGGACGAAGCTTCATTGTCGATCTCTCCTAATTTTGGTTTTCATCGGCCGGTGTAGTCCCGGCGGGTTTAACAAAAGCCGGCGGAGCCGGGGTGCGGTTCGTCAAGCGAACCGCGGAAGTCTGTCCAGTGTCGCCACCGGAAACCTTGCGGTGACCCATACATAAGGGCGAGCAAGGCGATTACAAGGGCAAGAGATGAAAATTTTTACTTCATCCGGGCAAAAACGGACACGGCACCCGAAGGTGCCGTGTCGCAGGATATTCACTGGGTATCGCGGTGTTCGAATTCACCTTCGATCACGTTCGGCTCGCGGCCTACGGGCTCCCTGGGGGCAGGGCCGCCACGAGGCTGGAGGTCATCGGCAAAGGCTCGCTGACGCATCGCCTGATCTTCGGCGCGCTGGCGCATCTTGTTGGCCAGCAACCGACGGGTAAACGGCAACAGCAGGACCAGGCCCAGCACGTCGCTGATGAAACCTGGCAGGATCAACAGGCCGCCGCCCAAGGCCAGCATCAGGCCTTCGAGCATGGTCTGGGCAGGCAACTCGCCACGGCTCAGGCTTTCACGGGCCCGCAGCGCCGTGGCGAGACCGGCGATGCGCAGCACGAACACGCCGAGCATCGAACCGAGAATGACCAGCAACAGCGCCGGGAAGAACCCGATCGCACCGCTGACCTTGACGAATACGAACAGCTCCAACACCGGGAACAGCAGAAAGAGCAACAAAAAAGGGCGCATCAAAAGGTTCCTCAACGCAAGAATGCCTTGCTATGAAAACCTAGATGACGTCGCCCTTTCGTGAATTCAAGCACCGACCTCGGCATTTTTTGGCCATTGCTCGGCGTGGGCCAGATAAACCAAGGCCTCGCGAACTTGTGTCGGCGTGTTGCAAGGGTTCGGAAACGCCAGCCAATGCAATCCCTGCCCGATGCGCAGGTGCATGCCTTCGCTGTCGATGCCGACCAACTGCGCCGGTTCTGTTTTCGGCAGCCCCGTCAGCGCCACGTAATGGGCGATCGCCTTGGCGTGATCGGCATTCATGTGTTCGATCATGCTGGCTTCGGCCTTGCCGGCGAAAGGATTGGCCAGGGTGAGGTGGTCGATCCAGTGAATCGCGCCGAAACCGCCAATGTAGCGATGGCGCACCGGGTCCAGGACCCAGAAGTCGAAGTCGTGGGCCTTGTGGTAGTTCTGCGACTCAGGGAAATAGCGGTAGTAACGCTCGGCAGCGGCCTCGATCGCGATGCTGTCTTCGAGTCTGCGGGCCTCGGCCAGACAGGTCAGGCGCCCCACCGCTTGCACATCCTCAGCGCCCCGCTCCCCTACCAGCATCGAGCACTTGGGATCTTTCTGCAGGTTGTGAGTGTGCTGGGCGATGCGGCTGATCAGGACCAACGGCCGGCCCTGCTCGTCCAGGCAATACGGCACAACGGAGCCGAACGGAAAACCCGGCATCGACTTGGAATGGGTGGAGAGCATCCCCCGGTATTCCTTGAGCAGCAATTCTCGGGCATGCTTGGCAACGTCAACGCTCAATTTATGACTCCTTTGAAGAAATCCGTTTAAAAAACGGACAGGCGACTGATGGGTGTTTCAGTGCGCCGTCGGGGCAGTTCTCATGTGCAGCCGGGCTACACCGTCGCAGATCGAGAGGCCTCCATAAAGGTAATCCTCCAACGTTCTGCCACCGGGACATGCGAATGCAACTCACCGACAAAGTAATCATTATCACTGGCGGTTGCCAGGGCCTGGGCCGATCCATGGCGGAGTACCTGGCTGGCAGGGGCGCCAAGCTCGCCCTGGTCGACCTCAATCAGGAAAAGCTCGACCAGGCGGTCGCCGCGTGTGCCGCCAAGGGTGTCGAGGCCCGTTCCTATCTGTGCAACGTGGCGAACGAGGACCAGGTCAGCGACATGGTTGCCCGCGTGGCCGGGGATTTCGGCGCGATTCACGGCCTGATCAACAATGCTGGCATTTTGCGTGATGGGCTGCTGCTCAAGGTCAAGGACGGCGAAATGACCAAGATGAGCCTGGCCCAATGGCAAGCCGTGATCGACGTCAACCTCACCGGTGTATTCCTGTGCACCCGTGAAGTGGCGGCAAAAATGGTCGAACTGAAGAACAGCGGCGCGATCATCAATATCTCGTCGATCTCCCGCGCGGGCAATATCGGCCAGACCAACTATTCCGCCGCCAAGGCTGGCGTCGTCGCCGCCACCGTGACCTGGGCCAGGGAACTGGCGCGTTATGGCATCCGCGTGGCAGGCATCGCGCCAGGTTTCATCGAAACCGAAATGACCCTGGGCATGAAGCCCGAGGCCTTGGAAAGAATGACCTCCGCAATCCCGCTCAAGCGCATGGGCAAGCCCGAGGAAATTGCCCATTCGGCCGCCTATATCTTCGAGAATGACTACTACACCGGTCGGATCCTGGAGATGGATGGCGGGATGCGGATCTAAGGGACTGCACACAATCAATGTGGGAGCGAGCTTGCTCGCGATGGCGCCGGGTCAACTTGCATCAATGTTGAATGTCAGGCGGCTATCGCGAGCAAGCTCGCTCCCACAATGGATGGTGCTACGGCTTGCTCAATCGTCGCTGACAGTGATGTTCGGCATCGCCGGTGACGCCGCTTCCTGCAACACGATCCGCGCGCCGACGTGGCGGGCCAGCTCCTGGTAGACCATGGCGATCTGGCTGTCCGGTTCGGCGATGACGGTCGGCTTGCCACCGTCGGCCTGTTCGCGGATCACCATCGACAGCGGCAGCGAGGCCAACAGCTCGACGCCGTACTGGGTCGCCAGTTTTTCCCCGCCACCTTCGCCGAACAGGTGCTCGGCATGCCCGCAGTTCGAGCAGATGTGCACCGCCATGTTTTCCACCACGCCCAGCACCGGGATGTTGACCTTGCGGAACATCTCCACGCCCTTGCGCGCGTCCAGCAGGGCCAGGTCCTGGGGCGTGGTGACAATCACCGCGCCGGCCACCGGGACTTTCTGCGCCAGGGTCAACTGGATATCGCCGGTGCCTGGGGGCATGTCGATCACCAGGTAATCCAGGTTGCCCCAGGCGGTTTGCGTGACCAATTGCAGCAAGGCCCCGGACACCATCGGCCCGCGCCAGACCATCGGCGTGTTGTCGTCGGTCAGGAAGGCCATGGACATGACTTCAACGCCGTGGGATTGCAGCGGCACGAACCATTTCTGGTCCTTGATCTGCGGGCGGGTACCCTCGGCAATACCGAACATGATGCCCTGGCTCGGACCGTAGATGTCCGCGTCGAGAATCCCCACCTTTGCCCCTTCGCGGGCAAGCGCCAGCGCCAGGTTGGCGGCGGTGGTGGACTTGCCCACGCCGCCCTTGCCCGACGCCACGGCAATCACGTTCTTGACGTTCGCCAGCCCCGGCACCTGGGCCTGGGCCTTGTGCGCGGCGATCATACTGTTGATCTCGACCTTGGCGGCGGCCACGCCGTCCAGGCCCTCGATCGCCATCTGCAGCATTTGCGCCCAGCCGTTCTTGAACAGATCGGCGGCATAGCCGATTTCCAGCTGGACACTGACGCGATCGCCCTGGATGTCGATGGCGCGCACGCATCCGGCGCTGACCGGGTCCTGGTTCAGGTAGGGGTCGGTGTACTGGCGAAGGACGGTTTCCACCGCTGCGCGATTGACGGCGCTCATGGGCAACTCCGATAGCAAGACTTGAAAACAGGCCGCTATCCTACGCCGCGCATGCTTTTGTGGCGACCCGATTAAGGACCGTCAACGCTCCCGCTCCCCCTGCAGGAGCTGTAGAAGCTGCGTAGGAGCTGCGTAGGAGCTGCCGAGTGCAACGAGGCTGCGATCTTTTCCCCCCGCAATTGAGTCTCAAGCGAAAACCAAAGTCAAAAGATCGCAGGCTTCGCCAGCGCCTACAGGGCCACGGATTCGGTGGGAAACAGGCCAGCGGGGTGAAATATATTTCCCGGCGCTTTATAGTGGCCGACCTCCGTTTCATCAAGTAGCCGAGCCCCATGTCCGAGCCACGCAAGATCCTCGTCACCAGCGCCCTGCCCTATGCCAATGGTTCGATTCACCTTGGCCATATGCTGGAATACATCCAGACCGATATGTGGACGCGCTTCCAGAAACATCGCGGCAACCAATGCATCTATGTCTGCGCCGACGACGCCCACGGTTCGGCCATCATGCTGCGCGCGGAAAAGGAAGGCATCACCCCGGAACAACTGATCGCCAACGTCCAGGCTGAACACAGCGCCGACTTTGCCGAGTTCCTGGTGGATTTTGACAACTTCCACTCCACTCACGCCGAAGAAAACCGTGAGCTGTCGAGCCAGATCTACCTGAAGCTGCGTGACGCCGGGCATATCTCCACCCGTTCGGTCACCCAGTATTTCGACCCGGAAAAGAAGATGTTCCTGGCCGACCGCTTCATCAAGGGCACCTGCCCGAAATGCGGCACCGAAGACCAGTACGGCGACAACTGCGAAAAATGCGGCGCCACCTACGCACCGACCGACCTGAAAGACCCGAAGTCGGCGATTTCCGGGGCCACCCCGGTGCTCAGGGACTCCCAGCATTTCTTCTTCAAGCTGCCTGACTTCCAGCAGATGCTGCAAAGCTGGACCCGCAGCGGCACGCTGCAGGACGCGGTCGCCAACAAGCTCGCCGAGTGGCTCGATTCGGGCTTGCAGGAGTGGGACATCTCCCGCGATGCGCCGTACTTCGGCTTCGAGATTCCCGGCGAACCCGGCAAATATTTCTACGTGTGGCTGGACGCACCGATCGGCTACATGGCGAGCTTCAAGAACCTGTGCGACCGGACCCCGGGGCTGGACTTCGATGCGTTCTGGGCCAAGGAATCCACGGCCGAGGTGTACCACTTCATCGGCAAGGACATCGTCAACTTCCATGCGCTGTTCTGGCCGGCCATGCTCGAAGGCGCCGGTTTCCGCAAGCCGACCGGTATCAATGTCCATGGCTACCTGACCGTCAACGGCCAGAAAATGTCCAAGTCCCGTGGCACCTTCATCAAGGCGCGTACCTACCTGGATCACCTGTCGCCGGAATACCTGCGCTACTACTACGCGGCCAAGCTCGGCCGTGGCGTCGACGACCTGGACCTGAACCTCGAAGACTTCGTGCAGAAGGTCAACTCCGACCTGGTGGGCAAGGTCGTCAACATTGCCAGCCGTTGCGCCGGTTTCATCCACAAGGGCAACGCCGGTGTACTGGTGGCCGGTAATGCCGCGCCGGAACTGACCGATGCCTTCCTCGCCGCCGCGCCAAGCATTGCCGACGCCTACGAGGGTCGCGACTTTGCCCGCGCCATGCGCGAGATCATGGCCCTGGCCGACCGCGCCAATGCCTGGATCGCCGACAAGGCCCCGTGGTCGCTGGCCAAGCAGGAAGGCAAGCAGGACGAAGTCCAGGCCATCTGCGCCCTGGGCATCAACCTGTTCCGCCAACTGGTGATTTTCCTCAAGCCGGTGCTGCCGTTGCTGGCCGCCGATGCCGAGGCGTTCCTCAATGTTGCGCCGCTGACCTGGAACGATCACCAGACCCTGCTGAGCAACCATCAGCTGAACGAGTTCAAGCCGTTGATGACCCGCATCGACGCCACCAAGGTCCAGGCCATGATCGACGCGTCCAAGGAAGACCTGGCCGCCAGCCAGACCGATACCGGCGGCCCGAGCGGCAACGGAGAGTTGGCCAAGGACCCGCTGTCGCCGGAAATCGACTTCGACGCCTTCGCTGCGGTCGACCTGCGCGTGGCACTGATCGTCAAGGCCGAGGCCGTGGAAGGGGCCGACAAACTGCTGCGCCTGACCCTGGACATCGGCGATGAGCAACGCAACGTGTTCTCCGGCATCAAAAGTGCCTACCCGGACCCGGCCAAGCTTGAAGGTCGGTTGACGATGATGATCGCCAACCTCAAGCCACGCAAAATGCGTTTCGGCATGTCCGAGGGCATGGTGATGGCGGCGGGCCCCGGCGGTGAAGAGATCTACCTGCTGAGTCCGGACAGCGGCGCCAAGCCGGGCCAGCGGATCAAATAATCCGATCGCGTACGGCACCGATCCCACAGCCGCCTCCCAGCGACTGTGGGATTTTCATATCTGGCCCACCCTCACGGCGTGCCGGATAATGCCTAACCTTGCCTACAGGCTCCTCGTCACCAACGGACCATGACCGACATCCTCCTCTCCCTGTTCAGCGCCGCCCTGATCAACAACCTTGTGTTGCAATGGCCGCTGGGCATCGATCCGCTGCTAGAGGCCAAGGGCAGGCGCCAAGTCCACGCCTTGGGTCTGGCGACGGCGTGCCTGATGCTAATGGTCGGGACCTTCGGTTATATGGTCGACGAGTGGCTGTTGGCTCCGACACACCTGACATCGCTCCGGTTATTCGCCTGGCTGCCGCTGAGCGTGCTGCTGATCGCGCCGGTGCTGCGCCTGCTGGCGCGCTGGCTTCCCTCGCTGCCGTTCGATGGCTTGTGGCCGCTGCTGCTCGGCAATGCCGGTATCCTCGGTGTCGCGTTGCTCAACGGACGAAGTGATCAGGGGCTGGGGTCTGCGATGGCTTTCAGCCTGGGCGCCGGGTTGGGCTTCTGGTGGGTGCTGAGTCTGTTCGACGACTTGCGCCGGCGCACCTTCAACAATGATATTCCCCTGCCCTTTCGGGGCCTGCCGATTCAGTTGATCAGCGCCGGCTTGATGGCGGTGGCCTTCCTCGGATTACGCGGGCTGGTCAAGACATGAACCTGATCCAAAGTATCGACGCCCTGCTGCCGCAGACCCAATGCGGCAAATGCGGCCATCCCGGCTGCAAGCCCTACGCCGAAGGCATCGCCCAAGGTGAGCCGATCAACAAATGCCCCCCCGGCGGCGGTGAAACCATCGCGGCCCTGGCCGAGCTGATGAAAGTGCCCGTGCTGGAGCTGGACGCCAGCCGCGGCTCAGCGCCGGCGCAGATCGCCTTTATCCGTGAGGCCGAGTGCATCGGTTGCACCAAGTGCATCCAGGCCTGCCCGGTGGACGCGATAGTCGGCGCGGCAAAGCTGATGCACACCGTTCTCATCGACGAATGCACCGGTTGCGATCTCTGCGTGGCGCCTTGCCCGGTGGACTGCATTGAAATGCGGCCACTGCCCATGGAGACCGTGCTGCCGGTCGTCGGCGGCCTGGCCCTCAGCATCGAAGCGCTGCAAGGGCGTGCCGCCAAGCGCAACCACGCCCGCCAGCGCTTCGAACAGCGCAACGCGCGTCTGCGTCGCGAAGAGGAGCAGCGTCAGGCCGAGCGTCTGGCGCGGATCCAGCGCAGCGCCCAAGCCCAATCCCAAGCCCAGCCCCTGGATCCGGTGCAAGCCGCGCTGGAGCGAGTGCGCGCGCAAAAAGCCGCCAGTGCCGATGCCGCGTTGAAGAAGGCCAAGATCGACCTGGCTATGAGCCGGGCGCAGCTGAACAAATCCTTGAAAGCGTTCGGCCATCCGCCCACGTTCGAGCAGCAGTCGCAATTGATCGTCCTGCAACGCCAGTTCGAAGCGGCGGAACAGGCGCTGGCCCAACTGGAAAGCACTACGCCGCCCGCCGCAGCCCCTACTCCTGCGCTGGTAAACGACGCCGATCTCAAGCGGGCCAAGATCCAACTGGCGATGCGTCGCGCCGAGCTCGCCAAGGCCCGGGCCGCCGCCGCTTCGGATGAGCAATTGAAAGCGCTGGGGCAAGCCGTGGAAGACGCCGAACGGCAGGTGGCCGCCCATGCCGCTTCCTGAGCCGCTGGATGAGCGACTGCGACAGGCGATGGGCCGGGTATTACTGGCGACGCTGCCGGGCGTGCTGGTCTTGATGTGGGTTTATGGCTGGGGCGTGATATTCAATCTGATACTGTCCGGCCTCACCGCACTGGCGGTCGAGGCGCTGGTGCTGCGTGTGCGACGCCGACCACTCAAACCGGCACTGGGCGATGGTAGCGCACTGGTCAGCGCCACCTTGTTGGCCGTTGCCCTGCCGGCCTATTGCCCCGGGTGGCTGACGGTCATAGCGACCGCCTGCGCCTTGTTGTTTGGCAAACATGTGTGGGGCGGGGTCGGCAGCAATCCGTTCAATCCGGCCATGCTGGGATACGCCCTGGTCCTGTTGGCATTCCCCCAACACATGAGTCAATGGCCGACGCTTCATGGCATCGGCCTGAGCGATGGGTTGCGGCACGTTGCTGGCATTGCCCAGGCACCCGATGGATGGGCTGGCGCCACTGCGCTGGACAGCCTGCAAATCAATCGAAGCCTGACCATCGACGAACTGTTTGCCAGTGACCCGGCGTTCGGTCGTTGGGGTGGACGTGGTGTCGAGTGGGTCAACCTGGCCTTCCTCGCTGGCGGCCTGTTTCTGTTGCAACAACGCGTGTTCAGTTGGCACGCCCCGGTGGGCATGCTTGCCAGCCTGTTTACTGTGAGCCTGTTGTGCTGGAACGGGTCAGGCTCCGACTCCCACGGCTCGCCGCTGTTTCATCTGCTGACCGGCGCGACCATGCTGGGCGCGTTTTTTATCGTGACCGAGCCCGTGTCCGGGGCCAGGACACCGCTTGGGCGGTTGTTGTTCGGCGCAGGCGCGGGCTTGCTGGTTTATCTGATTCGCACCTGGGGCGGCTTCCCGGATGGCGTGGCGTTTGCGGTGCTGTTGATGAACCTCGGTGTCCCAGCACTGGACCGCTTCGTCGAGGCGCGGCAAAGGCGGTCGCCGACATGAAGAAAACCGCGGGCATTGCGATCCTGACCTTGCTGGCCGGCCTCGGTATCGGCGCAACGTACCTTGTGCAAATCAATACCACTGCGCGCATCGAAGCCCAGCGGCAAATCACCGCCAACAGAACGTTGCTCGACGTGTTGCCAGCCGGCCAATATGACAACCAGCCACTCGCGCAGTCCGTTGTCGCAGCCCCGGTGATATTGCCCCACAGCACGCTGCTGAACGGTTACCTGGCGACCCGCGGCGGCCAGCCCACGGCTGTGCTCTTGCGCAGTCAGGCACTGGGTTATGAAGGCAGTATCGAATTATTGGTCGCCATCGACCCCACCGGCCGACTGCTGGGTGTGAAGACCCTGCGCCAGTCGGAAACGCCCGGCTTGGGCGCGGCAATCGCCGGTTGGCCGAACAGCTGGCTACAGATGTTCCAAGGCAAGTCGCGCCAGGCGCCCACGGATGAAGGTTGGGCCTTGAAGAAGGACCAAGGCCAATTCGATCAACTGGCTGGCGCGACGGTGACGTCCAGGGCAGTCCTTGAAGCGGTCCACGATGCGCTGCGCTACTTCGATGAGCACACGGTTCAACTGACCGGAGCGATAGAGCATGATTAAGCCTGCGTCCTGGCCCCGCGGCCTCGTGCTCGTTCCCCTGGTAGGCGCCAGCGACTCGTTGGTCAATGCGCTGGCGCTATGGATTGCCTGGGTTTTGATCAGCCTCGCCCACGGCTCGGCAATGACGTTTCTAAGGACACGCCTCGCAGCCTGCCAGCAACTTCTCGCATCCATCGTCCTGGCAGCCACAATGACCGCTTGCGCAGACTTGCTGGCACAAGCCTGGCTGTTGGAACGGCATGGCGCGTTGAGTTTGTATATCGGATGGGTCGCGCTGAGCTGCGTGACACTGGAACGCCTGACAGTCGTCGAACCCCGCCTGCTTGCCCATCTCAGGCTGGCGGGACAATTCGGCCTGCTGATCACCAGCCTGGGCGCTCTGCGCGAGATGATCGGCACAAGCGTCCCATTGGCCCTGCTCGCCCCCGGCGGATTCATCCTGCTCGGCCTGTTGCTCGCCGCCTATCAAGCCTGGACTGGCATTAAACCCCGTTCAACCCTAGAGGAAACGCCGCGCCCATGAACGCCGCAAAACGTCTGGAAATCTTTCGCCGCTTCCATGAAGACAATCCGGAGCCGAAGACCGAACTGGCCTACTCTTCCCCTTTCGAATTGCTGATCGCGGTGATCCTGTCGGCCCAATCCACCGATGTCGGCGTCAACAAGGCCACCGCCAAACTCTTTCCCGTCGCCAATACGCCGCAGGCGATCCTTGCCTTGGGCGTCGAGGGGCTGTCCGAGTACATCAAGACTATCGGGTTGTTCAACAGCAAGGCGAAGAACGTGATCGAAACCTGTCGCCTGTTGATCGAGCGCCACGGCGGTGAGATTCCCCAGACCCGCGAGGAGTTGGAGGCCCTTCCGGGTGTCGGTCGCAAGACAGCCAACGTGGTCCTCAATACTGCATTCCGGCAATTGACGATGGCAGTCGACACCCACATTTTCCGCGTCAGCAACCGGACTGGACTGGCCCCGGGCAAGAACGTAGTGGAAGTGGAAAAGAAGCTGATGAAGTTCGTTCCCAAGGAATACCTTCTGGATTCCCATCACTGGCTGATCCTGCATGGACGTTACGTCTGCCTGGCGCGCAAGCCCCGTTGCGGGAGCTGCCGGATCGAAGACCTGTGCGAGTACAAGGACAAGACATCCGACGATTGATGCGCTATTGCTTTTGTTCATCCGTCGATTGAAAAAATCTTTTTTACCCGCCGGTGGTTTATCGCTATAAGGGGCGCGAATGGCAGTCTTAGCCTGGAGCCGAACCCATGAGTACTGGCAAAGAACAACTGGATGTAGATGACGATTTCATCGCCGTTGAGGCTGACGACGCGGAACCGGTGGTGGTGGAAGTGGCAAAAACCAACCTGAGCAAACGTCGCACCATCGATAACCTCTTGGAAGAGCGTCGCTTGCAGAAACAACTGGCCGATTACGATTTTGACCTTTGACACCTAAAAGCCTCCCTGGTGGAGGCTTTTTACTGTGTGTCTGTGGCCTTGAACTCAGACCAATCCATTTCGCTGTGCCAATTCGATCAGGTCGACCAGCGAACGGGCGTTGAGTTTCAACAACAGACGGGTCTTGTAGGTGCTGACGGTCTTGTTGCTCAGGAACATCGCGTCGGCTATTTCCTTATTGGTTTTCCCGCGAGCCAGTTGCTGCAAGACCATCATTTCTCGACCGGACAAACGGTTCACCATCTCGGACTCGCTGGCATTGCCAAGACTTGAACGTACCGTGTGCAGTGCTTGGTTGGGAAAATAACTGTAGCCCGACAGCACGGCCTTTATTGCACTTAACAGCTCGGTCAGGTCCTGTTGTTTGCAAACATAGCCCGCCGCCCCCGTCTGCATGCAACGCATCGAAAAATGTCCGGGAGCCTGGGACGTCAATACCAATACTTTCAAGGGCGAAGGATTGACGGTCAGGCGTGCGATGACTTCCAACCCATCCAACTTCGGAATTCCAATATCCAGGATAACGATATCGGGCGCTTGTTCCCGGGCAATCTGTAATGCATCAACGCCATTATCCGTTTCGGCGATAACTTCATATCCATGACGCTCCATTAGCAAACGTACAGCAAGACGAATGACGGGGTGATCATCCACGATCAGCACTTTATTCATGGGCAAATCCAATTTCGCTGTTCGAATTTTTAGAGCATGCACAATAGCCTAGTCATTTTCCCTTGGCATGCCGCTCTCCCTGAGTGCTCGCAGCGAAAGACATATCCTACAAACATTACAGAAAATTCCTACAAATAAGCCGCGAAATAATGTGGCACGAATTTTCCGATAAAATCGAAGCGGTGAATCTGACGCACCGAAGACCCTATGAATGACGCGACTTTTCCTGGAAAACAAAACACATTCCAGTTCATACCGACAAATATCTTCATAAAAAGTAACTAATTTATTTATAGACAAACGGTAAAAATTTCACGCCATCGAATGAGGTTCTGTATAAAAAGAATTGCTCGATATCCGCGATTTCAAAACGTAACTGCGCTGTTGGGGACGACTGTTTTGTTTCGAGCCAACGCATCAAATCCCTTCAATTAAAACCTCAATCACCGAGCATGAAATTATCCATGAGCACTTATCATGAACAACACTCAAAAAACCATCACCAACCCCATGACCCTGATTGCCATACTTGCAACGCTATCAGAAACATCCGCAGCGATAGTCTTACCCTTCTTGGATGATGAAGATCGTGAATACTATATCTGGTTCCTGATCGGCTTCCCCTTTTACTTGTCGCTGCTGTTTTTTCTCACACTCAATTTCAATCACCGCTCTCTGTATACCCCTTCGGACTTCCATAAAAGCAAGCACGTCAAAAAGACCACGAGCGGCTCAGCCGGCCGGCGCGGACATGCCTTACGTCGAGGAAGGAAAAACCAGCGTCACTTGATGCGTCTTCGTCGGAGAAGAAAGCCGTGACCCCTGTTCGACGGACAAAAAAAACGGCCTGCTCATCGCAGGCCGTTTTTTATTGAACCGGATCAGATCAGAACAGCTTGCGACCCTTGTTCGCCGCGATGCGCATGCGCAGGGCGTTGAGCTTGATGAAGCCGGCCGCGTCGGCCTGGTTGTAGGCACCGCCGTCTTCTTCGAAGGTCGCGATGTTGGCGTCGAACAGCGACTCGTCGGACTTGCGCCCGGTCACGATCACGTTGCCCTTGTACAGCTTCAGGCGTACCACGCCATTCACGTGAGCCTGGGAGGCATCGATCATCTGTTGCAGCATCAGACGCTCCGGGCTCCACCAGTAACCGGTGTAGATCAGGCTGGCATACTTGGGCATCAGCTCGTCCTTCAAGTGAGCCACTTCGCGATCCAGGGTGATCGATTCGATCGCCCGGTGAGCGCGCAGCATGATCGTGCCGCCTGGGGTTTCATAGCAGCCACGGGACTTCATGCCGACATAGCGGTTCTCGACGATGTCCAGGCGACCGATGCCGTGTTCGCCGCCGATACGGTTCAGGGTTGCGAGCACGGTGGCCGGGCTCATTTCCACGCCGTCCAGCGCGACGATGTCACCGTTGCGGTAGGTCAGTTCCAGGTATTGCGGGGTATCGGGAGCCTTCTCAGGGGAGACGGTCCAGCGCCACATGTCTTCTTCGTGCTCGGTCCAGGTGTCTTCCAGCACGCCGCCTTCATAGGAGATGTGCAGCAGGTTGGCATCCATCGAGTACGGGGATTTCTTCTTGCCGTGGCGCTCGATCGGAATCGCATGCTTCTCGGCGTAGTCCATCAGTTTTTCACGGGACAGCAGGTCCCACTCACGCCACGGGGCGATGACTTTCACGCCAGGCTTGAGGGCATAGGCACCCAGTTCGAAACGCACCTGGTCGTTACCTTTACCGGTGGCGCCATGGGAAATGGCGTCGGCGCCGGTTTCGTTGGCGATTTCGATCAGGCGCTTGGCAATCAGCGGGCGGGCGATGGAGGTACCCAGCAGGTACTCGCCTTCGTAAACGGTGTTGGCGCGGAACATCGGGAACACGAAGTCACGGACGAACTCTTCGCGCAGGTCATCGATGTAGATTTCTTTGACGCCCATGGCCTGGGCCTTGGCGCGTGCAGGCTCGACTTCTTCGCCCTGCCCCAGGTCTGCGGTGAAGGTCACCACTTCGCAGTTATAAGTGTCCTGCAGCCACTTGAGGATCACCGAAGTGTCCAGGCCGCCGGAATACGCCAGAACGACCTTGTTTACGTCCGCCATGCCATCACTCCACGGGTTGTACGGAAAGCCGGGAAGTCTAACGTCCAGCGCGGATAATTTACAGAGGCGCGACAGCTTATGACGACGAAGCGACAGATTATGTCGATTGAGCGACGATCAGGACGGGATCAGGAAGTGCGTGCAGTTGCCGCGGCAGGTGCAGCCGCCTTGGCCGGAGCAACCGGCGTCGGTGCCTTGCCCGGCGCAGCAGCGGGCGCCACGGCAGGAGTAGCTGGCGCTGGCGCGGCTGTTGGCGACTGAGGAGCCGGGGCCTGGGTGGCCGCTACACGCTCCAACTGAACGACGACACGGCGATTCTTGGCCCGATTGGCTGCGTTGCTGTTGGGAACCAGCGGATAGCGCTCGCCGTGGAAACGCACGGTGAACTGGGACTCCTGGAAACCGTTGGCCTTGAAGAAATCCATGACCGCCAGCGCACGACGACGTGACAACTCACGGTTGGTCAAGCGATTGCCGCT
Organism: Pseudomonas sp. T1.Ur; assembly: GCF_023516725.1. Lineage (NCBI taxonomy): Bacteria > Pseudomonadati > Pseudomonadota > Gammaproteobacteria > Pseudomonadales > Pseudomonadaceae > Pseudomonas > Pseudomonas sp. T1.Ur. The sequence goes on from NZ_JAMGSN010000001.1 coordinate 4,136,342, forward strand.
GTTGTCGGAATGGCCATCAAGCTCGACATGATTGACGCTCGGGTCAGCCTTGATGAAGTCGAGCATGACCTGCAACTGGGCCTTGGCCTGGGCGTCGAGCTCAACCCCCTCGCCCGGAAAACCGATCTGGGTCTGCTTGATCTGCTCGAAGTTCTTCGGCAACAGTTTCGCTACACAGCCCTGGTAATCGTTGAACGCCTTGTTGAAGCGCACAGGCAGCAGCCGGACTTCGGATACGCGCCCATCCTCGGTATTGCGTCGAATCACCGGACTGCGTCCCTCCATCAGCCCGCTGATCAGACGGCCCGCCTGTATTTGGGAGCTATTGAACAACACGTCGCCACTGCCGATCCGGACCGAGCCCAGATTGATATCGCCCCGCCCCGGCTGCCACGGCGCCGCAGCCGCCAACAACGTCGCGGAGCCACCACCGAGCATCGGGTTATACGCCTTGAGCCGGAACGTAGCCTGCTCGCCCGCCTTGCGCACGAATTCGCCGCTGCCAAAATCGGTGATCGGCTGACTCAGCCGGCACTCGAACTTGTCACCTTCGACCGTCCACTCAATGCTCTCCAGACGGGTCTGGAAAGTGAGCGCCATCGCAGGAAGGCTGGCAAACACACTGAGCAAGGCTAGATAACGCTGGCGCACGGGAGGCTCCACTGGCTTTTTATACGGAAATCGAAAACGCTGGGCATGCCGTTTGGCCGAGACAGGGCACAAAATCGTGGCACACCTGAAGGGGCTATCGGTAACTTGCGGCAAAACTTGATAGCGGGTGCCCGGATCGGTCTTTTCCGGTAGCATTCCCCGGAGATTTACCCGCCTGGAAGCCCCCCATGTCCGACCGCCTGACCCTGCTGCGTCCCGACGACTGGCATATTCATCTTCGCGATGGTGCTGTGTTGACCCATACCGTCGCCGATGTCGCGCGCACTTTTGGCCGCGCCATCATCATGCCCAACCTGGTTCCGCCCGTGCGCAACGCCGCCGAGGCCGATGGCTATCGCCAGCGCATCCTGGCCGCGCGCCCGGCTGGCAGCCGCTTCGAACCGCTGATGGTGCTTTACCTCACCGACCGCACCCAGCCCGAGGAAATACGCGAGGCCAAGGCCAGCGGTTTCGTACACGCGGCCAAGTTGTACCCGGCCGGCGCTACTACCAATTCGGATTCCGGCGTCACCAGCATCGACAAGATCTTCCCGGCGCTGGAGGCGATGGCCGAAGTCGGCATGCCGTTGTTGATCCACGGTGAAGTGACCCGGGGCGATGTCGATGTGTTCGACCGCGAGAAAATCTTCATCGACGAGCACATGCGCCGCGTCGTCGAGCGCTTCCCGACCCTCAAGGTCGTGTTCGAGCACATCACCACGGGCGATGCCGTGCAGTTCGTCAACGAGGCCCCGGCCAACGTTGGCGCAACCATCACCGCCCATCACCTGTTGTACAACCGCAACCACATGTTGGTGGGCGGGATCCGGCCACACTTCTATTGCCTGCCGATCCTCAAGCGCAATACCCACCAGGAAGCCTTGCTGGACGCCGCCACCCGCGGCAGCGCCAAGTTTTTCCTCGGCACCGACTCGGCACCCCACGCCCAGCACGCCAAGGAAGCGGCCTGCGGTTGCGCCGGCTGCTACACCGCCTATGCCGCCATCGAGATGTACGCCGAGGCGTTCGAGCAGCGCAACGCCCTGGACAAGCTCGAAGGCTTCGCCAGCCTGCACGGCCCACGCTTCTATGGGCTGCCGGTGAACACCGATCGTATTACCCTGGTCCGCGACGAGTGGACCGCCCCTGCCAGCCTGCCGTTTGGCGAGCAGACTGTCATCCCGCTGCGCGCCGGTGAAAAACTGCGCTGGCGCCTGCTGGAGGAAAAAGCGTGAGTGAAGATCATTTCGACGACGAACTGGATGGCAATGGCGGCTCGGGCGGCCCTCGCCACCCCATGGCTGCCCGTTTCCGGGGGTATCTGCCGGTCGTGGTCGACGTAGAAACCGGCGGTTTCAACTCAGCCACCGACGCGCTGCTGGAAATCGCCGCGACGACCATTGGCATGGACGAGAAAGGCTTCGTCTTCCCCGACCACACCTATTTCTTCCGGGTCGAACCGTTCGAAGGCGCCAACGTTGAAGCAGCCGCCCTGGAGTTCACCGGGATCAAGCTCGATCATCCGTTGCGCATGGCGGTCAGCGAAGAAACCGCCCTGACCGACATTTTCCGTGGCGTGCGCAAGGCGCTGAAAGCCAACGGTTGCAAGCGAGCGATCCTGGTCGGCCATAACAGCAGCTTCGACCTGGGCTTCCTCAACGCCGCCGTTGCACGCCTGGACATGAAGCGCAATCCGTTTCACCCGTTCTCCAGCTTCGACACCGCGACCCTGGCGGGCTTGGCATACGGCCAGACGGTATTGGCCAAGGCCTGCCAGGCAGCCGACATCGATTTCGATGGCCGCGAAGCCCACTCGGCCCGCTACGACACCGAAAAGACCGCCGAGCTGTTTTGCGGCATCGTCAACCGGTGGAAAGAGATGGGCGGGTGGCAGGATTTCGACGACTGATATAGAGCTAGGCTTAGCTCTTTGTGGCGAGGGGATTTATCCCCGCTGGGTCGCGAAGCGGCCCCAAACCTGCCAACTGGGTGTGGCGGACTCACCTTTTTGGGACTGCTGCGCAGTCCAGCGGGGATAAATCCCCTCGCCACAGTATGTATTCAGCCCCCCATAAAAAAACCGGCCCATCGAGGGGCCGGTTTTTTTATGCCGCGGGTGCGCTTACAGCTTGTCGCTGTGCTCACCCAGGTAAGCGGCTACGCCTTCAGGCGATGCAGTCATACCCTTGTCGCCTTTTTTCCAGTTGGCCGGGCAGACTTCGCCGTGCTCTTCGTGGAATTGCAGGGCGTCGACCAGACGGATCAGCTCTTCCATGTTACGGCCCAGCGGCAGGTCGTTGATGATCTGCGAACGGACGACACCTTTGTCGTCGATCAGGAACGCGCCACGGAAGGCCACGCCGCCTTCGGACTCAACGTCGTAGGCCTTGGCGATTTCGTGCTTCATGTCGGCAGCCATGGTGTATTTCACCGGGCCGATGCCGCCGGCGTTGATAGCGGTGTTGCGCCAGGCGTTGTGGGTGAAATGCGAGTCGATCGAAACAGCGACCACTTCCACGTTGCGCGCCTTGAAGTCGTCCATGCGGTGATCCAGGGCGATCAGCTCGGACGGGCAGACGAAGGTGAAGTCCAGCGGGTAGAAGAACACCAGGCCGTATTTGCCTTTGATGGCCGAGGACAGGGTGAAGCTGTCGACGATTTCGCCGTTGCCGAGGACGGCCGGAACGGTGAAGTCAGGGGCTTGTTTGCCTACGAGTACGCTCATTGGATATCTCCTGGTGTAGTAACGTGAAAACAAGGTCCGCGCCAGCCTGCCACCTCCAGGCGACAGCCCTGTGACACGAACCCGCTTCGCAAGGACCGACCATCATACACCGCACGTTTGGACTGTCCTCAACGGTTTTTCCATGGCATCGAAAATCTGTTGCGCATGATCGACTCTCCAACCCAAAACCGTTCGTCAGCCCGAAGCAAAGGTGATGAAAGAACCCGGAAACCACTTTGACAATCATTCTCGTTAACATTAAGATCCGTCTCAATTGAGTCACAACCAGCGACGGTTCTCACTTATGTATGTATGCCTCTGCACTGGCGTCACCGACGGGCAAATCCGCGAAGCGATCTATGAAGGTTGCTGCAGCTATCGCGAAGTCCGCCAGGCCACCGGCGTAGCCAGCCAATGCGGTAAATGCGCCTGCCTCGCCAAGGAAGTGGTGCGTGAAACGCTCGCCAAAGTACAGACCGCCCAGGCCTCGATCCCTTATCCGGTAGAATTTACTGCCGCATAAATCCAGCTTCTTGAAGAACCGGACTCAAAGTCCGGTTTTTTTATGCCTGTAAATCAAATGGTTAGGTCCCAGACGCGGAACACAAACATTCTTATTCCGATTAATTTTCATTTATTATTCAATTACTTAGGTTTGACACTGGTCATTGTGCAGCTCAAACTCCGCTCTATACACAGCTATTACAGGGCAGGCCGTTACCATGAAAGGCGACATTACAGTCATCCAGCATCTCAACAAGATCCTCGCCAATGAGCTGGTCGCGATCAATCAATACTTCCTGCATGCGCGCATGTATGAAGATTGGGGCCTGAACAAGCTGGGCAAGCACGAGTACCACGAATCCATCGACGAGATGAAACACGCGGACAAGCTGATCAAGCGAATCCTGTTCCTCGAGGGCCTGCCAAACGTCCAGGATCTTGGCAAGCTGCATATCGGTGAACATACCCGCGAAATGCTAGAGTGCGACCTGCGTATCGAACGTACTGGCCACGCCGACCTCAAAGCCGCCATCGCCCACTGCGAAAGCGTCGGTGACTTCGGCAGCCGCGAACTGCTCGAAGATATTCTCGAATCCGAAGAAGAACACATCGACTGGCTGGAAACCCAACTGGGCCTGATCGACAAAGTGGGCCTGGAGAACTATCTGCAATCGCAGATGGGTGAAGAGTAAGCTTCCCCGCAAGCCAGTCATTAAAAAGCCCCGTCCTCTTTCGAGGCGCGGGGCTTTTTGTTGCCTGGATTCCAGGCCCGCACAAAACCAATGTGGGAGCGAGCTTGCTCGCGATGAAGGAGTGTCAGTCGACTTGATGCGACCGGAACACCGCTATCGCGAGCAAGCTCGCTCCCACAGGGGCTGGGGGCAGATCAGGCTTCGGACTTGTTCGCCGCTGCTGCTTCAACAGCTGCCTTGATCGTGGTCTGCAGAGAACCGTCAGCCGCCATCTCGGTCATGATGTCGCTACCACCGATCAGCTCACCACCCACCCACAGTTGCGGGAAGGTTGGCCAGTTGGCGTACTTTGGCAGGTTGGCGCGGATTTCCGGGTTCTGCAGGATGTCCACGTAGGCGAACTTCTCGCCACACGCCATCACCGCCTGAGCAGCCTTGGCCGAGAAGCCGCATTGCGGGGCATTCGGCGAGCCTTTCATGTAAAGCAGGATAGTGTTGTTGGCAATCTGGTCTTTGATCGTTTCGATGATATCCACGGAGCACCTCGGCTAGAACTTTGCGACTACAGATGTCGACACGGTGGCGCATTGTAACGGAAAGCCGAGCACCCTGCTCGGTCCGCCCCAGGGACAATTTTACGCAGCCGCGACTTTCACCGGAACCCCGTTGAGCGCCGCATTCCCGGACAGCTCATCAAGCTGACAGTCATCCGTCAGGTCGTTGGCACTGGAACCGGGTTGCCCGCTGGCGATGGTCATCTGTACACCCGGTCGGGCGTGGCCCCAGCCGTGTGGCAGGCTGACCACGCCTTTCATCATGTCCTGGCTGCCCTGCACTTCCACTTCAATCATGCCTACGCGAGAACTGACCTTCACCCGCTGCCCATCGACAAGGCCTCGGCTGGCAAGATCGTCCGGATGCATCAGCAACTGGTGGCGCGGCTTGCCTTTGACCAGCCGATGGAAATTATGCATCCAGGAATTGTTGCTGCGCACATGACGACGGCCAATCATCAACAGCTCGTCGGACGCTGGTGTCGGCAACGCGGCAAAACGCGCCAGGTCGGCGAGTATCACCGCTGGCGCCGCCTGTACCCGGCCATTTTCGGTTTTCAACCGGGGAGCCAGGTTGGGCTTGAGCGCACCGAGATCGATGCCGTGGGGATGATCAAACAGCGTCGCCAGGGATAACTTGTACGGCGATGCATCCCCATACCCCCCCGCCCGCAGGCCGAAATCGATCATCTGCGCCGGCGGCATGGTCGGCTTGAGTTCCTTGCCGGTCCGGCCAGCAAAGGCTTTTGCCAGGCCAACGAAGATCTCCCAATCGTGCAACGCACCTTCGGGCTTGGGCAGGATCGCTCGGTTGAAACGAGTGACGTTGCGCACTGCGAACAGATTGAAGGTGGTGTCGTAATGATCATTTTCCAGGGCAGAAGTCGATGGCAGGATCAAGTCGGCATAGCGCGTGGTCTCGTTGATGTACAGGTCAATGCTGACCATGAACTCAAGTCCGTCCAACGCCTGTTCGAGCTGTCGCCCGTTGGGCGTGGACAAGACCGGATTGCCGGCCACGGTCACCAGCGCGCGAATCTGGCCTTCGCCTTCGGTGAGCATTTCTTCGGCAAGGGCCGAGACAGGCAGCTCGCCGGCATATTCGGGGCGCCCGGACACCCGGCTTTGCCAGCGATTGAAATGGCCACCCGAGGTGGTCGCCACCAGATCAACCGCCGGCTCGGTGCACAGCGCACCGCCCACCCGATCGAGGTTGCCGGTGACCAGGTTGATCAGCTGAATCAGCCAATGGCACAGCGTGCCGAAAGCCTGGGTTGAAACCCCCATCCGCCCATAACACACTGCCGACGGCGCAGCGGCGAAATCCCGGGCCAACTGACGGATCTGTGGGGCCGGAACGGCACAGAGAGGGCTCATCGCGTCGGCGGTAAAGGTTGCAACGGCCTGGCGCACTTCGTCGAGGCCATCCACCGGTAAATGGCTGTCGCGGGTCAAGCCTTCGCTGAACAATGTGTTGAGCAAGCCAAACAGCAGCGCGGCGTCGCCACCAGGACGTACGAAGATGTGCTGGTTGGCGATGGCCGCTGTCTCGCTGCGCCGAGGATCAACCACCACAACCTGGCCGCCACGGGCCTGGATCGCCTTCAGGCGCTTCTCCACGTCCGGTACGGTCATGATGCTGCCATTGGAGGCCAGCGGGTTGCCGCCCAGGATCAACATGAAGTCGGTGTGGTCAATGTCCGGGATGGGCAGGAGCAAACCATGCCCGTACATCAGATGGCTGGTCAGGTGATGAGGCAGCTGGTCCACCGAAGTCGCCGAAAAGCGACTGCGGGTCTTCAGCAAGCCCAGGAAATAATTGCTGTGGGTCATCAGCCCGTAATTGTGCACGCTGGGGTTGCCCTGGTAGACCGCCACGGCGTTCTGGCCGTGACGCTCTTGAATGCTCGCGAGGCGATCAGCCACCCATGCGAAGGCTTCGTCCCAGGCAATCGGCTGCCACTCGCCGCCGACCCGCCGCATCGGCTGGCGCAGCCGGTCCGGATCATTTTGGATGTCCTGCAGGGCCACGGCCTTGGGACAGATGTGGCCACGGCTGAAACTGTCCAGCGGATCGCCCTTGATCGAAGTGATCGCCAGGCCCTGGCCTTCTGTTTCAGTGGTTTCGAGGGTCAGGCCGCAGATGGCCTCGCACAGGTGGCACGCACGGTGGTGAAGAGTCTTGGTCATGGCCAGTCTCTGTTTTATTCGTGGCGGGCATTTTTGGCCGCGGGAGCAAAACTATGGCCCGTGATCCTCCACGGCGCCAGCGACGTTCGTCCCGTGAATCGCCGGGCATCAGGCCCGCCGATGAAGCAGCGTCAGGGCCGTTCGGGCGGCGGCGCCAGCAACTGGATTTCCTCGATGGTCTCCACCTGCTCCTGGGCGATGGGCACCCCGGTCAATTCGCCGATCAGTCGCCAATGTTCGTCGAGCCCACTGCTGATGGTGGCCATGCGGTCGATCATTCGCCGGCCAGCGGCCTTGGTCACTTCGTCATCGCTGCGCAACAATTCGAATGACATGGACGTCACCGAAGCGGTGAGGTGCGTCAGGGAGCGTGCCGTCAGCCCCAGCAATTCCATCAGTTGTTGCTCTTTCAAATCCATTTCGGGGCTCCTGCATCTGGGGATTCATTTATAACCCAGCCCCCTGCATTAGGAAATATTTCACGTCAGACAACGGACAGGCGCGCCAGGGACAGGCCTCCACAATCGCTCGCCAGACAGACAGCCACCCGCCCAGCTTGATTGCCAAGGGACTCGACGCCAGTGTACAAATGGGCCGCTGCTGTCAGGAAACCGGCCTCGACCATGCCATCGCAACTCTGTGATGGCTTCGCTGAAATCCCTTAAAACCGTAGCCCTATTGGTAAGACGCGACATTTAATGTCAATATCGCGCCTTCCCCTATTTTCGTCGCCCCGTGCGGCTTTTGCCGCAGGTCTCGCCCGTTTTTTCGTTAAACAAGGCTTTGAGCATCTGCGGTCAGTTACAAAAAGGTAGTCAATCATGAGCGCAAGGCACTTTCTCTCCCTGATGGATTTCACGCCCGAAGAGTTGCTCGGCGTCATCCGTCGAGGCGTGGAGCTCAAGGACCTGCGTAAGCGCGGCGTACTGTTCGAGCCCTTGAAAAACCGTGTGCTGGGGATGATTTTCGAGAAGTCATCGACCCGCACGCGTATTTCATTTGAAGCCGGCATGATCCAGCTCGGTGGCCAGGCGATCTTCCTCTCGCCCCGCGACACCCAGCTCGGGCGCGGCGAACCCATTGGCGATTGCGCCATCGTCATGTCGAGCATGCTCGACGCCGTGATGATCCGTACCTTTGCCCACAGCACGCTGACCCAGTTCGCGGCCCATTCCCGCGTGCCGGTGATCAATGGCCTGTCCGATGATTTGCATCCTTGCCAGTTGCTGGCCGACATGCAGACGTTCCTCGAGCATCGCGGCTCGATCCAGGGCAAGACCGTGGCGTGGATCGGCGATGGCAACAACATGTGCAACAGCTATATAGAAGCGGCGATTCAATTCGACTTCCAGTTGCGTATCGCCTGCCCTGAAGGCTACGAGCCCAATCCGGAATTCGTTGCCAGGGCCGGTGACCGGGTGACCATCCTGCGCGACCCGAAACAGGCCGTCGCCGGTGCGCACTTGGTAAGCACCGATGTCTGGACCTCCATGGGCCAGGAAGAAGAAACCGCCAAACGCTTGAAGCTGTTCGCGCCATTCCAGGTCAATCGTGCCCTGCTCGACCTGGCGGACGCCGAGGTGCTGTTCATGCATTGCCTGCCGGCCCACCGTGGCGAAGAGATCAGCCTCGACTTGCTGGATGACTCGCGCTCCGTGGCCTGGGACCAGGCGGAAAACCGTCTCCATGCGCAGAAAGCCCTGCTGGAATTCCTGGTCGAGCCGGCGTATCACCACGCATGAGCCATTCATTGCTGCTGAACCTGCAAAACCTCGCCTGCGGCTATCAGAACCAGCGGGTCGTACAAAACCTCAACCTGCACCTCAATGCGGGCGACATCGGCTGCCTGCTCGGCTCGTCCGGATGCGGCAAGACCACGACCTTGCGGGCTATCGCCGGGTTCGAGCCCGTACACGAAGGTGAGATCCAATTGGCCGGGGACACCATCTCCCGCGCAGGTTTTACCCTGGCACCGGAAAAACGCCGCATCGGCATGGTGTTCCAGGATTATGCGTTGTTCCCGCATTTGAGCGTCGCCGAGAACCTGGCGTTTGGTATCCGCAAGCACCCTGAAAAGGACCGCGTGGTCGACGAACTGCTGGAGCTGGTCAACCTGAAGAACCTGGGTAAACGCTTTCCCCATGAACTCTCCGGAGGCCAGCAACAACGCGTCGCACTCGCCCGGGCATTGGCGCCCGAACCGCAATTGCTGTTGCTCGACGAACCCTTCTCCAACCTTGACGGCGAGCTGCGACGCAAGCTCAGCCATGAGGTCCGGGACATTCTCAAGGCCCGGGGTACCAGTGCGATCCTGGTCACCCACGATCAGGAAGAAGCCTTTGCCGTGAGTGATCATGTCGGCGTATTCAGGGAAGGTCGCCTGGAACAGTGGGACACGCCTTACAACCTGTATCACGAACCGCTCACGGCCTATGTCGCCAGTTTCATTGGCCAGGGCTATTTCATCCGGGGACAGCTGGATAGCCCGGAATCGGTGCAAACAGAATTGGGCGCACTGCGCGGGAACCGGGCCTACACCTGGCCGGTTGGCTGTGCCGTGGATGTGTTGCTGCGCCCTGACGACATCGTCTACGCGCCGGACAGCCCGCTGACGGCGACTATCGTCGGCAAGACTTTCCAGGGCGCGTCAACCTTGTATCGCCTGCAATTGCCGACGGGCGCGCAACTGGAATCGATTTTCCCGAGCCATGCCGACCATCTGATCGGCGCCACTGTCGGTATTCGCGTGGCGGCCGAGCATTTGGTGCTGTTCCAGGCCTCGGGCAGCACGGCGGCGCACCTGCCATCGACGGAGAGTGGTGTGCGGCGGTTCAGCACTGTGTAGGAGCTGCCGAAGGCTGCGATCTTTTAATCTTCCGTTTGGATTCAATGGGCCAGGAAAAGATCGCAGCCTCGCCTCGCTCGGCAGCTCCTACCCGATGCATCGGGCATTAGCCCAGCGACAGCGTCCCGCTGGCCACCAACGTCGCGTTACCGCCGATCTTCACTCGCTCGCCTTCCAACCGGCAAAACAACGCCCCGCCCCTGGCCGAGCATTGATAAGCCGTCAGCCCCAGCTTGCTCAGGCGCTTGGACCAGTAGGGGATAAGGCTGCAATGGGTCGATCCGGTCACCGGGTCCTCGTTGATGCCAATCGCCGGAGCAAAATAGCGCGAGACAAAATCATGCTTGCTTCCCGGCGCGGTAACGATCGCGCCCGGCCACGGCAGTTTCGCCAGGGCTGCCATGTCCGGCTTGCATTCAAGGACAGCCTGTTCCGATTCCAACACCACGAACAGTTCGTTCGAGCTCAGCACGTCCACCGCCTCGACGCCCAAGGCATTCTGGACAGCCAGTGACGCGCCCAATTCAACGGGCACGATGGCCGGGAAATCCAACCACAGCCGATCACCTTCGCGGGTCACGCTCAGTGCGCCGGATTTACAGATGAAATCCAGTCGCTCCGAAGCTTCTTGATAGACCTCGAACAATACGTAGGCGCTGGCCAACGTGGCATGACCACACAACGGGACTTCAGTGGTGGGGGTGAACCAACGAATGTGCCATTGCTGGTTCTCTCGTACCAGGAACGCGGTTTCAGCCAGGTTGTGTTCGGCGGCAATTTTCTGCATCAACTCATCGGCGAGCCAGGCATCGAGCCGATAGACCATGGCCGGGTTACCGCCAAAAGGTCGGTCACTGAATGCATCGACCTGATGAAACGCAAGCTGCATGGCACTTCTCCTTTTTTATTGATGCGCGAGCATGACCGGCCATGGCACCGTTTAACCAGTGACAGATCCGCAGAATTTTCGCCCTACAGCGCATAAAAAATCCGACAGCCTTTCAGCCTTGAAGACTCCCTCCATTGTGAGGCGCTTGCTCCTGCCGGGTGGCGCAGCGGCTACCCACCTTCAGTCAGGCACGTCCAATATCAGCAAACTTCGCCCCGGTATGCTCCGCCAATACCGCAGGCGCCAATTCAACTTCCAGGCCACGCCTCCCCGCACTGACGAACATATGGGTGAGCGGCTGCGCGGAATTGTCGATAAACGTGCGCAGGCGCTTTTTCTGTCCCAAAGGGCTGATGCCTCCCAGCAAATAGCCGGTCGAGCGCTGTGCGGCGGACGGATCGGCCATCTCGACTTTCTTCACCCCGGCAGCGTGAGCCAGTGCTTTCAGATCCAGGCTCCCCGCCACTGGCACCACGGCCACCAGCAGCTCGCCTTTTTCGCTGGCCGCCAGCAAGGTCTTGAACACCTGCGCCGGGTTCAATCCAAGCTTTTCCGCCGCCTCCAAGCCATAAGACGCAGCCTTGGGATCATGTTCGTAGCTATGAATGCGATGTTCAGCGCGTACTTTCTTAAGCAGATCCAACGCAGGGGTCATGACCATTCCTTGAAGAGAAACGAATGGCAAAATTCTATGCGATCAGCGGGCAAAAGGCTTCGGGGACATTGCTTTCATTATCAAGACGCCCAGCGCGAAAGAATCATTCACGCTACGAATAATCCTAATGTGACCAATGGTTCACTTTCGACCTTTGACAGCAGCGTTTCTTGTCTATATTTTTTCGAAACTGAAAGCATAAACACGTGTCTCAAGAAACACTCCGAGGGCAGGCTGAACATCAGGCCCTTTGGCGAAGAGCGCCCAACCAAGCTTTATCGGCGGCGCAAGACAAGAAAAAGAATTGAGGTTTGAATGGCTACTGCTTTAGAACAACCGTCCCTCTCCAGCCAGTGCCTGGCCGAATTCCTGGGGACGGCCCTGCTGATATTCTTCGGCACGGGTTGCGTTGCGGCGCTCAAGGTCGCGGGTGCCAGCTTTGGCCTATGGGAAATCAGTATCATCTGGGGCGTCGGTGTCAGCATGGCGATCTACCTCAGCGCTGGCATTTCCGGCGCGCACCTGAACCCCGCCGTCAGCATCGCCCTGAGCCTCTTCACTGACTTCGAAAAACGTAAACTGCCCTTCTATATCCTTTGCCAAGTGGCCGGCGCTTTTTGCGGCGCACTGCTGGTCTATACGCTGTACAGCAACCTGTTCTTCGATTTCGAACAGTCCCGTCATATGGTTCGTGGCACAGAAGCGAGCCTCGAACTGGCTTCGGTGTTCTCCACCTACCCTCACTCCGCGTTGTCCACTGGCCAGGCGTTCCTGGTGGAGGTGATCATCACCGCTATCCTGATGGGCGTGATCATGTCCCTCACCGATGACAACAATGGTTTGCCTCGCGGACCGCTGGCACCGCTGTTGATCGGCCTGTTGATCGCGGTGATCGGCAGCTCGATGGGCCCCTTGACGGGCTTCGCAATGAATCCAGCGCGAGACTTCGGTCCTAAACTGATGACTTTCCTTACTGGCTGGGGTGAAATTTCCCTCACTGGCGGACGCGACATTCCGTACTTCCTGGTGCCGGTCTTTGCGCCGATTGTCGGGGCATGCCTGGGCGCCGCCGCGTACCGCGGCTTGATCGCGCGCCACTTGCCAAGCCCCTTGGCTACGGAAAAGGATGCAGGACCCGCCATTGACGGCAAACCCAGAACGTTTTGACACAACGGGCGCGCGCCGCTGCCCCTTACAGCGCGCCATGGCTCCATCCCTTATTTACGTCCCAAGGCAATCGACATGACCGACATTGAGAATAAGAACTACATCATTGCCCTCGACCAGGGCACGACCAGCTCACGTGCGATTATTTTCGACCGTGACGCGAACGTGGTCGGTACCGCCCAACGGGAATTCGTACAGCACTACCCGCAGCCAGGCTGGGTCGAACATGATCCGATGGAGATCTTCGCCACCCAGAGCGCAGTCATGGTAGAGGCGTTGGCCCAGGCCGGCCTGCATCACGACCAGGTCGCCGCCATCGGCATCACCAACCAGCGCGAAACCACCGTGGTCTGGGACAAGAACACCGGGCGCCCGATCTACAACGCCATCGTCTGGCAATGCCGACGCAGCACGGAAATCTGCCAGCAACTCAAGCGTGACGGCCACGAGCAATACATCAGCGAAACCACCGGCCTGGTCACCGATCCGTATTTCTCCGGCACCAAGCTCAAATGGATTCTCGACAACGTCGAGGGCAGCCGTGAGCGCGCACGCAATGGCGAACTGCTGTTCGGCACCGTGGATAGCTGGCTGATCTGGAAATTCACCGGCGGCAAGGTCCATGTCACCGACTACACCAACGCCTCGCGCACCATGCTCTTCAACATCCACACCCTGGAGTGGGACGCGAAGATGCTCGACATCCTCAACGTCCCTCGGGAGATGCTGCCTGAAGTCAAGTCGTCCTCCGAGATCTACGGCCGGACCAAAAGTGGCATCGCCATCGGCGGCATTGCCGGCGACCAGCAGGCCGCCCTCTTCGGCCAGATGTGCGTGGAGCCGGGCCAGGCGAAAAACACCTACGGCACCGGCTGCTTCTTGTTGATGAACACCGGCAACAAGGCCGTCAAATCCAACCACGGCATGCTCACCACCATCGCCTGCGGCCCTCGCGGCGAAGTGGCCTACGCCCTGGAAGGCGCGGTGTTCAATGGTGGTTCCACCGTGCAATGGCTACGCGACGAGCTGAAAATCATCAACGATGCCCTCGACACCGAATACTTCGCCAACAAGGTCAAGGACAGCAACGGCGTCTACCTGGTGCCGGCCTTTACCGGCCTGGGCGCACCGTATTGGGACCCCTACGCCCGCGGCGCACTGTTCGGCCTGACCCGTGGCGTGCGAGTCGATCACATCATTCGCGCCACGCTGGAATCCATCGCCTACCAGACCCGCGACTTGCTTGACGCCATGCAGCAAGACGCCGGCGAACGCCTCAAATCCCTGCGCGTGGATGGCGGCGCGGTGGCCAACAATTTCCTGATGCAATTCCAGGCCGATATCCTCGGCACTCACGTCGAACGCCCGAAGATGCGCGAAACCACGGCCCTTGGCGCTGCGTACCTGGCCGGCCTGGCGTGCGGTTTCTGGGGCAGCCTGGAAGAGTTGCGCGGCAAGGCAGTCATCGAGCGCGAATTCGAACCGCAACTGGATGAGCAAGCGAAGGAAAAACTCTACGCCGGCTGGAAAAAAGCCGTCAGCCGCACCCGCGACTGGGAACCTCACGAAGACGCTGAATAAGGCCCGAAAAAACTCTGAAACTGGTCGGGAGGGGATTCCTGCGGCATCATGGGCAAATTTTGTATGGCAGCCCAAAGGAAGCCCCATGAATCTGCCTCCCCGCCAGCAACAAATCCTCGAGCTTGTCCGCGAACGCGGCTATGTCAGCATCGAGGAAATGGCGCAATTATTCGTCGTTACCCCACAGACCATTCGCCGCGACATCAATCAACTGGCGGAAGTGAACCTGCTGCGCCGCTACCACGGCGGCGCCGCCTATGATTCAAGCGTGGAAAACACCGCCTACGCCATGCGCGCCGATCAGATGCGCGATGAGAAACAACGCATCGCCGAGGCGATCGCCGCCCAGATTCCCGACCACGCCTCGTTGTTCATCAACATCGGCACCACCACCGAATCCATCGCTCGGGCGCTGCTCAATCACAATCATCTCAAGGTCATCACCAACAACCTGCACGTGGCGTCGATCCTCAGCGCCAAGGACGACTTCGAAGTCCTGATCGCCGGCGGCAACGTACGACGCGACGGCGGCGTGGTGGGCCAGGCCTCCGTCGATTTCATCAACCAGTTCAAGGTCGACTTCGCCCTGGTGGGCATCAGCGGGATCGACGAAGACGGCAGCCTGCTGGACTTCGACTACCAGGAAGTGCGGGTATCCCAAGCCATCATCGCCAATGCCCGGCAGGTATTGCTGGCGGCGGACTCTAGCAAATTCGGGCGCAACGCCATGGTTCGCCTGGGCCCGATCAGCCTGATCGATTGCCTGGTGACCGACCAGCAACCGGTGCCAGCCCTGGCGCAGTTGCTGAGCCAGCACAAGATTCGGCTGGAAGTGGTCTGACTTAGCCGCTGTGGCGAGGGAGCTTGCTCCCGCTCGGCTCTGTAGAGCTGGCGAAGGCTCGGACCGCGTTCGGACGATTCTTTGATCTTGGCTTGTGATTCAAGCGCCTGGGAAAGATCGCAGCCTCGTTGCACTCGGCAGCTCCTACACGCAGCCCAACGGGAGCAAGCTCCCTCGCCACAGAAGCATTCCACAATTCTCTTTTTGTTCGTAAATTTTCCTTTCAGCCGCGTTCGATCAGTATTTTCAATCGAATTCGACTGGCTGTGGCTGTGCTTATGGGCTAGTATTTTCGCAAATGAACATAAATGTTCGAATTCAAATATTTCGAAAAGAGCCCGAGGCCAGCCGATGCCCACTTCCACCTTGCCTACGCCCCCTATCGCCGAGATCTACGACATCGCCGTCATTGGCGGCGGGATCAATGGCGTTGGGATTGCCGCGGACGCTGCCGGTCGCGGTCTCTCGGCGTTCCTTTGCGAAAAGGACGACCTTGCCAGTCATACTTCATCGGCCAGCAGCAAGCTGATTCATGGCGGCCTGCGCTATCTCGAACATTATGAATTTCGCCTGGTGCGTGAAGCCCTGGCCGAACGCGAAGTACTGCTGGCCAAGGCCCCGCACATCGTCAAGCAGATGCGCTTCGTCCTGCCCCATCGCCCGCACCTGCGTCCGGCCTGGATGATTCGCGCCGGCTTGTTTCTCTACGATCACCTGGGCAAGCGTGAACAACTCGCCGGCTCCAAGAGCTTGAAGTTCGGCGCCGACAGCGCCTTGAAAAGCGAGATCACCAAAGGCTTCGAATATTCGGATTGCTGGGTAGACGATGCACGACTGGTGGTGCTCAATGCCATGGCCGCCCGGGAGAAAGGTGCGCATGTCCACACCCGGACCCGTTGCATCAACGCTCGCCGCAGCAAGGGCTTGTGGCATTTGCACCTGGAACGTGCCGACGGCAGCCTGTTTTCGATCCGCGCCAAGGCATTGGTCAACGCCGCCGGCCCGTGGGTGGCCAAGTTCATTCGGGATGACCTGAAGATGGAATCGCCCTACGGCATCCGCCTGATCCAGGGCAGCCACCTGATCGTGCCGAAACTCTACGAAGGCGAGCACGCGCACATTCTCCAGAACGAGGACCAGCGCATCGTCTTCACCATTCCCTACTTGAACCAATTTACCCTGATCGGCACGACTGACCGCGAGTACACGGGCGATCCGGCGAAGGTGACGATTACCGAAGGCGAAACCGACTACTTGTTGAAAGTGGTCAATGCGCACTTCAAGAAACAGCTCAGCCGCGAGGATATCCTGCACAGTTATTCCGGCGTCCGCCCGCTGTGCAACGACGAGTCCGACAACCCTTCCGCCGTGACCCGGGACTACACCCTCGCACTTTCCGGGAGCGGCGAAGAGGCGCCGTTGCTGTCGGTGTTCGGCGGCAAGCTGACCACCTACCGCAAACTGGCCGAATCGGCCATGGCGCAACTGGCCCCTTACTTCACACAGATGCGCCCAAGCTGGACCGCCGTCGAGGCCCTCCCCGGTGGTGAAAACATGACCACGCCCCAGGCGCTGTGCTCGGCGATCCGCGACAAGTTCGACTGGCTGCCAACCGACATCGCCCG
Source organism: Pseudomonas sp. T1.Ur (assembly GCF_023516725.1). Taxonomy (NCBI): domain Bacteria; kingdom Pseudomonadati; phylum Pseudomonadota; class Gammaproteobacteria; order Pseudomonadales; family Pseudomonadaceae; genus Pseudomonas; species Pseudomonas sp. T1.Ur. The sequence continues at coordinate 4,153,261 of NZ_JAMGSN010000001.1, forward strand.
CCGCTGGGCCACGACCTATGGCAGCCGAACCTGGCGCATGCTCGAAGGCGTGCACAGCCTGGCCGATATGGGTGAACACATTGGCGCCGGCCTCTACACCCGGGAAGTCGATTACCTGTGCAGCGACGAATGGGCCGTCGATGCCCAGGACATCCTGTGGCGCCGCAGCAAGTTGGGCTTGTTCACCACCGCCCCCGAACAACAGAAGCTCCAGCAGTACCTGGATAAGGTCGAGCACAACCGCCGCAAGATCGAAGCGGCGTAACCGCACCCCGCCAAACCAAAAGCCCCTGAATCCCACGATTCAGGGGCTTTTCGCTATCTGGAATCCACCACAGAACCCGGTGGGAGCGAGCTTGCTCGCGATGAGGCCAGCACATTCAATATCTATGCGACTGACACACCGCTATCACGAGCAAGCTCGCTCCCACAAGGATCAAAAGCGATCTCAGGGCATTCGGTTTTCCGAACACGACCCGGCAGTCAGTTCGGCAAACCGGATAAACAACGGTTAAAAAAGCTGAAACAAAACATTAATTCCTTTTAAAAACAGCTAGATATAACCAAGCCACTGGCTTGGCACGAGTCATGCTCTACACTCCTCGAGACGAACGCCTGTTACGCCAACACAACAGGAGCTGCCAGGCATTCGACGCACTCAGGGCCGGTGAACCGGCCAAATACAAAAAAAACAATGTCGAGGAAACATCGATGCGCATCGTTCCCCATCTCCTGGGCGCAGCCATTGCTGCCGCTCTGATCAGCACTCCGGTTTTCGCAGCCGAACTGACCGGCACGCTGAAAAAGATCAAAGAGTCCGGCGTCATCACGCTCGGTCACCGCGACGCCTCCATTCCGTTTTCCTACATCGCGGACGCTTCCGGCAAACCGGTCGGCTATTCCCATGACATCCAGCTGAAAGTCGTCGAAGCCATCAAGAAAGACCTGGACCTGCCCAACCTGCAGGTCAAGTACAACCTCGTCACCTCGCAAACCCGTATTCCGCTGGTGCAGAACGGCACCGTGGACCTGGAATGCGGTTCCACCACCAACAACGTCGAGCGTCAGCAGCAGGTTGACTTCTCCGTTGGCATCTTCGAGATCGGCACCAAGCTGCTGTCCAAGAAAGATTCCAAGTACAAGGATTTCGACGACCTCAAGGGCAAGAATGTCGTGACCACCGCCGGCACCACGTCCGAGCGCATCCTCAAGGCCATGAACGCCGACAAGCAGATGGGCATGAACGTGATCTCCGCCAAGGACCACGGCGAATCCTTCCAGATGCTGGAATCGGGTCGTGCCGTCGCGTTCATGATGGACGACGCCCTGTTGGCCGGCGAAGCCGCCAAGGCCAAGAAGGCCGATGACTGGGCCGTCACCGGTACGCCACAGTCCTACGAAATCTACGGCTGCATGATGCGCAAGGGCGACGAGCCGTTCAAAAAAGCCGTGGATGACGCCATCAAGGCCACCTACGCTTCGGGCGAGATCAACAAGATCTACGAAAAATGGTTCATGCAACCTATCCCGCCAAAAGGCCTGAACCTCAACTTCCCGATGAGCGAAGAACTCAAGAAGCTGATCGCCAACCCGACCGACAAAGCGGCTGACGAAAAGAAATCCTGATTTCTGACTAACCTTATCTCCTGAAGGGGCCCTGCCCTTTCAGGGGATGGTCACTCCCTGCTGGCAAATCTGGAAACACTCGAACCGGTGGCTGTCGAGCCGATTGCGTGTGCCTGGCCTCCAAGCCGGGCGGGAACGGAGCTTCCCCAGGCAGGTATTTGTACATCGAACGATCTGAGGGGAGACCCTAATGAACTACAACTGGGACTGGGGCGTGTTCTTCAAGTCCACCGGCGTGGGCAGCGAGACTTACCTCGACTGGTACGTGGCCGGCCTGGGCTGGACCATCGCCATCGCCGTCGTCGCCTGGATCATCGCCCTGCTGCTGGGTTCGATCCTGGGTGTGATGCGCACCGTGCCGAACCGGCTGGTGTCGGGTATCGCGACGTGCTACGTGGAGCTCTTTCGTAACGTGCCGCTGCTGGTTCAGCTGTTCATCTGGTACTTCCTGGTGCCGGACCTGCTGCCCGCCGACATGCAGGAGTGGTACAAGCAGGACCTGAACCCGACCACCTCGGCCTACCTGAGCGTTGTCGTCTGCCTGGGCCTGTTCACCGCCGCGCGGGTCTGCGAACAGGTACGCACCGGCATCCAGGCGCTGCCACGCGGCCAGGAATCCGCTGCCCGTGCCATGGGCTTCAAGCTACCGCAGATCTATTGGAACGTGCTGCTGCCCCAGGCCTACCGGATCATCATTCCGCCGCTTACCTCCGAGTTCCTCAACGTCTTCAAGAATTCTTCCGTGGCGTCGTTGATCGGCTTGATGGAGCTGCTCGCGCAGACCAAGCAGACCGCCGAGTTCTCCGCCAACCTGTTCGAAGCCTTTACCCTGGCGACGCTGATCTACTTCACGCTGAACATGAGCCTGATGCTGCTCATGCGCCTGGTCGAGAAGAAAGTCGCGGTGCCCGGCCTGATCTCCGTGGGGGGTAAATAATGGAATTCGATTTCACAGGCATCATCCCGGCCATTCCCGGCTTGTGGAACGGCATGGTGATGACCCTCAAGCTGATGGCCATGGGCGTCGTCGGCGGCATCATCCTCGGGACGATCCTGGCGCTGATGCGCCTGTCCCACAACAAGCTGATCTCGAACATCGCTGGCGCCTACGTCAACTACTTCCGCTCGATCCCGTTGCTGCTGGTCATCACCTGGTTCTACCTCGCGGTGCCGTTCGTGCTGCGCTGGATCACCGGCGAGGACACCCCCATCGGCGCGTTCGGCTCCTGCGTCGTGGCGTTCATGATGTTCGAGGCGGCGTACTTCTGCGAAATCGTCCGGGCCGGCGTGCAGTCGATCCCCAAGGGCCAGATGGGCGCGGCACAGGCACTGGGCATGAATTATGGCCAGGTCATGCGCCTGATCATCCTGCCCCAGGCGTTCCGCAAGATGACCCCGCTGTTGCTGCAACAAAGCATCATCCTGTTTCAGGACACCTCGCTGGTCTACACGGTCGGCCTGGTGGACTTCCTCAATGCTTCGCGGGCCAATGGCGACATCATCGGCCGCTCCAATGAGTTCCTGATCATCGCAGGTCTCGTGTACTTCACAATCAGCTTTGCCGCCTCGCTGCTGGTCAAGCGTCTGCAAAAAAGGTTCGCCGTATGATCTCTATCAAGAACATCAACAAGTGGTATGGGGACTTCCAGGTACTGACCAATTGCAGCACAGAGGTCAGCAAGGGCGAGGTTGTGGTGGTGTGCGGGCCGTCGGGTTCGGGCAAGTCCACGTTGATCAAATGCGTGAACGCCCTGGAGCCGTTCCAGAAAGGCGACATCGTGGTCGATGGCACGTCCATCGCCGACCCGAAGACCAACCTGCCGAAATTGCGCTCACGCGTGGGCATGGTGTTCCAGCATTTCGAGCTGTTCCCGCACCTGACCATCACCGAGAACCTGACCATCGCGCAGATCAAGGTGCTGGGCCGCAGCAAGGAAGAAGCCACCAAGAAAGGCCTGCAACTGCTTGAGCGCGTCGGCCTGTCCGCCCATGCCCACAAGCACCCGGGCCAGCTCTCCGGCGGCCAGCAGCAGCGCGTGGCGATTGCCCGGGCGCTGGCGATGGACCCGGTGGTGATGCTGTTCGACGAACCGACCTCGGCCCTCGACCCGGAAATGGTCAACGAAGTGCTCGACGTGATGGTGCAACTGGCCCACGAAGGCATGACCATGATGTGCGTGACCCACGAAATGGGCTTCGCCCGCAAAGTGGCGAACCGGGTGATCTTCATGGACCAGGGCCAGATCATCGAAGACTGCCCTAAAGAAGAGTTCTTCGGCGACATCAGTGCCCGCTCCGAACGTGCGCAGCATTTCCTTGAGAAAATCCTGCAACACTAAGCGTCGCCCTCTACTAGGCGCTTATCCTTGTGGCCAGAGCTTGTTTCCACTGGACGCTGTAGGAGCTGTCGAGCGAAGCGAGGCTGCGATCTTTTCCTGACACTTGAATCCAAAGTGAAAGATCAAAGGATCGCAGGCTTCGCCAGCGCCTACAGAGCCGAGCGCAAACAAGCTCTGGCCACAGGAACGCGCTCGAAGGACGACCGCCGCCACACTGGTTGACCCAAGGCTTCTGTGATGAAATGCGACCCCACCCTTTATCGCGCCGCGCCGCCATCACTCGCCGTGAAGCCCCGTCTGATCCGCCATCTGTTCCTGCCGCCGTTGATCATCGCCCTGATGGTCGGCCTGGGCTACCTCGGCTTCTGGATCAGCGAGCACTACGGCATTCGCGGCCTGGCCGAGAATGGCGAGCGCCAGTTGGAACTGCATGCCCGCGCGGTCGAGAGCGAGATCAGCAAGTACACCTACCTGCCCAGCCTGCTGGAGCTTGAATCGAGTGTCTCGCAACTGCTCGACGACCCGACGCCCGAGCATCGCAAGACCGTCAACGAATACCTCGAAGGCCTCAACCGGCGCAGCCGCAGCCGGGCCATCTACGTGATGGACACCACCGGCCGGGTCATGGCCACCAGCAACTGGCGCGACGTCGACAGTTACCTGGGTGAAGACTTGTCCTTCCGTGCCTATTTCCAGAACGCCGTGCGTGGCCAGCCAGGGCGTTTCTATGGCATCGGCAGCACCAATGGCGAACCGGGTTACTACCTGGCCCATGGCCTGGAGGAACAAGGCAAGATCATCGGCGTGGCCGTGGTCAAGGTCCGCCTCGAAGCCATGGAGGAACGCTGGCAGCGAGCCCGCCTGGAAGCCTTCGTCAGCGACGAAAACGGCATCATCATCCTGTCCAGCGACCCGGCGCGACGGCTCAAGTCGGTGCGCCCACTGAGCGACGAAACCAAGGAACGCCTGGCTCGCAGCCTGCAATATTATTGGTTCCCGCTGAATGAGCTGATTCCCCTGGCACGAGAACACCTCACCGAGGGCATGGAGAAACTGACCTTCCCCGCCAACACCGAGATCGAGGATGACCAGCAGGCCACCAGCTATCTCTCGCAAACCCGGCCGTTGAGCGACACCCCGTGGAATTTCACCCTGCTGACCCCGCTTGACGACCTGCGCCGCCAAGCGATCAACCAAGGCATCCTGGTGGCCGTGGCCTTTGCCCTGGTGGCCTTCCTGTTGATCGCCTGGAACGAGCGGCGCAAAGTCATCGCCACCCGCCTCGCCGCCCGCGAGGCGCTGCAAGAGGCGAACAACCAGCTCGAACGTCGGATTACCGAACGCACCACCGACCTGCGGGCCAGCAATGAACGGCTCAAGGGCCAGATCCGTGAACGGCGGCAGGCCGAGGAAACCTTGCGCCACGCCCAGGACGAACTGGTGCAGGCCGGTAAATTGGCAGCGATCGGCCAGATGTCCACCAGCATCGCCCATGAACTCAACCAGCCGCTGGCCGCCCTGCGCACCCTGTCAGGCAATACCGTGCGCTTCCTGGAACGTGGTCAGCTGGACGTTGCCAGCGCCAACCTCAAGACCATCAACGAATTGATCGACCGCATGGGCCGCATCACCGCCAGCCTGCGCGCCTTTGCCCGCCGCGGCGATGACAAGGGCCGCGCAAGCCTGGGCAAGGCCATCGAAGCCGCGCTGCAACTGCTGGGCGGACGCTTGGAAAACCGGGCGATCCAGATACATTCCGGTTTCGATGACGTCCAGGTGCAGATCGACCAGACGCGCCTGGAGCAGATCCTGGTGAACCTGATCGGCAACGCCCTGGACGCCATGCAAGCCCAGCCCGAGCCGACGCTATGGCTCGAAGGCAAGACCAGCGACGGCAAATACCGCCTGCGGGTACGGGACAATGGCCATGGCATCGACCCGGAGGCCCGCAAGCATCTTTTCGAACCGTTTTTCACCACCAAACCCGGCGAACAAGGCCTGGGGCTGGGCCTGACGCTTTCGGCGAGCCTGTGCGCCGCCGCGGGCGGACACCTGGGCGTCGAGCATCCGGATGGCGGTGGAACCACGTTCATCCTCAGTTTGCCGTTGGTAAGCCTTTCACCTGCCGAGCCGCTATGAACAATGACCTGAGCGTACTGATCGTCGAGGACGATCCCCATGTCCTGCTGGGCTGCCAGCAGGCCTTGAGCCTGGAAGACATTCCGTGCATCGGCGTGGGCAGTGCCGAAGAGGCGCTGGAGCAAGTCGGCGACGATTTCGCCGGTATCGTCATCAGCGACATCCGCTTGCCGGGCATCGATGGCCTGGAATTGCTCACCCGCCTCAAGGCACGGGACAGCCGCCTGCCGGTGGTGTTGATCACAGGTCACGGCGACATTTCCATGGCCGTCGACGCCATGCAGAAAGGCGCCTATGACTTCATGGAGAAACCGTTCTCTCCCGAACGCCTGGTGGACGTCGCCCGTCGAGCCCTTGAACAGCGCGGCCTGGCCCGGGAAGTGTCATCGTTGCGCCGGCAGTTGGCCGAACGCGATTCCCTCGAAGGCCGGATCATCGGTCGCTCGCCGGCCATGCAACACCTGCGGGCGTTGATTGCCAACGTTGCCGACACCTCGGCCAATGTGCTGATCGAAGGCGAAACCGGTACCGGCAAGGAACTGGTCGCCCGCTGCCTGCATGACTTCAGCCGGCGCCACGACAAACAGTTCGTCGCGCTGAACTGCGGCGGCCTGCCGGAAAACCTGTTCGAAAGCGAGATCTTCGGCCACGAGGCCAATGCCTTCACCGGCGCCGGCAAACGTCGGATCGGCAAGATCGAACACGCCGACGGCGGCACGCTGTTTCTCGATGAAGTGGAAAGCATGCCCCTGCCCCTGCAGATCAAGCTATTGCGTGTTTTGCAGGAACGCACCCTCGAGCGCCTGGGTTCGAACCAGAGCGTAGCCGTGGATTGCCGGGTGATCGCCGCGACCAAGTCCGACCTCGACGAAATGGGCCGGGCCGGACAGTTTCGCAGCGACCTGTATTACCGGCTCAACGTGGTAACCCTTGAGCTGCCGCCCCTGCGCGAGCGGCGCGAGGACATCCTGCAGTTGTTCGAACACTTCCTGCGCCAATCCTCCCTGCGCTTCGACCGTACCGTGCCGGAGCTGGACAACCAGACCCTGTCGAACCTGATGAGCCACGATTGGCCAGGCAACGTGCGCGAACTGCGCAACGTCGCCGAACGCTATGCCCTCGGCCTGCCAGCGTTCAAGCGCTCCGGTGCCAGCGCCGGCAGCCAGGGCCTGGCCTTCGCCGAAGCAGTGGAGGCCTTCGAACGCAACCTGCTGGTGGACGCGTTGCAACGCAGCGGCGGAAACCTGACCCAGGCCAGCCAGGAACTGGGCATGGCCAAGACCACGCTGTTCGACAAAGTCAAAAAATATGGCCTGAGCCATTAATCAACCGGACGGTAACCTGTGGATCTGATATTCAAGGCAGCGCTAGGTGCAGCCGTGGTGGTCATCCTGGCGATGCTGGCCAAGACCAGGAATTACTACATTGCCGGGCTGGTGCCCCTGTTCCCGACCTTCGCGCTGATCGCTCATTACATCGTCGGCAAGGGCCGCTCGGTGGACGACCTGAAGACCACGATCGTGTTTGGCATGTGGTCGATCATTCCGTACTTCGTCTATCTCGCAACGCTATACGTGATGGTCGACCGGATGCGCCTCGAAGCCTCATTGGCCGTCGCCGCCGTGGCGTGGCTGATGGCGGCGACGGTGCTGGTCAGCGTCTGGGTGAGAGTCCACGGCTGAGCCTGCGGCGACGCACATCCCCCGGTAGGAGCTGCCGAAGGCTCGGGCCGCGTTCGGAGGATTTTTTGATTTTGATCTTTCGCTCGCGACTCAATTGCCAGGACAAGATCGCAGCCTCGCTTCGCTCGGCAGCTCCTACAGGGCCGTGCAAGTCGTGCAGGTCGTGCAGGTCGTGCAGGTCATGCTGGATCAGTAGCCGACGGTAAACCGCGTCCGCGAAAACTGCGGTGTCTCGACCTCGTCGATCATTGCAATGGCGTAGTCGGCAAAGCTGATCCAACTGCGCCCGCCCTGATCGAACAACAGGTGGTCCTTGCCGACCCGGAACTGGCCGGTGCGCTCGGTTTCGACGAACTCCGCCGAAGGCGAAAGGAAGGTCCAATCGAGGTCCTGTTCGTTGCGCAACACATCCAGGAACAAGGCACCGGCCGACGCTTCGGCCAGGTATTCCTCAGGGAAGCCATCGCTGTCGATCACACGGCTGTTGTCCGGCAGCAGCAACGACCCGGCGCCGCCGACCACCAGCAAGCGCTTGACCCCGGCGGCCTTCATAGGGGCGATGATCTTGTCGGCCGGTACGGTGGCAAAATGCGCGGCGCTGATGACCACGTCATGGTCGGCGACAGCGGCGGTCAATGCCTCGCTGTCCAGTACATCCAATTGCTTGCTGACCACCCCGGCCCGCTCGCCGATTTTTGCGGTGTTGCGGGCAATGGCCGTCACACTGTGACCACGGCGCAGGGCCTCTTCCAACAACTGGCTACCCGCGCGGCCAGTGGCGCCGATGATTGCGATTTTGCTCATGTGATTCTCCAGTAAATTAGCGATGTCAGAAATACATGCTGTTGTGTCGAGGGAGCTTGCTCCCGCTGGGTCTGTAGGAACTGTGTAGGAGCTGCCGAGCGAAGCGAGGCTGCGATCCTTTCACGGCCAATTGAGTCTTAAGCGAAAGATCGAAAGATCAAAAGATCAAAAGATCGAAAGATCGAAAGATCAAAAGATCGCAGGCTTCGCCAGCTCCTACGGAGCCCAGCGGGAGCAAGCTCCCTTGCCACAAAAGCGTTCAGATCAACGTTCGTGTTTCACCACTTCATCTCGCCCTTCGCCACCTTGGCGCTGAGCGCCAGGGAACTGTCTTCCCCCAGGTCCGGATAGCGTAGTTTCATGGTGGCGATCAGCGCGGCGGAATCCTTGGCCTTGGCGGTTTCTTCGTCGAAGGCCTTGATGTAACCGGCAGTAAAGCGCACCGGCGCCAGGGAGCGGGCACTTTCGCCCAGGAAATGGCCGGGAATCACAGTGGCCGGTTGCAGCTTTTCAATGTTATCCAGCGTCGCCAGCCAATCCTTGTGGGACTTAGGCGTCTGGGTATCAGCCATCCAGACATGAATGTTCTCCGCCACGACCACGCCCCCGACCACGGCCTTGATCGATGGAATCCACACGAAACTGCGGTCTGGCTGCGGACCCTCGAGGCCGACGATCTGCAAGCGCTTGCCTTCCAGCGTCAGGCTGTCGCCCTTGAGCACTTGGGGCACGAAGGTCTTGGACGGCGCATCGCTCTTCAGGATCGGCCCCCAATATTTCAACTTGCCGTCGGCAGTGGCCTTGATGTGCTCCACGGTCGGCGCGGAAGCAAGGACGTTGGCTTCAGGGAAAGCGGCCACCAGGGTTTCCAGGCCGAAATAGTAGTCGGGGTCGCCATGGCTGATGTAGATCGTGGTCAACCGCTTGCCACTGGCGCGGATTTTTTCGACGACCTGTTCGGCTTGGGATTTGCCGAACTGCGCGTCGACAAGGATCGCTTCCTTTTCACCGCTGACCAATACCGACGTCACCGGGAAGATTGCGGCCGCGCCGGGGTTATAGGCATCCAGCGTCAAGTCGGCGGCCCAGGCCTGAGCCGTGAAGGCCAGCGCCGCGGTCGCCAGCAACAAACGTTTGATGGGGGTGAAACCGGTCATGAGGTGCTCCGTCGTGCAAAGGCCCGCAAGGGAATGAACAGAGCTTAGTTGCCAAACTCATTACAAAAAATGCGATGCTGGAACATAGTTTGTTTCTGAAATCGGGCAAATCATGGATCGTCTACAAGCAATGCAGGTGTTCGTCACCGTGGTGGACCTGGGCAGCCAATCGGCGGCGGCCGAACATCTGGACCTGTCGCGACCGGTGGTGTCGCGCTATTTGGCCGAATTGGAGGATTGGGTCGGCGCCCGATTGATGCATCGCACCACGCGCAAGCTGAGTCTGACGGCCGCTGGCTCGGAGGTCCTGCCGCGCTGCCGACAGATGCTGGAGCTGTCCGGCGACATGCAAGCAGCCGTCAGCACGCCGGAAGACGCGCCGCGGGGCATGCTGCGCATCAGCGCCAGCACCTCGTTCGGCCAGGCCCAACTGGCGAGCGCGATGGCCGAATACGTCCAGCGCTACCCAGGCGTGAGCGTTGACCTGCAAATGCTCGACCGCACCGTCAACCTGGTGGACGAACGCATCGACCTGGCGATCCGCATGAGCAACGACCTCGACCCGAACCTGATTGCCCGGCGCCTCACAGTCTGCCGCTCAGTCATCTGCGCCGCCCCGCGTTATCTGTGGGAACACTCGACACCGCAGCGAGTGGAAGACCTGAGCCGGCACAACTGCCTGACCCATTCCTACGTCGGCAAGAGCCTGTGGCATTTCGAGCAGGACGGCGAACAGGTCTCGGTGCCGGTGCAAGGCAACATCAGCGCCAACGAAGCCAGCACCTTGCTCCAGGCAACGATAGCCGGCGCGGGCGTGGCGATGCTGCCGAGCTACCAGGCCGGTCCTCATATCCAGAGCGGCGAACTGGTACGCCTGCTCGCCCACGCCGAACCGCGCCGGATGAACATGTACGCGGTGTACGCCTCACGCAAGCACATGCCCTCGGCGCTGCGCAGCCTGCTGGACTTCCTGGTGCTCAGGTTTCCCGAGACGCCGGAGTGGGATGTAGGGTTGTAGCTACCTCTGCGGGAACCTTTGTGGGAGCGAGCTTGCTCGCGATAGCGGTGTATCAGTCAATAAAAGGGTGGCTGACACTCAGCCATCGCGAGCAAGCTCGCTCCCACAGGGGATCTCTGTACAGCCTCAAGGCTGCGCCGGGATTTCACCAATAGCCCGCCCCAAGGCATACTGGCCACCCTCCGCACGCAAGAACCCAGAACCGCCCCATGCGTATCCACGTCAGCTTCATCGACCGCGTCGGCATCACCCAGGAAGTCCTGGCCTTGCTCGGTGGGCGCAATCTCAATCTGGATGCGGTGGAGATGGTGCCGCCCAACGTCTACATCGACGCCCCGACCCTCAGCCCACAGGTGCTCGACGAATTGCGCGAGGCACTGTTCAGTGTGCGCGGCGTGGAGTCGGTCACCGTGGTGGACATCCTGCCGGGCCAGCGTCGGCACTTGCAGCTCGATGCCTTGCTCGCGGCGATGACCGACCCGGTGCTGGCCCTGGACAGTGCCGGCAAGGTGCTGCTGGCCAACCCGGCGCTGATCGCCCTGTACGGGCGCGAACCGGCCGGGCAAAGCGTGGCCGAGCTGTTCGGCGACGCCGCGCTGCTGGACGCCCTGCTGGAGAACGGTTTTCGCTTGCCGCTGCGGGAAATCACCCTCAACGGCCAGACCTTGTTGTTGGACGCCACCCCCATCACCGATGCCGGCGCGCTGCTGACGCTCTACCAGCCGAACCGCATCGGTGAACGCCTGTCGGCGTTGCACCATGATCACGCCGAAGGCTTTGACGCATTGCTGGGCGAATCCCCGGCGATCCGCACCCTCAAGGCCCGGGCGCAACGGGTCGCGGCGCTGGACGCGCCGTTGCTGATCCAGGGCGAGACCGGCACCGGCAAGGAACTGGTCGCCCGCGCTTGCCACGCCATCAGCGCCCGTCACGGCGCACCGTTTTTAGCCTTGAACTGCGCGGCATTGCCGGAGAACCTGGCCGAAAGCGAACTGTTCGGCTACGCCCCCGGCGCCTTCACCGGAGCCCAGCGCGGTGGCAAGCCGGGGCTGATGGAACTGGCGAACCAGGGCACCGTGTTCCTCGATGAAATCGGCGAGATGTCGCCGTATCTGCAAGCCAAGCTGCTGCGCTTCTTGAACGATGGCAGCTTCCGCCGGGTCGGTGGCGACCGAGAGATCAAGGTCAACGTGCGGATTCTCAGCGCCACCCACCGCAACCTGGAGAAGATGGTCAGCGAAGGCTCGTTCCGCGAAGACCTGTTCTATCGCCTGAACGTGCTCAACGTCGAAGTCCCGCCGCTGCGTGAACGTGGCCAGGACATCCTGCTGCTGGCGCGTTATTTCATGCAGCAGGCCTGCGCACAGATCCAGCGCCCGGTCTGCCGCCTGGCGCCCGGCACTTACCCGGCGTTGCTGGGCAACCGCTGGCCAGGCAACGTGCGGCAATTGCAGAACGTGATCTTCCGCGCCGCCGCCATCTGTGAGAGCAGCCTGGTGGACATCGGCGACCTGGACATCGCCGGCACCTCCGTGGCGCGCCAGGGCGATGTGGAGGTCGAGAGCCTGGAGCAGGCCGTCGAGAACTTCGAGAAGCACCTGCTCGAAAGTCTCTACGCCAACTACCCTTCCACCCGCCAGCTCGCCAGCCGACTGCAAACCTCTCATACGGCGATTGCCCATCGGTTGCGCAAGTACGGCATCTCCAACAAGCCGTAAGCCCGCCGCAATTCCTCTGTGGGAGCGAGCTTGCTCGCGATGGCGGTGTGTCAGTCACCCTATGGCTGACTGGGCTACCGTCATCGCGAGCAAGCTCGCTCCCACAGGGTTATGGGTTGTGGTCGAAGAAATCGCATCTAAACACGACCTCCACCTGTACTGAAAGCGCTACAGCGGAACGATATCGCTACACCCGGCGCTAACCGGCACTGTGCAAGGCTTTGATCCCACAACGATTTTTTCCAGCCTTCAAGCTGTAGCGATTTCGCTACAGCTTGAAATACCGAGCGCCTTGAAAAAACCGCCATTCCATTGATAAACAAAGACTTTTAAACATTGGCCACGTTCTTGCTAAGGGTATAGCCATTCGGCCGGGCCAAGCCCCGCGCCTTCTTCGCGTCCACCAGACGAAATCTGGCCCCAGGAGTTTCCATGAGCGAGTTGCGTTTTACTGAAGATCACGAATGGCTGCGCGCCGAAGCCGACGGCACCGTCACCGTAGGCATTACCGCATTTGCGCAGAACGCGTTGGGCGACGTGGTTTTTGTGCAACTGCCTGAATTGCAGTCCTACGAAAAAGGCGCCGAAGCCTCCACCGTGGAATCGGTCAAGGCCGCCAGCGGCGTGTACATGCCACTGGACGGTGAAGTGCTGGAAGTGAACGACAAACTCGACGGCAGCCCGGAACTGGTCAACGAGGACCCGATGGGCGAAGGCTGGTTCTTCCGTTTTAAACCGACCGACGCCGACGCAGTGGCTAAGCTGTTGGATCAAGACGCCTACGACCGCCTGATCAAAGCCAACGCCGAAGCCTGAGGAGCGCACCATGACCGTTAATCTCGGCACCGCCAACGAATTTATCGCCCGCCACATCGGCCCGCGTGCCAGCGACGAGCAAGCCATGCTCGAGCGCCTGGGCTACGACTCCCTGGAAGCCCTGAGCGCCAGCGTCATCCCGGAAAGCATCAAGGGCACCAGCGTGCTCGACATGGGCGACGGCCAGAGCGAAGCCGATGCACTGGCCTCGATCAAGGCCATCGCCGCCAAGAACCAACTGTTCAAGACCTACATCGGCCAGGGCTACTACAACTGCCACACGCCGGCACCGATCCTGCGCAACCTGCTGGAAAACCCGGCCTGGTACACCGCCTACACCCCGTACCAGCCGGAAATCTCCCAAGGCCGTCTCGAAGCCCTGCTGAACTTCCAGACCCTGATCAGCGACCTCACCGGCCTGCCGATCGCCAACGCTTCCCTGCTCGACGAAGCCACCGCCGCCGCCGAAGCCATGACCTTCTGCAAGCGCCTGAGCAAGAACAAGGGCAGCAACGCCTTCTTCGCCTCCGTGCACAGCCACCCGCAGACCCTCGATGTGCTGCGCACCCGTGCCGAGCCCCTGGGCATCGACGTAGTCGTGGGCGATGAGCGTGAACTGAGCGACGTCAGCGGCTTCTTCGGCGCGCTGTTGCAATACCCGGCCAGCAACGGTGACCTGTTCGACTACCGCGAACTGACCGAACGCTTCCACGCCGCCAACGCCCTGGTGGCCGTCGCCGCTGACCTGCTGGCCCTGACCCTGCTGACGCCTCCGGGCGAATTCGGCGCCGACGTCGCCATCGGCAGCGCCCAGCGCTTCGGCGTGCCGCTGGGTTTCGGCGGTCCGCATGCGGCGTACTTCTCCACCAAGGATGCGTTCAAGCGCGACATGCCGGGCCGCCTGGTCGGCGTCTCCGTGGACCGCTTCGGCAAGCCGGCCCTGCGCCTGGCGATGCAGACCCGCGAGCAACACATCCGCCGCGAGAAAGCCACCAGCAACATCTGCACCGCCCAAGTACTGCTCGCCAACATCGCCAGCATGTACGCCGTGTACCACGGCCCCAAGGGCCTGGTGCAAATCGCCAACCGCATCCATCACCTGACCGCGATCCTCGCCAAGGGCCTGGACGCGCTGGGCCTGAGCGTCGAGCAAGAGAGCTTCTTCGACACCCTGACCCTGCACACCGGCACGCAAACCGCCGCCCTGCACGACAAGGCCCGTGCCCAGCGCATCAATCTGCGTGTGGTCGATGCTCAACGCCTGGGCCTGTCCCTGGACGAAACCACGAGCCAGGCTGATATAGAAGCCCTGTGGAGCGTACTGGCCGACGGCAAGGCACTGCCGGACTTCGCGGCCCTGGCCGCCAGCGTGCAAAGCCGTATCCCGGCCGAACTGGTGCGCCAATCGGCGATCCTCAGCCATCCGGTGTTCAACCGCTACCACTCCGAAACCGAGCTGATGCGCTACCTGCGCAAGCTCGCCGACAAGGACCTGGCCCTGGATCGCACCATGATCCCGCTGGGTTCCTGCACCATGAAACTCAACGCCGCCAGCGAAATGATCCCGGTGACCTGGGCCGAATTCGGCGCCCTGCACCCGTTCGCCCCGGCCGAGCAAAGCGCCGGTTACCAGCAATTGACCGACGAACTGGAAGCCATGCTCTGCGCCGCCACCGGTTATGACGCGGTGTCGCTGCAACCCAACGCCGGCTCCCAGGGTGAATACGCCGGCCTGCTGGCGATCCGTGCCTATCACCAGAGCCGTGGCGAAGACCGTCGCGACATCTGCCTGATCCCGTCCTCGGCCCACGGCACCAACCCCGCCACTGCCAACATGGCCGGCATGCGCGTGGTCGTGACCGCCTGCGACGCCCGTGGCAACGTCGACATCGAAGACCTGCGGGCCAAGGCCATCGAGCACCGCGAACACCTCGCCGCGCTGATGATCACCTACCCGTCCACCCACGGGGTGTTCGAAGAAGGCATCCGCGAAATCTGCGGGATCATTCATGACAACGGCGGCCAGGTGTACATCGACGGCGCCAACATGAACGCGATGGTCGGCCTCTGCGCCCCGGGCAAGTTCGGCGGCGACGTGTCGCACCTGAACCTGCACAAGACCTTCTGCATTCCCCACGGCGGTGGCGGCCCGGGCGTCGGCCCGATTGGCGTCAAGTCACACCTGGCGCCATTCCTGCCAGGCCACGCCAACATGGAACGCAAGGAAGGCGCAGTGTGCGCGGCGCCGTTCGGCAGCGCGAGCATCCTGCCGATCACCTGGATGTACATCCGCATGATGGGCGGCGCCGGCCTCAAGCGCGCCTCGCAACTGGCGATCCTCAACGCCAACTACATCGCCCGTCGCCTGGAAGAGCACTACCCGGTGCTCTACTCCGGCAGCAACGGCCTGGTGGCCCACGAGTGCATCCTCGACCTGCGTCCGCTCAAGGACAGCAGCGGCATCAGCGTCGATGACGTCGCCAAGCGCCTGATCGACTTCGGTTTCCACGCGCCGACCATGTCGTTCCCGGTGGCCGGTACGTTGATGATCGAGCCGACCGAAAGCGAATCCAAGGAAGAACTGGACCGCTTCTGCGACGCCATGATCTGCATCCGCGAAGAAATCCGCGCGGTGGAGAACGGCAGCCTCGACAAGGACGACAACCCGCTGAAAAACGCCCCGCATACCGCGGCGGAACTGGTCGGCGAGTGGACTCACCCCTACAGCCGCGAACAGGCGGTGTACCCGGTGGCGTCGTTGATCGAAGGCAAGTACTGGCCGCCAGTAGGCCGGGTCGACAATGTGTTCGGCGACCGCAACCTGGTTTGCGCCTGCCCGTCGATCGAAAGTTATGCTTAAAAGCAGCGATGAGCTTCAAGCTGCAAGCTGCAAGTAACAGCCGCTCGGCTTTTAACTTGTAGCTTGTAGCTCACAGCTTGTCGCTGCTCCCCCAGGAGCTCCCCATGTCATTAAGCGTGTTCGACCTGTTCAAGATCGGCATCGGTCCTTCCAGCTCACACACGGTCGGCCCGATGCGTGCCGCGGCCCGTTTTGTCGAGGGGTTGCGTCGTGATGAGCTGCTCAATACCACGGCCAGCGTCAAAGTCGAGCTGTACGGTTCCCTCGGTGCCACGGGCAAAGGCCACGGCAGCGACAAGGCCGTGCTGCTGGGCCTCGAAGGCGAGCATCCCGACACCGTGGACACCGAGACAGTGACCGCCCGGCTCCAGGAGATTCGCAGCAGCGGTCGCCTGAACCTGCTTGGCGAACACACCATCGAATTCAACGAAAAACTGCACTTGGCGATGATCCGCAAACCGTTGGCCTACCACCCCAACGGCATGATCTTCCGCGCCTTCGATGCGGCGGGCCTGCAAGTGCGCAGCCGCGAGTACTACTCGGTGGGCGGCGGCTTTGTCGTCGATGAAGACGCGGCCGGCGCCGACCGTATCGTCGAAGATGCCACGCCGCTGACCTTCCCGCTCAAGAGCGCAAAAGACTTGCTGGCCCATTGCAGCACTTATGGCCTGTCCATCAGCCAGGTGATGCTGACCAACGAAAGTGCCTGGCGCCCCGAAGCCGAAACGCGCGCCGGCCTGCTGAAGATCTGGCAGGTGATGCAGGATTGCGTAGCGGCGGGCTGTCGCAACGAGGGGATCTTGCCGGGCGGGCTGAAGGTCAAGCGACGAGCCGCCGCGCTGCACCGCCAATTGTGCAAGAACCCTGAAGCCGCGTTGCGCGACCCGCTGTCGGTACTGGACTGGGTCAACCTGTATGCCTTGGCGGTCAACGAAGAAAACGCCTATGGCGGACGCGTTGTCACCGCGCCCACCAACGGTGCGGCGGGCATCATCCCCGCCGTGTTGCATTACTACATGCGCTTCATTCCCGGGGCCAACGAAGATGGCGTGGTGCGATTCCTGCTGACCGCCGCGGCCATCGGCATCCTCTACAAGGAAAACGCCTCCATCTCCGGCGCCGAAGTCGGCTGCCAGGGCGAGGTTGGCGTGGCCTGTTCCATGGCTGCCGGCGCATTGTGCGAAGTGTTGGGCGGTACCGTGCAGCAAGTAGAAAACGCCGCCGAAATCGGTATGGAACACAACCTCGGCCTGACATGCGACCCCATCGGCGGCCTCGTCCAGGTGCCCTGCATCGAGCGCAACGCCATGGGTTCGGTGAAGGCCATCAACGCGGTGCGCATGGCCATGCGCGGCGACGGCCATCACTTCGTCTCCCTCGACAAGGTCATCCGCACCATGCGCCAGACCGGCGCCGACATGAAAAGCAAATACAAGGAGACCGCCCGCGGCGGTCTGGCGGTCAACATCATCGAATGCTGATGCGTGCCACTTTCATTTTCCAGGAGCTGATATGTCCACCGAACAACTGTTGAAAACCCCGCTGCACGCGCTGCACCTCGAACTCGGCGCCCGCATGGTGCCGTTTGCCGGCTATGACATGCCGGTGCAATACCCGTTGGGCGTGATGAAAGAGCACCAGCACACCCGTGATCAGGCCGGCTTGTTCGATGTGTCCCACATGGGCCAGATCCGCCTGACCGGCGCGAATGCCGCCAAGGCACTGGAAACCCTGGTGCCGGTGGACATCATCGACCTGCCCGTGGGCATGCAGCGCTACGCGATGTTCACCAACGACAACGGTGGCATCCTCGACGACTTGATGGTCGCCAACCTGGGCAACGACGAACTGTTCCTGGTGGTCAACGCCGCCTGCAAGGATCAGGACCTGGCCCACCTGCAAGCGAAAATCGGCGGCCAGTGCAGCATCGAACCGCTGTTCGAAGCCCGTGCCCTGCTCGCCCTGCAAGGTCCGGCCGCCGTCACCGTACTCGCGCGCCTGGCGCCGGACGTGGCGAAGATGACCTTCATGCAATTCCAGCGCGTCACCCTGCTGGGCGTGGACTGCTTTGTCAGCCGTTCGGGCTACACCGGTGAAGACGGTTTCGAAATCTCGGTACCCGCCGCCGACGCGGAAAAGCTCGCCCGCGCCCTGCTGGCCGAACCAGAAGTGGCCGCCATCGGCCTTGGCGCACGAGACTCCCTGCGCCTGGAAGCCGGCCTGTGTCTTTACGGCCACGACATGAACACCGAGACCACGCCCATTGAAGCCAGCCTGCTGTGGGCGATCTCCAAGATCCGCCGCGCCGATGGCGCTCGTGCCGGGGGTTTCCCGGGGGCTGAAACCGTCTTTGCCCAGCAGCAGAACGGCGTAAGCCGCAAACGCGTCGGCCTGCTGCCCCAGGAACGCACACCGGTGCGCGAAGGCGCGGAGATCGTCAACGAAGCCGGCGAGACCATCGGTACGGTGTGCAGCGGCGGCTTCGGGCCGACACTGGGCGGTCCGTTGGCGATGGGTTATCTGGACAGCGCCTACGTCGCCCTGGATACACCAGTCTGGGCCATTGTGCGTGGGAAAAAAGTGCCTCTGCTTGTAAGCAAAATGCCATTCGTTCCACAGCGCTACTACCGAGGTTGATTGCCTGTTTCTATAAGTAACGCGGTTGCGTTATACGTGCACTAATGTGTCACGCAACCGCCATAAAAAGGTGCATCTAGTGTTGTTCAACCGGGCTTATAACGCCAAGGAACAATCGGACTAGCCTTGTGAATAAGCCTTCCCCGGCGAAGCATTTAAAACACCGGCAAGCTGAGCAAATCCGGGCTCTGGAGGGGGGTTGTTTTTTCGTTGGAAGTTGGCGTAGAGTTTGATCACTGTGTTTGCATGGGTCGCTTGGATCGTGACCTGGGCAGTAGCCTACGAAGTTAGCTACAACCCGTTCGACGTCATCTTACTTTCCTGCAACCCAGCCCCAGTACTCTTTCGCGTGGAAAGAGGCTGTCATTAATTTAGCGTCAAGGAAATAAGAAAATGGCTGATCGTCAGAGCGGTACCGTCAAGTGGTTCAACGACGAAAAAGGTTTTGGTTTCATCACCCCTGAAAGCGGTCCGGATCTGTTCGTACACTTCCGCGCCATCCAGGGCAACGGCTTCAAGAGCCTGAAAGAAGGTCAGAAAGTCACTTTCGTTGCTGTGCAAGGCCAGAAAGGCATGCAGGCTGACGAGGTAATTGCCGAAGCCTAAGGCTTTTGCACACTAAAAAGCCCCTGATTGATATCAGGGGCTTTTTTATGGGCGTAAATCCGTAAAATGGCTTCTTTTTCGTTCGAGGCCGTCATGTCGAAACACGTACTCACCCCCCAGGGTGACTTCCCCCCCGCCGGCCTGGGCCGTCGCCTGGCGGCGATGTTTTATGATTTCCTGCTGTGCACGGCGCTGCTGATCGTCACCAGCGGCGCCTACAAGATGATCCAGATGGCGATCATCGGCGAAGAAAAAATGCGCACCCTCACCGAGGCCGGCGCGCTGGACGGCGACCCGCTGCTGTCCACCGTATTGCTGTTCGTACTGTTCGGGTTCTTCGCCAAGTTCTGGACCCACAACGGCCAGACCCTGGGCATGCAGGTCTGGTGCATCCGTGTGCAGAACGCCGATGGCACGGCCATCAGCCTGTGGCAGGCACTGTTGCGGTTCGTGGTGTCGATTGCGTCACTGGTGCTGGTCGGCGCTGGGTTTATCTGGGCACTGTTCGACAAGCGCAAGCGCGGCTGGCATGACATCTACTCGGATACGCAGCTGGTGCGGATTCCAAAAAGCAAAAAATAAGCTACAAGCTGCAAGCTGCAAGCTACAAGCTACAAGCTAAGCGATTGTGACCTTAGCTTGCAGCTTACGGCTCGCAGCTCGCAGCTCGAAGCTGCCTTTAAGCATTGCCCGCCAGCTTCATCCGCGCCGCCTGGGTGAAGTCCAGCATGCGCTTGAGCGGCCGAATCGCCTGGGGGATCAGCGCCGGGTCGACGAATATCTCGTTGCTGCCATCCTTCAACGCCTGGAGGGTACGTTCCAGGGTGTTCATTGCCATCCACGGGCAATGCGCGCAACTGCGGCACGCCGCGCCGTTGCCGGCGGTAGGCGCCTCGATAAACACCTTGTCCGGGCACAGCTGCTGCATCTTGTAGAAGATGCCGCGGTCAGTGGCGACGATCAGCGTCTTGTTCGGCAAGCTCTGGGCGGCGGCGATCAGTTGGCTGGTGGAGCCCACGGCGTCGGCCAGTTCAATCACCGAGGTCGGCGACTCCGGGTGAACCAGGATCGCGGCGTCCGGGTACAGCGCCTTCATGTCTTCCAACTGCTTGGACTTGAACTCTTCGTGGACGATGCAAGCGCCGTCCCAGAGCAGCATGTCAGCACCGGTCTTGCGCTGGATATAAGTGCCCAGGTGCTTATCCGGTCCCCAGATGATCGTCTCGCCGTTATCCATCAGGCTTTCGACGATTTCCAGTGCGCAGCTGGACGTCACCACCCAGTCAGCCCGGGCCTTGACCGCCGCCGAAGTGTTGGCATACACCACCACGGTGCGCTCCGGATGTTGGTCGCAGAACGCCGAGAACTCATCCACCGGACAGCCCAGGTCGAGGGAGCAGGTGGCTTCCAGGGTCGGCATCAGCACGCGTTTTTCGGGGTTGAGGATCTTGGCGGTCTCGCCCATGAACTTGACCCCGGCCACCACCACGGTCTTGGCCGGATGGGCATTGCCGAAGCGGGCCATTTCCAGGGAGTCGGAGACGCAGCCTCCGGTCTCTTCGGCCAAGGCCTGGATGACCGGGTCACAGTAGAAATGCGCGACCAGCACCGCGTCCTGAGCCTTGAGCTCGGCGGCGATGGCGGCGCGGTACCAGGCCTCTTGCTCGGCCGACAGCGGCTTGGGCTGCTTGGCGTCGAGGTGAGCCTGGACCAGAAGGCGTTCGGAAATTTGCGTCATGTTCGCAAGACCTATGGGCGCGTTTTGCGCGAAAGTCGAGTATACACCCGGCTCCGGACCACTCGGGTACCGCCGGGAAAGTGAGTGTCCATCAGGCACGGGACAGCGTGAAGCCGGCAAGGCTACAGAATATCCCGCCGTTGCAAAAGATCATTCTGACCTGTGCCCGACCGCAGGATCGGACGCGATCCCCCGTGGCGAGGGAGCTTGCTCCCGCTGGGGCGCGTGTAGGAGCTGCCGAGTGCAACGAGGCTGCGATCTTGTTCCTGACAATTGATTCTTGAGCGAAAGATCAAAAGATCGCAGCCTTCGGCAGCTCCTACGCGCAGCCGCGACCTCGCCACAAAAGCCGCATCGCGCCAGTGCGCTCCAGCCCCGCCCAAAACTGACTGAAATGTAATCACTTGCCCGGCCGGCTTATGTCATCTTCTTTCCAAAGCGGCACCGGGCGTTGCCCCACGACCGCAGCGAATCGACTGACGGATTTTCATCGCATGCATACAAAAACTTCCCGGCGAACCTTTGTGAAAGGCCTGGCCGCCGGCGGCATTCTTGGGGGACTCGGCCTATGGCGAGCGCCTGTCTGGGCCGTCACCAGCCCCGGCCAGCCCAACGTACTGAGCGGCACCGAATTCGACCTGTTCATCGGCGAGAGCCCGGTCAACTTCACCGGCCATCCGCGCACCGCCCAGACGATCAACGGTGGCATCCCCGGTCCCCTGCTGCGCTGGCGCGAAGGCGACACCGTGACCCTGCGGGTGCGCAACCGCCTGCACGACACCACGTCTATCCACTGGCATGGCATCTTGCTGCCGGCCAACATGGACGGCGTGCCCGGGCTGAGCTTCAAGGGCATCGAACCCGGCGGCCTGTACGTCTATCAATTCAAGGTCCGGCAAAACGGCACGTATTGGTACCACAGCCACTCCGGCTTCCAGGAGCAGGCCGGCGTCTATGGGCCGCTGGTCATCGACGCCAAGGAACCCGAACCCTTCCAGTACGAGCGGGACTACGTGGTGATGCTCACCGACTGGGCCGATGAAGACCCCACCGACATCATCCGCAAGCTCAAGAAGCAATCGGACTATTACAACTACAACAAACGCACCGTCGGCGACTTCATCGAAGACGTGGGCAAGAACGGCTGGGGCGCCACCGTGGCCGATCGCAAAATGTGGGCCGAGATGAAGATGAACCCCACCGACCTGGCCGACGTCAGCGGCGCCACCTACACCTATCTCATGAACGGCCAGGCGCCGGACATGAACTGGACCGGCCTGTTCAAGCCTGGCGAGCGCATTCGCCTGCGCTTCATCAATGGCTCGTCCATGACCTATTTCGACGTGCGCATCCCCGGCCTGAAAATGACCGTCGTGGCGTCCGATGGCCAACACGTCAAGCCCGTGAGCGTCGACGAATTGCGCATCGCCGTGGCTGAAACCTACGACGTCATCGTCGAGCCGACGCAAGAGGCCTACACCTTGTTCGCCCAGTCGATGGATCGCACCGGCTACGCCCGTGGCACCCTCGCCAGCCGGGCAGGACTGTCGGCGCCAGTACCGCCCCTTGATCCTCGCCCCTTGGTCACGATGGACGACATGGGCATGGGTGGCATGGATCACGGCGGCATGGCTGGCATGGCTGGCATGGGCGAAATGAGCGGCATGGACCATGGCTCGATGCAAGGCATGGAGGGCATGGAGGGCATGGAGGGCATGGACGATAACGCCATGCAAGGCATGGATCACAGCCAGATGCAGGGCATGGACAACATGACCGGCATGGACCACAGCGCAATGCAAGGCATGGGCGACATGGCTGGCATGCAAACCCATCCGGCCACCGAGAAAAACAATCCGCTGGTCGACATGCAGGCCATGAGCGTCAAGCCCAAGCTCGACGACCCGGGCATGGGCCTGCGCAACAACGGTCGCAAGGTGCTGACCTACGCCGATCTGCGCAGCACCTTTGCCGACCCCGACGGGCGCGAGCCAGGGCGCACCATCGAGCTGCACCTGACCGGGCACATGGAGAAATTCGTCTGGTCGTTCAACGGCGTGAAGTTCAGCGACGCCGCGCCGCTGCTGCTCAAGTACGGCGAGCGTCTGCGCATCGTGCTGATCAACGACACCATGATGACCCACCCCATCCACCTGCACGGTATGTGGAGCGACCTCGAAGACGAGAACGGCCAGTTCATGGTCCGCAAGCACACCATTGATGTTCCACCGGGTTCCAGACGCAGCTACCGGGTGACCGCCGATGCACTCGGACGCTGGGCTTATCACTGCCACCTGCTCTTCCATATGGAAATGGGCATGTTCCGTGAAGTCCGGGTACAGGAATAGGGAGCCGACCATGAGCATTGTTTTTCAATACCGTTGCGTGCCCCTCGCGGTTCTTTTCCTGGGCACCAGCCTGTCGGCCTCGGCCGCAAGCAATGATATGCAAGGCATGGATCACAGCCAGATGCAGGGCATGGACCACAGCCAGATGCAAGGCATGGATTCGATGCAGGGCATGGATTCGATGGAAGCCGCGCCGACCAGCAGCCGCACGCCAATTCCTGAACTGACTGCTGCCGACCGCGCCGCCGTTTATGAAGACCACAACGGCCATGCGGTGCATGACAGCGCCATCAATTCGTTTTTCCTGGTCAACCAACTGGAATGGCAAGACGCCGATGACGGCAGCGCCCTGAGCTGGGACGCCTCTGGCTGGATCGGCGGCGACATCGACCGCTTGTGGCTGCGCTCCGAAGGCGAACGCACCAACGGCCAGACCGAAGAGGCCGAACTCCAGGCCTTGTGGGGCCATGCCATCAGCCCTTGGTGGGACGTGGTGGCTGGCGTGCGCCAGGACTTCAAGCCCGGTGATCCGCAGACCTGGGCAGCGCTCGGCGTCCAAGGCATGGCGCTGTATAACTTCGAAGCCCAGGCCACCGCCTATATCGGGGAAGGCGGCCAGAGTGCGGCGCGCCTGGAGGGCGACTACGACATCCTGCTGACCAATCGCCTGATCCTGCAACCGACCGCCGAAGCCAATTTCTACGGCAAGAACGACCCCGACCGCGGCGTCGGCTCGGGCCTGTCGGAGACTGAAGTCGGCCTGCGGCTGCGTTACGAAATCCGCCGTGAGTTCGCGCCCTACGTCGGCGTCACCTGGAACCGCGTCTATGGCAACACCGCCGATTATGCCCGGGAAGAAGGCGAAGACCGCAGCGAGGCGCGCCTGATAGTCGGCGTGCGCCTGTGGTTTTGACGGCGCCACCATTGTTCCTTTTAAAAAACCTAGAAAACCTGTGCTGTAGGAGTCCTTGCATGTCATTTATCAAAAACGCTGTCATCGCCGCCGCGCTGTCCACCGGCCTGTTGGCCAGTGGCCTGGCCCAGGCCCATCCGAAACTGCTGTCCTCAACCCCGGCCGAAGGCGCAGAGGGGGCAGCGCCGACAAAGATCGAGCTGCATTTTTCCGAAAACCTGATGACCAAGTTTTCCGGCGCCAAGCTGATGATGACCGAGATGCCCGGCATGTCGGCCCATTCACCAATGCCTATGCCGGCCAAGGTGTCCGGCAGCGACGATCCGAAAACCATGGTCATCGTTCCGAACGCGCCCCTCTCCGCTGGCACCTATCAAGTCCAGTGGCGTGCGGTGTCATCCGACACTCACCCGATTACCGGCAACGTCACGTTCAAGGTGAAGTGACTCGTGAGCGACTCGATCAATATTGCGTTGCGCTTTGCCCTGTACGTGGACCTGATGTTGCTGTTCGGCCTGGCCGCCTTTGGCCTCTATAGCCTGCGGGGGCAGGAGCGGGTATCGGGCGCCGTGTTGCCTTTCGGGTCGCTGCTGGCGATCACAGCGCTGCTTGGCGGCCTGCTTTCCCTGGCCGCGATGGCGTGCATGGCTTGGGCCATGAGCGGCGTCGCGGATTGGACCGAGCTGTGGCCGCACATTGAGATGATGGTGTCTGAGACGGATGTCGGCTGGGCGTGGATGCTGCGCATGGCAGCGCTGCTGCTGGCCGGTTTCGCCGTAGCGTTCAGCCAACGTTGGCCGACCGCCAGCCTCGGCCTGACCACGCTCGGCGGTGCGGTGGCCTTGGCAACGCTCGCCTGGGCAGGCCACGGCGCCATGGACGAAGGCACGCGTCGCAATTGGCACTTCATCACCGATTTCCTGCACCTGTGGGCGGCGGGTGGCTGGGTGGGCGCCTTGGCTGCGTTTGCTCTGCTGCTTCGCCAGGCCGAGCCGCAGTTGGCGGTATTGGCCCGGACACTGACCGGGTTCGAAACCGCCGGGGCGCTGATCGTGGCGATCATCAGTGTGACCGGCGTGGTGAATTACCTGTTCATTGTCGGCCCGAATGTCGATGGGCTGCTCGACAGCACTTACGGTCAATTGCTGGCACTCAAGCTCATCCTGTTCGCCGCCATGTTGGTGTTCGCCGCGCTGAACCGCTTCCATCTGAGCCCATTGCTGGAGCAGGCCCGGCAGACCGGCGAACATGGCGTCGCGGTGACTGCCTTGCGACGCAGCATGGTCCTGGAGTTCTCCGTGGCAGTGATCATCCTGGGGCTGGTGGCGTGGTTGGGGACGTTGGGCCCGGGGATGGAATAAGAAGATTTTTCCTGCCTCACTGGCCCCGTGGCGAGGGAGCTTGCTCCCGCTGGGTGGCGAAGCCGCCCCCTAAAGCATTCGACATGCCTGACAAATGGCGTCCTTGCTTTTCAGGTCTGCTTCAGCCCAGCGGGAGCAAGCTCCCTCGCCACAAAGGCTCACGGGCGGTATTTAATTATTCAATAAGCCCCGCCAGTTTTCAGTTTGCCCAAGGCAGCGTGCCCCAGCCTAAATAGCGCTTTGTTCCAACCAAGGCTCTATTATGGAAAACGTTCGAACCTCAAGCACCCATGCCGCCTGGCTAATGGTCAGCATCGTATTGGTCGCGCTGAATCTACGGCCTTCGATGGCAGCCGTCGGGCCGTTGTTATCAGCGATTCGCGGCGAAGTCCCCTTGAGTTTCAGCGCGGCGTCGCTGCTGACCATGTTGCCTGTCATGGCGATGGGCTTGGCAATGTTCCTGGGCATGCGCATCGCCTTGCGCATCGGTGAACACCGCACCATCGTGCTGTCGCTGTTGATTATTGGTATCGCTACAGCCTCGCGCCTGTATCTGGCCAGTGCCGCCGGGTTGATCGCCAATGCGGTCGTGGCCGGGCTCGGGATAGCCTTGATCCAGGCTGTGATGCCGGCACTGATCAAGTCGCGCTTCGCCGGTCACGTATCACTGCTCATGGGCTTGTACGTCACTTCCATCATGGGCGGTGCAGCGATTGCCGCATCGTTTTCCCCCTTGGTCCTGACGCAAACCGGCAGTTGGCGCATCAGCCTGGCCATTTGGGCATTGTTATCACTGGTCGCCCTGGGCTGCTGGTGCGCTCAGCGAGCGAGCGTCATCCCTTTGCCCGAAGCAATGTCCCGGCATCACGAAGCGTTTGCCAGCAACGCCCGGGCCTGGCTCCTGGCGATTTTCTTTGGGTTGGGCACCGCCTCCTACACGTGCGTATTGGCCTGGCTGGCGCCGTACTACGTAGAAAAAGGCTGGAGCGAACAGCACGCTGGCCTGCTGTTGGGGTTCCTCACGGCAATGGAAGTGCTCTCTGGGCTGGTAACCCCCGCGATTGCCAACCGAAGCCGGGATAAACGCCTGGTCCTGAGCGTCCTGCTGGCCTTGATCATCAGCGGCTTCTGCGGCCTGATCCTCAGCCCGGAACGCTTCAGCCTGCTCTGGCCCTGCCTGCTGGGGCTGGGTATCGGCGGCCTGTTCCCCATGAGCCTGATCGTATCCCTCGACCACGTGGACAACCCACGCCGGGCCGGTGGCCTTACAGCGTTCGTGCAGGGAATTGGCTATCTCATTGCCGGGCTTTCGCCGCTGGTTGCCGGAATGATCCGCGATCGGTTGGGGAGCTTCGAGTGGGCCTGGTGGTCACTCATGGCGGTCATGGTGTTGATGATGGGAATGGTATTGCGCTTGAATCCGAGGCACTACGCTCACCACATCCAGTAACGACACTGGCGCCCCGCAGGCTGCGGAGCGCCAGGCGCATCCGTTCGACCACTTTCTCGAAGGCAAAAAAAAATCCGGAAATCCTCACTTTCGTGGGCTTTCCAGACTTTTAAAACTACAGAAAATGGTGGGTCGTGTGGGATTCGAACCTACGACCAATTGGTTAAAAGCCAACTGCTCTACCAACTGAGCTAACGACCCGCTGTGTGGTGGCGCGTATAATACTGATTTCTAAGGACTATTCAACACTTAATTTGAAATAAATCAAAAATAAGGGGTTGGATCGCTCACACCCGCCGCCGCGAAGCCTTCGGCACGCAGGCGGCAGCTGTCGCATTTGCCGCAAGCGCGCCCCTGATCGTCGGCCTGGTAACACGAAACAGTAAGGCCATAATCCACCCCAAGCTTCACGCCTGCCCTGACGATGTCAGCCTTGCTGAGGTTTTGCAGAGGCGCCTGGATCCGGAAACCCTGACCCTCTACACCGGCCTTGGTCGCCAGATTAGCCATGCGCTCGAACGCCTCGACAAACTCCGGACGGCAATCCGGATAGCCGGAATAATCCACCGCGTTGACACCAATGAAAATGTCACGGGCACCCAGCACTTCGGCCCAACCCAGCGCCAGGGACAGGAACACGGTGTTGCGCGCCGGCACATAAGTCACCGGAATGCCTTCGCTCGGCGCCTCGGGAACATCAATGGAACTGTCAGTCAGGGCGGAACCGCCGATGCCGTTGAGGTTCAGGCCGATCACCTTGTGCTCGACAACGCCCAGGTCCCGGGCGACCCGCTCAGCGGCGTGCAGCTCGGCACGGTGGCGCTGGCCATAGTCGAAACTCATGGTGTAGCAGCGATAGCCTTCGGCGCGGGCCATGGCTACGACCGTGGCCGAATCCAGGCCGCCCGACAGCAGGATGACCGCGCGTTTTTCTGGAGTGGTTGATTGTTCAGTCATGTCAGCGCCCCGGCTCGTCGTTCCAAAGATATTTGTGCAGTTGCAGTTGCAGGCGCACCGGCAAGTTATCCGCCACCACCCAGTCCGCCAGCTCCCGGGCATTCAGGTCGTGGTGACTGGGGGAAAACAGCACCTCGCCAGCCCGCTGGTCGAGACCGTACTGGATCAGCTTGGACACCGCCCAGTCGTAGTCTTCCCGCGAACAGATGACGAACTTGACCTGATCGTTGGGCGTCAGCAGCTCGATGTTCTCGTAGCGGTTGCGGTGGGCTTCTTTCGAACCAGGAGTCTTGAGGTCCACGACGCGGCTGACCCGCGGATCGACCGCCGAGATATCCAGCGCGCCACTGGTTTCCAGAGAAACCTCATAGCCTGCATCGCACAATTGCTTGAGCAAGGGGATGGCATTGGGCTGCGCCAATGGCTCACCCCCGGTGACGCAAACATAACGCGGACGGAAGCCGGCCACTTGTTCAAGGAGTTCGTCGAGGGTGCGCAAGGTGCCGCCGTTGAAGGCATAGGCACTGTCGCAGTATTGGCAACGCAATGGGCAACCGGTAAGGCGCACAAAAACAGTGGGCAGCCCGGCCGTTCGCGTTTCACCCTGCAACGAGTAAAAAACTTCGGTAATTCTCAATGTGTCTTGCATAGTCGCCACGGGCGTAACAGCTAAACAGGCTGTCCGCCTCCGTCAGGCACCTCAAGGAACCCCGCCAACGCGTAGATCCCAAGAAGCGTGTTTCATAAAAAGGGCGTGAATTCTAACGAAAAAACCCGCGACAGGCGCGGGTTTCTTCCAAGCGGGTTCAAACAGCCTTACATGCGCTGCAGATCGCGCTGGGCCAACTGAGCGGCGGATGTCCCCGGATACTGGGCCACCACCTGTTGCAGAATGCCCTTTACCTTGTCGGTATGACCGAGGCGGCGCTCTACGTCAGCCAGCTTGTACAGCGAATCCGGCACCTTGGCGTGCTTGGGATACAGTTGCGAAACCTTGGCGAATGCCTGGCCGGCACCTTGCAGGTCACCCTTGGCCAGGTTCACCTCACCCAGCCAGTATTGGGCGTTGCCCGCGTACTGGCTGTTTGGGTATTTGCGCAGGAAAGCGGCAAAGGCCTGACTGGCCTTGTCGAAATCCTTGGCCTTGATCAAGTCGAAGGCAGCATCGTAGTAGAGCTTTTCCTTCGCTGGATCAGCCGGCTCGCCACCGGCAGCAGGTGCTGCTGGAGCACTCGCCCCAGCGCCTGCGGCTGCACCGGGGGCGTTCAGATCGCCACCGGCTGGAGAATTCTCAGGAGTCGCGGCAGGTGCAACACCGGTTCCTATGCGCCGATCAAGATCCTGGTATCGCTCCAGGTTTTCCTGCTTCATGCGCGAAATATCATTCTGCAGTTCTTCAATCACACCCTGTTGGCGCGAGATCTGATCCTGCATTTGCTGCAGTTGGTTGAACAGCTGGCCCTGTGCCGAGACAGGGGCCGAAACCCCTCCCCCGGCATAGGCGCCGTTCGTACCGTAACCTGCAGGCGGATAACTGCTCCCGCTATTGTTATAGCCGGCATCGTTATCGACCACAGGAACCGCAGCCCACGCCGCAAGCGGCGCGAGGCTGAGAGCCAGAACAGTTACAGCACGACGGCACGTTCGCATGACGAATTACTTACGCAGTTCGACGCGACGGTTTTGAGCCCAGGACTGCTCGTCGTTGCCGGTAGCAACTGGACGCTCTTCGCCGTAGGAAACCAGTTCCAGCTGAGCTGGGGAAACACCTTGCAGTACCAGGTAGCGTTGAACGGCTTTCGCACGACGCTCGCCCAGTGCCATGTTGTACTCACGAGTACCACGTTCGTCGGTGTTGCCTTCCAGAACAACGCGAGCGCCGTTTGCTTTCAGGTCTTTGGCGTGAACGTCCAGAGCGCGCATGGCTTCTGGCTTCAGGTCCGAGCTGTCGTATTCGAAGTAGAAGGTGGTGATCGCGCGCAGAGCAGCTTCTTCGCTCATGGAGCCGTCAACTGCACCGGTGTTAGCGCCGTAACCAGCGTTTGGATCAACAGCGCCTTCACCGGCGTTGTCGCCGCCTTTGGACGAGCAACCTACAGCTACAGCCATGGCCAGAGCCAGCGCAGCAAATTTACCAAACTTCAGCATTTCCATCGTGAAACTCCTAATGAACCCCAGTGTGTTAAGTAAAACGTATTGCGCCGCGTCAGTTCAGGTAAGGGGACCAGGACGGTTCTCTGACTTCGCCTTGAGCGGTAGGAAGCGGGAGCCTCACGCGTCCATTAATGGACACGAGCATCAAGACTCCCCGGCCCTGCTGGCGGGTGGCGTAGATTACCATGGTGCCGTTGGGCGCAACAGTAGGCGACTCGTCCAGAGTGCTATCAGTGAGGATTTTTACGCTTCCGCGCTGCAAATCCTGGGCCGCCACCTTGAAATTGGTGAAACCATCCTGGCGATGGATCATGACCAGGGTCTTTTCGTCCGCCGACAGTTTAGGGTTGGCGTTGTAGTTACCGACGAAAGTCACGCGTTCGGCACCACCGCCACCGGCGCTGGTCTTGTAGATCTGCGGCTTGCCGCCACGGTCGGAGGTGAAGTAGATGGTCGAGCCATCCTTGCCCCAGAACGGTTCGGTGTTGATACCAGGGCCGTTGGTCACGCGCGAGATCGAACGAGACGCCAGGTTCATCACGTAGACGTCCGGGTTACCGTCCTTGGACAGTACGAACGCCAGGCGCGAACCGTCCGGCGACCAGGCTGGCGCGCCGTTCAGGCCTTCGAAGTTGGTGATCTGCTCACGGCGACCGGTGTCGATGTGCTGCACGAAGATGCGCGGGCGCTTCTGCTCGAACGACACATAGGCGATACGCTTGCCGTCAGGCGCAAAACGCGGCGACAGGATCGGCTCGCGCGATTGCAGCAGGGTCACTGCGCGGGCGCCGTCATAGTCGGAACGCTGCAGGGTGTAGCGGGTGTTGTTCTCGGAGAAGCGCTCAGCCGTCACGTAAAGCATGCGCGTAGAGAACGCACCCTTGATGCCGGTGAGCTTTTCGAACGACTGGTCGGCGATGTAGTGCGCCATGTCACGCAACTGGTCAACGCTGCCCGACACGCTGCCGGTCAGCACTTGCTGTTCGGTGGCGACATTGAACAGGGCGTATTGCACCTGCAGGCGACCGCCCGCCGGAACGATGCTGCCGACCATGATGTACTGGGCGCCCAGGGCCTTCCAGTCACGGTAGATGACTTCGCTGGCCTGGGTTGGCAGGCCGATCATGTTCTGTTTCGGAATCGGCGCGTAGTAACCGGAGTTGCGCAGGTCGTTGCCGATGATTTCCGCCATGTCGTCCGGCAGGACGCTACCGCCCTGCCAACCGAACGGTACGACGGCGATCGGGGTAGCCCGGTCGCTGCCGCTGGTGACCAGGATGTTCTTTTCCTCTGCCATCGCGATCCCTGCCAGGCAGCAGACAACGACAAGCATTGATCGAAGAAGGTTTCTCACAAGGCTAGATCCTCAGGTGTGAATGTCATCTTGAACGAACGATAGGGAGCAAAATCGCTCGGCTTCATTCCTTGCATTTCCGTCAATCGTCCAATGTTCTTGACCGCCGCGACCGCCGAAGCGTCGAACGGACCATCGCCACTGGACTTGGCCACGCTGACCGAGGTAACCGTACCGTCGGGCAACATGCCGATTTGCAATACTACCGTCATGCCTTTGCGCGCCGAAGGTGGACGAGCCCAGCCTTCCGCCGCACGGGCACGAATCAGATCGTCGAAGCTGCCGGCGACTTCATCACCCTGCTCGTCGGCCAATGCCTGCTGACGCTCCGGCGTGTCGGAAAGCAAATCTGCCAAGGCCTGGGCCTTTTTCTCTTCGGCGGATTTACGCGCTGCGTCCTGGGCCTTTTTCTTGGCGGCGTCGGCGGCGGCTTTCTTCTTCGCGTCTTCGGCGACTTTCTTTTTCGCCTCTTCGGCTTCAGCTTTCTTCTTGGCGTCCTCGGCCGCTTTTTTCTTCGCGTCCTCGACGATCTTTTTCTTCGCTTCTTCAGCGGCCGCTTTCTTGGCCTCTTCTTCAGCGGCTTTCTTGGCTTCTTCTTCGGCTTTCTTCTTGGCTATATCAGCCAATTGTTTCTCTTCTGCCTTCTTGGCTTCGGCGGCTTTCTTCGCGTCGTCGGCTTTCTTGGCCTCGTCTGCCTTTTTAGCCTCGTCCGCTTTCTTCGCCTCGTCGGCCTTCTTCGCTTCTTCGGCCTTCTTCGCTTCTTCGGCCTTTTGAGCCGCTTCCTCTTTCTTTTGTTCCGCAGCCCTGATCGCTTCCTGCTCGACCTTTTTCTGCTCCATCTGCTCGACTTCAGTCTGGCGCGCGGCGGACTTCTTCGCTTCGCCGGCAAGCTTCTGGTTGGTCTGCGTCGTGGCCTGGCTCTTCGACTTGAGCTGGTAAAGGGTCGCCTGCACGATCGGCTTGGCCGGCGGCAACTCCGGGGTCATGGCAAAGCTGACGAACAGCATGCCGAACACCAGCACATGCAGGCCGATGGCAAGGACACTAGGCCAGAAGTAGCTTTCCGAGGCGGACGGCTCTCGCTGTTGCTGCATCAGGGCGCCTCAGTGATCAAGCCAACGTTACCAACCCCGGCTTTCTGAAGGCCGCCCATGGCGCCCATCACGGCACCGTAGTCGACGGTCTTGTCGCCGCGAATGAACACCTGGGTGCGCTTGCCGGCATCGTTGCCGACACGAATGATCTTAGTCACCGCGTCGGTCATCTGCGGCAGGGTCATGGCCCGGTCCTGCTGTTTCTCGGTGTCGACTTCGCTGCCAAGGTTCCAGTAATAGGTCTTGTCAGCCTTGATCGAGATGGTCAGGACCTGGGTGTTGTTGTCCTGCGGCAAGGCTTCGCTGGAAACCTTGGGCAGATCGACCTTCACGCCCTGATTGAGCATCGGCG
This sequence comes from Pseudomonas sp. T1.Ur, assembly GCF_023516725.1. Lineage (NCBI taxonomy): Bacteria > Pseudomonadati > Pseudomonadota > Gammaproteobacteria > Pseudomonadales > Pseudomonadaceae > Pseudomonas > Pseudomonas sp. T1.Ur. The sequence goes on from NZ_JAMGSN010000001.1 coordinate 4,186,384, forward strand.
CGGTCACCATGAAGATGACCAGCAGTACCAGCATCACGTCGATGTAGGGCACCACGTTCATCTCGGCAACCGGCTTGCGCTTGTTTCGGGCTCGAGCGATTAAAGCCATCGGGAAATACCTGCTTATTCTTCGCTGGTGTGCACTTTGCGGTGCAGGATCGCCTGGAATTCATCGGCGAACGTGTAGTAGCGGCTGGTCAGTGTTTCGCTGCGAGCGGCGAAGCGGTTGTAGGCGATAACGGCCGGGATCGCCGCGAACAGGCCGATGGCGGTGGCGATCAGTGCCTCGGCGATACCCGGGGCCACGGTGGCCAGGGTCGCTTGCTGGGCGGATGCCAGGCCACGGAAGGAGTTCATGATCCCCCACACGGTACCGAACAGACCGATGTACGGGCTGACCGAACCGACGGTCGCCAGGAACGGCAGGCCCTGTTCGAGTTTTTCTTCTTCGCGGGAAATGGCGACGCGCATGGCACGGGCCACGCCTTCCATGACCGCTTCAGGATCGACACCGGGCTGCTGGCGCAGACGGGAGAATTCCTTGAAACCGGCGCGGAAGATCTGCTCGACGCCCGAATCCGGATCCGGGTTGCTGCCGGCCTGGCGGTACAGCTTGGACAGGTCGATGCCGGACCAGAAGCGCTCTTCGAAGCTCTCCAGGGCACGGCGACCGGCGCGCAGCATGTTGCTGCGCTGAAAAATCATGATCCATGAGGTCACCGATGCGGCTACCAGGGTCAGCATTACCAGTTGCACCACGACGCTGGCATTGCTGACCAGGCTCCACATGGAGGAATGGTCGACGACGTTAGCTTCCACGCTTTATCTCCTGCTCTGAGTGTGTACCCGCGCCGCTCACGCCGGCAAAGGCCGCGCGTAGAGCTTCGGGAATGGCCCGGGGTTTCAAACTATGGGTGCGCACACAGGCCACCAAAAACTGCCCTTCGCAGAGCAGCACATTATCCGCAGCGCGCCTGACCTGCTGCTTGAAGCGCAGGCTGACGCGGTTCAACTCGATGACATCGGCAGTCACCACAAGCTCGTCGTCCAGTCGCGCCGGCGCGTGATAACGCGCTTCGCTGGAATGCACGACGAATAACAGGTCCTCCCCTGCCAGCGCGGATTGGGCGAAACCCAGTTCCCGCAGCCGTTCGGTTCGAGCCCGTTCCATAAACTTGAGGTAATTGACGTAGTAAACGATGCCGCCGGCATCGGTGTCCTCGTAATAAACGCGACAGCGATGTGCGAACGACTCCAGCCCGTTTTGCGCGCGCATACTCTAGTGCTTACTCCTCAGGTTGCCAATCGGCCAGGCAACTGTTTTTTCATTCTCAAGCGCATTGACGCTCCAGGCGTGGTCTGGGACAGCATGAACCGAAAAAAAGTCGTCGTACAAAGCGCGTTCAATCGTCTACCGCATCGAGGAACTCGTCTACCACCGGCATCTCACCCATTCGTGTCGGGATGTTTAAGCCGAAGTGCAGATAAGCATGCCGCGTTACCACGCGCCCGCGAGGGGTGCGCATGATATAGCCCTGCTGGATCAGGTACGGCTCCAGCACATCTTCAATCGTATGACGCTCTTCGCTGATGGCGGCGGCCAGGCTGTCCACGCCCACCGGGCCACCGTCGAATTTCTCGATCATGGTCAACAGCAAGCGCCGGTCCTGATGATCGAAACCGCGTTCGTCAATGTCCAGCAGGTTCAGCGCCAGGTCCGCGATCGGCTTGGTGATATGGCCCTTGGCCCGGACTTCGGCAAAGTCCCGGACCCGGCGCAGCAGGCGATTGGCGATCCGTGGCGTACCGCGGGCCCGACGGGCGATTTCGTAGGCGCCGTCCGGGTCCAGCGGCAAGCCGAGGATGCCAGCCGAGCGACTGACGATCGTTGCCAGGTCAGCATTGCTGTAGAACTCCAGGCGCTGGACGATACCGAAACGGTCCCGCAGCGGGTTGGTCAGCATGCCGGCGCGGGTGGTGGCACCCACCAGCGTAAAGGGCGGCAGGTCGAGCTTGATGGAGCGTGCCGCCGGTCCTTCACCGATCATGATGTCGAGCTGGAAATCTTCCATGGCCGGGTACAGCACTTCCTCGACGATCGGCGACAGCCGGTGGATTTCGTCGATGAAGAGCACGTCATGGGGTTCAAGGTTGGTCAACAGCGCCGCCAGGTCGCCCGGTCGCTCAAGCACCGGCCCGGACGTGCTCTTGATCGACACCCCCATTTCCTGGGCGATGATGTTGGCCAGGGTGGTCTTGCCCAAGCCTGGCGGACCGAAGATCAAGGTGTGGTCCAGCGACTCGCTGCGCCCACGAGCCGCCTGGATGAACAGCTCCATCTGCTCGCGCACGGTCGGCTGGCCGATATAGTCGGCCAGGCTGACAGGCCGGATCGCACGGTCCTGGATTTCCTCGCGGTCACGGGGCGCGCCCGTGGCGGCGATCAGACGATCAGCTTCAATCACTTAAATCATTCCCTTCAGGGCGCGGCGAATCATGTCTTCAGTGCTCAAGCCTTTTTCCTTGATCGCGGAAATCGCCTTGCTGGCTTCCTGCGGCTTGTAGCCCAGGGAGATCAGCGCCGTGACCGCATCGTTTTCAGCGCTGGCCGCAGGCGCTGGCGCATCCGGTTGGTTTGGCACCAGCGCAAACATGGCCGGCACCGTCTCCCAGGCCTTGAAGCGGTCCTTGAGTTCTACCAGCAGGCGTTCAGCGGTTTTCTTGCCGACACCTGGCACCTTGGTCAACGCCGAGGTGTCCTGGGACTGCACGCAACGAATCAGTTCATCGACTTCCAGGCTCGACATCAAGGCCAAGGCCAGCTTCGGGCCGACGCCATTGAGACGGATCAGCTCGCGGAAGAAATCCCGCTCGCGCTTGCCAACGAAGCCATAGAGTAACTGCGCATCCTCGCGCACGACCAAATGAGTGTGCAGCGTCAGCGGCTCACCGACCGACGGCAGGCGATACAGCGTGGTCATGGGCACTTCAAGCTCATAGCCCAGGCCGTTTACATCCAGAATCAGGTGCGGCGGCTGTTTTTCAGCCAGGGTGCCGCGCAAGCGTCCAATCACGTTTCAGATCCTTGGCGTTGTCCAGCCACCGGCTGGCGAATAACAACCCGAGCATAAAGGCCGACGGTACAGGCGCAACAGGCTCGGGCTCATGAATGAAGCGCTGATGCTATCAGAGACGCAGGCGCCCGCCACGACTGCGTGCGGCTCCCAAGCCATGGGGCAACAGGCTGGAGCGGGTATGGGCATGGCAAATGGCGATAGCCAGGGCATCGGAGGCGTCGATCTGCGGCTTGCTGACCAATTTCAACAAGTGCATCACCATCATTTGCACCTGTTCCTTGTTCGCCGCACCGGTTCCGACGACCGCCTGCTTGACCTGGGTCGCGGTGTACTCGGCAATCTCCAGGTTTTCCTCGGCCCCAGCCACAATCGCCGCGCCTCGGGCCTGCCCCAATTTCAGGGCCGAATCGGCGTTGCGGGCCATGAAGACCTTTTCGATGCCCATGGTCACGGGGCCGTAGGTCTGGATGACTTCGCGCACACCGCGATAAACGATCTGCAAGCGCTCATGCAGTTCACCCGCACCGGTGCGGATGCATCCGGAGGCGACGTACACGCAGCCGCGCCCGGTATCGCGAACCACACCGTAGCCGGTGATGCGCGAACCGGGGTCGATACCAAGGATTAAAGTCATAACGCCTGCGAAAAGGTAATGCGGTTTCGAGAGGATACAGCCGTGTAGGAGCTGGCGTAGCCTGCGAGCTTTTGATTTTTCCTTGTGGACCAGAAGATCAAAAGATCGCAGGCTTCGCCAGCTCCTACAGGGATTAGCCCAGCTGTTCGGCCACCGACTCCGGAATATCGGCGTTGGAATAAACGTTCTGCACGTCATCCAGGTCTTCCAGCATATCGATCAGCTTCAACACCTTCTCAGCGCCTTCCAGGTCCAGTTCGGCGCTGGTGGTCGGCTGCATGACGATTTCCGCGTCCGCAGGCGCAAAACCAGCCGCCTCCAGGGCGTTGCGCACGGCGTAGAAGCTGGCGAACGAGGTGAACACGTCGAACGAACCGTCTTCATGGCTGACCACGTCATCGGCGTCGGCTTCCAGGGCCGCTTCGGTCAGCGCATCCTCGTCGACGCCCGGCGCAAAGCTGATCTGCCCCTTGCGCTCGAACAGGTAGGCCACCGAGCCGTCGGTGCCCAGGTTGCCGCCGCATTTGCTGAAGGCGTGGCGCACGGCCGCCGCGGTGCGGTTGCGGTTGTCGGTCATGCATTCGACCATCACCGCCACGCCGCCCGGGCCGTAGCCTTCATAGGTCAGCTCTTCGACGTTGTCGGCCTCGGTGGCGCCAGCGCCACGGGCGATGGCCCGGTCGATGATGTCGCGGCTCATGTTCGCGCCCAGCGCCTTGTCCAACGCCAGGCGCAAGCGCGGGTTGGAACCCGGATCACCACCACCCTGGCGGGCCGCGACCGTCAGTTCACGGATCCACTTGGTAAAGATCTTGCCCCTCTTGGCATCCTGACGTTCTTTGCGGTGCTTGATGTTCGCCCACTTGGAATGACCTGCCATAACTCGCTCCGTTTCGCTTTGGAACATTGCCCGCCGCGCACTTGCGCAGTGGCCGGCAATCAGAAATATCGACTCCAATGAAAAGGCGCATCCGAAGATGCGCCCTCTCAGGTGCCAGCCTTACTCAGCCTTTGGCTGTTCACGCAGGCGGATGTGCAATTCGCGCAACGCCTTGGCATCCACGACGCCCGGCGCCTGGGTCATGACATCGGCCGCGCTCTGGGTTTTCGGGAACGCGATCACTTCGCGGATCGACTGTGCGCCGGTCATCAGCATCACCAGGCGATCCAGGCCGAAGGCCAGGCCACCGTGGGGCGGCGCGCCGTATTTCAGGGCGTCCAACAGGAAGCCGAACTTCTCTTCCTGCTCGGCTTCGCTGATGCCCAGCAGGCGGAACACTGCCTGTTGCATTTCCTTGCGGTGGATACGGATCGAACCGCCACCCAGCTCGGTGCCGTTCAGCACCATGTCGTAGGCGCGGGAAAGCGCGCCGGCCGGGTTGGCCTCCAACTCTTCAGGCGAGCACTTCGGCGCGGTGAACGGGTGGTGCAGCGCGGAGAAGCTGCCGTCGTCGTTCTCTTCGAACATCGGGAAGTCCACGACCCACATCGGCGCCCACTCGCAAGTGAGCAGCTCCAGGTCGTGACCGACCTTGATCCGCAGCGCACCCAAGGCTTCGCTGACGATCTTGGCCTTGTCGGCACCGAAGAACACGATGTCGCCATCGACTGCGCCAACGCGATCGAGGATCACGTTGAGGTTGGCTTCAGGGATATTCTTCACGATCGGCGACTGCAGGCCTTCGACGCCCTTGGCGCGCTCGTTGACCTTGATATAGGCCAGGCCGCGGGCACCGTAGATACCCACGAACTTGGTGTAATCGTCGATCTTGCTGCGTGGCATGCTCGCACCGCCGGGTACGCGCAGGGCGGCAACGCGGCATTTCGGGTCGTTGGCCGGGCCGCTGAACACCTTGAATTCGACATCCTTGAGCTGGTCGGCCACGTCCACCAGTTCCAGCGGGTTGCGCAGGTCTGGCTTGTCGGAGCCGTAGCGACGCATGGCCTCTTCGAAGGTCATGTGCGGGAACTCGCCGAATTCCAGGTCCAGCACTTCCTTGAACAGGTTGCGGATCATGCCTTCGGTCAGGCCCATGATGTCTTTTTCATCGAGGAAGCTGGTCTCGATGTCGATCTGGGTGAACTCAGGCTGGCGGTCGGCACGCAGGTCTTCGTCGCGGAAACACTTGGCGATCTGGTAGTAGCGATCGAACCCGGCCACCATCAGCAGCTGCTTGAACAGCTGCGGCGACTGCGGCAAGGCGAAGAAACTGCCGGGGTGGGTGCGACTCGGCACCAGGTAATCGCGGGCGCCTTCCGGTGTCGCGCGGGTCAGGATCGGCGTCTCGACGTCGAGGAAACCGTTCTCGTCCAGGTAGCGACGGATGCTGGTGGTCATGCGCGAACGCAGGCGCAGTTTCTCGGCCATTTCCGGGCGACGCAGGTCGATGAAGCGGTAGCGCAGGCGCGTTTCTTCACCTACGTCGGAGTATTCATTGAGCGGGAACGGCGGGGTTTCCGCTTCGTTGAGCACTTCCAGCTCATAACCCAGCACTTCGATCATGCCGGACGCCATGTTGGCATTGCCGGCGCCGGCTGGGCGCAGGCGCACCTTGCCGGTGATCTTGACGACGTATTCGCTGCGCACGCGGTCGGCGGTGGCGAAGGTTTCGGCGCGGTCCGGATCGAACACCACCTGGGCCAGGCCTTCACGATCACGGATATCGAGGAAAATCACCCCGCCATGGTCACGGCGACGATGAACCCATCCGCAAAGAGTAACTTCCTGGCCTTCCAGGCTTTCGTTCAGTTGGCCGCAATAATGGCTGCGCATCATGGTAGTGGTTTCACTTCTCGTAATTCGACATTCGGTTGGAGGCCCTGCCCGTGCAAGAACTCGCGCGTATTCAACTCAATCAGCCTTGTCGCCACCGGCCAGGTTCTTCTTGGCGCCGGTCTTGAAGTCGGTTTCATACCAGCCCGTGCCACCGAGGCGGAAACCAGGCATGGACAGCATCTTTTTCAGTTCTGGTGCCTGGCAGGCAGGGCAGTCGACCAGCGGTGCCGCGCTGATCTTTTGAATGGCTTCCATCTGATGACCACAGGAAGCACATTGATAGTCGTACATCGGCATGGGGTTGTCTCGGCAATCAGGTTACTCGCGCAAAAGCGGGGCTTTGCGGCAAAGAGCGGGATTATATCCATTAAATGCTGCCTGTGCAGCCGTAAGGCCGCGTGCAGGAGCTGACGAGTGCAACGAGGCTGCGATCTTGCCCCAGACACTTGAGTCGCAAGCGAAAATCAAGATCAAGATCAAAAGATCGCAGCCTTCGGCAGCTTCTACGCCCCACCATGCTCCATCGTGGCGTCCTTCAAACTGTGAACCACACAGACAACACGCACCAGCCCGCTGAAATTGCGCACACCGCCATGGCGCAGGTGTACCTCCCGGTCCACATGGGACAACAAGGCGCTGATGGAGCAACTGTTGAGGTGCGCCATGTCGCCGAGAATATCCCAATAGACCTGCTCCAGCCGCAGGCAGGTGGCGAGACCATTGAGCCGGACAGAGCGGGCCAGGGGGCGGGCCAGTTGCATATCGAAACCCCTGACGAACGGGTCGATGTGGATAGACTGCAAGCGTCCACGTCGGCCTTCCCAGGGTTCTTTTCCTTGAATCATACCGTTGACACTCCTTTGCCATACGAGCCTCAGTCGGAACAACCGATCTGTGGCTCTATGGAAGCTCAACGGGATCACCAGTTCCAGATGACTTTTTGACCATCAACGTAGGACAAGCCAACAGAAGACTGGCGACAAATTACGCAACCCTGGAACCTGACGTCAGGCGACGATGCCAACGGCAACACCGTCGCCTGGGCGTGACTTACTTATCCTCCAGTAACGAACGCAGCATCCAGGCGGTTTTTTCATGGACCTGCATGCGCTGGGTCAGCAGGTCGGCAGTGGGTTCGTCGCTGACCTTGTCCAATAAAGGAAAGATGCCACGGGCCGTGCGAGTCACCGCTTCCTGCCCTTCGACCAACTGCCGGATCATGTCCTCGGCGCCAGGCACCCCCTCTTCCTCCTTTATGGACGACAAGCGCGCATAGACCGAGTAAGCACCGGGCGCCGGGAAGCCGAGCGCACGGATTCGCTCGGCGATCAGGTCAACCGCCAGCGCCAGCTCGTTGTATTGCTCCTCGAACATCAGGTGCAGCGTCCGGAACATCGGACCGGTAACGTTCCAGTGGAAATTGTGGGTCTTGAGGTACAGCACATAGGTGTCTGACAACAAGCGCGAAAGCCCGTCGACGATAGACTTGCGGTCTTCTTCGCTGATACCGATATCAATGGCCATGTGGGTTGATCTCCTGACGTGATGAATTCGACAGCGGTCGTTTCACTCTAGCGGGTGTCGCCGCCTGAGGCCTGCGACAAATCGCCAGCCGTCCTGAACCGACAAGCCGGGATGGCGGGCGGTTCCGGAAAACCTGAAATCGAATCCTTATCCACCTGCCATCTTCAGGAGCCTGCACCCGCTCCGCCGACGAACAGCGTCCGGCACGCCAGCAACACGTTTGAGAAGGCCCGGGCTTTGCTGTTAAATAGGCAGTGTGTCGCTACGCCTATTTTTCCGGGCGGCGCGCATAGGCTGATTCGGGTACGTATTACTACGCCTCTCATTGTTCTGGAGCGAACCGCCCCCGATCAGCTCTTCCTTGTGACCTGTCTTAACCGTGAGCCAATCAAAATGTTGAAAATCGTCCACTTGCTAATGGGCGCAGCTGCCCTGCTGCTGTCCTTCATCCCTAGCCTGGGTTCCGAAGCCACACCTTACCTGCAACATCCCGACGCGCTTTACCTGGCCTTTTTCGGCCTGCTCAACCTGACACTGGCACCCGTCATCCCTTACTGGAACAAAGGTCCACGTCATCAACTGCAAAACCTTGTCAGTGCCCTGCTGGTGCTGGCCGTTGCCTTGCAAACCCTGACCCTGCTGGCGCCCATGCCGGAAATCGGCGGCCAACCCGCCATCCTGTCCAGCCTGGCTGCGGCGTTGCTCGCCGTACTGCTGCACTTGGCCGTCAGCTTCTACAAGAAGTCGTCGCCGTCCGCCGCACCGCAGAACTACGACATGTCCAACCGCGATACCGGCACCGTGAAGTGGTTCAACACGTCCAAGGGGTTCGGTTTCATCTCCCGTGATTCCGGCGATGATATTTTTGTGCATTTCCGGGCCATTCGTGGCGAGGGCCACCGCGTCCTGGTCGAGGGCCAGCGCGTGGAGTTCTCGGTCATGCATCGCGACAAGGGCCTGCAAGCCGAAGACGTGATCGCCGCGCTGCCGCGCCGCTGATCCAAGTGTAAAAAAACCGCGATGCAGCCTGGCTGCTCGCGGTTTTTTTGTGCCCGTCGTTCGGGTTCGTCAGTAATGGGGAGGCGGCGCTTCTTCTTCGAAAGACTCGAACTGCCCGGCCATCTCCTCCTGGCGCTTGAGCAGCGCCGACATCTGCAGTTGCAGCCGCTCGACGATTCGCTGTTGCTCCACCAGCACGTCGTTCAGCGCCTGGATGGTGTCGTCCTGGAATGCCAGGCGGCTTTCAAGGTCGGTTACACGCTCTTCAAGGTTCATGGTTCAGCCCTCCAGGAACTTGAAATCATCGGTCAGGACCGCTCGCAAGCGTTCACGAATGGCCGCGACCTGTCCTGCATCGTAAGGCTGCGCCGGATGCTTGCCCCACACCGGCGCCGGCCAGGCGGCATCGTCCCGTTTGCGCACGATTACATGCATGTGCAATTGACTGACAACGTTACCCAAGGTTGCAACGTTCAGTTTATCGGCGTCGAACGCGTCCTTGAGCGTCTCGGCCAGCGCCGTGGTTTCTTTCCACAGTTGCTGCTGATCAGCGTCATCCAATTGAAACAATTCACTGATATCGTCCCGCCGCGGCACGAGGATGAACCATGGGTAGTTCGAGTCGTTGGACAAGAGCAACCGGCAAAGCGGGAAATCGCCGATGGGCAATGTGTCTTGTTGCAATCGTGGATCTAAGGCAAACACCGCGCGTACTCCTCGCTCATTGATGACTGTGCCGATTGGGTGGCGCTACCGGCCTACCTTGGACACATGCGCCCAGCATACCCGTGAACGGCGGAACGTTCACTGCGCACCGCCCCTGCGCACCAATGCCGTGCACCGAGTGCCGTAACGGCGCATTTTGCATCGAGCAGCTGTAAGGACTGTCCGCTTTTCGCACAGCTTGAAGATTTTCTGCACCAAAACAGCACAATGCGTCTACGCTCAGTGCACGTGACATCCGCGTTTTACCCACCGAAGGGGTGAACCGGTAACGTTTTTGGTTGTCGCGTGAGTTCCAACGGTTTCAAACATGACAGCTGCCTGACAGTCAACCCCATTTAAAACAAGGCCTTTGGAGCCCGGTTTCATGAGGTTTCACCGCAACCGCAGCTAAATTGTGAAAAAAATGTCAACGAAATCCGGGTTTGTGCATGCTTGTTGCATTCATGCCCATATCGTCTACAGGCGCCGCCGGAAGCGGAACCTGCAGGCCTGAGAATTAAAGTGGCAAGGCTGCCCTCAGGAGCTTCAAGGTTTGACTTACGGACTCTTTACACCGAAGCGTGCAATCAAAGAACAACTTGAAGTTGTCATTCCGCACACCTCGGATCAGCTGGAATGCGACATGGATCGAGCCATTGGCGACAGGGTCGTAAAGAAGCTGAAAGGTTGAATGGGCAAGTATCGCCAAAGAATGTCGGCGTGATATAAGTTTGCGCCGACACAAAAAGAAAGAGCCGCCCAGATAAAAAAACCGGTGGGACGGCAGTACTCTTCTAAAAACCAAAGGAGCAAATCACGATGCGCGTGATGAAGTGGAGCATGATCGCACTGGCCGTTGCTGCAGCAGCCAGTACTCAAATGGCCTCGGCCGCACCTTTCGTAAGTGACCAGTCTGAAGCCAAAGGCTTCGTTGAAGATGCCAGCGCCAAACTGCTGCTGCGCAACTACTACTTCAACCGTGACCGTAAAGATGGCTTTACTGACCAGAAAGACTGGACTCAGGGCATCTGGGGCAACTTCAACTCCGGCTACACCCAAGGCACCGTAGGCGTCGGCATTGATGCGTTCGGCTACCTGGCCGTGAAACTGGACGGCGGCGACGGCACTCGCGGCACCGGCAACATGAGCGTTGATGGCGATGGCGACGTCAACGACAGCCAAGGCAAAGCAGGCGCAGCGGTCAAATTCCGCGTCTCCAAGACCGAGCTGAAAATCGGCGACCAGCAGCCAAGCACTGCTCCAGTGTTCGCTGTCGGTGGTTCCCGCGTCCTGCCTCAAACTGCCAGCGGTTTCCAACTGCAGAGCAGCGAAGTCAAAGACCTCGACCTCGAAGCCGGTCACTTCTACTCGGCGACCAGCCAGGACCGCAACGCTCGTGAAGGCGGCCTGTTCGCGACCTACGCTGGCGTTGAAGCCAACACCATCGACTACGCTGGCGGTAAATACTCGTTCAGCGACGAACTGAGCGCATCGTTGTACGCCGCCCAGCTGGAAGACATCTGGAACCAGTACTACGGTAACCTGAACTACACCATCCCAATGGGTGGCGATCAGTCGCTGAACCTGGACGGTAACATCTACCGCACCACCGACACTGGCAGCTCCAAGGCCGGTGACATCAGCAACACCGCGTACTCCCTGGCAGCGGCTTTCTCCTTCCTGAAAGCGCACACCATCACCGTGGCCTTCCAGAAGATTAACGGCGACACGCCTTTCGACTACATCGGCGTGGGCAAGAACAACCGTGGTGGCGACTCGATTTTCCTCGCCAACTCCATCCAGTACTCCGACTTCAACGCGCCTAACGAGAAATCTGCCCAGATCCGTTATGACCTGAAGATGGCTGAGTACGGCGTTCCTGGTCTGAGCTTCATGACCCGCTACGTGAAAGGTTGGGACATCGACGGTTCCAACGTGGACGCCAGCAGCCCATACGCTGCTTTGAATTATGGCGACAATGGCAAACATAACGAAACCAACTTCGAAGCCAAGTACGTTGTTCAGTCTGGCCCGGCCAAGGATCTTTCCTTCCGCGTTCGTCAAGCTTGGCACCACGCTAACACCGACGAAACTGAAGGCGATATCAAAGAGTTCCGCCTGATCGTCGACTACCCGATTTCGGTTCTGTAATTGCCGAAAGTCTGTTCGCGGTAATCAAAAAAAGGCCCATCTTCGGATGGGCCTTTTTTCATTGCGTTGAAACTTGACCAAGCGGTCGAATACTTCAGGCCGTAGGCGACTCTTGAACGACCCGAATCACCCGTTGCGGAAACGGAATATCAATACCGGACTCCTTCAAGCGATCCCGTGCATGCTCATTGAGCATGAACATCACGGCCCAGTAATCCGCTGTCTTCACCCAGATACGCAGCGACACGGTGATCGAACTGTCGCCCAAGGTCGAAATCACCGCTTCAGGCGCAGGATCAGCCAATACGCGTTCGTCCTTGGCCAACGCCAACAACACTTCCCGGGCCTTTTGCAGGTCGGCCTGGTAATCCACGCCCACATCGAACACTACCTTGCGGGTTGGCTGGCGGTTGGTGTTGGTGATGATGCCGTTCGACAGGTTGCCGTTGGGCACGATGACGGTCTTGTTGTCACCGGTACGAATCACGGTGTGGAAGATCTGGATGCTATCGACCGTACCGGCCACGCCTTGGGCTTCGATCCAGTCACCGATACGAAACGGACGGAACAGCAGGATCAGCACGCCACCGGCGAAATTCGCCAGGCTGCCCTGCAAGGCCAGACCGATCGCCAAGCCTGCCGCACCGATGGCCGCGACGAACGAGGTGGTTTCAATACCGATCATCGAAGCGACACTGACGATCAGTAGAATCTTCAGGATGATGTTTGCCAGGGTACTGATGAACCCTTGCAGCGCGAGGTCGGCGTTACGCAGGGCCAGCAGCGCCCCGAGTTTCTGCGTCACCTTGTTGATCAGCCACCAGCCAATGACCAGGGTGACGACCGCCAGCAGCACACGGCTGCCGTACTCCATGATCATCGGTATCCAGGCCTGGGAAGCCTTGACCAGGTGGTCCACTTCAGCGTTCAAGTCCATCGTGTTCTCCTTGTTTCCGTTGCACGCAATTGTGGCGAGGGAGCTCGCTCCCGCTGGGCTGTAGGAGCCGCGCAGGATCTACGTAGAAGCTACGTAGAAGCTACATAGGAGCTGCGTAGGAGCTGCGTAGGAGCTGCCGAGTGAAACGAGGCTGCGATCTTTCCCAAGACACTTGAATTCCAAGCGAAAAATCAAAAGATCGCAGCCTTCGGCAGCTCCTACAGAGCTCCTACAGAGCCCTGCGGGAATGGGCTCCCTCGCCATCGTATTTCTCTGAAACTGAAGTATCAGTCGCGGAAGTTATTGAACTGTAGCGGCATGCCGAATTCCTTGCCGCGCAGCGCTGCAATGGCTTCTTGCAAATCGTCACGCTTCTTGCCGGTGACCCGCACTTGCTCGCCCTGGATCGCGGCCTGGACCTTGAGCTTGGCGTCCTTGATGTGGGCAACGATCTTCTTTGCCAGTTCCTTGTCGATGCCTTCCTTGAGCACGGCTTCCTGCTTCATCACCTTGCCCGAGGCGTAGGCATCCTTCACTTCAAGGCACTGCACGTCGATCTTGCGCTTGACCAGCGCGAGCTTGAGGATTTCGATCATTGCCTCGAGTTGGAAATCGGCCTCGGCGGTCAGGTTGACGGTCAGGTCCTTTTCCTTGAACTCGAAACTGCCCTTGCCCTTGAGGTCATACCGACGGTCGAGTTCCTTGACGGCGTTTTCAACGGCGTTGGTGACTTCGTGCTTGTCCAGTTCGGATACCACGTCGAATGACGGCATGTAGTGTTCTCCAAATAAAAAGGCGCGCTCATGAAACGGCGCGCACTTGGCTTGTGGTTAAAATCGGGGTCATTATAACGGGTCTTTCCCCGCCGTTACCGCGAGCCCCGCAGATGCCAGCACCAAACCGAGTAAAAAACTGATGTCCACCACCTGGCATGTCCTGGGCGCCGGCAGCCTCGGCACGCTATGGGCCGCGCGCCTGGCCCGCGCCGGCCTGCCGGTGCGGCTGGTGCTGCGCAATGAACAGCGGCTGCAGGATTACCTCGCCGCCGGCGGCCTGACGCTGGTGGAACAGGGCCAGGCACAGTGCTACCCGGTGCCAGGCGAAACCGCGCAGGATTCCGAGCCAATCAAGCGCTTGCTCCTGGCCTGCAAGGCTTACGATGCGCAAGCAGCCGTTGCGTCGGTCGCCCATCGCCTGGACAGCGACTCGGAACTGATCCTGTTGCAGAACGGCCTCGGCAGCCAGGACGCCGTGGCCAACTGCGTGCCTCGGGCGCGCTGTATCAGCGCCTCCAGCACTGAGGGCGCGTTCCGCGACGGTGACTGGCGCGTGGTCTTCGCCGGCCACGGCTACACCTGGCTGGGAGATCCCGCCCACCCCGTCGCGCCGATCTGGCTGGACGACCTGGCGGCGGCAGGTATCCCCCACGAATGGAGCGCCGATATCCTCACCCGTCTGTGGCGCAAACTGGCCCTCAATTGTGCGATCAATCCACTCACCGTACTTCATCATTGCAAGAACGGTGAGTTGCAAGCGCATCGCTGCGAAGTCGCGACTCTCTGCGCCGAACTCATCGAGCTGCTCGAACGCTGCGGCCAGCCCGCCGCCGCCGAAGATTTGCAGACAGAAGTCGAGCGGGTGATCCAGGCCACTGCCGCCAATTATTCCTCGATGTACCAGGACGTCGCCAACCAGCGGCGCACCGAAATCAGCTACCTGCTCGGCCACGCCTGCGCGGTCGCCGAGCGGCATGGCGTGGCGGTGCCGCACCTTGAACAAATGCGCCAGCGACTGATTGCCCACCTGGACAACCTCGGATTGCCCAGCGACTGAGCAGCGGCTACGCTGGCCCTCGTGTTCCTTGTTAGCGACGAGTCCGATGCCATTGCGCCAGCGTCTTGAAAATCTCCCGGTCGGCCAGAAACTGCTGGCGGCCCTGTTGGTGCTGTTGACCACCGTCCTGCTGGTGGCCAACCTGACCTTCATCAGCGCGGCCTATTACATTTCCCAGGAAAGCATGGCGCCCCAGGCGTTGCAGACCATCGGCCGCCTGGTGGCCAACCCGAGCCTGATCTCCGAAGCGCTGCAATCACCCCAAAGCGCCCAGCGCCTGCTCGACGAACTCAACAGCTACGCACCCCTGCGGGCGGCGGCGCTGTACGACGGCCAAGGCGAACGCCTGGCACAGTTGCAACAGGGCGAAAAGCTCAAGCTGCCGGACCATTTCCGCCACATACAGGCCTGGCAGGCCGGTGAGTTTCGCAGCAACCAGATCATCACCCTGCCCCGGCCCGGCACTGCGCCCGGCCATCTGTTGCTGGTGGCCAGCAGCGAATTGCCCACGGCGTTCTACACCGGCACCCTGACCGCCAGCCTCGGCATCCTGATTTTCAGCGTGCTGCTGTGGCTGGTCATTGCCCAGCAGATCAAACGCCTGATCACGCAGCCGATCCACCAACTCGAAGAGCTGTCCCGCCAGGTCACCCGCGAGGAGAATTACGCCCTGCGCGCCGCCCGTGGCAACCATGACGAGATCGGCAGCCTGGCCGAGGCGTTCAATACCATGCTGTCGCGGATCGAAGCCCGCGAGCAGCAACTCAAGCGTGCGCGGGACGACTCCCAGGCGGCCTATGACCAGGCCCAGGGCCTGGCGGAAGAAACCCGCCACACCAACCGCAAGCTGGAGCTGGAAGTCCAGGTGCGCAGCAAGATCGAGAAAAAACTCACCGGCTTCCAGAATTACCTCAATAGCATCATCGACTCCATGCCATCGGCGCTGATTGCCCTCGATGAGCAGCTCTACGTCACCCAATGGAACCAGGAAGCCAGCGCGCTCTCCGGCACACGGCTGGACGAAGCACTGAACCAGCCGATCTTCCTCGCTTTCGAACCCCTGAAGCCGTACCTGCCCCAACTCAAGCAAACGGTCGAACAGCACACGGTGGCGAAGATCGAGCGTGTCACCTGGACCAAGGACGACGAAGCCCGGCACTACGCCCTCACCTTCTATCCGCTGATGGGCGGCGCCGGGCGGGGCGTGGTGATCCGCATCGACGACATCACCCAGCGCCTGTCGCTGGAGGAAATGATGGTGCAATCGGAGAAAATGCTCTCGGTCGGTGGCCTCGCGGCGGGCATGGCCCATGAGATCAATAATCCGCTCGGCGCGATCCTGCACAACGTGCAAAACATCCGCCGACGCCTGTCGGCGGAACTGCCGAAGAACCTCGAACAGGCCGAGCTACTGGGCATCGACTTGCCAGTGGTCAACCGTTACCTGGCAAGCCGCGAGATCCCGCAATTGCTCGACGGCATCCAGCAAGCCGGCGCCCGGGCGGCGAAAATCGTCACCCACATGCTCAGTTTCAGCCGGCGGAGTACGCGGCAGATGGCACCTTGCGACCTGCCGGCGCTGATCGACCAGGCCGTGGAAATCGCCGGTAACGACTTCGACCTGGCGATCGGCTTCGACTTCAAGGGCCAGGCGATCGTCCGCCAGTTCGACCCAAACCTGGGCCCGGTGCCCGGCACGGCCAACGAGTTGGAACAGGTGCTGCTCAACTTGTTGAAAAATGCTGCCCAGGCCATTCATCAACGCCAGGACGATAGCGAGCCCGGCCGAATCATCCTGCGTACCCGCCTGAATCCGCCCTGGGCGGAAATCCAGGTTGAGGACAACGGCATCGGCATGAGCGAGAACGTGCGCAAGCGCACCTTCGAGCCATTCTTCACCACCAAGGAGATCGGCCAGGGCACGGGCCTCGGGCTGTCGGTCTCGTATTTCATCATTACCAACAATCACAAGGGCCAGATGGAAGTGCAATCCGCGCCAGGCCAGGGCACTTGCTTCACCCTGCGCCTGCCCCTGGCGGGCACTTCGATGGTGGCCCAGGAAAACAAGCCAGTGGAGCGCTGAACATGGGTTTTCGCCTGTCGAAGATTTACACCCGCACCGGGGACAAAGGTGAAACCGGGCTGGGCGATGGCCGCCGCGTGGCAAAGGATCACCCGCGGGTCGAAGCGATTGGCGAAGTGGATACGCTGAACAGCCAGCTGGGGTTGTTGCTGGCCGGTCTGGCCGAGGAAACAGCCCGGCATCCCGCGCTACAGGAGGTCATCGCGGTGTTGGCGCCTTGTCAGCACCGGCTGTTCGACTTGGGTGGTGAACTGGCGATGCCGGCTTACCAAGCCTTGAACGTGGCGGAAATCGAGCGGTTGGAAGCGGCGATCGACCGGTGGAACGAGGAGTTGGGACCGCTGGAGAACTTCATCCTGCCCGGTGGCTCTTCCTTGATCGCGCAAGCGCACGTCTGCCGAGCGCTGGCCCGTGGTGCCGAGCGTCGTTGCCAGCAATTGAACGCGGTGGAGCCGTTGGCCGGGCCAGGGCTGGCCTATATCAATCGGTTGTCGGATCTGTTGTTCGTGGCCGCACGGGTCATTGCCCGGCGGCAGGGGGTGGCGGAGGTGCTTTGGGAGGCGGCGGCAAAGCCTGAGGGCTGAATCGTTCTGAGGCCGCCATCGCGAGCAAGCTCGCTCCCACACGGGATTTTCGGCGTTCACAAACCCCCTGTGGGAGCGAGCTTGCTCGCGATGGCGTCAGCGGTTACACCACAAAATCAAGCCTCAGGCCAGAACGCCCGAATCCCCGCCACGCCCTGGGCCCCGGCTTCCCAGGCTTTTTGCCGCTCGCCGGGCCCCACCCCCCCCAACAGATAAACCGGTCTGTCGAAACCTTCGATCAACCGAGCCGCCTCATCCCACCCCAACGGCTTGGCATCGGGATGAGTCTGGGTCGGCTGCACCGGTGACAGCGTCACGAAGTCCACGTCCATCTGCTGCGCCAGGGACAGCTCCTCGGCGTTATGGCACGAGGCCGCCAACCAACGATCCTTCCCGAACGGTCGACCGGCCGCCGCATGCTTGCGCAGTTGCGCGGCGGTGATGTGCCAGCCGGCGGAGGGAAAATCCCCCAGCCATTCGAACGGCCCCTTGAGCATCAACTGGGCCTTGCCGGCACACAACCCCACCGCGTCCACCGCCAGGTCGCGGTATTGCGGGTCGTAGCCGTTGGGCGCTCGGAGCTGGACCAACTTGATCCCGCCAGCAATTGCCTTCTGCATGCCGCGCAGCAAGGCCGGCGTCTCGAGGCCTTCGGGCGTAATCAAGTATTCGCCCGGCAAACGGGCTGCCGCGACGATCGGCTGGTTGGCCGCCGGAAACTCGTAACCGGTCAACGCGCGGGCCGTCACCCACGCCAGCGGTTGACCTTCGGCGCCATGGGGCTCGCCGCTGAAGGCCGAAACCTCCCAGACGTCGAGCAACACTTGCTTGTCCGGGTAGTCGTGACGCACCTTGATCAGTGGCCGGGCGGCTTCGACGACGATGCCCAGTTCCTCGTGAAGCTCCCGGGCCAAGGCGGTTTCGACGGACTCATCGGCCTCGACCTTGCCGCCGGGAAACTCCCACAGGCCACCTTGATGCTGGGTGTCGGCCCGACGGGCAATCAGGATTTTACCAGCGGCGTCACGAATGACCGCCGCCGCCACATGAATTCGTTTCACCGCGCTATTCCTCAGCGTTCATGGAGTCGGTACCGGCACCATCGCGAGCAGGCTCGCTCCACAGGGATTTGTTGAGCGATATCAAACGTGTTCACAACGCAGTTCCACTGGCGGAGCGAACTTGCTCGCGATAGGAGCAACTCGGTATTAAGTCCGATACTCGGCGTTGATCTTGACGTACTCGTGGGACAGGTCGGTGGTCCAGATGGTTTCGCTGCAATCACCCCGGCCCAGCTCGATGCGGATGGTGATTTCTTCCTGCTGCATCACTGCCGCACCCTGGGCTTCGGTGTAGGTCGCGGCGCGGGCGCCCTGGCTGGCGATGCAGACTTCGCCGAGGAACACGTCGATCTTGCTCACGTCCAAGTCCGGCACGCCGGCACGGCCGACAGCGGCGAGGATCCTGCCCCAGTTCGGGTCGGAGGCGAACAACGCGGTCTTGATCAGCGGCGAGTGCGCCACGGTGTAGCCGACGTCCAGGCATTCCTGGTGATTGCCACCGCCGTTGACCTGCACGGTCACGAACTTGGTCGCGCCTTCGCCGTCACGGACGATGGCCTGGGCCACGTCCATGCACACCTCGAATACCGCCTGCTTCAGGGCCGCAAACAACGGGCCGCTGGCTTCGGTGATTTCCGGCAGGTTGGCCTTGCCAGTCGCAATCAGCATGCAGCAGTCGTTGGTGGAGGTGTCGCCGTCGATGGTGATGCGGTTGAACGACTTGTTGGCACCGTCGAGCATCAGGTCCTGCAGCACTTGGCGCGACACCTTGGCGTCGGTGGCGATGTAACCGAGCATGGTCGCCATGTTCGGCCGGATCATCCCGGCACCTTTGCTGATGCCCGTGACGGTGATGGTCACGCCGTCATGCTGGAACTGGCGGCTCGCGCCCTTGGGCAAGGTATCGGTGGTCATGATGCCGGTCGCGGCGGCGGCCCAGTTGTTTTCCGACAGGTCATCAAGGGCGGCTTGCAAAGCGCCTTCGATCTTCTCGACCGGCAACGGTTCGCCGATCACACCGGTGGAGTAAGGCAGCACCTGGCTGGCATCGACGCCAGTCAGCTCAGCCAGCTTGGCGCAGGTGCGCTCGGCGGCAGCCAGGCCCGGCGCGCCGGTACCGGCGTTGGCGTTTCCGGTGTTGGTCAGCAGGTACCGCACCGGTCCCTGCACGCGTTGCTTGGCCAGGATGACCGGTGCGGCGCAAAAGGCGTTGAGCGTGAACACGCCGGCCACCGTCGAGCCTTCGGCGCAACGCATGACCACGACATCCTTGCGCCCAGGACGCTTGATGCCGGCCGAGGCAATACCGAGTTCAAAACCGGCAACCGGGTGCAACGTTGGCAACGGACCAAGACCAACAGCCATGAAAGCGCTCCTTAATAAGTTATTTCAGCACCGCCTTCATCAAGACGGCGAATCAAAATGGCAAAACGCCGCGACAGGAGGTCCTGTCGCGGCGCGGGTCGTTCAGCGTTGAAACGGGATTATTGGATCTGCCCGTGGCAATGCTTGTATTTCTTGCCCGAGCCGCAATAGCACAGTTCGTTACGGCCCAGCTTCTGCTCATTGCGCACCGGGGCGGTGGCCAAGGCAACATCCACGTCGACACCCTCCTCGATCGCCTGGGCCACTTCCAATCCTGGCGCTTCGGCGTGTTCGAACTGCATGCGCGCAGCCAGGGCTTCGGCTTCCTGACGCAGGCGAGCTTCTTCTTCGGCCGGGTCTTCGCGGCGAACCTGGACGTGGGACAGCACGCGGATCGAGTCGCGCTTGATCGAATCGAGCAGCTCGGAGAACAGCGTGAAGGACTCGCGCTTGTATTCCTGCTTCGGATTCTTCTGGGCGTAGCCTCGCAGGTGGATGCCGTGGCGCAGGTGATCCATGGTCGACAGATGGTCTTTCCACAGGTCGTCCAGCACGCGCAGGACGATCTGCTTCTCGAAGGAGCGCAGCGCTTCGGCACCGGCCTGGTCTTCTTTCTCGTTGTACGCGGCGATCAGCTCGGCCAGCAGTTTTTCCCGAAGGGTTTCTTCGTACAGGTGATCGTCTTCGTCGAGCCACTGCTGGATCGGCAAGGACACGCCGAAATCGCTGCGCAGGGAAGCTTCCAGACCCGCGATATCCCACTGTTCCGGCAACGACTGCGGCGGAATGTGGGCGCTGACGGTGGCGTCGAGCACTTCGCGGCGGAAATCGGCGATGGTTTCGCCAATATCGTCGGCGGCCAACAAGCTGTTGCGCATGTGATAGATCACTTTACGCTGCTCGTTGTTGACGTCGTCGAACTCCAGCAATTGCTTGCGGATATCGAAGTTGCGGCCTTCGACCTTGCGCTGGGCCTTTTCGATGGCGTTGGTCACCATGCGGTGCTCGATCGCCTCGCCCGGCTGCATGCCCAGGGCTTTCATGAAGTTCTTCACCCGGTCGGAAGCGAAGATGCGCATCAGGCTGTCTTCCAGCGACAGGTAGAAGCGGCTGGAGCCGGCGTCGCCCTGGCGACCGGCACGGCCACGCAGCTGGTTGTCGATACGACGGGATTCGTGGCGCTCGGAAGCGATCACCTGCAAACCGCCGGATTCCAGCACTTGCTGGTGACGTTTCTGCCAGTCGGCCTTGATCTGCGCGATCTGCTCGGGGGTCGGGTTTTCCAGGGAGGCGACTTCCACTTCCCAGTTGCCGCCCAGCAGGATGTCGGTACCACGGCCGGCCATGTTGGTGGCGATGGTCAGTGCACCCGGGCGACCGGCCTGGGCGATGATCTCGGCTTCCTTCTCGTGGAACTTGGCGTTCAAGACCTTGTGCTCGATGCCTTCCTTGGAGAGCAGGTTGGACATGTGCTCGGAGGTCTCGATGGTGGCGGTACCCACCAGGATCGGACGGCCCTGGGCCATGCCTTCCTTGATGTCGTTGATGATCGCCGCGTATTTCTCTTCGGCGGTCAGGAACACCAGGTCGTTGTAGTCTTTGCGCGCCAGCGGCTTGTTCGGCGGGATCACCACCACTTGCAGGCCATAGATCTGGTGGAATTCGAACGCTTCGGTGTCAGCGGTACCGGTCATGCCGGACAGCTTGTTGTACAGGCGGAAGTAGTTCTGGAAGGTGGTCGAGGCCAGGGTCTGGCTCTCGGCCTGGATGTTCAGGCCTTCCTTGGCTTCGATGGCCTGGTGCAGGCCTTCGGACAGGCGGCGGCCCGGCATGGTACGGCCGGTGTGCTCGTCCACCAGCACGACCTGGCCGTCCTGCACGATGTATTCGACGTTGCGATGGAACAGCTTGTGGGCACGCAGGCCGGCATAGACGTGGGTCAGCAAGCCCAGGTTATGGGCCGAGTACAAGCTTTCGCCTTCAGCCAGCAGGCCGACGCGGGTCAGCATTTCTTCGATGAACTGGTGACCGGATTCGTTGAGCTCGACCTGGCGGGTCTTCTCGTCGACGGTGTAGTGGCCGGCCTGGGTCACTTCGCCTTCGACTTCCTCGACGTGCAGCTTGAGCTGCGGGATCAACTTGTTGATCTCGATGTACAGCTTGGAACTGTCCTCGGCCTGACCGGAAATGATCAGCGGGGTACGGGCTTCGTCGATGAGGATGGAGTCGACTTCGTCGATCACGGCAAAGTTGAGTTCACGCTGGAATTTTTCTTCCATGCTGAACGCCATGTTGTCGCGCAGGTAGTCGAAACCGAATTCGTTGTTGGTGCCGTAGGTGATGTCGGAAGCGTAGGCGGAACGCTTTTCTTCCGGCGGCTGGAACGGCGTGACCACGCCGACCGTCAGGCCGAGGAATTCGTAGAGCGGGCGCATCCAGTTGGCGTCGCGGCGGGCCAGGTAGTCGTTGACCGTCACCACGTGCACGCCCTTGCCGGACAATGCGTTGAGGTACACCGCCAGGGTGGCCACGAGGGTCTTGCCCTCACCGGTACGCATTTCGGCGATCTTGCCTTCGTGCAGCGTCATGCCACCGATCAACTGGACGTCGAAGTGGCGCATGCCCATCACCCGCTTGCCGGCTTCGCGGCAGACCGCAAAGGCTTCGGGCAGGATCTGGTCAAGGGTTTCACCCTTGGCGATGCGGTCCTTGAATTCGGCAGTCTTGGCGCGTAACTGATCGTCCGAAAGGGCCACCATTTGCTCTTCGAAGGCATTGACGATCTGTACCGTCTTGAGCATGCGCTTGACTTCACGCTCGTTCTTGCTTCCAAAAAGTTTCTTTAACAAAGGCGCAAACATATCGGCAGGATCTTCCACACTAAAGGGATGGAGGGCGGCCCCATGAGTCGCCCGTGCAGCCCTCATGGCCGCATGCGAACGAGCATTCTACCCGGAAACGATGGTGAGGAAAGTGGCGTTATTCCACGATGCTGGCACAGCGCTGTGACGGGGCCTCCCTAAAATAAGGGCTTTTGCGCGAACTTCAAGCCACAAGGTGCAGAAGTTACCTATTGATTGTGTGGATAAAAAGTCGTGGGACGAGCGGATCGAGGCGCATCCGGCGCTTTCTGCTACCATGGCGCTCCTGTCATTTGCGGTATCAGTTCATGGCCTTCCGCCCTCTTCCAGCCAAGGCACCCGCCGTTCTGCTGCGCGAAGCCAAGCCGCTGAAAGCCATCTTCGGTCACGCCCGGCGCCTCGGTCATCTGCAACGCCTGCTGGACAGCCAGTTGCAACCCGCCGCGCGCGAGCATTGCCATGTGGCGTCCTGGCGCGAAGGCAGCTTGCTGCTGATCGTCACCGACGGCCATTGGGCCACGCGCTTGCGCTACCAGCAAAAACGCTTGCTGCGTCAACTGCAGGCTTTCGAAGAATTCGCCAACCTGACGCGCATCCTGTTCAAGGTCCAGCCGCCGACCGTACAGGCCGGCGCCAAGGGGCACACACTGGACCTGTCGACTGACGCGGCGGCGACTATCCAGGCCACCGCCGAAGGTATCACCGACCCCAACCTGCGGGCGGCGCTGGAGCGATTGGCGGCGCATGCGCGGCCCAAGGATTGAGATTCTCGTCGCCTGTTAACGGGCTATCGCGAGCAAGCTCGCTCCCACAGTGGATTCGTGGCGGATACACAATCTGTGTCCGCTGAAGATCTCCTGTGGGAGCGAGCCTGCTCGCGAAGGGGGCGACTCGGTCCTTGACCTAACGCCGCTTGCTGCCCCCCAACAACGACCCCATCAACCCCCGCACCAACTGCCGCCCCAATTGGTTGGCCGCCTGGCGCATCGCCGACTTCAAGGCCTGGCCCGCCGCGGTGCCGAGGAATTCCCCGGCCTGTTCGGTGAAGCTCGGCTCGTGCGCCGCCGGCTTGCCCGGCGGCGCCTCCACCTGGGGTTCCAGCCCCTTGCGCCCCATCAACACTTCATAGGCCGACTCGCGATCGATGGGTTTGTCATAGCGCCCCTGCAACGGCGAAGTGGCAATCAACCCGGCCCGCTCGGCCTCGCTCAGCGGCCCGATGCGCGACTGCGGCGGCGCCACCAGCACGCGCTGGACCATTTCCGGCGTGCCTTTTTCCTGCAAGGTGCCAACCAGGGCTTCACCAATGCCCAGCTCCGTCAGCACCGCCAAGGCATCGAATTGCGGGTTCGGCCGGAACCCCTCTGCCACCGCCCGCAAGGATTTTTGTTCCTTGGCAGTGAAAGCCCGCAAACCGTGCTGAATGCGCAACCCCAACTGCGCCAGCACATCATCCGGCAGGTCGCCTGGCGACTGGGTCACGAAATACACCCCGACGCCCTTGGAGCGGATCAACCGCACCACTTGCTCCAGGCGATCCTGCAATGCCTTTGGCGTACCGGCGAACAACAGATGAGCCTCGTCGAAGAACAGTGCGAGCAAAGGCTTGTCCGCATCGCCGCGCTCGGGCAGTTGCTCGAACAGCTCCGCCAGCAGCCAGAGCAGGAACGTCGCGTAGACCTTCGGCGCCTCGTGGACCAGGCGGCTGGCGTCCAGCAGATGAATCCGACCACGCCCATCGCTGGCCGGTTGCAGGATGTCTTCAAGCTGCAACGCCGGCTCACCGAACAAGGCATCGGCGCCCTGCTGCTCCAGCGTCGACAAGCGCCGCATCAGCGCCTGGCTGGAGCCAGTGGTCATCAAGGCCGCATCGTCGCCGAGCAGTTCGGGATTGTCCTTGAGGTGATTGAGCAGTGCCTTCAGGTCCTTGAGGTCCAGCAGCAACAGGCCCTCGCGATCGGCCACCTTGAACGCCGCGTACAACGCCGACTGCTGGCTGTCGGTGAGCTCCAGCAGGCTGCCGAGCAACAACGGGCCCATTTCGCTCAAGGTCGTGCGCAACGGATGACCGGACTGGCCGTGGATGTCCCACAAGGTCACCGGATAAGCCTGGGGCTTGTGGCCAAGCCAGGGCATGCCGGCGATGCGCTCGGCGATCTTGCCCTGGGGAGCGCCGGCAGCGCCGAGGCCGCAGAGGTCGCCCTTGATGTCCGCCGCGAACACCGCCACGCCGGCATCGCTGAACATTTCGGCCAGGCGTTGCAGGGTAACGGTCTTGCCTGTGCCGGTGGCGCCCGCCACCAGACCATGACGGTTCGCCAGGCGCATGGCCTGGGCGACAGGTTGGCCGGCCAGGTCGGCCCCGATAATGAGTTGCGATGAATCAGGCATTTGGTCACCTGTGGGTTTGCGATATGACGCCATTTTGCGCGCTTATATAAAAGCATGCCCAGCGTATTAAGATCCTGGCGCTGGAAATAAAAACCGCATTTGACCGTTTTCATGTGGTCAGAGATTGCTCCCGCTGGACTCTGTAGGAGCTGGCGAAGCCTGCGATCTTTTTGAGCTTTTGGTCTTTCGCTTGGGATTCAAGTGTCTTGGGAAAGATCGCAGCCTCGTTTCACTCGACAGCTCCTACCAGCTCCTACACAGCTCCTGCATAGTTCCTACACAGCCGGCGGGAGCCACATGATCTTTCGGCATCACCGCTACGCCACCGCAACCCCAACCGAACATCTATTCTTACTAAAGGTCAACACAGGAGAACACAGACCGGAGGGATGTTCATCGTGCATATAGCGGACATAACCATGTTCTACGCCCCCGCCAGTGGAGGCGTGCGCACTTATCTGGATGCCAAGCACCGGCGCCTGGGCAATCGGCCCGGTATCCGCCACAGCCTCTTGATTCCCGGCGCTCACATGAGTGAGCAGGACGGGATCTACAAGGTTCCAGCCCCTCCGCTTCCCTTTGGCAAGGGCTATCGCTTCCCGCTTCGCCTGGCGCCCTGGCGCAATGTCCTGCGCGACTTGCAGCCGGACCTGATTGAAGTCGGCGATCCTTACCTCACCGCCTGGGCCGCCCTCGATGCCCGTCGCCAGCTCGATGTGCCCGTTATCGGTTTTTATCACTCCGACCTTCCATTGCTGGTCAGCAACCGCATGGGCAACTGGTTCACACCCAACATCGAGGCCTATGTCAGCAAGCTGTACGGCAACTTCGACCGGGTCCTGGCGCCGAGTCAGGTCATGGCCGACAAGTTGACCGGGCTAGGCGTCAGGAATGTCTATGTACAGCCCTTGGGCGTCGATCTACAAACCTTCAATCCCGCCGCTCGCGACCCCGAGCTGCGCGCCGAGCTGGGCATCGCCGAAGATGCCCGCCTGCTGATTTTCGCCGGGCGCGGCTCCAAGGAAAAAAACCTGCCGGTGCTGCTCAAGTGCATGAAGCGCCTGGGCGAGCGCTACCACCTGCTGCTGGTAGGGTCCTCCATGCCAGCCGTGGTGCCGGACAACGTCACCGTGATCGATGAGTTCTGCCCGGCGCCGCAAGTCGCCCGGCTGATGGCAAGCGCCGACGCCCTGCTGCATGCCGGCGACCAGGAGACGTTCGGCCTGGTGATCCTTGAAGCCATGGCCAGCGGCATCCCGGTGGTGGCGGTCGCCGCGGGCGCGTTCAGCGAGCTGGTCCACGAAGACTGTGGCCTGTTGTGCGCGCCGAACAATCCCCAGGCGATGGCGAACGCCGTGCGGCAACTGTTCGCCGAAGGCTGTCAGCAGCGCGGCACCCGGGCACGCCGGCACGTGGAACGGCATTACGCCTGGGATTCGGTGGTCAACAGCCTGTTGGGCCACTACTACAGCGTGCTTGGCGCAGAGATGCCCATGCTGGCCAATGGGTGAGGCGCAACCGATGACGATGAATCCCTCTCCCAGCGTGTTGCTGGTGCTTCACGACGTCGCGCCGCAGACCTGGCCTGATTACCAGCCGTTCGTCGAGGCCGTCGACGCCCTTGGCCAGGTCCCGATGACCTGGCTGGTGGTGCCGGACTTTCACCACACCAATGCGCTGGACGATCACCCCGGTTTCCGGCGCCTGCTCGACGGCCGGGTCGAGCGCGGTGACGAACTGGTCCTGCACGGTTATTACCATTGCGACGATGGGCCGCCCGCCCTTCACCCCAAGGACTGGTTCATGCGCCGGGTCTACACCCACGAAGGCGAATTCTATGATCTGTCCGAGGAGGCCGCCCTCGCCCGCCTGCATGCGGGCATCGAGCTTTTCCAGCGTTACCAATGGCCGCTGGAGGGTTTCGTCGCCCCAGCCTGGTTGATGAGCGAAGGCACTCGCCGGGCTTTGCGCCAGTTGCCCTTGCGTTACACCAGCGATACCCAGCACCTCTATCGTTTGCCGGACTTCTCTCCCATCGATGCCCCAGGGCTGGTCTGGAGCGCCCGCAATGCCTGGCGCCGGGGACTGTCGAAAATCATCAGCGACCAACGGGAACAGCGCTGGCGCCAGGCACCGGTGATCCGCCTGGGCCTGCACCCGGTGGACATGCGCCACGACTTCTCCCGGGATTATTGGCTACGCACTTTGGCACGCCTGCTCGAGGATGGCCGCGTGCCCATGACCAAGGCCGGCTGGCTGGCAACCCAGGGCCTGCGGGTCAGTCACGCCGCATGAAGCGCCTGGTCTGGCTCGTCGCTGCCCTGCTCATCGCGTTGCTGGTGCCGATGCTGGTGGGCGGCGGGGAAATGTGGGCGCGGGTGCAGCGTTTTCCCTTGTCGCTGCTGCTGGTCATGCTCGGCATGATCGTACTCTGCTGGGGCTTGAATTCAGTGCGCCTGCGCTTGTTGCTGGGGGAACATCGCGAACGCATCGGTGGCCTCAAAAGCATGGGCGTGGTCATGTCCACCGAGTTCGCCATGTGCGCGACGCCCGGCGGCAGCGGTGGACCGTTGACCCTGATGGCCCTGCTGGCGCGCAACGGCGTGCGCCCGGCCCATGGCAGCGCCGTGTTTGCCATGGATCAGTTGAGTGACTTGCTGTTTTTCCTCTGCGCCCTGTTGGGCATCCTGTTCTACGCGCTGTTCCAGAATCTCAGTCAACGCCTGGAATGGATGCTGGCGCTGAGTGCCGTGTCATTGTTCGGCGGCCTGCTCTGCTGCGGGTTCGTGGCGCGCTACCATCGTCGGCTGATTCTGGTAGGCGCACGGTTGCTGCGCCATCTGCGTGTACGCTCCACCACGCGCCGGCGCTGGGGACGCAAGATCCTGCACTTCCTGGCGGCGTTTACCGACACGCTGAAGCTGCCTCGACAGACGTTGTGCCAGGTGTTCGGCCTGACGTGCCTGCATTGGGCGCTGCGCTACAGCGTGCTCTATCTGGCATTGAAAGGGCTGGGGGCGGATTTGCAATGGGCCTGGAGTTTCCTGATCCAGATGCTGTCCCTGAGCGCAGGACAGTTCAGCCTGCTACCGGGCGGCGCCGGAGCGGCGGAGTTGACTTCGGCGGCATTGCTCGCGCCCATGGTGGGCAAATCCACCGCGGCGGCGGCGATTCTGATCTGGCGGGCGGTGACGTATTACTTCTATCTGCTGGCCGGAGGGCCGGTGTTCTTCATGGTGGTCGGGCGACCGTTGATCAAGAAGCTGATCAGGCTGCGGCAGGCGTGACCGCTCACCGCTTGGGTTCGGAGTCGTCCTGGGATTGCTTGTGCAAATCTTCCCAGAGCTTTGCGGCATCGGGAAATTCGGTGCCGTCCTCGGGGCTCAACGCCTCGGGATCGTAGCGGCTCAGGCAGCCCTCGCCCACGGTTGGCGGAGCTTTCGCGGTGGCTTTGTCCAAGGGATCGGTCATGGCTTAACTTGCTCCTCAAGGCTAATCGTGGCGGGAGCGCTTGCTCCCGCGAGGTTGTTGTAGGAGCTGCCGAGAGAAGCGAGGCTGCGATCTTTTACCTGACGCTTGAGTCTCAACCAAAGATCAAAAGACCGTCCGAACGCGGCCCGAGCCTTCGCCAGCTCCTACAACCGCTGCGGGAGCAAGCGCCCTCGCCACGGGGTTCTGCGTGGGATCAGAATACGACGGTCTTGTTGCCGTGCACCAACACGCGGTCTTCAAGGTGATAACGCAAGCCGCGCGCCAACACCATCTTCTCCACGTCGCGACCGAATCGCACCATGTCCTCAATGCTGTCACTGTGGCTGACGCGCACCACGTCCTGCTCGATGATCGGGCCGGCGTCCAGCTCCTCGGTCACGTAGTGGCACGTCGCGCCGATCAGCTTCACGCCGCGCATCGAAGCCTGGTGATACGGCTTCGCACCCACGAACGACGGCAGGAAACTGTGGTGGATGTTGATGACTTTGTGCGCGTATTCGCTGCACAGGGACGGTGGCAGGATTTGCATGTAGCGTGCCAGCACCACCACCTCGGCATCATGCTGCTTGACCAGGCGCGAGACTTCGGCGAACGCCGGTTGCTTGTCCTGCGGATTGACCGGCACGTGGTAGTACGGGATGCCATGCCACTCCACCATGCTGCGCAAGTCGTCATGGTTGGAAATCACGCAGGCGATGTCGCAATCGAGCTCATCGCTGTGCCAGCGGTGCAGCAAGTCAGCCAGGCAGTGAGACTCACGACTGGCCATCAGCACCACGCGTTTCTTCTGTGCGGTATCGGTGATGCGCCAATCCATCGAAAACTCTTCGGCGATGGGAGCGAACGCCTCGCGAAAGGCGTCGATGCCGAAGGGCAGCGAGTCAGCACGGATCTCGTGACGCATGAAGAACCAGCCACTCTGATTGTCCGAATGATGGCTTGCCTCAGTGATCCAACCGTTATGGGACGCCAGAAAGTTACTGACTTTAGCAACGATACCGACGCGGTCCGGGCAAGCGATCACCAGCCGAAAAGTGCGCATTAGGGAAACTCCAGAACTTTCGCAAAGGCGGCCATTCTAGCCACTGTGCGGCAAAACTGCAGTACTGATGACACCAGCACCCTCTCCGCGATCAGCCAAGGCTGGAAATGGCCTGGCCTACGGTGGCACCGCTATATGTGTGTGAACAGATGTGAACGCCAATCACCTTACTTATTGCACCGACCATTTTGTGACACTGCACTATTTAACTAAATAAACACGGGTTAAATGTTTACTTGATGAAACTGTCTGATTACTATTGCTTCACAGTGTCCTTGTCACCCGCGTCCTACATAAGGTAGTCCCCATGTCCCTGATCAACGAATACCGCGCTACAGAAGAAGCCATCAAAGAACTGCAAGCTCGCCTGAAAAATCTGTCGGAAGACGACAAACTGCAAAAAGAACTGGAATTCGAAGGCAAACTGCGCACTCTGATGGGCGAATACTCCAAGTCCCTGCGCGATATCATTGCCCTGCTGGACCCAGAAGCCAAATCGAGCAAAGCCCCTCGTGGCGCTGCAAAAACTACTGGCACCAAACGCGCTCGCAAAGTTAAGCAGTACAAAAACCCGCATAACGGCGAAGTCATCGAAACCAAAGGTGGCAACCACAAGACACTGAAAGAGTGGAAAGCCAAGTGGGGCGGTGACGTGGTAGAAGGCTGGGCAACCCTGCTGGGCTAAGCCTCGCCAGCCGGCATCGCGCTTTACGCGAAGCTTACCAAGCAAAAAACGCCAGCCATAGCTGGCGTTTTTTTATACCTTCGTTTAACCCCCCAGGGCTTGAATCGCAGCGTGGCAATTCAAAGGCTGAAACGCTTACGTAATTGTTGGCTGTAGCCTTGCCACTGCATCAGTACCTCTTGCTGCAATGATGTAGAGAGCCCCAGCCACTCTGCCATTGCCTCATCGAAACTGTTCAACGTATTAGGTGCGCCCCACTCCGGGGACGACAGGCGTTGCTGGCAAAATAGTTTCCAACGCGCCTGCTCTTCTGGATCCAAGGTGTCCGGGAAATTGCGGGCACGATATCGAAACAATAATTCCGGCAGTCGCTCATCGTCAAAAGGCCAATGCCCTTGTGCCAATTGAGCCGGATCCGCCATGCGAACTTGCTCACATAAACGACGATCTCTATCCCCCAGAAACCCCGCATATAACTGCTGCTCGGGATCTTCGCTGGCGGTGAAATCTTCCTGCCCGTAAATAGTCTGGAGTTTGCCCTGCCAGACGTGCTGTGCGTCAGTTAGCCGCAGCGCCCGCTCCCGAACGCCCTCCATGTCCAGCTGCAGCCGTAGTTGGTCCTCGGCGCGCAGGACAGCCAGTGGCGCAACCACCGGGCACTTGTTGATGTGAATGAGTTTGAGGGGCACCGGCAGTTCGCCGTCGAGCAGCTCTTCGCGGCGGGTGTACAACCGTTGACGCAGGATCTGCGCATCATGGTCCAGCAAGCCCTGGGGATCCAGGTGCAAGTCGCAGACGATCAAGGCGTTGCGGTTCTTCGGATGCCAGGCCAGCGGCAGCACCACGCCGATGTAGTTTCGCGCCGCCGAAAAACGCCCGGATATATGCACCATCGGCTGCAACAGGCGAATCTGGTCCAGCACCTTCTGTTTGCTGCGCAACTGGAACAACCAGTCATAGAGCCGTGGTTGTTTCTCGCGGATCAACCGAGCCAGGGCAATCGTCGCGCGCACATCCGACAACGCATCATGGGCCTGGCCGTGGTCGATGCCGTTGGCAGCGGTCAGGCGTTCGAGCTTGAGGGTGACGCGGCCATCCTCTTGTGGCCAGGCAATGCCCTCGGGGCGCAAGGCATAGGCGGCGCGCACCAGGTCGATCAGGTCCCAGCGGCTGTTACCGCCCTGCCACTCCCGCGCGTACGGATCGAAAAAATTCCGGTACAGGCTGTAGCGGGTCATTTCATCGTCGAAGCGCAAGGTGTTGTAGCCCGCGCCGCAGGTTCCGGGGGCAGCCAGTTGCGCGTGGACGCGGGTCATGAAATCGGCTTCGCTCAAGCCTTTTTCCGCCAGTTGCGCCGGGGTGATCCCGGTGATCGCACAGGCGGCCGGATGCGGCAGGATGTCATCGCTGGGCCGGCAGTAGAGGTTCACCGGCGCGTCGATTTCGTTGAGTTCGAAATCGGTACGGATCCCCGCCACTTGCAAGGGCCGGTCGCAACGCGGATTGATGCCGGTGGTCTCGTAGTCGTACCAGAAGATGGAAGTCACGGTGGGTTCCTGAGCTGAAGACTGGCGAAGTCTAGGCGTTCGAACCCGACACCCGCCACCGTTTCCGCCAGCGATCCTGTTGCAGCGCATGAAATGACACAAACAGTTGTATCGTGCGCCCGCACGAAGACTGCTAGCATCTGGGCCGAGATCGAACGTTCGAACGGCCCATCACAGGTTGCCCATGCTCGAGACACCAGCACTGCAAAGGAACGCGCCGCTGCCGCCGCCACTGGACACGCGCTACCAGGTCGAAACACCCGAAGGCATTGACCTGCCACTGCGCCCGGCGGGGCTGATGCCCCGTGCGCTGGCCTTCGCCATCGACCTGGGCATACGCGGGCTGGTGCTGGGGTTGCTGTTTTTTGTCCTGGCGTTTTTCGGCGAACTGGGCATCGGCCTGGGATCGATCCTGCTGTTCGTCATCAGCTGGTGGTACATGGTGCTGTTCGAACTGTTCAACCAGGGCCGCTCCCCGGGCAAGCAAATGATGGGGTTGCGCGTGGTGCAGGACGACGGCAGGCCGATCGGCTGGTCCGCCTCGTTGATCCGCAACCTGCTGCGTTTCGTCGACATGCTGCCCTTTGGCTATGCCTTCGGCGCGATCAGTTGCCTGCAACATCCAACCTTCAAACGCCTCGGCGACCTGGCCGCCGGCACGCTGGTGGTCTATCGCGAGCAACCGGTCAAGCGCCCCGAGTTGCCAACTGCCCGAGCGATACGTCCGCCTTTTGCCCTGGGCCTGGCCGAACAACGCGCCGTGCTGGGTTTCGCCGAACGCCAGGGCGAACTGTCCGGAGCACGGGTCACTGAATTGGCAACGATCCTGGCCGTCCCGCTGAAGGTGCACCCCACCGGCGCCGTGGCCGAACTGAATGGCATCGCCCGCGGCCTGCTGGGGCCGACATGAAGCAAAGCCTGTTCGAAAGTCGCCACCAAGGGGAATGGGAACACCTGTCCCGCCTGCTCGACCAGTTGGAGCGCAGCCGCAACGGAGCCCACAGCAGCGACTTCCCCCACGTCTATCGACGGCTTTGCCATCACCTGGCGCTGGCCCAGGCGCGGGGCTACAGCAGCTTGCTGGTGGACACCTTGCAACAACTGGCGCTGCGCGGCCACCAACAGCTCTACCGTGACCGCAGTCGGCCAACGGCGAGCTTGTCGGCGTTCATCCTTGCAGGCTTCCCGCGCCTGGTCCGTGAACAATGGCGATTCGTACTGGCGGCCGGCCTGATGTTCCTGGGCAGCCTGGCCGGCATCGGCTTGTTGGTCTACCTGTTTCCGGAGCTGGTCTACAGCCTGCTGGGCGTCGAAGAAATCAGCCAGATCCGCAGCATGTACGACCCGGCGGCCGGGCATCTGGGGCGTTCGATCGAGCGGGCCGCCAGCGAAGACTGGGTCATGTTCGGCTATTACATCATGCACAACATCGGCATTGCCTTTCAGACCTTCGCCAGCGGCTTGCTGTTTGGCCTGGGCAGCGCGTTCTTCCTGTTCTTCAACGGCCTGACCATTGGCGCGGTGGCCGGGCACCTGACCCAGATCGGTTCGGGCGGGACGTTCTGGTCATTCGTGATCGGCCACGGTGCCTTTGAACTCACCGCCATTGTCCTGGCCGGTGCCGCAGGCCTGCAATTGGGCTGGTCACTCATCGCACCGGGGCGCCTCACCCGGGGCGAAGCCTTGCGACTCGCCGCCGGTAAAAGCGTGTTGATGATCGGCGGCGTGATCCTCTTCCTGCTCATCGCCGCGTTCATCGAGGCCTATTGGTCCTCCAGCGCAGTGACCACCGCCACCAAGTACACCGTCGGTACGCTGTTGTGGCTGTTGGTGCTGGGTTACCTGCTGTTTGCCGGGCGAGGCCAGCATGCGCCTGAGTGACGTCACCGTAACCATCCGACCGCGCACCACATGGGAAGCCATGGACCTCGGTGTCCTGATGGCCCAGCAACATCGACGGCTGCTGATGACCAGTTGGGCCATCGTCACACTGCCGGTGTATGCGCTGCTGAGCCTGCTGCTGTGGGATTCACCGTCCCTGGTGGTGTTTGTGTTCTGGTGGCTGAAACCAGCGTTTGACCGCCTTCCCCTGTACATCGTCTCCAAGGCGTTGTTTGGCGAGTCCCCCACCTTGAAACAGGCCTTGCGCCAATGGCCGGCGCTGCTCAAGCCGCAGTTGCTGGCCAGCCTGACCTGGCGCCGGCTGAGCCTGAGCCGAAGCTTCCTGATGCCTGTCGTGCAACTCGAAGGGCTCGCCGGGGAGGCGCGGGAACAGCGCTTGCGCGTGTTGCTGCAACGCAACGGCGGCGCGGCGCAGTGGTTGACCATCATCGGCGTGCATCTGGAAACGGCCTTGTGGTTTGGCCTGATGGCCTTGTTCTACCTGTTCGTGCCGCAACAAGTCGAACTGGAATGGGACTGGCAAACCCTGGTCGCCGTCGCCGAGCACGACTGGCTGTGGCTCGAACACCTGCTCAATTTCCTTTATCCGTTGCTGCTGATTGTCTGGGAGCCGATCTACGTCGCCTGCGGCTTCAGCCTCTACTTGAATCGACGGACGATTCTCGAAGCCTGGGACATCGAACTG
This sequence comes from Pseudomonas sp. T1.Ur, assembly GCF_023516725.1. Taxonomy (NCBI): domain Bacteria; kingdom Pseudomonadati; phylum Pseudomonadota; class Gammaproteobacteria; order Pseudomonadales; family Pseudomonadaceae; genus Pseudomonas; species Pseudomonas sp. T1.Ur. The sequence goes on from NZ_JAMGSN010000001.1 coordinate 4,220,718, forward strand.
GTGTTCCGCCGCCTGCGCCAGCGCCTGAGTGCGGTCGCCCCGCTGCTGATGCTGGCGGCGGTGATGCTGCTGCCGCTGGCGCCACCCGCCTGGGCCGCCGAAGACGGCACCGCACCCGACAGCCCTCGCCTGCTGAACCAGCCCGTCACCAGCGAAGCTTCTCGCGAAAGCATCAAGGCCATCCTCGACGCCCCGCCCTTCAAGAACCCGGAAACCGTAACGCGCTATCGCTTTGGCAAAGAGGCTCCTGAGCCGGCCGAGGCCGACGAAGCCCCGGGTTGGCTCAAATCGATGTTCAACTGGAGCGCCAAACGCTTCGAAACCGTCGCTGCGCTGATCCAGGTATTGCTCTGGGCCGCCCTGGTGGGTGCGGTCGCCTGGTTGGCTTGGCGTTATCGGGAAAGGCTCAATGCCCTGGTGAACCGGCGACCAGCGAAGGGCCAGGTGATGGAACGGCCGACGCCAGCACGGATGTTCGGCCTGGATATCCGCGAAGAAAGCCTGCCGGACGACGTGGCGAGCAGCGCCGAACAATTGTGGTCCAGCGCGCCCCGAGAGGCATTGGGGCTGCTCTATCGGGCCCTGCTCAGCCGATTGCACCATGGGTTCGGCATCCCATTGAAACCGTCCGACACCGAAGGCCAGGTATTGCAACGTGTCGGACAACTCCAGCAGGAACAGCTGATGGCTTTCAGCACGAACCTGACCCTGCACTGGCAAAACGTTGCCTACGGACACCGGCCGCCACCGGCTCATCTGCAACAGGAACTGTGCGATGGCTGGCGCGGGTTGTTCGGTCCGGGAGCATCCCGATGAGCCGGCGCGCGGGATGGCTGGTCGGCGCCCTGGTTGCCGCGCTGGGCGGTGTGTTGGCGATTTTCATGTACGTGAAAGCCGTGCCGTACCAAGAGGTCATCGAGCACGGCCCGTCCCCTGAAGCCCAGGCCAATCCTTACCTGGCCGCGGAACATTATTTGCGCCAGCAAGGCATCAAGGTCGAGCACGCCAACAGCCTGGACGTCCTGCCGACGCTGGAACCGCGCCAACGCACACTGTTGCTGTTGGGTGAGCGAAGCAACATGACGCCACGGAGCGTCGACCAAGTGATGAACTGGACCCGCGCCGGCGGCCGACTGCTGTTTGTCGCCGAAGCCTTGTGGGACGACAGCACAAACAGCAGCGGCGACCTGCTGCTGGACCGCGTGCGCCTGCGCCAACTGCTGAGCAAGGACCTCAAGGCACCGGAGCCGGAGCTGATCAAGGATCCTCACCCCGAGTTGACGAAACTGTACCTGGAAGACGAAGAGGCGCCGGCCTACCTCGGCTTCGACACGGACTTCCACCTTGAAGACCCGCTGAACCTCGCCCAGGCGTGGGCCAACAGCGAGGCGTCGACCCACTTGATGCAACTGAACTACGGCCAGGGCACGATCACCGTGCTCACCGATGCCGAGCTGTGGAAAAACGATCACATCGACCAGTATGACAATGCCTGGCTGCTCTGGTACCTGAGCGCCGACACGGACGTGACGCTGCTGTTCAATACCGACCATGACAACCTGCTGACCCTGCTGCTGCGCTACTTTCCCCAAGCCATCGTGGCGCTTCTGGCCTTGATTGCCCTTTGGCTCTGGCGCTCGGCGGTGCGTCATGGCCCGCTGCAACAACCGGCGTCCAAGGCCCGGCGCCAACTGCAGGAGCACCTGCAAGCCAGCGCCGCCTTCCACCTGCGTCACAGCGGCCAGCACCACCTGCTGCAGACCCTGCAGCAGGATGTCATGCGTCGGGCGCGCCAGCTTCATCCCGGTTTCGAACAACTGGTCGTCGCCGAACAATGGCAAGTGCTCGCCCGCCTGACCCGACAGCCTACGCGTGCCATCAGCCAGGCCCTCAGCCCTCGACCGAAACAACGCCTGTCCAGCGCCGAGTTCTGCCGCCAGGTCGCCCTTTTGCAAACCCTCAGGAATGCCTTATGACTGAACAGAACGAACCTTCAGACGGCCAGGCCCATGCCGCCCAGCAACGCCAGCGCGCCAGTCAACTGGCCCAGGCGATCCGCACCGAGCTGCACAAGGCCGTGGTCGGCCAGGTCGCGGTGATCGACGATGTGCTCACGGCGCTGATCGCCGGCGGCCATGTCCTGCTCGAAGGCGTGCCGGGGCTGGGCAAGACGCTGCTGGTGCGCGCCCTGGCCCGCTGTTTCGGCGGGGAGTTCGCGCGTATCCAGTTCACGCCCGACCTGATGCCCAGCGACGTCACCGGCCACGCGGTGTACGACTTGCAGACCGAGCAATTCAAGCTGCGCAAGGGCCCGGTGTTCACCAACCTGTTGTTGGCCGACGAGATCAACCGCGCGCCGGCCAAGACCCAGGCGGCGCTGCTCGAAGCCATGCAGGAGCGCCAGGTCACCCTCGAAGGCCGCGCATTGCCGATCGCCCAGCCGTTCATGGTGCTCGCCACCCAGAACCCGATCGAACAGGAAGGCACCTACCCGCTGCCGGAAGCCGAGCTCGACCGCTTCATGCTCAAGGTCCGCATGGACTACCCCGATGCCGACCAGGAACTGGACATGGTGCGCCAGGTCAGCCGCTCGACCCGCGCCGACATGCTCGATGTGCAACCGTTGCGCACGGTATTGCAGGCCAAGGACGTGCAAGCGCTGCAACGCATCGCCAGCGACCTGCCGATGGACGACCAGGTGCTCGATTATGCCGTGCGCCTGGCCCGTGCCACCCGCACCTGGCCAGGCCTGACGATCGGCGCCGGGCCCCGCGCCTCGATCGCCCTGGTCCGTTGCGCCCGCGCCCGGGCCTTGTTGCGCGGCGGCGAGTTCGTGGTGCCGGACGACATCAAGGGCTGCGCCCTGGCCGTGCTGCGCCATCGCGTGCGGCTGGCGCCGGAGCTGGATATCGAGGGGCTTTCGGTGGATCAGGTGCTGGGGCAGTTGCTCGATCAAGTGTCGGCGCCACGGTTGTGAACATCGATAGGGTGATGAACAAACTTATTGGAAAGGAGACTTCCGTGGCGAGGGGATTTATCCCCGCTGGCCGCGCAGCGGCCCCTTGCGGTGTGTCAGGCAAAACCAGGGGGCAGCTGCGCAGCCCAGCGGGGATAAATCCCCTCGCCACACTGGGTTGTCACCCTTCCATTGAGTTGCACCCATGAAGCCTTCGCGCCTGCTGTTGATCTGGCTCGCGATCCTGCTGGCCGTCGGCATCATCCTGGGCACCTTGCAAGCGCTGGGCATCGCCGTGCCCTCGACCCTGCTATCGATCAACTGGGGCTTGCTGCTGGCGTTGCTGGCCTTGGCGATGCTCGACGCAGTGCGCGTCCGTCGCCTGCCCTCGCCTCGAATCCTGCGGCAACTGCCCGGCAGCCTGGCCCTCGGCCGCTGGAGCGACGTGCGCCTGGACATCAGCCACGACCTGGCCCAGCCGTTGAAGATCCAGCTCTTCGACCACGTACCCAATGGCCTGGACTTCGAACACCTCCCTCTTGCGGCGGAACTACAACCCGGCCAGCTCACCCAGCTCGGCTACCGCGTCCGCCCCCTGAAGCGCGGTCACTTCCGCTTCGAAGAATGCGAAATCAACCTGCCGAGCCCAATGGGCCTGTGGACCGAAAAGCGCGTGCTGGAGGCCATCGGCAGCACTCGCGTCTACCCGGATTTCGCCCGGCTCTACGACGGCCAACTACTGGCGGTGGACAACTGGCTCAGCCAACTCGGCATCCGCCAGCGGCAACGACGGGGCCAGGGCCAGGAATTCCATCAACTGCGTGAATTCCGCGAAGGCGACAGCCTGCGCCAGATCGACTGGAAAGCCACCGCTCGCCACCGCGCGCCGATCGCCCGGGAATATGAAGACGAGCGCGACCAGCAAATCATTTTCATGCTCGACTGCGGCCGCCGCATGCGCAGCCAGGACGATGAGTTGTCGCATTTCGATCACGCCCTCAACGCCTGCCTGCTGCTCAGCTACACCGCGCTGCGCCAGGGCGATGCGGTGGGCCTGAGCACCTTCGCCAGCGAACAACCACGCTACCTCGCGCCGGTCAAGGGCACCGGCCAGCTCAACGTCTTGCTCAACACCGTCTACGACCTCGATAGCAGCCAGCACCCGGCCGACTACCAGGGCGCCGTCACCCAACTGCTGGCCCGCCAGAAACGCCGGGCGCTGGTGGTGCTGGTGACCAACCTGCGGGATGAAGACGATGAAGAACTGCTGACTGCCGTCAAACGCTTGGGGCAACGGCATCGGGTGCTGGTGGCAAGCCTGCACGAAGAAGCGCTGGACCGGCTGCGGCAGACGCCGGTGCTGACCTTGCCCGAGGCGCTGGCCTATTGCGGGACGGTGGACTACCTGAACGCACGGGCGACCTTGCATGAGCGATTGAGCGCCCATGGGATGGCGGTGCTGCAAGCCCGGCCCGGGGAATTGGGGGCCGAGCTGGTGACGTTGTATCTGGGGTGGAAGAAGGCGGGGGACCTTTAACCTAAAAAGCTCTAGACATTAACTTGCGCAGCGCTGTCCAGTTGCCTTGACGCTGAATGTAGGAACCCCTCCAACTGACTACAACGCCTTGCGTAACGGACTACAGATCCGCCAGAATCCGCCGGCTTGTGTGCCTTGGCCTGGCCCCGTAACGTGATCCGCGTCGCTGACAACTCAGCGATCGGGTTTAGTCGCCCGGTGGTTAAAGTGATGTGCACAAGCGTCATCCAGTCGGGCTCCCTTGCCCGCACTTGATGGTGGCTGTTCGCAGGGCGCCCTCGGGCGCGCCGGGCTTCGCTTTTCCACCGGTCGACTAACCTGCGTCCAGCCGCCACCCCTCGTTTAGTCGCGAACCGGGTGGCAGCCACCATTACGGAAAAGTGAACATGATCAAGCCAACACCCAATCCACCCCACACCGACCCGCTGTCCGCCCACGAAACCCTCGACCCCGAAAAGCTCGAGCAAGCTGCCCAAAGAGCCCTCGACTACTACCTCAAGCCCAACCACGGCGAGCCCGACAAGAAGCCTGCCAAACAACCGGACTACTTCATCGTCGCGCCCGACGCCGGCCCCGAAGGCATGCTCGCGCACACCTACGAAACCTTCTGTTCGGTGAGCACGCTGATCCTGGATTTATCGGAAGACCTGGAAGGCGCCCCGCGCAACCTGGCCCTGGCGATACACCAGATGGGCGAGATGGGGGTGTTGTTGCTGGAAAGGTTGCTCGATGGCGAGGCGAAGGTGCAGCGGTGAGGGCCGCATGAGCCTCTAAAGCCTGCAGGAAAACCTGTGGGAGCGAGCTTGCTCGCGATAGCGGTGGGCCAGCTGTATCAAGGTCACTGACATACTGCCATCGCGAGCAAGCTCGCTCCCACAGGGGATATGCCAACCGCCGAACCTGGGGCCTATGCCGAGGCCGACATCTCGTAAAAACTGAAGTATTGCTGCAACGCGCTCACCAATCGCCCGTACTCCGGCGGCGCCCATTGCAGGCTGAAGCCGGCGTCGAAATGCTGCGGTGTCACGTCCTCGTGGCACCACAGGCAATGGGCCTTCAAACGGATCTGCTGCTCCGGCCCTTCCTCGGTGGGCAGCTTCAGGCGCAGGTCAAAATCCGCGCCGGTCATCAAGGGCAAATGGCTGATGAGCATCAGGCCGTTTTCCGAAACGTTGCCCAGAAAACCTATGGGTTTCCCGTTGATACCGTTGAACACTTCAAGAGAATACGCCAGCTGATGTCGTGCAATATTCCGTTTTTTGTACATGGCTTGTATCACTTTCTGAGTGGCCGATGACGCGGCCAGTCCAGTGCTTCGGAACGAGCTCATCCCTGCCCGCTCTCCCCGACCCCGGCGCCAGACGCTTGCAAGCGAGCTAGCTAAAGGCTACCAGTGACAGGTGATGCCTCGAAATTAGAGTCCAGGCTCTACTTCCGACTTGTACAACTATAGCCCAAGCGCGAGCGAGGGCCAGCCGGATGCGATACCAGCCATCGGTCGACAACTGGTTCGAAGGGATGGTTTCAAATAAATGAAGATCAGAACGCTGTGGGGCGAATCGCCGAGGCGCTGCGGGTCGGGTAATGGCCCAGGCTCTGCAAGGTTTCGAGCCGTGCGCGGGCGCGGTAGGCGTACTCGCTGGTGGGGTACTGGGAGAGGATGAATTGGTAGGTTTGTGCCGCATCGACGAACAGCTTCTGACGCTCCAGGCACTGGCCGCGCATCATCGAGACTTCCGGCTGCATGTAGCGCCGGGCCCGGCTGGCGCGGTCGACCTTGGACAGCTCGAGCATCACCTGGTCGCAGTCGCCACGCTCGTAGGCCGTGTAGGCGAGGTTCATGTGGTGGTTCATCGACCAACGGGTGCAGCCCGTGATACTCAGGGCCAAGGCAATAAAAAGCACGAATCGCATGGGGAGGTTCTCCTGTCTTGAGCTCTTTATCGACCCGGGTGGAAAAATCTTCAACCTGAAAGAGGATCGGACAAGCCCTTGTGGCGAGGGAGCTTGCTCCCGCTGGGTCGCGTAGCGGCCCTGAGATTTTGCGGTCGCTGCGCAACCGAGCGGGAGCAAGCTCCCTCGCCACAGAAGCAATGTTCGGCTTTAGTAATTAAAGGCGCAAAAATTTTCAGGAATGTTCATTTCGAAAAAGAAACGAATAAGTAGTGCATATGAACAATGACTACACCCAAAGACCATAGTAGCCTTCGCTGGCGCTTGAACTTGAGGAGTCCTGCATGTCCGTCCGTCGCACCAAAATCGTCGCTACCCTTGGCCCGGCCAGTAATTCGCCGGAAGTTCTCGAACAGCTGATTCTGGCTGGCCTGGACGTTGCCCGCCTGAACTTCTCCCACGGCACCCCCGACGAGCACAAGGCTCGTGCCAAGCTGGTGCGCGACCTCGCCGCCAAGCACGGCCGCTTCGTTGCCCTGCTGGGCGACCTGCAAGGCCCGAAGATCCGCATCGCCAAATTCGCCAACAAGCGCATCGAATTGAAGATCGGTGACAAGTTCACCTTCTCCACCAGTCACCCGCTGACCGAAGGCAACCAGCAGGTGGTCGGCATCGACTACCCGGACCTGGTCAAGGACTGCGGCGTGGGCGACGAGCTGCTGCTCGATGACGGTCGCGTGGTGATGCGCGTCGAGACCGCCAACGCCACCGAACTGAACTGCGTCGTGACCATCGGTGGCCCGCTGTCGGACCACAAGGGCATCAACCGTCGCGGCGGCGGCTTGACGGCACCGGCCCTGACCGAGAAAGACAAGGCCGACATCAAGCTGGCCGCGGAAATGGAAGTCGACTACCTGGCGGTGTCCTTCCCCCGTGACGCCGCAGACATGGAATACGCCCGTCAACTGCGCGACGAAGCCGGCGGCACCGCCTGGCTGGTGGCCAAGATCGAACGCGCCGAAGCCGTGGCCGACGACGAGACCCTCGACGGCCTGATCAAGGCGTCCGACGCCGTGATGGTGGCCCGTGGCGACCTGGGCGTGGAAATCGGCGACGCCGAGCTGGTGGGCATCCAGAAGAAGATCATCCTGCACGCACGCCGCCACAACAAAGCGGTGATCGTCGCGACCCAGATGATGGAGTCGATGATCCAGAACCCGATGCCAACCCGCGCCGAAGTGTCCGACGTAGCCAACGCCGTGCTGGACTACACCGACGCGGTCATGCTCTCGGCCGAAAGCGCCGCCGGGCTCTACCCGCTCGAAGCAGTGCAGGCCATGGCGCGCATTTGCATCGGCGCTGAAAAGCACCCGACCGGCAAGACCTCCAGCCACCGCATCGGCAAGGAATTCAGCCGCTGCGACGAAAGCATCGCGCTGGCGACCATGTACACCGCCAACCATTTCCCGGGCGTAAAGGCGATCATCGCCCTGACCGAAAGTGGCTACACCCCGCTGATCATGTCGCGCATCCGCTCCTCGGTGCCGATCTACGCCTTCACCCCGCACCGCGAAGCCCAGGCGCGCGCCGCGATGTTCCGTGGCGTGTACACCATTCCGTTCGACCCGGCTTCGCTGGAGCCGCACGAAGTCAGCCAGAAAGCCATCGACGAACTGACCAAGCGCGGCGTCGTGGAAAAAGGCGACTGGGTCATCCTGACCAAGGGCGACAGCTACCACACCACCGGCGGCACCAACGGGATGAAGATCCTGCACGTTGGCGACCCGATGGTTTGATGATCGGTTGCTGAACACAGAAAGCCCCGCCATGTGAATGGCGGGGCTTTCTGGTTTCTGCTTATGGAAATTTGGTGTCTGGACGGGTGCCATCGCGAGCAAGCTCGCTCCCACAAGGGTTTTGTATACGCCGCAAGTCCAGTGTGGGAGCGAGCTTGCTCGCGATGGCGATCGGTCAGACGCCGCCATTCCCACGGGTAAGAAATACATCCGCCAGCAACTGATTACGCGGCAACCCCGCCAGGTACAAGCGCTCCCACAAGGGTTTTGTATACGCCGCAAGTCCAGTGTGGGAGCGAGCTTGCTCGCGATGGCGATCGGTCAGACGCCGCCATTCCCACGGGTAAGAAATACATCCGCCAGCAACTGATTACGCGGCAACCCCGCCAGGTACAAGCGCTCCCACAAGGGTTTTGTATACGCCGCAAGTCCAGTGTGGGAGCGAGCTTGCTCGCGATGGCGATCGGTCAGACGCCGCCATTCCCACGGGTAAGAAACACATCCGCCAGCAACTGATTACGCGGCAACCCCGCCAGGTACAAGCGCTTGGCAAACGCCTCGACCCAATCCGGATGGCCACAGGCCAACGCCTGGGTCTGGCGCGAAGCCAGGCGCCACTGCGCGAGTGCGCCTGGGGCCTCGGCAGACGTCAGCAGCTCGATGCTCAGGTTTGGATGCTTGGCCGCCAACGCCGCCAAGGGTTTTTCCAAGTAGTGACCGGCGGCATCGCGCGCCACATGAATCAGCCGAATCGTGCCTTGATGCTGCTGGCGCAACGCTTCGCGCAAGATGCCGAACAGCGGCCCCAGCCCCGTGCCGGACGCCAGCAGCCACAGCGGCTTGTCATGCCAATCGGGATCGTAATGCAGCGCGCCGCCACGCAGCTCACCGAGGCGGATCGGGTCGCCGGCCTTGAGTTGTCGCACCGCATCGACGAATTGCCCCGGCGCGCGACAATCGAGGTGAAACTCCAGGAAGCGATCTTCCTCGGGCAGGCTCGCCAGGGAATACGGCCGGGCGACGTCGCCGACCCACAGCACCAAGTGTTGCCCGGCTCGATAACGCAATGGTCGCTGCGGCGTAATGCGCAAGCGAAGGACTTCGGCGCCGAGCCAATCCACCGCCGCCACCTCGGCGGCCTGGCCGTCGCGCCGTGGGTCGAAGGTATGGATCTGCACGTCTTCGATGACCTGGCATTGGCATGCCAGCCGCCAACCTTGATCACGCTGCGCCGGGGTCAGCGCATCGGGACGGTTGTCACGCACATCGCCGCTCACGCATTGCACCAGGCAGGCATGACAACTGCCGGCACGGCAACTGTAGGGCACCGGCACGCCAGACCGGTTGAGCGCGTCCAGCAGGTTATCGCCCGCCGCCACCGTCCATTGTCGGTCGGCGACTTTCAACTCAGGCATCGACATTCTCCCAAGCGGCGGCACACCGATTGCGGCCATCGCGCTTGGCACGGTACAAGGCCTGGTCGGCGCGCTGCAAGGCGCTGTCCAGGTCATCGCCGATGTCCAGCATCGTCATGCCCACCGACAGGCTGAGGCTGCCCACGCGCCATTCAGTCAACTGAACCTCGGTGAACGCCAACCGCAAGCGCTCGCAACAGGCCGTCAGGCGTGCGGGATCGCAGGCGGGCAGCAGCATGACAAATTCTTCGCCACCGTATCGGGCCAGCACGTCACCTTCGCGCAGGCAGGCCGTGGCGACGCCGGCAAACGCCTGGAGCACTTGGTCGCCTGCCGCGTGGCCATGCAGATCGTTGATGCGCTTGAAATGGTCCAGGTCGATCAAGGCCAGGCCATGGGCGATGCCGGGCCTGAGGGTGTTGAGTTCGCGGCTTGCCAGGCGCAGGAAGTGGCGACGGTTGAACAGGCCGGTGAGTTCGTCGGTGGCGACCAGGTCTTCGAGCTGGCGCATCATGCCGCGCAAGGTGTCCTGGTGCGCCTGCAAGGCAAACCGACGCTGGCGCATGCGTTGGCGCGAGGTCTGGACGTAGCGGGCATACAGGACCAGCCACACCAGCACGATGAACAGCACGCACACTTGCAAGCCGGCCAGCGTCGGGTCGGGAAGCCGGAAAAAGTAGCCGTCCCACAGCGTGATGCCGGTGAAGCTGATGAACACCAGCGTCGCACAGCGCACAAAGGCCCGCCGCGTCAGGTGGAACAGGCCGAACAGCAGGATCAGCACATAGAACACCAGGAACACGCCACGGGCCTGGTCCAGGTGCGCCATCATCCAGGTCTGCCAGCCGAGGCCGATCCAGACCTGTATTTCCGTGAGGCTGGGGTCGGCGAACCGCAGGTTGCGGTCGGTGATGAACAGCGCGAACAATCCACCCTGGCACAGCACCACCAGCAGGCTGCCAATGATGACGCCTCGCAACGAGTCGAGATAATGGCCACTGAAGAACGCCAGCCACAGCAACACCAGCGCCAGCGCATAAGTCGTGGCTGCGAGGGCGAAACGTTTAAGCAGAAGACGTTGAATGGCGTTATGGGTCAATCGGTGACTCACCATGGGAAAGGAGACTGACAGAGGTGTCCTACGCTATAGGCCAGACGCCACTTTAGTGGCGTGTTCGACAAATGACCATTCAATTCTGGAGCAGAAAAATGGCGTCAAAGCAATGGCCCAGATTGACGCAGTTTTCGCCGCCAACCATACCCCCGTGGCGAGGGAGCTTGCTCCCGCTCGGTTGCGCAGCGACCGCAAAATCCGGGGGCCGCTGCGCCCGAGGCGTCGGACCGGCCCAGCGGGAGCAAGCGCCCTCGCCACAGGTTTTCACTTGCGACCGGTTCAATCCGGCGTGATCGCGAGCAACCTCGCTCCCACAGGCTTCCCGGCCTGCGATATACTGCCGCGCCTTTTTAGCGTCGCGCCAGCATGCCCGGCGTGCCTTGACTTGGGGTCAGCGCCAAGCGACAAGCGCCAAGCGACAAGTTCAGAGCAGTCCGCGTACTGCTTCAGCTTGCCGCTTGAAGCTTGCAGCTCGAAGCTGCCTCATAAAATGTTCCCGTCTTAGAGAGGAGCGCGACTCATGACCGTGATCAAGCAAGACGACCTGATTCAGAGCGTTGCCGACGCCCTGCAGTTCATTTCCTATTACCACCCCGTGGATTTCATCCAGGCGATGCACGAGGCCTACCTGCGCGAAGAATCGCCGGCGGCCCGTGATTCCATGGCGCAGATCCTGATCAACTCGCGCATGTGCGCCACCGGCCATCGACCGATCTGCCAGGACACCGGCATCGTGACCGTGTTCGTGCGCGTGGGCATGGACGTGCGTTGGGATGGCGCGACCATGAGCCTGGACGACATGATCAACGAGGGTGTGCGTCGCGCCTACAACCTGCCGGAAAACGTCCTGCGCGCATCGATCCTGGCCGACCCGGCAGGCGCACGCAAAAACACCAAGGACAATACCCCGGCGGTCATCCATTACTCCATCGTCCCGGGCAATACCGTGGAAGTGGACGTGGCGGCCAAGGGCGGCGGCTCCGAGAACAAGTCGAAGATGGCGATGCTCAACCCGTCCGACTCCATCGTCGACTGGGTCCTGAAGACCGTGCCGACCATGGGCGCCGGCTGGTGCCCACCGGGCATGCTCGGCATCGGCATCGGCGGCACCGCCGAGAAAGCCGCGGTGATGGCCAAGGAAGTGTTGATGGAATCCATCGACATCCACGAGCTCAAGGCTCGCGGCCCGCAGAACCGTATCGAAGAGATGCGCCTGGAGCTGTTCGAGAAGGTCAACCAACTGGGCATCGGCGCCCAGGGCCTGGGTGGCCTGACCACCGTGCTCGACGTGAAGATCATGGACTACCCGACCCACGCCGCCTCCCTGCCGGTGTGCATGATCCCCAACTGCGCCGCCACCCGTCACGCCCACTTCGTGCTGGATGGCACTGGCCCGGCGTCGCTGGAAGCGCCACCGCTGGACGCCTACCCGGAAATCGTCTGGGAAGCCGGTCCGTCGGCGCGTCGCGTGAACCTCGACACCCTGACCCCGGAAGACGTGCAGAGCTGGAAACCGGGCGAAACCGTCCTGCTCAACGGCAAGATGCTCACCGGTCGCGACGCGGCGCACAAGCGCATGGTCGAGATGCTGAACAAGGGTGAAACCTTGCCGGTGGACCTCAAGGGCCGCTTCATCTACTACGTCGGCCCGGTCGATCCGGTCGGTGACGAAGTGGTGGGCCCTGCCGGCCCGACCACCGCCACGCGGATGGACAAGTTCACCCGCCAGATCCTCGAGCAGACCGGCCTGTTGGGCATGATCGGCAAATCCGAGCGCGGCCCGACCGCCATCGAAGCGATCAAGGACAACAAGGCCGTCTACCTGATGGCCGTCGGCGGTGCCGCTTACCTGGTGGCCCAGGCGATCAAGAAATCCAAGGTCCTGGCGTTCGCCGAACTGGGGATGGAAGCGATCTACGAGTTCGAGGTCAAGGACATGCCGGTGACTGTCGCCGTGGACAGCAAAGGCGAGTCAGTGCACATCACAGGCCCGGCGATCTGGCAGCAGAAGATCAGCGAGAGCCTGGCGGTGGAAGTGCAGTAACAGGCATTTTGGCGCAGTAAAAAAAGGCCGGTGGGGCAACAACCCCACCGGCCTTTTTTGTGTACCGAAACCATGCCCTCGCCACAATGATCGGTATTCATCATTCAAGTAACTGGCCCACCGTCAATCCCTGTGGGAGCGAGCTTGCTCGCGAAAGCGGTGGGTCAGCCGACATCAATATTGAATGTGCCGGCGTCTTCGCGAGCAGGCTCGTTCCCACAGCGATCTGCGGCAGGCTCGAAGTACATGATCGCGCGAAGCAACCGCCATGCTATCGTGCCCGCCCGACTTTCCACTGGTTTACGCCAGCATGCTGCCGACCACCCGTACCTTGCGCCTGTCGTTGTACACCTTGCTCATCCTCGCCGGCGCGGCGGTTGCCGCCACCCTCGCCGTGCGCCACGCCGAGCGCGAGGCCTTGGAAGAAGACGCCAGCCGTGCCAGCCAACAGTTGGCGCTGTATGCCAATTCGTTGCACACCCTGATCGAACGCTACCGCGCCCTGCCCGCCGTGCTGGCGTTGGACCCGCAGTTGCGCTCGGCCCTCAAAGGGCCGGTCAGTCCAGCCCAGCAGGACGCACTGAATCGCAAGCTCGAACAGATCAATGGCGCCGCACAGTCATCCACATTGGAACTGCTCGACCACAGCGGACTGGCCGTCGCGGCCAGTAACTGGCGCCTGCCCAGCAGCTACGTCGGGCACAACTATGGTTTCCGTCCCTATTTCATCCAGACCCGCACCCAGGGCACTGGACGGTTCTATGCGGTGGGCGTGACCAGCGGCATCCCGGGGTACTTTCTCTCCAGCGCCGTGACCGGCGACGACGGCGCATTCCTTGGCGCGATGGTGGTGAAGCTGGAGTTTCCAGAGCTGGAGCGCGAATGGCGCCAGGGCAACGACACCCTGCTGGTCAGCGATGCCCGGGGCATTATTTTCATCGCCAACCGCCCGGGCTGGCGTTATCGCCACTTGCAGCCGCTGACCGACAACGACCGCGCCGAACTCAAGGCCACCCGCCAATACGACAAACAACCGTTGCAAGCCCTGGTCCATGAGCCGGTGCGCCGCTTCGATGACAACAGTCATCTGGCCCGGGTCGAAGCCCCCGATGGCTCGGCGGATTACCTGTGGGAATCCTTGCCGTTGACGGCCGAGGGCTGGACCCTGCACTTGCTGCGTCGCCCGCAGATCGCCTTCGAGGACTTGCGCAACGCCGGCCTCGCCGCCGCCGGGTTGTGGCTGGCGCTGGTGTTCCTCCTGCTGTTTCTCAACCAGCGTTGGCGCCTGGCAAGGTTGCGCCAACGCAGCCGCGAGGAACTTGAACGACTGGTGGACGAGCGCACCCGGGAATTGCACACCGCCCAGGACGGTTTGGTGCAATCGGCCAAGCTCGCCGCCCTGGGGCAGATGTCCGCCGCGCTGGCCCACGAAATCAATCAGCCATTGACCGCCCAGCGCATGCAACTGGCCACCCTGCGCCTGCTGCTGGACCATGGCCGCGTCGACGACGCCTACAAAGCCCTCAAGCCGGTGGACGACATGCTGACCCGCATGGCCGCCCTCACCGGCCACTTGAAAACCTTCGCCCGCAAAAGCCCCAGCGGCCTGCGCGAACGCCTGGACCTGGCGGCGGTGGTGGACCAGGCCCTGCAATTGCTGGAAACGCGCCTGCGGGACGAAAACGTCAGTACCGTGTTGCACCTGACCCGGCCGGCGTGGGTGCGTGGCGACGCAATCCGCCTCGAACAGGTACTGATCAACCTGCTGCGCAACGCCCTCGACGCCATGACCGACCAACCCCTCAAGCGCCTGGAAGTGCGCCTGGAGGCCGATGACCAATTGTGGCGCCTGACCGTCAGCGACAGCGGCACCGGGATCGCCGAGGAACATCTGGCGCAAGTGTTCGACCCCTTCTTCACCACCAAGGCCGTAGGCGATGGCCTCGGCCTGGGGCTGGCGGTTTCGTTTGCGATCATCCATGAATCCGGCGGGCGCTTGACGGCGGACAATCATGAACACGGCGCGGTATTCTGCGTGACCTTGCCCATCGTTCAGGAGGCGCAATTGCATGCTTGATTCGGTCATAGTCGTCGATGACGAAAGCAGCATTCGCACGGCTGTCGAGCAATGGCTGAGCCTGTCGGGGTTCCAGGTGCAATTGTTCAGTCGCGCCGAAGAATGCCTGGCGAAGCTGCCGGAAAACTTTCCCGGGGTGATCCTCAGCGACGTGCGCATGCCCGGGCTGGGCGGCCTGGAGTTGCTGGCCGAAATACGCAGGCGTGACCCGGACCTGCCGGTGATTCTGCTGACCGGCCATGGTGACGTGCCGATGGCCGTGGAGGCCATGCGCGACGGGGCCTATGACTTCCTCGAAAAACCCTTCAGCCCCGAAGCGCTGCTGGGCAGCTTGCGCCGGGCGCTGGACAAGCGCTTCCTGATTCTGGAAAACCGCCGGCTGCACGAACAGGCCGATGCCCGCGCCAAGCTCGACGCCACCCTGCTTGGCGTCTCTCGCTCACTGCAAAACCTGCGGCGCCAGGTGCTGGACCTGGCAACACTGCCGGTCAACGTGTTGATCCGCGGCGAAACCGGCAGTGGCAAGGAACTGGTTGCCCGCTGCCTGCACGACTTCGGCCCAAGGGCGAGCAAACCTTTCGTGGCCCTGAACTGCGCGGCCATCCCCGAACCGTTGTTCGAGGCCGAACTGTTCGGCCATGAAAGCGGCGCCTTTACCGGCGCCCAGGGCAAGCGCATCGGCAAGCTCGAATACGCCGACGGCGGCACATTGTTCCTCGATGAAATCGAAAGCATGCCGCTGGCCCAGCAAGCCAAGTTGCTGCGTGTGTTGCAGGAAAAGAAACTCGAACGCCTGGGTTCCAACCAGAGCATCAACGTCGACCTGCGCATCATCGCCGCCACCAAACCCGACTTGCTGGACGAGGCCCGGGCCGGGCGTTTTCGTGAAGACCTGGCCTATCGCCTGAACATCGCCGAGCTGCGCCTGCCGCCGTTGCGGGAACGACGTGAAGATGTTCCGCTGCTGTTCGAGCATTTCACCCACAGCGCCGCCGAACGCCTCGGTCGCCCCGCCGTCCCCTTGAGCGGCCCGCAACTGAGCCATCTGCTCAGCCATGATTGGCCGGGCAATGTGCGCGAATTGGCCAACGTCGCCGAGCGCCAGGTGCTGGGCCTGGACCAACTGCCCGCCCTGGACACCGAACCGGGCCAATCCCTCGCGGCCCAACAGGAAGCCTTCGAAGCCCAATGCCTGCGCGCCGCCCTGACCCGGCACAAGGGTGATGTGAAAGCCGTGCTCGAAGAGCTGCAACTGCCGCGCCGCACCTTCAATGAGAAGATGCAGCGGCATGGGTTGAGTCGGGAGATGTTTTTGTAAGGTCGCTATTTTTTGGCGGCTGTACTGGCCTCATCGCGAGCAAGCTCGCTCCCACATTTCCGTCCGGTGTGCACATCACCCTGTGGGAGCGAGCTTGCTCGCGAAAGGGCCGGTACAGACGACAACCTCTTCCGGCATAAGCGGATTCCCGCCCACACCCCCAACCACAATGAGCGGATTTCCGCCGACGCAACACCGCCGCCCCCTCTAGACCGGCCCTCCGCCACCTGGCACAGCTCCTGCTATAGCCCTGGCAGGCTGCGTTCCAACGCGCTCCACAAAAACAATTAAACGAAGGATCCTTCAATGGATAACTCCAACGCCCTGCCCATCGGGTCGGCTGCCGTGCCCGCCCGTGAAAGAACCACCGCCAGCCGGATCAAATCGATCTTCAGCGGCTCGGTCGGCAACATGGTCGAGTGGTATGACTGGTACGTCTACGCCGCTTTCTCGTTGTACTTCGCCAAAGTCTTCTTCCCCAAGGGCGACACCACCGCCCAATTGCTCAACACCGCCGCGATCTTCGCCGTGGGCTTCCTGATGCGCCCGATCGGTGGCTGGCTGATGGGCCTTTACGCCGACCGCGCCGGTCGCAAACGTGCACTGATGGCCTCGGTGTACCTGATGTGCTTCGGCTCGCTGATCATCGCCCTGAGCCCGGGCTACGAAACCATCGGCGTCGGCGCGCCGATCCTGCTTGTGTTCGCCCGCCTGCTCCAGGGTTTGTCGGTGGGTGGCGAGTACGGCACTTCAGCGACCTACCTGAGCGAGATGGCGACCAAGGAGCGTCGCGGTTTCTTCTCCAGCTTCCAATACGTGACGCTGATCTCCGGCCAGCTCATCGCCCTCGGCGTGCTGATCGTGCTGCAACAATTCCTCACCACCGAGCAGCTGTACGCCTGGGGCTGGCGCATCCCGTTCGCCATCGGCGCGCTGTGTGCGATCGTCGCGCTGTACCTGCGACGTGGCATGGAAGAAACCGAATCGTTCACCAAGAAAGAAAAGGCCAAGGAAAGCGCCATGCGCACCTTGATGCGCCACCCCAAGGAACTGTTGACCGTGGTCGGCCTGACCATGGGCGGCACGCTGGCGTTCTACACCTACACCACCTACATGCAGAAATACCTGGTGAACACCGTCGGCATGAGCATCTCCGACTCCACCACCATTTCCGCCGCCACGCTGTTCCTGTTCATGTGCCTGCAACCGGTCATCGGTGGGCTGTCGGACAAGATCGGTCGTCGGCCGATCCTGATTGCCTTCGGTATCCTGGGCACGCTGTTCACCGTGCCGATCCTGACCACCCTGCACACCATCCAGACCTGGTGGGGCGCGTTCTTCCTGATCATGGCGGCGCTGATCATCGTCAGCGGCTACACCTCGATCAACGCCGTGGTAAAAGCCGAGCTGTTCCCCACCGAAATCCGCGCCCTGGGCGTCGGCCTGCCCTACGCACTCACCGTGTCGATCTTCGGCGGCACCGCTGAATACATCGCGCTGTGGTTCAAGAGCATTGGCATGGAAACCGGCTACTACTGGTACGTGACGGCCTGCATCGCCGTGTCGCTGTTGGTGTACATCACCATGAAAGACACCCGCAAGCATTCGCGGATCGTGACGGACTGATATCCCGGTCGCAAAAACAGAAGGGGCGAACCTTGATAGGTTCGCCCCTTTTTCGTTCCGCTTTGTGAGATTAATTCCCACTTAATGGCGGCGCTTCATTCTCACCTCCATCAAACATTGATTGGAGCATGACCATGAAAACCAGACTGATCTTCGCCCTGACCCTCTCCGTACTGGCGAGTAGTGCCTTTGCCGACGACGGCTTCGACCGCACCGGGACCGCCGCTTTTATCGCCAGCGGTCACGAGCGCGCCGGTTCCGCCGTTGTTGCCAAGAAAGATGAAAACCATGCCATCGAGCCTGCCGTCGCCGCGGATGGCGCCGACCGCGCGGATGCGGCGTCTACCAACTAATCCCAGTCATCACTAAATCCTTGTGGGAGCGAGCTTGCTCGCGATAGCGGTGTGTCAGCCAACATCAATGCTGGCTGACCTGACGCCATCGCGAGCAAGCTCGCTCCCACCAGGTTTTGAGGTGCTGACAAAACGGGCTGATCGCTGCACTATCCTCGGATCCCTCCAAATAGCACCGGACTTGCGCACTCTCATGCCCGACGACATTCATTTCTACGAACCCGCCAACGGCCACGGCCTGCCCCACGACCCGTTCAACGCCATCGTCGGCCCACGGCCCATCGGCTGGATTTCTTCACAAGATGGCGAAGGTCGCCTGAACCTGGCGCCCTACAGTTTCTTCAACGCCTTCAACTACGTCCCGCCGATCATTGGCTTCTCCAGCGTCGGGCGCAAAGACAGCCTGAACAACATCGAACAGACCGGCGAATTCGCCTGGAACCTGGCCACGCGCCCGTTGGCCGAGCAGATGAACCAGAGTTGCGCGATGGTCGCGCCCGAGGTCAACGAATTCGAGCTGGCGGGCCTGACGCCGGCGGCGCCGCGAGTGATCCAGGTACCCCGCGTGGCCGAGAGCCCGGTGTCCTTCGAGTGCAAGGTCACGCAGATCATTCAATTGCAACGGGCCGACAAGGCGCTGGTGCCGAGCTGGCTGATCCTCGGCGAAGTGGTCGCCGTGCACATCGCAAAGTGGCTGCTGAAGGATGGGGTCTACGACACCGCAGCCGCCGAGCCGATCTTGCGTGGTGGCGGGCCGGCGGATTATTTCCAGCTGGGGCCGGAGGCGTTGTTCAAGATGCATCGCCCCAAGTAGAAGCAGCGCGATCCCCTGTGGCGAGGGAGCTTGCTCCCGCTCGGTTGCGAAGCGACCGTAAAATCCTGGGGCCGCTACGCCCGAAGCGTCGGACCGTCCCAGCGGGAGCAAGCTCCCTCGCCACAAAAGCGATCCCCAGGAGGCTGGTTTACCAGACCAACCCACCCTCGTCGTCGACACCCTGCAGGTGAGTCAACTGCACCGCAGCCGCTTCATCGGCCTTGGTAGCGGTCTCGAACACCTGCTCTTCCAGCACTTTGTTGAAGCGCGGCGCACCTGAGCCACCGATGGCCTTGGTGGCGATGGCTGCGTAATAGCCGCCACCTTCCTTGGGAACAACAGCGGAAACAGCTTCAAACGTTTCAAAGGCTTTGCGTGCCATAGTGCGCATCCTGGCGATGGAAAATGACCGTCATTAAACCTTCAACCGGCCAGTTTGTGTACCTTCGCCATGCACCCTTCGGTCGCCTGGACGGCAGACACTTCCCGGAAGGTATGAAAATCCAGGCTGCTCACCACCAGGTCCTGTACCAGCTCGGCGAAGATCGCCATGGCCGGTGAGTTGAAATAGGCGTCCATCGCCTGTTGGTTGACCCACAGCCCGGACACCAGCCACAGATCGGCGTCGCATTGCGATTGCTGCAAGGCAAAGTGCAGGCAACCGGGCGCCTGGCGCGAGGGCGCGATCAGCGTGCTGAGGCGTGCACCCAACGGCTTGGAACAGCCGGTGCGGGCCCGGACGAAAGCCATGTGGCTGACGGGGATGTGTGTAGTCATGTTCAACCCTCCCAGGTAATCCGTTGTGCAGCCGGGGACAGGCTGCGACAGGATCAAAGGTTAAGCGCCGCGACGCCAGCTTCGTTAGTCGATTCCTGCCGACCCATTGCACAATCCTGCCCCTCGCCAACCCCGAATCCGGCCTCGACATGAGTTGAACACAGGAAGTTGAAACAAAAGGTTTCAAGCAAGTTTCAACCGCGTTGCACGGTCCTGCAGGCGCCAGCCTTGCAGGATCAGGCAAGCTTTCAACAGGATGTGACTACCGCCGCGCCTTGCACAAACATAAGCTTTGCTACATCGCCCCTGTATTCGTTGAGGATTCCGGCATGTCGCCACTCGATCACGCCCACGTCCCGCTGGACACGTACCTGGAACAACAGCGCGCCGAACTGGCGTCGATCATCGACCGCAACACCAGCGAAGACGGCAGCTACGCCACGGCCATCGGCTCGTTGCATCTGTCGCGCCACAGCCAGCCGCACAAGTTCGCCCCGGTGCTGGCGCAACCGGCCCTGTGCATCATGGCCCAGGGCAGCAAGCAGGTGCGCCTGGCGGATGAATTGTTCAACTACGACCCGCTGCATTACCTGGTGGTCTCGGTGTCGATGCCGTTGAGCGGTTGCATCGCCAACGTCTCGCCCGAGCAGCCGATCCTGGCGTTGCGCCTGGACATCGACCCGGCGGAAATCACCGCGCTGATCGCCGATGCCGGCCCCCTGGGCGTGCCGACTCGCCCGGCCGGTCGCGGCCTGTATGTCGAACGCCTGGACACGCCGATGCTTGACGCCGTACTGCGCCTGGCGCGCCTGCTCGATACGCCGAAGGACATCGCCATGCTCGCGCCCCTGGTGCGCCGCGAAATCCTCTATCGCCTGCTGCGCAGCCCGCAAGGCTATCGGCTGTATGAAATCGCCATTGCCAACAGCCAGAGCCATCGCATCAGCCAGGCGATCAAATGGCTCAACGGCCATTTCGAACAACCGTTGCGCATCGATGACCTCGCTCGGGAAGTGAATCTCAGCGTCTCGACCTTGCACCATCGGTTCAAGGCCATGACGGCCATGAGCCCGTTGCAGTACCAGAAGCAACTGCGCTTGCAGGAAGCCCGTCGGCTGATGCTGGCCGAAGGGCTGGAAGCGTCGGCGGCGGGGTATCGGGTGGGGTATGAAAGCCCTTCGCAGTTCAGCCGCGAGTACAGCCGCTTGTTTGGCGCGCCGCCGTTGCGGGATCTGGCGCGGTTGCGGATGACTGTTTGATCCAGACTTTGTGCTGACTGGGCCGGCCTCATCGCGAGCAAGCTCGCTCCCACAGTTGATCGGTTGTGAATAGAGAATTTGTGTTCACTGAAGATCTCCTGTGGGAGCGAGCTTGCTCGCGAAGAGGCCAGTAGATGCAGCTCACCCCTTGACCTCAGGCACTCAGCAACCGACACGCCTGCGCCGGCACCGTCACCGACACTGCATGCCCGATGCCCAGTTCGATGCCCTGGCACGGCGTGTTCAGCGCCGTGAACGAGACCCCGGAACATTCCACTGTGGTCTCGACGGTCGCCCCGATGTCCCGCACGAACAGCACTTTTCCGAGCAAGCGGTTACCCGCCGAGGCCTGGGGCGATGACAGCTGCACGTCTTCGGGACGCACCAGCAGCTTGATCCTTTCCCCTGGGTTGACGCCAAGGCTGGCCGGCACTTCCAGCGTGTCCCCGCCCGGCAGCCCGACCCGCCCGTTGCCCAGGGAAGTCGCGGGAAAGATGTTGCCGGAACCGATGAAATCAGCGACGAATTCATTGGCCGGGTGCCGATAGATCTCGATCGGCGTGCCGACCTGCTGCACGCGATGCTCACCCAACACCACGACGATGTCGGCCATGGTCATGGCTTCGCGCTGGTCATGGGTCACCAGGATGGTGGTGATGTTCAGGCGCTGTTGCAGTTGGCGGATTTCCACTTGCATCGACTCGCGCAACTTGGCGTCCAGGGCCGAGAGCGGTTCGTCCAGCAACAGTATTTTCGGGCGGGCGGCGATGGCCCGGGCAATCGCCACGCGCTGGCGCTGGCCGCCGGAGAGTTTCGCCACCGGCCGGTCGATCATCGCCTGGAGCTGGATCAGCTCCAGCAACTCCACCACCCGCGCCTGTTGCTCGGCCTTGCCCACGCCTCGCAGTTTCAACGGGTAGGCAATGTTCTCGCCGACGGTCATGTGCGGGAACAACGCCAGCGACTGGAACACCATGCCGAAGTTGCGCAGATGCGCCGGGGTGTGGCCGATGTCTTCGCCGTCCAGGCGGATTTCGCCGCCGCTGAGGCTTTCCAGGCCGGCGATCATGCGCAGCAATGTGGTCTTGCCGCAGCCCGAAGGCCCGAGAAAACACACCAGCTTGCCCTCGGGCAAATGCAGGTTCACGTCCCTGACCGCGCAGGCCGAGCCGTAGTGTTTCTCGACGTTTTCCAGTATCAGTCCAGTCATGTCTTCACCTCGAAATCAAAAGGAAACACCGCCCTCGCCCACCAGTTTCTCCAATGCCCAGATCAGCACGAAGTCGATCAGCACGATGAGCACGGCAAACGAAAAAACGGTGGGGTCCAGCGACGACACGGTGCGGCTGTACATCCAGATCGGCACGGTCATGACATCGATGGTGTAGAGGAAATAGGTCACGGTGAATTCGTTGAACGAGACGATGAACGCCAGCAGCATCCCGGCGAGAATCCCCGACTTCATCAACGGCACCACCACGTCGACGATGGCCCGGCGCGGTGTCGCGCCGAGCATGCGTGCGGCCTCTTCGATTTCGTTGCCGATGCCGAGCATGGCGGCGGTGCAGTTCTTCACCACGAACGGCAGGGCCAGGATCACGTGGGCGATCACTAACCGCGAGGTGCTCATCTGGAACGGCAGGCTGTCGAATACCAGCAGCAACGCCAAGCCGAGCACCACCATGGGAAACACCAGCGGCAGCGACATCAGTTGCAGCGCCACGGCCTTGCCACGGAACTCGCAACGGGTCAGGGCGTAGGCCGCCGGCACGGCGATCAGCGTGGCGAAGATCATCGTCAGGCAGGCCACCAACAGGCTGGTGCCCATGGCCTGGCCCAGGCTCAGCACATCGCTGGCGTCCGGCGAGACGAAGGTGTGCCAGGCCGCCCTGTACCATTGCAGGCTGTAGCTGCTCGGTGGAAAGTCCAGGTTCGCCGCGCCGCTGAAGGACATGACGATCATGGTCAGGATCGGCAGCACCGCCAGCAGCAGGATGAAACCTGACAGCAGCCCCGCCACACGGCCGGTTTCACCGGGCAACAACGCCTGGCGTTTTTTACTCATTACGCTCATTGCGAAGCCTCCAGCATCCGCCGACGACGGCCAGTGAAATACTCGGAAAGGGTCATGATCAGCAGCGTGGTGACGATCAACACCACACCGGCGGCAGAAGCGGCGGGCCAGTTCATCAGCGGAGCAATCTGATCGTGGACCATCACCGCCAACATCGGCACCCGTCTACCGCCCAACAGCAGCGGCACGACAAAGCTGCTGGCGTTGTAGGCAAACACCAGCGTCGCGCCGGTGATGATCCCCGGCAGGCTCATGGGCAGCACCACTTGGCGGAATACCTGGAAACGGCTGGCGCCGAGGGTGGCGGCGGCCTCTTCATAACTGCGGGCAACACCACGCATGGCACTGGCGATGGGCAGCACGGCCAGCGGGAATGCGGTCTGGACCAGGCCCATCAGCACGCCGTTCTGGTTGTAAAGCAGCATGAGCGGACGCTTGATCAGCCCCAGGCCCATCAATGCCTGATTGAGCATCCCGGCAGGGCCGAGGATGACCAGCCAACCATAGCTTTGCAGCAACAGATTGACCAACAACGGCAACAGCACCGCCGCCAGGAACACCCGTCGCAACAACGGCGAAGCCAGCCGCGACATGGTGTAGGCGACGGGAATCGCCAGGAGCACGGCGATCACTGCGCTGATCAGCGCCAGGCGCAAGGTCAGCAGCAGGGACTTGAGGTAATAAGGCTCCAACAACTGCCCATAGCTGGCCAGGCTGAAGCCGCTCCATTCAGCGCCCTTGGTGCCGACGCTCATGCGCAGCACCAACAGGCTGGCGGCGACCAGCACGCCGAGAAACAACATCGACGGCGAAAGAAAAAACCATGCGCGCGCCGTCGGCGAAATATCGCGCCGTGAACGCGCCGGCGCGACGCTCTGCGGATGGGTTAACGGTTGATGTTCCATGGCAAGGTCTCGTCAGTGGAAAACGACAGAACAAATACACTCTCAAAACAACCCAATCCCTGTGGGAGCGAGCCAGCTCGCGAAGACGACAGCACAGTCAACATCCCCATCAACTGACCCACCGCTTTCGCGAGCAAGCTCGCTCCCACACTCAGGTCTTCGGTATGCCACCAATCCGGAGCACACCCCAATCCCTTGTGGGAGCGAGCTTGCTCGCGAAGACGGCAGCACAACCAACATCCCCATCAACTGACCCACCGCTTTCGCGAGCAAGCTCGCTCCCACACTCAGGTCTTCGGTATGCCACCAATCCGGAGCACACCCCAATCCCTTGTGGGAGCGAGCTTGCTCGCGAAGACGGCAGCACAGCCAACATCCCCATCAACTGACCCACCGCTTTCGCGAGCAAGCTCGCTCCCACACTCAGGTCTTCGGTATGCCACCAATCCGGAGCACACCCCTTGTGGGAGCGAGCTTGCTCGCGAAGACGGCAGCACAGCCAACATCCCCATCAACTGACCCACCGCCTTCGCGAGCAAGCTCGCTCCCACACTCAGGTCTTCGGTATGCCACCAATCCGGAGCACACCCCAATCCCTGTGGGAGCGAGCTTGCTCGCGAAGACGGCAGCACAACCAACATCCCCATCAACTGACCCACCGCTTTCGCGAGCAAGCTCGCTCCCACACTCAGGTCTTCGGTGTGCCACCAGTCCGGAGCACACCCCAATCCCTTGTGGGAGCGAGCTTGCTCGCGAAGACGGCAGCACAGCCAACATCCCCATCAACTGACCCACCGCTTTCGCGAGCAAGCTCGCTCCCACACTCAGGTCTTCGGTATGCCACCAATCCGGAGCACACCCCAATCCCTGTGGGAGCGAGCTTGCTCGCGAAGACGGCAGCACAACCAACATCCCCATCAACTGACCCACCGCCTTCGCGAGCAAGCTCGCTCCCACACTCAGGTCTTCGGTGTGCCGCAAAATCCGAGCACACCCCAATCCCTGTGGGAGCGAGCTTGCTCGCGAAGACGGCAGCACAGCCAACATCCCCATCAACTGACCCACCGCTTTCGCGAGCAGGCTCGCTCCTTCATGGGTTTATGGGTTGCAATCAGGAGGAGAAGATTTCCGTGTACCGGCGGATCCACTGGTCATGCACCGTGGCGAGGAAGGCGTTGTCGTGCATGATTGCCTTGTCGGCGATTTGCTCGGGCGTGAGGATGTACGGGCTCTTGCGCGCTTCGGCGGAGATGATGGCCTTGGCGTTGACCGGGCCGTTGAAGATGTCTTCGGCCATCTTGCCCTGCACCAGCGGGTCAAGGGAGTGGTCGATGAAGGCGTAGGCCAGGTCGGTATCGCCCGGGCGGTTTTTCGGCATGACCGAGAGCATCAGGTCGGTGTAGAAACCTTCCTTCATGCCGAACGTCGCGCCGAGGCCATAGGCCGGGTCGCGGATCTGCTTGGGGAAGAACGCCGGCGCGTACAACCCGCCCATGTCCAGGGAACCGGTGCGGAACAGTTCGGCGATCTGGTTGGGGTTCTCGCCGAGAGTCATCACCCGGTCCTTGAGCTCCGCGAGTTTCTTGAACCCGGGCTCGATGTTGTGTTCGTCACCGCCGGCCAGCTTCGCGGCGATGATGATCAGGTCCATGGCCTCGGTCCAGTTCGGCGGCGGCAGGAAGATATTCGGCGCCAGCTCCGCATCCCACAGCGCGGCGTAGCTGTCCGGCGCCTGCTTCAAGGTGCGAGTGCTGTAGACCAGGCTGTTGCACCACAACAGGTAACCGATGCCATGCCCGCCTGCGCCCGTGCGGTATTGAGCCGGTACGTCGACCAGGTTGGGAATGCGATTGAGGTCAGGTTTTTCCAGCAACCCGGCGGCGGCCAGGCCCTCGGCACCCACGCCCGCGAGGGTGATGATGTCGTACTGCGGGCGGTCGCCACCGGCCTTGAGCTTGGCGACCATTTCCGAGGTGCTGCCGGTGCGGTCGGCAATGACCTTGGCCCCGGTCTTGGCCTCGAACGTCGCAGCGATATTGCGCAGCGCGGCCAACCCGGTGTCATCGGACCAGGTCAACAGGCGCAGGGTCTTGCCGACAAACCGCGTGTCGCTGGCCCGGGCACTGATGAAAGGCACGCTCATGGCGGCCGCCGCGACCGACACCACACTCGCGGTCTTGATGAATTGACGTCTGTTCAGATCATGCTCGCCCATGGAGGACTCCCTTTGTTCTTCTAGGTATGAGGTGGGTAAAACCTGTTGCGCCCGCACCGTTCAACGACGGCCAAAGCCCCGTATTGCAAGGGCTTCGCCGCTGTCTGCGGCCATCCTGAGGTTGTGCAAAATCCCTGACTATCGAAAAAAACTCATTGGAGCCATGTCCGTGGCGCATGCCTTTTTTCGAGGCATGCGTGACCGAATAACGGGCCGTCAGACGGCCCGGATCACGTGCTTGATTTCCTGGAACGCGGCCAGCCCCCAAGGCCCCAACTCACGGCCCAGGCTGCTCTGCTTGTAACCGCCCCAAGCGGCCTGGGGAAAAATCACTTGCGGGGCGTTGATCCACACCAGCCCCGCCTGCAAGGCATCGGCGACCTTCCCGGCCGCCTCGACATCGCGGCCAACCACGCTGGCCACCAACCCGAAACGGCTGTCGTTGGCCAGGGCAATCGCCTCCTCCTGGGAGCTGAAACTGCGCACGCACAGCACCGGCCCGAAAATCTCTTCGCACCACAACGCACTGTCCAAGGGCACGTTGGTGAAGAGGGTCGGCTGTAAAAAAAAGCCGCGCGACAGGTGCGCAGGTCGTTGACCACCGCAGACCAGCGTCGCCCCGGCGCTCAAGCCGCGATCGATGTGCCCCAGCACCCGCTGGTACTGCGCCTGGTTGACCAGCGCGCCCATCTCCACAGCGGGATCGAATGGATCGGCCACGCGGATCGCCTCGGTCCGCGCCTTGAGCCGTTGCAGGAACTCATCGGCCAACTCATCGGCGACCAACACCCGAGTGGTGGCCGAACACATCTGCCCGGCATTGAAGAAACCACCACCGCAGGCCAGTTCCACCGCCAGGTCGAGGTCGGCGTCGGCCAGTACCAGCAAGGACGATTTGCCCCCCAGTTCCAGGCTCACGCCCTTCACCGTTTCCGCCGCCCGTTGCATCACTTGCACGCCCACCGCGTTGCTGCCGGTGAAGGAAATCTTCGCCACCCGCGGGTCCGACGCCAGCGGCGCACCAACGGCCAGGCCCGTGCCACAGACCAGGTTGAACACACCATCGGGCAAGCCGCATCCGGCGATGATCGAGGCCAGTTCCAGCTCCGGCAACGGCGTGACTTCCGAAGGCTTGAGCACCACGCAGCAGCCGGCGGCCAACGCCGGGGCGAGTTTCCAGGCGGTGGTGACCATCGGGAAATTCCACGGCACGATCAAGCCGACCACACCGCAAGGCTCTCGGCGGATGCGTGCGTTGAAATCATCGCTGGGCAACGCCAATGGGCTGTCCTGGCGGGCGTCCAGTTCTTCGGCCAAGCCGGCGTAATATTCGAATGTCGCGACCACATCGTCGACATCGATGGCCGCTTCGAACAGCGGCTTGCCGTTGTTGCTCGATTGCAAATGCATCAGCCGCTCACGAGCATCCCGCACGCCGGCAGCGATACGGCGCAGCAGCGCGCCACGCTCGGCGCCCGAGGTGCTTGACCATGGGCCGAACGCCTGGGTAGCGGCCGCCAAGGCTTGATCAACGACAGGCTCGTCACCGCCATACACCGTGGTCAGCAGTGCCTCGGTCGCCGGGTTGATCACTCGCAACGGTTGAGCACCGGCCAACCATTCGCCATTGATGTACAGCCCGTCTTGCGTCGTAGGGAAATTCATTTCGCCACCTGCGCCATCCAGTTCGCCTGGTCGATTTCAATCAATGTCGGACCCTGCCGGTCGCAAGCGGCGAGTAAAGCGGTATGCAGTTGCGTCACGCCATCGACGGCTTCGGCAACGCAGCCCAAGGCCTTGGCGACACCAATGAAATCCGGCGTGTAGATGTCCACGCCCACCGGCTCGATGGCGCGGTTGACCATGTATTTCTTGATCTCTTCGTAGCCCTGGTTATTCCACAGCAGCACGATCACTGGCGTGCGCGCTTCCACGGCGCTGGCCAGTTCCGGCAGGGTGAACTGCAACCCACCGTCACCGATCAGGCACACCACGGGCGGGCGACCATGACCGTTGTCGACACCGCCAAGCCAGGCGCCGATCGTCGCCGGCAATGCGTAGCCGAGGGTGCCGTAGCCGGTGGACGAGTTGAACCAGCGGCGCGGGCGTTCGGGATTGAAGGTGAGGTTGCCGGTGTAGACCGGCTGGGTGGAATCGCCGACGAACACCGCGTCGGGCAATGCCTGCAATACCGTGTCGAGAAACACCGTCTGGGCGCGGGTCGGGACGTCCCATTGCTGATCGAGTTCAACCCGCAGCCGTTCGACACGAACCGCGCCCCAATTGTCGTCGCCCGCGCCGGGCACGCGACGGTTCAATGCATCGAGCAATGCCCGGGCGGCATTTTGGGCGTCGGCCACCAGCGCCAGTTTTGGTGGGTAGTTGCGCACGGTCTGGTCGGGATCGATGTCGATGCGCAACAACGCGCCGGGAATCTCGAAGCCACCGGCGAAAGTGATGTCGTAATCGGTCTCGGCCAGTTCGGTGCCGATCGCCAGCACCACATCGGCTTCGGCCACCAGGGCCCGGGTGGCGACCAGGCTCTGGGTCGAGCCGATCAGCAACGGATGGCGAGACGGCAGCAGGCCCTTGGCATTGATGGTCAACGCCACGGGAGCGCCGAGGCGTTCAACCAGTTCAGTCAATTCGACCCCGGCGTCCAGCGCACCGCCGCCGGCAAGTACCAACGGGCGCCGAGCCGTCGCCAGCAGGGCCGCCATTTGCTCCACGGCACTGGGCGCGGCCCCGGCACGATGGATGTTCACCGGCGTGCTGGCGAGCAAGTCATCGGCCTCCTCGACGAGCACATCCAGCGGAATCTCGATGTGCACCGGTCGCGGCCGCCCGGCCTGGAACAACGCAAAGGCGCGGGCCAGCACGCCGGGCAATTCGCCGGCCGACATCAGCGTGTGGGAAAACGCCGCCACACCACCCACCAGCGCGCCCTGGTTCGGCAGTTCATGGAGCTTGCCGCGCCCGCCGCCCAACTGACTGCGCGACTGCACGCTGGAGATCACCAGCATCGGGATCGAATCGGCGTAGGCCTGGCCCATGGCGGTGGTGATGTTGGTCATGCCAGGACCGGTGATGATGAAGCACACGCCCGGCTTGCCGCTGACCCGGGCATAACCGTCGGCCATGAAACCGGCGCCCTGTTCATGACGCGGCGTCACATGGCGGATGCTGGAACGGGCCAGCCCGCGGTACAACTCGACGGTGTGCACGCCGGGAATGCCGAACACCTGCTCCACGCCATAGCCTTCGAGTAACTTGACCAACACTTCGCCGCACGTCGCCATTGCCATTGCCTTTTTCTTGTCTTCAAGAGAGCCCCGCACGTCACCTGGCGGGCCCCTTTTGTTCTGAGGGAATGGCGTTATTGGAACGGTCAGGCCGTAGCGGCAACAATGGATAAAAAGTCATACTAGCCATGTCCTCACGTCATGGCTTGGATCCAAATGAAACGACTTCCTCCGCTGCCGACACTGCACACGTTTCTGATCACGGCCCAATGCTGCAACTTCACCCGCGCCGCCGAACAGCTGCACATCACCCAGGGCGCGGTGAGCCGGCAGATCGCCGGGCTGGAAGATCATTTGGGTTATGCGCTGTTCCAGCGCCAGGCACGCGGCTTGAGCCTGACCGCCGAGGGCCTGGCGTGGCTGCCCCGGGTGCAGCAGGTGTTCAGCCTGATCGGCGAGGCGGTCGAGCAGATCGGCGAGAAGCGCCAGACCCTCCAGCTCAAGGCTCCTACCTGTGTGATGCGCTGGCTGCTGCCGCGCCTGTTGCAATGGCAGAAGGAGCGCCCGGACGTGCCGGTGGAACTGACCACCACGGTCCGCCACGGCGTGGATTTCCAGCGTGAGGCGTTCGACGCCGCGGTGATCTACGGCCCGCCACCCGACGCCTCGCTTGACTGCCTGCACTTGTTCGACGAGCAGCTGACTCCGGTGTGCTCGCGCCCTTTGCTGGAAGGTCCGGTCCCGCTGGATTCACCCATCGATCTGCAACAACATTTGCTCCTGCACCCCACCGCCGACGAGCGCGACTGGAATGCCTGGCTGGCGGCGGCCGACGTGCACCTGAGCAACGTCAGCAAGGGCCAGCATTTCGAAACCCTGGACCTGGCGATGTCCATGGCCTCCCAAGGCACGGGCGTGGCGATTGGCGACTGGTCGCTGATCGGCGAAGACCTCAGCGCCGGCCGGCTGGTGATGCCGTTTGAACTGAAGGTCAGGACCGGGTTGGGCTATCACTTGGTGTACCCGCGCAAACCCGAGGTGTCGGGGCCGTTGCAGGCGTTGATGGGGTGGTTGGTGGAGCAGGCCCGGGCGCGTTGAAGGTGCTTTTGTGGCGAGGGAGCTTGCTCCCGCTGGGCTGTGTAGGAGCTGTCGAGCGAAGCGAGGCTGCGATCTCTCCACAACCCATTGAATCAAGAGCGAAAGATCGTCCGAACGCGGCCCGAGCCTTCGCCAGCTCCTACAGAACCCAGCGGGAGCAAGCTCCCTCGCCACAAAAGCCAGGCAAACTTCGGTGTATCAAAGTAAATTCGGCGCCTGCACCGGTTCGATCTGCGCCCAGTGCGAGGTGTCTTCGCGATGCTGTTGCAGATACGGCAACACCGCCCCCAGCAGCGGCGCCTTGAAGGCTTCCTGAAAGCGATGGGCCAGGCCTGGGATCAGCTTCAACTGGCTGCCGCGAATATGCGCCGCGAGGTGCACGCCATGCATCACCGGCAACAACGGATCGGCGGTGCCATGGACGACCAGGGTCGGCACCTGCAACTGGTTGAGCAGCGCCACCCGGCTCGGCTCGGCCATGATCGCCATGATCTGGCGCTTCACACCCTCGGGGTTGAAGGCCCGGTCGTAGGCGACCGCAGCCTGGTGCAGCAAGACCTGCCGATCATCTACCACCATCGGGCTGCCCAATGCGGCGAGCAAGTCCGCCTGCTGCTCCAGCGCCACCTCGCGATTCGGTGCGCTGCGCCGCGACAACAATTGCACCAACGTTTCACTGGGCGCCGGCAAGCCTTGCGCGCCTGAAGTGGTCATGATCAGCGTCAGGCTCTCGACACGCCCGGGCGCCATGGCGGCCATGTGCTGGGCGATCATGCCCCCCATGCTGACACCCAGTACGTGGAAGCTTTGCACGTGCAGAGCGTCCATCAAGCCCAGGCCATCGGCGGCCATGTCGGTCAATGAATAAGGCGCGGCCACCGGCAGGCCGAGTTTGTAGCGCAGGGCCTCGAACGTCAGGTTGGCGCTGCCGGGCGCCTGGCGCCAGGCGGACAGGCCCACGTCCCGGTTGTCATAGCGGATCACCCGGAAACCCTGTTCACACAGCGCCACCACCACTTCGTCCGGCCAGTGGATCAACTGCCCGCCCAAGCCCATCACCAGCAACAACGCCGGGTCGGAGGCACGCCCGATGCTCTGGTACGCCAGGCTTACCTGGTCCAGGTCGACCCGTTGGGTCGCGACATTGACATCACAACGAGAAGCCGCCAACGACGGCAAGCCGCACAACAACGCGGCCAGGAAAATGAATACACGCATGAAGAAACACCAAAACGCAGAACCCCAGTAGAGCGCGAGTCTGATGAAGTTTGTTCAAGCGCGCTGCCACAGTTGCGTGACAGTTTGATGAAGATTGCGTAGGAGCTGCCGAAGGCTGCGATCTTTTGATCCTGATCGGCTGTTTTTTCCCTTAGGACTCAATTGTCTGCGAAAGATCGCAGCCTCGCTTCGCTCGGCAGCTCCTACACAGCTCCTACACAGCTCCTACGCAGCGCCTACGCAGTTCCTGTGCGCAACTGCCGCGCCGCCGCCACCATGTTCACCAACGCCGCTTCCGTCTCCGGCCACGCCCGGGTCTTCAACCCGCAATCGGGGTTGACCCACAACCGTTCGGCGGGGATGCGCTGCACGGCCTTGCGCATCAGCGCCACCATTTCCGCGGTGTCCGGCACCCGTGGCGAGTGAATGTCGTAGACGCCCGGGCCGATGTCGTTGGGGTAGTCGAACGCTTCGAATGCATCGAGCAATTCCATGTCCGAACGCGAGGTTTCGACGGTGATGACATCGGCGTCCATGTCGGCGATCGCCTTGATCACGTCATTGAATTCGCTGTAGCACATGTGGGTGTGGATCTGGGTCTCATCGCTCACGCCCGACGCGCTCAGGCGGAACGCTTCCACGGCCCAGTCGAGGTATTCCTGCCAGTGCCCGCGCCGCAGCGGCAAGCCTTCGCGAAAGGCCGCTTCGTCGATTTGCACAATAGCGATCCCGGCTTTTTCCAGGTCCAGCACTTCGTCGCGCAAGGCCAGGGCCAACTGTCGAGCCTGGGTTTTGCGTGACACGTCCTCCCGGGGGAAGGACCACATCAGCATGGTCACGGGGCCGGTGAGCATGCCTTTCATGGGTTTGTCGGTGAGACCTTGCGCGTAGCGAATCCAATCGACCGTCATCGCCTCGGGCCGGCTGATGTCGCCAAAGATGATCGCCGGTTTCACACACCGCGAGCCATAGCTCTGTACCCAGCCGAAACGGGTGAAAGCGTAGCCATCCAGTTGTTCGGCGAAATACTCCACCATGTCGTTGCGCTCGGCCTCGCCATGCACCAATACATCCAGGCCCAGGCGTTCCTGGATCTGCACCGCGTGGCGGATTTCGGTGTGCATCGCGTCCTGGTAATCGTTGGCCGACAGCGTGCCTTGCTTGTAGGCCTGGCGCGCCAGGCGAATCGCCGGGGTCTGTGGGAAGGAGCCAATGGAGGTGGTGGGAAACGCTGGCAGCTTGAGCCGCACACGCTGTTGCTCGATGCGCTTGGCAAACGGCGAGCGCCGTTGGCTGTCCTGTGGCCGGATCGCCGCCAGACGCTCCTGGACGTGGGGTTTATGGATACGCGCCGAGGCCGCGCGGCGGGCCTGTACTGCTCGACTGTGGATCAACGCCTGCTGTACGCCAGGCGCCTGCGGATCGTTCAGCGCATCGCGCAACACCGCGACTTCGCCGCACTTCTGCACGGCGAACGCCAGCCAGCTCTTGAGTTCGGGATCGAGTTTGTCTTCGCGCTCCAGATCCACCGGGCTGTGCAGCAGCGAGCAGGACGTGCTGACCCACAGGTTGTCGCCGAAGCGTTCCTGGGCCGGTCGCAACTGCGCCAGCGCCTGCTCCAACTCACAACGCCAGACGTTGCGACCGTTGACCAGGCCCACCGAGAGAATCTTGTAGGTCGGCAGGCGGTCCAGCACTTGCCCCAATTGTTCCGGGGCGCGCACCGCGTCGATGTGCAAGCCGTCCACCGGCAGGCTCACCGCCAGGCCGAGGTTGTCTTCCAGGCCACTGAAATAGGTCGCCACCAGTTTTTTCAGCGGCGAGTACTGGAGGATGTGATAAGCGCGCTCGAAGGCGCTTTTCCAGACCAGTGGCAGGTCAAGGGTAAGAATCGGCTCATCGATCTGCACCCACTCCACGCCCTGGGCCTTGAGGCGATTGAGGATCTCACCGTAGACCGGCAGCAGGCGCTCCAGCAGGTCGAGCTTGTCGAAGTCGTCGCCCTTGGCCTTGCCCAGCCACAGGTAAGTCAGCGGGCCGATGATCACCGGTTTGACCCGATGCCCGAGGGCGTGGGCTTCGTCGACTTCGTCGAACAACTGCTCCCAGCTCAGGGTGAAGGCCTGGTCGGCGGAAAACTCCGGGACCAGGTAGTGATAGTTGGTGTCGAACCACTTGGTCAGCTCCTGGGCGTACGGCGCCTGACCGTGACCGGCACCGCAGCAACGGGTCGTGGCGCCACGGGCCATGGCGAACAGGGTATCGAGCGTCGGCCGGCCCTGGTCATCCAGGGTGCCGTGGAAACGTGGCGGGACGGCGCCCAGCGTCAAGCTGTGGCTGAGCACTTGGTCGTACCAGGCAAAGTCGCCCACCGGCAGCAGGTCGATGCCGGTGTCTTTCTGCAATTGCCAGTGCCGGGCCCGCAGTTCACGCCCAACGGCTTGCAAAGCGGTCGGGGCCAGGTCGCCTTTCCAATAGGCTTCGAGGGCTTTCTTCAATTCGCGGTCGGCGCCGATGCGGGGAAAACCGAGGGTATGGGCCAGGGCCATGGTGAATGTCCTTCTGTAAAAGATGGCGCCATTGTCGACAGCCAGCCCCACATGAGACAAACTCAACCTTTTCGTGTTGATCACAAGTTTTATTCATGGAGCAACCCCGGTGCTTGAACTCCGTCATCTGAAGACGCTGCATGCCTTGCGCGAAGCCGACAGCCTGGTGGAAGCCGCCGAACGCTTGCACCTGACCCAGTCCGCGCTGTCGCACCAATTCAAGGAATTGGAAGAGCGCCTGGGCATGCAGTTGTTCGTGCGCAAGACCAAACCGGTCCGTTTCACCAGCGCCGGCCTGCGCCTGCTGCAACTGGCCGACGCCGCCTTGCCGTTGCTGCGCAGCGCCGAACGGGACATTGCACGGCTGGCAGGCGGCACCGCCGGACGCCTGCACATGGCCATCGAATGCCATAGCTGCTTCCAATGGCTGATGCCGACCATCGACCAGTTCCGCGATGCCTGGCCGGAAGTGGAATTGGACCTGGCCTCGGGCTTCGCCTTCGCCCCGCTGCCGGCCCTGGCCCGTGGCGACCTGGACCTGGTGGTGACGTCCGACCCGCTGGAACTTGCTGGCATCACCTACGTGCCGCTGTTCACCTACGAAGCGATGCTCGCCGTTGCCAACCAGCATCGGCTGGCAGGCAAGCCATACATCGTGCCCGAAGACTTGATCAGCGAAACCCTCATCACTTACCCAGTGGAGCGCGATCGCCTGGACATCTTCACTCGCTTCCTGGAACCGGCCGACATCGAACCGGCCCAGGTCCGCACGTCCGAGCTGACGGTGATGATGATGCAACTGGTCGCCAGCGGCCGGGGTGTCTGCGGCATGCCGCATTGGGCGCTGCACGAATACAGCTCGCGGGGCTACGTGAAGGCCAAGCGGCTGGGGGAGAAAGGCTTGTTCGCCACGCTCTATGCGGCGGTGCGGACCGACATGCTGGATGCGCCGTATATGCGCGATTTCCTGCTGACGGCGAAGGACACGTCGTTTTCCACCCTCGACGGTGTCAGCGCGGTGCGCTGACCGTAGGAGCTGCCGAGCGAAGCGAGGCTGCGATCTTTCACTGACAATTGAGTCACGAGCGAACGCCCAAAAATCCGCGGTGAGTTCAGAGCTCAAGCCACATATGAATTTTGTCGAGGTATTCGTTCCCCACGCGAATCGCCATCGGTTCAAGGCCATACAGCACGAAACCGCAGCGTTGGTAGAGCTTGATCGCCGGCTCGTTGCCGGCGGTGACGGTCAATTGCACGAGGCGCAGGAAGGCATGGCGACGGGCTTCGTCGAGGGCGGCCTGCATCAATTGCTCAGCCAACCCGGTGTGACGATGGGGCTCGACGACGTACATGCCAAACAACGTCGCCTTGTGCCGGGCCTTCAGCCGGGGCTCCAGGGCCAGGCCGACGATACCGACCAGTTCATCCGCCACGAACGCGCCGAGGATCACTTCGAGCCGGCTGGTCAGGCGCGATTCCCACCAATTGATGGGCAGCGCCGCTCGTTCGCTGGCGCTGGAGGTGAAGGCCTGTGGATGAAATTCATAAGCCTGGAGCATCAACTCGCGATAGCCCTCGGCATCACCTGCCTTCAGCCGTCGGATGCTCACGCCGAACGCCGTTGCTCAAGCATCAGTCGCAGGGCCAGCGCACCGAGCACAAAGCCCATGAAATAGCGTTGCGCCGCCAGCCAGGTCGGGTTGTGGACGAACCACGAGGCAATCCCGGCGGCGAACAGCGCGATCAGCAGGTTGACGCTGAAACTGACGCTGATCTGCGTCAGCCCGAGGATGATGCTCTGGGTGAACAGCGAACCGTGTTCCGGGCTGATGAACTGCGGGAACACCGACAGGTAGAACACCGCGATCTTCGGGTTCAGGGCGCTGGTGAGAAAACCCATGGTGATCAGCTTGCGGGTCGAGTCAGCCGGCAACTGCTGGGCCTCGAAGGGCGAGCGCGCGCCGGGTTTCACGGCTTGCCAGGCCAGCCACAACAGGTACAGCGCACCGGCCCATTTCAGCACTTCATAGGCCATGGGCACCGCCAGGAACACCGCCGTCAGCCCCGCCGCAGCGGCAAACATGTGCACGAAGAACCCCGCCACCACCCCTAGCAAAGAAGTGACGCCGGCCTTGCGGCCCTGGCAGATCGAACGGGAAATCAGGTAGATCATGTTCGGGCCGGGCGTGAGCACCATCAACAACGCGGCGGCGGCGAAAATCAGCAGGTCCGGCAAGGGAATCATGGGCGTCATTCCTTGAATCAGCAGGTCGCGAGGCAGTGGGTCCGATAAAACGGCAGGATCACTTCGCCTGTCAATGGCGCCAGCAACACATCGCCGCTGCATGTTGGGTCGACCCAACGCACTTCTTCAATCTCGGCGGCAGGAGAAACCGTCGCATCGGTCTCAAGCAAAAACACTTCGGCCTGCACGATGAACCCCGGCTCATTGGCAGCCGGAGCGCTGAACTGCCCCAGATGACGGGCCTGCTCCGGATCGATCTTGAGCCCAAGTTCTTCTTCCAATTCGCGAGCCAGGGCCTGGACCGGTTGCTCATGGGCTTCGATCTTGCCGCCGGGCTGCATGAAGGCCAGGGTGTCGCGCTTGCGCACCAGCAGGGTCCGGCCGTCCGGGCCGACGAGCAGGGCGGCGGCGATGCGGATCAGGGGGGTGGTCATGTTTTACAGAACCTCAGGCGGAAAATGCCGGGGAGACTACAGATCGCGGCGGCGGGGAGCAAAGCCTGGCGCCATTCCACAACCCAACATGCGCCCCTTGTGGGAGCGAGCTTGCTCGCGATTGAGGTGTGTCAGTCGAAAAATATCTGACTGATACTCCGCTATCGCGAGCAAGCTCGCTCCCACAAGGGAACCGGATCGGCTGTCAGAGCATCATCACCCCAACATCGGCTTCGGCGCCGAAGGATCCGCCTCTTCCTCCGGAATCTTGACGAACACGCTGTACCGCGCCCCTTCCATCGCTTCGAACGCGATGAGCTTTTCGATCAGCGGGCCGCTCATGACCTTGCCGGCGTTGAGCAGCAACATGCCGTTGTCGGCGTTGAGGTTGCGCGCCAGGACCATGCCGGCAGCCAGCTCGCGAGTGGTCACGACCTTCACCGTCGGGTCGGACAGGGTCACGTCTTCCAGGTATTCGGCACACGCCTTGATGAAGTCCTCGACCAGGTCCGGGTCGTACAGCTTGCCGGCGTATTTGCGGATGTAGACCAGCGCTTCGTCGCTGTTCATCTGCCGCTCCAGGATCAACCCGCGCTGCAGCTCGATGAAATCCACCGCCAGCTTCAGCAGCCGCGAGCCGAACGGAATCGCCTCGCCGCGCAGGTGATCGGGGAAGCCGCTGCCGTCCCAACGCTCCTGATGATGAAGGATGATCCGCGCCGCGTCCTTCATCGGGTCGAGCGTCATCAGCAGCGATTCGCTCTGCTTCGGATAGGCGCGGTACAGCTCCAGTTCGCTGTGGTGCAGCATGTCGGCAGGCGTGACCATCATGTTGTCGGTCCAGCTCAGCTTGCCGATGTTGTAGAGCGCCCCGGCCATGGTCAGGTCGCGGTCGGTGGATTCGTCGAGGAAGTTGAGCCGGCTATAGACCCGGAGCAGCTCGATGATCTGCCGGTTGGTCTGCTTGGCCTTGGGCAGGCGCAGGTTGGCGATCAGCGAGAACACTTCGGTGCCGGTCACGTAGCTGCGCTTGAGCTCTTCATAGGCCAGGTCGAGCATGTCGGCGGTCTGCTGCAGCTCGGAAGTGCGCGACGCCACGCGTTTTTCCAGCGTGGCGTTGAGGGTCTTGAGTTGCTGGTTCTGCTCGCGGTTCAGGGCTTCGAGGCGCTGGCGCTCGCTTTCCGAATGCTGGTGGGCCAGGGCTTGGCGCAGGGCCTGCACCAGCTCCTCGTCGTTCCAGGGTTTGCTCAGGTAGCGATAGAGCTGCCCCTCGTTGATCGCCTTGGTCATCATGTCCACGTCGGCGTAACCGGTGAGCAGAATGCGCAGGGTCGAGGGATAAAGCTTGCGGATTTCCGCCAGCAGCGTGGCGCCATCCATGTTCGGCATGCGCGCGTCGGTCATCACCAGATCGACCGGCCGCTCCTTGAGAATCTCCAGCGCCTTGGCGCCGCTGTCGGCCAGCAGGATTTCATACGGCTGGCTGCGCAACAGCCGACGCAGGCTGTTGAGGATCGATTCTTCATCATCTACCAGCAATACCGTCGGTTTTCTTACCGGAACGTCCGGCGATTGATCTTCCATTGGAACCCCCTCCTGTCATTCGACAACCGTTCTACCTTAGCCCCAAAAGACAGGCTAGTAGATTGCGAAAATTTAGAAACAATTCGCCATCACTCACCTCGCGCTTCCGATGAGCCGACTATGCTGTACCCCATGAAGGGCCAAGTACAGGCCGAATACTCATGCTAGCGAAAGGGATATCAGATGTTCCCACGGTTCTGTAGTCCGCATTTCGACGGTGCACGGCCATGAGCCTGTCGTCGGAAAGATCCAATCGGCGAATATTAATTGTCGATGACACGCAAACCATTCATGAGGATTTTCGAAAGATCCTCAGCCCCGACGCAGTCCCCGAAGACAACCTGAGCAGCGCTGAAGAAGCCTTGTTCGGCGCACCGGTGGCGGTTTCCAGCCAGAGTTTCGAACTCGACTCGGCGTTCCAGGGCATGGAAGCCCTGAACAAGGTCGAAACGGCCCTGGCCCAGGGCAAGCCCTTCGCCATGGCCTTTATCGACATGCGCATGCCGCCAGGTTGGGACGGCCTCGAAACCATCGAGCGGCTGTGGCGCGTCGACCCCAAGCTGCAAGTGGCGCTGTGCACGGCTTATTCGGATTATTCCTGGGAAGACATCGCCGATCGCCTCGAATTGGGCGACCGGCTGCTGATCCTGAAGAAACCCTTCGATGCCATCGAAATCCGCCAGATGGCCAGCACCCTGACCGTCAAATGGCAGATGACCGAAGACGCCGCGCTGAAGATGGACATGCTCGAACGGGCCGTGGAGGAGCGCACCCGGGAGCTGGCCGACGCCAACATCATCGTGCAGAACAGCCCGACCATCCTTTATCGCCTGCGCGGCGAACCGCCGTTCCCACTGATGTACATCTCCCACAACATCACCAAGTTCGGCCATGTCGCGGCGCAACTGATCGACTCGCCGGACTGGGCACACATCCTGATCCATCCCGACGACCAGGCCAAGGTCGACGAAGCCATGGTCCGCGTGCTGGACCGCGACAATGCCGGCGCCTCCATCGAATTTCGCATGCGCACCGGCGACGGTACGTACCGCTGGGTCGAGAACCGCTACATTCCAGTGCGCAATGAGCAAGGCCTGCTGCTGGAAGTCGAGGGCATCATCCTCGACATCACCGAGCGCAAGCTGGCCGAGGAGAAGATTGCCCTGCTGGCGCGCACCGATGGCCTGACCGGGCTGGCCAACCGCGCCACCATGATCGAGCGCCTGCACCAGGCCTTCGCCGCCGCACGCCGGGGCGCGGCGCCGTTCGCGATGTTCTACCTGGACCTGGACCACTTCAAGCGCATCAACGACACCCTCGGCCACCCGATCGGCGACCTGCTGTTGCAGGAAGTCGCGGCGCGCATCAAGGCCTGTACCCGGGAGAACGATGTGGTCGCGCGCCTGGGCGGCGACGAATTCGCCATCCTGCAACTGGACGTCCACGAAGCGACCCACTGCGCCGCGCTCGCGGCGAAGATCCGCGACACGCTGGTGGCGCCCTACTCCCTGGACGGCAATGACGTGCGCATTTCCGTGAGCATCGGCATCAGTCTTTACACCCCGCAAAGCCCGAGTGCCGACAGCCTGATGGCGCAGTCCGACATGGCCCTCTATCGCTCCAAGGAAAAGGGCCGCAACCAGTATCACTTCCACAACGAGGAAATTAACCAGGAAGTGATGGACCGGGTCGCCCTGGCCAATGACCTGCGCCAGGCCATCGAGAATAACGAGCTTCAACTGCACTACCTGCCGGAAGTCGACCTTGGCACCGGCAAAATCCTCGGCATGGGCGTGCAGGTGCGCTGGAACCATCCCGAACGCGGCTGGCTCGAACCGGCGGCGTTCATGCCCGCCGCCGAGAAAACCGGGATCATCATCGGCCTCGGCCACTGGGTACTCGACCAGGCCTGCCAGCAGATGCGCCAATGGCGCGACCAGGGCATGGCGCCGCCGGTGATCGCCATCGACCTGTCCCTGACCCAGCTCAAGACCGGCCCCGAGCTGATCTACGACGTACTGCGCACCACCGCACGCTGGGAGCTGGCGCCCTGGGACCTGCGCTTCGACGTCACCGAAGCGACCCTGGCCCAGACCAAATGGACCCACAACGACGTGTTGCCACGCCTGTGCGAACTGGGCGTGCAGGTCGCCATCGATGATTTCGGCACCGAGTATTCGTCGTTCGATTACCTGAAGACGTACCGGGTCAACCATCTCAAGCTCGCCCAGCGCTTTCTCGACAGCGCCAGTGACGACCCGGAAAACGCCTCGACCCTGCGGGCAATCATCAACTTCGCCCGGGACGTGGGCATCGGCATCATCGCCGAAGGCGTCGAGACCCAGGAGCAACGCACCACGCTGATGTCCAGCGGCGGCCCAATGCAGGCCCAGGGGCATTACTTCAGCACCGTGGTGGACAGCGGCCAGGCCGCCGAACTGCTCAAGGCCGGGACCATCATTCCCGTGGTGGATCACTGGACCCGGCCGGCCAGCCAGCTATCGGAGAGCAACCCATGAACCCCATGTCGGTACCCGCCAACCGGCGAATCCTCGTGGTGGACGACACACCCGCCATTCACCAGGACTTTCGCAAGATCCTCAGCCCCAGCGCCGGCAATGACGACTCGCTGGACGACACCGAGAGCCTGTTGTTCGGCACGCCACAGGTCAATCGGTTGCAGTTCCAGATCGACTCGGCCTACCAGGGCGAAGAGGCGCTGGAGCTGGTCAAGCGCGCCCAGGCCGAGGGCCAGCCCTATGCGCTGGTGTTCGCCGACATGCGCATGCCGCCGGGCTGGGACGGCCTGCAAACCATCGAACAACTCTGGAAAGCCGACCCGCGCTTGCAGATCGCCCTGTGCACGGCGTTTTCCGACTACTCGTGGGAAACCATGTCCGAACGCATCGAGTTCGATGATCAGTTGCTGATCCTCAAGAAGCCGTTCGACACGCTGGAAATCCGCCAGATGGCCAGTGCCATGACTTGGAAATGGCAACTGGCGCAGGACGCAGCGCGCAAGATGCGCACCCTGGAACGGACGATCGAAGAGCGGGTCCAGGAATTGCTCAAGGTCTCCCATCTGCTGCAATACGACGTGCTCACCGAGCTGCCCAACAGCATGTTGCTCGGTGATCGCCTGACCCAGGCCTTGGCCCAATGCCGCCGCCACGATCGGCAACTGGCGGTGATGTTCATCGGCCTGGACCGCTTCAAGCGCATCAACAATGCCCTGGGCCACCCGGTGGGCGATGAAATGCTCAAGCGCGTGGCGCGGACGCTGGCAACCGTGGTGCGTGAGTCAGATTCGGTGTTTCGCTACGGCTCCGACGAGTTCGTGGTGATCCTGGGGGACGTCACCGATTCGCAATTGACCAAGGGCGTGGCGGAAAAACTGCTGGCGGCAATCAATTCCCCACACCCCATCGATGGCCACGACCTGACGGTTACGGCGAGCCTGGGCATCAGCGTGTATCCAGCCGACGGCTTCGACGCCGTGGCGCTGATCAAGAAAGCCGAGACGGCGATGCGCAACGTCAAGGAAAACGGCCCCAACGACTACCGCTTTTTCACCGAGGACATGAACCGCCGGGCACGGCAGCAGCAGACCATCGAGTCCGGCCTGCGCCTGGCCCTGCAGCGCAAGGAGTTCGTGCTGCATTACCAGCCCAAGCTCGACCTGGCGAGCGGCAAGGTGGTCGGTGTCGAGGCGCTGGTGCGCTGGAACCGGCCCGACCACGGCCTCGTCTACCCGTCGGACTTCATCCCGGTGGCCGAGGACAGCGGCCTGATCGTGCCGCTGAGCCAATGGGTGCTCCAGGAAGCCTGCCAGCAGGCGTGTCGCTGGCAGGCCGAGGGCATGCGGCCGCTGTACTTGTCGGTCAACGTCTCGGCCATCGATTTTCGCCAGCGCGGTTTCGTCGACGGCATCGCCCGTACCCTCAAGGAAACCGGCCTGGACCCGACACAGTTAGAACTGGAGATCACCGAAAGCGTGCTCATGCAGAACATCGACGCCACCGTTGCCACGCTCAAGGCCATCAAGCACCTGGGTATCCGGCTGGCGATCGATGACTTCGGCACGGGTTATTCAAGCCTGAGCTACCTGCAGAAATTTCCGGTGGACGTGCTGAAGATCGACCAGTCGTTCGTCGGTGACCTGAGTATCGACAGTAACGACGCCAAACTGGTGAGCACCATCATCAGCCTGGGCAAGAGCCTGAACCTGCACATCATTGCCGAAGGCGTGGAGACCCGGGACCAACTGGAATTCCTGAAGATCCACCAGTGCGAAGAGGTGCAGGGCTATTACTTCAGCAAGGCCGTGGAACCACAAGCGTTCAGCCAATGGATGGCCGAATGGGAACAACGCCCGAACCCGTTTTCGTAAGCGCCAGAGTTCATAAACCCCGTTTCAAGGAAAGCACCCCATGGCGTCACACGGATTGATTCTGGCTCTCGGCCTGCTCGTGGGATGGAGCACGGCCGCTCACGCCGAGCCACTGGACGAACCGCTCAAGCCGCTGCCTGCCGTCCCGAACCTGGACCCCAAGCGGGTCCAGTTGGGCCAGCGGCTGTTCAATGACCCACGGCTGTCGGTCAACAACACGCTGTCCTGCGCCAGCTGCCATCGCCTGGACAAGGGCGGTGCCGACGACAAGGCGTTTTCCCTGGGCTTCGACGGCAAGCCGGTGGAAGTCAATACGCCCACCGTGTTCAACGCCAGCCTGAACTTCCATCAGTTCTGGGACGGCCGCGTCGACAGCCTGGAAGAACAGGTGCACAGGGTAGTCATCAGCCCGACGGAAATGGGCAGCACCTGGGAAGCGGTGGTCAAGCGCATCGCCGATGATCCGGACTATGCCAAGGCGTTTTCCAACGCCTATCCCGACGGGGTCAATGAACCGA
Source organism: Pseudomonas sp. T1.Ur (assembly GCF_023516725.1). Lineage (NCBI taxonomy): Bacteria > Pseudomonadati > Pseudomonadota > Gammaproteobacteria > Pseudomonadales > Pseudomonadaceae > Pseudomonas > Pseudomonas sp. T1.Ur. The sequence goes on from NZ_JAMGSN010000001.1 coordinate 4,264,169, forward strand.
ATATCCGCAACGCCCTGGCCGACTATGAGCGCACCCTGCTGACCCCCAACTCGCGCTTTGACCAGTACCTGCTGGGCAACACCGACATCCTCACGCCTCGGGAAAAATTCGGTTACCAGCGCTTCAAGGAATATGGCTGCATCGCTTGCCATCAAGGCGTGAACATCGGCGGCAACATGTTCCAGAAGTTCGGCGTCATGGGCGACTACATCGCGGACCGCGGCACCCCCACCCGGGCAGACGAAGGGCGCTTCAACGTCACCGGCGACGAAGCCGACCGCCAGGTATTCAAGGTGCCGAGCCTGCGCAACGTCGCCCGCACCGCGCCGTATTTCCACGGTGGCTCGGCGCCAACCCTGGAACGTGCCGTAGAGGTCATGTTCAAGTACCAACTGGGCCGCGAGCCCCTGAAAAACGATACCGAGCTGATCGTCGAATTCCTCAAGACCCTGACTGGTGAATGGGAGGGCAAGCCGCTATGACCCTCTCCCGCCGCCTCGGCCTGGCCTTCATCGGTGTATTGCTGGCTTCGATTTTGTTGTTCATGTACATCGAGTCGGGTGCCCAGCAGGCCGCCTCGCACATTGAATCAAGGGACCTGATCCGCCTGCTCAAACAGCAGGATGCGATCTGGGAAAACGAAGTGCTCAAGTCCCGGGTTGCCCTGAGCCGCAATTACGATCCGCTGGTTTCACCCTTGAATGAAATGGCACGCCTATGGCAGCGCCTGGATGCGATCGAGTCGGAAACGGGACGTCACGCCCCCTCGCTCTGGTCAACCCAGCGCGACGAGTACCTCAAGGCAGTCAAGGAAAAAACCCGCCTGGTGGAGCAATTCAAGTCCCACAACGCGGTGCTGCGCAACTCCCTGGCCTTTCTGCCCACCGCCGAGGACGACATACAGCGACAATTCGCCCAACTGTCCGACGAAGACAAGCTCCGGCTGCAAGGCGCCACCATCGACACCTACGACCTGTTGCTCAGCACGCTGGAGTTCGCCCAGGTCACCACCCAGGACCAGGCTGCCGAAATCCTGATGGGCCTGAACCAACTGGACATCAACAAGGAGCGACTGCCAGCGGGGCTCGTCAGCTCCGTCGATATTCTTCGCCGACATATCGCGCTGATCCTTCGCGAGCAACCGTTGGTCAATCAACTGATGCACGATTTCGACGCAGTCCCTCTCGCTGCCCGGTTGGATACCATCACCAACCTGTTGGAAAAGGACCAAGAGGTCGCCGCCGCCAAGCACCAGCGCAACCACGTTCTGCTGCTGGTGTTCGCCACCTTCCTGGTGCTGATATTGATCTGGCTGGCCGTCCGGCTGGTACGCAGTTTCAGCGAAATCAAGCGGGTCAACAGTGCCCTGCAAACCGCCAACGACGAACTCGAACAACGGGTCGAGGAACGGACCCGCCAGCTCAAGGACACCCAGAGCGAACTGATGGACACTGCCCGCCAGGCCGGCATGGCGGAAATCGCCACCAACGTGTTGCACAACGTGGGCAACGTGCTCAACAGCGTGAACATTTCCGCCGACCTGGTCAGCCGCAAGCTGCGCAGCAGCAAGGCCCTGGGGCTGGGCAAGGCGATGAACCTGATCAACGAGCACAGCCACGACCTGGGGCATTTCCTCACCGAGGACGAAAAAGGCAAGCTGCTGCCCGGCTACCTCAACCAGTTGGTGGAAGCCATCGCGGTGGAACAACAAGGCCTGACCGATGAACTGGCGCAACTGAGCAAGAGCGTCGATCACATCAAGGACATCGTTTCCACGCAGCAATCCTACGCCGGCGCCAACACCTTGATGGAACCGCTGGTGGTCAGCGAACTGCTCGAAGATGCCCTGCGCATGAACTCCGGCGCCCTGACCCGCCACCATGTGACGGTGATCAAGGAGTACGGCGAGGTGCCACGGATCATGGGCGACAAGCACCGCCTGCTGCTGATCCTGATCAACCTGATCAGCAATGCCAAATACGCCATGGCCGGGGTTTCCAACCACGCGCGGAACATGACCCTCAAGGCCACGGTCGTAGACGAAGAGCTGCAGATCAGTGTCAAGGACGAAGGCGAAGGCATCCCGGCGGAAAACATGACGCGCATCTTCGCCCATGGTTTTACCACCCGTAAGGACGGCCACGGGTTCGGCCTGCACAGTTGCGCACTGGCGGCGATTGAAATGAACGGCCACCTCACCGTACACAGCGAGGGGCCCGGGACCGGGGCGACATTCGTACTGCAACTGCCCCTGAAACTTGCAGAAGGTGAGCCATGAACAGCATGAGCAACCGGCGCATCCTCTTGATCGACGATACGCCCGCCATCCATGACGACTTCCGAAAGATCCTGACGCCTGAAGACGAAAGCAACGCCGGTCTGCAGGACATGGAAAGCGCATTGTTCGGCGAAGCACCGAAGGCCGTCACCACGGTGTTCGAACTGGATTCGGCCTACGGCGGCCAGGAGGGCCTGGCCAAATTGCAGCAGGCCCTGGCAAAGGAGCGCCCTTATGCCCTGGCGTTTGTCGACATGCGCATGCCCGAAGGCTGGGACGGCGCCAAGACCATCGAGGAGCTGTGGAAGGTCGACCCGCAACTGCAAGTGGTGGTGTGCACCGCGTACTCGGATTATTCCTGGGACGAATTGCTCGACCGCCTGAACGGCCACGACCGGCTGCTGATATTGAAAAAACCCTTCGACAACATCGAAGTCCAGCAGATGGCCAACACCCTGACCACCAAATGGGAAATGACCTCCCGCGCCCGCTTGAAAATGAACAAGCTCGAAGACCTGGTGGAACAACGCACCCTGGCGTTCAAGCAGGCCAGCGAGCTGCTGCAGATGGAAATCGATGAGCGCAAGCTGCTCGAGACCCAACTGGTGCAGTCGGAAAAACTCGCCTCGCTGGGCCAATTGGCGGCCGGCGTCGCCCACGAAATCAACAACCCGATCGGCTTCATTTCGTCCAACCTTGGCGCCTTGGGGGGTTATTTCAGCAAGCTCGAGGAAATGCTCCAGGCCTACGGCAGTGCCGAGCAAGCCATTGCCTCGCCGGAACTGGTGATGAACCTGAAGAGCCTGCGCCAGGAGGTGGAACTGGATTTCCTGGTCGAAGACATTCCGGTCCTGATCAAGGAATCCAAGGACGGCATCGCCCGCGTCGGGCAGATCGTCAAGGACCTCAAGGACTTCTCCCGGGTGGACTCCAGCCAGGAATGGCAGATGGCGAATTTGCAGCAGGGCATGGATTCGACGTTGAACATCGTCGCCAACGAAATCAAGTACAAGGCCGACGTGGTCAAGCAATACACCCCGCTGCCGGAAGTCGAATGCCTGCCGTCGCAGATCAACCAGGTGATCATGAACCTGATCGTCAACGCCGCCCAGGCCATCGGCCCGGAACGCGGCACCATCACCCTGCGCAACGGCGTCGAAGGCGACCATGTCTGGATCGAAGTCGCTGACAACGGCTCGGGCATCCCACCGGAAACCCTGCAGAAAATCTTCGACCCGTTCTTCACCACCAAACCCATCGGCCAAGGCACGGGGCTTGGGTTGTCGCTGTCCTACGGCATCGTGAAGAAACACAACGGCGAGATCACGGTGAGCAGTGAGGTGGGCGTGGGGACGACGTTCCGGGTGGAACTGCCGGTGCGGCAGATGAAGTTGGCGGGGTGAGTGACCCCACCGCATAGTTGCTGCGAGGGAGAGCTTTTTGTGGCGAGGGAGCTTGCTCCCGCTGGGCCTGTAGGCGCTGGGTAGGGGCTGCGTAGGAGCTGCCGAGTGAAACGAGGCTGCGATCTTGTCCCAGACAATTGAGTCGAAAGCGAAAGCGAAAGATCAAGATCAAGATCAAGATCAAGATCAAGATCAAGATCAAAAGATCGCAGGCTTCGCCAGCTCCTATGTATGGACTCGCCCCCACTGTCAACCTGCGTTTGAACACCGATACCCGGTTGCATCTATGTATAAGGCCTGTTCGAGGAAGCATGATCAGCTTCTGGCCAACATTGGGTGAGCTCGCGGTATGCCGATTACAGTGAGGCCTCAAGGGCCGGTAGGAGCTCAGGCATCTATCCGCGACGGTCTGACCTGGGGTCAATGTTCCTTAGCAAGGGTTGAGGCGGCTCAGCGCCCCGGTGGCACAACTCGGTAAATTAATGGTCCATCGCAGCCTCCGGACTAGACGCCGGTTGGCGACGATAGGTTTCTTCGTTTTGAAGCAATACCCAGATGATTCGTAGGTTGCGGTTGGCCAGTCGTACAGCCGCGCCTTTTTGGCCGTGACGGCTCAGCCAGCGTCGCAGTCGCCGATCATCTGGATGATCCGAATCCGGCCGCACCTGTTTCAACACCGCGTGCGCCCCCTGGATCGTCAAGCTTCGCAGGTAGGCATCACCACGCTTGCACATCTTGCCCAGTCTCACCGTCTGCCCGGTGCTGTGTTGTTCGGGCACGGTGCCGAAGTAGGCAGCAAATTGCCGGGCATTTTTGAACCTCTCAGGTTCGGTCTGCTTGGCCAATACTGCGGTGGCGATGATGGGGCCGATACCGCGTACCGTCATCAGCCGCTTCGCTGTTTCGTCTTCACGAGCCGCGACTTCCAGCCGCCCCGTCAGCACGCGGATACGTTCGCCCATCTGGCTCCACTCGCCCATCAACTCGGCGATCAGTTCTCGCAACATGTCCGGCAATGGTTGGGTGGCATCCTCCAGTAACCGGGGAATATTTCGATCAAGGGAGGTTTCACCTTGCGCAATGGCAATCCCATGCTCGAGCAGCAAACCGCGCATCTGATTACCCAGGGCGGTACGCCGCCGCACATAACCCTGCCGGGCCCGATGCAGCGCCTGCATGGCCAGTTGTGCCGTACTTTTGACCGGCACGGCTGCAATGCCCTTGTCCCGACCTGCCCGCAATATCGCCAGCACATCATTGCGATCGTTCTTGGCGCCGCTACGATGCTCGGCCACACGCTGCGCTGGCAGGATCCGCACCGCATTGCCCTGTTGCTGCAACTGTCGCGCCCAGGCCTGCGCCCCTGGCCCCGTTTCCATCAACACTGTCAGGCCTGTGGGCAATTGGTGCAGGAACTTCAAAAAGGCTTCACGCGACTTGATTCGTTGTTCGTAAATGACCTGGCCGAGAGCGTCTTCTCCGGCCACCTGGAACACGTTCTTGGCAAGATCCACCGCCAGGGTCGAACAGGCCGAAACATCGGCTGGAGACAGGCTGGTTTTGGTCGTATGCTTTTTCATGGGCTCGCCCTCGCTGTCGTTGGCTTCTTAAGAATGCCACCGTGGCGCTACAGACGCCTCGGCTTGGGCGAGTCCATCCAATTACAGAGCCGAGCGGGAGCAAGCTCCCTCGCCACGGGGTGGCATTCCACGCTAATGTCTCGCCAATCGCCCTCCCCCAAGGAACCCGCATGAGCCTATCGTTGCTGAGCCGCTACGCCTTCTTCGCCGGCTGCGTGATCTTCACCCTCGCCAGCCTGCCGTTCCTGTAACACGACTGGCTCTGGCCATTTGCGCTGGTGACGGGGCTGCTGAGCCTGCTGGGGCTGTTCGACCTGTTGCAAAGCCGCCACGCCGTGCGGCGCAACTACCCGATCCTGGGCAACATCCGTTACCTGGTCGAAGGCATCCGCCCGGAGATCCGCCAGTACCTGCTCGAATCCGACAGCGACGCCCTGCCCTTCTCCCGGGCCCAGCGCTCGCTGGTGTATTCACGGGCCAAGAACGAAAGCGCCGACAAACCGTTCGGTACCTTGATCGACGTCTACCAGACCGGCTTCGAATTCATCGGCCACTCCATGCGCCCGGCACCGTTGAGCGATCCCAGCGGTTTTCGCGTGACGGTCGGCGGCCCGCAGTGCACCCAGCCGTACTCGGCCTCGGTGTTCAACATCTCGGCGATGAGCTTCGGCTCCCTGAGCGCCAACGCCATCCGGGCGTTGAACCAGGGCGCCAAGCTCGGCAACTTCGCCCATGACACCGGCGAAGGCAGCATCAGCCCCTACCACCGTGAACACGGTGGCGACCTGACCTGGGAGTTGGGCAGCGGCTATTTCGGTTGCCGCACCAGCGACGGGCGCTTCGACCCGGAGCGCTTCGCCGCCCAGGCCCGGAACCCGCAGGTGCGGATGATCGAAATCAAGATGAGCCAGGGCGCCAAGCCCGGCCACGGCGGGATCCTGCCCAAGCACAAGGTCACCCGGGAAATCGCCGAGACCCGTGGCATCCTCATGGGTGAGGATTGTGTATCGCCGTCCCGCCACAGCGCGTTTTCCACGCCGATCGAACTGATGCAATTCGTCCAGCAATTGCGCGAGTTGTCCGGTGGTAAACCGGTGGGCTTCAAGTTCTGCCTCGGGCATCCGTGGGAGTTCATGGGCATTGCCAAGGCCATGTTGGAAACCGGCATCCTGCCCGACTTCATCGTCGTCGATGGCAAGGAAGGCGGTACGGGCGCCGCGCCAGTGGAGTTCACCGACCACATCGGCGTGCCGCTGCGCGAAGGCCTGCTGTTCGTGCACAACACCCTGGTGGGCCTGAACCTGCGGGACAAGATCAAGCTCGGCACCAGCGGCAAGATCATCAGCGCCTTCGACATCGCCAGCGTCCTGGCCATCGGCGCCGACTGGGCCAACGCCGCGCGCGGCTTCATGTTCGCCATCGGCTGCATCCAGTCGCAAAGCTGCCACACCAACAAATGCCCCACCGGCGTCGCCACCCAGGACACCCTGCGCCAGCGCGCCCTGGTCGTCCCGGACAAGGCCCAGCGGGTCTACAACTTCCACCGCAACACCCTCAAGGCCCTGGCGGAAATGCTCGCTGCCGCCGGGCTCGAGCATCCTTCGCAATTGCAGCCCAAGCATTTGGTGCGGCGGATGTCGGCGACCGAGGTGAAGTTGTTCTCTCAGTTGCATGTGTTTTTGAAGCCGGGGGAATTGCTGACGGGTGAAGTTAACGGCATGTTCTATTCGCGGATGTGGCAGATGGCGCGGGCGGACAGTTTTGAGCCGCGGAAAATATCGGTGGCGTAACTTGCGAGCAAACACTGCTCTTGTGGCGAGGGAGCTTGCTCCCGCTGGGTTGCGAAGCAGCCCCAACAATGGCGCGACGCATGGATTAATCAGACCGAGCCAGCCGGTATACGGCTGCTGCGCAACCGAGCGGGAGCAAGCTCCCTCCCTACGGGGTTTGTAGGTACGCTACTAGCGCGGATCGACGCGATCCAGCGTCCAGTTTGTATTATCAGGCGTGACGCTCCAGTACCGCCATCAATTCCCATCGACCGGCAGGTTAAGCGAATGAAATTTGAGTGCTACAGCGTCGCTGACTTTTATCTGCTCGACCAATACAACGCCATATCGCTTTATAAAATTTTCATCAGGCGAATAAGCACCACGGCTAACCAGATAATAAAAATTCTCCGGCCGTGCCTTTGAAACCAAGTCCTCCTTTAACTGGCCCTCACTCCTCACGCTTAATGAAGAACCCAAAAACTTAAAGCACATTCCAAATTCCAGGTACTGCCGGGCATACATCGGCCACTGCACCGGTTTTTTTATCAACCCACTCACCAAATCACTTATCTCACTGGTTGGCTTTAGTTGATTCCAAAAAGTAAACACTGGCTTATGCTCTGTAAATAGCGGCGTCATCGAAAACACAAAAATCAACGCCCCCAAGCTTACTCGTATCGTCAGCCCCTTAACAAAGTCCAAAGCCAATGCAAGTAACATCAGCACAGCCGGCAGCAAAACTATCATATTTCGCATGGTAATAATCGGCTGAAAATAAACAGAACGCACGTAAGGAACCACAATACAAACCACCACCCACAGAGCAAATAAATTTAGCCATGCAATTGGCCGCTCACTGGCGACGCATTTAGCGACCAAAACTATCAACAGCCCCCCCATTACAAAAGACAAAAATAAGTTACCAAAATACAAAGTAAACAGCTCGATAAAGAAAAGATCTTGAGGCGGTGGCACCCAAAAATCCGTTCGATCCAATGTGGAGTGAATGTGGGGTAGCAGTGGGGAGAGGCATAACACTATAAATAGACCCGCAGATCCGAAGCGGTACAACTGCCTCTTGTCCCAAGGCGACTCCAGCATATCGATCAACACCAGCAACGCCTGCGCGAAAACAACCAAAAACCCAAAATAATGCGTATTGACAAGAAATGCTGCCACGACTGAATAAGCAAAAATATTTGACCAACCCAACGTTCTCATCGCCCGAATAAGGAACACGAATGAGAGCGTCGTCAGCAATACGAGCAATTGATATGAGCGTATTTCTTGAGAATATGTAATCAGATAAAAATTAACTGCCGTAAGCCAGGCAGCATACAAACCTACGCGCACATTATAGATTTGTCGCCCGAGTACAAATATAGCTGGGATCAACACCGCCCCGAAGAAGGAGGAAAGGTACCTTCCGCCCATTTCGCTCAGACCAAAAACCTTGTAGAAAACCCATAACACCATCTGAAAAAAAGGCGGATGTACGTCGCTCACCGTTTTATGGAAAACATAGGAAAAACTGTTTTCCGGCTGACTGACCGCCACACTGAATAGTTCATCCAACCACAGTGGTTCCTCGGTAATATTGCGCAACCTTAAATAGGCACCGAACAGAATCGCTGCCGATAGGGATAAGTAAGCCCTCACATGCTCTTCGCGAAGATCAAATTTCATCGGACACCTTCCTTCTACTCACTTCGATCAGCAACACACTCCCCAACCCCACCGCAAACCACAACGTCACCAACCTCAGCAAAACCGTTGCCGCCACCGCCTCTCCCAGCGTCGCACCACCGGACACCCGCAACCCCACCATCAGGCCCGCACCACCATGGCGAACAGATCCGAAAGTCGTTCACTGAACAAAGCGGCGAAACGATTGGTCGACTGGTCAAGTTCCATACTCGTGCGCAATGGATTCACATACAGGCCCGGCGCGGCCCAACGCGCGTTTTACGAGGATTCGATCAATTTGCTGGAGACCCAGGGCCATATGACATCGCGAACCGCCCAGTTCGCAGGCAAGGTCACAGACCATAGCACTGGCCGCCTCCCAAGGTTTTGCTGAGGTTGGCGAGCGGGCATTCGGTGTCAACACCGTTGACGTCAGGGAAGAGTTGATCTGGTACAGAGATTGGAGCTCAAGGACTACCGTGTTCCCAACTGTTTTTGTCTTCATCAGCACAACGCCATATTGCCTCATGAAGTTTTCTTCAGGTAAAGCAATGCCCTGAGTTGCGAGGTAGTAGAACTTTTCCGGCAGCTCCTTCGACAATAGATCACGCATAAACTGATCATGCCCTCTGACAGTCAATGACGAGCCTAACAGCTTAAAATACATGCCGAACTCCACATTTTGTTTGGCATACATTGGCCACTGCGTAGGTATTTGTATCAGTCCCGCGACAACGTCGCGCATCTGACTGACTGGCGTCAATTGATTTTCAAAAGTGTGCACGGGTTTAAAGCTGGTGAATATCGGCGTCATCGAAAAACATAAAATCAAGACACCCAAACCTATTCGCGCCCATCGCTCCTTAAACAGACTTAACGCAAATGCGAGCAATACCAATATGACCGGAAGCAAAATAATCAAATTTCGCATCGTCAGGACAGGTTGAACATAAAGAGAATACAAATAAGGAACAACCATGCACGTCACGATCCAAACAACAAAAATACAGCAACGGAAATCCTTTACCGTTTCCAAGCACTTAGCAACCGCAACCACCAACAAGACCATCGACACAATAGACAAAGGCAAACTTCCAAAATACAAAATGAAAAGTTCTATAAAAAAATGATCATTGGGCACCGGAACCCAGAAATCTCCATGATCCAACCTTGCGTACATATATGGAATTTGTGGCGCTACGCAAAGCAATATAAAAAAACCAGCAAGACTGAAGTGATACAGTCGCCGTTTGTCCCAAGGTGACTCAAGCATACCGATCAATACCAGCAGTGCTTGAGCAAAAACGACTAGAAATCCAAAATAGTGAGTACTGACGAGCATTGCCGCCGTCAAGGAGTAAACAAAGACATGAAATCCATCCAGCGTTCGCATCGCCTTGATGAATACCACAAACGACACTATTGTCAATAAGGCGAGTAGTTCATAAGAACGTATCTCCTGAGAGTATACAATCAGGTAAAAATTAACTGCCGCAAACCAAGCGACATACAAACCAACACGAAGATCAAATATTTGTCGACCCAATGCAAACACAGCGGGGATCAACATAATTCCGAACGCAGCAGAAAGATATCTTCCTACCATTTCGCCAAAACCGAAAATTTTATAAAAAACCCACAACACCCATTGAAAAAATGGCGGATGCACATCACTCAACGTCTGGTGAAAAACGTCAAAAAAACTGTTTTCCGGCTGACTGACCGCCACACTGAATAGCTCATCCAGCCACAAAGAATGTTCGGTAATATTGCGCAATCGTAAATAAGCACCGAACAAAATCGCTGCCGATAAGGATAAGTAAACCCTCACATGCTCTGCGCGAAGATCAAATTTCATCGGATACCTTCCTTCTGCCTACTTCGATCAGCAACACACTCCCCAACCCCACCGCAAACCACAACGTCACCAACCTCAGCAGAACCGTCGCCGCCACCGCCTCTCCCAGCGCCGCACCACCGGACACCAACAACCCCACCATCACCACTTCCGCACCACCCAATCCACCCGGCATGAAGCTCACGGCGCCCGCCAACATTGAAACGGCGTAGATAAACGCCGCGCCCCCCAGCGCAACCTCAAGCCCCATGTCCTGCAAGATCCAATAAAACGCCAACGCTTCCAGGCTCCACGCGGCGATCCCCAAGGCCGACGTACCGAGCAAACGGTACGGCGTATGGCAGCGACGGACTTGGCGTAGTACATCGACAACACTGCGCAACATTCGGAAAAACCACCCTTGCCGGGCGTCGATGCGCTGCGTGATAGCGGCCACGAATGGCTCATGAGCGATAAACACCACACTGCATATCAGCAGCACCAGGCAAACGATGATCGGCAACAGCCACTCGCGATGCCCACTCAACCCGATCAAGGCCAACACCACCATGGCGAACAGATCCGAAAGCCGCTCGCTGAATAAAGCGGCGAAACTATCGGCGTAAGGCACACCCCAACGCCTGAGCAAAACACCGCGCAACGCTTCGCCTGCCTTGCCGGGCGTGGTGGTCAGGGCGAAGCCCGCCAGATAGATCTTCAAGCTTGGCCACCAGGACAGCCGATGCTGCAACGCCTGTAAATACATCTGCCAGCGCAAGAAACGCAGGCCGTAACCGAGCAGGACCAAGCCCAAAACTTGCAACGCACCGAACCACCCCACCCGGCTGATCGCATCGCCCACCGCCGACCAGCCGCTCCACAGGGAGACGCCAAGGTAGGCCAAGGCCGAGCAGACCACCGAACCGATCAGCAGCCGATAACGCCAGCCCGATAACAGCAGGGCCTGGCTCACAGGTTCAATCGCTTGAACAGGGGTTGGGGCAGCGCACGGATGAGGAACATGATCCAGGACCAGAACCTGGGCACATAAAGCACCGCCACCTTGCGCTCGATACCCGCGACAATTCGACGGGCAACGGCCTCCGGTTGCACCACCAGCAACGCCGGCAGAGCCAAACCTTGGGTCATCGGCGTATCGACAAAACCGGGCTTGATGGTGATGACATGTACACCCACCTTGAACAACCGTGCGCGCAAGCCTTCGCAAAAAGTGGAGACGGCCGCCTTGGCCGAGCCATACACATAATTGGAGGGACGCCCCCGATCCCCCGCAACGGAAGATATGACGGCCAGTGTGCCGCTGCGCTGGGCGGCCAATTGATTTGCCAACAAGGTCATCAACGCGATCACTGTGCTGCCGTTATTGGCGAATTCGGCCATTGCCAGCTCAACGTCTCGCTCACAGGCGGGTTGATCGGGCAGCGTGCCGTAGGCGATCAGGCAAATGTCCACGGTTTGCAGCGCTCCCAAGCAGCGCTGCAGCATGTCGTGGTGCAGGGCGGTGTCGTTGGCATCCATGACATATGGCACCGCCGCCCTGGCGCCGCGAGCAAGCAAGTCCGCGCAGGTTTGCTGCAGTTTGTGCGCATCCCTGGCCACAAGGAAAAACTCGCACCCGTCATTGGCCCAGAGCCGGGCGCAAGCATTGGCGATGGCTGAAGTAGCGCCCACGATCAGTATTTTTTTCATCGGGTGACTCGCTGCCAGAAACGGGACATCAGCGCCGGGTCACGCATGGCTTCCAATTGCTCCCAGGCGGGGTAGGCTCGCTGAAAGTCGCTGGCGCTCATGTGCGCATCCTTGGCCGGATACAACCGACCACCGGCCTCATGAACAATGGCATCCAGACGCGGCAGCAAGGCATTGCTCAGGACGCGGTTCTGAGGGAAATCCAAGGCCAGCGACACTCCGGGCATGGGAAAGGACAGCAACCCCGGAGAATCGACATCGCCACAACGCTTGAGTACCGCCAGAAATGAACCCCCGCCGCAGCGGGAAATGACTCTTAGCAACTGGGCCAGTGCGTCCTCGGCTACCGATTGCGGTATTACGCACTGAAACTGTTGGAACCCCTTTCGCCCGTAGATTCGATTCCAGTGCTCGATGCCGTCCAGCGGATAAAAGAAGGGACTGTAGGCAATGGCCTGGGCTTTACGACTCGCCGGTTGCAGATGCCAATAACAGCGGTTGAACATGCCCACCATGAATGGGTTGACCAAGGACACCGGCGGCCGGACAGGGATGTTCATGGCGCGGATGGCCGGGGCTTCGAGCAGCCCGTGTTCGCTGTGATCGCCAACGGTAATGACCCCGCGCCCCAAGCCAGCCCCCTTAGCCAGGCAATCGATCCAGGCCACGCTGTATTCGTGAGCAGCATCGAGTTCTGTCGACAAGGCAAAGAACTCGCTCAATCGACCAAATCGCACCCGAGTCGTATCGATCCGGCTGGATCGGATCTTGCGCAGGCGAATGCTCACCCAACTGATAACACCCGTCAGGCCCAAACCGCCGAGGGTGGCGGCAAACCACTGGGGATTTTCCGTCGGCGAACACACCATTGGAGATTGCCCGGACCGGTGTAGGCCAAAGCACAGGACCGAGTGGGCAAACGTCCCGCGGCGGTGGTGATTCTTGCCATGGACATCGTTGGCCACCGCCCCGCCCAGGGTCACGTGACGGGTTCCCGGGGTCACTTGTAGGAACCACCCACGAGGAACCGAAAGCTCAAGCACCTCGCCCAGGGTAACGCCAGCCTCGGCACAGATTTCTCCCGTTTGCCAATCGGCCTCGATGAAACGGTTCAAGGGACGCAGGTGCAACACATGGTCACTTTCGGCCAGGCAACTGTCACCGTAGCTGCGGCCATTGCCGAACGGCAACGTCGAGCCATGCTCATCGGCCACTCGCCGCATTTGGCCGTCCAGATCATTGCGCCAGGCACACGGGTGAGCCACTTGCGGCTCAGCGGGATATTGGCCCCATGAAGTCAGGGGAATGCTCATCTCTGATACCGCGCCGACATTTTGGTGAAACTGGCTTTGGCTTCACGACAGTTGCTCATGCGGCGCTCCAGAAAACGAGGAAAAACAGTGCACCGACGACCAGGCTCAAGGGGTCCTTAAGCGCAAACACCACCGGATCGTCCTTCATCAACCCGCGATGCGTAAGGATCCAGACCCGGGTGATCCAGAACAGCAGCAAGGGGCAGGCAAGCCAGATGATTTGAGGATGGTCGTACAGGACGACAGTCGCGCTGTCGCGGATGTACAGCGCCAGTACCATTACCGCCAGATAGCCTGAGGCCGCGCCTAGCGATGACAGCATGGCCATGTCGGCGGGGTAGTAATCACGGCCGCTGGCTTTATCAGCCCCCCCGCTGCGCGATACCACAAGCAGTTCCGTGTAACGTTTGACCAGCGCAAGGCTCAGGAAAATAAACATCGAAAACGCGAGCATCCAGGCCGTCAGTTCCAAACCGAATGCCGCGCCACCCGCAATGATTCGTAACGTGTAGAGCAGTGCCAACGCAATCACATCCAATGTCATGACCCGCTTCAACTTAAGCGAATAGGCCAAGGTCAAGACGTAGTAGAACGCCAACACCAGGACGAATTGCGAGGGAAGCCACAGCCAGGCGCCTCCCAAGGATGCAACCAACAGTAAAGGGCAGATCATCAGGCCAGACTTGATCGACAAGTGTCCGCTGGCAAAAGGTCTCGCGCGTTTGGTCGGATGCCTGCGATCGTCTTCCAGATCCAGCAAGTCATTCAGCACATAGACGCCGGATGCGCATAACCCGAAAAACAAGAATGCCAACAGGCCATGCCAGAACAACAGCGGATTGGCGATTTGATGGGCCGCCAGCAAAGGCACGAAAATCAGCGCATTCTTGACCCATTGATGTAGGCGCAACGCCTTGCGCCACTCGCCAAGCCCAGTAGCACCCGAGAGGATCGGCTGCACAACATTATCCAGATTTTTGATCGCGAGCAGGACGGACGCTGAAGGGCTGACAACATATGCGTGTCGGGCAGCACGCCAGATCTTCAGGTCTTCCAGGGAGTTGCCGACGTAATCGAAACCTCGCTCACCGAATAGCTCAATCAGTAAATCACGCTTGTGATGACCGGACAGATTGCATTCCAACCGGGTCGCCAATATGTCGTCGAACAGTTGCAAATGCTCGCCGATCCGCCGCGCCAAAGAATGATAGCTGGCGGTGGCCAGCACGATCTGACGTCCCTGGCCACGCAGCGCCTCGATCATGGCTAAAACGTCAGGGTTGTAAGGCAACAGGCTGACATCGATATAGGTTGACTGAGCCAGTTGCTTCTTCAGATAGGCCTTGCCGTGGATGAGCCAACCAAGCAGCGTCAAACATCTCCACGGTTGGCTACGGACAAAAGCCATTGCGCACTCAAAAAGTGCATCGGACTTTAGGAGCGTTCCGTCCAGATCGACCACGAAAGGAATTGAAGCCTCAGGTCTTTTAGTGGTCGGCTGCAACGCTTGCTGCGGAGCGCTCATACTCGATGACGACCATGAAGTAACTTAAACCGGTAAAAGCTGCACCCCATCAGCAAGCTCAACAAGAAGTACGAAGCCACTGTCACCCATCCAGGCAAATCCAGGCCATCGCCGATCGAACCGATTCCATAGCTTGCGACGCCTATCGCGCAATTGAACAGGAGATAACCGCGCCACGACTCACCGGGCTCGAAGATGAAAAGCGCATTCACATAAAATGAAAACGCCGCTGCCACACAAAATGCCGTGAGGTTACTGGTCGCTTGAGTCACTCCAACGGCGCCGTACAGCATAAAAAAAACCTGGCCATGGATCAGCGCATTGACCAGTGCGATAACCATCAACGCAGGAAAACCGTTCATTGTGCAACCTTGCCATTTGCCAGTTGGCGGGCTTCCAAGCTAGGCCAGGGTACTGTGGCGGTCTACTGTCAGATCCTACAGGTCGGGCACCGATTCCGACGGACGGTCAAGATAACTTCTACAAAAAAGCCCCGGTCATTTCCGACCGGGGCTCTGTCTACATCGCTATCGACTTAGGAAACCGAACGCACCGCGCCCCGCACATCCTGCGTCGGCTGCAACTTGAAGGTGTAGAACAACACCGTCAGCAGCACCAGGAACGCCGGGCCGATATACAGCGCCACGCGGGTGTCGGGGAAGTACGCCATCAGGCCCACCACCAGCACCAGGAATGCCAGCGCCAGGTAAGAGCTGACCGGGTACAGCCACATGCGGTATTTCAACGCCGCACGCTCGCAAGCGCTCAAGCTTTTGCGGAATCTGAGCTGGGCCAGCAGGATCATCACCCAGGTCCAGATCGCGCCGAAGGTGGCGATGGAGGTCACCCAGACAAAGACTTTTTCCGGCACCAGGTAGTTGAGCAGCACGCCCAGCAGCAACGCGGCGATGGACAGCAGCAACGCGCGGCGTGGTACGCCGTTGGCCGAGGTCTTGGCGAAGCCGGCCGGGGCCTGGCCGTTCTGCGCAAGGCTGTAGAGCATGCGCCCGGTGCTGAAGATCCCGCCGTTGCAGGACGACAGCGCGGCGGTGATCACCACGAAGTTGATGATGCCGGCGGCGGTCTTGATGCCCAGGCGCTCGAAGGTCATCACGAACGGGCTGCCCTGGGTGCCGATTTCGTTCCACGGATAGATCGACAGGATCACGAACAACGCGCCGACGTAGAACAGCAGGATCCGCCAGAATACAGAGCCGATGGCGTTGGGGATGGTTTTCTGCGGGTTGCGCGCTTCACCGGCGGTCAGGCCGATCATCTCCACGCCTAGGTAGGCGAACATGACCATTTGCAGGGACATCAACACGCCCGACACGCCGTTGGGCATGAAGCCGCCATGGGTCCACAGGTTGGAAATGCCCAGGGCCACGCCGTCGTTGCCGAAACCGAAGGCAATGATGCCGACGCCGCCAATGACCATGGCGATGATGGTGACGATCTTGATCAGGGCGAACCAGAATTCGAACTCACCGAAGGCCTTGACCGCGATCAGGTTGATCGAGCCCATGCTGACCAGCGCGGCCAGGGCCCAGATCCAGCGGGGTACATCGGGGAACCAGATGCCCATGTACACCGCCACGGCGGTGATTTCCGCGACGCAGGTCACCAGCCACAGGAACCAATAGTTCCACCCCGTCAGGAAGCCGGCCAGCGGGCCGAGGTAGTCCTGGGCGTAACGGCTGAACGATCCGGCCACCGGGTTGTGCACGGCCATTTCGCCGAGGGCGCGCATGATCACCAGGATCGCCAGGCCACCGATGATGTAGGACAGCATGATCGCCGGCCCGGCCATTTCAATGGCCTTGGCCGAACCAAGGAACAGCCCGACACCGATGCAGGCGCCAAGCGCCATCAAGCGGATATGCCGCTCGCCGAGCTCACGTTTGAGCGGACCACCCTGCGCGGTCTCGCCATGGGACAGAGGATTGCCGACTGGCATAGGGATACAACCTCGTCTTGTTATTGGATTGACCACCGAGTCTCCAAAGCCGCGGGCGGGTGGGCCTGCAAGCATTGCCGAAACCGGGCCGGCCTTGTGGGCAGGCCGTCCTGTGGGACAACAACCTCAGGATCAGCGGGTCGTGCAGTATAAAAAGCCGGGAACAGAAAGTTTCGCTATAAAAGCAGGTTAATTCAGGGAAGGCCTCAGCCAATGATGGCTTTAACAAGAGGGATTATCTGAACCAAGGGCTTTTTTGGAGCGACGACGAGTATTGCACAGTGATGGTGCAGCGTCATGCGCTGGCATGGGTTGATGGCTCTGGTTCAAGGCTTTCAGACCCAACCAGCCCGTGGCGAGGGAGCTTGCTCCCGCTGGGGGGCGAAGCCTCCCTCGCTTTTCAGCTCTCAGAAGCAGGCGGCCGCTGCGCCCGAGGCGTCGGACCGACCGAGCGGGAGCAAGCTCCCTCGCCACGATGACTACGTTGTTTTCGGAAAAATCGTTCAACCATCAACGCGACGGGTCGGAACAAGCACGGCTACCGTTATGGTTAACTCAGCCAAAGGAAGCACGGAATGCATCCTCAACGTCCAAACTCTCATCGTCTTCGCCACGGGCGCTCTTCGGAGCCAGGGCGTGGTTACCTCGTCACCACGGTCGTCCACCAACGCAAGCCCTTGTTTAAGGATTGGCAGTTGGGTCGCTTGCTCGTTGCGGAGTTGCGGCTGGCCCATGAACGGCGTGACGTCAATTCACTTGCCTGGGTTGTGATGCCGGATCACTTGCATTGGTTAGTGCAGTTGGAAAAGGCGCAACTGTCTGATTTGATGCAGAGGATCAAGTCTCGCAGCACCCTCTCCATCAACCGGGCGATGGGTAGGAAGGGTGCCCTCTGGCAAAACGGGTTTCACGACAAGGCAATCCGCGACAATCAGGATTTGCAGCCCTGCGCCCGCTACATCATTGCCAATCCCCTTCGCGCAGGCCTGGTAGATCGCATCGGCGATTACCCGCTCTGGGACACCCTGTGGCTCTGATCGCTTTTCGTGGCGAGGGAGCTTGCTCCCGCTGGGGGGCGAAGCCTCCCTCGCTTTTCAGCTTTCAGAAGCAGGCGGCCGCTGCGCCCGAGGCGTCGGACCGACCGAGCGGGAGCAAGCTCCCTCGCCACGATGACTACGTTGTTTTCGGAAAAGTCGTTCAACCATCAACGCGACGGGTCGGAACAAGCACGGCTACCGTTATGGTTAACTCAGCCAAAGGAAGCACGGAATGCATCCTCAACGTCCAAACTCTCATCGTCTTCGCCACGGGCGCTCTTCGGAGCCGGGGCGTGGTTACCTCGTCACCACGGTCGTCCACCAACGCAAGCCCTTGTTTAAGGATTGGCAGTTGGGTCGCTTGCTCGTTGCGGAGTTGCGGCTGGCTCATGAACGGCGTGACGTCAATTCACTTGCCTGGGTTGTGATGCCGGATCACCTGCATTGGTTAGTGCAGTTGGAAAAGGCGCAACTGTCTGGTTTGATGCAGAGGATCAAGTCTCGCAGCACCCTCTCCATCAACCGGGCGATGGGTAGGAAGGGTGCCCTCTGGCAAAACGGGTTTCACGACAAGGCAATCCGCGACAATCAGGATTTGCAGCCCTGCGCCCGCTACATCATTGCCAATCCCCTTCGCGCAGGCCTGGTAGATCGCATCGGCGATTACCCGCTCTGGGACACCCTGTGGCTCTGATCGCTTTTCGTGGCGAGGGAGCTTGCTCCCGCTGGGGGGCAAAGCCTCCCTCGCTTTTCAGCTCTCAGAAGCAGGCGGCCGCTAACGCAGCCGAGCGGGAGCAAGCTCCCTCGCCACGGAGGCCTGAGCGTTCATGTTTTCAATGTCCACAATTTCCTCTCCCCCCACGCCAACCACCGTCTAAGCTTCAAGCAAGTCCGATCAATCTGCGTGAATGGATCAGTCGACTATGGGCGCTTTGTGGCAAACCGATTCGAATAAACCTGTGGTCCCGACTGAACGTATGGAAGAAGCGCCTTTACCCAAAAAAACTCGCCGCGCCCGGCATGGCTGGCGGGCGTTCTGGTTGTTGTTGCTGATCATCGTGGTGGTGGTCGGCCTGGCCGTGGCCAAGGAGATGCGCACGTCCCGGTTCCAGGCACGGGAGGTCAGCAAGTACGCCGCATCCTTGACCTATTCGGTGCAACCGGGTCCGAGCGATGCCATTGTCTATCCGGGGGCCGGCCCGTTCGATCAACGGTTGGGCTACAGCTCGCTGGGAGAATTCCTGCCGCGGCTGCTCAAGCGTGATTATGTGGTCGAGGCCCAGGCCCGGTTTTCGCCGGCCTTGATGGACTACGTCCACAAGGGCTTGTTCGTGCCCTACGCGGAAAAGATCCAGGCAGGGCTTACCCTCACCGATTGCCGCGCCGCGCCGGTGTATCAGTTCAAGTACCCGCAGCAGTTGTATGCAAGCTTTGACGCCATACCACCGGTGGTGGTGCAAAGCCTGTTGTTCATCGAGAACCGCTTCTTGCTCGACCCCAAGCAACCACAGGCCAACCCGGCGGTAGACTGGCCGCGCTTCGGCATGGCGGCATGGTCGCAGGTCGCCAAATTGCTGAGCTTGCCGGGGCAATCGGCAGGCGGTAGCACGCTGGCTACACAGCTTGAAAAATACCGGCACTCCCCCGACGGCCTGACCGTGTCGGGCGCGGAGAAGATCCGCCAGATGATTTCCGCCAGCGTGCGCGCCTACCAGGGCGGCCCGCAAACCCTTGAGGCGCGCCAGCGGATCGTCCGCGACTACCTCAACAGCGTCCCCCTCTCAGCCGTGCCGGGGCATGGCGAAGTCCACGGCATGGCGGAAGGTTTGAGGGTCTGGTATGGCGCGGACTTCAAACGGGCCAATGAACGGTTGTTCAGCACCGCCACCGACCCCAGGAGCCTGGCGGAAAAAGGCCTGGCCTTGCGGGAAATGCTGTCGCTGATGATCGCCCAGCGGCGGCCGTCCCATTACCTTTCCAAGGGCCATGACGAACTCGCGCGCCTGACCGACAGCCACATCCGCTTGTTGGCGCAGAACGGTGTGATCGACGCCGCACTGTCCGAGGCTGCGCTGGCGAGCAAGGTTTCCTATCGCGACTGGGTCCAGGACCCGACCGTCCAGCCCAACGAAACGAACAAGGGCATCAGTGCTGCCCGCAGTCGCCTCGCCGCGCTGCTCAACCGTCCGCTGTACGACCTCGATCGCCTCGACCTCTCCGCCACCAGCACCTTGCAAAGCGACCTGCAGGCCCAGGCCACCGAGTACCTCAAGCGCTTGGCCGATCCGGCATTCGCCGCCGAGATCGGCCTGATGGGAGAACGCCTGCTGACCCCCACCAGCACCACGCAGGTGCGCTACAGCTTCACGCTGCTGGAACTGACCCCGGACGGCTCGCGCGTGCGGGTACAGACCGACAGCACCGACCAGCCTTTCGACATCAACGAAGGCAGCAAACTGGAACTGGGCTCCACTGCCAAGTTGCGTGTGCTCACCACCTACTTGCAGATCATCGCCGAACTGCACGAGCGTTATGCCCAGCAGGCCCCGGCGGCGCTGAAGAAAACCGAGATCGCCGAGCAGGATCGCCTGTCGCGCTGGGCGGTGGACTACTTGGTTGAAAACACCGACCGCAGCCTGCCGAAGATGCTCGAAGCCGCGCTGGACCGCACCTATTCGGCCAGCCCCGGCGAGGCATTTTTTACCGGCGGCGGGCTGCATACCTTCCATAACTTCCGCAAGGAAGACGACGGTCGCCTGCCGACGCTGCGCGACGCCCTGCGCGAATCCATCAACCTGCCGTTCATTCGCCTGATGCGCGACCTGGTGCGCTACGCGACCTACGCAGGTCCCAATAACAGTTCCGAACTGCTCAAGGACGACAAGGACCCGCGCCGCCAGGAATACCTGGCCCAATTCGCCGATCGCGAGGGCACCTCGTTCCTGCTCAAGTTCTGGAAGAAGTACCAGAAAAAGGACACCGGCCAGCGCCTGGAAACCTTCCTCGATGGCATGCGCCCTACCGCGATTCGCCTGGCCGCCGTGCACCGCTATTTCTTTCCCAACGACAGCCAGGAAAGCTTCAACCGCTTCGTGCGTGCGCACTTGAAGACGGCCAAAAGCGCGGAAAAACTCACCGACGAACGCCTGGAGCGGCTCTACCAAAGCTATGGCCCCGGCGCGTACGACCTGCCGGACCAGGGCTTCATCGCCAAGGTCCACCCCTTGGACTTGTGGTTGATGGGTTACCTGCTCAACAACCCCGACGCCAAGTTCAGCCAAATCGTCAAGGCCAGCCAGTTCGAGCGCCAGGAGGTCTACAGTTGGCTGTTCAAGAGCCGGCACAAGAGCGCCCGCGACAGCCGCATCCGCACGATGCTGGAGATTGAAGCGTTCCTGGATATCCACCAACGCTGGCAGCAAGTCGGCTACCCGTTCGATCACCTCGTGCCATCGCTGGCGACCGCCATCGGCAGCTCCGGTGATCGCCCGGCGGCGCTCGCAGAGTTGGTGGGCACGATCCTCAATGACGGTGTCCGCCGACCCGCGCTGCGTGTCGACAGCCTGCAGTTTGCGGTCGGTACGCCCTATGAAACGCGACTGGTCAGCAACCCGGATAACGGCAAGCGGGTGATGCCGGTGGAAGTGGCCCGGGCGTTGCGCGGCGCGTTGTCCCAGGTGGTGGATGCCGGCACCGCGAAACGGGTGGCGGGCAGCTTCAAACTGGCCGACGGCACGCCGCTGGCCATGGGTGGCAAGACCGGCACGGGCGACAATCGCATCGAAGCCGTCGGTTCCGGTGGGCGGGTGATCAGTTCCAAATCGATCAACCGCACCGCCACGTTCGTGTTCTATATCGGCGACAACCATTTCGGCACCCTCACCGCCTTCGTGCCCGGCGCGTCGGCGCAGAACTTCAAGTTCACCTCGGCCTTGCCGGTGCAGGTGCTCAAGGGCATGGCGCCGTTTCTCTCGCCGTACCTGCAACCCGGCAGTCATACCCTGTGCCGGCCCCTGGTGACGAGTCGATGACACCCTGAGTTACAAGCCTGCCGCCTCCTGTCGCCAGACTATACATATGTACGTCAGATCCGCCTGGACGGCGCGATACGGTCTGTGTCCCTCACACACAACCGGGACATACACATGTCTACCATTCAAGAAAAGGAACAGATCCGCCAACTGGGGTTGCTGGACGCCAACGAAGCGAAACTGGCCCGTTTGTTCGCCGGCCTGCCAACGTTCGACAGCGTGATCCAGAACCTGCTGGTCAGCACCCTCAAAGCTAGGATTCCGGCCCGCAAATTCCGGGGTTCGTTGTTTCAGGCGATCAACCCCGAGGGTTGGTATGTGAATC
This sequence comes from Pseudomonas sp. T1.Ur, assembly GCF_023516725.1. NCBI lineage: Bacteria > Pseudomonadati > Pseudomonadota > Gammaproteobacteria > Pseudomonadales > Pseudomonadaceae > Pseudomonas > Pseudomonas sp. T1.Ur. The sequence goes on from NZ_JAMGSN010000001.1 coordinate 4,286,623, forward strand.
ATTTCACCACCGACGAAAAAGGGGTCCGCTCCCTGACCGCCTCGCAGCGCTTTATCGACGTGTCATGGGAGAGCCTGTCGCGGGACGCCGCACCCTCGTTCCCCGTGGGTGGCGTGGGCTTTTTCACCAAGGCCCAGACCGTGGAAGAGGCCGACAGCCTATTTGCAAGCCCGGTGGATGCGGGCATCCTGCGAGCCATGGCGTCGGTATTCTATATTTCCCGGCCCACCCATGACGCCAGCCTCAAGCGTCAGTTTCGCAACGATCTGCTTGGGTTTCGAAACGATACGAACCATGGCGAACGGCTCGTGCCCCTCGCCGATGATGCCACGGTGCTCAACACGCAGGCGGTGTTCGCCGGCTTGCTTGCGCGGCGATTCCTGTGCCTTTGGCATCTGTATAAAGTCGACCGCGCCCCCGTCACCCAGCTGACCCCGCGCGCGCGACTGCTCCGGTACGACGAAGACCTGATGCTGGACCGGATCGTCACCCACCCTTCCCTGGCGGACCGAAGCCGTTTGCTGCGGGCGCCCATCCCCCAGGTGTTCGCGCTGACGTTGGAGATGGGCAGCGCGCCCGCGCAGAACTGGCCGGCGGCAATGGTGATCAAACGAGCGGATCATCCCGCCGTGTACCTCTACTCCATGGAAGGTGGCCTGCAGCGGTTCGGTTCCGCCCTGGCGCTGATCGACAGCGTGCGGCCCATCCACCAAGGACAGCAACGCGCGATCCAGTCGATCTCCAGCGAACTGTCCGGGCATGTATTCGAGCTCGCCGCGCAAGCACTGTTGCAAGCGCAAGACGACGCCCTCGAGAAGGCTCTGGAGGTCGCCGAAAGCGCCCCCCTCACGTTGCAGGCCTTTGCGCAGGACACCGAAGCGGCCTTGAGCCTGCCCCAGCTATCCCTCACCGGCCCCCTGGCCGTGCGCCGACAGACCCTGATCGAAAACAACCGCCCCGACTTCTACCAGCGCGCGACGGTGGCGCAGCAAGCGCACTATCGGCGCCTGGAGGAACGGGTGGTCCGGGCCGTTGAAAAACTGGGCAACGGTATCCCGACCTTGATGGCGTTCGCCCGCGAGAAGATCAAACAATACCTCCAGCAGACCGTGCATCCGGCCATAGCACCCGATCCGGACAAAACGCGGGTCACGCTGACGTTCGGCAACGGCGGTAATCCCCGGCAATCGCGCACCACCAACCTGACCCAGCTGGTGCTGGATAACCTGCGTGCGGAGCAGTATCCCAATGCAATGAGGCAGGTATCAGCGGTCTACCTGATCGACTCGACAGACCAACGGATACGCAACCCGTCCAACGGCTACCTCATCACGTTGACGGGCGCCGAACTGGCCACGATGGTGATCACGATCGATGCCGGCGGCCGCTACGAAACGATGCTGCGCGAAGAGATGAACACGCCTGGCTACAAGACTGCCTGGCAGACTGCATACCTGGCCAATATGCGGCTCAAGGGCTACGAAGCTACGCTCAGGGACGCCGAAGTGTTCAAGACGAGCGTCATCGACCCGAACATCGACCCATCGAGATCCCAAAAGCTGCTTGCGCTCTGGCTGGACGTGATCCTCAAGCAGTCGCCACCCGCCAACCGACAAGGTCGGGTCCTGGGGCGAAGCGTGCGCCTGTATGGTCTTGCACTGGGCGGCACGGAGGGAATAGGCGGGGCACAACGCTGGGCACACACCGTCAATGGCGCGCTGGTCTTTACCGATCAGGACGGGCCGGCCATACAGGGCACGGTCGGCGTCTACTTCCCTGACAGTCCCGCTGGCCAGGATTACCACGAGTTTTCCAACTTGAGCGATGGCGTGGCCGGGCTGCTGCGGGACGCGCAATGGAAAGCCTATTTTCTCGCACGACTCTCCACCGCCCACCCGGAGGACATCAGACGGATATTCGAGCAAGCTGCGCGGCCTCTGATCCGCGGTACGCCCATCACCGACGACTTCATCGAGGTCCTTTATCGCGAGTACGTCGCCTTTCACAGCGCCCACGCGGACCATCGCTCCAACAGCAACCGGGATGTCCAGCGCCAGACCGCCCTGCGCTTGTCGATGCTGGCGGTGGATATCGCTCTGGAAGTCAGCGGCATGCTCATGACGCCCGGCCTGGTCACATTCCTGAAAAGTGTCGCCAGGACAGGGCTGCTGGTGCTCAAGACCGGGGCGCTGCCCCTGAACCTCAAGAGCCTGATGTTCGTGCACAAGGTCGCCAACTATCCCGGACGAGAGCTGGCCGGCGCAGCGGCGACACGCGGCCACGCCTCGTTCCTGGCGCTGGAGGCGCGACGTCGGGGCCTGGGAGAAACGCTGACCGGCCTGCCCCTGGAGGAAGCGGTCTACCGCCGCTATGCGGTGACCGATGCCTCGGTGATCAGAGGGGTGACGCCGGACGGCCAGGGTTTCTATCGCACCACCGTCATTCACCCGACCACGGGGAGCGTGACGCGCCCGGTGTACATCCGCCAGCCCGAAGGAACGGTGTATCGGGTACACGACAACACGAAACTGAATGCCACCGAAGCCCCCCTCGTCGACCCGGCCACGGGCTTGAACATCCGCTCCAGCGGCGTCATGAGAAGCACCGTGGCACGGATGCCCGACGGCGAGTGGCGCGCCGTAGGATTCGGCCTGGGCGGTGGCAAGCGCCCGGCGGGCGCGCCTGCTCCTGCGGACGCTCCCAAGCCCAAGGTCCCCGCCCTATCGTCGTCCAGCGTTGCCGATTCCATACGCACCCCAGGCAGTTGGGATACAGACGTCATGGACCTGGTTCCAACCCTCGTGACCCGGCTGCCCAGTTGGCCCCAAAACCGCAGCTTGCTGATTATCGATGAAACAGCCCCCGCACGCGGTTGGTCCGTTCGTTTTACCCCGGGTCAACCGGAGCGAATCTATCCGATCGTCCAGCACCCGCAGAGGTCCTATTCCGATCTTGTCCTCAGACGCACCTCCCACAACCATTACAGCCTGCTGCTGGGCGAGCAGGCGGTACAAATTCCCGCCGATGGCGATTGTTTTTTCAACGCCGTGGCCCAGGGTCTGAACGCAGCGTCGACGCCCAATAACTTCTCCGTCCAGCGCCTGCGCAACGAAGTGGCCGATTACATCCAGCAGCATCCCGAGACCGGCCAGTACCTGACACCCGAAGCCTCGCTCCAGCAGCAAGCGCTTTTCGAGAACGCCCCGTCGCTGGCGCAGATCCTCGACGAGTCGGCGATGCTCGACCTGACGAATATCATGTATGGCGCCGACAACCCGCACCGCTTGTTTCAACCGGCACTCGATTACCTGGACCTGTATGGGCACCGGATGCAACGCCGAGTGCTGGATCAGGCACAAGAGGCGGCGTTGCCCCCCGAAATACTGCAGGAGATAGGACACTACCTGGCACCCGCCTCCCCGGCCAACTTGATGCCGGAGCGTGTGCCTTACCGTTCGCTGGACAAACAGGCAATCAGCAAGTTCTTCGAACAGGTGCTATTGAAGCCTGTCAACGAGCAGCACATCGACCAGTTGCTGAACAACAAATACTTGCTCATCACCCAGGACGTCAGTCACATCATGCTTGAATACGGCGTCACCGCCCGGGAACTCACCGACAACCATCCCAATGTCGACGAAGCGTTCGTCCTGTTCGACGTCGATACCCATGGTCATCTCGATGAAGATCAACTCGATGACCTGCTCGGCGATGCCTACCTGGTGGACCGGGAAAATCTGGACGACATCGCCCAGCGGCTCGAAGACGAGTCCGGCCGGACCGTCACTGACGAAGCGGAACTGTTCCAGCAGTTCATCTACGGCGAGAACGTCGACGATACGGTTGACCTGCTCAGGGCCGCCCTGGTGCGCTTTCCCGTCCTGCAACAACGCCTGGAGATTCTGCTGACGTGCCCGGTCATCAGCGCGCACCTGGGGGGCCTGTTGAATGTGAGCTTGATCGCGCAGTGGCTCCGCAACCCGGCGATTTCCATCGAGCGATTGCGGCTTATCGTCGAATACACCCGGACCCGCATCAATGAAGTGATGGCAATGGAAACCATCGACATCGAATGGATGCACTTTTTCGATGACCGGAACTTGCAAGCGATCCTCAACCAGCGCCAACCCTTGCTGGACTTCATGACGTTCTTGAAAACAGTGTTCAAGAGCGAGGCGGACATCGACCTGCCCGCGGTCGTTGGATACTTCAGCGCGCTCGGACACGTGCCGTCCAACAGCCGGGTTGCCCTGCTGCTCGATACGCCGGGGCTGCTGGACGCCATCCAGCGCCTGCCGCGTTCTTACGTCAGGCGAATCTGGGAGGATCTGGTCGGGCCCTATTACAGCGACGACACCCTGCAACGGGTATTCCAACGACCCGGGGCCCTCGACTCCCTCGAAAATCTGTCAAGGGCCATGTCCGCCAGCCTGGGGCGCGAGGAAGCCCACGCCAATGAAATTGTTCGCCGTCTCTATAACGTATTCCCCAGCCAGGCTCAGCGTTATCTCTATCAGTTCAACTTTCCCGTTGACCGCCCCGGCCATACCCGCCTGGATTTTGCCCTGTACCTGCAAAGCCATCTGCAAGTGCCGGCATGGGCCTGGGCCTATTTAAGGCCAGGGGTCAGTCGCGAATCGATGGAGTCGTTCAACTGGTCCAGTTGATCCTTAGCCCCTCTACATGTTCATCCCGGCGGCGAGTTGAACATGTAGCGGGCTTGCCTCCTTGTTACGAATTCTCGCCCTTCCTTTGCCACGCCATACATATGTATGTCATTCGCGCCCCGACAGCACGCTACGGTCTGTGCCTCGCACATAACCGGAACATCAGAATGAATGCCATCACCGAACCGTCCTCTCTCACCACCGCCCTCAGGCCCATCACCCCGCTGCCCAACGGCCAGCCCTTCGCGCCGCACCCGTTTTCCGATCAATGGTTGAGCGAGCGCGGCTTGCGCGGGGACGAGCCGGTGCTGGTGACCTATCAGGAAGTGGAGACCGTCGACTCGGCCGCCCGATCGAAACGCGCGTCGATGCCGTTGCGCGCCGTCGTTACGCAGGGTTTCTTGATCGCCCATCAAAGCCAGGAAATCCACCCCCCTGCCGCAGCTTCCCCACGCGAAGGCTGGTCCTACCCCCACATCAGCCATCTGTCCGTGGACTTTTCCTCGCTTCGGTTCGACGGCAAGGTGTTATCCGAGGATCAGATCCAGCCGTTGCGCCGGGGTATCGCCTCAGACTACCGATCGACGGTAGAGCCCTTTTCCCCTACAACTGTCGATCCCCCAGGCCATCCCCTCACGGCCCGGCAACAGGAACAGATCAAGCAACTGGCACGGCTGGACGATAACGAGATGGAACTGGCCCGTTTGTTCGCCCGCCTGCCGACGTTCGACAGCATGCTCCAGGACCAATTGGCCAGCGCCATCGAGGCCAGGATTCCCGAGCGCAAATTCCGACCTTCACTGTTCCAGGCGATCGATCCGCAGCGCTGGTCCGTGAACCATTTTTCCACCGACGCGGCCGGTGTGCGCACATTGACCACTTCACAGCGTTTCATCGAGGTCCTGCGTGGCGCCTTGTTGAAAAATGCACCGCCCAGCTACACGGTCGGTCACGTCGGGTTCTTCACGCGTCCGGACACGGTGGAAGAAGCCGACAGCGTGTTTGCAACCCCCGTTGATCCAGACACGCTCCAGGCCATGGCGTCGGTGTTCCACATCGCCCAGCCCACCACCAGCGGCCGTATCAAAGACGGATTGCGCGAAGCATTCAGGCGTTTTCGCAACAGCACCTTCCCGGCGGACGCCGCCGCCACGACACGGCCGTACACGACGCAAGCGCAGTTCGCTCGCCTGTTGGCCCAGCGATTCCTGCATCTGCTGGAGCTGTCCAAAGCCGATCGACCGGCCATCAGCCAATTGAGCCAAGGTGCGCGACGGGTGCAGTACGACGAAGACCTGATGCTTGACCGGATCACCACCCATCCTTCTCGGGCGGACCGTAGCCGCTTGCTGCGCCCCCCTGTTCCACAGGTGTTCGCGGTCATGCTCGACAGGGGTAACGCGCCCGCGCAAAAATGGCCGGGTGCGATGGTGATCAAACAGACCGATCTCACCGCCCTGTACCTGTATTCCCTGGAAACCGGCCTGCTGCGCTTTGCGTCCTTTCAGGCGCTGGTCGACCAGGTACGTCCGACCCTCGAGGCGCAACCAGCAACCATCCGCGACATCGATACCGAGTTGACCGGGCACGCGTTCGAGATCGCGGCCGATGACCTGCTGAACCTTCAAGCCGCGACGCTGGAAAAGGTACTCAGCGCTGCGCAAAACGCCACGCTCGCCCTGGCGGATTTTGCACAAAACGCCGAGGAGGCGTTGAGCCTGCCCCAGTTGTCGCTCGCCGGGCCCTTGGCCACTCGCCAGCAGACCCTGATCGAACACAATCGCCCCGACGCCTACAAGACCGCGACGTTATCGCAGCAGCAACACTATCGGCGCCTGGAAGAACGGGTGTTCCAGACCGCCTATGGACTGGGCAGCGGCATCCCGACGCTGGAGCAATTCACCCGCCTGCAGATCAAGCAATACCTGAGCCAGACGATGCACCCAGGCCTGGATCCCGATCCCGACAAGACCCAGGTCACGCTGTTCTTTGGCAGCACGGACAATCCCAGGCAATCGGCAACCACCAGCCTGACCCAACTGGTGCTCGACAACCTGCGCCCAGACAAATACCCAACCCCGGTGGAGCTGCTGCCCACCCATCTGATCGACCGGCAAGACCAACGCCTGCGCAACCCGGCCAATGGCTATTTCATCCAGCTGCCCCCCCAGGAACTCGGCCGGTTGGTAAGCAGCATCGATGCCGGTGCGCGTTATGACGCCATGCTCAGGGAGCAGATGAACACACCGGCCTACAAGACCGCCTGGCAGGCAGCCTATCTGGCAACGATGAAATTCAAGGCCTATGAAGCCACCCTGCGCGGCAATGAAGTGTTCGGCGAGCACGTCACGGACCCGTCCAATCGGTCCACGGCATCGTCCAAGCTGCTGCCCCTCTGGCTGGAGGCGATTTTTCAGCAAGGATCGCCCGCCGCCTATACCCGCCTGGTCCGGGGAAAACAGGTACTTATCCATGGCCTGGTGCTGGGCGGCTCCATGGGTGTTGGCGGGCAGCACGGGAACATGGCCGGTTCGGCCTCCGTCGATGGTTCGCTGATCTTTACCGATCAGCCAGGGCCGGACATCAAGGGCACGGTGGGCATCTATTTCCCCGACAGCCCCGGCGGCGAGGACTTCCATGAGTTTTCCGACCTGGCCGAGGGTATCGCCGGGCTGTTGCGACAAGAGCCCTGGCGGGCCTATTTGCGTTCACGCATGTCCATCAGGACCCCCGAATACCTGGAAAGACTGCTGGGCCAGCGTGGCGCGCGCCCCTTGATTCGTGCCGTGGCCTATTCCGGCGATTGGCTCGATGCCCTCCATCGAACACACGTCGAGTTCCAGGGCGCCTATGCGAACGAGCGCTCCATCAGCAACCTGGAGCTTGTCCGGCAAACCCAGGCCAGGATCGCCATGACGGCGTTCGAGGGCGTCGTCGACGTGCTCTCGATGCTGCTGGCACCCGGTTTCCAGACAGTCGGCAACGCCCTGCGAATCGGCGCGTGGATGGTCAAGAGCGGCGGGGTCCGGCCGGACCAGCTGAAATTCATAGCGGCCTATTACAAAGGCCGGGGCCAAGCCGTCGAGAGGGTCGTCGCGTCGCGGGGTCAGTCATCCTTCAAGGCAGTGGGGCCCCGCCAGCACGATCGGGGCAGCGTATTGGCCGGGCTGCCCTTGGAAACATCGGTCTATGGCCGTTATGCCGTGACGGACACCTCGGTGATACGAGGGCTGAGCGCCGATGCACAGGGGTTTTATCGCACCGCCACCGCCGTGTATATCCGCCAGCCCGACGGGACGGTGTTGCGGGTGCACGATCACACCCGCTTGGGCGCCACCGAAGCCAACCTCGTCGACCCCACCACGGGGCTTGGCCTGCGTTCCAGCGGCGTGATGAGAAGCACAGTGGCGCGCATGTCCACGGGGGAATGGCGCGCCGTCGGCTTCGGTCATGGCGGAGGTGGCAGGAAGCGCCCGCCCAGTCACCCGCCAAAACCGGATACGCCACCCGCCAAGGTACCGGCCGTGACGCCTTCCAGTGTTTCCAATTCGATCCGTACCCCCGGCAACTGGGACAACGACATCATGGACATGGTCCCGGCGATCATCACCCGCATTCCCCATTGGCCCAGCCTGCGCAGCCTGTTGATCATCGATGAAATAAGGCCGTCGCATCACTGGTCGGTGCGCTTCACCCCCGGGCAAGCCGAACGCGGCTACCCACTCGGTACGCACCCGGACCGACTGGCCACCGATATCGTCCTGAGAAGAACCACTCGCAATCACTACGACCTGATACTCGGTGACCGTGTCGTGGCGATCGCTCCCGACGGTGATTGTTTTTTCAATGCCATTGCTCGTGGCTTGAACGAGGGGAACGAGGCGGTGTTTACGGCACAGGGGTTACGCAACGCGGCCGCCGATTACATCGATCAGCATCCGCAGTTGACTCAATACGTAGTGACGCCGCCTCCCCGGGCGCTACAGGGGCTGTTTGAACATGCGCCTTCACTGCAAGTGCTGTTGCAGACCGATACGCTGCGCGATCTCACCCAGGCCATCAACGGCGCGCCTTACCCGCCCGGCCTGTTTCAACCCATCCGGACGTATTTGAACCGTTGGCCGAGTGGTTCGGCATTGATCCAGCCACTGGGCGTCGATGTGCTGTCGCGCATCAGCGAACGGCTGGCCGCTTCGCTGATCAACCCGGCGAGGCAGGACCGTCAAATGGTTCAGCGCTTCCTGCGTGAATTCTTGCTGCAACCGGTGCAAGACAGCGAGATCACCGACCTGCTCGACACTGCAGATCTGCTGCTGAGCAAGGCCGTCGTTCATATCATGCTTGAATACGGCGTCACGGCCCGGCAGTTGAAACATCACCATCCCAAACCACAGCAGGCCTACATCAAATGGGACGAGGCCACCCACGGCCACCTCAACGCCGAGCAATTGATCGAGCTGGTCGGGAACAGGAAGCTCGTCGGCAAGCATGAGTGGGCCTGGGCCGCACACATACTTCTGCAACTGAAAGGGGAACGGGTGACCGATGAGGCAAGGCTCTTTCTGTTGGCCGTTCAATACTTGCAAGTCGAAGAGACGCTCAAGTTACTCATGAGCACCCTTGAACGGTTCCCGGCATTACTGGAACGGGCGAATATCCTGCTGCACTCGCCGCTCGTTTCCTACCTGGCGGGCACGCTGTACCTGGGCCAGGTTGCAACCTGGATACGTGACACCACGCTATCGAACAGACGGCTCGCCATCATTTCCGACTACGTCAGCCTTCGTTATGACGAGGCTGCCGTGCATCAAAACGTCGACATCGACTGGATGCGTTTCTTCGATGACCGGACGGTGGAAAATATCATAGCTGCTCGTGGGCTTCTGACGACCTTGTTCGAACGGTTGAACGAAACAACATCAACGGGGGCCACGTACCGGCCTCCGTTCACCGCCCTGTTCAGCCCGCCGGGACTGATTCCGTCAAACAGCCGGGTCGCGCTTCTGTTCGAGATCCGGGGCTTCAGGCCGACGTTATGGCATGCTCTCTGGCATCTGGAGTCCAGCCTCGCCAATGAGATCTGGAGCGAGATCATCAGCCCCCGCTTGAGCCATGACGAAATACGCCGACTGCTCGGCCCAGAAGGTCGGTTGCGCTTGGAAATCGAGCGAGCCGGCATGCGTCCTCCTTCGCCTACCGAGGAGTGACCCGACCGACGCAGGAGGGTAATGCAGGCGCTTGCCAGAGGGGCTGCCGCGCAGCCCCGCGGGAGTAGGGGCAAAGCCATGGATGCGCTGCTGGATTGCACCTGTGGCGAGCGCTTGCTCTCGCCACAACCGCTTCAGGGCTACGGCGCGAGGGCGTCGAAGACCATGTGCACGGTGCCGAAGTAATGACCGGGGCGATAGCCGGTACCGGGCTTGATCGCGGCGATTTCCAGGCCCACCCGTTGGCCGGGGCGGGCCTGGGCGGCCGACACCACTTGGGTCGAATCCAAGGTCAGGGGCACGTCGTTGAACTTCACCCGCAGGTCGATGCGATCGTAGCCATTGAACAGATAGGCCTCCTCCCCCAGGCGGGCGCCGATAGAGCCGTTGATGTTCTTCACATCATAGAAGGCCCGCAATGAGCTCAGCTCCGAAGTCACCGTGTTGTACGGCAGGCGTTGTTCGCGCTGGACCAACTGCGGGTCGACCGGCAACACATAGAACTCGGCCGTCGGGATGTTGACGTAGACCTCGAAAGTCTCACGCTCCACCGCGCCCCAGACCGCCATGCTCGACAGCGCCAGAATGTTGAACAGCAAGGCGTATACCAGTGTCTTGACCATCATCTTTACCTTTGCGTCAGTGGCGCTTGTGCCACGGCGAACCATCAGCCCTTGATCTCGACGGCTTTCTCCTGGGCCCCTTCGATCAACGTGAAGCGATATTCACGCCCCGCCTGCTTGTCGAACGAGAACGTGCGACCGGCCATGACGTGGTGCTTGGTGGTCGGCTGGCAGTCGTTGTCCTTCTTGGCGTCACAGTCCTTGAACTCATCGATCACGACCACGGTGTTGCCATTGTTGCGCAACAGGTAGCGGCTGGCGCTGTCATCGATCACCGTCTCGAAACGGCTGTCCTTGGGCCGCACGAAAAACACCGTGCCAAAGCCCGCCAGCACCTTGAGCCCGGCCGCGAGGCGTTCCTTCTTGTAGCCCTCACGCTCCTGGGCACTGACCGCGAATTCATCCTCGGCCTCCGGCACCACCGGCACGAAACGCACCCGGAAGTAGCGCTCCTTGTCACGGTTGCCCATGAACAACAACCGCGTGCCTTGCACACCGTTGGCCGGGATGATCAACCGCGCCGGGCTGGCCATCAGGCCATCCCGGGCGACGGCGCCGACCGGGGTCTGCACCGGCACCTCCTCGTAGGTGCCATCCTCGTTGTAGAGGATTTCCAACACATGGACCTTGACGAACGCCGTGGACGTCCCGCCGTTGTACACCCGCTTCATATAGGTACTCTTGTCGCCATCGAGGTAGTCGTACACCACCCCGACGTTGATCTGCGGCCCGGCCTGGGCCATGGCGCAGAACAGGTAGACCCCTATCAATGCCACTAACTGCTTCATCACTGATTAACCTCGTGCAAAAAACATAACTCGACTGAACAGATGAAAGACTCGGTCATTCAAATATCCGAATCCCAGACCACCGTGACATTGCCGCTGTAGGTCCCGTCGCCCTCCGCCACCATCTGTTCGGCATTGGCGCGGGAAATCTCGAAGTGCAGGGTTCCGGGCTTGTGATCCACATAAAACCCCGGCTGGAACAACTGGGTGCCGCTGCCGTCACGCAACAACGGGCGACGCTTGACCGCTTGCCCCGAGGCGTCGGTCAAGCCGTGTGGCAAGCTGACGCTGACGTCCACCGGCGCGGAATGGCCGTCGCCGTCCCAGATCGCGCAGGTGTTGCCGATGGTGTACTGGCATTCGAGGTGCATCTTGAAACGCGCGGACGAGGAGATGCGGAAGGTCTGGTCGCGAAACAACCGCGAGGGCGCGCGGCCCCGGCTCAGCCAGGCTTGCCAGCCGTCCTGCGGGGCCAGCTCGACGCGGTTGCCACCGGGGGGGATGTCGACCTTGAGGGCATGCTCGACATTGAGCCTGAAGTTGATGGTCATATTCGGGTCCACGGGAATCACCACATCGCCGAAATCAAAATCCTGACCCGGTCCGAGGCGATAGGTCAGGGCCCCGGCGTACTGGCCCGACGACATCTGCAACGGGTTCGGCGTCCGCATTTCGTAGGTAAAGCTCATCTCCCAGAACCTGAAATGCTGAATCGGGTAACGCGCCTGCTTGGAACACACGGCTTCCACCGGTGTTCTCCAGTAAAATCTGTAGCTCTGTGGGGTGAAGGCTGCAAGGAACGCGCCTGTGCAAGGCGAGGGAGCATACATCCAGGCGCCGTTCCACAGCAGGCTATGCGCCTCTAAGGCGCTGGCTCCGCCACCGACTATTTCGGTTGCAAAGGGATGAAGAACATAGGTGGCGGCTATGCCTACCACGCGAATTTCAACGTTTTTCGTTTCCCCCGTGGTCCCATGGGTTATTTGCACCGTGCGCCAATTGGCGGGCGCTTTAAGCATTGCGCCTTCTCTGGGATTCGTGTGGTTCGCGGCAATCGATCCCCCGCGGGTATTGAAGCCGGGCACACTGAGACTGAACACGTTTTGTGACTGACATGACGCCGGGTACCAACTGCAATAACCGCTGTTAGGGGTCGTGTTGACAAACTTGTTCTCGTGAGGCTTTGAACTGTCTGCCCTGAACATCGCCGTGATGACCATATTGGCGGCATTGGCGGTGGAGAGAGGGGCAATTAAAAACGCCGAAGCAATAAAACCTATCATCGGCACCGAGTTTTTCATTACGATTTTCATTACGAAAGCCTTATCTAGATAATTGGTCATGCGTGCCCTACCCCCCCCTAAACGTCCGAATCCCCGGATTGACCTCGGCCAACGAAAACGCCAAGGCAACGCTGCCCAATGTCACCGGTAGCCCGTTCATGTATTCAACCTCATCCTTCCAGGCATTCACTGCGAACACGTCATGAAACAACACGCTTTGACGATGTCCCCGTGACCATCGAAACTGCGCGAACCGCGGTGATGTCCTGCATCCAGACGCCGGCTTCGACTTCGGCTGCCCACGCGATGAAAAACGCGGCGGCCATCCACACCGCCGCCATGCCTAAATACTTCATGGATTCCCTTTACCCTTGAGCGTCATGAACGCTGCCTGGCCGCATGGGCTTCGGCGATGGTGGTATCGGCCAAGGTGTCCGGCGTGCAGCGCAGATCGCCGATCAACAACACGTCGCCTTCAATGACCGCGTTGTCCGGGTCGAGGCGGAACTGGCAATGCAGCTGGTTGCCGTAGCGCACTTCCAGCGTCGGCGCACCGGCGTTCATTTCCATGGAGAAGAATCCGTCGGCCTCACTGATGCCGCGGCTGGCGTGGTTGATCACGTGGTAGCCCCGCAGCGGCTGGCCCTGTTCGTCCAGCAGGCGACCGAGCACGGTCACGCTTCTCATCACGCTGATCTTGCGGTAGTCCACGCCGCCCTTGTTCAAGTGGTAGCGGGTGCGAGCCGGCTCGATGCTCGCCGCCGGTGGGTGAACCCCGTCGAAGTCGAAGGTGACCATGCTGTTCTTGTAGGCGGTGATCGGCACGAAGTTACGGCCCGGACGCAACGCGGTACTGCCACCGGTCAAGTCGTCCGCGCGCAGGGCCACGTCGTCCAGATCGGTTTCCACGTCGACGATCATCCCCGCGCCGCGCCCCTCGGGTACGCCGGTGAACGCGACCTTGCGCCCACCCACGGCCACGGTGCTGCTCAGGTTCAGGCCACCGGTGATGTTGTCGTTGTAGGAGGACCGCTGGAGGAAACCATCGCCATACATCGAGTCGGTATAGAAACTGGCGATGCCCGACAGACCCACGCCATAGGTGTCGGTCAGGGCCGTGGCGGATACGCTTTGCAATACGTGATCCTGTATATCCCGGCGATAGCTCAGCGAGGCATTGTTGTCACGCGTGCCGTCGCGGGAGGTGCGGGTGCCGATGCTGCCCGACCAGTACTCGCCCGGCCCGCCCAGGGCCACGGTAACACTCAGGTCGACGCCGCGATTGCGTTTGTCGCCGGTACTGGACGTGCCCGGCCGGTCGAACACCGACAACCGCCAGTTGGCATCGCTGCCGCGCAGCTTGCCGCGCTGGGTCCAACCCAGGTCCACGCCCGTGCCCTGGACGTTGCCTTCGCTGTAGGCCAGCCGGCCATTGATGGACGACTTGTTGTTCAAGCGATGATTGACCGCCAGCGATGAGTTGCTGGTCTGGCCGACGTACACGTTGCGCTGGCGAATGCGGGTGCCGTCCGGCAGGGTTTCATAGGTGTTGCGGGTATCCAGCCAACTGCGGGTGTGGCTGGCGACGACACTGCCCTGGGTGTAGCTGTATAGCCCTTGCAGGTCCAGGCCGGTGCCGTACTGCTCGGTCTTGTAGACGTTGGCGTACAGGCTGGTGCTGGTGGCGAGCGTCCAGTCAACAGACGCGCCCACTTGCTGTTTTTCCTGCACCTGTCGCACGGAACCGCCGAGGATCACCCGAGGGTGCGCCAGATAATTGAAACCCGCCCCGGCGGTCATGAACCCCTCCGGCTGGTCGTCCCAGTTGCTCCAGAGCCGGGTCTCGCGTCCGGCGAACAGGTTGTAGCGCCAGCGGTCGTCGGCGTTGTTCCAGTTATTGGGCTTGTAGACCAGTTCCTGGCTGGTGGCGGTGGTCTGGCCGTCCTCGACCAACCGCACTTCCACCTCGTAGATGCCGCCAGGCAACGGGCGGGTGTCCAGGCTCTGCAAGCCGGCGCTGACCGCCTGGGTGTTGATCAACAGGCCGTTGCGATAGATCTCCACCGACGCCTGGCGGCTGGCGGTGACATAAATGGGATAGACGCTGGGCTTGGGATTGTCGATCGCCAGGCTGTCGGAACTGCCATACATCACCCCCAGCGCCGTGTCCGGGTTGGCGCCGAACGCGCGAATCTGCCGGTTCAAGCCGTCGGAACCCGGGGTGAAATAACCCAGGCGGAAAAAGGTGCCTTCCATTTCCCGCTGCGTGTGCAGCTCATGGATGGCGTGATACGTCTTGTCGTCCGGCCCGCCCAGGCGTGAAAGCTGCAGGTCCAGGGTCTGGCTCCAGTTGCCGATGCTGGAACTGGCGTTCAGGCCGTAGCGTCCGCCCGTGTCCTGCTCCTGGCCACCGTTGAGGTTCAACTGGTTATTGAAGATCAGGCCCAGGCTGCCGTCTTGCGGCAGATCGTAATAACGCTTGGTTTCGGTGGATCGCTCGATGTCCCGCGTGAGGATCGACACCAAGGAATTCTCGAGGCTGTAATGCACAGCCAGCAACCCTGACGGGCAATTGGTTTCACAGGCGCCCAGCACTTGCCCTTGCTTGAGGTGCTGCTCCCACTGGTCCCGCTCGGCGACCTTGACCTGACTGTCCTGGGTCTCGGTGAATTCCAGCAGGGTGATGCGATCATCCCGCGTCAAGACCACCATGGCTTCGCCGAGATACTGTTGGTTGAGTTCCACCCGGACGGCCAGTGGCACATCGAAGAAGTGGGACTCGAACTCGGTCGGCAGGCCCTTGGCCTGAGACAGCAGGCTACTGGGTGTCGTACCGGGGGCAGCAGGCGCGGCCAATGCAGTCGCGCACACAAAAAGCGCGAGCGCACCCGCGATGGGAATCATCGGAAACATCAACGGAGTCTCATCATCAGCAAGGTATCGGCGTGTCTTTCAGGCGCGGGCCGACCGGCTGGGGAGGACCGGCCGACCCGCGGTAATGCCCGCGAACGGAATCACCAGACAACGGAAGGAATTACAGGCCTGCCCGCGGTACCGCGTCGAAGATGACAGTCATGTCGGCGGTGAACAGGCCCGTCTGCGTGGCAGCGGGCTTGGCCGCGGCGATCACCATGTCGGCCTGGGTGCCTGGGGTGGAGCTGGCATCGTCGACCACTTCCTGAGGCGAGGCGGTGAGGGTGATGCCATTGAACGTGGTGGTCAGCGGGATCTGGGTGCTGCCGTTGTAAAGCGCACCCGGACCGCCTTCGATGTAGGCATGGACCGAACCTTCGGTGTTCTTCACGTCATAGGTCGCGCGCAGAGTGGACAGGTTGCCGGTGACCAGGTTGTAGTTCATGGCCTCGTCTTTACCGAAGT
The DNA here is from genome assembly GCF_023516725.1 of Pseudomonas sp. T1.Ur. Taxonomy (NCBI): domain Bacteria; kingdom Pseudomonadati; phylum Pseudomonadota; class Gammaproteobacteria; order Pseudomonadales; family Pseudomonadaceae; genus Pseudomonas; species Pseudomonas sp. T1.Ur. The sequence goes on from NZ_JAMGSN010000001.1 coordinate 4,302,569, forward strand.
CCGGGTTGCGCGGTTGCACGTGGAATTGCTGGGTTGGAATGTTCGCGGTGATATGAATCGACGAACGCGCATCGTCAGCAGCGAATGCCAGTGAAGAACTCAAGGCAGCGGCGGCCAGGACGGTACCGGATACGAATGGTTTGAGCATGTTATTACACCTGTTCGTTGCAATAGAAGAGAGAATTTGCTTGAAGGGCAAGTCATCCATGAACGGGCTTGCTCTTCAACGCGGCCACATCATCAGCTCTTTTTTCTCAAAAAAAAGCAGGCAAATTCCCACAGGCTCGTAGTAAAAGCGGCATATACAACGGAGAAAATTCGACACTTTTCTTGAAGTCGGCGTTTTATATGTAAGAAGTTTCTTACTTGCATCCATTTACCTGCGTGAATTCGGAAAGTTCAGGTAAGGTCCTTTCGCCACCCAACTGGTCTAATACAACTTAGATATATCTTAAGTTGCAAGATATATCTTATTAAAAAATATAACGCAACTCATTGGGTATTGAAGTCTTACTATTCACGACGGGAGAACGCTTAGATGAGCACTTTTCATTCCACTTCCAACCGCCAATGCGCTGACCAGGCCATCGAACGACGCCCGGCGAGCCGGGAGCGTATCGGTCGGGGCCCCCGAATCTTTGCCCCTGGAGAGATGAAATTGCTGCTGTTAGCGCTGATTGCCGAACAGCCTTGCCATGGTTACGACCTGATCCGTCAAGTCGAAAAACTCTTTGATGGCGCCTACAGCCCCAGCCCTGGCGTGATCTACCCGACCCTGACCTACCTGGAGGAGAAAAAGATGATTAACAGCGAAGCCACCAGGGGGAAAAAGAAAGGCTACAGCGCAACCGACGTCGGGCGTCGGTTCCTTGAGGACCAGGCCCTGGCACTGAACGAGGTTCGCGGGCGCATCGAGGCGAACAAGGGGTCACGTCGCAGCGAGGAAGGCCCCGCCGAAATCCGCGAAGCGCTGCACAACCTGCGCCAGGTGTTGCACAAGCACCAGGGACGCTGGAACCCGCAGGAAACCCTGCGGGTGCGCGAGCTGCTCGACGATGCCGCCAAGGCCATTATCGACGGTCGTTGATACAAAAACGGACGGCAGGACGCAGCGAAATTTCCCGCAGCTTCCGGCGATAGGAGCCGACCTCGGCCCACTGCCACCCCATGCTAGCGTTGCCTTCCCGCCCACCGGAACCACCGGTGGGCCTTGAAGGAATGCACAGGCATGGATGTCACAGACAACGCATCGAAGGTGTCGGCGCCAATCGAGGGCAGCCCGCTACTGGATACTTTGATTGAAAGCGCGATAGCGCCCTCGAAAGGCAGCGCCGGAATCGTCGCGGCGCTGCGCACGCATGGCATCGGTTCGGTCCTGGACATTGCCCGGATGACCCGCCGTGCATTTATCCAACAACTGGGAAAATTCAATATCAATGACGAAGATGCCGGGCGGACCTACGACATTGCCCAGGGATACGTGGCCCAGCTGGATCGCCTCTATCGGCAACAGCAGGTATCCCCGGTCCTTATGCCGGCTCGCCCCCAACGCGCCGCCTCCGAGGGTGAAAACACCAGGAAAGCTGGCCTGCCGACCTATCAAAAGCTGTTCAAGGAGCCTTGGAGCCGGTTTTGCTCAAGCGACTCCATCGCGGCGAACGACTCGCCCGTGGCCTACCTGAGGGCGCTCTACCTGTTTGCCATGCAACTGGAGAATCGCGGCGTAGGTATCTATCGCCTGGATCGGCGACGTCCTGACCTGAAAACGTTTCTCATTGACTCGAGAACGACCTTCAATCAAGTGCCAATGCTGTCGATCGTCAACAAAATCCTGGAAGAACAAACGACGGGGATCCGTGGGCATTTAAATACAAAGCAATACCCCTACTCGCTTCCTTATGACCCCGATTACCATGCCTGCGTCCTAGGACTGAAAGAAAAACAGACCCAGCTGGGCGAACTCAATCATCAAACCAGCCAGCGCCTGCTCGCCTTTAGCCCCGCCCAGGATCCAAAGCAAGAAGTCCGACGGGCACAGCAATTATTATCCGGGCTTTCTCCCGCACAAATGAAGTTGCTGAGCGCCCCGCCGAATGTCGGCGAGCCCCTGTATAAAGATAATTTCAATCTGGCCCTCCCAAGTGGGAAAGAGGAAGGGGAAGAAACGCGCCAAGAAAACCTGCGCATGAAGTTGAGCCAGGTCAATGAGTTTCTCGACAGAACCCAACTGAACGCTGATCAACTCCAGGCGCTGCTCGCACAGAAAACCCACGCCCCCCATCAGTCCCCTGCGGTCACAGGGAAAACGTCGACCCAACTCGGCGCCCGCTACGTCAATGGGACGGGCAAAGGGCACAACCCCATGGGCCTCAGCACCGACACCCTGACGAATACCACGCATGACCGCTTCGACAGGCTGCACCGGATGATCCGCCTGCAACGCTGGCTCGCCATTCCCTTCGCCGAACTCGACACGCTGCTGACCAGCGCAATGGAATGGGAAAAAAACACTGCGTGGACGTTGAGCGACAACACGCTACGGGTCCTGGGCGTCTTTCGCTATTGGAACCGCGTCCATGGGGCGCAAGCGGAAGAGTTTGCCGCCCTGTTGTTCCGGATCCCGACCCATGCCACTGGACGGCGCGTGTCGCTTTTCGACCGTCTGTTCCGCTCACCGGGTACGGCGCCGCAGGCATGGCTGTATAGCGACCAAACACTTGACGCCCCCACCCGGCAACGGCTCTGTGCAGCATTGGGGCTCAGTGACACGGCTGATTCACTGGAACTGCTGATTGCCAATACCCCTTCCCAGGAGAAGGAAAGCCTCCCCGCCGCTATCTCCGCCATTTATCGCCGGACACGCGTCGCCAAATGGCTGGGCCTTACAGTCCAGGAATGCCACCAGTTGCTGGAGCTGCTGCCAGAAACCTATCAAGAGCAGTGGGCGGCACCCTCCCTCGGTCGCAAAGACGCCAAGGACATCGATTACCTAGACGTGTTGATGCGCCTCGATTGGATCACCCGATGGATGCGTGAGAGCCATGTGAGCGTTTCCGATTTGCGACGGCAGATGATCAAAGCGCCTGCCGAAATATTTCCCTCCTTCAACCCCCCCCAAAAAAAGACCTCCGACAACCCACCCGGAAACAAGACCCCCGACGGTCAAACAGCGAAGGACGACACTTACGATGACCTGCTCCAGGCAAACACCCGAACACTGATACCCGACTTGATCAAGACGTATCTTGGGACAGAGACAAAGCCCTCCGATACCGACCTTCTCAAGTATTTGCTCCTGCTGATGCCCAACGCAGAACGCGACCTGCAATTACCCGTCAGCGGCGACACGTTGCTGTACTTCATGCAACACCCAAAATGGCTGGACGACGCCTACAAGAACGAAAAGAAGCTGGAACTGAGCCTGCACGATCTCTATCTGCTGCATCGCGTCAGGCACTACGTCAATACCTACGGTCGTCCGGAAGCAGCGTTGCTCGAATACTTCGAGTGGGCACACTCTCCTGCTGCCGATAAAAAACAAGCGGATACGCGTCTCGCCACCCTGCTGGGATGGAACCAGGAAGATGTGGCGGCCCTGACCAACACCCTCGGTTGGAGGGTGCTGACCGCCATGAACCAGATCGACTGGTTGATTCGTTGCCAACACGCCTGCCTGGCGACAGGGTTTTCGGCCGAAACGTTGCTCAAGGCTCGCAAGCTCGATCGAGACAGCACGCCAGAAGACTGGAAAGCCCTCGCTGAAGTCCTTTGATCACAGCCACTAACGATACCCTTCTCCCGACTTGCTCAAGGAATGATCATGTCCCCCCAGCTCAAACAACAACTCAACGAAACCCTGCGCGATGCAATGCTGGCTTATTACCTGACCCACGTCGTATCGACCGACAAGACGCTCCCCGACCTGAAGACTGCCGATGACCTTTATCAACATTGGCTGATCGATGTCCTCGTCAGCCAGGATGTCAACACCAGCGAAGTGGCAGCCGCCATCGCCAGCCTCCAGCACTACATCAATCGAATTCAGCTAGGCCTCGAACCCGGCTACGAGACGCATCGAATGACCGCCTCGGAAGAGGAGGCCTGGCGGGACCGCCTACACACCTACGCGCTTTGGAGTGACCACGAAAAGCTACGGACGTATCCGGAAATCTACCTGAGCCCCTTGCTGCGAAAGGACAAGAGCGAAAGCTTCGAGTTGTTGGAGAATGACCTCAGCCAATACCGGATCGACTTGAAAAGCGTTCATGCGTCCCTGCAAGCCTATCTTTCCCGTTTCGAAGAAATTGCCAATATCGAAACACTCAACGGCTATATAGACGGGGACCATACCGCACTGGACTCCAGCACTTATTACTTGGTGGGTAAATCCAGCTCGGAAAAAACCTACTATTGGCGCTCACTCGGCTTACAACGACCTTCGGCCACGACCCAACAACCGGCTTCAAGATTCTTTTCCAACTGGTCGGACTGGAAAAAGATAGATATTGCCTTCCCAGATGAAATGGCGGATCAAACGTTACGACCCGTCATATTCAACAACCGGTTGTACGTCATCTGGGCCGAGGTGACCCCACCCATGGGGCCCCTTGGATCTCACATAAAAACAGCGGAAGGGGCGGATGGAGCGACGTACTCGGAAGGTTCTGAGAGTTACAGAAAGTCGCACTTCCCAAAAGTCCAGATAAAGTACTCCCATAAAAAATATGACGACAGTTGGAGCGCCCCCCACATCGTCATAGATCGCTATTACCAAAAAAAATCGCCGGTAGACGATGACAAAAACAGTGACAAGGATAGGTTGCCTGCCCCCAGCACTCCAGCCCAGGCAAACGACAATTTTTCAACGTTCAAAGCTAACCTCCAGACCATCGCGACCTATGCAGTTCATTTAGACAAGTTGTTCATCGGTATAGATTTCAATAGGATTTTTCGTATTGCCGTGAGTCTGAATCATTCCCACACCCAACAGGTTCTCGGCTCCGTCAGCGCTGCAGTACCTATAGAAGCGGTCTCTCTAACAGATGAGTTCGACTACTTTCCTACAGAACCCAAGCGCGCACTTACCCAGTATTTGTCAAGTGACAAAGGCCGCTTCCAGTACATCCACAATGCCGCCCGTCTACTCACCAGTACTGTCGTGCCCGAAGAGAGCGGGTACTCTGTTGAAAACGTGCCTCATGCCAGTGCCCTGAAGGCAATACTGACATCGCCCATCCCGGATCCTGCCAATCCAAAAAAGCTGCCAGACCATCTTCACCTGACCTCGACGTTGAATCGGGACTTCCTCCCTCCCCTGGAGTTCTTGTTCAGTGGCATATCAACAGGCCCCCATCATCCATTCTTCCTAGACGTGGAGCTCAATAATGTCTCGCCTAAACTCAAGGTAGAAATTATCTTTACCGGTACGATTCCAACCCGTTTTATTGACATCCAGCAGAGCTCAATCCTATTGGTTTTGGCGAACCCAACAACGAACAAAGAAGTCCCCATATCCTTAACAAAGGAAACCACTAGATTTTCCATAGAAGAAGAACGCTACATCATCGAGCACGACGCCCCCATTTCAAATAACAGCCACGACATCCTGACGGCGGCAAGCGAAACTTACATTGCCACCCTGACATTCCATACAACGCAAATTATCCAACAACGCCTATTCGAGGCAAAAATAAAGCTGATCCGAACCCCCCCGATCACGCGCCTCTATCGACACGTCATTATGCAGCCGATAACGCCGAACGCCTTGGTTCCCGGTGCTATCAGCAACGACACGATGGTTGCGTTGACAGGTAGCAAATCACTGGAAGACTACGAGCACGCAGTTCCATTACTAAGAAATAGAACCTCCCTAAGTACATCACTATCAGTAGATCCTTCAACCGCAACGAAAGACTTCCTCCACGGGGTATTGGTGTATGAACTAAAAGACAAGAAATTCAGCCTTACAAGGCACTATCTGCAGTACGTGTCTGTGGCGCTGAAGGGCGGGAAGCCGATGGCGGCAAATGCCATTGCGCCACGATCCAAGCGCATGGGCGAAGCAGAATTCATCGACTTCAGTGACACCGGCCTTATGTTTTCCCCCCAGCGCACCAATACCCGTTTCGCCAAGGAACTGGTCAAGGCCGCCAGCCTCAGCCTGGATCATTTTTTTTCATTGCGACCAGAACAATGGAAAGAGCCCGCGATAGCCGAAGGAAAAGAGCTCGAGTCCCTGGACTTCCACGGTGCCCATGGCAAGAGCTTTTGGGAGGTGTTTTTATATTTGCCCTGGTCCGTGGCGTATCGCTTGAACCAGGAAGGACGTTACCCGGAAGCCGAAACCTGGCTGGGCTACATTTTCGACCCGAAGCGCCCTCCCTATTGGAACCTGAACGAGTTGACGCGCGAAGACAACCTCCCCCACTACGCGCTCCAGTCGCCATATGACCCTAACCATCTGGCCCTGAGCAACCCGATTCATTTGCGCAAATCGCTTTACATGCTGTACCTGGACATTCTGGTCAACCGCGGCGACGCGGCCTATCGACAACTTACGCCGGACAGCCTGGGGCAGGCCAAGCTCTGGTATGTGCGGGCCAGCGAGCTACTGGGGCCGCGTCCTACCGTTACGCTGACGGAGCCTTGGAAGAGCATTCCCCTCACGCAACTGACCGACAATAAATCCGAAGCGTTGCGTCAGCTCGAACAAGATGTGCCCCTTGCGGTTAATCCAATCAGTGTTGAAAAACAGGACGCTACGCCTTGGCTCAAGGACACCGACCACTTGCTCCAGCCCTTCAACCCCGCGCTGACGGCCCTATGGGACAAGCTTGAGAGCCGGTTGTACAACCTTCGACACAATCTGGATATCAATGGCAACCCTTTGCGCCTGAAGTTGTTTGCCCAATCAGCGGGGCCTTTTGCGTTCCGTAGCCCAAACGCCTTATACGGTCCGGGTGCAGCGCGGGTCGGGGAGACTTCGCGGTCCATAGCCCATTACCGCTTCCAGGCCCTGGCGGCGCACGCCATGAGCGCCGTCGAACACATCATTCAATTCGGCAACACCCTGCTGTCCCTGATTGAACGGCAGGAACAGGCCGAACACCTTCAACTGCAACAACAGCATGCCTGGGATCTTGCCAAAATCGTCGTCGACCAACACACCCAGGCCCTGGTCATCGATCAGAAAAACCTGGAGGCGCTACAGGCCAGCCGCGCATTGATCGAGGCGCGAATCCAGTACTTCGCCGGGCTGCTCGACGAAGGTATCAATCAGGGAGAAACCGTAGCGAACCAACACTACGATTCCGCAGCCAGGCATGAAGCGGCTGCAGCAGTGGCAGGCGGCTTGGCCGGCGTCGCCATGCTCGCGCCCAACATTTTCGGTCTTGCCAACGGCGGTATGCGTTGGGAGGGCCTGGGGTTCGCCCTCCAGGCAGCGGCTGAAGGGGAAGCCGGCGCGTCTCGCAACGCCGCCAACATGCTGGACCGTTCCGCACAATTCACTCGCCGGGCGGAGGAATGGGTCTATGCCAAGGAGCAGGCAGACCTTGAGCTTGCCCAACTGGAAGCCCAGTTCAAGGCCTATCAGGAACAGGAAAAGGCCACGCACCTGCAACTCAAGGTAGCCCGGACGTCCCTTGAACAAACCCGGTCCATCCATGATTTGCTCAGCAAACGCTTCTCCAAGGCACAGCTTTATCAGTGGCTGAACGGCCAACTCGCCACCCTCTATCACGAGGCCTATGGCGTAGCCCTTTCGTTGTGCAAGGACGCTGAAGCCTGTTGGCAATTCGAACTGGCCCAGGACCGAACGTTTTTCCAGAGAGACTCCTGGAACAACAGTCATCGAGGGTTGCTGGCGGGGGAGTCGTTGAAGCTCGACCTCATGAAAATGAACAAAGCCTACCTGGAGGATCATCGACGAGACCTGGAGATCGTCAAGACCCTCTCGCTACGCCAAAAAATGACGGAGTGCAGTGTCGGTGTCCTGACTTCCCAGTCCGAAAATAGATCTTCGCCTGAACCATGGCCCGCGTTCATAAAATCAGTGACCAGCGGCGGTACGCTGACCTTCGATCTGCCTCAAAGCCTGTTCGAAGCGGACTACCCCGGCCAGACGCTTCGCCGCATAAAAAGCATCAGTGTCTCGCTGCCCGCCACGTTGGGTCCTTACGAGGACATCAAGGCCATACTGACCCAAACCAGCCACGAGATTATCGGGCCGGATGGAAAAACCGCCTTCACGGACAAGCGCTCCAACCAGCAGATCGCCCTGTCGACCGGGTTCGACGACAGCGGCCAGTTCACCCTCAACTTCGGAGACGAGCGATACCTGCCGTTCGAGTTCACCGGCGCGATCTCGAAGTGGACACTGGCATTCCCCAACCCCAGGAACCAGCGAGCACTGCTCGAATCCATCACCGACATCATTGTCCACCTGCGCTACACCGCCCGGCCCGGCATAGGAGGTGCGCAATGAATACAGCCTCCGAACCCTCCGGCATCGAGATACCCACGCTGCCCAAGGCCGGCGGCGCATTGACCGGCCTTGGCAAAGGCTGGGGCGAGATCGGCGCCAGCGGCACGGCGACGTTCGAGTTGGGCTTGCCGATTTCCGCCGGGCGCGGCTACGCCCCCGCCCTGGCACTGATCTATCAAAGCACCGCCGGCAACAGCCCGTTCGGGCTGGGTTGGAACGTGCCGCTGGGCGCCATCTCGCGCCGTACCCGCGAAGGCGTTCCCACCTACACGCAGCGGGACGTGATCCTCGGCCCCGATGCCCAGCCCCTGCTGCCCGAGCAAGATGTCAAAGGCGCCGTCGTCGAGACGTTCCACGCCCGCTTCAACGGTCTCGAGTTGGACACGACCTATACGGTCACCCGTCATTTCCCCAGGGTCGAGAGCGATTTTTCTCGTATCGAACATTGGCGATCGGACGACGACCCCGCCGGTTTCTGGCTGGTACAAGGCGCCAACGGCGACTTGCATCTCTATGGCAAGACGATGCTGGCGCGCATTGCCGACCCGGACAACCCGGAAAAGGTCGCGCAGTGGCTGTTGCAAGAAAGCCTCAACCCCGTAGGCGAGCATATTTACTACCACTACCGGGAAGAAAGCCAACGCACGCAATATCCCCGTGACACTCGCGCCCAGCGTTATCTGGCCAGCGTTCACTACGGTAACTTCAGCGCGACGAACGACGAACATCTCTACCTCTGGCTCGGCAACATTCCGGTCCAAGTGAAATGGCACTTCGAGCTGGTGCTGGACTACGGCGAACGCACCACGGCCATCGATCAGACGCCGTCACATCACGCCGAGGGCAACGGGATGTTACGCCAGGACCCTTTCTCGAGCTTTGCCTACGGTTTCGAGTTGAGAACCTTGCGCCTGTGTCGTCAGGTCCTGATGTTCCATTACTTCCCAAGCGAAACCAGCATGGGGCCGGCCCCCGTCCTGGTCAGGCGCCTGCTGCTGGAACACGACGTCACCGAGGGTTCGTTCAGCCTGTTGACCGGCGCGCATGAGCAAGGCATTGACCCGACGGGAAGGCTGTGGAGCCATCCCCCACTGGAGCTGCTTTATCGAACGGGCAGGCTGAAACGGGACCTGCATCGCCATGAGCAGCTCACGGCTCCCGGGCTCAACGACGGGCAACGCTATTTCTTGGCAGACCTGTTCGGCGAGGGGCTGCCAGGCCTGTTGTACCGCGACGACAAATGCTGGTTTTATCGCGAACCGCTGAGGACCCAGGGCGATGACCTGACCTACGGGCCGCCCCGGGCGCTTCCCAACGTTCCAGTGGCCGACACCTCGCGCCCCGTGCGCCAGATGTTGCTGGACATCACCGGCGACGGCCAGCTCGAATGGCTGGTGACCCGTCCCGGCATGAGCGGTTTCTTCAGCCTGGACAGCGGCGGCACCTGGTCGGGCTTCATGCCGTTCAATGCGTTCCCGGTCGAATTTCTTCATCCACAAGGCCGCCTGGCCAATGTGATGGGCGCCGGCTTCCTGGACTTCGTCATGATCGGCCCCCGCAGCGTTCGCCTGTACGCCAGTCGTCGACAGGACGGATTCGCCGGCGAAACCGAAGTCCCGCGCGCTGACGACGATGACGCCTTGCCCTTGATTACCCACTCGGCAACCGAACTGGTGGTGTTCAGTGACGTGTTGGGCAGCGGCCAGCAGCATCTGGTGCGTATCCGCCACAACGAAGTGAAATGCTGGCCGAACCTGGGGGCCGGTCGTTTCGGCAAGGGCTGGGTATTTGCCACGCTGCCTTTTGCCTACGAGTCCTTCCAGGCTTCGCGCGTGTTGCTGGCCGACCTCGATGGCTCAGGGGCAACGGACTTGGTCTATGTGGAGACAGACGGTTTCACGATCCTGCGCAACCAGGGCGGAAACGGGCTCGCCCTCCATGCCGTCAGGGTGAAGTGGCCCGACGGCGTCCGTTACGATGACCATTGCCAGGTCAGCATCGCCGACCTGCAAGGCCTGGGCTTTCCAAGCCTGGTGCTGAGCGTACCGCACCCATCGCCCCGTCATTGGCGCTACGATTTTTTCGTCAGCAAACCGTATCTGCTGCGCCAGACCGAAAACAATATGGGCACGCGGACCCTGATCGACTATCGCAGCAGCGCCCAGGAATGGCTGGACGAGAAACAGGAACTGAACCGGGGCGACGTGCCCGCCGTGTGCCGGGTCCCCTTTGCGGTGCCGCTGGTCAGTCGGCAAACCGTGCTGGATGAAATCACCGGCAGCCGGCACACCCAGACGTTCAGCTATCGGCAGGGTTACTACGACCGGCGCGAACATGTTTTCCGTGGGTATGGACTGCTGTTGCACCGCGATGCCGAGCACAACCCCAGCGACCCGCCCGAGGAGGGCTACAGTGCGCCGGTATTGACCAAGACCTGGTTCCACAACGGTCAATCCGTCGACATGCCTGGCGACGGACACAGCGACCACGATCCGCAGGCGTTGGTCCTGGGCAAGACATTGCTGAGCCGACACCGGGCGTCCGGCTCACTGCCTGCCGAGCAGCACGATGACCTGATCGACGCCCCGGATACCTCACAGCTCGATGAAGCCAGGCACGCCCTCAGCGGTGCCACGCTGCGAGTCGAAGTCTGGGCCAATGGCGCAACGCCGCAGGACGGCCCCTATTGCGTGCAACATCACCGCTATCTGGTGCGTCAGTTGCCTTACGAAAAAGGGACGCAACGCTATGCCCGCACGCTGGTCCTGAACCTGGAGTCGGTCGGTTATCGATATGAGCGCGTGGCTGACGACCCGGTTTGCCAACATCAGGTCAACCTGCGCTGGGACAACTATGGCAGCCCCGTGCATCACGTCACCGTGCATCATGCGCGGCGTAAAACCGCCAATGACGATCCGCCGGCATTGCTCACCAACAGCCATCAGCAACAATGGTGGCGTGACACGCACGACGAGGCGCAGCAAGCCTATTACCTGAGCGAAACCCTGGCTCAGTTCATTCATCAGGCCGCACCTCAACGCTGGCGACTGGGCCTACCCTGGCGCCTGCGTGGCAATGTCCTGGTGCTGGACAAACAGACGCATCCCCATCTGACGCCTGCCAATTTTTCCTACGAACAGTTGCTGGATGAAACGACGGGCCCATTGTCCTCCCAGGCCAAACGGGAGTTGAGCGCTTTGTCGGTACAGCATTACCGGGAACCCGGCACTGCTGCGTCAACACTGGCAGCCGGCATGGCCAGCTTCCAGGGCTTGATCGATCATGTGCAAAGCGCTGAACTGGACCCCAAGGCGCTTGAGGTCTACCGCGACATACCGGACCTGCCGCCTTATCCGTCCAAGGCGTTCGAACAGAAACTGCAAGACATCGGCTATCGGCCCATGGACTTGTTTTTCTTCGCCAACGAAGAGGAGGCAACCCAGACGGACCATGGCTTGTGGTCGATCCAGCGCAGTTTCTCCCGCTACGCACCTGTCAGGCAGTTCTGCCGGGTCAGGGCGTCGAAGCCGACCCCGGACCATGATGAAACCGTCCTGATACATGACCGCTACGCGTGCCTCCTGACCGACATCAAGTTGCCGGATGGATGCGTCACCCAGGTTAAATCCGACTATCGGACCTTGCTGCCTATCACCATTACCGATCCCAACGGCACGATGCAGGAAGCCGTCTACGACGGTTTCGGCCAGGTGCTTGCCAGCGCGTTCAACGGTCGGGAGCAGGACCAGCCGATAGGTTTTTATATACACGATCGGTATGTTCGCCCCATGGACGACACCCCCGCAAACGCGATCGCAGCGCCTCGCACGCTCTTGCAAGATGCGGCAACCGCCCACGCCTATGACCGCTTCAGCTGGATGGGTTCGGTGGCTTGGCATCCTGCCATGCGCCAGGACTGGGTCACCCAAGGCTACCTATTGCCCAGCGGACATATCCGCGCCACGGGCAGGCAACGGCTGGCAAGGAGGTTGCCGGACCTGAGCAGCAGCGAACTGACCCTCAAGGCCATTATCGATGAAACCCCACGCGAACCCATGCATGCGGTCCAGTTGCAGGCTGATCGTTATCCGCACGACCCGGAGCAGCAGATTCGTATCAACCTGACCTGCTGGGACGGTTTCGGCCGTGTCCTGCAAAGCAAGCAGAAAACCGAACCCGGGCCAGCCTTTGCCGTGGATAAGGATGGCAACTTGAAAGCCGACCCATCAGCTGCGCAAGGCGGCCAGCCCGGCCCGGGGCAGATACTGAGCGTGCCAGCCGACCCGCGCTGGCGTGTCAGCGAACGGGTCGAATACAACAACAAAGGGTTGACGATCCGGGTCTACCGCCCGTACTTCGCCGACACCCACCGCTACATCAACGATCAGTCCCTGCGCGAACTGGGCTACAGCGACCGGCAGTTCCATGACCCATTGGGCCGGCCAACCCGGACACTGACCGCCAACGGCTGCATGCGGCGAGTCACGTATTGGGCCTGGTACACGGTGAACGAAGACGAAAACGATACCTGGGAAGAAATGCAGGGCGACACCACCGAAACCACCGAAACCACGTAGATCGCCCTTGGCCGCCGTCAGCTCCTGAGGGCTCCCACAGGCACTGACGGCGACCATTCCCTCAATGAATGTTGCCTTGAGGCCTGACCGATGGCAGCCACGAAGTTCGCCTGGCATAACCGCTTCGGGCGGCCGCCATCAACACCCCTCGAAACTCGGTCAAGCCCGAGGCAACCCCACGTGCCACGGCCACCAGATTGCGCACCCGGGTGCCTTGTCGCTCCGGCAACAAACCGGTAATCGCGGCGGCAGCCGCCTCGATGGCCACTCCGCCCCAAAAGGCCCAGACCTGAACAAGCATTCGGGTGGCGCCACCATGGAACAACCCCCAGCGATCGGGCGATTGGATGGCCGACGCTGACGGCGGATGTTCTGCCACAGCGCCGTGGCCGCTGCGGATGGCCGTGCCCAAGAAGCCGTCATAGGCCTCGATCACGGGACTGATGTTCGACTGCAAAGGACCAGGAACGTGAGTGCCGTACAGCGCGTTGGCAACCGTTGCCGCCGAATAGCCCGCCGCGGCCAATCCGACCCTGGGGATGCGCTGCGCAATCGACACGTCGCCCCACGGTACATCGGTGCCCAGCCCTCTTGTGATCTGCTGGAACAGCTCACGCGACAACGCCCGGACATGGCCGATAAGCCGCGCCCGAGCGATGGGGTCCCAGGTATCTTGCGACGTCGAGGGCTCCGCATAGACCATGAATCCTCCAAAGGCGAACATTGCAGTGACCCCTCCCAGCAAAATCGCCGCGTCCGTCCCGCGGCGAGCAAGCCCCGTCGTCATGTGCCCGATCGCCAGCGCGTCCAGGGCAGCCACCAAACCGATCAATGCCTGGTTCATTCCCTGTGTAGGAGCCGTCGCCTCGAACACTTGATCCAGCGCGACCCCGATGTAAAAGCTGATATCCGCTGCCAGGTAGTCACGCAAGCCCGCCGAAGCGGCGGCCTGAAAGCGTCGGTCCGGCATCAGTCTTGACGGGCCGACTGTCGTTGGATTTGCCACGGGGGGCGAGCTTGTCCCGGCGTCGAGCGATCCTCTTCTGCGGGCGGGCGCGGTGCCCCATTCGTCCACTTCGCTGATTGGGTTACCGCCTACCATCGCATACAGATTCCAGCCGCCCTCGGCGCCGGCCGGGTCGGGGTTGATCCAACGCATCAGCCACGGCGCGTAATAGCGCAAGCCATAGTAATAAAGGCCGCTGGCATCCCGTTCCTTTCCCGAATAGCGCAACGTCTTGTAGCCCGCCTCGGTGGTGCTGCTGGCCGCCCACCACGCCGTGGCGCCATAGGGGTAGTAGCTTTCCTGGGTGAGCAGTTGCCCGTTTTCGTCCAGCTCCAAGGTGCTGCTGCCCAGGTGGTCGCGCAGGCTGAAACGCGACTGGGCCGCGCGCGTCTGCCTTTTCGGATGGCGTTCCCACAGCAACACCCGCACGCCCTGGCTGCCGGTTTCGACATTGACCACGTCCAGCCACTCGTCCGTCGCACTGTCGCGGCGGATTTCCAGGCCCGGCAGATAACGCACCTCCTCGGTGTGCTCCAACGCATGGGCCTGGTAGCGCCGACGCTTGATGGCCCGGGAACCAGCGCTGTCATAGAGGTAGCGTTCATCGTCGTTGGCGGCATCGCTGCGCAGCACCTGCACCACGCTGACCAACTGATTACGGGCGTTCCACCGCAGCGGCTGGCCACGTCCCAGCGCCTTCGGATTGCCATTGGCATCGAAGGCATCGCCCAAGCCGGCAGAGGTGCCGCTGAACAGCGCATGATTGCTGCGCTCGGCAACGATCATGCCCTGGGTAAAACCCGAGCCGCTGCTCGGCACATGGCGCCATTGCGTCAGGTTGCCGCCGCGGTCATAGGTGTAATGGCGCACATATTGGCGTATCTGACTGTCGTCGGTACCGAAGGCGACCATGGCCGTCGGCGCACCTCCAGGGGCATTGCCACTGTTTTCCCGTCCGCTGGCCTCCACCAATTGGTACAGCGTGTCGTAACGGTAGGCCTGGACCGCGGCGATCCGCGTGTTGCTGGCCCAGCGCACCGGCTGGGCCGAATCGCTGACGCTCATCACGTTGCCCACGCGGTCGTATCGGTAGGCCAGGTGTTGCAGCAGCGTGTTCCCGACGTGGCTGGTGATTGCCAGGATCCGCCCGTCGGCCTCACTGTAGCGGGTCCGACGGATGATGCCATTGCCGGCGCGCTCGGACTCGATCTGCCCCCTGGCGTTGTACCGCCGCTGGCCGACCAGCCGCTGGCGACGCCTGTCCCGGGGCGTCAACCACATCCCGGCGAGTTGCCCGTCAAGGCAGTAGGTGTTTTCCAGGCAATTGCCCTTGGCGTCGGTTTGCATGACGGGCTCGCCCGCAGCGCTGTAGCGCCAAGTGGTCAGGTAGCTGTGCGTCTCCAGATGCCGGTGACGGTCGCCCTCGGACAGCGGCCAGTCCACCGTTTCGCTGTTCCAGAAACGCCGCGCCACGCTCAGGGGCTCCCCTCGCAGGCCAAAATGTTCGTAGGACAATGTGCCCGCCGGGTCGTCATGGCGAATCACCCGACCGCACGCATTGCGCCGCGCGGCATCAAGCGTACTGGGGGCATGAGCCAGGCGTTCGACACAGCGCAGTCGCGGTTCCTCGGCCGTGCGTTCGAACACCGTCACCGGTCGCATCAACGGATCGTACTGATGCCGCTGGTGCGAGCCTCGCCCGTCCCACACGTCCAGCAACTGACCGGCCGCGCCGCGCCACATCACCCGCCAACCGGCGTCGGTGCTGCGGGTGAGCAGCGCTTGCCCCGAAAGCGAATGACGCCGGGCCTGGTTGGGCTGGGCGCCAGCCTGGCGCAACTCACCCAGGCGCGGGTCCCATTGTTCCAGCAGCAGGCCGGTGGCGCCGAACACCTGCCGGCTGATGCGGGCCTCGGGGGCCTGCGCGGGATTCAATCGGTGATAGGCGACCTGACGTACGCCCAGGCCCCGAGGGTCGATGGCCGCCAGGGATGGCGTGAATTGATGCAAATGTGCTGACATGGTTCATCCTTGAACTCCAGTGGTTCAACCAGCTTAGCGATGCCCGCCAGGAAACCGGCCAGTTCCGCGCAGGTTTGTTGTGTCGAGATAATGCATCGTGTAAAGCCATGAGCCTGTCCCCCGTCTATACCTAGGGGTGTATAAGCTAGCGGCCCAGCCCGTCCAAGCGTTTCGGAGTGAAAGCATGACTGAAGTCGATCCAAACACCATTCACCGTGTCACCCACGAGATCAAGCGCCGTCGCCTGCAAGTGCTGCGGGTGGTCGACCTGACCCCACGCATGCGCCGCATCACCGTCGGCGGGCCGGAACTGGCCGGGTTCGTCAGCCTGGGCACGGACGATCACGTGAAGTTGCTGTTCCCGCAGAACGCCGAGGAGCATGCCGCCGTGGAAAACTTCAACCCCAGCGCCGGCAAGACCCAGGGCCCGATGCCCGAGATGCGCGACTACACCCCCCGCCGCTTCGACCTGGAGACCCTGGAGCTGGACCTCGATTTCGTCCTCCACGGCGACGGCCCTGCTTCCACCTGGGCAGCCCAGGCGGCGCCCGGGCAATTTCTCCATATCGCCGGGCCGCGGGGCTCGATGATCGTGCCGGACATCTTCGACAGCTACCTGCTGATCGGTGACGAAACCGCCCTGCCCGCCATCGCCCGCCGCCTCGAAGGCCTGGCACCCAACCGACGGGCGTTGGTGGTGGTGGAAGTGGAAAATGGCGCGGAACAGCAAGTGCTCCAAAGCCCGGCCCAGGTGCACGTGATCTGGGTCTTGCGTGAGGGCCGCCACGACAGCCTGCTGCGAACCGTGCAGCAACTGGAGATACCCACCGGCAAGCTGTACGCCTGGGTGGCGACCGAAAGCAAGGTGTCGCGGCAGATCCGCAAGGTGTTGCTGGAGGAGAAAGGCTTGGACCAGGATTTCGTGAAGGCGGTGGGGTATTGGAAGCTCGATGACAATGAGGAAGATTGAGTGAATGGCGGTGGCTGTGGGAGCTGTCGAGTGCAACGAGGCTGCGATCTTGTCCCAGACAGTTGAATCGCAAGCGAAAGCTCAGGATCAAAAGATCGCAGGCTTCGCCAGCTCCTACAGAGCCCAGCGCAAGCTTGCTCCCTCACCACAGAGCCATCGCTTTCCTTTAATGTCTTGATCAACCTTCCACCAGGTACCCCCCATGCTTTACCTGATCGCCTACATAAGCAGCGTCGTGCTGATCAACTTCGCGTTTTCCGCGGCGCCGCACCTGGACATCATCTGGTCGGCCTGGGGCGGGCTGGTGTTTATCTTGCGCGACATGGTGCAGACCCGCTTCGGCCATGGCGCCTTGGTGGCAATGCTGGTGGCTCTGGTATTGTCCTACCTCACTTCCGACCCGACCATCGCCCTGGCCAGCGCCACGGCGTTCGCGGTGTCCGAGTGCATCGACTGGCTGGTGTTCACGATCACCAAGCGCCCCCTGCATGATCGCCTGTGGATAAGCTCAGCCTTGAGCATCCCCCTGGATACCTTCATCTTTTTTGGCCTGATCGACGCCCTGACCCCAGCCGTAGTGATCACTGCGCTGCTGTCGAAATTCGCCGGCGTCACCGCCGTCTGGCTGATCATGGCTTGGCGTCTGCGCAAACAGGCCGTCGCCGGCTGACGCGGTTCATGTAAAATGCCGCGCTTTCTCCCCATGGGAAGCTCGCCCGGCGCGCGCCCCCGATGATCCGCTCCTGTTTGAGGACCTTCAGATGACCCGTATCGGAACTCCATTGTCGCCCACCGCGACCCGCGTTTTGTTGTGTGGCAGCGGTGAACTGGGCAAGGAAGTGGTGATCGAACTGCAGCGCCTGGGCGTCGAGGTGATTGCCGTGGATCGCTACGCCAACGCACCGGCCATGCAAGTGGCCCACCGCAGCCATGTGATCAACATGCTCGACGGCGCCGCCCTGCGCGCCGTGATCGAGGCTGAGAAGCCCCACTACATCGTGCCGGAAATCGAAGCCATCGCCACCGCGACCCTGGTGGAACTGGAAGCCGAAGGCTTCACCGTGATCCCCACCGCCCGCGCCGCGCAACTGACCATGAACCGTGAGGGCATCCGTCGCCTGGCCGCCGAAGAGCTGGGCCTGCCGACCTCGCCGTACTTCTTCGCCGACACCGTGGAAGACTACCGCAAGGCCGTCGAAACCCTGGGTTTCCCCTGCGTGGTCAAGCCGGTAATGAGTTCCTCGGGCAAAGGCCAGAGCTTGCTGCGCAGCGTCGATGACGTGCAGAAAGCCTGGGATTACGCCCAGGAAGGCGGCCGCGCCGGCAAGGGCCGGGTCATCATCGAAGGTTTCATCGATTTCGACTACGAGATCACCCTGCTGACCGTGCGTCATGTTGGCGGCACCACGTTCTGCGCGCCGGTCGGCCACCGTCAGGAAAAGGGCGACTACCAGGAGTCCTGGCAGCCGCAGGCCATGAGTCCGGCGGCCCTGGCCGAATCCGAGCGCGTCGCCAAGGCGGTGACCGAGGCCCTGGGTGGTCGTGGCCTGTTTGGCGTCGAGCTGTTCATCAAGGGTGACCAGGTGTGGTTCAGCGAAGTCTCGCCGCGTCCGCACGACACCGGCCTGGTGACGCTGATTTCCCAGGACCTCTCGCAATTCGCCCTGCATGCCCGCGCCATTCTTGGTTTGCCGATCCCGTTGATCCGCCAGTTCGGTCCTTCGGCGTCGGCGGTGATCCTGGTGGAAGGCCAATCGACCCAGACCGCGTTCGCCAACCTTGGCGCCGCCCTGAGCGAACCGGACACGGCGCTGCGCCTGTTCGGCAAGCCGGAAGTCAACGGCCAGCGCCGCCTGGGCGTGGCCCTGGCCCGCGACGAATCCATCGAAGCCGCCCGCGCCAAGGCGACCCGGGCTTCGCAGGCGGTGAAAATCGAACTGTAAACCCTTAGTAGTTCGCTCCCGCAGGGTTGCGCCTGTAGGAGCTGCGTAGGAGCTGCGTAGGAGCTGCCGAGTGCAACGAGGCTGCGATCTTCCCCAGACACTTGAATCTCAAGTGAAAGATCAACAGATCGCAGCCTCGCTTCGCTCGGCAGCTCCTACAAAGTCCAGCAGGGCTAAAGAAAAAGGCGACACCCGCAAGGGTGTCGCCTTTTTCATGGGCGCCGGTTGGGTTTAATCCGCCAGCTTGTAAGCAATCACATAGTCACCCTGCTTGGTGCCCAGGGAACCGTGACCACCCGCCACGACCAGCACGTACTGTTTGCCGTCCTTGCCGGTGTAGGTCATCGGCGTGGTCTGGGCGCCTGCGGGCAGGCGGCCTTCCCACAACTGCTTGCCGTTTTTCACGTCGTAGGCGCGCAAGTACTGGTCAAGCGTACCGCTCAGGAACGCCAGGCCACTGGCGGTGGTGAAGGTGCCACCCAGGCTTGGAACGCCCATGCTCAGCGGGATCGGTACCGGCGAGCTGTCGCGCACGGTGCCGTTCTTGTGCTTCCACAGCGTCTTGTTGTTGGTCAGGTCCACGGCCGCGACATAACCCCACGCAGGCGCCTGGCAAGGCAGGCCCATGGGCGAGAGCAGCGCTTCGAGGATCACGCCATACGGCGCGCCTTTGTTTGGCTGCACCCCCTCGGTTTCGCTCTTGCGACCCGGGCCACCCGCCACTTCCGCTGCTGGAACCAGTTTCGACTTGAACGCCATGTAGCTTGGGTTGACGAAGGCGATCTGGCGCACCGGATCGACCGAGATGCCGCCCCAGTCAAACACGCCAAAGTTGCCTGGGTAGACGATCGAGCCTTGCAGCGACGGCGGGGTGAACATGCCGTCGTAACGCAGCGACTTGAAGTCGATCCGGCACAACATCTGGTCAAACGGCGTCACGCCCCACATATCGCGCTCCTTGAGGACCGGCGGCACGAAGTTCAGGTCGGACATCGGTTGGGTCGGCGAGGTATGGTCGCCCTCCACCGCGCCTTGCGGCACTGGAATTTCCTTGATCGGAATGATCGGCTGGCCGTTGCTGCGGTCCAGCACGTAGATGCTGCCCTGCTTGGTCGACGCCAGTACGGCCGGTTTCACGCCATTGGCGGTCTTCATGTCCATCAGGGTCGGTTGGCCGCCAACGTCCATGTCCCACAGGTCATGGTGGGTGAACTGGAAGTACCAGCGCACCTTGCCGGTGGCGATGTCCAGAGCCGTCAGGCCGGCGGCGTATTTTTCCGATTCAGGCGTGCGGAAGCCACCGAACTGGTCGGGGGTCTGGTTGCCCATCGGCAGGTAGAGCATGCCGAGTTTTTCATCGACGCTGAACATGGACCACATGTTCGGCGAGTTGCGGGTGTAGGTCTGGCCTTCGGCAATCGGCGTGGTGTCGTCCGGGTTGCCGCTGTCCCAGTTCCATACCAGCTTGCCGGTGTGTACGTCGTAGGCGCGGATCACACCGCTTGGCTCGTCGGTGGAGACGTTGTCGGTAACGTGGCCGCCGATCACCACCAGGTTCTGGGTGACCGCCGGTGGCGACGTGGAGTAGTAACCGCCGGCAGTGAAGCCGCCGATGTTGGCGCTCAGGTCAACCTGGCCCTTGTCGCCGAAGTCTTCGCACATCTTGCCAGTGTCGGCGTTGAGGGCGATCAGGCGGGTGTCGGCGGTCGGCAGGAAGATTCGCCGTGGGCACACGGTGCTGGCCGGCGTGGTACTGGCGGTGCCGGTCGGGCTCTGCTCGGCCGATGCGTAGACCGCATCATCGTGATAACTCACGCCGCGGCAGGTCATGTGGGCCCAACCCTTGAAGTTTTCCGCTTTTTGCGTGGAAAGCTTCGGATCGAAACGCCAGATTTCCTTGCCGGTTTCAGGCTCCAGGGCAATCACCTGGCTGTGAGGCGTGCACACATAGAGCATGCCGTTGACCTTCAGCGGGGTGTTTTCCGCCGTGGTCTCGCCTGGGTCATTCGGGCCTGGCAGGTCGCCGGTGCGGAACGTCCAGGCTTCCTTCAGCTTGCTAACGTTCTGGGGGGTGATTTGTGCCAGCGGCGAGTAACGGTCGCCGTGAGCGCTGCGGCCGTAGGAGTTCCAGTCCCCGTCCGGCATGGACGGTGCGGTATTGGCCATGCCCGGCACGCTGTCGCGGTCCAGTT
Organism: Pseudomonas sp. T1.Ur; assembly: GCF_023516725.1. Taxonomy (NCBI): domain Bacteria; kingdom Pseudomonadati; phylum Pseudomonadota; class Gammaproteobacteria; order Pseudomonadales; family Pseudomonadaceae; genus Pseudomonas; species Pseudomonas sp. T1.Ur. Next base: position 4,323,764 of record NZ_JAMGSN010000001.1, read on the forward strand.
GACCCTTGATTTCACCGGGGTTGGTGAACTGGCTGGCGAGGGCGGCGATACCGGCTATGACGACGGCGGCGCCCAGCGCTCGGGTGCCCATGGGCGATGCATCGGCGGTCAGCAACGGACGGCGAAACCATGGCAACAGCAGGACAATGCCCAAGGCAAACAGCATCGCCAGGCGCGGCACCAGTTGCCACCAGTCCAGGCCCACTTCCCACAGTGCCCAGACCGTACTCGCGAACAGCACCAGCGCATACAGCCCCAAGGCCGCACGGCGGGCCATGATCAGCAGAACGCCGGTAATCGCCAAGCCGATACCGGCCAGCACGTAGTACAGCGAGCCGCCAAGCGTGCTCAGCTTGATTCCCCCGGCCAGCAGGGCCAGGCCCATCAATAGAAGCAGAACGCCGAGCAGGCTCGGTAGCAGACGGCTTCGACTCAAAGCACCCTCAGTGCTCATAGTTGTATCTCCGTGACGTTTTAAGGAGTCCCGCGCAAGTAGTCACTTTAGATGACGATCCTGAGGGGGCATGGTTCAGTTGAAAAAAGGCAAATTCGATTGGCGCGGTCCGCTGTGGGAGCGGGCTTGCTCGCGATGCGGTGTGTCAGTCGGCTTGAATGCTGGATGTGCGATCGCTATCGCGAGTACGCTCGCTCCCACATGAATTCTTTTAATGCACACTGAGATAGCGCTGTCTTCGCGGCGTCAGTGCAACGGGATCTGGGTGGCAATTGAGCGTGGTTAACCGCTCTGGCACGCCAGGAGAAGCGTTTCAGCAAACGGCGCAAGGATAATGTCCCGCTACAAATAGAGAAAGTGCTTTTGCTGACATGGATCATCTCGGATTCGGTAACAGTTTGCCGGCTTCACGAAGCCGTGATGAACGCCATGCTTCCACCCAACGGGCACCTCGGCTAAGGTGCGCGGCTTTAGACTTCTTCCTGCAAAGGCCCGCCATGACCGAACCGAACAACAACCCGCTGCACGGCGTGACGCTGGAGCAGATCCTCAACGCCCTGGTGCAGCACTACGAGTGGTCGGGCCTGGCCGAACGCATTGACATCCGTTGCTTCAAAAGCGATCCGAGCATCAAGTCGAGCCTGACGTTCCTGCGCAAGACGCCGTGGGCACGGGAAAAAGTCGAGCGCCTGTACATCAAGCTGATGCGCACCAAGCGTCCCCTCTGAACCGTGGACGTGCGAACCGGTTTCGTGTCGACGCTGGCATTGCTCGGCTGGGTGGGGTTGGGCGTCCAGCTTTACCTGATCCTGCTGGGTCGCTGGGAGTTGGGCGCGAGCCTGTTGGGTGGCCTGGTCAACTTCTTCAGTTTTTTCACGGTGCTGACCAATACCCTGGCCGCCGTGGTGCTGACATGGGAACTGACCCATCGTGAATCCGCCGTCCGGCGCTGGTTCCTGCTGCCTGCGGTACGCAGCGGCATCGCGGTGAGCATCGCCCTCGTCGGCCTGGCCTATAACCTGCTGCTGCGCCACCTCTGGCAACCGGAAGGCTGGCAGTTTGTCGCCGATGAATTGCTGCATGACGTCATGCCCGTGCTGTTCATCATCTATTGGGGGCTGTGGGTGCCCAAAGGCACGTTGCGCCTGGGTCATATCGGGCTGTGGATGATTTACCCGCTGGTGTACTTCGCCTACATCCTGCTGCGCGGGGATTTGCTGGCGGCCTACCCCTACCCGTTCATCGACGTGGCGAGCCTGGGTTATGCGCAGGTGTTCATCAATGCCGGGGGGATATTGCTGGGTTTTGTCGGGATTGCGCTGGGGGTGGTGGGGTTGGATCGGTGGATTGGACGACGATCGATTAAAGCCTTGTGAGAAGCCCTTGTGGCGAGGGAACTTGCTCCCGCTGGGCTGCGCCTGTAGGAGCTGCGTAGGAGCTGCGTAGAAGCTGCGTAGGAGCTGCCGAGTGCAACGAGGCTGCGATCTTTTCAAAGCCCCCCGAATCGCAAGCGAAAGATCAAGATCAAGATCAAGATCAAGATCAAGATCAAGATCAAGATCAAGATCAAGATCAAAAGATCGCAGGCTTCGCCAGCTCCTACAGGGCCCAGCGGGGATAAATCCCCTCGCCACAGGGGCGTGCCCGCACAGCAGGCATCAGCGCCTGGCCGGCAACATCCACACCAACCCACTCGCCTTGGCCCGCTCGTGACACAACGCCAACACGCCGCGGCGCTCATCGTTGTCCATCCGGCTCCAACGGGTGATTTCCGCCACGGTGCGCTGGCAGCCCGTGCAGATGTCGTCATCGTCCAACGCGCAGATGTTCACGCAGGGCGAAGGAACCGGACGTTCAGGCGCGTTCATTGTTCCTGCTCGACCAGGTCGCGGGCGTAGCGCTGGGCGTTGTGCACATAATGCGCCGCGCTCGCCTCGAGCATGTTCTTCTGGGCCTCGGTCAGTTCCCGCACGACCTTGCCCGGCGAGCCCATCACCAGCGAACCGTCGGGGATCTCCTTGCCTTCGCCGATCAACGAGTTGGCGCCAATGATGCAGTTCTTGCCGATCTTCGCGCCGTTGAGAATCACCGCGTTGATGCCGATCAGGCTGTAGTCCCCCACCGTGCAGCCGTGGAGCATGGCGTTGTGGCCGATGGTCACGCCGGTGCCGATGGTCAGCGGATAGCCCATGTCGGTGTGCATCACGGTGCCGTCCTGCACGTTGCTGTCCTTGCCGATCAGGATCAGTTCGTTGTCGCCCCGCAACACCGCGTTGAACCAGACGTTGGCGCCCTCTTCGAGCCGGACCTTGCCCACCAGCGTGGCGTTGGGCGCGACCCAGCTTTTCGGGTGGGTTTCGACACGGGCATCGCCCAGGCGGTATTTCATGAGGATCCTCGTGGCATCAGGTGTTGATGAACGTCTTGGGCGGCGTGTGCAGGTCGATATCAGCGTCATACAGCAGGTTGACCAGCTCCACGATCATGATCGCCGTCAGGCCCCAGATCTTGTACCCGTCGAAACGGTAGCTGGGCACGTACCAGCTGCGGCCCTGATAATCGATGCGGTGAGTGTGCTCGCGAGGATCCTTGCGGAAAAACTCCAGCGGCACGCTGAACACCGCGGCGATCTCGGCGTCGTTGGCCTGGTATTCGACGAAATCCGGAATCACGCCGACATAAGGCGTGACCTTGATGCCGTGCAGCGAAATCAGCGGACTGAGCGGACCGATCACTTCCACCAACCCTGGAGGCAGGCCAATTTCTTCCTCGGCTTCGCGCAGCGCAGTGAAGATCAGGTCGGGGTCTTCCGGGTCCCGGCGCCCACCGGGAAACGCCACTTCGCCACCGTGGGTCGAGAGCCCACTGGCGCGCAAGGTCAGTACCAGCTCCGGTTCGTCACTGCGAGTGATCGGCACCAGCACCGCGGCTTCGGGAAAACGTTGGTCAGCCTGCAGATCGTGCGGGGTATGGTTGCTTACTCGATGCAGTAGCTCGTCCAGCATGAGACTTCTCGATTTATTCGCTGCCTTGCATCATGCACCAATCATGCAAGCGGCCCAAGCCCCCGAACCGCGCCATGTCGCGAAACGACAACTTGCCGATACCCGCCCGCACACGCCAAGATAGGCGCAGCCTTCAGGAATCCAAGCATGAAATTCTGCAGCCAGTGCGGTAACCCGGTGACCCAACGCATACCCGAGGGCGACTCGCGCCTGCGTTTCGTCTGCGACACCTGCCATACCATCCACTACCAGAACCCCAATATCGTTGCCGGATGTGTACCGACTTGGGGTAGCAAGGTCCTGTTGTGCCGACGCGCCATCGAACCACGCCGTGGCTATTGGACATTGCCGGCCGGCTTCATGGAAAACGGCGAAACCGTCGAGCAAGCCGCCGTGCGTGAAACCGCCGAAGAAGCCTGTGCCCGGGTGCGAAACCTGAACATCTATACGCTGATCGACGTACCGCACATCAGCCAGGTGCATGTATTCTTCCGCGCCGAGCTGGTGGATATCGACTTTGCCGCCGGGCCCGAGAGCCTGGAAGTGAAGCTGTTCGAAGAAGCCGACATCCCATGGGACGAGCTGGCTTTCCGCACGGTGGGCCGTACCCTAGAATACTTCTACGCTGACCGGCGAGCCGAGGATTATCCGGTGCGATCCGAGTCGATACCGCCGCTGGCCCAGCCTGCCAATACTTAAAATCCAATATAGCCGCGACACCTCTAGGGATATCGTTTCAATGCGCTGGTTGCTTGTGCTGTTCTGCTTGTCGTTTACCGCTGTGTCCCAAGCCGCTGCCGTGGGAACCTACAACGGCAAGGTCATCGAAAAAGTCCTGGTGCTCAAGTCCGCCCATCAATTGCAATTGATCAACGACGGCAAGCCGCTCAAGACCTATCGCATCTCCCTGGGCAAGGGCGCCAAGAAAGGCCCCAAGCTGATCGAGGGCGACAAGCGCACCCCCGAAGGTTTTTACTGGATCGACTGGCGCAAGGTCAGCGACAAGTTCTACCTGTCGATGCACATCTCCTACCCCAACATCAGTGACGCCGCCCGCGCCCGCCGCGAAGGCGTGGAACCGGGGGGCATGATCATGATCCACGGCACCCCAGATTCGGAAGACAACCCTGAACAGTTGTTCCATACCCTGGACTGGACCGATGGCTGCATCGCCATGCGCAATGTCGACATGCGCGAAGTGTGGAACTTGGTGCCGGATGGGACGATGATCGAAATCCGGCCGTAGCCCCATTTTCGCGGCGAGGAGCTCTTGTGGCGAGGGAGCTTGCTCCCGCTGGGTTGCACAGCAACCCCCTTGGCAAACAACTCAATCTGCCTGACACACCGAATTACCTGGCTTGAGGGCCGTTTCGCCCGTGGCGTCGGACCGGCCCAGCGGGAGCAAGCTCTCCCACAATGGATTTGTGTCGTTCACCAGTGATCGACACTTGCCCCTGTGGGAGCGCGGTGCCCCAGAACCAGGCCGGCCAAATAAAACGAATCACCGATCGCCAGCAAATAAATATCAAATTGCGCAACCTGCGCCCGGTGCATACCACTGCCCCCTAAAACCTCTGCCCGACACCGTAACGCCGCGATCCAACCCCGCCACACTAATACCACTTAAAGCCCCCCCCCAAAACACCCCATGAAACGCCTAAAAAGCGCCAGCAGCAGCGTTGACATGGTATTCAAGTGGTATTAGCTTCCATCCCACTCACCGAGCGAAAACTCCTACAACCGCATCGGACAAACCGCACATGAACGACATCCTGGCCCTGCGCCCCGACGACACCCAACCCACCCCGCTCTACCTGCAACTGGCCCGCAATCTGGAAGCCGCCATCCACGCCGGCCAATGGAAAGCCGAGCAAGCGATGCCGTCCGAGCGCAGCCTGAGCGAGCAACTGGGCATTTCCCGGGTCACCGCCCGCAAGGCGCTGGAAGTGCTTTTTGAACAAGGCCTGATCCGCCGCAACCAGGGCTCGGGAACATTCATCACGCCGCGCCTGGAACAACCGCTCTCACGCCTCAGCGGCTTCAGCGAAATGCTTCGGCTCAAAGGCTTTGTGCCCGGCTCCCAATGGCTGGAACGTGAAATCACTCCGCCAACTCACGAAGAACTGATCCGCCTGGGCCTGTCGCCCACTGACAAAGTCGCCCGGCTCAAACGGCTGCGCAAGGCCGACGACACGGTCATGGCGATCGAGATGAGCACCCTGCCCGCGTCGATCATTCCCAAGCCACAGGCCGTGGGCGATTCGCTGTATGAATTCCTCGATGGCATCGGCAAACCGGTTGTCCGTGCCTTGCAACACATCCAGGCCATCAACGCCTCGGACGAATTCGCCGCCCTGGTGGGCATCGCCCCCGGCACCGCGATGTTGCTGATGACGCGGGTCGGCTACCTGGAAGACAACACGCCCATCGAAGTCACCGACACCTATTGCCGCAACGACTACTACGACTTTGTCGCAGAGCTGCGGCGCTAGACGACCACAGAATTCCAATGTCCGACGACAACATTCTGACCGCCAACGGCTGGATACGCGGCCGCCTGATCCATGAACACGGCAAGGTCGTGTCCGTCGAAGGCCAGCCCTGCGACCCGACGAGCAACGACCTGCCCTACCTGCTGCCCGGTTTCATCGACCTGCATGTGCACGGCGGTGGCGGCAAGGACATCATGGAAGGCGCCCCAGCCTTCGAAACCATTGCCCGTACCCACGTGCGCTTTGGCACCACGTCGTTGCTCGCCACCACCATGACGGCGCCAAGCGAGGAAATCGCCAGCGTACTCAAGGCCCTCGGTGAGTTCTGCGAACAGCGGCCCTGCGGCAGCGCGCGGGTCCTGGGGGTGCACTTGGAAGGCCCTTATATCAACCCCGGCAAACTCGGCGCCCAACCGAATTTCGCCCACACCGCGTTGATGGCCGAAGTGGAAACGTACCTGGCCCTGGCGCCAATCCGGGTGATTACCGTCGCACCGGAGATCGCCGGTCACGATGCCTTGATCCGCGCCCTCAGCGCTCGGGGCGTACGCATGCAGATCGGCCATACGCTCGGCAGCTATGAAGAAGGCGTCGCGGCACTGGCCGCCGGGGCCAGCAGCTTTACCCATTTGTACAATGCCATGAGCCCGTTGCATCACCGCGAACCGGGCATCGTCGGTGCAGCGCTGGCCCACGCGCAATATGCCGAGCTGATCCCGGACCTGCTGCACGTGCATCCCGGCGCCATGCGCGTGGCGTTGCGTTCGATCCCGTGCCTGTATTGCGTCACCGACTCCACCGCCGCCGCCGGCATGCCCGACGGCGAATACAAGCTGGGCAGCCACACCGTGACCAAATGCCTGGGCGGCGTGCGCCTGGCCGACGGCACCTTGGCCGGCAGCACCCTGACCATGGACCAGGCCCTGCGCAACCTGGTGAAAATCGGCCTGCCCCTCGACGACGCCTCCCGGCGCCTGTCGCAATTCCCCGCCGACTACCTCGGCCTGCCCGAACGCGGGCGCCTGCAAGCCGGCGCCTGGGCCGACTGCGTGCGCCTCGACCGTGCCCTGAACCTGATCGACGTGATGGTCGAAGGAGAAGCCATTGACTTCCAAAATGCTTGAAGAGGCCCTCGCCTCAGCCGAAGCCGTCGAGCGTCAATTGCAGCGACTGGATCCGACGCTGGCGGAAATCGCCGGACGCCTGCGTCGTCAACCGCCGCAAGTGGCGATGACCGTCGCCCGGGGCAGCTCCGACCACGCCGCCAGTTATTTCGCCTACCTGGCCATGCAGCAATTGGGCTTGCCGGTGGCGTCGTTGCCGATGTCGGTGGTGACCCTGCAACAAGCGCCGCTGAAGGTCAGCGGCCAGGTGGCATTCGCGTTTTCACAGTCGGGGCAGAGCCCGGATCTGGTCAACAGCCTGCGCCTGTTGCGCAAGCGCGGTGCGTTGAGCGTGGCGATGGTCAACGCAGAGGATTCTCCGCTGGAGGCGGCCTGTGAATTCAGTGTGCCGTTGTGCGCCGGCATCGAGAGCAGTGTTGCCGCGACCAAGAGTTTCATTGCCACCCTCAGCGCCAGCGCACGATTGGTGGCCCACTGGAAGGACGACACCGAGTTGCTCGAAGCCGGCCATGCGCTGCCCGAAGGCCTGCGCGACGCGGCGAGCCAGGATTGGAGCGCCGCCGTCGAAGCGCTGCGTGATTGCCAGCGGCTCATGGTGATTGGCCGTGGCGCCGGTTTTGCCATCGCCCAGGAAGCGGCTCTCAAATTCAAGGAAACCTCGGCGATCCAGGCCGAAGCCTTTAGCAGCGCCGAAGTCCGTCATGGGCCGATGGCGCTGATCGATGAAAATTATCCGTTGCTGGTGTTCGCCCCCCGCGGTGCCGAGCAGGCAGGCGTGTTGAGTCTGGCCGCCGACATGCGCCAGCGCGGCGCCCGGGTATTGCTGGCCGCCCCCGATGACATCACCGGGCGCGACTTGACGCTGGGCCGTGCCGGGCATCCGACCCTGGACCCGATCCTGGCGATCCAGAGCTTCTATGGGATGGCCGCCCGACTGGCCGTGGCCCGAGGCCTGGACCCGGATCAGCCACGGCACTTGAGCAAGGTCACCCGGACCCACTGAACCGACAGCGTTGTTTTCATGCAAGGCCAATGATCCCAAAGAGAGCGAGCCCATGCCCAACAACAATAAAGAGCTGATCCTCAGCGCCCCGCTCAGCGGTCCGGTGCTCACCCTCGCCAACGTGCCGGACGCGGTGTTCGCCAGCGGTGCGATGGGCGATGGGATCGCCATCGATCCACTGAACGATACCCTCTACGCCCCCTGCGACGGCGAGGTAATCCACGTTGCCCGCACCGGCCACGCCGTGACCCTGCGGGCCGATAACGGCGCCGAATTGCTGCTGCACCTCGGGCTCGACACTGTCGAGTTGCAGGGCGACGGCTTTTCCATGCTGGTCAAGGAAGGCGCGCGGGTCAGCAACGGGCAGGCGCTGCTGCGCTATGACCTGGACAACGTGGCCCAGCGCTGCAAAAGCCTGATCAGCCTGTTGGTCATCACCAATGGTGAACACTTCCAGGCACGGCCGATCACCCTTAAAGGCGTCAAGGTCGGCGAACCGTTGCTGCACATCATCAGCAAGACACCCAGTCAAACACGTGGCGATGAGCTGGACATCGGCATCGAAGTGTTCGGCCAGATACGCGTCGCCCATCGCGGCGGCTTGCACGCCCGGCCGGCAGCCTTGGTCCGCCAGACCGCGCAAGGGTTCAAGAGTCGCTCGCAGTTGCACTTTGGTGGTCGGTCGGCGTCCTGCGACAGCGTCATGGGCATGATGGGCCTGGCGATCAGCGAACAGGCCGAAGTGCATGTCAGTTGTCGCGGCAGCGATGCCGAAGCGGCGTTGCGAGCGCTGTTGACCACCTTGTCCACGGCCCTGGCCGAAGAAGCCCATGCCCAGGCGCCACAGGCCAAGACGCCGGACCGTACCGTTGAAGACGGCGTACTGCACGGCGTCTGTGCCGCGCCCGGACTGGTCAGCGGGCCGCTGATCCGGCTGGACGGCATTCAATTGCCCGAGGATGTCGGAGGACACGACGTCGAAGAACAACGTCAACGACTGCGCCATGCCCTGGCGCACGTCAGCCACGATATCCAACAGACACTGGAAAACGCCAAGGCCCGGCGCCACGTCGATGAGCAGGCCATTTTCAGCGCCCACCTGGCGTTGCTGGAAGACCCGGTCCTGCTGGACGCCGCCAACCTCGCCATTGATCAGGGCCATGCCGCGCCCCATGCCTGGAGCCAGTCCATCGACATGCAGTGCCAGGTGCTGCGGCAATTGGGCAGCGCGCTGCTGGCCGAGCGGGCCAATGATCTGCACGACCTGCGCCAGCGGGTCCTGCGGGTGTTGCTGGGTGAAGCCTGGAAGTTCGACGTACCGGCAGGCGCGATTGTCGCCGCGCGAGAGCTGACCCCATCGGAGCTGTTGCAACTCAGCGCCCAAGGCGTGGCCGGCGTGTGCATGGCCGAGGGCGGCGCGACCTCCCATGTGGCGATCCTGGCCCGGGGCAAAGGCTTGCCCTGCCTGGTGGCGTTGGGCGAGGCCTTGCTCGCACAGGCGCCGGGCCAATCGGTGGTGCTGGACGCAGACGGTGGCCGCCTCGAACTCACGCCAAGCGCCGAGCGCCTGACACAAGTCCAGCAAGTACACAGCCAACGCGTCGCCTTGCGCGCCCAGCAACAGACCCTCGCCCATACGCCCGCGCGATCGGTTGACGGGATAGGAATTGAAGTCGCCGCCAACGTCGCCTCCAGCGTCGAAGCGGGCGAGGCCAACGCCAACGGTGCCGATGGCGTTGGTTTGCTGCGCACCGAATTTCTCTTCGTCGACCGCCACACCGCCCCCGACGAAGAGGAACAACGCCAGGCCTATCAAGCGGTGCTCGATGCCATGGGCGACAGGCCGGTGATCATTCGCACCATCGATGTCGGCGGCGACAAGCAATTGGACTACCTGCCGCTGCCGGCCGAAGCCAACCCGGTGCTCGGCCTGCGAGGCATTCGCCTGGCCCAGGTGCGACCGGAACTGTTGGATCAGCAATTGCGGGCGCTGCTGCAAACCCGTCCACTGCACCGCTGCCGCATTCTGTTGCCGATGGTCACCGAGGTTGACGAACTGCTGCACATCCGCCAGCGCCTCGATGCCTTGGGTGCCGAACTCGGCCTGGAGAAACGCCCGCAGCTTGGGGTGATGATCGAAGTGCCAGCGGCCGCCCTGCTCGCCGAACAACTGGCCGAGCACGCCGACTTCCTGTCCATCGGCACCAACGACCTGTCCCAGTACACCCTCGCCATGGACCGCGACCACGCCGGCCTCGCCGCCCGGGTCGATGCCTTGCACCCGGCGCTGTTGCGGCTGATCGCCCAGACCTGCGCCGGCGCGGCCAAGCATGGGCGTTGGGTCGGGGTGTGCGGGGCACTGGCCTCCGATCCGCTGGCAACGCCCGTGCTGATCGGGCTGGGTGTACGAGAGCTGTCGGTCAGCCCGACGCAGATCGGCGAGATCAAGGACCGCGTGCGGCACCTCGATGCCGCCCAGTGCCATCGCATCAGTACCGACTTGCTGAACCTGCCCAGCGCCGCCGCCGTGCGCCAGGCCTGTCATCAACATTGGCCCCTGGGCTGAAGCCCGTCGAAGAACAATAAAAGGAGAGACGCCATGTACCAGCATTTCATCGAAGGGCTGCAACGCCTCGGCCGGGCGCTGATGCTGCCGATCGCGATCCTGCCGATCGCCGGCCTGCTCCTGCGCCTGGGTGACACGGACCTGTTGAATATCGCGATCATCCACGACGCTGGCGAAGCGATTTTCGCCAACCTGCCGATGATCTTCGCCATCGGCATCGCGGTGGGGTTCGCCCGGGACAACAACGGCACCGCCGGACTGGCCGGGGCCATTGGTTACCTGGTCATGATAGCGACGCTGAAGGTGCTCGACGCGACCATCAACATGGGCATGCTCGCCGGGATCATCAGCGGCTTGCTGGCCGGCGCGCTGTACAACCGCTTCAAGGACATCAAGCTGCCGGAGTACCTGGCGTTCTTCGGCGGCCGACGCTTCGTGCCGATCGTCACCGGCTTCAGCGCCGTCGGCCTGGGCCTGGTGTTCGGCCTGGTCTGGCCGCCGATCCAGCACGGCATCAACAGTTTCGGCGAATTGCTGATGGCCAGCGGCAGCTTCGGTGCGTTCGTCTTCGGTGTATTCAATCGATTGCTGATCGTCACCGGCCTGCACCACATCCTCAACAACATGGCCTGGTTCATCTTCGGCAGCTTCACCGATCCCGCCACCGGTGCGGTGGTCACCGGCGACCTGACCCGTTATTTCGCCGGCGACCCCAAGGGTGGCCAGTTCATGACCGGCATGTTCCCGGTGATGCTCTTCGGCCTGCCCGCCGCGTGCCTGGCGATGTACCGCAACGCCCTGCCCCAGCGGCGCAAAGTCATGGGCGGGATCCTGTTGTCGATGGCGCTGACTTCGTTCCTGACCGGTGTCACCGAGCCGATCGAATTTGCCTTCATGTTCCTCGCGCCGCTGCTGTACCTGGTCCACGCGCTGCTCACCGGCCTGTCGATGGCGGTGACCAACCTGCTGGATATCCACCTGGGCTTTACCTTCTCCGGCGGTTTCATCGACATGGTCCTGGGCTGGGGTGAATCCACCAACGGCTGGCGGGTCGTTCCGGTGGGCCTGGTCTACGCAGCGATTTATTACCTGGTGTTCGACTTCTGCATCCGCCGCTTCGACCTGAAGACGCCAGGACGTGAAGACGTGCCGGCGGGCGACAAGCCGGTCATCGCCGAAAACCAACGGGCCGCGGCTTATATCCAGGCCTTGGGCGGCGCCGGTAACCTGATCACCGTCGGCGCCTGCACGACGCGCTTGCGCCTGGACATGGTGGATCGCAACAAAGCGTCCGACGCCCAGCTCAAGGCCCTCGGCGCCATGGCCGTGGTCAGGCCGGGTAATGGCGGCAGCTTGCAAGTGGTGGTGGGGCCGATGGCTGACAGTATCGCCGATGAGATTCGCTTGGCATTGCCCTCCTCCGAACGACCAGCCAGCGCGCCCGTGGCCGCCGTAGCTGAGCCCGTCCCGCCGACAGTCGTCTCCGAGGCCGAAGCACAGCAATGGCTCGCGGCCCTGGGCGGTGGCGGGAATGTGTTGCAGCTCGATTGCGTGGCGACGAGCCGTTTGCGCGTGCAACTGGTTGATGGCAAGGGGTTGTCGGAAAGCCAGCTCAAGGCGCTGGGTTGCCAGGGGGTCAGTCCGCTGGAAGATGGCGTGTGGCACTTGCTGCTGGGGGAGAAAGCGTCGGGGTTGTGGCGGGCGTTGGAGGCGGTGATGGTGAGCCCGAGGGCTGGGATCAAGGCTTAGAGCCCCACAATATAATCCCTAACAGGACACAATTTGTGGCGAGGGGATTTATCCCCTCGCCACAGTTATATGTAAACAGAAATGGAGGCCAATAAAAAACCCGCCGAATCAATCAGCGGGTTTTTTATTTCGGCACAAGGCGGATCAGAAATCCTCCAACCGCCACACTTCATATGCCGGTGTCTCGTAGGGATGGCTCTTTCTCAGCGCCTCCACCACGGGGCGGATCAACTCATCGGCCACCACCAGCTCCACCTTCCACTCCTCGACCTGCTCGACCTGCCCCGCCTCGCCGATGAACGGCTGGCTGCCGTCCAACGGGCGAAACTGACCCAGGCCCAGCACCTGCCAGGCGCAGTGGTCATAGTCGCCGATTCGTCCGCCACCGGCAGCGAATACGGCGCTTTTGACCTCGTCCACATGACTGGCCGGGACGAAGAAGCAGAGCTTGTACACCGCCTTAGTTCACCCAGACGCGGGCGTTGCGGAACATGCGCATCCATGGCGCGTCTTCGTTCCAGTCGTCCGAACGCCACGAGTTCTGCACCGCGCGGAAGACTCGCTCAGGGTGCGGCATCATGATCGTGACGCGGCCGTCGCGGCTGGTCAGGCCGGTGATCCCGCGCGGCGAGCCGTTCGGGTTGGCCGGGTAGGTTTCAGTGACCTTGCCGTGGTTGTCGACGAAACGCAGCGACACACAACCGGACAGGTCAGCTTCGAGCAACGCCTCTTCGCTCTGGAACTCCGCATGGCCTTCACCGTGGGCGATGGCGATCGGCATGCGCGAACCGGCCATGCCCTGCAGGAAGATCGAGTTCGATTCTTGCACCTGGACCATCGCCACGCGGGCTTCGAACTGCTCGGAACGGTTACGCACGAAGTGCGGCCAGAACTCGCTGCCCGGGATCAGCTCATGCAGGTTGGACATCATCTGGCAGCCGTTGCACACGCCGAGGGTGAAGCTGTCGGTGCGTTCGAAAAAGCCTTGGAACGCATCGCGGGCGCGGCTGTTGAACAGCGCCGACTTGGCCCAGCCTTCACCGGCACCCAGCACGTCGCCATAGGAGAAGCCGCCACACGCGACCATGCCCTTGAAGTCGTTCAGGTCGACACGACCGGCGAGGATGTCGCTCATGTGCACGTCGATCGCGTTGAAACCGGCACGGTCGAACGCCGCCGCCATCTCCACCTGGCCGTTGACGCCCTGCTCGCGCAGGACGGCCACTTGCGGGCGAATGCCTTTCTTGATGTACGGCGCGGCCACGTTGTCGTTGACGTCGTAGCTGAGCTTGGCGCTCAGGCCCGGGTTGTCTTCTTCCAGCAGCGCGTCGAATTCCTGCTCGGCGCATTCGGCGTTGTCGCGCAGGCGCTGGATCTGGTAGCTGGTCTCGGCCCACTGGCGCTGCAACAGGCGGCGCTGGCCTTCGAAGACGGTGTCGCCATTGAAGGTGATGTTGATGTGGGCATTGTTGATCGGCTGGCCGATCACCGAGACGCACTCGGCCAGGCCGGCGGCGCTGAACTGGGCGAGGATGTCCGGGGTGGCGTCCTGGCGAACCTGGATCACCGCACCCAACTCTTCGTTGAACAGGATGGCCGGGATCTCGGCGGCGGATTCGGCGACGCTGTCCAGGGTCAGGTTCAGGCCACAGTGGCCGGCGAAGGCCATTTCCATCACGGTGGTCAGCAAGCCGCCATCGGAACGGTCGTGGTAGGCCAGCAGGTGGCCGTCGGCGTTAAGGCCCTGGATCACGGCGAAGAACGCCTTCAGGTCTTCGGCATCGTCGACGTCCGGCGCTTGCGAGCCGAGCTTGCCATGCACCTGGGCCAGGATCGAGGCGCCCATGCGGTTCTGGCCACGGCCCAGGTCGATCAGGATCAGGTCGGTGGTGCCCTTGTCCATGCGCAGTTGCGGGGTCAGGGTCTGGCGGATATCGGTGACCGGGGCGAAACCGGTCACGATCAGCGACAGCGGCGAGGTCACGCTCTTGTCCACGCCGTCATCGTTCCAGCGCGTGGCCATGGACATGGAGTCCTTGCCCACCGGGATGGTGATGCCCAGCTCAGGGCACAGCTCCATGCCGACAGCCTTGACGGTGTCGTACAGCCGGGCATCTTCGCCCGGGTGACCGGCCGCGGACATCCAGTTGGCCGACAGCTTGATGTCGGAAATCTTGCCGATGCGCGAAGCCGCGATGTTGGTCAGGGTTTCACCGATCGCCATGCGGCCCGACGCCGGGGCATCCAGCAATGCCAGCGGCGTGCGCTCGCCCATGGCCATGGCTTCGCCGGTGTAGACGTCGAAGCTGGTGGCGGTCACGGCCACGTCGGCCACCGGTACTTGCCACGGGCCGACCATCTGGTCACGGGCCACGAGGCCGGTGATGGTGCGGTCGCCGATGGTGATGAGGAAGCTCTTGCTCGCCACGGCCGGGTGATGCAGCACGCGCTCGATGGAATCGGCGATGTCGAGGGTGGACGGATCGAAGTCGTCGCCCAGCTCGGTTTCGCGCACGGCCGAACGGTGCATGCGCGGAGCCTTGCCCAGCAGCACTTCCAGCGGCATGTCCACCGGGCTGTTGCCGAAGTGGCTGTCCGTCACGGTCAGTTGCGGCTCGGCGGTGGCTTCACCGACCACGGCGAACGGGCAACGCTCACGCTCGCAAATGGCCTGGAAGCGCTCGAAGTCAGCCGGGCCGACCGCCAGGACGTAACGTTCCTGGGATTCGTTGCTCCAGATTTCGTGCGGGGCCATGCCCGGCTCGTCGTTCGGAATGTTGCGCAATTCGAAGCGGCCACCACGGCCACCGTCGTTGACCAGTTCCGGGAAGGCGTTAGACAGGCCGCCCGCGCCGACGTCGTGGATGAAGCTGATCGGGTTGTGTTCACCCAACTGCCAGCAACGGTCGATGACTTCCTGGCAACGGCGTTCCATTTCCGGGTTTTCCCGCTGGACCGAAGCGAAGTCCAGGTCGGCCGAGCTGGTGCCGGTGGCCATGGAGGACGCCGCGCCGCCACCCAGGCCGATCAACATGGCCGGGCCGCCGAGGACGATCAGCTTGGAGCCGACCACGATCTCGCCTTTCTGAACGTGTTCGGCGCGGATGTTGCCCATGCCGCCCGCGAGCATGATCGGCTTGTGGTAGCCGCGAACCTCTTCACCACGCGGGGTGGTGATGGACTGTTCGAAGGTACGGAAGTAGCCGGTCAGGGCCGGACGACCAAATTCGTTGTTGAACGCCGCGCCGCCCAGTGGGCCTTCGATCATGATGTCGAGGGCGTTGACGATGCGCTCAGGCTTGCCGTACGGCTTTTCCCACGGCTGTTCGAAGCCCGGGATCTGCAGGTTCGACACGGTGAAGCCGGTCAGGCCGGCCTTGGGCTTGGCACCGCGACCGGTGGCGCCTTCGTCGCGGATCTCGCCACCGGAACCGGTGGACGCGCCCGGGAACGGGGCAATGGCGGTCGGGTGGTTGTGGGTCTCGACCTTCATCAGGATGTGCACCGGCTCCTGGACCGCACCGTACTGGCGGGTCTCAGGGTTCGGGTAGAAGCGACCGGCAACGTTGCCGACGATCACCGCGGCGTTGTCCTTGTAGGCCGACAGCACACCTTCGTTGTGCATCTGGTAGGTGTTCTTGATCATGCCGAACAGGCTTTTTTCCTGGCTCTGGCCGTCAATGTCCCAACTGGCGTTGAAGATCTTGTGGCGGCAGTGCTCGGAGTTGGCCTGGGCGAACATCATCAGTTCGATGTCGTGGGGGTTGCGCTTCAAGCCCTGGAAGGCGTTGACCAGGTAATCGATCTCATCTTCGGCCAGGGCCAGGCCCAGCTCGGCGTTGGCTTTTTCCAACGCGGCACGGCCACCGCCCAGCACGTCGATGGCGGTCAGCGGCTTGGGTTCGGCATGGCTGAACAGGCCGGCAGCCTGCTCCAGGTTGCCCAGGACGACCTGGGTCATGCGGTCGTGCAGGCCATCGGCGATCAGTTGGGCCTCGGCCTCGCTGAACTCACCGGCGACATAAAAGGCGATGCCGCGCTCCAGGCGCTGGATTTTCGCCAGGCCGCAGTTGCGGGCGATGTCGCTGGCCTTGCTCGACCATGGCGAAATGGTGCCGAAACGCGGCAATACCAGGAACAGGCGACCGGTGGGCTCCTGGACCGGAACACTTGGACCGTACTTCAGAAGGCGCGCGAGCACCTGCTGTTCGTCGCCGGTCAAACCGCCAGTGACTTCGGCGAAGTGAGCGAATTCAGCATACAAGCCGCTGACAGCCGGTACTTTCTGGCTCAGTTGCTCAAGAAGTTTGCTGTGGCGAAAGGCAGAAAGGGCAGGAGCGCCGCGCAGGATCAACATCTTCGGGACAGCCTCGGGAAGGGGTGTGCTTTGAGGCCGTGCATTCTAGCCTAAACCGCTGGCGACGGCACCCGAAACGCTACGTGTGATGCCAGCCGAACGTCGGTCGTGCCGCCGGCCGCTCCCTGGCGCGGTCATCGGGCGCGCGCCCCGGAGTTATTTTTTATCGGAAGGAACCCCGCCGCGCGCCAGCCCGCCTGGCTCGCGGACAGGTTTTGCAATCTCTAGCAGACTGGCCTTTTGCTGTCGATATATGGCGGTCGAGGCCGTTTGCGTATACTGCGCAGATGTTTTCCCCAACGGCTTTGCGTCCGCGGTACGCCAGATGGCTGATCGCAACCGGACTCTTCCTGGTGCTCAGTGGTTGTGTTGAGAAACCCAACACACTGGAGCGCGTAAAGGAGGATGGCGTGCTGCGGGTGGTAACCCGCAACAGCCCCGCCACCTACTTCCAGGATCGCAATGGTGAGACCGGCTTCGAATACGAGCTGGTGAAGCGCTTCGCCGAGGATTTGGGGGTCGAGCTGAAAATCGAGACCGCCGACAACCTGGATGACCTGTTCAGCCAGATCGGCAAGCCGAATGGGCCGGTATTGGCCGCCGCGGGCCTGGTCAGCAGCGAGCCGCGCAAGCAGCAGGTGCGGTTCTCCCATCCGTATCTGGAAGTCACCCCACAGATCATCTACCGCAACGGCCAGTCACGCCCCACCGACGCGGCAGGCCTGGCCGGCAAGAAGATCATGGTGCTCAAGGGCAGCACCCATGCCGAGCAGTTGGCACAGCTGAAACAGCAATATCCTGGCATCGAATACGAAGAGTCCGACGCGGTGGAAGTCGTCGACCTGCTGCGCATGGTCGATGAGGGGCAGATCGACTTGACCCTCGTCGACTCCAACGAAGTGGCGATGAACCAGGTGTACTTCCCCAACGTGCGCGTGGCGTTCGACCTGGGCGATGCCCGCAGCCAGAGTTGGGCGGTCGGCCCCGGCGAAGACAACAGCCTGCTCAACGAAATCAACACGTACCTGGACAAGGTGCAGAAGAACGGCACGCTGCAACGCCTCAAGGACCGCTATTACGGCCACGTCGATGTCCTCGGCTACATGGGCGCGACGACCTTTGCCCAACACCTGCAGCAACGGCTGCCCAAGTATGAGCAACACTTCAAGGCCTATGCCAAGAAGGAAAAGGTCGATTGGCGCCTGCTGGCGGCCATCGGTTACCAGGAATCCCTCTGGCAACCGGCGGTCACGTCCAAGACGGGCGTGCGCGGCTTGATGATGCTGACCCAGAACACCGCCCAGGCCATGGGCGTGTCCAATCGCCTGGATCCGAAGCAGAGCATCATGGGCGGCGCCAAATACCTGGCCTACATGAAGGATCAGTTGGACGAGAGCATCGAAGAACCGGACCGCACCTGGTTCGCCCTCGCCGCCTACAACGTGGGCAGCGGCCACCTCGACGATGCGCGCAAGCTCGCGGCCAAGGAAGGGCTGAATCCGAACAAGTGGCTGGATGTGAAGAAAATCCTGCCGCGCCTCTCCCAGAAGCAGTGGTACAGCAAGACCCGCTACGGCTATGCCCGGGGCGGCGAGCCGGTGCATTTCGTGGCGAACATCCGTCGCTACTACGACATCCTGACCTGGGTGACGCAGCCGCAGCTCGAAGGTAATCAGGTGGCCGAAGGCAACCTGCATGTGCCGGGTGTGGACAAGAGCAAGCCGAACCAGGAATCCCCGCAGCTTTAAGACACGCCACCGATCCCTGTGGGAGCGAGCTTGCTCGCGATAGCAGACTGACAGTCAATATCAATGTTGGCTGTCAGGCCGTCATCGCGAGCAAGCTCGCTCCCACAGGGGCCCGTAGTGACTTTAAGGCTTAGCAGCCGCCAGGATCAGCGCCTTCATCTCCGCCACGGCCGACTTGAACCCGACGAACAACGCATGGGCCACCAGCGCATGGCCGATGTTCAGTTCGTTGATGCCCTTGATCGCCGCGACGGCTTCGACGTTGTGATAGTGCAGGCCATGGCCGGCGTTGACGATCAGGCCTTGGGCCAGGCCAAAAGCGACGCCGTCGGCCACTCGTTGCAGTTCATCAGCCACGTCGGCGGGCGTCTCGGCATCGGCGTAACGACCGGTGTGCAATTCGATGGCTGGGGCGCCGACCCGCTTGGAGGCTTCGATCTGCCGCTCGTCGGCGTCGATGAACAGCGACACCTCGGCGCCGATCTTCGAGAGGCGTTCCACCGCCAGGCTGATCCGCGACTCCTGCCCCGCGACGTCGAGGCCGCCTTCGGTGGTCAGTTCCTGCCGGGTTTCCGGTACCAGGCAGATGTGCGCCGGGCGGATGCGCTCGGCGAACGCCATCATTTCCTCGGTCACGCCCATTTCGAAATTCATGCGGGTCTGCAGCACGTCCTTGAGCAGCAACACGTCGCGCTCCTGGATGTGGCGACGGTCTTCACGCAGGTGCACGGTGATGCCGTCGGCCCCCGCCTCTTCGGCGTCCAGCGCGGCCTTGACCGGATCCGGGTAGCGCGTACCACGGGCCTGGCGGAGGGTGGCGACATGGTCGATGTTCACGCCGAGAAGAATGCGATTGCTGGTGCTCACGAAAAGCGCTCCTGAATGGACAGAGATTCGGCCCACAGCATACGGGGAGATCAGGGCTTGCGAAACAGCTCGCGACTGACCAGCGGCCGGCCACCCAAGTGAACCGCCAGCGCTTGGCGCATCAAACGCTTGGCGGCTGCCAACGCCCCGGGCGCGGTCCAGTCGGCTTCGGCCATGGCCAAGAGCTCAACGCCATTGAACAGCCCGGGTTGCAACTGGTAGACCTGCTCCAGGCCCGCATCCACCTGCAAGCGATACAAGCCATCCGCCGCGATCGGCTGGCCGTGCAGGTCGGTGTCGAGGGAAAAACCGTAGCCCAGGTCGTCCAGCAGTCGCCACTCGAAGGAGCGCAGCAACGGCTCCAGCGGCCGGCCTTCGGCCAGGGCCAGCAGCGTCGCGGTGTAATGATCGAAAACCGCGGGATGGGGATCTTCGGCGGGCAGCAGGCGGATCAACAGCTCATTGAGGTACAGGCCGCTGAACAACGCTTCGCCGTTGAGCCAGGCCGCGACGCCATTGCTTTCCATGCGCCCGACGTTCTTCAACTCGCCCCGCCCGCGAAACTCGACCTCCAGCGGCACGAACGGCCGCGCCAGCGTCCCGGCCTTGCCCCGCGCGCCCCGCAACACCGCCCGCAGCCGCCCTTGGGGCGTGAGGAAATCCACCAGGGCGCTGCTTTCGCGGTAGGCGCGGCTGTGGAGGACGTAGGCGGCTTGGGCGGTGGGTTGGGACATTAAAGTCGCAGTTCTCACTGGGCGAGCAAAATTTTATAAACAACCCGAAACCAATGTGGGAGCGAGCTTGCTCGCGATAGCGGTCTGTCAGTCAACGTCCATGTTGAATATCAGGCCCTCATCGCGAGCAAGCTCGCTCCCACAATGGTTCTCGGTATATCCAGCTAATCAGAGATCGCCGTAACCCAACGAACGCAAGGCCCGCTCGTCATCGGACCAGCCGCCCTTCACCTTGACCCACAGGTTGAGCATGATCTTGGAGTCGAACAGCAGCTCCATGTCCTTGCGCGCTTCGGTGCCGATGCGCTTGATGCGCTCGCCCTTGTCGCCAATGATGATTTTCTTCTGGCCGTCGCGTTCGACGAGGATCAAGGCGTGGATGTGCAGGGTCTTCCCCTGTTGCTTGAACTCTTCGATCTCGACGGTGATCTGGTACGGCAGCTCGGCGCCCATCTGGCGCATGATCTTCTCGCGCACCAGTTCAGCGGCGAGGAAGCGGCTGCTGCGGTCGGTGATCTGGTCTTCAGGGAAGAAATGATCGTTTTCCGGCAGGTGCTCGGCAATCACCCGCTCCAGCGCGTCGAGGTTATGGCCATGCTGGGCAGAGATCGGGATGATCTGGGCATTCGGCAACTGCTCCTGCAACCAGCTCAGGTGCGGCATCAGTTCTGCCTTGTCTTCGATGCGATCAGTCTTGTTCAGTGCCACGATCAGCGGACCGGTCACGTACTGGACGCGCTCGAGGACCATCTGGTCTTCTTCGGTCCATTTGGTGCGATCGACCACGAAGATCACCACGTCGACGTCTTTCAGCGCCGCCGAAGCAGTCTTGTTCATGTAGCGGTTCAGGGCCTTTTCACCGCCCTTGTGCATCCCCGGAGTGTCGACGTAGATCGCCTGCACGTCGCCTTCGGTCTTGATGCCCAGCATGTTGTGGCGGGTGGTTTGCGGCTTGCGCGAGGTAATCGCCAGCTTCTGGCCCAGGATGTGGTTCAACAGCGTGGACTTGCCCACGTTCGGCCGACCGACAATGGCGACATAGCCGCAGCGGGTGACGGTTGTATCAGTCATTGCCATTCTCCACGCCCAAGGCGATCAGTGCTGCAGCGGCCGCGACCTGTTCGGCAATACGACGGCTCACGCCCTGGCCTCGGCTTTTTTCATTCAATAGGACCACTTCGCACTCGACGAAGAAGGTTCGGCAATGCGGCTCACCCTGGATATCCACCACTTCATAGCGGGGCAGTTCACAACTGCGCGACTGCAGGAATTCCTGCAAGCGGGTCTTGGGATCCTTGTTGGTGTCCACCAGCGTCAGGCTGTCGATCTCGGACGTCAGCCAGGCCAGCACGCGCTCGCGCGCCATTTCCATGCCCGAGTCCAGGTAGATCGCGCCAATCAATGCCTCCAGGGCGTCGGCGAGGATCGACTCGCGACGGAAACCGCCGCTTTTCAATTCACCCGACCCCAGGCGCAAATAGTCGCCCAGGTCAAAACCACGGGCCAGTACAGCAAGGGTCTCACCTTTTACCAATCGAGCGCGCAGCCGCGACAATTGGCCTTCGCGGGCCAGCGGGAAGCGTTCGAAAAGCGCCTCGCCCGCCACGAAGTTGAGGATGGCATCGCCGAGAAATTCCAGGCGTTCATTGTTGCGCCCGGCAAAACTGCGGTGCGTGAGCGCCAGGAGCATCAGCTCCTGATCCTTGAAAGTGTAGCCGAGCTGACGCTCGAGGCGGCTTAGAGAAACGCTCACGGTTTACCCACGCTGAGTTCGTGGCTGGATTCCACCGCCACGGCGACGAGGCGCCGCTGGCTTGGGACAATTAACGCTGTGTTCAAAAATGACGTCCTGACTATCGTTGGCTTCATGCCTTCGGGCGACCTTGTGCGGGCTCCAGAAAAGCATTCGGCGCTGTGTTCAACAGCGCCGTGTGTGATTACTTGATCAGGCCAACCCGCGAGAAATTCGGCAGGTGGCTGAGTTTGGGTTCCGGCCAGCTCATCCAGACCGCAAAGGCCTTGCCGACAATGTTGCGGTCGGGGACCATGCCCAGCAGGTCCTTGGGAATGTTCGGATCATCCCAGTAGCGGCTGTCGTTGGAGTTGTCGCGGTTGTCACCCATCATGAAATAGTGCTCCGCCGGCACGGTCCACGAATGGTCCGGCGTGGCGCGGTAGCGGCTCATTTCCTTGCGGATCAGGTGTTCGGCTTCGCCGAGTTTTTCCTTGTAGAGTTCGGCGCTGCCCAGCGTGCCCGGCTCGGAGCCGATCAGTTGCTCGGCAACCAGCTCACCATTGACGAACAGGCGCTTGTCGGCGGTGTAGCGGATCTTGTCGCCTGGCAGGCCGACCACGCGCTTGATGTAGTTGACGTTCGGATCGCTTGGGTAGCGGAACACCATGACATCGCCGCGTTGCGGGTCGCCGATCTCGATGACTTTCTTGTCGATCACCGGCAGCCGGATCCCGTAGGAAAACTTGTTCACCAGGATGAAATCGCCCACGTCCAGGGTCGGCTTCATCGAGCCGGACGGGATCTGGAACGGCTCCACCAGGAACGAGCGCAGCACGAGCACGATGAACAGCACTGGAAAGAACGACTTGCCGTATTCGACCAGCAGCGGTTCCTTGTTGAGCTTTTCAATGACCACGCCATCAGGCTGGCTGACGCTGCCCTGGTAAGAGGCAATGGCGGCCCGGCGCCGGGGCGCCAGGAACAACAGATCAAGCAACCCCAACAGGCCGCAGACAAACACGGCGATAACCAGCAACAGCGGGAAATTTAGCGACATAGGACCTAACTATCCAACCTGAGCACCGCAAGGAAGGCTTCCTGTGGAATTTCCACGTTACCGACCTGCTTCATGCGTTTTTTACCGGCCTTCTGCTTTTCCAACAGCTTGCGCTTACGGCTGACGTCGCCGCCGTAGCATTTGGCCAATACGTTCTTTCTGAGCGCCTTGACGGTTGTACGCGCCACAATCTGCCCGCCAATGGCGGCCTGGATTGCCACGTCGAACATCTGCCGCGGAATCAGTTCCTTCATCTTCTCGGTCAACGCGCGACCTTTGTAGTGCGCGTTGTCACGGTGCACGATCAATGCCAGGGCATCGACTTTCTCGCCGTTGATCAGCACATCCAGCTTCACCAGATTAGCCGATTGGTAGCGATCGAAATGATAGTCCAGCGAAGCATAGCCGCGACTGGTGGATTTCAACCGATCGAAGAAGTCCAGCACCACTTCGTTCATCGGCAAGTCGTAGGTCACCTGGACCTGCGTGCCGAGGAACAGCATGTCGTGCTGCACACCGCGTTTTTCGATGCACAGGGTAATGACGTTGCCCAGGTGTTCCTGAGGCACAAGGATGTTGGCGCGCACGATCGGCTCGCGCATGTCCTCGATGGCCGACAGGTCCGGCAGCTTGGACGGGTTGTCGACGTAGATCGTCTCGCCGTTCTTGAGCAACAGTTCGAAGATCACCGTTGGCGCCGTGGTGATCAGGTCCAGGTCGTACTCGCGCTCCAGGCGCTCCTGGATGATTTCCATGTGCAGCATGCCCAGGAACCCGCAACGGAAACCGAAGCCCAGGGCGTCGGAGCTTTCCGGGGTGTACTGCAGGGACGAGTCGTTCAGGGTCAGCTTTTGCAGGGCTTCGCGGAAATCCTCGAAATCGTCGGAGCTGACCGGGAACAGGCCGGCGTAGACCTGTGGCTGGATACGCTTGAAACCGGGCAGCACTTCGACGTCGGGGGTGGTGCTCAAGGTCAGGGTGTCGCCGACCGGCGCACCGTGGATGTCCTTGATACCGGCGATGATGAAGCCCACTTCACCGGCTTTCAGGTCGGTGGTGGCGGTGTGTTTCGGGTTGAAGACACCGACGCTGTCCACCAGGTGGATCTTGCCGGTGGACTTGACCAGGATCTTGTCGCCTTTCTTCACGCGGCCGTGGCGCACGCGAACCAGGGAGACCACGCCCAGGTAGTTGTCGAACCAGGAGTCGATGATCAACGCTTGCAGCGGATCTTCGATATTGCCGGTCGGTGCGGGAATGGTCGTTACCAGGCGTTCGAGCACTTCGTCGACACCCAGGCCGGTCTTGGCGCTGCAGGTGACCGCGTCGGTGGCGTCGATGCCGATGATCTTCTCGATTTCTTCCTTCACGCGCTCCGGATCGGCCTGTGGCAGGTCGATCTTGTTCAGCACCGGCATGACTTCCAGGCCTTGCTCGATAGCGGTGTAGCAGTTGGCGACGGACTGGGCCTCGACGCCCTGGCCGGCATCGACCACCAGCAACGCGCCTTCACAGGCCGCCAGTGACCGGCTGACTTCGTAGGTGAAGTCAACGTGGCCAGGGGTATCGATGAAGTTGAGCTGGTAGGTAATGCCGTCTTTGGCCTTGTAGTAGAGAGTAACGCTGTGGGCCTTGATGGTGATCCCGCGTTCACGCTCGAGGTCCATGGAGTCCAGGACCTGGGCTTCCATTTCACGCTCGGCCAGGCCGCCGCACATCTGGATGAAGCGATCAGCCAGCGTCGACTTGCCATGGTCAATGTGGGCGATGATGGAGAAATTGCGGATATGACTCAAATCACTCACGGATCAACACTCAAAAAGGCTGCAGGCAAGGCCCGCCGAAAAATAGCCGGGAATTGTACCTGATCCATTGACCAAGCGTCACGTTCGCCTGTCGATGAGCATGCGTGGCGAGGGAGCTTGCTCCCTCGCCACAAGGGCATCGATCAACCCGCCCGACGCAGCAGCCAGAGGCCGGCCAACGCGCAAACACCGGCCGGCACCAGCACCGCAAACAGCGGCGAGAAACCGAACACCAGGCTCGATGGCCCCAACAAGTCCTGGGCAATACGGAAGGTAAAGCCCACCAGCACGCCGGTGAACACCCGCTGGCCGAGGGTCACCGAACGCAGCGGACCGAAGATGAAGGAAATCGCCATCAGCACCAGGGCAGCGGTCACCAGCGGTTGCAACACCTTGACCCAAAAAGCCAGCCAGTAGCGCCCATTGTTCAGGCCCTGGTCCGCCAGGTAGTGGATGTAGCCCCACAGGCCGGTGATCGACAGCGATTCTGGCGCCATCACGACGGTGCTGAGCAGTTGCGGGCTCAACGCCACGTCCCAGCGCTCCGTTGGAGCGGCAACCACTTCGGTGCGCTTGTCATGGAACAGGGTGGTGGTGACGTCGCTCAGTTGCCAATGATCCTCGGCGAATTTGGCGCGCTTGGCGAAACTCGAAGACAGCATGTGCCGCTGATCGTCGAAACGATAGCGAGTCACGCCATACAGCGTGCCGTTCGGCTGCACCGAGTTGATATGGATGAACTCATCACCCTGGCGGTGCCACAGGCCGTGCTTGGCGCTTTGCGCATCGCCGCCACCCTGGGCCAGGGAACGGTTGGCCTGGGCGGTGTTCTCGGTGGCCGGGGCAACGTATTCACCGATCAGCACACCGACCAGCATCAGCACCAGCATCGGCTTCATCACCGCCCAGACAATCCGACCGATGGACACGCCAGCAGCGCGCATGATGGTCAATTCGCTGTTGCTCGCCAGGCTGCCCAAGCCAATCAGACAGCCGATCAACGCGGCCATCGGCAACATGTCATACAAGCGCCGCGGCGCGGTCAGCAACACGTAGCTGAGGACGTCCGCCAAGGTGTAGGTGTCGCTGACGTCGCTCATTTCATCGATGAACGCGAACAAGGTCGCCAGGCCAAGAATGATCCCCAACACAGCAAGGATCGCCATGAATACGCTGCTGCCGATGTAGCGGTCGAGTTTAACCACGGGCCACCTCCAGCGCGCTGCGACGGCTGGCGAGCTTCAGGCGCATGGGCTCCCAATAGAGCAACCCGAGGCCAATGGCGAGGAATATCGAATGCACCCACCACAGGCCCAGCGCCGGCGGGATCTTGCCTTTTTCCAGGGCGCTGCGGGCGGAAATCAGGATGGTCAGGTAAGCCATGTACAAAAGGATCGCTGGCAATAGCTTGAGGAAACGGCCCTGGCGGGGATTGACCCGCGACAACGGAACCGCCATGAGCGTCACGATGAACACCAGCAGTGGCAGCGACAAGCGCCACTGCAGCTCGGTACGGGCGCGGATGTCATTGCTGCCCAGCAGGCTTGAAGTCGGCATCGCATCGCGATCGGTGACTTCGTCGCTGGCCTCGGGCTTGGGCAGCAACACGCCATAGGTGTCGTATTTGATGGCGCGATAATCGGCCTGGCCCGGTTTGCCGTCGTAGCGGTAGCCATTCTCGAGAATCAGGTAGCGGTTACCGTCCGGGTTGATTTCCTGGCGACCCTTCTCAGCCACCAGCACGGAAATCCCGCGGTCTTTCTTGGCATCCGAAGACAGGTTTTTCTGGGTGATGAAGACGCCCCCCAGGTTGATCCGGTCATCCGAAAGCTGTTCGGTGTAGGTGACACGCGTCCCGTCACGCAGGGCCTGGAAGCGCCCCGGCACCAGGGTGTCGAATTCGGTCATGGCGTCCTGCTGGTTGATCAGCAGCTGGAATTGGTTGGCACCCTGGGGCGCCAGGCTCAGGCTCAGCCAGGCTACCACCAGCGCCACCAGCGTCGCCGGGAACAACGTGATGCGAAACAGTCTCTGCTGACTCATGCCCGTGGCGGACAGCACAGTCATTTCGCTGTCCAGGTACAGGCGACCGTAAGCCAGCAGGATGCCGAGGAACAACCCCAGCGGAAGGATCAGTTGCAGGAAGCCCGGCAGGCGGAATCCCATGATCAGGAACAACGAGCCCGGGTCCAGGGCGCCGGAGGCCGCCTGCGCGAGGTACTTGATGAAGCGCCCGCTCATGATGATGACCAGCAGCACGGCGCTGACCGCGCTCAGGGTCAGCAGGACTTCGCGGGACAGATAACGGAAGACGATCAAACCAGACACTCCACGATTGTCAGGCTATGGCGGCCAAACAAGGAAACGTATCGAGCCAGCTCACGCAGCGAGCCGCCGAAAAAAGAGCCGCATTATCCTGTGATTGGACGCGCCTGTCACTGCGCACGCTTTAACCAGACGCTTCATGGCCAAAAAGTTAACGACTGCGAGGGTTGTCAGGCTCGGGCGCCGAGGTTCAAACTGCGGCCTTTGTCGCCGGCAAGTACCGGCGCTTCTTTTATAAGGTCAGCTGCAAGCGGCAAGCTCCAAGCGGCAAGTTCAGAGCAGTACGCGTACTGCTTCAGCTTGCCGCTCGAAGCTTGCCGCTCGAAGTTGCCTCATAGATAGAAGACAGCTGTTCAGCGCGCCACCGTCTCGGCGCCTGGCCTCTTGACCATTCACTCAGGGATCCGGACATGGAACTGGTTGTAAAAAGCGTCAGCCCAGAAACGTTGAAGACCGCCACGCTGGTGGTTGCCGTTGGTGAAAACCGCAAGCTCGGCGTCGTCGCCACCCAGCTCGACGCCTTGAGCGGCGGCGCGATCAGCGCCGTGCTCAAGCGCGGCGACCTGGCCGGCAAGGTCGGCCAGAGCCTGTTGCTGCACAGCCTGCCCAACCTCAAGGCCGAGCGCGTGCTGCTGGTCGGCGTGGGCAAGGAAGCTGAACTGGGCGACCGTCCGTTCCGCAAGATCATTGCCGGCGTGCTGGGCACCCTGAAGAACCTCGGCGGCGGCGACGCAGCCCTGGCGCTGGACGAGCTGGTGGTCAAGGGCCGCGACAGCTATGGCAAGAACCGCCTGCTGGCCGAGACCCTGGTGGATGGCGAATATCAATTCGACCGGTTCAAGAGCCAGAAAGCCGAACCCCGCGCCCTGAAGAAAATCACCCTGCTGACCATCAAGGCCGCCCAGGCCGAAGTCCAGCGCGCCGTGACCCATGCCACCGCGATTGCCAACGGCATGGCTTTCACCCGCGACCTGGGCAACCTGCCGCCGAATATCTGCCACCCGACTTTCATGGGCGAACAGGCCAAGGCACTGGGCAAGGCATTCAAAGGCCTCAAGGTCGAAGTCTTCGACGAGAAGAAAATCAAGGACCTTGGCATGGGCTCGTTCTATGCCGTCGGCCAGGGCAGCGCCCAGCCGCCACGCCTGATCGTCATGCAATACAACGGCGGCAAGAAAGCCGAGAAGCCTTACGCACTGGTCGGCAAGGGCATCACCTTCGACACCGGCGGCATCAGCCTCAAGCCCGGCGCCGGCATGGATGAAATGAAATACGACATGGGCGGCGCCGCCAGCGTGCTCGGCACCTTGCGCGCCGTGCTCGAACTGCAACTGCCGATCAACCTGGTGTGCATCCTGGCCTGCGCCGAGAACATGCCCAGTGGCACGGCCTCGCGTCCTGGCGATATCGTCACCACCATGAGCGGCCAGACCGTCGAAATCCTCAACACCGATGCCGAAGGCCGCCTGGTGCTGTGCGATGCCCTCACCTACTCCGAGCGCTTCAAGCCACAGGCGGTGATCGACATCGCCACCCTGACCGGCGCTTGCGTCGTTGCACTTGGCGCCCACACCTCGGGCCTGCTGGGCAACAACGACGAACTGATCGGCCAGCTGCTCAGCGCCGGCCAGCAAGCCGATGACCGCGCCTGGCAGTTGCCATTGTTCGACGAGTACCAAGAACAACTGGACAGCCCATTCGCCGACATTGCCAACATCGGCGGCCCGAAAGCCGGGACCATCACTGCGGCGTGTTTCCTGTCGCGCTTTACCAAGAACCTGAACTGGGCGCACCTGGACATCGCCGGCACGGCCTGGACCAGCGGCGGCAAGGACAAGGGCGCCACCGGCCGTCCGGTTCCCCTGTTGACCCAATACCTGCTGGACCGCGCCAAGGCCTGACACCAATGACTGCCGCTGGCGTCGCCCTCGGGTGGCGCCAGCGGCTGCTCAGGAACCGCAATGACCAAAGTCGATTTCTATATCCTGCCCAGCGCCGACCCGTCGGCACGGCTGGATTTCGCTTGCAAGCTCACCGAGAAAGCCTGGCGAATGGGCCATCGCATCTACCTGCACTGCAGCGATGCCGCCCAGCGCGAGGACCTCGACGCACGGCTGTGGGCC
This sequence comes from Pseudomonas sp. T1.Ur, assembly GCF_023516725.1. Taxonomy (NCBI): domain Bacteria; kingdom Pseudomonadati; phylum Pseudomonadota; class Gammaproteobacteria; order Pseudomonadales; family Pseudomonadaceae; genus Pseudomonas; species Pseudomonas sp. T1.Ur. The sequence continues at coordinate 4,352,908 of NZ_JAMGSN010000001.1, forward strand.
TTCAAGGGCGAAAGCTTCGTGCCCCATGGCCCGGCAGAAAGCGAGCCCGAGGGCTTGATCGTGCTCGGCCTGGGGAATGACTGCGGGCAACATCAAGACCTGCTGGTCAACCTTGACCTGAAAGTGCCGGCCTTCGCCCAGCGCTTCGCCCGCGTGGCGGAAGTGGTGGTGGAGGACCCGGCCATCCGGCAAGCCGCGCGGGAGAGTTTCCGTTTCTACCGCGAACAGGGCTATCCTCTGCAAGACCACCGTTTACAGCGACTCTGAGCCTACGATGGACACTCCTAAACCGCCGCAAAAACCCGCCCAATTGCTGGATGACCTCGAGTCGATCCGCCAGTTGCTTGGCGACGACAACCTGCAACCGCCACTGTTGACCGACACGGTGGAACACGAGCCGGTGCATGACGAACAGATCCCGCTGCTGTTCGACCCGATCAACGGCCAACCCGAACCCCAGCCAGCCCCCCAGCCCGAACCCAAAGGGCCCGATGCCTTGCTGCACCTGGACCGGGAACTTCGCGCCGCCGCACAGTTGATCATGCAAGACGTCATCGACGACTTCGCCCCGCACATCGAGACCGAGATCAAGCGCCGGCTGGATGCAAGGATGGAGCGGCTGCTCGCCGCAGCTACGAGCGGCAAGCTTTAAGCTGCAAGTAAAAGCAAAAGCAAAAGCAAAAGCCGGACCCCGCTTGTAGCTTGTAGCTTGTAGCTTGCGGCTGTGTCTTGTGGCTTGTAGCTGCCCCCCCCGCTATACTTCCCGGCTTTTCCTGAATAAATGCCAATAGGGTCCCGCCGCGCATGGATAAGACCTACCAGCCGCACGCCATTGAAACTTCCTGGTACAACACCTGGGAGTCCGAGAATTATTTCGCTCCGCAAGGCGCGGGCGATTCCTACACCATCATGATCCCGCCGCCGAACGTCACCGGCAGCCTGCACATGGGCCACGGTTTCAACAACGCGATCATGGACGCCCTGATCCGTTTCCGTCGCATGCAAGGTCGCAACACCTTGTGGCAACCGGGCACCGACCACGCCGGTATCGCCACGCAGATGCTGGTGGAGCGTCGTCTCGAAGCCCAGGGCCAGAATCGTCATGACCTCGGTCGGGAGAAATTCCTCGAGAAAGTCTGGGAATGGAAAGACGAGTCAGGTGGCAACATCAGCCGCCAGATCCGTCGCCTGGGCTCGTCCGTGGACTGGAGTCGCGAGCGCTTCACCATGGACGACGGCCTTTCGGAGGCGGTGAAGGAAGCCTTCGTCCGCCTGCATGAAGACGGCCTGATCTATCGCGGCAAGCGCCTGGTCAACTGGGACACCAAGTTGCACACGGCCATTTCCGACCTCGAAGTGGAGAACCACGACGAGAAGGGTTTCTTGTGGAACCTGAAATACCCGTTGGCCGACGGCGCGAAAACCGCTGAAGGCAAGGATTACCTGATCGTCGCCACCACCCGTCCGGAAACCATGCTGGGCGACTCCGCCGTAGCGGTGAACCCGAACGACGAGCGCTATCAGGCGCTGATCGGCCAGTTCGTCGAGCTGCCGCTGGTAGGCCGTCGCATCCCGATCATCGGCGACGATTACTGCGACCCTGAATTCGGCACCGGCTGCGTGAAAATCACCCCGGCCCACGACTTCAACGACTATGAAGTCGGCAAGCGCCACAACCTGCCGCTGCTGAACATCTTCGACAAGAACGCCAATGTCTTGCCAGCGGCCCAGGCGTTCAACCTCGACGGCACGCTGAACGAAAGCGTCGACGGCCAGATTCCGGCTGAATACGCCGGCCTGGACCGCTTCGAAGCACGCAAGCAGATCGTCGCGGCATTCGAAGCCGCCGGCCTGCTCGTCAGCGTCGATGATCACGCCCTGAAAGTCCCGAAAGGCGACCGTTCCGGCACCATCATCGAGCCGTGGCTGACCGACCAGTGGTACGTGTCCACCAAGCCGCTGGCCGAGCCTGCGATTGCCGCCGTCGAAGATGGCCGCATCCAGTTCGTGCCCAAGCAATACGAAAACATGTACTTCTCCTGGATGCGCGACATCCAGGATTGGTGCATCAGCCGCCAGCTGTGGTGGGGCCATCGCATCCCGGCCTGGTACGACGAGTCGGGCAAGGTCTATGTCGGTCGCGATGAAGCCGAAGTCCGCGCCAAGCACAACCTCGGCCCGGACGTTGCCCTGGCGCAGGACAACGACGTCCTCGACACCTGGTTCAGCTCGGGCCTGTGGACCTTCTCCACACTGGGCTGGCCGCAACAGACCGAGTTCCTGAAGAAATTCCACTCCACCGACGTGCTGGTCACCGGCTTCGACATCATTTTCTTCTGGGTCGCCCGGATGATCATGTTGACCATGCACCTGGTGAAGAACGAGGACGGCACGCCGCAAGTGCCGTTCAAGACGGTCTACGTCCACGGCCTGGTGCGCGACGGCCAGGGCCAGAAGATGTCCAAGTCCAAGGGTAACGTCCTGGACCCGTTGGACATCATCGACGGCATCGACCTGGAAACCCTGGTGCAGAAACGCACCTCCGGGCTGATGCAGCCGAAACTGGCGAAGAAGATCGAGAAAGCCACCCGCGAAGAATTCGCCGAGGGCATCGCCAGCTACGGCACCGATGCACTGCGTTTCACCTTCTGCTCGCTGGCGTCCACCGGCCGTGACATCAAGTTCGACATGGGTCGCGTCGAAGGCTATCGCAACTTCTGCAACAAGATCTGGAACGCCGCGCGCTACGTGCTGGACAAAGGCGAAGACTGCGGCCAGAACGGCGAAGCCTACGAGCTGAGCCTGGCCGATCGCTGGATCATTTCCCAGTTGCAACGCACCGAAGCCGAAGTGACCCGCCAACTCGACCAATTCCGTTTCGACCTGGCCGCACAAGCGCTGTACGAATTCATCTGGAACCAGTATTGCGACTGGTACCTGGAACTGTCCAAGCCTGTGTTGTGGGACGAAAATGCGCCGGTCGAGCGCCAGCGCGGCACCCGTCGCACCTTGGTGCGCGTACTGGAAGTGGCCCTGCGCCTGGCGCATCCATTCATGCCGTTCATCACCGAGGAAATCTGGCAGCGCATCGCGCCGCTGGCGGGCATCCAAGGCAAGACGATCATGCTGCAGCCGTGGCCGGTAGCCAACGAAAGCCGCATCGATCCGGCAGCCGAAGACGACATCGAATGGCTGAAGACCTTCATGCTCGGCCTGCGCAACATCCGCGCCGAAATGAACATCGGCCCAGGCAAGCCGCTGACCCTGTTCCTGAAAAACGCCAACGCTGAAGACCTGCGTCGCCTCAACGAGAACGAAGCACTGCTCAAGAAGCTGGCGAAGCTTGAATCGGTGACCGTGCTCGCTGCGGGCGAAGAAGCGCCTCTGTCGGCCACGGCACTGGTCGGCGAGATGGAAGTGCTGGTGCCGATGGCCGGCCTGATCGACAAGGCAGCCGAACTGGCGCGCCTGGACAAGGAAATCCTGCGCCTGAAAGGCGAAGTCCAGCGGGTCGGCGGCAAGCTGTCCAACGCTGGCTTCGTCGACAAGGCGCCGGCCGAAGTCATCGAGAAGGAACGGGCCAAGCTGGCCGAGGCCGAACAGGCCCTGGGCAAGCTGGCTGAGCAGCACGCGCGGATTGCCAGTCTGTAACGCTTGTTCGCAACGGAAAAAGGAGGTCCAGTTGGACCTCCTTTTTTTATGCCCGCCCCTTTCTACCAGACAATGAAAAACCCTTGTGGGAGCGAGCTTGCTCGCGATGACGGCAGTGCATTCAACAGGGGGTAAGCTGACCCACCGCTATCGCGAGCAAGCTCGCTCCCACATAAGCTCGCTCCCACATTTGAATAGTGGGACAATGTCCGCCAATTTCTGAACCCTCCCCGAATCGACCCGCCCATGACTGCCCCTCGCGCTCCAAAACCTGCCCGCCAGAAGACCAAGCCCACCACCGAGGCCAAACCCGTGGCGCCGCGGGAGAAGGCCAGCCTGCACCCGCGCAACCGCCACCAGGGCCGCTATGATTTCCCGGCGCTGATCAAGAGCACACCCGAACTGGCCAAGTTTGTGATCACCAATCCGTACGGCAAGGAAAGCATCGACTTCGCCAGCCCCGACGCGGTGCGAGTGTTCAACCGGGCATTGCTCAAGGCGTTCTATGGCATCCAGCACTGGGACATCCCGGCGGATTACCTCTGCCCTCCGGTTCCAGGCCGCGCCGATTACGTGCACTTCCTCGCTGACCTGCTGGCGAGCATGAACGACGGCAAGGTGCCGCGTGGTGCGATCGTCAATGTGCTGGACATTGGCATGGGCGCCAATTGCGTTTATCCGCTGATAGGCAACAGCGAATACCGCTGGCACTTCCTCGGCTCCGAGATTGACCCGACAGCGGTCGCGGCCGCCAGGGCCATCGTTCAATCCAACGATTTGAGCAAGGTCATCCAGCTGCGCCTGCAGGAAAACCGCAAGCACATCCTCATCGGCCTGCTGGAACCGGGCGAGCGTTTCGACCTGACCATGTGCAACCCGCCGTTCCACGCCTCGATGGAAGAAGCGACCAAGGGCAGCGAGCGCAAGTGGCGCGCCTTGGGCAAGGCTGACCCGAAACGCAAGCTGCCGGTGCTGAACTTTGGCGGGCAATCGGCAGAGCTGTGGTGTGAAGGCGGTGAAGCGCGTTTTGTGACGCAGCTGATTGCCGAAAGTGCGAACTTCCAACACAAAGTCTTGTGGTTCAGCACGTTGGTATCGAAAGCCTCGAACCTGCCGGCCATCGAAACCGCGCTGAAGAAGGCTGGCGCGCTGGAGAGCCAGGTGGTGGAGATGTCGCAGGGGCAGAAGCAGAGTCGTTTTGTGGCGTGGACTTTCCAGACCAAGTCCGAGCAGCAGATATGGCGGCGTGAGCGCTGGGTCCGCAAGGATTAGAAAGACGCTGCTCTACTGTAGGAGCTGCCGAGCGAAGCAAGGCTGCGATCTTTTGATCTTTCTCTTGAGATTCAACTGCCAGGAGAAAGATCGCAGCCTCGCTTCGCTCGGCAGCTCCTACGGGTGGTTTTCAAGGCAATAAAAAACCGTGTCCGGATCACTCCGAAACACGGTTTTTTTATCGCTGCGTCTTACTTGTTCACAGCGTCGGTCAGGCCTTTGGCCACAACCAGCTTGATCACTTTCTTGGCCGGGATTTCGATGGCTGCGCCAGTCGAAGGGTTGCGACCGGTGCGGGCAGGACGCTCGGTGACTTTCAGCTTGCCAACGCCTGGCAAGGTCAGTTCGCCGCCGTTTTCCAGCTGATCGGCAACGACTTGGCCCAGTTGGTCCAGCAGAGCACGCACGGTAGCTTTTGGTGCGTCTACAGATTCAGCCAAATCAGCGATCAGTTGGTCTTTAGTAAGAGCCATGTAGTGTTCCTTCCCTATCAAATTCATATGGATTGCAGAGTGCAGTGTCAGCCATCGAGCCCGATCTATCTGATCAGCCGCCCTCGGTCATCACCACGACGGATCGGGGTAATAGATGCCGAAATCCGGGTTTGGTTCGACCTGACAAATGCTGAATGCACGCTTAACGCAGTGACATCGCGTAAGACCGGGCAAAACTAGCACAACGCCTGTGAAATATCCGCCTCTACCTACCCATTTGGTCAGCTTTATTGCGCTAAATCGGTAAAAAAACGCCCGCAGGGTGTCGGAAGGGTCTGAAAGGGCCTTCGACGCGTCGCAAAACCAGTGATTGCGGTACACTGGGCCCTTTTCGGGGAGCGCGCCCTCCTCTCTTTCATCAGCCGAGAAATCCATGCCGATCCGTCATTGCATCGTCCACCTGATCGACAAAAAACCCGACGGCACCCCTGCTGTACTCCATGCCCGCGACTCCGAACTGGCAGAGTCCACGGCCATCGAGAACATGCTCGCCGACCTCAATGAAAGCTATAACGCCAAACAAGGCAAGGCCTGGGGTTTCTTCCACGCCGAGTCCGGGGCACATCCGTTCAGCGGCTGGCTGAAGGAGTACTTGGATGGCGGCAAGGATTTCACCGCGTTCAGTCGCGTGGCGGTGGAACACCTGCAAAAATTGATGGAAGAATCCAACCTGTCAGTGGGCGGCCACGTACTGTTCGCCCATTACCAGCAAGGCATGACCGACTACCTGGCCATCGCCCTGTTGCACCACAGCGAAGGCGTTGCCGTCACCGACGAACTGGACGTCACCCCGTCCCGGCACCTGGACTTGGGCCAGTTGCACCTCGCGGCACGGATCAACGTGTCGGAATGGCAGAACAACAAACAATCCAAGCAATACATTTCGTTCATCAAAGGCAAGAATGGCAAGAAAGTCTCGGAGTACTTCCGCGACTTCATCGGTTGCCAGGAAGGCGTCGACGGCCCCGGCGAGACCCGTACCCTGCTCAAGGCCTTCAGCGACTTCGTCGAAAGCGAAGACCTGCCCGAAGACGATGCCCGGGAAAAGACCAAGACCCTGGTGGATTACGCCAGCAGCCAGGCCAAGCTCGGCGAACCCATGGGCCTGGAGGAACTGTCCGAACTGATCGACGAAGAGCGCCCGAAAGCGTTCTACGACCACATACGCAACAAGGATTACGGCCTGTCGCCGGAGATCCCGGCGGATAAACGCACCCTCAACCAGTTCCGCCGCTTCACCGGCCGCGCCGAAGGCTTGTCCATCAGCTTCGAAGCGCATCTGCTGGGCTCCAAGATCGAGTATGACGAAGAGGCGGGCACGCTGATCATCAAGGGGTTGCCGACGTCGCTGACCGATCAGCTCAAGCGCCGCAACTGATGCTGGGTGGCGTGCTGAAAAAATGCCTGCTGGTTCTTCTGGTGGTGGTGGCTTACCAGAATTGGGGCAAGATCGAGCGGGTGTTCAACCCGTCGCAGATGGTTTCAGAGCAGATTCGCAGCAACGCCCGCGTCGTGCTGTATGCCACCGATTGGTGCGGTTACTGCAAGGCCACCCGGCGTTTCCTGGATGAGAAAGGCGTACCGTTTCGCGAGTTCGATATCGAGAAAGACGCCGAGGCGCGCAAGGCCTACGAGGCGCTGGGCGGCCGAGGGATTCCGATCCTCGACGTGAACGGCAGGTTGATTCGCGGGTATGAGCCGGAAAATATCCTCAGGGCGTTGTCTGTGATTTAAGACGCCCCCCAACAGTGACGGCCCGTTCGCGAGCAGGCTCGCTCCCACACAGTGATTAGCGGCAAACGCAGCTCCCGTGAACAACATATCTCTTGTGGGAGCGAGCTTGCTCGCGATAGCGGACTAACATTTCAACATCGTAGTGACTGGTCTAGCGCTATCGCGAGCAAGCTCGCTCCCACAGAGTCATTGGTTGTTCATTGAGCCTCGATTCGGAAGCCAAACCGCGGGAAGTGCACATGCACAACGCCGCCGCGCTCATCTTCACGGCGCAGGATCAGCTCTTCGCGCCCGGCAAACAGCAATTCACCGACCACCGGATCGACACCATAATCCGTCGCGGCGATGGTGACCTGCTGCCCCATCGCAAAGCCATTCGGCTCATTGAACAATTCATCCGGCAGCGCTGCTGGTGCAGTGTTCCGGGCCACATCCAACGCCTCTTCAGAGCTCATCTCTTTCGGCGCGCCATGGCCAAAGCCCAGCACCCGCGCGAGCCAAGCCGACACAGCCGGATGCTCATCCACCAACGGCGAGGTAACCGGCGTGCCCTTGAGAAACCACAGCGGATGCGCCATGGCGAAGTCAGCAATCGACGGATCGCCCAACAGGAAATCCCCTTCTTCACGCTGCAGTTGCTCCTCAAGCCGCGCCATGATCGTTGGCCACTGGTGCTTGGCCTGTTCGGCAGACAGACGCGTGGTCGTGCCGCCACTGAACAGGCCGGCGCGGTCGCTGATGAACGCCTTGATGGCTTCAGGCGTCAGCCTGGCAAAACGCACCGCCACCGATTCAGGCTGGAACACCAGGCTCACCGCGTGCTGGAACACCACCGAATCAGCCCACGCTGCGAAAGACGCTGCGATCATTTCACGACCTTCCGGGAACAGCGCCGGCGAGGCTTTTTCCTGCTCCAGCCGACGGGCCATCAGCGACGTGTCGCAATAGATATCCGCGCCAACCTGCAACACCGGCGTCTTGCGATAGCCGCCCGTCAATGCCGTCAGGTCGGGCTTGGGCATCATCGGCGGGATGCTCACCGAACGCCAGGCCAGGCCCTTGAAGCCCAGCAGCAGGCGGGCCTTTTCCGCGAAAGGAGATGTCGGGTAGTGGTGAAGGATCAGCTCTGACATGAGATTCGCCAATGCAGGTAGGAAGTCCCGCACTTTAGCGCGCCAAGGACCAGCAGCCTACCCGCCTGATGAAGGACTATCAGTGCGGTTGATCGAGCACCGTTGCACTGGCCACCAGGCATTCCTTGGCACTCTTCCTGAGCTTCTTGATCAGCCGCTCCTGGCGAAGGGCCTCGCCCTTGTCGCGACAGGCCTCGGTATACACCAGGGCCACCGCCGGGCTGGACAGGAAGAAACGAGCGCCCTTGCCGCTCTGATGCTTGGCGAAGCGCCGCACCGGGTCATCGCTGATGCCGCAGTACAGCGAGCCGTTGGCGGCCCGCACCAGGTAGACGAACCAGGGCTTGCCCGGCTCGCTCGCCGTCGCCACAGACAGGTCGGAAGATTCGTTGGCGGTCGTCACGAAATGTTCAGCAAGCACGTAGGAAACAAGCCGCGATCTTATCAGTGACTGGCCTGGAACGCCCGCAGCCCCTTCAGCGCCTGGGCCCTGACGGCATTGCGCACCAGCGGCGTCCAACCCAGCAGCAGGCCCTTGGTGCCCAACGCCTGGCGGGACCAGCGCCACAGATCGAAGCTGTCATGGTGCTCGCAAATCTTGCCGTCACGGAAAACGAAGCGCGCCTGGATGTCATTGATCACAATGTTGCCAGTCTGGCTGAACAGGTACGTCGCCACCCAATGTGCACCGCCGCTGCGCTCGTCGCTGCGCACGTTGTCGAAGGTCAGGGAAAAGTCCTTGGCCCGGGTCGTCAGCATGCGCCACATATCACCAGCATCGCGCCCGCGCAGTTCGCCGAATGCCGGATCGCTGAACACCACGTCATCGGTGTAGCAAGCGCTCATGGCTTCGGCATCCAGGCGCTGGAACGCCTCATAGAAACGGGTGATCAAGGCGTTGTGGGCTTCACTCATGGGTAGGCTCCGAACTTCATTTCAGTAGGCGGGCACGATAATCCGATACCGCGGCGAACACTAATGGCATTTATGCCGCAAATACCCGGGATATGGCCTTAGGGCACCATGCCGCAACTGCGGGCGTAGGCATACAGGTCCACATCGGTGGAAATGCACAGTCGGCGCATGGCCGTGCTTTTCTGTTTGCTGATGGTCGAAATGCTGCGATTGACCCGCGCTGCAATCTCGCTGACGGTCATGCCGCTGGCGAGCATGCGCACCACTTCGCGCTCCTTGTCGGATAACTGCGGTGACCGGCACTGATCCCCCGCCCCCGCTTCCAGCAACTGAGCCCGCAGGCATTCGCTGACAAAGCGCTGGCCGGCGATAACGGCATTGAGCGCCTGGGGCAAATCCTTGGCCGAGGCTCTCTTGGCGACGATGGCCTGGACACCATGGGTGAACGAGGCACGCAACGTGGCGACGCTTGCGAACATCGTCACAAGCACCACGGGCAATGCCGGGTACTGGCGATGCAGCAGGCTCAACAAACCGTAGCCGTCTATCTGCTGGTCGCCAGGCATGGCGAAATCGGTCACCAGGACATCGCATGCAGTGGTGTCCAATAGCTCAAGCAGTTGATCCGGACCGTCGGCTTCGCCCACGACCTTGTATTTGCCTGACGCCTCGATCACCACTTTTTGGCCGATGCGGATAAGGGGGTGATCATCGGCAAGAATGACGCGAAGCATGGAGACCTCCCTCATAACGTGCCCATGTAGGCCAGGCAAGCCGTCAAGTCTTCTTGAAAAGCTTCCAACCGGGAAATATTGCTCACCAGGCCAGAGGCGCGAATGTCATCGATCAGGCCCTTGCCGCTCGCTTCCAGATCGGTCACGCCCAAAAAGGCGAAGCTGCCCACCAGGCGATGCAGGTGATCAATCGTCAGTCCGACGTCCAGGGTCATTCGCGCACGGGTCAGGGCCGCGCTGTCTTTACGCGCTTCAGCGAACAGGCTGTCCAGCATGCGGTTCACCATCTGCGCGCTGCCGAACGCGTCCATGAGCGTGGCGCGGGTCGGCCAGGTCGCCAGCCGTCGTTCCGGCGGTGGCAGGGCCTGTCGGGCCGGCAACCAACGCTCCAGTTCGTCACGCAAGCGTCCAAGCGGCAACGGCTTGGACAAACAGGTGTCCATGCCGGCCTCGCGACAGCGTTGCCAGGTGCCGGGCTCAAGGTGGCCGGTCAACGCGATAATCGGAACCCGTGCCAGCCCCAGCGCACGCTCGCGCCGGCGAATGGCCCGGGTCAAGGCGTAGCCGTCCATTCGGGGCATCCGGCAATCGCTGATTATCAGGTCGAAGCGACCACATGCCAGGGCCATCAACGCCGCCTGGCCGTCCTCGACCAATTGGCAGGCGAGCCCCAGCTTCTGCAATTGCAGATCCATCATGGTTCTATAGGTGGAGTGATCTTCCACCACCAACACGCTGCATAGCCGCCAATGACCCGGCGGCGGGGAGAAGCGTGTCAGTTCCTGCGAAACGACAACGCTCGGCAACACGCTGAGTGCCCCTCATTGTTTTTTCACATTCCAGCGCAATGAGCTCCCCCCCACTATGCGGCACTGACGTAACAGTCGAACGGTGGAACCTGCCGACTGCGATCGCGCCATGAAAATACCTTGGCGAGCGATCTGGGTGCTATACAAAAACTACGAAAAAGCAACTTTTCTACACGATGGCGCCCCCAAGCAGACGATCATCTCGGCGGATGGAGGGGATACCTGGACCGAAACCGGGCGCTGGTATCCAGGCCGCTACACGTGCGCCGCATCCCCGGATACGCCCTTGCAGCCAGCGCCTCTCAAGGAGCTGACGGCAAAACTGGCGATGACGACGTGGATCGAGCCCACCAACAACCTGGACCTGAGTGATGACATCACCATCGATGGCTCGGCCACCCTTGAAGTGAAGTACCTGTAGCGCCATCACGCACTCCAAGCCTCGAGTGCACTTTCGTAAAAGTTGTATTTGCCGGGCAGTCATTGGCCACTAGATTCACCAAGCGCGCCAGCAGCCTGCCATTTGCAAGCCCGACGGCCAAATCCCACACCCGAACACCGTCCAGGCCGCCAGCTTCGCTGGGGCAGGTCGTTGCCAGGCATACCGGAACCGCGAGACATGAAAAAACCATTGGCTGCACTCGGCGCCACCCTGCTGATCAGCACCTCTTCCTTGGCGCTTGCCGCCGGCACTGCGGAACTGGCAGTCGTCGGTTCGATCACCCCAAGCGCCTGTGGCGTGCTGATCTCGAGTGGCGGCATGGTGGACTTCGGAAGAATGTCGTCCAAGACGCTGAACGACGACCAACCCACGCCCTTGCCCCGGCAAACGCTGCACCTGAGCGTGAGGTGTGAAGGCGCTACCTTCTTCACACTGAGCACCATCGACAACCGGGCCGGGTCGTCGGCGCACCATGACAACTGGCATGGACTGGGGATGACGCCCAGCTCCGAAAAGATCGGTGGCGCCTACTTCGGGCTGCACGCCAGCGTCGCCGACGGCGCTTCGGTACGCACCCTGGTGTCGTGGGACAACGGGGGAACATGGCAACTGGGCAACGGGCTCGGCCCAACCACCTTGACCGCTATCGAGACAGATCCCGGCACGATGCAGCCCGGCGCGGTCGCCGAGTTCGACGCCGAAATCGGCCTGTACACCCATATCGCCCCCGCCGCCAGCCTGACTCTTACCGATGAAGTGCCTGTGGATGGGCATGCCACCGTACAACTCAAATACCTCTAACAAACTGATCCAAGGATCCGATCCCACCATGAAATTCTCGCTCACAGCCCTTGCCACCGGTCTCGCGCTATTCGGCTCCGCCAGCGCTTTCGCCGCCTCCACCGTCGACTTGACGGTCACCGGCCTGATCGTCCCGAGCGCTTGCACGCCCAGCCTGTCCAATGGAGGCGTGGTTGACCACGGCAAGATATCCGCCCAGGACCTGAATCAGGACAACGACACACTGCTTCCCGATCACAAGATGACTTTGACCGTGGTGTGTGATGGCACCATTCTGGTGGCCCTCAACGCGATCGATAACCGCGCCGGCTCCTCCAACAATCATGTCGACGCAGGATTTGGCCTCGGGCTGATCAACGGAACACAGAAGCTAGGGCATTTCTATCTGGTTGCCCGCCGGACGATCGCCGATGGTGTAGAGGCCAGACCAATCATTTCCATGGATGGTGGCAACAGCTGGATAAAATATGGCGATTGGAACCCAACCCATTACTTGTCCGTCGCGGCTATGGATGATCCCAGCCAGCCGCTGCCGGTGAAGGAGTTCACCAGCGAACTGGACGTCTGGACCTACATCGCGCCCGCCAATGGCCTAGACCTGAGCGACGAAGTCTCAATCGACGGCTCGGCCACCCTTGAGGTGAAGTACCTGTAAAGGTCCGTCCCCCTGCCTGTCATCGGTGACAGGCAGGGGCGTCCGACTGTGAGCCAAGAGGTGTCCATTGACGGCTCGGCCACGCTGCAAATGAAGTCCCTGTAATGAGATCACTCTATGCCCCGAAACCACCGACGGGCACCGGTACTCGTCGCGCCCCCAATTGTCTCCACCGGCAACCGACCGATGAATCCCTTCCTGTGTCCGGCGATCCGATTACCGGCATCGGTCTTGCCTACGCCCTGGAAAACCCTGTAATGACGACGCTGTTGAAATCTGTACTCTGTCTCGCCGCGCTGATGTTCAGCCACCCGGCGCGGGCCGATGGCATGGTCCCGGACACCTCGGTCGTGATCGTTCACGAAGCCGAAGGCGAGGCCGCCGTTTCGGTGACCAATACCGACAACAACCTCGCGTTGTTGCACGTCACCCTGGAAGACATCCCCGAAGACACCGAACAATTGCTGGTGGTCACCCCTCCGCTTTCACGGGTGGAGGCCTCCAAATCACAGCTGGTGCGCTTCATCCTGCAAAGCCCGGAACCGCTGCGGACCCAGCGGCTCAAGCGAGTGATCTTCGAAGGCATGCCCCAAGGCCGCCCCGTCACCGAAGCCGGACACGCCCGGGTCGGCGTGACGTTGCGCCAGAACCTGCCGGTGATCATCCATCCCAAGGGCCTGGCCCCCAATCGCACCCCTTGGACCGGCCTGACCTGGACCTTGAAAGCAGACCAGTTGCAAGTGCGCAACGACACCCCTTATGTGGTCCGGCTGGCCCAGGAATTGAACCTGTTGCCAAGTGGCGGCAAGGCGATGCTGCCGCGCACCTATGTGCTGCCGGGCGAACAGCTGAGCGTGCCGGCCACAGGCGGCGCGGCCACTCAAGTTCGACTGCAGCCGGCCACGGTCTATGGCTTCGCCGTGGACGCCTATGAGGCCCCGGTCAACCACTGAAAACCACAGGCGCCCTGCGCGCCTGCATAAGGAAGTGACGGCTCAATGACCGTCACCAGGACGCCAGCATGTCCATCATCGAGTGCCTTTCGTGAAAACAGTACTGAGTGACCGTGACGGCAAAGCCGTGCCCGCCACAACCTTGCGCGTCATTCTGCCGAAGCTGGTATGGGCCCTCACTCTGTGGCCCGCCCAGGCCTGGGCCGAGGATCGCCCCGGTTTTGACGCCAAGACCCTGCACCAGCGGGGCATCGACCCGCAGTTGGCGAGCCTGCTGTTGGAAGCCCCGCGGTTCGCCCCCGGGCAGCACCCCGTCAGCCTGCGTGTCAATGGCCAACGCCGTGGCCGCCTGCATGTGAGTTTCGACCCGCAAGGCACGCTGTGTTTTGACCGGGCGCTGCTCGACGCCGCCCATCTTGTCGTTCCCGACGACAATACCCGTTGCCACGATTTCCTCAGCCGATACCCGCAAACCCTGGTGGAGCCCGATCCCGCCACGCTCACGGTATCCCTGGTGGTGCCCACCGAAGCCATGCGTGCGTTGCAGCAGGATATTTCCGGATATGAAACCGGCGGTTTCGCCGGCCTGCTCAACTACGACCTGACCGGTTTCTACAACCGCTACGGCGATGACGCCAGCCGTTTTGGCTCGGCCAATACCGAGGTGGGATTCAACGCCGGCGACTGGATCGTGCGCAGCCGACAAGCGCAGAGCTGGCAGGACGGCCAGTCCCGCAGTACGCATCTGGAGGCCTATGCCCAACGCACGTTCGCCAGCCACCAGGCCGTGCTGCAGGCCGGGCAGATCAACCTCTATAACCCGGTGTTGTCCGGTGCGCAGGTCACTGGGGTCCAGGTACTCACCGAACAAGCCCTCCAGGACCAGAACCAGGGCGCGACCATCGATGGCATCGCCAACAGTCCCGCGCAAGTGGAGGTTCGGCAGAACGGTGCGTTGATCTACTCCACGGTGGTGCCCGCCGGGCCCTTCTCCCTGACCGATGTGCGCCGCTTGAACACTCGCTCGGACGTCGAAGTCACGGTCAAGGAAAGCACCGGCGAAGAACGACGCTTCACCGTACCGGCCGCCATGCTCGGCCTTGGGTTGCCGGCGCCGGGTTATTCGGTTGCCGCCGGGCGCGTGCGCACTATTTCCAACGCCCAGGATGACGCCCCGTGGGTCGCCAGCCTGGGCTGGACCGGTGCCGTGCACCCGCAGTTGTCCTTGAGCGGCGGCGCCCTGGTCTCCAGCCAATACCGCTCCGCCGGCTGGAGCCTGGGCTGGCTGCCGTGGCTGGACGGCCAGCTCCAGTGGTCCAGCCAACTGTCCGATGCCCAGGGCTGGGACAAGGCCCGCGGCGTGCAAAACAACCTGTCCTGGTCACAGCGCCTGGGGGATCAATGGTCGTTCAGTGCCGCCAATGCCTGGCGCACCCCGGGTTATCGGGAGCTGGAAGAAGCGACCTACGAATCCGAGGCAGCTCAACAAGGCAGTGCGCGTTATCGCGACCAGCAAAGCGCCATGCTGGGCTGGTCTCATCCCAAGCTCGGAGCATTCAGCCTGGGGATGTCGCGCTCCAGTAATTTTGCCGGCGACACCAGCAGCCGGGCCCTGGCGGCCTGGGGAACGAGCATCGGCAACGTGTCGCTGTCGGCCAACGCCGAGTGGCAGATGGGCGGCAGCCAGTACCAGGATAACGCCGTGTACCTGAACGTCAGCGTGCCCCTGGGAGGCAATCGCCGGGTTCGTGGCTGGGTACGCAATTCTGGAGGAGAAGCCCGCAAGGGCGTAGGGCTGAGCGAACAGCTCAACGATCAGTTCGGTTACCGGGTCAGCGCCGAACACGACTCACGCGACCAGCAAGTCGAAACCACCCTGGGCGTTTCCGCGCTGCCTCGCTACAGCCAGTTCGATTTCAGCTACAGCCGCTCCGACGCCGAACGGTCGAGCTACCAGGGCAGCGCGCGCGGCGGCGTGGTGATGCACGGCGGTGGCGTTACGTTATCGCCGTATCAGGTGCGTGACACCTTCGCCCTCGTCTCGGTCGGCGACATGCACGGCATCAAGCTCAGTACACCCAGCGGCCCGGTCTGGACCGACTGGCAGGGCCAGGCCGTGGTGTCACAGGTCAGCGCCTATGGCCGCAGCCCGGTGGAAGTCCAGACCCGCTCACTGCCACGCAACGCCGACATCGACAACGGCCTGGCGATGATATCGGCCGGACGCGGCGCGGTGGACCGCGTCGATTTCGGCGTAACACTGACCCGCCGGGTATTGCTGAGTGTCAGCACCGACAACGGGCAACCGCTGCCGCGAGGCGCCATGGTCAGCACCGAAGATGGACAGTTCGTCACGCTGGTCCAGGGCGGCGGCCAGGTCTTTCTGCCCAATGTGCTGGAACAGCCCACCCTGTGGATAAGCGCCCCGGGAATGGAGCGCTGCGAACTGGGCTTCGATCTGCCGGACAAAGGCGATCCGACCCTGTACTACGAAACCGCCCCCGCCCGCTGCCACACACCT
Source organism: Pseudomonas sp. T1.Ur (assembly GCF_023516725.1). Lineage (NCBI taxonomy): Bacteria > Pseudomonadati > Pseudomonadota > Gammaproteobacteria > Pseudomonadales > Pseudomonadaceae > Pseudomonas > Pseudomonas sp. T1.Ur. Next base: position 4,369,022 of record NZ_JAMGSN010000001.1, read on the forward strand.
TGAGGATGACTGCCATGCCCCTTGCAACCCTGTTGCGGCGCCTGAGTGTCGCAATCGTGATATCCGGCCTTGCCGGTCACGCCTACGCCCAGGACGCGTGCCAACTGAGCCTCAGCGAAACACTGCTGGATTTCGGCCAGATGAACCGTGGCGCCCAGAACGATAGCGCTCCCCAGCGCCTGCTCGGCGAACGTCGCCTGCGCATCAGCTTCAATTGCCCGCAACCGGCGGACCTGAGCCTGTTCTATCGCGCCCTGGCCGCCGATACGCAACGGCTGCAATTTACCGGGCAAGGCAGCTATGAAATGGAGGTCAGCGATGGCGTGGTCGACGGTAAATCGGTGGACTTGGGGCTGTTGCCGGCCAACGGCCAGGCGCCCGTGACCAGCGGCGCTGTGCTGGACTGGCGTCCGGGCCATGGGATCGCGCCGGTGCAAGGCGGTTCGGTGCTGATAGGCAAAAGCCTGTCCATGCAATTGACGATCACCGCCTGGGCCGATGCCGCCGCCACTCACGTCAAGGACGCCACCACCTGGGAGACATCCGGAACGCTTCATGGCCCCCGAAGCGATCGCACCCGGGACCTGGTGTTACGCGCCCATTTCGCCCCGGTCGCCTGCACGCCACAGCTGTCCAACGCGGGCCTGGTGGACTACGGCACGCTGTTGGCCAAGGACTTGAATGTCACCACCGAAACCCCACTGCCCAGCCGGACGCTGCAGCTCTCGGTCAGTTGCGACGCGGCGACCCGTTTCGCCCTGAAAATGCATGACAACCGCCATGGCTCGGCAACGGGTGGCACCGATGAAACGGCCTACGGCCTGGACGTCGACAACAGCCAGAACAAAATCGGTCGCTATTACATGAGCATCGATCCAACGGAGTTCACAGCCGATGCCTTCACCGCTCTCTACCGCACCGACTCCACCAGTGGCGGCGCAGCCTGGAGCAGCGCCAATTCCCGGCAAATCGCCATGGCGACCCGCAGCGTGATGGGATTTACCGACACGGCTGGCAGCACCCTCGGCCCCGTGGCGATCCAGAACCTGGCGGGCACGGTGCACGTCAGGGTCTATCTGGCGCCCACCCAATCCCTGGACCTGCGCAACGTGGTGCACCTCAACGGTTCCGGCACGCTGGAAATCATCTACTTATAAAGTGCGTCTGCCGTTCATGAAAAAGCTCATCGTCGTTTGTGCCTTATTGATCCTGTCCATCTCCCAGCACACCGTAGCCGCCTCCAACGTGGACTTGCGCGTCAGCGGCCTGATCGTCCCTACCGCCTGCACACCGCTGATGCCCGGCGGCGGACTGATTGACTACGGCACGATTTCCCGACAAGACCTCAACGTTGATCGACGTACGCGCCTACCGGTCAAGCACCTGCAGGTCAACGTCACGTGTCATGGCCCGAGCCGCTTCGCCCTGCGCATGAGCGACAATCGCGATGGCTCGGCCTTGGTGAACAGTGAGATTTATTATGGATTGGGGTTCGATCGCCAGGGCACGCCCCTGGGCGTCTATTCCATGGTCTTCGACCCCAAGAGAACCCAGGTCGACAACGCCGCGCCGATTTATGGCACCGAGTCCACCACCGCAGGCCTGGCCTGGCGTACCGCCAACCTGAACCCCATTTATATCGGTGCCCGAAGTTACCTGGGTTTTACCGACAGCGAAGGCAGCACCACCGGGCCTACGCCCATCCAGACGCTGAGTACCACCGTTGACATCGAAGCGGTGATAAACGCCACGCAAAACCTGGATTTGAACACCGACACCCGGCTCGACGGCTCGGCAACGCTGGAGGTGGTCTATCTGTAGCCCCGCTCACCGACTGGCGGCACCTGCGGGGCGACCGGACTAAAGCTTTTCGCTGGTCACTTGGACGTATCGCGCCCGTCCAGCCCCCAGCCCCGCGATGATCGCCCCCAGGCCAATCAGGCCAAAGATCCAGCCCAGGGCATTCCAGCCGCCGGTCAAGTCATGGACCACGCCGACCGCGAACGGCCCCAGCGACGCCAGCGTATAACCAAAGCCCTGGGCCATGCCGGAGAGGTTGGCGGCCACATGGGCGTCCCGCGAACGCAACACGATCAGGGTGAGCGCCAGGCTGAACGTCGCGCCCTGCCCCAGCCCCAACAGGATCGCCCAGCCCCACAAACCGTCAATGGGCGCGTAGAGGCAACCGAACAAGCCGCCCAGGGTCATGAGCATGACGACCACGATGGCCAGGCGCTGGTCCTTGCCACGCGTAGCCAGCCAGGGCGCACTCAGGGAACTGATCAGTTGCACGATGACCGAGCCGGACAGCACGAGCCCAGCCTCGGTCGGACTCAGCCCTCGACCGATGAGAATCGAGGGCAGCCAGCCGAACACGATGTAGGCCAGGGACGATTGAAGCCCCATGTACAAGGTCACTTGCCAGGCCAACGGATCACGCAGCAAGCCACGGACCCGATACGCCACTTGGTGGGCGCCGTGTTTCTGCCCCACTTGCGGCAGCCAGAACACCGCAGCAAGCAGCGCCGGGACCACCCAGAATCCCAGGCCCAAGGCCCAGTTTTCGCCGAGCTGCTCGCTCAGCGGCACCGTGGCCCCGGCCGCCATCGCGGCGCCCAGGCACAGCGCCATGGTGTAGACACCGGTCATGGTGCCAGCCTGTTTGGCAAAATCGCGCTTGACGATACCCGGCAACAGCACGCCGATGATCCCGATACTCGCGCCCGCCAGGATGCTGCCGGCGAACAAGCCGAACTGGCCGAGCGAACTGCGCAGGACGATTCCACCGGCCAGCGTCAGCAAGATCCCCAGCACCACGCGCTCGGCACCGAAACGCCGCGCCAGCAGCGGCGCCAACGGCGCGAACAGGCCCAGGCAAAGCACCGGCAGCGTCGTCAACAAACCCGCCTGCGCAGCCGACAGCCCCAGGCTCTTTGAAACCTCGCTGAGCAGCGGCGCCATGCTCGACAGCGCCGGACGCAAATTCAACGCCACCAGGATCAGCCCGAGCAACAACAGCCAGGGCCGACGCACCAACGGGTGGTCCTGCTGGGTTTGCTCATCGTCCGCTTCGGCGTCGATCAACAATTCTTCGAGTTCGGCGGCGCGCTTGTGCGCGGCGGCGGTGGGGTGCGCTATCGGATCGCGGGACATGGAAAGCTCTGTTTCAGGGTTCATTGATCAACTGCCGGCACAGGGCCTTGGCCCGCTCCGGATCCTGTCGCTCGACGGCGTCGAGAATCTCGATGTGCAGATCGAACACGTGTTGATGGCGGGGAATGATGTTGAGGCTGTGGCGCAATTGCGCGCCGATCACGCTGGAAAAATAGCGATACAGCTCGCTGAGGGCCGGATTGTGGGCGGCATCTACCAACAGACGATGGAAGATCAGGTCGCAGGCGATGTAATGCTCCAGGTCGCCGTGGTAGTGCTCGCCGCTGGTTTTCAACGCTTGGCGCAAGGCAAGCAAGTCGTCCTCGGTACGCCGCAGCGCCGCCAGGCCAATGGCCTCCACCTCCAGGATGTGCCGGGTTTCCCGAGCCTGTTCCAGCGAACAGCGGGACAACGCCTTGAGCGTGTCCAATGGATCGACCACCGCCCGGACGTAGCTGCCGTCGCCCTGGCGAATCTCGATCAACCCGGAGAACGCCAGCACGCGCATGGCTTCGCGCACGGTGTTGCGGCTGATGCCCAGCTCGGCCACCAGCTCCGGCTCGGTGGGCAAGCGCTGGCCTACCGGCCAGACGCCGTCGCTGATGCGTTGGCGCAATTGCTCCAAGGCCTGGTCGACCAAGGAGCGCTTTATCAATGGAGAAAAATATCGGACATGGGATTCGCCTTTTCATCCAATCATAGGATGAATTTTCTGACATGTTAGTCAGCTTCGTGTAGGACGGCAACCGCCTAGGGTCAATGGGAGGCCAAAGAAACGACATTTTCGACTAGTCAAAATTACCCTTTAAGGGTAATTTTACGAACAAGGCGCACCGTTCCATGGAAAAGAACACACCCCATTACGCCTTGGTAGCGATACAGGCGGATGTCAGGCGGCTTAAAGGAAAAGCTTTCACCAGCACTGCGAAGAACACTGCTCGAACGCTCGGTTTAAACGTCTCGGAGATGCAGCACGTCGTCCATGGGCTTGAGCGAAAACAGTTCTACAAATCGATGACCACCTATGACGATCATCGAGTCTGGCATGACGTCTACCACGCCAATTCACACGGTCTGCAGATTTACCTGAAGGTGACGTACCGCCCCTGCGGAGGCCCACCGGTAATTTCCTTCAAGGAGAAAAACTCATGAAACACCAGCAATGCTTCAGCTGTGGTGCCCCGGAGGGCATGTTGCATTTCGAAGGTCGCGGCGAAACCATCAGCGTCAAGGGGCTGGAACGCCGGGTCGATGACTTGTCTGGCTGGGAATGCCAGATGTGCGGCGAAGTCGAGCTCGATTCAAGCTGCTCGGATCGCTACGACCAGGCAGGTGATGAACTGGTCAATGCGGCCAGGCGAATGATCGGTGAAGAGATCAAACGTGTCCGGCGCAAACTGCATCTATCGCAAAAGGAAGCGGTACTGCTGCTATCGGGCGGCGGACACAACGCTTTTTCCCGCTATGAGCGTGGCGAGGTCCTGGCGCCAAAAGCACTGACATTGCTGATGCGCCTGCTTGATCGCTACCCGCATTTGCTTGCAGATGCACAGGCCCTGGCTGAGGGCACGGACTTGAGAGGATTCAAGACGACAGTGCACAAGGAGCACGAAACCCTCACGGTTTCCTGAGCCGCCGGCACTGCAAAAAAATAAACCCGGACAAGTCCGGGTTTATTTCACTGCCTAACGCCGATCAATGCAGGATCTGGCTCAGGAACAGCTTGGTGCGGTCGTTCTGCGGGTTGTCGAAGAAGTCGTTAGGCGCGGCCTGTTCGACGATTTCACCCTTGTCCATGAAGATCACACGGTTGGCCACGGTACGGGCGAAGCCCATTTCGTGAGTCACGCAGAGCATGGTCATGCCGTCTTCGGCCAGGCCAATCATGGTGTCGAGAACTTCCTTCACCATTTCCGGGTCGAGGGCCGAGGTCGGCTCGTCGAACAGCATGATCTTCGGCTTCATGCACAGGGCACGGGCGATCGCCACGCGCTGTTGCTGACCGCCGGAGAGCTGGCCCGGGTACTTGTGCGCCTGCTCTGGAATGCGAACGCGCTCCAGGTAATGCATGGCGATTTCCTCGGCCTTGCGCTTGGGCATCTTGCGCACCCACATCGGCGCCAGGGTGCAGTTCTGCAGGATGGTCAGGTGCGGGAACAGGTTGAAGTGCTGGAACACCATGCCGACTTCACGACGGATCGCTTCGATCTGCTTGAGGTCGTTGGTCAGCTCGACACCGTCGACCACGATGCGGCCCTGCTGGTGTTCTTCCAGGCGGTTGAGGCAGCGGATGGTCGTGGACTTGCCGGAACCCGACGGGCCGCACAGCACGATACGCTCGCCCTGCTTGACGTTCAGGTTGATGTCTTTCAACACGTGGAACTGGCCGTACCACTTGTTCACGCCCTGCATCTGAATAATGCCTTCAGGGCTCACAGGCTGTTTGATCGCTTCACTCATGAGTCAACTCCTAACGCTTGTGGCCAGTGTCCAGCTTGCGTTCCAAATGCATGGAATAGCGGGACATACCAAAACAGAAAATCCAGAACACCAGGGCGGCGAATACATAGCCTTCGGTGGCCATGCCCAGCCATTTCGGGTCGGCGGCAGCTTGTTTCACGCTGTTGAGCAAGTCGAACAGGCCGATGATGATCACCAGGCTCGTGTCCTTGAACAACGCGATGAAGGTGTTGACGATACCCGGGATCACCAGCTTCAGGGCTTGCGGCAGGATCACCAGGCCCATGCTGCGCCAGTAACCGAGGCCCATCGCCGCGGCCGCTTCGTATTGCCCCTTGGGAATCGCTTGCAGGCCGCCGCGCACCACCTCGGCCACATAGGCCGACTGGAACAGGATCACGCCGATCAACGCCCGTAGCAGCTTGTCGAAGTTCATGCCTTCAGGCAGGAACAACGGCAGCATCACCGACGACATGAACAGCACCGTGATCAACGGCACGCCGCGCCAGAACTCGATGAACGTCACGCAGACCACGCGAATCGCCGGCAGGTTCGAGCGACGGCCCAGCGCCAGGAGGATGCCCAGTGGCAAGGCGCCGGCGATGCCGACGGTGGCGATCACCAGGGTCAGCATCAGGCCGCCCCATTGGCTGGTCGCCACGGAGGCCAGGCCCAGCACGCCGCCGTGCAACAGGCACCAGGCGATGATCGGATACAGCACCAGGAAACTCAGGCCGTAGATCGCCTTGCGCGGGAAGCGCGAGATGAACAGCGGCGCCACGCCGATCACGGCCAACCACACGGTGAGGTCCACGCGCCAGCGCAGCTCCGTCGGGTAGTAGCCGTACATGAACTGGCCGAAGCGCTGCTGGATGAACACCCAGCAGGCGCCCTCCTTGGTGCAATCGGCGCGCGTGGTCCCTACCCAGTTGGCATCCAGGATCGCCCAATCCAGGATCGGCGGGATGATCAGGTAGATCAGGTAGAACGCGAACAGGGTCAACAGCGTGTTGATCCAGCTGGAGAACATGTTCGCGCGCATCCATGCCATCGGCCCGAACACTTTGCTCGGTGGCGGCATATCAGGTTTGAAAGTATGGGATGTCATGCGCTTTTCCTCACCGCTCGATCAGCGCAATGCGCTTGTTGTACCAGTTCATCAGCAAGGAAATGCTGATACTGATCGCCAGGTACACACTCATGGTGATCGCGATCACCTCGATGGCCTGGCCGGTCTGGTTCAACACCGTGCCAGCAAACAGCGAAACCATTTCCGGGTAACCGATACCGGCGGCCAGGGAAGAGTTCTTCGCCAGGTTCAGGTATTGGCTGGTCAACGGCGGGATGATCACGCGAAGGGCTTGCGGGATGATCACCTTGCGCAACGTCGGACCGTTGCGCAGCCCCAAGGAGTGAGCCGCCTCGGTCTGGCCATGGCTGACCGACTTGATACCCGAACGCACGATCTCGGCGATGAACGCCGCGGTGTACACGGTCAAGGCCAGGGTCAACGCCAGCAGCTCAGGGATCAACACCCAGCCGCCAACGAAGTTGAAGCCTTTCAGCTCCGGCATCTCCCAGTGCACAGGCGCCCCGAAAACCAGGGTGCAAAGCGCAGGGATCACCAGGAACAGCGCCAGGCCGACCCAGAACTTGTGGAACGGCTCGCCCGTTGCTTCGAAACGCTTGTTGGCCCAGCGCGTCATCAGCACGATCGCGACAATCGCCAGCACGATGCTGATCACGAACGGCCAGAACCCGTCGGCCACCAGCGCCGCCGGCATGTTCAAGCCTCGGCTGCTGACGAAGAAGGTGTCGCCGAAGTTGCGGGCAGCCCGTGGTCCCGGCATCGTCAGGAAGACCGCGAAATACCAGAACAGGATTTGCAACAGCGGTGGGATGTTACGAAAGACCTCCACATAGACGGTCGCCAGCTTGGAGATTATCCAGTTCTTCGACAAGCGTGCGACGCCGATGATGAACCCCAGGATGGTCGCCAGGATCACGCCAATGAAGGTCACCAACAGAGTATTGAGCAGACCGATGACAAAGACGCGGGCATAACTGTCCGCTTCAGTGTAGTCGATCAGGTGTTGGGCGATGCCGAAACCGGCACTGCGCTCCAGAAAGCCGAAACCGGAAGTGATGCCCCGGTGTGCAAGGTTGGTCTGCGTGTTATCGAACAGAAACCAGCCCAGCGCGATGACCGCCACGATGGTGACGATCTGAAATACCCACGCACGCACTCGTGGATCGCTGAGGCTGAGCCTCTGCTTAGGTGCGCCGATTGAATTTTGCATGAAGTGCCCCGCAAAGAATGGAACAGAACATCACCCGGTGGTTGGCCCACCGGGTGATAGAACCATCAGCGCACTGGTGGTGCGTATTGAATGCCGCCTGCGTTCCACAGAGCGTTCAGGCCGCGATCGATTTCCAGCGGAGTCTTCTTGCCCAGGTTGCGCTCGAACATTTCGCCGTAGTTACCCACTTGCTTGACGATCTTCACGACCCAGTCTTTCGGCAGCTTCAAATCTTTGCCGTATTCACCATCAGCGCCCAGCATACGAGCGACGTCTGGGTTCTTGGTGGACTTGGCTTCGGCTTCGACGTTTGCCGAAGTCACGCCTGCCTCTTCAGCGTTGAGCATGGCGTAGCCAGTCCAACGAACGATGGCCAGCCACTCGTCGTCGCCGTTACGCACGACCGGACCCAGTGGTTCCTTGGAAATGGTTTCCGGCAGCACCACGTAGTCCTTCGGCGAAGCCAGCTTGCTGCGCTGGGCGAACAGTTGGGACTTGTCGGAGGTCAGCACGTCGCAACGACCGGATTCCAGCGACTTGGCGCTTTCATCGGAGGTGTCGAAAGTGATCGGGGTGTACTTCAGGCCATTGGCGCGGAAGTAGTCGGAAACGTTCAGCTCGGTGGTGGTACCGGCCTGGATGCAGATGGTTGCACCGTCCAGTTCCTTGGCGCTCTTGACGCCCAGTTTACTGTTGGCCAGGAAGCCGATGCCGTCGTAATAGGTGATGAAGCCTGGGAATTTCAGGCCCATGCCCGCATCGCGGGAGCTGGTCATGGTGGAGTTGCGCGACAGCAAGTCGATTTCGCCGGATTGCAGCGCGGTGAAGCGCTCCTTGGCGTTCAACTGGCTGAACTTGACCTTGGTTGCATCGCCGAACACTGCTGCGGCAACGGCACGGCAGAAGTCAGCGTCGATACCGACGATCTTGCCGGTGGAATCAGGCACCGAGAAACCCGGCAGGCCGTCACTTACACCACATTGCACAAAACCTTTCTTCTGCACGGCATCCAGGGTTGCACCCGCCTGAGCGAACCCGCTGACACCGAGGACTGCTGCTGCAGTCACGACTGCCAGGGTGGATTTCAGTAACTTCATTCAAACCTCCAGTTTTGCTCTTGTTGTGTCGGAGCTCGAACCCTGTCGCACCCTTTTGGGGCATTGCCGACCCTTGTTGGCTTTTTTTAGGGTCAACCGACGTCTGGGCCTTCGCTATGAGTCTATTAATGAGAGCGCCAATAAACAGTGGGGCTGCTCACTTCTCACCAATCGGCCGAACGGGCTGTAGCCCTTCACGTTCGCGAAGCCCGTAGCGGCTATTGGCGAACATCCATCACCGGATTTCTGATATCCCATGCGTCGCGTCGAGCTGATAGTGTTACCGCGCAGCGTAAGAATCATCACTCAGCTACACCCATAGCAAAGCCCGTACCACACCGCTGCGCTTGCCCCTTACTGAAGAGGTCAAGACAAAAAGTTGTAGTATTGCGACATCTAATTAACTGAGACACCAGGCCCGCACCGTAATCACGCACTGATTGAGCGCGCCCGCACATTTTTGGAGCACACCATGTCCGACCCCTTGATTCTCGAGCCCTCCGGCACCGCCGACGCATGCGTTATCTGGCTCCACGGCCTGGGCGCCGATCGTTTTGATTTCCTGCCGGTTGCCGAAATGTTGCAGCAAAGCCTGCTCACGACGCGTTTCGTTCTGCCCCAGGCACCGACCCAGCCTGTAACGATCAACGGCGGCTATGCCATGCCCAGCTGGTATGACATTCGCGCCCTGAGCCCGGCCCGGGCCATTGACGAAGACCAATTGGAAGCCTCGGCGCAACGGGTCATTGACCTGATCGATACCCAGCGAACCAGCGGGATAGACGCCTCGCGAATTTTCCTGGCAGGGTTTTCCCAGGGCGGCGCGGTGGTTTATCACACCGCTTTCGTGAAATGGCAGGGACCGCTGGGGGGCGTGATCGCCCTGTCCACCTACGCGCCAACATTCAGCGAAGCGCTGCAGTTGTCTGCCAGTCAACAACGCATCGCGGTCCTGGCGCTGCATGGGCAATATGATGAAGTGGTGCTCAACCCCATGGGCAGGACTGCCCAAGAGTATTTGAAGCTGCATGGTGTCACCGTGACATGGCAGGAATACCCAATGGGCCACGAAGTGTTACCCGAGGAGATTCGCGACATCGGCACCTGGCTGGCCGAACGGCTGCGCTAAGAGGCAAATCGCCACGCCAGCGCTTTGATGATCACACTACGCCGCGCCCGTTTCTTGCATTACACTGGCCGGCGTACATTCCTTAACCAATCGATGAGATGACCGTGCTCAAAGCACTCAAGAAGATGTTCGGTAAAAGCGAGGCCGAGCAGCTCGCGCCCGTTTCCAGCGCGCCAGTCCAAGCCCCGAGCCGCACCGATGCGCAACAACCGCGCCGGACCGCTCCGCCGGTTGCGCAGGCCATGACAACGCCGACGACCTCACCCGCTGCCCAGCCTGTCGCCGTACCGGCCCAGGAAAAGCCACGTAGCGAAGCGCCAAGGCCACGCCGCGAACGCGCACCAAAACCGCCCGTCGTTGCCTGGAAGCTTGAAGATTTCGTCGTAGAACCCCAGGAAGGCAAGACCCGCTTCCATGATTTCAAGCTCGCCCCTGAACTGATGCACGCCATCCAGGACCTGGGTTTCCCCTATTGCACGCCGATCCAGGCGCAGGTGCTCGGTTACACCCTCGCCGGCAAAGACGCCATCGGCCGCGCCCAGACCGGTACAGGCAAGACCGCCGCGTTCCTGATCTCCATCATCACCCAGTTGCTCCAGACCCCGCCGCCCAAGGAACGCTACATGGGCGAACCGCGGGCACTGATCATCGCGCCGACTCGCGAACTGGTGGTGCAGATCGCCAAGGACGCCGCCGACCTGACCAAGTACACCGGCCTGAACGTGATGACGTTCGTGGGCGGCATGGATTTCGACAAGCAACTCAAGCACCTCGAAGCCCGCCACTGCGACATCCTCGTCGCCACGCCGGGCCGCCTGCTGGACTTCAACCAGCGCGGCGACGTGCACCTGGACATGGTCGAGGTGATGGTGCTGGACGAAGCCGACCGCATGCTCGACATGGGCTTCATCCCGCAGGTGCGCCAGATCATTCGCCAGACCCCACCGAAAAGCGAACGCCAGACCTTGCTGTTTTCCGCCACCTTCACCGACGACGTGATGAACCTGGCCAAGCAGTGGACCACCGATCCGGCCATCGTCGAGATCGAAGCCGAGAACGTTGCCAGCGAAAATGTGGAGCAGCATATCTACGCAGTCGCCGGTGCCGACAAGTACAAGCTGCTCTACAACCTGGTCAACGACAACGGTTGGGAGCGGGTGATGGTGTTCGCCAACCGCAAGGACGAAGTACGCCGTATCGAAGAGCGTCTGGTGCGCGATGGCGTCAACGCCGCCCAGCTCTCCGGCGACGTACCGCAGCACAAGCGCATCAAGACCCTCGAAGGTTTCCGCGAAGGCAAGATCCGCGTGCTGGTCGCCACCGACGTGGCCGGTCGCGGCATCCACATCGACGGCATCAGTCATGTGATCAACTTCACCTTGCCCGAAGTGCCGGACGATTACGTGCATCGTATTGGCCGCACCGGTCGTGCCGGAGCCGCGGGTGTTTCGATCAGCTTCGCCGGCGAGGACGATTCCTACCAGCTGCCGTCGATCGAAGCGCTGCTGGGTCGCAAGATCAGTTGCGAGATGCCACCGACTCATCTGTTGCGGCCGGTTGAGCGCAAGCGGCCTTAGACGCAGAGCGTCCATCGAGGCATTTCCCACGCAGAGCGTGGGAATGATCAGCGCAGCCAAAACAGGCTGCGCTTTTTTTGCCTTGGGATATTGCTCGAATAAACTAAAAGTCCATAATGGACAAATTAGTTTATTCCAGGTATCCGGAGCACACGATGACCAGCACGCCTCATGTCATGACCCAAGCCCAGGCCCGAACGCTGCTCGAAGACGTCGATGTGCTGCAAATCCTTCGCAAGCTGTTCCGTGATCTCGCCGCCGGGCAAGCCGTGCAGCCGCCCCAGCAACAGGCGGAGTTCCCCCAAGGCGCCGGGGATTTCATCAATTACCTGGGCGTGCTGGCTGAAGACCAGGTCTACGGTGTCAAGACATCACCCTATATCGTCCGCGAACAGGGTCCGTTGGTCACCGCCTGGACGTTGCTGATGTCGATGCGCACCGGCCAGCCGCTGCTGTTGTGCGATGCCGCCGAGCTGACGACGGTTCGCACCGCCGCCACGACCGCCGTCGCCGTTGACGCCCTCGCCCCACTTAAGGCCAGGCGCCTGGCAGTGATCGGCAGCGGCGCGGTGGCGCGGGCCCATGTGCAATACGTCAAGGGACTGCGGGATTGGCAAGCCATCAGTCTCTATTCGCCAGGCCTGAAGGCCAAGCCGGCACACGCATCGGCCTCGCTCACCGACCTGGACCCGCGCCTGCAAATCACCGACACCCTTGAAGCGGCACTGCACGACGCCGATGTGGTGATGCTCTGCACCTCATCCGCCAAGGCAGTGCTCGACCCGCAGACACTCGGCAAACCGGCGTTGATCACCTCCATCAGCACCAACGCCCCGCGCGCCCATGAAGTACCGCCCCAGAGCCTCAACGACATGGACGTGTTCTGCGACTATCGTCAGACCACCCCGGGCTCGGCCGGCGAGATGTTGATCGCCGCTGAACAGCATGGCTGGGAGCCTTCAAGCATTGTGGGTGACTTGCCCGATCTGCTGAGCGAACGGGTGGCGCGTCCGAACTATGAGCGCCATGTGTTCTTCCGTTCCATTGGGTTGGGGCTGGAGGATGTTGCGCTGGCGAATGCACTGTATCGACTTCATCACTGAGACGCCCTTTTCCCACAGGTTCTCGGAAACTCCCGGCACCGTGCTCGACAGGAGAGCTTCATGACACAAGCAGACTTCATCATCATCGGCGGCGGCATCGCCGGTGCTTCCACCGGCTACTGGCTGGCGCCCCACGGCCGGGTCATCGTGCTTGAACGCGAATCGCATCCGGCCTATCACTCCACCGGTCGTTCGGCGGCGCTGTACACCGCCGCTTATGGCACGCCACAGGTCAGGGCGCTGACCCAGGCCAGCCGAGATTTTTTCGATGCTCCGCCGACCGGCTTCTGCGAGCATCCGCTGCTCATTCCACGCGGCGAAATGACGGTGGATTTCACCGGTGACCCGGCCGAACTGAACAACCAATACCTCAGCGCCAAGGCCACGGTGCCGCAGATGCAACTGCTCAGCGCCGAAGACGCTTGCGTGCGATTGCCGATCCTGCGCCGGGAAAAAGTCCATGGCGCGATCTATGACCCCACGGCCTGCGACATCGACACCGATGCGCTGCACCAGGGTTACTTGCGAGGCATTCGTCGCAGCGGTGGCGAGGTGCATACCGACAGCGAAGTGCTCGACTTGATCCGCGACGATCAAGGGCAATGGCAAGTCAGGACCGCCAGCCAGACCTTCCGCGCGCCCGTGCTGGTCAACGCAGCCGGCGCCTGGGCCGATCAGGTGGCCGAAATGGCCGGCGCACGCAAGCTGGGCCTGCAACCCAAGCGGCGGGCGGCGTTCATTTTTGCCGGCCCCGAGGGCGTGGACATTCATGATTGGCCGATGTTGGTGAGCCTCGACGAATCCTTCTACATGAAGCCCGACGCGGGCATGTTCCTCGGCTCGCCAGCGAACGCCGACCCGGTGGAACCCCACGATGTGCAGCCCGAAGAGCTGGACATCGCCATGGGCATCTACCAGATCGAAGAAGCCACCACGCTGACCATCCGCCGCCCGACCCGCACCTGGGCCGGACTGCGTAGCTTCGTGCATGACGGCGATCTGCTGGCCGGCTTCGATCTTCAGGTGCCCGGACTGTTCTGGGTTGCGGCCCAGGGCGGCTACGGCATCCAGACCTCACCGGCCATGGGCCAGGCCAGCGCGGCGCTGGTGCGTGGCGAACCGCTGCCCGAGGCCCTGGCCCGTTTCGGCCTGAACGCTGCGATGTTGTCGCCCGCACGCCTGGGTTGATCTTCACCGGGGTGACGCGTCGCCTCTATTGCTGCACACTCCCCCGCGCCCCTGCTTCACGGGGCGCTGACCGCATGGAGTCCTCTCATGAATGCCCCGCAAGTCGATCCGGCGCTGGATAATTTCCGCACCATCGCCGATGCCATCGCCACCCTTTTCTACCCCCACGCCGAAGTGGTGCTGCATGACCTGCGCACGCAACGGGTCGATTACATCGCCAACAACCTGTCCAAGCGCGAAATTGGCGATGACTCTTCCTTGGAAGACATGCTCAGCGACGACGTCAGCGAACGAAACATCGGGCCCTATGAGAAGCTGAATTGGGACGGGCAAAAGATCCGCAGCCTCAGCAGCGTGCTGCGAGACGCCAAGGGCCACCCATTGGCAGTCTTGTGCATCAACCTGAATATTTCGTTGTTCGAAAACGCCAAGGCGGCGTTGGATCTGTTCCTGTCACCGAACAAATTGATTGCGCAGCCCGACTCGCTGTTTCGCGATGATTGGCAGGAGCGGATCAACACCTTCCTCCACGCCTGGATGCGTGAGCGTCAATTGAGCCTGAACCTGTTGACCCGCGACCACAAACGCGAGCTGGTGCTGGCGCTGCACGCCGAAGGCGCGTTCAAGGGCAAAAGCGCGTCCAACTATGTGGCCAACGTGCTTAATATGGGGCGGGCGACGGTGTACAAGCATTTGAAGGAGTTGAAAGGTTGAGGTCTTGTGTTGCCTGTACTGGCCTCATCGCGAGCAAGCTCGCTCCCACACTGGACCTCATTGAACAGAGATCCCCTGTGGGAGCTTGCTCGCGAAGGCTATTGATCAGTCGCCGTAGATATCCGACTTGAAATACTTGGCCTGGATCTTCTGATACTCGCCATTCGCCCGAATCCCATCAATGGCCTTGTTCAAATCCGCCACCAATTGAGTATTGCCCTTGCGCACCGCAATCCCGGCGCCCTCACCGACGTATTTCGGATCCTTGAGCTCCGGCCCGACAAACGCGTAGCCCTTGCCACGAGGCATCGACAGGAAGTCTTCCAGCGGGATGGTGTCTGCAAAAATCGCGTCCAGGCGCCCCGACGCCAGGTCCATGTAGATTTCTTCGTTATTGCTGTAGCGCTTGACCGTCACGCCTTTGGGCTCGAAGACTTCCGTGGCGAAACGATCCGTGGTGGTAGCGCGCTGCACGCCCACGGTCTTGCCCTTGAGGCTGGCGTACTGGTCATCGACCACGGCGCCTTCCTTCATCACCAGCCGCGACGAAGTGAAATAGTACTTGTGGCTGAAATCCACCGACTTCTTGCGCTCTTCGGTGATGGTCATGGACGACAGCGCCAAGTCGATCTTCTTCACCTTGAGGGACGGGATCAGCCCGTCGAACTCCCCTTCGATCCACTCGCACTTGACCTGCATCTGCGCGCACAAGGCATTGCCGATGTCGTAGTCGAAACCTTCGATCTTGCCTTCCGAGGTCTTTGAGGCAAACGGTGGATAAGCCGCCTCGATACCGATGCGCAAGGTTTTATCAGCGGCGAACAGACTGCTGGAGGCCAACAGGCTCAAGGCCAGGCCGGTGATGAGGGGAATTTTTTTCATGGTCGTTCTCTCGCGGATTGTTGTTGGTTTGGCAGAGAAAAATAGGCGTGACTTAATTTGTACTTATAAATCCATACTGGACTTTAATGTACATATCGTCAATCGGGGAAAGAGGGAATGTGATGGGAGGCTGATGGCCTCATCGCGAGCAAGCTCGCTCCCACAGGGATCTGTGCAGGACACTCACATTGTGTACAACGAAGATCCATTGTGGGAGCGAGCCTGCTCGCGAATAGCGCACTCGCAGGCAACATGAGAGATGACAGGCTGACTACCGCTTCCAGCGATCCGCCGCCGCATGATCACTGTCCCGTCCTTCGACCCAACGTGGGCCGTCGACGGTGTTTTCCTTCTTCCAGAACGGCGCGCGGGTCTTGAGGTAGTCCATGACAAAGGCGCAGGCGTCGAACGCCGCCTGGCGATGGGCACTGGCGGCACCGACAAAGACAATCGGTTCGCCCGGCTCAAGGGCACCGATGCGGTGCAACACTTCGAGCTTGAGCAGCGGCCAGCGCTGCTCGGCCTCGATGGCGATCTTGCCCAGGGCTTTCTCGGTCATGCCCGGGTAATGCTCCAGGAACATCCCGGACACATCGAGGCCGTCATTGAAGTCGCGCACGTAACCAACAAAACTCACTACCGCTCCCACGCCGACATTCGCCGCGTGCATCGCGTTGACCTCGGCCCCGGGATCGAACGGCTCGGCCTGCACCCGAATCGCCATGGCTCAGCCTCCTGTCACGGTCGGGAAGAACGCGACTTCATCGCCGTCGGCCAAAGGCTCGTCGAGTTGGCACAGGTCTTCGTTGCGTGCGCACATCAGGTTTTGCTCCGTGAGCACCTCGGCGCCGTCACGCTGCGCGAGCAACGCACGGACGTCGTTGACCGTCGCAAAATCGCCTTCCACCTTGACCGAGTCCACGCCAATCGCTTCACGATAGCGAGCAAAAAATTTCACGGTGATTTTCATGAGGCATCCGCCTGGAAATGGCCGCTCTTGCCGCCGAGCTTTTCCAGCACCCGCACGCCTTCGATGGTCATGCCCCGGTCCACGGCCTTGCACATGTCGTAGAGGGTCAGCGCGGCGACGCTGGCGGCAGTGAGCGCTTCCATTTCCACACCGGTCTGGCCCGACAGTTTGCAACGGGCAACGATGCGCACCCGGTCCTCGCCTTCGGCATTGAGCTCGACCTTGACGCTGGTGAGCATCAGCGGATGGCAGAGCGGAATCAGATCGCTGGTTTTCTTCGCCGCCTGGATACCGGCAATGCGCGCAACGGCGAACACATCGCCCTTGGGATGGCCGCCGCTGACGATCATTTGCAGGGTATCGGGCAACATGCGCACAAAAGCTTCAGCCGTGGCCTCACGGAACGTCACGGCCTTGTCGGTCACGTCGACCATGTTGGCGCGACCTCGGGAATCGAGATGAGTCAGCACAGGGTTACTCCTGATCAGGAGCGTCGATTGTAAACCCGTGAGTCAGATTCCGGCAGGGCTGATTGTCGCACCTGCTTTCATCCTGGATTCGGAAGTCACTGCAAAACCCTTGTGGGAGCGAGCTTGCTCGCGATGACAGGGGGTCAGGTATTTATTTTTATCTGATACACCGCTATCGCGAGCAAGCTCGCTCCCACAGGAGGTTTCGTATCGCCATAAAAAAACCAGGCGACCTTGCGGTCGCCCGGCTTGGCTGGAGTTACAGGTGGGATTCGGCGTATTCGGCCAGGATCGAGCGCGGTACGCCCTGCAGGGTGATGTGGACCCCGTTGGGGAAGTCCTTGAAGCGTTCGGTCAGGTAGGTCAGCCCGGAGCTGGTCGCGGACAGGTAAGGGGTGTCGATCTGTGCCAGGTTGCCCAGGCACACCACTTTGGAACCGGCGCCGGCACGGGTGATGATGGTTTTCATCTGGTGCGGGGTCAGGTTCTGGCATTCGTCGATCAGGATCAGGCTCTGCTGGAAGCTGCGTCCCCGGATGTAGTTGAGGGATTTGAACTGCAACGGCACTTTGCTGAGGATGTAGTCGACGCTGCCATGGGTGCTCTCGTCGTCCATGTGCAAGGCTTCGAGGTTGTCGGTGATGGCGCCCAGCCAAGGCTCCATTTTTTCCGCTTCGGTGCCGGGCAGGAAGCCGATCTCCTGGTCGAGGCCCTGCACGCTCCGGGTAGCGATGATGCGCCGGTAGCGCTTGCTGACCATGGTCTGTTCGATGGCGGCGGCCAGGGCCAGGATGGTCTTGCCGGAACCGGCGGCGCCGGACAGGTTGACCAGGTGGATATCCGGATCGAGCAGGGCGAACAGCGCCAGGCTCTGGTAGATGTCCCGAGGCTTGAGGCCCCACGCCTCCTGGTGCAGCAGGGGTTCCTGATGCAAATCGAGGATCAGCAGTTTGTCGACCTGGATTTCCTTGATCCAGCCGACGAAGCCTTGTTCGTCAATGATGAATTCGTTGATGTGCACCGCCGGCAGGTTGTCGATCAGTTGCACCTGGTGCCAGGTGCGACCGTGGTCCTGGCGAGTCTCGACCTTGCTCACGCGGTCCCAGAAGGAGCCGGTCATGGTGTGATAGCCGTTGGGCAGCAGCGACACGTCGTCGACCAGTTGGTCGGTGCTGTAGTCCTCCGCCGCGATCCCGCAGGCGCGGGCCTTGAGGCGCATGTTGATGTCTTTGGTCACCAGCACCACGGCTTGATCCTTATTGCGCGCGTGCAGGTCGATCAACTGGTTGATGATGATGTTGTCGTTCAGGTGTTCAGGCAGCACCAGGTTGGGTTCGGTGCGTTTGCTCATCAGGATCGAAAGCAGGCCCTTGGGACCGCTTTTGCCGCGCTGGATCGGTACGCCCAGCTCGACGTCTTCGGGAGAAGCGTCGCCCAGGGTCTTGTCGATCAGGCGGATCGCCTGGCGACATTCGGCCGCTACGCTGTGATGGCCACTCTTGAGCTTGTCCAGCTCCTCGAGGACGGTCATCGGCAGGGCAACGTGGTGTTCTTCGAAATTCAGCAGCGCGTTTGGGTCGTGGATCAATACGTTGGTATCGAGTACATACAGGATTGGCTGGTTGGAGGAAGGGCTACGTCCGTGGTCATCCATACTCGGTCACCTTTGTGGGGGCCATTCGACGCAATACCGTGACAGTGCTGCGCCTCGAGGTAGCCACCGAATCCACCCGCGACGATTCGGGCGAACTGCACACAAACTGGGTCTTGGAAGACGCCACCTGTGTTGCAGGTTTCGGCGGTCTGTCTTCTAGATACTCCAAAAACCATGACAGGAAAAAGCACTTTGACGGTTTTTTGAAGTTTATTTTTCAGAGTGACGAATAACCCTTGGCGTACCGTTGCTGCACCGTTAAAGTCGGAAGTCCGGTCGCCATGAAAGCGCGACCGAATTTACCTCCAGTCCAACGTTTACAGGCCTTTCGCATTCAGCGAAACGCGTCCTGGCAATCTTCCCAACCGATCCCGCTTTGCGCTGTTTGCGCGATGAGCCACGGCACCGCCGTTTTGACCGCATCCTGCTTGGCGTTGAAATTGATCACGCCGTGACGCCACAACAGCATCAGGGTCAGCACACGCTGGGCACTCTGCTCGGGCTTGAGGCGGTTGGCGCTGTCCTGGGGATCGATATCCCACAGCGCCACTTGCAGGCCCTGGTTCCGGAAGAATGACTGCGCGTCGCCCCGGCGCTGCCCCTGGGGCGGGCGGAACAGCGGCACGAAATTCTCCGGCAGCTTGCCCTTGACCAGGTCGACACTGCGCCGCACCGAGTCCTGCCAATCCTGCCAGTAACTGTGGGAACGGAACTCCCAACCCTGCACACCGACGCACTGCCCGGAATAGACCGCCTGGAGATCATTGACCGAGCGATCCGCGAGGCGCGCCTGGATGTCCTTGCCCAACACGAAGAACGTCCCGCTCATGTTCGACTTGCGCAGGTAATCTGTCAGCCACGGCGTGTTGTCGGGCGCGACGTTGGCCCCGCTGTCGAAGGTCAGCAGGAACATCCGGTCATTCATCTGCTCGCCGTTGCGCTCGTAATCTGCGAAACGCTCGATTTCGCTGGTGACCTGGGGAAACAGCGCCGCCTTGCGCAGCAGTTCGTCCCGATACCGGGTGTGGAAGATCCGGCTTGGCTCGGCCCACTTGATGTAATACGAGTTGTCGTCGAGCTGAAACCTGCTCGCCTCTTCCCGCAAGGTCGCCATGTTTTCCACCAGATAGCAGAAGGACGCGTCCAGTTCGCAGCTTCGCTGGGCAAAGTTGTAGCTGGACAGCAATCGCTGCCACAGCCGCGCGCGCAGGGCATTGACCGCCGCCATGTTGACCGTGCGCAGCCCCAGGTATTGCTTGAGGGCGATTTCGTCCATGGCATCGGTGTCCAGCAACACCCGGGCAAACATCAGCACCTCGGCCCGGGAGGCCACATCGAACAGCGTCGGGTTGGTGAGCTGTTCGGGCCAGGTGCTGCGGTCCAGGGTGGCGACGTCATTGGGCGCGGCGATGGCACCGAAGCTCAACAACCACACCGACAGTAGAAGGACGATACGCAAAAGGGATGTCTCCATAACGAAACCCGCGCGGCATGATAGCTGATCCTGGTGTGGCACTCGCCTACGACTGCGTCCTTCTCGGCGAACGTGCTTTTGTGGCGAGGGAGCTTGCTCCCGCTGGGTCGGTCCGACGCCTCGGGCGCAGCGGCCCCAAGATCTTGCGGTCGCTGCGCAACCGAGCGGGAGCAAGCTCCCTCGCCACAAAAGCGCCACCACCCCCCATTATCACTATCACCATCCATCCCCTATCACCCCAATAGCTGGAGTCCACCCGGACAACCCCCTAGAATCGCCGCACCCTCAAAGGAGACGTTTGCATGCTGATGGTGATTTCCCCCGCCAAGACCCTCGACTTCGAAACACCGCCGGCCACCGAGCGCTTCACCCTGCCGCAATACCTGGACCACTCCCAGGAGTTGGTCGAGCAATTGCGTGAACTCTCGCCTGCCCAGATCAGTGAATTGATGCACGTTTCCGACAAGATCGGTGGCCTCAATGCCGCGCGGTTCGGCAGTTGGACCCCGGCCTTCACGCCGGCCAACGCCAAGCAGGCGCTGCTGGCCTTCAAGGGCGACGTGTACACCGGCCTCGACGCGCAAAGCCTTGGCGAAGCCGACTTCGACTATGCCCAGCAGCACTTGCGCATGCTCTCGGGCCTTTATGGCCTGCTGCGCCCGCTGGACCTGATGCAGCCCTATCGCCTGGAGATGGGTACCAAGCTGGCCAACGCCCGGGGCAAGGACCTGTACGCCTTCTGGGGCACCCGCATCAGTGAATGGTTGAACGAGGCGCTGGCCGACCAGGGCGACGATCTGTTGTTGAACCTGGCCTCCAATGAATACTTCAGTGCAGTCAAACGCAGCGCACTGAAGGCCCGCATCATCGATACCGAGTTCAAGGACCTCAAGAATGGCCAGTACAAGATCATCAGCTTCTACGCCAAAAAAGCCCGAGGCTTGATGAGTCGGTTTGTCATTGAACAGCGCATCAACGATCCAGCGGCACTCAAGCAATTCGATGTGCAGGGGTATCGCTACAGCGCCGAGCAATCCTCTTCCGAAAAATTGGTTTTCTTGCGCGACCACGCCCCGCAATAACGCAGCGTCATTTCCAGGCCCCGATAAGGGGCCTCGATCAAAGCCGAATTTGTCATCCAACTTCCCCGCCCCTTTCGCCACTTTCTTGGCGTCAACAAAACAAACACCCCCCGCACTAACTTTTCTTTCACTCGACAAATGTCAGAATTTTCCGTAGTGGCACCGATTTTTTTATTCAGTACTGGCACAAAACTATCTACCCCCTTTAACTCCCCGAAACTAAAGGGCGAAATCGGCGGTGCTATCAATATGAGAGCAGTGCCATCTAGGCAAATATTTCGAAAAATTTCGAAAATCACGATGAGCGGATCGGAACTATGTGAAATTGCACGGCTCATACCACCCGTAACGATTCTCGCCGAGCGTGTACGAGATAACTTACAAGGCACGTCGTCCAAAGTAACGGAGTTGTAACGACAACTTAGCGAAACGGTCGTCTTATTGGATCCACCCTTAAAGGACGGGAGATAACGCACCATTACTATCCCCTACAAGGCCAAGGCTGCGCCCCTATTAACGTGCTCACCCGAGCACCCAACCTTCTGATTTTGTGGGCTTTTTGCCAGGAGTCTGAAGTGAAAGATCTTTTGCACGAGCGTCCCGCCAACGAGGACTGGCTGCATAACAGGGCAGGTCATAACAACTAGGCCGCTTTGCGCACAACTTGAGTGCAACTATTTAGACACTCGGAACTTTGTATGCCTGCACACGGCACTGTGGCGCCTGCATTCCACACTTCCGAGTGCACGATGACCGCTGAACACTATTAACTCCGGCCATTTAATGGCGTGAAAACAGAGGTAAATGCGATGCGCATTAGCATATTTGGTTTGGGT
The DNA here is from genome assembly GCF_023516725.1 of Pseudomonas sp. T1.Ur. NCBI lineage: Bacteria > Pseudomonadati > Pseudomonadota > Gammaproteobacteria > Pseudomonadales > Pseudomonadaceae > Pseudomonas > Pseudomonas sp. T1.Ur. The sequence continues at coordinate 4,391,111 of NZ_JAMGSN010000001.1, forward strand.
TACGTCGGTGCAGTATGTGCCGGTTGCCTGTCTGCACGGGGCCATGACGTAGTTGGCGTAGATGTCGCCAAAGACAAGATCGACATGATCAATGCCGGTAAGTCTCCGATCGTTGAACCGGGTCTTGGCGAGCTGTTGGCGCAGGGCATTCAAACGGGTCGGCTGCGCGGCACTACCAACTTCGCCGAAGCCATTCGCGATACTGACCTGTCGATGATTTGCGTTGGCACGCCAAGTAAGAAAAATGGCGACCTGGAACTGAACTACATCGAAGCCGTGTGCCGCGAGATCGGTTTTGTCCTGCGCGACAAGACCACCCGCCACACCATCGTGGTGCGCAGTACCGTACTGCCAGGCACCGTGGCCAATGTGGTCATCCCAATCCTCGAAGACTGCTCCGGCAAGAAAGCCGGCGTCGATTTCGGCGTCGCGGTCAACCCTGAGTTCCTGCGTGAAAGCACCGCGATCAAGGACTACGACCAGCCGCCAATGACCGTCATCGGCGAGTTCGACACCGCCTCGGGCGACGTCCTGCAATCGCTGTACGAAGAGCTCGACGCACCGATCATCCGCAAGGACATCGCCGTTGCCGAGATGATCAAGTACACCTGCAACGTGTGGCACGCCACCAAGGTGACCTTCGCCAACGAGATCGGCAACATTGCCAAGGCCGTCGGCGTCGATGGTCGTGAAGTGATGGACGTGGTCTGCCAGGACAAGGCCCTGAACCTGTCGCAGTACTACATGCGCCCAGGCTTCGCCTTCGGCGGTTCGTGCCTGCCTAAAGACGTGCGTGCCCTGACCTACCGCGCCAGCTCGCTGGACGTGGAAGCGCCGCTGCTCAACTCGCTGATGCGCAGCAACGAATCCCAGGTACAGAACGCTTTCGACATCGTCTCCAGCCACGACAAGCGCAAAGTCGCCCTGCTGGGCCTGAGCTTCAAGGCCGGTACCGACGACCTGCGTGAAAGCCCACTGGTAGAACTGGCGGAAATGCTGATCGGCAAGGGTTATGACCTGCGCATCTACGACAGCAACGTCGAATACGCCCGTGTCCACGGTGCGAACAAGGATTACATCGAGTCGAAGATTCCTCACGTCTCGTCCTTGCTCAACTCCGACTTCGACGCGGTGATCGACAGCTCCGACATCATCATTCTCGGCAACCGCGACGAGAAGTTCCGCGCGCTGACCGAGAACGTACCGGAAGGCAAGCAGGTCATCGACCTGGTTGGTTTCATGTCCAAGGCCACCTCCCCGAGTGGCCGGACCGAAGGTATTTGCTGGTAAAGCAGCCGCAAGCTTCAAGCTGCAAGCCTCAAGCTCAAAGCCCATTTGCTTGAGCTTGCAGCTTGGAGCTTGCCCCTTGCAGCTTGCAACTGACTTTAGGATACCGATTATGCACAGGCTAAAGCACGGCCTGCTTCAGGCCGCCGGTTGGCTGTTTTACTTGAGTTTACTGATGGGCATCGCCATGGCGTTGCCCACGTCCACGTTCGACTCCGAATCCAAGGATTTCATCTTCCTGATCGGCGCCGTGGGCATCTGGCGTTACTCCATGGGCGCGACGCATTTCGTGCGCGGCATGATCTTCCTGTACATCGTCTACCCACACCTGCGCCGCAAGGTACGCAAGCTGGGCAAGGCGGCGGACCCGTCCCACGTGTACCTGATGGTCACCAGTTTCCGCATCGACGCGCTGACCACCGCCCAGGTCTATGGCTCGGTGATCCGCGAAGCCATCGAATGCGGGCTGCCGACCACCGTGGTCTGCTCCATCGTGGAAATGTCTGACGAGTTGCTGGTGAAGAGCCTCTGGGCCCGCATGAACCCGCCGGCGCACGTCAAGCTGGACTTCGTGCGCATCCCGGGCACGGGCAAGCGTGACGGCCTGGCCTACGGCTTCCGCGCCATCTCCCGCCACCTGCCGGACGATCGCGCAGTGGTCGCGGTGATCGATGGCGACACCGTGCTCGCCGAAGGCGTGGTCCGCAAGACCGTGCCGTGGTTCCAGCTGTTCGGCAACGTCGGCGGCCTGACCACCAACGAGTTCTGCGAAGTGCGCGGCGGCTACATCATGAGCGAGTGGCACAAGCTGCGCTTCGCCCAACGCCACATCAACATGTGCTCGATGGCGTTGTCCAAGCGCGTGCTGACCATGACCGGACGCATGTCGGTGTTCCGCGCGACCGTCGTCACCAACCCGGACTTCATCGCCGACGTGGAAAGCGACTCGCTGCAACACTGGCGCCTGGGCCGCTTCAAGTTCCTGACCGGCGACGATAAATCGAGCTGGTTCAGCCTGATGCGCCTGGGCTACGACACCTTCTACGTGCCGGATGCGGCGATCAATACGGTCGAGCACCCACCGGAAAAGAGCTTCATCAAGGCGAGTCGCAAGTTGATGTTCCGTTGGTACGGCAACAACCTGCGGCAGAACTCCCGGGCCTTGGGCCTGGGTCTGCGGCGTCTGGGCCTGTTCACTTCGGTGGTGCTGTTCGACCAGCGCGTATCGATGTGGACATCGCTGCTGGGCCTGACCGTGGCGATCATCGCCAGCTTCAAGTACGGCACCGCGTTCATCCTGGTGTACCTGCTGTGGATCGGCATCACGCGGTTGATCCTGACCTTGCTGCTGTCGTGCTCCGGACACCGGATCGGCCCGGCCTACCCGGCGATTCTCTATTACAACCAGATCGTCGGTGCCCTGGTGAAGATCTACGTGTTCTTCCGCCTCGATCAACAGTCCTGGACCCGCCAGCCCACCCACCTGACCCGTGATCTCGCCAGCTTTCAACGTTGGTTCAACACTTGGTCGTCTCGGACCATGACCTTCTCCGCCGGCAGCATCTTTGTCGCCGTGCTGCTGACGATGGTCTGACCGGACTTGAATGAATTAACTAGGAAATCGCCCCTATGAACACCGCCGTGAATGTCAACGTAGTGCATGAATCCGAAGCCCAACGCCAACACGCCCGGGTCAAAATCCCGGCCAAGTTGCGTTTCTTCGGCCCTGACCGTACGCCCATGGAAGTCAAGGTCCTGGACCTGTCGGCCGGGGGCCTGTGCTTCAACGCCGGCCAACTGCCGCTCAAGGTTGGCGAGACCTACAAGGCTCGCCTGCAGTTCGTGATCGACAACCTCGGCCTGGCCATGGACGTCGAATTGCAGATCCGTTCCTACGACCGCCAGACCGGCCGCACCGGCTGCCAGTTCCAGAACCTGGAGCCGCGGGACATCTCGACACTGCGTCACATCATCACCTCGCACCTGGCCGGCGACATCGTCGGCGTCGGCGATGTGCTGGCGACCCTGCAGCGCGACAACTTCACCAAGGCCCGCAAGCAGAAAGATGACAATGGCGGCATGACTGCCTTCGGTCGCCTGCGTGCCGTGACCTTCAGCCTGGGTGTGTTCGTTGTCGGCCTGGCGGCGTTCGGTTTCATCTTCAAGTCGGTGTACGGCATGTACTTCGTCAGCCATGCCCAGGCTGGCATCGTCAACGTACCGGGCATGGCGATCACCATGCCGCGCGACGGCACCGTGCAGAGCCTCGTCAAGGCCGACGGCGTAGCCGCCAAGGGCGCCCCGCTGGCGACCTTCAGCACCAGCATGCTCGACGTGCTCAAGGGTCACCTGGACGACAACCAACTGCAGCCAGCCAAGGTCGAGGAATTGTTCGGCAAGCAGATGACCGGCACCCTGACGTCGCCATGCGATTGCATCGTCACCCAGCAACTGGTTTCCAACGGCCAGTACGCGAGCAAGGGTGACGTGATCTTCCAACTGGTCCCACGCGGCACCGAGGCCAACGTCGAGGCACGCTTCTCCTATCGCCAGTTCGGCGACGTGCGTCCAGGTACTCCGGTCAGCTTCCAGGTGGCCGGCGAAGACACCACCCGCACCGGCAAGATTGTCAGCAGCACCAGCCTGAAAAGCGCCGACCTGTCCTCCGATATCCGTGTGCTGATCCAACCTGACGAAGCCCTCGACAGCGCGCTGGCCGGCCGTCCGGTGGAAGTCGTCAGCGACCGTGGCCCGAACCTGGGCTGGCTGATCGACAAAGCCATGGCCGTCGGTCTTTAAGTCGAGGATATGCCCGTGATCACTCCACAAAACAACAATGCACCGCGTTCCCTGTGGGAGCGAGCTTGCTCGCGATGGGATCGACGCGGACTGTCTGGTACTCCGAGCGGCCTGCATCGCGAGCAAGCTCGCTCCCACACAGGCTATGCGTTGTGTGCCCTGGCATTGGCCGTCAGCCTGGCCGGTTGCGCCGGCCTGCCCGACCAGCGCCTGGCCAACGAAGCCCTCAAGCGCGGCGACACGGCGTTGGCACAGCAAAACTACCAACGGCTGGCAGACCTGGGCTACAGCGAAGCCCAGGTCGGCCTCGCCGATATCCAGGTGGACAGCCGTGACCCCGAGCAGATGCGCAAGGCCGAGGCGACCTACCGCGCCGCCGCCGACATCTCGCCACGCGCCCAGGCTCGCCTGGGGCGCCTGCTGGTGGCCAAGCCTGGTTCCACCGAGGCTGAAAAACACGAAGCCGAAGGCCTGTTGAAGAAAGCCTTCGCCAACGGGGAAGGCAACACGCTGATTCCGCTGGCGATGCTGTACCTGCAATATCCCCACAGCTTCCCGAACGTCAACGCCCAGCAGCAGATCAGCCAATGGCGCAGCGCCGGCTATCCGGAAGCGGGCCTGGCGCAGATCCTGCTCTATCGCACTCAGGGCACGTACGACCAGCACCTGGACGAAGTGGAGAAGGTCTGCAAGGCCGCGCTGGCGACCACCGACATCTGCTACGTCGAACTGGCAACGGTCTATCAGAAACGCGGCCAGCCGGAACAGCAGGCCGAGTTGCTCAAGCAAATGCAAGCCGGTCATGCCCGTGGCGTCGTTTCCGCCCAGCGCATAGACAGCGTCGCCCGCGTCCTGGCCGATCCAAGCCTGGGCAAGACTGACGAGAAAACCGCCCAGTCGCTGCTCGAAGGCATTGCCCCCGGCTACCCCGCCGCCTGGGTCAGCCTGGCGCAACTGCTCTACGACTTCCCGGAACTGGGTGACGTCGACAAGATGATGCAATACCTGGAAAACGGCCGCGCCGCCGACCAGCCTCGTGCCGAGCTGTTGCTGGGCAAGCTGTACTACGAAGGCAAGTGGGTGCCGGCCGACGCCAAGGTCGCCGAGGCGCATTTCCAGAAAGCCGTTGGCCGCGAAGTGGCCGCCGATTACTACCTTGGCCAGATCTATCGCCGTGGTTACCTGGGCCAGGTGTACTCGCAAAAAGCCCTGGACCACCTGCTCAAGGCCGCCCGCAACGGCCAGAACAGCGCCGACTACGCCATTGCCCAGCTGTTTTCCCAGGGCAAGGGCACCAAGCCCAACCCGGTCAACGCCTATGTGTTCAGCCAGTTGGCCAAGGCGCAAAACACCCCGCAAGCGACCGAGCTTGCCCAGACCCTCGAAGCACAATTACCGCCGGAACAACTTGCACAAGCGCAACGCCTGCTACAACAAGAGCAGGCCATTCGCGGCGCAATGAGCCCCGATACGCTTGAACTGCAAGCCCTAAAAGAAGATGACGGCGAGGAACCTCTATGAAGCTTTTGAAGCTCAATCCTTTTGTGCAGGCTGGTATTGGCCTGTCGTGTGCCCTGCTGTGGTCCTGCCCGACCCTGGCGGCGTTGACCGAAAGCAAGAATTTCGGCCTGGAAGTGAAGATCACCGGCCAGTCTGAAGACGACCGCGACCTGGGCACCCAGCGCGGTGGCGACGTCAACGGTATCGGCCTGGACCTGCGCCCTTGGGTCTATGGCGAAAGCGGTGACTGGAGCGCCTACGCCATGGCCCAGGCCGTGACGTCCACCGACATCATCGAGACCGACACCCTGCAACAGTCCGATGGCGCCACGCAGGAAACCGACAGCGGCGACCGCGAGGCCAAGAAAAGCTACCTGGCCATGCGCGAATTCTGGATTGGCTACAGCGGGCTGACCGCCTACCCAGGCGAACAATTGAAATTCGGCCGCCAGCGCCTGCGCAACGATGACGGCCAATGGCGCGACACCAACATCGAAGCCCTGAACTGGACCTTCGACACCACCTTGCTGCGGGCCAACCTCGGCGTGGCCGAGCGTTTCAGCGAATACCGCACCGACCTCAAGGAATTGTCTCCAAAGGACAAGGACCGCCTGCACGTCTATGGCGACGTCGGCTACCAGTGGATGCCAGGCCAGTGGGCCGGTATCCGTGCCCACCACAGCCACGACAGCGGCAGCCTCGACTACCCGACCCCGGGCGAGCCCACCGACACCCTGGACAAGACCCAGAACGGTGACCTGACCTGGCTGGGCCTGGAGGCCAACAGCGACGCCTATAACTGGCGCAACACCAACACCGTCAACTATTGGGCAAGCCTCACCGGCATGACCGGCGACCGCGACACCGTCAACCCGCTGAACGCCGACGGCACGCGTCCGGCGCAAGCCAAGCACAGTGACGACGTCGACGGCTGGGCCACCGACCTGGGTATCCGCCTGCGCCTGGACCCGCAATGGCAAGTCGGTGCGGCCTATGCCCGCGCCAGCGAGGACTACGAACAGAACGGCCTGCAAAGCAACCGCTCGAACTTCACCGGCACCCGTTCGCGCGTGCACCGTTTCGGCGAAGCGTTCCGTGGCGAAATGGCCAACACCCAGAGCGCCAGCCTGTTCGGCTCCTGGCAACTGCGTGACGAATACGACGCAAGCCTTGTGTACCACAAGTTCTGGCGCGTGGACGGCAACAAGCCGGTGGGCAGCAACGGCATCAACGCCGTGGAAAACAACACCGACGACGTGACCGGCGCGATCCTGTCCACCTCGACCCTGCCGCTGCGTGATGGCGACAAGGACTTGGGCCAGGAAGTCGACCTGGTCGTCACCAAGTACTTCAAGCAAGGCCTGCTGCCGGCCGCGCTGAGTCAGTCCATTGACGAGCCGTCGGCGCTGGTGCGCTTTCGTGGCGGCGTGTTCAAGCCAGGCGACGCCTACGGCAAAGAGGTCGATTCGTACATGCATCGCGCCTTTGTCGACGTGATCTGGCGCTTCTGATGCGAATGGCCATGGGAGTGCCCGAAATGAACCGCTACCTCAGGAACAGCCAGGCGATGAAAGGTTCGATCAGCCTGTTGGTCGCGGCGATGCTGCTGGCCGGCTCGCCGGCGTTCGCCAACGTTGAACCGGTGGTCAAGCCGGGCAACGTGGCCAAGGAACTGCAACAAGCCAAGACCTACACCGTCAGCAGCGCGCCGACCGAACCGCTGGAACTGGCCGCGCCGACCCTGCCCGACCTCAAAGGCTATACGGCCGAAGCGGTCGCGGCCAAGATCGTGCGCGGCAAGCCCGGCAAGATCAGCGTGCGCCGGATGATGCAGGAAAACGCCTTGAAGGACTTCATCGGCGGCGACAACAAGATGGCCGAGTGGGTGGTGCGCCAGCACGGCATCCCACAGGCCATCTTCATCGACGATGGCTACATGAACCTCAAGGACCTGGTCAAGAAGGTGCCCAAGCAGTACCTCAGCGAAACCTCGCCAGGCGTATTCCTGGCCAGGATTCCGATTGTGGTCGGCGAAAAAGGCATCCTTGAGATCGACAAGCAAACCCAGGAATTGCGCCTGTCCCAGGAGGGCGGCGCGTTCCTGATCAACGATGGCCGGATGTTCATCCGCGACACCAAGGTCACCGGCTGGCGCGAAAAGGAAAACGGCCCTGCGACGTTCCGTTCACCCAAGGAATTCCGTCCGTTCCTGCTGTCCTGGGGCGGCACCGAGACCTACATTGTCAATACCAAGATGGCCAGTTTTGGCTACGCCAACAGTAAGTCGTACGGGGTGAGTATTTCCCAGTACACGCCGAACATGGCCAAGGTCCTCAAGCGCAAGGAACCGACCGGCTGGATCATCGGTTCCGAGTTCTCGGACATGTGGTACGGCTTCTACTGCTACGAAACCAACGACTTCGTGGTCAAGGGCAATACCTACAAGGACAACATCGTCTACGGCATCGACCCCCACGACCGTTCCCATCGGCTGATCATTGCCGACAACACCGTCTACGGGACCAAGAAGAAGCACGGGATCATTATTTCCCGTGAGGTCAACGACAGCTTCATTTTCAACAACCGCAGCTACGACAACAAACTCTCGGGCCTGGTGATCGACCGTAACAGCGTGAACAACCTGATCGCCTACAACGAGATCTACAAGAACCACACCGACGGCATCACGCTTTATGAGAGTGGTGACAACCTGCTGTGGGGCAACAAAGTGATCAGCAACCGCCGCCACGGCATCCGGATTCGTAACAGCGTGAACATCCGCCTCTACGAAAACGTGTCCATGGCCAACGGCCTGACCGGTCTCTACGGCCACATCAAGGACCTGTCCGACACCGACCGGGACATCAAGCTCGACCCGTTCGATACCGAAGTGTCGCTGATCGTGGTCGGTGGCGAACTGGCCGCCAATGGCAGCGGCCCGCTGTCCATCGACTCGCCCCTGAGCGTCGAGCTGTACCGCGTGTCCATGCTCGCGCCGACCAAATCCAGCGGCATCAGCTTCACGGGAATCCTTGGCGAGCGCCAGGATGAAATTCTCGACCTGCTGGTGCGCCAGCAGAAAGCCGTGCTGATCGACCCTGTCGAACGCCAGACCGAAATGCGGGACTGAGGAATGACCTTTATGAACCCACAGATGATCAAACTTCTGGGCCTGTCCGCCCTGACTGCCGGCATTCTCGCCGCCGCAAGCGGCGCTCGCGCCGATGAAATCAAGGCACCGAGCTTTACCGCCGAACCGTGCTGCAACCTGTGCCCGGCGGCCCACGACGCGAAGAATTACGTCTCACGCTACCAGCAGAACTTCACCACGCTGGTACAAGCCCAGGGCGATTGGCTGTTCCGTACCCAGGAAGACCTGCGTACCGAGTTCAACACCACGCCGGCCGGCTACAAGCGCATGCAGCAACTGCACGATGCGTTCAAGAAAAAAGGCGTCGAGCTGGTGATCGTCTACCAGCCGACCCGTGGCCTGGTGAACCGCAACAAGCTCAACCCGCAGGAAAAGGCTGCCTTCGACTACGAGAAAGCCCTGACCAACTACAAGTCCATGCTCGGCCGTTTCGCGCAGATGGGTTACGTGGTGCCGGACCTGTCGCCGCTGACCAACGAAAACCTGCCCGAAACCCTGCCGGCCCACGACTTCTACTTCCGCGGCGACCAGCACTGGACACCGTACGGTGCCCAGCGCACGGCGAAGATCGTGGCCGAGAAGGTCAAGCAGATCCCGGCCTTCGCCGACATTCCCAAGCGTGAATTCGAGACCAAGAAGTCCGGCCGCATGGGCAAGACCGGCACCCTGCACAACATGGCTGGACAGCTGTGCGGCACCAGCTACGCGATCCAGTACATGGACCAGTTCACCACCGAGCCCAAGGGCGAGGCAGGCGACGGCGACCTGTTCGGCGATTCCGGCAACCCGCAGATCACCCTCGTGGGCACCAGTCACAGCGGCAAGAACTACAACTTTGCCGGTTTCCTGGAAGAAGCCATCGGCGCCGACATCCTCAACGTGGCCTTCCCGGGCGGCGGTTTCGAGGGCGCGATGATCCAGTACCTGGGCAGCGAAGAATTCCAGAAGAATCCACCGAAGATTCTCATCTGGGAATTCTCGCCGCTGTATCGCCTGGACCAGGAAACCATCTACCGCCAGATGATGGCGCTGCTGGACAACAACGGTTGCGAAGGCAAGCCGGCCCTCATGAGCAGCAAGACCGCGCTCAAGCCGGGCAAGAACGAATTGATGGTCAATAGCAAGAACATGGATCTGCGTAACGGCAGCCACCAGGTCGACATCCAATTCGCCGACACGTCGGTGAAAACCTTGCAAGCCACCCTCTGGTACATGAATGGGCGCCACGAGGACATCAAGATCGAAAAACCGAACACCTCCGAAACCGACGGGCGTTTCGCCTTCCAGTTGCGCACCGACGAGGACTGGGCTTCCCAGAACTTGCTGGCTCTAGAGGTACAAGGGCCTGAAGCCGGTGCCGCACCGCTGCAAGTGGAAGCGAAAGTCTGCAAACGCAACGCATCTCCGCAAGCCGAGCAACAAACGGCTCAAATCGGACAATGAGGTCTCGTCTCATGACCAGAACCATGCGCACCCGAACGTTGAAAACGCTCCTGGCGCCGTCACTGCTGACCCTGGCGATGTTCGCCGGGGCCACGCAGGCCGCGGCCCCGCTGCGCCCGCCACAGGGTTACTTCGCACCGATCGAGAAGGTCAAGGCCGGCGAAGCGGCCAAAGGTTGCGACGCCACGCCGACGCCCTACACCGGTTCCCTGCAATTTCGCAGCAAGTACGAGGGCTCCGACAAGGCCCGCTCGACGTTGAACGTGCAGTCGGAAAAAGCGTTTCGCGACAGCACCGCCGACATCACCAAGATCGAGCGTGGGGTCAGCAAGCAAGTCATGCAGTTCATGCGTGACGGCCGCCCCGAGCAGCTGGAATGCACGCTGAACTGGCTGACCGCCTGGGCCAAGGCCGATGCGTTGATGTCCAAGGACTTCAACCACACCGGCAAGTCCATGCGCAAATGGGCCTTGGGTAGCATGGCTTCGGCCTATGTCCGCCTGAAGTTCTCCGAGTCGCGCCCGCTGGCAAACCATCAGGACCAGGCGCAATTGATCGAAGCCTGGTTCAGCAAGATGGCCGACCAGGTGGTCAGCGACTGGGACAACCTGCCGCTGGACAAGACCAACAACCACTCGTACTGGGCCGCCTGGTCGGTGATGGCGACCTCCGTGGCGACCAACCGTCGCGACCTGTTCGACTGGGCCGTCAAGGAATACAAGGTCGGCGTCAACCAGGTCGATGCCGAGGGGTACCTGCCCAACGAGCTCAAGCGCAAGCAACGCGCCCTGTCCTACCACAACTATGCCCTGCCGCCGCTGGCAATGATCGCCAGCTTCGCCCAGGTCAATGGCGTGGACCTGCGCCAGGAAAACAACGGTGCCCTGAAACGACTGGGTGACCGGGTGCTGGCCGGGGTGAAAGACCCGGACATCTTCGAAGAGAAGAATGGCGAAGAACAGGACATGAAGGATCTGAAGATCGATTCGAAATTCGCCTGGCTCGAACCGTTCTGCAGCCTCTACACCTGCTCCGAAGACGTGCTGGAACGCAAGCACGAAATGCAACCGTTCAAGACCTTCCGCCTCGGCGGCGACTTGACCCGGGTGTATGACCCTTCGCGGGAGAAAGGCGAAAAAGGAAGCTGACACCGTTCTCCCTGCCTGAAAGGGAACCCTGTGGGAGCGAGCTTGCTCGCGATGACGGCGGCACATGCGACTGCGATGCAAGCTGATCCACTGCTATCGCGAGCAAGCTCGCTCCCACAAGGGAAAGTGGTCTGTTTCAAATGTAATAACCCCCCCGGTTTCCATGGGGGGGTTTGGGGGGGCTCTGGCCCTTGACTGTTGATTCAACAAGGAGAGATCGGGATGGTATTTTCATCCAATGTGTTCCTGTTCCTGTTCTTGCCGATCTTTCTCGGCTTGTACTACCTGAGCGGGCAACGCTATCGCAACCTGCTGCTGCTCATCGCCAGCTATGTGTTCTATGCCTGGTGGCGAGTGGATTTCCTCGCCCTGTTCGCCGCAGTCACCCTGTGGAACTACTGGATCGGCCTGAAGGTCGGTGCCGCCGGCGTGCGCACCAAACCGGCCCAGCGCTGGCTGTTGCTCGGCGTGGCCGTGGACTTGTGCATCCTGGGCTACTTCAAGTACGCCAACTTCGGCGTGGACAGCCTCAACGCGATCATGACCAGCTTCGGTCTCGAGCCGTTCATCCTGACCCACGTGCTGTTGCCGATCGGTATCTCGTTCTACATCTTCGAGTCCATCAGCTACATCATCGACGTGTATCGCGGTGATACCCCGGCCACCCGCAACCTGATCGACTTCGCGGCGTTCGTGGCGATCTTCCCGCACCTGATCGCCGGTCCCGTGCTGCGTTTCCGCGACCTGGCCGACCAGTTCAACAACCGCACCCACACCCTGGACAAGTTCTCCGAAGGCTGCACGCGGTTCATGCAGGGCTTCATCAAGAAAGTCTTCATCGCCGACACCCTGGCGGTGGTGGCCGACCATTGCTTCGCCCTGCAGAACCCGACCACCGGCGATGCCTGGCTCGGCGCCCTGGCGTACACCGCGCAGCTGTACTTCGACTTCTCCGGCTACAGCGACATGGCCATCGGCCTGGGCCTGATGATGGGTTTCCGCTTCATGGAAAACTTCAAGCAGCCCTACATCAGCCAGTCGATCACCGAGTTCTGGCGCCGCTGGCACATCAGCCTGTCGACCTGGCTGCGCGACTACCTCTACATCACCTTGGGCGGTAACCGCAAAGGCACGCTGATGACCTATCGCAACCTGTTCCTGACCATGCTGCTCGGTGGTCTGTGGCACGGCGCGAACTTCACCTACATCATCTGGGGCGCCTGGCACGGTATCTGGCTGGCCATCGAAAAAGCGGTGGGCATCAACACCACGCCGCGCAGCATCAACCCGATCCGCTGGGCACTGACCTTCCTGCTGGTGGTGATGGGCTGGGTGATCTTCCGCGCCGAGAACCTGCACGTGGCCGGTCGCATGTACGGCGCCATGTTCAGCTTCGGCGACTGGTCGCTGTCGGAACTGACCCGCGCCAACCTCACCGGCCTGCAGATCGCCACGCTGGTGGTGGCCTACGTCACCCTCGCCTTCTTCGGCCTGCGCGACTTCTACACCAACCGTCCGCCAGTCAAGACCAAGCCTGAGGTGAACACCGAAGCCAACGGCCCGGCCACCGCGCAACCGGGGATGATCAAGGCCGTACCGGGCGACAACCCGTCGACCATCCACGAACCTGGCTACACCGTCGGCGTCGAGGCCCAGGTGCAACCGGCCTACTGGACCGTGGACTGGTCGCGCTACGTGATGCGCGCCCTGGTATTGCTGTTGTTCATCGCCTCGATTCTCAAACTGTCGGCGCAAAGCTTCTCGCCGTTCCTTTACTTCCAGTTCTGAGGGATCCGGACATGACCCGCTCATTACGCATCTTCTACGTCGTGCTGTTCATGCTGATTTTGACAGCACTGGGTATTTGGTCGATGCGCAGCTTCCTAGGCTTCAGCACCAACCCCGATGCGACCGTGCTCAACGGTCGCTGGGCCAAAGCCGTGGAAACGCACTACGACGACGAATTCCCGATCAAGCGCCTGGGCACCAACATCTGGGCGGCGCTGGACTACAAGCTGTTCAACGAAGGCCGCAAAGGCGTGGTCCTGGGCCGCGACCAGTGGCTGTACAGCGACGAAGAGTTCAACCCGATCGTCAACGAAGACCAGAACCTGCAAGGCAACTACGCGCTGATCGAAGGCGTGCGCCAGAAGCTCAAGGAACAAGGCATCACCCTGGTCATGGCGATCGTGCCGGCCAAGGCGCGCCTGTACCCCGAGCACCTGGGTGAAGTGAAGCCGTCGAGCATCCACGCCAACCTCTACCAGGATTTCCATGCCCGCGTGGCCACGGACAAGATCCTTGCCCCTGACCTGCTCGGCCCGCTGCAACAGGCCAAGCAGAGCGGCCAGCAAGTGTTCCTGCGCACCGACACCCACTGGACGCCTGAAGGCGCACAAATTGCCGCGGAACATCTGGCCAAGGCCATTGCCGAACGCACACCACTGAATGGCGAACCACAGCGTTTCGTCACCGAGCCTGCGGAGAAAATCATCCACAAGGGCGACCTGCGTCAGTTCCTGCCGCTCGATCCCCTGTTCGAAAACCTGATGCCGGCCCAGGAACCATTGGTCAAGCGCAACACCCGCGAAGCCGATGACCAGCCGGCTGGCGATGACGCGCTGTTCGCCGATGCCCAGGTGCCCGTGGCCCTGATCGGTACCAGCTACAGCGCCAACCCCAACTGGAACTTCGTCGGCGCACTCAAGCAAGCCCTGCACAGCGATGTCGTCAACTATGCCGAAGACGGCCACGGCCCGATTCTGCCGATGCTTAGCTACCTCAAGAGCGACGCCTTCAAGAACAGCCCGCCACAGGTGCTGATCTGGGAGTTTCCAGAACGTTATCTGCCCGTGAACAACGAGATCGGCGACGCCGATCCGCAGTGGGTCGCCGAACTCAAGCAGGCCGGCGCCCGCCAACAGAACGTAGCTGCTAACACACAATCCGAGACGCCCGATCGGGCGCAAAACTGAAAGAGAGGTCCACCATGACTTTCAACACTACTCCTCGCCGTCTCGCTGCTCGCTCCTTCAAGGCCGTTGCCCTGGTCGCCAGCATGAGCGCCCTTTCCTTGTCCGCCTTCGCCGGTGACTCGGCCCTGTACGGCCCGGTCGCGCCAAAAGGTTCCAGCTTCGTGCGGATCTACAACGCCAGCAACGCCGAAGTCAGCGCCACCGTCGGCAGCACCAACATCAGCGACGTGGCCCCGTTGGCCAGCAGCGACTTCAGCTTCATGCCTGGCGGCGACTACAGCGCCAAGGTGGGCAGCCAGACCGTACCGGTTAAACTGGCCTCCGATCACTATTACACCCTGGTCAACAACGCCAGCGGCCAGCCACAACTGATCGAAGAACCACCGTTCAAGAACAAGCAGAAATCCCTGGTACGCGTACAGAACCTCACCGACAAGGCGCTGACCCTCAAGACGGCCGACGGCAAGACCGAAGTGGTTCCGAACGTAGCGGCCAAGGGTCGTGGCGAGCGTGAAATCAATCCGGTGAAAGTGTCCCTGGCCCTGTTCGAAGGCGACAAGAAAGTCGGCGACCTCAAGCCCGTGGCCCTGGAGCGCGGCGAAGCGGCCGTGCTGTACGTGACGGGTTCGGGTAGCAACCTGTCGCCAGTGTGGGTGAAACGCCCTGTGTCGACCCGCTGATAAGTTTTCCTGAAGGCTGAGCGCCTGTTTGGGTAGGAACTGCCGCAGGCTGCGATCTTTTGATCTTGATCTTTCGCTAGGGATTCAAGTGTTAGGGGAAAGATCGCAGCCTCGCTGCACTCGTCAGCTCCTACAGCAAGAGTCAGCCATTCGGGTACGGAACAACAACAAGAGAGTGAAACGACAGAACGCAGTAGCTCTAAAACCATTTCGCTTCAAAGGAGTAACAAACATGATTCCGGTGATCTTGTCAGGTGGTAGTGGCTCACGTCTTTGGCCGCTTTCGCGCAAGCAATTCCCTAAACAGTTCCTGGCCCTGACCGGCGAACACACCCTGTTCCAACAGACCCTCGAGCGCCTGGTGTTCGAAGGCATGGACACGCCGATCGTGGTCTGCAACAAAGAGCACCGCTTCATCGTCAACGAGCAGCTGTCGGCCCAGAACCTGGAAGCCCAGCGCATCCTGATGGAACCGTTCGGTCGCAACACTGCGCCAGCGGTGGCCCTGACCGCGATGATGCTGGTCAACGAAGGCCGCGACGAACTGATGCTGGTACTGCCAGCCGACCACGTCATCGAAGACCAGAAAGCCCTGCAACGCGCACTGGCCCTGGCCACCGTGGCGGCCGAGCGTGGCGAAATGGTGCTGTTCGGCGTACCGGCCACCAAGCCGGAAACCGGCTATGGCTACATCAAGTCGACCAACGACGTCCTGCTGCCTGAAGGCGTGAGCCGCGTGTCGCACTTCGTCGAAAAACCCGACGTCAAGCGCGCCACCGAGTTCGTCGAAGCCGGCGGTTACTTCTGGAACAGCGGCATGTTCCTGTTCCGCGCCAGCCGCTTCCTCGAAGAGCTGAAAAAACACGATCCGGACATCTACGACACCTGCCTGCTGACCCTGGAGCGCAGCGAGCAGACCAACGACACCATCACTTTCGACGAAGCCACTTTCGCCTGCTGCCCGGACAACTCCATCGACTACGCCGTGATGGAAAAAACCCAGCGCGCCTGCGTGGTGCCGCTGTCGGCCGGCTGGAGCGACGTCGGTTGCTGGGCATCGCTGTGGGAAGTCAACGCCAAGGACACCAACGGCAACGTCACCAAGGGCGACGTGGTGATCCAGGACAGCCGCAACTGCATGATCCACGGCAACGGCAAGCTGGTGTCGGTAATCGGCCTGGACAACATCGTCGTGGTCGAGACGAAGGACGCCATGATGATCGCCCACAAGGACAAGGTCCAAGGCGTCAAGCAACTGGTCAACACCCTCAACGCCCAAGGCCGCACCGAAACCCAGAACCACTGCGAGGTCTATCGTCCGTGGGGTTCCTATGACTCGGTGGACATGGGCGGTCGTTTCCAGGTCAAGCACATCTCGGTCAAGCCGGGCGCGTGCCTGTCGCTGCAGATGCACCACCACCGCGCCGAACACTGGATCGTGGTCAGCGGCACCGCCGAAGTGACTTGCGACGAGAACGTGTTCCTGCTCACTGAAAACCAGTCGACCTACATCCCGATCGCGTCGGTCCACCGCCTGCGCAACCCGGGCAAGATCCCGCTGGAAATCATCGAAGTGCAGTCCGGTAGCTACCTGGGCGAAGACGACATCGAGCGCTTCGAGGATATCTATGGACGCTCGACCCCGATCGAACGCGGCGTGTCGGTGAAGACCATCGCGCAGTAACGATCAGTAGCAACGATCAGTCGAACAAGAAGCCCCCATCCAGCCCACTGCGTCCCCTATCCGCAGCGGGTTGGGTGGGGGCTTTTTTGAGGGTTCCATCACTTCGTCCTGTTGGCCTTCGGAACTCAACGCATGACCGTACTCTTTCGATGCCGAGCACGCCCCGTTTCTTCCTCAGCGTCGGCGTGTCTCGTTGCCGACTTATCGCCGGAGCCTCGAGCGAATCCTGCTCAGTAGCCCCGGGTTAAGCGCAGGTTTCAGCACCCTGCCATCCCAGAGACTTCGCACCTTGTGCCGGTCAGCGTGAACGGCCGGCTTCAACTTGACCACCGTCACCCCGGCATCGGCAGGCCCCGGGCGGATCGTGTGTATCTTCGTCACTTGGAGCAGCGTGAGCGGCGGGATCAATACATGGTCGGCCAGGAAATCCGTGGCGGCCACTTTCTTGCGCACCTGCCTGTCGAACACCAGCAGTACGCGTTGCTGGCCCGGTGTTGCGTCCGGCCTGCGGTCTGTCCAGGTTTCCAGCCATTGGATCGCGCTGTGTGGTATCACGCTGGCGGACATGAAAGCTGCGTCGACCACCGTGCTTCCGACCTTGATGTGTTTGCCAAAAGTCTCCGCCGGCCCCCGTGCCGCACGGTAGGCGAAACCAAAGTAATCAGGCTGTCGCTCCACCTCAGCCCGCATTTGCCTCACGGCCATTGCGGTTTGCCTCAGATCCGCCACGTTCCTTTCGATCGGCACACCCCGTAGGTAGCTGTTGAGGTGATCCGACACCCCGTCCCCGCCTTCCGCATACTCGCCGATGCCGGGAGGAGCGTCCGCGCGCCATTGCAGGCTCTCGAGTCGCGCAAGAAACAGTTGACCTTCCCAGCCCTGATACGCACGGAGCCCGTTGACGCTTGGGCGTTTATAAATCTCGATCATGGCGCGAAATCCATCTGAACGACGGTTGAACGGCCAGCCCGTCAGTCCGTCCCGGTCAAGGCGGGTGATGGGGTTGTTCTGTACGAACCCATACCGATTCAACCCGTCGACATCGCCCGCCGGATCCGGACTCAACCATCGCTGCCATCCCGGTATGTAATACCGAAGCGCATAGCAATAAAGCCCCGTCGCATCGCGTTCCTTGCCTGAATAACGGTGGATTCGATAGCTCTGGGCAGGCGAGTCGCCTCGCTCGATTGCCGCTGTCGTTCCGAAGGGGTGATAGGTCTCGCGGCTGATCACCCGCCCCAGGCTGTCCAGCTCCAGGCAAGAGGATTGCAGATGGTCGGCCCGGCAGTAGCGCCAGGCATGGCTGGGCATGCCCTTGGGTGGCTGATCTTCCCAGTGCAGCACCTGAACCGTGCCGTGGCCGGTATTGATGGTCATGATTTGCAAGCGCTCGCCGGTGGCGCTGTTCATGCGCAGCTCCAATCCCGGCAGATAGCAAACCTCTGCTCTCAAGACACGGGGACCGACCTGTACCTCGCTGATCTTGCGCACACGGATCCCGTCGGCGTCGTAGACATAACGCTCGCGATCGTCAGCGCCGCCTTTACGCGACGCCACCACCGCTTCCTGCAATTGATTGCGCACGTTCCAGGTCAGCACCTGCCCTGGCTGCAGTTGCAACAAATTACCGTTGGCGTCGAAGCCGTCGCGCAGGTTCTCCTGCGTGGGGACATGATCGCCACGCGTCGCCAGGCATCGATTGCTCGCTGACGACGCGACCAGCCGACGACCGTGGTCCTGGCCCCCCTGATGAAGCAGATCCAACAGGTTGCCGCTGTGGTCATAGTGATAGATCTGCCGGTAACGGGAGCGCGCCCGAGGGTCGTCGGGACGGGCCGGCCCCTGGCTGGACGTGCCGGTCTCCCAACCTGTGGCTTCGATCAACCGGCCAAGCGTGTCGTAACGATAACGACTGACCGGTTCGATCGCCTGATTGGCGAAGTAATGGATCGGTCGAGCCCGATCCTCGATGCTCGACACATTGCCCACCGGATCGTAGCGATAGCGCAGGTCCTGAAGGAGGCCGACAGTCGAGTGCCAGGAGCGCATTTGCACAAGACGGGCGTCTTCAGGGCGATAGACGCGGACACTGCGGACGCCGTTGCCGGCGCGCTCGGATATCAATTCGCCGCATGCGTCATAGACGCATTCATCCATTACCGTCTGACGCGTGCCTTGCCTGGGCGTCAGCTCGATGCGCCGCAGCCGACCATCGAGCCCGTAACTCAAGCCCTGGCGATTGCCCCGGGCGTCGAGTTGCCCAATAACATCCCCCACGGCATTGCGCCGCCAGCGAGTGGCGAATACCTGATCTTCCAGCAGCACGCGGCGTTGCGTAGCCATTGCCGGCCAGTCTGCCCTCTCCACCTCGCGCCGAAACCGGCGACTCTGCAAGGTGACCTGGCCCAACAGGTCATAACGCGCGAACACTAGTTTGCCGGCCGGATCGGCGTGATGAACCAGCCTGCCGCAGCGATTGCGCGCCCTGTGATCGGCCGAGTCGCCCCCATAACCCAATCGTTCGACGCAGCGCAACGCCGGTTCTCCCGCGTCCTTTTCATACACGGCGACCGGACGCAGCAGCCGGTCGTATTCGCGCTGCCGATGGGCACCGCGACCGTCCCAGTCATCGAGCCGCTGGCCGGACGCGCCCCACAAGACCACTCGCCAACCGGCATCCGCGCTGTCAGTGCGCAGGGACTGGCCGGACAGGCTGTGGACGCCGCACTGAGCGGGACCGGTATCGCGCCGGCCGCGATGCAACTGGAACAAGCGCGGATCCCACTGCTCGAGCAGCAGGCCGGAAGGGCCGAACGTCTGGCGGTGGATATGCGCATCGGGCTCGACCCCCGCCGACGCGCGATGATAGGCGACGTTGCGAATGACCAGGCCCCGTGGATCGGTGGCGGTGAGGGTAGGCGTATATTGATGCAGAGAGGACAGCATTGAAGTGGGTGAGCCCGGCAAACATGAATGATCTGCAAAGCATAGTGTCCATGCCGGACCTGTCACTGGCGCTCAGGCAGGGTTTTGTAACCAGATCTGGCCAAGGCCCTGCGGACCGTCGATGGGCGCGACCGCTCCCGGATCGCCCGGACGGCCCCGGGTGTCCCTGACGACGAATATCCATCTTCCACCTCTGTGGGTAGGATGTAGCGACGACAACGGAGGTTTCACGCATGCTTATCGGCGCCCTGCTGGTCATCACCTGGCTCATCCTGCTGTTGCGCTACCCGGCCAAGGCCTTGCCAATTTCCCTGGCGGCATTCGTCGGGCTGGGGCTGGTGGCGGCGTGGGTGCTCTGGGAAGAGACCCGCGAGACCCGGCAACTGGCTCGCCTGGACCTGCACATCGCCTACGCCCCCGAACAGTGTCCCGCGGACCGACCGCTGCTGTTGAAAATCCACAATGGCAACGATGTACCGCTGACGGAGCTGCGCTGGCGAATCGCAGCTTATGCGCCCGGCGACACCCTCAACCTCGCCGACAACCTCTACAGTTCACCGCGCTATCGCGGCCCCGGCGACTTGCAGCCCGGCGCCGATTGGCAGGACTGCTTGCCGATCCCGCCATTGCGCCCCGGCTATCGCCCGCAGACCCTGGAGTTTCGCGCCGAGCGATTGCAGGGTAGTTTCTCCAACTGATCAATGTCCCCTTTTGCCTAAGGAATGCGCCATGCCCGTTGTGTTGATTACCGGATGTTCCAGCGGCATCGGCCGTGCCCTCGCCGAGGCCTTCAAGGTGGCGGGTTATCAGGTCTGGGCCAGTGCGCGCAAGCCCGAGGACGTGGCGCAGCTCAGCGCCGCC
This sequence comes from Pseudomonas sp. T1.Ur, assembly GCF_023516725.1. NCBI lineage: Bacteria > Pseudomonadati > Pseudomonadota > Gammaproteobacteria > Pseudomonadales > Pseudomonadaceae > Pseudomonas > Pseudomonas sp. T1.Ur. The sequence continues at coordinate 4,411,585 of NZ_JAMGSN010000001.1, forward strand.
GGGTTCACCGCCGTGCAACTGGACGTCAATGACGGCGAGGCGCTGGAGCAATTGGGCGAACGGATCAATCAACAACATGGCGGCCTCGATGTGCTGGTCAACAACGCCGGTTATGGCGCCATGGGCCCGCTGTTGGACGGCGGCGTGCCGGCCATGCAGCGCCAGTTCGAGACGAACGTGTTCGCCATCGTCGGCGTGACCCGCGCGCTCTTTCCCGTACTGCGCCGGGCCAGGGGATTGGTGGTGAATATCGGCAGCGTGTCCGGCGTACTGGTCACGCCATTTGCCGGCGCCTACTGCGCCTCCAAGGCTGCGGTGCATGCCTTGAGCGATGCGCTGCGCATGGAGCTGGCACCGTTCGGCATTCGGGTGATGGAGGTCCAGCCCGGCGCCATCGCCTCAAGCTTCGCCAAGAATGCAGGGCATGAAGCCGAGCAACTCATCAGCGAACAATCGCCCTGGTGGCCCCTGCGTGACGGCATTCGCGCCCGCGCCAAGGCCTCCCAGGACAACCCGACCCCGGCCAGCGAATTCGCCGCCGCGCTGCTCAAAGCCGTACGGCAACCCAAGCCAGCCCGCCTGTTGCGCCTGGGCAACGGCAGCCGGGCGTTGCCGTTGATGGCCGGCCTGCTGCCCAAGGGATTGCTGGAGAAAGGTTTGATGAAGCGGTTTGGGTTGGGTCGGTTACTGTAACCATTCCGGTTTTATTTGCCGTTGTGGCGAAGGAGCTTGCTCCCGCTCGGCTGCGCGTAGGAGCTGTCGAGCGAAGCGAGGCTGCGATCTTGTCCCAGGCAATTGAGGCGCAAGCGAAAGATAAAGATCAAAAGATCGCAGGCTTCGCCAGCTCCTACGGGGCCCGGCGAGAGTGAGTCCCTCGCCACAGGGGATTAGCGGTGATTGCGGGGTTCTACCACCACCGTACAGGTCATCCCCGCCGCCAGCAGTACATCGTCCGGCACTTCGTCCAGGTGAATGCGCACCGGTACCCGCTGCGCCAGGCGAACCCAGTTGAAGGTCGGGTTCACGTCGGCGATCAATTCGCGGCTCTCGGGGTTGTCACGGTCGTAGATCCCTCGGGAAATGCTTTCGACATGCCCCTTGAGCACCTCGCCGCTCATCAGCTGCAACTGCGCGGAATCACCCATCCGCACCTTGGGCAACTTGGTTTCTTCGAAGAAGCCGTAGACCCAGAACGAATTCATGTCCACCACGGCCATTTTTGCCTCGCCGATCCGCGCGTAGTCGCCACGGTGCACGTTGAGGTTGGTGACGTAACCGTCTACCGCCGCGCGAACCTCGGTGCGAGCCAGGTTCAGCTCGGCCGCCTCCAGTTGCGCCTGGGCCTGCTGGTAGTCGGCCAGCGCCGAGTCGGCGATGTTGCTGGCGTCGTCACGGTTTTCCCGGGAAATCACCAAGCTGTCGAGGTCGGCGCGTCGGTGGGCATTGACCTTGCGCATTTCCCAGGTGGCCTTGCGCGACGCCACCAGGGAGCGTGCCTGTTTCACCGCGATGCGGTAATGCTCGGGATCGATGCGCATCAGCAGGTCGCCCTTTTTCACCAACTGGTTGTCGCGCACCGGCACCTCGACCACTTCGCCACTGACGTCGGCGGCGACATTGATGATGTCGGCCCGCACCCGCCCATCGCGGGTCCAGGGCGTGTTCATGTAATGCACCCACAGCGTACGGCCGATCCACAGTGCCAAGGCCAGCACCAGCAGCGTCGCCAGCAGGCTGAAAAACTTTTTCATCGCATCGATCTCAACGGTAGACCGTCAGCGCCAGCGCGCCGAACAGGCAGGTGAACAGGCTCAGGCGCAGCAGCGCCGGGTGCCAGAAAAAACGGTACAGATCCAACCCCGAGAGGAAACGGTCCAACGTCCAGGCCAGGCCGGCGGCGATGAAGAACATCAGGGTCATGGTGGGCATGTAAACGCCGTGGAAGGCGACTTCACGGGGCATGTTCAAGTTCCTGGGGAGGCGGCGCGGTGTAAGCCGCCAAGGGCGATTGCGGGTCGAGCAGCGAGGTCCGGATGAAATGCAGGTAGCTTTTCACCCGACGCAGGGCCGAGGTGTCGAAGTGCGGGGCGAACGGTTCGTCGGTGGCCTGCACGCGGCCAATGGCGTGATCCACCGCCACGAGTGCGCGCTCCAGATTGCTCTGGCTCGGTTGGCGGAACAGCCGCACCAGCGCGCGTCCCATCACTCGGATCGCCTGGCGCCATGGCTGGCTTTCGGCATAGGCCGGATGCACCGGCAGCGTCGCCTGCTCCTTGCGCAACTCGATGATCGCGTGGCCGACTTCCAGCACCACGAACATCCAGCGCAACAAATTCCGTTGCACCTGAGGTTGGCCCGCCGCCAGCCCGTAGGCCTGGTGCAGCAAGTCCCGGCTGCGGCTCTCGAAACCCGAGGCCAAGCCCTTGAGCTTGCCGCTGATGGCGAACACCACTTGTTCGCGCAGGTCCTGTTCGAGCCGGCGCCACATCCAGCGGCTGTTGGGCGGCAGGATGATCGCGCCAGCGGCGGCACACACCAGCATGCCAAGGATCATTGCGATGTAATCGTTGATGAAGGTGTAGGGGTTATAAACCGCCAGGTTGTCCGGCACGGAACCGGTGCTGAAAAAAATCAGCAGCCCCAACCCGACCCCGGCGTGCTGCGGTCGAGAACCGAGGAAAGCGCCCAGCATGATCACCGGCGCCAACATCACGCAGAGCAAGGGGAAACCGTCGATCAGGGGAAAGACGAAAAACATCTCGACGAAGCCAACCAGCGCCCCGAACAACGTGCCGCAGGCCATCTGGAACGCCATGCGCTTGGGGTTCGGCGTAGCCGCGGACAGCCCGACGGTGGCGGCGGCGATCATCGTCATGGTCGCGCCACTCGGCCAGGCCGTGGCGACCCAATAGCTGCCCAGCACCAGCAGGATGAAGGCGGCGCGAAAACCGGAAGCGGCTGCCGCCAAGCCGTTGGTCTGCGACACGAACGGCTCATCCCAACGTTCCCGTTCATGGCGATGCTCGGCCAGGGAAGCATGGGTCTGGGCGTAGCCATGCAGGTCTTCGACAAAGCGATACAGCAGCTCATAAGCGGTGTGGAAATCCAGTTGCTGCGCGTCACTGGGATCCGTCTTCTGGAATTGCGCACGCAATCGGCGCACCTGGGCTGGCAAGTCGGCCTTGTAATCAGCCAGCGCCGCTGCCAGGCGTGCCGCATCGGCATCGGTCAAGGCCCTTGCGCTGAAGCCATCCAACAGCTCGGCCAAGGTGTGCAAGCCGGGCCTGATGGCGCTTACCACCGAGTCCGCCGCGCCGGTGCGCAACCGTTCGAGCAATTGGTGCAAGGCGTTGAAACGCGTGGTCAGGCTCATGAACTCGCTGTTCAAGCGACTGAGCCGACCGTTGCGCCGGCGCATGTGCGGGTCTTCGAACACGGTCACGCTGCGCAGGCCTTCCAGCCCCACCGCCTCGGCGATGAAACCAACGTTGCGCGCCTCGAATATCTCGGGTTGGCTGCGCCCGCGCAAGCCATCGGTGACGAACAGGGCGAACACACCAAAGCGCTGATAGAGCGCGTTGCGCATGGCGGCACTGGCGGTTTGCGGCAGGATCGCGGCGCTGACGGCGGTGGCACAGAGGATCCCCAGGGAGATTTCCAATACGCGCCAGACCGCCGCCATGAAGGCGCCTTCCGGATGGGCCAGGGCCGGCAGGCCGATCATCGCCGCGGTGTAGCCGGCCAGCACGAAACCATAGGCGCGGAAATTGCGATAACGCGCCGCGCCCGCCGAGCAAATGCCAACCCAGATCGCCAGGCAGCCGAGGAACAGCTCGGTGTTCTGGGCGAACAAGGCGATCAACGCAACCATCACCGCCGAGCCGGCCAAGGTGCCGAGCAGACGGTAGAAACTCTTGGCGAAAACCTGGCCACTCTGGGGCTGCATGACGATGAATACGGTGATCATCGCCGTGCGTGGCTGGGGCAATTCCAGGCGCATCGCCAGCCACAACGTCAGGAAAGCGGCCAGCAAGACCTTGAAGATATAGACCCAGGTCACGCCGTCGCTGCGGGCCCAGTCGAAGAAACCACGGCGCCATTCGAGGCGACGGAGCCAGAGTAAACAGGTCACGGGAGGATACTCAGCATCGTGGCGAGGGAGCTTGCTCCCGCTGGGCTCTGTAGGAGCTGGCGAAGCCTGCGATCTTTTGATCTTTATCTTTCGCTTGCGACTCAATTGCCTGGAACAAGATCGCAGCCTCGCTTCGCTCGACAGCTCCTACAGGGTCCAGCGGGAGCAAGCTCCCTCGCCACGGGACAGCGCGTGCCACAGGCATGTCGCTGCCCGCCTCCAGCCCGCCACCCAGCGCCGTTACGAGATCGGCATGGGCACTCAGGCGCGCCGCCTCCACGTGTTGTTGCACCTGTTGTTGCTTGAACAACAGGCTCTGGGCGTTGAGCACATTGAGGTAGTCGGTGAGCCCGCGCTGGAACGCGACCATCGCAATGTCGTAGGTGCGCTGGGCGGCGGCGACGGACTCGGCGGCGAAAACCTGTTGTTTGTCCATCGACTCGCGGCGAATCAACTGGTCGGAAATGCTCTTGAGCGCGCTCACCAACGTCTGGTTGTAATGCGCCACGGCGATGTCGTAACCCGCGGCCGCCTCGCCCAACTGCGAGCGCAGGCGTCCGCCATCGAAGATCGGCAGCGAGATCGCCGGGCCGACGTTGTAGGTGAGTTTCTTGCCGGTCAGGAACTCCAGCGCCCCGCCGCCGGTGGCCATGTAGCCCAGGCTGCCCACCAGGTCGACGTTGGGATAGAAACCGGCCCGGGCGACATCGATGCCCCGGGCCTGGGCCGCCACCTGCCAACGTCCGGCCACGACATCCGGGCGCTGGCCGAGCAGTTCGGCGGGCAACGCGGACGGCAATTTCAATGGGGCTCCCAACACCAGGGTGGGACGTTGCAGGCCCGCGCCGTCGCCCGGCCCCCTGCCCGCCAGCGCGGCCAGTTGGTTGCGGCTCAAGGCAATCGCTTCGTCGAGGGCGTCGAGCTGACGATGGGTTTCGGGTAGCGGCGCCTGGGCCTGGCTGACCTCGAAGTGGGTGCCGATGCCACCGTCCAGGCGTTTCTGCGCCAGTTCGAGAATCTGCGCCTGCTGACGGAGCGTCGCGGCAACAATATCGCGCTGGGCGTAGTGCAGCGAAAACTGGATATAGGCGTGCACGATGTTGTTCTGCAACTCCAACTGTGCCTGCCGCGCCTCGGCAACGCTGACGTGGGCCAGGTCGACAACCTGCTCGCTGGCGTTGCGCTCGCGCCCCCACAGGTCCAGGGCGTAGCTCAGGCCCAGGCCGGCGTTGTTGTCCCAGGTGGTGGTATTGGCCAACTCGCCCGGGCCGTAGAACTGATCGGTCGGCCAGTTGTGGCGCTTGAGCGTCGACTCGCCATTGATCTGCACCGACTCGGCCGCCTCGGCGACACCGGCCATGGCCCTGGCCTGACGCACCCGGGCGGCGGCGACCGCCAGGCTCGGGCTGTCTTGCACGGCCTGCTCGATCCAGCGATCGAGTTGCGGGTCGCCATAGGCTTTCCACCACTGGCGAGTCGGCCAGTGGGCGTCGCGGGCGGCCTCGCGAATCGCTTCGTCGGTTGCCAATTGGTTGGGCGACAATGCCTCGCCTTGCGGTGCAATCCCCCCCGTGCCGATGCAACCGCTGATGGTCAACGTCAAAACCCAAACACTGAGAGTCTTCAACTCTCTGCTGATGCAACGCGGCACTGGCGCTAACTTCCTGAAAAATAAAGGGCATGACGACGGTCTGCGGATGACGGCAAACCTGTGGGAGCGAGCTTGCTCGCGATGGCGTCCTGGCATTCACCTCACGTGTCGTCAGTGAAGGCCTCATCGCGAGCAAGCTCGCTCCCACAGGTCCTCTGAAGCCAGACCGATCCTGCAGTGGCAGCAATTCTAGGGACCGACCCCAACGGCGATAAGCCGACCTTTCTGCGAATCTTTGTTACCGTAAACGCGATAATCCATTAGTCGGGGTCCCGTAGCGCTGTAACTTCATGTCACAATTTGCCACCTTCCAAGAGAGCCCTCCATGGACACTTTGCAAAACATGCGCGCGTTCAGCTGTGTTGCCGAAGCCGGAAGCTTCACCGCTGCCGCCGTGCAGCTTGATACCACCACAGCCAATGTCTCGCGTGCGGTTTCCAACCTGGAAGCCCATCTGCAAACCCGCCTGCTCAACCGCACGACCCGGCGCATCGCCCTGACCGAGGCCGGCAAGCGCTACCTGCTGCGGTGCGAGCAGATCCTGGCGTATGTCGAGGAAGCGGAAGCCGAGGCCAGCGACGCCCACGCGCGCCCGGCCGGGCAGTTGAAGGTCCACACCATGACCGGTATCGGCCAGCACTTCGTCATCGATGCCATCGCCCGGTATCGCAAGACCCATCCGGACGTGACCTTCGACCTGACCCTGGCCAACCGCGTGCCGGACATCCTCGACGAGGGCTACGACGTTTCCATCGTGCTCGCCAGCGAACTGCCGGATTCGGGCTTCGTCTCCCAGCGCCTGGGGATCACCTACAGCATCGTCTGCGCATCGCCTGGCTATGTGAAAGCCAGCGGCTGCCCACAGAAACCCAGCGACCTGCTCAACCACGCCTGCCTGCGCCTGGTCAGCCCGGTCATTCCGTTGGAGAAGTGGGTGTTCGACGGCCCGGAAGGCCAGGAAATGGTCACCATCAACAGCTCACCGTTCCTGGTGAATTCCGCCGATGCGATGAAAACCGCGATCACCAGCGGCATGGGTGTGGGGGTGTTGCCGGTGTATGCCGCCATCGAAGGCTTGCGCAACGGCACGCTGGTGCGGGTCATGCCCAACTACCGTTCCCAGGAGCTGAACCTCTACGCCATCTACCCGTCGCGCCAATACCTGGATGCGAAGATCAAGACGTGGGTCGAGTACCTGCGAGGCTCGTTGCCGGAAATCCTCGCGGCGCACCAGGCCGAACTGACGGCCTATGAATTGAGTGGAAGCCTGACCGGGGCACGGGTTGCGAACTGAATCCGCGACCGTATACGGAGGAAGATCTCAGCGCTTGCCCATCGAACGACGGGTACCGGGCGGCGCGGCCCCCGGAGTCTTGGTGTGGCCGTTCTTCGCGCCGTTCTTGTACCAGGGCTGTTGCCCGGCACCTTTGGCGGCTACCAGTTCACCGGGCTTGAACGGGAACTTGAAGGCCGGGATCGCCGCCTTGCTGTCGTCGACGCTGGCAACATTACTGTCCGTCTGGCCAGACGACTCGCCTTGCAAGCGTTCATCCGCGGGCGATGGTATTGGGGAAGTCATTGGGATTATTCACTTGAGTGGGACAACAACCCGTGGCGAGGGAGCTTGCTCCCGCTGGGCTGAAGCGGCCCCATTTCTGTGAGCGCTTCGCACTCAAGCGGGAGCAAGCTCCCTCGCCACAATTGAGTATGCGTGGCTCGGTGGCCGAGCCGCGAAACGCAGCAGTATACCTGCCCGAAATCGCGGTGCCACGAAGCAGATTCAAGCGTGACGTTCCGTCTGACGGAAAACCGGGACGAAACTGACAGCCCTGACAGCTAGCCGTCACCTTCCTGACCGCCTCGCAACGCTATATAAGACAGATAGAAATCCCATCGTCCCGAACCGGCTCTTCGCATCCATGCACATTCAGAAAAAAACGTTCCTGCTCGTCGCGCTGTTGGTCGCCTTGGGGGCGCTGGTCCTGTGGTTCTCGATGAAGCCCGTCGCCACCAAACCCAGTGGTGCGAGCGCCGTGCCGGTAAGGGTCGTGAGCGTGGTCGAAAAGGATGTGCCGCGCTTTGCCAGCGGCATCGGCACGGTCCTGTCGCTGCACAGCGTGGTGATCCGTCCGCAGATCGACGGCATTCTCACCAAGCTGCTGGTCAAGGAAGGACAGCTGGTCAGGAAGGGGGATTTGCTGGCGACCATCGACGACCGCTCCATCCGCGCCAGTCTCGACCAGGCCCGCGCCCAGCTCGGCGAGAGCCAGGCACAACTCGCCGTGGCCCAAGTCAATCTCAAGCGTTACAAACTACTGAGCGTCGACGACGGCGTATCCAAGCAGACCTACGACCAACAACAAGCGCTGGTCAATCAGCTCAAGGCCACGGCCCAAGGAAACCAGGCGGCCATCGACTCCGCGCAGGTGCAACTGTCCTACACGCAGATCCGCTCCCCGGTGACCGGTCGCGTCGGCATTCGTAACGTGGACGAAGGCAACTTCCTGCGCGCCAGCGATGCCGAAGGTTTGTTCACCGTGACCCAGATCGACCCGATCGCCGTGGAGTTCTCGTTGCCGCAACAAATGCTGCCGACGCTGCAGCGATTGATCGCCGCCCCCGACCAGGCCCTGGTCAAGGCCTACATCGGTGCCGACGGCGCCACCGGAGAGTTGCTAGGCGAGGGACGCCTCAGCCTCATCGACAATCAGATCAACACCAACACCGGAACCCTGCGCGCCAAGGCCGAATTCAACAACGCCGCCCAACGGCTCTGGCCGGGGCAACTGGTGACGCTGAAAATCCAGACCGCGATCGACAAGGGTGCGCTGGTGGTACCGCCGACCGTGGTCCAACGCGGGTTGGAGCAACACTTCGTGTATCGGGTCCAGGGCGACAAGGTAGAAAGCGTGCCGGTGGAAATGGTGTACCAGGACAGCGGCATGCACATCATCAAAGGCGTAAACCCCGGTGATCAATTGGTGAGCGACGGCCAGTCACGCCTCAAACCCGGTGCCACCATCCAGGTGTTCAGCGATCCACCCGCCCTCGCCAAGACCGGGCAGGCACAGCCATGAAAGGCCGCGGTTCGATATCAGCCTGGTGCATCGATCACCCCATCGCTACGGTGCTGCTGACGTTCGCCTTGGTGCTGCTTGGGTTGATCGCCTTTCCGCGGCTGCCTGTCGCGCCGTTGCCCGAGGCGGAATTCCCGACCATCCAGGTCAATGCGCAGTTGCCCGGTGCCAGCCCCGAAACCATGGCGTCGTCGGTGGCGACCCCGCTGGAAGTGCAATTCAGCGCCATTCCCGGCATCACCCAGATGACCTCGAGCAGTGCATTGGGCTCGACCAACCTGATCCTGCAGTTCAGCCTCGACAAGAGCATCGATACCGCCGCCCAGGAAGTGCAGGCGGCCATCAACACCGCCGCCGGCAAGTTGCCCAATGACATGCCGAACCTGCCGACCTGGCGCAAGGTCAACCCGGCCGATAGCCCGGTACTGATCCTCAGCATCAGCTCGGACCTGATGCCAGGCACCGAATTGAGCGATTACGTCGAGACGCTGCTCGCCCGCCAGATCAGCCAGATCGATGGCGTCGGACAAATCTACATTACCGGCCAGCAGCGTCCGGCGATCCGGGTCCAGGCGTCTGCCGACCGACTCGCGGCGATTGGACTGACCCTGGCCGATATTCGTCTGTCACTCCAGCAGGCCAGCCTCAACCTCGCCAAGGGCGCGCTGTACGGTGAGTCGAGCATTTCCACGCTGTCCACCAACGACCAATTGTTCAAGCCCGAGGAATACGGGGAGCTGATCGTGTCCTACCGGGACGGCGCGCCGGTTCATCTCAAGGACATCGCCAAGGTCGTCAACGGTTCGGAAAACGCCTACGTCCAGGCCTGGTCCGATGATCAACCCGGCGTCAACCTGGTCATCTTCCGCCAGCCGGGCGCGAACATCGTCGAGACCGTCGACCGCGTCCAGGCCGCCCTGCCCACCCTGGAAGCCATGCTCCCCGCCGCGATACAGGTCAAGGTGATGATCGATCGCACCCAGACCATCCGCGCCTCGTTGCATGAAGTGGAAATCACCCTGCTGATCGCGGTGCTGCTGGTGGTGGCGGTAATGGCGCTGTTCCTGCGCCAGCTCTCGGCGACGCTGATTGTCTCGGCGGTGCTCGGCGTGTCGTTGACCGCCAGTTTCGCCCTGATGTACGTGATGGGATTCAGCCTGAACAACCTGACCCTGGTGGCGATCGTCATCTCGGTGGGGTTCGTGGTGGACGACGCCATCGTGGTGGTGGAGAACATCCACCGGCACCTGGAGACCGGCGAAGGCATGCGCGAGGCGGCCATCAAGGGCGCCGGGGAAATCGGCTTCACCGTGGTGTCCATCAGCTTCTCACTGGTGGCGGCGTTCATTCCGCTGCTGTTCATGGGCGGTGTGGTCGGACGGCTGTTCAAGGAATTCGCCCTGACTGCCACCTCGACGATCCTGATTTCGGTGGTGGTGTCCCTGACGCTGGCGCCAACCCTGGCCGCGCTGTTCATGCGCGCGCCGAAACACCACGCCCATGATCGTCCAGGTTTCGGCGAGCGCCTGCTGGGTGGCTATGAGCGAGGCCTGCGCCGGGCCCTGGCTCACCAGAAACTGATGATCGGCGCGTTCGGCCTGACCCTCGCGCTTGCAGTGGTGGGCTACGTGTTCATCCCCAAGGGGTTCTTCCCGGTACAGGACACCGGCCTGGTGCTGGGCACCAGCGAAGCCGCCGCCGACGTGTCGTTCCCGGACATGGTGGCCAAGCACAAGGCCCTGGCCGAGATCGTCGCCGCCGACCCGGCGGTGCAGACCTTTTCCCATTCGGTCGGCGTCTCGGGCAACAACCAGACCATCGCCAACGGCCGCTTCTGGATCGCCCTCAAGCCCCGGGGCGAGCGCGATGTATCGGCCAGCGGCTTCATCGACCGTATCCGCCCTAAATTGCAGAAGATCCCTGGCGTCGTGCTGTACCTGCGGGCCGGGCAGGACATCAACCTCAGCTCCGGCCCGAGCCGCGCCCAGTATCAGTACGTGCTCAAGAGCAATGACGGGCCGACGCTCAATGCCTGGACGCAGAAACTCACCGACAAACTGCGCAGCATTCCGGCGTTCCGTGATATTTCCAACGACCTGCAACTGGGCGGCAGCATCACCCACATCAACATCGACCGCAGTGCAGCGGCACGCTTCGGCCTCACCGCCACCGACGTCGACCAGGCGCTGTACGACGCGTTCGGCCAGCGGCAGATCAACGAGTTCCAGACCGAGACCAACCAGTACAACGTGATTCTCGAACTGGACACCCAACAGCGTGGCAAGGCCGAGAGCCTGGCGTACTTCTACCTGCGCTCGCCGCTGAGCGGGGAAATGGTGCCGCTTTCGGCCCTGGCCCGCTTCGATGCGCCCACCAACGGCCCGCTGTCGATTGCCCATGACGGCATGTTCCCGGCCGCCAACCTCTCGTTCAACCTGGCCCCAGGCGTGGCGTTGGGGGATGCGGTGCGCCTGCTCGACCAGGCCAAGAACGAAATCGGCATGCCTGCCGCCATCACCGGCAGTTTCCAGGGCGCGGCCCAGGCGTTCCAGAGTTCGCTGAAAAGCCAGCCGTGGCTGATCCTCGCGGCGCTGGTGGCGGTGTACATCATCCTCGGCGTGCTCTACGAGAGTTTCGTGCACCCGCTGACCATCATTTCCACCCTGCCCTCGGCCGGCCTTGGCGCGCTGGTCATGCTCTGGCTGCTGGGCCAGGACTTCTCGATCATGGCGTTGATCGGCCTGGTGCTGCTGATCGGCATCGTCAAGAAGAACGGCATCCTGATGATCGACTTCGCCATCGATGCCCAGCGCAACGGCGGCCTGACGCCCCAGGAGGCGATATTCCAAGCCTGCCTGACCCGGTTCCGCCCGATCATCATGACCACCCTCGCCGCCCTGCTCGGCGCGCTGCCGCTGATGCTCGGCTATGGCCCCGGCGCCGAACTGCGCCAGCCGTTGGGCATCGCGGTCGTGGGCGGCCTGCTGGTCAGCCAGGCGCTGACCTTGTTCACCACACCGGTCATATACTTGTGGCTGGAGCGACTGTTCCATCGAGCTGCCCATCGGCCCGGCCCTGCGCCGACGGCGGTGCCGGCGAATGCAGACTGAGGCCGGGCCATGCGTGTCCTGATCATCGAAGACGAAGAAAAAACCGCGGACTACCTGCACCGCGGCCTGACCGAACAGGGTTACATCGTGGACGTGGCGCCGGACGGCGTCGAGGGACTGCACCTGGCCCTGGAAAACGACTACGCGGTGATCGTGCTCGACGTCATGCTGCCGGGCCTGGACGGTTTTGGCGTGCTACGTGCCTTGCGCGCCCGCAAGCAGACGCCGGTCATCATGCTCACCGCCCGCGAACGGGTCGAAGACCGCATCAAGGGCCTGCGCGACGGTGCCGACGATTACCTGGGCAAGCCGTTTTCCTTCCTCGAGCTGGTGGCGCGCCTGCAAGCCCTGACCCGCCGCAGCAGCGGTCACGAACCGGTGCAGGTCAGCATTGCCGACCTGTGGATCGACCTGATCAGCCGCAAGGCCACCCGGGCTGGGCAGCGCCTGGACCTGACCGCCAAGGAGTTCTCGCTGCTCAGCGTCCTGGCCCGTCGCCAAGGCGAAATCCTGTCGAAGACTGCCATTGCCGAAATGGTCTGGGACATCAATTTCGACAGCGACGCCAACGTCGTCGAGGTGGCGATCAAGCGCCTGCGGGCCAAGCTGGACGGGCCCTTCGAGCACAAGCTTCTGCACACCATCCGAGGGATGGGGTACGTGCTGGAGAATCGAGGTGAGTAACAGCATCGCGCTGCGCCTGAGCGGCATGTTCACCCTGGTGGCAGCTCTGGTATTCCTGCTGATTGGCGGCGCCTTGTACCAGCAGGTCGAAAAAGGCCTGGGCCTGCTGCCGGAAGCGGAACTCGACGCCCGCTACAGCGTGCTGGAATCCACGGTGGGTCGGTTCGGCACGCCAGAGCATTGGGTGAAGATCAACAACAAGCTGCGGTTGCTGGGCGAAGAAGACAAGCGCATCCACTTCTGGATCGTCAGCGGCGACCCACGCTTTGAATACGGGAACCCCGATCCGCAGGTTCGCGCCGTTGCCCAAGGCCCGTTGGGCAAGCACGACCTGACGTTGCCCGATCGGCATTATCCGATGAAAGTCCTGGTGAGCCAGTTTCCGGCAAAGGACCAACGCCCGCCCCTGCGCTTCATCATCGGCATCGACACCGAGACTTTCTATCAGACCCAGCATCATTTGTTGGTGGCGCTGGTGAGCCTGGCCTGTATCGGTGTGCTGCTGGCATCGCTGCTGGGTTATTGGGTCGCGCGCATCGGCCTCAAGCCGCTCATCAAGCTATCGGACGAAGCCCAACGCCTGGCCCCACCCCGCCTTTCCGGGCGCTTGCGAATCTCGCCATTGCCGCCGGAACTCAGCCAGTTCGTCAATTCGTTCAATGCCACCCTCGATCGGGTCGAACAGGCGTACTCCCGGCTCGAATCGTTCAACGCCGACGTGGCCCATGAGCTTCGCTCCCCATTGACCAACCTGATCGGCCAGACCCAGGTGGCGCTGACCCGTGGGCGCTCGGCAGAGCATTATTTCGAGGTGCTGCAATCGAACCTCGAGGAACTGGAGCGACTGCGCTCCATCATCAACGACATGTTGTTCCTCGCCAGCGCGGACCAGGGCAGCAAGGCCACCAAGCTGACCACGACGTCCCTCGCCGGTGAAGTGGCCACCACCCTCGACTACCTGGATTTCATCCTGGAGGACGCCCAGGTCGAGGTCCACGTCAGCGGCGATGCCCAAGCCACCATCGAAATCGCCCACCTGCGCCGTGCCCTGATCAACCTGCTCAGCAACGCGGTCCAGCACACCGCGCCCGGCCAGGTGATCGAGGTGCGCATCGAAGCCGTTGGCGACCAGGTCACCCTCGGCGTCACCAACCCCGGCGAACCCATCGCCGGCGACCATTTGCCGCGTCTGTTCGAACGCTTCTATCGGGTGGATGCGTCACGCAGCAACAGCGGCGCCAACCATGGATTAGGGCTGGCCATCGTCAAGGCGATCGCGCTGATGCATGGTGGCGATGTGTTCGTGCGCAGTGACGGCGGCGCAAACACCTTCGGAATCCGTTTGCCGGCTTGAAATAAGCCACGATGTGGATTGCTCAATTCCAGTGTCCCGAGCACAATCTTGCAAAAGGCCAGTATTGTCTCTACCGGTCATCGGCAGTTGTAGATGAGCAGCCTATGGGAAGGATCCCAGCCACATGACAATGCAGATCGGAACCATGAGCGCGAGCAGTGCAACACCCGGCAATATCCCGTTTTTGATACGTTCGGAACGGGTTCTCGTTCTGGCCAGCTCGCTGGTTGTCATTGCCATCCTGAGTATCGTGACGTTCCTGCTGATTCGAGAACACGCCAGCGCCGAGCAGGCGGCGACACGTGCGGCGAGCAACATCGTGCAACTGATCGACGCCGACGTGCTGCGCAACGTAGAACTCTACGATGTTTCATTGCAGGGCCTGATTGCCGCGGCAAAACGCCAGGACCTCAAGGACGTTTCGCCAACGATCCGCCACCTCGCCCTGTTCGATCGTGCCACCGCAGCGCCCTATAAAGGCGACATCCTTCTGCTCGACAAACGCGGCGATGTAATTGCTGACTCGGCCTCTGTCGAGCCCCGCAAAGGCAACTACGCCGAACGGGAATATTTCCAGTCACATCTCCAAGACCCAAGCCCGAGCATGATGATCAGTCCCCCGTTCCGGGCTCGAAGCGAGCCGCACGACTGGCGCATCAGCTTCAGCTATCGCCTGGATGACGACCGGGGCGAGTTCATGGGCGTGGCCGAGGCCGCGATGCGCCTGAGCTATTTCAGCCAACTTTTCAAAAGCCTGAACATCGGTCGCGGCGGCACGGTCAACCTGGTCAGCGGCGACGGAACGCTGCTGGCCCAGGAGCCGCCCTTGGCTGACGACATGATCGGCAAGAACTTCAGCAATCGACCGAACTTCGTGCGCATCCTGCGCGAAGGCAACGGCAGCTTTTCCGGCATATCCAGCGTCGATCAGACACAGCGCCTGTATACCTTTTCCCGGGTCGGTAACTTACCGCTGATCGTCGTGGTCGCGCTCTCATCCCAGGAAGTCTTCGCCTCCTGGCAACGTACGGCGCTCCTGATCAGTGGCGCCACGGGCGCGCTGTGCGTAAGCCTGCTCTGGCTCACCTGGTTGCTGCGCCGTGAGTTGCGACGTCGCCACGTCGCCGAACGGGAACTGGCCCAATTGGCATCCGTCGACTCCCTCACCGGCCTGGCCAATCGTCGAACGCTGGACGAAACGTTGCATCAGGAATGGCAGCGTGCCCAACGTTCGGGCCAACCGCTGTCTGTCCTGATGATCGACGCGGATCACTTCAAGGCGTTCAACGATCGCCATGGTCATCAGCAGGGCGACGAAGCCCTGCGCACCTTGGCGCAGTTGATCGGCCAACACGTCCGACGCCCTGCCGACCTGGCGGCGCGCTATGGCGGGGAAGAATTCTCGGTGGTGCTGCCGGAAACCACCACCGCCGGCGCCTTCACCATGGCCCAAAACATTCGCGACGCGGTCGAGCAGTTGCCACCTGTCGTCGAGGGTGAAGCGCCCATGACGGTGAGTATCGGCATCGCCACTTGGGTGAACGGGCCGTATGGCGAGCTGCAACAGCTCTTGCTTGCTGCGGACAAGGCGCTCTACCAGGCCAAGGCCAGCGGGCGCAATCGAGTTGTTTGCGCGATGTAAGCCTTGCTCCTGCTTTTGTGGCGAGGGAGCTTGCTCCCGCTGGGCCGCGTTGTAGGAGCTGTCGAGTGCAACGAGGCTGCGATCTTTTCCAGGCACCTGAGTCTCAAGGGAAAGATCAAAAGATCGCAGCCTTCGGCAGTCCAGCGGGAGCAAGCTCCCTCGCCACAAAAGCCTTTCGCAGCCCACAAGACATCCAGGCATAAAAAAAGGCCACCCAAAGGCAGCCTTTAAAAAACTAGAGAGGTTTTTTGCTTACACGGCCGCGACAGGGCGCATGTAAGAGATTGGTGCGGTGCTGGCGTCTTCGAACGTCACGACTTCCCAAGCATCTTTCTGCTCAATCAACTTGCGCAGCAACTGGTTGTTCAGTGCATGGCCGGACTTGAAGCCCTTGAACTCACCAATCAGGCTGTTGCCCAGCAGGTAGAGGTCGCCGATCGCATCGAGGATCTTGTGCTTGACGAATTCGTCTTCATAACGAAGGCCGTCTTCGTTCAACACGCCATCGGAATCGACCACGATCGCATTTTCAACACTGCCGCCGAGTGCGAGGTTGTGCTTGCGCAGGTACTCGATGTCACTCATGAAACCAAAGGTACGGGCGCGGCTGACTTCTTTTACGAACGAAGTGCTGGAAAAATCCACGCTTGCACTCTGGGTGCGGTCACGGAAAACCGGGTGATCGAAATCGATCTCGAAGCTCACCTTGAAACCTTCGAAAGGGACGAAAGTGGCGCGCTTGTCGCCGTCTTCCACTGTCACTTCCCGCAGGATGCGGATGAACTTCTTGGCCGCGTCCTGTTCTTCCAGGCCAGCCGATTGAATCAGGAATACGAAGGGTCCGGCACTGCCATCCATGATCGGGACTTCGGACGCGGAGAGCTCGACGTAGGCGTTATCGATGCCCAGGCCAGCCATGGCCGAGAGCAAATGCTCCACCGTGTCCACTTTGGTGTCACCGTTGACCAGCGTGGTCGACATAGTGGTTTCACCAACGTTTTCCGCGCGAGCAGGAATCTGCACCACAGGGTCGAGGTCGGCACGACAAAACACGATGCCGGTATCGACAGGCGCTGGCTTGAGGGTCAGGTAGACCTTCTCGCCGGAGTGCAGGCCGACACCTGTGGCACGGATAATATTCTTCAGGGTGCGTTGTTTAATCATGGCATGGGCCGCTTCAGCGCAAATTGCGAACTGGTATCAACAAAGGCTGGCGATGATAGCAGACCAGACCTTTGCTGAACACCAATCACCCGTATACCCCTGATACATTCCATCAATCGGCCTGACGACGCAGGAATGCCGGGATGTCCAGGTAATCCAGATCATCTTGCGGATTCATCTTCGCGGCAGTCGCAGCGCCGGCCTGGGCCTGGTTGCGCATGACGGTCGGACGGTCCAGGTCACGGTAGTTTACCGCTGGTGCTTCCTGACGAGCGGCCGGTTGCTGTTGCGGCTGGGAGGCCATGGCAGTCTGGACGGTGTTGTCGATCACCTTCATCGGCTTCTCGATTTTCGCGCCCAGGCCAGTAGCAACCACGGTCACGTGCAACTCGTCACGCATGTCCGGATCGATCACGGTACCGACCTTGACCATTGCGTGGTCGGAAGCGAACGCCTCGATGATGCTACCCACGTCGGAGTACTCGCCCAGGGACAGGTCCGGACCGGCGGTGATGTTCACCAGGATGCCACGGGCGCCCTGCAGGTTGACGTCTTCGAGCAACGGGTTGCGGATGGCCGCTTCGGTGGCTTCGCGCGCACGGTTCGGACCGCTGGCGCAGCCAGTGCCCATCATCGCCATGCCCATTTCGGACATCACGGTGCGTACGTCGGCGAAGTCGACGTTGATCATGCCTGGACGCTTGATGATGTCGGAGATACCGCGAACGGCACCGGCCAGTACATCGTCAGCCTTGGCGAAAGCCGACAGCAGGCTGGCGTCTTTGCCCAGGATGGTCAGCAGCTTCTCGTTGGGGATGGTGATCAACGAGTCGACGCTTTCGCTCAGCGCGCGGATGCCTTCATCGGCGATCTGCATGCGCTTGCGGCCTTCGAACGGGAACGGACGGGTCACCACCGCAACGGTGAGGATGCCCATTTCCTTGGCCACTTCGGCAATGATCGGCGCTGCACCGGTACCGGTACCGCCGCCCATGCCCGTGGTGATGAACACCATGTTGGTGCCGGCCAGGACTTCAGCGATGCGCTCGCGGTCTTCCAGGGCAGCCTGACGGCCGACCTCAGGATTCGCGCCAGCACCCAGGCCCTTGGTCACGCCGGTACCCAGTTGGAGGATGGTCCGCGCGCCGATGTTTTTCAGCGCTTGAGCATCGGTGTTGGCGCAGATGAACTCGACGCCTTCGATGTTGCTCTTGACCATGTGGTTGACAGCGTTGCCGCCGCCACCGCCGACACCGATTACTTTGATAACCGGGCTAGCGGGGATGTTGTCTACGAGTTCGAACATGTTCCCTCTCCTTACATTCTCTAGTTTTTTTCGCCTACTGCGTCTTCAGTGGCAAGTTGCAAGCCTTAAGCTGCAAGCTTGCCGCTTGAAGCTTGAAACTTGTCGCTAAAAATTACCTTTCACCCAAGCCTGCAGCCGCTCGAACAGCGGTGCCTTCGGCTCGTCGCTGCTGTAGCTGTCGCGGCTGCCTATCCCTGAGAACGAGATCCCGTCGGACTGTTTCTGCAGGCCATACATCAACAGGCCCACGCCGGTGGAATAGATCGGGTTGCGCACCACGTCATCCAGGCCCTTGACGCCATGGGGCACGCCCAGGCGCACCGGCATGTGGAAAATCTCCTCGGCCAGCTCGACCGCGCCTTCCATCTTCGAGGTACCGCCGGTCAGCACGATGCCGGCCGGGATCAGGTCTTCGTAGCCACTGCGCCGCAGTTCGGCCTGGATCAGCGTGAACAGCTCGTCGTAGCGCGGCTCGACCACTTCGGCCAGGGCCTGGCGCGACAGTTCGCGCGGCGGACGGTCGCCAACGCTTGGCACCTTGATGGTTTCGCCGGCACCGGCCAGCTTCGCCAGGGCGCAGGCGTAGCGGATCTTGATTTCCTCGGCGTACTGGGTCGGAGTGCGCAACGCCATGGCGATGTCGTTGGTCACCTGGTCGCCGGCGATCGGAATCACGGCCGTGTGGCGGATCGCGCCTTCGGTGAAGATCGCGATGTCGGTGGTGCCGCCGCCGATGTCCACCAGGCACACGCCCAGCTCTTTCTCGTCGTCGGTCAGCACCGAGTAGGCCGAGGCCAATTGCTCGAGGATGATGTCGTCGATTTCCAGGCCGCAGCGGCGCACGCATTTCTCGATGTTCTGCGCAGCGTTCACCGCACAGGTGACCACGTGGACCTTGGCTTCCAGGCGCACGCCGGACATGCCCAGCGGCTCGCGCACACCTTCCTGGTTATCGATCACGTAGTCCTGCGGCAGGGTGTGCAGCACACGCTGGTCGGCCGGGATCGCCACGGCCTGGGCCGCGTCGAGCACGCGCTCGAGGTCGGCGGAGCTGACTTCGCGATCACGAATCGCCACGATGCCGTGGGAGTTCAGGCTACGGATGTGATTGCCCGCGACGCCGACGAATGCCGAGTGGATCCGGCAACCGGCCATCAGCTGCGCCTCTTCGATGGCGCGCTGGATCGATTGCACGGTGGACTCGATGTTCACCACCACGCCTTTCTTCAAGCCGCGGGACGGGTGTGTACCGATCCCGACGATGACCAGCGTGCCGTCGTCCGCGACTTCGCCTACCAGCGCCACCACCTTGGAAGTGCCGATATCAAGACCGACGATCATTTTTCCGCTTTGCACGTTTGCCATGGGTCCAGCCTCTTCTTAATTCTTCGCGACGGCGGGTACGGCCGTCGTCGGCGCTACAGGTTCCCGCCAGCCAACGGCGAGGCCGTTGGCGTAGCGCAGATCGATGCGCGCAATGTTCGTAATCTGTTCTTTGAGCGTCTTGTCATAGATGGCAATGAAGCGGCGCATCTTTTCCACCAGGTTGCCGCGGCCGAGCAACAGCTCGATGCCCGGCCCCGAGCTGCCCGCGCCAGTGGTCAGGAACCAACTGCCGCGCTCACGCAGTTCCAGGCGCGCGATGGAGAAGCCCAATGGCCGCAACATCTGGCTCAACACCTGGTATTGCTGCATCACTTGCTGCTGGGCCCGCTGTGGACCGAACAGTTGTGGCAAATGTTCATAATTGGCCAGTTCCCGTGGCGTAAACGCCTGGCCCTGGTTGTTCAGCAGCGACTCGTCGCCCCAACGGGCCACCGGCAGTTGCTCTTCCAGGCGGATCGACACCTGGTCAGGCCACACCCGCCGCACTTCGGCATGGGCGATCCAGGGCATCTGCTCCAGCTCCGTGCGCATGCCCGCCAGGTCGATGGTGAAGAAGCTCGACGCGACGAACGGGGCGATCCGCTGCTGCACCGCTTGCTGGCTGATGTAGCTCAGGTCGCCCTGGACGTTGATCCGGGCGATCGGCCGGTCGGCGTAAGGCAGCAGCCGTTGGGCGCCTTCGTACGTACCGAACCCCAACGCCACCAGCAGCACCGGCCAGAACAGGCTCTTGAGAAAGCCAAAATTGGCTTTCGGCAGGCGCGCCGACATCGGCTCCTTGGCCACCATTCGGCTGGCACCCCGCGGCACCGGCTTGCGGCCGGGTGCGGAGGGCTGATGACGAAGCGATGCGCCTTGCATGGCTTAACCTCTTGGCTCTTGTTTGCCGACACTGGCGGCGAGGATCGACAGCACCAGTTGCTGGAAATCCAGGCCGGCGGCGCGAGCCGCCATCGGCACCAGGCTGTGATCGGTCATGCCGGGGGCCGTGTTCACTTCCAGGAACCAGAACTGCCCATCGGCGTCCTGCATCACGTCTGCCCGGCCCCAACCGGCAATACCCAGCGCCTCACAGGCCGTCGCCGTGAGGTCCATCAGTTCTTTTTCCTTGGCAGCGTCCAGCCCGCAAGGAATGCGGTACTGGGTGTCATTGGCGATGTACTTGGCGTCGTAGTCGTAGAACGTGTGAGGCGTGCCCAGCGCGATCGGGGGCAACACCTGGTCACGCAGGGTGGCGATGGTGAACTCGGGACCGGTGATCCATTGCTCGACCAACACTTGCGAATCGTAGGAACTGGCGTCCTTCCAGGCTGCGGTCAACTCAGGCAGCGAATTCACTTTCGCCATGCCGATACTTGAACCTTCATGGGCCGGTTTGACGATCAAAGGGAAGCCCAGTTCCGTGGCCGCCGAAATACAATCGGCCTCGGACGCCAGTACGGCGTGACGCGGCGTCGGAATGCCGAGGCTATGCCAGACCTGCTTGGTGCGCAGCTTGTCCATCGCCAGGGCCGAGGCGAGGATGCCGCTGCCGGTGTAGGGAATGCCCAGGCACTCGAGCAGGCCTTGCATGCTGCCGTCTTCGCCGCCGCGACCGTGAAGAATGATGAAGGCGCGGTCGATCTTTTCGGACAACAGGCGCTGCAGGAAATCGTCGCCCACGTCGATCCCGAAGGCGTCGACACCAGCGCTTTGCAAGGCTTGCAGCACGGCGTTGCCGGACTTGAGGGACACCTCGCGCTCGGCGCTCTTGCCGCCGAACAGCACGGCAACGCGGCCGAAGGCTTTCGGCTCGAGGGTCGAGACCAGGTTGGCGTAGGCAGCAGTCATTTCAGTTTCCCCTCGCTGGAGGCCACGATGGCGCCGGCGAATAACGGACTATTCAACAGTTTCGGGGCCAGGCCACCGATATCTCCAGCGCCCTGGCACAGCAGGATGTCGCCGGCGCGCAGCAGCGGCTTGACCAGTGGCGCGAGGTCCACGCCGCGGTCGATGTAGATCGGGTCCAACTGGCCGCGTTGGCGAATGCTGTGGCACAGCTGGCGGCTGTCGGCGCCGGGGATCGGCTCTTCGCCGGCCGGATAGACTTCCATCAACAGCAGCACGTTGGCGTCGGCCAGCACTTGGACGAAATCGTCATACAGGTCGCGGGTACGGCTGTAGCGGTGCGGCTGGTAGACCATCACCAGGCGGCGCTCCGGCCAACCGCCACGCACGGCCTTGATCACCGCCGCGACTTCGGTCGGGTGGTGTCCATAGTCGTCCACCAGCATCACGTTGCCGCCGTCCACTGGCAGTTCGCCGTAGACCTGGAAGCGCCGGCCCACGCCCTGGAAGCCGGACAGGCCCTGGATGATCGCTTCATCACTGACGCCTTCGTCGGTGGCGATGCAGATGGTCGCCAGTGCGTTGAGCACGTTGTGGTTGCCGGGCATGTTCACCGACACGTCCAACGGCTCGCGATCAGGACGCAGCACGGTGAAGTAGGTCTGCATGCCCTGCTGGCGCACATTGATTGCGCGAACGTCGGCGTCTTCGCCAAAGCCGTAGGTCACGGTCGGACGCTTGACCAGCGGCAGGATTTCACGCACCACCGGGTCGTCCAGGCACACCACCGCCAGACCGTAGAACGGCAGGTTGTGCAGGAACTCTACGAAGGTTTTCTTCAGTTTGTTGAAGTCGCCGTCGTAGGTCGCCATGTGGTCAGCGTCGATGTTGGTAACGACGGCGACCAGCGGTTGCAGGTGCAAGAAACTCGCATCGCTCTCGTCGGCTTCGGCGATCAGGTAGCGGCTGGTGCCCAGCTGGGCATTGGTGCCAGCAGCATTCAGGCGACCACCGATCACGAACGTCGGGTCCAGGCCACCGGCCGCGAACACCGAAGCGATCAGGCTGGTGGTCGTAGTCTTGCCGTGGGTACCGGCGACGGCGATGCCGTGGCGATAGCGCATCAGCTCGGCCAGCATCTCGGCACGCGGCACTACGGGAATGCGGCGTTCCAGCGCGGTGGCGACTTCCGGGTTGGAAGTGTTCACGGCGCTGGACACCACCAGCACGTCGGCGTTGGCGGCGTTCTCGGCGCGGTGGCCGATGAAAATCTGCGCACCAAACGATTCCAGGCGCTCGGTGACCGGGGAAGCCTTCAGGTCGGAACCCGAGACCTGGTAACCCAGGTTCAGCAACACCTCGGCGATCCCGCACATACCCACGCCGCCGATCCCGACGAAGTGGATGCGACGGATGCGGCGCATTTCCGGTTGTGGCATGGCTTTGCGATTCTCAACCATGGGCCACCTCCAGGCAGCTATCGACCACTTGGGCGGTGGCATCGGGTTTGGCCAGGCGGCGCGCGGCGCGGGCCATGTCTTCGAGTGTTTGCGGCTGCATCAATACCTCTGTCAGGCGCGCGGCAAGATCCGCGGCGCCAGTCGTTCTTTGTGGCATCAGGAAGGCAGCGCCTTCACGGGCCAAATAATCGGCGTTGCGAGTCTGGTGATCGTCGATGGCGTGGGGCAAAGGCACCAGCATCGAGGGCAGACCGGCGGCAGCCAGTTCACTGATGGTCAGCGCGCCTGCGCGGCAGATCACCAGGTCGGCCCAGCCATAGGCCTGGGCCATGTCTTTGATGAAAGGCTGCACTTGCGCCTCGACGCCAGCGGCGCGGTAGCGCTCGGCGGTCACTTCATCGTGATTTTTGCCAGCCTGGTGAAACACTTCCGGGCGCAGTTCGGGAACGACCTGCGACAGGGCTTCGGGCAGCAATTTGTTCAACGGTTCTGCCCCCAGGCTTCCGCCCAGGACCAGCAAACGCGCCTTGCGTCCGGCCAGGGCCGGGCGCGGTGTATCGAGGAACAGCTCGGTGCGCACCGGATTCCCGGTGGTGCGACGGCTGCCCGACAGGGTAAAGGTGTCGGGAAAGGCTTCACAGACCCGAGCGGCCAACGGCACCAGTAACCGATTGGCGGTACCGGCCACGGCGTTCTGCTCGTGGACGATCACCGGCACACCGGCCAGTTTTGCCGCAACGCCACCCGGACCGGTCACATAGCCACCGAAGCCGACGACACACACCGGCCGCAGCCGACGAATGATCGCCCGCGCCTGCCAGATCGACTTGAGCAACATCAGCGGCGCCTTGAGCAGCGACAGCTTGCCTTTGCCTCGCAGGCCGCTGGCATTGATCCGATGCAATTCCAGGCCGGCGGCGGGCACCAGTTCATTCTCGATGCCCCGTGGCGTACCCAGCCAGTGCACGGTGTAGCCGCGCGCCTGGAATTCCCGGGCACAAGCCAGCGCCGGGAACACATGCCCGCCGGTACCGCCGGCCATGATCAGCACGTTAGCGCCCATGAGTCGGCTCCTCGGCGAAGTCGCTCTCCTGGAATTCCATCTCTTCGCTGCCCAAGTGGGTGCGACTCTCCCATTCGATGCGCAACAACAGGCCGAGACAGGCACAGCAGATCACCAGGGAGCTGCCGCCATAACTGAGGAACGGCAGCGTCAGGCCCTTGGTCGGCAAGAGGCCGACGTTCACGCCGATATTGATCAGGAACTGGCCGATCCACAGGAACGACAGGCCATACGCCACATAGGCGGCAAAGAACTGCTTGGCCTTCTCGGCCCACAAGCCGATGTACATGCCGCGTACGCAAACGAATACGAACAGGGCGACGGTGCACAGGGAACCCACCACGCCCAGCTCTTCGGCCAAGACCGAGAATACGAAGTCGGTATGCGCTTCCGGCAGGTAGAACTGCTTCTGCACGCTGTTGCCCAGGCCCACGCCCAGCCATTCGCCGCGACCGAAGGCGATCAGCGCCTGGGTCAATTGATAGCCGGAACCGAACTGGTCGGCCCACGGATCGGTAAAAGTAATCAGCCGCGCCATCCGATACGGTTGCGCCTGCACCAGCACCGTCACCGCCGCCACCGCCAGCGCCACCATCAGGATGAAGCGGAACAGCCCCACACCACCGAGGAACAGCATGGCCGCCGCCGCGCCCATCATCACCACCGTGGCGCCGAAGTCCGGCTCCATCAGCAGCAAGCCCGCCATCGGCAGCAACACGATGAACGGCTTGAAGAAGCCCATCCAGCTCTCGCGCACTTCCTTCTGGCGACGCACCAGGTAACCGGCCAGGAAAATCACCACGAAGACCTTGGCGATTTCCGAAGGCTGAACGTTGAAGAAGCTGAAGCCGATCCAGCGCATCGAGCCGTTGACCTCGCGGCCAATGCCCGGCACCAGCACCATGACCAACAGGCCGAAGGCACCGAGCAGCATCATCCAGCCCAGGCGTTGCCAGGTGGCGATCGGCACCATCATGGTGACGACGCACGCACCCAGGCCGATCACCAGGTAAATCAGGTGACGGATCATGTGGTAAAGCGTGTTGCCCGACTGCACGGCAGCCACTTCCGACGAGGCGGAGGTGATCATGACCAGGCCGAGGCCGAGCAAGGCCAGGCAACCGGCGAGCATCGGGAAATCCAGGTCGATGCCGCGCCCGGTGATCAACGGCGACGGGTACGGCTTGATGATGTTCATCAGGCTCATGCCAAGTCCTCCGCGGCCCGGGCGAACAATTGCCCGCGCTCTTCGTAGTTCTTGAACATGTCGAAACTGGCGCAGGCCGGCGACAGCAGGACGGCATCGCCGGGTTGTGCGAGGGCACGGCATTGCTGCACGGCTTCGTCCAGCGAAGCGACGCGCACCAGCGGCACGGCATCGCCGATTGCCGCGGCGATCAGCTCGCGGTCGCGGCCCATCAGCACTACGGCACGGCAGTTGGACGCCACCGGATCGCGCAGATCCTTGAAGTCGGCGCCCTTGCCGTCGCCGCCGGCGATCAGCACGAGCTTGCCGTCGATGTCCGCGCCCAGGCCTTCGATGGCCGCCAGCGCGGCACCGACGTTGGTGGCCTTGGAATCGTTGTACCAGGCCACGCCATCAAGATCGCGCACCCACTGGCAGCGATGTTCGAGCCCGGCGAAGTTGCGCAGGGCCGAGAGCATGGCGTCGAACGGCAAGCCGACCGCATGCCCCAGGGCCAGCGCCGCCAGGGCGTTGGCCTGGTTGTGAGCGCCACGAACCTTCAGTTCGCGCACCGGCATCAGGTTCTGGAATTCGAAGGCGAGGTATTTTTCGCCGTTCTCTTCGCGCAGTCCGAAGCCTTTGAAATCAGGGACACCGAGGCCGAAGGTCCAGCACGGCAGGCCTTCGCCCATCAGCGGACGGGTCAACGCATCCTGGCGGTTGAACACCACTTGGCGGACGCCGCGGAAGATCCGGTGCTTGGCCAGGTGATAAGCCGGCAGGCCGCTGTAGCGGTCCATGTGGTCTTCGCTGATGTTGAGCACGGTCGCCACTTCGGCGCCGAGATGGTCGGTGGTTTCAAGCTGGAAGCTCGACAGCTCCATCACGTACAGCTCGATCTCATCGTTGAGCAGGTCCAGCGCCGGCGTGCCCAGGTTGCCGCCCACGGCGACACGCTTGCCGGCGGCGGCAGCCATTTCGCCGACCAGGGTCGTCACGGTGCTCTTCGCGTTGGAGCCGGTGATGGCGACAATCGGTGCCTTGGCGTTGCGCGCGAACAGCTCGATGTCACCGGATAGCTTCACGCCACGAGCGGCCGCGGCCTGCAGGGCCGGGGTCGCCAGGGCCAGGCCGGGACTCACGTAGAGCTCATCGGCGCGGCACAGGAACTCGACGTCCAGTTCGCCACAACGCACATCCACCTGCGGATAGTCACGGCGCAGCGTGGCCAGCTCAGGCGGATTTTCCCGCGTATCGGCCACGGCAAACGACACGCCCCGGCTCGCCAGGAAGCGAACCAGGGACATGCCGCTCTTGCCGAGGCCGACAACGATGCGGAAGTGGTCAGAAGCGATCAGGGACACTCGTTCTACCTCAGCTTCAGGGTGGCAAGGCCGATCAGCACCAGAATCACGGTGATGATCCAGAAACGGACGATCACGCGCGGCTCGGGCCAGCCCTTGAGTTCAAAGTGGTGGTGGATCGGCGCCATGCGGAATACGCGGCGGCCGGTCAATTTAAAGGAGGCGACCTGAATGACGACTGACAAGGTCTCCATCACGAACACGCCGCCCATGATGAACAGGACGATTTCCTGGCGAACGATGACCGCGATGGTGCCCAGGGCCGCGCCCAGCGCCAGCGCGCCGACATCGCCCATGAAGACTTGCGCCGGGTAGGTGTTGAACCACAGGAAACCCAGGCCGGCACCGATCAGCGCACCGCAGAACACAATCAGCTCACCGGCGCCCGGCACGTAAGGGATCAGCAGGTATTCGGCGAACTTCACGTTACCCGACAGGTAGCAGAAGATCCCCAGCGCGCCGCCGACCATCACTGTCGGCATGATCGCCAGGCCGTCGAGGCCGTCGGTGAGGTTGACCGCGTTGCTCGAACCAACGATCACCAGGTAGGTCAGCACGATGAAGCCCGCGCCCAGCGGAATGCTGTAGTCCTTGAGCATCGGCAGGATCAGGGTGGTCTCTACCGGCGAGGCGGCAGTCATATAAAGGAAGATCGCCGCGCCGAGGCCGAACACCGACTGCCAGAAATATTTCCAGCGGCTTGGCAGCCCACGGGAGTTCTTCTCGATGACCTTGCGGTAGTCGTCGACCCAGCCGATGGCGCCGAAGAACAGCGTCACCAGCAGCACGACCCAGACGTAACGGTTCGCCAGGTCAGCCCAGAGCAAGGTGCTGATGCCGATGGACGACAGGATCAGCGCGCCGCCCATGGTCGGCGTACCGGATTTGGACAAGTGCGATTGCGGGCCATCGTTACGGACCGACTGGCCGATTTGCAGGCTCTGCAGGGTACGGATCATCCACGGGCCCAGGAACAGCGACAACGACAACGCGGTCAGCACACCCAGGATCCCGCGCAGGGTCAGGTACTGGAAGACCGCGAAGCCTTTGTGGAACTGTTGCAGGTACTCCGCTAGCAGCAGCAGCATTAATGTTTCTCCATACGGGTGCCGCACAAAGCCGCCACGATGTTTTCCATCGCCGCACTGCGTGAGCCCTTGATCAATAAGGTGGTGTTCGGGTCTTGCTCGGCGCCCAGGGCCTGGATCAGCTCGGCCTGGGTGGTGAAATGCTGTGCGTGCTCGCCAAACGCCGCCACCGCATGGGCCATCATCGGGCCAACGGCGTACAACGCGTCGACCTTGCCGCGCGCATAGGCACCGACGTCGTGATGCCCCTGTTGCGCCCACTCACCCAACTCGCCGATATCCCCCAGCACCAATACGGTACGGCCGGAGAAACCGGCGAGGATATCCACGGCCGCGCACATCGACGTCGGATTGGCGTTGTAGGTGTCATCGATGACGCGCATGCCATTGCTGGCCAGTTGCGCGACGGAGCGCCCCTTGACCGGCTGCACGGCGTTCAGCCCGGCGACGATGCCTGGCAGCGACACACCCAGCGCATGGGCGGCCGCAGCGGCGGCCAGGGCATTGGCAACGTTATGGGTGCCGAGCAGGTTCAACTGCACGCGCTCGGCACCGTCGGGGCTGTGCAGGTTGAAAGCCGGGCAGCCGCGGGCATCGCGGTCCAGGTCGCTGGCGTAGAAATTCGCCGCGAGGTTGCTCAGGGCGAAGGTCAGCACCTTGCGCTCGCCCGCCCGGGCCTTCCAGATTTCGAAAGCCTTGTCGTCGAGATTGAGCACGGCGACGCCATCGGCAGCCAGCCCTTCGATGATTTCGCCCTTGGCCTCGACGATTTTTTCCGGGCCGCCGAACTCGCCGACGTGGGCGGTCCCGGCGTTGTTGAGCACCGCCACGTGGGGCTTGGTCATGCCGACGGTGTAGGCAATCTCGCCGAGCCGCGAGGCACCCAGCTCGATGACGGCGGCACTGTGCTCCGGCGCCAGTTCAAGCAGGGTCAACGGTACGCCGAGGTCGTTGTTCAGGTTGCCACGGGTCGCCAACACCGGACCGCGCGTGCGCAAGATACTGGCGAGCATTTCCTTGACCGTCGTCTTGCCGCTGGAGCCGGTGATGGCCGCGACCGGGTTGGCAAATGCCGCACGATTCAACGCACCGAGCTGGCCCAGGGCCTGGCGGGTGTCGCCGACCAGCAATTGTGGCAGCGTGCTGTTGGTCACTTCGCGCTCGACCAACGCCGCGACCGCGCCCTTGCCCGCCACGTCGTTCAAATAATCGTGGCCGTCGAAACGCGGTCCGGCCAGGGCGATGAACAACTGGCCCGGCGCGATCGCCCGGCTGTCGATGCTGACGCCGTTGAACGTGGCGTCCGCAGCGATCAGGCGCGCGCCCAGGGCGTTCGTCAGTTCGCTGAGTTTCAAGGCCTTAAGCATGGGCCACCTCCCATGCGGTCAGCGCGTGATCGGCTTCCACCAGATCGGAAAACCCGTGGCGCTCACCGTTGATTTCCTGGTAGTCCTCGTGCCCCTTGCCGGCCAGGACAATGACGTCATCCGCCGACGCACTGGCGATCAATTGGGCAATGGCCTGGCCGCGTCCGGCCACGAAGGTGACGTTATCCACGTCCGAGAAACCGGCCCTAATGTCGTCGAAGATCCGCGATGGGTCTTCGCTGCGTGGGTTGTCGTCAGTGACGAGTACACCATCGGCCAGCCGCTCCACGACTTCAGCCATCAACGGACGCTTGCCACGGTCACGATCGCCGCCACAGCCGAACAGGCACAGCAACCGCCCCTTGGCGTGAGGGCGCAACGCCGTGAGGACTTTTTCCAATGCGTCGGGGGTGTGGGCATAATCGACCACCACCAGCGGCTGGGTGCCACCGCCCAAGCGCTGCATGCGCCCGGCCGGGCCTTCGAGTTTTGGCAAGACCTTGAGGATTTCATCCAGCGCGTAGTCCAGCCCGAGCAAGGCGCCGACGGCGGCCAATACGTTGCTCAGATTGAAACGCCCCAACAAGGTACTGCGCAAATGATGCTCGCCCTGGGGCGTGACCAGCGTGGCGCGCACGCCTTCGTCATCGAACTGAGCCTGGCGCACGTAAAGGTAGGCGCTGGCGTCTTCCAGGCTATAGGTGATCAACCGGGACTCACGCTGCTCGGCGGCCAGTTGCCGACCGAACTCGTCATCGATATTGATGACCCGGCACTTCAGGTTGTTCCAGGCAAACAGCCGGGCCTTGGCCTCGCCGTAGGCCTGCATCGTGCCGTGGTAATCCAGGTGATCGCGGGACAGGTTGGTCAGCACCGCTACATCGAAGGCCAGCGCGGTGACCCGGCCTTGATCGAGACCGTGGGAGGAGACTTCCATCGCGACGGCCTTGGCGCCAGCCTTCTTCAGGTCCGCCAGGGTCGCTTGCACGGCAATCGGATTCGGCGTGGTGTGCAGCCCGCTTTGCAGGGCGCCGTGGAAACCGTTGCCCAGGGTCCCGACAATGCCGCAATGCTGCCCGAGCAGATCCAGCGCCTGCGCCACCAGCTGGGTCACGCTGGTCTTGCCGTTGGTGCCGGTCACACCGATCAGATTCAGGTGACGGCTCGGCTCACCGTAGAAGCGCCCGGCGATATCCGACAGCTGCGCCGCCAGTCCCTTGACGGGGATCAGCGGGACGTCGGTGATCGGCAGCACGGTTGCGCCGCTCACTTCATAGGCCACGGCGGCCGCTCCGCGCTTCAAGGCGTCGGCGATGTGGTCGCGGCCATCGAAACGGGCTCCCGGCACGGCCAGGAACAGGTCACCGGCGCGCACGTCACGGCTGTCGAGGGCCAATTCGCGAATCAGCAGGTCGTGACCGGCGTGGGCAAAAATCTTGTTCAGGCTCAGGGACATCAGCCGCGCCCTCCGTCAGCTTTCAAGGGAACGACCGGGGCGGTACTCGCCTGCTGGGTCGGCGGCAGGTTATCCGGGGTAACGTTCATCAGGCGCAGGGTGCCGGACATCACTTTGCTGAACACCGGCGCGGAAACCAGGCCACCGAAGTAACCGGCCTTGCTCGGTTCGTCGATGACCACCACGATGGCATAGCGCGGATCGCTCATCGGGCCGAAGCCGGCGAACAGCGAACGATAGGAGTTTTCGGCATAGCCCTTGGTACCCACGGACGTCTTGCGGGCCGTACCCGACTTGCCGGCGACGTGATAGGCCGGCACTTGGGCGCGATAGACACCGCGCGGCGCCTCGATCACCTGTTGCAACATGCCCTGCATGGTCTTGGCGACGTTTTCCGGAATGACCTGGGTGGTCTGCGGCGCCTTGTCAGTCTTGATCAGGGTCAGCGGGGCGATACGCCCGTTGTTGGCCAACGCGGAAAACGCATGGACGAGCTGGATCGCGGTCACGGAAACACCATAGCCGTACGACAACGTGGCGGTTTCAGCCTTGCGCCAGTCACGGTAGTTCGGCAGGTTGCCGACGCGCTCGCCCGGGAAGCCCAGGCCAGTGTCCTGGCCAAGGCCGATTTTCTGGGCCAGGCGATAAATCGTCTCGCCGCCGATGTCGAAGGCGATCTTGCTCATGCCAACGTTACTGGAGTTGATCAGGATGCCGGTCAGGTCGAGCACCGGCCCTTCGGTCTTGGACACGTCGCGAATGGTGTACTTGCCGATCTGCAGGGTGCCCGGGTACACCTCGACGGTATCGCTCGGTTTCCAGCGCCCGGTTTCAAGGGCGGCGGCCATGGACACGGCCTTCATGGTCGAGCCCGGCTCGAACACGTCGATCATGGCGCGGTTGCGCATCATCGCCGGTTGCAGGTTGCGGCGGTTGTTCGGGTTGTAGGTTGGCTGGTTGACCATGGCCAGGATCTCGCCGGTCTTCACGTCCATGATCACCAGGCTGCCGGCCTTGGCACCGTTCTCGACGATGGCATTGCGCAACTCGCGGTTGGCCAGGTATTGCAGGCGCAGGTCAATGGACAACGCCAAGGGCTTGCCGGCCTTGGCGTTTTTGGTGACTTGGACATCCTTGATCAACCGGCCGCGCCGGTCCTTGATGACCTGGCGCTTGCCGGCGACCCCGGCGAGCCATTCGTCATAGGCCAGTTCGACCCCTTCCCGCCCTCGATCATCGATATCGGTAAACCCGACCATGTGGGCGGTGACTTCACCGGCCGGGTAGAAACGCCGGAACTCTTCGATGCCGTAGACGCCCGGCACTTTCAAATCGAGCACACTCTGGCCCTGCTCGGGGGTCAACCCGCGCACCAGATAGATGAATTCTTTATTGGCCTGGGCTTCAAGCCGTTCAGCCAGGGCCTTTGGATCCTGGCCTAGAGCGGCAGCCAGCGCCGGCCACTTTTCCTTGGCCTGCTGCATTTCCTTGGCGTTCGCCCACAAGGTCGTCACCGGCGTACTCACGGCCAACGGTTCGCCGTTGCGGTCGGTGATCAGCCCACGGTGGGCCGGGATCGGAATGTGACGCACGCTACGGGCGTCGCCCTGGCCCTTGAGGAAATCGCGGTCGACCACTTGCAGGTCGATAATGCGCCACGAAATCGCGGCCACCATGATGCCGAGCAAGCCCAGGACCAGGCGGAACCGCCACGGGAACAGTGCCCCCTCGAGCTTCATCATGGCGCCACCATCTGCACTTCGGCGGCGCCGGGGATGCGCATCTTCAATTGTTCAGTGGCCAACACTTCGATACGGCTGTGGGCGGTCCAGGTGCTTTGCTCCAGGATCAACCGGCCCCACTCGGCCTGCGCTTTGTCGCGAACACTCAGCTCGTTATAAAGGGTATTGAGCAACTGGCGGTTCCAGTGCGCACTGTAAGACACGGCGATGGCCGACACGAGCACGCCGATAAACAGCAGCAGCATGAAAAAGCTGCCGCCCGGCAGGGGCTTGGCGAAGAGCTTGCTCACCGCAACTTCTCCGCAACACGCATGACAGCGCTACGGGCACGTGGATTGGCCTTGAGCTCGGCCTCGGAGGCGAACTGCGCTTTGCCATGAATCTTGATTTTCGGTACGAAAGCCTCAAAACGCACCGGCAGGTTGCGCGGCAGGTTGTCGGCTTCGCCTTTGGTGAGCTTGCGCATGAACAGTTTGACGATACGGTCTTCCAGGGAGTGGAAGCTGATCACCACCAGGCGACCACCCACCTCCAGCGCTTCAAGAGCGGCGTCGAGGCCAGCCTCAAGGTCACCCAACTCGTTGTTGACGTGAATGCGCAGGCCTTGGAAAGCCCGGGTTGCCGGATTCTTGCCTTTTTCCCAGGCCGGGTTGGCCACTTTCAAAACTTCGGCCAAATCACCGGTACGTTCGAACGGCTTGATGTCACGACGCTCGACCACGGCACGAGCCATGCGGCCGGAGAAACGCTCTTCGCCGTATTCCTTGAAGACACGGGCGATTTCTTCCACCGGGGCGGTGTTGACGAATTCGGCGGCACTGATGCCGCGGGACGGGTCCATGCGCATGTCCAGCGGACCGTCATTGAGGAAACTGAAGCCGCGCTCAGGGTCGTCCAGCTGCGGCGAAGATACGCCGAGGTCCAGCAGCACGCCGCTGATCTTGCCGGCCAGGCCGCGCTGTTCGACTTCCGCACCCAGCTCGGCAAAGCTGCGCTGCACAACGACAAAGCGGCCGTCTTCGGCCGCCAGCGCTTGCCCGGTGGCAATCGCTTGAGGATCCTTGTCGAACCCCAGCAACCGACCGTCTGGCCCGAGCTGGCTGAGGATCAGCCGGCTGTGTCCGCCACGTCCGAACGTACCGTCCAGATAGCAGCCATCAGGACGTACGGCGAGAGCCTCGACGGCTTCGTCAAGCAGTACGGTGATGTGGTTAAAGCCGCTATCAATAGTCACAGGATCAAATCACGCAGTTCATCAGGCATGGCGCCCGGTTGTTGAATAGCAGCGAGGTCAGCGGCGGAAACCGCATTCCAGGCATCTTCGTCCCACAATTGGAACTTGTTCAGTTGGCCCACCAGCATCGCGCGCTTGTCCAGCTTGGCGTATTCGCGCAGGCGCGGCGGCACCAGGAAACGACCACTGCCATCGAGTTCGAGGTCGACGGCATTACCGATCAGCAAGCGTTGCAGGCGGCGGTTCTCTTCTCGCAACGAAGGCAGTGCGCGCAGTTTGGTTTCGATGATTTCCCATTCATCTAGAGGGTAAACGCATAAACATGGATCAACAGCGTCGATCGTGACGATTAACTGCCCTGAACTTCGCGAAACGAGCTCGTCACGATACCGGCTGGGCATGGCGAGCCGGCCTTTTGCATCGAGACTGATTGCGTTAGCTCCGCGAAACACGTCAGCGTTTCTCCACTTTTTGGCGTTTTACCTTCAAAAAAACCCACTTCATGCCACTTTCCGCCACTTGCGCACACTATAGGAATGCGCCCACCGCACCGTCAAGGCGCGCAATGAAGGAAAAGCCTTATAGATCGGAGATTTAGGAGCGTTTCAGGAGGGGTAACAAGAATCTGACGTAGGAAAATTCGCCTCAACTCAAAGCAGCACAGGAGGCTGCGCGCACAAGTTAAAGTGATTTGTTAAGAGTAAGATTTTTTTGGTATTAGGAATGGCTTCTGCCAGTGATTCCGGCAGGGAGGGAAAAAGGTGGAGAGTCGATCTGTAAGCCGGGTTCTGTCTTGAACAGTCATTCGTCTACGATGGCCATCACTGGACATCTTTAGCAACCTACCCGGTCCCAGCGCGGGCCACGCCTTGGGACCCTATTTGGTCTTGCTCCAAGTGGGGTTTACCTAGCCACGAACTGTTGCCAGCCGTGCGGTGCGCTCTTACCGCACCTTTTCACCCTTACCGGCGCCGAAGCGCTTAGGCGGTTATTTTCTGTGGCACTTTCCGTAGGCTCACGCCTCCCAGGCATTACCTGGCACTTCGCCCTATGGAGCCCGGACTTTCCTCCCCCCCCTAATTTTCATAGAGGGCAGCGACTGTCCGATCGACTCTCCGCCGCGAAGGTTAACGGTAGAGCGGCTCAAGAACAAGCGATAAAAGCCCATGGCCAGCCCGATGCGCCGGTTTCATTGGCCCTTCTGTTTTTCCAGCGCGACCTGATACAGCACATTCTTGCGCTCGCCGGTGATCTGCGCCGCGAGGGCTGCGGCCCGCTTGAGAGGCATCTCCTCCAGCAACAGGTCGAGAATGCGCATTGCCTCGGCGCTGACCGCGTCTTCGCTTTCAGGCGGAGTCCAGCCCGCCACCAGCACGACACACTCACCACGCTGTTGATTACTGTCGCCTTCGACGAAGGCTCGCAGCTCCGCCAACGGCAGGCCCTTGAGGGTTTCGAACGTCTTGGTCAATTCACGGGCCAACAACGCCTGGCGCTCGGGACCGAACACCTGCTCCATGTCTTGCAGGCACTCCAGGATGCGGTGCGGCGCCTCATAGAAAATCAGCGTGCGCGGCTCTTCCTTTATCGCCTCCAGGCGCGCCCGCCGCCCCACCGCCTTGGCGGGCAGGAAGCCCTCGAAGATGAACCGGTCCGACGGCAAGCCGGCTGCCGACAGCGCCGCAATCAATGCACAAGCCCCGGGCACCGGCACCACGTTGATACCAGCGGCACGCGCCTGGCGCACCAGGTGATAACCCGGATCGGAAATCAGTGGCGTGCCCGCATCGGAAATCAGCGCCACGTTATCGCCCGCCAGCAGGCGCGTGATAAAACG
The DNA here is from genome assembly GCF_023516725.1 of Pseudomonas sp. T1.Ur. Taxonomy (NCBI): domain Bacteria; kingdom Pseudomonadati; phylum Pseudomonadota; class Gammaproteobacteria; order Pseudomonadales; family Pseudomonadaceae; genus Pseudomonas; species Pseudomonas sp. T1.Ur. Next base: position 4,446,715 of record NZ_JAMGSN010000001.1, read on the forward strand.
ACTCCCCTCATCCCGCTCATTATGTTCATGACACGCCGCCAATGGCGTGGAAATTCCGAAGTGCTGCAGCAGGCGCTGGGAGTGGCGGGTGTCTTCGGCGGCGATAAGGGCCACGTCCCTCAGGATTTTCAGCGCACGAGCGCTGATATCGTCCAGGTTGCCGATGGGCGTCGCCACCACGTAAAGCGAGCCGGCAGCGGAATTCAAAGCACCTGGAGCAGTCAAAGCGCGTACCTCATGATCGGTAAAGAGCGGCATTGTAGCGTGTAGCGGCGGTCTCGGCTGTTCGCGGTAACGGGTAACCCCAGGCAATGCCGCTCACTGGAAAGTTACACAAGCCCTCGTGGCGAGGGAGCTTGCTCCCGCTCGGCTGCGTCCGTAGGAGCTGACGAGCGAAGCGAGGCTGCGATCTTTCCAAAGGCCATTGAGTCGAGAGCGAAAGATCAAGATCAAAAGATCGTCCGAACGCGGCCCGAGCCTTCGCCAGCGCCTACAGAGCCCAGCGGGAGCAAGCTCCCTCGCCACAAAGGGTCAATACCCGGCGTTTGTGCTGCGCCGCACGCCTTGAAATAGCTAAATTGATCGATTCACACCACTAACATCGCGCCCCGGCCAGCGCTTGGGTACAATTCGACGCTAATTTGATCTCGTATCAGGAACATTTACATGATCGCTTGCCTGCGGCTGCTCTCCGCCCTCTGCCTCGCTGCCCTCCTGGCCGCTTGCGCCAGCTCGCCCTCGTCCAGCCTTGGCGAACTTCCACGGACCCCGGATGCCAGTATCGAGCAATTGCTCGAACAGGCCACCCAAAGCAAAAACCCGGAAAAAGCCGCCCTGCTGCGCCTGAGTGCCGCAGACCTGGCCTACCGCCAAGGCAATGCTGGCCAGTCCGCACAGATCCTGCAGCAGGTGCCGATGGAGTCACTCAAGCCCGGTCAGCAGATCTTCGCCAGCACGCTGTCGGCCGAACTGGCCATGACACGCAACCAGCCCAAGGCCGCCCTGGCTTCGCTGAGCCATCCGAGCCTGCAGCACCTGAGCGAAATGCCAGTGGAACAGCAGGTCCGCACCGGCACCGTCCGTGCTCGCGCCCTTGAAGCCGATGGCCAGACCCTGGCCGCTGCCAAGGAGCGGATCTTTATCGCCCCACTGCTGGAAGGCGAAGCGGCGGCAAAAAACCACGAGGCGATCTGGACGCTGATCGCCTCGCTGCCTACCGACCAACTGCAGCCGACCACCACCGCTGACCTCGGTGGCTGGCTGAGCCTGGCCAAGGCCGTGAAAACCGCCGGCACCCTGGAACAGCAACAAGCGGCGATCGATAGCTGGCGCGAACAGAACCCGAAACACCCGGCCGCGCGTCAATTGCCGACGCCACTGGTCAAGCTCAAGGAACTGGCGAGCCAGCCATTGAGCAAGATCGCCTTGCTGCTGCCGCAGAACGGCCCGCTGGCCTCGGTCGCCAAGGCCTTGCGTGATGGCTTCATGGCCGCGCACTACCAGGCCCAAACGGCCGGGCAGAAGCCGCCAAGCATCCAGATCTATGACAGCGCCAGCCTGACCTCGATGGATGAGTTCTATCGCAAGGCCCAGGCTGACGGCGTGCAGCTGGTAGTCGGCCCGCTGGAAAAACCCTTGGTCAAACAGATCAGCACGCGCCCGCAACTGCCGATCACGACCTTGGCCCTGAACTACAGCGAAGGCGAGCAAGGCCCACCCCAACTGTTCCAGTTCGGCCTGGCGCCGGAAGATGAAGCCCGCGAAGTGTCCCGTCGCGCCCGCGCCGACGGCCTGCATCGCGCCGCCGCCATGGTGCCGAAAGGCGAATGGGGCGATCGTGTATTGAAGGCCTTCAGCCAGGATTGGCAGGCCAACGGTGGGACCATCGTTGCGATCGAGCGTGTCGACCAACCCGTGCAACTGGCCCAGCAGATCGCCGACATGTTCCAACTGCGCCAGAGCGAAGGTCGCGCCAAGAGTCTGCAGAACACAGTAGGCACCACGGTCGCCGCCCAGCCGTCTCGTCGCCAGGACATCGAGTTCATTTTCCTCGCATCGACGCCACAGCAGGCCCAGCAGATCAAACCAACGCTGAACTTCCAGTACGCCGGCGACGTGCCAGTCTATGCAACGTCTTCGGTGTTCAGCGTCAGCGGCGACCAGAACCAGTACAACGACATGAATGGCGTACGCTTCTGCGAAACACCATGGCTGCTCGACGCCAATGACCCACTGCGCCAACAGGTGACTGCACAATGGCCCCAGGCCGGTGGCAGCCTGGGCCGACTGTATGCGATGGGAGCTGACGCTTATCGCCTCGCACCGCGCCTGGGCCAGCTCAAGGCATTGCCGCAAAGCCGTATCGAAGGCCTGTCGGGCAGCCTGGCTATCTCGCCGACCCAGCGCGTGCAACGTCAATTGCCTTGGGCTCAATTCGTCAACGGCCAAGTGCAGCGCCTGCCGGATACCCAGCGCTGATGCCCGATCGATCCCACTTGCAAAGCGGAAAAGATGCCGAGGGCCACGCCCTCGCGCATCTGCAACAACAAGGTCTACGCCTGCTGGCGCAGAACTGGTTATGCAAACGCGGCGAGCTGGATCTGGTCATGCTTGACGGCGATACAGTAGTATTCGTTGAAGTCCGTTATAGAAAAAATACCCAATGGGGTGGCGCGCTCGACAGCATCGACGAGCGCAAACGCCGAAAGCTGGTTTTCGCTGCGCAGTATTTCCTGCAAAGCGAATCTCGCTGGGCCGATCATCCCTGCCGCTTCGACGTGGTTGCCATCGATAGCAACGTCGACCAGCTGAACTGGCTGCAGAATGCTTTCGACAGTTGAGCGCCCAGCCGAGCCGGACACCCCCACTTAACTTTTTTGCTCTTTGCTTTGCGCGCCGCACATGCCTGTGCCGATAAGTCGCGCTACTTAAGGTCACACAGATGGACATGCAATCGCGAATCCGCCAGCTTTTTCAGGCCAGTATCGACACCAAGCAACAGGCGATGGACATACTTGCACCGCACATCGAGCAAGCCAGCCAAGTGATGGTCAACGCCCTGCTCAACGAGGGCAAGATGCTCTCATGCGGCAATGGCGGCTCCGCCGGCGATGCCCAGCATTTCTCCTCGGAGCTGCTCAACCGTTTCGAACGCGAGCGCCCGAGCCTGCCGGCCATCGCCCTGACAACCGACAGCTCGACGATCACTTCGATCGCCAACGACTACAGCTACAACGAAGTCTTCTCCAAGCAGATCCGCGCCCTCGGACAGCCCGGCGATGTACTTCTGGCGATCTCCACCAGCGGTAACTCGGCCAATATTATTCAAGCGATCCAGGCCGCACATGATCGCGAAATGATTGTCGTAGCATTGACCGGTCGCGACGGCGGCGGCATGGCATCCCTGCTCTTGCCTGAAGACGTCGAGATTCGCGTACCAGCCAATGTCACCGCACGTATCCAGGAAGTCCACCTGCTGGCGATCCACTGCCTTTGCGACTTGATCGACAGCCAACTGTTCGGGAGTGAAGAATGACCCCTAATCGCCTAGGCCTACTGGCCCTGACCCTGTGCCTCGGCATCAGCGGCTGCACATCGGTGGTTAACGCCAGCCGGGAAAAGCCCATTGAAGATGACCGCGGCACCCGCACCTTCGGCAGCAAGATCGATGACTCGCTGATCGAAACCAAGGTAGGCGTGAACATCGCCAAGGCCGACCCGGACCTGGACCACAACTCGCACATCGTCGTCACCAGCTTCAACGGCGTCGTACTGCTGGCCGGCCAGACGCCACGCGCGGACCTGAAGGCCAAGGCCGAGCAGGAAGCCAGCGCAGTGCAGCGGGTCAAGACCGTGCATAACGAACTTCAGGTCCTGCAACCTTCTTCGCTGCTCGCGCGTCAGAACGACGCCTGGCTGACCACCAAGATCAAGACACAGATGCTGACCGATGCCAGCATCCCGGGATCGCGCATCAAGGTCGTGACTGAAAACGGAATCGTCTACCTGTTGGGGCTGTTGACCAAGCAGGAAGCTGCGCAGGCGACCAACCTGGTACAGGGTGTGTCTGGGGTGCAGAAGATTGTGAAGTTGTTCGAGTACATCGACTGATATAGATGCTCGTACAAGAACGGCGCTTTTCCTGGAAAGGAAAGCGCCGTTTTTTATGGCTTCGTTTTGGGGCTGGTTGGTCGGTGTGTATATGTGTCCACTGGAGATTGAATGTGGGACCGAGCCTGCTCGCGATGGCGATGGTTCAGTCAAATGGATGCTGGGCTTGCCGGCCTCTTCGCGAGCAGGCTCGCTCCCACAGGGGTTCTGTATTGGATATGAATTTTGTCTCCACTGGAGATTGAATGTGGGAGCGAGCCTGCTCGCGATGGCGGTGGCTCAGTCAAATGGATGCTGGGCTTGCCGGCCTCTTCGCGAGCAAGCTCGCTCCCACAGGGGTTCTGTATTGGATATGAATTTTGTGTCCACTGGACATTGAATGTGGGAGCGAGCTTGCTCGCGATGGCGATGGTTCAGTCAAATGGATGCTGGGCTTGCCGGCCTCTTCGCGAGCAAGCCCGCTCCCACAGGACCTTGAAAGGGATGGTTGCAAGAGCGGAACCCTAAGCCGCCGTTACCGCAGCAACGGATATACACACCGACTACGAATCGGCATAGGGGTCGGCCTTTTCACAGGCCGCTCCCCTGCCACACCACCCGGCATGCGGGTCCGCACCGGGCGGTTCGAGAGATTGAGGTTATGGGAGTCGCACCAGACCCAGCCTGTCGAACCAGGCCACATCCAGCACTCGATTAAGCTCAAAGCGGCTGTTACGCCACCAACTACATGAGTTAGCCGCCACTTTCCGTGCGGTTTGAGCACTGGCCCCCAGAGCCCGCAGTTCGCGATAGATCGTCGGTCCACGCCTCCATTGCTTAAGCTGGATCGCTCGCAGTCGGTGTCGTATCCATTCGTCCAGCTCTCGCCAGACCTTCGGTGTTTGCGATAACCCAAAATAAGCTTTCCAGCCCAAGAGATAAGGACGTAAGTTTTCGACAACCTGCCCCATGCTGCGTCCCCCTGAGCGACGGGTGAGCACGCGTATTCGCTGCTTGAACTGCTTGCGCGCCTTGACCGACACCGCTCTCTTGACGCCTTTGGGTGACGCCCAAAAGGCATAGCCCAGAAACTTGCGACCAAATGCACTCGCCACCGCACTCTTGCTCTCGTTGACACTCAAGTGCAGTTTTTCATACAGACGCTTCAGCAGGACCATCACTCGCTGCCCAGCCTTCTTGCTGCGAACGTACACATTCGCATCATCGGCATAACGCACGAAACAATGGCCCCGACGTTCAAGCTCTCGATCCACTTCGTCCAGCAGCACATTCGCCAACAGCGGCGACAGCGGACCGCCTTGCGGCGCCCCGCAGCGGCTTTTCTCGACTACTCCATTGATCTGCGTTCCCGCATCCAGATACGCCCGAATCAGCCGGATAGCCGCCCGATCCGCAATCCGCTTGCATAAACGATCAATCAAAATGTCGTGGTCGACCCGGTCGAAGAACTTCTCCAAATCAACATCCACTACCACTTTGCGTCCCGAAGACACATGTCGCTGAGCCGCCAAAATGGCGTCCTGCGCACTGCGCCCCGGACGAAAACCGTAGCTGTGTTCACTGAAGGTTGGATCGAGCAGTGGCTGCAGGACTTGCAGCAATGCTTGTTGGATCAACCGGTCGGTGACCGTTGGAATGCCCAACTCGCGTTCGCCGCCGTCAGGCTTGGGGATGACCGCGCGTCGTACCGGACTGGGCCGGTAGACGCCTGAGAGAAGCTGTTCACAGATCACAGGCCATCGGGTCTGCAAAAGTTTCGCGGTCTGTTCAATGTCCAAACCGTCGACTCCTGCCGCCCCTTTGTTAGCCCTGACTCGTTTCCAGGCTCGTTTCAGGTTTGCTCTCGCAAAGGCCCGTTCCAGCAGCCCTTGCCCTGCGTTGTCGGTTTCATTTTGCGGGCAATTGACCTCGTCGCTGATGGGGCTTCTCACGGCTTCACCGCTCGCGTCCTCACATCCGCCCCGCGTTTGGCAGGCTTCTGACTTCCGGTTTCTCGCATCAACATGGCCTATAACGCTTTCTCTCGTTCGGCCCTTCGTCAAAAAAGACTACTACGGCCTCTGCTGACTTCTCGCTCCGGTTTTTTTTCACCGTCGCCCTTTCAGGCACAAGGCGAGATCTCCCCAGGTAAGAACGCAATCCTTCCCCGCACAACCGCCGAATTTACGCTGCCGCCCTTTGACCACAAGAGCTTCGCGATTTGCAGCTCGCTCGCCCTGGTCAGCATCGCCTTATATCCAGTTCTTGTTCATCGGCTCGCGGTTTCGATTCACGCTTCCTCCCCACACTCGGTCGCCCTCATGCAGTTGCGCTTCACTTCGTTCGCTGTGGTCAGCTCACGGTGGGACTTTCACCCACAAGATTGCGCCCATGCTGGGCGCACCACAAAAAAAATGCCCGCATCTCACGATACAGGCATTTTCTTCACCAAGTTGCAGGCTATCGCATACTCAGTGACTGGCACATATCTGCAGCCTACTTCACCACCTTCAAACTCGGCCGCCCACTGGGCCGTGGCGGTTCATCATCCGGCGGCGGCATATCATCGTCCGCCTCGAACTCTTCCTCACCGTCCAACGGCACTTCCAGCTCGAACACCATGCCTTGGCCATTCTCCCGGGCATAGATCCCAAGGATCGAAGCGATCGGCACGTACAGCGTATGCGGCACCCCACCGAAGCGCCCCTCGAAACTGACCGCATCGTTGTCCATGTGCAGGTGACGCACGGCGGCCGGCGATACGTTCAGTACAATCTGCCCGTCATTGGCAAAACCCTGCGGCACCTGTACCGATGGATATTCGGCATTGACCAGCATGTGCGGGGTGCAATCGTTGTCCACAATCCACTCGTAGAGCGCGCGGACCAGATAAGGTCGACTGGAGTTCATAGCGGCTCCCTAAGCCTTAGCGCATGTCGCGTTCGACGCCAGACAGACTCGCCTGGAAAGCCTCACGCGCAAATTGGCGCTCCATATAATCAAGCAACGGCTTGGCAGGCCGCGGCAGTTCGATACCCAGGATCGGCAAACGCCAGAGTATGGGCAATAGGCAGCAATCCACCAGACTTTGTTCCTCACTGAGGAAAAACGGCTTGTCGACAAACAGCGGCGACACGCCCGTCAGGCTTTCGCGCAGTTCCTTACGCGCCACGACCCGAGCCGGCTCCTTGGTCCGTGGATCCAGGATCAGGTCCACCAATCCGCACCAGTCACGCTGGATGCGATGGATGAGCAAACGACTGTTCGCCCGCGCGACGGGGTACACCGGCAGCAAAGGTGGATGCGGATAACGCTCATCCAGGTATTCCATCACCACAGTCGATTCCCACAACGCCAGGTCGCGATCGACCAGCGTGGGCAGGCTGCCGTAAGGGTTCACCTCGATCAGCTTCGGCGGCTGACGGCCCGCTTCGACGTAAATGATCTCGGCGCTGACACCCTTCTCGGCCAGTACGATACGTACCCGGTGGGAATAGTGGTCGGCGGGGTCGGAGTAACAGGCCAACCGATTGGTCACGCCCATGGCGATCCTCCTCGCTTGTTGAAATTATCGAAAAACGGAAAAACGAGCGCGCCCAGAGGGCGTCTCCCGTAACCACCTGGCCGACCAGGCTCGTTACACCTTCAGAGACGCCCTTGGGCGCGCACGATTAACAGCAACGGCTTACAGCTTTATCAATGAACGTCTTTCCAGTATTCACGCTTGAGCAGATAAGCGAATACGAAGAAGAACGCCAGGTACAGCAATACATACGTACCGATGCGCTGATGTTCCAGCTTCACCGGGTTGGCCGAGTAGGCCAGGAAAGTCACCAGGTTCTTGACCTTCTCGTCGAACTGCTCCGGCGTCAGGCTGCCGGTGTTCGGCACGATGGTCAACTGGTCGCAGGCTTCATGGGTCAAGGCCGTGCCGGTCAGCGGATCATACTGCTTCTTGCCGTGCTCGACGATCTGAACCTGTTTGCAGCCTACCACTTGGCGACCCTGGAGGCCGACCAGGACGTTCGGCATGCCGACGTTCGGGAAGACCTTGTTGTTCACGCCCCATGGGCGTGCAGGATCTTCATAGAACGAGCGCAAGTAGCCATAGAGCCAGTCGGTGCCACGCACGCGCGCCACCAGGGTCAGGTCGGGCGGCGCTGCTCCGAACCAGGTCTTGGCGTCCGCAGGCTGCATGCCGATGGTCATGTGGTCACCCAGCTTGGCACCGGTGAACACCAGCTTCTCGAGCATCATTTCATGGGGGATGCCCAGGTCATCAGCCACACGCTCGTAGCGCTGGAACTTGGCACTGTGGCAACCCATGCAGTAGTTGGCGAACGTACGCGCGCCGTCCTGCATGGCTGCTTTGTCGGAAACGTCGATGTCGACTTTTTCCAGCTCCGGACCACCGTGTTCAGCCGCGAAGGACAGTACAGGCATGGCAGCAAGAATCAATACAGCAAATAGCTTTTTCATCAGCCAGTCACCCTTTCCGGAACCGGTTTGGTCTTCTCGAGCCTGGTATAGAAAGGCATCAGAATGAAGTAGGCGAAGTACAGGAACGTGCAGACCTGCGAGAGCAACGTGCGCTCCGGTGTTGGCGCCAATACGCCCAGCACACCCAGGATCACGAACGAGATGCAGAACACCACCAGCCAGATCTTGCTCAGCCAGCCTTTATAGCGCATCGACTTGACGGGACTGCGGTCCAGCCACGGCAGGACGAACAGCACGGCGATGGCCGCACCCATGGCAATAACGCCCAGCAGCTTGTCCGGAATCGCCCGCAGAATTGCGTAGAACGGGGTGAAGTACCAGACCGGCGCAATGTGCTCGGGGGTCTTGAACGCGTTCGCCTGCTCGAAGTTCGGCTTCTCGAGGAAGTAACCGCCCATTTCCGGGAAGAAGAACACGATGGAGCAGAAGATGAACAGGAACACCACCACGCCGACGATGTCTTTCACGGTGTAGTACGGGTGGAAGGCAATGCCGTCCAGCGGTACGCCGTTCTCGTCCTTGTGCTTCTTGATGTCCACGCCATCCGGGTTGTTCGAACCCACTTCGTGCAGCGCCAGGATGTGCAGCACCACCAGGCCGAGGATCACGATCGGCAGCGCCACGACATGCAGGGCGAAGAAGCGGTTCAGGGTAATACCCGAGATGAGATAGTCACCACGAATCCACTGGGTCAGGTCGTCGCCGATGACCGGGATCGCACCGAACAGCGAAATGATCACCTGGGCGCCCCAGTAGGACATCTGGCCCCAAGGTAGCAGGTAGCCCATGAAGGCCTCAGCCATCAGCGCCAGGTAGATCAGCATGCCGAAGACCCACACCAGCTCGCGCGGCTTCTGGTACGAACCGTAGAGCAGGCCACGGAACATGTGCAGGTAGACCACGATGAAGAACGCCGAAGCGCCAGTGGAGTGCAGCAGGCGCAGGATCGAGCCGTACTCGACGTCGCGCATGATGTATTCGACGGAGGCAAATGCTTCCTCCGCCGACGGGGTGTAGCTCATGGTCAGCCAGACACCGGTGACGATCTGGTTGACCAGGACGAGCAATGCCAGGGAACCAAAGAAGTAGAAGAAGTTGAAGTTCTTCGGGGCGTAATACTTGCTGAGATGGTCTTCCCACATTTTGGTCGCGGGAAAGCGCGCATCAACCCAATCCATAAGTTTGCTCATCACGCTTTCTCCGTGTCGACGCCGATGACGATGACGTCATCCGACTCATAGGAATGCGGGGGAACTGGCAGGTTCAGGGGTGCAGGCTGGGATTTGTAGACGCGACCCGCCAGGTCATAGTGGGAGCCGTGGCATGGGCAGAAATAGCCACCGACCCAATCCTTGCCCAGGTCGGCAGGGGCCACTTCGGGACGGAACGTTGGCGAGCAACCCAGGTGCGTGCAGATCCCGATCAGCAGAAGGACTTCCGGCTTGATCGATCGCGTTTCAGGGTTGACGTATTCCGGTTGGACCGAGTTCTTGGAAGAGGGGTCGGACAGCTGGCCCTCGATCTTTTTCAGATTCCCCAGGATCTCCTCTGTACGGCGGACGATGAACACCGGCTGACCGCGCCACTCAGCAATCATCTGCTGGCCTGGTTCGATCTTGCTGACATTCACTTTCACCGGTGCACCTGCGGCTTTCGCCTTGGCGCTGGGAAACCATGACCCCACGAACGGGACCGCAGCCCCCACCGCTCCTGCAGCACCCACCACGGATGTGGCTGCTACCAGGAAGCGACGCCGGCCTGCATTCACGCCGTCATTGCTCATTCAGTCCTCTCCCATCAGCTTTGTGGCCTGTTAGATCAGGCGTCTACTAAGTAAAAATCTGAACTTATAAAAATTTTGCCGAATGGTAATGAAAAGCCCCAATTCTGACAAGGTAATTACCATGCGACCAAACCGCTAAGCCTTGTAGTATAGGGGCTCTACGAATGTGGCAAGTTGTCACAGAGCAATTATTTCGCACATAAAAAAACGCCCAGCTCCGTGAGGAACTGGGCGCCTTTTGAACGCGGAAGCGAAATTAACGCTTCGAGTACTGCGGACGCTTACGCGCTTTACGCAGACCGACTTTCTTACGTTCAACTTCGCGAGCATCGCGAGTTACGAAGCCAGCTTTACGCAGGGCGCTGCGCAGAGTTTCGTCGTAATCCATCAGGGCGCGAGTGATGCCGTGGCGGATTGCGCCAGCCTGGCCACTTACACCACCACCGATAACGGTGACGTAGATGTCGAATTTTTCGACGGTCTCGGTCAGTTCCAGCGGCTGACGAACTACCATGCGGGCAGTTTCGCGGCCGAAGAAGTTATCCAGGGAGCGGTTGTTGATGGAGATATTACCAGTGCCCGGACGCAGGAAAACGCGTGCGGTTGCAGTCTTGCGACGGCCAGTGCCGTAATTTTGAGTCGCCGACATAATGAACTATTCCGTTAAAACTTCAGTTCTTGGGGCTGCTGAGCAGTATGAGGGTGAGCAGCGCCCGCATAAACCTTCAGCTTACGATACATGTCGCGACCCAGTGGGTTCTTAGGCAGCATGCCTTTAACCGCGGTCTCGATCACGCGCTCAGGGGCTTTGGCGATCAGCTTTTCAAAGTTGATCGACTTGATGCCGCCAGGAAAACCGGAGTGGGAGTAGTACATTTTGTCAGTGGTTTTAGCGCCAGTAACACGTACTTGCTCGGCATTGATCACGACGATGTAGTCACCGGTGTCAACGTGAGGGGTGTACTCAGGCTTGTGCTTGCCACGCAGACGGCTCGCGATTTCGGTGGCCAGACGACCCAGGGTCTGACCAGCAGCGTCGACGACAAACCAGTCGCGCTTTACTGTTTCCGGTTTAGCAGTAAAAGTTTTCATTCTTTATAGCCTCAGGGGCCGCCCTGTAAATTAGACGGCGGATCTTACTGAATAGTGCGTACTTTGACAAGTCAAAGGCAGCCGGATACAGACGCTTTCGGGGGCTCGGGTCGGCGCGTCCGTTCAACGGCAAGATTCTTCGGCGGCGGCGCATCACTTCCACTGCAGAAAGAGGTGCGCAATTATGCAGATTGCGAAAAATATTTCAACCTGCTTTTATGATTGTTTTGCCCAAGGAGTCCCCGATGGACTATCGCAAGCTAGGCCGAACCGATCTGAACGTCAGCGCCCTGTGCCTCGGAACCATGACCTGGGGCGAGCAGAACAGCGAGGCAGAGGCGTTCGCCCAGATCGAACGCGCCAAGGGTGCCGGGATCAATTTCCTCGACACCGCCGAGATGTACCCTGTGCCGCCGAAGGCCGAGACCTACGCCACCACCGAGCGTTACATCGGTAATTACTTCAAGAGCCGCGGCGACCGCGCCGACTGGATCCTGGCCAGCAAGATCGCCGGCCCCGGCAACACCATCGACTACATCCGCGACAAGAACCTCAAGCACAACCGCCGGCACATCGTCGAAGCCCTGGACGCCAGCCTCAAGCGCCTGCAGACCGACTGGATCGACCTTTACCAGCTGCACTGGCCAGAGCGCAGCACCAACTTCTTTGGCCAGTTGGGCTACACCCACAAGGCCGACGAAGATTTCACGCCACTGGAGGAAACCCTCGAAGGCCTCGACGAACAGGTCCGGGCCGGCAAGATCCGCCACATCGGCCTGTCCAACGAAACGCCGTGGGGCACCATGAAATTCCTCGCCCTGGCCGAGGCCCGTGGCTGGCCACGCGCGGTGTCGATCCAGAACCCCTACAACCTGCTCAACCGCAGCTTTGAAATCGGCCTGGCGGAGATTGCCATCCGCGAACAATGCGGCTTGCTGGCTTATTCGCCGCTGGCGTTCGGCTTCCTGTCGGGCAAATATGAAAACGGCGCGCGCCCCGCCAAGGGCCGCCTGACGCTGTACAGCCGTTTCATGCGCTACTTCAACCCGCAGTCGGAAGCGGCCTGCAGTCGCTATGTCGCCCTGGCCCGCGAACATGGGCTGGACCCGGCGCAGATGGCCCTGGCGTTCGTCACCCAGCAGCCGTTCGTGACCAGCAACATCATCGGCGCCACCACGCTGGAGCAACTCGACAGCAACATCGCCAGCTTCGACCTGAAGCTGTCGGATGAAGTGTTGGCGGGGATCGAGGCGATTCACAAGGATCAGCCGAATCCGGCGCCTTGATTGATTCGTAGGCCCAATCGCGAGCAAGCTCGCTCCCACAGGGGTTCAGTGTTGATCACACAATCGCGATCAAACACGATCCCTTGTGGGAGCGAGCTTGCTCGCGATAGCGGACTCAAGCCCACCCCCTTATCAAAGCGACCGCGCAATGATCTCCTTCATGATCTCGTTGGTCCCGGCATAGATCCGCTGCACCCGCGCATCCGCCCACGCCCGGGCAATCGGGTATTCCCACATGAAACCGTAGCCGCCATGCAACTGCACGCACTCGTCGAGCACCTTGCACTGCAGGTCGGTGCCCCAGTATTTGGCCATCGCCGCCGTCGGTACATCGAGCTTGCCTTGCAGGTGCAGTTCCAGGCAGCGGTCGACGAAGACCCGGCCGATCTGGATCTCGGTGGCCATTTCCGCGAGTTTGAAGCGGGTGTTCTGGAAATCCGCGATGGATTTGCCAAACGCCTTGCGATCGCGGGTGTAATCCACTGTCCATTGCAGCGCCGCTTCGGCCGAGGCCAGGCCGCCGATGGCAACGGTCAGGCGCTCCTGGGGCAGTTCCTGCATCAGGTAGGCAAAGCCCATTCCAGCCTGCCCCAACAGGTTTTCCTTCGGCACCCGCACGTCCTGGAAGAACAATTCCGACGTGTCCTGGGCCTTCATCCCGACTTTTTCCAGGCGCTTGCCTTTCTCGAAGCCCGGCGTGCCCGCTTCCACCAGGAACAGGCTAGTGCCCTTGGCGCCCGCCTTCGGGTCAGTCTTGGCGACGACGATGACCAGGTCCGCAAGGAAGCCATTGGTGATGAACGTCTTCGAGCCGTTGATGACGTATTCGTCACCGTCCAGTACCGCCGTGGTCTTCACCCCTTGCAAGTCGGAACCGGCGCCTGGCTCGGTCATGGCGATGGCGGTGACCATTTCCCCGGACACCAGTTTGGGCAGGTACTTGTGCTTCAACGCCTCGCTGCCGTAATGGAGGATGTACGGCGCGACGATATCGGAGTGCAACGAGAAGCCGATCCCGGTGAGCCCCAGGCGACCGATCTCCTCGATCACCACGGTGCTGTAGAGGAAATCTGCATCCAGCCCGCCATAGGCTTCTGGAAGGTGTGAGCACAACATGCCCGCCTCCCCCGCTTTGTTCCAGAGCTGACGATCGACATGCCCCTGTTTTTCCCACTGGCTGTGGTACGGCACGGCTTCTTTTTCAAGGAAGGTTCGTACAGTGTCTCGGAACAATTCGTGCTCGGGACTGAACAGGGTTCTTGGGATCATGGCGCACCTTTGGTTATTGTTGAACAGGTCATCCGAAAGAGCCTAAGCCTGCGGCGCACAACGGGACACTGGACACTTGCGCCAAAAAATAAGACGATCCAGCCGTTTGATGACCACTATCCCCTATAAAAATAAAGATGAATTATGTCCATGCACGTCTCCACGCCCTTGCGGCGCGTCAGCATCCTGGCCATCGACCGGGTTTTCGCTTCCACCCTCATGCAAGCCAAGGATTTTTTCCACCTGGCCAGCCTGCGCTATGGCAAACAACTGGGCCGTGGCCTGACCCCGGCGTTTGAAACCCGCCTGGTCAGCCCCGATGGCAAACCGGTGAACAGCTTCAGCGATGTGGTCATGCCCGTGGACGGTGGCCTGGAAAACACCGACGTCATCATCCTGCCGGCGTTTTGGGATGACTTCGCAACCCTCTGCCAACGTTACCCACAAGTCTTGCCATGGCTGCGCGAACAACACGCGCGCGGTGCGGTACTCTGCGGCGAAGCCACCGGGGTGTTCTGGCTGGCCGAGGCCGGGCTGCTCGATGGCAAGGAGGCCACCACCTATTGGCGTTTCTTCAATGCCTTCAAGGAACGCTTCCCCCAGGTGCACCTGAACCAGGACAAGCACCTGACCGATGCCGACAACCTGTTCTGCGCCGGCGGCACCACTTCGGCGTGCGATCTCTACATCTACCTGATCGAACGCTTCTGCGGCGCCAACGTGGCCCAGGCCGTGGCGCGGGACATCCTTTACGAAGTGCAACGCAGCTATTCGCCAGGACGGATCGGCTTCGGCGGGCAAAAACTGCACCAGGACGTGATTATCCTGCAGATCCAGCAGTGGCTCGAAGAGCACTTCGCCGACAAGTTCCGCTTCGAGGACGTCGCCCGTGAACATGGCATGAGCATCCGCAATTTCATGCGTCGCTTCCAGACCGCCACCGGCGATAAACCGCTGCATTACCTGCAACGGCTGCGGATCGAAACCGCCAAGGGCTTGCTCTCCGGCAGCCGCAAGAGCATCAAGACCATCAGCTATGAAGTGGGCTACGACGACGCGAGTTTTTTTGCGCGGCTGTTCCGGCAACATACCGACCTGTCGCCGAACCAGTATCGGCAGCAGTTTCAGCAGGCGGCGTGAACCAAGTACATGGCAAAAGTCCACTGTGGGAGCGAGCTTGCTCGCGATGACGGTGGTTCAGCAGCATGAACGTTGGCTGGCAGGGCGCTATCGCGAGCAAGCTCGCTCCCACAGGGTCCGGTGGTGAATCAGCAAAATAAAAAGGCCTGCAATCGCAGGCCTTTCTTGTTTCCGATGCCTTAAGGCTTATGCGCCCGCGACAGGAATTCGTGGGATTGCATTTCCAGCAAACGGCTCAAGGTCCGTTGGAACTCGAACGTCAGGCGACCACCGGTGTAGAGGTCCTTGAGTTCGACTTCCGCCGAAATGATCAGCTTCACGTTACGGTCGTAGAACTCGTCGACCATGTTGATGAAGCGACGGGCGATGTCGTCAGTGGTGACGCTCATCTGCTCGACACCGCTGAGCAGTACGGCGTGGAAGATCTTGCCCAGCTCGATGTAGTCGTTCTGGCTACGCGGGCCGTCGCACAGTTCGCGGAAATCGAACCAGGCGACATCGTCGCAGGTGCGGATGGCGCGGATCTTGCGATTTTCGATGATCAGCTCGTCGTTTTCGACCGCCTGGGTGCATTCCGGCGTGAGGGCGCGGAAGCTCTTGCGCAGGCTTTCTTCGGCGGCGGCATCCAGCGGAAAGTGGAACAGCTCCGCTTGCTCGAGGTGCCGCAGGCGATAGTCCACGCCGCTGTCGACGTTGACGACTTCGGTGTGTTCCTTGATCAGCTTGATGGCCGGCAGGAAGCGCGCCCGTTGCAGGCCGTCCTTGTACAGGCCATCGGGCACGATGTTCGAGGTGGCGACCAACGTCACGCCGTTCTTGAACAATTCTTCCATCAGCGTGCCGAGGATCATGGCGTCGGTGATGTCGGAAACGAAGAACTCATCGAAGCAGATCACCCGGGTTTCGGCGGCGAAACGCTTGGCGATGATGGTCAGCGGGTTCTTTTCGCCGCCCAGGGTTCTCATTTCTTCGTGCACGCGCTTCATGAAGCGGTGGAAGTGCGTCCGCGTCTTTTCCTTGAACGGCAGCGCTTCGAAGAAGGTGTCCACCAGGTACGTCTTGCCGCGACCGACGCCGCCCCAGAAATACAGGCCCTTGACCGGCGCCTGGTCTTTCTTGCCGAACAGTTTGCCCAACAAGCCCGGTTTGTTGTTCGCCGCGGCGATCAAGTCGTCGTACAGGCGCTGCAAGTGCCGCACGGCCGTTTCCTGGGCAGCGTCGTGGAAGAATTCCGGGCGTTTCAGATCAGCTTGATATCGTTCTAGGGGCGTCATATTCGTTAGCAAGGCAACAAAAACGGGCCGTCACTGTAGCGACGGCCCAGAAGAATGGCAATCGGCCCTTATTCGGGCCGATGGTCGGGTAATACCTTCGGTCAGTCCTGGGCAGGCGTCAGTGCCACGCGCAACGCGTCGATGGCCGCATCCCGGGCAGCACTGTCAGCGAACGCTGGGCTCTGGGCCACGCATGCGCCGTCGAGCCAGACACCGAAACCGAGGTCTTCGCTGCGTACGTCCAGGGGTTGGCCGGACTGCAATTGCTTGGTCACCTGCCCGGCGGTCTTGCCGTCGGCAAAGTTGTTCGAGAGCAGAAGTTGCTCGCCCTCGGCGGAAAGCAGGCGGAAGCGGAAACTGCCGTCCTCGTCGCGGAAGCTGACAAAACGGGCGGCCTTGGCCGCTTTCTTTTTGGTCTGGGTCGTCACCTGGACCTGGCTGACGAAGGACCGCAGGCCAACCGCCTCGCGCAGCTGGTTGAGGAACGGCGTAGCCACGGCCCGGGCTTTCTTGGCGCCCAGTTGCAGGATGTCCTCAAGGTCCGACGGACGCTCGATGAACTGGTGATAACGCTCGCGCGCCTCACCCAATTGGTTATCGAGCAATTGGAACAAGCGATTCTTCGCCTCGCCCCACCCCAGGCCCTGCAACAGTTCGCTGCGGAACTCGGCGGACTGCTCGGCAGTGGCGAAAGCCTGGAACAGGGTGAACAGGTGCGCGTTGTCCGGGTCCTTGGCTTCGCCCGGGGCGCGGGAGTCGGTGACGATCCGCGAGATCGCGTCCTTCATCTCCTTGGCACTGCTGAACAACGGGATGGTGTTGTCGTAGCTCTTGGACATCTTGCGACCGTCGAGGCCCGGCAGCGTGGCGACGCTCTCCTCGATCAGCGCCTCGGGCATGGTGAAGAATTCCTTGCCCTGGCCGAACAGGTGGTTGAAGCGCTGGCCGATGTCGCGGGCCATTTCCACGTGCTGGATCTGGTCGCGACCGACCGGCACCTTGTGGGCGTTGAACATCAGGATGTCGGCAGCCATCAACACCGGATAGCTGTACAGCCCCATGGTGATGCCGGCGTCCGGGTCTTCGCCGGCCTCGACGTTCTTGTCCACCGACGCCTTGTAGGCATGGGCGCGGTTGAGCAGGCCCTTGGCGGCGACGCAGGTCAGCAGCCAGGTCAGCTCCGGGATTTCGGGAATGTCGGACTGGCGATAGAACGTCACGCGGTCCACGTCCAGGCCACCGGCCAGCCAGGTCGCGGCGATTTCCAGGCGCGAACGCTGGATGCGCAGCGGGTCATCGCACTTGATCAGGGCGTGGTAGTCGGCCAGGAAGTAGAACGAATCGGCGTTGCTGTCGCGGCTGGCGAGGATCGCCGGACGGATGGCGCCGGCATAGTTGCCCAGGTGCGGGGTGCCGGTGGTGGTGATGCCAGTCAGGATACGGGTACGCGTCGTCATGGGTTATCGCTTGTCAGACTGCTGTCAATTCGAGAGGCGCGGCAGGAGCAGATCCTTGAGATCGGTCAGCTTGCCATGAAAAAAGTGTCCGCATTCTGCCACTTTCAGCAGCTCATGGGGGCGTTGGAGCGCGTCGGACCATGCGTAAACCAATTGCGGATCGACCACTTCGTCGGTTTCCGGCTGGATCACGGTCAGCCCACCCCCTGTTGGCAACGGCGATTGCTCATCCAGGCGCATCACCGCCGGTGCGACCATGAACAGGTGCTTGAGCGCTTGCCCCTGGGCTTCCAGGCGCCCGCCCAGGGTCGCGGCAACAAAGCCGCCAAAGGAGAAGCCGAACAGGGTCAGGGGCAGGCCCGGGTGTTTTTCCAGCAGCCAGGCGGCTGCGGCCTGGGCGTCGTCCACTTCGCCGGAGCCCATGTCATGGCTGCCGGCACTGGCGCCAACGCCGCGATAATTGAAACGCAACGTAACCAGGCCGGCATCGCGAGCGGTGCGCTGCAGGGTCGAGACCACTTTGTTGAGCATGGTCCCGCCCTGTACCGGGTTCGGGTGGCAGATCAGCGCCAGGCCACGGGGAGCCTCGCTGTCCAGGTACAAGGCTTCCAGTTGGCCCACCGGGCCGTCGATGAATACAGGGGTTTCGCGCATAAGCAAGGAAAGAACTCCGTGACCTCGAATAGGGTCGACTCGTCTAGCTAAAAGTCTGTGCCTGGCATCATTGCGATGTTCTTCGCGGTATACAGCGCAGGTCCGAGCCGTTAACGTAAAGCAAAGCCGTTTATAGAGGAAGGACTCGTGGAACACTCGCTCTTAGTTTGGCTGTTGCCGACTCTTGCCCTGGTTGCCGGTGTCGCCATTGGATTCCTGCTTGCCCGCCTGCTGCCGAACGCGGTGCCCAACAGCACCCAACGTCAGCTGGACGACATCCAGGAACGTTTCGACAGTTACCAGAATGAAGTGGTCACTCACTTCAACAGCACCGCTTCCCTGGTGAAAAAACTCACCCAGAGCTACCAGGAAGTCCAGGATCACCTGTCCGAGGGTGCCAATCGCCTGGCCCTGGACGAGCAGACTCGCCAGCGCCTGCTGGCTGCCCTGCAGGCCGATGCGGCACAGACCCCACGGGAACGCCTGACCCCACCGAAAGGGATCCAGGAACCACCACGGGACTACGCGCCGAAGGCCCCGAATTCGCCCGGCATGCTCGATGAGCATTACGGTTTGAAGAAGTAATTTCCGAGCGACATCAAAAAGCCCGCCCGATCCCATGATCAGGCGGGCTTTTTATTGCCTCAAACTCCACTCACTTCAACGCTTGACCCATTGTGGCGAGGGAGCTTGCTCCCGCTGGGCCTGTAGGAGCTGTCGAGTGCAACGAGGCTGCAATCTTTCCAAAGACACTTGAATCCCAAGCGAAAGATCAAAAGATCGTCCGAACGCGGCCCGAGCCTTCGGCAGCTCCTACAACGCGGCCCAGCGGGAGCAAGCTCCCTCGCCACAGGGTATGTGTGTCCTGAAGTATGGTGGACTCAGTTCAAGTCAACACCTCACCCGCCACCTGGTCGATAGCGCCCTTGGTGATGTCAACGATCAGGTCCGCCTCTTCCCGGGTCAGGATCAGCGGCGGGGCGAAGCCCAGGATGTCGCCGTGGGGCATGGCGCGGGCGATCATGCCGCGTTCCAGGCAGGCGGCCGAGACCTTGGGGCCGACTTTGAGTGCCGGGTCGAACGCCGTGCGCTGTTCACGGTCGGCCATGAATTCGACTGCCGCCAGCATGCCGTCTCCGCGCACCTCGCCCACCAACGGATGACCTTCGAGGGTTTCACGCAAACGGCGATTCAAGTAGCCGCCCACATCCTCGGCGTTGGCCGTAAGGTTTTCCCGCTCGAGGATGTCGAGGTTGGCCAGGGCCGCCGCCGCGCAGATTGGATGCCCGGAATAGGTCCAGCCGTGGCCCATGGCACCTTCGGCCTGTGAAGCCTTTTCGATCACGCCCCAGACTTTTTCCCCGATGATCACTGCCGACAATGGTGCATAGGCACTGGTCAGGCCTTTGGCGGTGGTGATCAGGTCCGGCTTCATGCCGTAGCGCTGGCTGCCCATTTTCGAACCCAGGCGCCCGAACGCGCAGACCACTTCATCGGCGATCAACAGCACGTCGTATTTCTTCAATACAGCCTGGATCGCATCCCAATAACCAGCGGGCGGCACAATGATGCCCCCGGTGCCCATCAGCGGTTCGCCAATGAACGCCGCCACTGTTTCTGGCCCTTCGGCGAGGATCATTTTTTCCAGCTCATCGGCGCAATAGCGCACGAAGGCCGCTTCGTCCATGCCCGCCGGGGCCTTGCGGTACCAGTGCGGGCAGACGGTGTGCTTGACCCCTTCCGCCGGCAGGTCGAAATGCTGGTGAAACGCGGGCAGCCCGGTCAGGCTGCCGGTCATGATGCCCGAGCCGTGGTAGCCACGGTCGCGGGAGATGATTTTCTTCTTCCGGGGCCTGCCCAGCACGTTGTTGTAGTAACGCACCAGTTTGATCTGGGTTTCGTTGGCGTCCGAGCCGGACAGGCCGTAGTAAACCTTCTTCATCCCTTCCGGCGCCCAGTCCATGATGCGGCTGGACAGTTCGATGATCGCCTCGCTCGAATGCCCGACATAGGTGTGGTAGTAGGCCAGTTCCTTGGCCTGCTTATAGATGGCGTCAGCCACCTCGGTACGCCCGTAGCCGATGTTCACGCAGTACAGGCCAGCAAAGGCGTCGATGAACTCACGCCCCTCGTGATCGCGAATACGGATGCCCGACGCGCTCTTGATGATCCGCCCCTTGAGCGCGCCGCTGGCGTGGTCATGGGCGTGGGTCGAGGGGTGCATGAAATGCGCACGGTCTTGTTCGAACAGCGTGTTGAGTTCTTGGCTCATGCGGACTCTCCTGGGAACTGGCCTTGATGGTGCAGGCAAAAGTATTTGGTTTCGACAAAGGGCTCGAAGCCCTCGGTGCCGCCCTCGCGACCGAGGCCGGAGGCTTTCATGCCACCGAAGGGAATCGGATGGCCGGTGAACTTGACGCCGTTGACCGCGACCATGGCGTGGTCGAGACGGCGAATCAGGGGATAAATGACATCCAGGCGGTTGGAGCAAATATAGGCGGCCAGTCCGTACTCGGTGTCGTTGGCCATTTCGACGGCCTCGTCCAAGGTGTCGAACGGCATCACGGCGGCGATGGGCGCGAAGTTTTCTTCACGGTAGATGCGCATCTGCGGCGTGACATCGGCCAGCACGGTGGGCTGGTAGAACAACCCGCCCAAGGCATGCACCTCACCACCCACCAAGCGTTGAGCACCCAAGGCCAGGGCATCGGCGACGCGGTCGGCGGTCGCATCGAACGCGGCCTGATGCATCAACGGGCCGACGTCCACCTCCTGTTCCTGCTGATCGACCATGGCCGGCCCGACCCGCAAGGCGCGCACCGCTGCAGCGAAACGTGCGAGAAACGTTTGGTACACCGGGCGCTGGACCATGATTCGGTTGGCCGCGCAGCAGTCCTGGCCCGAGGTCTGGAATTTCGCTTCCACGGCGACTTTTACGGCCAAGGCCAGGTCGGCATCGGCGCAGACAATGAACGGCGCGTTGCCGCCCAGTTCCAGCGCAACTTTCTTCACGTCATGGGCCGCCGCTTGCAGCACCAGTTTGCCGACGCGTGTCGAGCCGGTGAAGCTCACCGAGCGTACGCGGCGATCCTTGACCAGCGTCTCCATGGCCATTTGCGGCTCGCCCAGGACCACGTTGAAGACCCCGGCAGGGAAACCGGCTTCTTCGGCCAATTGTGCCAACGCCAAGGCCGAGTACGGTGTTTCGTGGGCCGGCTTGATCACCACCGTGCAACCGGCGGCCAGCGCGGCGGCGGCCTTGCGGGTAATCATGGCCGACGGGAAATTCCACGGTGTGAGCAGCGCACAAACCCCCACCGGTTCCTTGACCGTGCCAAGGTGCGCATTCGGGATATGGCTGGGAATGTTCTGGCCGTACAGGCGCCGGGCTTCCTCAGCGAACCACGGGATGAAGCTGGCGGCATAGGCGATTTCGCCACGGGATTCGGCCAAGGGCTTGCCCTGTTCCAGGCTGAGGATTCGCGCCAGGTCCTCGCTGTGCTCGGTGATCAACGCCGCCCAGCGCCGCAGGAGGGCGCCGCGCGCTTCCAGGCTTTGTTCGCGCCACGAAGGAAATGCGCGATGCGCCGCGTCCACCGCTGCGACGATCTGCGACTGATCAAGCATCGGTACATGACCGATGACGGTGCGGTTGGCAGGGTTGTGGACGGCCACGCTGTGGCCGCTGTCGCTGTGGACCCAATGGCCGTCGACGTAGCAAAGCGCTTTGAACAACAGCGGATGTTGATAAGGCATGACGTTCACTCCAGAGCGTGTGCGTGAATCCATGCTAGGGCAGCGGCGCTTGGGTTTTCGGATGTTCGAGGGGGGCAGACCCTGGTTTTTTTCTGGAAAAAACCTGCCGGAAAGCGTTTTCTGCGGTGCTCAGGAGGATGCCGTCAGCTCCGCCGGCAACGCACCGGCGGTCTTGATGGTCTTGGTGACGATGTAGGTGAAGTAGCGTTCGATGCCGAGGTCTTCGAGCAGCAACTGATCGACGAAGCGCTGATAGGCATCGACGTCCGGCGCCTGGATCATTGCCAGGTAATCGACACCGCCGCCAGTGGCGTAACAGAACGCCACTTCGGGCGCGGCGATCATGCGTTGCTCGAAACGGCGCATGTCCTGGGCGGTGTGCCGGGCCAGGGTGATTTCCACCAACACCTGTTGGCGCTTGAACACCGCGGCCCAGTCGATCTGCGCCCGATAGCCGATGATCAAGCCCGCTGCTTCCAACTTGCGCACCCGCTCCCAGGCTGGCGTGACCGACAGGTTGATGGCCTCGGCCAGGCTCGACTTGGTGATCCGCCCGTCGTCGGCAAGGATCTGCAGGATCTTCAGGTCGTAGCGATCGAGCTTGTGCATGGGGCCGGGCTCTCCAGGCAATTCAGATATCACACCAATTACTGTGGCGAGGGAGCTTGCTCCCGCTGGGCTCTGTAGGAGCTGTGTAGGAGCTGTCGAGTGCAACGAGGCTGCGATCTTTCCCCGGACACTTGAGTCTCAAGCGAAAGATCAAAAGATCGCAGGCTTCGCCAGCTCCTACAGAACCGGGCCTCGCCACAGGACGCATTACGCCAACACATCCGCAATCACCACCAACGTATCGCCACACTGCACCAGCC
Source organism: Pseudomonas sp. T1.Ur (assembly GCF_023516725.1). Lineage (NCBI taxonomy): Bacteria > Pseudomonadati > Pseudomonadota > Gammaproteobacteria > Pseudomonadales > Pseudomonadaceae > Pseudomonas > Pseudomonas sp. T1.Ur. The sequence goes on from NZ_JAMGSN010000001.1 coordinate 4,469,884, forward strand.
CGGGAAAATGCCGGGCCGCGAGCAGGCCGCTGCGGGCGGCGCGGTATTCCACCGGGGCGACGCCGCTGCGGACAGTGTCATGAATACGCGCTACCACCTCGCCCCGGGTGACGTTTTCACCAAGGTCGCGGCACATCTCCAGCAAACCGTTGTGCTCACTGGCAATGAAGCAACTGGCGTCCGGCATGTCGAGCAACAGCGAGGGCTGCAACTCGATCGAGCCCCGCAAAATGCCAGCGTGGATCAACAGGTTGCGCACCCCACGCTCGGCAATCGCCACGCTGCGGGCGGTCGACGAACCGCCGCCGCCCAGTTCGGTGGTGACGAACACCTTGCCCTGGGATTCCGCGGCCGTGTCGTACATCGATCCGGCATCCAGCTCCAGCATGCGCATGCAATACGGCGCGTTGAACGCCAGCATCCCGGCCTCGCAGCGCGCCTGCTGCTGTTTGTCCGGCAAGACGTGGCAGGCGGCGAACGGCAGGAAGTCCAGGGTCCGGCCGCCGGAATGGATGTCCAGGACGATGTCCGCCAAAGGCAACAAGGTGCGGTTGAAATAGTCGGCGATTTTCTCGGTGACGGTGCCGTCCGGCCTGCCGGGAAAACTGCGATTGAGGTTGCCCTTGTCGATCGGCGAAGTCCGGCGCCCGGCATGGAAGGCCGGGGTGTTCATGAACGGCACGATGATCACCCGCCCGCTGACATCTTCGGCGCTCAACTGCTGGGCCAGTTTGCTCAGGGCCAACGGGCCTTCGTACTCATCGCCATGGTTGCCACCGCTGAGCAACGCGGTCGGGCCGCTGCCGCGCTGGATCACGGTGATGGGAATCATCACCGCGCCCCAGGCCGAATCGTCCCGCGAATACGGCAGCTTGAGAAAACCGTGCTGCACGCCCTCGCGGCTGAAATCCACCGTGGCGCTGATGGGATTGTCGGGCAATTCACGCATGGCTCAATCCTTCACGAACAGTTGGCGAGGCACGTTGCACAGCGTCTCGACGCCGGTCTCGGTGATCAGGATGCTCTCGGTGATTTCCAGGCCCCAGTCGTCCATCCACAGCCCCGGCATGAAGTGGAAGGTCATGCCCGGTTGCAACACGCTGTTGTCGCCGGGACGCAGGCTCATGGTGCGCTCGCCCCAATCCGGTGGATAACTGATACCGATGGGGTAGCCGCAACGGCTGTCCTTGTGGATGCCGAATTTCTCCAGCACCTTGAAAAACGCCACGGCGATGTCCCCGGTGGTGTTCCCCGGCTTGGCCGCGTCCAGGCCGGCGGCGATGCCTTCGACCACGGCTTTTTCTCCGTCGAGGAAATGCTGCGGCGGCTTGCCCAGGTAAATGGTGCGCGACAGCGGGCAGTGGTAACGCTTGTAGCAACCGGCGATTTCAAAGAAGGTGCCGGCGCCCCGTTCGAACGGTGAATCGTCCCAGGTCAGGTGCGGCGCGCTGGCGTCGGCACCGGTGGGCAACAGCGGCACGATGGCCGGGTAGTCGCCGCCATGGCCGTCGGCACCCAGGATGCCGCTGCTGTAGATCTCGGCCACCAGTTCGTTCTTGCGCATGCCCGGTTCGATCCGTTCGAGGATCCGCCCGTGCATGTTCTCGACGATGCGCGCGGCGATGCGCATGTAGGCGATTTCCTGGGGCGATTTCACCGCACGCTGCCAGTTCACCAGGCCCACTGCGTCCACCAGCTTCGCCTCGGGCAGATGTTTTTGCAGGGACAGGTAGGCGGCGGCGCTGAAGTAGTAGTTGTCCATCTCCAGGCCGATGGTCAGGGCGCCCCAGCCACGGGCGATGATCACCTCGCGGGACAGGTAGTCCATCGGATGGCGCTCGCGGGACTGCACGTAGATGTCCGGGTAGCCGACGATGTTGTCGGCCTGCATGAACACCGTGCGCCTGGCCCCGTTGGCATCCTGGCCGCGACCGAACCACACGGGTTCGCCGTCCAGCGCCAGCAACACGCATTGATGTACATAAAACGACCAACCGTCATAGCCGGTGAGCCAGGCCATGTTCGACGGATCGGTGACCAGCAGCAGCTCCAGGCCCTGGGCCTGCATGGCCGCGCGAACCTTCGCCAGGCGCTGGGCGTATTCCTCCCGCTGGAACGGAAGATTGACGACTATCTCTGACATCCACCTGCCCTCTGTTCAAATGACTCGTGAAAAAATGATCTAGCGCCCGAACGCAAAACCCTTGCCCGCTGTCCGCGCCCGCTCGAAGGCGAGATTGGCGATAGCGGTGTCCTGGGCGCCGGTGCCGGTGAGGTCGCACAGCGTCACTTGCGCCGCATCGGCACGCCCGATTCGCTGCCCCGCCAACACCCGCCCCAGCTCCAACAATGCGAGGTCATCGCGAACGGTGCCTGCCACCAGGGCGTGGTGCAGTTCACCGAGCACGCGGGTCTGGCTCAAGCGGTCGGCGACATAGCAGTCGACCGCCGCCAAGGCTTGCGGGGAAATTTCGTTCTTGTGCTCCGCGTCCGATCCCATTGCCGTGATGTGCAGGCCCGGATGTAAATGGCGGGCTTCGATCAACGGCTCGCGACTGGGGGTGCAAGTGATGGCGATGTCCACGCCTTCCATGGCGTCATCGATGGAGGCGCATGGCGTGACGGCAAGGCCGGTGTCGCGAGCGAGTTCGGCACTGAAGGCCTTGGCTTTTTGCGCATCCCGCGCCCAGACCCGCACCTCGTCGATTGGCCGCACCAGGCGCAGCGCCTGAAGCTGCAACGCCGCCTGTTCGCCGGCACCGATCAGCGCGACGCTGCGGCTTTCTTCGCGAGACAGGCAACGCGCCGCCACCGCCCCGGCCGCGGCGGTGCGCACGGCGGTGAGGTAGCCGTTGTCCAGCAGCAACGCTTCCAGCAGGCCGGTGCGCGCCGAGAGCAGCATCATCATGCCGTTGAGGCTGGGCAGGCCGAGCTTGGGGTTGTCGAAAAAACCCGGGCTGACCTTGATCGCGAAGCGCTCCAGGCCCGGCAGGTAAGCGGTTTTCACGTCCACTTCGCCGTTATGCTCGGGAATGTCCAAGCGCAGGATCGGCGGCATCGCCACGGCGGCGGTGGCCAGCAGCACGAAGGCCTGCTCGACGGCGTCGATGCTGGCCAGGTCGAGGGCCACGCAACTGCGCAGGTCGGCTTCGCTCAATAGGGTGACTTCACTCATGACAGGCTCCGTTCAACGGGTTATCAGGCGTTGGCGCCAGCGATCACGCGGGCATGGTGTTCGGTGTCGACGTTGCGCCCGCTGACCACCACCACGATGGGGCCGCGCGGCTCGACCAGGCCATCGAGCAACGCCGCGATGCCGACCACGGCGGCGCCTTCGAGCACCAGGCGCTCGTGGTGATAGGCGTGGCGGATGGCATTGGCGATGGAGACCTCCGAAAGCAGGTGCAGGTCATCGATCAACTGCCGGGTCATGGCGAAGGTGTAGCGGTTGTCCAGGCCGATGCCGCCGCCGAGGGAGTCGGCCAGCGTTGGCAGTTCTTCGACATTGACGGGCTGATCGGCGGCGAGGCTGGTGTGCATCGCCGCGCCTCGGGCCATGCTGATGCCGTGGACCTGAATCGTCGGGTTGGCACTTTTCAGGGCCAGGGCAACCCCGGCGAACAGGCCGCCACCGGACAACGGAACGAGAACCTGGGCCACGTCCGGTTGCTGTTCGAGGATTTCCAGGCCAAGGGTGCCTTGGCCGGCGATGATCGCCGGATGATCGAAGGGCGGCAGGAAGGTCGCGCCCTGCTCGCTCGCGATACGTTCGGCTTCGCGCTGGGCATCGTCCTGGGATTGGCCGACGATGCACACCTCGGCGCCCAAATCGCGAATCGCCTGCACCTTGTTGGCCGGCACCAGGTTCGACAGGCAGACCAGCGCCCGGACGCCCTGCTGCGAGGCGGCATAAGCGAGCGCCCGGCCATGATTGCCGGTCGAAGCCGTGACGACGCCTCGGGCTTTCTGTTCGGCGCTGAGCTGTGCCACCGCATTGCTCGCACCACGCAGCTTGAAGCTGCCGGTGATCTGCAGGGCTTCCAGCTTGAGGTACACCGGCACCCCCATCCGTCGCGACAGGCTGGAGGAGCGCTCCATGGGCGTGCGCCTGACCTGCGACTCGATGCGCTGGCGAGCGAGGAAAATGTCCTGAAGCTGCAACCCTGTCATGACCGCGTCCCGAGCAGATGTGTTGGGCGCAGTCTAAGAGGGCTGGATTGTGGTGATTAATGTACTAGGGCAATTTAGTTTGCATTCACTACTGACCGAAAGAAGTGACCACAATCCATAAGGAACACCTTATCCCGTGGCGAGGGAGCTTGCTCCCGCTGGGCCTGTAGGAGCTGCCGAGCGAAGCGAGGCTGCGATCTTTTTCCCAGATATTTGAACGCAATTGAAAGATCAAAAGATCGCAGGCTTCGCCAGCGCCTACAGAGCCGAGCGGGAGCAAGCTCCCTCGCCACAAAGGCACAGGCAACTTTGGAGAAAGCCCACTGCTTGCATATCAGAAATCATGAATCTGCGGATACTGGTTGAAGATCTCCCGCATGCCGATCAACGCATGGCGCATTTCTTCATCGCTGCATTCGGCACCGACGCAGACCCGCACCGCGCGGGGCCTTGGCGTGCCGCGTACGGTGAACGGATCGGGGGATGTGACGGCAATGTGCTTGTGGCGCAACGCGCGCACCAGGCTGTCGACTTCCCAGTGTGGCGGGATGCCGATCCATGCATTCAAGGCATGAGGATGCTGGGCCAATACGTGTTCGCCCATGTACTCGGTGACCATCGCCTGGCGCCCGGCCAACAAGCGCCTTTGTAGGTGCAACAACGACTCGGCGCGGCCGTCGCGAATCCAGCGGGCGGCGATTTCCGAGACCATCGGCGTGGCCATCCAGCTGTTCACCCGCAAAATGCTCTCAGTGCGCAGCGCCAAGCGCTTGGGCACCACCAGATAACCAATCCGCAACCCGGTGAGCACCGACTTGGTCATGCTCGTGCAATAGAACGACAACTCCGGCAGGTAATGGCTGATGGGCGGCGCCCGGCGCTCGTCCAGCAGCGGACCGTACACATCGTCTTCGATGATGTGCACGCCAAAGCGTCGGGCGATCTCGGCGATTTCCCGGCGACGGGTGTCGGGCATCAGGCTGGTGGTGGGGTTGTTCAGGTTCGGCGTGCACACCAGCGCGGTGATGCGCTCGTTGCTGCACATGTCTTCGAAATGCTCGGGGTCGATGCCATGGCGGTCAGTGTCCAGGCCCTTGAGGGTAAAGCCCAGCACTTGGGAATTGCCGATCACGCCGTGGTCGGTCAGCCCTTCGCAGAGCACCACATCGTCCGGCCCGGCGAGGGAGGCCAGGGCGAGGAAGATGCCATGGGCGGCGCCATTGGTGATCAGTACATCGTTGCGATCGACTTTCAGCCCCTGTCGGCCGATCCATTGCGCTGCCGCTTCGCGGTGGGATTCAAAACCGGCTATCGGACGAAACGCATGGATCCACGGCTGGTCCTCTTCGGTACTCAGCTCGGCACAGGTGTCGCGCCAGCACTGGTCGTGCTCGCGGGTATGCAGGATGCGCGTGATGGAAAAATCCACCAGCGCCCGCTCGGGGCTGTCGAGGATATACGTGGCGACCCGATCACTCATGCGCCGCGAGACGAAACTGCCACGCCCGACTTCGCAACGCACCAGCCCTTGGCGCTCCAACTCCTTGTAGGCGTTGGTGACGGTTTGCACGCTGATGCCCATGGCGTCGGCCACCTGCCGTTGCGGCGGCAGGCGCTGGTCGTTGGCCAAGGTGCCCTGTTCGATATCGTCGGCGATGGCCTGCACCAGGATCTTGTATTTGGATTCACCACTGCGGGCGAGGTCCAGGGCTGACTTCCACTTGTCCATAACGGCTGCAACCGGCGTGAGAACGGGTGCGCACAGCATTGCGCGGCCATCGCGGCAATGCAATTGTCCTAGTGCAATACAATCCGCGCCGGGGCTTTTGTATGCTCGATCCAAGGTCGTTATCCAGGCGGGTGCATTGCCCCGACAAAAAGCCGGACCGACCTGTACCGGCGACATTCCCGATTCCAGGTCACGTCCGGATCCGCCGTCGTACGTTTTGCTCTTGTCACACTGCCTCCTAACACAGAACCGTCCGCTGACGGATCCACAAGAAACAGGAGATTCTATCGATGAGCAATTTTCTTCCCCGCACTTGCACACCCTTGCGCCGGCTCTTGTTGACCTGCGCCGTGCTCGGCCTGGCCGGCAGCGTCCAGGCGGCGACCCTGGATACCGTCAAAAGCAACAGCAGCATCCGGATCGGCTACGCCAACGAAACCCCGTTTGCCTTCACCGAAACCGACGGCACCGTCACCGGGGAGTCGCCGGAGATCGCCAAGATCATCTTCGCCAAGATGGGCATCAAGCAGGTCAATGGCGTGCTCACCGAGTGGGGCTCGCTGATCCCGGGCCTGCGCGCCGGTCGCTTCGATGTGATTGCCGCCGGCATGTACATCACCCCGGCACGCTGCAGGCAAGTGTTGTTCACCGATCCGCAGTATCAGTTGCCCGACGCCTTGCTGGTAGCCAAGGGCAACCCGAAAAAACTCCACAGCTATGAAGACATCGCCAAGCAACCGGATGTGAAGCTGGCAATCATGGCCGGCACGGTAAACCTGGCGTACGCGCGTGATTCCGGGGTCAAGGACGAGCAGATCCTGCAGGTCCCCGACACCACTGCGCAATTGCAAGCCGTGCGCGCCGGTCGCGCCGACGCCGCCGTCGGCACGCAACTGACCATGAAAGGCCTGGCCGCCAAGGGCGGTGACAAGGTCGAGGCGATGACCGAATTCAAGGACGACCCGTCCCACATCGGCTACGGCGCCCTGGCCTTCCGGCCCGAAGACAAGGACCTGCGCGACGCGGTCAACGCCGAGCTGAAAAAGTGGCTGGGTTCGGAAGAACACCTCAAGGCCGTCGCGCCGTTCGGTTTCGACAAATCCAACGTCACCAGCAAGACCGCGGCCGAGCTCTGCGCTCAGCCCTGACGGCATGCCGAAACGGGCATGACGCACAGCGCGTAATGCCTGTTCCCCGCTTCATCGGACATCGGGTTGAACCATGGGCGAATTACTTCCGTTATTGATTCAAGGGGCCTGGGTCACGCTGCAAGTGACCTTCTTCGGCTCGCTGCTGGCGATTGTCGCGGCGGTACTCGCAGCCCTCGGGCGGCTGTCGCCGTGGCGCGCGTTGCGCTGGTTTTCCATCACCTACATCGAAGTGTTCCGAGGCACGTCGCTGCTCGTGCAGTTGTTCTGGCTGTTCTTCGTGCTGCCGCTGCCGCCCTTCAACGTCGAACTGAGCCCTTACGCCGTGGCGATCGTCGGCCTGGGCCTGCACATCGGCGCGTATGGGGCCGAAGTGATGCGCGGCGCCATCAGCTCGGTCGCCAAGGGCCAATACGAAGCCTGTACGGCGCTGAACTTCAGCGCCTTCACGCGCTTCAAGCGAATCATCCTGCCCCAGGCGTTGCTGGCGGCGATTCCACCGGGCACCAACCTGTTGATCGAGCTGCTGAAGAACACCTCGTTGGTCTCGCTGATCACCTTGTCGGACCTGAGCTTCCGGGCGCGCCAGTTGGATCAGGCGACATTCCAGACCCTGGAAATATTCAGCCTGGCGCTGGTGATGTATTTCATCCTCGCCCAGGCCATCAACTTCGGCATGCGCAACATCGAGCGGCGACTGAGCCGGGGCCGGATGCGCGGAGGTCTGTCATGACATTGTTCGACTGGTCCTACGCCGCGCAAATTCTTCCGGACCTGCTGCGCGCGTCCCTCAACACCGTGGGCATCACGTTGATCGGCTTCCTGATCGCGATCGTGCTGGGGCTGTTCCTGGCGATTGGCCGGCGCAGCCGCCGATTCTGGCTGTCGTGGCCGGCCACGGCGGTGATCGAGTTCATCCGCAGCACGCCGTTGCTGATCCAGGTGTACTTCCTCTACTACGTACTGCCCAACTACGGCCTGAGCTTGACGGCCATGCAGGTCGGCATCGTCGGCATCGGCCTGCATTACGCCTGCTACATCGCCGAGGTCTATCGCAGTGGTCTCGACGCGGTGCCACGGGCGCAGTGGGAGGCGGTGACGGCGTTGAACATCGCGCCGTACGACGCGTATCGCAACATCATCCTGCCCCAGGCCTTGCGCCCCATCGTGCCGCCGCTGGGCAACTACCTGGTGGCGATGCTCAAGGACACGCCGGTGCTGTCGGCGATCACCGTCGTGGAAATCATGCAGCAGGCCAAGAACATCGGCTCCGAAAATTTCCGCTACCTGGAACCGATCACCATGGTCGGCCTGTTCTTCCTCGCCTTGAGCCTCGCCTTGGCCTACCTGGTACGGCGCCTTGAAACGCGCATGGAGCTACGCTAATGACTTTACCTCTGTCCACGCCCACCGACTTGTCCCGGCGCAGCACGCTGGCATCGCAGCAGGAGGCCCCGGCCATGCAGATTCCGACACCGTCCCGGCCGATTGTGAGTTTCCAGGACGTGACCAAAAGCTATGGCAGCTTCACCGTGCTGGATCACTTGAACCTGGATGTCGCGCCCGGTGAAAAGGTCGCGATCATCGGCCCCAGCGGCTCGGGCAAGTCCACGCTGCTGCGGGTGCTGATGACCCTCGAAGGCATCGACCAGGGCCAGATCCGCGTCGAGGACGACTCGCTGACCCACATGCCCAACCGCAACGGCGTGCTGGTGCCAGCCAACGACCGACACATCCGCCGCGTGCGCGGGAAGATCGGCATGGTGTTCCAGAGTTTCAACCTGTTCCCCCACATGACCGCGTTGCAAAACGTCATCGAAGCGCCGGTACAAGTGCTGGGCATGAACCCGAAGGAAGCCCGCGAGCGCGCCGCCGACCTGCTGGAGCTGGTGGGCCTGGGCAACAAGCTCGATCATTACCCGTCGCAGCTGTCCGGCGGCCAGCAACAGCGGGTGGCGATTGCCCGGGCGCTGGCGATGCGGCCGAAAGTGATGCTGTTTGACGAAGTGACGTCGGCGCTGGATCCGGAGCTGTGCGGCGAGGTCTTGAACGTGATCCGCAAGCTGGGCGCCGAACACAACCTGACGATGCTGATGGTGACCCACCAGATGGGGTTTGCGCGGGAGTTCGCTGATCGGGTGTGTTTCTTCTACAAGGGCCAGATTCATGAACAAGGCACGCCGGCGCAGATTTTCGAAAACCCGCAGCAAGAGCGTACGTGTGCGTTCTTGAGTGCGGTGAAAGAGGCTAACTAAACCTACCCACTAGAGTGAACACTGTGTTTGGTCCGGGGAGATGGTGTTGTGGCGAGGGGATTTATCCCCGCTGGGCTGCGCAGCAGCCCCTAATCAAGCAACTCGGAGTGTCAGGCTGATGGAGCTGACTGTTTTGGGCCTGCTTCGCAGTCCAGCGGGGATAAATCCCCTCGCCACAGAGCCGCAAAAAAAGGGGGACCCCATTTCCGGGGTCCCCCTTTCATTTACCGCCCAGCGATCAAGGATACTGCTGGTAAGTCTGGCCCTGCTGCTGCGGCGCCTGGTACTGCTGCCCCGGAATCGCCTTGAGGTTGACCTCGACCCGACGGTTCTGCGCACGGCCATTGACGTCGGCGTTGCTCGCCACCGGGTTGTCCGGGCCTGCGCCACGGGCCGAGAGGTTGGCACCGCTTACGCCTTGGGACGTCAGGTAGGTCGCCACGCTCTGGGCGCGGCGCTGGGACAGGTCCATGTTGTGCTGGCGGCTGCCGGTGCTGTCGGTGTAGCCGACGATTTCGATCTGGTTCTGGTTGAACTCCTTGAGGGAGTTGGCCAGGTTGTTCAACGGCTGGTAGAAGCTGGAAGCGATGTTCGCCGAGTCGGTGGCGAAGGTGATGTTGCCTGGCATGATCAGTTTGATCTGGTCGCCCTGGCGCTGCACTTCAACACCGGTATTGGCCATGCTGGCGCGCAGTTTCTTTTCCTGCTGGTCGGCGTAGTAGCCGTAGCCTGCCGCCGAGGCCCCCACCACTGCGGCGCCGATCAACGCGCCCTTGCCGCGGTTATCGTGACCGATGGCCGCACCGGCCAACGCCCCCGCCAGTGCGCCGAGGCCGCCGTACTTGGCGGTTTTGCTCATGCCCGAGGATTCGGTAGAGGCCTGGCCCTGGTTGTCATAGGGGTTGGGCGACGCACAGCCGGACAACAGGGCCACGGCGGTAGCGACAACGATCAAGCGACGCGAGGTGAACATGGAGATGCTCCTGGGATTTTCAGTCTGGTTGCCAAAGTGTAGGCAATCGACTCTGGCTGGCGTTGGAACGCGACAATCGTTAAAAATTCCGTCCCGCTGCGCTGCGCTTCGCCCTGACTGGAAAACACCGGTCGTCGCCCGATCGAAGCCATTTCATGCCTGCGCCAAACTACGGCTCACGCCCCTGGCGATCATCTCCACTTCCCGCCCGTCAATGGTCAGCGGCGGCAACAGGCGGATGGTCTTGCCCCGGGTCACGTTGATCAACAAACCATGGTCCCGGGCAGCGCAAAGGGCCAGGTCGCGCACCGGTTGCTTGAGCTCGATGCCGATCATCAATCCTTGGCCGCGAATCTCCAATACGTTCGGGTTATCCGCCAACTCGACCCGCAACCGGCTGAGCAATTGCTCGCCTTGGCGCCTGGCGTTTTCCAGCAGGCCTTGCGCCTCGATGATGTCCAGCACCGTGCAGCCGACGCGACAGGCCAGCGGATTGCCGCCAAACGTGCTGCCATGGCTGCCGGGGGTGAACAGCTCGGCGGCCTTGCCCCGCGCCAGGCAGGCGCCGATGGGCACACCATTGCCCAAGCCTTTGGCGAGGGTCATGACGTCCGGCACGATGCCCTCGTGCTGGAACGCGAACCACTGGCCGGTGCGGCCGATGCCGGTCTGGATCTCGTCGAGCATCAACAACCAGGCGCGCCGGCTGCACAGGTCCCGCAGCGCCCGCAAGTAACCCGGCGGCGCGACTTGCACGCCACTTTCCCCTTGGATCGGCTCCACCAGAATCGCGACGATACGCTCGCCATGGGCCTGCTGGATTTTTTCCAGCGCGGCGAGATCGCCAAACGGGACTTTGATGAAATCCCCCGGGAGCCGATTGAACCCCAGCCGTACCGATGGGCCGTCGCTGGCAGACATCGTGCCCAGCGTGCGCCCATGGAAGGCGTTGTCCATGACCACGACCAGCGGCTGCTCGACGCCTTTGTGCCAGCCATGCAGACGCGCCAGTTTCAACGCGGTTTCGTTGGCCTCGGCTCCGGAGTTGTTGAAAAACGCCCGGTCCATGCCCGAAAGCTGCGTGAGCTTGCCGGCCAGCCGTTGTTGCCAGTCGATGCTGTACAGGTTGGAGGTGTGCAGCAACAGGCCGGCCTGTTCACTGATGGCCGCCACCAGCCGGGGATGAGAATGCCCGACGTTGGTGACCGCCACGCCTGCCACGGCGTCGAGGTACTCGCGACCCTCCTGGTCCCACAGGCGCGTGCCCAGGCCATGGGTAAAACTCAGCGCCAAGGGTTGGTACGTGCTCATCAGGCAGGCGGCGGTCATGACATCTAGCTCCATCGGGTGGTTTTTTCCAGTATGGTTAGCCACCCTCAATGGATAAACATCGCTTTACTTCAATCATTTAAAATCAGAGCTTGATAATGGACCTGTTCCAGGCAATGACCGTTTACGTGAAAGTCGTGGAAGCCGGCAGCCTGACAGCGGCAGCCCAGGCCTGCGAAATGTCCACTACCATGGTAGGCAATCATCTTCGCGCGCTGGAGCAACGTCTCGGCGTGCGCCTGATCAATCGTACGACGCGGCGCCAACGCCTGACTGAATTCGGCGCAGCCTACTACCAGCGCTGCCTGGAAGTGCTGGGGCTGGTGGCCGATTCCGAGCGTCTGGCCGAACAGACCCAGGGCGAACCCACCGGCACCTTGCGCATCACCGCGCCGCTGACCTTCGGCACCGAACGCCTGGCGCCGGCCCTGGCCGAATTCAGCCAGCGCTTCGCTCAGGTCAAACTCGACGTGGTACTGACCAACCAGCGCCTGGACCTGCTTGACCATGGCTTCGACGTTGCCATCCGCCTCGGCCTTCCCGACCCGAAACTGATCGTGCGTCCGCTGGTGGACTACACCCTGACCATTTGTGCCTCCCCTGCTTATCTGGCGCGCAAAGGCACGCCGCAAAAGCCCGACGATCTGCAACATCACGATTGCCTGTCGTTTGCCTATTCCGCCGGCGACGAATGGCGCTTCGCCCAGGAACACTGGCCGATCAACGGCCCGGACGGCGAAATCAAGGTGCCGGTGAACGGACCGATGCTGATCAACAGCTCCTCGGGCCTGCACCGCGCCGCGTTGGCCGGCATGGGTGTGGTGATGTTGCCCGACGCGTTGGTGGCAAAGGATCTACAGGAAGGGAATCTGGTGGCGCTGCTGCAGGATTATCAACTGCCCCATCGGCCGATGAGCCTGATGTACGCCCAGGATCGCTACCGTTTGCCGAAGCTGCGCAGTTTTGTCGAGTTTGCGCTGGAAAAATGGGGTAAACCCCCACTGTAGGAGCTGCCGAGCGAAGCGAGGCTGCGATCTTTTGATCTTTCGCTTGGGACTCAAGCGCCTGGGGAAAGATCGCAGCCTCGCTTCGCTCGGCAGCTCCTACGGGCTCACCGCTAGTGACTCCTTCTCCCATCGGCTACTCTTCACCCTCGGAGAGCATTTTGATATCAGGGCTGATTGAGGAACAACGATGGACGACGCCTCGAAAATCGATTTGCTGCGGTTCGATTTGTCCGATCTGGACGAAAGCGTGCTGCACACCATCATGGAACTGGTGAGCGACGGCATCTGGGACTGGAACGCCAATACCGGGTTCGTTTATCGCAACCCCGGCTGGTACACCATGCTCGGCTACACGCCCCATTCACTGAGCAACACCGTGCTGACCTGGGAGAGCGTGATCCATCCGGAGGATTATCCTCAGGTGATGGCGCTGTTCGATGACTACCTGGAACAACGGTCGCCCAAATACCAAGCCGAATACCGCTGTCGCACGCATGACGGTTCCTATATCTGGATCGAAGACCGCGGCTACGTCATCGCCCGCAACCCCGACGGCAGCGTGGCCCGCATGATCGGCGCCCATCGCAGCATCGACGACAAGAAACGTCTGTTCGAGCAACTGGAACAGCGCAACAAATCCCTCGAGGCAGTCATCGAAGAACGCACCCGCGAACTGTCGCGGGTCAACCATCAATTGCAAATCCAGCTCGACGAAAACCGCAGGCTCGCCGAAACCGACGCCTTGACCCTGGTCGCCAACCGCTATCGCCTGGAGCAAACCCTGCCATTGGCCTGCGAACGCGCCCAGCGCTTTCGCGAACCGTTGTCGCTGATTGCCATGGATGTCGACGATTTCAAGGACATCAACGATCGATACGGCCATGCGTTCGGGGATGCCGCACTGGTTCAGGTGGTGCAAGCGGTCAAGCGCTGCGAGCGCGACGGCGACCTGCTGGTGCGTTGGGGAGGGGATGAATTCATCATGATCTTGCCAAACACATCCTTGGCCGATGCGGTCCTGATGGCCGAAACCATTCGCCGAGGCCTGTCCGACCTGCTGCCGGTGGGCGATTTCCAGATCACCATGAGCTTTGGCGTGGTGCAGCGGCTCGAAGACGAAACGCAGGAGTTGCTGATGGATCGGGCGGACCAGGCGCTGTATCGCTCCAAGATGGCCGGCAAGAACGTGATCTGCGACTGACTTGGGTTTGCAAAAAAGGAACCCTTGAGGCGTTTGTTGCGGTCATAACGTTGTCCCCGCAATCAGGTCTCTCACGTTGGCGACTCGACTCCCCCACACTTCGAACCTTTTCCTGGGCTGCGCCGGCTGGTCGTTGCCCAGGGCGCAATGGCCCTCCTTTCCCGATGAAGGCACCCATCTGCAGCGCTACAGTGCACGCTTCACAGCGGTGGAGATCAACAGCTCGTTCTATCGCCCGCACCGCCCCGCCACCTACGCAAAATGGGCAGACAGCGTGGCACCAGCATTTCGCTTCTCGGTGAAGGTCCCCAAGCAGATTACCCACGAACGACGCTTGCTCGATTGCGAGGGGCTTGTGGATGAATTCCTCGGGCAGTGCTCGCAATTGGGGGAGAAACTCGGCTGCCTGTTGATCCAGTTGCCACCGTCGCTGGCCTTTGACAACGCGCAGGCCGAGGCTTTTTTCAGAGCATTGCGTGATCGTTACCCAGGCGCTGCGGTGCTCGAACCTCGACACCCGAGCTGGCTCGCGTCCCAAGCCACGGCGATGTTGCAGGCCGAGCGCATCGGCCGGGTGGCCGCCGATCCGTCGCCGCTGCCGGGCGGCGATCAACCGGCGGGTTGGCCCGGCATTCGCTATTACCGTCTGCACGGCTCGCCGAAAATCTATTACACGCCTTACGACGACGTCCGGCTCAGGCAAATCGCCCAAGCCTTGCAAGCCGCCCCGGACACGCCGACCTGGTGCATCTTCGACAACACGGCCAGCGGCGCCGCGACACCGGACGCGTTGCGGTTGATGGCGCTGTTGCGCGACTCAAATGCGTACCGGTGACCGGTCCGACCGTGACAACACCGCCCGCGTCCAATAGATTAGGCGACCGGAAAAAGCTCAATGCCTTTCTCGCCTTATCCAGCTAACAGAAGTAGTGAAATTTCAATGTCCGATTCCAATACCGCTGAATCCGTAGTTACCTTGTCGTCCAAAGCGGAATACGAAAACTCCATCAATCTTTCACAGCATCTGCCCCAGGCCAAGACCATCAGCGAAATGGTCCTCGATGCGTTCCAGTCGAACCGCGAAAGCGACCAGATCCGCGAGCTGCGCACCGCCATTCGCCAGGCCCACGATGCGTTCGATGACGACAAGGCCTACGAACTGATGGGTCAGCTCAAGCAACTGAAGGATGCCGAAGCCGCGGACTTTGCCGCCCTGGAAGACCTGAGCAGCCGTTTCCCCATCAGCCGCATACTTTCCAGCTACAAGGATGATGCGGACTTCCAGGAACTGGTCTATGGGCTGGCCCTGAAAGTGCTGAACCAGACCCACCAGGCCATCAGCAACCCAAGCGGCAGCAAGGGCAAGGCCTCGCGGCCCAAGAAGGAAGCCGAGGTGTTCGTCATCAGCAAGGACGGCATCAGCGTCACCCTGCCCCTGCGCACACCCCGCTCCAAGCCGAACGTCGACCGCGAAGCCTTCGAATTCCTGGGTTTCAACTTCGTAGGCGAAGGCGACGACGCCGAACTGGAAAGCGAAACCTTCCTGGACAACGACGGCACCGAACAGCCGGCCACCCGCAAAAGCATCGTCACCGCGCTGCAACAGCAGAAAGCGTTCGACGGCTACAGCATCGCCCAGCAATAGACCCGAATCCGGGTCCCCTGTGGGAGCGAGCTTGCTCGCGATTGCGTCGTGTCAGTCCATATCAGCTCAACTGACCCACCGCTTCGCGAGCAAGCTCGCTCCCACAGGAATGTCGATAACTTCCGAATAACGATCATGAAAAAGCCCCGCACTCCTCTCGAAGGCGGGGCTTTTTCATAGCAACGGGCGGTTCACACAGCGCCAAGCCGCTCGACCATATCCGGAAACTTCTCGACCAATTTGATCAACAAAGCCGCCTGGGCGTTAGGCTTGGACTTTTCCTGCTCCCAGTTCCTGAGGGTGCCTGGACTGGTCCTGATGCTCTTGGCGAAAACGGCTTGGGACATATGAAGCCTGTCGCGCAGGGCCACGATTTCCTGGGCCGACACCTCTGGAACCGGTTTGTCTTCGATTGATATCTGGCGAAGGGTAATCTTGCCCTCGCGATGAGCGGCCATCTCCTCGACGCCTTGCATCATCTCCGCAAACAGATCGCGCTTTTTCATAAGGTACCCCGTACTTTCAACTCAGCTTCTATGGCGCGCTTGAGCGTCTTTTCTTGCTCAGAGGTCAGGTTTTCCAATTCGTCCTTGTCATAAATCGCGAACATCCAGAACTGACGATCATGCATCAACCAGTAGTAAATGACCCGCAACCCACTTCGCTTCCCTTTGCCACGACGTTCATCGAACCAGCGCAGCTTACGAAAGCCGCCAGTACGTGGCATGACGTCACCGACCTCCGGATGCTGCAGCATATAGAACTGAAGCAGGCGATACTCATCGTCAGTCAGGTAATGGCCGACCGTGGAGGTGAACGTAGTCGTTTCAAAAAATAGGGTTCGCATGGCAGAAACTATAGGCAAATCGCGTATAGATCAACAAGCCACAATCTATTGCGACGAATGACAGCGGCTCGCCATGACCCATTTCGAAAAAAAAGCCCCGCACTTCTCTCGAAGGCGGGGCTTTTTTGCAGCGTCTGGCGCTTAAGGCGCGTAAGTCAGCAGCAACTCACTCGGCACTTTGAAGTCCAGGGACATCATGACGCTCAGGGCGGTGATGGTGAAGATCGAGAACACGAACAGCTTGCGTGCCCAGACCCTGTCATCCACTGCCTTGTAGCCGGTCCAGGCCATGTACAGCCAGTACATGCCCATGGCGGCGGCGACGGCGAGGTAGCTCATGCCGGCGTAGCCGCTGAAGGTCAGCATCAAGGTCGCCACGAGGAACGCCAGGATGTACAGCAGGATGTGCTTCTTGGCCACTTGGATACCGCGCTTGACCGGCAATACCGGAATCGAGGCCGCCAGGTAGTCGTTGAAGCGGAAGATCGCGATGGCGTAGGAATGCGGCATCTGCCACAGGCTGAACATCACCAGCAGCGTCAGCGCCGCCATGTCGAAACTGTTGCTGACCGCGACATAACCGATCACCGGCGGCATTGCCCCCGACAGGCTGCCCACCAGCGTGCCGTGGACCGACTTGCGCTTGAGGTACAGGCTGTAGAGGCCGACATAGATGACAAAACCGATCACCGCGAACAACGCCGCCAGCGGGTTGGCGACCCAGTACAGCAGCCCCACGCCCGCCACGCCCAGCACCGTGGCGAATACCAGGGCCAGCTTCAGCGAAACCAGGCCCTGGACCAGCGCGCGGTTCCTGGTGCGTTCCATCTTGATGTCGATGTCGCGGTCGATGCAGTTGTTGAACACGCAACCGGACGCCACCACCAGGGAAGTGCCGATCATTGCCGCCAGGAAGATGGCCAGATCGACATGCCCTTTCGAGGCCAGGAAAAACCCGCCCGCCACAGAAAGCACGTTACCGAAAATGATCCCCGGCTTGGTGATTTGGATAAAGTGCTTCAGTGACATCCGGACTTTCCTCAGTGCGCCATCATGTTGGAGTGGATGCTGAACATGATCCACAACGACAAGCCGACCAGCAGTACGATCACCAGCGCCGCGAAAACGAACGCAATCACGTTGTTACGCTGGGCGGCCGAACGGTCCAGGTGCAGGAAGTACACCAGGTGGACCAATACCTGGACCACGGCGAAGATCAGAATGATCCAGAGCGTCAGGCTCTTCGGCAGCGTTGGATACATCACCAGGCCGAACGGAATGACGGTCAGGATCACCGACAGGATGAAACCGATGGCGTAGGACTTGACGCTGCCGTGGCCGGCGTCGTGGCCATCATGGGAATGAGCGTTAGCCATTTACAGGGTCCCCATCAGATAAACAACGGTGAATACGCAGATCCACACCACGTCCAGGAAGTGCCAGAACAGGCTCAGGCAGCTCAGGCGCGTCTTGTTGGTGGCGGTCAGGCCGTTTTTCTGGACCTGGTACATCATGATCGCCATCCAGATCAGACCGCTGGTCACGTGCAGACCGTGGGTGCCGACCAGGGTGAAGAACCCGGACAGGAAGCCGCTGCGGCTAGGGCCGTAGCCTTCGGCGATCAGGATGTGGAACTCGTTGATCTCCATGGCGATAAAGCCGGCGCCCAGCAGGAAGGTCATCGCCAACCAGCCCAGTACCTGGGTTTTCTTGCCCTTGAACAACGCCAGCATGGCGAAGCCGTAGGTGATCGAACTGAACAGCAGCAGCGCGGTTTCGCCCAGTACATAAGGCAGTTCGAAGATGTCGTGGCCCGACGGGCCGCCGGCGACGTTGTTAACCAGCACCGCGTATACCGCGAAGATCGACGCGAACAGAATGCAGTCGGTCATCAGGTAGAGCCAGAAACCGAATACGGTCATCTCGCCCGAGTCGTGGTGATGGTCATCGTGCCCATGGTCATGACCATGGGCGTGTCCAACATTGGTCACTAAGTTCGACATGGTTTAAGCCTGTTCCAACGAGGTTTCAACACGGGTGGCGGAGGCAGGGACTTTCCCGGCCGCGACCAGACGCTTGTGCTGCTCGGCTTCGATGCGTTCGATGACATCCACCGGCACCATGTAGCCCTGATCATCACGGGCGGCATGGATGGTGAAATACACCACGGTGCCGACCAGGCTGGCGATGGCCAGCCACCAGATGTGCCAGATCATCGCAAAACCGAACACGGTCAGCAGAGCCCCCATGACCACACCGGTAGCGGTGTTGTTGGGCATGTGGATCGGTGCGTACCTGGCCGGGGTCTGGTACGCGGTACCGTTTTCCTTGGCTTCGGTGAACGGGTCGATGGTTTCCGCTTTCGGCAGCACGGCAAAGTTGTAGAACGGTGGTGGCGAAGAAGTCGACCATTCCAGGGTATGGGCATTCCACGGGTCACCGTGTTCGCACATGTTTTCCGGCTTCTTACGATCACGCACACTGACGTACAGCTGGATCAACTGGCAGGCGATACCCACCGCGATCATCACCGCACCGAACATGGCGACGTACAGGTACGGCACCCACTCAGGGTTGGTGGTGGCGTTCAGGCGACGGGTCATGCCCATGAAGCCCAGAGCATAGAGCGGCATGAACGCGACGAAGAAGCCCGAGATCCAGAACCAGAACGCTGCCTTGCCCCAACCTTCGTGCAGCTTGAAGCCGAACGCTTTCGGGAAGTAGAACGCAAAGCCCGCGATGTAGCCGAACACGGCGCCGCCGATGATCACGTTATGGAAGTGCGCGATCACGAACAGGCTGTTGTGCAGTACGAAGTCCGCACCCGGGATGGCCAGCAGTACACCGGTCATGCCGCCGATGGCGAAGGTCACCATGAAGCCCAGGGTCCACAGCACGTGGCTGGTGAAACGCAGGCGGCCCTGGTAGATGGTGAACAGCCAGTTGAACAGCTTCACACCCGTCGGGATCGAGATCAGCATGGTCGCCAGGCCGAAGAAGGCGTTGACGCTGGCCCCCGAACCCATGGTGAAGAAGTGGTGCAGCCAGACCATGAAGCCCAGTACCGAGATCGCGCCGGAAGCGTAGATCATCGAGTGGTGGCCAAACAGTTTCTTGCCGGAGAAGGTCGAGATGACTTCGGAGAAAATACCGAACGCCGGCAGGATCAGGATGTACACCTCAGGGTGACCCCAGGCCCAGAACAGGTTGACGTACATCATCGGATTTCCACCCAGTTCATTGGTGAAAATGTGGAAATCCATGTAGCGGTCAAGCGTCAGCAGAGCGAGTGTAGCGGTCAGGATCGGGAACGAAGCGACGATCAGCACGTTGGCCCAGGTGCAGGTCCAGGTGAAGATCGGCATGTCCATCAGCTTCATGCCAGGGGTACGCATCTTCAGCACGGTGGCCAGGAAGTTGACCCCCGTCAGCGTTGTCCCCAGCCCGGATAGCTGTAGCGCCCAGATGTAGTAATCCACCCCCACGCCCGGGCTGTATTGCAGCCCCGACAGCGGCGGATAAGCAACCCAACCGGTCTTGGCGAATTCGCCGACACCCAGGGAAACGTTGATCAGCACCACGCCGGACACCAGCAGCCAGAAGCTCAGGGAGTTCAGGAATGGATAGGCAACGTCACGCGCGCCGATCTGCAGCGGCACTGCAAGGTTCATCAGGCCGGTGAAGAATGGCATCGCCATGAAGATGATCATGATCACACCGTGGGCGGTGAAGATCTGGTCATAGTGTTCAGGCGGCAAGTAGCCGGGCGAGCCCTCGGTGGCCATGGCCAACTGGGTACGCATCATGATGGCGTCGGCAAAACCGCGCAGCAGCATGACCATGGCGACGACGATGTACATCACGCCGATCTTCTTGTGGTCGACCGAGGTCAGCCACTCAGTCCACAGATAGGTCCACTTCTTGAAATAAGTGATACCTGCGAACAACGCCAGACCACCGAGCGCGATGATGGCGAGGGTCACCATGACAATCGGCTCGTGGAACGGGATCGCTTCCCAACTTAATTTACCAAACATCGTTTACTCCTCTGCCCCGGCAGCTGAATGCGAGCTCATGTCCATCCCTTCCATGTTGTGAGCCACTTCCTTCTCGCCCTTCTCGTGATGCATCGGCTTGCCCGGATTCATCCCTTCATACTTGTCGATGATGGTCTGGAACAGGTTCGGCGTTACCGACGAGTAGAGTTCGACTGGGTTGTTCTGGCTCGGCTTGGAAAGGGCTTCGTATTCAGCTTTTTCAAGCTGTTTAGGTGCCTTCTTGACTTCGTTTACCCAGGCGTCGAATTCTTCCTGGGTGGTGGCGGTCGCCTTGAACTTCATGCCGGTAAAGCCCGCGCCGCTGTAGTTGGCGGAGATACCTTCGAGTTCGGTGTTCTGGTTGGCGATCAGGTGCAGCTTGGTCTGCATGCCGGCCATCGCGTAGATCTGGCCGCCCAGGCCCGGGATGAAGAACGAGTTCATCACGGTGTCAGAGGTGACCTTGAAGTTGATCGGCGTGTGGGCCGGGAACACGATCTTGTTGACCGTGGCGATGCCTTGTTCCGGATAGATGAACAGCCACTTCCAGTCCATCGACACCACTTCGATGGTGATCGGCTTGACGTCGGAATCCAGCGGGCGATATGGGTCCAGGGCGTGGGTCGACTTGTAGGTGACATAACCCAGGGCAATGATGATCAGCACCGGGATGGTCCATACCGCCACTTCGATCTTGGTCGAGTGGGACCACTTCGGCGTGTACACAGCCTGGGTGTTGGACGCGCGGTATTTCCAGGCGAACAGGAACGTCATGACGATAACCGGCACGACGACCAGCAACATCAGCAGCGTGGCGGTGATGATCAGGTTTCGTTCATCCAGGCCGACCTGGCCCTTGGGATCGAGCAGGGTCATGTTGCAGCCTCCCAGCAACAACGTGCCGAGCAGCGGCAACAAGCCTAGTAATCGGGGGTACCTGTTTTTACTCATCTCACGACCTCTAAAGCAGCTTGCGCAATGCAGTTGGGTTTTGATCGCCAACACTTCACCCTGCCAAGGGTTGGCATTTTCTTGGATTGAATAAGGGCTGCCCGTCGAACGTCAGCGGCTGTTCGACACATCCTGGGCCAGCAGTGAGTTCTTATTCGTTGGTCAAAGGCCTAGTTCAAGCCCAATTCCATTTGGTGCGGATAGTTGGAGGCACCGACACCTGGGGTCGCATGGGGCGCTGGCGCCCGTCGACCACTCTCGTGCTCAAGCCTGAGCCGGGTCGGAAATTCGGTGCGGGCGATTGTAGTGAGGTGACGCGCTGTAGACCATGTCTCATCCCGAAATAATTTTTATCCGAACCGGCAACAATCTGTTGTCGATATCGCAACGGGCCAGCATCTTATCGAAATTCATTCTCAACAAGAACCCCAAAAAACGTAAGGCTACTACGCCCGATTTAGACAGCTCCAAGTCGTACGACCGAGCCTTGATAGCTTTCGGGCGCCCGTTTTTCGGGGGCTGGGCGGTGAAGCGCTTCGCTGTTAAAAATGCCTGCACGAGATCACCTCTACGGACTCTGCAAAGTGCCAGCAGGCTGTTTTTTTATTACAGATCCAGGCGTCAATTCGCGTCTTGAAAGGAGCCCGGGCGCAACATGTGTGACAACGTGTCGCACATTGCCACAGGCTATTCTTGCCTCGGATCAAGGCTGATCCTTACCGAGCCTGAAACGAAAAACGCCCCGGTTCCTGGTAAGGAAACCGGGGCGTCGTCCTGCATCGTCTCAGCGAATGGCTTTGCGATTGCGCGACACCAGCAATGGCACCAGCACGACGGTCAGCACGAACGCCACCAGCGCCCATTGCGCCAGCGACAATCCGAGGATCGGCGGATACGGGGTGGAGCAGAAACCATCGACCTGGAAGCCCAGCGGGAAGATTTTCGCCAGCGGCAGGTCATCGACAATCGGCTGCAGCACATCGATACCGCAGCTGACCGCCGGGAAGAACTGGGTGTATACGTGATGCCCTGCCACTCCCGCGCCGGCCAGGGCGCAAAGCACAACCAGGCCTTCAAAAATCGTCAGGCTGCGGCGGGTACGCATCGCCGCGCCGATGAAGGCGAAGATCGCGATCAGCAACAACGCATAGCGTTGCAGGATGCACAGTGGGCAGGGAGCCTCACCGAGGACCACCTGCATATAGAGCGCGCCGCCGATCAGCGCCAGGCAGATAAGCCCCAGCAGCACGAGATAGCGCCGCTCACGGCCCAGCCGCATCATTTCCTCATTCATTGCGTTTCCCTTAAGTGCATGGATCGACGCGCAGCCTTGCGGCACGTGGCGCGTTATCGGATGGCCGAAGTCTACACGCAGAAGATGAAAGAGCGGCAGTCGGCAGTATCGAGGGAATAAACAGGAAGGGGGTTAAGCGCGGATTAATTTCAGTACCGCGTCGGCAGAACCAACGCTATCGCGAGCAAGCTCGCTCCCACAGGGATTGGGGGTACGCCAACAGAATGGCCCCCGAAAAACTGTGGGAGCGAGCTTGCTCGCGATGAAGGCAACCCGGTCTCCCAGGTCGCCCGCAGCCTTTATTCCAACGCAGCCGCCGGCCCGAAGAACTCGTAGCGACTTTGCTCCGCCGGCACGCCCAACGCCTTGAGATGCCGCTTGATCGCCGCCATGAAACCCTTCGGCCCTAGGAAATAGGCATCGAGGTCACGTTGTTCCGGCAGCCACTGCGCCAGTTGGTCCTGGCTCAACAGCCCGACCTTGTCAGCTGCCGGACCCGTGCCGTCATGCTCGTCGTAGCAATAAAAGCGCTTGAGTTGCGGATGCCGGCTGGCCAGGTCGTCGATCCAGTCGCGGAAGGCGTGTACCTGGCCGTTGCGTGCGCAATGGATGAAGTGCACGGGACGCTCGGTCTGCAACGCCGCCTGCAACATCGCGAGGGTCGGGGTGATGCCGACGCCGCCACTGATCAGCACCAGCGGTTTGTCACTTTCCGTGAGATAGAAGTCTCCGGACGGCGGGAAGAGTTGGATACTGCTGCCGACCTGGAACTCGTCGTGCAGGTAATTGGACACCCGGCCACCCGCCTCGCGCTTGACGCTGATGCGGTACTGGCCATTGTCCGCCAGGGCCGACAGCGAATAATTGCGGCGCACTTCTTCACCGCCCAGGACCAACTTCATGCCGATGTATTGGCCAGGCTCGGCCTGCAGGATCGGGCCCTTGTCGGCCGGTTCAAAGTAGAACGAGGTGATTTCCGCGCTCTCCGGCACCTTCGCCGTGAGGATGAATGCCCGCTCACCGCGCCAGCCGCCCGGCGCCGCGGCCTTCTGGTCATACAGGCCGGCTTCGGCGCCGATCAGGATATCGGCCAATTGGTTATAGGCCGCGCCCCACGCCGAGATCACTTCCGGCGTGGCGATCTCTTCGCCCAGCACTTCGGCGATGGCCCGCAGCAGGCAGGCGCCAACGATCGGGTAATGTTCGGGTTGGATCTGCAAGGCCACGTGCTTGTTGACGATTTTCGCCACCAGGTCGCCCAACTGATCGAGCTGGTCGATATGGCGCGCATACATCAGCACGCCATTGGCCAGCGCGCGGGGTTGGTCGCCGCTGGCCTGGTGAGCCTGGTTGAACAGCGGGCGTACTTGAGGGTATTCGGACAACATCATGCGGTAGAAATGAGTGATGAGCGCTTCACCGCCACTTTCGAGCAATGGGACAGTGGAACGGATGATGGCGCGTTGTTCTCGACTCAGCATGGGTGACTCCTCGCGTGGTACAGATAACGGATACCCCATGCTTATCAGTTTTCATGCCATAAAATTTCTTCTTTATTTTCAATCACTTGAAAAATTAATAGTCATAAAGACACGGACGCCTATATAGTCGTTACGACCAGATGGAGTCATTATGACCGCAACCTCCTTGCTCACCTCACTGCTGCCCTTGGTGGCAGACCTGTCCCGTGAACTGCCGGAAGGCGAGCGTTATCGGCGCTTGCTCGGCGCCTTGCGCGCCCTGCTGCCGTGCGACGCCGCCGCGCTGCTGCGCCTGGAGGGAGATTGCCTCGTGCCATTGGCCGTGGATGGCTTGAGCACCGACACGCTGGGGCGGCGCTTCCGCATCAGCGAACACCCGCGCTTCGAGGCGCTGCTGGCCAATCCGCAACCGACGCGCTTCGCCACCGACAGTGACCTGCCCGACCCCTACGATGGGCTGGTCGAAGGCCTGGACGAACATCTGGAAGTCCACGATTGCATGGGTTGCCCACTGTTCGTCGACGAGCGCCCCTGGGGCTTGCTGACCCTTGACTCACTGGACCCGGAACGCTTCGAACCGATCGACCTGAGCGCCTTGCAAGCCTTCGCCAGCCTCGCCGCCGCCACCGTCAGTGCCGCCGAGCGGATCGAGCGGCTGGCCCTGAGGGCCGAGGATGAGCACCATCGCGCCGAGGTCTATCGCCAGGCCAGCGGCCAGCAGCATCGCGACATGGTTGGCCAGAGCAAGGCCCACAAACGCCTGGTGGAAGAAATCAAATTGGTGGGCGGCAGCGACCTGACGGTGCTGATCACCGGCGAAACCGGCGTCGGCAAGGAATTGGTTGCCCAGGCGATACACGCAGCCTCCACCCGGGCCGACCAACCGCTGATCAGCCTCAACTGCGCCGCCCTGCCGGACACCCTGGTGGAAAGCGAGCTGTTCGGTCATGTGCGCGGCGCTTTCACCGGCGCCATGAACGACCGGCGCGGCAAATTCGAACTGGCCGATGGCGGGACCTTGTTCCTCGATGAGGTGGGCGAGCTGTCCCTGACGGTCCAGGCCAAGTTGCTGCGGGTCTTGCAAAGCGGTCAGTTGCAACGCCTGGGCTCGGACAAGGAACACCGCGTCGACGTACGCCTGATCGCGGCGACCAATCGCGACCTCGCCGACGAAGTGCGCAATGGCCGTTATCGGGCCGACTTCTACCATCGCTTGAGCGTGTACCCGCTGCAGGTGCCCGCACTGCGTGATCGCGGGCGTGATGTGTTGCTGCTCGCCGGTTTCTTCCTGGAACAGAACCGGTCGCGCATGGGCCTGGGCAGCCTGCGCCTGACCAGCGATGCCCAGGCCGCGCTGCTGGCCTACGATTGGCCGGGCAATGTGCGCGAACTCGAACACCTGATTGGCCGCAGCGCGCTGAAAGCGCTGGGTCACTGCAAGGTACGGCCGAAAATCCTCAGCTTGGGCGCCGAAGACCTGGACCTGCCCCGCGCAGCCTCGGACAACATGCCGGTTGCCAGTCCTGCGCCCGCGCAGCCGGAAATCATGACCGGCGATTTGCGCCAGGCCATGGAAAATTATCAAAGGCAAATCATCATCGCTTGCCTGGAGCGCCACCAGCACAACTGGGCCAGTGCCGCCCGGGAGCTGGGCCTGGACCGGGCGAACCTGGGGCGGATGGCGAAGCGATTGGGCCTCAAATAACGGCAGAGGATGTTTTTGTGGCGGGGAGCTGCGTAGAAACTGTGTAGGAGCTGCGTAGGAGCTGCGTAGGAGCTGCCGAGTGCAACGAGGCTGCGATCTTCCCCCTGCCCCCCCAAATCTCAAGCGAAAGACCAAGATCAAGATCAAGATCAAGATCAAAAGATCGCAGGCTTCGCCAGCTCCTATGTATGGACTCGCCCCCACTGTCAACCTGCGTTTGAACACCGATACCCGGTTGCATCTATGTATAAGGCCTGTTCGAGGAAGCATGATCAGCTTCTGGCCAACATTGGGTGAGCTCGCGGTATGCCGATTACAGTGAGGCCTCAAGGGCCGGTAGGAGCTCAGGCATCTATCCGCGACGGTCTGACCTGGGGTCAATGTTCCTTAGCAAGGGTTGAGGCGGCTCAGCGCCCCGGTGGCACAACTCGGTAAATTAATGGTCCATCGCAGCCTCCGGACTAGACGCCGGTTGGCGACGATAGGTTTCTTCGTTTTGAAGCAATACCCAGATGATTCGTAGGTTGCGGTTGGCCAGTCGTACAGCCGCGCCTTTTTGGCCGTGACGGCTCAGCCAGCGTCGCAGTCGCCGATCATCTGGATGATCCGAATCCGGCCGCACCTGTTTCAACACCGCGTGCGCCCCCTGGATCGTCAAGCTTCGCAGGTAGGCATCACCACGCTTGCACATCTTGCCCAGTCTCACCGTCTGCCCGGTGCTGTGTTGTTCGGGCACGGTGCCGAAGTAGGCAGCAAATTGCCGGGCATTTTTGAACCTCTCAGGTTCGGTCTGCTTGGCCAATACTGCGGTGGCGATGATGGGGCCGATACCGCGTACCGTCATCAGCCGCTTCGCTGTTTCGTCTTCACGAGCCGCGACTTCCAGCCGCCCCGTCAGCACGCGGATACGTTCGCCCATCTGGCTCCACTCGCCCATCAACTCGGCGATCAGTTCTCGCAACATGTCCGGCAATGGTTGGGTGGCATCCTCCAGTAACCGGGGAATATTTCGATCAAGGGAGGTTTCACCTTGCGCAATGGCAATCCCATGCTCGAGCAGCAAACCGCGCATCTGATTACCCAGGGCGGTACGCCGCCGCACATAACCCTGCCGGGCCCGATGCAGCGCCTGCATGGCCAGTTGTGCCGTACTTTTGACCGGCACGGCTGCAATGCCCTTGTCCCGACCTGCCCGCAATATCGCCAGCACATCATTGCGATCGTTCTTGGCGCCGCTACGATGCTCGGCCACACGCTGCGCTGGCAGGATCCGCACCGCATTGCCCTGTTGCTGCAACTGTCGCGCCCAGGCCTGCGCCCCTGGCCCCGTTTCCATCAACACTGTCAGGCCTGTGGGCAATTGGTGCAGGAACTTCAAAAAGGCTTCACGCGACTTGATTCGTTGTTCGTAAATGACCTGGCCGAGAGCGTCTTCTCCGGCCACCTGGAACACGTTCTTGGCAAGATCCACCGCCAGGGTCGAACAGGCCGAAACATCGGCTGGAGACAGGCTGGTTTTGGTCGTATGCTTTTTCATGGGCTCGCCCTCGCTGTCGTTGGCTTCTTAAGAATGCCACCGTGGCGCTACAGACGCCTCGGCTTGGGCGAGTCCATCCAATTACAGTCGAGCGGGAGCAAGCGCCTTTGCCACAAAAGCGGCCGTGCACAAGAATTTGTCACAACGATCCTGGGCATTGGCAGCTTTTCGTCCTAAAGCCTGCCCCCTACAAGTCGATAACCCGTTATCAAAAGCTGTCTTGGCGATCTACATTCGCTCGCCCCACCTTTTTACACAGAAGGTTTTTATGTCTTCCAACAAAGCCCGCGCAGATTCACTTTCGCTTCTGCTATTTACCTTGCGCAGCGGCAAGCTGATGGCAATCAACCTGCTCAAGGTCAGTGAAATCATTCCCTGCCCGCCCCTGACCAAGCTGCCGGAGTCGCACCCGCACGTCAAAGGCATCGCCACGTTGCGTGGGACGTCACTGTCGGTGATCGACCTGAGCCGCGCCATTGGCGAGCGCCCGTTGGAAGATCCCGATGGCGGCTGCCTGATCGTCACCGACGTCAGCCGTTCCAAACAAGGCCTGCATGTCCAGGCCGTGAGTAAAATCGTCCATTGCCTGACCACCGACATCAAGCCACCGCCCTACGGCTCCGGCGGCGTGCGCGCGTTCATCACCGGCGTGACGTCGGTGGACGGCACGCTGGTGCAGGTACTGGAT
This sequence comes from Pseudomonas sp. T1.Ur, assembly GCF_023516725.1. Taxonomy (NCBI): domain Bacteria; kingdom Pseudomonadati; phylum Pseudomonadota; class Gammaproteobacteria; order Pseudomonadales; family Pseudomonadaceae; genus Pseudomonas; species Pseudomonas sp. T1.Ur. Next base: position 4,497,881 of record NZ_JAMGSN010000001.1, read on the forward strand.
ATCGAAAAAGTCATCCACGGCATCGCCCCGGCGCAAATCGAGACGGCGCCCACCGAACTGAGCATGGAAGACGCCGAAGTGCTCGGCAACGCACGGATCCTGGTGGTCGATGACAGCCAGGTCGCCCTGCAACAATCGGTGCATACCCTGCGCAACCTGGGCCTGCAATGCCACACGGCCCGCAGCGCCAAGGAAGCCATCGATTGCCTGCTGGAGCTGCAAGGCACCGCGCAGGAGATCAACCTGATCGTCTCCGATATCGAGATGTCGGAGATGGACGGCTATGCCCTTACCCGCACGCTGCGCGAGACGCCGGACTTCGCCCACCTCTACGTATTGCTGCACACCTCGCTCGACAGCGCCATGAACAGCGAAAAAGCGCGGTTGGCCGGTGCCAACGGCGTGCTGACCAAATTCTCTTCGCCTGAACTGACCAAGTGCCTGATCACGGCGGCCAAGGCCGTGGCTGAACAAGGCCGCTGATATCGCTGAAGTCGGTCGCGGCTTTTGTTGCCTCCAGCGCAACGAAAGCCGCGATCGCTCCTCGTCATCCGCCCCTCGCCGCACATCAGGCATACTCTCATCCTTGCTTCCCAGAACAAGGACTTTCCTGATGAGAACCCCAGCCCTGATTCTCTTCACCCTGACCGCCCTGTCACCACAAGTCCACGCCTCCAGCTCCGAAGCCTGGGCCACCTACGACAAGAAAGTACTCGCCAGCTGCGTCAAGGCCAGTGGTTTGAAAAACGCCGAACCGGTCGGCACCGCCGCGCAATTCGACGACCGCGTCGGCTACACCGCGCTGCTGTTGCAGGGCCAATACCCTCAGAAACACATGAAAGGCGCGACCGGCACCGAACTGTGCCTCTACCGCAAGAAAACCAAGACCGCCTATGTCACCGAATGGGACTCGATCCGTTCCACCGGCACTTCCCAGTGAATGGCGCATAACTTGCTTCGCACGGCTCAACTCGGCGTTTTTCTGACGCTGTTTCAGCCTATTTGCCTGCGGTCGATCAATGAATACAACGTTTTCCTGCGTAGGGTGCGGCAAGTGCTGCTCCGGTCATCACGTTCCCCTGACGCTCGACGAAGCCAGGATGTGGGCGAGTGACGCCGGGCAAGTGATCGTCCTGATCGAGGCCTTCCTGCCCAACGGCCTCGGCCTGCCCGTGGCACAGCGCGAACATGCCGAACGGCGCTCTGCGGTGGTCCGCAGCGGCACGAGCGAAGCCTTGGTGGCAATCACTTTTGCCGCTTACAACGCCGGCCCGTGCCACAACCTGGATGCCGACAACCTGTGCAGCATCTATGAGCGCAGGCCTTTGGTGTGCCGCATCTATCCGATGGAAATCAATCCGCACATCCCGCTCAATACCGCCGCCAAGGACTGTCCACCGGAGTCGTGGGAAACGGGTCCACAGTTGATCGTCGGCGGCAAGTGGGTGGATCAGGAACTGGCAGGATTGATCGAGCGCTCACGCCAGGCTGACCGTGAAGAAATCGGCATCAAGGAACGCATCTGCGCCTCCTTGGGCATTCATACCACGGCACTGAAGGGCGATGGATTCACGGCATACCTGCCGGACATGGCTGCGTTTGCCGCCGCCATCGACTTGGCCCGTTCGCAACCACTGCAGCCGCAAGCCAGCGAATGGCAGTTCCATTTGTCTGGGGATGATATCGCCACCCAGGTCACGGCCAGTGGCGCGCGGGTGGTCACGGAAGCGCCCGGCAATTACGCCTTTATTTCCCTGCGCGCGGCATGAATCTCTGAGAATCCCTGTGGGAGCGAGCTTGCTCGCGATAGCGGTGGGGCTGCTTACATTGATGCTGAATGTGACGGCCCCATCGCGAGCAAGCTCGCTCCCACAAGGAATTGGCTGCACTGTGAAATGCCATGCCCTCTCGCCTAACCGCCGCCAAGAATGTTAGCGTGCTTGGTATTCCTTGCAGATGAGCCTTGCACGATGAAAAAAACCGTACTTGCCTTCAGCCGTATCACGCCGCCGATGATCGAACGCCTGCAACAGGACTTCGACGTGATCGTGCCCAACCCGTCGAAGGGCGACATCAACGCGCAGTTCAACGAAGCCTTGCCCCACGTCCATGGACTGATCGGCGTCGGCCGCAAGCTTGGCCGCGAGCAGCTGCAGCACGCCACAAAGCTTGAGGTGGTGTCCAGCGTGTCGGTGGGCTATGACAACTACGACCTGGCGTACTTCAATGAACGCGGGATCATGCTCACCAATACCCCCGACGTGCTCACCGAAAGCACCGCCGACCTGGCGTTCGCCCTGCTGATGAGCAGCGCCCGTCGCGTCGCTGAGCTGGACGCCTGGACCAAGGCCGGAGAGTGGCAGGCAACCGTCGGGCCACAGTTGTTCGGCAGCGATGTGCATGGCAAGACCCTGGGCATCGTCGGCATGGGCAATATCGGAGCGGCGATTGCCCGACGTGGCCGGCTGGGGTTCAACATGCCCATCCTGTATAGCGGCAACAGTCGCAAGACAGCGCTGGAAAACGAGTTGGGCGCGCAATTTCGCGAACTGGACCAGTTGCTGGCCGAAGCGGATTTCGTCTGCCTCGTGGTGCCCCTCAGCGAGAAAACCCGCCACCTGATCGGCCAGCGCGAACTGGGCCTGATGAAACCGAGCGCGATCCTGGTCAATATTTCTCGCGGTCCGGTGGTGGACGAGCCAGCGCTGATCGAAGCCCTGCAGACCAACCGCATCCGTGGCGCCGGGCTGGACGTCTATGAGAAAGAGCCGCTGGCCGAGTCGCCACTGTTCCAGTTGAAAAACGCCGTGACCTTGCCACACATCGGCTCGGCGACCCACGAAACCCGGGAAGCCATGGCCAATCTTGCCGTGGAAAACTTGCGCAGCGCATTGACCGGCGAGCGACCGAAGAACCTGGTCAACCCGCAAGTCTGGAAATAAAACCCCCTGTGGCGAGGGAGCTTGCTCCCGCTGGGTTGCGCCGTGTAGGAGCTGTCGAGTGCAACGAGGCTGCGATCTTTCCACTGCCAATTGAGTCGAAAGCGAAAGATCAAGATCAAGATCAGAAGATCGCAGGCTTCGCCAGCTCCTACAGGGCCCAGCGGGAGCAAGCTCCCTCGCCACAGGGTCTATCGCCTGGCGTTGTGCATCAGCGGGCACCCAGCGCGACTTCCGTTGCTACGGGTCGTGGCTTGCGAAACACCAGCACGTTACCCAGCATCACCAACACCAACCCTGCCAGCGCTGGCGCCGTCCATTGATAGCCTTCCGCGAACGCCGAAACGTTCAACGCCACCACCGGAAACAAGACCGTGCAATACGCTGCGCGCTCCGGGCCCATGCGGCCGACCAGCGTCAGGTAGGCAGTGAACCCGATCACCGAGCCTGGGATCACCAGGTACAGCAGCGAGCCGACGTAGCGGACATTCCATTCCATGTCGAACGGGATGCCCTGGAACAGACACCACACCGACAACATTGCCGCCCCGTATGCCATGCCCCAGGCGTTGGTGGTCAGCGGCTTGAGGCCGGCTTTCTGTTGCAGGCTCGACAGCATGTTGCCCGCCGAGAAACACAACGTCCCCAGCAACGCCAACGCCAACCCGAGCAAGGTTTGCGGGCTTGCGCGGTGACCAGCCAGTTCCGGCCAGAACAATAGCGCCAGCCCGAACAGTCCCAAGGCGCCGCCCAGCAACACGTTACGGGCGATGCGCTGGCCGAAGAACACCCGGGCGTTCATGGCATTCCAGAGGGTCGCGGTGGAGAACACCACGGCAACCAATCCGCTGGGAATCCACTGGCTTGCGGTGAGGAAACACATGAAGTTGATGCAGAACAGGCAAAGGCCCTGGGCGAGGCAGATCAAGTGGCCGCGCCGGTTCATCACCTGCAAGCGGCGGCTGAGCAGGAGCATCGCGAACAGGATCAGCGCGGCAAGACCGAAGCGATAGACAATCGACACGGGAATGGCGACGACGCCCAACTGCAGCTTCAACGCGATCCAGGTGGTGCCCCAGATCAGTACGGTCATCAGGTACAACGAGAGATTCATGAGGGTGACTCCTGGCTATGGCCTCCAGTGTCACGTCGATGCATGCCCGGCGCTTGCGTAAACTTGCGGTTTTTATGCGGGCCAGGCTGGCAAGGGGCGGATGACGGAGTAGGATGCAAGCGTCGGAGAAACGATCATGGCCAGTCTGCAAACCCTGCAAGTATTCCAAGCCCTCAACAGCTCGCCCAACGCTCGCCTTGAGCACAGCGCCGAGCTCGGTGACGGCATGGCGGCCGCTTTGTGGAGCAATCACCACGACGCCCGCGACTACGAGGCGCCGACCCACCATACGCTGTCGTGCTATATCGCCGGCGGCACCGGTACGTTTCGCCGCGAACGGCCTGATACCACCGGCGCGCCCGACAAACTCTGCGTCCTGCCGGCCGAGCATGAATCAGCATGGGTCATCAACGGCGACATCCGCCTGGCCCACCTGTATTTCAGCCCGGAGCAGTTTGCCGTTGGCTGCGTCACGCTGCTTGATCGCGAACCCAGGCAAGTGCAGTTGCACGAAGCGACGTTTCTTGACGACCCGCAACAGGCGCAGCGCTTTCGCCAGTTGATCAACCTGAACTGGGACGAGCCCGCCGAGCGCCTGCTCACCACCAGCCTCGCCCATGACATGCTCAGCCACTTGCTGCTCAGCCAGGTCAGCCCGCGCCAGGGCCTTCGTCTCAAGGGCGGGCTTGCTCCCCACCAGCGGCGCATGCTGGTGGAGTACATCGACGCTCGACTGGCCGAGGCCATCAGTCTGGGACAACTGGCTGCGTTGTGCGCGCTCTCCGAATACCACTTTGCACGGATGTTCCGCGAAAGCTTCGGATTGCCACCCCATCAGTATGTGCTGGCAAGACGCTTGTCCCGGGCGCGGCAGCTATTGCGCAACACTTCGCAACCGCTGGGCGATGTAGCGCTGGCCTGCGGGTTTGCCAGCGCGAGCCACTTCACTCATCGTTTTCGCCAAGCCTTGGGCGCCACGCCTGGAGAATACCGCCAGGCGTTCCTGCGCTAAACGCAAACGGGCCTGCATGTGCAGGCCCGTTTTCAGTCAGACATTAAATTTGGACGGGGCAATCAACCATTGAGCACGGCCCGTTCGTTTTCCAGGAATTCTTCTTCCAGCATGGCATCGGCCAGTGCAATCGACTCGGTCGGACCGTTGGTGGCGGCGCGCTTGCCGCGCAGTTTGCCGAACAGATGCTCCAACTTGTGTTCCAGCTTGCTGGCGGCGCCTTCGATGGCAAGCTCCAGCGATTCTGCCTTGTGCGTCACTGAAATTGGCTGGTGGCCTTTTGGCCGCGCCTCGAGCTGGCAACGCAAGTCATGGGGGCCGGGCTTGTCGCCGTTCTCATCACCCAAATGAACCTCGACCCGTGTCAGGTCTTCTTCGTAGCGTTCGAGCGTGCTTTCAATGGTAGTACGTACCCACTCCTCCAGTCGGATGCTGCTTTGAATATGGTTATCGCTATTGACTTGGATTTGCATAGTTCATCCCTTATTTCGGCTAGCTCGCCAGGGGCCAATCGACGTTAGCGCAACGGCCCCTTGAGTACAGAGTCGGGCTGGCGGAAGAACAATTCAAGCCCTAAAAAAAGATAAATATTGATTTGCAAATAAAGCCGGACAACGGGCAAAAGCGCTGTTAATGTCGGGAGTTGCCTCACCCCACCCAAGCCCCTCCAAACACCTTCCCCATCTTGCACCGTCAGCGAACATCAACCGCTTCCTGCCCCGAAACGGGCTGCATGCATAGCCGCATTCCAGAGCATTCGCCCATCAGGCACCGGGATCATTGTCCGACAGTTTTTCCGGCATGGCCCTTGCTAACTCCTCTACAGGAGCCTGCAGAAGCTACCGAACGCGGCGAGACGGCGATTCCTGGCGAATGACGCCCTCCGCAACCTTTGGATGGACACGATCATGGAATGGCCGGTGGTCCGGTGTTGCGAACTAATCCCGATCATGGCCGGTCAACAACTGCACGTTCAATCAGGCGGTGACGCATCATGGACAACCCTTTTCAGATCATTACGGACGCCTTCGCGCCGCAGTATCAGATCAACCTGAGCATCCAGGGCCTGGATGGAAGCATCATGCTGACCCTTTCCAAGGGCGGGCGCATCGTCGCCAAGCGCATGATCAGCGCCCAGCAGCGCAACGATCCGGAACGGCTCAAACGCCTGGTGCAAAGCATCCAGTTCGGGATCGCCATCGAACAGGGCCACAGCGCCGTGGCCATCCTCGAAGCCATGACCGGCGGTGACAACATCAAAGTGCCGCCACCCCAAGCCCAAGGTCCGGCGCCTTCTGCCGCCGGCCTCTAGATTTCGCCCTTTTCCACTTCGGTATGTTCACTGGAACCCGCACCGATCTTGCGGTGCGGATGTTCGATCTTCACCGAAGGGAACTGCGACGAGGCGTAGCGCACCACCAGGATCGCGAACGCCAACAGCAAGATGCCGCCGCACAGGTAAATGATCCCCAGATCAGGCGGGCTGTGGTGGGAGACGTTGGAAATCAGCAGCCGCGTCAGCGCCGTGATCGCCACGTAGATCAAAAACCGAACAGGCATGTGGTTGGTCTTGAAATAGATCCCGACCATCGCACCCAATTCGAGGTAGATGAACAGCAGCAGGATGTCATCGATCTTGATGTGTCCCGTTTCGATCATCTGCAGGAATTCCATCACCGCAGCCCATGCGGTCACCGCACCAATGGCGAACAGCGCCAGGTAGTGAAACGTCTCGACGAACAGATTGCCCAGCGATTCGGCCAGTTGATGCACGTTCTGGCGCAGGTTCTCGGCCCAGTTGATTTTCACGATGTAGTTTCCTTAGGTCGACTCGACCGGATGATGCGGGTTGGACGTGACGGTTGTTCTGCATGCAGAAAAAAGGCCAGCAACCGAGGTGAGATGGCGACTGGCTGGTATTCGACACGTTGGCCTCGTCACGAACATGCTTGTACGCGCCCCCCCCTCAATCGGTCTACATTAAAAAGCCGCTACATTAAAAAGCCACTACCCAAGGCGTCGGGATTCGCTTATCCTTTCGCCTGTATATAAATACAGTAGTCGCACGATAACCAATGTGAAGGCATGTGAGGTGGTGAATGGCCGTCGAAGTGGTATACCGCAGCAGCCGAGATCTGGAGCGCTTGTTCATGGATAAAGCCGAAGCTGACCGTCATGACAAAATGCTGGAGCTCGCCGAATTGCTGGCAGAGGTGTTGCAAAAAGCCGTTCCATCGCTGAGCGAGCAACAGGTGGAAGAAGCCGGGATCTACATGGCGAAGAATCGCGATGTGTTCGCCAAGGCATTCAAGAGCCAGCCGGACGCCCTGTCCGAATTGCTCAACCCGTCGGACGAATGACCAAAAGATCGCAGCCTTCGGCAGCGCCTGCACCGCGTAGGCGCTGCCGAAGGCTGCGATCTTTTTTTATCAATAGAAACGACGCGGATCCGAATCGATCAGGCTGGCGAGCTTGGTCAGGGCGAAACGCAATTCGTCCTGGCTGGTGGGGGACATCAGCACCAGGCGCACGCACCGGCTGGCGGTGCCTGAACGTTCAGCCTGGAACTGGCTGCCACTGAGTACCAATACGCCATTGGCTCGGGCGAGCATGGTGAATTCGTCGCTGGTCCATGGCTCGGGCAACGTCAACCAGACGTGATACGAGTAAGGCTGGGCCTTGAGCTCGAACCTGGCGAAGACTTCTTGGGCAATCGCTTGCCGCGCAGCCGCTTCGTTGCGCTGGATGCGAACCAGCTTCTTGTCCAGGCCCTCCGTGATCACGTTGCTGGCCAACTGCGCGGTCAACGGCGAGGGCATCCAGACGCTGCTGCGCACCATCGAGGTCAAGCGCGACAGCAGTTTCGGCGGGCTATGGAGATAGCCGATGCGAAGCGCCGGCATGACGGACTTGGACAGGCTGGTCAGGTACACCGAACGGTCCGGTGCAAAGGCGGCCAACGGCTTGGTCGAAGGATCGGTCGCGAGAAAACCGTAGATATCATCGTCCAGGATGATGAAGTCGAACTCTTCGGCCAGCGCCGCAATCTGGGCCCGGCGTTGTTGCGACATGATTGCGGCCGTGGGGTTCTGGCACGTCGCCACGCAAATCAGCATGGCCGGCTTTTCCCGCAGGCACAGCTCCCGCAACGCCTCGGGAATGATGCCTTCGTCATCCATCGGTACGCCGCACAGGCGACGCTCCAGGCCATGGGCAAGGGAAATGATGCCGGGATAGCAAAGCGCTTCGCACAGCACCAGGTCGCCAGCACGGGTCAAGGCGCTCATCGCAACCATCAAGCCATGCTGGGCACCCGAAGTGATGACCACCTGTTGCCATTGAGCGTCGGGCAATGAATGGCGAAGCCATTGCGCCCCTGCTTCACGATGGGCCGGATGCCCACCGTCGGGGGCGTAATCCAGGGCGCGAGCGAAATCGGTGCTCCTGGCCATGCCCACCAGCGCACCGCGCAACCAATAATCCAACGTCTCGCTGTAGGGCTTGATGATCGACAGATCAAGCAATTCAGGCTGGCCAAGGTTGAGCGCCACGGCACTGTTGCTCGTCGTCGGCACTTCAAGTGACTGGCGGTTGAGCACATAAGTGCCGCGTCCCACTTCCCCGCGCACCAAATGACGCCGATGGGCTTCGCTGTATGCCCGGCTGATGGTGCCCGGCGTCACATCCAACGCGCTGGCCAGCTCCCGCAGCGTCGGCAGCCGATCACCTTCATTCAACACGCCACTGTCGATATCGCGCGCCAGTGCATCGGCGATCGACAGGTACATCGGCTGGCTGGTGTCGCTTAGCTGGGGAACCCACATGAATGACGAATGCCCATCGGAGAAATGATCAGTGGCGGAGCATATCACAAGGCGCCGTGCGGCTCATTCAGTCAAGCGGCGCAAATTGAATCGATTGAATCGATTCACTGCTTTGTCAAAAATGCCGCAGCACGGAAACCTTATAGCCAGCTGTAATCGCTTCTAAGGCGAAAAAACGTATCGCCGGCAAAATATTTCAATGATTAATCATCGCACCTATTGAATCGATTCAATCCATTCAAATACACTCGCGCAAATCGACCCAATCTGTTTCCCCATCCGCCAACATTCGGGTGCCCAGCGCGCCAAGCCGAGACCTCATGGACACAATCAGAAAGGATCTATCCCTCTCCGCGATCATCGCAGGCTTCATCGCCGTGATCATTTCCTACGCCGGGCCACTGATCATCGTGTTCCAGGCCGCCAAGGAAGCACAGCTGCCCAACGATGTGGTGTCTTCATGGATCTGGGCCATTTCCATTGGCAGCGGGGTGACAGGGCTGTTCTTGAGTTGGCGCCTGCGGGTTCCGGTGATCACGGCGTGGTCGACGCCGGGCGCGGCCTTGCTGGTGTCGATGCTGCCCACCGTTACCCTGCCCCAGGCGATCGGCGCCTACCTCGTGGCTTCGGTAATCATCGCCGTGGTCGGCCTGTCTGGCGCGTTCGACAAGCTGATGAGCCGCCTGCCCAAGGCCATTGCCGCCGCCATGCTCGCCGGCATCCTGTTCCGCTTCGGCGCCGGGCTGTTCACATCCATCGAACTGCAACCGGCGTTGGTGTTGGCGATGATCGCGGCCTATCTGGCCTTCAAGCGCTTCTCGCCACGCTACGCGATCCTGTCGGTGCTGATCATTGGCTGTGCGGTGGCGGCTTCGTTCGGCGAACTCAACAGCGGCTCGATCAATGTTGCGGTGGCCCATCCGGTCTTCATCGCCCCGCAGTGGAGCTGGCACGCGATCATCAACATCGGCCTGCCGCTCGCACTCGTCACCTTGACCGGTCAATACGTGCCGGGCATGGCCGTGCTGCGCACCGCCGGCTATGACACGCCGGCTCGCTCGATCATTTCATTCACCGCGATCGGCTCGATCCTGATGGCCCCGTTCGGCTCCCATGGCTTGAACCTGGCCGCGATTACCGCAGCGATCTGCACCGGCCGCGAAGCGCATGAGGACCGCGACAAACGCTACATCGCCGGGATTGCCTGCGGGGTCTTCTACATTCTGATGGGCGTCTTCGGCGCGACCTTGGCTTCGGTGTTTTCCGCGCTGCCGAAAGAATTGATCGCGTCCCTCGCCGGCCTGGCCTTGTTCGGCGCGATCAGTGCCGGGCTGACCGGCGCCATGGCCGACGAGAAACAGCGGGAAGCGGCGCTGATCACCTTCCTGGTGACAGCCTCGGGCATGAGCTTCCTCGGTTTGGCCGCCGCATTCTGGGGGTTGATCTTTGGTCTCGTGGCGCATTTCGCATTGAACTACAGCCGCGAACGCCGGGCGGCCGTACTGGTCGAGGGCACTCGCCCCTGAGCGCCCGCTACGGCTTCATCGGTACAACAAACGCTCCGCCAGCTCATCGGCCACCCGGGCCGGCGAGCGTTTTTCCGCCTGGGCGTGGGCGAAGACTTCCGTGAGCCGGGCGCCGATCTTCGATAAATGCGCGGTGATGGTCGGCAACTCCTCGCCGCGATGCTTCAGGGCGACATAGATCAGGCCGCCGGAGTTGATCACGTAGTCCGGCGCATAGAGAATCCCGCGCCTCTCCAATTGATCAGCCACCTGCAAGTTGCTCAGCTGGTTATGAGCCGAGCCGGCGACCGCCGAGCAACGCAGTTGCGCCACGCTGTGGCTGTTGAGCACGCCGCCGAGCCCGCAAGGCGCCAGGATGTCACACGGCGTGCTGAGCAATGCATCGTTGGCGATGGGGTGGGCGCCCAATTGCTCCATGGCCAACTGGACCTTGCCGGGGTCGATGTCGCTGACCAGCAGTTCCGCGCCCGCCGCGTGCAGTTGTTCGGCCAGGGCATAACCGACGTTGCCCAAGCCCTGGATCGCGACGCGCAGGCTCTCCAGGTTATCGCTGCCCAAACGGGCCATCGCCGTGGCGCGAATACCGGCGAAGACGCCCATCGCTGCATGCGGCGCCGGGTCTCCCGAGGCGGTGGTGCTGGTGACGTGACGGGTCTGCTGGGCGATGCAGTCCATGTCCGCCACCGACGTACCGCTGTCGATGGCGGTGATGTAGCGACCGTCGAGCTGCTCGATGCAACGACCAAAGGCTTCGAACAGCGCCGCCCGGCTTTCGACATGCGCAGGGCGCATGATGACCGCCACTCCGCCCCCCACGGGCAAGCCGGCCAGGGCGGCTTTGTAGCTCATGCCCTGGGCCAGGCGTACGGCGTCGGCCACGGCACTTTCGTCGTCGGGGTAGGAAAGATAACGACAACCTCCCAGGGCAGGCCCCGGACGGCTGCAATGAATGGCAATCACCGCCTTCAACCCGGTCACCGGGTCTACGCTTAAGTGCAGCGATTCAAGGCGGGAGCTTTGCATGAGAGCGAACATCGACAGGCTCCCGAATCACTTTTGTCTGTTTCGCCAGTATAGGCGTGCGCTCGAAAATTGCTGGAGTTCGCCGGAATAAGCAGGCGTCGTTGCCTGTTATTTCGGCATAACCTGTTACCGCGTATTTGTGAGACTGGACGAAAACCCATGGCAGAGCTAAAACGAGGCATAGCCCGGAGATTGTGATGAAGCCGCGCCAAGCCTTTTTTGATTGCCTGCACCGCTCCCCACCGGCGCTGTTCGAAGCCGCGCTGTGGATCGCCGCCGAACATGACCGCGAGCTGGACGTATCGACGCTGCTGAAGGACTTCAAGGATCTGCAACGGCAGGTCAGCCATGGCCTGCCCATGTTGCCGGTCAGTGAATTAGGCCAACCCTTGCTTCGACGCCTCAATGACCTGGGTTTCGCCCAGGACGATTCCACCCCACTACGACCCCGCGCGGCGCTGCTGGACAAGGTCCTGGCGCACAAACGAGGCCAGCCCCTGGCCCTCGGCCTGATCGCCCTGGAGTTGGCCCGCGGCCTGGAGATTCCAATGGCCGGTGTCAATTTCCCCGGCCATTTCCTGCTACGCGTCCCCGGTGCCGACCATCTGCTCGACCCGTGCGGCGGCCGACGGCTGTATCCCAATGATTGCCGGGAATTGCTGCAGCGTCAGTACGGCGCGAACATGCCGCTCAAGGCTGAGCATATGGTCAATGCCGAGCCGATGCAGATGCTGCAACGGTTGTCGCGCAACCTGCGGCAATTGCACCTGGCGAACGATGACTACATCGCTGCGCTGATTGATGCCGAACGAGTGCTCGAAATGGGCAACGCCAACGCCGCCGACTACCTGGCGCGCGCCAGCCTTTACCAGCGCCTCGACTGCCCTAACGCTGAACGCTTCGACCTTGAGCACGCGCTGATGCTCAGTGAAGATCCGATCCAGCGGCTGCGCCTGACCGAGCGACTGGGGCATCTGCCGCCCAATTCGATTGTGCATTGAGCGAGGTGCAGGGCCAGTAAATAGAGAGTGATGGTTGAATCGCCTTCGCGAGCAGGCTCGCTCCCACAGAAACCCATCCGCGTGGGAGCGAGCCTGCTCGCGAAGACGCCAGGCCAACCAACATCAATATCAAGCAGGGGTATCTGGCTGATTCGCCGGATGCGCCCGCTGAAAGGCCTCATGCTTGGCCGCCAACGCCGCAACCCGCCGGATTCGCGGATACGGTTGCAACGCGACATTGAACCGCTCGGCGGCGTACAGCTGCGGGATCAGGTACACATCCGCGATGCCTGGCAGCGTGCCGAAGCAATAGCCGTCATCGCCAATCAATTGCTCCACCGCCGTCAGCCCCTGGCTGATCCAATCCGCGATCCACTCCGCCACCTGCGCTTCGTCATGCCCCCACTTGCGCAGCGTGTTGAGTACGCTGACGTTGTGCAGGGGATGAATATCGCAGCCAATCAGCGCCGCGACACCCCGTTCGTGGGCGCGAGTCGCAAGGTCGTTGCTGAGCAGCGGCACCTGTGGATAACGCTCTTCCAGGTATTCGATGATGGCCGGCGATTGCACCAGCAGCGCCCCCTCATCAGTGCACAGCGCCGGTACCCGCCCCTGCGGATTGATCGCCAGGTAAGCCGGCTGGCGATGCTCGCCCCCCGGTGGGGCGATCAGGTTGACGGGCATGGCCCGGTAATCCAGGCCCTTGAGCGCCAGGGCGATACGCACCCGATACGACGAAGTGGACCGGTAGTAGGTATAGAGTTCCATGCCCCGCTCCTCACCGCGCCGGCAGGATCTTGCCGCGGCATTCGCCGAAGCCGATGGACGTCATGCCGTCACGACTGCAACGCGCGCGCAGGATGATTTCATCGCCGTCCTCGAGGAATTTGCGAACTTCGCCGGACGCCAATTCGATCGGCTTTTTGCCGCCCTCGGTGATTTCCAGCAGGCTGCCGAATTGGCCGCTTTCCGGCCCCGACAACGTACCCGAGCCAAACAGGTCACCTGCCTGCAACTGGCAGCCGTTGACGCTGTGGTGCGCCACCATCTGCGCCACGGTCCAGTACATGTATCGGGTGTTGCTGAGGGTCAACCGATGGGCTGGCAGGTTCTGTTCGCGCATGGTTTCGGTCAGCAGCAGCACCTCCAACTCGATGTCGAATGCACCACCGGCCTGGTCACGCTTGTCCAGCAGGTACGGCAGCGGCTGCGGATCGCCCTCGGGACGCGCCGGTTGGGGACGACGGAACGGTTCCAGGGCTTCAGCGGTGACCACCCAGGGCGAGACGCTGGTCAGGAAGCTTTTCGACAGGAAAGGCCCCAGCGGCTGGTATTCCCAGGCCTGGATATCCCGCGCCGACCAATCGTTGAGCAGGCAGAAGCCGGCAATGTGCTCGGCAGCGTCACCGATGGCGATGGGCTCGCCCAAGGCGTTGCCTTGGCCAATCCAGATGCCCAGTTCCAGCTCATAGTCCAACCGCGCGCAGGGGCCGAAGGTCGGCTCGGCCTGGCCAGCCGGCAAGGTCTGGCCCTTAGGGCGGCGCACATCGGTGCCGGACGGGCGGACCGTCGAGGCGCGGCCGTGGTAGCCGATCGGCACATATTTGTAATTGGGCAGCAGCGGATTGTCCGGGCGGAACAGCTTGCCGACATTTTGCGCGTGCTCGATGCCGACGTAGAAATCGGTGTAATCGTTGATTTTAGCGGGCAGGTGCATCTGGCAATCCGCCGCACGGGGCAACAGGCTGTCACCCTGGGCTTCGATCTTGTCCCGCAGCGGGCTGTCTTCGCGCAGCAGCTCCAGGAGCCGTTCACGCAGGGCGACGCGGGCGGTGCGGCCCAGGTCGAAGAAAGCGTTCAGTTGACCACCTTCCATGGCCGCGACCGCATCGCCTGCCGCGCCCTCGAACAGGCCGGCTTGCAACGCTGCCTGCAGATCGAAAATCCGCTCGCCGATGGCAACGCCGCTCCGCAGGGCGCCGCCTGCGATGCTGAAAATGCCCAGCGGCAGGTTCTGCAGCGGGAAGTCGGCATGACCGTTGGCGGAGGCGACCCAACTGCGGATGGGGGAAACGTGATTCATGGATTATCTCCGGGTCGGGTCGAACGTGACTGGCAACGAGGCCCAGCAGGCATCGTAGTCCGTTTGCAATTGGGGGCAGTCCAGGGCGAAACGGCTCGGGCGCAGCACTTGGCTGGTCTCGAACATGAACGCCATGGTGTTGTCGATTTTCGCCGGCTTGAGTTCGGCATTGATGGCCTTGGTGCACGTTTCGCCGTCGGGACCATGGGCACTCATGCAGCTGTGCAACGATGCGCCTCCGGGCAGGAAACCTTCAGCCTTGGCGTCGTACGCGCCCTGGATCAGGCCCATGAATTCATTCATCAGGTTGCGGTGGAACCACGGCGGACGGAAGGTGTTTTCCGCCACCATCCAGCGCGGCGGAAAGATCACGAAATCGAGGTTTGCCAAGCCGTGGACACTCGTGGGAGAAGTCAGCACGGTGAAGATCGACGGATCCGGATGGTCGAAGCTTACCGTGCCAATGGTGTTGAATCGGCGCAGGTCATATTTATACGGCACGTTATTGCCATGCCAGGCCACCACGTCGAACGGTGAATGATCCAGCTCGCAAGCCCATAGCTCACCCAGGAACTTCTGTACCAGCGTGGTCGGTTGCGCGAGGTTTTCGTAATGGGCGACGGGCGCCAGGAAATCCCGCGGATTAGCCAGGCCATTGCTGCCGATAGGACCCAGGTCCGGCAATCTCAATGGTGCGCCATGGTTCTCGGCGATGTAGCCGCGGGCCTGCGGGTCGAGGAGTTCGACGCGCAACTTCAGCCCTCGCGGCAGCACGGCAATTTCCAGTGGCGCCAGTTCCAGCACACCCAACTCGGTGACGATCCGCAAGCGCCCGAGTTGCGGCACGATCAGCCATTCGCCATCGGCATTGAAGAATACCCGCTCCATGGAACGGTTCGCGCAATAGTGATAAATGCTGATGCCGGCCGGTTTGTCCGAACCGGCGTTGGCCGCCATGCGCACCAGCCCGTCGAGGAAATCGGTCGGCTGCGCCGGGATCTCCAGCGGGCTCCAGCGCAGGCGATTAGGCGTGACCTCGCCCAGTGGACCACCCGCCAATTGTCGATCAAGCCGGGTAAAGGCCGGATGATTGGCCGAGGGCCGGATGCGGTACATCCAGGTTCGCCGCGCTTCGCTGCGGGCCATGGTAAAAGCGGTGCCGGAAAACAGCTCGGCATATAGGCCGTACGGTGCTTTCTGCGGAGAGTTCTGGCCAACCGGCAGTGCGCCAGGCAGCGCTTCGCTGGCGAACTCGTTACCGAAGCCAGACAGATAAGCCAGATCCGACGCCGTGGAGTCGAGGTTCATGGAGCCTCCTGGGATGCGGCCCATCGCATTGGGGAATGCTCGAAGCGCACCGGGTTATTTTTATCGTAATCCAATTACGCATAACGTAATTTGCTCGACGACGACCGTCAAGCTATAAAGACGCCCATTCGCTCTCCGGACCCGCACCTCCATGGAAAACCTGCCCAGCAACGGTAAACAGAAAGTCCGCTCGGCCGAGGTCGGCACCGACATCCTCAAGGCGCTGGCCGAACTCTCCCCCTCCACGTCGCTGTCGCGCCTGGCCGAACACGTGCAGATGCCGGCGAGCAAGGTCCATCGCTATCTGCAGGCCTTGATCGCCAGCGGATTCGCCGAACAGAACACCGCCACCAACCACTACGGCCTGGGCCGTGAAGCCTTGCGCGTGGGTCTGGCGGCCTTGAACGGCATGGACGTGCTGCAAGTGGCCGCCCTGCCCTTGGCCGAGTTGCGCGACGACTTGAACGAAACCTGTTTCCTGGCGGTGTGGGGGAACCACGGCGCGACCGTGGTGCGGATCGAGCCTGCCGTGCGGGCCGTCACAGTGGTGACGCAACTGGGCTCGGTCTTGCCGTTGCTCAGCTCCTCCACGGGCCTGGTTTTCAGCGCCTACTTGCCGGAGCGCGAAACCGTAGGACTTCGTGACGAGGAAATCCGCGCCACCCGTGATCATGCGTTGGCGGATGACCAGGCCTACGCGGCGTTGTGCGAACACATCCGCCAACGCGGCCTGCATCATGTCCACGGTTTGCTGATGCCCGGGGTAGATGCATTGTCCGCGCCGGTTTTCAACGCCATGGGCCAAGTGACGGCAGTCATGACCATTGTCGGCCCGACGTCGCTGTTTCATGCCGATGAGAACGGCCCGGCGGCTCAACGCTTGTTGGCGGCGACCCGGGCCGTGAGCTGGCGGATGGGTTATGAGACCAGCGCGGGATCAGACCAGGAAGCGCGGTAGGATCTTGATTAGCAGATCGTTGAGGTGGCCGGCGGTCAGCAGTGGGTGCCGATGCATTTCTTCACCCGAGAAAGGCACCAGGTTCACCGCTTGATGGTCGCCCTCTGCATGATAGGGAATATCGTTATCGTCGAAATGCCCGAGCAGGTGGTCTGCCAACGTCTGTGACGAGACGACTGTCCGACCGCCCCGTTCATCGATGGCGAAACCGGTGACATGGATGTCATTCAAGTCGAGGCCCGGTAGATACGCTTTCAAGACCGCCTCCATGTCCTTGGGCGTTACCGACCTCAGACCCGGCCAGGATAGATCCATCGCCGGTTTCTCGATCAGGCTCGAGACAATACCCAGAACGATTTTTTCAAAGGCAATCAGATCAAGCGCCTTGACCCGATCCTCCGGGGCGAACGAGTAACGCTTGTTGAAGATTTCATTCGTCCCTTGCGTATAAGTGGGGCAACTCTGTTTTTCAACGCACGCCAACGTTTCATCAAACAAGGTAACAGAAGACAGATTCTCTTCGCTGGCCGTCGTTAAATAGGTCTCGTGCGGATTGATTCGCAGCTTTTCCAATGCTTGGCCTAGCAGCACCCGCACGGCAAAATCCACGCGCGTTTTCTTGAGTGCAGCCAGCCTTTGCGAAGTTGAAGAAAAAAATGAAGCGTACATAAAACATCCTTGTTATGGAGTGGACTCGAACTTCCGATTCGAGCCATTTAATAAGCAGCGCTATTAATAGCGTTCATCAACTGAGACAAAGAACATCAATCCCCTTTGCCACTTCAGCGCGGCAGTTATACCTCAAACATCCTTAAATGCTACCACGGCAAATGTAAGTACCTGTAAAGCACAGCCAAGTTCAATTCATCACGCCCATGAACTTCGCCTTGGCCACGGCTTGCGTACGCCGTTGTACGCCCAACTTGCTATGAATACGACGCGAATGAGTTTTGACCGTGTGCAATGAAATGAACAACTGTTCGGCGATCTGTTGATTTGAATGACCTTGTGCAATTAACTCAAGCACTTCGAGTTCACGCTGACTGAGTACCGTTTCTTCGGCCAGCACGACCGGCTGCTCGACTGGCTCCGCCGATTCAATCCAGCGCAGTAACTCAGGCTGGCGCAAGCGCAGCTCATGCAGGGCTTGTTGCGCCCGCCAACAGGCGACACGCTGCAAGCCCTCTTCCATCAACGAGCGCGCCTGGCCGCGGTCAGCGGACAACCAGGCTACTTCAGCCAGGGCCAGGTACAACTCGGTTTCCAGCCCATGCATTTCACGGCGTTGCGCCTGGACGATCATGTCTTTCAGGCGAGCCTGGGGTTCTTGTGCCCGTTGCAGGTAAACCTCTGTGAGGATCAAAAGATATTCAAGGCGCGGAATCAGTTCCAACGTTGCCGGCGGCGCCTGCTTGGCCTGCGGTCCGCAAAAATGCCGCAAGACGCGAGTGAGTACTTCATGGGCCAATTCCGGGCGCCCCTGCTGCAGCCAGAATTGACAGCTGGTTTGCAGCAATACGCCACGGTATACCGTGTCGGGAATGTGCCGCTGCTGCATGACGCGCTCGGCGTCGCGAAGCTGCATGAACGCCTCGCCATAATCGCCCTGGTTGGCGGCGAGGCAGGCCTTGCCGAGAAAGCCATAGAGCACCTGTTTGTCCTGGTTGCGCAGCCCCGTTTCCAGGCCCGCCTGAAAGTGCTCGTTGGCCTGCTCGTCCAGGCCCATCCGCAAGGACAGTCGCCCGCGACGCAGGGCGATTCTTCCCAGCAACGCCGAAAAATCCTGCCCAGGCTTATCAAGCAATGCCTGGACAGCACCCAGCAGGTGGTCGGCCCGGTGAGGAGCACCCCGTTGCTCCAGGACCTGGGCATGATCCAGCTCCAGCAGGCCTTCAAATACCAGGGAGCCTTGCGCGCGCGCCAGGCACAGCGCCTGGCGATTGATCCATTGGGCAGAAGCCAATTCGCCTTTGAGCAACGCCTGCTGCGTCTGACCAATCAGGCACAGCACCCGCAGCGCCCAGGCGTCCGGGCCCAGGCTGGCCTGGGCCTGGAGAAAATGCTCGCGGGCCGGTTCGCCGTCGCCTCGAAGGTGCAGCAACCATCCGCGCAGGACCTGCCAACGGGCAATCAACTGTCGCTGCTGGCAGGCCAGGGGCTGGGGCATGAATTTGACCAACTGTTCGATGCATGCCTCGGCCTGGTCGAAACGTCCGGCAAACATCAGGGCCGTGGTCACCAGACCTACCGATTGCGCCGTCCCGAGCGACAGTGCTTCGCCCTGCTGGTCGTGCAGGTTCAGCAAGAGCTGGGCGTTGCTGCGCTGTAACACATGCTCGAAATTCAAATGCTGCAGGAAACTGACGGCGGCCTCGAATTCACAGGCCTGCATGGCTTGTTCGAACGCCATGGGCCAATCCTGCTCGGCGGCGAACCACTGGCAGGCCCGTCGGTGCCAGGAACGTCCCTGAGGCCAAGGTTCATCACGCACCAGCCGGGCCAGCGGCGGGAAAATCTGCAGCCAGTCCGAAGACGCTTCCCACGGTTCGATAAAACAGCCCAGGTCCCGCAACAGGGGAAGGCACTCAGCCCCCACGGTGTCACCGAACAGATGCTCGCAGAGCCGGGCATTGAAGCGCGGCAGATGCGCCAGCACCCGCCAGGCCTGGGCCAGCTCGGGCGTGAGGGTGCCGAACAGTTCGTATTCCAGGTAATCGAGCAAGGTACCGGGACGACCCGGCGCGGCGTGACGACGCGCCCATTCACAACGTTCCAGCAATGAGATGCGCACCCCGGCGCACCAGCCACCGCTGCGCTGGATGACTTCGCGGGCGGTGCGAGCAGCCAGTGGGCCGGGCAGATGACTGAGGAATTGCTGGACATCCTCGACACCAAACGCCAGGACTTTCGCGTCGAACTCGTACAGTTCGTCATCGAGCAACAGGCGCGGCCAGTTGCAGTGAGGGCGCCGGCGGCCATTGAGCCACAGGTGCAGCGCGGGACTGCTGACGCTCAACAAACGGTCGAGCAAATGATCCAGCCCAGGATTGGGCACCCGGCAATAATCGTCCAGGAACAACCACGTGGGGGTCTGCAAACGGGCCAGATGGGCCGACAGGCTTGCCTCATCCGTGACGGGCAGGCCAAGGGCTTGCGCCAGGTATTCGCACAACTGCGCGGCATCGAGCGCCGCGCCCGCCAGCGGCAACCAGTGCAACCGGCATTCCGCCGGGGCCTGCAAGAAGCATTCGGCGAACAATGCGCTCTTGCCGCTGCCGGCCGGCGCGCAAAGCAGTTTGACTCGCGCCTCGGACGCCAGCAGGGGTTCGCTCAAGGACCGGCGCGACACATGCGTCGAAGACAGGCGAGGCAACAGCCCAGGACGGTCCGGACACGGAGTCATGGCGGTCATTGTGCAAGGTCCCTTTTATTGTTGTTCCTTCACCCTAGACCTCTGTCGACCACCTTAGGAGAAGTATTCAGCGCGCTGATTGGCGGCCATAAAAAAAAGACCGGCAACCCAGTTGCCGGTCATCGGTTTGCGTATTTTCTCCTGAAGAGCGATTGGGGCCGCTGCGCGGCCCAGCGGGAGCAAGCGCCCTCGCCACAGTACTGGCCGCTCTACCGGACGCCACTCGAACGCAGCGCCGCCGGGGTATAGTCGGCTGCACGGGCCTCGAAGCCATAGACGTAGGCGTGTTTCTCTTCGTTCTTCATGCCCAGGGCGATGTAGCGGCCGGCGATAATGTCGTAGAGCGCTTCAAGCGTGTAGCCCGGGTTCTGATGGTCGTAGTAGAACTGGGCATGCCCCTCGGCGACGCGCCACAACTGGCCGCGGCCGTCGTAGTGGTCCACCAGCGCCGCCTGCCAGCTGTCCTCGTCGATGTACATGTGGCGCTTGGCATAGATGTGCCGCTCGCTGGGCTTGACGGTACCGATCACTTCCCAGACCCGGTGCAACTCATAGCGGGTCAGGTCCTGGTTGATGTGGCCGGCCTTGATCACGTCATCGTACTTGAGGCTCGGCGAATCGAGTTTGTAGCTGTTGTACGGGATGTACATTTCCTTCTTGCCGACCAGTTTCCAGTCGTAACGATCCGGCGCACCGGAGAACAGGTCGAAGTTGTCGGAGGTGCGCAAGCCGTCGGCGGCAGTCCCCGGGCCGTCATAGGCCACTTGCGGGGCGCGACGCACGCGGCGCTGGCCGGCGTTGTAGATCCACGCCAGGCGCGGCTCCTTCACTTGGTCCAGCGTTTCATGCACCAGCAGCACGTTACCGGCCAGGCGCGCCGGGGCCGTCACTTCCTGCTTGAAATAGGTCAGCACGTTGCTGGCTTTTTCCGGGTCGGCGTCCTTGATCAGGAACGGCACGGCGATCTCTTCTTCAAAGCGGATCGGCGTGAAGCTGCCGTTGGTCTGCGGCGTGGCCTGGGTGATGACACGCCGCAGGTTGCCGCCGTGATAACGGGTGATGTGGTTCCACAGCACTTCAACGCCGTTCTTCGGGATCGGGAACGCGTAGTAGCGGTTGCCAGTGAAATTGGCCAGGCCGTTGCCGTCGTTGATCGCGTTCACGTTGAGCGCGCTGCGCTTGGCCGCCTCATAGACTTCCGGTGGCAGGCCGACGCTGCGATGGGTCGGGTAGACCGGGATCTTGTAGGTTTCCGGGTAGCGCTTGAACATGGCGACCTGGCCGTCGGACAGCTTGTCCTTGTACTTATCCACAGTTGCGGCGGTGATGATGAACAGCGGTTTTTCATTGGCGAACGGATCGGCCAGGAAGCCCTTGCTGTCCACGGCACCGGCGTTTTTCGCAATGCCGCCGGTCCAGGCCGGGATCGAGCCATCGGCGTTACCGGCCTTCTCCGCGCCCAGCGGGGTCAGGCTGGTGCCTAGTTTGTTCGCTTCTTCCGGCGACACCGCCGCCATCACGTTCGCGGCCAGCAGGCTCAGGGCCAGGGCACCGCATTGCAGGATCATCTTGCGCATTGGGTTTTCCTTGTCAGCCAGATCAGAAGTTCACGCCGAAGCTCAGCGCGAGGAAGTCGCGGTCTTCGAGAACGTTGTAATCGCCGCCGAAGAAATCGGTGTAGCTCAGGCTGGCGGTGTAGGTGTTGCGGTAATCGGCATCGACACCCACGCTGATGGCCTTGGCGCCTTCGTTGAACAGGCCGTTGGGGCCATAGCCGGCCACGTCATGGGACCAGGACACGTTGGGCTTGAAGTTCACCCCGCCGATGACGTTGGAATAATCGAGGATCGCCCGGGCGCGGTAGCCCCAGGACGTCGAGGTGACGAAACCGTCGGTGTCGCCATTGAAGCCGTACTGGCCGTAGACCGAGTCGCGGCCGTAACGCAGCTTGTCCTTCGACTCCAGGCCGCCGACGTGCACCACTGCTGCCTCGCCCACCACGGTCAGGCGATCGGCGCCCAGGACCTGGTCGAAGAAATGCGTCAGGGTGCTCTGGACCTGGGTGACTTCCTTGCGGCGGTAGCCGGTGTTGTCGGCGCCTGGCGAAGTGGCGATGGGGGATGCGGCGCCGCCGGCGATAGGGTTGAGGAGTGCCAGGGTCAGGTCGTTGGTATTGACCTGCACCGGTGCGTTGGGGCGATAGCTGATCTCGCCGGTCCACGCGGTACCGGTGGGCAGCGTGGTGGAGAAGCTTGCGCCGTACAGGCGAATGTCTTCAGGGTATTCGAGATAATAACCACCGCGGCCAAGCATTACGCTTTGTGCCAGGGCTGCACTGCTGCCTTGGGCGATAGTTTCCGCAATCGGAAGCATGCCCCCCGGAGTATTGTTCGCCAGCACAGCCAACGTAGAAAGGCCTGCCGTGGTGGTGCCCACGGTCGGCGTACGGCTGTGGTAGTTCATGAAGTACAAGCCGTACTCGGTGTCATCGCCGAGCCAACGCAACGCAGTGCCCCACTGGCCGGAATCCCGTGCATCACGGTCACCGCCGCGAGGAATGACAACCCCTTCGCTGGTCACCTGGATGCCCTGCCCGAATGTCTCGGTCAACGGCACGAATGGCGCAATCAACGGGCTGGCCACCGTATAGCCGCTGGTGCAACCATCGGCCACCACATCGTTACCAAAGAACGTACCGCAGTTGTCGACGACCGTCTGGTCCCACTCCAGCTGGTAGAACCCTTCGATGGTGAGCTTGTCGGTCAAGCCCTGGGAGGCGAACAGCATGTTCACCGGGATCAAGCCTTCCTTGATCTCCGCGCCCGGGCGACGGAACGCGGAGACATCCACCGGGTTGATGCTGTTGATGGAGTTGCCGATGAAGGTACTTTCACCCCAACTGACCACCTGCTTGCCGGCACGCACGGTGCCAGGCAAATCGGCAATGGAATAGTTGTGATAGACGAAGGCATCGAGAATCTGCGCGCCTGATGATTTGGCGCCCTCTTTGCGATTGCTGTCGCTGATGTCCTTGAACTCACGGTTTTCATCCTTGAGCTCGAAGTCATACCAATACTTGCCACGCACGAACACACCGGTGTCGCCGTACTTGAGTTCCAGGTCGTGCAGGCCCTTGAAGATTTTCGAAAAGGTCTCGCCCTTCTTGAAGTTCAGTCGTCCATCGTCACCGGTGGAGGATTGCCCCTTCCCCCCGTTGACCGTACCAACCAGATCCTGGTCGGCATCGCGCATGCCCCAGCTCGCGCCAACGGACAGCGAGGAGTCGAACTGACCCTCGATTTCGCCAATGTTGAAAGAAACGGCCTGCGCCTGGGCACAGCAGCCCAAGGCCACCGCGACGGCGAGCGCCTGCGGCTTGAAGATGGCGCGCATTGTTATTGTTGTCATGCGTCTTCCCCGGTGAGTGACAGAGCCTTCACCCTACTGCCGCACGTCATGGGCGATAAGCGCACCAAGGGGGTATTCGCGCTGTACCTAAAAAGGATTACAGCCTGTGCGGGAGCGGCCTCTGAGCGGGACATGAACAGGCTGGATGATGGGTTATCAACGCCGCGCATGAGCAGGGCCGTCCGTCACGACTGTTGCGCGCACCGCAACAGTGCATGTCCAAAACCGGGCTGTTTCCCGCGGCGCCCGATCCCTATGCTGGCCGGGCTTGCAGGGCAACGGGCCTGCAAGCACAAGTCGTCCGGCGTCCCTCGCGCCTGGCGCACCGTCATTCGGATGGATTGCACATCGATCCATCATCCCCGTGTCCACTGACGTTGATTTGTAGCTCCTTTGCAACGTCACGTTTAGGCCGCTGCGTTTTTGCAGCGGCCTTTTTTATATACGGCTATTTCCCAGTTAGAACTTCTTGTTTCCTACATTGTTGTCGGAAAGGCTCACCTGCCTTCATTCAGTGATCGAACTTATAGTTTCCTTGGTCGCCCAGGATGGGTGGCTGCACAAACAGCCATGAACGACCGCACGTGCTGAATGACGGTGTGGCTGTTCAGATTCGATTCGAAAGGAACTCGATATGCAGCAAGAAAAAAATATCCTTGTGAATAGAGGTATACCTCGCACGCCTTCGTCGTCTGACGGTTTTGGATTTAGCGCAAGGCGCGTGTCAGGCCCAGACCACTCCGATCGTGCATACGATGCCGTTGACTATGCCATTGATTGGCTGGATGAAAGTAACACATCCACCGAAGAGCTCTTCAAAGGAAATATCAAAAATATCACCCATATAACCAACACCGAACTCGCAAAAACAAGAGCAGCCGTCGCTGCGGTGGTCCCTCGTGGAACCGACGCGGCCGAAATTGAATTACGAACACTCAAGCTACAACTGTTCAAAGCGAGAAAAGATCATCAAGAACACATAGCGATAGCCAATCTTTATTATGGTCATGATCCACTGACTCACAAATTTCAAGACGCTCGTCGTAAGGGGTTCGAGCTCGTTGGCCGTCGTGGAGGTGGAAGGGCTTACTACAACGCAATTTCCAAGTGGAATGTCTCTTATGCTGCGGCGTACGAGGCAAAATTCCTGGCTGAGCAGATCAAGCTATTGGATGCTCGCTTAACCACACACAACAAAGCCATTGCCCAAGCAAACGCAAAAGCAGCCGCGCAGGCTCGGGCAAAGGCTCAGGCTGAAGCCAAACGCGTGGCTCAGGAACAGGCGCGCAAGGCCGCCGAAACCAAGGCTAAACGCGCGGCTGAAGAACAAGCACGGATTGCACGGATTGCCGCAACAGTAGCTGCTAAACAAGCCAACGATGCCTTCATGGCCTTATGGGAGGCCAAAAGGTGGGCCGCTGTTGAAGAACTGGAGGCGGAGGAAGCGAGGCGCCAGGCAGAAGTTCAAAAGGCACGTCAACCAGCCCGGGCTACCCGTACATTCCCAGTATCGGGCTCCGCCGCAGCCGCCGGCCCAGTATTTACAATCGCAGGTGGGACCTTTGCCCCCAACCGGGGGACCGCCTCGGGCATCACGGATGAGTTGCGCACCGCGGTGTCGGCGATCCTAAAAACAGTTGCCGCAACGGCATTACCCACTGTTGCATGGTTTGCGTCACTGATTGACCCGTCGGAGCTGGGCAACGAAGAACGCTACGCCCTGAGTGTTCCGCTGTCAGAACTAGCTCCAGCCAACACCGATGATTTGCTGGCAGTCGCAACATCGAAAGGAGAGGTCAATCTCCCGGTGGTGCTGGGTTCCATGACCACCGACGACGAGATGATGTTCGTCGTCGCGAGTGCCGACGGAACATCGGTGCCCTCCAGCGTGCCGGTCAGGGTTGCAACACTCGACCCTCAGAGCAACGTCTACAAATCCTACAGTCCAGATGGCTCATCCACCTTGATGACCTGGACGCCTATCGTAAAAGAGACGGATGCATCCACGACACTGCCATCGATCGTGCCGAAGATCGACCTCTATGAGGGCGGGACCCCTTGGGCCATAACCAGAGGGGTCAAGAAGAATCCGGATCTGAAGGATTACGATTTTGGTAGTGGGTTCGTCACGGTGTTCCCGGTTGAGTCGGGTATTCCGCCCATCTATACCGTCTTTAACAATTCTTCTGAATGGGCTTCCGCGGAAGAGGCACGCAAGGCAGCCGAAGCCGAGATCCTACGCGTAGCCCAGGCACAAGCACTGGAACAAGTCCTGGCGGGGCGCGCCTATCCGATACTGGGCGCGGCAGCCACGGCCGGTCCGGTGTTCACGCTTGTCGGCAGTAGCCTGGCCATGAGTTCAGAAGCGACCTTGGCAATCCAGGCCGCGCTACGAGCCGCAGTCGCCATGGCTATCGAGTCGCTCACCGCAGTGGCTGTGCCGACCTTGGCGGGTCTTGCGGCGCTGCTCTACTCACCCAAGCTGGCGAACGGTGAATTACCCGAGCGATATGCGTTCAGCACGCCACTCTCGGAGCTCGCACCGACACAACACCACGATTTGCATGCAATCGCGGCGGCCGACGGATTCGTTGACTTGCCGGTACGCCTCACTTCTCAAGCGACCGTGGATGGCCAATCCGAAATCCTCGTGATCAACACCGACGGCATAACCCATCCGTCGAAAGTCAAAGTGGTTCCGGTTACCTATAACGCACAACAGAACCTCTACATCGCTACAACTGAACAAACCCCACCCAGAACCTTGACGTGGACGCCGGTCGTTCAACCCGGAAACAGCTCCACGGCCCTTCCCGCCGAACCACCCGCCCCGCCTGTTTATACAGGCGCATCGGTAACGCCCATAGAGGGAAGGATCGATCCGTTCCCCGAAATAACCGCAGACAGCTTCGATGATTATGTTTTCGTTTTCCCAATCGACTCAGGCCTGCCGCCTCTGTACGTCATGTTCAGGGATCGACGGGAAGACCCTGGGGTTGCGCTGGGAATGGGGGCTCCGGTTTCAGGCGTGTGGACGGATGCAGCATCGAAAGGTGAAGGGGCCGCCATTCCGTCGCAGATTGCGGATCAGTTGAGGGGGAAGGAGTTTAGGAATTTCAGGAAGTTTCGGGAGGCTTTTTGGAAGGCCGTCGCTGGCGATCCTATACTTTCTCAACAGTTTGATCCGGGCAGCCTAGCTCATATGAAAAACGGATATGGGGCATTCGTCAAAAAAAATGAACGGGTTGGCGCTCGCATTAAATACGAGCTGCATCACAAGCAATACATTTCCATGGACGGAGAGGTTTACCACCTTGAAAATATCAGGCTAATGACGCCTCGACAGCACGTCCAAACGCATCGGGAGAACAAAATATGAACTCAACAATAAACGATATGAGCGAGTCAGAGTTTCTGGCTTTTGTCAGGAAAATATATGAGGCTGACTACTACCCGGAAGAGGCCCATACTAACGCAGTTTTAGAATTTGAACGAATTTCAGAACATCCTTCCGGATCAGATTTATTGTATTACCCAGAAGCGGGGAAGAGCGGACCTGAGGCTGTGGTGAAGGAAGTAAAAAAATGGCGCTCTGCTAATGGAAAACCAGGTTTCAAGCAACCCTAACCCTATTTAAATCGGTGCCCTTTCGCGGCTAATAGATGTAGCGAAAGGGCTCATTGATCATGATACAAGAGTGATGCCGGTTACCTAATAACGCACAACAGAACCTCTACATCGGGAAAGCGGTTGCTGCTGACCCTATACTCTCGCAACAATTTAATTCACGTAATTTAGTAGAAATGAAAAAAGGTCGCTCTGCCTATACCAAGGAGACTGAACAGATTGGCGCACGAACCAAATATGAGCTTCACCATAAACAATACATCTCTTTAAATGGTGGAGTTTACGACATTGACAATATCACTCTCGCCCCCCTAAAAGACACATTGAAATTCATAGAGAGCGCAAGCAATGAATAAATCGATAATCGAAATAACTGAAGAAGAGTTTCTCGCCTTCGTAATAAAAATTTCAGAAGGTGATTTTCCTTCTGAAAAAGCACATAACAACGCCGTTTTGGATTTCAAGCGTATCTCAGAACACCCCGCAGGATCAGATCTACTATTTTATCCAGAGCCTGGCAAGGAAAGCTCTGAGGCGATAGTCGACGAGATAAAAAACTGGCGTGCAGCCAACGGTAAACCAGGCTTCAAGCAACCCTGACCCTGTATAAACCAACGCCCTTTTGCTGCCGCTAGCCCGCAGCAAAAGGGCTTTTTGTCGCCATTAAAAAATCCTTAGCCTCTTAGCGCCAGTTCCTACAACAAAGCAAGAATCCAACTACGTGCACATAAAAAATCCACTGTTACGCTGAAATCAATCGCAGCACTTCGCTTCGATTTATTGAACAGTGAGTTATCGAGAATGCAAATAAACAATACAAGCTACCGCTCAAAAAAAGGCTATAACAGCCGCGTTCGCTTTTTAGTCTTTCATTACACCGCCGGCAACTTCGCATCGTCCACCAATGCACTGACAGGCCCGTCGGTCAGCGCCCATTACCTGATTCCCGACTTTAGCGACCCCACCTATTTGAAAGCAGGTTTCAAGGAACCGCAGATTTTCAACCTGGTGGACGAAACCCAGCGGGCCTGGCATGCCGGCGTGAGCAGTTGGGGTAATCGCAGCAACTTGAACGACACGTCGATCGGCGTGGAGATTGTCAACCTGGCAACTGACAACCAAGGCCAGTTTACCTTTCCGCCTTATAAGGCCCGGCAAATCGAGGCCATTGAATACCTGGCCAAGGATATTCTCAGGCGCTACCCGGATATCAGTCCGGTCAACGTGGTCGGGCACTCGGATATCGCCGCCGGACGCAAGAGCGATCCAGGTCCGATGTTCCCGTGGCATGCGTTGTATCTGAAAGGTATCGGGGCCTGGTTCGATGACGCCACCCGAGACACTTTCGTGCAGACGTATCAAGCCGGAGGCATCCCCCTGCGTGAACAATTGCTCGGGCTGTTCAAGCGATATGGCTATGACACCTCCGCCGCCACGACAAGTGCCGGTTTCCAGCGACTTGTACGCGCTTTTCAGCTGCACTTTCGCCCGGCTCGATATGACGGCGTGATGGATATTGAGACCGCCGCGAACCTGGCGGCCTTGGTGAAGAAATATTTTCCCTGAGCGGGTCACCGGATGACAGCAACCGGCCCGGGCAAAAATGCTAGACAGTGTGACGCTGCAGGTTAGCCATCATCTCTTTCAGGGCTTCGAGATTGTCGTTCGGGTGCACCGCGTTCTCGAAGTCGCAAATCTGTTGCCAATGGGCGGCGACATCCTCAGGTGAGAAACCTTTGCGCGGGTCGAACCCGGCGCCGAGACTGCGCTCCCAGCGCACCTTGCCCATCCAGCCGCCGCCCACTTCGAATAATCCGGACGTTTCCTGGCAGGCTTCACTGGCCAGGTACACCACCAGCGGACTGACGAGTTCAGGCTTGAGCTGTTCGAACACCTGCGGCGGGATCAGGCCTTCAGTCATGCGAGTGCCACCGGTGGGAGCGATCGCATTGACGTGGATGTTGTTCTTGCGGCCTTCGATGGCCAGGGTGCGGGTCAAGCCGTAGAGACCGAGCTTGGCCATCCCGTAGTTGGACTGGCCGAAGTTGCCATAGATGCCAGACGTGGAGGCGGTGAAAATCACCCGGCCATAATTCTGCTCACGCAGGTGCGGCCAGGCGGCGCGGGTGACTTTATAAGCACCTTCGACATGGACGCGGTAAACCAGGTCCCAGTCGGCGTCATCCATTTTATGAAAGGTCTTGTCTCGCAGGATGCCAGCGTTATTGACAACGACGTCGACGCGACCAAACGCGTCGAGGGCGTTCTGTACAAGCTTGTCGCCATCGGTGACGGAGTCATGATTGGCCTCCGCAATACCGCCGGCCTGGCGAATTTCGGCGACCACCCGGTCGGCCGCCGAAGCGTTGGCGCCCTCCCCTTGGGCCGAGCCACCCAGGTCGTTGACCAGCACTTTCGCGCCTTGCCTTGCGAACAGCAGCGCATGGGCACGCCCCAGGCCACCACCGGCGCCTGTGACGATCACGACTTTATCTTCGAAGCGCACAGATTCATTCATGGGCAGAACTCCAGCAGGCCGTAGGACAATGAACGGGAGTGTCGGGTACAAGTCCGCTGGTCACAATCAACTGGGTTGAAAGTGAATGTTGGGCGATAAGGTGCAGGGATGATGCAGGCAACCCATCATGAATACGCCATTTGCCTGTGAGGCCCGGCGATGGCCTCGCGAAATGCCAGGTAGTGATGGAGCACCTGCACCGGCGCTTCGGTGTGCGGGTAATGACCGATGTGAGGCAACGAGACCGTGTCGGCATGGGGAATGAGCGCCTGGTAACGCGCCACCATATGCGCACCGGAAATCGGGTCGAATGCCCCGTCGATCAACCGTAACGGCACCTCGCCGCTCTGCATCGCCCGGACCCAGCGATCACGCTGTACGCGGCGCTCGGGAATATAGGCAATGAGCTTGTGCATGATTCGCGGTCCGCGGTGAGTCTCGACCAGGCTCCAGTAATCATCCAGCTCGCTTTCGGTGGGACCGGTCCAGGGACCGAAAATCTGCCGAAAACTTTTCACCAGGCCGTCCCTGCAGAAAGCCCGGCCAACCAGCCAGCCCAAGGGGCTGAGCAACAGTTTTTGCATCAACACCGGACGATGGGTCTCGGGAAACAGGCCACCGTTGAGGAAGACACAGCTGGCGACGTCAATGCGCGCCTCGCCATGCCGGGCAACCAGCTCCTGGGCCACACTGTCGCCGTAATCGTGGGCGAGTACGTGAACCCCTTGCGTCACGTTCAAGTGAACCAGCAATGCCTGTTGCAGATCGGCCTGCTCCAGCAGGCTATAGACATGCTCCGTCGGCTTGGCGGAATCACCAAACCCGAGCATGTCGCAGGCGATGACTCGATAACGCTGCGCCAACGGCTGCCACAGGTAATGCCAGTCCCAACTGGCGGTTGGAAACCCATGGATCAGTAGCAACGGCTCGCCGTGCCCGGCCGTCCAATAGCGGATGGCGTGGCCGCGAAACATGAATGTCTGGCCGCGCTGACGCCAGATACGCAACGGGATCTGGACCATGGGCATCAGCTTTTATAGCCTGGATCTTGCTGGTCGAGTTTGCGCAGCAGCGCTGGCCAGGCCAACGCGCCCCCCATGCCCTGGGCACTTTTGGTCACGCCGGCGACCATCGCCCGGGCGCCGGCCAATACCTGCGGCTCGATGGCAATCAATTCGGCGCCGCCCGCCTGGGCCATGACCTGGATGTCGCAGGTTCGCTGGAAAATGAACATCATCAGGAACGTATCGGCAATGGTCCCACCACAGGTGAGCAGACCATGGTTGCGCAACATGAGGAAATTGCTCTCGCCCAGGTCGGCTTGCAGGCGGGCCTTTTCTTCCGGGTTCAGCGCGACCCCTTCATACGGGTGATAGGCCAGGCTCGACAGCACGAACAGCGATTGCTGGCTGATCGGCAACACCCCTTGCTTCTGCGCCGACACCGCGACGCCGGATGCAGTATGGGTATGCAGCACACACGTCACATCGTGCCGCACCTCGTGCACCGCGCTGTGGATGGTGTAGCCGGCAGGGTTGATCTCGTAGGGACTGTCCATCAACTTGTTGCCGGCCTGATCGATCTTGACCAGGCTCGACGCGGTGATTTCGTGGAACATCAACCCGTATGGGTTGATCAGGAAATCTTCGGTGCCAGGGACCTTCGCGGAGATATGCGTGAAAATCAGGTCATCCCAGCCGTGCAGCGCGACCAACCGATAGCACGCAGCGAGATCGACTCGGGTTTGCCATTCGGCTGCGCTGACCTGATCCTTGATGCCGGGTGTCGATTGAATGGACGCTACGCTCACGGCTATGACCTCTGGTTTTTTTTATGAGGGAGACGGCCATGGTTTTCATGGACAAGAAACCAGTCTAGTCATCTCCCGCCAGGTCGGTAGTTGCGTTGGCAGCCAGCTTACTGACCGAGCGAGTCAGCATCAGGGCTCGCCGGAGGTGGCTCAACCACGCAGCGCGACGATCAACTCGGCCAACCAGGGCTCGGCGTCGGTTTCCGGCGTGACGCTTTCGCTGGCATCCAGGCGCAACATGGGCAGCACCTCATTCACGCCCAGTTCGGCAAACAGTTCGCGCATCTGCTCGCCACCGCCGCAGAAGGTGTCGCCGTAACTGGCGTCCCCCAGGGCGATCACCGCGCCAGGCAGTCCACGAAATGAAGCGGGCAATTGATCACGGATCGTTGAATACAGCGGCATCAAGTTGTCCGGCAATTCGCCCATGCCGGTCGTCGACGTAACGGCGAGCAAGGCTTGCGGTCCGAAGGCCTGGATGTCCGCCAGGGTTGCCCGTGGATTGAGGAACGTTTCGAAATCCGCGTCACCGAGCAATTGGGCGGCATGCCGGGCAACTTCTTCGGCGGTGCCGTAGACGGAGCCGGAAAGAATGGCGACTTTCATCGGTCTGATCCTGAAACTGAATAAAGAGAGTGATCATGGTAACAGGCTGCGCGCTCAAGCTGCGATTGACTCTCAACAACCGATAATAGCCAGTGGACATCTCCTCGCGTTCTTCTAGAATGCAGCGCGTACAGGGAAGTCCAAGGCTGGAGGCCTCATGATCAACGCCCCTCTGATGCAATTGGTGATCAATGCATCGAACGACGGGATCGTCATCGCCGAAAAAGAAGGCGATGACAACATCCTGATTTATGTAAACCCGGCCTTCGAACGGCTGACCGGTTACAGCCGCGACGAAATCCTCTATCAGGATTGTCGCTTCCTGCAGTCAGGCGACCGGGACCAACCGTCCCTGGAGCCCATTCGCGCCGCCTTGAAACAGGGAGGTGCGTGCCGACAAGTGCTGCGCAACTACCGCAAGGATGGCACCCCTTTCTGGAATGAACTGTCGCTGTCCACCGTAAAAAACGGGGCGGACGGCCACACTTATTTCCTGGGGGTGCAAAAAGACGTCACCGTTCAAGTGAAGGCCCAGCAGCGCATTGCCCAACTGGAGAAAGAATTGGCCGAAGCCCGGGCGATCATTGCTCGATTTAATTCGACGAGCGGTGAAAACAAAACGGCGAATTAATGGTCAGTCACTACAATCACCAGTGATAACGCAAATATTTTTCGAGCACCTTATGCAGCGCGACGCCCTCCTGACCCAGGATGAACTTGACTTCATCCGGACCATGCAGCACAACCCGCAGTTGAATGAGCGGGATGTCACGTCGAGCTTGCTGGTAAACGGTGGATCCCAGATCCGGGATTTGCTGACGCGCCTGGCGGCGAACGAGCAGGTCACGCTGCAGGCCAACTTCGAAAACCAGCAGATGACCTTCCCGTTGCATCTGGTCGAAGATGAATTCCATGCCATGCACCTTCGTCTGGGCGTGCCGAGCATCTACGAGGATGGCCCGAAGATTCGTCCATGGCGCCTGACCCTCGAAGAGCCCGTGGCGCTGGAAAACGTCAACGGCCAGCCGGGCCCGCTATGGGTGCATGAGGTTTCCTGCAAGGGCGTACTGCTGGAAATCCGCAACCGCACCAAACCACCGAAGCAATTTTCCTTGTGGTTCAGCCCGTCAGGCTACGAGCGGATCTCGCTGCGTGGCACGTTCGAGAGGGAAACCGCCCAAGGCCTGTACGCCTATCACCTGAGCCAGCATGACCAGGACGAAACCGAGCGGCTGCGCCAATACATCCTTCAGCAGCACCGCCTGGCTCACCCGGCCATGCATTTGTAGCAAGCCTTTCAAGTGTCCAGGTTGCCCGCCAGAAACTGACGCAAACGCTGGCGAATCTCCGTTCCTTCGTTCCCCAGGCAACCAATCGACGAGCCGGCCAGGCTTTCCTGCGCCAGGTCTGAAGCGTCACCCGCCAGCATCACCGGGCAATCCAGGCTCATCGCCAATTTCTCCAAGCGCTTGGGCAGATCAACCGCCGGTGCGTGATTGGACACCAGAACCAATGCCAGGGGCTGGATCTTCTGGCAGACCAGGATCAGTTCGTCAAACGGTTGGCCAACAGTCATCAGCCTGACGCCCACTTCCGCCTTGGATACGAACAGCGCCGTGACCAGCAACTCCAATTCCCGGCACTGACCGCAAATGGCGCTGACCAGCACTCGTTGGGATGAAACGTCGCGCTTGAGCAGCAGCCGCTGCATCACGCGCGAACGCAGGAAACCGTCGAAAAATAGCCACTCGCTGGTCTGCCCGAACTCATGCTGGCGTTGCAGCAACTCTCGCCAGAGCGGCATCAGGATGTCCTGGAATACCACCGACACGGCATAGTTGGAAAAAATCTGTCCGTAGACGCGATCCAGTGCCAGGTCATCAAAATGACCAACCGCCTCCGCCACTAGCTGCTGCCATCGGTGGTAATCGGCACGAACCAGGTCGGGGGAAATGAATTTGGAGACTGGCGTCAACGACTCGGTCCTCGCCAAAATCCTTCCCACCTTGCTCACGGCCACCCCACGCTCGATCCAGGCGAGAATGCTCCTGACCTTTTCGATATCGCCCAGGGAATACAGGCGGTGCCCGCTTTCGGTGCGCGTGGGTTGGATCAGGCCATAGCGACGCTCCCATGCGCGCAAGGTCACCGGGTTCACCCCTGTCAACCGCGCCACTTCGCGGATGGGAAACAAGTCTTCACGCGTCAAGGCACTTGATGTGGGAAACACGAAGTTGTCTTCCGTGATTACGCTCATTGCGAGGGCTTTCCCGACATGAAAATGGATCCCATATTACCCCCTCGCAACCCTGTCATGACAAGGACAAATTCGGTCAGCTTGCGGATTTGTTGTTTTTTGCTCGATAGGGGAATAATCCTTGCTTCGCCTCTTGCGACCAGACGCAGCCCACTACCCTTGGGCGCGTTTCCCGCGAAGCTCTTACCCGGAGCGTTGCGCTTGTAACATGGAGATACAAAATGTCTACCTCCCCCGTCACCTTGATGGTTGCGCGCCGCGTCGCCAACGGACGCTATCAGGACCTGATCGCCTGGTTGCGCGAAGGCGAGCAACTGGCCACCGATTTTCCCGGCTACCTGGGCTCCGGCGTGCTCGCACCGCCGCCCGAAGACGACGAATTCCAGATCATTTTCAGATTTGCCGACGAGCAGACCCTGCATGCGTGGGAACATTCCGCCTCGCGCACGGCCTGGCTGGGACGCGGCAGCGAACTGTTTGCAGATCCTTCCGAACACCGGGTGCGAGGCATCGACGGCTGGTTCGGCGCGATCGGCCAACGCCCGCCACGCTGGAAACAGGCCGTGGCGATCTGGCTGGCGTTCTTCCCGGTTTCGTTATTGTTCAATTTCCTTTTGGGACCGTTACTCGGCGAACTGGGCCTGTTGAGCCGGGTCTTCATCAGCACGCTCATCCTGACGCCGCTGATGGTCTATTTGTTTATCCCGATGTCGACTCATTTATTGGCAAGTTGGCTGGCGGGAACGCCACAACGGCCCTTGCCGGCCGCGCAGAATCACTGACGCCATGGGAGCCAGCCAGGGTCCGTGAGGGAAACCGAATCGGGCGCTGGATTTCCCTTGTCCATAGGACGTACCCGCCGTCGCTGTTATAGTTTTGCTTCCACCGCGAACCGAGCCGTCCCATGTCCAGCGCCACCGCTCCGATCCTGATCACCGGCGCAGCCCAACGCGTCGGCCTGCACTGTGCCCGACGCTTGCTGGAGGACGGCCAACCGGTCATCGCCACGTACCGCACCGAACGCCCGGGCATGCAGGCGCTACGGGACCTGGGGGCGACGGTACTGTTCGCCGATCTTTCCAGTGAATCCGGGATCCTGACCTTCATCGAACAACTCAAGCAGCACACCGATCAACTGCGCGCCATCGTCCACAACGCCTCGGCCTGGCTCGCCGAAACCCCGGGCAACGAAGCCGCGGCCTTCAGCGCCATGTTCGGTGTCCACATGCTCGCGCCCTACTTGATCAACCTGCACTGCGCCGATTTGCTGCGGCGCTCGGTGCCGGCGGATATCGTGCACATCAGTGATGACGTGACGCGCAAGGGCAGCAGCAAGCACATCGCCTATTGCGCCACCAAGGCTGGCCTGGAAAGCCTCACGCTTTCTTTCGCGGCGAAATACGCACCGGCCATCAAGGTCAACGGCATCGCCCCGGCCCTGCTACTGTTCAACCCCGACGACGATGCGACCTACCGCGCCAAGGCCCTGGCCAAATCGGCGCTGGGCATCGAACCTGGCAGCGAAGTGATTTACCAGAGCCTGCGCTATCTGCTCGACAATCCTTATGTCACCGGCACGACCCTGACCCTCAACGGCGGGCGGCACATCAAATAGTCCTGTTCCGAGGAAGCACCATGGCCCTATCGCCCCAGCATTACCGCGAGATCCTGATCGGCCTGGGCGAAGACCCGGAGCGCGAAGGCCTGCTGGACACGCCGGTGCGCGCCGCCAAGGCCATGGAGTACCTCTGCCATGGTTATGGGCAGAGCGTCGAGCAGATCGTCAACGGTGCCCTGTTTGCCTCCGACAGCGACGAAATGGTGATCGTCGCCAATATCGAGCTTTATTCGCTGTGCGAACATCACCTGCTGCCCTTCATCGGCAAGGCCCATGTGGCTTATATTCCTAGGGGCAAGGTCCTGGGGCTGTCGAAGATCGCCCGGCTGGTGGACATGTTCGCCCGCCGCCTGCAAATCCAGGAAAACCTCACCCGGCAAATCGCCGACGCGG
Organism: Pseudomonas sp. T1.Ur; assembly: GCF_023516725.1. Taxonomy (NCBI): domain Bacteria; kingdom Pseudomonadati; phylum Pseudomonadota; class Gammaproteobacteria; order Pseudomonadales; family Pseudomonadaceae; genus Pseudomonas; species Pseudomonas sp. T1.Ur. The sequence continues at coordinate 4,534,318 of NZ_JAMGSN010000001.1, forward strand.
TGCAACAGGTCACCCAGGCTGCCGGCGTGGCGGTGGTGATCGAAGCCCAGCACATGTGCATGATGATGCGCGGTGTCGAGAAACAGAACTCGACCATGAACACTTCGGTGATGCTGGGTGCTTTTCGCGAGTCCAGCAACACCCGCCAGGAATTCCTGCAATTGATTCGACGGAGCCAATAAATGCCACAACTTCAGCCCGCCATGGCGCGCATCAAGGTCAAGGATCTGCGCCTGCGTACGTTCATCGGGATCAATGAAGACGAGATCCTCAACAAACAGGATGTGTTGATCAACCTGACCATCCTCTACGCGGCACAAGAGGCCGTGCGTGACAACGACATCGACCATGCGTTGAACTACCGCACCATCACCAAGGCGATCATCGCCCATGTGGAAGGCAACCGCTTCGCCCTGCTCGAACGCCTGACCCAGGAGTTGCTGGACCTGGTCATGGCCAACGAATCGGTGCTGTACGCCGAGGTCGAAGTCGACAAGCCGCACGCCTTGCGCTTCGCCGAGTCAGTGTCGATTACCCTCGCGGCAAGTCGGGCTACTTCGTAGCAGCTGCAAGCCTCAAGCTGTAAGCTTCAAGCCTGACCACCGCAAATCCACTCTTGCAGCTTGAAGCTTGCCCCTTGAAGCTGCCTCGCAGAGACTCCCATGAACGACCAACAACGCCTGGAACTTGAAGCCGCCGCTTTCCGTCGACTGGTGGCCCACCTGGACAGCCGCAAGGATGTGCAGAACATCGACCTGATGAACCTCGCCGGTTTCTGTCGCAACTGCCTGTCCAAGTGGTACAAGGCCGCCGCCGACGAGCGCCAGATCGAGGTCAGCCTCGACGATGCGCGTGAAGTTGTCTACGGCATGCCCTATGCCGAATGGAAAGCCCAATACCAGAAAGAGGCCAGCGCCGAACAGCAAGCGGCGTTCGCCAAAGGAAATCCCAATGCCTGACCTGAACACCTTTCGCGCCAGCCTCAAAAGCGGTGAACATGCTTTCGCTGACACCCTGGCTTTTATTGCCGAAGGCTACGAATACCAGCCCCAAGCCTTCAACAACGGCGGCGTTGTGAACGCCGCCGGGCAGAACGAAGGCTCCTGCAAGACCTTGGGCCTGGCACTGCTTGAAGGCTTGAGCGATGAAGAAGCGCTCCTGGCATTCGGCGAACATTATCGCTCGGTGCTGAACACGCCCGAGGGCAGCGACCACGGCAATATCCGCGCCTTGATGGCCCACGGCTTGGCCGGCGTGAAGTTCGAAGCCCAACCGCTGCAACAGCGCTGATCCACCCGCAGCTTGCTCCCGCTGGGCCCCGTAGGAGCTGGCGAAGCCTGCGATCTTTTGATCTTTTGATCTTTCGCTTGAGATTCAAATCTCTTTGGAAAGATCGCAGCCTCGCTTCGCTCGGCAGCTCCTACGCAGCTCCTACACGGCTCCTACGCAGCACCTACAAGTCCGGCGGGGAGCAAGCTCCCTCGCCACGGGTTGCACATCCCGGATAAGCCGCACTTCACCACATCCCGACTTTTATGATTGACCCGGCAACTTTATTTCGTTTGCCGGGCGCTGCTGCTCGCGGCTTAGATAACGGACATCTTTTCTTCGTCCGAGCCGCCCCCCATGAGCCGCGAAACCATCAGCCAATCGATTTCCTTCGTTCACCCTATCAGCCTCAGCCATGGAAAAAATGCCGAGGTCTGGGACACCGACGGCAAGCGCTACATCGACTTTGTCGGAGGCATCGGTGTGTTGAACCTCGGCCACTGTCATCCGCGCATCGTCGAGGCGATCCGCGAGCAAGCCACCCGGCTGACTCATTACGCGTTCAACGCAGCCCCCCATACGCCTTATCTTGACTTGATGGAGCGCCTGGCAGCGTTTATCCCGGTGGATTACCCAGTGAGCGGCATGCTCACCAACAGCGGCGCCGAAGCGGCGGAAAATGCCCTCAAGATTGTGCGCGGCGCCACGGGGCGCACTGCGGTCATCGCCTTTGATGGCGGCTTTCATGGTCGGACCCTGGCCACGCTCAATCTCAACGGCAAGGTCGCGCCCTACAAGCAAAAAGTCGGGGTACTGCCCGGGCCTGTCTACCACCTGCCCTACCCTAGCCAGGATAACGGTGTGACGTGCGCCGAGTCCTTGAAAGCCATGGACAGGTTGTTCAGTGTCGAGATCGATGTGAACGACGTGGCCTGCTTTATCGTCGAGCCGGTGCAGGGTGAGGCCGGCTTCCTGGCGATGGACGTGGATTTCGCCCAAGCGCTGCGACAGTTCTGCGACGACAAGGGCATCGTGCTGATCATCGATGAGATCCAGTCCGGTTTCGGTCGCACCGGCCAGCGCTTTGCATTTTCGCGACTGGGCATCGAGCCCGACCTGATCCTGCTGGGCAAGAGCATCGCCGGCGGTGTCCCGTTGGGCGCGGTGGTGGGACGCAAGTCGCTGATGGACAGTCTGCCCAAGGGTGGTCTTGGCGGCACCTACTCCGGCAACCCCCTCGCCTGCGCCGCCGCGCTGGCAACGCTGGACGAGATGACCGACGCCAACCTGCAAGCCTGGGGTACGCGGCAGGAAGAGGCAATGGTCAGCCGCCATGCAGCCTGGCGCCGTCGCGGCCTTACGCCTTATCTGGGCCGCCTGACTGGCGTCGGCGCGATGCGTGGCATCGAACTGGCCCACGCCGACGGCACCCCGGCCCCGGCACAACTGACGCAATTACTGGCCTCGGCGCGGGAATCGGGTTTGCTGCTGATGCCCAGCGGAAAATCGCGGCACATCATCCGGCTGCTGGCGCCGTTGACGACCGAGCCGGCGGTGTTGGAAGAGGGGTTGGATATCCTGGAAACGTGCCTGGCGAAGCTGGCCTGATCACCGTCCTTCTCACTACACAGTCTCCTGTGGGAGCGAGCTTGCTCGCGATGACGGTGTATCAGTCAACATCGATGCCGGCTGACCTGACGCCATCGCGAGCAAGCTCGCTCCCACAAGGGCTCGGCATCCACCCGTTGGTCATGTGACAGGCCTTAAAAAACCGGCCGAAGCCGGTTTTTTTGTGCCCTATGAATCAGAACGAAGCGTTCTGCAAGCCGTCCAGGTAACGCTCGGTGTCCAAGGCCGCCATGCAACCGGCGCCGGCCGAGGTGATGGCCTGGCGATAGACGTGGTCGGCCACGTCGCCAGCCGCGAAGATGCCTTCGACGCTGGTGGCGGTGGCGTTGCCGTCACGGCCGCCCTTGACCACCAGGTAACCGTCCTTGAGCTCCAACTGGCCTTCGAACAACGAAGTGTTCGGGGTGTGGCCGATGGCGATGAATACGCCGTCAACCTTGATCTCGTCAAAGCTGCCGTCGTTGTTCTTCAGGCGAGCACCGGTCACGCCCATGTTGTCGCCCAGCACTTCGTCCAGGGTGGCGTTGAGCTTGAGGATGATCTTGCCTTCAGCGACGCGTGCATTGAGTTTGTCGATGAGGATCTTCTCGGCGCGGAAGGTTTCGCGACGGTGGATCAGGGTAACGGTACTGGCGATGTTGGCCAGGTACAGCGCCTCTTCGACCGCGGTATTGCCGCCACCGACCACAGCCACTGGCTTGTTGCGGTAGAAGAAACCGTCGCAAGTGGCGCAGGCGGAAACGCCTTTGCCCATGAACGTCTCTTCCGACGGCAAGCCCAGGTAGCGAGCGCTGGCGCCAGTGGCGATGATCAGGGCATCACAGGTGTAGGTCGCGCTGTCGCCGGTCAGGGTGTATGGCTTGGCGGCGAAATCCACGGCATTGATGTGGTCGAAGACGATCTCGGTCTCGAAGCGCTCGGCGTGTTCCTTCATGCGTTCCATCAAGGCCGGACCGGTCAGGCCGTGGACGTCGCCCGGCCAGTTGTCGACTTCGGTAGTGGTGGTCAATTGACCGCCGGCCTGCATGCCGGTGATCAGCAGCGGCTTGAGGTTGGCACGGGCCGCATAAACCGCAGCGCTGTAACCGGCAGGGCCGGAACCGAGAATAATCACACGCGAATGACGGACTTCAGACATGACCTGCTCCTGTTGACCGGACCTTGCGGGCCGGAACGCCGGGTGAGCGGCGCGAATAAAAAAGGACCGTTGATGCACTTGGGGAAGGCTTGGGTTCGACAGTCCTGAAAAAAGAATGGGTGCAGCGTATCGAGGGAGCGAAGATTAAGGAAATACGGTTTAACAATCCAGCTCATAGGTGAGCTCTATTCGCTGCGGCGTGTGCGATAGCGACGAACCTTAAACCTTTGTTACACGCCGTGTCGTGGCTTTCCTGCATCCAGCAAAGCCGGTAAGGTCGGCGCGTCCACCTATCCTCGGAGCCACCTATGCCCGCCCCCGTCCTGTCCGGCCCGCAATACTTGCGAGAGGGTCTCAAACTGATCTTGAGCCCCGGCCTGCGGCTGTTTGTGCTGCTGCCCCTGGCGATCAACCTGGTGCTGTTCGTCGGGTTGATCTACCTGGCTGGCCACCAGTTCAGCCTGTGGGTCGATACGCTGATGCCGTCGCTACCGGATTGGCTGGGCTTCCTCAGTTATATCCTCTGGCCGCTGTTCGTCGTCCTTGTGGTGCTGATGGTGTTTTTCACCTTCACCATGCTCGCCAACATCATCGCTGCACCGTTCAACGGTTTTCTCGCCGAGAAAGTCGAAGTGGTGGTACGCGGCACGGATGATTTCCCGGCGTTCAGTTGGGGCGAACTGATCGCCATGATCCCCCGGACGCTGGCCCGGGAAGCGCGCAAGCTCGGCTATTTCCTGCCGCGGGCCCTGGGCCTGTTCGTACTGTCGTTCATCCCGGTGATCAATATCGTGGCCGCGCCGCTGTGGTTGCTGTTCGGCATCTGGATGATGGCGATCCAATACATCGACTACCCGGCGGACAACCACAAGCTGGGCTGGAACGAAATGCTCGCCTGGCTGCGGGAAAAACGCTGGCAGAGCCTGGGCTTTGGCGGCAGCGTGTACCTGGTGTTGCTGATCCCGGTGGTCAACGTCCTGATGATGCCGGCAGCGGTGGCCGGGGCGACGCTGTTCTGGGTGCGCGAGCAGGGGGCCGAGACGGCGTTGGCGCGACAGGGCTGAGCCGGTCACAAATCCATCATGCGGGCGTCACAATGACGAAACGGCCCCGGTCGACACTGGGGTCATGACCACACACCTGCACGTTACCCTCGTTACCGAAACCTTTGCGCCGGAAATCAACGGCGTAGCCAACACCCTCGGCCGTCTCTACGAGGGCTTGCGTGCCCGCGGGCACCGGGTGGAGCTGATCCGCCCCCGTCAGGCCGGTGATCAAGGCCAGGCCAGCGACGACCAGCTATTGCTCTGTCGAGGCTGGCCGCTGCCGGGGTACCCGGGCTTGCAGTGGGGGCAAGCCTCGATGCACAAGCTGCTGCGCCGCTGGAAACGCCATCGCCCCGACGTGTTGTACATCGCGACCGAAGGACCACTGGGTTTGTCGGCCCTGCGGGCGGCGCGGCGCCTGGGCATATCCGTGGTCAGCGGCTTCCACACCAACTTCCAGCAATACACCCAACAGTACGGGCTCGGATTGTTGAGCCGAGTGCTGACCCATTATTTGCGCTGGTTTCATAACCGCTCCCGCCTGACCCTCGTGCCGAGCCATAGTCAGCGCCTGGAGCTCGAGCGCCGGCATTTCGAGCGCGTGGCGATGCTGTCGCGCGGCGTCGACAGCCAGTTGTTTCATCCAGCCAAACGCTCGACGACCCTGCGCGAAACCTGGGGCCTGGGCGATGACGACATCGCGGTCATTCACGTGGGACGCTTGGCGCCGGAGAAAAACCTGGGGCTGCTCAAGCGCAGCTTCGACACCCTGCGCAACGCTTTTCCGACGCGACGGATTCAGTTGGTCGTCGTGGGCGACGGCCCGCAGCGGCTCGCCCTCGAACAACAACTACCCGAAGCCATTTTTTGTGGAGCGCAACGAGGCGAAGCATTGGCCGTCCATTACGCATCGGGGGATATGTTCATTTTTCCAAGCCTGACCGAAACCTTCGGCAATGTCGTGCTGGAAGCCTTGGCCTCCGGGCTGGGCGTAGTGGCCTACGATCAGGCGGCAGCGGCGCAACACATCCGTCATGGCTATAACGGCGTGTTGGCGATGCCGGGGGATGAAGAAGCGTTCTGCGACGCCGCTCGTTGGCTGCTGGAAGAACGCGAGGCCTTGCGGTGCGTGCGGCTCAATGCGCGCCAGCATGCCAGCCGCCAGGGCTGGGCCTCGGTGGTCGAGCAGTTCGAGGCGCAGTTGCGCGGCGTTTGCGTGGGCGAGCAGGTGCTGCCTGCTGCGCCGACAGTGCTTTGATTATTCGGTGATGCTGAGGTCGCCATCGCGAGCAAGCTCGCTCCCACAATGAGTGCGCTGAAGATCAAATGTGGCAGCGAGCTTGCTCGCGATAGCGGCGGATCAGGCGCCGCTTAAACCAGGGTCATCAATGCTTCGCGACTGAACGGCAAGATTTCCTGCTCCCGCCCCTCGCGTACTTTTTGCGCCCAATCCGGATCCACCAGCAACGCACGCCCCACCGCGACCAGGTCGAATTCCTCCTTGTTCAGGCGCTCCAACAGTTTCTCCAGGCTGGCCGGTTGCGCAACCTTGTCGGTATTGACCATGAACTGCAGGAACTCGCCATCCAGGCCGACGCTGCCCACGGTGATCGTTGGCTTGCCAGTGAGTTTACGGGTCCAGCCGGCCAGGTTCAGTTCGGAACCTTCGAATTCCGGTTCCCAGAAGCGACGTGTGGAACAGTGGAAGATATCCACGCCAGCGTCGGCCAAGGGCTTGAGGAATTCAGCCAGCGCTTCTGGCGTCTGCACCAGGCGCGCGGTGTAGTCCTGCTGTTTCCATTGGGAGAAACGGAAGATGATCGGAAAACCCTCGCCCACGGCCGCGCGCACCGCACGGATCAATTCGATCGCGAAACGTGAGCGATTGGCGAGGCTGCCGCCGTAGCCATCCGTGCGCTGGTTGCTGCCTTCCCAAAAGAACTGGTCAACCAGATAACCGTGGGCGCCATGGATTTCCACGCCGTCCATGCCGATGTCCCGGGCGTCCTTGGCCGCTTGGGCGAAGGCGGCGATGACGTCGTCAATGTCCGCCTGGGTCATGCCGTGGACCACCACCTGGCCATCCTTGAGTTTTTCGCTCGGACCATAACCCGGCACGCTGGCGTCCGGCTCCGTCCCGATGCGACGCACGCTGCCCACATGCCACAACTGGGGAACGATCTTGCCACCTTCGGCGTGCACGGCATCGACCACTTCTTTCCAACCCGCCAGCGCGGCATCGCCATAGAAGTGCGGCACGTTCGGATAACCGTTGGACGCCTTGTGGCCGACCGTCGTGCCTTCAGTGATGATCAATCCGACGCCAGCCGCTGCGCGACGACGGTAATACTCGATCACCTTGGCGTTCGGTACGCCACCCGGCGAAAAGGAACGGGTCATCGGCGCCATCACCACCCGGGTCGGCAGCTCGAGGGCGCCGAGGTGAAAAGGTTTGAACAGGGCTTGTACAGGCATCAGGCTCTCCAGGGAACGCGTCGCAGTTCAGATATGACGACGATAATATGGAGCGTGCGCAGCGCTGGATAGCACTATTGATTGGAGTGATTAAGGGTTAGAAGGGACCGTGTGTGACTTAAGCACCGTGGCGAGGGGACATGCTCCTGATCGGTACGTAGGGGCTGCCGAGTGCAACGAGGCTGCGATCTTTTCCCTGACATTTAGTCTCAAGCGAAAGATCAAAAGATCGCAGCCTTCGGCAGCTCCTACGGGGATCAGGCCAGCGCTTTCTCGATCGCCTGGATCACGGCAGGATCATCCGGCGCGGTACGCGGTGAGAAACGCGCCAGCACCCGGCCGTCCTTGCCGAGCAGGAATTTTTCGAAATTCCAGGTGATGTCTCCTGGGAACTCGGCCCCTTCGCCCGCCAGCAGGCGGTACAGCTGATGACGGTCGGGACCGTTCACGTCCAGCTTGCTGGACAGCGGGAACGTCACGCCATAGTTGAGGCTGCAGAATGCCTGGATTTCCTGCTCCGTTCCCGGCTCTTGCCCGGCGAACTGATTGCAGGGCAGGCCCAGCACGCTGAACCCTTTGTCCTTGTATCGCTGATAAAGATTTTCCAACGCCGTGTACTGAGGCGTCAGGCCACACTTGGAGGCGACGTTGACCACCAGCACGACTCGCCCCTTGAAAGGCGCCAGAGGAAGCTCCTGACCATCCAGGGCTTTCAATTTAAGGTCGTGGAAAGCACTCATGACGAACTCCAGGGTTTGCGGATCTTTTCGAAACAGCCATGGGTGATGCTAACAGCAAGCGACTAAAAAGGCGCCATAAGGCGCCTTTCCAGTTCACTGGTTTCCTGAGCGTAGCGCAGAAATCAGTGGTGATGGCCGCCTTCACCATGGACGTGACCATGGGCGATTTCTTCCTGGCTGGCGTCACGGATGTCAACGATCTTGACTTGGAAGTTCAAGCGCTGGCCGGCCAACGGGTGGTTGCCGTCAACGGTGACGTCGTCGCCTTCCAGGTCGCGGATGGTGACGATCTGCATCTGGCCATCGGGCGCCGAAGCGTGGAACTGCATGCCCACTTCCAGCTCATCCACGCCTTCGAACATGCTGCGGCTCAAGGTGCTGACCAGTTCAGCGGAATATTCGCCATAGGCGTCTTCCGGTTCAACGGCCACTTTCAGCTCGTCACCGACGGCTTTGCCTTCCAGGGCCTTTTCCAGACCTGGAATGATATTACCTGCGCCTTGCAGGTAGACCAGCGGAGCGCCGCCGGCAGAGCTGTCGATGACCTCACCAGCGTCGTTGGTCAGGGTATAGTCGATGGAGACAGCCTTATTGGCGGCGATCAGCATGGGGCGAGACCTTTTGCATAAGAATGAAGAACGGACAAGTCTAAACAAGGATTTGCCCGAAAGCGAACGGAACCCGGACAAACGGGCTAGCGCTAACAGACCGACGGTCATGGGCTTCCATCAGGATGAAGATGGGCACTGGGTAGCCGAGCTGTCCTGCGGCCACACCCAGCATCTGCGCCACCAGCCACCGTGGCAGTCCCGGGCCTGGGTGCTGGACCCTGCGCAACGTATTGAAAAATCAGGCCAGCCCTTTGATTGCGGCTGGTGCGCTCAGGGCCCGGTTAGCGATAACCTTGGCGACTGAATTGTGGGTAGACGACCAGCCATAGGTCGCGCCCTGGTGCCCTGTTGCGCAAATTCAGGGCACTCGTCATGCACCCTTAGAGAATCCGCATGCAAACTTTTTTTATCGCGCCCACCGATTTTGGTGTGGGTCTGACCTCCATCAGCCTGGGGCTGGTGCGTACACTTGAACGGGCCGGGCTGAAAGTCGGCTTCTTCAAACCCATCGCCCAGCCTCACCCTGGCGATACCGGCCCGGAACGTTCCACCGAACTGGTGGCCCGCACCCATGGCCTCAAACCGCCACAGCCGCTGGGCCTGGCCCACGTGGAGCGCATGCTCGGCGATGGCCAGCTCGACGAATTGCTGGAAGAAATCATCACCCTGTACCAGCAGGCAGCCATCGGCAAGGACGTGCTGGTCGTCGAAGGCATGGTCCCGACCCGCAGCGCCAGTTATGCCGCACGGGTCAACCTGCACCTGGCCAAGAGCCTGGACGCCGAAGTCATCCTGGTGTCAGCGCCGGAAAACGAAGTGCTGACGGAGCTGTCCGGCCGCGTTGAGTTGCAGGCGCAGCTGTTTGGCGGGCCAAAGGACCCGAAAGTCCTCGGCGTGATCTTGAACAAGGTTCGCACCGACGAAAGCATGGAGGCGTTCACCGCCCGGCTCAAGGAGCACTCGCCGTTGCTGCGCAGCGGCGACTTCCGCCTGCTCGGCTGCATCCCGTTCCGCCCCGAACTCAACGCCCCGCGCACCCGCGACGTCGCGGACCTGATGGGCGCGCAGGTGCTCAATGCCGGTGACTACGAAACCCGGCGCATGAGCAATGTCATCATTTGCGCCCGCACCATGCGCAACACGGTGGAACTGCTCAAGCCCGGCGTGCTGGTGGTAACCCCCGGGGATCGCGACGACATCATCCTGGCCGTGAGCCTGGCGGCGATCAACGGCGTGCCGCTGGCCGGCCTGCTGTTGACCAGCGACACCCTGCCCGACCCGCGCATCATGGAGCTGTGCCGTGGCGCCTTGCAGGCGGGCTTGCCTGTACTGTCGGTGAGCACCGGTTCCTATGACACCGCCAACCTGCTCCACGGCCTGAACAAGGAAATCCCGATCGATGACCGCGAACGCGCGGAGATCATCACCGATTTCGTCGCCAGTCACCTGGACGCCAAATGGCTGCACCAGCGTTGCGGCACGCCACGGGAGATGCGCCTGTCGCCCGCGGTGTTCCGCTATCAATTGATCCAGCGTGCCCAGTCCGCCAACAAACGGATCGTGTTGCCCGAAGGCAGCGAACCGCTGACCGTCCAGGCCGCTGCCATTTGCCAGGCCCGGGGCATCGCCCGCTGCGTATTGCTGGCGAAACCGGCCGACGTCGAAGCGGTGGCCCGCGCCCAAGGCATCGAACTGCCGCCGGGGTTGGAGATTCTCGACCCGGACGCGATTCGCGAACGTTACGTCGAGCCCATGGTGCGGCTGCGCAAGAGCAAAAGCCTGAACGCCCCCATGGCCGAGCAGCAATTGGAAGACACGGTGGTGATCGGCACCATGATGCTGGCGCTGGATGAAGTGGACGGGCTGGTTTCGGGCGTCATTCATTCCACCGCCAACACCATCCGCCCGGCCCTGCAACTGATCAAGACCGCGCCGGGCTGTTCGCTGGTGTCGTCGGTGTTTTTCATGCTGTTTCCCGAAGAAGTCCTGGTCTACGGCGACTGTGTGATGAACCCGCACCCCAGCGCAGCGGAACTGGCGGAAATCGCCCTGCAAAGCGCCGACTCGGCCGCCGCGTTCGGCATCACGCCACGGGTGGCGATGCTCAGCTATTCCAGCGGCGAGTCGGCCAGTGGCGAAGAAGTGGAAAAAGTCCGCGAAGCCACCCTGCTGGCCCACGAGGCCCAACACGGTCTGCTGATCGACGGCCCGCTGCAATACGACGCCGCCGCCAACGAAACCGTGGCGCGGCAACTGGCGCCCAACAGCCAGGTGGCGGGCCGGGCCACGGTGTTCATCTTCCCGGACCTGAACACCGGCAACACGACCCACAAGGCCGTGCAGCGCAGCGCCGATTGCGTCAGCCTCGGGCCAATGCTGCAAGGCCTGCGCAAGCCGGTGAACGACTTGCCGCGCGGCGCCCAGGTCGACGACATCGTGTACACCATCGCCCTGACCGCAATCCAGGCCGCCAACCGACCCATGGATATTTGATCAATGCTGGATTTCCTGCCTGTCCCCTTGCGCGGCGTCATTGCCTCGCTGTTGTTGGCGCTCAATACCATCGCCTGCTGCACACCGCTGTTCATCGTGGCGATTTTCAAACTGCTGCTGCCCTTCCCCGCCGCCCAGCGCTTCACCGACTGGCTGATGAGCCATATCCATGAAGCCTGGATCAGCAACAACAAGGCGTGGATGAACCTGGTACGCCCTACCCGCTGGCATCTAAGCGGCTTGGACGGCCTCGATTACCAGCATTCGTATCTGGTCACCAGCAATCACCAGAGCTGGGTCGACATCATGGTGTTGCAGTACGTGCTGAACCGACGCATCCGCCCGTTGAAGTTTTTCCTCAAGCAAGAGTTGATCTGGGTGCCGGTGATCGGCCTGGCCTGGTGGGCGCTGGGCTTCCCGTTCATGAAGCGTTATTCCAAGGCTTACCTGGAAAAGCATCCGGAAAAGAAAGGCAAGGACCTGGAAACCACCCGCAAGACTTGCGCGAAGTTCCGCAACAACCCGGTGGGCATTTTCAATTTCGTCGAGGGCACGCGCTTCACCGAAGGCAAGCATGCCCAGCAACAGTCACCGTTTCGCTACTTGCTCAAGCCCAAGGCTGGCGGCATCGCGTTTGTGCTTGATGCGATGGGTGAGCAACTGGAGTCGATCATCAACGTGACCATCCATTATCCGGGCGGTCGCCCGGGGTACTGGGATTTGCTCTGCGGCAACGTTGGCGAAGTGGTGGTGCATTTCCAAGCGTTGAAGATACCGCCGCAGTTCATCGGCAAAAGCTACGACCAGGACGGGGACTATCGCCTGGAGTTCCAGGGTTGGATCAACCAGTTGTGGCAGGACAAGGATGCGTTGCTTATACAGATGCATCGGGAGTATCCCGCCAAGTCTTGAGGTGGCTGCACCGGCCTCATCGTCGGATCGCCGCCCGGAGCAAGCTCGCTCCCACAGGGGTTGCTTCACCGCTGACCATGGTGGGAGCGAGCTTGCTCGCGATGGCGTCCTTCCAGATAACAAAAAAGCCCGCCGATGATCACTCATCCGCGGGCTTTTACTTGCCGCTTGAAGCTAGAAGCTTGCAGCTGCTCCCCTTAGATCGCCCCACGCTTGCGCAGCAGATCCAGCACCTGCTTGACGCTTTCTTCCAACGTCAGCGACTGCGTGTCGATCACCAGGTCGGCATCCAGCGGCACATCGTACGGGAACGACTCGCCCGGGATGTTATCGCCAGCGGCCGCGTACAGCCCTTGCGGATCACGCTGGGCACATACGGTTGGCGAGGCCTGGACGTAGACGGTCAGCAGGCGCTCCCGGCCGATCAGGTCCTTGGCCTGTTCGCGCCCTTCGGCGCTTGGTGCAACGAACGCGGCCAGGGTCAGCAGGCCCGCTTCGTTGAACTGACGGGCGACGTGGGCCGCACGGCGCCAATTTTCGGTACGCCCGCTGCGATCCTGCGGCAGGCCTTTGTTCAGGTCGTGGCGCAGGTTCTGACCGTCGAGCACGAACACTGCGCGGCCCATGTCGAACAGCTTGCGTTCCACCGCGTAGGCCAGCGTGCTCTTGCCCGCGCCCGACAGGCCGCTGAACAGCACCGTGGCCGGCTGTTGGCCGAAGCGTTGGGTACGTTCTTCCACCGACACATGGGCCAGCTTGCCGTGGTGGGTGCTGCTGCCATGGGCCAGCGGCTGGGCCACGATCATGCCCGCGCCGACGGTACCGTTGGTCAGGCGATCGATGACGATGAACGCGCCAGTGGTGCGGTTGCTCTCGTAACCGTCCAGGGCGATCGGCGCATCCAGTGCGATCTTCACCTTGCCGATTTCGTTGAGTTGCAACGCGCTGGCCGGGCCTTCTTCCAAGGTATTCACATCGACCTTGTTGACGATGCTGGCGATCGAGCCCGGCACGTAGCTGGTGGCGCGCTTGATGTCGTATTTCTTGCCCGGCAGCATCGGCTCCTCGGCCATCCACACCAGCATCGCTTCGAAGCTGTCGGTGACCGGCGGAACGTTGTCGGCATGCACCAGCAGGTCGCCACGGGAAATGTCGATCTCGTCTTCCATGGTCAGCGTCACGGCCTGGCCTGGACCGGCATGCTCCAGCTCACCTTCGAAGGTGACGATGGATTTCACGCGGCTGCTCTTGCCCGACGGCAACACCACCACTTCGTCACCCTTGTGCACGATGCCGCTGGCAAGCGTGCCGGCGAAACCGCGGAAGTTCAGGTTCGGACGGTTGACGTACTGCACCGGGAAACGCAGGTCGGTGAAGTTGCGGTCGCCCGCCACTTCCACGGTCTCGAGGATCTCCATCAGCGACTGGCCGGTGTACCAAGGCGAGCGCTCGGACTTGTTCACCACGTTGTCGCCCTTGAGGGCCGACATCGGCACGAAGTGCATGCTGGTGGGCTTCATCTTCAAGCCTTCGGCGAACTTCAGGTAGTCGGCCTTGATCGACTCGAACACACCTTGGTCGAAGTCCTTGAGGTCCATCTTGTTGATGGCCACGACGATGTGCTTGATGCCCAGCAACGAGGCGATGAAGCTGTGGCGACGGGTCTGGGTCTGCACGCCATAGCGCGCGTCCACCAGGATGATCGCCAGGTCACAGGTGGAGGCACCGGTGGCCATGTTGCGGGTGTACTGCTCATGGCCGGGGGTATCGGCAATGATGAATTTGCGCTTGGCGGTGGAGAAATAGCGGTACGCGACATCGATGGTGATGCCTTGCTCGCGCTCGGCCTGCAGGCCGTCGACCAGCAGCGCCAGGTCGATATCGTCACCGGTGGTGCCGACTTTCTTCGAATCGCGGGTGATGGCTTCCAGGTGATCTTCGTAGATCATCTTGGAGTCGTGCAGCAGGCGCCCGATCAAGGTGCTCTTGCCGTCGTCGACGTTACCGCAGGTCAGAAAGCGCAGCAGCTCTTTACGCTCGTGCTGGCCCAGGTAGGCGAGGATGTCCTCGCTGATCAAATCAGATTGATGGCTCATTGTGTTCAAGCTCCGAGCTGTAAGCTTCAAGCGGCAAGCTTGTCGGCGTACAGCTAGTCAGAAATTTTGTTGATCAAGCCGCAGAGCATTTTTGAGAGCTCGCGAGTTTCTGCAATCCAGTTATCAGCCAGCGGCTGGGCAATGTAAGCAATGTCGCTGCCTATGAGGATCTGTGTTCGTAACTCTCCACAAGAAGCCTTCGCGATCCAAAGAAAGCGTACCTTTTCTTTGGCACTGCGACGCTCCATTCCCTCAGCAATATTGGAGGGCACCGAGAGTGCTGATCGGGTAACTTGATCCTTGAAACCAAGATCCCTGCACTGGGCAAACTCCCGGTAGACTTCCACCGCCAGACACTTGCTTCTCTGCCAAACAACCAACTTCTCGAAATCCATTACGAGTCACTCAATCGCGGCTCGCAACAACCGGCTGCAAGCACCAAGCTGCAAAATTACGCATACCGCCTTTAACTTGCAGCTTGCCGCTTGTAACTCGAAGCTTAAAAGTACCCTTGACGTTTTTTATCTTCCATCGAGCCTGCGCCATCGTGGTCGATGACCCGGCCCTGGCGCTCGGAAGTTCGCGTCAGGAGCATTTCCTGGATGATGTCCGTCAGGCTTTCGGCCTCGGACTCCACCGCGCCCGTCAACGGGTAGCAGCCAAGGGTACGGAAACGCACTTTCTTCTTGACGATACGGGCCTTGTCTTCGTCGGACAGGTGCTCGAGGATGCGCTCGTCGTCGATCATGATCAGCGTGCCGTTCTTCTCGATCACTTCACGCTCGGCGGCGAAATACAGCGGCACGATCGGGATGCCTTCGAGGTAGATGTACTGCCAGATGTCCAGCTCGGTCCAGTTCGACAGCGGGAATACGCGGATCGACTCGCCCTTGTTGACCTTGCCGTTGTAGACGTTCCACAGCTCCGGACGCTGGTTCTTCGGGTCCCAGCGGTGCTTGCTGTCACGGAACGAGTAGACGCGCTCCTTGGCGCGGGACTTCTCTTCATCGCGACGGGCACCGCCGAAGGCTGCGTCGAAACCATGCTTGTCGAGCGCCTGTTTCAGGCCCTCGGTCTTCATGATGTCGGTGTGCTTGGCACTGCCGTGGGTGAACGGGTTGATGTTCTGCGCCACGCCGTCGGGGTTGATATGGGTGATCAAGTCCAGGCCGAGCTCTTCGACCATGCGGTCGCGGAACTTGTACATTTCCTGGAATTTCCAGCGGGTATCGACGTGCATCACCGGAAACGGCAGCTTGCCGGGGAAGAACGCCTTGCGTGCCAGGTGCAGCATCACGGCGGAGTCTTTACCGATGGAGTACAGCATCACCGGGTTATCGAACTCGGCGGCCACCTCGCGGATGATGTGGATGCTTTCCGCCTCCAGCTGTTTCAGATGCGTCAGTTTGTCGACCATGGCTACTCACGAAAGCTTTCTTATGAACGGCCAGCGGGCCGTGTTCGAGCGGGGAATCCTAGCACAGCGACCTCTTCTAATCAGGGCGCCAACTAGATCGAAACAGCATATGGATATGCCCGGTGGTTCGGGCACTGCGACAGCTTTTGTGGGAGCGAGCTTGCTCGCGATAGCGGTGGGTCAGCCACATCAATATTGACTGATCCGCCGCCATCGCGAGCAAGCTCGCTCCCACAGGGGTTATAAGCAGTCAGATGGGATTCGGACAATCGATGAAGATGTGCTCCAGCGCAAAACGCCGCGCCAGGTAGTCACCCAGCGCCTGGACGCCGTAGCGCTCGGTCGCATGGTGCCCGGCGGCGATGAAGCTGATACCGTTTTCCCGCGCGCTGTGGAACGTCTGCTCCGATGCCTCGCCACTGAGATACAGGTCAACCCCCGCCAGCACCGCCTGGTCGATGTAACCCTGGCCGCCACCGGTGCACCAGCCGACCCGGCGGATCATCTGCTCGCCTTCGATCAGCAACGGCTCGCGGCCCATGGCTTCCTGGACCCGGCGGGCAAAGTCCCGAGGCGTCATCGGTTCGGACAGGGAGCCGACCAGGCCGACAACCTTGGGGTTATCCGGATCCAGCGGCCCTTCGACAGTGATGTCCAACTGACGGGCCAACTGCACGTTGTTGCCGACCTCGGCGTGCAAGTCCAACGGCAAGTGATAGGCCAACAGGCTGATGTCGTGCTTGAGCAACGTCTTGAGCCGGCGCTGCTTCATCCCGGTGATACAGGGATTTTCACCTTTCCAGAAATAACCGTGATGCACCAGTATCAGGTCGGCGTTGGCCTCGACGGCCGCATCGAGCAAGGCCTGGCTGGCCGTCACACCGCTGACGATACGCATGACTTGGGGGGCGCCTTCGACTTGCAGGCCGTTGGGGCAATAATCGGCAATCCGGCTGCTTGCCAGGTAACGGTCCGCTTCTTCGACCAGGGTGCTCAGGGCGACGGCCATGAAAAGACTCCTAAATATCCCGTTCAGAGGCGCGCGCGGCCTCGTATAATGCGCGACATTATGGGCGGTCTCATACCGCCTGCAACCTTTGTAGGACGTGCTTAATGCTCAAGGCGCTGCGTTTTTCCGGCTGGCCGCTGTTGGCCGGCGTGCTTGTCGCTCTCCTGATTATCCAGCGCTACCCCGAATGGGTCGGGCTGCCAAGCCTTGACGTCAACCTGCAGCAAGCGCCGCAAACCAAGGCCGTGCAGCAGGGACCGGTGTCCTACGCCGACGCCGTGACCACCGCCGCACCGGCCGTGGTGAACCTGTACACCACCAAGGTCATCAACAAACCCAACCATCCGCTGTTTGAAGACCCGCAATTCCGGCGTTTCTTCGGTGACAACTCGCCCAAGCAAAAGCGCATGGAGTCGAGCCTGGGTTCGGGTGTGATCATGAGCCCGGAAGGCTACATCCTGACCAACAACCACGTCACCAGCGGTGCCGACCAGATCGTGGTGGCGCTCAAGGATGGCCGTGAGACCCTGGCCCGGGTGATTGGCAGCGACCCGGAAACCGACCTCGCGGTGTTGAAGATCGATTTGAAGAACCTGCCGGCCATTACTATCGGCCGCTCCGACAGTATTCGCATCGGCGACGTGGCCCTGGCGATCGGCAACCCGTTTGGCGTCGGCCAGACCGTGACCATGGGCATCATCAGCGCCACCGGCCGCAACCAGCTGGGCCTGAACAACTACGAAGACTTCATCCAGACCGACGCCGCGATCAACCCCGGCAATTCCGGCGGCGCACTGGTGGATGCCAACGGCAACCTCACCGGGATCAACACGGCGATTTTCTCCAAGTCCGGCGGCAGCCAAGGCATTGGCTTCGCCATTCCGGTGAAGCTGGCAATGGAGGTGATGAAATCCATCATCGAACATGGCCAGGTGATTCGTGGCTGGCTGGGCATCGAAGTGCAACCGCTGACCCAGGAACTGGCGGAATCGTTCGGTTTGTCCGGGCGGCCCGGCATCGTGGTGGCCGGAATCTTCCGCGACGGCCCGGCACAGAAGGCCGGTTTGCAACTGGGCGACGTGATCCTGAGCATCGACGGAGAACCGGCGGGCGATGGCCGTCGCTCGATGAACCAGGTGGCCCGGATCAAACCCACCGACAAGGTGACGATCCAGGTCATGCGCAACGGCAAGGAACTCAAGCTCACGGCTGAGATTGGTTTGCGACCGCCGCCAGCGCCGGTGGTGCTCAAGGAAGAACAGTAAAA
The DNA here is from genome assembly GCF_023516725.1 of Pseudomonas sp. T1.Ur. Classification (NCBI taxonomy): domain Bacteria; kingdom Pseudomonadati; phylum Pseudomonadota; class Gammaproteobacteria; order Pseudomonadales; family Pseudomonadaceae; genus Pseudomonas; species Pseudomonas sp. T1.Ur. The sequence goes on from NZ_JAMGSN010000001.1 coordinate 4,552,420, forward strand.
CTCCATCCCCCCGTGGCGAGGGAGCTTGCTCCCGCTGGGCTCTGAGCTGCCGAAGGCTCGTGCCGCGTTCGGACGATCTTTTGATCTTGATCTTTCGCTTGCGACTCAACTGTCTGGGACAAGATCGCAGCCTTGTTGCACTCGGCAGCTCCTACACAGCGTTCACATAGCTTCTACGTAGCTTCTATATAGTCCGTGCAGGTGCAGCAGGAGCGCGCTCCCTTGCCCACAAAAACAACACTCAATCAGCAAATCAGAGATAACATAAATTCTCATTAGTAGTGTTATATTGTTTCAATTCAGCAAATTGGAACAACATAACATGTCATCCCTGAAACGGATTTCCGCTGCCAGCCTCGCGCTGGGGTTGCTCGGCGACCCCGCCTACGCCGAAGAAATCCAACCGCTGGAACTGGACGCCATCAACGTGACGTCCGACTACGAATCCCCCACTGGCCCCGTCTCGGGCTACCGGGCGACCCGCTCCGTCAGCGCCACCAAGACCGACACGGCTTTGCGCGACGTCCCGCAATCGATCAGCGTCATTCCCGCCAGCGTGCTCAAGGACCTCGGCAGCACCCGCGTCGAACGAGCGCTGGAATACGCCGGCGGCGTATCGAAGCAGAACAACTTCGGCGGCCTGACGCTCTACGAATACAGCGTGCGCGGCTTCACGACATCGGAATTCTACAAGGACGGTTTCAGCGCCAACCGCGGTTATCCGAGCACCCCGGAGGCGGCCAACATCGAGCGCATCGAGGTATTGAAAGGCCCGGCGGCCAGCCTCTATGGCCGCGGTGATCCGGGCGGTACGGTAAACATCGTCAGCAAGAAACCCCAACCGGAAGCCTTCACCACGTTGCAAACCAGCGCCGGCAGCTGGGATCGCTACCGAACCGCCCTGGACGTCAATACGCCGCTGGACGTCGAAGGCAACGTGTTGTCGCGGGTCAACCTGGCGGTGGAGGACAACAACAGCTTTCGCGACCATGTCGACAGCAAGCGCGTCTTCGTCGCGCCTTCCCTCAGTTGGCAACTGAACCCGGACACACGCTTGCTGGTGGAAAGCGAACTCGTTCGCCACAGCTCGACCTTCGACCGAGGCGTTGTCGCCCCGAACAATCGCTGGAGCGGCGTGTCCCGCTCGACCTTCCTGGGCGAACCCAACGATGGCGACATCGACAACCACAACAACATGCTCCAGGCCGCCCTTGAACATCAGCTCAACGACGCCTGGCAACTGCGCCTGGCCAGTCATTACAAGCAGGGTGAACTCTGGGGATTCGCTTCCGAAGCGCGCCCGCTGAACGCCGATGGCCGCACGGTGAACCGCCGCTATCGCGAGCGCGACAACAATTGGCACGACAGCATCACCCAGCTTGAACTGCGCGGCCTGTTGGACCTCGGCCCCTGGCAGCATGAATTGTTGATCGGCACGGAATACGAGGACTACCGCAAGAACGAGCGCGTGACGACTATCGCTGGCGGCGCTTACCCGATCGACATCTACGACCCGATCTACGGCCAGCCAAAACCCAACGGCACGCGCTCCGGCACGGACTTCTTCGAGCATGTCGAAAGCAGGGCCGTCACCCTCCAGGACCAGATCATCTTCAGCGACAAGCTGCGCGGCTTGCTCGGCGTGCGCTACGAACATTTCGAGCAAAGCATCGACAACCACGTCAACGACGTGACCAGCCGCCAACGCCATGACGCCCTGACGCAGCGGGCCGGCCTGTTGTATCAACTGACGCCGGAGGTCGGGCTGTTTGCCAACGTTTCCACCTCGTTCAAACCCAACAATGGCCTGGATGCCAATGGCAAGACTTTCAATCCGGAGGAAGGCGTTGGCTACGAAGCCGGAATCAAGAGCGAACTGTTCGACAACCGCCTGAGCACCACGCTGGCGGCGTTCCACATCGAGAAGGAAAACGTCCTGGCGCAAGTTGCCGGGACCGACTCCAGTCGCGCCGTGGGCGAGGCACGCAGCCAGGGCATCGACCTGCAGATGACCGGCCAGCTCACCGACGCGGTGCGGGTGATCGGCGCCTTCGCCTACATCGATGCCGAAGTCACCAAGGGCGACCAGATCATCCCCTCGGGCAGCCGGATCCTCGGCGTCGCCAAGCGCAGCGGTAGCCTGCTCGGAGTCTACGAATTCCAGGATGGGCAGCTGCGCGGCTCGGATCTCGGCGCGGCGTTCACTTACGTCGGCGATCGCTCGGGTGAGGCCGGCAAGGATTTCGAGTTGCCGGCCTATCACACCGTGGACCTGCTGGCCCACTACAAGGCCAGCGATACCGTCACCGTGGGCCTGAACCTGAACAACGTTTTTGACAAAAAATACTACGAACGCTCCTACAGCAATTACTGGGTCACGCCCGGCGATCCGCGCAATTTCACTGTCAGCCTCACCCTCGATCTATAAGGAAGTCAGCATGCAATACCCCAAGACCTTTGCCCTGCTCGGCCTGCTCCTGGCCACCCAGGCCTCGGCCCACGGCCTGTGGACAGAACAACGACGCGGCAATATTGAAGTGATCTACGGTCACGGCGCCGAGGACAACGCCTTCAAGGCGCAGAAAGTCAGTGGTGCCTGGGCCTACGACCTGGCAGGCAACATGATCCCCGTCACCGTGGAACGCTTGCCAGACCACGCTCGCCTGCTGCCTCTCAAGCCGCCGGCCGTGTTGGCCGTCGCATTGGACAATGGCATGTGGTCGCAGACCGTTGACAAGAAATGGATCAACGAAGGCCGCAGCAAGGTGCCGGGTGCGATCGAGTCGACCCAGACCTTCAAATACAGCCTGGCGATCTATGAACCGGGGGCGAAGCTGCCGAAGCTGGGTGCGATCAAGTTTGTGATCGTGCCGGAAGTCGACCCGCTCACCGTCGGCCCCGGCCAGTCGTTGCCAGTGCGGGTGCTGCTCGATGGCAAACCGGCGGTGGGGGTGAAACTTGTCGGGGACTATCGCAGCGCGCCGGGCACTGTGAGCACCGAAACCGATGCCGAAGGCCGAGCCAAGGTACTGGTGCGCAATGAGGGCCTGAACGTGATCGCCGCCCAGATGGAAATCCCGCTCAAGGACAACAAGGATGTCGCGACGCGCGGGGTGTTTACCTCGCTGACGTTCCTTGGCGAGCCGCATCACGAGTAAGCGCTGAAATTGTGGGAGCTGATCTGGCCGCTATCGCGAGCAAGCTCGCTCCCACAAAGGATTTCAGTGTCGCTGATCGTTAGAAAACCCTGGAATCAATGTGGGAGCGAGCTTGCTCGCGATGGCGTTGGGTCAGTCACCCTGGCATTAACTGACACACCGCCTTCGCGAGCAAGCTCGCTCCCACAAAGGATTTCAGTGTCGCTGATCGTTAGAAAACCCTGGAATCAATGTGGGAGCGAGCTTGCTCGCGATGGTGTTGGGTCAGTCACCCTGGCATTAACTGACACACCGCCTTCGCGAGCAGGCTCGCTCCCCACAGGGTCCATGCGCAGGCTTTAGAGTTCGCCCAGGGCCTCGATCAGCGCCTGGTTCTGCTCCGGCGTGCCGATGCTGATCCGCAGGAACTGCGCGATGCGCTCCTGCTTGAAGTGCCGCACGATCACGCCCTGCTCACGCAACTTCGCCGCCAGCCCGGCCGCGTCGTGCCGGGGATGACGGGCGAAGATGAAGTTGGCCGCCGACGGCAGCACTTCAAAGCCCTTGGCTTGCAACTGGGCCACCACCCACTCACGGTGTTCGATGACCAACCGGCAAGTGCGGTCGAAATACTCGCGATCATCGAATGCCGCCGCGCCGCCGACATTCGCCAGGCGATCCAGCGGGTAGGAGTTGAAGCTGTTCTTGATCCGCTCCAGCGCTTCGATCAGATCCGGATGACCCACCGCCAGGCCTACCCGCAACCCCGCCAACGAGCGAGACTTGGACAGGGTTTGCGTGACCAGCAGGTTCGGATAACGATCCACCAGGCTGATGGCTGTCTCGCCACCAAAATCGATATAAGCCTCGTCCACCACGACCACTGAATCCGGGCTCGCCTTGAGGATCTGCTTGATCGCTTCCAGCGCCAGCAGGCAGCCGGTCGGCGCGTTCGGGTTGGGGAAAATGATCCCGCCGTTCGGCTTGGCATAGTCCGCCGGGTCAATGCGGAATTGCTCGTCCAGCGGCACCGCGTCGAACCGGATGCCGTACAGGCCGCAATAGACCGGGTAAAAGCTGTAGCTGATGTCCGGGAACAGCACCGGCTGGTCGTGCTGAAGCAGACCGTGGAAGATGTGCGCCAACACTTCGTCCGAACCATTGCCCAGGAATACCTGGCTGGCTTGCACACCGTAATACCGGGCGACGGCGCTTTTGAGCAGGTCGCTGTTGGGATCTGGATACAGGCGCAGGTTGTCGTTGAGTTCGGTCTGCATCGCAGCGAGGGCCTTGGGCGATGGGCCGTAGGGGTTCTCGTTGGTGTTTAGCTTGACCAGGCGGGTCAGCTTCGGCTGTTCGCCCGGTACATACGGCACCAGGTCCTTGACGAACGGGCTCCAGAATCTACTCATTTCAGTTCCCCTCCTGTTCGTCTTTGATGCGGTATTCAGCGCTGCGGGCGTGGGCACTCAGCGATTCGCCGCGGGCCAGCACCGAGGCGGTCTTGCCCAGTTCGGACGCGCCCTGCTCCGAGCAGAAAATGATCGAGGAGCGCTTCTGGAAGTCATACACCCCCAGCGGCGACGAGAAGCGCGCGGTGCCGGAGGTCGGCAGTACGTGGTTCGGACCGGCGCAATAGTCGCCCAGCGCCTCGGAGGTGTGGCGGCCCATGAAGATCGCACCGGCATGACGAATCTTCGGCAGCCAGGCCTGCGGATCGGCAACCGACAACTCCAGGTGTTCCGGCGCGATGCGGTTGGCGACTTCGATGGCCTGCTCCATGTCGTCGACCTTGATCAGCGCACCACGGCCATTGATCGAGGTGTTGATGATTTCAGCGCGGTCCATGGTCGGCAGCAGCTTGTCGATGCTGGCGGCGACCTTGTCGAGGAACTCGGCGTCCGGGCTGACCAGAATCGCCTGGGCGTCTTCGTCGTGCTCGGCCTGGGAAAACAGGTCCATGGCGATCCAGTCCGGATCGGTCTGGCCGTCGCACACCACGAGAATCTCCGAAGGGCCGGCGATCATGTCGATACCGACCTGGCCAAACACGTGGCGCTTGGCGGTGGCGACATAGATGTTGCCCGGGCCGACGACCTTGTCGACCCGCGGCACACTTTCAGTACCGTAGGCCAGCGCGGCCACGGCCTGGGCGCCGCCGATGGTGAACACTCGGTCCACACCGGCGATACACGCGGCAGCCAACACCAGTTCGTTGATTTCGCCGCGCGGAGTCGGCACGACCATGACCACTTCGGTCACGCCGGCAACCTTGGCCGGAATCGCGTTCATCAGCACCGAGGACGGATAGGACGCCTTGCCACCCGGCACATAGAGGCCGGCGCGATCCAACGGCGTGACTTTCTGGCCCAGCACCGTGCCATCGGCTTCGGTGTAGCTCCACGAATCCTGCTTTTGTCGTTCGTGATAACTGCGCACCCGGGACGCGGCTTTTTCCAACGCTTCACGCTGGGGCACGGTGATTCGGGTCAAGGCCAGTTCCAGGCGCTCGCGCGGCAGGATCAGGTCGGCCATCGAGGCAACTTGCAGGCCGTCGAACTTCTGGGTGAATTCCACCAGGGCCGCGTCGCCACGCTCGCGCACGGCCTTGATGATGTCCAGCACGCGCTGATTGACCGAATCGTCGGACACGCTCTCCCAGCTCAGCAGATGATCCAGATGATGTGCGAAATCCGGGTCGGCAGCGTTGAGTCGGCGAATCGAGGTGGGAGCGGTCATAGCGAGGGCCTCATTAATGGCAAATGCTCAGGCGCCCTAAGCTACCAGTCCATTCGCGTGGGCACCTGAGAAAATTGGCTATGACGCGGATAGACGGGCGCGACTCAAGGTCGCGCAGGTGAATCAGCCGCGGTGTCGCGATTCCACTGCCTTGCGCAGGGTATCGATCAGAGCCTGGATACGGGCGTGCTGCATTTTCATCGAAGCCTTGTTGACGATCAGCCGGGAGGTGATGTCGGCGATGAAATCCTGGGGCTCCAGGCCGTTGGCTCGCAAGGTGTTGCCGGTATCGACCACGTCGATGATCTTGTCCGCCAAACCGATCAGCGGCGCCAGCTCCATCGAGCCGTAGAGCTTGATGATATCGACCTGGCGGCCCTGTTCGGCGTAGTAGCGCTTGGCGACGTTGACGAACTTGGTCGCTACCCGCAGGCGCCCCTTGGGTTCGGCTGCACCGACCTTGCCAGCGGTCATCAGCTTGCAGCGGGCGATGCGCAGGTCCAGCGGCTCGTACAAGCCCTGGCCGCCGTATTCCATCAAAACGTCCTTGCCGGCAACGCCCAGGTCGGCGGCACCGTGTTCCACGTAAGTCGGCACATCGGTGGCGCGCACGATCAACAAGCGTACGTCGGCCTGGGTCGTGGGGATGATCAGCTTGCGGCTCTTGTCCGGATTCTCGGTCGGCACGATGCCCGCTTCAGCCAGAAGCGGCAGGGTGTCGTCAAGGATGCGGCCCTTGGACAGTGCGATGGTCAACATGGGAAACGTCAGTCCTTATCAAGGTACTCATGCCCGGTCGCAAGCGGCGCCGGACACACATCGAGGGTGAAACCACCCTCGATTTGAAGCGATTCAACAGGCACATCCGTGTGCCCACGGAAAGTGCCTGCGCGACGATCATACTGCGTTGAAAACAGGCTCGGAATGCTCATTGACAATCAGTCAAGTCGGGCGCGACCCCGGCCGTTCCTCGCCTGTTTTCGCCTTGCCTGATCGCCGCGCAGTCACTTTCCAATTAACCCGGTACGCGACGGATCTTGGCGCCGAGCATCTGCAGTTTCTCTTCGATGCACTCGTAGCCACGGTCGATGTGGTAGATGCGGTCGATCAGGGTGTCGCCTTCGGCGACCAAGGCCGAGATCACCAGGCTGGCAGAGGCCCGCAGGTCGGTTGCCATGACTGGCGCGCCCTTGAGCTTCTCGGTGCCGGTGACGATGGCCGTGTTGCCTTCGACCTGGATCTTGGCGCCCATGCGGTGCAGCTCATAGACGTGCATGAAGCGGTTTTCGAAGATCGTCTCGATCACCGCGCCCGTGCCTTCGGCAATGGCGTTGAGAGAGATGAACTGCGCCTGCATGTCGGTGGGGAACGCCGGGTACGGAGCGGTCCGCACGTTGACGGCCTTGGGCCGCTTGCCGTGCATGTTCACTTCGATCCAGTCTTCGCCGCAGGTGACCTCGGCGCCGGCTTCCTTGAGTTTTTCCAGGACAGCTTCGAGGATGGTCGGATCGGTGTCCTTGACCTTGACGCGGCCACCGGTGACGGCGGCGGCTACCAGGTAGGTACCGGTTTCAATACGGTCCGGCATCACTTTGTAAGTGGCCGAGTGCAGGCGCTCGACGCCATCGATGGTGATGGTGTCGGTGCCGGCACCGCTGATCTTGGCGCCCATGGCGATCAGGAAATTCGCGAGGTCAACCACTTCAGGCTCGCGCGCGGCGTTCTGCAGGACGCTGCGGCCCTTGGCCAGTGCCGCGGCCATCATGATGTTCTCGGTACCGGTCACGCTGACGGTATCAAAGAAGAAGTGCGCACCGCGCAAGCCGCCTTCCGGCGCCTTGGCCTTGATGTAGCCACCTTCGACGTCGATCACCGCGCCCATGGCTTCCAGGCCACGGATATGCAGGTCCACCGGACGCGAACCGATGGCGCAACCGCCAGGCAGCGCCACTTCGGCTTCACCGAAACGGGCGACCATCGGACCCAATACCAGGATCGAGGCACGCATGGTCTTCACCAACTCGTACGGTGCGATCAGGGTCTTGATGGTGCGTGGGTCGATTTCGACGGCGAGCTTCTCGTCGATCACAGGCTCGATGCCCATGCGACCGAACAGCTCGATCATCGTGGTGATGTCGTGCAGGTGCGGCAGGTTGGCCACGGTCACCGGGCCATCGCACAGCAGGGTTGCGGCCAGGATCGGCAGCGCGGAGTTCTTTGCCCCGGAAATACGGATTTCGCCATCAAGGCGAACGCCGCCGGTAATAATCAATTTATCCATAAGAATCTCGACGCCCTTGGGCTCAGGTGCGCTCGGCCCAGGCCGCGCGGCTGAAAAATTTCATAGTGACCGCGTGGATGCTGCCATCGGCGATCCATGGGTTCAAATGGGCATAGATGCTCTGTTGACGCTTCACCGGGCTCAACGCCGCCAGTTCATCGCTGATCACATTCAGCTGGAAATTGCAGCCTTCGCCTTCAACTTCCACCTGCGTACCAGGCAGCTTTCCTTCAAGGAAGCTCTTCACTTCTACAGCCTGCATGCTCAACCTCAATCGGCGCCCTGTGCGCACGGGTCGCACATCATACAAAAAAGCCCCTCGCCTGCGAACCCCGCGAAGCAGGACTCTGACGGGGGGCTTTTCAACGATGTGGATCAGGGGTGCGCCAACAGCTCGGTCAATTCGCTGACCTGGGCTATCTCGCGCATGTCTTCGGGCATCCCTCGGATGCTCCATGTCTTGCCGGCGGCCTGGGCATCGCGCATGAAACACAGCAAAAGCGACAGTCCGACGCTGCTGGACTTCTGCACGGCTGAGCAATCAATCACCAGCTCGGCTGCTTTTGCCGACTTGATCAACGCCTGGCCCTGCTTGCGCAAACCCGGGCCGGTGCGGTAGTCCAGCACGCCGCTGAGCAGCAGCTCGCCGGCCTCGCCCAGGCGAATGTCGGACTCGCTCACCGACTCGTTCATTGTTCCTGCTTCTCTTTGGCTTCTTCGGTCACTTCCTTGGCCTTGGCGACTTCACCGGCCCAGCCATCGATGGTCTTGTCCAGGTCATTGCCGTTGCGCTGCATGGCGTCGGCGAACTGGTCACGGAACAGCTTGCCGATGTTGATGCCATTGATGATCACGTTGCGTACTTTCCACTCGCCATTGATCTTCTCGAGTGTGTAGGACACAGGATAAACGGCGCCATTGTTGCCCTTGACCTGCATGTCGACGCTGGTGCGGGTGCCGCTTTCATCCTTGGCCGGCGAAACGGTGATGCCCTGGTTGTTGTATTCCAGCAAGGCGTTGCCATAGAACTGCATCAGGCTGCGCTTGAAGTTCTCCTGGAAGCGGGTCATCTGCGCCGGGGTTGCCTTGCGCGAGTACTTGACGGTCATGATGCTCTTGGAGATGCCATCAGCGTCTACCACGGGGCCGACGATGCCATTCAGCGCGTCGTAGAACGCGCTTGGGTCCTGCTTGTATTTTTCTTTATTGGCGGCAAGGTCCGCCAGCAATCGAGTGGTGGTGTCCTGGATGATGTCGTGCGCCGAAGGCGCCGCCATGGCATTGCCCATCAGCGGCAGGGCCGCCAACAGGACCAGCAGGCTGCGTCGCAGGATAGAGATCATTCAAAAGCTCCTCATTTGGCGTCTTTGCTAACGGTATTGAGCAGGAATTTACCGATCAGGTCCTCGAGCACCAGCGACGACTGCGTATCGTGGATGGTCCCGCCGTCCTTGAGCAGGGTGTCTTCCCCGCCCACGCTGATGCCGATGTATTTCTCACCCAACAGCCCAGCGGTGAGGATAGATGCAGTGGAGTCGGTCGGCAGATTATCCACGCGCTTTTCCAACTGCAGCGTCACCCGGCCCGTGAAACTGTCGCGGTCCAGATCGATTGCCGTGACCTTGCCGATTGTCACACCGGCCATGGTCACCTTGGCTCTGACCGTCAAACCGGCGATATTGTCAAAATAAGCATAAAGTTTATAAGTATCGGTGCTCGCGGTTGGCGCCAGTCCACTGACCCGCAAGGCCAGCAGCAGCAAAGCCAGGATGCCAGCCAGCAAGAAAAGGCCGACACCGATTTCCAGGGTGCGGTTTTGCATCAGAAATCTCCAAACATCAAGGCGGTCAGAATAAAGTCAAGGCCCAGTACGGCCAACGAGGCGTAGACCACGGTCTTGGTTGTGGCACGGCTGATCCCCTCTGACGTGGGCTCACAGTCATAACCTTGAAACACGGCGATCCAGGTGACCACGAAAGCGAATACGGCACTCTTGACGACACCGTTGAGCACATCGTCGAGGAAGTCGACGCTGTTCTGCATGTTGGACCAGTAGGAGCCTTCATAGACCCCCAGCCAATCGACGGCGACCCACGAGCCTCCCCAGATCCCCACGACGCTGAAGATCATCGCCAGCACCGGCAGGGAAATGAAGCCGGCCCACAGGCGCGGGGCAACGATGTATTTGAGTGGATCGACACCGATCATTTCCAGGCTGGACAACTGCTCGGTGGATTTCATGTTGCCGATTTCCGCGGTCAGCGCCGATCCGGCACGCCCGGCAAACAGCAGTGCGGTCACCACCGGGCCAAGCTCGCGCAACAGTGTCAGCGCAACCATCTGCCCGACCGCCTGCTCCGATCCATAGCTGGACAGGATACTGAAGCCCTGGAGCGCCAATACCATGCCGATGAAAATCCCCGAGACGACGATGATGACGAGGGACATCACCCCCACCGAATGCAGTTGCTTGACCAGCAGGCCGAAACCTCCGCCGGTCGAATTGCGGCCGAGCAAGGCGTGCATCAGGAACAGCGAGGAACGCCCAAGCACCGCCACCACGTCGATGCCGGAGCGACCGAACAAGCGAATTCTTTCGATTAACGATTTCTTGCGCATCAGCGCTTCCCCAGCAAGTCGGTACGGTAATCCGTGGCCGGAAAATGGAACGCCACCGGACCGTCCGGGTCCCCCTTCATGAATTGGCGAATGCGCGGGTTGTCCGAATCCTTCAATTCCTGCGGCGTGCCCTGCCCCAGCACCTGGCCATCACCGACGACATAGAGATAGTCGGCAATACTGGCGGTTTCGGCCAAATCATGGGAAACCACAATGCTGGTGATGCCCAGCGCATCGTTCAGCAAGCGAATCAGGCGCACGAGCACGCCCATGGCAATGGGGTCCTGCCCAACGAAGGGCTCGTCATACATGAGGATTTTCGGGTCGAGGGCAATCGCCCGCGCCAAGGCAACCCGACGCTTCATGCCGCCCGACAGCTCGTCCGGCATCAGTTCCAGGGCGCCGCGCAGCCCGACTGCCTGCAATTTGAGCAGAACGATGTCGCGGATCATTTCCTCCGGCAGCTCGGTATGGACCCGCAGGGGAAACGCCACGTTCTCGAACACATCGAGGTCGGTAAACAGAGCGCCGCTCTGGAACAGCACCCCCATGTCCTTGCGCGCATCGAACAAATCACTGCGAGACAATTTCGGAAGGTTCTGGCCATTGACCCAGACTTCGCCGGCACTGGGACGCAGTTGCGCGCCCATCAGTCGCAGCAGCGTTGTCTTTCCGCACCCGGAAGGTCCCATGATGCCGGTCACCTTACCGCGCGGGATGCGAATATCGATGTCATTGAAAATGCTGCGCGTCCCTCGCTTGAAGGACAGTCCCTTCAGCTCGACCGCGTAGGCGTTGTCGGCACTCATCTAAACTCCTTGCGATGCAGCCTCATATTCGAGTGCCCCGGCCCCAATCGACAGACGCCGGTACCGCCGGGCACACGAACCGGCGGCGAACTATATCACTGCAACCATCAGGCGCCCAAGGCCAACACCCGGCCCGTTAAGCCCGGCTTAAGGTAAAACGCCACATTTTATGTCCGGCCTCGCGCCGTTCGAGCAAACGCGTGACGAACTAACGTGAGGGAATCGTTCATTACCGCTATAATCGCCGCCTTTTCATTGGGCTATACGATCTGACATGAACCAATCCAGCGACCTGATTCAATCGGCACAACGTACTGTCCGCCTCGAACTTGAAGCCGTACAAGGCTTGTTGCCCCGTATCGACGCTGATTTCGTACGCGCCTGCGAGATGATTCTGGCCAGCAAGGGCCGTGTGGTCGTGGTCGGCATGGGCAAGTCCGGCCACATTGGCAACAAGATTGCCGCCACGCTGGCCAGCACCGGCACCACGGCTTTTTTTGTTCACCCCGCCGAAGCCAGCCACGGCGACATGGGCATGATCACCCGGGACGATGTCATCCTGGCACTGTCCAACTCGGGCTCGACCAATGAAATCCTCACATTGCTGCCATTGATCAAGCGGCTGGGCATCCAGATGATCAGCGTCACCGGCAATCCGGATTCACCGCTGGCCAAGGCAGCCGAGGTGAACCTCAATGTTCATGTCGAGCACGAAGCCTGCCCCTTGAACCTGGCGCCGACCTCATCCACCACGGCGGCCCTGGTCATGGGCGATGCCCTGGCCGTGGCCCTGCTGGAGGCCCGCGGGTTCACCGCCGAGGATTTCGCCTTCTCCCATCCCGGTGGCGCCCTGGGCCGTCGCCTGTTGCTCAAGGTCGAGAACGTGATGCACAGCGCAGGCGAGCTGCCGCAGGTTCAACGCGGCACGCTGCTCAAGGATGCGCTCATGGAAATGACCCGCAAGGGCCTGGGCATGACCGTTATCCTCGAAGCCGACGGCAAGCTCGCCGGGATCTTTACCGACGGTGACCTGCGCCGCACGCTCGACCGCGCTATTGATATACGTAACGCAACCATCGACGAAGTCATGACCCTTCACGGCAAGACTGCGCGCCCCGACATGCTGGCCGCAGAAGCCCTGAAAATCATGGAAGACCATAGGATCAATGCACTGGTGGTAGTGGATGAAGAGGATCGCGCGATCGGCGCTTTCAACTTGTCCGACCTCCTTCGCGCTGGAGTAATGTGATGACGACCGACCTGCTGCAACGGGGCAAGAACATCAAGCTCGCCGTTTTCGACGTCGACGGTGTACTCACCGATGGCCGCCTGTACTTCCTCGAAGACGGCAGCGAGTTCAAGACCTTCAATACCCTCGACGGCCAAGGCATCAAGATGCTGATGGCCGCGGGCGTCCAGACCGCCATTATCAGTGGTCGCAAGACCCCGGTGGTCGAGCGGCGAGCGAAAAATCTCGGCATCCCGCACCTTTACCAGGGCCGGGAAGACAAGTTGGTGGTGCTGGACGAACTGCTGGGCCAACTCAATCTAAGCTATGAGCAGGTTGCCTACCTCGGCGACGATTTGCCGGACCTGCCGGTGATCCGCCGGGTCGGCCTGGGCATGGCGGTGGCCAACGCAGCCGCTTTCGTACGCGAGCACGCCCACGGCGTCACCACCGCGAAGGGCGGCGAAGGCGCGGCCCGCGAGTTCTGTGAATTGATCCTGAACGCCCAGGGCCACCTCGAAGCGGCCAACGCCGCGTACTTGTGAGCCATTTATGTTAAGCAAGAAGATTCGCACCCTACTGGTGTTCGGCTGCATCGCCGCGATTTTTGCGGCGGTGGGTTACTGGAACATCAGCCCGGAACGCTTCCTTGACCCATCCGCGACCAAGGTCGAGGAAAACGATATCGATTGGTATGCGACCAATACGCATACCCTGCAATACCTGCCAGACGGCAAAGTGCAGTACGAAATGACGTCTGACAAAGTCGACCATGTAAAGGCCAGTGATATAACGCTGGTCACCAAGCCGGACCTGAACATGTTCCGCGGCACCGAATTTCCGTGGCATGTGCAGAGTGAGCGCGCCGAGGTCAATCCCGGCGGCACCGAAGTCGAACTGATCGACTCGGTACGCATCGCCCGGACCGATGAGAAAAACCGTACGACCATCATTACCAGCAGTCGCATGACGGTCTTTCCGCAACGAGAATATGCGCAGACCGAGCAACCCGTTAGAATCGACGGCGCCGGCGGCGTGTCGACCGGCGTGGGAATGAAGGCGTATTTGAAGGAAAGCAGGATACACCTGCTATCGAAAGTAAGAGGACAGTATGAAGCTCGCTAAAACCCTCCCTATTTTGCTCAGTCTGGGCGCGGCACTGGGAAGCGCGAGCGCCTGGGCCCTCCCCAACGACCGCGACCAGCCTATCCGCATCCAGGCCGACGACGCGCAACTGGACGACAAGAACGGTGTCGCCACCTATAAAGGTGACGTGATCATCACCCAGGGCTCGATGAAGGTGACCGGCAATACCGTGACCATCACCCGCACCCAGTCCGGCGACATCGACGTGGTGACTTCGGTGGGCAACCTGGCCTACTTCGAACAACTGCAAACCGCGGGCGACACCAAGCCTGTACAGGGTTATGGGGTTACCATCCAGTATCACGCCGCCCAGGACCGCGTTGTCCTGATCGACCGCGCCAAGGTTGTCGACAAGGACAACAACGTGACCCAAGGCGAGAAAATCGTCTATGACACGGTCAAGAAACTGGCCAGCGCGGGTCGTGCCACTGGCAGCAAGGTCACCGAGGCGCGTCCGCGTATCGACATGGTGATCCAGCCGAAAAAGAAAACCGACGAGCAAAAGGCCCAGTAATGGCAACTCTGAAAGCCCAACACCTGGCCAAGAGCTACAAGAGCCGCCAGGTTGTGCGCGATGTCAGCCTGTCCATCGAGAGCGGCCAGATCGTTGGCCTGCTCGGCCCCAACGGCGCGGGCAAGACGACCTGCTTCTATATGATCGTCGGCCTGGTCCAGGCCGATCAGGGCCGCGTCCTGATCGACGACCTGGACGTCAGCCACCAGCCGATGCACGGCCGGGCGAAGGCCGGGATCGGCTATTTGCCGCAAGAAGCGTCGATCTTCCGCAAACTGTCGGTTGCCGACAACATCATGGCCATCCTCGAGACCCGCAAGGAACTCGACAAGGCCGGCCGTCGACAGGAGCTGGAAAGCTTGCTGCAGGAATTCCACATCAGCCACATTCGCGACAACCTGGGCATGAGCCTGTCCGGTGGCGAACGTCGCCGCGTGGAAATCGCCCGTGCCCTGGCCACCGCGCCGAAATTCATCCTCCTCGACGAACCGTTCGCCGGCGTGGACCCGATTTCGGTGGGCGACATCAAGCAGATCATCCACCACCTCAAGGCCAAGGGGATCGGCGTGCTGATCACCGACCACAACGTGCGCGAGACACTGGATATCTGCGAGACGGCCTACATTGTCAATGACGGCCAGCTGATTGCCGAAGGTGACTCCGCGACCATCCTGGCCAATGAACTGGTCAAGGAAGTGTACCTGGGTCACGAGTTTCGCCTGTAAGCACAGATGTCTGGTGCATCGCCCGGGCGTCGCCAATTTTATTGTGGCGACGCTCTAGGCAAACACCTCAGTTTCAGGCATATAATTTGCTTAAGTTTGGCGCTCCGGCGCCCTTGTAGTGGATGGCGCATGTGCGCCGGCGAATAAGGTGTTAAGCCCCTGCCATGAAACCATCGCTAGTCTTGAGAATGGGCCAGCAGCTGACGATGACGCCGCAGCTGCAACAGGCCATCCGCCTGCTCCAATTGTCGACCCTGGACCTGCAACAGGAAATCCAGGAGGCCCTGGAGTCCAATCCGATGCTCGAACGCCAGGAAGAAGGCGACGACTTCGACAACTCCGATCCGCTGGCCGACAACGTCGAACAGAAAACCCCTGCCGAAATCCCGGAACCGTCCTATCAGGAAGCCGCCCCGACGGTGGATAACATCGAGGACGGCGAGTGGAACGAACGCATTCCCAACGACTTGCCCGTGGATACGGCATGGGAAGACGTCTACCAGACCAGCGCCAGCAGCCTGCCAAGCGGCGATGACGATGAGTGGGACTTCACCACCCGCACCTCCGCCGGCGAAAGCCTGCAAAGCCACTTGCTGTGGCAACTGAACCTGGCGCCGATGTCCGACACCGATCGCCTGATCGCCGTGACCCTGATCGATTGCATCAACAACCAGGGCTACCTGGACGAGACACTCGAAGAAATTCTCGAAGCTTTCGACCCCGAGCTCGACATCGAGCTGGATGAGGTCGAGGCGGTCCTGCACCGCATCCAGCAGTTTGAACCCGCCGGCATCGGCGCCCGCAGCCTGGGTGAATGCCTCTTGCTGCAATTGCGCCAGTTGCCCGCCAAGACACCGTGGCTGGCCGAAGCCAAGCGACTGGTCACCGACTACATCGACTTGCTGGGCGGCCGCGACTACAGCCAACTGATGCGGCGCATGAAGCTCAAGGAAGACGAGCTGCGCCAGGTCATCGAGCTGGTGCAAAGTCTCAATCCACGGCCCGGCTCGCAAATCGAATCCACCGAGCCTGAATACGTTGTCCCCGACGTGATCGTGCGCAAGCACAATGATCGCTGGCTGGTGGAGCTCAACCAGGAATCGGTGCCGAAACTTCGGGTCAACGCCCAATACGCCGGTTTCGTGAAACGCGCCGACACCAGCGCCGACAACACGTTCATGCGCAACCAGTTGCAGGAAGCGCGCTGGTTCATCAAGAGCCTGCAGAGCCGCAACGAAACCCTGATGAAAGTAGCGACCCAGATCGTCGAGCATCAGCGCGGCTTCCTGGAGTACGGCGATGAAGCGATGAAGCCGTTGGTCCTGCATGACATTGCCGAGGCAGTGGGCATGCACGAGTCGACGATTTCACGGGTGACCACCCAGAAATTCATGCATACCCCGCGGGGAATCTATGAATTGAAATATTTTTTCTCCAGCCATGTCAGCACCTCGGAAGGCGGCGAATGCTCGTCCACGGCCATCCGCGCGATCATCAAGAAACTGGTCGCCGCGGAAAATCAGAAAAAGCCGTTGAGTGACAGCAAGATCGCTGGTTTACTGGAGGCACAAGGCATTCAGGTGGCCCGCCGTACCGTCGCCAAATACCGCGAATCCCTCGGGATCGCACCTTCGAGCGAACGCAAGCGGTTGATGTAACAGGCCACGCCACAGCGTTCCAGTGGCAGGCAACCCAGCCTGCCGCTTTATGCACTGGCAACGAAGGAGAAGCTGTATGCAAGTCAACATCAGTGGACACCAACTGGAAGTGACCGAACCCCTGCGCACCTACATCGGCGAAAAACTCGACCGATTGGAAAGGCATTTCGACAAGATCACCAACGTGCAAGTCACGATGTGCGTCGAAAAACTGCTGCAGAAAATCGAAGCCACGCTGCATATTCCCGGCGGAGAAGTAGTTGCCAACGCAGAGCACACAGACATGTATGCCGCGATTGACCTGCTGACCGACAAGCTGGATCGCCAACTCAAAAAGCATAAGGAAAAGACCCAGAGCCTCCTCCAGGGCGCAACCGGTCGTTAACCCCCCCAATCCATGATCCGACTAGAAACCATCCTGACCCCCGGCCGTTCCCAAGTGAACGCGCCGGGCGGCAGTAAAAAGAAAGCCCTCGAACAAATCGCCAACCTGATCCACCGCGAAGTGCCGGATCTGGAAATGCAGGATGTCTTCGAGGCATTGGTTGCCCGTGAAAAACTCGGTTCCACCGGTTTTGGCAACGGCATTGCCATCCCCCATTGCCGCCTCAAGGGCTGCGCCTCGCCCATCAGCGCGCTGCTGCACCTTGAAGCCCCCATAGATTTCGACGCCATCGATGGCGCCCCGGTCGACCTGTTGTTCGTCTTGCTGGTCCCGGAGGCCGCGACCGATGCGCACCTGGAGCTGCTGCGCCAGATCGCCAGCATGCTCGATCGCAAGGAAGTACGCGAAAAACTACGCAGCGCCCCAAGCAACGAAGCCTTGTATCAGGTAGTCCTGGACGAGCAGAACGGCCATTAAACATGCGCATGATCATCGTCAGTGGCCGCTCCGGCTCAGGTAAAAGCACGGCCCTCAATGTGCTTGAGGACAGCGGCTACTATTGCATCGACAACCTGCCGGCAGGCCTGCTTCCGGAATTGGCCGAGCGCGCCCTGATCCACACCGAACTCGCGCAACCGCTGGTCGCCGTGTCAATCGACGCCCGTAACCTGCCCAGCCATCTGTCGCGATTTCCGGAATTGCTCGAGGAAGTTCGCAACCGGCATATCCAATGCGATGTGCTGTACCTGGATGCCGACGAAGAAACATTGCTCAAGCGCTTTTCAGAAACCCGTCGACGCCACCCGCTGAGCAACGCCAGCCGCTCCCTGGCTGAAGCGATCCATGACGAGAGCCAACTGCTCGGCCCCATCGCCGACCTGGCCGACCTCAAGGTCAACACCACGCACCTGAACTTGTACCAGCTGCGCGACACCATCAAGTTGCGCCTGCTGAACCAGCCTGAACCGGGAACGGCGTTTCTCGTCGAATCGTTCGGTTTCAAGCGTGGCATGCCGGTCGATGCCGACCTGGTGTTCGATGTCCGCTGCCTGCCCAACCCGTATTGGAAACCGGAGCTGCGCGAGCAGTCCGGACTGGACCAGCCAGTGGTCGACTACCTCGCTGCCCAACCGGACGTAGAGGAAATGTTCCAGGACATCTCCAGCTACCTCCTCAAATGGCTGCCCCGCTTCGCAGCGAGCAACCGGGCCTATGTCACGATCGCCATTGGCTGTACCGGTGGTCATCACCGTTCCGTCTACCTGACCGAGCGTCTGGGTCAGCTCCTGCAACAATCCCTGAAGAACGTCCAGGTTCGCCACCGCGACCTCAGCTAAAGGATTCACATCGCGATGCCTGCTCGGGAAATTGAAATCATCAACAAGCTGGGTTTGCATGCCCGGGCATCGGCGAAATTCGTGGGTGTGGCGGGTCAGTTTCCTGATACCACCATTCGTGTCGGGCGCACGCCCGAGAGCACCGTCGACGGTAAAAGCATCATGGCAATGATGATGCTCGCCGCTGGCAAGGGCACCAAGATCCACCTGAGCACCGAAGGCGAACAGGCGCAGGAGGCGATGGATGCCTTGGTGGCGCTGATCAACGATTATTTCGACGAGGGGGAATAACCCCCCGGATCCGAGGTAATTTTGTGGCGAGGGAGCTCGCTCCCGCTCGGCTGCGCAGCGGCCGCAAGATGTTGGGGTCGCTTCGCCCGGAGCGTCGGACCGACCCAGCGGGAGCAAGCTCCCTCGCCATAAAAACGATCTTGCCATGAGGTCTAATCGACAAAAAAAGGCGCGTCACCCAAATGGATGACGCGCCTTTTTTCGGGCCCTGAATATCAGCTACCCGCCACCGTCATACGCTCGATCAACACCGAGCCGGTGCGGATGTTGCTGCGCAATTCCAAGTCGCTCCCCACCGCCACGATCTGCTTGAACATGTCACGCATGTTCCCCGCGATAGTGACTTCCTGGACCGGGAATTGGATCTCGCCATTCTCGACCCAGAAACCCGCCGCGCCACGGGAATAATCCCCGGTGACCATGTTCAGGCCATGGCCCATCAATTCGGTGACCAGCAGGCCACGCCCCATGCGCCGCAACAATGCCGCCTGGTCTTCTTCACCGTGAGTGACGAACAGATTGTGCACGCCGCCCGCATTGGCGGTGCTCGGCATGCCGAGTTTACGGCCCGAATACGTACCCAGGATGTATGACACCAGTTCGCCGTTTTCCACGAACGGCTTGGCGTAGGTCGCCAGCCCATCACCGTCGAACGCCGAACTGCCCATGGCTTGCATCAGGTGTGGGCGCTCGTCGATGGTCAGCCATTCAGGGAACAGTTTCTGGCCCAACGCACCTTCGAGGAACGACGACTTGCGATACAGATTGCCGCCGGACACCGCCGACAGGAAGCTGCCGAACAGGCCGCCGGCCAATTCGGCGGAAAACAACACGGGCACCTCACAGGTCGGTACCGGTCGAGCGCCCAGGCGACTGGCTGCCCGTTGGGCGGCTTTCTGGCCGATGCTGACCGGGTCCGCCAGCAACGTGCCCTGGCGGTTCACGTCATACCAGTAATCGCGCTGCATCTGGCCGTCGGCCTCGGCGATCATCACGCAACTGAGGCTGTGGCGGGTCGATGCATAACCGCCGATAAACCCATGGCTGTTGCCATAGACCCGGCAGCCCTGGTGGGTGTTGAGCGTCGTGCCGTCGGCATTCTTGATCCGGCTGTCGGCGTCGAATGCCGCGGCTTCGCAGCGCAGCGCTTGTTCGATGGCTTGCTCAGGCGTGATATCCCAGGCATGGAACAGATCGAAGTCCTTCAGATCCTTGCACATCAGTGCAGCATCGGCCAAACCCGAGGCCTCGTCTTCGGACGTGTGCTTGGCAATCGCCAATGCCGCGGCGACCGTTTCGCGAATAGCGTCCGGACCGCTGGCCGAGGTGCTGGCCGAGCCCTTGCGCTGGCCTACGTACAAGGTAATGCCGAAACCCTGGTCACGGTTGAATTCGACGGTTTCCACTTCGCGCTGGCGCACCGAAGTCGACAGGCCCTGCTCCAGCGATACCGCCACTTCACAGGCTCTGGCGCCCTGTCGCTTGGCCTCGGCGAGAATCTGCTCGACTTGCTCCTGCAGTGCCGGCAATGCCTGGGGGCCGACGCTTTGAACTGCACTCATGGTGTTCTCCACTCAAATTCTGTTTCGGTAACGGTTTTGTACGCAAAGCGCCTGGACGTTTTTTCGTACAAACCCTTGGCCTTCGAGCGACCGGGCCGGACAACCGGCCCCCGACTGGTTATCATGGCGGCGTTTCTTTGCGGACTGCCACCATGGTTGATTCTTACGACGACTCCCTCTACGAGGGTGAAAAAAGCAAATCCCAGGTCAAACGCGAGCTGCATGCTCTGGTTGACCTCGGCGAGCGACTGACAACACTCAAGCCTGACTTGCTGGCCAAGCTGCCCCTGACCGACGCCTTGCGCCGGGCCCTGGCCGATGCGCCCAAGCACACCGCGAATATCGCGCGTAAACGGCACCTGCAATTCATCGGCAAACTGATGCGCGACCAGGACACTGACGCCATCCTGGTGCTGCTCGATCAACTCGATGCCTCCACCCGGCAGTACAACGAACGCTTCCACAACCTGGAGCGCTGGCGCGATCGCTTGATCGCAGGCGACGACGGCACCTTGGAAAAATTCGTCATCGACTACCCGGAGGCCGATCGCCAGCAATTGCGCTCCCTGATTCGTCAGGCCCAGCACGAACTGGCGCAGAACAAGCCACCGGCCTCGAGCCGTAAAATCTTCAAGTACATCCGTGAGCTGGACGAGACTCAACGCGGCCTGCGCTGAGTTTCATCCGGCCCTGTAGGAGCTGCCGTAGGCTGCGATCTTTTGACTTTGACCTGCGCTTGAGACTCAAGCGTCGGGGAAAAGATCGCAGCCTCGTTGCACTCGGCAGCTCCTACGCAGCTCCTACGCAGCTTCTACATGGAGCTGGTGCATCCTCATGCACCCGTGCCACCCACGGTAATCGCATCGATCTTCAGGGTCGGCTGGCCGACGCCCACCGGCACCGACTGCCCGTCCTTTCCGCACGTGCCCACGCCGCTGTCCAGCGCCAGGTCGTTCCCGACCATCGACACCTTGCTCATCGCCTCCGGCCCGTTGCCGATCAAGGTCGCTCCCTTGACTGGCGCGGTGATCTTGCCATCTTCGATCAGGTAGGCCTCGCTGGTGGAAAACACGAACTTGCCACTGGTGATGTCCACCTGGCCGCCACCGAGGTTGGCGCAATAGATGCCCTTCTTCACCGACGCGATGATTTCCGCCGGATCGCTCTGGCCGCCCAGCATGTAGGTATTGGTCATGCGCGGCATCGGCAGGTGCGCGTAGGATTCGCGACGACCGTTGCCGGTGCGGGCCACGCCCATGAGACGGGCATTGAGCTTGTCTTGCATGTAGCCTTTGAGCACGCCGTTCTCGATCAATGTGGTGCACTCGGTCGGGGTGCCCTCGTCATCGACGCTCAGGGAGCCACGGCGGCCGGCCAGGGTTCCGTCATCGACAATGGTGCAGAGTTTCGAGGCAACCCTTTCGCCCATGCGTCCGCTGTAGGCCGAGCTGCCCTTGCGATTGAAGTCACCTTCCAGGCCGTGGCCGACGGCTTCGTGCAGCAACACGCCGGACCAACCGGAGCCGAGCACCACCGGCAACGTGCCGGCAGGGGCCGGGATCGCTTCCAGGTTGACCAGCGCCTGGCGCAGCGCCTCGCGGGCGTAGCCCATGGCGCGGTCTTCGCTGAGGAAATAACGGTAGTCGGTACGCCCGCCACCGCCATGACCGCCGCGCTCGCGCCGGCCGTTCTGCTCGACGATCACGCTGACGTTAAAACGAACCAGCGGCCGCACGTCCGCCGCCAGGCCGCCGTCGGTCGACGCCACCAGGATTCGCTCCCAGACCCCGGCCATGCTCACCGAAACCTGCTGGATACGCGGGTCAAGGGCGCGGGTGGCAATGTCGATGCGCTTGAGCAACTCGACTTTCTCGGCACGGCTCATGACTTCCAACGGATTGTCCGGTGCATATAGCTGGGCCACGTCCTGGCTGCTGAACGCCTGGACCGTGCCGTTCTGCCCGGCCCGGGAGATCGAGCGAGCCGCACGGGCGGCGGCGCCGAGGGCTTCGAGGGTGATGGCATTGCTGTAGGCGAAACCGGTCTTTTCCCCGGACTGGGCCCGCACGCCCACGCCCTGGTCGAGATTGAAACTGCCTTCCTTGACGATGCCGTCTTCCAGCGACCATGACTCGGAGATCTGGCCTTGGAAATACAGGTCGGCGGCATCGATGCCCGGACCGGCCAGGTCGCCCAGCACGCCTTGCAGGCTTTCCAGGGTCACGCCGCCGGGGGCCAAAAGGTGTTCACTGACTGAGGACAACAACCCGCTCATATGTTTTACGCCTTGAATTCGTTGTCTTGGACAGGTCGCTGTCGGGCGCCCTGCGAGAAAAAGCGCCGGTGGTTCGCCACCGGCATGCGCGCCCGGATGGACGCCTGTTCATTAGTGTCGCGTTCAGCCAATAACACGGCCTCGCCTTGATCCTGTTGCGCCAGCACTCGCCCCCATGGATCGACAATCGCGGCATGGCCAAAGGTTTCCCTTGGTCCCGGATGCACCCCGCCCTGGGCGGCCGCCAGCAGGTAACACTGGGTTTCGATGGCCCGGGCGCGGATCAGCACGTCCCAATGGGCCGCGCCGGTCACCGCGGTAAACGCCGAAGGCGCGGTGATCAACTCGGCTCCGGCGGCCCGCAACTCGCTATAGAGTTCAGGGAAACGCAGGTCATAACACACCGTCAGGCCCACCCGGCCCACGGGAGTATCGGCAACGACCACGTTGCCGCCATAAGCATAGTCATCGGATTCGCGATAACGCCCGCGATTGTCCGCCACGTCCACGTCGAACAGGTGCAACTTGTCATAGCGCGCCACGATCTGGCCTTGGTCGTCCACCAGCAACGAACAGGCATGGGCCTTGGCCTCGGGCTGGCCCACGGGCGGCAACGGCAATGTACCGGCGACAATCCATAACCTGAGGTCACGGGCGACCTGTTTCAACCAGGGCAGGATCGGCCCCTGACCAAAGGCTTCGTCGCGACCGATCTGCGCCACGTCCCGCCGGCCCATGGCGGCGAAATTTTCAGGTAGCACCGCCAGCCTCGCGCCACCCGCCGCAGCCTGCTCCAGCAGGACGCGGGCACGAGCCAGGTTGGCGAGCACGTCGCTTTGGCTGACCATCTGAATCACGGCGACTGGCATGGTGCTTCCCTCATTTTCTACATCACTGCCCCTGTGGGAGCGAGCTTGCTCGCGATAGCGGTGTATCAGTCACATTTCCTTTGCTGACCCACCGCTATCGCGAGCAAGCTCGCTCCCACAGGGACTCGCGTTAACCTGTCAGAACGGCTTGTCGAAGCTGATCTTCGGTTCTTTCCACGGCCCCTTGACGTCATATCTTACGCTGGCAAAACGCGCCACGCGGTCACCGATCAGCTTGTCGATCAAAAACAGCGCCCCGCCCACTGCCGGTGCGCCGACGATGAGCGCGGCAATCGGTAGGTTGTTCGTCACCGGCAGGGTCACCAACAGCTTGGCATCTACCCGGTCGGTGACCATGTCCAGCGTACCGTTGAGCTCAAGGTTGCTGGACGGCCCCGCCAGGGTGATGGGCTCGCGCGTGACGTACACGCCGTCGCTCGCCACCAGCAACCCCTTGACCCGGTCGTAGCTCAGTCCCTTGCCGAACAGGTCGGAAAAATCCAGGCGCAAGCGTCGACCGATGGAGTTGAAGTTCAATAGGCCAAATACCCGCAAAGCCTGGGCGCTGCCTTCAACCTCAACGAACTGGCCCTTGCTCAATGACGCATCGAGACTGCCGGAGAAACGCTTGGTGGCAACCCAGGCGGGCGAACCGGGCCAACGACCGTCCACATCCAGGCGGAACTCCTGGCTGGTCACACTCGGCGCGAACCCCCACCCTTTCAGGACATCAGCCAGGTTCTTGCCCTTGATACGGCCCTTGTACCAACTGCTGGTGGAACCGGGTAAGCCTTCCCAGGCGCCATTGCCGCTCAACACCATGCCTTTGAGGCCCATGTCCAGGTTGTTCAATGTGATGCCCTTGCCGGTCGGGCGCACCTTCAATGACCAGGCGCCAATCAGATCAGGGCCCTGGAACAACTGGTCGATGGCGATATCCATCGCTGGGATCTTGCTGGGATCGACCGTGGCCAGCGGATCCGGGGCGTTTTCGTCGGCCTGGACCGTCGGGTCCACAGCCGGCAGGCGCACATAGTCCAGCTTGATGCCGATCGGGGCGGCTTTCGCATCCGGCAGGCTGACGCTGCCCTTGGCCTGCTGGCTGTCAAGCCGCAGGGCCCAGGCATCCGGTTTGCGGTCCAACTGCACCGAAGCCTGGTCCAGCGTCGTACCCATGGCCGTGAGCTTGCCCACTTTCAGGTCGGCGCTGCTGAGCACTTGCCGGGCACTGCCGCCAGGATCCTGGCCTGCGTATTTGCCCAGCAGATCCTGCCAGGGGCTCACGTCCAGTTCCGACAGCGTGCCCCGCAGTCGCAGTCCCTTGCCGCCAGGCAATACTGCATCACCGGAACCCAGCAGCAATTCACCGCGTCCGTCGGCGACTTTCCCGCTCGGCGCGGCATAAGTGAAGCTGGCCAGGTCGCCGTAATTGATCCAATAACGCCGCTCCGGCCCCTGCAGCGTCATGCGGAACACCGTGTCGCGCCCGACATCGGCGGCCATCCCGAAGGGTGCCGGCAAGTCCACCGCCACACCCTTGAGGTTGGAGCTGACCGACAACTGGCTGTCAGCGCCGTCAAGGATCACCTGCAGTTGATACGGAACCACCCCGGAGACAGGCAATGGCTGGGTCACGCTCAACCAATCGGTGAGTTTCTTCACCTCGACCCGCCCCGACGCCGTCACTCGCGTATTGAGCGCACCGGCGCGGCCCTCGGCAAAAATCTGTGCAGCCACAGGTCGATCGAACGCCCTGGCCGCAATGTTCTTTCCGCTCAATCCCTTGCTGCTGTCGAAGCGGAACTCACCCTTGAGTTCGGTCAATTCGAGCGCCGGCTCGCTTAGCTTGAGCCGGGCCTTGTCGGTGGCGAAATCCACCAGGATTTTCGGTTGCTCGCCTTTGACCAGCGGGATATCGAGCTTCACGCTGCCTTGCAGCGCACCGTCGCCTTCCCAACCGGAGAACGTCTCGGCCGTACCGATAGGCGCGGTCTGGAGGATTTTCAGCCCATCGCCCAATCCTCCGGCAAACCCACCGTCCAATAGCAAATGTGAACTTTGCCCTGTGGGCACGTGGGGAATGTTCACCGAAACGTCTTTCACCTGGGTATCGAGCAGTTGCCCCTGGCTGGCGAAAATGCGCACGCCACTGTCTTCGACAAACACATCGCCGCTGACCTTGCTGACGGAAGGCCAGCCCGGCTGGAAGGCCAGTTCGGCGTCATGCACCTTGAAAAACAGGCTGATGCTGCGGGCTGCGTCCTCGGCACCTTTGTTCAGCGAACCCTGGTACTGGAAAAAACCTTCGTCCACCGCGCCCTTGACGATTGCCGTGCGCAGCCACTCGTCCAGCGCCGGGCTGAGGACGGCCGGCAGGTACTTGCCGGTATAGCGTCCGTCGCCATCCACCAGGCCGACCCGCAGGTCCATGTAGTCTTCCTGGCTGTGGTCGAAATGCAGGCGAATCAGGAAATCGCCGGCAATCCGGCCTTCCTCCCCCAACACCTTCAGGTAGGGCGCGATCAGGGTGAAGCCCTGCTTGTCGAGCTTCCAGGTCAACCGGGCGTTGGCTTGCAGGTATTGCCAGGGCTTGGCGAAGATCGGCGCCAGATGCAGGGAGAAATCCTTGCTGTCCATGCGCAGTTCGCCGCCGCCCAGGTCACCGCTGAGACTGCCGGAAACGTTGCGCGCCGCCGGAGCACCGTGATAAGCGTCAAAGCCCACCGTATCCAGGTTGGTGGCAAAGCTGACTTTCTGGTCGCCGGTGTTCTGTGGACGGAAGTCCACCAGCACGTTACGCAGGCCACCGGTCACCTTGAGCCGATCAATCGTCGTGGCGAGGCCCTCGGGCAACGGCGCCAAGGCATTGAGCAACGGCGTCAGCGGTGTCAGGTCGAGACGATCGGCCTCCAGGTGCCAACGTTCCTCGGCTTTATCGGTGGCGTCGCTTTGTTGTAGCTGCAAGCGTGATTCCCAACGGGTGTCGCCCAGGCTCATCGCCAAGGTGTCGAGCGTCGCATTGAACCCTTGGCTACCGCGCTGAAAGTAGCCGTTGAGGGCCAGGTTCTGGATTTGTACCGGTTTGCGATCAGCGTAGGCGCCCTGCAGCTGCGGCGCGTTCAGCCGCACCGCCGCGCTTTGCACGGTGCCCGCCCCCCAACTGAGCCAGAACTCGCCTCCGGCCTTGATCTCGGAAAAATTCCATTGTCGGGTCAGGCGCTTCGGCAGCCATCGGGACCAATCGCTTTGCGGCAGGCTCAGGTAGGCATCAGCCTCGCCATTCTTCCAGTCGCTGGCGCGGATCCGGGTACGCACATTCATTGCCACGGGTTGGCCGTCAGGCAGGGTCAGGCGGACGTCCAATCGTTGGCGCGTGGGGCCGGTGCGCAGGCTCAGGCCAACGTAGGTCAGGCTCAGCGGTGGCTGATCCAAGGGTTGCAAGGTAACTTGGCTGTCGAGCACTGACAGCTTCGAGACGATCTGCATCCGGTCCAGCAACTGTTGGGGATCGAGGGGCTGATCATCCCGCACGGGCAGGCCTTCCAGGGCCCACTTGCCGTCTTCGCCTTCCTTGAGGCTGATCTTCAGCCCACTGATTTCCAGATGAGCGATGCGCACCTGACGCGTCAACAGGCTGTCCCATAGATCGGGCACGACGCGCACCTGGTCCAGGTGCAAGGCATTGGCACCGTCGCCAACCACGACGTCACGCGCCGCCAATATCGGCGCCAGGGCGCTCCAGCTCCCGTCGAGGCTGCCAACGTGCACGGGCATGGCCAAGGCTTCACTGGCCCGGGTCTCCAGCTCGCCACGGTATTCGGCCACCAGCGGGACCAGTTCCCGACCGAGGCTGACGTACAATGCCAGCAGCACCAGCAACAGGGCACACAGGCCCAGCCCCCAACGGGTCAGCGTAGCCAAAAGGCGTGTCAGGCGCTCCATGTCAGCAGCCTCCCCTGGCCAAGGCATTCAAATGGGCGGCCTCGCCACTCCACACGCCGCTTCAGAGCAACACCACGTCGTATTGTTCCTGGGAATACATGGTTTCCACCTGGAAACGAATCGTGCGTCCGATAAAGGCCTCCAGTTCCGCCACGTTGCCTGACTCCTCATCGAGCAGGCGGTCCACCACTTTCTGGTTCGCCAACACTCTATAGCCAGTGGCCTGGTAGGCGCGCGCCTCCCGGAGAATTTCCCGGAAGATTTCGTAACACACGGTTTCCGGGGTCTTGAGCTTGCCCCGTCCCTGGCAACTGCTGCACGGTTCGCACAGCACCTGCTCCAGGCTTTCCCGGGTGCGCTTGCGGGTCATCTGCACCAGGCCCAGCTCGGTGATGCCGATGATGTTGGTCTTGGCGTGATCACGCTCCAGCTGTTTTTCCAGCGTGCGCAGCACTTGGCGCTGGTGCTCTTCGTCTTCCATGTCGATGAAGTCGATGATGATGATCCCGCCGAGGTTGCGCAGGCGCAATTGCCGGGCAATCGCCGTGGCCGCTTCAAGATTGGTCTTGAAGATGGTTTCCTCGAGATTGCGATGGCCTACAAACGCACCGGTGTTGACGTCGATGGTGCTCATCGCCTCGGCCGGATCAACCACCAGGTAACCGCCGGACTTGAGCGGCACCTTGCGCTCCAGGGCGCGCTGGATTTCATCTTCGACACCGTAGAGGTCAAAAATCGGCCGCTCGCCTGGGTAGTGCTCCAGGCGATCGGCAATTTCCGGCATCAGTTCAGCGACGAACTGGGTGGTTTTCTGGAAGGTTTCCCGGGAGTCGATGCGAATTTTCTCGATCTTCGGGCTGACCAGGTCGCGCAGGGTCCGCAGCGCCAGGCCCAGGTCTTCGTAGATCACGCTGGGGGTGGCGATGGTCTTGATCTGCGCGGCGATCTGGTCCCAGAGCCTGCGCAGGTAGCGGATATCCATGAGGATCTCATCGGCCCCGGCGCCTTCGGCTGCGGTGCGCAGGATGAAGCCGCCCGCCTCCTTGATCCCTTCTTTTTCCACGCAATCGCTGACGACTTTCTTGAGACGTTCGCGCTCGGCTTCGTCTTCGATCTTCAGGGAAATGCCGACATGGGCCGTGCGCGGCATATACACGAGGTAGCGCGATGGAATCGACAGCTGCGTGGTCAGGCGTGCGCCCTTGGAACCGATGGGGTCCTTGGTGACCTGCACCACCAGGCTTTGGCCCTCGTGGACCAGCGCACTGATGCTCTCCACGGCCGGCCCTTCGCGCATGGAAATTTCCGACGCGTGAATGAATGCCGCTCGATCCAGCCCGATGTCGACGAAGGCCGCCTGCATGCCCGGCAGCACGCGCACCACCTTGCCCTTGTAGATATTCCCGACAATGCCACGTTTCTGCGTGCGCTCGACATGGACCTCTTGCAGGACACCGTTTTCAACCACCGCCACGCGCGATTCCATCGGCGTGATGTTGATCAGGATCTCTTCACTCATGGCAGGGTCTCGTTCAGGCATATTCACGATTATGGCCGCATCAAGTCAGTCAGCGCTCAGCGCGCGCTCAAGTTTTGCCAACAGGGTATGCCGAAATGGCCCAGCAGTTCCGCGGTTTCGCACAACGGCAGGCCAACCACCGCCGAATAGCTGCCTTCGAGCCCGGCGACGAACACCGCGCCCAACCCCTGGATACCATAGCTTCCGGCCTTGTCCCGGGGTTCGCCGCTGGCCCAATAGGCCAGGGCTTCCTGTTCGGTGATGAGGCGAAAACCCACCCGACTGCGAACCACACGGGATTCGCAACGCTGTCCATCCAGCACGGCAATGGCCGTCAATACTTCGTGATCGCGACCGGACAGGCCCAGGAGCATCGACACGGCGTCGGCCTGATCCTGGGGCTTGCCGAGAATTCGTCCGTCCAGCACGACAGCGGTATCGGCGCCCAGCACGCAGCCATCGATGTCGGTTGCCAGGGCACGTCGTCCAGCATCGGCCTTGCCACGCGCCAGGCGCTCGACATAGGCCGATGGGGTTTCGTGATCAAGGGGCGTTTCGTCGATGTCCGTACCGATGGCGGTAAAAGGCACGCCGATCTGTGTGAGCAGTTCACGTCGTCGCGGCGAGCCTGAGGCGAGGTAAAGCGGTTTCATCAAGACATCTCCCTTATAGGCGACCGGCTTTTGTGGCCAAAGATTGCCCCCGCCAGGCTACGCCGTAGGAGCTGACGAGCGAAGCGAGGCTGCGATCTTGCCCCAGACAATTGAGTGGCAAGTGGAGATCAAGATCAAAAGATCGCAGGCTTCGCCAGCGCCTACAGAACCCAGCGGAATTCAATCTTTTGCCTGTAAGTCATCAAGAAAGTGTAGATATCCTGACCGAATCAGTTGATTTTGAAACGCAGGCGCAAGCCCCGCAAACCGAAGCTTATCCACGGCCAGAGCAAGGCGCTGACCAAGGCCGGCAAGACCAGCGCCAGGGTCGGCTGGCGATTGCCGGTCAGCGCGCTGAGCCACAATTGCACCAGTTGCGCCAAGCCGAAGATCACCAGAATCACCAGACACTGTTGCCACATCGGGAACATCCGCAGGCGCTGCTGCAACGACAACACCAGGAAGGTAATCAGCGTCAGGATCAGCGCGTTCTGGCCCAACAACGTGCCGTAAAGCACGTCTTCGGCCAGCCCCAGGCACCAGGCCGTGACCATGCCGACCTTGTGCGGCAAGGCCAGGGCCCAGAAAGCCAGCAGCAAGGCCAGCCACAGCGGGCGCAGGATTTCCATGAACTGCGGCAGCGGTGAAACGCTGAGCAACAGGCCGATGGCGAAGGTCAGCCAGACCATCCAGCCGTTACCGGATCGAGTACTGCTCATTCTTCTCGTGCTCCCCTGGTGGCAGGCGTAGCGGCGGGCGTCGAGGCCGGTGGCTTGGCCGCAGGCTTCGCAGGTTGACTCGCCGGCTGGCGGGCAGCCGGTTGATGCACGGCCGGCTTGGCGGGTGTCGCGGCAGGAGTAGCCGGAGCGGTGGTGGCCGGCGGCGCCGCAACAGGTGTCGCCACCTGAGGCTTGGGCACGGTGGCCGGGACAGGTGCTGGAGCGGGTGACGTCGGGGTGGCCGAATCGCCGCCCTGCCGGTCCTGGGCTTCCTGGGCCACGGCAGCATCGTTGGCCCGTTCTTCAGGCGTGCGATTGTCGCTGAACACCAGCAGCAGGTAACGGCTGCGGTTCAGCGCGGCGGTCGGCACCGCGCGCACGATGGCGAATGGCTGGCCGGAGTCGTGGATCACTTCCTTGACCGTCGCCACCGGATAACCGGCAGGGAATCGCTGGCCGAGGCCGGAGCTGACCAGCAGGTCGCCTTCCTTGATGTCGGCGGTGTCGGCCACATGCCGCAGCTCCAGCCGTTCCGGGTTGCCGGTACCGCTGGCAATCGCCCGCAAGCCGTTGCGATTGACCTGCACCGGAATGCTGTGGGTGGTGTCGGTCAATAGCAGGACACGGGAGGTGTAGGGCATCAATTCCACCACCTGCCCCATCAGGCCACGGGCATCGAGCACCGGCTGGCCGAGGACCACGCCGTCGCGCTCGCCCTTGTTGATGATGATGCGGTGGGTGAACGGGTTGGGGTCCATGCCGATCAACTCGGCCACTTCGACCTTCTCGTTGACCAGCGCGGAGGAGTTGAGCAACTCGCGAAGCCGAACGTTCTGCTCGGTGAGGGCCGCCAGCTTCTGCATGCGCCCCTGCAACAGCAGGTTTTCGGTCTTGAGTTTTTCGTTTTCGGCGACCAGTTCGGTCCGGCTGCCAAACTGACTGGCCACACCCTGCCACAACCGTTGCGGCAGGTCGGTGATCCAGTAGGACTCCATCAACACCAGCGACATCTGGCTGCGCACTGGCTTGAGCAGCGTGAAACGGGCATCCACCACCATCAGCGCAACCGATAGCACGGCCAACACCAGCAGGCGCACACCCAATGAGGGGCCTTTGGCAAAAAGCGGTTTAATAGGCCGCTCCTCCCAGGCAAATGTTTTCTTTATTCATACGGCATCAAACCGGCCTGGATACGAATGACAGAAGATAAACGCCAACGGGCAGCACTGCAAAGTGCTGCCCGGGAGCGAACAACATAGACCATCCAGCCGAGCTTATTCGCTGGAGAGCAGGTCCATGGTGTGCTTGTCCATCATTTCCAATGCACGGCCACCGCCACGGGCAACGCACGTCAGCGGGTCTTCGGCAACGATCACCGGCAGGCCGGTTTCCTGGGCCAGCAGCTTGTCGAGGTCACGCAGCAGCGCGCCACCACCGGTCAGCACCAGGCCGCGCTCGGCGATGTCCGACGCCAGCTCTGGCGGGGACTGCTCCAGGGCGCTCTTGACCGCTTGGACGATGGTCGCCAGCGACTCTTGCAGCGCTTCGAGCACTTCGTTGGAATTGAGGGTGAACGCGCGTGGAACGCCTTCGGCCAGGTTGCGACCGCGAACGTCGACTTCGCGCACTTCGCCGCCCGGGTAGGCCGTGCCGATTTCCTGCTTGATACGCTCGGCGGTGGATTCGCCAATCAGGCTGCCGTAGTTGCGACGCACGTAAGTGATGATCGCTTCGTCGAAACGGTCGCCGCCCACACGCACGGACTCGGCGTAGACCACACCGTTGAGGGAGATCAACGCGATTTCAGTGGTACCACCACCGATGTCGACAACCATCGAACCGCGGGCTTCTTCCACCGGCAGGCCGGCACCGATGGCCGCAGCCATTGGCTCTTCGATCAGGAACACTTCACGGGCACCGGCACCGAGGGCCGATTCACGGATGGCGCGACGCTCCACCTGGGTGGATTTGCAAGGCACGCAGATCAGCACGCGAGGGCTGGGCTGCAAGAAGCTGTTTTCGTGAACCTTGTTGATGAAGTACTGCAGCATCTTTTCGCAGACGCTGAAGTCGGCGATCACGCCGTCTTTCATGGGGCGAATGGCTGCAATGTTGCCCGGTGTACGGCCCAGCATGCGCTTGGCTTCCGTACCGACAGCCACGACACTTTTCTGGTTACCGTGGGTGCGGATGGCCACGACCGAGGGTTCATTCAGGACGATACCGCGCTCGCGCACGTAAATAAGGGTGTTGGCAGTGCCCAGGTCGATGGAAAGATCGCTGGAAAACATGCCACGCAGTTTCTTGAACATGGGAAAGGGACCCTAGGCAACGCGTGGGTAAAAAAGTGCGGCAAACTCTAACAACGACAGGGATTTTGGGCAAGGCGCCAATATGTTAAATTGGCCGCTTTTCTGTGCACCAAACCTCTGAATCGCGGCGGTAGCGCCGTAGAAATGCGGTAGTGTTCCGACAATCTAACACACGGACTGACTGCGTCCGTTTTGTTTTCCACTGGAGAATCCCATGGCGCTTGAACGCTCCGACGTGGAAAAAATCGCTCATCTGGCCTGTCTGGGCCTCAATGAAGCCGATCTTCCACACATCACTTCTGCCCTGAACAGCATTCTCGGGCTGGTCGACGAGATGCAGGCGGTCGATACCGACGGTATCGAACCGCTGGCCCACCCACTGGAAGCCAGCCAGCGCCTGCGCGCCGACGTCGTGACCGAGTCCAATCACCGCGAGGCCTACCAGTCCATCGCGCCAGCGGTCGAAAACGGCCTGTACCTGGTTCCGAAAGTCATCGACTAAAGGGAAAGAGCCTCTCATGCATCACATGACACTGGCCGAGATCGCCCGCGGACTCGCCGACAAAAAGTTTTCCTCCGAAGAGCTGACCAAGGCCCTGCTGGCGCGCATCGCCCAGCTCGACCCGCAGCTCAACAGCTTCATCAGCCTCACCGAGGAGCTGGCCCTGAGCCAGGCCAAGGCCGCCGACGCCCGTCGCGCCAACGGTGAGAGCGGCGCCCTGCTCGGCGCGCCGATTGCCCATAAAGACCTGTTCTGCACCCAGGGCATCCGCACCAGCTGCGGCTCGAAGATGCTCGACAACTTCAAGGCCCCGTACGACGCCACCGTGGTCGCCAAGCTGGCCGCCGCCGGCACCGTGACCCTGGGCAAGACCAACATGGACGAATTCGCCATGGGTTCGGCCAACGAGTCGAGCCACTACGGCCCGGTGAAGAACCCGTGGAACCTGGAACACGTGCCGGGTGGCTCGTCCGGTGGTTCCGCCGCCGCCGTGGCCGCGCGCCTGTTGCCGGCCGCCACCGCCACCGACACCGGCGGCTCGATTCGCCAGCCAGCGGCGTTCACCAACCTCACCGGCCTGAAGCCGACCTACGGTCGCGTCTCGCGCTGGGGCATGATCGCCTACGCCTCCAGCCTCGACCAGGGCGGCCCCTTGGCCCGCACCGCCGAAGACTGCGCAATCCTGCTGCAAGGCATGGCCGGCTTCGACCCGAACGACTCCACCAGCATCGATGAACCGGTTCCGGACTACAGCGCCAGCCTCAACGGTTCGCTGCAAGGCCTGCGCATCGGCGTGCCGAAGGAATATTTCAGCGCCGGCCTCGACCCGCGCATCGCCGAGTTGGTCCACAACAGCGTCAAGGCGCTGGAGAAGCTCGGCGCGGTCATCAAGGAAATCAGCCTGCCGAACATGCAGCACGCGATTCCGGCGTACTACGTGATCGCCCCGGCGGAAGCGTCCTCGAACCTGTCGCGCTTCGACGGCGTGCGCTTCGGCTATCGCTGCGAGAACCCGGAAAACCTGGTCGACCTGTACAAGCGCTCCCGTGGCGAAGGCTTCGGCGCCGAAGTGCAGCGCCGGATCATGGTTGGCGCCTACGCGCTGTCCGCCGGCTACTACGATGCCTACTACCTCAAGGCTCAGAAGATCCGCCGCCTGGTGAAGAACGATTTCATGGCCGCCTTCAACGAGGTCGACATCATCCTCGGCCCGACCACGCCGAACCCGGCCTGGAAGCTCGGCGCCAAGAACAGCGACCCGGTCGCCGAGTACCTGGAAGACGTCTACACCATCACCGCCAACCTCGCCGGCTTGCCGGGCCTGTCCATGCCGGCCGGTTTCGTCGATGGCCTGCCGGTGGGCGTGCAGTTGCTCGCGCCGTATTTCCAGGAAGGCCGCCTGTTGAACGTTGCCCACCAGTATCAGTTACACACTGACTGGCACACCCGCACCCCTCAGGGGTTTTGAAACTGCTGCGCTCGGTAATGCTGCGTTGAAAACTGGCTCGAAATGCTCATTGACTAAAGTCAACTCCGCTTTCTCGCCAGTTTTCGCCTTGCCTTACCTTCGCTCGCGACGTTTCAAAATCCCCTGATAAGACTTCTGAGGAGAAACACATGCAATGGGAAGTCGTGATCGGGCTGGAGATTCATACCCAGCTCACCACCCGGTCGAAAATCTTTTCCGGTAGCTCGACCACATTCGGTTCCGAGCCCAACACCCAGGCCAGCCTGGTGGACCTGGGCATGCCCGGCGTGCTGCCGGTGCTCAACGCCGAAGCGGTGCGCATGGCGGTCATGTTCGGCCTGGCGATTGACGCCGAGATCGGCCAGCACAACGTGTTCGCCCGCAAGAACTACTTCTACCCGGACCTGCCCAAGGGCTACCAGATCAGCCAGATGGAATTGCCGATCGTCGGCAAGGGCCACTTGGACATCGCCCTGGAAGACGGCACGGTCAAGCGCGTCGGCATCACCCGGGCGCACTTGGAAGAAGACGCCGGCAAGAGCCTGCACGAAGAATTCAACGGCGCCACTGGCATCGACCTGAACCGTGCCGGCACGCCATTGCTGGAGATCGTCTCCGAGCCGGACATGCGCAGCGCCAAGGAAGCCGTGGCCTACGTCAAGGCGATCCATGCACTGGTGCGCTACCTGGGCATCTGCGACGGCAACATGGCCGAAGGCTCGCTGCGCTGCGACTGCAACGTGTCGATCCGTCCGAAAGGCCAGGCCGAATTCGGCACCCGCTGCGAGATCAAGAACGTCAACTCGTTCCGCTTCATCGAGAAGGCGATCAACAGCGAGATCCAACGCCAGATCGAGCTGATCGAGGACGGCGGCAAGGTCATCCAGCAGACCCGCCTATACGACCCGAACAAGGACGAGACCCGTCCGATGCGCAGCAAGGAGGAAGCCAACGACTACCGTTACTTCCCCGATCCCGACCTGCTGCCGGTGGTCATCGAGAACTCGTTCCTGGATGACATACGCGCCACCTTGCCGGAACTGCCGCCGCAAAAGCGCGAGCGCTTCCAGGCGCAATTCGGGCTGTCGAGCTATGACGCCAACGTCCTGGCCACCAGCCGCGAACAGGCCGATTACTTCGAGAAAGTCGTGAGCATCGGCGGCGACGCCAAGCTGGCGGCCAACTGGGTGATGGTCGAACTGGGCAGCCTGTTGAACAAGCAGGGCCTGGAAATCGACGAGTCGCCGGTCTCGGCCGAGCAACTGGGCGGCATGCTGTTGCGGATCAAGGACAACACCATTTCCGGCAAGATCGCCAAGATGGTCTTCGAAGCCATGGCCAATGGCGAGGGCAGCGCCGACGAGATCATCGAGAAGCGCGGCTTGAAGCAGGTCACCGACACCGGTGCGATCAGCGCGGTGCTCGATGAAATGCTCGCGGCCAACGCCGAGCAGGTCGAACAGTACCGTGCGGCAGACGAAGCCAAGCGCGGCAAGATGTTCGGCTTCTTCGTCGGCCAGGCCATGAAAGCCTCCAAGGGCAAGGCCAACCCGCAACAGGTCAACGAATTGCTCAAAAGCAAGCTCGAAGGCTGATGGCCATGGAGCCAGTCTTTGAATCTGGCTCAACCCCCTGTGGGAGCGAGCTTGCTCGCGATAGCGGTATGACAGTCAACCTAGATGTTGAATGTGATGGCCCCATCGCGAGCAAGCTCGCTCCCACATTTGTATTTGGAACCTCTCAGATGAAGCGTCTCCTCGGCGCCTGCGCCCTGCTGTCCCTGCTGGCCGGCTGTGCCAGCCAGAGCGGGACGGTCGATCCACACGGCTACGACCAGACCGGCGTCGCCTCCTATTACGGCTCCAGGCACCATGGCAAGCGCACCGCCAGCGGCGAGCGTTTCGACCAGCACGGCCTGACCGCCGCACATCGCCAGTTGCCATTCGGCACTCGGGTGAAAATCACCAACCTTGGCAACGATGAGAGCGTCGTGGTCCGCATCAATGATCGCGGCCCGTACACACGCGGTCGCCTGATCGACGTATCGCGCGCCGCTGCCGAACAATTGGGCATGTTGCGCACCGGCACCGCGCGTGTACGCGTGCAAGCCCTCGACGATTGATAGACGGAGCCCGGCCATTTCCCTGATCAACGCCCTATCGCTGCTCAGCCTGCTCGAACTGTTCGGCGCCCTGCTGTTGCTGATCACCGGCGCCGAACTGCTGGTGCGCGCCGCCGTCGGCCTGGCGGCACGCTTGCTGGTGCGACCGCTGATCATCGGCCTGACCGTCGTCGCCTTCGGCAGCAGCGCGCCGCAAATGGCCGTCAGCCTGCAGGCGACCCTGGCGCAGAACGCCGACATCGCCGTGGGCAGTGTGATTGGCAGCAGCATCTTCAATATCCTCGTCACCCTCGGGCTGTCGGCGCTGATCATCCCGCTGCGCGTCTCGCGCCAACTGGTGCGCCTCGACATCCCGCTGATGATCGGCGCCAGCCTGCTGGTGTTCGTGCTGGCCTGGAACGAGGAACTGACCCGACTCGACGGCGTTGTCCTGCTGATGGCCCTGGCGGTGTACCTGGGCCTGTTGTTGCGCCAGTCACGACACTCCGCTCGGCCGCACCCGCTGGGTGGCGAGGTGGCCCATGCATCCTGGCCCAGGAGCCTGGTGATGATCGCGTCGGGCCTGGCGATGCTGGTGTTCGCCGGGCACCTGTTGCTGGGCGCTGCGGTGGAAGTGGCCACGGACCTGGGTTTGTCGGAGCGCATCATCGGCCTGACCATCGTCGCCGTCAGCACCTCGCTGCCGGAGCTCGCCACTTCGCTGATCGCCGCACTGCGCGGCCAGCGCGACATTGCGGTGGGCAACGTGATCGGCAGCAACCTGTTCAACTTGCTGGGCGTGCTGGGTGTAACCGCCCTCGCCGCGCCCTCACCGCTCTCGGTCTCGCCCAATGCCCTGGATTTCGACCTGCCGGTAATGCTCGGCGTCGCGGTGCTGTGCCTGCCGGTGTTCTACTCCGGCTACCGCGTCACCCGCGCCGAAGGCTTGCTGTTGCTGGGCTTGTACGCGGTCTACGGGCTTCACGTGGTGTCGTTCACCACAGGCATGCCGCTGGCCGGCCAGCTTGAACGATTGATGTTGTTCTACGTGCTGCCGACCCTGCTCGCGTTTTTGCTGTTCACCTCGGTGCGCGCCTGGCGCCGCCAACACCACAAGAGGGATTTGCCATGACCGACACTCCAAAGACCGGCCTCGACATGCGGCGCCAGGTGATGGGCGATGCGTTCGTCGACCGCGCCCTGGGCAACGCCACCGACTTCACCCAGCCGTTGCAGGACTTCGTCAACGAACACGCCTGGGGCAGCGTCTGGAGCCGCGAAGGCCTGCCGCTGAAGACCCGCAGCCTGATCACCCTCGCCGCCCTCACCGCGCTCAAGTGTCCCCAGGAACTCAAGGGCCACGTGCGCGGCGCGCTGAACAATGGCTGCACCGTGGAAGAAATTCGCGAGGCGCTGCTGCATTGCGCGGTGTATGCGGGCGTGCCGGCGGCGATCGATGCGTTTCGGGCGGCGCAGGAAGTGATCGATAGTTATCAGAAGCGGCCTGAGTGACCGGAAATAGATCCTGAAAGTTAGGTATCTTAAGGAGCAAATTTCCAGCTGTTAGGTTCTGGGCGTCGCAATGAACCGTGAGATGGCCGCAACCACATCGGCACCCCGTTCAAGATAGGGCACATGCCCGGAGTCCTCGATGAACTCGCCGCGTGCATCGGGCAGTTGCTGGAGCAAGGTCTCCAGGGCCGTTGGCAGGAACACTTGATCATGCCGTCCCCAGATCACCAGCGTCTTCGCAGCAATCTGAGGCAACCGTTCGAGCAGCACGTCCAGGCCTTCGCGTCGAAAATCCTCGACGACCCGCTGCACACCGGCAAACCTCGACCTGCCGCTAGCCGCCATGGCCTGGGCCAAGCGCCCTCCTACCTCGGGCGGCGCCTTGAACACCATGCTCCAGAAGCACTTCATCTCTTCGACCGTACGATAACCAAACACCGTACCCGCGCCTTGCAGGCTTGCTTTCAATGTGGGGCCTAGCGCTTGCTCACCCAGACCGGCTGGCGCCAGCAAGACCAAGTGACTGACACGCTGCGGGTGTTTCGCCGCATACAGCCCGGCCACGCACCCGCCCAAAGAGCTGCCGACCAGCACGAAGGGGCCCTCGACGAGCGTATCCAGCAAGCCTTCGAGTTCCGCCAGCATTGCCTGGGGTCCAAAGCCAGCACCCGCCTCGTACACGGATTGGCCATGCCCCGGCAAGTCGACGAAAACACAATGGTGATGGCGCGCCATGCCCAGCATCGCAGGCCCCCACTGGTCTTTGCTGGCACCCAACCCATGGAGCATGACCAGCGTCGTCCGCGGGTGCCGTGCAGGGCTTTGCAGATAGGCCAGGCGTCCATGTGTACCGGTGTGCCAGCGCAGTTTCAAACCGAACCGCCAGCGGTGGACCAGGCGCAAAGTGCCGAGCAGCAGTCGATCAACGCGGTTCATCCGTCACTCCTTGTCCTTTGTTAGCCGCTTTGAGGGAAAATCTTGCCGGCAGGCGCAGTTGGCATAGCGCCACACCTGACAGCGTCAACACGGCGCCGATCACCAGGCGCTGGCTGAAACCTTCGGCGAGCATGACCTGGCTGACAGCAATCGCGAACACCGGCACCAGGAGCAGGTACGGACTCAGTTGCTGCATCGAGTTGCGGCCGAGCAACCAGAACCACAGGCCGAACCCCAGCAGACCACCACTAAGCGCGGTGTAGAGCACCGCCCACCACGCCTGGGCGCTGGCCGTGTAGACGCGTGTCCATTGCTCGCCTTCCTGCACGAACGACCACAGCAACAGTTGCGGTGCGGAGATGACCGCCGTCCAGGCACTCAAGGCCAGCGGATCCAGGGGCCCGAGACGCTTGGTCAACACCGACCCGGCAGCGAATGCCAAGGCCGCCAGCGCCACCAGCAACATGCCGATGAACGTCCCGCCCGCCGATGGCGTAGCCAGTAGCACCAGGACACCGGCGAACGCCAGCAGGATGCCCGCCAGGAGCCGCAGTTTCAGGACTTCCCCCAATAACGCGAATGCCAGGACGAGGGTAAACGGTGCCGCCAGTTGATAGATGATCGCCGAGGTGGAGGCATTTACCCGGGCGATACCGCAATACAGCAAACCGAAATGCAAGGTCCCGGTAATCGTGGCGATCAGGGCCACGGACGCCAACTGTTCACGTTTGACGCGCTTGAGCAGCGGTAGGAGAAACAGCGCCATGATCGCGTAGCGCATGGCGACCATGAGGATAGGCGGCAACTCGGCGCCGCCGATTTTCACTGCGGTGACCTGCGCGCCCCAGAGAAACGCGACCAGTAACGCGAGCAATGAATCTTTCAATGGCATGACAGTTATCCCTTCTGAAATTGAATGGGCCGCAGGATTCTTTCCGGCTTGCCTGTCGCAAGGGCTGGGGGGTTAAGTCGACAGTGATGCTCACAGAGCCGGTCCAATGTCTCGCGCAGGGCCTGTTCCGCTTCAGGATCGTGGGCCAGTTGGGTCTGGAAGCACGCTGGAAATCCCGAGCCGACCAGAATCATTTTGTTGAGCAGCACGTTCAGCGCTACCTGGGAGAAAACCGCCGTGTGTCCATAGCGTCGGCCGACGACCGCAATCGCCGCGAGCTTGTTGCGCAACGGACGCTCTCGTGGCCGCAGAAAGCCATAGCCGACTCGCTCCAGAAACGCCTGGAAGCGACTGTTGGTGCCGTAGGCGTGCATCACGGGGAGATAGAGCACCGCATCGGCGCGGTCCAGCCGCACCACCAACTGCCCGACGTCGTCCTGCACTTGACAGTCCTGGTCGGCACAGGCGTTGTCGGCGTCGCAGTAATCGATCCGGTAATCCTTGAGCCAGATGTCATCGACCGCGACCTCCTCGCCCAGGTGGCGGCGCACCAGCGCCACCACCCGTGCACTGACACCACAAGGTCGGCTTGACCCGACAATGATGGTCAGATTCATGATTCAGGACGCCTCCCGCAACCCTTCTTCGCCAGCCAGGTAGGCGCGCAAAGCCTCTTCCATCAACTGCCCGGTCAGCCACAGCGTGACGCGTGCCACTTCCTTGATCTGACGACGATCTTCTTCGGTCTTCACCGCACGCTGCATCGCCATACGCACTTCCTCGGCGTGCTTCTCGTCGATGGTCGAGTGGGCGACGAAGAAGGTCATCTGCTCATCCTTCAAGCCCAGGTCGGCACGGAACCGCTCCAGGATCGGTTGAATGTGCTCGTAGACGTCCTCGGCCCAGTAGCTGTAGCCCAGGCGAGCGATCGGTCCCTTGCGGATAGCCACATCGTTGAGAAAGGCGATCAGTGCCTGGGTCGGCGCCAGGGGTGCCGGCATGGCTTGCGGCAGCAGCCCGACCGACTCGAGATCACGCAGTACCATGCGCTCATGGCCCAGCTCTTCCAGGGCGTGCTTGTAGACGAAGCGCAACAGCGTCGTCTCCTCAGGATCCGCACTGAAAGCGCAGGCGGCCTGGTTCACCGAGTTGTAGCGAGTGTAGTGGTAGACCTGGAGCATGAGCTGTTGGTAGAGGGCTGGTGGCGTAGGGTTGTCCAGGCTGAATTTCCAGTAGGCGCCCTGCTTGATCTGGGCCCAGCCCGCGTCGACGATAGCGTCGAGTTCCTTGAAGAATGCTTGCATTTCAATTAGCTCCTTTAACATTGAGGTAAACACTTTCGAGTTCCAGGTACACGAGGCTGTAGCGTCGCTGGACCTGTTCCCCGCTCCAGGTAACGTCATCCACCAGCACGCGCCCGCCCAGGCCGACATAGAGCGCAGCCAATTGGCCGCGGCACAGTGCCGAGATGAATCGCAGGTGGGTGTTGGCTTTCAGCCAAATGGCCGCTTGCAGGAGAAACAGGCGCAGGTGCCGACCGCCGCGGTATCGCTCGTCCAGCACCAGGCGATTGGCATCGAAGGCATCCGTCGATTGTTCGAAATAGGCCTGCACGTCGACCGCTCGCTCGACGAAGCTCAGGCCATGCCCCAGCGGGGTGACGCGCAACGTCCCGACCACTTCGTCCTTGTCCAGGTAGACCAGGTGATAGGACAAGGCGTCGCGCACCTGCTCCCTGCGCTCGAAGTCATCCTCCCGTGCCGGGTTGGTCCCCAGGTAGCGACTCCTGAGTTGCCGGACGGACTCGAACAGTTCGTTGGCGTTGTCGATCACGCGAACAGACAGACTCATCGCTGACCTCACTGGCCTTGACGCTGATCGACGATGCGCGCTTCTTTCCAGCTGAACCAACTGCCAAGGTTCACATGCTCGGCCAGATCGCCCACCACCATGACCGTGGCATCGACCCCCAGCCGTTCGCGCAGGCGCTCCTTGATCAACAGCACCAGACGTCCACGATCGCCTTCGAAGAAACGCGACATTTCCAGCTTGGCGATGACGGTGTCGCGATCATTGGCGCGACTGAGGATGATCTGGTAGCCAAGGCATTGTTCGACGCCTTCAAGCAGCGCCTGCTCGATCTGTGCGGCCGAGAAGGCGCGATCGTTCAGTTGCACGGCATCCTTCACCCGACCGACGACCTTGACGGTCTGGCACATCGATTGCGGATAGCCGGGGCGCGACTGGATCGAGACCAGATCACCCGTGCGGTAGCGAATCAACGGCTTGCTGCCAGGGATCAGCATGGTCACGCACAACTCACCGTCGCCGGTGCAGCCCAGGCTTTCCCCGGACTTGGGATCGAGCACTTCGATGATGTAGTTGAGGCGATGCGGCACCAACTGGTCGTTGGCGTTGCAGGCCGCGATGATCATCGCTTCCTGGGAGCCATACAGGCTGTCGTAGGCCTGCGCGCCCCACAGGCTGTAGAGGTTGTTCTTCAACGCAGGGGTGCACAGCTCGCCGCTCATCATGAACGCGCGCAGGGCGAAGTCTTCGCGTGGGTTCAAGCCTTGGCGCTCAGCTTCCTTGGCCATGGCCAGCAACAGCCCCGGTGCCGATGCGAGTAGGCCGATCCGCAGGTCCTTGAGCAGTTGCAGTGCCTTGGGCCAACCGATCACCGGTGAGTGCGGCCAGATCTTGGCATTGCACAGGTCGAGCTGGGTGCAGACATCGCCCAGGGTGTCACCGAAGGAATGGACCTCGGTAGGTCCCATGATGCCGACCACGGTCTTTTCGCCCAGGAAATGCTTTTCGATCACGGCCTGGTAGGCCATGGCCAGTTGGCGATTGCTCGCGTAGCTTTCCTTGCGGTCCCGCGGGCATGGCGTGGCGGGCCCGGTGGTTCCCGTGGTCTCGTAATAGAAGATGCTGTCTTCCAACGGGCCGGACAAGATGTCGAAGCCTGCTTCGCGCAAGTCATTCTTGGTCGTGAATGGCAGGGTGGCAAGGTCATCCAAGGTCAGCGAACGCTCGTCGATCTGGGCAAGGTGCCTGGAATAGAACGTCGAGGACCGCTTCACGTGGCCAATCACTTCCCGCAACTGTGCCTGGTGCCAGGCCGCCAGCTCGGTGTCGCTGAGGACGTCGGTCCAATAGGCATGATGAATCGGATCGTACCGCCGCTTGAATGTCTCTAGATGCTCTTTCATTTCAGCCGCTCAGGTTTGATGGGTTACTGGAACTCGACGGCCGCTACGTTAGTAACAGAACTTATAAATACCCAGCTGCGCTATCTCGCAGTTGTGCGCGCACGAGTTTCTTGTTAAAAGCACGCGCGATTACATACGCGTAGGGATAGCTCTTCGCCC
Organism: Pseudomonas sp. T1.Ur; assembly: GCF_023516725.1. Taxonomy (NCBI): domain Bacteria; kingdom Pseudomonadati; phylum Pseudomonadota; class Gammaproteobacteria; order Pseudomonadales; family Pseudomonadaceae; genus Pseudomonas; species Pseudomonas sp. T1.Ur. The sequence goes on from NZ_JAMGSN010000001.1 coordinate 4,595,922, forward strand.
CGTCGACACTTAGAAAGGAATGAAAGACTAATATTCCCTCAGCAGTTGACAGTCCCAGGGCACGCTGGTAATTTCGCCGCACTGCCCATTATTCCCGCAGTGCTTAGCCAAGACTGGGATGTCTAAAAATGTACTATCACCTTTCTGCTATCAGTTCCTCCCACAGCTATCCCGACAGCTGTTCCCGGGCCATCCTGGCCATCTTCAAAAGCAATATCTGGCGTCGCTAATCTAGCGAAGACCGGAGCCTGTCTGCTGCCTGCCAGCAACATCTGATCTTCCCCTCTGAAATCGAAGGCGCTCGTGCCTTGCGCAACAATTGGTTGCAATCCATTGCAAGCTTTTTAGTGCGCACGACATGAACGGCGTCCGCTCCGTCTATTCAGAATATCCGTCAATACGTATTTAAAGTGCCTGCGCGCTTTATATTCCCGTGGCGCTCTCTTAATCGAGCGCCTGAATCGTTACACCTTGAATATGGTATTAACCGTGAATAAAAATCTAATTGGCGTGAATGTTCTTCGTCGCGAAGAACGTCGACCCACGGATGCACTTGGCATATATGCAAATGCACTGGAACAACTGGGTCGCGAGTCTGTTTTCATTCTTGAATCACTGTCCGGCCCAAGCCGTGATCGCCGGGCGACGATCATCGGGCTCGAACCGCTTTTCGAGGTGCGTATCAATGAGGGCCAGGCCCAACTGCGAGGCTGCGCCCCCCTGTGTGAACATTTGTCCGCCAGCCTGCGGCAAGCGGGTATGCAGGTCGACCAGGAACACAAGATCCATCTACCCGACAGCGAGGCGGCGTGGAACCTGCTCCGGGCGATCCAGGCAACGTTCCAGCCTGCGTCCAATGCCCCTTCCAGCCTGGCCTTCTTCGGCTATTTCGCCTACGACTGCGTTCGCCTGATCGAGCGGCTTCCCGATCTGGCCAAACAGACCTACGACTACCCGCTCATTGCCCTGTCGGTCTATCAGACCCTGGTTTATTTACACAGCAATGGCATCGTCGAAACCCTGATCAACAACCACGATCTCTGGTCGCCCCGTACGTTGGAGGACTACCCCTTCCTGAGCACAACCCCGGCAGCCGAGGCGCTGGCTCCGCAACCCTACCCCGAGGCCTTCGAGGAAGAGCGCACGGTGACCCCGGAGCAATTCGTCGAGCGTGTCGAAGTGGCGATGGAGCACATCCGCGCCGGCGACGTCTACCAGATCCAGCTCGGCCATGAGATTCGCATCCGCTCGCAGGTTTCGCCGTTCGATGTGTACCAGAACCTGCGCCTGCGCAACCCCTCCCCCTACATGTACCTGGCCCACGTCGGCGGCATCGACCTGATCGGCGCCAGTCCGGAGCTGTTCGTCAGGATCAAGGACGACTTGATCGAGATGCGCCCGATCGCCGGCACCGTGGGCAAGAAGCCGGGCGTCGATCCGACTCAGTTGGTCCTGGAGCTGACCCGCTCCGAGAAGGAGCGCGCCGAACACCTGATGCTCATCGACCTGTGTCGCAACGATATCGGTCGCGTGTGCCAGGCCGGCTCGCTGGAGGTCGATGAGTTCATGCTGGTGGAAGAGTACTCGCACCTCTACCACATGGTGTCGAACGTTCGCGGCTTGCTGCGCCCGGACCTGGATGCCTACGACGTCATCAAGGCCTCGTTCCCCGCGGGCACCATGTCTGGCGCGCCCAAGGTCAGGGCAATGGAGCTGATCGAGGGGATGGAGAGCAACCGCCGGGGCATTTATGCCGGGGCCCTTGGCCTGGTCGGCTTCGATGGCAGCGTCAACACCGCGCTGTGCATTCGCTCGACGGTCTTCGACGAGGGCACGTACCACTTGCGTGCATCCGCCGGAGTGGTGGCCGATTCGGTGCCAGAGCTTGAGTGGAAAGAGACGCTGTACAAGATGGGTTCCGTCTATCGGGCAGTGACCGGCCAGGAGATCACGCTGTGAAAGTATTCTTGATCGACGCCTACGACAGCTTCGTCTTCATCATCAGCCAATACCTGGAACAACTGGGGCTAGAAACCCACGTCGAGCGTCACGACGTACCGGACCTCATCCAGCGCATTGAAGCGTTCTCGCCGGATTTCTGCGTGCTGGGCCCTGGGCCTGGGCATCCGGCAGATGTGGGCTACATCGAAGTGATCAGGCACTTTCAGGGGCGCCTGCCGCTGTTGGGTGTGTGCCTGGGTCACCAGGCCATCGGCCTGGCCTTCGGTGCCCAGGTTTGCCGGGCCCCGCACGTGATGCACGGCAAGGTGAGCACGATCGAGAACGACGGCAAGGGCGTCTATGACCACACCCAGGCACATGCGATTCGGGCGACCCGCTACCACTCGTTGATGATCAGCGAGCAGCCGTTACCCGACTGCCTGGAGATCACGTCCAGATCCACGGACGACCGCTATGTCATGGGCGTGCGCCATCGCCACCTGCCGGTGGAGGGCGTGCAATTCCACCCTGAAAGCATCCTCACCGAAAACGGCCTGGAGCTGTTCCGCAGTTTCATCCGGAGCCATGTGCACCAGTGATCCACCCGGAAGGGGCATGCGCCCCTTCTTTCCATTACTCCGACTGCCTCATTCCTGCTAAAACTAGAGCGATCCATTTATGGACAGACACCACTCCCCAACCTGCGGCCGGACCCAGGCCGAGCGTGCCGCTACGCAGACCGCCTTCACGAGCCTCGCCAAGGATGCCAACCGTTGCGATTGGGAGCGCCTGCTGAACAAAGTGCTGCGCCAACTCGGCTTCGGCAGCTACCTCATCAGCCTGGGGCCGGCAGCGCCGAGGGATACCGACCCTCTTGCCGGCCTCATCACCACCTTTCCCAAGCACTGGCTGGAGCACTACCGCTGCGACGGGCTGATCGAGATCGACCCGATACTCAGGCACTGTCGACGCGAACTGGTGCCGCTTTTTTGGGACAGCGAGCGACAGCTCGCACGGGGACGCTCCCGGCACTTCTGGGAGCAACGCGAGCAACACGGCCTACGCAGCGGCGTGAGTATCCCGCTGCGCTACGAAATGCTCAGGGGGACATTGAGCGTGGCCTTCGACGACACGCAGGTAACCGAGCAGAAGGGCTTTTCCAACCCTGCTGTTTATCAATTGTTCATGCTGATCCCCTACCTGCTCGCCGGGATACGACATCAGTTGCAACGGCCCACCCAACCGCGCCAGGACCTGACGCCCAAGGAAATGGACTGCCTGTACTGGGCCAGCGAAGGCAAGACCACCTGGGAGATCAGCCACATCCTGACCTGTTCCGAACGCACCATCGACTTTCACCTGCTCAATGCCCGACGTAAGCTGAATTCGATAAGTCGCCAACAGGCGATCAGCACAGCAGTGGCGTGTGGGCTGGTAATGCCGTCCGTCGTCTCTTCGACTTACAGATGCCCAAAATGAATTCCTCGACTTTTGCTTCGTGCCGCCCTGAAGGCCAGCCCTTTCAAGGTCTTTTGGCTTTAGCGGCCTTGAGCACCCGATCCGTCGACACATGGGCATTCGCGGCTTTGCCTTCAAGCCACTCTTTTGATTTGGGCACCTTCGGCCCCCGTTTGCTTTTGGCGACCGCTTTGGGTAAGACGTTTTTCGCCAACGCTAGTAAGTACGGAGCCAGCCCCGCTTCGGGGATGGGGATCGATAAAGACTCTGGCGGCAAGGCAATCTGCATGCCCTCATAACCGCTGCGTACCTGTACCGTCAGATGGAAAATCGAGGCCTCCCAATCGTCGGGCACTGCCTGGCGATGGGCCTGTTCAACGCTGCGCTTGAGCACCGCCAAGACGTTGTAGGCCAGCACTGCGGATGCAAACCCGAGCAAGGCTGCCTTGGGGTTACCCAAGGTTTCGATTTCACTGTCCAGCACCGACTCCAGGCGCTGGAACATTCCTTCGATGCTCCAGCGACGACGATACAAATCGGCGATTTGCTCGGCACTGATCGAGTCGGGCAAGTTGCTCCAGAACAACAGCGTGGTGTCGCCAGATTCGGTGGGCTTTAGCAGGCTCAGTTCGACACGCCGCCACCGGCGACCACCTTTAGCTTCGATGATTTGCTCGCGCACGGAGCCCGCCACCACCGGGATAGGCTCTTGCCAGTCATCTTCCTTAAGCAAACGTGGATGCTTGCTTGGTTCGCGAATGATGAAGCAAGCCCCGGACTCTTCGCAGGCCTCCATGACGGGGAGCGTGCAGTAGAGCCGATCCGCCATCCACAGTTGCCCCGCACAGGCCTTTTCCAGCAATGGCAGCACGCTGACACGCTCGCTGGCGTAGGCATCCTCACAAGGTTGAAGATCGACGACCTGGTCCAGATCAGGGTCGTAGACCACCACGGAAAAACCAGGCCGAGCGGCGCCCCGTTCACGGCGCAAAGCGCCCAGACGCTTTTCGCTGGATGGCAGATGGTTGCCGTCAACGACCCGCAGTTGCCAGCCAGGCAAAATGGCTGAGTGCCCCAGCTCTTTTATCGTCGGGGCCAAGCGCTCTGCGCTGCCGGTAACCAGAGCGCGCAGCAGCGCGGGCTCTGTACGGCTGACCTTGTCATACAGCGCCGCCAAGCTGACAGGAAGATCTTCCATCTGCCGCGCAGCGGCATGCACTATTGGTATTCAGACAACGAAACAATCACGTCGAAAACAGCGCCTGTTAGATCCACCCACCCCACTGCAACACAAAGATCCCCAGGTTGGTGGTAATCGCCGCCATCAGCGTGGTGATGACGATGATCGCTGCCGCCAGTTCATGGTTGCCATCGGCCGCCCGGGCCATGACGAAGCTGGCGGCGGCAGTGGGGCTGCCGAAGTACAGGAACAGGATCCCCAGCTCCGCCCCGCGAAAGCCCCACAACCACGCACCCAATGTGGTCACCAGCGGCAAGCCGACCATCTTCACCAGGCTGGAGCTCAGGGCCATCTTGCCGCTCTTGCGCAAGGCGGCCAGCGACAGCGTGCCGCCAATGCAGATCAGCGCCAGGGGCAAGGTCATTTGTGACAGATACTTCGCCGAAGTCTCGAACCAGTTCGGCAGGCCGATCTGCCAATAGGCGAACGGCGCGGCGACGATCACGCTGATGATCAGCGGGTTGCTGATCACGCTTTTGCAGATGCTCCACGGGTCGGACTTGATCACCGGGCTGTAGACCGCCAGGACGATGGTCGACAAGGTGTTGTAGAACAGAATCACCAGCGCCGCGAGAATCGCCCCCAGGGAAATCCCGTAGTCACCGTACATGCTCGCGGCCAGCGCCAGGCCGATCACACCGTTGTTGCCGCGAAACGCGCCCTGGGTGTAGATGCCGCGATCCTCCCGCGGGCAGCGCCAGATCGCCCAGCCCCAGGCCATCGCAAAGCTCACCAGGGTGGCAATCGAGAAATAGATCAACAGGTCGGGTTGCAACGCCGCGTGCAGGTCGGCGTGCAGAATGCCGAGAAACAACAGCGCCGGCATGGTGACATTGAACACCAGCGACGAGGCGATGTGGATGAAGTTGTCGTTGATCCAGTAGATACGCTTGAGCAATGTCCCCAGGAACAGCATGGCAAACACCGGTGCGGTGATGTTCAGGGTTTCGAGGAAAATTGCCAGCATGCAGGGGACCTTGAGAAGGGTGTCGTTAGGTGGCTAATGATAAGCCACTCACGGCACTGGCGTCTGGTCGAGCCTCTTCGCGAGCAGGCTCGCTCCCACATTTGTCCTGCGTCGAACACAAATCCACACTCACCACATATCCCCTGTGGGAGCGAGCTTGCTCGCGAAAGCGGCGGGTCAGCTTGCATCAATGCTGAATGTACCGCCCCCATCGCGAGCAAGCTCGCTCCCACACTGGTTCTCCTGCGATCGCAAAACCCACATTCACCCCACATCCCTGTGGGAGCGAGCTTGCTCGCGAAGGCGGCGGGTCAGCTTGCATCAATGCTGAATGTACCGCCCCCATCGCGAGCAAGCTCGCTCCCACACTGGTTCTCCTGCGATCGCAAAACCCACATTCACCCCACATTGGATCTCCAGCGGTCGCAAAACCCACATTCACGCCACATCCCTGTGGGAGCGAGCTTGCTCGCGATCAGCGCCGCATCAGGTAATCGGCGCCGGGTTGAACAACGTGATGTCGTTGTACAGCTTGTGCCGCTCGGCCCAGGTCTGTTTCTTGCCGCTGGCCACGTCCAGGTAGTAGTGGAACAGCTCCCAGCCCAACTCTTCGATGGTCGCGCGCCCAGTGGCGATGCGGCCGGCGTCGATGTCGATCAGGTCCGGCCAGCGCTGGGCCAGTTCGGTGCGGGTCGAGACCTTCACCACCGGTGCCATGGCCAAGCCGTACGGCGTGCCGCGGCCGGTGGTGAACACGTGCAGGTTCATCCCCGCCGCCAGTTGCAGCGTGCCGCAGACAAAGTCGCTGGCCGGCGTGGCACAGAAGATCAGGCCCTTTTGCTTGAATCGCTCGCCCGGGCCAAGCACACCGTTGATTGCGCTGCTGCCGGACTTGACGATCGAGCCCAAAGACTTCTCGACGATGTTCGACAACCCACCCTTCTTGTTGCCCGGCGTGGTGTTGGCGCTGCGATCGGCCTCGCCTTTGGCCAGGTAACGGTCGTACCAGTCCATTTCGCGCACCAGCTCCTGGGCGACTTCCTGGGTTTGTGCCCGGGAGGTCAGCAGGTAGATCGCATCGCGCACTTCGGTGACTTCGGAGAACATCACCGTCGCGCCGGCCCGCAACAGCAAGTCCGAGGCATAGCCCAGGGCCGGGTTGGCGGTGATACCGGAGAACGCATCGCTGCCGCCACATTGCATGCCCAGGATCAGCTCCGAGGCGGGCACGGTTTCGCGACGGCGCTGGTCGAGTTTTTTCAGGCGCGTCTCGGCCAGTTCCATGATCTGCTCGATCATTTCGGTGAAACCGTGGCTGGAATCCTGCAGGCGATACAACCACGGCTCGCTGAGGTCCACCGAGCTGTCACCTTCGTGCATGACCTGCCCGGCCTGCAATTTCTCGCAGCCGAGGCTGATCACCAGCGCCTCGCCCCCCAGGTTCGGGTTGCGCGCCAGGTTGCGCACGGTACGAATCGGGATGTAGGCATCGGTGGCGGTGATCGCCACGCCGCAGCCATAGCTGTGGGTCAGCGCGACCACGTCATCGACGTTCGGGTACTTGGGCAGCAACTCGTCCTTGATGCGCTTGACCGCGTGGTCCAACACACCCGTGACGCATTGCACCGTGGTGGTAATACCGAGGATGTTGCGCGTGCCGACGGTACCGTCGGCGTTGCGATACCCCTCGAAGGAGTAGCCCTCCAGCGGCGCATCCGCCGCCGGCACGTCGGTAGACAGCGGCAGGCTGTCCAGCGGTGGCGCGGTGGGCATGCGCAACTGGTCTTCCTTGACCCAGCTACCACGCGGGATCGGCTGCAGCGCATAGCCGATGACCTGGCCGTAGCGAATCACCTCGCCGCCCTCGGGAATGTCCACCAGGGTGACTTTGTGACTCTGCGGCACGAAATCCACAGTAACCAGGCCGTCCGGGAATTCAGTCCCGGCCGGTACGCCCTGGTCGTTGACGACGATCACCACGTTGTCCCGCTCGTGCAGGCGGATGTAACGGGGCGAATCGGCATGTTCAATCAGTTGCATTGATGCCGCTCCTCAGGATTTGGCTTCAGACAGGCTGGAAATATCGGCATCCTTGGCCGTTGGCTCCTTGAGCACGACACGCTTGATCGGCCCGACGATGACCAAGTAGCTGAACACCGCCACCAGCGCGTTGCAACCGACGAACACCAGTGCCCACTTGAACGAGCCTGTGGCGCTGATGATGTAGCCGATGACGATTGGCGTGGTGATCGACGCCAGGTTGCCGAAGGTGTTGAACAGGCCACCGCTCAAGCCGGCGATCTGTTTTGGCGACGTATCGGAGACCACGGCCCAGCCCAGTGCGCCAACGCCTTTACCGAAGAACGCCAGGGCCATGAAGCCCACCACCATCCATTCGATGTCCACGTAGTTGCACGCCACGATGCTGCTGGACACCAGCAGGCCGGCGATGATTGGCGTCTTGCGGGCGAAGGTCAGCGAGTGGCCCTTGCGCAGCAGGTAGTCGGAAATCACCCCGCCGAGCACGCCGCCGATGAAGCCACAGATGGCCGGCAAGGACGCGATGAAACCGGCCTTGAGGATGGTCATGCCGCGCTCCTGGACCAGGTACACCGGGAACCAGGTCAGGAAGAAGTAGGTGATGCCGTTGATGCAGTACTGGCCCAGGTACACACCGAGCATCATGCGGTTGGTCAGCAGTTGGCGGATGTAGTCCCACTTCGGACCGTCGGCTTTCTTTTCCTTGCCCTTGTCCTGGTCCATATCGACCATTGCGCCATTGGCGGCGATGTGATTGAACTCGGCTTCGTTGATCATCGGGTGCTGGCGCGGGCTGTAGATCACTTTCAGCCAGATCAGCGAGAACACGATGCCGATCACGCCCATCACGATGAACACGTGCTGCCAGCCGAAGCGGTAGACGATCCAGCCCATCAGCGGTGCGAACAACACGGTGGCGAAGTACTGCGCCGAGTTGAAGATCGCCGAGGCGGTGCCGCGTTCCGCGGTGGGGAACCAGGCCGCGACGATCCGAGCGTTGCCCGGGAAGGACGGCGCTTCGGCCAGCCCCACCAAAAAGCGCAGCATGAACAGCGCAACCACGGCCGTGGACATGCCGAATTCACCGACATAGCCTTGCAGCACGGTAAACAGCGACCAGGTGAAAATGCTCAAGGCATAGATTTTTTTCGACCCGAAACGGTCGAGCAGCCAGCCACCGGGAATCTGCCCGGCCACGTAGGCCCAGCCGAAGGCGGAGAAGATATAACCGAGGGTGACGGCATCGATGCCGAGGTCTTTTTGCAGGCTGGAGCCTGCGATGGCGATGGTGGCGCGGTCGGCATAGTTGATCGTTGTCACCAAAAACAGCATGAGCAGGATCAAATAGCGGACGTGAGTCGGCTTGGTCGCTTGCATGTAACAGTACTCCCACTATTTATTTTTATGCGGGTAAATGTTGTGTTAAGCCCTGTAGGAAGCTTGTAAGAGCTTGTAAGAGCTTGTAGGAGCTGCCGAGTGCAGCGAGGCTGCGATCTTTTGATCTTTTGATCTTTTGATCTTTCGCTCACGACTCAATTGTCAGGGGAAAGATCGCAGCCTCGTTGCACTCGGCAGCTCCTACAGCTCCTACAGCTCCTACAGCTCCTACAGCTCCTACAGCTCCTAGGGTGTTGCGGTGTATCAGGAGCCGATGTAGGAGGTCTTCACCACGGTGTAGAACTCTTGCGCATAGCGACCCTGCTCGCGCGAACCGTAGGACGAACCTTTGCGCCCGCCGAACGGCACGTGGTAATCCACGCCGGCGGTCGGCAGGTTGACCATCACCATGCCCGCCTGGGAATGGCGCTTGAAGTGGTTGGCATACTTCAGCGAGGTGGTGGCGATACCGGCCGACAGACCGAACTCGGTGTCGTTGGCCATCGCCAGCGCCGCCTCGTAGTCGGCCACGCGCACGACGTTGGCCACCGGGCCGAAGATCTCTTCGCGGCTGATGCGCATCGAAGCTTCGCTGTCGGCGAACAGCGTCGGCGCCAGGAAGTAACCCTCGGTATCGCAAATCACCACGCCACCACCGCTGACCAGCCGCGCACCTTCGCTCTGGCCGATGTCGATGTACTTCAAGTCCTGGTTGAGCTGGGCTTCGGAAACGACCGGGCCGATGTCAGTGCCAGCTTTCAACGCGTGGCCAACCTTGATCGACTGCATGCGCTCGGCCATGGCCGCGACGAACTTGTCGTGGATGCCGGCGGTGACGATCAGCCGGCTCGACGCCGTGCAACGCTGGCCGGTGGAGTAGAACGCGCTCTGCACCGCCAGCTCGACGGCCTGCTTGAGGTCGGCGTCGTCGAGGATGATTTGCGGGTTCTTGCCGCCCATCTCCAACTGCACCTTGGCTTGGCGCGACACGCAGTTGACGGCGATCTGCCGGCCCACGCCCACGGAGCCGGTGAAGCTGATGCCGTCGACTTTAGGGCTGTTGACCAGGACTTCACCGACCACACGGCCGCTGCCCATCACCAGGTTGAACGCACCGGCCGGGAAACCGGCGCGGGAAATGATCTCGGCCAGGGCCCAGGCGCAGCCCGGCACCAGCTCGGCGGGCTTGATCACCACGCAGTTGCCGTAGGCCAGGGCCGGAGCGATCTTCCAGGCAGGGATGGCGATCGGGAAGTTCCACGGCGTGATCAGGCCGACCACACCGAGGGCTTCGCGGGTCACTTCGACGTTGACGCCCGGGCGCACCGACGGCACGTAATCGCCCGACAGGCGCAGGCACTCACCGGCGAAGAATTTGAAAATATTGCCGGCGCGGGTCACTTCGCCGATGGCTTCGGGCAGGGTCTTGCCCTCTTCCCGGGCCAGCAGTTGGCCGAGTTCTTCGCGGCGGGCGAGAATCTCGGTGCCGACTTTGTCCAGCGCATCGTGACGGGCCTGGATGCCCGAGGTCGACCAGGCCGGGAACGCGGCGCGGGCGGCTTCGATGGCGGCGTTGACTTGCGCTGCGTCAGCCTTGGCGTATTCACCGATGACATCGGACAAGTCAGACGGGTTGATGTTGGTGCAATAGTCGGCACCGGCCACCCACTGACCGTTGATGTAGTTATCGAAACGCTTTGAATCTGCCACGGAGCTACTCCTTCTACAAAAGCGGTCTAGGGACGCAGAGCATCCCTGGCGGCATTCCCACGCAGGGCGTGGGAACGACAAGCCTTACGCAAAAAGCCGCTGATTGCTCAGCGGCCTTGTCGGGTCTGTTACTGCTTGCCTTGCTTGTCGATCAGCGCGGCCAGGGCTTCGTATTCTTCTGGCAGCAGGTCGGTCAGCGGGGTGCGCACAGGGCCCGCGTCATAACCCACGATCTTCGCGCCGGCCTTGACGATGCTCACTGCGTAACCGGCCTTGCGGTTGCGGATGTCCAGGTAAGGCAGGAAGAAGTCGTCGATGATCTTGCCGACGGTCTCGTGATCGTCACGGGCAATGGCGTGGTAGAAATCCATCGCGGTCTTCGGGATGAAGTTGAACACCGCCGAGGAGTAGACCGGCACGCCCAGGGCCTTGTAGGCCGCGGCATAGACTTCAGCGGTCGGCAGGCCACCCAGGTAGCTGAAACGATCGCCGAGGCGACGACGGATCGACACCATCAGTTCGATGTCGCCCAGGCCGTCCTTGTAACCGATCAGGTTCGGGCAGCGCTCGGCCAGTTGTTCCAGCTGAGTGGCGTTCAGGCGGCAGACGTTGCGGTTGTACACCACCACGCCGATTTTTACCGATTTGCACACGGCTTCAACGTGGGCGGCAACGCCGTCCTGGCTGGCTTCGGTCAGGTAGTGCGGCAGCAGCAACAGGCCCTTGGCGCCCAGGCGCTCGGCTTCCTGAGCGTATTCGATGGCCTGGCGGGTCGCACCGCCGACACCGGCGAGGATTGGCACGCTGGTGGCGCAGGTATCGACGGCAGTCTTGATGACTTGGGAATACTCGCTGGCGGCCAGGGAGAAGAATTCACCGGTGCCGCCCGCTGCGAACAGTGCAGAGGCGCCATACGGGGCCAGCCACTCGAGGCGCTTGATGTAGCTGTCGCGATTGAAATCGCCATTGGCAGTGAAATCGGTGACCGGGAACGACAGCAGGCCAGACGAGAGGATGGACTTCAGTTCTTGTGGATTCATTATTCGAACACCCTGGACGCAAATGATGTGTTGTAGGAAACGGTTAGCTTCGCTGAGAAGTTGTAAGTCATCGTACAACTTAAAATGCGGACGTCAACTGCATTTCGTCTTTTGTCGGGTGTCGGGTTGGGGGTGTTTGGCGCGGAGCCTTGTAGATTGGGGCTTTTGAGGGAGATGGGAAGACGGATGAAACTTGCCGACCGGGCCACCACGACCGCTCGTCGTCACTGTCAACTCTGCCAGTAGGCGCCGTTGCGGCATGGGGGCATAACGCAGGCTAGGCTGCGCGGTGCACGGCCGTAGCCCCTTTCGTAGCCTCTTTCGCAGTCCCTTTCACTATTTCCAAGTGAGTCGCCCATCTGCGACGACCAGGAGTGACATCATGACAACGTATGCGAAGCCCACGCTCAAGGATTTTCCGGCCACAGGAGAAGTCACGATCAGCCTGTCAAAGATAAAGACGGTAACCGTGAAGATTCCCGATGCTGCTTTCGAACCGTACTCGAACGCCCAACTGACTCTGGGCGTCAGCTCGACGTCTTCAACGACGGTAGGCGCGTTTACACCTCTGACCGAGGGTGAGGAAGGGACGCCACGCAAGGATGTGACAGTGACGTTAACTGGCGCCGATTTGGCAGCTTTCAAAGGCAAATCGGTCGAGCTTCGTTACGAGGTTAGCTATGAGAGCGGCTGGGATAACGATAAATCCGACCCGCTGATGTTGCGGATCGAGGCGTAGACCGCGTGTAGGAGCTGCCGAAGGCTCGGGCCGCGTTCGGACGATCTTTTGATCTTTCACTTGCGACTCAGGTGTCTGGGGAAAGATCGCAGCCTCGCTTCGCTCGACAGCTCCTACAGGCCCAGCGGGAGCAAGCTCCCTCGCCACAAGAACAGTGAGCGTTTCAGCCCTGCGCCTGCGCCTCTTCATGAGCCTGGCGCAGCCTTTCGCGGCTGTTGGTCAGGTGCAGACGCATCGCCGCACGGGCCGCGTCGGAGTCTTGGCGGGCAATGGCTTCGTAGATTTCCTCGTGCTCGCGGCTCAGGCGGTCCATGTAGTGCTGCTGGTCGTCATGGGCCAGGCGCGCCGAGTTCAGCCGGGTACGCGGGATGATGCTGGTGCCCAGGTGGGTCATGATGTCGGTGAAATAGCGGTTACCGGTGGACAGGGCAATTTCCAGGTGGAAGGCGAAGTCCGAGGCCACTGCGTCGCTGGCGTGGGCGGCGCTTTCCTTCAAGGCGTCGAGGGCGGCGCGCATCGTCGCCAACTGCTCGTCACTGCGGCGCTGCGCCGCCAGCCCGGCGGATTCCACCTCCAGGCTGATGCGCAATTCCAGGATCGCCAGTACATCACGCAAGGTGACCACCGTGGCCGGGTCGATGCGAAAGCCGCTCGGGCTGGGCGTGTCCAGCACGAAAGTGCCAATGCCGTGGCGGGTTTCCACCTGGCCGGCCGCCTGCAACCGGGAGATCGCCTCGCGCACGACGGTGCGGCTGACGCCATGGGCTTCCATGATCGCCGACTCGGTGGGCAATTTATCGCCACGCTTGAGCAGGCCGTCGCGAATCTGCTCGGTCAGGACCGTCACCAGCTCCTGCGCCAGGCTGCGGCGCTTGCGGGGAAGGCGGGGTACGTCGATCGGGTTTTCCATTGTGTCTGTGTCTCGGCAAGCGGCTGAATGACAACATCATAGCGCAACGTGGTTGTACGATCACCGGGGGTGCAGTGGCGAGTCGGATGCTGGCACCGAGTCGGCTGCATCGCGAGCAAGCTCGCTCCCACATGGGATTGGTGGTAGACCTAAACACCCGGTTCACCCCAAACCCTTGTGGGAGCGAGCTTGCTCGCGATGGCGGCGGGTCAGTCACCGCAAAATTAACCGACCTACCGCTATCGCGAGCAAGCTCGCTCCCACAGGTCTTGGGTGGTCAGGCGGTCACGGCCTGCTCCACCAGTTGGCCATTTTCGATACGCACATGTCGCGGATGGAAACGTTTCAAACTGCTTCGGTGGCCAACACTGACAATGCTCAGGCCCGGCAGCTGGTCGATCAGCGCCTGGTACAGCGTCGCCTCGTCTTCTTCATCCATCGCCGACGTGGCTTCGTCCATGTACAACCATAACGGCGCGTAAAGCAATGCGCGGGCAAAGGCCAGGCGTTGTTGCTCACCGGGCGAGAGCATGCGCTGCCAGTGGTTGCTTTCATCCAGCCGCGGGATCAGGTGCGGCAGGCGACAGGTTTCCAGCACCTGTGCATAACGCTCGTTGGGGTAAACGTCGCCGGCTTGTGGATAACTCAGCACTTCGCGCAGGCTGCCAATCGGCAAGTAAGGCTTTTGCGGCAGGAACAGATAACGGGCCGCCGGCAATCGAATGCTGCCATGCCCGGCAGGCCACAGATGCCCCATCGCGCGCAGCAAGGTGGACTTGCCGCTGCCGGAACGACCGCTGAGCATCACCCGCTCGCCCGGTTCGACATCCAGCTCGGCGTGGGTCAGCAAATGGCGACCATCGCTCAGGTCCAGCCCGAGGTTGCGTACGTTCAGCTCGTTACCCTGGTTCTGCACATCGATGGCAGGCACGCGGTCTTCGTTGTCGCTCATCGCCTGGCGGAAGCTCAACAAGCGATCACAGGTGGCGCGCCACGCGGCAAGATCGGCGTAGGCGGTGATGAACCAACTGAAATTCTCCTGCACGTTACCGAACGCCGAGTTGATCTGCATGAGCTCGCCCAGTTGGATCTTGCCGGCGAAATAACGCGGGGCGGCGACGATGAACGGAAAGATAATCGCGATCTGCCCATAACCGGAGGTGAAGAACGTCAGTCGCTTGGACACCCGCATGATGTCCCAGAAGTTATGCCAGACCAGGCCGAAACGACCGCTCAAGCGACGATTCTCGTTGGGCTCGCCGCCATACAGCGCGATACTCTCGGCGTTCTCGCGCACCCGCACCATGGAGAAACGCAGGTCGGCTTCGAAGCGCTGCTGGTTGTTGTTCAGGCCGATCAGGCGACGGCCGATCAGGTGCGTCAGCCAACTGCCGACCGCCGCGTACACCAGCGCGCACCAGAACATGTAGCCGGGAATGGTGTAGCCGAACACTTCAATACTGCCGGAAACGCCCCACAGGATGACCGAGAACGACACCAGGCTGACCACGGTGCGCAGCAGCCCCAGGCCCAGGCTCAAGGTGTTGGTGGTAAAACTGTTGAGGTCCTCGGAAATCCGCTGGTCCGGGTTATCGGTGTAACCGCCCTGCTCCAGTCGATAGTAATTCTTGTCAGCGAGCCAACGGGCGAAGTGCTGCTCGGTGAGCCAGGCCCGCCAGCGGATGGTGAGCATCTGCGTGAGGTACAAACGGTACACCGCGCCAAGGATCGCCACCGCCGCGATGCCGCAGAAATACAGGATCAACCGCCAGAAAGCCGCGGTGTCCTTCTCTTGAAGGGCGTTGTAGAAATCCCTGTACCAACTGTTGATCCACACCGAGATCGCCACGCTGAACAGCGACAGCGCGATCACGGCGATCAGCAGCGTCCAGGCCTTGCCCTTCTCCTCACTGCGCCAGTATGGCGTGGTCATTTGCCAGACACGGCGGAAAAACTGGCCGCGCACCGCGTCATTGACCGCGGAATATTCAGCGTTCTGATTCATGGTTAGGGCTCAATAATGAAAAAACTCGGGCCGATCATAGAGCAACGGCCCGATATATCGCGAGGGTGGACAGCATTCGTTCAGCGCAGGTTCAGCGACGCACCGGACGCTTCTGCAATTTGCGCTGCAAGGTGCGGCGGTGCATGCCCAGGGCGCGGGCCGTGGCGGAGATGTTGCCTTCGTGCTCGGTCAACACGCGCTGGATGTGCTCCCATTGCAGGCGATCCACCGACATGGGGTTTTCCGGCACCAGGGTGTCAAGGTCGGCGTGCTCGGACAGCAGCGCCGCCAGCACGTCATCGGCATCCGCCGGTTTGCACAAGTAATTGCAGGCACCGCGCTTGATGGCTTCGACAGCGGTGGCGATGCTCGAATAACCGGTGAGGATCACCACGCGCATTTCCGGGTCCAGCTCCAGCAACTTGGGCAACAGCACCAAGCCCGAATCGCCGTCCATCTTCAGGTCAAGCGCGGCGTAGTCTGGCAGGTCGGCCTGGGCGATGGTCAGGCCCTCTTCGGCGGAGCCGGCGGTGCTGACCCGAAAACCGCGACGGGACATGGCGCGGGCCATGACGCGGGTGAAGGTGGCGTCGTCATCCACCAGCAGCAGGTGCGGCAGTTCTTCGCCGTCGACTTGGATCTCGTCACTCATATTCGTCTCCTCGGTCGGCATGGGGCAGGCGCAGCTCGGTGAGCGTGCCGCCTTCCTCATGGGGGTAGAGTTTCACCGAGCCGCCGGCGCGTGTCACGCTGGCCTTGCTCAAGAACAGGCCCAGGCCGAAACCTTTGCCCTTGGTGGTGAAAAACGGTTTGCCGATCTGCTCGGCAATCGCCAGCGGCACACCGGCGCCGTGGTCGCGGATGCAGATCGTCAGTTCATAGGCATCCCAGTCCAACACCACTTCCAACCCTTCGGGGCAGGCGTCGGCGGCATTGTTCAGCAGGTTCAGCAGCGCTTGGGTCAAGTCCGGCGGCGGCGCCATGCGCGGCACCGTGCCCTTGCCCAGGCACTGGAAGCGGTAACTGGCTTCGGGGCGCATCAGGTGCCAGCGGTTAAGGGCATCGTCGAGCCAGAACGTGACTGCCTGCATGTCGATGTCCAGCCGACGGTTGGCCTCGGCGGCGCGCACCAGGTATTGCAGGGTTTCCTTGCAGAGTTTGACCTGGTCCTGCAGCACGCTGAGGTCTTCCTGCAACGCCGGGTCTTTATGGTCCTGGCGCATTTCCTTGAGCAACACGCTCATGGTCGCCAACGGCGTGCCCAGTTCATGGGCGGCGCCGGCGGCCTGGGTTGCTACGGCCAGCAATTGCTCGTCCCGCAGGCCTTCTTCACGGCGAATGGCCCGCAGCTCTTCCTGGCGACGCAGCTCTTCAGCCATGCGCGCGGCAAAAAAGGTGATGACCGCCGCAGCCAGGGCAAAACTCAGCCACATGCCGTAGATCTGCAGGTTTTCCCGGGCGATGGGGAAGGTTTCCAGCGGATAGAACCGCGCCAGCAGCAAGGTGTACAACGCCAGGGCGATCCCGGACAGGATCAGCGAAAAACGCCATGGCAGCGTCACCGCCGCAATGGTCAACGGCACCAGGTAATACGACACGAAAGGGTTGGTGGAGCCGCCGGAGAAGTACAGCAACGCACTGTGGATAAACAGGTCGCAGGCCAGTTGCACGGCGTATTCAAGTTCGGTCACCGGCCACGAGGTACGCAGGCGAATCGCCGTCAACGCGCAGAGTACGCTGGAGAAAACCAACGTGATCGCCAATTGCAGCCAGGGCAGCGGCAGCAGGTCGAACCAATAGGCGAGCCCCACCGAGCCGGCCTGGGCCGCGAGGACCAGAATGCGGATAAACGTCAGGCGCCAGAGGTTCTGGCGAGAAGCGGAAGTCATTTGCAAAGGGGCGAGCATGAGCTCTCCTGATGAGCGCTCCAGGCGGATCGCACGGAGTATAACCAAGGCGCGGTGGGCAGAGGCAGATATGCGGCAAAGCGCCACAGGGAGCAGCTGCAAGCTGCAAGCTGCAAGCTGCAAGCTGCAAGCTGCAAGCTGCAAGCTGCAAGCTGCAAGCTGCAAGCTGCAAGCTGCAAGCTGCAAGCTGCAAGCCAGAGGCTACAGTTACAAGCTTTTACTTGCAGCTTGAAGCTAGTAGCTTGAAGCTGCATTTTTTCCCAAGGAGCTTTCATGCACACGTTCAGTCGCCCCGCCGCCCTGCTCGCCCTCAGCCTCGGCACCGTCGCCAGCCTGCCGGCCCTGGCCGCCGATGAGCTGCACTACAACCAGATCTCCCTGCGCGCCGAAGCCAGCCAGGAAGTGGCCCGCGACCTGATGATCGTCACCCTCTACACCGAAGAGCAGAATACCGACCCGGCCAAGCTCGCCGCGGCCGTCAGCACCACGCTGAACAAAGCCATCGGCCAGGCCAAACAGGTCAAGGGCGTCAACTTGAGCCAGGGCAGCCGCAACAGTTACCCGATCTACGACAATAAAGGCGGGAAAATCACCGGCTGGCGCGAACGCGCCGAACTGCGCCTGGAAAGCGCCGACTTCGCCGCCCTGTCCAAACTCACCGGCGAATTGCTCACCGACATGAAAATGGCCGGCATGGACTTCGCCATCGCCACCGCCACCCGCCAGACCAGCGAAGACGCCCTGCTCAAGGATGCCGTCAACGCCTTCAAGGCCCGTGCTCAACTGGCCACCGAAGCCCTGGGCGGCAAGGGCTACAAGATCGTCAACCTGAACTTCAACACCAACGGCTATCCACAACCGTACATGCGCCCGCAAATGATGATGAAAGCGGCGTCGATGGATGCCGAGTCGGTGACACCGGAAGTGGAAGCGGGCACCAGCAAGGTGACGATGACGGCGGATGGTGTGGTTGAGGTGTTGATGCAGTGATGATGGACAGCGGGTTCAGCCAGCTTCGTACTGGCTGAACCCTGAAGCCCTGCGACAAAACTCCCGTGGCGAGGGAGCTTGCTCCCGCTGGGCTGCGCAGCGGCCCCAAACCTGACAACTCGGTGTATCAGATGGATACAGTCGCTGCTGTTGGGGCCGCTTCGCGCCCCAGCGGGAGCAAGCTCCCTCGCCACAGGAGGATCACGGCGCCGGGGTGGCCGGTACCTCAAGCTGATCAAGCGCCTTGTCCACCAGCAACTGGCACAACTCCACCAACTGATGAATCCCCAGCGCCACGCTGCGCCGGGTGCCCTCCACTTCAAACGCCAGGTCCTCGGCCATGGTCTTGATCGAGGCCAGGGTTTCGGAAGTGCTGGTCAACAGCGTATCGGTGTCGGCCTTGGCGGTAACGGAGAACAGGCTATCGATGCGTGGATCGGTACTGGGCTTTGGAGGCTTTGGGTTGAGGTAATGATCGAGGGCCCGATCGGCGGCGGCTCGGTCTTTCAGCAGGTCTTCGATGGCGTCGAATTCTGCTAGCGGGTTTGTTCTGTTGAAGGGGGGATCGGGGACTGACTTATCCATTTAATTTGTACCTATTGAGTGATGAAGACCATCACTTGCCGTTTCTCACTCGGCAAAGTGGTGGCAGCTATGTGCAGGGGTGAGAAATCCGAGAATAGGTACTCGGCCAGACCGAAGCCTGCCCGCACACAGCCGCCATAACGCATTACAGACAGCGGATAAGCTGGCGGCAATTATGCAGGTACAGAGGCTGGATGCCTATTATTCGGGTTTCTCACGCCCGGTCGCTGCTTTGGCAGCGACGTTCAAAGGTTAGAGACCCCACTTCCGACCGGCAACCCTAAAAAGCTGTGGGATGTTTCGTTTCCGGGCCGGTGATCCTTCCGACACAGATGAATGACTCATCCCCCTTCTTGGCGCGGCCCGTGGCGAGGGAGCTTGCTCCCGCTGGGCTGCGCAGCAGCCCCAAACCTGACACCTCGGTACGTCAGATGGATGCAGTCGCTGCTCTTGGGGCCGCTTCGCGCCCCAGCGGGAGCAAGCTCCCTCGCCACGGGTTTGGTGGTCGGCGGGACATAGGCATATTGCTTCGACCTCTGCTGGGGTCTTCTCAGAACGGAGTCGCACAATAGTTTTGACATCTCCAAAAACAGCACGAGAGAACTGTCCACGTTTTATGGAATGTGGACAGCGAAAGATTCGGCCGCCTTGAAAAGTCAAAATATTTTTCTTAGGCATGAAATGACCAGCCTTCATACCTGGGCTTTCAGGCCACCTTCGCGAACAAACCCACACACAACTGATCGGGTACATTCGTGAGAGATAGGCCGGCTACTAGGCCGCCTTCGCGAGCAGGCTCGCTCCCACAATGGATTGGGATATGACCGGGAGAGCCAGGTCGGCTACCAGGCCGCCTCGCGAGCAAGCTTTGCCCCCACAGATTTGAAGGGTGCACGACCGCAAGAGCCAGGTCGGCTATAAGGCCGCCTCGGCCCGGCTTTTGATCTGGGGGCCCCGTTAACCACGATGGCCGAACGCAGGCATTGCGCAGTGGGCATCCCGGCATGGATGCCGGGATAGCCGCGCTGGGCCATGGATGGCCCTTCGCGGCGGGCCCACGGAGCGATGCCGGAGTGAGGGCACACCGAGCCTAAGCGAGGTGCCGAGTGGTGGGGCAAAGCGCTTTTGGTTACTTTTGGCGCTCTTCCAAAAGTGACCCGCCGTAAGGGCGGAACCCTAAGTAGCCGTTACCGCAGCAATGGATATGTACCCGACTGGAAGGCCGCCATCGCGAGCAAGCTCGCTCCCACAGTTTGATCGGAGTACAGCAGGAAGAACCAGGCCGGCTATCTGGCCGCCTCGTCCAAGAGGCTATGCCCAAACCCAACAGTCCCCCTCACTTTTCGATATTTCCAACACCCCCGCCCGCAACGCTACTCTGCTGAAAACCTCACCGCCCCCAAGGGATTTCATGGACAGAACCACCTTCAAGCCCCTCCTGCTCGCCCTGGCCCTGATCGGCAGCGCCCCACTGGCCCAGGCCGCGACCACCCTGGTCTACTGCTCCGAAGCCAGCCCCGCCGGCTTCGATCCCAGCCAATACACCAGCGGCACCGACTTCGACGCCTCGGCCGAAACCGTTTTCAATCGCCTCACCCAATTCAAGCGCGGCGGTACCGAGGTCGAGCCCGGTTTGGCGACGAGTTGGGACGTGTCCGCCGATGGCCTGGCCTACACCTTCCACCTGCGCGACGGCGTGAAATTTCACACCACCGACTACTTCACCCCCACCCGCAACTTCAACGCCGACGACGTGCTGTTCACTTTCCAGCGTCTGCTCGATCCGCAACATCCGTTCCGCCAGGCCTACCCCACCGAGTCGCCGTACTTCACCGACATGGGCCTGAACACCACGATCAAAAACGTCGAGAAAGTCGACGAGCACACCGTGCGTTTCAGCCTGAACAACGTCGATGCGGCCTTCGTGCAGAATCTGGCGATGAGTTTTGCCTCGGTGCAATCCGCCGAATACGCGGCGCAGCTGTTGAAGGAAGGCAAGGCCGGCGACCTGAACCAGAAACCCGTCGGCACCGGGCCGTTCGTGTTCAAGCGTTACCAGAAGGACTCGCAGATCCGCTACGCCGCCAACACCGCGTACTGGAAACCCGAGGACGTGAAGCTCGACAACCTGATTTTTTCCATCACCCCGGACGCCGCCGTGCGCCTGCAAAAGCTCAAGCGTGGCGAATGCCAGGTCAGCGGTTATCCGCGCCCCGCCGACATTGAGGTGATGGAGCAGGACCCGAACCTGCGGGTGCTCAAGCAGCCCGGCTTCAACCTGGGCTTTCTCGCCTACAACGTGACGCACCCGCCGCTGGACCAGCTCAAGGTCCGCCAGGCGCTGGACATGGCCATCGACAAGCCGGCAATCATCAAGGCTGTGTACCAGGGCGCCGGGCAACTGGCGCAAAACGCCTTGCCGCCGGCCCAATGGTCATTCGACCCGGCGATCCAGGACGCGCCCCATGACGTGACCAAGGCCAAGGCGCTCCTCAAGGAAGCCGGGGTTGCGCCCGGTACAACCATTGATTTGTGGGCGATGACGGTGCAGCGCGCCTCCAACCCGAACGCGCGGATGTCGGCGCAAATGATCCAGCAGGATTGGGCCAAGATCGGCATCAAGGCCAACATCGTCAGCTACGAATGGGGCGAATACATCAAGCGCGCCAAGAACGGTGAGCATGACGCGATGATCTACGGTTGGACCGGCGACAATGGCGACCCGGACAACTGGCTGGGCGTGCTTTATAGCTGCGCGGCGGTCAAGGGCAGCAACTACGCCAAGTGGTGCGACCCGGCCTACGACCGACTGGTCCAGCAAGCCAAGGTGTCGACCGACCGGCAAAAACGGATCGACCTGTACCAGCAGGCGCAGAAAATCCTCAAGCAGCAAGTGCCCATCACGCCCATTGCCAACTCAACGGTGTTCCAGCCGATACGCAAGGAAGTGGTGGATTTCAAACTCAGCCCATTTGGCCTCACACCCTTCTACGGCGTGGGTTTGAACAAGTAAAACCCGCCCCATGGCGGTGCGTAGCGGTCTTGCGCCGCACCGCCAAGGAGCGCGTTTCGCCCCAAAAAAGCCTGCGCAAACGGTCAAATGCGTCAGAAGTTACAAAGATGCGACATTAAGGTACGTTCGTGCCACTGTTTCAGACTTGTAACCGCTCTGGATCTTGCATTGGGTATGGGGCCTGCATAAGTATCCGCAGGACGACTCACGAGGTCGCCCTCAAATCCAAAAATGACAACAAATCATGAGGCCAACATGCTTAAACACGCGGTCATTCCGTTTTTAGTCGGCGCAGGCTTGTTAGCCAGCGCTCCTTTCGCTTCCGCCGCGACTAACCTGGTGTTCTGCTCCGAAGGCAGCCCGGCCGGTTTCGACCCTGGTCAGTACACCACCGGAACCGACTTCGACGCCTCTGCAGAAACCATGTTCAACCGCCTGACCCAGTTTGAGCGCGGCGGCACCGCCGTGATTCCTGGCCTGGCCACCAAGTGGGACATTTCCGAAGACGGCCTCACCTATACCTTCCACCTGCGTGAAGGCGTCAAGTTCCACACCACCCCGTACTTCAAGCCGACCCGTGAGTTCAATGCCGACGACGTGCTGTTCACGTTCAACCGCATGATCAACAAGGACGACCCGTTCCGTAAGGCGTACCCGACCGAATTCCCGTACTTCACCGACATGGGGATGGACACCAACATCACCAAGATCGATAAAGTCGACGACCACACCGTCAAGTTCACCCTCAAGGATGTAGACGCCGCGTTCATCCAGAACATGGCCATGAGCTTCGCCTCGATCCAGTCCGCCGAATACGGCGCCCAACTGCTCAAGGAAGGCAAGGCCCCGGACATCAACCAGAAGCCGGTCGGCACTGGCCCGTTCGTGTTCAAGAGCTACCAGAAAGACTCCAACATCCGCTACACCGGGAACAAGGACTACTGGAAGCCTGACGACGTCAAGATCGACAACCTGATCTTCGCCATCACCACCGACCCGTCGGTGCGCATGCAGAAGCTCAAGAAAAACGAATGCCAGATCACCCTCTTCCCACGCCCGGCCGACCTCAAGGCCCTGAAGGAAGACAAGACGCTGAAGATGCCTGACCAGGCCGGTTTCAACCTGGGCTACATCGCCTACAACGTGATGGACAAGATCAAGGGCAGCAACGAGCCGAACGTGCTGGCCAACCTGAAGGTCCGCCAGGCGCTGGACATGGCGGTCAACAAGCCGCAGATCATCGACTCGGTCTACCAGGGCGCCGGCCAGCTGGCGGTCAACGCCATGCCGCCGACCCAATGGTCCTACGACACCACCATCAAGGATGCCAAGTACGACCCTGAGAAAGCCAAGGAGCTGCTCAAGGAAGCCGGCGTCAAGGAAGGCACCAACATCACCCTGTGGGCGATGCCGGTGCAGCGTCCGTACAACCCGAACGCCAAGTTGATGGCCGAGATGCTGCAGTCCGACTGGAAGAAAATCGGCCTGAACGTCAACATCGTCAGCTATGAATGGGGCGAATATATCAAGCGTTCCAAAGGTGGCGAGAACCAGGCCATGATCATTGGCTGGAGCGGTGACAACGGTGACCCGGACAACTGGCTCAACGTGCTGTTCGGCTGCGACTCGCTGGCCGGCAACAACTTCTCCAAATGGTGTGACAAGAAGTTCGACGGCCTCGTGAAGGAAGCCAAGCGCACCACCGACCAGGCCAAGCGCACCGAACTGTACAAACAGGCGCAACACGTCCTCAAGGATGCTGTGCCGATGACACCTATCGCTCACTCGACGGTGTATCAACCCATGCGCGCCAACGTGCAGGATTTCAAGATCAGCCCCTTTGGCTTGAACTCCTTCTACGGCGTCAGCGTCAGCAAATAAAGACAAGCAACGGCGGCGTTCTCAACGTCGCCGTTGCTTTATCTGCCGAGACCAAGACTCAGGAAATCGCCTACATCCAAAAGCACTGCGTACCACAGCAGTCGGTTTAGGACGTATCGCCTTTTCCCACGAGTCTTTCAGGTATTACGCATTTACCGCCCGGCCCACGGCTCATACCGTCGTCACCGGGGCGACTTGCCAGCCCTGCGGCATCGCTACGCAATGGAATGAGCTCAGTGCGCCGGACCTGTCCCCGGAAGGACACCGGTTCACTGTCAAACACCCCGAACGAGAGAGGGAGCGTCATGCGCCATACCTTGGTTTTATCCGCATTGCTGGGCACCGGCCTGTTGGCCGCGACCTCCGCAGCCCAGGCCGCCGGCGGCAGCCTGGTGTTCTGTTCCGAAGGCAGCCCTGCCGGTTTCGACACCGCGCAATACACCACGGCCACCGACAACGATGCGGCCGAGCCGCTGTACAACCGCCTGGCCGAGTTTGAAAAAGGCGCGACCAACGTAGTCCCCGGCCTGGCGACAAGCTGGGACATTTCCGAAGACGGCTTGAAGTACACCTTCCACCTGCGCGAAGGGGTGAAATTCCACACCACGGATTACTTCACGCCGACCCGGGATTTCAACGCCGACGACGTGCTGTTTACCTTCAACCGCATGCTTGACCCGCAGCATCCGTTCCGCAAGGCCTACCCCACCGAGTTCCCCTACTTCAACGGCATGAGCCTGAACAAGAACATCGCCAAGGTCGAAGCAACCGGGCCGCTGACCGTGGTGATGACGCTCAACAGCGTGGACGCCGCGTTCATCCAGAACATCGCCATGAGCTTCGCCGCGATCCTCTCGGCCGAATACGCCGACCAACTGCTCAAGAGCGGCAAGCCGAGCGACATCAACCAGAAGCCGATCGGCACCGGGCCGTTCGAGTTCAAGAGCTATCAGAAAGACTCCAACATTCGTTATGTCGCCAACGACAAGTACTGGGCGCCGGAACGGGTGAAGCTGAAAAACCTGATTTTCTCCATCAACACCGATGCGTCGGTACGGGTGCAGAAGCTCAAGGCCAACGAATGCCAGGTCACCCTGCATCCACGTCCCGCCGACGTGCCAGCCTTGAAGAACGACCCCAAGCTGCAACTGATCGAAAAACCGGGCTTCAACCTCGGCTACATCGCCTATAACACCCGCCACAAGCCGTTCGACCAGGTCGAAGTGCGCCGGGCGCTGGACATGGCGGTGAACAAGCAAGGCATTCTCAATGCCGTGTACCAGGGCGCCGGGCAACTGGCGCAGAACGCCATGCCGCCGACGCAGTGGTCCTACGACGACACCATCAAGGACACGCCCTACAACCCGGAAAAAGCCAAGGAATTGCTCAAGGCCGCCGGGGTCAAGGAAGGCACCGAAATCACCCTCTGGGCCATGCCCGTGCAACGCCCGTACAACCCCAACGCCAAGCTGATGGCCGAGATGCTCCAGGCGGATTGGGCGAAGATCGGCCTGAAGGTGAAGATCGTCAGCTACGAATGGGGCGAGTACATCAAGCGCACCAAGAACGGCGAGCATGACATCAGCCTGATCGGCTGGACCGGTGACAACGGGGACCCGGACAACTGGCTGGGCACGCTCTATAGCTGCGACGCCATTGGCGGCAACAACTACTCCATGTGGTGTGACCAGGACTACGACAAGCTGATCAAGCAGGCCAAGGTCGTCACCGACCGCGACCAGCGCACCGTGCTCTACAAACAGGCCCAGCAGTTGCTCAAGCAGCAAGTGCCGATCACCCCTGTTGCCCACTCGACGGTCAACCAGCCGCTGAGTGCCAAAGTCGAAGGGTTCAAAGTCAGCCCCTTCGGTCGCAACGTCTTCTCGGGCGTCAGCCTGAACCCATAACCGCTTAGCCGCACAGCGAGGGCTTCCCTGGAAGCCCTCACGCAGACGTCTTGCCGTAATTCGCCGATCAGGCGACATGCAAACGTTTGCAAGCTGGAAATGAGTTGCAAACCGATAGCCGTATCACCAAAAAAGAACGGCGTGAAAAAGAAAGAAAAGGAGCGTTACCGATGAAACTGAGCAGCACCGCGATACTGGCCTTGGCCATCAGCAGCGTTACGGCCACGGCTTATGCTGAATCTGTCAGCCAGGAATTCGTTCCTACCGCGCTGGCCGACAGCAGCGCCCAGAGCGAAGCAAAAGGCTTCATCGACGGCCAGAGCCTGGGGGGCACCACTCGTAACTGGTACTCCAACGAGCTGAAACGTCGCGACGACCGATTCAGCTACAAGCCAAACAGCGTCAAAAATGACCCGTCCGTACCGGCCACTCCCATTGCTCGTCGTATCAACTGGGTCCAGGGCACCATCGTCAACTACACGTCGGGCTTTACCCAAGGCACCGTTGGCGTCAGCACCGAAGTGGCCGCCTACAACGCCGTCGTTCTGGACCAGGACCGCAAACACATTGCCGGTGGCTCCAACCGTACCCTGGCGGACTCCAACGGTGATGCCGTGGATCAGTGGAGCAAGCTGGGCCTGGCCAACGTCAAGTTCCGCGCATCGAACACGACGCTGACTGCAGGTCGCCAGAACTTCAGTACGCCAATCATCGACGTTATCGGTAACCGTGCGCTGCCTTCGAGCTTCGAGGGTATCAGCCTGCACAGCGAAGAATTCAACAACCTGTCGTTCGACCTGGCCGGTTTCGATCGCGTTTCGCCGCGGACCGAGCAGAGCCTGTCGAAATTCCGCAGCGAATATTCCGCCACTGGCGTGGAGACCGACAAGGTCTACACCGCTGGCGTGAACTACCAGCCGTTCAAGAGCCTAAAAACCAGCCTGTATGGCGCGAAGGTCGAAGACTTCTGGAACCAGTACTACTTCGGCGCTACCCACGAGCTGGGTGATAGCCAGGTACTCAGCCTGACCACCAGCCTGAACTACTACAAAACCGTCGACGAAGGCAAAAAGCTGATGGGGGATATCGACAACGATACCTACTCCCTGTCGCTCGGCCTTGCTCACCAGGCCCACAGCCTGACGTTCTCCTACCAGGAAGTGAACGGCGACGAGTACTTCGACTACCTGCACGAAACCAACGGCATCTACCTGGCCAACTCCCTGTTGTCGGACTTCAACAGCCCGAACGAGAAATCGTTCCAGATCGCCTACGGCCTGAACATGGCCGAGTACGGCGTACCGGGCTTGAAGTTCAACATCTACCAGGCACGCGGCTGGGGCATCGACGGCACACATTACCGTGGCACGGCCTACACCGATCCAAGCAGCCAGCGCGGCAATTTGAGCCTGATGGATGGCGAAACTCACTATGAATACGGTGTCGGCGCTTCCTACGCCGTGCAGAGTGGCCCGCTCAAGGCCACCGCGATTCGCGCCACCTACACCACTCACCGCGCCAGCGAAAACCAGGCTGATGGCAACATCAACGAATTCCGCCTGGTCACCACCATCCCGTTCAACATTCTCTAAACTGCCACCGGGCGGTCGACTCACAAGGTCGCCCGCCCGGTCTTTTGCCAATTACCCGATTGCAGAGGATTGACGATGAACATGAACCCCCTACGCGCCGCCATCGCCGCCGCGCTGCTGAGTGTCGCCGTTGGCGCCACGGCCAAACCGCTCGTGGTTTGCACAGAAGCCAGCCCGGAAGGCTTCGACATTGTCCAGTACACGACTGCAGTCACCGCCGACGCTGCGGCGGAAACCGTTTTCAATCGCCTGGCCGACTTCAAGCCCGGCACCACTGAAGTGATTCCAGCCCT
Organism: Pseudomonas sp. T1.Ur; assembly: GCF_023516725.1. NCBI lineage: Bacteria > Pseudomonadati > Pseudomonadota > Gammaproteobacteria > Pseudomonadales > Pseudomonadaceae > Pseudomonas > Pseudomonas sp. T1.Ur. Next base: position 4,623,517 of record NZ_JAMGSN010000001.1, read on the forward strand.
CGCCGAGTCCTGGGACATCAGTGACGACGGCCTGACGTACACCTTCCACCTGCGCAAAGGCGTCAAGTTCCACACCACCGACTACTTCAAGCCGACCCGCGACATGAACGCCGATGACGTGGTCTGGAGTTTCCAGCGCCAGCTGGACCCGAACCACCCATGGCACAAACTGTCGAGCGTGGGCTTCCCATACTTTGAAAGCATGGGTTTCAAGGAACTGCTGAAAAACGTCGAGAAAGTCGACGAGCACACTGTCAAGTTCTCCCTGACCCGCCGCGAAGCGCCGTTCCTGGCCGACATCGCCATGGCCTTCTCCTCGATCTACCCGGCCGAATACGCCGACCAGTTGCTCAAGGCAGGTAAGACCGGCGACCTCAACAGCAAGCCGATCGGCACCGGCCCGTTCGTGTTCCAGCGCTACAACAAGGACGCCCAGGTTCGCTTCAAGGCCAACCCGGACTACTTCCGTGGCAAGCCACCGGCCGATGCGCTGGTATTGGCCATCGCCACCGACAACAACGTGCGCATGCAGAAACTCAAGACCAACGAGTGCCAGATCGCGCTGTACCCCAAACCCGATGACATCCCCAGCATCAAGAAAGACCCTAACCTGAAGGTCACCGAGCTGGACGCGATGACCGTGTCCTACACCGCCCTGAACACCAGCCACAAGTACATGAGCGACGTACGGGTGCGCAAAGCCATCGACCTGGCCTTCGACAAGGAAGCCTACGTCAACGCGCTCTTCGGCAAGGGCAACGCCACCGTGGCGGTCAACCCGTACCCGCCCACCCTGCTGGGCTTCAACCACGACCTGAAGAACCCGACCCGCGACCTCGACAAGGCGCGCCAGTTGCTCAAGGAAGCCGGCGTGCCGGAAGGCACCGTGTTCACCCTGTTCACCCGCAACGGCGGCGGCCCGACCAACCCCAACCCGATGCTCGGCGCGCAAATGATGCAGGCGGACCTGGCGAAAGTCGGGATCAAGGTCGACATCCGCGTGATGGAATGGGGCGAAATGCTCAAGCGCGCGAAAAACGGCGAACACGACATGGTGTCCGCCGGATGGGCGGGCGACAACGGCGACCCGGATAACTTCCTGACGCCTATGCTCAGTTGCGAGGCGGCCAAGAACGGCGAAAACTACGCGCGCTGGTGCAACGAGAAATTCCAGGCGCTGCTCGACCAGGCACGCGCCTCAGTGAACCCCGAGGAGCGCGCCAGGCTCTATGAGCAGGCCCAGGTGATTTTCAACCAGGACCAGCCATGGATCAGCATGGCCCACACCCGGATGTTCACGGCAATGCGCAGCAACGTAGAGGGCTACGTGATTAGCCCGCTCACCACCAACAACTTCGCCACCACCCAGGTGAAGTAGATAAGAAAACGCCCTTCGACGCTTGACCCCAAGCATCGAAGGGCACGCCTAACCGGCTGATGAGGTACACCTGAAGATGTTTAGTTTTATTGCCCGCCGACTGGGATTATTGATCCCCACGTTCTTCGGCATCACCTTGCTGACCTTCGCGTTGATTCGCATGATCCCCGGCGACCCCGTGGAAGTGATGATGGGCGAACGTCGGGTCGATCCCGAAATGCATGCACAGGCAATGGAACGCCTTGGCCTCAACAAACCGCTGTATGCCCAATACCTGGACTACATCGGCAAACTGGCCCAGGGCGACCTCGGCGAATCGCTGCGTACCCGTGAAAGCGTATGGACCGAGTTCAGCTCACTGTTTCCCGCGACCCTGGAACTGTCCATGGCCGCGCTGTTGTTCGCCGGTATCCTGGGCCTGCTGGCCGGGGTGATCGCGGCGCTCAAGCGAGGGTCCCTGTTCGACCATGGGGTGATGGGGGTTTCCCTCGCGGGATACTCGATGCCGATCTTCTGGTGGGGCCTGATCCTGATCATGTTCTTCTCGGTGTCCCTGGGCTGGACGCCGGTGTCGGGACGGATCGACCTGCTCTACGACATCGAGCCGAAAACCGGCTTCATGCTGATCGACACGCTGCTGGCCGACGAGCCGGGCGCATTCCTCGATGCCCTGCATCACCTGATCCTGCCGGCCATTGTGCTGGGCACCATTCCGCTGGCGGTGATCGCCCGGATGACCCGTTCTTCGATGCTCGAAGTGTTGCGCGAGGACTACATCCGCACCGCCAAGGCCAAGGGCCTGTCGCCGTCGCGCGTGGTGTTCGTGCACGGCCTGCGCAACGCGCTGATCCCGGTGCTGACCGTGGTCGGCCTGCAAGTCGGCACGCTGCTGGCCGGTGCGGTCCTGACCGAAACGATCTTCTCCTGGCCGGGCATCGGCAAGTGGCTGATCGAAGCCATCGGCGCCCGGGACTATCCCGTGGTGCAGAACGGCATCCTGTTAATCGCCTGCCTGGTGATTCTGGTCAACTTCGTCGTGGACATCCTCTACGGCTTTGCCAACCCACGCATCCGTCACCAGCGCTGAGATCAAGACCATGAGTACTCCAACTACCGCGGTAGCAGTCGATCAAAGCCTGCTGTACCCGTCCCCGTACAAAGAATTCTGGCAAGCGTTTTCCCGCAACAAGGGTGCCGTCGCCGGGCTGCTGTTCATGATCCTGATCGTGTTCTGCGCGATCTTCGCCCCGTGGGTCGCACCGCACGACCCGAGCGAGCAATACCGCGACTTCCTGCTGACGCCGCCGGCGTGGCTTGAAGGTGGGCAGATGCAATTCCTGCTGGGCACCGACGAACTGGGCCGCGACCTGCTGTCGCGCCTGATCCAGGGCTCGCGGCTGTCATTGCTGATCGGCTTGTCGTCGGTGGTGATGTCGCTGATCCCGGGCATCCTGCTGGGCCTGTTCGCCGGGTTCTTTCCACGCATCCTCGGCCCGACCATCATGCGCCTGATGGACATCATGCTCGCCCTGCCGTCCTTGCTGCTGGCCGTGGCGATCGTCGCCATCCTCGGCCCAGGCCTGATCAACACCGTGATCGCCATCGCCATCGTCTCGCTGCCGTCCTACGTGCGCCTGACCCGTGCCGCCGTGATGGGCGAACTGAACCGCGACTACGTGACCGCCGCCCGCCTGGCCGGTGCCGGCCTGCCGCGCCTGATGTTCATCACCGTGCTGCCCAACTGCATGGCTCCGCTGATCGTCCAGGCGACCTTGAGCTTCTCCTCGGCGATCCTCGACGCCGCCGCCCTGGGCTTCCTCGGCCTCGGCGTGCAACCGCCCACCCCGGAGTGGGGCACCATGCTGGCCTCGGCCCGCGACTACATCGAACGCGCCTGGTGGGTCGTGAGCCTGCCTGGCTTGACCATTTTGCTCAGCGTGCTGGCAATCAACCTGATGGGCGACGGGCTGCGCGATGCGCTGGACCCGAAACTCAAGAATGCCGCCTGAGGAGATTCCCATGTCACTGCTAGAAATCAAGAATCTCAACGTCCGCTTCGGCGACGCCACCGCCGTGCCGGTGGTCGACGGCCTGGACCTGAGTGTGGAAAAAGGCGAAGTCCTGGCGATCGTCGGCGAATCGGGCTCGGGTAAATCCGTGACCATGATGGCGCTGATGGGCCTGATCGAGCACCCCGGCATCGTCACCGCCGATGCGCTGAACTTCGATGGCAAGAACATGCTCAAGCTGAGCAACCGCCAGCGCCGGCAGATCGTCGGCAAGGACCTGGCGATGGTCTTCCAGGACCCGATGACCGCGCTCAACCCCAGCTACACCGTGGGTTTCCAGATCGAAGAAGTGTTGCGCCTGCACCTGAAGATGTCCGGCAAGGCCGCCCGCAAACGCGCCATCGAACTGCTGGAAAAAGTCGAGATTCCCGGCGCCGCCAGCCGCATGGACGCCTACCCGCACCAACTGTCCGGCGGCATGAGCCAGCGTGTCGCGATTGCCATGGCGATTGCCGGCGAGCCGAAACTGCTGATTGCCGACGAACCGACCACCGCCCTCGACGTGACCATCCAGGCACAGATCATGGACCTGTTGCTGGCCCTGCAAAAAGAGCAGGACATGGGCCTGGTGCTCATCACCCACGACCTCGCCGTGGTCGCCGAAACCGCCCAGCGCGTGTGCGTGATGTACGCCGGCCAGGCCGTGGAAGTGGGCCAGGTGCCGCAGCTGTTCGACATTCCGGCCCACCCCTACAGCGAAGCGCTGCTCGCGGCGATTCCGGAGCACAGCATGGGTGCCGAGCGCCTGGCGACCTTGCCCGGCATCGTCCCCGGTCGCTACGACCGTCCGCAAGGCTGCCTGCTGTCGCCGCGCTGCCCGTACGTGCAGGACAACTGCCGTCAACAACGCCCGGGCCTCGATCCGAAATCCAACAGCCTCGCCCGCTGCTTCTACCCGTTGAACCAGGAGGTGGCGTGATGGCCGTCGTACTTACCGCCCGTGACCTGACCCGTCATTACGAAGTGTCCCGTGGCATGTTCAAGGGCCATGCGACCGTGCGCGCCCTCAACGGTGTGTCGTTCGAACTGGAAGCCGGCAAGACCCTGGCCGTGGTGGGTGAATCCGGTTGCGGCAAATCCACCCTCGCCCGGGCCCTCACGCTGATCGAAGAGCCGTCCGCCGGCTCCTTGAAAATCGCCGGCCAGGAAGTGGCCGGCGCGAACAAGGCCGAACGCAAGCAATTGCGCAAAGACGTGCAGATGGTGTTCCAGAGCCCATACGCGTCCCTCAACCCGCGGCAGAAAATCGGTGATCAACTGGCCGAGCCATTGCTCATCAACACCCAACTGTCGGCCACCGAGCGGCGGGAAAAAGTCCAGGCGATGATGAAGCAGGTGGGCCTGCGCCCCGAGCACTACCAGCGCTACCCGCACATGTTCTCCGGCGGCCAGCGCCAGCGCATTGCCCTGGCACGCGCCATGATGCTGCAACCCAAGGTGCTGGTGGCGGACGAACCGACCTCGGCGCTGGACGTGTCGATCCAGGCCCAGGTGCTGAACCTGTTCATGGACCTGCAACAGGAATTCAACACCGCCTACGTGTTCATCTCCCACAACCTGGCGGTGGTGCAACACGTCGCCGACGACGTGATGGTGATGTACCTCGGCCGCCCGGTGGAAATGGGCCCCAACGAGTCGATCTACAGCCGCCCGCTGCACCCGTACACCCAGGCGCTGCTGTCGGCCACCCCGACCATCCACCCGGACCCGAACAAGCCGAAGATCAAGATCGTCGGTGAACTGCCCAACCCGCTCAATCCGCCGTCCGGCTGCGCCTTCCACAAGCGCTGCCCCTATGCGACCGAGCGTTGCAAGACTGAAGAGCCCGCGCTTCGCCCGTTGGATAACCGGTTGGTGGCGTGTCACTACGCCGAGCGGTTCCTCGACGGCGCGGCGTAGGGGCTTGCATAAAAGCTGCGCAGAAGCTGCGTAGGAGCTGCGTAGGAGCTGCCGAGCGAAGCGAGGCTGCGATCTTTCCAAGGACACTTGGATCTCAAGCGAAAGATCAAAAGATCAAAAGATCAAAAGATCAAAAGATCAAAAGATCGCAGGCTTCGCCAGCTCCTACAAAGTCCGGCAAGCTCCCTCGCCACGGGCAATAAAAAACCTCCAGTCCGATCAGGACTGGAGGTTTTTTATTGTCGGGTATCTACGTCTGGCTATCGCCCTCTTCATCCTCATCGCCATCCGGCGGATCGGCCGGCAAGCCATCGTCATCCTCGCCATCGTCCGGTTCACCTGCATCCGCATCGGTCGCGGCCAGCATCAACTCGCCCTGCACGACCTGCCCACTCGATGCGTGCTGATCATGCTGATCGCATTCCGCCCACGCGATTGTGGAGCCCAGGGACAACATCACCAAAACCTTCAATAGCAACATCATGCGTAGAAGCTTATTCATAGCCAATTCCTTCTTTCCGGATAAAGCCGGGGCCCGACGGCGCTCAAAAAAATCTAGTTCTGAACCGCCCGGTTCACCAGATAAGACGCCCCCGTACAGCTAGAAATGCCGTCGTTCTACAGAATGGTTTCGAATAAGCCTTATCTCCAAACCTGCTAACACCACAAACTTTCGCTGTGGGAGCGAGCCTGCTCGCGAAGAGGCCGGCACATCCAGCATCCAGGCAAGCTGACCCACCGCGATCGCGAGCAAGCTCGCTCCCACAAAAGAATTTGGCTGACCGGGAGTCTGAGTAATGCCAAGCCCATGTGAGCCAGGAGGTTGGACACAAATGCCGTGCCCAACACAAACCCCTGTGGGAGCGAGCTTGCTCGCGAAGAGGCCGGCACATCCAACATCCAGGCAAGCTGACCCACCGCGATCGCGAGCAGGCTCGCCCCCGCGATGGGTCACACCTGCTGCTTAGTGATGCTCCCGCGTCGCGCGGAATTTCACGTCTGGCCAGCGCTCTTCCATCAGCGCCAGGTTCACCCGCGTCGGGGCCAGGTAGGTCAGATGTCCACCACCGTCCAGCGCAAGGTTTTCCACAGCCTTGTTGGAGAATTCCTCGAGCTTCTTCTTGTCGCCGCATTCGACCCAACGCGCCGAGTACACGGTGATCGGCTCGTAGGAGCACTCGACCTTGTATTCCTCTTTCAAGCGACTGGCGACGACGTCGAACTGCAGCACACCGACGGCGCCGAGGATGATGTCGTTGCTGCGCTCCGGGAAGAACACCTGGGTGGCGCCCTCTTCGGCCAGTTGCTGCAATCCTTGGCGCAGTTGCTTGGACTTGAGCGGGTCCTTCAGGCGCACGCGGCGGAACAGTTCCGGGGCGAAGTGCGGGATGCCTGTGAAGCCCAGGGCTTCGCCTTCGGTGAAGGTGTCGCCAATCTGGATGGTGCCGTGGTTGTGCAGGCCGATAATGTCACCGGCGAAGGCCTCTTCCAGTTGCTCGCGCTCCGAGGAGAAGAAGGTCAAGGCGTCGCCGATGCGCACGTCCTTGCCGGTGCGCACATGGCGCATCTTCATGCCTTTTTCGTACTTGCCGGAGCAGATACGCATGAAGGCGATGCGGTCGCGGTGCTTGGGGTCCATGTTCGCCTGGATCTTGAACACGAAGCCCGAGAACTTCTCTTCCACCGGCTCCACGGTGCGCTCGTTGGCAACACGCGGCAGCGGACGCGGGGCCCAGTCGACCACGGCGTCGAGCACATGGTCGACGCCGAAGTTGCCCAGGGCGGTCCCGAAGAACACCGGGGTCAGCTGGCCGTCGATGAATTCCTGTTGGTTGAACTCATGGCAGGCGCCCTGCACCAGTTCCAGTTGCTCGATAAAACGATCGTACTCGTCGCCCAGGTGCGCGCGGGCCTCGTCGGAGTCGAGTTTCTCGATGATCTTGGTTTCGGTGCGTTCATGACCGTGGCCCGGTGTGTAGACGATGATGTAGTCGTCGGCCAGGTGGTACACGCCCTTGAAGTCGCGGTAGCAACCGATCGGCCAGGTGATCGGCGCAGCCTTGATTTTCAGGACCGCTTCGATCTCGTCGAGCAGTTCGATGGGGTCGCGGATGTCGCGGTCGAGTTTGTTGATGAAGCTGACGATCGGCGTGTCCCGCAGGCGGCAGACGTCCATCAGCGCGATGGTCCGTGGCTCGACGCCTTTACCGCCGTCGAGGACCATCAAGGCCGAGTCCACCGCGGTCAGGGTGCGGTAGGTGTCTTCGGAGAAGTCTTCGTGGCCCGGGGTGTCGAGCAGGTTGATCATGTGATCGCGATACGGGAACTGCATGACCGACGTGGTAATGGAGATACCCCGCTGCTTTTCCATCTCCATCCAGTCGGAAGTGGCATGGCGGTCGGACTTGCGAGATTTCACCGTGCCGGCAACCGCAATCGCCTTGCCCATCAGCAAGAGCTTCTCGGTGATGGTGGTCTTACCGGCATCGGGGTGGGAAATAATGGCGAAAGTGCGGCGTTTCGCGACTTCGGCGGCCTGTTTGGTCATGGGAAATCGCCTGGCAGGTGATTCAAAAAAGGGCGGCGAGTATAGCCCAAAACGCCCCTCATGGACCACCGTACATAGGCGTTGGTGCACGGTAGGAGCTGGCGAAGCCTGCGATCTTTTGATCTTCGGCGTCCCTGAAAATGCCAAAGGATCGCAGGCTTCGCCAGCTCCTACAGAGGTTCGACGGTGCCTTATGAGGGAACCTTTCAAGCCGCACAGACGTCCACTTCCCTGTTACGGCCATTCGTCAGGGTCTTGAAAATCAGCAAGTTAGCCTGACGAGGCTGCGCTCATGGCTCGCTTCGACGTCGTTTTACCGGCCTCGAAAAGAGCTGCTTCTCGCGAACGTTTTCCCGGCAACCCATGATGGTTCGCCGCCCGGAAAAGCGTGCGCCGACTGAAAGACAAAGGAGTCCGCCTGTGGCTATCCGCTATGGCAAAGGGCTTATGGGGGGTGCGGTCGTCGTCGCCCTTCTTGCCCTGTTGGTCCACTGGATCGGCATCGATACGATCCAACGTTACCGCGACGACCTGCTGTTCTACCTGCAAGCGCACCTGATGCTTGTCGTGGCCTCCATGCTGGCGGCCCTGATCGTCGGCATCCCCGCCGGCATCGCCCTCAGTCGCCCCGGCATGGTCGGGCGCGCCGAACGCTTCATGCAAGTGTTCAACATCGGCAATACCGTGCCCCCCCTCGCCGTGCTGGCCATCGCCCTCGGAATCCTGGGCATCGGCAGCGGGCCCGCCATCTTCGCCCTGTTCCTCGCCTCGCTGTTGCCCATCGTGCGCAACACCTATGAAGGCCTGAAGAACGTCCAGGGTTCCCTCAAGGAAGCTGCCGTCGGCATCGGCATGACCCCACGCCAGGTGCTGTGGAAAGTCGAGTTGCCCAACGCCGTGCCGATCATCGTCGGCGGCGTGCGCGTAGCGCTGGCGATCAACGTCGGCACCGCCCCGCTGGCATTTTTGATCGGCGCGAACAGCCTCGGCAGCCTGATCTTCCCCGGCATCGCCTTGAACAACCAGCCGCAATTGCTCCTCGGCGCCGCCTGCACCGCCCTGCTCGCGTTGCTGCTCGACGGCCTGGTGACACTGGCCAGCCGCCTCTGGCTGGAACGCGGTCTACGACCGTCCTGAGCCTGGCTGGATAAAGGAATCGTTATGAAGAAGTTGAGCTTGATCCTGGGCTGCCTGCTGCTGTTCGCAGGGTTTGCCCAAGCCGCAGAGAAACCGCTGATCCGCCTCGGCGCCCGGGTATTCACCGAGCAGACCTTGCTGGCGGAAATCACCGCGCAATACCTTCGAGATAAAGGCTACGACGCGCAAGTCACCGGCGGACTGGGCAGCAACCTGGCCCGCAGTGCCCATGAAACCGGGCAACTGGATTTGCTGTGGGAATACACCGGCGTGTCATTGGTGGCCTACAACCATGTCACCGAGAAACTCGACAGCGCCCAGTCCTACGCCCGGGTGAAAGAACTCGACGCGAAAAAAGGCCTGGTCTGGCTGGCACCGTCGAAATTCAGCAACACCTACGCCTTGGCCTTGCCGGAGAAAGTCGCGAAGAAGTACCCGCAGATCAATTCCATCAGCCAGTTGAACACCGTGTTGCAGGCCGAGGCCGACGAGAACCATCTGGTGGCCCTGGACACCGAGTTCGCCAATCGCTCCGACGGTCTGGCCGGCATGGTCGAGCAGTACGGCATGAACCTGACCCGCAAGAACATCCGCCAGATGGACGCGGGCCTGGTCTACACCGCGCTGCGCAACAGCCAGGTATTCGCCGGCCTGGTCTACACCACCGACGGGCGCCTGAATGCTTTCAAATTGAAGCTGCTGGAAGACGACAAGCATTATTTCCCCGACTACACCGCCGCGCCGGTGGTGCGCCAGGCCTTCCTCGACGCGCACCCGCAACTGGCCGCGCAGCTCAAGCCCCTGGCCGAGCTGTTCGACGACGAAACCATGCGCCAGCTCAACGCTCGCGTGGACGTCGATCACGAGAGCCCTTGCGCCGTTGCCGCCGATTTCCTGCGCCAGCATTCGCTGCTCTCAACCCAATGACCTGGAGGAAAAGCCATGGATTTTCTTGACGCCTTTTCCCATCTGGATTGGCCGCTGGTGCTGCACCTGACCTGGCAGCACATCACCCTGGTGGGCATCGCCGTGACCCTGGCGATCGTCATCGGTGTGCCGCTGGGCATTTTCATGACCCGCTTCCCGGCGCTCGCCGGCCCGTTGCAGGCCAGTGCCACGGTGCTGCTGACGATCCCGTCGATCGCCCTGTTCGGCCTGCTGTTGCCGTTCTATTCCAAGTTCGGCCAGGGCCTGGGGCCGATGCCGGCGATCACCGCGGTGTTTCTCTATTCACTGTTGCCGATCATGCGCAACACCTACCTGGCCCTGACCGGCGTCGAACCGGGCATCCGTGAAGCCGCCCGCGGCATCGGCATGACCTTCGGCCAGCGCCTGCGCATGGTCGAACTGCCCATCGCCGTGCCGGTGATCCTGGCCGGCGTACGCACCGCCGTGGTCATGAACATCGGCGTCATGACCATCGCCGCCACCATCGGCGCCGGTGGCCTGGGCGTGCTCATCCTCGCTTCCATCAGCCGCAGCGACATGTCGATGCTGATCGTCGGCGCCGTGCTGGTCAGCCTCCTGGCCATCTTCGCCGACCTGCTCCTGCAATGGCTGCAACGCTCGCTGACAAGTAGGGGGTGTTCGCCGCAAATGACGGGCGCGCCGACGCCCCACAAAGCGCAAGACTAGGCGCGAGGAGAGATGTTTGGTTTTTCAAATGAACGACGAGCAACGACGGATTGCGCTTTGTGGGGCTCGGCCCTACGGGTTGGAGCTGAGATCGCGCCGGGCTGCGTTGTGGGACTTGGAAAGGGAACACCATTCCCTGCGTCCCACGCCTTGCCCGGCGCGATCTCAGCTCCAACGCGCCCGTCATTTGCGGCGAACACCCCCTACACAGGACTACTGAAATGATCGAACTTCAAAACCTGAGCAAAACCTTCAAGAGCAACGGCAAGGATGTCAAAGCCGTGGACTCGGTGAACCTGACCGTCAACGAAGGCGAGATCTGCGTGTTCCTCGGGCCGTCGGGCTGTGGCAAGAGCACTACGCTGAAAATGATCAACCGGCTGATCCCGCCGACTTCGGGCAAGGTCTTGATCAACGGCGAAGACACCACCGGCCTCGATGAAGTGACCCTGCGCCGCAACATCGGCTACGTGATCCAGCAGATCGGCCTGTTCCCGAACATGACCATCGAGGAAAACATCACCGTTGTCCCGCGCCTGCTCGGCTGGGACAAGCAGAAATGCCACGACCGCGCCCGCGAATTGATGAGCATGATCAAGCTCGAACCCAAGCAATACCTGCACCGCTACCCCCGTGAATTGTCCGGCGGCCAGCAGCAGCGGATTGGCGTGATCCGCGCCTTGGCGGCCGATGCGCCGCTGTTGCTGATGGACGAACCCTTCGGCGCGGTCGACCCGATCAACCGCGAGATGATCCAGAACGAGTTCTTCGAGATGCAACGGGCGCTGAACAAGACCGTGATCATGGTCAGCCACGACATTGACGAGGCCATCAAGCTGGGGGACAAGATCGCGATCTTCCGCGCCGGCAAGCTGGTGCAATGCGATCATCCGGACACATTGCTGGCGCACCCGGCCGACGAGTTCGTCAGCAACTTCGTTGGCCAGGACAGCACGCTCAAGCGACTGTTGCTGGTCAAGGCCGAAGACGCGGCGGACAACGCCCCGTCGGTCAGCCCCGAAACGCCGGTGGCCGAGGCGCTGGAACTGATGGACGAACATGACCGGCGCTACGTGGTGGTCACCTGCGCCGAGAACAAGGCACTGGGGTATGTAAGACGCCGCGACCTGCACCGCCAGACCGGCACCTGCGGCCAATTCCTGCGAGAGTTCAACGCCACCGCCGCCTACGACGAGCACCTGCGGATCCTGTTGTCACGCATGTACGAGTTCAATCGCTCGTGGCTGCCGGTGCTGGACGCCGAGCGGGTGTTCCTGGGGGAAGTGACCCAGGAATCGATTGCCGAGTACCTGAGCTCCGGCAAGTCGCGTGGGGGCAAGACCAGTATTGTTTCGCCGGCTGAGACTGCCTCAGTCTGACCAGGCACGACTGCCTTTGTGGCGAGGGAGCTTGCTCCCGCTGGGTCGCGCAGCGGCCCCAAAAAAGCGATGAGCGCTTCGCACTGGAGCGCCAGCCCGGTCAAGCGGGAGCAAGCTCCCTCGCCACAAAGGCAAAAGCCATATTGAGCAAGGCCGAATACCGATCCGGGGGAACATCAACCTGTCACACCGGTCGGTTACATCATGGGCTGTCGCGCACCGCACGACGGAGACGTGCAAAAACGCGACATTTTTAGTTGATCTCAGGCCCCTCACGCCCTAAAGTTCGCGCCGAACGTCCATGCTGGAAACGATCCATCCGGCTCAAGTACTGACGACGAGACAGCAAGGCCAAGGGAATCATGTTTCAAGTCGTTTGAGAGCGTAGCGAGCGCAGGCAAGACAAGGCGGGAAGAGGCGAGGAAGCGGAGTTTACTGATTGTAAATGAGCATTCCGAGCCTCTTCCCAACGCAGTATTGCTCGCGTAGCGCCGAAGGCGCACAGCACGCAGTAGCTCTCAAACGACTTGGATGGCCTTTTTGCTTTCGGCGACATGCCTTGGGAAGTAGGCGAACCAAAGTGGGGATACGGAGGACGTTCGCGGGGGCAGCTTGCCCTCAAACCCATTGATCCTGATGTTTGCCAGTAGGAGTCCCAAGTATGTCGATCCAGGTCGAAGACTATTTCGCGCGCGAAACTTTCCAGAAAATGAAAGCGTTCGCCGACAAGCAGGAAACCCCGTTCGTGGTGATCGACACCGCGATGATCGCCCAGGCCTATGACGACCTGCGCGCCGGTTTCGAATTCGCCAAGGTCTACTACGCCGTCAAGGCCAACCCGGCGGTGGAAATCATCGACCTGCTCAAGGAAAAAGGCTCGAACTTCGACATCGCCTCGATCTACGAGCTGGACAAGGTCATGAGCCGTGGCGTCGGCCCGGAGCAGATCAGCTACGGCAACACCATCAAGAAATCCAAGGACATCCGCTACTTCTACGAGAAGGGCGTGCGCCTGTACGCCACCGACTCCGAAGCCGACCTGCGCAACATCGCCAAGGCCGCGCCGGGTTCGAAGGTCTATGTGCGGATCCTCACCGAAGGTTCGACCACCGCTGACTGGCCGTTGTCGCGCAAGTTCGGCTGCCAGACCGACATGGCCATGGACCTGCTGATCCTGGCCCGCGACCTGGGCCTGGTGCCGTACGGCATCTCGTTCCACGTCGGTTCGCAACAGCGCGACATCAGCGTCTGGGACGCGGCCATCGCCAAGGTCAAGGTGATCTTCGAACGCCTGAAGGAAGAAGACGGCATCGTCCTGAAGCTGATCAACATGGGCGGCGGCTTCCCGGCCAACTACATCACCCGCACCAACAGCCTGGAAACCTACGCCGAGGAAATCATCCGTTTCCTCAAGGAAGACTTCGGCGACGATCTGCCGGAAATCATCCTGGAACCGGGCCGTTCGTTGATCGCCAACGCCGGTATCCTGGTCAGCGAAGTGGTGCTGGTGGCGCGCAAGTCCCGTACCGCCGTCGAGCGTTGGGTGTACACGGACGTGGGCAAGTTCTCCGGCCTGATCGAAACCATGGACGAAGCCATCAAGTTCCCGATCTGGACCGAGAAGAAAGGCGAGATGGAAGAAGTGGTCATCGCCGGCCCGACCTGCGACAGCGCCGACATCATGTATGAAAACTACAAGTACGGCTTGCCGCTGAACCTGGCGATCGGTGATCGCCTGTACTGGCTGTCGACCGGTGCGTACACCACCAGTTATAGCGCGGTGGAGTTCAATGGCTTTCCGCCGTTGAAGTCGTACTACGTTTAATCGCTGGCCGCTTGAGCTTGAAAGCCCGTGACAATGTCACGGGCTTTTTTATGGCTGGTATTTAGGAGAGAGACGTTCCAAGGCGCTCACCATGACATCCAGTTGTTGCAATGGATGAGCGACTTGCGCCATCGAGCTTTTGGCCCGTCGCAGGCTGCACTGCGGATCGTTGGATTGAAGCTCAACCTTAACGCAGGTCACGAAATGGTTCAGACGATGACAAAAATCGGCAAGATTGTTACCGGCTGAAATGGCCCGCACATAGACCTCACCCAACATTCTCAAATGCTCCCTGGCTTTTTCCCGTCGTTGTTCCTCGGAATAATAGCCACCGGTGTCGTACGGCATATTCGGCAAGCCTATTCGCCCCTGGCTGTAATAAGCCTCGATTTTTGAAACAGGCGCATCGCAGACACACAACCTCAACGCCAATGAGTCGATGAAGCGCACGAAGATACTGTGGATCGTCTGGGATACGTCAACGACCAAGGTCTTGAAATGCGCCGCGACCTTCGCATATTGATCCAGGCGCACGCAAAGATTGTTGATCAGATACAGGATGTCGGGCGGACGGTTGGTGCCCTGTTGCCCCACATTGATGGGAGTGAAGCGCAGGGGATCGACATTTTGCATCAACACGCGACCCGCAGCGCCAGCAGTATGCTGAGCCACCTGTGCAAATTCCCGGGTAAACGTATCGGCCTCGGCAACCAGTTGACGCCCCATCATCGCCAGTGAAGGAACGACCATGAGGATCGCTCGCCAACGACCTGCATTGGCGACGGCTGCCTGGGTCAGCGCCTGCGCATCCGGTGGGGTCATCATTGTGTGGCCCGACCGCTGGAAAGCATCCGAGAAACGCTTGATCTCATCCAGGGCGACAGGCAAGTCATTCAAAAAACTTACGTACTCTTTCAACGAAGAAACATTCTTCTCGTTCAACAGGAAATCAAACATGACCCTTTACCCAAACTAAAAGACTGTCGGTACAGGTTCCCCGACAGCCGTTTGTCATCGATTCAAAGCCCAGACAGCAATAACTGCGTGTCGAGGTTCAATAAGCCGTCAAAGGCAATGCCAGCGGTGTCAAGAAGGCGCTGAACCGCTGCGCGTAATTGATGAATTCGAGACTGCGCTGCGCGTCATCGGCCTGCTCGCTCGCATCGATCTGCGAAGCGAATGCCTGGAAAGCCTCTACGGCCCGTTGGTATTCGCCCACGTAGCGCTGGCGCTGGTCGTCCAGCGCGTGAATGTTCTGGAGAAAATCGGCTTTGCCCTTGAGCGAGGCCAAGTCTCGGGTTTTCGTCTCGATATCCCGTGCCAGCGCCTCGATTTTCTCGACCAGCTTGTCCCGCTCGCACACCATGTCGAGGAACCGGAGCCCATCGCCGACTTGTTCGAGGGTCTTTTTAAGCTGCTCGATGGCAAACATGACCAATTGCACCTGAGGGGGTGCAATGCCGAGCTTCATGACTTCTTCCATCGTCAGGAGCAGATCGTTGCCAATCGCCTCGACCCCGCCCTTCTCCAGCGCATCGATGGCTTCGTTGAAGGAACTGCGCTGTTTCTGGCGCTCGATACGTTCATGACTCATTTGATCGAGAGCTGCCTGAACCGCTTGTTGATCCTTGCCAAGGTCGTCCATGAAACCCAACGTCAAGCGCCGATCGAAACGGTCATTGATCGCCGATAATTGACGGGTGAGTTGCCGGACGGGCCGAATCATCAGAGAAGCGATGCCGAGCAATTCCTGCGCACGGTCGGCCTCGATTTCTTCTATCTCCTGTGGATCCGACGCATCCGCCCGTTCTTTTTCCAGAAGCTCCAGGCGCTGCATGCTGCCGTCGAGCCACACCTTCATATCCAGGGCAGTCGTGCTCAGGACGCTGCCGCTCTCACTCATGCAGCCCACCAGATCACGGAACCGATCATGCAGTTGCGGCAGGTAGTTCCAAGTGATGAATAGCGCCTTGGACCTGACAGCTCCGTCTCTCATCAATGCGTGGCTGTCAGCCATGACCTGCCGATCCACGGTCGGATAACCGATGGGCAGAAGACTATAAGAGGCGAGTCGAGGCCGGACGCGATAAATGCGCTCGTACTCCGTGTCGGCCTCCTTGAACACTGCGATCAACGCATCGGCGTCCTGCTCGATCTGACGCCACGGGCTGACCACTTCCCGGAATGTCGACATAAAGCGCCTCAGGCTTAAAGCGTCGGTAATCCTGGAAACCGCAGCCTGGGAACTTTTCACATAGAGATGCATGACGTTCCAGACATGCATCAGGTTCTGCGTGGCGATATCCGCATCGACAGCGACCAGTTCCAGTCCTTGCAGGTCGTGCTTTACGCGCGTCAGGGAGCCAAGTGTCTGGTTCTTGCCCTTCAGCGTTTCGATCGCCTCGTCCTGTTCCTTGTAGAGCAGATTCCTTTGCGCCCGGATGTTTTCGGCCTCTACGCCCAGGTAGATAGCCAGCGCCAGGCCGACCACATTCATTCCCGTAGCGGCCCCGATGGATTTTTCCACGGCAGCCTTGTAATCGGCGTTTTTCTCGTTGATCTGCTGGGAGCGCTCATCGATTTGTTGCTTGAGCATCTCGATGTCGGCTGGCAGTGAATTGCTGTTGATTAAACTGGTGCGCAATTTGATTTCAGGAAGGATGTGCTCGCGCAAATCATAACCAAACAAAGCCAACTGTTCGTTGATTGTGGTGACACCGTCCAAGTTATCTGTGATCCGTTTGGAAATCTGCTCCAAGTAATATCCCAAGTCACTGAGGGTGTCGGGTTCCAACTCGATCCCCGGAAATCTATCGCCCAGTTCCAGCTCCAGGCGTTTTAACTCCTCCCAACTCTCGATGTTATGTTTATCCAGCAAACCGGAAGCCCTGACATCGGCATAGACTTCTTCTATATCCCGACCATACAGGCTCATGCTTGCAGCAAATAATTTCAATTGACTACCGGTCAGCATGATTGCTTCGCGCAACGGCGACCAACGTTGGGCATGATGGCGAGTGGCTCTGAAGGTCCTTAAAAAGTCCCCATGATTGAGTCCCACGCCCGCATCGGCGCCAAAGTTCAGGTAATCCTTCACATCCGCCAGGGTGAAGGGAAGCGCCAGGGCGGCGGCTTCGTATTTGCGCAGGTCGATGACCTGTTTTTTCGTCAGCAATAACCCTTTGCCACGAGAGCCACCGTCTTGCGCTGGTGCGGAGGCATTGGCGAGGGTCTTGGGCGCAAGTTTTGCAAACTGGACAATGTCGTCGGGAGCGGCATCTTTAAGCGCGCCCCCCCATAGGCTGTCAGCATTCATAGTTAATCCTTTAATTAAATTGTCATTCCTGGTCATTCCTACACGTCAAGACAAAAGCAAGTGCAGCGACACCGACACTAATCCATCAAAACAAACGCAGTCAAAGACTAAAACACCTTCAAATATGAGAGAACAATACGAAACCAGACCAATAATCAACACCACTTACCGAGCCATAAAGGACTGTCTCTTAGAGCAACTATTCCAACTTTTCGATGCGCAGGCGATACCCTTCCATCCACGCCGACAACATCAACACCGTACAGGGCACTAACCCCACGGCGAGCGCTGGCCTTTGTAGGAGCTGGCGAAGCCTGCGATCTTTTGATTTTGATCTTGATCTTGATCTTGATCTTGATCTTGATCTTGATCTTGATCTTGATCTTGATCTTGGTCTTGATCTTGGTCTTTCGCTTTCGACTCAATGGTCTGGGACAAGATCGCAGCCTCGTTGCACTCGACAGCTCCTACGCAGCTCCTACGCAGCGCCTACATAACTCCCGCGGACGCAGGCAAGGGGAGCCAGCTGCGGGGTCACACCGGCAAAAGCCCCGCTCATGCAAATGATCGGAGCCTTCAGGCGTATTTATGAATGCTTCTCGATAACACACGGCATAATGCACGCCGTGATGATCCAATTGAATGAACAAGGCGAGCGACGTGTTGAAGAAAACCCTGTTCCAGTTGCACTGGTTTTTCGGCATCAGCGCCGGGCTGGTCCTGGCGTTGATGGGCATTACCGGTGCGACGGTATCGTTCCAGGACGAGATCCTGCGAGCGTTGAACCCGCAGGTGCTGACGGTTGAAAAGCAACCGGCGGGCGTCCTGCCGCCCGCTGAACTGGTGGAACAGATCGAAGCCGCGTCTGGCAAGACCGTCAACATGCTCTGGGTCGACACTGATAGCGGCAATGCCGCGCGGGCGATCTTCACGGCCCCGCCCGGAGAGAAACGCGGGCCGATGCGCTATTTCAATCCGTACAACGGTCAGTTCATGGGCGATGTGGTGGGCCAGGATTTCTTCGGCCTGGTGCTCAGGCTGCACCGCGTCCTGACCCTGGATGACGTGGGACGGCAGATCACCGGTGCGTGCACGCTGATCCTGGTGTTTTTCTGCCTGTCCGGGCTGTACCTGCGTTGGCCGCGGCAATGGAAGAACTGGCGCGCCTGGCTGACCCTCGACTGGGCCAAGAAAGGTCGCAGTTTCAATTGGGATTTGCACTCCGTCGCAGGCACCTGGTGCCTGGTGTTCTATCTGCTGGCCGCCCTGACCGGGCTGACCTGGTCCTACGAGTGGTACAACAAGGGCGTGACCCGCCTGCTCTCCGATTCGCCCAAGGATGAGCGCGTGCGCAACCGCGACTCCGTGCCAAACGGCCCGGCGCCGATCGCGGATTATCGGGCGATGTGGAGCAGCATCTACAGCGCCGCCGGCCCCGACCTGTCCGCCTATAACGTACGCATGCCACCGGTAGCCGGGCAACCGGCGACCGTCTTCTATCTATTGAAAAACTCGCCCCATGACCGCGCGCTGAACCAACTCATTCTCGACCCGGCCACCGGCGCCATCAGCCGTCACAGCCGCTACAGCGATAAAAGTCTCAAGGCCCAGTTGCTGACGAGCATCTATGCGCTGCATGTCGGCAGTTACTTCGGGCTGGTCGGCCGGATCCTGATGACGGTTGCCGCACTGGCCATGCCGTTGTTTTTCATCACCGGTTGGCTGTTGTACCTGGACCGCCGACGCAAGAAGCGCCAGGTCCGCCAGGCTCGCCAGGCACTCGCCGGCAACCCTGTCGATACCCCGGCATGGCTGATCGGTTTCGCCAGCCAAAGCGGGTTCGCTGAGCAATTAGCCTGGCAGACCGCAGGCCAACTCCAGGCCGCCGGGTTGCCGGTCAAGGTCCAGCCACTGGCCGGCGTCAGTGAGCAGGATCTGAACAGCGCCACCCGCGCGCTGTTTGTCGTCAGTACGTTTGGCGACGGTGAAGGACCGGACAGTGTCCGTGGTTTCGAACGCAAGGTGCTGGGCCAGGCCCTGAGCCTTGAGCGACTGCAATATTCGGTGCTGGGCCTGGGCGACCGCCAATACGAAAACTTCTGCGGCTTCGCCCGGCGCCTGCATGCCTGGCTGGCGGAGCATGGCGGCAAGACGCTGTTCGCTCCGGTGGAAGTGGACAGCGGCGATCCTTATGCCTTGCGTCACTGGCAGCAACAGCTGGCCGAACTGACCGGCCAGGCTCCGGCGGACGCCTGGCAGCCGCCAAGTTTCCAGAACTGGACGCTCGGCCAACGCACCCTGCTCAACCCCGACAGCAGCGGCTCGGGGGTGTACTTGCTGGGCCTCACCGCCCCCGGCCCGAGCAGTTGGCTGGCCGGCGACCTGGTGGAAATCCTGCCTCGCAATGATGCGTGGGCCATCGAACACTTCCTGGATGGCCTCGGCCTCTCCGGCCACGCTCGCGTGCAAATCGACGGTTTGTCCCAGAGCCTCGATCAAGCCCTGGCGACCCGCCAACTGCCAGAAAGCCGCGCCCATTTGGTAGGCCTGCATGCCCAGGCACTGGTGGAAGCACTGGCGCCGCTGGGCACGCGCGAATATTCCATCGCGTCGATCCCGGCCGACGGCGTACTGGAGTTGATCGTGCGCCAGGAACGTCATGCCGATGGCCGCCTGGGCGTGGGTTCCGGCTGGCTCACCGAACACGCGCCGCTGGGCAGCGCCATCAGCCTGCGGGTACGCCGCAACAGCAGCTTCCATTTGCCGCCCCAGGGCGTGCCAATGATCCTGCTGGGCAACGGCACCGGCCTGGCCGGCCTGCGCAGCTTGCTCAAGGCCCGCGTCGCCGAAGGTATGCAGCGCAACTGGTTGCTGTTTGGCGAACGCAACCGCGAGCACGATTTCCACTGCCGCGATGAGTTGCAGGAATGGGTGACCTCCGGCGACCTGGAGCGCCTGGACCTGGCCTTCTCCCGGGATCAGGAAGCGAAAATCTACGTCCAGGATCGCCTGCTGGAATCCGCGGCACTGCTCAAGCAGTGGCTGGCCGACGGCGCGGTAATCTATGTGTGCGGCAGCCTGCAAGGGATGGCGTCAGGGGTGGATCACGTGCTCAACCTGGTGCTGGGGCGTGAGGAAGTGGAAAAGCTGGTCGAGCAGGGACGGTATCGGCGGGATGTCTACTGACGTAGCGCTTATCCAGAATTCAATGAAATCCCTGTGGGAGCGAGCTTGCTCGCGATAGCGAATGGTCAGTCAACACTTCCTTGACTGACACACCGCTATCGTGAGCAAGCTCGCTCCCACACAGGCTCGCTCCCACAGGGGGTCTGTAGTGGCCTCTGATTCAAACCGGCTGCAACTTCTTCTCGAACACCGCCACGCCTTCCAGGTCCCGCAGCACCACGCTCATCTCCCCGCTCTGCCCGTCGATGTTCACCTCGCCAAAGAACTGATAGCCGGCAAACGGCGAGGTGTTCTGGGCTGGCGGGGCTTTCTGGAACACCACTTCGGGGCCGAAGGTCTTGTCCAGGGCATTGGGCCCGAAGCTGCCGGCGTTCAATGGCCCGGCGACGAATTCCCAGAACGGTTCGAAATCCTGGAACGCTGCCTGTTCGGGGTGGTAATGATGGGCGGCGCAATAGTGGACATCGGCGGTCAGCCAGACGTAGTTGCGCACCTGATGCTTGCGCAGGTAACCGAGCAGTTCGGCGATCTCCACTTCACGGCCCTGGGCCTCGCCCGGGTCACCGTTGGCGACCGCTTCCCAGCGCGGTACGCCGGGGCTGACCTCGCCATCCGGCACGCCCAGGCCGATGGGCATGTCGGCGGCGATGACTTTCCACTGGGCACGGGATTGCTTCAATTCGCGCTTGAGCCAATCCAACTGTTCACGGCCCAGAAACGGTTTCGCCGCGCCGAGATTGGCGTCGTTGGCTTCGCGGTAGCTGCGCATGTCCAGCACGAACACATCCAGCATCGGCCCGTAGCCGAGCTTGCGGTAGATGCGGCCTCCGCCATCGGCCTTTTGCAGACGCATGGGCGCGTATTCCAACCAGGCCTGTCGCGCGCGGCCAACCAGGCTGTGGATATCCTTGGTCTGGTAGCGCTCGTCCAGCTGTTTGCCCGGCGACCAGTTGTTGACCACTTCGTGATCATCCCATTGCCAGATCTGCGGCACTTCGGCGTTGAAACGGCGGACGTTCTCATCCATCAGGTTGTAGCGGTAGTTGCCGCGATATTCGTCCAGGGTCTCGGCGACCTTGCTCTTGGCTTCGGTGGTGAGGTTGCGCCAGATGCGCCCGCCCTCGGTGGTGAGCTGCGCCGGCACCGGACCGTCGGCATAGATGGTATCGCCGCTGTGGATAAAGAAATCCGGCAGGCGCAGGCGCATGGCTTCATAGATGCGCATGCCGCCGATGTCCGGGTTGATGCCGAAGCCCTGGCCGACGGTGTCGCCGCTCCAGACAAACCGAATGTTGCGCTTGAATTGCGGCACGCTGCGCAAATGCCCGAGCCAAGGCTCGCTGGCCACGCCGCTCTGGGCGTCCTCGAAATGCACGCGGTAGAAAATCGCCTGGTCGGGCGGCAGGCCGGTAAGCTCGACCCGGGCGGTGAAATCGCTGCGGCTGTCGGCCAGCGCCGAGACAAAGCGCCGGGGGTTGGAGAACTGGCTACGGGTGTCCCACTCCACGACCATCCGCGCCGGACGATCGCTGCGACTCCAGATCATCGCGCGATCGCCCTGCAAGTCGCCCGACTGCACGCCTTCGGTCAGCACGGGCCGGTCCTTGACCGAAGCGATCACCGCCGGGGCCAGCCCGGGCAGCAACAAACCAGCGCCTACGGCTTGCATCACGCGGCGCCGGCCCAGGTCGAATTCGCTCATGGTGTTCTCCCTTGAAATGGGAAAACTTAAGCATGGCCGTGTGAAATGGGTGTGACAGATTTTTGTGACCACCCAAAACCACTGTGGGAGCGAGCTTGCTCGCGATTGCGGAGTGTCAGGCCACCTATTTGTTGACTGATACACCGCTATCGCGAGCAAGCTCGCTCCCACAAGGGGAAACCAGTGACGGCTCAGGCCTTCACCGGCTCCAACGCCATTTCCACCACTTCCGGCCGCTTGAGCAGCGCATACGCCACCCCGGTCAACAGCGCGCCCGCCACGATCGCCAGCAAATACAGCAGCGCATGGTTGATCGCGTTGGGGATCAGCATCACGAACAGCCCGCCGTGCGGGGCCATGAGCTTGCAGCCGAAGTACATCGACAGCGCCCCGGTCAGCGCGCCGCCGGCAATGCTGGCCGGAATCACCCGCAACGGGTCCTTGGCCGCGAACGGGATCGCGCCTTCGGAGATGAAGCACAACCCCAGCACCAACGCCGCCTTACCGGCCTCGCGCTCGGTCTGGGCGAATTTGCGCCGGGCCAGGAAGGTGGCGATGCCCAGGCCAATGGGCGGCACCATCCCGGCGGCCATGGTCGCGGCCATTGGCGCGTAACTCTGCGAAGCCAGCAGCCCCACCGAAAAGGCATAGGCGGCCTTGTTGATCGGTCCGCCGAGATCGACGCACATCATCGCCCCCAGCAGCACACCCAGCAGGATCGCGTTGGTGGTGCCCATGCTGTCGAGGAAATGAGTCAGCCCTTCGAGCATGCCCGCGACGGGCTTGCCGACGATGTAGATCATCACCAGGCCAGTGAACAGACTCGCCAGCAATGGAATGATCAGGATCGGCTTGAGCGCCTCCAGACTCTGGGGCAGCCGCGCGTAACGGTTGATCGCCTTGGCGGCGTAACCAGCGAGGAAGCCGGCGATGATCCCGCCAATGAACCCGGCGCCCAGGGTGCTGGCGAGCATCCCGCCGATCATGCCGGGGGCCAGGCCCGGCCGGTCGGCGATGGAATAGGCGATGTAGCCGGCCAGCAGCGGCACCATCAATTTGAACGCGGTTTCGCCGCCAATCTGCATCAGCGCCGCTGCAAGGGTGCCAGGTTCCTTGAAGGCCTCGATGCCGAACACGAACGACAAGGCGATCATCAGGCCGCCCGCCACCACCATCGGCAGCATGAACGACACGCCCGTCAGCAAGTGTTTGTAGACGCCGCTTTTTTCCGCCTTCGCCGGCCCCGTGGACGCGCCGCTCGCGGCACTTTCCTGGACGCCTTCGGCCAAGGCTTTTTTCAGCGTGGCTTCGGCCTGCTTCAACGCGATGCCGGTGCCGCAGCGGTAGATCTTCTTGCCGGCGAAACGCTCGGTGGCGACTTCAATGTCGGTCGCCAGCAGCACCACGTCGGCCTCGGCAATCGCCTCGGGGCCCAACGGATTTCGGGCTCCTACCGAGCCCTGGGTTTCGATCTTCAGGTCATAACCCAGGCGTGCCGCGGCCTGTTGCAAGGCTTCGGCGGCCATGAAGGTATGGGCGACGCCGGTCGGGCACGCGGTAATGGCAACCAGGCGCGGAGCACGCTCGGTCGATGGCGCAGGTTCTTCGGCGATCAGGTCGGTCTCGCCCAGCACCTCGGCCTCTTCGGCACCGCGACGCAGCACGGCGTCAACGTCCTGCAGGGCCAAGGCCGGGGTGCTGCGGAACACCCGCTTGCCGACGAACCGCGACAGGTCCACCGGGCCGCTGGCGACCAGCAGCACCCACTCGGCCGATTCCAGGGTCGCCGCCGACAATTGGCGTTCAGGATGGGCCGCGTCATGGACTTCGACACTGGTGCTCCAACCCTGGCGCTGGGCCGCCGCGTCCAGCAGGCGGGCGCACAACACACTGGTGACCATGCCGTTCGGGCAGGCCGTCACAATGGCTAGTTTCATTTTTGCGAACCCTCTTATTGTTCTGTCAGGGGGCGCACGCGCACGCCCTGTTCAAGCGACGCCAGCAACGCGGTGTCGTGGATGCCAAAACCGATCTGGGTGACCGCCATGGCAGCGATGGCCGTCGCGGTGCGCAGGGTTTGCTCCGGCGCGTGGGCTCCGAGCAATCCGTGCAGCATGCCGGCCAGCAGCGAATCGCCCGCGCCCACGGTACTGGCAACCGTCACCTTGGGCGGCGAGGCATGCAGCGCCGAACCGACGCTGAACCAATTCACACCGTCGGCGCCGTGGGAAATCACCACGTGCTCGACGCCTTGGGCATGCAGGCGCTGCGCCGCCTGGGCTTGGGCCAACTCGGTGACCACATCGCACCCCAGCGCATCGGCCAGTTCCTCGGTGTTCGGCTTGATCAACCACGGCCCGGCCGCCAAGGCGACGCGCAAGGCTTCACCACTGGTATCCAGGGCGACGTTCAAGCCAAGATTTTTCAGCCGGGTAATCAGCGCCTGCAGCCATTGCGGACTGACGCCCCGGGGCAAGCTGCCGGCGACGACCACGGCGTCATGGCCAGGGGCGATTTGTTCGAGGCGCGCCAGCAACGCCTGCTGCGCGGCTTCATCAACCATCGGGCCCGGGCCGTTGAGGTCGGTGATGCGCCCGTCCTGTTCGGCCAGCTTGATGTTGCTGCGGGTTTCACCGGGGACGCGGATAAACGCGTCGACGAAGCCACGCTGGGCGAACAACGTCTCGAACACCTGGGCGTTGTCCTCGCCGAGAAAACCGCTGACGGTCAACGTATGGCCCAGATCCGCCAACACCTGCGCCACGTTGACGCCCTTGCCAGCGGCATGGGCATGCATGGCGTCGCTGCGGTTGACCTGGCCCGGTTCCAGGCGCGCCAACTCCACCGTGAGGTCGAGCGCCGGGTTGAGGGTCAGGGTAAGAATCTTCGCCATTACAGCGCCTCCACTAATGCGCGCACATCATCGGCGCTGCCCACGGCCAAGGCCTCTTGAGCCAGGGTTTGTACTTGCGCCAGGCTCAACTCGCGGACCCGCGCCTTGACCTCGGCAATGCTGCGGGCCGAGACACTCAACTCGTCCACGCCCAGGCCCACCAGCACCGGCACCGCCAGCGGATCGGCCGCCAGCTCGCCGCACACGCCGACCCATTTGCCATGGGCATGGGCGGCGCGCACGGTGATGTCGATCAGTTGCAGCACTGCCGGGTGCAAGCCATCGGCCTGGGCCGACAGAGTCGGGTGGCCACGGTCGATCGCCAGGGTGTATTGGGTCAGGTCGTTGGTGCCGACGCTGAAGAAGTCGACTTCCTTGGCGAGCACCGGCGCCAGCAGCGCGGCGGACGGCACTTCGATCATGATCCCCAGTTGCAGGTCCGCCACGGGGATTTCCCGGCGCAGGCGCTCGGTCATGTCCCGGGCCTGGCGCCATTCGTCGACGCTGCCGACCATGGGGAACATGATCCGCAGCGGACGGTTGTCCGCCGAGCGCAACAGGGCGCGCAGCTGCGCTTCCATGATATGCGGGCGCTGCAAGGTCAGGCGGATGCCGCGCACGCCGAGGAACGGGTTTTCTTCCTTCGCGATCGGCCAATAGGGCAGCGGCTTGTCGCCGCCGACATCGAGGGTGCGCACCACCAGCGGCCGACCGGCCAGGCCATCGAGCACCTTGCGGTATTCGGTTTCCTGGGTCGTTTCGTCCGGGGCTTCGGTGTGGGCCATGAAGATCAGCTCGGTGCGCAACAGGCCGATGCCTTCGGCGCCCTGCTCCACCGCGCTGGTGACGCCGGCGCTTTCGCCGATGTTGGCGAATACTTCAACGGCGTGACCGTCACGGGTCAGCGCCGGCTGGTGCCGTTGCTCGGCGGCGACCTTGAGGCGCTGCTCGCGGGTGTCGCGCTCCTCGGCGGCCCGTTGCAGGGTCGCAGCGTCCGGGTCCACGTGCAGGCGGCCGCGCTGGCCGTCCAGCAGCAATGACGTGCCCGGCGCCAACAGCAACACCGCAGCGCCTGCGCCGACCAAGGCCGGAATGCCCAAGGCGCGGGCGACGATGGCACTGTGGGCGGTGGCGCCGCCGCGTGCGGTGAGAATCCCCGCCACGCGCGCCGGATCGAGGCGGGCGACGTCGGACGGGCCGACTTCGTCCATCACCAGAATGTAGGGTTGCTCGGGTTCAGCCGGGGTTTCGATGCCGCACAGCTGCGCCAGCACACGGCGACCGACGTCCCGCAGATCGGCGGCACGCTCGGCGAGCAAGGCATCTTGCAGGGCTTCCTGTTCTTTCGCGGCGGCTTCGATCACGCCCATCCACGCCGCTTGTGCGCTCTCGCCCAGCTTCAGGCGGGTGTCGACTTCGTCGGTCAGTTCCGGGTCGTCGAGCATTTCCTGGTGGGTGATGAAAATCTCGCGGATGGCCTTGGCCTTCGCACGCTCGATCAGGCCTTCGATGTCCCGACGCACTTGGCTCAAGGCTTTTTGCAGGCGCTCGCGCTCGATCGCCGGGGACTCGCCACGCAGTGGATACTCGATGTCTTGCAGCACTTGGATATGCGCCGGGCCGATGGCGATACCCGGCGCGGCGGCGACGGCCTGGATCAGGCTGCCGGATTCCGGCGCGAGCAGCACGGTGGAAACTTCGGCAATGGTGGTTTCCCGTGGCGCGCTCGGTGGCGGCAGCGGTTCGACCTCTTCGCCGAGACCTTCTTCGACAGCGGCCAGCAACGCCGGCAACGCGTCGGCGGCAATGCTGGGTTCGGCAATGAATTCCAGGACCTGACCACGACGAGCGCCCAGGCTCAACAGCTTGCTCAGGCTCTTCACCGATACGGCGCTGTCCTGGCCGTCGACGATGCGCACGCGGATCTCGCCTTCGAAGCTTTTCGCCAACTGGGCGAGGATCTTCGCCGGGCGGGCATGCAACCCGTGGGCATTCGCCAGGCCGATGCGCGCGCTGGGCCAATCGGCAGGCAACTCGCCCCCCAGCACTTCCAGGACCTTGCGGCTGCTGGTGGCACGGCCCAGTTCATGGCCGCGACCTTCGATCAGCAACGCGCAGAGTCTTTCCAGCAAGGCTTGGTGAGCCTCACCGAGACTGGCCAGGCAGAACAATCCGCTCAAGGGCTGGCCGAGGTAACGAATGGGTTTGTCCGGCGTGACGAAGGCCAGGCCCGGGCGCTTGACGGTCTGCTCGCTGTGCAGCCACCAGAGCCCGTCGCCGAGGGGCAACGCGTCGACCTGCTGCAACACGCCGGCGAAACCGTTGCTCACGCAATCGGCCTGGCGCAACAGACGGGCGCCGCGCCAGACCAATTCTTCGAAATCGTCGGCCGACACACCGAGGCCGATCATCTGCGCATCCAGCGCCAGTTCCTGCGGCGCGCCCTGCAGCAATTTCAGCAGCGCTTCGGCGGAACCGGCGCGACGCAGGGCCTGGCCCAGGTCGGTCTCGCCAAGGGCACGCGTCAGCAGTTGCAGCAGGCGCAGGTGTTCGTCGGACTTGGCCGCGATGCCAATCGCCAGATAAACGATCTGGCCATCGCCCCAATCCACGCCTTCAGGAAACTGCAGCAAGCGCACGCCGGTGGAATACACCAGGTCGCGGGTCTGCGGAGTTCCGTGGGGGATGGCAATACCTTGGCCAAGAAAGGTCGAGCCCTGGGCCTCGCGGGCCTGCAAGCCGGCAAGGTAGCCCTCGGCTACCAGCCCATCGGCCACCAGTTTGTCAGCGAGCAGTTGCAGCGCGGCGTCTTTATCCACAGCCACCTGGGCCATGGATATCTGCTCTAAAGTGAGCTCGAGCATGCTTTCTCCTTTTTGGCGTCCGGTTGGCGCCAGGTATTGTTTTGAATGAATCAGCTTAGCGTTGCAAAACGGCTTCCGGCGGCATCGCGGCAGCACCGACCAAAAACCTGAGAGCCTTGAAAATACGCCTGCTGAAACGTTTAATCTAGAAAGATTGGCACGTTACTCGATAATCTCTCATCCTTGAAGTGCAACTTGTCGAAAGCGTCTGGAGGGTGACCATCGATCCGAATCGGGTAGGATGACCCTTCATTGTCGGGGCAAACTCGAAAAAACAAGGAAAACCGGGTTGAAACTCAGTGATATCGCCCAGCTCGCCGGTGTGTCCGTGACCACCGCCAGCTACGTCATCAACGGCAAGGCCGAACAGCAACGCATCAGCAACGCGACCGTCGAACGGGTGCGGGCGGTGGTCGAAGAGCATGGCTTCACGCCCAACCCCCAGGCTGCCGGATTGCGCAGCCGGCATACCCGCACTTTGGGTTTCATCTTGCCGGACCTGGAAAACCCCAGCTATGCGCGTATCGCCAAATTGCTCGAACAAGGGGCGCGCGCCCGAGGCTACCAACTGCTGATCGCCAGCTCCGACGATGCGCCCGACAGCGAGCGGCAACTGTTGCAACTGTTCCGCGCCCGGCGCTGCGATGCGCTGATCGTCGCCAGCTGCCTGCCCGCCGAAGACGACAGCTACCGTCAATTGCAGGCCAAGGGTATTCCGATCATCGCCATCGACCGGGTGATGGAGCCCACGCATTTTTGCTCGGTGATCAGCGATGACCGCCAGGCCAGCCTGCAACTGACCCGCAGCCTGCTGGAGACGAACCCACGGCAGATCGCGCTGATCAGCGCCCGCCCCGAACTGAGCATAAGCCAGGAGCGGACCGCCGGTTTCCGCGAGGCGCTGGAAGGTTTCGAAGGCCAGGTCCTGATCGAACATGGCGAGTCGTTCAGCCGTGAATGCGGTCGCCAGATGATGGACGAGATGCTCGCCCGCCTGGGCCATTTACCCGATGCGTTGATCACCACCTCCTACGTGCTGCTGCAAGGGGTGTTCGATGCCCTGCATGATTTTCCGCTCAAGGCGCGACCGCTGCGCCTGGGCACGTTTGGTGACACGCAACTGCTGGATTTCCTGCCGCTGCCGGTCAATGCCATGTCCCAGCAACATCAACTGATCGCCGAAAAAGCCTTGGAACTGGCGCTGGCGGCCATCGAAAACGACGACTACCAACCCGGTGTACAGGCGATTGCGCGCACATTCAAACAGCGCATTCACCAAGGCTGAAGTTTCGGAACCCTGCATGGAACTGATCGACACCCACACCCACCTGGACTTTCCCGATTTTGAGGCGGACCGGCCGGCGCTGCTGGCCGAAAGCCGCGCCCTGGGCGTCCGGGAAATGGTGGTACTCGGGGTGTACAGGGACAACTGGCAACGCGTCTGGGATCTGGTGCAAAGCGACCCGCACCTGCATGCCGCGCTGGGCTTGCATCCGGTGTATCTCGATCAACATCACGACGATGATCTTGCGCAGTTGCGTGAATGGCTGACCCGCCTGGCGGGGCATCGGCAGCTGTGCGCAGTGGGTGAAATCGGCCTGGACTATTACGTCGAGACCCTCGATCGCGACCGCCAGCAAGCGCTGTTCGAAGCGCAGCTGGAACTGGCCGTGGAGTTCGAGTTGCCTGCGCTGATCCATGTGCGCCGCAGCCACGCCGCCGTGATCGCGACACTCAAACGCATCTGCCCGGCGCGAGCCGGCATCATCCACGCCTTTGCCGGCAGCTTCGAAGAGGCTCGCGAGTACATCAAGCTCGGCTTCAAGCTCGGCCTCGGCGGCGCGGCCACATGGCCGCAAGCCCTGCGCATGCACCGGGTGCTGCCGAAATTGCCATTGGATGCGGTGGTGCTGGAAACCGACTCACCGGACATGGCTCCGGCGATGTTCCCTGGCCAACGTAACAGCCCGGCGCATTTGCCGGCGATTTGTGAGGCGCTGGCTGAAATCATGGGTGTCAGCCCCGAGCGATTGGCCGAGGCCAGCACGGCAACCGCCCGCGAACTGTTCAACTGGTGATCCCTCGTGGGAGCGAGCTTGCTCGCGATAGCGGTGATCCAGGCAACACTTCATTGACTGACACACCGCCATCGCGAGCAAGCTCGCTTCCACACAGGCTCGCTTCCACATTGGGTTTGTGGCGGGACTGGAATCACACCCGAAACGCATTGATCAGTTGCTTGAGTTGCACCACCTGGGCGGACAACTCGCGGCTGGCGTCTTCCGTCTGGTGGGCGCCTTCGGCGGTGCGTTCGCCGGCGCGGTTGATCTCGACGATGTTCTGGTCGATGTCATGGGCGACGGCGGTCTGCTGTTCCACCGCAGCGGCGATCTGCTGGTTCTGGTCGACGATCATGCCGACCGCGCCAAGAATGTTTTCCAGCGCCTGCTGGACTTTCTCCGATTGACCCACCGTGCCGCTGGCCATCTCATGACTGGTCCCCATCGCCTTGACAGCAGCACCCACGCCGCCGTGCAGGCGACTGATCATCGCTTCGATTTCTTCGGTTGATTGCTGGGTCCGCTTGGCCAGGGTTCGCACCTCATCGGCCACCACGGCGAACCCGCGCCCTTGCTCGCCAGCCCGGGCGGCTTCGATAGCGGCGTTGAGGGCCAACAGGTTGGTCTGCTCGGCGATGCTCTTGATCACATCCAGGACGCGGCTGATGGACTGGCTGTCGGTCGCCAATTGATTGATCACCTGCACTGACTGGTCGATTTCACTGGCCAGCCGCGCAATGCTGCCCTGCTGGGACTCCACCAATCCCCGCCCGCTGAGGGTTTCGTCGTTCACGCTGTGGGCGCTGCTGACCGCCGCCGCGGCGCTGCGGGCGACTTCCTGGGCAGTAGCCGACATCTGGTTCATCGCCGTGGCGACCAACTCGATCTGGCTGCGCTGGCCGGCGACGGCCAGGTTGCTCTGGGCCGATACCGTTTCCACCTGCCCCGCCTGGCGCTCGACCTCGGCGACGGTGCGGCCGACTTGCTCGATCAAGTCATGGATCTTCGCCACCGTGCCGTTGAATACCTCACCCAACTCGCCCAGCTCATCCTGGCTGCGGGCGACGAAATTGACCGTCATGTCACCCGCCGCGACCTTGTCCATCATCGCGCCCAAATGTTTGAGCGTAGTGCGCGTCGAAGCGTAGAAACCGGCGTACAGGTAAAAAATCAGCAGGAACACCGCTGCCAGCGCCACGGCTTGCAGCACCATGTGGCTGCGATTCTGCTCCAGGCGGTGCTGCAATTGCACATCGAGAAAACCCAGCGTTTGCTCGTTCAGCCGATAGGTCTGCTCCATCAGCCCGCTGACTTGTTCGAAGAATGCAGGCCATGGCGCATCAAGGGTATCCGCCATGACGACCTGGTTTTCAATCAGCTCGGCGGCCTGCTTGAGAGTGCTCTTACTGCCTGCGGCCTGATCGGCAAGTACTTGCCCGGCCGCCTTGCTCGAGCCCAGGGCATCCTGCAGTTTCAGATCATATTCGCCCTGGAGTTTCTCGATCTGCACCAGCAACTCGTCGAACCGGGTACTCGACGCGGAATTGAGAAAGCCCAGCCCCAGCGACGAAGCGCCCAGCGCGCGACCGTCGCCCAGGGTCTGGGTGACGTTGGGTGTCACGGCAATGACGAGGTCGCTGAGCTGACGGATGTCGCCCTGGTTATCACGGCTCAGGCCCGCCTGGCTGGCGATGATCTGGCCGAATATCTGCGCCTTGTTGAGCAGGCTGCCAATCAAGGCGCTTTTGCTTTGCAGGGAGTTTTCGGCCTGTTGGGCCTTGAAGGCGGCGATCATTTCGTCACGCTTGGCATCGAAGGCACTGACCTGCTCGGGCTCCATGGCCATGGCCGTCAGGCCTTGCAACCGCGCGAGAACCTTTTGCTCAAGCGCCGTTATCTTCGCCTCCACGTCGCCGGCCTTGCCGGACTGGCCGAGGCTGGCATTGATCTGCACCAGATTGTTTAGCGTCTCCAGGTCCCGGCGCAGCGTCAGGCTGCTGCCCAGCAGGTCAAGGCTTTGCAGCTCCACTTGCGTGCCCTGGAATTCCCGGTAGGCATCGCGCACCAGAAAGAAGTTGGTCACCAGCATCGGCAGCAGGAACAGGACGCTGATCAGGCTGAACTTCATGCCGAAGCTCAAGCGATTCATCAGGGCGACGGCGGGCCAGAGCAAACTCTTCACAAGGAAGCCTCCCGGTAGTTTTTTATTTTTATGGGGCTGGCACGCGAAAGCAGCAGAAAGCCACTATGCGGGCGCTGCCACTGTATAGCCTAAAACGACGGGGAGATTTGTAACTTAAGGTTAACGGTGTAGGAGCTGTGTAGGAGCTGCCGAGTGCAACGAGGCTGCGATCTTTTCAAAAACACTTGAATCTCAAGCGAAAGATCAAAAGATCAAAAGATCAAAAGATCGCAGGCTTCGCCAGCGCCTACGAGACCGAGCGGGAGCAAGCTCCCTCGCCACATCAGCGCCTCGTCACAGCCTTGCCTGGTTTGATCAGGCCAACACCGTCCACAACGCAAACCCGGCATACCAGAGCACCGCCGCGCGCAGCAGCAATTCCCAGAGCCGATCCAGGCTGTTGATACCGTCCGGCCCGGCGACGGGCGTGGGAATCTCGCCGGCCACCAGGCCAACTTTATCGATGAGGTCAGCGGCGCTGATGTTCCAGTTCAGCAGCTCATGCAGCATGACTCGGCTGACCGCCACGAAGTTGCCCACCAGGGCAAAGCTCGCCGCCAGCAACCGCACTGGCACCCAGTCGAAGGCATGCCGCAGCTGCGCTGCACGCTCCGCCACGCCGGGGTTCTGGCTGTGTTCAGCGGCCAGCGCCAGCAACCGATAACTCAGGGCAGCTACAGGGCCCAGCAGGAAGTACCAGAAGATCACCGCGAAAAAGCTCTGGTAGGCCTGCCACAGCAAGTGTCGCTGTACCCGCTCCAGCAATTGCTCACTGCCGTCGGCGTCGATATTCAAGTCGCGCTTGGCCACGTGAGCCGCCGCTTGCAGGTCCTCTCGCCGCCACGCATCGCGGAACGGCCCGAGAGCAGCCAATAGATCACCGCGGCCCAGGCTATAGATCACCACCAACAGGTGCACCGGCAGCGCCAGCAAACCATAGGCCACCGGATCCAGCACCCAAAGCAGCAACGCCAGCGCCGCCACCGGCAGCAGGACCATCGCTACCAACACCAGCCAAGGCCGATTGCCCCAGCGCGGGCTCGCCTCGAGCTTGTTCAGCTCGCCCAGCCAGCCGCTGTCACGCTGGACCCGCTGGCGCAAGGCCGAGAACTTCTCGATCCAGACCGCCAGCAGCAACACCAGAAAACTCATTGTCCTTCCCCTCCTGTCAGGGCCGCGCGGTAGCGCGCCCAGTCGAATGCCGGTCCCGGATCGGTCTTGCGCCCCGGGGCGATGTCGCTGTGCCCGCAAATACGCTGCACCGTGATCGCCGGAAACGCTGCCTGCAACTGCCGGGTCAGTTCCACGAGGGAGAAATATTGTGCATCGGTGAAAGGCCTATCATCGGTACCTTCCAGCTCGATGCCCACGGAAAAGTCATTACAGGTCTCCCGCCCCTCGAAGCACGAAACGCCCGCGTGCCACGCACGATCCAGACAAGAGACAAATTGGGTCACGGCGCCGTCACGTTCGATCAGGAAATGCGCAGAGACGCGCAGGTCGGCAATACCGGCAAAGTAGGGATGTTCCGTGACATCCAGGCGATTCTGGAAAAATTCCTGCACTTTGCCGGTAGCGAACTGTGCCGGCGGCAAGCTGATGTTGTGGATGACCAGCAGGGAAATTTCGCCCTCGGGGCGCGCATTGAAATTGGGCGAAGGGCAATGACGCGCGCCATCGCACCAACCGCTCGCGGAGTCCAGCTGCATACAGGTTCCTTCGATGACGACGGAGAATCCCGTCAGTATGCCGCGATCGGACCGGGCTGCGCGATCACTTGCCGCGATTGAGTTGGCGCAGGTTACCCAGCACGGACTCGAGCGCCCGGTCGAACAGCAGGGTGTCGTCCAGCAACCGCGCCGCTCCCCGGCGGAACTCCAGGGCCAGGCTGGTGCGGCTGTGTTCCAGGACCTTGAGGCCGGTGCGATTGACGAAGACGTACTTGCCGGTGGCCTGGATGATTGCCGCCAGCTTGCAGCGAAGGCTGTTGTCTTCGTCTTCCTGGAACTCGACCCAACTTCCCAGGCGCAATTGATCGACTTGCAGCAGGCCCACGTCATCGGCGGGCAGGCGCACGGTCAGTTCTTCCGTTGGCGTCTTCGGCGCCGTGCGCAAGACGATGGGTTCCGCCACCTCGACCATGACCGGCAAATCGGTGGACTCGGCCTGCTCCGTGACCTGGCCCAACCTCTGTAGAGCCTGGACATGGAGCACTTCCAGCTCGCTGAAAAACTCGCTGGTGGCGAACGGATCGAACGCCGAACGGCTCAGCCCTTCGCGCAAGGCCTTGAGCAATTCCGGCACCATCGCCAACAAGCGCAGGCCCGCATCAGGCTCTTCGTGGTGCTGGACGCTCCAGACCAGTTGTTCGAGGGTCAACACGTCGGCCTGCCATTCGGCGGACTGCTCGCCATGCTTGAAACCCGTCAACAGCAACACCTGGCTCCAGGCCTGTTGCACGAAATCCACCACGGCCTGGGGCAGGAACTTGCCCAGCATGATCTGGTTCAACGCCCCTTCGACCCGCTGGCGCGCCAGTTCAGCCTTGGCCCGTCCTTCTTCAGCGTCCCTGATGCGTTGTTCGAGCAATTCACTGCGACGGCGCTCATCGCTGGTAAACGCCAGGAAATCGGCCAGCACTTCGGAAAATATTGCCGGATCGTCGACATAGTCGTTCAGCAGGCGTTGCACCACCTGCTCGATGCGCTGGTAGAGGCTGTCGCGCTGGTGATCATCACAGTCGCCCCAGCCCATCGCCGCGGCGGCGATTTCATTGAGCAGCCGGCGGGCCGGGTGATTGCCGCGGCTGAAAAAGCTTTTGTCCTGCACCGCCACCTTGAGCATGGGAATCTGCAGGCGTCCGATCAGGGCCTTGAGGACGTCCGGCAGGTTATGGTCGTCGAGAATGAATTCGAACATCATCGCGATCAGGTTGATCACATCTTCATCGGCACCATCGACGACACGGGACCGGCCGCTCTTGACGCTGACACGGGTCAATAACTGTTCGAGCTGGCTACGCAGGTCGAAATCGTCCTGGACCGCAGGCGCCGGCACGTATTGCTGCAAATGAGACAGCAAGCGAAGCAGGTCCCGTGTCGAGATCGGCTGGGCCGGCGTGCTCGGTTCCAGGGTCGGCGCGACGCTGCCTCGCACCTGGACCAACAACTTCTGCAATGCGGCAAACACTTCGTGCACGCTGTCATCGACGACCTCCGCACGTGGCCGGGCAGCGCCCTCGCCCCTGGGCCGAGGGGCTTCTTCGGCGCGATCCGACGCCCGTCGTGATGGAGCAGCCTTCAGGTCCGACAGGATACCCGTGGCGGCCAGCAACTGATTGGCTTCGGCGTAGAACTGGTCGCATTCGCTGAGTACATAACGCTCGAAAAGCTTGAGCAGGATCAGCTTGACCTTGATGCCCACGCCCAGATTGCGTCCGGCCTGGAGAAAATGCTCACACAGCAATGCCGGGCTCAACGGGTTCTGCTGGTTTGCCAACGGCCGGTCCAGCAATACACTGAGCCGCGCCGTGAGTTGATCGAGCGACACGCCATCGCGGCTGAGCACCCGGGCCACCATGGTTTCCACCGCCAGGCGGCGCTCCAGCTCGTCATGGTTCGGCTGGCTCGGTATGGCACCCAGCACCGGCGCCAGGGTCGCCTGGGTAAGGTCATACTGGGCCAGGCTGACAAACGCCTCGAAAAACTGTTCGAGAAATTCCCGTTCGATGCTTTTGCGTTTGAGGCGCAGGTCACGCATGGCTTCGAAATAGAGGTTCTGCTCGACATCATTGCGCGCCCGATCGGCCATTTCGAACAGCGTGTCATCGGCGTTATCGAACAGGCCTTGCAATCCAACGCGCAACTGCTGCGCCGCCTTGTCGCGAACCTGAAGGAGAATCACAGGCAGGCGGGCGAGCGGCGAACGATTCGCCTGGTCGGTAGGCACCTTGTGCAAAGGCACTACATTCCCGTCGTTGTGCATCCTGGCCTCCTGAAACGGCATTCTTCGGTTCGCTACGTCAAAGTCATGACGTCAATCGAAAGGCGGATTATCGGGTAAAAAGAGCTCGTCGCACCAGAGGACTCTGTGAACCGGCTCAAAGAGATCGCAATAAATGACCGGCAATTCGGGTAAATGTTGCGAGCAGGCGACCAAATGCAAGCCAACAAGCCCCAAGCGGATATAATCCGGCCACTTTGTTTGTGGAGCCCGTTATGCCGAATCTACGTCTCGCCGACCTGACCGCCGAAATCGAAGCCAACGTGCGCCGCGCGCTGCTGGAAGACATCGGCGGCGGCGACATCACCGCGCAACTGATTCCCGCCGAGCGCCTGGCCAAGGCCACCATCATTACCCGAGAAGCCGCCGTCATCAGTGGGACGGCCTGGGTGGACGCGGTATTCCGGCAACTGGACCCGCGTGTTGCGGTGCATTGGCAAGTACGTGACGGTGACCGGGCGGCTCCTGACCAGGCGCTGTTCCACCTCGAAGGCCCGGCCCGCTCGCTGCTGACCGGCGAGCGCAGCGCGCTGAATTTCCTGCAGATGCTTTCGGGCGTCGCCACCCGGGCTCGCTACCTGGCCGACTTCGTCGCCGACACCCAGGTCAAGCTGCTGGACACTCGCAAGACCCTTCCGGGGCTGCGCCTGGCACAGAAATACGCGGTCACCTGCGGCGGCTGTCATAACCACCGCATCGGCTTGTACGACGCGTTCCTGATCAAGGAAAACCACATTGCCGCTTGCGGTGGGATTGCCCAAGCCATCAGCGCCGCCCATCAGATCGCACCGGGCAAACCGGTGGAAGTCGAAGTGGAAAGCCTGGCGGAATTGAAAGAAGCACTGGCGGCCGGCGCCGACATCATCATGCTCGACGAACTGAGCCTGGACGACATGCGCGAAGCGGTGCGCCTGAACGGCGGCAAGGCGAAACTGGAGGCCAGCGGCGGCATCAACGAAAGCACGTTGCGCCCGATTGCCGAGACTGGCGTGGACTATATTTCCATCGGGGCGATGACCAAGGATGTGAAGGCCATCGACCTGTCGATGCGCCTCAGTCTCTAAGTAGCTACAAGCCTCAAGCTGCAAGCTTCAAGCCGCTCCGTGCTTGTCTTGCAGCTTGTAGCTTGTAGCTTGTAGCTGCTTTCAAACTACAAGATTGTTCATCTCGCAGTATTCATCCCATTCCACACCCAACACCTCGGCCGCCTCCTTGTGCAGCGCAAGGCGCTGCGCCTCGAATGCCTCAGGTGTGCTGGTGTATTTGAGCGTCAGCTCCCAAGGCTGCAGCCCCTGGGCTTCGGCCTCGTCTTCGAACGCCCACTGGAGCTGGTCTTTCTGATCATCAGGACTGAGGTCCTTGATCTCTTCCAGCAACTGCGGCGTGTCCTGGGCATATTTGCGCAGGGCTTCTTCGTGTCTGGCTTCTTGACTCAATTCTTTAACGGTCATGGCGTTCTCGCTGATCTGGGAATGGAAGATGGATCTGGATCATCAAGGATCTCTCTGACGCAGGAAGCCGTTGGAAGCCCGGTTTACCTGGCCTTCAGAACCATTCGTGGATCATCTGAAAACTGCTGGGCGATGCTCATGCAGGCAACGAATATAGGACGTTTCGCCGACGATTTACACGGCTCTTTACATCTGTCCCACAAAAAAGCCATGCAGGAGAAGCTCGGTAGGCCTTGGAACATCTGTCAAAACAACCAGTCATAGCTATGTGCCATACCGGCACTTCACAAGGAACCCCAGTGATGCGCAGCTTTTCGAAACGTTCGTCGACCCAACTTGCTACCGCGACCTTGCTGCTCGGCAGCCTGGCTTTGGCCGGTGCTGCCCAAGCTGCTGTTGAAGTCTCCTCCGATGGGCTGTCCTTCTCCGACGTCATCCCTGCCCTTCGTTATGACCAATCTGACAAGTACGTACTGGTCAAGACCCACATCAACGCCAGCGCGCTGGAAGACCTGCCAAAAACGGTAAAGGATAACGCCGCCGAACTGGACAACCAGAAGCGCACGCTCAGCGAGCAGGCTCGACAAATCGAAGAACTCAAGCGCAACAGTGGCTCCAGCTCCACGTCCAGCAGCCGGGAGATCGACGAGCTCAAGCGCACCGTCAAGGAACAGGAAAGCGATCTGAAGGATCTTGGCAAGCAGGTGGAAGAACTCAAGCGCAATAGCGGCTCCAGTTCGAGCTCGAGCAATAGCGAGCTTTCGTCCCTGAAACGGGAACTCAGTGATCAGGACAGCGAGATGAGCCAGCTTAAACGCACGGTCGAGGAACTGAGCAGGAAGGTGAAATGACGAGGGGGATGGTGCCCGAGACAGGAATCGAACCTGCGACCTTCGCGTTACGAGTGCGCTGCTCTACCGACTGAGCTACACGGGCGGTGGCTAAAACTAGCACCGTCCCCTGTAGCCAGGCAACCTGCCTGGCAGTGATTTTCGCCACACAGCAAAACGCCCCGAACCAGTCGGGGCGTTTGCTTGTTCAGCGGCTAAGCGATGGGGTGATTAAACGCCCGATGCCTTGGCTGCCGCGACGTCCTTGATGGACAGCTTGATACGGCCGCGGTTGTCCACGTCCAGTACCAGCACTTCCACTTCCTGGCCTTCCTTCAGGATGTCGGTCACTTTCTCGACGCGAGCATCGCTCAGCATGGAGATGTGGACCAGACCGTCCTTGCCCGGCAGGATGTTGACGAACGCGCCGAAGTCGACGATGCGCTCGACCTTGCCCACGTAGATCTTGCCGATCTCGGCTTCCGCGGTGATACCCAGGACGCGCTGGCGTGCTGCTTCTGCCGCTTCCTTGGTTTCGCCGAAGATCTTGATCGAACCGTCGTCTTCGATGTCGATCGAAGCCTTGGTTTCTTCGCAGATCGCACGGATGGTCGCGCCGCCTTTACCGATGACATCACGGATTTTGTCGGTGTCGATTTTCATCGCGATCATGGTCGGAGCGTTTTCCGACAGCTCGGTACGGGACTGACCGATGATCTGGTTCATCTGGCCGAGGATGTTCAGGCGCGCTTCCAGGGCTTGGCCCAGGGCGATTTCCATGATCTCTTCGGTGATGCCCTTGATCTTGATGTCCATCTGCAGTGCGGTAACGCCCTTGGCGGTACCGGCCACTTTGAAGTCCATGTCGCCCAGGTGGTCTTCGTCACCCAGGATGTCGGTCAGGACGGCGAACTTCTCGCCTTCCTTGACCAGGCCCATGGCGATACCGGCCACCGGTGCCTTCATCGGCACACCAGCGTCCATCAGGGCCAGGGAAGCGCCGCAGACCGAAGCCATCGAGCTCGAACCGTTGGATTCGGTGATTTCCGAGACCACGCGGATGGTGTAAGGGAACACGTCAGCGGCTGGCAGCATGGCCTGGACCGAACGACGAGCCAGACGGCCGTGGCCGATTTCGCGGCGACCGGCGCCACCCATGCGACCACACTCGCCCACCGAGAACGGAGGGAAGTTGTAGTGCAGCATGAACGGGTCTTTCTTTTCGCCTTCCAGGGTGTCCAGCAGTTGCGCGTCACGGGCGGTGCCCAGTGTTGCAACGACCAGCGCCTGGGTCTCGCCACGGGTGAACAGTGCCGAACCGTGGGTCTTCGGCAGGACGCCGACTTCGATGTTCAGCGGACGTACGGTGCGGGTGTCGCGACCGTCGATACGTGGCTTGCCGTTGACGATGTTTTCGCGAACGGTGCGGTATTCGATTTCACCGAAAGCAGCCTTGACGTCGCTGGCCGATGGCTGGCCTTCCTCGCCGGAGAACTTGGCAACGACCTGGTCTTTCAGCTCACCCAGGCGCGCATAACGGTCGGCCTTGATGGTGATGGTGTAGGCCTGGGAGATCGCGTCGCCGAACTCGGCACGGATCGCGCCCAGCAGCTCGGTGGCTTCTGGCTGTGGAGCCCAGGTCCAGGTTGGCTTGGCGGCTTCGGCAGCCAGTTCCTTGACGGCGTTGATCACCACTTGGAACTCGTCGTGGGCGAACAGCACGGCGCCCAGCATCTGGTCTTCGGTCAGCTCTTTGGCTTCGGATTCAACCATCAGCACGGCTTCGGAAGTACCGGCCACGACCATGTCCAGGCTGGAAGCCTTCAGTTGCTCGTAGGTCGGGTTCAGCAGGTAGCCGGTGCTTTCATGGAACGCAACGCGGGCTGCGCCGATCGGGCCATCGAAAGGAATGCCGGAAATGGCCAGGGCAGCCGAGGTACCGATCATCGCAGCGATGTCCGGATCGGTCTTCTTGCTGGTGGACACGACGGTGCAGACAACCTGCACTTCGTTCATGAAACCTTCTGGGAACAGCGGACGGATCGGACGGTCGATCAGTCGGGAAGTCAGGGTTTCTTTCTCGGAAGGACGGCCTTCGCGCTTGAAGAAACCGCCAGGGATCTTACCGGCAGCGTAAGTCTTTTCCTGGTAGTGGACAGACAGAGGGAAGAAGCCCTTGCCTGGATCGGCTTGCTTGGCACCGACAACGGTCACCAATACGCTGACGTCGTCGTCAACGGTGACCAGCACTGCGCCGGAGGCCTGACGGGCGATACGGCCAGTCTCGAGGGTAACGGTCGACTGACCGAACTGGAATTTTTTGATTACCGGGTTCACGGTGTCCTACCTTCTTTGTGGCTCTTGGGGAACTTGTCTTCTTGCGAAATTCTTGGGCAGTGCGGGGAATCGGCCCAACGACTGTCCAGATAAAACTTGAGGCTGGGAGCCTGCCGGTCGCCGACGCAAAACGCAGGCAACTGGCAGACAACCAACCTCATAGCGCAATCGCTTATTAGCGACGCAGACCCAGGCGACCGATCAAGGTGCTGTAACGATTAACGTCCTTGCCCTTGAGGTAATCCAGCAGCTTGCGACGCTGGTTTACCATGCGGATCAGACCACGACGGGAGTGGTGATCTTTACCGTTGGCCTTGAAGTGACCTTGCAGTTTGTTGATGTTGGCGGTCAGCAGTGCAACTTGCACTTCTGGCGAACCAGTATCACCAACAGCTTGCTGGTAGTCGGTCACGATCTGAGCTTTTTCTTCAACGCTGAGTGCCATGTGGCTTTCCTCTTGTGAGGTACCGTTTCCAGGGAAACCGTACCAACAGGCCAGGGACAAATCCCTGTATCTATAAATGAGTAGTGACCGTGCCTGTTAACAGCCACACTCGCCAGCCTGCTTACACAGGCTGGTTCCGGTCATTCCGACCGAATCAGTCGACGCGGCGCAATCCGCCCGTCCTCGCTCACTTCACCGATACCGATGAAGCGACCGTTGTGATCCTGTACCCGCACCATGCCGAACTTCGGGGCATCCGGGGCACGTACCGGCTGGCCGTTGAGCCAGTAGAACGCACTGTGTTCCGAGAACTGCAACAGCGGCCAGTCCAGCAAGCCGCTGTCCGATGGCATCAGGAAGCGATCGACCGCTTCGTTGCCGCCTTCGGCATGTACCGCTTCGAGCTCTTCCAGCGTGACCGTCTGGGCCAACGTGAAAGGTCCGGCCTGGGTCCGTCGCAATTCTGCCACGTACGCGCCACAACCGAGCTGCTCGCCAATATCCTCCACCAGGGTGCGGATATAAGTGCCTTTGCTGCAATCCACTGCAAGCCGCGCAGTATTACCGTCAAAGGCCAGCAATTCCAAGCGCGCAATAGTAACAGAACGCGGTTCACGCTCCACTACTTCGCCTGCACGGGCCAGTTTGTACAACGGCTGGCCATCACGCTTGAGGGCGGAGTACATCGGCGGTATCTGGCTGATTTGCCCACGAAATCTCGGCAGCACCGCTTCGATATCCGCCTGACCAACGGTCACCGGGCGCTCCAGCAAAACCTCACCTTCGGCGTCCGCCGTGGTGGTGGTCTTGCCCAACTGCGCCAGGGTTTCATAACCCTTGTCGGAATCGAGCAGGTACTGGGAGAACTTGGTTGCCTCGCCAAAGCACAGCGGTAGCACGCCAGTAGCCAGCGGATCGAGGCTACCGGTGTGACCGGCCTTCTCGGCGTTGAGCAACCAGCGCACTTTCTGCAAGGCTGCGTTGGACGTGAATCCCAGCGGCTTGTCGAGCAGGATGATGCCGCTGACGTTACGACGGATACGTTTGACCTGAGCCACCGATTACTCCTTGGTGTCTTCGGGTTCAGCGGCCGCCGGGTGCTGGCTGTCTTCAGCCACGGCACGCTCGATCAGTGCCGACAGATGCGCGCCACGCACGACGCTCTCGTCGTAATGGAAGTGCAACTGTGGAACGCTGCGCAGCTTCATTTCCCGGGCCAACTGCATACGCAGGAAACCGGCAGCCGAATTGAGCACCTTGATGCTCTGGGCGATTTCTTCGGCGCTGTCCTGGCCCATCACGGTGATGAAAATCTTCGCGTGACCGACGTCACGGCTGACTTCCACTGCGGTAATGGTGACCAGGCCGACGCGCGGGTCCTTGACTTCGCGACGGATCAGTTGGGCCAGCTCGCGCTGCATCTGATCGCCGATTCGTTGGGTACGGCTGTATTCTTTTGCCATGTCTTGTTACCTGTTACTGCCCCACGGTGAAACCCGCGAGGTCTGAAAGCGGCAAACGCCCGGCCTGGCAAAAGCCAGACCGGGCGTTGCGTTTAGAGTCCGCCTGCGCGGCAGCGCATGTTCATGCGGCTGCCCGATGCGGCTCTTGAAGTACCGAGTCAGAGGCTGCGAGCAACCTGGACCTTCTCGAAGACTTCGATCTTGTCGCCGACCTTGACGTCGTTGTAGCTCTTGACGCCAATACCGCATTCCATGCCGGCACGTACTTCGGAAGCGTCATCCTTGAAGCGGCGCAGGGATTCCAGCTCGCCTTCGAAGATCACGATGTCTTCACGCAGTACACGGATCGGACGGTTACGGTGAACGACACCTTCGATCACCATGCAACCGGCGATGGCACCAAACTTCGGCGAACGGAACACGTCGCGAACTTCGGCCACGCCCAGGATGTTCTCCCGAACGTCGCTGCCCAACATACCGGTCAACGCTTTCTTGACGTCTTCGATGATGTCGTAGATCACGTTGTAGTAACGCATATCCAGGCCTTCCTGCTCGACGATCTTGCGAGCGCCAGCATCGGCACGCACGTTGAAGCCGAACAGTACAGCGTTGGAAGCCAGTGCCAGGTTGGCGTCGGATTCGGTGATACCACCGACACCGCCACCGACCACGCGTACTTGCACTTCGTCGTTACCCAGGCCGTTCAAGGCGCCCTGCAAAGCTTCCAGCGAACCACGGACGTCGGATTTGAGGACGATGTTGAGCGTCTTCTTCTCTTCCTGGCCCATGTTCTCGAAGATGTTTTCCAGCTTGCCGGCGTGAGCACGGGCCAGCTTGACTTCGCGGAACTTGCCTTGACGGAACAGCGCGACTTCACGGGCTTTCTTCTCGTCAGCCACAACGCTCATTTCGTCGCCAGCGTCCGGCGTACCGTCCAGGCCGAGAATCTCGACCGGGATAGCCGGACCGGCTTCCTTGATTGGCTTGCCGTTCTCGTCGAGCATGGCGCGCACGCGGCCATAGTTCGAGCCGACCAGCACCATGTCGCCTTGGCGCAGGGTACCGTCTTGAACCAGAACGGTCGCCACCGGGCCGCGGCCCTTGTCGAGGCGCGATTCAACAACCACACCACGGCCAGGCGCCGAAGGCGTAGCGGTCAACTCCAGAACCTCGGCCTGCAACAGGACAGCTTCGAGCAGTTCGTCGAC
Organism: Pseudomonas sp. T1.Ur; assembly: GCF_023516725.1. Taxonomy (NCBI): domain Bacteria; kingdom Pseudomonadati; phylum Pseudomonadota; class Gammaproteobacteria; order Pseudomonadales; family Pseudomonadaceae; genus Pseudomonas; species Pseudomonas sp. T1.Ur. The sequence goes on from NZ_JAMGSN010000001.1 coordinate 4,667,326, forward strand.
GCCAGTACCCATCTTCGCGGAAACCGGGACGAATGGAGTGTCGCCACCCCACTCTTCGGAGGTCACGCCGTGAACCGACAACTCGCTGCGGATGCGATCGAGATCAGCGCCCGGCTTGTCGATCTTGTTCACTGCCACCACCAGCGGCACGCCAGCAGCCTGGGCATGCTGAACGGCTTCGATGGTCTGCGGCATGACGCCGTCGTCCGCCGCAACCACCAGGATCACGATGTCGGTTGCCTTGGCGCCACGAGCACGCATCGCGGTAAACGCGGCGTGACCCGGGGTGTCGAGGAACGTCACCATGCCGCGGTCGGTTTCAACGTGATAGGCGCCGATGTGCTGGGTGATACCGCCAGCTTCGCCAGCCGCAACCTTCGCACGACGGATATAGTCGAGCAGCGAGGTCTTACCATGGTCAACGTGACCCATGACGGTCACGACCGGAGCACGGGCAACCGCTTCACCTTCGAACTTCAGGGACTCGGCCAGGGAATCTTCCAGGGCGGTGTCGCTGACCAGGGTCACTTTGTGGCCCAGTTCTTCAGCGACCAGCTGGGCAGTTTCCTGGTCCAGAACCTGGTTGATGGTGGCCGGGGTACCCAGCTTGAACATGAACTTGATGATTTCAGCAGCCTTGACCGACATCTGCTGGGCCAGATCGCCCACAGTGATGGTCTCGCCGATCTTCACTTCGCGCACGACAGGGCCGGTAGGGCTCTGGAAACCGTGGGCGTTGCGTTTCTTCAGCTTGGCCTTGCCGCGACCGCCGCGACGGAAGCCATCGCTTTCTTCGTCGGTGGTACGCGGCGCAACGCGTGGTGCCGGCGCCTTTTCCTTGACCGAAGCACGATGAGGAGCGTTTTTACGCTCGCCATCACCACCGCCACGACGGTTGTCGTCGGCACGTGGCTTGTCCGGACGACGTTGTTCGTCGCGCTTGCGAGTATCGGCTGGAGCCGGCGCTGGCGCCGCGACCGGAGCCGCTTCGCGAACAGGCTCGGCGGCCGGGGCAACAGCCTCGACGGCTTCGGCTGGAGCAGGTTGCGCAGCAGCAGGCTGGCGACGCGCTTCTTCTTCAGCGCGACGCTTGGCTTCTTCTTCAGCCTTCTGACGAGCAGCATTTTCTACTGCGCGACGTTCTTCCTGTTCGCGTTTGCGCTCGGCTTCGATTTCTTCCGGGCTGCGTTGTACGAAGACTTTCTTCTTGCGTACTTCAACGCTGATGCTTTTGCTACCGGCAACACGCAGGGTGCTGGTGGTTTTACGCTGCAGAGTGATCTTGCGCGGTTCTTCCACTTTCGCCTTGTGACTGCTCTTCAAGTGAGTCAGCAGGGACTGCTTCTCACTGTCGGTCACATGTTCCTCGGCGGCGGTGTGCGGCAGACCTGCCTCACGCATCTGCTGCAACAGGCGCTCTACCGGTGTTTTGACCTCATCGGCCAGTTGTTTCACCGTGACTTGCGTCATGCACTTCTCTCCTCAGGCCGCGCCTAATTACTCGAACCAGTGGGCTCGGGCGGCCATGATCAACTTGCCGGCACGATCATCGTCAATGCCGTCGATGTCGAGCAGATCGTCAATAGACTGCTCGGCCAGGTCTTCGCGGGTAATTACGCCGCGCACCGCCAGTTCCATCGCCAAATCCTTGTCCATGCCCTCAAGCGAGAGCAGGTCTTCGGCCGGATGGGCGTCTGCCAGCTTTTCCTCAGTAGCGATGGCTTTGGTCAACAAGCGATCCTTGGCCCGAGCGCGAAGCTCGTTGACGATTTCCTCGTCAAAGCCGTCGATGTTGAGCATTTCCTCCACCGGTACGTAGGCAATCTCTTCCAGGCTGGTAAAGCCTTCATCCACCAGCACCTGCGCCAGTTCTTCATCGACTTCAAGCTCTTCGATGAAATTGCGCAGGATGTCGCCGGTTTCAGCTTGCTGCTTAGCCTGGATGTCCGATTCGGTCATCACGTTCAGGGTCCAGCCAGTCAATTGGCTGGCCAGACGCACGTTCTGACCACCGCGACCGATGGCCTGAGCCAGATTGTCTGCGCCAACGGCGATGTCCATGGCATGGGCATCTTCGTCGACGATAATTGCCGCCACTTCAGCAGGCGACATGGCATTGATCACGAACTGAGCCGGGTTGTCGTCCCACAGGACGATGTCCACACGCTCGCCGCCCAACTCGCCGGATACGGCCTGGACACGCGAACCACGCATGCCGATGCAGGCACCTTGCGGGTCGATACGCTTGTCCTTGGAGCGGACCGCGATCTTGGCGCGCGAACCCGGATCACGGGAAGCGGCCATCACTTCGATCAGGCCTTCAGCAATTTCCGGCACTTCGATGCGGAACAACTCGATCAGCATTTCCGGCGCGGTACGCGACAGGATCAACTGCGGGCCCCGGTTCTCGGTGCGGATTTCCTTGAGCAGCGCACGCAAACGCACGCCAACCCGGAAAGTTTCACGAGAAATGATGTCTTCGCGAGCCAGCAACGCTTCGGCGTTGTTGCCCAGGTCGACGATCACATTGTCGCGGGTGACTTTTTTCACGGTGCCGGAGATGATTTCCCCCAGGCGCTCGCGATAAGCGTCGACGACTTGCGCGCGCTCGGCTTCGCGAACTTTCTGCACAATGACCTGCTTGGCAGTCTGTGCAGCGATGCGACCGAATTCAATGGACTCGATTTTTTCTTCGACGACATCACCGACCTTGGCGCCAGGATGCGTTTCCGCAACCTTGCTCGGCCAGGTTTCGATAGCCGGATCGTCCAGGTCCGCTTCCTCGACGACCGTCCAGCGACGGAAAGTCTCGTAGGAACCTGTGTGGCGATTGATTTCCACACGCAAATCAACTTCGTCTTCAAACCGCTTCTTGGTAGCAGTGGCCAGGGCCAGCTCCAGCGCTTCAAAAATAACGTTAGCCGGTACGCCCTTTTCATTGGATACCGACTCAACAACCAGCAGTACTTCTTTGCTCATCGTACGCCTCGCCTTTCGCAAGCCATTGGATCCGCGGGATCCGCAGTATCTGGCACGTATCAGTCAAAACTGGGAATAATATTGGCCTTGTCGATCATGTCGATCGGCAACAGGAACTCGTGCTCGTCTACTTGCACCACGACGTCCTGCTCTTCCACACCGCGCAGAAGGCCTTGGAAGTTGCGTCGACCTTCGAAAGGCGAGCGCAGCCTGATCTTCACTTGTTCACCGGCAAACGAAGCAAACTGCTCAAGAGTGAACAGAGGGCGTTCCATGCCAGGCGAGGAAACTTCAAGGGTGTATTCGGAGGCGATTGGATCTTCAACATCCAGCACCCCGCTGATCTGACGGCTGACAATGGCGCAATCGTCCACCAGCACACCGCCTTCTTTATCAATATAAACGCGCAACATTGAGTGGCGACCTTGAGCCGAAAACTCAATACCCCAGCATTCATAGCCTAGGGCCACGACCACCGGGGCCAACAAGGCCTGCAACTCTTCTAGCTTGCTCGACACCTGAACCCCCTCGTGCATGTAGTGCATGCTTTGCAAAATAAAAAATGGGCGAAACGCCCATCCTTGAAACGCCGTTGAACAGCGGCGTTATAAAGTGTCCAGCTAACAAAAAGCCCCTTGGAAGGGGCCCTGAAACTGGTTGCGGGAGCCGGATTTGAACCGACGACCTTCGGGTTATGAGCCCGACGAGCTACCAGGCTGCTCCATCCCGCGACAAAGCTGGGGCGGAAGTATACGACCGATCCCTTATAGGGTCAATGTAACCCTTCCACCTACAAGAAAGCCCGCAATAGCGGGCTCTCCTGATAATTGGTACCGAGAAGGGGACTCGAACCCCTACACCCTATGGGCACAACCACCTCAAGGTTGCGTGTCTACCAATTCCACCACCTCGGCAATACAACGTTTGAAACCTTCTTACTTCTGCTCTTGAGCTGGAGGTACGTCAGTCGCCGAATTGGCCGACTTTTGCTCTTGAAGCACCGGGACATCATCAGAAGCCGGCTGTTGCTTTGGCGCTTCCAACACCGCTGGGTTTGGCAAACCTACTTGAGTCAGCTCATGAGCCTTCTCTTTAGCAAAGTAACCTAACCCTAAGCTGGTTATGAAGAAACCGGCGGCGAGTATAGCAGTAAACTTACTAAGAAAGGTAGAGGAACCTTGGCTTCCGAATACAGTATTTGAAGCACCTGCACCGAAAGACGCACCAGCATCCGCACCTTTACCCTGCTGCAGCAATACGAGTGCGACTACACCCAGCGCGCCCAGCAGATGAAAAACGACTACGACTGTTTCCAGCATTTTTTCAGTTTCCCGCGGCGCGACAGATCGCACCGAACTCATCTGCATTCAGGGAAGCTCCACCAATGAGCCCCCCATCGATATCCGGCATGCCGAACAGTTCGGCCGCATTGGCCGCCTTCACGCTGCCGCCGTATAGAAGCCGCACACCTCGTGCCACTTCAGAATTCTCTGCCGCCAACTGCGCGCGAATGGCTGCATGCACATCCTGCGCCTGTTGCGGCGAAGCCGTAAGCCCAGTGCCAATGGCCCAGACCGGCTCGTAAGCAATGACTGCCTTTGCAAAAGCACCGACACCCAAGTCTTCGATGATGCTGCCCAGCTGACGCCCGACAACTTCAAGCGTCTTGCCGGCTTCACGCTGCTCGAGGGTCTCCCCTACGCACAGCACCGGAATCAGACCACAAGCCTGGGCCGCAGCAAATTTGCGGATCAGCATCTTGTCCTGCTCGCCCATGATCTGACGACGCTCGGAATGTCCGATCAGGACCAGGGAACACCCTGCATCCACCAACTGACTCGGTGCAATCTCACCGGTCAACGCACCTTGCATGGATTCCACCGCAGAGTTCTGCGCGCCGACCGAAATCGACTTACCCTTCAAGCCATCAACCACTTGGTTGATATACAAGCAAGGCGGGAATACCGCGACATCAACACCGCTTGGCAAGGCCAGAAGACGAAGGCCTTTGATCAGCTCAGCGACGCTGGCGCGGGTACCGTGCATCTTCCAGTTACCAGCTACCATAGGGCGACGCATGCTGTACCTCGTCGGTCAAAGTGGGCGCAGATGTTACCCAACCGATTCATGACTGGCAAGCCGAATTCAGGCAGAAACTTCAGTTACAAGTTTCGCCAGCTCTTCGGCGTAACCGCGGACCTGTGCTTCATCCTCGCCTTCGACCATGACACGCACCAAAGGCTCGGTACCCGACTTGCGCAACAGCACCCGTCCACGCCCCGCCATTGCCTGGGTTACGCGCTCACTGGCCTGCTTGACCATCGCGTGTTCGAGCGGGCTCGCACCGCCACCGAAACGCACATTGATCAGAACCTGCGGACACTTGCGCAACGCCTGGCGTGATTGCGCCAGGCTTTCATTGCGCGCCTTGAGGGCCATCAACACCTGCAGTGCCGCGATGATCGCATCACCGGTAGTGGTGTGGTCGAAACAGACGATATGCCCCGAATTTTCGCCTCCAATCACCCAGTTGCGCTCCAGCAGCTCCGAGATGACATAACGGTCACCCACATTGGCTCGTACAAAGGGTATGTCCAGGTCCGCCAGGGCCAGCTCAAGCCCAAGATTGCTCATCAACGTCCCAACGACGCCGCCTTGCAGCTTGCCACGACCGTGCAGGTCTCGAGCGATGATGAACAGCAATTCATCACCATCGACCACCGTACCAGTGTGATCGACCATCAGCACCCGGTCACCGTCGCCGTCAAAGGCGATCCCGAGATCTGCGTGCTCAGCCAGAACCGCCGCCTGCAACGCCTCGGTGTGCGTCGAGCCGCAGTTGTGGTTGATGTTCAGCCCGTTAGGCTGGGCGGACAGCACCACCACCTCGGCGCCCAACTCACGAAAAACGCTAGGGGCGACCTTATAGGTTGCGCCATGGGCGCAGTCGACGACGATCTTGAGGCCGGAAAAGCTGGTACCCGTCGGAACACTGCCTTTACAGAACTCGATGTAGCGACCCGACGCATCGTTGATCCGCGACACTTTACCGATCTTGCTCGACTCAACCACCGTCATCGGTGCATCCAGCAGCTCTTCGATCATCAACTCGATTTCATCCGGCAGCTTCGTGCCCTTGCCGGAAAAGAACTTGATACCGTTGTCATCATGGGGATTATGCGAGGCGCTGATCACGATACCGGCTTGTGCCTGGAAGGTTCGCGTCAGGTAGGCGATGGCAGGCGTAGGCATCGGCCCCAGCAACATGACGTCGGCACCCGCCGACGTCAGGCCGGCTTCAAGCGCCGATTCAAACATATAGCCAGAGATCCGCGTGTCCTTGCCAACCAGCACTTTGCAGGCGCCCATTTTTCGGAACGCCATGCCCGCAGCCCAGCCGAGCTTGAGCATGAAATCGGGGGTAATAGGATATTCACCGACCCGACCACGGATACCGTCGGTGCCAAAATATTTCTTGCTCATAAGTGCTCCATCATTCTTATTCGGCTGAATCCACTGCTGCGATCATCCGCACGACGTCCATCGTTTCGACTACATCGTGTACCCGCAATATGCGCGCACCTTTCGTAATAGCCAATGCCGCGAGCGCAAGACCGCCATACAAGCGTTCACCCACCGGACGCCCCAAGGCATTTCCGATCATGCTCTTTCGCGAGACGCCAACCAACAAGGGGCGGCCCAGAGCATGCAGGGCTTCCATGTGCTTGAAGAGGCTGAGATTGTGCGCCAATGTCTTTGCAAAACCGAACCCCGGATCAAGAATGATCCGCTCGGCAGGAATGCCCACGGCGGCGCATTCGTTCATTCGGCCCACCAGAAAATCCCCCACCTCCCTGGTCACGTCCTGATAGTGCGGATCGTTCTGCATGGTGCCGGGCTCGCCAAGCATATGCATCAGGCAAACCGGCAATCCCGTGGAGGCCGCGGCGTCCAGCGCGCCATCACGCTGCAAGGAGCGAACATCATTGATCAGTCCCGCCCCCAGGCGCGCCGCTTCGCGCATGACCGCAGGCGTGGATGTATCCACCGAAATGATGACATCAAGCTCACGATGGATGCGTTCGACAATGGGCGCCACCCGCTCCAGCTCTTCGGTCGGCGAAACCGGCCGCGCGCCTGGGCGGGTCGACTCACCACCCACGTCGATCAGCGTTGCACCCGCCGCCACCATGGCCTCGGCATGTCGCAGCGCCGCGTCAAGCTGGCTGAATCGGCCGCCGTCGGAAAAGGAATCAGGAGTGACATTGAGAATGCCCATGACGTGCGCATGGGACAAATCAAGAACCCGGCTGCCGCATGGCAGCCGGGTCGAGGACTGGGCAGAAGTCATTTCAAGCCTTAAACGTCGGCAGCCGGACCGCCGATCGGTGTTTCCGGACGTTCGCCCTGTACCGCCGGTGGCGTACCGGAAGAACCCGTGCCACCCGACCAATCACGGGGCTCACGAGGCGGGCGCCCGGCCATGATGTCGTCGATCTGCTCGGCATCGATGGTTTCGTACTTCATCAGGGCATCGGCCATCGCGTCCAGCTTGTCACGGTTATCCGTGAGAATCTGCTTGGCGGTACCGTAGCACTGGTCGATGATGCTACGCACTTCAGAGTCGATCAGCTTGGCCGTCTCGCCCGAGAAGCTCGCATGCTGGCCACTGCCACCGCGACCGAGGAATACTTCACCTTCTTCCTCCGCGTACATCAACGGCCCCAGCTTCTCGGAAAGCCCCCATTTGGTCACCATGTTCCGGGCAATCTGGCTAGCGCGCATGATGTCATTCGACGCGCCGGTCGTTACACCGTCGAAGCCCAAGGTCATTTCCTCGGCGATACGACCTCCATACAGCGAACAGATCTGACTGATCAATGCACGCTTGGACAGGCTGTAGCGATCTTCTTCCGGCAGGAACATGGTCACACCCAGCGCCCGACCACGCGGGATGATCGAAACCTTGTACACCGGGTCATGTTCAGGCACCACACGACCAACGATGGCGTGACCCGCCTCGTGGTAAGCGGTGTTCTGTTTTTCCTTCTCCGACATGACCATGGATTTGCGCTCGGCGCCCATCATGATCTTGTCCTTGGCCAATTCGAATTCTTTCATTTCCACGATGCGCTTGCCGGAACGGGCGGCAAACAGCGACGCTTCGTTCACCAGGTTGGCCAGGTCGGCACCCGAGAAGCCTGGCGTACCACGCGCGATCACTCCCGGGGCGACGTCATCGCCCATCGGCACCTTGCGCATATGCACCTTCAGGATCTGTTCGCGACCACGGATATCTGGCAGCCCCACCACGACCTGACGGTCGAAACGCCCTGGACGCAACAGCGCTGGGTCGAGCACATCGGGACGGTTGGTAGCGGCAATCACAATGATGCCGTCGTTCATTTCAAAACCGTCCATCTCGACCAGCAACTGGTTGAGAGTCTGTTCGCGCTCATCGTGACCGCCGCCCATGCCGGCACCACGATGGCGACCGACGGCGTCGATTTCGTCGATGAAGATAATGCAGGGTGCGTGCTTCTTGGCCTGCTCGAACATGTCGCGAACACGGCTGGCGCCCACACCGACGAACATTTCAACGAAGTCGGAACCGGAAATCGTGAAGAATGGTACTTTCGCTTCACCAGCGATTGCCTTGGCCAGCAAGGTCTTGCCGGTGCCCGGAGGCCCCACCATCAACACGCCACGCGGGATACGACCACCCAGGCGCTGGAACTTGCCTGGATCGCGGAGGAATTCGACCAGCTCGCCAACCTCTTCCTTGGCCTCGTCGCAACCAGCGACATCGGCAAGGGTAGTCTTGACCTGATCCTCGGACAGCAACCGGGCCTTGCTCTTGCCGAAACTCATCGGCCCGCCTTTACCGCCAGCACCGCCTTGCATCTGGCGCATGAAGAACATGAACACCGCGATGATCACCAGGATCGGAAAGCTCGCGACCAGGAGCTGGGTCCAGATGCTTTGCTGTTCAGGCTGCTTGCCTTCGACCACGACATGGTTGTCCACCAGGTCGCCAATCAGGCCATTGTCCTGGATTGCTGGACGAATGGTCTTGAAGCTGTCGCCATCGGTGCGCTTGCCGGTGATCACATAGCCATCAACGGCTACGCGCTCGACCTTGCCATCCTTGACTTGCTGGATGAAGTCGGAATAGTTGAGGGTCTGCGGCTCGTTAGGGCTGGAGAAGTTGTTCATCACGGTCACAAGGACAGCGGCGATGATCAACCACAGGATCAGATTCTTTGCCATATCGTTCAATTAACTACCCTCTGAAGCAAGCTCCGCTACTGGCGCGCGCTTCGCATGATATTCACCGGCCTAACTTACTACATTACCTACGACTCTGGCAGGCGCCGTCTGTAACCCTTTGTGAAACACTTTCTACACAATATTCGTTAATGCTCACGGGACGAAATACGAAAAACCTATCGCCCCGGTCGAAAAACCTCTTATTCCTCACCGCGACCACGGAAACCACGACCCAGCAGGTACTGCTCACGGGAGCGATCACGCGATGATTTCGGCTTGCGCGTCGTGACCTTCTCGAACTGCTTGCGCACGCTCTTGTGGTATTCGTCGAAGCCTTCGCCCTGGAAGACCTTGATCAAAAAATCACCACCTGGCTTCAACACCCGAGTCGCAAGGTCCAGCGCCAACTCGCACAGGAACATCGATCGCGGCATATCAACAGATGCCAGTCCACTCATATTGGGGGCCATATCGGAAATCACAAGGTCCACCTCGTTTTTTCCAACCGCTTCGAGGATCTGCGCCAGTACGGCGTCCTCGGTAAAGTCGCCCTGAATGAAGGTCACATCCGGGATGCTGTCCATTTCCAGGATATCGGAAGCGATCAGAGTGCCTTGCCCACCAATCAGACGACTGGTCACTTGGGACCAGCCACCCGGGGCGGCACCCAAGTCGATCACGCTCATGCCTGGACGGATCAAACGGTCTCTTTCCTGAATCTCCAGCAGCTTGTAGCTGGCACGGGAACGATACCCGTCTTTTTGCGCCATTTTCACGAATGGGTCGTTGAAATGCTCTTGCAGCCATTTAAGACTTGTCTTGGAACGGGCCACGGGCCACCTCAAAAATAAAACGGGTCGTGATTAAGTGGGCGGTCCCGGACTCGCTCGGGTAAACTGGCCGCCGCTTTTTTACAAGATCAGACGCAGGGGTCAGATTATGCCGCTCACTCAAGAGCAGAAGAAACAATACAAATCCATCGGCCACCATCTGAAACCGGTTTTGACTGTGGCTGACAACGGTTTGACTGAAGGTGTGCTCGCCGAATTGGAACGCGCCTTGGGCGATCACGAGCTGATCAAGATCAAGCTCAACATCCTCGATCGCGAAGCCCGCCTGGCTGCCGTTGCCGAACTGTGCAAGACCGGCAAGGCAGACCTGGTGCAGGTCATCGGCAAGATGGCGCTGATTTATCGCAAGAATTTCAGCGTCAACAAGCAACTGTCGAACGTTCACCGCTTCAAGTGATGCCAAAGGGTCAAGGGTGTGCCTCGCACACCCTGCCACTCCAGCCAGGAACCGGCTGCAATACAAGCACCAATCCGGAAAAACCCAGCACCAGGTAACTGAATACCTGCCACTGGCTCGCATCCGGCCAGCCGAGATGCACCGCAAAGAACATCCCGCACGCGTACAACGACATGAGCAACAACTGCCCACGAATGTCGCGCCATAGACTGGCAAGGCCCTCGGCCTGAACCAGCACCAAAGCCTGAAACATCACACACGCTGCGGAAAACGCCACCAGCAGCGCCGTCAGCATGCCTGCGATTTCGTCGATGAGCAGCGGTGCCAGGCCGACTCGACCCAGCACCGGCAGCAAACCGATGTGCAACAACCAGACGCCGCCCACCCATAACATCTGGGTGAGCTGCCAGATCATGGCGCCGGCTCGCAGCGGGCGCCTTCGTTCAGATGTGACGGACTTCGACAATCTCATACTCGATGACACCACCCGGCGTCTTCACCGCCACCACATCGCCCTCTTCCTTGGCAATCAAGGCGCGGGCAATAGGTGAACCGACGGAAATCTTGCCGAGCTTGATGTCTGCCTCGTCCTCGCCAACGATCTGGTAGGTCACGCTTTCATCGGTCTCGACGTTGGCGATTTCCACCGTGGTGCCGAAAATGACCTTGCCCGTATGCGGAATCGTCGTGACATCGATGATCACCGCATTCTGCATGCGGCCTTCGATGTCACGGACTCGCGCCTCGACCATGCCTTGCTCTTCGCGGGCCGCATGGTATTCGGCGTTTTCCTTCAGATCGCCCAGCTCACGCGCTTCACCAATAGCCTGGCTCAAGCGCGGACGCTCGACCTTGGTCAGGAAAGCGTGTTCTTCTTCCAGGGCCTTCGCGCCCTGAACAGTCATCGGGTACTTGGTTATGCTCATGCCTTCAATCCTGCATGTAGATCCTGCAAGCGACGCACGGTCTTCTCGGGACCGAACTTGAGCGCTTCGCAGATCGCTTCGCCCGCAGCAATGGTCGTGGTGCAGTAGATCTTATGCTGCAGCGCGTTGCGACGAATGGAGTAGGAATCGGCGATCGACTGGCGACCTTCGGTGGTGTTGATGATCAGCGTGACTTCGTCATTCTTGATCATGTCGACCACGTGTGGACGGCCCTCGGTCACTTTGTTCACGCGGCGCACTTTCAGTCCCGCCGCCTCGATCAGCTTGGCGGTGCCGGCAGTGGCAACCACTTCGAAGCCCAAGTTGATCAGATCACGGGCCACGCCTGCAACCAGTGGCTTGTCGTCATCACGCACGCTGATGAACGCCGTGCCGCCAGTCGGCAAGACTTCGCTGGCGCCCATTTGCGCCTTGGCGAAGGCTTCACCGAACGTATCGCCCACGCCCATCACTTCACCGGTCGACTTCATTTCCGGGCCGAGGATCGGGTCCACGCCTGGGAACTTGGCGAACGGGAACACCGCCTCTTTCACGCTGTAGAAGTTCGGAATGATTTCTTTGGTGAAGCCCAGCTCTTTCAGGGTTTTGCCAGCCATGACCCGTGCAGCGATCATTGCCAGGGAAACACCGATGCACTTGGAAACGAACGGCACGGTACGGGAAGCACGCGGGTTGACTTCGATGACGTAGATGTCCTCGCCCTGCAGGGCCAGTTGCACGTTCATCAGGCCGATGACGCCCAGCTCCAAGGCCATTTTCTTGACCTGCTCGCGCATTTCGTCCTGGATGTGCGCCGGCAGCGAATAAGGCGGCAGCGAGCACGCGGAGTCACCGGAGTGAACGCCGGCCTGCTCGATGTGCTGCATGATCGCGCCAATCACCACGTCCTTGCCATCGCTGACCGCATCCACGTCCATTTCGATGGCGCAGTTGAGGAAGTGGTCCAGCAGCACCGGGCTGTCGTTGGACACTTGGACCGCTTCACGCAGGTAACGCTTGAGCTCGTCTTCCTGGTAGACGATTTCCATCGCACGGCCGCCCAGCACATAGGACGGACGCACCACCAGCGGATAACCGATCTTGGCGGCGGCACGAATCGCTTCGTCTTCGCTGCGCACGGTGGCGTTTGGCGGCTGGCGCAGGTTCAGGCGCTCGACCATCTGCTGGAAGCGCTCGCGGTCTTCGGCACGGTCGATCGCATCCGGACTGGTGCCGATGATCGGCACGCCGGCGGCTTCAAGGGCGCGAGCCAGTTTCAGTGGGGTCTGGCCGCCGTACTGGACGATCACGCCTTTTGGCTTCTCGACACGGACGATTTCCAGCACGTCTTCCAGGGTCACGGGTTCGAAGTACAGGCGATCAGAGGTGTCGTAGTCGGTGGACACGGTTTCCGGGTTGCAGTTGACCATGATGGTCTCGTAGCCGTCGTCGCGCAGGGCCAGTGCCGCGTGCACGCAGCAGTAGTCGAACTCGATGCCCTGGCCGATCCGGTTAGGACCGCCACCCAGGATCATGATCTTGTCCCGGGTCGATGGCGCGGCTTCGCACTCTTCTTCGTACGTGGAATACAGGTAGGCGGTGTCGGTGGCGAACTCGGCCGCGCAGGTGTCGACGCGCTTGTAGACCGGGAACACTTCCAGCTTGTGACGATGGGCGCGCAGGCTCTTCTCGGTCACACCCAGCAGCTTGGCCAGGCGCATGTCGGAGAAGCCTTTGCGCTTGAGGCGGAACATCGTGTCGTGGTCGATGCTGGACATGCCCAGGGTCTTGACCTTCTCTTCTTCCTTGATCAGATCTTCGATCTGTACCAGGAACCAAGGGTCGATCATGTTCATGCCGAAGATCTGCTCGACGGTCATGCCCGCGCGGAAAGCATCGGCCACGTACCAGATGCGCTCGGCGCCCGGCACGGTCAGCTCGCGCTTGAGCACGCTCATGCTTTCCGGGTCGGCCAGGTCCAGCTTCGGATCGAGGCCGCAAACGCCCACTTCCAGGCCACGAAGGGCTTTCTGCAGGGATTCCTGGAAGGTCCGGCCGATGGCCATGACTTCACCCACCGACTTCATTTGAGTGGTCAGTCGGGCATCGGCCTTGGCGAATTTCTCGAAGGCGAAGCGTGGCAGCTTGGTCACAACGTAGTCGATGGACGGCTCGAAGGACGCCGGGGTCTTGCCGCCGGTGATGTCGTTCGACAGCTCGTCCAGGGTGTAGCCCACAGCCAGCTTGGCAGCGACCTTGGCGATCGGGAAGCCCGTGGCTTTCGAGGCCAGGGCCGACGAACGGGATACTCGCGGGTTCATCTCGATGACCACCATGCGACCGGTGTTCGGGCAGATGCCGAACTGGACGTTGGAGCCGCCGGTTTCCACGCCGATCTCGCGCAGCACCGCCAGGGAGGCGTTACGCAAGATCTGGTATTCCTTGTCGGTCAGGGTCTGGGCCGGTGCGACGGTGATCGAGTCACCGGTGTGCACGCCCATCGGGTCGAAGTTCTCGATGGAGCAGACGATGATGCAGTTGTCCTTTTTGTCGCGGACAACTTCCATTTCATATTCTTTCCAGCCGATCAGGGATTCGTCGATCAGCAGTTCCTTGGTCGGCGACAAGTCGAGACCACGGGCGCAGATTTCCTCGAATTCTTCACGGTTGTAGGCGATGCCACCACCGGTGCCGCCCATGGTGAAAGACGGACGGATGATGCACGGGAAGCCGAGGCGCTCCAGGACGGCGTTGGCCTCTTCCATGCTGTGGGCGATGCCCGAGCGTGGGCAGTCCAGGCCGATGGATTTCATCGCCTTGTCGAAACGCGAACGGTCTTCGGCCTTGTCGATGGTGTCGGCATTGGCGCCGATCATTTCCACACCGAACTTCTCCAGGACGCCTTCGCGCTCCAGGTCCAGGGCGCAGTTCAGCGCGGTCTGGCCACCCATGGTCGGCAGCAGCGCGTCCGGGCGCTCCTTCTCGATGATCTTGGCAACGGTCTGCCATTTGATCGGCTCGATGTAGGTGGCGTCGGCCATGGCCGGGTCGGTCATGATGGTGGCCGGGTTGGAGTTCACCAGGATGACGCGGTAGCCCTCTTCGCGCAGGGCTTTGCAGGCCTGGGCGCCGGAGTAGTCGAATTCGCAGGCCTGGCCGATCACGATCGGGCCAGCGCCAAGAATCAGGATGCTTTTTATGTCTGTACGTTTTGGCATGGGTTTGTCACTCAAATCCGCAGGTCAGTCGGCTAGGCCGTCGAACAATCTTTGAAGCGCCCGTGGGGGCCGCCGCTTTCGGGGCCGCCCTCGGGCTTCACGCGGTCAGCGTCGCTTGGCCATCTCATTGATGAAGCGATCGAACAGCGGCGCCACATCGTTCGGGCCCGGGCTCGCTTCAGGGTGGCCCTGGAAGCTGAACGCGCTCTTGTCGGTACGCTCGATGCCTTGCAGCGTGCCGTCGAACAGCGACTTGTGGATCGCACGAACGTTGGCTGGCAACGTCGCTTCATCCACGGCAAAACCATGGTTCTGGCTGGTGATCATCACCACGCCGGTGTCCAGGTCCTGTACGGGGTGGTTGGCACCGTGGTGGCCGTGGCCCATTTTCAGGGTCTTGGCGCCCGATGCGAGGGCCAGCAGCTGGTGACCCAGGCAGATACCGAAAACCGGGATCTCGGTTTCCAGGACGTCCTTGATCGCTTGGATCGCGTAGTCGCAAGGCTCCGGATCACCAGGGCCGTTGGACAGGAACACGCCATCAGGCTTGAGCGCCAGGACGTCGGCGGCAGGGGTTTGCGCCGGTACCACGGTGACGCGGCAACCACGCTCGACCAGCATGCGCAGGATGTTCAGCTTGACGCCGTAGTCGTAGGCAACCACGTGGTAGGGCAGCTCGGAAGCCTCGATCGTCGCGTGACGGTCGGTCTTCAGGTCCCAGACTGTGGAGCGCCATTCGTACTGCGCCTTGGTGCTGACGACTTTCGCCAAGTCCATGCCCTTGAGACCAGGGAAACCCTGGGCAGCGGCGATGGCGGCTTCTTCGGAGATGTTGTCGCCGGCCATGATGCAGCCGTTCTGCGCGCCTTTTTCCCGAAGGATGCGGGTCAGGCGGCGAGTGTCGATACCAGCGATCGCCACGACGTTGTTGGCTTTCAGGTAATCGGACAGGGACATCGTGTTACGCCAGTTGCTCGCTACCAGCGGCAAGTCACGGATGACCAGGCCGGCGGACCAGACACGATCGGACTCGGCGTCTTCCGGCGTGGTACCGGTGTTGCCGATATGCGGGTAAGTCAGGGTAACGATTTGCTGGGCGTAGGAAGGATCGGTAAGAATTTCCTGATAGCCGGTCATTGCGGTGTTAAACACCACCTCACCAACGGTCTGACCGTCGGCTCCAATGGCTTCGCCGCGAAAAATGCTGCCATCAGCAAGGGCGAGTATGGCTGGCTTAGTCAAGAAGACCTCCCGTAAATAAAGCCTGAAAGGGCGATCGCAGGTTGTAAAAAAGCGGAGTGACGTATGGACACGTCACCCCGCTTGTTCACTGAATTATTCTGCGCGCTTTTAGTGGACACACTAAAGCTGTAGCTTACAGAAAAAGGCTTTTTTGGTCCACCGCTAATGAGCCTTAAAGGCAGGGGAATGCGACAGGTCGTCGCGAAGCGGTGTAAAACGGGGTTCAGTATAACCTGAACCCCGCCTTCAAGGACATCAACGCAGGTCGAGAACGTCCTGCATGTCGTACAAACCAGGCTCGCGCCCATCCAGCCACAACGCGGCACGCACGGCGCCCTTGGCGAAGGTCATCCGGCTCGACGCCTTGTGGGTGATCTCCAGGCGCTCGCCTTCGGTGGCGAACAACACGGTATGGTCACCCACCACGTCGCCGCCCCGTACGGTCGCGAAGCCGATGGTGTCGCGCTCGCGAGCACCGGTATGCCCTTCGCGCCCATACACAGCCACCTGCTGCAGATCGCGCCCCAGCGCATCGGCAATCACTTCACCCATGCGCAAGGCCGTTCCAGAAGGCGCATCGATCTTGTGCCGGTGATGCGCCTCGATGATTTCGATATCCGCATCGTCACCCAGGACCCGCGCCGTCAAGTCGAGCAATTTGAGTGACAGGTTCACGCCCACGCTGAAATTCGCCGCGAACACGATTGGGATGTCCTTGCCCGCTTCGGCCAGCAACTGCTTCTGCGCAGCATCCAGACCGGTCGTACCGATCACCATGGCCTTGCCTGCCTTGCGGCAGATGGCAAGGTTTTTCAGCATGACTTCCGGCAAGGTGAAATCAATGAGGACGTCAAATTCGTCGATCACCTTTTCCAGCCCACCGGACATCGGCACGCCGATACGCCCAATCGAGGCCAATTCGCCAGCGTCGGCGCCGACCAGGGTGCTGTCAGGCCGGACGATGGCAGCCGTCAACCCCGACAGCGGCGAACGCTGCTGCACGGCCTCGACCAACGCCTTGCCCATGCGCCCGGCGGCGCCCATCACTGCTATACGTCGCATGCGGACTCCTTAGAGATCGCCGAAAAAGCGCTTCACGCCTTCGAACCAGCCAGTGGTTTTCGGCGAGTGGCTGTTGTCATCCGCAAGGGAGCTGCGGAACTCCTCAAGCAACTCACGCTGGCGCCGGCTCAGGTTGACCGGGGTTTCCACCGCCACACGGCACATCAGGTCGCCCGCACCGCCGCCACGCACTGGCGCGACGCCCTTGCCGCGAATCCGGAACTGCTTGCCGGTCTGTGTGCCCTCGGGAATCTTCAGCTTGACGCGACCGTCGAGGGTCGGGATCTCAAGCTCGCCACCCAACGCCGCATCGACAAAGCTGATCGGCACCTCGCAGAACAGGTGTTTGCCGTCGCGCTGGAAGATCGCGTGCTCGCGTACGTTGATCACGACATACAAGTCGCCAGTCGGGCCGCCCTGGGCCCCCGCCTCACCTTCGCCAGACAAGCGAATGCGGTCACCGGTGTCGACACCGGCTGGCACCTTGACCGACAGCGTCTTGTACTCTTCGACACGCCCTTCGCCGTGGCAGGAATCGCACGGGTCGGAAATGATCTTGCCTTGACCGTGACACCGCGGGCAGGTTTGCTGGACCGAGAAGAAGCCCTGCTGCATGCGAACCTGGCCGATACCGCCGCACGTCGGGCAGGTCACGGGCGAGGAACCCTTCTTGGCCCCCGAGCCATCGCACGGTTTGCAGTTGACCAGCGTCGGCACACGGATATTGACCGTCGTACCGCGCACCGCCTCTTCCAGGTTCAGCTCCAGCGTATAGCGCAGGTCACTGCCACGCTGGGCGCCACCACGGGCACCGCCGCGACCACCGCCGAAGAAATCGCTGAAAACATCGCCGAAGATGTCGGAGAAATTCTGGCCGCCGAAACCGGCGCCACCGCCGCCCATGCTCGGGTCGACACCGGCATGACCATACTGGTCGTAGGCCGCGCGCTTACTGGAGTCGGACAGGACTTCGTAAGCCTCGTTGGCCTCCTTGAACATCTCTTCCGACGCTTTGTCGCCGGGATTACGGTCCGGGTGATGCTTCATCGCCAGGCGACGATAAGCCTTTTTCAGCTCTGCCTCGCTGGCACCGCGCTCGACACCCAATACTTCGTAAAAATCACGCTTTGCCATTAGTCTTTGCACTCTTATAGGACGTTCGGCAAACCTCTCCTGAACCTTGCCAAACTCGTTGAGCCCCAATACAGGCCCGGACCCAACTCACGTCAATTCAACGATCCTGGTCGTAGGCTTTGTAGGAAAAGTGCCTGCGCGACGTCTCCTACAATCCAAATCTTTTAGCCAGGGCCCCGGCCAAAATGCGGTGCTCATCGCCCGAAAAGCAGGAGCATTCCCGAACACACCGCCAACACCCGAACACTGTCGCATGCTGTAAAAATTCGCTGGCTCCAGACACGCCAACGCGGGAGCAAGCTCCCGCGCGGCGACATCCTACCAGCCACCGCACAAATGCAGTCAACCGGCCGACCAACAAGCGATTACTTGTTGTCTTTCACTTCTTCGAACTCAGCGTCGACGACGTCGTCGGCTTTTTCCGCCGATTCGCCTTGCTGCGCGGCGCCTTCAGCTGGCTGGGCCTGTTCGGCGTACATCTTCTGAGCCACTGGAGCGGAGACTTTCGACAGTTCTTCGATCTTCGCCTCGATGGCCGCCTTGTCGTCACCTTTGACAGCCGCTTCAAGGGCAACCACGGCTGCCTCGATAGCGGTTTTCTCTTCAGCGGTCACTTTTTCGCCAGCATCGGCAACCATCTTGCGAGTCGAGTGCACCAGAGCGTCACCCTGGTTGCGAGCGCTTGCCAGCTCTTCGAACTTGCGGTCTTCCTCGGCGTTGACTTCAGCATCGCGGACCATTTGCTGAATTTCTTCCTCGGACAGACCGGAGTTGGCCTTGATCACGATCGACTGGGTCTTGCCGGTCGCCTTGTCTTTCGCACCGACGTGCAGGATGCCGTTGGCGTCGATGTCGAAGGTCACTTCGATCTGTGGCACGCCACGTGGTGCCGGTGGAATCTCGGCCAGGTCGAACTTGCCCAGGGACTTGTTCTGGGCAGCTTGCTTGCGCTCGCCTTGCAGGACGTGGATGGTCACGGCGCTCTGGTTGTCATCGGCAGTCGAGAACACCTGGGATTTCTTGGTAGGAATCGTGGTGTTTTTCTCGATCAGCGCGGTCATCACGCCACCCATGGTTTCGATACCCAGGGTCAGCGGGCTGACGTCCAGCAGCAGAACGTCTTTCACGTCACCGGCAAGAACGGCGCCCTGGATAGCGGCACCCATGGCAACGGCTTCGTCAGGGTTCACGTCCTTGCGAGCTTCTTTACCGAAGAAATCGGTAACCAGCTTCTGCACCAGTGGCATACGGGTCTGACCGCCGACCAGGATCACGTCGTTGATCGAACCCACGTCGATACCGGCATCCTTCATCGCAATGCGGCAAGGTTCGATGGTGCGCTGAACCAGGTCTTCCACCAGCGCTTCGAGCTTGGCGCGGGAGATTTTTACGTTCAGGTGCTTAGGACCGGTAGCGTCTGCGGTGATGTACGGCAGGTTCACGTCGGTCGACTGGCTCGAGGACAGTTCGATCTTGGCTTTTTCAGCGGCTTCTTTCAGGCGCTGCATGGCCAGCGGGTCACCCTTGAGGTTCATGCCGCTTTCTTTCTTGAACTCATCGACGAGGTAGTCGATCAGGCGGATGTCGAAGTCTTCACCACCGAGGAAGGTGTCACCGTTGGTGGCCAACACTTCGAACTGGTGCTCACCGTCGACTTCCGCGATTTCGATCACGGAAACGTCGAAAGTACCGCCACCCAGGTCATAAACGATCACGGTGTGATCGCCCTTGGCCTTGTCCATGCCGTAGGCCAGCGCCGCCGCGGTAGGTTCGTTGATGATACGTTTTACGTCCAGGCCTGCGATGCGGCCGGCGTCTTTGGTCGCCTGGCGCTGGCTGTCGTTGAAATAGGCAGGGACAGTGATGACTGCTTCGGTCACCGCTTCGCCGAGGTAGTCTTCGGCGGTCTTCTTCATTTTCTTCAGAATTTCAGCCGAGATCTGTGGCGGTGCCATTTTCTGGCCGTTCACTTCAACCCACGCGTCGCCGTTATCAGCCTTGGCGATCTTGTAAGGCACCATCTTGATGTCTTTCTGAACGACTTCTTCGTCGAACTTACGACCGATCAGACGCTTCACCGCGTACAGGGTGTTATGCGGATTGGTCACAGCCTGACGCTTGGCGGACTGGCCCACCAGGATCTCGCCATCGTTGGCGTATGCGATGATCGACGGCGTGGTGCGCGCGCCTTCAGCATTTTCAATAACCTTGGCCTTGCCGTTTTCCAGCACGGAGACGCACGAGTTGGTGGTCCCCAGGTCGATGCCGATAATCTTGCCCATGTTAACTCTCCCGGAACTTGAATATTTTTGCCGCAGCAGTGGTGGCTAACTGCGGTAGTACTTAAACGCTTGACTTCTTAATGGGGCCGTTGCGCCCGATTTCAAGCCTGCTCATCAATAGAAGGCGAAACCGGAGCTGGCGCCTTGCTGACCACAACCATGGCCGGGCGCAGCAAACGGCCGTTGAGCAGGTAGCCCTTCTGGAAAACCTTCAGCACACTGTTTGGCTCGACGTCCGCACTTTCCTGCATCGCCATTGCCTGGTGATGTTCGGCGTTGAAGGGTTCGCCGTGTGGATCGATCGCTTCAAGCTGATAGCGCTTGAGGGTGTCCTGGAACATTTTCAGGGTCAGCTCGATGCCTTCACGCATCGGACGGATGTTCTCGTCGTCCGGGTTGGACAACTCCAAACCACGTTCCAGGCTGTCGATGATTGGCAGCAGGTCGCCAGCGAAACGCTCCAGGGCAAACTTGTGGGCCTTTTCTACGTCTTGCTCGGCGCGACGGCGAACGTTCTGCAGATCGGCGGCTACACGCAACGCCTGATCCTGCGCACCGGCCAGTTGCTCCTCGAGCACTTGTACACGTGCCGACAGGTCCTCGCCCGAGTCCTGGGGAGCCTGATTGGCGTCTAGATTTTGCGTGTCCTGCGTCTGTTCGTCAGCCATAGATTTCTCCTTTCAACTTCGTCCGCGAGCTCGACTCGCGCTTCTGCCCCGGTATATGGGGCCGGGTTTTCAAGCTTCAAGGGTCATCTGACGAATTAACCCTACAAAAGGCAGAGGCAAGATCATTCCTCGCCGCACTAAGAATTGCAGCTTCCCAAGCAAATCGAGCTAAGCGCAGGCATTGTCAGCCTGAAACAAAACACTGTATAAATAACCAGACCTAAAGCCTGGGAGCGGCCTTATGCTGGTGCACCTGTCCGTACACAACTACGCCATCGTCGAACATCTCGACCTCGAACTCGATCGGGGCATGAGCGTGATAACCGGTGAAACCGGCGCGGGCAAATCGATCATGCTCGACGCCTTGGGCCTGACGCTGGGCGACCGTGCCGACAGCGGCGTGGTGCGTCCCGGAGCGGACAAGGCCGACATCCTGGCAACCTTCGACCTGGTCGATATTCCCGAAGCCAGCGCCTGGCTGGCCGAACGTGACCTGGACACCGATGGCCTGTGCATCCTGCGCCGGGTCATCACCGCCGAGGGCCGCTCCCGAGGCTATATCAACGGCACGCCCTGTCCATTGGGCGACCTCAAGGCCCTCGGTGAGCTGCTGATTGATATTCACAGCCAGCATGAACATCAATCCCTGCTCAAGACCGATACCCATCGCCGACTGCTCGACGAATACGCAGGCGCCACAGACCTGGCACGCCAGGTTCAACTGGCCGCCCAGCGTTGGCGGCAAACCCGGCAGGAACTGGATCGCCTCTCAAACTCTGGCGACGAACAGCGTGCTCGCCACCAGTTATTGAGCTACCAGCTGGAAGAGCTGGAGAACCTGGCCCTGGGTGAAAACGAGCTGGAGGAATTGGAACAGGAACACAAGAACCTGACCAACGCCGAGGCGCTGCTGGGTATTTGCCGCCAGGTCGTTGAACAATGCAGCGAAAGCGATTCAGGCAATGTGCTCAACGCCCTGACGGCGAGCCTGAACCGACTCTCCAGCGTCAGCAACTCCGTAGGCGCCCTGAACGAAGCAACGAACCTGCTGACCAGCGCACAGATACAGGTCGAGGAAGCCGTCGGGGAATTGAACCGGTTCCTTGATCATTTCGACGCCGACCCGGCACGCCTGCAATACCTCGAAGAACGCCTGGATACGATTTACACGCTCGCCCGCAAGCACCGCGTCCAGCCGACCGATGTCGTCGAGCTGCAGCAACGCCTGCTGGAAGAACTGGAAACCCTGAACGCCAATGATGAATCCATCGAGCGCCTCGGCGACGAGCTGGCATCCTACGCGCGTCATTACCAGGAAAAAGCCAACGAGCTCAGCCAGCTGCGCCGCCAGGCCGCGACTGGGCTGGCCAATGCCGTGGAGCAGGAAATCCAGCGACTGGGCATGCCAGGCGGGCGCTTCACCATCGAGCTGCACCCCAACGCCGGCGACGAACTGCTGCCCAATGGGCTTGAACAGGTAGAGCTGCTGGTCAGCGCCAACCCTGGCCAGCCGCTCAAGGCACTGGCCAAGGTGGCGTCTGGGGGCGAGCTGTCGCGCATCAGCCTGGCCATCCAGGTCATTACCGCGCAAACCTCACGAGTGCCCACATTGGTATTTGACGAAGTGGACGTAGGGATCGGCGGCCCGACAGCGGAAATTGTCGGCCAATTGCTTCGCAGGTTGGGCGAACGCGGCCAGGTACTGACCGTTACCCACCTGCCCCAGGTCGCCGCCCAGGGACACCAGCATCTTTTTGTCCACAAGGTGCGTGGCGAAGACGCTACTCGTACCGCCGTGTCCAAGCTCAACAAGCATGAACGCGTGGAGGAAGTGGCACGGATGCTCGGTGGCATCGACCTGACCAAAGAGTCCTTGGCGCACGCCAAGAAAATGGTGATTGCGGCAAAAATCTAAAGGACACCGCAAAGCAAGAAGGCGACCCGAGGGCCGCCTTCTTTCGTTTTGGGAGAATTGATTCCCGCGACGAGCTTATTTGCGCTTACGCACGTGCAAGACGAGATGGTGATCGATCAGCTCGAAACCATACTCTTCAGCAATCGCTTTTTGCAGCTTCTCGATTTCAGGACTGACGAATTCGATAACTTCACGGGTTTCCACATCCACCATATGGTCATGGTGCTCCCCGTCAGCCAATTCAAAGACAGCATGACCGCCATCAAAATTATGACGAGCCACCAGCCCCGCAGCTTCGAACTGGGTCAGGACACGGTAAACCGTGGCCAGACCGACGTCCTCGCCAGCTTCCATGAGCGCCTTGTAGACGTCTTCGGCACTCATGTGGCGTTGCTCTGCGGAATCGAGCATTTGCAGAATCTTGACCCTTGGCAGGGTCACTTTGAGGCCGGCTTTGCGTAGTTCGCTATTTTCAACCATGGTCAGCTTTCTCGCGATGCTGCTTCGCAGCTTCTCTTATTGCGGGTATGATCGGCGTTTACGTTGTCCCAGCCAAGATAGTGGAAGTCGCCCACCGATGCAAAACACCAAGCTCTTGCTAACCAGTTTCACCTTCGTGGGACTGCTCGCACTCGCCGGTTGTTCATTCCCCGGGGTTTACAAAATCGACATCCAGCAGGGCAATGTCGTCACGCAGGACATGATAGACCAGTTACGCCCGGGAATGACCCGTCGGCAAGTACGGTTTATCATGGGCAACCCCCTGCTGACCGACACGTTCCATGCCGATCGCTGGGATTACCTGTACAGCTTGCAGCCTGGCGGCGGCGAGCGGCAACAAGAACGCATCAGCGTTATCTTCAATGCCAATGATCAGCTTGTCAGCCTGTCGGGTGATTTCATGCCGGGCGTAAGCCGCGATGAAGCCATCATGGGCAAGGACAGCGGCACGACGGTGACCGACCCGACCCAGAACGCCGAACAGCCAAAACCGGAAAAACCGGCCAAGCCAGGTTCGCTGCTGGATCAGATCCAAAAAGACGTGGACAAAGTCGAGACCGTGCCTGTGCCGACTCCGGAGCCGCTGGATACGTCACCGCAATAAATCGCGACAAGAAAAAACCCGGCATGCCGGGTTTTTTCATGCCTGCAATTCAGCTCGGCTATTGATCCGCCTGACGCGCCTGGGCGGCCTTGGCCGCCCGCAGGCGACGAATTTCCTTCGGATCAGCCAGCAAAGGTCGATAAATCTCAAGCCGATCCGCCGGCTGGACCACCTGCCGGTCCGGATCGGTAACCACTTTGCCAAAAATCCCGACAGGGCAAGTGGTCAGGTCCAGCTCCGGAAACGCCTCGGCAATGCCCGACACGATCAGTGCGGCGCGAACAGACGTTCCTTCGTCGACCTTGAATGAGCGCAAGACCTGGCGATCGGTAGCGGCATACACCACTTCTATCTCGATCAACGCTTGAGCTCGGCATTTTGCTTGGCCCGCTGGCAGAACGCGTCCACCAGGGTATTGGCCGCCTGATTGAACAGCGGGCCCAACGTCGCGCGTACCAGTGGCCCGGCATAATCAAATGACAGGTCCAGGCTGATCTTGCAGGCCTTCTCGCCGAGCGGCTTGAACACCCATACGCCATGAAGCTGATTGAAAGGGCCTTCTTCAAGGTTCATTTCGATGGATTGGCCCGGCACCAACGTATTGCGAGTGACGAAATGCTGGCTCAATCCACCCTTGGCGACGTTGAGACTGGCGCGCATATGGGTTTCGGAGCTTTCGAGCACCTCGGCGGACGAGCACCACGGCAGGAACTGCGGATAACTCGCCACGTCGTTGACCAGGTCATAGAGCGCCTGCGCCGGGTAAGGCAGCAAGGCCGAGCGTTGAATATGTGTCGTCATGCAAGCGTCACTTCCACAGCTGGGCGGCAAACACTACAAGAATGCCGATGGGCGCCACATAGCGCATCAAGAACAGGCTCAGGGCGAACAGCACCGGACTGCGCAGCGACAACTCGTCGCGTACGGCTTCACGCCCCATGACCCACCCTGCAAACACCACGAAACACAAACCTCCCAATGGCAGCATGATCCGCGATGTAAAGAAATCAATCACCCCGAAGAAATCCAGTCCCCCGGCAGCTCCCCACTGGTAGAGGTGGAACAGGCCGTCTTCGTTCACGAAAAACTTTGCCTGCTTCCATATATTGAAGGAAAAAACCGTGCCCAGCCCCACGAACCAGCAAGTAAAGGCCAGCCAGAAGGTGACCCAGGCGCGGCTCAGGCGGGTTCGTTCCACAAGATAAGCCACCATCGGCTCAAGCAGGGAAATGGCTGAACTCCAGGCTGCGATAGCCACCAGGACAAAAAACACCACCCCCATGACTTGGCCGAACGCCATGCTGCCGAAAGCAAAAGGCAGGCTGACAAACATCAGCCCCGGGCCTTCGCTGGGGTTCAGGCCGGCGGCAAACACAATCGGGAACAATGCCACTCCAGCCAACAGCGATACAAAGGTATCCAGCAACGCGACCCCGACAACGGTCTTGGTCAGAGATGCATTCTTCGGCATGTAGGCGCCATAGATCATGATCGAGCCGACCCCCACGCTGAGGGAAAAAAATGCGTGGCCCATGGCTGGCAACAAGCCATCCATGACTTTCTCCGGCTTGAAGTCGAACATGAAATGCACGCCTTCCATGAAGTGGCCCGTGGTCATGCTGTAGCCCAGCAGCACCAGGATCATCACGAACAGGAGTGGCATCATGATCCGCAGGCTGCGCTCAAGCCCGGCAACCACGCCTCGGGCAATCACCACGGCGGAGAGCACCAGGAAAAGTGTGTGCCAAAGCGTCAGCCTCCACGGGTCGGCGATCACATCGCCAAAGTAGGCACCGACCTGGTCGGGTGTCGCACCTTGGAAATCCCCACGCCCCATGTCGATGATGTAGTCCAGCGACCAGCCACCCACCACGCTGTAGAAGGACAGGATCAGCAACGCCGTGATCATTCCGGCGAACGCGCCCCATGACCACTTCGGCGAGTGCCCTGCCTCCACCGCCAATACCTTCAAGGCGTTGGCCGGGCTCTGTCGGGCGCGACGACCGATCAACGTTTCCGCCAGCATCACGGGTGCGCCGATGAGGACGATGCACGCCAGGAACATCAATACGAAAGCCCCGCCGCCATAGACGCCGACCATATACGGAAACTTCCAGATACTACCCAGGCCCACGGCCGAACCGGTCGCGGCGAGTATGAAGACCCAGCGGCTAGCCCAACTGCCGTGGACAGAAACCTTGTCTGTCGACATCGTGATCACGCCCAAGCGTTCAAAAAAGAGGCCGCATTGTCCGGGATTCATGCAACCTGCTCAAGCACACCGCTTCACCGTAGCCGACACGCACGCAACTGCCTATAATGCCGCCCCTATGGCTAAACAGAAGAAACACCCCACAGGGACCATCGCGCAAAACAAAAAGGCGCGACACGATTACTTCATCGAACAACGTTTCGAGGCTGGCATGGTCCTGGCCGGCTGGGAAGTAAAGAGCTTGCGTGCCGGCAAGGCGCAACTGGTCGACAGTTATGTCTTGCTCAAGGACGGCGAAGCGTGGCTGCTGGGCAGTCATATCACGCCGCTGACCACCGCCAGCACCCACGTCATTGCCGACCCAGTGCGGTCGCGCAAGCTGCTGCTGAACAAGCGCGAGCTGGAGAAGCTCTTCGCTTCCGTGCAGCAGAAGGGTTATGCGTGCGTCTGCACGTCGCTGTACTGGAGCAAGCACTTGATCAAGTGCGAAATTGCCCTGGGCAAGGGCAAGAAGGAATACGACAAGCGCGATACCGAACGCGAACGCGACGCCGGTCGCGAGTTGCAGCGTGCGGTGCGCAACAAGGGCAAGGAAGACTAACGCCCTCGATCTTTATGGGAGCGAGCTTGCTCGCGATAGCGTCGTCACATCAGTTGTAGATGTGTCAGATAGACCGCCATCGCGAGCAAGCTTGCTCACACAGGGTCCGCAGGCACGATCAGATTCCCTTGCGCCGCTCCGCTCGCGCCACGCGCTGCACTTCCTGACGCACTTCTTCCAGGACTTCCTGCACATACAGGATATGTCGGCTGGAGACTTCCCGCGCCAGCTCGGCGTGCCCGTCCATGATGGCTTGAAACAGCTCGCGATGCTGACTGATCAGCATGTCGCGCGTCTCGCTGCGCTGCTTGTACATGCCGCCGATATTGGTCACCACGTTGCGCTTGAGCAGGTCGAACAGTCCGCGAATGGTGTGCAGCAAAACCGCGTTATGGCTGGCCTCGGCGATCGCCAGGTGGAAACGTGCATCCGCCGCGCCCTCCTCCGCCCGACTCACTTCTTCGTGGCGCGAATAACAATCCTGCAACGCTTCGAACGCGGTCGTCAGTCGCTCGCGGTCGACCTCCGTCGCCCGCAATGCTGCGTAGTAAGCGCAGGACGCTTCCAGGGTATGACGAAACTCCAATAAGTCGCGCTGCGCTTCCGGATTGCTTTCCAGGAGCTGCAGCAGCGGATCACTGAAGGTCGAGCCCAGCGACTCCACCACGTAGTTGCCGCCGCCCTGGCGACTGATCAGCAAGCCTTTGGCCGTCAGCTTCTGGATCGCTTCACGCAGCGAAGGGCGTGATACGCCGAACTGCTCGGCCAGGGTCCGCTCGGCCGGCAGGCGCTCACCTGACTTCAGCGTGCCCTCGAGGATCATGCCTTCAAGCCGCTCGACAATATCGTCAGACAAACGGCGCTGACGAATCTGATCAAACCCCATAACTCAATTCTCCACGATCCCGACGGCTCGCCGGGCTCTCTATTCTGGCCCATCCGGGCCTTGTCCACACCCACCAAAAACCACCAATGCCAGCAGATCAGATGTGATCTGCACCGCTTATTCGACGAAAGTTTCAGGGCGGCAAATTGACACACGACAACCAAGGCTTTTACCCTAGCCGACAGCGCTTGTAAATTGGTATTACCAATTAACCACAACCGCTGACCAGTGCCTGACCAACAACAATTAGGGGCTCACCCAATATGCAAACCTGGCAACAGCTTTACAGCCCGCTCGGCAGCCTAGGCTTGTCCGCACTCGCGGCCGTCATTCCCATCGTGTTTTTCTTCCTGGCCCTGGCCGTGTTTCGCCTGAAGGGACACGTGGCCGGCAGTATCACCCTGGCCCTGGCGATTGCCGTGGCGATCTTCGCGTTCAACATGCCTGCAGATATGGCTTTCGCCGCCGCCGGCTATGGTTTTGCCTACGGTTTGTGGCCCATCGCCTGGATCATCGTCGCCGCAGTGTTCCTCTACAAACTCACGGTCAAGAGCGGCCAGTTCGAGGTCATCCGCAGCTCGGTGCTGTCGATTACCGATGACCAACGCCTGCAAGTGCTGTTGATCGGCTTCTGCTTCGGCGCATTCCTCGAAGGTGCCGCCGGTTTCGGCGCACCCGTGGCAATCACCGCGGCCCTGCTGGTCGGCCTGGGCTTCAATCCCTTGTATGCCGCTGGCCTGTGCCTGATTGCCAACACGGCACCGGTCGCCTTTGGCGCGCTGGGTATCCCGATCATCGTGGCCGGGCAGGTCACCGGGATCGACGCGTTCAAGATCGGTGCGATGACCGGTCGCCAGCTGCCGTTGCTGTCGCTGTTCGTGCCGTTCTGGCTGGTGTTCATGATGGACGGCCTGCGTGGCGTGCGGGAAACCTGGCCAGCGGCGCTGGTGGCAGGCTTGAGCTTCGCCATCACCCAGTATTTCACGTCAAACTTCATTGGCCCGGAGCTGCCGGACATCACGTCCGCCCTCGCCAGCCTGATTTCCCTGACGCTGTTCCTGAAAGTCTGGCAGCCCAAGCGCACCGCAGGCGCCCAGATTGCTGGCGCCACCTCCAGCGCAACAGTCTCCGCCAGCGCCGGTGGTTTCGGCCAGCCGCGCAGCACCGTGGCGTCGCCCTACAGCCTGGGGGAAATCATCAAGGCCTGGTCGCCTTTCCTGATTCTCACCGTGCTGGTCACGATCTGGACCTTGAAACCCTTCAAGGCGATGTTCGCCGCTGGCGGCTCGATGTACGCCTGGGTGTTCAACTTCGCTATCCCGCACCTGGATCAGCTGGTCATCAAGTCCGCACCTATCGTGGTCAACCCGACCGCCATCCCGGCCGTGTTCAAGCTTGATCCGATTTCCGCCACCGGCACGGCGATTTTCTTCTCAGCGCTGATCTCGATGCTGGTATTGAAAATCAACGCCAAGACTGGTCTTACCACTTTCAAAGAAACCCTTTTCGAGTTGCGCTGGCCGATCCTGTCCATCGGCATGGTGCTGGCGTTCGCGTTTGTCACCAACTACTCCGGCATGTCCTCGACCATGGCCCTGGTATTGGCCGGCACCGGCGCGGCGTTCCCGTTCTTCTCGCCCTTCCTGGGTTGGCTGGGCGTGTTCCTGACCGGTTCCGATACGTCGTCCAACGCGCTGTTCAGCTCGCTGCAAGCCACCACCGCACACCAGATCGGCGTAAACGACACCTTGCTGGTGGCGGCCAATACCAGCGGCGGCGTGACCGGCAAGATGATCTCGCCACAATCGATCGCCGTGGCCTGTGCGGCCACTGGGCTGGTGGGCAAGGAATCGGATCTGTTCCGTTTCACCCTGAAACACAGCCTATTCTTTGCAACGATCGTTGGCCTGATCACGCTGGCCCAGGCCTATTGGTTCACCGGCATGCTGGTTCACTAAGTACTACACAAAACACTGAAAAAACCGACGCCGAACCGTGATTCGGTGTCTGCTATTCACAACCGGGTCTGCAAGGCTGCTGAAAGATTTCCTCACTATATTCAGCAGCCTCAGCGGACGGATAACCGGGACCACCCGGAGACACGCCTGATGAGCGAGCTTTTTTACAACGCCGTGCCGAACGCGACCCGTGTCGCCCCGCCCCTGCCCGAACCTCGGCAGTACCCCAGCGAGAAACCTCCTCGGGTCTACCTCTTCGGGACATGCGTGGTGGACCTGTTCTATCCCGAGGCCGGGATGGATGCGATTCATCTGCTCGAACGCGAAGGGATCCGAGTGGAGTATCCGCAAGGGCAAACGTGCTGCGGGCAACCGGCGTACACCTCGGGCTACACCGAACAGGCGCGCACGGTGGCGCGGGCGCAGCTAGCGTTGTTTGCCGGGGATTATCCGGTGGTCGTGCCGTCGGGCTCGTGCGCCGGCATGTTGCGCGAGCATTATGCCGACCTGTTCAAGGACGAGCCTGAAACGCTCAAGCAGGTCCAGGCCCTGGCTGCCAGGACCTATGAATTGGCGGAGTTCCTGTTGTTTGTTTGCAAGGTGCAATTGAACGACAGCGGCACACCGGTGAAAGTCGCGCTGCATACGTCCTGCTCGGCACGCCGGGAAATGAACACCCACTTGCATGGCCGCGCATTGTTGGCACAGCTGCGTAATGTGGAACGCGTCGAACACAGCCATGAAAGTGAGTGCTGTGGTTTTGGTGGGACGTTCAGCGTTCGGATGCCGGACATTTCCGGCGCGATGGTGGCCGACAAGACCCGGGCGCTGAAGGAATCCGGCGCGCACCAGGTCGTCAGTGCCGATTGCGGGTGCTTGATGAATATCAATGGCGCCTTGGAAAAACAGCAGGAAGCGTTGCGCGGCCAACACCTGGCGAGCTTCCTCTGGCAGCGAACCGGAGGTGCCGCATGAGCACGCCGACGCTGATCCCGACCGTTGAAGTGGGGAATGATTTTCGCGCCCGCGCCCACAAGGCGTTGGACGACACGCAATTGCGAAACAACTTTCGCAGTGCGATGGATTCACTGATGACCAAACGGGCAACGTCTTTCAGCGATGCCCACGAAAGAGAACATTTGCGAGTGCTGGGCAACGCTGTCCGCGCCCGTGCGTTATCCAAGCTGCCCGACCTGCTCGAGCAACTTGAAAGCAACCTGACCCGCAACGGTGTGAAAGTGCACTGGGCGGAAACGGTGGACGAAGCCAATGGCATCGTCCTTTCGATCATCCGCGCTCACGAGGCGCGGCAAGTGATCAAGGGCAAATCGATGGTCAGCGAAGAGATGGAGATGAACCATTTCCTCGAGGCTCGGGACATTGAATGTCTCGAATCCGACATGGGGGAATACATCGTCCAGCTCGACCACGAGAAGCCTTCACACATCATTATGCCGGCGATCCACAAGAATGCCGGTCAGGTCGCGTCCTTGTTCCACGACAAACTTGGCGTGGAGTACACCAAGGACGTTGACCAACTCATTCAGATCGGTCGCAAGGTCCTGCGGCAGAAATTCTTCGAAGCTGACATTGGCGTTTCCGGCGTCAACTTTGCCGTCGCTGAAACCGGCACCCTGCTGCTGGTGGAAAACGAAGGTAACGGGCGGATGTCCACCACGGTACCGCCGGTGCACATCGCCGTGACCGGCATAGAAAAAGTCGTCGAGAATCTACGCGATGTGGTGCCGCTGCTGTCGTTGCTGACCCGCTCGGCCCTGGGCCAGCCGATCACCACCTACGTCAACATGATCTCCGGGCCGCGCAAGCCTGACGAACTGGACGGTCCCCAGGAAGTCCACCTGGTCCTGCTCGACAACGGTCGCAGCCAGGCGTTTGCCGACAGCGAACTGCGCCAGACCCTGAACTGCATCCGCTGCGGCGCCTGTATGAACCACTGCCCGGTCTATACCCGAATCGGTGGCCATGCCTACGGCGAGGTGTATCCGGGGCCTATCGGAAAAATCATCACACCGCACATGGTCGGCCTGGCGAAAGTGCCGGATCACCCGAGCGCCTCTTCGTTGTGTGGCGCCTGCGGCGAAGTGTGCCCGGTGAAGATTCCGATTCCTGCCTTGCTGCGGCGGCTCCGGGAGGAAAACGTCAAGGCACCGGACAGTCCCAACCCGATCATGCGTGGCCAAGGCAGTAAATATTCGGCCAAGGAACGGTTCATCTGGAATGCCTGGGCCCGGCTCAACAGCTCGCCGAGGCTGTACCGGATCTTCGCCTTCCTTGCCACGCGCCTGCGCGCCCTGGCCCCGCAAAATGTCGGCCCGTGGACGCAGAACCACAGCGCCCCGAAACCCGCCGCCCGCTCACTGCATGACCTGGCCCGCGACCACCTGAACCCGCAGGGAGACCGCTGATGAGCGCCAAGGAAAATATCCTCGCCAAGCTGCGTAAAAGCCTGACCGGCACCACACCAGTTGCCGACACCTATGACGTTGAACTGGTGACGCAAACCTACCGCTATGGGCCTGGAGAACGCATCCCGCAATTGCGCAAGCAAATGGAAGCGGTGCACACCGAGATCCACCTGACCTGTGGCGAAGCCTGGCCGGCACTGTTGGCGCAACTGCTGCGCGACCGACAACTGCCGAGCCTGCTGATCGCGCCGACAACGCCTCACGGGCAAAAAATCGTACAGTTCTGGGCGAATAATCCGGATCTGCCAGCTCTGAAGGCCTACGACCGGCCTGTAGAAGAATGGAAAGTCGAACTGTTCAACGACACCCCGGCTAGCCTCACCGGGACCCTCGGAGCCATCGCCGCCACCGGTAGCCTGATTCTCTGGCCGACGCGGGAAGAACCGCGACTCATGAGTCTGGTACCGCCGGTGCATTTCGCCCTGCTCAAGGCCAGCGAGATCCGCGACAACTTCTATGAAGTGCAACAGGAGTTCGCGTGGGCCCAGGGCATGCCGACCAATGCCCTGCTGGTGTCCGGCCCATCGAAAACCGCCGATATCGAGCAAGTCCTGGCTTATGGCGCCCATGGTCCGAAGGACCTGGTGGTACTGATCCTGGAGGACCAATGACGCTTCCGGCCCCTTTCCTGCGCGACGCATACCAACTGATCCCGCAAAAACGACGCTTTGACGATCCGTTGTCCACCCTGGCCTTCGGCACCGACGCCAGCTTCTACCGGTTGATTCCAAAACTGGTGGTGCGCGTCGAATCCGAAGATGAAGTCATCGCCCTGCTGAAACTGGCCCAACGCGACCAGGTTCCGGTCACATTCCGCGCCGCCGGTACCAGCTTGTCAGGCCAAGCCATCAGCGATTCGGTGCTGATCGTGCTTGGGGATAACTGGAACGGACGGGAAATTCGCGAGCAAGGCCACCAGATTCGTTTGCAACCCGGCGTCATCGGCGCCCAGGCCAACGCCTGGCTAGCCCCATTCGGACGCAAGATCGGCCCGGACCCGGCGTCGATCAATGCCTGCAAAATTGGCGGTATCGTCGCCAACAACGCCAGCGGCATGTGCTGCGGCACGGCGCAGAATACTTATCACACCCTCGCCGGCATCCGCCTGGTCCTGGCTGACGGCACGCGCCTGGACACCGAAGACGCCGCCAGCGTGGCGGCTTTTCGCACAAGCCATGGTGAACTGCTGGAGCAACTGGCGATCCTGGGTCGCGAAACACGCGCCAACACAGCGCTGGCCGCCCGAATTCGCCATAAATACCGTCTGAAAAATACCACCGGCCTGTCACTCAACGCCCTGGTGGACTTCGACGAGCCTGTGGATATCTTGAGCCACTTGCTGGTGGGCTCCGAAGGAACCCTCGGTTTCATCAGCGCGGTGACCTACAACACGGTCATCGACCACCCGAACAAGGCGTCGGCGCTGATCGTCTTCCCCGACGTCGAAACCTGCTGCAACGCCGTCACCGTGCTGAAAAGCCAGCCGGTCTCCGCGGTCGAGCTGCTGGACCGTCGCAGCCTGCGTTCGGTACAGGACAAGCCGGGCATGCCAGATTTCGTACAACATCTGTCGAACAATGCCTGCGCCCTGCTGATCGAATCCCGCGCGGCTTCGTCATCGTTATTGCAGGAGCAACTGGCCCTGATCATGGCCTCGTTGGCAGGTTTCCCGGTGGAAAAGCAAGTCGATTTCACCGAAGACCCACGGGAAAACGCCCGGCTCTGGGCGATCCGCAAGGACACCTTCCCCGCCGTGGGCGCGGTCCGCAAGACCGGAACCACGGTGATCATCGAAGACGTGACCTTCCCGGTCGAGCAACTGGCGATCGGTGTGAACCGCCTGATCGCGCTGTTCGACAAGCATCACTACGACGAAGCAATCCTTTTCGGACACGCGCTGGAAGGCAATCTGCACTTCGTCTTCACCCAAGGCTTCAACAGCGCCGACGAAGTCGCACGCTACCAGGCGTTCATGGATGACGTGGCGCAACTGGTGGCGGTGGAATTCGGCGGGTCGCTGAAAGCCGAGCACGGCACCGGCCGCAACATGGCGCCGTTCGTCGAGCTGGAATGGGGCAGCGACGCCTATCAATTGATGTGGCAGCTCAAGCGCCTGCTCGATCCCAATGGCATTCTCAACCCCGACGTGGTGCTCAGCGAGGATCCACAGATTCACCTCAAGCACCTCAAGCCCTTGCCTGCCGCCGATGGGATTGTGGACAAGTGCATCGAGTGCGGCTTCTGCGAGCCGGTCTGTCCGTCCAAGGACCTGACCCTGAGCCCACGCCAGCGCATCGTGATCTGGCGGGACATCCAGGCGAAAAAACGCGCCGGCACCGATACCTCGGAGCTGGAAACGGCTTATCAATACCAGGGCATCGACACCTGCGCCGCCACCGGGCTTTGCGCCCAACGTTGCCCTGTAGGGATCAACACCGGCGAACTGGTGAAAAAGCTCCGTGGCCGCAGTGCAACGCGTACGAAAACCGCTGATTGGCTTGCGGGAAATTTCGCTACAGCACTGCAAGGCGCGCGCTTTACGCTGCATGTCGCCAATGGCGCGCGAATGCTCTTGGGCGCACCACGCCTGGCACGTTTATCAGCAGGCCTGACGCGGCTGTCCAAAGGACAAGTCCCACAATGGACCAGCGCCATGCCGCAGCCGGAGAGGGCTATTCGCTTCAGTCCCGCGGTGTCGGATGAGCGGCCCAGGGTGGTTTATCTGGCGGCCTGTGTGTCGCGGGTCATGGGCCCTGCCGCGGGCGACAGGGAACAGACGTCGCTGCATGACAAAACCCGAGGCCTGCTGGAAAAGGCCGGCTATCAGGTCGTTTTTCCGGACAACGTAGACAGTCTTTGCTGCGGCCAGCCTTTCGCGTCCAAAGGCTATGCCGAACAAGCCGAGCATAAGCGCCAGGAACTGATCGGCGCGCTGCTGCACGCCAGTCGCGGCGGACTCGATCCGATTTACTGCGACACAAGCCCCTGCACACTGCGATTGGTCCAGGACCTCGGCGACGTGCGCCTGGACCTTTACGACCCGGTGCGCTTCA
Organism: Pseudomonas sp. T1.Ur; assembly: GCF_023516725.1. Lineage (NCBI taxonomy): Bacteria > Pseudomonadati > Pseudomonadota > Gammaproteobacteria > Pseudomonadales > Pseudomonadaceae > Pseudomonas > Pseudomonas sp. T1.Ur. The sequence goes on from NZ_JAMGSN010000001.1 coordinate 4,702,571, forward strand.
TCCGCACGCATCTGATGGATCGCCTCGACTTCACGCCTCAGGAAGCGCCCATCGCAGTTCACGTCACCTGCAGCACGCAACACCTGGGTGAAAGCCAGGCGCTGATCGATCTGGTGCGCAAGTGCAGCAATAATGTCGTCATTCCGGAAGGCATCCATTGTTGCGGTTTTGCCGGCGACAAAGGCTTCACCACGCCGGAGCTGAACGCCCATTCGTTGCGCACGCTCAAAGGCGCGGTACAGCATTGCAGCGAAGGAATTTCCACCAGCAGGACCTGTGAGATCGGTCTTACGCAACACGGTGCAATCGACTACCACGGACTGGTCTACCTGGTCGACCGAGTGACCCGCGCCAGGGCGACTTGAGAAAAAAATAGAACCCTGGCGAACGGCGGCAGTCCATTAAGCAGGTCCTGCAAACGCAGGGCTTCCTCAAACTTGGTAGTCCTGAGGGGCCAGCGAACGCTGCCCTTGGGTCAAGGAGAGACATATGAAACGCTCTGTGCTGTTAGGTCTGTTTGTCACTGCCTCGATGCTGGCATCTCCCTCTTTTGCCGCCGGCGATTCGGACAGTCTCTGCGACACCAACATCAAAAACATCGAGAACGCCAAGACTCAGGTCCAGGGTTCGGATCTTGAAGCGAAAGTCGAAGCGAGCGTCCAGCAAGCCAAGGCCCATCAGGCTATGAAAACCGAAGAGGGCACCAAAAAATGCATCTCGGAAACGACCCAGACCATCCAGGAGATTCAGAAAGTCAGCAAAGACGGTAAAAACTCCTGAATGCAGGGGGCCAACCTTCGGGTTGGCCCCGGATGCGTTTTGGCGTACACTACGCAGGCCTGTCACTCTACAGATTCACAGAGTGCCAAGTTCGGGGCCGTTTAGGATTCGACGCCGGTTGCGAAACTTTAGGTGCATGCCGAGTTGGTAACAGAACTCGTAAATCCACTGTTGCAACTTCCTATAGTTGCCAATGACGAAAACTACGGCCAGGAACTCAAACTGGTTGCGTAAGCAACCCTAAGAGCCTGAGCTTCTGGTACCTTCGGGTCCAGCAATCACCAGGGGATGTCCGTAAACCCAAAGTGATTGTCATATAGAACGGAATCGCCGTGCAGTACGTTGTGGACGAAGCGGCTAAAACTTACACAACTCGCCCAAAGCACCCTGCCCGTCGGGTCGCTGAGGGTTAACTCAATAGACACGGCTACGCATGTAGTACCGACAGCGGAGTACTGGCGGACGGGGGTTCAAATCCCCCCGGCTCCACCACTTCATCATCTAAAGACGTCCACGGACGTCTTTTTTTGTGCCTGAAATCCAGTGAATACAGGGGTTTCAGCGCTTATGGGGGCTTTGTAGGGTTTCTGAGTTCCAGGCGCTTTGGTATCCCAGGTGGTATCCCGGACTACCAAATGCTATTTTCAGGATACCAAAACGGTGCTGGAGGTAGCCCCCATGCCTACTAACGCAACCCGCCTCTCCGATCGCCAGCTCAAGGCGGTCAAGGCAACTGGTAAAGACTTCGTCCTCAGTGACGGCGATGGCTTGCAGCTTCGAGTACGCGCCAGCGGCTCGATGATGTGGAATTTCAATTACCGCGAGCCGTTGACCAGAAACCGTATCAACATGACGCTTGGTCCATACCCTGACCTCTCGCTAGCCAACGCCCGGAAGAAAGCCGCGGAGGCACGTGAACTGCTCGCTTTGGGCACTGATCCCAAAACCCAGCGTGATGAGGTAAGGCAAGCCAAACTTGCTGAGACTGAACACACTTTCGAGAAGGTGGCCACCGCCTGGTTCGAGTTGAAGAAAGACTCCGTAACCAAAGCCTACGCCGAAGACATTTGGAGATCGCTGACGCTCCATGTTTTCCCAAGCATGAAAACAACGCCGCTCTCTCAAATCACTGCTCCGATGGTTATCAAGATCCTTCGCCCAATCGAGGCCAAAGGGAGCCTCGAAACCGTGAAACGATTGAGCCAACGACTCAACGAGATCATGACCTACGGGGTCAACTCCGGGCTGATATTTGCGAACCCCCTCAATGGAATTCGGGCGGTGTTCAAGAAACCCAAGAAAGAGAACATGGCTGCGCTACCACCTGAGGAGCTTCCCGAGCTCATGATGGAAATCGCGAACGCCAGCATCAAGCGCACCACCCGCTGCCTGATCGAATGGCAACTGCATACGATGACCCGCCCTTCCGAAGCAGCCACCACACGATGGGCAGATATCGACTTCGACAAGCGCATTTGGACCATTCCGCCAGAGCGCATGAAAAAGCGCCGGCCGCACACAATCCCTCTTACCGATCAGGCACTTTCGTTACTGGAGACGCTCAAGCAACTCAGCGGTAACCGAGAGTACGTGTTCCCCTCAGATAGAAATCCCCGCACCCATGCCAATAGCCAGACCGCCAACATGGCGTTGAAGCGCATGGGCTTTCAGGACCGTCTAGTCAGCCACGGCTTGCGCTCGATGGCGAGCACCATCCTGAATGAGCATGGCTGGGATCCGGAACTGATTGAGGTCGCACTGGCGCATGTTGACAAGGACGAAGTTCGTAGCGCCTACAACCGGACGGATTACATCGAACGCCGGCGTCCGATGATGGCTTGGTGGAGTGAACATATCCAGAAGGCGGCCACCGGCAGCCTGTCGGCATCGGCCATCAATCAAACCAGAGATCGCAACGTCGTACCGATTCGCTGAACATCCAAAAGGTACGCGCCACCGGCTACGATCCGTGTCGTGTAGTAGGGCGAAAGGAGTGACGACAATCGCTAGATCTCTGGTACGCCTGCGCCTCTTCAGCCAAGCCCCTGAGTATGGGAAGGCTCCGCATTCCCATACTCAGGGGCTCACGCTTAAAGGTCTATCAGGCAACCACGACTTTTGCCTTTCTACGGCGGATCAACCCTGCTGTTAACTCGTAGTAGTAGATGGTAGCTGGAGCTGAGCATCGCAAATAGTGCTCCAGAAACCATCTCACGTGCTTTTCTCTCCAGGACCAGGGAGTCGCGCAACCCCAGCGTTCACGAATCACCTTGTGCATCCTTTCTGCTTGCCTGATGTGCCGCTGCTGCGTGGCATGTGCACCTTTGAGCACGGGGCGCAGGAACAACGCTATGTCGAACTCGGCCGTCATCGCCGACCTCCGATGTAGGCACTCACCACATCGATGCGGTTATGTCCCAATTCGTGGCTGATCTGCTGTCGTGCACGCTGATCAAGCTCTCGATCTTTTTGATGACCACCGGCGCCATTAACGGGTGCAGGGAAACCGGTCAATTGCTCATAGCGCTCACAGGCATAAGCCGCCCGCAGTTCATGAAAACCTTTCAATCCATACTCATGCAGGATGTCCCGTGCCGGTCGCACAACAGCTCGCATAAAGTCTTTGTAGCTTTCGTCGGGCGCCAACAAATTCCGGCTGCCATTGGGTGAGGTCGCGCTGGCCCAATCCAAGGCATCGCGAACTTGATCCGTTACCGTAATCCAGCGCGGTGCCGAGGCCCCTGATCGACCACCTTTGGTGCCATCCTGGATGTTGATCTTTCCCAGTTGCCGAACCTCACGTTGCAGTCGGGGCAGATCGGCTAGGATCGCTTCGCGCAGGCGCATACCAGTCTCACGGGCGAGAAGCACAATGGCACTCACCCTCGATTGCTGACGATCTGACAGCGCCCGCGCGATCAACTCGACCTGCGCACGGTCTTGGCCTTGCGGAGCCTCACTACGCACGCTTGAGCGCTGCAAGCCAAGCGCCTTACTCGGACTCGGGATTTTGACGTATTGATCACCGCGCAGCGCGGCCATCGTTCGGTTCACGCTGGACAGTCGGTTCTGCGCGGTGGCAATGCCGACGTTGCCCTGATCAACCTGCTCCCGCACGTGGACGGCGTACCGCATGAGGACCTCGCGGTCTATCTGGCGCGCGTCGTTGACCCTCGGTCCCTCATCGGATCGACACCAATGCACGAACGCCTGCCAGCGATCATTATGGGCTTTGACGGTAGCAAAATGGCCGTCGCCAAACAGGTCTTTCAGTGCTTGTGGTCCAGCATAGCTAAGCTGGCGACCGAAGCCGAAATTGCGCCCCGCTCGCTTACCGACCCGAGCCATTTTTCTGTTCCTGATCGACTGCCGCGAGATCATGCAAAAGGGCTCGCCAGTGCGCACTTACAATCGCGAACTGAGCCCAATCAGTCGGGCGAAAACACAGCGTGTTGTCGGTGACGTAAAGATGCGCACCCTCCTCTTTCAACCATTGAATAATGGCTGTCGTCGAGGCGATAGCTTTATGGGTGGTGGCGACACTGGCGACAGCGGCGACAACCCTTGTACTGCCTGGTTTTGAGCGTGGCGACAAAGTGGCGACAGTAGCGGCGACAAATCGCGCTTTGGGCTCCTTTTGACGCTGAGCCAGATGGTTGCGCAGCGCTTCATCAAGATTAAACATGGCGCACCTCGAAGGTGTGGCCGTCGGTGATCAGCCACTGATGATCAAGCAACTCGACCAGAAGCTTGGTGGCATGGCGACTGCTCTTACGGGCAAAGCGGGGACCGTTGCGATTCAGGTCTCGAATACTGAAGCGCTTCCAATCTTTGACCTGCAGCCAGCGCAACAACCGGTCCGCCTCTTCCTTAACTCGACACACTGGCTCCTGCTCAGTCAGGCGCTGGATCTCGGTGAGGTAGTAGCCGACTAAAGCGGAGGCCCGTTGGATATGGTCGACCTCCACGACGCTGCCCTCCTCCACAACTGCAAGAATGCCGGCGATGCGCAGCAGGTTATCGGCGGCCTTTGATCCGCTGGGCCGTACGCTGGCCAGCTCGCCAAACTCCCCCAGCTGAGCTTCGATAGCATCATGCAAATCAATCCAGCGACGACGCGCCAGCGGACTGAGGCTCAGCTTTGACAGCTGCAAGGCTCCGTCAGCGGAAAGTGACCAAGGCTGATAAAACAGAGCCGAAAGGCGGTGATGATAGCGCTTGAGGGCGGCGTCTTTGGACAAGTCGACAGCCTGGTAGCTACGTTGCCCGGCTAGACTGGTAGGCCAGGTCATCAAGCAGCGCCCTAGAATGCCTTGCCCCTGCAGCAAAGGGTCACTGAGTAACTGCATGGCCAAATACGGTTGCAGCATCAGGTGCAGGCTCAGGCGTCGGTCATAGGCTCTTAGGCTTTCGCCTGCCATAGAGCGAGCACGATCAATCGGGCTACCGTCCCAGAGTGACGACAAGGTCGTGACCGCTTTCAAACGGTTGTCCCGACTCATGGTGCTGCTGCCAAGGAATTGTCCGCCCTCGTCACAAAACAGCCCCATGCTCGGCAAGTCATGGCAGAGCCCCTTGATCAGGGCCTCGATCGTTGGGTCTGTGGTGATCAGCCGAGGGGCCGAAGGCTCCGCTTCGAACGGTACGCTGTTTGTGGGGGCGGGATCGGCAGGATTGATACGCTGCGCTTGTCGCTGTGCGGCACGGTACCGAAAGAGCTGCTCACGATAGTGTTGCCACTGTTCACGCTCCCATTGGCGCGCTGGCAGCAGTGCGGATCGGTCTGCCGCGGTCTTGCGATCACCGGACGCAGCCACCGTGATCAGGTACAACGACAGGGGATAATGTCTCCCGTCGAGTTGTAAGCCCGCATGACCTTGAGTGGCCAGCGCCGAGGCGGCCAACACCGATTGCGCGGCCAGTGCCTGAGGCACGCCGATGACCTCGGCTATGCGTTCGACTGCAGGCCCAAGAATTTCACCCAGTGCCTGGACTGGATAAGGCTCGGCCACGGGATTCGACTCAATCAGGGGTCGAGGCGGTCGTGATAGTTCAAGCGTCGGATCTAACTGCTGCATGGGTCCTCTCCTCGGTGATTGCTGGTTGTCCTCACGTAGTCCCGCCACGGCTGTTGAGTGTTATCAGGGATCAAGGCCCCTGCGGCCTGCGAGGTGTTCACTGACGCGGAACGCACGGCTCCTTACGACCGGGAGCGAGGGCATAAACCCATGAATCTGGCCTCCTTAGACGCATCCGAAGATGCGGGCGGGTGGAGGCTGCGCCGACTGACGAGTTCGGCACCTGGAGATCCTGGGCAGGAGAAGGCAAAGACATGGACACCTGGGGCATGCCTGACTGTCAGTCAGGTGCAGCCTTTCCATAGGCTGCGGCACCGGTGTCTGTGTCGTTGCTGATGGCGACGAATCGGATTTGTCAGTCCGATTGTCACGAGGAGAGTTGCGGCAATGCCATGTACGACGTGGCTTGCAGCAGTGGTACGAGCGCCCGTCTCTTTCCAAAAGAAAGAGACGGGCGAGGTCTGGCGCAGCGACGTGTGCCGAAAAGGTGAGGTTGCTGCAGTGCAGCGAGGTCGGTCCATTGTCTGCCGCAGTGGGCAGATTGGTAGAGTAGGCATCCATCACTCTTGAGGAGTGGCCGTGCGAGCCGCCGGACGCTAATCGCACTTGGGGAAGAACCACCACGCAAGTGGCGTAGCCTTAAAGGTTCTGGCTACCTGGGCTGGTGCTGTCAACGACAGCGGTCCTTGCGCCAATTTTTATACCCACTCGAAAAAGCGGTCAAGGGTCACGGCCAACACGCTCAAAAAGTGGCGACTGTCGCCACTTTTGTCGCCAAGTCCCAGGCCACGTTCTACGTGGGTTGTCGCCGGCGTCGCCGCTGTCGCCACCCCTATATCCATGCTCAACGAAAAGATTCGCACACACACTTAATGGCACTGCGTTCAAAGGGAATCGCGGAGTAATTACTGACGGGTGAAAGCAAGCGTGGCGTTAATCAAATATGAAAATGGAATGGTGGAACGCGGCGGCTTCGAGAAAAAACGAGTGAACCCTCCGATCAGCGCGATCAAAGATCGCTTGATCGGAGGGTTTGGCGGGAAAAGCAAAGCCTCAAATGTCAACTAGGCGCGCCAGCTTAGCCGCACGACTGCCCTTACGGGCAGGAATTCATTATGATGGCCATCGAACTCTGCTCACTCGGAGACAAATGCGCCAGCCAGGAACGCAAACGAGGAGCTAGGAAGGGATATGGCAGAGACACAGATCGAGTGGACGGACTCTACTTGGAATCCAGTAGCTGGCTGCTCCATCATTAGCGCCGGGTGCAAAAACTGCTATGCCATGGAGATGGCACGTCGCCTCGAGGCCATGGGCACTCCAAAGTACGTTGGGCTGACCCGCAAGAAGAATAAGCGCATCGTCTGGAACGGCTCAATTGTCGAAGATCGCGACGCTTTGGCCATCCCGTATCGATGGAAGAAGCCGAGAAAAGTGTTCGTGAACTCCATGAGCGATCTTTTCCATGAGAAGGTCAGTGACGAGTTCATCGTTGCAGTCTGGAAAGTGATGCGGGAGACGCCACATCACAACTACCAGATCTTGACCAAGCGTCCTAAGCGCATGAGGCAGATCCTCAACGAAGTCATCGCTGAGGTACTTCCGAACGTATGGTTGGGCACCTCCATTGAAGATGCTGACGCGGCTAAGCGAGTCCTATATTTGAAAGAAACTCCGGCCCAGATTCGGTTCATTTCCTTCGAGCCCCTCATTGGCCCTGTGGGCAGTATCGATCTTTCGGAAATCGACTGGGCAATAGTCGGCGGTGAAAGCGGAAACAAAGCGCGTCCAATCGAAGAGAGTTGGATCGATGAAATTTATACTCAGTGCCTAGAAAGCGGGACAGCATTTTTCTTTAAACAGTGGGGGACATGGGGTAAAGACAATGTTCGCCGCTCTAAAAAAGCCAACGGTAGAGAATATCGTGGCAAGACTTGGGATGAAATGCCTATTAAATTGGTAGGCATGGCCCAATAGATCGACCGTCGCCTGACAAGGAAAATCCATGGCTGAGAAGAAGTACGCTTGGGAGGAAGGCGCAACCCTAGCTGAGCACTCAAGGAAGAAGCATCAGATTCTTCGCGAATATTTTTATAACTATGTAAAAATTCGTTGCACATCACCACTTGTCAGGAAATTTCGTTTGGCGGTGGTCGATGGATTCAGTGGCGCGGGTCGCTACAATTGCGGCGCCGCTGGCTCTCCTATTATTTTTGTGGAGGAACTGAACCGCGCAATAACTGACATCAATCTACGTCGAGCGGTGAACAATATGCCGCTGGTTGATATCGAATGCAGCCTTATCCTAAACGACGCAGACAAAAACGTCATAGAACTATTGAAGGTCAACCTGGCCCCTGCACTCACACATACCAAGCTCAACAACAACCACCTAAAAATAACCACACACTACTTTAGCAACTTCTTCGAAGAAGTTTACCCAACAATAAAGTCTTTAATTCGCTCCGAACGACATAAAAGCATAATTTTCAATCTTGACCAATGTGGTCATAGCCATGTTCGAACTGAGACCCTGATTGACATGATGGGCCTAAATGAGTCCGTTGAGGTATTCTATACGTTCGTCATTACTGCTTTGCTGGCGTTCTTGGAGCAAAATAATCCGAAAGCTCTGGCAGCACAGCTGTCTTATCTGCAACTTACCGAGCAAGATTTTGAGGCTCTGGTCAAGCAAGCCTCGAAGCGAGAGTGGCTCGGAATTGCTGAACGGATAGTTTTCGACACCTTTCAGAAATGTGCAAAATTTGTCAGCCCCTTTTCGATAAACAATCCGGATGGCTGGCGATATTGGTTAATACATCTTGCCAACTCCCATAGGGCCAGACAGGTATACAACGACATCCTGCATCAGAATAGCGAGACACAGGCACACTATGGTAGGTCGGGACTTAATATGCTAGCCCATGACCCGAATGAAAATAAGACGCTCTACCTCTTTGATGCATCGGCCAGAGACCAAGCAAAAGATGAGCTTCATGAGGACATCCCGCGCTTCATTTGCGATTCTGGCCAGCCGCTTTCTGTAAAAAGCTTCTATGAGATGATCTACAACCACACCCCGGCTCATAGTGATGACATCAATTCCGCGATAATCGGAAGCAATGAATTACTGGTAAAAACCTCCACTGGCGGCACTAGGCGAAAATCAAGCCAAATCAACACTATGGATTATATTGAATTCAAAAAGCAGAGAAGCTTCATGTTTAAGTAGTTAGCAAATCAAGGCGTGTCGCTGTGAAATTAATGTCACCCGTGTATAGGCCGCTCCCGCAATGACGCGATGTGTCTACACGACTGTGACCCCAGTCAGACGCGCGATATCGTCGAAAATTAATCCGAAAAGATCGCAGTAGGGATGGCAGTTGCCTGCCCCCCGTATAGGTCCGTACGTGCGGAACTACCGCATACCATCCCGAATAGCCAGCGCGTTGTACGCATTCGCGTCTTGACCGTCAGCCGCAGCATTTGATATCACCACCTCTGTTGGTACTGAAACAAGGCGGGAATGCCCGGACGAATACGGGACTATCACTCACTGGCGGCGACTCTCAACCCAAAGGAAACGTAGTTAAACGCCCTGTTTCCCAGTCCGGGAACAGACAGGTTTGTTCCCGAAGCTGACTGTTGAGCTTTAACTGACCAGACGAGCTGTTTGCGGGTCGTACGTAAAATTGGTAATCGATCCATCACGAATGCGCTCAACCGCTTCGTCGATCACATGCAGCGGCACCAGGAACCATTCCCTAGGTTTGACCGGATGGCCGAAGCGGTCTTCGATGGTTAGGTCCAACTGCACGGCACCGAACAGGCGGTGGAAAATGTTTTCCAGCCTGGTCCGGTTCAGGTTGTGCAGTTTGTAAGTAGCGATCACCTCCACATCTGCCAGTAGATAAGTGGCATCTTTATCCGCCGCGGCGATGCGGGCTTCTACTTTTCCACCGGTCACGCCGATCTTATGAATCAACTCGCGATGCTTAGCTACAAATGGGTGACTAGACTGGCTGCGTAGCACGTAGATAGTGCCAGCCTCGATGTCGTCCGGCTCGGTTATGTCGCTGAACAGTGGGCCGGAGTCTACCTTGATGATCCGAGCCCCTGCACGCCCGTCACTGTCTTTGTAGAGCGCCCGCTGCAAAGATCGTAATAGCAGATCGCTTTCTGTCTCATTGGAGTAGATGACTCGCAAACGCCCATTCGTTTCCGCATTCGGCGTCTTGTATGTGTCTCCCACCTCGGCGACATAGGCAATGAGTCCGCTCAGAATGAAGAAGTCCCCGACCTCGATGCTGGCGTTCTTGCCAAAGGGCTTGGTTACCCATAGTTTTTGCGTGAGGCCTGCTTCCACCTCTTCAAACAGCGGCTTAAATCTCTCGAAGTCTTTACATGGGTTCCGGGCGGCAATTTCTTCTGCCGCCTTTATTGCCGCACTGGAACGCACATGCCGCAGCACGGTGATGTCGTCTTGGTGGACCGACTCACTGCCGATGCCCAGTTCGGCGAGCAAGGCGTCCCCATCTAGGTCATCCACATTTACCGTGGCTACCGCGACACCTGACAGTAAGCCGTGGCTATCCAAGCCTGCCAGTAGGGTTTGTGCCTCGGGTAACTTTCTCAACTGATCCAGGCGCACGGCGTACAACCGCTCGAAGATGTCGCGGTCTTCGCCGTGCAGGGGGGCGCGGCCATGGGTCTGATGGAAGCGCTGAATGTCCTCGAAGCCAGCGATGATGCGCTCTTCGCGAGGGGTTCGAGTGACTGTCTTAAGCGAGGGGATTTCTACCCCTAGCGCATTTAGCAGATCGTCATCATTCATTTTAGCCATTGGCGGATTCCCCCTGCGTCGCTTTGGCTTGGGCGCGATAACGTGCGAACGCAACCACGCCTTCAGCCATTCGTTTCTCCCATGCATCTGCGGAGTTGATGTCTGGCAGCCGGCCGCGCTCGTTTTTGAACTGCAGGGCGCGCATTGCCAGGTCTCGTGCTTCGCTTTCGGGAATACTCACCTTCTTGGCTGCAATGCTAGCCTGTACCTGGCGCAGGGATTTTTCATCCATCGCCTTTGCAAGGACCGCATACGCGGCATCAAAGGGGTTGATGCGGTCGATCAGATCAATGTCTAGCTCGCGGACGTTAACGAATTTGCGCACGCCTTCCAGCAGAGACGTACTGCCCTGTGAGGCGCCACTCTGGCTGGCATCGGTCTGAGCCAACATCAATTTGGCCTGCTGGGTAATGTTCATAGCAGCGATGGCATGCTGACGGACTGCTTCCTGGTCTGCGTCGCTCAAGTCGGGGTAACGCTCGCGCACGATCTTGCCCATGCGCAGTTGGGTCAGCTCTTCAGGTAGGGTGTTTTCCTTGTCGAATAGACCGCGCTCCAGCACGGTTTTGTCCTGCAGGAAGCTGGTTACCACTTCGTTCAAGTCTTCTTTACAGATCCTCGTGGCTTCTGTGCTTTGCGGCGTGGTCAGGCCGTTGATTTCGACATGGTACTGACCTGTGGCATCGTTCACGCCCAGATTGGTCCCACCTGATTGATAACCCTCGCCACCGTTGTAAATGAAACCGTCTTTCGGCCCGTTATCTTTCGGGCTGAACTCATAGCGTGGCGCGAGCACCTGTTCCATCAGCAGGCTGGCGGAAATGGCCTTGAGCATATCGTTCACCGCTTCAGCGACAGCCGCCTGGTCGGCCATAGGTTCCGCGATCAGGTTGGTGAAGCGCGAGCGCTCCTTACCCTCGGCGTCACGCGTGGCGCGGCCGATGATTTGCACAATTTCGGTCAGGCTCGAACGGTAGCCGATGGTCAGCGCATGCTCGCACCAGATCCAGTCGAAACCTTCCTTCGCCATGCCCAGTGCGATGATCACATCCACATTGTCGCGGTTGTTCTTCTGCGCAGGGTCTTTCAGTGCATTGAGTACTTTGGAGCGCCTGGAAGCGTCGCTGTCATCCACCAGATCGGCCACTTTCAATGTGCGACCATCTTTGGCTTTGATAAGGTGGAAACCGGTGCCAGGGTCAACACCCTGCCAATCGCCCAGCGAACTCATGATCTCGTTGACTTCGCGCTCCTTGTCTTTGAGGCTCTCGCGGGCATTTACGTTGGGAATGTGGACGATGGTTTTCAGCGTCGGGTCCAGCACCTTGGCGACAGCATTCACATACCTACCGGTGTAGAAGAAGTATCCAATATCCAGCGACTTGAGCCAGCGGTAGCCGTTGAGCTGTTCGTAGTAGGTATACGTCACGGTCTCAAACTTATTTTCTTCCTCCGGGGCCAGCACCGCCTCGCTGTCGCCTCGAAAATAGGAGCCGGTCATGGCAACCAAGTGCACTTTGTCGCGGCTTATGAACGCGCTCAGCTGGCTGCCTAGCTTGTTATCCGGGTTGGCGGAAACGTGGTGGAACTCATCGATGGCTATCAGGCGGTTGTCGAAGGCTTCGATGCCCAGTTCTTCCACGGCAAACCGGAAGGTGGCATGGGTGCAGACCAGCGTCTTGTCGCTGCTGTCCAGGAAGGCGCACACGGCGTCCACTTTAGACTTAGCCACACGCGGTTCGTCGATGCCTGGGGCATTGCATAGGTTCCACTGTGGGGCTACCTGCCAGTCCCAGTAGAAACCGTGCTGGCTCAAAGGCTCATCAGCGAAACTGCCACCAATAGAGCGCTCGGGCACAACGACGATGGCCTGCTTCATACCCTGGTTATGCAGCTTATCCAGCGCGATAAACATCAGTGCGCGGGACTTGCCCGATGCGGGGGGCGATTTGATCAGCAGGTACTGTTCGCCGCGCTTGGTGTAGGCGCGCTCCTGCATGGTACGCATGCCCAACTCATTGGCCTTGCTGGATGCACCGGTGTGCGCTGTAGCAATGGATACCGACGGCACCGTGTAGCTGTTGGTCGGGTTGGTAGTGTTAGTCACTATGATTCATCCTCAATGAGGGTGCCGTCGCCCGCCAGTTCACGTTCAATCTGTTCAATGCTGGGCAGGCTGGTTTGAAATTCGGTAGGCAGAGATTCAAGCAATTTGTATTCAGCAATGCCCATGGGCTGGGTCTTATCGCCTAATGCATATTCGGCCACGATCTTGTTTTTGCTCTTGCAGAGCAAAAGGCCAATGGTGGCCGTGTCGTGTTCGCCTTTGACCTGGCGATCCACGGCAGTCATATAAAACCCCAGCTGCCCAAGATGCTCGGGCTTGAACTTGCCGGCCTTGAGCTCGATCACCACATAGCAGCGCAACTTGAGGTGGTAGAACAGCAAGTCGATGAAGAACTCGTCACCACCCACATCCAGAAGTACCTGCCGCCCCACAAACGCAAAGCCCGCGCCCAGCTCCAACAGAAACTCGGTGACGTGCTTGACCAGGGCATGTTCGATCTCGCGCTCTTGCGCTTCATCGCGCAGACCTAGAAAGTCAAAGCGATAAGGATCTTTCAGCGACTCACGGGCCAAGTCGGACTGCGCCTTAGGCAAGCTGACATCGAAGTTAGTGACCGCCGCACCACTGCGCTCCAGCAGGCGGGTTTCGATATGTATGTTCAGCACATTACGCGACCAGCCATGAGTAACCGCGCTCCGGGCATAGGCCAGACGCTGCTGTGAATCTTTCAGCTTGGTCAGCAACACCAGATTATGCCCCCAGGGCAATTGTCCAACAGCCTGTTGGACAATTGCAGCATCCGGCCAGGCCTCGGCAAAGGCTCGCATATACATTAGGTTGGCACGAGAAAATCCCTTCATTTCAGGAAAGGCAGTACGCAAGTCGTGCGCCAGTCTCTCGATCACCCTGGCGCCCCAGCCCTGCTGTGCCTGCCGGGTCAAAATATCGTTGCCGATCTGCCAGTACAAGTGCACCAGTTCGCGGTTTACAGCCAGCGTGGCACGTTGCTGGGTGTTGTGGATGCGGCTTTTGAGGTCAGCCAGCCACTCGCCGTAGCCCTCGGGTGGGGTTGTCAGGCTAGCAGAGGTATCGCTCATGCCATCCTTCCTAGTGTTTTTTTCGGCGTGGCCTTCGCTGTATCAGCTGTCATCTTGGTGTAGAGGTCAAACAGCTTTTCCAGCCGTTCGGTGTCGTTTTTGAAACGGCGACCGATATAGATACGTTCCAGCACTTCATCGTTGCGTTCGTGGGCGCGGCGCAAGTTGTCTGGCATGGACTCTGGATCGTATAGGTCGGCAATGGTGGCGGGGAAATGAGCTTCGCGGGCCAGCAGAATGTCTTCAGCGCCGCGGGTCAGGTCGGCCTTGTTTTGCTCAGTCAGCAGCGGCACGGGAAATGTGTTCCAGCCAAGCGTGTTGGAGTAGCGGAAGTCTGTTTTCATTTTTCCGCAGACGGTGCTAATCCAGACCAAGTGCAGGCGGGAGGCGATGAGTGCCATGTTCCAGAGCGGAGCGTCGTAAAAACCAAAGGCCTCGGTAATTATGGATTGCTCAGGCAATAGACCCACTGGAAGGTATGCGCGACTCTCTGAGCTTACGCGCGGGACGATGACTGCGCACGTGTAATTAGGCGATCGAATTTCAACAAAGCGATGAGGAAGAGCTGCCCACTGTGTCGTCTCTAGTTTTGGACTTTTCGCCCGCTCTGCAGCAACCTTGAGCATTCGTTCCTTAACGCTTGGGATCTCGGCTGCGACAGCAACATCCTGGTCCTCGATCCATAGACAATAACGCTGAACCCCTTGAATGAACTCACGGGCGCCGAACATCGGTCTGACGAATTGTCGGGCCGCAGAGCCAATTTCTGCAACCTCGCTGCTGGATAGAAGCAAATGCCCCCCATCCTTGGCAAAGTTACCAAGCAGCATTTCAGATACTAACGAAAGCGGCTTTTGGCGCCCCGCTACGTAAATTACCGGGCCCGAGGTAAGGTAAGGGGAAATACTTTCTACCTCTCGTGCAACCTCTCCGTTTATGAGCTTGGCTGGCGCGCGGGATCCTATGCAATCCAAACCAACAATAACGCAGGTGACCCCTGCATTATTCGCGGCGAGATTCGCCCATTTGAAGGAAAGTACTGCAAAATTTAATCGTATTTCATCCAAAACCAGCGGCCAGAACTCGGCTACTTGCATCCCCTGGCATACAGAATTCGTCGATACAAGGCCTGCGGCCGAACTTTGGGTGGCCTTCAAATAGTTGGCTGCTTTAAATATAAATCCGCAGATATAATCGAATGATCGCCAACGTGAACTGACACCCCCAAAAAGGGCTTCCATGTCAGCTTTCTGGCTCGGAGACTGTTTTTTATCTCCAACGTATGGCGGGTTGCCACAGATATACGTCTCGCCACCCTCGTTCTCGAAATCGATTTCCGTCTGATTGAGCGGTGTACCAAATAAGTCGTCGGCAATTATCTTGACGCCTGTGCCAGTAGGTCGGCAGATACTCAACCAGTCCAGACGTAGCGAGTTACCGCACACAATCCAGTTCTGCGCGTTTAGCGGCAAAAACTCGGCCAGAGCATCCTGCTGGCCGCGATACAGTACATCGCACTGAAACTCGGCAATGATCAGCGCCAAACGGGCAATTTCTGCCGGAAAGTCGCGCAGCTCGATGCCGCGGAAATTGGTCAGCGGGATCTGAGACTTGTTATTAGCCTCGCCTCGCCGGCGATTTATTTCTGCCTCGATTTCGCGCATTTGCTTGTAGGCGATGACCAGAAAATTACCGGAGCCGCAGGCCGGGTCGAACACCCGGATGTGTGCCATACGCTTGCGTAGGTTGAGTAACTTGGCTTTGTTATCTCCGGCTGCGTCCAGTTGTGCACGCAGATCATTCAAAAAGAGCGGGTTCAACACCTTGAGAATGTTGGGCACACTGGTGTAGTGCATGCCAAGTGCGCCACGCTCCTCATCGTCTGCCACTGCCTGGATCATGCTGCCGAAGATATCTGGGTTGATTTTTCGCCAGTTCAGCTTGCCTGCGTGCAGTAGGTAAGTGCGCGCCATCTGCGTGAAGCGAGGTACTTCGGTACTGCCTGAGAACAAACCGCCATTCACATAGGGAAAACTATTGGCCCAACTGGGCAGGCGCGGCTGGACAGTGGCGCGCTCAGCCAGCTTGATGTTCATAGCGCGGAAAATTTCCGACAGCACCTGATGGGTGTTAGAGCCGTCGCGCTCGCTGTACTGCTCAACCGTTTTGGTGAACAGGCCATCGCCATTAAAAATGTCAGTATCTTCAGCAAAAAAACAGAACACCAAGCGCGCCATAAAGTGGTTCATGTCAGCACGGCGTTCGGCTTTGGCCCAGTCCGGGTTCTGATTCAGCAGCTCGATGTACAGCTTGTTCAGGCGACTGGTGGCGCGCACGTCGATGGGGTTGTCCTTGATCTCCTTAATCGTGGAGATGCCGGCCAGCGGCAGCAGGAAACCGAAGTGATTGGGGAGGTCTGGATAGTCGCAGGTGATCGTCTCACCCGAGATCAGCTCTTCGGCTTCCAAGGTCTGCCCGTCAGTGGCGAGGATAAACTTGGCTTTGGCTTTTGTGGTGGCCGGACTGGCGCGCAATGCCTCGAGCGTTTCGCCCACGCTACCAGACTCACATGAGGCAATATGAATGTTGCTGCGCAGTAGCACGCCGCCAGGCACGTCAGAAGCGTTATTGTTACCGGCACGCAAGCGTTTGAGGGTTGTTTCCTTATTGCCAAAAGCGGCTAGGAAGACAAATGGAAACTCCGCCGCGTCAAAGGGCTCAAGGGCTAGGTCCGAAATAGCGGACTCAATTTCTACTGCATTCATGATTTACCACTGTCCAGATCGCTGATGCGCGAAGACGGCGATTTTAGCCGCAAAAAAATTTCTGATGGTTAGATTCCGACCAGCACATGCCGTTCTGTCAGCTAGCTTTCAGCACCGTCGATCAAGCCGCTTGTGTTTCCGGATGTTGCTGTATACGCCAGCCGAGCGCCCTATGCCAGTAACGGGGAGCACGATGTGGAGATGATAAAGGAAGGCGGTTCTGCCATGCGAAAAAGTCTTAGGCCTCCCCGTGTTTTCTACAGCCTCCTGGCTAGGCCATAAAATGTCGATGTGGTCGTTTCTGGTGTGGCGTTCAAACCTAATCTCTTAGATCGCTGATCTGAACAGCTGCGTTGAAACAAAAGTGACCTGGTATAAATTTCCGCTTTTGCCCGGTTTTTACCAGTGGCGGTCGCCCGCCCGGAGCAGTTCACTGCCAATCGTGATTACGAATCGTGCTGATCAGCAAATAGGTCGTAAAGTAGATCCCAGTATTCCAATTGGTATTCCAGCGAAAAACAAAAAAAGATATTAATCTTATAAACCAATAACTTGCCAAATCAATTCAAATTACCCCGGCCCACCAATCCAACAAAAAAAGACGTCCTCGGACGTCTTTTTTTGTGCCTGGAATCCAGTCAAACCAAGCTCCCAGCACCATCAAGCAGGCAATACCAATCACTTCTGCGCAGCCAACACCCTACGCGCCGCCTTTTCATTTTTCATGGCCGCGATTTCACGCTCACAAGCTTCCACATCGAAAGAATTGTCCCACTTGGCAATGGCGATCGTTCCGATACCGTTCCCGATCAAATTCGTCACGGCTCGCGCTTCGTTGAGGAACCGGTCGATGCCCAGGAGCAGGACAAGGCCTACCAACGGAATGGAGTGGATGGTGGTGAGCGTTGCCGCAAGGGTGATGAATCCGGCCCCCGCCACGCCAGCCGAACCTTTCGAGGTCAGCAGGAAAACGCCCAACAGGATCATCTGGTCCATAAACGTCAGCGGCGTGTTGGTTGCCTGGGCAATGAAGATCGCGGCCATGGTCAGATAGATGCAGGTGCCATCCGCATTGAAGGTGTAGCCCGTCGGCAGCACCATCCCCACCACCGACTTCTTGCAGCCCAGCTTTTCAAGCTTGACCATCATTCGCGGCAGCACAGCCTCCGTCGAGCACGTCCCGAGCGTAATCAGTATCTCGTCCTTGAAGTAACGGAGAAACTGCAACAGGGGCATGCCCGACCATCGAGCCACCGTGCCCAGCACGATCACGATGAAGACCAGGGTGGTGACGTAGAGTGCAATCAACAATTGGCCGAGGGACAGCAGCGTACCGATGCCATATTTGCCGATCGTGAACGCCATCCCCGCGCCAGCGCCAATCGGAGCCAGCCGCATGACCATGGCAACAACTTTGAACAGTCCTTGCAGAAACAGATCGATGGTATTGATCAGCGGTTTGCTGGTCTCACCCATTTGAACCAGGGCCACGCCCATCAAGACCGAAAGCAGGATGACTTGCAGCATGACGCCATTGGAGAACGCCCCGATGAAGGTTTGCGGGATGATGTTCATGAAGAAATCAATGGTGCCACCCTGCTCCGTGGCGGCTTGGCTGTACTTGGCGATAGCACTGCCATCGAGCGTATCGACATTGATGTTCATTCCAACGCCTGGCTTTACAACGTTGACCACGACAAGGCCGATGACCAGGGCGATGGTCGAAAGAATCTCGAAATAGACCAGCGCCTTGACGCCAATCCGGCCGACCTCCTTGATGCTGCCCATCTTGGCGATACCGACCACCACGGTGCCAAAAATAATGGGGGCCAACAGCATTTTGATCAGTTTGATAAAACCATCTGCGAACGGTTGGAGCTTGGCGCCGAACTGCGGTTCGAAGTGACCGATTGCGGCACCGACCGCGATGCCGATCAACACTTGGACGTAGAGCTGGCTGTACCAGCGGGACTTGGAGATTTCCACGGAAGCACCTCATTTTATTGTTGTGATGGGCGTGTGGTGTGGCGCCAACGGGTGACGCCTGATAGCGGCGGCCTCAGGCGAAGAGGCCGCGTTCGGGACTGTCAGCCCTAGCCCAATTCACGCATGACGGCGTACAAGGCGGACTTGGCTTCGAAGCCGACGCCCGGAATATCCGGCAGCCCCACGTAGCCGTTTTCCACGCGAATCCCGTCGGCAAACCCGCCGAACGGCTGGAACACATCCGGATAGGATTCGTTACCGCCCAGATGCAGGCCCGCGGCGATATTCAAGGACATCTGATGGCCGCCGTGCGGAACGACGCGACGCGAAGACCAGCCCATCTCCTCCATCACCTTCAGGGTGCGCATGTACTCGACCAGGCCGTAGGACAGCGCGCAGTCGAACTGGACGTAGTCACGATCGGGACGCATGCCGCCATGACGGAGCAAGTTGCGGGCGTCTTGATGGGAAAACAGGTTTTCGCCGGTGGCCATCGGCAGGTCATAGTGCTTGGCCAACTCCGCCTGCAAGGCGTAGTCGAGAGGATCGCCTGCTTCTTCGTACCAGAACAGGTTGTAGGGTTTCAAAGCCTCGGCATAAGCAATGGCCGTGTCTTGGTCAAAGCGGCCGTTGGCGTCCACAGCCAGGCGACGCCCGTCACCGACCACCTTGATGACGGATTCGATTCGCCGAATATCATCAGCCAGAGGCGCCGCGCCGATCTTCATCTTGACCACGTCGTAGCCGCGATCCAGGTAGCTGCGCATTTCATCCTGAAGCTTGGCGTCGTCCTTGCCTGGGTAGTAGTAACCACCGGCGGCGTAGACCCAGACCTTGTCGTCGGCCACGCCGCTGCGGTAACGGTCAGCCAACAGGCGATACAACGGCTTGCTTTCGATCTTGGCGACGGCGTCCCAGACGGCCATGTCGATGGTGCCCACCGCAACCGAGCGTTCGCCATGGCCACCGGGTTTTTCGTTGGTCATCAGGGTTTTCCAGATGGCGAACGGATCAAGGTTATTGTTTTCTTTATCGATCAGCGACTCAGGGTCGGCTTCGGTGATGCGCGCCAGGAAGCGGTCACGCATCAAAGCGCCTTGACCATAACGACCGTTGGAGTTGAAACCGTAGCCGATGACCGGTTTACCATCGCGAATCACATCCGTGACGACAGCGACGACCGAGCAGGTCATTTTGGAAAAGTCGATGTAGGCGTTGGCAATTGGCGAGGCAATGGAAACGGTTTTTTCACGGATGTCGACGATACGCATGGCGGGGTCCTCTTGTTGTGGTGGCCCCAAGTTATGCTTTGCGAGGACACCCGCCCAATGCTAATAATGCCGCGCCCCATGCACAGGAGGCATTGCCCTTGGAACTCGTTTGGCTAGAAGATTTTTCAGCGTTGGCAGAGTACGGCAGCTTTGTCCGTGCCGCTGAAGCGCGCCACGTGACTCAACCGGCGTTCAGCCGCAGAGTCCGCGCAATGGAAAACTGGATGGGTGTGGAACTGTTCGTTCGCACGCCACAAGGTGCCACGCTGACCGAGGCTGGGAAGCAGATTTTGCCCAGTGCCCAGGAGACAGCCAGGCGCTTGTATCGCATGCGCAGCGACGCCCAGGAAGTGGCGGGCATGGCGATCAAGACGCTGCAATTCGCGGCCACCCATTCGCTGTCGTTCACGTTTTTTCCGAAGTGGCTGAGAAGCACGGAAAACGGCGCCCCCATCGAGGCGGTGCGACTGCATTCCGATAGCATGGCGGCCTGTGAGCAGATGCTGATCCAGGGCCAGGTGCAGTTCCTGCTTTGCCATCGCCATCCGGATGTCCCGCCGCTGTTGGCCCCGGATCAGTTCATGGGCAAGAAGGTCGGAGAGGATGTACTCGTCCCGCTGGCGAGCGCTTCCGCGAACTTTGGCAACGCGCCCGCATCGCTGCCGTACCTGGCGTATACCCAGGAGTCCGGGCTGGGGCGCATCGTCGCTCATCGACTCCAGGGCAAGGAAGAGTTCCTGCACCTCAAGCCGCTGTTCAGCAGTCACCTTGCAGCGGTGCTCATGTCCATGACGCTGGAAAACAAAGGTGTGGCCTGGCTGCCAAGCAGCCTGACCGAGCAGGAGGTTGCCGACGGACGTCTTGTACGAGCCCTCGATGAAAGCTGGGATATCCCGCTGGACATTCACCTCACTCGCCCAACGGGCGCCATTAGCCCATCGGCGGAGGAGTTTTGGGCGAAGCTAAAGGATTGCTGAAGTTGCTTCGCCCGCGTCGGGCCATTGCGCCTCGACAGCCATGTCAGGTGTGATCGCGCCTCATCTCTGCCCATTCGATCAACGCCTGGATCGACGGCCCCAGTGCATGTCCCATGGGCGTGAGCCTGTATTCCACCTTCGGTGGCACTTGCGGATACACCGTCCGCTGCACAATGCCGTCCTTTTCCAACTGTTTTAGCTGTTGGATCAGCATCTTCTGGTTGATCCCTTCAATCAACTTCTCCAGATCCGAGAAACGCAGCGCGCCCTTCGCCGCGAAAAGCTGGCACAAGATAATGATCTTCCACTTCCCTTCCAGTACGCGAAGCGTTTCGGTTGTTGCCTCGGCCCATTTCCGACGATTTTGCGGATCGCCGCAATCCCATTCCCGTTCCATTTCTTCCTCGATGGTGAGTTACACACCTTTTGGTAGGTACTTACCATTATCACACCAGCCTCCTAGAATCGGTGCAAGACAAATGACTCAGGAGGCTTAAGCCATGAAAATCGGCATCATCGGAACCGGTAACATCGGAGGCACCCTCGCTCGAAAATTCAAGACAGCGGGCCATGACATACGTGTTGCGAACTCTCGAGGCATCAACGGCGTTCGCGCATTCGCCGAAGAGATTGGAGCCGAACCGGTGGACATTCGCGGCGCAGTCGAGGGCGCGGATGTGATCGTGCTATCCATACCGCTACCGGCGTTGAGCGCACTGCCTGCTGATCTGTTTGCCGCTGTACCGGGCAGCGTCCCGGTGGTGGACACGAGTAATTACTACCCTGGCCTACGTGACCCCAACATTGCCGAAATTGATCAAGGGATGACGGAAAGTGTTTGGGTTTCGGAGCAGATTGGGCGCCCCGTCATCAAGGCTTTCAACAATATCCTGGCTTATACCTTGGCAGAGTTGGGCAGTGCCGAAGGCACCCCGGGTCGCTTGGCAGCGGCAGTGGCCGGCGACGATCCCAAGGCGAAGGAAACGGTGATGTCCCTGGTCAACCAAGCGGGCTTCGATCCGGTGGACGGAGGTTCCCTGGAAGAGTCCTGGAGACAGCAACCGTGTACGCCAGGCTATTGCTGTGACTACGACGCCGAGACTCTGCGCAAGGCGCTTTTGACCGCCTCCAAAGGACAAGCCGCTGCGAAACGAGACGAGTTTCCTAAACACTTCGAGCGGCTCGGCCCCAACCCAAGCCATGCCGATATTGTCGCCATGAACCGCTCCTTGAACGCACCTGATTGACGCGTACTAACCGGCGCGATTTCGCCCCGTTCTAATGCGACGAAACATAAACAGACGGACCAACAGGCGCAGGCAATGCATAGGTCGCCTTCATCCATTCAATCTCGGCCTGCGGCGTCCTGCCGAACATCCGCTTGAACTCGCGGCTGAATTGCGAGGCGCTTTCGTAGCCGACATTGAACGCTGCCGTCGAGGCGCTCATGGTGTTGCGCAACATCAATAACCGCGCCTGGTGCAGGCGCGTCGATTTCAAATACTGCATGGGCGAAGAGTCTGTCACGCTGCGAAAGTGCAGGTGAAAGTTGGGCACGCTCATGCCTGCTTCCTCGGCGAGCGTTTCGACATCCAGATGCTCGTGGTAGCAACTGTGGATCTTGCGGATCGCCCGGGTGATTTTGCCGAAGTGCCCCTGGCGACTGAGGGCGGCGCGCATCGATCCGCCCTGCTCGCCGGTGAGGATCCGGTAGTAGATTTCCCGTACCAGCGACGGTCCGAGGATTTGCGCGTCGCCCGGACGGCTCATGGCTTCGAGGAAACGCAGCGTCGAGCTGCGCAGCCGCTCGTCCATGGGCGAGGCGTACATGCCTTTGGGTTGGGCATCGCTGGGGCCGAGGGTCTCATCCACTTGCAGCATCAGCTCGCTGGCCAGTTGCAAATCGAGGCGCATGTAGATCGCGAGCATGGGCTCCTCGGCGTTGGCGTCGGTCTCCATGGTGAACGGAACCGGAACGGACACCACCAAGTAATGCTGGGCGTCGTACACATAGACGTCCTCACCCAGATAGCCGCGCTTGCGCCCCTGGCACAGGATCACGATACCGGGCTCGTACAGAACCGGCGTGCGCGTCAGCGGCCGGTTCGAGCGAAGGAAACGAATGTCGTCCAGTGCGCTGAGGTTGTAGCCCTCGACGGGCGCGAGCTGTTCCATCAACTGCACTATGCGCGCAGCGGCCTGAGTCATCGGCGTCCCCTTTTGCTGGCTGTTCAACCGTCGGTCGAACGACTCAGCGCTTCCCATTGATCGATCTCACTGGCCGCACGACTGAGTTTGTCGCGCACCAGGTTCAGTGCATCGCTGCCCAGCAGCAAGTGCGCAGGCGGCGTCGGGCTGGCAATGATCTGCAACATCGCCTGCGCCGCTTTGCGAGGATCGCCCAGTTGCTTGCCGCTTTTCTCCACGCGCGCTTTACGTATCGGATCGAAACTGGCGTCGTAGTCGGCAATGCTCCTCGCCGTGCGCTGCATCGACCGGCCTGCCCAATCGGTGCGGAACGATCCGGGCGCAACGGCCGTCACGAAGATGTTGAACGGTAGCAGCTCTTTGCTCAACGTATCGGAGAGCCCTTCGAGGGCAAACTTGCTCGCGCAGTAATAGGAAATACCCGGCATCGTAATGGTGCCGCCCATGGACGTGATGTTGAGGATATGGCCGGCACGGCGCTGGCGAAAATACGGCACGAAGGCCTTGGTCACCGCGACCGCGCCAAACACGTTGACGTCGAACTGGCGACGCATTTCCTCCAGCGGCGATTCTTCAAAGATGCCTTCGTGACCGTAGCCGGCGTTGTTGACCAAGACATCGACCGGGCCGTAGCTGGCCTCTGCCGCTGCCACTGCGCTATCGATTCGGTCGAACTCGGTGACATCCAGAATCACACCGTGAGCGCGCTCCGCGGAGAGCGCTTCGAAGGCTTGCAACGCCGCCTCACTGCGCACGGTGCCGATGACACGGTGACCCGCTGAAAGTGCCTCTTGCGCCAGGGCGTTGCCCAAGCCACTGCTCACACCGGTGATGAAGAGGGTTTTCCTGTCGTGCATGGTGAACTCCAAATGGGTAGACAGGAGGCCATGGTAACGGTCGAAAAATGCCCCACCTATGCGGGTTTGCCTTGGGGCATTGCCTATTCCTATTAGGCTCTGTACGAAATGTGTTCGCGCGAAGGCCAGACAAGGCGAAACGGGGCGAGGAAGCGCAGTGTACTGGAGTACATGAGCATTCCGAGCCCCGTTTCAACGCAGTATGGGCGAGTGCGGATACATTTCGTACAGAGCCTAGCGCGTCAGATTCCCGGACCTGTCACACGGGCGGGCAACCTGGCCAAGCGATCCCAACCGTTCGCATCGATCCCCAAGCAATTGGGCAACCACAGCTTCTGCAGCGGCAATTGCTCGAATACGGGCACCACGGCCGACGTGAGCCGCGATTCACCTGGATCAGCACCCAGCGCCAGGTCCCGCAACGGCATGCCCGCCAGATGAGCCACCCCGGCGT
Organism: Pseudomonas sp. T1.Ur; assembly: GCF_023516725.1. NCBI lineage: Bacteria > Pseudomonadati > Pseudomonadota > Gammaproteobacteria > Pseudomonadales > Pseudomonadaceae > Pseudomonas > Pseudomonas sp. T1.Ur. The sequence continues at coordinate 4,726,955 of NZ_JAMGSN010000001.1, forward strand.
CCGTCAGCCAGGGGCTGTCATGCAAGCCCAGGCGCTGCAGCGGCAGGTCCCGCAAACAAGCCAAGTCGGCATCGCGCAGGTCCAGGCCGCTTATCTCAAGTTGCTCCAACGGCAAGCCCAACTCGACGAGCTTGCGCAACAGCTTGCCGTCGATGCCCCGGCAATAACTCAGATCGAGCCGTTTCAGTGGCAGGCCGGCCAGTTGCTTCAGTTCCTTCCAGGTGATGTCGTTCAACGACAACTCCAGGGACTCCAAGTCCAGGCCGCGCAGATCACTCAACGTATCTGCGCAGACGCCTTGCACATCAGACAATCCCAAGCGCTTCAACGGAAAACCTTGCAGCACATCGAGCCGCTCGATCACCTGCCGTAGCCCCTTGAGGTCCAGGTCGACGAGCGGCATTCCTTCCAGGACTTCAAGATCGTCTTCGCAGATGAACGCGCAATGGAGCGAAAGCTTTTCCAGCGGCAGCCCCCGAATCGCCTGCATAACACTCTCGCCTGCATAACAGCCATCCAGACTCAACGAGCGCAACCCCGTCAGGTCGCGAAGCCAGGCGGGATCATCGAGGATCGCGCCGCAGTCACTGAGCGACAACTGTTCGAGGGGATGGCTGGCCAAATGTGCCATGCCACGGGACGTCAGCTCACCCACGCGTTGCAACGTCAAGGATCGCAGCTTGAGGCGTGACAGTGCTTTAAGGCCATCGTCGGTGATGTCATCGCAACGGTTCAACGACAATTCCTGCAACGGGCTGTCGCTCAGTTGATGGAGAAAACGGTCATCAAAATCTTCGCCGTAGGTTTGCAACTTCAGCCGGCGCAACCGTGTGGTCGGCGGGAGGCAATGGGCGTTATCGTCGCGGGAAAAATTACTGACTTCCAAGGTTTCGAGGGCAGTGGCTTGCAAACGCTGCCACATCTGCGGACCGCAGATGAACCTGGGGCTGTTGAGCACCAACGTGCGCAGGGGCAACCCGGCCAGGGCGTCGCACCACTCTGGCTCGGCATTGTTCAATTCCAGCTGATCCACCGGCAGCCCACGCAGTTGCGGCAGCAATGGGCCGGGGCGATTTGTAAGGACCGCGGTGTTCAGTTGAGCCACCGCCACTTTAGCCGCCGGATCGCCCAGGCCCGCCGCGACGCGCAAACCTTCCAGTGACGCCTCCCCGGTATCGAGCAGGTCGCGATAGAGCGATGCGCGTGCGGTGATGTCATCGGGTTTGGCGGCGAGTTGGGCGATCAGCGCGTTGCGAGTAGGGGTTGGCACGGTTTATCAGTCCGAAAGTCAGGGGCGCGAAACACAATTTGAGAGATGAAACAGGGCGCAAGAAAAAACTACGAAGACACCGTGCAAGTCGCTATGACCGCTTATCCAGGGCCCCTGGCGCACCGCAGACCCTAGGCTAGAGTCAATGCTTTGCCAAGTTTTAAAGGATTGAAATCATGCCCACCAGCTACAGCGCCCCTGGCATTATGTTCGTCGATATTTCCGGGCAAGCCGAGAACGCCCAGGACGTGGTCATACAGCCCGACGGTTCGATACTGATCGCGGGGGTCACTGATCACCCCCTCGACCCTGACTACGGCATGGATTTTTCTCTCGCTCGCCTTCGCCCCGACGGGAGTCTGGATACTACGTACGGCAACGCTGGACGGGAGGAGATTCATAAACAAATCCCCCTTGAAAAAACCTACACCCTGCGAGTCCAGGCCGACGGCGCGGTCGTAGCCGCTCATGAAGGCCACGACGACACGCCCATCGTCCAGCGTTGGGGCCCCGATGGCAAAGCCGATACGGTATTCAACAGCAATGCGGCGGCCAGCTTGTCCAGCGGGTTCGGCTACGGGCCGATCGTGGAAGCCAACGCCGATGGCGGCGTACAGGTCGCCGCAGTGGACGGCCAGTCGCTGAAGGTGACCCAGTTGCTCACCGATGGCACGCGCGACATGTCATTTGGCATCAACGGTGTGATGACGCTGCCCGCCCCCGGCACGCTTCAGTCCGTGCAAGGCATTACCACGCTCGCGGATGGCAGCATGCTGGTCCACGGCGCCCCCGCTTTCCACAACAGCTTGTTCAAGTACACCGCGAGCGGGGAACTCGACACCGGCTTCGGCGATAACGGCGTCCTCGCGTTGACGAGCTTTGGCAGCTATCGCGGCGGCGTGGCTGTGCAGGACGACGGCAAGATAGTGATGTCCGCCACGACCGCCTTCGATGACTTCACCGTCATGAGGTTCAACGCCGATGGCAGCCCAGACGTCAGCTTCGGCGACCAGGGCCTGGCTCGCATCGACCTGCCCGGTGTTTGGGCCGCCTCCACCGAAATCACGCTGCTGCCCGACGGCAAGATGCTGCTGGGCGGAACTGCTTTTGCCAACGGCGGCAGCGATTTTGCCGTCGTTCAGCTAAACGCCGACGGCAGCCTCGACACCACGTTCGGCAGCACGGACGGCAGCGCCAGATTGGTCGGCTCTTCTGGCAGCGACCTGTTGAAAGGCTTGGAGACAGACGAAATCCTGCGCGGCCTGGCAGGGGACGATGTGCTACAGGGCAACCTTGGCCGCGACCTGCTTTCCGGCGGCGCGGGGCACGATGTGTTCAAGTACACCAGCGTCGCCGACAGCTTCCGAACCGCTGGAACCAGCAGCAGCGATCGCATACTCGACTTCAACCCCAGCGAGGACCGCATCGACCTCAGCACCCTGGGCTTCACCGGCATAGGCGACGGCTACGACGGGACGCTGGCGATCCGGAGCAATGCCGACCATACCCGCACCTACCTGAAAAGCTTCGAAGCCAATGCCGAGGGCCAACGCTTCGAACTCCTGGTCGACGGCGACTTCGTCGCCCAACTTGACGACAGCAACCTGGTATTCAGCGCACCGAACAATGCCGTGCAAGCCGGGCCTTACAATGGAGCGGATCTGCTTGATTCGACCGCGCCAGGGTACGTGGAGCTGGGTCTGGTAGGGATGACGGATCAGGATCCGACGGTGGTTTGATGAGGCCATGCAATAAATCTGTGGCTATTTCACTTGCTCCCACTGGGCCGGTCCGACGCTTCGGGCGAAGCAGCCTTACGATTTTGCGGTCGCTACGCAACCGAACGGGAGCAAGCTCCCTCACCACGGTCACCTCTCTAGCCATGCCAATGTGCCTAATGGACGGCTGGTTTCGACCTTGTTGATAGCGGCAAAGCGATGTAGGGAAATACCACTGCTGGAACGCCAACGCTCCTACACGAAGCTCGGAAAGCGGTGTCTTGTGGCACTTGAGCGGGACGGCCTATAGTTCGTCGTCGCCCCAATGGCGACTCGGGTTTGGCGACTCGACAACGAGGTAGCTCCTTTCAACTGAATGAGGCCCTACCCATGAACCGATACATGCCCATCACCGGCATCGACTGCACCCCCGCCACGCTGCTGATCGACACCGAAGCCCCGCTTGATGTCCTCTTCGAAACCGCTGACTACCGCATCCGCACCGTGACCCAACTGCTGGAAAATATTGCGTTCCGTTCAGAGATCAGTTCCGACACGCTGGTGCTTTCCGACTTATGCAAAATGCTGACGATCGCGTTGCGTGACGGGTGTGATGTGATGGATGTGATTGGCAGGCGATTGCGGGCGCAGGCGGCGGATTAAATGCAAATGGCGCAGTTCTGAGAACTGCGCCATAACTGCGCCAAAAAATGTCCTCAAACAGCGCCAACACAAGCATGCCTTCGAGCACCGACGACCGAACGGAGGGAAAGGGATAGATTCATTTAAGAACTGAGCATACAGATAAGTCTGTCCCCCTTTCGCTTTCGGACCTTCTGCTTTTTAAGTCGACTCAAAGCCCCTGGACGCTCGCCACAGGAATACGCTCCTGAGGTTGAGTGACATCGTAAACATGCTGCTCACAACCTGCCCCAATGATCACGAACTCCACCAGGTAAATCTTTTGCTTCTCGGGCTTGAAGGTGGAACTCATAGGGCCGCATGCATAAACAATTTTTCCGGCATAGCGGTAATAGTTCGAGTCGTAGACCCGTGATTCACCGATCACTTCAATCGCCTGCCCGGGGTCAGCCTGCACCTCCAGCTGGGGGAAGCGTTTTACGGTGGCGCTGTTGGCAACCTCGTTCACTTTGGCGATCCAGCCGAATACCTTGCCACGACCGGAATCGACCACGGTTCCCAAGACCTCGGCACGTTGGTCTGCGTCGGAACTGCGCCGCACGGAGAATTGCACCGGGTGGGTGAATCCTGTCGCCTTCATGATGATCTTGGCGTGTTCCGCGTCAGCGACGACCTTGGGTTGTTGCAACTGCACGCCATCCTTGAACAGGCTTGGCGAGGAGTCCCTGACATTTGAGTGACAGCCTGCCAGGGCCATGGCTAGAACTAAAAAGGTGGTTTTTTTCATGATTACTTCCCTGCAAAATTTGAATGACCACCGAAGTAGTTTCGACAAAGCGGAATGGAGATGACCCCGTTCTAGTAATCGATGGCTGATTTGGACATCGCTTAACCTGAACGTCCTAACAACCTTGCCCACCATCCAGGCTTGGCGACTGGCTCAGGTGTTGGAACAGCTTCTTCGCTGGGATGGAGTAAATCGCCCGGATAGTGCTCATGTCCGATGCAGCCACTATCATCAAGCCCAAAGACTTTCACGGCGGCGACCGCCTCGAAACACCAACGACCAAAATAACTTCCCATCTCAAGCGGATGTTTTACTGGATCACCATAGATGTACCACCACGGTTGCTGTTTGCCGCGCCGGTTCAACTCTGGATACCAATGTTTTACGAAAGCAAGCAACAACGTTGCTTGCTGCGCCTGCGGCGCGTCAATGGCCTTGAGCAGCCTTGCGTAGGGCTTGGCATGCAGGAGGTTCTCCCCAATCGGCCGCTCTGGTTGACGAGACGCCATGACTCGATCAAGCAGAACGTCCTGCCCGCCCTCGCCTATCAACGCAACCAAACGAAGCCACTGGTCGTCGGGAATTTCAAGAACGGAAAAAAGGGGACAGATTTATTTAACCGTCAGAGCGATGACATCCACTCTCGCCTTTTAAATAAATCTGTCCCCTTTTCCACTAAAATTTCGAGTTGTTGGGGAGTGAACTGCCTACCTCTCAAATCTTGAATATCTGTAAGGTACGACTTGGTATCCTTAGCTAATTGCGTACTCAGAAGGCCCGTAGCGGAGTCACCGTCCTGAAAAACGCCTCCTCAACACCTGCCCCTCCTTTTGCTCCCCCTTTTGCACCATCAACCTATCCAGGAAATGTGATCCCCATCTAAATAATATAGCCCTTCAAGCTTTCCTGACATTTTAGGCAGGTCGAGAACAGAATCTGAAACATACAAAAAAGGGAGTCTGCTCCTCAGCGCTTGAGCATTTGCAGAGTAGTCTGCCCAAGAAGGCTCAACCATCCCATTCCAAAATGTAACAAACGAGCCATCCTCAAGAAGAATTACAGGTTTTAAATACTCAACCCCTCCACTACCATCCCAGTACAGATAGCCTAAATAACTAGAACCATCCAGTCCAACAAAACTAGCGCGAACGATTATTTGAGCGTCACTACAAGTCTCCTTGTCAAGGAGAGGTCGGACTGTCAGCTCATCTTCCGCAGACTCATCCATAGGGAAGCACCAAACGCCAGAACAAGCAAGATCATCAATGGTTAATTCATATATTTGTTTATCAGTCATGCTTGCATACCTATTTAATCAAATGCTTTGAAAAAAGGGGACAGATTTATTTATAACCCGAGCAAAACCAACAAATCTGCTTCCTGTGCGTCACAAAATATTCTGCCCCCTTTCTGCTCGCCCCCGCTCCACTCTCAATCAATAGACTCAATATGAAAGACCAAAGTAGAGAAATCGACTAAATCAGTACCTCCACTACATTCCAACTTTGTTACTCCGTCTTCTTCATTAATTACAATTCCTGCGTTCCCAACCCACGCCTGCACAACACCATTAACACGCCACACATTCCAAATCTTCAACTCACATGCGACTTTTGATACCACCGAAAAAAAAACGGATTCCGGACTAGAGTCTGCCCATAAAATTATTTCAGAGTGACGCTGATTATTTACCTCTATTTCACCCTTTAGCACTTTTACGCGCAGCCCCGACACTGGCTGCTTAGATGATTTCAATCTTCTAGCCAAGAAGTTAGTTTGTCCCGCTTTAATCTTCTTTTTAAATATCGGAAACACAAGACGCTCACCAATTTCAATAGGTGCCCCTTGTGTCCGCTGAAAAATTGAAGAAAGTGTTTCCGTCATTTTTCAATATCCTGGCTTTCTGAAAGGATCGACAGCAGCGTGATCTTGTGGCCAACGAGGAACAAAGTCTTTACCTCCATCCCGAGCAGGAATGGGTTCATGACTTAATTCCATCGACTCAATTCCGCCCTTATCCGCGTTATACCGCTGCGGTGCGAGCCCCTTACTCATCCGGGCCAAATTTTCTGAACCATACGTATTTGCAGCCTCGGGAGCAACAGCTTCGTTTTTCCAAAACCTGGACCGAACAGTAGACCAAGAAGGATCATTACCTTTAGCCGTTTGATTATAAACATCATCACCAACCTGCCATCCCTTCTTCACAGGAGGAGTATCGATCGGATTGGTTGCTTTGGCACCACGGGCCACAGCACGTTTGTAAGCTAATGCTCCTGCCGCGGTACCTAACCCCACAGCAAGCGCGACTTTCAGATCGTTGGTGATTTCTTGTGCCTGAGCATCGCTAAGGTTCCATTTAGCCTTGAGAGAGTCGACCATCGCACCTACCGTATGCTCGGTGGTCGCCGTCGCTAGCATTTCTTGGAACTCGTAGTTTGAATTTATGAGGTTCTGTACTGCATCTCGAGCCTTTGGCGAACCGTACTCGACGATATCCTTGATTGGATTTAGGTCCGCCATGGTATTGGCGACTTCTTTGGATCGCGCTTCGCAAGATGAAGGATCAGCCTTGCAACCGGTTATCGCTTCAATATCTTGCTGAAGACTGAGCTCCTTGAATGCACGTGTCGTATCTTCAATACAGGCGTCATTGGCACAAGCCGCTATCTTCTTGGCTGCCCTCTCAAGTTGGTTGTGTGACAGATAGTTGTACTTCGTTGCATTCATCGCAACCCAGCTACCTTTTTCCAGCTTGGCCGCGTCCGCATCCTCTTGGGCGGCAGCCGCCACCACACCGACGATCTGCGAACTCATCGTAAGCAGGTTGTCGTTACCTTTAACCAATGCATCCAGATGAGTGACCAGCGCCTCGCTTGCGCCTGCGGCCAAGGCACCGGTTCTAAAGTCACCGCCAGTGGCCTCGGCCAGCAGGCCGCCCACCATGGCATGGATCGCAATTTTTGGTGCTGAACCATCCGCGAAAACATTCTTGGTGTAATCGCCAACCAGATTGAAACTGGCCGCAGCCAATGTATTAAACAGCGCGCTTTTCAACGCATCGCTGGCACTCCCTCCCTGTCCAAGCGCCTTGCTCAGCAACATGGAGGTTCCGTTCTGCAACGTTTGGTTGGCGGCAAATTGACCGACGCCTTTCCAAGTGCTCAGTGAGCTCGACGTGCTTACTTTGTCGATTGCCGTATTCGTTTCAGTACCAGTCCATCCATCAAAATATGCAGCCGTCAGCCCTGCTGTAACGCCAGCGATGGCATACCCCTTCATGGCATCTGAAGAAGTCACGTCCTTGAACACGGCGCCAAGATTGCCGCGATTATTGACAACGCTGACGGTCGCGTTTGTTGCAGCTCCCGCTGCAACGGCGCCTGCCGCGGCTGAAATACCTGCAGCCGTCTCCGCCGTAATTGTTCCGGCGGCAACCATCCCTCCAGTCGCGGTTCCCATTGCGCCTGCCGCTAACGGTCCAACGACCGCTGCCATCACAATCGCAATGATGATCTGCGAAGCCGGCCCCAAGCCGGAGTTGCTGTACTTGAAGCTGTCGTGGATCTCTTTGACTTGACGCCAGTCCACATCACCGCGTTTTTCCGCGTCCTTGAGCCATGCCAATTGCGGATCAGCCTTGACCATCGCATCGATGGATTGGCTGACGGTTTGCTGATTGACCTGGTTGATATCGATCTTCAAACCGTTGACGGCTTTGATCGCAACACTGCCCTCAGCAATAAACTGGCTTTGACGCAAGGTTTCGTCGGTCTTGCCCTTACCCTTGGACGAGACCCAGAACGCGTTGTTGTCAGTCTTCTCGTGGCTCTCCTGATGTAGATCCTTCACGCCTTCGAAGGTAATGGAACCGCTACTGTCCAGCGTGATGTCCTTGCCGCTCTGCAGTTTCGCCACTTGATACAGCTGGTCGCCGCCGCTGACCAATCGCAGGTCGCCCCCGGTAGTGATTTCACTGCCGATGTTTTTCACATCGGTCACCTCATCCCGCTGAGTCTTCTTGCTTCCCCAGCCCCCTTTCTTCTTCATGTCATACAGCGAATAGTCGCGGTTCTGCGCAGCCAGCAGCTCAAGCTTGCCACCCGCCACGAAGTAGGCCTGGTTTGCAGCGTTGACCTTGCTGGCGATCATCGCCAAATCCTGCCCCGCGCTCATTACAACGTTGCGCCCCGCATTAACCGTCGAGGCCACCTGACTGACGTGGTCCTCTTGGCGGGTGACCTTCTTGCTCTTGCCGTAGGAATGCTGCTCATCCGCCGCCGAGGCGAAGGTCAAGTTTCCTTGGGCGGCCATGGCAACGTCGCGCTTGGCATCGATCTGAGTGCCGACAACGGTGAGGTTGCGACCAGCGTTGACGGTCAGGTCGCGGCCGCTGTCGAGGCTGGAGCCGTATTGCTTGATGTCTTGGTCGCGATGCCTGCCGCGAGTGCCGCTGGTGATGCGTTCGGCGGCGATGAGATTGACATCGCGCGTGGCGTTTAGGGTGGTGTCGGCGTCACTTTTCAGCACGCCGCCGACGCTGTTGATGTCACGCCCGGCACTGACGGTCAGGTTGTTTCCCGCTTCGATGCGCGCGGCGCTGTCGATGAAGTCGGTGCGTTCGGTGCGGTAGCCGCTGCTGCTTTCGTGAGTGGTAACGGTACGCTCGTTAGTCACGTCGCCAGTCAGAGCAACAACGCTGACATCCCGCCCAGCAATAACCCCACCCGCCCTGTTAGTCAGGTTATTACCCGCCAACGCTTCCAGCCGACCACCCGCTTCCATCAACCCACTGTTGACAAAGCTGTCGTCCGCCGTCGCCCTCAGGTTGCTGGACGCACGCAAGGTGCCCGCATTGTTCAGGTTCTTGCCCGCAATCAGGCTGACGTCCGAGCCTTGGATCAGCGCCCCATTCGCCGCCAGACGATGATTGGCCTGGGCCAGATAAAGCACCGGCACCAGCACCTGCTCGTTATTCACCGTCCGGGTTTCCATCCAGACGATGTCATGGGTCAGGGCCGCAACCTGTTCAGCGGTCAGGCTCACGCCCAGCGACAGGTTGAGAGCGTCCTTGCTGGCGATGGCGTTGTTCATCAGGTACTTGAACATGCCGTCGTCGGAGGTCTGGCCGTCGAGGAAGCGCTGGCCGGTGCGGGCGATCACCGCTTGTTGGATCAGGCGTTGCTCGTAGAAACCATCGCCCAAGCGCTTGGCGGCGGTGTCCGGGTCGTAGCCCAGATTCGACAGCAGGTAATCCGAGCTCATGAAGCGGCGCATGTCGGTCAGCGCCGGGTTGGTCTCGATCAGGTATTTTTGCGGGTTGGCCTGGAACGAGCGATCCGGCAGGCCACGTACTTGCGTGAGCCCCGTGCTTTGGGTTGGCGTGGTGGAGCCGTCGCCGCTCATGCGGAACAGGCCGTTTTGCCCGGTGGGCAAGTCGAAGCCCGGCAGGGCCAGTGGATCGACCTGTTGCTGGGTCAGGCTCGGCGGGAGTTGCCGATTGACGCTGATGCGGGTCGAGAAGGCGTTGTCGGCCTGGGTGTCGGTACGCGGGCCGGCGCCGACGTAGTTGTAGCCGCCACGCACGACGCCGCTGTTGAGGTCGCCCTGGGTAGGAATGTCGACGGCGCCACCGGCCTGGATAATCGCGGCATAGGTCTGGTTATCGGTGGTGGTTGTTTGAGTGTGGAACTGCGGTAGCTCACGTTCGGTCATGCCGATGAAGCGGCTCATCGCTGCTTCAAGGCCGCCCAGGTCGTTGGCGTTGTAACCCGGGCTCTGCAGCCAGTATTTGTTGGTGAAGTCATTGGCAGCGGCGCGCCAGCCACTCGGGTGGCGCGTGCGCTCGGATATGAAGGTACGCGAGGTTTCGATTTCGCCGGTCTCGATGCCGATGTTGTCCAGGCTGACGAGGTTGGCGGTCAATGCGCCGCCGACGCCGATGCTGCTGCTCCGGTTGGTCAGGGTGTCGCCCTGGATATTCAGGTTGCCGCCGGTGGTGATGCTGGAGGCGGCGCTGGCCGCGGTGACTTCGAACTTGTCGCGCTGGACGATCTGCCAGACGTGGTTTTCCTTGCCGCCGCTGCAATCACCGGCGTTGACCCCTTCGATACAGGCCACTTCACTGATCGAGGCGGTGTAGATGCCTGCGTCGTGGGTGGTCAAGATCTCGCGCACGTTGTCGATCGTGCTGGCCGCCAGGCGCATGTTGCCGTCGCTCTGCAGCGTGCCGGAGCTGTTGAGGATGCGGCTGGCACGGGTGCCGAGGCCGTCGCGATCGATGCTCAGATCACCCAGGCTGTAGATATCGGCATAGCGGTTGGTCAGGCTGTTGACGCGCAGGCTGGTATTACCGCCGCTGAAGATCAATCCGCGTTCGTTGAGCAAATCACCGGTCGTTACGCCGAGCGCGCCGGCACTGCCCAGCGTGCCGTAGTTGTTGAGCGTGGCGGCCGTGACGCTCATATCCGCCGCCGAGGTCAGGCGACCGTAGCTGTTGAGGACGCCATCGACCACGACGGTTGTGTTGCCACCGCCCGCGATACTGCCGTTTTGCTCCAGATTGATCAGTGCCGCCTTGAGGCCCAAGGTGCCGAGACTGCTCAAGCGGCCATTGCCGGTATAGGCACCGGTCAGCTGCAGATCGATCGCCCCGTCGCTGCCGATCAGGCCGTCAACCCGCCAGTTGCTGCCACGACCCTCCAGTCTATCGGTACTGAGCAACTGGCCCGTGGCGGTCTGGGTCAGCTGGTCGACATCCACCACCAGGCGCCCGGCCTGGATCGCCGTGCTGTTGGTCCAGCGATCTGCCTTCACGCTCAAGTTGCCGTAGGTCACCAGGCGACCACCGGCCTGCCCCAGGTTGGCCTGGCTGATGCCAAACAGTCCCAGGCCGGTGTGCAGCAGCTTGCCACCCACGTTCTGGACACTGCCGGTGATGAAGCCCACATCATTACTGGCGGTTTCGAGGGTGCCGTCGCTGTTATCGAACAGCCCCCCGATTTTGAATGCCGTGGTGCTGTTCTGGTCCAGGGTGCGCAGTTGGCCTTTCTGGTTGCTCAAACTGGCGGCCAGAATGTCCAGGCTGTCCTGGCTTTCAATAATGCCGGCGTTGTTGTTCAGCGCCCCCGAAAGGTCAAAGTCGATGCGACTGGCGCTGACCTGCCCGCCGCCGCTGTTGTCCATGCCCCGGCCAGTGACCCAGACCTTGCCCGTGGCGTATATCCCGCCGTTGCGATTGTTGATATCCGCCGCTGCGTTGGTGACCACGACATCGCCGGCTTGCGCAGCGATGCGTCCGCCGTCGTTGAACAGCCCAGCCAAGGCTTGGATGCTGAGTCCTTGGGCCTGGATCGTGCCGCCCTGGCGGTTCACGTCGTAGCCGTTTTTCAGCACGCCGGTGGTGCGTGCTTCCAGCGCGGCCTTGACGCTGGACAGCACGCCGCCACGGTTGTCCAGGTTGGTGGCAAAGACACTCAGCTTGGCGTCCTTGGCGATGATGCTGCCGCCCTGGTTATCGATGTCGCCGGATACATCCACGGTGACCAGGCCCTCGCCTTGCAGCGTGCCCTTGGCGTTATTCAGACTGGCAGCATCGAACTCGACCTCGGCAGCACGGCTAGCGAGCAGGCCTTTTTCGGCGTTGTTGACCGCGCCGGTGGCGCTGACCAGCAACTTGCCATTGGCGGCCACGGTGCCTTTGTTGCTGTTGTCCAGGCTGGCGGTGCGCACGGTCATGACGCCTTGGCTGGATAGCTCGCCGCCCCGGTTGTTGATCGCGCCGGTGTTAGTGATGTCGAGGTTCTTGCCAGCCATGACCAGGCCGGTGAGGTTGTCCAGGCTGCCGAGGACCAGGGTCGCGCTGTTCAGGCTGGACAGTTCGCCCGCGTTGTTTTCCAGACGGCCCAGGTTGGCGGTCAGGACGCCTTGGCTGTTGATCAAGCCACCCTGGCTGTTCAGCATCTGATTGGCGGTCAGGTGCAGTTCGCTGTTGCCGAGGATCCGACCTTTGTTGCGGTTATCCACAACGTCGGCGGCGACCGTGGTCTTGCGCTGCCCGCTGAGCGTACCGCCCTGGTTGTTCAGCGCAGCGGTCGTCGTGACAGTCAGGTCGCGACTGGCAATGACGGTTTTGCCGACGTTGTTCAGTTGTCTTGCCGTGAGCGTGACATCGCCCACGGTATTGCGGCTGTTATCGGCGTTGACCCCGGCCTCGATAATGCCGTTGTTGGTCAGCGTGCCACCGCTGTCCAGGTGAACGCTGTCGCGCGCCACCAAGTTCTGCTGGCTAGTCAGGTCACCCTGGGTTTTGACTTCGAGCCGGCTACCGGCATACACCTGGCCACGGGTCTCCAGGCTTTTGGCCTCGATGTCGATGGCACCGGCAGCCGCCGTCTGCGCCAGACTCAAATGCCCATCCGCATCAAGCTGGATATCCCCGCCACTGGCCACCATCTTGCCGTCGAGCTTCACCCCGACACCCGCTTCGGTGCCCACCAGTTTTATCGCGCCGGCGTACATGCCGCCCAACGCCGAAGAGTCGATCGCCAGCTCGGGCTTGGCGCTACCGTCGTCTGCACGGGCGGTGGCGTTGAGGGTGCTGGCGTTGACGTCGTTGCGCCCGGCAACAATCGTCAGGTTCTTCGCCTGGATCTCGGCGTTGATCCTGGCGCTGCGGGTGATGATTTCGAAACGGTCGACGTTGTTCGCGTTGAGGCCCGCGCCTTCAATGGCCACGCTGCCCTGATCCACTTGATAGCGGCTCAACTGGCCGTTTTCGATGATCGGCTTGCCCGTGGTCAGCGTCGCTTTCGGTGTATTGATGAAGCCGCAGCCGTTACAGGTGATGCCATACGGGTTGGCGACGATGACATGGGCCGACTGCCCTGCCACTTCGGTGTAGCCGCGCAACTGGCTGGGGTTGCCGCCGTTGACTTCGTTGAGGATGACTTTGGCCGCCGTGCCCTTGAGGTTCGGGTTGCCGAGGATGATCCCGCCCAGTTGCGTGGATTGAGCGGGGTTGGTGGCGTTGTTGAGGATGACGCCGTTTTTCCCGACGTTGTAGTCGCTGAATTTGTTGTGGGACAGCCCGCTGCCGTTGGGTTTGGCGATGTTGACGATGGGTACGCCATTGCCCGCCTGGCCCAGGCGGGTACCTGGCGCGCTGACCACGATGCCGTCGGCCTGGGCCCACAGCGGTTGCCAGAACATGACGTTGACGAGCAGCAACGCCAGGCCGCGCTTGGGCATGCCCCAGAAGGCATCGCGGGGTTTCAGGGCAGCAGAGGGCTGGCGGGCCAGGAAGGCGTATTGGCGGTCGTCCATGATCGGGTCTCGTTGCAGCGAATTAAATGGATACGTCTAGGCGGAAGTAGATCGGCGCTTCGCGCTCGGTCAGGGCGTCCGGACGTTCCAGGGAATGGGCGAAAGTGACGCTGGCGCTGAGGTTCTCACCGCGGGCGAACAACTCCAGGGAGTTGCTCGACATGCGGCCATGCTCGCCACCGTCGTAGCGAGTGCCGCGGATCACGCCTTGGTCATAACCGAGGCTGGTGCCGTACTCGGCGAACACCGGACGCAGCCACTCCAGCGTCACCGGGCGGCTCCAGCGCAGGTCGTTGCGCCAGTAGCCGCCGCTGTCGCCGGCCAGCGTCTGGTCCTTGTAGCCGCGAATCGAAGACAACCCGCCGAGGCTCATGCGCTGCGCGCTGAACAAGGCGTCTTCGCTGCGCTGGCCGGTCATCAGGCTGCTGAAGCTGAAGGACTCGCCCCACACCTGGAAGGGTTGCAAGTAGCTGAGGGTGGCGGTGTATTTGCGGTAGCGGGCATCCGGCAGCCCAGGCCCCGGCTCGTGATCGCCCTGGGCGTCGAGGGCGCCGATACCTTGTTGCAGGCCCAGGTCGAGGTTGACGAAGGCATTGCCGATCCGTCGCCCATGGTTGATGCCGAACTGGGCTTCGCTGATGCGATTGCTGCTCTCGGCGAGCTTGCTGTCTTCGATGAAGTTGTTGGTGCGCAGGTATGAAAGGCCCGTGTTCAGGGAGGTCTTGCTGACCGCGTCACGGTGCACCACCCGCTCCAGGCGCACCTGATGGTTCTGGCTGTCGCCGCTCTGCTTGAAATTGAAGCCGTTGGCCTGGCCCAGCGCGCGGTACTCACTTTCGCTGTAGGTGTAGCTCAGGTTCCACCAGCCAAAGGGCAGGTTGTAATAGAGCATGGCGTTGCGTGAGGTTTTCTGGTGGTCGCTTATGGCATCGTGGCCACCGCGCAAGGCCAGCTGATCGGCCAGGCCCAAGGGACTGTCCCAGTCCAGGGAGGCTCCCCACTGCTGCTCGCCGGTGCTCTTCTGCCCGTCGTTATGCCGTGACAAGCCGGCGCGCCAGGGTTTCTGTGGGGTGTTCTGGACCAGCACTTCGCTGCCGCCGATGTTCTGCCCCGGCGTCAGCTCCATGCGGGCGCTATTGGATGGCAAACGGTTCAGTTGATCGACCATTTGCTCGATGTCCCGCAGATTGAGTAGATCGCCCGGCTTGCCGGGAAAGCTCATGGCCAGCTCCCGCTTGGAGAGTCCGCTGTCCTCGGCGCCCTTCAGGCCTTCAAGTCGCCCCTCGACCACCAGCACTTGCAAGTGACCGCTGGACAAATCCTGTTGCGGCAAATAGGCACGGCTCGTGACCAGGCCCTTTTCCAGGTACGCATCGGTAATGGTCTTGAGCAGCTCGTTAAGCTGCGGCACGCCCAGGCATTGATTGAGATAGGGCTCGAGCAAGCGTTGGCGCTCGCGTTCGGACAAGGCGTCGGCGCCCTTGAGCTCGATGGTCTTGATGGGGAAACAACGGGTATCGGCAGGTTTGGTCGGCTGGACCGGCTTTGCTTCTTTGCCTGGCAGGTCCTTGAGTTCTTCAAGGCGCCGACGCTGCTCTTCGAGCAGGCGATTCTGGCGCTCGCGGATCAGGTCTGTGTCGCCAGGGGTTGGCGCGGCCACGGCAAGGTCCATCGCAAAAAAACACAGCGACGCGACGACGAGCCTCGTCCTTAAGGCAGACACGGACATGTTCGATCCCTCGATACAAAAGCGACAACAAGATTGCGGAGCAGGACAAATCGACCTACTTCGCGCACACCAGACCTTGCGTATCGCCTTCGGTTCAGAGAGCGGGCATATTTCTATCCAAAAAAGAGACGTATCTCACAGGACACGTCCGAAATCACCTCGTTGACAAAGCTCTATCAGGAACCCATCAAGCTGAGCCCGCATGAACTTTTCTTCACCCCATGGGTTTATGCGATCCGGTACAGTCCCCTCGCTCATTCAAGAAACTAAGGTTTTAGCCCGCTCTCCCGCGGGCTTTTTTTTGCCCGCGATTCATGGAGCAGGCTGCGCATCGCCCAGCTCAGGCCTGCCGGGTACGGCCTTGGACGACGCGGTCTTCAGTAAGGGTTGCTCCAAGACGGCGCGCCCGTAAAAAAACATTGCCATCAGCCAACAGCTCAACCAGACGAAGATTCCCGCCCAGAACGTGTGGGACATGTAGTGCCAACCCTGTAGGACTCGCGTCGTGCCGTAGACAAATCCCAGGGCCAGCGCGCCGTACATCACGGCCTTGGAATGACGCCAGCGATAGCGCCGGGCAACGAAGTACAGCGCCAACATCGTGAAACCACCGGAAGCATGGCCACCGGGCCAGCAACGACCGTCCCCCGCGACTTTCAGTAAATCGAAATTCTGGAACCACTCCTTGTGCTCGATCTTCCCCGCGTATTGGGTGGTTTCCACCGGGCAATACACGCTGGTGTGGCCCTTGAGGTAATGGATAACGCCTGTGCTGAGGGAAAAGGCGAAAACCACATAGAGAAAATCTCGACGGTGCCTGTGGGCAAACCGTAGTGGCTTGGTCAGCCGGATCTTATCCAGTACACGAAGCAGCCCTGGACGCTTTTCCGGCCGGAACAGCGGCCAGACGAACGACACCAGCGCCCCGATGATGGCCGCCTCACCGGTCCAGTTCGGAATGACCCTGGCCCACTTATGGGTGATTTGTTCGAACAGCCGCACATGCCCCAGCGGAAAGATTTGGTGCAGCGGGTCGTAGAAAAGATCGCTGAAGGCGATGTCGATGCGGGTCATGTCGAACAGCAGGAACACCACCGCCGCACAGACCAGGGGTATTCCGAGGTTGAGCCGGTAAAAACGAGCGCAGGCAGACGTCAGCATGAGCGGTCCTAATTGTGGGAAAAGTTACTGGAACATCACTGAGCGCCAATCAGACGCCTCGATAAAACCCAGCAACCGAGGGGCTTGTGGCTGGGCGGTGGATACAAACAACGAAGCGCCATAGCCAAACGCCGAAGCAGGTCGGCGCAGCTCGGTTTCCATCGCCTGCATGCATTCGCTGTGGGTGACCAGGATCAGGTTGCGCCCTGGCACCTTGTGGGCCAGGGCATTGCGCAGCAAGTCATGGCGGCAATGGCTCAGCCAATCGTCGCCGGTGCCCACCTTGTTGAACATGTATCCAGCCGTTTGGGACGCTCGAACCAACGGACTGTTATAAATGTCCGCACTCTCCAGGCCGAGTTGCTCGTACCGCGCGCCGAGGCCCACTGCAACGGCGCGGGCGCGGTCGGTGATTCCCGAAGGATCCCCCAGGCACACGGCCTTGGAGTGATCACATCGCTCGACGTGGCGCACCAGCACGATCATCTCACCCTTGGCCCAGCCATCAGCCAGCGCCCGGGCGCCAACGATATTGCCATGGGCCAGATCCGGCACCGCTGCCGGCCCCAGCAGCCAGAGAGTCAGCGCAATCACCAACATTGCCGAAGCCAGGATCACCGCAACGTTTCGATAGCGGACAAGCCAGCTCGTATCAATCGAGCGCGTCACGCCAAAAAGGCTCAGTCTCAGTTCCACATCAAGCCGCCCCGACGGCACCCAACCAGTCATTTCGATGGCGAGACGGTAAAGACGTAGACGTAGGCAGGCAGTGAAACCGATGTGAAAAAAAGCTTGGCGCGCCCGGCGGCGCCCCTGGATTGCCGACACAAAAAAACTTTCAGATTCATGGGCGGCCGCCGATACACCCCTGTTACACGTTTTTGCTGGCTCTTAAAAACAACAATCTTCCAGCCAACCGATGATCAAGCAGCGCAACGTTCCTGGAGGAATTTGATGAATAACTGGTTTGGCAACATTAGCGTCAATATGAAATTGGGCCTGGGCTTTGGCCTGGTGCTGGTACTGACTTGCGTCCTGGCCCTGACCAGTTGGACCAGCCTGGGCGGTTTGATCGACCGCAGCAATTGGATGAGCGACATCACCCAGCTCAACGCTGGCCTGACCAAACTGCGGGTCACTCGCCTGCAATACATGCTGACCAACGGTGACGAGACCGCCGCACAGAATGTGCAGACCACCCTCGATGGTTTCGTGGCGCAACAAAACGCGCTGCTCAGCAGCTTCAAGAGCCCCGAGAACGTCAAGCTGCTCAGGGAGCAGAGCGCGACCATCAGCGCCTACCAAACGTCGCTGAACAAAATGCGCAGTGCCTACCGCACCGGCAACAGTGCCCGGGATGTCATGGGCGCGAACGCCGAGACGGCCTACAAGCTGATCGAAGCCATCGATTCCGACGTGCGGCAGATGGCCCTCAGCGATGAGCGCTTTGCGCAATTCCAGGCCATCACCCAGGCCAAGCAGGCGTTCATGCTGGCCCGCTATGAAGTACGCGGCTACACCGCCAACAGCAATGCCGATACCGAACGCAAGGCCTTCGCCCAACTGGACGCCGCCATCGCTTCGCTCAAGCCGCTCAGCGAACATTTCGCCAACGCTCGGCAGGATGAACTGCGTCAGCTGGAAACAACCTTGACCCAATACCGCAGCGCCGTGCAGGCCTTCAAGATGGCCATGGCCGATGTGGCGCAGGCGCGCAAGGAAATGACCGACCAGGGCGCCACCATCGTTTCCCTGAGCGAGCAGCTGTACCAGATCCAGCTCGACCGTCGCGATGCTGAAAGCGCCCAGGCCCGCACGCTGCAATTGGTCAGCACGTTGTTGGCATTGTTGGTGGGCATCATTGCCGCCGTGGTCATCACCCGCCAGATCACTCGCCCGCTGCGTGAAACCCTCGCCGTGGTCGAACGCATCGCCGGTGGCGACCTGTCGCAGAACGTCATCGTCACCCGTCGCGATGAACTCGGCGTGCTGCAACAGGGCATTGCCCGCATGGGCGTGACCCTGCGCGACCTGATCAGCGGCATCCGCGACGGCGTGACCCAGATCGCCAGCGCCGCCGAAGAACTGTCCGCCGTCACCGAGCAGACCAGCGCCGGGGTCAACAGCCAGAAAGTCGAGACCGACCAGGTCGCAACCGCCATGCATGAGATGACCGCCACGGTCCAGGAAGTGGCGCGCAATGCCGAAGAAGCCTCCCAGGCAGCAGCAGCCGCCGACGGTGAAGCGCGGGCCGGTGATCAAGTGGTCAACGAAGCCATCGCCCAGATCGAACGCCTGGCCAGCGAAGTGGTGCGTTCCACCGACGCCATGAGCGTGCTGCAACAGGAAAGCGACAAGATCGGCGCCGTGATGGACGTGATCAAGGCCGTGGCCGAACAGACCAACCTGCTGGCCCTCAACGCCGCCATCGAAGCCGCCCGCGCCGGTGAAGCCGGACGTGGCTTCGCGGTCGTCGCCGATGAAGTCCGCGGCCTGGCCCAGCGCACACAGAAATCCACCGAGGAAATCGAAGGCCTGGTGGCCGGCCTGCAGAACGGCACCCAGCAAGTAGCCGCCGTGATGAACAACAGCCGCAACCTCACCGACAGCAGCGTGGCCCTGACCCGCAAGGCCGGCGCGTCACTGGAAAACATCACCCGTACGGTGTCCAACATCCAGTCGATGAACCAGCAGATCGCCGCTGCCGCCGAACAGCAAAGCGCCGTGGCCGAAGAGATCAGCCGCAGCATCATCAACGTGCGCGACGTGTCCGAGCAGACCGCCGCCGCCAGCGATGAAACCGCAGCGTCCAGCGTCGAGCTGGCGCGGTTGGGTGGTCAGTTGCAACAAATGGTCAGCCATTTCCGGGTTTGAGTCCCTCTCGCATGAGGCCGATGTGCGGCCTCATGCGGCTTCCCTACGCACAGCTTTCTTCCTGCATGCATTGCCTTCTCCTACAAGTTCTGTTCTCTCGTCCGGCCTCCTTTAGCTGCAAGCTCCTGTACCGTTTTCGCCAGCACGAACCTTCCGTTCGACAGGAGATGGACTGTACATGGATGAAAACAACAACCCATTGGTGAACAGGCTCATTGGCGCAGCCGTCGATGGAGATGACACTCAAACCGATGTCCACGCGGCCCTGCAGCGGATGGGTTTGACGTCGGTATTCGACATCACTCGCATGACCAAGGCGCAGTTCGCCCTCGAACTGGGCAAGCACACCCAAGCGAACGCCGACCAGGCCTACGACAACGCGCAGCGCTATGCTCGACATGTCTGTCGCCTGTATCTGGAACATCTGGTATCCCCCAAGGACTCCCCTGCCCGCCACAGGCGCGACTTGCGTTCGAAGTCAAAATCAGATCCGGCAAGCTATCAAGCGCTGTTCAAGGAGGACTGGGATAAGTTCTGTAAAGAAGGCGACCTCGCGGCAATCGATTCGCCGGTGGCCTATTTGCGAGCGCTGTATCTGTTTGCCGGACAGCTGGAAGGTGCATCGTCATCCAGCGAGAAAATCCCCCTTGATAAACGACGGCCGGACCTGAAGGACTTGATGCTCGACCAGCAGAGCGCCTTCGTTGCGCGCCCCATGTTGGAGATCGTCAATCACACCTTGGACAAGGCGATCAAGGCGCACTTTGAAAGTGATGTTCATCAGCACCTTGCAACTGCGCATTATCCGTTTTCGCTGCCCTATGAGCTGCATCATCATCAATGTCTGCTTGGGCTGGGCACGGGTAAACCGGCGCTCGGCGAACTGAATTATCGAATGAGCCGGATATTGCCGCTTTCCCCGGCTCATTTAACTTACGGAAGCGTTGTCCAGCCGCGTGTCGAGGCGCAAAAGCTGTTGTCGGGACTCAGCCCGGAACAGCAGAGGCTATTGCTCGCGCCGCTCAGCTCCGACACGGACCTCAGCGGTCTGGAGAAATCCTATGGCACTGAAGCGTCTAGACAACTGCACGATATCGAGTTCTTCAAGGAACGTACCGGACTGACCACGGAACAAGTCCGGCACTTATTGGCGCAAGGCGAATATGCCGCCCGGGCCTCGCCCCATAGTCCTGCTTCGAGGCACAAAAACTATGGCGCCGCCTATATCAATGGGCCGGAATCGACGGCGCCCATGACGCTTAACTCGTCAACGAACAGATTTGAAAATGGGACCCCGGAACGCCTTTCCCGCCTACAGAAAATGATCCGACTGCAGCGCTGGACGGGTATTCCTTTCACTGAGCTCGATACGCTGATTACCAGCGCCTTACGCTCGGAAAAAAACACGGCAATGACGCTCAATGCCAACACGCTGCGCACGTTGGGCGTCTATCGATACCTCAATCGGCGCCACGGCATAGCGCCTGAGGAGTTTGCGTGCTTGCTGCACGACATACCGATTCACGCTTGTGGTCTGCAAGTGCCGTTGTTCGACCAGATATTCGATAGCTCCCGACTATTCAAACGTCCCGAGGAAGAGATCAACGCGCCCCAGGATTTGATCTATCTGGCCGCCGGCCTTGGGCTGGCGAAGGTGCCCGATTCACTGTCGTGGCTCATCGAACAAACCAAACAACACCTGGCTCAACCAAAGCATGACTTGCCTACGATCTCGTCATTTTATCGCCAGACCCGCATCGCACGGATGTTCGGGCTCACGTTTGTTGAATGCACGTCACTGGCCCGCATGATAGGCGGTGACAATTTCAACGCGGCAATGGTGAAGGGGGCATTGGATTCCACCGTGCAACCCTTTGGCACCTGCATTCTCGACGTATTGATGGCGTTGGACTGGGCCAGCGACTGGTTAAAGCGGACCAACCGGGATGTCGCATCGATGTACCACCTATCCACCACATCCTTGGACGAGTTGCCGCTGGATCAGAACCTGGATAAACGGTTCAAGGCCCTCCTGGCAAAGCGTGGCAGCACTGAAGACGATCAACATCTGCTTGAAAACCTGCTGCATGAGCTCGTCGATTTATCCGCAGACGACCTCCCATGCGTGCTGGAAATGACCGGGACTACCGCATCGGATGTTGTCACGGCGATCAGTACATCCCAAGGGCAGATGCCTGCGGTACTGACGAGATTATTGCGCAACGCCAAGCTGTGCCAGGAGCTGCACCTGAGCGGTAGCGCATTGCAGCAGTTGGCGGCCCAGCCAACCTGGCTGTCCGCCAGCCCCTCCAACTCATTGACGCTTCACGCCGTGTATTTGTACGAGCGCTTCAGCTATTGCGCTCGCCTGCCCGGCCGTTCGGAAGAGCAATGGTTGCATTACTTGCAATTTGCCAACCAAGAAGAGGACCCAAAAACAGCGGACGCAGCCAACAAGCAGTTGGCCGAGTTGCTGGGATGGACCCACTACGACGTACAAAGCCTGGCAGACCACTTGAAGGGAAAACGCGCTCAGTCAGTGGAAGAAGTGGACTGGATCGTTCGCTCCCAGGAATGCAGCAAGAGCACCGGGCTGTCAGCAAGCCTTCTGCTCAAGGCTACAGCGCTAGGCGGCAAGAGCTCCACGCAGGAATGGAAAATCGTTGGCGAAGCAATAATCGCGACCAGCCACTGATATTCGCTTCAATTGTTCAAGGAATGAATATGACCGTTGCTATAAAAAAGCAGCTCGATGAACGCTTGCGTGATGCGCTGTTGGCGCTCTATCTGGAAAAGGTCGCGCCGGCTTCTGCTACAGCAAACCTCAAGACAGCCCAAGACCTCTACGAATATTGGCTACTCGACGTGCTGGTCAGCCAGGATGTGCCCACCACGCCTGTCGCCTGCGCCATTGCCAGTCTTCAGCAATACATCAATCGCATCCTGATGAACATGGAGCCCGGCTACGATCAGGCAAGCATTACGCCCGAGCACCTGCAAACGTGGCGCAACGAGATGCATCAATACTCCATTTGGGCGGCTCATCAAAATCTGCTTTATTTCCCGGCGAGTTACCTGGACCCCGTCCTGAGGAACAACAAGAGCGACAACTTCCAACAACTGGAAAACGACCTCAACCAAAACCGGATCCAGGCTGAAGCGGTTCAATCGGCGGTCATGGCCTACCTGACCCGATTCGAAGAAATCGCCAACCTGAATATTCTCAATGGCTACATCGATGGCGAGGCGGTCACCAACAACTATCAAATCGACGGCGAAGACTCCGCCAGCAGCACCTACTACTTCATCGCCAGATCCCGCACCGAAAATACCTATTTCTGGCGCTCATTGAACATGGCGCAACGGCCGCCAGGCGGTACGCAGCCGGATCCGTTTGCCTGGTCGGACTGGGAAAAAGCCGACGTGCCCATTCCCGAAAGTGCGGTGGAGCACTCGATTCGTCCTGTCTGGTTCAATAATCGCCTGTTCGTTGTCTGGGCCGAATGCATACTTCAGGATCCGAAGGCCTCCAGTGTTGATCATGCCCCTGCCATGCAGTCGGCCAAGGGCCATCCGCTTTTGCGCTTGAGCTTCTGCTTCAAAAAGCAGGATGGAACATGGAGCACGCCGCGAATTGGCCTGCAACGGCACTGCGGGAACAAAACACTTCATGGCAAGGACGTCGGTGCTATCAAGCCGTTGTTATCTACCGTTGCCGAACACCATCGCGACGACACGCAGGATCTGCTTTTCCTGTCATTGGGAGCCAAGGCAGACATGGAACCTGTATCCGACAGCAACTGCATTTTTCTTGGAACCACTTGCATCAACAAAGACCTGAGCTTCCAGCCCTACGTGGCGGACCTTGTTTCAGAAAAAACGCAAGTTGAACTGGAGCCCCTCGATAAAGCGATCCGCAAAAAATTCTTCGATACAGCGGCTAAACGTATTCAAACAAGAAACTCTCTTACATTTATCCAGGTTGAAAAAACTGAACACAACGGCATCTTTCCGTCTGGATCCTCCGGCTTTATTTCCGATCTTTCTCCTCCAACGATTACCGACAAATCGATAAAGGGCCAGGGCACTGTTCAATTTCTGGATTTTTCCGCATCCACTTCAGGTCACAAACCAGATCAGCCGATCAGGTTGAACACCACATTCGGCGCCGAACTGATCCGTCTTACAGGGAACGGCCTGGATGAGCTGTTCAACCGGACGACACAACACCTGCCGGAACCGACCATACCCGACAGCGACAACAACCAGATGGACTTCCACGGCCCCTACGGCCGTTACTTCACCGAATTGTTCCTTCACTTGCCATGGCTGGTCGCCCATCGCCTGAACGCCGAACAGCGTTATGAGGAAGCCGAGCGCTGGTTGCGCCGTCTCTTTGATCCAGGTCTTGGCAAGGAAAGCTGCTGGAAGGCCGCGCCTTTACTCGATAGCAACACGCCTTTATATGCCGACCAAGCGCCCCACGACCCTCATCAGATCGCACTCAGTCATCCGGTGCACTTTCGCAAAGCACTGTACTTCCTGTACCTCGACATCCTGATCAATCGAGGCGACGCCGCCTACCGCGAATTGACCCCCGACGGCCTCAGCGAGGCAAAGCTGTGGTACGTGCGGGTGCTGGATCTGTTGGGACCACGCCCAATCGTCCAACCGATCGATCATTGGGTGAGCATCAGCCTGCAAACGCTGAGCAAAACGACCCGTGGCGATTTACGGACATTTGAACAAACCCGTGCCCATTCCCAGCCGTCATTGTCGGTTCGTGGGGGCGGTGAGCACGCGTCCTTGCCAGCCATCGACAGCCCCCATTTGCGCCTGCCATTCCACCCGCAGTTGCTCCGATGCTGGGATGTGGCTGAAAGCCGCCTGCATAACGTGCGGCACAACCTCGACATCGCCGGCAAGCCGCTGCACCTCCCGGTATTCCCAGTCCCGCTGGATCCTCGTGCATTGCCCAGCGCCTCCGTACTGAATACTTCGAACAATACGGTTCAAGGGTTGCCGACCACCTCTATCCCGCACTATCGGTTCTCGGTCATGCACAGCCAGGCCTTGAGCGCAGTCGATAGCCTCAGCCAATTTGGCGCCTCACTGCTATCGCTGATCGAGCGCAAGGAGCAGGCGCAGGTGCAAGAGCTGCAGCAGCAACAAGCCTGGAACCTGGCGAAAATTTCGGTCGACCTGCAACGCCAAGCCTTGAATATTGATCGTCAGAACCGCAAGGCGCTGCTCGCCAGCCAGGCAATTGCTCGACACCGCGCAACCCATTACAAAAAACTGTTGGACGGGGGTGTGAGTGACAAGGAAATAAGCGTCAGCGCGTTCCATATAACCAGCGGCACGATGGAGGCCGCTGCAATGGCCTTCCAAGTCGCAGCCGCTGGGCTGATGTTGGTTCCAAACGTCGCGGGCTTCAGCTTTGGCGGCAGCCGTTGGGAGGGACCGGCGCTCGCGGCCTCTGCGGCCGCCCATAGCGGCGCGATCATAAACCGCACGATAGCCGCCGACCTCGACCGTCAAGCCATATTCGATCGCCGCCGTGAGGATTGGCAGCACACCTATGATCAGTCACAGCTTGAACTGGCCCAGATTGACGCACAACTGGCGCAGTTTTCCGAGCAGGAAACCGCCACTCGCCTGCAACTGCGCCTTGCCGAATCGACCCTGAGCCAAACCAAGGCCAACTACGACTTTCTCAGCAAACGCTTTACCAAGGCACAGCTGTACCAATGGCTGAACAGCCAGTTTGCCGTGCTCTATCGCCAGGCCTACGACACCACGCTGTCCCTGAGCTTGGCCGCCGAGCATGCTTGGCAATACGAAATTGCCAGCTTCGACACGCGATTTATTCAACCTGGCGCGTGGAACACCACCTATCGAGGATTGGGAGCAGGCGAGCAATTGAAACTCAGCCTGTTGAACATGCGGGCCGAATATCTGCGCCTTAGCGGGCGAGAGCTGGAAATCCGCAAGACGATTTCATTGCGTCAATTGAAGAGCCAGACCACAGGCTCGACGATCAACAAATCATGGGAGGACATCCATGCCGAACTGAAGCAAGGCCAATGCGAGTTCGAGCTACCCCACAAATTGTTCGAGGACGACTACAAGGATCAGGACCACTACCTGCGACGGATCAAAACCATCAGTGTTTCTTTGCCGGCCGTGGTCGGTCCTTACGAAAACGTCCGAGCCACGCTGACCCAAACCTCCAGTGAAGTGTCCATGTCTGCTGGTCCCCAGGGCCCCGTCATCAAGAGCCAACGAGCCAACCAACAGATCGCCCTTTCCACCGGTGTCGATGACAACGGCTTGTTTACCCTGAATTTCAACGATGAACGCTACCTGCCGTTCGAATACACCGGTGCGGCCTCTAAGTGGCTACTGACCTTTCCCAATCCTGACGCACAAAAAGACCTGTTGGAATCGTTGACTGATGTCATCCTCCATGTGGGCTATACGGCCAGGGTCGGCGGAGGTTCGCAATGACTGCACACGCCCTCCTGCCTGTCACCGCGCCGTCACTGCCCAAGGGCGGCGGCGCCATTCAAAGTATCGGTAAAGGCTGGGCCGACATCGGCGCCCACGGTACGGCGGCCTATGAAATCGGACTGCCGATTTCGCCGGGACGCGGTTTTTCTCCAGCCTTGTCCCTGGGTTATGCCAGCTCGCTTGGCAACGGTGTATTCGGCATCGGCTGGGGGCTGTCGCTGCCCAGCGTCGCGCGACGCACCAGCAAGGGCGTGCCGGCCTATACCGAGGATGACGAAATAGTCGGTCCCAGCGGAGTGGTCTGGCTGCCCGAGCGAGATTTGCAAGACGTCATCCACTCAACCCCCATCGGCCATTACAACGATCTGCACCTCGGAACGACCTACACCGTCACCCGGTATTTTCCCCGGATCGAAAGCAGCTTCGACCGAATCGAACATTGGTCCTCGCCCGACGACACGGCGGGCTTCTGGCTGATACACGGTGCCGATGGCAGCCTGCATCTGTTCGGCAAGAACCCTGCCTCACGCCGAGCCGATCTCCTGGATACGAGCCGTGTCGGCGAATGGTTGCTGGAAGAGAGCCTGAACGCCTTGGGCGAGCACATCCTCTATCGATACAAGGCAGACGCAACGGCCCAGCGCTATTTGAGCCGGGTGAGCTATGGCAATTTCGAAGCCGATCCACACCTGTATTCCTGGAAAACAGACCGACTCGCGTCGGTGCAATGGCACTTCGAGTTGGTGTTCGACTACGGCGAACGGACCACTGCCTACGAACAGAAACCGCCCTATGAAGGCCAGCAGTGGGCAACTCGTAGCGATGGTTTTTCCAGCTTCGCCTACGGTTTTGAGCTGCGCACCGAACGCCTGTGCCGCCAAGTCCTGATGTTCCATTATTTCCCCGAGGAACTGGGGGCAGCCCCGGTCCTGGTGCGGCGCCTGTTACTCGATTATCGCCAGACATCCCTGGGTTATCAGCAGTTGAGCGCCGCCCACGACCAGGCCTTTGGCGACGGGGCAATCGCCGACAGCCGGCCCCCCATCGAATTCAGCTACAGCGAATTCAAGCTCCGGCTGGACAGCCACGCCTGGCAACGCCTTGAAGATTTGCCGGGACTCAACGACGGTCACCGTTATCAACTGGTGGATCTGTACAGCGAGGGCTTGCCGGGAGTGCTCTATCAAAGCGACACGGGCTGGCATTACCGCGAACCCGTGCGGGCCAAGGCCAAGGGCAACGAAGTGGCCTACGCCTCGTGGCGAAAGCTCCCTGAGATCCCGCTTGCCGACCGTACGAAACCGGTGCACCAATCATTGAGCGACCTCACAGGTGACGGTCGTTTGGACTGGCTTGTCGCTCAACCGGGCTTCAGCGGCTTTTTCTCCCTCGGTGCTGATCGAAGTTGGTCGGATTTCGTCATGTTCAATGCGTTTCCGACAGACTTCTTCAGCTCACATGGGCAGTTGGCCGACCTGACGGGCGAAGGGCTCGGCGACTTGGCGCTGATCGGTCCACGCAGCATTCGCCTGTACGTTAACCAGCGGGAGCTTGGTTTTGCCGCCCCGCAGGAAATCGCTCGCGACGCGGATGAGGATGCCCTGGCGGTATTCCGCCCGGGGTCCAGCGAACTGGTGGCGTTCAGCGATGTGCTGGGCAGCGGCCAACAGCATTTGGTGCGCATTCGTCACAACGAAGTCAGGTGCTGGCCAAACCTGGGCCACGGGCGTTTCGGCAAGAGCATCGTGCTGGACTTTCCGGGGCTGGCCTATGAAACGTTCGATGCCTCGCATATCCGCCTGGCGGATCTGGATGGCTCAGGTGCCGTCGATCTGCTCTATCTACAGGCCGACCGCGCGCTGATCTTCATGAACAGCGGCGGCCATGGTTTCCAGCCTGCGCGCGCATTGCCCTGGCCCTCCGGTCTGCGTTACGACAACCTGTGCCAGGTGAGCATCGCCGACCTGCAAGGGCTCGGCTGCTCCAGCCTGGTTCTGAGCGCGCCGCATATGACGCCGCAACATTGGCGCTACGACTTCGTCGACGCGAAACCGTACCTGCTCACCGGCACCCACAACAACATGGGCGCCACCGACACCCTCAGCTACCGCAGCTCAGTGCAGGAATGGCTGGATGAAAAAGCCGCCAGCGCCAGAGCCGGCAAGCCCCTTGCCTGTCATGTGCCCATGGCGCTGCATCTGGTTTCGAGCCATACCCGGCTGGATGAAATCACCGGCAATCGACTGAGCCGTAAATTTGCCTATCGGCAAGGCTACTACGACGGCGTCGAACGCGAGTTTCGCGGCTACGGCCTGTTGCTGGAAACCGACCATGAAACCAACCCCGACGATGCCGATTCCCAAGACTTCACGATGCCCTGCCTGAAGAAGACCTGGTTTCACACCGGGCAATCAGTAGACATGCCCCGCCTCGGTTACAACAAGGACGACCCGCACGCGATTGCGCTGGGCAAGGCACTGCTCTGTCAATACCAGGACGGAACCGGGACCGACACAACCGTGGTCGCGCCAGCCCCAGCCACCCGCGTCGAAATGGCCGGCGCCCTGATCGGTCATGTGCTGCGCAGCGAGACATTCGGTGTCGATCGACACCGCAAAACCAGGACGCTCTATTCGGTACAGGAGCACCGCTATCGGGTACGCCTGCTGCAAGCGCCGGGGGGCAATCGGGCCTACGCCCGGATGCTCCCGCTACGGCTGGAGTCCATCACCTACCAATACGAAGGCGTGGCCGATGACCCACGATGCCAGCACACCTTGAACCTGCAACACGACCCGTTCGGTGCGCTCACTCACTGCCTGGATATCCATTACGCACGCAGGAAAACCATCGACGATACGCCACCGTTCAGCGACGTCGAGCAGCAACGATGGTGGCACGACGCTCATGATCCAGCGCAGCAGTTCTACTACCTGAACGAAACCCGTTCCGAATTCATCCACCTGCCAGCGCCTCAAGCGTGGCGGCTGGGCCTGCCGTATCGCCAGCGCACCCAGGCGTTGCGCTTGCCCAAGGTCCCGGAGGTCGATGGGCTGGCGCCCGAGGATGTGATGTTCGAAACACTCATTGAGCGCGTGAAAACAACAGCCTGGACGAACCAGAGCGTGCTGACCGGCCTGTCCGTGCAACGCTACAAACACGCGTCGAGCGCAGTCACCCTGGCGGACGGCGTCGCGGACTTCCAGGCCCTGCCCGACCATCTGGAAACGGCCGAGCTGGATGAAACCGCCCTGAAGGCCTTTCATCTTTTACCCCAGGGAACACGCCCCAAAGGACGCATGCTTGAACGCAACCACTATCACCGCATGGCCGACTTTCTTCCCGCGAGCAACCGCCCTCTACGACTCTGGTCAGTCAAAAGCGGCTTCGTGACCTATGCCCGACAAGACGGGTTCTACAAGATCCGAACCCTACGGCCGAGCGAAAGCCATGGCGTGATCGAGATCAGCCACGACCACCATCACTGTGTGGTCACCCGATACCAACTGCCTGATGGCTGCGTCACCGAGGCGAGCTACGATTACCGCTCGCTCCAGCCCCGACGCATTACCGACCCCAACGGCAATGTTCAGGAAAGCCTGATCGACGCTTTTGGCCAAATATTGGCGACCTCGTTTTATGGTGATGAGCAGCAGGTGCCCACAGGTTTCAAGCCAATTGCGCTGTTCGAACGGCCACCGTTCAGCAGCCCGGCTGAGGCGATCAGCCAAAGCAAGGAAGCTCTGCAGGACGCCGCCACAGCCCTGTATCACGCGCCCTTCAGTTGGATGGGTTGCGTATCGAGGGCTGCGCTAGCGGACGGCAACTGGCTCGCGCGTTGCGTGAATAACGGCGACCTGCTTCCTACCGGGCACATCTGCGCATCGGCTCGAGCCCGGCTGTCGAAGCTGCAGACACTTTCTGCCGACGACCTCAAGCTGAAACACCAACTGGATGCCGCGACGCGTGAACCGGTGCACCTCGTCACACTGGTCGCCGACCGCTACCCCGATGACGATCAGCAACAAATCCGCATCGCCATCACCTCCTTCGATGGCTTCGGGCGAACACTGCAAAGCAAGCAACGGGTCGAACCGGGCATGGCTTACGTCATCGACACCCAGGGCGACCTGACGCTGGCGGATGGGAAGCCCCGGGAGCAGATCGCCGCGAAACGCTGGCGTGTCAGCGAACGGGTGGAATACAACAGCCACGGCTTGGCGATTCGCATCTACCGCCCGTACTTCGCCGATCAGCATCGACGTATAAACGATGTGTCATTGCGCTTATCCGGTCATTGCGACCGGCAGTTCTACGACGCCTTGGGACGCCCCACCCTCACGCGCCTGGCCAGGCAAGCCGGCCTCTCCCTGATGCGGCGACACACTCGCCATCCTTGGTACACGGTGGACGAGGACGAGAATGACACGCTGGAAGAAGTCATGGCCGAACAGCCGGTCGCCGCCGGAGGTGAAGCATGAGCGCCCGCCTTCATCACAGGACGCCCTCCATCGTCGCCGTCGATGGCCGCGGTCTGCCGGTGCGCCAGGTGGCTTACTGCCGAGACAAAGAAGGCGCACAGGCCCAGACGCGCGCCAGCCGGCAGGAGTACGACGTTGCCGGGCGGTTGGTCGCCCAGCGCGACCCTCGGCTCGCCAACGCAACCGACGCCAATCTTGCAAGCGTCTATAGCCTCTCCGGCAAACCACTGCGCCTGGACAGTGTCGACGCTGGATGGCGCCTGAACTTGCCCGGCGACGCGGGACAAATCCTGCGCAGTTGGGATCAGCGAGGGCATCACTGGCAATCGACCTACGACAACCAACTGAGACTGACCTCCATCGAGGAGCAAGCCGCAGGACATGAGCTGCGTAGAGTAGAGTGCCTGAGCTATGGCGACACTTCGCAGGAATCAGCGAAGCTCAATCGGTGCGGCGCGCTCATCCGCCACGATGACGGCGCGGGCACCTTGGTCGTCGAGGAATATGCGTTATGCGGCAAACCGCGTAGCCAGACGAGGCGCTTTCTGGCTGACGTTGCACTACCTGACTGGCCAGCCGATGAGAAAGATCGCGATGGTCTGCTTGAAAAGGGAGAAGGCTACAAAACGAGCTGGGCCTACGACGCGCTGGGGAAAATCATCCTGCAGACCGACGCCGCCCGACACGAACAACACTGTGCCTTCGATGTCGCGGGCCAACTCAAATCCGTGAGCCTGAAAATCAACGGCATGGAGGCCAAAAAAACCATCGTCAAAGACCTCGTCTACGACACATTCGGCCAGGTCGAATCGCAAACCGCCGGCAATGGCGTGACGAGTCGCGCGGTGTTCGACCCCGCCAGCGGGCGACTGACCTCGCTCAGTGCATCGGCGCCTGGCAAACCCTTGCAAGACCTCCACTACGCCTACGATGCCGTGGGCAACGTGACTCAAATTACCGACAAAGCCCAACCGGAGCGATTCAACAGCAACCAACGGGTCGAAGCCGTCAGCACCTTCACCTACGACAGCCTCTACCAGTTGACCAGCGCCACCGGGCGTGAGGCGGCGGGCCTGAGCCGCCCCCCCGCCCTTCCATCCGCCGGAACGATCCCATTCGATCACACGCAACTGTTCAACTTTACCGAGCAATACACATACGACGATGGCGGCAACCTGACCGAACTGCGCCATGTTCGTGAGGGGAACAACTACACCCGCACATTCAACGCTGGCGCCGACAGCAATCGCCTCATCTCTTGGAGCCAGGGCGACGATACAACCATGATGGACTTCGATGGCAACGGTAACCTGCAGGCGCTACGCCCAGGCCTGGCACTGACATGGAATAGCCGCAACCAACTCGACAGCGTGGTGCGGGTCCAGCGTGAAGTCGGTCACGATGACACCGAGCGCTATGGCTACGACAGCAGCGGTCAACGCGTACGCAAGGTCAAGACGACCCATGCCGCGGCGATGACCCACACTGGCGAAGTCCGCTACTTGCCAGGCCTCGAAATCCACACCCGTCATAACGAACGCCTGGAAGTCATGACCCTGCAAGCCGGACGCTGCAACGTACGCTACCTGCATTGGACCGAAGGGCGACCGTCCCGCATCGCAACCAACCCATTGCGCTACAGCCTCGATGACCATCTGGGCTCCAGCTCACTGGAACTCGACGACAAGGCAGACCTGATCAGCCAGGAAAGTTACCTGCCCTATGGAGGAACCGCTTGGGTGGCGTCCCGTTCGGCTGTTGAAGCCGATTACCGGACCATTCGCTATTCCGGCAAGGAACGCGATGCCAGCGGGTTGTATTACTACGGGCACCGGTATTACGCGCCGTGGTTGCAACGCTGGATCAGTCCCGACCCGGCGGGGACGGTTGATGGGTTGAACGTGTATTGCATGGTCAGGAATAACCCGGTGAGGTATGTCGATCACCAAGGACTGGTACTGACTGACGCCCAAGGGGAACGCATCGATCCTGTCGATTGGCTGAGACAGGATGGAGAGAAACGCTCGAAAAAAATGATGACAGCCCCCATCCCCAAGAAGAAAGGCAAACAAGACCCTACCGAAGATCCCGACGCCGGCCCCAGTTTCAGCAAAACAAAACGCAAGGACCTGGTCGTCCACTCCTATGGCGTGGTCCTGGATCAAAAGGGCGACAACGATGTAGGCCTCAACGAGTACTACAACCTCACCGGCCCGAAATCCGGCCCGACGGGATACCGCGGCGTGGACAAAAATTATGACGGCGCCGCCAAAAGCGACAGGTTCTACCTGAACTTCGGAAGCTACAAGATCGGCAATACCCATGAATACCTGGCGGACCTGGGCGAACGGTACAGCGCGACGCAAAACGACCCAGTCCATAAATTCGAACTGGACCCTGACCTGCTGAAGCTCGCGCCGACGCTGAGCAGGACGGTCGAGAACCTGTACGAACTCCAGCCACACACCCGGCACCTCATCGCCACGCACATCGAGAAAACCAACGGCATCATTCCCGTGCGCGCAGGAGGACCGGGGGCTCACGGAGAAGTCCGTGTGCTCAACTCAATCGTGGCGCTCTATCCGGATCAAGTTGAAAGGGTGCTGTCGGATACGCATCTGTTCACTGAAAAGTTGACCAGCGTGACGCAACCGGAACCTTTCATTGCCTGCTTCAACTGCAGCGGCATTATCCCCGAAGAGGTCAGTATTCCGACGGGCCGTAGCCTTAGAGACTATGGGTTGTACAACGCTCACTTATCGGAAATAAATCGACTTCCAACGTAAAGGCAGCACGTCGTGACCGGGCTTCCTGAGGCAAACCTCGATCGGTTCGTATCAGGTCGATGAACCGACCATTGACGGGCTAGCCCATGAACGTCCTTGCGGCTCACACACTGATCGCATTGGTAAACACCAACCGATTGCCAAACGGATCGCTGATCGCCATGTCCTGGCTACCCCAGGGCATGGCCTGGATCTGTGGGTGGGCGTAGCGGTATTGCTTGGCGAGCAATTGCTGCTGGAAGGCTTCCAGCTCGTCGGTCTCGATTCGCAGCGCCGAGCCCGGCGTGCAATCACCGTGATGCTCGGACAGGTGCAACACGCAATCACCACGCGAGACTTGCAGATAAAGCGGGAAGTTGTCACCGAAGCGGTGTTGCCAGTCGACGGTAAAGCCCAGGAAGTCGACATAGAACGCCAACGCCTTGGCTTCATCGAAGATCCGCAGGATTGGAGTGATTTTACCGAAGCTCATGGGTTGCTCCCTGGCTGAAAAGACCCAGTCTAGATGGGTTGAACTCATTGCTTCGGCCTTTATCCCGGGTTCTTTAGTGTCGCAGTGCCATTATCGTGACGCCAATTAAAGCGATATCAGGTGCTTGCGTGCGTTCAAACGCTACTCAATGGACTGAAATCCCCGGCGCAGATCGCCTTCGCGCGCCAGGAAACGTCCTTCCCTTTTGCCGTTCGCGTGCCCCTCGCGATAACTCAGGACGCCATTGACCCACACCCCATCGATTCCTTCGGCGGCCCGTTGTGGCGTGTTGAAATCAGCGACGTCGCGAACGGTTTGTGGATTGAACAACACCAGGTCCGCCCAGTGCCCTTCACGGATTTCTCCTCGCGCCTTCAGGCCGAAGCGCGCCGCTGAAAGACCGGTCATCTTGTGCACGGCGGTGTGCAATGGAAAAAGCCCAACGTCTCGGCTGAAATGGCCCAGCACCCTCGGAAAAGCGCCCCACAGACGAGGATGGGGAAACGGGTCCTCGGGCAGGCCGTCGGAGCCGACCATGGATAACGGGTGCGCGAGGATTCGTCTTACGTCGCTTTCGTCCATGCCGTAGTACACCGCACCCGCTGGTTGTAGGCGATGTGCTGCTTCGAGGAGCGACACGTCCCATTCAGCGGCGATGTCCGTCAGGTCTCGACCGCCCATGGGCGGATGCGGCGTCGACCAGGTAATGGTGATGCGATGGGCATCGGTTACTTGCTTGAGGTCCAGGGTCGAGGAGCTGGCCGCATAGGGATAACAGTCACAACCGACGGGGTGGATTTTCGCCGCGCTCTCCAACGCCGCGAGTACCTGCGGGCTTCGCCCCCAATTACCGGCACCGGCGCATTTGAGGTGGGAAATGATCACCGGACTCTGCGCATGTCGACCGATCTGGAAAGCCTCGTCCATGGCTTCGAGCACCGGTTCGAATTCGCTGCGCAAATGGGTGGTGTAGACCGCGCCGAACGCTGCCAACTCTTCGGTCAGTTGCATGACCTCATCGGTGGATGCACAGAAGGCATTGGCATAAGCCAGGCCAGTGGACAGACCCAGCGCACCGTCCTCCAGGCTTTCGCGCAGTTGCCGGCGCATGGCAGTGATTTCTCCCACCGAGGCCGTGCGCAACAAATCATCCAAGTGATTGCTACGCAACGCCGTATGACCGACCAACGCGGCCACATTGACGGCCGGCGTCGCCGCTTCTACCGCACCGCGATAGTCGGCAAAGCGCGGGTAGGCGAACGCCGGGGCCGCGCCGAGCAGGTTCATCGGATCAGGCGGATCGCCCCGCAGGCTGACAGGGGATGCGCTAATGCCGCAATTGCCAACGATCACCGTGGTCACGCCCTGGCTGAGCTTGGGCAGCATCTGCGGTTGGCGGATGACCACCGTGTCGTCGTGGGTGTGCACATCGATGAAACCCGGCGCCAGCACGCGGCCGGCGGCGTCGATTTCCTCCCGCGCGCGCGCTTCGCGCAACTCACCGATGCGCTCGATGCGACCGCCGTGGATCGCTACGTCGGCACGGTAGCCAGGGGTGTCGCTGCCATCGATGACCAGCGCATTGCGGATCAGTGTGTCGTACAGCATGTCAGTCTCCCAGCGGCAGGTGATCGTCGCCGCCACGGTAATCGTCCAGGGCGAGTTTGACCCGCCGCAGGCGTTCTTGATTGTCTTCGGGGTGTGCCAGCGCCAGCTCGGTGGCGAGCACGTCGATGGCCAGCAACATGCCGTAGCGCGCCGCCGTGGGTTTGTAGATAAATGGGGTTTCGGCGCCTTGCAGGGGCAGCACACAGCCTGCCAATTGGGCCAGTGGCGAGTCGGCGCGGGTGATGGCCAGGATCGGGGTGCCGTAGCTGCGTGCGAGTTCAACCGCACTTAACAATTCCGGCGTGATGCCGGTCAGTGAGCAGGCGATGACCAGATGCTGGTCGCTCAGCGAGGTGGCGGTGATGCGCATCATCACCGGGTCACGGCAGGCGGCAATCGGGTAGCCAAAACGCACCAGCCGCACTTGCAACTCCTCGCCGCACAGCGCCGACCAGCCACCGAGGCCGAACGCGTGGATCATCCGTGCCTTGCCGATCATCCGCACGGCATCGCCGAATCGCGACTCTTCGAAGCCCAACAGATGCTGGCGCAACGTCGTCTCGATATCGCCGACGATCTGACCATAAAACGCCGACTGTTCCGGCGCACCGGCAGGATCGAGGAAACGGCTGCCGACGCCGCTGGCCTGGGCCAGTTGCAGGCGCAGGTCCCGCAGGTCGCGACAGCCGACGGTGCGGGCAAAGCGCGACAGCGTGGCGCTGCTGACTTCCGCGCGCAGGGCCAACGCTTCCAGGCTGGCGGAGGCGGCAAATCCTACGTCGTCGAGCATCAGCCGGGCGATTCTTCCTTCGCCGGCGCTGAAGGAATCCTGGCGGGAGCGGATCTGGTAAAGGATGTCCATGACGGTTCCTTGCAATGGCGATCAAAGCACGCGCGCGAGCCCAAGGGTCAGGCCGAACGCGACCACTGAGATCAGCGTTTCGAGCACGGTCCAGGTCTTGAAGGTTTGCGCGACGGTCATATTGAAGTATTCCTTGATCAGCCAGAAGCCGCCGTCGTTGACGTGGGAAAAGATAACCGACCCGGCCCCGGTCGCCAGGACCAGCAACTCGGGATGGGGATAACCCAAACCGATCGCCACTGGAGCGACGATGCCCGACGCGGTGGTCATTGCCACCGTGGCCGATCCCGTGGCAACGCGCATCAACGCGGCGAACAGCCAGCCCATGACCAGCGGTGACAGTTGGAATTCCTGAGCCAGGCCGACGATTTGCTGGGTCACCCCGGCGTCCACCAGGATCCGGTTCAACCCGCCGCCGGCACCGACCAGCAAGGTGATGCTGGCGGTCGGCGCCAGGCATTCATTGGTGAACTTGAGGATCGATTCGCGATTGAAGCCCTGGGCCAGGCCGAGAGTCCAGAAGCTGAGGATGGTCGCCAGCAACAAAGCGATCACCGAGTTGCCGATGAACAGCAGGAACTGGTTGAAACCGCTGCCCGGCGTGGAGATCAGGTTGGCCCAGCCGCCGATCAGCATCAGGATCACTGGCAGCAGGATCGTCCCCAGGGTTATGCCGAAGCCTGGCAGATTGGCTCGCGGCTCGCGATCGAGAAATTGCCGCTCCAGCGGGTTTTCAGCGGGTAGCTGGATGCGCGGGACGATGAATTTGGCGTACAGCGGGCCGGCGATGACCGCAGTGGGAATGCCGATCAGGATCGCGTACAGCAAGGTCTGCCCCACCGAGGCCTGGAATGCCTGCACCGCCAGCATCGCCGCCGGGTGCGGCGGCACCAGCGCATGGACCACCGACAGGCCGGCGACCATCGGCAGCCCCACCATCAGGATCGACACGCCCACGCGCCGGGCGATGGTGAACGCGATAGGCACTAGCAGCACGAAACCGACTTCGAAGAACAGTGGCAGCCCAACGAGAAAGGCGATGCACACCATTGCCCAGTGGGCGTTGCGCTCGCCGAAGCGCTCGATCAACGTCTGCGCCATTCGCTCGGCCCCGCCGGACTCGGCCATCATCTTGCCGAGCATCGTGCCCAAGGCCACCACCAGCGCGATGTGTCCCAGGGTCTTGCCGACACCTGCCTCGTACGCCCCCACCACACCCGAGGGCGGCATCCCGGCCAGCAGCGCCAGGCCAATGGACACCAGGGTAATCACGATGAACGGATTGAGCCGGTAGCGCGCGATCAGGACGATCAGCGCAATAATCGCGATAGCCGCGTAGACCAACAGCCAATAACCGAAAGCAGGTGCCATGCGTGACTCCTCGAATGGGGTGACGTCGATGTGTTGTGAAACTCATAAATCATTTCGACCAGGAATTTTCAAACCAACTGAAAGTAATTTTCGCGCACAGACAAAAGATGTCGCTGACGGACATCGCGACATGGCGCTGATGAAAATCCGGCGCAAGACTTTCATCGTTCCGTGGCGAGGGAGCTTGCTCCCGCTGGGCTGCGCAGCAGCCCCAAATTCACCAGCACAATCGACCAACGGCTGTTCGCCCCGCACTCAATTCCGTACCATCCGCACCTGTTTTTACACCGCTTCCCCGGCAGCCGACTCTCCTTCGGCGCCCAGTCAGGTAAACCATGAAACCAGCACGTCTTCGCGCCGACGCCCTCGCCGGCCTCACCACCTCTTTCGCCCTGCTCCCCGAATGCATCGCCTTCGCCCTGGTCGCCCACCTCAACCCGCTGATGGGGCTGTACGGCGCGTTCATCATTTGCACGCTGACCGCGTTGTTCGGCGGTCGGCCCGGGATGGTGTCGGGCGCGGCGGGGTCGATGGCCGTGGTGATCGTCGCGCTGGTGGTCCAGCACGGTGTGCACTACCTGTTGGCGACGGTGCTGTTGGGCGGGCTGATCATGATGGCGTTCGGGTTGTTGCGGCTGGGCAAGCTGGTGCGCATGGTGCCGCACCCGGTGATGCTGGGCTTCGTCAATGGCTTGGCCATTGTGATTGCGCTGGCGCAACTGGAGCATTTCAAGCGCGACGGCGCCTGGCTGAGCGGCGCCCCGCTGTACCTGATGGCGGGCCTGGTGGCGCTGACCATGGCCATCGTCTACCTGCTGCCGCGCCTGACCCGCAGTGTGCCGCCGGCCCTGGTGGCCATCCTCGGCGTCGGCCTGGCGGTCTACCTGCTTGGCCTGCCGACCCGGACGCTGGGCGACATGGCGCACATCGCTGGCGGCTTGCCAGCTTTCGCTCTGCCGGACATTCCCTGGAACCTGGAAACCTTGCAGATCGTCGCGCCCTATGCGGTGATCATGGCGATGGTCGGTTTGCTGGAAACCCTGCTGACCCTGAACCTGACCGACGAAATTACCGAGAGTCGCGGCTATCCCGATCGTGAGTGCGTGGCGCTGGGTGCGGCCAACATGGCCTCCGGGCTGCTGGGCGGCATGGGCGGTTGCGCGATGATCGGCCAGACAATGATCAACCTCAGCTCGGGCGGACGCGGGCGGTTGTCGGGGGTGGTGGCCGGGGTGATGGTGTTGCTGTTCGTGTTGTTCCTGTCGCCGCTGATCGAGCGCATTCCACTGGCGGCGCTGGTGGGCGTGATGTTCGTGGTGTCGCAACAGACGTTCGCCTGGGCTTCGCTGCGGGTGGTCAACAAAGTACCGGTGAACGATGTGCTGGTCATCGTTGCAGTGACGATCATTACGGTATTCACCGACCTGGCCGTCGCCGTGCTTTGCGGGATCATCATCGCGGCGCTCAATTTCGCCTGGCAACAAGCCCGGGAGCTTTACGCCGATGCACACCTGGAAGCGGACGGCAGCAAGCTTTATCACTTGCACGGCACGTTGTTCTTCGCCTCGACAACCCAGTTCCTCAACCAGTTCGACCCGGCCAGCGACCCAGCCCTGGTAACGGTCGATTGCCGTCACTTGCGCTTCGTCGACTACTCCGCCGTCGCCGCGCTGATGACCCTGCGCGAACGCTACAGCAAGGCCGGCAAGCATCTGCGAGTGTTCCACCTGTCCGAGCGGTGCAAGCGAATGCTCAAGCGAGCGGGTGTGCAGCACGACTGACAACATGCCGACACAAGCTCGCCCCCACAGGGGTTTTGGGGTGGGCGGAGACCAGGTGATTGTCGGAGGTCAAATGTGGGAGCGAGCCTGCTCGCGAATGCGGTCTGCCCGTCAAAGCTGATGTTGCCTGGCCCTACGCTTTCGCGAGCAGGCTCGCTCCCACATGGGGGCCTGATTGCGCTGGCATTACCGGTGTGACTCACACCATCTCATGAAGAATCCATTCCTCTACCGACGTCCGCCTCGGCGTCCACCCGAGCAACTCACGGGCATTCGTGCCGCGCACACGACTGTTGGAGCCCAAGCCATAGTTGGCCATTTCATACCCCCACTCGGCCTCGGCCTCCGCCAGCGGCCAATCCTGTGGCGCGTCGAGATTCATCGCACGGGCCATCACGGTGGTCATTTCGATAAACGACGCTTCGCCACTTTCAACGAAGTAGAACGTGCCGGGCCGGTTACGGGTGAGCGCCAATGTGTACAGCTCGACCACATCCTCGATGTGCACGTTGGACCAGATGTTCTGCCCAGGCCCGACATGCCGCACCACGCCACTCTTACGGGCCTGCTTGAGCAGGCGCGGCACTTGCACGCTGTCACGCTTGACGCCCAGGCTGTGGCCATAGATCAAGGTGTTGCAGATGACCGCCGAGTTCACACCGTGCTTGGCCGCTTCAAGGATCAGATTGTCGATGGCGACACGGGCAGCCTTGTCGGCGGTGGGTTGTGGCAGGTTGTCTTCGTGGTAGATGTCATCGCTGGCGCGACCGCCCGAAGCATCGCCAACAATGCTCGAACCGCTGGTGTGCAGCAGAACCTTGTTCGATCCCTTGAGGGCTTCGACCAACGCCTCGGCTGCACCACGATGGTCGCTGCTGGCGGCATTGATCACCGCGTCGGCGGCACGGGCCTGCTCGGCCAGGAGCGCGCGGTCTTCCAGGGTACCGATAACCGGCGTGATGCCCAACGCGGTCAACTCGTTGGCTTGCTCGACACTGCGCACCAGGCCGGTGACGTGATGCCCGGCCCGCACGAGGCCAGTGGCAATGGAACCGCCGATAAAACCGGCAGCCCCGGTGACGAATACGTTCATGGATAACGCCTTGGGAAGCTAAGTGATGGGACGAGTATCGAGGGCCAGTCCGTGCCGAAACAGCCCACATTGCCCAAATCACTCTTGCCTTGAAGTCACGAATCAGCCCTTGAAATCTCGCGAAGCGTATTCGGCGAGCTTGCCTTGGATGAAGTCCAGGAAACACTGGATCCGCAAGGCCAATTGGGAGTTGCGGTAGTACACCGCATTGATCGGCTGGCGATAGCCGCTATTGGAATCGACCAGCAACACCTTGAGCCGACCGGCACGAATGTCATCACGGGTCATGAAATCCGACAGGCAGGCAATGCCCTGCCCTTGCAGCGCCAGGTGACGCACCGTTTCACCACTGGACGCGCTGATGGCCGGCTGGATCGGCCAGCGGTCGCCATGGGTGTGGCGCAGCGGCCATTGATTGAGGCCGTCGTTCAGGGCAAACCCCAGCAGCGAATGTTCCGCCAGTTCGGCGACGCTCGCGGGCGTGCCATGGGCCTTCAAGTAAGCCGGACTGGCGAGGATGTGCAACGGGCTGCAACCCAGCGAGCGGGCGTGAAGCGTCGAGTCCGTGAGGGTGCCGATGCGGATGGCGACGTCGGTGCTCTGTTCGAGCAGATCGATGATCAAGTCGTTGCTGTTGAGCTCCAACTGGATGTCCGGGTAGAGCGTGCGGAACTCGTCGATGTGAGGAACGATGGCGTGGAGCATGAAAGGCGATGCGGCGTTGATCCGCAAGCGCCCGGCAGGGTTCTTCTGGCGGGACGACAAGCGCTCTTCCAGCGCGTCCATCTGGTCGAGAATGCCCTTGGCCTGTTCGAAGAAATACCGGCCCTCTTCGGTCAGGTCCATGCGCCGCGTGGTGCGGTTGATCAACGTGGTGTCGAGCTTGGCTTCCAGGCGCGACAAGGTGCGACTGACCGCCGAAGGCGTCTGCCCGACCTGCTCGGCGGCAGCGGAGATCGACCCGCATTCGATCACGCAGACGAAAATCTGCAACTCGTCGGACCTGGCTTTCACAGACATCCTCTCGATGGAATGCACACCCAATGTGAAGGATGCTTTTGTGGCGAGGGAGCTTGCTCCCGCTGGGCGCGGAGCGACCGCTTTTGGGAGGCGCTTCGCACCTCAGCGGGAGCAAGCTCCCTCGCCACGGTTACACCTTCGTTTCAGGTGAACCCTGATACTAACGGATTATCGCGAAAGGCCGAACACCTCGGCCAAATGCCGCTCATACCGCGCCACATCGTCTTCGATATTCGGGCGCTTCATCACGTCCACGCACAGGAACGTTGGCAGGCCGGTCATGCCGAGAAACTGGTTGGCCTTGTGGAAGGGAAAATACACGGCGTCCACGCCCTTGGCCTCGAAGAAATCGGTCGGGTCATCGAACGCTTGCTGCGGGGCGTTCCAGGTCAGCGACAACATGTATTGCTTGCCCTGCACCAAACCACCGCTGCCGTATTTTTGCGACGCATCGGAGCGAGTGCGGCCGTCGCTGGCATAGAGGCTGCCATGGCCCTCCGTGAAGACTTCGTCGATGTATTTTTTCACGGTCCACGGGGCCCCCATCCACCAGCCGGGCATCTGGTAGATGATCACATCGGCCCAGAGAAACTTGGCGACCTCTTCCTTGATGTCGTAGCCACCGTCAATGAACGTGGTTTTCACATCAAGGCCACCACGGTCCAGGACGCTCAGCGCGGCGTCATGAAGGGTGGCGTTATAGCGACCGTCGGAATGGGCGAATTGTTTACCGCCATTGAGCAGCAGGACTTTTTTCATCGGGAGCCTCATCGGTTCCACGGCGCGGCCGCTAGGGGCGTCGCCGAGTGGAAGATTAAAAATGATGGCGGCAGGGTACCGACGAGCTTCGCGCGGAATAAGCGCCGCAACGACAAAACTGTTTTGATCCAGATGCACGAATAAGCGCCTGATTGTTGCCTTAGAATCCTCCGCACTTCCAATCCAGGAGCCTACCCTGATGAGTGATTTGCACGGTTTCATCCTGCACGCCAAGACCCGCCCGGAAAAAGCCGAAGCCTTCGAAGCGTTGTTCCGCGCCTACGTCGAACCGAGTCGCGCCGAACCCGGCTGCATCGAATACCACATGCTGCGGGATCAGCAGGACCCGACGCTGTTCATCTTCTATGAAATCTGGGCGTCCCAGGCTGATCTGGACGTGCACTCGAACCTGCCGCACATGAAGCAATTCTTCGAACAACGCATGGAATACCTGGAGCGCGATTTCGAGATTCGTCGCGTCGACATGCTCAGCCGGTCCTCGGCTAACCGCTGACCAGCAGATGGCCGCCGAGCACACCGAGGCCAATGAAAAATACCCGTTTGAACAGCACGGCGCTGATCCGCTGGCGCAGCCATTGCCCGAGCCACATTCCCAGCAACGCCGGTATCAGCGCCAGCAACGATGCACTCAACTCGCCGCCGCCCAAGGCGCCTCGCCACAACAGTCCGGCCGCCAAGGCCAGTGTTGAAACGGTGAACGACAGGCCCAGGGCTTGTACCAGCTCATCTCTGTTCAAGCCCAACGCCTGGAGATACGGCACCGCCGGAATGACGAACACACCGGTGGCTGAGGTAATCACACCGGTGAGCAACCCGCAAAGCGGAGCAAGCCAGCTTTCCTGCCCGGCACCGACCCGCAACGTCGGTAAAAACAATCCGCTCAATGCGTACACCATCAGCGCGGCGCCCAATCCCCTTATTGCCCAGGCCCCGCCCAC
Source organism: Pseudomonas sp. T1.Ur (assembly GCF_023516725.1). Lineage (NCBI taxonomy): Bacteria > Pseudomonadati > Pseudomonadota > Gammaproteobacteria > Pseudomonadales > Pseudomonadaceae > Pseudomonas > Pseudomonas sp. T1.Ur. Next base: position 4,770,165 of record NZ_JAMGSN010000001.1, read on the forward strand.
CATGCCGATCCACAGCGTACCGAATCCGGTGCCAATGAAAATTGCCAGCAGCAACGGCCACAGGCGCAGGACAAGCCCCCGTAAATGCCCGCCATACGCCAATTGCCAGACGTTGGTCAGGGTCGCCGGAATGATCAGCAACGCCGCAGCCTGCGTCGGTGCCATAGCCAGCCCGAGCAAACCCATGGCGATCGTCGGCAGGCCGAGGCCGATCACGCCCTTGATCGTGCCGGCCAGCAGGAAGGTACCGATGACCAGCAGGGAAAGGGCCGGGCCGAGGTTTTGGTAGAACGCGATGAGGGTGTCCATGGGGTTATCGTGCGCCCGGGGCGTTGGTTTGGAAATGTGCCATATACTGAGGGTGCCTCTTTTCCGGCAAGAGGCTAAGACTCTGTTGACGCTACTGGCGCCATCGCGAGCAAGCTCGCTCCCACAGGGGATTGCGTTCCAAACTGTGGGAGCGAGCTTGCTCGCGATGGCGATGAACCAGTCACCACGGCACTTGAAACAGGACCCTGCCTCATGCACTTCGACCTCACCGACCTGCGCCTCTACCTGAATATCCTCGACGCCGGCAACATCACCGCCGGTGCAGCCCGCAGCCATTTGTCCCTGGCCGCGGCAAGCGCTCGAGTTCGCGCCATGGAGGCGTCCCTGGGCATCGACTTGCTCGAACGCGGGCGACGTGGCGTTACCCCAACACCGGCCGGCAAAGCCCTGGCCCAACATGCCCGAACCCTTTTGCAGCACACCGAACATCTGCAACAAGACCTGGCCGAATACGCCAGAGGCGTCAAAGGCCGGGTGCGGCTGCTGTGCAACACCAGCGCCATGACCGAGTACCTGCCGGAACCGCTGGCCGATTTTCTCAAGGCCCATCCGAACCTGGATATCGATTTGCAGGAGCTGCCCAGTTCACGCATCACCCACGCCCTGCACCAAGGCGCGGCGGATCTTGGGATCATTTCCGACGCTGTGGACACCGCCGGCCTACAGGCCTGGCCTTTTCGCGACGACCCGCTGGTATTGATCCTACCGGCCGGACACCCACTGGCTGACGACCGAGCCGTGCGTTTCAGCGAGACCCTCGGGCACGACTATGTCGGCCTGAACGCCTCCAGTGCCCTGGCGATCCACCTGGAAGAACAGGCCCTGCACATCGGCTCACGCATGCAGATCCGCATTCGCGCCGACGGTTTCGACGGGGTGATTCGCATGGTCGCGCACGGTGCGGGCATCGCCATCGTGCCGAAGGCGGCCATCGACCGGCGCCCGCCCGAGCCTGCGTATCACTGTATCCCGCTGCAAGAGGCATGGGCCCACCGGACGTTGCTGCTCTGCGCCCGCCACTTCGAAGGCCTGCCTGCCTATGCCAAAGCCCTGGCTCGGCATCTGGCTGATTGATGCGCGCTTCTGGATAGCCCGGTGTCGAGCACAGGCATCTGCCCACTCTTGCTCCGCGCTAGGGTGCAGGTTCTTTCTTGCGCCTTTTCCGGAGCTCACATGACCGCACCCATCACCGTCCTGCGCGACACCCATCCGTTGCCCGTACTCGACGCCTGCAAATGGGAAAAGCTTGAAGGCGATCCGCATACCGTCAACCTCAACGCCTATACCAGCGAGGACGGCAGCAAGATCATGGGTACCTGGATCTGCACGCCCGGCAAATGGCGTGTGGACTATGTGAAGTGGGAGTACTGCCATTTCCAGGAAGGCTATTGCGTGATCACCCCGGACGGCATGGCACCGATCCATCTGCGGGCCGGTGACATCTTTGTCGTCGAGCCGGGCATGAAAGGTACTTGGGAAGTGGTCGAGACCGTGCGCAAATATTTCGTGTTTGCCTGAAACAAAAAAGCCGAGACCACCTGTGGCGAGGGAGCTTGCTCCCGCTCGGTTGCCCTGTAGGAGCTGACGAGTGCAACGAGGCTGCGATCTTTCCCAAGACACTTGAGTTCCACGTTGCGCAGCAACCGCCAACAAACAGGGCTGCTACGCAGCCCAGCGGGAGCAAGCTCCCTCGCCACAAAAGCCTCTCGATATCACAGGTTTACTGCGGCTTGCGATAGCTGTTCACAATTGCCGAGAAGTCCTGGCCACCCTCGCCCCGCTGGCTCATCGCCTGATACAGCTGCTGCGCCACCGCCCCCAATATCACCGGCTGACGGGCCTGACGCGCCGCTTCGGTGGCGAGGCCCAGGTCCTTGAGCATCAAGTCCGCGCCGAAACCGCCGGTATAGCCACGGGATGCCGGCGCCGTTTCGATCACGCCGGGCCACGGGTTGTAGGTATCAGAGCTCCAGCATCGCCCGGTTGAACTGTTGATGATGCCGGCCAGCACCTGGGTGTCGATCCCCAAGGCATCGCCCAATGCCATGGCTTCGCTGACACCGACCATGGAAATCCCCAGCAGCAGATTGTTGCAGATCTTGGCGATCTGCCCGGTGCCCACTTCGCCGCAATGCACGATGTTGCGGCCCATTTGCGCCAGCACCGGTTGCAGGGTGGCGAACAGCTCGTCCGTGGCGCCAACCATGAAGGTTAGCGTGCCCGCCGCCGCGCCGCCGGTACCGCCCGAGACAGGCGCATCGGCCATCGCCACCCCTTGCTTCGCCGCGGCAGCCGCGACGTCGCGGGCGGTCTGGGGGTCGATGGTGCTGCAATCCACAGCCGGCGTACCGGCGGCGATACCGGCCAACACCCCATCCTCGCCCAGCCAGACGCTGCGCACATGGGCAGCGGCGGGCAACATGGTCATCACCAGCGCCGCGCCCTGGGCCGCGTCGCGGGGCGAGGCGCTGATGGTGCCGCCCAACGCCGCCAGTTCAGCCAGCACCGCCTGGTTCAAGTCGAACAGGTTCAGCGAATGGCCGGCCTTGAGCAGGTTGCGCGCCATGGGTGCGCCCATGTTGCCCAGGCCGATAAATGCAATGTTCATGTCCGGCTCCTCAACGCAGATTGATGGTGGTGTTCACACCGTCATTGACGCTGTCGTCATCGAACCAGCGTGCGGTCACGGTCTTGGTCTGAGTGTAGAACTGCACCACTTGTTTGCCGTAAGGGCCGAGGTCGCCGAGTTTCGAACCACGGGAACCGGTGAAGCTGAAGAACGGTACCGGGACCGGGATCGGGATATTGATGCCCACTTGGCCGACGTCGATTTCGCTCTGGAATTTTCGCGCCGCCGCACCGCTCTGGGTGAACAGGCCGGTGCCGTTGCCGAATGGGTTGGCGTTGACCAAGGCAATCGCTTGGTCCAGGGTGTCGACTTCCAGCACCACCAGCACCGGGCCGAAGATTTCTTCGGTGTAGATGCGCATGTCGGTGGTCACGCCGGAAAACAGGGTCGGGCCGACAAAATTGCCTTGTTCGAAGCCCGGCACGCTGATGCCACGGCCATCGAGTTCCAGCTTCGCCCCTTCCTTCACCCCACTCTCGATCAACTCGAGAATCCGTGCCTTGGCCCGCTTGGAAATCACCGGGCCGACGTCCGTGCCCGGCTCGCTGCCGGCGTTGACCTTGAGTTTCTGTGCCAGGGCCTTGAGCTCCGGCAGCCACTGTTTGGCCGCGCCCACCATCACCACCACGGAGGTGGCCATGCAACGTTGCCCCGCCGCGCCAAAACCCGCACCGACCAAGGCGTTGAGGGTCTGCTCACGATTGGCATCAGGCAACACCACCGCGTGGTTCTTGGCGCCCATCATCGACTGCACGCGCTTACCATGACGACCCGCCAGGTCATACACGTGGGTACCGACCGCCGTCGAACCGACAAAGGAAACGGCCTTGATGTCCTTGTGGGTGCAGAGCGCATCCACCACGTCCTTGCCGCCGTGCACCACGTTGAGCACACCCGCCGGTACGCCGGCCTCGATGGCCAGTTCCACCAGGAGCATGGTCGACAAGGGATCCTGTTCCGACGGCTTGAGCACGAAGGTGTTGCCGCAGGCGATGGCCATCGGGAACATCCACAGCGGAATCATCGCCGGGAAGTTGAACGGCGTGATGCCCGCGCACACCCCGATCGGCTGGCGCAACGTGTAGGTATCCACGCCCCCGGCGACGTTCTCGGCAAACTCGCCCATCTGCAGGGTGCCGATGGAGCAGGCATGCTCGACCACTTCCAGGCCACGGAAAATATCGCCCTCGGCGTCGGCAATGGTCTTGCCTTGTTCGGCGCTGAGCACCGCGGCGATGCGCTTGGAATGCTCGCGAATCAAGGCCTGGAGCTTGAGCATGATGCGCATCCGCGCACCGATGGGCGTCAGTTTCCAGGTCTGGAAAGCACGCTGGGCGGCAGCGATGGCGGCATCGACTTCCGAAGCCGTGGCGAACGGAACCTTCGCCAATACCTGCTGGGTGGCCGGGTTGACGATGTCATGCCATTCGTTGGATTGGGATTCAACCCACTCGCCATCGATCAACAGTCTGACGGTTTGCAGGGCAGTGTCGCTGGGCGTAAGGGAAACGTTCATGCTGGCCTCCGGGATTGTTCTTATAAGAGAGCGCTGGTTCAGCAACGACCAAGGTGAACGGACACCTTGGTGAGAAGATGGTTTTTGGAGTATAGATGTGCAAACTTCTAATAAGAACGCACATAAAGTCCGGTCCATCATGCAAAAAAACATCACCTCCCTGGGGTCGCTGAATTGGGATGACCTCAAGTTTTTCCTCGAAGTGGCCCGTACCCGCAAGGCCAGTACGGCCGCCAAGCGCCTGGCGGTCGACTACACAACTGTGTCGCGACGCATCAGCTCGCTGGAAGCTTCACTGGGTACGCTGCTGTTCGAGAAATCCCGGACCAACGGTTTTGTCCTGACGGCTGAAGGCCAGCGATTGCTGGGCTACGCCGAATCGATTGAAAGCACGCTGCACATGGCTTGCGAACAGGTTTCAGGCTCCGGCGTCGCGCTGTCGGGCCATGTGCGCATGGGCTGCACGGAAGGCTTCGGCAGCTTTTTCATCACGCCGCAACTGAGCCACTTCGTCGATGCCTACCCGGCCATTTCCGTGGACATCCTGCCGCTGCCGCACTTCATCAGTCTCTCCAAGCGCGAAGCCGACATCGTCATCGCCCTCGAACGCCCAGAACACGGCCCGTACGTATGCTGCAAGCTGTGCGACTACCGACTGCAGCTCTACGCCACCCAGCAATACCTGGACAACCACCCGCCCATCCACCGTCCGGCGGACTTGGGCAAGCACTCGTTCATCAGCTATGTGGATGACCTGGCCTTCAGTTCCGAGCTGCTTTACCTGGCAAACGTGTTGCCCGGCGCGCATGCCCACCTGCGCAGCACCAGCGTGATCGCGCAATTTGTCGCGGCCCAACAGGGGCGGTCGCTGGCGATCCTGCCGTGCTTCCTGGCGGCCCAGGACCCGCGCCTGTTGCCGGTGCTGCCGGAGGAAATCACGGTTACCCGGCAGTTCTGGATGTACTGTAGAGAAGACCTCAGGAAGCTCAAGCGGATCACCCTGTTGTGGGATTACATTCGCGAGGTGACTGAACAGAACCGGCTGTTGCTGATGGGCGACAGCCGGGAGATGGTGTTTGCCGATTAGTCGGCAATGACCACGATGGCGACGCGGCGGTTTTCGGTGCGGCCGCTGGCCGTGTCGTTGGATGCGACGGGTTGGCTGCTGCCCAGGCCGCGCAGCTGGACGTTCTCTTCTCGCATGCCCACGCCTGTCAGGACCTTGCCAACGCTGTTGGCCCGGCGTACCGACAGTTGTTCGTTATAGGCTTGGGAGCCTGATGCGTCAGTATGACCGTCGACACGTACTCGCTCGATACCCGCGCCCAGCAGTGCCTTGCCGATCCGCTCGACAATTTCGGTACTGACCGGATTGAGGCTTTCCACGTCGCTGCCAAACAGCACTTTGCCGGAGAGACCGAAGGCCCAGCCCTCCTCCGTCAACTTGAAACCCTGCTCCTTGAGGACGGCGATTTGCGCTGGGGTCAAGCCTTTCGGCGGTGTGGTCTGGCACCCGGCGAGGGTAAAAACGGCGATCAATAAAAATGCTGCGAATCGCAGCAGGGGGAAACGAGCATTTGAACGCATGCAATCAGCTCCTGGTTTGAAGATCCGCGACCGGGTGCTCCGACCCTGCCGTGTGTTGGCCGCCTCGGGCGAGGCGTTTGGCCTGGTACATCGCCGCATCGGCGGCACTCAGCAAGGCGCCCGGCGTGGCACCATGTTCGGGAAAAACCGCGATACCGACACTGAGGGAGGTCAGGACGGAGGCATTGCCGGGCAACTGAATCGGCATGTCCATGCTGGCAATGATTTTTTCAGCGATCCGCTCGGCATCCTCGACCTTGTGCAGCGGCGTCAGCAGCACGGCAAATTCATCGCCCCCCAGGCGCGCGACCAAGTCATTCTCTCGCAACTGCGCACGCACCCGGGTCGCCACGGCAGTCAGCACCGCGTCGCCGGCAGCGTGGCCGAAGTTGTCATTGATGCCCTTGAAGCGGTCGCTGTCCAGGTACAGGACAGCGACCTGCTCGTCGAGCTTGCTGGCATTGCGCAAGGCGCGGATCAATCGACCTTCGAAGAATGCCCGGTTCGGCAACCCGGTCAAGCTGTCGTGGCTGGCCTGGTGCGCCAAGGTTTCGTTTTCACTTTGCAGGTGGGTCTGCCAGGACTCCAGTTCGGCAAGCAAGGCGTTGAAGTCGTTGCCCAGGTTGTCCAGCTCAGCGATGGCGGCCGGCGGCACGCGGCGATCCAGAGCGCGCTCGCAACGCGCCGCGTGAGCCACTTCAGCCAGGCTGCGCAGCGGCCCGGTAATCGAGCGCAACTGGCGTCTCGCCAGATACAGCGCGACCCAGGCGCTTATCGCCGTACATAAAACAATGCCCGCCAGGCCACTGAGCAAAAAGCGCAACAGGCTTCCGCCATGTCCCGCCAACAAGATTCTGCCGATATTCTGTCCTTGGTGGACGATGGGAAGGCTGATCGGTTTTTCCAGGAATGCCTTCGCAATATGCAATTCCAGCCCCGACAAGAGACCGGTGTCCGGTCGCTGCCAGTGAGCCAGAAGCCGACCGTGCTCGTTGAATATCTGCGCATCGGCGACTTCTTCGGTGGCGGCAATCAGTGCCAGCGCTTCCGTGGCGGCGGCCGCGTCATCAAACACCACGGCGGCTTCCACGGTGTAATTGATTGAACGGGCGATCAAATGCAGGTTGTGATCGGCGTAGACCCGCAACGCGAGCACGCCAAGCAACGTCAACGAAATGCTGGCCATGGAGATCGCCACCAGCGCGACGATCAAATGACCGCGACCGATGACCGAGCCCAACGTGGGACGAATTCGTGATTTTGACGAACTCATGGGACGGCCGGCCTGCGACGTGATAGCTGGAGAACGCTCGGATGGATTCGCACGCCACTGCGCGCCACCGAATCAAGGTTGACCTCGAACGAGACCTGTTCATCGCCGACCCGCAGGCAAAACAGACTGCCCACGGTGCATTGGTCTCCCCCCTCACTGATGCTCAACACAGGCTTGCCAATCAATGAGGCGAACAGGCGCGAGCGTTCATCGCTGGTCAGCCTGCCGATGTAGACGGCGTTGCAGTCGTTGGCGATGCCAGGATGATCGGCCAGCACCCGTTGCACGGACACCGGCCGGCCCGTGGCCTGGGTCGTACCTTTGACAAGCACATCGGTGTATTGGGTCGGGCCAACGATGCAGAGCTGTAGTTGTGTCGGCTCCACAGGCCACCGGGCATAGCTGAGGATACCCAGCACGACCTGGGTGACCGCTTCGGCGCGCTGGTCGGCTCGGTCGGTGGCGGCCTGTTCTTGAGCGCCCACCACGAATGACAGCACCCACAGGAAGCCGGCAAGCACATGAGGCTTCCAGTCCTTGCTGTACGCTGCCCCCCGAACTGCCACCATCCTGGATGATCTCTGATTAAGATAAGTGCCGAAACGATAACACAGTGTCAAAAAGCCAGCGAGACAGTGACCTACGGCGATTTCCGACAAAAAACAGGCAGAATCGCGATCGAAGCATTAAAGGTGAACGTTGAGCAATCAGCCACCTTGTTCCCATTCCAACATCAACCCACTCAGGCGCTTGACCTTGCGGCGGACGGCCTCCTCGAATACCCCGGCTCTCGGTTCTATGAGGCTGAACCATTGCTTGCCCCGGGTAATCGCGGTGTATACCAGTTCCTTGGTCAACACGGGGTTCAACGCATCGGGAAGGATGAGCGCCGTATGGGCGAACTCCGAGCCTTGGGACTTGTGCACCGTCATGGCGTATACGGTTTCCACATCATTCAGGCGACTGGGCAGGACAAAACGCACGCCACCTTGGCCATCGTTACGGGGGAAGGCCACTCTCAACACCTGTCTGCCCGCATCAGGCCCGTCACGCTCAGGCAGCTTGAGGGCGATGCCGATATCGCCATTCATCAACCCCAGTCCGTAGTCGTTGCGAGTCATCAGTACAGGGCGTCCCTCGTACCAGAGATGGTCGCTGTCGATCAAGCGAGCCTTGAGCAACGCAGCCGTGATCCGCTGATTCAGCCCCTCGACACCCCACGGGCCCTTGCGCACGGCACAGAGCAACTGGAACTCGTCGAATGCCGCCAGGACATCCCTGGCCCAATCCGTCCAGCAACCATCTTCCAACGGACGAGAAATGTCCGGGCGCCGTTGCCGCAGCAGATTCAGGTAATGCCGATACCCTTGCGGGCCGTCTGCTTGGCCATCGAGCAGAAAACGCTCCAGCACTCCGTCATGCTCGCCTTTGAGCCCAAGGAAAAACAGGTCCGCATAGTGACCGCCCTGCAGTACCTGACGGGCTTTCTCCGGCTGTTGCTGATTCACGCTGCGGGCCAATTGCCCAATACCGCTGCCTTCGCCAAAGCGCCGGGAATGCCTGAGCATGACCACCTGCTGGGCCAAAGGATGAGCGCCATGGAGGTCCTGCTTCAGGTCGCTGGCCGCCAGGTTCTCACCGCTGACGGCCTCGAGCCACGCCAGGGTCTGCGGGCTATACCAGCCCTCCTCGGCATCTCGACATAAATCCCCCAGTACCGCCCCCGCCTCCACCGACGCCAACTGGTCCTTGTCACCCAGCAGCACCAGCCGTGCATGGGACGGCAGCGCATCCAGCAAATTCGCCATCATTTCCAGGTCGATCATTGACGCTTCATCAACCACCAGCACATCCAGTGGCAAGCGATTGCCCCGATGATGGCGAAAATGCCGAGTGCCAGGGCGACTGCCCAACAATCGATGGACGGTGGTGACATCGCAGGGAATGCGCTCGCGCACGCCATCGGTCACATCCAGCGTCCGGACTTGCTGGCTGATGGACTCGGTCAAGCGCGCCGCTGCCTTGCCAGTGGGCGCGGCCAGGCGAATACGCAGCGGTTTCCCAGCCTCGACAGCCGGTGCCTGCAACAAGGCAAGCAGACGCACAACCGTGGTGGTCTTGCCGGTACCCGGGCCGCCAGTCACGATGCTGAAAGCGCTCCGGGTCGCCAGCGCGCAGGCCAGCTTCTGCCAGTCGATCGGTCCTGTGGCACTGGCCTCTCCGAACAATCCCGCAAGGCGTTCGCGCAGGTCATTGGGCGCTGCGCCATGATCGGCCAGCCGTTGACGCAATGCTTCATCGATCCGCCGTTCATAGGCCCAGTAACGGCGCAGATAGAGGCGTTTGCCCGACAGCACCAACGGCCGCTGCTGTGCCTCTTCAGCCATGTCGACCGCCAAGGCAACCAGGCGGCTGGATGCCAGGACCTTGCACCAATGGGCGGGGTCCAGGGCTTGCAGTATTTGCGACGGCAACAGCGTTGCGCCTGTCTGAACGTCGCCCTCGGGCGGGAGCGACAGTGCGAAGTCCGGCTCGCTGAGTGTCTCGAACAGATCCAGACAGACGTGCCCATGACCCAGTTGGTGACTGGTCAGTGCCGCGGCGAGCAGTACCAGCGGGTCATCGTCGGGCTCCAGCTCATGGAGGAACGCGACAAACGCCTTGTCCAGGGCTCGAAGCCAGCCGCGCTCCACCCAGCGCGTGAGCAGCAGCAACAGATCACTCGCCTGACTCAGCGGCGCAAGGTTGGCCAGGCTCTCGTCTTCGGACGGTTTGGGGAGCAGGTCGGCAAAGGAACGACTCATAACAGTTCTCCCTGTACCCACGCCGGTTCGGCCTTGGGTTCGGGCGCCCCTTGGAACAGGCGATCGAGTTGTTCGATCAAGGCTCGCGGGGGCTTGGTGAAATACACGCCCTGGCTGGCTGCGCGCGTGCCACGCAAGAATATATACAACGCTCCGCCGACATGCCGGTCGTAGTCATAGTCGGGCAAGCGTGCCTTGAGCTGGCGATGCAGCGCCAACAGGTACAGGACGTATTGCAACTCGTAGCGATTATCCAGGATCGATTGCTCCATCGCCTGCACGGTGTAGGCCGTGTCATCAGCCCCCAGCCAGTTGGACTTGTAATCAGCGACGTAGTACCGACCGTCATGTTCGAAGGTCAAGTCGATGAAACCCTTGAACATGCCGTTGAGCAACACCGGCTCCGCCGCGATGCGAGCCACGCCGCCATGGGTGAATCGGCAGACAAGTTCGTCAAGCTTGAGCACATCGACTTTGTGGCTGGCGAACCAGAACTCCATTTCGACCTGGAAGCGAGTCAGTTGCGTCAACAACACCGGAGCCTGGCCGCCACCGATATGCAAAGGCGTTGTGATCAGGTGCTGCAACCAGTCGCCAAGCGTGGTGATCCAGCCTTTCCAGCCTCGGCGGTTGCAACGCCGGGCAATAGCATCCTCGATTAACGCTGGCGTGGTGGTAAATCCTTCCCTGGCCGACCACTCCAGAAGACCGTGCAGGAACGTGCCCGGGTTCGGGCCACGTGGAAAGCGATGGATGTCGCCGCCGACAGCAACCACTTCCCTGGGGGCATCCGGGTCAAGACGCTCATCATCGAACTGTTTCTGCGCCTGTGGGTTTTCCGGTGCGGTGTCCCCTCCTGCGCTAAGCGTTTCGCCCAGGCGCAATGCGCTATAGGAAGCGATCCACCAGTTCTCGCTGGCTTTGCGTACCGGCAACAAAGGTGCATGCAATACCGCTTCGTTTTGCGCAGGCCGGTAGTGTTCGTCCTTGGCCTGGGGCATATCCTGGCAGTTCACCGCTTGGCTGCCTTGTTGCAAATCTTCCAGCCATTGCCGCAACGCCACCGACTCCGTCAACGGTGCGCCGCCGCCCAACAGATAACCCAGCGCCGACAGGTGCAGGATGGAGCGGCTGTTGCTGCCACGCTTGAGATCGGCGACACCCAGCCAACAGGCGTGTTGGGCGCGAGTCAGCGCCACATACAGGAGGCGCAGGTCTTCGGCCAAGCGTTCGTCATCGGCCTTGGCGATCAATTCGGGGGTCGGCGTGAGACTGATTTGCGCCTGGCCGGCTTCGTCGTGGTAATGCAAAGGCAATCGGCTGCCGTCCACCGGTTTCGTCGAGCAAATGAACGGCAGGAAGACCAACGGATATTCAAGCCCCTTGGATTTGTGGATCGTCACCACTTTGACCAACTGCTCATCGCTTTCCAGGCGAAGGATCTGTTCTTCGCCGGCCTGCCCGGTCAACGCCAGATGCTCGGACAGGTATCGAATCAGCGCCTGCTCGCCATCCAGCTCGACGGCAGCCTGCTGCAACAGTTCGCACAGATGGAGCAAATTGGTCAGCACCCGCTCGCCGTCGCCACGCGTCATCAAGGCCTGGGGCAGTTTGAAATCGTGCAGCAGGCGTCGCAACATCGGCAGCACACCCTGGGTACGCCAGACCAGCCGATAGCCACGAAACTGCATTACGCGACTTTCCCATGCCAGCTCATCCTGGTTAAGTCGCTCCAGCTCCGTAAGCGGCAAGTCCAATGTGATGCTGGCCAGCGCCGCTCGCAATGGACGTTCGGCATCCGGCTCGGCGCACGCCTTCAGCCAGGTCAGCAAGTCCCGTGCCTCCTGCGCCGCAAACACCGAATCCTTGTCGGACAGGTAGACGCTTCGTACGCCTCGTGCAGACAATTCGCCGCGCACGGCCTGCGCTTCCTTGCCATCTCGAACCAGAATGGCGATATCCGCCGGCAGCAACCCACGCAAGGTATCCCCGTCACTGACAAACCCATCACGCCCCGACTGGCCGCCGTTGAGCAGCGCAGTGATCTCGCTGGCGCAGGCAGCGGCCATGTGTTGCCGATACATCGCGCCAGAGAGCGGTTGGTCCGAGGCCAGGTGCCAGATATTCAATGCGGGGACGGTTTGTCCTGCGATCAGCAAGGACTCCTTTCGCCCTTGGGATCCCACTGCCAGGAACGGCACCGGATTCTCACCCGATGGCTCACGGAACAGGAAAGCCCCGCGCCCTTTTTTACGGGTTTCTGCGTTCTGGAAAATATGGTTCACGGCGCCGACCATGGCATGGCTGGAACGGAAGTTCGTTCCCAGCGTATGCAACCTGCCGGCAGTGGCTTCCCGGGCGCGCAGGTAGGTATAGATGTCGGCGCCCCGAAAAGCATAAATGGCCTGTTTCGGGTCGCCGATCAGGAACAGCCCTGTTTCGGGGTCGTTGTCCTTGATGCGATAGATACTTTCGAAGATCCGGTACTGGACCGGGTCGGTGTCCTGGAACTCATCGATCAGAGCGACCGGAAACTGCTCACGAATCACGCTCGCCAGACGTTCCCCGCCTTCAGCCTGCAGAGCCGCGTCCAGACGCAACAACATATCGTCGAAGCCCATTTCCGCTCGGCGACGCTTTTCCGCCTCGAAGCGCTCCCCTACCCATTGCGCGGCATGCTGCAACACGGCGGCATCGGGTGTCGGCAATGCATCCAGGCTCGCCTTGAGCCCTGACATCGCGTCCAGGCCGGGATGACTTGGCACTTCCCCCTTCCAGGCTTCGGCCATCCCCTCTGGTGTCAACCGCGTGAATCCCGTGCCGATGTCCAAAAGCTCAACACTTTCATCCTCTACCCAGGCCGTGATCTTCTGAAACCACGGCTCAAAATAACGAGCTTGCATCTTGCGACCATCGACGCTTTTACTCGCAACGCCTTGCTGGCATATCTCCAGCAATTCCACTGCCCATTGACGCCACGGCGCCTTGAGATCAAGCAGGGCAGCGCTGCGCTCCTGCAGGGATGCGGCGATAAGCTCGGCGGGCTCAAGCCCATCATCATTGCCACGCCCGTTGGAAAACAGGCCTTTCACTCGTGGCAACAACGCCGCAGGTCCACCCCAGTGGGTGCGCACCCAATCCAACGCCTCGCCTTGCATCGAGTAGCAGAACAGCCGCCAGTAGTCGCGTAGCACTTCGCCGAGCAATTCGCTGTGATCGGTTTCCAGGGTCTGGGTAAACAAGCTGCCACTGTCGAAAGCATGCTCGCGTAACATGCGCTGGCACCAGCCATGGATAGTCGAAACAGCGGCCTCATCCATCCATTGCGCGGCAATATCGAGCCGGTTGGCACAGGCAGGCCATTGCCCTTTGTCAAACTCGTCACGCAACGCCGTTACCAACGAGTCCGGAGCAGGAATTTCGTCGCGAAAAAAACGCGCCGCCTCTGCCAGGCGCGTACGGATACGGTCACGCAACTCCTTGGTGGCGGCGTCGGTAAAGGTCACCACCAGGATCTGCGGGGGAAGCAGTTCGCGACCGAATCCAGCCGCCGATCCGCCGTGGCCCAATACCAGGCGCAAGTACAAAGCCGAAATGGTGAAGGTCTTGCCAGTACCGGCGCTGGCCTCGATCAACTGACTGCCACGCAGTGGGAAGGCCAGGGCCAACGGAGCTTGCCGACTCATGAACGCGCGTCCTCTTCGACCAGTGAACGCCAGGGCGCTTCGAATAACGGTCGATAGAGCGCATCGCACCAGTCGGGAAACGTTTCGTCTGCGGTGAGCGCGTCAAAGTCAGCGAACTGTCGGGCCAGGGCCGGGCTTTCCCGCCGCTCGCCTTCGAAATTCAGACCGTCGCCTTCGTAGGCTTTTCGAGCCGCGGCTTCTGCCTTTCCGGGGTCGCTCTGACCGAGCCAGGCAAAAGCAGTCTTCACCGCGATCGGCAGCGGCTCACGCATGCCTGTCTGCCAGGCCTGCAACAGATCACCGAGCAGTCTTTGCGAAACGGCTTCGTCAAAAGGCGCCAACAGCAAGCTGTCATCACTGGCGACCAATGCAGTTGTCATTGAGAGACCGCTGGCACAGGCGACCAGATGGTTCACCCAAGGTCGTATCAGGCGATGCCATTTTCGAGTCTTGGTGGAACCGATGCTGTTGGGGATGGCGGTAATCGCCAACACAGCACCATCAGATCGCTGGTGCAGACCACTGAGCCAGCCTTCGACACTGACTTCTTCCAATTGCAGACTGATGGGTACGGCGCTCGTCAATGGAGTCGGCCACAGCGCCAGGAGTTGTTGGTAACGTTGGAGCAGGTCAGGCAATGGCTCGATCAATTCACGCTGCATGCTTTCACCAAAACCAGCCATGGGTAACAGGCCGCTGTTCTGAAGTCGTTTGGCATGCGCCTGCAATGCAAGATCCGGTTGATCGAGGCGAACGAGAGCTGCCTCGAGCAGGCTGTCACTCAGGCTGTAACGCTGCAACGCATCAAGCACGAAAGGCTCATCATCCGCCAGGGGAGCTTCGATGGTCTCGAAAAACACTTTGAGTCGCTGGCTGAAAAAATGACGGACAGGATTGCGCAGGAAATCCTGCAACTGACCAAGTCCCAAGGGTTCTTCCTGGACATAGGGGGCCAATCGCTGAGACATCTGCGTGTGATCCTGGGCGTCGTGCAGCACTCGCCATTCGCTGGCATAACTGAATAGCTGATCGCCCTGGTAAAAATAGCGGGCACTGAACGGTTGTAAAGGATGCTCCTGGGTGAGCGCGCCAAGAAGGCTTCCCTTGCCATCTGCCAACCGCCAGCCACTGGCAAGATGATCGCGTAGCTGGCCGACGAGAACGGAGGGCGGTCGTTCGCTATTGTCACGAATGCTGCGTCCCACCCAACTGATGTAGAGTTTCTCCCGTGCTGAAAGAAGCGCTTCCAACATCAAGTACCGATCATCCTCGCGCCGGGAGCGATCGCCAGGCCGATAATCGCTGCCCATCAGGTCGAAGTCCAAGGGCGGTTGGGCGCGAGGGTAGTCACCGTCATTCATTCCCAGCAAACAGACCAGTTTGAAAGGGATTGCTCGCATCGGCATGAGGGTACAAAAGTTGACCGCCCCAGCCAGGAAGCGCTGGGACAATCGCCCTTGGTCCAACCCGGCCAGCCAGGCCTCCCTTACGACCGTCAATGGCAGCTCATCGTGCAGGGCAACCGACTCGCAGGTTTCCAGCCAGCTCTCACGCAGGTCTTCGAGCTGGGTCAGTAGATAATCGTCGTGTTCATTACTTGCCAGGAAGAACAGCTGCACCAGGTCATGCAGGCGCGCGCCCCATTCCTGGGGCGATGCTGGCTGGCTGAGCTCCTGATGAGCGACTTCCAAGGCATCCAGCAACGCCACTAAAGGACCGATCAACGCCGCATCGAGACCGCCGATTTCGTCGTACGGCTCGATGCCTTCGTAAGCCTGCGAATTGCCGACCGCATACCCTAATAACATGCGACGCAGGCCGAAACGCCAGCTGTTCTGTTCAAGCTCTGCGGGCAAACCCAGCCCGGCACGATGTTCGGCACTCATTCCCCAACGGATGCCGGCCCCCTCGATCCAACGGTGCAGCGTTGGCAAATCGGACTCGCCAATGCCAAACCGCTCGCGCAACGCCGGGACGTCGAGCAGATCAAGGATCTCGCTGACTGGAAAGCGACTATCAGGAAGCTTGAGCAGATGTTCGACTGCGATCAGAAGCGGGTCACGTCCACGCTGGCCTTGGTCGGTCAGGGTAAATGGAATGAAACGACTATCGAATTTATCAAGTTGACCGAACACCGCACGAATATGCGGCGCGTAACTGTCGATATCCGGGACCATGACGATAATGTCGCGAGGACGCAAGGTCGGATCCTTGCTGAACTGAGCAAGGAGCTGATCATGCAGGATCTCGACTTCGCGTTGCGCGCTGTGGGCGATATGGAAGCGGATGGACTCATCTTGCTGGGTATCGACCGCTGGCCATTGCTCTCGAGTTTCGTCCAAGGGACGCAATTCAAGAATGTCATTCTGCAACTGGCTGAGGAGGGTGGCAGGTTGGCCGTCGCTGAACAGATCGATTCGCCCTTCGCGGAACACCGAGCGATAGGTCGTGGGGTCATCGTAACTGTCGAGCAGATTGATATAGTCGCGCCCCTGTTTTCCCCAGGCCGCCAATAAAGGATGAGCATGTTGATGCAACGTTTGCGAGTCGAGGATTTCCGGCATGCCGCTCTTGCGTGCCTGCCGTTTGTATTGATGGCGAAGCAAGTCCTTGTCGGCCACGATATCAGCCCAATGATGTCGGCATGGGTTGTGGACACACAGCAAAACCTGGCTAAACCGTGAGAGCCCGGCGAGAGCCTCGAGGACTTGGGCGGGCAATGACGATATGCCAAAGACAATTACTCGCGCAGGCAGTCCTTGTGGAGCGGCTTCCAGGCTGTTGATGCACTCCAGATAGCGCTGATGAACACCGGCACGACTTTGGGCCATGCCCTTCTCACCTACATCCAGCAACAGGGCTCGCCACAGTTCCGCTTGCCAGCAATTGGCCGCCGCGAGCGGCTTGATTTCACCGCGGACGTTTCTCGTCTGGTGTCGTCCCTGTGCCCAATCCTCGAGCCAGTCGGCTCGGTAGACCTGATATTGGTCAAACAGGTCCGCCAGACGCTCGGACAGTTGGTACCGCTTGCGCAAGTCAGCGTCATGAGTGAGAAAACGTCGCAGGGGTTCGAAATGAGGCTGTTCAATCAGCTGTGGCAGGAGACGCATCAGCCTCCATGTGAGCGGGGCCTTGTCCAAGAGGGACTTGGCAGGGATTTCATCACGCCCGAGCACCATTCGATAGAGCTGCCACATGAAGCTACCTGGCAACTGCACGTCGATGGCTGCCGCAATGCCACAACCGCCGGTATCGTCGTCTTCCGGGTCTTCAGCCAGCGCGAGCTTAAGCCATTGGGCAATACCATTGCTCTGTACCAGCGCGATTTCATTTTCAAGAGGGGCCAGCGGATAACGCCGCATCAGGCTGATCACCAGGCTGCGCAACTCATCAAGGCGATTCCCGTGAACCACCATGAAAGCTGGGCTAAGGGACGTTGCGTCCGGCATGAAAGGCATCCTTGAAAATGCAAAAGCTAGGGCAGAACCTTAGCACTGTCGGGGGGCTGTGACAGCCGGGAGCTGTCTGCGCTTGTCGTAAGAACTTTCCTGCGAGCAAAACAAAACCCCTACCTGCGTCAGCAGATAGGGGTTTCGGAATTTAATCTTGACGATGACCTACTCTCACATGGGGAAACCCCACACTACCATCGGCGATGCATCGTTTCACTTCTGAGTTCGGGATGGGATCAGGTGGTTCCAATGCTCTATGGTCGTCAAGAAATTCGGTAGCCAGCGCGTGCCTTACGGTCACGTTCCAGCGAATGGGTATGCGATAGTTTGTGGGTTTTGACTCGAACTTTCGGTTCATCTCGTCTTCACACACCGCAATCTGGTCTCTTTCGAGTCTACAGATTGCTTGGGTGTTATATGGTCAAGCCTCACGGGCAATTAGTACAGGTTAGCTCAACGCCTCACAGCGCTTACACACCCTGCCTATCAACGTCGTAGTCTTCGACGGCCCTTCAGGGGACTCAAGGTCCCAGTGAGATCTCATCTTGAGGCAAGTTTCCCGCTTAGATGCTTTCAGCGGTTATCTTTTCCGAACATAGCTACCCGGCAATGCCACTGGCGTGACAACCGGAACACCAGAGGTTCGTCCACTCCGGTCCTCTCGTACTAGGAGCAGCCCCTCTCAAATCTCAAACGTCCACGGCAGATAGGGACCGAACTGTCTCACGACGTTCTAAACCCAGCTCGCGTACCACTTTAAATGGCGAACAGCCATACCCTTGGGACCGGCTTCAGCCCCAGGATGTGATGAGCCGACATCGAGGTGCCAAACACCGCCGTCGATATGAACTCTTGGGCGGTATCAGCCTGTTATCCCCGGAGTACCTTTTATCCGTTGAGCGATGGCCCTTCCATACAGAACCACCGGATCACTAAGACCTACTTTCGTACCTGCTCGACGTGTCTGTCTCGCAGTCAAGCGCGCTTTTGCCTTTATACTCTACGACCGATTTCCGACCGGTCTGAGCGCACCTTCGTACTCCTCCGTTACTCTTTAGGAGGAGACCGCCCCAGTCAAACTACCCACCATACACTGTCCTCGATCCGGATAACGGACCTGAGTTAGAACCTCAAAGTTGCCAGGGTGGTATTTCAAGGATGGCTCCACGCAGACTGGCGTCCACGCTTCAAAGCCTCCCACCTATCCTACACAAGCAAATTCAAAGTCCAGTGCAAAGCTATAGTAAAGGTTCACGGGGTCTTTCCGTCTAGCCGCGGATACACTGCATCTTCACAGCGATTTCAATTTCACTGAGTCTCGGGTGGAGACAGCGCCGCCATCGTTACGCCATTCGTGCAGGTCGGAACTTACCCGACAAGGAATTTCGCTACCTTAGGACCGTTATAGTTACGGCCGCCGTTTACCGGGGCTTCGATCAAGAGCTTCGCGTTAGCTAACCCCATCAATTAACCTTCCGGCACCGGGCAGGCGTCACACCCTATACGTCCACTTTCGTGTTTGCAGAGTGCTGTGTTTTTAATAAACAGTCGCAGCGGCCTGGTATCTTCGACCGGCGTGGGCTTACGCAGCAAGTGCTTCACCCTCACCGGCGCACCTTCTCCCGAAGTTACGGTGCCATTTTGCCTAGTTCCTTCACCCGAGTTCTCTCAAGCGCCTTGGTATTCTCTACCCAACCACCTGTGTCGGTTTGGGGTACGGTTCCTGGTTACCTGAAGCTTAGAAGCTTTTCTTGGAAGCATGGCATCAACCACTTCGTCACCCAAAGGGTAACTCGTCATCAGCTCTCGGCCTTGAGATCCCGGATTTACCTAAGATCCCAGCCTACCACCTTAAACTTGGACAACCAACGCCAAGCTGGCCTAGCCTTCTCCGTCCCTCCATCGCAATAACCAGAAGTACAGGAATATTAACCTGTTTTCCATCGACTACGCTTTTCAGCCTCGCCTTAGGGACCGACTAACCCTGCGTCGATTAACGTTGCGCAGGAAACCTTGGTCTTTCGGCGTGGGTGTTTTTCACACCCATTGTCGTTACTCATGTCAGCATTCGCACTTCTGATACCTCCAGCAAGCTTCTCAACTCACCTTCACAGGCTTACAGAACGCTCCTCTACCGCATCACTTGCGTGATACCCGTAGCTTCGGTGTATGGTTTGAGCCCCGTTACATCTTCCGCGCAGGCCGACTCGACTAGTGAGCTATTACGCTTTCTTTAAAGGGTGGCTGCTTCTAAGCCAACCTCCTAGCTGTCTAAGCCTTCCCACATCGTTTCCCACTTAACCATAACTTTGGGACCTTAGCTGACGGTCTGGGTTGTTTCCCTTTTCACGACGGACGTTAGCACCCGCCGTGTGTCTCCCATGCTCGGCACTTGTAGGTATTCGGAGTTTGCATCGGTTTGGTAAGTCGGGATGACCCCCTAGCCGAAACAGTGCTCTACCCCCTACAGTGATACATGAGGCGCTACCTAAATAGCTTTCGAGGAGAACCAGCTATCTCCGAGCTTGATTAGCCTTTCACTCCGATCCACAGGTCATCCGCTAACTTTTCAACGGTAGTCGGTTCGGTCCTCCAGTCAGTGTTACCTAACTTTCAACCTGCCCATGGATAGATCGCCCGGTTTCGGGTCTATTCCCAGCGACTAGACGCCCTATTAAGACTCGCTTTCGCTACGCCTCCCCTATTCGGTTAAGCTCGCCACTGAAAATAAGTCGCTGACCCATTATACAAAAGGTACGCAGTCACCCAACAAAGTGGGCTCCCACTGCTTGTACGCATACGGTTTCAGGATCTATTTCACTCCCCTCTCCGGGGTTCTTTTCGCCTTTCCCTCACGGTACTAGTTCACTATCGGTCAGTCAGTAGTATTTAGCCTTGGAGGATGGTCCCCCCATATTCAGACAAAGTTTCTCGTGCTCCGTCCTACTCGATTTCACTTCTAAGATCCTTTCGCGTACAGGGCTATCACCCACTATGGCCGCACTTTCCAGAGCGTTCCGCTAAAATCAAAGAAGCTTAAGGGCTAGTCCCCGTTCGCTCGCCACTACTAAGGGAATCTCGGTTGATTTCTTTTCCTCAGGGTACTTAGATGTTTCAGTTCCCCTGGTTCGCCTCTTGCACCTATGTATTCAGTACAAGATAACCATCTTATGATGGCTGGGTTCCCCCATTCAGACATCTCCGGATCAAAGTCTGTTTGCCGACTCCCCGAAGCTTTTCGCAGGCTACCACGTCTTTCATCGCCTCTGACTGCCAAGGCATCCACCGTATGCGCTTCTTCACTTGACCATATAACCCCAAGCAATCTGGTTATACTGTGAAGACGACATTCGCCGAAAATTCGAATTTCTCAACTAAGAGAACTCACAAATTTTACCTTAGCCTGATCCGTTACCAGTGAAAGTAACGTTCAGTCTATCTTTCTATCACATACCCAAATTTTTAAAGAACGAACTAGTCAAAGACTAGAAATCAACATTCACCATCGAACCGATGGAATGCTCATTTCTAAGCTTTATACAATCGAAGCAGTAGTGGTGGAGCCAAGCGGGATCGAACCGCTGACCTCCTGCGTGCAAGGCAGGCGCTCTCCCAGCTGAGCTATGGCCCCGTATTTCTACAGGCGTTTCCCACACAAAATTGGTGGGTCTGGGCAGATTCGAACTGCCGACCTCACCCTTATCAGGGGTGCGCTCTAACCAACTGAGCTACAGACCCAATTTCGGGCTGCTTCTTTCGTCTTCTTCAATGAATCAAGCAATTCGTGTGGGAGCTCATGGAGCAGCTGCGGTCGTCGATTAAGGAGGTGATCCAGCCGCAGGTTCCCCTACGGCTACCTTGTTACGACTTCACCCCAGTCATGAATCACACCGTGGTAACCGTCCCCCCGAAGGTTAGACTAGCTACTTCTGGTGCAACCCACTCCCATGGTGTGACGGGCGGTGTGTACAAGGCCCGGGAACGTATTCACCGCGACATTCTGATTCGCGATTACTAGCGATTCCGACTTCACGCAGTCGAGTTGCAGACTGCGATCCGGACTACGATCGGTTTTGTGGGATTAGCTCCACCTCGCGGCTTGGCAACCCTCTGTACCGACCATTGTAGCACGTGTGTAGCCCAGGCCGTAAGGGCCATGATGACTTGACGTCATCCCCACCTTCCTCCGGTTTGTCACCGGCAGTCTCCTTAGAGTGCCCACCATAACGTGCTGGTAACTAAGGACAAGGGTTGCGCTCGTTACGGGACTTAACCCAACATCTCACGACACGAGCTGACGACAGCCATGCAGCACCTGTCTCAATGTTCCCGAAGGCACCAATCCATCTCTGGAAAGTTCATTGGATGTCAAGGCCTGGTAAGGTTCTTCGCGTTGCTTCGAATTAAACCACATGCTCCACCGCTTGTGCGGGCCCCCGTCAATTCATTTGAGTTTTAACCTTGCGGCCGTACTCCCCAGGCGGTCAACTTAATGCGTTAGCTGCGCCACTAAGAGCTCAAGGCTCCCAACGGCTAGTTGACATCGTTTACGGCGTGGACTACCAGGGTATCTAATCCTGTTTGCTCCCCACGCTTTCGCACCTCAGTGTCAGTATCAGTCCAGGTGGTCGCCTTCGCCACTGGTGTTCCTTCCTATATCTACGCATTTCACCGCTACACAGGAAATTCCACCACCCTCTACCATACTCTAGCTCGACAGTTTTGAATGCAGTTCCCAGGTTGAGCCCGGGGATTTCACATCCAACTTAACGAACCACCTACGCGCGCTTTACGCCCAGTAATTCCGATTAACGCTTGCACCCTCTGTATTACCGCGGCTGCTGGCACAGAGTTAGCCGGTGCTTATTCTGTCGGTAACGTCAAAACACTAACGTATTAGGTTAATGCCCTTCCTCCCAACTTAAAGTGCTTTACAATCCGAAGACCTTCTTCACACACGCGGCATGGCTGGATCAGGCTTTCGCCCATTGTCCAATATTCCCCACTGCTGCCTCCCGTAGGAGTCTGGACCGTGTCTCAGTTCCAGTGTGACTGATCATCCTCTCAGACCAGTTACGGATCGTCGCCTTGGTGAGCCATTACCTCACCAACTAGCTAATCCGACCTAGGCTCATCTGATAGCGCAAGGCCCGAAGGTCCCCTGCTTTCTCCCGTAGGACGTATGCGGTATTAGCGTCCGTTTCCGAGCGTTATCCCCCACTACCAGGCAGATTCCTAGGCATTACTCACCCGTCCGCCGCTCTCAAGAGGTGCAAGCACCTCTCTACCGCTCGACTTGCATGTGTTAGGCCTGCCGCCAGCGTTCAATCTGAGCCATGATCAAACTCTTCAGTTCAAACATCTTTGGGTTTTGAGAAAACCCTAAACCTGGCTCAGCAATCGTTGGTTACATCTTTGATTTCTCGCGGAGTAACTTGTGATGCTGATAATCTGTTGACTAGCAGTCTGACTCCACAAGCACCCACACGAATTGCTTGATTCAGTTGTTAAAGAGCGGTGGATTGAGCCTTTCGTCTCAACCGAGGCGCGCATTCTACAGCGCCCCGTGTATCTGTCAAGCGGTTATTTTAAGAAGCTTTCAAAGTTTCGCCTGGAAATCCTTAACAACTTCAACCACTTGCGCTTTCGATCTCTCGTTAGCGGGAGGCGAATTCTACAGCGTTACTCGCTGCTGTCAACACCTCTTTTTCACCGCTTTCGATCGAGAAGATCGAATCGCCGATAGAGCCAAACAACACCACTCTATCAACTCCTTCAGCGCTTCGATGAACTGAAGCACCTAGCCTGTCGAAACCTACTTAACTCATTGAAACTCAAGGAGTTTTCCGTTTCGACTGCGCCGGAAGTGGGGCGAATTATAGACACCTGGAATCTGCCGTCAACCGTTATTTTCATAATTCTGTCATATCAGTCAAAAAGCCCCTGTAAACACAGAAGCCGGTACCCAAGGGTACCGGCTTCTGTACTTTATCGATTACAAACTGGGGAATGCGAACTGTGAAGCCTCGTGGCTGGCACGCTGCGGCCAGCGCTGGGTAATCGCCTTGCGACGGGTGTAGAAGCGCACCCCATCCGGGCCGTAGGCATGCAGGTCGCCAAACAGCGAACGCTTCCAACCACCAAAGCTGTGATAAGCCACAGGCACCGGCAACGGGACGTTGACGCCGACCATGCCGACTTCAATCTCATCACAGAACAACCGCGCAGCTTCGCCGTCACGGGTGAAGATGCAGGTGCCGTTGCCATACTCGTGATCGTTGATCAACTGCATCGCCTCTTCGAGGCTGTTGACGCGGACGATACACAGCACCGGTCCAAAGATTTCTTCTTTATAGATGCGCATCTCGGGGGTCACGCGATCGAACAGGCAGCCGCCCAGGAAAAAGCCTTCCTCGTGCCCGGTAACTTTCAAGCCACGGCCATCGACAATCAATGATGCCCCCGCCGACACACCTTCTTCTATATAGCCACTGACCTTGTCGCGATGCTGGCCAGTAACAAGCGGCCCCATGTCCAGTCCACACGAAGTCCCCGCGCCGATCTTCAGCGCCTGGATCTGCGGCACCAACTTGGCGACCAGCGCATCCGCCACCTGATCGCCGACACACACCGCCACCGAAATCGCCATGCAACGCTCGCCGCACGAACCGTACGCCGCGCCCATCAGCGCACTGACCGCATTGTCCAGGTCAGCATCAGGCATGAGCACCGCATGGTTCTTCGCCCCACCCAATGCCTGCACACGCTTGCCGCGGCGAGTCCCCTCGGCATAGATGTATTCGGCAATCGGCGTCGATCCGACAAAACTCAGCGCCTTCACTTCCGGTGCCTCGATCAATGCATCCACCGCCGCCTTGTCACCGTGGACCACGCTCAGAACGCCCTTGGGCAAACCGGCCTCCAGCAACAGCTGGGCGATCAGCAGTGTCGAGCTCGGATCGCGCTCGGAAGGCTTGAGAATGAAGCAGTTGCCACAGACGATAGCCAGTGGGTACATCCACAACGGCACCATCGCCGGGAAGTTGAACGGTGTGATACCCGCCACGACCCCCAAAGGCTGGAAGTCTGACCAGGCGTCAATATTGGGTCCTACGTTGCGACTGTATTCGCCCTTCAGGATTTCCGGCGCGGCACAGGCAAACTCGACGTTTTCAATACCGCGCTTGAGCTCACCGGCGGCATCTTCCAGAGTCTTGCCATGTTCTTCGCTGATCAACTGCGCGATACGCGACTCGTTCTGCTCCAGCAACTGCTTGAAACGAAACATGACCTGGGCGCGCTTCGCCGCCGGCGTATTGCGCCAGGCCGGGAAAGCCGCCTTGGCAGCGTCGATGGCGTGTTGAATGGTTGCGCGATCCGCCAGCGGTACCTTATGGATCGCCTGTCCGGTGGATGGGTTGAACACGTCGGCGGTGCGCGCGTTGTCGCTCAGCAGCTCGCCATTGATCAAATGCGGAATGAGACTCATGGGGACTCCAGACAAATCGGACAGCGGACGCCCCCGAGGAGCGTCCTTATATAAAGAGGAATCAGTCGACTTTGTTCAGCACTTCGCCAACCGCATCGAACAGTCGATCAAGGTCCTGCGGCTTGCTATTGAACGTTGGCCCGAACTGCAGCGTGTCACCACCGAATCGCACATAGAACCCAGCCTTCCACAGCGCCATGCCCGCCTCGAATGGGCGAACGATCGCGTCGCCATCGCGCGGTGCGATCTGGATCGCGCCCGCAAGGCCAAAGTTGCGAATGTCGATGACGTTTTTCGAGCCCTTCAAAGCATGCAAGGCGTTTTCAAAATGCGGCGCGACTTCGGCCACGCTCTGCACCAGGTTTTCCTTTTGCAACAGGTCCAGGGCAGCCAAGCCTGCCGCGCACGCCACCGGATGCGCCGAATACGTATAGCCATGGGGAAATTCGACGGCGTACTCCGGCGTCGGCTGGCTCATGAACGTCTGATAGATTTCGGAACTGGCTATCACAGCCCCCATGGGAATCGCGCCATTAGTGACTTGCTTGGCGATACACATCAGGTCCGGCGTTACACCAAAACTGTCGGCGCCAAACATCGAGCCGGTACGACCAAACCCCGTAATCACTTCGTCAAACACCAGCAGGATGTTGTGCTGATCGCAGATTTCCCGCAGACGCTTGAGATATCCCTCTGGCGGCACCAGGACGCCGGCGGACCCTGCCATGGGTTCGACAAACACTGCGGCGATATTCGAAGCGTCGTGCAACTCGATCAGCTTCAACAACTCATCGGCCAAGGCGATGCCACCCTCCTTCGGCATGCCACGGGAGAACGCGTTGCCGGCAAGCAGGGTGTGGGGCAAGTGATCGACGTCCATCATGGCCTGGCCGAACAATTTGCGGTT
Organism: Pseudomonas sp. T1.Ur; assembly: GCF_023516725.1. Taxonomy (NCBI): domain Bacteria; kingdom Pseudomonadati; phylum Pseudomonadota; class Gammaproteobacteria; order Pseudomonadales; family Pseudomonadaceae; genus Pseudomonas; species Pseudomonas sp. T1.Ur. Next base: position 4,795,838 of record NZ_JAMGSN010000001.1, read on the forward strand.
ACCGCTGACGCCACCCAGGCTGGTGCCGGCGATGTTCACGCCGTGATAACCGCGGGCCCGTCCGATCATCTTGGTCTTGGTGGCCTGTCCCTTGAGGCGCCAGTAGGCGCGAACCATCTTCACCGCGGTATCGGCGCACTCGGAACCGGAGTCGGTGAAAAATACATGGTTGAGGTTGCCCGGGGTCAGGCTGGTGATTTTTTCCGCCAACTGGAACGACAGTGGATGCCCATATTGGAATCCCGGCGAATAATCGAGGGTGCCCAGTTGCTTGGCGACCGCCTCCTGGATCTCTTTGCGGGTGTGCCCGGCGCCGCACGTCCACAATCCCGACAGCGAATCGTAGACCTTGCGTCCCTTGTCATCCGTCAGCCAACTGCCTTCGGCCGCGACGATCAGCCGGGGGTCGCGTTGGAAATTGCGATTGGCTGTGTAAGGCATCCAGTGGGCATCCAGCTTGAGCTGGCTGGCCAGGGAACCGACAGCGTGTTCGGGCATGTTCATCGACAAAACCTCGCAAGACATAAACAGTATGAAATCAGAAGCGTTCTTGCGGCTAAGTTGCCACGGCGATAAAGTCGGTGAAATCCAGCTTTTCTAACCTTCAGTCAGCGGATCACTAAACTATGAGCATTCGTCGTCCCGATCCGCTGGCCCAGGTCAGTGACTTCGATATCCGCTTGCTGCGGATCTTTCGCAGCGTGGTGGAATGCGGTGGATTTTCCGCCGCCGAAACGGTGCTTGGTATCGGTCGCTCGGCCATCAGCCAACAGATGAACGATCTGGAACAACGCCTTGGGCTGCGCTTGTGCCAGCGTGGCCGTGCGGGGTTTTCACTGACCGAAGAAGGCCGTGAGGTCTATCAATCGGCCCTGCAACTATTGAGTGCGCTGGAAAGTTTCCGCACCGAGGTCAACGGTCTTCACCAGCATCTGCGCGGCGAACTGACCATAGGCCTGACGGACAACCTCGTCACCCTGCCCCACATGCGCATCACCCACGCCTTGGCTCAGTTGAAAGAACGCGGGCCGGACGTGCAGATCCAGATTCGCATGATCGCCCCCAACGAAGTCGAGCAAGGCGTGCTGGATGGTCGCCTTCATGTCGGTGTGGTTCCCCAGGCCAGTGTACTTTCCGGGCTCGAGTACCAACCGCTCTACAGTGAGCGCTCGTTGCTGTATTGCGCCGTGGGGCACCCGCTGTTTTATGTGGATGACCAGCAACTCGAGGATGCGCGCCTTAACAGCCAGGACGCCATCGCGCCGACGTTCCGTTTGCCGGCCGACATCCAGGCCCATTACCAGGCGTTGAACTGCACCGCCAGCGCATCGGATCGCGAAGGCATGGCGTTCCTGATCCTGACCGGGCGTTATATCGGTTATCTGCCAGACCACTATGCCAGTCTCTGGGTCCAGCAAGGACGGTTGCGAGCGCTCAAGCCCTTGGCGCGTTTCTACGACCTGAGCCTGGCGTCGGTCACGCGAAAGGGGCGTCGTCCTCATTTGGTGCTGGAAAGTTTCCTCGAAAGCCTGGCCGCCACGCGCTGATTCTCCGCCACCGCATGGCTTTTATAGCCGCGACACTTGTCGGATCCGCGCCGGTGCGCTATGAACGCATTTGCCCGCCCCACAGACCCAGCCCGGAAATGTCCATGACCTTTGAAGTTCCCGCCCATGGTGGCAAGCCTACCGGCCGCATTCGTCAACAGAACGAAGAGACCATCCTCAGGGCCGCCGAGGATGAGTTCGCCCGTCACGGTTTCAAGGGCACCAGCATGAACACCATCGCCTTGAAGGCCGGATTGCCCAAGGCGAACTTGCATTACTACTTCACCAACAAGCTCGGGCTCTATGTGGCGGTGCTGAGCAACATCATTGAGTTATGGGACAGCACGTTCAATTCCCTGACAGCCGAAGACGATCCAGCAGAGGCATTGACCCGGTATATTCGCGCCAAGATGGAGTTCTCGCGCCGCCAACCCCAGGCGTCACGGATCTTCGCCATGGAAGTGATCAGCGGCGGCGAATGCCTGAGCGAGTATTTCAACCAGGACTATCGCGCCTGGTTCACGGGCCGGGCGGCTGTTTTCCAGGCCTGGATCGATGCGGGCAAAATGGACCCGGTCGATCCAGTGCACCTCATTTTCCTGCTCTGGGGCAGCACTCAACATTACGCTGACTTCGCCACCCAGATCTGTCGCGTGACCGGTCGTAGCAAGCTGACCAAGCAAGACATGATCGACGCCGGTGACAACCTCATCCGTATCATTCTCAAAGGCTGCGGCCTGACACCTGACCTCTAGGATTACATGCCTTATACCCTCGTCGGTTTTTGCGAATACCGAGAAGAGATTCGCAAAAGCCGTTTCATCACCCTCGCCGCACCCATCACCAGCCCTGCCGAAGCCCAGGCCTTTATCGAGCAGCACAGCGACCTCGATGCCACCCACAATTGCTGGGCATGGAAACTGGGTGAGCAGTATCGCAGCAGCGACGATGGCGAACCGGGCGGGACCGCCGGACGTCCGATCCTGGCAGCCATCCAGGCCCAGGCCTGCGACCAAGTCGTGGTGCTGGTCATTCGCTGGTACGGCGGAATCCAACTGGGTACCGGCGGGTTGGCCCGGGCCTATGGCGGCGGAGCAAACAAATGCCTGCAAAACGCTGAGAAAGTTGAATTGATCAGCCGCGTATCGCTGCAGTGTGTTTGCGGGTTCGCGGAGCTGGCCCTGGTAAAACTGCGCACAGCCGAATGCGGTGGCGTGGTGAATGCCGAGCGCTTCACTGCCAATGGTGTGGAACTTCAATTAGCGGTGGGCGAAGAACACATCGAAACATTGCAGGCGCGGCTGGCCGACTTGAGCCGCGGGCAGATACGCCTGGAGCGCGAAACCCCATGATGTACGTCCCGGACTTGCCCACATGCGCTGTGCACCCGCTTGTGGATAACCTGGGCGCATCACGCTGTAACCCTTCTGTCATGCGGCTTCCAGAGGTTTGTTCATTTTTCGTACAGGGAAATCAAGATTGTCCAAATCCACACCAAAAACAAGCGGTTGCGGCGCTTTATCACCTTTAGAAGAAAGCCGTACAGGGCTTATGCCTGACGATAAGGCTTGCACACAATTACTGTGGAGCAACCTGTGGATAACCCGTTCATGGCTCCAGCATCACCAAGAGCAGCATGGCTCGCAGCCGCTTGTTCATTTTTTAACCAGGCGTTACGGGGCAGCTTGGCCCAATCCGACGCGTGGCGTCACGCGTTGAAACAACGGCACAAGAAACGCTGTCCATTAAATCCGTGACTTTTTCTTCTCAAGGAAGCACTCATGAATTCGGCAAAAAAAGCATTGATCATCGGCGCCTCCCGAGGCTTGGGCCTTGGCTTGGTGAAGACGCTTCTGAGTGATGGCTGGCACGTAACCGCCACCGTGCGCAACCCGCAGGGCGCAGAGTCCTTGAAAGCGCTGGGGCCGGTACGCGTCGAGAAGCTCGACATGGACGACCAGCAAGCCGTCATCGCCCTGAGCCAGCAGCTCAAAGGCGAAACCTTTGATCTGCTTTTCGTCAATGCAGGGGTCAAGGGCCCCGCGAACCAAAGCCCTGGCGGCGCGACGCTGGCTGAGGTCGGCCAATTGTTTTTCACCAATGCCGTGGCCCCGATCAACCTGGCTCAGCGTTTCGTCGGGCAAATTCGCGAAGGCAGCGGCGTGCTGGCCTTCATGAGCTCCGTGCTGGGCAGCGTCACCATGCCCGACGCGCCGGAACTGGCGCTGTACAAGGCAAGCAAAGCCGCGCTCAATTCGATGACCAACAGTTTTGTCAGCCAATTGGACGGGCAGTCATTGACCGTACTGTCGCTGCATCCGGGTTGGGTGAAAACCGATATGGGCGGGGAAGATGCGCAAATCGATGTGGAGACTAGCACCCGCGGACTGATCGATCAGGTCAATGCCTTCGCCGGCAAGGGCGGACATCACTTCGTCAATTACAGAGGCGAGTCGATTCCCTGGTAAACCCTCCGACCTGTGCGGAACACCAATAATCCTGTGGGAGCGAGCTTGGTCGCGATGGCGCCGTATCAACCAACAGAGATGCTCGATGTCAGGCCGCTTTCGCGAGCAAGCTCGCACACACATGGATTCTTATCGGGCACTGGAAATGCGTCCGGCAACCTGAGTAAACTCCGAACCGCGCCCTCCCACGGCGCCCCTGGATCAGCAGACAGGGCATCACTGAGCTGGCTAACCTGAACCCATTTTCAGAGGAGCCGGCCATCATGCCTGCGACCCGTACCTGGTTGAAAAACCCCCTCGCCATTTTTACCGCCAACGATCTTGATGCCCGTGGTGGCCTCGTGTTGCAGGACGGCGTGATCGTCGAACTGCTGGGAGCCGGCCAGCAACCTGCCCGGCCGTGCGACAAGATTTTCGATGCCCGCGAGCACGTCATCCTGCCTGGGCTGATCAACACTCATCATCACTTCTATCAGACCCTGACCCGCGCCTGGGCGCCTGTGGTCAACCAGCCGCTATTCCCATGGCTGAAGACGCTTTACCCGGTATGGGCGCGACTCACACCGGAAAAACTCGCCCTGGCCAGCAAAGTGGCACTCGCCGAACTGCTGCTGTCGGGCTGCACCACGGCGGCCGACCACCACTACCTGTTTCCGCAAGGAATGGAAAACGCCATCGACGTGCAAGTGCAAAGCGTCCGCGAGCTGGGCATGCGCGCCATGTTGACCCGCGGCTCGATGAGCCTGGGCGAGGCCGACGGAGGCTTGCCGCCGCAGCAGACCGTGCAGCAGGGGCAGGTGATTCTCGATGACAGCCAGCGGCTGATCGCTCGATACCATGAACGCGGTGCGGGCGCGCAAATCCAGATCGCCCTGGCGCCGTGTTCGCCGTTTTCGGTCACGAGCGAAATCATGAGCGCCAGCGCCGAACTCGCCGAAGAGCTCGATGTGCGCCTGCACACACACCTCGCCGAAACCCTCGATGAAGAGGATTTCTGCCTGCAACGATTCGGCCTGCGCACCGTGGATTACCTGGACAGTGTCGGTTGGCTCGGCCCTCGCACCTGGCTGGCCCACGGCATTCATTTCAACGCGGACGAAATCAGCCGCCTCGGCGCCGCCGGTACCGGCATCTGCCACTGTCCGAGTTCGAACATGCGCCTGGCCTCGGGCATTTGCCCGACGCTTGAATTGACGGCCGCCGGCGCACCGCTTGGCCTGGGCGTGGACGGCTCGGCGTCCAACGACGCTTCGAACTTGATCCTCGAAACCCGCCAGGCGCTGTACATCCAGCGCCTGCGCTATGGCGCCCAAGCGATCACCCCGGAACGGGTGCTCGGCTGGGCAACTCGAGGGTCGGCGCAACTGCTGGGACGCAGCGACATCGGTGAACTGGCGGTGGGCAAACAGGCCGACCTGGCGCTGTTCAAGCTCGATGAGTTGCGCTTCTCCGGCAGCCATGACCCGATCTCCGCCCTACTGCTGTGCGGCGCGGATCGGGCGGATCGAGTGATGATTGCCGGCGAGTGGCGAGTGATTGACGGACAGGTCGAGGGCCTTGACCTGAAAGGGTTGATCGCCGATCACAGCCAGGCGGCGCGGGAATTGATAGCAGCCTCCTGATCAAACCACCACCCTGTGGGAGCGAGCTTGCTCGCGATATCGGCCTAACATTCAACATCGATGTTGACTGACCCGGCGCTATCGCGAGCAAGCTCGCTCCCACAAGGACTATGAACAATTAAAGCCCCAGCAAGGACAACATCACAAACGTCGAAAACAACACAAAGTGGGTCATGCCCTCGATGGCGTTGGTTTCGCCATCGTTGAGGTTGATGGCGCTGACGATCAAGGTGATGAAGATCATCACCGTCTGCACCGGCGTCATTGCCATCTGGAATGGCTGGCCGGTGTAAAGCGCCATCGCTTCCATCACCGGCACGGTCAGAATCACCGTGGACAGCGACGCCCCCAGTGCGATGTTGACCACCGACTGCATGCGGTTGGCCAGGGCTGCCCGCAGCGCAGTGAGGATTTCCGGCGCGGCGGAAATGGCCGCCACCAGGATCGCCGTGACGACCGGCGGGGCGCCGGAGCCCTCCAGTCCCAGGTCGATAGCCTTGGACATGATCTCGGCGAGCGCACCGATCACGATCACACCAAACACCAGCGCACCGATGGAAAAAGCCAGGCTGATGGGCTTCGGCTCGGCTTCCACCGGCTCTTTCTTGCGGCGCTTTTCGGGGTAGCTATAGCTGAAGAAATAACTGTGGGGGCCCACCTGCATGCGCAGGAACAGGGCATAGAGCACCATCATCGCGCCGATGGTAAACGCCGAATAGGTTTTCCAACTTTCCCGCGGAATGAACTCCGGCACCACCATCGACACTCCCATGGCGGTGAGGATCATCACACTGTAGGTACGCGCCGAATCGTCGTTGTAAACCTGCTCGCCATGCTTGAGCCCGCCCATCAGCGCCGCGAGTCCGAGAATACCGTTGATGTCGAGCATGACCGCCGAATAAATCGTGTCGCGTACCAGGGTCGGCGACGCCTCGTTGCTCATCATGATCGCCAGGATCACGACTTCCACCAGCACCGCCGACAAAGTCAGGATCATGGTGCCGTAGGGATCGCCCACTTTTTCCGCGAGTAATTCCGCGTGATGGGCCACACGCATGGAGGCCGAGACGATAAAACCAATCAGCACCAACCCGCCCATCAGCGCAACGACCTGGCCGCTGCCCAGCAGCCAATGCTCAAGTGGGTAGGCGGCAAATGCGGCGAGCAGGGCCAGCAGTAGCAGTTTTTCTTGCTTGATCAACGAGAGCATCGCGAGCCTATAACCATGGACGGGTCATGAGCTACTAGACTGTGACGGACCGGGAACGTTTCGTCCGAATGTGACGTAGCCGTAGTCCGAGGATTATTGCCGGGACGAGGCCGTAGTGGATCAGCCGGTCAGGTTTTACTCAGACATCGGCGCCCGCCCCTGTAGAATGCCGCCATCGATTCGCTGATGAGAAAAGAACATGTACGACTGGCTGAACGCCTTGCCCAAGGCCGAACTGCATCTGCACCTGGAAGGTTCGCTGGAGCCCGAACTGCTGTTTGCCCTGGCTGAACGCAACAAGATCGCCCTGCCGTGGAACGACGTGGACACCCTGCGCCAGGCCTACGCCTTCAACAATCTGCAGGAATTTCTCGACCTGTATTACCAGGGTGCCGATGTGCTGCGCACTTCCCAGGATTTTTATGACCTGACCTGGGCTTACCTGCTGCGCTGCAAGGCGCAGAACGTCATCCACACCGAACCGTTCTTCGATCCACAGACCCACACCGATCGAGGGATTCCGTTCGAAGTGGTGCTCAACGGCATCGCCGCCGCGCTCAAGGACGGTGAACAGCAACTGGGCATCACCAGCGGCCTGATCCTGAGTTTCCTGCGTCACCTGAGCGAAGAACAAGCCGAAAAGACCCTCGACCAGGCGCTGCCGTTCCGCGACGCATTCGTCGCCGTCGGCCTGGACAGTTCCGAAATGGGCCACCCCCCGAGCAAGTTCCAGCGGGTATTCGACCGCGCTCGCAACGAAGGCTTCCTGACCGTCGCCCACGCGGGCGAGGAAGGTCCGCCCGAGTACATCTGGGAAGCCCTCGACCTGCTGAAGATCCAGCGCATCGACCACGGCGTGCGCGCCATCGAGGATGAGCGATTGATGCAACGGATCATTGACGAGCAGATCCCGCTGACGGTCTGCCCGCTGTCCAACACCAAGTTGCGCGTGTTCGACGACATGTCGCAGCACAACATCCTCGACATGCTGGAACGCGGCGTGAAGGTCACGGTGAACTCCGATGATCCGGCCTATTTCGGCGGCTACGTCACCGAAAACTTCCACGCGCTGCACACGCATCTGGGCATGACCCAGGACCAAGCCAAGCGACTGGCGCAAAACAGCCTGGATGCGCGACTAGTAAAACCTTAAGCCCAGTGATGCCCCATGTGGGAGCGAGCTTGCTCGCGATGGCGGTCTACCAGTCGACATCAATGGTGAATGTCGGACCGCTATCGCGAGCAAGCTCGCTCCCACAGGGGATCGTGTTCAATCAGCGACTGCGCCTTCGCTCAACTCCTCCAGCGTCTTGCCCCGCGTCTCCATTCCAAACAGCCAGACCACGCCCGCCGCCACGGCAAAGCACAAGGCGCCCAGGGCGAACACGCCACCCTGGCCGGTGATGGGAAAAACCAGCCCGGTGACCAGAGGCCCCAACAGCGAACCGATGCGACCGACCGCCGAGGCAAAGCCCGATCCCGTGGCCCGCGCCGAGGTGGGATACAACTCAGGCGTATAGGTGTAGAGCACTGCCCACATGCCGAACAGGAAAAACTGCATCAGCAGCCCGGTGCCGACCAGCAGGCCAACGTTGCCGCCAAATACCGCGCTCTGGCCATACAAAAACGCCATGCCTCCACCGCCGAGCAACGTGATGACGCATACCGGCTTGCGCCCCCAGCGCTCCACCAGCCAGGCCGCCATCAGGAAACCGGGAATCCCGCCCAGGGAAATCAGCACGGTGTAGTAGACCGACTGCGTCACCGCGAACCCGGACTGCTGCAGCAACGCACTGAGCCAGGACGTCAAGCCATAGAACCCAAGCAACGCAAAGAACCAGACGCTCCAGATCATCACCGTGCGTTGGCGATAAAGAGGAGACCAGATCTGCGCCAGGGCGGAAAAGAAATTGCCCGGTTGGGTCGCCAGTCTCGGCAGGCGGATGGGCTCGGGCAGGTCCCTGTGCCCCAACGAGGCCCGGACCTTCTCTTCGATCCGTTGGAGCACGGCATCCGCTTCATCGCCTCGCCCGGCCTGTTCAAGCCAACGCGGCGACTCTGGAATGAAGAAGCGAATCACCAGGACAAATACGGCTGGCACGGCCAGCACCAGGAAAATGTCACGCCAGCCGATCACCGGCAGCAGGAAGTAAGACAGCACACCCGCGGCCACGAAACCCAAGGGCCAGAAGCCGTCCATCAAGGCAATGTAGCGCCCCCGGCGCTTTGCCGGGATCAGCTCCGAAAGCATGGATTGGGCAATCGGAAACTCCATGCCCATGCCGATGCCCAGCAGTATGCGAAACAGTATCAGCGCTTCGATGTCCTGGGCGGTGGAGCAGAGATAACTGGCAAGCCCCCACAACACGATGCTCCACTGGAACACCGGCTTGCGGCCGAAACGATCGGCCAGCATGCCTGACAGCGACGCTCCCAGCACCATGCCGAAGAAACTGGAACTGGCCAGCAACCCGGCCTGGGCGGTGCTCAGGCCGAACTCGGTTTTGATCGAGCCCAGCAGGAACGTCATCATGGCCAGGTCCATGGAGTCAAAAAAAAATGCCAGGGCAATGATGATGAAAATGACCCGGTGATAGCCGCTGATGGGCAGCCGTTCCAGGCGCTCTGCCGCGCTGTAGACGTGAGTGTCCATATGCCTTCCCCCAATCCGATAGATCCCCGGACCGAGTGTGCGCGAACCACACTGGCGACGATTGCTGATTGCGACCTGTCTCAGCTCTAGAGCGCCATTTCCAAGTCTTCCTGCCTGGCGAAACGATGAATTTCCCGCTGACCTAGAGCCGTCACCTGCAAGGCCCTGGAATCATTAGGCAAGCTCAGCCAGCCCGATTGCATGAAAAGTTGCAGCAATCCGGCCCCCAAGGCTCCCCCCAAGTGCGGGCGACGCTCACTCCAGTCGGGGCAGGCGCATGCGATGCGAGCGTTGCGATGGGCCAGCGCCTGGATGAACAAGCCACGCCCGGCGAACTCATTGGAGCCCTTGTGGGTAACGATCACGCGCTGCTCGCATTGCTCGATCCAACCGGAATCCAACAGTCGCTGATACAGGTCCGCCGCTAGCAGGCCACCCAGATGGTCATCGCAAAGCCTTGCCCGCATCAGCGAGGCGGGGGCCGTCGGCGCCTTGGTCGGCATGAGACCGCGTTTGAAAACCTCTGGGACCTGACGCGGTGTACTTGCCAGGGTTGCGCTCGCCAACGCCTCGACGGCAGCACCGATCTCCGGGGCCGCCAGGCGGAAAAAACGTTTGCGGCCCCGGGTCTCGACCTTCAACAGCCCACCGGAGCATAGCCGCCCCAGATGGGCATTGGCCGAGGATGGCGACAATCCGGCCAGCAATGCCAACTCATCAGCCTGTCGTGCCGTACCGTCCATTAATGCCCACATCATTGCGCTGCGCTTGGGGTCAGCCAGCAGCGTGGCGATCTGGCTGATGCAAGGTGCATGTTCCATGTATTCACTCCCTGTTGAATCATTCGTCTACCGCTCTGGGGCATAGTGACCCCGGACCTCAAGTACCGCCCGAACGAACGGCATGCCCGCTTGTGCCGCAGCCATGTATCAGCGAAGTCGGCAGGATCCAAGACCGTTGAAACCGCACCGATACGTGCGGCCGCTAGTATAAGCGTGCGGCTCACGGTTTCCTGTCCTCCGGAAACCTTTGGAGGCGATAGTTCCTGAGGGAAAAATCTCTATTTGCCAGCGACTATTACCCGGCACCGTCCCCAGCGCGAAAACAGCAGCCTTGATTATCAAAAAATCATTGAAAGAGCCTGTTGTTCTTGGCGCTTTTATCAAGGCCATTAATAGCTAAATATGGGCGCCATCGAACTCAATCACGGAGCCGCTCCATGAAAGCCATCGCGTATTACCAATCGTTGTCCATCACCGATCCGACATCGCTGCAGGACATCGACCTGCCTGCCCCCATCGCCGGCCCCCGGGATTTGCTGGTGGAAGTCAAAGCCATTTCGGTCAACCCCGTCGACACCAAGGTCCGCCAGAACGTGCAGCCCGAAGGAGGAGCCGCCAAGGTGCTGGGCTGGGACGTGGCCGGTGTGGTCACGGCGGTTGGCAGCGAAGTCACCTTGTTCAAGGCGGGTGACAAGGTGTTCTACGCAGGCTCGATTGCCCGGGCAGGCGGCAACAGCGAATTGCATGTGGTGGATGAGCGCATCGTGGGCCACATGCCAAAGACCCTCGGTTTCGCCGAAGCGGCCGCGCTGCCGCTGACCGCCATCACCGCTTGGGAATTGCTCTTCGATCGCCTGCAAGTCAAGGAAGGCCATAGCAATCAGGACCAGAGCCTTCTGATCGTCGGCGCCGCCGGTGGCGTGGGTTCGATCCTGACGCAACTGGCCAGCCAGCTCACCGGGCTGAAAGTGATTGGCACCGCCTCCCGGCCGCAGACGCAGGAATGGGTGCGCGGCCTCGGTGCCGACCTGGTGATCGACCACAGTCAGCCACTGAGCGAGGCCCTCAAGAAAGCGGGACAGCCCCAAGTGACCCATGTGGCCAGCCTGACCCAGACCGACCAGCATCTGGATCAACTGGTCGAGGCCCTGGCACCGCAAGGCAAACTGGCGCTGATCGATGATCCGAAGTCGCTGGACGTGACCAAGCTCAAGCGCAAGAGCCTCTCTTTGCATTGGGAGTTCATGTACACCCGTTCTCTGTTCGAGACGGCTGACATGCTTGAACAGCACAAACTGCTCAATCGAGTGGCCGAACTGATCGACGCAGGCACGCTGAAGACAACGGTTGGCGAGCACTTCGGCACCATCAATGCCGCCAACCTGCGCCGGGCCCATGCCTTGCTTGAAAGTGGAAAGGCCAAGGGCAAGATCGTGCTCGAAGGGTTCTGATCAGCCTGGCTTGTCGAGCGTGGCGAGGGAGTTGCTCCCTCGTCACAAAAAATATGCGCCGTCAGTCCGACAATTGACCGTTGTCACAATTGCGCTTGCATTCCGGTCTACACTCGAGGCCTTTGCAACGCAGTCTTTTACGTGAGGAGGTCAGCAATGAAGATCCTGATAAAAGAAGTGGCAAAATCACAATGGCAAGTGCGCCTTGACCAGCACGTCGTGACTTTTCGCACCGAGGCTGAAGCCCAGGCTTTCGCCACTACCCTGCAAGCGCGTATTCACGCACCGCATCATTTCCCCGAATATCAGCAGCGCGCGGCTGGATGAATCATTCCTGCCGACCCGCCTGAGCAAGCGCCCGGGCGTTTTGCAGACGGCGGGTCAGCATCGCGGCGCTCACCACCAATAATCCACACAGGCTGATGACGATTGCCATCGGCACCGCCGTGCCGTCATGCAATGCCGCCACCAGCGCGGCGGCTCCTGCGGCGACGGAAAACTGCAGGCAACCCAACATGGCCGAAGCACTCCCCGCCCGGGCGCCCTGCCCGTTCATGGCGCAGGCCGAGGCATTGGGAATGATGCAGCCCAGGCTGGCGATGCAGATGAACAACGGAATCAACAACGGCCACAAGCGTTCCGGCTGCAAGGCGCTGACCGCCAACAGACTGAGCCCGGCAAGCCAATACACCCATACCGCACGAGCCAGCAGGAATGCCGGGCCGCGTTTGGACAACAGCCGGGCATTGACTTGCGCCACCAGTATGAAGCCCGCCGCGTTCGTGCCGAACAGCCAGCCGAAATGCTCGGCGGGGACGCCGTAGAGCTTGATGAAGACGAACGGTGAACCCGCGATGTAGGCGAACATCCCGGCGATCGCGATGCCTCCCGTCAGGGCGTGACCGAGGAAGACCGAGTCCCTCAGAAGACGCCCGTATTGGCGCAACGCGCCGGATAACGGTTGGCGGGGCACGTGGTCAGGCAGGCTTTCAGGCAACCACAAGGCAACCGCGGCCGCCGCCAGCGCGCTGAATAACGTCAGGCCCACGAATATCGATTGCCATCCGTACAGGTTCACCAGCAAGCCGCCCAGCATCGGCGCGAGGATGGGCGCCAGCCCCATCACCAACATCAATTGCGAGAACACCTTGGCCGAACCGACTGCGTCGCATTTGTCGCTGACCACCGCCCGGGAGATCACCATTCCGGCACAACCGCCCAGGGCCTGGACGAAGCGGGCGCCGATCAGCCATTCGAGGCTCGGCGCATAGGCGCAAGCCAGGGACGCCACGGTAAACAAGCCGACCCCCGTCAGCAGCGGGATGCGCCGTCCGAAGCGATCCGCCACTGGCCCGTAGGCCAATTGCCCGAGGGACAGCCCTAGAAAATAGGCCGCCAAGGTCAACTGGATATGTTTTTCATCGGTGCCGAAGGCCATGGCCATTGCCGGGAAGGCGGGCAAATAGAAATCGATCGCCAAGGGACCGAAAGCGCTCAAGGCGCCAAGAATCAGAATGGTACGAAGGTTCATCGGGCGTCCAGGTCATGCGTCAGTCGGCAGCCCGACAGTCTAGCCGGGCCACGCGCGCTTGAACATTCCGATAGGTCGCTAACGATTAAAAAACTTCAAGCCGGGCTGGCCTCGTACCCCTCCTCCCTGATTGCTGCGATCACGGCGCCGGGCGGCAACGCACTGTCTACCTTGACGGTCTTGCTGCCGAGATCAATCTCAACTTCGGCTTCAGGATCCTTGGCGTGAAGCGCCTGGGTGATGGCTTTGACGCAATGTCCGCAAGACATCCCTTGAACGTTGAAAATTTGCATGAAATGACTCCTTGGGATTGGGTTGCCCACAGTCTCAAGCTTGCCATCATGGCAAGGTCAAGTTTTGCCAAAAACTGCCGGGCTGGCATTCGGCGCCGCGCTCGGCCAAGCTGCACTTATTCAAGATTTCACACCGGAGGTTCAGCCATGCGCTGGTCAGCGTTCAGCCTGTTTTGCATGCTCGGTCTTTCAGCAATGGCCCCCCAGGCATCGGCGGCCGGAGAAGACTACGGCGTGCTGATCATTTCCCGCGAGCGCCTGGAAGTGGCGACGTCCTGCGAAATCGGCATCTACATCCAGGACCAACTCACCGCCCGGCTGTTCCAAGAGGCCAGCACGTCTTTCAATCTGCCGCCGGGTCGGTTCTCCTTGCGACTCAAGTTGTTGCCAGGCCAGGCGCCGGGTTGTAATCCAGGCATGCTCGCCCCCGGGTCGCAGGAGATTACGCTCAAGGCCGGCGACATTCTGAAATACCGCATCGCCATGAATGAACAAGGCATGTACCTGAAGCAGGCTGGGCTCGGTTACTGACCCTGCGAATCCATGTGGAGCGTGCCGGCTCGCGAAGAGGCCAGCAGCTTCAAGCGCTTTGCGAGCTGTGCCAGCGCTTTCGCGAGCAGGCTCGCTCCCACATTGGATCCGCGGCGGACATGCGGCACAGGCAACAACACAAAACCCTGTGGGAGCGAGCTTGCTCGCGAAGGCGGTATCACAGCCAAAATCTTCATTGACTGACCCACCGTTTTCGCGAGCAAGCTCCCTCCCTGTAACTTTTGCATTGGCGCTTGACCTTGCCAGCATGGCAAGGTTGATCCTGTGGTCATCCACTACAGGGAGCCTGACCCATGTCCGAATCCACCACCTTCGATCTGCCGATCTCCGGCATGACCTGCGCCAGTTGTGCCGGACGGGTCGAGCGAGCCTTGAGCAAAGTCACCGGCGCCAGCGCCGTCAGTGTCAACCTGGCGACCGAACAGGCACGAATCCGGGCCCCGGCGGACAGCTTGCCGGCGCTGATGCAAGCCGTTGAACAGGCCGGCTACAGCGTCCCCGTCCACACCTTGGAACTGAGCATCGAAGGCATGACCTGCGCGTCCTGCGTCGGGCGCATCGAACGAGCGTTGGGTAAAGTCGTCGGAGTGAACCGGGTCAGCGTCAACCTCGCCAACGAGCGGGCGCACCTCGAACTGCTCGGCCAGGTTGATCCGCAAGCGCTCATCGATGCGGTCAAGCGCGCCGGTTACGACGCCAGCGTGTGGCAGTCCGAGACGGCTCCAAAAAACCAAGCCGATCACCTGCACCGTGAGCGGCTGGCCTTGCTGATGGCGATCCTGCTGTCCATCCCGCTGGTCCTGCCAATGCTCTTGCAGCCGTTCGGCGTTCACTGGATGCTCCCGGCCTGGGTGCAATTCGCGTTGGCGACGCCGGTGCAATTCATCTTCGGCGGGCGTTTTTACGTCGCGGCGTTCAAAGCAGTTCGCGCCGGAGCCGGGAACATGGACCTGCTGGTGGCCCTGGGGACCAGCGCCGGTTACGGCCTGAGCCTCTACGAATGGGCAATTGCCCAACCCGGCAGCATGCCGCATTTGTATTTCGAAGCGTCAGCCGTGGTGATTGCCCTGGTATTGCTCGGTAAATATCTGGAAAGCCGCGCCAAACGACAAACCGCCAGCGCCATCCGCGCCCTCGAAGCCTTGCGGCCGGAGCGGGCAATCCAAGTCATCGCTGGCGAAGAACGGGACGTGGCCATCAGCGCCCTGCGCTTGGATGACCTGGTGCTGGTCAAGCCCGGCGAACGTTTCCCGGTGGACGGTGACGTGATCGAAGGGCAGAGCCATGCCGACGAGGCGCTGATCAGCGGCGAAAGCCTGCCCGTGCCCAAGCAGCCCGGCGATAAAGTCACCGGTGGCGCGATCAATGGTGAAGGCCGCTTGCTGGTGCGCACCCGGGCCCTGGGCGCCGAGACGGTCCTGGCGCGCATCATCCGGCTGGTGGAAGACGCCCAGGCAGCCAAGGCCCCTATCCAGAAACTGGTGGATAAAGTCAGCCAGGTGTTCGTGCCGGTCGTATTGGTCCTGGCCCTCGCCACATTGGTCGGCTGGTGGCTGTATGGGGCGCCATTGGAAACCGCGCTGATCAATGCCGTCGCCGTGCTGGTGATTGCCTGCCCATGCGCCCTGGGCCTGGCGACGCCGACGGCGATCATGGCCGGTACCGGCGTGGCCGCCCGCCATGGGATTCTGATCAAGGATGCCGAGGCGCTGGAACGCGCTCATGAAGTCAGCACGGTGGTCTTCGACAAGACCGGGACCCTGACGTCCGGCACGCCGCGCATCGCTCACCTGGCCGCCCTCGATGGAAACGAAGACACCCTGCTGAGCTTGGCCGGCGCCTTGCAACGCGGCAGCGAACATCCCTTGGCCAAAGCGGTGCTGGACGCCTGCACCGAGCGTGGCCTGACCGTACCGGCCATCAGCGAAAGCCAGTCCCTGACCGGGCGCGGCATTGCCGGCAGCCTCGACGGACGCCGCCTGGCCTTGGGCAATCAACGCCTGCTGGAGGAGCTGGGCCTGACACCCGGTTCGCTGGGGGAATCGGCGCAAGCCTGGGAGGCCGAAGGTCGGACCCTTTCCTGGCTGATCGAACAAGGTGCCGCCCCACGGGTCCTGGGCCTGTTCGCCTTCGGCGATACCCTGAAGCCCGGCGCCAGCGCCGCCGTGCAAGCGTTGAATCAACGCGATATCACAAGCCACTTGCTCACCGGGGACAATCGCGGCAGTGCCCAGGTGGTCGCGCAAGCGCTGGGGATCGCCAATGTCCACGCGCAAGTGTTGCCGGCTGATAAGTCCGCCATTGTTCAAGCATTGAAAAAGAACGCGGTGGTGGCCATGGTCGGTGACGGCATCAATGACGCCCCCGCGCTGGCCGCCGCCGACATCGGCATTGCCATGGGCGGCGGCACGGACGTGGCGATGCACGCCGCCGGCATCACCCTGATGCGCGGTGATCCGCGCCTGGTTCCAGCGGCATTGGACATCAGCCGCAAGACCTACGCCAAGATCCGCCAGAATCTGTTCTGGGCCTTCGTCTACAACCTGATCGGCATCCCGCTGGCAGCCTTCGGCTGGCTCAATCCGGTACTGGCCGGCGCAGCGATGGCGCTGTCCAGCGTCAGCGTGGTGAGCAATGCATTATTGTTGAAATTCTGGACACCCAAGCACTTGGAGGACAAGCGATGAACATCGGCCAAGCGGCCCGCCAGAGCGGCCTTAGCGCGAAGATGATCCGGTATTACGAATCCATCGGTCTGCTCAGGGCGGCCCATCGCACCGACAGCGGCTACCGGATCTACGGCACGGACGATCTGCACACGCTGGCCTTCATCAAGCGCTCCCGCGACCTGGGGTTTTCACTGGAAGAGGTCAGTAAATTGCTGACGCTCTGGCAGGACCGCGAACGCGCCAGCGCCGACGTCAAGGCGCTCGCTCGGCAACATGTCGACGAGCTGAACCAGAAAATCCGCGAGCTGGCGGAACTGCGCGATACCCTCCAGGACCTGGTGGAACATTGCCAAGGCGATCATCGTCCCGACTGCCCGATTCTCAAGGAGCTGGCGTCGGGATGCTGCTAGCACTCATGCCCTGTGGGAACGAGCCTGGACATGAAAAACCCGGCCAAGGCCTAATGCTGTTCACTTGAAAAAACGATGAGCCGTGGCGAGGGCACGTGCTCCCGCCGGGCCTGTAGGAGCTTGAGTAGGAACTGTGTAGGAGCTGTGTAGGAGCTGTGTAGGAGCTGCCGAGTGAAACGAGGCTGCGATCTTTCCACCGCCAATTGAATCGAGAGCGAAACAAAGATCAAAAGATCGCAGGCTTCGCCAGCTCCTACATTAAATCGAGAGCGAAACATCAAGATCAAAAGATCGTCCGAACGCGGCCCGAGCCTTCGCCAGCGCCTACAGAGCCGAGCGGGAGCAAGCGCCCTCGCCACAGTGCTTTGAGTAAACCGCATTACGGCCAAGGCCGGGTTTCTGGGTCAGCCGATCATTGCATCCAAGGCGGAGGCGGTTCCTCGGTCTTGCCTGGCGGCGCATCGTCGGCGGCGCGTACAGCTTGGCGTCGTTCTTCGTCCAGCCGCGCGGCCTCGATTTCACGCATGATCCCGCCAACATCCGCCAGCTCTTCCGGCTCGTCGAACTCTCCGGTCAACACACTGCCCGGGTGCAAGGTACCGGCTTCATACAACGCCCACATTTCCTTGGCGTACCGGGTGCGCTTCAGCTCCGGCGCAAACCGACCGAAGTAGGACGCCATGTTGCCAACGTCCCGCTCCAGCATGCTGAAGGCGTGGTTGTTACCCGCAGCGTCCACTGCTTGCGGCAGATCGATGATGACCGGGCCTGTCGGCGTCAGCAGGACATTGAACTCCGACAAGTCGCCATGCACCAGGCCGGTACACAGCATCAGGACGATCTGGGAAATTAGATAGGCGTGGTACTCACGAGCCTGATCCGGCTCCAGAACCACGTCGTTCAGGCGCGGCGCGGCATCGCCGTATTCGTCGGCCACCAGCTCCATCAGCAGCACGCCTTCCAGGAAGTCGTACGGCTTGGGCACTCGAACACCCGCGCTGGCCAACCGAAACAGCGCAGCGACTTCAGCGTTCTGCCAGGCGTCTTCGGTTTCCTTGCGCCCGAATTTCGAGCCTTTCGCCATCGCGCGGGCCTGGCGGCTGTTCCGGACCTTGCGGCCTTCCTGGTATTCGGCCGCCTGGCGAAAACTTCGCTTGTTCGCCTCCTTGTAGACCTTGGCGCAACGCAGCTCGTTGCCGCAGCGCACCACATAAACAGCTGCTTCTTTACCACTCATGAGTGGGCGCAGCACCTCGTCGACCAGACCGTCTTCGATCAGGGGTTCAATGCGTTTTGGAGTCTTCATCAGCTTTTATTCTGGGTCCTTTATTACCAAACACGCGAATGACAGGTCGTTATACGGCAATCCACCCTTCACGGGGAGGGGGGTCCGACCTATGAACCCTGAATGCACACAATGTGCCGGATCAGCTCAGTGGAGCCAAATCATAACCGAGACTGGATGTGACGCTGCTCGTGGAACCGGCAGGCCTTGGCGAAGCGAGCAAGCCACCGGTCAATGCTTGAACAACTCGCCCGGGGTGAAACCGAACAGGCCCTTGAATGCCGCGATAAAGGCGGACGTCGAATCATAGCCACAGGACAACGCCGCGCTGGTCACGCTGTCGCCCTTTTCCAGTGAGCCGAGGGAAGACAGCAGCCGCATACGCTGGCGCCAGGCGCGAAAACTCAGGCCGGTTTCCCGCTGGAACAGACGCATCACGGTTTTCTCCGAAGTGCCCAAGCGGGCGGCCCAGGCATGTAGCGTCACGTTGTCTTCGGGCTGTGCGATCAACTCGTTGCACAGCGCAAGCAAGCGTGCGTGTCGGGGTAATGGAAGGGAAAAGCCCACTTCCGGCAGTGCTGCCAGTTGATCCAGCAGCACCTGGACCAGGCGCGCCTCCTCGGTGTCCCCCTGTGGATAGGTGGCGGGAAATTGGCAGAAGACCTTGATCAACTCTCGCGCCAGTGGCGTCACTTCCAGCACCCGGCAGCGCGCCTCGGCCCACTGGCAAGCCTGGCGATGTACATAAAGACTGCGCATTTCCGCGCGGGTAGACGTCACGACCTGGTGCTCAAGATCGGCAGGAATCCAGATGCCCCGTTGCGGTGGCGCAAAGAAACTGCCCTCGGCCGTGTGGACGCCCAGCACACCGCTGATGGCGTAGGAAAATTGCACCCAATCGTGACGATGAGCCTGGGTCCACGACCCCGCGTTCAAGCTTTCGACCCGGGCATAGAGTGGTCGGGGCAGTTCCGTCAGGTCGGGAATGCGTCGTTCGAGCTGAAGGTGTCCGTTAGTCGGCATTGATTGGCCTTATATCGCAAGACGACTGTGTTGAGCGACGGTAGGCTAAGTCGACTCTTCTTACAACTTGCGGTGCCCTATGCACATTTTCAGACACCTCAAACGCATGGTGACCGACTGGTTCCTGTGCGGCATGTTGCTCGCCACGCTGCTGGCGTATTTCTTCCCCCGCTTCGGCGCCACGGGTGGCGCGATGCATGCGGAATGGGTCGTGAACATCGGCATCTTCGTGGTGTTTTTCCTCCATGGCGTCAACCTGTCCGGCGAACAGATCCGCCACGGCTTGAGGAACACGCGGCTGCACCTGATGGTGCAAGGTTTTACCTTTGGGGTGTTTCCGTTGATCTGGCTGATCAGCGAATGGTCGTTGGGCAGCCACGTACCGTCGCTGTTGATGCTGGGCTTCTTCTACCTGTGCGCCCTGCCCTCGACCATTTCGTCATCGGTGGCCCTGACCGGCAGTGCGGGCGGCAACGTACCGGCGGCGATTCTCAACGCCAGCCTGTCCAGTGTGCTGGGGATTTTCCTGACCCCGCTGCTGGTCAGCTTCGTGGTCGGCAGCGGTGCCGGTGGCATCGACCTGGGCTCGACCCTTCTCGACCTGTGCCTGATGTTGCTGCTGCCATTGGTGCTTGGGCAGTTCCTGCGGCGCTGGCTGGGCGCTTTTTTTGCTCGATACAAGCGTTACACCAGTGTCATCGACAAACTGGTCATCCTGCTGCTGGTCTACGCGGCGTTCTGCAATTCGATGGTTTCGGGGATCTGGCGTGAACAAGGCAATGGCATGCTGTTCAGCGCCGTGCTCGGCAGCGCGGTGTTACTGGCGATCATTCTCTGGATGACCACCCGTACCGCTCGTGCGTTGCGGTTCAGCAACGCCGATGAAATCGCCGCGGTGTTCTGCGCGAGCAAGAAATCCCTGGCCGCCGGGGTGCCGATGGCGGCGTTGATTTTCGGCAACAATCCCGGGCTCGGGCTGATCCTGCTGCCGATCATGATCTACCACCCACTGCAACTGATCGTCTGTTCGATCCTTGCCGAACGCTACGTCAGCCGCCAGCGCGCCCAGGTCGCTCGACAAAACGAGGCCATTGTCAGCGCTCGATAATGACCGTGACGCCTTGGCCGGCGGCGGCGCAAATGGATACCAGCCCCCGGCCCTTCCCCGCCGCGTCCAGCAATTTGGCCAGGTTGGCAACGATGCGCCCGCCGGTGGCGGCAAATGGATGCCCGGCGGCCAGCGAACTGCCTTTCACATTCAACCGGCTGCGGTCGATGGCGCCCAGCGGGGCATCAAGGCCCAGGCGAGTCTTGCAGTAGCCGGGGTCCTCCCACGCCTTCAACGTGCACAACACTTGGGCGGCGAACGCCTCGTGGATCTCGTAATAATCGAAGTCCTGCAACGCCAGGCCGTTGCGCGCCAACAACCGCGGCACGGCATAGACCGGCGCCATCAGCAGGCCTTCGGCACCGTTGACGAAATCCACCGCAGCGGTTTCACCGTCACGCAGGTAAGCCAGGATCGGCAGCCCGCGAGCCCTGGCCCATTCTTCACTGCCCAATAGCACCAGCGAAGCGCCGTCAGTCAGCGGCGTGGAGTTGCCCGCCGTCATCGTCCCCTTGGCGCTTTTCTCGAAGGCTGGCTTGAGGGAGGCGAGCTTTTCCAGGGTCAGGTCCGGACGCAGATTGTTATCGCGGGTCAGGCCGAGAAACGGCGTCATCAGATCGTTATGCCAGCCCTCGGCGTAGGAGGCGGCCATTTTCTGATGACTTTCCAAGGCCAATTGATCCTGTTCTTCCCTGGGAATCTGCCAGGTCTGCGCCATCAATTCACAGTGCTGGCCCATGTTCAGGCCCGTGCGCGGTTCGTTGATGCGCGGCAGATCGGGGATCAGGTGCCGAGGACGCAGTTGCAGGAACGTCTTGATCTTGTCGCCGGTGGTCCTGGCCCGATTGGCTTGCAGCAGGATCTTGCGCAGCCCTTCATTGACCGCGATAGGCGCGTCGGAGGTGGTGTCGACGCCGCCGGCGATGGCGCTGTCGATCTGCCCCAGGGCGATTTTATTGGCCACCAGCAGCACGGTTTCCAGACCCGTGCCGCAGGCCTGTTGTACGTCATACGCCGGCGTGCTTGGCGACAGGCGCGAGCCCAGCACGCATTCACGCGTCAGGTTCATGTCCCGGGAAAACTTGAGCACCGCACCAGCGGCCATTTCGCCGATATGTGCACCGTGCAGGTTGTAGCGCTCGATCAATCCTTCAAGCGCGGCCGTCAGCATCGCCTGGTTGCTGGCGGTGGCATAGGGCCCGTTGGAGCGGGCGAAAGGAATGCGGTTACCACCGATGATCGCAACGCGGCGTAGCTGTGCCATGAAGAACTCCCCTGTATGCGCGAAAGGTGCGAAATAAGCCTGCTGTAACATGCCCAGCCACAAGTTTAGGCTTTATCCGGGCGATCGAACGTCTGATTGCCAAACATGGTCCACACTTGGAACCTCATCAGCTGGAGTGTGTTCCATGTCAGACCGTTACATAGACTTCGCCAATTCGCCCATTGGCCTGCGTCTGGTTGGCGCTCTGGGCTTGCCATCGCCGGTGCGCCTGGAGCGCTGGCAAGCCGGGCGGTTGCGACCGATCGAGGGCGCCCTGTTGCTGGGCGGCGGTCCCTTGACCGAACAGGTCGGCACATTCGCCAAGCGCCTGACCGATGCGATCTTCATCTACGGCGGCGAACCGACGCTGGCGACCGAGTGGATCCCCGGCCACGGCCCGAAAATCAAGGCAGTGGTGTACGACGCCAGCCATCTGGTACAGGTTGACCAGCTCAAGCAGTTGCGCGAATTTTTCCAGCCACTGATAAAAAATCTCGACCACAGCGCCCATGTCGTCATCCTCGGCCGTGCCCCGGAAAGCTTCGATGATCCCTTCGCCGCCAGCGCCCAACGCGCCTTGGAAGGCTTCAGCCGTTCCCTGGCCAAGGAACTTCGCCACGGTGGCACGCTGCAGTTGCTGTACGTCGGTGAGGGCGCCGAAACGCAGCTGGAGGGGGCACTGCGGTTTTTCCTGTCGCCCAAGAGCGCCTACGTTTCCGGGCAGGTGATTCGCCTCAAGGCCTGTGAGACCCAGGTCCAGGATTGGACGCGACCGCTCACCGGGCTCAAGGCGCTGGTGACCGGCGCCGCACGCGGGATCGGCGCTTCGATTGCCGAAACCCTCGCCCGGGACGGCGCCGACGTGATCCTGCTGGACGTTCCACAGGCCAAGGCCGACCTGGACGCGCTGGCCGCACGCTTGAGCGGGCGCAGCGTGACGCTGGATATCTGTGCCGAAGACGCCGCTGCGCAATTGATCGAACACTTGGCCGAGGGTGTCGATATCGTGGTGCACAACGCGGGCATCACCCGGGACAAGACGCTGGCGAACATGACCCCGGAATTCTGGGACGCCGTGCTGGCGGTCAACCTCAATGCCCCACAAGTCCTGACCAAGGCACTGCTCGACAGCGGCACCCTGCGGGACAACGGCCGGATCGTCTTGCTGGCCTCCATCAGCGGCATCGCCGGCAATCGCGGCCAGACCAACTATGCCGCGAGCAAGGCCGGGTTGATCGGCCTCGCGCAGGCCTGGGCCCCGACCTTGCAGGCCCGGGGAATCAGCATCAATGCCGTGGCGCCAGGCTTCATTGAAACGCGCATGACCGCCGACATCCCCTTCGCCCTGCGCGAAGCCGGGCGGCGCATGAGTTCGCTGGGCCAGGGCGGCTTGCCCCAGGACGTAGCCGAAGCCGTGGCCTGGCTCGCGCAACCGGGCACGGGCGCCGTGACCGGGCAGGCGCTGCGGGTCTGCGGGCAAAGCCTGCTGGGGGCGTGAGCATGACGATCCAATGGCATGAGGTAAACACCGCACCGTCGATGTCCGGGCTGTACGCCAAGGCCGCGACACGCCGCAAGATAACCGGCACGACCTTGCCCGACATCGGGCTGCGCCAGATGGTCCAAGTCCAGCCGCAACGCCTCGCGGCGTATCGCAAGGTCTGTGGCTTCGCCGAAAGCGGGTTGCTGCCACCGACCTATCCCCATGTCCTGGCGTTCGCCCTGCAAATGCAGTTGCTGACCGCCCGGGAGTTCCCGTTCCCCTTGCTGGGACTGGTTCACCTGAGCAACCGCATCCGTGTGCTGCGGCCCATGGGCGGAGTCAGCCAGGTGCGAGCCAGCGTCAACGTCGAGAACCTGCAACCTCACGCCAAGGGTGCGGTGTTCGATCTGGTGACCCGTATCGAAGATCAGTTGGGACCGCTGTGGGAAGCCGAGAGCCAGATGCTGTGCAAGGGTGTCCAGCTCGATGGTGCGCTCGTCGAGGAGCCGCCGTCGTCGCCCCTCGACCTGACCGAAGTGGCGCGTTGGACAGCGCCTGCGGACATTGGCCGGCAATACGCCAAGGTTTCCGGCGACTACAACCCGATCCACCTGAGCGGCGCCAGCGCCCGATTGTTCGGTTTTCCCACCGCCATCGCCCACGGGCTGTGGAACAAGGCCCGGGCCCTGGCGGCGCTGGATGACCATTTGCCCGAGGCCAACATCGAAATCAACGTAACCTTCAAGAAACCGGTACGCCTGCCCAGCGAGGTGACGTTGCTGGCAAGTGCGGCGGGGTCCAGTGGGCATTTTCGACTAGAGGGGGCTGGAGCGCTGGAGCATATGCTGGGACGTTGGCAGCCGGTTGCCTGAAAGAGTTGCACCCATCCTGTGGGAGCGGGCTTGCTCGCGATGACGGCGGCACATTCAACACATGTGCAACCGATCCTTCGCCATCGCGAGCAAGCTCGCTCCCACACGGCTCCTTCATTCAGTGAGGAGGATAATTGGACAAGATCCGCCCCACCGTCTCACGCACCTTCGTGCTGCGTTCCGCCGGGTTGGGCGAATCGCTGAGCAGTTGCTCGTCGCTGCCACGCCACACCAGCTTGCCGTCCTTGCCATCGAGCAGGTCGATCTGCACCGTGGCGACCTTGTAGCTGACGTTGCGGGTCTCGTTGTACATCGGCCCGCCCCAATAGCCATTCCACGGGCCACCCCAACCGCCGCCATAGTTTGTCGTCACTTGCTGCTGGCGGTCTTCGACGATCAGATAGGCCTGGACCTGCATGTCGCCCCGAGCCCCCGCCTGCGCCGGGCGCAAGCCGCGCTGGTCAAGCTGATCGGTAACCGCCTGGCGGATCCGCTGCTCGGTCAGGTCGCTCTTGATACGCGGGTCATCCGGGCGATATTGCAGGGCCGGTTCTTTCCAGCTCCAACTGCGGTAGGCCGCGAAATCCCGACTGGTGTCGAAGTCATGGTTGACCTGGTTATTGGCGCAAGCGCCGAGGAGCAGGACAAGGGCAAACGGAACAAGACGGCGGAACATGGTTTTTCTCCGTTGCGTGATCAACTGGGAGGATAAGCCGACATGGCCTTTTCCACTGCTTCACGAATGGCATCGGTGCGCTCGCTCTGATGGCCCCGCTGACTGGTCTCGGCACTGGCGCTCCACACCGGCTGGCCGTTGCGGGCGTCGAACAGATCCACTCGAACCACCACCACTTGCTCCTGGTAAGTCCGCACCATCGGAACGGTGTTGTACATGCCGTAACCCGGTCCGTAGCGGTTGTAGCCGCCGTAGTATCCCGAGTCGTAATCGTCCCGGACCTGGCGGATGCGAGTCTCCAGGCGCAGTTCGGCAGTGACGAAGAGATCAGCGGGGCGGTTGTCATGCAGTGGACGCAACCCACGCTGGTCCAAGGCTTCGCTCACCGCTTCGGCGACCTGGGCCGAATCCGCCCAGGCGGTTCCCGGTGGCAGCCGGCCGTTGAGCCAGGCCCAACTGCGATAGCGTCCATAATCACGGGGCGGCGCCGGGTAGGCGCTGCGATCGAACACCGTGGCGGCTTCGGGCGGTGCCGGCGGCAGCGGATTGGACGTGGCGACGTACGGGTTGCTGCCCTGGCAGGCTGCGAGCCCGAGGCATAACGCCAATAATCCTGAACGACCTTTCATTTCGCTCTCCGATGGCTCTTCAGGTCAGAGCGGCCGACAGACCCAGTGTAGATAACGTCCCAAACCGGCAAAGGCCGGATGGCGACGGTGGGCCAGTTCCATTTCCAACAGCTGCGCAAGCTCCACGCGTCCTTGGAATTCCACTGGCATGTAGTCGTGAAAAACCCGCACGCCACTTTGGCTTTCGACCTGCCACAGGTCCTCAAGTTGCGCCGCCAATTCCCGAGGATCAAGGGGTTGTTGCGGCGTCAGGCTTTGTTTCTCGCCGGCCATGTCATTTTTACGCAGCTTGCGAAAATGCCCTTTGAGCAGGTTGCGATAGACCAGCGCGTCGCGGTTGTAGAACGCCAGCGACAACCAGCCGCCCGGCTTCGTGAGCTGATGC
The DNA here is from genome assembly GCF_023516725.1 of Pseudomonas sp. T1.Ur. Taxonomy (NCBI): domain Bacteria; kingdom Pseudomonadati; phylum Pseudomonadota; class Gammaproteobacteria; order Pseudomonadales; family Pseudomonadaceae; genus Pseudomonas; species Pseudomonas sp. T1.Ur. The sequence continues at coordinate 4,821,751 of NZ_JAMGSN010000001.1, forward strand.
AGCACCGGCAGGATCGCGTGAGGCTCGGCCAGCCATTCGAGCACCGCGTGGCACAGCACCAGGTCGTAAGGTTCGGTGAGCTGGCCAAGCAGATCCTGCCACGGCGCCTGGATGAACGTTGCGTGCTGGCCGGCCTCGGCGAAGCGTTGACGGGCGCCTTCGAGCATGGGTTCGGCCGGCTCGGCCAAGGTGACCTGATGACCGCGCTCGGCCAGCCACAGCGACATATGGCCCAGGCCCGCGCCTATGTCCAATACGCGCAGGGGCCGCTCCGGCAGGCTTTCCAGCAAATCGGCCTGGAGCACGGCCAGGCGGATCGCGCCCTTGGCCCCGCCGTAGATTTTTTCCGCGAAACGCGTGGCGAGCTGATCGAAATGACGGTCACTCATGGGCGAACCGCCGCTCGCTGTCGGCCAACTTGCTTCGCACCACGGCGTCCATGTCCAGGCCCAACTCACTGCACAGCAGCAACAGGTACAACACGATGTCGCCCACCTCTTGACCCGCGTGGGCCAGCTTATCCGCCGACAACTGCCGCGATTGATCCTCGGTCAACCATTGGAAAATCTCGACCAGCTCGGCCATCTCCACGCTGGCGGCCATGGCGAGGTTCTTCGGGCTGTGGAATTGCCGCCAATCGTTACGGTCACGAATGGCATGCAGGCGTTCGGTCAGTTCAACAAGGTTCATCGGGCTCTCCTGAATGCGCATAGCTTCGGGGGGATGACGGGGGAAGGCAAGCGTCTCGGTACGAAGCGGCGAATTGCCTCATAATCGAACGATCGCAGCCGTCGCAGCTCCTACAATCAGGAGCCAACGGCTCGATTTCGATTCCTCTTCATCAGGATGCACACATGCAGGCAGAAAGCTTTTTCGAATGGCTCGGCCAGGCGCTCGGTTCGGTGATCCGTTTCATCGTCGACCTGCTCAGCGGCCTGTTCAACACCTTGGCCAATGCGGGCGGCAATTTTGTCGATGGGCTGTCCCGCACGCTGGGCATGGACACCTCGATCATCAGCATCGTCGCGCTGATCCTCGGGCTGATGCTGTTGTACTCGGCGATCCGCGCGTTCATGCGCGCGTCGATCGTCATGGGCATCATCTGGCTGGTGCTGGGGTTGTGGTTGTTGAGCTGGATCATTCACTGAATACAAGCATGGCGAGGCGATTGCTCGCGCTGGACTCTGTAGGCGCTGGCGAAGCCTGCGATCTTGATCGTTCGCATGAGACCCAAGTAGCTAGGGAAAGATCGCAGCCTCGTTGCACTCGGCAGCTCCTACGGCGCAATCGAGCGGGAGCAAGCTCGCCACGAAAGCCCCGTCGTCATCGGAAACGAACGCTGCGATAACCGTTACAATCGCGCTCCATCAAGGAGCCCGCATGTCCAACCTGATCGCCGACTGGCGCGACCGCCTTACCCATCGCCGGGTCTGGGCGCTCGCCGCACCGATGATTCTCTCCAATATTTCCGTGCCGTTGGTGGCGTTGGTCGACAGCACTGTCATCGGCCACTTGCCTCATGCCCATCAACTGGGCGCGGTGGCGGTCGGCGCAAGTCTGTATACGGTCCTGGCGTGGGCCATGGGGTTCTTGCGCATGGGCTCCACCGGGTTCGCCGCCCAGGCCGCCGGGCGTGGTGACGGCGCGGCGTTGCGACAAGTCCTGCTGCAAGGATTGCTGCTGGCGATGGGGCTGGCGGTGATGCTCGGGGCTGTCGGGGTGCCCTTGAGCGATGTAGCGCTGCATTTCATGCAGCCGTCGGCAGAACTCAATCAACTGACCCGGGACTTCTTTCACACCCGCCTCTTCGGTTTGCCCGCGGCCCTGGCCAGTTACGCACTGGTCGGATGGTTCCTCGGCGCCCAGAACGCCCGGGCGCCGCTGGCGATCCTGCTGGTGACCAACCTGGTGAACATCGCCCTGAACCTCTGGTTCGTGATTGGCCTGGACTGGGGCGTGGTCGGTTCGGCCCGGGCGTCGGTGATCGCCGAGTGGACCGGTGCGCTGGTCGGCCTGGCCCTGGCGCGCAACACACTGCGCGCCTGGCCGGGGCAAATAGCCTGGGCAGCCTTGGGCTTATGGAAAAGCTGGCAGCCGCTGCTGGCGGTTAACCGGGACATTTTCATTCGCAGCCTGGTGCTGCAATCGGTGTTTTTCCTGATCACGGTGCAGGGCGCGCGCCTGGGAGACGCCACCGTCGCGGCCAACGCCCTGTTGCTCAACGGCCTGCTGCTGACCGCCCATGCCCTGGATGGCCTGGCCCATGCCGTCGAAGCGCTGTGCGGCCACGCTATCGGCGCCCGCGATCGCCTGGCCTTGCGCCGCTCGCTGGTGGTCGCTTGCGGTTGGTCCTTGATCGCCAGTGTGGGGTTTGCCCTGCTGTTCCTGCTCGCCGGGCATCTGTTCATCAACCTGCAAACCAACATCGCCGACGTGCGCGACACCGCCTACCGCTACCTGCCTTACCTGGCGGCCCTACCGTTGATTGCGGTCTGGAGTTATTTGCTCGACGGCCTGTTCATCGGCGCCACTCGCGCTCGGGAAATGCGCAACGGCATGCTCCTGACTTTGTTGCTCGTGCTGCCGTTCGCCTGGGTGTTGCAAGGCTTGGGCAATCACGGCTTGTGGATCACCTTCCTGCTGTTCATGTCATTGCGCAGCCTGACGCTGGGTACCGTCGCCTGGCGCTTGCAACGCCGTGACGGCTGGCTCGAGCCCCGTAGCGCATGACATTCAGCGATGCTTGCCCTGCCATAGCCGGCGCAGATGATCGAGACGTTCGCGCTGCGACTCACCAGGCAAGCTCGACACTGGCCGGGCGTCAGGGTATTGCAAGCGCAGCCACAGCCAGCCGTCGAGCACAGCCTGTTCGCTGAAGCCAAGGGCCAAGCCCTGTTGCAGATACCCCCAGAGCAACCAATAGTCGCGCCCGGTGGAGCGCGACCATCGCCAGACGTGGCGCTCCAGCAGGCACGCCTGCAACTTGCCCTGCTGCCTGTCGCTGAGACCCTGTTCATTTTCCAGTGCCGACACCGGCAGCCCGGGGTTGAAGAGTTGTTGCCAGCCCTGACACCCCATCGACCGATCAGCCCAGGTACCGCCGAACCAGCGCAACTGGTTTATCGGCCCCAGCCAGCGACTGAGTTCCCGTGGATCGCAACCATCAAAGAAATAACTGGCGGTGTAAGGGTTGTAGTAACTCAACAAGGCCTTGTGATGCAGGCCCAGCGACACCGTTAACATCCTGCGAAGGTGCGCCAGGAGATGCTCGGCGGGCGTGGCGGTGATCAACAGCAAACCCGGCCAGGACCGCGCGTCCAGATGACACAGACTGGCCAGCGCAGGCGACTGCCGCAGATCCACCAGCAGCGGACCGTGCGCTCGTAACTCGTGAAATTCAGTGTCTTCGAACAAGGCGAAGTGCCGGGCTTGGGAAAATTGCGCCCGCAGACGCTGCGGGGCGTCGGGGGTCTGCGGCACATCGAGCAATAACCATTGAGGCGCGGAGCCGGGCATGACCGCCACACTCATCGCGCTGCGCCCGTGACCATGCGGCAGGTGCAGATCGACCGGGCACAAGGGCTGAAGCGTCCTCCTCCGGGCAGCAGGCAGAGCAGGACCAGGGGCTCACCCTCTTGAATCATGGCCAGCAACGGCGAATCAACACCGTTCGGCATAGGTGTGTCCTTCGACATCACGCTTGAGCGCGCGTCGCGAGAAGTCGTTGTTCTGGCGAAAGGGCCAAGAAATGCACTGACCAAGGGACGATCCGGATCACCCTCGATGAAGCTCACCAACACCTCGGTGCCCTCGCGGATGTCCTCCACCGCACAGCCTGCCAGCTCCGGCGCCAAGGGCAACCAGCAATGGCTGGGGCTGGCCCCTTCCCCCTGATAAACCCAGTCGAACTGCACCGCCACTCGCCCGGCCACCTGTCCCGCCAGTGCCTCGACGTCCACCACCCATCCACGTTGCCGGCTCACCATGACAGGTTTTTCGGGAATCCTGCCCGCCACGAACGGCACCCCCCACGGGACGGCTCGAAACTGGTTGGTATACGCCCCCCCCGTCCCTTGATGTTCAACCTCGGTCAATAACCAACGCTGGTTCCACTCTTTATAGGGATGCGCCGTCAACGACAGGATCTGGCCGCCGTACAAATGTGTGAGATCGCTGCTTCCAAGGGCAACGTGTCTTCTCGACGCGTCAATATCGACCCTGAAAGCATGCACTGCCGAAGCCTGTATTTCACTGCTGTAAACGGCCTTGCCTGCAGGGGAAGCGCTGCCCACGGTATCGGCGAACACCACGCTGTGTCCGTCTCGGCCCTGCTCGAAATGAAAATGAATGCCCGCTTGGGCGCACACACGCTGGAGAAACTGCAGGTCGGATTCACGATATTGGGTACAGAAATCCTGCACGGGATAATCGCTACTCAGGTCCAGGCAAACGTCGCGGCCGTTGATGCCGTGCTCCTTGAGCACCTGGCGGATGATTTGCGGCACCGAGCGCGCATTGAACACGCGCTGGCTGAAGCGCAGGGCGAGGCATGCCAGCTTCGGCCCGATACGCACACGGCAACCGATGCCATGTCGGTCTTGCACGAGCTCATGGAGCTGCCCGTGGATGCCTCGCCCGGAGGCGCCAAAACTCAACCAGACGCTTCGGTGCAACAGACCCGCCAAATCCAGGGCCGGGTCGTCGGTCAGCACCTGCGCCTCAAAAACGTAGGGCTCGCTGATGGCTTCACTGCCCGTGAAGGCAACGACGACGAAGGGGTCGGGCAGACCAGCTATCTCCAGACGAAATGACAGTTCGCAGGCTGGATCGGACATCGGCGTTTCTCTACAGGAGGGCGACCGGGCATTCTCGCTGAGAGCTTTGGTCGAGTAGAGAGCTCAAGGACAAATTAGGAAAGGGACTACATGAAATAAGGACCTCGCCCGGTCAAACGCATCAAAGTACGTAGCCGAATGCGAGAAATATCCTTCCACGCAAAACAATATGGCGAGGGAGCACGCGCCCTCGCCATATTCAATAACGCAACCGCTACGCGGCCCTGTCAGGAAGACAGGTAGGACGAACGCGTCAGCCCCAGTCGCAGCGCATCCAGGAATTGCGTGCGCTCGGCGGCGGTGATCCGGGCGCTGGCGCACTTGTCGCGGTAATGCGTCATCAGCTCCTCCGGCGACAGGTGCACATAACGCAGCATGTCTTCGATGGTGTCGTGGGTTTCGATACCGGCGTGGTACACGCTACCGTCGGCGTTCTGGTAGATGTTCACCGAGTCGGTGTCGCCGAACAGGTTGTGCATGTCGCCGAGAATTTCCTGGTAGGCACCCACCAGGAAAATACCCAGCAGATAGTCTTCACCCGGATTGAGCGAGTGGACCGGCAAGCTGGTCTCGATGCTCTGTTCGTCGACGTACTGCTTGATCTTGCCATCGGAGTCGCAGGTCAGGTCTTGCAGCACGGCACGGCGCAATGGCTCTTCGTCGAGGCGATGCAACGGCAGGATCGGCAACACCTGGCCGATGGCCCAAGTGTCCGGCAGGCTCTGGAAGACCGAGAAGTTGCAGATGTACTTGTCGGCCAGCTTGTCATTGAGCTCGTCCAGCACCTGGCGGTGCGAGCGCTGGCGGGCCTTCAGCGAGTTGTGCAGGCGGCGGCACACAGCGAAGTAGCACTGCTCGGCCAGGGCTTTTTCTGCCAGGGTCAGCTTGCCGTCGGCGTACTGGGCAGCCACGTCGCTCATGTAGTGGGTGGCGCGCCAGTAGGTCTCGGTGACCATCTCGATGTCGGTCGGCCCCAACAGGTCCACCAGCCATTGCACGGTTTCCGGCAGGCTTTCCTTGTTTTCGATCACCGGCACGTCATCGTGATGTTTCTCGACGTCGGTCACCTGCACCACCAGCATGGCGTGGTGTGCAGTCAGCGAACGGCCGCTTTCGGAGAAGATGTGCGGATGCGGCAGGCTCTGGGCATCGCAGAACTCCTTGAGCATGCCCACCACGACACCGGCGTAATCGTCCATGTCGTAGTTGATCGAGCTGGCGTTACGCGAGTGCGTACCGTCGTAGTCCACGCCCAAGCCGCCGCCGACGTCGATGTGATCCACCGGCAGGCCAAGGTTGCGAAGCTCGCCGTAATAACGGATCGCTTCCTTGAAGCCATGCTGGTAGTCCGCCAGGTTGGCGATCTGCGAACCCATGTGGAAGTGCAGCAGGCGAATACCCTGGTCCAGGCCGGCGGCGCGGAAGCGCTCGACCACCGAGAGCAACTGCGCGGCCGACAAGCCGAACTTGGATTTCTCGCCACCGGTGTCGGCCCACTTGCTCGAGGCCAGGGATGACAGGCGCACCCGCAGGCCAACCTGTGGCTTGACCTTGAGCGAGGCGGCTTCTTCGATCACCAGGCCGACTTCGGATTCTTTCTCGATGACGATGAAGACGTTATGGCCGAGCTTCTGGCCCATCAGCGCCAGGCGAATGAACTCCCGGTCCTTGTAGCCGTTGCAGACGATGGTCCCGCCCTTCGGCGCCAGGGCCAGCACCGCCAGCAGCTCGGGCTTGGAACCGGCTTCCAGGCCAATGGAGACGTTCTGGGTCGCGATAATGTTCTCGATCACCGCTTCCTGCTGGTTCACCTTGATCGGGTAAAGCGCGGTGTACTGGCTCTGGTATTCCAGGCGCGCGATGTTGCTGTCGAACGCGCCGGTGAGCTGACGCACCCGGTCTTGCAGGATATCCGGGAAGCGCACCAGCAACGGCAGGGAAAGGCCACTCTGGCGCAACTGGTCGACTTGCTCGTACAGATCGATCGGCGAGCTGTCGGGGCCATTCGGACGGACTTCGACGCGACCGGCGTCGTTGATCGCGAAATACCCGGCCCCCCAATGGCGAATCCCGTAAACACTGCGGCTGTCCGCAACTGTCCATTGGCTGCCATCGTCTTTGCGTGTGCGTCGTACGGACATCGAAGTCCCCTATAAAGAAGTCAAAAAGCACCATCCGATCGGAGGCTGGCGCAGTCTAGAGAATGGAAATGACGATTTGCCTGTAAGCAAGGTAGACCCTGCCCGCAGCGCTGAGTTTAAAACCCGTTCAGAACAGGCTCTGTGAAAACCATGCGGGCGACTGGCGAACCCGGGGGTTCGGATCAAGCCGGGGGTGGTTTTCACAGAGGCTGCTAGCCGCCGGATTTCTTTGCCTTGAAGCCGTGCCTGGTGAGTTCCGCCAACAGCAGCTCGACGTGATCGCCCTGGATCTCGATGACGCCGTCCTTCAACGCGCCACCCGTGCCGCAACGTTTCTTCAACGTCGTCGCCAGTTCCTTGAGGGCGTCTTCGGCCAGCGGCACGCCAGTAATGGTAGTCACTGTCTTGCCACCGCGACCTTTGCTTTCGCGGCGCACGCGCGCGATACCGTCGCCGGCGGGAATGGCGGTCTGTTTGCAGATGCAGGCATCCACCGGCTGGCGGCAATCAGGGCAATGACGACCGGCGTCGGTAGAAAATACCAGGCCGCCCAGGGCGGCGAAGGATGCGGCTTTTTTGGCCACCGGCAATCCTCTTGGGAGGACAAAGACTGGTCGAGGGGCGAAAGTGCCTCGACCGCGAAGCCCCACTCAGGCAGGGGCAGCGCAACTGGGCCGAACGATGTCGGCCAAGCTTGAAAAGTCGCGCAGTGTAACGACAAAAAGGCGACTTGCTAAGGGCCAATCGGCGCCAATTTACAGCTTCTTTGCGACACCGGCCTCCCGGGCTCGCAAATAGCGTCCTAGCGCCGCCAGGGAGTCCGGGCAATAAGGCTTGTGGCGGATTTCCTCCAGCACTTGTTCGACGGGCAGGAAACACGCCTCCAGCACCTCTTCCGGCTGCAGGATCAACGGACCATCCCACACGGCCGAAAACGCCGAGCACCACAGGCGACTGCCGGTGTCCTCGAAATAGAAATGGTCATGGGCAACCAGTTCCACCCCGCTTACACCCAGCTCCTCCTCAAGCTCACGGGCGGCCGACTCGGCGTAGCTCTCGTGCGCCTGCACCATGCCACCGGCCGCGACGTCCCAATAGCCGGGATAGATGGCTTTGCTCAACGTCCTGCGATGAACGCACAACTCACCGGCCGAATTGAACAGCATGATGTAGGTGCCGCGCCCGATCAGGCCGCGCTCGCGCAAGTCCGAACGCACCAGGCTGCCGAGCAGGTTGTCATGCTCATCGACCCAAGCGATCAGCTCGGCATCCGAGGCCGCTCGGTGAGCGACCTCCCGGGTGCTTTCGTCCATCGGTCAGCCCTGGTTCAGCAATTGCCGCAAGTCGATTACCGCTGCGTTGGCACGGGAGATGTAATTGGCCATGACCAGCGAATGGTTCGCCAACACACCGAAACCGCTGCCGTTGAGGATCATCGGACTCCACACCGGTTCCTGGGAAGCCTCGAGCTCGCGAATGATCTGCCGCACGCTGACCGTGGCGTTTTTCTTCGCCAATACATCGGCGAAGTCCACTTCAATGGCGCGCAACAAATGGGACAGTGCCCAGGCCTGGCCGCGTGCTTCGTAGAACACGTTATCGATTTGCAGCCATGGCGTCTCGACCACTTCTTCATCCACCTGCGGTACCTGGCCTGGAGCCGGGACCTCGGTTTTCAGCGAAGTGTTGAGCTTCACCCGGCCCACGCTGGCGGACAGCCGCTGGGACAGCGAACCCAGGCGAGTGCCGACATCGCCCAGCCAGTTGTTCAGGTTGTCGGCGCGGGCATAGAACAAGGCGCTCTTTTGGGCCGGATCGGAGAGGCGCGCCTGATAACGGCTCAGGGAATTGATGCCTTCCTGGTATTCCGACTCACTGGAGGGCAGCACCCAACTGCGGTTGTCGAAGTTGAAGCGCGGCTCGGCCTTGGCAAGGTCGGCGTCCTCTGCGGACTGCGATTGGGAACGGGCGAAATCCTTGCGCAGGGCGCGACTCAAGTCGCGAACCTGGACCAGGACGCCGTATTCCCAACTCGGCATGTTGTCCATCCACAGGCCTGGGGGGAAACGGTCGTTGGAGATGTAGCCGCCCTGCTTGGTCAGCAGGGTTCCGGCCACGGTCTTGAGGGTTTCGACGGTGGTGTAGCCGACCACCATTTGTTTGCCATCCTTCTCGGCCGCTGCCTGGGCATTCTGCTGCACCGGGAACAACGCCGGCTCCTGGCTCCAGTACCAGCCCACCGCAATGGTCACCAGCAGATAAAGACCGATGAGCGTGGCCAGTGCCCGGCTGAAAAACAGCCCGCCCAGGTAGCTGCGGGTGTCCGATTTCGGCTCGGCGGCGCGTTCAGGCGCGCTGCCCGCGCGGTTTTTCCAGTCCAGCATGGCGATGTCCCTTCAATCACTTGAGTTCACGGTTCGACCACAACCTTACATCAACGTGCCTTGGCCGGCATCCGTCGTTGGGCTTATCGGAGAATTACCACCAGTAAGCCTAGTGACTCCTAAGGGTTTCCCTTAACTCTGCCGGCCGAAAATTCAGGGCGGTCATCTCCACATACACCTACGTGCGGGCAGGTCGGTTCTTTTCACACAGCGGAGCCGGCATGCAAATCGGATCCAAAAAACCGCTACACCTGTTGATTCCAGGGCATTGACGGACAGTGGCCAGCCGATTGGAAACCGCTCGGTCAGAAACTGAATGGCATCTCTTGGCAGTTTATTGACGTACGACACTCATGTAAGGGAAAAGAGGTGCTAGCATAGAGCCACCAGTCGACCTCAGCATGCCCCCTAACTAGTAGTCAGGATATGACCGAGTCAGAAGACCCCAGCCGTGAGCGCCTCAAGCACCACTTTGCCCAGCGGGTAATTCATCAGGCTCGCCAGATCCTCGAGATATGGCAGCGCCTGCAACGCAGCGAGTGGTCGAGTAACGACCTGTCCGAGCTCAGCGAAGCCAATTTGCGCCTGCTGCGCTTTGCCGAGCGTTTCGAACAGCCCGAGCATTGCCAGCTTGCCCAAGGCATCAGCCAGTCGCTGCAGGCAGTGGACGCCAATCGTGGGCGCCTCAGCAGCCATTTGATCACCGAGATCAATCGCTTGATGCAACGCCTGTCCCGCACCGGCCTGCGCCACGGCGACCAGCTCGAGCAAACGTTCCTGCCGCCGCTGCGCAAGCCGATCTACGTGATGCTGCAAGACCACGACCGCGCCGAACGGCTAGCCAAGCAATTGGAGTTCTTCGGCCTCAGTGCCCAGGCGCTGGACAGCGTCGCGGCGTTCCGGGCCTCGATGATCGAGCGCCTGCCCGCGGCGATTGTCATGGATGTGGATTTCAGTGGCCCCGGCGCGGGCCTGACCTTGGCGGCCCAAGCCCAGGAAGGACTCGACCAGGCCATTCCACTGCTGTTCTTCAGCCTGCTTGAAACCGATACGCCCACCCGCCTGGCAGCGGTGCGCGCCGGTGGCCAGGAATTTCTCACCGGCACGCTCGAAGCCTCGAGCCTGTTGGAAAAGATCGAAGTGCTGACCTGCGTCGCCCAGTACGAACCTTATAAAGTACTGATCATCGATGACTCCCGCGCCCAGGCCTTGCACACCGAGCGCTTGCTCAACAGCGCCGGCATCGTCACCCGCACGCTCATCGAGCCGATCCAGGCCATGGCCGAACTGGCGGATTTCCAGCCCGACCTGATCATTCTCGACATGTACATGCCCGCTTGCACCGGCACGGAACTGGCCAAGGTGATTCGCCACAACGACCGCTATGTCAGCGTGCCGATCATCTACCTGTCCGCCGAAGACGACCTGGACAAGCAGCTCGACGCCATGAGCGAAGGTGGCGATGACTTCCTGACCAAACCGATCAAGCCCCGGCACCTGATCACCACGGTGCGCAACCGCGCGGCCCGGGCGCGCAATCTCAAGGCGCGGATGGTCCGCGACAGCCTCACCGGCCTCTACAACCACACCCACATCTTGCAACTGCTCGAAGACTGCAGTTTCCGCGCTCGTCGCGAAGGCAAGCCCCTGAGCTTCGCCATGCTGGACATCGACCATTTCAAGCGAGTCAATGACAGCCATGGCCACCCCATGGGCGACCGGGTGATCAAGAGCCTGGCGCTGTTCCTCAAGCAGCGGCTGCGCAAGACCGATTTCATCGGACGGTACGGCGGCGAAGAGTTTGCCATCGTCATGCCCGATACCGACATCGATGCGGCCTGCAAGGTACTGGACGAAATACGCCAGCGCTTTGCCGAAATCCATTACCCGGCCCAACCGCAAGACCTGTGGTGCACTTTCAGCGCCGGGGTGGTGGAGATGACCGAAGAGTCCGACAGCCTGATGATGGCCAGCCAGGCGGACGAAGCGCTGTACCGTGCCAAGCATGCCGGGCGCAACCGCGTACAGAGCGCCAGGCAATCAAAGCAAAGTGCCACTTTTTCATCGGAATCCACTGATTCGGTCATAAACGTGTAACGCAAACGCAATAACTTCAGGCACTTACGATTCTGCCCCCGGTAGACCCTTGATGCGCCTGAAGCTGCTGACCAATCTCAACACCCTTCTTTTGGTTGCCGTGTGCCTTGGCCTCGGCGCCACCCTTTGGTGGTCGCAGATCGCCTTGGAACGTCCGTATCTGCTAATGGAACGCTACCTGGGCCTGTCGCGGCAGTTCCAGGGCGAAGTGGCACGCAACATCGAAGATTACCTGGCCAGCGGCGACGCCCTGCGCCTCAGCGCGGCCACCCAGGCGTTGGAAAACCTGCAAAAAGAGCTGGACCAGTTCCCGCCGGACCTGGCCAAGACCCTGCGCCCGAGCCTGGCGAACCTCGACAGCTTCAGCAAGACCGACCTGCTGGCCGCCGGCAAACTGGCCGGCGATCCTCAGGCCCTGTTGCTACAGGCCGAACGAGAGCTGAGCGCCAGCCTCGATCAGTTGGCCCAGTACGCCAACGGCGCGCCAGCTTATCTGCCGCCGCTGTTCGCCGCGTCGCAGCATCTGGGCCGGTTGTCCCTCGCCCGAGACAAACTCGTCAGCAGTGGCCGCAGTGAATTGGCCGACGACGTCGAAAGGGAACTTGCCAGTATCCGCGCCCAGGCCCAACGGCTCGATAGCCTGCCATTGCTCGGCGTCACCGCCAGCAGCGAATCGGGCAGCGATGATTTTGCCGCCATGATGGGTTTGGAGTCCAAGGAAAAGACCGCTACCGAAGACGCCGGTATCGCGCTCAAGCGTGAGCTCAACAGCCTGCTCGGACGTTACCCGGCGGAACTGGCCCGCACCCGCGAATTGATTCAGAAACGCACCGAACTGAGCAATGCTTCGCACCTGAAAACCACCGATGTGCAACAAGCGATCGATGCCATGGAGCCCGCGGTGCGCGCCCAGCATGGACGAATCCAGGGCGAGGTGCGCATGATCCAAGGCGTGATGATCGGCCTGATCCTGCTGATCGCACTGCTCATCGATACCCTGCAGCGGCGCCTGGCCCGGACGTTGACCCGCCTCGCTCCAGCCTTGTCGACTTGGGCAGAAGGAGATTTCAGCGGCGATATCCACGTGGGTGCCAGCAACCGCGAACTGAAGGATATCGAAGCCTCTCTCAACCGCCTGCGGGCTTATCTGGTGGACCTGGTGGGCGCCATCCGCCAGAACGCCGAGCAAGTGGCCGGCAGCAGCCGGGCCTTGGCCGAACTGAGCGGCGAGCTGCACAGCGGCGCCGAACACCAGGCGGGCGATACTGCGCTGATTCGTGACTCCCTCAGCGAACTCGAGGCGACCATCCAACAGGTGGCCGGCGACGCCAGCCAGGCCGCAGATGCCAGCCGCAGCGCCGGGAACGCCGTGGAGCACGGCCAGAAAGTCATCGGCCAGAGCCTCGCTGGCCTCCATGCGCTGGTAGGCGAGGTACAGGGCAATGCGCAGATGATCGAACAGCTGGCCGAGGAGTCGGCGACCATTGGCGGTGTGCTGACCGTGATTCGCTCGATTGCCGACCAGACCAACCTGCTGGCCCTCAACGCCGCCATCGAAGCCGCCCGCGCCGGGGAAATGGGCCGTGGCTTTGCGGTGGTGGCCGAGGAAGTCCGCTCCCTGGCCCAGCGCACGGCTGGCGCCACCTCGGAAATCCAGGCGCTGATCGCCCGCTTGCAACTGGCCGCGCGCCAGTCGGTGGACGGCATGCGTGCCCAGGTCGAGCACGCCGAAGCCACCGCCAACCAGGCACAAGCAGCCGACGGCGCACTGGATACCATCGTCGGGGCCATCCAGACCATTGCCGATACGGCCGTGCGCATCGCCGATGTCACCGCCCAGCAAAGCGACGCCGTCAGCGAGATCCGCGACCACAGCGAGCGGATACATCAACTGGGTGGAGACAATCTGCAGCGCATCGGCCAAGGGCGAGAGCAGGGCGACAACCTGCTGGTGCTCGGCGGACGGCTGCATACCGCAGTGCAGGCGTTTCGGGTTTAGCACTAGGCACCCTATGAATCACCGTGGCGAGGGAGCTTGCTCCCGCTCGGTGGCGTGTAGGAGCTGCCGAGCGAAGCGAGGCTGCGATCTTTCCAAGGACACTTGAATATCAAGCGAAAGATCAAGATCAAGATCAAAAGATCGTCCGAACGCGGCCCGAGGATTCGCCAGCGCCTACAGAGCCCAGCGCGAGCATGCTCCCTCGCCACAGGGTCGATTCCGAGAGAAAGTGAACACTCACCGTCAACCGCCACCGCCTGTGGGAGCGAGCTTGCTCGCGATAAGGATGGGTTCAGCCTGCATCGATGTTGAATGTGCCGCCGTCTTCGCGAGCGGGCTCGCTCCCGCAGTGACTCGGTTTCCAGCGACATGACCGGATAAGAGACCTTGGTCATAAATTTCGCGCAAACATCGGTCATCGTGCTGGCTATTGCTGAGAACTGGACAGTCATTAAGGCTTTGCGGCATAGTCGCCGGGTTCTGATACCTGCTCACAGATAACAAGGAACAGCAGATGGCGACCCTCTTGGTCCTGCACGGACCCAACCTGAACCTGCTGGGCACCCGCGAACCGGGCGTCTACGGCGCGGTGACACTGGCCCAGATCAACCAGGACCTGGAGCAGCGGGCCCGCAACGCCGGCCACCATTTGCTCTATCTGCAAAGCAACGCCGAATATGAGCTGATCGACCGCATCCATGCCGCGCGTGGCGAAGGCGTGGATTTCATTTTGATCAATCCAGCAGCTTTTACACATACAAGTGTCGCATTACGTGACGCGCTGCTGGCGGTGAGCATCCCATTCATCGAAGTGCATTTGTCCAACGTGCACAAACGCGAACCTTTCCGCCATCACTCCTACTTCTCGGATGTAGCGGTGGGAGTGATCTGCGGCCTTGGCGCCAGCGGTTACCGACTGGCCCTGGAGGCCGCTCTAGAGCAGCTTGAAAAACAGGCAACAGCTTGAACAACAAGCGTTAAACGCCCCTGACCGACCCTTGGGAGTTGATGATTCATGGATATCCGTAAAGTTAAGAAATTGATCGAATTGCTGGAAGAGTCCGGCATCGACGAGCTCGAGATCAAGGAAGGCGAAGAGTCCGTACGCATCAGCCGCCACAGCAAGACCCCGGCCCAGCAGTTCTATGCACCGGCCCCGATGCAAGCCCCGGCTGCCGCACCGGCTCCGGCCGCCGCGCCAGTAGCCGCTGCCGCACCAGCCGCACCTGCGGCGCCAACGCTGAACGGCACCGTCGCTCGTTCGCCAATGGTGGGTACGTTCTATCGCAAGTCCTCGCCATCCTCGCCGTCCTTCGTTGAAGTCGGCCAGACCGTGAAGAAAGGCGACACCCTGTGCATCGTCGAAGCCATGAAGATGATGAACCACATCGAAGCTGAAACCAGCGGTGTGATCGAATCCATCCTCGTTGAAGACGGCCAGCCGGTTGAGTACGACCAACCGCTGTTCACCATCGTTTGAACCGCGGAGAGCCTTTGATGACTGCGAAGTTGGAAAAAGTTCTGATCGCTAACCGCGGTGAGATCGCCCTGCGGATTCTGCGTGCCTGCAAAGAGATGGGCATCAAGACCGTCGCCGTTTACTCCAAGGCCGACAAAGAACTGATGCACCTGGGCCTGGCGGACGAATCCGTCTGCATCGGTCCGGCGTCGGCTGCGCATTCCTACCTGCACATCCCGGCGATCATCGCCGCCGCCGAAGTGACCGGTGCCACCGCCATTCACCCTGGCTACGGCTTCCTGGCGGAAAACGCCGACTTCGCCGAACAGGTGGAAAACTCCGGTTTCGCCTTCATCGGCCCGAAAGCCGACACCATCCGCCTGATGGGCGACAAGGTATCGGCCAAGCACGCCATGATCGCTGCCGGCGTGCCGACCGTTCCGGGTTCCGACGGCCCGCTGCCTGAAGACGAAGAAACTGCTTTGCGCATTGGTCGCGAAGTCGGTTATCCGGTGATCATCAAGGCCGCTGGCGGCGGCGGTGGTCGCGGCATGCGTGTTGTCCACAAGGAAGAAGACCTGATTTCCTCGGCCAAACTGACCCGCTCCGAAGCAGGCGCGGCGTTCGGCAACCCGATGGTCTACCTGGAAAAATTCCTGACCAACCCGCGTCACGTCGAAGTCCAGGTTCTGTCCGACGGTCAAGGCCATGCCATCCACCTGGGCGACCGCGATTGCTCGCTGCAGCGTCGTCATCAGAAGGTCCTCGAAGAAGCGCCGGCACCGGGCATCGACGAGCAGGCTCGCCAGGAAGTCCTGGCCCGCTGCGTCAAGGCTTGTATCGACATCGGCTACCGTGGCGCGGGTACCTTCGAGTTCCTGTACGAAAACGGTCGTTTCTACTTCATCGAAATGAACACCCGTGTTCAGGTGGAGCACCCGGTTTCGGAAATGGTCACCGGTATCGACATCGTCAAGGAGATGCTCAGCATCGCCGCCGGCAACAAGCTGTCGTTCACCCAGGATGACGTGGTCATCCGCGGTCACGCGCTGGAGTGCCGGATCAACGCCGAAGACCCGAAGACCTTCATGCCGAGCCCAGGTACGGTCAAGCATTTCCACGCACCAGGCGGCAACGGCGTTCGCGTCGACTCGCACCTGTACAGCGGTTATGCGGTTCCGCCGAACTACGACTCGCTGATCGGCAAGCTGATCACCTACGGGGCGACCCGTGACGAAGCCATGGCGCGCATGCGCAATGCGCTGGACGAAATCGTGGTAGACGGGATCAAGACCAACATCCCGCTGCACCGCGACCTGGTCCGTGACGAAGGTTTCTGCAAAGGTGGCGTCAACATTCATTACCTGGAACACAAGCTGGGCAACCAGCACTAATGCTCCAAGGGATGTAGAAAAAGGCCCCGGTCCATTTGGACCGGGGCCTTTTTTGTCTCTTGCCGGACAGGTATCAGGGTCAGCGCAGCACCACCGTAGGGAAGGCATAGAGTTCCGTCTCCTCGGGCGTCGTTGGCAGGGCGGGCCTCCGGAAACGGGTTTTGAACCTATCCATACGACTTCTTATCAGGCCTTGCTGCCCCCAGAGATAATGCGAGGTGAGTGCCGGTTGCATCTTGAATACAGAGGTAACGCCCGTGCCCAGATCCAGTGATATGCCATAGGTATTGCCGAAACAGGAAGAATACGACCAGTAATCCCAGGTTGGCCTCAGGCCCCGGCGCCTCATCACGGACCTGACGACCCCACCAATATCGCCCCCCGTCAGCCAGTCACCCCCCACCAAGGTGACTCGTATATCTCTTCCACGCCCTCCCAGACGTCCCATCACGTCCCGCACACTTCGCTCGATCAGTGAATGGATATTGTGGTCGAAATGAATAACGGCGCCCACCCGCGTGGTCGGGTTGTACAGCGAAGCGACGACGCACGTCTGAGCGTTCAGGGAAAACAGATAATTGTCCGCTGCCGCGGCGTTGGACGCTGCCACCACAGCTTCGCCCTGTAACGCGCCCCTTGTCACATTCGGCGATACATGCCCAGGAAACGCCTCGTGCAGACTTCTCACTCGGCCCAGGTTGCGAACATTGTTGCCCCCTCTCAAGCCAACCTTGTCATGGACCCACCTACCATCCGTCATCCTGCGTATGGGCAACTGGTATAGCGCGCCGGGACGACTGGAATCCACCAGGCACAGGCCGCCGAAGTAAGGGTCCTCCCGCACCTGGAAATATCGCCCCTGGCTCCGAATGTAATAAGTCGCTCGCGGTTGCGATGCGCTGGGTGCGCTGCGGTAGGTGCCGTGGAAAATCCCATCATCGACCACGGGCTGCAGATTTTCAGGCACTGCCTGGACCGCCTGTCTTGGCTTCAAGCGTATGGGCCGGATCAGCAGACCGGTTTCCTTGGCCGCGACCGGTGTCGCCCTCCTCAAGCGCTGCGCCGACAACGACAGCGGCCTGAGCATGAGTTTCAGATTCATTGCCGAGCGCCCGAGCAGTGGAGCCACGCTGGCCGCGCCGAGCACGGCGAACAGCGATCCCCAGGACGCGACCAGCCACTGCTCGAGCGCCTCCTGCGTATCGCCCCGCGCATGCGCCTCGATTGCCTGCGACGTGCTGATGCCGACAAAGGCGACGTCCAAAAGCACGGCAAAGGGCGGATAGATCATGCAGGCGGGCGCAGCCGCAAAGAGCAGCCCCTTGACGACCTGATGCTGGATGACCTCGGCACGACTGGTGGTGATGTCCTCCACATCGGTAATGGCACGCTCGATAAAAGCGTCAAACTCGGCACCGATATCAACCACCCGATTGAATTCACGCAACGTATCGACCGGCGAAGCGTCGGCCGCCAGGGCCAGCAGCGAGCGCGCCACTGAGGCACGCGCGGTCAATGCCACTCGTTCCAGGATGTAGTCATGCAGTTGCGCTGCGGTGCGTCCACGAAACGCTCCGTAGTTGCGAAACAATAGGCCGTCCGGAGCATCGGGCGTGTATAGCCAGCAGACGCCCTTCGGGTCGAAGTAAGTGAAGAGGTAGACGCCCAGGACCACATGGCCATTGACCGTGAGCCTGTGCACACCCTCTCGCGCCACAACAGCCGATGGAGACGTGGGGCCGCCAACGACTTTCCTCTCGCCCAATAATGTGATTTGCCGGGTGAGCCAGCGAAACGCATCGACGCTTAACGCCGACTGGCCGTAGGCGATGCGCAGGTCGCGTTCCATCCTCGCCAGCAACATGTAGCGGTGAACATCGCGACGCCTCAGGTACGCGGGGTCATTGGCATCAAGGAACCTGCTGCGAACCTCCCTGGCGTACCGCTCTCCCAAGTAGGCACTACGAATGTAGCGCGCCAGATCGGCGCTGCGAACCTGCCTCAGGTCCTGTCCAACCGTGGAGCGCACGCCCCTCGCGGGGTGGTCGATTCCCGCGTTGTCGTCGTAGCCATAAATGGCGAGCTCCAGCAGACTGGCGACCTTCTTGCTGCCCGTCAGCCCTGGGTAGAACTCGATGAGAACCGTCGAAGGATCCACCGATTCGTCCACGCCCTTGCTGCGCATATAAGGCGCAATGGCTTGTGTGACAGTACGCTTGGCGAAATCCAGGAAGACTTCATAACCGGCCAACTGCTCCCCGAAAAGCTGCTGATGGACCAGAAGCTCTTGGCCCAAGCCACTGATGGTCCTGCGCGAATCAAGGGACAGCCTTGAGTACCAGCGAGGCGATTCGCTCATTTCCACCTGCATCAGGTTGTTGCTCAGCCCTGTCAGCACAGCCTGTTCAATACAGGTCTTGAAACCACTTGCCGCCCTTCGGGGATCCTTGCTCAAGTCCCATGACGTCGGTTTCTGCATGACATTGACGAGATATTCCCGAGCCCGGACCCGATCGCCTGGCGTCATTTGCTGCAGCAAATATTCACGGCCGGCTTCGCTGGCGGCCCACCCGCCAATCTCTGCACTCACGGCACGCAGCGACGGCAAGGAAATCCACTCCTGGCCATCCGGTTTGCCGGGGGCGTAGAGCAACAGGTTGGTGACGCCCTCCCGCGGATCTTCGCAGTAGAACAACAACAGGTCCGCACATCCGGACCTGTCAGGCAGCTCGACATTGGAGACTCGCAGCCCACCGATGGCTTGCTCCGAGGATTCACTGCTCCATGCAGTGCCAAGACGATCATGGCTGGCCGTCGTCATCTGGCCGGCGCACCGCGCGACAAACGCGCTGTGCTGCAATCGCGCCAAAAACCAATCGAACATGGCGTTCTTCAGGTCCGCCCGGTGATATCGGGTCGAGAGTGCAGGAAGATATTCGGCCGGGGCGTCCACGTTCGCCAACAGTTGCGCCATGAACGGGGCTGAAATGGGCTCGTTGCGGAGCATAGTGCCGTTTTCAACCAGGACCACCGATATCGCGTCCGGCCTGATCGCCCCGCCAGCCACCAGCTCGCTCAGGCTGTAGGTTCGCATTGGCTGCCCCATGATGGTTCGCCACTGTAATTTCACACGAACGCCATCCGGCTCGACCTCCATGTCCAACTCATGCCGGACATAGTCCTTGGCCAGGCTTCGGGCAAAATCCTTCAGCGAGCCCAAGCCGTCGAGCTGTTCGTCGACCAGTGCCTGTGCTTGCAAGGCCTCCTCGTGCAAGTCTTCCAGCCGTTTACGGTCAGCTTCGCCCAGCCCGCGCAACCAATCAGGTACCTGCCGGCTCGCCAGCGCCGCCAATTCGTGACGTTCCTGGCGGGTTGCCAGCGCGCTCAGTTGCCCCATGCGACGCCACGCGTCTTCCCTCGCCTCAATTGCCTCGCGCAGTTCGTCCACGTCTCGCCCAGCCAGGCGATCTGGCTGGAAAATCGCGGCGACTCCCGCCATATGGCCTTCAAGTTTTTCGTGGAGTACATCGTGGAGCGAGGCATCGCCCCCCGACAGTTTCCAATGCCGGCGCAGATAGTCCTCGTAGTGATTGATAAAGCCGAAGGCAGCACCCTCCACTGCCTGGGTGACGACATCCCTGCGCTCGGCCGGAAAACTGAAATCAGCTCCCCCGGGCCAGCGGTAGGGTGCATCTCGCTCCGCGTCATAAGCTTCGAATGCCTGGCCGCTCATCCGGAGCAGCGTGGTATCGAGCAAGGCGCCGAGAAAGTGAACGTCTACGTTACCTTGATAATAATGGGTGCGCAGTTGGACCAGCAGAAACTCCTCCAGCACCTCAAGCAAGGTCATTTGCGCCTGCATCCGGGCGTCGATAACAGCCCGCCAACGCGTCAGCTTGTCCAGAACCGCTTGAGCAGTGGCCTCTTGTGAGGACGATACCGCCCCCACGCCATCCCTGTTTCGTTGCCATTCGGCCGTATTGCCCATACACATTCCTCCCTGTTGTGTGGACGCGCACCTTATCCGGCCTGCAACACGCCGATGCCATACATATATATATATATCGAAACACCAACCGGACCGGCCAGGACTCGCTTATCCACTTTGATAGCGACCTGGCGTACACTGCGCGCCTTTGCAGCCCCGCGCTGCCCCCTGTCGATTTTTTCAAAGGTGCCCACCATGCCTTGGCTGCAAGTACGCCTGGCCATCAGCCCGGAACAAGCCGAAACCTACGAAGACGCTTTTCTTGAAGTAGGTGCCGTTTCGGTGACTTTCATGGACGCCGAAGACCAGCCGATCTTCGAGCCCGAGCTCAATACCACTCCACTGTGGTCCCACACTCACCTGCTGGCACTGTTTGAAGGTGGCACCGAGGCGACCAGCGTGCTCGCCCATCTGGAGCTGCTGACCGGCAGCCCGTTGCCCGAGCATCACAGCGAAGTGATTGAGGATCAGGACTGGGAACGCAGCTGGATGGATAACTTCCAGCCGATGCGTTTCGGCCAGCGCCTGTGGATCGTGCCGAGCTGGCATGCCGCGCCGGAACCTGACGCGGTGAACCTGCTGCTGGACCCGGGCCTGGCGTTCGGCACCGGCACCCACCCCACCACCGCGCTGTGCCTGGAATGGCTCGACGGCCAGGACCTCAAGGGCTGCAATGTGCTGGACTTCGGCTGCGGCTCGGGAATCCTGGCCATCGCCGCGCTGCTGCTGGGCGCCAAGGAAGCGGTCGGCACCGACATCGATGTCCAGGCCTTGGAAGCATCCCGCGACAACGCCGGACGCAACAACATTGCCGAAGATCTGTTCCCGCTGTACCTGCCGCAGGATCTGCCGAACGTGCAGGCCGACGTACTGGTGGCCAACATTCTCGCTGGCCCGCTGGTGTCGCTGGCGCCGCAATTGTCGAGCCTGGTCAAGCCCGGCGGACGCTTGGCGTTGTCGGGCATCCTCGCCGAACAGGGCGAAGAAGTCGCCGCCGCTTATGCTGCGGATTTTGACCTGGACCCGATCGCCAATCGTGATGGCTGGGTGCGCATCACCGGACGTCGGCGCTAGAATGGCCGCCTGTATCAACCGGATTGCCGCATGACCGACAGCTTCGTCACCCAGTGCCCGCATTGCCACACCAGTTTTCGCGTCAGCCATGCTCAATTGAGCGTGGCCCGCGGGGTGGTTCGCTGTGGCTCGTGCCTGCAAGTGTTCAATGCCGCGCGGCAACTGCTGGAGCAACGCACGGGCAATAACGGCGCGCCCCCCCTGGCTCCGCCCCCCAAGCCTGCCGTCGACGCACCGCCCCGCGCCATCAGCCAGAAACAATGGACGGCCGCCGAGCTGGACCTTGATGACCTGGACAAGGAACTGGCTCGCCTGGAACGGCGCGACAAACGCGCGCCCGACACCTTTGGGCGACGCCGTGAGGACAACCTGAGCGCTCAGCGCGAGCATCCCTCGAACGAGCAGGAGCCCTGGGTCGACAGCCTGTATAGCGAATCCCCTGTCGAACGCGCCGAAGCCGCTACCCTGCCCCCCGTCGAGCCATTCGCTCCCCATGAACCTGCCCGACCGCCACGCACCGAGCCGTCCTTGTCCCTGGCCCTCGAACCGCTGGAACCGGACGACGACCCTGTCGCCCCGCTCAGCCTCGCGCCGGATGACGAGCCTCACGAACACCTCGAGCGCTTGTCGGCCACGGACGATCTGGACGACGAACCGGAGCCACTGGAAACGTCACCCAGGAAACGCGAGCGCCAAGAACCGGGCCTACGCGCCGAAGCCCTTCAAGACCTGGACGATGATCCGCTGCAACTGGACTGGCGCAAACGCCGCTCGCCCTGGGGCCGACGCCTGCTCTGGAGCCTATTGATCCTGTTGGGTGCCGCAGCCCTGGCCGGCCAGTACATTGCCTACCACTTCGAGGAGCTGGCCCGCCAGGACCAGTATCGTCCATGGTTCCTGCAAATCTGTCCGACCCTTGGCTGCGACGTACCGTCCAAGGTCGACATCGCCAAGATCAAAAGCAGCAACCTGGTGGTGCGCAGCCATCCGGAATTCAGCGGTGCGCTGATCGTCGACGCGATCATCTACAACCGTGCGCCCTTCTCCCAGCCCTTCCCGCTGCTGGAACTGCGCTTTGCCGACCTCAACGGCCACCTGATCGCCAGCCGGCGCTTCAAGCCGGGCGAATACCTGGGCGGCGACCTTGAAGGCCTGGGGGAAATGCCACCGCAGACGCCGATCCATATCGCGCTGGACATCCTGGACCCTGGCCCGAAAGCGGTGAACTACAGCCTGAGCTTCCATTCGCCTGAATGAGACGCGCCAGGGTCGATCCGTTGACGGCAGCTTTCTGACTCACCCCGCCCGGACCAAACCGCTGGCGATAACAAAATAGCTGTTCAGATTTTATCCAATTCGACCTTTATCCAGTCATCGAGAGCGGGTATCATGCCAACCCTTTTTCGAAGTCTCATGATCCGGCCCCACTTCAGGGAAGTCCTATGTCGGCGGTACGCATCGGCCCTTATACATTGCAGAACGGTCTGGTCCTCGCCCCCATGGCGGGCGTCACCGACCAGCCCTTTCGTCAGTTATGCAAACGATTGGGTGCCGGTCTCGTGGTGTCGGAAATGGTCACCAGCGACATGAGTTTGTGGAACACCCGCAAATCGCGTCTGCGCATGATCCACGAAGGCGATCCCGAGCCCCGCTCGGTACAGATCGCCGGTGGCGACGCGCAGATGCTGGCGGAAGCGGCCCGGGCCAACGTAGAGCTGGGGGCGCAAATTATCGATATCAACATGGGCTGTCCTGCAAAGAAGGTCTGCAACAAGGCCGCGGGCTCGGCGCTATTGAAGGACGAAGCGCTGGTCACCGAGATCCTGCAGGCGGTTGTCGCCGCAGTCGATGTGCCGGTGACGCTGAAGATCCGCACCGGGTGGGACCGGGAGAACAAGAACGGCCTGACGGTGGCGAAGATCGCCGAACAGGCTGGCATCACGGCGCTGGCGGTCCATGGCCGCACCCGTGCCGACCTGTACACCGGCGAGGCCGAATACGACACCATTGCTGCGATCAAGCGGGCGGTGTCGATCCCGGTCTTTGCCAACGGCGATGTCGATTCGGCCGAGAAGGCCCGGTACGTGCTGGACGCGACCGGTGCCGATGGCCTGTTGATCGGCCGGGCCGCCCAAGGGCGGCCATGGATTTTTCGTGAAATCGAACACTATCTGCGCACCGGCGAAAAGCTCGCTGCGCCGTTGTTGTCCGAGGTGGAACGTATTCTGCTAGAGCATCTGGCCGCGCTGCATGCCTTCTATGGAGAAGTCATGGGCGTACGCATCGCTCGCAAGCATGTGGGCTGGTATCTCGCAACCCTGCCGGGCGCCAGGGAGTTTCGCGCCCGTTTCAATCGTTTGGATGGTACGCAAGCACAATGCGCCGACGTTCAGGCGTTCTTCGCCGAACGTTACAAGAGCCTGACAGGGGACGAAGGGGTGGCCGCATGACGATGATGACCGAGACTTTAGTGAGTGGAATAACACCCGTGAGCGACAACGTGAATTTGAAACAGCACCTCAACACGCCCAGCGAAGAAGGCCAGACCCTTCGCGGGAGTGTCGAGAAAGCGCTGCACAATTATTTCGCCCACCTTGAGGGCGCTGCCGTCACGGATGTGTACAACCTGGTGCTTTCCGAAGTCGAGGCGCCTTTGCTCGAAAGCGTGATGAACTACGTCAAGGGCAACCAGACCAAGGCCAGTGAGCTGCTGGGCCTGAACCGCGGCACCCTGCGCAAGAAACTCAAGCAGTACGATCTGCTGTAAGCATTCAATCAAACCAGAAAGGCGCCCGCGTAAAAAACGGTCGCCTTTTTTGCTGACTTCCCTTGCTTTTGATGGAACTTGAAATGACCGACCAGACCACCCGCCTGCCGATCCGCCGCGCCTTGATCAGCGTCTCCGACAAGACCGGGATCCTTGAATTCGCCCGCGAGCTGCAACAGCTGGGCGTCGAGATCCTCTCTACCGGCGGGACCTTCAAGTTGCTGCAGGACAATGGCGTCGCCGCAGTGGAAGTCGCGGACTACACCGGTTTTGCGGAAATGATGGACGGTCGCGTCAAGACCCTGCACCCGAAAATCCACGGCGGCATCCTCGGCCGTCGCGGCATCGACGACGCCATCATGAACGAGCACGGCATCAAGCCGATCGATCTGGTTGCGGTCAACCTCTACCCGTTCGAAGCCACCATCAACAAGCCTGGCTGCGACCTGCCGACCGCCATCGAGAACATCGACATCGGCGGTCCAACCATGGTCCGCTCGGCCGCCAAGAACCATAAAGACGTGGCGATCGTGGTCAACGCCAGCGACTACGCCAGCGTCCTGGAAAACCTCAAGGCCGGTGGCCTGACCTACGCCCAGCGTTTCGACCTGATGCTCAAGGCCTTCGAACACACCGCCGCCTACGACGGCATGATCGCCAACTACATGGGCACCGTGAACCAGGCGGCCGACACCCTGAGTACCGAAGGCCGCAGCGAATTCCCGCGTACCTTCAACACCCAATTCGTCAAGGCCCAGGAAATGCGCTACGGCGAGAACCCGCACCAGAGCGCGGCGTTCTACGTGGAAGCCAAGCCTGCCGAAGTCGGCATCGCCACCGCCACGCAATTGCAAGGCAAGGAACTGTCGTTCAACAACGTGGCCGACACCGACGCCGCGCTGGAATGCGTGAAGAGCTTCGTCAAGCCGGCCTGCGTGATCGTCAAGCACGCCAACCCGTGCGGCGTGGCCGTGAGCCCGGACGCCGAAGGCGGCATCCGCCAGGCCTACGAACTGGCCTACGCCACCGACACCGAGTCGGCCTTCGGCGGCATCATCGCCTTCAACCGTGAGCTGGACGCCGAGACCGCCAAGGCCATCGTCGAGCGCCAGTTCGTCGAAGTGATCATCGCCCCTTCCGTCAGCGAAGAAGCCCGCGCCATCGTCGCCGCCAAGGCCAACGTGCGCCTGCTGGCCTGCGGCCAATGGTCGGCTGATCGTGCGCCGGCGTGGGACTACAAGCGCGTCAACGGCGGCCTGCTGGTCCAGAGCCGCGACATCGGCATGATTGGCAGCGCAGACCTCAAGGTCGTGACCCAGCGCGCTCCGAGCGAGCAGGAAATCAACGACCTGATCTTCGCCTGGAAAGTCGCCAAGTACGTCAAGTCCAACGCTATCGTCTACGCCAAGAACCGCCAGACCATCGGCGTCGGCGCCGGCCAGATGAGCCGCGTGAACTCGGCCCGCATCGCCGCCATCAAGGCTGAACACGCCGGTTTGCAGGTACAGGGCGCGGTCATGGCTTCCGATGCGTTCTTCCCGTTCCGTGATGGCATCGACAATGCGGCCAAGGTGGGTATCACTGCGGTGATCCAGCCGGGCGGTTCGATGCGTGATGCTGAAGTGATTGCCGCAGCCGACGAGGCTGGCATCGCGATGGTCTTTACGGGCATGCGCCACTTCCGTCACTGATACACCGCTCCCCTTGTAGGAGCTGACGAGTGAAACGAGGCTGCGATCTTTTGATCTGGCTGTAAAAGCAAAATCAAAGATCGCAGCCTCGTTTCACTCGTCAGCTCCTACAGGGGATTGCAGCGCTTCCCACAGTTTTGAGGTTTTTGAAATGAATGTTTTGATCATTGGCAGCGGTGGCCGCGAACACGCCCTGGCCTGGAAAGTGGCTCAGGATCCCCGCGTGCAAAAGGTTTTTGTCGCGCCGGGCAATGCCGGCACCGCCATCGAAGCCAAGTGCGAAAACGTAGCCATCGATGTATTGGCCCTGGAACAGCTGGCTGATTTCGCCGAGAAAAACGTCTCGCTGACCATCGTCGGTCCGGAAGTACCGCTGGTGGCCGGCGTCGTCGACCTGTTCCGCTCCCGCGGCCTGGACTGCTTCGGCCCGACCGCCGGCGCAGCGCAGCTGGAAGGCTCCAAAGCCTTCACCAAGGATTTCCTGGCACGCCACAAGATCCCGACCGCCGACTACCAGAATTTCACCGAAATCGAACCGGCCCTGGCTTACCTGCGCGAAAAAGGCGCACCGATCGTGATCAAGGCCGACGGCCTGGCCGCCGGTAAAGGCGTGATCGTGGCCATGACCCTGGCCGAAGCCGAGGACGCCGTGCGCGACATGTTGGCCGGCAATGCCTTCGGTGACGCGGGTTCCCGCGTGGTAATCGAGGAATTCCTCGATGGCGAAGAAGCCAGCTTCATCGTCATGGTCGATGGCAAGAACGTCCTGCCAATGGCCACCAGCCAGGACCACAAACGTGTCGGCGATGGCGACAGCGGCCCGAACACCGGCGGCATGGGCGCCTACTCCCCAGCTCCAGTGGTCACCGCCGACGTGCACCAGCGCGTCATGGACCAGGTCATCTGGCCAACCGTGCGTGGCATGGCCGAGGAAGGCAACGTCTACACTGGCTTCCTCTATGCTGGCCTGATGATCGACAAGGCTGGTAACCCAAAAGTCATCGAATTCAACTGCCGTTTCGGCGATCCTGAAACCCAGCCGGTCATGTTGCGCCTGCAATCGAGCCTGGTGCTGCTGGTGGAAGCCGCCCTGGCCCAGGCGCTGGATAAGGTTGAAGCTCAATGGGATCCGCGTCCGAGCGTCGGCGTTGTACTGGCCGCCGGTGGTTACCCTGGCGACTATGCCAAGGGCCGTGCGATCAAGGGCCTGGAAGCCTCGGCACAATTGGAAGGCAAGGTGTTCCACGCGGGTACGGCATTGAAGGATGGCCAAGTGGTTACCGCAGGCGGTCGCGTGTTGTGCGCCACAGCCATGGGCGACAGTGTCGGTGCCGCTCAAGAGCAGGCCTACAAGCTAGCCGCACAGATTGATTGGGAAGGCTGTTTCTATCGCAAGGACATTGGCTACCGCGCCATTGCCCGCGAGCGTGGCGAAAACCTGTAATAACCTGGCCATTCAGCCGGGCAAGGGTCCATGGCCCTTGCCTGTCGGCTCGGGCGCCGCGCATAGTTATAATCTGGCATCAACCTACGAAGGGATTTCGCCGTGCGCTGGCTCAGGATTGCCATAGGCTTGACCGTTACCCTGCTGACGCTGCTCTGCGTGCTCCCGGCCCAGGCCGCGCCGGGCAGTGCCTGGGCGGTATTGCTCGACGAACAGGGCGACCTGAAACTGAGCGACATTCGCTCTGTTCGCTACACCAATCAATTCAGCCCCATCGACCTTGATCACCTCAAGGCCGCCGAACCTGGCGGCGCATTGTGGCTGCGCTTCCGGCTGGCACCCGACAAGCATGAACAGATACTGCGCATCTTCGCGCCGGACCTCTCACGCCTCAATCTCTATGTGCTGGACGGCGATACCCTGGTCGACCAGCAGATCAGCGGCAACGCCACGGCAGGCACCGAACAGTCCGTGCCCAGCAGCGATTTCATGCTGGCGCTGCCCCGCAGCGATAAACCACTCGACGTCTACCTGCGCTTGGCCTCGCGATATGAATTGCGCCCGTTCGTCTCACTGCAACCGGCGGTGATGGCAGCCGCCAACCAGAACCAGACCCTGGTTTATGGGCTGCTGTTCGGTTGTATCGCAATGCTGATCCTGCACAACCTCACCCGCTACGCCTACACCCGCTCACGCAGTTGCCTGTGGCTGGCAGCCTGCGAAGGGCTGTTGATGCTCAGCCTGATATTGCTGTTGAACCTGGCTGGGGCCTGGTTTCCGGACTGGCCGGCGATCCAAACGCCGGGGGCCTATCTGGCGCTGTTGCTGACAGCGCCCTGCGGCTTGATGTTCGCCTATCGTTACTTCGCGCCGCTAGGGCCGCACCCGCTGAACCGGCTGCTGCTGGGCGAAATCGTCTTCATCATGCTATGCAGCCTGTTGCTGCTGTTCGTCAACACGCTGCCCCTCAACATCATGACCTACACATTGGTGGCACTGGCCGGCCTTAGCATGCTGTTCGTCAGCGCTTGGCATTGGCAGAAAGGCTACCGCCCGGCACGGCTGTTTGTCGCGGCCATGGTCGTGTTCAACCTCGGCACGCTGATCATTCTGCCGGCCCTGCAAGGGCTGACGGAAGTCGCGCCCCAAGGGCTGATCATCACCCTACTGGTGTTCATCTGCATCAGCGGCCTGCTGATGAGCGTTGCCCTGGGCGAACGACAGCGATCAATCAACGAGAGCCGTTTCAGCATCAGCCGCGATCTGGCGGCTAGCAACGCGGAAATCAATGCCAAGGCGGAGTTCCTGGCCAAGATCAGCCACGAGATTCGCACCCCGATGAACGGCGTGCTGGGCATGACCGAACTACTGCTGGGCACGCCACTGTCGGTCAAGCAGCGTGATTATGTGCAGACGATCCACAGCGCAGGCAATGAACTGCTGACCCTGATCAACGAGATACTCGACATTTCCCGTCTCGAATCCGGCCAGATCGAATTGGATGACGTGCAGTTCGACCTCAACGCGCTGATCGAGGACTGCCTGAGCATCTTCCGCGCCAAGGCCGAACAGCAGAACGTCGAGCTGATCAGTTTCATTCAGCCCCAGGTGCCACGGGTCATCAGCGGTGACCCCACAAGGCTGCGCCAGGCGCTGCTGAGCCTGCTGGAGCATGCCCTGAAGAAAACCGACGAAGGCGAAGTGCTGATCGTCGTGGCCCTCGATGAACGCAGCAACCAGCCTCGCCTGCGCATCGCCGTGCAGGACAGCGGGTCGCCCATGGATGCCGAGGAGCGCGATACGCTGATGCACGCGGAACTGCACAGCAAGAATTTCCTTTCGGCCACGCGCCTGGGGGGCAACCTGGGCCTGGTCATCGCCCGTCAGTTGATCATGCTGATGCATGGCGAATTCGGCATCAAGAGCGGCAGCAGCCAGGGCAGCACGTTATGGCTGACCCTGCCACTGGACCCGGATCGCCTCGAACACCCGACTTCCGACCTCGATGGCCCGCTGCAAGGGGCACGGGTGCTGGTCGTTGACGACAACGATACCTGCCGCAAGGTGCTGGTCCAGCAATGCAGCGCCTGGGGCTTGAACGTCAGCGCCGTACCATCGGGCAAGGAGGCGCTGGCGCTGTTGCGCACCAAGGCCCACCTGCGCGACTACTTCGACGTGGTACTGCTTGACCAGAACATGCCCGGCATGACCGGCACGCAACTGGCCGCCAAGATCAAGGAAGACCCGAGCCTGAACCACGACATCCTGTTGATCATGCTGACTGGCATCAGCAACGCCCCGAGCAAGATCGTGGCGCGCAACAGCGGCGTCAAGCGCATCCTCGCCAAACCGGTGGCCGGCTATACGCTCAAGACCACCCTGGCGGATGAACTGAACCAGCGCAACAAAGGCCAGGCACCAAACGTCCCGGCCAGTGCCGGCGTTCCCGCGCCAGTGAAAGTCCCCGCCGACTTCCGCATCCTGGTGGCTGAAGACAACACCATTTCCACCAAGGTCATCCGCGGCATGCTCGGCAAGCTCAACTTGCAACCCGACACGGCCAGCAACGGCGAGGAAGCCCTCAAGGCCATGAAGGAACAACGCTACGACCTGGTCTTGATGGATTGTGAAATGCCGATCCTCGACGGGTTTTCCGCCACCCAGCAACTTCGCGCCTGGGAAGTCGGCAACAAGCGCACCCGCACCCCGGTGGTTGCACTCACGGCGCATATCCTGGCCGAGCATAAGGAGCGCGCCCGCCAGGCAGGCATGGACGGGCACATGGCCAAGCCGGTCGAATTGTCGCAACTGCGCGAGCTGATCGAGCATTGGGTGGCACAGCGCGACCAGCAGAACCGTACAGCACATACGTCCTGAGCCGACAGACGCCAAAACGCCTGATAGACTCCGGTCGTCTTCCTCCGCCCTGAGCCCTCGACCATGCTTCACGTGCTGTTCAGCGTTTACCTGAAAATGTTGGTGCTCTACAGCCCCTTCTTCGTCCTGTCGTGCTTTATCGGCCTGACGCGTGGCTATTCACGCAAGGAACAACGTCGCCTGGCCTGGAAGGTCGCGACCGCAACGCTGGTTTCCAGCGTGTTGCTGTATCTGTTCGGGCGGGTGATTTTCAGTGTGTTCGGCATTACGGTGGATGCTTTCCGCATCGGCGCTGGCAGCGTGTTGTTCATTTCGGCGTTGGGCATGGCCCAGGGCAAATCGGCCGTACAGACCGATAATGTGCAGCAGGACGTGACCATCGTCCCGCTGACCATTCCGTTGACCGTCGGCCCCGGCACCATCGGCGCCCTGCTGGTAATGGGCGTAAGCCAGCCACACTGGGACGACAAACTCATGGCCATCATCAGTATCGCCCTGGCCAGCTTCACCGTTGGCGTGGTGCTGTACCTGTCCAGCCGCATCGAGCGGATTCTCGGCGACCAGGGCTTGCAGATTGTCAGCCGCTTGATGGGGCTATTTGTCTGTGCCCTGGCAGCGCAGATCATCTTCACCGGGGTAAGAGGTTACTTGGTGCAGTGACCGACTCAGGCGCGCTTGCGACGGCTGAAGCGCTTGCTCAACACTTCCCGGCGATGTTCGCCCAGGTACTCCTCGATGTCCTGCCTGAAGTCTTCATAGCGCGCCGGGTTGAAGGTCACGAACGACTTGCCCCGGAAAATTTCTCGCGCCGAAGAGCGCCAGTTCACAAATAGAACGCCACCGTTATTCGAAGTACCGGTCTGTTTTATCGAGCTGGAAGAGGCAATCAGAACACCGTTGGCCAGTTGCTCACAGGGGATGACGGATAAGCGTGCGCCATCGGCCGACTTGGCTTGGCTGCCGAACAGATTGAGGATTTCCTTATCCTGCTTCAAGCCATCAATTGTCGTGTTGACCACGGAACCCAACACCGTCGCCGCCGGGATGCTGGCTTTCACGCCATCGATGATTCCTTTGACGATATCGCTGATCACCAAGTCCATATCCACCTGCAGGGAACTCTCGGTGTAACGGGAGTAACCGTCATCCGCCACGAAACAGCCGAGCTCTTGCAGGCACTGGATGAACTCGATGTACCACGCATGGGTATTTTTCCCGCCAGGCACAAGATAGTTGGCCTCCATGATTGCCATGGTCATGACGTTCTCCATGATCGCCATGTTATTGAGCGACATGTTATTGCCATAGCCTACCAACGCATCGCCCAGCATGACCGCATCCATTTCCTTGGTGGGGTTGTCCCGTAGCACCTGCATGGCGGACCTGCGCATACGCCGACCTGCGAAGTCCTGGGCCTTGCGCCTGTCGATACGCGCGCCGATGAGCTCGATACTTTGCTCAGTGCTGATTTTACTTTCAAACGTTTCCATAATACTTCCTTAGTTATATGACTGGCCGCTTCCCGCGGACAAGAAACAATCTAGAACATGCTCAAAGAAAATAACAATCCAAACTAGCTACGACATATGTAGCGCCACCCACCACATAAACATTCAGACACCGATCAATCTTCCAACACCCTTGAGAACGCCCGCAATTATTGTATTCCTATAAAAAACAACCACCCAGACGGACGATAAACCTAAATGGAATTTCAATTATTAACCGGCCTCGTCACTGGCCCGAATCTGCTCTCTTACATCGAGACACCTTCCCAGCGAGATCACAACGACATTGCCGATTGCAATAACATCGCGACCCGCTCGGCCGACCTTGGTTATCACCGCTACAGCGATGCCGAGGGCTGGTTTGAAGAATATGCGCGCACGCTGAATTTCCTCGGTTGGTCGCTGTATGGGGACTCGATCCATACGACCACGAGACATATCGTCTCGGATTCCGTGGCGGATTTCCTGGTGGAAAGCGCCCACGCGATGCCTGACGCTCGGCAGGCCAATGCGATGATCGACACGCTGGAGACATTGAAAATCAATAACCCGGCCATGTTCTCGCTGGATGCAGAAACCCGAGAGGGCGAGTCTTTTCAAGTTATCCCGGCGCGCTACGATTCACGGGGCAATCTCCATATTGCACTGTTTAAACTTGAGTTGAGCGTCAACGTAAGAAGGCGCAACTTCCTGTTTTGGAATTGGGAAAAGCGCTCCGCCAGAATCGTCCAGCGCAAGGCATACCTGAAACTGGACAGAAGCGAGCTGGACAGCAAAAGAGTCTTGATCAAAAAGAAACTGGATGAAAGTCTGATGAGGCGATTTTCGTTGCGAAAGGGCCGTTCTTGAACGACTGGCTTCCAGGGTTGCAGGTGGATAACCTGCAACCCTTTTTTCCCCCACCTATCAATCAACAAGTGATCAACTCACCAGGTTGGTCCCCACAGGTGACACCTCCTTCAGCAGCGCCTGGAGCGTGGTTCCGCCCTGGGCACTTGGCAAATCGCCCAAGCGCGCGATCAGCGTCGAGACCGCGTATTGTCGATTCCCACCAAAACTGAGCTGGACCTCTCTGCGAGAATTGGAATCCGTCGCGTATATGTCACGGAGAATCACACTGTGCTCGCTGTTCGGATCAATGATCACCAAGTGTTCATCGACATGGCCCACCAGCAACTCGTCCGGCTCATCGAGCTCCCAGAACAACTTGCCGGGGATCGCCTCCCCTCCGGCCAATGACTGGCGGCAGTCGAGAATCACCGATTTGAGACGAAACCAGGCCGCCTTGGACAGACGGTAACTCACCGCTTCTTGGCCCATGCGCAGGACCAGGGTCGTGACATCGTCCGGTACTAGCGGCAGGAGATCGCGAATCTCCATCCCCTGGGCCTCGACAACCAGCACCTCGCCTTCACGCTGGACGTAACTGAGCGTTCCCACCTGTCCCGCGCCTGGAAAGGCCAGCAGTTTCCCGTTCTCGCTTTCGTGAAGCAATACGTTGGTCTGCCGCTGGGTTCCCAAGACCTCGTAGGACTGCGGGACGGCGGTCCTGGGAACCCGCACGATGCGCCCCGTTTCAGCGACAAACCATTTCAGGCTACCGGGCTCCTCCACCGTCAGTAGCGCGCTGCGCAGCGGCTGAGTCGCCAACTGCTCAAGCCCCTCGTGTTCCCGACCGCCTTGCAGGGCGACCCACTTCTGGGTGACGCCGATGATCCGTGCCGGCTCATGGGCAAGCAGCGCGACCACAATGCCTTCGAACGTGACGCCTCGCAGCCCCGGCCCTTCGACGGACAGTTCGGCAAACTGCCAAGGCCCCCACTGACGCTCCGCGACAGGTATCGCACCAGCCTGCAGCAACCGGGAACCTTGACCAAACGCGGCCTCCAATCCCTGCGGATCGATAAACGCCTGGCGGTAGACTCCACCCTTGGAAACATCGAACAGCCAGGCGGCTTCGCCATCGGGCGTTACGTTCAGCAGGCGGACTTCACTTGTCGGCCCCAAATCAGCCAGCAACAGCCTGTCACCGATATACCAGGCGCACAATTTGCCGTGCCCCTCGGCATTGCTCAGACCGACAACGGCAAACCGTTCAGCCGTGTACCGCCGAGCCAATGGCTGCAATGCGGACCACCAATGCGCCTGGTCCTTCAACCACTGTTCGTTTACCCCACCGAGCGTCGGAACACCTCGGCGGGTCAGGCTGAAAAACAGGCCATCAGACATCAGCATGACGTACCCGTCCTCGGTAGCAATGACATCCTGGAGCTTTTCGTCCTGTGTCCATCGGGTCGTCCAACTTGCCTTGCCCGCCACCACGGTCCGCTGCCTGAGGCACAATCGCTGGCTGCCTCGCTCATAGATCATGAAGATGTCGTCCTCCTCCGCCAGCGGCAGCAATGTCAGGTCGGTCATGTTCTTGATCGAGTCGGGCCAGCCGCGGTGATGCTTCGGTCTTGGCACGGGACGGATGATCAGGCGATCGCTGCGGCGAATCCAAGCCATGTCCCGGTCTGTGTCGTCGATCCTCCAGCAGATCGACACGAAGGGAGCCGGTTGCCAAGTAACGGTATCAAACGTGTGTTCACTGCCGAAGGAAGGTGAATAGACATAACCGTCGCCAAGCACGTGTGCCCAATCATCCAACAATTCGCTGGCGCTCAGGAGCGGTTCCAACTCGGCATCCAAATCCTTGATGATTGAACTGAGCAGCAATTGCCCCTCATGAATAACATAGGCCGCCTCGCAGACGTTGCCCTCGTGAGTCATTTGCTGCACGACGTGAACCACGCCCTGCGCGTCCGCCTCGATGCCTTTAATAACGGTAGTCGCACTCAGTGAACCCCAGAGCCAGTAGTGTCGGATCAACAACCCGGTGGTCGCGTCGACCTGCCAGATCCTCACATCCTGGGGGTTGTAGAACCAGGCATAACCACCCGCCACCGCCCCCAGTACCGCGTCATCGGCTCCCGGTATTTCATCGCGAATGTAAAGGAAGCGATCTTCCCGGGCGTCGTACCAAGCCGTAATGTATCGGGGCTCGCCGGGTTTCTCGAAAGGAACCTGGTAGTCGTGAACAAGTGTATAGGGCATTACCAGACAGTGCTGTCGAGCGAGGGACTTGAGGTGCTCCCTCAATGCTTGGCGATCCATGCCCGCTGGCACCGTATCTCCGACGACGTTGAGCTGCCTTGTGCCCAGATCCACCTGGAAGGTTCGTTGGTCGGCGGCCCGGAGCAGGACGTTATGGCGTCCCGTCCCGGTGAACGCCACTTGGACATCGCCTATGAACAACTTGCCGTAACGCTCGATCCGGATATCGCTTTGCTGAGCCCATGAGGCATCCAGCACCCAAGTTGAGTCCCGCGGTCGCGACGCATCGAGGGTCAGGCTCACCCCCGGATTGAGCAGCAGTGCGCATCGCTTGCCGGCCCCCTGGATCCGATAAGAGATTTTTCCGTGCCAACTGGCTGGCAGAACAGGCACCACCAGCGAGCGAGCGGTCTCGTCGAGCAATACTTCAATTGCGGTTGGGCGATAGTCCGGGTTGAAAAGACGATGGAGAATGTACTCGCTCGGAAACGAATAGAAAGAGAACAGAAACAGCCATCCGCCATCCGCTTTCTTTTTCTCCAGGCGCCGTGCAATGTCGAAACCGGTATCGTGCCGTCGGTTGGCAAACGGCAGCGCCTTGTATTCATAGCGATAGCAGGTTTGCGGTGTGCAGGGCAGCATGATGGCCTGGCCGGCGTCCGGTGTGAAGCGGACCCGACGTGGCAGGTTCAGCTCCCGACGGATGTCGATCGCCCGTTTGTAATCGTCAGTGAATGACGGCACACCGAAATGATCGTACAGCGGATAGAGCTTGGGGCTGTCCAGTACCACCAAGGCGTTGGTCAGATCCACGGTCTGGACGACCAGCGAGGGACGTGGCATCCAGGTGCCATGAGCGGTATTGAACTCATAGGCGTGAAGATGAGCGTTCGCCACCTCGTCGAAAAACAGCCCGACCTGCTTGGCCTCTTCGGCAATGACGGCGAACCCCTGGGCCACCGCCGCCACGCCCACCGCCAATCCTCCAAGTATCACCGAGGCACCGCCAAGCACCGCTCCCGCCGTCGTGGCGCCGGCAACATAAGCGCCGACCGACAATGCCAGGCTGGCCGAATCGAAAGCCAGTTGAGTACCGAACTGAGTCCGTTCAACTTCGTTTTGTGCCGTGGATAATTGATAAATGTCGAACCCGACATTCGCCAACTGCAGCAGCCCCCCTACCGCCTCGTTCAAACTGACCCCCACCGAGGCCTTGACCACAGGTGCGACCGTACGGGCGATCAACTTTTCTTCCGCCAGCGCCTGCCGGACCAATGTCACCAGCCCCGCGACATCCACGACGTTGCCATGCACCAGCTGCGCGTAATTGACATAGGCATGCAGCCGGACCGCCCAGCTGAGGCGACGGCCAGCGTCTTCCCGTCCCCGTAGGGCGTTCATCAGCGCTTGTACGGCAAAACCGGCATTCAAGGTATGGACGCTGCCCACTTCAGCGGGATCGCTTGAAACGGCAGAACGATTGGCCAAGACCGAAAACATCTCCGACAAGTAGCTTTTTATCCGCAGGAGCCGGTGGTCAGGCGTGTTTATCTTGATCGCTCGCTCGGGAAGGACGGGATCAATCATGGACATCCGGTACGACCCATCCGGCATGACCTCCAAGGTATCGAACAGCGGCACAAGGTCCGGGGGCAACGCGTTCGCCTGCTCCAAGTGGGTCGTCACCTCAGCGATCTGCTGCGCCAACCAATGGCCATCCAGTGCCGACAGGCAACTGCCGAGCCGAGGATTTTTCTGAAGTGATTGCCCTCGGGCACTGGCAATTCGCTGTTTCAAGGGGACGGACGACTGCCCAGGCACTGCGCCCGGCTTCAGCAGTCGCGAGACCTTTATTTCGCCCGGCAATGACAGGTCCGAGACCCGCGCGCCATCCAATTCGACCAGGTCAAAAGTTGGACGCGTCGCATCGCCAAACGCAGCGTAATAACGAGCCATGTCCTGCTCAAGGAAGAACTGATCCAGCGCCTGCTTGAACGCGGTCGAGTCTGCGAATTCAAATACGCCAAAATTCGGATCGTAGAAGTGATAGGTACCCCGCTCGCCTTCAAACGTCTTGGCCACCAGCATGGCGTGATTGTCCGAGTTGAGCATCAGCGTAGCGGTGGTGGTCCTGGCCTCCAGCGTCTGGATAACTTCGTTCAAGTCCGAGCGTGCCAGCGCGCTGCCCACATCAGCGACCTGCACGTCACGCAACGACTCCATCAGGCTCAGGAAAGACACCGAGTCGCTTGCCTCAGGCTCGATAACCCCGAGGAAAAATCGTTCTCGCAAGGTATTGGCCGCAGCCTTGTCCACCGACAGGGCAGCCGCCATCGCCAGGGCGAGGGGATAACAACGGCCGCCCACCCGGTCGCCCTCACCCTGAAGCAGCAGGTCCTGCGGCACGAGCTTGGCCGTGCCGGCTTCAAAAACATCCAGGACGGCACCCATGCGCTCGATGATCCCGACACGGTGCTCCAATCTCGCCGCCTGCTGGATCCGCGCCACATATTCGCCCAACTGGCGCAACGTCAGCGGCTTTTGCAGCGCGGCCCTCTTCAATGCCAGCGCTGTTTCGCCATGCTTCGATGGATAATCGGCCGCACTGGCGAGTCCGGTCAGGAAGGCGGGCGCCCGCTGCTGATATAACGCGCGCTCGATTGTCGCGTACTCCCCGGCGGTGCCCGATTTCCTGAAAATATTGACCAGGTTCTCCAGCCTCGGACGAGCCGCATCGAAAGTGCGGTTGTCCACCGCCTCGGCGCCGATCAACGCAGCCAGCAGCAGACGTTGCAAGGGACTCAACTGAGCGATGTCAAAATGATCTTCGGCGAGCCGGTTCAACAGCTCAGCGGTAGACAACTGTTGGGTCTGTGGATCGCTCAATGACGCAGGGGGCAACATGGCAGCGCTTTGGGCGAGGATCGACTGACGCTCATCAAAGCCCAGGGGGATTGCCTTCTTGAAGGTCACCACGCCGTTGTGGCCGCGATTCATCGCCTGCTTGAAGGGCTCACCCAACTCGTCGGCCAGGTGCTGCAAAAGGTCGGTGGACAACACGTGGCGTCCCTCGATCACTGGCCAGCCTTCGTCGAACTGCAGGGTGCGGTATTTGAGCAGCTCTGCCATCTCACCGGCATAACGGGCCTTGAACCGGCCTTCTTGCCAGCGTTTTTTCTCGTTTTCGAGCCACTGCCCGAGGTCGCTCTCGTTCTCCTTCCAGGAGTGATCCAGCTCCTCCTCGGTAGCCCGGTTGACAGTGGCAAAGTCCGGGATGGCAGCTGCCGCTTCCCACTTTTCAGCGATGCCAGGCGTGAAATGCGCTCTTTGATAAGCCCTCATCCCCTCGCGCATGGCGCTGGGGCCGGTCAGATAGATCGTCACTTCACTCTGGGGGCGAATGCCATCGCTGTAGTAGGTGGCGGCAGCCTCCACCAGGAAAGCCGCGGCCATTTCCACTTGCGGCGCCAGCTCATGAAAATCACCGAGCGCCTTCGTGGCCGCCTGCTGTGCAAGATGACTCATGGCCTTGACATCGGTCAGGGCAACGTTTTGCTCATCGGCCAGGCGCGCGGTGGCGTCGACGATTTCATAATTGAGCCGGAATCGATCGAGCACGGCCTGTAGCATCGCGGCCCCAGGGTGGGCCATCAGGAATGCGTTACTCAAGGAATTCCGTACGGCAACCGCTCGCAGTTCGTCCGGGCGCGCCAGACGCTCCACCGGCGTACGAAAAACACGGTCCAACCCAGGCTGGCTATTGGCGAAACGCTCAAGCGCCCCGCGATGCTCCGACGGGATCCTCTCAAAATAATTCGTGTATCGGCCACGCAACGCCTGCCGGCCAGGCATCCACTCGGGGTTTCGATCAAGCATCAACTGCAGCGCCCCCAGGCGCGCATCCGCCTGGAATTCACGGATGTCCAGCCCGCCCAACTTTTCCAACAAGGGCGGCAGGTTATCGACATCGGTGTAACTGCCGCCTTCGGCGAACAAGGCTTCGATGCGCACCACATCGGAGGCCGCGGCAAAGTTTCCGCGCAGGCTTATTTCACGCTCGTAGATGTCCTTCAACTGCAGGGGCGCTTCACCGTTGGCCAGGTCGCGCAGGGCCAGGTGATCTCCAGCCAGCGCCTGGAAGCTGAGCCGATGGGTGTTCCTCAGGGCCAACAGCCGAGCCTTATCCTGACCATAGGCCCGCACCAGCAAATCGATTCTCGCCTCATCGGCGCTGCCACCGTTTTCCACGGCCTTCTTGATATGCGCATACATCTGCTGTTTCAGAACGGTGGCGCGTTCTTCATAACGATCGCCCAGCGCCAACCCATCGACACTGCTCTCCCCGCCATGGCGCATGGCATCCGCCTTGGCGGCCTCGACGATAATCCGATTGGTTTCATAAGCCAGCAACGCATCGCTGTCATGCCAAAGGTTGAGACGATACCCCTCCGCGCCCATCACCTGTTTCCAGATATTGATGTAGTCACGCTGAATTGCCCCGACGCCACCGCCAAGCCAGACGAAATGCAAATTCTTCGGCACTTCGGTGGCGGGCTGTTTCAACTGCTCAATGCCGTTGGACAGGCGCGTTTCGAAGTGCTCTATGATGTTGTGGATCTGCGCAACGCCCCCGACCCCGGCCCCTCCGGGGCTCGACGATGGTTCCGTCGCACGACGCCGTCGGCTGGCGCCCTGCAAGGTTCCCAAGGCTTGCTTGAGCAAGCCCAGCGGCTCAAGCATTTGTGGGGAGTCCAACAAGGCAATGCAACCGAAGTAATACCGAAGCACCGCATCATAGATGTCAGTGCCTTTATACGAAATCAATACCCGTTCAAGATCCTTCAGCTTCAACAAACCCATAAAATCGACGTAGCTGTCCGTCGATGAAAACTTAGATTCACTCATTAACAACACATCCATTTATTGTAGATAACCAACCGGGGCGACTGGCCAGACCCTCTGGCAAACAACAAACATCAAACTTTGTTAACCCCCTCAGGAATAAAGTTATTCCCAAGCAAAGTTACACCCCTCAGAAAACACACTTAAGTTAAAAGCGAAAAAGAAAATAACCCACTTCATTATCAACACACAACCAACAAACCAGCCCGACAATTGCCAAATAAAACCACCGCCCCTGTTACGAGCCAAGCATTCATGCCGAATACTCCGGCTATTAAAATAACTTCATCACGTCAACTTAGGGTTTGTACGAAAATTCGCCGAGCGGCGATCAGGCAAGGCGAAAACAGGTGAGGAACGGCCGCGGTCGCGTTCGACTTGACTGGTTGTCAATGAGCATTCCGAGCCTGTTTTCAACGCAGCATGATCGTCGCGCAGGCACTTTTCGTACAAAGCCTAACAGGCGGCGCGCAATGGCCATGGCCATCGGAAATATCAAGTGACGGCGGTCCGAACAGACCGCCGGGTTCATCAAAGCGGTTTGTCGCCATACCAGCGCGGTGTGTAGACCCATTCCCCCCCTTCGGCGCGAGGAAATACGCAGGTCGTAGAAGAGCCGATCAGCACCATGGTGCGCATGTCGACCTGCCCTGGGGTCAGTTGCCCCAAGGTGGTGACGCGCAGGGTCTGGCCGGGCCGGCCGATATCGCGCCCCAAGACCACGGGTGTCTCGGGAGCCCGATGTTGCGCGACAATCTCCAGCGCCCGCCCCAATTGCCACGGGCGGGAACGCGAGATCGGGTTGTAGAACGCCAGGGCCAGGTCGGCTTCGGCTGCCAGGTCCAGGCGCTTCTCGATGATCGACCACGGCTTGAGATTGTCCGACAGCGACATCACGCAGAAATCATGCCCCAGCGGCGCGCCGGCTTGGGCAGCCGTGGCCAGGGAGGCCGAGACGCCCGGCAGGATCTGCAGGTCGACGCTGTGCCAGCGCGGATCGCTGGACTCATGCAGCGCTTCGAGTACCGCCGCCGCCATGGCAAATACGCCTGGGTCGCCTGAGGAAACCACCACGACGGATCGCCCCTGCGCGGCCAGCTCGAACGCATGTCGAGCGCGCTGCATCTCTTCACGATTGTCGGTGCAGTGTTGCACCTGGTCGGCACGCAAAGGCCCGGCCATCCGCACATAGGTTTCATAACCCAGCACGTCGGTGGCACGGTCAAGTTCGGCGCGTACGGCCGGCACCATCAGCTCGGCCGCGCCGGGCCCAAGGCCGATCACCGCCAAGCGCCCACGCGGGCGACCGATCCGTTGCGGATCGAGAGGTTGTGCGGCCACGGCGATGGCAACGTCGCCCGAGACCTGAGGGGATGCCCGATGGCAGATGGCATCGCCCAGCCACTGCGCCACACTGCCGTTGGCCGTAACGAAGCGCAGCGGCACGCCCAGGACCGACGCAGCTTGCTGCAACTCGGCGCGTGCCATGTCGCTGTCCGCCGCCAACAGGCACGCCACCGATTGCATCGCGAGTCCGGCCTGGGCCAGCGCTTGCTCGATGGAGGCCAACACATCCGTCGCGCCGGCGCTCACTGCGACCACGACACTGCGCGGATAAATGCGCAACTCGTTCGCCGCAGGCGCTCCTGCAGCACTGTCGATTCGGATCGCCAACCGTGCCTGCGCATCCTGCGGCAACTGCGCCTGCTCCAGCCACGGCGCCGCGCCTTCGATGCGCACCGGCTCACCGGCCAGCAAGTCGGAGACGAAGCGCTTGCCCTGCTCCAGGTCGCCGAGGCGGTAGCCGCTTGGCGGATTGAGCAGGCACGTGCCGAAACGCAATTCACCGCTGGTGGTGATCGCCGGGACGACTTGCAAAGCCGCTGCAACATCCCGGGCCATGACGTTCACGCCGCCCAGCCCGCCCAGCAACGGCACCACGGCGCTGCCATCCTCGGCCACCGCGAGCACCGGTGGCTCGGCGCCCTTCTCCAGCAGCAGCGGCGCCAAGCTGCGAATGACGATGCCTGCCGCGCACAGGGCGATGATCGGCATGTCTTGCTGATAGAGCGCGCGCAATGTCGCGCCGAATTCCGTGTATTGCCGGTCACTGCCCTCGACCCGACCGGCCAGGCCGTGGATCAAGGCTTCGGGATAACGCTGCTGGATTCGCCGGGCCGTTGCCAGGCTGCCCTGGCCAAGGATGACAATTGCCGCAACCGTTGACGTCATCCCTGCCACCGTTCGCCAGGGACAATGATCAGGGAGAAATACGGCGAAGACATCGGCTCGACTTCATCCAACGGCACGATTTTCTGGTTGGCCATGGTCGCGCGTTCGACGTACAGCGCCCGCCCATCCATGCCCAGCTCCTGGAGCACCTGGCGAACCTTGGGGAAATTGCGCCCCAGCTTCATGATGACGGCGGCGTCGGCGTCGGCCAGGCGGCGCTTGAGTTCTTCGTGGGGCAACACGCCCGAGAGCACCGACAGGCTCTGGTTGCGATAGACCAGCGGCGCACCCAGCACCGAGGCACCACCGAGCATCGAGCACACCCCCGGGATGACTTCGGCATCGTAGCGTTCGGCCAGACGATCATGCAGGTACATGTAGGAACCGTAGAAGAACGGATCGCCCTCGCAGATCACCGCCACGTCGCGCCCGGCATCCAGGTGCACGGCCAATTGCTCGGCAGCAGTGTCGTAGAAATCGGCGATCACCTCTTCATAGGACAGCGGCGCCGGCAGCGCTTCAGTGGTGACCGGGTAGACCAGCGGCAGCAACGTCTGCGCGTCCTGCAAATGGGCTTCGATGATGCCGAAGGCGTTGCCCTTCTTGCCCTTTGCGACGAAGTACGCCACCACGGGCGACTCGCGCAGCAGGCGCAAGGCCTTGAC
Organism: Pseudomonas sp. T1.Ur; assembly: GCF_023516725.1. Classification (NCBI taxonomy): domain Bacteria; kingdom Pseudomonadati; phylum Pseudomonadota; class Gammaproteobacteria; order Pseudomonadales; family Pseudomonadaceae; genus Pseudomonas; species Pseudomonas sp. T1.Ur. The sequence goes on from NZ_JAMGSN010000001.1 coordinate 4,864,304, forward strand.
CGTAATCAGTTCCGGATCACCGGGGCCAACGCCGAGGCCGATCAGACGTCCAGGCTGCTGCATCATTCAATCTCCGTAGCGAGGGCGTTGACCGCGGCGGCGGCCATGGCGCTACCGCCCAGGCGGCCTTGCATGATCACGAACGGTACGCCACGGCTGTCAGCCGCCAGTGCCGCCTTGGATTCGGCGGCGCCGACAAAACCCACCGGGAAGCCGAGGATCAGCGCTGGTTTTGGCGCACCTGCGTCGAGCATTTCCAACAGGTAGAACAGCGCCGTCGGCGCGTTGCCGATGACCACGACGCTGCCTTCCAGATGCGGACGCCACAGTTCCAACGCCGCCGCCGAGCGGGTGTTGCCCAGCTCACGGGCCAACGCCGGCACACTGTCGTCGCGCAAGGTGCAGATCACCTCATTATTGGCTGGCAAACGGGCCCGGGTTACACCCTCGGACACCATCCGCGCGTCGCACAGGATCGGCGCACCGGCGGCCAGCGCCTGGCGTCCAGCCGTGCCCGCGCCTTCGGAAAACTGCAAGCCATCGACGGCCTCGACCATGCCGCACGCATGAATCACCCGCACCGCGAGTTTTTCCAGATCGGCCGGAATGCGCGCCAGGTTGGCTTCGGCGCGGATGATCGCGAAGGAGTTGCGATAGATCTCCTGACCGTCGCGGATGTAATCAAGCATCAAGGGGGCTCCGGGGATGAGCGCCGAGCCAGTGGTCGAGCGCTTCGATAGTCAGATTGTGTGCCTGCAACGCGCCGAAACCCGGCAGCGTGGCATCGCGAAAATACAGGTCGTAACGACCGGGGGCGACCGCCAGCAAGGTGACGGGCGCGACATGGGCCGCCGCGCAAGAGCGCGGGCAGCCGGAAAGATGGATCTTCAATGCCTGGCCTCGGCGTTGCAGTCCCTCGGCCAGTCGGCGGGCGTCGGCCTTGGTGTCGGCGAGGGCTTTGCCGCAGCCACTGGAACCGGTGCAGGCGATGAGTTGTGCGAGGGGCTGATCGGCCGAAACCAACAGACCCAGTGCTTGGAGCCGCGCCAGCACCTCATCGGCATTCTCAACGCGCACGTTTGGCAGCAACAGGCTTTGCCAGGGCGTGAAACGAAGACTGCCGTCACCCTTCTCCCGCGCCAATTGCGCCGCTCCTCGCAGCATTCCGGCATCGAGCCGGCCAAGGGCAGCCGCCGCGCCGACGTAGACGCGGCCGTCGTGCTGGGAATGAACACCGAGGTGCAGCCCATCGATGGACGCATCCCGCTGCCAATCCGGGCAAGCTTGCAGGAGCACACGGCCGGCCAGCCGGGCCATGAATTCATCCACGGGGAGCTCAGCCAGCAGGTCACGCATGCGGATCTGGTCCGGACGCGCCAAGTCTAGAAACAGCCCGAGCACCGCCACCACCAAGGCGTGCCCTTGGGCCAGGGGCACCCGGCCCGCGGGTCTATCCTGCGGGGTGCCGGCCAAGCCGAAGGCCAGCCAGGGCTCGCCGTCGCGGACCAGGGCCGACAGCCACAGGTCGTGGTGATGTTCGAGCATCGCCAGCGCTTCCCCACCGTCCAGTTGCACGGCGAACTTGGCCGACAACTCATGGAAACGTTCGTGGGTTTGCAAGGTGACGAGGATCTGCCCGGCCAATGGGCGGGTGTCGAACAGCATTCGCCGGTCAATTCCTGCCGACGGGCTGAGCATCAGGTTGCGCACGTCATCGCCGGACGGTTTGCGAGGACCAAGCCCGGCGGCCAGCAAGGGTTCGACCAGCGCGCCATGCTCAGGGCCGATCCCGCGGATTTGCAGGTTGGCCCGGTTGGTCGCCTCGATCACGCCACCGGCGAACCGCTCGGCCGCCGAGGCCACGGCATCGGCCTGATCCGCCAGGATGGAACCGCCATCGAGCTTGATCCGGCAGATTCCCCCGTCCAGCGCCTGGACGACACGTAGCAACCCCGGGCAACCGGAGGGGCGTACTACGCTGGAGGATGGACGTTCGTTCAAGGGAAAACCGGCAAGTTGAAGCGCCGCATCGGCGAAAGGTCGCCATTATGCCTGCTTTGCCAGGGGTCATGAAAAGCTTGCTGGTCGGATTGACGTGGGATTGCTCAAGAACACACGCGGCCTGATCCAATGATGTTGTCTGTATCGCCGCCTTCGCGAGCAAGCTCGCTCCCACAGTTTCGATCGGGGGGTGCGCAAACTCTGTATCCACCCCAAGCACCCTGTGGGGAGCTTGCTCGCGATAGCGGTCTGCCTGAAAAAATGAAGTCGGATGGACCGCCGCCTTCGCGAGCAAGCTCGCTCCCACAGTTTTGATCGGGGCGTGCGCAGACTCTGTATCCACCCCAAGCCCACTGTGGGAGCGAGCTTGCTCGCGATAGCGGTCTGCCTGAAAAAATGAAGTCGGATGGACCGCCGCCTTCGCGAGCAAGCTCGCTCCCACAGTTTCGATCGGGGGGGTGCGCAGACTCTGTATCCACCCCAAGCCCACTGTGGGAGCGAGCTTGCTCGCGATAGCGGTCTGCCTGAAAAAATGAAGTCGGATGGACCGCCGCCTTCGCGAGCAAGCTCGCTCCCACAGTTTCGATCGGGGGGTGCGCAAACTCTGTATCCACCCCAAGCCCCCTGTGGGAGCGAGCTTGCTCGCGATAGCGGTCTGCCTGAAAAAATGAAGTCGGATGGACCGCCGCCTTCGCGAGCAAGCTCGCTCCCACAGTTTTGATCGGGGCGTGCGCAGACTCTGTATCCACCCCAAGCCCACTGTGGGAGCGAGCTTGCTCGCGATAGCGGTCTGCCTGAAAAAATGAAGTCGGATGGACCGCCGCCTTCGCGAGCAAGCTCGCTCCCACAGTTTTGATCGGGGTGTGCGCAGACTCTGTATCCACCCCAAGCCCCCTGTGGGAGCGAGCTTGCTCGCGATAGCGGTCTGCCTGAAAAAATGAAGTCGGATGGACCGCCGCCTTCGCGAGCAAGCTCGCTCCCACAGTTTCGATCGGGGGGTGCGCAGACTCTGTATCCACCCCAAGCCCCCTGTGGGAGCGAGCTTGCTCGCGATAGCGGTCTGACTGTGACTATGACGTTGCGCCAGGCGCCTGATCCACCGGGGCGCGGTATGATGGCGGCCCGGTTCGCGGCTGCAAAAAGCCCGCAGAACAAACCCATCCATTCGAGGAACAGAGATGACCCCCTGGCTGACCGTAGTGGGCATCGGTGAAGACGGCTTCAAGGGCCTGGGCCGAACGGCTCGCCATGCCTTGCTGCAGGCGTCGCGGATCCTGGGCAGCGCTCGCCAGTTGGAATTGCTGCCGCTGTGTATCCGTGGCGAAAGGGAATTGTGGCCCAGCCCGTTCTCCCTGGAACCGCTGCTGGCTCGGCAGGGCGAACCCGTGTGCGTACTGGCAAGCGGCGATCCGATGTTCTATGGCGTCGGCGCCAGCCTGGCCAGACAGGTGCCGAGCGACCAGATGCTGATCGTCCCCGCACCGTCCTCCTGCTCACTCGCCGCGGCGCGCATGGGCTGGCCGCTGCAGGACGTGGTCACGCTGTCGCTGGTGGCCCGTCCCCTGGCGGCGCTCAATGTGCATTTATCCACAGGCGTGAGGCTGTTGTTGCTGAGCAATGATCGCCAGACCCCTGCCGCGGTGGCGGCGCTGCTGCGTGAGCGGGGATTCGGCCCAAGTGTCATGACCGTGCTGGAGCATCTTGGCGGAGCGGCCGAACGACGGATCGAAAGTACCGCGGCACAGTGGTCCGATGAGCCCGTCGCCGACCTGAACCTGATTGCCATCGAATGCAGGGCCGTACCATCGACGTCGCGGCTGTCCCGCCTGGCCGGTCTGCCGGACACCGCGTTCGAACATGACGGCCAGTTGACCAAACGCGACGTGCGCGCCATTACCCTGGCCCGCCTCGCCCCCACACCCGGCGAACTGCTCTGGGACGTCGGCGCCGGCAGCGGCTCCATCGGCATCGAATGGATGCGCGCCCATCCCAGCTGTCGGGCCCTGGCCATCGAAGCCGACGAAGGCCGCCAAGGCTTGATCGAACGCAACCGCGACACCCTCGGCGTTCCGGGCCTGCAACTGATTCGCGGCAGCGCCCCACAGGCGTTGGAAAACCTCGAACGGCCGGACGCGGTGTTCATCGGTGGTGGCGTCACCCGCGAAGGCGTGCTCGACGCCTGCTGGGCCCAACTCAAGCCCGGCGGCCGGCTCGTCGCCAATGCCGTGACCCTGCAAAGCGAAATGACCCTGATGCACTGGCGCGAACGTCACGGCGGCGAGCTGACCCGCATCCACATCGCCCAGGCGCAGCCGCTGGGCGAGTTCGACACCTGGCGCCAGGCCTTGCCGATTACCTTGCTGGACCTGGTGAAGCCTCTCGATGCGTGACGAAACCGCCGAACAACCCGCGCCCCTGCGCAGCGGCCTAACCACCGGCAGTTGCGCCACCGCCACCAGCCTGGCGGCGGCCCGCTTGCTGCTGCGCGGCACCGAGGCCGATGCCGTTGAAATCGTCTTGCCCAAGGGCAAGCACGTGCAGATGCGCCTGGAGTTCTGCCGATTGACCGAGCAAGGCGCCGAGGCCGGGACGATCAAGGACGCCGGCGATGACCCGGACGTGACCCACGGCGCCCTGTTGTTTTCCCAGGTGCGCTTGACCGTCGAGCCCGGCGTGCGTTTCGTCGCCGGGCGCGGCGTAGGCACGGTGACACGGCCGGGATTGGTGCTGGGCGTCGGTGAGCCGGCGATCAACCCGGTGCCACGCCAGATGATCAACGATCACCTCGCCCGCTTGGCCGAGGAAAGCGGCTACGCCGGAGGTTTCGAAGTCACCGTCAATGTCGAGGGCGGCGAAGCCCTGGCGCTGAAAACCATGAACCCGCGCCTGGGCATCCTCGGCGGCCTGTCGATCCTCGGCACCAGCGGCATCGTCCGGCCGTTTTCCTGCGCGGCGTACATCGCCTCGATCCACCAAGGCATCGACGTGGCGAAGACCAACGGCTACCTGCACATCGCCGCGTGCACCGGCAATGCCAGCGAGGACACCATGCGTCGGGTCTACAACCTGCCGGAAATCGCCCTGATCGAAATGGGCGATTTCGTCGGCGCCGTGCTCAAGCACGTGCGCAAGGTCCCGGTGGAAAAACTCAGCCTCTGCGGCGGCTTCGGCAAGATCAGCAAACTCGCCGCCGGCCACATGGACCTGCACAGCCGCCACTCGAGCATCGACCTGCCGCAACTGGCCGAATGGGCCGCCGCCATCGGTGCCGACGAACGTTTGCAGCAAGACATTCGCCAGGCCAACACCAGCCAACAAGCTTTGGCAATGGCCAGCGCCGCCGGCATCGCCCTCGGCGACGCGGTGTGCGAACACGCGCTGGCCTTCGCCCGCAGCGTGGTGCCGGCCCAGGTCCAGGTCGAAGTCTTCGCCATCGACCGCCAGGGCGGGATTGTCGGCCACGCCGCAGCCCTGCCATGAAGAGCCTTCTGATGAAACGTATCCTGCTGCTCGGTGGCGTCACCGAAGCCCTGGCCATCGCCCGCACGCTCGGCCCCCAGCACATCTACAGCCTGGCCGGCATCGGTCGCGTCCCCACCGACCTGACCTGCCAGGTGCGCGTCGGCGGCTACGGCGGCGCCGAAGGGCTGGCGCACTTCATCCGCGCCGAGGGCATCGACCTGCTGCTGGACGCCACCCACCCCTACGCCGCCCAGATCAGCCACAACGCCGCCCACGCGGCCCGTGCCTGCGCCATCCCCTGCTGGGCCCTGCGCCGCCCGGCCTGGCAACCCCAGGCCGGCGATGACTGGCGCGAAGTGGCCGACTGGAGCGAACTGATCCAGGCCCTGCACCCCTTCCACCGGCCCCTGTTCACCCTCGGGCGTGAGCCGTTGCAACACCTGGACGAAATCCCGCCAGAACAATTCTGGACCCTGCGGGCCCTGGACGTTTACCCCGGCAATGAGCGCTGCGAAGTGATTGGGGCCCGTGGTCCTTTTCATATCGAGAGCGAGCGTGAGCTGTTCGAACGACGGCGGATCGATGTGCTGGTGAGCAAGAACAGCGGCAGCACGGCGACTGAACCGAAGCTGGAGGTGGCGCGGGAGCGGGGGGTGCCGGTGTTGGTGTTGAAGCGGCCGGTGCTGGCGGGGGTGGATCGGGAGTTTGGGACGGTGGATGAGATCTTGCAGGGGCTGCGGCAGTTGGTCTGACAGAAACCTGCACCGTCCTACAAGCCTGTCCTGTAAGAACTACGTCAGCAGGCTACATCACCTTGCGTCGCTGCCTACAACTACGCCAGAATCCGCCGGCTTGTGCGCCTTGGAGGCTGTCGGTAACTTGATTCCCGTCACTGCCCTTCAGTGATCGGGTTTAGTCGCCCGAGGTTTTCAGCGGGTTCACAAGCTCCGTCAGTCAGGTATTTCATCCCTGCACTTGATGGTGGTTGTGCGCAGGGCGCCTTCGGGCGCGCCGGTAATGCTGGACTCCCCGGTCGACTAACCTGCGCACAGCCGCCGCCCTTCGTTTAGTCGCGAAACGGTTGCGGCTCCATAACATGGAGTTTCCAGCAATGTTCAAGAACACACCGAATCCCCCAACCCCAGACGACCACACATCCCGTTGCCAGTCGGCCAACGCCAAAAAACTCGACGACGCGGCCACCCGCGCCTTGGACTATTACCTCAAGCCGTCAGCCGACAAAGAACCATCCGACAGGCTAGATACCCTTTTCGTCATCGCACCTAACATCGACGCCGAATGCCTGCTCGCCAACCTCAGCGAAACCCTGGCCTCGGCCAATGCCATGGTCAGTGACCTCGCATTCGATCTGGAGGGCTCGCGACGACATATCGCGCAAGGGGTCCAGCAGATGATTGAGTTGAGCCAGTTGTTGGCGAATCGGGCATTGGATGTGGTCGACCCGAGATAAGCGACAGGACGTTGGGTTTGATCAAAATCGATTGGTCAAACCCACCCCTGTGGGCGAGGGGATTTATCCCCGCTGGGCTGCGAAGCAGTCCCAAAACATAAGCCCACAGTTTTGTCTGGCGGACTGCATTCACTGCTCTTGGGGCTGCTACGCAGCCCAGCGGGGATAAATCCCCTCGCCACAATGAATGCTCACGCCATTAGATTTTCAAAGGTAATGCTATGCCTCTCACACGAAGCTATAAGCACACGATCATCGAACGCGTCAGGTGTGAACCTGAATTCGCCAAAATCCTGCTGGATGAAGCCGTCACTCTGCTTTTGAACGGAGAGCAGGAGATGGCGAGAATGATCCTTCGCAATCTCTTCAATGCCATCTGAGCCCTGTGGCGAGGGAGCTTGCTCCCGCTGGGTCCTGTAGGAGCTGGCGAAGGCTCGGGCCGCGTTCGGACGATCTTTTGATCTTTCCACTTGCGACTCAAGCGCCTGTGGAAAGATCGCAGCCTCGCTTCGCTCGACAGCTCCTACGCGCCACAACGGGAACAAGGTGCCTCGCCACAAAAGCACTCACTTGAAGATCTGTTGCTACTGTTAACACCAGCCCTGCGACCCTACACCGCACGTGGCCTTTTTACTTCTGCCCCCCGATCAGGCTAAATACCGGCCACCTGATCGCCCAACCGAGCGGATTGCCCCATGTCCCGACAACGGCTTGCATTTGCCTGGATCGCCTGCTTCGCAGTGCTGTTCAACATGCTTGCCATGCCGCTTTCCAACAGCGGGAGCGCGACCGCCAATTCGCCAGGCGAACAAATACTCTGGGGCAGTTTCTGCTCCTCCAGCGGCACGAAGATGGTGGCTGTTTCGCTGGGTAAATTCGAACAGGGCACGCCACAGAAAGACAATCACTCGACGATGCAGCATTGCTGGTGCTGCTCTGGTCCGGCGCCATTGGTGGCGCTTACCGGCCACGCTCCGCAGTTGTATCTGGATGCACAGCTGGCCCATCGCAGTGCCATCCATTCGAAGCTCGACAGCCCTACCCCGCGCCAGCAATGGCCGAGCCTCAATCCCCGCGCTTCACCTCTGGCCTGATTCTTCCCGCATCAAACTGCGCCCTGAATCGCTCCGGAGATTTGCCATGTTGAACAGACTTATCCTGCTGGCCGCCCTGCTGCTTCCCATCGGCTTCGCCCAAGCTCACCAATACACAGCGGGCGAGCTTGAGATCGCTCATCCGTGGTCCCAGGAGTTGCCGCCCAACGCGCCGACCGTGGCCGCGTATTTCGTGATTCACAACAGCGGCACGACTGCGGACAAACTGCTCAGCGTCGACTCGCCCATCGCCGGCAAGGCCGAGCTCCATGAGCATGTGATGCAAAACGACCTGATGAAAATGCAACCGGTGCCCGTCGTGGATGTCGCCCCCGGCGCGACCGTCACCTTCGCACCGATGGCCTATCACGCCATGCTGCTGGACCTGAAGGACCGCAGCCTGCTCAGCGACGGCAAACGCTTCCCCATGACCCTGCATTTCGAGAAGGCCGGGGATGTCACGGTGGACGTCGCGGTGCAGAAAAAAGCACCCGACGGCACCAAGACGCATATGCACGGCCAATAAGACGTAGCCGCCCATGCAACCTCGTCGCGCCAGCTTGTCCACTCGCCGCCGTCAGCCCATGAGCCTGGCCCGCGGTAGCTGGATCAGCCTGTTCGCCATGCTGATGATCTTCATCGGTCCGCTGGTTTCCCAGTCGATGCCGATGGATCAACGCATGTCCATGTCCATGTCTGTTTCCATGAGCATGAACATGGACATGAACATGGAAATGGCGGCGCACGAAGCGCCTGCCGTCGAACATTGCCCGCCCCAGAGCGAGCACCATGCGTTGTGGGAAAAGTGCGGCTATTGCAGCCTGCTGTTCAACTGCCCCGCGTTAACCGGCGGCCATACCTTCGCCGCCTTCGACACGCCGCACACCAACACCTTCACCAGCCCTTCCCCACGCCTGGGCCATGCCCAGCCCGCGCTCTTCCCGGGTGCCCGAACCCGCGCACCGCCCTTCGCAGCGTAGCCCCCGACACTTCCTCAACCGGTCGCAAAAGACAGCCCCAGGCTGCCCGACCGTGTCGTCTACGTCTGTTCGATGGAATCATCATGTCCAGGTTTTCTGCCGGCATCGCTTTGGGCGCTGCCCAGGTTAGCTGCCCCCTGAACGAGCCTCGGGTTCGTTCGCGCCAAACCATTGCCGCACTGTGCGGCCTGCTGCTCACCCCGCTCGCGCTGGCCGATGAGCACGAGCATCACGACCATCCGGTCGACGAACTGAGCCCGACGGTCATCACCGCCATCGCCCCCAGCTCGCCGCTGACTGTCGTCACCCGTCCCAAGGACCCGCGCCAACCGGTGCCGGCCAGCGATGGCGGGGACTACCTCAAGACCATTCCCGGCTTCGCCCTGGTGCGCAACGGCGGCACCAATGGCGACCCGGTGTTGCGCGGCATGTTCGGCTCGCGACTGAACATCCTCACCAACGGCAGCATGCTGCTGGGGGCTTGTCCGGGCCGGATGGACGCGCCTACGTCCTACATTTCCCCGGAAACCTACGACAAGCTCACCGTCATCAAAGGCCCACAAACCGTGCTCTGGGGCCCCGGCGCCTCGGCCGGGACCGTGCTGTTCGAGCGCGAGCCGGAACAGTTCGGCGAACTCGGCACGCGGGTCAACGCCAGTGTGCTGGCCGGCTCCAACGGCCGCTTCGACAAGGTGGTGGATGCCGCCGCCGGCGGGCCGCTGGGTTATGTACGGGTGATCGGCAACACCGCCCATTCGGACGATTACCGCGACGGCAACAACGACACCGTGCCGTCGCGCTATGACAAATGGAATGGCGACGTCACCCTCGGCTGGACGCCGGACGCCGATACCCTGCTGGAGCTGACGGCCGGCAAGGGTGACGGTGAAGCGCGCTACGCCGGGCGCGGCATGGACGGTTCGCAGTTCAAGCGCGAAAGCCTCGGGCTGCGGTTCGAGCGCTCGAACATCAGCGAGGTGTTGGACAAGCTCGAGGCACAGGTCTACTACAACTATGCCGATCATGTGATGGACAACTACACGCTGCGCACACCGTCCGGCACCGGGATGATGGCCGGCCCCATGGCCTCCAACGTCGACCGCCGCACCCTCGGCGCCCGCATCAAGGCCACCTGGCGCTGGGCCGATGTGCAATTGATCAGTGGCCTCGATGCCCAGGTCAACGAGCATCGCCAGCGCAGCAGCATGGGTGTGGACACCTACAAGGCCCTGCCTTACACCAAGGACGCCGACTTCCACAATTACGGGGTGTTCGGCGAGTTGACCTGGTACGCCGCCGACCGCGACCGCGTGATCACCGGCGCCCGCCTCGACCGTGCCTCGGCCAAGGATTACCGCCAAAGCCTCGGTTCCGGCATGGCCGCGCGTCCCAACCCCACCGCCGACGACACCCGCGCCGGCACCTTGCCCAGCGGTTTCGTCCGCTACGAGCACGACCTGGACGACAGCCCCACCACCCTCTACGCAGGTATCGGCCACGCGGAGCGCTTTCCGGATTATTGGGAGCTGTTCTCGCCAAACGCCGGCCCCAGCGGTTCGCTGAATGCCTTCGACGCAATCAAGCCGGAGAAAACCACCCAGCTCGACTTTGGCCTGCAATACAAGACCGACACCCTCGAAGCCTGGGCATCGGGGTACGTCGGGCAAGTGCGTGACTACATCCTGTTCGATTACACGCCCGGAATGATGGGCACCACCTCCCGGGCGGAGAACATCGATGCGCGGATCATGGGCGGCGAACTGGGCGCGGCTTACAAGCTCACCGAACACTGGAAAGCCGACGCCACCCTGGCCTACGCCTGGGGCAAGAACAGCAGCGACGGCGGCGCCCTGGCGCAAATGCCGCCGCTGGACGCCCGCCTGGGCCTGACCTACAGCGAAGACCGCTGGAGCGCCGGCGCCTTGTGGCGGGTGGTCGCGGCACAGCACCGGGTCGATGAGAACAAGGGCAACGTGGTGGGCAAGGACTACGGCAAAAGCTCGGGATTCGGGGTCTTCTCGCTCAACGGCGCCTATCGCATCAATTCGAACTGGAAGGTCAGCAGCGGCGTCGACAACCTGTTCGGCAAAGCCTACGCCGAGCACTTGAACCTGGCCGGCAACGCCGGGTTCGGCTACCCGGCGAGCGATCCCCAGGCCATCAACGAACCGGGGCGCACGCTCTGGACCAAGGTGGATATGATTTTCTAACCAACACCGGAGATCTGTCAGCAAGAACACAAACTGTGGGAGCGAGCTTGCTCCCACAGTGGTTCGTTTCCACCTTGACTGACCGCACAACATAACAACCAATTTGCCCTGCGGAGCGCTTTCTGATGAGCCAACCGAAACCGAATTTCTACAACCTGGCCTGGCGCTGGCATTTTTATGCCGGGCTGTTCGTGGCGCCGTTCATGGTGATGCTGGCCCTGACCGGGGTCATTTACCTGTTCAAGCCGCAACTCGATCCACTGATGTACGGCGACTTACTGAATGTGCCGGCCAGTCATCACGCCCTCGCGGCAGACGACTTGCTCAAGCAGGTCCGCCAAGCCTACCCCGAAGGCCAGGTCAAACAGTACCTGCCACCGGTCAACGCCGAACGCAGCGCGCAGTTCGTGGTGACCGACAAGGGCCGGGAACTGAATGTGTTCATCGACCCGTACCACGGCGACATTCTTGGCGAGCAGGATGCGAAGAACAACCTGCAAGCCATGGCCCGGGCGATCCACGGTGAGTTGCTGATCGGCACGGTGGGGGATCGCCTGGTGGAAATGGCCGCCGGTTGGGGCGTGGTACTGGTGGTTTCCGGCCTCTACCTGTGGTGGCCGCGCGGGCAATCATCGGCCGGCGTGCTGTGGCCGCGCTGGAGCGCGCGCGGTCGGCTGTTCTGGCGCGACTTGCACGTCGTCGTCGGTTTCTGGGGCGCCGCGTTCCTGCTGGTGATGCTGCTCAGCGGCATGACCTGGACCGGCTTCTGGGGCAAGCAATACGCGGACCTCTGGAACCGCTTCCCGGCGGCGATGTGGAATGACGTGCCCAAGTCCGACGTGGAGGCCGGCAGCCTCAATAACGCACACCGCCAGACCGTGCCGTGGGCCGTGGAAAACACGCCGATGCCGATGTCCGGCGACCACGCCGAGCACATGGCCCACGGCGGCATGCACGAAGGCCCCGCGGCGCCGACCGTCAGCCTGCAAGCGGTGCAGGATATCGCCACCGAGCGCAAGGTCGAACCCGGCTACAGCATCACGCTTCCAACGACCGCTTCTGGCGTGTTCACCATCGCCGTGTTCGCCGATGACCCGCGCAACGACGCGAGCCTGCATGTGGACCAGTACACCGGCAAAGTCCTGGCCGATGTGCGCTGGGAACACTACAGCGTCGTGGCCCGCGCCACCGAAACCGGCGTGATGCTGCACGAAGGCAAGATGTTCGGCCCGCTGAACCAGATCCTCGTGCTGCTGGTTTGCCTGATGATCCTGCTCAGCGCCGTGAGTGGCCTGGTGATCTGGTGGAAACGCCGGCCCCAGGGCAAGTTCGGCGTACCGCCACTGCGTCATGACCTGCCGACTTGGAAGGGCGGCGTGTTCATCATGCTGGCCCTGGCGGTGGTGTTCCCGCTGGTGGGGGCTTCGCTGGTGGTGGTGTGGTTGCTGGACCGGCTTGTTACCCGCTTGAATCGCCAGCCTGAAGTCGCCTCATCTTCAAGCTGAAGACAGTGCGTTAACGAAAGGCGGCGCGAAACCTCTACAATCGCGCCCGCCATCCAATTGTGAATACAGCCCCTGTGGGAGCGAGCTTGCTCGCGAAAGCGGTGGGTCAGCTACATCTTTGCTGGCTGACCCACCGCTTTCGCGAGCAAGCTCGCTCCCACAATGGACTGGGGTCCCGAGCCAATGAATTGAGTAAACGCATGACCTCGCTAACCCTCTCCCACCTCGCCTGGACGCCCCTGGGCCATGGCCACTGCCATCACCCGTTCCAACTGCGTGATGCGTCGTTGCAGGTGGCGGCCGGAGAGTTCGTGGGGTTGATCGGGCCCAACGGCAGCGGCAAGACCAGCCTGTTGCGTTGCGCCTATCGCTTCAGCCGGCCGGAACAGGGCGAGGTGAAACTCGAACATCACAACCTCTGGAAACAGTCCGCGCGTTGGTGCGCCCAGCGCATTGCGGTGGTGCTGCAAGAATTTCCCGACGCCTTCGGCCTGACCGTGGAAGAAGTGGTCGCCATGGGCCGCACGCCCCACAAGGGCCTGTTCGACGGCGACAACGAAGAAGACCGCAGATGGGTGCTACAGGCGTTGGAGTCAGCCGGGCTCCAAGGCTTTGGCGATCACGGCTTTGCCACGCTATCGGGAGGCGAAAAACAACGGGTAATCCTCGCCCGCGCCCTGGCCCAGCAGCCACAGTTGCTGATCCTCGACGAACCGACCAACCACCTCGACCCGCGCTATCAATTGCAACTGCTGCAACTGATCAAGGGCCTGGGCATCGGTACCCTCGCCAGCCTCCACGACCTGAACCTGGCCGCTGCCTTCTGCGATCGCCTGTACGTGATCGAACATGGGCGCATCGTCGCCAGCGGCACGCCCAAGGATGTCCTCACCGCCGAACTGTTGCGCGAGGTGTTCGGCGTCGAAGCCCTGGTGGATGAGCACCCGCTGTCCGGCTACCCGCGAATCACCTGGATAACCCAACCATGACCTTGCGTTTCCTGCTGTTGCTGCCCCTGCTGCTGGGCAGCGCCCATGCCCTGGCCGAAGCCACCCGCTACCCGTTGACGATCCAGAGCTGCAACCGCCAGGTGGTGTTCAACGAGGCCCCTCGCCATGCCGTCAGCCATGACATCAACATGACGCAGATGATGCTCGCCCTGGGCCTCAAGCCGCGCATGGTCGGCTACAGCGGCATCACGGGTTGGAAATCGGTGACGCCCGAGATGGCGAAGATCCTCGCTGGCCTGCCGGAACTGGCCGCCAAATACCCCTCGGTGGAAACCCTGCTCGATGCCAACGTCGATTTCTTCTTCGCCGGCTGGGACTACGGCATGCGCGTGGGCGGCGACCTGACGCCGCAGACCCTGCAACCGCTGGGCATCGATGTGTATGAGTTGACCGAATCCTGCGCGTTCGTAATGAAGCGTCCAGCGGCCTCCCTGGAGGACACCTACAACGACCTGCGCAACCTCGGCAAGATCTTCGACGTGCAGGATCGCGCCAATGCGCTGATCGCCAGGATGCAAGCCCAGGTGGCCGACGTGCGCAAGGACCTGCCAGGCGACCGGCCGCGGGTGTTCCTGTATGACAGCGGCGAAGACCGCGCCATGACCTCCGGCCGCCTCGGCATGCCCCAGGCGTTGATCGACGCAGCCGGCGGACGCAACATCCTCGACGACGTGGAAACCAGCTGGACGCGGGTCAATTGGGAGAACGTGGTGGAGCGCAACCCGCAGGTCATCGTCATCGTCGATTACGGCGAAGTCAGTGCCGAGCAGAAGCAGCAGTTCTTGCTGGACAACCCGGCCCTGCAATCAGTCGATGCGATCAAGCACCAGCGCTTCATCGTGATCCCCTACGTGCAGGCCACCCCGGGCATCGACAACGTGCTGGCGGTGCAAACCCTGGCACGGGGTTTCCACGACCGATGAACAATCGTCGCTACGCCACGCTACTGATGGTCCTCGGCGCACTGCTGCTGGTGTCGTGCGTGGTGTCCCTCGGCTTCGGGCCGGCGCGGGTGCCAGTGGCTGTGGTCTGGGACATCCTGTTGAGCAAGACCTTGGGGATCGGCGAGGTCCATTGGACGTCCGGCCAGGAACACATCGTCTGGCTGATCCGCGTCCCGCGCCTGCTGCTCGGCGCTCTAGTGGGCGCGGGGCTGGCGTTGATCGGTGCCGTGCTGCAAGCGGTGACGCGCAATCCGCTGGCCGATCCACACCTGTTGGGCGTCACCTCCGGCGCGACCCTGGGGGCGGTCATCGTGGTGTTGCATGTCGGGGAAATCATCGGCCTGCTGACCCTGCCCCTGGCGGCGTTCATCGGCGCACTACTGAGCATGCTGCTGGTGCTGACCATCGCGGCCCGCCAGGGTCGCCTGGAGAGTGATCGCCTGTTGCTGTGTGGCGTTGCGGTGTCCTTCGTGATGATGGCGGCAGCCAACCTGCTGTTGTTCCTCGGCGATCATCGTGCCAGTTCGGCGGTGATGTTCTGGATGCTCGGTGGCCTGGGCCTGGCCCGCTGGGAACTGCTCGCGGTGCCAGCCGCCAGTGTGCTGCTGGGCTTGGTTCTGCTGCTGGGCATGGCACGACCGCTGAATGCGCTGATGGCCGGTGAACAGACCGCCGTGACCCTGGGCCTGAACGCGGCGAAGGTGCGGTTGTGGATCTTCTTGATCGCGTCGCTGATGACCGGCGTGCTGGTGTCCATCAGCGGCTCGATTGGTTTTGTCGGACTGATGGTCCCGCACATCGCCCGGCGCCTGGTGGGCGCCGAGCATCGTCGACTGCTACCGGCCTGCGTGTTGCTCGGCAGCCTGTTCCTGGTCTGGGTGGACGTGGCGGCACGCACGTTGATCGCGCCGGAGGACTTGCCGATTGGGGTCGCTACCGCAGCCATCGGCGGGCTGTTCTTCATTGGCCTGATGCGCCGCCGCTGAAAAGGTGCCTCTTTTTGTAGACGCCGAATAGTTCGGTCCCGAGGCCTCCATTGCGAAAATGCTCAAGCTCTGCTCGAACCAGATCAATGATCAATGCCCGGTCTTCAGCTTTTTCAAGATTGAAATTCCCACTGTAGGCAAGGTTGACCATTCGCCAGAGGAAGCAATTGGTGCAGTAAACATCGACGGGCGTCAGCCAACGTTCGAGGAGTGCGGTAATTTCCTCGCTTCGAATCCCCTCGAAGCACCCAATGGAATGGTCCTTGTCGGGAATGACAGCATCGACCACCTGAGTATCGGCGTTCAATCGGTAACGCGCCGGCAAGGTCGAGAACGCGGCATCGGCGGCAATCATGGCGTCGGGCCACAAGCGATTGCCGTTACGCCCCACGGCCTCACCCACGCTCCAGAACTCCCCATTATCTTTCAAACTACGGGAGATAAAGCGCATGACTTTTTCCAGCTCTACCAAATGATGCAATGCCGAAACACACATAATGACATCCCACTGCTCACCGGTAGGTGCCAGGTTATTCGCATCCGCCACGATCAAGTCGAGGCAGGTTTGCGGCGAAAACTGTTTGGCCGCGATTTGGAGCAGGTCTTCATTGATATCCAGCAGTGACCATTGCACGCCTTCGGGAATAGCCGCTGACAAACCCGCCTCTATCCGCGCGGCACCGCTGCAGATGGACAAGACGTTTATTGCACCGTGGTCCCTGACTTTCTGGCGTAGCCTCGCTTGAAAATCAGGCGGGGTTTGCGGGACGTTCGCCCTCAGCAGACGAGTCGCATAAGAATAGGCGGCCTCCCCCTCAAACGGTTCCAGAATGACAATCTCGCCCTGCGCATCATGCCCTTGCGCATGGGCCAGTCCATTCAATGGGCGAACCTTGCGAGCGACGCCCCTTGCAGTTTCACTCTGTCGCTGCTGGACGGTTGAGTAGAACTCGCTCCGGTAGACGCTGCTGAAGTGCGCTATCTCGTTTTTCATGCGCATTGAATGATGTGTCCTGGCCAGGAGCGCCTTCCTCTCGCCCTCCCTCGCAACACACAAGTCAGCTATCGCCAGCCAGTCCGCCGTGGGATCGTTCTGCGCCCCCGGCCCACACTCGATCAAGAGGCGGCCACGCTTGCCCGCCAACCAGGCCAAATCCAAATCCACCGTCCTCCATTGCGGCGGCGGATTTCTTCCGCAGACATGAAACGCTCCAATCTGAAAGTCGGCCTGAGTTCCGTCTTCAAGAAAAACAACTGAACAAGTCAGCCCATCCCTGCTGATGCTGGGTAGAGCGGCCGAAAAACGAACGAATAACATTGAATCGGCAAACACATTCAGCTGGCTGCTTCGAAGGCGCTCTCCAGCGGTGAGAATCAGCGAATACCTTCCTTCCCTCAGGTGCGTCACATGCATCCATTGCGGATGCGCGGCCCATCCAACTTCAGGCAACACGTCGAAAACCGCCGTCTCATCGAGAAGAAAATAGCTTGCAACGCCAGAGTCATTCAAACCGACTTCTCCACTTCAGAATCCAGAAGAACCAGCATAGACGTGCGGTTGAAAATCTCACCTTGGATTAATCCGACTCCACGCCCCAATGCGGAGCGCCACATTGCACCAGCACCCGCGATACGGTCACTGATGGTGCATCGCCATTTTCCACTCACGCCGCCAACCCCGCGTTTCAAAGCCTTTCTCCAACCGGGCACACCCCTTGCAAAAGCCCCTTCCAGCGTCTGCATCTGCCATCCAGAAAAACATAAAGACCACGGAGATCGCACCATGAAGCGTCGTAGCTTGATCAAGGCTTTTACACTCTCGGCAAGCATTGCCGCGATGGGCATGGCTTGGACCGTCCAGGCCGCCGAGACCATCAAGGTTGGCATCCTGCATTCGCTGTCCGGGACCATGGCGATCTCCGAGACGTCCCTCAAGGACATGGCGCTGATGACCATCGATGAGATCAACGCCAAGGGTGGGGTCAACGGCAAGAAGCTTGAGGCGGTGGTCGTGGACCCGGCGTCGAACTGGCCGCTGTTCGCCGAAAAGGGCCGGCAGTTGCTGACCCAGGACAAGGTCGCCGTAGTGTTCGGCTGCTGGACCTCGGTGTCGCGTAAATCCGTGTTGCCGGTGTTCGAAGAACTCAATGGGCTGCTGTTCTACCCGGTGCAATACGAAGGCGAAGAAATGTCGCCCAACGTGTTCTACACCGGCGCCGCGCCAAACCAGCAGGCGATTCCAGCAGTGGAATACCTGATGAGCGAAGAAGGCGGCAGCGCCAAGCGCTACTTCCTGCTGGGCACCGACTACGTCTACCCGCGCACCACCAACAAGATCCTGCGTTCGTTCCTGCACTCCAAAGGCGTGGCGGACAAGGACATCGAAGAGGTCTACACCCCGTTCGGCCACAGCGATTACCAGACCATCGTCGCCAACATCAAGAAGTTCTCGGCCGGCGGCAAGACCGCGGTCATCTCCACCGTCAACGGCGACTCCAACGTGCCGTTCTACAAAGAACTGGCGAACCAGGGCCTGAAAGCCACCGACGTACCGGTCGTGGCGTTCTCGGTGGGCGAGGAAGAACTGCGCGGCATCGACACCAAGCCACTGATCGGCAACCTGGCGGCGTGGAACTACTTCGAATCCGTGGATAACCCGGCGAACAAGACATTCGTCGATTCCTGGAAAGCCTACGCCAAGGCCAAGAACCTGCCGGGCGCCGACAAAGCGGTGACCAACGACCCGATGGAGGCCACGTACGTCGGCATCCACATGTGGGCCCAAGCGGTGGAAAAAGCCAAGTCCACCGACGTCGACAAAGTCCGCGAAGCCCTGGCCGGCCAGACCTTCGCCGCACCGTCGGGCTACACCCTGACCATGGACAAGACCAACCACCACCTGCACAAGCCGGTGATGATTGGCGAGATCCAGGCCGACGGTCAGTTCAACGTGGTCTGGCAGACCGAAGGACCAATCCGCGCACAACCGTGGAGCCCGTTCATCGCCGGCAACGACAAGAAGCCTGACTACGCGGTGAAGAGCAACTGAGCCCATGGGTGTCGGGCTAGAGCATGACGCTTGGGTCCGACACAAATCCCTGTGGGAGCGAGCTTGCTCGCGATGGCCATGGAACATCCAACAGAGATGTCGACTGACCCACCGCTATCGCGAGCAAGCTCGCTTCCACATTGTCCGCGTAAGGCGACTCGCTATGCCCACCGCCCTTTACCGCCTCATCCTCGCCATCGCATTGTTACTGCCGATGGCCTCATACGCCGGCGACGCCGAAGACTTCGTCGCCGCCAACCCGACCCAGCAGGCCAAGCTCCTGGAAGCCTGGGCTGCGCAGCCGGAGCCTGGGCGCGTCGAACTGATCAACGCCTTGCAGCAAGGCCAGTTGACCGTCGACGGCCAACCCAAGGCCCTGCGCCTGAACAACCGCTTGCGAGGGCTGATCGAAACCGCCCTGGCCAGCCATCAACTGCTCGCTGTCGATGCCCGCGTACGCCTGGTCGCCGCGCAGCAACTGCAAAAAAGCGCCCGCCCGGCGCAACTGGCGTTTCTCGATCGGCAACTGGCCGGCGAGCAGGACGAAGACGTACACGCCGCCCTGAGCCTGGCCCTGGCGAACCTGCAACTGGTGGACAGCAACCCGAACGTGCGCCTGGCCGCTGTCCGGCTGTTGGGAGAAACCGGCGACCCGCTGGCCCGCACCCGCCTCGAAGGTCTACTCGAACCCGGCGTCGAAACCGATGGCGCCGTGCGCACCGCCGCTGAGACCAGCCTCAGCCAGGTCAAGCGCAAGCTCCTGGTGGGCGAGTTGCTGGGCCAGGCCTTCAGCGGCATGTCCCTGGGCTCGATCCTGCTGCTCGCGGCCCTCGGCCTGGCGATCACCTTCGGCCTGCTGGGGGTGATCAACATGGCCCACGGCGAAATGCTCATGCTCGGTGCTTATTCCACCTACGTGGTGCAGATGCTGTTCCAGCGCTTCGCCCCGAATGCCATCGAGTTCTATCCGCTGATCGCCCTGCCCGTGGCGTTTTTCATCACCGCCGCCATCGGCATGGCCCTGGAGCGCACGGTGATCCGCCACCTCTACGGACGGCCGCTGGAAACCCTGCTCGCCACCTGGGGCATCAGCCTGATGCTGATCCAACTGGTGCGCCTGGTGTTCGGCGCACAGAACGTCGAAGTCGCCAACCCGGCCTGGCTGTCGGGCGGGATCCAGGTGTTGCCGAACCTGGTGCTGCCGTACAACCGCATCGTGATCATCGCCTTCGCCTTGTTCGTGGTGGTGCTGACCTGGCTGCTGCTGAACAAGACGCGCCTGGGCCTGAACGTCCGTGCCGTCACGCAGAACCGCAACATGGCCGCCTGCTGCGGTGTGCCCACGGGCCGGGTGGACATGCTCGCCTTCGGCCTCGGCTCGGGCATCGCCGGACTTGGCGGCGTGGCCCTGAGCCAGATCGGCAACGTCGGCCCGGACCTGGGCCAGAGCTACATCATCGACTCGTTCCTGGTGGTGGTGCTCGGCGGCGTGGGCCAGTTGGCCGGCAGCGTGTTCGCCGCGTTCGGCCTGGGCATTGCCAACAAGATCCTCGAACCGCAGATCGGCGCCGTGCTCGGCAAGATCCTGATCCTCGCGCTGATCATTCTGTTCATCCAGAAGCGTCCGCAAGGCCTCTTCGCGCTCAAAGGACGGGTAATCGACTGATGAACCAGCCCCTGATGCTCACGGCCACGCAAAAGGCCGGTCCCAAAGTCACCCTCGCCGTCGGCGCGCTGGTCCTCGCCGTGCTGTTGAGCCTGCCGCTGCTGTCGCTGCTGGCGGCGGACAACCCGCTGCACGTCTCGGCGTACACCCTCACCCTGGTGGGCAAAATCCTCTGCTACGCCATCGTCGCCCTGGCGCTGGACCTGGTCTGGGGCTACGCCGGCTTGCTCTCCCTGGGCCATGGTTTGTTCTTCGCCCTGGGCGGCTACGCCATGGGCATGTACCTGATGCGCCAGGCCGCCGGCGATGGCCTGCCTGCGTTCATGACTTTCCTGTCGTGGACCGAACTGCCCTGGTACTGGGCCGGCACCGACAGTTTCCTCTGGGCGATGTGCCTGGTGGTGCTGGCGCCGGGTTTGCTCGCGCTGGTGTTTGGCTTCTTCGCCTTCCGCTCGCGGATCAAGGGCGTGTATTTCTCGATCATGACCCAAGCCCTGACGTTCGCCGGGATGCTGCTGTTTTTCCGCAACGAGACCGGGTTTGGCGGCAACAACGGCTTCACCAATTTCCGTTCGATCCTGGGCTGTGGCATCACCGAGCCAGGCACTCGCGCGGTGCTGTTTTTCGCCACGGTATTGTTGTTGGTAGCGAGCCTGTTCATTGGCTGGCGCCTGGCCCGCAGCAAATTCGGCCGGGTGCTGACTGCCCTGCGCGACGCGGAAAACCGGCTGATGTTCTGCGGCTACGATCCCCGTGGCTTCAAGTTGTTCGTCTGGGTGTTGAGCGCGGTGCTGTGCGGCCTCGCCGGGGCGTTGTACGTGCCGCAAGTGGGCATCATCAACCCCAGCGAAATGTCGCCGACCAACTCCATCGAGGCCGCCGTGTGGGTCGCCCTCGGCGGGCGCGGCACGCTGATCGGGCCGTTGCTGGGCGCCGGCGTGGTCAATGGCATGAAGAGCTGGTTCACCGTGGCGTTTCCTGAGTATTGGCTGTTCTTTCTCGGCGCCCTGTTCATCGTCGTGACCCTGTACCTGCCCAAGGGCGTGATCGGGCTGCTGAAGAAAAGGGGCGAACAATGAGAATCACACCTACGGCGGATTTCATGCTCGAACCGATCCTTGAGCCCCCTATCGATGCCAATCGGGACCAAGGCAGCAGCCGCGACGCCATTGGCCTCGGCCAGGCCGCCGGTGTTGGCCTGAACACCCGCCACGGCACCCTCCTGACCCTTGAGGACATCAGCGTCAGCTTCGATGGCTTCAAGGCCTTGAACGATTTGAACCTGTACATCGGCGTCGGCGAATTGCGCTGCATCATCGGCCCCAACGGTGCCGGCAAGACCACGCTGATGGACGTGATCACCGGCAAGACCCGCCCCAGCCACGGCAAGGCCTGGTTCGGCGAGACCCTGGACCTGACGACCATGAGCGAGGTGCAGATCGCCCAGGCCGGCATCGGTCGCAAGTTCCAGAAGCCGACGGTGTTCGAAGCCCTGAGCGTGTTCGAGAACCTGGAGCTGGCGCTCAAGACCGACAAATCGGTGTGGGCCAGCCTGCGGGCAAAACTGACCGGCGAGCAACGCGACCGTATCAACGAAGTGCTCGAGACCATCCGCCTCACCACCTCCATCAACCGCGCTGCCGGGCTGTTGTCCCACGGCCAGAAACAGTTCCTGGAGATCGGCATGCTGCTGGTGCAGGACCCGCAACTGTTGCTGCTCGACGAGCCGGTGGCGGGCATGACCGACGCCGAGACCGACTTCACCGCCGAGCTGTTCAAGTCCCTGGCGGGCAAGCATTCACTGATGGTGGTGGAGCACGACATGGGCTTCGTCGGCGCGATCGCCGACCACGTCACCGTGCTGCACCAGGGCAGCGTGCTGGCCGAAGGGTCGCTGGAACAGGTGCAGGCCGATGAGCGGGTGATCGAGGTGTATTTGGGTCGATAAATCGGCCAGCGCCAAGCCGCAAGCTTCAAGCGGCAAGTTGAAAGCAAAGCCGTACACCATCCTGCTCTTACTTGCAGCTTGAAGCTTGCCGCTTGAAGCTCTAAAAAACGGAGTTCAAATGCTACAAGTCCAACACCTCCACCAATACTACGGCGGTAGCCACATCCTGCGCGGCCTGTCGTTCGACGTGAAGGTCGGCGAGGTGACGTGCCTGCTGGGGCGCAACGGCGTGGGCAAGACCACCCTGCTCAAGTGCCTGATGGGCCTGCTGCCGGCCAAGGAAGGTGCGGTGAATTGGGAGGGCAAACCCATCACTGCCTTCAAGCCGCACCAGCGGGTGCACGCCGGCATGGCCTACGTGCCCCAGGGCCGGGAGATTTTCGGGCGATTGACCGTGGAAGAAAACCTGCTGATGGGCCTGTCGCGTTTCCCCGGCTCCGAAGCCAAGGAAGTACCGGCCTTCATCTACGAATTGTTCCCGGTGCTGCTGCAGATGAAACAACGCCGTGGCGGCGACTTGTCCGGCGGCCAGCAACAGCAGCTCGCCATTGGCCGCGCCTTGGCCAGCCGGCCGCGGCTGCTGATTCTCGACGAGCCCACCGAAGGCATCCAGCCGTCGGTGATCAAGGAAATCGGCGCGGTCATCAAGAAACTCGCGGCACGAGGCGACATGGCGATTTTGCTGGTGGAGCAGTTCTACGACTTCGCCGCCGAGCTGGCCGATCAGTACCTGGTGATGTCCCGGGGTGAGATCGTGCAGCAGGGCCGCGGAGAAAATATGGAAGCCGAGGGTGTACGCGGGCTGGTAACGATCTAGGCTTAGCGTCCCGACGACAATCAGAAAATCATGAATCTACCTGTATCGCCATCAGCCCTGTTCACCCCCAGCTGGCACGCCGAGCTGGACTTGGGCTATGCCCGCTTCGGCGATTGCACACGCCCGGTACAGCGCCGCCACAAGGGCCCGCTGCGGGTGCAGAAGCACTTGTACGCCGAAGGCCCCGAAGTGTGCCAGCACATCATCGTCCACCCGCCCGGCGGGATTGCCGGTGGGGATCGGCTGGACATCTCGGCCCACGTCGGCCCCGATGCCTGGGCGCAATTGACCAGCCCCGGCGCGGCCAAGTGGTACCGCGCCGCCGGCCCGGCGTACCAGCAACTGACCCTTAGCGTGGCCTGCGGCGCGATCCTGGAGTGGCTGCCCCAGGAAACCATCGTATTCAGCGCAGCCCAGGCCGAACTCACCACAAACATCGACCTGCAGGGCGATGCCCGGTTGTTCTATTGGGACATGGTTGCCCTCGGCCGACCGGCCAGCGGCGAACGATTCGACCGAGGGCATTTCCAGTCACGGCTGGACATCCGCCGCGATGGACAGTTGTTGTGGCATGAGCGCCAGCGCATCGTCGGTGGCGATGGACTGCTGGACTCGCCCATCGGCCTGGGCGGCGACCCGGTGTTTGCCACGTTGCTGGTGACCGGCGAGATCGACAGCGAACTGCTTGAACGCTGCCGATCCCTGGGCCATGCCGTGCGCGGCGACCTGACCCAATTGCCCGGTTTGCTCGTGGCCCGCTGCCTGGCGAGCGAGGCGTGGCTGGCGCGGGGGTGGTTGATTGAATTGTGGCGGCTCCTTCGCCCGGCGTTGCTTGGAAGAGAAGCCATGCCACCAAGAATCTGGAGCACCTGAATTTGCTTTCCCTGTGGGAGCGAGCTTGCTCGCGATAGCGGTGTATCAGCCAACGGTTATGTTGAATGTTCGATTGCTATCGCGAGCAAGCTCGCTCCCACAGAGGATCCCCCACAAGGGGACCTGTGTTTACCGCAAGAAATTTTTATCTGCCCTTATGGATTGCACATGGACCTGACCCCACGCGAAAAAGACAAGCTGCTGATCTTCACCGCCGGCCTCGTCGCCGAACGACGGTTGGCCCGCGGCGTGAAGCTCAACTACCCGGAGGCCATGGCCTACATTTGCGCCGCACTGCTCGAAGGCGCCCGTGACGGCCAGACCCTCGCCGAGCTGATGCACTACGGCACCACGTTGCTGAGCCGCGAACAGGTGATGGACGGCATTCCGGAGATGATCCCGGAGATCCAGGTCGAAGCGACGTTTCCCGACGGCACCAAACTGGTCACCGTCCACCAGCCCATCGCCTGAGGCCACCCCATGACTGTCCATGTTCGTGACGCCCAGCCCGCCGACCTGGCGGCGATCCGCGATATCTACAACGACGCCGTGCTCAACACCACGGCGATCTGGAACGAGCAGGCCGTGGACCTGGGCAACCGCCAGGCCTGGTATAGCGCCCGGCAAACCCAGGGCTACCCGGTGCTCGTCGCCGTGGACGCCGAAGATAACGTGCTCGGCTACGCTTCCTTCGGCGACTGGCGGCCGTTCGACGGCTTCCGTCACACCGTGGAACACTCGGTCTACGTACGCAGCGATCAACGCGGCAACGGCCTTGGCCCGTTGCTGATGGCTGTCCTGATCGAGCGCGCCAGGGCCTGCGATAAACACGTCATGGTCGCCGCCATCGAAAGCGGCAACTCGGCCTCGATTCGCCTGCATGAGCGGGTCGGTTTCGTCACCACCGGGCAGATGCCGCAGGTGGGCACCAAGTTCGGCCGCTGGCTGGACCTGACTTTCATGCAGTTGGTCCTCAATCCCGGGGCGCTACCGCCCGCCATCGACAAGGAGTGATACCGATGAACGCCGCCCAGTTGCGTCGAGTCCACGCTGAAAGCTTTGCGCACTATCGCCAGGGCCTGATCGATCTGTTGCTCGACGCCGTGGGTTATGGCGCCAGCGTCGGGTTCATGGCCGACCTCGATGCCGTCCAGGCCCGGGCCTATTTCGACGAGGTCCAGACCAGTCTCAACCAGGGCCACCTGCTGCTATGGGTGGTGGTCAAGGATGAACAGGTGCAGGCCAGCGTCCAGCTTGCCCTGTGCCAGAAGCCCAACGGCCGCAACCGCGCCGAAGTGCAGAAGCTGCTGGTGCGCGGCGAGGCTCGTCGTCGGGGCCTGGGCCAGCAATTGATGAGCGCCCTGGAGCTTGGCGCCCGCCAGCACAAGCGTGGCCTGCTGTACCTCGACACCGAGGCCGGCTCCGAGGCCGAGGCGTTCTACCGCGCCATGGGCTACACCCGTGTCGGCGAACTGCCCGACTACTGCCAGAGCCCGGACGGGACCTACACCCCGACCGCCATCTACTACAAGCTTTTGGGGCAACCGCAATGATTCCCGGCCAATACCAGGTCCAGCCCGGCGACATCGAACTCAACGTCGGCCGCCGCACGCTCACGCTGAACGTCGCCAACAGCGGCGACCGACCGATCCAGGTCGGCTCGCACTATCACTTTTTCGAGACCAACGACGCCCTGGCCTTCGACCGCGCCGCCAGCCGTGGCATGCGCTTGAACATCCCGGCCGGCACGGCGGTGCGCTTCGAGCCGGGCCAGAGTCGTGAAGTCGAGCTTGTCGAACTGGCCGGGCACCGCCGGGTGTTCGGGTTTGCCGGGCGGGTCATGGGCGACCTGGATTAAAGATCAAAAGATCGCAGCCTTCGGCAGCTCCTACAGATGTACGCGCCCCTGTAGGAGCTGCCGAAGGCTGCGATAGCGAGTAATGCGAGCGGTCCAACATCTAATTGAATCCCAAGGCAAGCACATGAAAATCTCCCGCCAAGCCTACGCCGACATGTTCGGCCCCACCGTCGGCGACAAGGTCCGCCTGGCCGACACCGAATTGTGGATCGAAGTGGAAAAGGACTTCACCACCTACGGCGAAGAAGTGAAGTTCGGCGGCGGCAAGGTGATTCGCGACGGCATGGGCCAGAGCCAGTTGCTGGCCGCCGAGGTCGTCGACACGTTGATCACCAACGCGCTGATCATCGACCACTGGGGCATCGTCAAGGCCGATGTCGGCCTCAAGGACGGACGCATCGCGGCGATCGGCAAGGCCGGCAACCCGGACATCCAGCCCGACGTGACCATCGCCATCGGCGCCAGCACTGAAGTGATCGCCGGCGAAGGCATGATTCTCACCGCCGGCGGCATCGACACCCACATCCACTTCATCTGCCCGCAGCAGATCGAAGAAGCGCTGATGAGCGGCGTCACCACCATGATCGGCGGCGGCACGGGCCCGGCCACCGGGACCAACGCCACCACCTGCACGTCCGGGCCGTGGCACCTGGCGCGCATGCTCCAGGCCGCCGATGCCTTCGCGATGAACATCGGCTTCACCGGCAAGGGCAACGCCAGCCTGCCGGAGCCGCTGGTCGAACAGGTCAAGGCCGGCGCCATCGGACTGAAGCTGCACGAAGACTGGGGCACCACCCCGGCGGCCATCGACAACTGCCTGAGCGTGGCCGACCAGTACGACGTGCAGGTGGCGATCCACACCGACACCCTCAACGAATCCGGTTTCGTCGAGACCACCCTGGCCGCGTTCAAGGGCCGCACCATTCACACCTACCACACCGAAGGCGCCGGTGGCGGCCATGCGCCGGACATCATCAAGGCCTGCGGTTTCCCCAATGTGCTGCCCAGCTCCACTAACCCGACCCGGCCGTTCACCCGCAACACCATCGATGAACACCTGGACATGTTGATGGTCTGCCATCACCTCGACCCGAGCATCGCCGAGGACGTGGCATTCGCCGAAAGCCGCATCCGCCGCGAGACCATCGCCGCCGAAGACATCCTTCATGACCTCGGCGCCTTCTCGATGATCAGCTCCGACAGCCAGGCCATGGGCCGTGTCGGCGAAGTCATCACGCGCACCTGGCAGACCGCCGACAAGATGAAGAAACAACGCGGCGCCCTCCCCGGCGACGGCGAAGGCAACGACAACTTCCGCATCAAGCGCTACATCGCCAAGTACACCATCAACCCGGCGATCACCCACGGCATCAGCCATGAAGTGGGTTCCATCGAAGTGGGCAAGTGGGCCGACCTGGTGCTGTGGCGCCCGGCGTTTTTCGGCGTCAAGCCCACGCTGATCCTCAAGGGCGGGGCGATTGCCGCGAGCCTGATGGGCGACGCCAACGCCTCGATCCCGACGCCACAACCGGTGCATTACCGGCCGATGTTCGCCAGCTTCGGCGGCTCGCGGCATGCCACCAGCCTGACCTTCATCAGCCAGGCTGCTGCCGAGGCGGGACTGCCGGAACAGCTTGGGTTGAAGAAAAGAATCGCCGTGGTCAAAGGCTGCCGCGATGTGCAGAAAACCGACCTGATCCACAACGACTACCTGCCGAGCATCGACGTCGACCCCCAGACCTACCAGGTCAAGGCCGATGGAATGTTGTTGTGGTGTGAACCGGCGGAAGTGCTGCCGATGGCGCAGCGGTATTTTCTGTTTTGAGTGGGTAACTGGCCCCGTGGCGAGGGAGCTTGCTCCCGCTCGGTTGCGCAGCAACCGCCAAAAAGCGAGCGCTGCTTCGCACTGGAGCGCCAGCCCGGCCCAGCGGGAGCAAGCTCCCTCGCCACAGAGCTTTATGTCCGGGCTTGTCTCATTCCACCAACCGCCCCAGCCGCTGCTTGAGCATGCGGTTTTCGTTGCGCAGTTGCTGGACCTCTTCGAGCAGGTCCAGCGCCAGGGCGACGCCTTCCCATTCCAGCTCCAACTCGCGGCGCAGCTTCGCTGCACGCCGGGCCAGGACCAGTTCGTAATCAGTGAAGCGCCAATTCGTGGGGGCCGTGCCGTGAGGTTCGAGGATGCCATGTTCGACGATTTCGATTACATGGACATCGGCCAATGCGGTGGCTTCACAGAATTCCATCAGGTTCAGTTCAATGATCGGGTTGTTCATGGTCTGCTTCTCCCAATGCTTCAACTGTGTAGGGGCGTAGGAACGTAGGAACGTAGGGGCGTAGGAGCTGACGAGTGAAACGAGGCTGCGATCTTTCCATTGACCATTGAGTCTAGAGCGAAAGATCAAGATCAAGATCAAAAGATCAAGATCAAAAGATCGCAGCCTCGTTTCACTCGTCAGCTCCTACCAGCTCCCACCAGTCCCTACCAATTCCTGCCAACAGAGGCCGGCCGCGGTCAGAAATTCTCCCGCGGGTCGAACGCGGCTTTCTTCGCCAGCTCCGCCCACAACGCCTTGACCGCCTCGTCGCTGGCCTTGGGCATCACGGCCTTGAGCTGCACGAACAAATAACCACGCTCGCCGGCCTTGTTGCGCAAGCCGTGGCCCTTGGCGCGCATGCGCTGGCCGTTCTGGCTGCCGGCCGGGACCTTGAGGTTGATCTTGCCGGTGAGGGTCGGCACCGCCACTTCGGTGCCCAGGGCCAATTCCCACGGGGCCAGGGGCAAGGTGATGATCAGGTCCTGGCCTTCGACATCGAACTTGGGGTGCGGGGCGAAACGAATGGTCAGGTACAAGTCGCCATTGGCACCCCCGCCGATGCCCGGCGCGCCCTGGCCCTTGAGGCGAATGCGCTCGCCATCGGTGACCCCCAGCGGAATCTTCACGTTCAGGCTCTTGCTGGTATTGCTCACGTGCTGGCCCGCCGCGTTGTATTGCGGCACTTGGAAGCTGACCTTCTTCGATTCGTTCGACAGGGTTTCTTCCAGGAAGATCGGTAATTCCATTTCCACGTCTTGCCCCCGACGGCCGGCGCTGCGACCTGACTGTCCACCACCGAAACCCGGCCCGCGATTACCGAAAATCGAACTGAAGAAGTCCGAAAAATCCCCAGTGTCCTGGCCACCAAAACCGCCACGGCTCTGCCAGCCCGGCGGGCCTTGGAACGGCTGGCCATGCTGGCCGTAGCGGCGCAGGTCGTCGTATTCGGCGCGCTTGTCGGCGCTTTTCAACGCCTCATAGGCTTCGGAGACATCCTTGAACTTGGTCTCGGCGTCCTTTTCCTTGCTCACATCCGGGTGGTACTTGCGCGCCAGCTTGCGGTAGGCAGCCTTGATCGTGCTGTCATCTGCCGTCGGCTCGACACCCAGGATCTTGTAGTAGTCTTTGAAGTCCATCTTAAGCATCACCATCCGTTATCGATGTCGCACCGCCACGCACGGCATGCCCGGACGACCGGACAGCGGGTTGACCGGCCTCAAAAGTGTGACCGGACGGTGCATCAGAAGTTTATCGGCAGCGGGTGGCGGTTCTTGTGCCCGCCCTGTGCCACCGGCTCATGCCAGCAAGTTTGGGGGTGTCGGGTCGTCTTTCAAGGCCCCTGTTTGCGAATTAGCGGATAACCGGCCTTCGAATCCGCGTCGCACTGGCATACACTGCGCGGCCGTTTTTTCAACCGGAACCTGAAAGACATGAAAAACGCATCCCCGGCCCGTGCCTGCGGCATCGACTTTGGCACGTCCAACTCCACCGTCGGCTGGCTGCGCCCCGGCATGGAAACGTTGATCGCGCTGGAGGATGACAAGATCACCCTGCCCTCGGTGGTCTTTTTCAATCAGGAAGAGCGCCGTCCGGTGTACGGCCGCCTGGCCCTGCACGAATACCTGGAAGGCTACGAAGGCCGGCTGATGCGCTCGCTCAAGAGTCTGCTGGGCTCCAAGCTGATCAAGCACGACACCAGCGTCCTGGGCACGGCCATGCCCTTCAAGGACTTGCTGGGATTGTTCATCGGCCAGTTGAAGCAGCGTGCCGAAACCGCCGCCGGTCGGGAATTCGAGGAAGTGGTGCTGGGCCGCCCGGTGTTTTTCGTCGATGACGATGAGCTGGCTGACCAGGAAGCGGAAAACACCTTGGTCGATGTGGCACGCGCCATCGGCTTCAAGGAAGTCTCCTTCCAGTACGAGCCCATCGCGGCGGCCTTCGATTATGAATCGACCATCGAGAAAGAAGAGTTGGTGCTGATCGTCGACATTGGCGGCGGTACTTCGGACTTTTCCCTGGTGCGCCTGTCGCCCGAACGGCGCATGCACGACAACCGCCACGCTGACATCCTCGCCACCGGCGGCGTGCACATCGGCGGGACCGACTTCGACAAGCAACTCAGCCTGCAAGGCCTGATGCCGCTGTTCGGCTACGGCAGCCGCATGAAAAGCGGCGCCTACATGCCCACCAGCCACCACATGAACCTGGCGACCTGGCACACCATCAACGCGGTGTATTCGCAGAAATCCACCCTGGCCCTGGGCAGCATGCGCTACGACATCGAAGACACCGGCGGCATCGACCGGCTGTTCAAGTTGATCGAACAGCGCGCCGGGCACTGGCTGGCGATGGAAGTGGAAGAAACCAAGATCCAACTGACCCACGCCGACCAGCGCCACGTGGCCCTGGACCGGATCGAGCCGGGCCTGAGCGTGGACCTGAGCCGGGCCTTGTTCGAGTCGGCCATCGACGGCCTGCTTGAGCGGGTACGCGGCAGCGTCACGCAGTTGCTCAACGATGCCAACGTGCGGGTTGATCAGGTCGATACGGTGTTCTTCACCGGCGGCTCCAGCGGCATCCCGGCGCTGCGCAACAGCGTCTCGGCGATGCTGCCCCAGGCGCGACATGTGGAAGGCAATATCTTCGGCAGTATCGGCAGCGGGTTGGCGATCGAGGCGATGAAGCGGTATGGGTAAAAGGCAGCTGTGAGCTTCGAGCTGCAAGCTTCAAGGAAGAGCAGTCAGGCGGCGCGGCGGGCTTTGGCTTTGGCTTTGGCTTTGGCTTTTGCCTTTGCCTTTGTTTGAAGCTTGAAGCTCAAAGCTTGCAGCTTGCAGCTTGCAGCTCAAAGCTTGCAGCTGCCCCCCTACACCATCCCCACCTGCTTCAACTCACTCTTGAGATACGCATAGTAGATAGGCCCCGCCACCACCCCCGGCAGGCCGAACGCGGCTTCGAACACCAGCATCGCCATGAGCAATTCCCACGACTTGGCGCTGATCTGCCCGCCGACGATGCGGGCGTTGAGGAAGTATTCGAGCTTGTGGATCACGATCAGGTAACCCAGCGCCGCCACCGCCACCCAGATCGACAGCGACAGCGCGACGATGGTGATCAGCGTGTTGGACATCAGGTTGCCGATCACCGGCAACAGCCCCAGCAGGAACGTCATCACGATCAATGTCTTGGTCAGCGGCAGGTGAATGCCGAACAGCGGCAGCACCACCGCCAGGAAGATCCCGGTGAAGAACGTGTTGAGCATGGAAATCTTGATCTGGGCAAATACGATGTTGCGAAACGCCTTGACCAGCAGGTTCAGGCGATCGAACAGCGCGGCGGCCAGGGGTTTGCGCTTGGTCAGGTCGGGGATGCGCTGCAAGGCAATGATGGCCCCCAACACCATGCCGATCAGCAGCGTCACGAACATGTGGGCCGCGTCCTTGCCCACCAACTGCAAGTCGCTCAGGTGTTTGCTCACCCAATCACTGATCGCCACCCGGAACTCGGCCGCGCTGGCCGGCAGGTAGGCATCGATGAACGGCGGCAGTTGCCCACGGGCGCGGTCGACCACGCCCATGAATTTATCGAGGGATGCGCCTGGGTTCTCTGCTTCATGCAGCAGGAAGCTGATGGCTCCGGCGAAGATCAGCGACAGCACGCTCACCACCAGCGTGCCCAGCAAGGCCACCGCCAGCCAGCGGGCACGCCGGCCTTCGATCAGTCGTTGCAACTGCGGGGTGAGCATGTTGACCAGTTCGAACACCAGCAACCCGGCCAACAGGCTCGGCAACAGGCGCAGCGGCAACACCAGCAACAACCCACCAAAAATGATCACCCAACTGATCACCAACAACACATGACGCTGAGAAAACGTTGGCATACAGCCCCAGGACAAAAAACGGCGTGAAAGGATTCGCAGTCTGCCAGCGATCCACCAGCAGCACTAGAGATTGTATCGGCCGACCTTGGTCGCAGTTCAGGTGTTTTTTTGCAGTGGCTGTGCCGGCCCCATCGTCGGATCGCCGCCCGGAGCAAGCTCGCTCCCACAGGGATCGACGTTCCCCGGTCCATGGTGGGAGCGAGCTCGCGATAGGGGCCCCACGAATCGATTATTTTTTCTTCAGGCACTCGCTCATGAACGTCTTGCGAGCGTCACCCTTGAGCGCCTGGGCAGTGGCGGTGGCGTTGCAGGACTTCATGCGTTCCTGGGGCGTGCTGGGGGTAGCGGCGGCGGCCGGAGCGGCCTTCAGGCAATTGCTCATGAATGCTTTGCGTTCGTCGCCCTTGAGCGCCTTGGCGGTGGCGTCCGCGTTGCAGGTGGTCATCTTGGTTTGCTGGGCCGTGGCGGCGAAGCCTTGGGAACAGAGCAGCAAACCGATCATCAACAAAGGCACACGGAGCATTTTCATGGTGTTTCTCCTGGTTGCCGCACAAGGGTACGGCGATGGGGTGCAGTGTAGACAAAGCCTGTTACACCTTCATCTGTTGGATCTCCTGTGCCTGGTCTATCGCCATCGCGAGCAAGCTCGCTCCCACAGTAGATCTTCCGTGTACAGCAGATAGTGTGCACACCAGGGATCCCTGTGGGAGCGAGCTTGCTCCGGGCGGCGATCCGACGAAGAACGATAACGCGGCCGTCCTGACGATCTACACCCCAGCAGCCTTCAACCGCTCGGCATGCTCGACAAACAACCGGATCGGCTCCGCCCCCCGGCCTACCAACCCCAGCGACTGATTGACGATGTCGAAATGGTCCAGCGGATAGTCATCACGAATCACCGTGCCCAGGTGCGAACTGTAGCGCCCGACCATGCCGTCACACTGCCCCGCCTCACGCACGAAAGTCCGGGCAAACAACCGGCAGCTTCGATTCGTGCCGTCGAACAGGTTGCGGCCCCTGTCGGTCTTGCCCGGTTGCAACGTTCCGGACCAGGAGTAGTAACGCACGCCATTGACCTCTTCCGGGCCGTGCCCACCCCAAGTGGAAGGCAAGCCCTGTGGATAACGTTCATTGAACAGCGCCACCCCGGCGGTTGTCAGCGACGCGTGGGAGGCATCGAGGTCAGCCGGCAGCCGTGGGCCTCGATAGCCGGTGTCCAGCCAGCACATCAGCACGTTGATCAGTCGCAGCAGGGCACTGAGCAACCGCCCCTTGGCGCTGTCGGCCGGATAGTGGGCCTGCAGGTAATCGGCCAATTCGGAACCGTGGTTGGTGCCGGCCACCGACGTGACCGACGCCACCAGGTCCGGACGCTTGGCGGCGGCATAGCGAGCGGTAAGACTGCCTTGGCTGTGGCCGATCAGGTTGACCTTCTGCGCGCCGGTTTGCTTCAGCACTTCTTCAATCCGTGCCAGCAGCTGCTCACCGCGCACCTCGGATGAATGCAGGGGCGAGACCTTCACCGGGATCACCACCGCCCCGCCCCGGCGCAACGCCTCCACGATGCCATACCAGTACGGATACAAGACCAGGCGAATGAAACCGAGCATGCCCGGTACCAGTACCAGCGGGTAGCGAGTGGCACAGCGTTGCGACATGGCGACATCCTTGCGATCAAGAGGGGGTCAGCATCAGCACCGATGATGACCAGTCTATGACAGCTATGTCACTTCAGCCCGATCACGGCAGGACCCAGGCCATCAGAACGTCCGGGCCAGCGCCAGCAAGCGCTGCTCGGCCTCGGCGCAGGACCGCGCGAAGCTGTGCTCGGTCGACTCTTCGCCTTCGGCCGCCACCACCGTCACGTCATTGATGCCGATAAAGCCCAGGACGGCTCGCAGCCACGTGTCAGCATGGTTCATGGCTTCCAGTGGACCGCCGGGACCGAAGCCAAAATCGCCACGGCTGGTCACGATCAGCGCCTTCTTGCCCAGCACCAGCGGCTCGTACTGCGAAACACCGTTGTCCAGGCTGTGATTGAACGTCAGGCCGATGCGCACGATCTGGTCGATCCAGGCCTTCACACCGCTGGGCACGCCAAAGTTGTGCATGGGCGCGGAGATCACCAACCGGTCGTGGGCCTTCAGCTCCGCCACCAGGCTGTCGCTCAACGCCAGGTCCGCCTGCATGCTCAACGGCCGCGCCTGGGGCTCTGGATAAAACGCCGCGGCGATAAAGGCTTCGTTGACGGCCGGAATGACGGTGCGCCCCACTTCGCGACGGGTCGGCAAGGACTGAGGGTTGGCAGCCTGCCAGGCCGTTATGAACGCTTCCGTCAACCGCCGGGAATGGGAACGCTCGCCGCGCGGGCTGCCGTGTACGACAAGAATACTGCTCATCTGTAACTCCTTCATTGCGACTACAATCGGAACTGCTTGTAGCTCGCAGTCTTGGGCCTCGTAGCGCTTGAGTTCAAATGAGCGTTAATTGATCAGGATGAGCTGTATTCATCCATTGGAGATGTCCGATGTTTGCCACCCTGCCCCTCAACGCCTTGCGAGCTTTCGAGTCCGCAGCACGGCTGCTCAGCTTCAAGGCAGCGGCCGAAGAGCTGTCGGTCACGCCAACGGCGATTTCCCACCAGATTCGCTCGCTGGAAACCTGGCTGGGGATGCCATTGTTCGAACGCCTGCCGCGCCGGGTGCGTCTTACCGACGCCGGGCAGCGTCTATTCCAGAGCTTGCACGGGGCATTGCTGGACGTTGCACAAAGCGTCGACAGCCTGCGCCCGCAACGCAGCACGACTCACCTGACCCTCTCCACCACCGCTGCGTTTGCCGCCCTGTGGCTGGTGCCGCGCCTGGGCCGGTTCTATGGGCGCCACCCAAACATCAACGTGCGGCTGGACACCCATTGCGACGTCATCGACCTGCACCAGGACGCCAGCGTCGATCTGGTGGTGCGTTACAGCCTGGACACCTACTCGAACCTGTACGGGCTGTGCCTGTTCGATGAAAGCTTCGGCGTGTATGGCTCGCCGGAACAAGTGGCGCTGGCTACCCGGCAGCCGCCGACGTTGATCAGCGTGCGTTGGCACAATTCCAAGTTGTACGCCCATGGCTGGGAAGCGTGGTGCGCCCGGGCCGGGGAAACCTGGCTGACCCGCGAGCCGTGCATGCGTGAGTACGATGAAGAGCACTACGCACTGCAAGCAGCGATTGCCGGGCAAGGGCTGGTGCTGGCGAGCGATATCCTGGTTTCAGAGAGCGTCGCCAGTGGCCTGTTGGTGGGCTATCGCCCGCAGATCCAGATCGACGGCGCAGGCTACAGCGCGCTGTGCGTCCCTGGCCGTGAACGGCATCCGCCGGTGCGGGCGTTTTTCCAATGGGTGGAGGAGGAAGCGCGCTTGTCCGGGCACGCCCTGAAAAATCCGGTAAAACTTTTCCAGGATCGCATCACTCAGAACTAGAGCGATCACGCCAGCAGAGCGTGGCCCTACCGGATCAGCCTCCAGGAGAACGAGATGAGCGACATGCACTTATCCGACGTCACGACCCTGCGCGAACGTGCGCGCCAGAACGTCCAGAACGGCGCAGTCACCGAAGGCTACAACGCCGATCGACAGGAAATCATCCGCCTGCTGAACGAAGCACTGGCCACCGAATTGGTTTGCACGCTGCGCTACAAGCGTCACTACTTCATGGCCACCGGCCTGAAGGCCAGCGTCGCGGCAAGCGAATTCCTCGAACACGCCAACCAGGAATCCGAGCACGCCGACCGGCTCGCCGAACGCATCGTGCAATTAGGCGGCGAACCGGAATTCAATCCCGACCTGCTGACCCGGCATTCCCATGCCCAGTACGTCGCCGGCAATACGCTCAAGGAAATGGTGTTCGAAGACTTGGTGGCCGAACGGATCGCCATCGACAGCTACCGGGAAATCGTGCAGTACATCGGCGAAAAAGACCCGACCACGCGGCGCATCTTCGAAGACATCCTGGCCCAGGAAGAAGAGCACGCCGATGACATGGCCGATATCCTGGCCGATCTCTGATTCGCCTTTCGCGAGCAGGCTCGCTCCCACAATGATCGCTTTCTGGATTCTGTGGGAGCGAGCCTGCCCGCGAAGAGGCCAGCAGCCTCTTCACAAAATATAACTACCGAGTCGGCTTGACGGTCACCGGCGCCTTGCCCGCCTTCATCTGCTCAAGCAACGGCGCACACTGGTTCGGCTCCCCACCGCTGGGCGCCACCAGGGCCAGCAGGCCGGCCGCCGGCGCGGCGATGACACCCAGCGCAACCATCCCGGCACCGCGCAGCATCAGCGGTACGGCCTTTACCCCCGCGGCAGGCTTGGCAAACGTGCCCCGCACGTACAGCGGCGAGCGCAGGGAAATCAGCCGCCAGCCCTTGGACTCGGGGGTAACGGTCAGGTCCAACTGCTCGGTCGCCATGTTCGCCGTACCGTCGATATAGATGATTGCGTTCTCGGTGTCGAACACGAACAGGCGCGTGGTTGCCAGGCCGGTCTTGATATCGAAGTCTGCCGCCGCGCAGTTGATCTTCACTTCCTTGTCGCCAAAGATTTTTCCCACCACGTAGTTGCCGACGTTGAGGCCCGCCAGCTCCATCAGCTCGCGGCTGATGGCGCCGTCGTTGATCAACATTTTCAAGCTGCCGTTGGAGGTGCCCAACAACGCCGCCACCGAATTGCCGCGCCCGGAAATATCCGCGTCACCGTTGAGCTCACCGAAGCTGGTCTTCATCGGCTCGAAGCCCGGGAACAACTGCTTGAGCTTGAAGCCACGGGCGGTCAGTTTCGCCTGGCCTTCGAGAGGCTGGGTGTGACCATTGAGGCGGATCTGCGCATCGAGCCGGCCGCCGGCCACACCAAAGCGCAAGGGTTCCAGGCTCAGTTGGCCATCGTTGAGCACCAGGTGCGTGTAGAGATCGGTAAAGGGCAGTTGCTCGCTGTGGACGATACGTTTACCGGTAAATTCAACGTCGGCGTCCATCACGCTCCAGCGCTCGGTGCGAAACGCCTCCACCGGCAACACCTTGTCGGACGGCTGTTTGCTGGCGCCGCCACGGGCTTTTTGTTCGGCGTTGGAATCCGCGCCGATCAGCGGCGCCAAATCGCTGAACAACAATTGGTCGGACACCAGCGCACCGCTGAGCTTTGGCCGGGGCTGGCTGGCGACGTAGGCCAGGTTGCCATGGATGTCGCTGTCGCCGATCTTGCCGTTGAACCCCTCATAGCGAAACTGGGCGCCGTCTGGCTCATGAAGCTTGGCGATCAATCGACCGTCCGTGGAATAAGGCGGCGAATCCGGCAGGGTCACGCCCGTCAGCGGATAAAGATTGGCCAGGCTGTTGCCGGCCAGCTTCAGGCGCAGGTCCAAGGCGCCGAGATTCTTCGGGTCGGTCAAGGTACCGGCCAGTTCGACGCGGGTGTCGCCGACCTTCGCCTGGGCCTGCAATGGGAATGGCTGCGACGCATCTTGCAGCGCCAGCAAACCGCCGACCTTGCCGGACCCGCCGAGACTCTGCCCATGGTATTGCCCGTTGACCTTGAAGGCGAAGGCATAGTCCTGTGGCGTCGCCCCTTGTTCCCGAGCTTTGCTGGCGGTTTTCTCGCCGACGATTTCGCTGAACGGGATAGGCTTGCCCAACGGATCGATCACCAGGTCGAGGCGGGTCTTGAGTGTTTGATCATCGAGGGTGACGTGGCCCTTGTCGAAGCCGATGGCGCCGATGTCCACTACCCAGCTGGACGGTTCGGCGTCCGGGTCTTTTGGATCGAACTGGAATGTCCAATTGGCGCGCCCATCAGCCAGGCGCTGCAGGCTGGCATCGGGCCCAGTCAGGTCGATACGCGGGATAGCCACGCGCCGGGCCAGCAACGCCAGGGGCGAAATACGCAACTCCACGCGCTTGAGCGTGACCATCTGCGGGGTCTTCGACCAGTCCGGATTGCCCAGGCTCAAATCCTCCGCCACCACATGGGGCCATGGCACAAAGGCCCGCCAGCCACCCTCCTGCGGTTCGCGCTGCCAAACCACCGCCAGGTTGCCATTGATCGCGAACGGACGATGCAGCTCCTCGGAAACCTTGGCATTGAGCGTGGGCTTGAGGCGATTCCAATCGAAGAACGCGATGACCAGCACCAGCACGACCAACAGGACAACGAGGCAGGCAAAGCCCCAGGCGAAGATTTTTGAGGTGCGCGTCATGCACAAGGCTCCTGAGGCAAATGGGCGTCCGAACCGCGACGCCGGGGATAGCACGAACCTGTGGCCGGTTCGTTGCGGATGATTGTTGGACAGGCAAAACGGCCGACAGGTTTACCATCAAGGGCGACGAACGGCACTAAAAAATGCGCAAGAACCTGACCGATTCGACAGCTACCTGTTACCGCCCCCGCACATTTGCGGGGCACGAGTGAGTACAAACTACCCACTCCAGGGCGAAAACGCTCCTCTGAAAGGCCCGTCCTAGAGCCTTTCCCCAGAACAATCAATTCCGTTGATTATTACCATTGTGTTTATGAACTTTTATATCGACTTATCGAGAGTAGCATTGCCCTCGTACCCACTTTTTAGCCCTCCCAAGGAGCAACGATCATGAAACGCCAATTACTGATGAGCCTGTCCCTTTCACTGCTGGCCTCGACCGCTTTTGCCCTGCCAGCTTCCGAACAAGCCACGCCACAGGTCAAGGACAGCCAGTCTGTCTATAGCCAGACCGTAGCTGAAGGTGGCCGTGACCGCCTGGAAGAAAAAGGCTTGGTCGAAGGTGGTTCCGACCGCACCCCACAAGGCCAGACCTTGGCAGCTGACGGTTCCGACCGCACTCCACAAGGCCAGACCCTGGCAGCTGACGGCTCCGACCGCACCCCACTGGGCGAGACCCTGGCAGCTGACGGCTCCGACCGCACCCCACTGGGCGAGACCCTGGCAGCTGACGGCTCCGACCGCACTCCACTGGGCGAGACCCTGGCAGCTGACGGCTCCGACCGCACTCCACTGGGCGAAACCCTGGCAGCTGACGGCTCTGATCGCACGCCACAAGGCCAGACCCTTGCCGAAGGCGGTGGTGACCGTGTAATCGAACGTAACAGCGCAGTGAGCTGAGCCCATGGTGGCCCAGAAAAAAGCCCGATTCCTCGAATCGGGCTTTTGATTTTCAAAGCACCTCGTTTCCCGCCTCTACCTGCCCTACCGTTCGACGACGCCAAAGCCTATTTGCTAGAGTGCATCGCTCCCATGACTCGGAAGTCAGTCCTGCAATGCTGCCGCGCGCCGAACAGAAACAACAAACCCGAAACGCCCTGATGGATGCAGCCCGTCATTTGATGGAGTGCGGCAGGGGATTCGGCAGCCTGAGCCTGCGCGAAGTCGCCAAGACCGCCGGCATCGTACCTACCGGCTTCTACCGGCATTTCGACGACATGGACCAACTGGGCCTGGCGCTCGTCAGCGAAGTCGGCCAGACCTTCCGCGAAACCATCCGACTGGTACGCCACAACGAATTTGTCATGGGCGGCATCATTGATGCCTCGGTGCGGATTTTCCTCGACGTGGTCCACGCCAACCGCTCGCAGTTCCTGTTCCTGGCCCGCGAGCAATATGGCGGTTCGCTGCCAGTGCGCCAAGCCATCGCGAGGCTGCGCGAGGACATCAGCTCGGACCTGGCCGCCGACCTGGCGCTGATGCCGAAACTGCAGCACCTGGACCTCGCAGGCCTGAACGTGATGGCAGATCTCATCGTGAAAAGCGTTTTCGCCACCCTGCCGGACATCATCGACCCGCCCGCCGAAGCACTTCCCGAACACCTCACCCCCCAGGCAAAGATTACCCAGCAACTGCGGTTCATCTTCATCGGCCTCAAGCATTGGCGCGGATTGGGCAGCACCGAGTAACCGCGAAATGCCCTCCTGTGGGAGCGAGCCTGCTCGCGAAGGCGGCGGGTCAGATACATGAGTGTCGACTGAGCCACCGCTTTCGCGAGCAGGCTCGCTCCCACAATGCCGCATCCGCCGCAAAACAGTGCGCCCCACCACGACACGCACCAACATGGCACGCCCAAGCCCCCATCCGGCAACGCCACGCTAGCCATTTCCTACATCCCCTTCGATTGGCAAGGCCCTTGCTCTAAACACAGCATTGTTCAAGGCTGGAAGCACTCCAATGCTGGTGATTCACCGCAGAATCGACATTCAACCGGGCTGGGACGCCGAATTGCACCTGACCTTCGATGCCCGCAGCAAAAGCCGCCTGCGCTGTTTCAGTGCCGAGGGAGAAGACGTCGGGCTGTTTCTCGAGCGAGGCCAACCGCCGTTGCATGACGGCGAATACCTGCAGGCCGAGGATGGGCGCATCGTGCGAGTCTGCGCCCGCCCCGAGCAATTGCTGCATGTGACCTGCGCCAACGCATTCGAACTGACCCGAGCGGCCTACCACTTGGGCAATCGCCATGTCGCCCTGCAAGTGGGCGATGGTTGGCTACGCCTGTTGGATGATTACGTGCTCAAGGCGATGCTCGAACAACTGGGCGCCACCGTCGAATCCATCGAGGCTCCGTTCCAGCCGGAACACGGCGCCTATGGCGGCGGCCATCATCATTCCCGGCACGGCGACGAGGACTTCAACTACGCGCCGCGCCTGCATCAATTTGGCGTGCGCACATGAACCCGGCCTGGGCGCTGTTGCGCCTGGCCAGCCCACAACTGCCGATTGGCGGCTACAGCTATTCCCAAGGGCTGGAAATGGCGGTGGATAACGGCCTGATCAAGACGCCCGACGACGCACGCCGCTGGATAAGTGACCAGATGCTGCTGAACCTCGCACGGTTTGAAGCGCCCTTGCTCCTGGCCCATTGCAGCGCTGCCGCGGCCAACGATTGGGACGCGCTGCTACGACTTTGCGAACAGCACCGTGCCAGCCGGGAAACCCGCGAGCTGTACCAGGAAAGCCGGCAGATGGGCTACTCGTTGCAGCAATTGCTTGCGGGCCTGCCGGAACTCGACAGTGCGGCACGCCATTTTCTCGAGCAGCGCAGCGAACCACACCTGGCCCTGTGCTGGGCCCTGGCGGCCCGCGCCTGGAATATCACGCCAGGAGATGCCCTCGCCGCCTGGTTGTGGAGCTGGCTGGAAAACCAACTGGCGGTGCTGATGAAAACCCTGCCCCTGGGCCAACAAGCCGCCCAGCGCCTGACCAGCGAATTGCTGCCGCTGCTGCAACAAGCCCAGCACACCGCCTCGAACATTGATCCCGACCATTACGGCAGCGCCGCGTTTGGCCTGTCCCTGGCGTGCATGGCCCACGAGCGCCAGTACAGCCGCCTGTTCCGTTCCTAGGAGACACACATGAATACACAACCCTTGCGCGTAGGTATCGGTGGCCCGGTGGGTTCTGGCAAGACCGCATTGACCCTGGCCCTGTGCCTGGCCCTGCGCGAACGCTACAACCTGGCGGTGGTGACCAACGACATCTACACCCGCGAAGACGCCGACTTCCTGGTGCGCAACGAAGCCTTGGCGCCGGAGCGGATCATCGGCGTGGAAACCGGCGGCTGCCCGCACACGGCGATTCGCGAAGACGCCTCGATCAACCTCGAAGCGGTGGATCAGTTGAACCGGCGCTTCCCCGGCCTGGACCTGATCCTGGTGGAATCCGGTGGCGACAACCTGTCGGCAACCTTCAGCCCCGAACTGTCCGACCTGACGATCTACGTGATCGACGTCTCGGCCGGCGACAAGCTGCCACGCAAGGGCGGGCCAGGCATCTGCAAGTCCGACCTGCTGGTGATCAACAAGATCGACCTGGCACCGCTGGTGGGCGCGTCCCTGGAGATGATGGACAGCGACACCCGGCGGATGCGCAACGGCAAGCCGTTCGTGTTCAGCAACCAGAAGACCGGCCAGGGCCTGGACGACATCATTGCCTTCATCGAACGCCAGGGCCTGCTGACCGCAGCCTGATTTTTCCAACGGATAACAAGGAAGCTCATTCATGACCCTCAAACGCCTCTTCGGCGCCCTCGCGCTACTGCTCACCCCGGCCCTGGCCTTCGCCCACCCCGGTCATGGCGACAATGGCCTGATCGCCGGCCTCGGCCACCCCATCGGCGGACTCGACCATTTGCTGGCGATGCTGGCAGTCGGCTTGTGGGCTGCACAACAACAAGGCGCCGCGCGCTGGGCGCTGCCGTGCACCTTCGTCGGCACAATGCTGCTTGGCGGCCTGCTGGGCTTCGAGGGCCTGGACCTGCCGGCGCTGGAAAGCGGCATCGCCGGCTCCGTTCTCGCCTTGGGCCTGGCGGTGGCGCTGGCGGTGCGTCCGCCGCTGGGTCTGGCAGTCGGCGCGACGGCGCTGTTTGCGCTGCTCCACGGCGTTGCCCATGGCTTGGAATTGCCGGACATGTCGAGTCCTTGGGCCTATGCGGCTGGGTTCGTCGCAGCGACGGCGGCGCTGCATGGCGCAGGCTTTGCGCTGGTGCGGCTGCTGCCACGCGCGGCGGCGCCCTTGGTGCGATTGGCCGGGGCGGCTTCGGCGGCGACTGGGGTCTGGTTGTTGGCGGGTTGATTCTCTAGCGCCCAGCCGGCCCTCATCGCGAGCAAGCTCGCTCC
The DNA here is from genome assembly GCF_023516725.1 of Pseudomonas sp. T1.Ur. Taxonomy (NCBI): domain Bacteria; kingdom Pseudomonadati; phylum Pseudomonadota; class Gammaproteobacteria; order Pseudomonadales; family Pseudomonadaceae; genus Pseudomonas; species Pseudomonas sp. T1.Ur. The sequence goes on from NZ_JAMGSN010000001.1 coordinate 4,907,003, forward strand.
CACACATTGATCGGTGTGCGCCCCACCCTGTGGGAGCGAGCTTGCTCGCGATGACGGACTTACAGGCGTCATCTCTCTGGAGTCGGTCACTCTGCTACCATGTCGCGCATTCGCCCCCGCTGTGACGACGTCCGCCAATGCCCGATGCTTCCCGCTCCGCCTCTTTGCCTGAACTGACCACCTTGTTCACCACGGTGCGCCAGCATTTTCACGACGTGATCGTGCCGATGTGGCAAGGCCCGGGCTGGAATGCCGAACTGGCGTTGCCCTATGAATCCCTGGATGCCGAACACACGCCGCTGCCGCCCCAGCGCTACCGGGCGATGGCCTGTGCGCGGCAGTTGTATGTGTTCGCCAGCCTGATTGGCGAAGTGCCCCGGGCCGAGGAACGGGCCAGCGCGCTGTTCCGCTCGCTGCAGCGGCATTTCCACGATGCCGAGCATGGCGGCTGGTTCTACAGCATCGATCCGCAGGGCGCGCCGCTGGACACCGGCAAAGACCTCTACACCCACGCGTTCATCCTGTTCGCCTGCGCCCACTACTGGGGCAAGGTCCGCGAGCCGTTGGTGGAATCGACGTTGAACGCCGCGCTGGAAGTGATCACCCGACGCTTCGCGACCGGCGACGGCCTGTACGAAGCCAGCCTCGGACGAGACTGGTCGACCTGCCAATCCGGCCCGCTGCAAAATCCGCTGATGCACTTGGCGGAGGCCTTCCTTGCGGTCCTTTCGGTGCGCGACGACACCCATGTCCGCCAAGCCTTGCTGAGCCTGTGTGACGCCATGTCCAGGCAATTCGTGGACCCTGGGCAGAAAGTCATGATGGAAAAACCGCTCAAGGCTGTGGATAACTGGTTCGAGCCGGGCCATCAGTTCGAATGGTATTTCCTGCTGGCGTCATCGCCCTTGTTGCGCGGCGGCAAACTGCACGCGGCGCTGGAGTTCAGCTTCAGCCTTACTGAAGAACAAGGTGTCGATCCGGATGGCGGCGCCGTCTGCGCGATGCTGGGCCTGGCGCCGCAGACACCCCCACGCGACGCCACTCAACGCATCTGGGCCCAGGCGGAATACCTGCGGGCGTTGACGCTGCGTTCGGGCAGCGACAGTGCCTTGCTGCGACAGCTGCAAGCGTTGCAGCAGCATTTCCTGCATCCCCGTGGCTGGAATGAATGCCTTGACGCCGATGGCAATGTCAGTCGCCGGGACATGCCGTCCACCACGCCGTATCACCTGCTGACCTGCTATCGCGGCCTGGCCGACTACCTGGCGTAACACGTTCCGTGGCGAGGGAGCTTGCTCCCGCTGGGCCTGTAGGAGCTGTCGAGCGAAGCGAGGCTGCGATCTTTCCCAGAGACTTGAGTCTCAAAAAGATCGTCCGAACGCGGCCCGAGCCTTCGCCAGCTCCTACACAGCTCCTGTAGGAGCTGTCGAGCGAAGCGAGGCTGCGATCTTTCCCAGAGACTTGAGTCTCAAAAAGATCGTCCGAACGCGGCCCGAGCCTTCGCCAGCTCCTACACAGCCAAGCGGGAGCAAGCTCCCTCGCCACAACAGCTCATCATTTCCAGCTCAAGTACGTCAGCGGTCAGGCCTTGTTGCGCTCAATGGCAAAACCAGCCCAGGTCTGGCTCACCGGCATCAGCTCCAGGCTGTTGATGTTGATGTGTGCCGGCGTGTTGAGCACCCAGAAAATCGTATCGGCGATGTCCTGTGGCTGAATCGGCTCGGCGCCAGCGTACGTCGCGTTGTAGCGCTCCTGGTCGCCGCCAAAGCGCACCAGCGAAAACTCGCTCTCGCACAGACCCGGCTCGATGTTGCTCACCCGCACGCCCGTGCCCTGCAAATCGCAACGCAGGTTGAGGGAAAACTGTTTGACGAACGCCTTGCTCGCGCCGTAGACGTGGCTGCCCGGATACGGGTAGTTGCCGGCAATGGAGCCCAGGTTGACGATCCCGGCCCCACGGCCATGGGCGATCAGGCGCGGCAGCAGCAGGCGTGTGCTGTAGATCAGGCCTTTTACGTTGGTATCGACCATGGTGTCCCAATCGTCGAGGTCGCATTTGGGCGCCGGGTCGACGCCCAGGGCCAGGCCAGCATTGTTGATCAGCCCGCGCAGTTTGGCGAAGGAGGGCGGCAGGTTGGCGATGGCCTCTTCCATGGCCTTGCGATCACGCACATCCAGTACCAGGCCATGGACTTCGGTCTGCTTCGACAGCTCGGCACAGAGGGCATCGAGGCGCTCTTCACGACGGCCGGTCAGCACCAGCTTCCAGCCTGCCTCGGCAAAACGACGGGCACAGGCTTCACCAAAACCGGACGTCGCGCCAGTGATAAACAGGGTGTCAGACATCGTGTTCTCCTTGCTTGGGCTTCAAACAGCCATTGGATTGAAATCGGCCCACAGCATGCCCGGCCTGGCCCGCCAGGGGCAAGGCTTGATCCACCGCTTTAGCGCCTTCCTGTTCAAAAAACGATCAATCCGCCCCGGGCCTTGCCCGACAAGGGCCGCAGCGGATTGCCCGCACGTTATCCACAGGCACGTCCACAGTAATCGGGGGCAACTGAAAACGCTGGAAGCCGCTGTGCATAAGGCTTTGCGGCGATTTTGGAAGTTTTTTCGCTTGACCTTGCAAGTAAGGTTGTGCAGCACGAGTTATCTGCTATAAGCCTCCGCTCAATGCTAGATGGCTCCAAGCCAGTAACGACGGCCTTCAGCGCGGTCTTTCCAGAGTTTAATCACAGACTTATCCACAGGTCTGCCCACAAGGTTTCAACCCCATTTCCCTGCCCATAAAACTGTTGACAACAGCCACTCTCGCTTGACCAAAAACGCCTGATCAAAAAACGATCACAGCCTTGCAAGCCACGTTTTAAAAGGCCTCCAGCCAGCTACTCCCACGTTATTCACAGCCAGTTCCACAGCAAACGGGGACAAGTCAAAACTGTGACAAAACAACTGTTTGCGGCGACTTTATGTCGCGGTTTAGCAGGGGGCTGGGATTGTTGTCCACAAATCCTAAAACCCTACAAATCCCCTTGTGGGAGCGAGCCTGCTCGCGAAAGCGGTGGGTCAGTCGATATTCATGTATCTGACAGATCGCCTTCGCGAGCAGGCTCGCTCCCACAGGGGGTTTGTGTGTTCTGGAGGAATGAAAAAACCGGCGATTTCTCGCCGGTTTCCTTCATTGCAACGACCGCCTCAATGCCCGCCCAGATACGCGTTGCGCACCTCTTCGTTGGCCAGCAGTTCCTTGCCCGTGCCGGTCAGGCGGATTTCCCCGTTGACCATCACATAGGCCCGATCCGACAGCTTGAGGGCATGGTTGGCGTTCTGCTCCACCAGGAAGATGGTCATCCCGGTGGACGCCAATTCCCGCAAGGTGGCGAAGATCTGTTTCACCACGATCGGCGCCAGCCCCAGGCTTGGCTCATCGAGCAGCAACAACTTCGGCCGGCTCATCAATGCCCGGGCAATGGCGAGCATTTGCTGCTCGCCGCCGGACATGGTCATGGCCCGCTGGTTGCGTCGCTCCTTGAGGCGTGGGAACAATTCGAACATGCGCTGCATGTCTTCGTTGGCGTATTTGTCCCCGATGGGGATGGTGCCCATCAGCAGGTTTTCCTCGACAGTCATGTCCGGGAATACCCGCCGCCCTTCCGGTGACTGCGCGATGCCGTTGGAGGCGATGTAGTGCGACGACTTGTGGGTGATATCCACGCCCTGGTAGATGATCTGCCCACTCGCCGCCCGCGGCTGGCCGAAGATCGACATCAACAGCGTGGACTTGCCGGCCCCGTTGGAGCCGATCAGGCTCACGGTTTCGCCTTCGTCGATGTGCATCGAGACTTTCTTCAGGGCCTGGATCGGCCCGTAGAACACGTCCAGCGCCTTGAGTTCGAGGATTGGTCCACTCATACCAGCTCCTCTTCATCGGCACCCAGGTAAGCCGCGATCACCTTCGGATCGTTGCGAATCGCCTCGGGACCGCCCTCGGCGATCACGTTGCCGTGGTCCAGCACCACGATGTGATCGGAAATGCTCATTACCATGCCCATGTCGTGTTCGATCAGCACCACGGTCAGATCGTGCTCGTCGCGCAGCAGCCGGATCATCGCGCTCAGCGCTTCGGTTTCCTGAGGGTTGAGGCCGGCGGCCGGTTCGTCGAGGCAGATGATCTGCGGACGCGTGCACATGGCCCGGGCGATTTCCAGGCGGCGCTGCTGGCCGTAGGAAAGCTCACCGGCCAGGCGGTTGGCGCAATCCACCAGGTCCACCACTTCCAACCAATAGAACGCATGGTCCAACGCATCGCTTTCAGCCTTGCGGTAGCCCTTGGTGTTGAGGATGCCCGCCACCAGGCTGCGATTGACCCACATGTGCTGGGCCACCAGCAGGTTTTCCAGCACCGACATTTCCTTGAACAGGCGAATGTTCTGGAAGGTGCGCGCCAAACCGGCGCGGTTTACCAGATGGGTGCCGCCGAACATCTTGTAGTACAGCCGGCTGCCGAAGGATCTCGGCGAGACGAAGTCAGTCGGACGGAATGCTTCGCCCAACAGCTTGATCACATTGGTCTGTTCACCCCGCACATTGAGTTCGATCTTGCCGCCCGAAGCCTTGTAGAAACCGGTCAGGCAGTTGAACACCGTGGTCTTGCCTGCGCCGTTAGGGCCGATCAGGGCGAAGATCGAGTTGCGCTTGACCTGCAGGCTGACATCACTGAGGGCCTTGATGCCACCGAACTGCATCATCAGGTTTTCGACTTTGAGTACGACTTCGCTCATGGCGCTACCCCCTTGCGCGGCGTCACACCGGTACGACTGATACGGATCAGGCCGCGCGGGCGCCAGATCATCATCAACACCATCAACACGCCGAACAGCAGCACCCGGTATTCGGAGAAGCTACGCAGCAGCTCCGGCGCCACGGTCAACACGAAGGCGGCAATCACCACGCCGACCGTCGAGCCCATGCCACCCAGCACCACGATCGCCAGGATCAACGCCGACTCGAAGAAGGTGAACGACGACGGATTGACGAAGCCCTGGTAGCTGGCGAAGAACACACCCGCCAGCCCGGCGGTGGAAGCACCGAGGGTAAACGCCGAGAGCTTGACCAGCACGTGGTTCAGGCCCATGGAGCGGCAGGCGATTTCATCTTCGCGCAGGGCTTCCCAGGCGCGGCCGACCGGCATGCGCGTCAGGCGATGCTTGATATAGAGCACCAGCAGCACGGTGATGAACAGCACGATGTAGATGAACAGGAATTTGATATTGGGGTTGTAGTCGATGCCGAAGAACTCATGGAACGGCACCCCGCCATCCTTCGCGCGCCTGCCGAACTCCAGGCCCAGGAAGGTCGGTGAAGGCACCGGCATGCCATTCGGCCCGCCGGTGAACGACAGCCAGTTGTTCAGCACCAGCCGGATGATCTCGCCGAAGCCCAGGGTCACGATGGCCAGGTAGTCCCCGTGCATTCGCAACACCGGGAAGCCCAATATGCACCCTGCCATCGCCGCTGCGATGGCCGCCAGTGGCAATACGGTCCAGAAACCCAGCCCCAGGTATTGGTAGCCCAGCGCAAGACCATAGGCACCGATGGCATAGAACGCCACATAACCCAGGTCGAGCAGCCCGGCCAGGCCAACCACGATGTTCAGGCCCAGGCCCAACAGTACGTAGATCAGCCCGAGGATCACCACCGTCAGCACGTATTTGTTGGCGAAGAACGGAAACACGATGGCGATCACGATCAGCGCCGGGATGATCCAGCGCAGCCGCGACTTGTAGTCCGGCGGCAGCACATGCACGCCGGAGCCGGTACTCTCGAAACCCTGGAGAATCTTCAGCCCCTTGGGGGTTTGCAGGAACAGGCTCAGGGCAAAGCGCCCGACCATCACGATCGCCACCAGCCAGCCCACGCGGGCAGGCTGCAGGTTGAAACTGTAGCCGTCGAGCACCACGCCGACGATCGGCCCGAACACGATCAGCGAGATCAGACCGGCCAGGATCGCGTCGATGACGCTCTTCTTGATATCAAGCGGTTTATTGGCAGCAGACATACTTACACCTTCGCCACGAGTGGGCGACCCAACAGGCCTTGGGGACGGAAAATCAGAATCAGCACCAGCAGCGAGAAACTGAATACGTCTTTGTAGTCGGAGTTGATCAGACCGGAGAACAGCGACTCGGAGATCCCGAGGATGATCCCGCCGAGCATCGCCCCAGGCAGGGAGCCGATGCCGCCGAGCACCGCCGCGGTGAACGCCTTGATGCCGATGATGAAACCGGCATAGAAGTCGAACGTGCCGTAGTTCATGGTGATCAGCACACCGGCCAGGGCCGCCATGGCCGCACCGATGATGAACACGTAGGAAATCACCCGGTCGGTGTTGATCCCGAGGATCGAGGCCATCTTGCGGTCTTGCTGGGTGGCGCGGCACATGCGGCCGAGCTTGGTGTACTTGATGATGTAGGTCAGCAGCGCCATGCCGGCGAATGCGGCGATCAGGATGAAAATCTTGGTGTAGGTGAGCTGTACGAAACCGCTGCCGATGTCGACGCGCATGGCGCCTTCAAGCAGCGTTGGTACACCCTGTTGGCGGGCGCCCTGGCTGATCTGTGCGTAGTTCTGCAGGATCAGCGAGATGCCGATGGCGCTGATCAGCGGTGCCAGGCGGGTGGAGTTGCGCAGGGGTTTGTAGGCGACGCGTTCGATGACCCAGCCATATACCCCGGTGACCACGACCGTGAACACTAGGGTGCCGAGGATCATTAGCGGAAAGGATTCAATACCGAAGTAAGCCAGCAGAGCCAGACTGATTGCCGCGAGGTAAGCGGAAATCATGTAAACCTCGCCGTGGGCGAAGTTGATCATGCCGATGATGCCGTAGACCATTGTGTAGCCGATGGCGATCAGACCATAGACCGACCCGAGGGTCAGGCCATTGATCAGTTGCTGCAGGAAAATACCATCCATAACGCAATCTCACGCAGTGAGAACCTGCACACCCAAGGGCGCGCGGTTCTTCTAAGGAAAATACAGATTTACGTCGGAGCAATGTCAGGCGCGACCGGCAAGCGCCCCTGGAAAACCGGGAAATGCCCGGCCTCCAGAGGGGCTTGGACGGTCGCTTCAGCCCTTACTTCTGTTTTTCCAACTGGTGGTATTTGCCATCCTTGTCCCACTGGTAGACCACGTAGTCGGAGACTTTCAGGTCGCCCTTGGCATCCCAGGTCTTTTCGCCCATGACGGTTTTCACCGGGTTGGCTTTCAGCCACTTGGCAGCGTCTTCGCCCTTGTTGGACTTGGCGCCGTTGAAGCCGGCGGCCAGGGCCTGAACCGACGCGTAGGCGTACAGGGTGTAGCCTTCAGGCTCGACGCCCTGGGCACGGAACGCGTCCACCACAGCCTTGCTGTCTGGCAGCAGGCGTGGGTCGGCGCCGAAGGTCATGTACACGCCATCGACGTATTGCGCGCCGCCAGCGGTGGTGACCAGTTCGTCGGTCACGATGCCGTCATCGGACATGAATTTCACGTCCTTGAGGCCTTGTTCGCGCAGCTGGCGAACCAGCGGGCCGGCTTCCGGGTGCAGGCCGCCGAAGTAGACCACGTCGGCACCGGCCGAACGGATCTTGGTGACCACGGCGCTGAAGTCTTTTTCGCCACGGGTCAGGCCTTCGTACAACACGGGGTTCACGCCACGCTTGGCCAGCTGTGCCTTGGTGGCATCCGCCAGGCCTTGGCCGTAGGTGTCCTTGTCGTGCAGCACGACGACTTTCTTGCCCTTGAGCACGTCGACGATGTAGTCGCCAGCCACGATGCCCTGCTGGTCGTCACGACCACACATGCGGAACATCGCGCTCAGGCCACGCTCGGTCACGGCCGGGTTGGTCGAACCGGGGGTCATGGCGATGATGCCGGCTTCGTCATAGACTTCGGAGGCCGGGATGGTGTTGGACGAGCAGAAGTGCCCAACCACACCGATTACCTTGTCCTGGTCAACCAGGCGGTTGGCCACGGCCACGGCCTGCTTGGGTTCGCAGGCGTCGTCGCCGGCAACCAGTACGATCTTCTCACCGTTGATGCCGCCCGCCTTGTTGATGACATCGGCCGCTGCCTGCGCACCTTTCATGTACTGCTCGCCAAACGCAGCGTTGGCGCCGGTCATCGGCCCCGCCACACCCAATTTCACATCGGCTTGAGCAAACGCAGAAACACCCAGCGCAGTTGCCACTGCGAGGGCTAGGAAACCTTTCTTGTAAAACGTCTGGGACATGAGGTGGTGCTCCAAGGTTTTTTTTAGTTGGCACTGCGACTTCACTTCACTGAAAAGCTCAGAGCAAGGGCCGTGCCATCGGTTTTTTATTCTGAAAAAAGTCGCTGCTTTATTGTTATTTCGACTGTTTCGGGCCCTTTTTCACAGGGCGTGCAACCGTCTAAACCGCACGAGGTGCAACCTTATTTACAAGTAGGTGAAACCCTCCATGAGCCATCATTGCAACCACTACGCGAAACGGCGTGCAACCACTGTGTAACAACCTGCGTCACCGAACTGCACACTGTCGGTGCAGGGCTGCTACAACCCGCACCATAACAGGCTAGACGCTGGGCGGGAAAACGCCGCAGACCGTAACACTTTTCAACAATCAGATGACGATTCGCAAGCACTGGCCTGCGTGATACAGCGAAAAGCCCGCTTCATACAGGCAACTACGCAAGCCAACCCCGGCCAAAGGCTGCATGGGCGCGAAGGGAATCGGCAAGGCCTTGGCATCGCCATGGCACAGGTAATCGGCAAAGGCCTTGCCGACCACGGTGCCGGTGGTCACCCCCCGGCCGTTGTAGCCAGTAACGGCCACCAGGCCGGGTGCCGGCTCGAACAGGCGCATAAGGTGATCGGGGGTAAAGGCAATGCAACCGGTCCAGGTGCATTCCCACTCCACCGACTTGAGATAAGGGAAATAATGCTGCTGCACCCGATCGGCCCAGGCCTTGAGGAACCAGGTGGGCTTGCGATTGCCGTTGCCCAGGCTGCCCAGCAGCAAGCGCCCGTCCTTGTCCCGGCGAATGCTGCTCAGCACCTGGCGAGTGTCCCAGGAACCCTGCCCGCCCGGCAGGATGCGGCGGGCGGCCTCGTCGTCCAGCGGGACCGAGGCAACCTGATAGTAATAGCCGGGGAAGAAGTTACGCCGCAGTTCGGTCCAGTCGCCCTCGGTGTAGGCGTTGGAGGCGATCACGACTTGCTCGGCCAACACCGAACCCTCGGCGGTCTGCACCGACCAGCGCTGGCCCTGGCGTTCCAGGCGCGTGACAGGCGAGTGATCGAACAACTGGGCACCAAGATCCCTGGCAGCCTTGGCCAATCCACTGGCATAGGCCATCGGATTGAGCGTGCCGGCCCGTCGGTCGAGCAGCGCGGCGGCGATCTTGTCGGTGCCAGTGGCATCGGCACAGGCTTGGCCCGTGAGTAATTCAACCGGGGCGCCACGGCGTTTCCACTGTTCCTCGCGGCTGCGCAGGTCCGCCTCGCCCCGGGCGTTATGGGCCATGTGCAAGGTGCCTTCGCGGCGCAACTGGCAATCGATGTCGTACTTGTCGACAAGGCTGAAAACCAACGCCGGCGCAGCGCCCAGCATACGGTTGAGCTGACTGCCCACCGCTTCGCCGAAGCCGGCCTCGATCTCGTCCGGCGGGATCCACAGGCCGGCGTTCACCAGCCCGACATTGCGCCCCGACCCACCGTGCCCGGCCCGATGCGCCTCCACCACCGCGACGCGCTTGCCCTGCTCCAGCAAATGCACCGCCGCCGACAACCCGGTGAAGCCCGCCCCGATAATGCAGACGTCCACCGTGACCTCGCCGGTGAGCGCAGTGTTTTCAGGCCTTTGTGGCGTCAGCTTTTCCCACAGACATTCTTTGCGTAACGGCATTGCCAGCTCCTGGTCAGGAGCAGCTGCAAGGGGCAAGCCACAAGCTGCAAGCTGATTTTGCTTGAGGCTTGCAGCTTGTGGCTTGAAGCTGCTTAATCGAAAGTAATCCCCTGCGCCAACGGCAACTCCAGCGAGTAGTTCACGGTGTTGGTCTGGCGGCGCATGTAGCCGCGCCACGCGTCGGAGCCGGATTCGCGACCGCCGCCGGTTTCCTTTTCGCCACCGAAGGCGCCACCGATTTCCGCGCCGCTCGGGCCGATGTTGACGTTGGCGATGCCGCAGTCACTGCCCACCGCCGACATGAACTGCTCGGCTTCACGCACGTCGGTGGTGAAGATGCACGACGACAGGCCTTGGGGCACGGAGTTGTTCAGGTGCAGCGCTTCGGCGAAATCCTTGTAGCCGACCACATAAAGGATCGGCGCGAAGGTTTCGTGACGCACCACGTCGCTCTGCTCCGGCATCTCGACGATGGCGGGCGAGACGTAATAGGCATTCGGGAACAGGTCTTCGAGCTGGCGCTTGCCACCAAATACCCGCCCGCCTTCACTCAGGGCCTGCTCCAGCGCGTCCTGCATGTTCTCGAAGCTTTGCTTGTCGATCAGCGGCCCCACCAGATTGCCTTCCAGTGGGTGACCGATGCGCACCTTGGAATAGGCAGCCTTGAGGCGGGTGACGATTTCTTCCTTCACCGATTCATGGGCGATCAGCCGGCGCAAAGTCGTGCAACGCTGGCCGGCGGTGCCGACGGCGCTGAACAGGATGGCGCGCACGGCCATGTCCAGGTCAGCGCTCGGGGCCAGGATCATGGCGTTGTTACCGCCCAGCTCGAGGATGCTGCGGGCGAAACGCGCCGCGACTTTCGGCGCCACTTCGCGCCCCATGCGAGTACTGCCGGTGGCGCTGATCAACGCCACGCGCGGGTCGTCGACCAAGGCTTCGCCGGCATCGCGGCCGCCGATGATCACTTGGCTCAAGTACGGCGGCGCATCACTGAAATTGTTCAGCACGCGCTCGAACAGCGCCTGGCACGCCAGGGCGGTCAGCGGCGTCTTCTCCGAAGGTTTCCAGATCACCGAGTTGCCGCAGACCAGGGCCAGCGTGGTGTTCCAGGCCCAGACCGCCACAGGGAAGTTAAAGGCGCTGATCACACCGACCACGCCCAGGGGGTGCCAGGTTTCACGCATGTGATGGCCAGGACGTTCGGACGCGATGGTCAGGCCGTACAACTGGCGGGACAGGCCGACGGCGAAATCGCAGATGTCGATCATCTCCTGCACTTCGCCCAGGCCTTCCTGGGTGATCTTGCCCGCTTCCCACGACACCAGCTCGCCGAGGTCGGCCTTGTATTCACGCAACAGGTCGCCGAACTGACGCACCAGCTCGCCACGGCGGGGCGCCGGCACCTTGCGCCACAGGTCGAACGCATGCTCCGCCCGACTGACCTGCTGCTCGACTTCAGCAGCGCCTTCCCAGCTCACCGCACCGATGCGACTGCCATCGATGGGCGAATGCACAGGCTGTGTGCCGTTCCGGTACAGGGCCGGGGCGACGCCGAGACGATCAAGCAATGCAGCAACCATGGGTAAATTCCTCAAGCGAAAGACAATGGGTTGGCAGCCGGGCGCACACGGCTGATCAGACCTGTAGTTGTAGCTGGCCCGAGACTTGCCAACAAACGACCTTTAAGCGAGATATCATTCCGTTTATTCATGCTGACCTGATTACGGGACAAGCAGAGCGACCAGAACCAAGGCCCCGTCATGCTCAATAAACGTTATTTGCCGTCGATCACGGCGTTGCAGTGCTTCGAAGCGGTGACCCGTCACCTGAGCTTCACCCGCGCCGCCGAAGAGCTGAACTTGACCCAGAGCGCCGTCAGCAAACAGGTCGCGCAGCTGGAAGAGCTGCTGCAGCACCTGCTGTTCCGGCGCGTGCGTCGACGCTTGCAACTGACCCCCGCTGGCGATCTGTACTTGGGAGAAGTACGAAAAATCCTCACCCAAGTCGAGATGTCGACTCATTACTTGCGATCCTACGGAGGCGACACCGAAGTACTACGAGTCTCCACGCCGCCGACATTCGGTGCCCGCTGGCTGGTCCCACGCCTCAAGGGCTGGCGCCTGCGCCATCCGAGCATTCACCTGGATCTCTGCAGCGAGCAGGAGGCGGACGACTTGCAGCAGGGGCGCAGCGACCTGGCGTTCTATTTCGGCCAGGCCTCACGGCCCGGGACTGAGTCCTTGAAGCTGTTCGGCGAAGAACTCGTACCCGTCTGCGCACCGGGCAGCCTGCCGGAGCAGCCTTTCACCGATCCTACGCAACTGACCGATCTGGTCCTGTTGCAAAACGCCTCGCGACCGCAGGCCTGGCACGACTGGTTCGATGACCAGGGCTACCACACCGAACACAGCTACCACGGGCCGCGCTTCGAAACCTTTTACATGTGCATCCGCGCCGCCCAGGTCGGCTGCGGCGTTGCGCTGCTGCCGAGGTTCCTGGTGGAGGAAGAGCTGGCCGACGGAAAACTGGTCATCCCCTGGCAACATGCGATGCCCAGCACCAACGCCTATTACCTGGCGTATCCGGAGCATTCGGCGGAGGTGCCCAAGGTGCGGCTGTTCGTGGAGTGGATGTTGGAGCAGATTGACGGCCCGGAAGCACCGCAATAGCCAGCCAACGCAAAGCCCTGTGGCGAGGGGATTTATCCCCGCTGGACTGCGCAGCAGTCCCAAAAAAAGATGGGACGCTACGCGTCCAGCGGGGATAAATCCCCTCGCCACAAATGACTCTCCTCAGAACAGAGCGCACCGCGAGCAAAAAACACTGGCAATACCCATGAGTGTTATGCGCCACTAGCCCTTTCACCCTGAACTGCCATGCGCCGCTGCCGCCGCAGCTACTTGTCTGGAGATTGCCGTTATGAGCGAGAGCGTGTTTGCCGATCGCATCGTGCAGAACCTGCTCGACACCGACTTCTACAAACTGACGATGATGCAGGCGGTGCTGCATAACTACCCCAACGTCGAAGTGGAATGGGAGTTTCGTTGCCGTAACAGCGAGGACCTCCGCCCGTACCTGGCGGAGATCCGCTTCCAGATCGAGCGCCTGGCCGAGCTGAGCCTGAGCGCAGACCAGTTGAGCTTCCTGGAGCGCATCAGCTTCATGAAACCGGATTTCCTGCGTTTCCTGGGCCTGTTTCGCTTCAACCTGCGCTACGTGCACACCGGCATCGAGAACGGCGAGTTGTTTATCCGCCTGCGCGGGCCGTGGCTGCATGTGATCCTGTTCGAGGTGCCATTGCTGGCCATTGTCAGCGAGGTGCGCAACCGCTATCGCTACCGTGAAATTGTCTTGGAACAGGCGCGGGAACAGCTTTATCGCAAGTTCGACTGGCTGAGCGCCAACGCCAGCGCCGATGAACTATCCGAGCTGCAAGTGGCCGACTTCGGCACCCGCCGTCGGTTCTCCTACCGAACCCAGGAAGAAGTAGTGAACGTGCTCAAGCACGACTTCCCCGGACGCTTCGTCGGCACCAGCAACGTGCATCTGTCCCGGGAGCTGGACATGAAACCCCTGGGCACCATGGCCCACGAGTGGATCATGGCCCATCAGCAACTGGGGCCTCGGCTGATCGACAGCCAGATCGCCGCGCTCGACTGCTGGGTCCGCGAATACCGAGGCCTGCTGGGCATAGCACTGACCGATTGCATCACCATGGACGCCTTTCTGAAAGACTTCGATCTGTTCTTCGCCAAGCTGTTCGACGGCTTGCGCCATGATTCGGGCGACCCGGTGGTCTGGGCCGAAAAAGCCATCGCCCACTATCACCAGCTGGGCATCGACCCAATGAGCAAGACCCTGGTGTTTTCCGACAGCCTGACATTGCCCAAATGCCTGGAGATTTTTCGGGCGTTACGTGGTCGCATTAATGTGAGCTTTGGTATCGGGACCAACCTGACCTGCGACATTCCAGGCGTGGAACCCATGAGTATCGTGCTTAAAATGATCAGCTGTGACGGGCAACCCGTGGCCAAGATTTCAGACGAGCCCGGCAAGACCCACTGTAAGGATCCAAATTTCGTCGCCTACATGCGACATGTTTTCCAAGTACCTGCCGCCCTTTCTGGCACATCAAGCAAGGAGTGAATTCATGCAAGCCGTACAGCGTGAGATAGCTGAACAGCTCAAGGTCCAGCCACCGTTCGCCGATGACGCCGCCCTCAAGGCCGAAATCGCTCGCCGGGTGAGCTTCATCCAGGATTGCCTCGTCAATTCAGGGCTCAAGAGCCTGGTGCTGGGTATCAGCGGCGGCGTTGATTCGTTGACCGCAGGCCTGTTGGCCCAACGTGCCGTGCGTGAGCTGCGGGAAAAAACCGGCAACGCGGCGTACAAGTTCATCGCCGTGCGCCTGCCGTATGAAACGCAGTTCGACGAGCACGAAGCCCAGGCTTGTGTCGATTTCATCGAGCCGGATGAGCGCCACACGGTCAACATCGGCCCGGCGGTCAAGGCGCTGGCCAAGGAAGTGCTCGCATTCGAAGGCAAGGGGCCGGGCTCGCGGGATTTCGTGCTGGGCAATACCAAGGCGCGGATGCGCATGGTGGCGCAATACACCATCGCCGGCGCTGAGCAAGGCCTGGTGATCGGCACCGATCATGCGGCTGAAGCGGTCATGGGTTTTTTCACCAAGTTCGGTGACGGCGCCTGCGACCTGGCCCCGCTGAGCGGGCTGGTGAAAAACCAGGTCAGGGCGATTGCCCGCGACTTTGGTGCACCGGAATCATTGGTGGAAAAAGTCCCCACCGCCGACCTCGAAGACTTGTCGCCGGGCAAGCCGGACGAAGCTGCCCATGGCGTGACCTACGGCGAGATCGACGCGTTCCTGCACGGCCAACCGATCCGCGAAGAAGCCGCGAAGATTATTTGCGACACCTATCGCAAGACCGAGCACAAGCGCGTGATGCCGTACGCGCCATGACTGCCATTCGGTGGACAGTCCCCTGTGGGGGGCCTTGACCACCATTTGGCGGGCAGTCCCCCGTGGGAGCGAGCTTGCTCCCACAGGGGTCGGGTATTTACCAGGTATAAAAAAAGCGCCCTGCACGGGGGCGCTTTTTTTGTGCCTGAAAATTGATTACTTCAGGGTTACCGTGCCTTTCATCATCGAGATGTGGCCTGGGAACGAGCAGAAGAAACCGTACTTCTCGGAAGCGCTGAGTTTCGACACGTCGAAGGTCACCGAATCTTTCTCGCCGGCACCGATAATCTTGGTGTGGGCAATGATGCGGGCATCGCCTTCCTTCAGGTAGTTCTTGTCGATACCGGCGCCCAGGCCGTCGGTGGCGATCGGCTGCATGTCAGCCTCTTTGCTCAGCACCCAGTTATGGCCCATGACGTTCTTCGGCAAGCTGCCGGAGTGAGTCAGCTCAACGGTGAAGGTCTTGCAGCTCTTGTCGATCTCGATGGCCTTGGTGCTGAAGGACATCTGGTCGGTCGAATCGATGGTGGTCGTGCACTCCGCTGCCATCAGTTGGCTGCTAGCCAGTGTCAACAGGGAAACTGCTACAAGTTTGGCGAACATCATGAATCTCCAAGGCATGGTTAACAAAAATCCGTCAAAGGGGAAGACTGCCTGATTTTCCGGCAAGTTCCTATGACCTGTGTCAAAGATTGTATACAACTTAAGCCTATCAGCCTGATGGACAGAATCAACCAGCCATAAGTATGACGCGCCCCTATGATCAGCCCCATCACCTACTGGAGCGATCGTCATGAACTTAAACAGCCTGTTGTGCAGCTTGCTCGCCGCCTACGCCTGCGGCGCCAGCGGCACCTATGAAAAACCTCGCCGCGAGGTTTGATTTCCTTGCGCATTAGCGGGCAGGCTTTACTCTGGACCGGTTACCGACCATGGAGTAAAGCATGTCCATCGCCTCTGTTTGTGTATTTTGCGGCGCCAGCACCGGCAGCCACCCAGCCTATCGCGAAGCCGCCCAGGCCCTGGGGCGGGCGTTGGCGGAACGAAAGCTGACCCTGGTCTATGGCGGTGGCGCGGTGGGCCTGATGGGCATCGTCGCCGATGCGGCCCTCGCGGCGGGCGGCGAAGTGATTGGCATCATCCCGCAGAGCCTGAAGGACAAGGAAATCGGCCACAGTGGCCTGACGCGCCTGGAAGTGGTGGACGGCATGCACGCGCGCAAGGCCCGCATGGCCGAACTCAGCGATGCCTTCATCGCCCTGCCTGGCGGCCTCGGCACCTTGGAAGAGTTGTTCGAAGTCTGGACCTGGGGCCAACTCGGCTACCACGGCAAACCGCTGGGTCTGTTGGAAGTGAACGGCTTCTACAGCAAGCTCACCGGCTTTCTGGATCATATCGTCGGCGAGGGTTTCGTCCGTGCGCCGCATCGTGACATGCTGCAAGTGAGCGACTCACCGCAAAACCTGCTCGACGCACTGGACGAATGGCAGCCATCGATCCAGCCGAAGTGGGCCGAACAAAAACCCAACTAACGTCTCGACCCCGATACAGGGCAGAATACGCGCCGCTCAAACCTCACCTTCGACCCCAGAGGATCGCCCATGGCCAAACCCAATTATTCCTTCGCCAAACGTCAGAGAGACTTGGCCAAGGAGCAGAAGAAAGAGGAAAAGCTCCAGCGCAAGAAAGCCAGCGCAGAAGAAGCAGCACTGAACCCGGATGCCGAAGGCGACGTGGCGGCAGAAGCTGATGTCGATGCACCGAAAGATCAGGCACCCGACGCCTGATATCCCCACTTGGACCCGATGATCGATCCGGTCCAACGGTTTGTGTCCAGGGCTGGCAGCCTCGCTGCCGGTCCTTGCAAACCCGCTATATCCCCAACGCCTTCACGATCGACAAGCGATAGCCTTCAGGCAGATTGGCCGGCAATCGCCTCGGTTCGAACAGCCCGATTTCCTTGTGCTCATGACTGATCGTCGGCACGAAACCGCCCAGCAATTGGCAGCGGTAGGTGGAGATAAAAACGTGCTTGCCCGGGATCACCTCGAACAGATACGAATCCAGTGGCTCTCCCACGCCGACCTCGACCGCCAGTTCCTCGGCAATCTCCCGCGCCAGGCATTGCGGTGCCGTTTCACCCAGTTCGATCCGCCCACCGGGCAGCTCCCATTCGTCCCGCTCGTTGAGCATCAGCACAACCAGGCCTTCGGGGGATTGCAGCACACCTTTGATGGAAACCGGGAACATATAGAAGTCTCATTGTTAATCAGTTCCCCTGTGGCGAGGGAGCTTGCTCCCGCTGGGCCGCGAAGCGGTCCAAAGATTTTACGGTCGCTGCGCAACCGAGCGGGAGCAAGCTCCCTCGCCACAGGTGTTCATCGGAACATCAGATTACTGTTCCAACGGCATCACCGTCACCCGCACTTCGGGATCATGGGTACCGCCGCCCAGGATCACCCCGCGCAACGGTGACACATCGGAGAAATCCCGGCCCCAGGCCAGGGTGATGTGCTCCAACGCCGGCTGCACATTGTTGGTCGGGTCGAAGTCCACCCAACCCAACACCGGGCAGAACACCGACACCCAGGCGTGCGAAGCATCGGCGCCTATCAGCCGGGCCTGGCCGGGCGGTGGCTGGGTCAGCAGATAGCCGCTGACGTAACGCGCGGCCAATCCGCGGGAACGCACGCAGGCCAGCATCAGGTGGGCGAAGTCCTGGCAGACGCCGCGGCGTCGCTCCAGCACTTCCACCAACGGCGTCGCGACCTGGGTGGCCTCGGCGTCGAAGGTGAACTCTTCGAAAATCTTCTCCATCAATGCCTGGACCCCGACCATCAGCGGTCGTCCCGCCGGAAAACAGCTTTCCGAAAACTCCACGAAGCTGCGCTTGAGGTGCACATAGGGCGATTCGAAACGGTAGCGACAGGCGTCCAGTAACCGCGCTGTCAACGGTCGGCCGCTATAGGTCAACGCGTCACGGGTCGAATCCCAGGCCGGCGACAGGTTGAAATCCAGTTCAGGGCGCGCCAGCACCTCGACGCTCAGGCGGGCATTGACCAGCAGCTCATCGTGAGGCCGCTCGAAGGCCAGGCGGGTCAACGGGTTGCCGAATACGTCCTGCTCATCTCGACGGGTCGTCGGTTCCGGACTGATCAGCAACTGCTGTTCGGTGCAACGCTGCCAGTCACAGGCCCGCGGCCACAGATGGGCCAGTTGCTGCGCGAGGGACACCGGGCTGTCGTAGTGGTAATGGGTGTCGTGGAGGATCTGGTAACGAGCATTCATCAGACGGACACCGTGCGTTGGCTGACGTCATCGACGTGGGCAAAATGGCGCAAGGCCAGGCGATCGGACACCTGGCCGCTGACATCGGCCACTTCCTGCAACAGCTCGGCCAGCCCGTCGAGTGCCGCGCGCAGGCTGGCTTCGCCGAACAGCGGGTTTTCCAGGCAGCGCAGGTCGAAGCGCGACAGGCGCGTCACCAACTCCGGCAACGCGGTATCCCTGGGCGCGCCAAAATCATCGTTCAGGCGCTTGAGGGTGCGCGCCACCAGTTTCAATTGGAAGAGCACCGCATGGGGGTTCTGTTCGTCCAGCAACAACAGGTCGAGCACGGGAATCAACTGCGCCACCGCCAGGTAGCGCGAGCGGTAGGTGATGCTGCTGTTGCCCAACTCCAGCAACCACTCCAGCCCGGCCTGATCGAAGACTGCCTCACCCCGCAGGAACGCCGCCAGGCTGCTGCTGAGAAACTGCAGGCGCTCCAGGCGCCGACCGATCATCAGGAAGCGCCAGCCCTCGTCGCGGGTCATGTCGTCCAAGGCGAACCCGGATAACGCCGCCAGGGACATTACCAAGCGGTTCAGGAAATCCAGCAGCTCACCGAAGTCCGGCTCACTGGTTTCCAGCTCCACGGCTTCGCGCTGCAGCTCCACGAGCGCCTGCCAGTTTTCCCGCGACAGCTTGCCGCGAACCTGCGAAGCCGCCCATTGCAAGCGCTGCAGGTTGGAACGCAGGCTGAAAGACCAGTCATCCCCGAGCATGGCCGCCATGAGACGTTCGGGCAGCTCGCCCTCTTCGGGCAACAGCATCAGGCTTTCGCCCAGGGAGACCGCCGATTGCAGCGCTTGCGGGTCATCGCCATCGACATACCGCGCCAGCATGATCCGCAGGAGGCGAGCGCTGTCGTCGCACCGCTCGCAATAACGACCGAACCAGAACAGGTTTTCGACGACCCGCGATGGCAGGTAAGGATCGCGGCGCACCAGGTCGTGAACGCCGACGGTGCGCTGGGCCTTCCATTGCTCGCCGCCGGGCGCTTGCTCGCCAAATACCCACGTGTCCTTGCTGGCACCGCCGCGCTGCATCGACACCACTTCGGCATCGGCCTCGGCAGCCACGCGGGTCAGGCCACCGCGCAGCACGCGATAATCGTTTTTCCCGGACACGGCGTACACGCGCATGCCGATGGCCCGGGGCTGGATCAGGCCATCTTCGGCCTGCCAGACCGGCGCCTGGGACAGTTGCGCCAACTCTTGGGCGACGTAGGCATAAGGCCGCGCCTGCATGCGTGCCGCCAGTTGGGCACGCTGTTTCTCGTCCAGGTCTCGACCGAACACGGGGGTGAAACTCTGGGAGGGAAATGCCGGCTTGATCAACAGCTGGGGTAATTTCTCCAAGGCCTGGGCCAGCACTGGCGGTTCACCGCACCACCAGGTGGCGATGGAAGGCAGCATCAGTTCTTCGCCGAACAGATACTGGTTGATCTTCGGCAAGAACCCCAAGAGCCCTGGCGATTCCAGCACACCGCTGCCCAGGGCATTGGCCACCAGTACCCGGCCCTGGCGCACCGCTTCCAACAACCCGGGCACGCCCAGGGCCGAATCGGTGCGCAACTCCAGCGGGTCGCAGAAGTCATCGTCGAGCCGGCGCATGATCGCGTGGACCCGACGCAGTCCGCTGAGGGTCTTGAGGTAGACCGTGGCGTCCCGGACGGTCAGGTCACCGCCCTCCACCAATGGGTAACCGAGCTGGCGCGCCAGGTAGAGATGCTCGAAATAGCTCTCGTTGAAACGCCCGGGCGTCAGCAGCACCACCAGCGGCGGCTCGCCGTCACTGGGCGCCTGCCGTGCCAGCGTCTCTTGCAAGGTCCGGAAGAAACCGGACAGGTGCTGCACCTTCAGGTCGCGATAAAGATCGGGAAACGCCCGGGACACGATCGTGCGGTTTTCCAAGGCATAACCGGCCCCGGAAGGCGCCTGGGTCCGATCCGCAGTCACCCACCAGCGACCATCGGGCGTGCGCGCCAGGTCCACGGCATACAGGTGCAGAAAGTCGCCATCCGGCGGCGTGATGCCTTGGCAAGGCCAGAGGAAATTGTTGTGGCCGAACACCAGCTCCGCCGGCAACAACCCTTCGCTGATCAGCCGCTGCGGTCCGTACAGGTCGGCCAGTACCGCATTGAGCAGACGTGCGCGCTGGGCGATGCCGGCCGACAGCAGCTTCCATTCCTGGGCGTCGATGACGTGGGGCAGCAGATCCAGCTCCCAAGGCCGATCGGCGCCCTTCGGGTCCGCATAGACGTTGTAGGTGACGCCGTTTTCCTGGATCTGCCGGGCCAGCAACGCCTGGCGCTGGAGCAGTTGCGCGGGTGTACTGCGCTGCAATTGGTCGAACAGCCGCCGCCAGTGCGCGCGCACCGCACCGCTGTCGTCCAGCAATTCGTGATAGGTGCCCGTCGTCAGCGGGTAACGGTCAAGCAGGTCAGGCATGGAAAGCTCGGCAGGACGGCAATGATAGGTGAGACTAGCGCAAGCGTATGATGCCCGGATAGGTGGAAGATTGTGACGAGCCGCTGGGGGGGCCCTGTAGGAGCTGCCGAAGGCTGCGATCTTTTGATCTTGATCTTGATCTTGATCTTTCGCTCACGACTCAATTGTCAGGGGAAAGATCGCAGCCTCGTTGCACTCGACAGCTCCTACACAGCTCCTACAAAGCGCCTACACGCCTACATTGATGCGCCGTGAAAGCGCCGCAGATCGAGCGTGAAGGGGAACTCGTCATTCGTTGCCAGATCGGGGATCGGAAGTTTCCCCGGCGTGTGTCCGATACGGAAGAATCGCGCCATCCGCCGACTCTCAGCTTCGTTGGCGTTCACCGGCAGGCTGTCATAGTTGCGCCCGCCGGGATGCGCCACGTGGTATTGGCAACCGCCCAGCGAGCGTTGCATCCAAGTGTCGAGCACGTCAAAGACCAGCGGCGCGTGGACCGGGATGGTCGGCTGCAAGCAATTGAACGGTTGCCAGGCGCGGAAACGCACCCCGGCGACGAACTCACCTACGCGACCGGTTGGCTGCAACGGCACCGGCACGCCATTGCAGGTCAGCAGATAACGTTGCGGTGCCAACCCCGTGAGCTTGATCTGCAAGCGTTCCAGGGACGAGTCCACATAACGCACCGTGCCACCCGCCGAGCCCTCTTCGCCCAGCACATGCCAAGGCTCCAGCGCCTGGCGCAGCTGCAGCTCGATACCGTTGACCGCATAATCGCCGACCTTGGGGAAGCGGAACTCCAGGTGCGCGGCAAACCAGTCGGCGCGCAGCGGATAACCCGCGGCATTGAGTTCCTCGATGACCTCGGCGAAATCCTGTTCGATGAAGTGCGGCAGCAGGAAACGATCATGCAGCTCGGTGCCCCAGCGCGCCAGCTTGGCCGGCGCATAGGGCTCACGCCAGAACCGCGCCACCAGCGCCCGCAACAGCAATTGCTGGGTCAGGCTCATGCGGGCGTGAGGCGGCATTTCGAAAGCGCGCAACTCCAGCAAGCCGAGACGCCCGGTGGCGCCGTCCGGTGAATAGAGCTTGTCGATGCAGAACTCGGCGCGGTGGGTGTTGCCGGTTACATCGATCAACAGGTTGCGTAGCAGCCGATCGACCAACCACGGCGGGCACTCCTCGCCGGGCTGGGGCATTTGCGCGAAGGCGATTTCCAGCTCGTACAACGCGTCATTGCGCGCCTCGTCCACCCGCGGAGCCTGGGACGTCGGGCCGATGAACAACCCGGAAAACAGGTAGGACAACGACGGGTGGTTATGCCAGTAGCTGATCAGGCTGCGCAGCAAGTCCGGACGTCGCAGGAACGGTGAGTCAGCCGGTGTCGCGCCGCCCAGTACGAAATGGTTACCGCCACCGGTACCGGTGTGCCGGCCATCGATCAGAAATTTCTCGGTGGTCAGTCGGTTCAGTCGTGCTTGCTCGTAAAGAAATTCGGTGCGCTCGACCAACTCATCCCAGCTCGCCGAAGGCTGCACGTTGACCTCGATGACACCCGGGTCCGGCGTGATGCGGAAATTGCTCAGGCGCGGGTCGCTCGGTGGCTCATAGCCCTCCAACAGGACAGGGCAATCCAGCTCTTGCGCGGTCGCTTCGATGGCACTGACCAGTTCCAGGTAATCCTCGACCCGCTCCAGCGGCGGCATGAACAGGTACAGCCGCCCTTCCCTGGCCTCTGCGCAGAAGGCGGTGCGGGTCAGCCAATCGGCCGATTCGTCGATCTTCGGCACACGCTCGTGTTCCAGCGCCGGCTCGCCGTGATGGCTCAACTGCTCGGTGTCGGGTAATTCGGGCAAGTCCTGATTCGGGTCGGTGGGATGGATGAACGGATATTCGGCCGCCGTCACCCACGGCTGGGACGCCAGTGGCAAGCGGTAGCCCAAGGGCGAATCCCCCGGTACCAGCCGGCAATGATCGTCGCGCAAGTACCAGCGCCCGCTTTGCCATTGGTCGCCCTTGGCGGTCCGGGCCAGCGGCAGGACCTGGCCGATCACTTTACCCAGGCCCTGGCTGAAGACCTTGCGCAACCGCGCACGCTCCAACGGGTCTTCCAACCGGGAATCCTCGGCCGTCACGTTCGAAGGCAGCGTGCCTTCGCGCCAGAGATAATGGAAATTGTCTTCGTAGGCGGGAAACACAAACCGCGTAGGAATCTTCAAGCGTTCAGCGACACTCGCCAGAAAACGGCCCGCCAACTCGCCAGCGGCGCCGTAGTCTTTCTGCTCGTCGGCAATCAACGCGCTGTCATGCCAGATCGGCACTCCGTCGCGCCGCCAATAGCAGTTGAGCGACCAGCGCGGCAGTTGCTCGCCGGGGTACCACTTGCCCTGGCCGAAATGCACCAGCCCCCGCGGCGCGTAATGCTCGCGCATGCGCTGGAACAGCTCGGCGGAGAGGCGGCGCTTGTCCGGCCCGAGGGCTGCGGTGTTCCACTCGGCGCCGTCCGGGTCGTCGATGGAAACGAAAGTCGGTTCACCGCCCATGGTCAGGCGCACGTCACCTTCCAACAGGTCGGCATCGATCTGCCGGCCCAATGCCTGGATCGCCATCCATTGCTCTTCGGTGTAGGGCTTGGTGACCCGTGGCGCTTCCCAGATCCGCTCGACGGACATCTCGTGGCTGAACTCACACTCGCACGGCTCCACCAAGCCACTGATCGGCGCCGCCGAGGACGGATCAGGACTACACGCCAAGGGAATATGCCCTTCGCCCGCGAACAACCCGGACGTGGCATCGAGGCCGATCCAACCGGCGCCGGGCAGGTAGACCTCGCACCAGGCATGCAGGTCAGTAAAGTCCACTTCCGTACCAGACGGGCCGTCGAGGCTTTTCATATCAGCGGTCAACTGGATCAAGTAACCCGAGACAAACCGCGCCGCCAGGCCCAAGTGTCGCAACAGTTGCACCAGCAACCAGGCCGAGTCACGGCATGAACCGGACGCGTGCTCCAACGTATGCTCTGGCGTCTGCACGCCGGGTTCCATGCGGATCAGGTAGTTGATGTCTTCGCTCAGGCGCTGGTTGAGCGCCACCAGAAAATCCACCGCCGGCAACGGCGTGCGGTCGATGCCGTCCAGGTAAGCCTTGAACTTCGGCGTCAGCGGGAGCTTTTCCAAGTAGGGCATCAGCTCATGTTTTTCGTCAGCCGCGTAGGTGAACGGGATTTTCTCGGCGTAGGGCTCGAGGAAAAAATCGAAGGGATTGAACACCGCCATTTCGGCGACCAGATCGACCTCGACCCGCAGCTCATTGGTTTTTTCCGGGAACACCAGCCGCGCCAGGTAATTGCCCTGGGGGTCTTGTTGCCAATTGATGAAATGCTGATCGGGCGAGACTTTCAGGGCATAGGAAAGAATACGCGTGCGGCTGTGGGCCGCCGGGCGCAGGCGAACGATCTGCGGACCGAGTTCGACAGCGCGCTCGTAGCGATAGTGTGTGACATGGTGCAAAGCGACATGAATCGACACGGCGTGCCTCCTGCGGAGCCTGGGCGTTATCGAAAGCGGCGCAAGACTTATGCCATGCAGGCAGGCCGGACACTTTCAACGTCTACTCAGGGCAGTAGAGCACTAAAACCGCGCGATGCCTGTACTGATCTGCAAAGGCCCGCACATAAATGCGGCGCGAAGCGTGGCGAATTGACTCAGCGGCGCGGGCGCGAGGCCTTGGCGGACTGGAGGATGCGTTCGCGTTGGTGGCGGATTTCGATGAGCTTGCTGCGCATTTCCCGGTGGCGTTTGCTGTTGAGCAGCAGGAGTCCCAGTAGCGGTAACAGCACCGCGAAGGTGTACACCCCTTGATGCGGGCGATAAGCGAACGTCGGCAGCACCGCCGCCAGACAAACGAGGAAGTAGCCTCCCACCCACCAGATCGCCCAGGCGCGCCCGCGTGCGATCATGAGATTGCCCAGCACCAGGACACTCACCAGGGCCAACGTGCCGAGCCCAACATAATGGGTCCTGACGGAAGGTTCCAAGGCACGCCAATAAGTGCCTCCGGACAAAACGAGCAGCGCAGACCCGGAAAAGCAGCCCAGGAAGATCGTCCCCATGAACACCGGAAAATAACGGGCGAGGAAGTGCTTCAGTGACCCACCGCCGATCATTCCGTGAACTCCTCATACAGCCCGACGGCAACAGTCTTCACGGCGCCATCGCCGGTATAACTGCCAATGATCCCCAAAGCGCCTCCGAGAGAATCCTTTATCTGAGTCAGCGTGGCGTGCCTGATTTCAGCGGAAGAATAACGCTTGGGCAAGGCGCCCGCTCGTTGCTGCAGTTTGAGCAGCTTGGCGGTAAGACTCGGATCTTTCAGGGTCAACAATTCCTTGGTCAGTTTGCTGCGCTCCTGCCGACTCAGCCCCTTGAGCAACTGATACCAGCTCTTCCCGGTACCGGCTGCTTTGCTGGCCTTCAGCAGCCGAACAGTCGTAAGCGCCGAGCCACCGACGCCCACAAGGGAAACGCCGTCAAGAATGGGGCTTACGATGTTGTACCAATCGGCGTCGTTCATCTCATCGTTGCCAGTAGGGTTGGTCAACTCATTCGCCACCCGCATCCCACCTATGACGCATTGCGCGGTACTGGCCGTCGCGGCAGCGGCGCCCAGGGCAACAACAAAGGCACTAGCCCCGGCGGTAAACGGAACAGCTACGCTTCCGCTGAATACCACCACCCAACCGATGACCGCGGCGACACAGGACAAACCCGCATTCATCGACTCAGTCCCGAGTTTTGACTCACGCGGACTGCTTTTTACCTGATCGATGAATTGCTGCGGGGCGATGTATTTCTTGGCCTCGCGCAAAATGATTCGCTTAGGCGCAATGCTGCAAATCGGCTTGAATTCGCGCAGCGTCACCACGTTGTACTCGGAATCGATGTACACCACGCCCGCACCGGCGATGTTGGGGTCGGCATCGATGGCAGCGAACAGACGCGGCAGGTTGACTTGGCTTTCGATGCGTTTGCGGGCCATGAACTGGGAAAAGCTCAGGTCCATGCCGATGCCCGTTGAAGCGCTGCTCATATGAATCGTCCTTGAGAATCGGAAAGTGGGGCTTTATCCACACTGAACACCCGTGGCGAGGGAGCTTGCTCCCGCTCGGCGGCGAAGCCGTCGTAAACCGGCCGGCACGGTCTGCCTGGGAACATTGCATGGGATTGTTGGGGGCCGCTTCGCAGCCCAGCGGGAGCAAGCTCCCTCGCCACAAAAGCTATGCATGCGCCGTCACGCCGTTGGCGGTCGCCACGATAACAAACAGCCAGCACGCCCGCTAGAAAGCAAAACGCCAGCACTCAAGGCTGGCGTTTTGCGAGGTGGCGGGGTGATCAGCGCGGCACGACAGGCTTGCGCGCCGGCTTCGGTCCCTTGCCCTTGGCCGCGTCCTTGCGCTCCTTGGCGGCCTTCTGGTTGCGGGCGAACGCGGCAGCCTTGGCTTGTTCGCGCTTGTCCCAGGCATTGCCGCCGTCACTGGCGCGCGGGGGCAGGCCGGTGTGCTGGGTCAGGATCTTGGTGGTTTCCTTGCCCACCTTGTGACTGCCCGCCGGCGTCGAGTTCTTGCGACGGGCGCTCTGGTAGCTGTCGGTGGCCGGCTGATGCAACGGAATCAACTGGTTCTTGCCCGGGCCGATCAGGTCGGCACGGCCCATGCGGGTCAGCGCTTCGCGCAGCATCGGCCAGCCTTTCGGGTCGTGATAACGCAGGAACGCCTTGTGCAGGCGGCGCTGTTCTTCGCTCTTGACGATGGTCACCGCGTCGCTCTTGTAGGTGACCTTGCGCAGCGGGTTCTTGCCCGAGTGGTACATGGCGGTGGCCGTGGCCATCGGCGACGGATAGAACGCCTGCACCTGGTCGGCCCGGAAGCCGTTGCCCTTGAGCCACAGCGCCAGGTTCATCATGTCTTCGTCGGTGGTGCCCGGGTGTGCCGCGATGAAGTACGGAATCAGGTACTGCTCTTTCCCCGCTTCCTTGGTGTACTTCTCGAACATCCGCTTGAACTTGTCATAGCTGCCGATGCCCGGCTTCATCATCTGGTTGAGCGGACCTTCCTCGGTGTGTTCCGGGGCAATCTTCAGGTAACCGCCGACGTGGTGGGTCACCAGCTCCTTGACGTATTCCGGCGACTCGACCGCCAGGTCGTAACGCAGGCCGGAGGCGATCAGGATCTTCTTCACCCCAGGCAAGGCCCGGGCGCTGCGGTACAGCTGGATCAGCGAGGAATGGTCGGTGTTCAGGTTCGGGCAGATGCCCGGGAACACGCACGACGGCTTGCGGCACGCGGATTCGATCTCCGGGCTCTTGCAGGCGATGCGGTACATGTTCGCGGTCGGCCCGCCGAGGTCGGAAATGACGCCGGTGAAACCCGGGACCTTGTCGCGGATCTCTTCGATCTCGCGAATGATCGACTCTTCGGAACGGTTCTGGATGATCCGGCCTTCGTGCTCGGTGATCGAGCAGAAGGTGCAGCCACCAAAACAGCCGCGCATGATGTTCACCGAGAAACGAATCATCTCGTAGGCCGGGATCTTCTCCTTGCCGTAGGCCGGATGAGGAACACGTGCGTAAGGCATGCCAAACACGTAGTCCATTTCTTCAGTGGTCATCGGAATGGGCGGCGGGTTGAACCAGACGTCGACTTCGCCGTGCTTCTGCACCAGCGCACGGGCATTGCCCGGGTTGGTTTCCAGGTGAAGCACGCGGTTGGCGTGGGC
The DNA here is from genome assembly GCF_023516725.1 of Pseudomonas sp. T1.Ur. Taxonomy (NCBI): domain Bacteria; kingdom Pseudomonadati; phylum Pseudomonadota; class Gammaproteobacteria; order Pseudomonadales; family Pseudomonadaceae; genus Pseudomonas; species Pseudomonas sp. T1.Ur. The sequence goes on from NZ_JAMGSN010000001.1 coordinate 4,934,460, forward strand.
GTAGAGCACCGCATCGCCACGGACCTTTTCCACCGACGGCAGGCGAATCACGGTCTTGTCGCGGGTCATTTTCGGGCTCGCCAGGATCTGCACGACCTTGGCTTCGCTCGGGTCTTCAACCGGACCCTTTTCCTGCTCGATGGCACAGGCAGCGGTGTCCTGGGTGTTGACGTACGGGTTGATGATCTTGTCGATCTTGCCCGGGCGGTCGATGCGCGTGGAATCGACTTCGTACCAGCCCTGCGGCGTGTCACGACGGATGAACGCGGTGCCGCGCACATCGGTGATGTCTTCGATCTTGTGGCCGTAGGACAGGCGCTGGGCGACTTCGACAATCGCCCGCTCGGCATTGCCGTAGAGCAGGATGTCGGCGCAGGCGTCGATCAGGATCGAGTTGCGGACACGGTCCTGCCAGTAATCGTAGTGAGCGATACGGCGCAGCGACGCTTCGATACCACCCAGAACGATCGGCACATGCTTATAGGCTTCCTTGCAGCGCTGGCTGTAGACCAGGCTCGCACGGTCCGGCCGCTTGCCCGCCAAACCACCTGGGGTGTAGGCGTCATCGGAGCGGATTTTCTTGTCGGCGGTGTAGCGGTTGATCATCGAGTCCATGTTGCCGGCCGCGACGCCGAAAAACAGGTTGGGCTCGCCGAGCTTCATGAAGTCGTCTTTGGATTGCCAGTTCGGCTGCGCAATGATCCCGACGCGAAAGCCCTGGGCCTCCAGCAGCCGGCCAATGATCGCCATGCCGAACGACGGGTGATCGACGTAGGCATCACCGGTCACGATGATGATGTCGCACGAATCCCAGCCGAGCTGATCCATCTCCTCCCTGCTCATGGGCAGGAACGGCGCTGGGCCGAAACATTCGGCCCAGTACTTGGGATAGTCAAATAACGGCTTGGCTGCTTGCATGTCGATGACCGGTATAAAGGATGAAAAATCGCGGGCGCGGAATATAGCACAAAAAATGATCAATTCCGACGGCTATGGTCGGAAATTAGTGGCGCACCTTTCGCGAGCAGGCTCGCTCCCACAGTGGAATGCATTCCAGGGTGGGAGCGAGCCTGCTCGCGATGAGCCGGATCAGGCGACGAAGAAATTACTCATCGTCATCAAAATTGTAGCTACCCGGCGCCAGGTTCTCGAAGCGGGTGTATTTGCCGATGAACGCCAGGCGGATGAAGCCGATAGGGCCGTTCCGCTGCTTGCCGATGATGATTTCGGCGATGCCCTTGTGCTCCGTCTCGGGGTGATACACCTCGTCCCGGTAGACGAACATGATCACGTCGGCGTCCTGCTCGATCGCTCCGGATTCCCGCAAGTCGGAGTTCACCGGGCGCTTGTTGGGGCGCTGTTCCAGGGAGCGGTTCAACTGGGACAAGGCCACGACCGGGCAGTTGAATTCCTTGGCCAGGGCCTTGAGGGAACGGGAGATCTCGGAAATCTCGTTGGTCCGGTTGTCACCGCTGGAACCGGGGATCTGCATCAACTGCAGGTAGTCGATCATGATCAGCGCGATGTCACCGTGCTCGCGCACCAGGCGACGGGTCCGGGCGCGCATTTCCGACGGGCTGATACCCGCCGTATCGTCGATGAACAGCTTGCGGTCGTTGAGCAGGTTGACCGCGGACGTCAAGCGTGGCCAGTCGTCGTCTTCCAGTTGGCCGGAACGGACCTTGGTCTGGTCGATACGCCCCAGGGACGAGAGCATACGCATGATCAGCGATTCGCCTGGCATCTCGAGGGAGTACACCAGCACCGCCTTGTCGCTGCGCAGCACGGCGTTTTCCACCAGGTTCATCGCAAAGGTGGTCTTACCCATGGAGGGACGGCCAGCGACGATGATCAGGTCGGACGGTTGCAGGCCGCTGGTCTTCTCGTCGAGGTCGGTGTAGCCGGTGGACAGGCCGGTGATGGCGTTGTCGGTGTTGAACAAGGTGTCGATGCGGTCGATGGCCTTGGTCAGCAGGTCGTTGACGCTCACCGGGCCGCCGGTTTTCGGCCGGGCCTCGGCAATCTGGAAGATCTGCCGCTCGGCTTCATCGAGGATCTCGGCGGCGGTCCGGCCTTCCGGGTTGAAGGCGCTGTCGGCGATCTCGGTGCTGATGCCGATCAACTGGCGCAAGGTCGCCCGCTCGCGCACGATCTGCGCATAGGCCTTGATGTTGGCGACCGACGGTGTGTTTTTCGCCAGTTCGCCCAGATAACCGAGGCCGCCGACCTGGGACGTCTGCCCTTCCTTGTCCAATTGCTCGGCCAGGGTCACGACGTCGATCGGCATGTTCTGATCGGCCAGGCGGGCGATCGCACGGAAAATCAAACGGTGGTCATGCCGGTAGAAATCGCCATCGGAGACCTGATCGAGCACGCGTTCCCAGGCGTTGTTGTCCAGCATCAGGCCACCGAGTACGGCCTGTTCGGCCTCGATGGAATGCGGAGGCACCTTCAGGGCAGCGGTTTGCAGATCGTATTGCTCGGGGGCGGTGATTTCGTTCATGGCCACGTCTGGTTATGAAAATCAGGAATTGCAGAAAGACAAAGGGCACGACCTGTAGACAGGATCGTGCCCGATGTTACCGGCAAGCACCCGGGGGTGCCAACCGACAGGTGTTGCTTAGGCTGCTACCACGACAACGCGTACGGTGGCTTCAACTTCGGCGTGCAGGTGCACGGCTACGTCGAATTCGCCTACGTTGCGGATGGTGCCGTTCGGCAGACGAACTTCGCTTTTCGCCACTTCAACGCCGGAGGCGGTCAGTGCGTCAGCGATGTCGTGCGTACCGATCGAACCGAACAGCTTGCCTTCGTCGCCAGCGGTGGCAGTGATGGTCACTTCCAGCTCGGCCAGTTGGGCAGCACGGCTTTCAGCCGATGCCTTACGGTCTGCGGCGGCTTTTTCCAGCTCAGCGCGACGCTCTTCGAACGCAGCCAGGTTGGCAGCGGTCGCAGCGGTGGCTTTGCCGAAAGGCAGCAGGTAGTTACGACCGTAGCCGGCCTTAACGTTTACTTTGTCGCCCAGGTTGCCCAGGTTGGCGATTTTTTCCAGAAGGATCAGTTGCATGTGAAAATCCTCTAACTTTTAACCTTCACCGTTCGCGCTGTCGGCGTCTTTCGGCGCCATACGACCGCGAAAATCAATCAGGCTGTCGACGATGGCCAGGACCACCAGCAACGGATAGATCAGCTGCATGAACAGCAACAACGTGACGTACAACCCCACCAGCCAGAACCTGGCCAGCCGCTTTTGCGCCACCAGCCCGTGAATCAGGGCCAGCGCGGCAAAGACCAGCGGTACGCTGCACAACGGCGTGAGCATCGCCATCTGCGGACCGAAGTTCGGCCCCAGAAGCATGCCCGCCAACAGCAACATCGCCAGCCCAAGCGGGAAGCGGATGGCGCGAAATTCGCGACCAAAACCACCCGGGTTGTACAACAACGCCTGCCAGTAGCGCCCGATAACCAGGCTCAGCACACTGACGATCTGCAACAAGGCCGCAATCAGTCCGGTCAGGACGGGGGCGATCAGGGACGCAAAACGCGCCTGCTCTTCTACCGACATCTGCTGGTAGAGATCACCGAGCGCCTCGGGCAGGATTTTTATCAAAGCCTGCGACAGCATCTCGATCTGGGGTTCGAAAGCCACCCCGAGCACCACTGAAAACACCACGCCTGTCGCTATGCTGACCAGCAGCACGCGGTTCCAGGATTCGCTGGCGCGCAACACCAACGCCAGCGCCGAAGTCCCCAGCAGCACCATGACGGCACGCGGGTCAGCGGCATACAACCACCAGAGCAAGGCCGGCAGCAGTCCCAGAGCAAGAACGCCCAGGGCGTCCCTCAATCCGCGCCGCAGGAGTACAAGACCCACCGCGGCAGCACCCAACCAATACAACAACGGCAATGCCGCACATCCAGCCACTACCAGAGTGGCCTGCACACGTCCCCGCATGATGAAGTCAGCTAAGGCGCGCATGCATTCAATCCCTTACTACTTGTCGACTGCCCGGTCTCAGCGGCCGTGGCTGTCGGTGTAGGCCAGCAGGGCCAGGAAGCGGGCGCGCTTGATAGCGGTGGCCAGCTGACGCTGATAACGAGCTTTGGTACCGGTGATACGGCTTGGAACGATTTTGCCGGTCTCGGATACGTAGGCTTTCAGGGTGTTGAGATCTTTGTAATCGATCTCTTTCACGTCTTCAGCGGTGAAGCGGCAGAATTTACGACGACGGAAGAAACGTGCCATGTGATTGGCTCCTTAAAAGGTCCGTGGATTACTCGTCAGCGTTATCGCTGTTGTCGCTGTCGCTATCGCTGTCATCGCCATCGGCGCTGTCAGAGTGCTCAGGACGGTCGCGACGCTCACGGCGCTCACTGCGGTTTTCTTCAGCCTTGAGCATCTCGGATTGGCCGGTAACGGCTTCTTCGCGACGGATGACCAGGTTACGGATCACTGCATCGTTGTAGCGGAAGTTGTCTTCCAGCTCGGCCAGGGCCTTGCCAGTGCACTCAACGTTCAGCATCACGTAGTGAGCCTTGTGAACATTGTTGATTGCGTAGGCCAGTTGACGACGGCCCCAATCTTCCAGACGGTGGATTTTGCCGCCGTCTTCTTCGATCAGCTTGGTGTAACGCTCAACCATGCCGCCGACTTGCTCGCTTTGATCCGGGTGGACCAAAAAGATGATTTCGTAATGACGCATGAATGCTCCTTACGGGTTGTAGCCTGCCGCTCAAAAACGGTCAGACAAGGAGTGAATGACACTTATGGACTTGAGGACGCTAGACACATAAGTGCCTGCCATCACAGCAAGGGGCGCAATTGTAGAGAAGGGTCGAAGGCGGCGCAAGGCAATTGGCGATTATTTGAACAACCACCGACGATTGCGAGGCTGAACAATGTAGGAGCTGCCGAAGGCTGCGATCTTTTGATCTTGATCTTGGGACTCAACTGTCAGGGACAAGATCGCAGCCTCGTTGCACTCGTCAGCTCCTACATGGGTATGTCAGGGCTTTTTGGCGGCAGCCTTGGCGCCCCGCTGGCGCAGCGCCTCGAACAGGCACACGCCGGTGGCCACGGAGACATTGAGACTGCTGACGCTGCCGGCCATCGGCAGCTTCACCAGGTAATCGCAATGCTCGCGGGTCAGGCGGCGCATGCCCTTGCCTTCGGCGCCCATGATCAGGATGGTCGGGCCGGTCAGGTCCTGGTCATAAATGCTGACCTCGGCCTCGCCCGCCGTGCCGACAACCCACAAGCCGCGCTGCTGGAGCTTTTCCAGGGTGCGCGCCAGGTTCGTCACTGCCACCAATGGAATGACTTCCGCCGCGCCGCAGGCAACTTTGCGCACGACCGGCGTCAATGTCGCCGACTTGTCCTTGGGTACGATCACCGCCAATGCACCCGCGGCATCCGCCGAGCGCAGGCAAGCGCCCAGGTTGTGCGGGTCGGTTACGCCGTCCAGTACCAGCAGCAGGGGAGCGCCTTCAGTGCGATCCAGGAGCTCGTCGAGCATCGCCTCGCCCCAGACCTGGCTCGGACTGACCTCGGCCACGACACCCTGGTGCACGCCTTCGACCCAGGCGTCCATCTCGCGCCGCTCGGCCTGGCCGACCGCAACGCGGTTTTCGCCAGCCAGTTCAACCAGGGTCTGGACGCGCGGATCGCTACGCCCTTCCGCCAGCCAGATCTGCTTGACCCGCTTGGGGTGGTGACGCAGCAACGCTTCCACGGCATGCACGCCGTAGATTTTTTCCAACTGACTCATGACTTGGCCTTGGGTTTACGCGCCCCGCCGCTCTTGGCTGGGGCCGAACCCGCTTTCGGCGGGCCCTTACGGTGTTTGCTCGGCTTGCTGGCCGCCTTGTCCGGGGCCGACCGTCCGGCCTTGCTCCCGGATGCGGCTTTACCACCATTCTTGGCTTCGGCCAGCAGCGCCTGTTTCATTTCACGGCTTTTGCGCAACTCGGCGTTCTTCGCCGCCGCATCGCTTGGCCGATAGGCTTCGACAGCCTTTTCCTTGGCCGGACCACGACGCCCCGGACGGGACGACGAAGCAGGCTCCTCGGACTTGCTGGCAGGCGCTGCGGTTTCGGCGCCACGCTTCTTGCGACCGATTGGCGCGCTGATGGTTTTTTCCGCCATTTCGAAGTCGATCTTGCGCTCGTCGAGATCGACGCGCATCACCCGCACTTCGACGGTATCGCCAAGACGGAAACTGCGACCGGTGCGCTCGCCCGCCAGGCGGTGATGCACAGGGTCGAAGTGGTAGTAATCGCCCGGCAGCGCGGTGACATGCACCAGGCCTTCGACGTAGATGTCGGTCAGCTCGACGAACAGGCCGAAACCGGTCACGGCGGTGATCACGCCAGGGAACGACTCACCGACGCGATCCTTCATGTACTCGCACTTGAGCCAGTTCACCACGTCGCGAGTCGCTTCGTCGGCACGTCGCTCGCTCATCGAGCATTGCTCGCCGAGCTGCTCCAGGGCGGCCTCGTCGTACGGATAGATACGCGCCTTCGGAATGGTCATCGCACCGGCACGCTTGACGTGCGGGGTGTTCATCTTCGAGTGGATCACGCTGCGGATGGCCCGGTGCGTGAGCAGGTCGGGGTAGCGACGGATCGGCGACGTAAAGTGGGTGTAAGCCTCGTAGTTCAGGCCGAAGTGGCCCTGGTTATCGGCGCTGTACACCGCCTGGCTCAACGAGCGCAGCATGACGGTCTGGATCAGGTGGAAATCCGGACGGTCCTTGATGCTCGCCAACAGGGCCTGGTAATCCTTCGGCGAAGGACCTTCCTTGCCCTTGTGCAGCGACAGGCCAAGCTCACCGAGAAACGCCCGCAGTTTTTCCAGGCGCTCCGGCGGCGGACCGTCGTGAACCCGGTACAAGGCAGGAATTTCATGCTTCTTGAGGAACTCGGCCGTGGCAACGTTGGCCGCCAGCATGCATTCCTCGATCAGCTTGTGCGCGTCGTTGCGCACGGTCGGTCGGATTTCGGCGATCTTGCGCTCAGTGCCGAAGATGATCCGGGTTTCCTGGGTTTCGAAATCGATCGCGCCGCGCACGTGACGCGCCGCCAGCAGCACCTTGTACAGCGAATAGAGCTGCTTGAGGTGCGGCACGACGTCGGTGTACTCGCCACGCAGCTTGCGCGACTCGGCCAGCTTCGGCGTTTCCAGCATCGCGCTGACCTTGTTGTAGGTCAGGCGGGCGTGGGAATGGATCACGGCTTCGTAGAAGCAGTAGTCCGTCATCTCGCCGGCCTTGGAGATGGTCATCTCGCAGACCATGGCCAGGCGGTCGACATGGGGATTGAGCGAGCACAGGCCGTTGGACAGTTGCTCAGGCAGCATCGGCACGACGCGCTCGGGGAAGTACACCGAGTTGCCGCGAACCTGGGCTTCGGCATCCAGCGCTGAACCGAGCTTCACATAACTGGAAACGTCAGCAATCGCCACGTACAACTTCCAACCGCCCGAAAACAGGCGCAACTTGCCGGGCCGGGCTTCGCAATAGACCGCATCGTCGAAGTCCCGGGCGTCTTCACCGTCGATGGTGACAAACGGCAGGTGGCGCAGGTCGATGCGCTTCTCTTTGTCTTTCTCTTCGACTTCCGGCTTGAGCTTGGCGGCTTCTTTCAAGACCGCTTCAGGCCAGACGTGAGGAATGTCGTAGGTGCGCAGGGCAACGTCGATTTCCATGCCCGGCGCCATGTAGTTGCCGACCACTTCCACCACATCGCCTTGCGGCTGGAAGCGCGGGGTTGGCCAGTGGGTGATCTTCACCTCGACGAACTGACCAATCTGCGCGTTGGCATTACGGCCTGGGGTGACCAGCACTTCCTGCTGGATCTTCGGGTTGTCGGCAACGACGAAACCGATGCCACCTTCCTCGAAATAGCGCCCCACGATGGTTTCATGGGCACGGGAAACCACTTCGACGATCACGCCTTCACGACGCCCGCGTCGGTCCAGGCCGGAAACCCGGGCCAGCGCCCGGTCGCCGTCGAACACCAGGCGCATCTGCGCCGGGCTCATGAACAGATCGTCGCTGCCATCGTCGGGGATCAGGAAACCAAAGCCGTCGCGGTGGCCGGCGATGCGACCCAGGATCAGGTCGAGCTTGTCGACCGGGGCATAGGTGCCGCGCCGGGTGTAGATCAGTTGAGCATCGCGCTCCATGGCACGCAGGCGGCGGCGCAGGGCTTCGAGCTGGTCCTCGGTGGTCAGGCCGAACTCTTCGACCAGCTGCTCACGGCTAGCAGGCGAACCTCGATCGGCGAGATGCGCCAGGATCAGTTCGCGGCTAGGAATAGGGTTTTCATATTTTTCCGCTTCACGAGCGGCCTCGGGATCGAGGGACTGCCAATCGGCCATTAGAGAGTTTTCACCTTGTCTATATGCGGGTTAGTTTGGCATAGGCGTAATGAAACGGGAAATTTCAAGCATCAGATGCCTTTTCTAAAGTCTTTCGACACGCCTTTGAAGCCCCTGATTGCACCGCTCGTGAAATTTAGCGTTTTTTTTGCCTCCGGGGGTTTACAGTTAAAAACACGCTCCGTATAGTGCGCGCCATCAACGACGTAGACACGTTGTCGATATTGCCCAGATGGTGAAATTGGTAGACACGCCAGCTTCAGGTGCTGGTGACCGCAAGGTCGTGGAAGTTCGAGTCTTCTTCTGGGCACCAATTCAGGTTCAAGGTTTTACGCCTTGAACCTCACAAAAACCCGCGAAAGCGGGTTTTTGCATTTTCGGCCCCTGCAAATGCGTTTCAGCAATTACTAAAACAAAAACAGGGGTTTACAGATCAAAATGCGCTCCGTATAGTGCGCCCCATCAACAGCGGCAACGCTGAAGATGCTGCCCAGATGGTGAAATTGGTAGACACGCCAGCTTCAGGTGCTGGTGACCGCAAGGTCGTGGAAGTTCGAGTCTTCTTCTGGGCACCAATTCAAGCTTCAAGGTTATACGCCTTGAACCTCACAAAAACCCGCGAAAGCGGGTTTTTGCGTTTCTGGCTCCTCGTTCCCTCTCCCGCCAAACACGAACTGTAGGAGCTGCGGAGTGCAACGAGGCTGCGATCTTCCCCTTTATTGAATCATGAGCATAAGGTCAAAAGATCGCAGGCTTCGCCAGCGCCTACACAGATCCCGTTCCGGCACGGCCCGCACATGAGAAACAATATCGTTTATCATTGTTACAAGTTTTTGCTACACGACAGTGAGGAACCCCGCGAATGATGTTTCGATCCACCCTGCGCCGCGCCCTGACCTTCACCCTGCTCGGCCTGACCCTCGCCACGCCCCTCACCCAAGCCGCCGACAAGGTGGAACTGACGCTCTATAACGGCCAACACAAGGAAGTCGGCGACGAACTCGCCAAGGCCTTCGAGGCCAAGACCGGCATTCATGTCAACGTGCGCAAGGGCAGCAGCAACCAGCTCGCCAGCCAGGTCGCTGAAGAAGGCGACCGCTCCCCCGCCGATGTGATCTACACCGAAGAGTCGCCGCCGTTGAACAAGCTCGGCGAACAAGGCCTGCTGGCGAAGATCGACGACACAACCCTCAATGTGCTCCCCAAGGATTATGTCGCCAGCAACGGCACCTGGATGGGCGTGACCGCTCGCGTTCGCGTGGTTGCCTACAACCCCAAGCTGATCAATGAAAAGGACCTGCCGAAAACCGTCCTCGATTTCGCCCAGCCACAATGGCAAGGCAAGGTCGGCTTCGTACCGACCAGCGGCGCGTTCCAGGAACAAGCGGTAGCGATCATCAAATTGCACGGCAAGGAAGCCGCCGAAGAATGGCTCACGGGGCTGCGCGCCTTCGGCAAGGTCTACAGCAACAACATGGTCGCCCTCAAAGCCGTGGAGAACGGCGAGGTGGCGACGGTCCTGGTGAACAATTACTACTGGTTCGCCCTGCAGCGGGAAAAGGGCCAGCTGGATTCCAAACTGCATTATTTCACCGGCGGCGATGTCGGTGGCCTGGTCACCGTCTCCAGCGCTGCCGCACTGAAATCCAGCAAACACCCCAAGGAAGCCCAACAGTTGCTGGCCTACATGGCCAGCGAAGAAGGCCAGCGGGTGATTACCCAGACGTCCGCCGAATACCCGCTGCACAAGGGCATGACATCGGATCGCGGCCTCAAGCCGTTCAATGAGCTGGCGCCACCGAAAGTCACCCCGGCCGACCTCGGCAATGCCGAAGAAGCATTGGAACTGGAACGTGAAGTCGGCCTGAACTGATGACAGCGTCGCTGAGCACCATTCCCGCCGTCGGGGCCTACGTTCCCCGGCGCAAGCGCCCCTCGATCGGGTTGCTGCTGCCCGTGATGCTGCTCGTACTGCTGAGCCTGCTGCCATTGCTCTACGTCATCACAAAGGCATGGCAGGCCGGCTGGGCAGAAGCATTGCATTTGTTGTGGCGGCCGTATGTATTCGGCTTGCTGCGCAACACGCTGATGCTGATGACCGGCGTCACGTTGGCCTGCGGCATCATCGGCCTGTCACTGGCCTGGCTGCTGGAGCGCAGCAATTTGCCGGGACGCAGGGTCTGGGGCGTCATCTTGTGCCTGCCGTTCGCGGTGCCGGCGTTTGTCAGCAGCTTCACCTGGGTTTCCCTGAGCGCGCAGTTCGAAGGGCTGGGCGGGGCGATTCTGGTGATGACCCTCTCCAAATATCCGCTGATCTTTCTTCCCGTGGCGGCAACGCTGCGTAACCTCGACCCGTCCCTTGAAGAGTCCGCCCGCACCCTGGGCCACAACCGCTGGGGCGTGTTTTTTCGCGTCACCCTGCCCTTGCTCTGGCCTTCGCTGCTGGCCGGCTCCCTGCTGATTGCCCTGCACATGCTGGTGGAGTTTGGCGCGCTGTCGATCATCGGCTTGCAAACCTTCACTACAGCGATTTATCAACAGTTCGAACTGGAATTCAGCAATGCCAATGCCGCCATGTTGTCAGCGGTGTTGCTGGTGCTGTGCCTGGCGCTGTTGTGGCTGGAACTGCGAGTACGCGGCAAGGGCCGCCACGTGCGCACCGGCCAAGGCGCGGCGCGCCAGGCCGGACAGGTACGGCTCGGCCCATGGACGCTTCTTGGGCAACTGTATTGCCTGGCCCTTGCGGTCATCGGCAGCGGCATTCCGCTTGGGATGTTGGCGTATTGGCTGGCAGTGGGCACGTCCGCCGCGTTTCCTGCGAGCGAAATTGGCGAGGCGTTATTGTCGTCCCTGGCACTTTCGCTGGGCGGCGCCGCGCTCTGCCTTGTGCTGGCCGTGCCGGTCGGCCTGCTCGTGGTGCGCCACAAGGGACGGCTGGCGATATGGGCCGAACGCCTGCCTTACCTGCTGCATGCGCTGCCCGGATTGGTGATCGCCCTGAGCCTGGTGTATTTCGCCCTGCACTACGTGCCGGCGCTGTACCAGACTTCAGGCCTGCTGTTGATTGCCTATGCGCTGCTGTTCCTGCCACTGGCCCAGGCCCCGGTGCGTACCGCGCTGAACAAGGCCGCGCCGCAGCTGGAGGAAGCGGCGCGCACGCTGGGAGCGTCGTCGTTCAGCGCGTTTTGCCGCGTGACCCTGCCGATCATCTTCCCGGCGCTGGGCGCGGCGTTCGCGCTGGTGTTCCTGGATGCGATGAAGGAATTGACCGCCACGCTGTTGCTGAGCCCGACCGGGCTCAATACGTTGGCGACGGCGGTTTGGGCACATACGTCGAATGTGGAATTCGCGGCGGCAGCGCCGTATGCGGCGCTGTTGATCGTGGTGTCGGGGTTGCCGGTGTATTTACTGACGACGCGGATGTATCTGAGCCGCTAAGAGGGCTATCGCGAGCAGGCTCGCTCCCACAGGGGTGGTGGACACCCATTTTGTAGACGGCAAAGAGCCTGGGGGAGCGAGCCTGTTCGCGAAGAGGCAGCCATGAATCTCGGATCAGGCCCTGAACTGCCCCAGGCTGGCCTTCAACTGCGCCGCCAGATTATCCAACACCTTGCCACTGGCCGTCGTCTCAACCACCGCCTGGGCAGCTTTCTCGGCTTGGGCATGAATGGTCTCGACCCGACCACGCACCGCTTGCGCACCCTGGGCCTGATGCGCCGCTGCCTGGGTCGCCAGACCGATGGCCGCATGCACCTGCTCGACCGACGCCTGCACCGACTGCTGCAGCCGCGCACTGTCACGCAATACCGACAGACCCTCACTGGCCTGCCGCCCGGCCTGGCCGATCGCAGCCACTGCCTCCCGAGCTCCCTGCTGCAAGGCCACGATATGGGCCTGGATGTCGCCGGTTGAACTCTGGGTCTTGCTCGCCAACGCCCTCACCTCATCCGCCACCACCGCAAACCCACGCCCGGTCTCCCCGGCACGCGCGGCCTCGATGGCCGCGTTCAAGGCCAGCAGGTTGGTTTGCTCGGCGATGCCGTGGATCACCGTCAACACCACTTCGATCTGCTCGCTCTGCTGGGCCAGCCGTTCGATGACCTTCGCCCCCGTGTCGACCTGCCCAGCCAGCGCCTCGATCAAACTGCCGACCTTGGCCGACGTTCGAGTGGTTTCATCAGTGGCCTGACGGATCTCGACCACTTGCTGCAAGGCCGCCTGCATCGCCTGGCTTTCCGACGCCGCCTCATCGGCCATTTGCGACAGGGCCCGCAGGCTCTCGGCCACCTCATCGCGCTGCATGCCGGCCGCTGCGTCGGCACCGGAGTTGCGCAGGGTCATCGCGCCAATTTCCTGACCGGTACGCTGGGCCACATCGCCCGCTTCGCGCACGATGGGTTGCAACTTATCCACAAAACGATTGACCGCCGAGGCCATGTCGCCAATTTCATCCTTGCTGCTGATCTGCACGCGCTTGGTCAGGTCACCCTCGCCCGCTGCCAGGTCGTTCATCGCAGCGATCAACAGCTTCAAGCGATTGACCACCCGACGCCCCAGCACCACGGCCAGCAACACCAACACCCCCAACCCCACCAGCGCCAAGCCCAGACCGATGCGCCAACGCAACGTCCCCGCTGCCTCCTGCACGGTGGCGGCGGTATTGGTCTGCATTTCGGTGGCAGTGGCCTGCGCCGAGCCCAGCCGGCCGCGCATCGCGGCGGCGCTATCGGCAGCCGCGCCCTTGAGGCTGTCGCCCACCAGTTGATCGCTGCTGGCAATCAACGCGGAGAAACGCTGGTCCAGCGCCTTCAGGTCGGTTTCCACCGAAGCGGTGGAAACGCCCATCAGCACTTTTCCGATTTCCACGCCGTTGGGGTTGATCGAGGCTTCGAGGTAAAAAACCGATGGATCGTTCTTCGCCGCGTCCAGCACTTTGTCCAGGGCCCGTTCGCCCTTGCCCTTTTCCAACAGGGCCTTGTTGATCGGATTTTCCCGGTTCAGATAACGGGTCAGGTGTTCCCCAGCGGCATCGTCATAAATGACGAACAGCACGTTGGGATTACGCTGGGCCCGACGGGCGAATTCGGACAGGGTCGGCACGTCACTGTCCCACATGGCGCGAGGCGCGACCGAGGCCAGAAGCTGCGCCATATCATTGGCGGAATCACGCAAGTCTTTTTCCAGGGTCGCTCGCAGCTGGGCCTGCTCTTCCTTCAGGCGCGAGGACAAACCGGCGGTCAATCGCTGGCGCGTACTGGCGGACAAACTGTCCAGGCTCGACGTGACTTCGCGCCCAGCCTGCTCCAATTCACCGGCCAGCTTCTGGCTGTCGGCCCCCAAGCGCGCGCCCAGGTCGGACTCCAGCGCCGTGACCGTGCTTCGGGTCAGCGCAACGGCGACCAGTACCTGCACCAAAAGGGCGATACCGAGCGTAACGAACACAGGCCGCAACAAACGGCTTTGTAACAGTGAGAGAACGGCCGACACTTGAAATCCCTCTACCAAACGCCATTAATTTGATGGCACTTGTAAAAACGGTGCCTTGATGGTGAGGCATAGCAAGTGTCGTGCCGTCCGCCAGACAGAAACGACAAAGGGCTCCATAAGGAGCCCTTTGTTTTTTACATCAACGACTTATCAGCCAAACGGATGACGCAGGACGATGGTTTCGTTGCGGTCCGGCCCCGTCGAAATAATGTCGATCGGCGCACCGACCAGCTCTTCGACGCGCTTGATGTAGTTGCGCGCGGCCAATGGCAGCTCTTCCAGGGTCTTGGCACCCACGGTCGACTCGGTCCAGCCCGGCATCTGCTCGTACACCGGCTCCAGGCCGATGTAGCTGTCGGCGTCGGTCGGTGCGTCGATGACGGCGCCGTCCTGGTTCTTGTAGCCCACGCAGATGTTGATGGTTTCCAGGCCGTCCAGCACGTCCAGCTTGGTCAGGCACAGGCCCGAGATGCTGTTGACGTCGATGGCGCGACGCAGGATCACGGCATCGAACCAGCCGCAACGACGGGCACGACCGGTGGTAGCACCGAACTCGTGACCGCGCTTGGCGAGGAAGGCACCGACGTCGTCGAACAGCTCAGTCGGGAACGGACCCGAGCCGACTCGGGTGGTGTAGGCCTTGGTGATGCCCAGGATGTAGTCCACGTACATCGGGCCGAAACCCGAACCGGTGGCGATGCCGCCCGCGGTGGTGTTGGAACTGGTGACGTACGGGTAGGTGCCGTGGTCGATGTCCAGCAGCGAACCCTGGGCACCTTCGAACATGATGTCCTTGCCGGCGCGACGCAGCTCGTGCAGCTCGGCGGTGACGTCGAGCATCATCGGCTTGAGCAGTTCGGCGTACTCCATGCACTCGTCCAGGGTCTTCTGGAAGTCGATGGCCGGCTCTTTGTAATAATTGACCAGGACGAAGTTGTGGTAATCCAGCAACTCGCCCAGCTTGGCGGCGAAACGCTCACGGTGGAACAGGTCACCGATACGCAGGCCGCGACGGGCCACCTTGTCTTCGTAGGCCGGGCCGATGCCGCGACCGGTGGTGCCGATCTTCAGCTCGCCACGGGCCTTTTCACGGGCCTGGTCCAGCGCCACGTGGTAGGACAGGATCAGCGGGCAGGACGGGCTGATACGCAGGCGCTCGCGCACCGGTACGCCTTTCTCTTCCAGCTTGATGATTTCCCGCAGCAGGGCGTCGGGCGCAACCACCACACCGTTGCCGATTAGGCATTGCACGCCTTCGCGCAGCACGCCCGATGGAATCAGGTGCAGGACGGTTTTTTCACCGTCGATCACCAGGGTGTGACCGGCGTTGTGGCCACCTTGGTAGCGCACTACGGCGGCAGCATGTTCGGTCAGCAGATCAACGATCTTGCCTTTGCCCTCATCACCCCATTGGGTGCCCAGGACTACGACATTCTTACCCATAACACTTGTCCTCATTCGCGCAAACTTGGTGCCGGCTCCAGGCCGGCAGGAAAACTCAAGAAGCCAGCGGCAATACTTGCCAAAGCCCGTCCTGCTGAATCAATTGCCGGTCGCAGTCCGCTTCACGGGCGGCGGCCAAAGGTTGTCCAGGCAAGGCCTGGACAACACGCTGACCCTCACTGCGCAACTGGCAGACTGCTTGCCAGAGTGCCGCATCCGTACTGTCAGGCATCCAGATACCGCCAGACGGTAGCTCGACTTCAGCACGCCCCAGGGTCACCAGGGTTTTCAAATCGGTAGAGAAACCGGTCGCCGGACGTGCGCGACCGAAGTCGGCGCCGATGTCGTCGTAGCGACCGCCCTGGGCGATGGACTGGCCAACACCCGGGACGAACACCGCGAACACCACGCCGGTGTGGTAGTGATAGCCGCGCAGTTCGCCCAGGTCGAAATACAGCGGCAGTTCCGGGAAACGCGCCGAAAGACGCTCGGCAATCGCCAACAGATCGTCCAGCGCCGCCAACACCGCTGCCGGCGCGCCGGCCAGGCGCTCGCGAGCAGCGTCCAGCACTTCACGGCCGCCGCAGAGATCCACCAACGCCCGCAACATGCCGGACAGGTCGCTCGGCAGGCCTTCGGTCAAGCTGATGACCTCATCGATGGCCTTGCGCTGCAAGGCGTCGAACAGCCGCTGCTCCACTTCACCGGACAAACCGGCCGCACGGGCCAGGCCACGGTAGATGCCGACATGGCCGAGGTCCATGTGGACATCCGGCACATCTGCCAGTTGCAGCATGGCCAACATCAGGCTGATGACTTCCACGTCGCTGCTTGGGCTGGCATCGCCGTACAGTTCGGCACCCAGCTGAATCGGGCTGCGAGAGGATGACAAGGCGCGCGGCTGGGCATGCAGGACGCTGCCGGCGTAGCACAGGCGGCTCGGGCCTTCGCGACGCAGGGTATGGGCATCGATGCGCGCCACTTGTGGCGTGATGTCGGCCCGAAAGCCCATCTGCCGCCCCGATTGCGGGTCGATAACCTTGAAGGTGCGCAGATCCAGGTCCTGGCCCGCGCCGGTCAGCAGGGATTCCAGGTACTCGATATGCGGGGTCACGACGAACTCGTAACCCCAGCTCTGGAACAGATCCAACACCTGCCGACGCGCTACTTCGATACGCGCGGCTTCCGGTGGCAGTACTTCTTCGATGCCATCTGGCAGCAGCCAGCGGTCTACCGTTGCCATTACGCCATTCCCCTATGGTCCGGGCGGCCAGCTTTCGGGCTGGCCTTGAGTGAAGCAGAAAATGCCCGCGTCATGCGAAAAACCGCAAACAACGCGCAAGGGCGACGTGACGAATGGCCCTGGATCGGCCTCGCCAAGCACTTTCCTCGAAAAACCTGCCGGGTCGTTCAACCCGACGCCTGCACCGCATAAACCACAATCGAACGCGCAGACGCAAAAAAGCCGGGAATTTCCCGGCTGCCGCATCATACACACGTTTTCCCAAAGGATCACCCCGCCCGACGTTTTAGCCGCCGGGCGGAGTGCTTCAGGTCAACGTCGTATCAAGGCTTGGCCTTTTCCAGGTAGTGGAAAAAGTCGCTGCTTGGGTCCAGGACCATGACGTCGGATTTGTTCGCAAAGCTTTCACGGTAGGCGCGCAGGCTACGGTAGAACCCATAGAACTCCTGATCCTGGCCGTACGCCTTGGCGTAGATCGCAGCGGCCTGGGCATCACCATCACCGCGGACCTCTTCCGATTCACGGTAGGCTTCGGCCAGCAGCACGCGGCGTTGACGATCGGCGTCGGCACGAATGCCTTCGGCCAGCTCGTTACCCTTGGCGCGGTGCTCGCGGGCTTCACGCTCACGCTCGGTGCTCATGCGTTCGAACACGCTGCGGTTCACTTCCTTCGGCAGGTCGATGGCCTTGACCCGGACATCGACCACTTCGATACCCAGCTCTTTTTCCGCCATCGCGTTCAGCGAGCGGGTGATGTCGGCCATGAGCGCATCACGCTCACCGGACACCAC
This sequence comes from Pseudomonas sp. T1.Ur, assembly GCF_023516725.1. Classification (NCBI taxonomy): domain Bacteria; kingdom Pseudomonadati; phylum Pseudomonadota; class Gammaproteobacteria; order Pseudomonadales; family Pseudomonadaceae; genus Pseudomonas; species Pseudomonas sp. T1.Ur. The sequence continues at coordinate 4,951,807 of NZ_JAMGSN010000001.1, forward strand.
TTCATGCAGGGTACGTTTACCGAACTGGTCACGCAGGCCCGACTCCAGGCGACGGGACAGGCGTTCGTCGGCAATCTGCTTGAGACCGGAAGTCGCGGTGTAGAAGCGCTCGGCATCCTTCACGCGCCACTTGGCGTAGGCATCGACCATCACGGCTTTCTTTTCCAGCGTCAGGAAGCGTTGCGTCGGTGCATCGAGGGTCATCAGGCGGCCGTCGAACTTGCGCACCTTGTTGACGTACGGCACCTTCACATGCAGCCCTGGCTGGACATCAGCCTGGACCACGCGACCGAATTGCAGCAACACCGCACGCTCGGTCTGAGCCACGATGTAGAAGCAGTTCCAGGCAGCGATCGCCACGACGACACCGACAATAAGGGCGATCAGCGATTTATTGCTCATCAGCGACTCTCCCTGGTACGTGCTTGCTGTTGCTGCAGATCCGCCGCCGCACGGGCATTGGCTTCATTGCTCGCGGCCGCCGCGCTGGTGGGTGGCGTGCCGGTATTGCGGCTGCCCTCGACCATCTTGTCCAGCGGCAGGTACAGCAGATTGCTCTGGCCGTTCTTGTTGCCGGTCACGAGGACCTTGCTGGTATTGCTGAAGACCTCCTGCATGGTGTCCAGGTACAGACGCTGGCGGGTCACTTCAGGGGCCTTGCGATACTCGGCGACCAGCTTGGTGAAGCGATCCGCCTCACCCTTGGCGCGCGAGACCACTTCGTCACGATAACCGTTGGCATCTTCGATGATGCGCTGGGCCTGGCCACGGGCTTCCGGCACGACGCCGTTGGCATAGGTCTCGGCCTGGTTGCGCGAACGCTGCTCGTCTTCACGGGCGCGGATCACGTCGTCGAAGGCTTCCTGGACTTCGCGCGGTGCCGCTGCGCTCTGGACGTTGACCTGGGTGACCGTGATACCGGTGCGGTAGGTATCGAGGAAGCGCTGCAGGCGCTCCTTGATTTCGCTGGCCATCAGCTCACGACCTTCGGTCAGCACCTGGTCCATGGCAGTGGAGCCCACCACATGGCGCAAGGCACTTTCAGTCGCGTGTTGCAGGCTGATTTCCGGCTGGTCGACGTTCAGCACGAAGTCCTGCAGGTTGGTGATCTTGTACTGCACGGTCAGCGGCACTTCGACGATGTTCTCGTCTTCGGTCAGCATCTGGCCCTGCTTGGTGTAGGCACGCTCACGCGTGACGTTTTCCATGTACTTCTGGTCGATCGGCGGGAAATAGATGTTCAGGCCCGGGCCGACGGTTTCGTAGTACTTGCCGAAGCGCAGCACCACGGCCTGCTCCTGCTCATCCACGACATAAACCGCGCTGTACAGCCAGATCGCCGCGAGCACGACAAGGCCGATGCCGAGCAGGCCGAAACCGCCGCCCTTGCCCGGACGGTTGCCGCCATCGTCACCGCGTTTCTTACCACCACCGAACAAACCGTTCAGGCTTTCCTGCAGCTTGCGGAAGGCCTCGTCGAGATCCGGTGGTCCCTTGCGGTCGCCGTTGTTACGACGCTTGCCGCCCCAGGGATCCTGGTTATTCGAGTTGCCACCCGGCTCATTCCAAGCCATAGCGCTCTCCATCTGATAAAGCAAAGACGCACCCACGGCGCGCCGGCCAATGCTACAGAATGCCTGACACAGCTTTCTCAGGCTTTTATTGCAAAGTGTGTTGCTCGATGAATTCCATCGGTTGCAGCCCTTCACGACTGACCAGTCGGTTCAGTTCCGACCGTGGCAGGCGAACGGCCAGCAGGCAAGCGCCTTCTTCGTCGTGTTCTTCTTTCTGTACCGCACCCAGCTCGAAAAACTGGGCACGCAGCCGGGCAAAACGCTGCGGCAGCTTCAGGGTGCCGACAAACAGATCATCGCCCAGCAGCTCCGCCACGGCCTGCTTGAGCAGGTCCAGGCCGCTGCCATCGCGGGCCGAGAGCCAGACCCGTTGCGGCTTGCCATCGGCATCGCGCTGGATCTGCGGCTCGACCCCTTCGAGCAAATCGAGTTTGTTGTATACCTCGAGGATCGGCAAGTCCTGGGCCCCGATCTCCCCCAGCACCACCATGACCTGCTCGATCTGCAGCATCCGGTCCGGCTCGGCGGCATCGATGACGTGCAGCAGCAGGTCGGAGTTGCTCGACTCTTCGAGCGTAGCCCGGAAAGCCTCGACCAGTTTGTGCGGCAGGTGACGGATGAAGCCCACGGTGTCGGCCAGCACGATCGGCCCGAGGTCGTTCAGGTCGAGCCGGCGCAGGGTCGGGTCGAGGGTGGCGAACAACTGGTCGGCGGCGTAGACGTCGGATTGGGTAACGTTGTTGAACAGGGTCGATTTGCCGGCGTTGGTATAACCCACCAGTGAAACCGTCGGGATGTCGGCGCGCTTGCGGCCGCGTCGCGACTGCTCGCGCTGGCTGCGAACCTTCTCCAGCCGCCCCTTGATCTGGCGCAGGCGAACCCGCAGCAGGCGCCGGTCGGTTTCCAGCTGGGTTTCACCCGGCCCGCGCAGGCCGATACCGCCCTTCTGCCGCTCAAGGTGAGTCCAGCCGCGAACCAGCCGCGTGCTCATGTGCTCAAGCTGGGCCAGTTCGACCTGCAGCTTGCCTTCATGGGTACGGGCACGTTGGGCGAAGATATCGAGAATCAGCCCGGTGCGGTCGATCACGCGACACTCGAAGACGCGCTCGAGGTTACGTTCCTGGCTGGGCGTAAGGATGTGGTTGAAGATCACCAGATCGATATGCTCGGCCTTGACCAGGTCGCGCAACTCCTCGACCTTGCCGCTGCCGATCAGGAACTTGGCGGTTGGCCGATGACGCGGCACGTTGAAAAACGCGACGGTCTCGGCGCCGGCCGAAATTGCCAATTCCTGAAACTCCTGCGGATCTTCGCGCGCCTCAGGGTCCTGTCCTTCCAAGTGAACGAGAATAGTCCGCTCACCACCACTGTGGCGCTCAAAGAACAAAGGAGGCTCCTATCAGGCGTTACCCGGTTCAGCGTCACCGCCTTCGGATTCGGTTGCGCTAGGCAGACGAATCGGACGAACCGGCACCACTGTCGAGATAGCGTGCTTGTAGACCATTTGGCTGACGGTGTTTTTCAGCAGGATGACGAATTGGTCGAAAGACTCGATCGTGCCTTGCAGTTTGATCCCGTTGACCAGATAGATGGACACCCCAACTTTCTCTTTACGTAAAGTGTTCAAGTAAGGGTCTTGTAGCGAATGCCCTTTTGACATGTGCCGCACTCCTTTAAGGATCAATTATAAAATTCGGAATCAGATGGCTTGGGCCGTCACACCCCCAAGGATAGACGGCAATTGCAAGGACTCAGCTCAATATGGAGATGGTCCCGAGGTATTTCAAGGCGCGTGGCAGATTGTCGCAATCAAGACTGTCGAGCCAATGCAGGTCAGTCCAGCTGCGCAGCCAGGTGAACTGGCGCTTCGCCAATTGACGCGTGGCGATAATCCCCCGCTCGCGCATCTCGGCTGACGTCAGCTTGCCGTCCAGGTAGTCCCAGACTTGTCGATAACCCACCGCACGTATAGACGGCAACCCGGCATGCAGGTCACTTCGCTCACGCAGGGCTACGACCTCGTCTATGAATCCCTGTTCCAACATTAATGTGAATCTTTGTTCAATTCGCCGATGCAGCACTTGCCGGTCCGCCGGAGCGATGGCCAGATTCGCGACAGTATAGGGCAATTGTTGCAGTCCCGAAGCGGCTGCTTCAGTACTTTGCGCAGATTGTCGTTGCCGCAACGCCGTCATGCTCTGGCCGCTGACCCGATAAACCTCCAGGGCCCGGCTGAGTCGTTGCGGGTCGTTGGGGTGAATGCGCGCTGCGGACTCGGGGTCGATGGCCGCCAATTGCTCGTGAAGCGCTTGCCAGCCAAGGCGCGCAGCCTCTTCTTCGATCTGCGCGCGCACCTCGGGATCGGCCGCCGGCATGTCCGCCAGCCCATCGACCAAGGCCTTGTAATACAGCATCGTGCCGCCCACCAGCAGCGGAATCTTGCCCCGCGCGGTGATCTCGGCCATGGCCTGGAGCGCATCACGGCGGAAATCGGCCGCCGAATAGGCTTCGGCCGGGTCGAGGATGTCGATCAGGCGATGGGGAAACTCGGCCAGCAGTTCTTTCGATGGCTTGGCGGTGCCGATGTCCATGCCTCGGTAGACCAGCGCCGAATCGACGCTGATCAACTCGCAGGGCAAGACCTTGGTCAGCTCGATGGCCAGGTCGGTCTTGCCGGCGGCGGTCGGCCCCATCAGGAAAATCGCGGGTGGCAACGGGTTCATCAGCGACCGCGCAGGAACAGTTTGTCCAGGTCGTCCAGGCCCAGTTGGGTCCAGGTCGGCCGGCCATGGTTGCATTGACCGCTGCGCTCGGTGTTTTCCATGTCCCGCAGCAGGCCGTTCATTTCCGGCAGGGCCAGGCGCCGGTTGGCGCGGATCGCGCCGTGGCAGGCCATGGTGCCGAGCAGTTCGTTCAGGTGCGCCTGGATCCGGTCGCTGGTGCCGTATTCCATCAAGTCGGCCAGCACGTCGCTGACCAGGCGATTGGCCTCGGCCTGCTTCAACAAGGCCGGGATCTGGCGGATCGCCAGGGTTTCCGGGCCCAGGCGCTGCAATTCAAAGCCCAGGCGCTGGAACCAGCTCATGTGCTCTTCGGCGCAATCGGCTTCGCGCTGGCTGACGGCCAGGGACTCGGGGACCAGCAGCGGCTGGCCACTCAAGCCTTCGCTGGCCATGGCGATCTTCAATCGCTCGTACATGATCCGCTCGTGGGCGGCGTGCATGTCCACCAGGACCAGGCCTTGGGCGTTCTCGGAAAGGATGTAGATGCCTTTGAGCTGCGCCAGGGCATAACCCAGCGGCGGGATATCGCCCTGGCCGTCGGGCAACGCCGTTGCCGAGGTTTCAGGCAAAGGCTTGAAGAACTCGCGGTAGGCCGCCTGGGCCTCGGCCGCCGGGACATTCGACTGGGGACGCGGGGTGTATTGATACTGATAACCGCTGCCAGCGCCGCTTCCGGCGGTGTTGAAGCTCGGCTGGGGCTGAGGTTGCTCCAGCAATGCATGGGCGGCCAGGCGCATTTCCCCCTGGGGACCGAACTCGCCAGCCTCCAGCCCGGTTGGCCGGACCATCCCCGCCACTGCCGCCGGTGCCGCCAACTGATCTTCGGGGCGCACGTCACCCAGGGCGCGGTGCAAGGTGCCATAGAGGAAATCATGGACCATGCGTCCATCACGGAAACGCACTTCGTGCTTGGTCGGGTGCACGTTGACGTCCACCACGGAAGGGTCGACCTCGAAAAACAGCACGAAGGTCGGGTGCCGACCGTTGAACAGCACATCGCGATAAGCCTGGCGCACCGCGTGGGCCACCAGTTTGTCGCGCACCGCCCGGCCATTCACGTAGAAATATTGCAAGTCCGCCTGGCTGCGGGAGAACGTCGGCAAGCCGACCCAACCCCACAGGTGCAGGCCATTGCGCTCCACCTCGATGGGCAACGCCTGCTCCAGGAACCCCGCACCGCACACCGCCCCCACGCGCCGGGCGCGGGCCGCATCGTCGCGGGCTTCGTGCAGGCTGAGGATGGTCTTGCCGTTGTGGCGCAGATGAAAGGCCACATCAAAACGCGCCAGGGCCAGGCGCTTGATGACTTCTTGCAGGTGATCGAATTCGGTTTTCTCGGCCTTGAGGAACTTGCGCCGGGCCGGGGTGTTGAAGAACAGGTCGCGCACTTCCACCGAGGTGCCCACCGGATGGGCAGCGGGCTGTACGTGCGAGGCCATGTCGCGGCCTTCGGTCTCGACCTGCCAGGCCTGGTCGGCGTCGCGGGTGCGGGACGTGAGTGTCAGGCGCGACACCGAGCTGATCGATGCCAGCGCCTCGCCACGAAACCCCAGGCTCATGACCCGTTCAAGGTCTTCCAGGTCACGGATCTTGCTGGTGGCGTGGCGCGCCAGGGCCAAGGGCAGGTCGTCAGCCGGAATCCCGCGACCGTCGTCGCGCACCCGCAACAGCTTGACTCCGCCCTGCTCGACATCCACGTCGATGCGCTTGGCCCCGGAGTCGAGGCTGTTTTCCAGCAACTCCTTGATCACCGACGCCGGACGCTCGACCACCTCGCCGGCGGCGATCTGGTTCGCCAGCCGGGGGCTGAGCAGCTCGATACGGGCGTTGCTGCCGTTCGCTTCGTCGCTCATTGCTTGACCGCCACTTCATTGCCCGGAATGGTCAGGGTCTGGCCAATCTTGAGCTCATCGCTCTTGAGATTGTTGGCGCTGCGCAAGGTGGCGGGCGACACCTGGTAGCGCACGGCGATCATCGCCAGGGTTTCGCCCGGACTGACCCGGTGGTCCCGTGGCCCCTGGGCGATCTTGCCGGAGTCCCGCAGCCAGGCAATGTAGGTACCCGGCGGTGGATTCTGCTGGAAGAACTGCCGCACGCCGCTGCTGATGGAGCGGGCCAAGGCCTGTTGGTGGCTCGAAGACGACAGCTTCGAGGCTTCGTTGGCGTTGGAGATGAACCCGGTTTCCACCAGGATCGATGGGATGTCCGGCGACTTCAGCACCATGAACCCAGCCTGCTCGACGCGCTGCTTGTGCAGCGGCGTGACGCGGCCGATGTTGCTCAGGACCTTCTGGCCGACGTTCAGGCTGGACGTCAACGAGGCCGTCATCGACAGGTCGAGCAGTACACCGGCGAGCATCCGGTCCTTGTCGTCGAGGCTGACGTTGCCGGCACCGCCGATCAGGTCGGAACGGTTTTCGCTGTCGGCCAGCCAACGGGCGGTCTCGGAGGTGGCGCCACGGTCGGACAAGGCAAACACCGAGGCGCCAAACGCGGCGGCGGAAGGCGCGGCGTCGGCGTGAATGGAAACAAACAGGTCGGCGCCTTTCTTGCGGGCGATTTCGGTACGGCCGCGCAACGGGATGAAATAGTCCCCCGTGCGGGTCAATTCGGCACGGAAGCCTTTCATGCCGTTGACCTGGCGCTGCAATTCGCGGGCGATGGACAGCACCACGTCTTTTTCACGCTGCCCACGCGAGCCCGAGGCACCCGGGTCTTCGCCGCCGTGGCCGGCGTCGATCACGACAATGATGTCGCGCTTGCCGGCCGGAGCCGGTGGCAGCTTGATCGCAGGTTCGGTCGGCGTCACCGGGACCGCCGGCACCGTGGCGACATTGGTCGGCGGCGGTGGCGGCGGCGCGGCGTCGGCCGGGTTGTCGAACAGATCGACCACCAGCCGGTTGCCGTACTGGGCGTTCGGGGCCAGGGTGAAGCTTTTGGGCGTCACGGCTTTTTTCAGGTCGATGACCACCCGCAGGTCGGTCGGCGTACGCTGGGCCGAACGCATCGCGGTAATCGGCGTGTTGGCGGTGGGCACGTTCAGCGGTGCGCCCAGGGATGCACCGTTGATGTCGATCACCAGGCGATCCGGGGCGCTCAGGGTGAATACGCTGTGCTGAACCGGGCCTGTCAGGTCGAACACCAGCCGGGTATTGTCCGGCGCCCGCCACAGGCGAACGCTGTTGACCTTTGTCTCAGCCACAGCATCGACGGCCAGTGCCGTAAGCAACAGTCCTACGACAGCAACCACCGCGCGAAAGCGCATACCAAACCCCATCATCTAATTAGTTTTCCAAAGCCAAGGCGGCACACCACGACTCGCCACGCGAGCCTTGCGGTGTCAGTTTCAACGAACGCCCGCCGTTCTGCGCGCCAATGGTAATGGTCAGGTCGGGCTTTGGCAAAAAGCCTGCACCCTTCTGGGGCCATTCGATCAGGCACAAGGCGTCGTCTTCGAAATAGTCGCGGATGCCGAGGAACTCCAGCTCTTCGGGATCCACCAGTCGGTACAGGTCGAAATGGAAGGCCCGGACATCGCCGATCTCGTAGGGCTCGACCAAGGTGAACGTAGGACTCTTGACCGAACCGACGTGTCCGAGGCCGCGAATGATGCCACGGGACAGGGTGGTCTTCCCCGCGCCCAGGTCGCCCTCGAGGAAGATCAGGCCATGGCCTGCGGTGATCTGCGCGATGCGGGCGCCAAATTGTGTCATGGCTTGTTCGTCCGCCACGTACAGGATTACTTCAGACACGGTGATTGCTCCTCCAACAACTGACGAATGGCCGGGATCAGGTCGGTCGCCGCCAATCCCCGGCCCGAACGACCGACCTGGACGCCGGCATTGGCATGCAGCCAGACCGCCAGGCAGGCGGCCTCGAATCCTTCCATCCCCTGGGCCAGCAAGGCGCCGACCACCCCGGCGAGCACATCCCCCAAGCCGGCAGTGGCCATGGCCGGATGGCCCTCGCCGCAGACCGCCAGGCGGCCGTCCGGGCTGGCGATGAGGCTGCCGGCGCCCTTGAGGATCACGGTGGCTGCGTATTTTTTGCTCAATGCATGGGCCGCCGCCGGGCGATCGGCCTGCACTTGGGCGGTGGATATGCCCAGCAACCGCGCGGCTTCGCCCGGATGCGGGGTAATGACGCATTGCTCGGGCAGGCTGACCGAGCCGCCGCCCAGCAAGTTCAGCGCGTCGGCATCCCACACCTGGGGCAGCGACGCATTGGCCGCCGCCGACAGCAGGCTACGCCCCCAAGCGGCCTGACCCAGGCCCGGGCCGACCACCAACACGCTGGCCTGCTTGAGCAAGCCCATCAATTGGTTCGCCAAATGGGTGCCTTGCACCATCACTTCTGGCAAACGCACCAGCGCCGAGCCGACGTGCTCGCTGCGGGTCGCCATCGAAACCATGCCCGCGCCACAGCGCAGGGCGCTCTCAGCGCTCATCTGGATCGCGCCGCCGAAACCCCGGTCGCCACCGATCAACAGCACGTGACCGAACTTGCCTTTGTGGGATGTAGGGGCTCGAGGCGTCAGGCGCGGCAGATTATGCGGCAAGAGCAATCGAGCACTGGCAGGCGCCGATTCAACGAGATCAGGGTCCGCGTGCAGGTCGTTGAACACCCACTCACCCACTCGATCCGCTGCATCCCCGGTGAACAGGCCAAGCTTGAGGCCAATGAACGTCACGGTCAGGTCAGCCGCCACCGCGGTTCCCAGGACGCGGCCGGTATCTGCGCACAAGCCAGAGGGGATATCCACCGCCGCCACCGGCAAACCGCTGACATTGATCGTATCGATCGCGCGGACATACGGTTCGCGCACTTCGCCAGTCGTCCCGGTGCCGAGCAATGCGTCGAGCAACACACCGCGCAATTCGGAATCGTCCGACCAGGGCTCCACCGGCACACCGACCGCCACGGCCTCGGCATGGGCATTGGCGGCGTCACCCAGCAAGCGCCGGGGCTCGCCAACCGCCAGCACCCGCACCGACCAACCGGCGCGACGGGCCAAGGCGGCCACCAGGTAACCATCACCGGCATTGTTGCCGTGGCCGGCCAACACGGTCAGTTCGGTCGCTTCGGGCCAGCGCCGGACGATCGCTCGCCAGGTGGCGCGGGCGGCACGCTGCATCAATTCAAAGCCGCTGGTACCGGCCGCGATCAGTTGTGCATCGAGGGCCCGGACCTGCGCGGCGCTGTACAGCGCGTCGGGAAAATCATCTTTAGTGTGCGGCATGCGTCTTCGGGCTCCGATGTCTGGCAGAATTATACGCATCTCAGCTCCGGTTTCTCTCGCCTCATGCCTGCCATTCCCACAGACCTTGCCACCCTCGCCCAATCCATCAAGGACTGGGGCCGCGAACTGGGTTTCCAGCAGGTCGGCATCAGCGGCCTGGACCTTGCCGAGCATGAGCAACACCTGCAACGCTGGCTCGAGGCCGGCTACCACGGCGAAATGGATTACATGGGCGCCCACGGCAGCAAGCGGTCGCACCCAGAGGAACTGGTGCCCGGCACATTGCGCGTGGTGTCCCTGCGCATGGATTACCTGCCGGGCGACACACAAATGGCCCAACTGCTCGCCGAACCGGAAAAAGCCTACGTCTCGCGCTATGCGTTGGGCCGCGATTACCACAAATTGATCCGTAAACGCGTGCAGCAACTGGCAGAAAAAATCCAGGCGGTCATCGGCCCTTTCGGCTATCGCGCCTTCGTCGACAGCGCGCCGGTGCTGGAAAAAGCCATTGCCGAGCAGGCCGGACTGGGCTGGATCGGCAAAAACACCCTGGTGTTGAACCGCAAGGCAGGCAGTTATTTTTTCTTGAGCGAGCTGTTTGTCGACCTGCCGCTGCCGGTGGATCCGCCCCACGGCACCGAGCATTGCGGAAAATGCACCGCCTGCCTGGACATCTGTCCGACCAATGCCTTCGTCGGCCCCTACGTATTGGATGCCCGGCGGTGCATTTCCTACCTCACCATCGAACTGAAAAATGCCATTCCGCAAGAGCTGCGGCCGTTGATCGGCAACCGGGTGTTCGGTTGCGATGACTGCCAGATCGCCTGCCCCTGGAACCGCTTCGCCCGGCCATCCGGCGAGAGCGATTTCAAGCCGCGCCATAACCTGGACAACGCCGGACTCGCCGAGCTGTTCCTGTGGGACGAGGAAAAATTCCTCAGCAGCACCGAAGGCTCGCCCTTGCGTCGCGCCGGCTATGAACGCTGGCTGCGTAACCTGGCGGTGGGCCTGGGCAATGCGCCATCAACGATTCCTGTGCTGCAAGCACTGGAGGCGCGGCGCGACTATCCATCGGAACTGGTGCGCGAACATGTGGAATGGGCGTTGCGCCAGCACGCCGAGCGTCAGACTTCGTCGTTGTAGACGAACTTCGGCATCTCCCAGTGGAAGCGGATTGCCAGGAGCCGCAGCAGGAAACCGCCGAACAAGGTGATGAGGATCGCCTGCTCGTTCGGCAGTTGCAGGAAGACACACAACAGATAGCACCACGCCGCGGCAAACGAGACGCTGGCGTAGAGTTCGCGCCGGAAGATCAAGGGAATATCGTTACAGAAGATATCCCGCAGGATGCCGCCAAACACACCGGTAATCACGCCGCTGACCGAGGCCACCAACATGCCATGGCCCATTTCCAGGGCCGTCATGCAGCCGATCAGGGTGAACGCCACCAGGCCCACGGCGTCGAGCACCAGGAACAACGAGCGCAGATGGCGCATCCAGCGCGCCAGGAACACCGTCAGCATCGCCGCTGCGGTGGTCAGCACCAGGTATTCCGGATGCTTGACCCAAGTCAGCGGGTAATGCCCGAGCAGCACGTCACGCACCGAGCCACCACCCAGCGCCGTGACACAGGCGATCAGCACCACGCCGAACCAATCCATGCCCCGCCGCCCGGCGGATAGCGCGCCGGTCATGGCTTCGGCGGTAATGGCGATGAGATACAGCATCAGCAACATTGACAACGATCCTTGAAGAACGAGCACGTCTAGGTAGGAGCTGTGTAGGAGCTGCCGAGTGCAACGAGGCTGCGATCTTTTGATCTTCACTTATGACTCAATTGTCAGGGGAAAGATCGCAGCCTCGTTGCACTCGGCAGCTCCTACACCGCTCCTACACAGCTCCAACATGGCTCCTATACCGTGCTTACAGGAGGATTTAGAACTTGATGAAGTGCTTGCGGTAATGCTGCAGCTCGGCAATGGATTCGCGGATGTCGTCCAGGGCCAGGTGCGTGCTGCCTTTCTGGAAACTGTCGCGAACCTCAGGGGCCCAGCGGGCGGCCAACTCCTTCAGGGTCGAGACGTCGAGGTTGCGGTAATGGAAATAGCTTTCCAGGGATTTCATGTGGGTATACAGGAAGCGACGGTCCTGGCAGATGCTGTTGCCGCAGATTGGCGACTTGCCTCTTGGCACCCACTGCTCCAGGAAGGCGATGGTCTGGGCTTCGGCCTCGGCCATGCTGATCTTGCTCTCGCGAACGCGCTGGGTCAGGCCCGAGCCGCCGTGCTGGCGCGTGTTCCACTCGTCCATGCCGGCCAGGATTTCGTCGCTGTGATGAATCGCGATCACCGGCCCTTCGGCCAGGGTGTTGAGGTCGCTGTCAGTGACGATGGTGGCCATCTCGATGATGACATCGGTGTCAGGGTTCAGACCGGTCATTTCCAGGTCGATCCAGATCAGGTTCTGCGGGTTTTGCATGGGGGAGCTCCTCGGCTTAGCTGCGCAGTTTAGCCTAGGCAGCGTCTCGGGCGTGCTAAACTCGCGGCCGTTTTACCCTATTCGCTGCATTTCTTCATACGGAACACCCATGGCCAAACGCCAACTCAATCGTCGTCAGAACTGGCGCATCGAAAAGATCCAGGGCGAGCGCGCCGCCCGTGCCGCCAAACGCGAATCCAGTGCGGTCGAAGCCCTGGAGGGGGGCGACCTGGGGCCTGAACAGACCGGCCTGGTGATCGCTCACTTCGGTGTGCAGGTCGAGGTCGAGGCCCAGGAAGGCGAGCTGGCCGGCCAGGTGTTCCGCTGCCACTTGCGCGCCAACCTGCCCGCACTGGTGACCGGCGACCAGGTGGTCTGGCGTGCCGGCAACCAGGGCATCGGCGTGATCGTCGCGCAACTGCCGCGCCACACCGAGTTGTGCCGCCCGGACAGCCGGGGACAGCTCAAGCCCGTGGCGGCCAACGTCGACATGATCGTCATCGTGTTCGCCCCGCTGCCCGAGCCCCACGCCAACCTGATCGACCGCTACCTGGTGGCGGCCGAACACGCCGGCATCCGTCCGCTGCTGCTGCTCAACAAATTCGACCTGATCGACGAGCACAACGCCCCGGCGTTGAACGCCTTGCTGTCGGTCTATCGGGATCTCGGTTATCCGGTGCTGGAAGTCTCGGCCCATCACGGCAACGGCATGGAGCAATTGCAACGGCAGCTGGACGGGCGCATCAGCGTGTTCGTCGGCCAGTCCGGGGTCGGCAAATCTTCCCTGGTCAACAGCCTGCTGCCAGAGGTCGAGACCCGCGTCGGGCCGTTGTCCGAACTGTCCGGCCAGGGCACCCACACCACCACCACCGCGCGTTTGTTCCACTTCCCTGGCGGCGGTGAATTGATCGACTCACCCGGCATCCGCGAATTCGGCCTGGGTCATGTCAGCCGCGCCGATGTCGAAGCCGGGTTCATCGAGTTCAACGACCTGATCGGCACCTGCCGCTTCCGCGACTGCAAGCACGATCGCGAACCCGGTTGCGCCTTGCTCAAGGCCTTGGAAGAAGGCCGCGTGCACCAGCAACGGATGAACAGCTACCGCTCGATCATCGCCAGCTTGCCGGAGAGCAGTTACTGAGTTGGCCGGACGCCTTTGTGGCGAGGGAGCTTGCTCCCTCGCCACAAAGGCAAGCAAGTCTCAAGCGAACATGACCCAATAAAAAGCCGACCTAGAGGTCGGCTTTTTTGTGGGTCACTGCGCTGGCGGCTCCGCCGGTTTTGGCGCGGCGTCATCGAACAGGTTCAGGCGTTCGCGCAATTCGTGGGCCGGCACGGGCTGTTGGTCCGCCGGCAGCGCGTTCGGATCCGCCGCGGCCCCAGGTGTTGTCGCCGGTGCTTCGCCGGGGGCGCCTTGGCCTTGGGCAGGGTCGGGCGGCAGGTCGTTGGTTTGCGAACCTTCGATGGCTTGCTGGGCCTTCTTGGTCAATACCACGATGTCGATACGCCGGTTGACCGGGTTGAACGGGTCCTTGCGGTCGAACAGCGCCGAAGATGCATAACCCACCACCCGAGCCACTTGCTCATCCGGATAACTGCCCGCCACCAGGGCCCGACGCGCCGCGTTGGCACGGTTGGCCGACAACTCCCAGTTACCGAAGTCGCCCTTGCCGATGTAAGGCTTGGCATCGGTGTGACCACTGATGCTGATCTTGTTCGGCACCGCCTTGATGGTGTCGGCCATGGCCAGCAGGATGTCTTCGAAATACGGCTTCAGGCGCGCGCTGCCAGAGTCGAACATCGGCCGGTTCTCGGCATCCATGATCTGGATGCGCAAGCCGTTAGGCGTGATTTCGAACAGGATCTGGTCCTTGAATTTCTGCAGTTGCGGGTTCTCTTCGACCTTGTTCTGCAATTCCTGCAGGAGCAGTTCCAGGCGCTCGCGCTCGACCTGCTCGGCCATGCCCTCGACCTGCTCGGAGTCCACCGTCACCTTGTCAGGCTGGGGTTGCGACTTCACCTCCGGGTTCAGGGTCGTGTCCGGCGCCAGGGTCGGCGAGCCGCCCAAGTCGATGATGTAGGGCGTGCCGCTTTCGGAAAAACCGACGGGGTCCTTGAAGTAACCGGCGATGGCGATCTTCTGTTCCGGCGTCGCGGTGGACAGCAGCCACAACACCAGGAAGAACGCCATCATCGCCGTCGCGAAGTCGGCGAAGGCGATTTTCCAGGCGCCCCCGTGATGCCCCGCGGCGATGCGCTTGACGCGCTTTACAATGATCGGCTGATTGTTTTCCATGGCTTAGCGACCGCGAACCGCTTGTTCCAACTCGGCGAAGCTCGGACGGTGCGCCGGGTACAGGACCTTGCGACCGAACTCCACCGCCAGGGATGGCGGCATGCCCGAGGCCGAGGCCACGAGCGAGGCCTTGATGGCCTCGTACACATTGAGCTCTTCCTTGGCGTCATGGGCCAGGGAATGGGCCAGCGGACCGAAGAAACCGTACGCCGCCAAGATACCGAAGAAGGTACCCACCAATGCCGCACCGACGTGCAGGCCGATGGATTTCTGGTCGCCATCGCCCAGGGACGCCATGGTCACCACGATCCCGAGTACCGCCGCGACAATACCGAAGCCGGGCATGGCGTCGGCGATGCCGGTCACCGCGTGGGAGGGGTGCTCCAGGTCTTCCTTGAGGCTGTACAGCTCCATGTCGAACAGGCCTTCGAGTTCATGGGGCGCCATGTTGCCGGACGACATGATGCGCAGGTAATCGCAGATGAACGCCGTCATGCGGGCGTCCTTCAGTACGGCGGGGTACTTGGCGAAAATCGGGCTGGCGGCGGCGTCTTCGATGTCGCCCTCGATCGCCATCATGCCTTCGCGGCGGCTCTTGTTGAGGATCTCGTAGATCAGCCCCAACACTTCCAGGTAGAAGGTGTGGCTGAAGCGCGAACTGAACATGCCCAGGGATTTCTTGAGCACATGCATCGTCATGTAGCCGGGGTTGGCCTGCAAGAATGCGCCGAGGGCCGCACCGCCGATGATCATCACCTCGAAAGGCTGGATCAGGGCTGCGATCTTGCCATGGGAAAGCACGTATCCGCCGAGCACGCTCGCGAACACGACAATGATGCCGATAATTTTAGCCATAGATAGAAAGTACTTATTTAAGTCGGGTTCAAGGTCATATTCGGAAGCTGAAAAATCTCTTCTTCTACTTATCGGCAAAACTGCGCCAGACTATAGCCAGTTCCGGCGAAAAGCCAATTTTGCCCCGCTCCGGGCGCAGATACCCCATGCGATGATCACGTCCAACCATGGCTAACGAAACGAACGTTCCGACCCCAAGACCGACCACGCTCGAAGGCTGGCTGAAGCTGCTCCAGGGCGTTCATTTGCCGGTGCCCCAGGCCAGTCACGACCTGGTCTGCAAGGCCATTGCCGACAGTCGACGCTCGTTGCGTGAGATCGCCGAGCTTATGCAGGACAGCCCTGCCCTGGCCCTGAGCGTGATCCGCGAAGCCAACCATCACACCCATGGCACCCTGGCGGAACCGGCGGAAAATCTCGAAGTGGCGATCAACCGCCTCGGCCTCAAGCGCACCGAAGAGCTGCTCGCCCGCCTGCCGTCGTTGCCGGAGCACCAGATACCGGTCGCCCTGCGCCAACTGCAATTGATCAGCCAGCACGCCACCCAACAGGCCAATGGCTTTTTTTCCAGCCGCCTGGCGCGGCTGTGGCAGGACATCCACTGGGGCAGCCTGCTGTTTCTTTCACCGCTCTGGCCACTGGCCCTGACTCATCCGCGACTGCTCGGGGAATGGGAGTTGCGGGTCGTTCATAAAGGCCAGCCTGCCAGCACCGTGGAGCGCGAACTGTTCGGCGTCAGCCTGCTGAAGATCTGCCTCGCGCTGGTCGAAGCGTGGCGCCTGCCGGTCTGGGTCATGCAAGGCTATCGGCTGTTGCTCAACGAGCGCCGCGAACTGGTCAAGGTCCTGCGCATTGCCCGGGACAGTGAGCATCCGCTGCGCCAGCAGAATCGCCTGGACGACGATCCGACCCTGCGCCGCTGGCTCAACCAGCCAGCCAACACCGTGCTGCTGGCCAACGGCCTGGCACTGTCGGCGCAACAAGCCTGGGACAGTCCGCACTGCGCTCGCTGGCAATACCTCACGAGCCTGTATCTGCAGATGCCGATGGACGAACTCCAGCAGCAGCTCCACCAGCAAGCCGCCACCAGTGCCCGCCATCACGCCATGCCGGACCTCTGGCACCCGGCCGTGGCGTTGATCTGGCCCTGGGGCAGCCGCCGTGTTCACCCTGGCTTGTTGCCAGCCGCGCCGCCCAGCGCACAGGACCTGAGCCAATGGCGCAAGCAATGCGCCGAGCTGCTGGTGGAGCCGAGCCCGTTCAGCAACGCCATGCACCTGACCACCTCGGCCCGAAATGCGTTGGTGGCGTGCGGCATGCGCCGGGTGATGATTTTGATGGCCGACCGCAGCCAGACCAGCGTACGCGTGCATCAGACTGCCGGCCTGCCCAAGGAAGCGGCGGCGATGAGCTTTTCCATCAGCCAAAGCAAAGTCTTGCAGCGCTTGTTGGCCCAGCAAGCCCAGGTTCGCCTGAACCCCGAGAACAACGCCCAATTTTCCGCCTTGCTGCCTCCGGGCCTGCGCGCCTTGTTCCGGGGCGAGCACCTGCTGTTGCGCTCACTGACCTGCAATGGGCGGGTGATCATGTTGGTGGTCGTGGACCAGGGCGGCGGGCCGTTCTCGGACGTGACCGTGCAGGCCTTCGGCAAAACCGTGCAATGCATCGAAAGGGCCCTGCACACCTTTACCAACCGCGGCCGCTGAACTTGCTACAATCCTTTCCCTTTGCGCCCCCAGGAGACCTCACATGCCTGACTTCTCTGGCTTGCATCTGGTAATCGAGCCGAACGAGCTCTTGCCGCGCCTCGCTGCGCCCAACCTGATTCTGGTGGACCTGACCAGCGCCGCGCGCTACAGCAGCGGTCATATTCCCGGCGCACGCTTCGTCGATCCGAAACGCACGCAACTGGGCCAGCCCCCGGCGCCGGGCCTGTTGCCGGCAAAGGCCGACCTGGAAGCGCTGTTCGGCGAACTCGGGCATGACCCCGGCGCGGTCTACGTGGTGTATGACGACGAAGGCGGCGGCTGGGCCGGGCGTTTTATCTGGTTGCTCGATGTGATCGGGCATTCGAATTATCACTATCTCGACGGTGGCCTGCTGTCCTGGCTGGACCTCGGCCTGCCAGTGTCGACCGAGGTCCCGGCGCCGGTCGGGGGTCCTGTCAGCCTGGTGCTGCACGAAGAACCCACCGCCACTCGCGAGTACCTGCAAAGCCGTCTCGGCGCCAGCGACCTGGCGATCTGGGACGCCCGCGGCCCGTTGGAATATTCTGGCGAGAAGGTCGTCGCTGCCCGGGGCGGACACATCCCCGGCGCGGTCAATTTCGAATGGACGGCCGGCATGGACCCGGCGCGCAGCCTGCGCATCCGCAAAGACATGCCGCAGATCCTCGAACAGCTGGGCATCACGCCCGACAAAGAAGTCATCACCCACTGCCAGACCCACCACCGCTCTGGCTTCACCTACCTGGTGGCCAAGGCGCTCGGTTATCCACGGGTCAAAGGCTATGCCGGTTCCTGGGGTGAATGGGGCAACCACCCCGACACCCCCATCGAGCTTTGAAGATTTAAGGACAGTTAATGAAAAACCGCTTGTTCATCCTTTCCCAGTACCTGCTGCCGCACCACCTGCTGTCGCGGCTGGCCGGCTGCATCGCCGAATGCCGCGTGCGCTGGTTCAAGAACGCCTTCACGGCCTGGTTCGCCAAGCGCTACCAAGTGGACATGTCCCAGGCGCTGGTGGAAGACCTCACCGCCTACGAGCACTTCAACGCGTTTTTCACCCGTGCACTGAAAGACGGTGCGCGACCTCTGGATCAGACCCCTGGCGCAATCCTCAGCCCCGCCGACGGCGCCGTCAGCCAGCTCGGCCCGATCGAGCACGGCCGTGTGTTCCAGGCCAAGGGCCACAGCTTCAGCGTGCTGGAACTGCTGGGCGGTGATGCGGCCAATGCCGCGCCGTTCATGGGCGGCGATTTCGCCACTATTTACCTGTCACCCAAGGATTACCACCGCGTGCACATGCCGCTGGCCGGCACCCTGCGGGAAATGGTCTACATCCCGGGCCGGATTTTCTCAGTCAACCAGACCACCGCCGAAAACGTCCCGGAGCTGTTTGCCCGCAACGAACGCGTCGCGTGCATCTTCGATACCGAGCGCGGGCCAATGGCCGTCGTGCTGGTGGGTGCGATGATCGTCGCGTCCATCGAGACCGTCTGGGCCGGACTGGTGACGCCGCCCAAGCGCGAGCTGAAGACCTTCCGCTACGACGAAGCCGCTCGTGCGCCGATCCACTTGGAAAAAGGCGCCGAGCTGGGCCGTTTCAAGTTGGGTTCGACGGCCATCGTGCTGTTTGGTCCAGAGCAGGTGAAATGGGCCGAAGACCTGGTGGCCGGCTCGCCAGTCCAGATGGGCCAGGCCCTGGCACTGCCAAAAGGCTAAGTAAAAGATCAAATGTGGGAGCGAGCTTGCTCCCACAGGGTACCCAGCATAGATAGAGCACCTCTTTCGCCCACAACTGCTAGAGTTGGAAACAATACGTTTATTTCCGCCGGAGCCTGTCCACGGCATGAATGAGACCAGCCCTCTCCAGCTACTGCGCATATCGACACCGACCCAGTCGCGCCTGTCCTTTTGCGATGCCACGCCACGCGACCTCAAGCGTTGGATCGCCAACCTGCCCAAGGCCAACATCGGCGAAACCGCCCGCCTGCTGTACCAGGCGCTCGGCGAGCTGAACCAACTGCTCACGCCCAGCGATAATCGCCTGCAATTGCTGGAGCTGCTGCGGCCTGAGGTTTATTACGTCTGCAAGCACCTTGAGCGACACTTCCTGCAACAAGCCATCGTGCTGGATGACCGCTCACGCAAGATCGTCAACCTGTGCCAGGCCCTGCAAGCCCACCTGGCAATGGGCTACAAGCAAATCGTCGGGCGAATCTCGGCAAAATTCTCCAAGGACCGGGCGCGCCTGCTGGCTACGGCATTGCAGCGGGCCACGCACGCCCTCGATGGAACCCTGTTGCGCGCCAGCCAGCTCTACAGCCCGGTGCCAGAGGGGGTCTGGCTCGATTTGCACCAGCTGTACCGGATCGCTTGCCAATACAAATTGCAGCACCTGAGCGTCAGCGACGAGCTGGCCAGCCAGATTCACGAACTGAATATCGAGCAAACCTACGTTGTTGCCCTGCTGCTGGGCGCCTCGCGTAGCAATCAATTGCGCCAGAGCCAGATCGCTCGGTTGGCCGAGGTCCTGGAACCGTGGAGCCATTGGGTCAAGCTGGACCCAGCCGTCACCGCCGCCAGCCTGTTCGCCGTCGCACCGGCACTGGACGTCGGGCCGCGTTATCGGTCGAAATTCCGCGCCGAACAGCAACCCACCCTGCTGGGTTTCGACCCCCAGCCCTTGGTGCGCGCCATCACCGACCACTTGGCACAACCTGTGGAATCGACCCTGACGGTCCCCGCCGGCATGAGCGCCGATACGCTGCATCACTTGCAAGCCGCCTGGGGCGAGGCCGCCGAACGCAGCTTCCAACGCACCGAGGGCAACGGTACGTTGACGCTGTGCGTGGGCATGAGCGCACTGCACTACTACCTTGGGGGAGAGCGTTCGTTCAACGAGATACTCAAGACGCCCGGCCCACGCAAGGCGCACTTCGAAGCCTCGCCGACAAAGAAAAATGACACCTGGGGCCAGGCCTTCGACGCCGCGCCCACCGGTGACAGCGAGCTTTTGCCCTACGAAGAAATCGAGTATCCGGTCAACCCGGCCGACGACGATGGCGCCAGCTCCGACAACCGGCATCATTTCCCTACTTACGATCTGCCGATCATCAACCACAGCCCCGGCGGCTATTGCCTTGGCTGGCCGAAAGAGGTGCCGGAACAATTGCAGGCCGGCGAAATGGTCGGCATTCGGGATGCCAACGACCAGAGCTGGAGCATCGCCGTGGTGCGCTGGATCCGCCAGGTGCGCAATGGCGCCATGCAGATGGGCATTGAGCTGGTGGCACCGCACGCCCAGCCTTGCGGCCTGCAATTGCTTCGCGAGCAGAACGAACAAGGGCACTATCTGCGTGGGTTGTTGCTTCCCGAGATAAGCGCCATCGACCTGCCACCCACCGTGATTGCGCCGCGCCTGCCCTTCCAGGAAGGCCAGAAGGTGTTGATCAATACCAACGGCCAGGAACGCCGCGCCGGGCTGGATCGCCGGGTGACCAGCACCCACAGCTTCAACCAGTTCGCTTATCGCCAGGAAGACTCAGGCACCAGCGGGGAGGACGGTACGCACGACGGGGATTTCGATTCGTTGTGGAAGTCACTGTAGGAGCTGCCGAGCGAAGCGAGGCTGCGATCTTTCCAAGACCCATTGAGTCTCAAGCGAAAGATCAAGATCAAGATCAAGAGATCGCAGCCTCGCTTCGCTCGGCAGCTCCTACGCAGGTCAGCGGGAGCGAGCTCCCCTGCACGAGTATGCGAAGTTCACAGATCGGCGTTTGCTCAAACCTGCCCGTCGCGATCGCGGAAACCCAGCAAGTACAACACCCCATCCAACCCCAAGGTCGAAATCGCCTGCCGGGCCGATTGCTTGACCAATGGCTTGGCCCGGAATGCCACGCCCAGGCCGGCAATGGCCAGCATCGGCAGGTCGTTGGCGCCGTCACCCACGGCAATGGTCTGCTCCAGGCGAAGGCCTTCCTTCTCGGCCAATTCGCGCAGCAAATCTGCCTTGCGCTGGGCATCGACGATCGGCTCGACGGCAACCCCGGTGACCTTGCCGTCCACCACTTCTAGTTCGTTGGCGAACACGTAGTCAATACCGAGCTTGGCCTGCAGTTGCTTGGCGAAATAAGTGAAGCCGCCGGACAGGATGGCGGTCTTGTAGCCCAGGCGCTTGAGTTCGGCGAACAGGGTTTCGGCGCCCTCGGTCAGGCGCAGGGAGGCGCCGATGGAATCGAGCACGCTGACGTCCAGGCCCTTGAGCAATGCGAGGCGCTCCTTGAAGCTGGCGCGGAAATCCAGCTCACCGGCCATGGCCCGCTCGGTGATGGCCGAGACCTTGTCGCCCACGCCCGCCGCCTTGGCCAGTTCGTCGATGACTTCGGCTTCGATCAACGTCGAGTCCATGTCGAACACTGCCAAGCGGCGATTACGACGGAACAGAGAGTCTTCCTGGAAAGCGATGTCGACGTTCAGTTCCTGAGCGACGCTGAGGAATTCGGCACGCAGCGCCTGGGGATCGGCCGGTTCGCCGCGCACGGAAAATTCGATGCAGCCCTTGCCCTGGTCAGCCGGGGTATCGAGCGGCATGCGCCCGGACAGCCGGTCGATGTGGTCGATATTCAGCCCGTAGTGGGCGGTGATCGAACTGACACGCTGTAACTGCTCGGCAGTCACCTTGCGGGTCAACAGCGTCACGATATGGCGCTTCTTGCCCTGGCCGGCCACCCAGTGCTGGTAGTCGGCTTCGGACACCGGGGTGAAACGCACCTGCTGGTCGAGCTTGTAGGCCGTGAACAAGATGTCCTTGAGCACTGACTTGCTCTGTTCGGCGTCCGGGATTTCAACCAGGATGCCGAACGACAGCGTGTCATGGATCACCGCCTGACCGATGTCGAGAATGTTCACACCACCCTGGGCCAGAACGCCGGTAATGGCCGCAGTCAGACCCGGACGGTCGCTGCCAGTGATGTTTATCAGGACGATTTCGCGCAAGGCGCACCCCCGCAGGTGGAAAAAAACCGCATTCTACCCACATTCAGTGACCATCGGGCACCGCCAGTGCTTTGCCGGTCATGGGCCTGTCGCTATACTGCGCGTCAATTTCACGGACAAAGAGCCGAGCTCAGTGAACCGGCCCACGCCAGTCAAAACCGACAATTTCTTCCTGCTGATCTTCCGTGCATTGCGCCATCGTCGCGTGCCGATTGCATTGCGCATCGCCAGCCATAACGTGATCCTGGTCGCCCTGGCCCTGGTCATCTATGCCTGCGTGATGGGCCTGCAATTCAAGCAGGCCATGCACGAACAGGCGGATGCCCTGGGCGAAAGCCTGACCACCCAGACCGCCACGTCCGCCACCGAGCTGCTGGTGTCCAACGACATCCTCAGCCTCAACGTGCTGCTCAACAACCTGACCAAGAACAAACTGGTCGCCCATGCCGCCATCTACAGTGTGGACAACCGCATCCTCGCCGAGGCCGGCCAGCGCCCCAAACCTGGCCTGCTGGGCGAGACCGGCGGCATGTACCAGAGCAAGATCACTTTCCAGGACGTGACTGCCGGGCAACTGCGCATCAGCCTGGACATGGACCAATTCCAGCAACCGATGACCATCAGCCTGCAAAGCATGGGCATCCTCAGCGCAATCCTGTTGGCGCTGGCACTGGCCTTGAGCCTGCGCCTGGGACGGCACATCTCCACGCCGTTGCTGCAATTGCGTGTCTGGCTGCGGGACATCGATGAACACACGCCGGCGACCCAGCGCCAGGACGAAATCGGCGACCTGGCCCGCCAGCTTCATGCCAGCTTCGCGCCGGAACCGGAGCCTGTGCCGGAACCTGAAGACATCGACTACGTCGACGAAGACGATGCCGAGCCAGGCTTCGAGGTCCGCAACCTGCGTGACCCGGGCTTCGACG
This sequence comes from Pseudomonas sp. T1.Ur, assembly GCF_023516725.1. Lineage (NCBI taxonomy): Bacteria > Pseudomonadati > Pseudomonadota > Gammaproteobacteria > Pseudomonadales > Pseudomonadaceae > Pseudomonas > Pseudomonas sp. T1.Ur. Next base: position 4,974,677 of record NZ_JAMGSN010000001.1, read on the forward strand.
AAAGCGCGCCGATGCCTGCCTCCCGCCCTGCGCCGCGCCATGTGGTCCGTGCTGTCGAGGATGAGGAAGACGACGACGCCTTTGCCGACCTGCGAGACGACTCGGTGGCCGGCGCCCCTCAACCGGCGGTCCGTCCTGTCGCCTCGAACCTGCCCCAGCACAGCGCCGTGCTGGCCGTGCAACTGGGCGCCCAGGATCAACTGCGCCGCCTGCCCCAGGCGCGCCTGAAGGAGCTACTCGAACGCTATCGCGATTGCCTCGATCAGGCCGCATCGCTTTATCAGGGCGAACTGCACACCTTGAACGACGGCAGCACGCTGATGCTGTTCCACACCGAGGACAGCGGCGACGACTACCTGACCAACGCCATCTGCTGCGGTGAGCTGCTGCGGGCGCTGGGTCACCAGTTGCAGATCGAAGTCGCCGACAGCGGCATTACCCTGCAATTGCAACTGGGCCTGACGTTGGGCGATGGGTTGTACGGCTTGAGCCAGATCGACCTGCTGCTGACCGAAACCGCCCAGGACGCATTGGCCCTCTCCCAGCACAGCCGCAATCTGCTGCTGGTGGAGCGCAAGATCAATGACGACGCGCTGATCCGCCAACGCGCGCGCATTCGCCCCATCGCCAGCCCCGAAGGCGCTTGCTGCGTGGAGCGTTTGATGGAGCCATATCCGTCGATGCTGGAGCGGCAACTGGCGCGGATGCATGAGCGTCAGGCCTGAGGCCTGGGCCCTGGAATAATCAAGCCCGCGGATGAGTGATCATCCGCGGGCTTTTTTTGTTGCCTTCACTGGCCTTATCGCGAGCAAGCTCGCTCCCACAGGGATCTTCATGCGACCGTAGATCTCCTGTGGGAGCGAGCTTGCTCGCGATAGGGCCAGGACAGGCACTGAAATCCTTGGAGCCAGAAACAACAAAGCCCGCATCAACGCGGGCCTTGTCTTGCATCCATCTCAAACCATCAGAACCTGAACACTTCCATGTCCGTACGAATCGGCAAGGCCATGGGGATCTTGTCCTTTTCCTTTTCAACCGGCTTGGTTGCCGGGGCCGGAGCCGCCTTGCGCGGTACTTCCGCGATAGGTGGCTGGTTGGCCAAAGGCTTGAGGGACACGGACAATTGCTCGGCCAGGCGCTGCAAGAGCACCCCTTGTGCCTGGACCTGTGCAGCGGTCGTACCTGCATGTTGTTCTTGCAGGTGAACGATGCGGTTCTCGCGAACCGTGCCGCGACGGTCGATCAGACGCCATTGGGCATCGAGCACGGCGGGTTGGGATTTCCCTGAATCCAGCCGGGTGATCGACAACAGCACTTGCACATCCGGGGTGAACCCCTGGTTGGCCGGGGCCAGCACCACGCGCTGGCTGTCCAGGTGTCCGGCCACCTGGCGCAACAGCAATTGATCGATATCGGAAGACAGGCTACCAGCCCAACGGCCATCAGTGGCGGCTTGCAGGCTGCCGTCGGGTTGGCGTTGCAACAGGGTTTCACGCTGCAGGTAGTCAGCGATCAGAACCGGGCCAAGCAATACGGCCATGCCTGTGCTTTGCGCAGGCTGGGCCGGGGTACCGCTGTCCAGCTGGTACAGCGACACCGGCTGGTTCATGCTGCAGCCCGCCAGGCCAAGCAGGCCGGCGAGCCACAAAATAGGAAGGCGCAGAGCAGTCATCGTCTCGTCCAGGTGGCGGCCACAAGGCTTACCACAGTGAAAAATACTCGGTCATTATGAAGAACGCTCGGCCACGCCGGCGCTTGAAAGGGCCTATCATCCGTGAATATGCGTCCCGACTCCAGCGCCAAAACTCCGATCTGCGGCATTTAATCGCAGACCGAGCCCTCTAGCACGCTCAATTGAGGTTTTCGACGAGCAGCGCATCCACCCGCTGAAAACCCCTTGGAAGCTTGTTGCCCCGCCGACCGCGTTCACCTTTGTAATGCTCAAGATCGTCCGCTTTCAGTGAAAGCGTACGCTTTCCAGCCTGCAGCACAAGCGTGGCACCCTCCGGTATCACTGCAATATCCGTGACATATTCCTCGCGACTCGCCACCCGTTCGCCGGAAATCCCGATTATCTTGTTGCCTTTCCCTTTGCCGAGCTGCGGCAGGTCACTGATCTTGAACACCAGCAACCGCCCTTCTGTCGTCACCGACGCCAGCCAATTGTTCTCGCGATCGATGACCGGACGCGGTGCGATGACCTTGGCGTTGTTCGGCAGACTCAACAGCGCCTTGCCCGCCTTGTTCTTGGCTTGCAGGTCCTCACCCTTGACGACGAACCCGTAACCGGCGTCCGAAGCAATAACGTACAGCCCGTCATCATCAGGCATCAGCACGCACTCAAAAGTTGCACCCGGCGGTGGCGTCAGACGACCGGTGAGCGGTTCGCCCTGGCCACGGGCCGATGGCAAGGTGTGGGCCGGCACCGAATAACTGCGCCCGGTGGAGTCGATGAACACCGCGAACTGGTTCGAGCGCCCGGGCGCCAGGGCCTTGAAGCCATCCCCGGCCTTATAGGAGAGCCCGGCGGCGTCAATATCGTGACCTTTGGCGGAGCGTACCCAGCCTTTTTCCGACAGCACGACTGTGACTTTCTCGTTCGGCAGCAGGTCGTGCTCGCTCAACGCCTTGGCTTCGGCGCGCTCGACGATTGGCGAGCGACGGTCGTCCCCGTAGGTCTCGGCGTCCTTTAGCAGTTCGGTGCGCACCAGCTTCTTGAGCTTGGCTTCGCTGCCCAACAAGGCTTGCAGCTTGGCCTGCTCCTTGAGCAACTCGTCCTGCTCGGCGCGCAGCTTCATTTCTTCCAGGCGGGCCAACTGGCGCAGGCGGGTGTCGAGGATGTAGTCGGCCTGGATTTCGCTCAGGGCAAAACGCTCGATCAGCTTGGCCTTGGGGTGCTCCTCGGTGCGGATGATGTGGATCACTTCATCCAGGTTGAGGTAGGCGATCAACAAGCCGTCCAACAGGTGCAGGCGGCGCTCGACCTTGTCCAGGCGGAATTGCAGGCGTCGGCGCACGGTCTTGACCCGGAACTCCAGCCACTCCACCAACAATGCCCGCAGGTTTTTCAGTTGTGGCTTGCCGTCCAGGCCGATGATGTTGATGTTCACCCGATAGCTCGACTCGAGGTCAGTGCTGGCGAACAGGTGCTGCATCAGCGCATCGTGGTCGACCCGGCTGTTGACCGGGATGATCACGATACGGCACGGGTTCTCGTGATCGGACTCGTCGCGCAAGTCGGCCACTTGCGGTGCTTTCGACGGTTTTGCCTGCATCATCGCCGCAATCTGCTCCAGGACCTTGGCCCCGGACACCTGATGCGGCAGTGCCGTCACGATGATGTCGCCGTCTTCGATGTGGTAGACGGCACGCATGCGCACCGAACCGCGACCGGTCTCGTAGATTTTCAGCAGATCGGCGCGCGGCGTGATGATTTCCGCTTCGGTCGGGTAGTCCGGGCCCTGGATATGCTCGCAGAGCTGCTCCACCGTGGCTTTCGGCTCGTCCAGCAAACGCACGCACGCCGTCGCCACTTCCCGCAGGTTGTGCGGCGGCACGTCGGTGGCCATGCCCACGGCGATACCGGTGGTGCCATTGAGCAGGATATTGGGCAAACGCGCCGGCAACACCAGGGGTTCGTCGAGGGTGCCGTCAAAATTCGGCCCCCAGTCCGCGGTGCCCTGGCCCAGTTCGCTGAGCAGCACCTCGGAATAGCGCGACAGCCGCGCCTCGGTGTAGCGCATGGCCGCGAAGGACTTGGGATCGTCCGGTGCACCCCAGTTGCCCTGGCCGTCCACCAGCGTGTAGCGATAGCTGAACGGCTGGGCCATCAGCACCATGGCTTCGTAGCAGGCCGAGTCGCCGTGGGGGTGGAACTTGCCGAGCACGTCGCCGACGGTACGCGCCGATTTCTTGTGCTTGGAATCGGCATCCAGCCCCAACTCGCTCATGGCATAGATGATCCGCCGCTGGACCGGCTTCAAGCCATCGCCGATGTGCGGCAAGGCGCGGTCCATGATCACGTACATGGAGTAATTGAGGTAGGCATTTTCGGTGAAGTCAGCCAGCGATCGGCGCTCTACGCCGTCCAAGCTGTCTGCAAGAATGTCGCTCATGCGGGCCTCATCAAGTTCGTTGTCTGGCGCAACGGCGTGGTGCCATCGCGCAGGGTAGATTCAAATTCTTCCGGGGCATTCGTGCCCAGCGGTTGCCAACTCATGGCGAGGCGCCCCAGCCACCGTCCGGCGCGGCGAAGCGCCAGATGATGGGTCGCCGCTCGCCGTCGGCACGGGCACCGTCGTTGTTGTCCAGGCCCATCCATGCACCTTGGGCGTCCACCACCAGCGCTTCGGCCAGCCCATAGGCTTGCGAGTAACGGCGATTATCCTGCAGCGCCTCGGCAGCGAAGGACCAGCAGCGCTCGACCTGGGCAGTCTGCGGATCGCGCCGGCAGATCTGATAGGCGTTTCGTTCCAGGGTGAACAGCTTGCCGTCGAACAATGACAGATCGGCGAAATCCCGGGAAACCGCCTTGGCCTTGGGAAATTGCGGCGGCTGCATCTCCTGTCCCGCTTCGCTGAGCAATACACAATTGCCGTCGCAGTCCCATACCGTTTGCTGGCGCTTGATCAACAGCAGGCCACGGCGTTCGCGCTCGGCCGCCAGCCAGAGCCGGTCGCCGGCCGGGTTGACCGCAAGGCCTTCGAACAAGGCGTTGAAGTGCAGCAACATGCCGCTGCCCCGCGCCTGGCGAATCATCGTCGGGGCGATTTTCAACCACGATGCAGCGCCTGTCGGCGGTATTTGCAGTACGGCGGCGTGGGACTCGCTGACCAGATAGCGATTACCGGCGCTGTCGCAACTGATGCCTTCGAAATCCAGCTCGCCCCCGCGCAGGAACGACGTCGCCCAGGTGCGAGATCTCAAGCCCCACGGCAAACCGTTGTCCGGTACCGTCGGCACCTGGATGTCGATTGTTTCAGCCTGCCAGACCGCTACATCGCTGGGTTTGAGGCGATAGACCCGGTCGTCGTCGCGGTCGGACACCGTCCACATCTCGTTGCCGCACAACGCCAAGCCGGACAAGTTGCCGCCGCGCATGCCGTCGACGGCATGCTCGGACAGCAGCTTCAACTCCGGCGCGGGCCCTGCGACCGCTCCCCCCGCCCACAGTAATAACGCCAGGGCAAAACCCTTGCGCATCAGGCCAGGACCTCGGCCAAGTCACCCTTGGATTCAAGCCAGGACTTGCGGTCGCCCGCGCGTTTCTTCGCCAGCAGCATGTCCATCATTTCCGTCGTCGCGGCGAAATCATCCAGGGTCAACTGCACCAGGCGACGGGTGTTCGGGTCCATGGTGGTTTCGCGCAACTGCGGCGGGTTCATCTCGCCCAGGCCCTTGAATCGGGTGACCTGCGGCTTGCCACGTTTTTTCTCGGCCACCAGGCGGTCGAGGATGCCGTCGCGCTCGGCTTCGTCCAGGGCGTAGTAGATTTCCTTGCCCAGGTCGATGCGGTACAGCGGCGGCATCGCCACGTAGACGTGGCCGGCGTCCACCAGCGGACGGAAATGCTGGACGAACAAGGCACAGAGCAACGTGGCGATGTGCAAGCCGTCGGAGTCGGCGTCGGCGAGGATGCAGATCTTGCCGTAGCGCAGCTGGCTCATGTCCTCGGCGCCCGGATCGACGCCGATGGCCACGGCGATGTTATGCACTTCCTGGCTGGCCAGCACTTCACTGCCGTCCACTTCCCAGGTGTTGAGGATCTTGCCCCGCAACGGCAGGATCGCCTGGAACTCCTTGTCCCGCGCCTGCTTGGCCGAACCGCCGGCGGAGTCACCTTCCACCAGGAACAGCTCGGAACGCATCGGGTCCTGCCCGGCGCAATCGGCGAGCTTGCCCGGCAGTGCCGGCCCTTGGGTGATGCGCTTGCGCTCGACTTTCTTGCTGGCCTTGAGACGACGGCCGGCGTTGTTGATCGCCAGCTCCGCCAGGGCCAGGCCGGTTTCCGGGTTGGCATTGAGCCACAGGCTGAACGCGTCCTTGACCACGCCGGACACGAACGCCGCCGCCTCGCGAGACGACAGGCGTTCCTTGGTCTGGCCGGAGAATTGCGGTTCCTGCATCTTCATCGACAGGACGAAGGCAATGCGCTCCCAGACGTCTTCCGGCGCCAGCTTCACGCCGCGGGGCAGCAGGTTGCGGAACTCGCAGAACTCGCGCATGGCGTCGAGCAGACCCTGGCGCAAGCCGTTGACGTGGGTGCCGCCCTGGGCCGTGGGGATCAGGTTGACGTAGCTTTCCTGGACGCTTTCGCCGCCTTCGGGCAGCCACAGCAGCGCCCAATCCACGGCTTCCTTGTTACCGGCCAGGCTGCCGCAGAACGGCTCGTCAGGCAGGCGTTCGAAACCACTGACCGCGTCCACCAGATAGGAGCGCAGGCCGTCTTCGTAATGCCATTCGACTTTCTCGCCGGTGGCCTTGTCCTCGAAACTGACCAATAGCCCCGGGCACAACACGGCCTTGGCCTTGAGCACGTGCTTGAGGCGGCTGACGGAAAATTTCGGTGAATCGAAATACTTCGGATCCGGGGCGAAATACACGCTGGTCCCGGTGTTGCGCTTGCCGACGGTGCCAACCACTTCCAGCTCGGTGGCCTTGTAGCCGTCGGCGAAGGTCATCTGGTACTCATTGCCGTCACGCTTGACCCGCACCCGCACCTGGGTTGACAAGGCGTTGACCACGGAAATACCCACCCCGTGCAGACCGCCGGAGAACTGGTAGTTCTTGTTGGAAAACTTGCCGCCGGCGTGGAGCTTGGTGAGGATCAGCTCGACGCCCGACACACCCTCTTCCGGGTGAATGTCCACCGGCATGCCGCGGCCGTCATCGCTGACTTCCAGCGAGTGATCGGCGTGCAGGATGACCTGCACCGACTTCGCATGCCCGGCCAAGGCTTCGTCGACGCTGTTGTCGATGACTTCCTGGGCGAGGTGGTTCGGCCGACTGGTGTCGGTGTACATGCCGGGGCGCTTGCGCACCGGGTCGAGGCCCGAGAGGACTTCGATGGCGTCTGCGTTATAAGAGCTAGCGCTGGGAGTGGCCATGGGGTCTCGTCGTCAGTGTTCAAATGAAAAGGGGCGATGGCTCACAGCGACGTGAAGTCGATCGCCTGGTACAAATCGGCGCCAATGCCGGCAAAACTCAACAGTGCCGGCAACTGCTGGGCAAACCCTTGGAAACTGTGGTCGCCGCCGGCCTGGATGCGCAAGGCACAGGCGCGGTAATACTGCTGGGCGTGGCGATAATCCAGCGTTTCGTCACCGGTTTGCAACCATACCTGAAACCGTTGCGGATCCCGGGGCGCCGGCACTTCCAGCTCGGCCAGGGCCGTCACGTGGTCGTGGGTCAATTCCCAGGTTTCGTCGGTGTATAAATTTTTCTGCGTGCCCAGGTAGCCGTCGAACATCCGATGCGGGCTCACGGCAGGGTTGACCAGCAGGGCCTTGAGCCCGTGGCGTTCGGCCAAGTGAGTCGCATAGTAGCCGCCGAGCGAGCTGCCGACCAGCAGCGGCCGCCCCAGTTCTGCAATCGCCTGCTCCAGCTGACCGATGGCCTGGCGGGGGTGGTGATGCAGGGCCGGCACCTGTAGCTGGTCGCTGAGGCCCAGGCGCGTCATCACTTGTGTCAATTGGCTGGCCTTGGTCGACGCCGGGGCGCTGTTGAGGCCATGGATATAAAGGATCGAACCCGACATTGCCGACTCCCTGGGTGTTGGGCAAAGGCCGGAGTTTACAGGGAGTTTGTGGGGATTGGCGGATGATCTGATGGTTATTAGGACAAACACAAAACCTGTGGCGAGGGGATTTATCCCCGCTGGGGCGCGAAGCGCGCCCAAAAAGCCGAATGCAAGACAGTCTGACGCCCCAAGGTGATTGGCCTTAGGGCTGCTTCGCACCCCAGCGGGGATAAATCCCCTCGCCACGAAAACCTACTCTGCCCTAGCGTGGCTCGACGATGTCCAACGCCCGATTCGCCAGCAATTCACCGAGTTCGATCATCTGCTGCACTCCCAAGGCGAAATGCCGGCGCGAGCCCTCCAGATCGAAAGCCAGGTCGCCGAGCATGGCGTTGGCCGAGGCCAGGGTTTCGCTGAGGTTGGCCAGGAGGGTTTCGGTGTCTGCGCTCTTTGCGACAATGAACAATTGACCTGAGGTTTTTTTCTTTGTGGCTTGAGGTTTGGGGTCGAGATAAAGATCGATGGCACGCTTGGCGGCTTCATCGAGTTTTTGGGGATCGGTTTCGGGGGGATTGGGTGTGGCTTTGAACATAGGGTGACACTCCGTCTACAGGTTGGAGCTGCCACGTTCGTTTCCAAGCGAGGGGGTGGCAGCCGTACGCAGGTTGGAAAACCGGGGTAAACGAGCCCGACAGACCCGAAGGTCTCCCGCGCACAGCCGCCATAACGAAAGCATGGTCAAAAAACGACCGCAAGCATACGTCATGAAGGGCGCTTTCGCGCCGTCTACTTATCGGATTTCCAAGCCCGGCCGCTGAATTTGCAGCGACGGGAAAAGACTAGCGACAGCCCTTCCCACCCGGCAACCGCCAGAGTTCGTCGGAAAAGTCCGCTTGAATCAGAAAGAGTGTCCGACCATTCCCACAAGCCTTGGTCGGCTGTCAGGCCGCCATCGCGAGCAAGCTCGCTCCCACACGGGTTTTTGGTCGTTTACAAGATCAGTGGACACCGCCGATCCCCTGTGGGAGCGAGCCTGCTCGCGAAAGCGGTGGGTCAGCTTGCATCCATGTTGAATGTGCCGCCGCCTTCGCGAGCAAGCTCGCTCCCACAATGGGATCGGAGTACAGCAGTGAGAAATAGGCAAGCTGCCAGGCCGCGTCGTCCTCAATACCCGTTGGAACCATAGTCCGGGGTGAACGCAAACCCAACCACCCGCTCAACCCCCGTCTCCAACCGCCCATCCGGCAAGAGCCGCAGCCACCGATACCCCGGCGCCTGCGAACCCACCGCAAAATCCTCACTCCCCGGCTCGAACTGAATACAGGTCGAAGGCGAAGCCAACAAACGAACCCCCTCGCGCACCCGATCAATCTCCTGATGCACATGCCCCCACAGCACCGCCCGCACCTGCGGAAACCGATCCAGCACAGCAAACAGCGCCTCAGGATTACGCAACCCGATCGGCTCCATCCACGCACACCCAATCGACACCGGATGATGATGCAGACACACCAGATGATGCCGCTCCGGCGCCTCGCTCAAGGCATTGGCCAACAGGATCAACTGCTCCTCGGCCAAAAAACCCGGCACCGAACCTGGCACGGCGGAGTCGAGCATCGTCACCCGCCAATTGCCAATGTCCACCACCGGATCGAGCAACGTGCTCTTGACCGCCGCCTCGAGCATCACCCGAGGCTCATCATGGTTACCCGGAATCCACCGCGCCGGCGCATTGATTCGCGCGGTCAGTTGTCGAAACGCTTCGTAGGATTCCAGCGTGCCGTCCTGGGACAAATCGCCCGTGGCGAGCATCAGGTCAATATTCGGTTGTTGCTGGAGTACCAGGTCAACGACCGCCCGCAAGCTGTCACGCGTATTCATGCCCAGCAACGAGGCGTCGGCCTCGGCGAACAAATGGCTGTCGGACAGTTGGACCAACAACGCCGCATCGGTCGTGGTCAAGCTGGATACGCTCGGCAAATCGCTCTCTCCCAGGCGCAATCACGCCGTTGCATGAAGCGGCAATTATGCTGGGGAAGATCGAAAGGGGAAACCCGCGAACCGGAACCGGTTCACAACCAGCGTTCACGACTACCGAACGACTTCGAACTCGTGGCCCAGCGCCAGGCAATGACTCAGCCACTCGCCCAGGAACAGGTTCAACTGGGCTTTTTCATCCGGCTGGTGCATTGACGCATTGGGGTAAGGATAGATGCCGCGAAAGCGTCGTGCATGTTCGGCGCTGACAACCTCGGCCATGCGCGCATCGTGATAGACCTGAACTTCCAGCTGCGGCACCGGCAGCCATGGCAGGCTGTGTTCCTGGCGGACCTGCAAAGTCGTGGTGTACGGGCAAGTCTGCAGCACTTCGAGGGCCAGCACGCCGAGCATCTGGTCACCGTGGGTCACGGCGATGCGACGCGGCAATGGGTCATTGCGCATGTCCGGCAACAAGCGCATCAGGCGGGCGTAGTTGGCCTCGCAGGCAGCCTGCAACCCCACCAGATCGACGCGATAACGATCGCGCAGCTTGTTCAGGACCATAGCCCCCTCACTTCATCACGGTTCAAGGCCAGCCATTGCAAGGCAATGATGCTGGCAGCGTTGCAGATACGCCCGTCGCGCACCGCTTGCAGGGCGTCTTCGAAAGCCCAGACCTTTACGCGAATATCTTCAGCTTCTTCCAGCAGGCCATGCAGGCCGCCCGCCCCCGTGCTGTCGCAACGCCCCAGGAAAAGATGCACGAATTCGTCACTGCCGCCCGGCGATGGAAAATATTTAGTCATCGGCCAGAGCGCGGCGAAGACAAGCCCAGCTTCCTCCTGCGCTTCACGATGAGCAACTTCTTCCGGCTGCTCGTCCTTGTCGATCAGGCCGGCCACCAATTCCACCAGCCAGGGATTGGCGCTCTTGCCCATGGCGCCGACGCGAAACTGCTCAATGAGCACCACTTCATCGCGCTGCGGGTCGTAGGGCAACACGCACACCGCGTCGTGGCGAACGAACAGCTCACGGCTGATTTCACGGCTCATGCCACCGGCGAACAGTTCGTGGCGCAGGCGCACGCGATCAAGTTTGTAGAAGCCCTTGTAGCAGCTCTCGCGCTCGACGATTTCCACGGTGCTCGGTGTGGCGTTGGCGAAATCAGTCATGACAATCCTCGTGTGCAATGGATCAATACGAGGTTCCAACCTCGGCTTCGCGCCATCCTAACGCGCCCGTACCGTTTGATGCAGCCCCTTTCCGGTGATCGGGATGGACGGCTGCCCTTAAAATTACTCTAATGAGCTTAGTGGCGAACTGATTGCCCTGCTGACAGTCGAAGCGGGTAACTTTTTGCCTTTCCCTGTTCCACGAAGGACGCCCATGTCGCTTTTCAAGATTGCTTCCCTGGCCGCCATCGCCCTGACCCTGGGTGCTTGCCAAAGCCTGTTCCAACCCAATTACCGAGCGCCGCTGGAGACTACTCGCGATGCCTCGGAGCAATTGCAACCCGGCTGCGCCAGTGCCGACTGCCCGCTGGTGAACATCGACACCCTGCACTTCCCCACCGAGCCCGCGCTGGACGGGATCATCGAGAAACGCTTGCTGCAATTGACCCGCACCCCGGGCGCTCCGGTGGCGCCGACGCTGGCGGCCTACCGCGAGCAGTTCCTGCGCAGCGCCGCGCCGCGCAACAGCAGCTATTTGCAAGCCAAGGTACGCGAGCAGCATGACGGCTTGGTGATCATCGAGTTGTCCAGCTACCTGGACACCGGCGGTGCCCATGGCACGCCGGGTCGCGGCTTCATCAATTATTCGCGCCAGCAACACAAGGTGCTGGAGCTGTCGGACATGCTGCTGCCGGGCCAGGAAGAAGCGTTCTGGAAAGCCGCCCAGGTCGCCCACAACAGTTGGCTGATCAGCACGAAGCTGGATCAGGAACCGGACTTCCTGAAACAGTGGTCCTTCCAGAAAACCCCGCACATCGCGCTGACCTACGGCGGGGTGATCCTCAAGTACGAAGTGAGCACCATCGCGCCGTATGCCCTGGGCCACATCGAACTGAAGATCGCCTATCCACGCCTCAACGGCATCCTCAAGCCCGAGCTGTTTCCCGGCCGTAGCTGAAGGCCCGGCCCAGCAGCAGTTGCAGCAACCCTGCCAGGATCAGCGACGGCAGGGTTGCGCCGATGTCCGGGTAGAAATTGGCCAGCAGGTGGTAAGTGCTTACCCCGCCCAACCAGGCCAACAAGGCCGGCCAGCGCAACGCGGCCGACTGCACTTGGCTGCCGCGCTTGCGCAGGATGAAGTGGTCCACCAGCACCACGCCGAACAGCGGCGCGAACACCGAGCCGATCAGCAACAGGAAGTTCTGGTACTGCGCCAGCGGCGCGAGGCAGGCGATCACGGTGCACATGACGCCGATCGCCAAGGCCAGGTGCTCGACTTTCAATCCCGACAACATGCCCGTCGATACCGCTGCCGAGTGGATGTCGGCAAAGGCGTTTTCCGACTCGTCGAGCAGGATCAGCAACAGCGGGATGCCCAACCCGGCACCGGCCAGGGCCAGCAGCAACGCATTGACTTCACCGCTCGGCGCGAACGCCAGGGTGTAGGCCACGCCCAGGCTCATCAGCCAGAAATTACCAATGAAGAAGCCCACGGCAGTGCCGCCAAAGACATGCTTGGCGCGCTTGCCGAAACGCGAGTAGTCGGCGATCAGCGGCAGCCAGGACAACGGCATCGCAATGGCGATATCAAAACCCACCGCCAGGGACATCGAGCCGTCACCGGCCTGGCCCCACAGCGCCGCCAAGTCGGCCTTGGCGAAGAGGTTCCAGGTCAACCAGATGCAAGCCGCCAGCAGCAACCAGATGCCCCATTTGCGCAGCACTTTACGCACGAACGTCAGCGGTCCGCTGACGGCGAGCAACGTTGCCAGCGCGCCGAAGAACAACGTCCACAACAGTGGGTTGGAGCCCAAGCTGCCTTCACTGAAAGCCCGGGCGCCAAGCAGGCTGGCGGCATCGCGCATGACGATGATTTCGAACGAGCCCCAACCAATCAGTTGCAACAGGTTCAACACGGCCGGCACGCTCGCGCCCTTGCTGCCCAGGCTGAGCTTGAGCGCGGCCATGGCCGACAGGCCGGTGTCGCTGCCGATCACCCCGACCGCCGCCAGCAGCAGGACGCCCACCAGCGTGCCAAGGAAAATCGCCAGCAACGAACCGCTCAGGCCCAGGCCCGGCGCGAGCAAGGCGCCGACCTGCAAGACCATCAGGCCGATGCCGAGGGAGAACCACAGGGAAAACAGATCGCGGGCGCCGAAGACGCGTTTGTCCAGGGGCACGGCGGTGTCGGGGGAGTAGGTGCTGGGTTGGATGTTCAAGGGTGGTTATCTCAGAGGGATATTTGTTGTTTTTTTGGCCGCTATCGCGAGCAAGCTCGCTCCCACAGGGGGCCTGCTGCGTGCACAAATCTTGTGAACAACAGAAACCCACTGTGGGAGCGAGCTTGCTCGCGATGAGGGCAGTGAAAACACCGCCCTCTTCAGCTCAAATCACACTTTCTTGTAAAGCTGACTACCTTCCTTCTTGAACCGCTCAGCCTGCTCCGCCAAGCCCTGGGCGACATCGACATCCACCGCTTCAATGCGCTGGTTCGCCGCGTACTCGCGCACTTCCTGGGTGATTTTCATCGAGCAGAATTTCGGCCCGCACATCGAGCAGAAATGCGCGACCTTGGCCGAGTCCTTCGGCAGCGTTTCGTCGTGGTACGAGCGGGCAGTGTCCGGGTCCAGGCCGAGGTTGAACTGGTCCTCCCAGCGGAACTCGAAACGCGCCTTGCTCAAGGCGTTGTCGCGGATCTGCGCGCCCGGGTGGCCCTTGGCAAGGTCGGCTGCGTGGGCAGCGATCTTGTAGGTGATGATCCCGGTCTTGACGTCATCCTTGTTCGGCAAGCCGAGATGTTCCTTCGGCGTCACGTAGCAAAGCATGGCGCAACCGAACCAGCCGATCATCGCCGCACCGATGCCCGAGGTGATGTGATCGTAGCCCGGCGCGATGTCAGTGGTCAGTGGGCCGAGGGTGTAGAACGGCGCCTCGTCGCAGCACTCGAGCTGCTTGTCCATGTTCTCTTTGATCAACTGCATCGGCACGTGGCCCGGGCCTTCGATCATGCATTGCACGTCGTGCTTCCAGGCGATCTTGGTCAGCTCGCCGAGGGTTTCCAGCTCGCCGAACTGCGCTTCGTCGTTGGCATCGGCAATCGAGCCCGGACGCAGGCCATCGCCCAGCGAGAAGCTGACGTCGTAGGCCTTCATGATTTCGCAGATGTCTTCGAAGTGGGTATAGAGGAAGTTTTCCTTGTGGTGCGCCAGGCACCACTTGGCCATGATCGAACCGCCACGGCTGACGATACCGGTGACGCGCTTGGCGGTCATCGGCACATACCGCAGCAACACGCCGGCGTGGATGGTGAAGTAATCGACGCCCTGCTCGGCCTGCTCGATCAACGTGTCGCGGAACAGCTCCCAGGTCAGGTCCTCGGCGACGCCGCCGACTTTTTCCAGGGCCTGGTAGATCGGCACGGTGCCGATCGGCACCGGCGAGTTGCGGATGATCCACTCGCGGGTTTCATGGATGTGCTTGCCGGTGGACAGGTCCATGACCGTGTCCGAACCCCAGCGAATGCCCCAGGTCAGCTTTGCCACTTCTTCTTCGATGGACGAACCCAGCGCGCTGTTGCCGATGTTGCCGTTGATCTTCACCAGGAAGTTACGGCCGATGATCATCGGTTCCAGTTCAGTGTGGTTGATGTTGGCCGGGATGATCGCGCGGCCACGGGCGATTTCGTCACGCACGAATTCCGGGGTGATGACTTTCGGCACGCTGGCGCCGAAGCTGTGGCCGGCGTGTTGCTGGTCCAACAGGCCGGCGGCGCGGGCCACTTCCAGCTTCATGTTTTCGCGGATGGCGACGTATTCCATCTCGGCGGTGATGATGCCTTTGCGCGCGTAGTGCATCTGGCTGACGTTGGCACCCGGCTTGGCGCGACGCGGATTGTTCACGTGGGCAAAGCGCAGCTGGGTCAGCTCGGGGTCGGCCAGGCGCTCCTGGCCGAAGTTGGAACTCAGGCCCGCCAGGCGCTCGGTGTCGCCACGGGCTTCGATCCACGGCGAGCGCACGTCGGCCAGGCCTTTGCGCACATCGATGATCACGTTCGGGTCGGTGTACGGGCCCGAAGTGTCGTACACCACTACCGGGGCGTTGATTTCGCCCCCGAAGTCGGTGGGGGTCACGTCGAGGCTGATTTCGCGCATGGGCACGCGGATATCCGGGCGGCTGCCCTGGACATAGATTTTTTGCGAGCGGGTAAAGGGCTGAACCGATTGCTGATCGACCTGGGCCGATTCACTGAGGTTGGTCGCGTTTTTTGATTTTGTCGTCATCACGGGCTCTCCAGACACACATCCAGGCAGTGGATTTTTGTCGGAGCGAACCTGTAACGAATGGACGCGTCCCTGCACGAAAGTGCGGACGCTGTGCTTGCTGCTCGAGTGCGTTCAAGGGTCGAACGACATCCCGGACGAAGCACAAGAGGACTCGCCGGGAGACGAGAAATCTTGTTCCCTACGCAGGCGCTAACCTGATCAGGTTCAACGGGATCCGAAATTATTCGATCTCAGCCTCATAGCAAGGCACCCCGACAAGAACCCGGCCAGTCTAGACACAACCGGCGCAGAACGCCATCGCCCGGGCAAAAGCCGTGATGAATGGCGCAAATACAGGATTGTTGCCGTGCGTAGGCGCAACTACACTCGCTACGCCGCGCGCCTGTTATGCGCATTCAATTTGAACGTAGGGATCGCCTCATGCTGCGCAAACTCTCACTGGCCCTTGCCGTGTCTTGTGCGTCCAATGGAATGGCCTGGGCCGCCGAAGCGCCGTTATCCAACAGGACCGATCTGGTCAGCGTGTACCAGGAAGCGGTGGACAACAACGCTGACCTGGCCGCCGCCCGCGCCCAATATGGCGCCCAGAAGGAAGTGGTGCCCCAGGCCCGTGCCGGGCTGCTGCCCAACCTGTCGGCCGGCGCCGACCTGAACAACACCCGCACCGAGCTCGACCAACCGGCGATGACCGCCACGCGCAGCTCCACGGTCTACCAGGCCACGCTGTCCCAGCCGATCTTCCGCGCCGACCGCTGGTTCCAGCTGCAGGCGGCCAAATCGGTCAACGAACAAGCGTCGCTGCAACTGTCCGCCACCGAACAGAACCTGATCCTGCAAAGCGCCGAAGCCTATTTCAACGTGCTGCGCAGCCAGGACAACCTGGCCTCGACCAAGGCCGAGGAAGCCGCGTTCAAGCGCCAGCTCGACCAGTCCAACGAACGTTTCGACGTGGGCCTGTCGGACAAGACCGACGTGCTGCAATCCCAGGCCAGCTACGATACCGCGCGGGCCAACCGGATCATCGCCCAGCGCCAGGTCGAAGACGCCTTCGAAGCGCTGATCACCCTGACCAACCGCCAGTACAATTCGATCCAGGGCGTCGTCCACACCCTGCCGATCCTGCCGCCGGCGCCGAACGACGCCAAGGCCTGGGTCGACACCGCCGCCAAGCAAAACCTCAACCTGCTGGCCAGCAACTACGCCGTCGATGCCGCCGAAGACACCGTGCGCCAGCGCAAGGCCGGCCACGCGCCGACCCTCGATGCAATCGCCCAGTACCGCAAAGGCGACAACGACGGCCTCGGCTTCACCAACCCGAGCCCCACCGGCCAGCGCTACGGTGGCGACGCGGAGCAACGCACCATCGGCCTGCAATTGAGTATCCCGATCTACAGCGGCGGACTGACCAGCTCCCAGGTGCGCGAGTCCTACTCGCAACTCACCCAGACCGAGCAGCAGCGCGAAGGCCTGCGCCGGCAGGTGGTGGAAAACACCCGCAACCTGCACCGCGCGGTGAACACCGATGTGGAGCAGGTCCAGGCCCGGCGCCAGTCGATCATCTCCAACCAGAGCGCGGTGGACGCTACGGAGATAGGCTATCAGGTGGGCACCCGCAACATCGTCGACGTGCTCGACGCCCAGCGCCAGCTGTACACCTCGGTGCGCGACTACAACAACGCCCGCTATGACTACATCCTGGACAACCTGCGTCTCAAGCAAGCCGCCGGGACGTTGAGCCCGGAAGATTTGCAAGCCCTGTCCCGCTACCTCAAGCCCGACTACAACCCGGACAAGGACTTCCTGCCACCGGACCTGGCACAGGCTGCCGCACAGCAGTTGCGCTCGCGGCCGGCGCCGTAGGAGCTGCGTAGGAGCTGCGTAGGAGCTGCCGAGTGCAACGAGGCTGCGATCTTTCCCCAGACACTTGAGTCCCAAGCGAAAGATCAAAAGATCAAAAGATCGCAGCCTTCGGCAGCTCCTACGGGCCAGGCCAGCGATTAGTGTGTGGCAAGCAACCGCCCTAACCCATCCAGCAATCGCTGCAACGCACCCTGGTTGCGGCGCATCACCGCCAATCCCGCCTCGGCCATGCGCTGGGCATCCCGAGGCAGTTCGAACAGGCGCTGCACCGCCAGGGCCAGGCTTTCGGCATCTTCCACTTCCGCCAGCGCCCCGGCCGCACGCAGCTGCGCGGCGATTTCGAGAAAATTGAACAGGTGCGGCCCGCTGAGCGCCGGTTTCGCCAGCGCCGCCGGTTCGAGCAGGTTGTGCCCGCCGTTGGGCACCAGGCTGCCGCCGACAAACGCACTGTCGGCCAACGCATAGAGAAACAGCAGTTCACCCATGGTGTCGCCCAGCAATACCGAGGTCTGCGGGCCGACCGGTTGAGCACTGGAGCGCCGGACCGTGGCGAAAGCCTCGCGCTCGCACAATTGCGCCACTGAATCGAATCGCTCCGGATGACGCGGCACCAGGATCAGCAACGCATCGGGATAGCTGTCGAGCAATCGCCGGTGGGCAGCCAGCACCACTTCGTCTTCACCCTCATGGGTACTGGCGGCGATCCACACCGGGCGCTCCACCGCTTGCCATTGACGGCGCAAGGCGCTGGCGCTTTCGAGCAATTGCGGGTCGATGGTCAGGTCGAACTTGATCGAGCCAGTGACCTCGACGGTTTCCGCCCTGGCGCCGAGCTGGCGAAAACGCTCGGCCTCGGCTTCGGTCTGCACCGCGAACAGGTTCATCTCGGCGAGCATCGGCCGGGTCAACTTGGGAAAACGCGCATAACCGCGCGCCGAACGCTCCGACAACCGCGCATTCGCCAACGCCACGGGAATGCCGCGCCGGGTGCATTGATGGATGTGATTGGGCCACAGTTCGGTTTCCATGATCACCGCCAGTTTCGGCCGGACCCGGTCCAGGAAACGCTTGGCCGCGCACGGCAAGTCATAAGGCAGGTAGCAATGCTGGATGCGCGGTTCATTGGCAAACAACGCCTTGATCCGCTCCGAACCGGTGGGCGTCATGCATGTCACGGTAATGGGCAGCTGTGGATAACGTTGCAATAACGCGCGAATCATCGGCGCGGCGGCGATGCTTTCGCCCACCGACACCGCATGGACCCAGATGCCGCCCGGCACCATCGCCGGCAAGCCCCACGAGAACCGCTCGCCGATACGCCGCGCATACGCCGGCGCCTTGCGAGCCCGCAGCCACAGCCGAATCGCTACCAGTGGCAGCCCCAAGTAAAACAACGCGCTATAGAGAATTCTGTTCATGGCGGCGGAGTTTATCGGTTTTTCAGCCGATCGCCTGCAACTGCACGGCAAAACGCTCCGCCAGCCACCGGGCGGCGGGGCCAAGGGGTTCGTCACGGCGCCAGACCAGCTCGACCACCAGGGCCGGCGGGGTCCATTCGCTGTTGAGTTCGACCATATCCCCCAGGTACGCCGGGTATTGCACAACGTGCCGGGGCAACCAGGCCCAGCCCAGGCCACTTCTCAACCACTCGGCCAGCACGTAGAAACTGTCAGCGCGCCAGACCTGCGGGCTGGCCTGCTCGCTGCCGGGATAGACGCTGGATTGGGTCGCCATCAGCAACTGCCGGTGCCGGGCCATTTCCAGGCAGGACACATAATCGTGGTTTGCCAGCGGATGATCCCGGCCGCACACCGTGACCATCTCTACGCTGCCCAGCACCCGGCGCTCCAACGCCTCGGGGATCTGGTCGTGATAGAACAACAACCCGAGGTCCGCGCGACGCTCCACCAGTTTGCGCGCCACATCGCCTTGGGCGGCGCTGGCCAGTTGTACTTCAAGCGTGGGGAATCGTTCGGCCAGCGCCGCCAGGCTGTCGATGACGGGCTGATAGGGCATGGCTTCGTCCTGGGCCAGGCGCAGCGACGCTTCCTGCCCACGCATCAAGGCCAGGGCACGGCCGTTGAGGCGCTCGCATTGGCGCAACACTTCCCGGGCCTCCTCAAGCAGCGCCACGCCCGCGTCGGTGAGCTTGGGCTGACGACCGCTGCTGCGCTCGAACAGGCTCACCCCCAAGTCGTCTTCCAACATCGCAATCGCGCTGCTGATGGCTGACTGGGCCTTGCGCTGATCCCGGGCCACGGCGGAGAACGAACGCTTCTCGGCGACACCGACGAACAGCCGCAGTTGTTCCAGATTCCATTGAGTATTCATGGCGCAACCTATCTCGATTACAGATAGGTAATGACTTTACCGCATCTGCCCAATCCCTAGAATGGGGCCATCGAACGACGCAACAGTCACAGAGGATTCGCTCATGAACGCCTACTACTACCTCGCCATTGCCATCTGCGCCGAAGTCATCGCCACCGTGTCGATGAAAGCGATCAAGGGCCTCAGCGCGCCACTGCCCTTGCTGCTGGTCATCGTCGGCTACGGCACTGCGTTCTGGATGCTGACGCTGGTGGTGCGCACCGTTCCGGTGGGCGTGGCCTATGCGGTCTGGGCCGGCCTGGGGATCGTCATGGTCAGCGTCGCGGCGCTGTTTATCTATGGGCAGAAACTGGACGTGCCGGCGATGCTGGGAATGGCGTTGATCGTGTTGGGGGTGGTGGTGATCCAGCTGTTTTCGAAGACTGCAGGACATTAAAGCAGCGCAAGCTCCAAGCTTTAAGCTGCAAGCAAAGCGATACCCTCTCGCTTGTAACTTGAAGCTTGAAGCTTGAAACTTGCCGCTTCATTCTCTCCGAGGTCGCTCATGCCATCCGTTATTTCCACCGACGTTCTGATTGTCGGCGCAGGCGTCGCCGGCCTCTGGCTGAACGCGCGCTTGCGCCGCCAGGGGTTTTCAACCGTGCTGGTGGAAAGCGCCAGCCTCGGCGGCGGGCAGAGTGTCAAATCCCAGGGCATCATCCATGGCGGCGCCAAGTACGCCTTGCATGGCGCCCTGACCGGCGCCTCGGAAGCCATCGCCGACATGCCACGCCGCTGGCGCGAGGCCTTGAAGGGTGATGGCGAGCTGGACCTGGCGGGTGTGCGCATGCTGTCCGATGCCCATTACCTCTGGTCCCCCGGTACCCTGGCCGGCAACCTCACCAGTTTCTTCGCCAGCAAGGCTGTGCGCGGACGCGTTGACCAGGTCAAGGGCGAGCAACTGCCGCCCGCCCTGCAAGACAAGCGCTTCAAGGGCAAGGTCTATCGCCTGTCCGAATTGGTTGTGGACGTCCCCAGCCTGATCGCCCGCCTGGCGGAACTGGCCGGTGACAGCCTGCTGGCCGGCCAGCATATCGAGCCGCTGCATGAAGAAGGCGCGTTGGTCGGGCTGAAGGTCGACGGTCGCGAGATCCGCGCCCAGCGCATCGTCCTCAGTGCCGGCGGTGGCACCGCTGACCTCCTCAAAGCCCTGGGCCTGGACCAGCCGGCCATGCAGACCCGACCGCTGCACATGGTCCTGGCCAAAGGGCCGGGCCTCAAGCCGCTGTATGCCCATTGCCTGGGCGGCGGACCGAAGCCGCGCGTCACCGTGACCACCCATCCCGCCGCTGACGGCCAATGGGTCTGGTACCTGGGGGGCGACCTCGCCGAAGGCGACGCCGTCGCCCGTGAACCTGCCGCGCAGATTGCCGTCGCCCAGAAGGAACTCGGCCAACTGCTGCCGTGGATCGACCTCAGCACCGCGCAATGGGCCACGTTGCGAGTCGCTCGCGCCGAACCTCTGCAATCGGGCCTGACCCGCCCCGACAATGCCTTCGTTGCCGAACAGGATCGCCTCTTGGTGGGCTGGCCGACCAAGTTGGCACTGGCCCCGGACTTTTCCGACCGGGTGATCGCAGCGCTGCAACGCGACGGCATCCAGCCGAGTCAAGCAGCCCCGTTGCCGGACCTGCCGAAACCGCCGATGGGCATACCGGCCTGGGAGCAACTGTTGCCATGAGCCAACCGACCCTGCATGACTTGCATCGTCCGCTGGGCCACAACGGCCCGACGGTGTCGCCCCTGGGCCTGGGCACGGTCAAGCTCGGCCGCGACCAGGGCGTCAAATACCCCAACGGTTTTCGCATCCCCGATGACGACGAAGCGCGCATGTTGCTCAAGCTGGCGCGCGACCTGGGCATCAACCTGATCGACACCGCGCCGGCCTATGGCCGCAGCGAAGAGCGCCTCGGCCCGCTGCTGCGCGGCCAGCGTCAGGACTGGGTGATTGTCAGCAAGGTCGGCGAGGAATTCAGCGACGGCCAATCGCGCCATGACTTCAGCGCCAGCCATACGCGGTTCTCGGTGGAACGCAGCCTCAAGCGCCTGGAAACGGACTACATCGACCTGGTGCTGGTGCATTCGGACGGTAATGATCTGTCGATCCTCAACGACAGCGAGGTCTATCCGACCCTGGCGGCACTCAAGCGCGAGGGCAAGATCGGTGGTTTCGGTTTTTCCGGCAAGACCGTCGACGGTGGCTTGAAAGCCCTGGAGCAAGGCGACTGCGCGATGGTCACCTACAATCTGAACGAACGAAGCGAAAAGGCTGTCATTGACTACGCAAGCGAGCACGGCAAGGCGATCCTGGTGAAAAAAGCCCTGGCCAGCGGCCACGTCTGCCTGAGCCCCGGAGAGGACCCGATCCGTGCCAGCTTCGAACTGTTGTTCGAGCATCCGGGGGTTGCCAGTGCTATTGTCGGCACCATTGATCCGCTGCACCTCGCCCATAACGTTGCGACCGTAGCCAACGTCCTACGTCAAAACTGAAGCCGCCCTGCGCGGCATCAAGCAGGAGCTGACATGCCGCGTACGCTCATCAGGAAAAATCCAAGCAACTTCAAGACCCTGCCCCTATTCGTCGAAGCGACACCCGAAGGCCTGACTTACCAGAGCATCGGAATGCCGTTGAATTTCGCCCAGACCTTACAGCGTCGCCGCCCTGTGGCGGTGGCCGATGCGGAACGTTTTTCCCTCGAACTGGCGAACCTGGGCGTCTCGGTGCGCCTGACCTTGCATTGGCAGAACCGTGAATATTGGGTACTGGTGCGCCAGCGTCGCCAGGATCGCGGCGACGTGGTACTCAAGCTGATCTCCGGTTACGTCCCGGCCCATGAATTGAATCTGCCGCTGCTCACCGCCATCAACGAAATAGCCGAAGAATGCCTGCTGGAAACACCGGAAGGTTGGCTCGGCGGACGCTTCAACGACACCTGGCTGCCCGCGCCTTATTCGAGCGCCCTGCATTATCGCGAAGCCTTGCCGTTTCGCCTGGCTCCGCTATCCGGTTCGGCCCGCCCGGTGCGCTGCGCCAACCTGCAACTGATCGAACGCCCACGGGCCTATGTGCATTTGCCGACGGCATCGCTGCAATTGATTTATGACTTGCGCCTGGACGTGCCCAAGGAAGCCAAGTCCCTGAGCCTGTTCCATGTCGATGAACGATTGGAGGGCGATCAGCTGGTAGCGCGCCTGGACCGCAAGCGCCCCGACCTGTACCTGATGCCACTTGAAAACGGCAAGCCGATCGGTGAGCTCTACACCCTTAAACGTGATCGTCTGGTTGCGGCAAGCACCCGGGGCCTGCACTTGGCCGAAAGCTTCGCCAGCCAAGAGGGTTGGGTGGTCCGCGACGAACGCATCCGCTGGAAGGATTGGCTCGTGAAGCAGGGCTTGGAAGTGCACACGCCTCGTCGCCAAGGCCTGACCAACTTGCACAAAAAGGCCATGGGCCTGATGCGCATGGTTCGCGGGACGCTGCATAAATAACGTCAAGCGGAGCGTCGTTTATCCCAATACGTGCGCCACTGCGCAAACAGGTGGAAATAACGATTCTCTCGTTTACCCATGCCGCGCTTGGGCGAGAATGATTCTTCGGCGAAGGCTCCATCGATTCGTACCCGTGATGCCGTGGTCGCCAGTGTGCAAACTTTCACCTGAGCTTGTTGCAACGCGTATTTGAGTAGCCGTTCGGAATGCAGTTTCCTGCCCGTAGCCTCGCAAAAATCGAAAATGCGCTCGATCCGCTTGCCATAGGCCCGGTAGGCATCGCGCCCGCAAATAGCGAAACGGTCGTTCAAGCCCCCCCACCATTGCCAATCCGGTATGTAGGCATTCAATCGGCGCGCGTCGGGGTGGGCAAAAATATAGGCGGGCAGCGCTGTATGGTAAAAGTTGTCGGGACGCACAAACACGACGAAATCCGGATCGAACGGTTCCATCATGGCCGTCACCGCATTCAAGGAATTGAGCTGGTAGATCAGATTCCTGAGCGAAGCATGCTCATCTCCCCAAGTATCGCCCAAGGCCTTGACCCGTTCGAAGTCCCAACGCTCCAGGACCCCTTCGGTGGACTCCAGGCGACCGGTCATGGTGGTGAACGGTACATAGTTGTCCGCTTTCAGTTCACCTTGCTCCCCCGAGCGCGGGTTGCGGATTTCATCAATTTTGTACAGGTGATAAAAACACTGCACTTCGCTCCCGGCAGGAATCTGTGCCAGGACGTTTTCTTGAATGGAGGGGAAACAGATTTCCGAGTTTCTCGGAATACCAAAAAAAGCCAGCGCAACTTTCAACACGCGTCCTGCCCTTGTCGTTAAAAAGAATTGCCCGGCGGCATCGCATCAAGCAACTCAACATGCCAATGCGACTCAAGGGCGACGAAACCACCTTTGCCACCAACGGCAGCGTTGCAACGGCACAACGGTTACATCGGCCCCGAGCAGCCACTGTCGCTCGTACTCCCAAGCGTGCCCGCTCCAGAACTTTCCCGCTTCGTTGGAGAAACCCAAGGTGAAGATTTGATAGTTATAACCCGCATGGCCGCGCAACCAATCGAACAGCACCAGTGCGTTGAAGCCCGTCGAAGGACCGACATAGCGCTTGCCACCCTCCCGGTCGACCGGGTAGTTCCACAAAGGGGGTAATGGCATGCGCTCCCAATACAAGGTCACGCCCGGCAGTGGCGACATATTCCCGGTGCACCCCACCAACATTGTGAAACAACGTGCGTCGGGCAAGCCGAACAATCGCTGCACCTCGGCGTTGTAGGGCAGGCCGAAGAAATAGGCGTCGGGGGCATTGAAGCCATGGACGAACACATTAACGCTGTGCGGACTGAGCAGTGCCGACTTCACGCAGGTATTGAACGTCACGACCACGTCGTCACTGCCGATGTCGAGTGCCTGGAAGTCAGCCGCGGTGATGGCTGGGTTATTCGCCACCAGCACCACCCGCGCCGCCCGTTCCAGGCAATCCTTCAACGCCTGGGGCAAGGCCCCCATCAGCGATTGATGACCGCCAGGCAATTTGTCGAGCGCCATTTCGTCGTTTATTCGGGGAACGCGATCCGCCATGTCGCTTACCCCGGCACCTTCATGCCATAGCGCAGCTTGACCCAACCGCGAGTGAGCGCCGAGGGGGCTTGCCAGGGACGCATATCACGCTGGATTTCCTCGGCCAAGACCCGCCCGACGCGCGCAAACGAATAGCGACACTCGGCAAAGGCCTGGCCATTTCGGGCGATTCGCGCGGCCAGTTCCGGATCGCGCTGCAGCATCTCGAGCTTCTGCACCGCCTCCTCTTCGGAGCGATAGAAGACGGTGTTTTCCATGTCCTCGAAGCCCAGCAATCGGTCTTCCTCGCCCTGGCTCCAAGCCAACAGCACGCAACCACAGGCCATGGCCTCGAAGTTCTTGATCATGAACTCCCCCATGCCCAGGTCGGCGCTGACAAAAATCTTGATGCGATTGAGCGTTTCCAGATATTCGCGACCTGACTGAGTACGCGTTACCAACATACCGGTGCGTTGAGCCAAGGCTTCAAGCAACGCTCGGCGTCGCGCATATTCAGTGCTTTTGAGGCTGCCGAGAAAACCAACGGGAATATCGCGTACGCTGCCGGTGTTATGCAGCATCTGTTCGTCATAACCTTTGGAAACGAACACAGCATCGATGTTCTCGGCTTGCATCCGGCGGGCCACCAGCGCCCCTGACACCAAGGCACGGCAACTGGGCAAGCGGCGATACAGGCGTGAATAGACGCCGTAGTATTTACTTTCGCGCATGTAGTTCTGATAAGCGTCGTGTTCAAGGAAGATCAGTCCCGGAATGCACTTCAATACGCTCAACTGCGGGGCGAGGCGTTTGACCCGCGAAAAGACCACCACCCGGTCGAAATCTTGATAATTGACCGAGACAAGGAATCGGCCAAGCTTCTTTTGTTGCTGCTTGGTCAAGCGATAGACGGTGCAGTCATTGCAGTTTTCCTGCACGACCTGATACAGGCGGTCGAGAATCACACGCTGTTCAGCCATCACCAGAAGCATGACTTTCATAAGTTAATTAGCCACCGACCGAAACAACCAGAGTCGGTGGGCAAGCTCGACCCCCCAAAGGTAGAAACTTGCCATGTAGGACCTCCCCGAAGGCAAGAAGA
Organism: Pseudomonas sp. T1.Ur; assembly: GCF_023516725.1. NCBI lineage: Bacteria > Pseudomonadati > Pseudomonadota > Gammaproteobacteria > Pseudomonadales > Pseudomonadaceae > Pseudomonas > Pseudomonas sp. T1.Ur. Next base: position 5,000,236 of record NZ_JAMGSN010000001.1, read on the forward strand.
TTCAGCGGCTGCGAATCTTCTCGACAATAGCTGTTGTCGAACTGTTTTCCACCAGCCCCAATACCTTCACGGTGCCACCGTAGGCCGTGACGATATTCGCACCCACGACTTGATCAATCCCATAGTCACCGCCCTTGACCAGCACATCTGGCTTGACCTGGGACAGCAGGTTTTCCGGCGTGCCTTCGCTGAAGCTGATCACCCAGTCCACCGCGCCAAGGCCGGCCAGGACTGCCATACGTCGGTCGACGCTGTTGATTGGGCGCCCCGGCCCCTTCAGGCGACTCACGGATGCATCGTCATTGACCGCGACGATCAGGCGATCGCCCTGTGCCCTGGCTTGTTCGAGATAGGTCACGTGGCCTGCATGGAGAATATCGAAGCAACCGTTGGTGAACACGATTCTTTCGTTGTGGGCACGGGCGTCGTCAACCGCCAGCAGCAGTTGCTCCAGGCCCAATACGCCCCGCTCGGAGCCCTCTTCCCGCTGGATGGCACGACGCAACTCGGGAGCGCTGATGGCCGCCGTACCGAGCTTGCCGACGACGATACCGGCTGCCAGGTTCGCCAGGGCTACTGCGTGAGGCAGTTCTTCGCCAGCGGCGATGGCCGCTGCGAGCGTGGAAATCACGGTGTCTCCGGCGCCCGTCACGTCAAACACTTCACGGGCTCGGGCCGGCAAATGCAGGGCCGGGTGATCAGGCCGTAGCAGCGTCATGCCATGCTCGCCTCGGGTGACCAGCAACGCCCCCAGTTCAAGGTCGTGCATCAACTGTGCACCCTTGCTCACCAACTCGTGTTCATCAGCGCAACCGCCGACGATGGTTTCGAATTCGCTGAGGTTCGGCGTGATCAGGCTGGCGCCACGGTAGATGGAAAAGTCCTTGCCCTTGGGGTCTGCCAGCACCGGAATGCCACGGGCACGAGCAGCCTGGATCAGCACCTGATGGTTCTTCAACGCACCTTTGCCATAGTCCGACAACACCAGGACCTTGATCCCTTCGAGCAGATTATCGACCTCGGCACCGAGGGACAGCGGATCGGTGGCGAACGGTTCTTCGAAATCGATGCGCAGCAATTGCTGGTGACGGCTGATGACTCGGAGCTTGACGATGGTTGGCTGATGCGCAATGCGCTGGAAAATCGCCCGAACACCCGCGCCCTTGAGGCTGTTGGCCAGGCTGTCGGCGGCCTCGTCATCGCCGGTCACGCCCACCAGCGACGCCGGAGCGCCGAGTGCGGCGATGTTCAGGGCAACGTTGGCGGCACCGCCGGGGCGATCCTCGATGTGCTCGACCCTGACCACCGGTACCGGGGCCTCGGGGGAAATCCGTGATGTACCGCCATGCCAGTAGCGGTCGAGCATGACATCGCCGACCACCAATACAGGGGCTTGATCGAATCGCGGCATGGACAACTTCATGGAGCATTCCACATACAAAATGAACAGGGCGGGGATATTAGCACAGGGCTGGAGAAGGCTCGTCCATGGCTGTAGCCGGATGTGACAGATTGTTGGGTCAGGGCTGTACCGATGCCCATAACCGCTCGCAAGCCTCGCTCAGTTCCAGGTCGCCGGTGTCGATATCGCAATCAGGGGCCAGCGGAGCTTCGTATGGGCTGTCGAGGCCAGTAAAATTTTTCAGCCGTCCGGCACGCGCCTCTCGATAGAGGCCCTTGGGGTCACGCCGCGCGCACACCTCGAAGGGGGTGCTGACGTAGACCTCAAAGAAGGATCCCTCAGGAAACAAATGTCGCGCGGCCTCACGATCGGCTCGATAGGGCGAAATGGCCGCGACAATCACAACCAGCCCGGCGTCCACCATCAGCCGCGCGACTTCGGCGATGCGTCGGATATTTTCCTTGCGCGCTTCAGGCGTCATGCCAAGGTCGCTGCACAACCCCCGGCGCAGGTTGTCACCATCAAGCAGGCAGGTGTGAAAGCCCTGCTCGTGCAGCCGCACATCCAATGCATTGGCCAGGGTCGACTTCCCCGCCCCGGAAAGGCCAGTCAACCAGATGCATCGCGGTTGTTGAAATTTGATCGCGGCCCGAGCCTGCGGGGAGATCGTCAACGCGTGAGCCGGGTTCTGTTTTTCGATGGATGCCGCTTTTGACATTCTTTCCATGAATCAAGCACCTCCCATGCTTACCGATTGCTCAGAAGTAAAGCACAGGCCAATTCCGCCAGCTCAACGAATCAGGGGCGGCGGGCCTGGCCGTCATCCTGCGGTGGCATACCCAAACGCCGGACCCAGAAGAGTTCGTGCCGGCGAACCGACTTTCGAAAGAACTCGTCCTCTCCGGTACGAGGCCAGCGGCGCCCGGCTAGCAGCCGCTGGATGGCGCGGCGCAAGCGGCGCTTGAACGGAGGACGGCCCTGCAGGTCATGTTGCATACCCAGGGCCATAGCCTTGTCCATGCGCACGGAAGCATCCAGCAAAGGGCTCCACAACCCATCGGCCGGCAAAGGCTCGATGGCGGGTGGCAGCGCGATGCCATAACCCGCAGGGCCCATCGGCCAACGGTCGTTGTCGTGCAGGTGGTTGGCATAGAACAGTAATGTTTGCGGCCGCCAGGCGCTGAGTTCGATCGCCTCCATCAACGCCCGCGTGCCCGCGATGTGGTCGCTGTGGGGGTCCAGCTCTGGATGCGGCGTGAGGACCACCTCGGGTCGATGATGTTCGAGCAGGTGAGTCAGGTCGGCCACCAGGTTACGCCATGTGGGCATGCCATCAACGTCACCCGGCAGGCTCAGGGCATTGAATCGACGGACTTCGCGGATATCGTTCTCGCCCGACTCCAGCGAACCGAAGCTCTGGGTCGGCGCCTTCGCCATGGCGTCCAATTGCAGGCAGTAGTAGCCCAGCTGAACACATTGCTGTTGCGCCACCCCGCCCCATAAAGGCACCGCCAGGCTGTCCCAACTGCGCAAGCGCCCCTTGAGACGAGCGGCTTGCGCAGGGTCCAGGCCCATATCGCGATAACGCTCAGCCTCGATCTCTCCTTGGGTGAGCGTAACGATAGCGACCTCTGGCGCGCGGCTATACAGCCCGAAGGCCGCCAGTTCGGCATCGTCGGCATGTGGTGCGACGATCAGCAAACGCTGCTGTGCGAAATCCGGGTTGCTCAGGACATGCAACGTCGCCTGTGGCGCAACCCTGCAAAAACGGCCACGTAGCGCCAGGGTTCCGGACGCCAGTGCCTGCCCTTGCCCGGTCAGGTTGAGAAAACGCTCTGCGCCAACCCCCCTCTCCAAGTCCTGACGGTCATCCCCGATCAGAACCTGGGGATCAAGAAAATGCCCCAACCAGCTGCTTTTGACCCGTACCTGCAAGACCAATGTCTGATGAGTATCGAACGCTCCCGCGACTTGCAGGCAGCCGTCCCTCAGCGTGACAGGAAATTGCGGAGTGCCCGCCGGAAACTCATAGCGATAGTCGTCACCGGGGGCATAGAACAGATGGTCGGAGAGCCAGGCCTCGTGCGCAACCCAGCCCACCACAAGAAACACCACGAGCGACCACCACGACACCGTATAGCCAAGCAGCAACGCTGCCAACAATACTCCAACCAGCAGCAGGCGCTTGCGTTGACGATGACGTTTTAGCAATTGCTGCTTGCGTGCGCTCACGGTTTGTCTCTCTCGCTCATGGGTTGTGTCTTTGCTCAAACCTGATAGACCGGAACCCGCTTGCACCATCGGTCCTTGTATTCACGGTCGGCACGGCCGAACGAGTAACGCAACGGCTTCCCAAGCGCCCGGGCATGCTCCCACTCGGCCTGGGTATTGACGTAACTGAGCACGCTGCCAGGGCTGAACTCGCGACTCTGCGGGTCAACCCCGCCGTTGATATATTCCAGGCTGACCCACTTGGGCGCCTCGACCCTATAGAGAATCTGGATGGCCACCGGCTCGTCATTCAGGTAGATCAGCGATCCGGTCATGAACTCACGCAAAAGGCTAAACACCTCGGCCAGGTGCGTCCTGCCAGGCGCCTCGAAATTCCATCGACGCTGGAACAAGTCGGCATAAACGGCGGCCTGTTCACTGGCGGACAACTCCAGTATCGGCCGGATAGTGCCACCGGCGTCCTCAAGCAACCGCTGCTCACGACGCTGGTTATAACGGAATTTCTTGCTGTACTCCTCAGGCTCCCGCGCCAGTGCCAGACCTTCGGACTGCTCAGTGAGGCCAAGAACCCGCGGGGCATTGAGTTCCGATACATAGCGCATGCGGTGCCGCAGGCGAATCTGGGCGTCTTCACGGACGGGCAGGATGACCTCGGCATTGCCAAGATCGATCATGCCCCGCTTGCCTTCACGCTTGAGCACATCTTTTGACAGCGCAACATGACGACCCCACGTTGGCATGGCGGCACACAGTTGGCCGTTGGCAAACCATCCAAGATAACGCACCGCGATGCCCACCAACCCGGCCAGGCGTTCGACCACATCAGGGTGTGTCGCCACGCTGCCGCCGAACTGATGCCAGGCTCGGGCGTAAGCCGCAGCGTCTATAGGTGTCCAACCGCTTTCTCGCCAGGCCCGCCAATGACTCAGGATCAAACGAAGGACTCCTTCGCCGCCTCGTCAGTTTCCTCGACAAAATCCTTTTCGTGCAGGCGTGCGTAAAAGCCGTTCAATGCCAACAGCTCGGCATGTGTGCCTCGCTCGACAATACGGCCTTTATCCATCAGCAGAATAAGGTCAGCCTTTTCAATGGTGGACAACCGGTGGGCAATCACCAGGGTGGTACGGCCCTTCATCACCTGGTCCAGGGCTGCCTGGATATGACGCTCGGACTCAGTGTCCAAGGCCGACGTCGCCTCATCAAGAATCAGCAGCGGAGCATTCTTGAGCAAAGCCCGGGCAATCGCCAGACGTTGGCGCTGGCCACCTGAAAGCAAGACTCCGTTCTCACCCACCAAAGTGTCATACCGCTGAGGCATCTGCTCGATGAACTCGGCCGCATAAGCGTCTTCAGCGGCCTTGCATACGTCTTCAAACGGTGCGCCGGCCAGGTCGCCATAGGCGATATTATTGGTAACAGTGTCGTTGAACAGCGTCACCTGTTGATTTACCAGGGCGATATGGCGACGCAGGTTGGTCAGTTTGTATTGCTCGACATCCACTCCGTCCAGCAGTATCTGGCCCTTGTCATGGTGGTAGAAGCGGGGAATCAGATTGGCAAGGGTCGATTTGCCGCTGCCCGAGCGCCCAACCAATGCGACCATCTGGCCCTCTTCGGCAGTAAAGGAAACATCGTCGAGCACAAGCTTTTCCGTGCCAGGGTATTGGAAGCTCAGGTTGCGCACTTCCAAACGGCCATTGATCCTGGCTATTTCCTGGGTACCCGTATCGACTTCCGGTTCTTCGTCGAGTTGCTCGAAAATGCTCTCCGCCGCCGCCAGCCCTTTCTGGATCGTGGCGCTGACTTCCGATAATTGACGGATAGGCTTAGGCAGCAACCCGGCGGCAGTTATGTAGGCAACCAGTTCTCCCGCCGAGGCATCGCCACGCAGGTAAAGCACCAGGTACATCAATACCGCCATACCGATGTAGATCACCAGCTGCAACATCGGCGTGTAGATCGATTGGGTGCGGGTCATGCCCAGGCTGCGGTTCATGTTATCCGCGCTGGCCTTATGAAACCGTTCGATTTCGTAGTGTTCGCCGCCGAAGCTGCGTACCACCCGGTAGCCTTGAATGGTTTCCGAAGCCACGTGTGTCACATCGCCCATCGCCACCTGGATTTTCTTGCTTTGCTTGCGGAATTTCTTGCTGGCACTGCTCACCAGGACGGCAATGACCGGCAATATCGCCAACAACACCAAAGTCATTTTCCAGTTGCTGTAGAGCAGGTAGCCGAACAGGAACACCACGGTCAGGCCTTCTCGGATGACTACCTTGATGGCATCGGTGGCGGCACCGGTGACCATGGTCACGTTGTAGGTAATGCGGGAAATCAGATGGCCAGAGTTATGGTTGTCAAAATAACGATTGGGCAAGGTCAGCAGGTTGTCGAACAACGCACACCGCAAGTCATGGACCACGCCCCGGGCGACCTTGGCGAGGTAGTAGTTGCCAAGAAATGAACCGACGCCCTGGTAGACCGCAATCAGTACTATCAGTAGCGGAACACCCAGTACCAGCGAGACCCCCATGAACTGGGTGTCATTTGGCTTTTGCAGCGCATCGAGAAAATGCTTGAGCATGTCCGCCAGCATCGGCTGGCTGGATGCGAACAACACGAAGCCAACGATACTGACGGCGAAAGCGCCCCAATACGGGAGTACGTATTTCAGCAATCGCAGGTAGATCTTCATGCTCGATTGCTGGTCGGAATTGGCCATTCGGTGCGCCTCGCACGTTTGAAAAGACAGACAGGCTGCGGATTGTAACAGCGAACCAACGACAAAATCGGCCCACACAGGACGAAGTGGCAGGGCATGCGGAAGGACTTCTTCACCGCACTGCGTTATCAGCCAGCAGCAGGGATACTCCGGATGGAACCGCTGATTTCAGGCGTACCACGAGCAGCCAATACAATGCTCAACGCAATCGGCAGCCACGTGATGAACCAATCCGCGTTAGGTTTGAGCCATAGGCCAATGCCGTCTGTCAGCAATGACGTGCCGGAGAAAACCCAGAGTATCAGCAACACCTGACCCAGCGGCTGCGCACGTGAAACCCAACCACGCCAGCCAGCGGCCAGCCAGAGCGAACAAAACAATATCAGGCCAGGCACACCGAGACGTACACCGGTATCCAGAAAAAGGTTGTGGGGATGCTTGAACGACCGCGAGAGTTCAGGGATCGGAATGAGATATTCATGGAAGCCCAACCCCGTCGCCCAATGCTCTACTATCAATCGAACACCAGCGCCCCACAGTTGCGGCCGATAGGAAATTCCACGTTGCAATAGAATCTCGGGCTTGAATATAGCGATGAATGCTACCCCGGCAATGCCTAGAAAGATCAACGCTCCGGTCAGCCTCGACGGCCTGGCCACGCCTGTTACCAACAAACCCGCGGCCAAGCCTACCCATACACCGCGGGTCTGATTGAAGCCCAAAAACATCGCATATCCCAGGAAAGGAATGACCAACAGCATCATTGCCAAAGGACTGAAACGTTTGGTCTGCATCGTAAAAATGCCAATGATTGCGAGCGCCCCCACCGCATGCGCGGCCGGAATGGCGGTGTTCCATACGCCAATGGCAAGCACTCGTGCGCTAAAAGGCTGAGCGGCAAACTCATAGAAATAGATCCAGGAGGCCAAAGCAAAAAAACCGCCCAGGATCGACGCATACAACAACATCGATTCGAGCCGCCATTTACTGTTCTGTGCCGCCAGCAAAATGCCGAACAGCGTCAGCGTCACGTAGAGCGTAACTTTCGCCTTGCCGAAACCGCTGTCACCGCCCTCAACCAACAAGACCAATAACGTCCAAGCCATGAATAATGCAAAAAGCGCCCACTCCGGCTGCTTGAACAGCAGCCTGAAATCCCGATGGAACAACGCCAGCAAGGCGGGCAGCCACAGCAGGACAATCAACATCTGGTGATACACCTTATTGCTCGGCAGGACCCACGCCCCACAGAGCAGAACCAGAAAGCCAATGGACGCCCATGCCACCAAGACATCCTTATCGATAAGTCTTTTCATATTCCTCAGCATCCAACTTTACTCAATATCCGATCCGTAACCCGTTGAAGCTGGGCTCTATCCGCATTCTTCCAACCACCCTTGATACAGTAGTGCTCGGAAAGGTAGTGGAGAAAGTTGCGCCGCAAACGCTCATTGAGCGGCCACTTGGGAAATGCACGAGACAGCTCCACCACCCGCTCGGGGTCGTCGGCATGCATCACCAGGCCCTCGATGTTGAAAAAAGCCTGGCCCAGCGTGAGGACGGGCTTGCCCAACAACAAGCTTTCCAGCCCCACGGTCGAATTGATGGTAATCACGAACTGGCAGGCTTCGATCAGCTGCTGTGTGGCATTGCCATTGGCGAAGAGCAGGCGCTCATGACAGCGCTCGTGCAGCTCGGGATACGTCTCGCGGCTGGACGGATGCTCCTTGAAAACTACCGTCAGGCCAGTCTCCTCGACCAGGCGCTCGCCCAGCGCAAACATCTCGCGCATATTCCTGATCCACGGAGAGAACAGCCGGACCTGGCTGTCTCGATCGTCCTGGAACGGAATGAATATAAACTGCCCAGGCAGTGCAATCGGCGCCGGGCCGGTAGTACGAGGCGCACGGGGAATCAGCACCGCTGGCGCCTGGTCCTCTGGTACCGAATGCGGGTAATTGAGGTAGAAATCGGCTTCGCGCGGAACCGCATTCAGATAGTTCACGCCACGCGGGTCCACCGTCGTTGTATCGGGCAACAAACCATTCTCGAAAAAAAACATCCTGCAGCCCGTCGGCGCGAGCGCCACCAACAATCGGCAATAACGATGAGAACCGTTCCAGAACGCCAATACATCAGGACGCTCCTGATCAAGCAAAGCCTGGGCGCGCAGTGCCATCCAAAAAAGTTCGAGGCGTAACAGCAAGCGATACAGAAGGCCGTCGTACTTGTTCTTGACTCGCCGCTCCTCGCATTTTTCCTGGATCAAGCTCGACCAATCGACGCGCGAAATGACCCTGGAGATCAGCAGAGACCTCGGCCAAGGCATTTGTTGGGGAGTGACGACTTTACCCTGTAATTCGGTTTCGCTGAGCAAGCGATTGAAATAGAGGCCTTGATGCTTGGCCAAGGAAATGAACAGCGTTTTTATCATGGAACTTCCAGGAAGACGGCGCCATGCAGGCCCTTACACAGAGCGAGCATCTTGGAAAATTGGCGCGACTATACCACAGCGGTTTTTGCAGCCCGCACACTGCGTTAACATATGCGGCTGCCCATCCCATCGGGCCAAGCCCCGGAGCCTTGATGCAAACGCTCGACCATACTGTTTACCTCAGCCTGCGTGAAGGTGCCGATGTCCTCGAAGCTGACCGCCAGGGGGATAAAGTGCTGCGCTTGGCTGATGGCTCGATGTTCAAGCTGTTTCGCCGCAAACGGCTGCTGACCTCCGCACTGTGGTCGCCCTACGCCAAGCGCTTCGCCGACAACTGCGAGATTTTGCAGGGGCGCGGCATCGAATGCCCGCACATTCGCCACGTCTATCGCATTCCCTCAATTGAGCGTGACGCCGTCCATTACGACCCTCTGCCCGGCAGCACGCTTCGTCAGTTGCTGGGCAGCGACGACCTTGGCAATCTTCGCGCACAACTTGGTGAGTTCATGGCACGCCTGCATCAGAGCGGTATCTATTTTCGCTCGGCGCACCTGGGGAACGTCGTGCTGACGCCCGAAAACTCTTTGGGTTTGATTGATATAGCTGACCTGCGCACCTATGGCAGACCACTGCGCAAAGGCCTGCGCCTACGCAACTTCAAGCATATGCTGCGCTATCGCCAGGACCGCGAATGGCTACTGCGCGACGACCAGTTTCTGCAGCACTACCTTAGTCACCAACAGACGTGCAGTGAACTGGAGCTTAGAACGGCGCTCAACGCCTGATTTGCCGGAGATCGATGTCAACCGGCAGCGGGCAATCTGAAGGTTTCGAATTTTCGCTCGGGGTCCACGCCTTGCAGCAAGCCTTCGATCAGCTCGACGGTTTTTGCCAGCCCTTGGGAGCCGTAGACCAAATGGTAATCGGCGAAACCTCGGGCCTTTGCCACGGACTCTGGATAATTGCGCTCAAGCGCTTGCAACTGATGAGAGAAAGCCCCCTCGTCACGCACCTGCGGCCCGAAAAACAAGGCGTGAGCAAAAATATCCACATCACTGCCAGCATTTACGTAGATGACCGGCCGACCAGCCAAGCCGGCTTCTATTCCGGCATTGGACATGATATTGACCACAACGCTGGCCCGCGCCAGAGCCTGGGCCAATGACTGATTGATATCCAATAGCTCGATATTGGAGAAACGTGTAGCCGCATCGCTCCAGAATTGAGCCTTGCTGCGCGGGTGGCGCTTGAACAGCACACGGTAGTGAGGATTGCGTCCAGCCCACTCACGCAGTAGCCGATAGGTTTCTTGATAACCGGACTCCTTCTCGCGATCCGGCCCGACCCCCAGGATCAATAATGTCTTGATCGCTGGATCCGCAACAGGCAAATCATAAGTTTCATCGGCAAGGTACGAACCGAGCAGCACCACCGTCGACTCGCCAAACCGCAACGTCCGCTCTTGCAACGCCACCCATGAACTACGACCAAAGACACCGTAGTAATCGTAGTCATTCATTCCCAGCCGGCGAGAGGATTCCAGCGTCGTCGCGTGGGCCAGATGCAGCAACCGGGCGCCACGCGCAGCCAATGCAAGACGCAGGAACGGTGCATGGAGACTGCCATTGCGCTCGTTGATCAACACTTTTGGTTGATACGTCATCACCAGCCACTGGGCGTGGGCGGCATAGACCAGATAACGTAGCGGCACGGACTGTGGCGGAGCCAAAAGCATGCGTTCGCTACAAGCATGCGAGGGCGATCGAAGCGCAGCCTCCGTCAACCGGCATCCTCGCTTGCGCAGTGCATCGATCAGGATATTCTTGCGCTGCAACGCCATGGATTTTGGCGCCGAATGCAGCAGCAGCACCTCACAGGGCGTGGTGTCTACCGAATTTCTCAAGCATGCCTTGGCACGCAGTCCGACCGCGATATCAACCATCACATCGCGAAGCAGCCGCAACAAACTGCCAAGGCGACCATGACGCTGACGCAACAATTTCCAGCGATAGAGGTCCAGTTCACGAGCTTTTCGGGCCCAGTTGTCGTCGGCCTGGAAGACAGCGTGATCAGGACTCGAAGCGCTCACTTGAACAACAACCGGACGGCCTTGCGGGTGTAGGACCAGCGCATGATCGAAAAAAAGTTGGTTCGTACGGCTCGGGCATAAAAAGCCTTTGCATGGACATAGTCCCCAGCGCTATAGCAGTCGCGGAACAACGACAGGCAGCGCTGGGCGATAAAGGCCTGACGCAGGTCCTGCAACTCCGCCGGCATCCGCGCAGGAGCAAACACCTCGTCCACCATACCCACCCCCGCCGCCAGGCTTTGCTTGAGGTCATGTCGCATGCTGTCATCATGCTTGTGGATCAGCGCGAGCGGCTGATCCAATGTGGAACATGGAAAGCGCGCAAGCACTTGGGCAAACACAGGTATATCTTCGACGTTACGCAGGTGCAAAGGATAATTGCCTGGCCCAAACACCTCCCGGTGCATGACACAGGCTCCGTTGGACAGCGATACCGTCTTTTCCAGCAGATAGCCACGAACACGTTCACGCGGCGTCACCGGCAAGGGCGTGGCGCTGTGCCGGACGCGACGACCGTCGGAGAACACCGACCAATGGCCGCCAATAATCAAACGACTCTCGGGGTTATCGGCGACATGCCGGGCCACAGCCGCCAGCGCGCCCGGCGCCATCTCATCATCCGCATCAAGGAAGATCAGGTACTGGCCCCGGGCTTCCTCGATCCCACGGTTCCGCACCGACGACAGACCACCGTTGGGTTTGCGCAGGGCTCGAAAGGCCCCGGCATGCTCGACCAGCAACTGCTCTACAACTTGAGGCGTCGCATCAGTGGAGCCATCGTCGATCACCAGCAGCTCTGCCTGGGCTTCGCCCAACTGCGCAATGACAGAATTCACCGCTCGCGGCAATGTCTCGGCGTAGTTGTAAGCTGGAATGATGACACTGACCAACATCTCAGTCATAAGCATCCACGCCGTCTTTGACCACCAGAATGTCTTCCATGATCAGGTACTGCAGGTCCGAACCGAAGAACATGTTCAGCGCGTCGGTCGGCGAGCAGATCATCGGTTCGCCGCGGCGGTTGAGCGAGGTGTTCAGCGACACGCCGTTGCCGGTCAGGACTTCCAGGGCCTTCATCATGTCGTAGTAGCGCGGGTTGTATTCGCGCTTGAGCACCTGGGCCCGGGAGGTGCCGTCTTCGTGGACGACTTCCGGCACGCGGGTCTTCCATTCTTCGGCGACTTCGAAGGTGAAGGTCATGAACGGTGCCGGGTGATCGACCTTGATCATCTGCGGTGCAACGGTGTCGAGCATCGACGGGCAGAAAGGCCTCCAGCGCTCGCGGAACTTGATCTGCTCGTTGATACGATCGGCCACGCCGCTGGCGCTCGGGCAACCGATGATCGAACGACCGCCCAAGGCACGCGGGCCAAACTCCATGCGGCCCTGGAACCAGGCCACCGGGTTGCCGTCGACCATGATCTTGGCGATGCGCTCGGGGGTGTTGTCGATCTTGCGCCATGCTGGCTTGCTCGGGTGGCGGGCGCACGCGGCGATCACGTCTTCGTTGCTGTAGGCCGGGCCGAGGTAGACGTGTTCCATCTTCTCTACCGGCACGCCACGGGCGTGGGACACATAAGCGGCCGCGCCCACCGCCGTACCGGCGTCGCCGGAAGCCGGTTGCACGAACAGCTCCTTGACGTCATCACGGGCGATGATTTTCTGGTTCAGCTTGACGTTCAACGCACAGCCACCGGCGAAGGCCAGCTTGCCGGTTTCCTTGAGCACGTCGCCCAGGTAGTGGTCGATCATCTGCAATGCGAGCTTCTCGAACAGCGCCTGCATGCTCGCCGCGTAGTGAATGTACGGCTCGTCGGCGATGTCGCCTTCACGTTTCGGGCCGAGCCATTCGATCAGCTTCGGCGAGAAGTAGAAGCCCTTGCCCTTCTCTTTATAGCGGCGCAGGCCGATCACGTTGGCGTAGTCGGTGTTGATCACCAATTCGCCGTTTTCGAACGAAGCCAGGCGCGAGAAATCGTACTTGGTGGCGTCGCCATAAGGCGCCATGCCCATGACCTTGAATTCGCCGTCGAGCATTTCAAAACCGAGGAACTCGGTGATCGCGCCGTACAGGCCACCCAGGGAGTCCGGATCGAAGAATTCCTTGATCTTGTGGATCTTGCCGTTTTCACCGTAGCCAAAGAAGGTCGTGGCGTATTCGCCCTTGCCATCGATGCCCAGGATCGCGGTTTTTTCCTGGAAGCCCGAGCAATGATAGGCACTGGAGGCGTGGGCCAAGTGGTGCTCGACCGGCTCGATCTTGATCTTTTTCGGATCGAAGCCCAGTTGCTCCAGGCACCAGACGATCTTGCGGCGATAGCGCTTGTAGCGACGGTTGCCCATCAGGATCGCATCGAGGGCGCGGTCCGGTGCGTACCAGTAACGCTTGGCGTAGTGCCAGCGAGCTTCGCCGAACAGACTGATCGGGGCAAACGGGATCGCCACCACATCGACGTCCGAAGGCTTGATGCCGGCCTGCTCCAGACAGAACTTCGCCGACTCGTAGGGCATGCGGTTCTTTGCATGTTTATCGCGTACGAAGCGCTCTTCCTCGGCCGCCGCGATCAGCTTGCCGTCAATGTACAGCGCTGCGGAAGGATCATGGCTAAGGGCGCCGGACAGGCCAAGAATCGTCAATGCCACAGGGTCTAGCCTCTTATGTCTGCATACGGGCGACAAGCGCCGCGAAAAATGAATGTGCCGCGCACCCAGGGGTGCGGGGCAGCTAAAGGGCGGGATTATAGCTGAAAAGCGGCCTTAAGCCTCTAGCGATGAGTAGCCCGCGTTTATAGCGCTGGCCTGGCACCACTGACGGGCTCAGCGCACTGGTGGCGAGGGCGCTTGCTCCCGCCGGGCACCGTAGGCGCTGGCGAAGCCTGCGATCTTTTGATCTTTGATCTTTTTGCTTGGGATTCATGTGTTGGGGGAAAGATCGCAGCCTCGTTGCACTCGGCAGCTCCTACACAGCTCCTACACAGATCCCACACAGATCCTACATAGCCTCTACACAGCGCCTACAAGACGGCTGGGGCGCTATCGGCTTCCTTCGGCAACCGCCCATCAATCACCCGATACAACGCACTCCCCTCAGGCCAATTGCGCATGAACCGCGCCCGATCCCGGGCATAGGCCTGGGCGAAGCTGGACTGGCTGCGGTGTTGGCACATCGAGTCGAGGTCGATCAGCGCCCAGCGGTCGTCTTGCCAGAACAGGTTGTGCCCCTTGAAATCACCGTGGCTGATACGTTCGCGGATCAGGTCGGCGAACAAGCGATCCAGCGCCAGCAACTCAGTCTCGGGGGCTTCACCGTTCTCCACGTAAGGGCCGAAGCGTTCAATGATGTCTGGGCCCGACAGGTGCTCGGTCACCAGGTAAGCCCCTCGGCGCAGCCAGAGGAAACGCTTTTCCAGCAGCGCCAGCGGCTTGGGCGTGGCGATGCCGAGGAAAGCCAGTCGATGCCCTTCGCGCCAGGAATGCCAGGCGCGACTTGGACGCCAGAAGCGCTTGAGCCAATGGGCGAAGTTCTTGATGTTGTAGCGCTTGATCACCAAGGTGCGACCATTCGACTCGACCTTGCCGACACTGGCCGCGCCGCCCGTCTTGTACAGATGGCCCAGGTCGAGCAACTCATCGGCCTGCTCCAGCACTGGAACCATCGCGGCCTCTTCATCACGACGGATCGCTCGCAGCCCGAACGGTCCGCGCTGTACGCTGAACAGGCTGCACTCGCGCCCGACCTTTTCGAGAAAGTCTTTCAGCCGCCAGGTGTGCACTTTATCGATCTGTTTTTGCAGCGCCTCCATGGGCAAGGCGTGTTCGGCGTTGCCCAACAGGTAATACACCAGCAGTTCTTCATTGAACGGCTCGATGGATTTGGGAAGCTGGGCGAAGAACACCCCGAGGTTTTCCAATACCTTCTGCCGCGACAACGGCTGCCCCGGGGTTTCGGCGCGAATGCCGGCACCATCGATCAGATAGAGCTTGCCGCCATGGCGCAGCAGGTTGTCCAGATGCAAGTCTTCCTGCCACAGCCCCTTGCTGTGCAGCTGCGCAATCGCGCCCAAGGCCTCGGCCAATACTGCCGTTTGCTCGTCCGCCAATACTGGCAGGTGCTCGACCTGTTTCCAGGCGTCACCGAGGCTTTCGGCATCCTCCAGCAGCTCGAACAGCAGCCAGCCACCCTCGCCTTCCTTCAAGCCATCGGCCAACAGCAATGGCGTCGTCAGTCCCTGCTCCGCCAGGAGGCGAACGCCTTGCAGTTCACGCTGGAAGTGTCGGGGCGCCTTGCTGCCCACCAGCAACTTGGCCAGCACCGGCCGACCACGCCAGATACCGGCACCGACGTAACGCTGGCCCGGCAATACTCGCAACAGTGAAAGCAATTGCAATTGCGCCGGACCGGCAGCATCGGCCAGTTCCAGGCTCAGGGGCAGGCTCGGGCTGCGGCCGGCGTTTTTCAATTCCGACAAATGCATCAGCGAGCCTCCTTATGGGTGCGTCGAGCGCTCAGACGGGTCAGCCATTGATCCACCAGCGCGCCGTCAAGGGGCTGGTCCAGATAGGTAGACAGCAACTGGCACACTTCATCTTCGCTCCAGGCCCGGGCCCGGCGCAGCAGGGGCTCCAGATCCTTGACCCGGTCGCGCTGTCCGAACAGCAGCGGGCGGGTCTTCTCCAGGTCGATCAACTGGGCCTGATAGCCGCTCTCGGTGGCCTGCAGGAAAATGTGCTTTGGATAGAAGCAGCCGTGCACTTGGTGCATGGCGTGAAGGCGTCGCGCCAACTGCCCGCAAGCATTGAGAATCGTAGTGCGCTGCGCGGCCGTCAGGCTCGACCAGCGCTGCAGAAGCGAATCAAGGTCATCCCAGCCATCCAATGCCCGTGTCAGCAGGATCGCCCGCACTTCACCGTCCACCTTGCGCTGGCCATAGAACACCGCCTGCAACGCCGGAATCCCCAACTGGCGATACCGGCTGATGTTGCGAAACTCCCTGGAAAAACTGGGCTCGCCAAAAGGGTGCGAAAAGGTCCGGGTCAGGTAATTGCTCTGGCGCTTGAGGTAATAGCCCTGCCCTTCGAGCTCCAGCCGGAACACACTGCTCCAGCCGCCGCCTACGGTATTGGGCTCATCGACGGCATCCAGTTCTCGCGACCAAAGGGCCTCGAAGCTGTCCAGGTCATGACGCGCAAGCAACGCCCGGTCTTCAGCGGCCAGGAAATCAGTCATTCACGTCCCTCAAAAAATCTCACTACGTGGCGGATGCGTTTTTTGTCACACGCATCGAGCCGGTCGCGCTGGCGGTATTGCAGGTAAAAACGCAGGCGCTGGGTGGCCGACAGATGATACTTGGCGACCTTGTCCAGGCAGGCCAGGTCCTTGGTAATCCGGTACTTGAGCCAGAAGCCGCGCCAGAAATCGCCGTTCGGGCAGTCGATCAGGAACAGTCGCGCCTGGTCGTCGATCAGCAGATTGCGCCACTTCAGGTCGTTATGGGTGAAACGGTGCTCGTGCATGGTTCGGGTGTAGCCCGCCAATTGCTGGCTCACGCCCTCGACCCAGGCGCGATCGCGCAGACGCGGATCGTGGCGCTCGGCCAAGGCCGAAAGGTCTTCGGTACGAGGCAGTTCACGGGTGATCATCGCCCCGCGATCGTACGCCGCGCCACGTCGCTCCAGGCCCCAGGCAACAATCTCGGCCGTGGGAATGCCCCATTTGGCGAATCGCTTGAGGTTCTGCCACTCGGATTTGACCCGGGGTTTGCCCAGATAGCGCCGCAGGCCTTTGCCGGCACCGACGTAGCGCTTGACGTAGTAGTTCACACCGTTGCGCTGTATGCGGATCACTTCCGACAGCGGATCACGCGTCAAACGCTCTCCCTGAATGGCAAATACCGCATCGAGGCTGCCGAAATCCTGCGCCAGTTCAGCGTAGGCCGGCTCCAGGTTCCAACCCGACATCAGAGCGCATCCCCGTACCGCTGCTTGCGGTCATACAGCTTGTTGGCCTTGCCTTCGAGCCACGCCAGCAACGAAGCCTCTTCAGCCAGGACCTGGCGCAGCGGCTGCTGGAAATAGCCCTTGAGGAAACGCAGCTTGTCGCGGCGGGTCAGGCCAATGTCCAACGCCGAGAAATACAGGGCTGCCAAGTCCTTGTTGCGCCAGCGTGTGGTAATGGCCGGGCGGGTCTGGGCACGGTGCAGGTCGATCACCGACAGTTTGAAATCCTCGGGTGTCACCGGCTTGTCGGTGTGGAGCAGAAAGTGGCAGATGTAGCAATCGCGATGGTTGACGCCGGCGCGGTGCATCATCCCGGTCATGCGCGCCACTTCGGCGATCAGGGCGCGCTTGAGCTTGGGCGGCGGCGCTTGCTTGACCCAGTCGATGCTGAAGTCTTCAAGGCTGATGGTCGGCGCCAGCTCTTCGGTGACGATAAATGAATGCTGATCCGCCGGATTGCTGCCCTTCTCGCCGTAGGCGACGGCCGTCATGGTCGGCACACCAGCTTCTTGCAGGCGCTGGATGGCCTTCCATTCCTGGCCCGCGCCAAGCACCGGCAGCTTGGCGGTCAGCAGGTTCTTGAAAATCTCGCCCCAGCCGATGCCACGGTGGATCTTCACGAAAAAGCCGCGACCGTCCACCTCCGTGCGCAGGGTGCGCCGGGCTTCGAGCTCACGGTAGACCTCGCCCTTGAGCGCTTCGACTTCGGCGAACGCATCGCGCCCGGCCCAAAGGCTCTTGAACGGTTCGGCCAGCATCAATTTCATCAAGCGTGCTCCGCCAATATCACATCGGCCGCGTGCTGCGGCATGCTGTAGAGGTCGGCCGTCTCGGCGAAGGCCAGGCCGTTGCGACTCCACGTCGCGCGCGCTTCCGGATCGCTCAACATCCGCCCCAGGTACTCGGTGAGTTGCGCTTGTTCGAACGGTTCGTCCAGCACCAGGCCGCTGTCGGCCTCGGCGATGTAGTGGGCGTACCCACACACCGCGCTGACCAGCACCGGCAACCCGGCGACCAGCGCTTCAAGCAAGACAGTGCCGGTGTTTTCGTTGTACGCCGGATGGATCAACAGGTCGGCGCCCAGCAGGAAACGCGGGATGTCGCTGCGGCCCTTGAGGAACCGCACATTGTCACCGAGCCCCAGCGCGGCGCTCTGCAATTGGAATACTTTGGGGTCGTCCTGGCCAATTACAAACAGTCGGGTGCGTTTTCTCACGTGCGCGGGCAACGCGGCCAGGGCCTTGAGGCTGCGATCCACGCCCTTGGTCTTGAACCCCGAACCGATCTGCACCAGCAGCAGGTCGTCGTCGGCCAGCTCGAATTCGGCCCGGAACGCGGCACGGATTTCGTCAGCGTCGGCAGGCCGGCGGCGGTCCTGGGCGATGCCCGGTGGCAGCAGGTGAAAGCGTTCCAGCGGCGTGCCGTAGTGCTTGATGAACAGCGGCTGCTGGACTTCGGAGATCATCAGCACGTCGGTCTTGGCGTCCTTGGCGAACACCGCCCGCTCGTACTCGGCGAAATGCCGGTAGCGGCCCCAGCGCCGGTACAGCGAATGGCGCAGGTTTTGTGCCTTGTCTTCGAAGCAGCCGTCGGCGGCGTAATACACGTCCAGGCCGGGCATCTTGTTGAAGCCGATCAACCGGTCCACCGGGCGCTTGGCCAGGTCGGCCTCCATCCACGCGCTGAGCTTTTCGTTGCGGCGATGGTTGAACAACGCCTTGACCGGTGCCACCAGCACTTCGAAACCGGGCGGCACGTCGCCTTCCCAGATCAGCGTGTAGACGCGAATCTGGTGGCCGCGCTGCTGGCATTCCAGGGCGATGCGCATGAAGTCACGCTGCAGGCCGCCGAAGGGGAAATACTTGTAAAGGACAAAAGCCAATTGCATCAGCGCGGCTCCTCAGCCAATAACGTGCTCAGGTGGCTGGCAACACGCTCGGGATTCAGACGCGTGAAGCACAGGGGCTGCTCGCGTTTCAGGTCGAACCGCCGGGCATCCTCGGCGGTGGGTGGATAAGTGCATTGTTTCTGCATGCAGGGCGCGCAAGGGAAATCACTGGCGAGGTGAATCTGGCCCTTGCCATAGGCGCCGGTGAGCACCGGGTTGGTCGGGCCGAGCAGCGAAATGGTCGGCACGTCGAGGGCCGCGGCCAGATGGCCAAGACCGGTGTCCACCGCTACGCAAGCCTGGGCGCCGGCGAGCACCTTGCCCATGCCGCCGAGGTTCAACTTCGGTAATACCAGCGCATTGCGCAGCCCATTGGCAATGCGCTCGGCCCGGGCCTTCTCGGCCGGATTGCCCCATGGCAGCTTCACCACAACGCCGAATTGCCCCATGCGCTCGGTGAGCTGACGCCAGTAAAGCTCGGGCCAATGCTTGGACTCCCACGTCGTGCCGTGCAGGAATACCACGTAGGGATAGGGCCGTGGCAATTCCACCAAACGGTCGATGTCGAGGCCATAGTTACCCTGGGTTTGCGGCAAGTCATAGCCCAGCGCCAAGGCGAATAACTGACGCACGCGCTCCACCGCATGCTGACCACGGGCCACCGCCAGGCGCCGCGAATAGAAACGCGCCGCCAAGGGTTCACGCGCCGAGTCTTTATCCAGGCCGGCGATCGGCGCCTTGACGTAGCGAGTCAGCCAGGCGCTTTTCAACAGGCCCTGGGCATCGATCACCAGATCATATTTTTCGGCGCGCATGCTTTGTTTGAAACGCCGCCATTCGCCACCCTTGATGGTCTGCCAGAGGTTCTTGCGCCAGCGCCGGATCGCCACTGGAATGACCTTGCCCACGGCCGGGTGCCAGGTGGGAATTTCGGCGAAGCCTTCTTCCACCACCCAATCGAATTTGATGCCCGGCATAGCCCGCGCCGCATCGCTCAGCGCTGGCAACGTATGGACCACATCCCCCAGCGAAGACGTCTTGATCAGCAATACCCGCAAGTTACCGGACCTCCACGGGTGTGCCCTGCAAACGCTCCAGGGCTTCATTCACCGATGGCGGCATGAGCTGGCGCAGGCAGTTGTAGTGACCGAAGCGGCAGGTGCGATCGAAGCACGGACTGCATTCGATCCCCAGGCGCACGACCTCGACCTTGTCCGCCAACGGTGGGGTAAAGCCCGGCGAAGTAGAGCCGTAGACCGCCACCAACGGACGGTTCAGCGCGGCGGCCACGTGCATCAGGCCGGAGTCGTTGGACACCACCGAATCGGCGCAGGACAGCAGGTCAATGGCCTCGGCCAGGGAAGTGTCACCGCTGAGATTGACCGACTCTTCCCGCAGGCCGGGAATCAGCCGCGAGCGGATGTCTTCGCCCACCGAGTGGTCGTTTTTGGAACCGAACAGCCAGACTTGCCAGCCTTCGCGAATCTTCGCCTCGGCGACCTGGGCGTAATGCTCCGCCGGCCAACGCTTCGACTCGCCGAACTCGGCACCCGGGCACAGGGCCAGTACCGGGCGGTCCAGGGTCAGGCCGAACTTGGCCAGCGCCGCTTCCCGCGTCACCGGGTCGATCTGCAGACTCGGCCGAGGATACGGCTTGGGCAACTCGGCGCCCGGCTCGTAGGCCAGGGCCATGAAGCGCTCGATCATCAGCGGATAGCGATCTTTGTCCAGCGTGCGCACATCGTTGAGCAGGCCATAGCGAAATTCGCCACGCCAGCCAGTGCGCTTGGGAATACCGGCAAAAAACGGCACCAGCGCCGACTTGAGCGAATTGGGCAGCAGGATCGCCTGGTCGTACTGGCCGACCAGGGATTTGCCGATACGCCGGCGGGTCGCCAGCTCCAGCACGCCATGGCCGAGCGGGAAGCTCAAGGCCTTGCGCACCTCGGGCATGCGCTCAAGGATCGGCCGGCTCCACTCCGGGGCCAGGACGTCGATTTCGCACTGCGGGTGACGCTGCTTGAGGCACTGGAACAGTGTCTGCGCCATCACCATGTCACCGACCCAACTGGGCCCAACGATCAGAATATTCATGTGGTTTCCAAAAACGATACGGGGAGGCCTACGCCTCCCCGCCTCGAGAATCACTGTGGCTTAGGTCGTTGCCTGTGGCCCTAATCTACAACACACCGTCAATCAACTGTGGGAGCGAGCTTGCTCGCGAAGAGGCCGGCACAGCCAACATCAATGCCGCCTGACACTCCGCTTTCGCGAGCAGGCTCGCTCCCACAGGGTCCTGCACAGGCTTTCAATACCGTGCAGCACCGCAATTCCATTGTGGGAGCGAGCTTGCTCGCGAAGAGGCCGGCACAGCCAACATCAATTGTCGTCTGACACTCCGCTTTCGCGAGCAGGCTCGCTCCCACAGGGTCCTGCACCGGCTTCCAATACCGTGCAGCACCGCAAATCCATTGTGGGAGCGAGCTTGCTCGCGAAGAGGCCGGCACAGCCAACATCAATTGTCGTCTGTCACTCCGCTTTCGCGAGCGGGCTCGCTCCCACAGGGTCCTGCACCGGCTTCCAATACCGTGCAGCACCCCAATTCCATTGTGGGAGCGAGCTTGCTCGCGAAGAGGCCGGCACAGCCAACATCAATGCCGCCTGACACTCCGCTTTCGCGAGCAGGCTCGCTCCCACGGGGTCCTGCACTGGCTTCCAATACCGTGCAGCACCCCAATTCCATTGTGGGAGCGAGCTTGCTCGCGAAGAGGCCGGCACAGCCAACATCAATGCCGCCTGACACTCCGCTTTCGCGAGCAGGCTCGCTCCCACAGGGTCCTGCACTGGCTTCCAATACCGTGCAGCACCCCAATTCCATTGTGGGAGCGAGCTTGCTCGCGAAGAGGCCGGCACAGCCAACATCAATTGTCGTCTGACACTCCGCTTTCGCGAGCGGGCGCGCTCCCACAGGGTCCTGCACCGGCTTCCAATACCGTGCAGCACCGCAAATCCATTGTGGGAGCGAGCTTGCTCGCGAAGAGGCCGGCACAGCCAACATCAATGCCGCCTGACACTCCGCTTTCGCGAGCAAGCTCGCTCCCACAGGGTTCTGCACCGGCTTCAACACCGTGCAGCACCGCAAATCCATTGTGGGAGCGAGCTTGCTCGCGAAGAGGCCGGCACAGCCAACATCAATTGTCGTCTGTCACTCCGCTTTCGCGAGCGGGCTCGCTCCCACAGGGTCCTGCACCGGCTTCCAATACCGTGCAGCACCGCAAATCCATTGTGGGAGCGAGCTTGCTCGCGAAGAGGCCGGCACAGCCAACATCAATTGTCGTCTGTCACTCCGCTTTCGCGAGCGGGCTCGCTCCCACAGGGTCCTGCACAGGCTTTCAATACCGTGCAGCACCGCAAATCCATTGTGGGAGCGAGCTTGCTCGCGAAGAGGCCGGCACAGCCAACATCAATGCCGCCTGACACTCCGCTTTCGCGAGCAAGCTCGCTCCCACAGGGTTCTGCACTGGCTTCAACACCGTGCAGCACCGCAAATCCATTGTGGGAGCGAGCTTGCTCGCGAAGAGGCCGGCACAGCCAACATCAATGCCGCCTGACACTCCGCTTTCGCGAGCAGGCTCGCTCCCACAGGGTTCTGCACCGGCTTCCAATACCGTGCAGCACCGCAAATCCATTTCAGCTGAGTCCCAGCTCCCGCCAGATCCGCATCACCTGCCGGCGCTCGTCCACGAACTGGTCGCCTGCGATCACCCCGGCATCTTTCTGCAAGGCCTGGCGGTGGGCGGCGGAGCGGTAGGCCTTGTAAGCCTCGCGCAACAGCGTGGCATCTTCGGCAGGCATCAACCCGACCTCCTGCAGCCCGTCCAGGATGCGGATGTTATCGGTGTAGCGCACCAGCGAAGGATGCTCCTCGGACCACGCCAGAGCCGCGTATTGCACCATAAATTCAATATCGACGATACCTCCGGCATCTTGCTTGAGGTCGAAGGGCGCCGTGGCTTCGAAGGCATTCGGCGCGGTTCCGGCGGCGGTGGCCTTGCTGCCAAGGTTGTCGCGCATCTTGGCGCGCATTTCGCTCACCTCCTGGCGCAGCGTCGGCAAATCCCGCTTGCGTCCCAACACCTGGACGCGGACTTTCTCGAACGCCTCGCCCACATCCTGGCTGCCCACCAGCACACGGGCTCGCACCAGAGCCTGATGCTCCCAGGTCCAGGCTTCGTTCTCCTGGTAGCGGGCAAACGCCCCCAAGGAGCTGACCAGCAAACCCGATGCGCCGGATGGTCGCAAACGCATGTCCACTTCATACAACTGCCCGGAGTTGGTCTGGGCCGTCAGCAGGTGGATGATCCGTTGGCCGAGCCGGGTAAAGAACTGGGCACCGTCGATGGGTTTCGGGCCATCGGTTTCCGCCTGCGGATCGCCATCATGGATGAACACCAGGTCCAGGTCGGAACCATGCCCCAACTCCAAACCGCCGACCTTCCCGTAACCGACAATAATGAACCCCGGATCGCACAAGCTGCCGTCGGTGCGCAACGGCACGCCATGTTTCGCCGCTGTCTGGCGCCAGGCCAGGGCCAACACTTGTTCGAGAATCGCCTCGGCCAGCCAGGTCAGGTAATCGCTGACTTTCATCAACGGCAGGCTGCCGGCGATTTCCGATGCCGCCACCCGCAGACGGTGGGCCAGCTTGAAGTGTCGCAGAGCCTCCATTTGTTGCTCGAGATCATCCTCGGGAATACGCGTCAGGCGCTCACGCAACTCAGCCGCCAATTCTGGCGCCAAGGGCGGCTTGAACAAGCGGCCTTCGTTGAGCAATTCATCGAGCAGCAAGGGGAAACGGGTGATTTGTTCAGCGATCCACGGACTCGCCGCGCACAGCGTCAGCAAGCGACGCAGTGCACCGGGGTTTTCTGTCAGCAACACCAGATAAGCCGAGCGACGAGCCACGGCCTCCACCAACGGCAATACCCGCTCCAGCACCAGGTCCGGATCTGCATGTTCCACCGCCTG
Source organism: Pseudomonas sp. T1.Ur (assembly GCF_023516725.1). Lineage (NCBI taxonomy): Bacteria > Pseudomonadati > Pseudomonadota > Gammaproteobacteria > Pseudomonadales > Pseudomonadaceae > Pseudomonas > Pseudomonas sp. T1.Ur. Next base: position 5,024,028 of record NZ_JAMGSN010000001.1, read on the forward strand.
GGCCAGCAGGCGCGGAATGAAGGCGTCCAGGCGCTCACGTCCCAGGCGCTGCATGGCGCGTAACTGCGGACTGGAGCGCAGCGCCGCCAAGGCCTTCAGTGCCTTGGACGCATCGGCGAAACCGCCTTCTTCCAACTGGCGACACGCCGCTTCCTCATCCTGGCTGTCTTCCCACAGCGGCAACCATTCGCCCCCCACCGCCACTTCGCCTTCGCTGCCCTCTTCTTCATCGGGATCGGCGATGACCTGGCCAAAATGCCAGGCCACGCGCCCGCGCCAGTACATCAGTTGTTCGTGGAACGCACTCCAATCAGCGAAGCCCAGCATGAACGCAATGCGCGCCTGATCCTGGGCGCTGTCCGGCAGCATCTGGGTCTGGCGGTCGGCGATGGCCTGGATCGCATGTTCGGTACAGCGCAGGAACTCATAGCCCTGGCGCAGCTCGTCGATCACCTTGGCCGGCAAGTACCCCTGGCCCTCCAGCGTGCTTAACACTTTGAGCAGCGGCCGCTGCTGCAAGCTCAAGTCGCGACCGCCATGGATCAGCTGGAACGCCTGGGCAATGAACTCCACCTCGCGAATACCGCCCGAGCCCAGCTTGATATTGTCGGCCATGCCCTTGCGCCGCACTTCCTGCTGGATCAGCTGCTTCATGGTGCGCAGCGCTTCGATGGCGGAAAAATCCAGGTAACGGCGATAGACGAAAGGGCGCAGCATGTCGAGCAGTTGCGCGCCCGCCACCTGGTCGCCGGCCACCACCCGCGCCTTGATCATGGCGTAGCGCTCCCAATCGCGGCCCTGGTCCTGGTAATACTGCTCCAGGGCATTGAAGCTCAGCACCAGCGCACCGGCCGAGCCGTAGGGGCGCAGGCGCATGTCGACGCGGAACACGAAGCCGTCCACGGTCATCGGGTCGAGGGCCTTGATCAGGCGCTGGCCGACGCGGATGAAAAATTCCTGGTTATCCAGCGGTCGCTTGGCGCCGACGGTTTCGCCGCCCTCGGGGTAGGCGAAGATCAGGTCGATGTCCGACGACAGGTTCAGCTCCACCGCGCCGAGCTTGCCCATGCCCAGGATGACCATCTGCTGCGGTTCGCCGCTGCGTCGGCCGGTGGGCGTGCCAAATTGTTGGCTGAGACGCTGGTACAACCATAGATAGGCTTGGTCGATGCAAGTGTCGGCCATGTCCGAGAGGTCGCGACAGGTCTGCACCAGGTCGGCCTGCCGCGTCAGGTCACGCCAGATGATCCGCACCTGCTGGCGGGTACGCTGGCGGCGCAGGACGCGGCCCAGTTCGTCTTCGGTTTCGGCGGCCTGGACCGCGGCCCCTATCTGCGCGCACATTTCACCGGGCGCCAGGCTGCGGTCCAGTTCGCCGCTGCGCACCAGTGCCAACAGCATCAAAGGATCTCGTACACTTTGCTCGATGACGAAGTCACTGGCGGCGGCAACGCGGTTGAACTCGGCCCAACGCTGCGGCGTCCAGGCCGACAATCCATGGTCGTCGTCAAGGAGCGCGACCGCTGCGCGGAACGACTGCTCGGCGCGACTGACCAATGACTGGAGAATTGCCGGCATTTCGGCAAGCGAGGGCAGGCTCATGGTCTATCCTTGATCGGCGCGGGAAAGGCTGGATGTAGTGTTTTTACAGAAGACACTACCTGATCGACTGTCGAACAAAGATGATAAATAGCTGATTTTCTGATTTTATTGGCAGCCGGCATCAAGTTTTTACCTGTTCGAGTTGGCAAATGACCAACAGTAACGATTATTCTCACAACGAAACGAGGGGCCATCAGCCGCTCATGTGTAGTTTTACTACTCGTCTATACATTCGAAAGGCTGAAACGGCCGACGATTTGTAGTAAAACTACACGCCGCCGAAACAACCTTCGGCAATCCAAGAATTTATATCGTCTGCCCACAAGGCCAGTCGCAAACTCAGGCAACCGATTCTGGTAGCCTTTCCGCCCTGGAGCAAGCCATGCAAGACCTCGATCCCGTCGAAACCCAGGAATGGCTGGACGCCCTGGAATCGGTTCTCGACAAAGAAGGCGAAGACCGTGCTCATTATCTGATGACCCGTATGGGTGAACTCGCAACCCGCAGCGGTTCGCAACTGCCCTACGCCATCACCACGCCGTACCGCAACACGATCCCCGTTACCCACGAAGCACGCATGCCTGGCGACCTGTTCATGGAACGCCGCATTCGCTCGCTGGTGCGCTGGAACGCGTTGGCCATGGTCATGCGTACCAACCTGAAAGATTCTGACCTGGGCGGTCACATCTCCAGCTTCGCCTCCAGCGCGACGCTGTATGACATCGGCTTCAACTACTTCTTCCAGGCCCCGACCGACGAACACGGCGGCGACCTGATCTACTTCCAGGGTCACGCATCGCCAGGCGTCTACGCCCGTGCGTTCATGGAAGGCCGCATTTCCGAAGACCAGATGAACAACTTCCGCCAGGAAGTGGACGGCAACGGCCTGTCCTCGTACCCACACCCTTGGCTGATGCCTGATTTCTGGCAGTTCCCGACCGTTTCCATGGGCCTGGGCCCGATCCAGGCGATCTACCAGGCACGTTTCATGAAGTACCTGGAAGCCCGTGGCTTCATCCAGCCAGGCAAGCAGAAAGTCTGGTGCTTCATGGGCGACGGCGAGTGCGACGAGCCGGAATCCCTGGGCGCTATCTCCCTGGCCGGTCGCGAGAAGCTGGACAACCTGATCTTCGTCATCAACTGCAACCTGCAGCGCCTCGACGGCCCGGTTCGCGGCAACGCCAAGATCATCCAGGAACTCGAAGGCGTGTTCCGTGGTGCCCAGTGGAACGTCAACAAAGTCATCTGGGGCCGTTTCTGGGACCCATTACTGGCCAAGGACGTCGACGGCATCCTGCAGCGTCGCATGGACGAAGTCATCGACGGCGAGTACCAGAACTACAAGGCCAAGGACGGCGCGTTCGTCCGTGAGCACTTCTTCAACTCGCCTGAACTCAAGGCGATGGTTGCGGACCTGTCCGACGACGAGATCTGGAAACTCAACCGTGGCGGCCACGACCCGTACAAGGTCTACGCGGCGTACCACCAGGCGGTCAACCACAAAGAGCAACCGACTGTCATCCTGGCCAAGACCATCAAGGGTTATGGCACCGGTGCCGGCGAAGCGAAGAACACCGCGCACAACACCAAGAAAGTCGATGTCGAGAGCCTGAAGCTGTTCCGCGACCGCTTCGACATTCCGGTCAAGGACAGCGAGCTGGAAAACCTGCCGTTCTTCAAGCCCGAAGAAGGCAGCGCCGAAGCCCGCTACCTGGCCGAGCGCCGCGCAGCCCTGGGCGGTTTCGTGCCACAACGCCGCGCCAAGAGCTTCAGCATCCCGACGCCGCCACTCGATACCCTCAAGGCCATCCTGGACGGCTCGGGCGACCGTGAAATCTCCACCACCATGGCTTTCGTGCGGATCCTCGCGCAGTTGGTCAAGGACAAGGAAATCGGCTCGCGCATCGTCCCGATCATCCCGGACGAAGCCCGTACCTTCGGTATGGAAGGCATGTTCCGCCAGTTGGGCATCTACTCGTCCGTCGGCCAGCTCTACGAGCCAGTCGATAAAGACCAGGTGATGTTCTACAAGGAAGACAAGAAAGGCCAGATCCTCGAGGAAGGCATCAACGAAGCGGGCGCCATGAGCTCCTTCATTGCCGCCGGTACTTCGTACTCCAGCCATAACCAGCCGATGCTGCCGTTCTACATCTTCTACTCGATGTTCGGCTTCCAGCGTATCGGCGACCTGGCCTGGGCCGCTGGCGACAGCCGTACCCGTGGCTTCCTGATCGGCGGCACCGCCGGCCGCACCACCCTCAACGGTGAAGGCCTGCAGCACGAAGACGGCCACAGCCACATGCTGGCCGGGACCATCCCGAACTGCCGCACCTATGATCCGACCTACGGCTACGAGCTGGCGGTGATCATCCAGGACGGCATGAAGAAGATGACCGAAGAGCAGCAGGACGTCTTCTACTACATCACCGTGATGAACGAGTCCTACCAGCAGCCAGCGATGCCGGCCGGCGTGGAAGCAGGTATCGTCAAGGGCATGTACCTGCTCGAAGAAGACACCCGCGAAGCGGCGCACCATGTCCAGCTGATGGGCTCCGGCACCATCCTGCGCGAAGTGCGTGAAGCAGCGAAGATCCTGCGTGAAGAGTTCAACATTGGCGCTGACGTCTGGAGCGTGACCAGCTTCAACGAATTGCGTCGCGACGGCCTGGCCGTAGAGCGCAGCAACCGCCTGCACCCTGGCCAGAAGCCAAAGCTGAGCTACGTCGAAGAGTGCCTGAACGGCCGTAAAGGTCCGGTCATCGCCTCCACCGACTACATGAAGCTGTTCGCGGAGCAGATCCGCCAGTGGGTTCCGTCCAAGGAATTCAAAGTGCTGGGCACCGACGGTTTCGGCCGTAGCGACAGCCGCAAGAAGCTGCGTCACTTCTTCGAAGTCGACCGTAAGTTCGTTGTGTTGGCAGCCCTGGAAGCCCTGGCTGACCGTGGCGATATCGAACCTAAAGTGGTGGCCGAAGCCATCGCCAAGTTCGGCATCGATCCAGAAAAACGCAACCCACTGGACTGCTGAGGAGAATTTTCGTGAGCGAACTCATTCGCGTACCTGACATCGGCAGCGGTGAAGGTGAAGTAATTGAACTGTTTGTGAAGGTCGGCGACCGTATCGAAGCCGATCAGAGCATCCTGACGCTTGAGTCGGACAAGGCCAGCATGGAAGTGCCTGCGCCGAAGGCCGGTGTGATCAAGAGCCTGAAAGTGAAGCTGGGCGATCGCCTGAAAGAAGGTGACGAACTGCTGGAGCTGGAAGTCGAGGGCGCCGCTGCGGCGCCTGAAGCGGCCGCCCCTGCGGCTGCCCCGGCCGCGGCTGAAAAACCTGCCGCCGCACCGGCTGCCGAAGCGGCTCCCGCTCCGGCCGCCGCGCCTGCCGCTGCTACTGTCCAGGACATTCATGTCCCGGACATCGGTTCGTCGGGCAAGGCCAAGATCATCGAAGTACTGGTCAAGGCCGGCGATACCGTCGAAGCCGACCAGTCGCTGATCACCCTGGAATCCGACAAGGCCAGCATGGAAATCCCATCGCCAGCCGCCGGTGTGGTGGAAAGCGTCGAGGTCAAGCTGGAAGACGAAGTCGGCACCGGCGACCTGATCCTGAAGCTGAAAGTAGCAGGTGCCTCGGCACCTGCCGCGCCAGCCCAGGCCGCTGCGCCAGCCGCCAAGGCTGAGGCAGCGCCAGCACCCGCCGCCGCGCCTGCGGCCAAGGCCGAAGCAGCACCTGCCCCTGTCGCCGCCGCGCCTGCGCCAAGCGGTGCCAAGGTGCACGCTGGCCCAGCCGTGCGTCAGCTGGCCCGTGAATTCGGTGTCGAGTTGTCGGCCGTCGGCCCAAGCGGTCCTCACGGTCGCGTGCTGAAGGAAGATGTGCAGGCCTACGTCAAGGCCATGATGCAGAAGGCCAAGAATGCTCCAGCCGAAGGCGCCACCGGCGGCGCGGGCATCCCGCCGATCCCGGCGGTGGACTTCAGCCGCTTCGGCGAAACCGAAGAAGTGGCCATGACTCGCCTGATGCAGATCGGCGCGTCGAGCCTGCACCGCAGCTGGCTGAACATCCCGCACGTGACTCAGTTCGACCAGGCTGACATCACCGAGCTGGAAGCTTTCCGCGTCGCACAGAAAGCCGTGGCGGAAAAGGCCGGCGTCAAGCTGACCGTACTGCCGCTGCTGCTCAAGGCCTGTGCGCACCTGCTCAAGGAGCTGCCGGATTTCAACGCCTCCCTGGCCCCAAGCGGCAAGGCGGTGATCCGCAAGAAATACGTGCACATCGGCTTTGCCGTCGACACCCCGGAAGGCCTGCTGGTACCGGTCATCCGCAACGTCGACCAGAAGAGCCTGCTGCAACTGGCTGCCGAAGCCGCTGCCCTGGCCGAAAAAGCCCGGAGCAAGAAGCTCACCGCCGACGACATGCAGGGCGCCTGCTTCACCATCTCCAGCCTCGGTCACATTGGCGGCACCGGCTTCACGCCGATCGTCAACGCGCCGGAAGTGGCGATCCTGGGCGTTTCCAAGGCAACTATCCAGCCCGTCTGGGACGGCAAGGCCTTCCAGCCGAAGCTGATGCTGCCACTGTCGCTGTCCTACGATCACCGCGTGATCAACGGCGCCGCCGCCGCGCGCTTCACCAAGCGCTTGAGCGACTTGCTGGGCGATATCCGCACCATCCTGCTGTAACACCGAAAGGCCCTCTTTGCGGAGGGCCGTTCGGCAGTCGTTTTCCGAGCGCCACGCTCGTACCTCAACCCCGCCCATTTGGCGGGGCTTTTTTTGCCCGGAATAAATTCGCTTATCCATACAGGCTTCTTCCTACCGCGTTACGCAACAAGGCCTACTACTTCTATTAACCATTGCCCACAACAAACGCCCCCTCCCCTCTAACTATTTATCGCGCGCAACGCTTTAGCATAGTTCCGACTGCCCACTAGGTTCTGTACGAAATGTGTTCGCGCGAAGGCCAGACAAGGCGAAACGGGGCGAGGAAGCGGAGTGTACTGGAGTACATGAGCATTCCGAGCCCCGTTTCAACGCAGTATGGGCGAGTGCGGATACATTTCGTACAGAGCCTAACAGCCCTCAACCACAAAACACTTCTTATCACTTCGAATGGATTCGAACATGTTAAAGCCCACTGTCGGCCCTATTCTGGGCCATACAACAACCGATCACGCGCGCGTATTTCTACGAGGCGATAAAGACAATAACAATCCCGTCTTCGCCGGCATTCGCTACAGGCGAAAAGGCGAAATCGCCTGGTCAAGAGGACAGTTTGTGCGACTGTTTTCCTACCGCGATTTTTCCGCCGTCATCGTATTGAAAGACCTCCAGTCCGATACCGTTTATGAATACCAGGCCGGCTGGAAATCCACCTTGAGCCCGGCCCATACCGTAGAAACCATCCTGGAATTGCCATTGCAATGGCCCAAGGACGTTTATCAACTGCGCACACCACCCGACAAGCGCGACGCAGCGCGCAGCTATATCGTCGGCTCTTGCCGATACCTTCGGATCACCGCTGGCGTCCCATCGCGACCAGCGCTGGGGGACCGCACGTTCGCCGGTATCAACCGAATCGTCGAACAGGCCGATCCGACAATCAGCGCCGTGCTGATGACCGGAGACCAGGTTTATCTCGACGACTTGAATATTATTGCCCCGGACCGCAACCCCAAAGACATGTTATTAAAATACCGCACGGCGTTTTCCCAACCCCACATAAAGAAGTTGATGTCCAGCGTTCCCACTTACATGATGCTCGACGATCATGAAATAGAAGACAACTGGCCGACCAGTAAAAACAAGAACGATGAATCATTTTATGCAAATGCCCTGGACGCCTATGAGACTTACCAAGCCAGCCACAGCCCGGCCCATGAACTTTTAAGCGACGGCACGCTAAGTCAAGCCCTGACACGTTATTGGTATTTATTGGCCCACGGCGATATCGAGTGGTTCGTGACCGACAGCCGGACTCGCCGCAACCTGTCGATGAAAGACCGACGCATCCTGGATGCCGAACAGGAACAATCGCTGCTCGACTGGCTGGTCAACAGCACCGCCCGCGTCAAGTTCGTCGTCACCAGCGTCATGTTCTACCCCGACCGTCGATTCAATGGCGGGGACGCCTGGCAGGCTTTTCCGGCGCAACGCCTGCGATTGCTGGAGGCCATCCGCAGCCATCGGATCAAGAACGTGATTTTTGTATCCGGCGACGTGCACGGCTCCCTGACGAGCCTGTTGGCGCATAGCCAGGATCCTGACTTCCAGGTTCATACCATCGTTTCGTCGCCGTTTTGCAACAGCAAGCTGCTGCCCTACGCCAAGGCGTCGACTTTTATTTTCGGTAAACCCATGGCTCGGGCTCCAAGCGGTGAGTACCAATATGAGCTGACCAGCAAGGTGATCAGCCAGGACAACTTCGCTCAGCTGAAAGTCACGGCCCAGAGCGTTCAGGTAACGTTTCATGACCGTGACGGCGCTCCGTTGGAGGTCGTCGATATACCGTTGCGCTGATCGGCGGCAGGCCGATGAATACCTCTGATCGGTTGGCAACTGGAGAAATCCCCTTGTCGGCCGATAAAAGGTTTATAGCACTTGGCCTTCATGTCTCTTGTCAGCCAGTGCCGCAATGATGCAACCTTGCGGCAATCCGTAATGACGAGGGCGTCAGCCCGGCGCGATCAGCATTTTCGAAGCGAGTTTCCCCATGAAAAGCCAACCCGATGCCGCCAGCCGCATGGCGGCCGAGGTAGTGACGCAGTTACCGGTGCCCTCGCGGCTCGGTATGCTGCGTTTCGAACGGCTGAATGAAGCAAGCTGGGCGCTGCTGTTCCTCGATCCCAATTGCGAACGCTACTTCGGCTTGCCGGCCGTGGAACTGTGCTCACTGGTCAGTTCGCCATACGCCAGCCTGATGGAGCCGGAAGCGCGCTATCAGTTGCATGACGCAATCCAGCAGCAACTGGCCCAGGCGTCCCACTACCTGATCCGCTACACGCTGCACACAGCCAAGGGGCCAATGAACCTGCTGGAGACCGGTGAGGCCTACAGGCAGCACAATCGTCACCTGCTGCGCGGTTATCTGTTGGTCGTCGACGACCTGCTGCAGGACGAGCCGTCCTTGCCGGCCGTCGATCTGGAAACCCAGAACTCACGATTGCAGATCGCCCTGGAACTGAACCAGCGCGCCCAGCAGGAACAGCTCCAGCACCTGGACCGGGTCCGCGCCCAACAAGACTTGATCCTGCTGCTGACCCGCCAGCGCTACAGTGCCAACAATTCGCTGCAAGAAGCCGCCGAGCTGATCACCCGCAGCGCCTGCGATATCTATCAGATCGACTGCGCAAGCATCTGGAACCTGGAGGACGGCAAACTGGTGCCGATCTCGGCCTATAACCGCGCCTCCCAGGACTACTTCCTTCCGGATGTCATCAACGCCAACGACTTTCCAAATTACATGGAGGCGCTGCAGACCTGCCGAGCCATCGATGCGCACAATGCGATGCGCGACCCGCGCACCCGGGAAATGGCCGAGAACCTACGGGCCCGCGACGTCAATGCCATCCTCGACGCCAGCATCCGGATCGATGGCCAGGTGGTCGGTGTCCTGTGCCTGGAACAAGTGGGCGTCACCCGCGCCTGGCAGTCGGACGAGATCGCCTTCGCCGGCGAACTGGCGGACCAATTCGCCCAAGTCATCAACAACCACAACCGCCGCACCGCCACCAGCGCCCTGCATCTGTTCCAGCGCGCCGTGGAACAGAGCGCCAACGCGTTCCTGCTGGTCAACTGCGACGGCGTGGTGGAATACGTCAACCCGAGCTTCACCGCCATCACCCAGTACACCACCGAGGAGGTCCACGGCCAACGGCTGTCCGAGCTGCCAGCCCTGGAGAACCTCAGCGAGTTGCTGTTCGATGCGCCTTCAGCCTTGGCCCAGAGCAACAGCTGGCAGGGCGAATTCAAAAGCCGGCGCAAGAACCTCGAACCCTACTGGGGCCAGCTGTCGATTTCCAAGGTCTATGGCGATAACCGCGAACTGACGCACTACATCGGCATCTACGAAGACATCACCCAGACCAAACTGGCCCAACAACGCATCGAGCGCCTGGCCTACACCGACAACCTGACCAACCTGGGCAACCGTCCAGCGTTCATTCGCAACCTCGATGAACGCTTCGCCCGGGACAGCGACTCGCCCATCAGCCTGCTGCTGGTGGACATCGACAACTTCAAGCGCATCAACGACAGCCTCGGTCACCAGACCGGCGACAAACTGCTGATCAGCCTGGCCCGGCGCCTGCGCAACAGCCTGAGCCCCAGCGGCAGCCTGGCGCGCTTCGCCAGTAACGAATTCGCGGTACTGCTGGACGACACCGACCTCGAGGCCGGCCAACAGATCGCCAGCCAGTTGCTGATGACACTCGACAAGCCCATGTTCGTCGATAACCAATTGATCAGCGTGACCGGCTCCGTGGGCCTGGCCTGCGCGCCGCTGCACGGTCGCGATCCCCAGACGCTGATGCGCAACGCCGGCCTCGCCCTGCACAAGGCCAAGGCCAACGGCAAGCATCAGGTCCAGGTGTTCACCGAGGCCTTGAACGCCGAGGCCAGTTACAAGCTGTTCGTGGAAAACAACCTGCGCCGGGCCCTGACCCAGAATGAACTGGATGTCTTCTACCAGCCCAAGCTCTGCCTGCGCAGCGGTCGCCTGTTGGGCATGGAGGCGCTGCTGCGCTGGAACCACCCAGAGAAGGGCATGATCCGCCCGGACCAGTTCATCAGCGTGGCCGAAGAAACCGGCCTGATCATCCCCATCGGCAAATGGATCGCCCGCCAGGCCTGCCGCATGAGCAAACAGCTGACCGCCGCCGGCCTGGGCAACCTGCAAGTGGCGATCAACCTGTCACCCAAGCAGTTTTCCGATCCGGACCTGGTGGCCTCGATTGCCAGCATCCTCAAGGAAGAACAATTGCCCGCACGGTTGCTGGAACTGGAGCTGACCGAAGGCCTGCTGCTCGAAGCGACCGAAGACACACACTTGCAGCTCGACCAGCTCAAGCGCCTGGGCCTGACCCTGGCCATGGACGACTTCGGCACCGGTTATTCGTCCTTGAGCTATCTGAAAAAATTCCCGATCGACATCATCAAGATCGATCGCAGCTTCATCCATGAAATCCCGGACAACCAGGACGACATGGAAATCACCTCCGCGGTGATCGCCATGGCCCACAACCTGAAACTCAAGGTCGTAGCCGAAGGCATCGAAACCGCCCAGCAACTCGCCTTCCTGCGCCGCCACCGCTGCGACGTCGGCCAAGGCTACCTCTTCGACCGGCCGATCCCCGGCACGGAGCTTATCGAGAAGCTCAAGCGCTATCCTTGCCGCTAGCGGCAAGCGGCAGGCTTCAAGCTTCAAGCTTCAAGCTTCAAGCTTCAAGCTAACGGTGGCACACTCTCACCACTTGCAGCTTGTAGCTTGCAGCTTGCAGCTGCCCCAATACTCTTGCGCTCGGAAATCCTGATGAACAAAAACGTGCTCCCTACTCCCGATCAAGCTCTTCCCGGCCGTGAAACCCCGATGGCCGTGCCGGAAAAACACTTCGTCCATGACGCGCCGCTGCTGGGCCCGTTTGCCATGGACGTGGATTTCGCCATCTTCGGCCTCGGCTGCTTCTGGGGGGCGGAGCGCAAGTTCTGGCAACGTGAAGGCGTGGTCAGTACGGCGGTGGGATATGCGGGCGGCTTTACGCCGAACCCGACCTATGAAGAGGTCTGCTCTGGCCTGACCGGCCACAGCGAAGTGGTGCTGGTGGTCTACGAGCCGGCGAAGGTCAGCTACGAGCAGCTTCTGAAAATGTTCTGGGAACTGCACAACCCGACCCAGGGCATGCGCCAGGGAAATGACATTGGCACCCAGTATCGCTCGGTGATCTATTGCACCACGCCCGAGCAACTGGAAGCGGCGAAGAACAGCAAGGACGTGTTCCAGGCTGAGCTGAACAAGGCCGGTAAAGGCGAAATCACTACCGAAATCGACGAAGCGCCGACGTTCTACTTTGCCGAGGCGTATCACCAGCAATACCTGGCCAAGAACCCTGAGGGATATTGCGGGATTGGCGGCACGGGCGTGACTTGCCCGATTTGATATTGGTGCCCTGAAGAGCTTCGCGAGCAGGCTCGCTCCCACAGGTCCGGTGGCGTACACAACTCTTGCGCACGCCTCAGATCCCCATGTGGGAGCGAGCTTGCTCGCGATAGCGGTGGATCTGGGGCGGTGATGTTGGATGTGCCGCCGCCATCGCGAGCAAGCTCGCTCCCACAGGGGCCCGGGGCGGACACAGGTGTCGCGTACACCTCGACACCCCATGTGGGAGCGGGCTTGCTCGCGAAGGCGTCCCGCCTGACGACCTGAATGCATCGGCTCAGCGATCAGCTTTCAGCGATCAACCAATCCATTTGCCACCCACCCTGGGTCTGCCCAAGCTTCTTGGACAACCACGGCAGCAACTCCCGCAACTCTTGCTCAAGCCCCCATGGCGGGTTGGCAATGGCCAGGCCGGAGCCGTTCAGGCTGTTGGGCGTGGCGAGCGGGTGCACCAGCAACTCCACCCGCAACAATTTGGGCGCTCCCGTGCCAGCCAAGTCCTGGTAGAAACGACGCAACTGGCGTTGGTCCTTCACGGGATACCAGATCGCCGCCACCGTCTGGCGCATCCGGCCGATGGCCTCCTTGAGCGAGGCGGCGCAACGCTGCATCTCGTCAAGCTGTTCGAACGGCGGATCGATCAGCATAAGCGCGCGTTTCTCTGCCACCGGCAACAACGCACGAGGAACATGCCAGCCTTCGCCCAGATGCACCGCCACGCGACGGTCACCCTTCATGTTGTCCTTGAGCAGCACGCCGTCCTCCGGATGCTTCTCGTTGAGCAGCACTCGGTCTTGCGGCCGGGTCAGGCGCCGCGCCAATTCCGGTGAGCCCGGGTAGTAGCGCAGCTGGCCGTCCGGGTTCATCTCGTGGAGCACCTTCATGTAATCGGCGGTCAGGGGCGGCAGGTCATCCTGGCCCCATAAACGCGCGATGCCTTCCAGGTATTCACCGGTGCGATTGGCCTGGTCGCCCTGCAAGTCGTACAAGCCGATGCCCGCGTGGGTGTCGAGGTAGGCGAAGGGCTGCTCCTTGCGCGACATCAAGGCGATGAGGCGAGTCAAGGTCAGGTGTTTGAACACATCGGCGTGATTGCCGGCGTGGAAGGCGTGGCGATAATTCATGGCGGCTCCTGCGAAGGGCGACGAGTTTACCTTGAAGCGCGCCCAACGTCAGGGACTGGCGACCGAGCGGCCAAACAATCACCCGTGGCGAGGGAGCTTGCTCCCGCTGGGCTGCGCAGCAGCCCCTCTTCCATCCGGCCGCCCGCTACCGATCCGAACCTACACCGTCCTACGCTCATCCCCTAGCGGAACTACAACGGCAGGCTACAGTGCCTTGCGCCGTTGCCTACAACTACGCCAGAATCCGCCGGCTTGTGCGCCTTGGACGCCAACGGTAACTTGATTCCGTCACTGCCCATCAGTGATCGGGTTTAGTCGCTCGGTATTCCAAGGTGCTCACTGCTCCATTCAGTCAGGTATTTCCTATTCCTGCACCTGATGGTGGCTGTGCGCAGGGCGCCCTCGGGCGCGCCGGTTCCTTGGATCCCCGGTCGACTAACCTGCGTACAGCTGCCCCCCCCCTCGTTTAGTCGCGAGTGAGTGGGGGCTCAACCTCAAGGATCCAAAAAGATGCCCAAGCACACTCCGAATCCCCCAGACGACCACCTATCCCGCTGCCAAGCGGCCAACGCCAAGCGGCTTGACGAAGCCGCCACCCGCGCCCTGGACTATTACCTGAAGCCAAAAGCCGGGAAAAAAATGTCCGACACCCCTGATACCCTTTTCGTCATCGCCCCTGACATCGACGCCGATGCCTGCTCGCCAACCTCAGCGAAACCCTGGCCTCGGCCAACGCCATGGTCAGCGACCTGGCCTTCGACCTGGACGGCTCCCGACGACATATCGCGCTGGGGGTGCAACAGATGATCGAGTTGAGCCAGTTGCTGGCGAACCGGGCGTTGGATGTGGTTGACCCGAGATAGGGTCTGCGGTCCTGGGTTTGCTCGATAGCAAATGGACAAACCCAGGCAGCTATAGGGAACGGGTGGAACTCAGCGAATCGACACGTACCCGGACAGGAGCAACATCGCGTAGATCACGAAGAACCAGACGACACACCCCAATAGAATCCACGCACCGTTTGCCATAGTTATCCTTGAGTTCTGACGCCCCTCTGGATCTCCTTCCAAATGGTTGATTGCCGCCTGAAAGCGAAGCAGACAGAGGGTGGAAAAAACCATCAGGAACAGCGCAATCGGAAGGTACGCCTTCACGCTGATCGGCAGATAGACGATGCAGTTACCGAAGATCCCAACCACCATGATCACCAACGCAAGCAATCGGGGATGCCATTCGTATTGCCGGCCCGCGCTATTCAACTGACGTTGGATTTTCGTAGCGAGGGAATAAACGAAGAATATGTTCAGAAACGCACGTATCAATGGCCAGACCTTTTCACCTGTCGCCGTCCGATAGGCTTTCCAGTTTCTGTAATGCCAGTAAGGCAAATAGAAACCAGACAACAAAACAGACATCAAGATCAGTTTATTTCTAGACACCACATAGAACTTGGCCTCGGCTTTTTCTAACGTGACCTCAGTGCAGGGAAATGTGGCTTTTTCAAGCAAACTCATGAACATCCTTTTATATCTAATTAATTGATGTACTTCATAGACAAGTTATTAGGCCGTTACCTCCCAAGGCTCGTAGCCGCGTCAATCCAGGACCGTTGCAAAAATTATTAGTTTCTGCCTAAGAAGCGACGCGAGGCGAGCTATCACCTCGCCTGAATAAATCCGTAGTACTTGCCCACAGCCCAAAGCACCAACAATGCCATTGAAAAAACGACCATCGAAACATCAACAAACTTTATCCATTTTTTTAATAACTTGGGGAAAAGCTCATAATCCTTTGGGTCCAAGTAGCCACGTCGAATTGAGAACCTAGGAAAAACCAAGAGCATGCTTATACTTGAGAGCAATAGAAATTTTCCAACCAAACCAGAATCCGCCATTCCTCTTTGTTCTCGAACAAGCCCACTATTAGACAACCCTTTCACCATCTCTTCCATCAGAAACAAAACTAGATAGAGCCTAACAATCAAAACAATCAAACCAAAGGCAAAAACACCCACGCCACACAACGTATAAACGACTTCTGAAGCCTCCAAGCTCATTGACTTAACTCGTAGACATTTTCACCAATAGTTTCACCCGTTACACCAGCTAACTCCCCCCCATAATAAGAACCCGAACCTGCAGCAACAATTGTGCAAATAAGTCGGCCCAAAGGGTTTCTGCCAAGCGCAGCACAAACATGTGGAGCAAGCGCAGCACCCGCCGCTCCCCCTGTCACATTTCCAATAAACTTCCCGCTTTCCGTATATTTGATTTTTTTACATTCCTCCTCCCGCCCGGTCCGACATACCTCACTCACCTTCACCCCCGAAGCCGCCGCCCCCAACCCAATCCCAATCCACCCCCCAGCCTTGATGTACTTACTGGCCCGACTCACCCCCTCGATATGCGTCGCATACCCCGGAATCCCACCCGCCACCCCAGCCCTGCTCCAGTGGTGCACCAGGCTGCGATTGGAAATCCCCAACGCACTCTTGAGCTTCGGATGATTGGGTATGCCCGTGCCCTTGCGCACCAACGGCCCGAGGCTGTTGTCGATTTGGCCCATCAGGCGTTTGCGCTCGGCGAAGAAGTCGGCGCCTTGCAATTTCCCGTGTTTGTCAAAGGTGCGCTGGTGCAGTTGTTCCAGCTCGACCATGTTGCTTTTCAAGCTGCCCAGGTGCTGGCCGAACATGGCTGCGCCGATGCCCACCGAGGTGGAGCCATGGGTGAGGAACGATTCGATTTCACCGTGGTGCTGCGCCATGAAATCCGCCTCGGCGTCGCTCAGGGGCGCCAGCGCTTCGTTGACCTTCTGGGCGGCCTCCATCAGCAGCGCTTCTTCACGGGTGCATTGGGTGTTTTGCGGGTCGCTCAGGACGATGAGCTGGCCGGGTTTGACCGCGTCGCCCAGTTGCGGATTCAAGCGACTGAAGTTGGACGGGAGCGAGACACCTGACTCCATGAACAACCATCGCTCCAGCTCCGAGCGGGGCATGGCCCGTTCGACGATGTGGAAACCCGGCTCTACGCTTTTGACCGAGTCCGGCGCTGGGGCCTGGCGCTTGGACGGCCCATCGGGTGGCGGCAGGTCACAGGCGCCATCCTTGCAGCGCTCGCACTCCTCGCAGAACGGTGCGGGGCTTTTCAGGCTTTGGACCTGGGCATGGGAGAGGCGCGGGGCCAGGGCGGCGACGAGTTTTTCCGGGGCACCCGGCACGACGGGCGCGGCGCCCGTTGCGACCATCGGCGCTCCGCCGACCTGGATCGGCACGCTGCTGAAGATTCCGCCAGGGCCGATGTTGATCCAGTGCCCGCCGGCCTGGACGGTCGCGCTGGCACCCGCCTCCAGCACGACTTGCTGACCCGCGCTGACATTGAATCCTCCCGTAGCGCTGAGGGCCTGGTTGGCGACGCGGATGTGCCGGTCGCCTGTCACCGTCAGGTGGTCGTCCTGGCGAACTTCAACCTGGCGTCGACCGCCGGTGATGCGCTGTTCGCCATCCTTGAGCTCATGCCGCGACAAGCCGGTGACGACAATGCTGCGCTCATGATCGACCTGCACGCGCTGGTCATGCAGCACATGCTGGGTCCAGTTGCGCTGGGCCCGCAGGTAGATTTCCTCGGCACCCTTGCGGTCTTCGATGCGCAATTCGTTGTAGCCGCCGCCACCGGGGCTGCTCTGGCTGCGAAGGATACTGCGGGTCTTGTCCGCCGGCAGGTCGAGGGGCACCGGGTTGGCACCGTTCGGCAGGCAGCCCACCACCAGCGGCTTGTCGACGTCGCCGTCCATGAACCCGACGAGGACCTCCATCCCCACCCGAGGGATCATCACACTGCCATAGCGATCATGCGCCCACCCGGAGGCCACGCGCAGCCAGCAGCTGGAATGCTCGTCGCGCTCGCCGTCACGGTCCCAGACCAGTTGCACCTTGACCCGCCCGAATTCATCGCAATGAATCTCGCTGTCCACCGGCCCGGTCACCACCGCCGGCTGGAAACCGCTGACGGACGGCTTCTTGTGCTGCAACGGCGGACGAAAGAAAACCTCCCACGGCGTTGCGAGGAAGGCGTTGCGATAGCCCTGGAACTCATCCCGGCCAGCGGAGGCGGTTTCTTCCAGCACTTGCGGTTGTCGACCGTAGTGATCGACCTGCGTCAGCAACCAGAGGTCATTCCATTGCGTCCGAGGGTGCTCTTTGATGCGCATGAAATGCCCGCTGGCAAAAGCGCTGTCATCGCTGTCGCCCTCGGCCAGGTGCCCGTCGGCGCCATGGCGTTCGAGGGTACGCCGGACTCGGTGCTTGCCATCGTCGCGGTCGGTGAACTGACCGGGGTAGTGATAACTTTCGAGCGCCGGGAGCTGCTGGTTGTCGAGATTGGCCTGCAATAGCAGGCCGGGCTTGCGAAAGTCATAGTCGCGCAACGTTACGGCCGTAGCGCGGGTCTGAAGCCGCACCGCCAGGCGCTTGATGGCCGGCTCGGCGTCGGGCATGCCACTGCCAGGCAAATACGAGGTGGATTCAGGCAAGCGCGTGAACACCGTCTGGTCATCGCCGAACACCAGCAGATGGCCGTCAGGGCTGTGGCGGAAGTGGTAATGAATGCCGACTTCGGCACAAATACGCTCAATGAAAGCGAGGTCGCTTTCGGCGTACTGCACGCAATATTCACGCTCGGGGTACTGCCCGCCAAGACTGAACTGGAACGCATCGGCCAGGATGCCGTGGTCCTTCAGGACGAGGGCCACGATATCCGGCACGCTCAGGTGCTGGAAAATCCGCTGGTTGATGCGATGACGCAAGTACGAAAGACGGGGGACCAGGGTGATTTGATATCGGGTCAGGCGCTTGCCCGAATCGCCTTGGGCCACACTGTAGACCTGGCCGTGAATGCCTCCGCCCCGATCATCGAAGCCCAGGAAAGCCTGGCGATGCAGGAGTTCTTCCAGCGCCAGGTCTGGCCGTTCACTGACCAGTTCCAACTCGAAGCAGTAAGGTTGGCTGATGGCTTCCTTGCCTTTGAACTCAAGCACCTCGAGCTCGTCTGGCCAGCTGTCGAGCGTCAGCGTGAAACGCGGTAGGTTGGCAGGCGCGAACATCCGATGTGCCTCTGCGAAATAAAGGCGGGCGATTGTGCATGACCCATTCGGTGAGTTGACGGGATGTCATGAAAAACAGATTTCCCCTACATCCAAGAGGCTAAAAGCTGCGAAGCGCGCTGCATTTTCCGATAGACAACGCTTATCTCGTTGCAGCTAAAACTCTTCGGACGGAGAAATCCGTTGTTTCTTACAAGGTGGCAAACCGCCTACCGAGCAAAGCCGTGATAACGTCCCTTCGTCGCAAAAAGCCAAGGACGCAACCATGACAATCCGCTACACGAAAATCGCGATGATCCTCGCGCTTGCCGCCTTCGCCTTCCTGACCGTGTTCAACAACGTCACGGACTACAGCTCCAACTTCAATTTCGTCCAGCATGTGCTGAGCATGGACACCACATTCCCCGACAATGCCGCCCGGTATCGCGCCATCGGCAAGCCCTGGATGTGGCACGGTGCTTATTGGCTGATCATTCTCGGCGAAGCGATGACCACGGTGTTGCTGGCCTGCGGCGCGCTGAAACTCTGGCGGGCACGCACGGCGGATAGCGTGGTTTTCAATCGGGCGAAGGGGTGGGCCATCGTTGGGCTCACGGTGGGATTTTTCGTCTGGTTTTTCGGCTTCATGGTCGTCGGCGGCGAGTGGTTCCTGATGTGGCAGTCCGAGATCTGGAATGGCCAGGATGCCGCGTTCAGGTTCTACATGGCGCTGCTGGGCGTGCTGATCTTTCTCAACCAGCCCGATACCGAGATGAAGTGATGAGGACCCGTGGCGCGGGAGCTTGCTCCCGCCCTGTAGGAGCTGGCAAAGCCTGCGATCTTTTGATCTTTCGATCTTTCGATCTTTCGATCTTTCGATCTTTCGCTTGGGACTCAAGCGTCTGGGGAAAGATCGCAGCCTCGTTGCACTCGGCAGCGCCTACATGGCTTCCGAGGGTAGCGGGGGCAGCGCCCCCGCCACAATGGATCATCAGCGAGCTCGAAGGCTCGCCAAGAGCCTTACTGGTTCAAGCGGAAATCTTTCTCAGCCGCTTCGAAGCGTTGCAGCATGCCGGTGGTAGGCGTGCCCATCTTGCTGACGAAGTAGATAGCCAGGCTGGCGAAGATGAAGCCTGGGATGATTTCGTACAGACCCAGCAGTTCAAAGTGCTTCCAGACAACAACCGTGATCGCGCCGACCAGGATACCGGCCAGGGCACCGTTGCGAGTCATGTTCTTCCAGACCACCGAGATCAGGACCACCGGACCGAAGGCGGCACCGAAACCGGCCCAGGCGTAGCTCACCAGGCCCAGTACGCGGTTTTCCGGATTCGCGGCCAGGGCAATGGCGACCAGCGCCACCAGCAGCACCATGGCGCGGCCGACCCAGACCAGCTCCACCTGGGACGCACTCTTGCGCAGGAAGGTCTTGTAGAAGTCTTCGGTCAGGGCGCTGGAGCACACCAGCAATTGGCAGCTCAGGGTGCTCATGACGGCAGCGAGGATGGCGGACAGCAGCACGCCGGCAACCCATGGGTTGAACAGGATTTTCGCCAGCTCGATGAACACGCGCTCAGGGTTTTCGGTCACCGGGCCGGCCACGTCAGGATGCGCCGAGAAATACGCGATACCGAAGAAGCCGACGGCCACGGTGCCGCCCAGGCACAGGATCATCCAGGTCATGGAGATGCGACGCGCCTTGGCGATCGACTTGACCGAATCCGCCGCCATGAAGCGCGCCAGGATGTGCGGTTGGCCGAAGTAGCCCAGGCCCCAGCCCATCAGCGAGATGATGCCGATGAAGGTGGTGTTTTTCAGCATGTCGAACGAAGTAGGATCTTTCGCTTCGATGGCCAGGAAGGTGGTGTCGACACCGCCGGTGGCCAGCAGCACGATGATCGGCGTGAGGATCAAGGCGAAGATCATCAACGTCGCTTGTACGGTATCGGTCCAGCTCACGGCCAGGAAACCACCGATGAAGGTGTAGGCGATGGTCGCGGCGGCACCGGCCCACAGCGCGGTCTCGTAGGACATGCCGAAGGTGCTTTCGAACAGGCGGGCACCGGCGACGATGCCGGACGCGCAATAGATGGTGAAGAACACCAGGATCACCACCGCAGAGATGATCCGCAGCAGGCCGCTGGTATCTTCAAAACGGCTGGAGAAATAGTCCGGCAGCGTCAACGCATCGCCGTTGTGCTCGGTCTGGACCCGCAGGCGACCGGCGACGAACAGCCAGTTCAAGTAGGCACCGATGATCAGGCCAATGGCGATCCAGCTTTCCGACAGGCCGGACATGTAGATTGCGCCAGGCAAACCCATCAACAACCAGCCGCTCATGTCGGAAGCGCCGGCAGAAAGCGCCGTCACGACACTGCCAAGGCTGCGACCGCCGAGGATGTAATCGGAAAGGTTGTTGGTGGAGCGATAAGCCATCAGGCCGATCAGGACCATGGCTGCGATATAGATCACGAAGGTGATCAGGGTAGGATTGCTAACACTCATGAGTTACGCCCTGGCTTTGTTTTTATGGTGCGGTGGCAGTTGAAAGCGTCGACAACGCGAACGTTGCATGGACGTTTTGTGGACCCGCGAATTTATGACTGATGTTTCCCCAGGAAAGCCATCAGCCGATGCACCCCGACCTGAGCCGGTTGCACCTTGGCCGCGAATGCTATTCAACAAATCAAATTAGGTGCAACCAGTTTCGTTGAAATAAGTTGCACCCAGTCGGAATCTCCTTCCAAACGTCGCATTTTGCTCTCTTTTGGTGCAGAAACGCTCCCTTTTCCAAACCGAGATGCACCAAGCAAGTGCAGGCATAGAATCGCGCCCCATGCTTCCTGATGAGCTGCTCATTATTTCGACAAAAAACCGGTTGCACCCGGTTGCACCTCATTCATCCCGCAGCTAATCTTGCCGCCAGCTGATGCCACGCGGTACGTGGCAAACATGAGGATAAAAATATGGCTACCACCACCCTCGGGGTCAAACTCGACGACCCGACCCGCGAACGCCTCAAGGCGGCCGCAACCTCGATTGATCGCACCCCACACTGGCTGATCAAACAGGCGATTTTCAATTACCTGGAAAAACTCGAGGGTGGTGCAACCCTGACCGAGCTGAACGGTTCCCCTCGCGTCGACAGCGATGACGCTGGCGACGTGCAGGTCGACCACGCTCACCAATGCTTCCTCGAATTTGCCGAGAGCATCCTGCCGCAATCGGTCCTGCGCGCCTCCATCACCGCCGCTTACCGTCGCCCGGAGCCGGAAGTGGTGCCGATGCTGATCGAGCAGGCCCGTCTGCCGGCCGAGATGGCCGAAGCCACCAACAAGCTGGCGGCTTCCATTGCTGAAAAACTGCGTAACCAGAAAAGTGCCGGCGGTCGTGCCGGTATTGTTCAGGGCTTGCTGCAGGAATTTTCCCTGTCGTCCCAGGAAGGCGTGGCCCTGATGTGCCTGGCGGAGGCGCTGCTGCGCATTCCGGACAAAGGCACCCGCGATGCACTGATCCGCGACAAGATCAGCACCGGCAACTGGCAGCCGCACCTGGGCAACAGCCCGTCGCTGTTCGTCAACGCCGCCACCTGGGGCCTGTTGCTGACCGGCAAGCTGGTCGCTACCCATAACGAAGCGGGCCTGACCTCTTCCCTGAGCCGCATCATCGGCAAGAGCGGCGAGCCGATGATCCGCAAGGGTGTCGACATGGCCATGCGCCTGATGGGCGAGCAGTTCGTCACCGGCGAGACCATCGCCGAAGCCCTGGCCAACGCCAGCAAATTCGAAGCCAAGGGTTTCCGTTATTCCTACGACATGCTGGGTGAAGCCGCACTCACCGAGCATGACGCCCAGAAATACCTGGCCTCGTACGAACAAGCCATCCACTCGATCGGCAAAGCGTCCCATGGTCGTGGGATTTATGAAGGCCCGGGCATTTCCATCAAGCTCTCGGCCCTGCACCCGCGCTACAGCCGCGCCCAATACGAGCGCGTGATGGACGAGCTGTACCCGCGCCTGCTGTCGCTGACCCTGCTGGCCAAGCAATACGACATCGGCCTGAACATCGACGCCGAAGAGGCCGACCGCCTCGAACTGTCCCTGGACCTGCTGGAGCGCCTGTGCTTCGAGCCGCAACTGACCGGCTGGAACGGCATCGGCTTCGTGATCCAGGCGTACCAGAAGCGTTGCCCGTACGTGATCGATTATGTGATCGACCTTGCCCGTCGCAGCCGTCACCGCCTGATGATCCGCCTGGTAAAAGGCGCGTACTGGGACAGCGAGATCAAGCGCGCCCAGGTCGAAGGCCTGGAAGGCTACCCGGTCTACACCCGCAAGGTGTACACCGACGTCTCCTACATTGCCTGCGCCCGCAAACTGCTGTCGGTACCGGAAGTCATCTACCCGCAGTTCGCCACGCACAACGCCCATACCCTGTCGGCCATCTACCACATCGCCGGCCAGAACTATTACCCGGGCCAGTATGAGTTCCAGTGCCTCCACGGGATGGGTGAACCGCTGTACGAGCAAGTCGTAGGCAAAGTCTCCGAAGGCAAGCTGAACCGTCCGTGCCGCGTGTACGCTCCGGTCGGAACCCACGAAACGCTGCTGGCCTACCTGGTGCGTCGCCTGCTGGAAAACGGCGCCAACACCTCGTTCGTCAACCGCATCGCCGATCAGTCGATTTCCATCCAGGAACTGGTGGCCGATCCGGTGGCAAGCATCGAACAGATGGCAACCCTGGAAGGCGGCTTCGGCCTGCCGCATCCGCGCATCCCGTTGCCGCGCGACCTGTACGGCAGCGAACGCGCCAACTCCAGCGGCATCGACCTGGCCAACGAACATCGCCTGGCCTCGTTGTCCTGCGCCCTGCTCGCCACCGCCCATAACGACTGGAAAGCCGCGCCGATGCTCGGTTGCGCCGCCAGCGAAGAAACCCCGGCAGCGGTGCTGAACCCGTCCGATCACCGCGATGTGGTCGGCCATGTGCAGGAAGCCACCGTCGAAGACGTCGACAACGCCATCCAGTGCGCGCTCAATGCTGCACCGATCTGGCAGGCCACGCCACCGGCCGAACGTGCCGCGATCCTGGAGCGTGCCGCCGACCTGATGGAAGGCGAGATCCAGCCGCTGATGGGCCTGCTGGCCCGCGAGGCTGGCAAGACCTTCGCCAACGCCATCGCCGAAGTGCGCGAAGCCGTGGACTTCCTGCGTTATTACGCGGTGCAGGCCCGCAACGATTTCACCAACGACGCCCACCGCCCACTGGGCCCGGTGGTCTGCATCAGCCCGTGGAACTTCCCGCTGGCAATTTTCAGCGGCCAGGTCGCCGCCGCACTGGCCGCTGGCAACCCGGTCCTGGCCAAGCCCGCCGAACAGACCCCACTGGTCGCGGCCCAGGCTGTGCGCCTGATGCTCGAAGCCGGTATTCCGGAAGGCGTCCTGCAATTGCTGCCGGGCCGCGGCGAAACCGTCGGTGCCCGCCTGGTGGGTGACGATCGCGTCAAAGGCGTGATGTTCACCGGCTCCACCGAAGTCGCCCGCCTGCTGCAACGCAACATCGCCGGACGCCTGGACAACCAGGGCCGTCCGATCCCGTTGATCGCCGAAACCGGCGGCCAGAACGCGATGATCGTCGACTCCTCGGCCCTGACCGAACAAGTGGTCATCGACGTGGTGTCCTCGGCCTTCGACAGCGCCGGCCAGCGTTGCTCGGCCCTGCGCGTGCTTTGCCTGCAGGAAGATTCCGCCGACCGCGTCATCGAAATGCTCAAGGGCGCCATGGCCGAATCGCGCCTCGGCAACCCGGAGCGCCTGTCCGTGGACATCGGCCCGGTAATCGACGCCGAGGCCAAGGCCGGCATCGAGAAACACATCCAGGCCATGCGCGACAAAGGTCGCACGGTGTACCAGATGGCGATTGCCGACAGCGACGAATGCAAGCGCGGCACCTTCGTGATGCCGACGCTGATCGAGCTGGAAAGCTTCGATGAGCTGCAACGCGAGATCTTCGGCCCGGTGCTGCACGTGGTTCGCTACAAGCGCAAGGAGCTGGATCAGTTGATCAATCAGATCAACGCCTCCGGCTACGGCTTGACCCTGGGCGTGCACACTCGCATCGACGAGACCATCGCCAAGGTCATCGACAACGTGCATGCCGGTAACGTCTACGTGAACCGCAACATCGTCGGCGCCGTGGTCGGTGTGCAGCCGTTCGGTGGCGAAGGTTTGTCGGGCACCGGTCCGAAGGCCGGTGGTCCGCTGTATCTGTACCGCCTGCTGTCGACCCGTCCTACCGATGCGATCCAGCAATCCTTCGTCCGTGGCGATGCCCTGGCCGCGCCGGACCTGCGTTTGCGCGACGCCATGGGCAAGCCGCTGACCGCCCTGCAAGCCTGGGCCGACAGCCAGAAACTTGCCGAACTGAGCGCCCTGTGCGTGCAGTTCGCCGCGCAGTCGCAAAGCGGCATAACCCGCCAGCTCACCGGCCCGACCGGCGAACGCAACAGCTACGCCATCCTGCCGCGCGAGCATGTGCTGTGCCTGGCGGACGTGGAAGGCGACCTGCTCACGCAACTGGCGGCCGTCCTGGCCGTGGGCGGCTCGGCCATATGGCCGGAAACCGACACCAGCAAGGCTTTGTTCGCACGCTTGCCGAAGGAGATCCAGGCGCGCATCCAGCGCGTTGCCGATTGGACCAAGGACGACGTGCTGTTCGATGCAGTCCTGCATCACGGCGATTCGGATCAACTGCGCGGTGTCTGCCAGCAGGTCGCCAAACGCGCCGGGGCTATCGTCGGGGTGCATGGCTTGTCCCAAGGCGAAACCAACATCGCGTTGGAGCGCCTGGTGATCGAACGCGCGCTGAGCGTCAACACCGCTGCGGCGGGTGGTAACGCCAGCCTGATGACAATTGGATAACAGCAGCTTTGAGTTTCGAGCTGCAAGCTGCAAGTAAAAGCAAGAGCAAGAGCAAGAGCTTTTGCTCTTGCTGTAGCTTGTAGCTTGTAGCTTGTGCTGCTTTATCACCTCCATCAATCATCCTGTTCAGCCTCCATTCCCAGACTTAGACTCGGCCCATTCCAAGAAAAGGTAGGCCGCCATGTCCGAGACGCTGCTCAGTTCCCGCAATCTGGCTTTCGAGCTGTATGAAGTCCTTGATGCCGAGGGCCTGACCCAGCGCGAACGGTTTGCCGAGCACAACCGCGAAACCTTCGACGCGGCCATCGGCACGGCGCGCAGCATCGCCGAAAAGTATTTCGCCCCCCACAACCGCAAGAACGACGAAAACGAACCGCGTTATGAAAACGGCCAGGCCATCCTGATTCCGGAAGTGAAGCCGGCGGTGGATGCCTTCCTCGAGGCCGGTTTTCTCAATGCCGCGCGCAGCTTCGAGGCGGGTGGCATGCAACTGCCGACGCTGCTGTCCCAGGCTTGCTTTGCGCATTTCCAGTCGGCCAACGCCGCTTCGACGTCCTATCCGTTCCTGACCATGGGCGCGGCGAACCTGATCGAAAGCTTCGGCAGCGATGACCAGAAACGACGCTTCCTGCAGCCGATGATCGACGGTCGTTTCTTTGGCACCATGGCCCTGACCGAACCTCACGCGGGCTCATCGCTGTCGGATATTCGTACACGCGCAGAGCTGGCGTCCGACGGGACCTATCGGCTCAAGGGCAACAAGATCTTCATCTCCGGTGGCGACCATCCCTTGTCGGAAAACATCGTCCACATGGTCTTGGCGAAATTGCCGGACGCGCCGCCGGGTGTGAAAGGCATCTCGCTGTTTATCGTGCCCAAGTTCATGGTCAACGACGACGGCAGCCTCGGGCAGCGTAACGACGTGCTACTGGCCGGTCTGTTTCACAAGATGGGGTGGCGCGGCACCACCTCTACCGCGCTGAATTTTGGCGACAACGGCGAATGCGTCGGCTACCTCGTAGGAAAACCGCACCACGGCCTGAGCTACATGTTCCAGATGATGAATGAGGCGCGCATCGGCGTCGGCATGGGTGCCGTGATGCTCGGTTACGCCGGCTACCTGTATTCCCTGGAATATGCTCGCGAACGCCCGCAAGGCCGGGTGCCCGACAGCAAGGACCCAACCACCGCCCCCGTGGCGATCATCCAGCACGCCGACGTGCGCCGGATGCTGCTGACGCAAAAGGCCTACGTGGAAGGTTCGTTCGACCTCGGCCTGTACGCGGCCCGGTTGTTCGACGACACCACCACCCTGGAAAGCGAAGCCGAGCGCCGCCGAGCCCATGAACTGCTCGACTTGCTGACGCCCATCGTCAAGTCCTGGCCCTCGGAGTTCTGCCTGAAGGCCAACGAGCTGGCGATCCAGATTCTCGGCGGCCATGGTTACACCCGCGAATACCCGGTGGAGCAGTATTACCGCGACAACCGCCTGAACCCGATCCATGAGGGCACCCACGGCATCCAGTCCCTGGACTTGTTGGGACGCAAACTCGCGCAGAACGGCGGTGCCGGGCTCAAGCAATTGATCCGTCTGGTGGCCGATACCACCGAGCGCGCCCAGGTGTACGAATCACTGACGCCCTTGCGTCAGCCATTGGAAGCCCTGGTGGCGCGCCTGCAAACAGTCACCCTCGGCCTGCTGACCGACCTGGCCCAAGGCAAGGTCAACAGCAGCCTCGCCAATTCGGCGCTGTACCTGAAGGTGTTCGGGCACATGGTGATCGGCTGGCGCTGGCTGGAACAGGCGATTCGCGCCGAGGAAGGACTGGCCAAGGGCAACGCGGCGGATGTCGACTTCTATAAAGGCAAGTTGCAGGCGGCGCGCTACTTCCTGACCTGGGAGGTGCCGGGTTGCCAACATGAACTGGCAATTCTTGAGGCGCGGGATGATACGTGCCTGGGGATGCGGGATGAGTGGTTCTGAGCCGGGCCTCGTGGCGCGGCTGGAATCGAATCGCGAGCAAGCTCGCTCCCACAGGGGGTTTCAAGTGAACACAACATCTACGTTCACCCCCGATCCACTGTGGGAGCGAGCTTGCTCGCGATAGCGGTGTTCCAGTCAACACACAGGCAACTGTGCTGACGCCATCGCGAACAAGCTCGCTCCCACGCAGCCCTACAATCAACCTTCGCTTACGGCTTCAAGCCTGCTGAATCGTCTTGGCAATCACCTCGACCGTCGCGCTGACCTGCTCCTGGCACCGATCAAGCTCCGCTCGGTGCTGCTTCTGCATTTCGATCTGCTGTGAACACAGGTTCATGGCCGCCAGCACCAGCAGGCGGTCGCCAATCAATGTCGGGTATTTGCGCTTGGTATCGGCCAGGGCTGCCTTGAGCATCGAAGCGGCGTCCAGCAACGCTTGCTCCTGCCCGGCCGGCGCCTTGATTGAATAGTCTTCCCCCAGGATCGAGACGACCGTCACTCCGTCGGCGACGTGCTT
Source organism: Pseudomonas sp. T1.Ur (assembly GCF_023516725.1). Classification (NCBI taxonomy): domain Bacteria; kingdom Pseudomonadati; phylum Pseudomonadota; class Gammaproteobacteria; order Pseudomonadales; family Pseudomonadaceae; genus Pseudomonas; species Pseudomonas sp. T1.Ur. The sequence goes on from NZ_JAMGSN010000001.1 coordinate 5,051,401, forward strand.
CATGCGCCAACCGTTGCGTTGCTGGCGCGTTCGATCAGGGTCTGGATGCGGGCAGCGGTGCTGCCATGCAATTCTTCCTGCTCCATCAGGCTCAGTTGCAGGCTTTCGTTTTCATCCTTGGCCTTGGCCAGTTCGGCGCTCAGGGTTTCGTTCAGGCCGGTGAGGTGACGATTCTGTTGCACCAGGTCAGTGACCAGTTGCTCCAGTTGGCTCAGGGATGCTTCCAACATATTGATTTCCAGGCTTTTTCAAGGGGCGCGTACGATAAAGAAAAGTCATCGTCGACGCCACGACTTAGAGGCAGCGGTGCACCGCTCGCGAGCTGTAAAGACTGTGGAGGAGGGATCTGGTTCCGACCCTTCGTCGCGCCATCGACCCCGGAATGCGACAAAAGCACGCAGCGCCCTCAAGACTTCAGTCGCAGGACCGATAAGTCAGTCAACCAGTCACAGCCCCGCACGGACGCGCTTCTTCACGGTAATTTCCATGTCCTTACGTAATATGAACATCGCGCCACGGGCGTTCCTGGGGTTCGCCCTGATCGGCGCCCTGATGCTGGCCCTGGGCGTGTTTGCCTTGAGCCAGATGAGCAAGATCCGCACGTCCGGCGAAAACATCGTTGTAAACAGTGTGCCGAGCATCAAGGCCCTGAATGAATTTACCCAACTGACCCTGCGCCTGCGCGTCCTGTCGTATCGCTTGCTGACCAACCGCGAAGCGGACACCCAGCAGAAAACCTTCGATTTGTTCGAGCAGCGCAACCAGCAGATCCGCGCGGCACAAAGTACCTATGAAAAACTCATCAGTGATCCGGAAGAACGGGCCGCCTATGACCAATACGTGCAGTTGCTGAATCAGTACCGTCAACTTGAAGAGCGCATGAAGACCCTTTCGCGCAATAACCAGGTCGATGAACTGCGGACTTTGCTCGGCAATGACCTGCAAACCAATTCGGAAGCTGTCAACGCGGTCCTGGCTCGCCTGACCGACATTAACAACCAGCAGGCGGAAGCCTTCAATCAAAGCGCTGCCCAACAGGCTTCAACCGCGTTCAACTGGGTCGTGACCCTCCTGGTCATCGCCGCCGGCCTGACCCTGCTGTTCGCCTGGTTGCTGACCAACAGCATCACCAAGCCGATCGCCAACGCCCTGGACGCCGCCGAAGAAATCGCCAAGGGCAACCTGACCCGGCCGATCACCGTTGACGGCAGCGACGAAGCCGGCCGCCTGCTGCGCGCGATGTCGACCATGCAGGACAAGCTGCGCGACACCCTGCAACGCATCTCCGGCTCGGCCACGCAACTGGCCTCCGCCGCCGAAGAGCTCAACAGCGTCACCGACGAAAGCGCCCGCGGCCTGACCCAGCAGAACAACGAAATCGAACAAGCCGCCACGGCGGTCAACGAGATGACCAGCGCTGTGGAAGAAGTGGCGCGCAATGCGGTCAGCACCTCGGAAGCCTCGAGGAACGCCACGACTTCGGCGGGCGACGGCCGTGACCTGGTACAGGAAACGGTCGGTGCCATCGAACGCATGAGCGCCGATGTACAAAGCACCGCCACGCTGATCGGCAACCTGGCCGATGAATCCCGGGACATCGGCAAGGTGCTCGACGTGATCCGTGGACTGGCCGACCAGACCAACTTGCTGGCCCTGAACGCCGCCATCGAAGCCGCCCGTGCCGGTGAAGCCGGTCGTGGTTTCGCCGTGGTCGCCGACGAAGTCCGCGCCCTGGCCCACCGTACCCAGCAGTCGACCAGCGAGATCGAACGCATGATCGGCAGCATCCAGAGCGGCACCGAACAGGCCGTGGATTCGATGCGCAACAGCACCGAACGCGCCGAATCGACGCTGAACATCGCCCGCGGTGCCGGCATGTCCCTCGACACGATCAACAGCGCCATCGTCGAGATCAACGAACGCAACCTGGTGATCGCCAGCGCCGCCGAAGAACAGGCCCAAGTGGCCCGTGAAGTGGACCGCAACCTGGTGAACATCCGCGACCTGTCGGTGCAATCCGCCACCGGCGCGAACCAGACCAGCGCTGCGAGCGCCGAGCTGTCGCGCCTGGCCGTGGATTTGAACAGCATGGTTGGGCGGTTCAGTCTTTAACCCGTAACCCAGCTTTTGTGGCGAGGGAGCTTGCTCCCGCTGGGTTCTGTAGGAGCTGGCGAAGCCTGCGATCTTTTGATCTTTCGCTTGAGATTCAAGTGTCCTTGGACAGATCGCAGCCTCGCTTCGCTCGGCAGCTCCTACGCAGCTCCTACGCAGCTTCTACAGGGCCGAGCAGCAAGCTCGCTCGCCACAGTGTTTCGCTCTGGGATCCGCCCTTTCCTCAAACTCCGGCTTACCTGGGATCGACGACATCCAACGCCCGGTTCGCCAATAGCGCCCCGAGCTCGATCAATTGTTGCAGCCCCAACGCAACGTGTCGTCGCGAGCCGTCCAGGTCGAATGCCAGATCGCCCGCCATCGCACTGGCCGAGGCCAGGGTTTCGCTGAGGTTGGCCAACAGGCTTTCGACGTCGACGCCCTCCACAACGGTGAATAGCGGGTCCGAGGATGGTTTCTCCTCAGGCTGGGCGGGTTTGAGATTCAGGAGAGATTCGATGAGACGCTCTGCGTTGGCGTCGGCAGCGATGTCTGGATGCAGCGGTGGTGGGTCTGGGATGAGTTTGTCCATGGAATGCTCCTAACGTAAGTGAGAGCCGCCACGTTCGCTGCTAAACGAATAGGTGGCAGCCGCGCGCAGGTTAGCAGACCGGTACGTTAGGAAACCGGCGCACCCGAGGATGCCCTGCGCACAGCCGCCATAAGAGATCGAGCATAAAAATGCCCGCACTGAATGGCAGTTGCCATGCGCCTAACGTGACTCCGAGCTGCTAAACCCGACCGCTGATGGGCAGCGGTGAGCACAGCCTAGGCACCGAAACCGGCAGGCGCAAGAGGCTGGAATTTTCTAGGAAATGTCCTGCAAGTCAATGGGGAACATTCTTTCAGTCGGTTCCTACAACAAGCCCCCTCCAACCCCTCCACACCGAAACAAATTGCGTACAGCCCGAACGGGCTCTCGTGGCGAGGGAGCTTGCTCCCGCTGGGCTCTGTAGGAGCTGGCGAAGCCTGCGATCTTTTGATCTTTTGATCTTTTGATCTTTCGCTTGAGATTCAAGTGTCCTTGGAAAGATCGCAGCCTCGCTTCGCTCGGCAGCTCCTTGTATCTCGACTATCGCTCCGTCAGGAGCGATAGTTCTCGACTGATCATCGAGGGAGGGACTTGGAAGCCGCGCAGCTCCTTAGGCTTTTTGCCTGTGATGTAGATCGTGCTCCAGCCCTCCACACTCACTCGTACAGTTCGCACGGTATCTTGGGCCCGCCTCCGGCTAGAGCCCGCATTCGCAAGGTTGGACCGAGTGACGTGATGATCGCAAAAGGGAACAAGTGGAGAAACGATCATGTCTGGTTTCGTTGGCGTCGACGTTGCAAAGAACACTTTTGATATCGCTACACACCTGCCCAACGGCAAGCACAAAACCAAGGCCAAGCTGGCCAACAATCCAAAAGGTTTTAAAGAGTTTGAGGCTTGGCTAGACACAAACGTCGAGCGTTCGGCCCTGATCGTGATGGAAGCCACCAGCGTCTACCACTTGGAGCTCGCCGAGTTCGTTTACAACAAAGGCTTCCGAATCTGCGTCGTGAACCCGGCTACGACCAAAGCGTACGCTGACAGCGAGCTGCGCCGCATCAAGACCGATAAAAGCGATGCCAAACTCATCGCCGACTTCGCCCGGGAAAAGGATCAGAAGCTTCAGCCATGGGCACCTGAGCCACTGAAGTATCGCCAGTTGAAAGCTATGGTGCGCCGCCTGGATGACCTTCAGGAAATGGAACAAATGGAGCTTAATCGTCTGGACGTGTCTGACGAAAAGGTCAAAGACTCGATCAACTCCGTTCTGCGCCATATCGAAAAAGAGATCGTTGAAACACATAAGGCGATCAAAAAGCACATCGATGACGACCCGGATATGCGTCAGATGCGGGATCTGATCGTAACCATCGACGGTATCGGACAAAAAACGCTTGAGCGATTGCTAGCCGAACTGGGCGACTTGCGCAAATACAGCGATCCTCGCCAATTGGTCGCCGCTGCGGGGCTGAATCCCAAGCTGCAAGAATCAGGAAAGCTTAAAGGTCATACCCTAATTTCGAGAATCGGGTCAGCACGGCTTCGTGCAGGCCTTTACATGCCTGGCATGGTGGCGCTGAAACACAATAAGGCGATCATGGCGATGAAAGAACGCCTGGAGGCCAACGGCAAGGCCCCCAAACAAATCATCTGCGCGGCAATGCGCAAACTGCTGCACTTCGTTTACGGAGTGCTCAAGTCAGGACTGCCATATGACCCGAAACTTGCGCTTGCCCGGTGAGACTTAAGACGGTATCTACACAGCTCCTACAGGGCCGAGCGGGAGCAAGCGCCCTCGCCACAATGTTCCCTCCTGAGATCCGATACCTGTTGCTCCCTCCCAACCTTTTTTGACAGCATCACATTTCAACAGGTTAGAATCGCTGGCACGCAGACTGCATGGTCAGTTTGTGCCTGTCCCCTTGATTCCCGGAGTACTGCCTTTGACCGCAACGACCATCAACAGCCTGTTCTTGATCGGCGCGTTGCTGGTGGGTGCGAGCATCCTGGTGAGTTCTCTTTCGTCCCGCCTGGGCATCCCGATCCTGGTGATCATCCTGGCCGTGGGCATGGTCGCCGGTGTCGACGGCGCTGGCATTCTTTTCGACAACTACGCAACGGCCTACCTGGTCGGCAACCTGGCATTGGCGGTCATCCTGCTCGACGGTGGTTTGCGCACGCGGGTCTCGAGCTTTCGCGTGGCGTTGTGGCCGGCGTTGTCGCTGGCGACGGTCGGGGTGCTGATCACCACGGGGCTGACCGGCATGGCGGCGGCGTGGCTGTTCAACCTCAATTTGATCCAGGGCTTGCTGATCGGCGCGATTGTCGGCTCCACCGACGCTGCGGCGGTGTTCTCGCTGCTCGGCGGCAAAGGCCTGAACGAGCGGGTCAGCGCCACCCTGGAAATCGAGTCCGGCAGCAACGACCCCATGGCGGTATTCCTGACCGTCACGCTGATCGGCATGCTTGCCAGCGGGGAAACCGGCCTGCATTGGAGCCTGCTCGGGCACCTGGTGCGCGAGTTCGGTATCGGTGCGCTGCTCGGCCTGGGTGGTGGTTGGTTGATGTTGCAATTGGTCAATCGCATCAATCTGGCCAACGGTCTCTACCCGATCCTGGTCATCAGCGGCGGCCTGGCCGTGTTCGCGCTGACCAACGCCCTGCACGGCAGCGGCTTCCTGGCGGTGTACCTCTGCGGCCTGGTGCTGGGCAATCGCCCGGTGCGCAGCCGCCACGGCATCCTTCACATGCTCGATGGCATGGCCTGGCTGGCGCAGATCGGCATGTTCCTGGTCCTGGGCCTGCTGGTCACGCCCCATGACCTGCTGCCCATCGCCCTGCCCGCCCTCGGCCTGGCCTTGTGGATGATCCTGTTCGCCCGCCCGCTGTCGGTCATGGTCGGGCTGTTGCCATTCAAGGCGTTCCACGGTCGTGAAAAAACCTTCATTTCCTGGGTCGGCCTGCGTGGCGCGGTGCCGATCATCCTCGCGGTGTTCCCGCTGATGGCCGGTTTGCCCCACGCGCAGCTCTATTTCAACCTGGCATTCTTTATCGTGCTGGTCTCGCTGCTGGTGCAGGGGACGAGCCTGCCGTGGGTCGCCAAGCTGTTGCATGTGACCGTCCCGCCGGAGCCTTTGCCGATTTCCCGGGCGGCGCTGGAAGTCCATGTCACCAGCGAGTGGGAACTGTTCATTTATCGCCTCGGTGCCGAGAAATGGTGCATCGGTTCACCGTTGCGCGACCTGAAAATGCCCGACGGAACGCGCATCGCGGCCCTGTTTCGTGGTCAGCAATTGCTCCATCCGTCGGGTAGTACGGTGTTGGAAGTCGATGATTTGCTGTGTGTTATCGGCCATGAACACGACTTGCCAGCCCTTGGAAAACTGTTCAGCCAGGCACCGCAACGAGGTCTGGATTTGCGCTTCTTCGGCGACTTCGTGCTCGAAGGAGACGCCCAGTTGGCCGCGGTCGCAGCTCTCTATGGGTTGAAGCTGGACGGCATCGATCCAGACATGACCCTGGGCCGTTTCATTGCCCAGAAAGTTGGCGGTGCGCCAGTCGTCGGCGACCAGGTGGACTGGAACAACACCCTGTGGACCGTCGCGGTCATGGACGGGAACAAGATCGGCAAAGTGGGCGTCAGATTCCCCGAAGGAAGTCGCCCGGGTCCCGGCTTGTTCCTCTAAACTGCTCCCCATTCTCACTTGCTTGACCGGTCTCTATGCCTACCCTGCGCTCCTTTCTTGCCGTCGCCCTGCTGGGCTTGAGTCTTTCCATCTGCACGGTGCACGCCGCTGAACCGCCCACCAGCGCTTCGGTCCAGGCGAGCCTGGACAAGATCGCCGATCGCAAATTGCCAGAGGCCGACCAGAAAGCCCTGCAGGCCGTCTTGCAGAACACCCTGGCCCAGCTCAGCAACAAAGCCGACTACGAACAGAAACTGGTTGCCCTCAAACAACAGTTGGCCAACGCACCCAAGCAGAACATCGAGAACCAGCGCGAGCTGGCGCGGCTCAAGAGCTCTAATGCGGTGCCGGTGGCGCAGCGCTACGCCAACCTGCCGATTCCCCAGCTCGAACAGATGCTGACGGAGCGCTCCACCCAGCAGAGCGACCTGCAAAAAGCCCTGGCCGATGCCAACAGCCTGGTCATCACCGCCCAGACCCGTCCCGAGCGTGCCCAGGCGGAAATCGCCAGCAGCCAGACCCGGATCCAGCAGATCAACGCCACCCTCAAGAGCGGCAGGGATGCAGGCAAAGCCTTGAGCGCCGAGCAGCGCGACCAACTCAACGCTGAGCTGGCGGCACTCAATGCGCTGATCCCCTTGCGTCGCCAGGAACTGGCCGGCAACAGCCAGCTGCAAGACCTGGGCAACAGCCAGCACGACCTGCTGAGCGAAAAGATCGATCGCATGGAGCAGGAAATCCAGGACCTGCAAAACCTGATCAACCAGAAGCGCCTGGCCCAGTCCCAGGAAACGGTGACGCAGCAATCCATCGAAGCGCAGAAGGCCGGCGGCAGCAGCCTGCTGGCGACCGAAAGCACGAACAACCTGAAACTCTCCGACTACCTGCTCAAAAGCACCGATCGGCTCAACGAAGTGACCCAGCAGAACCTGCAGACCAAGCAGTTGTTGGACAGCGTCACCCAGACCGATGCCGCGCTGGACGAGCAGATCAGCGTGCTCAAGGGCAGCCTGCTGCTCTCCAAGATCCTCTACAAGCAGCGCCAGACCTTGCCGCGCCTGAAACTCGACCAGAACCTGGCCGACCAGATCGCCGACATTCGCCTGTACCAGTTCGAAGTCAGCCAGCAACGGGAGCTGCTGAACAACCCTGGGGCTTACGTCGACAGCCTGCTGGCGTCCCAACCGTCCGAGCAAGCCACTGCGCAACTGCGCAAGGCCTTGCTTGAACTGGCCCTGACCCGCGTCGACCTGCTGGACCGCCTGAACCGCGAATTGAGCGCGGTGCTCAACGAATCCATCACGTTGCAGCTCAACCAGAAACAATTGCTCAGCACGGCCCAGAGCCTGCGGGCCACCCTTGAAGAACAGATGTTCTGGATTCCCAGCAATAAACCGCTGGATTTCGAATGGATGCGTGGCGTGCCGGCCCGCCTGGAAAAACAGGTCGACTCGCTGCCCTGGGCCTCGAGCCTGAGTGAATTGGCCGATGGCCTGACCCAGCGGCCGTTGCTGTTCCTGCCCCTGGTGCTGCTGATCGGCGTGCTGCTGTGGCGGCGCAAGAATCTGTATGCGCGCCTGAACAAGGTTCACCAGGATGTCGGCCACTTCAAGCGCGACAGCCAGTGGCACACGCCCCAGGCGATCCTGATCAATATCCTCCTGGCGATGCCGGTGGCGCTGGCGCTGGCTTTGTGCGGCTACGCCTTGCAGATCGACGCCCGCGGCCAGAACACCAACCTCGGCGCGGCCCTGCTGCAGATCGGGCAGGCCTGGCTGGTGTTCTACACCGCCTATCGAATCCTCTCCCCGGGCGGTGTGGCCGAGCTGCATTTCCGCTGGGAAAAACCCCAGGTGGAATTCCTCCAGGGCTGGATCCGCCGACTCGGGCTGGTGGTCCTGGCCTTGGTAGCCGTCGTGGCGGTGGCGGAATTGCAGCCCTCGGCCCTGGCCGATGACGTGCTCGGCATGCCGGTGGTGCTGACCTGCTACGCCTCGATGGCCTGGCTGCTCAGCCGACTGCTGCTCAGCAGCCCGACGCACCAGAACACCTCGCTGTTCCGCAAGGCCGTCGGCGTGCTGTTCACGGCGTTGCCGATCGCGTTGTTCGTCGCCGTATGCTTCGGCTACTACTACACCGCGCTCAAACTCAGCGATCGCTTGATCAACACGCTGTACTTGCTGATGTTCTGGCTGGTGATCGAGGCCACCTTCGTGCGCGGCCTATCGGTTGCGGCACGGCGCCTGGCCTACCAGCGCGCCCTGGCCAAGCGCCAGGCGGCCAAGGAGGCCGGCGATGGCGAAGCGGTGGTCGAGGAACCGACCCTGGACATCGAAAAGGTCAACGAACAGTCCCTGCGCCTGATCCGCCTTGCCTTGCTGGGCGGCTTCATGGCCGCCCTGTACTGGGTCTGGTCGGACCTGATCAGTGTGTTCTCGTACCTGGACAACATCACCCTCTACGAATACACCAGCGGCACCGGCGTCAACATGAGCATGGTGCCCATCAGCATCGGCGACATGCTCGGCGCGCTGATCATCATCGGCATCACCTTCGCCCTGGCGCGCAACCTGCCGGGCCTGCTGGAAGTGTTCGTGCTGTCGAAGCTGAACCTGGCCCAGGGCAGTGCCTATGCCACCACCACGCTGCTGTCCTACGTGATCGCCGGCGTCGGTTTCGTCACCACGCTGTCCACCCTCGGCGTGAGCTGGGACAAGTTGCAATGGCTGGTGGCCGCGCTGTCGGTGGGCCTGGGCTTCGGCATGCAGGAGATTTTCGCGAATTTCATCTCCGGCATCATGATCCTGTTCGAGCGTCCGGTGCGTATCGGCGACACCATCACCATCGGCAACCTGTCGGGCACGGTGAGCAAGATCCGCATTCGTGCGACGACCATCACCGACTTCGACCGCAAGGACATCATCGTCCCGAACAAGACGTTCATCACCGGGCAATTGATCAACTGGTCGCTCACCGACACCGTCACCCGGGTTACGTTGAAACTCGGCGTGGACTACGGATCGGACCTGGACCGGGTCCGCGAGCTGCTGCTCAAGGCCGCGCGTGACAATCCGCGCGTCTTGAAGGAGCCGGAGCCGATCGTGTATTTCCTGAACTTCGGTGAAAGCACCCTGGACCATGAGCTGCGCATGCATGTGCGCGACCTCGGTGACCGCAACCCGGTGCTGGACGAAATCAACCGTTTCATCAATCGGGAATTCAAGAAGGAGCACATCAACATCTCCTTCCGGCAGATGGAAATCTATCTGAAGAATCTGCAAGGCCAGGAATACAAACTGGTGCCTGCCGAACCCGACAAAAAGACCATCACACCCGTGCCTTCGGCGGTCGCCAGCATCAAGCCGGTGCCCGAGCCGCCGCAGGATGCGCTCGACTGATAACGGGGGGGCCTGCGGGCGTCCCGCCGGAGACGGCCATGAAAACGCTGGAAACGCTGACCTTCGATAACCGTTTCGCCCGCCTGGGCGACGGTTTCTCGGCCCATGTGCTGCCCGAGCCCATCGACAATCCACGGCTGGTGGTCGCCAGCCCGGCGGCCATGGCGCTGCTGGACCTCGACCCCGCTGAAGCCGATGCACCGCTGTTTGCCGAGATCTTTGGCGGCCACAAGCTCTGGGCCGAAACCGAGCCGCGGGCGATGGTGTATTCGGGGCATCAATTCGGTCACTACAACCCGCAACTGGGCGATGGCCGCGGGTTGCTGCTGGGCGAGGTCTACAACGAAGCCGGCGAGCACTGGGACCTGCACCTCAAGGGCGCCGGCCAGACGCCGTTTTCCCGGATGGGCGACGGACGCGCGGTGCTGCGTTCCTCGATCCGCGAATTCCTCGCCTCCGAAGCCCTGCACGCGCTGGGGATTCCTACGACGCGTGCGTTGTGCGTGATCGGCTCGGACACCCCGGTGTGGCGAGAAAAGCAGGAACGCGCCGCCATGGTGCTGCGCCTGGCGCCGAGCCATGTGCGCTTCGGACATTTCGAATATTTCTACTACACCAAGAAGCCGGAGCTGCAGGCCACCCTGGCCGAACATGTACTGAACCTGCACTTCGCCGAATGCCGGGAGCAGCCGGAACCGTACCTGGCGATGTACCGTGAAATCGTCGAGCGCAACGCCGAGCTGATTGCCAAGTGGCAGGCCTATGGTTTCTGCCACGGCGTGATGAACACCGACAACATGTCGATCCTGGGCATCACCTTCGACTTCGGACCGTTCGCCTTCCTCGACGATTTCGACGCCAACTTCATCTGCAACCACTCCGATGACCAGGGCCGCTATTCGTTCAGCAACCAGGTACCCATCGGCCAGTGGAACCTCAGCGCCTTGGCCCAGGCCCTGACGCCTTTCATCAGCGTTGACGCCCTGCGCGAGACCCTCGGGTTGTACTTGCCGCTGTACCAGGTTCATTACCTGGACTTGATGCGCCGCCGCCTCGGCCTGACCGTCGCCGAAGAGGATGACCAGAAACTGCTGGAGCGCCTGCTGCAATTGATGCAGAACAGCGGCGTCGACTACAACCTGTTCTTCCGCCGGCTGGGTGAACAATCGCCGGAACGAGCCGTCGGCACCTTGCGCGATGACTTCGTCGACCTCAAGGGCTTCGACGCCTGGGCCGAGCTTTACGTTGCCCGGGTCAACCGCGAAGGCCCCGTTGATCAGGACCAGCGCCGCGCCCGCATGCACGCCGTCAACCCGCTGTACGTGCTGCGCAACTACCTGGCACAGAAAGCCATCGACGCCGCCGAGTCCGGCGACTACGAAGAAGTCTGCCGCCTGCACGCCGTGCTGAGCAACCCGTTCGAAGAACAACCGGGCATGGACAGCTACGCCGAGCGCCCGCCGGAGTGGGGCAAGCATCTGGAGATCAGTTGCTCGTCGTAATGCAGGCCCAGGCTAAAACAGAGCTCCCACCAAACACATAACCCTGTGGCGAGGGAGCTTGCTCCCGCTGGGCTGCGCAGCAGCCCCAAATGGGCCAACGCGTTCTTCCGGGTAAACCGCGTCTACCGGTTTTACGACGGCTTCGCCGCCGAGCGGGAGCAAGCTCCCTCGCCACGGATTCAGGATGTCTGGACGAGAGTCATCGCGAGCAATCTCCCACATGGGTGGGCTGTTGTCGCAAATATCGCGGTCACACAGCCATCCATGTGGGAGCGAGCTTGCTCGCGATGGCGATCTTCAATTCATTACAGCCTGCTCACCCGACCTTATCGTTCCCCTGTTCGGGCGTCTCGATCCCTGATTCCGCTTCTTCGCCAGCCGGCTCTTTCGGCGGCTTCTCCTCCGGATAACCGGGCATGCCGCGAGCGTCTTCCGGGGTCAGTTCGTCCCGGTCGTGGCGACTGTCGGTGGCATAGGCCGGGGCCGCGTTGGGGTCTTCGTCGCGGCCGGCGGTGCCGAGGACAAAGCCGTCGTCATTGGGGTTGTCCAGTGCCTGGGGGGTGGTTGGGTCTTGAGGGTTGCTCATGGGACCTCCTGGTTGTGAACAGGTATGACTTTTGAGGGCGCCGCGCGCCTACAGTGCGGCGCATCTGATGAATGGCAATCCGATAAACCAATCTTCACCGCCCTATGCCATATCACTGTGGCTGAATTCCTCGGCCAGGAAATCAATCAGCGTGCGCACCGACGGCAGCAACCCGCGCCGTGAAGCAAAGATCGCATGGACAATGCCGCACTTCGGCGTCCAGCCCGGTACCAGCTCCACCAGCCGTCCGGCAGCAATGTCCTCGCGCACCACCACACTGGGCAAATGGGCGACGCCAATGCCTGCCAGCACCGCATGCCGCAGCGCGAGCAGGTCATCAGTGACCATGCGCGGCTCATGGCGGATCAAGGCGCGGGTGCCGTCCGGGCCGAACAATTCCCACTGATATTCACGCTGCGCCCCGCCCCAGTGCACGCTTGGCAGGCCGTTGAGGTCCGCCGGGGAGGCCGGTGAAGACAACTGATCCAGGAACGCCGGGCTGCCCACCAGGCACTGGGTGCTGTTGCTCAGCACTTTCATGACCATGTCGGTGTTTTCCAGCGGCGGAAAGCGCACCCGCAAGGCGATATCAAACCCTTCATGGATCAGGTCCACCCGACGGTTGGTGCTCTCGATGAACAGCTCCACCCGCGGGTACTTGAGCATGTAGCGAGTCAGCATCGGCCCGACCCAACTGTTGAGCAGTGCCGTCGGACAACTGATGCGCACCAGCCCCTGGGGTTCTGAGCGGTTGCGCTCGATCACCTCGGCGGCACTCTCGGCCTCGACTCGCATCGCCAGGCAGCGCTGGTAATAGGCCTGGCCAATCTCGGTCAACGTGCAGTGGCGGCTGGTGCGATGAAGCAGGCGCACCCCGAGCCTCTCTTCCAACTGGGCGATACGCCGGCTGAGCTTTGATTTCGGCATGTCCAGCGCGCGACCGGCCGCGGCGAACCCACGGTGCTCAACCACTTGGGTGAAGTAGTACAGCGTGTTGAGGTCTTCGATGGTCGTTCTCCAAATAGAACGCTAAGGCTGATTTTCGCAGTCTAGCGCATCAAAGGTGCCAGTTTTAATCTACACACATCGAAACGCAACACGGATTGAAACCGGCGCTTCGGCCAGATGAGTCACCGATCAATCGCTGCACCGGCATTAAAAAACTTAACCACGCCGAAACCTTCGGCAACCAAAACTTAATGAGGGCTACGCCATGACTACTTCCTACAACCGTCTCGACAAAGATAACGCCGCCGTTCTGCTGGTGGATCACCAGGCTGGCCTGCTGTCGCTGGTACGCGACATCGACCCGGACCGTTTCAAGAACAACGTGCTGGCCCTGGCTGACCTGGCGAAGTACTTCCAACTGCCGACCATCCTCACCACCAGCTTCGAAACCGGCCCCAACGGCCCGCTGATGCCAGAACTCAAGACCTTGTTCCCGGACGCTCCGTACATCGCTCGCCCGGGTCAGATCAACGCTTGGGACAACGAAGATTTCGTCAAGGCGATCAAGGCCACCGGCAAGAAACAACTGATCATCGCCGGCGTCGTGACTGAAGTCTGCGTCGCCTTCCCGGCACTGTCGGCCCTGGCCGAAGGTTTCGAAGTGTTCGTGGTCACCGATGCCTCCGGTACGTTCAACGAACTGACCCGTCAATCGGCCTGGGACCGTATGTCCTCGTCGGGTGCACAGCTGATGACCTGGTTCGGCCTGGCCTGCGAACTGCACCGCGACTGGCGCAACGACGTGGAAGGCCTGGCGACCCTGTTCTCCAACCACATCCCGGACTACCGCAACTTGATGACCAGCTACAACACGCTGACCAACGGCAAATAACCAGCAACACCAATACCCCTGTGGGAGCGAGCTCGCTCCCACAAGGTTTTGTGGCGGTTTCTATATAGTGTGCAATCTGTGTAACCGATTTTCAGGAGACGACCCGATGCTGATCCCCTGCCCCCACTGCAACGGACTCAACCGTATCCCCGCCGAACGCCTGGGCGACCAGCCCAAATGCGGCCGCTGCAAGGCGCAAGTGCTGTTGGGCACACCCTTCGAACTCAAGCAAGGCGACTACGCCAGCCAGATCAAGGGCGACCTGCCGTTGCTGGTGGACGTCTGGGCGGACTGGTGCGGGCCGTGCAAATCCTTCGCGCCGGTGTTCGAACAGGCCGCCGCGCAACTGGCCGGCAAATGCCGGCTGGCCAAGCTCGACAGCGAGGCCAATCAGCAATTGTCGGCACAATTGGGGATTCGCTCGATACCCAGCTTGATCCTGTTCAAGGATGGCCGGGAGATTGCGCGCCAGAGCGGGGCGTTTCCGTTGCCGCAGTTGATGAGTTGGCTGCGCAGCCAGGGGATTTGAAACAAAGCACTCAGGTGTGTTTGGAATCCTGTGTGGGAGCGAGCTTGCTCGCGATAGCGGTATATCAGTCAATACTGCATCGACTGGCAGGCCGCTATCGCGAGCAAGCTCGCTCCCACAGTGAATCTTCAGAGTGGATCCCAATCAGGCGTTTTCCAGCAGGCTATGCAACTCCACGAACTGCTGGGTCAGTTTATGCCGCGGGTCCAGGTGGATCAGTGGCAGGCTCGCCTGGTGCGATTCACGCATGCGCACCGAACTGCTCAGGTAGACCGGCAACACCGGCAGGCCTTCGGCGATCAGCTCATCGAGAATCTGTTGCGGCAGGCTGGCGCGGGCCTGGAATTGATTGACCACGATCCCCTCCACCTCCAACGCTTCGTTATGGTCGTCCTTGAGTTCTTCGATTTCCGCCATCAGGCCATACAGCGCCTGGCGGGAAAAACTGTCGCAGTCGAAGGGAATCAGTACGCGATCAGCCGCGATCAACGCCGAAACCGCGTAGAAATTCAACGCAGGCGGCGTATCCAGGTAAATCCGGTCGTAATCCTCGTCCAGTTCTTCAAGCAGCTTGCGCAGCTTGTTGATCTTGTGTTTTGCCTCGAGCTTGGGCTGAAGGTCCGTCAGTTCTGCCGTGGCGGTGATGACGTGCAGGTTGTCGAAAGGCGTTTCGTAGATATCGACCTTGTTCTTTTTCGAGAAGGGGCCGGATGAAAGGGTCTGCTTGAAAAAGTCGGCGATGCCCATCGGAATGTCGTCACCCGTCAGGCCGGTCAGGTACTGCGTGGAGTTGGCCTGGGCGTCCAGGTCAATCAATAGCGTGCGATAACCCTCGCTGGCGCTCACGGCTGCAAGATTGCAGGCGATGCTGGACTTGCCCACGCCACCCTTCTGATTGAACACCACACGCCGCATGTCAAAACCTCCGTGTATCAAAGATGACCGAGTGTAGTAGCCCAAGACACCGCTTCGCTACCTTCGACACGGGTGGATTACTGCGTTGGTGGCTTTTTCCGACAACCAAGCGTCAATTCCCCGGTGATTACCGGAAGGAACTGACAGACACAATCGTCACAATCACGACAATGTGCGTGCCGGAGCCGGGCCTGACCAACCGACGGATTGACCCGGACAAAATGTAACCAGTATTTGCTACAAGCCAACCGCACCGGGATAATGCGCGCCACTTGGGTCGCAAGGCCATGCAGGGTTGGACGCGGGTCAAACCACTGAACCGTGACAATAAAAGCCCGCAGGGGTGGGATGAGTTTGTGATCAATTTCAATATCGCCCAATGGCGCGCGTGGGCCCCTGGGCTCGAAAGCGTGGACGATTGGCAGGCATGGAGCCGACAACCGGTCGTGCTGTCCGCCAGCGACGCGGCCCCTGACGTGTCGTTCCTGCCCGCCATGCAGCGCCGACGCCTGAGCCGCCTGGCGCGCATGGCGTTCAGTGTCGCCTGGCCACTGGCCGAGGGGCGACCGGACCTACCGTTGGTCTTTATTTCCCGTCACGGCGAAACCCCGCGCACTTTTGAGATTCTCAAGGACCTGGCCGCCGACCAGCCCTTGTCTCCGACCCAATTCAGCTTGTCGGTGCACAATGCGGTCATCGGCCTGTGGTCGATCATGCGCGGCGAAACCAGCGAGATGACCGCCCTGGCAGCCACGGGTGACGGCCTGGAGCACGGCATGCTGGAAGCCGTCGCGCTATTGAATGAAGGTGCGCCAGCGGTGCTGCTGGTCATCACCGAAGAACAACCACCCCAGGTCTATGCCCCCTGGGTCGACGACGTACCGTTTCCCTATGCGGTGGGACTGTTGCTGACTTGCGGTGACGACTGGCAACTGGACCTGTCCAGCGCACCAGCACCAATGGCCGGCAGCGACTGGCCCCACGCCCTGGATCTATTGCGTACGCTGCTGAGCAACGACACCACCTGCCAACATGCCTGGAAGAATCGTCTATGGACCTGGCAACGCAACCGGTGACCGGTAAACATCGCGACGCCTACTACTGGCGCCTGTTCGCGACCGCTGCAAGCTTCGCCCTCTTCGGGTTGGGCGGGCTGTGCCTGCGGTTGCTGGTGTTTCCCCTGCTCAACGCGTTGCCCGCCGATCCACAGCCCCGTCGCCAGCGGGCTCGCCGCACGGTTGGGCGCTTGTTCTGGTTCTTTATCCGGTTCATGGCCCGTACCGGTGTGCTCACCTACCAGATCGACGGCGCGGAGAAACTCGGCCGCCCGGGGCAAATGATCATCGCCAATCATCCGTCGTTGATCGACGTGGTCTTCCTGATCGGGTTGGTTCGCGACGCCAACTGCGTGGTCAAGCAAAGCCTGTGGGACAACCCTTTCACCCGTGGCCCGCTGCGCTCGACCCAATACATCAGCAATGACGGCAGCATGGACATGCTCGACGCCGCCAGCGACGCCCTGCGGGACGGCCAATGCCTGATTGTCTTTCCCGAGGGCACGCGCACCCAGCCAGGCCATGCGCCGGCCTTTCATCGAGGCGCCGCGGCCATTGCCCTGCGAGGGGCGAAGGTCCTGACGCCGGTCACGATCAAGGTCAGCCCCACCACGCTGACCAAGGCCGAACCCTGGTATCGCATCCCCCATCGCCGCGTGCACTTCAGTTTTCATGTTGGGGCCGATATAGACCCACAGGCTTTCGCCGCGCTGGGCCCTGCACCGCAGGCTTCACGCCGGCTCAACGATTTTCTGCATCACTATTTCATCAAGGAGCTCGCCGAAGATGAGCGATCTGCACCGTGACATCAAACAGCTGATCATCGACGCCCTCGGCCTGGAGGACATCGGTATCGACGACATCGGCGACGATCAGACCCTGTTCGGCGAAGGTCTTGGCCTGGACTCAGTGGATGCCCTGGAGCTTGGCCTGGCGATCCAGAAAAAATATGGCATCAAGATCGACGCCGATGCCAAGGACACCCGTAACCATTTCAGCAACGTGGCAAGCCTTGCGGCCTTCGTCACTGCAAAAAGCGCCTGAGACCGACCATGCAAACTCGTGACGATATTTTCAACACCCTGCGCGATGCGCTGGTCGAGCTCTTCGAACTGGACCCTGAGCGTGTAACGCTGGAATCGAACCTGTACCAGGACCTGGAAATCGACAGCATTGATGCGGTGGACCTGATCGACCACATCAAGCGCCAGACCGGCAAGAAAATCGCCGCCGAAGAATTCAAGTCGGTGCGCACCGTCAATGATGTCGTCGAGGCGGTCTATCGACTGGTCCAACCGGCCGCATGAGCCGGCTGATTGGCCTTGGCCTGCTGCTGGTGGGCCTGCTGTACCCCTTTGCGGTGTATTTTGGCATGGAGCACTTCGCGCCATGGCAATTCGGGCTGCTACTGGGCGGCCTGTGGCTGGCCCGGGCACTGCTCGGCAAGGGCGGGACCGGCAGTCGCTGGATGGCGGTCACGGCGATCATTTTTTGCCTATTGCTTGCAGTGTTCGACAGCCCGCTCCTGCTGCGCTGGTATCCGGTGTTGATCAGTGTGTTCATGCTGGGTCTGTTCACCCTGAGCCTGAAATATGGCCCGCCGATGGTCGAACGCCTGGCTCGCCTGCGCGAACCGCAGTTGCCGGCCAAGGCAGTGGTGTATACCCGCCAGGTCACGGTGGCCTGGTGTGTGTTTTTCCTGTGTAACGGTTTGCTCGCCGCCGCCCTGACCCTCTGGGCGCCGCTGAGCTGGTGGATGTTGTACACCGGCCTGATTTCCTACGGATTGATGGGGCTGATGTTTGCCATTGAATGGCTCATACGACAACGGGTAAGAGGCCGCCCATGAATTGGATAACACTTGAGCAGATGTTGCTCGAGGCCCTGCCGGACCGCGCTGTAGCCGTGGAACCGGCGCTGAATCACGCACAACTGCGCGATGACGCGCTGTGCCTGGCCGCCGGCCTGCAGGCCCGGGGCGTGCGGCATATCGCGGTGCACCTCGAAGATGCCGCCGACCTGGCGACCGCCCTGTTCGCGGCCTGGCGCGCCGGGGTGCGCGTGCTGTTGCCCGCCGACCTGCAGGCGCAGACGCGCCAGCGCTGCTCCGCTGACGTCGATCTGTGGCTGACCGACCTGCCCGGCGACACCCAGGCGGGTGACCTCCGACAGGCTCCCCTGGAAGCGGCCGGACTGGACCTCGATCAGTGCTGGCTGAGCCTGTGCACTTCCGGTTCCAGCGGCGAGCCCAAGCGCATCGAGAAAACCCTGCGTCAGCTGAGTAATGAAGTCCAGGCACTGGAACGGCTATGGGGTGCGGACCTTGGTCCGGCCTGCGTGATCGGCAGTGTCGCCGCCCAACACATCTACGGGTTGTTGTTCCGGGTCCTTTGGCCGCTGTGCGCCGGACGCCCTTTTGTTCGTCGTCAACTGCCCTTCCCGGAAGACATGCAGCGCGCCAGTCGCGAGCATCCGGCGTTCGCCTGGGTCGCCAGCCCCGCGTTGCTCAAGCGCATGGGCGACAATCTCGACTGGCCGGCCCTGAGCAGTGTGCGCCGGGTGTTTTCCTCCGGCGGTGCCTTGCCGACAGAGGCGGCGCAGAGCCTCGAACAGCGCCTGGGACAATGGCCGACGGAAATTTTCGGCAGCTCGGAAACCGGCGGCATCGCTTGGCGCCAGGGCGGCGACTTGTGGCAACCCTTCGCCGACGTCGAGCTGAGCCAGGACAGCGACGGCGCCTTGCTGATTGCCTCGCCTTATCTGCCAACCGGTCATGTGGAACCTACCGCCGACGCGGTGCGGATCGCCGCAGACGGGCGTTTTGAATTGCTCGGTCGCTTGGATCGCATCGTCAAGCTTGAAGAAAAACGCATCTCACTGCCGATGCTGGAACAGGCGCTGACGGCCCACGAATGGGTCAGCGAAGCCCGGCTAGGCGTCGTGCAGGAAAATCGTGCCTCCCTCGGTGCCCTGCTGGTGCTCAGCGAAACCGGCCTGCTCGCCTTGCGCAACCTGGGTCGGAGGGCCGTGACCCAAGCCCTGCGCCAACACCTGAGCGGGCATTGTGAAACCTTGGCCCTGCCCCGACGCTGGCGCTGGCTGCGGCAACTGCCGTTGAACGCACAAGGCAAGCTGCCCCAGGCCGAAGTCGAAGCCGTGCTGATGGCGCCGCGTCCGAAAACCCCCGAGGTGCTTGAACAGATTGAAACCGACGGCGAATGGAACCTGCGCCTGACGGTGCCGCCCGACCTTGCCTATTTCAGCGGCCACTTTCCCACGGCGCCGGTCTTGCCCGGCGTGGTGCAAGTGGACTGGGCCATGAACCTGGGCTGTCAACTCATGGACCTGCCGCCACGCTTCGTCGGCATGGAAGTGCTCAAGTTCCAGCAATTGGTGCGACCCGGCGATGAAATCCACCTGCACCTGCGCTTCGATCGTGAGCGCGGCAAGTTGTACTTTGCCTACCGCAATGACACGGCGGCCTGTTCCAGTGGGCGGATTGTGTTGGGAGAACACAATGCCTAGGCGCCTGCACACATCATTGTGGCGAGGGAGCTTGCTCCCGCTGGGTGGCGTAGGCGCTGCCAAGTGCAACGAGGCTGCGATCTTGTCCCTATCCATTGAGTCCAAAGCGAAAGATCAAAAGATCGCAGCCTTCGGCAGCTCCTACCGTTGGAGCTTGCTCCCTCGTCACAGAGAACACCTTCGCCACAAGGGCAGAGCCCATGCATAACCCCTGCGCCGTCATCCCGGTCTACAACCACGAAACCGCCATCGCGACGGTGGTCCAGACGCTGCTCGGCAATGGCTTGCCCTGCGTGCTGGTGGACGACGCCAGCAGCCCGGCCTGCGCGGCGGTGCTTGAACAGTTGGCGGAAAACGAACGGGTTCACCTGGTCCGGCTGGCGGTCAACCAGGGCAAGGGCGGGGCAGTGATGACCGGGCTGCGGGAAGCTTCGCGCCTGGGTTTCAGCCATGCCTTGCAGGTGGACGCCGACGGGCAACACGACCTGGGCGACGTGCGCACCTTCATCGAACAATCCCGAGCCCACCCGGACGCGCTGATCTGCGGCTACCCGCTGTACGACGCCAGCGTGCCGAAAGGCCGCCTGTACGCACGCTACCTGACCCACGTCATGGTCTGGATCAACAGCCTGTCCCTGCAGATCCGCGACTCGATGTGCGGTTTCCGGGTCTATCCCCTGGCGCCCACCCTGGCACTGATCGACTCGGCAAACATCGGCAAGCGCATGGATTTCGATTCCGACATCCTCGTTCGCCTGGCCTGGCGCAACCAGCCGATGCACTGGCTGCACACTCGCGTGCATTACCCATTGGACGGCGTTTCGCACTTTCGCCTGTTCCACGACAACGTGCTGATCTCTCGCATGCACACCCGGCTGTTCTTCGGCATGCTGGTGCGCTTGCCAATGATTCTCTGGCAACGGTGGCGCCGATGAGCACAGACAAACAGCACTGGGCGGACCGCCAGGAACGCGGCAGTTTCTGGCTGATGAAACTCACGGCGGTTGCTGCCAAGGTGTTGGGCCGTCGGCTGTTGACCCCGGTCTTGTACGGCATCGTCCTGTACTTCTTTGTGTTCGGTCGCAGCGCCCGGCACGCAGCCTGGCAATACCAGCAGCGCCTCGCCGACTGGAGCGGCCGCCCCGAACTGCGCCCGTCCCACCGGCGCGTCTTCGGCCAGTTCATGGCTTTTGCCGATTCCCTGCTGGACAAGCTTGACGTCTGGAATGGCAAGCTGAGCATCGAGCAGATCGAAATCGTCGACACGGCCTTGCTGCGCAATCACCTGCGCGACGCACGCGGGCAGATGCTGGTGGGCGCGCACCTGGGCAACCTGGAAATGTGCCGGGCCCTGGCCGAACTGGGCGAAAAGGTCACCATGAACGTGCTGGTGCACACCAAGCACGCCGAGCAGTTCAATCGCCTGTTGGGCGAGGCCGGCGCCACGCATTTGCGGCTGATCCAGGTCAGCGAGCTGGACCCGGTGATCATGCTGCAACTGAGCGAACGCCTGGAGCGCGGCGAGTGGCTGGCGATCGCTGGCGACCGCGTACCGCTGCACGGCGGGCGCAGCGTGACCGTGGACTTCATGGGCTACCCCGCCGCGTTCCCGCAAGGCCCCTGGCTGCTGGCCGGGCTGCTGAAATGCCCGGTCAATCTGCTGATGTGTCTCAAGCACGAGGGACGTTATCGCGTCACCCTCGAACCCTTCGCCGATGCCGTGGCGTGGAAGCGCAACGACCGCGAGCAAGTGATCGCCCACTGGGCCGCCCGCTACGCCGAGCGCCTGGCGCAGTATTGCCTCCAGGGCCCGCAACAGTGGTTCAACTTTTACCCTTTCTGGAAGACCGATGACGATGCCCACTCTTGAGCCGGTAACCTTCGGCGAACGCCCCCTGCGCATTGAAGATGTGTTGGCCCTGGCCAACCGCCAGGCGCCGACGCAGTTGCAGGATGACCCGGCATTCCGCCAGCGCATCGCCAAGGGTGCGCAATTCCTCGATTCCCTGCTGGACAAGGAAGGCGTCATCTACGGCGTGACCACCGGCTACGGTGATTCCTGCGTGGTGGCCGTGCCGTTGCACCACGTCGAAGCCCTGCCCCGTCACCTGTACACCTTCCACGGCTGCGGCCTCGGCAAACTGCTCGACGCCCAGGCGACCCGGGCCGTGCTGGCGGCGCGTTTGCAGTCGCTGTGCCACGGCGTATCGGGGGTGCGAGTGGAGCTGTTGGAGCGGCTCCAGGCCTTTCTCGAACACGACATCCTGCCGTTGATTCCGGAAGAAGGCTCGGTGGGCGCCAGCGGCGATCTGACGCCGCTGTCCTACGTCGCCGCCACGTTGTCTGGCGAACGGGAAGTCATGTTCCGTGGCGAACGCCGCCTGGCCGCCGATGTGCATCGCGAACTGGGCTGGACGCCGCTGGTGCTGCGGCCCAAGGAAGCCTTGGCGTTGATGAACGGCACCGCCGTGATGACCGGCCTCGCCTGCCTGGCCTTCGCCCGCGCCGACTATCTGCTGCAACTGGCGACCCGCATCACCGCGCTGAACGTCGTCGCCCTGCAAGGCAACCCGGAGCACTTCGACGAACGCCTGTTCGCCGCCAAGCCACACCCGGGGCAGATGCAAGTCGCCGCGTGGCTGCGCAAGGACCTGGCGATCGACGCGCCGACCGCACCGCTGCACCGCCTGCAGGATCGCTATTCCCTGCGCTGCGCCCCCCATGTGCTCGGGGTCTTGGCTGACAGCCTGGGCTGGCTGCGGGGCTTCATCGAAACCGAACTCAACAGCGCCAACGACAACCCGATCATCGACGCCGAAGCCGAGCGGGTGCTCCATGGCGGGCACTTCTACGGCGGGCACATCGCCTTCGCCATGGACAGCCTGAAGAACCTGGTGGCCAACGTCGCCGATCTGCTGGACCGCCAGCTCGCCCTGCTGGTAGACGAGCGCTACAACCATGGCCTGCCGAGCAACCTGTCCGGCGCCAGCGCCGAGCGGGCGATGCTCAATCATGGCTTCAAGGCCGTGCAGATCGGCACCAGCGCCTGGACCGCCGAAGCCCTGAAAAACACCATGCCGGCCAGCGTGTTCTCGCGCTCCACCGAGTGCCATAACCAGGACAAGGTGAGCATGGGCACCATCGCCGCCCGGGACGCCATCCGCGTGCTGGAACTGACCGAGCAAGTCGCCGCCGCCACCTTGCTGGCCGCCAACCAGGGCGTGTGGCTGCGCAGCCGCGCCGAAGACGCGCGACCGCTGCCGCCGGCTCTCGCCGCCATGCACCAACAACTGGCCGAGGACTTCCCGCCGGTCATCGAAGACCGCGCCCTGGAAGGCGAACTGCGCCTGTGCCTGCAACGCATCGCCGAACAACATTGGAGGCTGCATGCGTAGCCAAGGCGTTCTGCACGTCGACACCCAGATCGTGGTGCCGTTTTTCGACGTCGATTCGATGAACGTGGTCTGGCATGGCCACTACGTCAAATACCTCGAAGTGGCGCGCTGCGCCTTGCTCGACCTGATCGGCCACAACTACAACGACATGCTCGAATCGGGGCATGCGTGGCCGGTGATCGACTTGCAGTTGCGCTACGTACGCGGTGCCGTGTTCGGCCAGACCCTGACCGTGCGCGCCAGTCTGGTGGAGTGGGAGAACCGGTTGAAGATCAACTACCTGATCAGTGACGCCGCAACCGGCGAACGCTTCACCCGCGCCAGTTCGGTACAAGTGGCCGTGGACATGGCCACTCGCGAGATGCTGCTGGCCTCGCCACGGGTGTTTGTCGAAGCCGTCGAGAGGAAACTGTCATGAAGCGCCTGCTCATCTGGCTGCTGCTGTGCAGCCTGTCGCCGCTGGCCCAGGCGTTCGATCTTCAACAGTTGAGCGACCAGCTGGCCCGCCCGGACGTGATCCACGGCCAGTTCATCCAGGAAAAACACCTGCGCGCCCTGCCCCAGCCCCTCACCAGCAAGGGCCGCTTCGTGCTGGCGAAAAACCACGGCCTGCTGTGGTTGCTGCAGACACCGTTGCAACAGGATTACCGCATCACCGCCCAGGGCATCGCGCGACGGGACGGCAATGCCTGGCAGATGCTGCCGAACAAGAGTGCCGGCGCCGAGCAGAACCGGTTGTTCCTGGCGGTACTGCAGGGTGACAGCAGCGGCCTGCAGCGCGACTTCGAACTGAGCCTGTCGGGCGAGGCGCAACAGTGGAAACTCACGCTGACCCCGCGCTCGGTACTGCTCAAGCAGGTCTTCAACCAGATCAACATTGACGGTGGCGAGTTGGTCCAGCGTATTGAACTGCTGGAAACCCAGGGCGACAGCACCGTGCTGCGCATGCAGGACACCACCCACACGCAACCCTTGAGCGAAGCGGAGCAACATGACTTTGCCGAGTGAACGCAGGCTGCCGCGGCTGTTCCTGATCCTGCTGCTGGCGGTGCTGGCGCTTGCCGGATGGCAATGGCGCAACGGTGCGCCGCTGTCGGCGAACCTGATGGAACTGGTGCCAGGCACATCGCCGGATGCGCTGGAACTCACCGCTGAACAACGCATGCAAGAACCGCTCAATCGCGAGCTGTTGGTGCTGGTTGGCCACGCCGACCGCCAGCAAGCCATCGCCCTGGCGCAAACCCTCGGCGAGCAATGGCGAGCCAGCGGCCTGTTCGACAAGGTCCAATGGACGCTCCAGGCCGACCTGCCGGCGCTGCGCAAGCAACTGCTCGATGGCCGGCTGGCCATGCTGTCGGCAACGGACCGGCAACAATTGATCGATCATCCCGAGGCCTTTATCCAGCAGCGGGTACAAGCGCTGTTCGACCCGTTCAGCGGCTTCAGCCTGGTCCCGAGCCAGGACGACTGGCTCGGCCTGACCGGGCGTATCCAGAACAGCCAGCCCCAACGCGGCGCCATCGAGCTGGACGTGGGCAGCGGTGCGCTGGTCGCCGAAGCCGACGGCAAGCACTGGGTCATGCTGCGGGCGCGTACCCAGGGCAATGCGTTCGACATGAATCTGCCGTTGCAAGTGGCCGAACAGGTGCAACGCAGCCGCGAGCACGCGAGCCAGGCCCAGAGCCAACTCTTGGCGGCCAGCGGCTTGCTCTACGCCGCCAGCGGACAGCAACAAGCGTCGCGGGAAATCACCTGGGTCGGCGGCGGCGCGACGGTCGGTATCCTGTTGCTGTTGTTGCTGGCCTTCCGACGCTTTGCCGTGTGGCTGGCGTTCGTGCCGGTGCTGGTGGGCATGTTGTTCGGCGCGGTGGCCTGCGTGGCGCTGTTCGGACGCATGCACGTCATGACCCTGGTGTTGGGTTCGAGCCTGATCGGCGTCGCCGTGGACTATCCGCTGCACTACCTGTCCAAGAGCTGGAGCCTCAAGCCGTGGCGGAGCTGGCCGGCCCTGCGCGTGACCTTGCCGGGGCTGAGCCTGAGCCTCGCGACCACGTGCATCGGTTACCTGGCATTGGCCTGGACGCCGTTCCCGGCCCTGACCCAGATCGCGATTTTCTCCGCCGCCGGGCTGCTGGGCGCCTACCTGACGGCGGTCTGCCTGTTGCCGGCGCTGCTGGGCAAGACAGACCTGCGTCCCGCCCAGTGGCCGCTGCAGTTCTGCGAAAACCTGCTCAAGTGCCGCGAAGCGCTACTGGCCCGCGTGCGCACACCCGTCCTGCTGGCGCTGTTGTTGATCTTCTGCGCGGGCGGTCTCTGGCACCTGACCACGAAAAACGACATCCGCCAGTGGATCGGCACGCCCCAGCACCTGACCGACGAAGCCCGCGATGTCGCCCGCATCACCGGTTTCCAGCCCACCAGCCAGTTCTTCCTGATTCGCGCCGATGACCAAGCGCAACTCTTGGAGCGCCAGACCGCCCTCAATGAGCGGCTCGACCAGCTGATCGGCCTGGAAAAACTCCAGGGCTACCTGTCCCTCAATCAATTGGTCAGCCCGCCTGCCGAACAACAAAAGGTCCGCGAAGCGCTAGGCCGGTTGCCGGCGTTCTGGCAACCGTTGCTGGACGTCGGCGTGCCCGTCGCCGCGTTGCAAGCGGAGGTGAAGCAATTGCAGGCCCTGCCAGTGACCGACATCGACGCCGCGCTGACCGGCCCGCTGGCCGAACCCTATCGCACGCTCTGGCTCGGCCCGACGGCACAGGGCGTGGCGGCGGTGGTCAGCCTGCAGGGCTTGAACGATGCCGCATTGCTACGGGTGCAGGCGGTGGACTTGCCGGGCGTGCAATTGGTCGACCGCCTGGGCGACCTGAACCGGGTGTTTGCCGCCACGCAGGTCAGCGCCGCCGAACTGAAACTGGCCTCTTGCGTGTTGATCGTCCTGGTGCTGGTCTGGCCATTCGGCGTCGGCGGCGCCTTGCGCATCGTTGCCCTGCCGCTGCTGGCTGCACTGTGCAGCCTGGCGAGCCTGGGCTGGCTGGGCCAGCCGCTGACGCTGTTCAGCCTGTTCGGCCTGTTACTGGTGACGGCCATCGGTGTCGATTACGCCATCCTGATGCGTGAACAGATTGGCGGAGCCGCCGTGAGCCTGCTGGGCACGCTGCTGGCGGCGATCACCACCTGGCTGTCGTTCGGGCTGCTGGCGCTGTCGAGCACGCCGGCGGTGAGCAATTTCGGCCTGGCGGTGAGCCTCGGATTGGCGTTCAGCTTCATGCTCGCGCCTTGGGCCGGACGGCAGGTCCATGCGGACCGCGCCGCGGAGCCGGTGCAATGATGACGCTGCTGTTCTGGCTCATGGCCCTGGCGCTGTTTGCGGTGGCGACGGTGGCCGGGCGCCGCTTCGGACTGATCCCGATTGTCAGCCAATTGCTGCTGGCAACGTTCGGCCTGCCGTTGCTGATGTATTTCTGGATCGAGCCGGGCTGGCACCTCAACGGCGCGCAACTGGTCTCGCCCCTGTGGTTGAAGAATCTCTACAGCCTCGCCTTCGCCCTGTTGCTGGGGCACATCCTCAGCGATGTGATCGACCTGCGCCTGGACCGCCAAAGCGTCAAGATCGCCTTGCCAAGCTTTGGCGTACCCTTCGCCTGCGGCTTGGCCACCGCGACCTGGCTGCTGCCACCCCAGCCATGGATCAGCTCGCTGGCGGTGGGGCTGTTGTTTTCGATCACGGCGATACCGGTGCTGTACCTGTATTTGCGCCACATCGCCTACCCACCCGACGCCACTCGCCGATTGGTACAGACTGCGATCCTGATCGACCTGATCTGCTGGAGCCTGTTCGCCCTCGCCCAGGGCAGCCTGCACCTGGGCAGCCTGTTGCTGCCGCTGGCTGGCGCTTGCGTGCCGTTGCTGCTGCGACTGGCGGGCCTGCGCCAACCGTTGCTGCACAGCGGTCTGTTCTTTGCGCTGCTGGTGGTGGCCGAGCATTACCGGCTCAATGCGCTCATCGCCGGCATCGGCTACCTGCTGTGCATGGCCGCGCTCAAGGTGCCGCTGGTATTGCCCCTCGGCGCCGAGTGGATGCAAAGGTTGCAAACCTACCTGGCCATCCCGTTGATCCTGACGTTCGGTATCGTGCAGATCAACGTGCACAGCGCCATGGACAGCCTCGGCTGGGTCCAGCTCGTGGCGTTGCTGCTGTTGCCGATTGCCAGCAAACTGTTGGGCAACTGGCTGGGGCTGGGTTGGGCCGGCGCCTCGTTCGCCGGCGCCAGTCGCTGGCGAGAAAGTGTCTTGCTGAATATTCGCGGCTTGAGTGAAATCGTCTTCCTCAACCTGCTGCTGCAACAGAACCTCATCAGCCCGGCACTGTATTTCGCCCTGATGCTGATGGGGTTGATCGCCACATTACTGCCGGCCGTGGCCGGTTTTCACCGTATACCCTCGATTGCCGTCTCGGCCAGGAGCCCCCGTGTCAACAGTTGAAATGGAACGTCGACAGGTTGTCGTCATCGGAGCGGGGCCTTCCGGCGCCATCGCCGCCGCGCTGCTCAAGCGCAAGGGCCACGATGTGCTGGTCATCGAGCGCCAGTATTTCCCGCGGTTCTCCATCGGCGAAAGCCTGTTGTCCCATTGCCTGGACTTCGTCGAAGAAGCCGGCATGCTCGACGCGGTCAACGCTGCCGGGTTCCAACGCAAGAACGGCGCCGCGTTCGCCTGGGGCGAGCGCTACAGCGCCTTCGATTTCGGCGACACCTTCAGCGAAGGCAAGCCCACCACATTCCAGGTCCAGCGCGCCGATTTCGACAAGTTGCTCGCCGACCAGGCGGCCCTGCAAGGTGTGGAAATCCGCTACGGCCAGGCCATCGCCAACGTTGACTTCTCCCTCGCCAAGCCGCAATTGGGCGTGCAACGCGAAGACGGCAGCGAGTACCGGGTCGAGGCGGATTTCGTCCTCGACGCCAGCGGTTATGGCCGAGTCTTGCCGCGCCTGCTGGACCTTGAGGCACCGTCGAATTTCCCGGTGCGCCAGGCGGTGTTCACCCACCTCGAGGATCGCATCGACAGCCCGACCTTCGATCGCGAAAAAATCCTCATCACCACCCATCCGACGAAGCGCGACGTATGGTTCTGGACCATCCCCTTCAGCGGCGGGCGCTGCTCGGTGGGCGTGGTCGCGGCGGCGGAGCATTTCGAGGGCCGCACCGATGACCTCGACGCCTGCCTGCGCGGCTTCATCGACGAAACCCCAAGCCTGGCCGGTGTGCTGGACAATGCCGTGTGGGACACCCCGGCGCGGACCATCGGTGGCTACTCGGCCAACGTCAAGACCCTGCACGGCCCCGGCTTCGCCCTGCTGGGCAACGCTGCGGAATTCCTCGACCCGGTGTTCTCCTCCGGCGTGACCATCGCCATGCGCTCGGCAAGCATGGCCGCCGACGTGCTGCATCGTCAGTTGCAAGGCGAGCAGGTGGATTGGCAAAGCGAGTTCGCCGCCCCCCTCAAGCGCGGTGTCGACACGTTCCGCTGCTACGTCGAGGGCTGGTACGCCGGCACCTTCCAGGACGTGATCTTCTACACCGAAGGCTCCGACGATATCCGCCGCATGATCAGTTCGATCCTCGCCGGCTACGCCTGGGACCAACGCAACCCGTTCGTCAGCGAACCCAAGCGGCGCCTGCGCATGCTTTCGGAAATTTGCGCGAGTCCGGCGCCGAGCCAGCAAACATGAGCTACCTGAGCGACAGCTACGTCGAGGAAACCCGCTTCGGTTTCTGGTTCCTGCGCAGCCACACCTGGCAGCACCATGTGCTGCGCGTGGCGATCAACGACCTGCGCGGCCTGTTCAGCGCTGCGCCGCCATCCAATCCAGTGTTGCTGGACGCTGGTTGCGGCCAGGGCAAGTCGTTCCAGTACCTGCGCCAGGCATTCGCGCCGCAACGCCTGATTGGCGTGGACGCCGATCCCCACAGCCTGGACCTGAGCGCCGAGGAAGCGGCTCGCCAGGGTATGGCGGTCGAGCTGATCGGCAGCGACTGCGCGACCTTGGCGGTGCCCGACGCCAGCGTAGACCTGCTGTTCTGCCACCAGACTTTTCATCACCTTGTGGAACAGGAAAAAGCCCTCGCAGAGTTCTATCGCGTGCTCAAGCCCGGCGGCTACCTGATGTTCGCCGAATCCACCGAGGCCTACATCGACACCTGGGTGATCCGCTGGCTGTTCCGTCATCCGATGCACGTGCAGAAAAGCGCCGCGCAGTACCTGGCGATGATCCGCACCCAAGGATTCCAATTCGAGGACCGCAACGTCTCCTACCCGTACCTGTGGTGGAGCCGCGCCAAGGACTTCGGCCTGCTGGAGCGCTGGGGCCTGCGTCGGCCCAAGCCGTTTGGCGAGCGCGAGGAAACCCTGGTCAATGTAGTAGCGCGCAAACCGCTCGAAGGGGTCGCAGGATGATCCGCTGCCTGCTGATCGGCTGCCTGCTGTTGCTCAGCGCCTGCGCCAGCCACGCGCCGCTGCCCGAACGCACGCCGACCCTGGTGCTGCCACTGCAATTGCACATCGAGCGGCAGCTGGCCGGCCAGCGCCAGGATTGGCTGTTGGTGATCCAGCGTGAAAACACCGGCATCCGCTGGTCGATGATGGACCCGCTGGGCATTCCCGTCGCGCGCCAGCGCCTGGTCGATGGCCAATGGCAGGCCGACGGCCTGCTGCCACCCAATGCCGAAGCGCGGGAATTGTTCGCTGCGCTGTTGTTCGCCCTCACCCCGGAAACAGAGCTGGCCGGCAACTACCCCATCGCCCGGCAACACGGCGTCGAGCGAGCGCTCGAGAGCCGCTGGCAGGTGCGTTACCAGCAACCGCTGGAGTTTGAACTGCGCCTGCCCCAAGGCCCGCATTACCGCATCACGCCGTTGACCGAGGGTGCCCAATGACTGCTTATCTGAATGCCCTCGGGGTGATCTGCGCCCTGGGCCGGGACAAACAGAACGTCGCGCGCAACCTGTTCGCCGGCGACTGCTCGGGCCTGCGCAGCGAGGCCGGCTGGGTCGCCGAACGGGCATTGCCGGTGGCTTCGGTCACGGGTGAACTCGCCCAGATCCCGGAAACCCTGGCGGCCCAACGCAGCCGCAACAATCAACTGTTGCTGGAAGCTGGATTGCAGATTCGTCCCGAGATTGACCGGGCCATCCAGGCTTACGGCCGCGCGCGCATCGGCATCGTCCTGGGCACCAGCACCTCGGGCATCGACGAGGCCAGCCAGGGCATCGCCCATTACCTGCGCGAGCAGCAGTTCCCCGAAGGCTACGATTACCAGC
Source organism: Pseudomonas sp. T1.Ur (assembly GCF_023516725.1). Lineage (NCBI taxonomy): Bacteria > Pseudomonadati > Pseudomonadota > Gammaproteobacteria > Pseudomonadales > Pseudomonadaceae > Pseudomonas > Pseudomonas sp. T1.Ur. The sequence goes on from NZ_JAMGSN010000001.1 coordinate 5,081,834, forward strand.
AGCAGGAGCTCAGCGCGCCGGCCAATTTCCTCTCCGACTGGCTTGGCTTGAGCGGCCCCTCCTACGTGATCTCCACCGCTTGCACCTCCAGCGCGCGGGCCTTGATGAGCGCCCGTCGCCTGCTGGACCTGGGGTTGTGCGACGCCGTGCTGTGCGGCGGCGTAGACAGTTTGTGCAAGCTGACCCTCAATGGCTTCTCCGCCCTGGAAGCTGTGTCGAACGAGCGCTGCAATCCGTTTTCGGTGAACCGCAGCGGCATCAACATCGGCGAGGCGGCGGTGCTGTTTCTCATGGGCAAGACGCCAGGCGACGGTCATTCGATCGCCCTGCTCGGTGACGGCGCCAGCTCCGACGCGCACCACATTTCCGCGCCGGAACCCAGCGGTCGCGGCGCCCGCCAGGCGATGGAAAAAGCCTTGCGCTGCGCCGGCCTGGACGCCAGCCAGATCGATTACTTGAACCTGCACGGCACGGCCACGCAGCATAACGACGCCATGGAAAGCCATGCGGTGGCCGGACTGTTTCCAGCGGGCGTGCCCTGCTCGTCCACCAAGCCGATGACCGGCCACACCCTCGGCGCGGCAGGCGCGCTGGAAGCGGCTTTCTGCTGGCTGGCCCTGAGCGCGGACAATCCCAGCCATGCGTTGCCACCCCATGTCTGGGACGGCCAGCCCGACCCCGGCCTGCCAGCCCTGAACTGGATCGATAGCCGCGCCCGCCTGAACCCGACCCACCCCCGTCGCCTGATGAGCAACTCGTTTGCCTTCGGCGGCAACAACGTCAGCCTGATTATCGGAGACGCCCAATGATTGACTGGCCGCTCGCCGAACTGCTGCCCCACGCAGGGGATATGATTCTTATCGACCGGATCGTGACCTTCGATGACGAGCAGATCCACACCGTCGCCACGGTCAAGCCAGGCGGTTTGTTCAACCTGGACGACGGCGCACTGCCGGCCTGGGTCGGCATCGAACTGATGGCCCAGAGCGTCGCGGCGTTCGCCGGTTGCCACGCCCGCCAGCGCGGCGATGCCGTGGAGCTGGGCTTCCTGCTCGGGACCCGCAAGTTCGAATGCAACGTCGAACATTTCCCGGTGGGCACCGAACTGGCCATCCACGGCGTTCGCTCCCTGGAAGACGACAACGGCATGGGTGTGTTCGAATGCCACATCCACGCGCCGGGCATCCACGCCACCGCGCGACTGAATGTATTCCGTCCACCCCATGCCGCCCAGTACCTCAATGAAACCTCTGCAACAGGAACCCAGCCATGACTGAATCCGTACTGGTTACCGGCTCCAGCCGTGGCATCGGCCGCGCCATCGCGTTGCGCCTGGCCCAGGCCGGGCACGACATCGTCCTGCACTGCCGCAGCGGTCGCGCCGAGGCCGAAGCGGTCCAGGCAGAAGTCCTGGCCCTGGGCCGTAACGCCCGTGTCCTGCAATTCGACGTCAGCGACCGCGCCGCCTGCAAAGCCGCTCTCGAGGCGGATGTGGAAACCCACGGCGCCTATTACGGCGTGGTGCTCAACGCCGGCCTGACCCGCGACGGCGCCTTCCCGGCCCTGAGCGAAGACGACTGGGACAGCGTACTGCGTACCAACCTCGACGGTTTCTATAACGTGCTGCACCCGGTGATGATGCCGATGATCCGCCGCCGCGCCGCTGGACGAATCGTCTGTATCACGTCAGTGTCCGGCCTGATCGGCAACCGTGGCCAAGTCAACTACAGCGCCTCGAAAGCCGGCCTGATCGGCGCGGCCAAGGCATTGGCCATCGAACTGGGCAAGCGCAAGATCACCGTGAACTGCGTCGCGCCGGGCTTGATCGACACCGCCATGCTCGATGAAAACGTACCCGTGGAAGAATTGATGAAGATGATCCCCGCCCAGCGCATGGGCACTCCGGAAGAAGTCGCCGGCGCGGTCAATTTCCTGATGTCCGCCGAAGCCGGCTACATCACCCGGCAGGTCCTGGCCGTCAACGGAGGCTTGTGCTGATGAAGCGCGTCGTCGTCACCGGCATGGCCGGCATCACCTCCATCGGCAGCGACTGGGCAACCATCGCCGCCAACTTCGCCGCCAACCGTAGCGGCATCCGGCGCATGGATGAGTGGGACCGTTTCACCGAACTGAACACCCGCCTGGCCGGCCCGATCGACGACTTCCAGGTCCCGGCCCACTGGACGCGCAAGCAACTGCGCAGCATGGGCCGGGTCTCGCGCCTGGCCGTGGCCTCGGCGGAACAGGCCCTGGCCGACGCCGGCCTGCTGGACAACCCGGCGATCAAGGACGGACGCATGGGCGTGTCCTGCGGCTCGTCCACCGGCAGCACCGACGAGATCAAGGCCTTCGGCAATATGCTGCTCAACAGCGTGGCCGAAGGGCTGAACGCCAACTCCTACGTGCGAATGATGCCGCACACCACGGCGGCCAACATCAGCATCTTCTTCGGCCTGACCGGACGACTGATCCCCACGTCCAGCGCCTGCACCAGCGGCAGCCATGGCATCGGCTATGCCTACGAGGCCATCAAGTTCGGCCGCCTGCCGCTGATGCTCGCTGGCGGCGCGGAAGAACTGTGCCCGACCGAAGCAATGGTCTTCGATGCGCTCTACGCCACCAGCCTGAAAAACGATGCGCCGCAGACCAGCCCACGTCCTTACGACAAGGGACGCGATGGATTGGTGATCGGCGAAGGCGCCGGCATGCTGGTGCTCGAAGAACTGGAACACGCCCTGGCCCGTGGCGCGCACATCCATGCCGAGATCGTTGGTTTTGGCAGCAACGCCGACGGCCAGCACGCCACCCGCCCCGAATTAAGCACCATGCGCCGCGCCATGGAACTGGCCCTTGAGGATGCCGGCCTCGAGCCATCCGCCATCGGCTACGTCAACGGTCACGGTACGGCCACCGAACAGGGCGACGTCGCCGAGACCCTGGCCACCAGCAGCCTGTTCGGCGAGCACATGCCCATCAGCTCGCAGAAAAGCTTCCTCGGCCACACCCTCGGCGCCTGCGGTGCGCTGGAGTCCTGGTTCAGCATCGAGATGATGAACCGCGACCTCTATGTGCATACTTGCAACCTCGATGAGGTCGACCCTGAGTGCGGCAAACTCGACTATTTGCGCAACGAGTTTCGCGCCATGAGCAATGAATACGTGATGAACAACAACTTTGCCTTCGGCGGGGTCAACACCTCGCTGATCTTCCGTCGCTGGCATTGATTCCCGTAAATCCCCTGGTCAAGGAGACCATGATGCCGTTGAAGAAAATCGCCGTGACCGCCGCCCTGTTGCTCGGCACCCTGCCAAGCCTCAGCCAGGCCCGTGATACCGCGCTGTTCCTGCCGTTCGATAAAGTCGTCGCCGAAGCCATCCGCACCGGCAAGATCGACGGCAGCGTGAAGTTCTACCTGGCCGGCAACAAACCGGCCGGCAACGTCACCGTGGTCAGCCCAGGCGCGGTGACCAACAAGAAAACCAACGCCTTCAACAAGTCCGACGAAGTGGCCTGCGAATGGGTACTGCAATCGGCACTGATCAGCCTGCACCAAGCCGCCAAGAACGCCGGCGCCAATGCCGTCACCAACATCGTCAGCTTCTACAAGAGCAACGAACGCAAGGACCCGACCACCTATGAATGCCACGCCGGGGCGATCATGGCCGGTGTTGCGTTGAAAGGGGATTTGGCGAAGGTGCAATAAAACAGCGTCTGATGCTGCGTAGGCGCGATGTAGGAGCGTGTAGGAGCTGCCGAGTGCAACGAGGCTGCGATCTTTCCCCTGACGCTTGAGTCCCGAGCGAAAGATTAAAAGATCAAAAAATCGCAGCCTCCGGCAGCTCCTTGTATCTCGACTATCGCTCCGTCAGGAGCGATAGTTCTCGACTGATCATCGAGGGAGGGACTTGGAAGCCGCGCAGCTCCTTAGGCTTTTTGCCTGTGATGTAGATCGTGCTCCAGCCCTCCACACTCACTCGTACAGTTCGCACGGTATCTTGGGCCCGCCTCCGGCTAGAGCCCGCATTCGCAAGGTTGGACCGAGTGACGTGATGATCGCAAAAGGGAACAAGTGGAGAAACGATCATGTCTGGTTTCGTTGGCGTCGACGTTGCAAAGAACACTTTTGATATCGCTACACACCTGCCCAACGGCAAGCACAAAACCAAGGCCAAGCTGGCCAACAATCCAAAAGGTTTTAAAGAGTTTGAGGCTTGGCTAGACACAAACGTCGAGCGTTCGGCCCTGATCGTGATGGAAGCCACCAGCGTCTACCACTTGGAGCTCGCCGAGTTCGTTTACAACAAAGGCTTCCGAATCTGCGTCGTGAACCCGGCTACGACCAAAGCGTACGCTGACAGCGAGCTGCGCCGCATCAAGACCGATAAAAGCGATGCCAAACTCATCGCCGACTTCGCCCGGGAAAAGGATCAGAAGCTTCAGCCATGGGCACCTGAGCCACTGAAGTATCGCCAGTTGAAAGCTATGGTGCGCCGCCTGGATGACCTTCAGGAAATGGAACAAATGGAGCTTAATCGTCTGGACGTGTCTGACGAAAAGGTCAAAGACTCGATCAACTCCGTTCTGCGCCATATCGAAAAAGAGATCGTTGAAACACATAAGGCGATCAAAAAGCACATCGATGACGACCCGGATATGCGTCAGATGCGGGATCTGATCGTAACCATCGACGGTATCGGACAAAAAACGCTTGAGCGATTGCTAGCCGAACTGGGCGACTTGCGCAAATACAGCGATCCTCGCCAATTGGTCGCCGCTGCGGGGCTGAATCCCAAGCTGCAAGAATCAGGAAAGCTTAAAGGTCATACCCTAATTTCGAGAATCGGGTCAGCACGGCTTCGTGCAGGCCTTTACATGCCTGGCATGGTGGCGCTGAAACACAATAAGGCGATCATGGCGATGAAAGAACGCCTGGAGGCCAACGGCAAGGCCCCCAAACAAATCATCTGCGCGGCAATGCGCAAACTGCTGCACTTCGTTTACGGAGTGCTCAAGTCAGGACTGCCATATGACCCGAAACTTGCGCTTGCCCGGTGAGACTTAAGACGGTATCTACAGGGCCGATAGCGGTAGGTCTTAGCCGATGATGCTGGCTGTGCTGCCGTCATCGCGAGCAAGCTCGCTCCCACAGGTCAAGTCGATCATCCCCTACACCACCCGACACCACCGTGTGCGGTACACATGCACCACCTTCGCCCCGCCCGCCTCCCCTAGGTTGAGCTTCCGAATACACCTCAGGAAGCCACCATGTCAGAGAGCAACCCCTTACTGTCTTCATACGAATTGCCGCCCTTCTCAGCCATTCGCGCTGAGCATTTGGTGCCGGCCGTTGAACGAATAATCAGTGACAGCCGCATCAAAGTCTCCGAAACCATTGCCAGCCAAACACTCGTGCCTACCTGGGACGATTTGGTGCTGGCCATCGATGAAGTGAAGGCACGGCTGGATGAAATCGTGCAGGTGATCGACGTGATCGACCCCGTCATGACGCAACCGACCTGGGCAAGTGCCGCATCCCGCAGCCTGGACCTGATAACCACTTACAAGACCCAGCTCGCCCAGGACGGGGAGTTGTTCAAGTTGTACCAAAAACTTGCAGAAAGCCGGATAGCGCAAGTGTTCGACAAGCCTCGGCAAAGGGTCCTGCAAAAAATATTGCGTGAGTTCCGCCTGTGCGGGGCACACCTGCCACCAGAACAGCAACTGCGGTTGGCCCGTTTGAACCAAGACATCGCCCGACACGCGAACGCGTTCAAGGAAGGTGTGCGGCAATCCACCGCGGCCTGGCAAAAACACATTGAAGACGAGTCTTTACTCGCGGGTATACCCGCTCCGGTCAAACTGCGCATGGCCACCAATGCTCGGGACGCGGACCTGTCGGGCTGGCTCGTGCGCATGAGCGAGACCGAGCAAGTGCTGATCCATGCGCAACACCGTCCCTTGCGCCAGGCCGTCTGGCTCGCCTGCCAATCGCCGAAATCGGACCAGTCGCTGCCGGCCGATAAGCCCGGGAACGAAGCAGTGCTGGCTTCATTGCTGGAGGCCCGTTATGAAAAAGCCAGGTTGCTGGGCTACGAAAACTTCGCGCACCTGGCGCTTGAAGAACAAATGGCAGGGTCCACTGACGAGGTGTTGAGCTTCTTGCGCAACGAGCTTGCGCAGCAGCGCAGCCAATTTGCCCAGGAGGCCCGGCAACTCAAGGCACTCGCGGCGCAACAGGGTATCGAGCAGCTGGAACCTTGGGACTACGAATACCTGGCCGAGAAGCTACGCGAACAGAGCATCCAGGAAGACGTTGATGCCTATTTTCCCTTGGATACTGTCCTGAGCCGGTTGACCCAATTCTGCCAAAGGATGTTCGGCGTGGAACTGCTCGAACGCTCGACGTTCGACCGCTGGCATGATGATGTACGGCTCTTCGAAGCCAAGGAACACGGACAAACCCTTGGCTATCTGTTCATCGACCCCTACCGCCACTTACCCGGATCACTTGGCCAGACATTCGGTCTGCGCAACCGTAGGATCGATGCTGAAAGTCAACTCAGGCGCCCCGTCGCCGTGCTGCGCAGCCCGTTGACACCCGGTGTCGGTGACAAACCCAACCTGCTCGACCATCAACAATTGCGTGTGCTGCTGCATGAATTCGGCCACGGCTTGCAGCAGCTTTTGACGCGCGAACGCAATCGCAATATTTCCGGATTGGATGGCTTGGGTCGCGATGCCGACGAGTTTGCCGGCCAGCTACTGGAGCAATGGTGCTTCTCTGAAGAATTCCTGGTCTGGATGTCGAGCCATTACCAGACACATGAGCCAATCCCCGCTGACAAGGTGCTTCGGTTGATGGCCGCCCTTCGGACCCAAACCAGTTGGGCCACGGCCAATGCCCTGCTCGCCATGCTCTTCGATTTCGAAGTGCATCGTACCCATGGTGACGCACGCAGCGTGCAGGAGGTGTTCCGCGCGCTGAGCAAGGAGGTCGGCCATTTGCAATGGCCGCGAGAAGCGCAGCCATACACGCGCTGGGAGTTCTTGGCCTCGGATTACGCGGCCAGGATTTATTCCTACAAATGGTCGGGTGTACTGGCCAGCAAAGCGTTCGAAAAAATCGAAAGCAAAGGAGTATTTTCCCAGGATGTCGGAAGGTCGGTACGTGAGGCCTTCTTCAGCCAGGGCGGTTCCCGCTCGCTGACACAATCGCTCGAGGCATTTCTCGAAGTACCCCAGGCCTCGACCGAGCCCTTGGAGGCGGGTGATTCACCTGCGGCCAACTCTCCAACCAATGGTCCCGCCCGGGACGCTCCGCTGATCAGCCAGCTGAATGCCTCGCAACAGCAGATGATTCGTCTCAACGATGCCTTTCCCCGAGCCGAAGAAATTGCCATGGGGCATCTGGACGGGGACTTCGCCAAAGCCTTCCCTGCGTTGGCCCAGAGCATGACGGTCAATGAGCTGGCGGTGCGCACCCTTCGGGAGGAGAGCATCCCCGCCTCGGAACGCATCGCCGGCGGACCGGCTACCCGGCACATGGTGACGGACACCACCTCCCTCCAGACGCTGTTTTGGCGCACGATTGCCGGCCAGGTGAACGTGAGCCAGTACTTCCACGACCCAAGTCTCATCGAGGTTGTGCATACCCGCGACAACGTCTCCCAAGTCCCCCCCGCCCTGAATACCAACCATGCCAAAGCGCACATCGAGCGGATGCTGGAAAACGTACCGAGGTCACTTGAAGAAAAGCCGGCCCTGGACCGCTTCTGGGAGAATCCAGCTGAGTTCAGTCAGCGCCATGACGTCGCGAGCTGGCTGGCCAATGAGCTACGCGTACAACTCAGGGCCCAGGCCGATTTCCACCTGATGGACGGGACACTCAGCGAACAGATGCACAAGGCGCTGAAAGATCACCTACTGGCGGTGCCGGACGCAGCGTCACGCGCCTCGATGGCGCAATCGGTGCGGGCCGGGGTTTATCGTCTGCACTTCACCCCCGAAGGATGGGGCTCGAGCGTGCCGTTTTCGGGCGTCGTGGCCCTCACCCAGCACGACGATACCCAACAATCCGGAGGCGCTGTGTTGTACCGCCCCGGTAGCCCACTGGAGATATTCGAGAACCTGACCGCATTGAAGGACAGCCTGCAAACGAGCATCGGCTTCCCGAACACAGTGGACACAACGCCCATGCTGGAGAACTTCCTGGATGGCCTGGTCACGGACCTGCGGACAAACCAAAAAGCAGCCATACGCCAAGCCATACAGGACGGCCCGGGCGAAGGTGAAGAGACAAACGCCTGGTTGGCCCGAATAGATGCAGCAGCAGACCTGGGCGATCGGTTGGACCTGGTCGGTATTCTGGATGATCGTGAGCTACGGCTCGGGCAGAAGAGACTGAACGCCTGGCTTCAAAGCAAGCCCTACGTCACCGCAAGCGACCGTTTTGCCTGGTGGAACGCGGTGCAGAGCCTGCATCAAGCCGTGGGGAACGCATCGCCATTGCCGCCGGACCCAGTGACCTTGGCCACTCCCCAGGCGCTCAAGGAAAAAACCCGCCAGTTACTGGCTCGCCTCATCGAAGAAAAATACGCCCCCGCAGATCCTGACCCGGAAAACGTCTCGCTCATGATCCGCAGGCAAAAAACCGACACCCATGCCCCCTCGGGCGAATCCCCTTTTGGGTCTGGAGTGTCCGCAGGCAGGGTGTCGTCCGTCTACGATGATCAACGCTCGCTGACGGACTGGGCCATGTCCAACCTGACCACAGCAGAACGTAACCCAGGCCATCATGCCCTGGTAGGACCGCTGAGTTTTGCGCAGGTTGTAGAGGTGATTGAAACAGCAAACGTCGGCGCCCGGCTCCCGACCGACCTGCAGAACGAGTTCCGGCAACAGCAGGTGCAATGGATGGCCCTGAAGGAAAAAGAAATACGGGCCCAGGCCTGGACCGCCCATATCTCGGGTGACTTCAGGCCGGACCGGGCCAATACCGGGCTCAATCTGGTGCTCGCGGCGCTCGACAGTCCCGAGCCTGCGGGCCGTGCCCTGGTCAACACCCATGCGGTAGAGGTGCGTCAGTTGAAATGGGGCGACAGCGTATTGAAGGAAATACTGCTGTTCGGGGTAAAAAGCCTGGCGAGCCGCCCCTCCCTGACCCTGTACACACCGGGCGCGCCTGACGGAAAAATATTCAGGCACGTGGACGCGCAGAACATCCGAGAACTTCCCGTCGCCGTGGCGCAAACGCTCACTGCCACGCTACCGATGACCCAGTGGCTGATTTCCCAGCTGCCTCTGATGGAACAAGCCCGACACCTCGACAGCCTGGCGCCGGCGCCGGAAAACCTGACGCTCATCGAGCGGATAAAAAAGGTCACGCAACCGACCTTTACAGCGGCCAAAAGCCGGGTTCAGCACGACTTTGCGCAGAAGATCGCTTCACCCGTGGTGGCGGGCAACCTATTCAAGGCGCTCCATGAAGTACAGATCACCCATGTGCTTGCCACGACCGACGCGCTGACGGTAACCAACGCCGAACGCGACAGTACCGACGCCCAGGAAGGTCGTCGCAAAGCGGTTGCGCTGCTGACGGGTGCCCTGTCCATGACACCCACGGCCCGACTGGGCAGGGTCTTGGCGCACCTGATGCTACCGGTCATGACCGGAGGTGCCGCCGTGTCGGCGATACGGGACGAGGGGGGCAGCCTCAGCCAATGGACGAGCGAGTTTATCAGCGGGCTGGGCGAAGTACTGGCGGAAGCCGGGCAAGACCTGATCATGGCCGGCGCAGCCCGATATCGGGGCAAGGCACGCCCTGCGCTATCGTCCCTGCCCCGCATGCCGGCCCCAGAATTCAAGCCCTTTGAGCTGAAAAATTTCACCGGGGCGGGACTGATACCCGAAGGCCGCGACCTGTACAGGGACGCCGGCGGGCAAGGTTATCTCAAGCAAGGCGATCGTTATTACAGGACGTCGTTGCAGGGAAACGAGCGGATCGTATTCGCGGCGGACAACCTCACGAACCAGCGCACGGTGGTTTGGGAAAATGGACGATGGCAGGTTCAGCCACGGCCACGGCTGCTCGGTGGCGGGCCCTTGATGAGCCGTTTCCGTGAAACGCCTGAGCAGAAAAAAAGAAATATCCTGCTGGAGACGTTGCCGCTCCTGGGGGCCGAAATAGCGACCGAATATATGATTCATGCGCGGCGAAAAGTCGACGCGATGCCCCTGAAACTGGTGGAGCGGATTCTCGACACCGCTGTTCGGGAAGCCGGCTTGGGTGCCGATATAGACACTCATCGCGCCCGCTTGAAAGACCTCAAACAGGGACGCTCTGTACCAAGCCACCCTCGACCCGAGCACCTGAAGCAGGTGGATAACGCAATGATGAAAGTGCTGCACAATATCGGCGTTTGGCAACTTACCCAGGAACGGATCGCTGAATTTAACGAGACGTTCCCCGACAGACCCTTGACGGTAGATCAACAAATAAAAATCCATGATCTTTTGTGGGCCTACAGAAAAGAAATACATACCGAAGGCGTCCATCTTCTCTTGGAAACCCATATATTTTCTGATCCCTTCAGCGGCGCTAATTTCATCGCCTTTACCGTTGATCCGAGCCCCATACACAACGCAATGCTGCGCATAAAAATGGACTACGTTGAAATGTCCCTGGCGGTAAAAGATAGACTCTTGAGAGACTTTGAGACTCGATTCCCAGGGCCAGACTCTCCCGCCAGACTGGACGACTACTTAGCTATCCCGGAAAACAAACAAGCCTATGACCGGGACTTCATCACTGCACTTCGGACCGAAATGACGAGCAGAAAAAAATCAGGATTGGTGACGGAAATCAGGAAAAACAGAATCCCGTTCATCATTGCCAGTCGAGGAAAGACGTCGCGGGCATCAACGATCACCACGGTTGAAGACATTAACCAATTCGACACCACGCTCAAGGAGTTTCGTGAGCCCTTTACCATCGAGGCCGTTACGCAGGTGCCGACGAAGCCCGTGGCCGGACAATCTGCGGCACCCGAGGTTCCCGCACCGATTGAAGCATCGTCCCCACGGGACATCTACACGGTGCAACTCAGCGCGCTGGCTGAAACCCAGATGTCCTACGACAACTTCCCGGATTCCGCCAGAAAAAAAATGGCCGAAATAATGGATGACATTCGGGCCGGCCGGGCGAAAACAAAACGAATCAGACGCTACTACTGGTTCGACATGCCCCAACTGGACGAACACAGCGGCAGAGGCAAATGGCGCGCGGCATTTGAACGTGAGGGCGATACCTGGACGCTCCAGGGGTTTTACGATTACCACACGAACAGAAAAGCAACCGTCTGGGAGGACTGATGACAAGCGCGATGTTTGGCTGAAAGCTCAGTTTGTTGATACATCTGTAGGAGCGAACTCACTCGCTCCTATGGAGCTTCGAGAAAATGACAATTTCAGAAATTTCCCACGACAAAAAGTGTGCAATTCGCGATACGGTCCGCTTCCCCATTACAACTCGGAAAGCCAAGGATGAACGAAGTGACCAAAAAAGCCGTGATCGTATTCAGCGGTGGTCAGGATTCCACCACCTGCCTGATCCACGCATTACCCCAGTACGACGAAATCCACTGCATTACCTTCGATTACGGCCAACGCCATCGCGCCGAGATCGAAGTGGCGAAGGACCTCGCCAAGCATTTTGGCGTGACGGCCCATAAAGTCCTGGACACCACGTTATTGAACGAGCTAGCGGTCAGTAGCCTGACTCGGGACAACATTCCGGTTCCGTCAGCGAACAGCAGCAAGGACGGCCCGCCTAATACATTCGTGCCGGGTCGCAATATCCTGTTTCTGACGCTGGCGTCGATCTATGCCTACCAGGTGGGTGCTGAAGCGGTGATCACCGGTGTGTGCGAGACGGATTTTTCAGGGTATCCGGATTGTCGGGACAGTTTTGTCAAAGCCATGAACAGCGCGATTGAAACCGGCATGGATTACAAGCTGCGCATCGAGACTCCTTTGATGTGGCTGAATAAAGCAGAGACTTGGGCCTTGGCGGATTATTACGACCAGCTGGAGTTGGTGATGAACCGTACGCTGACTTGTTATAACGGGGTGGTGGGGAGCGGGTGCGGGGGCTGTGATGCTTGTAGTCTTCGTGCGGGAGGGCTGAAGGCTTTTACTGAAAATAGAGAAAGGGTGATCAACGCGTTAACAAATAAAATAAACCAAAAAAATCTCTAAAAACCGGTGGCTGCCAAATTGACAGCCACCTTTTTTAAGCAGGTTGAGCCCCGACAACGTACCTTTTGAATAGCGATCTGGCAGCATAAGCCGGGAATACATTAAAACAGCAAAGCACATTTTTATGGCTATTTGCACGTAGACTATTTTCAGTATTTCGTCATTGGTCAATGACCCGTAAAACGCGATGAAGCAAAAAAGAAAGCTATCTATAACAACCGCAAAACAGGTACTGAGCAATACTCGTAAAAATAAATACCTTGAGCTTGTAAGTTCTTTTATCTTGCTAAGCAAATATGAATTTACATACTCTGAAACCACAAAAGAAACAGACGAGGCCACCAAAACCGACGACACATGCGCCACAACCCTTTCATAGGATGAATCAAGCTGCCAGCTTGATAAGCCGGGAAACCAACTGGTCACACTTAATGCAACCAATATGAATACGTTACCTACACACACAAACCATATGGATTTCTTAGCCAGCCTGAGACCATAATATTCATTCAGTATATCAACGACAAGGAAGGTCAAAGGATACAAGAAAATGCCAAGCGTAATTACGACATCGAACTGCTCTATGTATATAAGCTTCGCTGCAGAAATATTGGCGAGCACATATAATGCAAACAGCATAAAGCTCAGAGCCAAGTAGACCAACCAGGACCGCTCATGACGATCGCCCATCTCATAAGCGGACAATGTGGCACCACCTGAGTAAAACTTTCTATAAATCTCTCTTACTTCCGCCTTGGTCAAATCATCCATAATTTCGCTTTTTACAAGCTTCGCCAAATTGAGCTTTATTACTCTACCGGTGGAAATCACCATTACGATGGCTAAATCTTTACTATTTTCAAAGCCTACAAGCTTGTACTTACTATTCTCAGCCTCACGACTATCGACCATTAAACCGTTCCTCAACCACCTCTCCAATGACCAGAGTGGCGTCAGAGCTAGATAAATGTCCAGTGACCACCTGAAACTCTTTTGTTGACTGCCTCCAGATCAATTTTTCTGCTGCGCTGCTTAAGCCACCTTTTCTCACGACCAACAAATCACCTGACTCATATGCACCTTCAATATCATTCTCCAAAAGCACTCCGATCAAATTACTGGCCGAACCGAAATAATAAGTCAATGGATACACTGTTACCAACTCCCCAATCTTCTTATTGAGACAATAAAATATCTGGCTTTCCTTTATTATAGGGACTGCTGCGGGATTCATGTTTCCATGCAGCGAAACGCTGCTCTCGACTATCTCTCGCTCTTCAAAATCTACAGACTCGATCTCTTTATACGATACGCCAAAAAAATCTGAAATTTTTCTAATAGTGGTTTGCTGTACATTCACAACCCTCCCTTCCAAGATGTTATAGATCGTGCTTCGGGTCAACCCGCTCGAATTGCACAAAGAAATTTGCGTCTCCCCACGACTTTTTATCAAGTATTTAACGTTATTTTTAAGCATCTCCGCTTTTTCTTTTTTGTACATGAACTTATCACACCAAAAAATCGACAAACCTCATAGACAGCGTAGGCGACATTTACAGAACTGGGCATCCTATCTCCTCCAGCATAGGTAAATATCTTGGATTTTGAACACGCCAGGGTTTCGACCCCGGCCTTCGATATCGCCACATTTCTCTGGTGGGCGCTTGATCCACACAACGACAACACCACAGGCCAAACATGGGATTGTTTTAAAACAGGCTACGGCGACAGTCTGGACAAACATCTCAACAGAAATTTTTTTCGATACATAAAGATAAATGAATTACGCAGTTTAATATTCCTTCACAACCACATTCTGTTAACTGACGAGCTTTATGAGCACGTTTCCAGTAGAACATTTTGGATCATGCAAAATCTACCAACGACTACGGAAAGCTCCGACGATATGTTGCATTCGTTATTCATTCGAGAACAACCGATGAACCTCCGCCAGCCTGAGCGCAGGTAAAAAATCATCGGCCATCACCACGCCTTCCCGCACGATGATCAAGAAACGTCCCTGAAGCGTGTTGATGATCTCATCACCATTGCTCAGGCGGCTGCCCACCAAGGCGATGTTGCTATTGGCCGCCCCGGCAGTGGTGACGATGCGCGCCGTGGTGCCATCGGGGTACACCGCCTGATCACCTTTCTGCGCGACGCGTAGCCGGCCATCTTCCAGTATGAATTCCAACTCGGAGGTGGCCTCCAGAATGGTTCCGCCGTCACGGGTCTGGCTGCCCTGCGTGGCCACTCGGTAAATGGCGATCGGCGGGTGAGCTTGGACATACGCCTTTTGTTTTTCCATGAAAGCCTCGACTTCCTCGCCGTAGCCATCAAATTGCTGTCGCTCCAAATACAGGTCATCCAGGTGACGGAGGTAGTCATCCGTGGCTTCGTTGGTGAATGTGGCGCGATAGGATGAGTGCATTTCCTGGGACCTTATTCATAGGCTCAAGCTGCCTCCCCTCCCACAGGGAAGGAGCATCGAGCCAGACGATTCAGAGTGATGAATGAGACGTTGCAACGCTGGCACATCGCAATCCCACGGCATGGACATTTGGAGCGAATAGGACGTTTCCTAACAAAAAAAGCGCACTTTCCTACAATCGCGAAAAATCTGACGCCGCCGTTCCCACCGCTTGTCGGAACTGTCAGCTTTGACAGTGACGATGGGGGCCGGAGTGGGTTCAGGCTTTAGCTTCGCGACTGCCAGCGGTCTCTCAGGCTGCCGTTCGACAGGACAGTTCGCTTTATGAGTTGCAACTTGCAGCTCATGAAGTTCATTTGGGCTCCGAACATGGACAAACAATTGATGAACACAATCGCCTGGTCGGGCCGCACGCCCCTGTCTCCCAAACACCACGCTCCATGGCCTTGCGCGGAACACAATAGCGTCGTGGTTGGCGGCGTGGTGTTTACACAGGCTTATACCTGCGTGAACGGCATTCGCCTCCACTCCCTCAAAAGCGGTAACGGCGAACACCCGATACTGCTGGTGCATGGATTTCCGGCCGGCTCACAGGGTTGGGAGTCGCTGATGGAAGCATTGGTACGGGCGGGTTTTACCCCGATGATTGCTGATTCTCTCAGCGCTGGCGAAACGGATATACCGTTGGATGGCTACGACAAAAAAAGCATGGCGCGTGATTTACGCGAGTTGCTGACGCTCTTGACCTTGGTGGATACAGGCCGCTAGGTGCTGGAGGAACGAACGCGCGCTGCTACCTCTGCTGAAACCCTGCGATATCTTCCCCCCGTCAACAACGCCACAAACGCCTTCGCCATTGGCGACCGCTGATCCTTTCGCTGTACCAGCCACACCGCCGACACCGCCGCCAGGTCAAGCAGCGGCCGGTACACCACCCCGTCAATACGCATCCGTTGATAAGATGCCGGCAGCACCGAGACTCCCAGCCCCGCCGCCACCAGGCCGATGATGGTCATGGCCTCCCCCGCCTCTTGGGCGAAGTGCGGGCTGAAGCCGGCGTCGCGGGCCAGGCTCAGGCGTTGGGCGTAGAGGCGGCCATGGGTTTTGCTCCTGCCAGAATTTCGCGATGAGCCTGGCTTGCTTGATAATTGCCGCGCGGATTATTTTTTTTCTAGGGATCGCCTTCCGTAGAGTTGCAATTGGTAATGAAGGTATAAGCAAAGCGTGGCCAGGAATGCTCCACTGATGGGCAAATGGTTTGGATCTGCCCAGTAAAGTACTTGATTAAGTAATAATGTAGTTGTGATAACCGTAGAAGTGACGCTGAAAAAAAGTGCAATGAGGTTGCGCGGTAGACTGTTTGCCACCCTTGTCCGATAGGGTCGCTGTATAACCATGAACAGGAGCAACGCTATATACGTGCCCGTTATTGCGAAAAACGGAATGGCGATAACGTCTTGATCAGTGGGGTAGATGTTTTTGCTGAAGTTAGAGTACAAGTTAAAGCCGCCGATGATCGGGGCGGTGGGTAGCAGCACTGCATAATAGGATAACGAATGGGTTGGCTTCATCGTAGGAACCTAGGCATCATGGCAACGAAGACGTCTTCGTTGCCATGACTTATTGTTAGAAGTTGGAAGGTTTAAACCCTTTTCCGATTAAGCGAATATTATGTTCGCCGGATATGTTTATTTCGAATGCCCTTCCTGGTAGCGCTCGACCTGCCGTCGTTAGTTGCTCTAGTGGTAACGGTCTGTCACTTTTATTGAAATCGTAAGTGTCGTGATAGGCCTTTACTTTGCCTATGAATTGCCAAGAGCTGTCCTCGTTGCGGGTAAAGTCACCCTCGACTCGAAGTGTAACGCGTCCTAGATACGCTCCAGTGATAAGACTGTCTTTGCCAGTATCATAGCCGATCTTAGGATCGACTAAATGATAATTTCCCGGGGATCGGTTGTGTTCGATGGTTTGTTTTAACAGAGGAAGACGGCTCTCCGTTATTCGTAAGCCTAGGGTATTTATATCTACTTCCAATTTTTCACCTTTACCCCACAAATAATGTCCCAGGGCTTTAACGGGGCTAAATGTTCCGCCCGACAGCTTCGGCGTCTCTAGTTTGAATGTGGTGCTGCGAGCGTGCTTGGAGTTGGCTATCGCGATGATTGCCTCGCGAGAAGTGAAGCCACTTCTCATTAGTGCATCGGCTAAGCTAAAAGTTATAATTTTATTCTTGAACAGGGCGTCATTGATACGCCAGTGCGCTGCTACCCAGCCTCGTTCTCTCTCGACAATTTGCCAAATGTCCTTTATTGCGCCATATGCATTATTTTGGTTAATGGCTTTGTCGAGGATTTTTAGATTAAAACTGAAGTCATCCAGTCCGGTTTGGGTTTTAATAAGGTCAGTGATGTAAAAATCATCGTCTTGGGTGAGGACGTCTGGCTGGGGAGGAGGAAATATATAAGTGCCATCAATTACTATTCCATCCGTAGACCAATAGCCCCCGAGGGAGCCTGACCACGCTCCGTTAACATGGGTGATTGGCAAACCTGTTCCGTTTTTGCTCATATCTCAAATCTTTTTTTTAATCACGTTAGGGGTGCCGCCTGTATGAGTAATTAATGAAGCACGCGACCACGCAAGACTCAATAGCGCGAAAGTGGTTTGGGAAATGGATTACAGGAAATAGGGACGTTGCGTGCTTAACTGCTTTTATCACCACCACACAGAAGGATGATCAATGGTCGGCCTTGCTGCATGAAATAAATTCGATAGCCCGGACCGTAATCGATACGGGCCTCACTCAACCCTTCCCGATTCCGCTCCCCGTCAACAACGCCACAAACGCCTTCGCCATCGGCGACCGCTGATCCTTTCGCTGTACCAGCCACACCGCCGACACCGCCGCCGGGTCAAGCAGCGGCCGGTACACCACCCCGTCAATACGCATCCGTTGATAAGACGCCGGCAGCACCGAGACTCCCAGCCCCGCCGCCACCAGGCCGATGATGGTCATGGCCTCCCCCGCCTCTTGGGCGAAGTGCGGGCTGAAGCCGGCGTCGCGGGCCAGGTTGAGGAGTTGCGCGTAGAGGCCGCTGCCGTAGCTTCGTGGAAAGAACACGAACGGCTCCTGGGCCAGCGCGGCAAGGAACAGGCCGTCTTCATTGCCCTGGGCCAGCGGATGCTTGGCGCTGAGCACGGCCACCAGCGGTTCGCGGCTGAGTTCGATTTCGACCAGTGAATCGGGCAACGGCAACGGTCGCATGATGCCCACCTCGATCACTTCGTCCATTAACGCGTCGGCCACTTGGGTGCTGCTCATTTCCCGCAGGTTCAGGTGCACGGCGGGGAAGCGTTGGCGAAAGGTAAAAATCGCTTGGGGGATAGTGGAGTTGAAAGGCGCCGAGGAGGTAAAGCCGATCTTCAGCTCGCCCAGTTCTCCCAGTTGAGCACGGCGGGCCACATCGGCGGCCTTGTCGACCTGGGCCAAAACCCGCCGCGCCTCTTCCAGGAAAAGCCGCCCGGCCTCGCTCAGTTCGACCCGACGATTGGTACGCTCGAACAGCCGTGCGCCAATCTCTTGCTCCAGCGCCTGGATCTGCTGGCTCAAGGGCGGCTGGGAAATGCCCAGGGCGAGTGCGGCGCGGCCGAAGTGCAGTTCTTCGGCGACGGCGATGAAGTAACGCAGATGGCGCAATTCCATGGATCGATCCAATAGGTCGTTTAACGTCTTAAACAGGTCGAACAATATATTGGATAGAAACATTAGCCGGCTATATGCTTTTTTCATTGCCTGCCTGGCCGTGCTCCTCCGAGGTCCATCGTGAAAACTGCTGTCGCCCCACTCGCCCATGAAATCCCTCCCCGTGCGCAGGATGACGTCGTCGCCGAATTGAAGGACATCTACATCGAGAAGGGCACGCCGATGTTCATGCGTACGGTGCTGGCGCTGTTCTGCGGAGGTTTTGCGACGTTTGCCCTGCTCTATTGCGTGCAACCGATGATGCCGTTGTTGTCCCAGGAATTTTCCATCAACGCGGCGCAAAGCAGCCTGATCCTGTCGGTGGCGACCGGCCTGCTTGCCGTCGGCTTGTTAATCACCGGTCCGATTTCCGACCGTATCGGCCGCAAATCGGTGATGGTCGCGGCGCTGTTCGCCGCTGCGTTGTGCACGATTGCCAGCGCGATGATGCCGACCTGGCAAGGCGTACTGGTCCTGCGCGCGTTGGTGGGACTGTCCCTGAGCGGGTTGGCCGCGGTGGCGATGACGTATCTGAGCGAAGAAATCCATCCCAAGCACATTGGCCTCGCGATGGGGCTGTATATCGCCGGCAACGCCATCGGCGGCATGAGCGGGCGCCTGATCGCTGGCGTGTTGATCGACTTTGTCAGCTGGCACACAGCGATGCTGGTGATTGGCGGCCTGTCGCTGATCGCGGCAGCGGTGTTCTGGCGGATCCTCCCCGAGTCGCGCAACTTCCGCCCCCGATCGCTACATCCGCGCAGCTTGCTGGACGGGTTCATCATGCACTTTCGCGACGCTGGGTTGCCGCTGCTGTTTCTTGAAGCCTTCGTATTGATGGGCGCATTCGTGACGCTTTTCAATTACATCGGCTATCGCCTGCTGGCCGCGCCTTATCAGCTGGATCAGGCATTTGTCGGGCTTCTATCAGTCGTCTACCTGTCGGGCATCTACAGTTCGGCGAAAGTCGGCGCCATGGCTGACAAGCTCGGGCGCCGGAAAATGCTCTGGGCGACCATCGCGCTGATGCTGGCGGGCCTTGTCCTGACCCTGTTCACGCCGCTCTGGCTGGTGATCATCGGCATGTTGATATTCACCTTCGGTTTCTTCGGTGCCCACTCGGTCGCCAGCAGTTGGATAGGCCGGCGCGCGCTGACGGCCAAGGGACAGGCTTCATCGTTGTACCTGTTCAGCTATTACGCCGGTTCGAGTGTCGCCGGTACGGCGGGTGGCGTGGCGTGGCACTTGGGTGGGTGGAATGGCGTCGGGTTGTTCATTGGCATTTTGCTGCTGATTGCCCTGGTGGTGGCGTTGAAATTGGCGAAGTTGCCGGTGCTGCCGGGGAACGTCCCGGTTTAGCCATCGCTGCAATTCACGATCAGCGCAACATCACCCGAGCCTCCAGCCGGCCGTCACGGGCTTGCAAGGTCAACGACTGGAGCATTGCGCCGTCTCGCTCGCTTCGGTCCAGCCAATCGAGCAGTGCGTTGGCCTCGCCACCGACGACCATTTGCACGGAATCGCCGTCGATACTCATCTCTTCTATCTCCAATCCCGCCTTCGTAGCGCTGTCGTTGGCGCGCACCGACAAAGGACGGCTGGCGGCGCTCATGTCGAGGGGGGGCTGGGCGCGTTGGATGCGCACGGAAAGTTCGACCTGCTGTTGATACAACCGCTCGGCAATCGCCAGCCGCTGGCGCGTGGGCTGCCAGATAAAGGTGAAGGCCAGGGTCATCAGCACAAACCCGGCAAGGCCCAGCAGCAGCCTTTGCTCACGCCGGGACACACTGCCCCAGACCTGTTTCAGGCTCGACATGGCTGAAAGATTCATCGGTTGTTCTCCATCAGCAACGTCGCCTGTACGCGGTTGTCTTGCTTGCTGGCGCCGCCAAGGACCAACGCCATCGCGCGTTGGCGGCCGCGTTCGCGCAACTGCTCAAGTTCGACGAAGCTGCTGGCGGTCAGCTGGACCTTCCAGCCCTCCTCTTCCCGATAGTCGATGCGCTGCACCTCCACGTTGCTTGGACCGATGACCTGCTCGGTCAGGTTGACCAGCCGAGCGACCTGCGTTTCCCGACCCAGGTTGGCGCGGCCCTGCAACGCCTGGAATTGGGCTGCAAGATCGACAATCCGCCGTTGCTCCGGATACAGCAGCCTGAATTGCCGCTCGCTCTGGCTGTACAGGCGTCGGCTTTCGTCCTGGAGAACATGCACACGTGCTTCGCCGGCTAGCCACGTCAGCGCCGACATCCCCAGCGCGACCATCGCCACACCGCGCCAGGGCATTGGCCAACGGCTACGACGAAATTCACCTTGCAGCAAGTCGATCGGGTGTCTGCCCGGGCCCAGCAGCCATGCGTCAACGGCTGCGCGGTCCTCCTCCTCGTCCTGCCAGTGCATGTCGTGGGGCAGGTCATGCTTGAGCACAGCCAATGCCTGGCCAGACAGCGACAAGCGTGCCGGCAATGCGCCGCCCAGCAACCATCGACCGAACCAGCGCACGCCGTGAGGTTGGCCGTCAGGCAGCAGGTCGGCATCGACATGCACCGCACGGATATCGATACCCTGGGCATCGAGCAACACCAGTAATGCCTGGAACCGCGACCGCTCGATCACCGTCACCGGATAGCGCTTCGCTGAATCCCTTACACCGACGCAGATGTGCAGCGACTCGAGGTTCTGCGCCAGTTGTTCTTCGATGGAAAAGGCCACGGCCTGCGGTCTGGGCCGGTTTCGCGAGGGCCATGGACGGCTGCGCAACCCGCTGCACATTTCCATTGGGATCAGCACGTCGACGGCTCGCCCCTTCAGTTCACGGGCGACTTCGCCCAAGGACACACGACGCCGCACGCCCGCGGACGACCACACGCAACACGGCCAATCGGCAGAGTTTGAGGCCAGGCCTTCGGCGGTGAGGTAAAGCCAGGTTTTCATCAGAGGGGCTCGCTGGGGCTGGAAATCGGTAGAAAGCGACGCTGGCGAACCATCCACCGCTGGGTATCCGGGTCGCGCTCGATGTCCGAGGCCAGGCGCAGGCGACTGCCTGCCCGGTCCACGTCCACGGTGATGCGGAACCAGCGACTGCCGACGCCCAGGCCATGGCTGCTGATGCCCAGCCCGGACAGCAACGGGTCATTGGCGAACGCCTGGGCGCTGGGAAAAGGCGCTTCGAGACGCTGGCCGGCCAGTGCCTCGACCGTCCCGGCGTCGATGCCGTCGAGCGTCATCAACAGCAATCGAGGCGCGGTATTGACGTTCAGCCTGGCCTCTCGAGGCAACAGCGCGACCCAGGGCTCCAGGCGCTCAAGCGTGGGGCCATCGATACCCGGCAAGAGGCGCAACTGACTCAATTCCTGCACCGACCCGACCTGCGGCAACGACAGTTCCGGCAGGCCCAGCAAGGACAGCAGTCGCTTCCAGCGCTTAAGGGAAACCTCGTCGACCTGCCCATGTTCCAGCAACGCATTGAGGTTCATGCGCCCGGACTGGTCCTGGATATCGATGCGAATCCTGGCATCCTGCGCCTCGAAGGCTGATTCGAGTCGGGCCCAGTCCTGATGAAGGCCCACCGGGCCGGGCGCCGACGCGCTGCTGTCCAGCCTCTTCTGCGCCCATGCTTCCCCCGCCAATCCCAACTGGCGTAGCGGGAGTTGTTGCAGCTGCTGCGCAGTGCCGTGCAATAACAAGCGATGACTGCGCAACATGCCGCCGGTGAACAGCAACGCCAGGCTCAGCACCAGCAGGACGCTGATCAGCGCCACGCCTCGCTCCCGGTTCATGGCAACGCACCCGGCAGCAACAGCACGCGCCGAACCTGCTCGAATCGTCCCGACGATATGACCAGTTCCAAGGCCAGCGGTGCGGCGTCGTCCGGCGGTGCGGCGTGCCAGCCATGCCGTGGGTCGTACAGTCGCCAGCTCAGGCTGCGCACATTATCGAGCAGTCTTTGTTGCTGTAGATGAACGGCACCTTCACCGTGGCTGTCACGCCACAACGCCGGCCCTTCGAGGCGATACGTCACGCTCTGGCGCTCGCTGCGCGGCTGATCCAGCGGGTTGCGCCAGTGGCTGCGCTGCAATTGCAGCTGTACCGGCGACAGCAATTTCACGGACCCGGCAACAGCTTGCCATACGTCCCGCTCGATGATGCCAATGGCACGCTGCAAGGCGCGGATGTCCCGCTCATGGTCGCCAGCGCCTTGCTGGACACGCGCCACGCCGTCGAACAGCCGCCACCCGGCCAGTCCGAGCAAGGCGAAAATGGCGAGGGCAACCACCAGCTCAAGCAAGGTAAAGCCCGATTGTCTATTCATTAGGATTGATGATCCATCCGGTGACACGGTGCACGATCGCCTCGCTGTCTACGCGGCGAACCTGGATATCGACTTCGAGCAGGCGTGGGTCACGGGCCGGGGCGATACGCTGCTGCAAGATCCACTCACGACGGTCCAACTGCCGGGCCAAGCGTTGCTGTCCGGTCGACGCAGCGGCCTGCAGGCGCAACTCCGTCAGTTGGTTATCCGCCAGCCAGGCGGCGAAAAGCCGCGTCTCAAGCCCGGCACTTTGCTTGATCACGAACTGGCTGGCCGACAGGATCGCCGCCGACAACGCCGCGAAAATTGCCAACGCGATCATGACTTCCAGCAGCGTGAAGCCTCGGCATGCAACGGCTGCCTTGCGCGCATCATTCATCAAGCAGCGGCTCCCCGATACCATCGCTCAGGACCTGCGCAAAGGGCTGGCCGGCGACTTTGAAAATCAACCTGAACGGGCTGATCTCGTCGCTGCTGAGCATTAGCAATTGCGGCGGGCCTTGGGCATCGTCAAGCCTGACCGCATGCCCCTCCTGCTCCAGCGCAAGTCTCAGGTTTTCAGGCAATCGGTGAAAAACCGACACCGTGGTCCAGCCCTGGGCGTCGAGCCGCAGCGCCTGATAGCCATGGTCCAGCAGGCGCAGGCCGTGTTCCTGGCCTTGCAGCATCGCCTGTTCGCGCAACTGCTGGGCAAGGAGAATGAATTGCTGGGCGTGCTGGCGGGCCTGGCGCGCTGGGCTCTGGCCGCCTACCAGGCCCACCATGCCCAACAGCACGGCGATCAGAACGATGACGACCATTAGCTCCAGCAGGGTGAACCCCCGGCAGCGATGCGCCACGTTCATTCGTCCCAGTTGCCAATATCAGCGGCAAACCCGTCTCCGCCCGGCATGCCATCGGCGCCCAGTGAATAAAGGTCATAGCCGCCATCGAAAGACTTCAACCCAGGGTGAAGGTATTGATAGGGCGTGCCCCAAGGGTCCACCGGCCGGTTTTTCAAATAGCCCTGTGGGTTCCAGTTGCTGGCTGCGGGTGTACCGGCAGGCCGTTTGCTCAAAGCCTCCAGGCCTTGCTGCGTCGAGGGATAACTGGAATTGTCGAGGCGATACATTTCCAGTGCAGTGGCAATGGCCTGGATATCAGTACGTGCGGCGGTGGCCTTGGCCTGGTCGGGTCGGCTCATGAACTGGGGAACGACGATGGCCCCGAGCACGCCGATGATGACCACCACCACCATGATTTCGATCAGGGTAAAGCCTCGCTGCGCGCGGTACGGACGGTATTGTTGACGTTTCATGAATCAGTTCACCCATTGGTTGAGGCTCAAGATAGGAAGCAGGATGGCCATGACGATCAGCAGCACGACGCCGCCCATCAGCACCAGCATGGCCGGTTCGAACAGGCTGACGACCAGCGCGATGCGCGCCGCAAGGCTGGCTTCCTGTTGTTCAGCGGCGCGTGCCAGCATGCTGTCCAGCTCGCCCGCCCGTTCGCCGCTGGCGATCATGTGCAACATCAAGGGCGGGATATCGCCGCTGCGCTTCAGGCCAGAGGTCAAGGTCGAGCCTTCACGAACCGAGCGGGCGACGTCAGCCATGCGTGCGCGGATCGGCAAGTTACCGATGACCTGGGCGGCGATATGCAGGGCGTCCACCAGCGGCACCGCGCTTTTGCTGAGGATCGCCAGGGTGCTGGCGAACCGGGCCGCCTCCATCGTGCGCAACACTTCGCCCACCAACGGAAGCCTCAACAACAGACGGTGCCAGCGCAGTTGCCATTCGGGTCGACGCTGGCTCCAGCGCCACGACCCGACCAGCCCGACCAAGGCAACAAGCAGCAGCAGGCCATGTCGGCGCAGCCCATCGCTCAAGGCGATCAGCGCCTGGGTCAGCCAAGGCAATGGCTGTCCGCTGTCGATGAAAATCTTCACCACGTCCGGCACCACGTAACCGAGCAGGAACCCGACGATCGCCATGCATGCCACCATCAGGATCAGCGGATACACCATCGCCAGCTGGATCTTCTGGCGCGATGCCTGGCGCGCCTGGGTGTAGGCGGCCAGTTGCGCCAATACTTGGCCAAGGTGTCCGGATCGCTCGCCGGCCGCGACGGTGGCGCAGAACAGCTGGGTAAATGCCCGGGGAAACTGACCCAAGGCCGCCGCCAGGGCGTGGCCTTCCATCACCCGGCTTCGCACTGCGAACATCAGGTTGGCGATGCGTCGTTTCTGGCTTTGCTGCGCCACCGCGTCCAGCGCTTCTTCCAATGGCAGGCCGGCCTGGACCAGGGTCGAAAGCTGCAGTGTCAGCAGTGCCAATTCGGCCGGGCTCAAGCGCGCGCCGATACGGTGGGTTGTGCCGAGGCGTTGCTGTGCGACTTCCTGCATTTCACTGGGCAACAGACCCTGTTCACGTAGCAGCTGGCGTGCGTGACGAGCACTGTCGGCCTCAATGCGGCCTTTGCGGCGACGACCCGTGGCGTCTTCGGCCCGAAAATAGAACGTCGGCATGCGGTTATTCTTCCTGGGTGATGCGCAGCAGTTCGTCCACGCTGGTCAAGCCCTCGAGCACTCGTCGACGGCCATCCTGGAACAAACTGCGCGATGCCTTGCGCGCTTCTTCAGCGAGCTCCCGCTCGGTCGCGCCCTGATGAATCAATGCCGAAAGTACTGCGTTGACGTTGACCAGCTCATAGATGCCGATACGCCCGCGATAGCCTTTCTGGCACTGCTCGCACCCCTGGGCCTTGAACAACCGTGGCGCGGCCGTGGCTTCCAGGCCCAGGCGCCGGCAAGTCGTCTCGTCGGCGACGTACCCCGACTTGCAGGCCGGACATAGCGTGCGCAACAACCGTTGGGCCACGATGCCCGCCAGGGACGACGCCAGCAGGTAGGCGTCCACGCCCATGTCCACCAGCCGGGTAACCGCGCCGACGGCGCTGTTGGTGTGCAGGGTCGAGAGCACCAGATGTCCAGTCAACGAAGCCTGGACGGCGATTTCGGCGGTTTCGCGGTCGCGTATCTCACCGACCATCACCACGTCCGGGTCCTGGCGCAAAATAGCCCGCAAACCACGGGCAAAGGTCATGTCTACCTTAGGGTTGACGGGCATCTGGCCGATACCCGGCAGGTGATATTCGATCGGATCCTCGACGGTAAGAATGTTCCGGGTCTGATCATTGATGCTGCTCAGGGCCGCATACAGGCTGGTGGTCTTTCCCGAACCCGTCGGACCGGTCACCAGCACGATACCGTGGGGCTTGCAGAGCAACTGCCGCAGGCTCGCCAAGGTGTCGTCCGGCAGGCCCAGGCGCTGTAGCTCCAGGCGCCCGGCCTGCTTGTCGAGCAGGCGCAGCACCACCCGCTCGCCGTGCGCCGAGGGCAAGGTCGAGACCCGCACATCGACTTCATGCCCGGCCAGGCGCAACGCCATCCTGCCGTCCTGGGGAACGCGCTTTTCGGCGATGTCCAGGCGCGCCATGACCTTGATTCGAGACACCAACAAGGTCGCCAGCTCTCGGCGCGGACGCAGCATTTCGCGCAGCTGGCCATCAATGCGCATGCGTACTGACAGATATTGCTCAAACGTCTCCAGGTGCACGTCCGAGGCCTGTTCACGGACCGCTTCACTGAGCAGCGCATTGATCAGCCGGATGATCGGCGCGTCGCCCTGTTGTTCCAGCAGGTCGGCTGTCTGGGGCACCTGATCGGCCACGCTGAGCAGGTCCAGTTCTTCGTCCAGCCCTTGGGCAACCTGCTCGGCGGCGCTCTGGCCCTGGCGATAGACACTGGCCAGGCGCGCCGCGAATTGCGCCGGTTCCACCCTTTCGATCGGCACCTCCCGATCACACAATCGCCTGATCTCTGCCACTGCCGTGAACGGCGCATCCCCACGCATGACCAGCCGCAGCGTCGGCCCTTCACCGTCGAGCAGTACGCCGTGGCGCCTGGCAAAACCAAAGGGCAACGGGGCCTGGGGGCGAGTCACAGATCACCCGGCGCGCGCTGGCGCAAGTCGGCCGGCGCCTGGATGGAGGGCTCGAACAATTGTCGGGCCTCCCGCGGCAGCAACAGCGAATTGTTCTGTCGCGAACCTGGCTTGCTCAGCTCCCGTAGCGCGTCGTAGCGCTGCCGGCTGACGCCCGCCAGGTCTTCCTTGCTGCGCACAATGGTGGGCCGCAGGAAAACCATCAAGTTGCTTTTGGTCTGGGTGTCTCGCGTCCAGCGAAACAGCGCGCCCAGGTAGGGAATGCTGCGTAGCAGCGGCACACCGCTTTCCTGCGTGCGCACACTGTCGCGGATCAGGCCGCCGATGACGATGATTTCGCCGTCGTCCGCCAGGATCGTGCTTTTCAGCGCACGCTTGTTGGTGATCAGGTCCGAGGAGTCCACCCCGGAAACCGACGGCGCAATGTCCGAGACTTCCTGCTCGACTTCCAGGCGCAAGGTCGAGCCCTGGTTGATGAACGGCCGGATCTTGAGGCTGATGCCGACATCCTTGCGCTCCACGGTCGTGAACGGGTTGTCCGCGCCACTGCTGTTGGTGGCATATGAGCCGGTCTTGAACGGGACGTTCTGGCCGACGATGATCTCCGCCTCCTGGTTATCCAGCGTCAGCAGGCTGGGCGTTGAAAGCAGATTGCTGCGGGTATTGCTCGCCAGCGCCGATATCAGTGCACTGAAGCGATCGCCCCCCAACCGCAGGACCGCGCCTTCCGGCGCATTCTCTCGGGCGCTGAAGTCCGGATCGCCAATGATCGGAATGTCGGTTCCCGGAAAATTGATGAACCCCGTCGCGCCACCGCTATCAAGCCCCCATTGCACCCCCAGCGCTTCGGAAATATCACCGGAAATCTCAACGATGGCCGCGTGAATGAGCACTTGGGCCCGGGGCTGGTCCAGTTCCCGGACAATGTTCTCGATAATGCGCACTTGAGCGGGATCGGCAATCAGCACCAGGGCATTCTGGCTTTCATCGGCCTTGATCATGAACGTGCCGGCGGCGCTTTCCTGGACGCCGGTCTGCGTAGCGGTAGGCTTTTTATCCTGCCCGACGTTTTCCAACACTTCGGCCAACAGCTTGGCATTGCTATGGCGCAGCCGGATAACCCTGGCATTGTCCTGTGGAGCGGTGGCCGGAACGTCCAGGGTCCGGGCCAGGTCCACCAGGCGTCGACGCACCGTCGGCGCACCGATGACCACCAGGCGATTGCTTCGTGCGTCAGCAATCACCAGGCCCGCAACGTCACCCTCACGCTTGCCGCCGGAGGCTTCCATGATCGGCGCGATATCCGTTGCCTGGGCGTGCCGCAGCGTCACCACTTCATGATTGCGGTTGCGCCCGGCATCCAGCTGGCGCACGACCCGGGCGATGCGCTGCACGTTGGCCGCCGTGTCGGTGACGACCAGCGCATTGGAAGAAACCGAAGGGCCGACGTAGCCGTTACCCGACACCAGTGGCCGGACCAACCCGGCAACATCGGCGGCAATGCTCGATTGCAATTCGATGACCCGAGTCACGAACTGCGAGGGAGCGGGGTTCGTTGCGTCGACACCCGCGCGGGTCTTCGCGTCAGCGACGGGGGCAACCAAGATGCGCTCACCTTCATCGATCACGGTAAAGTTGTGTGCGTCGAGCACCGAGTAGAACAGCCGGCGCACCCCCTCGCGATCCAGGGCCTGGCGGGACATGACGGTAACCCGTCCCGTCACCCTGGGATCGAGCACCACGGTCTTGCCCAGGATCGCCGACATTTCCCCGACCACATCGCGCAGTTCCGCATCATTCATCGCTAGCTCCCAACGAGGCTCCTCCGCCCGCACCAGACCGGGGACTATCTGCGCGCAAACCGCGAAGAGACAGAACAGGACGCGCAACGCACTGCCCCGTATGAAGCTGTTCATGAATACGATCACTCTGATTGCCCGACGATTGGGCGTAGGTGTTGAGAGGCCTGGAGCGTTGCATGGCTCCCGTCGAGGTCCAAACGGCGCAACGAGGGGCCGGTCTGTTGTCGCAAGACCAATCGTTCTTCGCGACCGTTGCGCCATAACATCACCTGCCCGGCTTCGACCCGACGCAACACACTGCCACCGGGCAGCCGCTCACCCACTTGATAGAAACGCGGGCCCGTTGCGTCAGCCAGCAAGGCCCGCGACAACCCTGGTGCCGCGACGAAACTGGCTTGCAACGTGATGGATTCGGCGCTGGGCGAGAGGGCCGTTTGCGGCGTCAACCCGAGCACCGTCGCCACGGCTTGTACATGGGGTCGATCACGGGCTACCGTGGCCTTGGGTTGAGACGGAGTCGGCAGATCGTGTTGCAGCGCCTGGCGAAAACGCCATTCCTGGCACGCCAGGAAAAAACCATACAACACCGGTATGAGCACAAGCAGCGCTGTCGGCCGCCGATGGCCAGCCCGGATAAAAAACCTCATCGATTCATTTCGCCTGCAGGCCTTGCAAACGACATGCGCTGCAGGACCCTGCGTCCGGAAAACTCATGCCAGGCCACTGCACACAGGTGCAGCGCGACCAGTAGCGAAAGCACTGCGCAGGATTGGATATGCCCCATGGTCGCCCATTCGATCAGCGACGGGTCCTGCAACGGCTGGGGGATATGAACCAGCCCGAAGACGCTGATGGTTTTTTTCATCATCAGGACGCCGGTCACCAGCACGGCAGCGATGGTCAGGTAGATCATCAGGTGAACCAGCAGCGCCAGCGCCTTGGCCCATGACGACTTCGCCTCGTGCGCATCGAATTCGCAGGCAAACAGGCAGAATCGCCAGGCGAACAGCGGAATGAAAAGCGTCGTCAGCGATACATTGATCGAGCCGACCCAGTGCTCGACCGAATCGGACACGGGGCCGTAGGCCACATAAAAACCGGACGCCAGCGCCCACAAGATGACCGCAGCCGACAACCAGTGCAGCAGCACTCGTTGCTTGGAATAATTCAGATGCATGATGCCCCCACCCAAAAGCTCCGGGCGCTCCGTCAGGTCCGCCCGAAGCCGAGTCTCAAAGGATTTACAGCTTGTCCCAGGCCATGTGCCAATGAGCGCCTACACCCGGTTCGAAGCCGTTTGCAGACGGGGCGTACTGTTTGCAGTAGCCGGACGCGGGGAACGGCTTGCACTCGAATACTTCGTCGGTCTTGGGTTGCAGCACTTTCGTGCCGGCGGTGTATTCGGTGATGCCCTCAGGGAAGATGAAGTCGTATTCAATCCCGGCGCCCTCGCCGGTCATGGTGACGCTGCGGGTGTCCTGACGAGTGGTACGCCCATCCTCGGTGGTGCCGATCAGCGTGAGGGTGTGCGGGCCGGGGGCACTGCGCACATCGAGCTTCAGGGGGCTGCTGCCCTCGACGACGGATTGGCTCAAGGCGCCAACCTGCTTGTTGTGTTCATCGAACAGGGTCGCTTCGAGATTCATCTTGCGATTGGTCAGCACAGCGAAGTCCATGCTGACGCGTCCCTTGTCGAGCACATACTCGGGCTGCAAGGATGAAATCGACAAACTGGCGCCGGCGTCTTCCTGCATCTCCAACTGGACTTCATAGCGGGTCACACCGCTTGCTTGCTGGGCATACAAGGTGTTGGTGCCTTTGATCGGCGTGATCTCGCCCTGCTCATCGCGGATGCCCGCCCGAATCAGGGTGTGGGCTCGGTTGATGGCTTCGGCCAGCTTGAACGACCAGTTCTCCGGCTGGCCTTCCTGCGCGTTGTCGATGCTGACTTGCACACCGTATTGGCTGTTTTCACCCTCCGCGGAAAACGCCCGGGCCTTGACCTTGTCACCCACCAGCAAGGGCGTTGAAGGGGCGATGCTGCCCACCGGCAACCAACCACCGGGCAACGCCGCTTCAGCGAGGATGTTCACGTCGGCCGGGTTGTAGAACGCGGCATCCGTGTCGCCCACCGTCCAGACCGCCAGGATCACGTGGTGACCGGTCTTGCTGTCGGGAATGACGCAATTGTGCTTGGCGCCGGACTCCGGCAACTGATTACCGCCTGCCACCGTACAGAACGGCGCGGGCTCGAACGAAGCGCGCTTGAGCGCCTCGTTTGGGTTCCAGCCATCACGGGTGATGAAGTACTCATGCTTGGTGGCTGGGTGAACGGCGGTATAGCGCCATTGGAAGGCGATATTGCGGTCTCGGATCTCGGTCAATTGCCAGCGTGTCGGTGATTGTGCATCGAGGGCGGAAAACATCGCGTGGCCACCACTGGCTATTTTTCCGTCAAAAGGCCCTTGCAGCGGGGCGCCTCCGGCGCCATTCGGAAACCCCTTGAAAGTTTCACCCGTGCTCTGTGGCTCGTATTGCGCGCCGCCACAGTTCTGGTTGACACCGTTCTTGCACAGCAATGCGCGCGAAGGCGGCACTTCAAGATAACCGTGGGCCGTAGCACTTTTGGGCACTATCAACGCCGATAGCAGAACTAAAGACGAAGCACACCCCATTAAAACTGCGTGCTTATTGCAATTGATCTTCATATAAATTCCTGGCCGCTCATAAAAATAGAACATCTCACTTAAAAGACACTCGAACCGCTTTACCGGGGGCCTTTCAAGCGCAGGAACGTTATAGAAAAGCTATTAATTTCTATGTAAGAAATGTCGCCAAAAGTTGAGGGAACCATCTCAATTTCTATTTTAATTACGCAATGCTCGAAACATCCTACACATAAAAAATATAGTAAACACAATGACCTCCAACCAATTGGAGAGCCCCCTTATTTTTGTTTAACGGCAAACAACAGGCATAAAAAAACCTGTCCGACAACAAAGTCGAACAGGCCTGTTAACCTCACTGGATTTATGCGTGATATTGCGCCGACAGCTCATGCACCGCCCGCAGGAAGGCGCCAGCGTGTTCCGGGTCGACTTCAGGGGTGATGCCGTGGCCAAGGTTGAACACATGACCACTGCCCTTGCCATAACTGGCGAGGATGCGCCCGACTTCAGTACGAATGGCTTCAGGCTTGGCGTAGAGCACCGTTGGGTCCATGTTGCCTTGCAACGCAACCTTGTGGCCGACGCGCTCGCGAGCGTTGCCGATGTCGCAGGTCCAGTCCAGGCCCAGGGCGTCGGCACCGGCCTCGGCAATGCTTTCCAGCCACAGCCCACCGTTCTTGGTGAACAGGATCACCGGCACTTTACGACCTTCGTGTTCACGGATCAGGCCGCTGACGATCTTGCGCATGTAGGCCAGGGAGAATTCCTGGTAGGCCGCCGCCGACAGGTTGCCGCCCCAGGTATCAAAGATCTGCACCGCTTGCGCACCGGCCAGGATCTGGCCGTTGAGGTAGGACGTGACCGACTGCGCCAGCTTGTCCAGCAGCAGGTGCATGGCTTGCGGGTTGTCGTAGAGCATCGCCTTGGTCTTGCGGAAGTCCTTGGAGGAGCCGCCTTCGACCATGTAAGTCGCGAGTGTCCACGGGCTGCCGGAAAAACCGATCAACGGAACGCGACCGTTCAATTCACGGCGAATGGTGCTGACCGCGTCCATGACATAGCCCAGGTCCTTCTGCGGATCGGGGATCGGCAGCGCTTCGATGTCGGCCAGGGTGCTGACCACTTTCTTGAAGCGCGGGCCTTCGCCGGTCTCGAAGTACAGGCCTTGGCCCATGGCGTCGGGGATGGTGAGGATGTCGGAGAACAGGATCGCCGCGTCCAGTTGCGGATAGCGGTCCAGCGGCTGCATCGTGACTTCGCAGGCGAACTGGGGGTTCATGCACAGGCTCATGAAGTCACCGGCCTTGGCGCGGCTGGCGCGGTATTCCGGCAGATAGCGACCGGCCTGGCGCATCATCCACACGGGGGTGACGTCCACGGGTTGCTTGAGCAGGGCGCGAAGGAAACGGTCGTTCTTCAGGGCAGTCATGTCGGCATCCGGAAAAAAAGTGCGGGCATTTTCTCAGAGCGCGACGCAAAAGGCACGGCAAGAGCCGTGCCTTTTATCTATCGGGGCAATTTGTCGCATAACAGCAGCTACAAGCTATGAGCTGCAAGCCACAAGTGCATCTGCTTTCAACTTGTAGCTTGTAGCTTGTAGCTGGGATCTTCAGACCCCCAGGTAATCCAGGATCCCTTCCGCCGCATTGCGGCCTTCGAAGATCGCCGTCACCACCAGGTCGGAACCCCGGACCATGTCGCCGCCGGCGAAGATCTTCGGGTTGCTGGTCTGGTGCTTGTACTGGCCTTGTTCCGGCGCGACGACGCGGCCCTGGCTGTCGGTCTGGATGCTGAACTGCTCGAACCACGGCGCCGGGCTCGGACGGAAGCCGAAGGCGATGACCACGGCGTCGGCCGGGATGATCTCTTCGGAGCCCGGGATCGGCTCAGGGCTGCGACGACCGCGGGCGTCCGGCTCGCCGAGACGGGTCTCGACCACCTTCACGCCTTCGACCTTGTCTTCACCGACGATGGCGATCGGCTGGCGGTTATAGAGGAACTTCACGCCTTCTTCCTTGGCGTTCTTCACCTCTTTGCGCGAGCCTGGCATGTTCGCTTCGTCACGACGGTAGGCGCAGGTCACCGACTTGGCGCCCTGGCGAATCGACGTGCGGTTGCAGTCCATCGCCGTGTCGCCACCGCCGAGCACCACGACCTTCTTGCCTTTCATGTCGACGAAATCTTCCGGCGACTTTTCAAAGCCCAGGTTGCGGTTGACGTTGGCGATCAGGAAATCCAGCGCGTCGTAGACGCCCGGCAGGTCCTCGCCGGCAAAACCGCCCTTCATGTAGGTGTAGGTGCCCATGCCCATGAACACTGCATCGTATTCTTCGAGCAGTTGCTCCATGGTCACGTCCTTGCCTACCTCGGTGTTCAGGCGGAACTCGATGCCCATGCCGGTGAAGACTTCGCGACGATTGCTCAGCACGGTCTTTTCCAGCTTGAACTCCGGGATGCCGAACGTCAGCAGGCCGCCGATTTCCGGGTTCTTGTCGAACACCACCGGGGTCACGCCGCCACGTACCAACACGTCGGCACAACCGAGGCCCGCCGGGCCCGCGCCAATGATCGCCACGCGCTTGCCGGTTGGCTTGACCTTGGACATGTCCGGGCGCCAGCCCATGGCGAACGCGGTGTCGGTGATGTACTTCTCCACCGAACCGATGGTCACCGCACCGAAACCGTCGTTGAGGGTGCAGGCACCTTCGCACAGGCGATCCTGCGGGCACACCCGGCCGCAGACTTCCGGCAGGGTGTTGGTCTGGTGGGACAGCTCGGCGGCCTGGAGAATGTTGCCCTCGGCCACCAGCTTCAACCAATTGGGAATGAAGTTGTGCACCGGGCACTTCCATTCGCAATACGGGTTACCGCAACCCAGGCAGCGGTGGGCCTGGTCGGCCGACTGCTGGGGTTTGAAAGGCTCGTAGATTTCCACGAACTCTTTCTTGCGTTGACGCAACAGTTTCTTCTTCGGATCCTTGCGCCCGACATCGATGAATTGGAAGTCGTTGCTTAGACGTTCGGTCATTCTTCAGAACCTCATACACGACAGCTTCAAGCTTCAAGCTTCAAGCTGCAAGACAATCACGGTGGCAGGCACAACGCGCACTGCTGTTAACTTGCGGCTTGAAGCTTGCCGCTTGCTGCTGCGTCGTTTACTGCGGACTCGCACGAGTACTTGAGAGCAGAGACTTCAAATTCGCCGCCTTGGGCTTGACCAGCCAGAAACGACGCACATAGTCATCGAGGTTCTCGGCGAGTTCACGACCCCACTCGCTGTCGGTTTCCTCGACGTACTCGTTCAGCACGCGTTGCAGGTGGCTGCGGTAGGCTTCCATCGCCTCGCCGCTGATCCGCTGGATTTCCACCAGTTCGTGGTTGACCCGGTCAACGAAGGTGTTGTCCTGGTCGAGCACGTAGGCGAAACCGCCTGTCATGCCAGAGCCGAAGTTATAACCGGTCTTGCCCAGTACGCAGA
Organism: Pseudomonas sp. T1.Ur; assembly: GCF_023516725.1. Taxonomy (NCBI): domain Bacteria; kingdom Pseudomonadati; phylum Pseudomonadota; class Gammaproteobacteria; order Pseudomonadales; family Pseudomonadaceae; genus Pseudomonas; species Pseudomonas sp. T1.Ur. The sequence continues at coordinate 5,116,509 of NZ_JAMGSN010000001.1, forward strand.
CGAAACCACCGGTCATGTACTCGCAGCAGTGATCGCCGGTGCCTTCCACGACCGTGTGGGCGCCGGAGTTGCGCACGGCGAAACGCTCGCCCGCGGTGCCGGCGGCGAACAGCTTGCCGCCCGTGGCGCCGTAGAGGCAGGTGTTGCCGATGATGGCACTGTCCTGGGTCCTGTAGACGCTGCCCTTGGGCGGAACGATGACCAGCTTGCCGCCGGTCATGCCCTTGCCCACGTAGTCGTTCGCGTCGCCTTCCAGGTACATGTTCAGGCCGCCGGCGTTCCACACGCCAAAGCTCTGCCCGGCCGTGCCCTTGAAGCGGAAGGTGACCGGCGCGTTGGCCATGCCCTGGTTGCCGTGCTTACGGGCGATTTCGCCGGAGATCCGCGCGCCGATGGAGCGGTCGCAGTTGCAGATGTCCAGCTCGAATTCGGCACCGCTCAGGTCGTTGATTGCCGCAGCAGCCATATCGACCATCTTCTCGGCCAGCTCACCCTTGTCGAACGGCGGGTTGCGGTCGACATGACAGAACTGAGGCTTGTCGGCCGGAATCAGATCGCTGCCCAGCAACGGGGTCAGGTCCAGGTGCTGCTGCTTGGCGGTCTGGCCTTCGATCACTTCCAGCAGGTCGGTACGGCCGATCAGCTCTTCCAGCGAGCGCACGCCCAGCTTCGCCAGCCACTCACGGGTCTCTTCGGCCACGTAGGTGAAGAAATTCACCACCATGTCGACGGTACCGATGTAGTGGTCCTTGCGCAGCTTGTCGTTCTGGGTCGCCACGCCGGTGGCGCAGTTGTTCAGGTGGCAGATGCGCAGGTATTTGCAGCCCAGGGCGATCATCGGCGCGGTGCCGAAGCCGAAGCTCTCGGCGCCGAGGATGGCAGCCTTGATCACGTCCAGGCCGGTTTTCAGGCCACCGTCGGTCTGCACCCGGACCTTGCCGCGCAAGTCGTTGCCGCGCAGGGTCTGGTGGGTTTCCGCCAGGCCCAATTCCCATGGCGCGCCAGCGTATTTGATCGAGGTCAGCGGCGAGGCGCCGGTGCCGCCGTCGTAGCCGGAAATGGTGATCAGGTCGGCATAGGCTTTCGCCACGCCGGCGGCAATGGTGCCCACGCCCGCTTCCGCCACCAGTTTCACCGAGACCAGCGCCTTCGGGTTGACCTGCTTGAGGTCGAAGATCAGTTGCGACAAATCTTCGATCGAGTAGATGTCGTGGTGCGGCGGTGGCGAGATCAACGTCACGCCAGGAACCGCGTAGCGCAACTTGGCGATCAGGCCGTTGACCTTGCCGCCGGGCAGTTGACCGCCTTCGCCGGGCTTGGCGCCCTGGGCCACCTTGATCTGCAGCACTTCGGCGTTGACCAGGTACTCCGGCGTCACACCGAAGCGGCCGGTGGCAACTTGCTTGATTTTCGAACTCTTGATGGTGCCGTAGCGCGCCGGGTCTTCGCCGCCTTCGCCGGAGTTGGAACGCGCACCGAGGCGGTTCATGGCTTCGGCCAGGGCTTCGTGGGCTTCCGGAGACAAGGCGCCCAGGGAAATACCGGCCGAATCGAAGCGCTTGAGCACCGATTCCAGCGGTTCCACTTCACTGATGTCCAGCGGCGTTTCGAGGGTCTTGACCTTGAGCAGGTCGCGAATCATCGACACCGGACGGTTGTCCACCAGCGCGGTGTACTCCTTGAACTTGCTGTAGTCGCCTTGCTGCACGGCGGCTTGCAAGGTGTTGACCACGTCCGGGTTGTAGGCATGGTATTCGCCACCGTGGACGAACTTCAGCAGGCCGCCCTGCTGGATCGGCTTGCGCGGGCTCCAGGCTTCGGCGGCGAGGGCTTTCTGCTCGGCTTCGATGTCGACGAAACGGGCCCCCTTGATGCGGCTTGGCACGCCACGGAAGCTCAGTTCGCAGACTTCTTCGGACAGGCCGATGGCCTCGAACAGTTGCGCGCCACGGTACGAGGCGATGGTCGAGATACCCATCTTCGACAGGATCTTGAGCAGGCCCTTGGTGATGCCCTTGCGGTAGTTCTTGAACACCTCGTAGAGGTCGCCCAGCACTTCACCGGTACGGATCAGGTCGCCCAGCACTTCGTAGGCCAGGAACGGATAGACCGCCGAGGCGCCGAAACCGATCAGCACCGCAAAGTGATGCGGATCGCGTGCGGTGGCGGTTTCCACCAGGATGTTGGAGTCGCAGCGCAGGCCTTTTTCGGTCAGGCGATGGTGCACCGCACCGGTGGCCAGCGAGGCGTGGATCGGCAGCTTGCCCGGAGCGATATGACGGTCGGTCAGGACAATCTGGGTACGCCCGGCGCGCGCGGCTTCTTCAGCCTGGTCGGCGACGTTGCGGATGGCCGCTTCCAGGCCGATGTTTTCGTCGTAGTTCAGGTCGATGACCTGACGTTCGAAGCCCGGGCGATCAAGGTTGGTCAGCGAGCGCCACTTGGCCGGGGAAATGACCGGCGAGCTGAGGATCACCCGCGAAGCGTGTTCCGGCGACTCCTGGAAAATGTTGCGCTCGGCACCGAGGCAGATCTCCAGGGACATCACGATCGCTTCGCGCAGCGGGTCGATCGGTGGGTTGGTCACCTGGGCGAACTGCTGGCGGAAATAGTCGTACGGTGTGCGAACGCGCTGGGACAGCACGGCCATCGGCGTGTCATCGCCCATGGAACCGACCGCTTCGTAGCCCTGCTCGCCCAGCGGACGCAGTACCTGGTCACGCTCCTCGAACGTCACCTGGTACATCTTCATGTACTGCTTGAGCTGATCGACGTCGTAGAAGGCCGAACCGTGATCGTTGTCTTCCATGGTCGCCTGGATGCGCAGGGCATTCTTGCGCAGCCATTGCTTGTACGGATGACGGGACTTGAGGCGGTTGTCGATGGCGTCGGTGTCGAGGATCTGGCCGGTCTCGGTGTCCACGGCAAAGATCTGCCCCGGGCCTACGCGGCCTTTGGCGATGACGTCCTGGGGCTGGTAGTTCCAGACACCGATTTCCGACGCCAGGGTGATGAACCCGTTGGTGGTGGTGACCCAGCGCGCCGGGCGCAAGCCGTTACGGTCGAGCAGGCACACCGCGTAGCGACCGTCGGTCATGACGATACCGGCCGGACCGTCCCACGGCTCCATGTGCATGGAGTTGTATTCGTAGAAAGCGCGCAGGTCCGGGTCCATGGTCTCGACGTTCTGCCAGGCTGGCGGAACGAGCATGCGTACGCCACGGAACAGGTCGATGCCACCGGTCACCATCAGCTCGAGCATGTTGTCCATGCTCGAGGAGTCCGAACCGACGCGGTTGACCAGTGGGCCAAGCTCTTCGAGGTCCGGCATCAAATCGTTGGCGAACTTGGTGCGACGGGCCAAGGCCCAGTTGCGGTTGCCGGTGATGGTGTTGATCTCGCCGTTGTGGGCGAGGAAGCGGAATGGCTGGGCCAGCGGCCATTTCGGCAGGGTGTTGGTGGAGAAGCGCTGGTGGAACACGCAGATCGCGGTTTTCAGGCGCTCATCGCTCAGGTCTGGATAGAAGGCGGTGAGGTCCGCCGGCATCATCAGGCCTTTATAGATGATGGTCTTGTGGGAAAAGCTGCAGATGTAATGGTCGGTGTCGGCGGCGTTGGCCACGGACGAGCGACGACGGGAGCTGAACAGCTTGATCGACATGTCCTGGTCGCTCAGGCCTTCGCCAGCGATGAACACCTGTTCGATCAGCGGCAGGCGCTCAAGGGCCAGGCGGCCGAGGACACTGGTGTCGATCGGCACTTTGCGCCAGCCGACAAGCTGCAGGCCGGCGGCCAGGATCTCGCGGTTCATGTTTTCGCGAGCCGCTTGCGCCTTTACCGGGTCCTGGTTGAAAAACACCATGCCCACGGCGTACTGCTTGGGCAGGGTCACGCCAAACGTTTCCTGGGCGATGGCACGCAGGAACTCGTCAGGCTTTTGAATCAGCAAGCCACAACCGTCACCGGTCTTGCCGTCGGCGTTGATCCCACCACGGTGGGTCATGCAGGTCAGGGCCTCAATGGCCGTTTGCAAAAGGGTATGACTCGGCTCGCCCTGCATATGGGCTATCAGGCCAAAACCGCAGTTATCCTTGAATTCATCTGGTTGGTACAGACCTGCTTTCATAGACACTTTCTCACCAGGCTGCCTCTTATCGAGGCAAATTTCTTTTCAATTCAACCAGTTGCGTTCCGCGCCGAACGTACGCCAGCTTTGCGGGGGCAAAAGGGAGGTCATTGTACACACCGACACAGAGGCTCACAAATTTGACGACGAACTGCCGCAAATCCATGTCGCATTTGTGAAAGGTTTAAAGCTATATGTTGTGCTAGTCAAAACTTTTTTGGGTTCGACCGCTACGACTCAAACGCTACTGTGACGCAGACACCACAAGGCGCGCGGCCTGAAAGGTCGCCCGCCCTTGCGGAAATGTTGAGGTTGCCGGGAGTGGCGGCCTGGGTAAGGCCGCCGAATCATCAGCGAGTTGCAGCCAGTTCCTGTTGGACGCTGGCGACAGTGCGAGGCCAAGGTTTACCAGCCTGAACCTTCGCTGGCAAGGCCTTGATAGCGGAAACGGCTGCGTCACGGTTGGCAAAGCTGCCGTAGGTGATGACGTAAAGCGGCTTGCCGTTAAGCACTTTCTTGAAATAACGGTACTCGCCGCCCTGTTCCTTGACGAAGTTCTGCGCTGCGGTTTCGGAGCTGGTGCCGAGGATCTGCACCACGTAGTTGCCGGGTGCCTGGCCGGCGTACCAGCTACCGCCTGCGGCCTTGGCTGGCGCGGCAGCGGGCTTGGTTGCAGGCGCGGGCGCCGGTTTGGCGGCTGGGGCCGGAGCAGGCTTGGCGGTGGCGACCTGGGTAGGCGCCGGGGTCGGCTTGGCGGTCGGCGTCGGTACTGGCGTTGGGGCCGGACCGGCCGGTACGCCCGAGGGCGGCGAGGTGGTGGTCACGGTTGGCGGAGTGTCGCTGCTGTCGTCGATCGGCGGCGCTGCGCCGTCGTCGCCCTCGGTGATTCCGCCTGCGGCTTCAGCCAGGGGGCCGCGCATGACCGGTTGCGAGTTGCCGACCAGCGGCAGCGGCATCGGCTGGGTGTTACCTGCAAATTCCACCGCCGGGGCGCCGCCGTTGGGTTGCGGCGTGCCCTGACCGAGAGGCAACTGCGCCTGTTCGTTGGCAGGTGCGCCGGCGGTGGGCGCCTTGTTGCGACCCGGCATCAGCCAGGCGGCGGCGACCGCGACCACGACCACGGCGGAAATCGCCAATACGTGTTTCTTCGGCATGTTGAACCCCATACTTGGACGCTTCACCGCTGAGCGGCTGGCGATCATGATTTCGATCAGAGCATCTCGGGCTACCTGGTTGATGTTGCCAGGCCAACCGTCAGAGCTTTCGTGAATCTCAGAGATCTGATCTGCGGTGAAAAGTTCGATACCCCGGCCGGCGCCCTCAAGACGCTGGGCCAGGTATTCACGGGTTTCTTCCTCGGTGTAGGGCGCCAGTTCGATGACGTGGAAGCGCTCTTCCTCAAGGTTCAGTTGGTCCAGTTCGGCGATCAGCGACGACTCCCCGAACAGGAACACATGGGGACGACCTTCCGGCGCACCGGCAGCCAGGGCCAGCAGGGCTTCCAGGGCTGATTCGTCGAGCTGCTCGGCATCGTCCACCAGCAGATAGACTTCCTGCCCCGTCAATGCCAACTGGACGATCTGGTCGAGGATCGCACCGATCTCCGCCTGGGCAACATTCAGCGCCTGGGCGACCTGACGCAACACGCCGGCTGCGTCGCCGGCGCCACGGGCCGATACCACCACGCTTTGCACGGACTGTTTGTTGGTACTGGCCACCAAGGCCTGGCGCAACAATGTCTTGCCACTGCCCTGGGGGCCGGTGACGACCAACAGCAACTGGCTGTAGCGCGCAAGGTGATGCAACTGGCCCAGTACCGGCTTGCGCTGGGCTGGAAAGAATTTGAAGCCCGGGACCCGTGGTGCAAAAGGGTCATGACTCAACTGGAAATGGCCGAGGAAAGCCTCGTCGGCATGCAAACTAGTCATCGGAATCTTATTAACCTTTAAGCTGAGCCAGGGCGCGGTAGTCCGCTCCCAGCGTGGCCTGTAGAACCTCTTTCGGATAATCGTCGGTCACTACCGCTTCGCCCATGTGGCGCAGCAGCACCAGGCGCAGACGACCGTCGATCACTTTCTTGTCGATTGCCATGTGTTCGAGGAAATCCGCCTCGCTCATCTCCTCGGGCGGAACGACCGGCAACCCGGCCCGCTGGAACAGGCGGATCCCACGATCACGCTCCTGCTCGCTGATCCATCCCAGGCGCGCGGACATTTCCAGGGCCATGACCGTGCCTGCGGCAACCGCCTCGCCATGCAACCAGACGCCATAGCCCATGTGGGTTTCGATGGCGTGGCCAAAGGTGTGGCCCAGGTTGAGCGTGGCGCGCACGCCAGATTCGCGCTCATCGGCACCCACCACGGCAGCCTTCGCTGCACAGGAGCGCTCGATGGCATAGGTCAGGGCGGTCTGGTCCAGCGCACGCAGGCGGTCGACATTTTCTTCGAGCCAGCCCAGGAACGGTTCGTCGCAAATCAGACCGTACTTGATGACCTCGGCCAAGCCTGCGGACAACTCACGGGCCGGCAGAGTCTTCAGCGTCGCGGTATCGATCAACACGACGTTGGGCTGGTAGAACGCGCCTACCATGTTCTTGCCCAGTGGATGATTGATGCCGGTCTTGCCGCCCACCGACGAGTCGACCTGGGACAGCAACGTGGTGGGGATCTGGATGAAATCGACACCGCGCTGATAGCAAGCCGCGGCAAAACCGGCCATGTCGCCGATCACGCCGCCGCCCAGGGCGACCACGGTGGTGCGACGGTCATGCCGCGCAGTCAGCAGACCGTCGAAAATCAGTTGCAGGGTTTCCCAGTTCTTGAAGGCCTCGCCGTCCGGCAACACCACGGAAATGACCGAATAGGCCGACAGGTTGCGAGCCAGGCGTTCCAGATACAAAGGGGCGACGGTTTCATTGGAGATAACCGCGACTTGCCGCCCGGCGATGTGCGGTGTCAGCAGTTCGGGCTGGTCCAGCAAGCCTTCGCCAATGTGAATCGGGTAGCTGCGCTCGCCCAGGTCGACCTTAAGTGTCTGCATGTGTCCCCACAGTGAAGATGAAATCAGGCGTCCTGCCTGCTATTAACGAAAGTCAACGGTGCCGGCCGTGGCGCCAGTAATGGCCATCCGCCACGCCCCGGACGAGCCAAGGCGGGACGCCGAGGATAGCGCATTTCGCGCCACGCATTAACGGGGAGGCAGTTGTTGCAGGCGATCGAGAATTTCCAGCACCACCATCCGTGGCGGCCGCTCGTCGGTTTCGATGACCAGGTCGGCGATTTCCCGATACAGCGGGTCACGCAGTTCCAGCAGGTCGCGCAAGGTCTTGGCCGGATCGGCGGTACGCAGCAGTGGCCGATTGCGATCACGGGCAGTGCGTCCCACCTGCTGTTCGACGGAGGCATGTAGATAGACCACTCGTCCGCCGGCATGCAAAGCCCGACGATTGGCTTCGCGCATCACCGCGCCGCCACCGGTGGCCAACACCACGCCTTCAAAACCGCACAGCTCGGCAATCATCGCCTGCTCACGGTCCCGGAAACCGGGCTCGCCTTCCTTATCGAAGATCCATGGGATATTGGCGCCCGTGCGCAATTCAATTTCCTTGTCGGAATCTTTGAAAGGCAGGCGCAGCTCTTTGGCCAGCAAACGACCGATGGTGCTTTTTCCAGCCCCCATCGGCCCAACAAGAATCAAATTTCGCACAGAATCAACGACTCACAGCAATCGCCTGGTTGTTCATGATACGCGGAGTGAGAAATACCAGCAGCTCGGATTTTTTCTCCGAAACCACATCACGCCGGAAAAGGCGGCCAAGATACGGCACATCGCCAAGAAATGGCACCTTATCTACAACTTTGCTCTGAGTATTTGAGAAAACGCCGCCAATCACAATGGTCTCGCCGTCGTTGACCAGCACCTTGGCGTTGACTTCGTTCTTCTTGATTGGCGGAACCTCCTGCACCTTGTTCAGGTAATCCGGCTCGTCCTTGGTGACCTTGACCTCCATGATGATGCGGTTGTCCGGCGTGATCTGCGGCGTGACTTCCAGGGACAACGAGGCTTCCTTGAACGACACCGAGGTGGCGCCGCTGGAGCTGGCTTCCTGATAGGGAATTTCCGTGCCCTTGAGGATCTTCGCGGTCTCCTTGTCGGAGGTCACCACCTTGGGCTGGGAGACAATTTCCCCATTGCCGGTTTTTTCCATGGCCGTCAGTTCCAGGTCCAACAGCACGTTGTCGGTGATGAAGGCGATGCCGATACCGGACGTGTTGCCTGATGCCCCGAGGTCGACGAAAGGCTGGTTGGTGCTGGTGCTGCCCGGCGTACCGATGGTGGTGGAATCGCCCGTGGTCACACCGGAAGAATTCCAGTTGCCCTTGTTCTGCACCGAGCCCCCCCAGCGCACGCCCAGGCTCTTGTCGTAATCGACGTTGGCCTCGACGATCCGCGCCTCGATCATCACCTGGCGCACCGGGATGTCCAGTTGCGCGACGATCCGGCGCAACTCGTCGAGCCGGTCCTGGGTCTGGTAGGCAATGATGTTGTTGGTGCGTTCATCGACCGTGATCGTGCCGCGCTCATCGGCTTTCGCCTCGGCACTGGTGACCGACTGGAACAGCTTGGCGATGTCGGCGGCCTTGGCATAGTTGACCTGCAACAGCTCGCGCCGCAGCGGTGCCAGGTCGGCGATCTGTTTCTGGGATTCGAGCTCCTGGCGTTCGCGCGCGGCAATTTCATCCGCCGGAGCCACCAGCAGCACATTGCCCACCTTGCGCTTGTCGAGCCCCTTGGTCTTGAGCACGAGATCCAGCGCCTGGTCCCACGGCACGTTCTGCAGCCGCAAGGTGATGCCACCCTGCACGGTGTCGCTGGCCACCAGGTTCAGGTTGGTGAAGTCGGCGATGAGTTGCAGCACCGAGCGCACTTCGATGTCCTGGAAATTCAGCGATAACTTCTCACCGCTATAGGCGGCGCGGTCGCTGTTGCGTTTCTGCAGGTCTTCGACCGTCATGGGCCGGACACTGACGGTCAGCTTGTTGTCGGTCTGGTAGGTGGAGTAATCGAAGGTGCCGCTGGGCTCGATGCTGATGGTGGCGCGGTCGGAACCGGCGCTGGCATTGACGAACTGCACCGGCGTGGCGAAGTCCTTGACGTCCAGGCGTACCCGCAATGGTTCGGGCAATTGGGTCCTGGGGAAATTGAGGATGATCTTGCCTTCGCGCTCCTGGATGTCCGGGGCAATGGAAGGGTCGGACAAGTCGATCACCACGTTGCCTTCGCCCTGGGTGCCGCGCTGGAAGTCCACGCCTCGGATCGCCTTGCCGGCCGGCGCAGCGGCCCTGGCAGGTGCAGCGCTGGCAACCGCAGGACGCGGAGCCTGTGCAGCGGCCTGGCGGGCGGCTCCCTTGCCAACCACCACGAACAGGTTGTTGCCTTCGATCCGGGTGTCGTACGGCGCCAGTTGCGTAAGGCCGATGATCAGCCGGGTCCGGTCCCCCGCCTCGACCACGGTGGCACTGCGTGCATTGCCTCCGCCAAGATCATGGTTCTTGCTGGCCAACCGATTGGTCACGCCGGGCAGGTCCAAGGCGATACGGGCCGGCTGTTCGGTGGTATAGCCCCGGGGCGGCGGCGGCGGCCCGTCGAAGGTAAGCTTCAACTCGACACGATCCCCCGGCAACGCCGCCACATCCAGCGTCTTCAGGCTAGCCGCTTGAACCATCGGCGACAACAGCGCTATCCATAGCGAAATACCGAGGGCTGAAAAAATCCTGTTCATTGTTCGAATTCCACTATGAATGCTCTTTCAAAGTAATGGTCCGTGGTCGCTCCAGCCAGGCGCCTTGGCCATCGGGAACGATTTCGACCACATCGACCTGGGTGGCGCTGATCGCGACGATCCGCCCATCGTTGCGCCCCAGGTAGTCGCCGACCTTCAGTCGATGCACCCCACCCGCACCCCGCAGGAGCGCAAACGAGCCACTGGCGTTGGAGATCGTGCCGACCATTTCAAATTGCTCGATATTGAAGCCCTCCAGGTACTGCTTCGCCCGGTTGGGATCAGGTCTGACATTGCGCGAGCCTTGTTGCCGCTCGGCCTGGTCCATGCGGACCTGCGGAGAAAACGGGCTGCGCAGATTGGCGGCGCTGTAGGTGAAGGTTTCGCCAGGCCTGAAGGTCGGCGTGGGCTCGATCTTGCCGGGCGGACGCAGGCGTACTTCGTTCATGTAGGCATCCAGGTCGCTGAAACCGTCGTCGCTGTTGCAACCGGCCAGCGCAAGCAGCCCGGCCAGCAGGCCCACGCAATAGACCCGCCTCATGGCAGCGTCTCCTGCTCGTTGTACCGGTAGGTCTTGGCCTGGATGCTCATGCGCAGCTTCGCCCCCGCGCCGGGCTCCATGGGTGCGATTTCGAAATCATGCAGCGTGACGATGCGGGGCAACCCCGCGACGCCGCTGACGAACGTTGCCAGGTCGTGATAACCGCCCGTCACGGTGATCTGGATGGGCAATTCGATGTAGAACGGCTGGGTGGCCTCCGGCAGCAACTTGATTTCTTCGAACTCCAGGCCGCTGCCCAGGCCGGTGCGAGTGATGTCCTCCAACAGGCCCGGCACCTCGGTGTCACTGGGCAGTTGCCGCAGCAGCACGCCGAAAGAAGTTTCCATCTGCTTCATCTGTTCGGTATAGCGTTCCAGGTTCGCCGCCATGTGGGCCTTGCCGGCGAATTGCGCCTTGAGGGTATTTTCCTCCTCGCGCACCTGCTGCAGCTGGCTTTCCAGGTCACTCAAGGCAAAGTTATAGCCCAGCCCCAGCACCAGCAATACCAGCAATATTCCGGCCAGCCACTTGATCGGCGCCGGCCAGGAGCCAACGTTATTGGTGTCCAGGTCACTGAAATCGATCTTGCGCAGCGCGTCCAGCCATTCCCCGGCTTTCATTGGGCACCCTCCGCGTCGGCGGGACGGGTCTGGCGGACCGTCAGTTGGAAAACGCTGGCCTGGTCGGGCTGGTCCGCCGTGGCAGCCTTGACCTCCGTCAGGCTGGGGGTATCGAACAGGTCTGACGCGTCCAGGTTACGCATCAGGTCCGAGACCCGGTTGTTGGACTCTGCGACTCCCTGGATGGAAAGCATGCCCTCTTCCATTTTCACTTCGGTGAAATAAACGCCGTCCGGCAGGGTCCGCACCAGTTGATCGAAAATCCGCGCACTGACCGGACGATTGCCCTGCAAGTCCTGGATGATGCGCATGCGCTCCAGCAGCTGTTGTCGACGGGCCTTCAGTTCACTGATCTGCTGGATGCGTTCATCCAGAATGGCAATCTGATCACGGACGTGGCCGTTGCGCGCGGTCTGATAGTCGATCTCACTGTTCAGGTACTGGACCGCAATCAAGGTCAAGCCCACCGCGCCCACCAGCGCGCCCACCAACGCCAGCAGAAAGCGTTTGCGCCGTTCCTCGCGCAGCTCCTCGCGCCAGGGAAGAAGGTTGATCCGCGCCATCAGTCGAAACTCCTGAGGGCCAACCCGCAGGCGATCATCAGCGCCGGCGCATCGCTGGCCAGGGCGCCGGCGTTGACCTTGCTACTCAGGGCCATATTGGTAAACGGGTTGGCGACCTGGGTCGGCGTGCCCAGGCGCTGCTCGATCAGGCGGTCCAGGCCGGCGACTGACGCAGTGCCTCCCGCCAACAGAATGTGATCCACCGCGCTGTACTGACCCGAGGCGAAGAAAAACTGCAACGAACGCGACACCTGCTGCACCAGCGCTTCGCGAAACGGTTGAAGCACCTCGCCGAGATAATCGTCGGGCAAACCGCCCTGCTTTTTCGCCAGGCCGGCCTGCTCTGGCGTCAGGCCATAGCGACGCTGGATTTCCTCGGTAAGCTGACGCCCCCCGAACAACTGCTCACGGGTATAAATGATGCGACCGTTGTGCAACACGCTGAGCGTGGTCATGGTGGCGCCGATGTCGACGACCGCCACGGTGAGTCGCTCCTGGGACGCGGCAAGTTGCGTGGCGAGCAGACCGAAGGCGCGCTCCAGCGCGTAGGCCTCGACATCGACCACGCGAGCCGTCAGCCCGGCGAGCCCCAGCGCCGCCTCGCGGACCTCGACGTTTTCCTTTCGACAAGCCGCCAGCAGCACTTCGACCCGCTCGGCGCTGCGGGGGGAAGCGCCCACCACTTCGAAATCGATCGCCACCTCATCCAATGGGTAGGGGATGTATTGGTCGGCCTCGATCTTGAGCTGGTTTTCCATGTCATCTTCCGACAACCCGGCGTCCATCTCGATGGTCTTGGTGATGACCGCCGACCCCGCAACCGCGACCGCCACGTTGCGCAAGGGCGTCCGGGCCTTGTCGAGCACCCGCGACAACGCCATGCCCACCCCTTCGAGCTCGGCGATATTCTTCTCGATCACTGCGTTGGCCGGCAGCGGTTCGACCGCATAGGACTCGACGCGGTATCGGTCGCCCTGGCGGCTCAATTCGAGCAGCTTGACCGATGTCGAGCTGATGTCGATGCCCAAAAGCCCGTGGGCTTTTTTATTGAAGAGTCGCAGCACTACCAATTCCCTATGACTATCCGTGAGTTACGGACTCTCTAATATGCGTTGCGTTCAATCCCCCCGGTCCGACGGACGTCCGGATGGCGTTCCCGACGAAAAAAAATGCTTATAATGCCCAGCGTTTTTTTTCGCTTTGTTGCTGGCACGGGTCCTTCCCTGCACCTGGCGCCTTTTTCATTCTTTGCCTGGATATCCAAAAGCCTTGATTCGTCTGCTGAAATTTTTCGGATGGTCCATCGTCGCCGTTTTCTGCGGACTGCTCCTGGGTCTGAGCGGTGCGTTTCTTTACCTTAGTCCGGGATTGCCGTCCGTGGAGGCACTGAGAAGTATTCAGTTGCAGATTCCTTTGCGGGTGTACAGCAGCGACAACAAGTTGATCGCCGAATTTGGCGAAATGCGCCGCACGCCGATCCGTTTCGCCGACATTCCGCCCAATTTCATCAATGCGTTACTAAGTGCTGAAGACGACAACTTCGCCAACCACTATGGCGTCGATCCGGGCAGCCTGATGCGCGCCGCCAGCCAACTGGTCAAGAGTGGCCACATCCAGTCCGGCGGCAGCACCATCACCATGCAGGTCGCCAAGAATTTCTTCCTGACCAGCGAACGCAGCTTCTCGCGCAAGACCACCGAAATTCTCCTGGCCCTGCAGATCGAGCGGCAGTTGACCAAGGACGAGATCCTCGAGCTTTACGTGAACAAGATCTACCTGGGCAACCGCGCCTATGGCATCGAGGCGGCGGCGCAGGTGTATTACGGCAAGTCGATCCGCGACGTGAGCCTGGCGCAGATGGCAATGATCGCCGGCCTGCCCAAGGCACCGTCGCGCTTCAACCCGCTGGCCAACCCGGCACGCAGCAAGGAACGTCGCGACTGGATCCTGGGGCGCATGTACAAGCTCGGCAAGATCAGCGAAGCCGACTACACCGCCGCGATCAACGAGCCCTTGAACGCCAGTTATCACGTGCCGACGCCGGAAGTGAACGCGCCGTACATCGCCGAGATGGCCCGGGCCGAAATGGTCGGGCGCTATGGCAGCGACGCCTATACCGAAGGTTTCCGCGTCACCACCACGGTGCCGAGCAACTTGCAGGAAATGGCCAATACCGCCCTGCATGAAGGCCTGATGACGTATGACCAGCGCCACGGCTACCGCGGCCCCGAGTCGCGCCTGCCAGGCAAGACCAAGGAAGCCTGGGCCCTGGAGCTGACCAAGCAGCGCACCATCAGCAGCCTTGAACCGGCGATCGTCACCCAGGTGGACAAGGACGGCATCAAGGTACTGACGCGCACTGGCGAGTCGGAAGAGCACGTGGCCTGGGACACCATGAAATGGGCCCGTCCGTTCCTCAACACCAACAGCATGGGCGCCAATCCTCGCCAGCCTTCGGATGTGGCGCAGGTCGGCGACCTGATCCGGGTGCAGCGCCAGCCGGACAACGCCCTCAAGTTCAGCCAGATCCCGGCCGCCCAAGGCGCGCTGGTGTCCCTCGACCCTCAGGACGGCGCGATCCGCTCGCTGGTGGGCGGCTTCGCCTTCGAGCAGAGCAATTACAACCGCGCCTTGCAGGCCAAGCGCCAGCCGGGCTCGAGCTTCAAGCCGTTCGTCTACAGCGCGGCTTTGGATAACGGCTACACCGCCGCCAGCCTGGTCAATGACGCGCCGATCGTGTTTGTCGACGAGTACCTGGACAAGGTCTGGCGGCCGAAAAACGACACCAATACCTTCCTTGGGCCGATTCGCCTGCGCGAGGCGCTGTACAAGTCCCGCAACCTGGTATCGATCCGCCTGTTGCAGGCCCTGGGCGTGGACCGCACCATCGACTACATCAGCAAGTTCGGCTTCAACAAGCAGGACCTGCCGCGCAACCTGTCCCTGGCCCTGGGCACCGCGACCCTGACGCCCATGGAAATCGCCACGGGTTGGAGCACGTTCGCCAACGGTGGATACAAGATCACCCCATACATCATCGACAAGATCGAAAGCCGCAATGGCGAGACGCTGTTTGTCGCCAACCCGCCGCGAGTGCCAACGGGCGAGCAGGCCAGCGACGGCGTCGCCGCGCCCGCCACCGAGACCTTCACGGTGAACGCAACGGGCGGCGAAGCCACCACCGCCCCGGCCGTACCGCAAGCGCCGGCCATCGCCGAACGCATCGTTGACGGCCGCACCACCTACATCCTCAACAGCATGCTGCAGGACGTGATCAAGCTCGGCACCGGCCGCCGCGCCCTGGCCCTGGGCCGCACCGACCTGGCGGGCAAGACCGGTACCACCAACGAATCCAAGGACGCCTGGTTCTCCGGCTACAACGCCGATTACGTGACCACCGTCTGGACCGGCTTCGACCAGCCCGAAAGCCTGGGTCGGCGCGAGTTCGGCGGCACCGTGGCGCTGCCGATCTGGATGAGCTACATGGGCGCCGCCCTGAAGGACAAGCCACCGCACACCCAGCCTGAACCGGAAGGCATCCTCAGCCTGCGGGTCGATCCGGTCAGCGGTCGTGCCGCCACGCCAGGCACGCCGGGCGCGTACTTCGAGCTGTTCAAGAGCGAAGACACGCCGCCTTCGGTCAACGAGCTGGGCAACGGCGTAGCGCCGGGCAGCCCGCTGCCAGCGGATGAGGCGGCGCCGATCGATTTGTTCTGACCGAACATCACCCAAAAGCCCCGCCTTCGAGAGAAGCGCGGGGCTTTTTATGCCGCACATGAAACCCGTGGCGAGAGAGCTTGCTCCCGCTCGGCTGCGCCCGTAGGAGCTGTCGAGTGCAACGAGGCTGCGATCTTTCCCCTGACACTTGAGTCCCAAGCGAAAAGATCGCAGCCTTCGGCAGCTCCTACAGAGGCCAGCGGGAGCAAGCTCCCTCGCCACAGGTTTTGGGTTGCCTGGGCTGACGCCTTCGCGAGCAGGCTCGCTCCCACACGGATCTGCGGTGGCCACACAAAATCGGCAGCCACAAAAAAAGGTTCTTCACGGTTTTCCGGGGAAGGCGGCCTTGATTTTCAAGAAGAAATAGGCCGTGTCCCGGAAGCCATAAGCCATCCTCTTGATGACTTTTATCTTGTTGTTGACCCCTTCCAGCAGGCTTGTGTGCATGGCGAACCGAGCGCTAGCCAAGATCCCTCTCAAATATTTCCTGAGATTTTTGGCAAAGCGTATCAGAGGCTGTAATCCGCTTTGCGTCACCAGTTTCTGCCACGCTCGCCAGCGCCTCCAACCTTCCCAAACGCTGGGTGCGTACCAAATATCCTTGAGGGCATCCTTGAGCAGATAGACTGTCGACAGCGGCTGGTTGGCGGCCAGCAGCTCGTCGAGATGCACTTGCTGTTCAGCCTTGAGGTTTTCCTTGTTGCGCAACAATAGCCAGCGACTTTGCTTAACCACCTTACGGGCGGGTTTGTCATGGCGTAGAGCGTTAGCCTGATCGACCCGGATACGATCCACGACATCACGCCCATAACGAGCCACCACGTGGAAAAGGTCGTATACCACCTCGGCTTGCGGGCAATGGAGCTTCACTTCCAAGTCGAAGGCTGTGTTCATGTCCATGGCCACCGCTTCAATCTGTTGACACTGTTGGCCCAAGGCTTGGAAAAACGGGCGTATGGATTCTCGGCTATTGCCTTTACCCACCCAGAGCACACGCTTGCGGTCAGCATCCATGATCACCGTCGCATAACGGTGCCCCTTGTGCAGGGCGAACTCATCCATGACCAAGCGCTTCACGTTACCGGGATCGAAGGCTGCGACGTTGCGCTCCAGGCGCCGCTTGTCGACATCCTTGATTGACTGCCAATGGAGCCCGGTTAATTGACGCACATGAGCAATAGGTAAAATCAGCGTCAACACCTCGATCCAGTTGACCAGGCGCTGCGTCATCCGGGCGAAAGGTGCCAACCAATCAATGTGCTCATTGACCCGACCACAGTTCAGGCAATCGAGTCGTCGCATAGGTATCAGCAGCAGGACCGGTTGATCGAACAGGTCTCGGTCTCGAACTCGACGCAAGCGCCGATCATGAATCAGGGGACAGGGCTGCTGGCATCGACCGCATAACGGCATGACCGTGGCGCAGGGTTCGAGGGTCAGCTGCAAAAGTTTGGGAGCAGAGATCGAAGAGGCGATGTAATAGCCTGGAAAAAACGAAGCAAGGTCAATAGGATGCATGTCGACAGCAGGGGGCAGGAATTGGTTTGGGTGGTACCTTCCAATTTACCTAAACCCTGACTGTCAATCTTCTCTTCCCCACGAATCCGTGAAGAACCCAAAAAAAGCCCCGACTCACACGAGTAGGGGCTTTTTGTTGAAGCGCTACAACAGCTTAGCCGTTAAACACGTCATCCACGCTCTTGAGCGGGTAGTTCTTCGGGTACGGCAGGGTTGCAACACCCGTCTCGATGGCGGCCTTGGCCACGGCGTCGGAGATCAGGGTGATCAGGCGGGCGTCCATTGGTTTCGGGATGATGTACTCACGACCGAATTCCAATTTGATGCCGCCGTAGGCGTCGCACACTTCCTGCGGCACCGGCAGCTTGGCCAGTTCACGCAGGGCGTTGGCCGCCGCGACTTTCATTTCTTCGTTGATGCGCTTGGCGCGGACGTCCAGGGCACCACGGAAGATGAACGGGAAGCCCAGTACGTTGTTGACCTGGTTCGGGTAGTCCGAACGGCCGGTAGCCATGATCACGTCGTTGCGGGTTGCGTGAGCCAGCTCCGGGGAGATTTCCGGATCCGGGTTCGAGCAGGCGAACACGATCGGGTTCGGCGCCATGCGCAGCAGGTTTTCCGCGCTCAGCAGGTTCGGGCCCGACAGGCCGACGAACACGTCGGCGCCGTCCAGCGCGTCTGCCAGGGAGCGCTTGTCGGTCGCGTGGGCAAACACGGCCTTGTACTGGTTCAGGTCGTCACGGCCGGAGTGGATCACGCCGGTACGGTCAACCATGAAGATGTTTTCGATCTTGGCGCCCATGCTCACCAGCAACTTCATGCAGGAGATGGCTGCAGCGCCGGCACCCAGGCAGACGATCTTGGCTTCTGGCAGGGTCTTGCCGGCGATTTCCAGGGCGTTGATCATGCCGGCCGCGGTGACGATCGCGGTACCGTGCTGGTCATCGTGGAATACCGGGATGTCGCACTGTTCGATCAGGGCGCGCTCGATCTCGAAGCACTCAGGTGCCTTGATGTCTTCCAGGTTGATGCCGCCGAAGGTGATGGAGATGCGCTTGACGGTGTCGATGAAGGCTTGCGGGCTTTCGGAGTCGACTTCGATGTCGAACACGTCGATGCCGGCGAAACGCTTGAACAGGACACCCTTGCCTTCCATGACCGGCTTGGAAGCCAGTGGGCCGAGGTTGCCCAGGCCGAGAATCGCGGTGCCATCGGAAATGACTGCAACCAGGTTGCCCTTGCCGGTGTACTTGTAGGCCAGTTCAGGGTCGCGAGCGATTTCGCGCACTGGTTCGGCTACGCCGGGGCTGTAGGCCAGCGACAGGTCGCGGGCAGTAGCGGTGGCCTTGGTGAGCTCGACACTCAGCTTACCCGGACGAGGATTAGCGTGATATTCGAGAGCGGCAGTTTTCAGATCAGACATGTGGGCATTCCGCTTTTTACTGTGTTGGACAGACGGACCGCCGAGGATACGCGCCTCGCAAAGTCCCTACAAGACTGACCAGTCACTCCTGTCAAGCGCCCTACCCTACGACTTTGGGCCAAGAGCAGCGAAACACAAGGGCTTGATGCATACAATCCAGACCAGGAATGTCTACAATTATTTTTCTCAAAGCACCGGCTGCAACATCGCCGGATCCGTCAGCGGCAACAACCATCGCGCCTGCCCGGGCTTCGGCGTCCCGCGCCGGGAGCGATCCACAACCCAACCGCGCGCCTCGATTGTCCGGCCTTCCAGGCGCTTGAGCATCGAGGCGTCAAAGTTTCGCTGCAAATCGGACGCGATGTGCAAGACAACCGCCCCCTGCATTTCTATCCAGATGCCGCCGCGATTGCGCTGCACGCTGTCTACACGACCACGGACCAATGCGAAGCCGGCCGCGTTGATTTGCTCCGCTCGCGTGACCGGAGACTTCTTCCATATCCCGAGCCCGGCTTGTCGCGCCTGGCGCTCAGCCGCCTGCTGGCATGCGACCAGATCGACATTCGGCGCAACCGCCACCAGGAAGCCCAGCCCCTCGGCAATCAGTTGTTCTTCGAGGTTGCGGCCCTGACGGTCATAGACGTGGGCCAGCGTGCGTCCGTAGTTGTCCTGGTCATCCTTGCCGGGCGATACCTTGACCCGGCCGGCACTGGCAGCCACCAGCGCCTCGAGTCGCTGGCGCGCCGCCACGGCGAACGGTTCGTCAGCACGCCCGCGCTTGCCCAGCTCCGGGCTGTTGAGACCGATCATGCGGATACGACGGCCGTCCTGGAGATACAACGTGTCGCCATCCACCACCCGCTGCACAGCCACTTCAGGCAGGTCCCCGGGCAGGGGGCAGAACGCCTGGGCGCCACAAAGCCAAATCGCAGACACAAAAAAGGCGCCCACGAGGGACGCCTTTTTCATTAGCCTGGAATAGCCGGAACGACTTTCCAAGATAATCAGCCTTAGGCTTTCTTCGCGCCGAAAGCACCGAAACGATCGGCGAACTTCTGAACGCGGCCGCCGGTATCCAGAGTCTTTTGCTTACCGGTGTAGAACGGGTGGCATTCGTTGCAAACGTCGATCGCCAGGGCTTTGCCGTAGGTCGAACGGGTTTCGAACTTGTTGCCGCAGCTGCAGGTTACGGCCACAACTGGATAGTCTGGATGGATATCGGTTTTCATGGTGTTTTCCTCAGGCTAGCGTGCCGCCACCCAACACTATTGTTGAATACCGCACGTAATTAGGCCGCGGATTCTACCAGACAACATTAATCGCGCAAGCTACAACTTGTACCAACCGTCTGCTAGGCTCCCGGCCTCAAGCACAATCCCTGTGGGAGCGAGCTTGCTCGCGATGGCGGTGGATCTGTCACATGCATGTTGACTGACAGGCCGCCATCGCGAGCAAGCTCGCTCCCACATTGAGCCTTGCGTATTTGTCCGCCTACCGAGACCCTCCCGCGTGCCCGACGCCATCCTGCGCCTCGCCCTGCCTTCGCCACTGCGCCGCCTGTTCGATTACCGGGCCCCGGCCGGAGTGCCGCGTGCCCAACTGCAACCGGGCATGCGCCTGCGGGTGCCGTTCGGCCGGCGGGAAATGATCGGCATCCTGGTGGAAGTCGCCGACCACAGCGAAGTGCCGGCCGACAAACTCAAGCCGGCCCTGGCCCTGCTTGATGCGACGCCACCGCTGCCGGCCTCGCTGTTCAAGTTGTGCCTGTGGACCGCCCAGTATTATCAACACAGCTTGGGCGACACCCTGAGTTGGGCCCTGCCGGTACTGTTGCGCCAGGGCGAACCGGCCGAGGCGCGCCAGGAGCGGTTCTGGTCGGTGGCACCGGGCGCTTCGCTGGACGATCCGCGTATCGCCCGCGCACCGCGCCAGCGCGAAGCCCTTGCCACCCTGGCCCAGCATCCCCACGGCGTGGCCCACCAGTTATTGAGCAAACTGATGCTCAGCAAGGACAGCCTCGACCTGCTGCTGGCCAAGGACCTGGTCCAGGTGGAAGTTCGCCGCCATGCCCCAGGCGAGCGCCACGAACACTGGCTGGCCCAGCCAGAACTGCCGCTCAACGCCGAACAACGGGCCGCTTGCGAGGCGATTCGCGCAGGTTTCGACAGCTATCACGCATTCTTGTTGGCGGGTGTCACCGGCAGCGGCAAGACCGAGGTCTACCTGCAGCTGATCCGCCAGACCCTGGAAGCCGGCAAGCAGGCCCTGGTGCTGATTCCGGAAATCAACCTCGGCCCACAAACACTGGCGCGCTTCGAACAGCGCTTCAATGCGCGGATCGCCCTGGTGCACTCGGCAGTCAACGACCGCGAACGCCTGGAAGCCTGGCTCGCCGCCCGGGACGGCGAGGCCGACATCATCATCGGCACCCGCTCGGCGCTGTTCACGCCGATGAAAAACCCCGGCCTGATCATCATCG
Source organism: Pseudomonas sp. T1.Ur (assembly GCF_023516725.1). Classification (NCBI taxonomy): domain Bacteria; kingdom Pseudomonadati; phylum Pseudomonadota; class Gammaproteobacteria; order Pseudomonadales; family Pseudomonadaceae; genus Pseudomonas; species Pseudomonas sp. T1.Ur. The sequence goes on from NZ_JAMGSN010000001.1 coordinate 5,137,278, forward strand.
ACGAAGAGCACGACGGTTCCTATAAACAGCAAGAAGGCCTGCGCTACCACGCCCGCGACCTGGCGCTGGTGCGGGCCCGCCAGGAGAACATTCCCATCGTCCTTGGCTCGGCCACGCCTTCCCTGGAAAGCCTGCATAACGCCTACACCGGTCGCTACGGCCTGCTGCGCCTCAACGAAAGGGCCGGCGGCGCCAAGCAACCGCGCTTCCTGCGCCTGGATGTGAAAAGCCGTCCGCTGGACAGCGGCATCTCCGGGCCGATGCAGCAAGCCATCGGCCAGACCCTGGCCGCCGGGCAACAGGTGTTGGTGTTCCTCAATCGCCGGGGTTTTGCCCCGACCCTGCTGTGCCATGACTGCGGCTGGATGTCCGGCTGCGAACGCTGCGACGCGCGGATGACCGTGCACCAGCGCTACGGCGAGCTGCGTTGCCACCATTGCGGGCACTCCGAACGCGTGCCGAGGAACTGCCCGCAATGCGGCAAAGTGGACTTGCGTCCGGTGGGCGCTGGCACCGAGCGCGCCGAAGAACGGCTGGGGATCTTGTTTCCCGATTACCCGGTGCTACGCGTGGATCGCGACAGCACTTCGCGAAAGGATGCGATGAACAATCTGTTCGCCACCATCCAGAAGGGTCAGCCGTGCATCCTGGTGGGCACGCAAATGCTCGCCAAGGGGCATCACTTCCCCCGGGTCACGCTGGTATCGATCCTGGATGCCGACGGCGGGCTGTTCTCCGGTGATTTCCGGGCCAGCGAGCGCATGGCGCAGCTGATCGTCCAGGTCGCAGGCCGCGCCGGACGCGCCGAGGAGCCGGGCAAAGTAATCATCCAGACCCACCTGGCGGATCATCCGCTGCTGATACAACTGACCGAGCAGGGCTATTTCGCCTTTGCCGAACAGGCGCTGAGCGAACGCCGTGGCGCCGGGTTGCCGCCATTTGCGCACTTGGCGCTGTTGCGCGCCGAGGCTCATAAACCGGGGCAGGCGGAAGGTTTCCTGGACGAAGCGTGCAGTGAGGCGGAACGGCTGCTGGCGGAGCAGAACCTCACCGGCATCGAACTCCTGGGCCCGGTTCCGGCTCCGATGGAGCGGCGGGCCGGGCGTTATCGCGCGCAGCTTCTATTGCAAGCCAATGCCCGGGCACCGCTGCATCGGCTGCTGAGTGCCTGGCTGCTGGCGCTGGAACAGATGCCCAGCGGGCGGGCGGTGCGCTGGTCGCTGGATGTGGATCCGGTGGATTTGTATTAATGGATCGCTAATCTGGCCCTTGTGGGAGCGAGCTTGCTCGCGATGGCGGCGGGTCAGTTTGCATGAATATTGGATGCCAGACCGCTATCGCGAGCAAGCTCGCTCCCACAGGGGATTGCGTACATCCAGGCCAGCAAGAATAGTCACCACACATCCCCAACCAACCCGCTACAGTTGGCAAGCTCGCCCGCGCCACGGATAATGCCCAGTTTTTCCACCAGCGCATCGAAGCGCCGCCGCGCCTGCGGTTGAAAGAGAAGACCATGAAAGACACCATTCGCCAGCTCATCCAGCAAGCCATCACCCAACTCGTCACTGAAGGTGTGCTGCCAGAAGGCCTGTCGCCGGCGATTCAGGTCGAGAACACCCGGGACAAGACCCACGGCGACTTCGCCAGCAACATCGCGATGATGCTCGCCAAGCCGGCCGGCATGAAGCCTCGCGACCTGGCGGAAAAAATCATCGCCGCGCTGCCGGCCGACGAGAACGTCAGCAAGGCTGACATCGCCGGCCCCGGGTTCATCAACTTCTTCCAGAACACCCAGGCCCTGGCCTCGCGCCTCGACGCTGCCCTGGCCGACGCGCGCCTCGGCGTGCGCAAGGCCGGCCCGCTGCAGCGCACCGTGGTCGACCTCTCTGCACCCAACCTCGCCAAGGAAATGCACGTCGGCCACCTGCGCTCGACCATCATTGGCGACGGCGTGGCCCGCGTGCTGGAGTTTCTCGGCGACACCGTGATCCGCCAGAACCACGTCGGTGACTGGGGCACCCAGTTCGGCATGCTGATGGCCTACCTGCAGGAAAACCCCATCACCAGCGACGAGCTGTCGGACCTGGAAAATTTCTACCGCGCCGCCAAGCAACGTTTCGACGAGTCGCCCGAATTCGCCGACCGCGCCCGCGGCCTGGTGGTCAAGCTGCAAGCCGGCGACGCCGAGTGCCTGGCGCTGTGGACCAAGTTCAAGGACATCTCCCTGTCCCACTGCCAGAAAATCTACGAGCTGCTGAACGTCAAGCTGACCATGGCCGACGTGATGGGCGAAAGCGCCTACAACGAAGACCTGGTCAACGTGGTCAACGACCTCCGCGCCAAGGGCATGCTGGTGGAAAGCAACGGCGCCCAGTGCGTGTTCCTCGACCAGTTCAAGACCGCCGATGGCGAGCCGCTGCCGGTGATCATCGTCAAGGCCGATGGCGGCTACCTCTACGCCACCACCGACCTGGCGGCCGTGCGCTACCGCAACCGTGTGCTCAAGGCTGATCGGGTGCTGTATTTCGTCGACCAGCGCCAGGCCCTGCACTTCCAGCAGGTGTTCGAGGTGGCCCGGCTGGCCGGCTTCGTGACCCACCCGATGGAAATGGAACACATGGGCTTCGGCACCATGAACGGCGCTGATGGCCGTCCGTTCAAGACCCGCGACGGTGGCACCGTAAAACTGATCGACCTGCTGACCGAAGCCCAGGACCGCGCCTACAGCCTGGTCAAGGGCAAGAACCCGGACCTGGCCGAAGACGAGCTGCGCAACATCGCCAAGGTTGTCGGTATCGACGCGGTGAAGTACGCCGACTTGTCGAAGCATCGCACCAGCGACTACAGCTTCAACTTCGACCTGATGCTCAACTTCGAAGGCAACACCGCGCCGTACCTGCTGTATGCCTACACCCGCGTGGCCGGCGTGTTCCGCAAGCTCGGCAAGCACTTCGACGAAGTGGAAGGCCAGATCGTCCTCGAGGCCGCCCACGAGCAGGAATTGGCGGCCAGGCTGGCTCAGTTCGGTGAAGTACTGAACAACGTCGCCGAAAAGGGCACGCCGCATACCTTGTGCGCGTACCTGTACGACGTCGCAGGCCTGTTCTCCAGCTTCTACGAAAACTGCCCGATCCTCAGCGCCGAGACACCGGCACAGATGCAGAGCCGCTTGCGCCTCGCCGCACTGACCGGACGCACGCTCAAGCAAGGCCTGGAACTGCTGGGCCTGGAAACGCTGGAGCGCATGTAAGTTGGCCGCCAAGAAAAAACCTGCACCCAAACGCGGCGCCAGTCGTTACCAGCCCCCGGCGAAAAAGCCGATCCCGGGCTGGTTGTGGATGGCCATCGGCCTGACGGTCGGCGCTTTCATTGTCTTCTTGATGAAGCTGGAGCCGGGCCAGGGCGACGACGTCAAGCGCGTCCGGCAAGAGCAGCAGAAAGCCACGCGGATCGCCGAAGCCAACAAGACCCCGCCGAGCCCGACGCAACCGGTGAAGCCGAAGTACGACTTCTACACCTTGCTGCCGGAATCGGAAGTCATCGTGCCGCCCGATGCCGTGCCGGAGAAAACCCTGCCGACGCCGCAAGTGCCTCAGGTGCCGACCACACCGGTAACGCCAGCCGAAGCGGCAAAAATCGACACCGCCCGCGCCCAGGCAGCCCTGGCCGGCATCACGCCGCCACCCGCGCCGCCGGTACAGAAAGCAGCGCCGGTGACGAAGTTTTTCCTGCAAGCCGGCTCGTTCCGCAAGGAAGCCGATGCCGACAAGGTCCGGGCGCAGATCATTCTGCTGGGCCAATCGGTGTCGGTGGAGTCCGGAACGGTGAAGGACGAAACCTGGTACCGGGTATTGGTAGGTCCGTTCAGCAATCGTGAAGAGCTGACCAAGGCCCAGAAACAACTGGCCGGCAGCGGTTTCAGCAACCTGTTGTTACAACAACGCCAGAGCCGCTGAACACCGCAGAACACACCTGTGCTGCGGGACTTTTGTGCCCCTGGCCTGTAGGAGCTGCCGAGCGAAGCGAGGCTGCGATCTTTTGATCTTTCGCTCGAGACTCAATTGTCTGGGGAAAGATCGCGGCCTCGCTCCGCTCGGCAGCTCCTACGCGCCTCGCACCACTCGTCCCCCCCAGTTGAAAAACCCCGCGCCACCCCCATATGAGTTCCATCCGGGCATTTTCGCCCCGCTGCGTGGAGACTCTTCCCTTGACCACCATCGTTTCAGTCCGCCGTCACGGCAAAGTCGTCATGGGCGGCGACGGCCAGGTTTCACTGGGCAACACCGTGATGAAAGGCAACGCGAAGAAAGTCCGCCGCCTGTACCACGGCCAGGTCATCGCCGGGTTCGCCGGGGCCACCGCCGACGCCTTCACCCTGTTCGAGCGTTTCGAAGGCCAGCTTGAAAAGCACCAGGGCCATCTGGTCCGTGCCGCCGTCGAGCTGGCGAAGGAATGGCGTACCGACCGCTCCCTGAGCCGCCTCGAGGCCATGCTCGCGGTCGCCAACAAGGACGCCTCGCTGATCATCACCGGCAACGGTGATGTCGTTGAGCCCGAGGATGGCCTGATCGCCATGGGTTCCGGTGGCGCCTACGCCCAGGCCGCCGCCAGCGCCCTGCTGAAGAAAACCGATTTGTCGGCCCGCGAAATCGTCGAGACAGCCCTGGGCATTGCCGGCGACATCTGCGTCTTCACCAACCACACCCAGACCATTGAGGAGCAGGACCTCACGGAGTAAGCCCGTCCAGGCCCAGACTCCCGCTTGAGGACCGCCAAATACTATGTCCATGACTCCCCGCGAAATCGTCCACGAACTCAATCGCCATATCATCGGCCAGGACGATGCCAAGCGCGCCGTCGCCATTGCCCTGCGCAACCGCTGGCGCCGGATGCAGTTGCCTGAAGAACTGCGCGTCGAAGTGACGCCCAAGAACATCCTGATGATCGGCCCGACCGGTGTCGGCAAGACCGAGATTGCCCGTCGCCTGGCCAAGCTCGCCAACGCGCCGTTCATCAAGGTCGAAGCCACCAAGTTCACCGAAGTCGGCTACGTGGGCCGCGATGTCGAGTCGATCATTCGTGACCTCGCCGATGCCGCCATCAAGCTGCTGCGCGAACAGGAAATCACCAAGGTTCGCCACCGCGCCGAAGATGCCGCCGAGGAACGCATCCTCGATGCCCTGCTGCCGCCCGCGCGCATGGGTTTCAACGCCGACTCCGCCG